>NZ_QYUQ01000002.1 GCF_003590835.1 Noviherbaspirillum sedimenti | reverse complement strand
CGCTCTCGTCAAGACAGTTCTATTCGAAAGCGGATTGGTATCGAGATCGGAGAGGCAGTCGCCAGACTGAACGCTGCGCAGTGCAGCTGCCATAAACAGCGGGAAGGCGGCATCGCCAACGTAGAGTGCAAGATCACCCAAGTCACTGTTTCATGGATGTGCAAATACCCGCTAGATCTGTACGTTGTAGTGCCAATGGATAGTCGCGCGCGGCGGCCATCCATGCGATCGCCCGGCGCCAGTTGGCCAACTTCAACGGATTAGCATGCAACTCCACTTCGGTCCAGCGCGTGTACGCGACCTTAGCAACGCGAGTCGCCTCAAGCTGCGCACGGTGCTGACGCTCCGTTCGTGACCGGGACGCATCAAGTGGCTTGACCTCGCGCCATTCGATTGCGCCATCATGATAGGTTACGACTGCATCTAAGATAGTTTGATAGTGAGTACCATCGTCAAATACACCTGCTACTGGTGCGGGAGAAAAATCAATATTCTTGATTCGTACGTCAGATTCGGACAAGACGAAATGATCCCATTCCAGATCGCCTCGCAATACCCAGTCGGAATTAGTTCTTGGGCTGTAGACATACCAAAGGTTGCTTTCATGGTGCGCTCGCTGGCCATAGGCGGACGCGAGCTTACCGCGGAATCGGGTTCCAAGCCGACCTTTGCCTGGAGGTTTTTCGGTCACAGCCATTGTCTCGACCTTGAATCGTCATTTGCATAATCACATTTAGATGAGAAGTCGAACCGCCGATTCCATCTTTGATTTTCTACAAGAGAGGAGAAGATTGAACAATACTTGCCGACTTGCTACGTCGTAGCTCAACCCGAATCCCCCTCTCGCGCTTGGCACTTGTTGCAACCGTAACCTGCAAAAAACAGCGGCGTGTTCCTTTTGCGTTGCCTCCATCAACGTCGGCACTTGCGACTGACAGCTACAGATTATTGGCGAGGCCGTATTCCTTATGGCGACGGGCCGTCAGAGTCATTTCGATGGCGCATCGTCAGGGTCTGGTGCCAGAGCCGTAGGAATTGGCCGGGAGGCACTAAACGCGTTGAATACGGCGGACTCCGCGCCAAGAATGCGCTGCAGCTTAAGGAAGTGTCTCTGATTCAAGGTGCTGTTATTGCTGACGCAATTCACAACCTCCAACAATTGGGACGGAGTAAGGGTCGTAAGGGCGTTATCAGAAACACCGTATAGCAGGACCAAGACGCCGTTGCGCAGGTCTCCCGGGCACCTAATGGCGCCTTGCATCCTGCCGATCAGATCTGTGATATCCCCTGCGCTATCATTTTCAAGCCAATCCAGCAGCGTCTCGTGGTCTAAGATCGGGATGCGTGCCAGGCAGCTCCCGTGGCGTGGCTCGCTTGATTTGGCTGAGCGTGATCTCGGGCCAATTAGACGCACGTGGTAATTTGTTGTACTCCAAGTTTGGGACTTGATTGTAGGCATACGCGATTGGCACACCCAAATCTTCGAACCTAACGTTGTGGTCAAATTGCACCTCGTCAAATTCTTTGAGAATATTGTATTGGCACTCACGCTCCTTAATCTCCAGCAAAATAGTCTGAGCGTTATCGAGCATGCCGATCAGGTCACCGCAATACTGACGCATTCGATCGCCTTGCTGGTTGGCGAACGGAGGGAACTGACGGAACTGTGGGCGGCCGCCAGTGCTGCAATACACTTCCAATGCTCCCGTTATTGCTGCCTGAACCCAATTCTCTCTTCCTAATCTACGTGGCACACAAGTTCCTTTTTCTTCATAAATGGCCTAAGTCTGCTGACACTGCGTTGCGGTTGTCTCGCGCCGTATTGGCTGCGCCTAAGTATCGCTAACCATATTACCTTCCCGTCACGGACCCAAAAATGCGATCTGCACCGGTTTCTCTCCACACCGAGGGAGAAAAGTGTTGGGCGTCCACGATGATCGATTTGATATCCCAGCGCGGCTTAACGTTAGGGAGTATTAGCAATTCGATCACATCACCGCAACCGCAAGGGCAGCGAAATCCCACTGACCAGTTCTCTCCGTCGTCCTGGAGGAGTATCAAATCCCGCTTCGGCATCGCAGATGGCAAGGTGTCTCCTTCACGGATAAGCACCTTGCGTCGGGGAGAAAACCACTCCTGTACCGCCTCAAACCAATTGGCGAGCCATGTCCACATCGTCAATCTCCTAGCCTTCGAGTGAAGGAAGTCCGAGCAGCGGGCGTTTAATTCCGCGGCCCAAAGTTAAATTCTTCGCCTTGGCAAAGTCTGTCTCCGGGGCGTACTCCTCTTCGCACGCCGCCAGGCTGAATAGCGTTCTGGCGCGGAGGGCGTTAGGGTCATGACGGAACTGGAAAGCTCGCGCAATAAATTCCATCACACACGCGCTTGCGGCCCGCATGTTCAGCGATATCACCGATGGTGCTTCCTCATGAGAGCCTGGCATGTACCCTTCCCCGACCCGCGCAGCATGAACAGCTGCGTCTGCCCGTGCCAAATATTCGGCTGCCACGGAACTGGGCGTGAAGACCCCGCGATCTGCCAGCGTACTGCCTCCAGGCCAGACATAGTCAATCCTGCCCGCGACCTCCAGGATAGAAAACAAATCGGGACCACGCTGGCGTACCGGGATGGTGACGCCGACGTCGAACAGCGGCTGCAGGAAGGCACTCGCCATCAGGTCGCAGATTTGTCGGCCTTCATGGCTGTCGACGCAACAGAAGACCACATCGGCCATCGCCGCTTCCAGAATCGCGTCGCGGCAGCCAATCCCTGTCGGTATGGCTTTGACTGAAACTTGCGAGCGGCAGGACTGAATGGCCTCGGAGATGACATCGACCTTCAGACGGCGTGTTTGCGCGTCATGCAGTGTCGAGTTCAGAATGCGGTTGAGGTTCTTCTTCTCCATGCGGTCGTAGTCGATCAGTATGACTTCGCCGAATCCCAGTCGGGCCACCTGTTCGGCCACGATGCTGCCGGTACCGGAGGTGCCCACGACACATACCGACAACCGGCCCAGTTCATCGCTCATCGCATCGGAAAAGGCCATCGGCCGGCTGGTGGTTGTTGGCACGAACCGATCAGGAACCCAGAAGAAGCGCAGATCGTCACCGTAAACACCGACCATGTCGACGGCCATCGCACGATAATGTTCGTCGTACAGCTGGGCACGCATGGCGCCGTCTTCCAGCATGATGGCGCTGCCGTGCCAGATTGTATCCTTGTGGCGTTTAGCGCGCCCGGCAAAGATGGCCGGCATGACCTGGGCGTCAGATTCACGGTCCGCTTGGGAAAACGCAAAGAGGCCGCCGGGGTGCGAATGCAGCAGGATGATCGACAAGTCGTCCTGGTCAGCCAGCCCCAGCGCCTGCTCGACGTAGTCGCCAGGCCAGCTCAGAAAATCTTGATGCCGCTCGCAGTCCTCATGCGAGACCAGGAGATACTCCTGGACCAGCAGCTTGATGCGCGTGCCCACAACACGGGAGCAAAGCAGTATTGCTGCGGCCTCCTTGCCGTCACCGGGGAACAGGTGTGCCTTAACCGCAGCATGCTGCGGAGCTGAAAAGGCCAGGCTAGCGTGCCGGATCATTCCGCCACCTCACGCAGCAGAGATTCTTCTACCAGACCCAGATGGGTGATAACGGAGTCGTCGGCTGACGACCACACCCTGTTCTCCCGATGGCGCGACCAACGCTGGAACGTCTCACCGAAGATGGGTTGCTGCGCCTCTGTCTGCGGTATTTGCGTGCCGGTCTGCAGGACGGCTGCCGGCGCACAGTAAAACATATCGAGTTCAGCCGACGGGTAAAGCAAAGGAATCTCGATCGCGAGGGCGATGTGAGACTGCTGGTAGCCCCTTGGCAGCCGGTAGTCATGCAACAGCAGCCAGCGACGCTCACCGTCGATAGCCGTCTCCCAGCGGTATGGCGCCGCGTCGAGAAACTTCTCGTCCTTTTCGAGCAAGGAGAACTGACGGTGCGGGCAAGGACCTTCGCCATTGTTGATGACTTTGGGCATGACTCGCAGGCGCTCAATTCCGGGCATAGTCAGATCGATGACGGTATTCAGATCGACCTGTTCTTTTGGCCGTCCTTTCACCTTCAGAATGAACGTCCACGGCAGGTCTGGGTTAATGCTTGCAAGTTCCAGCGCGTGGCGAACCGTGATCGTCGGCGCTGGCGAGCTGATCTCTACACCCTGCACGTCCAGTTCCCACGCCAGCAGCTTCGTGTAGAAGCGTTCAACACCTTCGCCCGATAGGTTGACGCTCTGGCCCGGTGCGATCAGTCGGTCCGTTTCGTCCCTGCGCTCCATCCAGAGCTGCGTATGCGCCGGTTCGTTGGCCAGCAGGCGCAAAATGGTTTCGGGAACTGTAGCGCCCCACGGGTACTTGTTGTCATTGAGTACGAAATAGAACAGCCGGTCGGTGCGGAAAGCGTAGAAGTTGCTTTCCGAGGGATCCAGCCTAGCTACCTCCTCCGGCGCGATTTCCTCCAAGATGTGGCCAGACAGCAGCTGGAGCAGTACGAAATCGACCGTTGGATGGCACTGCGCCGCGTTCAGGATCTGGCGGCCGGTTGGTGTGATGTCCGACAATACGGCGCTTTCGCCGTTCGCCAAGACAAGCGACTGGGCAGCGTTCGCTGGATCATGCTTTATCTGAATCTGAATAAATTTGCTATTATTCATTTTACTTACCTCAACAGTAAATGGATTGATCGAGGGCAGCTTTGCCAATCTGTGCAAAACCTCCCCACCTGATGAGATAGTCTGAGCTGGGCGCAAATCTGGACACGTCCGGATCCAAAATTACTTTTTGAGAGCTGGCCACAAATTTTTGTCCGAATTCCGGCCGTGCCCAGACTAGCTATACAGGGTATGAATTGACGCACCCACTTTATGGAGAGGCGGGTCTTGACGGAACAAAACGATATCTATGCGACCCAAGACGAAGTGTTTGAGGCGCTCGCAGGCTTAACGCCGGACGAGTGTCGTCAGCTGGACTACCAAGGCAGGAGGTTGGCATTCGGAACCATTTATGCGACAGGCCAGGCACTTTTCAGCGAAGCTGTCGCGCGCGCGGTTGATTTGCGGCGCAGATGGTGCCCGTCAAGCATATCGTTCATGACGTTCTTGCGTAACTCCATGGGCAGTATCGCTTCCAATGACCGAAAAGGCTTTCACGCCAAGCACATCGCCAACGTTTCGGCCCTCGCCGTAGGTAATGACGAAGTCGACGATGACGCGTTTCTCAGTTCTTTTGGCACTTTACCGAAGAACAGTATTGAAGACGTGTTGGAGCAAGCCGAGGAGCACGCAGCGATGTTGAGGGATTACGATGCGCTGTTTGCCTACTTCGCCGACGATGAAGAGGTCTGGATGATTCTGGTGGCGATGGAACAGGAGTTAATTGGTGCGGAAATCAAGGACTATTGTAAGCTCGATGACGCCCAGTATCTCGCGGCACGGAAACGGCTAAAGCGAGGGGCTGCGAAGTTGAAAAGCCAAAGGACAGGATAATGAGCAACCACGATACGAAGCGTCTGGCGATGGCGCAGGCATTGCGGTCCGCATTTCGCGCAGAAATATTGGAAGAAACACCGACCAGCGAGGAAATTTCCCAAATGCTGGTCGACAATGGTGAGGATCCGGATGCCGTCGCCCGACAATATCAAAATCTAGTGGCGGAAAAGATTCGAGCCGCCAAGAAAGAAAGAATGCTTGGATTCAGACGCCAAAGTACGACAAGTGCGGGTTTTGCCTTGCGAGGCGCCGCGCCGACGAAATCGGCACCGTTACCAGATATTGACGTCATGCGTTCGCGGATAAAAGCCCTGAGTACTACACCAGAATTTGATAACAGCAGTCTTGCGATCGCTTATCGAAACGGGACCAAGCAGTCTGATAGTGACATCAGTTCGCTATACCAGGATCTTCTCGACTTAGGTGTCATCAAGGATGATCCTGAAATTTAACGAGAACCTGCTTTCACCGGGAGAAAAGTTGCTGTGGGAGTATGGCATTGTCACGCCGGACGAAATTGATCTGGAAGCGATTGCCGCAGACCGTGGACTTTCTATCAGGCGCCGCCCTCTCGACGGTGCGGATGCGCGGCTGGTCGCAACAGCAACTGCCGGGATCATCACCGTGAACGCCTCCACGAGCGAAAAGCGGCAACGATTTTCTATTGGACATGAGCTGGGTCACTGGGAACGTGATCGAAAACATGGACTCATCAATCTATGCTCTAAATCCGACCTGGCTCAGCACAACCAGATCGCAAAAAATAGCGAGGCCGAAGCCAACATATTCAGCGCGGACCTCATCCTTCCGCCTTACCTGGTTTCGACAAGGACGGAAGGTAAAGAAGCATCCATCGACCTCATTCTGAACGTGGCAGAGGAATTTCGTACCAGCCGTGAAGCCACTGGCATCCGGATTGCCAGACTCGTCCGCTCGCCTGCGATGATCATGATGTTTAGCCAGCATGGGCGCAAATGGGCCATTAAGAACTCAGCATGGCCTCATTACGTCAACCCGGTTGGCGTCGTACATCACGACAGCCCATCAATGGATCTGCTCTTCAGAGGCGCAAACGGGGCGAAAACGCGGGATCAAAAGGAGCCCGCGCTGCGTTGGCTTATTGGTGAAAACCTGCGAATGGTCGATGTCAAAGTGCAGTCAGTAAAACTTGCCAGCAATGACATCCTGTCTATTGTGCGGCTATGAGCGAGCTTAGTGAATCGTGATGGTCAGTCCAGGTCGTAGTGGTATTAACTCTGCCCTCCTTGGCCAGTGGCCTGAATTCGCACCTCTTGGCGGATATCCAGAGGCAGCAGCGTCTGGTAGCGCTGACGGATATTATTGTAGATCCCCGGTGTGTTTTCGACAGACACAGTGACGATCATGGCGTAAGGCAGCGGCGGCAAGGTGCTGTTATCAACGGCCTGCCCATCCTCGCGAGCACCGTAAGTGATATCGAACAGCGGGTCATTGAGCGTGGTTGCGTTGAAATCGTGCTCATGGCGTAGCGTTGTTTCCCATTTGTGTTCGCCTACGCGTGCTTCGAGTTCGGTCGTGTACATTTTCGAGGTGCTGAAGAAGGACATGGTGGTGCTGACATTTTTTTTCGGCCGCAGCAGCACCGTTAGACCTGCCCGCGTATAGTTCACAGCATGCTCTGGATCGGTGTGGCTGGCAAAACACAGGGTGGCACGCAGCGTCACGCGGCCGTTGAGCGCAATGGTCGGGAACGGGATGAGTGCACGCATGTTCTGACCCGCCTTCAGCGTTCCCTGATAAATTACGCGCACCTCGTTATCCGGGCATTGCAGCACCTCGTCCACAGTTTGCGGGAAGCGTCCGTGCCCGACTTCGCTCATGGCCATTTCAGGATCACGGCTGGCGTGATGGTTCATCAGCGCGCGCAAGGCCAGCATATTAAGTGGGGAAGTGAGCGAAGCCTTGATGCCGATAGCTGTGTGCATGGTCGCTGGAGCACTGTAGCTCGTGCCCTGCACTTCCATCAATTGCCCTGCGAGGGCGTTATAAACAATAAATGGCTCGGCATCGGAACCGCCGAAACTCAGTCCATCAGGTTTGACGAGACCTGGACTGCGCCCTGGACCGAACGAGCTGTACGGGGCGCGCTGCCACTTATCGGCGGCGCTATCGCAGGCTCCAACAGCGAGCGCATTGACCATGTCCGATGGTGGCTGAACACGCGACATCGGCCATGGCTTGTCGCCATCATTGCCCACTGCCACGGTCGCGAACGTGCTACCCGATGCAAGGTGCTTGTCGATCAGCGCTGTCCAGGGATGGACCTCGTCGTCTTCCATCGGCATGTAGGGGCCAAGACTGAAATTGACGAAATCGAGTGGCTGCGTTTTGAGGACCGTGTCGATATTTTTCAGGACGCTGTACAGATCCACATCCTGCACGCCCTGATCCTCGGTGACGCCGGGGCTGATGCAGCGGTAGTGGCGCACATTTGCATAGGGGCGCGCAAACGGTGCGGTCTTGTTCAGCGGACCGAACAGTACTGTGCTGGTGACACCGTTGCCGTGCCCCAAGCACTCGGCTGTTGTATTGTGTGTGCCTGGCAAGATAATCTCGTTCACCCAAGGCGCCAGGCTGGAGTGACCGACGCCCGCATCAAAGATGCCCACCTTCAGGCTCTGGTCAATTGCAGGCTGGATAGGAAGCGCAGTGCCAGGCGCCCCGATGGCGCGCATTGGCTTGCCGCCCATGCGAAGCGATGGCATCGCCCGTACCACGCGCACGAATTGGAACAGTCCCAGCACATCCACCTTTTCGGCGGCGAGGTGGACTGGCATGAAAGTCAGGCCCGAGACGATCAACATGCGCTTTGTATCCGCTTTGCCGCCCAGGGTGGCGACGTAAGCGACAAAGGAGCCGACGATATCCTGATCTTCTTCGGCGGCATGCAGCACGACTTCGAGCCGTGCCTCGCCGTGTGCGTCATGGCCGAGAAAATTCTTTTCGGTGGACGCGAAAGGACTGATCAGCTCCAGACGGCATAGTGCCTGCTGGTGTACCTTGGCGGTATTGTGGGAGCGCAGGAACAATCCAAGATGGTCGAAATCCTGATCGCTCCCCGCAACAAACAGCACCGCAGTGTGGGTTGGTTCAGGCTCCTTCTTCGCGCGGGTTTCCTTGCGCGGCGTAACGGTGGTAGCGCGGCTGCCGATGCAACGCAGCCCTGTGGAGGCAAACAGCGTGCTAGGGTGATGGCTTTTTGCCAAAAACGTCGGGTGCAGGGTTATCTTCGCAACATTCTGATCTCGCGGCTTGGCGATCGCCGGCACTGCGGCGTTAGCCTGGCGTAGCGCCGTCAACTGCGCGCCCAGCCAAGGCCGTTGCTCATCGATGCCATAGGGGTATTTCTTCTCGCCCGAACCGCGTTTAAGTGCGTGTCCATGGGTGAGGGTTTCACCATAGCCCAGAATGATGTTCGTACCCTGCATATTATTATTCTCCTAGGTAACGCTTGATGACACTGCTAACGGTGGGATGGGTTTTGCCAAAATGCGCGGCGATTTCCCGCCTCGAATATCCTTCAAGGTGCATCAATAACATTTCGCCGTCGAGTGGCTTGGCCATATGGCCGCGGCTGGTACAGGAGTGCACAGCCAGCTTGAAAAGCTGTGGCTGCAACTCGGTCTTTTCGAGCAAGGCGCGCTTGCGTGCGGACAGCACCAACGCCGCAATGGCGCTAAACGACTCCCCTTCCAGTAGCTTGGCCAGAGATTGCCGGAAGGCGTCGGTAATGGGCATATCATGCAGGTACTGCTCAATCAACGGGGCATCCGGTTTTTCAAAGTTGATGACGACGTCAAAGCGACGCCATACGGCAGGATCGAGCAGTTCGCCGTGATTGGTTGCCGCCACTAGCATTGAATTGGCTGGCCAGTCATCGAGGGCCTGAAGCAGGACATTGACTAGACGCTTGAGTTCACCGACATCGCTGCCGTCATCACGCCTTTTGGCGATCGCGTCGAATTCATCAAGCAGTAACACGCAGGGGCGCGAGATCGCGTGATCAAATACGGCCTTCAAGTTGCTACCGGTTTTGCCCAGATAGCTGCTCATGACGGTCGCCAGGTTTAGAGTCAGCAGCGGGAGCTTCAGCTCTTGGGCGAGCCAATGCGCTGCCAGGGTCTTGCCTGTGCCAGGAAGTCCACAAAAGAGCAGCATGTGTGCCGGCGCCAACCCTTCCTTTAGAAGCAGGTCTATGCTGGCCCATTCCTTGAGGCAGGCATCGAGTACGGCCTTGATTTTTTCAGCTAAAACCGGCTTTTTGTCCAGAATGACCGGAGACAGGACTTCGACTAGCTGCATGCGCGAATCGATATCGACCGGCGTCGGCGTGAACGAGTCAGTGCCTCGGAGCGCGCTGCCATTAGGCAGCATCGCCGACAATTCTTGGGCCAGCTCCAGGTCGACGTGCTTTAATTTCGCAACCAAGCGACCGACGGAAAGCGCAAATGCGCTGGGAGAGTCGGTCAAGCCAGATTGGATAACCTTGGCGAGTTCTTTTTTAGGAAAATTTTCCACTAAACACTTTACAAAACAATAGCTTAAGATAAATGGTAAATTATGACATGTGTATTTTAATTTAAATTAACCACATTGGTAAAGTGAATAGTTCGCGTACCACCTCCTTTGTGTTCATTCACGGGGTCGGGAATTTAAGTCAGGCTTTACCAAGGTCGCACGGATAGTAAGCTCCAGTGTCCGGGTTGTAGATCGAATAGAACGCTTCAGGTCGCTGCTTGAAATTGTGCGCCTTGACCAGATTGTCGTTGTTCCAGTCACTGCGAGGGTCGCCATCGGGGTTGGAGTATGCAGACGTGTCCTTGTTTGTGCTGGCAAACGAAAAGCCCTTGTTCGCATAGCACAGCACGTATTCATGAGTTCAGTGGGAGGCGCGAGATCTTCGTCCTTCCACTAATTTCTTGGATCAGGAAGGCAATAGCCCTTCCTCAGGCGCTCTAAATAATCATACGAGTTGTCTGAATATTGCACGCATGGCGCCAACTTCTCGAAAAGTTATATATTTGTGTCGCAACTAATTTTGGTCATCGAATAGTTACAAATTTCTGTCGCTAAGCCAAATGGTTATAAATTTGTGTCACTGAAAACCGACAGAAATCTATAGCTTCCAGGGTTGCCGTGACGCTAACATGGGCCTTCGCGGCGGTTCAAGAGTTATAGATTTCTGTCGGCCGACTACTTTTTTATACACTCCTGGCGCCGCTCTTATCGAGGTCATCGTTTTGAAATTCATCCACGCAGCAGACTTGCATATCGACAGCCCCTTGCGCGGGCTCGACAGCTATGAAGGGGCGCCAGTTGAACGCCTGCGTGGCGCCACCCGCCAGGCTTTAATCGCATTGGTCGAACTGGCAATTGAGCAGCAGGTCGACTTCGTCATCCTCGCCGGAGATATCTATGATGGCAACTGGATGGATTTCCGCACGGGTCTTTTCTTCCGTGAGCAGATGCTGCGCCTGACTCGTGCAGGCATTCGTGTCTATATGGTCAAGGGCAATCACGACGCCGAAAGTCAAATCACCAAGCAACTCCCGGCGGTAGACGGCGTCCACGTTTTCAAATCGACGTCATGTGAAACCTTCACCATTGATGAGCTCGCTGTCGCCTTGCACGGCCGCAGCTTTCCCAGCCGCGCCGTGCCGGAGGACCTGGTCGAGCACTATCCGCCGGCCAGGGCCGGCATGTTCAACATCGGCGTGCTGCATACCAGCCTGACCGGACGCACCGGGCATGACCCTTACGCCCCTACCACGGTGGACATACTCTGTTCAAAAGGCTACGATTATTTTGCCCTCGGCCATGTCCATGCCCGGGAAGTCGTTCGTGACAAGAACCCCAGGATTGTCTATCCGGGCAACCTGCAGGGCCGCCACGCCAGGGAAATCGGCCCCAAAGGTTGCGAGCTCGTGACCGTCACCGGGGGCACGATCAGCCATTCGGAGTTCGTGGCACTGGACGTGGTGCGCTGGCATCAGGCGCAACTGGATATTACAGGCGTCGATAGCATCGATGCCTTTGCACGCAATTTCATGCAACAGGCGGCCAGACTTGTTGCCGGCGAGCGCGAGCGCTTGCATGCCCTCCGCGTGCTTGTCACAGGCGAGTCGGATCTGGTTCGTATCGAAGCCGAGCAACCCGGCACCATCGCGGCCGCAATTCAGGCGGCTACGCAAGATTTCGACGAGGCAGACTTATGGATTGAACAAGTCCAGCTCGAATTGCGTGCGCCGCTGGACCGGGCGCCGGCAGCAAAACGGCAAGACGCGGTTGGCGAGGTGGTCCGACTGGTGGACGAGATTGCCGCGGACGATCTGCGACTGCAGGAATGGGCATTGGCCCAGCTGAGCGGCATGGGCACCCTGCCCCTTGGCCTCGCCGATTGTGACCCGACCACACTGGATCCCGCTGTACTGCGCGCCGCGCTCGCCGACGCCGAAGCCACCGTGCTCGCCCATCTCGGCGCAACCGAAGCCGTCGGAGCGGCGCAATGAAAATTTCGAAGCTGCATTTGACTGCGTTCGGCCCGTTCACAGACCGCGAACTTGATTTCGGCACGCATGAAAACAGTGTCGTTTTCATTCATGGCCATAATGAGGCGGGCAAGTCTTCCACCCTGCGGGCCATTTCCGATTTGCGTTACGGCATACCACAGCAAAGCCGGGACAATTTCCTTCATGCGTATCGCGACATGCAGCTGGGCGGCGTATTCGTCAACCGCCAAAACAAGGAATACTGCGTCACGCGACGCAAGGGACGCAACAACACGCTCACTTTCGCCACCGGGCTTCCTGTGCAGCCGGAAGTCGAGGCGCTTCTCACCTGCGGCCTCTCCAAGGAAGAATATGAAACAATGTTCGGGCTCGATCATCAACGCCTGCGCATGGGCGGCGCAGCGCTGTTGGCCGGCGAAGGCGAAATCGGCGCAGCATTGTTCGAAGCCAGTGCCGGCGTTCGCAGCATAGCGAGCGTGATGGAACGGCTGGATCAGTCGGCACGGACCTATCTCATGCCAGGCACGCGCGGCAAGAATGCGCGCATCAATGAAGCGCTGCGGCATTACAGCGATCATATGTCGACCTACAAGACTGCGCTGGTCAAGCCAGCTGCATGGGCGGAATTATTCAAACAGCACCAGCTCGCGCTGACGCAGCTTGCCGACATCGAAAGGCGCCAGCGTGAAGTGCATGGCAAGCTGCGGAAGGTGACCGAGTTGCGAGCCGTGGCCCCCTTGATCCGTGCGCTCGATGCCGCGCATGTCACCTTGGCCGCGCTTGAAAGCGTCATGCTGCTGCCCGAGACGGCCGCCACCGAACGCGCCGGCGCTGAAGCCGGCTTGTCGTCAGCCCAGCACAATGCCAATCTCGCCAAGGATCGGGCGGCGAGCCTGCGCCAGCAGCTGGAACAATGGGTACTGGATACGGCCGTGCTGGATGTTGCACCGGCGATCGAGAGACTTGCCGCATCTGCAGAGACAATCGACACCTTGCGCAAGGATATCGCTGAAGCTGGCGCCGAAGTCGCAGCCGATCAATCACGCATCTGCGCCCTCGCCGCCGCAATCCATCACGACATGGCAGCAGAGGACGTGCTGGCGCTGGCGCCAGGAGCAACGACCAAAGCTTCGGTCGAACAATTGCTGCGCGAACTGGAACTGGCGCAGCATCGTCTCGACCAGCACAAAGACGCTGCCGCCGCCCAGGCCCAGGCTGATTCAAGCGCCGAAGCATCGGCGCATGCGCCGCCGGCCCCGGAGGTGCGGACCGCCTTGCGTAGCGCGCAAATTGAATTGACGCGTCATGAGGCCGGCCTGCAACGCAAGGCACTGTTACCCTCGGAAATCAAGGCGATACAACGATCGATCAAGACCACCCTGACTGCCCTTGGGCTTGCCGATGAAACCGCATTGAGCCTGGCAAGGCCGCTACTGGAGAGCGAGATCGAGGCGGCCAAAAAATCGCACGAGACAAACGAGACGGAACGGCAAGCGCTTCGCCAGCGTATTGGCGAGATCCATGCTGCGCTCGATGCCCGGACGGCAGAGCGCGAAAGGCTGCTCGCCGATGGCGACGTGCCGACGATGGACGAGGTGCTTGCTGCGCGCAGCCGGCGTGATCTTGGCTGGTCACTGGTGCGGGCGATTCATGTCGATCGCCAGGCCACGTCCGATGATGCCTACACAGGCGGCAAACCGTTGGTGACTGTGTACGAAGAAGACGTGCGCCAGGCCGATTGCGTGGCAGACCTGCTGGCCAGCGATAGGGAACGCGCGACACAATTGCAGGCATGTCTGCGTGAAAAAGCCAAACTGGAACACGATCTCGGCAAGCTGCAGCAAGAACTGGAGAGCATCGACGCAAGACAAGCCAAACAGGAACGCTTGCGGACAGAAAAACTGGCGGCGCACCATTTGCCTGCCATGGCGCCCGCCGCACTGCGCGAGTGGCAAATCCTGTTCGCAGAAGCCTGTGCCCTGCGCGAAGCATTGCAGGCCAGGCTGGACGAACAGGCGGCACTCGCTGCCATTGAGACCCGGCTGAGCAAGGCAATGCACGCTGCAATCCTCGGCACCGGCGTCTATACGCCAGCCGCCGATGCCGGCCTGGATGCGCTGTCATCCATCGCCAGCGACATCGAAGAGGAATTCAAGCAGCGCGAGCGTGAATTCAATACCGCAGCCGGCAAGCGCTTGCAGCGTGAAGAGCAAGTCCGGCAACTTGCATTACGCGAAAAGCAGTTCAATGCAGCGCTGGCGGCCGCGCAAGAGAAGGTACAACCGGCCTACGCGGCCCTTCATCTGCCGCCTGCCATTGGCGTGGCAGCCGCCCGTGCCCGGCTGGTGGAGCTCGAGACACTCGTGGCTGCCAAGACCGCAATGGATGCAAGCATTGCCAGGCAATCCCGCGCGCAGGGCGCGCTCAACGCCATCGTGCAACAGTGCGGCACACTGGCGATTGCGGTGAATGACGCGCCGCCGGCGGATGTGCGACTGTATATCGAACGCTTGTTGGCCAGACTGCGCAAGGCCAGAGAGACCGAGACCGCGCGCGCCATCGCGGAACAAAATCTGGCCCAGGCCCTCGCCAGCCAGCAAGAACATGAAGAAACTGCGGCGAGACATGCCCGCACCCTGACGATCCTGTGCGAAGCTGCAAACGTCGCCTCGCCAGCGCAACTGCCGGAGGCCGAGGAACGATCGCGCCGCAAGCGCGAGGCCCAGGCTGACGCCGACCGCACCCGCAAAGACCTCGCATTGGCATCGCCACGTGCCATTGCCGAATTGCGCGAACTGCTGCACGATTACGACACCGTTCGCATGGATGCGGAGGAAACTGGCGCAACGCAGGAGCTGACAGCCATTGAAGAGCGAATGCTTGCTACGCGACAGGCGGAAGAGTCGGCCAGACGCCAGCTTGAAGAGATCGATAGCGCCGACACTGCTGCGGCAGCGCGCGAAAACATGGAACGTGCTGCGGCCACCGTGCGCACTTCGATCGCACCCTGGATGCGCTCAAAACTTGCCCACGCCCTGCTGGGAGAAGCATTGAAACGATTCCGCGAACGCGCCCAGGGACCGATGCTGCAGGCGGCATCGGCTTACTTCATGCAGATGACGGATGGATATTTTGTGCGTCTGGTGAGCGATGACAGCACCGACACCAAGCCTGTCCTGCTGGCGCAGCGATCGAATGGCACGCATATCCGCGTAGAAGAAATGAGCGAAGGAACACGCGACCAGCTGTATCTGGCCTTACGGCTGGCTGCGCTGGAAATCCGGCGCAGCGCCGGCGTGGACTTGCCGGTTGTGCTGGACGATGTGCTGATGACCTCTGACGATGCCAGGGCGGGCTTTGCCCTGAAGGCGATCAGCGATTTTTCGAAAGGACACCAGGTCATCGTGTTCACCCACCATCGCCATTTGGTCGATGTCGCGGAAAAGTGCGTCACGGGGGGCCTGCTGGCGGTGGTGAGTCTATAGCCTTGTTACCGTTCCGTTTCCACAAGAGTTTCCGCTTGCGGCTTTAACGTGTCATAGGCGTTCAATACATCTGGAGGGGGACCTTTCGACAGTTCGGTAATCGCCGCCCCCTCACTTGCGACATAAGTCCAGTCGCTCTCGGAGATCATGCCGAATTCCTTGTCGAGCGAGAGCCTGATCGTATAAACCTCTTTCTTAAAATCATCGTTGGGCGCAAAGTCGACGCGTACGTCGCGATATTGCTCGCCATCTTGCTCAACTATCATATTGCTTTTCATTAAATCCCCTCAAGAATACATGGTTACATGGTGTTTTTGCGTAGTATAAGCCATGAAAGAAATCCGATTCCAGCATAAGGCAGCACATCCGTTTGGAAGTCCTGGCAACGGCGAGGCCGAGGCGCACTGTGGATTTTTTGCGAGCCTGTTCGGGAAAAGGTGACATCAGGCGGTCTAAAGGGGTAAGTTATACGAAAAACTAATAT
Organism: Noviherbaspirillum sedimenti; assembly: GCF_003590835.1. Lineage (NCBI taxonomy): Bacteria > Pseudomonadati > Pseudomonadota > Betaproteobacteria > Burkholderiales > Oxalobacteraceae > Noviherbaspirillum > Noviherbaspirillum sedimenti. The sequence continues at coordinate 4,989,713 of NZ_QYUQ01000002.1, read as the reverse complement.
CTCCCATTGGAAATCTAAAGCAGACGATACCCGTTCATTTGGTTAACATCTTAATTGTCTCCTCCAACTCTTCTTGAATTGGATTCAGCCCGCAAGCCGCAAGGTCTGCGGGCTTTTTTTTTGCGTCCGAGCGCCAGGAAAGCGGTTATCCATCGTGGCGGGTACCCAACAGCGGTCGATGTTTTGAGAATGTTTAAGCACCCGGACCTCAAGCCACAGGTTATATTTCAATAATAACTACAAGTTGACAAGGTACCATTCCAGATCATGGCAATCCATTCTTCGCCGCCCAGTCCCATGGATTACACCGCCTCCCCTGCCGCCTTGACGGTGCGACGCCTTCTGATTGACCTGGAAGCGCCCATCGACCGCCACTGGTGCGGCAATGACGCCTTTCGCACGGCACTGTTCAATGCCTTGTCGATGGGATTCCCCCCGGGCGAACAGATGTTCATCGATTCGGTACGTGCGGCCATGCCGTTGCTGCCGGAAGAAAAACAGGCCGAATTCAAAACCCGGGTGGCAGGATTCATTGGTCAGGAAGCGACTCACCGCCGCATTCATGGTTTATTCAACGCGCAACTGGAGCGGCATGGCCTGGTCAATGCCTGGATCCCGCGGGCGCAGCGCCGGCTGAAAAGAATGGAAGGCTTTGCTCCGAAACACATGCTGGCATTGACGGCCGCATACGAGCATTTCACCGCCCTGCTTGCGCAATGGCTGCTGCAACACCAGGACGTTTTCGATGGTTGTGAAGATCGTCTGACAACCCTGTGGCTATGGCACAGCGCCGAGGAAGTCGAGCACAAGGCGGTGGCATTCGATCTCTACCAGGCGCTAAGCGGCAAGCGCGTCTGGCGATCCTTCTGGTTTCTGAGCGCCACGCTGGTATTTGCCACCGACACCCTGCACCAGACCCTGTACAACCTCAAGCGCGACGGCACCCTCTGGAAGCGCCAGACCTGGACTGGCACCGGCAGCTTCCTGTTTGGCAGCGATGGCGTGTTGCGTCATTCTTTCGGCCCCTGGCGCGCTTACCTGGGCAAGCACTTCCATCCGGCGCAGGAAAACAGTCCGCTTGCCGAGCGCTGGCTGCTTGCCAATGCGGGCAGTTTTTCAGTAGTGCAGGGCCGGGATTAGGCCAATAAAAACAACGAAGCCCAAGCTTCATTCATCTTTTGAATTCGTCTCCAGGGAACGTGGACAATGATTAAGCCTTATGCCTCGGTGTATATCACCGGGACCGGAAAATACTTGCCGGGAAATCCGGTTAACAATGAAGCGATTGACCAGTTCATCGCGCCGATGAATGCCCGCTGCACCCGCCTGAAGAAGCGCATCCTCGAAGAGAACGGCATTCAGACGCGCCACTACGCCCTGGACGCCAATGGCGATTCCACCCATTCCAATGCGCAGATGGCGGCGTTGGCGGCAAGGCAGTGCCTTGCCAGGACCGGAACCAGTCTGGCGGACATTTCCTTTCTGGGGACCGGCACCTCCGGCGGCGACAACGTGCTGCCGGGTTTTGCCAATGCGGTGCAAGGCGAGCTCGGCGCCCAGCCCATGGTGACGAGCAGCCATCAGGGCGTTTGCGCATCCGGCATGTCGGCGTTGCAGTATGGCGCGCTGAAGGTGGAGCGCGGCGACCACGAGCATGCATTGGTCGTGGCTTCCGAATTTCCGTCGCGCCTGTTCAAGCGCACGCGCTTTGCCTCGCGCGGTTATCAGACCGATTTCGACAGCCACTTCCTGCGCTGGATGCTGTCTGACGGCGCCGGCGCCTGCCAGCTCGCCAGCCGTCCCGCCGCATCGGGCCTGTCGCTGAAGCTTCATTGGGTGCACCTGAAATCGTTTTCCGGCGATTACCCGCTGTGCATGCAGGTGGGGCACCCGGAAAAGAACCAGCCGAAGTCTTATCTGGATTACCCGTCGTTTGCCGAAGCGGAAAAGGATGGCGCCTTTTTTCTGCGCCAGGATATCCGTCTGCTGCCGCACCTGTTCGATGTCGGCATTCACGAATATGCCCGGATGGTGCAGGCCGGCGTTTTTCAGCCGGAAGACATCGATCACTTCCTTTGCCATTATTCGTCAGAAAAATTTTCGAGCGTGGTTGAAGACTTGATGGAAAAGGCCGGACTTGTGATTCCGCAGGAGCGCTGGTACAGCAACCTCAAGTCCCGCGGCAATACCGGTTCGGCTTCCATTTTCATCATGCTGGATGATTTCCTGGCCTCCGGCCGCCTGAAGAAAGGCGAAAAGATCCTCTTCTTTGTCCCGGAGTCGGGCCGCTTTACCGTGTCCTATGCCCTGCTGGAAGCGGTGGACGCCAGCGATGCGCCGGTACCGGTACCGGTACCGGCACCGGCACAGTCGCAGGCACTCAGGCAGGAGGCCGCAGTTGCCGCCGATAGCCGGCATCTACCGGCGCCTCCCGTGGAAGCGGGGGACCTGGAAGATGGCTTGATGCGCGATACGCTCAAGGAACTGGCAAGCATCTGGCAGGATTATCGTTCTGCGGCCTGGAGAACGCCGCTGATCCACAAACTCGTCGGGCGGCAATTCACTGGACTGGATTACCGGCGCTGGATGGAACACTGGATTCCGCAGGTACGCGAAGGCAGCAAATGGATGTTCGAGGCTGTCGACAACATCGGCGAGCCCTTCCTGCTGCTCAAGGCCCTGATTACCGAACACGGCAATGACGAGAAAAACGACTTCATGATTCTGTATGAAGATTACCTGGCTGCCGGCGGCGAGCTACCGCTTGACGCCCTGGTGCGTAACCCGGGAGGCGAGGCCTTGAATGCCTATATGCACGCGGCAGCCGCGCGCAAGAATCCGGTCGGCCTGTTGGGCGGCATTTACATCATCGAGGGCACGGGCCAGCGGATCATTCCTGCCCTGCTGCCCATGATCAAGGTGCAAACTGGTTTGCCGCCGCAGGCATTCCGCTTCCTGCAATACCATGGCGACAATGACCCGCACCATCTCGAACGCTGGCTTGCCGCCGTCGGCATCGCTCTGGAATCGTCGGACGATGCCGCGGCCACGTCTGCCGGGATTGTGCGCACCGCCAGGGAAGTCGCCAGCCTGTACCTGCTGCACATGGGGGGCGTACTGTGAAGGTCCATGACGATATTGCAGCAGTAGCGCATGACTCGGCCGATCCTGATCCATGGCTGGCGATGTACCTGGACGGCAGTGTGCCCGTGTTCGATACTGTGAAGAAGGCCTGGATCAACAACCTGCGTTCGCGCTCGCGCCAATTCCTGCTGCCATTGGTAAGGCCGCTGGCGCGGCTCATGATCATTCTGCTGCAGCTATGGAAAGTGATTGCGCCAAAGGCATTCACGTCCTCTGCCCTGCTGCACCGCATGCTTGTCTGGGGCTTGAAAACCTGGGTGCGGCCAGACGCCAACTGGCTGATCCTGCGCCATTTCCATATCGGCTCGCAAAACCTGGCATTCATCGCCCGCAATATCCCTGGCGTCACGGTGCCGATGAATCCGCTCTATCCGAAAAAGATCGATGATCTGATCGATCACGTGTTCCTGAAGCACGACATCAATTTATTCAATTTCGTGATCAATCTGAACAAGGAACTGCGCGCCAGGAATATCGAGATCGAGAAAATCGCCAATCCGGATTTTCAGGATATTCAGCCCGACGGATTTGCCATTGAAGACATGCCCAACAGGTGGACCAATTTCCTCGACCTTGAGACGGCCATCGACCTGTTCACGCCGGTGTATGCGCTGTTCCTGACCGATAGCGATTTCTGGCGCGCGACCAATTCGTTGCAAATGGATGAGCCCATCGCGATTTACGTGGCGAGGATACTCGGCATGCCGGAACAGCTCGTCCTGTTGAACAACAAGCACCCGCTGGTGCCGCTGACGACGCTGCGGGCCGGTCACAGGCTGGTATTGCATGGCCTGGCTTCCGAAATGCTGTTTGCCTTGCTGGCGCGGACCAAAGCAGAACAGCATACAGCAGTTAGCACCTCACATGAAGTTGCGCGTATGTAGTGAAGACAGCCGCTGCGCTGCCTCGTTGCCGAAGCCAAGCTTTAATTCGTCGTACTTGACACACTTTTCCCGAATCTATACTGTCGATGTAACATTTCTGAACATGCCGCATTTTTTGCAGGTGTTTTGTGAGTTTATTCCAGCATATTGTCCTCCTGGCGGTACTGGTGCTGGCTGCCGGTTTTCTGTCTCTGACCGAAATCTCGCTGGCCGGCGCGCGCAAAATCAAGCTCAAGCTGCTCGCCGAGTCGGGCGATGAGCGTGCCCTGAAAGTCATGGCACTGCAGGCGCAGTCGGCGGATTTCTTTGCCGCCTCGCAGATCGGCCTGAATGCCATCGCCATCCTCGGCGGCATTCTTGGCGAAGGCGCCTTGCGGCCTTATTTCATTGGCTGGATCAGCTATTTTTATGCCGGCCCCTGGCTTGAGAACATTGGCTTCACGCTGGCGTTTGTTGCCGTCACCTCGCTGTTCATCCTGTTTTCCGACCTGATGCCCAAGCGGCTAGCCATGATCGCGCCGGAACGCATTGCCGTAGCAGTCATCAAGCCAGTCCTGCTGTTCATCCGTCTTTGCAAGCCGTTTTCGTGGGCGTTGAATCTCGTGGCGAACCTGCTGTTCCGCCTTTTCAAGGTCGAGACGACACGGGATGACAGTATCACTTTCGATGAAATCTCCGCCGCAGTCAAAGCAGGCGCCCTGGCCGGCGTTCTGCAGAAGCAGGAACAGCACTTTATCGAGAATGTCTTCGAACTGGAGTCGCGCGCAGTGACGTCCACCATGACCAGCCGCGACAACGTGGTATTTTTCAGCCTGAATGAAGCCGAAGACAGCATTCGCCAGAAAATCGCGCAACACTCCTACTCCAAGTTTCCGGTCTGCGATGGCGTCATCGACCATGTCATCGGCTATGTGGATACCCGCGATATCCTGGTGCGCCTGCTGAACAAGCAGTCGCTGTTCCAGTTGAATGAATCGAGCATTCGCACCGTGCTGATCATTCCCGATACGCTGACCTTGTCGGAGCTGCTGGACAAGTTCCGCGCGACCAAGGAAAGTTTTGCCGTGGTGATCAATGAATACGCTTTGGTCATGGGCGTCATCACCGTAAGCGATATCATGATTGCCGTGATGGGCAGCTGGGGCACGCCGCTGGACGAGGACAAGCAGATCCTGCAGCGCGAAGATGGCTCATGGCTGATCGACGGCAGCACGCCCGCAGGCGACATGAAGCGCACCATTGGTCTTGAAACCCTGCCCGAGGAAGAAAACTACCAAACCGCCGCCGGTTTCATGATGTACATGCTGCGCAAGGTTCCCAAGCGCACCGACAGTGTTGAATACGAAGGCATCAAGTTCGAGGTGCTGGATGTGGACCACTACCGCATCGACCAGTTGCTGGTCAAGCGCCTGGCGCCAGGGACGCCGGTCGAGTAATCTCGACGAACCTGCGAGATTCCCTGGCTGCGGCGAAATTTATTCTGGCGGCAGAGGCATTGACTTACTTTGCAGACAGCGCAATGTGATTGTCGATCTCTATTTTTGCAACTTCAATCCCCGCGTCGCAGGCGATGGCCGCAGTTTCATACCCGCCGAAAGTTTGCCTTCTCGAAATCGAGTGGCCGATGGATGTCGCTGCCGGATCCCCGGATTTTGATATGTGATATTGAAAGTCCCAAAGGTCTTCATGGTCCTTTATCGGCGTAACAACGATTTGAAATCCACGATATTCCACAGAATTGGTGTCCATAAACATCTCCATTCAAATTTGCTCTCCTTGCCTAAGTATATATACGCAAATGCACCCTGCTACATCCATGCGCACCAATCATGCATTCACCTGCTTTTCGCCCGTGGCGAAAATGTTATACACAAAACAAATATCTCCTATTGCCAATATAAAGCAGACATGCCCCCGCCCCTTTATTAATATTGCACCTGTCTCCTCCAATCTTCATGAATTGGATTCAGCCCGCAAACCGCAAGGTCTGCGGGTTTTTTTTTATACAATCATGCTTTTCCAAAAGGAATTCACATGACGCACTTCCAGCCAGGCATCCTCGCCACGCCGGTGCCGCCACAGGCCCGCCACCTGTTTTTCGCCATCGAATCGGCTGCCGACTTGCCGGCGGCGCTCGAGCGGCTGGTGCAACTGGCCGATGGCGAGGCGACCGTGGTCGGGCTGGGCGATTCGCTGCTGCAGGCGCTGGGCCGCCGGCTCGACGGCTTGCGGCCGTTTCCGGCGCTCGCTGGCGCCAGCGTGGATATCCCTTCGACCCAGCATGCACTGTGGTGCTGGCTGCGCGGCGACGACCGCGGCGAGCTGCTGCATCGTAGCCGTGCCATCGAGGCGGCGCTAGCGCCAGCGCTACGCCTGGTGCAGATGACGGAAGCCTTCCGCTACAAGACCGGGCACGACCTGACCGGCTATGAGGACGGCACCGAAAATCCCGAGGGCGAGGACGCCGTGCAGGCGGCGATCGCCAGCCACGGCCCCGGCGGCAGCTTCGCCGCCGTGCAGCACTGGACGCATGAGCTCGAGCGCTTCGCGGCGTTGCCGCAGCAAGCGCAAGACCACATCATGGGGCGCCGCAAGAGCGACAATGAAGAACTGGAAGACGCGCCGGAATCGGCCCACGTCAAGCGCACCGCACAGGAAAGCTTCAGCCCGGAAGCCTTCGTGGTGCGCCGCTCGATGCCGTGGGCGGAGGGTGGCCAGGCCGGCCTGGTGTTCCTTGCCTTCGGCCATACACTCGACGCCTATGAAGCGCAGCTGCGCCGCATGGCCGGACTGGAAGACGGCATTATCGATGCCCTGTTCGGTTTCAGCCGCGCGACCAGCGGCGGCTATTACTGGTGCCCGCCGCTGCAAGAGGGCCGACTGGACTTGCGCGCCGTACGATAGGGCACGAACACCGTCGCAGATGCGGCTGCCCTGATTGGCATGTATCACGGCGTTCACCCTTCTCTTCGGCAACTTGCAAATGCCTGCCAATAGTTTCCTACAGGAACTATAATTGACCGCGCCGACCTCTGCCAAAACTGCCCATGACGACTCTGACCGAAGATAAAGCCCGCGATTACATGCACAAACTGCTGGCGGCGATGAGTCGCGCCGGCGGCTCGGACCTGTTCATCGCGCATGAATATCCGCCCAGCATGAAAATCCACGGTGCCATGCAAGCCTTGAGCCCGCAACAGCTCACCGGCGAGATCACGCGCGTGCTGGCGCATGCGATGATGAACGCGCGCCAGCGCGAGGAATTTGCCAAGGAAATGGAATGCAATTTTGCGGTATCCATTCCGGGCCTGTCGCGCTTCCGGGTGAATGTCTTCATCCAGCAGCAACACGTCGGCATGGTGATCCGCACCATCGCTTCGGAAATCCCCAATTTCGAGAAACTGGCCTTGCCTGAAGTCTTGAAAGAAGTCGTCATGCACAAGCGCGGCCTGGTGCTGGTGGTTGGCGGCACCGGCTCGGGCAAGTCCACTTCGCTGGCGGCGATGATCGATCATCGCAACCGCACCTCGCCGGGCCATATCATTACCGTGGAAGATCCGGTGGAGTACGTGCACAAGTCGCAGCAATGCCTGATCACGCATCGCGAAGTGGGCGTGGATACCCACTCCTGGCACCATGCCTTGAAGAATACCCTGCGCCAGGCGCCGGATGTCATCCTGATCGGCGAAATCCGCGATGCCGAAACCATGGAGCACGCGATTGCCTTTGCCGAGACCGGCCATCTATGCCTGGGGACCTTGCATGCCAATAGCGCCAACCAGACCATCGACCGCATCATCAACTTCTTCCCGGAAGAACGGCGCAACCAGTTGCTGATGGATCTTTCCTCGAACCTGCGCGCGATTATCTCGCAGCGGCTGGTGCGCACCATCGACGGCAACGGCCGCAAGGCCGCCATCGAGATCCTGCTCAATACGCCCAGCATCGCCGAACGCATCTTCAAGGGCGAATTTCATGAGATCAAGGCGATCATGGCCAAGTCACGCGAGCTCGGCATGCGCACCTTCGACTGGGCGCTGTTTGAATTGTATAACGATGGCCACATCGCTTACGAGGAAGCCATCCGCAACGCCGATTCAGCCAACGAATTGCGCCTGAATATCAAGCTCAGGAGCGAGCGGGGCGAACCGGCTTCCGCGGCAGCCATGGCGCTGACGATCGATCACGGCCCCTCCGAGGAAGAACTGGAAGCGATCCGGCTTGAGGAGCTCCAGAAACAAAAAGAAAAGCGGCGGCTGCTGGAAGAGAAGCAACTGGCGGAATTGCAGGAACTGAAAAACCAGCGGGAACAAAAAAAATCCGCCTAGCCGGAAACGCGCCAGACGGATAATTGGGTAACGCCGTACTTATCCCCGTCATCCGTGGAGAAATCTGTGGATAACCCCAGGCAAACTTACCTAAGCACATGATTTTCATGCGTTTTTTAAGCATGATAAAAATCAAGGCAGGCAGCGTCAAATTGCAATGCGCGCCAGGCTTCCTTTGCCTGACGCGGCTATCGAAACACACAAACGCGCTGGACGCCGTTCTCAAGTCCAGGCGGCGCGAGCAACGCAGCGTTAGAACTCTTCCCACTCATCCTTGCCGGCGCTCCTGCTCACCAGGTCACGCGCCGTCACGGCACCGGATGCCGGCGCCGCCACAACCGGATTTGTCGCGCGCGCCTGCCGCTCGAGCATGGCGGGCTTCGTCCTTGTCACTGGCCGCTCATGCGGCTCCCGTTTATTCGCTGGCCGCGACTGCACGGCATCCGTCCGCATGCCATCGACCCGGAACACGCCGACCACCTGCGCCAGCTTGTCAGCCTGATCCTGCATGCTGGCGGCGGCCGCGGCCGCTTCCTCGACCAGTGCCGCATTCTGCTGGGTGACCTGGTCCATCTGGCCGATGGCCTGGTTGACCTGCTCGATGCCGGCGCTCTGTTCGCTGCTGGCGGCAGTAATCTCGCCCATGATGTCGGTGACGCGGCGGATGCTGGTGACGACTTCCTCCATCGTCGTGCCAGCCTGCTGCACCAGCTTGCTGCCGGCACCGACCTTGTCGACCGAATCGCCGATCAGGCTCTTGATTTCCTTGGCGGCCGCCGCCGAACGTTGTGCCAGCGTGCGCACTTCGGCCGCCACAACCGCAAAGCCGCGTCCCTGTTCGCCGGCGCGCGCCGCCTCCACCGCGGCGTTCAAGGCCAGGATATTGGTCTGGAAGGCAATGCCATCGATGACGCCGATGATGTCGGCGATCTTCTTCGCCGATTCATTGATCGCCCCCATGGTGTCGACCACGCTCGATACGACGGCGCCGCCCCTGACCGCCACTTCCGAGGCGGATTGCGCAAGGCTGTTGGCCTGGCGGGCATTATCGGCATTTTGCCTGACGGTCGAGGTCAGCTCTTCCATCGAGGAGGCGGTTTCTTCCAGCGAACTGGCCTGCTGTTCGGTGCGCGAGGACAGGTCCAGGTTGCCGCTGGCGATCTGGCTCGATGCGGAGGCGATCAGGTCGGTGCCATTGCGCACCTGGCTTACGATCGAGGACAAGCTGTTGTTCATGTCTTGCAATGCTTGCAACAACTCGCCGGTCTCATCGCTGGAGTGGACCTCGATGTGGCTGCCAAGGTCGCCCGCCGCGACGGTCTTGGCCACGCGCACTGCCTGATTGATCGGCCGGGTGATTGATCGGGTAATGATCCATGCGATCAGCGCCCCCAATGCCAGGGCAAGCCCGCCAAGTCCCAGCGTCATTCGGCGCGCACTGACGTATTGCTCCCTCGCCTCCGTCGCAGCAATGTTTGCCAGCTCTTTTTCGTAGTTGACGACATCGATAATCGCATCAATCGCCTGCCGTGTCGCCGGGGCAGATTGGCTCATCATTACGCTGGTGGCCTCGCCACGACGGGTTTCTGTCGCCAGCTCGATGACCTTGTTAGTCAACGGGCCGGCGACCTTGAGGACAGCTTCAAGCTTGTCCAGCAATTTCTGTTCCTTCTGGTTCAACGTGGTATCGAGCAATCGCTTCTTGGCTTGAATGTAAGCCGTACGCGCCTTGGCCAGCTTGTCCTGCTGCTGACGGATAGCAACAGGATCTTCCAGCAGCACCATATAACTGACGATCGACTCGATGTCGCGGGAATTGTCCGCCATTTCCGTGGCGGCGAAAATCTTGGCATTGTGGTTTTGTACAATCTGCTGCATGTGGGTATCCACTTGTTCCATCGATCGCAATCCAAGCGCTGTGCTAGCAACCAGCATCAGGAGCATTAACGCGAACCCCGCACCCAGGCGGACTCCGATTTTCAAATTCCCAAATAACATGTTTTTCCCTTATTTTTTAACAAAACCGCAAACAGCAGAGCCCCACATTGTATAATTTCTTTGCGGAAACTTCCTAGAGGCTCCTGATACCAATTTTCCCTGGATGGGTTGCTGAGGCCGCGCCACCGCCGGCCGTGTTCGCAGGTGGCAAGCTTGTGGACTGTTGGCAAAAATAAAACGTCACAAAAATTAACTTTTGGCATTTAACTTTCGGTGCAAAATAGCGGCCGTTTCGACTTTGATTTCCTGTAGGCATTATGACCTCCGAAATACCGGAAAATTTTCGGCCACCCCCCGAACTGCGGGCGAGTTCACGGCACACGCTTGATGTCACCGCGCGGATGCTGGGGCACGACGCTATCCCGCGGCCAATCCGGATCACCGACATTTCCCGTGGCGGCATCGGCCTGGTGGGGAGTACGGCTTTGCAGCATGGCGATACCTGCGCAATCGCCTTCGATGCCAACGTGAACCTGGAATCCAGGCGGATCAACGTCTGGGCAAAGGTGGTGTATTGCGTTCCCCTCGCCGAGGATGCGTATCGGATCGGCGTGCGCTTCCGCGATTATGACTCCCACAGCAAAATGCATATCGAGCAGTTGTGCGCATCGAACGGTTTGCCAGTCGGGTGGTGAAGCAATAACAACAAGGCAAGGCCATCCGGTTGTATTTTCCGGCCATCAACGGCATGATCATGCCCACATTTTTACCGAGCTTGGGAGCAAGACATGTTGAACGGCCTGTGGCTGGGCTTTTTCGTGGTGGCCGCGCTGAGCGCACTGGTGCGCTGGCTGGCAGGCGGCGAGGCCGGCGTGTTCGCCGCGATGGTGGAAAGCCTGTTCGCCATGGCCAAGCTGTCGGTCGAGGTGATGGTGCTGCTATTCGGCACCCTGACGCTGTGGCTCGGTTTCTTGCGCATCGCTGAAAAGGCTGGCCTGGTCGAGGTGCTGGCGCGCCTGCTGTCCCCGCTGTTCCGCCGCCTGATGCCGGAAGTGCCGCCGGGCCATCCGGCGCTCGGCCTGATCACGCTCAATTTCACCGCCAACGCGCTCGGACTTGACAATGCCGCCACGCCGATCGGCCTGAAGGCGATGCGCGCCCTGCAGGAACTGAACCCGCTGCCGCTGGTGGCCAGCAATGCGCAAATCCTCTTCCTGGTGCTCAATGCTTCCTCGCTGACCCTCTTGCCGGTATCAATTTTCATGTATCGGACGCAGCAGGGCGCGGCCGATCCGACCCTGGTATTCTTGCCGATCCTGATCGCCACCAGCGCCTCGACCCTGACCGGATTTCTGGCGGTGGCGCTGATGCAGCGCCTGAAACTGCGCGACCCGGTAGTACTGGCCTGGCTGGGCGGCACCGCCCTCGTGCTGGGGGCGATGATGGCATTTCTCGCCGGCCTGTCGGCCACCGCACTGGCAGCGCTGTCCTCCCTGCTTGGCAACCTGGTGCTGTTCGGCCTGATCCTGCTGTTTCTACTGTGGGGCGCCTGGCGCCGCGTGCCGGTCTATGAAAGTTTTGTCGAGGGCGCCAAGGAAGGCTTCGAGGTCGCCAAAAACCTGTTGCCCTACCTGGTTGCCATGCTGTGCGCGGTTGGCGTCCTGCGCGCCTCCAGTGCGCTGGAGATCCTGCTCGACGGCTTGCGCCACCTGGTGACGATCGCCGGACTGGACAGCCGCTTTGTGGAAGCCCTGCCGACCGCCCTGGTCAAACCCTTTTCCGGCAGCGCCGCGCGCGCCATGCTGATCGAAACCATGCAAACCACCGGGGTGGACAGTTTCCCTTCGCTGGTGGCAGCGACCGTCCAGGGCAGCACGGAAACCACCTTCTATGTGCTGGCGGTGTATTTCGGCGCAGTCGGCATCCAGCGCGCCCGCCATGCGGTCGGCTGCGCCCTGCTGGCCGATGCCGCCGGGGTGCTGGCCTCGATCGGCGTATGCTACTGGTTTTTTGGCTGACATTATTTATTTTCGTGATACCTGATATTCACTCGCAGGATTTGACGCCTTTATCGCAATGAAACATAATGCGCGACTGCATTTTTTTCGCATCCTGCCATCATCTGGCGCCTGCGGCCCGTTTGCTTGAACCAATCCTGAATCCTGTGATCGTACCGCTTTCCCGTTTTTCCCCTTGAATAGACAGCGTTGACGCAGCATGCCGGTACGTGCTGCGACCCGCCCCGCCCTCGCCATCCTGTGCACGTCGAGATGCCACCACCCTTCCAGGGCTGGCTATTTCCGTGTCCGGATGACAGGTTGTTATCGATAACACTGACGCAATGACGAAACCTGCAAAAACCCTGTCGCTTACCAAAAAAATCGCTGAAAACAATTCGCCCGCAGCCGTGCCGCCGCAAGGCCTGAGCATGGTTGTGGTCCAGCCGCTTGCCGACGGCGAAGGCGCCAAGCCCGTCACCGTCGTTACCCGCCGCTCCAGGCTGGTAGTGCCCGGCGCAGCGGCCCAGGAGACTGCGCCGGCGGCAGAATCCACCGCGGAAGCAGCTAGCCTGGCGCCGCCGAAAAGCAAGGTCATTGTCGTCAAAAAGCCGCTTTCCCGGCTGGCAGCGGCGCCTGCCACCGCAGTGCCTGTCACTGCAGCGCCCGTGGCGGATGCTGCCATAGCAGGCAGCACCGCCATGCCTGTCGCCCAACCGGAGACCGCAACTGCCGTTGCCAGACCGGTCAGCAAGACCATTGTCAAGGCGCCGGGAAAAACCGTCATCAAGCCGGCTGCAAAACCCCAGGCCGGCAGCAGCATCCCCATAAGCAGCCGCCAGGCGCACGCTGCGGCACTGGCGGCAATCGACACTTCCGCCTATGCCATGCCGGGCGTCAAGCAAGCCGCGCGGCGCGGTCGCAAGCCCTCCGAATACCACCCGGAAACCGAAGAAATTGCAGCCGTGAATGCGGCAGAAAAAGCTGAAATGCTGGGTGTGCCATCGAGTAAATCACTGGCTGGCCAGAATTTATCGGAAGCGGAAATGGAAGCGCGGCGCAAGCAAGTGACGCTGCTGGTCAACCTCGGCCGCGAGCGTGGTTACCTGACGCACGCCGAGATCAACGATCACTTGCCCGACAACCTGACCGACGCCGACACCATCGCCAACCTGATCGGCACCTTCACTTCGATGGGCATCACGGTGTCCGAACGCGCGCCCGACAGCGAAAGCCTGTTGCTGAACGACGGCGTCATGCCGGTGGCCAGCGATGACGATACCGAAGCGGTGGTCTCGACCGCGCTGTCGGCGGTAGACGCCGACTTCGGCCGCTCCACCGACCCGGTGCGCATGTACATGCGCGAAATGGCTTCGGTGCAGCTGCTCAATCGCCAGCAGGAAATCGCCATCGCCCGCCGCATCGAGGATGGCCTGACCGAAATGATGCAAGCCATTTCCGCCAACCCCGCCACCATCGCCGAAGTACTGGCGCAGGCGACCAGGCTGGAGCAGGACCAGATCAAGATCGATGACATCATCGACGGCTTCGCCGATGTCAGCGCCGACGCCGCCGCACCTGCGGACGACGAACTGCAAGGCGCGGAACTGGCAGACGATGAAGACGATCTGGACGAGGAAGAAGAGGCCGTCGACACCGCCGGCGGCGCCAATGGCATGTCGGCCGATCAGCTCAAGCAGATGCGCGCCGAAGCGCTGAAGAAGTTTGCTGCGGGTGCCGTCCATTTCGAGGCGATGCGTGCAGCCCATGCCGCTGGCGGCCAGGCGAGCGAAGCCTGGCGCACCGCGCAGGCAGCGATTGCCAGGGAATTCCTGAGCATGCGCTTCACTGCGAAAACCGTGGGCAACCTGTGCGACCTGTTGCGCAAGCAAGTCGACGCCGTCCGCAAACTGGAACGGCAGGTGCTGGATGTGGCCGTCAACAAGTGCGGCATGCCGCGCGAGCGCTTCATCAAGATCTTTCCCGGCAATGAAACCGACCTCGACTGGGTCCAGCGCGAAGTCGATTGCGCCTACCCGCATAGCGCCGGCCTTGCGCGGCAAGTCCACGCGATCCGCGAATACCAGTCGCGCCTGGTCGAACTGGAGCGTTCGGCAGCCATTCCGCTGTCCGAGTTGCGCGCCATTAACCAGAAAATGACGGCGGGCGAGCGCCGCGCACGCCAGGCCAAGAGCGAGATGACCGAGGCCAACCTGCGCCTGGTGATTTCAATCGCCAAGAAATACGTCAACCGCGGCCTGCAATTCCTCGACCTGATCCAGGAAGGCAACATTGGCCTGCTCAAGGCCGTGGACAAATTCGAATACCGCCGCGGCTACAAGTTCTCGACCTATGCCACCTGGTGGATCCGCCAGGCGATCTCGCGCGCCATTGCCGACCAGGCGCGCACCATCCGCGTGCCGGTGCACATGATCGAGTCCATCAACAAGATGAACCGCATCAACCGCCAGGTGCTGATGGAAACCGGCTCCGAAGCCGACATCGCCACCCTTGCCAAAAAGATGGACATGCCGGAAGCGAAAATCCGCGAAATCATGAAAGTGGCCAAGGAGCCGATTTCGATGGACATGCCGATGGGCGAGGATGGCGATTCCAGTATTGGCGACTTCATCCAGGACGACAGCACCCTGGCGCCGGCCGATGCGGCGCTGCAGGCATCCATGCGCGACGTCATCAAGGACGTGCTCGACAGCCTGCCGCCGCGCGAAGCCAAGGTGCTGCGCATGCGCTACGGTATCGAGATGAACAGCGACCTGACGCTCGAGGAAGTCGGCAAGCATTTCGAAGTCACGCGCGAGCGCATCCGCCAGATCGAACTCAAGGCGATGAACAAGCTGCGCCAGGCCTCGCGCGCCGATCGCCTGAAAACCTTCCTGGAAGGGCACTAGGCCTCACATGCCGAGGCCGTCGGCCGCCAGTGGCGGCCCGGCCGGCGCCTGCGCCTCAACCACGATGCAGTCTGTCGTCAAAAACAGGCTGGCGATCGACGCCGCGTTTTGCAAGCCGAGCCGGGTAACCTTGGTCGGGTCGATCACCCCCATGGCGAACATGCTGCCGTATTCGGCGGTTGCGGCGTTGTAGCCATAGTCGCCGCTGCCAGCGGCGACCGCCTCGATCACGACGTCGGCTTCGCCGCCGGCATTGGCGACGATCTGGCGCAACGGTTCTTCCAGCGCGCGATGGACGATGCGCACGCCCGATTCCTGCGCCAGGTTCGGCATCTGCAATTGCGCCAGCGCGGCGCGCGCGCGCAGCAGCGCCACCCCGCCGCCGGCGCCTATGCCCTCTTCCACCGCCGCCCGGGTCGCATGCAGCGCATCCTGCACGCGTGACTTCCGTTCCTTCATCTCGGTCTCGGTCGAGGCGCCCACCTTGATCAGCCCGACCCCGCCGCTCAGCTTGGCCGCACGTTCCTCCAGCTGCTCGCGCAGGTAATCGCTGTCGCTGCGTTGCGCTTCCTGGCGGATTTGCGCGATGCGCCTGCCGATCGCCCCGGCATCACCGGCGCCGCCAATGATGGTCGTATTGTCACGGTCGATTTCGATGCGGACGGCGCGCCCGAGGTCCGCCAGCGTGGCCTTCTCCAGTTCAGCGCCGGTTTCCGGCGAGATGACCCGGGCCGCGGTGACGATGGCGATATCCTCCAGGCGCGCCTTGCGCTGGTCGCCGAAGCCCGGCGCCTTCACCGCGCATACCTTGAGGATGCCGCGCAAGGCATTTACCACCAGGGTCGCCAGGGCATCGCCTTCGACATCCTCGGCGAGGATCAGCAGGGACTGGCCGCCCTGCATGGCCAGTTCCAGCACCGGCACCAGTTCACGGGCCAGCGAAACCGGCTTCTGGCACACCAGCACCAGGGCATTTTCCAGCACTACCCGTCCGGCTTCGGCATCGTTGATGAAATAAGGCGAAAGGTAACCGCGTTCGAACTGCAATCCCTCGACGATTTCCAGTTCGTTGCGCATGCCGCGCCCGTCCTCAGCCTTGATCACGCCGCTGCGGCCGACGCGCTCCATGGCCTGGGCGATCATCTCGCCGATGGCGGCGTCGCCATTGGCAGAGATGGTGCCGACCTGGGCGATTTCCTGATTCGAGGCAATCTGGCGGGAATTCTCGTGCAGGCGCGCGACGATGGCGTCCACCGCGCCATCGATGCCGCGCTTCAGGTCCATCGGATCGAAGCCGGCGGCGACGTACTTCAGGCCCTGCCGCACCATCGCCTGCGCCAGAACGGTGGCGGTGGTGGTGCCGTCGCCGGCAGCTTCCGAGGTTTTGGCGGCGACTTCGCGCACCATCTTGGCGCCGACGTTTTCCAGCGGGTCGGCCAGTTCGATTTCACGGGCGACGATCACGCCGGAATTGATTACCGTCGGCGGGCCGTAAGGCTTGTCGAGAACCACCGTGCGCCCCTTGGGGCCGAGCGTGACCTTGACCGCGTTGGCGAGCGTATTGAGTCCGGCGAACATCTTCGCGCGCGCTTCCTCGTGGAACAGCAATATCTTGGCCGGCATGACGCCCCCGCTTCATTGTGGATCGCACAAGGATGCCGCCGCAGCCGGCAATCGCGTTGATCGAGATCAGGACGGGGCATTGGCGCTGCAGTGCGCCACCGCCTGCAGGCTATTCCAGGCGAACCGGATTGCCTGCGCCACATTGCCGCCGGCGCTGTCGACCGGCGCCACATGCGGCATTTCCTCGGCGGACAAAGGATGGTGGCTGACCAGCTGGAGCGCCAGCACTTCGACGCCGGCATCCGAGGGATCGCCGCCCTGGCGCGCGCGCCGGGCGAGACGCTCGCGCATGAGCGCTGCATCGGCGCGCACATCGAAGATCAGGAACGGCACGCCGAGTTCGCGCGCCAACGCAGCGAAGCGCTGCCGCTGGGCGCGGTCGAGAAAAGCCGCATCGACGACCACCGGCAAACCGGCCTCGACAATGCGTCGCGCCAGCAAGCCCAGCCGCGCATAGGTGGCGTCGCTCACCGCCGGCGCGTACAGATCGCCCGCTGCCGGACTGCCGGCGGCAATGCCCTGCATGCGCTTGCGCTCCACATCAGAACGGATTCGCACAGCGCCGCAGAGTTCCACCACCGCGCCGGCAACGGTCGACTTGCCGCTGCCGGAAAAGCCATGCATGATCATCAGCGCCGGGGACGCGGGGCTGATACTGGCGCAGGCGAACCCCAGGTAGGCTTGCATCCGACGTTCGCAATCGGTGCGTTGCGGCGCGTCCGCCGCCAGTTCCTGCAGGCGCAGAAGATATACCTTGCAGCGCACCAGCGCGCGCAGGGTCTGGTAATGGCGCCAGAGGGCCAGATCTAGGTAGTCGCCGCTGGCTTCGAGGTAGCGATCGAGCAGGCGTGCAGCCAGGTCCGCACGGCCGCATACCTGCAGGTCCATGGTGGCGAAGGCGATATCGTTCAACACATCAATCCAGCGCAAACCCTCGCTGAATTCAATGCAATCGAATGCCGTGGCATGGCCGTCCACGGTGAGGATATTGCCGCAATGCAGATCGCCATGGCCCTCGCGCACATACCCTTCCCGCCGGCGCCGCTCAAAGGTCGGACAAAGTTGCACATGGCGCGCTTGATGCCATTCCAGCAACGCGTCCACCCGCGGCTTGTCGGCGGGGTCGCGCAGCGCTTGCGCAAGGGTGTCCAGGATTTCGTCGGCACTCGCCCGCAACAGCGCCGGCGTACCCCAGCGGCTGTCGGACGGCGCCACCGGTGCCTCATGATGAAATCGCGCCAGGATCGCCGCCAGTTGGTCGATCTCGCCGGCGGCGATGGCGCCCGTGACCACGCGCTCGCTCCACAAGGCCTCCTGGGGAAATGCCCGCATCCTGAGCGCATATTCGATCGCCGGGCCGGACCCGCCCAGCAGCGGCGCGTCGGCGCTGCCGGTAATGGCTTGCACCTCCAGGTAGAGTTGCGGCGCCAGCCGGCGATTCAGGCGCAATTCCTCTTCACAGTAGAAGCGGCGCGCGGCCAGCGTGGAAAAATCCAGGAAATCGAAGCGCACCGCCTTCTTGATCTTGCAGGCAGATTGTCCCGCCACCAGTATCCAGGAGATATGCGTTTCAAACAGACTGACCGGCGCCGACGCCGCCTGCAATGTGCCGGCCAGCGCTCGGACCAGTTTTTCCTGAAGATCGGGAGCATCCTGCGGTTCCATAGGCATGCACAACATGCTAGCGCGGCGCGACGTCGTGCGACAGGATGGCGCCGTGCGCTGTCCCCGCGCGAAAGACGGTACAGCCTTTCAGGCCGAGATCATAGGCTTGCATGAAGATGTCGCCATGGCTGTCGAGGCTGGTGTCGGCCGGCAGGTTGATCGTCTTGGAGACGGACTGGTCGCAATACGCCTGCAGCGCCGCCTGCATCCGCAGCTGCGCGGAGGGAGAAATCTCGTGCGCTTCGACGAAGCTGTCCGGCCTGGGTGCATCGTCGCCGCGCATTTTACGGAACAGCGCCCAGGCGTAATCACGCACCGGCATCTGGAGGATGCCGCCATCCGCTGCCCGCACGCCGCGCTGCCCCTGGCAGGCATAGATCGGCTCGATACCGCTGGAGACATTGTTGGCCAGCAGGCTGATGGTGCCAGCGGGCGCAATGGCGGTCAGGTGGCTGTTGTGGATGCCCTTCATGCGGATGGCATCCACAATGTCCGGGGGCAGCGACTGGATATAGCCGCCCTGCAGGTACTTGGCAGCACGGTAGGCAGGAAACGTGCCGCGCTCCTGTACCAGGTCGATCGAGCTGCGGTAGGCGGCGTGGCAGATGGTGCGCATCACCGATTCGGCGATCTCGACCGCGGCATCGGTGCCATAGCGCACGCCCATCATGGCCAGCGCGTCGGCCAGTCCGGTGATGCCAAGACCGATGCGGCGCGTGCTGCGTGCGGCCTTTTCCTGCGCCTTGAGCGGAAAATGCGAGACATCGTACACATTGTCGAGCATCCTCACGGTCACCGCCGCGGTGCCGGCGATCCCGGCCAGGTCCAGCCGCGGATGGGCGCCGAAGGGCTCGCTGACGAACTGCGTCAGGTTGAGCGAACCCAGGTTGCAGGCGCCATGCGGCGGCAAGGGCACTTCGCCGCAAGGGTTGGTGGCGCTGATGGTTTCCTCGTACCAGAGATTGTTGGCGCGGTCGACGCGGTCGATGAAGATCACGCCAGGGTCGCCACAGGCGAAAGCGGCTTCCCGCATGCGCTGCCACAAGGCGCGCGCGGAAACCGTCGTCAGGGCTGCGCAAGCCACCGGGACGATGGAGCCGGACCAGATTCTTTCACACACCATCGCGCCGGGCGGCACGGGGCGCCCGTTCAGGGGGAACACCAGCGGCCATTCGTCATCCTGCGCCACCGCGCGCATGAAGGCGTCGCTGACCAGCACGGAAAGATTGAAATGCTGCAGTACGCCAGGCGCGCGCTTGGCGTCGATGAAGCGCTCGATGTCAGGATGATCGCAGCGCAACGTGGCCATCATCGCGCCGCGCCGGCTGGCGGTCGAGACCAGGGTGGCGCAAGCCTGGTCCCAGACGTGCATGAACGACACCGGGCCGGAGGCGATATTGCCGCTCTCGCGCGCCGCCATCCCGGCCGGACGCAGCAAGGAAAAATCGCAGCCGATGCCGCCGCCGGCCTGCATCGTCACCATGGCCTCGCCCAGTACGGAAAAGATGGCGGCAATCGAGTCGTGCATCGTGCCCGTCACAAAACAGTTGAAAAGGGTGCCGCGATGACGTGCGCCGCAGCCGGCGAGGATGCGTCCTCCCGGCAGGAAGCGGAAACGCTCCAGCGCGCTCCTGAAGCGTTCGGACCAGACGTCGCGCTGATGCAGTTCCGGCGCTGACAGCGTCAGGGCAACCCGGCGCCAGCTATCCTGGATGGCAGGCTCCGGCACGATGCCGGAGTCGGCCAGGCGATACCGGGTTTTCCAGGCATGTTCGGCAATCGGTTCGGTGAAAATGGTTTCAGGCATGGTCTGTTCCAGTGTAGGAGGAAGGTGAGGTGAACAACCTGCTGGGCGGGAGCTTGCCTTTATCAAGTTAATCAAGCCCCGATCAACCGGTTTGCGCGCGCGCAAACCGCGTGCCTTGCCTCCTGTTACGTTGCATGAACGATGAGCGCACCATCCCCGCTTCCCGAAGTCAGCCTGGAGTCCAAGGTGGCATTTCTGCGGCAGGCAACTTCTTACCCGGAACCCTGCTTCCGGGTGGAGGCGATCGAAACCCATATGTCCTGGGTATTCCTGACCGAGGGCCATGCATGGAAACTAAAAAAACCAGTGCGCTACGATTACCTGGACTTTTCCACGCTGGCCGCGCGGCGCTACTATTGCGAAGAAGAACTGCACCTGAACCGGCGCCTGGCGCCTGCCACCTACCTCGGCGTGGTGCCGCTGGGGATCGACGCCGCCGGCCATCTTTGCCTCGGGCAAGGCGCGGCGATCGACTGGCTGGTCCAGATGCAGCGCCTGCCGATGCAGCACATGCTCGACTATGCCATCCGGCATGCCAGCGCCAGCCTGCAGGATATTGATGCACTGGCCGCGCGCATGAGCCGCTTCTACGCCGCCTGTACACCGCTTGCCCTCGATGCGGCAGGCTATTGCCAGCGCTTTGCGGACGATATCGAACACAACCGGCGTGAATTGCACACGCCGGCATTCCAGTTGCCCGAGGAACAGATTGAGCTGGTTTGCCAGACCCAAAAAAAATTTCTGCAATGCCATGAAGACCTGTTCGCACAACGGCTGGCGGCTGGCAAGATCGTCGAAGGCCACGGCGATTTACGGCCGGAACACATTTGCCTGCGCCCGGCGCTGGCGATCATCGATTGCCTGGAATTTTCGCGCGACCTGCGCATCGTCGATGCGGTCGACGAGCTCGGCTTCCTGGCCATGGAATGCGCGCGGCTGGGGGCGCCGGAACTGGGGCGGCACCTGCTGAACGCCTACAGCGAAGCCTCCGGCGACTGGCCATCCCCTGCCCTGCTCGGCTTTTACCAGAGCTTTCGCGCCTGCCTACGCGCAAGGATCGCCATCCGCCACCTGCATGAAGAAAAATTCCGCTACTCGGCCGAATGGCGCCGGCGCGCCATGGAATACCTGGCGCTGGCACAACAGTATTTGCCTTCAGGCTGAGGCCGGCCTGTCCCCAGAACTCAGAATTCCGCCAGCGCCGTCAGCGAGCCGCCTCCATGCATGCGCTGGATGGCCTCGGCAAACAGGCCGGCACTGCTCAGCAGCGCCAGCTTTTGCCGCGCCGCGCCCTCTTCCAGACGAAATGGCGGCACGGTATCGGTGACGGCGAAACGGTCGATGGCATCGCCGGCCAGGACCTCGGGCGCATCGACCGTGAACAAGCCATGGCTGGCGGCAGCGTACACGGTCGTTGCGCCCTGCGCACGGCAGGCGCGGGCGGTGCGAACCAGGGTGTTGCCGGTGCTGATCAGGTCGTCGACGATCACGGCGATCTTGCCGCGCACCTCGCCCACCAGCAGCTCGCCGCTGACCACGCCGCCGCTGCGATACTTTTCGGCGAAAGCAGCGCCAACCGGCTTGTCAAGCTGGTGCGACAGCAACTGACGGAAACGCTCGGCACGCTTGATGCCGCCGGCATCCGGCGCGACCACCACAGTTTCGCTATCGCGCAGAAGCGGCAAAAAATAGTTGACGAACAGCTTGTTGGCTTCGAGGTTTTCGGTACAGATGCGAAAGGCGTTCTGATAGGCGGCCAGGTTGTGCACATCCATGGTCAGCACGGCATCGGTGCCGACTGCCTCGAACAGCGCCGCGACATAGCGCGTGGTGACCGGATCGCGCGGCTTGGTCTTGCGGTCCTTGCGCGCATATGCCAGGTAAGGGACAACCGCCGTCACGCGCGCGGCGCTGGCATCTTTCAAGGCGCCGATGAAAAACAGCAGCCGGCACAATTTGTCGTTGCCGCTCTGGCGCCCATCGCCATACAGCGAATGGACGACGAATACATCCTTGCCGCGCACATTGACCAGGGGCCGCGCCTTGTGTTCGGCATCCTCGAATTCGCGTTCCTCATGGGGACTCAGGGGCAGGCCGAGATGCGCGCCGATGCGTTCACCGAAGGCAAGACTGTCGTCCAGCGCGAATAATTGCAAATCGCTGTCGGTATCCTTCATGCAAGCCGCCTTTTCCATCGCCATCCAATGCCATGGGCATTATGGCACTTTGCCCGGCCGGCAATCGCGCGCGCAAGGACATCTGTGCGCTACATCAAGCCGCCCCTTGCTTGCCGGTATTGAAGAGCGAGACTGCATGGCTCAGGTGGGCCGCCTGTTCATGCAGGCTGGTGGAGGCCGCCGCCGCTTCCTCGACCAGCGCGGCGTTTTGCTGCGTGACCTGGTCCATGTGGGCGACGGCCTGGTTGACTTGCTGGATGCCGATTGCCTGCTCGCGACTGGCCACCGCGATTTCCGCGACAATATCGGTGACGCGCTTGACCGACACCACGATCTCATCCATGGTTTTCTTGGCGTCACTGACCAGTGCATTGCCAACGTCCACCTTTTCCACGGAACTCTGGATCAGGCCCTTGATTTCCTTGGCCGCCGCCGCCGAGCGTTGCGCCAGTTGACGCACCTCGGTCGCCACCACGGCAAAGCCGCGCCCATGCTCGCCGGCGCGCGCCGCCTCGACTGCCGCATTCAAGGCCAGGATATTGGTCTGGAAGGCGATACTGTCGATCACGGACAGGATGTCGCCCATCTTGTGCGAGGATGCGCTGATCTCGTCCATGGTGGCGCCCACCTTGACGATGACGTCGCCGCCGCGCAGCGCCACTGCCGAGGCCGAAATCACCAGCTGGTTGGCCAGTTGCGCATTGTCGGCGTTTTGCGTGATGGTCGAAGCAAACTCTTCCATGCTGGAAGCCGTCTCTTCCAGGCTGGCGGCCTGTAACTCGGTCCGCGCGGATAAATCCATGTTGCCGGCGGCAATTTCCCGCGTCGCTGTATTCATGGTCTCGATGTTGGCGCGCACATCCCCCATCACCGCCACCAGGTTGACTTTCATTTGCTGCAAGCCTGCCAGCAGGCGCCCCATGTCGTCGGAACGCATCGACCCGACATTGCCGGTGAGGTCGCAGGCCGCCAGCGCGGCGGACATTTCCAGCCCTTGCCGCAACGGCCGCATGAACGCAGCGCGCAACACCAGCCACAGGTAGGCGGCCAGCACGCCGCCGGTCAGCGCAATGGCGCCGCTCCAGAAGGCAAGGTCCGGCCCCGAAGGCGCGGCGGACCGCCAGCCAATCAGCGCCAGCGCGCCAAAGCTGGCGATCTGCAACCCGGACACGATCGATATGCGCTTCATCAGGGACACCTCGCGCCAGCGCGCCAGCCAGCCGCCCAGCCCGGTCCTGGCGAGGCGGCCGTTGCGAACGGTCAGGCGCGTGCGTGGATTGTTGTGGATTTCGGCATAGGCACTTTCGGCCTGCTCGATCTGCGCACGGCCGGGCTTGGTGCGCACCGACATGTAGCCGGTGATGTTGCCGTTTTCCCGCATCGGCGTGACATTAGCCAGCACCCAGTAATAATCGCCATTCTTGCGGCGGTTCTTGACCAGCGCATTCCAGATTTCGCCCTGCTTCAGGCTGTGCCACAGGTCGGCAAACGCGCCGGGCGGCATATCCGGATGGCGCACGATGTTGTGCAGCGCGCCCAGCAATTCTTCTTCGTCGAATCCGCTGACTTCAATGAAATACGGGTTAACGAAGGTAATCTTGCCCTTCAGGTCGGTCATGGAAACGATGGGGCGGCCCTCTTCCAGCACATATTCAGTGTTCGTGACGGGCAAATTGGTACGCATGGGATACTTGATTGCTGTGGATAAGGGAAACGATTACGCCCGCCTTGTGCACAAGGCGGGCGCGGGGAAATGAAAATAGATCAAGCCGCCAATCCAGCCGGCGTTGAATTCGCTAAATTTGGATGGAACCCAAATCTTAATTGATTTCAAGCAACTTGTATAACTTACATGCAGGGCGATTTGCCTGTTTTAGTGGAATGACACTGGGTAAAGCAGCTATGACAAAGGGAACGGGGAGGAAAAGCAGAACAGGGCCGCGGCTGCGGCAATGAGCGTCGGCAAGAAATTCAGCGGTGCCGCGCCGTACTATCGAATTGCCGCCGTTTTGGCATCTCATGCCGCATTTTTTGCAAATCAGCCATTGCGCGATTGGCAATCGTGCGCGTGTGCAAGTCATTCGAAGTCGTCAATTGCGCCACCATGCGGATTGCGGAATCCAGCAAACCCGCTTGCGACATGCGACGCCGCTCTTTGACCGGCGCAACGGGAATCTCGTGAATACGTGTCGTTTCCATTTTCCCCCTGGAATGAAATAATATTATTTCAACAAATTATATACATATTGCAATAATTTTAACGAATGCAGCCTTGCTTGCGCTAATAACAACTTGCCCCTGACGGCTCTCGGTTTCCGCCAGGGGCATCTACTACCAGACAATGTGTCCGTTATACGCTTGCTGTGCTTAGCTCGCGATCCCGCGCCAATACCCGCCTTTCAACGGCCAGTTCATCTTCTTCAAATGCTTCGGCGCAACCCTTGTCACAGAAACGCCGGCCATCGCCCAGCTGATGGTCACAGTACCAGCATGTGGAATAAGCGCCGCTCGTCCTGGCATGGCGGTAGCGAAAATGGGGATCGTTCATCACTTGTCTCCAGTGAAATTTTTTTAGTCTCGGAGGGAAAAGAATAAATCTTCAAAGGAGAAAGACAGTGATTTAAATCAACAATCATGCTTTGCAACTTCGTGCTTTGGAGCATCAATCCAGCAATCATCTGCTTGGCAAGCAAAATGGCAAGGTTTATCTATAATAAAAAAGAAGCCGGCTTGCATGACCGGCAGTGACAGGGAGTTCGATCAATTTCAAGGAGCATATGATGGCCACAATGGACACCCCTCTTATTGAGCGTCGGCACATGCCGGATCGCCGCGCCGCCAGGATGGGTAGCGAACAGCGAACATCCTGGATGTCAACCCTTGACTGGATTGCCATGGCGTTGATGATCGTCGGCGGCATCAACTGGGGTCTGGTCGGCCTGTTTAATTTCGACCTGGTTGCCTTCCTGTTTGGCGAGCAAAGCTTGGTGTCGAGAGTCATCTATCTTGCCGTCGGCATTGCGGCCCTGTACTCACTCTACCTCGGCAGCAAGATGGCACGTGCACAAATTTGAGTTCGTGGTTGCATTGCCATGAAAGCGTATTCGTTCGGGTGGCTTGCCCAAGAACACAAGCAAACGCTTGCGCCATCAACCAGGCCAGGCATAGCGCAGGCAACCATCCGATGCCCATGCCAAGCCACCAGCCATAGTGCACGATCCCATAGGCATACGATGAAATAAATGCCAGAAGCATGGCAATCACCGTCAAGCGTCTTGCCCATAGCGCAAAAAAAGAGATCGGCTCGTGCCGGGATGGCTGGGCGTTACCGCAGTTACCGCACAGGGACACTGGATTCGCCATGACGGCATGACAGGCGCGCAGGCCCGCCCAGCGATTGTTTTTTTTCATTCATCCCTCCCGTTTGCCAGGACGACTGCAGCAATTTCAATTGCTCAGAGCCCCACAATACGTAGAAGTTTTCTTGGCATCATTGAGCAGGCGCAGTAAAGCGGAGAGGGGTAGTTTTGCGAACGGACTTAAAGTTGTGGCGTGAAGCCGGCGGACAGCGGGAAGAGGTAATGAAAATTCGTTTGGGCAGTTCAGAACAGAACCCGCGCGGCCCAGGCGATCACCACTATGCTCAGTAAAGCAGAGGCGGCAATGCACAGCACGGCTTGCAACTTGTTGTAGTTAAAGCTTTTTTGAACCGGTTTCTTGATGGCACCGGCTTCTGTCAGTGATTTGACTCTTTCCTGCATATTGCCCTCAATTTACGCCAACAAATAGTGATTGTCGATTATAGACAAAGATTTCAGCAGGTCAAGAATCTGACAAGCAAATTCCTTCTTTTGTTTTCTGGCAGGCGTCATGATCCTGGCCAATAAAATATTCCCTGTCATTTTCGACAAAATGCAAACCTGGCACCTGCTTATGGATTGATCATCCAGGAGTACAGCGTTGCTGCAATGCAAAATCATCAAGGCATTGCGGCAGCCCCGACTAGCCCCGCTCCGCAATCCGCAGTATATTCTTTTCTTCAAATTAACATTTCTTCCATTTACAAACCAAACTGCCAACACTTTTTTGCTGACAAGCACGCCTGTACCGGCAAGGTTTTTCTACTTATGTCATTCGCCTCCGTCCCGCACATTATCTGGTTTTTAATCCTAGGAATCGCCAATCTGGCCGCCATCATCGCCTGGGTCGCCATCATTCAACGCAAGGCAAGCCGACGGCAACGCCAGGCAGCATTGGTCAACGTCACCATCCGTGACTATTTCCGCCACAGCGGAGTAGACGTCGCTGTGGCCAGCGTTACTCTGGGTAAAGACCGACGTTTCACGGCGTTTATCGAATCTGAACCGATGAAGCGGTTTCGCCTGTCGCATATCATCGAGACAACCTTGCGCGAGCATGTCGCAAAAACCTGCAAGCTGGAGCTGGACAAGATCTACTGGCGCTTTCCGATCAAGGAAATAACGCCCGCCAAGGCTGGCACCGAAGATCAGCCGGCAAAAGACAGCGACGAATATATTAATGAAGGTCTGGTGCCGTATCGGCATTTGCCAAAGGTCGATGTGCATGAAATATCTTGGGAGAAATTCGAGGAATTCACGACCAGCAGCCCGAATGCGGCTGGCGAGCCGGCGCCGGCGGAGCAAGCGCGTTGATTGTTGCGTTGCGCTGATTATTCCCCGTTTTTCCTTCCCTATCTTCCTTTTTGCCCGCCAGCATCGCCACGCCGATGTTGCCGCATGAACCTTGGTGCATGTCCAAGGTCGAAAACTGACGCCTCCCCCACATGGGCCATGAACTCCCAGGGTTTTCCTGACTGGAGCGATACCCTAGAATCCAGGACCATGGCATGAATCCCAAAACCGCAAGTCCGGGCGCCTTCCGGGACGTCGCCGGCAAGCCGCAGCAATGCGCCGCGAATGAAGTGCAGGCCTTGCGCGAACGCGCACGTCATCTGGAAGAAATACTGTTCGGCCTGCCCGGCATGGTTTGGGCCGCAAGCGCGGATGGCCGCATCGATTTCCTCAGTCAGCAATGGGCCGCCTATACCGGCTCCGACCCGACCGGTCAGCACGGCGTAACCTGGAGTGTGCTGCATCCGGACGACCTCGATGGCGTCATGGCCGCATGGCGCGACGCCGTCCTCGCTTGCAAACCCTGGAGTCTGGAATGCCGGCTGCGCCGGCACGACGGGCAATACCGCTGGTTTGCCTGGCGCGGCACGCCGCTGCGCGACGACAGCGGCAATGTGGCGCATTGGTTCGGCGTCTGCACCGACATCGATGACCTCAAGCGCGCCCAGGAAAAACTGGAAGAAAGCGAACGCCGCTATACCACCCTGTTCAACAACCATACCATGGCGATCGCGCACTACGCGATCCTGACCGACCAGCACGGACAGCCGGTCGATTACATCGTCAAACAGGTCAATACGGCCTACGAGCGCATCACCGGCATCAATCGTTCTGCTATCGAAGGCAAAAGAGTCACTGAAATCTTTCCGAATATCCGCGATGCCGCTTTCGATTTCATCGGCAACTTCGGCAGGATCGGGCTGGAAAGCGGCGAAGGCCGCTTCGAAACACTTTCCCTGCACCCCGGTGGACGCTGGGTATCGATCTATGCCTACAGTCCGGCACCCCGGGAATGCACCGCGATGTTTTTCGACATCACCGAACGCAAGCACCTGGAACATGCACGCAGGGAAACCGAACGGCGGCTGCAGCTGGCGGTGGCGATCGCCCACCTCGGCTTCTGGGAATGGGAAGTCGCCAGCGGCAAATGCTATTACTCGCCGGTCTGGAAAAAGCAGATTGGCTACCAGGACCACGAAATCGCCAACCTTCCCGAAGAATGGCAGAGCCGCCTGCACCCGGAAGACCGCCGCCGGGTACTAGCCGAAGTGGCGGCCTATCTCGCCCATCCCTCATCCGACTACCGCCTGGAATACCGGCTGCGACACCGCGACGGCAGTTACCGCTGGATGATTGCCAACGGCGTGCCGCTCTCCCGCCGCAGCAAGGCGGGCCTGAAGCTGATCGGCACCCAGCTCGACATTACCGAAAACAAGCTGGCCGAACAGCGCGTGCGGGAAGCCGCGCAGCACGACTCCCTGACCGGCCTGCCCAATCGGGCGCTGATCTTCGAATATGCCAGCCACCTGGTCGCCGCCGCCCAGCGCAGCCACAGGCAGGGCGCGGTGCTGTTCATCGACCTCGACCGCTTCAAGCCGGTCAATGACCTGTACGGCCACGAAATCGGCGACAGGCTGTTGCAGGAAGTGGCGCGGCGGCTGCTCAAGTGCGTGCGCGGCGAAGATCTGGTCGGGCGCCTGGGCGGCGACGAATTCGTGGTGGTGCTGCCGCATGCCGACGAAAAACATCCGGCGGCCACCGTTGCCCAGCACGTGGTGGAGGTGCTGTCGACGCCGTTCGAGATCGACGCACTGGATCTGTCGATCTCGGCCTCGGTCGGCATCAGCCATTTTCCCCAGCATGGTATCGACGTCGATACCCTGATCCATGCCGCCGACCTGGCCATGTACCAGGCCAAGCAATGCGGCCACGGCAGCGGCAGCACCCAGGTCTTCGCAGCTTCGATGAATGCCCGCGTCGACGCTGCAGCCGCCATCGAAGCCCGGCTCAAACGCGCGCTGACGCGCGGCGGTCTGGTGCTGCATTACCAGCCAGTAATCGACATGCAAAGCCGGCGCCTTACCGGCGTCGAGGCATTGCTGCGCCTGACTGGCGAGAATGGCGAAATTGTCGGCCCGGATCGTTTCGTACCGATCGCGGAATCGGCCGGCCTGATCGGGCTGTTGGGGGAATGGGTGGCGTCTGAGGCCTGTCGCCAGCACGAGGCCTGGCGCCACCAGGGCTTGCCGCCGGTGACGATTGCCATCAATGTCTCGCCCCTGCAGTTCCGCCAGCGTGGCTTCGCCAGGACGCTGACCGACATCATCCTGGATTCGGCAGTCGAACCGGCCTGCATCGAAATAGAAGTGACCGAAAGTACGTTGATGGATAGCATGGAAGACGCGGTGGCGATATTGAAGAACATCCGCGCCGCCGGCATGCGCATCGCGCTCGACGACTTTGGCACTGGCTACTCGAGCCTGAGCCATCTGAGCCATCTGCCGCTCGACAAGCTCAAGGTGGATCAGTCATTCGTACGGCGTCTGGCAAATGACCGCGCCAGCAGGGCCATCACCGGCGCCATCATCACGCTGGGCCGCACACTCAATCTGGAAGTGGTCGGCGAAGGGATCGAGTCGGAAGAAACGCTGGACTACCTGCGGCAAAACGGCTGCGACCAGGCGCAGGGCTTCTACATCAGCCGGCCATTGCCGGCGGCGGCATTTGCCGACTGGTACCGTGCGCACAGCCCCTAGGGCGGCCGCGCGGCGGCGACCGCCAGCCCCCCATCAGGCGCGCAACGCAGGGTCGCCCAGTGCCATTTCGACTGCGGCCAGGTGCGCCTGCAGGGCGACCACGGCGGCAACCTTGTTGGAAACCGTCGGACTGTCGTAGAACCTGGCCAGGGCATCGTGGATTGCGCCGGCGCTGGTGATGGCGTCCGGCGTTTGCATCGGCAAGCGCCTGCCGGCCTGTTCGGTCTGGGGGTGCATGGTTCCTCCTGCCGGTGATTGCGAATCATTGCGAATCGATTAAGCGGTACGCATCGGTAAAGCGCTGCCATGGCTTGACCGCATTTCCACAGTGTCAAAAATCCCGGGAACGGCAATCTTGATTTTGCGCAATCCTTATTCGTTTTTCCTTGCCGGCACACGCCAAACCGCCACGCGCATACAATAGCGGCTGTCACACAATGGAAGCACCTGCCATGCATGCACCCGAGATCCGCCCCGGCCAATCGATCGAACTGTTGAAAGAACTGCACATCCTGACCCGCGATGGCAAGATGAACCAGGATAGCCGGCGCAAGCTCAAGCAGGTTTATCACCTGTACCAGTTCATCGAACCCCTGTTGCAGGAAGTCCGCGCCGACCACGCCGATGTCAGCCTGGTCGACCATGGCGCCGGCAAGTCCTACCTCGGCTTCATCCTGTACGATCTTTTTTTCAAGGAGCAGCCGGGCGGCGCGCGCGTCTACGGCATCGAGACGCGCGAAGAACTGGTGGAAAAATCACGCGCGCTGGCGCAACGCCTGGGCTTTTCCGGCATGGAATTTCTCAACCTGTCGGTGGCTGAATCGATCGTCACCGACAAACTGCCGGCCACGATCGATATCGTCACCGCCCTGCATGCCTGCAATACCGCCACCGACGACGCCATCCGCTTCGGCCTGCACAAGCAGGCGAAATTCATGGTGCTGGTGCCTTGCTGCCAGGCGGAAGTAGCATCCGTCCTCAACCGCAACAAGGGCAAATCGCTTGGCCGGACCGCCCTCACCGAAATCTGGCGCCATCCGCTGCATACCCGCGAATTCGGCAGCCAGCTCACGAATGTGCTGCGCTGCCTGCAACTGGAAGCCCATGGCTACCACGTCAGCGTGACCGAACTGGTAGGTTGGGAGCACTCGATGAAAAACGAATTGATCATCGCCCGCTATCAGGACCTGCCGCGCCGCCGACCTGGCGAGCGCCTGCAGCAGGTGCTGGAAAACCTTGGACTGGAAGAAATGCGCGAGCGTTTCTTTACGCCGCAAGCGGTCGAATAAGCCCCCGGACATGCCGCCGCGCCCGTTTTGCGCGGCGCAGCATGTCGCGCGCGCGGCACAAAACCGCCGCCAAGCCTCTTTCTTCGTAAAATCCCCTGCCGGGCCTGCCTGGCGGGGATGTTCATCCGCGTCCGGGCAGACTATGATAGCGGCGAACAGGTGCGCCTGAGACAAGCGCCTGGATTTGCAAGCGAGACGACGATAACGACAGGGAGCACCATGCAAACGGCAGACCACGAATTCACCCGCGGCAGCGGCAAGCGCATCAAGATCGTCAGCGCGCAGGACGCGGTGCGTCTCATCCACTCCGGCAATACCATCGCCACCGGCGGCTTCGTCGGCATTGGCGTGCCGGAGGAACTGCTGATCGCCCTGGAAGAACTCTACCTGTCGAACCAGGGGGAGGATGGCCAGTCAGCGGGACCGCGCGACCTGACCCTGGTGTACGCCGCCGGCCAGGGCGACGGCAAGGAAAAGGGCCTGAACCACCTCGGCCACGATGGCTTGCTCAAGCGCGTCATCGGCGGCCACTGGGGGCTGGTGCCGAAGATCCAGCGCCTCGCGATCGACAACAAGATCGAAGCCTACAACCTGCCGCAGGGCGTGATCTCGCACCTGTACCGCGACATCGCCGCCAAGCGGCCGGGCCACCTGACCCGGGTCGGCCTGGATACCTTCGTCGATCCGCGCCACGGCGGCGGCAAGCTCAACGAAAAAACCGCAGAAGAACTGGTGCGCCTGCTGCAGATCGACGGCGAAGATACCCTGCTGTACAAGACCTTCCCGATCGACGTCGCGCTGATCCGCGCGACCACCGCCGACCCCGACGGCAACCTGACCATGGAGCGCGAGGCGCTGACGCTGGAAATGCTGTCGCTGGCAATGGCTGCGCACAATTCCGGCGGCATCGTCATCGCCCAGGTCGAGCGCATTGCCGAGCGCGGCACGCTCAATCCGCGCCAGGTCAAGATTCCCGGCATCCTGGTCGATTGCGTGGTGGTCGCCGAACCGCGTCACCACTGGCAAACCTTTGCCGAGCCCTACAACCCCGCCTACAGCGGCGAGCTGCGCGTGCCTGCCAATACCCTGAAGGCGATGGCGCTCTCCGAGCGCAAGATCATTGCCCGCCGCGCCGCCTTCGAGCTGTCGGCCAACAGCGTCGTCAACCTCGGCATTGGCATGCCGGAAGGCGTGGCTGGCATCGCCCACGAGGAGCACGTAATCGACCTGCTGACCCTGACCACCGAGCCGGGCGTGATCGGCGGCATCCCTGCCGCGGGAGTAAATTTCGGCGCCGGCGTCAATACCCAGGCAGTCGTCGACCAGCCCTACCAGTTCGATTTCTACGACGGCGGCGGCCTCGACATCGCCTTTCTCGGCCTGGCCGAGACCGACGCCGACGGCAGCGTCAACGTCAGCAAGTTCGGCAGCCGCCTGGCCGGCGCCGGCGGCTTCATCAACATCAGCCAGAACGCCAAGAAGGTGGTGTTCGTCGGCACCTTCAGCGCCGGCAAGCCGGGCATCCAGATCCGTAACGGCCAACTGGTCATTGAAGGCCCGGATGGGCCTTGCAAGTTCGTCGCCGCGGTCGAGCACCTGACCTTCAGCGGCCCGCTGGCGAGGAAACAGGGCAGGAATGTGCTTTACATTACCGAGCGTTGCGTGTTCGAGCTCACCAGCACAGGCCTGGAACTGGTGGAAATCGCCCCCGGACTCGACCTGCAGCGCGATATCCTCGACCATATGGCCTTTGCGCCGCGCATCTCGAGCAACCTGCGTACCATGGATGCGCGGATATTCCAGCCCGACAGCATGGGTTTGCGCGACATCCTGCTGGCGGTGCCGCTGGAGCAGCGCATGCGCTACGACCGCCAGCGCAAGAGCCTGTTCATCAACTTCGAGGGCTACAACGTGCGCAACGTCGCCGATGTGGAGCAGATCCGCCGCCAGGTCGAGCATGCGCTGCGCGACGTGCGCGAAAAAATACCTGTGGTCGTCAACTATGACAATTTCTCGCTTGACCTCGAAGCGGTGGATGCCTATGCGGATATGGTGAAATACCTGACCGACAAGTACTATTCCGCGGTTACCCGCTACTCCACCAGCGGCTTCTTGCGCGCCAAGCTCGGTCCGGATCTCGCCAACCGCGAAGTGCCGCCGCATATCCACGAAAAAGCCAGCGCGGCGAACTCGGCCATGCCGGATCCGGCCCCGCCAGCGGCGGCCCAGGCATCGGCGGCTTGAAAGGAAACCTCCCAATGCCGTTGGCCGATCTAACCTACCTGGTCGTCGAAGATAATGAATTCCAGCGCCGTTGGCTGGTGGCGATGCTGACCAACCGGGGCGCCAGCAGGATCGTCGAGGCCGGCGACGGCATCGCTGCCCTGGCGCTGCTGCAGGATCCGCAGCAAGCCATCGATCTCTGCTTCATCGATCTGAACATGCCGGGCATGGACGGCATGGAACTGATCCGCCACATGGCCAGGAGCGCCAATCCGGTCTCGATCATCCTGGCCAGCGCGCTCGATCCGTCGCTGGTGTTTTCGGTCGAATCCATGTCCCAGGCCTACGGCGTCAACATGCTGGGCACGATCACCAAACCGGCCACGCCGGAAGAACTGGAAACCCTGATCGCCCGCTATGTGGCGCCACCGGCGCGGCACCAGACCGCGCCCAGCGCCCCCCCTGCGCCGACGCTCGAGGAAATCCTGCTGGGCTTGCAGGAAGACCAGTTCGTCCCCTACTTCCAGCCCAAGGTCGAGATCGCCAGCGGCAAGGTCAAGGGCGTCGAAGCCTTTGCCCGCTGGGAGCATCCGCAACATGGCGTGATCGCGCCAGGCGCCTTCATCCCCTTGCTGGAAGCCAGCGGCAAGATCGACTTGCTTAGCTGGAGCATCATCCGCAAGTCGGCGGCCGCCTGCCGCGCCTTGCACGATGCCGGCCACCCGATCGCCGTCTCGATCAATCTGGCTTTGCAAGCCCTGAGGGAACTGGAATTCGCGGATCATTTCGCCAACTGCATGGCCGCGCATGGGATCGATCCCGGCGACATCACCATCGAAATCAGTGAATCGGCTTCCAAGACCGAAATGCCGGCCGTGCTGGAAAACCTCGCCAGATTGCGCATGAAAGGTTTCATGCTGGCAGTGGACGACTACGGCACAGGCGACGCCAGCATGCAGCACCAGTTGCGCATTCCCTTCTCGGAACTGAAGATCGACCGCTCCTTCGTGGTCGGCGCCGCGCATAACAAGGCGCTCGAACTGGTACTCGGCTCCAGCCTGGAACTGGCCAGCAAGCTCAAGCGCGAATCGACCGCAGTCGGCGTGGAAACGCGGCAAGACTGGGATCTGCTGCACAAGCTGGGCTGCACCAATGTCCAGGGCTACTATATCGCCAAGCCGATGGCCGCCAAAGCGTTGAACAGCTGGCTCGCCGAATGGGCGCAGTTCTTTTAGCCATCAGCGACGGCCCTGCCGCATCCGCAACGCTACGAGCACGCTGACGTTCATGATTCTTGGCAATGGAAAAAATTAAATGGTCAGGAAACCAAATTTTTATATGAAGCAAACATCGAAACTTGTCGAGGAACCTAGAGTCGGATAGTTAAAGGGTACGTTGGGGCACACTGCCGGCAACGCGACCCTTGGGTTGAACCAGGTTTTCGTTGCCACGGCTCAGGTAGCCATTGCAGCGCCTGCAATCCATCATTATTTGAAATGCTTACAGTGGAGGAATGTCATGAATGAATCCAGAAAAAGCGAGAAAAAAGTGATGTCTGCCAATAAGACACCCGGTGCCGCGCAATTGCCATCATCGTTCGGCAATGCATCGCAAGCAGTAACGCCCAAGGATATCTCGCCCGAGAATGCCTCATGGGCCGACGTATGCGAACGCAAGATTGCCTCTGCCAATCGCCAGGAACATGACGAAGCTTTACTGGATGAAGCAGTGGACGAGACTTTCCCGGCCAGCGATCCGGTTGCCGAATTGCCGACAGTACATGGCAGCCACCAGTACGCGGCTGGCAACGATGAGGGGGAACAATCGCTGGATCATGCGATTGAAATGACGTTCCCGGCAAGCGACCCGATTGCCATTCCGAGCAGCGAAGAATTGCATCATGAAAAAGACCTGAGGAAAATCAGAGCCAGCCAGTCAGGGGCACCTTCCCGCTAAGCCGCCTTCCCGCTAAACAACAAGGAGGGCAACAGGCCTCGACATTGTCCGACTTCATGGGTCGATAAAAAGCCAGGGATAAGTTTTCTCCCTGGCTTTTCTCTACACGATGCTTTTATCTACGGAATCAAACAGGCCGCCGCAAGAGCGCAGCCTAGGATTCCAGACGTGCCGCCAGCGTAATCGCTGCGTTCAGCACTTTGGATACTGGACATCCTGCCTTGGCTTTTTCTGCCGCATCTGCAAAGGCTTGCTGATCGGCGCCGGGAATTTTGGCAAGCAAATCAAGATGGATTGCGGTAATCGAAAAACTGTCCCCAACTTTTTCTATCGTGACAGCCGCGCTGGTGGTCAGTCGCTCCGCCACCATGCCCGCCTCGCCCAGTTGCCCTGACAGCGCCATCGTAAAGCAGCCGGCATGAGCTGCCGCAATCAATTCTTCCGGATTGGTGCCCACGCCATTTTCAAAACGACTGGTAAAGCCGTACTGGGTGCTGTTGAGTACACCGCTCTGCGTCGAAATGTTGCCTTTGCCATCTTTCAGGCCGCCACTCCATACTGCCGTTGCCGTACGTTTCATCGCTGCTCTCCTTCGCTGTCAAAATCCGGGATTTCGGTAACGCCGCACAAGATAACGCGCACCACACAGCGGCGCGCACAGCCTTCGCCTTTTGTTGATGGTGATTAGACTCGCTTTGCCTGGAACATTCCGCTCGCTGGAAAGAAAACCGCAGCCACACTACTGTTTGCTTTAACCCTAGCCGCCGGGCAAATCTTTATGCTAGCCTTGCCGCTGGCCGGAAGTAATTGCATCTTTTAAACCCGGCAGGCCGGAATAGCGATCCTGATCATGTATACCCAATTCTTTCAGCTCAAGCAGGCGCCCTTCTCGATCGCTCCCGATCCGCGTTACCTGTTCATGAGCGAACGGCATCGCGAGGCACTGGCCCATCTGCTCTACGGCGTCGGCAGCGGCGGCGGTTTCGTGCTGCTGACCGGCGAGATCGGCGCCGGCAAGACGACGGTCTGCCGCTGCCTGCTGGAACAGATTCCCGAGAACTGCCACGTCGCCTACATCTTCAACCCGAAACTGTCGGTCGGCGAATTGCTGCAATCGATCTGCGAAGAATTTCGCATCGACACGATTGCGCCGGGTGCCGCTACAGCAACAATAAAAACTTACGTCGACGCGCTCAACGCCTATCTGCTGCGCAGTCACGCGGAAGGCAAAAACAGTGTCCTGATCATCGACGAAGCGCAGAACCTGGCGCCCGACGTACTGGAACAATTGCGCCTGCTGACCAACCTGGAAACCAATGAACGCAAGCTGCTGCAAGTGATCCTGATCGGTCAGCCGGAGCTGCGCGCCATGCTGGCGCGGCCGGAACTGGAACAACTGGGGCAACGCGTGATCGCGCGCTACCACCTGGATGCCCTGTCGCCGCAGGAAACCGCCAGCTATATCCTGCACCGCATGTCGATTTCAGGGGCCACGGCAGTACGCCCCTTTGCCGCGACGCTCATGCCGAAAATTCACCGGCTCACGCGCGGCGTCCCGCGCCGCATCAACCTGCTGTGCGACCGCGCACTGCTGGGCGCGTATGCTGCCAGCCGCACGGAAGTCACGCCGGCCATCCTGGCGCAGGCGGCCCGCGAGGTATTCGGCACCGACGCCGCGACCAGCCCGGGCCGGCGCTCGGCGCCGACCCACCGCCAGCGCTGGCGGCTCGGCGCGGCAGGTGCCGTCGGCGCCTTGCTGAGCGGCGCAATCGGCTGGGCCTGGCAGCACGGCAACGCTGCGCCCGATCCGGCCATACAGGCGGTCCTCGCCGCGCATGCGGGAAGCTTCAAGCTGTCGCACAGCCTGGCAACAGATCATCCCCGGCAGCGTCCGGGTGCTGCCAGCGGCGCCCTTTCCCGCCCCCGGACAGCGACACCGCAGTCGCCGCTTGCCGCCGACATGGGCGGCGTGCTGGGCGATACCACGCGCGACGAAACGTCCGCATTCCGCTTGCTGGGGCAGTTATGGGGCATGGCGCTGGGACCGGAAGATCCTTGCGCCGTCGCGCGCAGCCGCAATGTTCACTGCCATCGCAGCACAGGCGGCTTGGCGGAATTGCGGCGCCTGCACCGTCCGGCCATCCTGAAACTGCGTGACGACAAGCTGGCGAGCCACCATGTTCTCCTGGTGGGCTTGAGCGACACTACGGCAACATTGCGGACTGCCGGCATCGAACGCGATTGGCAAGTCGGCCTGAAGGA
Source organism: Noviherbaspirillum sedimenti (assembly GCF_003590835.1). Classification (NCBI taxonomy): domain Bacteria; kingdom Pseudomonadati; phylum Pseudomonadota; class Betaproteobacteria; order Burkholderiales; family Oxalobacteraceae; genus Noviherbaspirillum; species Noviherbaspirillum sedimenti. The sequence continues at coordinate 4,952,103 of NZ_QYUQ01000002.1, read as the reverse complement.
ATTGGCGCAGCATTTTCAGGGAGAATTCGTGACCTTCTGGCGCGCCCCACCCGGCTATTCCGGCAAAATCGGCCCCGACGACAAGGGCCAGACGGTTGACTGGCTCAATGGCGAACTCTCCCGACTGCATGGCGGTCTCGAAGCCGTGCCAGGCCAGCCCTACGGCGATGCCATGGCCAGGCAGATGCGCCAGTTCCAGAAAGCGCACGGCCTGCAGGCGGATGGCATTGCCGGCGCACGCACTCTGATGTTCCTGAACGACGCAGCCGGCATCCCGGAACCCCGGCTGCACATGAACCAGGCCCTGGCTGCGGCCCTGCCTGGAGAGTAAGCCGATGTCCTATATTCTCGACGCCCTGAAAAAAGCCGAAGCTGAACGCCATATCGGACAGATTCCCGGCCTGCATGTGCAGCCTGCCGCCGCCTTGCCGTCCGGTCCGGCGCAGCCCCGCGCCCACAGGGCCTGGCTGGCCGCTGCCGCTGCGCTGCTGGTCGCAGGCGCCGCACTGGCCTGGCTGCGGCCCTGGCAAGCGCCAGGGCCGCAGCCCCTTTCGCCCCTCTCCCAGCCTGCCGCACAGACCCAGGCGCCTTCAGTCAAGGAGAAGGGCACGCCCCCAGCGCTGCCATCATTGGCCGACGCAGCTGCCCCGGCCCCGCAAATCGTCGCGATCAGCCCGCCGCCGGCACCGCCAAGGCCGGCGGCCCATAGCGCAAAAATTGCAGAAAAACCGCGCAATGCATCGTCGGCGCCGCCCAGGGAAGCGCGCAAATCTCCCGCCGACGTCGCCGCAGCCAAGCCCCGCGCCGCGCCTGCAACGCCAGTTCCGGCCAGCGACACCGACCTCAAGCTAAGCACCGCACTGACACCCGAACCAGGTACATCCTCACCGCGGGAATTGCCGGAACAGATACACCGCGAATTACCGAACCTGACCATCGGCGGCTACATCTATTCCGATAATCCGCGTGAACGCCAACTGCTCGTCAACAAACGCTTGTTGCATGAAGGTGAAGAAGCTGCGCCAGGGGTGATCCTGGAAAAAATGTTGCCCAAAGCCGCAGTATTCAATTACAAGGGCTACCGTTACCGGCTGGCCTACTGAATCGCGCGGCCACAGTCTTACAAAGCCGGCCGCAGCAAGCGTTAGTTGAGATTAATCAAATATGACGCCAAAAATATGCCGCAGATCAATTCCTCTCCAATTTGCCAGTTGTACTGATGCATTTTCAATAATACTATTCCGTGTACGTCACTTTCGGGCATTTCTGCCAAAGTGAATTGTCCAAGTAGTCAATATTTCCTCCCGATTGTGACCCTTGGCCGGAAGCGCCCCGGAGGAAGTCGCGTGGTTTTCGCCTGCCGCACATGGACACGACGACAAGCGTAATTAGCCTTAATCAGAATGATATTTTTGCTATTATTAATAAAATATCCACGTACCTATCTAGGGATGTGATTTGTGGTAGGCTTTTATTTTTAAATGGAAGCAATGCGGTGGACTTATGTACAAAAAAATCCTGATTCCAACTGACGGCTCCGATATTTCCAAGGCGGCTGCACGCGCCGGTGTCGAATTTGCCCAACAATTAGGGGCAGAAGTGATCGGGCTGTTTGTCGCGCCGGAATACCAGTACCCGGTATTCATCGAAATAATCCCCCCTAATTTCCCCTCGGAAGAAGAGTATCTGGCGTCGATGCGCAAGCTCGGCGACATCCATCTGCAAGTCATTGCCGAAGCAGCCAAGGCGGTTGGCGTCCAATCCTCCGGGATCACGATTTTTTCCGATGCGACCGCACGCGAAATCGTCCATACGGCCGAACAACAGGTCTGTGACCTGATTTTCATCGGTTCGCACGGCAGAAGCGGGTGGGGGCAGGCAATATTGGGCAGTACCACCACCAAGGTATTGTCCACCTGCAAAATTCCTGTGCTCGTCTATCGACTGGCTAAACAACCCGGTGACACCGGCACCGTGAAATAACATGATCCGTATCGTCATTGCCGACGACCACACCATCATGCGCGAAGGCTTGAAGCGCATTCTGGATGGTGCGGACGACATCGAAGTGGTGGGCGAAGCAGTCGATGGTTTCGAAGCGCTGTCGCATGTGCGCCGGGGCGGCTTCGATCTGCTGATGCTGGATCTGTCCATGCCCGGACGCAGCGGTGTCGAACTGATCCGCCAGATCAAGGATGAGGCGCCGAAACTGCCAATCCTGATTCTGACCATGCATGAAGAAGACCAGTATGCCATTCGCGCCATCCGTGCCGGCGCGCGTGGCTACCTGACCAAGGAAAGCGCCGGCACGCAATTGCTGAGCGCAATCCGCAAAGTTGCTGCTGGCCGCCCCTACATCAGCATTGAAGTGGCCGAACAACTGGCGATGGATGCCATGCCATCCAATGAAGATTTCCCCCACAAGAAATTATCTGACCGCGAATTCGAAGTATTCAGCTTGTTGGTCGGAGGCAAAACCATCGGCGAAATTGCCGACCTCCTGCATCTGAGCGCCAAGACCGTCAGCACCCACAAGACGCGTATTCTCTACAAGATGGACATGCATTCGCTGGCCGAAATGGTGCAATACGCCGTCGAACACCGCTTGCTTACCCCCTTGAAAATTTGAATGTCAGTGCCATCCTGCATTCTTCAATGTAAGAATATTCTTACCTCCCCCCTCTTTATCCTACTACCCTATTCAGCGGACACCGATAGCAAATAAACACCTTGCGCCGCATACTTTCCCTGTGTAATTGGCGCGCGCAAATCGGTTTTTCACTCTCGTTTGACTGGGAGCAGCTCGCTTGTTTCCCTATGCAGGGACTGCGGATTTGACCCGTCGCATGAGTCGCTCCCGTAGAGCGCAAAGAACGTAGTGGCGGATGGTTTTTTCAGACGTATCGCTGCAGGGATGCCGAGAAAATTCCGTAGCGACTGCAAGATTGGCGGCAGCTCATCCCGGGTTGTCTCGTCGCAGTAAGTGAACGTTTTTTTGGAACAGGAGTTGCCATGCTGTCCTCGCCCCCCTCCGAGATCCGGACCGAATTTTCCAATCCAGCTTCACATTCTTCACCACATGAAACGGGATGGCAACGCCAGGGAAAACTCTGGTCAAATCTGAAGGAATTAGGCGACCTGCTGCGCATACCATCCGCAGTCTCGCTGGCCGACGATGAATTGCTGTTCCAGCACGTACAGTTCAAGACCGGTCAGCGCGTCCATACCATCGGCCAGCCCTTTGACAGCCTGTATGTGGTGCACTCCGGATTTTTGAAAACCGTCCTGATCGACGAATTCGGCAATGAACAGGTGCTGAGCTTCCCGATGAAAGGGGATTTGTTCGGCGTCGATGGCATCCACACCAGGCACCATGCGTCGGAAGCGGTCGCCCTGTCGAACTGCGACCTGATCCTGCTGCCATTCAAGAAGCTAACCGCGCTCGGCCGCACCCACGCCGAGTTCGAGCACGCGATGTATAGCGTAATGAGTCGCGAACTGGTACGCGAACAAAGCATGGTCAGTATGCTGGGCGCCCTTTCCGCCGAGGCGCGCGTCGCCCGTTTCCTCGTCTCGCTGTCGGATCGCTATGCCGACATGGGTTACTCCAGCAAACTCTTCAACCTGCGCATGACGCGCCACGAAATCGGCAGTTACCTCGGCCTGACGCTGGAAACGGTCAGCCGCACGCTGTCGGCATTCAATGAAATCGGCTTGATCAGCGTCGACCAGCGCTCCATCGGCATCAAGGACATCGATTCCCTGAAAACCTTGCGTCGCCTGCCGCCCTCAAGTTCGCGCGCAAAACAGCTGGCCGCACGTAAACAAAAAGCCGCCGGCGTCACACAACTGGCGGCATCGGCCTGAAATAGTGTATGCCCGGACCGCCGCTCATGGCGGCGGTCCGGGCATACGCTGCAGCGCAAGGCAGCCCAAGGCCGCACGATTTGGAACTGATTTATTTTCGCTTACTGCCAGAGTGGTGCCCACCAGAGGTCGTTGCCTTCCTTTCGCGTCCCCCTGCCATCGCCTCGGCAGTTTCATCAATCGCCTCATTGGCGTTCACATATGCATTATGGGCGGCATTCTCGAAAGTAGTGCGGGCCGCCTCGATATTCCGATTGGCGACGGCAGCCGCTTCCTGGAACGCAGACTGCCAGGCGGAAAACAATCCGGTCATTGGCGTCAGTGGAATGGCGGATGGCGGCGCCTCGCCGCTTTCCCTTTCCGGCGCCAGCGCTGTGGCAAATTCAGTCATGGCGCCGCCACCTAGCTGCGCCATGTAATTTTGCATCGACTTGCCGACTTCCGATTGGACTTCGTTGAATACACGAATCAATTCGCGCTGATAATCCATAGTGCGCTCGGGACGCTGCGAAAAATACCTTGCCTGGGCACTGGCCGCCCCTTGCGCGTCGCGCACCGCCACCAGCGACTGGGCGAATCGCAACTGCTCGATGCAGGCCCGATGCGATGCCTCCAGCATGACATGGTCCATTTTTTGGACACCGGAAAAAAACGTATCGGCAACCCGGCGCGACGCTTCCAGCTGTGTCTGATACATCGCCGCCATCGGGTTAAGCATTGTTTGCACATTCAGATTTGGCATCGTTACACTCCTCGGTTCATGAGCACTGGATCAGGCGCCAGACTTCCCGGTGCCGCGTACAAGCATGTCGCACGCGGCGAACCGGACTGCGCCTCCTCCAAGGTCGCTTCAAATTCTCCATTCTGGCAGTGCAGCACTTACCATCCTTGAGAACGCGCAAAGCCAATCATGTGTCCGACGGATGCAGCATTGATGCGTCATGATGTGCGTGCACAAGCTCCGCATGTGGAAATGATGTATAAATCTGACAACACCAACATGCAGATTTTCTCGCACATTTTTTTACGCAAGGAGATGGTCATGGCTTACAAGACAATTCTGGTCCACGTGGACGACTCCCGGCAAGCGGCCGAACGCATCCGGATTGCCGCCAGGCTGGCGCGGGCGTACGACGCCCATCTGATCGGTGCAGCGGCGACCGGTATTTCGCGTTATGCGTTCCAGGGCGGCGCCACACTGCCGCCCGACCCCAGTCTGGCAATCCATCTCGAATACCTGCGCCAGCGCGCCCAACGCGCGCTCGACCAGGCCGAACCGCTGGTGCAGCAGGAAGGCTTGTCCACGCTCGAAAAGCGCCTGCTGGATGACGATGCTTCCGGCGGACTTGGCACGCTGGCGCGCTACAGCGACCTGGTCGTCATCGGCCAGGCTGACCCCGGCGAAGCGGCGGCAACCGTCTTGTCCGACTTCCCGGAATACATTGTCTTCACCAGCGGCCGTCCGGCGCTGATCATTCCCTATGCCGGCGCTTTCGCCAGTATCGGCAAGCGTGTCCTCATCGCCTGGGACGGCGGGCGCTCGGCCACCCGCGCGGTCACCGACGCCTTGCCATTGTTGCGGCAAGCCGAGCTGGTGCAAGTGGCGCTCTTCAACCAGGATGGCACTGCCAGCCAGGAGCCGCCCCTCGGCAGCGACATCGCGTTGTATCTCGCCCGCCACGGCATCAAGACTGAACTGCTGCCCAGTCGCCCCAGCGGCAACATTGGCGACTCCCTGCTGACGCTGGCGGCCGACCTCGGCGCCGACCTGATCGTCATGGGCGGCTACGGCCACTCCCGCTTCCGCGAAATTCTGCTGGGCGGCGTGACCCGCACCATGCTTGCCTCGATGACGGTGCCGGTCCTGATGTCGCATTGAACACAAAAACCACGCATGACCTGAAATCCCGAACACAGTTCTTGATTAGGAGTAATATTTCCATTCCAGCAAAAAACGAGAGCAGGCCATGCAACTGGATCCTTTTGGCATTGGTAATACCTTCTTCAAGATCCAGCAAGCCTGGCTGCGGCACCCGCAGCAACAGATGGAAGCGCAGCGTGAACTGGCAGCCAGCCTGTGGATGCTGAACCTGAATGCGCTGACGGCGCTCGCCGGCGGCAACGCGAAAACTGCCGAAAAGCCGGCGCACGGCGATGAACGCTTCCACGACCCGGAGTGGCAAGCCAGCCTGGGCAATTCGCTCATGGTGCAACACTATCTGGCCTACACCCGCTGGCTTGAACGCACCGTCTATGACACCCCCGACCTGGATAGCAAGGAACGCCATGCCGGCGCGTTCTGGACCCGCCAGTGGTTCAATGCCCTGGCACCCAGCAACTTCTTCTTTACCAATCCGGTCGCCCTCAACAAGGCCATGGAAACGCGCGGCGCCAGCCTGGCCAAGGGTGTCGAGCACTTCCTCGCCGACCTCAAGGCGGGCGACGTGCAAATGCTGGGCAATGAAGCTGCTTTTACGCTCGGCAAGGAACTGGCCAGCACGCCCGGGTCGGTGGTATTCCGCAATGAATTGATCGAGCTGATCCAGTATCAACCGGTGGACAAAAAAGTGCATGCCATGCCGATCGTGATCGCGCCGCCCTGGATCAACAAGTTCTACATCATGGACTTGAATGAAAAGAAAAGCATGGTGCGCCACCTGGTCAAGGAAGGCTTCACGGTCTTCATGATCAGCTGGAAAAACCCTGGCGCCGACATGGCGGACAATACGTTCGAGAAGTATTTGTTGAAGGGCATGCTGCAGGCGATCGAGGTTGCGCGCGCGATCACGCAGGCGCCGAAGGTGCATGCCGTCGGCTATTGCATCGGCGGCACCGCCCTGGCGGCGCTGATGGCGTTGTTGAATCGCAAGTTCAAGCCGACCCAGATGCCGGTGGCGCACTGGACTCTGCTGTCGTCGCTGGCCGATTTCTCGCGCCCGGGCGAAATCGAGGCATTCATCAATGAACACAGCCTGGCGACCATCGAGCAGCTGATGGAAAAACAGGGCTACCTCGACAAAAAGCAAATGTCGTCGGCCTTCCGCATGCTGCGTCCGAACAGCCTGATCTGGCACTACGTGGTGCACAAATACCTGTACGGCGAAACCCCGCCCTCGCTCGATGTCCTTTACTGGAATGGCGACAGCACCCGGGTGCCGCGCGCCATGCACACTTTCTGCCTGCGCCAGTTCTATGTCGCCAACAATCTGGCCCGGAAGGATGCCATCGTACTCGATGGCCACAAGCTCGACCTCGGCCGCATCGCCCAGCCGCTGTACGCGGTCGGCACCACCGAAGACCACATCACGCCCTGGGCCGGCACCTTCAAGACGGCGGCCCTGGTCCAGGGCCCGGTGCGCTACGTGCTGTCGACTTCCGGCCACATCCTCGGCATCATCAACCCGCCCGGCGCCACCTCCAAACGCGAGTTCTGGGCCGGTGACGCCAGCGGCGCCACCGACAGCGCCACCTGGCTGGGCGACCAGCGCAAGCAGGCCGGCTCCTGGTGGAACGACTGGTGCGCCTGGCTGCGCGAGGGCTGCGGTCCGCTGCAGGCGTCGCCGCCGGTCGGCCTGCCGGACTATCCGGTGTTGTGCGACGCGCCCGGCACCTACGTCAGGGAAACCTGATCCGTTGGCCGCAGGCGGTTTCACATCGAGGGGAAAAATGGCATAAGATTGCCGTTTGAACGTCAACGATCCCTCATCCCATGTCACCACGCCTGACCATCATCGTCGCCATCGACGCCCAGCGCGGCATCGGCCTGAACAACGCCCTGCCCTGGCGCCTGCCGGAAGACCTGGCCTTCTTCAAGCGCACCACCACCGGTCATCCCATCATCATGGGCCGCAAGACCTTCGATTCGATCGGCAAGCCCCTGCCGAACCGCCGCAACATTGTCATTACCCGCAATCCGGACTGGCGCCACGACGGCGTCGAGGCGGTCGGCTCGATGGCGGCGGCGGCCCAGCTGGCCGGCGACGCCGAAGCTTTCGTGATCGGCGGCGCACAAATTTTTGCCGAGGCGCTGCCGCAGGTGCAGCGGCTGATCGTCACCGAAATCGCCAAGACCTTTGCCTGCGATACTTTCTTGCCGGCCTTCGACCCCGCCCTGTGGCGCGAAACCGCGCGCGAGCGCCACCACTCCGAGGCCAATGCCTGCGATTTCGCCTTTGTCACCTACGAGCGTGCCTGATTTTCCCCCACTGCCGCCCCATATCTGCGACAATCCCGTTTTTTAAAATCGGCAGGCCAGCGCCCGGATACCGGCGCGCGCCTGCCTGTCATGCCTGCTCGATTGCAAGCGGCTGGAGGCCTCGATGAAGTTCCGTTTCCCTATTGTCATCATTGACGAAGATTTCCGTTCCGAAAATACATCCGGCCTGGGCATCCGTGCCCTCGCCAACGCGATGGAACAGGAAGGCATGGAAGTCGTCGGCGTCACCAGTTACGGCGACCTGTCGCAGTTCGCCCAGCAACAGTCGCGCGCCTCCGCCTTCATCCTGTCGATCGATGACGAGGAATTTGGCGGCGGCAGCGACGACGAAGTCGAGACGGCGCTGAAATCGCTGCGCGCCTTCGTCGAGGAAATCCGCCACAAGAACGCCGACATTCCGATCTACCTGTACGGCGAAACCCGCACCTCGCGCCATATCCCCAACGATATCCTGCGCGAGCTGCACGGCTTCATCCACATGTTCGAGGACACCCCGGAATTCGTCGCGCGCCACATCATCCGCGAAGCCAAATCCTACCTGGACAGCCTGCCGCCGCCGTTTTTCCGCGCGCTGGTGCATTACGCCCAGGACGGCTCGTATTCGTGGCACTGCCCCGGTCACTCCGGCGGCGTGGCGTTCCTGAAGTCGCCCATCGGCCAGATGTTCCACCAGTTTTTCGGCGAAAACATGCTGCGCGCCGACGTCTGCAACGCCGTCGAGGAACTCGGCCAGCTGCTCGACCATACCGGCCCGGTGGCCGCCTCCGAGCGCAATGCCGCGCGCATCTTCGATGCCGACCATTGCTACTTCGTTACCAACGGCACCTCGACCTCGAACAAGATGGTCTGGCACTCGACGGTGGCGCCGGGCGACATCGTGGTGGTGGACCGCAACTGCCACAAGTCGATCCTGCACTCGATCATCATGACCGGGGCGATCCCCGTGTTCCTGATGCCGACGCGTAACCATCTCGGCATCATCGGCCCGATCCCACTGGAAGAATTCACGCCGGAGAGCATCGCGCGCAAGATCGAGGCCAATCCGTTCGCGCGCGAAGCGGTCAACAAGAAGCCGCGCATCCTGACCATCACGCAATCGACCTACGACGGCGTGGTCTACAACGTCGAGACCCTGAGGCAGATGCTGGACGGGAAGATCGACACCCTGCACTTCGACGAAGCGTGGCTGCCGCACGCCACCTTCCACGATTTTTACAAGAACATGCACGCCATCGGCAAGGACCGTCCGCGCGCCAAGGAATCGCTGATCTTCTCGACCCAGTCGACCCACAAGCTGCTGGCCGGGCTGTCGCAGGCTTCGCAAATCCTGGTGCGCGAATCGGAATCGGTCAAGCTCGACCGTGACACCTTCAACGAAGCCTACCTGATGCATACCTCGACCTCGCCGCAATACGCCATCATCGCCTCCTGCGATGTGGCGGCGGCGATGATGGAAGCACCGGGCGGCACTGCGCTGGTCGAGGAAAGCATCCAGGAAGCGCTGGAATTCCGCCGCGCCATGAAAAAGGTCGACAAGGAATTCGGCCTGGACTGGTGGTTCAAGGTGTGGGGTCCGGACCATTTTGCCGAAGATGGCATCGGCACCCAGGATGACTGGATCATCCGCGCCGAAGACGACTGGCACGGCTTCGGCGATCTCGCGCCGGGCTTCAACATGCTCGATCCGATCAAGGCCACGGTAGTCACCCCGGGCCTGTCGCTGGACGGCACTTTCGGCGACACCGGCATCCCGGCCTCGATCGTCACCAAGTACCTGGCCGAGCATGGCGTCATCGTCGAAAAGGCCGGCCTGTACTCATTCTTCATCATGTTCACCATCGGCATTACCAAGGGCCGCTGGAACACGCTGCTGACCGCGCTGCAGCAGTTCAAGGACGACTACGACAAGAACCAGCCGATCTGGCGCATCCTGCCGGAATTCGCCGCCGTCAACCCGCGCTACGAGCGCATCGGCCTGCGTGACCTGTGCCACCAGATCCACGACATGTACAAGTCCTACGACGTCGCGCGCCTGACCACCGAGATGTATTTGTCCGACATGCAGCCGGCGATGAAGCCCTCGGACGCGTTTGCCAAGATGGCGCACCGCGACATCGAGCGGGTGGCGATCGATGCGCTCGAAGGCCGCGTCACGGCCATCCTGCTGACGCCCTACCCGCCCGGCATTCCACTGCTGATCCCGGGTGAGCGCTTCAACAAGACCATCGTCGATTACCTGCGCTTCGCACGCGACTTCAACGAAAAATTCCCGGGCTTCGAAACCGACGTGCACGGCTTGGTCACGCGCGAAGTGGATGGCAAGCGCGGGTATTTCGTCGACTGCGTAAAGCAGGACTGAGGCGCGTTCTCATACAGGCGGGCGCGGCGCGTCAAGCGGACTGGTGACGCCGCGACCGCCGCACCCGCAGAAGATGCTGTTCCAACGGCAGGCGCAATGTCTGCGGCAGCATGGTAATGCGGCCTTTTGCGCCCTTGCCCTGACGGATCATGATTTCGCGCCGGGCAAAATCCAGATCCTGGACACGCAAGCTGAAACACTCCCGCAATCGCAGGCCAGGGCTGTAAATGAGCCGCAGCATCAAGCCGCTTGCCCCCTCCACACATTCCAGCAACTTGCGCACCTCGTTCACGGTCAGCACTGCGGGCAGGCGCTTCGGGGTACGGGCGCTGGCAACATTATCCAGCCAGGGCAATTCGATCGCCAACACTTCCCGGTAAAGAAATAGCAGCGCGCTCTTTGCCTGACTCTGGGTAGACGCAGAAACCCCCTGCACATTTGCCAAATCATTCAAAAATGCCTCGATGTGCTCCTTGCCCAACTCCACCGGATGCCGCTTGCCATGGAACAATACGAATCGGCGCACCCAATCGACATAAGCCCCTCCGTGCGGGGACTATAGTGCCGCATGCGAATACGCTCGCGCATCTGGTCCAGCAGCCGCAGCTTGGGGCCAGATTTGCCGTGTTGCAAATTTGTCTCAAGGTGCATTTGTGTTTTTGAAATAGGGTGTGATAAAGTCAGCCAACGTGTTGATTTGACAATGATTACACATTGAACACCGCGATCGAAAGCGGCGATTTGTCGCAAAACAAAGCACCTTTTAGGGTGCCCAATTAAGAGTTGGTCCATGACCAAGCGATATACTCTTCCTGCTTCGACGAGGAGAACGAAATGTACAACCAAACCCTAGTGTCCTGAGTTTGAAATTCGTTGAATTATTTTGCCTGTTCGCTGTCCCAGTTTTATTGTTTTCGACAGTGAGGATGATATGGCAGGCAGACCGAAAGCGGCGTTGGTGTTGAGCGCAGAAGAACAAGAACAATTGCATGCTTGGGCACGCCGACGCAAGACGGCGCAAGCATTGGCTCTGCGTTCGCGCATCGTGCTGGAATGTGCCGACGGAGCGGAGAACAAGGCGGTCGCCGCCAAACTTGCAGTGACGGGGCAGACGGTATCGAAATGGCGCGGGCGCTTTGTGCAAATGAGATTGGATGGTTTGCTGGACGCCCCCCGCTCGGGCGCGCCGCGCACGATCGATGATGCGCGCGTCGATGCCGTGATCGCCAAGACGCTGGAAGAGAAACCGTCGAACGCCACGCACTGGAGTACGCGCACCATGGCACGCGAAGCTAAGCTGTCGCAAACGGCGGTCAGCCGTATCTGGCGCGCATTTGGCTTGCAACCGCATCGTCAGGAAACCTTCAAGCTATCCACCGATCCGCTGTTTGTCGAGAAGACCCGCGACATCGTGGGGCTGTACATCGATCCGCCGGTCAAGGCGATGGTGCTGTGCGTCGATGAGAAGAGCCAGATTCAGGCGTTGGATCGGACCCAGCCAATCTTGCCGCTGGCTCCTGGCGTTGCAGAACGGCGCACCCATGACTACCAACGTCATGGCACGACGACCTTGTTTGCCGCGCTCGACATTGCCACGGGCGAAGTCATCGGGCAGTTGCACCGGCGGCATCGCAGCAGTGAATTTCTGAAATTCTTACGCACGATCGAAGCCTCCGTTCCGAGCGATTTGGACATTCATTTGGTGATGGATAACTATGGTACGCACAAGACACCAACCATCCGCAATTGGTTCGCCCGTCATCCGCGCTTCCACGTACATTTCACGCCGACCTCTGCTTCGTGGCTCAACCAGGTCGAGCGCTGGTTCGCCACGCTGACCGAAAAACAAATTCGCCGCGGAACCCATCGTTCGACCCGTCAATTGGAAGACGCCATTCGCGATTACCTCAAACTCAATAACGCCGCCCCCAAGCCGTTTGTCTGGACCAAGTCCGCTGATGACATCATGGCCAGTATTGAACGATTTTGTCTGCGAATTTCAAACTCATGACACTAGCTTTGCTGCTTTCCTCCATCTGTGTGGTACTTCCTGCCATCGCTCATGCCGATGATTCACACAAGGGGTGGTGGCGGGATTCCTGGCGCGACCCATATTGGGAGCAGCCCTGCGAGGTCAAGCTCGAGTCCAAACCTGGCGAGTTCAAACGAGAGATCAAGTGCAAGAATGGTCGCGGTGCGACTTGGCGTGGTGAGTGGAAGGACGAGTTCTGGGATGGCCCCTGCAAAGTCAGGCTGGAGGCCAGTCGTGAGACCTTCAAGGAGGAGGTCAAATGCGATCGGCGTTAGTCACATCAGGGCCTAACAATTCATATATGGACTCCTCCCATAAATCAAGAAACTGATCGTTCAACATAGACACGCAGCATAGAGCTTGCCGCTTCGCGGCACATGCTGCGTGCTGGTTAACGCGGCGTTAAGCTTGGCACGGCCAGCATCAGATCAATATGCGCTGGCCGTTGGGCTAGTTGTCGATCCACATACAAAGCGTTCGTCGTATCTATGGACCGTTCTGGTCCGCCGACTTGGAGAACTGTATGCGCAAGCTCATCGTTGCTGAACACATCAGTCTAGATGGCGTCTTTCAATCCCCCGGCGGGCCGGAAGAAGATCCCAGCGGCGACTTCCGCCTCGGTGGCTGGATAGTGCCCTACGCCGACGAAGCCATCGGCCAGGACCTGCAAAACCTCTTCTCGCAGCCGTTCGAGTTGCTGTTGGGGCGTCGCACCTATGAAATATTCGCGGCGTATTGGCCGCGCGTACCGGTCGAATCAGGCAGCCGCGCCATCGCTGACCGGTTCAACAGCGTGCCTAAGCACGTGGCCACGCATCGATCCGATACGCTTGACTGGCCGAACAGTCATGCGCTGGAGGGCGACCTTGCCGACGCGATACGCGCGCTCAAGCAGCAGGACGGCGCCAACCTATTGACGTGGGGCAGCGGCGACATGGTGCGCCAACTGCTTGCAGCCGGGTTGGTGGACGAGCTTCGGCTTATGATTTATCCCGTCGTACTTGGGCGCGGCAAGCACTTGTTCGGCAACAACGCACAACCGTCGGCCTTCACCCTGGCGCACTCGACCAGCACGCCTGGCGGTGTGCTGCTCACCCGCTACGCGCGCAGCGGCGAGGTGCGCACAGGAACATTCGAAGATGTTGAGTAACGATCAGTGCAGTAAGGGCATGCATTCTGCGGCCGGCAAAGCCACGCACACAAGCCAGGTCACTCAGATGCAACTCCTGCCAATCCGACTCGCGCCAGGCGCTGATCTTCGGCGCGCCTTGGAAGGCGCCGTGGGAAGTCGAAACACAGACTCAGCCTTCGTGGTTGCAGGCATTGGCAGCCTGGTCGAAGCCACTCTTCGCTACGCAGGCGAATCCGCAGAATGCAAACTCGCGGGTCCTCTGGAGATCCTGAGCATTTCAGGCAGTCTCTGTCCCGCAGGCGCACATATGCATATGTCTGTCTCTGATGCATTTGGCCGCGTGTATGGCGGTCACGTTTGCTACGGCAACGAGGTCAGAACCACAGCAGAGGTTCTCCTTGCGCTCTTACCGAATGGCTCGCTTACGCGCGAGCACGATGCGGGGACCGGGTTCAACGAGTTGATTGTCCGTAGCCCAGAGTAAACGCAGAAGGCCGCGCAACGCCAGCCATAATAAAAAACGCGGCCCCGGTTTCCCGCAAGGCCGCGTCAAAGGGAGGATTTTTTACTTTTTCGGCACGTACAGGTCGGTGATGATGCCCAGCCCCATTTCGGCGGCGAACATGGGCGTTTCCGACAGCGTCGGATGCGCATGCACGGTCAGCGCCAGGTCTTCCAGGTCGGCACCCATTTCCATCGCCAGCACCGTTTCGGCCAGCAATTCTCCGGCATTCACGCCAACGATACTTGCGCCGATAATGCGTTTTGTTTCCGGGTCCCACAGCAGCTTGGTGACGCCATCATCGCGTCCCATCGCCAGCGCGCGCCCTGACGCGGCCCACGGGAAGGCGGCCTTTTCATAGGGGATGCCCTTGGCCTTGGCTTCGGTCTCGGTCACGCCCATCCAGGCGATTTCCGGGTCGGTGTAAGCCACCGACGGAATGGTCATGGCATCGAACGCCACCTTGTGGCCGGCGATGACCTCGGCCGCCACCTTGGCTTCATTGGTCGCCTTGTGCGCCAGCATCGGGTCGCCGCAGATATCGCCGATGGCGAAGATGTGCGGCACATTGGTGCGCTGTTGCGAGTCGACCGGGATGAAGCCGCGCTCGTTGACCACCACGCCGGCCTTGTCGGCTGCAATCTCGCGGCCATTCGGGCGGCGACCGACCGCCAGCAAGACCATGTCATAGAGTTGCGGTTCCGCCGGCGCATTGCCGCTGCCTTCCGCGCCCTCGAAAGTGGCCAGCAGGCCTTCCGACCGTGCTTCCAGTTTCGTCACCTTGGTCTTCAGGTAGATCGCCTCATAGCGCTTCTCGATGCGTTTTTGCAGCGGCTTGACGATGTCGCGGTCGGCCGCCGGGATCAGGCCGTCGGCGAATTCGACCACGGTCACGCGGCTGCCCAGGGCGTCATACACGCAAGCCATTTCCAGGCCGATGATGCCGCCGCCGACCACCAGCATGCGCTTGGGGATCTGGCGCAATTCCAGCGCACCGGTGGAATCGATCAGGCGCGGGTCGTCATATGGGAAGCCGGGAATCTTCGCAACCGATGAACCGGCGGCGACGATGGCATTGCGGAAAGCGATGGTCTTGCTGCCTTCCGGCGTTTCCACCGTCAGGGTATTTGGCGACGAGAATCCGCCCTTGCCCTGCACCACCTGCACCTTGCGCGCCTTCGCCAGACCTGCCAGGCCGCCGGTCAGCTTCTTGATCACGCCTTCCTTCCAGCCGCGCAAGCCATCGATATCGATTTCCGGCTTGCCGAACTTGACGCCGGCATGCGCCATTTCTTCGGCTTCGGTGACCACCTTGGCGGCATGCAGCAAGGCCTTGGACGGAATGCAGCCGACGTTCAGGCAAACGCCCCCGAGGCTTGGGTAGCGCTCGACCAGGATCACCTTTTGGCCGAGGTCGGCGGCGCGGAAGGCGGCGGTGTAGCCGCCAGGGCCGGCGCCCAGCACCAGCGTGTCGCATTCCATGTCGGCCTGGCCGGCGAAGCTGGCGGCAGCAGGCGCTGCAGCAGCGGGGGCGGATGCTGCCGGCGCAGCGGCCGCCGTAGCAATTGCGGTCTGCACTGGCGCAGCCGGCGCAGCGGCAGGCGCATCAGCGCCCTGCTGCACTTCCAGCAGCAACAGGGACGAACCTTCCGAGACCTTGTCACCAAGCTTGATTTTCAATTCCTTGACCACGCCGGCGTGGCTGGCGGGAATTTCAATACTGGCCTTGTCCGACTCCACCGTGGCCACCGACTGGTCCACCTTGATCGTGTCGCCCGGCTTGACCAGCAATTCGATGACCTCGACGTCCTTGAAGTCGCCGATATTGGGTACTTTCATTTCCAGCATAGACATAGTTTTATCTCCCACCTATTCTTGTTTCAATTGGATACTGTAGATTTGGTATGGCGCCGCCGAACTTTTGTCGAATTCAACCCCGGCCTGCACCCCGGCCAAAGCAATGTCGCTTGCACTGCCGGGTTGGTCATAGACGGCGTGCATCGCCCCCAGGGCAAAATTGCGGCCGCTACCAATGCCCCAGAAGCGCTCGAAGCAGAATACCTCGCGATATGAATACACGCCGAAAATGCCATACGGATTGGCGATCAGCGAAGTAATCTGCGACGATTCGTAAGGATCATCCTCGTCTTCCTTGGTATTCAGGAAGTAGTTTTCCTTCAGGATCTGGTGCACCTTCGAGTACGTGTCGAAGACTTCCTCGCGACTGTTCAGCTTGCAATCCTCGCCCATCTCGGTCAGCAGCTTGCGCATCACCGGGAAATGCGCCGCAGTCCCGGCCAGGGTGACGTAGGATTCGCCCACCTGGAAGATCTTGCGGTTGGCCTCATAGGCGTTCGACAGCCGGGTGTCGCCGAAGGTGACCAGCGAATCGGCCGCGATCGCAATCTGCCTGTCCTTTTTGACGACAACGCAGGTAGTCATGCATGGTCTCCATAACGGGGTTCGTCACGCACTACAGCAAGGTCTTGCGCAAGTCGGCCAGCACATCGCCGAGGAACACCGTGAAGCGCGCCGCCATGGCGCCGTCGATGACGCGATGGTCGTACGACAGCGACAAGGGCTGCATCAGGCGCGGGGCGAATTGCTTGCCATCCCAGACCGGCTTGATCGCTGACTTCGACAAGCCGAGAATCGCCACTTCCGGCGCATTGATGATCGGCGTGAAGGCAGTGCCGCCAATGCCGCCCAACGACGAGATGGTGAAGCTGGCGCCCTGCATGTCGGCAGGCTTGAGCTTGCCCTCGCGCGCCTGCGCCGACAGGGCGCCCATTTCCTCGGCGATCTGGGCGATGCCCTTTTTGTCGGCGTCCTTGATGACCGGCACCACCAGGCCATTCGGCGTGTCGGCGGCAAAACCGATGTGGTAATACTGCTTGAGGATCAGGTTCTCGCCCTTCTCATCGAGCGAGGCATTGAAGGCGGGGAACTGCTTGAGTGCGGCCACGCAGGCCTTGATGACGAACGCCAGCATGGTCAATTTGACGCCGGACTTGGCCAGCGCGGCATTGCTGGACTTGCGGAATTCTTCCAGGTCGGTGATGTCGGCCTCGTCGAACTGCGTCACATGCGGAATCATCACCCAGTTGCGGTGCAGATTGGGACCGCTGATCTTCTTGATGCGCGACATTGGCTGCACTTCGGTGGCGCCGAATTTCGAGAAATCCAGCGACGGCCAGGCCAGCACATTGAAACCACCGGCACCAGCACCGGCGCCGCCGCCAGCCGCCACAGGTGCGGCCGCGCCACCGCCCGCCACCACCGATTTCACATAAGCCTGCACATCCTGCAGCAGGATGCGGCCCTTCGGCCCCGAACCCGGCACCCGAGCCAGGTCGACCCCGAGTTCGCGCGCAAACTTGCGCACCGAAGGCGAGGCATGCGGCTTGTGGCCGCCAGATGCCGGCACCGGCGCGCTCTCGACCACGGCCATGGTTGGCTGCGGTTGTATCGCCGGCAGTTGCGCGGCGGGTGCCTGAACTGCAGCCGCAGGCGCAGATGCAGCCGTTGCCGATTCTGCCGGCGCGGCAGGCGCGGCGGCAGCAGGCGTTGCCGCAGCCCCGTCCTGGGCATCCAGCACCAGCAGGATTGAACCTTCCGCCACCTTGTCGCCGATCTTGATCTTCAATTCCTTGACCACGCCGGCGTGGCTGGCGGGAATTTCCATGCTGGCCTTGTCCGACTCCACCGTGATCAGCGACTGGTCCGCCTTGATCGTATCGCCCGGCTTGACCAGCAATTCGATGACTTCGACTTCCTTGAAGTCGCCGATGTCCGGCACCTTGATTTCCATAATGCTCATGTTAGCTCCGCTCTTCTCCTTCCCCTGGCAGGGAAGGAACCTCTTATTGTTGATTGACCTTCCCCGCCAGGGGGAAGGGAGTTTTTATTGGTGTGAAGATTGCTCAGACTGTCACCGGGTTCGGCTTGTCCACGTTGATGCCATACTTGGCAATCGCCTGCGCCACCACCGATGCCGAGATCGCGCCTTCGTCCGACAGCGCCTTCAAGGCAGCCACCACGATGAAGTGGCGGTTGACTTCGAAGAATTCGCGCAGCTTGGCGCGCGTGTCGGAGCGGCCGAAACCATCGGTGCCGAGCACCTTGTAGCTGCGGCCTTTGGGCATGAAGGCGCGGATCTGCTCGGCAAAGGTGCGCATGTAATCAGTCGTTGCGACGATTGGTCCCTTGCTGCCCTGCAGCGATTGCATCACATGCGAGACGCGCGGCTGCTCGGCCGGATGCAGCATGTTCCAGCGTTCGACATCCTGGCCGTCGCGCGCCAGCAGGGTGAAGGACGGCGCCGACCAGACGTCGGCGGCAATGCCCCAGTCGTTTTTCAGCAGTTCGGCGGCGAAGATGGATTCGCGCAAAATGGTGCCGGAACCCATCAGCTGCACGCGATGCTTCAGGCCGGCATCGCCTTCCTGCAGCAGGTACAGCCCCTTCAGGATATTTTCTTCCTGCCCTTCCTTCATGCCCGGATGGCTGTAGTTCTCGTTCATGATGGTGATGTAGTAGAACACATCCTCCTGCTTTTCCACCATGCGTTTCAAGCCGTCATGGATGATCACTGCCACCTCATGCGCGAAGGTCGGATCGTACGGCACGCAGTTCGGGATGGTCGAGGCCAGCACATGGCTGTGGCCGTCTTCGTGCTGCAGGCCTTCCCCATTGAGCGTGGTGCGGCCGGCGGTGCCGGCCATCAGGAAGCCGCGTGCGCGCATGTCGCCGGCTGCCCACGCCAGGTCGCCGATTCGCTGCAGGCCGAACATCGAATAGAAGGTGTAGAACGGAATCATGATGCGATTGTTGGTCGAGTACGAGGTCGCCGCGGCGATCCATGAACTCATCCCGCCCGCCTCGTTGATGCCCTCCTGCAGGATCTGGCCGGCCTTGTCTTCGCGGTAGTACATCACCTGGTCGCGGTCCACCGGCTCATACAGCTGGCCCTGCTGGTTGAAGATGCCGATCTGGCGGAACAGCCCTTCCATGCCGAAGGTGCGCGACTCGTCGACCAGGATGGGGACCAGGCGCTGGCTCAGGTTGTGGTCGCGCAGCAGTGCCGTAAAGATGCGTACGTACGCCTGGGTCGTGGAAATCTCGCGCCCTTCCGCGGTCGGCTCCAGCACGGCCTTGAAGGCTGAAAGTTCCGGCACCTGCAGGCTTTCGTCGGCCTTCATGCGGCGCTGCGGCAGATAACCGCCGAGGGCCTGGCGGCGTTCATGCAGGTATTTGATTTCCGGCGCATCGTCGGCTGGCTTGAAGAACGGCACTTCGTGCAACTGGTCGTCGGGGATGGGGATGTTGAAGCGGTCGCGCATCTCGCGCACCGCCTCGTCGTCGAGCTTCTTGGTCTGGTGCGCGGTATTGCGCGCCTCGCCCGATTTGCCCATGCCGAAACCCTTGATGGTCTTGACCAGCAGGACGGTCGGCTGGCCCTTGTGCTCGCTGGCCGCCTTGAAGGCGGCGTAAATCTTGTGCGGGTCGTGGCCGCCGCGATTCAGGCGCCAGATGTCGT
Organism: Noviherbaspirillum sedimenti; assembly: GCF_003590835.1. Lineage (NCBI taxonomy): Bacteria > Pseudomonadati > Pseudomonadota > Betaproteobacteria > Burkholderiales > Oxalobacteraceae > Noviherbaspirillum > Noviherbaspirillum sedimenti. Next base: position 4,932,456 of record NZ_QYUQ01000002.1, on the reverse strand, counting down.
CGTCCGACATATTCGCCACCATTTCCAGCAGCTTGGGATGCTTGCCGAAAAAATGCTTGCGCACGTAGGCGCCGTCGTTGGCCTTGCAGTTCTGGTATTCGCCATCGACGGTTTCCATCATCACGCGCTGCAGGATGCCATCCTTGTCGCGCGCCAGCAAATCGTCCCAGTAACTGCCCCAGACCACCTTGATGACATTCCAGCCGGCGCCGCGGAAATCGGCTTCCAGTTCCTGGATGATCTTGCCGTTGCCGCGCACCGGGCCGTCCAGGCGCTGCAGGTTGCAGTTGACCACCATCACCAGATTGTCGAGTTGCTCGCGCGCGGCCATGCCGATGGCGCCCATCGATTCCGGCTCGTCCATTTCGCCGTCGCCGCAGAAGGCCCAGACCTTGCGTACCGCAGTATCGGCAATGCCGCGCGCATGCAGGTATTTCAGGAAACGCGCCTGGTAGATCGCCATCAGGGGCCCGAGGCCCATCGACACCGTGGGGAATTGCCAGAATTCCGGCATCAGCTTCGGATGCGGGTAGGAAGACAGGCCCTTGCCGTCGACTTCGCGGCGGAAATTGAGCAATTGCTCCTCGGTCAGGCGGCCTTCCAGGAAGGCGCGCGCATAGATGCCGGGCGAGGAATGGCCCTGGATGTACAGCAGGTCGCCGCCGTGCTCGGCAGTCGGTGCATGCCAGAAGTGGTTGAAACCGGTGCCCAGCATGTTGGCCAGCGAAGCGAAGCTGGAAATATGGCCGCCGAGGTCGCCGTCGGCGCGGTTGGTCTTGACCACCATCGCCATGGCGTTCCAGCGCATCCAGGAGCGCAGGCGCTCTTCATATTCCAGGTTGCCCGGCGAATGCGCGCCGAGATGGGCGGGGATGGTATTGACGTAGGCGGTATTGCTGGAAAACGGGATATGGGCGCCGCGGCGGCGCGCCAGGTCGACCATGCGTTCCATCAGGTAATGGGCGCGCTCGGTGCCTTCGTTTTCGATCACGGCCTCCAGCGCATCCAGCCATTCCTGCGTTTCCGTGATGTCCGGATCGTTGGCGGCCTGGGCCATCAATTGGTCGAGTTGGGCTGACATTTGTCGTCTCCTGTATGGCCGGTCGCAGCATCGCGCTGGAGAAAAACCGGCGTGTTGTTGATTAAGTTGGCAGAATTTTTAAAAAGTTTAGCACGGGTTTCGGTTTTTTCAAATAGCGATAATTGATTCCACATTATGGAATTTTTCAAGGAATCTGTGGTGCGATATGTCATGGAAAATGATCAAGCTGTTCGGAACAGCGGTACCTGCATCAACTCCAAACGTATTACTGTCGCAACAGCCTTGTCGGCCAGGCCAGGCTCTATAATCTCGGTTTGACCACTAATCTTCTTGTTAAGCACACCATGACTGCACAAATCATCGACGGCACCCAGCTATCCCAAAAAATCCGCGCTGAAGTGGCAAAACGGGCTGCCGCCCTCACCGCGCAAGGCAAGCAACCCGGACTGGCCGTCATCCTGGTGGGCGACGATCCCGCCAGCCATGTGTACGTCAGGAACAAGGTCAAGGCTTGCGAAGATGCCGGCCTGCGCTCGGTGCTGGAAAAATACGATGGCGACCTGGCTGAAGCCGAATTATTGAATCGCATCAACGCCCTCAATGATGATCCGACGATCCACGGCATTCTGGTGCAGATGCCGCTGCCGCCGCACATCAGCGCGCACAAGGTCATTGAAGCGATTTCCGCGGCCAAGGATGTCGATGGCTATTCGGTGCTCTCCGCCGGCGAACTGATGGCCGGCTTGCCGGGTTTCCGTCCCTGCACGCCCTACGGCTGCATGAAGATGATCGAAAGCACCGGCGTCGATTTGCGCGGCAAGCATGCCGTCGTGATTGGCCGCAGCAACACTGTCGGCAAGCCGATGGCGCTTCTGCTCTTGCAAGCCAACGCTACCGTCACCATCTGTCACAGTGGCACGCCGGACCTGGGCTATCACACGCGCCAGGCCGATGTGGTGGTGGCCGCAGTCGGCCGCCGCAATACCCTGACCGCAGACATGATCAAGCCGGGCGCCGTCGTCATCGACGTCGGCATCAACCAGGATGACAACGGCAAGCTGTGCGGCGACGTCGATTTCGCCAATGCCAAAGAGGTGGCCGGCTTTATTTCCCCGGTGCCGCGCGGCGTCGGTCCGATGACGATCACCATGCTGCTGGTCAATACCATTGAAGCTGCGGAACGCGTTTAACAAATTGGGACAGCGTTCTTTTTATTGCGGGACAGAGTTAAGCGAAGCGGTACTCTGTCCCCAACTGATCAAGGGAATTACTCTGTCCCCAACACTATATGAAAGTGCTGCCATGAATTCCGACGCCACCAATCCCCTGCTCGACTTTTCCGACCTGCCGCACTTTGACGCGATCAAGCCGGAGCACGTCACGCCCGCCATCGATGCCTTGATTGAAGAAAACCGCGCCGTGGTCGCACAGCTGGAAGCGCCGATGGCACAGGTCAACTGGGAAAATTTCGTCGAACCGCTGGAAAACTCGACTGAAAAGCTGGGCCGCGCCTGGGGCGTGGTCGGCCACCTCAACGCCGTGGTTGACACGCCCGAACTGCGCGCCGCCTACAATGAAAACCAGCCCAAGGTGACCGAATTCTGGACTGCGCTGTCGCAAAGCCTGGCCCTGTTCGAAAAATACAAGGCGCTGCAGAGCGGCCCCGGTTTCGCCGCGCTGTCATCGGCGCGTAAAAAGATCATCGAAAATGCCGTGCGCGACTTCCGCCTGGGCGGCGCCGAGCTGGCCGAAGACAAGAAGCCGCGCTTTGCCGAAATCCAGGAACAGCACGCCGCCATTTCCACGCGCTTTTCCGAAAACGTCCTGGACGCCACCAATGACTATGCCCTGTTCGTCGAGACCGAAGCCGAGCTGGCCGGCTTGCCGGAGGACGTGAAGCAGGCAGCGAAAGCTGCCGCCGAAAAGGATGGCAAGGGTGGCTTCAAGTTCACCCTGCACTTTCCTTCTTACTTCCCGCTGCTGCAATACGCTGACAGCCGCGCCCTGCGCGAGACCATCTACCGCGCCAATGCCACCAAGGCATCCGAACTCGGCGCCAAAGCTGAATGGGACAACACGCAAAACATCGTCGAACTGCTGAGGTTGCGTGCCGAGGAAGCGGCGATTCTCGAATACAAGAACTTTGCCGAAGTATCGCTGGTGCCGAAAATGGCGGAGTCGCCGCAACACGTGATCGGCTTCCTGGAAGACCTGGCGCAGCGCGCGCGGCCCTTCGCCGATAAAGACCTGACCGAGCTGCGCAGCTTCGCCCGCGACGAACTCGGCCTGGCGTCGCTGGAAGCCTGGGACATGGCGTACGCCTCGGAAAAGCTGCGCGAAAAACGCTATGCGTTCTCCGAGCAGGAGGTCAAGGAATACTTCCCCGAGCCGAAAGTCATCGAAGGCCTGTTCCGCGTGGTGCAAACACTCTTCGAAGTCGACATCAGGCCCGACAGCGCGCCGGTGTGGCAGCCGGACGTGAAATTCTTCCGCATCGAAAAGGATGGCGCGCTGCTCGGCCAGTTCTACCTCGACCTGTATGCGCGCAATGGCAAGCGCGGCGGCGCCTGGATGGACGACGCGCGCGGCCGCCGCAAGCTGGCCGACCGCATCCAGACGCCGGTGGCTTACCTGACCTGCAATTTCAGCGAACCGGTGACGGTCGACGGCCAGCAGCGCCCCGCCCTGTTTACCCACGATGAAGTCATCACCCTGTTCCATGAATTCGGCCACGGCCTGCACCACATGCTGACCGAGGTCGATGACCTCGGCGTGGCCGGCATCGCCGGCGTGGAATGGGATGCCGTCGAACTGCCCTCGCAATTCATGGAAAACTTTTGCTGGGAATGGGAAGTGCTGCAGCACATGACTTCGCATGCGCACACCGGCGCGCCGCTGCCGCGCGCCCTGTTCGACAAGATGATCGCCGCGAAAAACTTCCAGGCCGGCCTGCAAATGCTGCGCCAGGTCGAGTTCTCGCTGTTCGACATGCACCTGCATTACGACTACGACCCCAACAGCGGCAAATCCGTGCAGGCAGTCGTCGACGAAGTGCGTCAACGGGTGGCGGTCGTGCTGCCGCCGGCATTCAACCGTTTCCAGCACTCCTTCGGCCACATCTTTGCCGGCGGCTATTCGGCGGGTTACTATAGCTACAAATGGGCGGAAGTCCTGTCGGCCGACGCCTACAGCATGTTCGAGGAAGCCAGCGAAGCCACCGGCAATGTGCTGTCGAGCGAAGCCGGCCTGAAGTTTTCGCAGGAAGTGCTGGCAATGGGCGGCTCGCGCCCGGCGCTGGAATCCTTCATGGCTTACCGCGGCCGGGAACCGAATATCGACGCGCTGCTGCGGCATAATGGCATGAACGCGTAAAATAAAACCAAAGGCAAAACAAGGAGGCGTAATGAGACCGATAGCATCGTTTTTTGTCATGGCATTGCTGCTGGCCGCGGGGGCTGCCCATGCCCAGTTGTACAAGTGGGTCGGCCCGGACGGCAAGGTGACCTATAGCGATGTGCCGCCTCCCAAAAGCGCCAAACAGGTCGAGCAAAAGGACTTGAGCGATGGCGCGGCCAGCACCGCCGCGCTGCCCTACGAACTGGCGCAAGCCGCGCGCAACCATCCGGTCACGCTCTACACCGGTGAAAAGTGCGAACCCTGCGACGAGGGCCGCAGCTATCTTAAGCAGCGCGGCGTGCCGTTTGCCGAAAAAACCGTCACCAGCAACGAGGATATCGCCCGCCTGAAGCAACTGACCAGCCAAAGCCGTCTGCCGGTCCTGACCATCGGCCGCAACAAGCAGGCCGGATTTGCAAGCGACGCCTGGGGCTCGGCGCTGTCCGCCGCCGGCTACCCGGAAAGCAGCATGCTGCCGAAGACTTACCGCCAGCCGGCGACCGAAGCCGTCGCGCCCAGGGCCAAGGTGGAACAAACTGCGCAGCGCGGCCAGCCGGCTGCCGGCAGCGCCGCCGAAACCAGCACTCACAGCACCCAAAGCGCGCCGCCGGCAACCGGTAATGCGCCGCCGGGATTCCGTTTTTGACCTGTTGCCCCCTGTTGCCATGACACGCATCGATTTCCACAGCAATGTCCCTGACAAGTTCCAGTACGCCTGCCGCCTGGTACGCAAGGCGCGTGCCGCCAACAGCAAGATCGTGCTGATGGCGAACCGTCAGGACTTGGCGGCGGTCGACGCCGCCCTGTGGACCTTTTCCGAAGCCGATTTCCTGCCACATGTGCAAGCCAGCGATGCCCTCGCGGCACAGACGCCGGTGATCCTGACCGATGACGATGCAGTCGAACTGCCGCACCACCAGATCCTGATCAACCTGTCCGGCACGCTGCCGGCGCATTTTGCCCGCTTCGAGCGCCTGATCGAAATTGTCGGCGCCGACGATGCCGATGCCGTAGCCGGCCGTACGCGCTACAGCTACTACAGGAAGCAGGGTTACCAATTGAATCACTTCCCCGCCGAATCGCATGAATAATCCTCCGGCCGACCAAGGCATCCCGCTCCTGACCGAAGTCATCGGCCCGCAGGCCAGGTCCGAGGACGGCAGTCCCGCCGTCACAGCCAATGCGACGCAGGCAAAGCCAGCGGCACCCTTCACACCGCCTGCGGTGGCCAGACTGCCTGACGTTCCGGCAGCGGCCCCTGCCCCAGTGTCAGCAAATGACGCGTGCGAGCCGGCCCCGGCGCCCGCTCCTGCACCGGCAGCCCCCGATGCCTCCCCCTTGGCGCTTGCGCCTGAGGAAGCACAGCCGGTCGCCCGAACAGAAGCGGCGCCGCAGGCAAGCCCCCCAGCCAACGCGCCAACTGAACAGGCTGCCAGCGCCTGGAGCGACGCCGAACTGGGCGAACTGGAAAGCGAACTGCGCCAGCGCATCACGCGCCAGGTGCTTGGCCGTATCGATTTCGTGCTCGACCATCGGGTGCGCAACGCCCTGACCGACGTGGTCGATAGCGCAATCGACGCGCTGGCGGCGGAAATCAAGCGTGGCTTGCATGAAACCCTGACCGATATGGTGACACGCGCAGTGGCGCAGGAAGTTTCGCGCTTGCAATCAACAAAAAAATAAATAAATCTGAAAATTCTTTTATTTTTAAACATAATTATAATTTTCATATATATAAATAAATATTTTCGGTGCTGATTTGAATACCCAGAAAACCTTTCCTTTTCTACAATCTCAGCATCGCTAAACGGAAATTGCCATGAAAGTCATTGTCCTCGGTTCGGGTATCATCGGTACCGCTTCCGCCTGGTTCCTGCAAAAAGCCGGACATGAAGTCACGGTACTGGAACGCCAGCCCGGCGCCGCCCAGGAAACCAGCTTTGCCAATGGCTGCCAGATTTCGGTTTCGCACGCCGAACCCTGGGCCAATCCTGCCGCGCCGCTGAAAATCCTCAAGTGGCTGGGCCAGGAAGATGCCCCGCTGCTGTATCGCTTCCGCCCGGAATGGCTGCAATGGCGCTGGGGCATGCACTTCCTGCGCGAATGCACGGCGGCCCGCACCAATGACAATATCCGCCAGATCGTCGCCATCGCCGAATACAGCCGCCAGACCTTGCAGGCGGTGCGCGCCGAGACCGGCATCGATTACGATTGCCTGACCAGGGGCATCCTGCACTTTTACACCGACCAGAAGGAATTCGAGGAAGCGCAGCCTGCCGCAAAACTCATGCGCGATCTCGGCTGCCCGCGCGAAACCATCGATGCCGATGAAGTGGTGCGGATCGAGCCGGCGCTGGCCGCCACGCGCGACAAGATCGTCGGCGGCGACTTTACCGCCACCGATGAATCGGGCGATGTCTACAAGTTCACCACCGGCCTGGCCGCAAAGGCGGCCGAAGCCGGCGTCGATTTCCAGTTCAACAGCACGGTCACGCGCCTCTTGACCGAAGGCACGGGCGCTTCGGCGCGGGTGAGCGGCGTGGAAATCATCGATGGCCAGGGCCGCCACCGCGTGCTGCGCGCCGATGCCTTCGTGATGGCCATGGGCAGCTTCTCGGTGCCGCTGCTGAAACCGCTCGGCGTCGACCTCATGATCTATCCCGGCAAGGGCTATTCGGCGACCTACCAGGTGCTCGATCCGGCGGCGGCACCGACTGTTTCGCTCACCGACGACGGCCACAAGTTGGTGATTTCACGCCTGGGCAACCGCCTGCGCGTGGCCGGCACGTGCGAACTGAATGGCTATACCCGCGAGTTGAACACGACCCGTTGCGAAGCCATCACCCGGCGCACGCGCGAACTGTTCCCCACGGCCTGCGACTATGCCAATCCGAGCTACTGGAGCGGCCTGCGCCCACTGACGCCGTCCAACGTGCCCTACATCGGCAAGACCCGCTTCGCCAACCTGTTCCTCAATACCGGTCATGGCACGCTCGGCTGGACCATGGGCTGCGGCTCTGGCCGGGCGATCGCCGAGATCGTTTCGGGACGGATACCGGAAGTGGATTTCGGTTTCACCGGCATGCCGCGCCGTCGGCCCACTCCCGCCATTACACAGATCGCCTCGACCTCCGCCTGATCGTCGCGGTCTGTCCTGCCTATTTGCCCACCCGCACCCGCTCCTCCGCCGCCTTCTCGTCGAAGGCGGCGCGGGCAGGTCGGCTGGGAGACATGCACTTTTTCCGCCAGCACCCGGGTCGGGAGCTGATTATCCTTCTGCAGCAAATTCAGCAAATGCGATCCAGCTTGTCGAGTGTGTGGAACTTGGCCATAGAAAAAGAAAAAATGTAATAAAAACGACACAAAATATCTTTGCGAAGCCATCCGAATGCTGTACCTTTTTGCCTATTCGCATCCGTAAGTCCGTTTTCCCTTCAAACCCAGGAGAGTGTCCATGCAATGCAAATCAGGATTGACCCCGCTGTGTGCTGCGATTGTATTCGCTTTTGCCGGAACCGCCGTCGCCCAGGAAGCCGTGGTCAAGATCGGCCATGTTTCGCCAATGTCGGGTGGCCAGGCCCACTTCGGCCGTGACAATACCAATGGCGCCATCATGGCAATCGAGGAATTGAACGCCAAGGGTATCAGCATCGGCGGCAAGAAGGTCAAGTTCCAGTTGCTGGCGGAAGACGACGCAGCCGACCCGAAACAGGGCACGGCTGTGGCGCAAAAGCTGGTCGATGCCAAGGTCAACGGCGTCATCGGCCACCTGAATTCGGGCACCACCATCCCGGCCTCGAAGATCTATGCCGAAGCCGGCATCCCGCAGATATCGCCCTCGGCCACCAATCCGAAATATACCCAGCAAGGCTACAAAACCACATTCCGCGTGGTCGCCAACGATGGCCAGCTCGGCGGCACGCTCGGCAAGTATGCCGTCCAGACCCTCAAGGCGAAAAGCATTGCCGTGATCGATGACCGCACCGCCTACGGCGAAGGCGTCGCCACCGAATTCGCCAAAGCGGTCAAGGCCGCCGGCGGCAAGATCGCCTCGCAACAGTACACCACCGACAAGGCCACCGATTTCCTCGCGATCCTGACCGCAATCAAGGCCAGGAAGCCGGACGTGATCTTTTTTGGCGGCATGGATAACGTCGCCGGACCGATGCTGCGGCAGATGAAGCAACTGGGCATCAACGCCAAGATGATGGGCGGCGACGGCATCTGCACCGACGCCATCCCCAAGCTTGCCGGCGACGGCATGAGCGATGGCCAGGTGGTGTGCGCCGAAGCCGGCGGCGTCACGGGCGAGCAGCAAAAGGTGATGGATGCCTTCGTCGAACGCTACAAGAAGAAGTTCAACCAGAACGTGCAGCTGTACGCGCCCTATGTGTACGATGCCACCATGACCATGGCCGCCGCCATGCAAAAGGCCGATTCGGCCGAGCCGGCCAAGTACCTGCCGGTGCTGGCGAAGATCCGTCACGATGGCGTCAGCGGCAAGATCGAGTTCGATGCCAAGGGTGACATCAAGGATGGCGCATTGACCCTGTACACCTACAAGGCCGGCAAGAAGGAAAAGATCGCGGTCGTCAAATAAGCCCAGGAACACGCATAAAAAAGCGCTCGAATGAGCGCTTTTTTTGTATGAGCGGTTTGCTTACTTCTGCGTCAACACCCACTTCACCAGCGTATGCGCTTCGGCTTCGCTGACTTGCGGGTTGGCCGGCATGACCGCCGTGCCCCAGGCGCCGCTACTACCCTTCATGACCTTTTTCACCAGCTTGTCTTCGGCATCTTTCTGGCCGGCGTACTTGACGGCGACTTCCTTGAAGCCCGGACCGATCAACTTGGTGGCGACCGTGTGGCAAGCCATGCAGTTTTTTGCCTTGGCCAGATCGGCATTGGCCAGCGCAGCATTGGAGCCAAGCGCCATCACTGCAAAGCCCAGCAACAGGGAAGATTTCATGATTTTCTCCATTTAGACAATGAACACATTATAGATCTTGAAGAGTGTCAATATACAGCCTTTGTCGCCACAACGCAGCCCAGGCCACCGGGGTTGACAAGCGGCATGTCAAGATCAATTGACCGCATCCGGCATTCCCCTTTATGCTGTGCGGCAAGGAGAACATCATGCCCGCCATTATTCTTATCGTAGTGCTATCGGCCCTGAAGTATTTTGAAGTGGCGTTTGTCGCCGATCTGTCGTGGTGGTGGATCATTGGCTTGTTTTTTGCCGTTTTCATCTGGTTCGAATTCCTTGAGCGGATATTCGGTCTCGACAAGCAAAAGGCCCATGAGCAGCTTGAAAAACAACGCCAGGAACGGGTAAAAAAAGCATTCGACACCAAGAAGCGCTGACATCCTGAATAATCAATCAAAAAGGCCGGATCGCTCCGGCCTTTTGCATTTCCGGCAATAGTCCTCAGTCGGTTACTGCGCCCTTGCTGGCCGGTCCGGCCAGCGCCGCAAACTTGGCCAGCACGCCGCGCGTATACCTTGGCACAGGCGCCTTCCAGGCGGCGCGGCGCTGCGCCAGTTCCGCATCCGCGACGTTCAGCTGGATCAACTGGTGGCGGGCGTCGATGGTGATCGAATCGCCTTCCTGTACCAGCGCAATCGTGCCGCCAACATAGGCTTCCGGCGTCACATGACCGACCACCATGCCCCAGGTGCCGCCCGAGAAACGGCCATCGGTGATAAAACCGACCGACTCGCCCAGGCCCTTGCCGATGATGGCCGAAGTCGGCGCCAGCATTTCCGGCATGCCGGGCCCGCCCTTGGGCCCCAGGTAGCGCAATACCAGCACGTCGCCGGCCTTGATCCTGTCGCCCAGGATGGCGTCCATGGCGGTGTATTCGTCGTCGAATACGCGCGCCGGTCCGGTAATCACCGGATTCTTCAGGCCGGAAATCTTGGCCACGCAGCCATCCGGCGACAGGTTGCCCTTCAGGATCGCCAGGTGGCCCTCTGCGTACAAGGCCTTGTCAAGGGTGCGGATCACGTCCTGGCCGGTACTCGGCACATCCGGCACATTCGTCAATTCCTCGGCCATGGTGCGACCGGTGATGGTGATGCAGTCGCCGTGCAGGAGGCCGGCATTCAGCAACAGCTTCATCACTTGCGGGATGCCGCCGGCCTGGTGCAGGTCGGTGGCGACATAGTCGCCGGATGGCTTGAGGTTGCAGATCACCGGCACCCGGCGCCGCAGCCGTTCGAAATCGTCCAGGGTCCACTCCACTTCGGCGGCATGGGCGATCGCCAGGTAATGCAGCACGGCGTTGGTCGAACCGCCCGTGGCCATGATCACGGCCACCGCATTCTCGATCGACTTGCGGGTGATGATGTCGCGCGGCTTCAGGTCGCGCTTGATCGCTTCGACCAGCACACGCGCCGATTCGGCCGCCGAGCTGACCTTTTCATCGTCCGGGTTGGCCATGGTCGACGAATAGAGCAGCGACATGCCGAGCGCCTCGAACGAGGAAGACATGGTGTTGGCAGTGTACATGCCGCCGCAGGAACCCGAGGACGGGCAGGCATTGCGCTCGATGCCGTCGAAATCTTCCTGCGACATGCGCCCGGCGCTGAATTCGCCAACCGCCTCGAAGGCGGAGACGATGGTCAGATCCTTGCCCTTCCAGTGGCCCGGCTTGATGGTGCCGCCGTAGACATAAATGCCCGGGACATTGGTGCGTGCCAGGGCGATCATGCCGCCCGGCATATTCTTGTCGCAGCCACCAATCACCAGGCATCCATCCATCCACTGCCCATTGACTGCGGTTTCAATGCAGTCAGCGATCACTTCGCGCGAAATCAGTGAATACTTCATGCCTTCGGTGCCCATCGACATGCCGTCGGAAATGGTCGGGGTGCCGAACACTTGCGGATTGGCGCCGGCGTCCTTGATCGCCTTGATGGCAATGTCAGCCAGCTTTTGCAGACCGGAATTGCAGGGAGTGATGGTGGAATGCCCGTTGGCAATACCGACCATGGGCTTGTCGAAATCGGTCTTTTCATAGCCCAGCGCGTAATACATGGCGCGGTTCGGACTGCGCGCCACGCCCTGGGTGATGTTCCTGGAACGACGGTTGAAAGCCATGCTACCTCCCAAATAAATACCAGTGTAGTCTGCTACCGTGCCTTGCGCCGCCACCTGTGTCAAATATATGATGCAGGCATTCCTGGCCTGGCGATGCGACAATGCCTCGCCGGTAACGCACGCCCCCGGAATTTTTACGAAAGCAGAACCAATGCTGATACACCCGATGCCCGACCCGATCGCCATTTCACTCGGCCCGCTGGCGATCCGCTGGTATGGCCTGATGTACCTGGCCGCCTTCGCCCAGTTCATCGCGCTGGGACGGCTGCGCATGCGCCAGCCGCATGTGGCCGCAGCCGGCTGGAAAAAGCAAGACCTCGACGACATGCTGTTCTATGGCGTGCTCGGCGTGGTCCTGGGCGGCCGCCTGGGCGAGGTCTTGTTCTACCATCCCGCTTATTATCTTTCCCATCCCCTGGAAATCTTCGCGGTCTGGAAGGGCGGCATGTCCTTCCACGGCGGCTTTCTTGGCGTGCTGGCTGCCATGTGGTTCTGGAGCCGCAAGGCGCGCCGCCCGCTGATGGACGTGATGGACTTCATCGCGCCGATGGTGCCGCTCGGTTATGCATTCGGACGCCTTGGCAATTTCATCAATGCCGAACTGCCCGGACGCGTGGCCGACGCGACGCTGCCCTGGGCGATGATCTGGCCCAATGTCGACAACCTGCCGCGCCACCCCTCGCCGCTGTACCAGGCGGCCGTCGACGGCGTCCTGCTGTTCATCGTGCTGTGGCTGTTCGCCCGCAAGCCGCGCCCGGCCATGGCGGTATCCGGCATGTTCTCGCTGCTGTATGGCTGCGCGCGCTTTTTCACGGAATATTTCCGCACGCCGGATTACGAGGTCGTTTTTGCGGGCCTGACGATCTCCGCCGGCCAGATGCTGTCGCTGCCGATGATTGCGCTGGGCATCGCATTGCTTGTGCTTGCCTATCGTGGCGCGGGCAAGGCGGCATCCGCCCCTCCCTGACCCATACCGCCCCATTCGACCCCATACGCCCCCCTACCGAGCCAGCGCCATGCCAGAAATCCGTCTCGAACGAAGCGACGCCGTCGCCACCGTCACGCTGTCCAATCCCGGCAAGCTCAATGCCGTCAGTGTGGCCATGTGGGAGGCGCTGGCCGAGGTCTTCGCACGGCTGTCGCAGGACGAGCAATTGCGCTGCGTGATCGTGCGCGGCGACCAGGGCAATTTCGCCGCCGGCGCCGATATCGAGGAATTTCCGCAGATGCGCAGCACGATGGCGCAAGGCATGCACTATCATCGCGACACCATCGCGCGGGCGCTGGATGCGATCGCCGGATGCCTGCATCCGACCATTGCCGCGATCGAGGGCGTGTGCATCGGCGGCGGCCTTGAAATCGCCTGCGCCTGCGATTTGCGCATCGCCGCGCCGCAGGCGCGCTTCGGCATCCCGGTCAACCGCCTGGGCTTTGCGCTGGCGCCGGACGAATTGCGCCATTTCCTGCAACTGGTCGGCCGCGCCACTGCCCTGGAAATTTTGCTGGAAGGCCGGGTTTTCGGCGCCGCCGAAGCCCGCGAAAAAGGCCTGCTGCACCGTATCGTCGACGATGTGCCGGCAGAGGCGCAAAACAGCGCGGAACGGATCGCCCGCGGGGCGCCGCTGGCCGCGCGCATGCACAAGCAGTTGGTGCGGCGCCTGACTGCGCAGCCGCAAGCCATGCGCGAACAGGAATACGCCGAGGCGTTTGCGATCCTGGATACGCAGGATTATCGCGAAGGCGTGCAATCCTTCCTGCACAAGACCAGGCCGGTTTTTATCGGAAAATAGCGCCATCAGTAGCGATAAATAACGATAAATAGCAATATCGATCCATTGCGCTCACGCCAGGGATGAGGAGAAAATTCAATGTCAATAAAAAGATGCCTGCAACAGTTCGCCACCGCCATGCTGGCTTGCCTGCTGCTCGCTTGCGCCTCCAGCACCAGGCCCGGCGTGGTCGGCGTCACGCGCCAGCAATTCCTGATGGTGCCGGCGGACGCGGTGGAAAAAATGGCGCTGCTCAGTTATGCGCAGCAGAACCAGAAGGCGAAAGAAGAAGGCAAGCTGATCAGTTCCGGCGCCGAATACGAACGTCTCGACCGCATCGCCACACGCCTGCGCAGGCAGGTCGGCATTTTCCGCGACGACACTCGCGCCTGGCAATGGCAACTGACCCTGATCGATGCGCCGGTGATCAACGCCACCTGCGCGCCCGGCGGCAAGATTACCTTTTACACCGGCATCATCCGCAAGCTGGCGCTGGACGACCATGAAATCGCCGCCATCATGGGGCATGAAATCGCCCACGCCCTGCGCGAACACGGCCGCGAACGGATTTCGCAAGCCTATGCGCAAAACATCCTGAGCGGCGCCGCCATGATCGCCACCAACAGCAGCCAGCAGCAAATCGCCCTGGCCAACCAGTTTTCCCATTACCTGTTTACGCTGCCGAACTCGCGGCAGAATGAAAGCGAGGCCGACAGCATCGGCCTGGAACTGGCGGCGCGCGCCGGCTACAATCCGGCAGCGGCGGTCACGCTGTGGAAGAAGATGGCGGTGGAATCCGGCGACAAGACCCCGCCGCAATTCCTCTCCACCCATCCGGCGCCGGCAACCCGCATCGAGGAAATCACTACATTGCTACCCAAGGTCATGCCGCTGTACGAGGCGGCGCTGAAAAGCCACTTATGAAGAACGCCAATCTCTACGCCCTGTTCGAATCGCGCTTCCCGCAGGACAAATCCGCCTGCGCCATCGAAACCCATGATGGCCTGTATTACTCCTGGCGCGACATCGAGCGCGCCACCGCCAAGATGGCCAACCTGCTGGCCAGCCTGCACCTGCCGCCGGATGCGCGCATTGCCGTGCAGGTCGAGAAATCGCCGGAAGCCCTGATCCTGTACCTGGCGACGCTGCAAGCCGGCTTTGTCTACCTGCCGCTGAACACCGCCTACCGCGCCGCCGAGATCGAGTATTTCATCGACGATGCCGAACCGGCCGTGATGGTCTGCGCGCCGGGCAATTTCGGCTGGGTCTCGAAGATCGCCTTCCAGGCCGGCACGAAGCATGTCTTCACGCTGGGCGAGGCGCGCGACGGCAGCCTGCTGGAGCGGGCCAATCATTTCCCCGACAGTTTTGCAACCGCACAAAAGCTGCCCGACGAGATGGCGGCGATCCTGTACACCTCCGGCACCACCGGCCGCAGCAAGGGCGCCATGCTCAGCCACGGCAACCTGGCATCCAATGCGCTGGTGTTGCACGATTACTGGCGCTGGCAGGCGGGCGACGTATTGCTGCATGCGCTGCCGCTATTCCATGTGCACGGCCTGTTCGTCGCCTCGCACGGCGCCCTGCTCAACGGCAGCAAGATGATCTTCCTGCCCAAATTCGACGCCGCCGAAGTCATGCGCCACCTGAAGCAGGCCACGGTCTTCATGGGCGTGCCAACCTATTACGTGCGGCTGCTGGCCGAACCGGCCTTCGACCGCGCGGCCTGCGCCAACATGCGCCTGTTCATTTCCGGCTCGGCGCCGCTGTTGATGGAAACTTTCAAGGAATTTGAACGGCGCACCGGCCACACCATCCTGGAGCGCTACGGCATGAGCGAAACCACCATGCAGGCGTCCAACCCCTACGATGGCGAACGCATCGGCGGCACGGTTGGCCTGCCGCTGCCGGACGTGACTATCCGCGTACTCAGGAACACGCCTGCCGGCGCCAGCGTGCCATGCAAAATCGACGAAATCGGCGATATCCAGGTCAAGGGGCCGAACGTATTCCACGGCTATTGGCGCATGCCGGAAAAAACCCGCGAAGAATTCACCGCGGACGGCTTTTTCAAGACCGGCGATGTCGGCAAGTTCGACCGCAAGGGTTATCTGTCCATCGTCGGCCGCAGCAAGGATTTGATCATTTCCGGCGGCTACAACGTCTATCCCAAGGAAATCGAATCCTTCATCGATGAAATCGACGGCGTGGTCGAGTCGGCGGTGATCGGCGTGCCGCACCCGGATTTCGGCGAAGCGGTGACGGTCGTCGTGGTCGCCAGGCCCGGCACGCAGCTGACGGAAGCAGAGGTAATCGCCCTGCTGAAATCGAAGATCGCCAATTTCAAGGTGCCCAAGCGCGTGCATTTCATCGACGACCTGCCGCGCAATACCATGGGCAAGGTGCAAAAAAATGTCTTGCGCGAGCAGTTCAAGAATGGGTAATCACTTCAGCGCGTGGTACGCCATGTAGGCGGCCAGCGCATACAGCATCAAAGCAAAGACTTTCTTGAGGGTCTTGACCGGCAGGCTGTGCGCGGTCTTCGCGCCCAGCGGCGCAGTGATGACGCTGGCCGCTGAGATCACCGCCAGCGCCGGCAGGTAGACGAAACCGAACGCGCCGGCCGGCAAGCCTGGCGCATTCCAGCCCTGCACGACATTCGACAGCGTGCCTGCCAGGGCGATCGGGAAGCCCAGCGCGGCGCTGGTGGCGACGGCATTGTGGATTTTCACATTACACCAGGTCATGAACGGCACCGAGACGAAACCGCCACCGGCCCCCACCAGGCCTGCCAGCGTGCCGATTGCGCCGCCGGCGGCAAACATGCCCGGCGCCTTGGGCAATTCGCGCGAGGCCGCCGGCTTCTTGTCGATCAGCATCTGGGTTGCCGAGAGCGCGACGAAAATGGCAAAAAACCCCGCCAGTGCCGCGGAATTCATCTGCGCGCCGATCCAGGGACCGACCCAGGAGCCGATCAGGATGCCCGGCGCCAGCAGCGCCACCACCGGCCACAGGACGGCGCCGCGCTTGTGATGCGCGCGCACCGAGGACAGCGAGGTGAACATGATGGTCGCCAGCGAAGTGGCGATGGCGACATGGACGGCATACTCGGGGGCGAAGCCCTGGGTTGCCAGGATATAGGTCATGAACGGCACCTGTATCATGCCGCCGCCAACGCCCAGCAAACCGGCGGCGAATCCGACAAAGGCCCCCAGCGCCAGCAGCGCAATGATCAATCCGATATCCATCTCTTGCTTTCATCAAGCGCGTTAACACTCATTTCATCAGGTGACCGGTGATGAAGTTCCACTGCGCCGGCGTCACCGGCGTGATCGACAGGCGGCTGCCTTTCTGCAGGATGAGCATCTCGGCCAGTTCCGCATGGGTACGCAGGAGGGCTAGCGGAATCATCGGCGACTTTTGCACGGCGCGCACATCCACCAGCAGCCAGCGCGGCGCCTCCGGCTTCGCCTTGGGGTCGTGATACTTGCTGGCGGGGTCGAACTGGGTGGGATCGGGATACGGCGTGCTGGCGACTTCGGCCAGGCCGGCGATGCCGGGTTCGGCGCAGCTGGAATGGTAGAACAGGACGCCATCGCCGATGCGCATGGCATCACGCATGAAATTGCGCGCCTGGTAATTGCGCACGCCGGTCCAGGCGACGGTTTGCTGCGGCGCGGCGAGTGCATCGTCGATGCTCACTTCGTCCGGCTCGGATTTCATCAGCCAGTACTGCATTTTATATAGTGTTGGGGACAGAGTACCACTTTCACCTTAATCAGTTGGGGACAGAGTACCGCTTCGCTTAACTCTGTCCCCAATCACAATGATTCTGTCCCGCAAAGGAAAAAAACTCTGTCCCGCAATTTGCAGGATAAAAAAAAGCGGTTGCATGTGAATGCAACCGCTTCGGAATAAAGACCCGCCTGTGCCGCTTTGCCGGCATCCCGAACCTTACGGTTCAAGGTGGTCACAGTTAGTTCAATTTCGGGTTCATCGGACTAGCGACGAAACACGCCCATCGAACAAAATCCCGCGACCTATGCACATAAATGGTTCAAGGAATATATGACAATCGCGAACACGGCAGGAGACTTTAGTCTACCCGAATTGTGCGGCTTGTCAAACACTTTTGGCACGCGTTAAAAAAGATTTTCCTGCGGGGCCAAGGCGCCGTCAATGACGGTGTGCATCGCTGCAATTTGTGTCTTGACTTCGGCCAGGCTCATGTTCGACAGCGGTCCCTCGGGCGAACGGGTCGACAGGAATTCGGCAGCAATGCCCAGCGCCGCGATCACCGCAATGCGGTCATTGCCCTTGATTTTTCCGGCGTCGCGGATCGCGCACATTTTTTCATCCAGATAGGCGACCGCCTGGTGCAGGCTTGCTTCCTCGCCTTCCTTGCAGGCCAGCTTGTAGGCTTGGCCCATGAGGGTCACGTCGATCTGGATCATGCGGATTCCTTATCTTGCACTACCTCTGGAATGCTTTCGAGCAAGACGGCCAGGCGCTGATGCGCCTCATCCATCTTCCGCTCCAACTCGGCATTTTCCGCCGCGAGGACGGTCGCTGCCTGGCGCAAAACGGCATTTTCCAGACGCAAGGATTGCGTCAACGCCGCCAGTTCGCCGACTTTTGCAGAAAGTTGTTGAAAATCAGAAATCATCCCGTCACTATAGTGGCGCAAGCGAATTGCCGTCAATAGATTCAATGACTTGGGCGCTTTTTTTCAACAACAAGGCAAACTGTTCCGCCGGCATGGGTTTGCCGAAATAATAGCCCTGGATCTGGTCGCAGCCCAATTCCCGCAGAAATTCGCAAGCCTGTGCGCTGTCGACACCTTCAGCAAGCACTTTCAGGCCGAGGCTTTTGGCCAGGCCAACGATGGCCCGCGTAATCGCCTGGTTGTCCTGGATTTCCATGATATTGCGGATGAAAGACTGGTCGATCTTGAGCTTATTGATTGGCAAATCTTTCAGGTAACTCAGACTCGAATAACCGGTACCGAAATCGTCGATGGACAGGCTGACCCCCATCGCTTGCAACTGCGTCAGGCTCTTGTTGACATCGTTGAGCAACACGCTCTCGGTGACTTCCAGCTCCAGCATGTTCGCCGCCAGGCCACTGTGCGCCAGCGCCCTGCCCACCAGCGCGGCGAATCCGGCCTGGCGGAACTGGTGCGCCGAGACATTGACGGCGACTTGTATCGGCGGCAAGCCGGCATCTTGCCAGGCGCGGCTTTGCATGCATGCCGTATCGAGCGTCCATGCGCCAATTTCCAGGATCAGGCGGGTTTCTTCCGCCAGGGCGATGAAGGTAATGGGCGACAGCAAGCCTTTTTCCGGATGCTGCCAGCGGATCAGGGTTTCGGCGCCGACCACGCGGTTGCTGGCAAGGTCGATCTGGGGCTGGTAATAGAGCGTGAATTCGCCCTGCTGCAGGGCCTTGCGCAATTCGTTTTCCAGGGTCAGCCGGCTGATCGCGCCGGCATTGATTTCACGCGAAAAAAACTGCACGCCGCTGCCGCTTTCCTTGGCGGTACGCATCGCCACTTCGGCATATTTGACGGCTGTCGGGGCATCCTCGCAATCGGTCGGGCACATGCAAACGCCCAGGCTGGCGCCGAGTGTGACTTGCTGGTTGGCCAGCACATAGCCCTGGCAAAGGATGTCGCGGAGTTTGTTCGCAATGACGGCGGCCTGCCGGAACGACGCCAGGCCGGTCAGCACGCAAACGAATTCATCGCTGCCGAGGTGCGCGGCCAGGTCTTTCGCTTCCAGGCCTTCCTTCAGGCGGTGCGCCACATCCACCAGCAACAGGTCGCCAGCCGCATGTCCCAGCGAATCGTTGATGATGCGAAAGCGGTCGAGATCGATGAACACGACCGCCAGCACGTGGCCGGTTTTGCGGTTGTCTTCCAGGCATTGTGCCAGGCGCATGTGCAGGAAGCGCCGGTTGGGCAGCTTGGTCAATTCATCGTGATGCGCCAGATATTCGATGTATTGGCTGCTGGCGCGCATTTCCTTGTCGCGACGCGCCAGTGCGGCGGTCATGTTGTCGAAGTGGTGCGCCAGTTCGCCAATTTCCCCGCCGCGGTAGGTCAGATTGGTACGTGCCTGCAGATTTCCGGAAGCCACCTCCTGCGCCGTATCGATGAGTTGCTTGACCGGCCGGATCAACAGCTTTTTACTGGCGACCCAGGTGCCAATGAGGGAGAGCAGCGCCAGCGAAAACAGGGCCGTCAGATTGATTGACAGCGACTTGAGCGCCGGCGCCGCCAGGCTGGCCTTGTCCAGGCCTATAATGGTAAAAAAGACGGCGCGCCCCTCGTGCATTGCCGGGGCGATCGCGAACAGGCGCGCCACGCCGTCGGCACTGACAGCTTCCAGTACCTGTGGCTTGCCAGAAAACAGGCTGGCGAGCAGCGTATTGGAAGCGAGCGGTTTGCCAACCTCGGCTTGCCGTCCGGGTTCGGTCGCCAGCACGACGCCCTGGTGATCGACGATCGAAACCCTTGCGCCCAACGGCACGCCCAAGCCGCGGGTCAGCGAAGTGAAGGCTTCCAGGCGCACGGCGGTCCCTACCATGCCGATGACGCGGCCGTGCTCGAGGCCGCTGTCAAGGATCGGAAGCGCAAAGGCAACGCCGGGAATATTGGTGACGCGGCTGACCAGGTAGCCGACGGCGACAAACCTTTTTTCCCGCATCACCAGGTCAAAATACGGACGGTCGAACACGCGGACCGATGGCGCCAGCTTGTTACCCGTGCAAATGACATTCCCCTTTCGATCAATGATGGAAAAGGCGTGGTAATGTGGGTAGCGCCGGCCGATTTTTTCAAGATAACTATTGCATGCAAGCATGTCGCGGTTCTGGATGAACGGCGCCTCGCTGATCGCGGTCAGCAAGTCATTGACGCCTTGCACGATATTGCGCTCGTTGTTGGCGGCCAATTGCGCCATTTCCAGCAGATTCCTCCCGGCTTCCGCATAGGCGCGCTTATAGGCCTGCCAGCTTTCAAAAACGAACAGGCCAGCAGCCGGTAAGGCTGCCACCAGGATGATCAGCGCCAGCCGGATGCGTATCGTCAGAAAATTGCTGCGTATGCCCATGGAGTGAGCCTGGCCGGATCAGGCAAGGCGGCAAAGTTTATCTCGTGATGTCATCATGTAGTTTGTTTGTCATTCTAGCCTCAAGCGCCAGCCCTGTCGTAATTGACCATCAGATTGCCAGGGCAATCCACGTCATTTTTACTGCGCTGGCGCTTATTTTATGTACAGGATCGTTAAAAATATCCGGCAAGTGCACACTTTTCTTGAAAATCGGTTATGATTTATTGAATTTTCCGCCGCATTACCTCTTGCTGGATCTCCAAACGGTTTGAATTCTCGCAAGGCGTCTCCATTTCGTCGTTGTAATCCGGCCGCGTAACAGGCACACTCCGGCGAAAACTGGTTGCTTGGCGCACAATAATTCTTTTTTCCCTCATACTGAGGAAACCATGAGCGATAATATCAAATACATTTCCGATGCCTCCTTTGAAGCGGACGTCCTGAAGTCCGACAAACCTGTCCTGGTCGATTTCTGGGCCGAATGGTGCGGTCCCTGCAAGATGATCGCGCCGATCCTGGAAGAAGTCGCCAAGGAATACGATGGCAAGATCCAGATCGCCAAGATGGATGTCGATGCCAACCAGGCTGTGCCGGCCAAGTTCGGCATCCGCGGCATCCCGACCCTGATCCTGTTCAAGAACGGCGAGCCGGCCGCGCAAAAAGTTGGCGCAATGGCGAAGGGCCAGCTGACCGCCTTCATCGACAGCAATATCTGATATCCTGAACCGCATGGTGGCGATGCGCCCGCATCGCCGCTGAACGACTAACTGATTCACACCACGCAGTCCCCTCCCCCACCGATCACTTTCCCATCCCGGGATACACATATGCATTTATCTGAACTCAAGGCGTTACACGTTTCCGCGCTGCTCGAGATGGCCATCGGCCTGGAAATCGACAACGCGGCCCGCCTGCGCAAGCAGGAACTGATGTTCGCCATCCTGAAAAAACGCGCCAAATCGGGCGAACAGATTTTCGGCGACGGCGCTCTCGAAGTCCTGCCGGATGGCTTTGGCTTCCTGCGCTCGCCCGACGCCAGCTATATGGCGTCCACCGACGACATTTACATTTCGCCGTCGCAGATCCGCCGCTTCAACCTGCACACCGGCGACTCGATCGAAGGCGAAGTGCGCACCCCGAAGGATGGCGAACGCTACTTCGCGCTGGTGAAGGTCGACAAGGTCAACGGCGAATCGCCGGAAGCCTCGAAACACAGAATTCTGTTTGAAAACCTGACGCCGCTGCATCCGAACCGGGTGATGACGCTCGAACGCGAGATGCGCGGCGAGGAAAACACCACCGGCCGCATCATCGACATGATCGCGCCGATCGGCCGCGGCCAGCGCGGCCTGCTGGTGGCTTCGCCGAAGTCCGGCAAGTCGGTGATGCTGCAGCACATTGCGCATGCCATCACCACCAATCATCCGGATACCACGCTGATCGTGCTGCTGATCGACGAGCGCCCGGAAGAAGTGACCGAAATGCAGCGCTCGGTGCGCGGCGAAGTGGTGGCCTCGACTTTCGATGAGCCGGCCACGCGCCACGTCCAGGTCGCCGAAATGGTGCTGGAAAAAGCCAAGCGCCTGGTGGAAATGAAAAAGGACGTGGTGATCCTGCTGGACTCGATCACCCGCCTGGCGCGCGCCTACAATACCGTGATCCCGGCATCCGGCAAGGTCCTGACCGGCGGCGTCGACGCCAATGCATTGCAGCGTCCGAAGCGTTTCTTCGGCGCCGCGCGCAATATCGAAGAAGGCGGCTCGCTGACCATCATCGCGACAGCCCTGATCGAAACCGGCAGCCGCATGGATGACGTGATCTACGAAGAATTCAAGGGCACCGGCAACATGGAAGTGCATCTCGAACGCCGCCTGGCCGAGAAGCGCGTCTATCCAGCCATCAACCTGAACAAGTCCGGCACCCGTCGCGAAGAATTGCTGATCAAGCCGGATCAATTGCAGAAGATCTGGATCCTGCGCAAGCTGCTGTACGGCATGGACGAAATCGAGGCGATGGAATTCATCCTCGACAAGATGAAGGCGACCAAGAACAACGCCGAATTCTTCGACATGATGCGCCGCGGCGGCAGCTAAGCCCACGAAAATTGCGATCGTCGGCGCAAGCCGATGATTTCATTGTATAATTTCGCGCTTTACCAACTGGCAAGTGATCGACAATCGGGTCAAGAAGCAGTGCGACCGCCGAAGTGGTGATTGGCTACCAAACTTTTAGAGGAAACACCATGAAACAAGGCATCCATCCAGATTACCGCGAAGTCGTCTTCCACGACCTCTCCTGCGATTTCAAATTCATCACCCGTTCGACCATCCATACCCGCGAAACCATCAATTTCGAAGGCAAGGATTATCCGCTGGTGAAGATCGAAGTCTCGGCTGAATCGCACCCGTTCTACACCGGCAAGCACAAGATCGTCGATACCGCCGGTCGCGTCGACAAGTTCCGCAAGAAGTTCGGCACTGTCGGTTCCAAGACCCAGGTCGCCGGCTGATCCAGCCGCTTCTGACAAAAAGGCAGCCGCGGCTGCCTTTTTTTATGCCGTCATGACTGCCCGCCGGCACTTTGCGGCACAATACACCTGCTCATTCGCTCAATCTTGCGCCGCATAACAACAAGTAGATCCGTCCACGCACCATGAAGCCCGTCCGCCTCCCCGCTTCCGCAACCAACGCGCTGCCGCGCTGGGGCCTGTTGCTGCTTTGCCTGCTCTACATCCTGTCCGGCCTGATCGGCCGCGATCCCTGGAAAAATGACGATGCCGCCGGCTTCGGCATCATGTGGAGCATGGCCAATGGCGGCTGGCAGGACTGGCTCTCGCCGCACATTGTCGGCTTGCCGATGCCGCAGGAGGGTCCGCTGGCGTACTGGATCGGCGCGGTCTGCATCCAGCTGTTCGGCTGGCTGCTCGGCGATGCGCTGGCGGCACGCATGGCAACGGTGCTGTTCTTCCTGCTCGGCTCCTTCGCCGTCTGGCACGGCACCTACCTGCTGGGACGCCGCAGCGAAGCCCAGCCCTTGCGGCTGGCGTTCGGCGGCCAGCCCGAGCCGACGGATTACGGCCGCACCCTGGCCGACGGTGCGCTACTGATCTACCTCGGCTGTCTCGGTCTGCTGGTGCACAGCCACTCCACCAGCGCCAATGCCCTGCAGGTGTCGATGGTGGCGCTGGCGCTGTATGCGGCGGCGCGCTACTTCGACAACCGCTCCAGTCGCACCACACTGCTGCTGGGCGGGGTACTGGGCCTGCTGGCGCTGACGCGCGGCTGGGTCGTGCCGCTGGCCTTGTGGCTGGGAATGGCGGCGCTCGACCTGGCGCGCACCAGGAAGCTGCCGCTGCGCCTGCTCGGCTTGAGCCTGCCGGTCGCGCTGCTCGTCGGCGGCTCCTGGGCGATTGCTGCAGAGTGGCTGCAACCTTTCAATGACTCGCCCATCGAAGACTGGATGGCGTGGAACCTGGACCACCTGAATCTGCCGCGCTGGGACGCCTTGAAATACCTGCTGTCCAACGGCATCTGGTTTTCCTGGCCGGCCTGGCCCTACGCCGCCTGGGCAGTGTATGCCTGGCGCAAACAGGCCATGCCACTGCACATTGCCCTGCCGCTGGTTTTCTGCATCATGCTGACCACGCTGGCGCTGCTGTATCCGCGTTCGAATGAAGGCGCCCTGCTGCCGCTGCTGCCACCGCTGGCGGTGCTGGCGGCCTTTGGACTACCCACCATGAAGCGCGGCGCCATCAATGCGGTCGACTGGTTCTCGGTGATGATCCTGACCACCTGCGCCGGCTTCATCTGGCTCGGCTGGATCGCCAAGCAGACCGGCTGGCCGGCCCAGCTCGCCAAAAACGCCTTCAAGCTGGCGCCGGGTTTCAAGCCGGAATTCAGTCTGCCAACCCTGCTCATCGCAGTGCTGGCCACGGCCGCCTGGATCCTGCTGGTGCACTGGCGCATTTCGCGTCGGCCGTCGGTATTGTGGCGCGCGGTCGTCCTCTCGTCCGGCGGCGTGATCCTGTGCTGGCTGCTGCTGATGACGCTGTGGCTGCCCTGGGGGAATTACATGCGCAGCTACGCCACCGTCGCCCGTGAAATGGCGGCCGAGCTGCCGCCGCGGAATTGCATCGCCAGCACCATCACGCCGGCGCAGCGCGCTTCCTTCGCCTATTTCAGCCTGGCCCCCTTTGCGCGCCTGGACAGCATGCCTTGCGATTACCTGCTGCTGCCGGGCACCAGCCGTGGCCAGGCCGAGCAGCAAGTCAGGCGTTCCGGCGTCACCTGGCGGCTGGTCTGGGAAGGCCACCGCGCCGCTGACCGCAACGAACGTTTCCGCCTGTACCGGCGTATCGATTAATCGATGAATCAAGAAGCCCGGCGTCCGGCGGCGCAGATTGCCGCGCTGGCCTGGCCGATTCTGGTCGGACAGCTGGCGGTGATCGCCAACGGCGTCATGGATACCGCCATGACTGCACGCTACTCGGCCACCGACCTGGCGGCACTGTCGATCGCGGTATCCGTCTACGTCAGCGTGTTCGTCAGCGCCAACGGCGTGCTGTATGCGCTGGCGCCGATTGTCGGCCAGTTGTACGGTGCGCGCCGCTTCGAAGCGATCGGCGCGGAAATCCGCCAGGGGCTGTGGCTGACGGTATTCCTGACTGTGGCCGGCTGCCTGATCCTGCTGTTTCCGCAACCGCTGCTGGCGCTGGCGCAAGCCTCGCCCGAACTCAACGCCAAGGCCAGCAGCTACCTGCAGATCCTGGCGCTGGCGCTGCCGGCATCACTCGGCTTTCGCATCTACGGCGCTTTCAATAACGCCATCGCCCGGCCGCGTGCCGTCATGCTGATCCAGCTCGCCGCCCTGCTGCTGAAAGTGCCGCTGAATGCCTGGTTTATTTTCGGCGGGCTGGGCTTGCCCGCGCTGGGCGGGCCGGGTTGTGCGCTGGCTACCGCAGTGACCGCATGGCTATCGCTGGCGGCTGGCTGGACTATCCTGCGCTACTCACCTTCCTATCGCGTGTTCAACCTGTTCGGCGCCGGCTTCAGCGCCCCCAGATGGCAGGCGCAACGCACGCTGCTGCGGCTCGGCATACCAATGGGGCTGAGCTACCTGATCGAAGTCTCGGCATTCACTTTCATGGCGCTGTTCATCGCCCGCCTGGGCGAGACGGCGGTTGCCGGTCACCAGGTCACGGCCAATTTCGTCACGGTGCTGTACATGCTGCCGCTATCGATCGCCAGCGCCAGCGGCACACTGGTGGCACATGCGCTGGGCGCGCGCGACCGCGCCGCGGCGCAACGCCTCGGCACGGCCGGCATCCGTCTCGCGGCCGGCATCGCGGCCGGCGCCGGCGTCGCGGTCTGGCTGGGGCGCGACGCCATCGTGCGGGCCTACACGCCGGATCCGTCGATCATCGCCAGCGCCTTGCCGTTGTATGCCTTCGTCGGCGTCTACATTTTTTTCGATGCGCTCCAGGTCAGCGCCGCCTACATTCTGCGCGCCTACAAGATCACCCTGGTGCCCACCATCATTTATGCCTTGATGCTGTGGGGTGTCGGCCTGGGCGGAGGCTACCTGCTGGGCTTCGACCTGCTGGGCCTGGCGCCCCGCTTGCCGACAGGCGCCGCCGGCTTTTGGCTGGGCAACACTGCCAGCGTGCTGCTGGCGGCGGTGTTCCTGCTGTGGCATCTGCGCAGTGTGCAGCATAAAATGCGGTAGAACCAGGAAAGGAGACATCATGGGCATACGCGTCATCTGTCTTGGCAATACCACCCTGGACAAGGTCTGGCCGGTGCGCGAGCTGCCGGCCGGCGGCGGCAAGTACCGTGCCAGCGATTACCTTGAAGTGGGCGGCGGCATGGCGGCCAATGCAGCCGTCGCGGCGTCCCGGCTGGGCGCCGATTGCGCCTACTGGGGCCGCGCCGGCGACGATGATGCCGGCCTGGCGATGCGGCGCGAAATGGCGGCTTACGGCGTCGATGTCGCGCACTTCCGTCTGTTTGCCGGCGCCCGCTCATCGATCTCGGCGGTGATCGTGTCGCAGGATGGCGAACGCATGATCGTCAATTTCCGCGGCACCGGCATACCGGACGACACCGCCTGGCTGCCGCTGGATTTGGTGCCGGCTGCTGCCGCCATCCATGCCGACATCCGCTGGGTAGAAGGCGCCGGCGCCATTTTCGCCGCCGCCCGGCGTGCCGGTATCCCGACCGTGCTGGATGGCGAAACCGCCACCGAGGCGGCATTCTCGGCAGTGCTGCCCTGGACCGACCATGCGATATTTTCCGAGCCGGGGCTGCGCTCCTTTGCCGGCGCGGAGAGCCTGCAAAATGATGCCAACCGCCGCGCCGCGCTGACAAAAGCGCGCGCACTCGGCTGCCGCGTGGCGGCGGTGACGCGCGGCGGCAAAGGGACGCTATGGCTCGATGAGCACGGTTTCCATCAGCAGCCGGCGTTCGCGGTGCCAGTGGTGGATACCACCGGCGCCGGCGATGTCTTCCACGGCGCCTATGCGCTAGCGATGGGGGAAGGCCAGAGCGTGGCGCAAGCCATGCGCTTCGCCAGCGCGGTGGCGGCGCTCAAATGCACGCGCCGGGGCGGCCGCGCCGGCATCCCGACCCGCACCGAAGTGGCGGACTTCCTGAAGTAGCAATAACAGGCTGCCAGTCCGGCACTGCGCGCCCTGTTGCTATGGAAGGGCAAATCGGGGATAATAACGCTCTTATGCCCGGGTGATGAAATTGGTAGACGTAGGGGACTCAAAATCCCCCGCCGCAAGGCGTGCCGGTTCGAGTCCGGCCCCGGGCACCAAACAAATTTAACCCCTTGATTGCTCAAGGGGTTTTTTGTTTTTGAGCCGCCCGAGCGCATAATCCGGCAGGATGCCGATGAATGCGATACCGTCAATTGACAAGAAACCTCATTTGCACGATTGAATCATTCCGGCGCGGCTTCCTCCAGCCGAAACGGCCTCTTGCGTTCGCTGATGCGCTGCAGGACCACGTAAAACACCGGAATCACGAAAATTCCGATCATGGTGGCAAACAGCATGCCAAAGGTCACTGCCGTACCGATCGCCTGCCGGGCGCCGGCACCGGCGCCGCTGGCAATCGCCAGCGGCAGCGTGCCAAGGATGAAGGCGAACGAGGTCATCAGGATCGGCCGCAGCCGCAATCGCGCACCCTGCCGCGCCGCCTCGACGATGGGGACGCCACGCGCACGCGCAAGCTTGGCGAATTCGACGATGAGGATGGCGTTTTTCGCAGCCAGGCCGATCAGCATGATCAGGCCGATCTGCGTGTAGACGTTGTTGTCGGAAGCGCGCAGCGTCAGGCCGACGAAAGCGCCCAGCACGCCGAACGGGATCACCAGCAAAATCGCCACCGGCATGGCCCAGCTTTCGTACAGCGCGGCCAGCACCAGGAACACGAACAGCAGCGACAGCGCGAAGATGTAGCCGGTCTGGCCGCCGGTTTTCTGCTCCTGGTAAGTCGCGCCGGTCCATTCGTAACCGTAGCCTGGCGGCAGCGTGCGCGCCACTTCCTGCATCGCTTGCGCCGCCTGGCCGGAACTATAGCCGGGCGCGGCGCTGCCGGTGATGGTGGCGGCCCGATAGAGGTTGTAGCGTTCGTAGAATTCCGGTCCGCTGATTGCCTTCGGCGTCAGCACGGTCGACAGCGGCACCATGTCGCCTGCCATATTGCGCACGTAGTAGCGGCTCACGTCGGCCGGACTGGCGCGCGTCTGCGACTCGGCCTGCATCTGCACCCGGAACGTGCGGCCGAACAGGTTGAAGTCGTTGACGTAATAGCCCCCCATCATGGATTGCATGGTAAAGAAAACGTCATCCAGGGCGATCCCGAAGGTTTTCACCTTCTCGCGGTCCACCTCATATTCGATCTGCGGCGTGCGGTCGTCGTAGTTGGGAAAGACGAAGCCGAGTTCGGGCCGCTTGCGCGCCGCGGCAACCAGGTTCTGCAACACTTGCGCGAACTGTTTCGGATCGCCGCCGGCGCGGTCCTGCAGGATGAAGTCGAAACCGCCGGTGGTGCCGAGGCCGCGGATCGGCGGCGGATTCAGCACCAGCCCCTGGGCATCCTTGATTTCCGCATTGATGCGTCCGGTCAGGCTGCCGACGATGTCTTCGGCGCGCTGCCCGGGCCCGGTGCGTTCATCCCAGGGCTTGAAACGGATGAAGGCGGTCGAGTTGTAGGAAGTTGCCAGCCCGGTCAGCAGGTTGAATCCGGTCAGCGTCGCCACGCCGGCGACGCCGGGCGTGGCGTTGGCGATGCGGGTCTGTTGCGCGACGGCGGCGCTGGTGCGCTCAAGCGAGGCGCCAGGCGGCAACTGCATCACCGAAAACGCATAGCCCTGGTCTTCCGGCGGCACCAGTCCGGTCGGGCGGGCGCGGATCAGCCCGTACAGCACCACCAGCAGGACGGCAAACAGCAAGGCGACCAGCGCCGCATGGCGCGCCAGTTGCACCACCGACGCGCTGTAGCGCTCCGAGAACGCGTTGAAGGCGTGGTTGAAGCGATCAAAGAAGCGTCCCAGCAGGCCGTGCGGCTTTTCATGCGCGGCCGGACGCAGCAGCAGTGCGCACATGGCCGGCGTCAGCGTCAGCGCCACCACGGCCGAGAGGATCACCGAGGTGGCCAGCGTCAGGGCGAACTGCCGGTAGAGCTGGCCGGTGAGGCCGCCGAGGAAGGCGACCGGCAGGAACACCGCGGCCAGCACCAGTGCAATGGCGATCACCGGGCCGCCGACGTCGGCCAGCGCGGCCTTGGTCGCCTGGATCGGCGTGGTGCGCTCGGTGTCGAGCCGGTGCTGCACCGCTTCCACCACCACGATGGCGTCGTCGACAACGATGCCGATGGCCAGCACCAGTCCGAACAGCGTGAGCGTGTTGATGGAAAACCCCAGTGCGGCAAAGACCGCAAAGGTGCCGATCAGCGAGACCGGCACGGCCAGCATCGGGATGAGAGTGGCGCGCCAGGTCTGCAGGAACAGGAATACCACGATCAGCACCAGCACGAAGGCTTCGCCCAGCGTCTTCAGCACATCCTTGAGCGATTCGGTGACAAAGGGCGTGGTGCTGTAGGGAACGGAATACACCATGCCGGGAGGGAAGCGCTGGGCCGCATGGTCCATGTTCTGCCTGACTTGATCTGCCACATCCAGCGCATTGGCGTCCGGCTGCAAGAAAATGCCGATGAACACGCCGGCGATGCCATTTTCCTGGACGTTGATGCTGTAATCGGCGCCGCCCAGCTCCACCCGGGCGATGTCCTTCAAGTAGACGATCTGGCCGTCCGGCGCGGCGCGGACGATCATGTTGCGGTACTGTTCGGGATCGGACAGGCGCCCGCGGATCGTCGCCGAATACTGCATCTGCTGCCCTGCCGGCACCGGCGGCACGCCGATGCGGCCCGCCGGCGCCACCACGTTCTGTTCCTGGATCACGCGCCGCACGTCGGACGCCGTCACGCCCCGCCGCGCCATGAGGTCCGGGTTCAGCCAGATGCGCATACTGTAGTCGCGCGCGCCGAACAGACGCACCTGGCCGATCCCGGGAATGCGCGCCAGCGCATCCTGCAGGTTAAGCAACGCATAGTTGCTCAGGAAGGTCGTGTCGAAGCGGCCGTCCGGCGAGGTCAGCGCCAGCACCTCCAGGAAATCGGTGGATTGCTTGCGGATGGTGATGCCCTGTCGGATCACATCGGCCGGCAGCGTGCTCTGGGCGATCGCCACCCGGTTTTGCACTTCGACCGCAGCCAGGTCCTGGTTGGTGCCGATATCGAAAGTCACGACCAGGCTGTAGGAACCGTCGTTGGCGCTTTTCGAATCCATGTAAAGCATGCCCTTGGCGCCATTGACCTGCTGCTCGATCGGCGCCGCGATCGATTGCGCCACCACGTCGGCGTTGGCGCCGGGGAAGCTGGTGCTCACCTGTATCTGCGGCGGCACGATTTGCGGATACTGGGCCACCGGCAGCGTCAAGGCGGCGAGCGCGCCGGCGAGCGTGATGATCAGTGAAATCACGATCGAAAACACCGGACGGTCGATGAAGAAGTTGAACATGCCCGGCCTGTCCGCCTAATTTCCGGTCCCGGCCGCCAGTACCGGCTTGACCGGCATGCCCGGCCGCAGCTTGCCGGTGCCTTCGACAATCACCAGTTCGCCCGGCTTGACGCCCTGCTCCACCACCCAATCATTGCCCGAGCGAATGCTGGCACTGATATCGCGGTAGACCGCCTTGTTGTCGGGGCCAACGACGAATACCGAATATTTCCCCTGCAATTCCTGCACGGCTTTCTGCGGCAGCAGGATCGCCGCCGGATTGGCCGGCTTCGCCACGATTGCGCGCACGAACTGCCCGGAGCGCAATGTGCCGTCCGGGTTTGGCACCACCAGGCGAACCGGCAGGGTGCCGTTTCTCGGGTCCACCGCGGCATCGACGAAGTCGAGCTTGCCGCCATACTGGTAATCGCTGCCGTCGGCCAGCTTGATGCGGATCGGCGGCGCTGCCTCGTTGGTGCTGCCCGCCTTGTATTGGCGCAGCAAGCCTTCCAGCTTTTGCTCGCCGACGGTGAAACTGACATACATCGGGTCCACCGAATACAGCGTGGTCAGCAGCGTGGTCGAGGCGTTGACCAATCCACCCGGTTTGATCAAGGCGCGGCTGATCAAACCCGAACGCGGCGCGCGGATCGTGGTATAGCCAAGATTGAGCTGCGCCTGCTGCACCTGCGCCTTGCCAGCTTCGACGGCGGCTGCATCGACGCGCTCGCGGGCGATGGCCGCGTCCATTTCCTGTTGACTGATCGCGAGGGCTGCCAGCAATGGCCGTGAGCGTGCCAGAATTTGTCGTGAGTTCAGATAGGAAGCCTGGGCCTGCGCCAGGTTCGCCCTGGCCTGGGCCAGCGCGGAAATATAGGTTTGCTGGTCGATAACGAATAGCAAATCCCCTGCCTCCACCCTTGCACCATCCTTGAAGGCCTGGCGTTCGAGAATGCCGCCAACGCGTGCGCGTATCTCGACAGTCTCGACGGCTTCGGTCTGCGCCGCATACTCTTCGAACAGCGTAATCGGCGTCGGGGCCGCGCGGATCTCGCTCACCGCGACGGCTGCTGCCTGCGGCGCCGGATTGTTTTTTTTATTGCAGGAAAAAAGTCCGCACAGGATCAATAAGAGCCCGACAAACTTGTATCGCCCAGGCATTTCACGAATTGCAGAGTGGCATCCAGTTTCAATCACAATTCTCCCACGTTGCATCAGAGCACAGTGCAGTGCCAGCCATTGCCCTTATTTTTAAGCTAAAGCAGTTCTGGGGATAAGGAGTGAGACAGATCAATCGTGAATGAAAAAGCCGCTTGTGCGCGCTTGGAGCCGCCAACGAAAAAAGTCCCTTGCGGGACTTTTTTGGATATTGGCGTCTCCACGGGGATTCGCCTACATACTGCAGGCCGCGGTCTGGCTTGCAAGCCTGACCCTTCGAATCCCAGGCGCGCGCAGTGCGCGCTTGGAGCCGCTAACGAAAAAAGTCCCTTGCGGGACTTTTTTGGGTATTGGCGTCTCCACGGGGATTCGAACCCCGGTACTCACCGTGAAAGGGTGATGTCCTAGGCCTCTAGACGATGGAGACATTTTCTGGCGGAGCGGACGGGGCTCGAACCCGCGACCCCCGGCGTGACAGGCCGGTATTCTAACCAACTGAACTACCACTCCGCTGAAGTGGAACTGCTTTTGGCAGGGCCCGAATTCTACAACAAATCTTCCAAATAGCGAAATTTTTCTTGCCGCTGCGACCACGACGGCGCTACCCAGCCCCTCTGTTTTTTTATTATCTTAAATCAAGTAGTTGGTCGAATGGCAGGTTCCTCTCGGCAAGCATGGCATCAGTCCATTATTAATCCATCACTCTTGACTTGAAAAAAGGGATACCCGCCCATATACTTAGCACTCGTTAGGGGAGAGTGCTAACAGTCCTTCCCTGGCCTTCCAACTTTTACGTCGCGCAGGCTGCATCGTGGGTTCCACGGTTTGTGGCATGCCTGCGGAAAATAACCACAACCTATTGAAATTAAAGGAGTTTGTATGAACCTTCGTCCTTTGCACGATCGCGTCATCGTCAAGCGTCTGGATCAGGAAACCAAAACCGCTTCCGGCATCGTCCTGCCTGAAGCCGCTGCAGAAAAGCCGGATCAAGGTGAAGTGCTTGCCGTCGGCAATGGCAAGATCCTGGAAGACGGCAAAGTCCGTCCGCTCGACGTCAAGGTCGGCGATCGCGTCCTGTTCGGCAAGTATTCCGGCCAGGCCGTCAAGGTCGCCGGCGAAGAACTGCTGGTGATGCGCGAAGAAGACATCATGGCAATCGTCCAGAAGTAATCTTCGGACCTCATACGAATATTCCAATTAAGGAGCTATAAACATGGCAGCTAAAGACGTTGTATTTGGCGATTCCGCTCGTCACAAGATGGTTGAAGGCGTAAATATTCTCGCCAATGCAGTCAAAGTCACGCTGGGCCCGAAAGGCCGCAATGTCGTGCTGGAGCGCTCGTTCGGCGCGCCGACCGTGACCAAGGATGGTGTTTCGGTCGCAAAAGAAATCGAACTCAAAGACAAGCTCATGAACATGGGCGCACAAATGGTCAAGGAAGTTGCTTCGAAAACTTCCGACAACGCCGGTGACGGTACCACCACCGCGACCGTGCTGGCACAAGCCATCGTGCGCGAAGGCATGAAGTACGTTGCCGCCGGCATGAACCCGATGGACCTGAAGCGCGGCATCGACAAGGCTGTTGCAGCCGTTGTCGCCGAACTGAAGAACATCTCCAAGCCTTGCACCACCACCAAGGAAATCGCCCAGGTCGGTTCGATTTCGGCCAACAGCGATTCCTCGATCGGCGAGCGTATCGCTGAAGCGATGGAAAAAGTCGGCAAGGAAGGCGTTATCACCGTGGAAGACGGCAAATCGCTGAACGACGAACTCGACATCGTCGAAGGCATGCAGTTCGACCGCGGCTACCTGTCGCCGTACTTCATCAACAACCCGGAAAAGCAGACCGTCCTGCTGGAAAATCCGTTCATCCTGCTGTTCGACAAGAAGATCTCGAACATCCGCGATCTGCTGCCGGTACTGGAGCAAGTTGCCAAGGCTGGCCGTCCGCTGCTGATCATCGCTGAAGACATCGAAGGCGAAGCGCTGGCAACCCTGGTGGTCAACAACATCCGTGGCATCCTGAAGACTTGCGCAGTCAAGGCACCTGGCTTCGGCGACCGCCGCAAGGCCATGCTGGAAGACATCGCCATCCTGACCGGCGGCCAGGTCATCGCTGAAGAAGTCGGCCTGACCCTGGAAAAAGTCACCCTGAACGATCTGGGCCAAGCCAAGCGCATCGAAATCGGCAAGGAAAACACCACCGTCATCGACGGTGCTGGCCAGGCTGCCAACATCGAAGCACGCGTCAAGCAAATCCGCGCGCAAATCGAAGAAGCGACTTCGGACTACGACCGTGAAAAACTGCAAGAGCGCGTTGCCAAACTGGCAGGCGGTGTTGCCGTGATCAAGGTTGGCGCTGCCACCGAAGTCGAAATGAAAGAAAAGAAAGCCCGCGTTGAAGACGCGCTGCACGCAACCCGTGCCGCCGTTGAAGAAGGCATCGTTCCCGGCGGCGGCGTGGCCCTGCTGCGCGCGCGTAACAGCGTCACCGTCAAGGGTGACAACCCTGACCAGGAAGCCGGCATCAAGATCGTCCTGCGCGCCATCGAAGAACCGCTGCGCATGATCGTCACCAACGCCGGTGAAGAAGCTTCGGTCGTCGTCAACCGGGTTCTGGAAGGCTCGGGTAACTTCGGTTACAACGCTGCCAACGGCACCTACGGTGACATGGTTGAAATGGGCGTGCTGGATCCGGCCAAGGTGACCCGTTCGGCGCTGCAAAACGCCGCTTCGATCGCTGGCCTGATGCTGACCACCGACTGCATGGTTGCCGAAATGGTGGAAGACAAGCCAGCTGCCGGTGGCATGGGCGGCATGGAAGGCATGGGCGGCATGGGTGGCATGGGCGGCATGATGTAATTGCCTCCCGGCCCGTCAAGAGATGAAAATCTCTTGACGGCCTGGAAATAAAA
Organism: Noviherbaspirillum sedimenti; assembly: GCF_003590835.1. Taxonomy (NCBI): domain Bacteria; kingdom Pseudomonadati; phylum Pseudomonadota; class Betaproteobacteria; order Burkholderiales; family Oxalobacteraceae; genus Noviherbaspirillum; species Noviherbaspirillum sedimenti. The sequence continues at coordinate 4,897,896 of NZ_QYUQ01000002.1, read as the reverse complement.
AAGCCTGCAAGGTTTGCGCCTTGCAGGCTTTTTATTTGTCGTTTCTTGTATGTCGCTTTTTATTTGCAGCGCGCAACCGGACTCAGTCGTCGCGATCCGTCTCTGCTTCCGGTTCGGATGCCAGCCCAAGGCTCTGCGGGGCCTGGTAGCTGGCCAGCAGCGCCAGACGGCTTTCCGGCGTCTCCAGGCTGATGCGGCCAAGCGCCCCGCTGCGGTAATCCTGCAGGAAGGTGTGGGAGGCCTTTTCATAGTCGAACTCGCCGCCCTTTTGCCGGAAGCCGCGTTTCTGCGCCACGCCCTCGATCACGTCGACCGCATCGATGCCGGCAGTCGCCACACCGTAGCGCGCGGCGAGCAATTGAGGATAGCGCTCCAGCAGCACGCCGGCGAGAAAGGTGGCGACTTCTTCCTCGATCAGGGCATTGCTGCCGATGGCGTGGCTGGCGGCCAGCATCAGGCCATCGGTCGGATGGGCGATCTTCGGCCACAGCATGCCGGGGGTATCGACCAGCACCATGCTGTTGCCCAGGTAAAGCCGCTGCTGGGTCTTGGTCACGGCCGGCTCGTCGCCGACCTTGGCCACGCGCTTTTTCAACAGCGCATTCATCAGTGTCGATTTGCCGACGTTGGGAATGCCCATGATCATGATGCGCAAGGGCTTGAGCGCCGTACCCCGGTGCGGCGCGATCTTCAGGCAAAAGCCTGGTATTTTTGCAACATCGACCGGCTTCTTGCAGCTCAGCGCCACGGCGTGCACATTCTTTTGCTTGTTGTAGAAGTCCAGCCAGGCTTGCGTCGCGACAGGGTCGGCCAGGTCAGCCTTGTTGAGGATTTTCAGGCAGGGACGCTGCCGGAATACCCGCAATTGCTCGATCATCGGATTGCAACTGGCTTGCGGCAGGCGGGCGTCGAGGACCTCGACCACCATGTCGGTCTTTTCCATGGTTTCGGCCGCCTGGCGGCGCGCCGAATTCATGTGACCGGGGAACCATTGTATGGACATGTAAAGCTTTACGAAAGAATTGAGGCGCTATTCTACCCGTTTGCCGGCGCCCGCCGTCCGTTGCGTGCATGCGGCTCAGTCGAGCCGGGCCAGCACCTTGAGATGCGCAACGACGCTGCGCCCCAGGGCCGAGAGGTTGTAGCCGCCTTCCAGACAACTGACAATGCGCCCCTCTGCGTACTGGTCGGCGATTGCCATGATCTGCTGCGTCAGCCAGGCATAGTCGGCCTCCACCAACCCGAGCTGGCCGAGGTCGTCTTCGCGATGGGCGTCGAAACCGGCCGAAACGAACAACATCTGCGGACGGTGCGCATGCAGCGCCGGCAACCAGCGCTCGCTGACCAGCTGGCGCACCACATCACCGCCGCTGTAGGCAGGCACCGGCACGTTGACGGCATGCGCGCCAATTGCGGTAGTGCCGCTGTAGGGATAGAAGGGATGCTGAAAAAAACCGACCATCAGCACCCGCGGCTCGTCGATGAAAGCAGCTTCGGTGCCGTTGCCATGGTGGACGTCGAAATCGACGATGGCGATCCGTTCCAGGCCGTGCACATCGAGCGCGTGGCGGGCGGCGATTGCCACATTATTGAACAGGCAAAAACCCATCGCCTCGTCTGGCATGGCATGATGGCCGGGCGGGCGCACCGAGCAGAATGCGTTGGCAAGCTCGCCGGCCAGCACCGCATCGGTGGCAGCGACGGCTGCGCCGGCCGCGTGCAGCGCGGCATCCCAGCTGTAGGGGTTGAGCAAAGTATCGCCGTCCAGGCTGTAATGCGGCGCACCGGGTGCCGGCAAGTGCTGGCGGATACGTTCGATGGCAGCAGGGGTGTGTACCCGGGCAACATCGTCCAGGCTGGCGGGCGGCGCATCGCGGTGCACGAGGAAGGGATCGATCCGGCTGGCAATCAGCTGGTCTTCGATTGCCAACAGGCGCGCCGGCGATTCCGGATGCCACTCGCCCATTTCATGCCGTTTGCACGCGGCGTGGGTATAAAAACCGGTACTCATTTGTCATCCTCGAATGTTCTCTGCGGCTTTTTTGTCTGCGCTTTTTGTGAGCGCCTTTACGCCAGCATTTCCATGTCAGTTTAATCAAGAAACAGACTGATGCCGGACATTTGTCATCATGGCACCGTTTTTTATATTTGCGATTGAGCAATGCTGCCATAGAATAAATCATCCGTACAATCGCATCACATATTCTCACTTTACCGGAATCTTCATGTTCGACAAAGTCCACGCAGTCGCCCGCCAGGTCAATCAAATCGTCATCGGCAAGGAAGTGCAAGTCCGCCAAGCCCTGGTCTGCCTGCTGGCCGGCGGCCACCTGCTGCTGGAGGATGTGCCGGGGGTAGGCAAGACCACGCTGGCCCATGCGCTGGCGATTTCGCTGGGCCTGAAATTCAACCGCATCCAGTTCACCAGCGACCTGTTGCCGGCGGATGTGGCGGGCATCTCGATTTTTGACCGCGAAAAAAACAACTTCGTGTTCCACCCCGGGCCGGTCTTCACCCAGGTATTGCTGGCCGATGAAATCAACCGCGCCACGCCCAAGACGCAGTCGGCCCTGCTGGAAGCCATGGAGGAAAAGCAAGTCACGGCCGATGGCGTCACGCGCGGCTTGCCTGCGCCGTTTTTCGTCATCGCCACGCAAAACCCGACCCACCAGATCGGCACCTTCCAGCTACCCGAATCGCAACTGGACCGCTTCCTGATGTGCCTGTCGCTCGGCTATCCGGATAGCGCCGCCGAGCGCGCCCTGCTGATGGGCGAGGACCGCCGCGCCCTGCTGAAATCGCTGGCGCCGGCCATGCACCCGGCGGAACTCGAGACGGCGCAGCAGGCGGCCAGGCAGATCCATGCTTCCGCCGCGCTGATCGACTATGTACAGGCGCTGGCGCAAGCCTCGCGCCAGAACGGCTTGTTCGCCGAGGGATTGAGCCCGCGCGCCGCGCTCGCCCTGCTGCATGCCGCGCGCGCCTGGGCCGCGCTGGAGGGGCGCAATCACGTGATTCCGGAAGATGTGCAAGCGGTGCTGGCGCCGGTCGCCGCGCATCGCCTGCGTCCGCTGAAGACCGCCGGCAGCGCAGCCCTTTCCAGCCGAGACCTGGTCACCCGATTGATGCAGTCGGTACCGGTCTGAGTGGCGGCGCAGCAGGCGATGTCGAGAATGTCTCTCTTGTTTTCGCGCGGCAGCGGGCTGCAACGGCGCCTGCGCCAACGACTGGACCGCTGGCTGTTCCGTGTCGGCGCGCCCGAGCCCGGCGAAGTTCACCTGCACCAGCGCCGCGTGTTCATCATCCCCACCCGCGCCGGCCTGGCATTCGGGCTCATGCTGGCGGTGCTGTTCATTGCCTCGGTCAATTACAACCTCAGCCTGGGCTTTGGCCTGACTTTTCTGCTGGCCGCCTGCGCCGTGGTCGACATGCATTTCACCTTCCGCAATCTCGCCCACCTGACGCTGGTGCCGGGCCGCGTGCGCCCTGTCCATGCCGGCGAAGAAGCGCAATTTACACTGCACCTGGCCAATCGCGGCAAGCGCGACCGCTATGCCATCTGGCTGGGCTTCACCGGCGCCGGACTGCCCGATGTGCAGCAAGCGGTGGACCTGCCGGGCGCCGCCACGCGCACGCAGTTGCTGGGCCTCGTCACCGCCAGGCGCGGCTGGCTGGCAGCGCCGCGCGTGCGCCTGCAAACCCGCTTCCCGCTCGGGCTCTTGCGCGCCTGGAGTTACTGGCAACCGGACATGCGGGTGCTGGTATACCCGCGTCCGGAAATGGACGCGCCGCCACTGCCGCTGGAAGGCGGCGGCAAGGCTGACGGTTCTGGCGGCGCCGGCCATGATGACTTTGCCGGCATCCGCGCCTACCAGAGCGGCGACTCCCTGAAACAACTGGCCTGGCGCCAGATCGCCCGCATGGATGGCTTGCACGGCACGCCATTGGTGAGCAAGCATTTCGAAGGCGGCGGCAGCAGCGAACTGGCGCTCGACTTCACCCGCCTGCCGGCTACCCTGGCGCTGGAGACGCGGCTGTCGCGCATGACACGCTGGGTGCTGGAAGCCGAAGCGCGCGGCCTGCCGTATGCATTCCGCCTGGGGCGCTTCAGCCTGGCACCGGCACTTGGCCCGGCGCACCAGGACGCCTGCCTGCACGAACTTGCCCTGTATGGCGAGCCGGAGGCGCGATGAAACTACCCATCTTCTTCCTGCCATTTTCAAAGGCAACGCAGCGCGCCGCCCGGCCGATGTCGCGCGACAAGGCCGACACCCTGCTACTGCTATTGGCCTGCGCCCTGGTATTGGCGCCGCACGCCACCCAAGTGCCGCCGTGGATAGCGCTGACCGCAGGCGCCTTGCTGCTGTGGCGCGGCTGGATCACTTTCCGCGGCAACCGCCTGCCGCCACGCTGGCTATTGCTGCCGCTGGCAGTGCTGACGATGGCAGGCGTGTATACCAGCTTCAAGACCCTGCTCGGGCAAGAGGCAGGGGTGGCAACACTGGTATTGCTGCTTGCCTTCAAGCTGCTGGAAATGCACGCCAGGCGCGATCTGTTCGTGGTCCTGTTTCTCGGCTGCTTCCTGATCCTGGCTGGTTTTTTCCATTCACAAGGCATCGGTGCGGCGCTGCTGGCCTTGCTCGCCACGGTGACGCTGCTGAGCGCGCAACTCTCCTTCCAATACACCGGCGCCGCACCGCCGCTTCTCAAGCGCTTGCGGCTGGGTTTGCAGATCGTACTGCTGGCCGCGCCGCTGACACTGCTGATGTTTTTCCTGTTTCCGCGTATCCAGGGCCCGCTGTGGAGCTTGCCGGGCGACGCCCAGACCGGTCGCAGCGGCTTGTCCGACATCATGGCGCCCGGGAATATCGCCCAGCTGGCGCTGTCCGGCGACGTCGCATTCCGCGTCAGGTTCATCGATCCGGCGCCGCCCAGGTCCCGACTGTACTGGCGCGGCGTCGTGCTGGACGATTACGATGGCCGCAGCTGGAAGCAGCAGAGCGAACCTGGCGCGCTGACGCCTTCTGCCATCGCCATGCAGCCGCAAGGATCGCCGTTGCGCCACCAGGTGACGCTCGAGCCGCACGGCAAGCGCTGGCTCTTTGCGCTCGAATTGCCGCAGTCGCCGCCGCTCATGCCCGGTCTGCCGACAACGATCCAGGCCAATGGCGCGTTGACGGCAGCACAGCCGATTCATGACCGCATCCGCTATACCGCCGTATCCCATGTCGATTTCACGCTGCAAGCCGATGCGGCGCCTGCCTCGCTACGTCGCTGGCTGGCGCTGCCGCCCGGCTACAACCCTGCCACCATGGCATTCGCCGCCCGCCTGCGCAGCAGCGCCAGCGACGACTGGCAACTGGCAAATGCAGTGCTGCGGCATTTCCGCGAACAACCCTACAGCTATACGCTGGAGCCGCCCACGCTGGGGCGCCACGCGATGGATGAATTCCTGTTTGGAACCCGCGCCGGCTTTTGCGAACACTACGCCAGCGCCTTCGTGGTGCTGATGCGCGCCGCCGGTGTGCCGGCGCGGGTAGTGACCGGCTATCAGGGAGGCGAAGTCAATCCGGTCGACGGTTTCCTGACGGTGCGCCAGTCCGATGCCCATGCCTGGGCCGAAATCTGGCTGGCAGGACGCGGCTGGGTGCGCGTCGATCCGACCGCTGCGGTCGCGCCACACCGGATCGAAGTCAATCCCGCGCGCAACCTGCGGCAAGGCGGACTGGCCGGGGTCATCAACCTGAACCCCGCAGCCCGCTCCTGGCTTGCCTCGCTGCGCTTCAACTGGGATGCGATCAACAATGGCTGGAACCAGTGGGTGCTGAACTATTCCCCCGACAAGCAAAAAAGCCTGCTGGAGTCGCTTGGTTTCAACGAACCGGACTGGCGCACCCTGGCCATGCTGCTATTGGGAGGCGGCGCCATCATCGCGGCCCTGCTGGCCTGGCCCATGCTGGCCGATCGCCGCAAAATCGATCCGCTGCAGGTCGTGTATTCGCGCTTTTGCAAGACCATGGCACGCCAGGGCCTGGCGCGCGCCGCGCATGAAGGGCCGCGCGCATATCGCCTGCGCCTCATGCACCCGTCTTGCGGGCTTTCCAATGACAAAAAAATCGCTGCCGAACGTTTTCTGTCCTGTTACGAAGCCGCGCAATATGGTACGGTAAGCGCTTCACCCGCGACCGTGCACGTCGCGCGCCTCAAATCCCTGCTCAAGCAATGCCGATGAAATTTTTCCAGCCGTCGCGACGCGCGATGCATTCTCTTGTCCTCGCCCTCGCCCTGGCCGCACCTGTCGTGACAGCACATGTCTGGGCGGCGCCTGTCAAGGCCGAAAATGCCGCCAACAGAAAAACAGCCGCCAAGCCCAAACTGCGCAAAACCGCTGATCAGGCGGTGCAGCCCGGCGAATTTGCCAACTTCGGCCAATGGCAGGAAGTGGCGGCCTTCATCGACGATATGGTCGAGCGTCATGGTTTCGACCGCAAGGCGCTGGAAATACTGTTTCGCGAAGCAAGGTATGTCGATAGCGCGATCCAGCTGGTCAAGCCGGCGCCGCCTGGGCGGCCGAAAAACTGGCGCGCCTATCGCGCCCGCTTCATCGAGCCGATGCGCATCCAGGCCGGCGCCGACTTCTGGCAAACGCATGCGCAGGCGCTCGAGCGCGCCGAGCAGATGTATGGCGTGCCGGCCGAAATCATCGTCGGCATCATCGGCGTGGAAACCGTCTATGGTCGCAACACCGGCAATTTCCGCGTGCTCGATACCCTGACCACGCTTGGCTTCGATTATCCCGACACGCCCAACCGCACCGCCCGCATGAAATTCTTTCGCGGCCAGCTGGAGCAAACCCTGCTGTTGTCCCGCGAATCCGCGATCGATCCCTTCACGCTGCTGGGTTCCTACGCAGGGGCGATTGGATTGCCGCAATTCATGCCAGGCAGCATCCGCAATTTTGCTGTCGATTTCGATGGCGATGGCAAGATCGACTTGCGCAATTCCCAGGTCGATGCCATTGGCAGCGTTGCCAATTTCCTGGTGCAGCACGGCTGGCAAAGCGGCCAGCCGATCGCCTTTCCGGCGACCGTCACCACGACCAGCATGAATGGCAACCCCGACAACCGCTGGGAAGCCTACATCGGCCAGGGGCTGGAAGCGAAATACACGCTGGCCGAAATGGCGACCGCCGGGATCGCGGCAAATGGCGAGGCCCCCGCCGACTTGCCGTACGGCCTGGTCGATTTGCAGAATGGCAGCGAAGCCACCGAATACTGGCTCGGCGCCGCCAATTTCTTTGCAATCACAAAATACAATCGCAGCTTCTTTTATGCGATGTCCGTGGTCGAACTGGGCCGCGCCGTCAGGACTGCGCGCGGCGGCTGATGCCGGTGTTCGCCGCGGACATGCGGGAACGTCATCCCCGCATTTTCCCAAGGTCTGTTAACATGTTGCCCGCACTACCCACCGACCATCGGTTCGGCAAAACCCCAGTTTAACGGAAAGGATTGCCCCACTCATGTCGCTTGCCTGGATCATCATCCTGCCGCTCATGGGCTGCCTGCTGGCGGCGCTGTTGCCGCGCCATTCCCGCAATGCCGAAGCCTGGCTGGCGGGCGCGGTGGCGCTGGGCTGCTGCGCACTCATCGGCACCCTGTATCCGCAAATTGCCAATGGCGGCGTGGTGCGCACGGCGTTCATCTGGGCGCCGGCGCTGGGACTGGAATTCACTCTGCGCATGGACGGCTATGCCTGGCTGTTCGCCATGCTGATCAGCGCAATGGGGACGCTGGTTGTGCTGTATGCGCGCTACTACATGTCGCCGCAGGATCCGGTCCCGCGCTTCTTTTCATTCCTGCTGGCCTTCATGGCGGCGATGCTGGGGGTGGTCCTGTCCGGCAACCTGGTCCAGCTGGCGCTGTTCTGGGAACTGACCAGCCTGGTATCCTTCCTGCTGATCGGCTACTGGCACCACCGGGTCGATGCCAGGCGCGGCGCGCGCATGGCCCTGACAGTGACCGCCGCCGGCGGCCTGTGCCTGCTGGCCGGCGTCCTGCTGATCGGCCGCATCGTCGGCAGCTACGACCTCGATACGGTGCTGGCCTCGGGCGACACGCTGCGCAACCATCCCTGGTATCTGGCGGTGCTGATCCTGATCGCGCTGGGCGCGCTGACCAAGAGCGCCCAGGTACCCTTCCACTTCTGGCTACCGCACGCCATGGCGGCGCCGACCCCGGTGTCGGCCTATCTGCATTCGGCCACCATGGTCAAGCTCGGCGTATTCCTCCTGGTGCGCCTGTGGCCGGTATTGTCGGGCACCAATGCCTGGTTCTGGCTGATCGGCGGCGCCGGCCTGTGCTCGCTGGTGCTGGGAGCGTACGCGGCCATGTTCCAGAAGGACATGAAGGGCGTGCTGGCATACTCGACCATCAGCCACCTCGGCCTGATCACCCTGCTGCTCGGCCTGAACAGCACCCTGGCCCTGCTTGCCGCGATTTTCCATATTGCCAACCATGCCACCTTCAAGGCCTCGCTGTTCATGGCAGCGGGCATCGTCGACCACGAAACCGGTACGCGCAACCTGACGCGGCTGTCCGGCTTGCGCTACGCCATGCCAATCACCGCCACCCTGGCCACCGTCGCTGCCGCGGCGATGGCCGGCGTACCGCTGCTGAACGGCTTCATTTCGAAAGAAATGTTTTTCACCGAAACGGTATTCGTCAGCGGCAACATGGCTGCGCGCATCGGCTTGCCGGCGATTGCCGTGATCGCTTCCATGTTCAGCGTCGCCTACTCGTTGCGTTTCATCCTGCAAGTGTTTTTCGGACCGCCGGCACAGGATTTGCCACGCAGCCCGCACGAAGCGCCGCGCTGGATGCTCTTGCCCAGCGCGCTGCTGGTGCTGAGCTGCCTGGTGGTCGGCATTTTTCCCGCGCAGACCATCGGCCCGCTGCTGGATACCGCGGCCATCGCCGTACTCGGGCCGCAGATGCCGGCGCACGATCTGGCGCTCTGGCATGGCTTCAACCTGCCGCTGGCGATGAGCTTGCTGGCCATGGCCGGCGGCATCATTATCTATTTTGGCCTGCGCCTGCGCCTGCGGCGCCTGGCCGCCGCCGTGGTGCCGGGTTATCAGCTGGATGGCAAGCGCGTGTTCGAATCCGTGCTCGACCGCGCCACCGCATTGGCGCGCCGCCTCACCAATGCTGTGTCCTCGGTTCGCCTGCAGGTGCAATTGCTGTTGCTGCTGCTGGCAATTTTCCTGTCGGCGCTGTTCGCACTGCGCCTGCACGGCCTGCCGCCAGCCAACCTGCCGCTGACGCGCATCGACCCGGCATTCGTGCTGGTCTGGCTGGTCGGCGCCGTCTGCGCCATCGGCGCCGCTGTCCAGGCCAAGTACCACCGGCTGGCGGCGCTGGTGATGAGTGGCGCCGCGGGCCTGGCGACCAGCCTCACCTTCGCCTGGTTTTCGGCGCCCGACCTGGCGCTGACACAACTTGCGGTGGAGGTGGTCACGGTGGTACTGATCCTGCTCGGGCTGCGCTGGCTGCCGCGCCGCAAGGAAGCCGACGACTGGGAAACGCGCAGCCTGCCGTTGCGCCTGCGCGCCCGCACCCGCCGGATGCGCGACTTGCTGCTGGCCGGCTGCGCCGGTCTCGGCCTGGCGGCGCTTACCTATACCGTGCTGCGGCGGCAGCTCAACGGCGGCATCGCTTCTTTTTTCATTGAAAATTCCATACCGCTGGGCGGCGGCAGCAACGTCATCAATGTGATCCTGGTGGACTTCCGCGGTTTCGACACGATGGGCGAAATCACGGTGCTGGGCATCGTCGCACTGACGGTCTATGCGCTGTTGCGGCGCTTCCGGCCGGCGCCGGAAAGCATCGCCCTGCCGCACCAGCAGCGCGGCGCCGGGACTGCGGCCGCCGCCCCCGATCCGCGCGCGGCGCTGCCGACTGGCGCCTTGATGGTGCCGGCGCTGCTGGTGCGCATGTTGCTGCCGGTCGCCGGCATGATTTCGCTGTTTTACCTGCTGCGCGGGCACAACTTGCCCGGCGGCGGCTTCGTCGGCGGCCTGGTCATGGCAACCGCCATGATCCTGCAATACCTGGTCAGCGGCACCATCTGGGCCGAGGCGCGCGCGCGCCTGCGCCCGCAACACTGGATCGCCTTCGGCTTGCTGTGCGCAGCCGGCGCCGGCCTGTCGGCATGGCTGGCGACGCGGCCGTTCCTGTCGGCCCTGGCCTTGCATGCGCAACTGCCGCTGATCGGCGAACTGCACCTGTCGACCGTGCTGCTGTTCGACCTCGGCGTCTACATGCTGGTGATCGGCGCCGCCGGCCTGATCCTGGTGGCGCTGGCGCACCAGTCGCTGCGCCGCCACCGCTTGCCGGCCGGTGCCGCAAATCTCGGCAAACTGACCATCCAGCCGTTCGCCAACCTGCCGCCGGCGACAACCCCGGAGGACCACTGATGGAAATCGTCTACGCACTTGCGGTGGGCATATTGGCAAGCTCCGGCGTGTGGCTGCTGCTGCGCCCGCGCACATTCCAGCTAATCATGGGCTTGTCGCTGCTGTCGTATGCGGTCAACCTGTTCATTTTTGCAATGGGACGGCTGTCTGTCGGCGCGGCGCCGATCGTCGATCCGCAACAGCTCGCCGATCCGGCGCGCTACGCCGACCCGGTGCCGCAGGCGCTGGTGCTGACGGCGATCGTGATCGGCTTCGCCACCACCGCACTGTTCCTGGTGGTGCTGCTGGGCGCGCGCGGCCTGACCGGCACCGACCATGTCGATGGCGAGGAACCAGACCTGTGAATGCCCTGATCCAGCAATTGCCGATCCTGCCGATTCTCCTGCCCTTGCTGGCCGGCGCCTGCATGCTGCTGCTGCCGGACAACTGGCGCCGCACGCGCGTCGCGCTGGCCTTGCTGACCACGCTGCTGCTGGTCGCCGTGGCAATTGTCCTGCTGGCGCTGGCAGACGGTGCGCTGCCGGCATATTGGCCCGGCGGCATCGCCGTGTATGCGCTCGGCGCCTGGCGCGCGCCCTTCGGCATCGTGCTGGTGGTCGACCGGCTGGCGGCCGTCATGCTGGCGCTGAGCGCCGTGCTGGGGCTGGCCTCGCTGATCTATTCGCTGGCGCGCTGGGACCGCATGGGTGCCAACTTCCATCCATTGTTCCAGTTCCTGCTCATGGGACTCAATGGCGCCTTCCTGACCGGCGATCTGTTCAACCTGTTCGTGTTCTTCGAAGTATTGCTGGCGGCATCCTACGGCCTGGTCCTGCACGGTTCGGGCGCGCTGCGGGTGCGCGCCGGCCTGCACTACATCGCCATCAACCTGGCCGCTTCGCTGGTATTCCTGATCGGTGTGGCGCTGATCTATGGCGCGGCAGGCACCCTCAACATGGCTGACCTGGCGGTGCGGATGCCGGCGCTGACGCAAGGCGATCGCACTGTGTTCGACGTCGGCTGCGCCATCCTCGGCGTGGCCTTCCTGCTCAAGGCCGGGGTCTGGCCGCTGAACTTCTGGCTGGCCAATGCCTACGGCACGGCGGCGGCGCCGGTGGCGGCGATTTTTTCGATCATGACCAAGGTCGGCGTCTACGCCTTGCTGCGCCTGGCGACCCTGCTCTCGGTCGATGGCGCCGCGGCGCCGGCGCCGTTCGATGGCCGCTGGCTGTTCTGGATCGGCATGGCCACCCTGCTGTTCGGTTCGGCAGCCATGCTGACCGAACAGAAACCCCAGCGGCTGGTCGCCTACTGCGTGATCGTCTCGGCCGGCACGCTGCTGGCCGGGTTCGGCATCGGCGGCCCGGCAATGGCGGGCGCGACACTGTTTTATCTGGTCAGCTCGGTGCTGGCCACTGGCGCCTTCTTCATGCTGTGCGAAATGGTCGAACGCAGTCAATCCTTCGGCGCCAACATTCTCGCCATCACGCTCGAATCCTTCGGCATCGATGACCCGGTGTATTCCGACCGGCCGGACGAGGTGGTTGGCATCGCAATTCCGGCGGCGATGGCCTTCCTCGGCCTCGGCTTCGCCTCGTGCGCGCTGCTGGTAACCGGCTTGCCGCCACTGTCCGGCTTCGTCGCCAAGTTCTGGATGCTGTCAGCCGCGCTCGATGCGGCGCCGCAAGGCGCGCAACCGCTGCTGGCGGGGGTGCTGATGATGGCGATACTCGGTTCCGGCCTGGCCGGCATCATCGCCCTGTCGCGCATGGGCAGCCGCCTGTTCTGGGGCAGCCAGGAGCGCAGCAAGCCGCGCCTGCGGCTGATCGAGGTAGGACCGGTGGCGGTGCTGGTGCTGCTGTCGGCAATGCTGGCGCTGGTGGCAGACCCTGCGGTGCGCTACCTGCAGGCCACCGGCGACGCCTTGTACGCGCCGCAGGAATACATTCGCGCCGTGCTGCCAGCATCGGCGGCAGCCGCACCGGATGCCGGAGGCAAGCCATGAAACGCGCAATCGAACCGCGTCTGGCGGCCTTCCTGATCGCCATTTGGCTGCTGCTGAACGACTCGTTCACGCCCGGCCACGCACTGCTCGGACTGCTCCTGGCAATCGGCTTGCCGCTCTTGACCGCCTCGATGCGGCCGCTGCGCTCGCGCGTGCGGCGCCCGCTGGCGATCGCAGCGCTGCTCTGGACCGTCCTGAAGGACATCGTCCGTTCGAATTTCGCAATCGCCGGCGTCATCCTCGGCGACGCCCGGCGCCGCTCCAGTGCCGGCTTCATGGATATCCCGCTCGACCTGCGCGACCCGCACGGACTGGCAGCGCTGGCGTGCATCGTTACCGCCACCCCGGGTACGGTATGGGCGGGGTTGTCGGCGGACGGCACCACCCTGACCCTGCACGTGCTGGACCTGCAGGATGAACAGGTCTGGATCGACACGATCAAGCAACATTACGAACGCCCCCTGATGGAGATATTCGAATGACTCAATTGCTTTACTGGGCCACCTCCTTCGCCCTGCTCGGTTTCGCGCTGGCGATGTGTTGCGCCGGCCTGCGGCTGTTGCGCGGTCCGGCGGCGCAAGACCGAGTACTGGCGCTCGACACGCTTTACATGAATGCCATGCTGATCATGCTGACCCTGGGCATTCGCCTGGGCACGCGGGTGTACTTCGATATCGCCCTGCTGATTGCGCTGTTCGGCTTCGTCGGCACCGCGGCGCTGGCGAAATTTCTGCTGCGTGGCGAGGTCATCGAACCATGAGCGCAACCGAACTGCCACTCTGGGCGGCGCTACCGGTTGCCCTGCTGCTGATCGCCGGCAGCCTGCTGACCCTGATCGGTTCCAGCGGGCTGCTGCGACTGCCCAATTTTCATTCGCGCATGCATGCACCCACGCTGGGCAACACGCTGGGACTGGGATGCGTGCTGGTGGCCTCGCTACTGGCGGCCGGTGCGCACGGCCAGCGCCTGGTGCTGCAGGAAATCCTGATCTCCGTGCTGATGGTGACCACTTCGCCGGTCTCGACCATTCTACTGATGCAGGCCAGCCTCTACCGCAAGCACGACCTCGTCGACAAGGACGCGCAACGCGACGGCAGCGCACAAGACTCGGCCTGAGTCCGCCATCACGCCAGGCGCTGGCGACCTCCGTTGCCGACGGTCGCCAGCGCAAGCGCACAAGATCGGTGCATAGACGCACCATTTTGGCGTAAAATTCAGCCCCGATCTTATTCCGCAAAATCGCACTTGCAGCATTGACAAACAAGTCGCTGCCTTGACCTTGACCTCTTTGGTTGCGCAAGGGATTTCTCTGAAACCCGCCAATCAAGCATCCACCTATCAGGAGAATCCCTTTGCCCTATGTAACAGAAACCATCGAAAAATTGAAGCGCAGCGGCCCCGGACAAGTCGAGTATTACCAGGCTGTCGAGGAAGTGCTGATGTCGCTGCGTCCCTTGCTCGACCAGGACACAAAGTACAAAAAGAACAACATCATTGCCCGCATCGTCGAACCCGAACGCCAGATTCTGTTCCGCGTCGCATGGGTTGACGACAAGGGCGAAGTCCAGGTCAACAAAGGCTACCGCATCGAATTCAACTCCGCCCTCGGCCCCTACAAGGGGGGCATCCGCTTCCATCCCAGCGTCTATGGCGGCATCATCAAGTTCCTCGGCTTCGAGCAAATCTTCAAGAACTCCCTGACCGGCCTGGCCATCGGCGGCGGCAAGGGCGGCAGCGACTTCGACCCGAAGGGCAAGTCGGACAATGAAATCATGCGTTTCTGCCAGTCCTTCATGAATGAACTGTATCGTCACCTCGGCCCGACCATCGACGTGCCTGCCGGCGACATCGGCGTGGGCGCGCGTGAAATCGGCTACATGTTCGGCCAGTACAAGCGCCTGACCGGCCGCTACGACGGCGTCTTCACCGGCAAGAAAATCGCCTGGGGCGGCTCGCTGGCACGCAAGGAAGCCACCGGCTACGGCTCGGTGTATTTTGCGCAAAACATGCTGGCAGAGCGCGGCCAGTCGATCGAAGGCAAGGTCTGCACGGTATCGGGCTCCGGCAACGTCGCCATCTATACCGTGGAAAAACTGCAGGAAGTCGGCGCCAAGCCGGTTACCGTCAGCGATTCGCGCGGCATGATCTACCATGCCGCCGGCATCAACCTGGAAACCCTGAAACAGTTGAAGGAAGTCGAGGGCGCGTCGCTGGCCGAGTACGTCAAGCACCATCCGGACGCCAGGTACACCCCGGTGGCGGATTACCCTGCCGGCCGCAATGCGGTATGGTCGGTGCCCTGTGATGCAGCCTTCCCGAGCGCGACGCAAAACGAACTCAACGAGGAAGACGCCGCCTGCCTGCTGAAGAATGGCTGCACCCTCATTTCGGAAGGCGCCAACATGCCCTCCACCCAGGGCGCGGTCGACAAGTTCCTTGAAGCTGGCATCTTCTATGGCCCGGGCAAGGCAGCCAATGCCGGCGGCGTCGCCACCAGCCAGCTGGAAATGGCGCAAAACGCCAGCATGCAGCAATGGACGTTCGAGGAAGTCGATGGCCGCCTGCACCGGATCATGAAAAACATTTTCCTGAGCGCCAGCGAAACCGCCAAGGAATTCGGCCAGCCGGGCAACCTGGTGCTGGGTGCGAACATCGCCGGTTTCCGCAAGGTCGCCGATGCCATGATCGACCAGGGCGTGGTGTAAGCGCGCTGCCACATCAGGCAAACAAAAACCCGCAGCCGGCAACGGTCTGCGGGGTTTTTTTCGCATCGCCCCAGGCGATGCAGCCAATCTGATTTAGCGGTAATTTTAGCGGTAATAATTTCAGCGGTAATATTTGCCGCTGGCTTCAGGCTGGTTTTTGACATCCAGCACACGCAGGCGCAACGCGCGCCCGCCCGGTAACGGCCAGGAAATCGACTGGCCAATCGACAAGCCAAGCAGGGCGCTACCCACCGGCGCCAGCACCGAGACCGGATTGGCGGGCTGGGGCGAATTCGGGTACACCAGCGTCAGTTCGCTTTGCATATTCGAATCCTCGTCGAGGACCACCACGGTCGAATTCATGGTCACCAGATCGGCCGGCACTTCCTCCGGATCGACCACACTGGCGCGGTCCAGCTCCGCCTGCAGCGCATCCCGCCCGGCCAGCCGCCGGAATGAATCCGAATCCAGCAATTCCTCGATCCGTTCCAGGTCAAGACTGGAAACAGTAATAGGCGGCATAGATTGTTCCATGATCATGTTCATCACGATTCCCAAATAAAAAAATCCGCACGCAGCGGACGATCGAGCCAACAAAACACTGATGGTAGGCCAGAAGCGTCACGGGTGCAAGCCCCCCCCCAACGCTCCTTGCCAGCCTGGCAAGCCTTACGATTCTTCAATTTCTGGCATGACGCCATTCCAGCACCTCGACCGCCACGGCATCCCCCGCCGCTGCCGTGAACCACATCTGATTGTCCTGCACAGTGCACTGCAACTGCATGGTGCGCTGGGCCAGCTTTGCCAGCGCCAGGCTGGCTTCCTGCGGCACATGGCGGACCGAGATATTTTTAGCCCGTTCGATTTTCCCGGCAATTTGCTTCCACCATATCGACGCCGCGCTGCCATAGCTGTAGACCACCACCTGTGCAGCCCTGCCGCTGGCCTTGAGCAAGCGTTTTTCATCCGGCAGACCGACCTCGATCCACAAGTCGATGGCGCCGGTCAAATCCTTTTGCCACAGGTCCGGCTCGTCCTCGCTGCTCAAGCCCTTGCCGAAGCTTAAAGCCGGATCGGCATGACAGGCGAAAGCCAGCACGCGCACCATCATGCGCTCATCGGTTTCCGACGGATGACGCGCGATCGTCAGCGCATGTTCAGCGTAGTAATTACGGTCCATGTCGGCGATCTGCAAGTCTATTTTAAAAATGGTGGCCTTGAGTGCCATGCATACCTTTCAATCAATTTCAGAAAAACGCCACCCTCGCTGCGGCGGCGAGCAAGCATAGCGCATGCGGCAAGGATCGCCTACAGGCTTGATACAATCCTGTTGTCCCGGCATACCGCACTGCCCCAGTCTTCACGGAGTCATCCACCATGTCCACCACACTCCCGCCGAGCGCGGAACAAGCCGTTGCTGCAACCCGGAACTGGGTCGACAAGGCCGTCATCGGTCTGAACCTTTGCCCGTTCGCCAAGGCCGTGCAAGTCAAGCAACTGATCCGCTACGTCGCCAGCCCCGCCACCAGCCCGGAGCAACTGGCCGAAGAACTGGCGCGCGAACTATTGCTGCTGCAAGCCGCTGCGCCGGAAGAAATCGACACCACCCTGCTGATCCATCCCGGGGTACTCACCGATTTTTACGACTACAACGATTTTCTCCGGCTGGCCGATGACATCCTGATCGATCTCGGCCTGGAAGGCGAGCTGCAAATTGCCAGTTTTCACCCGGACTACCAGTTTGCCGATGCCGCCCCGGATGCCATTGAAAACCATACCAACCGCTCCCCCTACCCTACCCTGCACCTGTTGCGCGAATCCAGCCTGGATGCGGCGGTCGCAGCGTTTCCCGATGCCGCCGATATTTTCGAAAAGAACATCGAAACCTTGCGAAGACTCGGGCCCGCCGGCTGGAAAGCGCTCAAGCTGGATAAATAAACGGCAAACGAATTCCAGTCAGCAAGCGTGGTCAATGCTTCATGAGACAGGCAAAACCATGCCAATTGCATGCTTGCGAGCCATCAAAGTGACATTAAACCTGAACGTTACAATGTTTTGGGCTATTGCAATTGTGTGATAGATGGCCAACTGATTCACAGCGACAGCTGTGTGCGGGCACCATAAATGCGGATGAAATATAGGGACTTCAGATAATTTGCAATTAGACCATTGCAAATACGAATTTAATCACTATGTTATTAGCAAACAATATTTCTTATTGGAAACGTGTTAAATAGACACAGATATTTGTTAAAAATTGCAATATTTTCAACAAATCACCTTACACTATTGTCATTTCCAGCAAACAGAAAACAATTGTCTCTTACATTAACCTGCAATTTGGACATGCCCCTACCATGAATACCGAACTGGATACTCCCGCAAGCAGCACCCGCCTTGCCGACCTGGCCGCCTACGATCCCAACCACTTGCTGGATTCACTGCTCGAAAAGCTGCACCTGAAAAATGATGCAGCGCTGTCGCGCGCGCTGGAAGTGGCGCCGCCGGTGATCAGCAAGATTCGCCACCGCAGGCTGCCGGTCGGCGCCTCGTTGCTGATCCGCATGCATGAAGTGAGCGACCTGAGCATCAGGGAATTGCGTTCCCTGATGGGCGACCGACGCGACAAGTTCCGTATCAGCGATAAGCAGTTCAAGCCGAAAGAAGCCGGCGAAGTAAATCTCGGCTAAGCGTTCCCAAGGCGTCAGCGCAGGCAAGCCAGGCTTGCCCTGCCTGCCCGACTACGCCGGGAACACGCCGGTAGACAAATAGCGGTCACCGCGATCGCAGACGATGAACACGATGGTCGCATTCTCGACGGTTTCGGAAATGCGCAAAGCCACTTCGCAGGCGCCGGCAGCAGAAATGCCGCAGAAAACGCCCTCTTCGACCGCCATGCGGCGCGCCATTTTTTCCGCTGCCGCCTGGCTGACGTATTCCAGCTGGTCGACCAGCGACTTGTCGTAAATCTTCGGCAAATACGCCTCCGGCCATTTGCGGATACCGGGTATCTGCGAGCCTTCTTCGGGTTGCGCGCCGATCACCCGGATCGCCGGATTCTGTTCCTTCAGGTAGCGTGACACGCCCACGATGGTGCCGGTCGTGCCCATGGCGCTGATGAAATGCGTGATCCTGCCCTCAGTGTCGCGCCAGATCTCCGGGCCGGTGGTTTCGTAATGCGCCAGCGGATTGTCCGGATTGGAAAACTGGTCGAGGATGATGCCCTTGCCATCCTTTTGCATCTGGTCGGCCAGGTCGCGCGCGTATTCCATACCGCCAGTCCGGGGGGTCAGGATGATTTTTGCGCCATAGGCCGCCATGCTCTGGCGGCGCTCCTCGCTGAGGTTTTCCGGCATCAGCAACACCATCTTGTAGCCGCGCATGGCCGCGGCCATTGCCAGGGCGATGCCGGTATTGCCGCTGGTGGCCTCGATCAGGGTATCGCCCGGCTTGATCTGGCCGCGCAGTTCGGCGTGCTTGATCATCGACAGCGCCGGACGGTCCTTGACCGAACCAGCGGGGTTATTGCCTTCCAGCTTGGCCAGAATGATGTTGTTGCGGCGCCTGGCCGCTTCCGCCAGGCCGCGGTTCAACTGCACCAGCGGGGTATTACCTATGGTGTCTTCGATCGTCAGATAAGGCATAAGGGGGCTTTGAAAATTGCTCGGTGAAACGGCTATTTTACTGGCAGAAGCATCCGCTTGCCGAAACCGTCCCCGGGGGAAGCCACCCTCACGCCATCACCACCACCTCCGCGCGCCCTTCCTTGCGCACCACGTTGATGCCGACATTGTTGGGGTAGCGCTGCAGCCGCAGATCGACGGTGGCGTCATTGAGCGACAGCCCGTTGATCTCAACGGTCTCCAGGAAAGGCGGCAGGCGCGGATGACGGAAGCGGATCTCGGCTTTATCCGGATCGAAGGACAGACCCAGGCACGCCTGCAGCAGGTAATACACGCAGCCGGCCGCCCAAGCCTGCGGCGAACAGGCGACCGGGTACAGCGTCGGGCCCTCGCCAGGGCGTTTTTCGAAGCCGCAGAACAGTTCAGGCAAGCGATGCTGATCGACATACAGGCTGACATCGAACATGCCGGAAAACACCGTCAGCGCCTTGTCAGTCAGGCCGTAGCGCGCCATGCCCTCGGCGATCAGCGCATTGTCATGGGGCCAGACCGAACCGTTATGGTAGGCCATCGGATTGTAGCGCACCTCCTTGCTGGAAATGGTACGGATACCCCAGCCGCAGAAAAAGTCCTCGCCCAGCAGGCGCCCGGCCACCCTGGCGGCATACTCCGGGCTGGCGATACCGCTCCACAAGGCATGGCCGGCATTGGATGAGGCCACCGCACATTGCCGCTTGTCGCCATCGAGCGCGATGACATAACTGCCGAGCTCCTCGCACCAGAACGCTTCATTGAAGCGCTGCTTGAGCAAGCGCGCAGACTCGCGCAAGGCCGGCGCCAGCGCAGCTTCGCCGAGTATTTCCGCCAGTTGCGCCGCCCGCAGTTTCGCTTCGTAGACATAGCCCTGCACTTCGCACAGGGCGATGGGCGCCTGCGCCATGCTGCCATCGCTGTGAAAAATCGAGTCGTGCGAATCCTTCCAACCTTGCTGCTGCAAGCCGTTTTCGCTCTTGCGCGCATACTCGACGAAGCCATCGCCGTCGGCGTCGCCGTAATGGTCGATCCAGTCGAGCGCGCGCAGCACGTTCGGCCAGATCGAGCGGATGAACTCGATGTCGCCGGTGCGTTCGTAGTAGGCTCCCGCCAAGCCGACAAACAAGGGCGTCGCATCCACCGTGCCGTAGTAACGGCGAAACGGCACTTCATCGAGCGCAGCCAGTTCGCCGTTGCGTGCTTCGTGCAGGATCTTGCCAGGCTCCGCATCGCGCGCCGGATCGATTTCGGTGGCCTGGGTTCGCGCCAGGAAAGCCAGCACCCCCCTGGCCAGCCGCGGATCGACCCAAAGGCATTCACGCGCTGTCAGAATGCCGTCGCGGCCGAAGGTGGTCGAGTACCAGGGCACGCCCGCGAATGGATAGCTGCCTTCCGGCATGGACGAGGTCAGCATGTCGAGGTCGGAAACGGAGCGATCCAGCCACTGGTTGACCAGGGCGTTCGAAGTCACGATGCTGCAGCGGCAATTGCGGTAGGTGCCGATCGACTCGCTGGCATCATTGTAGGCCTGCAGATAGGCGTCGGCCTCGGACAGCGCGCTGCCTGGCCGCGCCGCCTGCGGCCCCTGCTCGCATTGAATGGTGGCATACACATGCACTTCGCCTTTCGGCGGCAGCTGCAGGCGAAATTCGGCACGATTGGCGCTCAGTTTGTCTGGCTGCGGCTCGAAGCTGATGCGGGTTCTGCGCGTGACCTCGTCGAGACCGCGATAGCCAAGCAGCAGCTCACCGTTGGCGGTTTGCGGCTCCAGCAATTCGCCATGGCCATGACGCTGGTAACCGCGCACCTGGAAAATATCCGCAAAGTCGGCGCCGAATTCCATGCAGATATCGGCCTTGACCGCATCCAGCCCGAAGTTGACGACACGCACATGCTCATAGCAGGCGCCCTGCCACAACAGTTTGGCGCGAAAAATATGCAACAGGCCCTTGGCAACCGTGTCGCCACCCTCCGGATGCAGGTCGGGATTCATCAGTTCAATGATCAGCAGGCTGCTGTCGTCCTTGACCGATGAATTGAGAAACATGGGGCGGACGCCTTCGATCAGCAATTCCTGATGCGACAAAAATCGGGTATCGCCGTGGTAAATCCCCTCCTCGCCCATGCCGATCGGCTGGATGTCGCCGAAGCGGTCGAACAGGCCGAAGGTGTCGTTATGCTTGAGCACCCGCCTGCGTTCATCGGCTGGCGAAGATGTCGCCAGGATATACCATTGCTCGTCGAGCTGAATTTTGGTAGCCATGGCTTACTCCGGCTGGTTACTTTGTGTGCGGCGCGCATCCTGCACGTTGCGATACACCTGCAAATAATTTTCCGCCATGCGCTGCGCCGTGAAGCGATGCTCAAAGGTACGCCGGCAACGCGCACGGTCAATGTCAGCTATCCTTTGCGCTGACCGCACGGCCTGTTCCTGGTCGCCGACAAGAAAACCGGTGGCGCCATCTTCCACAATTTCCGGCACCGACCCATGCCGATACGCAATGACAGGAGTGCCGCAAGCGAAAGCTTCGATCAAGACCAGGCCGAATGGTTCTGGCCAGTCGATTGGAAACAGCAAGGCGCGCGCCTGCCCCAGCAAGCCACGCTTGTCGTCCTCGCCGATTTCGCCAATGTATTCGACCAGAGGATGATGAAACAATTTTTCGATGTGCTCTTTAAAATAGGCATGGTCGGCACGATCGATTTTGGCCGCAATCTTGAGCGGCACACCACAGCGAAGCGCGATCTCAATCGCACGATCCACGCGTTTTTCGGGCGAAATCCTGCCGACGAATGCAAAGTATTCACCCGGCTTTGCGTGGAATTCATACAAATCGGTCGGCAAACCATGATAGACCGTATCGCGCCAGTTTACCCATGGCAAAGGACTGCGCTGACTCTGGGAAATAGACACCAGCGGTACATGCTTGAAATGGCGATACAGCGGTACCAGATCCGGCAAATCCAGCCTGCCATGCAAGGTGGTGATATGCGCCACAGGCAATTCCCTGGTCAGCGGGAAATGCAAAAAATCGGTATGAAAATGGATCACATCGAATTCCGCGGCCATCGCCAGCACCTGATCGAGCATCATCGTGTGATAGATCAGCCATTCCTGGCGAAACGAATTGAGCCGCAGGCTTTGATCGATGACGGGCACCAGCGTCGCCGCAGTAATGGAATCACCACTGGCAAACAGCGTCACATCATGCCCTTGCCGCACCAGTTCTTCAGTCAGGTAAGAAATGACTCGCTCGGTACCACCATAAGCTTTCGGCGGCACCCGTTCAAACAAAGGAGCAACTTGCGCTATTTTCATGGCTGCCAGGATCCGAAATAAAAGACACAATCATTTCTCTATGTTCGGAATGTGAATATAAACACGCATAGAACGCAAAAGCTGTGCCGAACCATTGGGCAATAAAAAACGTCCTTGAAGCGAATGCCTCAAGGACGTTTTTTGCGGGGCTGCTAAACTTATTTCCTCACATCAGCCCTGGCCTGCTTGCTGTCCGGCTTGCCATTAGGCACATTAGGCAGTGACACCGCACTTGCGATTTTCGGCGCAGCTGCGGCCGCTGCCGGCGCATTTGCCAGCGACTGGCCGTTGACGGTCAAGCCGGCTTTGGAGAGATTTGCGGATTTCTTGTCGCCGATACCCTTCACGCGTGCGGAAAAGTCCGTCCAATCCTTGAAAGCGCCGGCGCGCTTGCGCTCATCCAGGATGGCCTTGGAAGTGGTCGGCCCTATGCCCTTGATCCCATCAAGGGCGGCCTGATCCGCCTTGTTCACATCCACCGGAACCAGGGCAAAGCAAAGGTTTACGCTCAGCATGCCAAGAACCAGCAATATTTTTTTCAACATTTGTATTTCTCTCCTGATGGTTTTGTTAATAGGAAATGGAAGCAAGCCTGGATGGCACTCACTTCAATTAACACTTTAACAATAAAATCAGGGATGAAATGATGTTTTTGCTATTTTCTTGATTGTGGACAACTAATCCGTCGCCAGGTGGCGATGCAGCTGGCTTAATTCAGGACATTGAGTTCTTCAGTGCGGCGTGGCGGGTAGGTTTCCCAAAGGCTGCAGCCCGGACATTGCCAGTAATACTGGCGCGCCTTGAAACCGCAGTGGCTGCACTGGTAGCGCGCCAGTTTTTGCGTATAGCTGTGCACCAGATTCTTAACCAGAGTCAACTCACCGCGCATTTCCGGCGGCACGCTGGCCAGCCGCGCCTCCAGCAATTTATCCAGGCCCAGCAGGGTTGGTGTACGGCGCAATTCGTCGCTGATCAACTGGTTCGCCACGGTTTCGCCGTCCAGTTCCAGCACCGCCTTGAATGCCACTTCCAGAAGGTCGATGGAAGGCGCCTGCGCCAGATAGGATTTCAACAGGTTGAGCCCTTCCTGCGGGCGGCCGACCTGGCGGTAGCCATCCATCAGGCGCTGCGCCACCAGCGCCACATGCGGCACGCTTTGCTGCTCGACCCGGCGCCAGGCAAGCAGCGCCGCCTCGGCATCCCCCTTGGCGAGATAAGCGTCACCTGAGAGGATGGCGGCGCGCACGCTGGCGCGGTCGGTGGCCAGCGCCTGCTCCAGCAAGGCCAGGGCGGCATCGGGATGGGTATGCACCAGCTCGTCCTGCGCCAGTTCACAATAGAACTGGGCGATTTCGGTCTGGCGCAAACCGGCGCCGGACTCCTGCAGCCCGCGCGCGGCCTCGATGGCGCGCTGCCATTCCTTTTCACGCTGGTAGATTTCCAGCACGGCGCGACGCGCCTGCGCACTGTACTGGCTATCGATCAAGCCCTTGAAGCTTTCCTCGGCCCGATCCAGCAAACCGGCTTTCAGATAATCCTGTCCCAGCTCGTATTGCGCCTGCGCCTGCTGCTCGCGCGGCAAATCCGGCCGCGCCAGCAGGTTCCGGTGGACCCGGATGGCGCGCTCGGTCTCGCCGCGGCGACGGAACAGGCTACCCAGGGCGAAATGCAGTTCGGCGCTTTCCGGATCAAGCTTGAGAATATCGATGAACGCGTCGATCGCCTTGTCCGGCTGCTCGTTGAGCAAAAAATTCAAGCCATTGTAATAACCCTTGGGCAGGCTGCGCGATTCCGATATCAGCTGCCTGATATCGACCCGCGCAGCAATCCATCCCAGTCCGAAAAAGACCGGCATGCCCAGCAACCACCAGATTTGAAATTCCATGTAACTTTATTCTTATGGTGTGTGATCAAAAGCCGGCGACTTCAGGCGCCGGCGATGGCATCGGCGGATGGCGGCTGCGAACGCGCCAGCTGCTGCGCTTCGCTGTCCTGTTGCATGGTCTTGATGGCCTTGCGCTGTTTCGCCAGGTCGCGCCGCTGCCGGAAGAACGTCGGCGTCATCGCCAGCACCCCCAGCACGAAACCAATCACAGTAAATGCCAGCAGCACCAGCGGCAGCGGGGCATGCACCTCATGGCCGGAAAAGAACGCCAGGGTCGCTTCCCTGTCCATGTTCTTCAGCGCCACGACGAACACGATGATGAACAGTAAGCTCCAGATTATTTTCGAAACCAGCCTCATGGCGAAACCCTTTCTTGATGCATGCGCCGCTGCCATGCCCGATGTTTGCAAAGACAGCCGAAATTGTACGCGAATGTAGATGAAAAAAAACGGCATCCGAAGATGCCGTTTTCTTATTTGCGAGCCAGGACTCAGTCATCCCTGATCGGCTGCCCGACCATCGCATCGACCCGCTCGCGCAATTCCTTGCCCGGCTTGAAGTGCGGCACCCGTTTTTCGGGCACCATCACCTTGTCGCCCGACTTCGGGTTGCGACCGATGCGCGGCGGCCTGCTGTTCAAGGCAAAGCTGCCGAAACCACGGATCTCGATGCGCTGACCGCCCGCCAGGGCGTCGGCCATCGCATCGAGGATGGTCTTGACCGTGTAATCCGCATCCTTTGCGACCAGTTGCGGATAACGTTCGGCCAGGCGGGCAATCAGCTCCGACTTTGTCATTTACGTACTCGACCTTTGCGTGCTTATTGCTTGTTGTCGAGCTTGGCTTTCAACAATGCGCCCAGGCTCGTGGTGCCGGAAGCGGCGCTCGAGTCAGAAGCCATCTTTTGCATGGCTTCCTGGGTTTCTGCATTGTCCTTGGCCTTGATCGACAACTGGATGCTGCGAGCCTTGCGGTCGATGTTGATGACCAGCGCTTCGACGGCATCGCCGACCTTCAGGTGCGTACCGGCATCTTCCACGCGATCGCGGGAGATTTCGGAGGCGCGCAGGTAGCCTTCGACTTCGTCGGACAACTGGATCACGGCGCCCTTCGGCTCAACCGACTTGACGGTACCGTTGACGATCGAACCCTTGTCGTTCATGGCAGCGTAGTTGTTGAACGGGTCGCCTTCGAGCTGCTTGACGCCCAGCGAAACGCGTTCGCGCTCGACATCGATCGCCAGCACGATGGCTTCCAGTTCGTCGCCCTTCTTGAAACGACGCACGGCTTCTTCGCCAGCTTCGGTCCAGGACAGGTCGGACAGGTGCACCAGGCCGTCGATATTGCCCGACAGGCCGATGAACACGCCGAAGTCGGTGATCGACTTGATGGCGCCACGGACTTTGTCGCCCTTCTTGTGGTTGATCGCGAAATCATCCCAAGGATTGGCCTTGCACTGCTTCATGCCCAGGGAGATACGGCGACGCTCTTCGTCGATTTCCAGGACCATGACTTCGACTTCGTCGCCCAGCTGGACAACCTTGTTCGGGGCCACGTTCTTGTTGGTCCAGTCCATTTCGGAGACGTGCACCAGGCCTTCGATGCCTTGCTCGACTTCCACGAATGCGCCGTAGTCGGTCAGGTTGGTGACCTTGCCGAACAGACGGGTGCCTTGCGGGTAACGACGCGACAGACCAGTCCACGGATCGTCGCCCAGTTGCTTGACGCCCAGCGAGACGCGGTTCTTTTCCTGGTCGAACTTCAGGACCTTGGCAGTGATTTCCTGGCCAACCGTCAGCACTTCCGACGGATGACGCACGCGACGCCATGCCAGGTCGGTGATGTGCAGCAGGCCGTCGATGCCGCCCAGATCCACGAATGCGCCGTAGTCGGTGATGTTCTTGACGATACCGTTGACGATGGTGCCTTCTTTCAGGGTTTCCATCAGCTTGGCGCGCTCTTCGCCCATCGAGGCTTCAACCACTGCGCGGCGCGACAGCACCACGTTGTTGCGCTTGCGATCCAGCTTGATGACCTTGAATTCCAGGGTCTTGCCTTCATACGGGGAGGTGTCCTTGACCGGACGGGTGTCGACCAGCGAACCCGGCAGGAAGGCGCGGATGCCGTTGGTCAGAACGGTCAGGCCGCCCTTGACCTTGCCATTGACGGTACCGGTGACGATCTCGCCGGACTCCATCGCTTTTTCAAGCGCGAGCCACGATGCCAGGCGCTTGGCCTTGTCGCGCGACAGGATGGTGTCGCCGAAACCGTTTTCCAGGGATTCGATGGCAACGGAGATGAAATCGCCGACGTTGACTTCGAGTTCGCCGTTGTCATTCTTGAATTCTTCGAGCGGGATGAAAGCTTCGGACTTCAGGCCGGCGTTGACGATCACGAAATTGTGGTCGATGCGCACGACTTCGGCGGAAATCACTTCGCCGGAGCGCATGTCCTGGCGCGACAGCGATTCCTCGAACAGGGCGGCAAAGCTCTCGAAACCAGCGGATTCAGGGGAGGTAGCAACAGTAGACATAAGAATAAAGGGTTAGCCGATTCCATCGCACATGCGACGAACACCGGGTTAAGTTAATCAATCCCGAACAGACCTTGCGCCTGCACGGGCACCACACACTACGGCAGCAACGCGCTCAGACCACGTGCTGCTTTTTCAGCCCGGCATACCATCCGAGCACCTGCTCGACCGCCTGTTGGGCGTTCATTGCAGAAGTATCCAGAACATATGCCCCTTCGGCGGGCTTGAGCGGCGCGACTTTGCGATTGGTATCACGTTCGTCGCGCTCCCTCAAATCCTTTAGAAGGTCGTCCATATTAGCAGGAAAACCCTTGCCAATCAATTGCTTATAGCGTCTTTCCGCACGTGCCTCAACACTTGCAGTCAGGAACACTTTTAACGGTGCGTGGGGGAAAATTACCGACCCCATGTCGCGGCCATCGGCGACCAGGCCGGGCGCCTTGTGAAAATCCAGCTGCAAGCCGAACAAGGCTTGGCGAACTGCTGGCAGAGCGGCAATTTTCGATGCGGTATTGCCAACCTCTTCGGCGCGGATCGCCGCCGCCACGTTCTCCTGCCCGAGGAAAACATCTTCGCCGGCAAAGGAACAGTGCAGAGCGCGTGCCAACTTGGCGAGCGCATGCTCGTCCCCCAGCGCTACGCCCTTGCGCAGGGCTGACAAGGCGGTCAGCCGGTACAGCGCGCCGGAATCGAGATAATGAAAACCCAGCTGCTGGGCCACCAGGTGCGAGACCGTGCCCTTGCCGGAGGCCGTCGGGCCATCGATGGTAATGACAGGTATGGGATGAGCTGAGGTCATTGGCTAAAATAATTTATTCTGGGCGACCCTGGCAAAAGCCTCGAAATAGTCGGGGAAAGTCTTGGCCACGCATTTCGGGTCGTTGATGCGCACCCGTGCGCCGCGACGCAGCGCGCCATCCAGCGACGCCAGCGAAAAGCACATCGCCATGCGATGGTCGTCGTAAGTGTCGATGGCGGCTGCCTGCAACTGCGCCGGCGGCGTGATGCGCAGGTAATCCGCGCCCTCTTCCACCGTCGCCCCCAGCTTGCGCAATTCAGTCGCCATGGCCGCAATGCGGTCGGTTTCCTTGACGCGCCAGCTGGCGATGTTGCGCAGCGTGCTGGTGCCGTCGGCATACAGCGCCATCACCGCGATCGTCATGGCGGCATCCGGAATATGGTTGAAATCGGCGTCGATGGCGTGCAAGCTCGCCCCACCTTGCGCCTCGATCCAGTTCTCGCCCATGCTAATGGTCACTCCCATCTGCTGCAAAGCCTCGACAAAACGCACGTCGCCCTGGATGCTGTCGCGGCCCACGCCCTCGACCCGCACCGGCCCGCCGGCAATCGCCCCAGCCGC
Organism: Noviherbaspirillum sedimenti; assembly: GCF_003590835.1. Taxonomy (NCBI): domain Bacteria; kingdom Pseudomonadati; phylum Pseudomonadota; class Betaproteobacteria; order Burkholderiales; family Oxalobacteraceae; genus Noviherbaspirillum; species Noviherbaspirillum sedimenti. Next base: position 4,869,981 of record NZ_QYUQ01000002.1, on the reverse strand, counting down.
CAGGAAATAAGACGCCGAAGAAGCATCGCCTTCGACATGAATCGACCCCGGACTCGTGTAATGCTGTCCCGCCTGCACCGTGAACGCCTGCCAGCCGTGGCGCTCGACCGTGACGCCGAAGCGCCGTATCAGGTTCAGCGTAATTTCGATGTAGGGCCTGGAAATCAGCTCACCCACCACCTCGATCGTCACCGCGTGCGAGCGCGCCATCAGCGGCGCTGCCATCAACAAAGCAGTCAAAAACTGGCTCGACACATTGCCGCGCACGCGCATGCGTTCGGCATGCAAATGGCCGCGGCGGATGCGCAAGGGCGGATAACCTTCCACGCCAGTGTATTCAATTTGCGTGCCAGCAGCATTCAGGGCCTCCACCAGGTCGCCGATCGGCCGTTCATGCATGCGCGGCACCCCATGCAGGGTATAGTCGCCGCCCATCACCGCCAGTGCCGCCGTCAGCGGACGGATCGCGGTGCCGGCATTGCCCATGAACAGGTCAGCCTGGTGCACCGGAAAGGTGCCGCCGGCGCCATGCACCACATAGTTGCGGCTTTCGCCCTCCTGCTCCCATTTGACGCCCAGTTGCTGCAACGCCATCAGCATCACGTGGGTGTCGTCGGACGCCAGCAATTCGAGGATCCGCGTGCTGCCCTGCGCCAGCGCCGCCAGCAGCAGGATACGGTTGGAAATACTCTTGGAACCGGGCAGGCGCACGCTGCCGCTGGCGTGTAGCGCCGGCTGTAAATCGAGATGGTTGGGATAGTGTTTCATGGCTGTCAGTTTCCGCCCTCTATGGCTGGCCGCTCGGCGGCTTCAATGGTCTTGTTCCAGGCGTGGCGCGCCTGCTGCGCATTGGCGTAGACCGCTTCCAGCCCGGTGCCGTCGCCGGCGGCCAGCAGGCCGCGCATGCGCGCAAGCTGCGCCATATATTCGTCCAGTTCGCGCAAGAGCGCAGCCTGGTTGGCGATACTGATGTCGCGCCACATTTCCGGCGAGGAGCCGGCGATCCGGGTGAAGTCGCGAAAACCGCTGGCGGCATACTGGAACAGCAGGTCGGCATGGGCTTTTCGCGCGATGTCGTCGACCAGGCCGAACGCCAGCAGGTGCGGCAGATGGCTGACAGCGGCAAACACGCTGTCGTGCTGCTCGGCGCCCAGGCGGTGGATCAGCGCGCCGCAATGGCGCCAGGCGCCGGCAACACGCTCGACATCGGCCTCGGCGTTTTCCGGCAAGGCGGTCAACACCACCTTCTTGCCGCGATAGAGCTGGGCCATCGCGGCATCCGGGCCGCTCAGCTCTGCGCCGGCAATCGGATGACCGGGAACAAACTGCGCGATCTTCGGCCCCAGGGCCGCGCGCGCCGCGGCAACCACGTCGCTTTTGGTGCTGCCGGCATCGGTAACCACCGTGCCCGGCTGCAGATGCGGCGCGATCGCGGCCAGGATCGCGCCCGTCTGCGCCACCGGTGCGGCGATCAAAACCAGCTCGGCGCCGGCCAGCGCATCCTGCACTGAAGTGCAGGCCACATCGATGATGCCGAGCGCGCGGGCGCGCTCCAGCGTGGCGGCAGTGCGGCCGACGCCCACCACCTGCTGCACGGCGCCAGCGCCCTTCAAGGCCAGCGCGAATGATCCGCCGATCAGGCCGACGCCAAAGATTGCGATTTTTTTCAACACGGTTCGAAATGAAAAAACTAAAGGGCCAGCGGATACGAGCCCAGCACCTTGAAAAATGCGGCGTTGCGCTTCAGCTCGTCGAGCGCGCACGCCACTTTTTCTTCCTGGAGATGGCCCTCGATATCCACATAAAAATAATATTCCCAGGCGCCGGTACGGGCCGGGCGCGATTCGAATCGCGTCATCGACACGCCATGCGCGGCCAGCGGCGCCAGCATGCGATGCACCGCACCGGGCTGGTTCGGCACCGACAAGACCAGCGAGGTCTGGTCACGTCCGGATGGCGCGGTCTGCAGGCGGCCGATCACGGCAAAGCGGGTGCGGTTGTGCGGGTCGTCCTGGATATGCGCATGCACCACCTGCAGGCCGTACTTTTCGCCGGCGATTTCGCCGGCGATGGCGGCCACCGTCGGATCATCGCTGGCCATGCGCGCCGCCTCGCCATTGGAGGCGACCGCCTGCCGATCGATCTGCGGAAAATGCTGGTTGAGCCAGGCCTGGCACTGCGCCAGCGCCTGCGAATGGGCACAGATGCGGGTAATGCCCGCCATCGACCCGCCCTTGGTCATCAGGCTGTGATGTATCGGAATCGAAATTTCGCCGCTGATGGCAAGCGAGGTCTGCAGCAGCAGGTCGAGGGTGCGGTTGATCGTTCCCTCGGTGGAATTCTCGATCGGCACCACGCCGAAATCGGCGGTACCGGCTTCAGTGGCACGAAATACTTCGTCGATCGACACGCAGAGTTCGCCCGCGACGGCGTGGCCGAACTGCTGGTAGACCGCCTGCTCGCTGAAAGTGCCGGCCGGCCCGAGGTAGGCAACGCTGACGCGTCGCTCCAGGGCGCGGCAAGCCGACATGATTTCGCGGAAAATGGTCTGCACATCGCTGCCATTCAGCGGACCAGGGTTGCGCTCGGCGACGCCGCGCAGCACCTGCGCCTCGCGCTCCGGGCGAAACACCGGGGCATTGGTTTCCGCCTTGACGTGGCCGACTTCCTCGGCAACGCGGGCGCGCCGGTTCAGCAAGTCGAGGATTTGCGCATCGATGGCGTCGATTTGTTCGCGCAGGGGTTTGAGTTTGTTATCCATGATTTGAGACGAAGTCGTTCGAGAAGGTAGCGCTTTTTATCCGTGTTGCCGCTCGAATTCCTTCAGATAGTCCACCAGTGCCCGCACGCCCTCGATCGGCATGGCGTTATAGATCGAGGCGCGCATGCCACCGACCGACTTGTGTCCTTTCAACTGCAACAGGTCGCGTTCTTTCGCACCTGCCAGGAAGGCGTCATTGAGCGACTCGTCGCGCAAAAAGAAAGGCACGTTCATGCGCGAGCGGCATTCCGGCGCAATGCGGTTCTCAAACAGGCGGCTGCCATCAAGACAGTCGTACAACAGGTCGGCCTTGGCGATATTGGCCAGTTCCATCGCCGCCACCCCGCCATTGCGTTTCAGCCACTGAAACACCAGGCCGGCAATATAGATGCCGTAGGTCGGCGGCGTGTTGTACATCGAATTGTTTTCCGCCACCAGCTTCCAGTCGAACGCCGACGGGCAAGCCGGCAAGGCGTGGCCGATCAGGTCGTCGCGCACGATGACGATGGTGAGGCCGGCCGGGCCGATGTTCTTTTGCGCACCGCCATAGATCACGCCGTATTTCGAGACATCGACGGCGCGCGAGAGGATATGCGAAGACATGTCGGCCACCAGCGGCGCACCACCGGTATCGGCGTCAACGTCGGGCACATAGTGATACTCGATGCCGTCGATGGTCTCGTTGCTGCAGATATGCACGTAAGCGGCATCCTTGCTCAACTGCCACGAGTCGCGCGCAGGAATCGCCGAATACCTGTTCGACGCCGCCGACGCCGCGACATTGACCTTGCAGTATTTCTGCGCTTCCTTGATCGACTTGGCCGACCACGAACCGGTGTCGATGAAGTCGACGGTTGCCGGTTGCGCCTTCCTGCCGACCAGGTTCAGCGGCACGATGGCATTCTCGGCCAGCGCGCCGCCCTGCATGAACAGGATCCTGTAGTTGTCCGGCACTGCCAGCAACTCGCGCAGGTCACGCTCGGCCGCCTCGTAGATCGAGATGAATTCCTTGCCGCGATGGCTCATCTCCATCACCGACATGCCGCTGCCGTGCCAGTCCAGCATTTCGGCGGCGGCTTGCCGCAGCACTTCCTTCGGCAAGACCGCCGGGCCGGCGGAGAAGTTATAAACCGTCATTCTTCCTCCGCAGCACCGCTTTCATCTTCAATGTCGGACTCCAGGATACGCTGCAGGCCGGACAACTTGGTGCCATCCTCCACTGCGATCAGGGTCACGCCTTGCGTTGCCCGGCCCATTTCGCGGATCTCCGCCACGCGGGTGCGGATCAGCACGCCGCCGGTGGTGATCAACATGATTTCATCCTTTTCTTCCACCAGGGTGGCGGCAACCACGCGGCCGTTGCGCTCGGAAGTCTGGATCGCGATCATGCCCTTGGTGCCGCGGCCGTGACGGGTGTATTCGGCGATCGGGGTGCGCTTGCCGAAACCGTTTTCGGTCGCGGTCAGCACCGACTGCTGCTCGTTGCCGGCGACCAGCAAGGCGATCACCTGCTGGCCATCTTCCAGGTTCATGCCGCGCACGCCGCGCGCGGTGCGGCCCATCGGGCGCACGTCGTTTTCATCGAAGCGCACGGCCTTGCCGGCGTCCGAGAACAGCATGACGTCATGGGCGCCATCGGTCAACGCGGCGCCGATCAGGAAGTCGCCCTCATCGAGGTCGACCGCGATGATGCCGGCCTTGCGCGGGTTGGAGAAATCATTCAGCGGGGTCTTCTTGACGGTGCCCAGCGAGGTTGCCATGAAGACGTAACGGTCTTCCGGGAACGTGCGGTTCTCGCCCGACAGCGGCAGCACCACGGTGATCTTTTCGCCGTCCTGCAGCGGGAACATGTTGACGATCGGCCTGCCGCGCGAGTTGCGCGAACCCTGCGGCACTTCCCACACCTTCAGCCAGTACAGGCGGCCGCGGTTGGAGAAGCACAGGATGTAGTCGTGGGTGTTGGCCATGAAGAGATGCTCGACCCAGTCTTCTTCCTTGGTCGCCATGGCCTGCTTGCCGCGGCCGCCGCGCTTCTGCGCGCGGTATTCGGACAAGGGCTGCGACTTCATGTAACCGGAGTGCGACAGGGTCACCACCATGTCCTGCGGCGTGATCAGGTCTTCGGTCTCAAGGTCGGAAGTATTGTGCTCGATGCGCGAGCGACGCACATCCTTGTTGCCTTCGCCATATTCGTTCCTGGCGGCGGTCATCTCGTTGGTGATGATCTCGGTCACACGCTCCGGCTTGGACAGGATGTCCAGCAGGTCGGCGATCTGCGCCATGACGTCCTTGTACTCGTTGACGATCTTGTCTTGCTCGAGACCGGTCAGGCGTTGCAGACGCATCTGCAGGATTTCCTGGGCCTGGTCGTCGGACAGCTTGTACAGGCCGTCGGATTGCATGCCGTAATGATTGGGCAGGTTTTCCGGACGGAAGGCATCAATGCCGCCGACGTTCTCGGCGCCGGTCCGCGCCAGCATCTCGCGCACCAGCGAGGAATCCCAGGCGCGCGTCATCAACTCGGCCTTGGCGATCGGCGGCGTCGGTGCCGCCTTGATGATGGCAATGAAGTCATCGATGTTGGCGAGCGCCACCGCCAGGCCTTCCAGCACATGGCCGCGTTCGCGCGCCTTGCGCAGTTCGAACACGGTGCGGCGCGTGACCACTTCGCGGCGGTGCGACAGGAAGCATTCCAGCATCTGCTTCAGGTTCAGCAGCTTGGGCTGGCCATCGACCAGCGCCACCATGTTCATGCCGAAGGTATCCTGCAACTGGGTCTGCTTGTACAGGTTGTTGAGTACCACTTCCCCGACTTCACCGCGCTTCAATTCGATCACCACGCGCATGCCCGACTTGTCGGACTCGTCGCGAATGTCGGAAATGCCGTCCAGCTTCTTGTCGCGCACCAGCTCGGCGATGCGTTCCAGCAGCGACTTCTTGTTGACCTGGTAGGGCAGCTCGTCGATGATGATCGCCGTGCGACCTTCCTTGCCATACTCCTCGAAATGGGTCGTGGCACGCATCACCACGCGGCCGCGGCCGGTGCGATAGCCGTCGCGCACGCCGGAGACGCCATAGATGATGCCGGCGGTCGGGAAGTCCGGTGCCGGGATGATTTCGATCAGCTCGTCGATCGTGCAGTCGGCGTTGCGCAAGACATGCAGCGCGCCCGTAATCACCTCGGTGATGTTGTGCGGCGGGATGTTGGTTGCCATACCCACGGCGATACCGGAAGAACCGTTGATCAGCAGGTTAGGGATACGCGTCGGCAATACCGACGGCTCCTTTTCCTTGCCGTCGTAGTTCGGCACGAAATCGACGGTTTCCTTCTCGATATCGGCCAGCAGTTCGCCGGCGATCTTGTCCAGGCGGCACTCGGTGTAACGCATTGCAGCGGCGCTGTCGCCATCGACGGAACCGAAGTTGCCCTGGCCATCGACCAGCGTATAGCGCATCGAGAAATCCTGCGCCATGCGCACCAGCGTATCGTAGATCGACGCGTCGCCGTGCGGGTGATACTTACCCATCACCTCGCCGACCACGCGTGCGCACTTGACGAAGGGCCGGTTCCAGACGTTGTTGGTTTCATGCATCGCATACAGCACGCGGCGGTGCACCGGCTTCAAGCCGTCGCGCACGTCCGGGAGCGCACGCCCGACGATCACGCTCATCGCGTAATCGAGGTAGCTCTTGCGCATCTCTTCTTCGAGGGAAATCGGTATGGTTTCTTTTGCGAATTGATCCATTGGCGGGTCGAGAAGGTGTAGGCTAGAAACGTTCGATTCTAACATGGCGCTCTTGTCCCATGCCCCGATGCACTCCCTGACATGGCGCGCATATGCGCAAAGTGCAATCGACCAGGCAATTTACACTCCGCCCGAGCCGGGATGGTCAAACCAAAAGCACAACAACATTTACAAAAAAACAAAAATAAACCGCATCCCGTCACTACACTAAATACAAACCCGCCCTTAAACCGCCGGAGACGGCACCTGGAGATGTCAATTTGATCAGGCTCTTCGAGGCAAGCATATTTTCGCTGATTTTTTTGCTTATTTGCTTTCAGCAAGAAAATTTTAATAAACCAAGTTTCCTGACAAATGCGTCCCATAAGCGTCGCAAAAGCGCAACAAAGCATCAAAAGAACGGCCTGAACGAATTGGCAAATTGGTCGCAATGTCAAGCCTGTGGCAAAATGCCATCAAGTTATACCCTTACTGTATGGATAGTGTTTTTGCATATAGGGGTGTGAACATCATGTTATGATCCGTTTGTAAGTCATTAACTTTGTCAATAGTTGCGCAGTTTCTGTGCAGAAATCTCACCCGAGAGGAGAAACATGAATAAGTACGTAAAAATCATCTTCGCTGCATCTTCTGCAGTAATGGCTTTTTCTGCGACTGCGCAAGTCACGGACATCAAGGCAGCGACCCCAAAAAGTGCCTATGTGCAAGATGGACGTGGCGTAGTTGCCCGCAACACCCAAGGCCTGTGCTGGCGCAGCACCCACTGGACCCCGGCTGAGTCGGTTCCTGGTTGCGATGGCGCCCTGGCAAAAGCTGAAGAGCCGGCAAAACCGGCAGCCGCCCCGGCCGCTCCGGCTGCCAAGCCTGCTCCGCAAACCGAGAAAGTCACCTTCTCCGCCGACACCCTGTTTGACTTCAACAAGGCTACTCTGCGTCCGGAAGGCAAGGAACAACTCGACGAACTGTTCCTGAAACTGTTCGGCATGCAACTGGAAGTGATCATTGCCGTTGGCCACACCGACACCATCGGCGGCGATTCTTACAACCAGAAGCTGTCGGTCAAGCGTGCCGAAGCTGTCAAGGGCTACCTGGTTGAAAAAGGCGTGGAAGAAAACCGCGTCTACACTGAAGGCAAGGGCGAAACAGCTCCGGTCGTCGCCGACTGCAAGGGCAATCGTGCAGCACAGATCAAGTGCCAGCAGCCGAACCGCCGCGTTGAACTCGAAGTCGTTGGTACCCGTACCAAGTAATCGATTTCACGCCTGCAAAACCCCGCTGCGGCGGGGTTTTTTTACGCCCGTGCGTGGCAGCAAATTGACTTTGCCGTTATCATTACGCCCATGAATGCCGACCCTCTGGAACTGCAAAAATTTGGCGAGCTCGCCCACCGCTGGTGGGACCCGACTTCCGAATTCCGCCCCCTGCACGAAATCAATCCTCTGCGCCTGGAATGGATCAATGCGCGCACGCCCCTCGCCGGCAAGAACGTGGTCGACGTCGGCTGCGGCGGCGGCATCCTGGCCGAATCGATGGCCCGCAAAGGCGCCCACGTCACCGGCATCGACCTGTCGGAAAAGCCGTTGCAAGTTGCCGACCTGCACAGCCTCGAATCCGGTGTGCAGGTGCGCTACGAGCTGATCGCCGCCGAGGCGCTGGCCGCACGCGAACCGGACCAGTACGACGTGGTGACCTGCATGGAAATGCTCGAGCATGTGCCCGATCCGGCCGCCATCGTCAAGGCCTGCGCCACCCTGGTCAAGCCGGGCGGCCAGGTATTCTTCTCGACCATCAACCGCAACCCCAAGGCCTACCTGTTTGCGGTACTGGGCGCCGAATACCTGCTGAAGCTCTTACCCAAAGGCACCCACGATTACGCCAAGTTCATCACGCCGGCGGAACTGGCGCGCTGCATCCGCGCCGCCGACCTGACGCTCGATTCCCTCAAGGGCATGAGCTACAACCCGCTGACCAAGGTGTATTCGCTCAACCAGGACACCAGCGTCAACTACCTGGTCGCCTGCAGCCGTCCTGCGTAACCATCCCATGCACCTGCCCGCTCCCCACGCCATCCTGTTCGACCTGGATGGCACGCTTGCCGACACCGCCCCTGACCTGGCGGCGGCGGTCAACCGCATGCGCAACGTGCGTGGCCTGGCGCCAACGCCTTATGAACAGTTGCGCCCGCTCGCCTCGGCCGGCGCCCGCGGCCTGATCGGCGCGGCCTTCGGCATTGCCCCGGGCGACGCCGAATTCGAGGCCATGCGCAGCGAATTCCTTGACAATTACGCCGCCGCGATTGCCATTCATACGCGCCTGTTCGACGGCATCGACGAGTTGTTGCAAGAATTGACAGATGCCGGTCTGCAATGGGGCATCGTGACCAACAAGCCGGCCCGCTTCACCGATGCGCTGGTGCCGCTGATCGGCCTGGGCGATGCCGCCTGCGTCATTTCCGGCGACACCACGCCGCATGCAAAACCGCATCCGCAACCCTTGCTGGAAGCTGCCGGCAGGATCGGCCTGGCAAGCACGGCATGCTGGTATGTCGGCGACGACTTGCGCGATATCCAGGCGGGACGTGCGGCAGGCATGACCACCATCGGCGCCGGCTGGGGTTATTGCGGCAACATCGAACCAGCAACCTGGGCGGCCGATGCGCTGGCCGCGCACCCCCTGCAATTGCTTGAATTGCTAAAAGCCCGCTGAGCCGCCCTGCCTCGCAGAACAGGCCGGCAAATAAGGCCTTGAAAGCGCCGTACCCGTCCCCACCTTTTGTGCTACAGTGGTAGTTCTGTTTTGGGGGCGACCTGGTTTCGACAGGGGTTGCAAAGCAGCGCAGGGCATACCGAGGACTGGTTACCTCGTAAATACATCCAGACAAGTAATAACTGCTAACGATAACTCGTACGCACTAGCCGCTTAATCGCGGTTAGCTCCACAACGCTTCTTCCCTGGGGCGGGCCGTTAAAAGCTGTGGAGTCATTCACAGGGAATCGCTTTTTGCCGGGTTACTTGGTCGAAAGTTAAATAATAGGTAACTCGCCTGGCCGCAGCGTGCGCGTCCGCGTCGTCCGGGTTAAATCAAATGGCAGCGCTAAGTATGTAGAACTGTCTGTAGAGTGCTTCTGGACGCGGGTTCGATTCCCGCCGCCTCCACCATTAACAAGTTTCAAGTTTTCTCAAGATGTCTCAAAAGCCGCAATTCTCCTATGAGATTGCGGCTTTTTTGTTTCAGGCCGTCTCTGCCAATCTATTGACATCGCAACCCAGCCGGGGGCAACATAGGGGGCAACTGCCCCCACCTCATTTTGAGTTGCCCCATGCCCCTGTCCGATCTCGCCATCCATAACGCCAAGCCTGGCGTAAAGCCCATCAAGATGTACGATGCCAATGGGATGTATCTGGAAGTTGCCCCGGCCCCACCATTTCAAACCCCGTGAGACACCGCCAGACCCAATGAAATCAACGGTCTAGCTTTTTTGAAAGTCGTAGCGAAGTCTGAAAGTGGCTGCATTTTCGCCCAAATTTCGCCCACGTTATGCCGCCTATTTCGGCCAGGCGTCAACCGTCTTACGATGCCTCGCGGCGCACTCCCCGTATGCCCGCAGCACGGTGCCTACGATCCATTCCTGCCACACATCGTAATCCAGCGCATCCGGCCCGGTAAGCGTTGCGCACGGCGCGGTCAGGTCATCGAGTGCAGCCTTATATTGCGTGACTTGCGCCTGCGCTTGCTCCTGGCGAATCTCGGCTACCCAATGCGGTACGGGCAAGCATGCCGCGCGGACTACCTTCCGCCGCGCCCCTTGCGCCTTTGCTAAGCATGGATGTTGCCGCTTTGTCGACGCCAGTAAGGGCATCAACAAAGCCAAGACCAGCGCCCAGCGCGATCTGCCCCGAGTTGAGACTTCCATATTCCTGCGCTTTGGTCGCCGCGGCTTCCGCTGCTTGCGGGTCGATAGCCGAAGCCCAATCAGGCTTCTCTGCCGCGTTAATGAGAAAATGGATGGCGTCATCGAACATAGTGGCGCAGGTTAACAGCCTGCGGCGCCGTTTACAACACCCCAAAGAAAAAATGCCGTTCAGCTTAACTGAACGGCATTACTCCGAAGAGGGGCTTTTTCAGTAGTGATACCTGCAAGAGATGATGGCGATGTTCTCGTCTGTGACTTCATAAACCAGTCGATTGGTTTCATCGATCCGCCTGGACCAGAACCCGGCCAAGTTTTCTTTCAAAGGCTCCGGTTTCCCGATCCCTTCGAAAGGTGTACGCTGCGCGGCTTTAATTAATTCATTAATGCGCCGCAGCGTTTTCTTGTCCTGGCCTTGCCAGAAGAGATAATCAGTCCATGCATCAGTGGTGAAGAGTATGTTCCTCATCGGTTACTTTCTCGGTTTCTGGTACTTCAATCAGATCCCGAGGCTTCGCTTGACCAGCTCGCAGTTGAGCAATTGAGCGCGCCAAGTGCGCTGCATTGGCAGGCGAACTTAACAAGTGCACCGTCTCCATCAAGCTGGAGTAGTGGTCAAAGGACATGACGACCGCATCTGGCGCATCGCGGCGCGAAATGACGGTGACATCGGCGTCCTCAACAACTTGATCAATCACATCTTTCAAGCTGTTGCGAGCATCGGAAAAATTTACGATTCTCATGTGGTGCTCCTTTACTGCTTGCTGCTATGAAATGAGTATAAAATTAGAAAGATTATGTAGTTAGATAGTTAGCTATTTAAGTATTGGTAACTAGTTAAGTATTTAGCAAGAGTAATTTAAGGTCAGTTTTAGTCGTGTATGTATGTACTTGTGCAGCAAGTTGTACAAGTATAGGCCGGCATATCTTTATTTGCAAGCAAAAGAAAAGCCCCCGAAGGGGCTTCCCGCCTACCCATACCTTGCCGTGCCTCACCAAGGCTCGCCCGGCCACGCCTGGCCCCGCCATCCCAAAGGTACCCAAAGGCACCGGGAAGCCAACTCATTGAATCGACGACCCGCTGCATTCGCAGCCCATAGCCTATCGTGCCGGGCCGTGCCACACCTGAGCACACCCCACCCAATCTCAGCGCACCTGACCGTGCCATTATTTTAGCGCACGTCGATGCATACATCGCAACATGGAAAGCTTTCCGATCGCATCGCAATTGGCCTTTCTTTCCGTGTCCGTCAACTCGCCCAGGCGGACATGCTTCATTGTTGTCGCGGCTTTTTTGAATGCCTTCCGCGCCTCGCTTTCAAACCGCTGCTGCGCGATGTCCGTTTGCTCTCGCGGCGGGACAACTCGGTATGCCGTCGACCACGTTCATGTTCAACAGGTCGGTGGTGGCTAGGTCGATTTCGCCGGCATTGACGCCGAACGGCTGGATGCCGTTGGTGCCGTCTGCCATGAAGTGGCGGTTCTTGGTCGGTGCCTTGACCGGGTTCACCAGGATTTCAGCGAAATCCAGATCTGCTTCGGTAGGCACGCCCCATTCAATGTTGTTGTGGAAGCCGTGGCCGCCGGCCAGGTGGACCAGAATCGAGTGGTCGACGTAGCGATCCATCAGCGATTGCACAACCGGGCGGCCCAGCCTGCGGAAGTCGTATGGGCTGCGAATCGAGGTCATGACGTTGCCCAAGTCGACCGGGAAGCGTGCCTGATTCACGCGCAAACGGGCTTCGGAGTAGGACATGCCCATGCCGCGGCCTTCGGCAATCTTCGAGCCCATGATCGGCTTGGCGCCAACCGGGTTCAGCAAGTGGAATTCCACTTCATCGCCCTTGTGCTTCCCATCTTTGGCCAGAATCACGGCGTTGGCCGGATCAGGCTCCTGCGGTTGGGCTGGTGCGTTCGAACTGCCTGGCTGGCCCTCGGTGTTGGTTTCCGTTGCAGTCGAAAGCGCGGGCGCACCTTCGTTTTCCAGCAATGCGCCGGTATCGCCCTCGGCCAGTTCAAGTAACTCGGCCGCCTGTAAAGGAGTCAACACGTCATCAGGTGCGTGCGTTTGGAAAAAATCAGTTTGTGTAGTCATGCGTCCCTTACTACTCAGCGGTGACGCCAGAAAGGCGAACAAGTCGGCCACTTCCTCGGGCGTGGCTGCGCGCTTGCCTGGCAGGTTGCCGAAGAATTCCGACCAGCGCGCTTCATCGCCGAAGCTGTCCTTGGCGCGGCGCTTCATCAGGCGCACAATGCGGTCGGTCGCCACCGGGCCGGGATTGACGCCGATCACGCGGATGCCGTCGTCCAGGCTGACGCAGGATGTGTCTTGGCGATGTGGTTGGCGAACTTGGCCAGCGTTTTGGTGGGCGCGATGTCGACGCACACCGGCAGGCCTGTCCATTGCCGAATGCGCTGCCGGATCACCTGCCCCATGGCCTCGGGACAGCCCCACCCACAACCCCGCCAAGCCGTTCAGGCGCAGGAAGGATTCGTCGATGGAATACACTTCGACCTCGGGGCTGAAATCACGCAGGATGCTCATGACCCGGCCCGACATGTCGCCGTACAGCGTGTAATTTGACGACAGAGGTGCCGGACTTTCACGCTCAGGAAAAACCAATAACGCACCCATTTACACCCATTACGACCGAGAACGCCTCCCCACGGTGAGGCCGCGACGCTACTAAATGGGTGTTATTGGGTGTAATATTGGTTGCATGCTTCGATCCGACACCCTACAAATTACTCCCGAGATCCTGAGCCTGATCGCTCGGATAGACGAGTTCAAAGGCGCTTGGCGCGCTCTAGGCACGCTTGCGCCTGACCGTCTGTCGGCATTGCGCCGGGTTGCCACCATTGAGAGCATCGGCTCGTCCACCCGTATCGAGGGTAGCAAGCTCTCTGACCGCGACGTGGAAAAGCTACTCTCCAACCTGGCGATCCAGTCTTTCGAGACGCGTGACGAGCAGGAAGTTGCCGGCTACGCCGAGCTCATGGACCTGGTGTTCAGCTCGTGGCGGGACATCCCGTTCAACGAAAACCACATCAAGCAGTTGCATCAGATCCTGTTACGTCACAGTGAGAAGGACACCCGGCATCGGGGCCAATACAAAACCAACTCAAATAGCGTGGCCGCCTTCGATGAAAACGGGGCGCAAATCGGTATCGTGTTCGAGACGGCGACACCGTTTGACACGCCACGCCTGATGGCCGAACTGGTGACCTGGGTGAATCAGGAGCGTGATAAGGCTCAACTGCATTCGCTGCTGATCATTGCCATCTTCGTGGTGGTTTTTCTCGAAATCCACCCGTTCCAGGATGGCAACGGTCGGCTTAGCCGCGTGCTAACGACACTACTCCTGATCCAAACGGGCTATGCTTACGTGCCGTACAGCTCGCTTGAAAGCGTGATTGAGATAAACAAGGAAGCCTATTACCTGGCCCTGCGACAGACACAAGGCACGATCCGCACCGACGCCCCCAACTGGCAGCCGTGGCTGGTGTTTTTTCTGCGGTCGCTGGCCGAGCAGGTGCGCAGATTGGAGAAGAAGGTCGAGCGCGAAAAAATCGTCCTGGCCGCCTTGCCAGTGCTGTCACTGCAAATCGTCGAATTGGCTCGCGAGCACGGCCGCGTCACGATTGGCGACGCCATCAAGCTCACCGGGGTCAGCCGCAACACTTTGAAGCAGCATTTCCGAAACTTGGTAGAGCGTGGTTACCTGGGGCAGCACGGCAGCGGGCGGGGTGTTTGGTACGAGCTGCGCTGATCAGGAGATCGGACCCCGGTTCGATTGTGAATCGCGCAATCGAACCAAATCACCATGCAAAGCCTTACCTCGTTTTTTCTGCTCAAGGGTATTGAGCACCCTCACGGGTTCGTATCAGCGCCAGCAGGACATACGCGACTGTCGCCAATGCGGCGTATGCGCGCGCCCTGTCCCAAGCCATCGCCTTTTGATACTTTGTATGGCGAATTCGGCAGTTTGAATTTCTGCAGGTAGCCAACGAGCGCATCAATATCCTGGGGGCCGCCAGTCCGGTCACGGCCTTTGACGAAAGTTGAAAATCCATCGCCGCCGGATGCCAGGTAGCTGTTCACGGTCACGCGATAAGAGGCATCGGGCTGCGGCAGCCTGCCAGATGGATCGACCAGAATCTCGGTCTTGCCATTTACTTCCAGCCTGGCGTCGCTGATCCGGCTGCCGCACGCCGCAGCACCGTTCCACGTAAAACTGAAGCCACGCGACGGCAACAGGATGCGCGTTGCACTTGGCGACTGCCCACCGCAGCCGGCGAACTGCTCCTCCAGCACTTCCTTTATCCCTTGTGCCGTCAGTGTCATTGTCACCAGGCTGTTGCCGAACGGTTGCATCGCAAATGCTTCCGCGTACGTCACGCTGCCATCACCCTCGGACCCGCTTTGGCGAAAGACGAGGCCGGGATGACGCACCCCACCGCCGTTCATGAAGGCGATGTCAGCCCGGCCTTGCGCGGCAGCCGCATCAATCTGGGCGTCAGCAATCATGCTCCCTGCGGTCATGTTGCATGCGCCATCAACGCGTGCGCTAGTGACATCGGCGGCGACCGATCCAATGACACGATTGGCAATTGGGGCGGCAAGACGCTGGTACGCTGCGACGATGGAAGCGACGGCAGAATCGGCAGGCAATTCGGCTTCATTACGTGCGACAAGCCGGTTCACCGCATGCACATGCATGATATCGCGGGATTTTCGGTCGATGCGCACGTCGATGTCCGTCAGCACGCGTCCATAGGCGCCTGCGCTGGTCACCGGAATTGCCCGGCCCACGGCATTGGGCAGCCGGCATCGATAAGCGGCATGTGTATGGCCGCTGATCACCAGATCGACCGCGTCATCCAGCCGGGCGACAATTTGTGCAACTGGCGAGCCTTTCAGGTCACCTTCACAGCCATTGATATCTTGCAGGCTGCCCGACTGCACGCCGCCTTCGTGCAGCAGGACGACGACCGCATCGATACCTTGTGCGCGTAACTGCGGCATCAAGGCATTGATCGTCTGCGCCTCGTCCCGGAATTCCAGTTCGCCGATACCCTCGGGAGAAACGATCGCTGGCGTCCCCTTCAACGTCATGCCTACAAAGGCGATTGGTACGTCACGGAAATGCTTGACAGCATATGCGGGAAGAATCGTCTCGCCGCTTGCTTTATTGAAGACGTTTGCCGCCAGCCATTGAAACTTCGCGCCTTCGAAAGGCACCGGCGTACCGACCTCGGTGCCTTTGCAGGAATGCGCATCGAGAACGCCGTCTTGCATTTTGCAGCCGCCTTTTTGCAACCGCAGTAGCTCTCGCCATCCCTTGTCAAATTCATGATTGCCTACTGCGACGAATTCGAGACCGATCCGGTTGAGAGTCTCAACCGACGGCTCGTCGTGGAACAAGCCGGATACCAGCGGACTCGCACCGACGAAGTCGCCAGCGCCGACCACGACATTCAGCGCATTTCGGGATTTAATCCTGGCGACATGGGCTGCCAGCATATCGGCACCACCAACAGGCGTACGGTTGGCAAAAGGCGTGGCCGTATTTTCTGCAAAGCTCCCGGGCGATTCCAGGTGGCCGTGGTAATCGTTAAGTCCGATAATTTTCATCTCGAACCAATCCGGCGCCGGCGCGGGACTTGTGCAGGACTGCAGCAATGCTGCGCAGAAAATCGTCAGTTTCCGTAATGCATGTTTAGACAGTTTCATCAGTAAGCAATTGGAGTAGACCTGCCGCGGATTGTATCGAGCGCCGGTGACAATGCGATGACTCGGCAAGCACATCAGTTTGGCAAGGCGCAAATCATTCACCGTAGACAGCATGCATTTTTTCGGCACACGCCTGCCGAACTGCCATATGCATGCACCCGGATTGTTACCCATCCACCTTTACTGACCGACTACGCCGGATTCGTGCCGTCCCGCGGCACATGCAGGACTCACTGGAGAATCGTTTTGACCCAGATCTCGCCTACCACCGTCCTGCTTCTCCTGCTCGGTTTTTACGGAATTTCATTTCTGATGACCCTGATAATCGGCCGAAAAAATGAAAACGCCGATAACTATATGACCTCGAACGGTTCCATCGGGTTTGGCATGTAGGCAGCCAGATGATTCTGGCAATCTCCAACGTGCTGGGCAGCCTGATCGCCTGATGGTGAACTTCACGGCAGTCGGTGCGCTGGTGTCCATGCTGTCGCCCCTGAGTTTCATCCACGGCGTATTGATCAGCGGACTTGGCGTGTTGTCGTATACGCTCTGGTCAGGTTTCCGGGCCTCGGTGCTGACGGACTTCGCGCAATTGATTGCCATGATACTTGCCGCAGTCATCATCATTCCTGCGAACTTCTTTCAGCTGGGTGGGCCGGAAATCTTCGCGCAGGGCCTGCCCAGGCTCACCCTGGAGCAGGCCGATTTCTTTTCAAAGACGGCAATACTTGAACAAGGCGCGCCCTACTTTGTCGCAGTGCTGGCCTATGCCATCGGTAAGCAGACCATTGCGCAAAGATTATTTGCCATACGCGAGGACTTGATCAAGCCAACGTTCATTATGGCGACGATCGGTTACGGTTCCATTGTCATCGGTCTGGGCATGCTGGGTTTGCTTGCATTGTTTTCCGGCGAGACTCAGCATTCTTGGAATCCACCTCTGTTATTAGCAAAAAAGGACAAGAGAAAGCAAAAATCTCCAAGATCCGTGAACTGGCAATGCGTATATTCTGCACTAACTTTCTTCCAGCCCTTGGTCGTAAAACAGCAACCAAGAGACAGCAATACAGAAAACGAAAGTAGCATCAGGAGAACCGCATGTCGAACACCTTGCCCGCATCGCGCCAAGCCTATTACGGAGAGATCGCGAAGCACAACCTGTCACCTCTATGGGAATCGCTGCACGCGCTGGTGCCGAAGTCACCGCGCCCGCAGGCCGTTCCCGCGATCTGGAAATACGCACAACTGCGCGAACTTGTGATGGAGTCAGGCAGGGTCATCAGTGCGGCCGAAGCGATCCGCCGCGTGCTGATCCTCGAAAATCCTAGCCTACCAGGCAAGGCGAGCATCACGTCGAATCTGTACGCCGGCCTGCAACTAATTCTGCCAGGTGAGATCGCGCCAAGCCACCGTCACACCCAGTCGGCGTTGCGCTTCATCGTTGAAGGCAACGGTGCATGGACCGCCGTGGACGGCGAGCGTACAACAATGCATCCGGGTGACTTCATCATCACGCCCTCGTGGACGTGGCACGACCATGGGAACCCGGCCATCGAAGCAGGCGGAGAACCAGTCGTGTGGCTCGATGGTCTGGACATCCCGCTGCTCCAGCAGCTTGACGCAGGCTTTGCCGAGAACTTCCCCGAGGACATCCAACCGATCAACCGCCCGGAAGGCGACAGCTTCGCACGCTACGGCTACAACATGCTACCGGTACGCCACGAAGTGAAGAACGGCAATTCACCGATCTTTAACTACCCGTACGAGCACAGCCGCCAAGCTCTCGACACATTACAGCGCACTGGCGAACTCGACGCATTCGACGGCGTGAAACTGCGCTACGTGAACCCTGCCACCGGCGGCTATCCGATGCCGACGATGGCGACCTTCATGCAACTGCTGCCGAAGGGGTTCAAGGGCAAGGCTTATCGCAGCACCGAATCGACCGTATTCAGCGTAGTCGAGGGCAGCGGGACCGCGAAGATCGGTGAGCATACCTTCGCGTTCGCGCCGCGCGACGTCTTTGTCGCGCCGTCGTGGCAGCCGGTGCGTTTCGAAACCGACGAAGATGCTGTGCTGTTCAGTTACTCGAACCGCCCCGTGCTCGCCGCACTCGACCTGCTACGCGAAGAGCGCTTGTAATCGCCCCTCATTGGATCAATCGCGCGGCGCACTCCGCTCAGCGTGAACCCCTATTTAAATAGAGAGAAACAACATGGCACTCATTTTTCCACCCGAGGCTCCTATCGTCGCGCCTGTCGTCGGCACGAGCGATTCGATCGCGGTGCGCCGCGTCTATTGCGTCGGCCGCAACTACGCGGCGCACGCACGTGAGATGGGCTTCGACCCGGACCGCGAGCCGCCATTCTTCTTCTGCAAGCCCGACAACGCTGTGGTGCCGGTCGCCTATGACCAAGTGCTCACGCTCGACTACCCATCCGAGACGCAGAACTATCAATACGAAGCCGAACTTGTCACTGTGATCGGCAAGAGCGGTTCCAATGTACCGCTTGAACAGGCGCTGGACTACGTGTGGGGCTATGCGGTCGGTCTGGACATGACGCGCCGCGACCTGCAAATGAAGATGCGGGAAATGGGCCGCCCATGGGAAATCGGTAAGTCGTTTGATCGCTCGGCACCGCTTGGCCCGATCCATCCGGTCACAAGCGTCGGTCACTTCGAAATGGCTGACCTTTGGCTTAGTGTCAACGGCGACATCAAACAGAAGAGTGACGTCAAGCATCTGATCTGGTCGGTAGCCGAGACCGTTGCGTACCTGTCGCAGTTTTTCCGCCTTGAACCGGGGGATCTGATCTACACCGGCACGCCAGACGGTGTCGGTCCAGTCAAGCCAGGCGACACGATCAAGGTAGGCATCGAACGCTTGGGAGAACTCACTGTACGCATTGTGTGACGAAAGCCTGCTATGGAACTTTTTAGCTTTTTTAACAGTTCGGCTTCGTATCGGGTGCGTATTGCCCTTGGGCTCAAGGGCGTCCCTTTCGAATACCACCCTGTCAATATCCGAACGGGCGAGCATCGTCAGGCCCCTTATGTAGGAAGTCTCAATCCTTCGGCAAGTGTTCCTGCCTTGAAAGATGGTGACTTCAGTCTTGGTCAATCACTCGCAATAATCGACTGGTTGGATGCGCATTCTCCTGAGCCTCGACTGATTCCTCTCGATCCCGACGCACGCGCACGCGTACTGGAGTTGAGCTACCTCATCGCCTGCGACATACACCCTGTAAACAACCTACGCATCTTGAAATATCTGCAAGACGAGTTGAGAGTGACGCCCGCGCAGAAAGATGCCTGGTACCAGCACTGGATAGCCGAAGGCATGGCCGCAACGGAGCTACTGTTGCTGCTGGCGGAAAAGCACTACGGCGGACCGTGGTGCTTTGGCAAAGAACCCACGTTGGCTGATTGTTGCCTGATTCCGCAAATCGCCAATGCAAAGCGCTTTGGATGCGACTTGTCCCAGTATTCGCTGGCAAACGCCATTTATGTACATGCAATGGCGCATCCAGCCTTCATCCAGGCAGAACCAAAGAACCAACCTGACCATATCGCGCCTTGAGTGCGATCGGCTCTATTCCAGGAGGGGGAAACGATGCGAACAAGCAGACCACAACGTGTAGTCCAGTAATCCTGCTTAGAAAACTGTATTTATTAATGAAAAATGGAGACGAGTTATGACGGAATTAGTACAAGTTGAAGTCCTGGTAGTAGGTGCAGGTCCGGCGGGGGCTTCTGCTGCAGTTTTTCTTGGGAAGCAGGGAATCCGCACGCTGATGATCTCCCGCAATCGTGGCACAGCCGACACGCCGCGTGCGCACATCGTGAATCAGCGCACCATGGAAGTGTTCCGTGATGCCGGACTGGAGGCTGACTGCCTTGCCGTCGCGTCCCCTGCCGAGCATATTGCCAATACGTTTTTTCTGCGCGGTTTGGCCGGCGAGGAAATGGCCCGCCAGTGGGCTTGGGGCAATAACCCGGCACGCATGGGCGACGTACGCACGGCCAGCCCTTGCTCCTTCGTTGATTTTCCGCAGACCAAGATGGAGCCGATCTTCATCGCCGAGGCCACACGCTTGGGCGTCAACGTGCGTTACGATACGGAGCTGGTCTCGTTTGAACAAGACGATGAGGGCGTGACCGCGACACTGTTGGATCGCGTCAGTCAGCAGCAATTCTTGGTCCGCGCCAAATACCTGATTGGTGCAGACGGCGCGAACAGCCGTGTGGCCAATCAGCTTGGCTTGCCCCTGACTGGCAAGGAAGGGCTTGGGGCGGCCTACAACGTCCTGTGCGAAATGGATTTATCGGCATATACCGCGCACCGCAAGGGCTCGCTTTACCTGATTCTGCAGCCTGGCCTCGCGGAGTGGGCCGGGGTCGTCGTTTTCCGCATGGTCCACGCCTGGGACAAATGGCTTGTCTCAATCTATATCCCGCCTACCTACAGCGGCCCCGATGCCACGACAGAACAGCTCGTATCGCGCATTCGTCAAGCGATCGCCGACCCGGCGGCGGCAGATTTGCCGATCAAGGTGCTGAGCACATCGAAGTGGTCGATCAACGACATCCATGCCGAGAAAATCTCGGAGGGGCGTGTGCATTGCATGGGCGACGCAGTGCATCGCCATCCTCCGGCGGCGGCACTTGGCTCCAATACCTGCGTGCAGGACGGTTTCAATTTGGCGTGGAAGCTCGCTCTGGTGTTGAAAGGCAAGGCGCATCCGCGATTGCTCGATAGCTTCAACGCGGAACGCCAACCGGTCGCCAAACAGATCGTTGCACGTGCCAACTTGAGCATGTGGCAGGCGAACGGTCTGGCGGACTACCTTGGTGCCTGCCTTTTCAGCGCACAGACCGAGTCCGATGTGAACGGAAAGCTGGCAACGCGCGAAGGCCGCGAGGCTTTGCGGCAGCAACTTCTCGACACGCGTTATAACGGTGAAGCGCATGGCGTCGAGCTTACCCGCAACTATCATTCGGGCGCCATCGTCGGAGATGACACGCCGGAACCCGTGCCGGCACAAGACCCGGATCTTTACTATCAGCCTTCGACGCGGCCAGGTTCCGCATTGCCGCACGGATGGCTGGTGAATCGCAAACCCGGCCCGCTGGTTTCGACGCTGGATCTGGCGGGTAAAGGCAAGTTCCATCTCTTCTCCTCGCATGGTGGCAAAGGATGGAAGCAAGCAGCGAAGAACGTTTCGGAAAAATTCGGCGTCGACATCGGGGTTACCTTGGTTGGATCTGGCCTGGATTTCGAAGACCCCTACCTGGACTGGTCGAAGGTTCGTGGTACCGAGGACGATGGCTGCGTACTCGTGCGTCCCGATCTGATCGTCGGCTGGCGCCACCAGCAACTGCCGGGTGATCCGACAGAAGCACTATCGCAAGCCATGGCCAGCATTCTTGGTTGGTCGACCGCGGTTTAATCACACTGATCAAGGAGACATCATGAGCAATACGAATCTGATTACCCACCTGCGCCACGTGGGTTTTGCGATGCCGCAGCTAGAAGAACAACGTGCTTTTTACAGCAAGGAATGGGGCCTTACCGAAGTCGCGGAGAAAGATGGTGTGCATTACTTCGCTGCGGAAGGTTCGCCGGAGCCGTATGTCATCCGCTTGCGCAAGGACGATAAGAAGCGTGCGGACGTCATCAGTTTCGGCACCGCCACCCGGGAGAATGTCGATGCGTTGGCGAAGCAGTTGAAGCAAGATGGCGTCCAGCTCATCCATGAGCCGCGCGAACTTTCCGCACCTGGCGGCGGCTATGGCGTACGTCTTTTCGATCTCGATGGTCGTGTCGTCGAAGTCTCGGCTGACGTCGCGCCGCGCGAGTACCGCGACCTGGAGCCGGGCGAGTCGATTCCTGCGCGGCTTTCGCATTGCGTGATCAATTCGCCGAATCCACAAGCGACGGTGGATTGGTACGAGAAATGTCTTGGTTTTCAGGTGGTGGAGACCTTGCACATCCACGGCAACACCCTGATGTGGTTCATGCGTTGCAGCCATCCGCAGCACCATGTGTTAGCCGTGGGCAATGGGCCGCATGTGGCGATGCATCATGTCTCATTCGACATGCGTGGCATCGACGAATTCCTTCGTGGCGTCGGACGCTTACAGCGTGACGGCAAGGAGCTGATTTGGGGCCCGGGGCGTCACCAGACTGGCGACAACGCGTATGGCTATTTTCAGGATGCGGCAGGCAATACGGTCGAATACACCGCTGGCATGAGCCAGCTCGGCGATTCATGGACGGCAACGGAAGGTGACCTCTCCGATCCGGCTGTACTCGATGTGTGGGGCACTTCCAACGCCTGGGGTGAAAACGTCATGCGCAGCCACTTCAACACCCCGGACGAGGGTTTGTTCGTCGCTCCTCCACTCTAAGGAATGCAACAATGAAAACGCTCATCGCAAACGCACAGGTTTTCGACGGCAGCGGCAGCCCGCGACGCAAGGCTGATGTGCTCATCGACGGCAACCGCATCATGCGCATTGCCGACCACATCGACCGACCCGAGGGAAGCGATGTCCGGGTCATCGACGCTGCCGGCGCCACATTAATGCCGGGCCTGGTGGACGGGCACACCCACCTTGGCATCGGCTCCACTGTCGAGCACCGCTCGCCACGCAACGAACCGGAGGAGGAGCAGGCGCTCATCGTCAGCCACAACGCGCGGGTGATGCTTGACCACGGCTACACCAGTATCTACTCCGGCGGCAATCGTCGTCCGCGCGTGGAAGTCGCATTGCGCAAGGCGATCCGCGAAGGATGGATGCCCGGCCCGCGCATGCGCGCGGCATCGTGGGAAGTCAGCGCGGACACGATGAAGTCGCCATCCGCCACGCTCAATCCCAACTCCATAGAAGGCCACGTCGGTGCGAACGATCGCGCCCCGATTACCGATCAGGTCCGCAAGTTCGTGCACGACATGGCCGACGTCGGCGTAGACATCGTCAAGATGCCGATCACCGGCGAAAGCGCGCTCATCGAATACACCTCGCGCATACTTGAATTCAAAGAAGAAGAAGTGGCGGCGGCTGGTGAAGTCGCTCGCGAGCGAGGCGTGTGGCTCACTGCGCACGCGCATTCGCCGGAAGGCATCCAGATGGCAATTCGCCACGGCTTTCGCGCCATTTACCATGCGACCTACATGGATGACGAGTCCATCGCAATGGCCGCAAATGCAAAGGATCCGATCTTTATAGCGCCTTCGCCGGGAAGCCTGTGGATGATGGACAACATGGGCAAGCCACCGACGCCAGGCATGGAAGTCGATGTGGCGACCGCGAGCATTCGCGAAGTGGTGCCGAAGCTGCTCAAGGCTGGCATTCGCGTCGTGCCAGGGAGCGATTACGGTTTCGGTTTCAATCCCATCGGACTGAACGCGAAGGATCTCGAACTGTTCGTGGAATGGTTCGGCATGACGCCGGCTGAGGCGCTGCGCTCCGCGACCGAATACGGTGGTCAGTTGATGGGCATGGGCGATGAGCTTGGCCTGGTGCGAGAAGCTTATCTGGCCGATTTGCTGTTGGTCGAAGGTGACCCGACCAGTGACATCACGATTCTGCAAGATCCGGGGAACTTGTCGATGATCATGCAGGATGGCAACCTGTACAAGTTGGCGAGCAAGCGCAGCAGTGATCGTGCCACAACTCCGGTTGCTGCATGAGTGCAGCGGGGAGCACGGAGGACGCTTTTGTCCGCATTTCGACTGCCAGTGGATGTCTCGTTGGTAGAAGGTGCGGTCCTGTCAGTGTGTTTAAGGGCATTCCCTATGCAACGCCGCCGGTTGGCGCGCTGCGTTGGCGACCGCCGCAGCGCGAGCCGCGTTGGGAGGGGGAACGTCTGGCCCTCGAACCAGGGCCCGCACCAATCCAGGAGTTGCCTCCGCGGTCCTCATTGTTCTACCGGCTTAACAACGACGATGCCCGTGCGTTGGTGATGAGCGAGGATTGTCTGTATCTTAACGTATGGAGTCCGGAGCCTTCGCAGGGAGCCAAGCTGCCGGTGCTGGTGTGGATACATGGCGGCGGGTACAAAACCGGCCACGGCGGCCAGGATTTGTTCGATGGCAGCCGCCTCGCCGCACGCGGCATGGTCGTGGTGACAGTCAACATGCGTCTCGGCGCGCTCGGTTTTCTTTCGTTGCCGGAATTGGCAGCGGAAGATCCGCTTGGCGCATCGGGAAACTATGGTGTGCAGGACGTGGTTGCTGCACTGGGCTGGGTGCAAGACAATATCGCTTCGTTCGGGGGCGATGCGGCACGTGTAACCATCGCGGGCAACTCGGTGGGCGCCGCGACCGTGACCCACCTGATGGCCGCCCCTGCAGCACGTGGTCTGTTCCGGGCTGCCATCGGCCAGAGTTTGTCCGGAATATTCCGCCACGAACTTCGCATGACGCATCATGCAGAAGCCGCCGAGCGCGGCTGCGCAGCCGTATCTTCGCTGGGGCCTTCGCTTGAACAGCTTCGCGACCTGCCTGCGACGGCATTCCTGCGCATCGCGCCCCAGGGCGTCATTATCGACGGACGCCTGTTGAGCGAAGACACCACCGATGTCTTCATGGCAGGACGCCAGGCCAGGATCCCGCTGCTTGTCGGTTGGAACGCGGATGAAGGCAGTTTGTATGCCTCTTCGCGTGCCGTGGACGATCTGAAACTGACATCGCATTCCGAGCATGCACTAACAACGCTGAAGCATATCTATCCCCGCGCTTTTGACATGGACGGGCACGCAGATCGATGTGCGTTGGTCGGTGATCGCCGCTTTGTCTATCCGGTATGGCGGTGGGCACGCACGCACGCCGAAACCACGGGCGCCCCGACGTGGCTCTACAAATTCGAGCATCGGCTTCCCTTGCCAGATGACCTGCCGCCTCCGCCTGATGGTCAAGAGGAATACGGGACGTTCCACACAGCGGAGTTGCCCTATACCTGGGACAAGCTCGCTGCCCGACCGTGGGCGTGGCGCGACGCCGATCATGCCATTGCGAAAAATCTCGCAGATACCTGGGGCAGGTTTATTGCCATGGGCGACCCCAATGGCAATGGTCTGCCGAAGTGGGATCAGTTCGATGCATCGCATGAGGAGCATCTGATGGTGTTTGGCACGACAACGAAACCGGGATTCGCCTTACGCCGTGAGGCTTTTGACATATTCGACGAGATGTACTTTCGTGCGAAGCAGTGATTGAAAAGTAACCAACTGATGAAGAAGAGGAAGTCATGACCACCAATATCACGCATGCTGATAATTTCATCTCGTACGAGCAAAATTCCGTCTTGAATACTTTGCCGTTCGACCCCTACGCAGCGATCGTTGGACCGCGCCCGATCGGTTGGATGGGAACGAAGTCGAAAGAGGGAATTTCGAATCTTTCCCCGTACAGCTTTTTCAATGCGCTGAACCATCAACCGGCTTTGCTCGGCTTTGCCAGCATTGGCTACAAAGACACTGTCCGGAACATCGAGCAAACCGGTGAATTCACCTGGAACCTGGTTTCACGCGACATTGCGGCAAAAATGAATCAGTCCAGCGTTTCCGCGCCTCCAGATGTGGATGAGTTCATGCTGGCCGGGTTGACCAAGGCACCTAGCCGGCTGGTTGAGGCGCCCCGGGTAGCGGAATCTCCCGTCAGTCTTGAATGCCGACTCTCGGAAATCATCCGGCTCAAGAGTTCGCAAGGCAAGGAAGTGGATACCTGGTTCGTTTACGGTGAAGTCGTGTACGTCCACATTCGCAAGGATTTGCTGGTCGATGGTATTTACGACACGGTCAAAGGACGCCCTGTACTTCGCGGCGGTGGCCTATCCGATTTCTTCGAGATCATCGAAGCCAGCCGGTTCGCAATGATGAAGCCGGAAGACTACAAGCACAAGAAATAACCAGATGGGGACTATCGCGCTGTCGCGGCTCGATTCAGCGCACCGGCCGCCTCAATCATCCTCTGCTTGAGCCACTGGTGAGAGGGGAGCGTGTTACTCCGTTGATGCCAGCTAAGATAAAGGGTCACCTCCGGAACTGCGAACGGAAGCGAACGACTCGCCAGTGCACCTCGCGCATACGGGGTCTCAACGAATCGGGTCGGCAATACTGCGATCAGGTCGGAGTCGTGCAGGATGGGGGGGATCACTGAAAACTGGTTCACCGACAGCCGTATGTTTCGCTTGCGGCCCAAATTGGCAAGTGCATCGTCGATCATATTAGGCGCATCTTCATCTCCCGGTTCGTTGATCGCGATCTGCGGTGCAGCGCAAAAATCCTCCAGGGAAAGGTCGCCATCCAATAGCGGATGTCCGCGCCGGGCAGCGACCACAAATGTATCCGACCAAAGAGGCAGGGTTTGCAATACAGCTGCGCGAGCGGGTTCGACCCCGATCGCGAAATCGATCTCGCCCCGCATCAAGCGTGCAGCGGTCAGCGCCGGGTCATAGGGAACAAAGAAGAATGAAACCCCTGGCGCAAGCGAATGCACGGCGTGCGACAGATGTGGCGTCAGCAGGGATGCCGTAATGTCTACCAATGCGATCCGGAAGCGTTGGTTTGCATGCGCGGCATCAAAGACTTCCGGCTGCATCGAAGCATGTAGATCCTTAATGGATTGATGGATCGAGGCCCATAGCGCCAGGGCACGCGGGGTGGGACTCACGCCGCGCGCCGCCTTGACGAACAACTGATCCTGAAACTGCCTGCGCAGTCGGTTCAACGCATTGCTCACTGCGGACTGCGTCATGTCAAGACGTTCGGCAGCACGGGTTACGTGGCGCTCGGTCATGACAACATCAAAAACATAGAGAAGATTCAGGTCAACCTGTTCACGTGTCATTGCCGGTGCCGCAGAAAGAATCCCCTGTGCTTTGCTTGCCATATCCATCGTGTCTCCGTAATCACCCTTGGTGATGATAATTATATTTCTCAGTCGATTGATTGATGATGCGAGTGTACCTAACATGATTACCTTCGACAAGCCGAACAACGAGGAGATAAGGCGCTATGAGAGAAATTTACGACGTTGCCATTGTTGGCTATGGCCCGGCAGGTGAGGTCCTGGCATCAACATTAGGCGCTGCAGGGGCGCGCGTTCTCATAGTGGAACGTTGGCCACAACCTTATCCGCTACCACGCCTTACCACGCTTGATGGCGAAGTGTGCCGCGTTATCCAGGCAACGAGCACGAATATCGACGCCGCATTTGAAGGAACACTGGTCCAGGAGTCCTGCAAATTCGTCGATGCAGATGGCGAACCGGTTTTAGTAGTCCCGTTCCCTGGCAAACTCGGCGGATGGCCAAGCCGTGTATCGATGTTCCAGCCAGACTTTGAAAAGGCAATATTGGACAAAGTCGATTCGATGCCAAATGTTGAATTGCTCCGCGGCTGGGAAGCTGCGGAGCTCTGGCAAGATGACGAGTTTGCCCACCTGACGATTAGCCCGCTTGATCGGGCCACGGCCGGGGCCGGTCCTCGTACGATTCAAGCCAGATATCTGGTCGGTTCTGATGGCGCGCGGAGCTTTGTACGTCAGATGCTCGGGGTTGGCATGCATGATTTCAATATGCATCAGCGCTGGCTCAACTTCGATGCCGAGAATCTGCGCCCTCTTCCACCACATCTCATGTCCCTGAAAATCTTCATGGATCCTGAACGGCCCCATATGCATATGCCGATAGGCAAGCACAGGCTGCGTCTGGAATTCCGCGTGATGGAAGGTGAGAATGACGAGCAGATGACCAATCCAACCGTCGCCTGGGAATTCATGGCACGCAAGCACGGGATTGGCCCGGAGGACGTGCGCATTCTCCGTCAGGTGGTCTATCACTACCGTACTCGTCTGGCAATGGAATGGCGGGTTGGACGCGTGTTCCTGGCCGGCGATGCCGCGCACACCATGCCTCCCTATATGGGCCAAGGCGCATGTTCCGCAATTCGGGATGGACGCAATCTTGGCTGGAAGCTCAACGAAGTTCTCGCCGGCAGGAGTTCGGAGTGCTTGCTCGATGAATATCGCGCCGAACGTGAACCACATGCCAAAGCTATCGTGATGGCATCCGACATGCTGTCCCACATGGTCAATATCACCGCCCCCGAGAAGGCGGCAGAACGCAACATGAATATGCGGCTAAAGGGTGAGGCGCAGCCGCCGGATTTACCCAGCCTGTCGACTGGCGTCGTGCATCGTGAAAGCGATGGAACCATCGCCGCACCGAGCGGCACCTTTGCCCCACAAGGCATCCTGCGTCGCAATGACCATGAAGGACGCGGCGACGACATTCTCGGCGGCACGTTCCAACTGTGGAGCCGGAGCGACCCGAAAAGTTTCCTGAGCAGCGCCGAGCGCTGCTGGCTAAAGCTGATCGACTGTTCGATTGCTGTCTTCGATCAGCCAGATTCTGCCAACGCAGTCGAAGACGTCGAAGGTGTCTATCGCGACTTTCTCAATCGCCACGACGTGGATGTGGTCATTATCCGCCCGGATTTCTATGTCTTCGGTGCAGGCAGACAGGACCAGGTCTCTGCTCTGCTCCAGGAATTGGCACAACGCCTCCACAGCACACTCACCCCGGACCAGTTGCTTGAATCCGTTTAAGGAGTACTACGATGGCATATAAGGTCGGCGGGCTACGCTTGGCCCAACCATTCCGCATTCGCCGTGTTGGTCATTTCGGCTATCACACTCCCGACCTGGCGGGCACGCTCGGGTTCCTCACTCGCCATCTCGGACTCGTCATCAGCGATGTCGAGGACTTTTCATCGAAGGTCCCGCAGCTGCCAAAAGAGCATGGATCAGGTTACTTTCTGCGGTGTGGCACGGATCACCACACCATCGTGATCGGCAGCCAGATGCTGGTGGACACACGAGAGCCGAATCGCAAGGGGGCTATTGTCGGCCAGATTTCCTGGCAGGTCGGCAGCCTGCAGGAAGTTGTCGATGGCGTGTCCTATCTCGATCGGAAAGCACGCATTCGACGGATCGGGCGCGACGCGCCGGGCTCGAATTGGCACGCATATGCATACGACCCGGACGGATATATCAACGAAGTATTTTATGGGATGGAGCAGATCGGCTGGGATGGCTACAGCAAGCCGAAGTCAATGTATGGCCGGGCATTTCATGAATGCCCGTCATTGCCACAAATCCCGGAATATGAAGAGGTTCAGGATGCGCTGGACAGCGGCGACCAATTAGCCGGGTTCCGGCCAGTCCTGGAGCAGACGGCGAGCTACTCCGTCGATGGGATCCTGATGCCGCGCCCGTTCAAGCTCACCCGCCTGGGCCGGATTACGCTGTTCGTGGAAGATCTCGATGTTTCGGTCGCATTCTATCGTGACGTCATGGGCCTGCAGCCATCGGAGAAAGTAAAAGTAGGCGAACACACTGCCGTCGTCATGCGAGCCGGCGATGAACACCACACACTGATGTTGCTGCCTGCGGCGTTAAAGGCAAGTCTCGGCTTCGCTGCGGCCATCGGATTCGAAGCAGCCAATTACCAGCAGCTACGCGAAGCTTACCAGTACATGCAGCAGCAAGGCATTCGGATCCTTGACCTCCCCGCCGAGATTTCGCCGGGTGTTCATTATGGCTTCTGGGTACAGGGTCCTGACCAAATCGCGGTTCAGATCTTCTACGGTATGGATCGGGTGGAACGCGACGGCAGCGCACCTCAGCCAACAACTACCCCCCTCCCCCCGGACTCATGGCCAGACGCTATCGCCCATGGAGACTCCGGGTGGTATGAGCTGCCATACATGGGCCCGATGGCTTAAGGAGATTACTGTGTCATTTCTTAACGTACCTGGCGCACAACTGTATTACGACGTGAGTGGTGAAGGGCTTCCCCTGGTGTTTGTGCATGGTGCCGGCGCCAACTCCACGGTGTTCTTTCAGCAGGTTGCGCATTTCAACAAGCAGTACCGGGTAATTTGTCTCGATATGCGTGGCTTTGGCCGCTCATATGCGGATCCGGAGAGTTTCCATCCTCGCCAGTTCAGTGAGGACCTCGCCCGCATCCTTGATGTTGAGGTGGATGGACCAGTTGTTGCAGTTTGTCAGTCGATGGGTGCATGGGCCGGCCTCCCGCTGGCGGTCCGTGAACCGGATCGGTTTCACGCATTGGTATTGTCAGGTTCGCCAACGCCTGCCTATGGGCCGCATCACAAGGTACTTGAGGTAGTGTCGGAGCGATTCCGGCGCGTTGCAGCGGGCGAAAAGGTGCCGCCGCAAGACTTGGGTTTCAGCGAGCATTTTGTGCGCGAGCATCCGGAATTGATCGCGCTGTATCAGATGTTAGCCCGTATGAACCAGAAGCTGGATCTTTCCACCATCACCGATCCGGAGCTGCGCCTGATGCCGGAACACTTCATTGACTATCAGATTCCTACATTGGTCATGGGAGGATTGCAAAACAAACTACTTGGCCCAAACACCCACATGGTGGCAGCAAGCTGCATTCCGGGCGCGCAAGCCTACACCTTCACTGAGTCGGGACACTCATCATATTTTGAAGAGCCGGAGCACTATAACCGCGTCGTCGAAGAATTCCTGCACGCGAATGGGCATGCTCCATCAAACAAGGAATAACTACATGCTTAACAAGACTTCGTTGTCTTTAAGGGACGCCATCTATCTTGTGGACGCGGCACGATCGGCGGCAGAAGCGCTCAAGTTGCCGGTATCGATTGTTGTTGTGGACGCAAGCACCTATATGCAAGCCATGGTGCGGATGGACGGCGCCCCGCTGATGAGCGCGCAAGGCGCCTTTGACAAGGCGCGTACTTCCGCTGAAGGCGGACACCCGACGACTTTCTTCGAAAAACCTCTCAATGAAGGCCGGTTTTCGATGTTGAAGCTGCCCCATACACCAATTGAAGGCGGGCTTCCCGTCATGGTCAATGGCGAATGCGTCGGTGCAGTAGGTGTGGCGGGAGCACCACCACATCTTGACGCGAAAATTGCCGAGAGTGCTATTTCACTGTTTCAAATCAATTCAGGAGAACATCAATGAAATTACTTAGTTTCCGTGTTGCTGGTACAACTTCTTGGGGTGCGGTCGTAGGCGATGGCATTGTTGACTTGGGGCGCCGCAGCGGGTTCGCCACTCTGCAACAAGCCATCGAAGCCGATGCCCTGCCGACGCTTGCAGGCTTGCTTCAAAATGGGCAACCCGAGCACCGCCTGGAATCGGTTGAACTGCTTGCCGTCATTCCAAATCCGCCTAAGATCTTCTGCGTCGGAACAAATTATCACGATCATCGTATTGAGACTGGCCGCGAGGTACCGGAGAAGCCGGTGATTTTTTCGCGCTTCGCTAATTCACAGGTGGGACACGGCCAACCTCTGCTTCGGCCGCGTGAGTCCGAACAATTCGATTTTGAAGGTGAAATTGCAGTGATCATTGGTCGCCGCGGCCGGCGCATTTCGGAGGAGCAGGCCTGGGATTATATAGCCGGCTATGCACCTTACTGCGACGCCACGATTCGTGATTGGCAGCGCCATACTCACCAGTGGATTCCCGGGAAGAATTTTCCGGCAACGGGCGCATTCGGGCCGTGGATGGTTACCCGCGACGAGATTCCAGATGGCGCTGACCTGAGCCTTGTGACCCGCCTCAACGGACAAGAGGTCCAGCGCTCAAGTGCAGCGCTCATGATTTTTTCGATCCCCGCAATCATCGCTTACTGTTCCACGTTTACCGAACTCGAACCGGGCGATGTCATCGTGACCGGTACGCCAGGCGGTGTGGGCGGAAAGCGCACGCCACCCTTGTGGATGAAGCCCGGCGACACGATTGAGGTGGAAGTCGGTCAAGTCGGTACGCTGCGCAATATCGTGCGAGACGACACTGCTTACTCATGAGTCGCCAACTTAGACGACAGTTCCAGCCGTTTCCCTGCGGCGAGAGAGGATTCAAGTCGTCTTATTTACCGATTTGTGAGTAAGCATGGAGACAGATCAGCAACCACAATAAGGCTGCGATCGAGTAGGGAGCGAGGTCACCCTCGCCGCCACCGGGTCACCGGAGGCAGTCACCCGCCTCCGGTTCCCACAGAACGTAGCGTGCGGATTTCCCGCACTACGCTCTTCAGCAGTTGATTTACAGTACAGCGATAGCTTGCAAAGCCCGGTAGGGCAAATGCAGCTTTGGTCGCATCAACGGAAACCGCGTCTTAATTTGATGAAACGCTTCCCACGTAACACCACCTGAACGGCTTCGGCTACTCAGCATTTTGCGCCAGTATCGCTCGACGCCCCTATGCACTTGCAGCAACGCCCGGAAGTTCCCGGCGATCCCATAGTAAGCATAGTGGCCGCGCAATACCCGGTTGAGCTTTTCGCTCTGTTCCCGAATCGACAAGTGCCTCGCCTGTCGCATCAAGTCTTGTAGGTTTGCCAGACTACGTCGCAATCGCGATTTCTCTGTACGCATCCCTACCTTGAATCTGCCCTTCAGGTTTTGCGTGCAATACAGGGTGAATCCCAGGAAGTAGATCGTCTCCGGCCTCTTCCGCCCGCTGTTGCCTGCATTCCTCGGTGCAAATCGACCAAATGCAACCAGCTTGGTCTTGCTTGGTTCAAGGGTCAAACCAAACTTTTCCAACCGTTTACGCAGAGCGTTCTGAACACGGCGTGCATCGGACTCGTATTGGACGTTCGCGTTGTCGAAGAAGCGGTACGCCGCCATTGTCTCGCCCCATCCGTTGCATGCCTTGGGAACGCTGGCCGTCGGTGCCGCCGCCATGCTCTCCATCAGTGTCCTCGCTCGCCGGTTCAGGCGCACATCGCCCAGATCGAGTTGTCCGAATTCTGTTGCCGTCCATGCTGTCGATCTACTTGCCATTTGCGCCATGCAAAAGGCAAGAGTAAACGCGATTTCGGCGCAGTTTACAAGTGCGCCGCTAAGCCGTTGAATGTAAACACATTTTTCAAGGCGTCAGATGTTGGCTGCAGAGTTGTGTATAACGAGGTGCCTTTATCGGCCTACCGACTATATCGCGTATGCCGCATGGACTCGTCCCGACGTGAGTACTGGCAATTGTCCATTGTGGGCGCGGCACCGCGCATCTCCGCAACACAGCGGAACAGGTTATGGCTGTACCGCCTTGACGAAAAAGACGATGAGAAAATCAAATCGGCCTCCGAGGTTTTGAGACCGGTTCAGTTGTGCGGCGTTAGTCCGATAGCGCTTTTCAAGACCGCATTTTCAATCTCGCTCCAGCTCAAGGCCTTAACCATATATGGTTGAAGCATCTTCAACTGGCGAATTTTGGCGTACCCATACGACGTCGCCCACAAAGAAATCATGCGCAAACGCCGCTCTCGCGCATCCAAATGCGGGACGGCAGCGCCAAGCATGCGGAAGTGGTTATCGTAAATCTGCTTCTGGCACTCATCAATTTCGGGATACCGCCCGGGTTCTTCAAGTAGTCCGCCCTCATATATCAGGATGAACATGCGCGGGTGGGCATCGACGAAACTAAAGAAGCCCCTTAATGCTGCCTTCAATCGACCGAGGTCGTCCATCGGAAGTGCTTCGCACTTCCGACGAATCATTTCCAATTCCTGAAAACCAAGTATCGCGACCTCCGCCAGTAGCGCGCTCCTGTCGGAAAAATGCCGATATGGCGCTCCGCGCGACACCTGCAACTCCTCGACAATCCCGCGCAACGAGACTAGTTCGTGGCCATCCCTTTCGACAATGACGCGGGCAGCCTGGATCAATTCGTTGCGCAAGTTGCCATGGTGGTAGGAGCGGGTCATAGGTAGATGTGATTTGCCAGAAAAATTTAATTATGCCACTATACGAACATGTAAGCGCCGCTTACATTGATGCAGAAAATTTTTTAAAACAAGCGCGTTCGCAATGCGATACAAAGGAGAAAGCAAGATGCCCTACCTCAAAAACACTTGGTACGTTGCAGCATGGGACCACGAAGTGTCCAGTAGCAATTTATTTCATCGCATCCTGTTGGGCGAGTCGATCTTGCTGTTTCGCGACAGCAAAAATACGGTTCAAGCAATTATTAACCGCTGTGTGCACCGATTCGCCCCCCTACATATGGGGCAGCGCGTCGGGGACAATGTCCAGTGCCGTTACCACGGGCTGGAGTTCAATGGGCGAGGACAGTGTGTTCATAACCCGCATGGCGATGGCGCCATCCCTAAGGCGGCAGTCGTCAGGAGTTTCCCGGTTCACGAGCGCCATAGTGCAATCTGGATCTGGATGGGCGACCCGGCGTTAGCGAATCCCGACCTGATCCCGGACTTCAGCTTCAACGATCCGGAAGCTAATTTTGTCGGGAAACGATATCTGCTCGCGAAAGCAAACTACCTGCTCGAGACCGACAACATCATGGACCTGAGCCATATCCAATATCTCCATCCCGGGTCATTGGGAAGTGACAATGTGGCGACTGCCACTATTGAACTGAAGCAGGACGGCGATACCATTTGGTCGAACCGGCTGGTTCACGGCGAAATCTTGCCTGACTTTCTTTACCGTGCATTCGGACTACCACAGGGAGCGGTAGTGGATCGATGGATCGATGTCCGTTGGAATGCGCCAGCGAACATGGCCTTGTTTACCGGCGCCGTGGCGACCGGCACACCACGGGGAAAAACCGGCGAAATTTCGGCTGCACATCTGTTCACTCCTGAATCCGAGACCACCACGCATTATTGGTTTTCCGTCGCCCTTCCAAGGCAAACGGGTGAAGCCGGCGCCGAGCTGGTGGAATTCAATATATGTGGTGTGACAGGTCCATTCACCAACGAAGACTTGCCCATGCTTGAAGCGCAACAACAGTCGATGGGAAATACAGATTTCTGGGCGATGAAACCTGTGCTGCTGCCTAGCGATGCACCTGCCATACGGGCCCGGCGCGCGATTGACAGGATGATCGCCGACGAACAATCGGCGGGGTAAGTTCATGGAACGCATACCGGTTAAAGTAGCCCGCATGTCGCTCGAAGCCACGGAAATCATGGGCATCGAACTGGCGAGTCTGGATGGAGGAAGCCTGCCGCCATTTACCGCGGGCTCGCACATCGACGTCCACCTTGGTGAGGGTTTGATACGCCAATATTCGCTTTGCAATGCACCACACGAAACCCATCGTTACGTCCTGGGCGTCCTTCTTGCCCCGGCCTCGCGTGGCGGGTCGACAGCAGTGCACACGAAGCTACGAGAGGGCGACGTTCTCGAGATTAGTGCTCCCAGAAATCAATTCCCACTGGTAACTGCCGCGCACAGTTTGCTCGTAGCTGGGGGCATTGGGATCACACCACTTCTCAGCATGGCGGAACACCTGAGTAAAACCCGCGCTTCTTTCAGGATGCACTACTGCGCTCGTTCACCAGATCGTGTCGCGTATCGTTCACGGATCGCCTGCAGTAGCTTCGCTGAGAAGGTTCACTTTCACTACGATACCGGAGAAGATCACCAACGAATGGACCTTGGGGAAATCTTTCAAGCGAATCATGTAGAGACCCATCTTTATGTCTGCGGTCCGGTGGGATTCATCGACTACGTTATCGACACGGCCCTCAAAGCGGAATGGGATGAACGATGCATTCATAGCGAGCTGTTTCAAGCTGCTAAATTAGACAAAGATGATGACGCTTTTGAAGTTGAAATCGCAAGCACTAGGCGCATCATCCCGGTCGCACCGGGCCAGTCGATAGCCGATGCTTTACTCAAGTGTGGAATTGACGTTCCGATGTCATGTGAGCAAGGAATTTGTGGGACATGCTTGACGAAGGTTATTAGCGGAATTCCCGATCATCGAGACACATTTCTCACCGATCAAGAACGTTCCGCCAACAACCAGATGACCTTGTGTTGCTCGCGATCCAAATCAAATCGACTGACCCTGGCTCTTTGAGCTTTCTAAGATCAAATATTGCGAAAAACGCATTAATCGGGATAGGGGGCGGCCACAATGACCGCGCCCACCGGGTCACCGGAGGCAGTCACCCGCCTCCGGTTCCCACAGAACGTAGCGTGCGGATTTCCCGCACTACGCTCTTCAGCAGTTGATTTACAGTACAGCGATAGCTTGCAAAGCCCGGTAGGGCAAATGCAGCTTTGGTCGCATCAACGGAAACCGCGTCTTAATTTGATGAAACGCTTCCCACGTAACACCACCTGAACGGCTTCGGCTACTCAGCATTTTGCGCCAGTATCGCTCGACGCCCCTATGCACTTGCAGCAACGCCCGGACCGGAGTTTACGATCTGCCGGGCCGGTTACGCCTGCATTGGCGCCATAGGCGCCACATGGCGGTGTTCCCCTTGAATTTTAGTACGATTCTTCATCCCGGGGTCAGTAGCAAGCTTAAACACCAGAACTGCTTCGGCCAGCGTAACAGCGTGCCTTTCCAGTGAGCGGGCTGCTGCTGCGGCGCTCTCAACCAGCGCTGAATTTTCCTGCGTTACATTGTTCATCTGTGCTACGGCCTGATCGACGCGCATGATCCCATTTCTTTGATCAGCACTTGCGGCGGCAATGCTTGCCATGATTTGCGTGACCTGCTCCACATCCGACATGATCTGCATCATGGAATTTCCTGCTTCGGAGGCCAGTCTTGTGCCAATACGCACTTTGGCGGATGAATCGCCGATCAGCATCTTGATTTCCTTCGCCGCCCCTGAGGATCTT
Source organism: Noviherbaspirillum sedimenti (assembly GCF_003590835.1). NCBI lineage: Bacteria > Pseudomonadati > Pseudomonadota > Betaproteobacteria > Burkholderiales > Oxalobacteraceae > Noviherbaspirillum > Noviherbaspirillum sedimenti. The sequence continues at coordinate 4,833,145 of NZ_QYUQ01000002.1, read as the reverse complement.
TGCGCCAACGCGCGCACTTCGGCTGCCACCACCGCAAATCCACGTCCGTGTTCGCCAGCCCTCGCCGACTCCACTGCCGCATTCAATGCCAGGATATTCGTCTGAAAAGCAATTCCATCGATCACACTGATAATGTCCACGATCTTGTTGGCGGATTCGCTGATGGAGTTAATTGTTTCGACGACCTCCAGTACGACTGCGCTCCCTTTTTTCGCGCCTTCCGCAGCAGCGCTGACCGTCGTATTCGCCAACTCGGCATTCGCAGCATTCTGCCTGACCGCTTCAGTAAATGTCGACATCAGAGCAGCAGTCTGTTTCAGGCCTTGTGCTTGCTCCATGGTTCGCGCCGTGAGATCGACATTCCCCGCCGCAAGCTGGCTCGAAGTCGCCGCAATCGTCTCGGCATCATTTCGCACCTGCCCTACAAGGCCGGCAAGACTATCGCGCATGCGGCCCATCGCCGCCAGCAAACTGCTTTCGTCGCCGGGCCTGGTCCGCACATCAACGGCAAGATCGCCAGAGGCAATCCTTTCCGCGATGTCCATTGCGTAAGATAGCTCGCCACCGAGTTGGGCGAGCATGCCGCGAGCCAGAACGAGTGAAACTGCGGTGGCGACGACGACCGCCGCTATCCCCATGATGATCATCATCAGGCGCGCGTCTGCGTAGGAAGACTGCGCGTCCCGCGCTGCTTGCGCACTTAATTGCTCTTCCAGGGAAATCAGTTCGCCCAGCGACCGCATCCATATGGTCTGAACAGGGAGCAATTCCCTGATCAAGACGGTATAGACTTGATCCGCTTGTGCCGCCATCGCCAGTTCCGAAGCCTGTTCAATCAACGGCAATGCTTTGCCGTCAAGTTCCCTGATCCTCCTTAGCAGTGATGCTTCATTCGTAGAAGCACCCTTTTGTGCGGCGATCATCTGCTCCAGCTGGTCACGGGCATCCGCGTATTTTTTCTTCTCTGCCGCAATACGCTCGATTTCCGGCTCCATCTCCGAGCGCGAGCCGACGAGTGCCATATTGCGCAATGCGACCATTCTTTCATAGACGGTTTCTCGCATCGTTATGGCAAGCTTCGACTTTACATTGTTGCCCGTGGTGATTTCGTCCATGCGGTGCTGGTTCTGCGCCATGCGCGTGATACCAAGAACCGAAACGATCCCCAGCATGAAAACCATCAAGGCAAACCCCATCCTGAGCCGGGTCGCAATGGTAAGTCGCTCGAGCTTAAGGTTCATTCTCCTATCCACCTTCCTTGTCAGATACTCGCGCGGCAACGATATTAAATCCTCCGCGATTTGACCTAGACGGCCAACTCTCTTAAGCGGGGCACACCAAGCTCCTTTAGCGGTTGCGGTTGCGGCTTCAACAGAAAGTGAGCCAGTGCCGGCAGCAAGACCAGCGCACCAACCATGTTCCAGAGGAACATGAATGCAAGCAGGATTCCCATATCGCTTTGGAACTTGATAGGAGAAAGGACCCAGGTCAGAACACCGATTGCAAGCGTGACTCCGGTGAGGAGGACCACCTTTCCGGTGAATCTTAGAGCCGTGCGGTAGGCTTCGGACAGAGATGCGCCCTCGCGTAACCGTGCAAGCAGAATGCTCATGACATACAGGGCGTAATCAACACCGATCCCTACGCCAAGCGCAATAACGGGTAACGTAGAGACTTTTACTCCGATGCCCAAGGCGACCATCAGAGCCTCGCAGAGAATTGAGGTCACCGCCAATGGGATAACCGTACAAATGACTGCCCTCCAGGAGCGGAAAGTGATGAAACACAGAACTACGACGGCTCCATAAACCCACAGCAACATGTCCCGGTTGGCCTTTTTGACGACAATATTGGTTGCTGCCTCGATCCCGGCATTACCTGCGGCCAGCATGAACTGCACGTCTGGAGTGTTGTGCACGGAGGCGAATTTCTCGACGGCGTCCACAACGCTTGTGAGCGTGTCTGCCTTGTGGTCCTTAAGATAGGCATACACGGTGAGCAGATTGCATGTTTCGTTATACAAGCCTCGCGGCGCACCCGCTGTAATCGTATTGGCCATGCTTTGGCTGTACAACACGTCATACCATTTCGGATTGCCTTCGTTCAGGCCAGCGCTCATCGATCTGTTCAAGCGAGCCAGGGAATTGGTCGCTTCCACACCAGGCAGTTGCGCCAACTCCCATTCCAATCTATCAACCTTCATCAAGGTATCCACGTTCGAGCATTCTTGCTCAGGCGTCTTGACCATCACAGCCAGCACGTCGTTACTGGCACCATAATGCTCTGTCAGGTATGCCGAGTCGCGGTTGTATCTACTATCGGGCCGCAGTTCCGGTGCACCAGGATCAAGGTCGCCGATTTTCAAATGAGCGCTGACGATCACACCGGCAAGCGTCAAACCTGCACTCAGAATAACCGCCACACTCGCCCCGCGTCGACGGGTGAAGAGGTCAAGAAAGCGCCAGAGCGCCGGTTGCGCAGCACCGTTCTCTTCCGCCACTTCTTCGCGCAAGCTGCGCGCCGCAGCAGTGCGACTCACGCCGAGGAAACTCAGCAGAATCGGGAGCAGGATGAGGTTTGTAAAAATCAGTACGGCCACGCCAAGACTCGCGATCAATGCCAGATCGCGAATCACCTCGATGTTAATCAACATGAGCACGGCAAATCCGACTGCATCGGCCAGCAATGCCATAAGCCCCGCCAGAAACAGGCGCCGGAAAGTAAAGCGCGCTGCAACGACATTGTGCATCCCGCGTCCGATGTCCTGCATGATGCCATTCATCTTCTGTGCACCATGACTCATCCCGATTGCGAACACCAGGAACGGCACCAGGACCGAGTACGGATCCAATTCATAGCCAAGCAGCGGTAGCAGCCCCAGTTGCCAGACAACGGCGATGAGGGAACAAGAAACCACCAACACCGTGCTGCGAATGCAGCGGGTGTACAGATAAAGCATTCCCGTGGTAATGGCGATAGCGGCAATGAAGAACCCGAGGATACCCCGTAATCCGTCAATGAGATCGCCGACCACCTTGGCGAAGCCAGTGATCCTGATATCAACGACTTCACCGCCATAATTTTTCCGCAATTTCTCGAGGCCCAAGGAGAAGGCAGCATAGTCGAGCGGCTTGCCGTCCTGGGTCTTCGCGAGAAGAGGGACATAAATGATGCTTGACCGCTGATCACGCGCGACCAGTTGGCCGATCTCGTTGGATCGATCCACATTGCGCTTCAAGCGCTCAATAGAATTGGCGGAGGCGTCGTAGTCGTCAGGGATCACCGGACCGCCTTCCAGGCCCTCCTCTGTGACGCTGACCCATCTTGTCGTCGGCGTCCACAGCGACTTCATGTATGTACGATCGACTCCTGGCAATAGAAAGACATCATCGCTAAGCCTGCGTAGAACGTCCAGGTAATGCGCGTCGTAGATCGTTCCATTTTTTGCCACCACGACAAGGCGAACCGCATTGCCAAGGCCGCTCAAATCGCCACGATACTTCAGGTAGTTTGCGATATACGGATGGTCCGTCGGGATCATTTTCTCGAAGCTCGCGTTCAGTTGGAGCCGTGGAATTTGCAAGCCGAGCACGATTGTGACGAACAGGCACAGTATCAAGACAATGAGACGGTGGTTGAACAGCGCACGCTCCAACAAGGAACCGGAGTGGCGGTCGAATGCAGCGAGATCGGTGCTCGCCTCGTTTTTTGTGGACGCTGAAGTTTGCATTGAGATTTATTGACGAATGCGGAAGCCATTGGCTTCGGTGATAGGCAACCGTACTGGGCCGGCATAAGTGGCAGCAAACAGACTGCCATCAGGGGACTGTGCGACTGCGGTGATTGGAGCGACTTCCAATGACGGCAATCGATTCAATGAGTTCGCTTGATCAGTGCTGGCAAGTAGCGCCCCGGCCTGGTTGACGAAAAGGATTCCACCGCCCCTGGTTACGAGCGTCTGCCCAATTGTGATCGGCACATCAATGCTACTTGGCGTCCACTCTTCCCCGTTAGCATCGGACCGGTAGATTTGACCGCGGAGTCCGGCGATGATGATCCGGTCGCCGATTCCGCCAACGGAAAACCAACTGCCGCGGTAAGGAGTGGGTATCGGGTTAAAATGTGTACCGCCATTGGTTGAGCGCAGGATAAGCCCTTGTTCGCCGACCAGGAAGACGGTCCTGCCCTTGACGTACAGCGCATTGAGATGCAGGCTCTTCGGGTTGTCCATGCGAGCACGCCACGAAGACCATGTCGCGCCGCCATCTTCGGTTCCGTAGGCCATGCCGTACGCGCCAATGGCAAATCCACGCTGCGCGTCCCAGAAATGCACCGCCAGGAAGGGTTTGTCCGGACCGTCGGCCACGAGCCGTTCCGCGTCTCTCAAGCGGGCTTGATCTCCGCTTTCCTGTGCTGCCTTCAGCTCAATTTCAGCACCGGCACGTCCATCCAACTGATGGACCCAGCTTAGTCCGCCATCCCTGGTATGCAGTACGACTCCACCATGGCCGACGGCCCAGCCTTCGGATGGGGTCGGGAATGCAAGTGCGGTGAGCGTAACCGAGACCGGCACCTTGGCCTGTTTCCAGGTCTTTGCTCCATTGTCCGATAGCAGAATAATTCCCCGCTCGCCCGCAGCGATAATGCGGTTGCCGGCGGTTGCGACCGCAAGCATTACCGCATGACTCGCCTTCGGCGCGAGTGTGGCTTCTCGCCGCAGTGGATCAGTGGAAGACTGCGGAGCGCTTATCGCCCCCCGCGAGATTGCAAAAATCGCAAACAACACTGCAATCGTGAAAATTCGTGAAAAAGTCATACTATGTCGTTCTCATTTGATGCGCGCGCCGGCCCAGGGGGCCGGCGCCTGGAGAGGAAATTTAGCGAATGCTTTCGGTGATGAGCCCGTCAGGTGTGAACACTGAATCGGGATAGCGCGGCATGACTTTGAACTGCGTCGACTTTTCATTAACCAGCACGTTAGTGTAGGACGTTCCAGTTACAAGATCGTAGAAGCCGAACGTTGCAGATGAAGTTGCCGGAAGATCGGGCATGACGATGGAACTCATCCACATCGTTTTCCATAACTGACCGTTAGCGTCCCAGCGGTCAGCCAAAACACCATTCCAGGTATCTTCATCGAAGTAATACTTGCTCTTCGGTGCCTGGTGGCGTTTACCCTCTTTGAGCTCAGCTTCCACGACCCAGACCCGGTGTAATTCCCAACGCATGACGTCCGGATTGATGTGGTGCTGACTAAGCACTTCGTCCTGTTTGGTCGGCTTCAACAGCTTATTGCTGTTGTAGGGAATGATCATTTCCTTTTTCCCTAACAGCTTCCAGTTAAAACGCCCGTTGGGACCGGCAAAGACCTCGATATCGTCGACGCTCATTACGCCGGCTGTCGCGGGTGTTGGGGTATCACAGCAGGCATTCGGGAGCTTGCGAACACGCCGCTGCCCTGGAAGATAAACCCAGGTCTGCTCTTCCCCATTCACATTGAACCGGGCAACAATCCCCTCCCCAGCTCGCACCGCGGGACCGCTATTCATCACGCGTAACGTCCAATAATCGCCACCGAATTTGTCGACTGATCCATCTTTGGCGTAGTAAGGCATTTGCTGATTGGCTTGCGCATCAACGGTCATGACTTTGCGGCCGTCTGCTGTACCAAGTACGCCTTGCATCAAGTAAGAGATCGACTCCCCGCGCCAGCGCAGCAAATGATTCCAGAGCACTTCCACGCCCGTCTTGGGAATCGGGAATGGAATGCCGCCATATGCGCCCTCCGGTATCGCTCCGAGCGGCCCCTCAACAATCTTTGCACGTGTGGCGTTCTTGAACGTGTTGTCATACACCCACTGTGGAGCGGCTGCGGTCCTTCTCGTGGGATAGACATCAATGCGGTACGTCCCCGGATATTTCTGGAAAAGTGCTTTGGCGCCGTCCGTCAACTTGTCAGCGTATTGATTGACGTTCTTCGCAGTGATACTGAAAAGAGGTTTGTCTTCGGCAAACGGGTCGTCACGTCGGCCACCGTTTTTGAAGCCCGAAATGGCCGTCGTGTAGCCCCCACTCCAGGCAGGAATGCTTCCATCCTTGTTACCCGCCTTCTCTGCGCCGAAGGGTGTTAAGGTGCTTTTCAGTTGTTCAGCCTCGCTTGCTGGCACTGCAGCCAAAGCGCCGAACGAAAGCGCGCCGCCAAGCGCCACTACTGCAGCCTGCCATATGACGTTTTTACTATTCATGTTGTCTCCGTGAATATTGTGAGTAATTAGAAAGTGCGGCGCAGAGAGAAGGCCACGAAATCGCGGTCCTTCAGACTCTGGCCATAGCTGAACGAGTTATTGCTGTCGAGGAAAGTCTTCGCGCCCCCGTAGTAGTGCGTGTAGGCGAGGCTGAATTGCCAGGCGTCGAGATAGTTGCCGTTCACACCGATCGTCAGATCACCGCCCCCATCTGCGGGGAACGCTCCTGAACCGAGCGCCATGGACCGTGATCCATGTGGGGCAAAACCGATACTGATCGGCACACTCAGGTCCAGGCCTGGCAGCGCCTGCCGGTACTTCGGCTCAAACAAGATGCGCAGCGCCACAGCATCACGGGTAGCGTTATTGTCAATCACGCCTTGACGAGTTTGCGGGTCAAACACCGAGCAGTTGGTTTTACAGCTCAAGACCCGGTTCCAGGCAAGCTCCGCTGCGACGTTGGCTTCTCGAAAGAGAACCGTCGGATCCATACTCCAGAGCATGGATACGTTGACGTGCGCAGTACGCCCGACAGCGTAAGAAGGATTATTCGTGTTATTCGTTGCCGGGGACCCAAAAGCACGGCTCACATCGACAGCGTGACCGGCACTTGCCAGGTCCTGATTGTTGCGAATTGACGCCTCCACCGCGATGTTTGCAGGGCCGAATGTGCGGCTCGCGCTGACGCCCATCGCAGTGATTTTCTGTTGGTAGGTCACGTAGTAGCTACCCGGAACAAGTGTAGGGGCACCACCCGGCGTCAAATTGATCAGGTTCGTGACCAGTTGCGGCGATTTATCGTGGAAGCGAATTGCATATAGACCGTAGTCTGTATCAGCATGCCGGAAACGAAGCTGCACACCACCTTGGCCGGAATCTTTCGGCAGAAGGTCTGCCTGCCGCGGTGCTGCACCTAATGGGCCCAGCAGTATCTGTTCTCCACCATCGACATTGGTATCGACCTGGGAAAAATAACTCCCTACGGCTGGCAGCCGGTTCGACTGATAGCGGAACTGGTAGTAGGCGCCTAATGCGAGATTCGGCGTCAGTTGGATTTGCCCGGACACCTGAGGTACAGGGCGGATCGCTTCCTTGAATTGGGTGCCCGGCACGGAAATCAACTTCGTGACGTCAACTGGCGCCATTCCCCCGGCAATTGCATTGCCCCCATAAAAGAGGCTCTCCCCCCAAACCATTCCATGCTGGCCGAGGCGCACCAATGCCCGGGAATCCCCCAAATCAAAGCGGGTAAATACGAACGCATCGAGGAGCTCTGCCTTTTGGCCGTGGAGATCCCTGGTGCGTTCAGTGAAGTTGTTGTATGGCCGCGAGCTATTATTGGGGAAAGCTCCCCCAGCAAAGCCGGGATTGTCATTACTGCGGTTGTACACACTGTCGTACCATGCCGCACCGCTGATACGCGCTCCCATGTCCTCATACTGAACGTCAAATTCGCTCAGAATGTCGAGCCTGTTGCTAATCACCCCCTTATTGAAATTGCGATTACCATCATCTGCATTGGGATTGCCTAGCAGGACCGGATTTTGGCCCTTGACCCGAAATGCATTGCTGTATTTGATCGTGTTATCCCATGTCATCTTGAGGCCAGGCGTATCCGTCTCGATGGTGAATGCATTGACGGATGAGCCAATGCTCATAAAGGCTCCGGTGATGGCGAGAGCGATTGCCTTCCGCTTTACTACACGGTGCGTGGTGAAGCGGTAGTGGGACTGCAGATTTGTCATTTTGTCTCCTACTAATTATCTAGTTATAAGAATGTGCTACCGGTTAGAAAAAGTATTTAAGTCCAGTCTCTCCCGCACTGAAATTTCTTTTGCTACGATCAGGGTTTTCCCCAGCACCCTAATTCACAACCAACAATGCAAGCCTATGGCCAGCTCACCCGGTTATCAATCGACTGTGCTATATCACCGTCATCACTTCCAGCAATGACAAATCGATAGTGTCGATATGTTGAGTGGTAAATGGGCACGGTTCGCGACAAGCCCCCATGGAGCTGATGCTCGCCCCCAGCTCGACAAGTCACCTGTCGAGCCATTCGAGCGGTCACCTTCAGGCATGAGTGAGAATTTCCGAGAAATTCGTCTTCATCTATATGGTTTTGACCCTTTGGGCAATTCTCATCTCCATTTTTCTTTGTAGTACGCCGAATGGCTTAACGGAGAGAGTACATATTGACTCCGCCTATCTCTTGCAGATTTTTGCTCTTGCTTGTTTTATTTTGCTAAAAACTGCGCATTTCCACGGCACTCGGTTTTTCTTGTATCCGGCCTGAGTAAAGGGCTATTGCTGTGTGTTAATAGCGCCCTTGGTATGCCGGCATGACCTCTCTGCATCGCTGAATGGACACGCGCCACACCACCCGGAAGGTTTTCGTGCGAGTCAAGTAGGGTAAGTTACGGAAGGTGGGGTTGCCGCTGTCAAAGCGGGTGGCCACTAATGGAGGCAAGCGCGCCAGTGTTCGGCTCATGGCGATGTTGGGAAAGAACACTCGACCAATTGCGGCTGAATTGCACTTCAATCAATCGACGGTCGTGCACCGCCGGCGAAATGATGCAAGAAACAGGTAGCAGCAGTCAGGTACAAGAATCCTGGCGTGCAAAATACTTAGGCTGCACCAAAGAGAAACCAAGATTGGGAAACGGGTGAAGCTCGCCGGAAGGCGTGGAGCGAAGCTTCGCAAAAAATCCAAGAGAAGGCACGTCCATTGCATCTTTCCTGCAAATGCATTACTCTTAAAATCTCAATTTTCGTCTCCACGCTGTTCGATGTCGCAACTCAGCCCAGTTCAAACGCGAGTGCAGGTGCGCAACACTCCATCTGGTGTATTGCGCCCTTTCATCGACAGCCTCGATATCAAAGTATCAAGCCACGGTGCGCCATGGGACGACGCATTGTCTGCCGAGCATGTACTGGTCGCGCCGTGCGAAATGGAAGACTGTTACATCGGCCGCACGACAATCGTACAGCCTCTGGTAGATCAACACATCGCAGTTCAACGACTTGGCGCACGAAGTCTCTATGAGACAGGCTCAGTAGAGGGCGTGATCCACATCGACCCTCTTGGTTCATTGACGGGGGCTCGCTGGAGGGATCCGTTGAATGTACTATTTCTCATGCCTTCAGAGTCGACATTCCAGCGAGTACTTGGAGAGCTGCGCAGCGTTCCATCAAGATTCGAGTTGATGCGTTCCAGTTACGTGCAGGATGCACAGATTCGACAAATTGGGCTTGCCATCCTTGCAGAATGCCGGAGCGGGTTCTCGTCCGGACGGCTTTACGGCGAATCATTGGCTATTGCTCTAGCGGCAAGATTAGTCACCTGCTATTCATCTCACCCACTGAATCTGCCCGGTGAAAAAACGGGGCTACCCGCATGGCGACTTCGCCGAGTGATAGATTTCATTGAGGAAAATATTGGCGCCGAGCTTGGTCTCACGGACATAGCTACTGTCGCAGGATTTAGCGACTACCACTTCAGCAGGATGTTTAAGCTCAGCACCGGACTGACACCACATCGCTACGTCATGGAGCGTCGAGTTGCACGGGCAAAGGAATTGCTCGCACACAGCCCTATGTCCATCGGGGAACTCAGCACCTGCTTAGGATTCGGTGACCAAGCTCATCTTACAACGGTTTTCAAGCGTCTTACGGGCACAACTCCCAAGAATTTCCGTGAACAAGCTGTGTAACTAAAAATGCGCCGGGCATCTCGGAAAATTCTCGCCGGTCTTGTCGGTCAAGATACGAATGGATGCAACTCACAAATTTGAAATTGCAGATATACTTGCCAGTTAGAAGAGTTTTGCATGGCACTTACGTTACTGTGTGAAGTTGCGCGGGAGGCGTGATGGCGGAACATGTCGTTCAATTTTACGAGAATGATCAATTTCTCATAGAAAAAGTTTCAGACTTTATCAGCGCGGGCCTGGATGCCGGAGCCGCAGGTATCGTCATTGCGACCGCTGTCCATCTGCAGGCGCTTGAGAAAAGCTTGCGGATAAGCTCGGATCAAGAAAATTATATTGCACTGGAAGCAGAAAGCCTGCTGTCAAAATTCATGATTGACGGCAGGCCGCATGAGCAGCGCTTCAGGGAGGTCATGGGCGACATTCTCACGCAGGCATCGGCGAACGGCAGCCGTCGCGTGCGCGCTTTTGGCGAAATGGCGGCCTTGTTGTACGCAACGGAAAATCACGCAGCGGCAATCCGCCTCGAACAACTGTGGAATGATCTCGCCAAAGATTATGCTTTTTCCCTGCTGTGCGCTTACCCGATGGCGGCTTTTTCCGGCGAGGAGCATTGCAAGTCCTTCTTTCACGTTTGTACCGCGCATTCCGAGGTCTGTCCGGCACCAGGCAAGCAGGAGTCGCCCGGCCCGGCCGATCTCCAACGGTCGATTGCGTTGCTCCAGCAAAGAACCCACGCCCTTGAAACCGAGGTAGCCAGGCGCCAACAGGCGCAACAACTGTTGCAGGAAAGCGAAGAGCGTTTTCGCAGCCTGGTGCACATGTCATCCGACTGGTACTGGGAACAGGATGCGCAAATGCGTTTTACGCGCGTCTTCGCGCATCGGGCCGGCGCCTCCAGCGTCGCACCCGAGTCGATGGTGGGAATGGCACCAATAAAACTCTCGACGCATTGGGATGCATCCAAGCAGCTCGCGTTCGAGACCGCCTGGGTAAGCAGACAGCCATATCATGATCTGGAATCCTGCCTGAACACTCCTGGCAGCCCCACGCGTCATTTCCGCAGCAGTGGGCAACCGATGTTCGACGCGGCTGGGCAGTTCATCGGTTACCAGGGCGTCACCAAGGAGGTCACCGAGCATGTGCGCAATATTGAAGACTTGCGGCGCTTTCGCGCGGCCATGGACGCAACTGCCGACGCCATTTTTCTGGTTGACCATGGCAGCCTGATGTTTGTCGATGCCAATGCAACCGCTTGCCGCCTGGTAGGCTATACCCGTGAGGAGTTGCTGCGCTTGAGCGGCGCAGACCTTGGCTCAGTTTCACCGGAGGTTCTGCGTTCACTGTCCGAGGACCTGGTCCGGGGCAAGGACCGGGGCGTGGAAACGATCTGGATGCGCCACAAGGATGGCTCACGATTATCGGTAGAAATGCAGCGCCACGCACTGCATTCCGGCCAGGACTGGATCATTGTGGTGGTAGCCCGCGATATCACGGAGCGCAAACGCACCGAAGCTGCCTTGCGACAGTCACAGGAAGATCTGCGCCAGCTGGCTGCACATCAGGAACATATCAAGGAAGAAGAGCGCAAGTGCATTGCCCGTGAAATCCACGATGAGCTGGGCGGGGTTCTGACTGGCATCAAGGCCAATATCTCCGTGTCTCTTGCCCGTGCCGCCGGCGCCGGTCGCCTCCCCGATCCGCTGCTGGTGGATTCCGCCAGCCTGGCCGATGCAGCAATTGAAACCGTGCGCCGCGTGATCACCGACCTGCGTCCCAGCGTCCTGGACCAGTTGGGCGTGTGGGCGGCACTGGACTGGTATGCAGGACAAATTCAGGAACGCACAGGCTTGCAATGCCGTTGCGTCGTCAGCAATAGCGCGGCGATTACCGAGCTTGACCCTGAACGCAGCACCATGCTGTTCCGTGTTGTTCAGGAAGCGCTGACCAATGTCGTGCGCCATGCCGCGGCATCGCATGTGACAATCAGTGTCCTGCGCGAACAGGACGACATCGTCGTCGAAATCAGGGATGATGGCAAAGGCATGGATATGCAAAGGCTGCTCGATGGCCAGTCATGGGGCATCTTGGGCATGCATGAGCGCACTCGCCACTTCGGCGGCAACATTAATATAGATGGAACACTCGGAAAGGGCACGGCAGTATTGTTGCGCCTGCCGCTGGAGCAAGAAGATGTCAAATAATAAAATGATCAGGGTCTTGCTGGTGGATGACCATACTGTCGCGCGCAATGGCGTGCGACTCATGCTCAGCGAAGCGCAGGATATCGAGGTGAAATACGAAGCCGAAAGCGCCGAGGAAGCAATACGCCTGGTGCGCGAGCACGAATTCGATGTTGCGCTGCTGGATATCGCCCTGCCGGGGAAAAATGGCCTGGACCTGCTGAAGCTATTGCATATTGAACATCCGAAACTGGCGGTATTGATATTGTCGATGTATTCGGAAGAAGTGTATGCGCTCAGGGCACTCAAGCTGGGAGCGGCCGGCTATCTGACTAAAAGCAACCCGGCTGCGACCATGGTTGCCGCAGTGCGCAAGGCCGCTGCGGGCGGCAAGTACATCAGCCCGAGCCTGGTGGAAAAGCTAGCGGACATGCTCGGCAATGAAAGCAGGATGCCGCACGAAACCCTGTCCGATCGCGAGCTGGAGATTCTGAAACTGATCGCCGCGGGCGAGAGCCTGGTCAAGATTGGCTTGACGCTGCATCTGAGTCCGAAAACCATCACCACTTACCGCACGCGGATTCTGGAAAAACTGGACTTGAGCACCAATGCCGAACTGGCCCGCTATGCCCGCGCCAACGGCCTGCTGATGTGAGCATGCGCCTCGCCATCAAATCAGCAGTTTGCGATATCGCGTAGGAAATTTCCTAACCAACAACCATAACTTCCCTCACGAAAATTCGCTTTTTCCCCGATAGTCCCCTCTCCTCACTTTGTAGATACTTTCCCTTAACGCAACACAGGGAAAGCGCATGCGACGACCCTGTTCTTGCGCACTACCGAAACCAAGGAAAGAAGACATGAAACGAATTGCACTGGTAACTGGCGGCATGGGCGGACTCGGCGAAGCGATTTGTATGAAGCTCGCTGCATTGGGCTACAAGGTGATTACCACCTACTCGCCGGGCAATAGCAAGGCATCGCAATGGCTGGCCGACATGGAACGGCAGGGATACAATTTCCAGGCGTATCCATGCGATGTCGCTGATTACGATGCGGCCCAGGCATGCGTCACCCAGATTACCAAGGAACTGGGACCCATCGATGTGCTGGTCAATAACGCCGGCATCACACGCGACACGACCTTCAAGAAAATGGACAAGACAGATTGGGATGCGGTCATCCGCACCAACCTGGATTCGGTTTTCAACATGACCAAGCCGGTGTGCGATGCCATGACCGAGCGCGGCTGGGGCCGCATCATCAACATTTCCTCGGTCAATGGCCAGAAGGGCGCCTTCGGCCAGACCAACTATTCCGCCGCCAAGGCCGGCATGCATGGTTTCACCAAGGCGCTGGCGCTGGAAGTGGCCCGCAAAGGGGTGACGGTCAATACCATTTCGCCGGGCTATATCGGCACCAAGATGGTGATGGCGATTCCGGCGGAGGTCCTCGACAGCAAGATCATTCCGCAAATCCCGATGGGACGTCTGGGCAAGCCGGAAGAAGTGGCGGGACTGGTTGCCTATCTGGCTTCGGACGAGGCGGCCTTCGTCACTGGCGCCAATATCGCCATCAATGGCGGCCAGCACATGCAGTGATGTGCCAGGCAGTCCGGTCTCGCCGGACGCTTGTTTTTCTGAGCAGACAGCGCATCAGGCCATCTGTCCGATGGCCTGGCGGAACTCATTTCCCCCATGACGATCTGCTGCACAATTCATTGCCGCTGGTAAAGCCTGAGCTGGGTCCGGCATCGCGCACCCGGCCCCAGAAGGCGGCCGATGCGGTCGCCGAAGTAGGCAAAAATGAAGCCGCCGATGCGGCGCACGCAGAAGCTCAGCCAGAACGACCGATATGACAGCAGGGGCAAGCACCCCAAGGTGCAACTCAACAACATAACAACCCTCCGCCGGTTGCACTTGGTTGCACTTTATTTTGAATTCAGCTACATTTGCCTCATTGACATTCCCCGCAACACATTCAAAATCACCGGCAATGAACGGCAATGGCCACCCCCATGACGACCACCACTCTCGGCGTAAAACTCGATGAAGCGACGCGCGCGCGCCTCAAGGAAGCAGCCCGCAAGATCGACCGCACGCCGCACTGGGTAATCAAGCAATCCATTTACAGCTACCTCGAATCGGTGGAAAGCGGGATTTCCCTGCCCGAACTGGAAAGCGTGGCGGCACGCGTGGCCGCAGGCGAGGTCGATGCGGTGGAGTCCTTGCCGCCAGCCATGCACCAGCCTTTCCTCGAATTCGCCGAGAGCATCCTGCCACAATCGGTGCTGCGCGCCGCCATCACCGGCGCGTATCGCCGCCCCGAACAGGAACTCGTGCCGATGCTGCTGGAGCAGGCCCGCCTGCCCGCCGAACTGGCAGCCGCCACGAACAAAGTGGCGTATGGCCTGGCCGAGCGGCTGCGCAAGCAAAAGAGTGCCGGCGGCCGTCCCGGCGTGGTGCAGGGCTTGCTGCAGGAATTTTCGCTGTCGTCGCAGGAAGGCGTGGCGCTGATGTGCCTGGCCGAGGCGCTTTTGCGCATTCCCGACAAGGGTACCCGCGACGCCTTGATCCGCGACAAGATCAGCAACGGCAACTGGCAGCAGCACCTCGGCCACAGCCCTTCGATGTTCGTCAACGCGGCATCATGGGGATTGCTCATTACCGGCAAGCTGGTCTCGACCCACAATGAAAGCGGCCTGTCCAGTACGCTCAACCGCATCATCGGCAAGAGCGGCGAGCCGTTGATCCGCAAGGGCGTGGACATGGCGATGCGGCTGATGGGCGAGCAGTTCGTCACTGGCGAAACCATTGGCGAAGCGCTCGCCAATGCCGGCAGCCACGAAGCCAGGGGCTTCCGCTATTCCTACGACATGCTGGGCGAAGCGGCGCTGACCGGGCACGACGCCCGCCGTTACCTCGCCTCTTACGAGCAGGCGATCCACGCCATTGGCAAGGCTTCGCACGGACGCGGCATCTACGAAGGCCCCGGCATCTCGATCAAGCTGTCGGCGCTGCACCCGCGCTACAGCCGCGCCCAGTACGAGCGCGTCATGGACGAGCTCTACCCGCGCCTGCTGTCGCTCACCCAGCTGGCGCGCCAGTACGACATCGGCATCAATATCGACGCCGAGGAAGCCGACCGCCTGGAAATCTCGCTCGACCTGCTCGATCGCCTGTGCTTCGAGCCGGCGCTTGCGGGCTGGAACGGCATCGGCTTCGTCATCCAGGCGTACCAGAAGCGCTGCCCTTACGTGATCGACTACGTGATCGATCTGGCGCGCCGCAGCCGTCACCGCCTGATGATTCGCCTGGTCAAGGGCGCCTACTGGGACAGCGAAATCAAGCGCGCCCAGCTCGATGGCCTCGAGGGCTTTCCGGTTTACACCCGCAAGGTGTACACCGACGTTTCCTACGTCGCCTGCGCGCGCAAGCTGCTGGCGGTGCCGGAAGCGATCTACCCGCAGTTCGCCACCCATAACGCCCATACGCTGGCGGCCGTGTATCACCTCGCCGGGCAGAATTACTATCCCGGCCAGTACGAGTTCCAGTGCCTGCATGGCATGGGCGAGCCGCTGTACGAGCAGGTGGTGGGCAAGGTAGCCGACGGCAAGCTCAACCGCCCCTGCCGCATCTACGCGCCGGTCGGCACCCACGAGACCCTGCTGGCCTACCTGGTGCGCCGCCTGCTGGAAAACGGCGCCAACACCTCTTTCGTCAACCGCATTGCCGACGCCGCGATATCGATCGAGGAACTGGTCGAGGACCCGGTCGTCCGCATCGAGGCGATGGCCGCCGCCGAAGGCGGCGCCGGCCTGCCGCATCCGCGCATCCCGCTGCCGAAGGCGCTGTATGGCAGCGCCCGCGCCAATTCGAGCGGCATCGACCTGTCCAACGAACACCGCCTCGGCTCGCTGTCGTCCGCGCTGCTGGGCAGCGGCCACGCCGACTGGCGCGCGCAGCCGATGCTTGGCTGCGCGGTGGGCGAAGGCACGAGCATGCCCGTGCTGAATCCGGCCGACCACCGCGATGTCGTCGGCCACGTGCACACGGCCAGTCTGGACGATGTGACCCGTGCGGTGCAGGCATCACTTGCGGCCGCGCCGATCTGGCAGTCGACGCCGCCGGCGGAACGCGCCGCCGCACTGGAGCGTGCCGGTGACCTGATGGAAGCGCAGATGCAGCCGCTGATCGGCCTGCTGGCGCGCGAAGCCGGCAAGACATTTGCCAACGCCGTCGCCGAGGTGCGCGAGGCGGTAGATTTCCTGCGTTACTATGCCGTCCAGGTGCGCGAGGATTTCGCCAACGACAGCCATCGCCCGCTCGGCCCGGTCGTGTGCATCAGTCCGTGGAACTTCCCGCTGGCGATTTTCACGGGCCAGGTCGCTGCCGCGCTCGCCGCCGGCAATACCGTGCTGGCCAAGCCGTCGGAACAGACGCCGCTGGTCGCCGCGCAGGCAGTGCGCATTCTGCTGCAGGCCGGCATTCCGCAGGGCGTAGTGCAACTCCTGCCGGGTAAAGGCAGTGTCATCGGCAACGCCATGATCAGCGACGAGCGCGTCAAGGGCGTGATGTTCACCGGCTCCACCGAGGTCGCCCGCGGTCTCGCCGGCAAGCTGGCCGGCCGCCTCGACGCCCATGGCCGCCCGGTGCCGCTGATCGCCGAGACCGGCGGCCAGAACGCCATGATTGTCGATTCCTCGGCGCTGACCGAGCAGGTGGTCGCCGATGTCATCGCCTCCGCCTTCGACAGCGCCGGCCAGCGCTGCTCGGCCTTGCGCGTGCTGTGCGTGCAGGAGGACGTCGCCGAGTGCGTGATCGAGATGCTCAAGGGCGCAATGGCGGAATGCCGTATCGGCAACCCGGATAACTTCAACATCGACATCGGCCCGGTGATCGACGCCCGCGCAAAAGCCGGTATCGACAAGCACATCCAGGCCATGCGCGCCAGGGGCCGCCGCGTGCACCAGATCGCCCGCGCCGCCGAGGACGGCGTGCTGCAGCGTGGCAGCTTCGTTCTGCCGACCATGATCGAACTTGAAAGCCTGGGCGAACTGGAGGGCGAAATCTTCGGTCCGGTGCTGCACGTGGTGCGCTACCGCCGCGAGGACCTGGACGTCATGATCGACCAGATCAACGCCACCGGTTACGGCCTGACGCTGGGCGTGCATACGCGCATCGATGAAACCATCGCCCGGGTGGTGGACCGCGCCCATGTCGGCAATATCTACGTCAACCGCAACATGGTCGGCGCGGTGGTCGGCGTGCAGCCTTTCGGCGGCGAGGGTCTGTCCGGCACCGGCCCCAAGGCCGGTGGCCCGCTGTACCTGTATCGTCTCTTGTCGACCTGTCCGCTTGACGGCGTGGGCCGCACTTTCGCCCGCATGGAAGCGGACGGCCCGACCGACACCCAGTTGCGCACTTCGCTGCAGACACGCCAGGGCGCGCCGCTGGCAGCCTTGAAGAAGTGGGCAATGCAGCAGGACCTGGGCGAGCTCGCCAGCCAGTGCGACGCCTTCGCCACGCTGTCGCAGAGCGGCCTGACGCGCGTGCTGCCGGGACCGACCGGCGAGCGCAATACCTATCGCCTGCTGCCACGCGAAACCGTGCTCGGGCTCGCCGACAGCGAAGCCGACCGGCTGTGCCAGCTGGCCGCTGCGCTGGCGGTAGGCAGTGCGCTATTATGGCCGGATGAGCAGCCCGCCCGCGCGCTGCAAGCCCAGCTGCCGCCGGCTGTGCGGGAGCGTATCCGCATGGTGGCGGACTGGCGCGCCGACGCGGCGCATTTCGACGCTGTCATGCATCACGGCGACAGCGACCAGTTGCGCGCGGTGTGCGAGCAGCTGGTGCAACGCACCGGACCGATCGTCGGCGTCATTGGTCTTGCCCGTGGCGTGAGCGCGATCCCGCTCGAGCGCCTGCTGATCGAACGCGTGGTCAGCGTCAACACCGCAGCCGCCGGCGGCAACGCCAGCCTGATGACCATCGGCTGATAATCAATCGGCCGACCATCGCCTCACCTATTAAAGAAGTCAGAAACAGGAATCAAGACCATGCAATCCGGGCAGGATAACAAGACTCATATTTCCTTCGTCGAGCTCTCCGCGCTGCTGGCAAGTATCTTCGAGCGCCACGGCACTTCGCCCGAGGTGGCGGCCATCCTCGCCAACAACTGCGCCAGTGCCCAGCGCGACGGCTCCGACAGCCACGGCACCTTCCGCATCCCCGGCTATGTCTCCACCCTGGCCAGCGGCTGGGTGGATGGCAAGGCCGTACCGGAAGTCAAGGACTCGGCACCCGGCTTCATCGCCGTCGATGCGAAGAACGGCTTCGCCCAGCCGGCGCTGGCGGCAGCGCACGCGCTGCTGCTGGAAAAGGCCCGCACCAACGGCATCGCCCTGCTGGCCATCCATAATTCACATCACTTCGCCGCCTTGTGGCCGGACGTCGAACCGTTCGCCCGCGACGGGCTGGTGGCGCTGTCCTTCGTCAACAGCATGGCATGCGTGGTGCCGCACGGCGGCAAGCAGGCGCTGTTCGGCACCAATCCGATCGCCTTTGCCGCACCGCGCGAAGGCCATGACCCGCTGGTGTTCGACCTTGCCACCAGCGCCATCGCCAACGGCGACGTACAAATCGCCGCGCGTGAAGGCCGACAGCTGCCGGAAGGTTACGGCGTCGACCGCAACGGCCAGCCGACTTGCGACGCCAAGGCCATTCTCGACGGCGGCGCCCTGTTGCCCTTCGGCGGTTACAAGGGTTCGGCATTGTCGATGATGGTCGAGCTGCTGGCGGCGGCCCTCACCGGCGGTAACTTCTCGTTCGACTTCGACTGGTCCGGCTATCCTGGCGCGCAAACGCCGTGGACCGGCCAGCTGCTGATCGTGATCGATCCATCTAAAGGCGCGGGCAACAACTTCGCCCAGCGCTGCGAGATCCTGGTGCGGCAGATGCAGGCAGCGGGCCAGCCGCGCCAGCCGGGCGACCGCCGCTACCGCCAGCGCGCGCAGTCTGAACGCGACGGCATTGCGATTGCTGCCGAAGAACTGGCACGCCTGCGCGCGCTCGCCGGGCAGCCCTGACGCCTGGGGCAATCGCCAGAAAAAATGCCACCGCAAGGGTGGCATACTTTTATCATGCAGATCAAGCATCACAGAGGTCTTTCCGTACTACCTGAAACGACCTCCATGCCGAAAAAATCAGATGCCCAGCTTCGCCCCCGCCCCCAGCAAGGTCGCCACGCCCAGCACAGCAAAAATCGCGGCGGCGATCGAGTGCACCAGTTTCATGGGAATTTTTGCGGCGAGCTTGTCGCCTGCAAACACCGCCGGCACGTCCGCGATCAGCATGCCCAGGGTGGTGCCGATCACCACCATCAGCGGCGCAGCATAATGCGCGGCCATGGCGATGGTGGCGATCTGGGTCTTGTCCCCCATCTCGGCCAGGAAGAAAGTGATCAGGGTGGCGCCGAACACGCCAAAGCGTTTGGCGACCTGGGTTTCCTCTTCCTCAATCTTGTCGGGGATCAGGGTCCAGATGGCCATGCCGATGAAGGAAACACCCAGCACCCAGCGCAAGACTTCCGGGGTGATGCTGGCCGTAATCCAGGCACCCAAGGCGCCGGCCAGTCCATGATTGACGATGGTCGCGCACAGGATGCCGGCAATGATCGGCAAGGGCTTCTTGAAGCGGGCGGCGAGCAGGAAGGCGAGCAATTGCGTCTTGTCGCCGATTTCAGCGAGGGCGACGACGCCGGTTGAAACGAGAAGGGATTCCATGAATTCGAGATATTCCACAGCCGGGCATTAAACGAATGACCACGACACTTCCCCCGGCCTGCACGGAAGCGTTGTGGTCAAAAGTCTTGCCAAGCTGCAGAACCGCTTATGCCATGACCTGCGGGTCAAGTGTGTTGACATAAGCCTCTTCGGGGGAAGAGCGGCTACTCCCCAATGACTGTGTAATGATACCGCAAGGCACCCTCCCAGTCGAGGATTGGTGCCTGATGCAATTCAGGCATCATGTCGAAATTGCTCAGGAATCAATCTCGCAACGCGCATCCACGGCGGTGCCGCGCGCGCGCATGCCGAGCTTGTCCAGCAGGGCGCGGTCGGCATCGATCTCCGGATTGCCCGTGGTGAGCAGCTTTTCGCCATAAAAAATCGAGTTGGCGCCGGCCACGAAACACAATGCCTGCACCGCCTCGCCCATCTGCCGGCGCCCGGCCGACAGCCGCACCCGCGCCTTCGGCATGGTGATCCGGGCCACTGCCACCGTGCGCACGAATTCCAGCGGATCGATCGGATCGGTGCCGTACAGCGGCGTACCTTCGACCTGCACCAGGTTATTCACCGGCACCGATTCCGGGTACGGGTCCATGTTGGCCAGCTGCGCAATCAGCCCGGCGCGCTGCAGGCGCGATTCGCCCATACCGACGATGCCGCCGCTGCACACCTTGATGCCGGCGCCGCGCACCCGTCCCAGCGTGTCGAGACGGTCCTGGTATTCGCGGGTGGAAATGACGTCGCCATAGAATTCCGGCGCGGTATCGAGGTTATGGTTGTAGTAATCCAGGCCGGCGGCGCGCAGGCGTTCGGCCTGGCCCTGCCCCAGCATGCCGAGCGTGACGCAGGTTTCCAGGCCCAGGGCCTTCACCTCGCGCACCATCTCTTCGACTTTCACCAGGTCGCGGTCCTTCGGCTCGCGCCAGGCTGCGCCCATGCAGAAACGGTTGGCGCCCTGCGCCTTGGCTTCACGCGCGGCCTGCAGCACGGTGTCGAGTGGCAGGATCTTTTCAGCGACCACGCCGGTGTCATAGCGCGCCGCCTGCGGGCAATAGCCGCAATCTTCCGAGCAGCCGCCGGTCTTGATCGACAGGAGCGTGGCCAGTTCGACTTCGCTCGGGTTGAAGTGTTCACGGTGCACCTGCTGGGCGCGGTAGAGCAATTCCGTGAACGGCAGCTCGAACAGGGCAACGATGGCGTCCACCGGCCACTTGTCGGCGACGACTGGCGTCACGGCGGCGGGTGCCGGCTGAAATACGAGGGGTTGTGCGGACATGATGAATTTCCTTGTTATTCAGGCGTTAAGGGGCAAGCCGGATATCCGGCGCAGCCACGGTCAATATGCCTTGCGCCAGCGCTGCCTTTTCCTGCGCCGCCAGTGCGCGCTTGAATCCCTCGCGGCTGCGCAAGCGCTCCCAGTACGCCAGCACGGCCGGGGTGAAACGGGCTTTCAGGTCAAGGTGCTCGGCCAGCAGCAGGGCATAGCCGACCGAAACATCGGCAGCGGTGAAGCGATCCGCCACCAGATAGTGGTGTTGCGTCAGCAGCGGCTCCAAATTGCGCAGGCGGGCCAGGAACCACTTCGCATAGTCTTCGGCGACCTGCGGCGAGCGCCGCTCGGCCGGCTCGAAACGGGTATAGCGCAACACCAGGGTTTGCGGAAACGTCAGCGTCGCTTCACCGAAGTGCAGATAATTCAGGAACGCGCCGTAGCCTTCTTCGTGCGTCTCGACGTTCAGCGGCGTCGGACTAGCGCGTGCCACGAGATACTGACACATCGCCGCCGACTCGGTCATTTGCACCTCGCCGTCGAACAGCGCCGGCACCGTGCCCAGCGGATTGATTTCCAGATAGCCCCGGTCCAGCACGCGCGGCGGGAACGGCAGCATCTTCAATTCATATGGCAAGCCCAGTTCCTCCAGCATCCACAAAGGACGGAAGGAACGGGCGCTCATGCAATGGTACAGAGTGATCACGAAGCGCGGCTCCCTGGCTTAGTTGCGCTTAGCCAGCATGGCCCGCGACACCCTGGAGTTCGGCGCGCGACCCAGCATGCCGCTGATCCAGTCGGCGCAATCCACCAAAGCATCCAGGTCGACGCCAGTCTGCACGCCCAGGCCGTTGAACAGATAGACCAGGTCTTCGGTCGCCACGTTGCCGGTGGCGCCCTTGGCGTAGGGGCAGCCTCCCAGGCCCGCGATCGAACTGTCGAACGAGCGCAGGCCGAACTGGTAGGAAGCGTACACGTTGGCGACCGCCATGCCATAGGTGTCGTGGTAATGCCCAGCCAGTTTGCGCACCGGCGCCACGCGCTCGACCGCCTCGAGCATGCGCAATACCGACGCCGGCGTGCCGGCGCCGATGGTGTCGCCCAGCGAAATTTCGTAACTGCCAAGTTCCAGCAGGCGCGCTGCCACCTGCGCCACCTTTTCCGGCGCAACCGGGCCGTCATAGGGGCAGGCAACCACGCAGGAAACGTAGCCGCGCACGCGAATACCCTGCTGCTTCGCCGCCTCGAAGATCGGCACGAAACGCTCGAGCGATTCGGCGATCGAGCAATTGATATTCTTTTGCGAAAACCCCTCGGAAGCGGCGGCAAACACCGCCACTTCCCTGGCGCCGGCGGCGGCTGCCGCCTCGAAGCCCTTGAGGTTGGGCGTCAGCACCGAATAATTCACATTGGGGTAGCGCTCCGCAGAAGGCAGGCCCGCCATGATCTCGGCGTGGTCAGCCATCTGCGGCACCCACTTGGGCGAGACGAAGGAAGCCGCTTCGATGTCCTGCAATCCGGCTTTGGCAAGACGCTCGATCAGCTCCAGCTTGGTGGCCGTGCTGACGACTTCCTTTTCGTTTTGCAGGCCGTCGCGCGGGCCGACTTCCATAATGCGTACTTGCCGTGTCACTCTGTCACCTCGAATTCGACCAGTTCGACGCCGTCGGCGACCTGGTCGCCGGGCGCATAGGAAAACGCCTTGATGGTGCCGTTGGCAGGCGCGGTGATGGTGTGCTCCATTTTCATGGCTTCCATCACCAGCAGCGGGGTGCCTTTTTCGACGGTGGCGCCTGGCTGTGCAAGCAGGGCCACGATCTTGCCCGGCATTGGCGCGCGCAGGCCGCCGCCGGCTTCATCGCCTTCGCCGCCGGTATACAGGTTGTCCACGCGCGCCAGCGGCCAGGCCCGGCCATCGACGAATACGTGGCGGCGCTCGGCGGCGATCACCACGGCGGCGTGCAGGCGGCGCTCGCCCAGCTGGACATGCAACTGCCCGTTGGATTGCAGGACACCGCGCGCAAATACGCGGCTATCGCCGAGCGACAGCTCCCAGCCGCCGGCGACACTGGCGACACCGACGTCCTGGCGCACGTCACCGTGACGCAGGGCGATGGTACGCTGGCCGCGGCCATTCAGGCGCCAGCCGTCCAGCCCCAGCCAGGGCGAACCGCGCTCTGCCGATTTTTCTGCAGCGCCAGCCTCATGCAGCAATTCCGCCAGGACGGCGAGCAGCCAGGCGGCTTCGGGCACGGCGGCAGCCGCCGGGAACAGGGTCGCTTCCTCGCGCTCGATCAGGCCAGTATCGAGGTCGGCATTGGCAAACGACGGGCAAGTCGTCAGGCGCGTGAGGAACTCGATATTGTTGGCCACGCCTACTACGCGATATTGCGTCAGCGCCTTGCGCATGCGCGCCAGCGCCTGGTCGCGGTCGTGATCCCAGACGATCAGCTTGGCGATCATCGGATCGTAATAGGGGGTAATCTCGTCGCCCTGCTCCACGCCGGTGTCGATGCGCACATGGTCGGACTCGGCCGGCGGCGCCAGGTGCAACAGGCGCCCGGTCGATGGCAGGAAGCCTTTTTCCGGTTCCTCGGCGTAGATGCGCGCCTCGATGGCGTGGCCGTGGATGGCAAGCTGGTTCTGCGCCAACGGCAGCGGCTCGCCCGAGGCCACACGCAACTGCCATTCCACCAGGTCGAGGCCGGTGATCATTTCGGTGACCGGATGCTCCACCTGCAGGCGAGTGTTCATTTCCATGAAGTAGAAGCTGCCATCCTGGTTGGCAATGAATTCCACCGTGCCGGCGCCGACGTAGCCGACCGCCTTGGCGGCATCCACCGCGGCCTTGCCCATGGCGGCGCGGCGCGCCGGCGTCATGCCGGGAGCCGGCGCTTCTTCCAGCACTTTCTGGTGGCGCCGCTGCACCGAGCAGTCGCGCTCGAACAGGTAGACGCAGTCGCCCTTGGTATCGCCGAACACCTGGATCTCGATGTGACGCGGCTTGAGCACGTACTTTTCAACCAGCACATGATCGTCGCCAAAGGCGTTGATCGCCTCGCGCTTGCAGGACGCCAGCGCGGCAGCGAAGTCGGCTGCCGCATCGACGCGGCGCATGCCCTTGCCGCCGCCGCCTGAGGAAGCCTTGATCAGCACCGGATAGCCGATGCGCCCTGCCTGCTCGGCAAGGAATTCCGGCTCCTGGCGGTCGCCATGGTAGCCAGGAGTCAGCGGCACGCCGGCTTTTTCCATCAGCGCCTTGGCAGCCGATTTCGAACCCATGGCGCGAATGGCGGAAGCCGGCGGGCCAATGAAGACGACGCCGGCGCGCTCGCACGCCTCGGCGAACTCTTCATTTTCAGACAGGAAGCCATAACCGGGGTGGATCGCCTGCGCGCCGGTCTGCTTTGCGGCCTCAAGAATACGCTCGGCCACCAGGTAAGAAGCGCGCGCTTCGGCGCCGCCGATCAGCACGGCCTCGTCGGCCAGGCGCACGTGGCGCGCATTGGCGTCCGCCTCGGAGTACACGGCCACCGTCGCGATGCCCATGCGGCGTGCGGTCTTGATGACGCGGCAGGCGATTTCGCCGCGGTTTGCAATCAGAATTTTCGTAAACATACCTGGTTTCCTCAGTTTCTTGTCCATGCAGCGGGGCGTTTTTCGAGGAACGCCGTCAAGCCTTCGCGGGCTTCCGGTGTCGCCCGTATTTTGGCGATGCGATGTGCGGTGTCGTCGATCAGTTCGGCGGTGATCGGGCGGTTGGCCACCGCGCGGATCAGGTCGGCGGAAGCGGCCTGCGCCAGCGGACCACCTGCCAGCAAGGCTGCCACGAAGGCGTCAACCTGGGCGTCGAGCTGATCCGGCTCTGCCACTTCATGGGCCAGGCCGATTTCCCTGGCGCGCGCGGCGGCAATGCGCTCGGCGGTCTGGAAATAACGATACGACTGGCGCTCGCCGATGGCGCGCACCACAAACGGGCTGATCACCGCGGGGATGATGCCCAGCTTGACTTCTGATGTGGCGAACGAAGCCTGGGTCGAGGCGACGCAGATATCGCAGGCAGCCGCCAGACCCATGCCGCCGCCGATGGCGGCGCCATGCACGCGCGCGATGGTGGGCTTGGCACATTCAGCCAGGGTACGGAACAGCTTTGCCATGCGGCGCGCAGCGGCCAGGTTGTCTTCCATCGAGGCGCTGCCCTGCTGTTTCATCCAGTTCAGGTCGGCGCCGGCGGAAAAGCTCTTGCCGCGGCCGGCCAGCACGATGGCGCGCACGCTGGCGTCATCGCCCAGCGCCGCCAGCGCATCGGTGAGTTCGGCGATCAGGGCCTCGTCGAAGGCATTGTGCACTTCGGCGCGATTCATCCAGAGCCAGGCGATGCTGGCGTCGGCGGCGCCGCGGCGTTCGATTTCTATGGTGGCGTAAGTCATGCCGGCCTCACATGCGGAAAACGCCGAAGCGGGTTTGCGGGATCGGCGCATTCAGCGTCGCCGACAGCGACAGGCCAAGCGTGCGACGGGCCTGGGCCGGATCGATGATGCCGTCATCCCACAGGCGCGCGGTGGCGTAGTAGGGATTGCTCTGCACCTCGAACTGTTCGCGGATCGGCGCCTTGAAAGCCTCTTCCTGCTCCGGCGTCCAGATGCCGCCCTTGCCTTCAATACCTTCGCGGCGCACGGTCGCCAGCACGCCGGCCGCCTGCTCGCCGCCCATGACGCTGATGCGCGAATTCGGCCAGGCGTACATGAAGCGCGGGCTGTAGGCGCGGCCGCACATGCCGTAGTTACCGGCGCCGAAGGAGCCGCCGATCACCATGGTGAGCTTCGGCACCTGGGCCGTCGCCACTGCAGTCACCAGCTTGGCGCCGTGCTTGGCGATACCTTCGTTTTCATACTTGCGGCCGACCATGAAGCCGGTGATGTTCTGCAGGAACAGCAGCGGCACGCCGCGCTGCGCGCACAGTTCGATGAAGTGCGCGCCCTTGAGCGCCGACTCGCCAAACAGGATGCCATTGTTGGCGACGATCCCGACAGGCATGCCGTACAGGTGGGCAAAACCGGTCACGAGCGTGGTGCCGTAGCGCGCCTTGAATTCATCGAAACGCGAACCGTCGACCACGCGGGCGATGACCTCGCGCACGTCGAAAGGCTTGCGCGTGTCGGTGGGGATGATGCCGTAGATTTCCTCGGGATCGTAGAGCGGCTCCTCCGAGGTTTCGAGCTTCACGGTCGGCGCCTTGGTGCGGTTCAGGCTGGCGACGATGCGGCGCGCCAGGAACAGCGCATGGCTGTCGTTTTCCGCCAGGTGGTCGGCCACGCCGGAGATGCGGGTATGCACATCGCCGCCGCCCAGGTCTTCCGAGCTGACGATCTCGCCGGTTGCCGCCTTCACCAGCGGCGGGCCGCCCAGGAAGATGGTGCCCTGGTTCTTGACGATCACGGTTTCGTCGCTCATGGCGGGCACGTAGGCGCCGCCGGCGGTGCACGAGCCCATCACCACGGCAATTTGCGGAATCCCCTTGGCCGACATGGTGGCCTGGTTGTAGAAGATGCGGCCGAAATGATCGCGATCCGGGAAGAGTTCATCCTGCCTGGGCAGGAAAGCGCCGCCGGAATCGACCAGGTAGATGCAGGGAAGATTGTTTTGCTCGGCGATTTCCTGGCCGCGCAAGTGTTTCTTGACCGTCATCGGGTAGTAGGTGCCGCCCTTGACGGTGGCGTCGTTGGCGATGATCAGACATTCCTGTCCCTGCACGCGGCCGATACCGGCGATCACGCCGGCAGCAGGTGCTTCATTGTCGTACATGCCATTGGCGGCCAGCTGACCGATTTCCAGGAATGGCGTGCCCGGATCGACCAACTGATCGACGCGGTCACGCGGCAGCAGCTTGCCACGCGCCAGATGCTTTTGCCGTGCAGCGTCGCCACCGCCCTTGGCGACCTGGGCAGACTTGGCGCGTAACTCGTCCACCAGCGTACGCATTTGCGTGGCATTGGCCCTGAACTCTTCCGAGCGGGGGTTCAATTGAGATTTAATGACTTGCATGTGGTTTCCTTGTGCAACGACGAATGCTCGCCCTGTTATTAAGCAATACTCAAAACAATCAATAATTCTTCTTACCTGAAGCGCATGCCGTGATAATATCAGCATCAATTAATTAAGCAAGCCTCAATTAAGGAAGACTCAAAAATAATTGCCATGTCGAAATTGCTATCTTTTCAGGAGCGGCGCGTCACCTTGACGCCAAAGTCGCAAAAGCGCGTCGAGGCGGTCTTGACTACCGCAAGGCAGGTATTTTCCGAATTCGGCTATGAGAAATCGACGACCCTCGAAATCGCCCAGCGCCTGGGCATTTCGGAAGCGACGGTGTTCACCTATTTCGGCAGCAAGCGCGAACTGTGCATGCAGGTCATCAGCGACTGGTATGACGAAATCAGCCTGGAGCTGGAAAACGAGGTGCCGCTGATTCAGGGCACCCGCGCCAGGCTCGGCTACATCGTCTACAAGCACCTGAATACGCTGATCCGCGATGGCCAGGGCTTGTGCGCGCTGGTCCTGAGCGAAGGCCGCAGCCCCGATATCGGCTTTGCCAAACTTCTCGCGGATCTGCAGCGCCGGTATACCGCGCCGCTGATGGCGGTCCTTTCCGCCGCCAAAGAGGCCGGGGAAATCCGTGCCGACATGCCGCTGCGACTGATGCGCGACATGGTGTACGGTTCGATGGAGCATATTCTGTGGGAATGCATCACCAGCGGCCGCGTGCCGGACCTGGAAGCCACCGCGCGCCAGGTCACCGAGTTGCTGTGGAGCGCATTCGCCCCGCCCAACCCGGACCTGAATGCCCTGCGGCAACTGCAGGTAGAAATTGCGGGGACGCTGCGACGTTTTGAAGATGGAAAGAAAGCCGGTACGGCGGACAAGTAAACAGGCATCGCCGATGCCAGGAACCAGAATGCGAGAAGATAAATGCTGAAAAGAGAAAATACGTTTGCAGAACTGGCGGAAAATTTCAACTGGGATATTCCCGAGCGCTTCAATATCGGCGTGGCGGCGTGCGACCGCTGGGCCGATGGCTTCGGGCGGCGCGCGATCATTTTCGAAGACCGGCATGGCCAGGTCACGACGTACAGCTTCGACCAGCTGAAGGCGCTTTCCAACCAGCTGGCCAATCACTGGACGCGATCCGGCATCAAGTGCGGCGACCGCATCGCCATCTTCCTGCCGCAATGCGTGGAAACCGTGATTGCCCATCTGGCCGCTTACAAGATCGGCGCCATTGCCCTACCGCTGTTTTACCTGTTCGGCCCGGACGCCCTGCAGTACCGCCTGGGCGACAGCGGCGCGGCGGCGCTGGTGACGGACATCGAGGGCGCGCGCAAGATCGATGGCATACGTGCCGGGCTGCCGGCGCTGCGGGCCGTGTATTGCATCGAGACGAATGCGGAAGACTATCCGCCGGACTGCCGCGCCTTCCACGCCAGCATCGCCGCGCAATCGCCGGCGTTCGCGCCGATGGACACGCTGGCGGAAGACCCGGCCTTGATCATCTACACCTCCGGCACCACCGGCAAGCCCAAGGGCGCGCTGCATGCGCACCGGGTCCTGCTGGGCCACTTGCCGGGCGTCGAACTGTCCCACGATTTTTTCCCGCAAGAGGACGACCTCATGTGGACGCCGGCGGACTGGGCCTGGATCGGCGGCTTGCTCGATGTGCTGCTACCCTCGCTTTACCACGGTGTGCCGGTGCTGGCACGGCGCTTCGAAAAATTCGAACCGGCGGCGGTGTTCGAGCTGCTCGCCCGGCACAAGGTGCGCAACATCTTTTTCCCGCCGACGGCCCTGAAAATGCTGCGCGCGATTGCCGAACCGAAGCAGCAGTGGGACTTCACCCTGCGCTCGGTAGCCAGTGGCGGCGAAGCGCTGGGCGATGAGCTGATCGCCTGGGGTCAGCAAGCCCTGGGCGTGACCATCAATGAATTCTACGGCCAGACCGAATGCAATATCGTTATCTCCGGCTGCGCAGTCCTTTTCCCGCGCAAGTCGGGCACGATCGGCCGCGCCGTCCCTGGCCACACGGTCGCGATCGTCGATGAGCGCGGCGTGCCGGTGGCGCCTGGCGTGAGCGGCAACATCGCCATCAAGTCGCCCGATCCGGTGATGTTCCTCGGTTACTGGAACAACCCTGTCGCCACCGCCGAAAAATTCGCCGGCGACTATCTGCTGACCGGCGACCTCGGCGAACTCGACGGCGACGGCTACATCCGCTACGTCGGCCGCGATGACGATGTCATTACCAGCGCCGGCTACCGCATCGGCCCCGGGCCGATCGAGGAATGCCTGCTGAAGCACCCGGCGGTCAGGATGGCGGCGGTGATCGGCAAGAAAGATGCGCAGCGCACCGAGATCGTCAAGGCTTTCATCGTGCTGGCAGAGGGCTGCCATCCCTCCGACGCGCTGGTGGCAGAGATCCAGGACCATGTGCGACAGCGCCTGGCCGCGCATGAATATCCACGTGAAATCAGCTTCATGGACGCCTTGCCGGCCACTGTCACAGGCAAGATCATGCGTCGCAGCCTGCGCGACAGCGAAAATGGCTGAACAGGCGTGCGCGTTTCCGAGACAGCATGGAAATTCCTTGAATTTTCAATGACTTGCCGACTCACTCACAGAGTTATCCACAAGCTTGACAACAGTTGCTGTGGGTAAGTCTTGATTAATATCAAACTTGAAACCGGCCGCGCATTTGCCGCTCTAAGCAGCAGAGTCGCAGTAACAAGGCAAAGCGACTGGCTCGCCTTGCTGCGTACTTGTTCTCGTGGAAGATGAATTATGGCGGCCATTACCTACACCAAAGCAGCCTGGAAAGCCGAGGCGGATATTCAGCGTTTACCAAATGGTAAATATCAGGGAGTCGTATTACTCATGCCAATGGGAAATACGGACAGCGATGCCGACCCGCGCACAGTCAATGCCATGTCGGATACGGCCCAGGAAGCACTGGAAGAAGCCAAGGCACTGGCGCACCGCTTGCTGGGCGAAATGCATTGACGCTTTGACACTTGTGGATTGAAAAAAAACCACGCCAGTCGCTTGGCGTGGTTTTCATCTGCACTTGTATGCCGGATGCTATGTTAATTAATGGATCATCCAGCGCTGGTTGTCGCCGCCGGAGGCATTGGTAGCGCTGCAGCTCCACTGCACCAGCTTGGCGCCATCGGCAGTCGACATGGCAGTCACATCCATGCACTTGCCGCTGGCAACCGACTTCAGCTTGTTGTAACCACCGTTTTCCGGCAGGAAGGTCCATTGCTGCTTGGTGGCGCCGGCCTGGCAATCCATTTGCTGGACGATCGCACCATCGGCGGTGTTGCCGTCTTTGACATCCAGGCACTTGCCGCTGGTTTTGGAGACGATCTGGTAACGCGCATTGCCGACATCCTTGAACAGCCATTGCTGGTTGGTGCCGCCGTTGCAAGACCATTGCTGCATCTGCACACCGTTGGCGTTCGACCATGCGCTCAAGTCCACGCATTTACCCGAATGCTTGGCGGTGATTGCCTGCGCACCTGACAGCTGCGGAGTCGATGGCTGAGGTGCCGACACCGGCAACGACCATTGCTGGCTGTCGCTGTTGGTGCAGGCATTCTGCTCGATGATGGCGCCGTCACGCGAGGAATAGCCACGCACGTTCAGGCACTTGCCGTTGGCAACCGAGACCAGTTGCGAATGGCCGCTGGTCGAAGTACGGCGCGTCCACAGCTGCTGCGCGCTGGTGCCGCAGGCATTCTGCACGATGGCCGCGCCGTTCGCGGTCGCGCCACGGGTATCCAGGCACTTGCCGCTGTTGCGCGCGACCAGCTGGTACTGGGCGCCGCCCATGTCACGCATCG
This sequence comes from Noviherbaspirillum sedimenti, assembly GCF_003590835.1. Classification (NCBI taxonomy): domain Bacteria; kingdom Pseudomonadati; phylum Pseudomonadota; class Betaproteobacteria; order Burkholderiales; family Oxalobacteraceae; genus Noviherbaspirillum; species Noviherbaspirillum sedimenti. The sequence goes on along the minus strand of NZ_QYUQ01000002.1, from coordinate 4,802,061 downwards.
CCCATTTCTGGTTGTCCTGGCCGTTGCAGGCCCATTGCACGATCGCGCCGCCATCGGCATTGGACCGCGCCGACACATCCAGGCATTTGCCTGAGTTCTTGGCGGTCACTGCGGCATAGGCCGAGGTCGACACCGGCGTGCCCGAGGTGCCGGTATTGATCGGCGCCGTGGTGGTGGTGACGCTGGCGGTGGTGGTGGTGCCCGACTTGGTCGTGGTCGTAGCCGACTTGGTCGTGGTCGTCATGGCCGCGGTGGTGGTCACAGCAGCCTTGGTCGTGGTGGTGGTGGTCGCCGTCGTGCCGCCGATGCCCGTCACCGAAGGTGGCGGATTCTGGCGGATCTCTTCCATGGTGCTGCCGTAGTTCTTGTTCGGCACCAGCAGGGTCGCGGTGCGCCAGTCCTTGGTGGCCAGCTTGGTGCGGCCGGTACCGATGCCCGGTGCATAACCCAGGCTCCAGGTGGCCTGGCCATTGCCCGGCCAGTAATCGGCGCCGGCATTCACCACATACTTGGCGCTGTCACGGTCATCCGGCTTGCTGGTGTTTTCGACTGCCAGGCGGAAATCCATGGAAACATAGACTGCGCGCACATCCTTCGGATCGATGGAAATCGGATTGCCGTAACCATGATAGAAATTCGGGTAATCCGGCTTGATCGACACACCGCCGGAAGATTCGCTGCGCACCGAGCCGGCGCCGGCATAGGCGAATGGATAGCTCCACATTTCCGAGTACGGCGCAGCCTTGGTGTCGAGCTGCTTCCAGGTACGGGTCGCCTGCGACAAGACATAGAAGCGCAGGTTGGCAACCTGTACGCGACTGTTGGTGGCGGCATTGCCCTGCGCTTCCTGGGTGGTAAACCAGGTCAGCACGCTATAGGTCCACTCCGGGCGGTTGCCGGTCCACCAGCTGGGAATCGCATCGCCGCGCGGCGCATGCATGACGATGGCCGGCTGGTATTGCCATTCATAGCGCGGATCGATCGCAATGACCTCGCTCTTCGAACTCATGTCGGAGACGACTTCATCGATCGTGACGGCAAAGGACGACAGCGTGGCTAGGCCGAGCGTGCAGCCGACCAGCAATTTCGAAGCGGCGCGTTGGCGGGATTTTCCTGCGGCGACGGCGGCGTTTGTTGATTTTTTAAAATGGGTGCGTGGGGCTCGTTGAATCAAAATATTCTGCTCCTGGTAGTAGCATCATGATCGTTTGCATGAGGCAACAATCTGAATTTAGTGCGTTGTGAAAATGAACGTTTTTTATTGATTGCGCCGCAATAGGCGGGCGCTTGTCATTCATCGTTTCCTGCTTGCAAGCCCATTAAAGACCTTTCTGTTCAGAACTAAGTTCCGCGCGGATACGTTTTTAGGCCTGAATTTGCAGAAAAATGCTGCAAAGCATTGCAGCCATGAAAAGAAAAGGGGGAGAAGCGATCGCGGGAAAATTTCGTACTGAACAATTTTCGGCAGTGAGTTTTTGCAGATCGACAAAAACTTGTTTGTGACTGGCAATATAAATGAAACAAGGCTGGCTGTTTTGCAAAAACAGCCAGCCTTGAAAGTAATGGGCCGCAAATCTGGGATCCGGGATGCGGCCCCCTTGAGAATGCTTACAATTGTTTCAGCAAAGCCCTGGCTTCATCCGCCTTGGCGAAACCCTTGTTGGTCAACAATTGTTCGATTTCCTTGCGGGCCTTGGCTTTGTCGCCTGTTTTCATCAGCGCCTGCGCATAGTGATAGCGGATATCGGCAGAACCGGGCGCCAGGCCGCTGGCCTTTTGCAACAGCGTCAAGCCACGCGCGGCATCGCCTTTTTCCGCCAGCATCCATCCCAGGGTATCGAGCACCGCGGGATTTTCCGGCGCCAGCTTGAAGGCTTGCTCAGCATATTGCAGGGCGCGCGGATCCTTTTCTTCGCCCAGCGCCCAGGCCAGGTTATTCAGGGCCAGCGCGTTTTGCGGCTCGAGTTTGACGACTGCCTGCAATTGTTCGATCGCCGCCTTGTTTTGCCGGGACACCAGCTTGTAGTTCGCCAGGTACATGCGCACGCGGGTATCTGACGGATTATCCTTCAACCAATGTCCCAGGCGGGCTTCGGCGGCCGGGTTCTTGCCAGCCTGTACCAGTGCGCCATGCAGTTTCACGGATAGCAAGCCGCTCGGTTCGATTGCGGCGCCACGTTCGTAGGCGCCGACCGCCTGCGCCGGCTTCTTCTGCGCCATCAGGATATCGCCTTCCAGCGCATGGCCAGCAGCCAGCCTGGCATGTTGCTTTTGCACCTGGCGGGCAATCGCCAGCGCGTCCTCGAAGCGTCCCTTTTGCACGTCGATGCCGGCCATGGCCAGTTGCGCCGGCAGGAACGCCGGATCGAGTTGCTGTGATTTTTTCAGGGCGGATGCGGCTGCCACCTCGTCTTTCAGCATCAGGTTGATGGTGGCGATACGGTACTGCAATTGCGCCGATTCTGGCTGCAATGCCGCCAGCTTGCCGAAGCTCTCCAGCGCCGCGCGCGGCTCGCCACCGGCCGATTGCGCCTCGGCCAATATCCCGAGGAACTTCGGATTGTCCGGATGCGCGCTTTGCAGCTTGGCCGCCAGCGTCAGCGCCTTCTGCTTGTCGCCCAGGCGCAGGTAATGCGTTACCAGCAGTCCTGCCGGCTGCGCCTCATCCGGATGCTCGCTGACGGCACGCTCCAGCCAGGTCCTGGTTTCTTCATTGTTGCCTTGCACCACACCCAGGCCGGCCAGTGCAATCATGGCTTGCAGGTTTTTCTTGTCGTGCTCCAGCAGCGCAAGGTAGCGCTTTTTGGCTGCCTCCGGCTGCTTGTTCTGCAGGTCGAGTTGCGCCAGGTTTTGCACGGCGGGGAAATAGGACGGCTGCAGCGCCACCGCCTTTTCAAAGCTCGCACGCGCATTGGCGAGCTCCTTGCGTCCCATGTACACCCCGCCCTTGATGTTCTGGACGAGCGGATTATCCGGCTGCTCCTTCTCCAGCCTGAGCACCGCGATCAGGGCCTTGTCGTATTCCTTTTGGCGCAGATGCGTCATGACCAGCAAGATGCCGGGTTGCGCGGCTTTGACATCGAGGCTGGTGGCCTTTTCCAGTTCGGCGATGGCGCGCTCGTTATCGCCCTGCCCCAGCTTGCTCATGCCGAGGGCCGCATGCACCCGTGCCGTGTTCGGCGCCAGCGCATTGGCCTTTTCAAAGTATTCGGTGGCCTTGCCGAAATCCTTGGCTTGCATGTGCGCCTCGCCGGCCAGCATGAACAGTTGCGGATCCTTTGCATCGTCTTTCAAGGCAGGCGCCAGCGTCGTGATCGCCCTTGGCGCCTGGCGGCTGTTCAGCAAGGTCGAGGCCAGCAGCTTGCGCGCGTACAGGTTGTCCGGATTCTGCTCCAGATATTTTTTCAGATGCTGTTCGGCCTGCTCGCTGGAGCCCAGTGCATATTGCACGGCGCCCGCCAGCAACACGCTGGGCATGTGCTCGGGCGCGGCGCGCAAGACCTGCTGCAGCGACTCCAGTGCCACGGCATGCTTTTTCTCGCTGAAGTCGAGCAAGGCCTGGGTATAGAACACCAACAGGCCATTGGGATTGGACTTTTTGGCGGCCTCGATATCGGCCTGGGCTTCCTTGAGCTTGCCGCTGCCGATTGCGACATAGGCGCGGGCGATGTGGGCGCCGGCGTCACCCGGCTTGATTTTCAAGACCTCGCCATATGCCGCCAGCGATGCATCGATGCGGTTCTGCGCGCGCTCGAGGTCGCCCTTGAACAACCACGCTTCGACATGTCCGGGATTTTTGGTCGTCGCCTGTTCCATCAACTGGTTGGCGCGGGCGATATCCTTTTGCGAGAGCGCCAGACGCGCCAGGCCAATCAGCGCCTCCGGATGGTCGGGCGTGGCCTGCAAGGCCGCTTCCAGCGACGCGCGCGCCTGTTCGACCTTGCCCAGCGCCAGGTAGGCGCTGCCACGCAAGCTGGCGATGACGGCATTGCCCTTGAGATCAACAGCTTGCGTTTCATCCAGCACTTTTTGATACTGCCCCTGCATCAGCAAGGCCCTGGCGAAGTCAGGCCGCACCTGGGCCGCATCCATGCCGAGACTGACGGCCTTGCTGAGTTCCTTTTCCGCCGAAGGGCCGTCGCCCGTCTTGAGATAGATGGTGCCGAGCAGGTATCTTGCCTCACGATCGCCGGGGTTCTTTTGCAAGGCATTCTTCAACTGGATGATCGCCGCCTTGTGCTCGCCCTTTTGCTCATACTGCTTTGCCTCGGCCACCAGTTTTTGCACATCGCCCTTGCCGCATCCAGCCAGGCTGGCGCCGAAAACAATCGCCACCGTCAGGGCGGCAAGAGACATGGTTCGCTTGTTTTTGATCGTTGACATAATCTTTTAACCCGGACAATATTTTCAGAAATGCAACACACTGTTCGCGAGATTACACCATTTTTCCCAGCTTTCCCAGAGCAATGTATGCCTGAGGAAACACGGGGGCAAATTGCATTGCCAGTCAGAAATATTGATAAGTGCAGAAGCTCAGCTGGCCTCACTCAGCTGGCCTCAGTTGACCTCAGTGGGTCCCAGCTGCCTCAGCCGGCCGGATGCAGGCGCCGCCACAAGCCTTTCAGCCCGCGACCGCCAATGTGACGCGCGGCCGCAAGCAAGCCACGTGCGGTGCGCAGATTGAAGGCAATCATCCCCCAGCGTTCGCGGCGATGCGACATCCAGTCGCGCTTGTAGGCATCGTCACCGGTCAGATAATCGACTTCCCTGACCCGATCGACGTCGATGACATGCTGCATCAGGTGCGCCGTCAGGATCGAGCCGATCGACAGGGGCGCGAAGCGCGCGTCATAGGCAAGCTTGTAAATCGACGCCACGCCGTGGCTGACGATCCACAACTGGGCCGCCGCCGGCCCGCCATCGACATAGGCCACGCCCAGGCGCAGCCAGCCCTGTTGCGCGCACATCCGGATCAGGCCGGGAATGAATTCGGGATACGCCTCGGCCGACTTCCAGCTGGAACGATAGACGCGTTCAAAGGCGGCAATGCCTTGCTCCGCATCCGCCGTATCCGCCAGGATCGCGATGCGCACATCGTGCGCCGCCGCCAGCTGGCGGGACTTGCGCGCCAGCGTATTCTTCAGCCGGGAAGGCAGGCTTTCGGCATATTCGCGGTAACTTCGCCCCGCTACTTCCAGGTACCAGTTGCCGAAGCAGAAATAGGTTTGCACCGCCATGCCAGCCTGGCGGAAAGCCGCGACGCACATGCCGAAGGACGGCGCCTGGAGCGCCATCGGCTGCAGATTGACCACATCCCAGGCCGGCGCTTCGCTGGCGATGGCCTGCGCCAGCCTGAAAAAATCCTGCGGGGATGGCGCAACGCCACCCGCCAGCGCCGGGCCGAACAGCGAGGAATAAAAATTGGCGCAGCCAGCCAGCTCGCGCGCGCCAGCCACCCCTGCCGCCGTTTTCCGATGGGTCAGTGGCAGTGCCAGGCGCACCGCGCCGTCGCCGGCCGCGGATTCGATCGCATAGATGCGCAGCCCCCGATCCGCCAGCGCGGTACTGTGAAGATTGGCAAGCCAGGGCAGGCTGAAAAACAATCCTGCCTCGTCCGCCGCCCCGGCAAACAGCGCCAGGCAAGGCGCCGGCAGCGCGTCGAAGCCGAAATGGACTCTGACCCTGTTTTCCATGGCTACAGCCAGCGCGCCTTGCGAAAGCGGATATACAGATAGCCGCATACCGTCGTCATCAGCACCAGCGCGGTCGGATAGCCGTATTTCCAGTCCAGTTCCGGCATCGCCTTGAAATTCATGCCCCAGATGCCGGCGAAAGCGGTGGCCACTGCGAAAATCGCCGCCCAGGCCGCGAGGCGCTTGTTGACCACGCTCTCGTCGATGGCCACCATCGACAGGTTGACCTGGATCGCGGTATTGACGGTGTCGCGAATGGCCTCGATCGAATTGTTGATGCGGTACAGGTGGTCGTAGACGTCGCGAAAGTAATTCTGCGAATGCTCGAACAAGGGCGGCACGCGCCCGCCGAACAGCTTGCCGGCCGACTCCATCAGCGGCGACACAACGTGCTTGAGCACCGTGACCTTGCGCTTCAACTGGTACAGGCGCTCGATGTTGGAGCGCTCGGAAGCCTGCTCGAACATGCGATCCTCGATCTCCTCGAGTTCGGCCTCCAGCGCCTCGATCACCGGAAAGTAGCGGTCGACCACCGCGTCCATCAGCGCGTACACGACAAACGCAGGACCATGACTGAGCAGGTGCGGCTCGCGCTCGGCGCGTGCGCGCACGCCGAGAAAATCCTGATGGCTGTGGCTGCGCACCGACAGCACGTAATTCTCGCCGATAAAAATATCGAGCTCACCGACCTGCAGCGCGCCCTCGACCAGCTCGACCGTCTTCACCACGATGAACATCGAGCTGCCATACTCCTCGACCTTCGGGCTCTGGTGTCCGTGGTGCGCATCCTCCACCGCCAGCTCGTGCAAACCGAATTCCTGCCGCATCACGTCCAGCTCGGCCGGCTCGGCATCCTTCAGCGCAACCCAGACGAAACAATCGCCGCGCGCAATGTAGCTGCTGATTTTGTCGACCGGGATATCAGCGATCTTCCGGCCTTTCTGGTAGGCGGCGCAATTGATCAGCATGGGTCCCCTTTCACGTTTTTTGCGATTATAGGGGCAAACCGGCACCAGGCGATGCCCGGGCCGCCTTCATCCTGCCATCATCCTGCCATTAAGCCGCAGCCTGATCCAGCAGGCGCGGCAACGGTCGCACCCGCACCTGCCCCTTGGCCAGGGCGCGCACCAGTATCTTGTAGGTATCCACATCGAACGCCGGACGCGTCCGCGACTGCTCAAGCAGCGACCACACATCCGCTTCCGCACTGGCGCTGCCGAGGTAGCACCAGTTGTGCACCACATGCGCCTCCTCGCGCGAACCGTCGGCCGCGGTCTCGATGAGGGCGACCGGCCCCGCATGCGGCCAGGTGACCAGTTTCAGGCTGGCCAGCGCCGCCTGCAGCCGCGCCTGGTGCAGCGCCTGCGGCTCCTTGCCGACGCAGGCGCCGCGACAGCGCCGTAATTGATGGGCAAAGCACGGCTTGCCGGCCTCGACCCGGCTTTCCAGCCCAAGCTGCACCAGGCACAGCTGATGCGACTCGGCGATGTCGCGCAGGCTCGCCTCGGCCTTCTTGCGCGAACTGAACAAACCGTACAGGCCTTCTGCCGCACCAAAATCCATATCGCTGGCATTGACCAGCACCGGCTGCGTTGCTCCATCCTCCTGTGCCCTCAACTGCCAGGCGCACAAGCCCCGCTGGCGCCGCAGCGCGCGGTTGTGAATCGGCTGGCGGTCCTTGATCAATTGCGCCTCCAGCAGCAGCGCGCCGAGCTCGCCGGCGGTTTCGCGCCACTCCAGCCGATGGATCTGCTGTGACATGCGCATGTCCTGGAACAGGCGGTGGTCGCCGTTGAAATGCGACAGCACGCGCTGACGCAAATGCACGCTTTTTCCCACATACAGCAGCGCATCGTTTTCGCCGTAAAACAGATACACGCCCGGCGTATCCGGGATATCGTCCAGCACTTCCGGCGCCAGATGGGTCGGCGTGCTGGGGCGCTGCAGCAGTTGCGCCAGCGCCTGCTCAAAGGTGTCCGGGGCAATCTCGCGTGCGAGCTTGCGCCAGAGCTGCCACAGCAGATCGGCGTCAGCCAGGGCGCGGTGGCGGCCCAGCGCCTGCAGCTGATGGCGCTGAACCAGGGCATCGAGATTATGTTTGGCGTATTCGGGAAACAGCTTGCGCGACAGCTTGACGGTGCACAGCACTTCAGCGCGCAGGCTGTGGCCTGCGGCCTTGAAGGCATTGCGCAAAAAGCCGTAGTCGAAGCGCGCATTGTGGGCAATGAACAAGCCGCCCTGCAGGCGCGCCAGCACCTCTTCGGCCAGCTCGCCAAACACCGGCGCGGATGCGACCATGGCGTCCGAAATGCCGGTCAGGCTCTGGATGAAAGGCGGAATCGGGATTTCCGGATTGACCAGCGTTGACCAGTGCGAAACCTGGTCTCCCTGCACTTCGACGATGCCGATTTCGGTGATGCGATCGACGATGGGATTGGCGCCGGTCGTTTCAAGATCGACAAATATGAGTTTTTCGTGTTTCGGCATGTAAGTGTCTGACAATATCCTGCTGCAGTATAACCACAGAAAGACCTGTCCTGCCGGTGCTTGGTTCCCCGCCCTGCCCCATCGCCATGCGCCCGGCCATTCAATCCGGCCGTGTCATGCGTTCCGGCTGCACCCAGCGCTGGAATTCCTCTTCGCTCACAAAGCCCAGCGCCAGTGCCGCCTGCTTCAGCGTGGTGCCGTCGTGATGCGCCTGCTTGGCGATCTGCGCGGCGCGGTCATAGCCGATGTGCGGCGCCAGCGCGGTCACCAGCATCAGCGAGCGCTCCATCAATTCGGCGATGCGCGCCTGGTTGGCTTCAATGCCGCGCACGCAATGCTCCTCGAAACTCGCCATGCCATCGGCCAGCAGGCGCACGCTCTGCAGGAAATCATGCGCGATCATCGGCTTGAAGACGTTCAGTTCGAAGTTGCCGGAGGCGCCGCCGATGTTGACGGCGACATCATTGCCGAACACCTGGCAGCACAACATGGTCAGTGCTTCGGCCTGGGTCGGATTGACCTTGCCCGGCATGATCGAGCTGCCGGGCTCGTTTTCCGGAATGCTGATTTCGCCTAGGCCGGAACGCGGTCCGGATGCCAGCCAGCGCACATCGTTGGCGATTTTCATCAGCGCCCCGGCCAGGGTTTTGAGGGCGCCGTGCGCAAACAGCAAGGCTTCGTGTCCCGCCAGCGCGGCGAACTTGTTGATGGCACTGGTGAATGGCAACTGCAGGCGTTGCGCCAGCTCGGCGGCGACGCGGTCGCCGAAATCGGCCGGCGTATTCAGGCCGGTGCCCACCGCCGTACCGCCCGCGGCCAGTTCATGCAGCAGCGGCAAGGCGGCGGCAATCGCCGCCTCGGCGTGCCCAAGCTGGGCGACATAGCCGGAGAATTCCTGCTCCAGGGTGAGCGGCGTGGCGTCCTGCAAATGGGTGCGGCCGATCTTGACGATGCCGGCGAAATCGCTTGCCTTCTGTGCCAGCGTTGCTCTCAGTTGGCGCAGCGCCGGCAGCAGCGCTTGCGTGAGCGCCACGCAGGCTGCCACGTGCATGGCGGTCGGAAAAATATCGTTGGAGGATTGTCCGAGGTTGACGGCATCGTTGGGATGCACCAGCCGCTTTTCGCCACGCTCACCGCCCAGAAGTTCGGAAGCGCGGTTGGCCAGCACTTCATTGACATTCATATTGGTCTGGGTGCCGGAGCCGGTTTGCCAGACGGACAGCGGAAACTCATCCGGATGCTCGCCGACGATCACCTGGTCGGCGGCCTGGCGGATGGCGTCGGCTTTGGCCTGGTCGAGCCGTTGCAGGTCGGCATTGACTTTGGCGCAGGCACGCTTGACTTCGACCAGGGCGCGGATCAGTTCCGGCGGCATGCGCTCGCTGGAGATGTGGAAGTGTTCGAGGGAGCGCTGGGTTTGGGCGCCCCATAATTTATCGGCGGGGACGGCGATGGGACCGAAGGTGTCGCGTTCTTCTCTTGTGTCCATCATGGTTACCAGCGTCGAATATTAAAAACATTATAGGTCACCAGATCTTGGCGGCCATTTTATTCTGGCAACATTGCCACTTATTTCCATTGAAGATTTAGATGAAAATCAATGTCGTTGCTTTCGTCGCCATTCGATGTCAAAGGGACAGGAACGCCGCTCTTTCGCGTCTTGGTGCCGCTTGTCAACGATAGATGTTGCATAAAACAAAAGGGACGATCATCTGATCGTCCCTTTTCCCAAGTCGGCTGTGAGGTTCTGGCAGACGCGGTTACTGTTTGTACCAGTACGTCCGCTTCAGTTGCTTTTTGCCTTCTTTGCCCGCATCGCAAGTTTCAAGGGCCGAGGGAACGCATGGCGGCTTCGCATTAGGGTCATTAGGATCACTTGGTGGCTGGCTGCAGCCCATGCAGTATTCCCGTTTTTTCCCGGAAGCGTCCATGGTGACCCCCGCCGTCGGACTTGGCGGAAAGCCACCACCATGCAATTCATTGGCGTAATACTTTGCTGTAAAGGGATCAAGACCATACGACCTGGCGATCCCCAGTCCGGCATCGCAGGAGTACACACCTGGCGGCGACGGCTGGTTTGTCCCGAAATAAGCAGTGCCACCGACAGTCAACGGCGCATTCACCAGTTTCTCGCCTTCGGCGAAATCCAGGTAATAGCCTCTGTCAGCACTGCTCAGGCTGTACAGATTGGTAGTGGCATCAAACAAGCCGTCCGAATTCGAATCATGCGTAATGGTGGTCTGGCTGCCGGCATCTTTGCCGGTTGCCAGGTCCTTCAACATGTAAAACCGGTTCGGCACTTTATAAGACGAGGTGAGCACCGTGCTATACAGCGGGTGTTCGCGGTCACCCGAACCCAGCATGACTGCATCGAAAGAGCCGGACACGCCTGCTGCGCCGACCGTTACCACGCTGGGCGGATAAAGGAATTTGCGCGGCGTGGTGCCTGAAGCACAGGCGCCCGAGTCGCAACCAAGGGCGGCCAGCTGGCTGACCTTCCAGTTGGCGGGCGCATTGCCTGCAGCCAGTTCGAAATCGACGCGCCAGACATTGCCTCCGACATCGGCTGCATATACACGATCCACCCGTCCATCCATATCCCGGTCCAGTATCGTGATATCAGAGGGCATGCTGTACTTCATGCCCACGACCGCGCAGACAGTCGGCGACGTTCCGGTGCAACTGGTCGTAGAGGCACCCGTTGCGGCAGCCTTGGCGCTCCAGATGACCGCGCCGGTCATTGCATCCACGACAAAGATGCCGCGTCCCATGCTGTCGACGCCAGGTGCCGCATAGTGCGGTTCCGAATCCTGCGCAGTGTCGTAGCCTGCGGCGAAAATCAGCACCGGCTTGGCGGCACCCGCGTTATCGGTATAGCCTTTTAAGAGGGCAATCCGCGGCCGGGACCAGGTCTGACCCAGTTCCTCATAATTGGTATCGCAAGCAACCGGCGTTCCCCGGCAGCCCTTGTTCCACAAGACCTTGGGGTCCGCCGGGTCGGTCACATCCATTGCATAGATGAAGCGGCCGCCGCGGCGCATCGACAGATAGATGATCGCCTTGTTGGTGGTGCCGTCTGCATTAAGCTTTTGATAGACGCCGGTAGGCCCGTCGACAAAGTAATCTTTACGCTGTGGCGTCGGGGTAATCGCATCGGACGTTGTCGGGAACTTGAGTTCGGGGCTGTTAATGCGCAGCCGGTTCAGCTTGGAATAATGCTCGGGCAGGATCAGCCCCCACATTTCTCCGCCTGCCAGTACGCTGCCGATAGCGGTGGTTTGATTACCGTTAATGGCTCGGAACACGCCATCATTGGCGCCATAGAAGACCACGACTTTCGGCGATACGCCGCCATAGTTGATCACCAGCGGACGCGAATGGAGCACGTCGCCATGGATCGATGGCCGCACATTGCTAACAGCGGTACCGGGACCCTTTTCATCGCCGACATTGTCTTCGCCGCGCACCCAGTTGATCAGCGTAGCTGCATCGATGCTGCCTGCCTTGGCGGCCGTGATGGTGCCTGTGGCAGTCAATGCCGGCGTGACGACAACCTGATAGCTGAACTTGGTATTCGAGATGTAAGACACGGCGAAGCTGCCGACATAGGCCTCTTCGTTAGGGCCGGCGTTGCCGCTGATCGAGACCGTTTGTCCAGCCGTGAACGGATGCGCTGTGCTGGAAGTCGCCGTGACGGTGGTGCCGTTGCGCGCCAGCGTGACCGGATAAGGTATGCCGGTATCGACACTGGTCGAAACCGTCGCCGCATCTGTCACTACCGGCGGGGAAATCAAGCTCGAGGGGAAACTGGTGAAGCAGAAGCTCTTGTTGGGCGTGCCTGCGATTATCGTTTGCACCATGCTTGAGCTTGCCGCATTCCAGGTCTGGGTCGTAATGCTGCAGCTGGCGCCGATACCGGTGATCGCATAGCCGGTTGAACTATTGTATTCGTTCATGGTGACGCCGGAAATCTTGGCAAGCGTGGCCGCGCCAGCAGAAAACACGGCGGGCAAGCTGCCATTACCGTTAATGCTGGCAGTCACCATCACGGTATTGCCGCTGCGGTAAATACTCTCAATGCTCACGCAATTCTTGGCATTGCCGTTCGTAACGCACCTGTCGCCTACCCATGCCTGTGCATTCGCTCCCGGAGATGTGCCCGGGAAGGCAGGTGTTTCGGTAATCACATACTGGAATTGATCCGTCCCCAGAACCGCGGTAACGGTTGCCGACACATTGTATTGGGCGTAACTCGCGCCAGTAATCGTGACATTTTGCCCGACCGTATAGCCATGCGCAGGCGCCGTTGCAGTGACGACGGCATTCGGTGTACCTGCCCCCCGGGTCAGACTGGTGATACTTTTGCTGGAAACACCCGGCACCGATGCCGTGAACGTGCCGGTCGGGGAAGCGGGCGGATATTCCGGTACGGTATAGGTAAATGTAGTGTCATTTACTTTAGTAATCGTAAATGTGCCGTTGTAGGGAATCTGGTTAGCGCCCCCAATGGAAATCTGGTCGCCGGTCACAAAGCCATGATTGGCCACAGTGACCACCGTGGCCGTGGTGCCAGCGCGCGTCAATGACGACACGCTGATCCCGGCTACGCCGCCGAATTTTGCTGCAGTAATTACGGCATTGGTAGGCGCGAATACATTCGAGGCATGCGTCAACGCTGCCTCGCAAGACGCTCCGCTCGGACAGTAGGTATACAACTTGCGCGGATTGTTTGCGCTGCCTGCCGTCGCCGAATAATTGTTGTTCAGATTGGCAAGCCGCAAGCGTTGTGCAATACCGCCTTTTTCCACGACTTCACCATCCGGGCTGTCATAGGATTTGCCGGAACCTTCGCCGCTCGGCGCATTTCGCCAGAACCCCCCCCCTAGGTCGGGCTCGACCGCCAAGTCTTTTTTAGTCCAGAAACTCGCCGCATTGGGGTCGATAAAACCGGTGCCGGCGGAGCTGAGTGCAGACTGCGCCGGCGACCGATTGTCGGCCAAAATCAGCCTTCCACTATTGTCATCGTATTTGAACTGATATTGCTTGAGATTGCCCGACCATCTTGGACTGCCAGCACCATCCGGACGGAACATGCCCATATACACCTGGTTCAGGAAAGTACCCTGGGTATTGACGCTGATGGGCAAGCTGGCAGAAGCGAAAACGCTATTTACCGCCTGTACTTCATTCAGCACGGACAGTAATGCATTTTTTACTTCGGAAGCATTCCCCGTTTGAAAGTACTTGCCGCCGCCGTAGCTGGCCATGTTGCTTAACAAGGCAGGATAATCGGGCTTGCAGGAATTGGTGCCATTGTTGATGACGCCGATCGTATAGGTGATGATATTTTGCGAACCGGTGTAGCCGCTGAGTCCCGTCGAGAAGTCCGTTTCATTCATGTAGCGGGCCCATTCATCGGCCCAGTTTTCCGACCAGTTGTTGCTATTGCTGGTGGCCGCCAGAGAGTCCACGCCGCAGGTCATGGTGTTGAATTTTATGGTATTCGACAGCTTGATTTTCTGCGCGGCCGATGCCGCCACCTGCGCGGAATACAAGCCGTCGCTGCTGTTTTCCGGACCGGGATTCGGGTCGCCGGGGCTGGCGGCATTATTGAATGAATTGCCGATAAAAATAATGAAATTGCGCTGGCATCCGGTGGTTAGTAGCGATGCCCCGTAGTTTTTGCCGGACATGCCCGTTTTGCCATGGTAGTAGGCCCAAGCCTCCTGCATCGCACTACCGGTTTTCTGGTTGTTGGTCTTGACATTAAATTCCGTTGAGCTATTGCTACCGGAAGATTTCCAGGATTTGATAAACTGGATGAATGCAGCCTTGTTCGCAGAATTCATCAAGGTCAGCGGCTTCACCAGACAACCACCGGCATCGCCGATACAGGGGCCGACACCAGGCGCGGCACCGCTGGTAAAGCCATTCGCGTTGTAGACCATGATGCCGATATTGACAGTACTATCCGGCAAGCTTTCAATGGCATCGACCAATGCGCATTGCTCTACCCCGCCCGCCGTGGCGCCCAGCGATGGCGCGCCGCCCGATCCGTAAGCGGTACAGGGCGCTGCGGCGCTATTTGAAAAATTCGCGCCGGTATCCATCACCAGCAAGACGTTGGGCATGCCAGCCGCATTGATCGCACTGTAGAGGTCGATATCTTCGGACATGCCGGCAAGCGGATAACTCAGCAATGATGCCAGCATACTTGCCGCAATTAATCGAGTCGGTTTCATGATCAGTCCTCCAGAACGCTTGCCTGCGAATGTGCGTTTATTACAATTAAAATTTTGATGTGAAAAGCGCCAACTCAGCATGAAGTTGGCTTATACGAGCGCTTTGCAACACCCTGTTGATGCGTTACGGCTGCACCGGTACTGGTATCGGTCACCGATGCCCTGACATTCCATTGCTGGTCATTGCATTTGGTGAGTTTGGCGACAGGCTTGCCCTCGGAATCGAACAAGTCCAGCGGATCGTTTTCACCGATACAAAGCTTGTCGTCTTCTTTTGTGATATCCAGGCCAGGATCGTTGCTGAACACGGGCGTCGTATTCAGGCATGAAGGTTTTTCCACTACCACAGCATAGGTCGCCAAGCCGGTGTCGATATTAATGGTTTGGCTGGGCGTCACAATGGTCGTGAAATCGACTGGGTTATTAATATCGATGACTTGTTCGATTGCCTGCTGGGCGGCCGACGACGCTTCATCCTTCACCTGCATGTTGCCGGTAATGCGCAGGTTGGTGTTGCTGGACATGACTGCCGAGATCACCAAAATGGTGAGAACGACCAGCATGATCAGGCTCACTACCAGGACTGCGCCTGACTGGCTACGCTTTGTGCTTTGCATGCTCATTCTTCTCTCCGGCCGCTGGGATTAACGGCACGCACCACCTGGCTGAACACGTGACGTTTGTAGCCATCATTGGTTGCCGTGGTTTCAGCTGCCAGGCCCAGCTTGTACGTCTTCGTATCCTGGTATCTCGCACTTGTCTCATTGTTCCGCGCCAGCAGATTCACCCGGACGGTCATCACATCGGCCCAGTCGGCCAATGCAGTTGGCGTGGTCTTGTATTCGTCCGGAGCACCGTCGCCGCTACTGTCAATACCGTAATCCAGCTGCAGATTTTCAATGCCTTCCACCAGGGGAAGCAGATTAAAACCGGCGACAGTGCCCACCAGGCCCAATTCAAGGCGTTTCAAGGTTGGCACCGGATTGCCGTTATCGTCGCTGCTGGTACATGTTGCGCCGCTCATTGCATTGCATGGACTGACAAAATAGATATGCACCAGAAACTTGCGCAGCCTGGCGACCGTGCCATTCAGATTTTTGAGGTTGAACACTGAAGTATCGGTGCCCGTCGCAAGCTTATAAGTCAGAATCGACGTCACCGGATCAAGGCCGGTTTGCAAATAAATCTGATTTGCTACCGCACTTGCCACAGGAATGCTGGCGGTGTCGGTGTGACGAACCACCAGAATATCGGTTCCAGGCACATGGTTTGCGTCCGGCAGGCAGGCAGACAATGGTGCAGGCACCGGATCGGGCGCGTCATATCCCTGGATATGGAACGTAAACGCGGTTTCCAGATCGGCGGGGTCGAGTTCGCAGGGGTCGGGCAAGGCGCCTGGAATTGTCGTCGGCTTGAAAAATTCACCGATGTAACCGGCAAGCTGAATATCATCACGCAAAAGTTGCGCAGCATAACGCCCGTTTTCAATCTGGCGGCTGGACTTTTCCATCTCGTTTCGTGTCGCGCTTTGCTGGACGATCAGCGTGGTGATGCCAGCCACCAGCAGGAGGCCGATGGTGACCGCGATCATCAGCTCGACCAGGGTGAATCCCGACTCGCGCCGCAATGGCGATGCGTTGCGCGATGACTTGCGCAGGCACTGGGGCGGACTTGCTTTTTTGTCTGGGCGCGTCATGATCATAAACTCAAAGTAGCAATCTGCAGTGTCGTGCTGACCACGCGGCGATGGTTCTCGTTGTTGTACTGGTTTTTGCCGCAAGCCACGGCACTGGGCGGGGCAACACTGTCGCCCAGGCCTTGCCACGCTACGCTGATGCGATAAACGTTTGCGGCGGCATCGAAACTGACACAGCCGCGCGCGCCGATCATGGCACCCACCTTGTTGATGCCTGAGAGCTCGGCAGAACCTTTCAACATATCGTTCCAGTCTTTCATGTCCTGGATCGCTGTCGCTTGCTGCTCTGTGGTGCCACTTGTGCATGTCGGCGGTGTCGCCGTGGTATTCACACCGGTGCCAAGATAGGGCGTGCCGCTGGCGCCGTCACTGGTCGCATAACAGGAGGCCACCTTGCGATTGGCATTGATGCGGCCAACCATATCCTGCAGCAGGAGCAGTGCTTGCGCGCGCTGATACGATTCCGTTTCGGCGCGCTGGCTTTTCATCATCATGCCCGCCAGTCCCAGCAAGCCCACCAGCAAAATCACCAGCGTCACCAGCACCTCGATCATGCTGAAGCCTTTTTCCATCCCTTTGACTTTAATGAAAGCGTCCATCAGCAACTTCCTTTTTTGGTACTGGGCACGCCACTCAAACCTACCGTCACACAACGGGCACTTGAGCCGCCTGTTACCGCAAAAGTCGAGCTCACCCCCCGGTAAGGCGGCCGCTGCCACCGTAGGTAACGCTGTTAGCGGATCCTGCTATCGCCAAATTAGCAAACGCATCCTGGGTGCCCAGCGTAACCGCCCCGGTGACAGTAGCGACTGTCCAGCCATCCTGCCAGCCGGTGTTAACCTTTTGCACCCGGACTTCAGCATTGCGCTTGATTGCTTCGCTGCGCGCCAGCGTCAACGCATAGAAAATCTGGCTGGAGGCTGTTTTAACGCGCTGATTCAATACGAAGTCGCGAAAAGAAGGAACGCCGACCGCCAATAAAATGGCGGCAATCGCCAGTGTCACCATCAACTCCACCAAACTGAAGCCGAGACTGCGCCCATTGCGGCCAAATGCAGCCGGCGGGAGCGAGGTTGCGCGCTTATTGGACTTGGTTCCCATGATTTTCTTTACCAGCATTGAGCAACGGTCCCGGTGCCGCCGGAGATGCCTTTTGCCCCCGTGTGGTCCAGCGTTAAGGTCTTGCATTTTGTATCCCGGCCGGCCTGAATGTCCTTGGGGGTGGCGGTGATGGTGTACGTCGGCAGTCCCGCGTTGTTGGACGTAACCGCGACCGTGTAGTGACCGCTGACTTCAGCGGGCGGATTGAATGCTGGCGTCGTTGCGGCTGTCAGCACATGGGGGCAGCCGGCGGTATTCGTGCAAAAGTAGCTGCGCGCATCCAACAGGAACTGTGCCTGCTGGTTTGCCAATCCCAGCATGTAGGTTTGCGCTGCGGCGCGGTGGGAGCGGACGAGATGTTGCGTGTATGAGGGATAGGCGACTGCCGCCAGTATGCCGATAATTGCCACTGTCACCATCAGCTCGATTAACGTAAAACCATCGTCACCCTGAGTTTTCATGATGTGTTTAATCGCTCTATTAAATTGTTAATTATTGTTTCCCATTGGAAACACTGGAAATTTAGAACATTTTTATAAATTTCTCCAGGAATTTCGCCAAATTTTTCTGTGAACTCGGATTGACGGCAGAAATATGACGATCAACGGTTGCATTTAGGCATGTTTTTACACATGGATGGGAAAGGCTGCTGGCGCGACAACGTGTTCGTCGAGCGATTGTGGAAATCGATTAAATACGAGGAGGTTTACTTGCGCGCGTACGAAACGGTGAGCGCGGCACGCGACGGCATTGGGCGCCATCTGGCGTTCTACAACAGCCGGCACCCACACAGCGCGCTTGACGGCACGGTGCCAGATGCGTTCTACTATGACAATCTTCCGGCCCTTCGGCAGGCCGCGTAGATGAGGGCCCGGGCTATCCACCGCGCCGCACGCTCTTGCCCTGCGCATGGGGCGGCGAGCGGTGCCATGGATAACCCTACTTCACAAAGCCCCACTTAACGACAGCAAATTGCTGTCCAAACAAACTGGGCCACCTCTCTTTTACGCGTATTGATCGATGCACGTGGAAAAGTTCATTCTATTTTTGCGGAAAAATCAACTGCAGATAAAGCAACAGAAGAAGAAATTATTTTGCAATTTTACAATTCCGTTTATCAACCAGGCGAGATAAACGGCAGAGCAGTCAATAGTGAAATGTACATCGAAGTAGAAACGTAAGCGATTGAAAATGCCTACGTTCCTATTCGCTACTCATTGAATTCTTGTCAAGTTACTTCCCCCAGCACTCCGCCACGCTGCCACCTGATCCTTGTACTCCGGTATACGATAAGGTGTAAGTACCGCACGCATCGCTGGTCATCGAACCCGTTGGCGTTGCTGAAAGCGTAAAAGTTTGCGCAGGTGCAGTCCCCATCTCCACTGTGATGTTATATTTCGCCGCCCCACTTTCAGGGCTTTGTCTCTTAGGCAAGGTAGCGCTGGTAATTTCAACGTCCGCGCTGGTACGGTCATAACGATTAGCCGTCGTAAAATTCCTCTCAAGAAATTGAGCATCTTCAAGCAATATGGCTTTTACAGCCGCACGATTGCTACGTTGAACGTATTGCGTGTAGCTAGGATAAGCAACTGCAGCAAGTATGCCGATCACAGCAACTGTAATCATCAATTCAATCAGTGTGAAGCCTTGGCTTGTGGCTCGTTGCATATTCAGAGTCCCTATAAACGATTATCACTTGGGGAAAATTTGTCGCCACGAGGAGCGCGGTTTTCCATTCGTGCCTTTTTCATTGATGACTACGACACTACCAGCAGTACCGCTCCCCACTTTGTATTCTTTTTCGCCCGCGCTGATCACGGTCGGCGCCTTCATCAATCCTTCATCCCCTAGTTTGATTGAGCTTGCCGGATTCGAAGTTGCGCCATTCGGGCCGTAAACCGCATTGTCCGCGGCGTTGTATAGCCCGTCGTTATTCGGGTCAAATACGCTGTAGGACAACCGCCCGCCCGACAAGGCATCAAGCTCCGTGATCCAGCTATAGCCGCCTTGAGCACACACTGCGGAAGAGGGAACGATAGAAGTCAAAATCACTCTGCCGTGTCGCAGCAAGGGCACCGCCACAATTCTTTCGCCAAGATTAGCCGGACTGACAGGACTGGCCGGAGCGGCAGCAGACAACAAATCCAGATACCATCCGCGTTTCGCGCTGCCTCCGGTATATGCCACCGCATTATTGCTGGCGACGCGGACCAGGCTCGAATCCGTGCTCGTACGGGCCCCTTCGTAGACAAAGGTTTGCGGTTGCAATGAATCGCGTCCGGTGTTACCAGGCGCAATCTTGTTGCCGGCGTCAAGAATGCCATAGGCAGTCTGGGTGGCCGTCACGCCTACATCCGTATTGCCTAAATAGCTGCCCGTGCCGAAATAGACCATATAGCCAGATACACCGCCAGGTGCGGCGCCAATTTCCAGGGCGCCCGTGATCGGCTGCTCGACCGCCACGCTCGGCGAACCACTGATGATTTGCGCTTTAAAAAGAGGTGCCGGAACAGCGTTATTACCATTACCGGATTGGTATGCGACTTCCCAATTGCTGGCAGTCGTCGATGACATATCGAACTTCCAGACATTGCCTCGCAGATCTCCGGCATAGATCACATCAACGATGCGGTCACCATTGGTATCGAGGAGTGCCGGTTCGGACATCCCATTATCCGTGCCAACTCCGGTATCAATTTTAATAACGGGAAGGTTTTGGGATTTGTCGAGAGGAACCAGGAACAATTTCGCTTTGCCTAACGAGCTGTTATAACCATTGCCGAATATGGCATACCAATGGCCATTATTCATGCGCGCGACGTGCGCACGGCTCATGATCATGCCAAGATCAGTCGCATCCGTGAATTCCCAGATAACCTTGGAAGCGTCGAAATTATCGGGGTTGGTAATATCCAGCGCAAAGACCCCCTTGCCCCCTGCTCCCAATGTACCTAACAAAACGGTTTTCCACCCTCCCAAGTAGGCGTCGCCGGAGTTGGGAGAGCCATCAACGTAAAAGCGGTGCTGATAGTTAGGCTGGGCCAGCGCACTCAAATTCGGAATAACTGCATTGGGTACATAGGCAAAAATTTCGTCGCCACCCCCGTCGACTGCGGTATTGGCAGCATTAATGGCATGAAGCATGCCGTCATTTACGCCAACATAAAGCATTTTCTTCCGGGTGGTTTTGATACCGGTGCGGAAAGTCGTGTATTCGGTCTTCTGTGCAGCCAATAACCCACTGCCTGGCTGATCGTAGCCATAATTTTCAGCTGCCACATAGTGCGGATCGGAATTCACAATATCCCCCATGCGGCTGGAACGCGCACGGTAAATGCCATTGGTTTGGTTTTTCTCCTTGCTTTGGTCGCCCCGAATATAATTCAAAATATCCGCACTGCCGATCGCGGTTTGTTGCGCAGCGGTCACCTCGCTCGAAAGTACCGGATTACTCCAGTTGAAATCCAGGCCCGAGCCATTAGCGTCATTCCACGTAGTGCCATTCCAGGTTTTAATGTTCCGGCTCGCCGCGGCTGGAATATTTGCACTGGCTGACCAGCTGGCAGTGCCGACCGTGCCGGTCGAACTCAACGGCATCGCCTTGAGGTCCCCGGTCCAGGCTGGGCTGTGAAAGAGCGCCTGATAGACATGCGTATCCGTATTCAGCCTGGTTGAGTTACTGGCGATTGCAGCAGCCGAGGCATCAGCAACGGCGGCTTCCTCGAATACCTTGCCAAGAGCGTCAAACAGCCCGGCCGGGTTGGTCACCTTGAAATAATTATCGGGTATGCCGTCCGGTTGATCCTTGTTAGCCCCGCCGCCTGTCAGGTCCGAATTGGCCTTGCCATATTTTGCGGCATACAACAGCGGGCTTTCGAGCAACTTTGCAGCCGAGGCGCCGACACTAAATGTCCGGGCGGTTGGCGGCGTTACCGTAGCGGGAGCAGGAAGGGATGTGAAATTCTGGCCCCCGGGGCGCAGAATATCGAGGTGCGTACCGTCGGCGGAGCTCCCAGTCACGGTATAGCCAAAGCGCAAGGCATGGCCGGCAGCAGCATAAGTTGCCTGGGCTCGGATTCTTAATTGATTAGACGCGACTCCCAAAGCCGGATCACAGGCGGCTCCCACACAGAAGTCCAGTTCAGCAACCCCGTCCATATCATAGTCATTCCCCCAGGTGGAATCTTCCCAAGAGACTTCAATGGAACCCGCCGGCGCTCCGTTTACCATTCCATAACTCAGGAAGCGCATGTCCGTCAGCGAGCAAACGCGCCAGCCGGTAGTGGCGGCAGTGGCAGAACCGCTGGAGTTCGCCATACATGCCGGGAGAAAAGTGATTTTGCCGCCCGCCACTGGTATTTCAAGTTTTGGCAGCGTTTCGGCAAGCGCTACCGTATAGACTTCCATTGGCTGGCGTGCCGCGCGCGCCAGATTGGGATTGGGACTGTTGGCCCCCACCGCGCATTCCGTTTTGTCTGATATTCCGGGCGCAAATCGATCGATTGATTGGAAAAAGCCAGTCCCGCAATGTGATAACCGCCCTTCAGGCTTGGAATCTCCGGGCAGATGCCGGAAGCGTCGCTCAAGTTACTGGTAGTGCCATCGGCGGTCAATGCCTTGCCGGTGCACTGGTCATCTGTGGTAGTGACAGTGCCGTTACTGCCAATTAGATAAGTATTCGTACCATTTTCAAGTATCAGCTTGCCGACTGTATTTGTTGAAGCGACGACGTCAAGGTTGGCAATGCCATGTCCTGTCAGTTGGTCTCGGTCAAATGAATTCAAGCCTGTCGACAACACCACGGTGCTGGACAGCGCACACCACTGATCATTCGGCAAGGGATCTTGCCAGGTCACTTTGGGCAAGCTAGGTAAATGCGTTTGCTCATCGGTCGTCGTATCAAATGCTGTGGTCGGCGCTGCTTTACCAGCCAGATAACGTATCGCCTCCAGATACATTTCGGCGAGAGGATTACCCCAGTCGACACACTGACCGTCGGCAAATGTCAATATTCCGGGAGAGTTACAGCCATTTTGGTGCGTGTTTGCGCCATAATCCCATCCAGAAACTCGTATGCGGTTAACGGTATTGATGATGCCGGCATCACTGGTGCCCTGGTTAATGAATTGCCCGGTTGAGGAGTTAACTTCATTATTTGCTGCAGTTAGATTATTGGTTAACCAGGAGGTATTTTTACGCAATACTCCGCCTGACTTGTTTTTGGAATAACTGCCGGTTAAAAGCCCAAATTGCACCCTGGAGAGGGCCTCCTTTTCGCCGTATTTTTGCAGCAAGCCTGTTGGCTTGCGGTTGGCGCCATAGGCAGTGCAATTATCTTCAAGCATGCCCGTCACGCACACTGCCACCCGCGCCGTCAGGTCTGCCGCCAATGTGGCGGGCCGACCTTCACTGGCGGTGTTACTGGTCCCGCACTGATTCAGGGCAGTCATTGCCCACCGCGGAAAAGCACCATAGGCCACCTGTATTTGGGGTGCCGCTGTCGTGGCCCGGGACATGCCACTTGAACGTGTCGCATTACAAAATGAAACAATCGCCTGGTTATAAGGGGTGTATCGCAACATTTCGGTTGCGCCGCCGGCAGGAGCAAACGTCTTGCTGAAGGCATGCACATCAGACGGGAGCATGGCGCGTTCCAGCACCGTTTTCCCGACTGCGCTCCCGCCATCATCATCAGTAGACCGCAATCCGCCATAAAGGGTCTTTCGAAGCACGTCCATGCGCGTCATGCTGACCCAGTTCAGGAAATTGCCGCTCCACTGGCTGCTGCAGTGGTGACTATTCGCTCCTGCCGCAGAGCCTGCGGGCTCGAAACGACTGTTGGCGTACGTGTAGCATTTTTTACTATCGAAATAACCATAATAATCAATAGTATCGGTATACGTTATGTCCAATACACCGTCGTTATTGAGATCGGAATGGTCGCTGTAGGCTTTTTTCGACAGTTCGTGGTCACGCGACATCACCAGCATGATGCGCGGGTCGGGCGGATTGAGAAACACCGGCTTCTGGGCGATATCCACTGACATGGCGGTGGGCGTCAACACGCAGAACGATGCCGCCAGAATCAAGGCTTGAATTGGACGCATGATTTTCATTCGTTATATTTTTACAATATCAGCGACGATAGGTTGACTGGAGATATACCTTTGCGTTAGGGCTGGCTCCCGCCCCGCGCACGGTGATTCTGTATATTCCTTTTTCTTCAATAGCGCCCATTTTCAGGCTGCCTCCGGACTCAGGCACAGCCGCCATTTCTTCGATTACATACCGCGGATTGCCAGACGTCCCCTCGAGGGTGCCAGAGTATGCAATCGAACTCGTGCCCCAGTTATGCGTGGAAAGCCAGTATTCATCATTTCGAACCGCAGCCGTCAGATGAGCTCCCGATGTACTGAACGCCGGGAGCGTGGCGCCATTCAGGACGTCTTCTCCGGCCCTTATAGCGGCTTCGGCAGACTGAAACGCAATATCGATGTCACGCGCGTTACCTGCCATTTTTTCTTCCATAATCGTGGTACGCATGCTGGCGACCGCGAGCAAGGTCAGGATCACCATAATGATCAAGCCCGTAATGAGGGCAGCGCCACGCTGTCTTTGTGAAAAGACCATCAATAATCTCCGTCAGGGCAAGCGGTTGCGCAAGCCAACCGTGGTAGTGAAAACCTGGTATAGGCGACGGTCGGTCGCGGTCACCGTAGCACCGTTAAAAACATATCGTTGCGCTGATGATGCGACGTTATTCTCTGCACTGGCCATCAGCAAGTGAATCCGCGCAGTCACCACCTTATCCCAGTCCGCGCCTACTGAGGTCGCGGTAAGATAGCTATCTGCGGCGGAATCACCATTGGTGTCGACGCCATACTCGATTTGCATATCCTCGACGTTATCAGCCAGTTCAACCGGCGCATCCGCGCTGGTCGGCCCCGAGCGGAACAGGGCCCGCTTGCTTGCCGGGTTAACTCCGACGAAATAGCTATATTGATCTATTCTCGACACGATGGCATCGGTACCATATTTGCCAAGTCGATTCCCGGTATTGGTGCTGTTTGCATGTGTCAGCGTCGTTATATTTACCACTCCGGGCAGAGTGGCTGCGCCCGGATTATTCGTAACCTTGAACGTATCTGCATGAGTGCAGTTAGTGACGGTCAGGACATCGCCTTGCGCAAACCCGTAACGGTTATCCGCAATTTTCAGGTTTGCATTGGAAGGCTGGCCATCCTCAGTAACTGGCACGCCTTCCCTGAACATCCCTCTGATCGAAATGGTGTCCCCTGCCGGGCGCGTGATGCCACCGATCGCCGCAGCAGGTGACACATAGTCAAGGCCTGAAACAGCGTTCGCAGTCGTGATGCCTTCCGCCGGCGCGTTTGCAATGACTGTGACTGTCATGTTCTGCAAGTTACCGCAGCCGATATATCCTGTCATGCGGACGTGACGGGCCATGTTATCCAGTGCATAGCGCGCGTTTTCCTGCAGACGCGACATATTGTCCGTAGCCCGGAATACCTGGTTACTACCCAAATACAGATAGCTGACCGCGAGGACAACTATGAAGCCGATGGTTATCGCAACCATCAATTCAATTAAACTGAAACCCGATTGGCCCTTGAAAAACAACAGGCTGCGCTCTTGTTTTTTCATAGCTGTGTATCCACACGAAACTGTTGCGTAGTGCTGCCTTGACTCCCCCGAGCGTCGTTCCATTGAATGATCACGGTGGCAGCGCGCGAAGCAGGTGTTACTGCAATCGAACCATCACCTGCCGGCAAAGTCCGACCAAGCAAGGTTTTCCAGCTGTTGACGTCCGTGCCCGCCATACCCGCAGAAGCAGATGTTGCCAAGCCAATGGCGATGACGTAGTTATTCGTTCCCGATAACGCAACCGCACGGTTTGCCCGCATCCTGTCTATCATGTCATTCGCCAGCCAAACCGCCTGGGTGCGATGGTAGGCGCTATGGTTATTGCGCATACTCGTTGCCATTAACCCGGCCAGTCCCAAGAGGCCAATTGCCAGCACCAGCATTGCAATCAGCACTTCAATCAGGGTAAATCCTTTTTGCCGCATTTTTCCTCCTCAGGTACATGCAGTGGCAGGCGGTTTTTGTACACGCACGCGGCCGGACGGCGCAATTTGAATGTCCCGCCCGACGACTGCTGCAGGGCTGGGCGGGCACAGCGAAACAAGGCGGTTTGCCGTCAACGAAGTTGCGCCGGAAGCAGTAAACGACACATAACTTGCGACGTCATTGGCACTCCCTGCCAGCCGGCTGTTTCCGGTTAAAGCACTGAATGCGCGAAGCACAACGTCCGCATTTGCTCCCGTCCCGTCAACCGTCCCGGCAGTAGTTCCATCTACAAACACGATCCACCCCTGCGCCCAGGTACCGGACGCAGCGCAGGAAGTGTTATTGGCGCTTTTGCATAGACTGACGCGCACACCGCGCTTAATCGCTTCACTGCGCGCCAGCTGAAACGCTGACAATAAATCATTGCTTTGCGCCGTCATGCGACTGTTCAACACAAAGATTCCAAAATTGGGCGCAGCAAGTGCCATGAGAATGGCCGCAATCGACAGCGTTATCATTAACTCAATTAACGTAAAGCCGTTTGTGTGCTTTATATTCATGTGGGCAATGGAAATTTATTGTGAATTCATCATTAACTAGACATTGCTATTTGGTAACTAGCATCGTAGAAGTTGCATTTAAGGAAATCCACCCTAATCCGACAAACGGCAAATATACTGTGATGAACGTTAATTGGCTGATGCATGAATCCAATAAACCAGTTAGGGTCTGTCTGACTGACTTCATAGGAGCCAGAGCACAATAGCCGCTACAGTGACAGCCGCAAGGAAGTTGGGTCCCCGTTTTCATAGCGAATTGCGACTGCCCGGAAGTCTTTCAAGCGGTTGATGGCACGCTCGACGACATTGCGCCCCTTGTAGTCATCGGGATTAAAGGAAGGTGGACTGCCGCCGCCACTACTACGCCTCAGGCGTGCGGCTTTTGCATCCTCGCGCTCGGGGCAGACACATTGGATGCCCCGGCTTTGAATCAACTTGCAGAGCTTGCGTGCGCCGTAGGCGCGGTCTACCCGCAGACGCGACGGGCGCTTTCGTGGGCCGCCCGGTCAAGAACGAGGAACGGAAATGGCATCGAGCACCGGTGCGATTTGGGTGACATCAGCGCATTGAACGGCAGTGATCACCAGGGCGAGCGGGCGTGCATTGCCGTCTACGCACAAATGAATTTTGCTGGTACGTCCGCCACTTGAGCGGCCCAGCCATTCGTTGCTTACGGTCCCCTTTTTTCCGCTTTGGCAGCGGTTTTGCGGGCGCCGCTGGCACTGCGATGCGCCTTGATGTGCGTCGCGTCCAGTGCCGCACCGTCCCAGTCGATGTGACCGGAGGCATCCGCTTTTGCCTGCAGCAGGGTCAATATTCGTTGCCACGTGCCATTGCGCGACCATCGCACAAAACGGTCATAGCAGGTTTGCCAGGGACCATAGCGTTCCGGGACGTCACGCCACGGCGCCCCGGTTTTTAAACGCCATAGTATGCCGTTGAGAACATGCCTATGCTCAACGTACGTGTGACCAAGGCGCGGATTACTCGGCAAATAGGGCGCCAACTGACGCCATTGCCGCTCGGATAAATCAATTCGGCTCATCGCCTATCGACTCATCCAGATTGATTTCGTTCAGTCAGACAGACCCTAGTTACTATACCTACTATCCCGCAATATTCGCCGATCCCGCCAAGCACTTCCCCTGCCGCAGCATTGCCTCGAACTGGTCCGCCGGCACCGGCTTGCTGAAGTAGTACCCCTGCATCGCATCGCAGCCATGGTCGCGCAGGAATTCCAGCTGCTCGGCGGTCTCCACCCCTTCCGCGATCACCTGCAGGCGCAGGCTGTGCGCCAGCGAAACGATGGTGGCGACGATCGCCGCATCGTCGGGGTCGATGCTGATATCGCGCACGAAGGATTGGTCGATTTTCAGGACATCGATCGGCAAGCGTTTCAGGTAAGCCAGGCTGGAATAGCCGGTACCGAAATCATCCACCGAGATTTGCACGCCCAGGCCAGCGAGGTCGCGCAAGATGCCGATGGCGCGCTCGACATCGTCCATGAGCATGCTTTCGGTCAGTTCGAGTTCCAGGCAATGCGGCGCCAGGCCGCATTCCCGCAAGACATTGGCAATCGACTTGACCAGGTCCTTTTGCGTAAACTGCCGCGCCGACAGGTTTACCGCCACCCGCAGCTCGCCCAGGCCGGCGTCCTGCCAGGATTTCGCCTGCATGCAGGCGGTGCGGACCACCCAGGCGCCGAGCGGCACGATCAGGCCGGTTTCCTCGGCCAGGCCGATGAAACGCGCCGGCGCCACCATGCCGTAGGCCGGGTGCTGCCAACGGATCAGCGCCTCCATGCCATGGATTTTGCCGGTACACAGGTCGACCTGCGGCTGGTAGTGCAGCTCGAACTGCCGGTGCTCCAGCGCCAGGCGCAAGTCGCCTTCGAGGCGCAGCCGCTCCAGCGCGCGCTCGTTCATCGCCGGCGTATAGAACTGGTAGTTGTTGCGGCCAGTTTCCTTGGCACGGTACATGGCGACGTCGGCATGCTTCATCAGCGTCTCGGCATCCTCGCCATCGGTCGGATACACCGCCATGCCGGCGCTGACGGTCATGAAAAACTCGTGGCCTTCGATGGTGTATGGCTTGGCCGCCGCGTCCATGATGCGCTGAACCGTGTGGATGGCAGAGCTTTCGTCGCTACGTTCAGGCAGCACCAGCACGAATTCATCGGCGGCCAGGCGCGCCACCGTATCGGTAGCGCGCACGCAAGCCTGCAGGCGCTCGGCAACCTGCTTCAACAACTGGTCGCCAGCCGACAGGCCCAGCGTGTCGTTGATGAACTTGAAGCGGTCGAGATCCAGATGCACCACCCAGACCGGGTGCATGTAGCGCGCGGCAAACGCCAGCGCCTGGCTCAGGCGGTCGCGCAACAGGTTGCGGTTGGCCAGTCCGGTGACGGTATCCTGGTTGGCGCGGATTTCCAGCTCGGCCTCATAGCGCTTCATCTCCGTGATGTCATACTGCGCCGCGACAAAATGCGTGACCCTGCCGTCGGCATCGCGCACCGGCGAAGTGTACAGGTCGTTCCAGAACATCGTGCCATCCTTGCGATAGCTGCGCATGACCGCGTGACCCAGTCGTTGCTCTATGGTGGCGGACTTGAATTCAGCGATTCCCGGTTGCTTGCTGTCGTTACCCATCAAGAGGCGCATGCTGCGTCCGAGGATTTCCATTTCCGTATAACCGGTCATGTGCAGGAAGGCCGGATTGACGTATTCGATCGGATAATCGGGCGCCTCGGCGCTGGTGATGATGATGGCGTTGGGGCTGGCTTCGATGGCGCGCTTGCGCAACTGCAAATCCTTTTCCAGGCGTTCGCGGGCGGCGATATCTTCCCGCAGCAGACGGTTGGCCAGATGCGCTTCTCGGGTGCGCTCCTGCACCAGGCGCTGCACCCGCTGCTCGCGCGTCACCAGCGCATGGATATAGGCGGCGGCCAGGAAGCTGAACAGGACGCCGCCAATGAGTACATAGAAAGAGCCGTATTGCCCGACAATCGCCGTCGGCGCTGCGGGCGACAGCATCATATGCCAGGGTTTGCCAGCCACCAGAAAGTCATGCGTGACCGGGCTGATCTGCCTTGGCGACAGCCAGCGCAGCAGCGCGCCGCCCTGCGGCCCGCTGGCCGGCGGGAGTCCCTTGCGAAAGGCAAGCTGGGATTCAACCGCAGCGGCGGCCGCATAGACGCTGACATCCGGACTGCCTTCTTCGAGCAAGCCATCGCTGCCGAACGCCTTCTCGATCAGTTTTTTTGCGCTGAAGATCACCGCGGTGTCGCCGATCCAGGCGGCCCGGCGCGCGCCGGCATCATCCAGCGCCGCACCCTTGCGATACACCGGCACGACCACCTGGAAGCCGATGCGCGCATCGGCTTCGCCCTGAGCCAGCCGCAGCAGGTCCGAGGCGGCGGGCAAGCCGGTCTCGGCGGCATGCTGCATGGTTGCCACCAGATGCGCATGAAAACTGACATCCAGTCCGAAAGCCGCCTCGTTCCCCCGCATCGGCTCGAGGAAATCGACGACGATATAGCGCTTTTTGATCCTGGCGGGAACCGGCTTGCCCCCTGCCAGTTCGGTCAACATGAAACCGGCGAACTGCTTGCGCATTTCAGCCTCAAAGGCGGAGCGCTCGCTGTCCGTGACGATGCGGTGGAAGTTAAAGGCTTGAATGTAGGGGTAATTCTTCAGCAAGGGCTGGGTAAAAAGCCGGAACTGTTCGCGGCTGACCGTCTCGTTGACCACAAACAGCTGGTTGGCGATTTCCACCGCGTTGACCGCTTCCGCCAGTCCATGCTCCAGGCGCAGGGCGCGAATGCTGGCCTGCTGCCTGAAATCCGTATCCTGCGCCTTGTATTCGAGGTCGCGCAAGATCAGGAACAAGCCGATAGCGACTGCCAGCCCCAGCAACAGGGTCAGCAGGGCGGCAAGCGGCACGGGCCTCGGAGGCCGATTCTGGATGGTAGGTTCGGCCATGAGCATGAGCTGGCAATCGTGCTGCAATCGGGGCGAAAAATGCAAGCGCATGACGATGCATCCAGCCTGGCGATTGCATTGCTAGGTTAGCTTATTTAGTGCGACAAAGAAAGTAAATGCACGGCGTGACGTGCCGAGACGCAACGGCGCGTGGTTGCCGGTACACTCAGGCGCGCTGGCCTGGCTCCGGCAACAGGCAGGCATCAACGATGCGCAAATCGTTGTCCTTGGCGAAATTCAAGACGAAGTGATAGGCCAGCGGTTCGATCTTGCGCAGGTCTTCGCTGACGACGACCGACTTGACCCCTTCCAGCAGCGCCGGCCGGACATAGCGGGAATAGCGCAGGTGGGCATCCTGGCGATTGCTGCCTTCCTGGCCGAAACAGGCCATCACGCCGCACAAACGCTCGGCCCAGTCGCTGGGACGAAAAGTTCTGCCATCGCTGGTCACGCCCTGGATAAAAAACTCACGTGCTTCTTGGGGTTTGTCGGCAATGTCTGCCATGCGGGCGGCTCGTCAGGTAGCAAATTCAAATGTAGACTCGCCGCCGGCATCGACGGCAATATCTAGCGCCTGCGCATTATATCGCATGCTTGCAGTCAATGACATGACATTCCACGATATGAAACTGACAGCTAGCCCACCCAGAGCGCGATCGAGATCAGCAGCAACAGCAGCATCCACAACAACAGGGCACGCCAGACCAGGCCCACCGTGCTTTGCAAGGTGCGCGGCTGCGGCACATCGCCGGGCGGGCCTTCAGCTTCGATCGTCGCCGTATCGACCAGCGAGGCATCGGCCGGCAATACGCTGGCCGCACTCACCGCCGGCGTACCCAGGCGTACCCCGAGCGCGCCGCCACCGGCCGACAGGATGACGCCGACGGCCTCGTCCGGCCAGCGATGGGCGAAATTGCGCCAGGCATAGATGGCATCCTCGAAATTGCCGACCACGGCGAAGGCGATTGCGGTCAGGCGTGAAGGAAGCCAGTCGATCCAGTAAAAAGCGCGCGTGGCGAAGCGGCCGAAGGCTTCGTTTTTCAGGTGATCCGGTTCGTTCCAGGCGCGCGCCAGGTATTCGGCAACGCGGTACATCACCGCAAACGCCGGGCCAACCGGCAGCAGGAGCCAGAAAAACACCCCGAAGACGTTGCGGTGGGTGGTCACCAGCGCCGTTTCCACCGCAATGCGCGACAGTTCGCTGCTGTCCAGAGTCGAGGTATCCTGGCCGGTCCATTCCGCCAGCAGGCTGCGCGCGCTTTCTTCATCGCCCGAACTCAGCGCAATCTGGATCGCGGTGAAGTAATGACTGTAGTGGCGAAAGCCCAGGGTCAGATAGGCGATCAGGGCGGTCCAGGCAAATACCGCCAGGAAGCCGATACTGGCGCACAGCCAGTACACCAGGGCGGTTGGCACCATCACCGCGGCCATGGTGGCGAACCATGCCAGCTTGCCGTGCTGCGCCTGGCCGGCGTTGAAGCGCACCTCCATGCGATGGGCCAGGGTGCGCAAGGCGGCGCTGACCGGATTGTCGGCGCGCAGCGGCTGGACTTGTTCGATCAGCAAGACAACGAGGATGGCAAAAAAAGTCATCAGACAGCTTTCTTGTAAAGTTGTGCGTGCGATACGATAACGCAGCGCCCGAACTTAATCAAACTCAGACCCGGCAAACTCAACCCGGCAAATTCAGACCCGCAGGAAATGATAGAGGTTGCGCAGCATGGCGGCCGTCGCCCCCCAGATGAAAAAGCGCTCATACGGCATGGCATAAAAGCTGCGGCGGCCACCGGTGACAGGCAATGCCGCGCTGCGGCGCTGATGGTGGCTGCCATCCATCAGAAAATGCATCGGCACTTCAAAGATTTCGGCGACTTCGAAAGGGTCGGCGCGCAGGTCGAATGGCGGCTGCACCAGCGACACCACCGGGGTGACGCAGTAGCCTGTGATGGTTTGATAGTCCGGCAGAGTGCCGATCACCTCGATATGACGCCGATGCAGGCCGACTTCCTCTTCGGTTTCGCGCAAGGCGGTATCAATCGCCGAGCTGTCGCTTGCCTCGTGGCGCCCGCCGGGCAGGCTGATCTGGCCGGCATGGTCGTGCAAATGCGCTGCACGCTGGGTAAGCAGCAGGGTCGGGCCGGTTTCACGCAGAATAATCGGCATCAGGACCGAGGCCGGAGTGGCAAGCGTCGGGGTGGCGAGCGTATCCGCCGCGCGGATGCGCGAATCGGCGCTAATTTCAGGCACCCACACGGGTGGCGTGGCGAAACGCTGGCGCAGCCAGTCGGCGTTGAGCCGGTCGGCGCCAAGCGCGGCTTCGCCGGCAATCGAATCGATCGCCATGTCGCGCGGGTCAAAAACGAGTTTGGGCAAAACGGCTTCCTGTCAGATAAAACATCGGCAAGCGCGCCAATGCACGTAGTCCAGTCTCGATTCTAGTGGATGCGGCGAAATCATGCCGGCGCAGGTCGAAAAAAAGGGCACCCTGAGGCGCCCTTTTTGCCAATGCAAACAGCCGGATTATTCCGCGGCTTTCGCAGCCGCAGCGCGGCGGTTCGGCAGCTTTTCCTTGATACGCGCCGACTTGCCCGAACGCTCACGCAGGTAGTACAGCTTGGCGCGACGCACATCGCCGCGACGCTTGACTTCGATCGAAGCGATCAGCGGGGAGTACAGCTGGAATGTACGCTCAACGCCTTCGCCCGAAGAAATCTTGCGAACGATGAAGTTGGAGTTCAGACCGCGGTTGCGACGCGAGATGACCACGCCTTCGTAAGCCTGGGCACGCTTGCGGGTGCCTTCAACCACGTTGACGCTGACGATCACGGTATCGCCTGGGGCGAAATCGGGAATATTCTTGGAGAGACGGGTAATCTCTTCTTGTTCGAGTTGCTGGATCAAGTCCATTTTTAGCTCCTGTAACCATCTTGCCGGCGCCGGGTAGCCTGGGCTACCACCAATTCCCGGTAGAGGATGGGGTTGAATATGCGGATGGGGACATCCGCGCTTTACTGCTACTACTAATCAGTTATAGTCAGTTGGGGACAGAGTACCGCTGCGCTTAACTCTTTCCCGCAATATATCTTTCGTCTGCCTTCGTCAGCAAGCCAGCTGCGCGCGCCCTGTCGATCAGGTCCGGGCGCTTCGCCGCCGTCGCTGCCAACGCCTGCTCGCGCCGCCATTTGACGATCTCGGCATGGTGCCCGCCCATCAATACCGGCGGCACCGCCACGCCTTCATACACTTCCGGGCGTGTGTAGTGCGGATAATCCAGCAAGCCGTTGACGAAACTGTCTTCGACTGCCGAGGCATCGTCGTGCAATACGCCCGGCAACTGGCGGATCACCGCATCCATCAGCGCCATCGCCGGCAATTCGCCACCCGACAGCACGAAGTCGCCAAGGCTGATTTCCTCATCGACGCAACGATCCAGCAAACGCTGGTCCACCGCTTCATAACGTCCGCACAAGAGCACCAGGCCAGGCTGCGCCGTCAGTTGCATGACGCGTTCGTGCGTCAGCGGCCGTCCTTGCGGCGACAGGTAAATCACCCGCGGCTGCGCCACGTCCAACGCTTGCTGGCGCGCCCGCGCGGCATCGATCGCCGCTTCCAGCGGCTTGGCCAGCATGACCATGCCGGGGCCGCCGCCGTAAGGCCGGTCATCGACCGTGCGGTGATTGTCGCTGGTGAAATCGCGTGGATTCCACAATGACAAGCCACACCTGCCTTGCTCGAAAGCGCGTCGCGTAATGCCTGATTGCGTGATGGCGGCGAACATTTCCGGAAACAGCGTGACGACATCAAATTGCATCCCGCACTCCCTCTTCACCTGCCATCCTGGCTACCGGGGTCTCAATAATCTCTACCCCAGTCCACTGTAATCTTCTTGCCTGCCAAATCCACCGTCTTGACGAATTGCTCGACGTAGGGAATCAGCATTTCCGGCGCCGGTTTTTGCTCCGGCTCGACCGGCGGCGCCACTCGCAAAATCGGATGCGCGCCGTTGTCCATCATGTCGGCCACCTGCCCGAGCGTTTCGCCCTGGAGGTTTTCCACCGCCAGACCGATCAGGTCGATCCAGTAAAACTCGCCGTCAGCCAGCGCCGGGAAATACCGGCGTGAAATGTGCACGGTTGCGCCCTTGAGCGCTTCTGCCGCATCGCGGTCCGCCACACCCACCAGGCGAGCGACGGTATCGCCGCCATGCTGCCTGGCTTCCATCACCTCGACATCGCGCGTCACCGGTTTGTCCAGCCACCAGGTCTTGGCGTGCAAAAGCGCGTCAGCATCCGCCGAATAAGGCCGGATCCTGACCCAGCCCTGCAGGCCGTAGGCACCGGTGATATGACCCACCAGCACCAAGTCCTCGGGGAGAACAACCTCCGATGCAGTCTTGCCTGTCAAAACAGCTGTCAAACCTTAAGCAGCGGCTTTCTTGCCGGCTTCTGCAACCAGACGGGCCACGGTCGGCGACAGTTGCGCGCCAACGCCTTGCCAGTAGCTCAGACGATCCTGAGCAACGCGGAAGCCCTCTTCTTTGTCAGAAGCGATCGGATTGTAAAAGCCGATACGCTCGATGAAGCGGCCGTCACGACGATTGCGCGAATCGGTAGCAACGATGTTGAAGAACGGGCGCTTCTTGGCGCCACCACGGGATAAACGAATAACGACCATAATATTTCCAAAAAGTGTACGTACGCGGAAAAAGCCATAGATTATAGCGGAGTATGCCTTGACAAACAACTCCTTGACGACTGACGGCTTGCGCAGGCGATAAATCGGCAGCTTGTCAGCAGCTTGTGCATTGTGCACGCAATACGGCGCCACCCGCTACAATGCCGACTGGCAACTGGCCAGACACTGGCCCGCACCCGCACCAAACCAGCCCACCCTTCCCGGACGAGACCCATGGCAGCGCCCCACAAGAACAAAACCTTCGCAACTTTACTGGCATTGCTGTTTGGCGGCATTGGCCTGCACCGGTTCTATCTGCATGGAATCAGCGACCGTTGGGGCTGGCTGCACCTGTCAACGCTGGCACTCTCCGGCATCGCCGTCGGCCTCTGGCCCGAGCAGGTCCTGCTGTTGACCGCCGCGCCCCTGGTGGCGTCCATCCTGGCAGGCATAATCATGGCGCTGGTCCTGGGGCTGACTCCCGATGAAAAATGGGACCAGACCCGGAACCCGCAATCAGGCAAGCAATCGCATTCGGGCGGCTGGCTGGCGGTGGTACTGGTGCTTACGACCGGCATTGGCGCCATTGCCCTGATCGCCGTGCTTGCCCGTGCCCTGGATTTGTTGTTTACCGGCGGTGCCTACGGCTAGGTTTTTGCCCCGCTTTTTGCCCCATTAATACGCATCTGCCAGGCGCTTCATTGGTGCGTATGACCACCATCTGCGCCTTTCTGCCCCTTTTCTGCCAGTTTCCCGGCGCTTTCCTGCCATTTTCTCCCGCCTGCGACAGTTATTGCTGCATGGCACAAAAAATGCTCTTTTGGAATTAGCCGCACGTCTCGTGCATTCAAAAGCAAGCAACCGGGGGAATCATGGCACGACGCTACTCGCACGCGCTTTGCGCACTATTTGCTCTATTTTCCATCTTTTGCCAGCCGGCGGCGGCGCAGCAAGCTGCCCAGGCGATCGCCAGGCCGGGCCTGGCGGATGTCGCCAGCATCAGCGCCGGCGACACCGCCTGGATGCTCACATCGACGGCGCTGGTATTGCTGATGACGATCCCCGGCCTGGCGCTGTTTTACGCCGGCATGGTACGCAAGAAAAATGTGCTGGGCACCATGGCGCACAGCCTTGCCGCCTGCTGCGTGGCGACCGTGCTGTGGGTGGTGGTTGGCTATAGCCTGGCCTTCACCCCCGGTTCGCAATTCATCGGCGGACTGGACCGCATCATGCTGGATGGTCTCACCTACCTGAAAGAAGCCGGCAAGCTCAGCGTCCATCCGCTCGCGCCGACCGTGCCGGAAAGCGTATTCCTGATGTTCCAGATGAGCTTCGCCATCATCACCCCGGCCCTGATCACCGGCGCCTTTGCCGAACGCATGAAATTTTCCGCCCTGCTGCTGTTCATCGCCCTGTGGTCGGTGCTGGTCTACGCGCCGGTCGCCCATTGGGTATGGGAACCAGGCGGCTGGCTGGCAGCGCGCGGCGTGCTCGACTTCGCCGGCGGCACGGTGGTGCACATCAATGCCGGCGTCTCCGGACTGGTGGCGGCGGTCATGCTCGGCCAGCGCCAGGGCTTCGGCAAGGAACCCATGCCACCGCACAACCTGGCCTTCACCGTGATCGGCGCCTCGCTCCTGTGGGTAGGCTGGTTCGGCTTCAATGCCGGCTCGGCAGGGGCGGCCGACGGCCGTGCCGGCATGGCCATGCTGGTCACCCAGCTGGCGACCGCCGTCGCCGCATTGGCCTGGATGCTGGCGGAATGGGTCACCCGCGGCAAGCCGTCCGTGCTCGGCCTGGTATCGGGCGCGGTCTCGGGCCTGGTGGCGATCACTCCGGCCTCCGGCTTTGTCGACATCAAGGGCGCCCTGGCCATCGGCGCGGTGGCCGGCGTGGCCTGCTACTGGGGTGCGACCACCCTCAAGTCGATCCTGCGCTACGACGATTCGCTCGACGTATTCGGCGTGCATGCCATCGGCGGCATCGTCGGCGCGCTCCTGACGGGCGTCTTCGCAGTCAAATCCATCGGCGGCGTGGAAGGCTACCTGGAAACACAACTGGTGGGCGTCTTCGTCACCGCGCTCTACTCCGGCGTGGTGACGGCATTGATCCTGTGGGTCATCAGGATGGCGGTCGGCCTGCGCGTGTCGCCTGAGGCGGAACGCGAAGGCCTGGACATTTCTCAGCATGGGGAGCAGATAGCATGAGCGCGCACCAGATGGCACGCATGGCGGAACTGGAAAACCAGGCATTTGCCCTGATGGGGCGCCTGCATGTGGCATTGCGACGGGAAACCGGCCGCATCACCGATGTCGAGTACATGCGCATCGATCCGGACTATTGCCGCTATTTGATCCAGTTGGCGCTGCAATCAAGCAATCCTGAGGTACAAAAAATCGGCGAGCGGCTGGATACAATCTATTTTGACGAAGCCGGGCTGTTCATGCTGGAACCGCCCAAACCGCCCTTGCTGGCGCACCGCAACCTAGCCGCGTCGGCAACATCTCCCATAGCACCACCTGCCCCACGCGTCGCCATTCAGAAACTCGCGCAAAACCTGCCGCCGGCGCCAACCATCCCAGCGACTAGTTCAGCGCCGCCGGAAAGCAGCCAGCATTATGTCGGCCGGCTACGCTGAGCCTCCGATTCCGTGCGCCCTGCCATGCCGCCGGCCATGGGCATCTCCATTGGCGGCGCGCCTTCCTTGAACAACTGGCGAATCTGTTGACGCAGTTCCGGCGTGTCCTGGTGCTGGTGCACCGCCACTGCATGCTGGACCGCTGCTTCCAGCAATTCCTCGTCGCTATCGGCGCTCATCGCCAAGCTGCAATGCGATTCGCTCGGATATTCGCGGCAATCCACATATTTACGGGTCATTTCCATCTCCTTGGTAACCTCGCGGGCTCGACTTTACACCGCAATGGTTTTTGTCTGAATCAAGCGGCAGCCATCGATTTTCCAGGCGCCTTCCTCATCCTTGTGCATCAGGTAAATCGCCACCCAGACATGGCTTTCGAGATCGGTCAGGCGCACGACCTGGTAGACCTTACCAAAGACGATTTGCGGTGACTGATACAGTGCCAGTCGATGGCGATAGACCGGGTCGTACTGCTCCTTGATCATCTTCAGAAAATTGTCCGGCGAACCGAGGCGGCTGCGCGTATTTTCGGTCGTCAGGGCAAACGCGCCGGCCGCATCGTCATTCGCCAGCGCCTCGATCTGCAACTGTACCGCGCCCTGGATTGCCGCCACTTCGTTCTGGCCGAACTCCGCAGCCTTTGCAAGCATTGCCGCGCCGCCCACCATTACAAACATCAACACCATTAGCGTCAGACGTTTCATGATTCGACCTCACGGAAAAAGCATCAGTTCCAGTCAGTGTAGGTCAGGCAGGGCTGAAAATCAGGGCAAGGCCGATGGCCCAATTGATATGGCGCAGAGCCGGGATACAAGGCCCGCAATGGAAAAGGCAGAAAGCAGCCCGCAGGCTGCCTTCTGTGCGCCGGCGGCATTCCGCCTAGAACTGGTCTGCGTCCAATGCCAGCACGCTGCCGGCGCCTTCCACGATTTCCGTCCTGTAAGCCGCCGATTGCGGCAGGATGTGCTCGGCAAAAAAGCGCGCGGTGGCGATCTTGGCCTGATAAAAACGCTTGTCGCCCTGCCCGTCCTGGAGCCTGCGCGCAGCCGCCAGCGCCGCCCGTCCCATTTGCCAGCCGCCCAGCACGATCCCGGCCAGTTTGAGATAAGGCACGCTGCCGGC
The DNA here is from genome assembly GCF_003590835.1 of Noviherbaspirillum sedimenti. Lineage (NCBI taxonomy): Bacteria > Pseudomonadati > Pseudomonadota > Betaproteobacteria > Burkholderiales > Oxalobacteraceae > Noviherbaspirillum > Noviherbaspirillum sedimenti. The sequence continues at coordinate 4,763,777 of NZ_QYUQ01000002.1, read as the reverse complement.
GAACACGGCCTTGATATCGGCCTTGATATTGCCTGTCACATAGTCCACTGCGGCCTCAAGCGCGTCGGCGCCAAGGGCGAGCTGGCGGCCGATCGCCTGCAGGCTGTCGGATTCCGCAGCCGCCAACTGCACTGTGGTGGCGCGCACCTGCGCCAGAATGGCTTTGGCGGTAGCGCCGCCATCGCGCACGGTCTTGCGGCCGACCAGGTCATTTGCCTGGATTGCCGTGGTGCCTTCATAAATCGGCAGGATGCGGGCATCACGGTAATACTGGGCGGCACCGGTTTCTTCGATAAAGCCCATGCCGCCATGCACCTGCACGCCGGTCGACGCCACATCAACCGACAACTCGGTGGACCAGCCCTTGACGATGGGCACCATGTATTCGTAAAAGGCGTCCTGCTCCTGGCGTACTTGCGCATCCGCATGATGCAGCGCAATGTCGTGCGCGGCCGCAGTGACGTAAGCCAGCGCGCGCGCCGCTTCGGTCTGGGCGCGCATCGACATCAGCATGCGCCTGACATCCGGCTGGTGAATGATGGCAACCGGACCGGCCGAGCCGGCCAGGTCGCGCGACTGGATGCGCTCCTTCGCAAAGTGCGCCGCTTTCTGGTAGGCGCGCTCGGCCAGCGCGATGCCTTGCATGCCGACCGCGAAACGCGCGGCATTCATCATGATGAACATGTATTCCAGGCCGCGATTTTCCTCGCCGATCAGGTTGCCGATGGCGCCGCCATGGTCGCCGAACTGCAATACCGCGGTCGGACTGGCCTTGATGCCCATCTTGTGCTCGATCGAGACGCAATGCACATCGTTGCGCGCGCCCAGCGAGCCATCGGCATTGACCAGGAATTTCGGCACAATGAACAAGGACAGGCCCTTGACGCCGGCGGGGGCATCGGCCGTGCGGGCCAGCACCAGATGGACGATATTGGCGGCCATGTCGTGCTCGCCATAGGTAATGAAAATCTTGGTGCCGAACAATTTATACGTGCCATCGCCCTGCGGCTCGGCACGGGTGCGCACCAGCGCCAGGTCGGAACCGGCCTGCGGCTCGGTCAGGTTCATGGTGCCGGTCCACGCGCCGGAAATCAGCCTGGCCAGATAGGTTTCCTGCTGCGCCCTGCTGCCGGCGGTCATCAGGGCCTCGATGGTGCCATCGGTCAGCATCGGGCACAGCGCAAACGACAGATTGGCCGAGTTGAGCATCTCAATGCACGGCGTCGCCACCAGTTTCGGCAAACCCTGGCCGCCGAATTCGACCGGGTGCTGCACGCCTTGCCAGCCGGCTTGCGCGTAGGCCTGGAAGGCTTGCCTGAAGCCCCTGGTGGTGGTGACTTCGCCATCCTTCCAGCTGCTCGGTTCACGGTCGCCATTCACATTCAGCGGCGCCACCACTTCGCTGCAAAACCTGGCGTTTTCCTGCAAGACTGCATCGACCGTTTCCGGCGTCGCATCCTCGCAACCCGGCAACGCGCCAACCTTATCCAGGCCGGCCAATTCGTTGAGGACAAATTGCATGTCCTGCAGCGGCGCACGATAGCTCATGATTGTCTCCGATAATTTTTATACCCGGTCACGGGGCAGGCCGCCCCGTGACTTTTACTGCCTTATGCGGCGCGAACCACGAACTCAGCCGAGTTCCTTGACCAGTTGCGGCACGATCTCGAACAGGTCGCCGACGATGCCGTAATCGGCCACACTGAAGATCGGCGCTTCGGCATCCTTGTTGATCGCCACGATCACCTTCGAATCCTTCATGCCAGCCAGATGCTGGATCGCGCCGGAAATACCGACGGCGATGTACAACTGGGGCGCGACGATCTTGCCGGTCTGGCCCACTTGCCAGTCGTTGGGCACATAGCCCGCGTCCACCGCGGCGCGCGAAGCGCCCATGGCGGCGTTCAACTTGTCGGCCAGGGGCTCGAGAATCTTGAAGCTCTCGCCCGACCCCATGCCACGGCCACCCGAGACGATCACCTTGGCGGCGGTCAGTTCGGGGCGGTCGGACTTGGCCACTTCGCGCGAGACGAACGCCGACTTGCCGAAATCGGCCACGGCAGGAATGGTCTCGACGGCGGCATTGCCGCCGCTGGCTGCGGAGTCAAAGCCGGTGGTGCGCACGGTGATGACCTTGATGGGATCGATCGATTGCACGGTGGCAATCGCATTGCCGGCATAGATCGGCCGCTCGAAGGTGTCGGAAGCATCGACCCTGGTGATTTCGGAAATCTGGCCCACATCCAGTCTGGCGGCCACGCGCGGGGCGATGTTCTTGCCATAGGCAGTCGCCGGAGCGAGGATGTGCGCATAATCCCTGGCCAGCGCCAGCACCTGCTCGGCGACATTCTCGGCCAGGCCATCGGCAAAGTACGCCGCGTCGGCGACCAATACCTTGGCCACGCCAGCCAGCTGGGCGGCAGCGGCAGCGGCAGCGCCGCAGTTATGGCCGGCGATGAGGACGTGGACGTCGCCACCACACTGGAGGGCGGCGGTGATGGTATGGGCGGTGCTGCCCTTGAGGGTAGCGTTATCGTGTTCGGCAATGACCAATGCAGTCATGATGGATTCCTTGAATATCTTGAATATTATTGAATGACTTTGGCTTCGTTCTTCAGCTTGGCCACGAGGGTCGCCACATCCGGCACGATGATGCCGGCGCTACGCTTGGCCGGCTCGACCACTTTCAGGGTCTTCAACCTTGGCGCCACATCGACGTTGAGATCGGCCGGCTTGACTACGTCCAGCGGCTTTTTCTTGGCCTTCATGATGTTGGGCAAGGTCACGTAGCGCGGCTCGTTCAGGCGCAGGTCGGTGGTGACGATGGCCGGCAGCGCCAGCGACACGGTTTCCAGACCGCCATCGACTTCGCGGGTGACAATCGCCTTGTCGCCGTCGATGACGACCTTGGAAGCAAAGGTGGCTTGTCCCCAGCCCAGCAGGGCGGCCAGCATCTGGCCGGTCTGATTATTGTCGTCATCGATGGCTTGCTTGCCGAGGATGATCAGTTGCGGCTGTTCCTTGTCGGCCAGAGCTTTCAGGAGCTTCGCCACCGCCAGCGGCTGAAGTTCGGCATCGGTCTCGACCAGGATGGCGCGGTCGGCGCCGATGGCCATGGCGGTGCGCAAGGTTTCCTGGCACTGCGTCACGCCGCAGGAGACGGCGACCACTTCAGTGGCCTTGCCGGCTTCCTTGAGACGCATGGCTTCCTCGACGGCGATTTCATCGAAGGGATTCATCGACATCTTGACGTTGGCGAGTTCGACGCCACTACCATCGGACTTGACGCGCACCTTGACGTTGTAGTCGACCACGCGCTTGACTGGAACCAGGACTTTCATAGCTTTGCCTTTAGACCTTTAGAGTAAATCGAATAAATAATCGAATAATTAATCGAATAAATAATGGGGAAATGATCAGGCAGATTATATGAGTTTCCCGCGCCGGATTCGGGGCAGGCAAACTTTTTAGCACGATCGTTCTTTTATTAGCCATAAGAATACGCACTTATTCCTTTTTAGGAAAGAGGAAAATCAGTGTTTTTGAAATCCGGATTGCGGAAAATTAACCGCCGCAGCGCAGTACTGGAGGGAAGGACGTGGCCGGAACCCGGAATGCAGTGCTGGCTGCAGCAGGAGGCACGGCACGGATAGCGCGCCGGCCTGCATGGCCAGTGCGCGGCTTGCTGGTCTGGCTACTTGCGCTTCATGTAAAAGATAAAGTCTTTCTCTTCCTCGAAGAGATCGAGCAGCTGATTACCTGTCTGACGGGCAAATGCCTGAAAATCCCGCACCGACCCCGGATCGGTGGCCACCACGCGCAATACTTCTCCGCTGGTCATTTCAGCCAGGGCCTTCTTGGTTTTCAGGATAGGCAAGGGGCAATTCAACCCGCGTGCATCCAATTCTTTATGGAATTCCATACGCTACTTTCGCGCCAATGGCAGATGGTATTGTCCCGATTCTACTCCAAATGAATCGGCGATAGTGCAACGCAACAAACTTTACGGTATGGAAATATTTGGCGCAGGCCCTGCCCGACCTCAAGTTACAAGCTACGAATTCGCGGGCCAATCGACAAACTCGGGCGACAAGCCGCGCCCGCGCAGCCAGTCGGCCATGGCATAACCGGTGCCGCTGCGCCAGGCGCGCAGCTTTTCCGGCGCGACCAGGCGGTACTCGAGCAACTCCTCGGACAGCCGGATGGCGCCGCTGGCCTGCACATGGTAGGCGATGATCAGCTCGTTCTTGCGCATGAATTCATACACGCCGATCAGCGCGATGGCTTGCGCATCCAGATTGGTTTCTTCCTTGAGTTCGCGTGCCACGCCCTGCTCCGGCGTTTCGTCGCGCTCCATGAAGCCGGTGATCAGCGAAAAGGTCTTTTCCGGCCAGGCGGCATTGCGCGCCAGCAGAATCCGACCCTCGAATTCGACCAGCGCGGCCAGTACTGGCAAGGGATTGTCCCAGTGCGTCCAGTGCCCGGCCGGGCAAGTCAGCCGTTCGCGCTCGCCCAGCACGGCCGCAGCGAGCGGCGCGGCGCACTTCGGGCAATACCGGTAGCCGTTGTCTGCAATATCCATCGTCATCCGCCTATCGCTTGCCGGCCTGCTTTACAGACGCTCGGCGACCCAGGCGCTGACGCCCTGCAGGGCGTGCGCCAGGCCGCTCGGATCGGTGCCGCCGGCCATCGCCATGTCCGGCTTGCCGCCGCCCTTGCCGCCGACTTGCTGGGCGACGAAGTTGACCAGGTCACCGGCCTTCACTTTCGCCGTGGTATCGGCGGTGACGCCGGCAGCCAGCTGCACCTTGCCGCCGTCGACCGCTGCCAGCACGATTGCCGCGCTCTTCAACTTGTCTTTCAGCTTGTCCATGGTGTCGCGCAGGGTCTTGGCGTCGGCGCCTTCCAGCGTCGCTGCCAGCACCTTGACGCCCTTGATCTCGACTGCCTGTGCCAGCAACTCATCGCCCTGGGCCGAAGCCAGCTTGCCCTTGACGGCAGCCAGCTCCTTTTCCAGCGCCTTGACCTGGTCAAGCACGCCATTGATGCGGCTCGACAGTTCTGCCGGCGTCGCCTTCAGGGTGCCGGCCGCCTGGTTGACGGTGGCTTCCAGCGTCTGCAGGTAAGCCAGGGCATTCTCGCCGGTGACCGCTTCGATGCGGCGCACGCCGGCGGCAACGCCGCTCTCGCCCACCACCTTGAACAGGCCGATATCGCCGGTGCGGCCGACGTGAGTGCCGCCGCACAGTTCGCGGCTGGAACCGATGTCGAGCACGCGCACTTCATCGCCATACTTCTCGCCGAACAGCATCATCGCGCCCGATTTCTGGGCGTCGTCGATGGCCATCACGCGCGCCTGGGTGGCGGCGTTGGCGAGGATTTCGGCATTGACGATGGCCTCGACCTTGCGCACCTGCTCGGCGGTGAGCGGGCCGTTGTGGGCGAAGTCGAAGCGGGTGCGCTCGCCATTGACCAGCGAACCCTTCTGCTGCACGTGCGCGCCCAGCACTTCGCGCAGCGCCTTGTGCATCAGGTGGGTGGCGCTGTGGTTGCGCACGGTCCTGGCGCGCTGCTCGGCATCGACGCGGGCGTTGATGATATCGCCGACCCGGATCGCGCCTTCGGCAACGTGGCCGTGGTGGCCGAACACGTCGGCCTGGATCTTGATGGTGTCTTCCACCCGGAAGCGCGCAGTGGCATTGCGCAGCTCGCCGGTGTCGCCGACCTGGCCGCCGCTCTCGGCATAAAAGGGCGTATTGTCGAGCACGATCACGGCGTCGTCGCCGGCATTTGCCTGCTCCATCGGCGTGCCATCCACGTACACGGCAGTGACTTTGGCGCCTTCATGCACCAGCGTGTCGTAGCCGTGGAAGGTGGTCGGGCTGCCGCTGTATTCGAGGCCATGCGCCATCTTGAACTTGCCGGCTTCGCGCGCGCGCTGGCGCTGCTCGTCGAGCAGCACATGGAAGCGCGCTTCATCGACGGTGACGCCGCGCTCGCGGCAGACGTCGGCGGTCAGGTCCACCGGAAAACCATAGGTGTCATGCAGCTTGAAAGCGGTATCGCCGTCGATCGTCTGCGCGCCCGACGTTTGCATTTCTTCCAGCGCGTGATCGAGGATTTCCATGCCGTTGGCGATGGTGCGGAAGAAGGCTTCTTCTTCCTGCTTGAGCACCTCGGTGGCGCGCTTTTCATTCTGGCGCAGCTCGGGATAGGCTTCGCCCATCTCGGCAACCAGGGCCGGTACCAGCGTGTGGAAGAAGGGCTTCCTTGCGCCCAGCTTGTAGCCGTGGCGAATCGCGCGGCGGGCGATGCGGCGCAGCACATAGCCGCGGCCGGCGTTGCTCGGAATCACGCCATCGACCACCGTGAAGGTGCAGGCGCGAATGTGGTCGGCGATGACTTTCAGCGACGGCGAATCGGCGTCGCAGTCGCCGGCGCCGGCGGCATCCACCGCCTTCCTGGCGGCGGCCAGCAGGTTGGCGAAGGTGTCGGTCTCGTAGTTCGAGTGCACGTGCTGCATCACCGCGGTGATGCGCTCCAGGCCCATGCCGGTATCGACACTGGGCTTCGGCAGCTTGTGCATCACGCCGTCTTCGTCGCGGTTGAACTGCATGAAGACGTTATTCCAGATCTCGATGTAGCGGTCGCCATCCTCGTCGGGCGAGCCCGGCGGGCCGCCGGCAACATCGGGGCCGTGGTCGTAGAAGATTTCGGTGCAGGGGCCGCAGGGGCCGGTGTCGCCCATCATCCAGAAATTGTCCGAGGCGTAGCGCGCGCCCTTGTTGTCGCCGATGCGCACGATCCGCTCGGCCGGCACGCCGACCGACTTGTTCCAGATCTCGTAGGCTTCGTCGTCGTCCGCATACACGGTCACCCACAGTTTTTCCTTGGGCAGCTTGAAGACGTCGGTCAGCAGTTCCCAGGCATAGGTGATGGCGTCCTGCTTGAAATAGTCGCCGAAGCTGAAGTTGCCCAGCATTTCGAAGAAGGTATGGTGGCGTGCGGTATAGCCGACATTTTCCAGGTCGTTGTGCTTGCCGCCGGCGCGGATGCACTTCTGCGAGGTGGTGGCGCGCGTGTAAGGCCGCTTGTCGAAGCCGAGGAACACGTCCTTGAACTGGTTCATGCCGGCATTGGTGAACAGCAGGGTCGGGTCGTCGCCGGGCACAACAGGGCTGGAGGCGACGATGGTGTGGCCCTTGGATTCAAAAAACTTGAGGAACTTTTCGCGGATTTCGGATGATTTCATGTTGTCGGCTAAATAAGCTAAGCGGGACGCAGTAAACCGATGATTATACTTGATCGCTTCAGCGGAAATCCGCGCCGATCAGGTCGATGCGGTCGGTGCAGAAGGCATCCACGCCCCAGACCCGGATTTCACGGGCGCGCGCCGGTTCGTTGACGGTATAGCAAAACAGGCCATAACCGGCCGCTTTCACCGCAGCCGCCAGCTGCGGCGTCAGTTTTTCGTGGTTGGTATGCAAGGCCACCGCGCCGACTTCGGCCAGGCGCTGGCGCCAGTCGTCGGGAACGACATCGAACAGGCAGGCGCGCGCCAGTCCGGGCGCCGCCGCCTGCGCCGCCAACAAGGCATCATGGGAAAACGATGAGAGCAGCGGCGCCGGCCAGCCTGATGCCAGCGCCGCTGCGTCGGGGCGACCACTGGCGCCAGCGACACCAGCAGCGACACCAGCAGCGGCGTCGGCCAGCCACTGCGCTGTCAGCGCGGCCACAGTGCGCCCGGTGGCTGTCTCGAAGCCCGGCGCCGGCTTGATCTCGACATTCATCCAGATGCCGTGCGCCAGGCAAAAATGGAACACCTGCGCGTAAGAAGGCACGGTCTCGCCGGCAAAGGCCGGGGAAAACCAGGCGCCGGCATCCATGCGCATCAGGTCGGCGGCGGTGAAATCCGGCACCTTGCCGTTGCCGGCGACGGTACGGCCCAGCATCTCGTCGTGCAACACCACCGGGATGCCGTCGCCGGCCAGCATGACGTCGAATTCGACCGCATGAAAACCATATGCCAGACCGCAACGCAAGGCGGCGATGGTATTTTCGGGAGCGAGCGCGCCGCCGCCGCGGTGCGCCACGATTTCAGGATAAGGCCACATGGTCCGGATCAAAAATAAGCGCAAAAACTAAAAAAAACGCCTGGCATCGCCAGGCGCATATTTTGCAGCACAACCGTGCCACACGACCGGCGGAATTTACTTGGTGGCCGCGACCGGCATAATCGCCGGCTTGGGCTGCGCCTTGGTGCGGGAAGCCAGGATCGAACGCCTGGCGTCGCCCGCGTAAGCATACTGCACCAGGCCGCCCTTGACCTGGCCCAGTACCAGGATCGAGCCGTCCAGCGCTTCATGGTCATCCTTGGTGAACGGCTTGCGATAGGTGCCCACCACGCCAGTGACGCGTTGCTCGAGGTTTTCCAGCGCATCCTTGATCGCCGGGCCGCTCAGGTCCTTGGCCTGGAACATTGCATTCAGCAGGACGAACATCGAGTCATACGCTTGCGCCGCGCACATCACGCACGGGATGTTTTTCACATTGTTCTGCTTGACGTACTGCAGCACCAGCGAGGTGCTGCGCTCGTTCATCACGCCGTCCTGAATGAAGGTCTGCGGCATGACGGCGCCATCGGCGGCGGCGCCGGCGACATCGATATGGTTACGGAAGGCGACTGTCCACGGACCGGTTTGCTGCACGTTCCAGCCAATCGCGGCGCGGCTCTTGGAAACGGTGGCCATGTCGGGGCCGAGGGCATACACGAACAAGGCGTTGGCGCCGGCGGCGCGCGCCTCCTTCAGTTGCGCCGACAGATCCGGCGTGCCTTGCTTGAAGCGGGCCACGAAAACCGGCTTCTTGCTACGCTTTTCCAGCAGGCGCACGACGTCCTTCAAACCGCCTTCGCCATAGCCGGTGTCATCGGCAAACACGGCAATCTTGTCCAGGCCGCGCTTTTCAGTCAGGTCGTGCAGGATGAAATCCACCTGCTTTTCATCCGGCATCGCCACCCGGAACACGTAATTCTCGGCTTCGCCGGCGAATTTTTTGGTAATCGCCGTACCGGTCGCCACCGGAATGATCAGCGGCACCCGGGCCTTCTGGTAGACATCGACCGCCTTGGCGGCCACGCCGGAATTGCAATAACCGATGGTGGCGACGACTTTTTCCTTGTTGACCAGATCTTCCGCCACCGCCACGCCGACATCCGGCTTGGCCTTGTCGTCGCGCTCGACCAGTTCGATCTTGCGCCCGCCGACGCCGCCCACTGCGTTGATTTCACCGACGGCGATGCGCAGGGCCGCGCGCACGCTGATGCCCATCTCGGAAGAACCGCCTTCATAGGTACAGTTCATGCCGATCTTGATCGGCGCCGTGCTCTGGGCAAAAACCGGAGTGATGGAGGCAGACAATACGCCAAGGCTCAACAGCAGCTGTCTCATGGTCATGAAGGATCCTTTTTTATCCGTTGCAGTTGTTGTCATACAGAATCAAAGTGTAGTGCATTTTTTCACACCGGCTTGCCTAAATCCAATGTTTTTGGCCGGAGTGCGGCATTTTTCACGGCATTTTTCATAAAAAACGACAACAAGCAAAACAAAGACAAAAAGACAACAATTCTCCCGGATCAGCAATTCACACCCCGAAAACGGCGTTTCGTCGCATTCCGCTTTGATCCCTGTCCGGTAAAGCCAAAAATGGCATTAACCGATAACCCAAAGGAGAACCGCCATGACGTCCAGCCCCGCGATTGCGATCCACTTATCCGCCGCCTTTGCCGCCCTGCTGCTCGGCGGCGCGATGCTGACCATGCGCAAAGGCACGCCGCGCCACCGCCTGCTCGGCCGCAGCTGGGTGCTGGTGATGGTGGCAACCGCCATTTCTTCCTTCTGGATCAAGACCCACGGCCACTATTCCTGGATCCACCTGCTGTCAGTGTGGGTGCTGTTCGCCCTGGGCGTTGCGGTGGTGGCCATTTACAAAGGCAATGTCCGGGCGCACCGCCGCTGGATCACCGGCACCTATGTCGGGCTGGCGGCGGCCGGCATCTTCACGCTGCTGCCGCAGCGTCTGCTCGGCGCGCTGGTATGGCGCACCGTCGGGTTCATGTAACATGATCGGATAGCAATGAAGGAAACCGCAGGCTTGAAACCCGAAACACACTCGTTGAGCATTGGCAGCGCCGGCTGCACTTACCCGCGCCTGCGCCGGCTTGCCATCGACACGGCCATCACCTGGGTCTTCAACCTGGTGATCGCCTTGTTCATCACCTACCTGATGCCGACCGGCAGTCCATTCTGGGTCAACCTGGTGTTTTCGATGTGCATCGGCACCCTGGCGGTCTGGATGATCGATGGCGGCAAGCTGCTGCTATGGGGGGAAGGCAAACCTTCCTGGACGATTTTTCTGTTGATCGCCGCGGCCATGCCGCTCGCCTACTACGGCGGCCATGCACTGGCGGTATGGCTGCTGGGCATGCCGGCGCAGCACCTGAGCCATGCCTTCGACATGCGCTACTCGGGCGGCACGCTAGTCATCACCCTGCTGGCCTGCCTGTTCGGCACATGGATTTTCTGGAGCCGCGCCAGGCTGCAAGAACTGGAAGCGCAAGCCGTCATGGAAAAAGCGCGCGCCGCCGCCACCGAAAAACAGGCACTGCAAGCGCAGCTGCAATTGCTGCAGGCGCAGATCGAGCCGCACATGCTGTTCAACACCCTGGCCAACCTGCAGGCGCTGATTGCCGTCGATGCGCCGCGCGCCCAGCACATGCTGGACCAGCTGATCCAGTACCTGCGCGCCACCCTGTCGGCCGCGCGCGCGCCGCAAACCACGCTGGCGCAGGAATTCGCCCTGCTGCAGGCCTACCTGGAACTGATGGCGGTCCGCATGGGCCAGCGCCTGGCCTATGCGCTCGACCTGCCCGAGGCGCTGCACGCAGTGCCGCTGCCGCCGATGCTGCTGCAGCCGCTGGTGGAAAACGCCATCCGGCATGGTCTGGAACCGAAGATCGACGGCGGCCGCATCGACGTGGTGGCGCGCCTGACCGACGGCATGCTGGAACTGCGCATCGCCGACACCGGCCTCGGCCTGGACGTGCCATCATCCCAGGCCGGCACCAGCCTCGGCCTCGCCAATGTGCGCGAACGCCTGCGCGCCCTGTACGGCGAGCGCGCCACCTTCAGCCTGCGCCCCAACCATCCCGCGGGCGCGGGTGCGATCGCGCTCATCACCCTGCCGATGACGGCATGACCGCCCCATGACCAACATCCGCGCCCTGATCGCCGAAGACGAACCGCTCCTGGCCATGGCCCTCGCCGGCGCGCTGCAACGCCTGTGGCCCGAACTGGCGATCGTGGCGGTTGCCGAGAACGGCATCGCTGCCGTGCAAAAGGCACTGGAAGAACGCCCGGATGTGCTATTCCTGGACATCAAGATGCCCGGTCAGTCCGGCCTGGAAGCGGCGCAGGAACTGGCCGACGTGTGGGCGCAGGGGCCGCAGGACGGCACGCAAACTCAGCCCTTCCCGCTGGTCGTGTTCGTCACCGCCTACGACGAATACGCGCTGGCCGCCTTCGAGCAGGCTGCGGCCGACTATGTCTGCAAACCGGTCAGCGACGACCGCCTGACCAGGACCGTCGAACGCCTGAAGGATCGCCTCCAGGCCCGTCTGCACAAGCCGCAGGAAGACGAGCGCAGCGGCGGCAGTGAGTTGGAACGCCTGTTAGGCCAGCTGCACAGTCTGCTGCCAGGCGCGGGCACTACAGGCATGGCGGGCACGACGGCGCCGCAGCGCCTGTCCCTGATCCGCGCCGCGGTCGGCAACCAGGTGCGCATGATTCCGATCGAGGATGTCGTGTATTTCGAAGCCACCGACAAGTACGTCACGGTGACTACGCAGGAAGGCGAATCGCTGATCCGCACCAGTCTGAAGGAATTGCTGCCGCAGCTCGACCCCGAGCGCTTCTGGCAAATCCACCGCGGCACGGTGGTCAACAATCGTTGCATTGCCGCGGCGGTACGCGATGAAGCCGGCAAGATCTCGCTCAGGCTGCACGACCGCAGCGATACCCTGACGGTCAGCCGGGTATTCGCGCATCTGTTTCGGCAAATGTAGGCTCAGGACATGACTGGTTCAGCACTAGTTCGATTCCTTGATCATGCGCCCCGCCTGCGCCTGGATCGGCCGCGCATTCATCGGGTACAGACGCGCGAAGATGGCGATCTGCTGGCTGGAAAGGCGGATCGGCTCTTTCAGCACGATCCACAGGACGCCCTCGGTGCACGGCGGCGTGGTCAGTGAGCCCATGTAGGTGTAATACTCGCGGCGCGCCGGCAGCAAGGCGGCAAGCGCCATCGGCGAAGTGGCGATGGCGGCGTCGTGCTTTTCCAGCGGCAGGTTGTTCCACACCTGCTGTACCACGCCGTGCGGCTCGCCCTCCTCCACCAGCAACGCCACCACCGCATAGCGTCCCGCCGCATCCTTGTGCACCAGGTGCAGCACCATCGGATAGCTCTTGCCATTGACGCGCTCTTCGGACGGCAGGTGGAAGTGGAATTGCGTCAGCTCGTAGCTGCGGCCGCTCACGATGATGGCATTGCCGAGGCCAAGATTGACCTGCACCGTATGGCCGTTGTCGAGCACGCTGAAGCGGGTCGGCTTGTAATCGAACTGCACCGGCTCCAGATCGACCCGGAAGCCGTCGCGGATATCGATCGGCGACTGCCGTGGGCCATTCGCACAGGCACCCCAGGCCGGATTCATGCTGCCCCACTGCGCCGGACCGCCCTCGCCTTCATAATGCCAGTCGTGGCGGGCCGAGCCGGCCGCAACAGTTGCGACACCGGCCTTGGCGCTGGCGACCGCCGCCTTCCTGTGCGGCGGCGGCGCCGGCCGGGATTCCTTCGCCTTGCGCAAGTTCGCCAGGCGGGCGGAGATCCGCTCTGCCAGTTGCTGGATATTTTCTTCGTCATCGTCGCTGGCGGCGATGCTTTTCTTGAGCGCGGCAGTATCCCTGACTGGCGCCGCCGGCCTGGGCAACTGGATTACTTGTTCAACTGCATGAGCAGAAGACAGCGCAGACGACAAAAGCAGCATGCCCGCCAGGGCAAGACATCGGATATGCATGGGAGACCCAAAAGAGATAAGGCTTTCCTCTTTTACGGCGCGCCCCGGCCGAACTTGAATTGGACAATCGAATCATCCCGCCCCCGCCAAACGCACTCAGGGGACGGTCAGCGGTAACATGCCGCTCATGCGACCCCAAGCGACGCCAGCAAGGCGGAGAGCACGCCGCCATGCATGGCCTCAACTGTCAGCAAGACCAGTAAAAACAGGGCCACCGCCAGCGCGCTCATGCCGCCGAGGGAATACTTCCATTCCCCCAGAGCGGGCCTGTATCCTGCAGGCGCGCAATCGATGGGGCCAGATGACGATACGACGCCCCGCTCTGTTCCAGCAAATTCGCATTTGATCAACATTACCCACTCCCTTTTACTTTATTTTGCCGCATTGCAGGCACGCATACCGACTCAAAAAAGTGACAATTATTTACCTTACGTCCGCAAAAGTTTCTGCGAATAATCAAAGGCCTGTCACTCAGCCTTGCCCGGCAAGCTCAAGTCACCCGATGCCACGTCAAATACGTTCACCACGCACAACAAGGGCGCGTGCGCGCTGGCATTGATCTGCAAGCCGGCCGTGACGCCATCGAAACCGACATCCTTGAGCAGGCTGACGTCATCGAAAGGCACCCGCACCGACACGGTCGGGCCGGCGAAGCGCGGCGTGTAACCGGGACTGTCGATCAGCAGCGGAATACCCGGCCAGGTTTTTGGCAGCTTCGGCTTGGTCCCTTCGGGAATATCCTTCACCTTCAGCGCATCCTTGCCGCAGGCCTCGTCCGGCACCAGCACCACCCAATGGGTATGCCAGTCGGCGCCGGTGGTGGCGAACAGGGGCGTGTCGTCGAAATCCGGATGGATCGTCACCGCCAGGGCAAGGATGCCGGCGTCCTTGTCGAAACCCACCTCGGCCGGATCGATCTTGGTCGGCCACACATAGGAAAACACCGGGGCGCCGGCGAACTTGCCGGTCTTTTTCGGCTTGGCCGCGCCGGCCTTGCCGCTCACCTGCATGGTGAACAGCACCCAGTTCTTGGCCGTATCGATGCGGATATCGGTCTTGACAATATCGAAGGCGGGCTGTTTGGCATTGCCCTTTTTCGCCGCGAGCTCGTGCGCCGCAGCCGGGCCGGCCGCGCACCACCATAAGGCCAGGGCCAGCGCCCCAGCAAGAACGGCACCACAGCGGGATTGCACTCTATTCAACATGGCGGCACCTCCAGGCGGCAGGGTGATACGGGAAAAATGAGAAAAATAGGATACTTGTTTGTACGCCAAATCGGCCGAAGGACCATGGCATGCATCAAGCCCGGGCGCACTTGCCTGTCAGCTTTCCTCTCGTCATGCCCCTACCCCTACCCCGCTACGGTAAAATGGCAGCAACAAACCATATTCATTTACCAAGCATCTCGCCTGAAACAAACAACCCATGAGCAACGCACCCAAAACCGCCGCTGCCGCTGAAGCCAATCCCGCCTCGTCGAACTTCCTCAAAGGCCTGATCGAAGCCGACCTCGCTTCCGGCAAGTACGCCAAGCGCACCGACAGCCTGGCGCATCCGCTGCCGCCGGTGATCACGCGCTTTCCGCCCGAGCCCAACGGCTACCTGCACATCGGCCACGCCAAAGCAATCTGCCTGAACTTCAGTCTCGCGCGCGACTACAACGGCCGCTGCCACATGCGCTTCGACGACACCAACCCGACCAAGGAAGAGCAGGAATACGTCGACACCATCCTGGACGCGGTCAAGTGGCTGGGTTTCAACTGGGCCCACGAAGGCCTCGCTGGCCCGGTTGAGCACCTGTATTACGCCAGCGACTATTTCGACAAGTTCTATGCAATGGCGGAATACCTGATCAGCGCCGGCCACGCCTACGTGGATAGCCAGAGCGCCGACGACATGGCAAAAAACCGCGGCAACTTTGGCGAGCCGGGCAAGAACTCGCCCTTCCGCGACCGCCCAGTTGCTGAGTCGCTGGACCTGTTCCGCCGCATGAAGGCCGGCGAATTCAAGGATGGCGAACACATCGTGCGCGCCAAGATCGACATGGCCTCGCCCAACATGAACATGCGCGACCCGGCCATCTACCGCATCCGCCACGCGCATCACCACCGAACTGGCGACGCCTGGTGCATCTACCCGATGTACGACTATGCACACCCGATCGAGGATGCGATCGAGAATGTCTCGCACTCGTTCTGCACGCTGGAATTCCAGGACCACCGGCCGTTCTATGAATGGGTACTGGAGCGTTTGGCCGAAGGCGGATTCTTCAGGAAGCCGCTGCCGCAACAAACCGAATTCGCGCGCCTGAACCTCACCTACGCCATCACTAGCAAGAGGAAGCTCCTGCAACTGGTCGAGGAAAAGATCGTCGATGGCTGGGACGACCCGCGCATGCCCACCATCGTGGGCCTGCGCCGTCGCGGCTACACGCCGGAATCGATCCAGCTGTTTTGCGACCGCATCGGCGTGTCCAAAGCCGACAGCTGGATCGACATGGGCACGCTGGAAGGCGCCCTGCGCGACGACCTCGACGCCAAAGCCCCGCGCGGCGTAGCCGTGCTGCGCCCGCTGAAACTCATCATCGACAACTTCCCCGACGATCTGACGGTGGAATGCACGGCGCCCGTGCATCCACACCACCCGGAGCGCGGTCACCGCACCTTCCCCATCACCAAGGAATTGTGGATCGAGGAAGAAGACTTCATGGAAGTGCCGAGCAAGGGTTACTTCCGCCTCTTCCCCGGCAACAAGGTGCGCCTGCGTTACGGCTATGTGGTGGAATGCACCGGCTGCGACAAGGATGAATCCGGCCGCGTGATTGCCGTGCACTGCAGCTATTTCCCGGACAGTAAATCAGGCACGGAAGGCAGCGCCAATTACAAGGTCAAGGGCAATATCCACTGGGTCAGCAGCAGCCATGCGCTGGAAGCGGAAGTGCGGATGTATGACCGGCTGTTTGCCGATGCGATGCCGGATTCGGGCGGCAAGGATTTCAAGCAGGCGCTGAATCCGAGTTCGAAGGAAGTGATTACGGCTTACCTGGAGCAGGGGATGAAGCATGCGATGCCGGACGAGAAGTTTCAATTCGAGCGGCATGGGTATTTTGTGGCGGATCGGGTGGATTCGAAGGCGGGGAAACCGGTGTTTAATCGGGTGGTTACTTTGAAGGATAGTTGGGGGAAGTGACGGGTTATTAATCCGCAGGTTCCTGGTTCGAGTCCAGGTCGGGGAGCTAAGTTACAAAGAAAATGGGAACCCTTGCGGCTCCCATTTTCTTTTCCATGATCAGTGAAAAGGCATTATTGCTTATCGCCTACGTTTAGTTTTCCACCACTTTCAAACGGTCATTCTGTTCTGCACTTCGGCCAGTTCATTCCAGCCTTTCCTCGCCGCGTTTTTCTTTCTCCGTGTCCTTTCTCGTCGCTAGGCATAGCAAGTTCAAAATCAGTGACTTTGTTAGTTGATTACAAGTAAAATTAGACATTGCTTTTTATCAACCAAATGTATTTGTAAACCCCTGTGCTACTTCAATGAGACGTCAAAAGCCATTTGCAGCAATCAGCTAATCGAAAAACATTGATAAAATAAAACAAACATGTCATACACCGCAAAGGTATATCGAGTCCTAATAGCGTCCCCTTCGGATGTGGAAGAAGAAAGAGAAATTGCAGTTAAGACCATTCAAGAATGGAATGACCTACATTCGGCAGATAGGCAGGTAGTTCTACTACCTCTTCGCTGGGAAACTCATACTGCCCCCGAGTACGGCCGGCGACCACAAGAAATAATTAACCGTCAAATCGTTGATCATTGCGACATTTTGATTGGGATTTTCTGGACTCGGATTGGGAGTCCAACTGGCGAAGCAGATAGCGGCACTCTAGAAGAGATCGAGCGAGTAGCAAGTGCCGGAAAGCCAGTCATGCTTTACTTCTCCCAAGTCAACAAAGACCCTGATTTAATCGACTTAGAACAATTAGCAAAACTGAGGACCTTCAAAAGCAAGACATTCCCGCTCGCCCTCGTGGAGCAATACAGTAGCCAAATTTCATTTAGAGATAAACTCGCTAAACAACTAGAGATGAAGCTGCGTGGATTGATTGCTGCTGAGAGAAACGATGCAATAGAAAACCGGAGCGGCACCCCAAATATTAATTTTGAATTTGTAGGTTCATTGACTGGTGCTGCTGCAGGGAAGTCTCTGACCGTGAATACCGTTCATACACGACTGCTAAATCTTGACAAGGTACCTGATTACACGCCGGAATCGATTGAGCCAAAAGGAAAAAAGAAGACCTCCGTTGCTTTCATTGAGCACGAGCATAACAAAGATTATTATCGGGATCTTGTGCGTTATGTAGTAGCTAAACGCGTCTATCATACATTCAACTTCTCCCTTGAAAATACCGGTTTAATTGGGGCTCGAGACATTTATATTGATCTGAGCATCAAGGCTTCAGAAAAGGGAACATTATCAGTAGCGAATTCTATGAAGGGTCTTACAGAACCTAGTAAGACTGGAACTATAGATTTCTATTGGGACGATGCCCCCGATGAAACAAAAGTTTTAAAAATTGAAGTAGTGAATGAGGAAGTACGCGGCCAACTTGAAATTTCAGCGTTACAACCCAAACGATGCATTGCAATTCGTCACCGACTCTTGATGGCTGCTAAGAAATCCGTAACAGCAATAATAAAAGCAAAAATATATGCTGATATCTTGCCCACTCCGATTACAGAGGAGTTAAAGGTCAGTTATGAAGTGCAAGAAATAGAAGCTGATGCATTCGAAATTTTGGCTGATCTTGGCATTAATTTTCTCCTGCCATCGGAGCAAGAGCAACATGAAACTGATTTAGACCCTCAACTTAACGAGCAAATGGGATAGTTACTGCCCAGTTACCACTTTTGCTTGAATTGGGGAGCCAGAACATTTATTTCGGAAAAAAGCACTTACGAGAAATCGTAAGTGCTTTTTTCCATCTACTGTTTCCCAAACATTCCAAAAACTGGTGTTTGCCGGAAATCTGCCGGAATGAAATCATCCACACCAAGTGCTCTACAAACATTTGGAGATTTCTAATGGCATATATCAATCAACGTGGCGCATATTGGCGCGCCGAAGTACGGCGATTCGGCTACAAACCGGTTTATCGTACTTTTGATAGACAATAGCAAGCACAGCAATGGGCGCGACGCATCGAATCCGAAATGGACTCTATATATTTTTCTCAATAACGGTAAGCACCAGATTTTGGACGAAGGGCTGCTCCCTGCCTTGCTGGACAACAAACCCTACTTCACGTCCCTAGCATTATTGCCCAAAGGCCATCTTCGCGGCACAATGCCGCAGGCACTGATGGCACGCCGTCCCCTCATGAAGATAATCGAGTTGCAGTGCAACTTGAGCAACTTCACTTCCCGATTCGACAATAATATGCACCCGCGCGACCGCACTCACAAAACCTACTTCATTAATACCGACGCCAAGTCAAATAATGGCATCAGCTACCACGACGCCTGGATCGCCCGCAGCTTGGCAGTCACGAGCGGCGAAGAGAAGTACAAGAGCACGCTTGAGGTGATCAACCGTGGCGACACACTGCTACTCTGGGCAAACAAGATCGGCGTGGTGGCCATCGGCACCATGCTCGATGACGCACCAACCACCTTACTGGCCGGCCAGGGAGACGGTACCGTCAGCCCGACCGAGGATTGGGAATTCCATCGCCGAGTGGCCTGGCACGGCGACCTGCGCCGTCACCCGATCTCATCAAAAGAGGTCAAGGCCTACCGAGGGCAAAACCCGCTATCGACTATTGCTACACTTAAGGAAGGCAAGGAACAGATTCTGGACCTCGTGCGTGCACGCGTCGAGGAATCCGACATTGCTGAACTGGCCGAGCGCGACGGGGAATCTGACTCCGAGAAGCTATTCGTTTTGATCGAGGCGCGCCGCGGCCAGGGCAAGTATCGCGATGAGCTTTTGGCGCTCTGGGATGGGCGCTGCTCGGTAACGGGATGCGCCGTATTACCTGTGATTCGCGCATCCCATGCGAAGGCCTGGCGCGATTCGTCTGACTGGGAGCGGCTCGACCCGAATAACGGGCTGCCTCTGACCGCGAATCTGGACGCACTGTTCGACCGCGGACTAATCGGGTTTGACGATGCCGGGCAAATGCTGTTGTCGCATGAACTATGCGACGCCGATCTCGATCTGCTGGGCCTGCCGGCGCCGCTGCGCAAGCGCCCGACCGAGGCGCAGATGCACTATCTGCGGGACCATCGAGAGCGCTACGCGCTGACGTGAGACGATGACAAGCGCAAAACTCTGTGAGTCAAGCTTCGAAGCTGTTTGGGGCGTCGACATAGCGCTTATGCGTGAGATGTTTTGCCAGTTTCGCGTTCTCTTATCGCTGTTGCTGGATTATGCACCAATTTGGTCGACGAACCGGCCGCTCATCGGTTCAGAAATGATGTAGTTTTCAATGCTTATGGAAAAATTATAGTCACGACTGACTTAAGAAATTTCCACCTGAAAACTATTTGTACTAGACAACGCTACGCTAAAGAGTAAGATTCAGGCCCAACAGAAAGATAGTTACTCTTGGTAATTACATTACTGGCATCCCTCTTGGACGTTGGACGAACCGGATTTGACGCACTGTATGACTCAAACCAGCCTCTTGCCAATTATTTGCGACCGAAACAAGCCGCCGCCTCAAACGGCAGATGCTGATTGCATTGCGATACAAAGTTCTACTGAACGCCGCTTTTTGTGCAAAAGCACTCGTAGGCACCGCAATTTGCCTGCAACAGAGTGGATTTGTGCCTCACTTGCTCGTGCCGTGGACATTCCAGTTGCGGATTGGGCCGTTGTGCAAATGGAGGGTGAGAGTGAATTGATGTTTGGGTCAATTTGGGAAGGCGGTGGACAAGACTGGGTTGCAGCGCTCCCGGAAGTTTCAAACAAAAATATCTTTAGTGATGCCTTTGCACTCGACTTGACTGTTCACAATGTTGACAGAAATTTAGGCAACTATCTTTATATTAGCCTTGCTGGAGACATCGTTGCCAAACTGATCGACGCGAGTCGGGCTTTTATATATCATGGACTGCCAATTCCCCCACTGCCCATGGACGATGAAAGCCAAACTATGTGCGCTCGGCCATGCTGGGAAATGTACCATCCGTACGATAAAGCAAGAGCATTAGAAGTTGCAAAAAAGATAAAATACTTGCCGCTAGACTGGATGACGACAACTCTAGACGGAATGCCAAGCGAATGGATGGACGAAGGAACAAGGGAGGCGTTGGATCTTTGGTGGTTGGCAGAGCGCGCGGAGAGAATTGAAGCTGTGGAGCACGAATTATGATCGAAATTGCGCAATACAGCTTGGTAACAATCTGCCCAATCCCAGAACGGATGGATCGGGTAGTAATGGGTGTTATCGCTCGCTCATCGAAAGGTTGGGATGTCTCGTTCAGTTCCGACTACACCAAAGTCCTAGCACTGGACCCGAATTTCGCTTTCTCTACGCTGAATCGAATTGCGTGCACCCTCAAAGAAGTTACACAAAATTGCAAGAATATTTCAGAGTTGCGTAATTTTATGCAGTCTATGCGCGGCATCGTCCAAATTGATCAGTTCGAAGGACGATTCGCGTTTGATGACGAACCTTCGTATAACGACCAACTCAATCGAATCATGACCGAGTCCGTCAATGCGCCGCCTAAAATTATCGCGGTCCATCAAAAGCGCGAACGCTCACAACTTCGAGCAAATCTTAAGAAACAGTTTGCTAGTCTTGGTGTGTTAGGCCAAACCTTTGAAGATATTCACAACCACAAAGTCGTGGCTCGTTACCCAATTCAAGCAGATCAGGGACTATTTGCGGAATTTGCGTTAAAAAACTCTGTAATGCACGTTACTGAAACCATTGATTTCACATTATCTATCAGCGCATATACAGCCAAAAAATATGAGGCTCAAGCAAAGTGCTTAGTGCTAAAAGCGGCAACTGAGATCTGTGGTGCGAACACGAAAAAGCACGTTGTTGTCGCAGGTGGTAAAACAAAAAATACTGAGTCCGCGTTACGCCTTTTGATGGCTAACGCTGAGCTTTATCAGTTTGAAGACTCGTCGGACATGACGCGCTATATCGACACAATCAGCAAAGCAGCTCATGGCTATCCCACTTTGAACTAGCTAATGCCGTCGCCGGCTGATCTGTTGTTTGCCGATCGTTAAAGAAGGACTAAAGCCAAGCGGCAATTGGGGAACAATTTTTGTCGCTTTGGTCTGGATTGCCATCACTTCGGTACTGTGGAAGTATCTGGTCTCACCATACTTTTGGCCGGCAGCTCCTGTGACCTGATACAGAAATTTGTCGCCAATCCGATAGTGAGTCTTTGGGGTGGCGATAAATTTCTGTATTAGGTCAATTATCCTTTTCATCCCCCACGTCGCCCTAACGACTCCCTCATCGCCCCGAACCTCTTGCGGTATTGCGCGGGCGTCAAGTTCACATGCCGCTTGAACAGCCGACTGAAAAATCCCGGATCTTCATAGCCAACTTCATTGGCAATGGCCTCGATCGGCTGATTACCCGCTTCCAGCATTTGCTTGGCTTCTTCAAGGCGCACCGTGTGCACATATTCCAGCGGCGGCATGCCGGTGGCCTGCTGAAAACGGCGCTTGAATGAGCGTTCGGCCAGGCCGCTTAGTTCGATCATGGCCGCCACGGGCGACGCCATTGCATAGTGTTCCGCGATCCATGCCTGGCAGCGCGCGATCACCGCGTCTTCCGACTGGCTTGCCCGCGCCAGCCTTGAAAACGGTTGCTGGCCGATGTGGTGCCAGTCGATCAGATTAATGCGGGCAACCTGCATGGCGACGTCAACGCTGACCAGGCGGGAAATCAGGTAGAGCGCCAAATCCAGCCAGGTGGTGCCGCCGCCCGCCATGATGAGGCGCTGCCCTTTTCCGGACGCCACCAGGGCACGCTGGCCGCGCACCGTGATCTTCGGATAGCGGCGCGTCATGATGTCGCAATAGGCCCAATGCGTCGTCGCTTCCCAGCCATCGAGCAATCCCGCTTCGGCCAGCAGCATGGCGCCGGAACAGGCGGTGGCGACCATAGCGCCCGCTTCATAGCATTGCTTCAGGCATGCGATTTCGGCGGTGAACCGCCCTTCCAGCGGCTGGCCGGGCGGCACCAGCAGCTCCGGCATGCACACGACCGCATCGACCTTCCCTGCTTTGCCGCATTTGACCTCTTGAAGGATGCGGAAGGCACCGCCATTCTTGAACGCTAT
Source organism: Noviherbaspirillum sedimenti (assembly GCF_003590835.1). Taxonomy (NCBI): domain Bacteria; kingdom Pseudomonadati; phylum Pseudomonadota; class Betaproteobacteria; order Burkholderiales; family Oxalobacteraceae; genus Noviherbaspirillum; species Noviherbaspirillum sedimenti. The sequence goes on along the minus strand of NZ_QYUQ01000002.1, from coordinate 4,741,324 downwards.
TACGTGCACTATGCGGAAATGGCACGCGACAAGGGCATCGGCCTGGTGCTGGAAGCGCCGACCTGGCGCGCCAACGCCGATTGGGCGGCAAAGCTGGGCTACGATGCCGTGACGCTGGCGGACGCCAACCGCAAGGCAATCTCCCTGCTGCTGCGCGTACGCGCCGCGTATGAGACGCCGCAAACGCGCATTGTCATCAGCGGCAATCTCGGCCCGCGCGGCGACGGTTACGTACCGGGCGCCATCATGACGGCGGCGCAAGCCGACGCTTACCACGCCCCGCAGATCGACACCTTTGCGCAGACCGATGCCGACATGGTGGCGGCCTTCACGATGAATTACGTGGAAGAAGCCATCGGCATCGTGGCGGCGGCAAAGGCATGCGGCATGCCGGTCGCCATCTCATTCACGCTGGAAACGGATGGCCGCCTGCCTTCAGGCGATTCGCTGCGGCAAGCGATTGCACGCACCGACGAAACCAGCGGGACTTATCCCGCGTACTACATGATCAATTGCGCGCACCCCACGCATTTCGACACTGTGCTGCAGGACGGCGGCGAGTGGCGTCAACGCATACGCGGCTTGCGCGCCAATGCGTCGCGGCGCAGCCACGCGGAGCTGGATGAGTCCGCAGACCTGGACGATGGCAATCCCGTTGAACTGGGTTTGGAGTACAAGGCCTTGCAAGCGAAACTGCCCCGCATGACGGTGGTAGGCGGCTGCTGCGGCACGGATCATCGGCACGTGGATGCCATCTGCCGATCCTTGCAAGGCTAAACCAATCCTCCTCCTTCGATCATTACCTATCTATTTATCACAAATATATTAATTGTTACTCGCATAGCATCGATTAAGATATCCAATAAAATATGCGCACCCAAAAATTTCCTCTCGTTTTTTAAAAAGATCCGCTTATGCCCACATCCTCTACGCCCCGCACCACAGAGCATCGCCTGCAAGTTGCCACCGTTTTGCACCAGTTCATTGAGAGCAAAGTACTACCCGGCACCGGCATTTCATCCGCCGACTTCTGGAAGGGCTTTGACGCCATCGTGGCCGACCTGGCGCCGAAGAATATTGCACTCCTGGCTGAGCGCGATCGCCTGCAATTGGAAATGGACGCCTGGCACAAGGCCAACCCCGGACCCATCGCCGATATGCCAGCCTACCGCGCCCATCTGGAAAAGATCGGCTACCTGGTGCCCAGCCCGAAAAAGGTCAAGATCAGCACCAAAAACGTGGACGCCGAGCTGGCCGTGCAAGCCGGTCCGCAGCTGGTGGTGCCGGTGCTCAATGCGCGCTATGCGCTGAACGCCGCCAACGCGCGCTGGGGCAGCTTGTACGACGCGCTATATGGCACCGATGTGATTTCGGAAGATAAAGGCTGCGAGAAAGTCGGTGCCAAAGGCGGCTACAACCCCAAGCGCGGCAAAAAGGTCATTGAATACGCGCGCCATGTACTGGACCGCACCGTGCCCCTGAAGAAGGGTTCGCACGTCGGCTCCACCGGCTACCGTGTCAACAAGGATGGCGAGCTGGTGGTCTCCCTGAAAGACGGCGGCACCTCCAAGCTGGCAGACAAGAGCCAGTTCATCGGTTTCCAGGGCGACGCCAAAGACCCGAGCAGCGTCCTGCTGCAGCACAATGGCCTGCACCTGGACATCATCATCAACCGCAACACCCCCATCGGCAAGAGCGACGCAGCGGGTGTGAGCGACCTGGTGGTGGAAGCCGCGCTGTCCACCATTCTGGACCTCGAGGATTCCGTCGCAGTGGTCGATGCAGAAGACAAGGTTCTGGCCTACGGCAACTGGCTGGGCATTTTGCAAGGCACCCTGACCGAAGAAGTGCAAAAGAACGGCAAGACCTTTACCCGCGGCCTGAACGCTGACCGCGTGTACACCGCCGCCAACGGCAAAGGCAAGGTCACGTTGCATGGCCGTTCGCTCATGTTTGTGCGTAACGTCGGCCACCTGATGACCAACCCCGCCATCCTGTACAAGGACGCAGCAGGCAATTTGCAGGAAATCCCTGAAGGCATCATGGATGCCGTGATTACCACGACCATCGCACTGCACGACCTGGCACGCACCAAGAAGGATGCCATCCGCAATTCCCGCAAGGGCTCGGTCTATATCGTCAAGCCCAAGATGCACGGCCCCGATGAAGTGGCCTTCGCCGCCGAACTGTTTACCCGCGTGGAAAAGATGCTGGGCCTGCCCGACAGCACCGTCAAGCTGGGCATCATGGACGAAGAGCGCCGCACCAGCGTCAACCTGAAAGCCTGTATCGCCGCCGCTGCCAGCCGCGTGGCCTTCATCAACACGGGCTTCCTGGACCGCACGGGCGATGAGATGCACACCGCGATGCACGCCGGCCCGATGTTCCGCAAGGGCGACATGAAGACCAGTGCCTGGATCCAGGCCTACGAGAAGAACAACGTACTGGTCGGACTCTCCTGTGGCTTGCGCGGCAAGGCGCAGATCGGCAAGGGCATGTGGGCCATGCCTGACTTGATGAAAGGCATGCTGGAGCAAAAGATTGTTCACCCCAAGGCCGGCGCCAACACCGCTTGGGTGCCCAGCCCCACCGGCGCCACGCTGCACGCCCTGCACTACCACCAGGTGCTGGTCTCCGACGTGCAAAAGGATCTGGAAAAGATCAACTACGAGAAAGAGCGCGACGGCATTCTCGACAACCTGCTGCAAGTACCGGTCACCGCCACCCCGAACTGGAGCGATGCCGAAAAACAGCAAGAGCTGGACAACAATGCGCAAGGCATTCTGGGCTACGTGGTGCGCTGGGTCGATCAGGGCGTGGGCTGCTCCAAGGTGCCCGACATCCACAACGTCGGCCTGATGGAAGACCGCGCCACGCTGCGTATCAGCAGCCAGCACATGGCCAACTGGTTGCTGCACAAGGTCGTCACCAAGGCACAAGTCACCGAAACCTTTGAGCGCATGGCTTCCGTCGTCGACAAGCAAAACGCAGGCGACAAGCTGTACAACAACATGGCCGGCAACTTTGGCACCAGCATGGCATACAAGGCAGCATGCGACCTGGTGTTCAAAGGCCTGGAGCAGCCTAGCGGCTACACCGAGCCGTTGCTGCATGCCTGGCGTTTGAAGGTGAAGGCTCAGGCGTAAGAATCTGCGCATCACGAAATAAAAAGCGGGTAGTGCGCAAGCACTACCCGCTTTTTTATCGCTTCAAACCATAGCACCGATTACTATGCTCCAGCGCACCCTTTCTCACAACACCCGATTCAGCGCTGCTTCCAGATACGCGACTGTGCGTTCCAAGTTCTGCAGTTTCTCCAGCCCGAACAAGCCGACGCGGAAAGTCATGAAGTCTGGTGGTTCATCACATTGCAGCGGTACACCGCCGGCGGTTTGCAGGCCCTGTTCGATGAATTTCTTGCCGGACTGGATGCCGGGATCATCGGTGTAGCTGACCACGACACCGGGCGCCTTGTAACCATCTGCCGCGACGCTGGCGAGGCCGCGGCTTTCAAGCAGGGTACGCACGCGTTGGCCCAGTTCAAGTTGTCTGGCGCGTGCGTTGTCGAAGCCGAAGGTGCGCGTCTCCTGCATCACGTCGCGCAGCACGACCAGTGCATCGGTAGGCATCGTGGTGTGGTAGACGTGCCCGCCTTTTTCGTACGTTTCCATGATCTGCAGCCATTTCTTCAAGTCAGCGGCGAAGCTGGTGCTGGTGGTGGCGTCGATCGCGCTGCGTGCGCGCTCGCTCAGCATGACCATTGCGCAGCATGGCGAACCGCTCCAGCCTTTTTGCGGCGCGCTGATCAGCATGTCGATGCCGGTGGCTTGCATGTCGACCCACATCGCGCCAGACGCCACGCAATCAAGCACCATCAGTCCGCCGACTTCATGCACCGCGTCCGCCACCGCGCGCAGGTAGTCATCCGGCAGCAGGATGCCGGAGGCGGTTTCCACGTGCGGCGCAAACACGACGTCGGGCCTGTTGTCGCGGATGGCGGCGACCACTTCGTGCACTGGCGCGGGGATCCATGCCGCATGCTTGCTGTCGTCGACGCGACGCGCCTTGAGGACCGTGGACGCAGACGGGATGCCGCCCATGTCGAAGATCTGCGTCCAGCGGTAGCTGAACCAGCCGTTGCGGATCACCAGCGTCTTTTTTCCGGTGGCAAACTGCCGCGCGACCGCTTCCATGCCGAAGCTGCCGCTGCCGGGCACGAGGATGGTCGAGTGCGCGCGGTAAACCTCTTTCAGAATGCCGGAGATGTCCTGCATCACGCCTTGAAAGCGTTTGGACATGTGGTTGAGTGCGCGGTCGGTGTAGACGACTGAATATTCCAACAATCCTTCCGGATCGACCCTGGATATCGGATTGGACATGAAGCATCTCCTGTGTTGTTGTTCTGTAGAAAAAAGCCTGTCAAGTCTACCATTCAAAAAAAGCGGGGAGTACCCACGCACTCCCCGCTTTTTATCGTTTCAGACAGATTATTTGTGACAGATCACTCGTAGTCAGCAATCGGCACGCACGAACAGAACAGGTTCCGGTCGCCGTACACATTGTCTGCGCGTCCCACCGGTGACCAGTACTTTTGCTTGCGCAGGGAAGCCACCGGATAGGCTGCAACTTCACGGCTGTAGGCGTGCTCCCACTTGTCCGCCACCATGACTTGCACCGTGTGCGGCGCGTTCTTCAAGGGATTGTCCTTGGCATCGAACTCGCCGGAGGCAACCTTGGTGATTTCCATGCGGATGGCGATCATGGCGTCGATGAAACGGTCCAGTTCGGCTTGCGATTCGCTTTCGGTCGGCTCGATCATCAGGGTGCCCGGGACCGGGAAGCTCATGGTCGGGGCGTGGAAGCCGAAGTCGATCAGGCGCTTGGCGACGTCTTCGTTGCTGATGCCGGTTGCGTCGGTAATTGGGCGCAGGTCGAGGATGCATTCATGCGCAACCAGGCCGTCGTGGCCGGAATACAGCACCGGATAGTGCGGCGCCAGGCGCTTGGCGATGTAGTTGGCGGCCAGGATGGCGGTCTCGGTCGCAGCTTTTAAGCCTTCCGCGCCCATCATCGCGACATACATCCACGAGATCGGCAGGATGCTGGCGGAGCCGAATGGCGCGGCGCTGACCGCGCTGATGCCTTGCTCGCTGCGGGTGTAGCCGGTGGATTTCTGGTTCGGCAGGAACTGGGCGAGATGCGCGCCCACTGCGACGGGGCCCACGCCCGGGCCGCCGCCGCCGTGCGGAATGCAGAAGGTCTTGTGCAGGTTCAGGTGGCTGACGTCGCCGCCGAACTTGCCGGGTGCGGCGACACCGACCATGGCATTCAGGTTGGCGCCGTCGACATAGACCTGACCGCCATGTGCATGGACGATCTCGCACAAGGCCTGGATGCCTTCTTCAAACACGCCGTGGGTGGATGGGTAGGTGACCATCACGGCTGCGAGCTTGGCGCTGTGCTTCTCCGCCTTGGCTTTCAGGTCGGCCAGGTCGACATTACCGCGCTCGTCGCAGGCGACCACGACGACTTCCATGCCGACCATGCTGGCCGAGGCCGGGTTGGTGCCGTGTGCCGATGACGGGATCAGGCAGATGTTGCGGTGCGCTTCGCCACGCGATGCGTGGTAGGCCTGGATGATCAGCAAGCCCGCGTATTCGCCTTGCGATCCGGCGTTGGGCTGCAGGGACACGGCTGCGTAGCCGGTGGCGGCGCACATCATCGCTTCCAGCTGGTCGATCATTTCGCGATAGCCGACGGTCTGGTCTGCCGGCGCGAAAGGATGGATGTTGGAGAACTCGGGCCAGGTCACCGGAATCATTTCGCTGGTGGCGTTGAGCTTCATGGTGCAGGAGCCGAGCGGGATCATGGTGCGGTCGAGCGCCAGATCCTTGTCAGCCAGGCTGCGCAGGTAACGCAGCATTTCGTGTTCTGCGTGGTAACGGCTGAAGGTCGGGTGGGTCAGGTAGGCGCTGGTGCGGGTCAGCGCTTTTGGCAGGGCATCGTCGACGCCGGCTTCGACTGCGGCAAAGTCCGGGCTGGCTTTGCCTTGTGCAAAGATCGTCCACAGGGTGGCGATATCTTCACGGGTGATCGTCTCATCGAGAGAGACGCCGACTTGCGTGGCGCTGATCTGGCGCAGGTTGATGCCGCTTGCCTGTGCTGCTGTGTGCAAAGCTGCTGCATTGCCGACATTGATTGTCAGCGTATCGAAATAGGTGGTGTTGGCGAGCTTGTAGCCCAATTGTGTCAAACCGGCGGCGAAGATGCCGGTGAAGCGGTGCACGCGTTGCGCGATCCGGCGCAAACCTTCCGGTCCGTGGTAGACCGCGTACATCGAGGCGATCACGGCCAGCAAGACTTGCGCGGTGCAGATGTTCGACGTGGCTTTTTCACGGCGGATATGTTGTTCGCGGGTCTGCAAGGCCAGGCGATAGGCTTTATTGCCTTGCGCATCGATGCTGACGCCGACCAGACGGCCAGGCATACTGCGTTTGAATGCATCGCGCGTCGACATGTAGCCGGCGTGCGGGCCGCCGAATCCGAGCGGCACGCCGAAACGCTGGCTGTTGCCGACGACGACGTCAGCGCCCCACTCGCCCGGCGGCGTGATCAGGGTCAGCGCCAGCAGGTCGGCGGCGACGATGACCATCGTGCCTTTGGCATGCATGGCGGCGGCATATTCACGGTAATCGCGGATGTCGCCATTCACGCCCGGGTATTGCAGCAGGACGCCGAAACAATCGCTCTCCAGCTCAGTCTTGCCGTTGCAGGTGCGCACCTCGATGCCCAAGGGCTTTGCGCGGGTCTCGATGACTTCGCGCGTTTGCGGCAAGACGTCTTCGGCAACGTAGAACACGCTGGAACTGGATTTTCCCACGCGCTGGATCAGCGTCATGGCTTCAGCGGCAGCCGTGCCTTCATCGAGCATCGACGCATTGGCGATGTCCATGCCGGTCAGGTCCGTGATCATCTGCTGAAAATTCAGCATCGCTTCCAGACGGCCTTGCGAAATCTCCGGCTGGTATGGCGTGTAGGCGGTGTACCAGGCCGGGTTCTCGAACACGTTGCGCAGAATCACGCCGGGGGTATGGGTGTTGTAATAACCCTGGCCGATCAGCGATTTGAGGACCTTGTTCTTGCCCGCCAGTTTTTTCAGTTGCGCCAGCGCTTCCGGTTCCGATTGCGCCTTGGTGAACTGTCCGAGCGGCAGCACGTCGCGGCGGCGGATGTTGTCCGGCACGATGGCGTCGATCAATGCGGTGCGGTTTGGGTAACCGAGCACGGCCAGCATGGCGGCTTGTTCCGCTTCGGAAGGGCCGATGTGGCGGGCGATGAAGGCGTCGTGCGCTTCGAGTTCGGTGGTGCTTGGACTTGGGTTGGCGTTTGTCATGATATCTGGAACCGGAGTGGAAATTGCTTGCAGCTAGATCAGCCGATATTCTTGGCGTAGTCTGCCGCGTTCAACAGCGCATCTGCATCTGCTGCATTGCTTGGCTTGACCTTGAACAGCCATGCGCCGTAAGCGTCTTCGTTGACCGACTCGGGTGCATCGGACAATGATTCGTTGATGGCGACGACTTCACCGCTGACTGGTGCGTAGATGTCACTGGCAGCTTTCACCGATTCGATCACGGCGCAGTCTTTGCCGGCTGTCAGCGCCTGGCCGATTTTTGGCAATTCCACATAGACGATATCGCCCAATGCATCCTGGGCAAAATCTGTAATGCCGACAGCCATGGTGCCGTCGGCTTCGATGCGCACCCATTCGTGGGAGGCGGTGTACTTCAGTTCGGCTGGGACATTCATGCTTGGCTCCAAATAGTTAAAAGTTTAAATAGGGTGTAAATGGTTATCGGTAATGATTCAGGATGCGAGTACTTTACCGTTGCGGACAAAAGGCAATTTCACCACGGTAGCCGCCAACTGCTTGTCGCGGATGACGACTTGCACGTTGTCGCCAACGTTGACGCCCATCGGCAAACGCGCCATGGCGATAGCTTGCTGCATGGTCGGGCTGAATGTGCCGCTGGTGATTTCGCCTTCGCCTTGCGCGGTGATGACTTTTTGGTGTGAGCGCAGGATGCCGCCTTTTTCACGCAGGATCAATCCGAGGAATTGTGCGCTTTGGCCTTGCTTCAACAAGGCAGACTTGCCGACGAAATCGCGCTCGCTGGCGAGATCAACGGTCCAGGCCAGACCGGCGTTGAGCGGGTTGACGGTTTCATCCATGTCCTGGCCGTACAGATTCATGCCGGCTTCTAGGCGCAAGGTATCGCGCGCACCCAGGCCGGCTGGTTTGACGCCTGCTGCGGCCAATGCATTCCATAACGCGCTGACCTGGTCGACGGCGACGGCAATCTCGAATCCGTCTTCGCCGGTATAGCCGGTGCGTGCCAGCATCACCTCGCCGAACGCGGTATTCGGGACAATGACGGCATTGAACGGTTTGATTTCAGCGCTGGCTGTTTTGGTCTCCGGCAGGACTTCCCAGGTTTTGGTGCGGGCGTTCGGGCCTTGTACTGCAATCATCGCGTAAGCATCCGGGCCGTCGCGGCGCTGCGTGATGGAGATGCCTGCGTTCGTTGCGGCGTTGTGCGCATTCATCCATGCAACATCGTTTTCCGCTGTACCGGCGTTGACCACGAGGCGGAACCAGTTTTCGTTAAAGTAGTAAATGATCAGGTCGTCGACCACGACGCCTTCTGGTGTCAGCATGCAGGAGTAGAGTGCCTTGCCGGGGTTTTGCAATTTGTCGACGTTGTTCGCAACCAGTCCGCGCAAGAATCCGCGTACGTTGTCGCCTTTCAGGTCGACGATGCACATGTGTGAAACGTCGAACATGCCGCAATCGCTGCGCACAGCGTGATGTTCTTCGATCTGCGAGCCGTAGTTGACTGGCATGTCCCAACCGCCGAAATCGACCATTTTGGCGCCGGCAGCTCGATGAACCGCGTTGAGGGGAGTTGCTTTCGGAGTGCTTGCCGCTTGCGTCATGAGAGTCTCGATACCAGGATAATGGGGACGACAAAATACGAGTAATGAACATAAGTCCATTACACGCGATGAAATCGCTGCCCACCCTGTCCTGATACCTGAGAGATTACGGAGTAGAACACACTCCGTGCGCACCTTCGGTGGATAGTTCGGCAACCGTTTGCCGCTATCGCTCTCCAGAGTTTGGGGAATATGCTCCCCCGTTTGACCGGTCCTTTTGCCTGAGAGTTTGTTGGGTATTAGCCCCTTCGGCGGCAGCTGGTTGCTGCGCTCTCCCGATCAAGTTCGACGATTATATAAGAGATGTTTCAGCTTGAAAATGCCGATATCAAAATGACAATAATTATTATTATAAATCTATGTCATGAAACCAGGAGCAGTTCTGACCTTCATACATTGAGTTATCGAATATACAAAAATCAGAACCGATTCCTGTTTATCTTTGATTTAGTGGTGATGACCATGCTCGCCATGCACGTGGCCATGCGTGATTTCTTCTGCGGTGGCGGCACGCACACTTACCACTTCCACACCGACGCGCAAGGATTTACCCGCCAGCGGGTGATTGCCATCGAGCATGACTTGATCGCCCTTGATTTTGAGTACGGTGAAAATTTGTTCTTCCCCCGCATCGTTATAGCCTTCCAGTGAGCCGCCCACTTTGACTCCCGGGGGAAAATCCTTCTTGGATATCGTGCGCATCAGGCTTTCATCGCGCACGCCAAACGCGTCTTCAGGCGCCAGATCCAGCGTGGCTTTGAAACCCGCTTCCTGGCCTTGCAGGGCTGCTTCCAGTTTAGGGAACAAATTGTCATAACCGCCGTGCAGATAGGCGGTCGGGGTTTTGCCGTTTTCGATGATCTTGCCGTTCGTTTCCGCGACGGTCAAACGTAGGGTGACAGCAGTGTCCTTGTCGATTTTCATGGGATTTTTTACAGATAAATAGGGGTCGGGATTCAGTGCAGGCAGTACTATAAACCAAATGCAGCAGCACTTAACTTTCCGCATCATCCTTGGGAGCCTTGAAAAGATCCTCAAGCGCCTGCGATTTCCCTTGAGGCTGTACCCTGCCCTGGCGGCCCGCATATTCTTCTTCGATGTTGTCGCGGTAGTAGCTCCAGGCCGATCCCGAGGTCGATAATGTACGCCACACGTCCTCGCCGATACCCGAATAATCGATGGCGCTGCCATCATCGAACTCAACCCGCAGGACACGTTCCCGCCTATCGTAGCCGATAGCCCGGAGTTTTCCGGCATTGATCTTTTTCATTTCCATGATTTCCTCCACACATCATTATTTCAGGAGCAGACCACAATATTTACACTATTTGGATTGCATCGCACCAGACAACAAAACTTCCTTGCCTTGCGCCAGCGGCACACGCGCAAGCAATGCGCGGGCGACATCGGCTGCGGCAATTGAGCGGTAATCCACCGGAATGAGCGGTCGCAGCAGAGTACTCACGGACAGCGCGAATTTCTCGCCGCGGCGGACTGGTTGCCCCAGCAACTCGCGATCCCCCGCCAGCATCGAGGGGCGTGCGATCACGAGCGCATGGAAGCCCAGCGCCGACAACGCCTCTTCAAGTTCGCCCTTTACCCGATTGTAGAAAATGCGCGAGTGCGCATCCGCCCCCATGGCGCTGACCAGGCCCAAGCGGCGGGCGCCGGCTGCAAGCGCTGCGCGCGCCACCGCAAGATTGGCTGCAAAATCCACCGCGCGGAATGCCTCCTGACTGCCGGCCACCTTGATCGTTGTGCCGAGCGCGAGATAAACCTCGTCAACCGGCGGCAGTGCAGGAAGCGCCGCGAAGTCCACCACGTGCGATGTCAGCTTGGGATGCTGCACGCCCAGAGGGCGCCGGCCAAGGGCGTGAATCACTGCGACTGTATCGTCAGCTAGCAGGCCTCGCAGAATCTCCCAACCAACAAGGCCGGTGGCGCCGGCAATCGCCACGATCCGCTTGGTGGATTGCGGTGAATTGCTTGAGGGTGATGCAAATGCCGGAATATTCATCATGCCGACGTTCAATTAAGGGCTCAGCTTCGATTTAAACACAAAATCAGGCAGGCTCTTTTCCCGGCAGACATAGCGCAAAACAAACGATCTCGATTCCGGTCAAAGCAAATACCTATTGTCAATATGCCATCGGACCGCGAACGTGAAAAGCGTTGTCGACGAAAGCAACCATGCCGACGAAATATTTGCCGAGCAGGTGAAAATGCTTTACACAAATTCGCCCATCGGGCTATTTTTCACTCTCGTCATTGGTGCAATTCTGATCCTTGTCCAGCGTACGCAGATTGCCCCTTCTGTCTTGTTTTCCTGGTATTGCAGCCTGCTGTTGATAACCATATTGAGAGCGTTAGCGGCGCGGCAGTTTGCCCGCACAAATCCGAACTTTGCCAGTATGCACCGATGGCATAATATTTTTCTGATCGGCACGGCATGCGCAGGCGCAGTATGGGGCGCCACAGCCATATTCCTCTTTCCGGCCGACTCAATGGCGCATCAGCTGTTTGTCGCCTTTGTCCTGGCGGGCATGTCGGCGGGCGCCGTCAGCGTGTTTTCTCCGCGACTGGAGGTATGTCTTGCATTTTTGCTGCCGGCACTGCTGCCGTTGGCACTCAATTACCTTGGCCATGGCAGCTATCTTCAGGTCGGCATGGGATTAATGACGCTGTTATTTTTGACAGGCATGCTTCTTTCCGCATTGAATTTTCATCGTTCGATCCGAGCTTCCTTGCATCTGCGGTTCGACAAGCGCGAGCTGGAAGCGGAAGTCGCACAACGACGTGTAGCAGAAGAACAATTATTCATTGAAAAGGATCGGCTGCAAACCACGCTGAGCGCAATCGGCGAAGGCGTCGCCATGGCGGATGTGAACGGACGTATCGAATATCTCAATCCCGCCGCAGAAGCGCTGTGCGGTTACCCATTTCATGAAGCCCTGAATCGTCCCGCGAACGAGGTGTTCGACATCCTTGATATCGAAGAAAATCAGCGCACCGGCACGGCCATGGAAGAAAGCATACGTACAACCGACAAAATTACCAAGCGAGGCGTCTTGTACTGCAAAGCGATAAGACATGTTATCGAAGAAGTCGCCACGCCGCTTTATGATCGTCATAGCAAGATTGTTGGCGCTGTATCGGTTATTCGCGATATCACGGAAGCGCAGCAAATGACAGAGCGGTTGGCATATGCTGCCGACCATGACGCCCTCACCGGCCTGCCCAATCGTAATTTGCTCAAAGACCGCGCCAAGCAGGCAATTGCCAGAGCGCAGCGTAAGCATGAGAACTTCGCGCTGCTGTTCCTGGATCTGGATCGCTTCAAGGCAGTCAACGACGACCTGGGCCATGCGGCGGGCGACGCACTGTTGGTAAATGTGGCCAAACGTCTGGCCGAATGTGTGCGCGAAGAAGATACGATCGCGCGGCTGGGCGGCGATGAGTTCGTCGTGCTGCTTAACGGCCCAACCCAGGAAAGCCATGCCATGGCGGTGGCAAATAAAATTCGTGAATCAGTGGGCAAGCCTTACCAGTTGGGAGATCGGTCAGCCTCCGTCACAGTCAGCATCGGTTTCAGCTTATACCCGGCCAACGGCGGGGATGTGGAGACGCTGCTGGAGCACGCAGACCATGCAATGTACCGTGCCAAGCGGCATGGTCGCGATCAGGTTTATATGTAAGGGGAATAAAGTTGCGTCTTCCGACTGGCTTGCCCACGCCAGCCTTGAAAACGGTTCTCATGCCCGGATGATTCAAACGTGTTGAAGGAAATATTCTTATAATTAGGATATTCGTGGTAATCCACAAGTCCGAAAACGCACACTTTCCCTTTTTTTCAGATACATAATCAAATCTCATGAACGACACGACACAACTTGCCCCGCTCCCCGATCGCCTCTCCGTTCATCCGCGCAGCCCCCACCACAATGCAGAGGTGTTGAAACACGAAATCGGCATCAAGCTCAACGACAAGGAATATACGAACGCTGAAGAATATTGCATCAGCGAAGGATGGATTGCCGTGGCGTCCGGCAAAGCCCTGGATCGCAAGGGCAATCCACTGATGATCAAGCTGAAAGGCAAGGTTGAGGCGTTTTATCGGTGACTGTGCCCGCAGTCAAGCTCCTGGTCTGAAGCATGCCGAATTTTATTGGCCAAAGGGGTTGGTAATGGATATCAAGCCATATAAAATCCCCCTCGGATCTCACCTGCGGCCAACGCTGCACGCTTCATCGGCTTTAAACTTTATGCATACCCAGAACCGGATCGCCCGCTTCGGCGATATCGAGGATTTTATTTTGCGCCCGCAACCAGGCGTGGCAGTCGCCTTTTCTGAAGGGGCGTCATGACTGCCACACAAGATTTTTACGCATCACTTGGTGTCGAACGCGCGGCAAGCAAAGAGTCCATCATTGCTGCATTCCGGCGGCTCGCGATGAAATGGCATCCCGATCGTCATGTCCACCCGGCAGACAAGGTCGAAGCGGAAAAGCAGTTCAAGATTATCAAGACGGCTTACGAAACCCTGTCTGACGACAGCAAGCGCGAACGCTACGATCGCGAGAGCATCGTCAGGCCGCAAACGTATCACGAGTTCACCCAGAGGCACCGGCAACAGCCGCAATGGGGCAGCGAATACTACGAACGTGATCGCGAGGAGGCCGAACGTCAGCGCCGCGCATCGGCCAGGCGTGGCACGGATGTGAATAAGAGGGTCGCCGTCACTATTGCTGAAGCCTATAACGGCACCCGCATCAGCTTCGAGGAAACGGTGGCCGAACATTGCGGGCAATGTGGCGGGCAGCGCGGCGAGTGGGTGCAATGCGGCCGTTGCCACGGCTTTTTGAAACACTCACGGCGGCTCGTCTGCCAGCCTTGTCAGAATTCCGGAAAGGAATGGGTCAATTGCGAACCATGCAATGGACTTGGCGTTATCACGCGCGAACGGAGAATTACGGTAAGAACCCCTGCAGGGCTTGTTGACGGCAGCGTGCTGACGGTCAAAGAACGCGGAAAGCCAAGCGAACACGGGGGATTGAACGGCGACCTCCACATCGCCATCACCATCAAGCCGGAAACCGGATGGAAACGCAAAGGCATTGATCTTTCCGGCACGCTGAAGCTGCCGTACTCCATCGCCCTGTTGGGCGGAATGATGGACGTGCCTTTGCCAACCGGCAGGACCGTACAGGTGGGAGTGCCGGCTCGCTCCAATACCGGCAAGAAGATCAGGCTGGCAGGACAAGGGCTTTTCGACGCGGCCAATGACAAGCGCGGCGATGTGCTGCTGAGCGTTTCAATTGTCCTGCCGGCCTCCCGACGTAAATTGACGCCGGAAATGGAAGCACTTCTGCGGCAGATCGACGGCATGGAGCCTTGACATCCGGTGCTTCCTGAACCGGAGCCGCAGCGCAAGGGCATACCGAAGAATTGCAGTCCGGCCCGCGCCAGCGTCGCCAACCATTGGACATCGCCGCCGCCCATTCCGCCAGTGCGCGCCGATCTCGCTTGAATGCGCCGAATTGCCGCTGCTCGACGCGCGTTGTGCCATCGCCGTCCTCGATGATCGCGCAGGCCGTGATCTGCGCTTGATGCACATCGAGCCCGATGACGCGTTTGTGCAGTGACACCAGTTCCATATCACCTCCGTTCGAAGTAAACTTGATCATGGAAGGTGGCGGGTGCCGGAATTGAAAATGCTTGAAGGCGACAAGTCGCCGACGGCCTGTTTAACGTTCGCTCTTAAAGAGGCAATCCGGGGTACGAGTCAGTTCGGCGGGTCACGTTAGGTTCGGGGTCCAACCGCCAAAATCTTGCGCGACATCTCCCCGCCACCTTCCACCTACAGTTTCTTTCATTCTCCGGGGTGGCGATGCGCGCTGCCGCAATGCGCGTTAGGTAATATTCGGGACATTGACCGAGTCCACAGAACAAAGAAGGATTAACCATGACTAGCGGTGCCAGCCATGATCTGGAAGATATTCTTATCGATTTAATCCGGTTTTTGCATCAAGGGGCATCAGCCGACGATTTCTCGACTCAACTCTCAAAAATTGAGTCGCTCCCATACTCTGACGCGGCACGTAAAACGCGACTCGTTGAATGTATTCGGACGGCGATGGCTGTCCGAAATCGCCTTGAATTGCAAAAGCAGCGAGAACTGGCGCTTCTGGCTGTAATTGAATCTGCTCAGGATCTTTCCGGTCGACTCGATCTTCTGGAATTGCTTCGAGCAATCGTATCCCGAGCCCGAAATTTATTAGGGTCAGATGTCGCTTGGTTATCAGTATACAAGGCAGAAATTGAAGAATTTCAAGCGCAGGTCACCGATGGTGCGCTCGATGAAAGCACTGACAGAATGACTGCACGCAGAGGTTCTGGCATCGCAGGTATAGTCATGTCAACCCACCGCCCATTCACAACGTCCGATTATCCCAACGACAACAGATTTCAACACGATCCCAAATTGGATGAAACGTTTCGCAAGGAAGATATCGCATCACTCGTTGGTGTTCCGCTGCTTTTAGATGCCGAAGTTACGGGATTGTTGTTTGTAGGTGACCGCTACTATCGATCATACTCTACGCTAGAAGTGTCTATCCTTTGTACGTTGGCGACGCACGCCGCGGTAGCTGTAAAAAATGCAAAATCATTCGAACTGGCGAATACTGCCCTTAGAAACAGTGACGTGGCTCGGGCTGAACTTGAACGTAATAATCTCAATATACAAGCAGCTGCCGAAGCTCACGAACAGTTGACATCGTTGCTTGCTCAAGGTGCTTCACTCTCCCAAATATGCCAAACGGTTGCGCACTTGCTTGATGGCAGTGTATTTATCGTTGATGAGGCGTTTCAGATTATTAGTTATGGTGTTGCTTCCGGCTCTACCAATGATTATGCAGAAACCTATATTCCTTATAGCAAGCACAGCAGCGAAATCATTACTGCTGCAAGGGAGAGCCGCAGAGCAGGACGTTCTGTGCTCGCTTACAAAGACAGCAATGAGCAATGCAGGGTCATCTCGGTAATTGGTGGCGACGATGTCCTGGGATCCGTATTACTGTTCTGCAAGGGCGACTTAAATGAAATCTTAATACGCACGTTCGAGCGAAGCTCCAGTATCGTTGGTATTGCATTGCTATCCCAAGAGCGTATGGAAATTAACAAGAATCGCGATGTTTCGATGCTGCTGCGCAACCTTCTTTCGCCGCGTCAATACGAGCCAACTTTGACTTATCAGCAAGCAGAGCGATTTGGTCTAAATCTTTCACAGCCGCTTTCGCTAATACTTATTGAGACAGACGATACCAAAGCGGGATACATTGCAAGAAGGCTTAGGGGTGGCGCCGGATTGGCTGGTACGGTTTTGGATGAGGTTGATGGACTTGTAGCAATAGTATGTGCGACCCCATGCGCGACTGACATTGTCAAATCATGCGTCTCCCTGGTTAAGGATGAACTCGGGAGCAGTTATCGAGGCGTTATATCAAAACCGGTTTTGAATGCGGAAGAACTTTCTGCCCAATACGAAGCAATTAGACGCGCGTTATTGATTGTCAAGCGCTTGGGCGTCAAAGGAAAAATAATTGATCAAGCCGAACTGGCGCTCTATTCCGTGCTATTTGAAACGCATGATCACGCCAGTCTCAAGGCATTCCAGGAAAATACCATTGGTTTACTGGTTTCCCACGACCGAAAACGGGCATCTGATCTGACACCCACCCTGTTTTGCTATTTCGACAGCAACCAAAACGCTAGCGTTGCTGCGAAGCGTATGAACATCCATGTCAATACAATGCGTCAGCGTCTGACCAGTATTGAAGAAATTATCGGGCCATGGGGCAACGCCATACGGTCCCTGGAGATTCATATGGCTTTACGCTTGTGGGATCTAAGCAAGGAGAAAGAAGAATATGTTCCGCCTCCGAGCGGCCATTAGATATATCTGAATACGAGACAATTATTCACCGACGCGTCATCTGGATAATAATTGCACAACCGGTTCTGCGATTGCCATGGCCAGTCTATATCGGCAAGGATATCGTCAATGACATTCCTTGATTGGGAGCGCTGCAGATGCTCAGTTTCCCACCAAGTGCGATGATTCGTTCTCTCATGCCGGTTAAACCATAGGAGTTCTCATTTGCATTGTTGTCGAACTCTATGCCAATGCCATCATCAACTACTGTCATGACAATATTGTTGTGGTCTGTGTTAACGATGACGCAAATCATGTTGGCCCGAGCGTGACGGTGCACATTGCTGAGTGCTTCCTGCAGGGTCCTGAATAACGCCGTAATATGCCGCTCCGGCAAGACAACGTCGCCAGCATTCCATGTCAAATTACAGGCAATTCCGAAGCGCCTGGTGAATTCCCTGCAGTGCCATTCGACCGCAGAGCGTAACCCAGCATCAAGCACGGCGGGGCGAAGGTCCCGGATGACGTCGCGCAGGCTTTGCATTACCGTGCCAAGTTGCTCCAATATAGTACTTGTCGCTCCACGAAGATTCGGCTGCGTTTCGGTGATTTTGTCGCATAGTCTGACCATGTCCATGCGCAGCACCAGCATCTGCTGGCCGAGATCATCATGGAGATCTCACGCTATCCGTTGCCGTTCCTGTTCCCGCACCGATTCGGCATCGACGTAGCGCTCGTGCTGCAGTGGTGCCAATACCTGCTTCATTTTGATTTTCCTCGCTGGTTGATCTGATTCTTCGCAAATAATGCGATGAACACACCTCGCAATCCGCTGGCAGTTTTTGGGCAAGTCACATTACTGGAATATGCGACTGAGTTTCTTTTCAATCAGCGTATGGTCCTTTATTTAGGCTTTCGTGGGCGCGTGGGACGGCAGTGGGAGGATTAGGAAGATGGCTACGGGTCGGAAAATAGATATCGCTGTGAATATCCCACGTTAAAAAAGCCAGTTCTTCCACCTTTGAATGCCCGTTATGGATCTATTGTGTTGAAAAAAGTGGGACAGCAACATCCACAGTGCAATGCCTGCTGCCGCAAGGTTTCCGGCATCAGTTGCAGCAGCATCACCCCGGCCTTTTTGTAGTTGTAGCCGGGCCTGTAAATCTGCCGCAAGCCGAACAATGCAGCGGCAGTCAGTCGCCGCGTGCCGCTGGTCCCCGTGGATTACTCTAACCGTAATTGCACAAATTACCACCTGCGTTCCAGCTGGCTCGATTCATTCAAATACGGTCAATTGGCGGCAGCATTAGAATGCGACAGCGTCCTTGCCTTTAAGACCCAGCATCGCTCGCGCCTCATCTGGCGTAGCGATTTCCAGGGAAAGTTCTTCGAGAATTCGGCGAATCTTCCGCACTTGCTCTGCGCATGACTTGGCCATTTCTCCTTTGCCCAGGTAGAGGCTGTCTTCAAGACCGACGCGGACATTACCTCCCATAACAGCCCCCATGGTCAACAGTGACATCTGGTGGCGGCCTGCTCCAAGTATCGAGAAACGATAATTTTCACGTCCGAACAGACGGTCCGCAGTGGTGCGCATTGTCACAAGATTTTCCGGATCAGGCCCTAGCCCGCCAAGAATCCCGTAGATGCTCTGAATGAAAAGCGGCCCCTTAATTAATCCTTCATCTACAAAATGGGCGAGATTATAGAGATGACCGACGTCGTAGCATTCGAATTCGAAGCGTGTGCCGCAGTCCTCTCCCAGGATTTTAAGTATCTTTTTGATGTCTCGAAAAGTATTGCGGAAAATTAGGTCTTCCATGCCCTCGATATATGGCTTTTCCCAGTCGTACTTCCAGTCTGTGATTTTGCGCGCAGCCGGGTGGATCGAGAAGTTCATCGATCCCATATTAAGCGAGCACATCTCTGGCTTGGCCTGCAGCGGATACGCCAAGCGCTCCTCAAGCGTCATTCGCGTGCTGCCGCCGGTTGTAATGTTAATTACGGCATCGGTCGCTGCCTTGATACGCGGCACGAATTCATCGAATACTTTAGGGTCTGCCGTAGGGCTACCGGTTCTTGGGTCGCGTGCATGCAAATGCAAAATCGCAGCGCCTGCTTCAGCAGCCTCGATTGACTGTTCCGTAATCTGGTCCGGGGTGAGCGGCAGGTATTCCGACATAGTCGGAGTATGTACTGAACCAGTAACCGCGCAAGAGATGATGACTTTATCGTAAACTTTTGCCATGACGGCTCCTATTAAAAAAATGACGTTATTGGTAAAATCGAGTTCGGATCAATCAGACTGCCAACCACTCTGTAAGCAGCTGCTTGTCAGATGCCAGTTCCTCTGGCGTGCCTTCAAAAACTATGTTCCCGTGCCCCATCACGCAAACGCGCGTAGACACCTTGAGCGCAATAGCCAGCTTTTGCTCGACCAGTACGACTGAGACCCCTTTCTCTCGCATGTCTTTGATGCATTCCCCAACCTGGGTAACGATCTTTGGCGCAAGGCCCTCGGTAGGTTCATCGATCAGGATGACAAGAGGATTCCCTAGAAGGGAACGACATATGGTGAGCATTTGTTGCTCCCCGCCCGACATGCTCCCTGCCTTGGTGTTGCGTCGCTCCTTGAGGCGGGGGAAATAGTCGAACATTTTCTCAACCGTCCATTGATAAGCACCGGTTACCGCCGGCTGTTCGCCCATCCGAAGATTCTCGTCAACGGTAAGATTTGCGAATACCTCTCGTTCTTCCGGTACGTAAGCAATGCCCGCCCGGCAGATAGCGTATGGACGTGCGCCGGCCAGCTCTCTTCCCTGCAGTCGAATATGTCCGGAAGAGGGGCGAACCAGACCCATAATGGATTTCATCGTGGTCGAGCGGCCTGAGCCGTTGCGCCCAAGCAGACTAATGACCTCATTGCGCACCACCTGGAAGGAAACGCCGTGCAGGATATGGCTCTTGCCATAATGAGCATGCAATGCTTCTATGCTCAGCAATGATTCTGAAACGGCGTTCATTGGGCAACCTCCTCTCCAAGGTAAGCTTCCTTTACACTCTTGT
Organism: Noviherbaspirillum sedimenti; assembly: GCF_003590835.1. Lineage (NCBI taxonomy): Bacteria > Pseudomonadati > Pseudomonadota > Betaproteobacteria > Burkholderiales > Oxalobacteraceae > Noviherbaspirillum > Noviherbaspirillum sedimenti. Next base: position 4,721,328 of record NZ_QYUQ01000002.1, on the reverse strand, counting down.
TATTGCGAATCTCGTCAGGCGTGCCAGTGGCTATCAGCTGACCATATACCAGGACGCTGATGCGATCGCTCAAGGAAAATACGACGTCCATGTCATGCTCGACGATCATGAGAGCCCGTCCGCTGGTAACCTCTCGTATCAATTCAGCCGTGTAAAGTGCCTCCTCATGCGACATGCCGGCCATGGGTTCGTCGAGTAAAATGACTTTGGGATTGGACGCAAGAGTTATCGCGATTTCTAGCGAACGTTGTTCTGAGTACGCCATCTCTCCAGCGATCGTCGATGCCTGCGAATTCAACCTGACTTGTTCGAGCAGTTTTTCCGTTTCCTCGCGAACTCGCGCAAGGCGGTTAACTGACTTCCAAAAGCTGTATTGCAAGCGGTAAGGCCGCATTACAGCAAGCCGAATGTTTTCGTACACAGACAGTTTCGGAAATATATTCGTAATCTGAAACGATCTTGCAAGACCAAGGCGATTAAGGGTTTCCGGCGACTCTCCTCCAACCTGGCGTCCATCAAAAATGATTTCACCTGAGGTGGGAGTTAAATTGCCTGAGATAAGATGAAAAAGTGTTGATTTACCCGCCCCGTTTGGCCCGATCAATGCGTGTCTTTCCGTCGGGCGCAAGTCGAGGTCGACGCCGCGCATAATTTCAATCGGACCAAACGACTTGCGCAAGTCACGAATGCTTAGTACAGAGTCGTTCATGCGATGTTTCCTTTGCTCGCTATCTGGATTGTTTCTGACGCCATGGCTGTATCCACTGCATGCTCGATAGCAATCAGGCGCTGCCGGGAAAAATAGGCAAAGATGCCGCCGACAACAAGCAATGCAGCAGGAACGAACCAGGTGGTTAATGATGCTGGGGACCATGTTTGACCGAACAGCGGGATCGGCGGCATTGCCGCGCCTGCGCTCAGGTTGGCGATTGCGCGATATTCCTGGGAAAACAGGCGCTGCAGGAATTCAACGATGAAGGCGCCGCCGGCGCTTAGCAACAGTGCTCCGGCGATCGCGAAAACAAACACAGGAGCCAGCCTCGCAATGCCAAATTGTTGCCGCAGGCGCTTGGCGTTACCGAACAGGCCTGCCAGCCCCGTGGGCATATACATCATCACGAGCACGAACAGAATGCCTTGATACAGCAGCCATGACCTGGTCAGATCGGAAACGGCATAGCCAAAGAAGGTCATGAGCGCTGCACCAAGAGCGGGCCCGAGAAAGACATTGACTCCACCAATGTAAGTGTTTAGCACTACAGCTGTGGAAAGGCTCGGATCAAACAGCACATAATTCGCAGACTCGTTATTGATCACCTGGAGGCCGCCTGCGATTCCTGAAAACATGGCGGAAATTGCGAACACCGAAACGCCAAGGCCGTGGACGTTATATCCAAGAAAACGAAGCCGATGGCTGTTTTCCCGCAACCCATAAGTAAGCCTTCCCATTGGTGTTTTGGTATAGAGAAACAAAAGAGTCAATGAGATCAGGACCCAAGCCAGCGTCAGGTAATACACCTGGGTCGCAGAGCCAAAGTCAAAGCCCCACGCCGGCATGCGCATCGCAGATACGCCGGCCTCGCCGCCGAAAAGTCCTTTCAGATGTGGAGCCAGTGAATGCATTAGTTCCGCTATGGCGAGCGTGATCATCGCGAAGTATGTGCCGGTTCGCTTGGTGGCGAACCACCCTGCGAATCCTCCGAATGCCAGGCCGCAGACTGCTCCAGCCAGTGGGAGTAAAGGGGTGGGCAGCAATCCGGAGCCGCCGACTCCATTCATTGCATGTACTGTGGCAAATGCCCCGACGCCGAAATATGCGGCATGGCCGAACGACAGCATGCCTGCCTGGCCACAGAGCAGGTTGTAGGCACTGGCAAACAATGCGGCAATTAACATTTGTATGGCTGCGTTGACCAGTCCTTGCGAGAACACAAATGGCAGCGCGATCAGAGCGGCGATGCCGGCAACGACGAGAGTGAGATAAGCTTTCATGGCATTAGGCCTTTTCGCCCATGAGTCCGCTGGGCCTTACCAGAAGAATCAGGAGCATTAATGCAAACGGAATCGTGGCGGACATGCTCGAGAGTTTCAGCGTCATCAGGCCTCCAATACTTCTGGCCCACTCGCCGGCGCCGAAATATGCAAACAAGTCTGCAACACTGGCGTCCACTCCCACTGCAAGCGAAGTGATAATCCCAATAATTATCGAAGACAGCATCGCGCCGCCCAGGGAACCAAGACCGCCTACGACGACGACAACGAACACCATCACACCGAGCTCTAGCGCCATATTGGGGTTCGTGGTGTAGAACGCGCCGGCAACTGCCCCTGCCAGGCCGGCCAGCGCTGCCCCAACGCCAAAGACGCCCATGAAAACCATGGGAACGTTGTGCCCCAGGGCTTCAGCCATATGCGGCTTGTAGATTGCAGAACGCACGACGATCCCGACCCGAGTCCGCGTAAGGAGCAGGTAAATGACGATGAACATGGCGATGGCAACTCCGCCCATCAGGAGTCGGTACATTGGGTACTGCATGCCTCCGATGGTGAAAGCAGAGAAATCGAGCGCATTTGGCACGCGATAATCCACCGGATAGTTCCCGAAAAATAGCTTGATTGACTCCGCGATGATGAAAGACAGGCCAAACGTCAGCAGTAATTCATGTGCGTGTCCATGGTGGTGCACCTTACGAAGAAAGAATCTTTCCACCACGACGCCGATCCCTCCCACGAGAACCGGTGCAAGGACGATGGCTGCCCAAAAGCCGATGGTTCCTTGCAAGGTATAGGCAAAATATGCTCCGAGCATGTAGAACGATGCGTGCGCAAAGTTAAGCACTCCCATCATGCCGAAGATAAGTGTCAACCCTGCGGACACCATAAACAGCAGTAAGCCATAAATGATTCCGTTCAACAGTGAAACAATGATCTGGTCCATATTTCTCCTTTTTTGGCGAAAGCCAATCCCGGGCAGGGCGTTTAAGCCCTGCCGGTGACGTATCGAATTTGGAATTGGCGGTTATCGCCAGACAGATCAGGCTGGGCGTTTCATGTTGCAACTGGATTGCACCGGGGTTGCAGCTTCTTCGGCGGTGAAGCGTTTGACTGGCTTGAAGCCCATGTCGGTATTGTCGACCTTGTACTTGGCGTCTTTCGTCACAACTGACACTGCCATTGGCTGCAAAGCCTGATGGTCGCTGGCGCGCACAGTAATTTCACCCATCGGCGTTTTCACCTTCGCCGATTCCAATGCCTTTGCAAAAGCATTGACGTTCAATGCACCCGCCTCGGGTTTGGTCCGCCTCAGAGCATCTGCAACCATTGCCATCCCGAATGCGGTCTGCGGCTCGATGAATACCGGTTCATGGCCGGTTCTCGCCTTATAGTCAGCGATGAAGCGCTCCCCATCGGCGCCCGCCGCTTCAGGGTTAAATGTCTGAACGACATAGTGGCCAACAGCCACGTCCCCTGCGTTCCCGAGATTGCCTGGCTGGTCCAGGTATGTGGTCCCGAATCTGACTTTTAAGCCTGCTGCTTTAGTGGCCTTCATCATCAACAGCAGATCATTCGACCAGTTGCCGGTGAGGACGGTATCCGCATTGGCTGCATTGATCTTGGTTACATATGGTGCAAAGTCCTGAATCTTGTTGACATCGTGGAGAGTTTTTACCACAACCTTATAGCCGCCCGACGATGCATTGTCGGAAATGGCTTGTTCCATATCCTGGCCCCAGGAATAGTTTTGATTAATTGAGTAGACTTTCGATCCAATCGCGTTCGCCTGTTTCATGGCATTGACCAGTGCCTTGGTGCGGACTTGCGCATTGCTGCCGAATCGGAAATGATGAAAATTGCATTTTTCGCCGATTAGTTCCATTGCTTCTGCACCGACATTGATGAAGATGATTTCCTTGCCAGGATTACGGAGGTTGTGCTTTCGGATATCTTCTGTAATTTGTCCGGCGACAGCCGACGATGCTCCTTGAACAATAATCTGTACGCCGTCGGCAATCGCCGCTTTCAGTTTGTCCGATGCGCCCGCAGGACCACCTTGGTTGTCATATTCGACGAACTGAACAGGCTCGCCATTCCAGCCACCAGCAGCGTTAATCTTGTCAACGCCATACTTTGTAGCCGTGCGATAGAGCAACCCCGTTGATGCTTGCGGGCCCGAAAGCGACTCCAGCACACCGATCTTGACAGGCGCCGCTACGGCGATTCCGGCAAAAAGAGCCAGGGCCGGAGCGATGACGATATTTTTGTATGTGGATTTTTGCATAGTTGTCTCCAATCTCTAATATGGAAAAAAAAGGAAATGGCGAACTACTTGCCACGATTAAAGGTATTCGACGTTTCCGTCGACACTGATCGCTTGTCCTGTTACGTTGCGTGCGGCAGGAGAGCTAAGAAATGCGGCCATTGCGGCCACATCATCCATGGTAACCATGCGACGCAAGGAAATTTTGTGTAGATATTCCTCGCGCATGGCTTGAACTGAAACGCCGGTAGCTGCTGCCCGAGCGCTAATGACATTATTCATACGCTCGTTTTCCACAATGCCTGGAAGTATTGCGTTGACGCGCACGCCATGTGGGCCCAGTTCGATCGCCAGCGATTTCATGAGGCCTATGGTTGCCCATTTTGTCGACGCATATGGGGTACGAAACGCATAGCCCAGGCGGCCTGCAACCGAGCTCATGGCGATGATGCAAGGATTGGCGGCCGATTGTTTCAGCATTGGCACAGCCCGCCGCGCAAAATAGAATTGGCTGTTGAGGTTGACCGATACGGTGCGATCCCAATCGTCTCGATCAAGGTCTTCGATCGCCGCTGTCGGCCCTGCAATGCCGACGTTGTTGATTAACACGTCCAGTCCGCCCAATGAGCTCTGAACGTTTTCAAATACAAGGTCTACGTCTTGGGGTACGGATGCGTCAGCCATGGTGGCCCCGATCCCAGGTACCTCAGCAGTCAGGCGATTCAAGGCTGCCCGGTCAATGTCGCAAACGTGGACTTGGGCGCCGAGTTCGTGAAATGCGCGGGCGATTGCGGCGCCGATTCCTGAACCTCCGGCTGTTATGAGAACTCGCAGGCCTGGCTGTGGAAGAAGTAAGGTATTTATGCTCATTATGGGCTTCCTGAAAAACGGATGTCGTATTAACGGTAATAGCTTTCGCCGCACTGAAAAATTAAGTTGGCACCACCAGGTATGAACTTTAGATGGCCAGAAGCCTAAAAAATATGTTGGATGCCCACATATTTGTCTGCTTGTTAGTGTGGATGTGCCACTTATTCACTCAGCACCTAATCAAGGTCGGTCCACCCGGAGCCTTATAGTTATGGCTCACCTGACTCATTGCCGCATTCCAGCATTGCTGGACGGCCGAAGGAATCGCTCTATTTTTGTTGGCAGAAGTTACAGTGAGCCCGCAGGAGCGTTCATTGAAATCAATAACGTGGCCAGCCTGTGCCGCACTTCTTCAGCTTGTTGCGGCGTCCAGGTGCGCAGCCCTTTCCCCGATTTCATGCCGAAATTTCCCTGTTCGATGCACTGGCTCAGCAATGGAGACGGCGCTTTGGAACAATTAAGGTCAGGAAAGAGAATGGCGTGAACCTCGCGAATAAGATCAAGTCCGACCAGGTCTGCGTTTTCCATGGGGCCCAGGACAGAGAGCCGCATGCCGAAGCTATTCTTAATCACTATGTCGATGGTTTCTGCATCGCACACTCCAGCTTCAATTAACGCAAAAGCTTCCCTCCACAAAGCGTGTTGCAGTCGATTTCCAATAAATCCAGCGACGTCCTGATGGACTTTTACGGGCAGCTTCCCGACTGCCAACAAGAGATCAAAACCAGCTTGAAACACGTCCAGGCTTGTATGCGCGGTTCGGATAACTTCGACCAGCGGGATAAGGTGCGGCGGATTCCACCAATGCATGCCGAGCAGCCTTGCGCGTGCATTGGCGTCAAGAGATTCGCCAATCAGGGTGATCGGTATGACAGAGGTATTGCTAGCGAGAATTGCGTGACCAGGCGCCCATTTAGCGACGTCGGTGAAAATGCGCTGTTTTAGAGCCAGCTTTTCGGGGACCGCTTCTATAACGAGATCGGCAGTCATTACTGCCCGCGATAATTCGGATTCGGTGGCGATATTGGCAAGCACAGGTTCGCTGGCGATTTTCATTTCTGCCAGGTTGCGCGCAATGTGCTTGACCGCTGCATCAAGTGCGGCCTGGTTAGGGTCGGTGAGCGTCACGCGATTGCCGGCCCGCGCAAAGACCTGTGCAATGCCATGACCCATCAGCCCAGCGCCGATGACCGTCACGGAAAGGGGATGTTGCATTCTTGTCTCCATTTGATTTGTCCACCGATCGGATGACCGGTGCTCCGTTTTTTTAGTATGTTAGTATCGAATATGGGACATTAGGAGGTTCTAATCGGACACGCGCGTATCCGCTGAGGACAAATCGATAGCCGCATAATTTGCGGCAAATGTGCTCGATTTGCGACCGTGATCCACAGGTTTGGATCTCATCGGCGCAAGCTATTGGGGAAATAGATCGTGACAGTGAAATTGCCATTACTTAATGAGCGGATATACGCGCCCTATAAGATTGCGGCGTTAGTTGAGACTCTGTGCGATCAAGGCATCTCTCCAGAAGAATGCCTCATGGGGAGCGGCATTACCGAGGCAGAAATTTACGATCCTGAAACACTTACGTCGGTACGACAGTATTTCGCGGTCTGTAAGAACGCCGTGCATTTGTCACGTGATCCGGCAACACCGTTCTATGTGGGTATGCGTATGCATCTGTCCGCATACGGGATGTATGGCTACGCTTTGATCTGTAGTCTAACCGTCCGTGATTTTTTCGATTTGGGCGTGAAGTACCATAAGCTGGCCACTCCGACGTTAACAATTCAGTGGCGCGAAGACCCGGGATCCGCTATCTGGCGGTTTCCCGAAAATTTTATATCTGCGCCTTCGAAGGAATTACGTCAGTTCCTCATCGAACAGCAACTTGCGCAGCACGTGACCCATCTTAGGGATATCGTCAGCCGAGAGTGCGTCCCGCAAAAAATTCACGTGTCGTACCCCGCTCCGCCACACGCCGATCTTTACGAAAAATTTCTAAGCTGCCCAGTGTATTTCAATCAGCCGGTATCTGAGATTTATTATGACTCGGCCATTCTTGACCGGAAGCCTCAACTCGCGCACCGCCTCACGTCAACCCTACTTCAGGAAACGTGTGATCGTTTAATAGGACAGGCGAAAGTTTCAGTTGGTGTGGCCGGCGAGGTTTATCAGATCTTGATGCGCACCCCTGGGCAGTTCCCTGGCATGGACGAAGTTGCCGACGCTTTACATATGACATCTAGAACGCTTCGACGCAAGCTCGAGGCAGAGGACATTTCATTTGTGGAGATATTTAACGATGTCCGATGTTCGCTTGCCACGGAATATCTACAAACGACGAAACTAAGCACCGACGATATAGCAACCCTTCTCGGATTTAGTGACGCCGCAAACTTTCGACATGCTTTTAAAAAATGGACCGGAAAAGCTCCGAGCGCTTATAGAAAATGAGCCGCGGATTCGCATAATCATGCTTTCTCCAGAAGAACTGGCCCGGCTGGACTCAGCCGAGTCGCTATTTCCCCCTCCCCTATTCCCGTGCAATTGGTATCGAGCGATGAGTTCATGCCCAGCCTGCAAACCGCCAGGCAGCGCGAGTTCGAGGCACGAGTCAAGGAAATGGGATCGCTCCACGCAAAACGCCGGGCATGAGCCGGCGCCGCTTCTTCCAGACCTCGGCCGGCATGGCGGCGGCCTTCCTGGCGATGAACGAAACCTATGGAGCGGTGTTCGATGTGACGCCGGCAGAAGCGCAGACGCCCGAACGCGCCGACGAGCGGACAAAACGACTGTCGGGCCAGTTCATCATGGATATGCGTACGCATTTCCTGCGCCCCGGAACAAAGCTGCAATCCTTCGTCAAGCTGCGCCAGTCAGTCGGCAAGGCTGGCGGGAATCCCGGTCTGGTTGCCCGCGAACAGACGCTCCACGACTTGATGTTCACCAAATACATCAAGGAAATTTTTCTCGACAGCGACACCAAGGTGGCCCGCATCAGCGGTGCGCCTTCGGAAATCATTGAAGCCGAAGTCCCGGTCCGCTTCGAGCAGCACGAATGGAACAAGGTGCGCGGCTCGGCCCATGCCCGGGTGGTTCAAACGTGTTGAAGGAAATATTCTTATAATTAGGATATTCGTGGTGATCCACAAATCCGAAAACGCACACTTTCCTATTTTTTCGGACACATAATCAAACTTCATGACCGACACGACACAACTTCCTCCGCTCCCAGATCGCCTCTCCGTTCATCCGCGCAGCCCCCACCACAATGCCGAGGTGTTGCAACACGAAATCGGCATCAAGCTCAACGACAAGGAATATACGAACGCTGAAGAATATTGCATCAGCGAAGGATGGATTGCCGTGGCGTCCGGCAAAGCCCTGGACCGCAAGGGCAATCCTCTGATGATCAAGCTGAAAGGCAAGGTTGAGGCGTTTTATCGCTGATGAGATCAGTGTCTGGCCAAGATGCATCCCGGCCCCCACGAATCATCCTGCCTTGCACAAGTGAAGTATGGAAAATTCGTTTTAGGGCGGGCTTGTTCTCGTCCGTTGCCACGTCCGTACTTCATCTGCATGCTTTGACAGAAATTCCTGCATACGCTTGAATCGCCGCCGCGTCTGCCAATCAAATATGCATTTGACGACTGCCTGCCTCGTCGACGATATCTGTCACCATTTTCCAGCGGTTGAATTCCGACACAAACTCCGGAAGCGCCAATAGTCCCATTGCAGTGCGGGCGCCGGACTCCATGCTTTCTTCGCGGGCCAGGCGACGGGCCAGGCGACGGGCCAGCAGTATCGCAGCCATGCATGGAATTTCGGGGCCGTGGTCATTGTCGGCGGCGATGTGCCATGCGCGCTGCGCATCGATGCCGTTGGCATCCGTACCCGTAACGCGCACCACCATGCCGCCCAAGGCGGAGCCAAAACGGTCCAGCAATCCTGCTGTCCGGTTGAACAGCCGCGCGAACCGGTCGGGGCGGCGTATCAGCCCAAGCTGGCGGCAGGTCGCCACCGCAGACAGCGCCCTTTGCGTCATACCGATTTCCAGGGCGGCGCGGAACATGACGGTGTGCACGCCGCGATAGTGTTGCGGGAAGAGTTCAAGATCAGGGATATCGCATAGCGCGCCGATGCGCGGACGCAGGCGCAGGAATCGCACTTGTTCCGGCCTGGACCAGCAACGCCGTTCAACCCAGGCGCCATTTTCCCAAACCTGGACGGGCGCGCCGCAATAATCCAGCACAGCTGCGAGTGTGGCGACGCCACGCGGCGCAGTCTGGACCGGCGCGATGCAAAAATCGATTCGGTCGATTCGTTGCCAGCCTTCAGTCAAATGATTGACCACGGCCGAAGACAATGCCGGCACGGTGCTTGCCCCGGTGATGGCGACTCGCCGCTGCCGGCGAAATGCATCGTCGACGGCAACGGCAAAGTCGCAGACAAATCGGCGGCCATCGGCCAGGTCGATATAGTGGGCACCAGCCTCGGCGACCGCCAGAGGCACGCCATATCCCTGTTGCTGGAAAGGTCCGGCGGTGTGGATCACGAGCGCTGCGCCGAGCTCGCGCAGGCAGTCCGCCAAGTCTGGACGGGTGATGTCTAGGCGCGCGTAACGGCACTTCTCGCGATTTGACACTCGTCCCAACTTTTAGGGCGCAGTGCGCGCCGGACGTGCTTTCTCATCCGGCTTTAGGCTGCTGTTTGGAATACTTTGCCTATCCGGAAGGGTTAAGCCTTTTCCAGCGATAACCGTAAGAGCGCAGAAGCTTGAAAATTGTTTCACCCGACCGATGGAGAAGCTCCGAACAAGAGGCAAGATCTGACCCTTGCTTTGTGGAAGGTCTGTTCCAACGCAAACACGTATCAAACATTCCAATTACAGTGATTAAGTTCACGGCAGGTTCAATAGGCTCTTCATTTATACCGTGCTCGTTGTGAAAGCAAAGGGTCCAAAATGAGTCGGTCTGATCGTCCCCCGTCACGCCGCCGTACCGGCCTACCCCGCCGCGATTTTCTGGTGCAGACCGCTGCCATTCTGCTTGGACTCGGCACGGTTCCGCTTTTACAGTCCTGCGGCGGGCAGGGGTCGGAACCGATGCCCGCCCCTACCCCGGATACTCAGGCGCCGGCTGATATCACGTTCAGTCACAGTGTCGCCAGCGGCGATCCGCTGTCCGATCGCGTGATTCTCTGGACCCGCATAACGACGACCAGCCCGGCTGCGGTAGCAGTCGACTTCGTCGTGGCCACTGATAGCGCTCTCGGCCAGATTGTCCGTAGCGGGCAGGTTGCCAGCGATCTGAGCCGCGACCGTACGGTCAAGATCGATGTCGATGGCCTGCAGGAAAATACGACTTACTACTACCGCTTTTCTGCCGGCGGCGTCACATCGCCGGTCGGCCGCACAAAGACGCTGCCAGCCGGGGAGGCCGGCAGAGTCCGCATGGCAGTCGTCAGTTGCGCCAGTCTCGCGCATGGCTTTTTCAATGCGTATCGCCGGATATCGGAACGCGCCGATCTCGACCTGGTCGTGCACCTGGGCGACTACATTTACGAGCACGGCAGCGGCGAGTTCGGCAACATTCGACCGTATGAACCGCCCAATGAGATTCTGTCCCTGAGTGATTATCGCACCCGCTACGCACAGTACAGGCGTGACCCGGATTTACAGGAACTGCATCGCCAGCATCCGATGGTGGCGATCTGGGATGACCATGAAATTGCGAACAACGCCCATGCCAATGGCGCGCAGAATCATACGGAAGCAACCGAAGGTCCGTGGGCGGCGCGGGTTGCCGCCGCATTGCAGGCGTATTATGAATGGATGCCCATACGCGTGATCGATCCTGCCAATCTACGTAAAAGCAATCGTACTTTTGCGCTCGGAAATCTGGCCGACTTGCTGATGCTCGAAGAGCGGGTTAACGCGCGCTCCATGCAGTTGTCCGACGACAGTTTCATCAGCCCCTTTACCCAGAGCGGCGCCTACACCGATCCCAGCCGCCAGATGCTCGGCGTGGAGGAGGAATCCTGGCTGTCCGAAAAATTGCGGAGTTCGACCGCAAAATGGAAACTGATTGGACAAGGGACCATGTTCGCGCAGATCAAGGTGCGGCCGGAAAAGAATGCCGATGGCGGTGGCATATTCATCAACGCAGACCAGTGGGACGGTTACCAGCCCGCCCGGGACCGGGTATATGACATCCTCAACGGCGATGCGACGAATCCCGCGATCGGCAATGTCGTGTTCCTGAGCGGCGACCTCCATAGTTCATGGGCGGCAGATCTGTCGCAGGACCCGAATAATTCGGATGTCAACAGTGGCGGATACGACCCGGATACGGGGGCAGGCGCGCGCGCAGTGGAATTCGTTGGCACATCGATTACTTCGCCGGCGCTCGATGAGCTGGAAGCCGAGGCCGCCGTCGGGCTCGAATTCATCAATCCGCACTTTAAATACATCGAACTAAGCAAGCGCGGCTACATGTTGCTGGACGTTGATCCAAACCGGGTCATCGGTGAATGGTGGTACGTGGATACGGTCGCGAACGTCAGCAATGTTGAGTCATTTGGCAGGGCGTTACAGGTGCAGGATGGCACCAGCCATCTGATATCAGCAGCGCAGACTTTGCCGAGACTAAACCCGCCGGCGCTGGCACCTTGAGGCGCTCACTGCAACTCGCTCGTTTTCCTCGCGTCAAAACTTCCCGATAAAGTCCTCCTTGCCGATCTCGACGCCGTTATGCCGCAGGATCGCATAGGCCGTCGTCACGTGAAACAGGAAATTCGGCACGCCGAAATGAATCAGGTACGTCTGTCCCTGAAACTGCATCTCGTACGGCGAACCTTTGTACACAACAACTTGGCGGTCTTCACTGCCGTTCACCTGCTCAGGCTTGATGGCATTGATAAAGTCGAGCGTCTTGGCAATGCGCGCATGGAGTTCTTCAAACGTCTGCTCGGTATCGGGGAACGATGGAATATCGACGCCAGCCAGCCGGGCGGCGATGCCCTTGGCATTGTCGGTGGCAATTTGCACCTGCTGGACCAACGGGAACATGTCGGGATACAGACGCGCCTGCAGCAACGCAGCCGGCTCGATTTTCTTATCGCTGGCGTGTAATTCCGCCTTGCTCAGGATGGTATCCAGGCTTTGCAGCACTTGTTTCAGCAGCGGCACCGATGCCGCGTACATGGAAATGGTCATGTTGGCTCCTCGTGAATAACCATGGGATTATACCGAGGGCACTTGGGACCGGTCCGGCGACGATTCCAAAACCTATAAGCCCAGTAGCTGCGCGCGCAACTGGCTGAAGTTCGCCGCTTCATCTTTGCTCAGTGTGAAACGCTCCAGAACTTGCAAGGCGTTTCCTCTGACGTCCTTGCTCTCATTTTGGTTGTTGGCCAGGCCAATCAATGCCGCTTTGACCGTGTCGGATTGCGTGCCGGACTGGGCTATCGCGGTTACGGCGGCCTGGCGCACTTGCGGCGATTGATCCGCCAATGCCTGGGACCATTGTTCCCGGCTGCTATCCGCCTTATCCCACTGGGCCAGTTGCATAATGCTTTGTAGCCTTACGTTCGGGTCGGCATTCCTGGTTAAATTCTGCAGTTGCGCGACAATGGCGGCTGCGTCCGTGGCCTGCACGCTTGCCTGGGATGGATTGTTCTCGGCACTGGCCGGCGGCTTAAGCGCAGCCAGCGCCAGCATGATGACATCCGGCGACTTGTCACCATGCAGGGCTTGCAAAATGATGGGGTGTATTTCAGGCGAATCGCCGCTCAGGTTTTGCAGCATGGTGAAGCCATCCTTGCGCTCAGCCATGTCCCTGCTTACGGCAAGCCGCTTGGAGAAAGCCAGGACTTCCGGTTTCTCGATACTGGACAGCAGCGAGACAATCAACTGCCGGGCCTGACTATTGGATGCCTTGTCATAGCTTTCCATGAGCTGCTTCATGACAAGGGGGTCTGCCTTTGCCAGCTTGCGCAGTTTATCTCGCGGGTCGTCACCTTCAATCGGTTTGCTGGATGGCTTCAGGGCCTTTGCCAGCAAAACATCCAATGGTTCGTCCGTCTTACTGGTACTGGTGCCGGCATTACCCCACGCCCAAAGACCGGACGCATGATCGGCAGTTGCCGTACGCTCTGGCGAGGCTGGCGTCATGGGCTGCGCAGCCGTGGCCGCCCCATCGGCTGGCGCATCTGCACTCATCGACCACACGCCGGTGGCCACGGCTGCGCAAAAGCCGATGCCGTATAAAACTGCCGTGATGGTTTTCATCAATGACTCCTGAACGCTGAAACAGACTCGGCCCCGAAAGGCCGGGTCTGTCACCATCAAGTTTATTTCACAAAACGGTGTTTAGTAAGCGACTGTAGGACCGGTCGTGTAGGTGGCTGCACAATCGAGGCCGGTACAGGTGGTCAGCAACATGCGCTGGATGATGGCGCCAGTGTTGGTCTTGGAGCGGAAATGCCCGACACCGTTTGTTGTATCGCCGCCGCCCGCGTTGTAAGGCATGCCGTCCGCCCAGTCGTAATCGGCCTGGGTGGCGTTGCTTCCCGCGCCTACATTGATCTGTGCCTTCACATTGCTGGTCGTGCTGGCGAACTTGGCAGTCAGATCGCAGCCGGCCCAGAAAGATGCTGTGGCGCAACCGATCTGGTCTTTAAATCCGGCCGACAGCGTGTAGAACGACACACTGGTGTGATTGCCCGGCATATCGCGCATCGATTTGGTGGATCCGCTGCCTGTCCAGCTGTTGCTCACCCAGACGCCGTAGTACCAGCCCTCAGGGAAAAAGCCGAAGGTGTAGCTGTTGAAGTAGTTTTGCGAACCGCAGGTGGGCGCCATGGAATTGGCGTAGCCAGTGTAATAGCAGCTATACAAACCGCGGATCCCGCCGCCGATGTTAACAAACTTGCGGACGCTGCTCCAATTGTTGTTGTATTGAAGCGTCGCCAATGCCATCGACACGCCCATGGAATGGGCGACGATGTCGACCTGTGTCTTTCCGGTGTACGCCTTGACCTTGTCGATGAAGGTCTTGAGGATGCTGTACTTGGTGGAGGAGTGATAGTTGTATTGCGCGGAACCCTGCTCACTGGAGCTCAGGTAGGTCACGCCGAACAGTTCGCAATCGTTATAGCCTTGTGCCTTCAATTCGGCATAGACAGAGCGCGCCGGCGTGCCGTAACCGCTGACATTGCCAGGCTGCATGTCGAGGCTGATGGCATTGTCACCGTTCCCGTGAATAAAAATGACCGGTGTTTTTGTTGCGGTACATGCACCACCGCCAAAACCGCCATAGCCAACGCCCGGACTGAAGGATCCGGCGTACTGCGTTTGGGTGCCTTGGCAAACATAGCCGTTGTTGGTGCCGCAAGTCAGTGCGTGGGCTTCGCCAGGGACGACGAGGGTACCGGTTAAGGCCCAAACGAGGGAAGTTACCGATGCCGCGACGGCCGGGAACAACCGTCGCGTTGCTGTCGATTTCGTATTCATTTTTGTGTCTCCAAATAATATTTAGTGCACCTTTTTTGAAATGGACGTGCTTTGATCCATTGTTCCGCGTGCGGCGTCGGGCTCCTTTTTCCCTTCACCTCTTCCCGTTGCAGACTCACCGTGCCTCGCCATGCATATCGCTTTAACGCAATATTTTTGGATGCCGGGCGAACGTGATGCAAAGAGTTGAGCGGATAAAGTTATTTAATTGATCATCAACTCCTTTCCATGACGGGATATGCAGGTACAGGAACAAGTTGCCCACTGAAAACCACTATAGTTTATTGCCCTGGGACAAACAATACTCTGTACGGACAGGAAATTGACATAAGTTAATGATTTGTGTGGTATCGAGGGTCAGAGCGGCAGGCGCCCAAGTTTGGCGGGAGATGGGACGCCTCGGAAACTGCATCTCGTACGGCGAACCTTTGTACACGACAACCTGGCGGTCTTCGCTGCCGTTCACCTGCTCAGGCTGGATGGCACTGATAAAGTCGAGCGTCTTGGCAATGCGCGCATGGAGTGCTTCAAACGTCTGCTCGGTATCCGGGAACGATGGAATGTCTGACGCCAGCCAAGCGGGCGCGATTGCGGGAAACGACAGGCGATCCGCTTCTGGTTAGAGCCGGACGAGGTCTCGTTCCCACACCCCGGGCGCTCGAACTCCGCGAGCGGCTCGGCCACCGGTTCGACTTCCCCATCGACGAGCTATCCGAGCTCTGGCGGCTCAACCTCTTCCGAATCGTCTTCCGGGATGCAGCGCCACGGGGCATCATGGTGACGCAACAGTTTAAAAACTGAAGGCACCAAGTGCTGGTGCCAACTTGCAAATCACATTCGTGGCCTGCTCTCTCAATCAGGTAGTCAAGAGCCGTTTGCACGCACTCGAGTAGTGGACTTGACCTCGACATTGCCAGTAGCCGGCTGTATGTCGTTCACTGTACCTCGTGCGCTTGATTTGATTTTTGCATGCGCGTGGGCTGATTGTGCCGATGCGCTCTTGGCGGCCGATTCCGCTGCGAGAGCAGCGCCCGTAGCGGCTCTTGCAGGCGCTTGCCGAACCGCAGCCTCGCCGTTTGCTTGAGCATTTGCCTGTGACGTTGCCACAGCGCCTGCGTCGGCTTTGGTTTCAGCACTCGCATTGACGCTCGCGGCCGACTGCACAGTTTTCTGCACAGAGACGTTCGCGGGTGCCTGCGCATTGACGCCTGCCTGAATGCCGCCAACGCTGGCGTTAGCGCCAACACCTACTCCCGCACCCAAGCCGAATGCAGAGGCAGAAGTGGCAATCACTGCAGTAGCGATACCGGCAATCGAGCAATTCACAATTTTTTTCACAATTTTTTTCATCATCTTCCTTTGGTTGTTTCAAATGCAGGTTCAATGTTCAGCCAAAAGTAAATTGCCATGTGTTACAGAATTGTAAGCTTTGTGAATCGGTGTTTCGGCGCGGAGAGCTGGACGTCGGTTGTTGGTCAGCCTTTGGCTATAATTACCGCCTTCGCCTGATTGAGCTTCGCCGCCGTCGATGGTGCCGCACAGCCCGCTGGTGCTTCACCATCAGCGTCCCGGCGCCTGACACCTGATATTGTGTACAGCAATGAATAACGATCCACAAACCCTTGAACCCGACAGCGCCTATCAAGCCCGGCAATGGATTGCCGGCCTCAGTGCCAAGCTGACCGAACGCGGCATTGTGCTGCGCGATCCGCCCGAAGAACCGACCAGTTGCTGCGGTCGTGGCTGCAATGGCTGCGTGTGGGAAGGGTATTTCACTGCAGTCGGGTACTGGTGTGAGCAGGCGCAGGAAGCTTTACAGAAGCAAGCCTAACGAAAGACGCAACATCCATGGACAAGCTCTATCTCTCGAAGCGCAACATCGCCACCTTGCTGCAAAAGCTCGATAGCGTGCGGGATGGCGAGGCCAGTGCCTGCACGATCATCAAGAATGACACGGCGCACCCCGTCTATGCGCAAACGCTCCGTCGCATTGCTGTCATGGCGATCGAGGCGCAAGACCGTTATGTGAATGGCGTGTCGCCACGCCTGCAGCTGTCGCGGCCGACGCTGTTGTTGCTCATTGACCGTATTGAGAGACAGGCAGACGACGCAATCCGGATCGATGCGCTGGAAGTGTTCGCCGTACCGGATGAAAAATACTATGGCGATCGCAGCGAGGCAGATATCGCACCGATCGGCGATCTATCGTCTGCGTTCATCAGAAATCGGGGAAAGCAGAATTGATCAGATCACTTCAAGCGCATCGCAAAACACCGCAATAAAACTCGCTGCGGCGCGATGGAGGTTTTCGTTCCAGTCATTATGTGCATTGTGGTCGCCACCGTCAGATATGTACTTCACTGACAGGAATGGAAGACCTTCCAGATGGCAGACCTTGGCCAGTGCGAAAGCCTCCATGTCGACGACATCGTATGGCACGTTTGCGGAACCGGTTTCAAAACTGTCACCTGTTCCGCAGGTGCCCGTTGCCAGTCCTTGCAGCCGCTTCGGCACCTCCAGAACACTCGGCGTATCTTCAAAAGGTGTGACGCCGCGCGGAAAGCCCAGCGGCGACAGATCCATGTCGCGCTGGGCAAAACGCGTGCATTCCACCAGTTGATGTGTCTTGAACACCGGGCTGCCGGCCGTGCCGAAGTTGATCACCGCCCGCGGGAGACGGCCTGCGATTTTCAATCTCGCCAGTTCAAGCGTCAGGAAGTAGGCCGCATTGACTTTGCCGATGCCGGTGTAGATGATCGGGATGCCTTGCTCTTCGAAATGGTTCTTCGTCTCGTCCCTGAGTGCTGCGACGATCAAAATATTTTTAGTCATTTGGTAATTGAGGTCAGGTTCAGAACAAATCCACGTCCTGGTCATAAGTGGTCGCGGCAGCGCCAAAGTCACCGATGATTTTTTGCCAGTCGATGCCACGGTGGGTGCCGAGGTATTCGAAGAACGACGATGTCGGGTCGTTCAACAGCACCGCCAGGGCGTAGTCCAGCATGTTGTCGCTGAATTTGACCAGCGCATCGTACTTGGTGCCCGTGGCCAGCGCGTCATCGATCACGACAGGCGCCACATCGAAGTAAATGCTGGGAACCTTGCCCCGCAGGCCGACGCCAAAGTCCAACTGCATCTCGGTTTTTGCCTGCGCAAAGCTGCGCAGTTCGGAGTAAAAGCCATAGGGACGGATTTCGAAATATTCAGCCAGAGGCGGCATGGCGCCAAGGTCTGCTGCCCTGTCGAATGCGGCCTCGACTTCATGCCGGTCGGCTTTCTTGAGACGAATCCGGATCACCATCGCCTCTGTAATGCCGGTAAATCCCGCTGCCTGGAAATGCCGGACAATGCGTTCTGCCGAGCTATTGGCTGGCATGGCGGTAATACTATTCATGGAGATATTCTTTCGTCAATGGGCGCAGGGGCGCAGTGTATATCGCCCCCAACAGTCAGGGGCATCGAATCTGGCATATTTTATCAACAGGAGGCACGCCACTCTTTCTGTGAAGCAAGCTCTAGTATCATAGCCAGAATTCCATCATTTTTGAATCACTGCGTGCTGAGCTTCCTTCAGATCGTCAAACCCTGGTTATCTCACCCTTTGGTGCTGCTGGCAGGATTTGTGGCGGCCTCGTTCCTGATGATCTGGCGTTTGCATGCGATCGAGGGCAAGGGGGGCTCTCTCGTGTCTACGAAGCCAAGAGCGATTCACTTTCCATTATGAAAAGATTGGTTTGTTTGCATTGCCTTTCCATCGAAAAATTGCTTTCTCTGGGGCTGAAACGAACGAATCTTTAGGTCGAATATCGGCACCATTATTCGCATAAATCAAATGTGGATTAAAAATGGTGACTATCGTTTAGTAATAATCTTAAGGTCATAGAGGCCTTAGGGTTCAGCATCAGGAGGAATAATGCTTAAGCATCCACACTCCGTTCTGCGAACCTCCTTCTTACTTACTAGTTTAGTGGTCATCCTGACCACGGGTTGCGGCAAATTTGAAGTGAAAGACCCTCCAGCAGACCAGATACTATCGATTCGGAACTCAGGGCAAAGCGCATTATCAACGACGCCAGATGCGCCTCCGTTACCACTCCCGGTCGTACCTAAATCTGAAATTGAAAAGTATTTTCAGAAACCGACGCCGCCCGCACCAAAAACAATTAGCCCGAAAAAAATGTCGAGTAAGAAAATAGGACCACTTGGCCTGGGATTTGCAGAACTTGCCGATCCGAATGTCGACCCATATACCTCGTTTTCAAAGCTCAGATATTTAATCACAAACCAACCTTATCAATGTAGCGCTGAATTTGTGGGAGGTTCAGGTGATGTACTTATGACCGCAGCCCACTGTGTGTTCTCCAATGATTTACATGTCTGGCACTCGTCCTTCAACACATACCTTCAATTTGACCAGGGAACTTACACTAAACAGTTTGACTGGGAATGCGTCGCAATTTACTCCGGATGGGCACAAGGACAATGGCCATTAGACTATGCGTTCCTCAAACTTCGAGGATCTAGTCCAAAGGCGCTGGGTTTAGGTGGTTCATATCCAACGCAGTGGAGATCAGTAGGCTATCCATCAAACTATTATGGCGGCCAAAGGCTAACGCATATTGACGGAACAAACGGAGGAAACGGCGGTGGCGTCATCCCTATGGCACAAAACTCTTTTGGAAAGGGTTCCAGCGGTGGCGCTTGGCTTAATGGGTCTATTGCGATTGGCTTAAACTCCTTTACCGTTAAAGATATGCCTAACACTATGTGGGGCCCCGCGTTTGATCACCAAACAACTCGACTTTACGAATACGTGTTGAATGGATGTAATGGAGATCAACGGGGAAGTAGCACAGAATCACGATCTGAGAGAATTGCAAAATATCCACGCGATCAGGTAGTGATTGAATCAGATTCGGCGAAGGTAACCTACGGGCCCCAGATCACACAGAAAGAAGGTTCACTCTGTTCATGCAATGGCGGGCGAGACGTATTTATGAAAAACGATATGGACTTTCCATATCTTGTTGAATATCTTGAAAACCAGTTTTCAGTAAGCGGTGGTGGCGGAAAAACTGAAAGAAAGACTATTCAATTGGCGCCACAGAAAACAACTTTTTTAGGTTGTACTCAGGGCGAGATAGGAAAGCAATCGTGTGAGCAAGCTCGGACATTCTCAATAGAGTCCATGCGAAGAATTCAAATTACTGAAGATCAATTGGGAATTCGCACTCTTCAGAGCATTAGCCCACAGTACTGTGCAGAAAAATGCACTAGCACGAGTAGTTTAGGCTATTGTTTTAAGATCGGCACAAGCGGCCAAGCACTTTTGAAACAACTTGCTGGATTCTTATCCCATACCATAAATAAACAACCAATGGATGGCGTTGTAGCGACTGTAAATGAACTCGTCACCGAACTTGGCGGCGATCCAGACAAAGTTGGTAATCCATGCAACAGGAGTGCATTCTATCGATTTGGTGATTTGATCTCTAACGAAGGTGTAGATTGCCGGGTGACTAGCTCCGCACTATCTAATTCGCCCGATGCCTTGCGTATAAGCCTTGTAAGCCCAACTCAAACTTTCGCAAGCCCTGCAGCGCCACTTACTAAAGACGCATCTCGAAAAGCCACTGCAAATTTGGCCTTGTTTAAGACACGAAGCAATGCTCCTGTATTGGAGTACTACGGTCCTCCAACTTCTGACACGCTGAATTCTTTGTACGGAGGCGTGGTTGTTGCAGTTGAGCGTAATCAGGGGCAGCTAATAGTCACAACCGAAAATGGATGTGCAGCGGGGGACGAATAATGAACGTTGGATATCACTTAATAGTTACATTGCTAGTGCTTCCCGCGTTTTCCCCGACTTTGGTGTCCGCAGAAAACGCGCTTGAAGTGAAATTCCCGTTTGCAACCGAAACAGCGAGAACAAATTTTTCAAAGTGTTTTCCAGACGTAAGTAAAAACGATTTATCAAAGATGGCGAACATCTCTAAGTATGGGTATAAAGAATTTTCTGAACCTTTAGCATGCCCACCCGGTGTGTCAGACTGCAAACCAGGTATTCATTTTTTTCGTTCCACGAGATTTATTGAATTTGTCGCGCCCAATCTGCGTCCGTCGAAGTTTAGGTCTATTCTTCTTGGCAATGAAGGTGGCAATTGTTCGTATGACCGTTTTAAGAATATCTCTACGACGGTTTCCCGAAATACGATTATTCATCGTTTTAGTCCGTTTCACCAAGAGCGAAAGTGCGTGAGGGGTGCAAAATTTGATGTCTGGGACACAAGCGCTGACGTCACTCTAACAGTTGTACTCAATAACGATTTCTCGCTCAGTAGTTCGCATAGCGTTGGAAATGCAAAGCAAAAATTTTTTGGGGTCTTTAATTCGAGTCATCTAGGAGGACTAGTTTCTCCCATCCTAATGGGATTTGCCTCAACCGTCAGCGTGCCGGTTATGTTGAATATGCTGTCAACACCTTCCGGGCTTAACTTCGGTACGGACTCCAACTTTGCCAAGACTGGCATAAACCTGCACGCATATTCGAACTTGCAGAAAAAACTGGATGCATTAGGACACAGGCCAGTAACGGATTATCAGACGATACGTGAGAGAAGCGGATTTTTCCAAGAAGGCGACGAAGTATCAATTGAAGTTATTCAGGCAGCATATGCACTAGAACTTATAAGAAAGGACTTCATTAATGTTAGAAAGATAGAGATCGATTTTCTTTCTAGCCTAAATGAAGTGGCCCCGAAGGAGTATACCGTAGCACCAGGAGATAACCTTTGGAAAATAGTCAAAGCACATTATCTTGACCCGCGCCTTTATCCAGTCGTCGCGGAGCTCGCTGGCTTGCGAAATCTTCAACGCCTTGTTCCAGGTCAAACACTTTCTCTCCCGCGTTGGCAACAGTTATGTGAAAAATTAGGGGGAAACCCTGAGGCCGTTTTGCCAAGGGAGTCGCTTTGGTTGAAGGCATCCCGCGGACAAATTCCGCGGGATTTGCGCAGAGTGAAAACCTTGTCCGGCCGCCCATCATTAATATATCCTTTAGAAGTTCTTCGGGTTGAGGACGGCAACGATAAGCGATGAATCAATCGCTGTTAAATGCTTGATGCCA
Organism: Noviherbaspirillum sedimenti; assembly: GCF_003590835.1. Lineage (NCBI taxonomy): Bacteria > Pseudomonadati > Pseudomonadota > Betaproteobacteria > Burkholderiales > Oxalobacteraceae > Noviherbaspirillum > Noviherbaspirillum sedimenti. The sequence continues at coordinate 4,699,554 of NZ_QYUQ01000002.1, read as the reverse complement.
TGTAAGCTCCTCCGCCTGTCTTAGAGCGTATCCCATTAGGGTATAAATCGGGATCGTTGCGGGGTAGATTGGCGTCCAAGTCCATGATGATGCAGGAGGTGATCATGGGCATGCTCAAGCAAGACGATGGCTGGCGGTTGCCGGATGAAATCTGGGACGTGATGGAAACGCTCTTGCCGCCACGTAAGCCGCATCCCCTCGGTTGTCATCGCCCACGGGTGAACGACCGGGCAGCGATGAATGCGATTTTCTTTGTGTTGCGCACGGGAGCGCAATGGAATGCCTTGAATGGCACGGGGATATGTTCCAGCAGTGCGGCCCATCGGGTTTTCAGGAATGGGTGGCCGCTGGTGTGTTCGAAGAGTTCTGGCGTCTGAGATTGCTGTCCCTGGAGGCCTTTGATGAAATCGACTGGTCCTGGCTGGCCATGGATGGCGCCATGACGAAAGCCCCGCTGGGCGGGGAAAAAAATCGGCCCCAATCCTACGGATCGCGGCAAAGGCGGCGTCAAGCGCAGCCTGCTGACCGAGGGGCATGGCATTCCGGTGGCGATCGTGGTGGACGGCGCCAACCGGCATGACATGAAACTGGCACGGCGCACGCTGGAAGAGTTGAAGGCAGATCGGCCGCTGCCGACGGCAGCGCAGCCGCAGGGACTTTGGCTGGACAAGGGCTACGACTACGACGAAGTGCGCGAACTGGTGGCGGAATTTGGATTACCGGCCCACATTTGTGCCCGTGGCGAGGAAGCGAAGAAGATTAAGCAGGAAGCGGGATTTCGCGCCCGCCGCTGGGTGGTCGAACGCACGCATAGCTGGATGAACCGGTTTCGCGGTTTGCTCATACGCTGGGCGAAGAAAGCGGAAAATTACCTGGCCTTTTTGCATATCGCTTGCGGTGTCATTGCGTGGCGAGCAACAGGCCTATTGGGATAGGCTCTAAGACTGCTCGGTCTGCAAATCTTCGACAAGCTCCTCTTTCGTCCATGTCGCAAGGCTTTCCCTCTGTAGCTTGAGAACGTCGAGTAGGTGTGAATGCGACAGTTCAAACCCATCGAGTAAGGTGTACCAGCTCATGACGTAGCGCTTCATTTTTGCGTCATCGCTGACCAAACCAAGGTCACTCTTAGAAAGTTGCCCCTCGAGCCTGCTTAGGATTTCGGTATCGGCAGATGAGATTTTTCTGCCGACCAGAATGAGCTCAAAGCGCAAATGCTCACTGCCGAACTCAGGATGCTTCTTAATAATGTTAGCGTAGTCGTCCAACTGCCTGAGGTGCTTAACGTTCAAGGCGATTCCAGGTCGTTTGATTTCGATGATAATGCATCGATAGACCTTCTTTCCGAGTGAGTCTAAAGTGGGAATCTTCCTGGCTAGGAAAAGGTCTGTTTGCCGATTGACCCCCTCAACGTGCGCTCCGTCCTCCACGTCATCATCATCGATATGATGCACGGACTTAATTTGGTCTCGAAGATTTTTGGCTATCTTAGTAAAAGTATCTTCCTCAGCTCCGATGGTTTCATAGCGGTTTCCAAATAGCCAGGTATTGTTCTCGATGATTTGCTGGAGGTCTGGCGTCTCTTTTACTTTAAGGTAGTGTTCATTCATCAGGGCCCGCAGCTTGCTAACAGCTCCTTGCCGTTGCTGAAGGATTTCTATAGTGCTGATGATGTGCTCAAGTCGAGTGTGCTGCAGTTGCTGGGACAGTTGCGACAGCGATGCCCCATCCAAATCAAGGACATCATTTAAGATCTCGAACAATGCATCGTTCTCGTTTGATACTGAAATTCTGTCCAAGAGGCGGACGATAATTTTCTTCTGCTTTTTGTTCAGCGAGTTCATGACCGACGGGTCCGATGTGTACACTAACCGCACCAAGCTCTTGGTGTTAGCAGCTCTCCAGTTTGCGTATGTCGTGTCCAGGCCCGCGTAAGACGGGAAAATTCCGTCCTCCTCATATTTTTTGAGCTCAGCGTCGACGAATTTTCTCAGGAAATCGTCGTAAACTTCTTGAATAAAGTCATTCAAAGGACGTGCGAGTTTTTTCCATTCATCGGACTCAGTGCTGTGTGAATCCGGTGCAAATAAATTGGCACCGTCGTGTACGAACTTATCAGCCCATGCGGACGTTACGTACACGCTGGCAAAGAAATTCTTCTTGAGATTAAAGCTACTCAGGCTCTTATGTCGTGTCTTGCCGTCGGAGTCCAAGAGGTAAATGTGAGACTTTTCTGAACTAGGTCTTTCATTCCAACACAAAACCTTTACGTCGAAGGTGGCCTTTCCAGATGTGATGGTTTTGTTCGAAATTTGATGCGAAGGTACTACTACTGGAATGCCGTTAATAGTGATGCTGCGGTCCTCATTTAAAGCTAAGTACCAGCCAAACTCGACTGAAAATTTCTGCAGAAGTTCTTCTACGGGTGGTAAGTTGGTATGCAGTCGGTTAAGCTCCACACATGTCCCAGTGGTCAGGGCAGCTAGAACAGAGGGCAAGCTCTCAGCGGCAACTATTTTTCCGTCATAGTCCCTGATTTTTGCTGCGTGCACCTCAATGGAAGCAATCCCCGCCGTACACCGTGTCCACCACTTCGCATCATGGGCCAATTTATGAAACGCTAAGCGCCCACGGCCGTGCAGACCGTGCTGGGCCATGTCTTCTTTTTTCGAAGAGTCGTTAAATTTCCCGAAGTTGTCTTTGATTTGCTCAATGTCGATGCCGTCACCGTTGTCGAGAACCGTGATGCTCTGTACTCCATGCATGTCATTTTCGACCATCTCAATCGAAATATTCTTGGCCCGAGCGTCCAAACCGTTCCACGCAAGTTCGAACAGCGACTGCCATGGTTCGAAGTTCTTGAAGTGCTTTTTAATACCGGTATCGCTAATCTCTGTGGTTCCGGACAAATTCAGGTCTGCCATTATCACTCCCTATTTCTATAACGAAATTGTATTCTTTCCTTGGCGAAAATGTGTGAAAAAAAGCAAGACTTTCTGCCCACCTGCGGGCTCGCAGTCTCGCCTATCAGTCCTATTTCAAATGGTAGAGGGGTAGATGGGTGCCTGGGAGAGAAGTGTGGCGTACGGAGCGTAGTCCGGTTCAGTCTTTAGACTCAAGTAGATGCAGATGCGCCACTAGCTCCGAAGAAAGCGCCAAGAGTCAGGAATTTCTTCTAAAGAACCGTGGCCGGCCGCTCGATGTCCCCCACACATGGAGTTCGTACATGATGGTGTCGCCTCGGTCTGCTGCGGACGCACGCGGCCGCTCGGCAATCTCTGCCGGCGTGGCTAAATAAACTTCGGGCGATTCAGATGGTATATCCGCTTCCATGGCCTACACCATCCCATAAATATGCTGATCATTACCCACATCTTTCGTTTTTGACGAGAATTTAGTGGAAAAATGATTGTAAACGGCTCAGTAGGATGTTAACTTTTGGCTTTCCTTCCTCTGGCAAGATTGACAGGTGCAGGCTGCCGAACTCCAGGACGATGCCGATTGGGCCGAGAATGAACTCGGCCTGGTGCAATTGGGCGATAAGCGTCTGACAGCACGTTTGGTATCGCTGGCACGCGTCCTTGCCCGTGCACCGGATGCCTCATTGCCGGCTGCCATGCCGGCTTGGAGCGACCTCAAGGCAGCCTACCGCTTCTTCGACAATGCCAAGGCCGTGCCTGAGCATATTCTGGCCGGCCATATCGATGCGACATGGTCGCGCGCACGCCAGGTGCCAATCGTGCTGGCGATTCAGGATACAACTTGCTTCGACTGGACGCATCACCCTGCCACTCAAGGACTGGGGCCGATGAGTCCGCAATGGGCACGTGGCCTGTTCTGTCACAGCACATTGGCGGTGACGCCGGAGCGCCTGCCGCTGGGCCTGCTGGCACAACGCAACTGGGTGCGGGATGACCGCACTTTTGCTGCGCTGGCGCCACACAGAAAGCGTCCGGTCACTGACAAGGAAAGCAGCAAATGGCTCGATAGCGTCAAGGCGCTGGCTGCCGCACGCGAAGCGGCTCCGCACACCATGTTTGTCAGTGTCGGCGATCGGGAAGACGATGTGATTGACCTGTTTGCCATGGAGCGCCCCGCCGGTGTGGAATTGCTCATCCGCGCCACCCGTAACCGGGTGGTGGAAGGTGAGCACGGCCACCTATGGAACACGGTGCTGGCGCCGCCGATTCTGGGCAGGATTGAAGTGGCGGTCCCTAGAAGACCAGGCTGTGCGGCACGCCGATGTACGTTGGCATTGCGCAGCACGCCCATTGTGATGCGACCTCCGAAGCAACGCCGCAAGGAATTGGGGGATATTGGCATGTGGGCGGTGCTGGCAACCGAAGAGACGCCCCCGTCAGGCGCCCAGGCCATTGAATGGATGCTGCTGACAACGGTGGCGGCACCAACGATGGAATTGGCGGCGCAACGGGTAAGCTGGTACACCTGCCGCTGGAGCATTGAGGTATGGCACCGGGTGCTCAAGACAGGGTGCCGGATCGAGGCGCGCCAGTTGGAGACAGTCGAGCGACTGGAAGTGGCGATGACGCTGTATGGGATTATTGCCTGGCGGATCTTGTATGCCACGATGCGGACGCGGCTTGATGCCGAGCTGCCGTGCACCGTCTTGTTGACCAATGAAGAATGGCAGGCGTTGTATTGCCGGGTAAAGCAGGTGGCATAGCCTGGGAAAACGCCTCCCTCACTGGCACAATCCATAAGCTGGATTGCCCGGCTGGGTGGGTTCCTGGGCCGCAAAGGGGATGGCGATCCTGGCCCGCATGTGTTGTAGCGCGGCTTTCAGCATCTGGATCACATTACCGATATGTTCCTCATCATGCGCCGCAATGAATAGATGTGGGTAATGATCAGCATAAATATGGGAGGCGAGGAAGAATCCAATGATTGCTTTAGGGTTGCGGCTCGACCGACCACTCTTGGCCAAATTCGGAAGTTCGAGGGGCCTTCAAGGCGCAATGAAATCTGACACTAATTGGCAGGCCAGATCTGGCTTACTACATATCAATAGGGTCGGATACCGCCATGCGTGGTCGCAGGTTCGGCAGCCGGCAACAGATGCAGAAGCAGCCTGTGGCGAATCCCACCGACGCTCGCTCGACAACTACAAGCCGTATTCCGCCCGTTGATTTAGCTCGACAAATTATTGCTTGCGGGCGCGGCCCGTGGTGACTCTCGCATTTTAATTTGCAAATCAAAATGTCCTGTTGCAACTGATTGTGCCTGTTAAAGCTGAAGCGACAGGAATATCACCGAACTACTGCAAATGCTCATTCCTCATTCAGGATTGCACCGCGTTATTTTGTGCTTCCGGTTCCTGACACAAGCCTACCTCCCATATTTATGGGATGTTGTTAGCAAGCATTCTGTGGCAATTTTCTAAATTCATTGCAAACATACCAATAATTCTTTACTGGCCTCTGAATGCATAGGCCAAACGGCCGGACTTCTCGGTTCCATTAATTGGGCCATGTTTCGCACTTCATTTACTTTACGACTGATTAATCAATGTTCGATCAAAATCGTCCGCTATCAAAGTTACTCGCCACTTTTGCCGTTGTTACCGCCCTCATGGCAGGATGCGGCGGTGGCGGCGGTGATACATCAAGCACGGCCGGAACAACCGGATCGAACATTACTGGCGAATCAGCACCGGCAGGACCAACCCTTGATCTGACCTCATACAATCTGACCCCGTTCTCGGAGGGGAATCAATGGGAATACACCATTACAGACGAGCACGGACATGTAGCCGGCACCGGCCACATACTCATTGCCGCATTGCCAGATGGGAGCGGTCGCGTCAATCGCATTGAAACTGAAAACGGATACAGCAGCTACACCACCCTCGTTAAAAACGGAAACGGCATTTTCATTGATTACAGTGTTGATGCAGGCTTTCCGCCCGATACTGCGAAGCAAATTGGATTGATCCGGGAATATGCCTCCCCTACTTACGCGATTGGCGAAAGTAGAACCTTCGTCCGGCAAGGCACGTGGAATGAAGACCTGGACGGCGACGCCAAGATGGAACAGTTTTCATTTGAATTCTCGCAAACCTATATGGGTCTGCAATCTTTTTCATTGTCAAACCAGACCGTTACTACTGCCCGGTACAACAATGTTCACAAGATTTCCATCAAGGGATCCCTAAACGGAACGACCGCAGGCATCATCGTTACAGAAGAAGTTACTCTTGCACAAAATCTCGGCCCGGTAAAAATCACCAGGAAGATCAGCGACTTGCAAGGAAACACGCTGATCGGCCTGCAGACATGGACATTGGCCAGGCTTACGGTCAACGGTGTAGCCATCGACAACACCACCACTTCGACCACGACTACCCTGTCGAGTACATCCACGACGGTCAGTGGCACCACCACCACGACGGTAACTGCAGACGCTTCGAACAGAAGGATTGATCTTCACCATACCGATCTGGTCTATGACACCAGCCGGGATGTCTACTATGCCGCCATCCCGTCATCGGTCGTCGGCAATGGCAACTCGATCGCTGTGATTAACCCCTCCACAGGCGCCGTCAGCTATTCGGCGGCCATTGGTTCCGATCCCTATACGCTTGCCATTGCGGCAGATAACAGTTACCTCTACGTCGGGCTGAATGGCGCCGGGCAGGTTGTCAAGCTGTCCCTGCCCCATCTGGCAGAAATCTCCCGCGTTTCGCTGGGTACGGCCTCAATGGGCACCCTGTTCGCGGACAGGATTGCGGTTTCCCCAGCGAATTCGAACCTGTTTGCCGTCTCCCTGCGCTACCAGGGGGTGTCGCCGCGTCACGCCGGCGTAATTTTAATCAATGGCACAACCATCGCGCCGAACAAGACCCAGGACCACACCGGCAGCAACCTGATTGCCTTCGACAGCAATGGCACGATCCTGTATGGATACAACAATGAAACAACGGAATTTGGCCTGCGCAAGATTGCGGTGAATTCAAACGGGTTAACGGAAATGACCGTTGTGAACACAAATGGCAGCTTCGGCATTGACAACCTGTATTTTTATAATGGCGACCTCTATCTCAGCGGTTCGGTCTATTCTTCGGTTGATCTGAGTCTCAAAGGCCAGTACAAGTCTGACTTCACGATTTGCCGCCAAATGCCCAATGCAGCGAAGTCCGTGTGCACCCCTTCGCTTTACAGTAGCGGCGCAAAAAATATTACTATTCATGGCACGGCTTCCTTCGTGACACAGGCCGGCATTCCGTTTGCATACCAGGGCGATTTGAGAAAACTGGTCCCAGGCCCGAGCGGTCAGATTGCGGTAAGCGGCAGGGACAATTATTCAGCGAATGCCGGCAACTATATTTATCTGGTTGCTTCTGACGGATTTAAATAAGCTGGGGCCAGGTCTGGCAAAGCCAGCATTTCCCCTTCGTTTTTGATCAAAATAAATCCACGTTCTGATCAAAAGTGGTTGCAACGATAAAAAGCCCGCTGCGTGCGGGCTTTTTATCTATCCGGGCGTCAGCCAAACAGGCCTGCGCACCACGCCGTGGAATCCATCCAGCCGCCTGCGTTCGTGGACCAATGCGCTGCGCTGAAGGCACTGCCGGTCGATCGCCGTACCATTGAGCAGGGCGGGAGTCCAGAGCTCGCCGCCAGCGCCGGGCCAGTTCGACAAATTTGAATAGAAGTTATTTTCCTGGCACGTATCCTGGCCCTGCCGCATGGGCCCTTGCCCCTTGTTTTACCCCCCCTCCTGAAACGCCTCTTCCCGCTTCTTTCTCAGCATCGGCAGCAGCACGACAATCATCGACGCTGCCGCCAGCGCCAGCATGGTTGCACTGATCGGCTCGGTGAAAAACACCGATGGATCGCCACGTGACTTCAGCATGGCCTGCCGCAGGTTTTCCTCCAGCATCGGGCCAAGAATAAAACCCAATAACAGCGGCGCCGGTTCGCAGCCCAGTTTGGCAAGGACATAACCGGCCAGGCCGAACAGGGCAAGCAGATAGATATCGAATTCGGCGTTGTTCAGGCTGAACACGCCGATCGCGCAAAACGCCAGAATGGCCGGAAACAGCAGATGGTACGGCACCATGATCATCCGCACCCACAAGCCGATCATCGGCAGGTTCAGCACCAGCAGGAACAGGTTGCCGAGCCACATCGACACGATGATGCCCCAGAACAGCGACGGATGATCGGTGATCACCGAGGGCCCCGGCACGATGCCTTGCAGGATCATCGCACCGATCATCAGCGCCATCACCGGGTTGGAGGGAATACCGAGCGTAAGCATCGGGATGAACGAAGTCTGCGCGCCGGCGTTGTTGGCCGATTCCGGCGCCGCCACCCCTTCGATGGCGCCCTTGCCGAAATTTTTCGCATTCTTCGAAATCTTCTTTTCGATCGAATACGCGGCAAACGCCCCCATGATCGAGCCGCTGCCCGGCAAGATGCCCAGCACCGAGCCGATCGCAGTGCCGCGCAATATGGGCGCGGTAATGCGTTTCAAATCTTCCCGGGTGGGCATCAGGCCGGAAATCTTTTTCACCATGACCGAGCGCGTGTGCTCGTCTTCGAGATTGCGGATGATTTCGCCCAGGCCGAACATGCCCATGGCAATCACCACGAACTTGTCGCGGGCTTCATACAGTTCGGGCAGGTCGAAGGTAAAACGCGGCGTGCCGGAAATGATGTCGCTGCCTACCGTGCCCAATAGCAGCCCGAGCACCACCATGGCCACCGCATGCAGCAGCGAGCCGTGCGCCAGCACGATCGAGGCGACCAGCCCCAGCACCATCAGCGAGAAGCGCTCGGGCGGGCCGAACTGCAGCGCCATATCGGCCAGCGGCGGCGCAAACAGCGCAATCAGTACGGTCGCCACGCTGCCGGCAAAAAACGATCCGATGGCTGCCGTCGCCAGGGCCTTGCCGGCCTGGCCATTCCTTGCCATCTGGTAGCCGTCAAGCGCGGTCACCACCGAGCCGGCCTCGCCCGGCAGATTCACTAGAATGGCGGTGGTCGAGCCGCCATACTGCGAGCCGTAGTAAATGCCCGCCAACATGATCAGCGAGGATACCGGCGGCAAGCCGAAGGTCATCGGCAACAGCATGGCAATCGTCGCGGTCGGCCCCAGCCCCGGCAATACGCCGATCATGGTGCCAAGGAAGACCCCGGCCAGGCAGTACAGGAGGTTGGTCCAGGTGAAAACCGTTTCGAAGCCGATGCCAAGATTTGCAAGCAGTTCCATGGTGTGGTCTCCTTAAGCGCCGAACCACTTGCCCAGCACAGGCAGCGGCAACCCCAGCCCATAGGCAAATATCAGCATGCAGAATGCCGTCAGGCCCGCCGCCAGCGCCAGGCTCGCGCCCCAGCGAAACTTGATGCTCGCGTAAGACGTGATCATGATCAGTAGCGGCAGGGCCACGACCAGGCCGGCCTTGCGGAACAGAAAACCGGTCAGCAGCATGCCGCCGACCACCAGCAGCAAGCCTTTCAGCGCGAAGCTGCCGATCGGCTCGCCTTCACGCACCAGCGAACGCCCGACCGAGATTATCCCGATTGCCATCAGCAAGCCGCCCAGCACGACGGGAAAATACCCCGGCCCCATTCTGATCGCAGTGCCCATCTTGTAGTCCTGCGCCAGAACGACTGCACCCACGCCGATGGCGATATAGATCAGCCCTGCCCAGAAATCCCTGGGATTACGTATCCGTGCAATCAAAGCCACCCCCGCTCAATCGGCAAACGCACCGGCTTTCTTGATGATCGGATCCCACAGCGCAATCTGCGCTTTCAGGTGCGCCAGATGCGCTTCCGGCGTGACCAGATTGTCGGCCGCCGGCTCGGTGCCGAGGTCGGCAAATCGCAGCTTGACCGTTTCATCCTTCAGCGCCGCCTTCAGCGCCTTGTTGAGGCGGTCGATCACCGGCTTTGGGGTACCCTTGGGCGCGTAAATGCCATGCCAGACGGCGACTTCAAATCCCGGCAGACCCGCTTCTTGCGCAGTCGGCACGTCCGCAAGCGAAGGCACCCGTTTTTTGGTGGTGACGGCATACACCTTGATCTTGCCGCCCTTGATCTGGCTGGTGGTGTTGGTGGTCTGGTCGCACATGAAATCCACCTTGCCGCCCAGCAGATCGTTCATCGCCGGCCCCGTGCCCTTGTACGGAATCGTCGTCAGCTGCGTGTTAATCGCCGACATGAACAGCATCCCGCACAGGTGCGATGCGGCGCCGACGCCGGCGTTGGCATAGCTGACCTTGTCCTGGTTCTTTTTCACATAGTCGATCAGCTCCTTCAGGGTTTTGGCCGGGAAGTCGTTGCGGGCGACGATCGTCATCGGCACTTCGTTGACCAGGCCAATCGTCGCAAAATCCTCGACCGCATTGAACGGCAGCTTGCGATACAGCGCCGGCGCGGTCGACATGCCGATATGGTGCAGCAGCACCGTATAGCCATCCGGGTCGGCGTGCGCCACGCGATTGGCGCCCTGCGTGCCGCCGGCGCCGCCGACATTCTCGACCAGGATCTGCTGCTTCAGGTCCGCGCTCATCGACTGCGCAATCAGGCGCGCCACCGTATCGGTAGGCCCGCCGGCGGAAAACGGCACGATCATCGTGATGCTTTTGGTGGGATAGGCCGACTGCGCCAAGGCCGCCGGGGCTACCGCTGCGAATACCATTAAGGCAGCGCCAGCCACGCACTGCAGGAATTTGTTTTTCATGTGTCTCACTCCTTTGATGATCGGGAAAAATCCGAACAATAATGGCGCAGCGCACCATTATTACGTCTTCATTCGGTACAAATTGCTGTCACCATTATTACCATTATTGGCATGAAAGCAAGGCCCGCCGCACGCCATCGCGTATGATTCAGCCTTCCCATGCATTGAAGGTTTCCGCCATGTCAGCGAGTTCCATCAAAACCGTCCTGCCGCTATCGCTGGTTACCGGCGCCAGCATGCTGGCCATGGATTTCTATTTGCCGGCAGTGCCTAACCTGCAGGCCTCCTTCGGTATCGACGTGACGCTGGCGCAGGCCACCATCGCCCTTTTCCTGGCCGGGCTGGCGGCATCGCAACTGTTGTGGGCAGAAGTCCTGACGCGCTGCGGGCCGCGCCAGTCGGTCACCATCGGCATCTGGATGCTGGTCGCAACCAGCATCGCTTGCGCGCTGGCGCCGACCATCGGATTCCTGCTGTTGATGCGCCTGCTCCAGGGCGTGGCGGCGGGCGCCGCGCTGGTGGTTGCCCCCAGCGTGGTACGCGCCACCTTGTCGGATGCGGATGCAGTGCGCGGAGTGGCGACGATCAGCATGGTGGAGGCGATCATTCCGGCAGCCGGGCCGGCGCTCGGCGCGGCATTGCTGCACTACGCCGACTGGCGCGCCACTTTCTGGGTCATCGGCGGCCTGACGCTGCTGGTGCTGCCGTTCGTGGTGCGCGTGACGCCGCGCGAATTGCCGGGGCTGGACCGCACCGTCAACGCGTCCTATGCCGCCGTGCTTGGCACCAGCAAGTTCCGCCGGCTGGCCGCTTCGCATGCATTGAGCTTCGGCGCGATGCTGGCGTGCGTGGCGAGTGCGCCGCAATTGTTGCTCAATGCATTGGGGCTGGGGCCGTCGGCATTTTCAATGCTGCAGCTGCTGGGCGTCGCCAGCTTTATCGTGGGAGCGAGCCAGGCAGGCCGCATCAGCAAGCAGCTGGGCATCGCCGGCGCCATCCAGCTTGGCGCCTGGCTGCAGGCGCTGCTGTGCGCGGCGATGCTGGCACTGAGCTTTATCGTGCCATTGTCGTTTGCCGGGCTCGCCGTTTTCTGGTGCGCCTTCTGCGGCGGACTGGCGATTCGCGGGCCGGCCACATTCAGCGAGGTGCTGGCCCTGCCGCCGGCGCAAATGGGACGCGCGTCTGCATTGCTGACCCTGGCGGTGCTGGTCGCCGGTGCAGTCGGCACCCAGGTGGCGGCGCCCTTCATGGACGGCCGCTCCATCGCGCCCTTGATGACCGTCATGCTGGTCGCCTGCGCCGCCAGCCTCGCAGTCGTGCTGCCCTACCCGCGCGCCAACGACCAGACTGCGCCAGCTGTGTAAAACGATATGCGGACGAGGTCTAGCATTCCTGAAGCGAAATATCAGATTACTGTCCTGCGACGGCGTACCGTGCCCAGACCGAGCAAACCGGCGGCAAGCAGCGTCAGCGCGGCAGGCTCAGGTACTGCCGCTGCTTGAATAGCGGTGCCTGTGAAACGGACGTAGTCGATTAACGCACCTTCGTCGGAGTCGCTTACATCAGTCCAGAAGCGGAAATCAATACTGGTGTTATCGGCCAGATTGCCAAGGCTATAATTGGCCGGCGTATACGGCGAACCACTGCCGCCGAGGCCATGGCCATCACCCGCCACCAGTTCTATCCAGTTTGTTGAGGAGGAAACTTTCCATGCGGCATGTAGGTAGTCACCTGAATCCGACTCCGTCAACGGTGCCCATGCATAACTGACGTTAATCGCGTTAAAGCCCACCGTGCTGATTGAAACCTGCGTTGCAGCGGCATCAGGATTTCCGGGCAGTTCATCTCGCAAGCGAAGAGCGTTACTCTGAATGCCGACATCGTTGTTATTATCACCCAATTCAACCCAGTTATTGCCGACGGTATTGCTGTTGCTGCGATTGAATTCGTCGCTCCAGATGGCGGTCGCCGAAGCGGGCGATCCAATGGCATAAGCAATGGTGGCAATGCAGCAAGCGCATATGGTTTGTTTCATTAATTGCTCCCTATTTCATGTAATGTTGAAAATTAGAAAATTATTTTTATAACAAGCAAGTATTAGTCGCGCCATTTTTTCTGGTGTTGATTATTCCTAAACTTTTCAAACGCTTGGACCTGACCAAGGGGCGAATATTCCCTGTTTGATCAGCCTCAATCGCTTGCCAGGATGCCGGCCTATCTTGAACTTCAAGAAGGAACAAAGGGGATATCAGGACACGCGAAGGAGAATGAAATGGACAGCCAGCAAAACAAGGAAATGATTTTGCGAGAGTATCAATTATTTCAGGCCGGCGATATTGAAGGGCTGCTCCAGTTTTTTGCAGATGATGTCGAATGGGTTGGCGTGCCAACCGAATTCATGCCCTTCTCGGGCCACTATCACGGCAAGCAGGAAGTGAGGCAATTCTTTGCCGAGATGGGCAATGCCCAGGAAGCGGAGCAGTTCGAACCGCAGGAAGCGATTGCCGAAGGCGACAAAGTGGTTGTCACGGGACAATCGAGATGGATAGTCAAGGCAACCGGGCAATCCTATGATAATCCCTGGGTGCATATCTTTACCATCCGCGATGGCAAGATCGTCCGCTTCCAGCAATTCAACGACACTGCGGCAGGCCGGGACGCGTTCATGCCAGCGGACATGACATTGCGGGATAAGGATTCAGACGCCTCTCTGCTGCATTAGCGGGCTCGCAGACATGACTATCACAAACGTAAGTTCCGGGACGAATGTCCATGAAGTTGCTGACGGTATCTATCGCATCAACACCGGCATGGATCAGATCCCGGGCGGATTTTCATTCAACCAGTATCTGGTTATCGACGACCAGCCGCTGCTGTTCCATACGGGACCGCGAAAAATGTTTCCCCTGGTGCGCGAAGCGGTCGAAAGCCTGATGCCAGTGAGCCGCCTGCAGTTCGTCGCCTTGTCGCATTTCGAAGCGGATGAATGCGGCTCGCTCAATGATTGGCTGGCAGCCGCACCGCAGTCGATCCCGGTGTGCGGCCGCATTGCGGCGATGGTGTCGGTCAATGATGTTGCCGACCGGCCGGCCCGGGCAATGGCCGATGGCGAAGCACTCGCGCTGGGAAAACATGCGCTCAAATGGCTGGATGCGCCGCATTTGCCGCACGGCTGGGAAACCGGCTATTTGATGGATACCACAACGCGAACAATGTTCTGCGGCGACCTATTCACCCAGGGCGGCACCGGCGCGGTCGCCTTGACGGAGAGCGACATCCTCGACGCCAGCGAGGCATTCCGCAAAACCATGGATTATTTTTCGCACTCGACCCATGCAAAAATGTTGCTGGAAAAGTTGGCGCGCGAATCCCCGGCTACTCTGGCGTGCATGCACGGCAGTGCCTGGCGTGGGGACGGGGCAAACCTGCTGCGTGCGCTGGGCGACAGGCTCGCGGAACAATAGGCTTTCTATCCGCTGGGGAGCGCTTTCATCGCGATCACGTACCGTTCGCGGCGGCAATCTCGCGCAAGGCCTGCGCGAACACTTCGGCCGGCTGGCCACCCTGGATAAGGTGCCGGTCATTGATGATAATCGCCGGCACCGAGCGTATCCCCTGGCGCTGATAAAAGGCCTGCTGTTGCCGCACTTGCATGGCATAGGCGTCTGAATCCAGGATTTTCTGCGCCTGCGCCGTATCCAGCCCCACCTCGCCGGCCAGCCGGATCAGCACATCGTGCGCACCCGGGTTTTCGCCCGCGGTGAAATAGGCGGCAAACAACGCATGCTTGAGTGCCAGTTGCTTTCCTTCCAGCCCGGCCCAATGCAATAGCCGGTGCGCATCGAAGGTATTGTAGATGCGGCTGCGCTTGTCCATGTTGAAAATGAAGCCAAGCTGTTCGCCGCGCGTGCGGATCGCTTCACGGTTCTGGGCCAGTTGTTCCGGCGTCAGGCTGTACTTTTCGTTGAGGTGTTCATTCAGATCCTGCCCGGCGGGCGGCATCGCGGGGTTCAGCTCGAATGGCTGAAAATGCAGGTCAACCGCGATCTCGTTGCCGAGCGTGTCAAGCGCCTGCTGCAGCGAGTTCAAGCCGATGATGCACCACGGGCACGACACATCGGAAACAAAATCGATCTTCATTGGGGTAGTCAATTGGGGCGCCTTATTTATGCAAAGAATGAACACAGGTGACCGATTCTACGCTGACACCCCCGCCCCCGCACCTTGCCCCGAATACATGACGGTATAATCGAGGCCAAATTTTTCCCGCGAGGTAGGCTGTGCCCAAGCGCTTTTCCGTATTACATCAATATCTTTTGCCCAAGCAGGCGCTGACGAGCTTTGCCGGTCGGGTCGCGGGCGTCCAGGATCCGCGCTTCACGCCGCAACTGATTCGCTGGTTCGTGCGGCGCTATGGCGTGAATATGGCGGAAGCGCACAATCCGGACATTGCCAGCTACTCAAGTTTTAACGAATTTTTCACGCGCGCCCTGCGCGATGGCGCGCGCCCGCTGGACGACGCCGACTTCATCTGCCCGGTCGACGGCGCGATCAGCCAGTTCGGCGCCATCGAAAAAGACCAGATCTTCCAGGCCAAGGGCCACCGCTATTCGACCACCGCGCTGGTTGGCGGCGATGGCGCACTGGCGGCGCAGTTCGAGAATGGCAGTTTCGCCACGCTGTACCTCAGCCCGCGCGACTACCATCGCATTCACATGCCCTGCGATGGCCGGCTGACGCGCATGATCTATGTGCCGGGTGCGCTGTTTTCGGTAAACCCGACAACGGCGCGCGGCGTGCCGGGCTTATTCGCCCGCAATGAACGCGTGGTGTGCGTGTTTGATTCGGCATCCGGGCCGTTCGTGCTGGTGCTGGTCGGCGCCACCATCGTCGGCAGCATGGCGACCGTCTGGCACGGCGTAGTGAACCCGACGCGCCCGGGAAAAGTGCGCGAATGGCGCTACGATGACCAGGAGATCGTCCTGAAAAAAGGCGAGGAAATGGGCCGCTTTCTGCTCGGCTCCACGGTCGTGATGCTTTTCCCGCGTGGGAAACTGGAATTCAACCCCGCGTGGACGGCGATGCGCGCTATCCGCCTGGGCGAAGCAATGGGCTACAAGCCCGATTGAAAGACAAATACTATGAACATGATCAAAAAAAGCTGGACCGACCTCTCCGCCGAATCCATTTCCGAGGAGGCGATTCGCGCCCTGCATCGGCCTCAGGAAAATTTCAAAATTTACGTCAATACCTATGAAGCCGGCGCAAGCGTGCCTGCCAAAGCCGGTCATGCATTTGTTTTGTATGTGCTGGCGGGGAGCTGCAAGATCTCCGGCGATGGCAAGGAAGTGGCCTTGTCGGCTGCCGAATGGATCAGTCTGGAAAAAGGGGCGTACACATTCGACGTCGTCGGCAACGAAGATCTGAAGTTGGTGAAGGTTTTCAGTTTATCCTGACCCCACCACTGCCGACGATGCGCCTGATCGAACACGAATCTCCCTTTACTGATTGCCCCGCTACAGTAATCGACGCCCTCCCCACAGAAGCAGTTGATGCCGCAGCCAGGCATCTGCGCGATATTCTTGGCATCGCGTTCGAACATGCGCATCCGCAGACTGCGGTGGTCGTATTCGATGCGCGCTGCGCGCTGGCGATTGCGCTGACCGAGGCGTATCGGCGCTGCCTGCCCATGGCGACATTCATCGACTTTGATGCAGTCGCACCGACGGCCGTGATTGCGGCTTTTGCGCTGCTCGCGCCGTCGGACCTCGTGGTATTGATTCAATCGACCAATTTTCGCCTGGACGCCTTCCGCATTCGTGTCGAGCTCTTCAAGCGCGACCTGAAGGTGATCGAGCATCCGCATCTGGTCCGCATGCCCGGGCGGGAAGCGCTCTACTACATCGAGTCGCTGGCCTATGACCCGGCGTATTATCGTGACGTTGGCCATGCCCTGAAGGAAAAGATCGATCGCGCACGCAGTGGCGTGATCGACAGCGGCGGCGAGCGCCTGGTCTTCGGCTCGCCTTTTGAGCCGGCCAAGCTGAATGTCGGCGATTACCGCGGAATGAAAAACGTCGGCGGCCAGTTTCCCATCGGTGAAGTTTTCACGGAGGCGAAGGATCTGGAAGCGGTCAACGGCCGCGTGCGCATTTTTGTGTTTGGCGACACGTCGTTCGCGGTCAATCGCCCGGACACACCGATCACGCTGGAAATCACCAATGGACGCGTGACCGGCACGGTCGATTCCACGCCAGAATTCGACCAGGTGCTGACCAATATTCGCGCCGATGAGGGCGAGGTCTGGTTGCGTGAACTCGGCTTTGGCATGAACCGCGCTTTTTCCAAGGACCGGATGGTCAGCGATATCGGCACCTACGAACGCATGTGCGGCATCCACCTGTCGCTTGGCGCCAAACACGGGATCTACAACAAACCCCAGATCAGGCGCGCAAATGCCCGGCATCACATCGATGTCTTTGCCGTCACGGAAACGATGATGCTTGGCGATGAAGTGGTGTATCGCGACGGCGCCTGGCAGGTCTGACAGGTCCCCGGCCTCTTCAGATTGCCCGAGGCGCAAAGTCCGTCATTTCAGGAACCGGCACGTTGCGCAGCGCAGGTATCGACAAATGCCTGGATATCATTCACTGAATCGATCAGCTCGACATCGAAATCGACATCGGAAAAATCGATGTCGAACGCCTCCTCCAGGAACATCACCAGCCGCGTCATCGACAGCGAATCGAGCCTGCCGCTGACGAAGAGGGAACTGTCATCGGCAAAGTCGGAGCGATCCCCGGCGTCACGCAAACGCTCCATCAGGAACTCGCGCAATTTTATTTTAGCGGTGTCATCCATCATCAAAGTCCAAAGAGGCTGGCAAAAAAAGAAAACCGATCCCGCAATGAAAGGATCCGCGTACCATCGCCAAAGACATGCAGGCAGACGAAAAAGCTCCAGACGCACAGCACCGACCACAAGCTGCCCATGAATGTCGGCGATGGCTTTCGGCCTGCGCTCATCCTGGCCTGCGAAATGCCGATGCCGGTCGCCAGCACGACGCAATAGAACAGGTAGCTCGCATAGCTTTCGGCGGCCGGCCACAGGCCCATGATCGCAACGGCCTCGATATCTCCGATGAAGTGGTAAATCGCATTGCCGACGCCGGCTGCCATGAATGTTGCGAAAAACACCCGCAGGCGGGGATGCTTGCGGAACACCCGAAGAAATGTCGGGAAGAAGAAAAACTCGACCAGCAATTCCTTGAAGTAGTAATAATAGCGATTCCAGAATTCCGCGAGCGTGCGCGACTCCAGCGGTCGCCAGGTGTTTCGCGGCAGTCGGTAGCCGGCCAGACGCGCCACCGCAATGATCTTGTGGCCCCAGATCGCCAGCGTCAAGGTGCCGCCGAACGTCGCCCAGACCAGACTGGCCCAGTTGCTCCAGATCGGCAAGGGCGCGCCTTTCATGAATGCCGCATAGGCAAGTTCCGGCCTGGGGATGCCCAGCCGGACTTCAAACAGTTCCACCAGAACTTTATTCACCAGTATGAGAAGCAGTGCCCAGGCCAGCAGCTTCAAGCCCTTCAGCTGCGTGACCGCAAGCTCTTCAGCGCTCTTCGATTGATGCTTGCGCAGAAACGCCGCACCTTTTCCGAGCGGCGTCGCCGACGATCCCCAGAAAGGATGCAAGATGCCCACCTGGAAAAGCAGCGGACCAGGCTCGCGCGAGCGCTGGTCCATTAGCGCATAGGCGAAAAACCAAATGTACGCAGTGAAGACCGTCAGGAATGCCCACAATGCCGCACGGGGCAGACCGTGGAGAAGCGGTGCGCTTGCCAGGCCGCACAGCAGCGCTGTCACACCGAGCAGGCTCACCACCGGCCGGCGCGCAAGAAAGAGTGTCTTGTTCCGGCGCACCAATGCCAGTGCGCCGCAGGCACAGGCAAAGTACACGATCAACGCTGCTGCGCCCAGCGTCGGCGCGAGCGCCGCCTGCAAGCCCTCCTGCAACAGGATTGCGCCGGTTCCCGCCAGCTCCGCCTTGGGATTGCGTACCACTGCGGTAACGGCGCCGGCAAGCACAATCCAGTTGCGCCATTTCGGCAGGTAGGCGAATGCCGCCGCCAGCAGGACGAACAGGACGCCGACGCCCGCCAGCCGGGCCATTGCAGCGCATAGCCCGACAAGTACCACTTTGCCGATCGCCGACTGGGCCAGGCGCACCACGCGCTCGCGTTGATCGATGGCCCAGAGGTCGCGCAGCTGGCGGCTATTTGCGCCTTGCGTGCCGACTTTGCCGAGCGATTTTTCGATCAAAGCCGGGTCGGTCATCATTCCATCCCGGATTCGAGGCGTTGACGCAAGGCCTTGCGGTCGACTTTGCCATTCGAGTTCAAAGGCATGTCCTCTATGGCGAAGATTCGGCTTGGAATCATGTAATGCGGCAGGCGTGCCTTGAGCGCCCGGCTGATCTGAGCATCGTCGATGATGCTGGCGCCGACAAAGGCCACCAGGCCTTGCGCTGCGCCCTCCACCATAGGCCAGGGCACCGACGCCACCATGTCGGCATCGGCGACGACGCGCAGATGGGCATCGATCTCTTCGAGTTCCACCCGATGCCCCATCACCTTGACCTGGTTGTCCATGCGGCCGAGCCAGTGGAAGGTGCCAGTGGCATCGCGCATCGCCAGATCGCCGGTCAGATACCAGCGCTTGCCGGCAAACGTGGCAAAGCGTGCATTGGTCAGTTCCGGGGCGTTCAGGTAGCCGATCGCCAGCTGCACGCCAGCCAGCGCCAGTTCGCCGACGCAATTATCCGCAACAGGATTGCCGGCCGCATCCAGCACCGCGGCTTCACTGCCGGGCAGCGCCGTGCCAATGGCCACCACGTCGCGTCCTGGTGTCAACGGCGTCGGTTCGGCAAGCAGCTGGCTCAGGCAGTACACCGTCACTTCCGTAGGCCCGTAAAAATTGTGGATCGTACTGGCAGGCGCCGCCGCTTTCCATGCCTCGACTGCGCCTTTGGACAATTGTTCGCCGCCGAAAACCGTCAGCCGCAGTCCTGGCAGCGCGGACGGGCCCAATGCCTTTACCTGCCGCAGCATGCCGACGAGCGAGGGCACGGAGTTCCATACCGTCAGTGCATTCTCCCGGGCGAACTTGACCGCATTCATGACCCGCGCGGCGGGAAGCACATGCAGCGAAGCGCCGGCTTCCCAGGTGCAGAACATGTTGTGCAATGAGACGTCAAAAGTCAGTTCGCAGGTTTCGAGCGCGCGGTCCGTTTCCCGCAGTCCCAGCATTGCTGTCACCGTCTCGACGTAGTGGCGAATCGCGCCGGCGGCGATCATCACGCCCTTGGGAATGCCGGTGGTGCCCGAGGTGAAGATGATATAGGCGGTGTCCGTTGCCTTGACATGCGCGGGCTGGCTCTGGCCCGGTGCGCTCGCTGCCAGCGCCTGGGGATCGAGCCAGGCAATCCTGCCGTCGTCCGGCGGGCCGGACGGTGCAACGGGTGGCGCGGCGCCCAGCACGCAGACCAGCGGCGGCCCGGCTTGCAATACCTTCTCGCTCAACAGCCTGGCGCCCTGCGCATCGGCGACAATCGCCGAAAGATTGCAGAGCGACAGAATCGTGAGAAGCCGTTCCTCGGGCAATTTGAGTCCAAGCGGCACATAGGTTGCGCCTGCCCAGCTCGCCCCCAGCAAGGCAATGCAGGCATCGGCGCTGCGCGATGCCAGGATGCCCACACGCGGCTGCGCGCCATTTTTTCCTGTCCATCCGGGACTGTTTTTCAGGCATTCGGCCAGACCCGCCGCCTGCGCGGCAAGCTGGCCGTAGGTGAGGTAACTGCCTTCAAACGAAAGCGCAAAGGCTTGCGGAGTGGCTTGGCTGTGCCGGTGCACTGCACTCGCCAGGTTGAAAGTCATTGCATCGTTTTCCATATGCCAGCCTCCCGTTGCTTTCTGCATGCACTTACTGCGCGACTATTCCGCCAATGCAAAGGCAAACATCCCTGCGGCTTGTTCAATGCAGATGAAAGGAAAGTATAGGCACAGGGTCAATCCAGGCTATTTGCGCATAAACAGATTTGGCCATAAAGGCACCCGTAAAATCAAACAGGAAAATCCCGTTTAAAACTTGTCTGCACACAATGCCATTCTCACCAAGGGTATCGACAATCAAGTTGAGAGACATCAAATCTTCATAGGCCGAATCCAGTAAAAGTGAACGCCTGCGTGTATTTCCTGGGATGAATTCATTTCCCGATAGTTAACAGTAACAAGTTGAAACATATCGGGATGCATCGGCGGAATTCATCTATCCTTTGGCCGGAATCGCTTGTGCCGTCGTCCTACTCCATGGAGAAAAAAATGTCAAAATTTAAACGCCTGATCGCCTCATCCCTGATCGTTTGCCTGACCGGTCTGAGCTTGCCCATGCAGGCATCCGCCGCGATTGTCAGCACGCAGGAAGCAGCGGGGACAAGCAGCATGGCTGCCGAACGCGACCGCGTGGCCGGTTTCTTTTCACGCGACGATGTCCGCAAATCGCTGGAATCGCAAGGCGTCGACCCGCAGGCGGCAATCGATCGCGTCGCCACCCTGTCGGATGCGGAAGTGCAGCAACTGGCCACGCGTATCGACAATGCGCCGGCCGGCGGCGATGTCCTCGGCATCATATTCACGATATTTATCGTTTTATTAGTGACCGACATCCTCGGATTCACGAAAGTGTTCCCGTTCACCCGCTCGATTCGATAAGTAACGGATGCGTAAGAAACTTGCGCTTGTTTGCCTGAGTTTGTGGCTGACGGCATGCGCGACGCCACAAATGGCGTCGCTGCAGCAGCGCTGGCCCGAGGCGCTGCCCGCCTCGGCCACGGTCGCCGACGTGCCTTTTTATCCGCAAGACGATTATCAGTGCGGCCCGGCGGCGCTGGCCATGGCGGCAGGCGCCGCCGGCACGCAGCTGCGGCCGGAAGATCTGGTCGAGCAGGTTTACCTGCCGGCACGCCAGGGCTCGCTGCAACTCGAGATGCTGGCAGTCGGCCGCCGCTACGGCTTGCTGAGCTACCAGCTCAAGCCTGGTGTGGAAAACCTGCTACAGGAAGTAGCGGCCGGCAATCCGGCCATCGTTCTGCAAAATCTTTCGTTTTCATTTTCCCCTGTGTGGCACTACGCCGTCGTGACCGGTTTTGACCGCAGCCGCAACATGCTGCGGCTGCACTCGGGCCGCACCAGGGACATGGAAATGTCGCTGTATACCTTCGAGCGCACCTGGGCGCGCGCGGACCAGTGGGCCATGCTGCTGCTGCCCCCCACCCGCCTGCCCGCCACCGCAGATGCGCCTTCCTATGCCGCCGCCGCAGCGCTGCTGGAGCTCACTGCGCCAAAAGCGGCGCAGACAGCCTATGCGACGGGCTTGCGCAAATGGCCGGGCCAATCCACCCTGATGCTCGGCGCCGGCAATATGGCGTATGCGCTTGGTTCGCTCGATGCCGCCGTCGCGGCGTATCGACAGCTGACAAAGCTGCATCCGGCGTCTGCCGACGGCTGGAACAACCTGGCGCAAGCGCTGCTTGACCAGGGCAAGAAAAAAGAAGCCGCCGTCGCTATCCAGCGCGCGGTCGTGCTTGGTGGGGCGAGGCTGCCGCGCTATCTGGAATTGCAAAATGAAATACAAGGCAGGCGGTAAGGCAGGGTCAGGTCTTGCCTTGTGCCTGGCCCACCACAGCGACTCACTGAAGGCTCCCCGGCTACAATGGTACTTTTCCTCATACCGGGCAAAGCCATGACAGAAGACACCGTTCGCCTTGCCAAGCGGGTTGCCGAGCACTTCCACTGTTCGCGCGCCGACGCCACGCACTATATCGAAGGGGGCTGGGTCAAGGTCGATGGCAACATTATCGAAGAGCCCGGCTTTCGGGTAAGGCCGCAGGCACAGCTTGAACTGCAGCCTGATGCGGTCGCGGAACCGGCACAAGCGGCCACCTTCTTGCTGCACAAACCGTCCGGCATGGATGCCGCAGATGCGGTGCAACTTGTCACCCCGGACAATCGCAGTGCGGATGACCGTTCCGGCTTCCGTTTCCTGAAACGGCATCTGGCGGACCTGTCCAATCCCGCACCACTGGAAACCGAGGCCAGCGGCTTGCTGGTGCTGACCCAGGATTGGCGGGTAAAACGCAAACTGACGGAAGATGCGTCGCGCATCGAGCATGAAATCATTGTCGATGTAGCGGGTGCCATGATTCCCGAAGGCTTGGCACAGCTCAACCGCAGCCTCATCTTTCAAGGCAAGGCCTTGCCGCCGATGAAGGTCAGCTGGCAAAACGAAGCCCGCTTGCGCTTTGCCGTCATGGCCCCACCATCCGGGCTGATTGCGCACGCATGCGCCCTGGTCGGGCTGACGCCGCGTGCTGTCAGGCGCATTCGCCTGGGACGCCTGCCAATGGCCGGATTACAGCCGGGACAATGGCGGTATGTGCAGGACTATGAACGATTCTAATTTCCGTCACGAGCTGGCATAACTTGCGGCAAGGTTCAGATCACCGCTGACATCATTTGCTTTCTGTGGATACAGGCAAAGCGGTCTGCTGTTACACACCAGATTGACAGTATCGGCCGCAGTCGTCATTGCTACCCGGCCCGGCACAAGCGCCCCTTCGGGCACAACCGGCGGTGCGCTTGAGCGCCACGCCCTTTTTCGTTCACTGCACCGCCCTGATCATCCTGATGAACTTTCCCGTGCCTTCTCGGTCATACCATCCATATAGATGGCATATGGCTGGTTAGCGGATGGTAAATGACGTCCCTTACCCAGCAAAACTGACAAGGGACAACAAATGATTGCGCCAGAAAAAAGCCTCAGAGTTGGCGAAACAGAAAAAATCACGATCAACCTCGGGTTGATCGATCTTGGGCAAATCGACTTGCTGGTACAGGAGGGGTTTTATTCGAACCGCACCGACCTGATCCGCACGGCCATCCGCAACCAGTTGCAGACCCATGCGGACGTCGTCAGGCAAACCGTGGCGCGCAAGAGCCTGATGCTGGGCCTCCAGCATTATTCCCGCGCCGACCTGGAAGCCCTGCGCGACGCAGGTCAAAAGCTGCAAATACAGGTATTGGGGCTGGCCAGCATCGGGGCCGATGTCAGCCCTGAACTGGCGCTGGCCACCATCGATTCCGTCACCGTGCTGGGTGCCTTGCACGCCAGCGCCGCCGTCAAGGCCGCTTTGGCCGGACGGATTCATTAACCGCATCCCATTCGAAAGACTGCCATGAGACTGGACGACACCATGCTCGCGAACATGCGCGAAGCAACCCAAATATTGCAATCGCAAGGGCCCATGGCGGCGACCGCAGCCATCCAGCGCGCCCTGCACGGTGCAGGCACGCCCGGCGGCATGCCGCATTTCGACTGGACGGCGCCGCCGATGCCGGGGGCAGGCACGCTGCACGACATCAACCCCGCGCCCGACTGGAAACCGGGGGCCATGCCGGCGGGTGCCGCGCAGGGATCCGACATTCTGTCGCGCCTGCGCAAGCTGGCCGGCGGCAAGTGGGCAGGCCACTCCGCGGCGCAAGCAGTCGAAGACGTCGTTTTCGACACGGCGCCCGGAAAATTCCTGGCGGGCACTTGCAGCAACAGCGCCGGCACCCGTGCTTACAAGCTGTATATCCCCAGCGGCTATACCGGACAGGAGGAATTACCGCTGATCGTCATGCTGCATGGCTGCAAGCAGAATCCCGATGACTTCGCCGTCGGCACCCGCATGAACCACGTCGCCGAAGAAAATAATTGCCTTGTCGTCTATCCGGGACAGGCACAGGGCGCCAACGTTTCCCATTGCTGGAACTGGTTCAAAGCCGGCGAGCAGCAACGCGACCAGGGTGAACCTTCGATCATTGCCGATATCACGCGCAAGATCCTGGCGGACTACAAGGTGGACAGGCGGCGCGTGTATGTCGCCGGACTCTCGGCCGGCGGCGCGATGGCGGCGATCATGGCCGACAGCTATCCCGAGCTGTATGCCGCCGTCGGCATTCATTCGGGATTGCCGGCAGGCGCCGCGCATGATTTGCCTTCCGCCTTCGCCGCCATGCGCGGCGGCATGCGCGGCACGCGCGGTGGCGGCAACGGTGCACGGAAAGGCAAGCCGGTGATCGTGTTTCATGGCGACCGCGATCACACGGTCAATCCCTGCAACGGCGAGCAGGCGCTGGCACAATGCGTGGCGGACAAGGCGGACAACATGGCGCAGCCAGGCAGCACGCCGGCCTCCGGCCTCAAGGTGGAAAGCGGCCAGGTACCCAACGGCCGCAGCTACACCAGGACGGTCCAGCACGATGACGCCGGCAAGGCAATCGCCGAGCACTGGAGCATTCATGGCGCCGGCCATGCCTGGTCAGGAGGCAACAGCCAGGGTTCGTATACCGATCCCAAGGGACCGCATGCCGCCCAGGAAATGCTGCGCTTCTTTACCCTGCACCAGCAGCAGGAATAGCAACGGAATAGCACAGGAATAAGCAGGCATAAGGAGGCGCCAGTGCCTCCTTTTTGCAAGACTCAGGGCTTGCGGCGCATTTTCTGCATCAATGCATCGAATACGCCGCGCGCATCCGGATCGCCCAGCACCTCTTGCGGCACGGATGCGTCGTCATGCTCGTCGGCATATTCTTCCGCCAGGTTTTTCCAGCCCTTGCTGGCGGCGAACAGGCTGAATGCTTCCGGCGCCTCCAGCACGATCAGCCTGTCGTCCTGCTGGCCCGGATCGCCCGGACCGAAGTCGGGCCCGGCATAGCCCAGCGCCCGCAGCCTGGCAAGTATCTGCCGGATCACCAGTGCATCCTCGAACAAGGGCGCATCCTCCATGGATGCCGCGAAATCGACATACACATCAATGATGCCGTAGCCCTCGTCGAAGATGCGGATGCCCTCGATTTCCCAGGCACGCCCCAACGAATCATGGAGACGAAACGGACCACTCAAGCGGATCGTGTTTTCATGGTGCATACGGCAGAGTACACCAGTTGCGGCATGCTGTGAATGAATGACCGGGGCAAAGATGCGACAATGGCGGCATGTGCAGCAGCCTGCACGCTTTTAGATAACAGGAAAATGCATGAATGATGTTTTGACCATTGACGAATACGCCGCCCTGTCGGAGCTCCTGGCATCGCCCAAAGGCGGCCGGCCCAGCGCCTGCGTGGCAAGAAACACCAAAAAGCTGACGGGCCTGAAGTACCTCGCCCATGACAAATCGGGCAAGCTTGGCTTGACCGACAAAGGCAGGCAGACGCTGTTCGTGAAAAACTGCGTGGATGGCTTGCGCGCCGTGTCCACCGATCCTGCCGTGAAGCTCGATGCCGGCGTGTTGATTTTCCTGGAAAAGAAAGGCCATGTGGTGCGCAATGCCGCAACTGGCCAGCTCGAACTGACCCAGCGCGGCCGCGAGACCCTTGCGGATATCGATCAAGCGTAAATTCGGAAATTCGGGGTCAGAGTCAATTAAATCATTGAACGATTCACGAGCTGACGCCGATTTACCATCCAAGCCCGAACCGCTGCGCCAGCAGCACCGCCATGCCGGCGATGAACGGCAGCCACGGATTGCGCCAGCGCAGGGCGACTGCGACGGCGGCAACTGCGGCGGCCAGCTTGGGATTGAATGGCTGCAGGCTGCCTGCCACCAGCACCACGTCCGGCACCACGATCGCCGCCAGCGCGGCGGCCGGCGCGTAACGCAACGCCCGCTGCACAAACGGCGGCAGCGCCACGCGGGACCCGAGCAGGATGAAACTGGCACGCGGCAAAGTCGTGGCAAGGCCGATCAACAAAAAGATCAGCCACAGGGAATCATCGTAATTCATGCCGGCGCCCGTTTCGTCTGCCAGTGCTCGGCAAGAAAGCCGGCGCCGATGCCGCCGATGATCGCCACAATGACGCCAAGCCGCAGCGGCATGCCGTGCAACAGCACCGCCAACGATCCGCCGGTTGCCGCCGCTACCAGCATCGGGCGGAATTTCGCCATTGGCAGCAAGATCACGATCAGCGCGATGGTCGCCATGAATTCAATCGACCAGCTGCGCGGAATGGCACCGGCGGCGAGCACGCCGGTGAGCGCAAAAATTTGCCAGAGCAGCCATGACCAGACCGAAGGCGCCAGGTAATAACCAAGGCGCCAGTGCCGGTCTTCCTCGGTGAGCATTTTTTCCAGGCAGGCGGCGAACACGCCATCGATCAGCAGGTAACTGGAAAGCCAGCGAACGCCGGCGCCGATATCGCGAAAGCCGCGCGCGATCGCCGCACTGAAGATCAAAAACCGCAGGTTCAGCACCAGCGCCGTGGTGATAATGAGCCACGGCGGCGCGCCGGCGACGATCAGGGGCAAGGTGCCGAGCTGGGCGACGCCGGCAAACACGATCACGTTCATGCCCATCGCCTGCAGCGGCGTGAAGCCGGCAGTCACCATTGCCACGCCGGTGACCAGCGCCCAGGGAATCAAGCCGATCGACTGCGGCAAGGCGACACGGAATCCTTCCCGTGCGCCTTCCCGAAAACTTGCCTGCATACTTTGCTCCGAGATCAAAAACACGCTGCAATGTATCAGATTAACAAAGGGCAAGCAGCATCGAAATGCAACGGCCATACCGAATCGATTGACGATCCCCCAGGCATGAAACTTTTCCTTGCGAAAATCATCTAGACATCATCCGCGCCCCGCACAAATCCGGCGCGGCTGTCATTGCAGCCAGAGTAAAGCCGTTTTCATGCGTCCCAGAGTCACCTCGGTCGGATTGATCATGCCGTCCCGGCCGGCAGAAGATTTCGAATATCCCGCACATATCGATCGCGCCAGCCTGGCAGCCTTGCCGCCCAAACCGGGCGTGTACTTCTTCCGCAACCGGGCGGGCGAACCCCTCTACATCGGCAAGAGCGTGAACCTGCGCGCACGCGTGCTGGCGCACCTGCGCGCGCCGGAGGAAATGGCGATGCTCGCGGAAAGCCGCCACGTCGATTTCCTGCCAACGGCCGGCGAGATCGGCGCCTTGCTGCTGGAGTCACACCTGATCAAGCGCTACCAGCCGGCCTACAATGTCTTGCTCAGATTTGCCGGCGAATCGTTCGCGCTTTACCTGAAAGGCGAAGACAGCCGCCCGCAGGTTATCGGCCACAGCGAAGCCGGCGGCGCCGAAGCGGCCGGACTGCATGGCTTGTTTGCCTCGCGCAGCGAGGCCGAGCAGGAATGGCGCGCGCTGGTGCGGCGGCATCAGCTATGCCCGGCGCTGCTGGGCCTGGAGACAAGCACCCATGGGCGCGCCTGTTTCGCGCACCAGGTCGGCCACTGCCGCGGCGCCTGCATCGGCCGCGAAACCCTGCAGGCGCACCGGCAGCGCCTGCAACTGGCGCTCGAACAGCTGAACGCCGCAGTCTGGCCCTATGGCGGACCGATCGGCATCGTCGAGATGGATGCACAATGGCGCCAGGTCCACGTCATCGACCGCTGGTCGTATCTCGGCTCGCTGGAAGGACGGCGCCGGAAAATCGCCCTCCCCGCCCGCCGCCACATTGACATCGATACCTACAAGATCCTGGCCCGGCCGCTGGCTGCGGGCACGCTGACATATGTCACTGGCGAGCTTGAACACAACCGCGCCAGACAGGCTTGCGCAATATTTCGCGAGGCTTAGGTCCGTCCGGGAAGTAGCGGCAGACAGCGGCAGACGCCTGCGCTGCAGCCGCGATGCCGCCGCATGCATGAAAACGTCGGTACCACACAACACAAGCACATTGCTCTATAATTTAGAACGGTTACAGCTATAAAAATCAGATCGAATCCGGTGGAGTGTAGCAATAATGGCAAAACAAGGAAATTGCAGATGAGCGTTGCTGACCCCACCGAAGGCCTCTGGTTTTCATTCCATATCGGGACGGAGGAATACATCGGCTTCATCTCCGATGACGCCCTTTGCATCCACTTCAAGGCAAGCGATCGCAGCGAGCGCCAGCTCATGCGTGCATACAAGGAAAACCACTGCTTGATTGACCTGGCAGCCCGTCAGAAATTTCTCGACGGCGCCCCCAGGCCGATCAAGCTGACGGTGGCCGATTTTTCTCATGCCGCGCAAGCGCCGGCAGAAACGCCAGTGCCAGCTTCACCGCGTAAAGCACGACCAGTGTACCGAGGAAGTCCCCGAGCACCATCACAAAGAAGCCGGACATGACAGCTTCGCCACGCAGCAGCAACCAGAGATGATGCAATGCGGGGTTGGCAACGGAATACGCCAAGCTCAGGAACAGCAGCCGCTTCGCATTCAGATTGACCAGCGATGCCTGCAATCCGTACATCTGCTGCGCCAGTTTATAGACCAGGTATGGCGCCGCCGCGGACGCGATGCCGCCGGCGAATGAACGCATGGGATCATCGGGAAAAAAATAAAAGATGCAGGTAATCCAGGAAGCGATCAATATGCCGACGGCGCCCGCGCCGGCGAACAGCAGCGTACACAGCAGCCGCATGCCGGCAGGCAGGTAAATCCAGTTCATCCCGCGGGTAAATTCGAAGCCGGTACTGTTGAACAGCCATTCGTTTGCGACAAAGACCAGCAGGAAGAGGATGGCTGAACCGACAACCATCGCGGCCTGGAGGCGTAGTGACGACATCATGATTGCGTATTGACGTAAAATGAATCCGGACTTAATAACGATCTACAGCAAGTAGACTACTTGGGAAAGAAAGCTCCCTTATAGCGACATTAACACTGTTTTAGCTTGCAATGAAGAAATGACACGCCCCGCCGACATCTACTTGCGCTTCTTGCAATTGACAGAAGCCATTCGCGGCCTGCCGTCCCTCCCCTCGCTGGATCCCCTCGAAGAGCGCATTCTGGCGTTGGTTGCACGGACCACCCAGGAAAAAGAGCGGCTGTCCGTCAGGGATATGATGGCAAAGGACGAGCTTGGATCACCCGCCACAATTCACGGCCGGCTAAAGTCCATGCGCGAAAAGGGCTGGATCATGCTGACGGACACGGAAGATACGCGCCGCAAGCAAATTGCGTTGACCCAAGCCGCCCTGCTGCATTTTGACAAACTCTCCAGATGCATGACGCAGGCGACCAAAGGCTAGGAAAATATCCCTGGCCATATTTGCAAGCTTATAATCCTGCGCTTCCCTGCTTTTTTGAAATAATCACTCCACCATGCTTCTTGAGGATGCAGACAAAGTTTCTTCGCAGGGACTTTGACAATCATCTGCCAATAAGCCTATTGCAGCGCCCTCCCTCCCCTTGAATAACACTTGAATGTTTGGCAGAGCTCAATGTGAAAGCCGAGCAGGCCAAGAGAATTGCATTGATGGTGAGATGCGATTGAAAAATAGCCTGTGGAACGCATCACCCATCGGGATCAGTTCCATCGGGATCAATTTTTCGCTGTAAATTTTTTACCCATTTGCCCGTAATTTTTACCGTTCGTGTTGAATAAATCAACAGCATGCATGATGCACCCCTGTTTTTACAGATTTTCCGAGCTCAAAATCCAGGCACAAAACGTGCTCTCAAAAAAATAGTTATCAGGTTAAAAACGCCGTAGCTTCTTTACCCAAATGATGATGACTACCGAAGAAAATTATCTCTTCAAGTAATTGTACCTATCGCTAAAGTAATTGTACGTAGAGCTAATTAATTCCATGCGTAATTTTAAAAAAGGAGCCGTCATGAAAAAGCTTTTAGCATGCCTGTCCGTCGTCTTTGCCATGGGCCTTGTTGCCTGCGCCCCCACAAAAACTTCCCGCGGCACCGGCGAGGTGATTGACGATGCGTCCCTCACCACCCGGGTGAAAACTGCAATTGCGCAAAGCGAGGGAATGGGTGAAGCATTGGCGATTAATGTCGACACCTATCGTGGAGAGGTATCGCTGGCCGGATTTGTCGATAACGACATGCAGGCGCGCAAAGCCGCGGAGGTGGCACGCAAGGTACCCGGAGTGACTTCCGTGAAAAATAATCTGCAAGTCAAACCACGCGAAAAATAGAAATTTGGCCGCAAGAACCTGGGCCCTGGCGTTCTTTTCGCCGGGGCCATCTCTTGTCGGCTCTGCGCCAAACAATTAATGCAGCAGATTCTCTGCAATCCCCGTTTTCAGCAGACGGGTACAGCGGTCGGCAGCAAGTGGCGGGCTGAAATAATTTCCCTGACCTTCGTCGCATTCCAGCGAAGTAAGAAATGAAAACTGCTTCCTGGTTTCAACTCCCTCCGCAATCACCCGATACTTCAGGCTGATGCCCATGCCAGTGACGGCAGTCACAATAATGCGGTTCCTCGCAAGTTCCGGAATGCCGCGCACGAACGATTGGTCAATTTTCAAGACATCAATAGGAAATTCTTGCAGATAACTTAAACTGGAATACCCGGTACCAAAGTCATCGATTGCCAGCTTTACGCCAATACTTTTAAGCGTTTGAAGGATTTCATTGCTGAACTGGGAATCTGGCATCAATACACTCTCGGTCAACTCCAGTTCGAGACAGGCCGGATCCAGCGCCGTTTCCTGCAAAATATCACGCAGATCTTGCAAAAAATTCTGATTGTGAAACGCCAGCGCAGAGATATTGACTGCTGTTGAAATCGGTTTGAATCCCGCCTCAAGCCAGAGTTTGGTTTGCCTACAGGCCTCACGCAGCACCCAGCGGCTGATGGGGACAATCAGGCCGCAATCTTCGGCAATCGACACGAAGTCACCCGGCAGCATCAATCCCCGCTCGGGATGGTGCCAGCGAAGCAGCGCTTCCACACCGGTAATTTTTCCCGTCTTGAGATTGACCTTGGGTTGGTAATACAAGGAAAATTCCTGCGCTTCCAGGGCGCGGCGCAGCCCCACTTCAATAAACTGTCGCTCCACCGCCCGCCGGTTCATCGCCGCATTGAAAAATTGGTAATTGTTGCGTCCTTTTTTCTTGGCGTAATACATCGCGGTATCGGCATTTCTGATCAGCGTATCGGCCTCCTCACCATCGGCCGGAAATGTGCTGATGCCGATGCTGGCGGTGATATGGAATGCATATTGCTGAATGCGATGCGGCTGGGCAAGGGACGCGATAATCTTTTCTGCGGTATGCGCAGCGGCTTCCGCGTGCCTTTCTTCTGTCACCAGGATAACGAACTCGTCGCCGCCCAATCGACTGACGGTATCAGAAGCGCGAATGCAGTTCAGCAGGCGTTGGGCAACCGAAGCAAGCAACTGGTCGCCGGTGGCGTGGCCGTGCGAGTCGTTAATATTTTTAAAATTATCCAGATCCAGAAACAGCACGGCAAGGGTTGTGCCATTGCGCTTTGCCAATGCAATCGCGTGCTCAAGGCGATCAATGAGCAAAATGCGGTTAGGCAGATCGGTCAGGGAATCATGATGTGCCTGATAAGTCATCTTCTGCACCATCAAAGCCTGGGCCGGGCCAATATCGCGGAACACGATCACGGCACCGCGAATTTTTCCACGCCGATCATAAATCGGCGCGACGGAATCTTCAATGGCGGCTTCCTGGCCATTGCGCCGCACCAGCAAGGCATCGGC
Organism: Noviherbaspirillum sedimenti; assembly: GCF_003590835.1. NCBI lineage: Bacteria > Pseudomonadati > Pseudomonadota > Betaproteobacteria > Burkholderiales > Oxalobacteraceae > Noviherbaspirillum > Noviherbaspirillum sedimenti. Next base: position 4,667,262 of record NZ_QYUQ01000002.1, on the reverse strand, counting down.
GCGCAAGGCGAGCGGCCGCATTTCCTGAATCACTTGCACCACTGGATCATTGAAGGATTTGCGATTGATATTATCGACCAGCGGGAACACTTCGGCGACCGGATGGCCAATCGCTTCGGCCTTTGCCCATCCAGTCATGCGTTCGGCCGTATTGTTAAGATAGGTAATCCGCCCTTCACTATCGGTGCTGATCACACCGTCAACGATCGAATCCAGCGTAACCGCCGCCCGTTCTTTTTCGATGAACAAGGCGTCTTCGACTTGCTTGCGGTGTATGGTGTTGCGCAAGGCCTGTGGCAATAGTGCATTACGAAAATGCCCTTTCAATATATAGCCTTGCGCGCCGCGCTGGACTGCTTCCTGCGCCAGATCCATCTCGCCTTCAGTAACCAGCGTCATGATGGGAACCGGAGCAGCAGCTTCAAATAATTGATCGAAAGTGCGCATCCCTTTGCTGTCAGGCAGAAAAAAATCCATCAGAACGATGTCGATCCCATCCCCCGTAAGCCGCTGCATGGCGCGGGCAAGAGTGCGTACCCATTCGATGTCAAAAGGACCGTCTATTGCTTGTGGCAATACATTCCGTAAGGCTTCAGCTTCTTCTGCACGGTCAGAGACAATGAGTACAAGATTTGACATGGTCAATCTATATTTCGAAGCAAAAAAACTCGGCAACTGTGACATAAAAATGTGATGCGAAAATACTTATTGCTGCGCTTAATCAAAAATAATAGACACTTCAACAGGAACCAAGTTCGCTCATAAAGCGTCGTTTCTGTGTAAGAGAGGCTTGTTCGCAACCCGTACGAATTTTATTTGAATACCGATGAAAATCGCCTTTTTCGCTCCGCATCAAAAGGCGCAGCGGCTAAAGCGGACGGTACTTCAATGCAAGATCAAAGCCTGCGGTCATCGGCTATAGAGCGACCGCCGATGTACCCACTGCCCCCGCTGCAGTCAATTCGGAAATTGCACTGAAATCCGGTTATTCCGCAACGCCGTGCGATTCCACTCGCCGGCACTCACCTGCGGCGTGACCGGCGGATATTCGACGCCTGGCGTGCTCATGCCGTTGGTAACGAGGCGGATACTGATACGGCCGTCTTGCAGCGGCGCCAGGTTTTTTTCGAATGTCTGGTATTGCAGGGTCAGGTAGTCATTGATGAGGAACTGCGCGTTGAGATCTTTCTGCATTTTGCAGTTACTGACACGCACGTCGCTGCGCGCCAGCCGCAGCGTGTTTGTCTCATCCTGTTCGAGACAGAAATTGCCAAAGTTGATATTGACCACCAACGGCCCGCGGTAGCCGCCGTCGGCCAGCAGTTGCACCAGCTGATGCAGGTTCGACAGCCGCGCCCCGCTCAGCGGCTGCTCGCCATACTCGAAGTGGAAATCGGCATGCTGGGCCCAGCTGAGTGCCTGCAGCAAGGCAGGATGGATGGAACCCGGTACATCCTTGGCTCTGTCCTGGAACGCCGGCGCAACCGCGGCCACCGTCATCATGGAGCGGTCGAGGCTTTTCGCTTCCAGTGCTGCCAGGACTTTTTGCGAGGAAGCCGCGACATCGGCCTGCATCTGCACCAGCAGATACCCGAATACCACCGTCACGGCGATGGACGCCGCCAGCAGCAGGCGGTTTGCCAGAGATCCTTTGCGCCGTTCGGTCGCGAGCGCAGCAGCGACCGCCGATTTAATGCTGGCCAGGGAATTGCCGGCGACGCTGGCTTCCCTGCTGGCTGCCTTGTCGATGCTGGTGGACAAGCGCTTGAGGATGAATTGCGTACTGTTATTGAGATGGGTTTTGATATCGGCGATATGGAGCTCGAACAGGCGTCCGACCTGCAGCCGCACTTTGTCGAGATCGGCGGCATCCGTCGTGGCCTGTTCTCTGGTCGCAACGATTTCCATGACGGGTTCCGCCGCCACGGCCGTCTGGCTTGCCGGCGCATCGGGCACCGGCGCGGCGCCTGCCGTGCCCATGCGGATATTCAGGCGCTCCAGCACCTGCTGCAGATTGGCCGGCTGCATGGCGCCCTTGGACAGGACGCCCTGCGCCCCCAGGGCGATGGCCTGGCTGACGAACAGGTCGTCATTTTGCGAGGAATACATGATTACCGGGATCAACGCGGTATGGGGGTTGGCCTTGATGGTCTTAAGCGCTTCAAACCCGGTCATGCCGGTCATTTGCTGGTCAAGGAAGATGACCGCCGGATGGTTGTAGCTGAGGTAGGCCAGGGCTTCCTCTGCCGATGCTGCGACATCGATCCTGAGATCATAGGTTTGCAGCATCCGGTTCAGCAGATACTGCGCAGTTTTCGAATCGTCGACGATCAGTGCCTGTTTGCGGTTCATATGTCTCCCCACCCTTGCCCATGCGTTGTTTCGCACTTGTATGTCGGCCTATGTTAAGTGATAACCAGGCTGACGCGAACATCCCTCTCGATATGTGTTATTTTTGCAACATTCAATATATAGGGTCAGAGTCGTATTGCTGAAGGTAAAAAAATGGGCCTTGCGAAACCGTGATGCTGCTCGGCCGCGCATGCACGGGGAACGATGCCTTGTCGAGGAATTTTCCGGTCGAAGCATCGATCAGGCGCAGAAGGACGCTCCCAAGTCCTGAAGCCTGGGTTCGCTGCCTGCATGAAGATTATTGATGTGCGCGCTGGCGCACGGGGTTGCCGCCCTGCGCTCAGCTCGGGGGAGTAAGGAAAATAAAACGGTGCATACCTGTCTCCTGAGCCGGGTTTGTGGCATTACATGCCATTTTTATAATTGAAATAATGTTACGTTAAAACCGGGACTGACAATACTGGCATTTCGACTATACAGGCCGATGCCATCTCTTGTTATGATTGCTGGATCTCAAGCAGACTATTTGTTTATCATCCAGCAATGCACCCAACGCAACAACTTTCCGTGCTCTTCGTTTGCATGGGCAACATCTGCCGTTCGCCGACGGCCGAAGGCGTATTCCACAACCGGGTGGCAGCGGCCGGACTGACCGACGCCATCCGTATTGATTCCGCCGGCACCCATGCTTACCACGTCGGCAATGGTCCTGATGCCCGCTCGCAGCAACATGCCGCCCGGCGCGGCTACGATCTGTCGCAGCAGCGCGCGCGCCAGGTGGCGTCTGACGATTTCAGCAAATTCGATTTTGTGCTGGCAATGGACCGCGACAACCTGAGCCGCTTGCAGGCCGCATGCCCGCCGCAGCATCGCCACAAGCTGGGCCTGTTCATGCAGTATGCGCGCCACTCCCCCTCCGAAGTGGTGCCCGACCCATACTACGGCGGCAACAGCGGCTTTGACTTGGTGCTGGATTACATCGAGGATGCGTCGGACGGCTTGCTTGATGTCTTGCGCAAGGATCTCGTCATCGATTCCCGCGTCGCCTAAAGCCATGCCGATGCTGATCGTGGCGGGCCTGTGCCTGCTTTATCTCGGCTGGCTGGTGGGCAAGCCGTATTACGTCGAATACCGGCGCGCGCAGTTTCGCAGCCGCCCTTTTCCGCCGGCATGGCTGACCATCCTGCGCCGCCGCGTGCCGTACTACCGGCTCCTCCCCGCCGATCTGCAAGCGCAACTGCGCGGACACATGCAGGTCTTTATCGCGGAGAAGGATTTCATCGGCTGCGCCGGCCTGGAAGTCAACGACGAGATGCGCGTGACCATCGCCGCGCAAGCCTGCCTGCTGATCCTGAACCGCAAGACCGGTTATTACCCGAAGCTGGAACGCATCCTGGTGTATCCGGGCGCTTTCATGGTAAAAAAACAGGAAGTCGACGAGGCTGGCGTGCACTCGGAATATCACGATGAACTCGCCGGCGAATCCTGGGGCGAGGGCCAGGTGATCCTGTCATGGGAAGATGCGGTGGATGACGCCAGGTTCTTCGGTGACGGCCGCAACGTGGTGATCCATGAATTCGCGCACCAGCTCGACCAGGAAAAAGGCGTGGCGACCGGTGCGCCGATCCTGGCGCGCGCCGAACACTATCGACCCTGGTCGGAAGCCCTGGGCGCGGAATACCTGGCATTGCGCCAGCAGGCCGATGCCGAACTCGACAGCCTGTTCGACTATTACGGCGCCGAACATCCGGCGGAATTTTTCGCAGTGGTCACCGAAGTGTTTTTCGAACAGCCGCAGGAAATGGCCACAATGCACCCGGAGCTATACCGCCAACTGAAGAATTTTTACCGGGTGGATCCGCTTAGCTGGCGCTGAGGATTTGGACGGGCGCGGCCTCGTCTGCCAACGCCAGCCGCGCCATTTGCAGCGCGCCCTCATAGGAAATGGCGGCCGCGATGAACAGGCCGTTATGGCAGAACACCGCATCGGCCACGCCGCAAGCCGCCGCCAGTTCGCCGCCCTGCAAGCCGGCCCAGGCCGCCGGCAAATCCCGGCGCGCCTCGAAGGTATCGGCGGTGGCGGGAACGGTATGCAACATGTAGCGATTTTCGGCGATGCTGTGGCTGATCACGAACAATACTTCCGGCATCTCCTTGCGCACGATCGAACTCCACGGCAGCGCGGCATTTTCCAGCAACAGCAGGCGCCCGCCCTCCAGCCTTCTGGCCTGACGCACCAGGCTGGCCGCCAGCATGCTGCCGACGCGGTAGCGCACCTGGTTGATCAGCACGTCGGCCATGCATGCCATTGCGCGCAAAAACTGGCGCTGGCGCAATTCCTCGGCTGCCGCGGGTGTGCCTGCCTGCTGCTCGTCGAGCCAGTTTGGATTAAAGCCTGACACCACTGCCGACAAACCATAGCCGCCCGGCGCGTTGCGCGCCGTGCCCGTGTCGGACATGTCGAGGTATTGCACCACATCCGTATCGATGGCATAGGCAATATCCTGCGCCTCCTTGCCGGCCAGCGCGTGGCCGGCATGCTTCTGCGCCAGTAGCGCCACGCAGCGCGCGCCGTACTCGCGCCATACCAGGCCGGCGCTGGCATACAGCACGCCCGACTGGCGCGCGCCGGAAAAACCCTTTTGGTGGTGGTCGAAGCGCCCGGATTGCGGCTCCCAGACGCCGCCGACATCGACCGCGAAATCGGCCGCAGCGATGCGTTCCAGGTCGCGCGTGCGCAGCAGTTCACAATCCGGGAAGACCTGATCGAGCACCATCACGGCCCAGACATCGTCGGCGTGAAATTTTCCGGAATGGGTGGCAATGATCACAAGGGATTCCTTCTTGGCAGGTGAAAAATACAAGGGGGTAATTGCGCAATTTTACAGGGGAGCCCGCAAGCATTTGATTTTAATTTGCAACATCACCGGAACGGATCATTTGCGCTGCCACAACCGACGGCCCGACCGGCTCCATATACTGACCTAACCGGCAAGTATTCTACAAACACTTCGGCACAGCCACTTCGGCCCATTGACTGTATTGTTTGATGAACTTGCCGGACAAACCATTCACTGGTCCCAGGAGACTTGCCATGATCCTTGCACGCTGGAGCATCGATGCCCGATTCGGGCATAAACAGACAGTGATCGAATTCATGATCAAATGGCAAAAAGAAATCGGCAGCACGATCGGCTGGAGCGAAACGCGCATCATTACCGGGTCGGTCGGCGCACGGGAATCGACCATACAGGCAGAAATCCTGCTGAAAAACCTCGCCGAGCTTGATGCATCCTGGGACAAACTGGCGACCAATGCCGCCCACAAGCAGTGGGGCAAGGACCTGGAGCCCTTCATCGTTTCCGGCACGCCGCGCTGGGAAGTCTTCCGCATCGTTGCCGATAGTGCCAGCCTGGCGAAATGAGTGGCGAGTGGTGCCAACGTGCAAATGCACGCATTTGCACGCATTTGCAAAAAGGGCAGCTTGCCGGACAGGTGGTGCGGCATGATCCTTCCGGTGCGATAGAATGTCGATCCCGACAGACCCGGAATACCGGGTCTGCTTTTTCCTGATCAGACACCACATCGCATCAAATATGGATATCCCTGCTTTTCTCAAAAAACTCGACGATATGCCCGAAGCGGTCGCCTTCACCGATACCATGGCAGTCATCGAAGCAGTCTATGCATTCACGCCAGCAGCGTTTACGAATGGCAGCCTGCGCAATGAAGCCGGCCAGAATTCCGGCTCCTGCAAATTATTTGCCTTTGCCTTGTTGAACCAGTTGAGCGAGCAGCAAACCCTGGCTTGCTTCGGCGCCTATTACCGCGACGATGTATTGAAGCATCCCGAAGCGACCGACCACCAGAACATCCGCAATTTCATGACGACCGGTTGGGCCGGCGTGAAATTCGAGAGCATGCCGCTGACGGCGAAATAAGCGGTGCCCCCGGGCGCTTGCCGTAACGGCGCACGCCCGGGAAAGGTCAGCGCGCACTAGATGCGAATCTGCGGCAATGGTCCCGGCAGAATGCCGAACACAGACAGCACTATCCAGATCAGTAAAATAACAAATAGAACACGAACGATCTGTGCCACCGGCGACGGTAGCGGCAACATGCTGATTAACCACCAGATCAGCCCGAAGACGACCAGATAAATGATAAGACTGATGATCATGTTCATGCTTCGCCCCTTTGAGACTTGCGCTTTTTCACGGCAGACGTTCTGACAACACAAGGGACATCGACAATGCTTGCGTGTATTTGCTGCTATTTGCCATATTTCGATTCAGCGGAAGCCACACAAGCGTCCTTGGCAGGACCCGACAAGGCATCGCATTTTTCAAGCGCAACTTTATAGTTCGCCTCGCGCGTCTCCGCAGCCGCCTCTGATTTCGATTCGCGCACTTCCTTGCTCATCTCTGCTTCAGATTTCGCCTTGGTCTGCGCTGCCTTCGCTTCTTTGATGCAGACATCTTTTTCGTTACCCGTTTTGGCGTCACATTTTTCCTTTGCCACGGCGTAGTCCGCATCGGCCGCCACCTTGCGCGCCTTCATGCGTTCCTTGTCTGTATTTTTATACTTGGCTTCGGCATTCGCCTTACTCTTTTTTTCCGCCGCTTTGGCTTCTTCGACGCAAACGTCCTTTGGATTCCCGCTTAGGGCATTGCATTTTTCGCGTGCCATTTTGTAATTGGCAGATGCGCTTTCCTTTTCTGCCTGATAGGTGGCTCTCGCCTCATCGGTCGCGCCAATTGCAATCGAGACGAGACCTAGGCTTGTGGCGCCGAACAAAAAACCCGCAAGTATTTTTTTCATTTTTTTCCTATATTTCCGTTGTTATTGTGTGCACTGCGCATACCTGGAGGTGTCCCGCAACGTCATGCATATTGCGAACAGAGATATACCTCGAGCTAGCCATCCCTATGACGTTCTTCAAAAGCCTTGATCTGCTTTTCAGCCTCATCCTTGTTGATGCCATAGCTTTCCTGGATTTTCCCGGCTAGCTGATCGCGCTTACCGGCAATCTCGTCGAGATGATCGTCGGTAATCTTGCCCCATTGCTCCTTTACCTTGCCTTTAAACTGTTTCCAGTTTCCTTCAACGATATTCCAATCCATTTCGAACTCCTTTCCTGGCAAAATCCCATTCCCTCAAACCCGCGTGCATATGATATGCCAATACGCATATCTATCCATCGTCAAACAATTTTTTTGATAAGGTGCAAATGGGGCTGCATCAAAATTTCCCACCGTCCTAAAATCAGGGCATTGCGGTAGCAAAAGAAGAGGCAGCTTGATTTATCTCGGTAGCAGGCATTGGACCAGGCAACTATCGTGTCATCTTGCAGTCACATTCAAATGTTTTCTTTTGCTCTGGCTTCCGCCGCCTTGATCAGCGTAGCAACATGTTGAAACTTGCCGCTGCGCTCTTTTCATTTACTGCATTGCTCTACCTCGGCGCTTGCGGCTACCTCTATGCCAACCAGCGCTCCCTGCTCTACTATCCGACCCCGGCGGCGCCAGCGCCAGGTGCTGAACGCATCGCCCTGCGCAGCGATGGCGAAACCCTGCAAATCCTGCGGGCCGGTCCGGCACAGGGAAGTGCGCTGATTTATTTTGGCGGCAATGCCCAGGATGTTTCGCGCCTGATTCCGCTATTCGTGAAGGCATTCCCTGGCCGATCGGTATACCTGGTGAATTACCGCGGCTATGGCGGCAGCAGCGGCAGTCCCAGCGAAGCCGCCTTGCTGCGGGATGCGGTGACGGTATTCGATTTCGTGCGGAGTCGACATCCGGATGTGGCCGTCATCGGCCAGAGCCTGGGCAGCGGCGTCGCCGTGTTCCTGGCGACGGTGCGGCAAATCGCCAGGCTGGTGCTGATCACCCCCTATGACAGCATTGAAACCGTGGCAAAAAACAGCTTCCCGCAGTTCCCGGTTTCACTTCTGCTGAAGGACAAGTTCCTGTCGTCGACGCGCGCCGCCAGCGTCCGCTCTCCCACCCTGATCCTGCTGGCCGAACGCGATGAAGTCATTCCCCGCGCCAGCTCCGATGCGCTGATCGCGTCTTTCCATTGGCTGCGACCGGTGGTCGAAGTTGTCGGCGGCACGACGCACGATTCGGTGTGCGCCGCCGACGCTTGCCTGAAACGACTGGCGGACTTTTTGCACGGATAGACAGGGACGCGCAAACCATTCGCCGGCTTGCAATCCGCCCTACAATAAGGCATGTGTGCGAATTACTTACCCTCCCGTGCGGAACGATTGCAGAAGCAATTCGGTGTTGCCACGCCGGCGCATGCGGCAGCCAGGGAAGCCTTTCCAGGCTACCTGGCGCCAATCGTGCGCCTGGCCGAGGACGGCAGCGGCGAGCGCGAATGCGTAGCCGCCTGTTTCGGCCTGGTGCCGGCATGGGCGGACCTGAAACTCTCCCGCCATACCTACAATGCCCGCACCGAGACCGTCGGCGAAAAACCCTCGTTTCGCAGCGCCTTTCACAAGCGCCAGTTTTGTATCGTGCCAGCCGAGGCTTTTTTCGAGCCAAATTACGAGAGCGGCCATCCGGTGCGCTGGCGGATCGGCAGCGACGCCGGGCAGGATCTCGGCATCGCCGGCATCTGGGACTGGCGGCCGCACGGCGGCCCGAATGACCAGCCGCTGGTGTCGTTCTCGATGCTGACCATTAACGCCGACCACCACCCACTGATGCGCCGTTTCCACAAGCCCGGGGATGAAAAGCGCATGGTGGTGATCCTCGAACCCGATCAGTACGCCGACTGGCTGCAGGCCGACGCCGAAGAGGCGCGCAGTTTTTTCACGACCTATCCGGCTGAAAAATTGCAGGCGGCGCCGGCGCCGCGGGTCGCCCTGCGCAAGGCCGCCCCCAGGCAGAACAATTTACCCCTGCTTTGAGCGTCGCCCGCAGAATCCTGCGGTGGATGCACTCTTCCCCGGCCCTGCGTGGCGCCGCAGTAGCCCGCCGCGCCCGAGTATGCTTTAATCGCGCATTATCAATTTACTTACCTGAAGGAATCCCACCGTGGCCGGAACCAGCCTGTTAGCCCTGCTCGACGACATTAGCAGCATCCTCGACGATGTCGCCACCATGACCAAGGTCGCGGTCAAGAAAACCAGTGGCGTACTGGGCGATGACCTGGCGCTGAATGCCCAGCAAGTCTCCGGCGTGCATGCCGAACGTGAATTGCCGGTGGTATGGGCGGTCGCCAAGGGCTCGATGAAAAACAAGCTGATTCTGGTGCCGGCGGCGCTGGCCATCAGCGCTTTCGTGCCGTGGCTGGTGACGCCCCTGCTGATGCTGGGCGGCGCCTATCTTTGCTTCGAAGGCGTGGAAAAGCTGGCGCACAAATTCTTGCACAGCAAGGCGGAAGACCAGGCCCATCACGATTCCCTGAGCCATGCCCTGGCCGACCCGAAGGTGGATATGGTCGCCTTCGAAAAAGAAAAAATCCAGGGCGCCGTGCGCACCGATTTCATCCTCTCGGCCGAGATCATCGTGATCGCGCTGGGCACGGTAGCTGGCGCCTCCTTCGGTGCGCGGGTGGCGGTGCTGGCGGGAATCGCCCTGCTGATGACGGTCGGCGTGTATGGCCTCGTCGCGGGCATCGTCAAGCTGGACGATGCCGGCCTTCACCTGAGCCAAAAAGGCGGCGTGCGCAGCGCCATCGGCAAGATGATACTGGTGACCGCGCCCTGGCTGATGAAAACGCTGTCCGTGGTCGGCACTGCGGCGATGTTCATGGTGGGCGGCGGCATTCTCACGCACGGCGTTCCGGTCCTGCATCACCTCATCGAAAATATCGCGCAAGGTACCGCCGGCATTGCTGGCATCGGTGGCATGCTGGCCGCCGTGCTGCCTACACTGCTCAGCGCCATCGCCGGCATCGTTGCCGGCGCCATCGTACTCGGCGTGGTCAGCGTCGCCGGCCGCCTGTTCAAAAACCTGCGCAAGCAGGCTTGAACAGACTGGCCTGACGAATTAGGGCCGGCTAGGAGTCTGCGCGGCAAACAGAATTTGAGCGAGCGAAACGGGCGCAACGCCAGCCGGGCTGATATTGGCCCGGCATTGAATTCTGAAATTGCTGACTGATAGGCGTTTTTGAGCTGCGGCGCGACACCGGAATGTGCGTTTTCCCCATTTTTAAACTACGCACACATCATATTTGCCATTCTTCGCAGGTTAAGCGCAGCGCAGACGAGTTTCCACTCTGCCTGGGCCTTGGCGATGCCGCGCATGCTAAATTGTCGGAAGCCCAGTACGTGCTTGATCCAACCATTTGGCGGTTCGGATAACCACTTGCGCCGCCGGTAGGCATCTTGGGTGGCGGTGGATTTGAATCGTTCTGCCATGGCCGCCGAGAGTGGGCGTTTGTTCGGATCAATCCCAAGCGCTTGTCTACCTTCGCGCCCAAGGGCAACGATGATCTCGGCGGGATGATCACGCAGCGTTTCAAACACGGCCTCGGATCGATAGCCTGCATCGGCGACGACCTGGTGCGGATCGTCGCCCGTATTCGCCTTGACCGCCGCCAGCACCGCGGGCAATTGACGGCTATCGGCGCCGCTATTGGTCAGTTCGGCAGCGACGATGATGTGCGCCGTATCATCGACTGCGGCTTGCGCGTTGTAGCTGTAATCGAAGCCGCCACCGGCGCGCTTCATGATCCGGCTTTCCGGGTCGGTAAAGTTGTCCTGGGCCTTGGGCTTGGGCTCACCGAACTTGTACTTGTATTTCGACTTCTTGAGCGCCTTACCATCGCCGTCTGGCGGCGTATTGTCGTCGTCAGCGCTGCGGCCACGCTCGGTATCTGCCTGACGCTGGCGTTCCTCCAGCCGTGCGCGCGCCGCGCCAATGGCTGCAAGCCGGTCCTCGCGTCGGCTTATCTCAGCTGGAATGTCCAGTGCCGGCTCGTTCTTCTCGGCCAGGTCGGCTGCCTTGGCCTTGGCCAGTAGCGCGTCGATCTGCGCCTTCAATTCCAGCTCCGATTTCTTCATGCGCTCATAACTCATGGCCTTGTGGCGCGATGCGTTGGCCTTAATCTTGGTCCCATCCACAGCGATGGTTCCCAACTTGACCAGGCCGCACTCGCGCGCCAACTTCACCACTTGCACGAACAAGTCGGACAACTCTTTCAGATGGAAAGCACGGAAGTCGCAGATCGTGCGGTGCGCGGGATAATTGCCAGCAGCAAGTACCCGGAAGGCAACGTCTTCATGCAGCTTCTTTGCCAGCTTGCGCGACGAGAACACCCCGGTCGCATAGCCATAAACCAGCACTTTGACCATCATCGCCGGATGAAAGGGCTGATTGCGCGGCCCGCCACCTGCATATCGCGCATGGAAGGTGCTCAGATCAAGCGCATCGATCGTATCGCTGATGTAGTACGCAAGATGGCCATCTGGTAGCCACTCTTGCAATGCAGGGGGAAGCAGCATTTGCTGCTGCGGATCGTAGGGAAGATAGCTCGATGTCATCACGAATCAACGTTTACGAATCTATTCGGATGACATCAGCGTTCTGCCGCGCAGACTCCTAGTGGACTGTAACAATTGATTCGGGAGTGATTCGCTTGCTTGGATCGAAGTACTTCCACTTCACTGGCTTTGGCTGGGTGTTGTAGTGACGGATGTAACGCATGAGTTTTCTCTTGAGATCAGTCAGCGATGTGAAAACGCCCCGCGCAATGACGTCGCGTTCGATTTTTGCAAACCACAGTTCGACCTGATTCAGCCAGGATGAATATGTAGGAGTGAAATGCATATGCACCGTGGGATGCGCCTCCAGAAATGCCGCGACGAGCTTGGTTTTGTGCGCGGAGAGATTGTCGGCGATGACGTGGATTTCTTTGCCCTTGGGTTGGTTGGCGACGATGTCTGTGAGGAAGGCCACGAACTCAGCCGAGGTGTGTCGCACAGCGGTCTTGCCCAGCACCTCGCCAGTCCTGGTGTTGAAGGCGGCATACAACGACAGCGTGCCGTGCCGGTAGTATTCGAATCCATGGCGTTCGGCGCGTCCGGGCGACAACGGCAGCACTGGGTCTTTCCGATCCAGCGCCTGGATCGCAGTTTTTTCGTCCACGCAAAACACGGCCGCGTGCTGGGGCGGATTCATGTAGAGGCCAATCACATCGGCGGCCTTGGTTTCAAAGTCGGGATCGTTGGAGGCGAGATAGCCTTCGAGGCGATGCGGCTTGATGCCATGCTTGGTCCAAATGCGCGCGACCGCCATGTGCGAAATCCCCCCGCCCAGTTCGGCAGCCAGCTTGCGTGTCGACCAGTGCGTCGAACCATCGGCCGGTTTGTGTTTCGTGGTTCGGGCCAGTACGCGTGCCTCGATGCGGTCGGTGACCTTGTAGCGTTCCCGCCCGGCATGGCGCGAAAACAGTCCGGCAAGCCGGTCTGCGGAAAAACGCTTGCTCCAGAGATCAATGAAGCTGTCGCTGCAATCGAGCTTGGCGCGGATATCGGCCCAGGTATGGCCATCGGCCAGCAGCAAAATCAGCCGGGCGCGACGTGCAGTATCTGCCCGTCCATTCCTCGCACTGACCTGTTGTTGGAGCTCCATGCGTTCGCTTTTGGTGAGTATCATCATGCCCTCCATGAGCATGAGTATACTTCGTTTTTAAATGTTACAGTCCACTAGTGCTTGCGGCCCGAACCCGACTTGCGACCGCCGCCGGATAGCTTGTTTTCGGTCGCCCAGGCGCGCCGTTTTGCTTCATCCGCCGGCATGCCACGTTGCGAGTAAGTTTCCTCGATATGCTTGGCCTGGCGCTTTTGCTTGTCAGTGTAGGAGGATTTGTCACCTCTGGTCATGATGGATCTCCTTCAATGACGCGTGATATCAATGGTGAGTGATATTTGATGCCGGCGTTGGATGGATGGTTCCGCTGGCATGAGCCGCACTGCCCGGCAATGCAAATGCACAAAAAAAGCCGCCCTGCTTGCACCGGGCGGCTTTTTTCATGCTGGCAGACGGCTTATCGTTGCGAGAGCGCATCCACCACGCACAACGCGGTCAGGTTGACGATGCGCCGCACCGTCGCCGACGGCGTCAGGATATGCACCGGCTTGGCGCAGCCGAGCAGCACCGGGCCGATGGCGATACCGTTACCGGCGGCATTCTTGAGCAGGTTGTAGGAAATGTTGGCGGCATCGAGGTTCGGCAGCACCAGCAGGTTGGCATCGCCCTTGAGCCTGGTGTCCGGCATGGTCTTTTTCAGCAGGGCTGAATCGAGCGCGGTGTCGCCATGCATCTCGCCATCGACTTCCAGGTCCGGTGCCTTTTCCTGCAGGATCGCCAGCGCAGCGCGCATCTTTTGCGCCGATTCGCTGTTGCTGGTACCGAAGTTCGAATGCGACAGCAGGGCCACGCGCGGATACAGGCCAAAGCGGCGCATTTCCTCCGCCGCCAGCAGGGTAAGCTCGGCGAGCTGCTCCGCAGTGGGATTTTCATTGACATGGGTATCGACCAGGGCGACCTGGCGATCCGGCAGGATGAGGATATTCATCGCGCCATAGACATTCACCCCTTCACGCCGGCCCAATATGTGGTCAACGTAATGCAGGTGCAGCGGGATGTTGCCGAAGGTGCCGCAGATCATGCCGTCGGCATAGCCCTTGTGGATCATCATCGAACCGATCAGGGTGTGACGGCGGCGCATCTCCAGCTTGGCGTAGGGCTCGGTGATGCCTTTGCGGACCGACATCGCCAGGAACGTCTGCCAGAAGTCGCGGTAGCGCTCATCGTATTCCGTGTTGATGACCTCGAAATCGACTCCCGCCTTCAGGCGCAGGCCGAAGCGCTCGATGCGCTTTTCCAGGATTGCCGGCCGGCCCACCAGGATCGGTTTGGCCAGATTTTCGTCGACGATGATCTGCACTGCGCGCAGCACGCGCTCGTCCTCGCCCTCGGCGAAAACGATGCGTTTCTTCTCCGCCGGCGCGCACTTGGCCATGGAAAAGATCGGCTTCATGAAAGTGCCGCTGTGATAGACGAACTGCTGCAGGCGCTCGGCATAGGCCTGCATGTCGGCGATCGGCCGCAGGGCGACGCCGGATTCCGCCGCCGCCTTGGCCACCGCCGGCGCGATCTTGATCATCAGGCGCGGATCGAAGGGCTTGGGAATCAGGTATTCCGGCCCGAACGACAAATTATGGTCGCCATAGGTAGAGGCGACCACATCGGATTGCTCGGCATGCGCCAGATCGGCGATCGCACGCACCGTGGCGATTTCCATTTCGCGGCTGATGGTGGTGGCGCCGCAGTCGAGCGCGCCGCGGAAGATGTAGGGGAAGCACAGGACATTGTTGACCTGGTTCGGGTAGTCGGAACGGCCGGTACAAATGATCGCATCGTCGCGCACCGCCCTGACTTCTTCCGGCAGGATTTCCGGCGTCGGGTTGGCCAGCGCCAGCACCAGCGGGCGCGGCGCCATGGCCTTGACCATTTCGGGTTTGAGGACGCCGCCGGCCGACAGGCCGAGGAAGATGTCGGCGCCGGCGATGATGTCGGCCAGGCTGCGCGCCGAAGTCTTTTGCGCAAAGCGCGCCTTGTCCGGGTCCATCAGTTCGGTGCGGCCTTCATACACCACGCCGGCGAGGTCGGCAACGTAGATGTTTTCGATCGGAAAACCGAGATCGACGATCAGGTCGAGGCAGGCCAGCGCGGCAGCGCCAGCGCCGGATACCACCAGCTTGCATTCCCTGATGTCCTTGCCGACCACTTTCAGGCCGTTCAGGATGGCGGCGCCGACGATGATCGCGGTGCCGTGCTGGTCATCGTGGAAGACCGGGATCTTCATGCGCTCACGCAGCTTCCTTTCGATGTAGAAGCATTCCGGCGCCTTGATGTCTTCCAGGTTGATGCCGCCGAAGGTCGGCTCCAGCGAAGCGATGATGTCGACCAGCTTGTCGGGGTCGGTTTCGTTGATTTCGATATCGAACACGTCCACGCCGGCGAATTTCTTGAACAGCACGCCCTTGCCTTCCATGACCGGCTTGGATGCCAGCGGGCCGATATTGCCCAGGCCCAGCACGGCGGTGCCGTTGGTGATCACGGCGACGAGGTTACCGCGCGCGGTGTACTTGAAGGCATTGTTCGGGTCGGCGACGATTTCTTCGCAGGGCGCTGCGACGCCCGGCGAATAGGCCATCGCCATGTCGCGCTGGTTGGTCAGTTGCTTGGTGGGGGTAACGCTGATCTTGCCGGGAGTGGGAAACTGGTGATAGTAGAGTGCAGACTCACGCAATTGCTGACGTACTTGTTCCTTGCGGCTTTTTTCGGAATCCATCGAACGGCCTTTCCCATGCTTGCTAAAACTTCGATTCTAGCAGACAGAGCGCTTCCTCTCATGGGCAATCAGACATGACATGATGATTTCCAAAATGGCAATACCTTCGGTGCAGGCAGCGCCAACGCAAGGAAAAGTGTCGCAGACATAACCCGACAGGCATCCTTCGGTACAATCCTGTAATGCTTTCCGAATTCGACTTGATCGCGCGTTATTTCACCCGCCCGCTGCGCCCCGGCAGTGCCGCCACGCTGGGCGTGGGCGACGACTGCGCCTTGCTGGCGCCGGCCGCCGGCATGCAACTGGCCATTTCCACCGACATGCTGGTGGAAGGCCGGCATTTTTTCGCCGGTGCCGACCCGGCCCTGCTCGGCCACAAATGCCTGGCGGTCAACCTGTCCGACCTGGCGGCGATGGGCGCCAGGCCGCTCGCCTTTACCCTGGCATTGGCCCTGCCGGCGGCCGATGAAGCCTGGCTGGCGCCATTTGCGCAAGGCATGTTCGCCCTGGCCGACCTGCACGGCTGCGAACTGGTCGGCGGCGACACCACCAGGGGTCCGCTGACCGTCAGCATCACGGTGTTCGGCGAAGTGCCGAAGGAGCAGGCGCTGCGCCGCTCCAACGCCCGGGTCGGCGACGATATCTGGGTGTCCGGGACGCTCGGCGAGGCGCGCCTGGCGCTGGCCGCGCTCGCCGGCGAACTGGCGCTGGACGCGGCGAGTCTGGCCGCCGCCGCGCCGTGCCTGCACGCGCCGGCGCCGCGCGTGGCCCTGGGGCTGGCGCTGCGCGGCGTGGCCAGCGCCGCAATCGATATCTCCGACGGCCTGGCCGGCGACCTCGGGCATATCCTGAAACAGTCTGGCGTCGGCGCGGTCGTCGATATCGATGGCTTGCCGGCCGGACCAACCCTGGCACTACAGCCACCCGCGCTGCAGCGGGCTTACTGCATCGCCGGCGGCGACGATTACGAATTATGCTTTACCGCCGCGCCGGAGCGGCGCGCAGACGTGCTGGCCGCCGCACGCGCCAGCGCCACCCCGGTTAGCCGCATCGGCGTCATTGAAGCCGCACCGGGCCTGCGCCTGGTCGATGCGGCCGGACGCCCATGCCAACTCCCGATGACTTCCTTCGACCATTTCGCCTCTCCATGACCACGCCGCAACCCACTCCCCGCCCCTATATCGACAAGCCCCGCGCCAGCTTCATGCTGGCACACCCGGCACACCTGCTGGCACAGGGTTTCGGCAGCGGCCTGTCGCCGGTCATGCCGGGCACCATGGGCACCCTGCTCGCCTGGCTCAGCTTCGCCGTGCTGTCCTCGCGCTGGCCAGCCTTCTTCACGCCATTTAACTGGGCGGTAATCATCGCCGCCGGCTTCGTGGTCGGCATCTGGGCCTGCGACCGCACCGGGCGCGACATGGGTATCGCCGACCATGGCAGCATGGTGTGGGATGAAATCATCGCCTTCTGGCTGGTGCTGCTGCTGGTGACCCCGGCCGATACCGCAAGCCAGGTCTGGGCCTTTCTCTGGTTCCGATTCTTTGATATGGTGAAACCACCGCCGATCGGCTATTTCGACCGCCGTTTCAAGGGCGGCTTCGGCGTCATGTGGGACGATATCGTGGCGGCCTTCTTCACTTTGCTGGTGTTTGCGGTGTGGCGCTCGATTTAATCTATTAAAACAACCAAGGAGACAAGCGAATGGATGACATCATCGATCTGGCGGCGCGCGTGGGCGCCGCCCTGAAATCCCGCAACCTGCTGCTGACCACCGCAGAATCCTGCACCGGCGGCGGCGTGGCCGAGGCGATCACGGAAATTGCCGGTTCCTCCGACTGGTTCGACTGCGGCTTCGTGACCTATTCCAACGCCTCCAAGACCGACATACTGGATGTCTCGGCGTCCAGCATCGCCCTGCACGGCACCGTCAGCGAGGAAATTGCCGCCGCCATGGCAGAAGGCGCCCTGGCCAACAGCAATGCGCATATCGCGGTCGCCACCACCGGCATCGCCGGACCGGGCGGCGCGGTGCCGGGCAAGCCGGTCGGTACCGTGTGCTTTGCCTGGACGAAGGATGGTGTAACACACAGCGAGCGGCTGGTATTGCAAGGCGACCGCCAGGCAGTGCGCCGGCAGACAGTGGTGCATGCGCTGCAGGGCTTGCTGAAATTCCTGGACCAGCGCTAAGGCTTGCCAGGCTGGCGGGGAAACCGCGGGTTCAGGCAGCCCGTGCGCGATTGATGGCGTCGCGCGTTTCCTGTGCAACACGCCGTGCCGCCTGGGCGTAATTCTCGCCGGCAGCCGGTTTAGCGTACAGGATCGCGCGCGAAGAATTGATCATCATGCCGCTGCCAGCCGCAGTCCGGCCGGCCGCGACCGTGGCCGGAATGTCGCCGCCCTGGGCGCCGATGCCCGGCACCAGCAGCGGCATGTCGCCGACGATCTGGCGCACCTGTTCCAGCTCATGCGGGAAAGTGGCGCCCACCACCAGGCCGCACTGGCCATTGGTATTCCATTTATCCGCCACCAGCCGGGCCACATGCTGGTAGAGCGGCTGGCCGTCGACCTTCAGGAACTGCAGGTCGGAGCCGCCCGGGTTGGAGGTGCGGCACAGGATGATGGCGCTGCGTTCCTTCCATTCCAAATAAGGCGCGACCGAATCGAAGCCCATGTAGGGATTGACCGTCACGGCGTCGGCACGGTAACGCTCGAAGGCTTCGCGCGCATATTGCTCGGCGGTATTACCAATGTCGCCGCGCTTGGCATCGAGCACGATGGGGATGTGCGGGTAATTCTCGTGCAGGTAAGTACAGATCGCTTCCAGCTGCTCTTCGGCGCGCAGCGCCGCAAAATAGGCAATCTGCGGCTTGAAGGCGCAGGCCAGGTCGGCGGTGGCGTCGATGATTTCCTTGCAAAAGGTGTAGACGGCATTCGGTTCCCATTGCAGCTGCTCGGGCAGCTTTTCCATGTCGGGATCGAGCCCGACGCATAGCAGGGAATCGTTGGCCGTCCAGGCGGCGGAGAGTTTGTCGATGAAGGCAGTCACGGCGGCAATCGGGAAATTCGGGAATTTGGCTGAGATTAGGCTGAGATATGCATTGTAACGCGTGTAAGGTCTGACGCTGGCGATTCATCGACCCCAGGCCCGGCAAAGCGTGTTAATTTATTCCATGCTGTATTACTTTGCTAAAAATTTTTCTCAAGGGAAAATCATATGAAAAACTGGACGAAATACCTGACGATCGCCCTGCTGGTCTCGCTCCTGTCAGCCTGCGGCTACAACGACTTCCAGGCCAAGGACGAGGCGGTCAAGTCGGCCTGGGGCGAAGTGGTCAACCAGTACCAGCGCCGTGCCGACCTGATCCCCAACCTGGTCAATACCGTCAAGGGCTATGCGTCGCACGAAAGAGAAACCCTGGAAGCGGTGACGCAGGCGCGCGCCAAGGCCACCAGCTTCCAGATCACCCCGGAAGTGCTGAACAACCCGGAAGCCTTCAATAAATTCCAGCAGGTGCAGGGCGAACTGTCGTCGGCGCTGTCGCGCCTGATGGCGGTGGCGGAAAATTATCCGCAACTCAAGGCCGACGGCCTGTTCCGCGACCTGCAATCGCAACTCGAGGGCACCGAAAACCGCATCACCGTGGCGCGCCAGCGCTATATCGTGGCAGTCCAGGAATACAACATCCTGGCACGCAGCTTCCCGACCAACCTGACGGCGATGGTCTTCAAGTACCAGGTCAAGCCGTCGTTTACGGTCGAAAACGAAAAAGCCATCTCGACCGCACCAGCCGTCAATTTCGGCAAGTAAGCGGCAGGTGCGAGGGATTACGGGCATGCCGCAACTGCGTTACCTGGCAGCGCTGCTGCTGTTGTGTCTGGGGCAGGCGGTGTGCGCGCAAAATTTCGTGGCGGTGCCGCCGCTGACCGCGCATGTCACCGACAGCATCGGCATGCTGACGGCCGCACAACGGCAGGCGCTGGAAAACGTCCTGACGGAATATGAGACCCGCACCGGAAGCCAGATCGCCATCGTCCTGGTCAGCAAGACCGAACCGGAAGCCATCGAACAATATGGCATCCGCGTGGCCGACGCCTGGAAGCTCGGCCGCAAGGGCGTCGACGACGGCGTGATCCTGCTGGTGGCGAAGGACAATCCCTCAGCCCTGCGCCGCCTGCGCATCGAAGCCGGGCGCGGCGTGCAGGGCGTGCTGACCGATGCCCAGTCCAAGCGCATCCTGCAGGACGTGATCGCGCCGCATTTCCGCCAGAACGATTTTTACGGCGGGCTGGCGGCGGGCGTGTCGGCCATCACCAGCCTGCTGGAGCAGGAAAAATTTCCTGCGCCGCAAGGCGCGCAAGGCCAGGCGGCGGAGGAAGACGGCCTGGGCGGCTGGCTGCCGCTGCTGTTTTTCGTGTTCATGGTCTTCGTGATGATGTCGCGCGCGCGTTCCGCGCGCCGCAGGTTCAGCCGCAATGGCTGGGGCGAGGCGGCCGGGGTCATCCTTGGCAGCCATATCGGCCGCGGCGGCTTTGGTGGCGGCGGTGGTGGATTTGGCGGCGGTGGCGGCGGTGGATTTGGCGGCGGTGGCGGCGGTGGATTTGGCGGCGGCTTCGACGGCGGCGGCGCCTCGGGAGACTGGTAATGAATAAAATTTCGCGTTTTTGCCATCACCTGTTCATGACCAGCGCTGCTGCCCGCAAGGCCTTCCCCGCGCAGGCGCTGCAAACCATCCAGGCTGCCGTGGCCGCCGGAGAAAAGCTGCACCGGGCAGAAGTACGGCTGATCATCGAGCCGGCCTTGCCCTTTGGCGACCTGCTGCAGGGCACGCATTCACGTGCCCGTGCGCGTGAACTTTTTTCGCTCTACCGCGTGTGGGATACCGAAGAAAACTGCGGCGTGCTGGTGTATATCAACCTGGCCGACCACAAGGTTGAAATCATTGCCGACCGCGCCAGCGGCCGCGCACTGCTGCCGGCAGACTGGAAGGCCGTGTGCAAGACCATGACCGACGGCTTTGCCCGGGGCTTGTACGAGCCGAGCGTGCTGGCGGCGCTGGAAATGCTCAACGGCTTGCTGCACCAGCACTTTCCCGGACAGGGCGGCAGCGCCAATGAATTGTCGGACCGGCCACTGATCGTCTGAGCCGGGCCGGCGCCGCCCGCGCCTTATTTACTGTCTACTGTCGAATTTACTGTCGAATTTCCGGCCGGCATCTGCCGCACGCAGTCTGGCGATGCGCTCGGCATCGCTCGGATGCGAGCTGAAGTATTCCAGCGGCTCGGCTTCGCCCTTGCCACCCTTTTCGTCCTCTGTGGCCGCATCGTCTTCGTCATCCGCCTCGGCATGGCGACGCCTGTCAGCCGTGCCGTCGTCATGCCGGTGCGACGCCGCGCCGCCGCGCTGTGCGCCGGCCTTGCCCATCTTTTCGAACAATTCGGCCATCGGCGTCAGCGGCAAACCGTTGGCCTGCATCATGTCGATCGCATACTGGTCCGATTCGCGCTCGAAATCGCGTGAATATTTTTGGTCAAGCAGCAGCGCCGGCACCGCCGCCAGCGCACTCGACACATCGCCGATCCACAGGTTGACCACCACGCCGACACCGAGCGCCTGCAACAGCCGCCGCAGCGCATGGCGGCGCTGCACGTGCCCCAGCTCGTGGCCGAGCACGCCCAGCACAGCCTCGTCGCTATCGGCCAGCTTGACCAGCTCGTCGGTCATCACGATCACGCCATTGGGCAGGGCAAGGGCATTCGGCCCGATATGGCTGCGCCGGAACTCCAGGCGATAGGCGGTCTGCTCGCCGCGCGGCTGCTTGAGCTGGCTGAACAGGCGGGTCAGGCGCGCCTGGACGACGGGATCGAGTTCGCTGGGCGACATGAAGCTTGCGTCGATCAGCTCCAGCTGGCCGTCGCCGACCTTCTGTTCCAGCGATGCCGGCAGGTGCAGGGCGGCCTGGTCGGCGGCCCACGGCAAGCCCCACTGGTAAGCGGACAACAGCAAAGTCAGCACGCTTGCCAGCGCCAGCAGCGACAACAGCCAGTTGCGCTGCCAGCGCACCACGCGCGGTTCGCGGTAGCCATTGGCAGCCAGCAGTTTGTCCAGTTGCGGATCGCTGATGTGGATTCTGCCGCCGTCCGGCAGGTACAGGATGCGCGGCGCGTGTTCGAGCCGTTCCGACACGCGCAGCCTGGAAAGGCGGTGACTCTGCTTGACGCCCTCGCCGCGCATGGCCACCACGCGCTTGTGCATCACCACGGTCACCGGCTGGCGCCGGGTGCTCTGGCCGTCGAAGTAGATGGCGTCGATCATAGCGCGATGTCGATATCGAAAAATTCGCCGGCTTCCTGGCCGGCGGCGCCGGCGTCGTCAACCGTCTGGTCGGAAAAAAATTCATCCAGGTCACCCTGCGGCACCAGCGCCAGGCTCGCCAGACGATAGCGCACCAGGCGCACGGTCGCAAATGGCTTGTACAGGCCGAGCGTGAGCATGATCAGCGCCAGGTTGGAAGCATGGATCCAGAACAGCTTGCGCGCGCTGACGCTGCTTTCAAAATGCAGGTCGGCCAGTTCCGTGTGGTTCCAGACCAGGTTCTGGATGCGGCTTTCCAGGTAGGCGCGCAGCACCAGGTAAGACGCATAGGCGCTGGCCATGCCGTACAAAATCTTGAACAGCCAGCCGAAGGGGGTGGTCGACAGATAGCGGAACAGGTCGCCGGTCAGGAAACCGAAGATGGCGACGGGAATGCCGCCCAGCGAGGCCACCGCCATCGACTTGGCATAGACCTTGAAAAAGGACCCCGGCCCGGCATGGAAGAAAAACGGCGACTGGCCGAAATAGGCATTGTCGTGCTGATAGCGCTTGAGCAGGTAGTGCGCCAGCGGCACCGTGGCCATCAACACCACCAACAACGCCACAACCGCCATCACCAGCAAGCCGATGCGCGGCCGCGAATCGAACGAGGCGAATACGCTCCAGGCGAACAGGCCGGTGAAGGCCAGGATCACCGGGAACAGGATCAGCATGCGGTAGGCCTGGGCGACCGTGCCGTGGAAACGGAAGCGCAGGCCACGGTAACTGGAATTGGCCAGCTTGAAGCGGAACGCGCGCGCCAGCAGCCAGGGCATGATGGCGACCAGGACCAGGCCGACCGTCAGCGCGGCAAACGTCGACAGCTCGGCGGCGATCTTGTACGCCACCAGCAGGCCCAGCGCCAGGATGCGTCCCTTGAGGATCGCCTTCGGATTGCCGTGGTAGTCAAAAATATCGCCGGCGACGCAGGTATTGCGATAGAAGTATTGCAGCCGGCGCACCTTGGCCCAGGCTGAATAAACGCCGACGGTGACAATGGTCAGCAGCAGGTTGACCACCCAGATGCGGAAATACTCGCTGCCGCTGCCGGTGAATTCAAAACGCCGGGGTTCAAGCTTGGCAGCCGGCGCAGCGGTTGCCGCGGCTTCCCGCCTGGCGCTGGCGGCGTGCGCAGGCCCGTGGACTGCGTCGCCGCTGCCGGCAAGGGGCGCTGCCGGTGTTGCTTCGAGTCTCAGCGTGCTCGTTTCAGTCATGCTTTCTCCGGAAGTGCGCTTGCCGGATTATCAATGTTTTTATTGCCAACGGCAATTGCCGTGTCGAGATGTTGTAACGGCACATCGGTGCGCGGCCGCTTCAGCCGCCGCCCGCTGCCGCCTCAGCCATTTTCATACACCCATTTCAGCAGCAGGTCTTGCGCCTCGGCGCCGCGCCCGGCGTTCGGGTGATTGATCAGGAATACCACCGCATAGCGCTTGCCGGAGGCGGCCCGCACATAGCCGGCGATCGCCCGCGCCGCGCTCAGGTAGCCGGTCTTGACATGGGCATTGCCGCCGACCCCATGACCATTGAGGCGCTTGCGCATGGTGCCGTCCTGACCGGCCAGCGGCAGCGATGCCATGAATTCGGGCATGGTCGCGCCGCGGAACGCCGTCTGCAACAGGCGCGCCAGGCTGCCGGCCGAGATGCGACCATCGCGCGACAGGCCGGAGCCGTTGTCGATTACCAGCTCCGGCATCTCGATGTGGCGCGCCGCCAGCCAGGTCTTGATCACTTCAGCGCCGTTGGTGGCGGTGCCGGCCTGTCCGGTAAAACGCGCGGCCAAAGTCAGCAAGAGCTGACGCGCCATCACATTGTTGCTGAATTTGTTAATGCCGCGCACCGCCTCCGCCAGGCTGCGCGATTCGCGCTGCGCCACCAGCCAGGCATCCGGCGGCGTTGCGCCCTCCGTCACCTCGCCGGCCAGCACGCCGCCGAGATCGGCCCACAGGCGCCGGAACACGATCTCGAAATACCGGTTCGCGCTCATGTTCCAGGCCAGCACCTGCAGGGTCTGTTCGCCGCAGGCCGCCGGATAGGCGCCGCCGAATTCAAGCGCGCGCGCGTCCTGCGCCATCAAGAGGTTCTTGCGCCAATCGCCGCATTCACCGTCGCCCAGTTTCGGCGCGCCGACCTGGAATGTCGCCAGCGGCGGCTCGATGGCGAGCGCCACCCGCCCTGCCGCAGGGTTGGGTAAAAAGCGCAGGGTGAAGGATTTGTAGTTGAGCAGCAGCGCATCCGGCCCGGCGTTGTAGGGCCGCGCCGGATTGCCGTCGAATTGTGCCGGATCGTGGCCATCGGGCGCAAACAGGCTACGGTCGAGCACCAGGTTGCCGCGGATTTCGCGGATGCCGCGCGCGCGTATCTCGCGCAGGAACAGCCAGAGGTCTTCGACCACCAGCCCGGGGTCGCCGCCGCCCTTGATCACCAGGTCGCCTTGCAAGACCTCGTCACGCAATACACCGTTGGCGTAGGCTGCGGTTTTCCAGGTAAAGGCCGGGCCCAGCAAGTCCAGCGCCGCGCCGGTGGTCACAAGCTTCATGGTGGAAGCCGGATTGAAAGGCGTGTTCGGGTTGGCCGCCGCCAGCACCCGGTCGGCGCCGGCTTCCTGCACCTGGACGCCGACCGCCTGCATGGGAATGCCGGCGTGCTCCAGTGCCTGCCTGACCGGCGCCGGCAATTGCTGGGCGGCGGCCAGCGGCATGGCGAGCAGCGCCATGCACAAGACGAACCAGCCGCCGATCCTGTCAGGGTAGCCCATACGCTCGAAAAAAATG
Source organism: Noviherbaspirillum sedimenti (assembly GCF_003590835.1). Classification (NCBI taxonomy): domain Bacteria; kingdom Pseudomonadati; phylum Pseudomonadota; class Betaproteobacteria; order Burkholderiales; family Oxalobacteraceae; genus Noviherbaspirillum; species Noviherbaspirillum sedimenti. The sequence goes on along the minus strand of NZ_QYUQ01000002.1, from coordinate 4,642,470 downwards.
CAATCGGATGAAGAACATTGACTGACATTATCCCATGGGGGGAACAACCGCTTTACCGTCCCCGCGCACGTTGTGGCATCCGCGCACGCAACGCCGCCAGCCTCTTCCCAATCCGGCATTTTTATACTACTCTCAAATTCGCCGCATAAAACAATAAACAATGGACAACAGTCTAATCAATCAAATCGGCGGAGACACCGGGCTGGAGATCAGCATCCGATACGTGCGCGTAGTGCGCACCTTGAGCGCCTGCAGCCGCGTCGTCATTCGCGCGACCGCCGAGCAAGCTTTGCTCGACGAAATCTGCCGCACGATGGTGACGGCGGGCGGCTATACCCATTCCTGGGTGGGCTATGCGCTCGACGACGAATTCCGGACAGTCAAACCGATGGCGAAAGTCGGCTTCCTCGCAAACAATCTCGGCATCGACGATGTATCCTGGTCGGCCGACCGGCCGCAAGGCCAGGGCGTGTTCGGCCAGGCGATTCGCAGCGGCCAGCCCGCCATCATCCGCAACGCGCGGGAATCGCCCACGTTCATGGCGGCCTGGCGCGAAGCCACCCGCATCTACAACTACAATTCCGTGCTCGGCCTGCCGCTGGTGGTCGAAGGGCGGATCATCGGCGCGATCGGCTTTTATTCCTCGGAATCCGACCGTTTCGACCCGCAGGAAGTCGCCTTGCTGAGTGAAGTCGCCAGCGATCTTTCGCATGGCATCTCGGTGATTCGCATGCGCCGCGAACGCGATGAAGCGCAGGCCTTGCTCGAACGCGCCAACCATATCCTGGAACAGCGCATCGGCGAGCGTACCGCCGCGCTGCTGGCGGAAAAAGAGCGCGCCACCGTCACCCTGCAATCGATTGCCGATGGCGTCATCACCACCGATGTGGACGGCCTGGTCGAGTATCTCAATCCGGTGGCCGAACAGCTGACCGGCTGGCGCAGCGCCGCCGCACGCGGCCTGGCGCTGTCCGAAGTGTTTTGTATCGTCGACGACACCAGCCGCCTGGCGCTGGCCGATCCGGTACAGCGGGTACTCGCCAGCGGCGCCGCCGTCAGCCTGCAGGGCAATGCCGTCTTGCTCGGCAAGCACGGCCAGGAATTCGCCATCGAAGAAACGGCAGCGCCAATCCGCGACGCCGCCGGCCAGGTCAGCGGCGTCGTGCTGGCCTTCCATGACGTCAGCCGTTCGCGCCAGATCGCCGCGCAATTGTCTTACCAGGCCAGCCATGACGACCTGACCGGCCTGGTCAACCGCCGCGAATTCGAACACCGCCTGAAGCAGGCAGTGCAAAGCGCGGCCGCCGAAGACCGGCAGCATGCCTTCATCTACATCGACCTGGACCAGTTCAAGATCGTCAATGACACTTCCGGCCACTGCGCCGGCGATGAGTTGCTGCGCACCCTGGCCAGCCTGCTGCAAAACAAATTGCGCGCAAGCGACACCCTGGCGCGCCTGGGCGGCGACGAATTCGGCATCCTGCTGGAAAATTGCCCGGCCGGGCCGGCAACGACGATCGCCGAAAGCCTGCGAGAAACTGTCGGTGATTTCCGCTTCGTCTGGCAAGGCAACAACTTCACCGTCAGCCTGTCGATCGGCGTGGTCAATTTCGGCGGCAGCGAGATGAGCGTATCGGATATCCTGTCGGCCGCCGACACTGCCTGCTACCTCGCCAAGGAAAACGGCCGCAACCGGGTGCACGTGGGCCACCGCGAAGACCAGGACATCACCATCCGCCAGAGCGAAATGCACTGGGTCAGCCGGCTGCGGCAGGCGCTGCAGGAAAACCGCCTGCAGCTGTATTGCCAGAAGATCGTGCCGCTCAACAGCGAGGCAGTCGATGCGGGCGCGCATTTTGAACTGCTCTTGCGGCTGCGCGATGAAGAAGGCCGGCTGGTGCCGCCCGGCGCCTTCCTGCCGGCGGCCGAGCGCTTCGGCCTGATGCCGACCATCGACCGCTGGGTGATTTCCAGTGCCTTCGCCAATTTCGGACAATTGACCCCCGACCCGACAGAGCAGCTGGAAATGTGCGCCATCAACCTGTCAGGCGCGTCGGTGTCGGATCCGGAATTCCTGTCATTCATCCTGCGCGAGCTGGCGTTGTACGATATCCCGACCAGCAAGGTGTGCTTCGAAATTACCGAAACGGTGGCGATCGCCAACCTGACCCAGGCCGCCGCCCTGATCAATGAATTGCGCGCGGTCGGCTGCAAGTTTTCCCTGGACGACTTCGGCAGCGGCATGTCTTCCTTCGCCTATCTGAAGCATCTGCCGGTGGATTACCTGAAGATCGACGGCGGCTTCGTCAAGGACATGCTGAGCGATGCGGCCGACGCCGCCATGGTGGAAGCGATCAACCATATCGGCCACACCATGGGCTTGCGCACCATTGCCGAATTCGTTGAAAACGATGCCATCCGCGCGCGCCTGGAAGCCTTGAAGGTGGATTTCGCGCAAGGCTACGGGATCGGCAAGCCGGTGCCGTGCCGGCACTGGAATATCACTTGAATACTGCTTCTTCCCCCGAGGCATGATTCAAAGCCCACGACAAAAAGCCCTGCATTTTTCGCAGGGCTTTTTTTGCATCGGCGCGGCAGCCGCCGCGCTGCCGGGACAGACTCAGTTCAGGATCAGGTCGGCTTGCTTGATGGTGGTATAGCTTTGTAAGCCGAAGTGGCCCAGCGCATAGTCGTAGCTGGCGTTTTGCATGTCGATGTTGCTGGTATGCGAACCCCAGACATAGCAGCTGCCCATGCAGACGATTTCATCCATCCAGCTCTTGATCGAATACATCTTGGTGCCGTAACGCTTGTTCTTGACCGAGACGATCAGCGGGCTGTCGATCGACAGGCCGGCCGAGCCGCAGGTGGCCGACCAGACGTTGTACGGATAGACACCGCAGGAATTCAAGCCGTGCTGGGCACCGGCCACGCCAATGAAGGAATTCACCTTGCCTGAGTAAGCCAATTCATTGATCGCCTTCATCGCCAGGGTCACGCCCATGGAATGGCCGATGACATCGATCTTGCCGGTGCAGGATGCTGCCAGCGCCGATTGCAGGGCGGATTTGACGACGCCGGTATTGGTGCTGTCATGGCTGTTGCTGCCGGCATTGGTTTTCGAACCCCAGCTCGGACGGTACAGTTGGGAATCGACATAGCCGCGGCTCTTCAGTTCGGCGACGGTATTGTTCCAGCTCGATGGGTAAGCCGTATTGCCATGCACCAGCACGACATTGTCGAGACAGGCGGCCTGGGCGCCAAAGGCTGTCAGCGTCAGGGCGACGGCGGCGAGTAAACGGGAAAGCGAAAAAGCAGATTTCATGGTGTCTCCTCTTGTTTCTAGTTTTATGAACTGCGTATGTACGACTGTACTGTAGAGCGTTTCCATCAAGCAATCCACTCTCCGTTCGGATAGTGCCTTGAAACAATATTTAACTAGGGAAACCACACTGGATGGACATGGGATCAATGAAGTTATTTCTTACACAACAAAAAGACGAAAATTGCGCCAAAGACCAATTGCTACGGAAAAACGCAATACGGGGGCTTGATCTGCGTCGAGCATGGCGGTAATGTAGAAGCGTGTTGTGACAGCGTGATTCACTGCACACGCAGTCTCGACCCGGTTTTGATTCCAGACAGGTAGGTGCAACATGAATGACGCCGACAGTAGCGCGAACGAAACGCAGACATCCCTGCAAGCGCTTGTCACTGCGCCGGAATCAGGTCAGGGTGCGCTGAAGCCCAAGGGTGCTTGCTGGTATTGCAATGCGCCGCTGGATAACATCCGGCGCTTTTGCAACAAGGACTGCGCGCAGGATTACCGCACCGAAGAAGAAAGCTTTCGCTAGGCGCAAACCTGACAAGCTATCGGTGGAACGCGCAGCGCGAGATGATGCCTAACAACCTATTCGCGTAGGAGGCGTCGCCAATGCAAGTAGATCACCCATCCCGATTTATCCAATCGTTGCAATTGCTGCGCCTGCTCGGCATCATTTTCTGGCACTGGGCTACGCCCTTCTGGCGATTCCGCGACGCCAACCAGGGTACGCTTGAGCAGCGCAGCGCCAACTACCGTCATAACCGCGCGCAACGCGCCATCCTGCCTTCCTATACCCTGAAGTGGCTGGCGATCGCGGCCTCCATGCTGATGTTGCTGCAGATTTATTCCGGCATGCTGACGCAGGCGATGGAAGGCACCCCCGCCTATTTTTACGCCGCGCTGTTTTGCGTCAGCACCGGCATCGTGTTTTCCTTCGCCTGCGTGGTCATCGCCATCCTGCTGGCCTGCTATCTGTTTTTCACGCATATCAAGGATTAAGCTGTCTGGCTCGACATGAGTGCCACCGATGACGCCCGCGCTGACGCCAGCGACAAGCCGCTGCGGCTGTTCTTCGCCTTGTGGCCGGACGATGCCACCCGAGAAGCGCTGCAAATCCTGCAGATGCATGTACATGGCCGCCGCACGCGCGTGGAAAACCTGCATGCCACCCTCACCTTCCTCGGTAATCAGCCCGCTGTCCACCTACCTGTGCTGAAGACCATACTCGCGGACTTGCCACGAATCGGTTTCACGCTGCAAATTGACCGCCTAGGGTATTTCAAAAGAAAGCACATTGCCTGGGCAGGTAGTCATGCCACGCCGAAGGCACTGGTCACGCTGCAAGAATCTTTGGCGCAAGCACTCATGCGGCACGGGATCGCATTTGACCGCAAGAACGATTTCACGCCGCATATCACGCTGGCGCGCGATGCCGAGCCGCCGCTGGACCGGCCGTTCGATCCGTTCACCTGGGAAGTGAAACAAATCGCTCTGGTGCAGTCGACGCAGGAAGGGGGACGGCTGGCTTATCAGGTGCTGGTTTCGCGGCATCTGGAGGAAGCGGATTAATCTGCGGCAGGCGCCGCCTTCGCCAGATTCTTCAGCACATGCGAGGCCGCCACCAAACCGAAGGACGCAGTCACCACCATGGCAGAACCGAAGCCGGCGCAATTCAGACCGGTTACTCCCGCGCCCGCATTATCGCCTGCTGCCAAGCCTGCATCACCATCATCGCTTTGCCCGCCAATATCACAGGCTTCCGCACTATCAGGAAAGCGCAGCGGCTCGGTGGAAAACACCGCATCGATACCGAATTTGTTCTTGGTCCCGCGCGGAAAGCCATGCAACTGGCGCAAGCGTTTGCGCACCTTCGACAGCAGCGGTTCCTGCTCGGTGCGGCACAAATCGCGTATCTCGATTTTGGTCGGATCAATCTGGCCGCCGGCGCCGCCGATGGTAAGCAGCTTGATGCCATGCTCGCGGCAATAGGCAATCAGCGCGGTCTTGGCGCGCACATTGTCAATCGCATCGACCACATAATCGTAATTGCCGGCACCGATCATTTGCTCGAGATTGTCGGCCGTGATGAAATCCTCGATCTCGGTGACACGGCAATACGGGTTGATTTGCGCGATACGCTCGGCCAGCGCCGTGACCTTGGCTTTGCCGAGCGTGTCCGTCAAGGCATGGATCTGGCGGTTGATATTGGATTCGGCGAGGTTGTCCAGATCGATCATGGTGATGCGGCCGATCGCCGAACGCGCCAGCGCCTCGACCACCCAGGAACCGACCCCGCCGACGCCAATTACGCAGACATGGGCATGGCGAAAACGCTCGAGCCCCGCTGCGCCATACAGGCGAGAAATGCCGCCGAAGCGACGTGCATGATCGATATCGTGGCCAGTATCGGCAACGGCAGAGGGAGATGATTGGAGTAAAGCGTGCATGCCGTCATTTTACCGGACGGAAAGGCGAATTTTTATCCTACAATGAATTTTTGCTGCTAGATGCCAACCTGAAAATGACAAGGATGAAATGATGGGAAATTCGCTATTCGACACCGCGCCCGGCTTCGATGAGCCGATTGCGGTACTGCGGCATTGCCACACGCGCATCCGCAAGCAGTTGGCGACCTTGAATAAATTGGTGGCGCATCTGCCCCATCATGGCGCAGATCTTGAGGCGCAACAAGCTGCGCATGCGGTGCTGCGTTATTTTAACGATGCGGCAACGCTTCATCATGAGGACGAGGAAGAGGATTTGTTGCCGCAATTGGAAACGACTGCCAGCGGCGAAGATGCCGGTCAATTGCAAGCCCTGCTGCCGAGATTACTCAAGGAGCATCAGGAAATGGCAGCCTTGTGGCTGGCGCTCGACCGTGAACTGGTTACAATTGCAAGTGGGCAATCGGCGCAATTATCCGAGACGGATGTGGCGCGCTTTGCAAGCTTGTATGAAGCGCATATGCAACTGGAAGAAAGCGTGATTGCCCCGATGGCAAAGCGACTCTTCAGTGAAGCGCAAATGCACCAGTTGGGTGACGCCATGCGCGCGCGCCGCGGAATTTCCAATTTTTAAGAAAGAAGCAAGATGTCGATTGCAGGTCTTCGCAAGGATTACAGCCACGCCAGCCTGTCGGAATCCGATGTGGACCACGATCCGATCAAACAGTTCGGCAAGTGGTTCGATGAAGCGCTCAAGGCGCATGTACCGGAAGCCAATGCCATGAGCGTGGCCACGGTGGGGCCTGATGGCAAGCCTTCCTCGCGCATCCTGCTGATCAAGGAATTCGACTCGCGCGGCTTTGTCTGGTTTACCAACTATGCCAGCCGCAAGGGACAGGAACTGGCGGTCAATCCGCATGCGGCGCTGCTGTTCCACTGGATTGAACTGGAGCGCCAGGTGCGCATCGAAGGGCGGGTGGAAAGGATTTCGGCGGAGGAAAGCGACGCCTATTATGACAGCCGGCCGCTGTTGAGCCGACTGGGGGCGATCGCTTCCGAGCAAAGCCGGCCGGTGGACAGCCGCGTAACACTGGAAAAGCGCTTCGCGGAAGTGCAGGAACAATACGGCGAACATCCGGCACGCCCGGCGCACTGGGGCGGCTACCGGCTGGTGCCGGAGGCGATCGAATTCTGGCAGGGCCGCAGCTCGCGCTTGCATGACCGGGTGCTGTATACCCGGACAGAAGGCGGCGCCTGGCGGATACAGCGGCTGCAGCCGTAAAGCGCACTGCGCAGGCGGCGGCCGTTTTCTCTAGCATTGGAGGCGACATGTTCTGGGAAAACAGGCTTGACCACTGGATCAACCAGGTGCGCCACCAGGCCGCGCTGCCGCTGCGACTGGAATTATGGAACGGCAAGCGCTTCGATTTCTCGCAAGCGCCGCAAGTCACCGTCAGGGTGCCGCGCGCCTCTTCCCTGCCGTATCTGCTGCGGCCATCACTTGCCAACCTCGGCACCGCCTATGTCGAAGGCAAGCTCGACATCGAGGGGCGCGCCAGCGAAATCATCGATGTCGGCAGCGCGCTGGCGCGGCAGACGCTGCAGCCGACCGGCAAGCTGGGCCGCATCGTCCGCCACTTCCAGCATAACCGCAAGATTGACGCCGAGGCGATCCGCTACCACTACGATGTTTCCAATGATTTCTACCGGCTCTGGCTGGATGAAAACATGGTGTATTCCTGCGCCTATTTCGAGAACGGCGACGAAACACTGGCGCATGCGCAGCTGAAAAAAATCGACCACATCCTCACCAAGATCCAGTTGCAGCCCGGCCAAACCCTGCTCGACATCGGCTGCGGCTGGGGTGCGCTGGTATTGCGCGCGGCGGAAAAATTTGGCGCCCGCTGCGTCGGCGTCACCCTGTCGGAAAACCAGCATGCGCTGGCGAACGAACGGGTCAGGCAGGCGGGGCTGTCCGACCGCGTCGAAATCCGTCTGCAGGATTACCGCGACCTCTCCGGCAGCTTCGACCGCATCACCAGCGTTGGCATGTTCGAGCACGTCGGCTTGCGCCACCTGCCCGATTATTTTGCCCAGATGCGCAAGCTGCTGGCCGACGATGGCCTGGCGATGAACCATGGCATTACCAGCACCGATGCCGCCAGCGGCGAGACTGCCTATGGCGGTGGCGAATTCATTGAAAAATATGTATTCCCGCATGGCGAATTACCGCACATCAGCCTGGTATTGCGGAGCATGCAGGAAAGCGGCCTGGAAGCGCTCGATGTGGAAAACCTGCGCCGCCATTATGCGAAGACCTGTAGCATATGGGCCGCCAGTTTCGAGGCACAGGCCGAGCGCATCCATGCCACGGTGGATGAGCGCCAGTTCCGCATCTGGCGCGTCTACCTGGCCGGCTGTGCCTACGCCTTCGCCAATGACTGGGTATCGATCTATCAGGTATTGTGCACCAAGGCTGGCCGTTCGGCGGAGGCCCTGCCCTGGTCGCGCCGCTACATGTATGCCTGATCGACCGGCGCTGGCTTGCCCGGGGTGATGGTTATGACTCTTTTGCCTTTTCGGAGAATACCTTGCGGAACTTCGCCACCTTGGGCGCCACCACGAAGGCGCAATAGCCTTGCAGCGGATTCTGGCGGAAGTAATTCTGGTGGTAGGCTTCGGCCTTGTAATAGGCCGGCAGCGGGCTCAATTCGGTGACGAGCGGCGCATCCCACACATTGGCCATCTCGGCAATCACATGCCGGGCGATATCCTGCTGTTCGGGTGAATGGTAGAAAATCACGGAACGGTACTGGGTGCCGCTGTCATTGCCCTGGCGGTTCAAGGTGGTCGGATCGTGGATCGTGAAAAAAATCTCCAGGATTCCACGATAGCTGACAACGGCGGGATCGAAGGTGATGCGCACCACTTCGGCGTGGCCGGTCTTGCCGCTGCACACGTCTTCATAGGTCGGATTGACCAGGAGGCCACCAGCATAGCCGGATTCCACTTGCTGCACGCCTTTCAATTCCTGATAGACGGCTTCCAGGCACCAGAAGCAACCGCCTCCCAGCGTTGCAATTTCGGTTGTCATGCTGCACTCCGTTCAGTATATCTCCAGTTAATTATTCCATTATAAGCGTTGAAAATCGGGAGCAACGCAAAACGCCATTCCTGCCGCGGTTTCCCTTGGATTTCCCCTTCATTGCGCCTTGGTGTATCATTTTTATTACTTTTCGATAGCAGGCCTTTGATGCACACCAGTATTCCACGCAATGTCTCCGATCCGCTCGACACCCGCCATTTCCGCAATGCCCTGGCACAGTTCGCCACTGGCGTCACCGTCATTACCACGCGCCTCGACTCCGGCGAGTTTGTCGGCATGACCGCGACCTCCTTCAATTCGGTGTCGCTGGCGCCACCTCTGGTGCTGTGGAGCCTGGGCAATAGTGCGCGCAGCCTGCCGGTGTTCCAGTCCTGTTCGCATTACGTGATCAATGTGCTGGCGGCGCACCAGGCAAACCTCGCCGACCGCTTTGCGCGCCGCATCGAGAACCGCTTTGAAGGTGTCGAATTCGCGCTATCGGCCACCGGCTTGCCGATCCTGAAGGGTGCCGCCGCCTGGTTCGAATGCCGCAACAAGAGCCGCTACCCGGAAGGCGACCATGTCATCATGGTCGGCGAAGTCGAGCATTGTGACGTGCAGCCGCAGCCGGCGCTGGTTTTTCATAGCGGCAAATTTGTTGCCACTAACATTGAGTAAATTTATGACCGTAGCCCGCACCACACCGAATGGCAAAGCGCAATTCCGCTGGGACGATCCGTTGCTGCTGGAACAGCAATTAAGCGACAGCGAACGCATGGTGCGCGATGCCACCCGCGCCTATTGCCAGGACAAGCTGGCCCCGCGCGTGCTGGAAGCCTTCCGCCACGAGCGCATGGATGCCTCGATTTTCCGCGAGATGGGCGCGCTCGGCTTGCTCGGCGCGACCATCCCGGAACAGTATGGCGGCGCCGGCCTGAATTACGTCAGCTACGGCCTGATCGCGCGCGAAGTCGAACGGGTCGATTCCGGTTACCGCTCGATGTTGAGCGTGCAATCCTCGCTGGTGATGCTGCCGATTTACACCTTCGGCACCGAGGCGCAGCGGCAAAAGTATCTGCCGAAACTGGCCAGCGGCGAATTCATCGGCTGCTTCGGCCTGACCGAGCCCGACCATGGCTCCGATCCGCAGTCGATGGCGACGCACGCAAAAAAAGTGGCGGGCGGCTATGCCCTCAGCGGCAGCAAGATGTGGATCACCAATGCGCCGATCGCCGATGTCTTCGTGGTCTGGGCCAAGGATGAGGAAGGCGCGATTCGCGGCTTTGTCCTGGAAAAAGGCATGGCGGGTCTCAGTGCGCCGGCGATCGAGGGCAAGTTCGGCTTGCGCGCCTCGATTACCGGCGAAATCGTCATGGATGGCGTATTCTGCCCGGAAGAAAATATTTTCCCCGATGTGCGCGGCCTGAAAGGCCCTTTCACCTGCCTTGATTCGGCGCGTTACGGCATCGCCTGGGGCGCGTTGGGCGCCGCGGAATCCTGCTGGCATATCGCGCGCCAGTATGTGCTGGACCGCAAGCAATTCGGCCGTCCCCTGGCGGCAAACCAGCTGGTGCAAAAGAAGTTGGCCGACATGCAGACCGAAATCACGCTCGGCTTGCAGGCGTGCCTGCAGTTCGGCCGCATGAAGGATGAAGGCACGGCTTCGGTGGAAATTACTTCCATGCTCAAGCGCAATTCCTGCGGCAAGGCGCTCGACATCGCCCGCGTCGCCCGCGACATGTTGGGCGGCAACGGCATCTCGGATGAATTCGGCGTGATCCGCCACATGCTCAACCTCGAAGTCGTCAATACCTATGAAGGCACGCACGACATCCATGCACTGATCCTAGGCCGGGCGCAAACCGGCATCCAGGCGTTCCATCCCTGAGGAGCCGCGCTAAAGCGCGGGTTTTAGCAAGGCCGCCAGCACCGCGGTCGAATCGTGTGCGGCGCGGCGCAGGCGGTCATTGACGCCTTGCCATTCGGGCCCTGTCGGCGGCGCTTCGACCAGGATGATGTCGGCGCCGGCCGCATCCATTTCGCGCAAGGCGGCATATAGCGCATGTGCGTAACCGGCCGGCGTGTCCGGCAGCACCAATTGGGCGCAGGTTTCCTCCAGCGATCCGCTTGCGCGTCGCATCAGCGCGGCGCGGTGTCCGCCGGCAGCCAGCCTGCGCACCACTTCCGCCACATGCTGCGGCGCCACCAGCGCCACCGGCGTGACCGGCGCATAGTGCGCTTCCAGCGTACCCGAGGCGCGCGGCGCGGCGCCATCCGGCAGGGCTGGCACAACGCCGATGACGGCGGCGATCTGTTGCGGCGAGATATGGCCCGGGCGCAGCAACACTGGACCGTGGCTTGCCATGCGCGAGAGGTCGAGGATGGTCGATTCGATGCCGACTTCGCTCTGGCCACCATCGAGGATGGCGGCCAGCGGGCTCTGCGGCGGCGCGCCGAATTCATCGCGCACATGGCGCGCGGTGGTCGGGCTGACATGGCCGAACTTGTTGGCCGAGGGCGCAGCCACGCCGCCACGGCCGCCCTTGAATTCGCGCAGCAAAGCTTGCGCCACCGGGTGCGAGGGGCAGCGCAGGCCGATGCTGTCCTGGCCGCCGGAGACCGTGTCCGGAATGTGCGCGGCGCGCTTCAGGATCAGGGTCAGCGGGCCTGGCCAGAATGCCGCGATCAGCTGCTGCGCTTGCGCAGGAATCTGTTCTGCCCAGTAGCCGATATCGGCCGCCGGCGCCAGGTGCACGATCAGCGGATGGTTGGCCGGGCGGCCCTTGGCGGCGTAAATTTTTGCCACTGCCTGCGGATTTTCGGCGTCAGCCCCCAGGCCATAGACAGTCTCGGTCGGGAATGCCACCAGTTCGCCCTGTTCCAGCAGGTGCGCGGCGGCGGCAATTGCCGCCGGGTCCGGAATCAGCTCTGACATCGCGCCTCTTCCGCTCAGGCAGGAATGCCGAGGATCCGGCAAGCGGCGGCAAAGCTTTCCTGCGCTTCTGCCAGGGTCGGCGCGACGAAAGTGATGTGTCCCATCTTGCGGCCACGGCGCGGGTCGTCCTTGCCGTACAGGTGCAGATTGGCGCCCGGCAGCGCCAGTACCTTGTCCCAGGCGGGTTCGCGCGCGCTGTCGCTGTCCCCCTCGAACCAGACGTCGCCCAGGATGTTGAGCATCACCGCCGGCGAATGCTGGCGCACGTCGCCCAGCGGCAGCCGCGCCATGGCGCGCGCCTGTTGCGCGAACTGGCTGGTGATGCAGGCGTCGATGGTGTAGTGGCCGCTGTTGTGCGGGCGCGGGGCCATTTCATTGACCACCAGAGCGCCATCCTGCAGCACGAAGAATTCAATGCACAAGACACCCACGTATTCGAGCTTGCCGATGATGGCCAGCGCGGCATGCTGGGCGCGGCGCGCGGTTTCGTCCGAGACGTGCGGTCCCGGCACCGTGGTGGAGAACAGGATGCCGTCGCGGTGGACATTTTCGGCGATCGGATAGACCGCCGATTCGCCGTCGTCGCCGCGCGCGGCCAGCACCGAGACTTCATAGGCCAGCGGCAGCATCTTTTCCAGCACGCAGGTCACGCCCTGCATTTCCTTGAACGCCGCACGCGCTTCCTCGCGCGTGCGTACCCGCACCTGGCCCTTGCCGTCGTAACCGAGGCGCGCGGTTTTCAGGATGCCCGGCAACAGGTCATCGGTGATGGCATCGACGTCGGCTGCGCTGGCGATCACCTTGTGCGGCGCTGGCAGCACATGCGAGGTCGCGGCGCATTCGGTGAAGAAGCGCTTTTCGACAACGCGGTCCTGGGCGACCGACACGCTGGCGGCGGCCGGCGCGACGAAGCTGTGCGCCGCCAGCATCGCAAGGCTTTGCGCCGGGACGTTTTCAAATTCGGTAGTCACCGCCGCGCACAGGCCGGCAAGCTGGTTCAACGCCACCGGATCGTGATAATCGGCGCTGAGCAGGTAATCGGCGGCGTGGCCGGCCGGGCAGTCGCGCGCCGGTTCCAGCACCGCCACCTTGAAGCCCATGGCTTGCGCTGCGTGCACGAACATGCGGCCAAGCTGACCGCCGCCCATCACGCCCAGCCAGGTCGGCGGCGTCGCGGACGGTACAAAAGGAGGCTGCTGCTCGCTCATGCCGGCAAACTCATCGCCTGCGCCACCTGGGTCTGCTTGGCGCGGAATTCCTGCAGGCGCGCGGCCAGCGCATCGTCGGTGGCGGCCAGGATGGCGATCGCGGTCAGGGCGGCATTGGCGGCGCCGGCTTCACCGATGGCGAAGGTGGCGACCGGGATACCCTTGGGCATTTGCACGATCGACAGCAGCGAATCCTCGCCGCGCAGGTATTTGGACGGCACCGGCACGCCCAGCACCGGCACGATGGTCTTGGCCGCCAACATGCCCGGCAGGTGGGCAGCGCCGCCGGCGCCGGCGATGATTGCCCGCAAGCCGCGCGAACGCGCCGATTCCGCATAGGCGAACATCTGGTCCGGCATGCGGTGCGCGGAAATCACCTGCGCCTCGTAAGGCACGCCGAATTCCTTGAGCATTGCCACCGCGTTCTGCATCACTTCCCAGTCCGAGGAAGAACCCATCACCACGCCCACCAGCGGCGCGGCCTGTTTCGCTTGTTCAGCCATGGCTTGCTCTCAATCCTTCAGGGTTTCGCCAGTCAGGCGCTGCAGCGCCTCGCGGTACTTGTCGCCGGTCTTTTCGATGACTTCCGGCGGCAGCGCCGGCGCCGGCGAGGTCTTGTTCCAGTCGCTCAGGGTTTCCAGGTAATCGCGCACGAACTGCTTGTCGAACGATGGCGGCGAGATGCCTGGCGCATAGGAATCGGCCGGCCAGAAACGCGAGGAATCGGCAGTCAGCACTTCATCCATCAGGTGCAGCACGCCATGCTCGTCGAGACCGAACTCGAACTTGGTGTCGGCGATGATGATGCCGCGCGTGGCGGCGTAATCCGCCGCGGTCTGGTACAGCTGGATGCTGATGTCGCGCATCTTGGCAGCGAGCTCCTTGCCGATGCGCTTTTCCATCTCTTCAAAGCTGATGTTCTCGTCATGCTCGCCGAGCTCGGCCTTGGCGGCCGGCGTGAAGATCGGCTGGGCCAGCTTGTCGGCCTGGCGCAGGCCGGCCGGCAAGGCGATGCCGCAGATCGCACCGGTGGCCTGGTAATCCTTCCAGCCGGAACCGATGATATAGCCACGCACCACCGCTTCGACCATGATCGGCTGCAGGCGCTTGGCCACCACCGCACGACCACGCACCTGCTCGACCTCGTCGGGCGCCACCACGGACTCCGGGGCAACGCCGGTCAGGTGGTTGGGGACGATGCCGGCGAGCTTGGCGAACCAGAAGTCGGACATCTGGTTCAGGACACGGCCCTTGGCGGGAATCGGCTCGTTCATCACGACGTCGAAGGCCGACAGGCGGTCGGTAGTGACGATCAGGATCTTGTCGTCACCGACGGCGTAGTTGTCGCGCACCTTGCCGCGGCCAAGGAGTTGAAGGGAGGTGATGCTGGATTGGTAGAGGCTGGTCATGGGAATTATCTTGATGCTGGGCCGGCAGCCTGCGCCGCCGGCCAATTGAGGAACCGGCAAATGCTTACTGCACGATTTGCGAAAGTTCGCCCTTCTTGTACTTCTCTGCGATCTTGTCCAGCGACAGCGGCTTGATCTTGGCAGCCTGGCCTTCGCAACCGAACTGCAGGTAACGCGCCTTGCAGATCTGCATCGCGGCTTCACGCGCCGGCTTCAGGTAATCGCGCGGATCGAACTTGGACGGATTCTCGAACAGGTAACGGCGGATCGCCGCGGTCATGGCCAGGCGGATATCGGTGTCGATATTGATCTTGCGTACGCCGTGCTTGATGCCTTCCTGGATTTCCTCGACCGGCACGCCGTAGGTTTCCTTCATGTCGCCGCCGAATTCGCGGATGATGGCCAGCAATTCCTGCGGCACCGAGGAGGAGCCGTGCATCACCAGGTGAGTGTTGGGAATGCGGGCGTGGATTTCCTTGATGCGGTCGATCGCCAGAATGTCGCCGGTGGGCTTGCGCGAAAACTTGTAGGCGCCATGCGAGGTGCCGATGGCAATCGCCAGGGCGTCGCACTGGGTCTGTTTGACGAAGTCAGCAGCCTGGGCGACGTCGGTCAGCAGCTGCTCGCGGGTCATGGTGCCTTCGGCGCCGTGGCCGTCTTCCTTGTCGCCCTTCATGGTTTCCAGCGAGCCGAGCACGCCCAGTTCGGCTTCGACGGTGACGCCGATCGAATGCGAGAACTTCACCACTTCGCGCGAGACTTCGACGTTGTATTCATAGCTGGCGACCGTCTTGCCGTCTTCCGTCAGCGAGCCATCCATCATCACCGAAGTAAAGCCGGACTTGATCGCCGCCATGCAGACTGCCGGCGACTGGCCGTGATCCTGATGCATCACGACAGGGATATGCGGATAGGCTTCCACGGCCGCCGAGATCAGGTGGCGCAGGAAGGCTTCGCCGGCATACTTACGGGCGCCCGCCGAGGCTTGCATGATCACCGGCGCGCCGACTTCGTCGGCTGCAGCCATGATGGCGGAAACCTGTTCCAGGTTGTTGACGTTGAATGCAGGCAAACCGTAGCCGTTTTCGGCGGCGTGGTCGAGCAGCTGGCGCATCGATACGAGTGGCATGGTAATTCTCCCAAATAATCAAATCAAAAAATCAGTGTTATCAGTTTTCCCCGACCCGCATGATCTTCAGGGCATTGGTGCCGCCGACCTGGCCCATCGGCTCGCCCCATGTCACCACGATCATGTCACCTTTTTGCACCAGGCCTTTGGCCAGCAGCAGATCTTCTGCCGCTTTCATGACGGCTTCGCTATCAAGCGAATGGTTCATTTCGAAGGTCTGCACGTTGCGGTACAGGGACGCCTTGCGCTGGGTACCCAGCACATGGGTCATCGCCAGGATGGGAATGGCGATGTCATAACGGCTCATCCATAGCGCAGTGGAACCGGATTCGGTCAGGGCGACGATGGCTTTGACACCCAGATGGTGGGCGGTGAACAGGGCGCCATACGCGATCGACTGATCGATGCGGGTAAAGGTCTTGTTCAGGAAATCGCCGTCGAGCGTATAGTCTTCCGACTTTTCGGCTTCCTGGCAAATCGCTGCCATGGCTTCCACGGTTTCCACGGGATAGCGGCCGGAAGCGGTTTCGGCCGAAGTCATCACTGCATCGGTGCCGTCCAGCACCGCATTGGCGACGTCCGAGACTTCGGCGCGGGTCGGGATCGCATTGACGATCATCGACTCCATCATTTGCGTCGCGGTAATCGCCACCTTGTTGGAGGCGCGCGCCATTTTGATCATGCGCTTTTGCAACGCCGGCACGGCGGCATTGCCGACTTCCACCGCGAGGTCGCCGCGCGCCACCATGATGCCGTCGGAGGCGTCGAGGATTTCCTGCAAGGCAGGGATCGCTTCGGCACGCTCGATCTTGGCAATCATCATCGGCTTGTGTCGATGCGCCTCGCCGGCGATATTGGCCAGCTGGCGCGCCATGATCATGTCGGCGGCATTCTTGGGGAAGGACACGGCGACGTAATCGGCCTGCATGGCCATCGCCGTCTTGACGTCTTCCATGTCCTTGGCGGTCAGCGCCGGCGCCGACAAGCCGCCGCCCTGGCGGTTGATGCCCTTGTTGTTGGAGAGTTCGCCGCCGATTTTCACGGTAGTGTGGATGGCGCTGCCGATGACCTTGTCGACTACCAGCACGATCAGGCCATCGTTCAGCAACAGCACGTCATGTGGCTTCAGGTCACGCGGCAATTCCTTGTAATCGAGGCCGACCTGTTCCTGGTTGCCGAGTTCGCAGGTGGCGTCCAGCACGAATTTCGCGCCTTTTTCCAGCATGATCTTGCCATGCTCGAATTTGCCGACGCGAATCTTCGGTCCCTGCAAATCGGCCATGATGGCTACTTCGCGCCCGCAGGCCTGCGCCGCTTCGCGCACCAGGCGGGCGCGGTCAATATGGTCTTGCGCCTTGCCATGCGAAAAATTCAGGCGAACGACATCCACGCCCGCCTGGATCATGCGGGTCAGGGTTTCCAGGTCGCTCGATACGGGACCGATGGTGGCAACAATTTTGGTGGCGCGGCGCATGCGGATAGTGTTGTCTATTAAAAGAGTCAAGGGACGGGCATGCCAGGCATGCCCGCTTCATCTGGCTGATCAGGCTGCGGCGCGTTCCTGCAGCACCGCCACTGCCGGCAGGGTCTTACCTTCCAGGAATTCCAGGAAGGCGCCGCCGCCGGTCGAGATATAACCGATCTTGTCGGCGATCTCGTACTTGGCGATCGCCGCCAGGGTATCGCCGCCGCCGGCGATCGAAAACGCCTTGGAAGCGGCGATTGCCTGCGCCAGGGTCTTGGTGCCGCCGGCAAACTGGTCGAATTCGAACACGCCGACCGGGCCGTTCCAGACGATGGTGCCGGCTTGCGCGATTTGTTGCGCCAGTTGCGCCGCGGTTTGCGGGCCGATATCGAGAATCATGTCGTCGTCGGTCACATCCGCTACGGCCTTGATGGTGGCCACGGCGTTCGGCGCGAATTCCTTGGCGCACACCACATCCACCGGAATCGGCACCGAGGCGCCGCGTGCCGCCATCTTGTCGATAATGCGTTTGGCGTCCGCCACCAGGTCGGCTTCGGCCAGCGATTTGCCGATCTTCAGGCCGGCTGCCAGCAGAAAGGTATTGGCAATGCCACCGCCGACGATCAGATTATCCACCTTGTCGGCCAGCGACTCCAGAATGGAGAGCTTGGTCGAAACCTTGGAGCCGGCCACAATCGCCACCAGCGGACGCGCCGGCTGGCCCAGGGCCTTGCCCAAGGCATCGAGCTCGGCCGCCAGCAAGGGGCCGGCACACGCCACCGGGGCATATTTTGCCATGCCATGGGTGGTGGCTTCGGCGCGGTGCGCAGTACCGAAGGCATCGTTGACGTACACGTCGCACAGGCTGGCCATTTTCTGCGCCAGTTCATCGCTGTTCTTTTTCTCGCCCTTGTTGACGCGGCAGTTTTCCAGCAACACCACCTGGCCCGGCGCGACTTCGACGCCATCGACCCAGTTCTGCCGCAACTCCACCGGCTGGCCCAGCAAGTCGGTCAAACGCGACGCGATCGGCGCCAGCGAGTCTTGCGGCTTGAATTCGCCTTCGGTCGGACGGCCCAGGTGCGAGGTCACCATGACGGCGGCGCCGGCGTCGAGCGCCATGCGGATCGCCGGCACCGAGGCGCGGATGCGGGTATCTTCGGTGATATTGCCGGCATCGTCCTGCGGCACGTTGAGATCGGCGCGAATGAAGACGCGCTTGCCCTGCAGTTGCTGGTTGGCGCACAAATCGGCCAGGCGTTTGAATTGCATAAATCCCCGTGAATCGCGAAAAATGGAAAAACCACCATTTTACCCCACAGAGACCCCGCAAAAAAGCCATACCCCGTCTGGCCGGCAAAGCCGGCACAATTCAGCCCGATGGTTCAGCCCGATGACTCAACTTAACCACAGGCGCGATACCGTAAATAGCGCCATGCCCACGGCAATCGTTCCCAGCATGTGCCGTGTTGCCATAAAGAACACCGCTGCCCCCACCGCCGCCAGCAACTTCGGATTAATCAGGGTCAGAGTCAAATTTCCCGAACTTCCTGTCGTCATCAAAATATCGGGGGCGATGGTTGCCGCCAGCGCCGCCGCCGGCGCATAACGCAAGGCATGCTTTACCCAGCCCGGCAGCTTGACTGCGTCCCCCAGCATGAAAAAGGAGCTGCGCGTCAGCACCGTGGCAATAAACATCAGGGCAATGCAAATCCAGATATCGATGCTCTCCATCATGCGCCCGCCCCCCCTGCCTTGCGGCGCGCAGCGAATAAATCGACCGCCATCGCTGCCAGCATGCCGCCCAGCACCGCGAACAACAGGCCCAGGCGATAGGGCCATTGCACGGTCGCGACCGCCAAGCCCACCGCGACAATCACCCCCGCCAGCGCGGCGGCATTCATGGTCAATGGAATCAGCACCGCCAGCAAAGCCAGGGTGCCGGCAAAGGCGATGCCCCAGCTCTGCGGGATCTGGCTGGCCAGCAGGATGCCGAGCACCGAGCCGGATTGCCAGGCGCACCAGTTCATGTAATTGATGCCGGCGACATAGCCTTCCTTGCCCAGCGGTTCGGGCTGCGTATGCGGAGCAAAGCGCTGGGAAAACAGCGCCATGGTGAGGTCGCCATTCAAATAGCCGTGCCACAGACGCTTATACCAGGGCAAATGCGACAGGTGCGGCCCCATGGCGGCGGCGAAGATGACGAAGCGCAGGTTGACCACCAGTGCAGTGGCGAATACCACCCAGACCGAGGCATTGGCAATAATTAACGGCAGCGCCGCCAGTTGGGCGGACCCAGCATAGACAATGAAGGTCATGGCCAGTGTTTGCCCTACCGTCAAGCCAGCCTTGAGCATGGCCATGGCCGTCACCATGCCCCAGGCAAATATGCCGGCCATGGCGGGCGTACTTTGCGCCACCGCTTCGCCGAATGTCTCCCGTTCCAACGCCGGCACACCCAAGGCCGGCGGCCGGAATATTAATTTTTTCATATCCAAAACTGCAGCCCCACGCCAGACTTGGCAGGTCATTATATTGCCCAGTGGCACATTTTACCGGGGAAGCCTTGTCGCCGTGTGGATTCTTTCAGCTCCCTATCCGGGGTAAAATCTTGGTTTTGCATAAACCATTACTGGGAGAATCACCATGTCCATGGATGATCGCGACGGCAAAATCTGGCAAGATGGCAAACTGATCGAATGGCGCGATGCCAAAGTCCATGTGCTGACCCATTCGCTGCACTACGGCATGGCGGTCTTCGAAGGCGTGCGCGCCTACAAGACGGCGCAAGGCACGGCGATTTTCCGCCTGGAAGAACATACCCGCCGCCTGTTCAATTCGGCCAAGATTTTTCAGCTGACCATCCCCTTCGACTTCGACACGGTCCTGGAAGCGCAGCGCCAGGTGGTGCGCGAAAATAAACTTGAATCCTGCTACATCCGCCCGCTGGTGTGGATCGGCTCGGAAAAGCTCGGCGTCTCGGCCAGGGGCAACACCATCCACGTCGCGGTCGCCGCCTGGGAATGGGGCGCCTACCTCGGCGAGGAAGGCCTGAGCAAGGGCATCCGCGTCAAGACGTCATCGTTCGCGCGCCACCACGTCAATGTCATGCTGGTGCGCGCCAAGGCCTCCGGCAATTACATCAACTCGATCCTGGCCAACCAGGAAGCCCTGACCGACGGCTATGACGAAGCACTGCTGCTGGACACCGAAGGTTATGTCTCCGAAGGCTCGGGCGAGAATTTTTTTATAGTCCGGAACGGCAAGCTGTACACGCCCGACCTCGCCTCCTGCCTCGACGGCATCACCCGCGACGCCGTGCTGACGCTGGCGCGCGACCACGGCATCGAGGTGATCGAGAAACGCATCACCCGCGATGAAGTGTACTGCGCCGACGAAGCCTTCTTCACCGGCACTGCCGCCGAAATCACGCCGATCCGCGAACTCGACAACCGCCAGATCGGCAGCGGCAGCCGCGGCCCCATCACCGAAAAACTGCAAAAACTGTTCTTCCAGGTGGTCGCCGGCGAAGCCCCCCAATACCAGCACTGGCTGGCCAAAGTTTGAATCTGATAAAACGAGTAAAGGAAAAGTACGATGAGTGACAACACCGCAACCACAGCCGTTGAAGTCGACGGCGCACATGCCCTGTTTTGCCCCAACCCGAACATGCCGATCTGGTCCTCGCACCCGCGCGTGTTCCTCAACCTGGATGCCCATGGCGAAGCGAAATGCCCATACTGCGGCACGCTCTACCGCTTGAAGCCCGGCGCCAGCGTCGCCGGCCACTAAGCATTGCCGCAAAACGCCATGGCCAAGTCACATAAGCCGTTGGGTACCGTCGAGCAAGTCGAAGCGGCCTACTATGACGCCCTCAGCCACGCCGACATCGAGGCCCTGATGGCCTTGTGGGCCGAGGACGACGAAATCGTCTGCATCCATCCGGGCGCGCCGCGCCTGGTCGGCCACGCTGCCATCCGCGCCTCCTGGGAAGCGATCTTCGAGCGCGGCGGCGTGCACATCCGCCCGGTGCAACTGCACGCGGCGCACAACCTGATGAGCGCCGTGCACAACGTCATCGAAGACGTCGGCTCAGGCCCGCACGAAGGCGGCGACATGCACATCCTCGCCACCAATGTCTACCTGAAGACGCCGCACGGCTGGCGCCTGACGATGCACCATGCCAGCATCGCGCCTGGCAAGATGCCGGAGGCGCAATCCGCCGCGCCGGTGCTACATTGAATTCCGCAACTTACAGCGCGCCCTGCTGGCTGCCGGGCGGCCACCTGCAAACCATCTACCCGGCGACCGCCATCGCCAAGCCGGCGGCGGCCTTCCGGCGCGAGCGCTGGGATGCGCCCGACGGCGACTTCGTCGATATCGATTTCATCGACGGCCAGGCCGGTAAGCCCTTCATCGTGCTGTTCCATGGCCTTGAAGGCTCCTCCGCCAGCCATTACAGCCGCGCGCTGATGGCGCACATCGCCGCGCTCGGCTGGTCTGGCGCGGTACCGCATTTCCGCGGCTGCTCGGGCGAACTGAACCGCGCGCCGCGCTTTTACCATTCCGGCGATGCCGAGGAAATCGACTGGGTACTGCGGCGCCTGAAGGGCCTTGCCGATGCCCGTGGCAGCACGAAGTTCTATGCCTGCGGCGTTTCGCTGGGCGCCAATGCCCTGCTGCGCTGGATCGGCGAATCGCAGCACCAGGCCGGGTTTGTCGATGCCGCCTGCGCGATCTCGGCGCCGCTCGACCTGGCCGGCGGCGGCGGCGCCCTCTCGCGCGGCCTCAACATGATTTACACACAGGTGTTCCTGAACACGCTGAAACCCAAATGCCTGGCCAAGCTGCAGCAATTCCCCGGCCTGTTCGACCGCGACGTGATGCTGGGTTCGCGCAACCTCTACGAATTCGACAATATCGTCACCGCGCCGCTGCATGGCTACCGCAATACCGAGGATTACTGGCACCGTGCCAGCGCCCGCCATGTCCTGTCGGACATCACCATCCCGACCCTGGTCATGAATGCGCAAAACGATCCTTTCTTGCCGGCGCGCTATCTGCCGCAAAAGGCGTCGCCGACGGTCACCCTGGATTTTCCGAAATATGGCGGTCATGTCGGCTTTGCCACCGGCCCTTTCCCGGGACGGCTCGACTGGCTGCCGCAGCGCATGCTGCGTTTCCTGCAGGGTGACACGGCTCCTTGCGCCTGAGCATGCCTGCCCCTGCTCCTGCTCCTGCGCCTGCACCTGCACCTGCGCCTGCGCCTGCACATTGGCAGCCCTATTTCTGCGCTTCTTTTTCTGGGGTGGTGTAGCATTCGCTTATGGATGAAATCGTCAAACAGGCAATCGCCAAATGGCCCAATGTGCCGCACTGCTACGGCTGGCTGGCGCTGGATGCGCGCGGCGCCTGGCGCATGCGTGATGAACGGGCGCAGGCCAACAAACTTCCCGGTGAGCGCATCGTCAATACGGCGCTGCTTGGCTTCATCAACCGCAATTACACGCACGATGAGCAAGGCCGCTGGTATTTCCAGAACGGGCCGCAGCGGGTATATATCAACCTCGAAGCGACACCCTATGTTGTCCGTACCGATCCGCAGCAAGGCTTCGTCTTGCAGACGGGCGCGGCGCTTGGGCAAATCGATTCCGCCTGGATGAATGAGGATGGCACGCTGATATTGCAAAGCGGGGACATCGTCGCGCAAGTCGACGACCGCGACATGGCGCAATGCCTGGGCCTGCTGCGCATGGGCGAAACGGGCGAACTTGCCGCCAGTGACGAGGAATTGCTGGACTGGCTGGTCGAGACTGCAGAGTCTCCCCGTCCGCTGCATTTCCGCGACGGCGAACGGCGGCTGCCGGTGCAGCGGATTGCGCGCGCCGGACTGGCCGCGCAATGCGGTTTTGTGTCCGTACCGAAGCCTGATCCCAGTCAAATATCCGATAAATAGCAGCGGATATTTAACCACCAAAAATCTTCACGTTCATGAGGATTTTTAAGAGATTAGCATTCAAACAGGGGGAAATCCGCACGAACTTGAGGATTTGCCAGCCCGCTCTCACTCATAGTGCGACCACATTCGCAAGACGCGAACGATGCGTTCATTTGCGAACACTTCATAGACCAAGCGGTGCTGAATATTGATGCGCCTCGAATACGCACCAGCAAGATCCCCGACCAACTTCTCGTATGAAGGCGGATTCTGAAACGGGTCGGCGACCAACACGGCCAACAGCTCTTGTGCCTTCGCTTTCAGGCCGGCAGCGGCCAGTTTCTTTGCATCCTTCTCGGCATGCCTGGAAAACACGATCTGCCAACTCACCAGTCCAGTTCCCTGGCGCTTTCACCCAGAGGCTCAGCCATGCCTTCCTTGATGGACTCACGCATGCCTGGCACCGACAAGAGAAAGAGCGTTTCCTGGATAGCCTGCCAGTCTTCGGACGACAGTAGAACGGCGCCAGTACGCTTGCCGGCAATGTGAATTGGCTCATGCGACTCAGCAGTCTGATCGATGAGGCGATACAGGTTTGCGCGTGCTTCGCTTGCGGTGAGAGTGGCCATGACGTGCTCCTACAGAAGACACTCATAGTACGCATTTACGTACGCCACGTCAATCCCCTTCGGCCTTAGATGCAATCCGGACAATCGCCGCCTACCGGCTGCGGCTTTCCTTCATCTCTTCCTTGAAACGCACCTGCCATTCGCGCTCGCGCGCATCGATCAGCGACTGATCGTAGAACGAGGCGTCCGGCGCGCGGCGCGCGATATTCAACTGGTCCAGCGCCGACGACAGGCTGCCGGACAAGGCATACGACTCGGCCAGCGCCAGATGCTGCAGCGCCTGCTTGCCCTGCGTCGCATAGGCCTTGGCCAGGCGCTCCTGCAACTGCGGCTCCTGCCGGTACAGCTGGGTCTGGTCACGCAGGAAGCGCACCGCGTCATCGCCGCGTCCAGCCGCCAGCAGGGCGTCGGCATACAGATGCGCAATCCCGCGCGACAAGGGGAACTGCGTGCGCGCCGCCTCGGCTTCGCGCACGGCGTCCAGCGGTTGTTTGGCTGCCAGCCTGAGCTCGATCCCCAGGCTGATCAGCATCGAACTGGATTTCATCCCTTGCGGCAGCGCGGTGCGGGCTTCCGTCAGCAGCGCCTGCGCGCGGTCGATATCGCCTTGCCGGAAAGCGAGCAGCGCCTGGCCATACTTGCCGGCGATGGTCTGGTTGCGATTTTTTTGCGCCAACTGTCCCTCGAAAACATTGGCGGCCTCGCGCAAGCCCTGCACCGAGCCATCCTGCAACAGGCGCAATCGTGCGCGCACCAGATGAAAATCGAGGCTGTCGGCGCGCTGCCGATAGCGCAGACCGCGGGTACGGTCCTGGATATCGGCGATACGCTCGGTCGTCAGCGGGTGCGAGCGCAGGAAGGATGGCACGCCGTCGGTATAGGCGCGCGTCGAATTCTGCATGCGTCCGAAAAAAGCGATCATGCCGGTGGTATCGAAGCCGGCGTCCTTCATGATCTGCAAGCCGATGCGATCCGCCTCGCGCTCGGCCTCGCGACTGAAATTGAGCTGGCGCTGCAGCGCCATGCCCTGCCCGCCCAGCAGCAGGGCCGCCGAGGCATCCGGACTGGAGCGTGCCGCCAGCGCCGCCAGGATCAGGCCGGCCAGCGGCAGCAGCGCATCCTGGCGTTGCCTGCCGAGCATGCGGGCGATATGGCGCTGGGCGACGTGGCCGATTTCATGCGACAGCACCGAGGCCAGCTCGGACTCCGACTGCGCCGCCAGCACCAGCGCCGAATGCACGCCGATGAAACCGCCGGGCAAGGCGAAGGCATTCAGCGAGGGATCGCGCACCGCGAAGAAAAGGAAATCGTAACCCGCCTCGCCGCGCGCATCCGGCCGCGCCGACAAGAGGGTCGCGGCGAAATTGTTCAGGTATTCCTGTACCGGGGCGTCATCCAGATAGTCGCGGTCACGGCGGACGTCGCGCATGATTTCCTCGCCCAGCCGGCGTTCCATGACGGGCGAGAGTTCCTCGCGGTCGGAATCGCCCAAGGTGGGAAGGTTTTGCGCGGCCGATAATGACGGCGCCAAGGCTGCCGGCAAAAGACAGGACAGCGAAAGCATTGCGGCGGCAACGGTCCGCGGGCGCAAACTGCGCCGGATCGGCTGGCGTGAGAGGATCGGTTTGGAATTCACGGTGCTATGATACCTGCACTCAGGAATCGTTCAAGAAACTTCATATTTTGTTACCAATGAATATCAAAAAAACAGCCGCAGACAATACCCCAGACAATCAGGGTCTGAGCCATTTCGACGCCGGTGGCCAGGCGCACATGGTCGATGTCGGGGGCAAGGATGAAACCCACCGTATCGCGGTTGCCAGTGGCAGCATCCGGATGAAACCGGAAACCCTGGCGATCATCCAGTCCGGCACGGCAAAAAAAGGCGATGTGCTGGGGATTGCCAGGATTGCCGCAATCATGGGGGCCAAGCGCACCAGCGACTTGATCCCATTGTGCCATCCGCTGGCGTTGACGCGGGTGGCGGTGGATTTCGAGGTCGATGTAGCAACGTCGAGCGTTACCTGCACGGCCCGGGTGGAGACTTATGGCAAGACCGGGGTGGAGATGGAGGCGCTGACGGCGGTGCAGGTGGGGTTGTTGACTATTTTTGATATGTGCAAGGCGGTGGATCGGGGGATGGTGATGGGGGAAATCAAAGTACTGGAAAAGCATGGGGGCAAGTCGGGGGATTGGGAGAATTCTTGACTTATGATTCAAAAAATCATGATATTGCGACTAAGCTTAAGGTAATTCCAATCCACGCAATTGAGGAAACTTATCCTCAGCCAGTACCTTCCAATTATTTTTAATTGTGTTATACGTTTTTTCGCCATACAGGGCTCGGATTACACGCATTTGCCGAATTGCTTCCTCAGGATTTCCGTTCAGCGCAAGCGAAAGTGCGTAACGGTTCTGCGTTGCAGTCCAAGGGTAGCGCATCGCAACTTTCTTGGCGAGCTCCAGCTCATTCGCCGTCATATCTGGCTTCGGAGCGATTCGGGCACCGTCAAGCAAAGCGCCTAATTGCGTCAAAATAACAACCTTAGGTCTTTCATAATCAGTCGGCGTTTGTCCTAGCTTGAGCCCTTCGAAACGTGCAATGCGAAAATCTTCTTCGATTCTGAAATACTCGATCGCCGACCAGGCCGCAATGATATTCACACCAAAAAAAATTGCTATTGCGAGACGCAGGCCAATTTGAAACGCCACTTTACCTTTCGACATTCCTTCCAGAATGCCCAGCGCAAACATCACGGGCACCAGAAAGTAAGCATAGGCAAATGGAAACTCAAACAAGGAGTGGACTGCCAATGGCAAGGACACCGCGAGGCAATACCACGACCTTAACTGATTTGCCTGCATCAAGCGCGTCCATAACCACCACCCCGTTAGCAGCACGAGAATTACAGTGATTGGCACACCTATTCCCAATGCCAGATCAAGCAAAATATTGTGGCTATATGAGAAAGGCTCGCTTACGAGGTAGGCATGCACCACGGCATTATGCGCTTCAGGTACATTGCCCAGCCCCCAGCCTAACCATGGGCGTTGAGTCACCGCTTCAAATAGCTGCGGCCACACCATCAACCGGCTGCCTGCTTTGACATTAACTTCTGCACTGGTGCCGATTTTCTGGATGAATGCGAAAATTGATGGCCATGTCCAGAAAATTGCTAAAAAGACGATAAACGCCAAAGAAATTGTCCAATGCGAAGATTTAAAACCTACTCGCTTGTTCTTGACAAACCACCACCCCGCTAACAGCAAAAAGCTCAATACGCCGGTCCGAGACTCTGTAAAAGCCAATGCCATACCGAGAACAATAAAAATCAATATCGATGACAGTGCCTTGAGCCTTCCCAATTCATAGAGAAATAAAAGACTCGCAACCCCCATAAGGAGCAAGGTTGCCAAGTGATTGGGCTGTCCCAAATTCGCTCCGGGCCGACGCAGTTGATGCGTCCGATTAATCCATGTAGCTTCCCATACGTCAAGAACCTGGGCAAATGCAAGTACGGCAGACGCAAATGCGCCAACCAGCACGACTCCCGCAAGCAATACCAACGCTGAATCGATCTTCTTTGCATGGTCAGTGCCAGCAAAACTGATGGTCTGAGCACCACAGTCAAATCCGAGCGTTAAACACATAACACACAACACCATGTAAAGCACGAACACCAACGCATCCCCCCCGTACGTAACAACCCCGGTCGAGAATTGCACCACTGCCACAAGCCCAAGCGTTATGAAAGGCAAACCGACTGCAGGGATGCGAAATGCCCCCAAACCTGCTTTCAGTTTTGGAATGAGTATGACTGACCACGCCAGCAAGTAAACTGCCACAAATGCAAGCAACTCTAAGTGCCAACTAACCCATGGCGGGAAATGCAGTGGCAATAGCCAAGAAAGAAATAATGCGACGGCAGAAATATAAATGAGCATAAAAAAAAAAAGGGGGCCACACGTGCCCCCTTCCATATCTTGACAAGAAGATTAGTTCGTTGCGAAACCGTTCAGGTTCGTCACGGTAGTGTCGCGGCAAGAACCCGGCAGATATTTCGCGATCGTGCTCACGCTTGGGCCGCACAACCAGCTAGTAACCTGTCCACTGCCATCAAGTACCGGTTCCAGCCGAACCGAGCCGCTTACCTGTGTCAGCGCGGTGCTATTGACCCTAACCTCGATAGCGCCAGTAGTATTGGTGGCAATACTCGCTACATACTTGGTTGTTGGCACAGAGCTTTCGCAGCCCCAAGCGCCGGCCGCTGGAATTGAAGCGATATTAGTAGTAGTTTGGCGCGTCTCAGTCACGCTGGTGCGGCAAGACGATGCTGCCAAAACCACTTCAGACATCTTGGCCCGAACGGTGTAGTCCTGATAAGCAGGCAAAGCCACTGCGGCCAAAATACCAATGATCGCCACGACGATCATCAATTCGATCAGGGTAAAGCCGCTTTGCGCGCGTTGCATCATTTTCATCGATTTCATTTCCATCTCCCTGGAGAAAGGTTGAACAAACACAAAATGTGTTGTGCTTTATATGAGCAATGGCCGTGCCAGCAGGAAAGATGCCAAAATAACCATGAAAAATGCCAAGTACTTGCAAAAACTTGTCGTTATCGCACTACATAATGACAATTTTCGTCAGCCAGAAGTATAAAAAACTTGATGAATGACAATATTGGTCAAATCGTCATCCAGCTTGGTATTACTACCGCACCCATTTCAACACCCGGTCCAGCAAGCTTTCACTTTTGACATCCACCGCCACAACCTTTGCCAGGATGACGGAAATATTATCCTTGCCGCCATGCATATTGGCGCGCTGGATCAGTGTGCCGCAGGCCGATTCGAGATCGGCACCAAAGTCCTTCAAGGTGGCAGTGATCTCTTCATGGGAGAGCATGTCCGACAAGCCGTCGGAGCACAGCAGATAAATATCGCCCGGCTTTGTAATGTGTTCGTGGACTTCGATATCGACTTCATGATCAACACCGACGGCGCGGGTGATCAAATTGCGGTTCGGCGAAAGCAGCGCCGCTTCGGGAGTAATCAGGCCGGCATCGATCTGTTCCTGCAGCAGCGAGTGATCGCGGGTGATTTGCACCAGTTCGCCGTCGCGCAGGCGATAGGCGCGTGAATCGCCGACGTGCGCCAGGATCAGCCGGTCCTGCTGGAACAGGCCAACCACCACGGTGGTGCCCATGCCATGGAATTGCGGCTCGTTTTCGGCAGCGTCGATGATCGATGCATTGGCGCGGGCGACCGCCTGTTGCACCAGTTGCTGCAGTTGCCTGTCGCTCTGCCGCCCGCCTTCCTTGAATTGCAATGGCAAGCGCTCTTCCAGCGTCTCCTGCACCACGGTGGCGGCGATGCTGCTGGCGACTTCGCCGGCGCTGTAGCCGCCCATGCCGTCGGCCAGAATGACAAAACCATGCTCCGCGCTGACCGCAATGAAATCTTCATTGTGCGATCGCACCATGCCGGTATCGGTCTTGGCAACACATTCTAGCGATACGTGGTAGGCCATGGGCAGCTCAGGCGAATGGCCCCCGCGAAGGGATGAGGAAGATCACAAAAATGCTTTCAATATTGTCTAATGGAAAATCATACCTAAAAATCATGGAAGCTGTCAGTCTTGAGCAAAAATTAACTTCAATTAAATTAAACGACAACGGGGAGCCCGCGCTCCCCGTCTTCCGGCTTGGCAAGCCCACAGGCTTGCCGCACGATTTTTTACAGTACCGATTTCAGCAGACGGCCCATTTCGGAAGGATTGCGGGTGACCTTGATGCCGCATTCTTCCATGATCTCGAGCTTGGCCTGTGCCGTATCGGCACCACCGGAGATCAGCGCGCCGGCGTGACCCATGCGCTTGCCCGGGGGCGCGGTGACGCCGGCGATGAAGCCAACCACCGGTTTCTTCATGTTGTCCTTGATCCAGTACGAAGCATTCGCCTCGTCCGGGCCGCCGATTTCGCCGATCATGATGACGGCGTCGGTATCCGGGTCGTCATTAAACATCTTCATGATGTCAATGTGCTTCAAGCCGTTGATCGGGTCGCCGCCGATACCGACTGCCGACGACTGGCCCAGGCCGAGCGCGCTCAGCTGACCGACCGCTTCATAGGTCAGGGTGCCGGAACGCGAGACCACGCCGATGCGGCCCTTCTTGGTGATGTGGCCGGGCATGATGCCGATTTTGAGTTCATCCGGAGTGATGAGGCCAGGGCAGTTCGGGCCCAGCAGCAGAGTCTTGCTGCCGGCTTTCTTCATCTTGTCCTTCAACATCAGCATGTCGCGCACGGGGATGCCTTCGGTGATGCAGATGACCAGGTCGAGTTCAGCTTGCACGGCTTCCCAGATTGCATCAGCGGCGCCGGCGGGCGGCACGTAGATGACGGAAACGGTGGCGCCGGTCTGGGCCTTGGCGTCCTGGACGCTGGCGTAGATAGGGATGCCTTCGAAATCTTCGCCGGCTTTTTTCGGGTTGACGCCGGCAACGAAGGCGTTCTTGCCGTTGGCATAGTCGCGCGAACCGCGGGTGTGGAACTGGCCGGTCTTGCCAGTAATGCCTTGCGTGATGACTTTGGTGTCTTTATTGATCAGGATCGACATGTAATTTTCCTTTTACTTGGCCGCAGCGACAACTTTTTGCGCGGCTTCTTCCATGGTGTCGGCGGCGATGATCGGCAGGCCCGAGTCGGCCAGCATTTTCTTGCCGATTTCTTCGTTGGTACCCTTCATGCGCACCACCAGCGGCACGCCCAGCTGGACGGCGCGAGAAGCGGTGATGACACCTTCGGCGATCACGTCGCAGCGCATGATGCCGCCGAAAATGTTGACCAGGATGGCTTTCAGACCGGGGTTCTTCAGCATGATCTTGAAGGCTTCGGTGACTTTCTCGGCCGTGGCGCCACCGCCGACGTCGAGGAAGTTGGCCGGTTCGCCGCCGAACAGCTTGATGGTATCCATGGTTGCCATCGCCAGGCCGGCGCCGTTGACCAGGCAGCCGATGTTGCCGTCGAGGGAAATGTAAGCGAGATCGAACTTGGATGCTTCCACTTCAGCCGGATCTTCCTCGTCGAGATCGCGGTAGGCGACGATCTCGGGATGACGGTACAGGGCATTGGAGTCGAAGTTGAACTTAGCGTCCAGCGCGATGACCTTGCCGTCGCCG
Source organism: Noviherbaspirillum sedimenti (assembly GCF_003590835.1). Classification (NCBI taxonomy): domain Bacteria; kingdom Pseudomonadati; phylum Pseudomonadota; class Betaproteobacteria; order Burkholderiales; family Oxalobacteraceae; genus Noviherbaspirillum; species Noviherbaspirillum sedimenti. The sequence continues at coordinate 4,611,720 of NZ_QYUQ01000002.1, read as the reverse complement.
GTCAGGATCAGCGGATTGATCTCGGCCAGCGAGGAATCGGTTTCCCAGTAGGCTTTGTACAGGCCTTGCAATTGGGCGCGGGCGTCGGCGATGGAGGCGGCCGGCACGCCGATCTTGGCGGCGATGTCGTCGGCCTGGGCATTGGTCAGGCCGAGTTCGGGGTCGATTTCAGCCTTGTGAATCAGTTCCGGATGAGTTTCCGCGACTTCCTCGATGTCCATGCCGCCTTCGCTGGATGCCATCAGTACCACGCGCTGGCTCAAGCGGTCAGTCACCATGGAAATGTACAGTTCCTTCTTGATGTCGGCACCCTCTTCGATCAGCAGACGGCGCACTTTCTGGCCTTCCGGGCCGGTCTGGTGGGTGACCAGCTGCATGCCGAGAATGGCGTTCGCATATTCCCTGACTTGTTCGAGCGACTTGGCGACTTTCACGCCGCCGCCCTTGCCGCGGCCGCCGGCGTGGATCTGTGCCTTGACGACCCAGACCGGACCACCCAGTTGCTCGGCGGCCTTGACGGCCTCATCGACGGACAGGCAGGGAATACCGCGCGGCACGGTTACGCCGAACTTGCGGAGGATTTCTTTGCCCTGATACTCATGGATTTTCATGCGAACTTCCCTTCAGACGCTTGGTGTAAAAGTGGACTTGATGCTTGCGTAGACTTGGCAGGCAAACGCTTGGTGCGCCGGAAGCCACCAGCCATCGCGACGCGCACCTCGTCCTGGTGGGACAGGGCGGCATTCAGGAGGCAATAGGAGCTCAAGGGTATCGAAGGCAGCGACGCCGGCAGAATGTGGCCAAAATTAATGCCGCATGCATGACGGCGCCACATTCGCTGCGACGACCATCCGGCATACGGCCGAAAAAAGCTGGAAAAGTGTAGCACAGTGACTTACCCGCCGCCACTCCTGTAATACTACTGTAATACCGTCGGCGAGAGATTCGCGGCGCGCGGGCCGGCGACCTGCCCGTCAGGCATCATCGTCGACGTCGGCGCCACGCATGGCGGCCTTGATGGCGCCATGCGAAAAACCGCGCTGCTGCAGGAAACGCATCTGCCTGGCACGTTCGGCGGCGTCCGCTGGCGGCTGGCCGTACTTGCGCTCCCACACGGCACGGGCACGGGCAGCCTCGTCGCCGGCCAGCTGTTCACGGATGCCCGCCATTGATTCATCGTCGATCCGGTGGCTCTGCAATTCCGTCAGGATGCGCTGGTTGCCGAAGCGGGCCGCACGGCGGTGCACCAGCGATTCGGCGAAGCGCGCCTCGGACAGCAGCGTTGCCGCTTCCAGCGCATCGAGCACGGCTTCGACATCCTCGCCTTCCTGGGCATGGCGCGCCAGCTTGCGGCCTAATTCCAGCCGGCTGTGCTCGCGCATGGAAAGGTAACGCAAGGCGCGTCCCTTCAGGCTTAGTTGCAATTTTGCCATAAGAACTAAATAGAAAAGCCATGGACAGTGCCATGGCTTTGGGGTGCTCCCTCGGTGGAACAGGCCGCCGGCCTTATTCCACTTCCTTGCTTTCCTTACCTTCCTTGCTTTCCTTACTTTCCTTGCCGCCGGCCTTCTTGGACGCAGGTTCAGCACCCTTCAGCGGCGCCAGCAATGGCACGCCGAGGGCAGCACGTACCTTGTTTTCGATTTCGCGTGAGATTTCGGGACGCTCTTTCAGGAAATTACGCGCATTGTCCTTGCCCTGGCCAATCTTTTCGCCATTGTAGCTATACCATGCGCCGGACTTCTCGACGATCTTGGCTTCCACGCCAAGGTCGATGACTTCACCTTCGCGCGAGGTGCCTTCGCCATACAGGATGTCGAAATGCGCTTCCTTGAACGGCGGGGCCACCTTGTTCTTGACGACCTTGACCTTGGTTTCGTTGCCGATCACTTCATCGCCCGACTTGATCGAGCCGGTACGGCGGATATCCAGGCGCACCGAGGCATAGAATTTCAGGGCATTGCCACCGGTGGTAGTTTCCGGGTTGCCGAACATGACACCAATCTTCATGCGGATCTGATTAATGAAAATAACCAGGGTATTGGTGCGATTGATCGAACCGGTCAGCTTGCGCAAGGCTTGCGACATCAGGCGCGCCTGCAGGCCAGGCAGTGAATCGCCCATCTCGCCCTCGATTTCGGCGCGCGGCGTCAGCGCCGCCACCGAGTCCACCACGATCAGGTCAACGCTGCCTGAACGCACCAGCGCATCGGTAATTTCCAGGGCTTGCTCACCGGTATCCGGCTGCGATATCAGCAAATCCGGCAGGTTGACGCCCAGCTTTTGGGCATAAGTGACGTCGAGCGCATGTTCGGCGTCGATGAAGGCGCAGGTACCGCCCAGCTTTTGCATCTCAGCAATAACTTGCAGGGTCAATGTGGTCTTGCCGGAAGATTCAGGTCCGTAAATTTCGACCACGCGGCCGCGCGGCAGGCCGCCGACGCCCAGCGCGATATCCAGGCCAAGCGAACCGGTCGACACCACTTGCACTTCCTCGACCACCGCGCCGTCTTCCATGCGCATCACGGAACCCTTGCCGAATTGCTTCTCGATCTGCGCCAGGGCAGCGGCCAAGGCCTTGCTCTTGTCCAGATTGGGTGCGTACTTTTTGTCGTCCATAGGTCTCTTTCGAAAATGGCTGGCAATAATCGTTTGTCAAAAATGTAGCGAATTGACGGCTTGCTTGCTGATATCTAAAACAGCGGATGCAAAAACAACTTGGAATTCGTGCTTTCTGCTGCTGAGTCGGTACTGTATAAACAAACAGTGATTTATGCAAGCGGAATTTGCAGGTGGCGTAAATAATTCTTTGGCCGGGCACGCCGAGGTCGGTTTGCGCTTATTTGCTCTTTTCTGGTGCACATTTCCGGCGAAACAGCTGTTTTTGCTTGGCATGCTTCTTGTTAATCAAGAGGAAACTCCTTCGCAAGACGACCATGCCAAAATTTTTCGATGAAATGTACCGCGACCATGCCGGATCGGTGCGCCCGCATTACCAGGAGTTCGAAGCCTGGCTGGCCGAACAGGCCTGCGAGGCCATCGCCCAGAAGCGCGCCGAAGCCGACCTGGTGTTTCGCCGGGTCGGCATCACTTTTGCCGTGTATGGCAACGATGCCGGCACCGAACGCCTGATCCCCTTCGACATCATCCCGCGCATCATTCCGGCCGCCGAATGGGCGAAACTGGAAAAAGGGCTGAAGCAACGGGTGCTGGCGCTGAACATGTTCATCCACGACATCTACCACGAGCAGCACATCGTGCAGGCCGGGGTGATTCCGCCTGAGCAGATTTTCCGTAATGCCCAGTATCGCCCGGAGATGCAGGGTATCACCGTGGCCTCCGATATCTACGCGCATATCGCCGGGGTGGATATCGTGCGCGCCGGCGCCGGCGAATTCTACGTGCTCGAAGATAACCTGCGCGTGCCCTCGGGCGTCTCGTACATGCTGGAAGACCGCAAGATGATGATGCGCCTCTTTCCGGAACTGTTCGCCCGCCACAAGGTGGCGCCGATCGATCACTATCCCGACCTGCTGCTGGAGAACCTGCGCTCGGTGGCGCCGCTGGGCATCGCCGACCCGACCGTGGTGGTGATGACGCCGGGGATGTACAACTCGGCCTATTTCGAGCATGCCTTCCTGGCGCAACAGATGGGCGTCGAACTGGTCGAAGGCAAGGACCTGTTCGTCAATGACAATGCGGTGTTCATGCGCACCACCCAGGGGCCTAAGCGGGTCGATGTGATCTACCGCCGCATCGATGACGATTTCCTCGATCCGCTGGCCTTCCGCGCCGGCTCCTCGCTGGGCGTGCCGGGCCTGTTGTCGGTGTACCGCGCCGGGCGGGTCACGCTGGCCAACGCGATCGGCACCGGCGTGGCCGACGACAAGTCGATCTACCCGTATGTGCCGGACATGATCCGCTTTTACCTGTCGGAAGAACCGATCCTGAACAACGTGCCGACCTACCAGTGCCGCAAGAAGGAAGAGCTGGAATACACCCTGGCCAATCTGGCGCAACTGGTGGTCAAGGAAGTGCATGGCGCCGGCGGCTACGGCATGCTGGTCGGCCCCGCTGCCACGAAGCAGCAGATCGAGGATTTCCGCCAGCGCGTGCTGGCCCACCCCGAGGGCTACATCGCCCAGCCGACCCTGGCGCTGTCGGCTTGCCCGACCTACGTCGAATCCGGCATCGCCCCACGCCACATCGACCTGCGTCCGTTCGTCCTGTCCGGCAAGTCGATGACCATGGTGCCGGGCGGCCTGACGCGGGTGGCACTGACGGAAGGCTCGCTGGTGGTCAATTCCTCGCAAGGCGGCGGCACCAAGGATACCTGGATACTGGAGAATTAATATGCTGAGCCGCACCGCCGACCACCTGTTCTGGATGGCCCGCTACACTGAGCGGGCGGAGAACACTGCCCGTATGCTCGACGTCAACATGCAAACCTCGCTGCTGCCGCAATCGGCGCAGTCGGCCGAACAAGGCTGGCGCGCCACGCTCAGCATCTCGGAGCTGCAACACATGTTCGACCACAAGTACGCCGTGCTGACGCCACGGGATGTGCTGGATTTCATGGTGCGCGATCCCGCCAACCCGTCGTCAATCGCGTCCTGCCTGACGCAGGCACGGGAAAACGCCCGCGCCGTGCGCGGCAGCCTCACCACCGAAGTCTGGGAAACCCTCAATGCCAGCTGGCTGGAGATGCAGCCGCTATTGCAAGGCCAGGCGCTGGAACGCGATCCCAGCCAGTTCTTCGAATGGGTCAAGCACCGCTCGCACCTGTCGCGCGGCGTCACCATCGGTACCATGCTTAAGGACGAGGCTTTTTATTTCATACGCCTGGGCACCTTCCTCGAACGCGCCGACAATACCGCGCGCCTGCTCGATGTAAAGTTCCATGGCGCGCAGGACGGCATGGCGGCGAACGGGACCGGCGACGGCGCCGAACAGCCGCTCGATTTCTATTACTGGGCGGCGCTGCTGCGTTCGGTGTCGGGCTTTGAAATCTACCGCAAGGTCTATCGCGACGTCATCACGCCGGCGCGGGTGGCGGCATTGCTGATGCTGCGCGCCGACATGCCACGCTCGCTGCTGGCCTGCATGGATGAAGTGGTGGCAAACCTGCAGGCAGTCAGCAACGACATGTCCGCCGATACCGAAAGGCTGGCGGGCAAGCTGCATGCGCAACTGCGCTTTGCGCGCCTCGACGATATCCTGGCGGACGGCTTGCACGACTACCTGACGGCTTTCCTCGAAGACGTGTTCGAACTGGGCAACCGGGTCAGCCGTGATTTCATGATGCCGCTTGCGGCTTGACGACGGCCACATCCGCCACCACCGCAACGGGAATCCGCATGCTTGCCATTCGCCATGAAACCATCTACCGCTACACCGCGCCGCTGGCATACACCATCCAGCAACTGCGGTTGACGCCGCGCCACGACACGCACCAGCAGATAAAGTCCTGGAACATCGCCACCGGCGGGCGCTGCCATGCCTTCGTCGACGCCTTCGGCAATACCTGCCATACCCTGACCATCAGCGATCGCCACGATGAAGTGCGCATCGTCGCCGCGGGCGCGGTCGATATCGCGCCGCTCTACCGCGGCCGCCTGCCGGGCAGGGATGTCCTGTCGCCGCTGGTATTTACGGTGCCGAGCCGGCTGACCGAACCGACCGCCGCGATCCGCAGCTTTGCCGCGCAACACCTGGCTGCCGGCGCCCGCAGCCATGCCATGCTGGCGCTGGCCGAAGCGATCCGCGGCACGGTCGCGTACCAAAGTGGTGCGACCGTGGTCACCACCACCGCCACCGACGCCCTGCAACTGCAACAGGGCGTGTGCCAGGACCATGCACATCTTTTCCTGGCCTGCTGCCATACACAGGACATACCCGCTCGCTACGTCTCGGGATATATCCACGCCGGCGACACCGACCATGCGGAAAGCCATGCCTGGGTCGATGTCTGGGTCGACGACATCGACTTTTCCGGCTGGATCAGCATCGATGTCACCCATGCACAATTCACCAGCGCCATGCATTGCCGGCTTGCGGTCGGCCGCGATTACGACTCGGCCGCGCCGGTGCGCGGGGTACGGCGCGGTGGCGGCACCGAGACCATGACAGTGCAGGTGGACGTGAGCAGCACCTGATGGCGCTGGCTGGCAGCCTTCATGACGAATTAAAGAAAAGCAAATTGCCGCAATCCTTGCGGTAGAATCAGTTTTTTTCCTTCCGCGATCGGATCATGACTTATTGTGTTGCCATGCGCCTGGATGCTGGACTGGTCTTCCTGTCCGATTCGCGCACCAATGCCGGCGTTGACCAGGTCGGCACCTTCCGCAAGATGAGCGTATTCGAGCAGCCGGGCGAACGCATGATGGTGCTGATGACGGCAGGGAACCTGTCGATTTCCCAATCGATCCGCCAGCTCATCGCCGATCATGTCAATGCCGATGGCGAGAGCATCTGGACCGTGAACTCCATGCACGACGCCGCGCAGATTGTCGGCGACGCCATCCGGATGGTCCACGAGCGCGACGCCGCCGCACTGGAAAAATTCGGCATCGAGTTCAATGTCAGCATGATTTTCGGCGGCCAGATCGGCGGCGAGCGCTGCCGCCTGTTCCAGATGTACTCTGCCGGCAATTTCATCGAGTCCCATAATGAAAACCCGTATTTCCAGATCGGCGAAGCCAAATACGGCAAGCCGATCATCGACCGCGTGGTCACGCCGGCAACGTCACTCGACGAAGCGGCCAAATGCGCGCTGATTTCAATGGATTCGACCCTGCGCTCGAACATCTCGGTGGGGCTGCCGCTGGACTTGCTGGTATATGAAGCCGACAGGCTGGCAGCGAGCCGCTTCGTCACCATCGATGAACGCAACCAGTATTTCCAGATGATCCGCACTACCTGGGGGCGGCAATTGAAATCGGTGTTCGAGGGGATCGACGACCCGGTGTGGAATGCCAGCCCCGAGATGACCGCCAATGTGCTGTCTGCGGCAAACGCCTTCAGCCAGCCGGTACGGGTGGCGCCGCCGGCGCAAGCGGGACGCACGTCCAGCAGCCATGCCGCGCCGCTGCAGACACTGGCGCAACAGACCGGCAATAACCGGCAGCACTAATAAAAAAGGCTGCAAGACCTTCGCCTTGCAGCCTTTTCCGGAAACATCCCGCCAGGATCAGACCACGATGGTCTGTGCCTCGCCTTCGGCCCGTTCGCGAATCTCGCCGATACGGAACACGGTTTCGCCGGCGGCCTGCAATTGCGCCTGCGCCGCATCGGCGTTTTCTTTCGCGACGATCACCGTCATGCCGATGCCGCAGTTGAACACGCGATGCATTTCGGCGTCGGCCACACCGCCATGCTGCTGCAGCCAGGAGAACAGGGGCGGCATGGTCCAGGCATCGCGATGCAGCACCGCAGTCAGGTTGTCCTGCAACACGCGCGGGATGTTTTCGACCAGCCCGCCACCGGTAATGTGCACCATGCCACGGACTTCCATGGTTTCCATCAGCGCCAGCAGCGGCTTCACATAGATGCGGGTCGGCGCCAGCAAAACGTCGGCCAGGCGGCGGCCATGGAAGTCGGCGTTCAGGTCCGGCTTGGCCACCGAAATGATCTTGCGCACCAGCGAATAGCCGTTGGAGTGCGCGCCGGACGAAGCCAGGCCGAGTACGACGTCGCCGGGGGTGATCTTGCGGCCGTCGATGAGTTTCGATTTTTCCACCGCGCCGACTGCGAAGCCGGCCAGGTCGTATTCGCCATCCGGATACATGGAAGGCATCTCGGCGGTTTCGCCGCCGATCAGGGCGCAACCGGCCTGCTCGCAGCCCTGGGCGATGCCCTTGATGACATCGGTGGCGGTGGCCACGTCCAGTTTTCCGCAGGCGAAATAATCCAGGAAAAACAGCGGCTCGGCGCCCTGCACCAGGATATCGTTGACGCTCATGGCGACCAGGTCGATGCCGACCGTGTCGTGCTTGTTCAGATGAAAAGCCAGCTTCAACTTGGTGCCGACGCCATCGGTGCCGGAGACCAGCACCGGCTCCTTGAATTTCTTGCTAACCTCGAACAAGGCGCCGAATCCGCCAATGCCGCCCATGACGCCTTCGCGCATGGTGCGTTTGGCAAATGGCTTGATGGCTTCGACCAGGGCATCGCCGGCATCGATATCGACACCAGCATCGCGGTAGGACAGGGAGACAGAAGAAGGGAAACTCATGATGTGATTGGCGGCAGAGGCGGTAAAATAGCAGGTGATAGCCGCACAAAACCTGCGGCAAAGCGCTATTTTAACAAAATTGCCCCCGTTTTCCGGCTTGTGAATGGCATTTACTCTTTCCGTAGGGGAAGCATAGCTTGCCATGCTGGCAAAAGCTTGGCAGACCGATTATCCTAGCGGGCGCTTGCAAACTATCTTTTGTTGATGAAACAGTTATTGCTGGACCTGAATGCCCACAATTCCCCTGCCCTGGATACCTTCGTAACCGGGCAGAACGGGGAATTGCTGGCTTTATTGACGCGCGTGGCGCAAGGCGCGGTGAGTGGCCTGGGCGAGCGCTTCATTTATCTCTGGGGTGAAGCCGGCGCCGGCAAATCCCATCTGCTGCGCGCGCTGGCCAGCGTTGAGGGCGCGGCTTACATCGATGGCAACGCCGATGAAGCGGCATTGGCCTACCGGCCGCCACTGCGCCTGTACCTGCTCGACGATGTCGCCAGCCTGTCGCCGGCGTCGCAGATCGCTGCCTTCAGCCTGTTCAACCAGGTGCGCGAACAAGGCGGCGTGCTGGTGGCTGCCGGCCCGCAGCCGCCAGCAGCGCTGGCCGTGCGCGAGGATTTGCGCACCCGCCTCGGCTGGGGCCTGATCTACCAGGTGCAAGGCTTGAGCGATGCCGAAAAGATCGCTGCCCTCGAACACGCCGCTGCCGCGCGCGGCCTGGTGCTGTCGGCCGGCGTGCTGCCCTACCTCATGACGCATTTCAAGCGCGACATGCCTTCCCTGATGGCGATGCTCGATGCGCTGGACTCCTATTCACTGGAAACCAAGCGCCCGATCACGCTGCCGTTGTTGAAAGAACTGATGCTCCATGACGAACCTGGCCCTGTTTGACCTCGACCACACCCTGCTGCCGCTCGATTCGGATTTCGAGTGGGGACAATTCCTCGCCCGCACCGGCGCCGTAGACGCCAACGAACTGGAAAAGCGCAACGCCGACTTTTACCGGCAATACCAGGCCGGCACGCTGGATCCGGTGCTGTACCTGGAATTCGTCTTCGGCCTGCTGGCGCAATTCCCGCGCACGCAGCTCGATGCCTGGCACCGCGAATTCATGGCCGAAGTGATCGCGCCGGCAATCCGGCCGGCGGCGCGCGGCCTGGTGCAAAAGCACCAGGATGCCGGCGACCTGGTGGCCATCATCACCGCCACCAACCGTTTCATCACCGGGCCGATCGCCCGCGAATTCGGCGTCGAGCACCTGATCGCCGCCGAACCGGAGCTGGCGGCCAACGGCGACCTGACCGGCCGCCTGCTCGGCACCCCGCCTTACGGCGCCGGCAAGGTCGTCAATGCGCAAGCCTGGCTGGCCGGGCTGGGCCACACCCTGGAGGGTTTCGAGCGCAGCCATTTCTACAGCGACTCGCAAAACGATATCCCTCTGCTATCCCTGGTCACCGATCCCGTCGCGACCAATCCGAATGCCCGACTCGCCGCTCATGCGCAAGCGCATGGCTGGCCCGTATTACAATTGTTCCATGATTAAAAAATTCATCCGCCGCATCCTCGGCGTCAAGAACAAGGTAATCGACCCGACCCAGCCGGTCGTATTCGACGTCAAGGAACACGGCATCGACCCCAAACTGGTGTCGCCGAACGCCGTCAGGGTCACGCAAACCCTGCAGGAAGCCGGCTTCAAGGCCTTCCTGGTGGGCGGTGCGGTGCGCGACCTGCTGCTGGGGGTCAAGCCCAAGGATTTCGACGTCGCCACCAATGCCACCCCGGACCAGGTCAAGCGCCTGTTCCGGCGCGCTTTCATCATCGGCCGCCGCTTCCAGATCGTGCATGTGATGTTTGGCCAGGAATTGATCGAAGTGACCACCTTCCGCGGCACGACGATGGAGTCGGCGTCCAAGGACGAGCATGGCCGCGTATTACGCGACAACACCTTCGGCGAACAACACGAAGATGCAGTACGGCGCGACTTCACCATCAACGCCATGTACTACGATCCGGCCAGCCAGAGCGTGCTGGATTACCACGAGGGCATGGTCGACATCCGCAGCAAGACACTGCGCATGATCGGCGTGCCGGAAGCACGCTTCCGTGAAGACCCGGTGCGCATGCTGCGCGTGGTGCGCTTCGCCGCCAAGCTTGGTTTCACCATCGACCCCGACACCAGCGCGCCGATGGCGGTGATGGCGCCGCTGATCAACAACGTGCCGGCGGCGCGCCTGTACGATGAAATGCTCAAGCTGCTGATGAGCGGCCATGCGCTGGCTTGCCTCAAACAGTTGCGCAAGGAAGGCCTGCATCACGGCTTGCTGCCGCTGCTGGACGTGGTGCTGGAGCAACCCATGGGCAAAAAATTCGTCACCCTGGCGCTCAACAATACCGACACCCGAGTCCGCCAGGGCAAGCCGGTCTCGCCCGGCTTCCTGTTCGCCGCCCTGCTGTGGCACCAGGTGCTGGAAAAGTGGCAGGCTTACCAGGCCGCTGGCGAATATCCCATTCCCGCCCTGCACCAGGCAGCCGATGACGTGCTGGAATCGCAAGGCGAAAAACTGGCGCTGCAGCGCAAGACCACTTCCGACATGCGCGACCTGTGGGCGATGCAGCCGCGCTTCGAGCGCCGCATCGGCAAATCGCCCTACAAGCTGCTGGAGCATCCGCGCCTGCGCGCCGGCTATGACTTCCTGCTGCTGCGCTGCGAATCGGGCGAGCTCGATGCCGACCTCGGGCAATGGTGGACCGACTTCATGGAAGCCGACGGCTCCGGCCGCGAAACCCTGCTGCAGCAAAAATCGCGTGCCGAAGGCGAAACCGGGGCGGCAAAAAAACGCCGGCGGCGCGGCGGCAGCAAACGCAGCAAGGCGGCCGAAGGCGGCGCGAACCTCAGCAGCGGCGCCAGCGCCGATGGCGGCAATGGCGACATTAGCGGCGGCGCATAATGACCGCCACGGTCAGCGCCTACATCGGCATCGGCGCCAATCTGGGCGATGCGCGCACCCAGGTTGAACAGGCGCTGGCTGCACTGGGGCGGCTGCCGCAGTGCCGGCTGGCCGCGCAATCGAGCCTGTTCCGGACCGCCCCGATCGATGCCGGCGGCGACGATTTCATCAACGCAGTCGCCCGCCTCGACACCGCACTGCCGGCGCAGGACTTGCTCGAACAATTGCAGGCGCTGGAACTGGCGGCCGGGCGCGAACGCCCTTTTCGCAATGCGCCGCGCACGCTGGACCTGGACATCCTGCTGTACGGCGAGCAGATCATCGCCACTTCCAGCCTCCGCGTCCCTCATCCGCGCCTGACCGAACGCGCCTTCGCGCTGATCCCGCTATTGCAGATCGATCCGTTCATCGCCATTCCCGGCGCCGGTCCGGCGCACCAGTTCGCGGCCGGGGTGGCAGGCCAGGCCATCCGGAAAATCTAATTGACCGTGTTCGCGCCGTTTGCCATGCTGTACATGGACCAGCCGTTCAAACTCGACTATGTCTGGGCGGGCCTGTGCCTGATCGGCGCAGTGTATTTCATCTTCCGCGCATGACCCGTATGCGCCTTGCCTGAAACTTGGCGCAGTTTCTTTTATCATTACGACGCCGCAGACAGCAATCTTTCAATTCAGAGGAACCGACATGGCCGGATACGCCCAAGACAACCAGACCGAAGCACGCAGGAAAACAGTCACCATACCGGCGCTGCAAGCCATGCGCGCCGCTGGCGAGAAAATCGCCATGCTGACCTGCTACGATGCCAGCTTTGCGACACTGATGGATCACTGCGGCGTGGATGTGCTGCTGATCGGCGATTCGCTCGGCAATGTCTGCCAGGGCCAATCCTCGACCCTGCCGGTGACGATTGCCGACATGGCTTACCATACCGCCTGCGTGGCACGCGGCAACAAAACCGCGCTGGTGGCAGCGGACCTGCCCTTTGCCACCTACGCGACCAAGGAAACGGCCTTCGACAATGCCGCCAGGCTGATGCAGGCTGGCGCACACATGGTGAAACTCGAAGGCGGTGTCTGGCTGGCAGACACAGTACAATTTCTGACGGAGCGCAGCATCCCTGTATGTGCCCACATCGGCCTGACACCGCAATCGGTGCATGTCCTGGGCGGCAACAAGGTACAGGGCAAGACTGCTGCCGGTGCGGAAAAACTGAAAGCCGACGCCCTCGCCTTGCAGGCCGCTGGCGCGTCGCTCATCGTGCTGGAAGCCATCCCCTCGTTACTGGGCAAGGAAGTCACCGACCTGCTGACGATCCCCACCATCGGCATCGGCGCCGGTCCGGATTGCTCGGGCCAGGTGCTGGTCATGCATGACATGCTGGATGTCTTCCCCGGCAAAAAGGCGCGCTTCGTGCGCAATTTCATGCAGGGTCAGACCAGCATCGATGCCGCTTTCCGCGCCTATGTCGGCGCGGTCAGGGACAAATCCTTCCCGGCGCCCGAACATTGTTTCTGATGCCGGTTCAGTCCGCGCAGTAATCCTCGTAGCGCGCATAACTGGCCTGCAGCATCTCGTCCAGTTCGCCGGGGCCGCTGACGGTCACGCCCAGATCGCGCAACAGGCCATCCTGCAAACCGTAGATCCAGCTATGCACCGTCAGCATCTGGCCGCGCTCCCAGGCATCCTGCACGATGGTGGTCTGGCAGACGTTGGCCACCTGTTCGATCACGTTCAGCTCGCACAGGCGGTTCTGCTTTTCGCGCGTGGGCAATAGCTCGCCCAGGTAACGTTCGTGCTTCTGGTGCACATCCTGCACATGGCGCAGCCAGTTGTCGGCCAGGCCGATGCGGCGTTTGGCCAGCGCCGTATGTACGCCGGAGCAGCCATAGTGACCGCAAACGATCACATGCCTGACGCCTAACACCTCGATGGCGAATTGCAGCACCGACAGGCAGTTCAGGTCGGTATGTGCCACGACATTGGCGATATTGCGATGAACGAACAGTTCCCCTGGCGCCAGTCCGACGATTTCATTGGCGGGCACGCGGCTGTCGGAACAGCCGATCCACAGATATTCGGGCGACTGCTGCCCCAGCAGTTTCTTGAAAAAATCGGCATCCGTCTTCACCATCGACGCTGCCCATTCACTGTTATTGCGAAACAGCGTTGCCAGGCCATCTAGTTTTTGGGTTGTCATCGGCATTCCAATACGGGATTACATGAATAAAAAAACCACACCAATGTTACCAAATCGAAAAAGATAAATGTTACATTAGCAAATCGTTCAACATTCTCGCATGGCGCCCACCTGCAAAGGAAGCACGATTGAAGTTGCCATGTTCACTGGCATTTATCCTTACTGCCTGCCTGATCTTGCCGGTTGCTGCGCCAGCGCTGGCAACGCCTGCCGAGGCAGCCTTGACGTTTGGCGTGATCCGGTCGCGCAGCGCAGTCTTGACCGCACAGCACTGGAACCCGATCCTGCGCTATGTCAGCCAGCGCAGCGGCGTACCGCTCAGGATCAAGCTTGCCAAATCCGGGCCGGAACATGCGGCGATGATCCGCCGTGGCGAACTCGATTTCATCTATTCCAACTATCAATTCGCGCCGGACAATGACACTGTCGGCTATCGCGTGATGGTGCGCCCCCTGACCGGGACGATGCGCAGCCAGATCATCGTCCCGGCAAATTCACCGATCCATTCGCTGGACGCATTACACGGCCGTGACGTCGTCTTCACCTCGCAAGTTGCCTTTGCCGGCTACCAGGTACCGATGGATGCACTGCAACGCGCTGCCATCGCGGTGCGTCCGCAATTTGCCGGGACCATGGAAAGCGTCCTGGGACAGGTGCTGTCAGGACGGGCACAGGCGGCGGCGGTCAGCTCCGAGATCGCCAAGGAGTATGCGTTGCGCAGGAATCTTGCTTATCGCGTGTTATGGAGTTCCGAAGAATATCCCGACATTCCGATTGCCGCGCATCCGGCAGTACCGCCGGAAAAAGTAAACGCAGTGCGTGCTGCGCTGCTGAAGATGGCCGACGATCCGCAAGGTCGGGAAATTCTGGCTGCCAGCGCGCCACTGTTCGGACGCCCGCCCCCCTACGGTTTTGCTGCCGCCAGCGACAGTGAATATAATCAAATGCGCCGCTTTTACCAGCAGCGGCTGGCGCCGCAGGACAAGCCATGACCATGACCCGCGTTCGCCCCTGGCGCAATCTCAGCCTGTCCGTCCGCATCAAGCTGGCGTCCGGGGCCTTGCTTGCCATCGTCGGCAGCGCCTATTTTTCACTTGATCTGCACAATGCAATCGATTTCCAGCGCAGCAACCTGGAACAGGGCTTGCAATATGAACTGGATTTCCTGGCGCCGGCGCTGGCCGAACCGGCGCTGACTGGCGATTATGCGCTGATCCAGCAATTGCTGGATCAGCGCGTGCGGCAACCAGCGATACAGAGCATCGTCTGGGTCGATAGCGGCGGCCACCGCCTGCACAATGCGGCCGTCGCCACCGACGATACAAGGCTGGCGGCCCCCAGCTGGTTTGCGCGCTGGCTGGACTTTCCTGGCTTTGCGCGAGCCAAGGAAATCAGTGTCGGCGGCGAGACCTATGGCCGCATCCAGGTCGTAATGGCCGCCACGACGGCCGTCAACCAGATCTGGCAGCAAATGCTCAGCAAACTGGGGAACCTGCTTCTAAGCATTGCCACCCTGTTTACCCTGCTCGGCGCGCTGGTCTCGAACGGACTGCGGCCGCTGTACGCACTGAAGAAAGCCGCGCAACAATTCGGCCAGGGCGACCACGCGCTACGCATCACGCCCAGCGGCCCGCCGGAAATGCAGGCATGCATACACGCATTCAACAACATGGCTGCCAATATCGAGCACCTGTTCGGCTCGCTGCGCGCCAGTGGCGCGCGCAACCGTTTGCTGGCGGTGATCGTCGAACAATCGAATGTGCCGATCATCACCACGGATTTGCAAGGCAACATTACCAGCTGGAACCCGGCAGCGGCGGCCCTGTATGGCTACACGGCAGAGGAAGTGACTGGCCAGCCATCCAGCGTGCTGCACCTGCCGGGGGCGACCGGCGAATTCGAGGAAACCCTGGCGCGCACCAGAGCCGCGCAGCCGAGCAGCTTCGAAGCGCAGCGCATCGCCCGGAATGGCCTGGTGCTCGATGTACTGACCAGCGTATCCCCCTTGTACGACGAAGATAGCCGCCATATCGGCGAAATCGGTATCTCACGCAACATCACCCGGCAAAAGCGCGCCGAAGCGGCGTTAGCCAAAGAAAAGGAGCGTGCCCAAGTGACCCTGGCCTCGATCGCCGATGCGGTGGTCACCACCGATACGTCCGGCAACGTCGATTACCTGAACCCAGTCGCGGAAAAGCTGCTCGGCTGGCGTTTGGATGAAGCCTTTGGCCATGCCTTGAGCAAAATTTTCCAGGGCATCGACGAGGTCAGCGGCGAGCCAATCGATAACCCGGTTGACCTGGTGTTGCAACAACACCTGCAGGCGGAAGTGCGCGGCGATGCCGTGCTGGTGTCGCGCCATGGTGTGCGTTTTCCGATCGAGCACTCGGCGGCGCCGATTTGCAGCCACGAGGGCCAGAGTATCGGTGCGGTGCTGGTGTTTCGCGACGTCAGCGCTTCGCGCAACTTGGCGCGGCAGCTCTCCTGGCAAGCCAGCCATGACGCCCTGACCGCGCTGGTCAACCGCCGCGAATTCGAACGCCGGCTGGAGTCCCTGATCGGCAGCGCCGACGAGTTCGGCCGCCAGCACGCCCTGCTCTACATGGACCTGGACCAGTTCAAGGTCGTCAACGACACCAGCGGCCACAACGCCGGCGACGAGTTGCTGCGTCAGCTGGGCGCGCTGCTCAATGGCCGCATTCGTGGCGCGGATACGCTGGCGCGCCTGGGCGGCGACGAATTTGGCGTATTGCTGGCCGACTGTCCGCTGGACCGGGCGATGGAAGTTGCCGAGACCCTGCGTCTGACGGTGGCGGAGTTTCGTTTCCTCTGGCAAGACAAGTCCTTCGCCATCGGCGTGTCGATTGGCGTGGTGGCAATCGCCGGCCGGCGCGAAGGCAATGCCGACATCATGGGCGTGGCCGATGCCGCCTGCTATGCGGCCAAGGACAAGGGCCGCAACCAGGTGCAGGCGAGCCCGAACACGCGCGAACTGAACCAGCGCCGCGGCGAAATGCTGTGGGTTGCCCGCATCAACAGCGCCCTCGAGGAAAACCGCTTCCGCCTGCACTACCAGCGCATCGTGCCGATACAGGAAGACGATGCAGGCGGCGCGCACTATGAAGCCTTGCTGCGCATGCTCGACCAGGACGGCAACGTGGTGCCGCCAATGAGCTTCATCCCCGCCGCCGAGCGCTACAACCTGATGCGCGCGCTCGACCGCCGGGTCGTCTGCATGGCGTTCGAGGAATGCCGCCAGCGCGGCCAGGGTGCGACGCCAGCGCCAATGATTTCGATCAACCTGTCGGGCGACTCGCTGAGCGATCCCTTGCTGCTCGCATTCCTGAAAATGCAATTCGCCGACTATGGCATAGATCCGCGCAATATCTGTTTCGAGGTCACCGAGACTGCGGCGATCGCCAACCTTGAACAAGCCAATGCCCTGATGGTCGAACTCAAGAGCATGGGCTGCCGCTTCTCGCTGGACGATTTCGGCAGCGGCCTGTCTTCCTTTGGCTACCTGAAAAGCCTGCCGGTCGATTATCTGAAGATCGACGGCACTTTCGTGCGCGACATGGCGCATGACCGCATCGATGCGGCGATGGTCGAAGCCATCAACAACATCGGCCACGTCATGGGCATCAAGACCATCGCCGAGTGGGTGGAAAACCAGGAAACCCTGGAGGCGTTGCGCGGCATCGGCGTCGATTACGCGCAAGGCTACCTGTTTGGCCGGCCGCAGCCGCTGGCGCAATTGCCGATACCGGAATTCCTGCCGCGGGAAAGTCTTGCGCAACCAGGCCCGCCCGAAAACACGCTGCCACCGGAAGACCAGATCATGGCCGGGTTTTAAAATACAAAACGCCGGCACTCAGGCCGGCGTTTTGGTGGTACGCGGGATTTTTCGCCTTATTCGAAAAAGCCCTTGACCTTGTCCATCCAGGATTTCGATTGCGGGTTGTGCTTCGCACCGCCTTCAGTCGTCAGCCGCTCCAGTTCGCGCAACAGGTCCTTTTGCTTGTCGGTCAGCTTGACCGGCGTCTCCACCACCACATGGCAGAACAGGTCGCCCGGATAACCCGAACGCACCCCCTTGATACCCTTGCCGCGCAGGCGGAAAGTCTTGCCGGTTTGCGTTCCTTCCGGCAGCGAGAAGGATGCCTTGCCGCTCAGGGTCGGTACTTCGACCTCGCCGCCCAGCGCCGCCTTGGCGAAGGAGATCGGTATCTCGCAGTGCAGGTCATCGCCGTCGCGCTGGAATACCGCGTGCTGCTTGATATGAATTTCGACATACAGGTCGCCCGGCGGGCCGCCATTCATGCCCGGCTCGCCATTGCCGCTTGAGCGGATGCGCATGCCATCATCGATACCGGCAGGGATCTTCACTTCCAGCGTCTTGTTGCGCTTGATGCGCCCGGCACCCGCGCAGGCGGTGCAAGGCTCGGGGATGATCTTGCCGGTACCGTGGCATTTCGGGCAGGTTTGCTGGATGCTGAAGAAACCCTGCTGCATGCGCACCTGGCCATGACCGCCGCAAGTCGGGCAGGTGGCCGGGTGGGTGCCCGGCTTGGCGCCGCTACCATGGCAGACATCACAGCCATCCCACGACGGCACGCGGATGGTGGTATCGAAGCCGTGCGCGGCCTGTTCCAGGCTGATGTCGAGGTTGTAGCGCAGGTCGGCGCCACGATAGACTTGCGGGCCGCCAGCGCCGCCGCGACCGCCGCGGGCATTGCCGAAGATGTCACCGAAAATGTCGCCAAAAGCATCGGCGAAGCCGCCGGCGCCAGCACCGCCACCGCCGGCGCCCATGTTGGGGTCGACCCCCGCATGGCCGTAGCGGTCATAGGCATCCCGCTTTTGCGGATCCGACAGCATCTCGTAGGCTTCCTTGGCCTCCTTGAATTTCTCTTCGGCCCCCTTGCTGTCCGGATTGCGGTCCGGATGGTGTTTCATTGCGAGCTTGCGATACGCTTTCTTGATTTCCTCATCCGAAGCGTTCTTGCCCACTCCCAAAACTTCGTAAAAATCTCGCTTTGCCATTTTGTCGGCACCTTATTATTTCAAAACCAATTTCGTGAAACTGCCGGCTGGCAGGCTTCCTGAAATGGGCTCTGCCTGAACGGAAAACGCCGAGCCGGGGGCCGTAACGGCCACATCGACTCGGCGCGCCGCCGCGCGCCGGGAATTTCTTCCCGCCGCGCGGCCAGTTGCGGCTTACTTGTCCTTGACTTCCTTGAAGTCGGCATCCACCACGTCGTCCTCGGCCGGCTTGGCTTCTTGCTGTTGTGAACCGCTACCACCTTCCGCCCCGCCGCCAGCCGCGGTCTGCTGCGCCTGGGCATCAGCATACATCTTCTCGCCAAGCTTTTGCGCCGCCGTGGATAGTGCCGTCACCTTGGCTTCGATATCGGCCTTGTCATTGCCTTTCAGGCTGGCTTCCAGATCCTTGATGGCCGACTCGATCTTTTCCTTCTCGCCGGCATCCAGCTTGTCGCCGTATTCACCCAGTGCCTTGCGCGTGGAGTGCACCAGCGCATCGCCCTGGTTGTGTACTTCGGCCAGCTCCTTGAGGCGCTTGTCTTCCTCGGCATTGGCCTCGGCGTCGCGCACCATCTTCTGGATTTCCTCTTCCGTCAGGCCGGAATTGGCCTTGATGGTGATCTTGTTTTCCTTGCCGGAAGCCTTGTCTTTCGCGTTCACGTGCAGGATGCCGTTGGCGTCGATGTCGAAGGTCACTTCGATCTGCGGCGTGCCGCGTGCTGCCGGCGGAATGCCTTCGAGGTTGAATTCGCCCAGGCCCTTGTTGCCGGCGGCCATTTCACGCTCGCCCTGGTAGACCTTGATGGTCACCGCCGGCTGATTGTCGTCGGCGGTCGAGAACACCTGGCTGAACTTGGTCGGAATCGTGGTGTTCTTCTGGATCATCTTGGTCATCACGCCGCCCAGGGTCTCGATACCCAGCGACAGCGGGGTCACGTCCAGCAGCAGCAAGTCCTTGCGATCGCCCGACAGGACCGAACCCTGGATGGCTGCGCCAACGGCAACGGCTTCGTCCGGATTGACATCCTTGCGCGGATCCTTGCCAAAGAATTCCCGGACTTTTTCCTGCACCATCGGCATGCGGGTCTGGCCGCCGACCAGGATGATGTCGTCGATATCGGAAACCTTGACGCCGGCATCCTTGATGGCGGTGCGGCACGGCTCGATGGTGCGGGCGACCAGCTCTTCGACCAGCGATTCCAGCTTGGCGCGGGTGATCTTCAGGTTCAGGTGGACCGGCGCGCCATTGACCATGGCAATGTACGGCTCGTTGATCTCGGTCTGCTGCGACGACGACAGTTCGATCTTGGCGCGCTCGGCGGAAGCCTTGATGCGCTGCAGGGCGATGGCATCCTTGGAGAGATCGAGGCCGTTGATCTTCTTGAACTCGTCGATGATGTAATCGATCATGCGCTGGTCGAAGTCTTCGCCGCCGAGGAAGGTGTCGCCGTTGGTGGACAGCACCTCGAACTGCTTTTCGCCATCGACGTCGGCGATTTCAATGATGGAGACGTCGAAAGTGCCGCCGCCCAGATCATACACGGCGATCTTGCGGTCGCCCTTTTCGGTCTTGTCGAGGCCAAACGCCAGCGCTGCCGCGGTCGGCTCGTTGATGATGCGCTTCACATCGAGACCGGCGATACGGCCGGCGTCCTTGGTGGCCTGGCGCTGGGCGTCGTTGAAGTAGGCCGGCACCGTCACCACGGCTTCGGTGACTTCCTCGCCGAGGTAGTCTTCGGCGGTCTTTTTCATCTTGCGCAGGACTTCGGCGGAAATCTGCGGCGGCGCCAGCTTCTTGTCGCGCACCGTCACCCAGGCGTCGCCATTGTCGGCCTTGCTGATCGCATAAGGCATCAGGCTGATGTCCTTCTGCACTTCCTTTTCATCGAACTTGCGGCCGATCAGACGCTTGACGGCATACAGCGTGTTTTTCGGATTGGTCACCGCCTGGCGCTTGGCCGGCGCGCCGACCAGGATTTCGCCATCGTCCTGGTAAGCGATGACGGAAGGCGTGGTGCGCGCGCCCTCGGAGTTTTCAATCACTTTCGGCTGGCCGCCTTCCATGACGGAAACGCATGAATTGGTGGTGCCCAGGTCGATACCGATAATCTTGCCCATGATTTTGTCCTTTTATAGCTGGATAACAGATTCTGATGTCGTCAATATGTGGAGAAATGCCGTACTTTCAAGCGCCTTCCGCAAAATTACGCTTATTTTTCTTGCGCAACCGTCACCAGGGCCGGGCGCAGCAGGCGGTCGGCGATGGTATAGCCTTTTTGCAGCACACTGACCACGGTATTGGCTTCCTGCTCGGCCGGCACCATCGAAATCGCCTGGTGCTTCATGGGGTCGAGCTTGTCGCCGGCTTGCGGATTAACCTCGGCCAGACGGCCCTTGTCAAACGCGGCATTCAATTGTTTCAAGGTCATTTCGACCCCCTCCCGCAGGGATTCGACCGAAGGCGCTTCGACTTTCAGTGCCATTTCCAGACTATCCTTGACCGGCACCAGGGCTTCGGCAAAACCCTCGATGGCGAATTTATGCGCCTTGGCAATGTCTTCCTGGGCGCGGCGGCGGAAATTCTCGACATCGGCCTTGGCCCGCAAATAGGCATCCTGGAATTCCGCCGCCTTGGCTTCGGCAGCGGCCAGTTTTTCCGCCAGATCCTGCTCGGCCACGCCAGCGCCAGTTTCCGCGGCGATCGTCTCTTCCTCTATGCCGACTTCCGGCCCAGTTTGTTTTTCCTGTTCTTGCATCGAAACCCCTCCAACAATCAATGACTTAAATAACAATTTTAGCCATATGGGACTATTTTCGGCATTTTCAAGCCCCCTCTGCCTATTGCAGCGCCGCCTACTGCACCGCACCCAGGCGCCGCGCCTGCTCCCGACTGATGGCCAATTCGCGCGCTTGCGCATCGCGGGCAGCAGCATTGGACATGGTCGGCCATCCCAACAAATGCTCCTCAGCAATATCAGTCAAGGCATGGATCCAGGCCGGATTTTCATTCAAGCAAGGAATGTAGTGAAATTCACGCCCGCCAGCGTCGAGAAAATCCTGCCGGACTTCCATATCGATTTCCTCCAGGGTTTCCAGGCAATCGGCGACAAAACCCGGGCACATCACATCGACGCGCCTGATGCCCTGCTGCGCCAGTCGTCGCAAGGTAGGCGCGGTATAAGGCTGCAGCCATTCGGCCTTGCCAAAGCGCGACTGGAAGGTCACGAGGTATTGCTCGTCAGTCAGGCCAAGTTGCGTTGCCACCAGGCGCGCCGTCTTGTGGCATTCGCAATGGTAAGGGTCGCCCAGTTCCAGCGTGCGCCGGGGCACGCCATGAAAACTCATGACCAGCTTGTCGGGCCGGCCATGCGCGTCCCAGTGCGCCAGCACCGAATGCTTCAACGCTTCGATATAGGCTTCATGGTCATGATAATGCCTGACCAGACGCAGCTCCGGCACGTTGCGCTGGGCGGCGTAATGGGCGAATACCGCATCATAGACCGATGCGGTGGTACTGCCGGCATACTGCGGATAGGCTGGCAACACCAGGATGCGGCTGCAGCCCTGTTCCTGCAACTGTTGCAAGACCTGCGGCAGGGAGGGCGCGCCATAGCGCATCGCATGCGCGACTTGCACCTGATGGCCGCGTTCGCCCAGATAGCCGCGCAGGAGCATGGCCTGCTTTTCAGTATGGACCTTCAGCGGCGAGCCATCGGCGCCCCAGATCGACGCATACTTGGCGGCCGACCTGGCGGAGCGAAACGGCAGGATGATGCCATGCAGGATCGGCGCCCACAGCGCCCTGGGAATCTCCACCACACGCGGATCGGACAGGAATTGCTTCAGGTAGCGTCGCACCGCAGGCGCGGTCGGCGCATCCGGCGTGCCAAGGTTGACCAGCACGACCGCGGTCTGTTCCGCCGTGCCATGGGTATAGGGGGGTTCTTTGCGAAAAGCCATCTGTTCTCGATTCGACAGGATCAGGTGAAATGAAGTGCACGACGGCGCGCAGGATGCCGTGCCGAGCGGCATGCGGCTAGAGCGCCAACAGTTCCCTGGCGTGCTTGCGGGTCGTCGCCGTGATTTCCAGGCCGCCCAGCATGCGGGCGATTTCCTCGATACGCGCAGTTGTCTCCAGCACCGCGATGCCGGACACTGTCTTGCCGCCTGCATTGCGCTTGCTGACCTGAAAATGCTGGTTGGCCTGGCTGGCTACTTGCGGCAAATGGGTGACGCACAGGACTTGCCGGTCCTGCCCGAGACGGCGCAGCAAACGACCGACCACCTCGGCAACGCCGCCGCCGATGCCGGAATCGACCTCATCGAAAATCAGGGTCGGGGTTGCCGTCGCGCTCGAAGTGATCACCGAGATCGCCAGAGAAATGCGCGCCAGTTCGCCGCCGGAAGCGACCTTGGCCAGCGGCCGCGGCTGGGTGCCGGCGTGGCCGGCCACCAGGAATTCAACCTGTTCCAGGCCATGCGCAGCCGGCTCGCCCGGATTCAACGCCACCTCGAAGCGGCCGCCCGCCATGCTCAAGTCCTGCATCGCCGATGTCACTGCCGCGCCCAGCGCCTTGGCGGCCTTGGCGCGCGCCTTTGACAGCTTCTGCGCGGCCGCCAGATAAGCCGACTTCAACTTTTCTTCCTGCGCCTTCAGCGCGTCCAGGTCGCTGGCGTCGGCCAGCTGCCGCAATTGCGCCGACAGGCTTTCCAGCTCGGCCTGCAAGGCCTCCGGCTCGACGTGGAACTTGCGCGCCGTCGCATGCAGATCCCCCATGCGACGCTCGACTTCCTGCAGCCGTTGCGGGTCGAGTTCCAGCCGGTCGAGATAATCGTTCAATGCATACACCGCTTCCTGCAACTGGATGCGGGCCGGCTCCAGCACTTCCAACACCGGTTTCAGGGCTTCGTCGATATCGGCCAGTTTCGCCAGCCGCTGGTTCAGCGTCGACAGGCGTGCCAGCATCGGCTCGTCCTCGGCCTCGGAAATCGCCGTCAGCGCTTCCTGGGCGCCATCGATCAGGGTAGCGGCATGCGACAGGCGGCTGTATTCCTGGTTCACCTCATCCCATTCGCCGGCTTTCGGCGCCAGCTTTTCCAGCTCGCCCACCTGCCACTCCAGGCGCTCGCGCTCGAGCAGCACGCTTCTGGCATTGCCCTCGATTTCCTCGCGCTGCCGGGCCAGCGCGCGCCAGGCTTTCCAGGCGGCGGCGACCGCCCTGGCCTCCTCCAGCAAACCGCCCTGACCATCGAGCAAGCGGCGTTGGCCGTCGGCTTTCAGCAAGGACTGGTGCGCATGCTGGCCATGGATATCGACCAGCAATTCGCCCAGCTCGCGCAATTGCGTGGCGGTGGCGGCGATGCCGTTGATGTAGGCCTTGGAACGGCCGGCATTGTCGATCACGCGGCGCACCAGGATGGCGCCGTCGTCACGATTGAATTCATTCTCCGCCAACCAGGCGGCAGTTTCGGCGCCGTCGGCGAATTCCGCCGTGATATCGGCGCGCGCCGCGCCTTCGCGCACCACGCTGGCGTCGCCGCGGCCGCCCAGCGCCAGCGCCAGGGCATCGATCAGGATCGATTTGCCGGCGCCGGTTTCGCCGGTAAATACGGTAAAACCGCCGGCCAGGTCGAGCTCGATGGCATCGACGATGACGAAATCGCGTATGGAAAGTGTGCGCAGCATAGTTGTTATTTTAACTTTCCTTCGGCCGAGGGATATTCGTGCCAGTGCAATTTTTCGCGCAGGGTATCGAAATAACTCCATCCGGACGGATGCAGAAAGGTGATGACATGGCGCGAGCGGCGCACCACCACGCGGTCATGGTGCTGCAGGCTGGCGAAGGTTTGCATATCGAAGTTGACGCTGATATCGCGGCCATTGACGATTTCAATCACGATCTCGCTACTGTCCGACAGCACGATCGGCCGGTTCGACAAGGCGTGCGGGGCGATCGGCACCATCGCAATGCCGCCCAGGTTCGGATGCAGCAAGGGTCCGCCGGCCGACAAGGCATAGGCGGTGGAGCCGGTGGGCGTGGCCACGATCAAGCCATCCGAGCGCTGGTTATACATGAAGTGGCCATCGACTTCGACCCGCAATTCCACCATGCCGGCGCCGCTGCCGCGCGAGACCACCACATCGTTGAAGGCCAGCCCCTGGAAAATATTGACGCCGTCGCGCAAGACTTCACCCTCCAGCAGACTGCGCTGTTCCGATTCGATTTTGCCTGACAACATGTCAGCCAGTACAGGCATCATGCGCTCGGCCGGGATATCGGTCATGAAACCCAGGCGCCCCTGGTTAATCCCGATCAAGGGCACATTGTAAGGCGCCAGTTGCCGGGCGATCCCCAGCATGGTGCCGTCGCCGCCAACCACGATGGCGGCATCGGCTTGCAGGCCGATTTGTTCCGGAGAAAGCGCGGTTACATGGTCGAGGGCAATATTGCGGGCAGTCTCAGCCTCAAACACCACTTTGTGCCCGATGCTGGCCAGGAAAGCAGCAATTTCCATCAAAGAATCGCCAATACCAGCGGCCATCGGCTTGCCGACGATGGCAATGGTCTTGACGTGAGTAGAAGAGAACTTGTTTGATAGCATGGTGCGGATTAGACCATATTTATGGCCAGTCTTGAAAGATGGCATACAAGCACCCATTTAGTATCCAAAGAAGTGAGCTCACCGTGAAAGCCGCCTGAAATGCCACATTCATGCCAAACAGACTCTAGCTTAGCCCATAGGTGCTGGTTACAATACTTCCATGCAACTCGATAGCCGCGCACAAACCCTCTTGAAAGCCTTAGTCGAACGCTATATTGCCGACGGCCAGCCGGTCGGCTCGCGGGCGCTGTCGAAGATATCCGGGCTGGAACTGTCGCCGGCCACCATCCGCAACATCATGGCCGACCTGGAAGAGATGGGCTTTGTCGCCAGTCCGCACACTTCCGCCGGCAGGGTGCCAACGCCGCGCGGTTACCGGGTCTTCGTCGACACCCTGCTGACGGTGCAATCGATCGACGAGTCGGGGCTGGAATCGAAAATGCATTCCCGCCTGCAATCCCATTCGCAGCAACAACTGCTTTCCAACGCGGCGCAGATCCTGTCGTCGCTGTCGCAATTCGCCGGTGTGGTGCTGACCCCGCGCCATGAATCGGTGTTCCAGCAAATCGAGTTCCTGCGCCTGTCGGAAAAGCGCATCCTGCTGGTGATCGTCGCCCCCAACGGCGAGGTGCAAAACCGCCTGTTGCTGACCGAGGCCGATTACACGCCGTCGCAACTGACGCATGCCGCCAATTACATCAACCAGCACTATGGCGGCATGAGTTTCGACGACGTGCGCCTGCGCCTCAAGGGCGAACTGCGCCAGCTGCGCGACGACATGACCGCGCTGATGCAGGCAGCGGTGGAAGCCGGCAGCGATGCCATGGCCGATACCGGCGAGGATGTGGTGATTTCCGGCGAGCGCAACCTGCTGTCGGTGTCGGACCTGTCGTCCAACATGGCGTCGCTGCGCAAATTGTTTGAAGTTTTCGAGCAAAAGACCGGCTTGATGCAATTGCTGGACATCTCCAGCAACGCCACCGGCGTGCAAATCTTCATCGGCGGCGAATCGCAACTGGTGCCGATGGACGAAATGAGCGTGGTGACCGCTCCCTATGAAGCCAATGGCAAGATCATCGGCACGCTAGGCGTGATCGGCCCCACACGCATGGCATACGAACGGGTAATCCCGATCGTCGACATCACCGCCAAGCTGCTGTCGAACGCCCTCAGCCACCACTAGCCGGCAGCCCTTCAGTCAGCATTCAACGCCCGCGGTGGGGGCAGTTCTCCTTGGTGCAATGGCCATACAGCGCCAGCGCATGGTCGGCAATCTTGAAGCCGCGCTCGCCGGCGATTTTCTGTTGCCGCTGTTCGATCTCGTCATCAAAGAATTCTTCCACCAGGCCACAATCCAGGCATACCAGGTGGTCATGGTGCGAACCCTGATTCAGTTCGAAGACGGACTTGCCGGTTTCAAAATGATTGCGATGCAACAGGCCGGCCTGCTCGAATTGCGTCAGCACGCGATAGACGGTTGCCAGTCCGACATCCATATTCTCGGCTAGCAGGACTTTATAGATGTCTTCCGCGCTCAAATGGCGCACCGCGCTGTTCTGGAAGATTTCCAGAATTTTCAAGCGTGGCAGGGTGGCCTTCAGGCCGCTGGCTTTCAAGTCGGAAGGATTGTTCGGCATGATTATGGTTGGAAGCTGAGTTCTGCTTTATCATATAGTGTTTCTGCAAAAATTTCCTGATTCGATCAAGACTCTACTATTTATGCGCCTGCCGTTTCCAGTATTACCTTCCGCTTCAGCCTTGTCTCAGGCATTGTGTCTGGTCGCGGCCTGCGCCCTGATCGGCTGCGCCAGCAAGAATCCCTTGATGGAAGAGCCGGTTGCCGCCACCAGCACCCCTGCCGTCGCAGCCCAGCAGCCCAAGGCTGCCGTACCGGCCACCACGGGAGTGCAGACCACCAAAGAAAAGCGCCTGTTCGGGATTTTTTCGCCCTACCGGATCGATATCCAGCAAGGCAACTTCATCTCGCAAGAACAGCTGGCGCAACTCAAGACCGGCATGACCGCGGACCAGGTGCGCTTCGTGCTGGGCACGCCCCTGCTGAACGATATATTCCACGCCAACCGCTGGGATTACGTATTCCGTATGCAAAAAGGCAATGGTGAAGTGATCAGCAGCCGCATCGCGGTACATTTCCAGGATAACCGCGTAGCCAATATCGATGCCGGCACCTTGCCGACCGAACAGGATTTCCTGTCCCTGATCGCTGGCACGACGCCGCAGGCATCGAAAACGGCAACGCCAAAAGTGGCAACGCCGGCCAAGTAATATTTTGCCAACAGAACTGGTTTAGCCTCATGAATCCATTAAAAATCGCCATTGCCGGCGCCTCCGGCCGCATGGGCCGCATGCTGATCGAAGCCGTACAGGAAGCTGACGACACCGTGCTGGCCGGCGCCCTCGATATCCCGGGACAATATGTCGGCAGCGATGCCACCGCCTTCGCCGGCCAGCCCTGCGGCGTGGCCATCGAATCGGACCTGGCCAAAGGCCTGGCAAATGCCGATTACCTGATCGATTTCACCCGCCCCGAAGGCACCCTGAAACACCTGGAATATTGCGCTGCCCACGGCATCAAGGTGATCATCGGCACGACAGGCTTTGACGATGCCGGCAAGGCGGCAATTGCCGCCGCCGCGCAAAAGACGGCGATCATGTTCGCGCCCAACATGAGTGTCGGCGTCAACGTCACCATGAAACTGCTGGAAATGGCGGCAAAAAGCTTCGCCGAAGGCTACGATATCGAAATCATCGAGGCACATCACCGCCACAAGGTCGACGCCCCCTCCGGCACCGCGCTGAAAATGGGCGAAGTCGTGGCCGAGGCGCTCGGCCGCGACCTCAAGGAAGTCGGCGTGTTCGCGCGCGAAGGCGTGACCGGTCCGCGCGACCCGTCCTCGATCGGCTTTGCCACTATCCGTGGCGGCGATATCGTCGGTGACCATACGGTGCTGTTTGCCGGCATCGGCGAGCGCATTGAAATCACCCACAAGTCGTCCAGCCGGGTCACCTATGCGCATGGCAGCCTGCGCGCCGCGCGCTTCCTGGCCGACAAGAGCACCGGCTTGTACGACATGCAGGACGTGCTCGGCCTGCGCTGATCCATGAATCCAGCCACCCCTACCCTCGGTTTCGCCCACTACTGGGCGCAGGGCGACGCCGTCTCGCATGCGGTCGCCTACGCCCTGCTGCTGATGTCGATCGCCAGCTGGTATTACATCCTCTCCAAGGCCTGGACTTCGTGGCGCATCCGCAAGAGCGCCCGGACCCTGGAAGCGTTCTGGAATGCGCCGACCCTGACCGATGCCATCGCCCTGATCCGCGCCGCCGACCCGGAAAGCGTCTACACGCCGCTGGCCGCGCAAAGCGCCCAGGCCGCCAGTGTCGGCAACCAGGCCGGCTCGCTGAATGCCCATACCGACCCGGGCGAACTGATCACCCGCACCTTGCGCCAGGAAATCAACCGCGTCGCCGCGCGCCTGGAAAACGGCCTGACCCTGCTGGCTTCGGTGGGCTCCACCGCCCCCTTTGTCGGCCTGTTCGGCACCGTCTGGGGCATCTACCATGCCTTGGTCGCGGTCTCGACTTCCGGCACGGTACAGATCGACAAGGTCGCCGGCCCGGTTGGCGAAGCGCTGATCATGACCGCCCTTGGCCTGCTAGTGGCGATTCCGGCGGTGCTGGCCTACAATGCCTTCACCCGCGTCAATCGCCTCACCCTGGCGGAACTGGATGGCTTTGCACATGACTTGCATGCCTACCTGACTACTGGCGCACGCGTTGTACCAGCTGCGGGACAGAGTAGTTCTTGAATTGCGGGACAGAGTTTGTGAGTCGCCGCAGCGCGACGAATTACTCTGTACCCAACATTATAGATATGAGTATCTCAAGGTAACAAAATGGCCTTCGGCGGATTCAACCAGAACCAGCAGGCAGCGCCCATGTCGGACATCAATGTCACGCCCATGGTCGACGTGATGCTGGTCTTGCTGGTGATTTTCATCATCACCGCGCCGCTGTTTACCCACGCCATCAAGCTGGACTTGCCGACCGCACAGGCGGAAGCAGCGCCGGAAAAGCCGGAAACCATTTCGCTGTCGATCAATGGCGAGGGGCAAATCTTCTGGGGCAATGACGTCATCGCCCGGCAAGACCTGGCCGCGCGCCTGGCGCAGGCGGCACAGAAAAAGCCGCAACCGGAGTTGCAATTGCGCGCCGACAAAGCTACCCGCTACGAAATCATCGCCGAGGTCATGGCGGCCGCCCAGGGCAACGGACTGAACAAGCTTGGTTTCGTGACGGAACCCAAACCGGCTGCGGCCCCAAGCTCAGCGCCGGCGAAATAAGACCATGGCACATGTCCTCCTCGATGGCGCGACCATCACCGACTGGCCCGCCTTTCATGCGCAATGCCGCGAGGCTTTCGGTTTCCCTGATTTTTATGGCAACAACCTGGATGCCTGGGTCGATTGCCTCTCCTATCTGCGCGACGATGACGGCATGACCCGCTTCCATCTGGCCGAAGAGGAAGTGCTGGAAATCGAAGTGACACAAGCCGACACCCTGCGCCAGCAGGCCCCCGACTTGCTGGAAGAACTGGCCTTCTGCATCGAAGGCATCAACGAGCGCTATGCCGATTACGGCGAAAAACCCGCTTTGAAACTGCTACTGCGCTGACCGATTGCGCCGTTTTTGCGGCAATTCCATCATTTTGCGGCAGCATGACATGGTTTTGCCGCCTCGTAAGCCCTTGCCCGAACCAGTATAATGGCGGGTTCATATCCCATTTCCCTACCATCCGTCATGCAAGACAAATACAGCCCCGCCGATGTCGAGAAATCGGCGCAAGACCATTGGCAAGCGATCGACGCCTACCGCGCCGCCGAACACGCAAAAGACAAGAACGGCCAGGACAAGAAGAAATTCTATGCCTGTTCGATGCTGCCCTATCCTTCGGGCAAGCTGCACATGGGGCATGTGCGCAATTACACCATCAATGACGTGATGTACCGCCACCTGCGCATGAACGGCTACAACGTGCTGATGCCGATGGGCTGGGATGCCTTCGGCATGCCGGCCGAGAATGCCGCGATGGCCAACGGCGTGCCGCCGGCGCAATGGACGTATTCGAACATCGACTACATGAAAAAGCAGATGCAGGCGATGGGCCTGGCGATCGACTGGTCGCGCGAAATGACCGCCTGCCGCCCCGAGTACTACAAGTGGAACCAGTGGATGTTCCTGAAGATGCTGGAAAAGGGCATCATCTACAAGAAGACCGGCACCGTGAACTGGGACCCGATCGACCAGACCGTGCTCGCCAACGAACAGGTGATCGACGGCCGCGGCTGGCGTTCCGGCGCGCTCATCGAAAAGCGCGAAATCCCGATGTACTACGCCCGCATCACCTCCTACGCGGAAGAATTGCTCGACTTCGTCGACAACAAACTGCCGGGCTGGCCCGAGCGCGTGCGCATCATGCAATCGAACTGGATCGGCAAGTCCACCGGCGTGCGCTTCGCTTTCCCGCATGACATCAAGGATGCGGCCGGCCAGGCGATCAACGACGGCAAGCTGTGGGTCTTCACCACCCGCGCCGACACCATCATGGGCGTGACCTTTTGCGCCGTCGCCCCGGAACATGCGCTGGCGACGCACGCGGCGCAAGCCAACCCGGCGCTGGCCGCCTTCATCAATGAATGCAAGCAAGGCAGCGTGATCGAAGCCGACATGGCGACCATGGAAAAGAAGGGCATGGCCACCGGCCTGTTCGTCACCCATCCGCTCACCGGCAAGCAGGTCGAAGTCTGGGTCGGCAATTACGTCCTGATCACCTATGGCGACGGCGCCGTGATGGGTGTGCCGGCGCATGACGAGCGCGACTTCGCCTTTGCAAAAAAATACAGCCTGGCTATCCAGCAGGTGGTCGATGTCAACGGCCAGGATTATTCGCTGGACGCCTGGCAGGAATGGTATGGCGACAAGGAAAACGGCCGCTGCGTCAATTCCGCCAAGTACGATGGCATGAACTACCAGCAGGCAGTCGATGCCATCGCTGCCGACCTCGCGGCCCGGAACATCGGTGAAAAGAAAATCACCTACCGCCTGCGCGACTGGGGCATTTCGCGCCAGCGCTACTGGGGCACGCCGATCCCGATCATCCACTGCGCCGATTGCGGCGACGTGCCGGTGCCGGAAAAGGATTTGCCGGTGGTGCTGCCGGAAGATTGCGTGCCGGACGGCAGCGGCAATCCCTTGAACAAGCACGAAAAATTCCTCCACGTCGATTGCCCGCAATGCGGCAAGCCGGCGCGGCGCGAAACCGACACCATGGATACCTTCGTCGATTCGTCGTGGTATTACATGCGCTATACCGCGCCACAGGGCGCGCCGGGTAGCGCCGACAAGATGGTCGACGAGCGCACCGATTACTGGATGCCGATGGATCAGTACATCGGCGGCATCGAGCACGCCGTGCTGCATTTGCTGTATGCCCGCTTCTGGACCAAGGTCATGCGCGACTTCGGCCTGGTCAAGTTCGACGAGCCCTTCGTCAACCTGCTCACGCAAGGGATGGTGTTGAACGAAACCTATTACCGCGAAGAGGAATCCGGCAAGAAGACCTGGTTCAACCCGGCCGATGTCGAACTGAGCCTGGATGACAAGGGCCGCCCGGTGGCCGCCAAGCTGACAGCCGACGGCCAGCCGGTCGCGATCGGCGGCACCGAAAAAATGTCGAAGTCGAAGAACAACGGCATCGACCCGCAGGCGCAGATCGACCAGTACGGCGCCGATACCGCGCGCCTGTTCACCATGTTTGCCTCGCCGCCGGAACAGACGCTGGAATGGTCGGGCACCGGCGTCGAAGGCGCCAACCGCTTCCTCAAGCGCGTGTGGAATTATGCCTATGCGCAGTCGGCGCGCATCGCCGCCGCAGCGCCGGGCGATTTCGCCAGCCTACCGGAAAGCCACAAGACCCTGCGCCGCGAAATCCACAAGATCCTGCAGCAGGCCGATCACGACTACAAGCGCATCCAGTACAACACCGTGGTGTCGGCCTGCATGAAGATGCTGAACACGCTGGAAGGCGCGAAATTCGACGACTCGGCTGCATCGAACGCCGTGATCACCGAAGGCTTGTCGATTTTCCTGCGCCTGCTCAATCCGGTGGCGCCGCATATCACCCACGTGGCGTGGCAGGAAACCGGACTGACCAAGGTTCACGGCGACATCCTCGACGCGCCCTGGCCGCAAGTCGATCCGGCCGCGCTGGAACAGGCCGAGCTCGAGTTGATGGTGCAGGTCAATGGCAAGCTGCGCGGCAGCATCAAGGTCTCGAAAGATGCCGACAAGGCGACGATCGAAGCGGCGGCGCTGGCCAACGAGAATGTGCAGAAATTTATCGAAGGCGCCCCGAAAAAAGTCATCGTGGTGCCTGGCAAGCTGGTCAATATCGTCGCCTGAGGAGCAAACGCATGAGCAACCCGCGCCGTAACGCGCTCACCCTGCTGGCCAGCCTGGCAGGCGCCTCCGCACTGAGCGCCTGCGGCTTCCGCCTGCGCGGAGCGGAGCAAACCCGCCTGCCGTTCAAGACGATCTACCTGGCCTTCGCCGAAAACTCGCCGCTGGGCGTCGAGTTGCGGCGCTATATCCGCGCCAGCGGCAGCACCGAAATCGCCAGCGACCGCAAGGCGGCCGAAGCCGTGCTGGAGCCGCTGTCCGAACAGCGCACGGAATCCGTGCTGTCGCTCAACAGCCAGGGTCGCATCCGCGAACTGTCGCTGTTTTATTATTTCGGCTTTCGGGTGCTGGATGGCAGCGGCCAGCAATTGCTCGAGCCGACCGACATCGTGCTCAAGCGCGACATGAGCTTCAACGAAGCCGCCGTGCTGGCCAAGGAAGGCGAAAAAGCCATGCTGTACCGCGACATGCAGTCGGACCTGGTGCAGCAGATCCTGCGCCGGCTGGCGGCAATCAAACCGTCATAATCATGCAACTGCGGATCGACGCCCTCGAAGCGCATCTGGCCAAGCCGCTGGCGCCGCTGTACGTGATCGCCAGCGACGAGCACCTGCTGGCGCTGGAAGCGGCCGACCGCATCCGCAAGACGGCGCGCGTGCAGGGATTTTCCGAACGCGAAGTGCTGGTGGTCGAACGCAGCTTCAAGTGGGGCGCCCTGCTGGAAGCCAACCAGTCGCAATCGCTGTTCGGCGAACGCAAGCTGATCGAACTGCGCATCCCCACCGGCAAGCCGGGCAAGGAAGGCGGCCAGGCGCTGCAGCATTACGCCGCCAGCCTGTCGCCGGACAACGTCACGCTGATCACCCTGCCCAAGCTCGACTGGGCCACGCAAAAGGCGGCCTGGGTCGGCGCGCTGCAGCAGGCCGGCGTGTACATCGACATCCCGCTGGTGGAACGCAACCAGTTGCCGGGCTGGATCGGAACGCGGCTGGCGGCGCAAAAGCAGAGCGCCGACCGCCAGGGTATCGATTTCATCGCCGAGCGCGTCGAAGGCAACCTGCTGGCCGCGCACCAGGAAATCCAGAAACTGGCGCTGCTGCACCCGGAGGGCAAGCTCAGCTTCGAACAGATCCAGGATGCGGTGCTGAACGTGGCCCGCTACGATGTTTTCAAGCTGAATGAGGCCATGCTGGCTGGCGACAGCGCGCGCCTGGCGCGCATGCTGGAAGGCCTGAAAGGCGAAGGCGAAGCCTTGCCGCTGGTATTGTGGGCGGTGGCCGAAGAAATCCGCACGCTGCTGAAGCTGAAGTCGGGCATGACGCAGGGTCGCCCGCTCGGCATGCTGTTAAAAGAGTACCGCATCTGGGGACCGCGCGAGCGCCTGATGGAACCGGCGCTGCGGCGCATCTCGCTGGCCACGCTGCAGGCGGCGCTGCAGGAAGCCGCGCAAATCGATAAGATGGTCAAAGGTTTGCGCGCCAAAGCATTCGCGGGCGACGCCTGGGACGCCATGCTGCAACTGGGCCTGAAGGTCGCGACCGGACGCTGAGCGCCGGCATCGAAATTTTCGTTTTACTTATCTGGAATCCAAACATCATGGATATCAAGCATTACATGAATGACGTCGGCCAGCGCGCCCGCGCCGCCTCGCGCGCCATGGCCCGCGCCGACACCGCCGCCAAGAACCGCGCGCTGGAACTGATCGCCGCCGCCATCCGCCGCGACGCCGCCGCCTTGCGCGCGGCAAACCAGCAAGACCTGGAAGCCGCCCGCGCCAACGGCATGGAAGCGGCCATGCTGGACCGCCTGACCTTGTCAGACCAGGCCATCGCCACCATGGCCGCCGGGCTGGAACAGATCGTCGCCCTGCCCGACCCGATCGGCGAGATCTCGAACATGAAATTCCGTCCAAGCGGCATCCAGGTCGGCCAGATGCGCGTGCCGCTCGGCGTCATCGGCATCATTTACGAAGCGCGCCCGAACGTCACGGTGGATGCCGCCGGCCTGTGCATCAAGAGCGGCAATGCGACGATTTTGCGCGGCGGCTCGGAAGCGATCCACTGCAACCAGGCGCTGGCAAAGCTGGTCAAGGAAGGCCTGGCCGGCGCCGGCCTGCCTGGCGATGCGGTGCAGATCGTCGAAACCACCGACCGCGCCGCCGTCGGCGAACTGATCACCATGCCGCAATATGTGGACGTGATCGTGCCGCGTGGCGGCAAGGGCCTGATCGAACGCCTGATGCGCGAATCCAAGGTGCCGATGATCAAGCACCTGGACGGCATCTGCCACGTCTACATCGACGACAAGGCGGATATCGGCAAGGCCCTGCGGGTCGCCTTCAATGCCAAGTGCCACCGCTACGGTACTTGCAACACCATGGAAACCCTGCTGGTGGCGCGCGAAATCGCCCCGCGCGTGCTGCCCGAACTGGCCAAGCTGTACGAACAGAAGGAAGTCGAGCTGCGCGGCGACGAGGAAGCGCGCGCCGTCCTGAAAGGCTACCCGCACCTGGCGGCCGCCACCGACGAAGACTGGAAGACCGAATACCTGGCGGCCATCCTGGCGGTGAAGATCGTGCCCGGCATCGATGAGGCGATCGCCCACATCAACCTTTACTCGTCGCAGCACACCGACGCCATCGTCACCGAAGATTACAGCCGCGCCATGCGCTTCGTGCGCGAAGTCGATTCGGCTTCGGTGATGGTGAATGCCTCGACCCGCTTCGCCGACGGCTTCGAGTACGGCCTCGGCGCGGAAATCGGCATTTCCAACGACAAGCTGCATGCACGCGGTCCGGTCGGACTGGAAGGATTGACTTCGCTGAAATATGTGGTATTCGGGCATGGAGAAGTTCGTGTATAAATGCTATGTTTACGGAGTATCGCCTTGCAAGGCGACACCGTTACGCAGGCACGGGGCATGCCCCGGTTCGCGGGCAGACAGCATGCTGTCTGAATTCCCCGCTCACCCCCTGCTTCACCATGGTGAAGTGCGCGTCTGAGTTACCCACCCCTGATGAAACAATAAAAATGCTCTGGATTAAATCGCTGCACATCGTCTTCGTCGCTTCGTGGTTCGCCGGCCTGTTCTACCTGCCGCGCATTTTCGTCAATCTCGCACAGGTCGACGACACTGCCACCACCGAGCGCCTGTTGCTGATGGCACGCCGGCTGTACCGCTTCATGTCGATGCTGGCGATTCCGGCGCTGGTGTTCGGCCTGTGGCTGTGGCTGGGTTACGGCATCGGCAAAGGCCCCGGCAATGGCTGGCTGCACGCCAAGCTGACGATCGTCGTGCTGCTGATCGGCTACCACCATGCCTGCGGATCGCTGTTAAAGAAATTCGAACGCGGCGTCAACAAGCGTAGTCATACCTGGTACCGCTGGTTCAATGAAGTGCCGGTGATCGGCTTGCTGGCTGCCGTGGTGCTGGTGGTGGTCAAGCCGTTTTAAACAAGCGCTGCCGTCCCCGCAAGAGGGAGCGGCTGGCAAGCAATACTTACGGATAAAAGGTTCCCCATGAATTACTCTTATTTCTGCCCCTGCCCGCGCGGCATGGAAGTACCACTGGCCGAAGAACTGCGCGAGATCGCGCAGCAAAGCCCCACGCTCAAGGTGCACAACCAGGTGCCGGGCGGCGTGCACTGCTCCGGCAAGCTCACCGATGCCTGGCGCATCAACCTGCATTCGCGCATCGCCTCGCGCGTGCTGCTGCGCATCGCGCATGGCGGCTACCAGAATGAAAACGATATCTATGACATGGCGTTGGCGGCGCCCTGGGAAGACTGGTTCAGCGTGGACCACACCATCCGCGTCAATCTCACCGCCATCAAGTCGCCCTTGACCAGCCTGGACTTCACCACCCTGAAAATCAAGGACGCGGTGTGCGACCGCTTCCGCGACCAGTTCAACAAGCGCCCCTCGGTCAATACCAAGGAACCCGACATGCGCATTTCCGGCTTCCTCGACCAGCGCACGTTTACGCTGTACCTGGACACGTCCGGCGAGGCATTGTTCAAGCGCGGCTGGCGCGAGGATACCGGCGACGCGCCGTTGCGCGAGAACCTGGCCGCGGGCCTCCTGCGGGTGGCCGGCTGGAAACCCGGCATGGTGCTGTTCGACCCGATGTGCGGTTCCGGCACCATCCTGGCCGAAGCTGCGCAAATGCTGGCCGGCATTCCGCCCGGCACGCGCCGCCGCTTCGCCTTCGAAAAATTCCATGAATTCGATGCCGACGCCTGGCTGGCGATGAAGGGCGGCTTCAAGCCCAATCCCCTGCCCGCTGCGCCGACGATTTTCGGCAGCGACATTTCCGGCGACATGATCGTCATGGCGCGCCACAACCTGCAGCGCGCCGGTATCCAGTTCGAGGTGCCCCTGAAACAGATCGAGGCGCAAGAGGTCAAGCCGCCGAGCGAGACGCCCGGCATCCTGCTGACCAACCCGCCGTATGGCGAACGGATCGGCGTGCGCGGCGACAGCGCCATCGACTCCGATGAGATGGCGCAATCCTTCTTCAGCGCCTTCGGCACCACCTTGAAGCAGCGCTTCGCCGGCTGGTCGGTTTTCCTGTTTACCGCCGATCTCGGCGTGCCAAAACTGCTGCGTTTGAAAGAATCGCGCAAGACGCCCTTCTTCAATGGCGCACTGGAATGCCGCTTGTTCCGTTTCGATATGGTGGCGGGCTTCAACCGCCGCGAGGCCGCCCTGCCGAAGGATGTGCCGCAGCAGGGGCGATAGCCCGCAAGCGCCTGCGCCGCACATGAAAAACGGGAGCCGCGGCTCCCGTTTTTCATCCGTAGTTCAATGGATTCAATGCGGGTTCAATGCGCGGAAACTGCCCACGCACCGCCTCCGCACCAATCACTGGCGTTTGGCGCTCAATGGGCCGCTATAACCGCTGGCACTCCAGGTACCGCTCAGCTCATTGTCGCCCTTCAGCGACAACTTGATGGCATTGCTGGATTTGTTCTCGATCAGCGTACCGTTTTGCACCGCTGCGCCGGCGAGCGGACCCTTGGTGTCGCCGGCGGCAGTGCCGTACCAGTTGGCGCTGCCCTTGACTTCGGTGCCGTTGACTTCGGTAACGATCAATTCAAACTTGCCGCCGCCAAAACCCGGCAGCGTCCAGTTACCCGCCCAGTTGCCTTTCAGCTTGGCGGCAGCAGCGGCGTCGTTAACGGCGGTAGCAGCGGCGGCTTCCTTGGAAACCGGGGCGGCAGGTTGCGAAGCACAACCGGCCAGAACAAGCGCTGCAGTCAAACCGGCAAGAGTCAGCATGGAACGGATCATATTTGTCGCCTCTAAGTTTATAAAAGGACATTTAGTATAAGCAATTTGCAGAAAATCAACAAATGTCCAAACGGAGAGGCCGCCATTTCAGCAAAAAAAACGACATTGCAGTTTCAAAATCAGCCGTCTATTCCTTATCCACCCGAATACTTGTCCCAGTTATAGATCGGGATTACATTCAAGGGCGCACCAATCTGGATCGTGATCGACCGGCGCGACTCCGGTCGAGCAGGCAAGTACGATTCCGAACAGGAGCACGACGCAAGCGCACGCCTGTTACCTCGGACCGCGCGATAACTGGATACCATTAAAAACGGTAAGCCGCGCTGATCCCGGCACTCCAGTTGCGGCCCGGCGCCGGCTCGAAGTAGCGGCTATTGCCCTCGTTGATGATCGCCGAACCGGCATACTGACGGTCGAACAGGTTGTCGATGCGGGCAAAGCCATTCAGTGTCCAGCGCTCGAGTTGCAGCAAATAGCCGGCATGGGCTGCGGCGGCAAAGTACCCAGGCGCGGCGGCATCGTTGCGGTCATTGACTTTGATTTCGCTGAGGTAGCGACCTTCGATACCGGCGCGCCAGCCTTGCGAAGGCGCCCAGGCCAGCGAGGCGAAGGCCATCTGGCGGGCAATGCCGGGAATGCGATTACCGGCGGGAACGATCTGATTGGGAGGAGTACAGGAAGGCGAACAAAAGCTGTCGCGGTAAGTCGCATCCAGGTAAGTATAGGCCGCCTGCACACGCCAGTTGCGCGCCAGCGCACCATCCCATCCAAGCTCCAGGCCATTGCGGCGGGTGCGCCCGGCGTTCTGGAACGTGGCGCGGCCAAAGGTCGTGATGGCGCTGACGATTTCGTCTTCGGTACGGGTCTGGAACAATGCCGCCGTCAGCATGCCGCTGCCAAGCCGCGCCTTGGCGCCGACCTCCGCGCTGGTGTTGACCGAGGGCCGCAGGGCGAAATTCAGGCCAGCCTGGCCATCGCTGCGGTAGGAAATTTCATTGAAGGTCGGCGTCTCGAAACCGCGCCCCAGTGTGGCATACAAGTTCAGGTCCGGCGTTGCCTGATAGCGCAGCGCCGCCACCGGCAACGTCTTGCGGTAACGCGCCGCGCCGCTGTCGTCGCCGTTGACGCCGGCGATGTAATGGTCGTCCGAGGAAAAACGCACCGAGCTATGCCGCACGCCCGCATCCAGCGTCCAGCGCTCGGCGAATTGCCAGGACGCCTGCAGGTAAGGATCGATGTTCCACAAGTCGTTGCTTTCGTCGCGCCGTAGCCTGCCCTGCACACCAAGCTGCTGGGTGGCGCCGGCGCCGATGAAGTTTTCATAGCCCTGGCGCTGCTCCTTCAACGTATCCCAGGCGAGGCCGCCGACCATGGTCAGCGGGCGCCCCCCCAGTTGCAGGCGCGAAGTCCAGCGCGCATCGATGCCGCCATAGTCGCGCGCCAATGAAATCACGCCGCCGGCATGGCGTGGGTTGGCTTGTGGAGCGACGGGAATCGACTGGAACTGCACCGTCTCGCGCTGGCCGTAGTACGCTATCAGGCGCAAGTCGTTGGCGGCATCGATGCGGCGCTCATACACCAGACCGCCCTGGGTCTGCTGCACGCTCTTGCGGGTGTCGAACTGGTTGGCACCCGCGACAACACCGCGCGGGTTCGCCCTGAAGTCGCTCCACTCCAGCCCGAGCGGATCCTGCGCTTTCAGATCCACGCTGTTGACCACCAGCGTCAGCTTGCTGTCATTATCCAACTGGATACCGAGCTTGGCGTTGACCAGGTTTTTGCTGGCCGCGCTGTGGTCGCGATAGCCATCGGTGGTGAAACGGCTGGTACTCACCAGATAGTCGATGGCGCCGGCGCCGCTGCCGGTCGAACCGCCTGCCTTGATACCGTAACGCCGCAGACCGTCGCTGCCGAAGGCAAAGCTCGGCGTGACCTTTGGCGCACCGCTGCCCTCTTCGGTAAACACCTGGATCACGCCGCCGGACGAATTGCCATACAAGGCAGAGAAAGGACCGCGCAGGATTTCAACCCGGTCGATCGAGGCGATGTCGATGTTGGAGCTCTGGCCCTGACCGTCCGGCAATGTCGCCGGGATGCCGTCCACATACAGACGCACGCCGCGAATGCCGAACGTCGAGCGCGCGCCAAAACCGCGCACCGAAATCTGCAAGTCTTGCGCATAATTCTGCCGGTTCTGGATCAATAACCCCGGCACGCCGCCCAGCCCCTCGGAAAGGTTAACCTGCTGCCGGTTGGCGCGCAGTTCTTCGCCGGCGACCAGGCCGACTGATGCCGGCGTATTGAAAGGCGTCGCGCCGATGCGGGTGCTGGTGACTACCACGGGCTTGAGCGTGGCGGCAGCGGATCCGGCATCCGGCATCTGCGCCAAGGCTGGTACGCAAGCCACCAGCACGATGCCGGCTACCACAGAGCGATACGGCATGCGGATACCGCGGATGGGCGCGATCGGGCGATGCCCGAGTTCAAACAAAATTATCATGGCGTTAATTGATTGTTGCTGCGACGTGACAGGATGATGTGCCGTGCGATGCTTACATATGTGCCATTCGCAAGATTGGCAGTGAGCATGCGGAAAACTGCGCGTGACTATTTGCATTCAGACCACGCATTTTACGCGCTGCGCAAGAGCAATGCTTGACCTAAGGCAAGACCATTCTGAATTGAAAGACATGCCGCCGTGTCCACGACAGGATGATCGATCAAGCCTATCGGGCAAGCAAGGGTGGCGAAACTGCCCGACGGTGGGCAAATCCAGTAAAATCGCGCGATCCTGAAAACTGTTTCTTTGCCGTCAGAACAGTTGGCATTAGGCCATTTCAAGCCAGATCCGCGTGCCACAAGCGCAAGCGCGTCGTCGATTTCCCTCCCCTTTTCCAGTCGCAGACAGAGCATGCCTGTTTGCCGCCGACCGCTAACCCAAGGCAGTGTGAACCATGTAAATCTCACTGGATGACAGGCGCGGTTCAATCGCGGCGCGGGTTGTTCGGCATACGGTCGTAACGATTGGCCACGCCGTCGCCATCGCGGTCACGGTCCACGCGGTTCGGCACGCCGTCGTGGTCACGGTCGCCGCGACCATTGCCGCGATTTTCATAATGCTTGCGGTGGTCATGGGCCGGGCCACGCTGCCATCCACCGCGGTTCAGACGCCAGCCATCACGCTCCTGGCGCCACTCGGGGCGCTGATAGGCATATCCGG
This sequence comes from Noviherbaspirillum sedimenti, assembly GCF_003590835.1. NCBI lineage: Bacteria > Pseudomonadati > Pseudomonadota > Betaproteobacteria > Burkholderiales > Oxalobacteraceae > Noviherbaspirillum > Noviherbaspirillum sedimenti. Next base: position 4,570,706 of record NZ_QYUQ01000002.1, on the reverse strand, counting down.
GCCGAGCGCGCTCCCAATGGCCCGCCACCCATACGTGCCGTCTGCCATTCCAGTTCCAGTAGCCTGGCGCCCATTCATAGCCCCGGCGCTGGGCAGGCACGACTTCAACCCGCTGCGGCGGCAGTACAGAGGATGCGTTTCATTGTGATCTCCAATCGACGTTGTGATGGATTCACTTTAGCGGATGGCTGTCGTCAGGCAATCAAATGATGCATTTGCTTACAAGCGATACATCTGCAAGCCGGTCGACGGAACGATCGCAAAAGCAAGCGAATCCGCTGCGCCGGTTTTCACGACCGCCAGATCGATCACGATCGACACCCGCCGGTTGATGCCGCGCCGCTGCATGGAGTACACTGATCAAGCTTTTCAGCAAGTCTGCCTGATCAATCATCTACGGAGCATCCAATGATTATTAACAGCATCGACCCTGCAAACAGCAAACTGGACATCGAGATACTGGTAGACGGCACCGACGAACAAATCACCGAATTAAGCAAACTCATCGTCGCCGGTATACCGCCATCGAGCGCACCGCCCGTCATCATCGCCCATGACCCTGCCAATAGCCTAAGCCGGAGAATCATGTTTTCCATAAAAGGGCCAACCGACTTTCAGGTTGCGACAACCCTGGATTGGCTTAAATCCCTGAAACTGGTGGGCGGCCAGGCCTACGGCACGATCTCAAAGCTCAACCCTTGAATTCGGACAGGGCGAGAGCGCCTACAAGCTGTCCATTGCCGCCACACCGGCGGCAGCGCGCAGCAACCGGTAACCGGCATGGGAATGAGAGAAGTGGCGCTGGAAGTTCGGACCGCGTTGCCGCGGCCGGCATCCCTGTTCCCTTTACGGCCAGACCCGCCGGCAAAATATCAAGCGATAGCCATTTCCAGCAGCAGGCGTTCCAGGAAAATATCAATATAGAAAACGCTGAATGTCTGCCTGGCGTTATCGTCAGCGGCAATGTCGATGATTTCCTGCATTTCGCTGCGCATATCCGCGTTTGCACGGCTGCGCATGATTTTCGGCGTCGAAATGCGGTCTCTATCGGAAACGGTCACAATATTCTCGACCGCGTCGACCATCAGGCCATAACGCTCATCGCCACGCTCGACCACCAGTATCTTGATATCGGACCTGTCTGTTGCGGGCGGCATCCGGTACAGGCTGCGCAAGTCGATGAGGGTGATCATCTGCCGCCGCAGATTCAGAATGCCATACACAAACTGCGGCAAGCCCGGCGGCTTGAGCACGTCACTGGGAAAATCGATGATCTCCCGGATCTGCTTGATCTCCACCGCGCAAGAATGTCCCAAGGAAAATGTAATGTACACCTGCCGATGCAGATTGCCGCCGCCTTTCCTGCTCGGGCTATCGTCGGCGAGCGCTTCCTGACGATATAAATTGGTATGCCCCTTCGTGATGTCGAGGATTTCGGCCTGAGAAAAAATCGCCTCGTGATTCAGGAATAGAACTTCGCCCATGCCTTGCTTGTGAATGCAGCCGACGAACATGGCAGCGCGGGTTTTGCTCAACAGAGGAACGGGCAGGAGATCGCCTGGAAAGAAACTGAATATATTGTCGACCGAATCCACCAGCAGACCGATCGCGGCATCGCCGATGCGCGCGATGACGATGCGCTGCTCGGCCGATGCCGGTTCGCCGGCATCCGGAAAATTCAGCAGCCTGGCAAAATCCACTATCGCGACCGCGTTACCGCGCAGATTGATCCTGCCGATGCACAGATTGCTGTTGAGGACCGAGCCCTTCAACTCGGGAACGCTGATGATTTCCTGTATGGCCTTCATCTCGAACGCAAAGGGGGTTCCTCTCACACGGAAAGATACGCACTGGCGACGTTCCGCCTGACGGTGGAAATGACTGCTTTTTTCTTCGCGGCCTGCCGATTTGAGGGCGAGAATTTGCGGCACGTTCTCGATGCTGATCAGGGCCGCAGGATCGAGAATCTGCAACAGACGCGCGCCATCGTCCAACCGGATCGTGCCGGCAATCACGCCATGGATGGCTGGATTCTTGTAGTGCAGTTGGCAACGCTGCTCGGGACGCACCCGCAAAATCTCGCCGGTGTCATGAAACAGGATGCCGACCTGTACCTGATCGTGATCGACAATCGCGATCTTCTGCGAGCGATCGGCTGCGGGCGCGGCGGCATCGAAAATTTTTCCGAGATTCAGCACCGGAATAACAGAGCCGCGCAACGTGAAAATCCCCTCGAGAAACGCCGGCGATAAGGGGATCGCCGTGAGCTTTTCGGGAACGTTCACCACCTCGCGGATGTCTCTGGCGGATAGCGCGAATTCCTCATCACCCAGGATGAAGGAACCGAATAATTCCGCCGATGCTGCAGCGGCCTCCACCGGCGCCGCTGTTGCAGCCGCCTTGGCTTCCGGCGCGGTTACGCGCGCAGCGGCCGTGATTTTCGCAATATTCTCGGTTGGCGCCTCGATGTCCGGCAGGCATGCGGCTGGCGACGGACTGCCCTGCTTTTCAAGCACGTTCATGGTATTGCTCCTCGGGTTACCCCATGATTTCTTTAATGCGAACGCTCGGCTGGCCGCAATCGATGACAATCTGGCGGCCACGTCTGCCGCCAATTTCGCTGCGCGTCACAGTCAGCCCGTATTGCAGCAGGTATTTCTGCGCCGCTTCTGCATTCGCTTTGCCCACGTCCCCGCTACTCTGCCTGATGCTGAACATGCGAGCGCCGCCGGCCACGATGACCTCGATATCCGGGTAGTCCATTTTTCTGATGCCCATCAGCTTCAAGAGCGATGGTATCGCCTGGTTGACGTAGCGGGCGCCGATTCGCAATCCGGGCTCCGGCGCTTCCGAAAGCAGGCAATGCGCCAACCCGCAGCGCCCGCCGCCTTTCCAGAGGAACGCTATGCCAATGCAGGAGCCGAGCGTGGCCTTCAGAACGTCGCCTCGACCGCCGATCTTCAGCTCACCCATGCCGACAATCTGCGCGGAATGCTCGTTCATGCCAGCACCGGATCGACGCGATAGATTTGCGATTTTTCAAATTGAAAAGGGGTGGTCAACCGACTCAGCGACTCAGACTCGCCCAGAATAAGCCTGGCGTCATCACTCATCACCCCGCGTACCAGATTCACGATGCGTTCCTGGCTTTGCGCATCAAAATAAATCAGTACATTGCGCAGGAAAACAATGTCAAATCGTGCCGGTGTCTGCAATTGGCAGAGGAGATTGTGTTCCGCAAATCGAATGCGGTTCTTCAATTCCGCTGCGATACGCCGGCCATCTTCGTGCGGATAAAAATATTTTTCCAGCAGCCTGGGCTGCGACGCCTTGATCTTGTCGAGCGAACGCCCGCGATACAGGCCTTCCCGTGCGGCAGCCAACGTTTCGGTGGATATGTCGGTTGCCAGAATCTGGTACTGAAAGTCCGCAGCATGCTGCCGGAACTCCTCGCACAGCATTGCGATGGAATATGCCTCTTCCCCGCTGGCCGCTGCAGCCGACCAGATTCTGAGCGTCTGGCCGGCATGATCGCGTTGCCATTCGGGCAGGAACTGTACGGAGAAAAAATCCCAGACAAGCGGCGTGCGAAAAAAAAGGGTGTCGTTGGTGGTCACCATGTTGATGAACAACTGCACCTCGTCCAGGTCTTTTTCGACGACATGCAGATAGTCCCGATAGCTGCCGAGGGAAAGCGCAAGCAGCCGGGGCCGCAATCGCCCCTGCAGCAGAATGCTTTTCTTCTCGGTCATCGCCATGCCGGTGTGCTTGCGCACCAGCTGGATCAGAGCGGTCAGTGTCGCGGCATCGATGTCCGCAGCAGCCTGCATGACCTCAGACAACAAAGCCCGATACAGTTTTGTTCAAATCGCCCGCATTCTGGTTCAGTCCATCGGTGGAGCGCGCAATGCTATCGCAGGAGGCTGCGGATTTCTCGGTCTCTTCCGCGATGTGCTGGATGGCGACGCTGACTTCCTTGGCTGTCAGCAACTGCTCGTCGGCCGCAATGGAAATCTCGGAAATTGCCTGCGTAGTCTTGGCGACACCGGAGACGATTTTGTCGAACGCATCACTGGCTTTCCTGGAAATTTCACTGCCCATCGACACCCGTTTGACCGACTCATTGATCAGTTTGGAAATTTCCTTTGTGGCTTGCGATGAGCGTTCTGCCAGCTTGCGCACTTCATCGGCCACGACAGAGAAACCCAGCCCATGTTCGCCCGCCCGCGCCGCTTCGATCGCTGCGTTGAACGCAAGCATATTGGTCTGGTTGGCAATCTCGCCAATGACCTTGACAATCTCGCCAATGTCCTCAGACGAGCGATTGATCAGGTCCATGGCTTCGATCGATTTGGCGACGGCTTTCGCTCCGAGCTCCGCTTCTTGTTGCGTGGACTTTGCAAGATGATCGGCATTGCGCGTATTGGCCGCGATCGTGTTGATGGACGATGTCAAGCCCTCAATGGAAGCGTTCATTTCCTCAACGGTCGCGCCCAGCGTCTGTGCGCCTGCCGCCACGCCGTTCGACTGGTCCGCGATCGCCTTGGACATATCCGAAAAGCTGCCGGCGGAATTCACCACGTTGCCGATCACCCCCCGCAGGTCAACGATCATTTTCTTGATGCCTTCGGCAAGCAGATCAATGGGTTCCGTGCCTTCGATCTTGATATTACATGTCAGATCGCCCTGCGCCGCACGGCCAACCGATTCCAGCAGTTCATTGACTTTCCGGCTGTCGTTTTGCGACTTCGCTTGAATGCCGTTTTCCAGATTGACCTGCTCGGTGACGTCGGTGGCGAATTTGACGACCTTGCAAGGCTTGCCATTCCAATCCATGATCGGGTTATAGGTGGCCTGGATCCAGATTTCCTTATCATTGTTGCCAAGGCGCTTGTAGCGGCCGCTATCGAATTCGCCGCGATTGAGCTTCTGCCAGAATCTTTTATAGTCGGCACTGGCAGCATAGTCGTCATTGCAGAACATGCGGTGATGCTTGCCCTTGATGTCTTCCAGCGAATAGTCCATCGCATTCAGGAAGTTGTCGTTGGCATCGAGGATGATTCCGTTCATGTCAAACTCGATCACCGCCTGTGCCTTGCTGATCGCATGGATCTTGCCTTCAAATTCCGCGTTTTTCAGCTTGGAGTCGCTGATGTCTGAAGCGTATTTGACGACCTTGAACGGCACGCCATCGGCATTGAAGATCGGATTGTAAGAGGCATTGATCCAGACTTCGTGGCCGCCCTTGGCGATACGTTTGTATTCGCCGGCATCGAACTGCCCTGCTCCCAATTTTTTCCAGAACTGGCTGTAGTCGGCGCTCTTGACAAGGGATTCCTCGCAGAACATGCGGTGGTGCTCACCCTTGATTTCATCGAGCGTGTATCCCATGGTCGCCAGAAAATTATCATTGGCGGTGATGATGGTGCCGTCAAGATTGAATTCGATGACTGCCTGGGCCTTGCTGATCGCATGGATCTTGCCTGCAAACTCGGCATTGATCATCTTGCTTGCCGTGACATCGGTAGCGAACTTGACAATTTTACAGGGCTTGCCCTGCGCATCGAATATCGGATTGTAGGAAGCATTGATCCAGACGTCGCGGCCTCCCTTGGCGATGCGCTTGTATTCTGCCTGATCGGCTGCGCCGCTTGCCAGCTTCTCCCAGAACTGTTTGTACTCCTGGGTTTTCACATAGGCCAGGTCGCAAAACATGGAATGGTGCTTGCCCGCCACTTCTTCAAGTGAATAGCCCATCGCGCCTAGAAAGTTGTCGTTGGCATGAATGATGGTGCCGTCGAGTTCAAACTCGATGATCGCTTGAATCTGATTGAGCGCGTTATAAACGGCTTGTAAATCCAGTCGAGGGGAGGAAGATACTTGATTATTCATGTCACTATACCGTTTTCTTGTTTTTCAATTTCCATGGACGCTTGACATGGCTCATCAGGTCGCTATCGCGAGCGGCATTTTAAATTGGAAATGTTTCCAGTTGGAAATTATCTTACATATCAATTTTTATGCTGATTTGAGAAAACGCAAATTTTCAACGAATCGGACTCCCTTCTTTCCAGCACGCCACCCATTCTTGGTCATTTGCCGAACACCATCAAACCCGCGTAAAATGCGCCTGTCGCGGGTGTAGCTCAATGGTAGAGCAGAAGCTTCCCAAGCTTACGACGAGGGTTCGATTCCCTTCACCCGCTCCAGTTTTCCAGGCACCGCAAGCCGGTGCCTTTTTGTTGGCACAACACCCATGTTTTGCCATTGCGACCACTTCACGACCACAGCATGTCCGACCTCCCAGAAAACGCCGCCGGCAAACCCCTGTTCTACGACCCGACCGAGCGCCGCATCCGCAGCTTCGTTACCCGTGCCGGCCGCCTGTCCACGGGCCAGGCGCGTGCGCTGGAAGAATTCGGCCCGCAGTTCTGCCTGCCCTACCAGAAGGCCCTGCTCGACGTCGATGCCGCCTTCGGCCGCACGGCGCCGACCATCCTGGAAATCGGCTTCGGCATGGGCGACACCACGGCGACGATTGCCGCCGGCATGCCGGAAAAGAATTTCCTGGGGGTGGAAGTGCATACGCCGGGCGTGGGCAGCCTGCTGAAGCTGATCGGCGAACAGGGTTTGCAGAATCTGCGCATCCTCCAGCACGATGCGGTCGAAGTCGTCACCAACATGATCGCGCCCGACTCGCTGGCCGGCGTGCATGTGTTCTTTCCCGATCCCTGGCACAAGGCGCGCCACAACAAGCGCCGGCTGATCCAGCCGGCGTTCGTCAGCCTGCTGGCCTCGCGCATTGCCCCCGGCGGCTACCTGCACTGCGCCACCGACTGGCAAGAGTATGCGGAACAGATGCTGGAAGTGCTGTCGGCTGAGCCGACTTTGCAAAATACCGCCGAAAATTACGCCGAACGCCCCGCCTACCGGCCCAATACCAAGTTCGAGAAGCGCGGCATCAAACTCGGCCACGGCGTCTGGGACCTGGTGTTCGCCAAACGCTAGCGTTCCTTGCCGAACTTCGGCTTCTTGAGCTTCTTGGGTTTTTTCAGCACCTGTCCACTCGCATCGGTCATGGGCACGCGGTGCTCCGGTTCAAATTCTCGCTCCTCAATGCGCTTCAAGGTCTGACGGGTCAAGGTTTCGATCGCAGCCAATAACTGCACCTCGTCCGCACAGACCAGCGAAACCGCCTCGCCTGCGGCACCCGCACGGCCGGTGCGGCCGATCCGGTGAATATAGTCTTCGGCGACGATGGGCAGGTCGAAGTTGACCACTTGCGGCAGGTCGTCGATATCCAGCCCGCGTGCCGCCACGTCGGTGGCCACCAATACCTGCACCTGCGCTGCCTTGAAGCGTTCCAGCGCGCGCAGGCGGGCCGGTTGCGGCTTGTCGCCATGGATCGAATCGGCGCTGACGCCCTGCGCCTGCAGCGTCTCGACTAGTTGATCGACGCCCTTGCGGGTCTTGACGAATACCAGCACCTGGACCCAGCGCTTTTTCTTCAACAGATGCAGGAATAGCTCGGGTTTGCGTTTTTTATCCACCGGCACCATCCACTGCCTGACGCTTTTGGCGGTGGTATTGCGCGGGCTGACCTCGATACTGACCGGGTCCAGCAGCAGCGTGCCTGCCAGGGTGCGGATGGCGTCCGAGAAAGTCGCTGAAAAAAGCAGCGTCTGCCGGCGTTTCGGCAGCGCGTCGAACACCGCGTTGAGCTCGCGCGAAAATCCGAGATCGAGCATGCGGTCGGCCTCGTCGAGCACCAGCGTCTGCAATTGCGTGAACTTGACCGCGTTCTGCCGGTACAGGTCGAGCAGGCGCCCGGGCGTGGCCACCAGCACATCGAGACCTTTGCGCAGCTTCATCATCTGCGGATTGATGCTCACGCCGCCATAGGCCACGGCCATGCGCAAGGGCAGGTGCAAGCCGTAGTCGCGAAAACTTTCATACACCTGTTCGGCCAGTTCGCGCGTCGGCACCAGCACCAGCACGCGCACCGAATTGCTGGCCACTTGCGGACCTTCCATGGTCAGCCGATGCAGCAGCGGCAACGCAAAGCCTGCGGTCTTGCCGGTGCCGGTTTGCGCGGCGGCCATCAGGTCACGCCCGGCCAGCACGGCCGGAATCGCCTGCACCTGCACGGGTGTCGGGGTTTTGTAGCCGAGCGTGTCGAGCGCGCTGAGCAGCGGGTCAATCAAACCAAAGGTGGCGAAGGTCACTGGGATCGTCAAGAAATAGAAAAGAAAAATGGCCGCATGCGGATCATGCAGAATGTATCGTGATGGTGCGCCCTGCCGCAGCGCTTGCGCGCGCCCGCAACTGGCCGCAGCCGCCGTCGACATCCTGCGCCGCCGAATCGCGCAGGTTGGCCAGCACGCCGCGCTGGTGCAGCAAGCGCACCATTGTGCGGGCACGTTCCGGGGACGGGCGCCGGAAGTGCAGATCCGGAATGGTATTGTAGGGAATCATGTTCAGCACCGCGTGTTTGCCTTTGAGCAGATCCACGATGCCCTCGATTTCATCGTCGCCATCATTGATATCCTCCAGCAGGGTCCACTGGTATTGCACGGGATAGGCCGTGGCGCGGCCGTACTGTTCAGCCAGATCCACCAGTTCCCGCGGCGTCAGCCTGGGCGCACGCGGCAACAACTGCTCGCGCAATGCAGGCTTGGTGGTGTGCAGGGACAATGCCAGCGCCGGCTTGACCACTCCCTGCGGCAGGCGCTCGAACACGCGCGGATCGCCCACCGTCGAGAACACCAGGTTCTTGTGACCGAAATTGCCCTCGGTACCCAGCAGCTGGATGGCTTCCAGCACGTTATCGAGGTTGTGGGCGGGTTCGCCCATGCCCATGAAGACGACTTTCTTGACCATGCGCTGCTGGCGCCCCAGCACCACCTGGGCGACGATCTCGCCGCTGGTGAGCTGGCGGATCAGGCCGCTGCGCCCCGTCATGCAGAACTGGCAACCGACCGCGCAGCCGACCTGGCTGGAGACGCACAATCCATCGCGCGGCAACAGCACGCTTTCCACGGTCTGGCCGTCATGCAAACCGACCAGCAGGCGGGCCGAGCCATCCTCGGTCGGATGAGTAGAAAGCAGCTGGACCATGCCGCGCAATTCGGCGTCGAGCGCGGGCAGCGCCTCGCGCAGCGCCAGCGGCAAATAATCCTGCGGGCGGCGCCGTCCCTGATCATGGGGACGCGCTTGCAGCCAGTCGCGCAATACGCGTTGCTCGTGTTCCGGTTTGGCGCCCAGCGCGCGCAGGCGCTGGCGAATGGTGTCGATTTCCATGGGGAATACTGTGGCAAAGCCGGTGGACCGGCAGATTTTAAGCCAGCTCGGCCATCAGCGCGATGATTTCCGCGCCATAGGTTTCCAGCTTTTTCTCGCCGACGCCGGAGACATGGCGCAGGTCGTCCAGCGAGGCCGGCCGGGCTTTGGCGATTTCGCGCATGGTGGCATCGTGAAAGATCACATAGGCTGGCACATTGTGCTTGCGCGCGGTTTCCACGCGCCACCAGCGCAGCTTGTCGAACACCGTCTGCTCCTGCGTCGACAGATCGCTTTCCACATAGCCCTTCGGCTTGACGCCTTTTTTCCTCTGGCTGACCGGTTTCTGGTATTCGCGCAGCAGGATTTTTTTCTCGCCGCGCAGGACTGGCCGCGCCGCGTCAGTGAGCTTCAGGGCATTGAAGCTGTCGTGGTCAACCGCCACCAGCCCCATGGCGATGGCCTGGCGCAGGATAGCGCGCCATTCGGCGTCGCCGCGCTCGGCACCGATGCCGAATACCGACAGCTGCTCATGCTGCCATTGCTTGATCTTGTCTGAGTCCACGCCGCGCAAGACATCCATCACGTGCATGGCGCCGAAGCGCTGGTCAACCCGATAAATCGCCGACAGCAACTTTTGCACCGGCACCGTGGCATCGAAGGAGACCGGCGGATTCAGGCAGGTATCGCAATTGCCGCAAGGGCTGGCGCCCTGGCCGAAATACTCCAGCAGGCGCACGCGCCGGCACGACAGGGTTTCGCACAGGCCCAGCATGGCATCGAGCTTGGCGCCTTGCACCCGCTTGAAGCCGTCGTCGGCTTCGGACTGGTCGATCATGCGGCGCTGCTGCACCACGTCCTGCAAGCCATACGCCATCCAGGCGTTGGCCGGAGCGCCGTCACGGCCGGCGCGGCCGGTTTCCTGGTAATAGCCCTCGATGCTTTTCGGCAGATCGAGGTGGCAGACGAAGCGCACATCCGGCTTGTCGATGCCCATGCCGAAGGCGATCGTCGCCACCATCACGATCGATTCCTCGCGCAAAAAGCGCGACTGGTTGGCGCTGCGCGTGGCGGTTTCCATGCCGGCGTGGTACGGCAGCGCGGTGACGCCGCTAGCGTTCAGAAATTCGGCGACTTCCTCGACCTTCTTGCGCGACAGGCAATACACGATGCCGGCGTCGCCGGGATGCTCGTTTTCGATAAAGTCGAGCAACTGCTTGCGGGCGTTGGCTTTTTCGACGATCTGGTAGCGGATGTTGGGTCGATCGAAGGAAGAAACGAATTGCAGCGCATTCTGCAACTGCAGGCGTTCGATGATTTCTTCGCGCGTCTGCTGGTCGGCGGTGGCAGTCAAGGCAATGCGCGGCACCTCGGGAAAGCGCTCGTGCAGCACCGACAGCTTGATGTATTCCGGACGGAAGTCGTGCCCCCATTGCGACACGCAGTGCGCCTCGTCGATGGCGAACAGGGCGATCTTCGAGGATTCCAGCAATTCGAGGCAGCGCGGCGTCATCAGGCGCTCCGGCGCCACGTACACCAGGTCGAGCTCGCCGCGGCGCAGCTTGCGCTCGGTCTGCACCATCTCGTCGAAGCTTTGCGTGGAGTTCAGGTAGGCGGCGCGCACGCCGACTTCATCGAGGGCATCGACCTGGTCCTGCATCAGGGCGATCAGCGGCGACACCACCACGCCCACGCCTTCGCGCAACAGCGCCGGGATCTGGTAGCACAGCGACTTGCCGCCACCGGTGGGCATCAGCACCAGCGCATCGCCGCCCAGGGCGATCTGTTCGACGATTTCGGCTTGCTGGCCGCGAAACGCCGGGTAGCCGAAAACGCTGTCGAGGATATGTTGCGCGCGCGCGTTTATTCCTGGCTGTTCCATCAATGCGACCAGTCCACCCAGCCCTGGAAAGCGGTCAACAGGATCACCAGGCCGAAGACGATGCGGTACCAGGCGAAGAAGGTGAAATCATGCGTGCTGATATAACGCAGCAGCCAGCGCACGCACAAAAAGGCCGACACCATCGCCGCCACGCCGCCAATGCCGAACAGCGGCAAGTCGGCCGCCGACAGCAGCGCGCGCTCCTTGTACAGCGAATAGACGGTGGCGCCGAACAGGGTCGGCAGCGCCAGGAAAAAGGAAAATTCGGTGGCGGCCTTGCGCGACATGCCGAACAGCATGCCGCCGATGATGCTGGCGCCGGAACGCGATGTCCCCGGGATCAGGGCGAAGGCCTGGGCACAACCGACCTTGACCGCGTCGAGCAAATTCATGTCGTCGACCGATTCGATCCGTACCGCCACCGGGTTGGTACGGTTGCGCCGCTCCACCCACAGGATGATGAAGCCGCCAATGATGAAAGCCAGCGCCACCGGTACTGGCGAAAACAGCGCGGCCGTGATGGCCTTGTTGAAGAGCAAGCCAAGAATGGCGGCGGGCAGGAACGCGGCCACGACGTTCAGGGAAAATTTTTGCGCCTTGCCATCGGAAAACAGGCCGGCCAGCACGCCGGCGATCTTGACCCGGTATTCCCAGCACACTGCCAGCATGGCGCCGGACTGGATGGCAATCTCGAACACCTTGAGCTTGTCGCTCGTGATATCGCTGCCAAAGTCGAGCAGGCTGCCAGCCAGGATCAAGTGCCCGGTCGACGAAATCGGCAGGAATTCCGTCAAGCCTTCGACGATACCCATGATCAGGGTCTTGATTACAATCGTGAAATCCATTGCGGCGTGTAAAGAGTATCCAAAAAGTCAATAAAAAAACCCGCGATGCATCGCTGCGCGGGTTCTGGAGATGCCAGACGGGAACAACAATTGCGCTATTTTACCGGCTCAAAGGTTACCACGAGCCCATTGCCTTGCGTGTTGATTTTTGTGGGCAAGAAAGAGGCGCCGCCATACCGGAAATCCTCCGGTTGAAATGTATATATAGGCATGCCGCGGAATACTTGTTCGACCAGCAAACCGCCAATTTTCGTTAATTGGCTGGCATATTTGGCATCCAGCCCATTGATGTTGAGGGTTTCTACGCGCGGCTCGGTCAATATCACAGCATTTTTGGCCGGATCGATCGCCAGCACGCCCGACAGGGCGAAATTGCCTTGCCACGAACGTTTGAGCCAGGCGGGTGCAATCGCGGCGTCGAAACTGGTCAGCACGCGGTTGCCGTCCGGCTGCAAGCGCAGTCGTGGCGCGCTCAGCTGGATATCGAACAATTCAAGGTAACGGCTATTGAAGGGGAAGCGCTTTTCCAGCGATGCCTGCAGGGTCGACAGCGGCACTTCCATGTTGCGCGGCCCCAGCAGGCCGGCGCAGGCGGCGAGCATGCATGCCACGACGGCAAGGCAAAGACGGGGCAATACTCTGGTCATTTTCATACTTGATTTATTCCACTTAGGCAACGAACTGGAAGCATGTCGGATATATAATGCGTGCGAATAATGCCTGCAAAAATCGGCACGTCCAGATAGCATCAAACAGCATGCTTAGGCATGGATTCCATCATACCCCAGCATTCCCCGGTCAATAAACGTCACGTCCTCTACTTCACCGGCTTTGATCCGCGCGGACCCGCGCCACAGCCCTGATCGCCAGCCAGGCTGACGCCCGGCACCCTCACGGCACCGTCGCCGCCTCAAGCTGCGTCAACCAGCGGATCGCCTGGCGGGGCGAATCCCCGCACATTTCCAGGCTGGGCTGCAAACTGCCGCACACCGCCGGCCGCAATGGGCTGCCGAAAATCCGGCAGCGGTTTTGCGCATCCAGTTGCGCGCAGCGCACCCCCGCCGGCTTACCTTCCGGCATACCGGGAATCGGCGAGGAAATCGAAGGGGCGATGCAGCAGGCGCCGCAAGCGCTGCGGCAGGGATAGGCAGTCATGATCAAAAACACACAAAGCGGCCACACCGGAGTTTCGCCGCGTACAATAAGTTAAAAAACATCACACCCGCTTCAAATAAGGAGGAAGACACGATGCAAATTTTGTCCTTGCACATTGTACGCGCGCTTGCGCTTCTGCTGGCCACCTCCAGCGCCTTTGCGGCCACGCCGAAACCCGGTGCGTGGAACGAAAACGAACAGAATTACGGCCTGTTCAACCTGCATGTCTACCTGCCGCAGCAAGCCCGGCCGACACTGGCCAAAAAGCGCGCGCTGATGGTGGTCCTGCACGGCTGCAAACAGACCGCGTATGGCGACATCATGGACAAGCGCGCCGGCTGGGAAAGCGCCGCCGAACAATACGGCATGGTGCTGGCGGCGCCCGATGTCCCGGAAACCAATACGCCCGGCTCGCGCCTGTTTGCCGGCTGCTGGGACTGGTTCGGCACCGCGCATCAGCGCGACGGGCGCGACATCGGCCCCCTGGCCGAAATGATCAAGGGCTTGCAGGCGCGGCCCGAACTGAATATCGATCCGCAACAGATCTACGTGGTCGGCATGTCTTCCGGCGCCGCCGTGGCGCAAGTCCTGGCCTGCGCCTACCCGGAACTGGTGGCCGGCGTCGGCCTGCACTCGGCGCCGGCGATGGGATCGAACGTGCCGGAAGTATTCGCGCCGCCGAAGATTGAAGCGGCTGCCATCGTCGACAATTGCCGGAGTTACGCGGGCGACCAGCAAGCCGCCTTCGCCACCCAGATCGCCAGCGTAATCCACGGCAGCGACGACCGCCTGGCCCATGCCGCGCATGCCGGGCGCAACCGCGATGCGCTGCAGGCCTTGTATGGCGCCAGCCAGGAAGGCGGGAAGATCGCCGAAGCCAACCAGAGCAACGGCAGCCTGTACAAGGATGACAAGGGACAGCTGCGCGTGGCGCACATCCAGGTCGAAGGCCTCGGCCATGCCTTTGCAGCGGGCGATGGCGGCAGCGGCGGTGGCACGCATGGCAACAGCTTCCACGATTACAGCCACATCAATTATCCGGCCTGGGTGACGCGGTTTTTCTTTGACAACAACCTGCGGGTCAAGCGCTAAGCAAGACATGCGTCGGGCGACGCCTCGCCATTCCGCTATTCGTAACGCAGCGCCTGAATCGGCAGCAGTTTCGAAGCCTTGTGCGCCGGGTAAAAACCGAAAAAGATCCCGATCGCCGCCGAAAAGCCGACCGCCAGCACAATTGACTCGGGCGACAGCCGGGTGGCCCAGCCGGCGAACTGGCTGACCAGGAAGGAGCCGGCCACGCCCAGCACGATGCCGATGAAACCGCCGATCAGCGACAGCGTGATCGCCTCGACCAGGAATTGCGTGAGAATATCGCTGCCGCGCGCGCCGACCGCCATGCGCAAGCCGATCTCGCGGGTGCGCTCGGTGACCGACACCAGCATGATGTTCATGATGCCGATGCCGCCTACCAGCAGCGACACCGACGCCACTGCCGCCAGCAGGATCGTCATGATGCGCGACGATTCTTCCTGGGTGGCGAGGATTTCGGTAAGGTTGCGGATCGTGAAGGCATCGTCCTGCCCCGGCTGGGTACGCTGGCGCTGGCGCAGCAGTTGGCGCATGCCCTCTTCCGCCACCTTCATGTCGGCGCCTTCCAGCACCTTGACCTGGATCGTGCCGACCCGGCGCAGCTTGCCCTGGGCATTGCCGAACAGGCGGTTGCGTGCAGTCGATAGCGGCACCATCGCGACGTCGTCCTGGTCCTGGCCCGTCATGCTCTGGCCTTTCCTGGCGAGAACGCCAATCACGGTATGCGGCACGTTCTTGATCCGCAACACCTGATCGACCGGGTCGATATTGCCAAACAGCTGGTTCGCCACCGTCTGCCCGAGAATCACCACCTTGGCTGAGCCGGACAATTCATTCGCCTCGAACATGCGCCCGGACGCCAGCGGCCACTCGCGCACCTCGAAATAGTCGGGCGTGACGCCATAGATCTGCGTCGACCAGTTGCTGCCGCCTGCGATCAGTTGCGCGGAACTGCGCATCGACGGCGCCGCCGCCTGCACTTCCGGGATTTCGCGGGCGATCGCAATGGCATCGTCTTCGGTCAGGTTCTGGTTGGCGCCGGCGCCTAGCCGTACGCCGGAGGCGGTGGTCGAGCCGGGCATGATGATCATCAGGTTGGAACCGAGGCTCTTGATCTGGTCCTGGATGCGCGCCTGCGCACCGGCGCCGACTGCGATCATCGTGATCACTGCGGCCACGCCGATGATAATTCCCAGCATGGTCAGCATCGAGCGCAGCAGGTTCACGCGCAGCGCGTTCAGGGCAATGCGGAAGGTGGCCAGCAGATTCATGATGCCGCTTCCTGCGCCGTGGCGGCTGCATCCAGCGCCGCCAGTTGCGCCTGCGCATCCTGCGGCGGATTGGCGGCGTCGCCGATCACATTGCCGTCGCGGAAAGTGATGATGCGCGAGGCAAAGCTGGCAATATCATGCTCGTGGGTGACCAGCACGATCGTCATGCCCTCGCGGCTCAATTTCTGGAACAACGCCATGATTTCAACGCTGGTGCGCGAATCCAGCGCGCCGGTGGGCTCGTCGGCGAGGATCAGCGAAGGGTTGTTGACCAGCGCGCGGGCGATCGCCACGCGCTGCTGCTGGCCGCCGGACAGTTGCGCCGGATGATGGTCCATGCGCTCGCCCAGGCCCACCTCTCCCAGGCGCTGCGCCGCGCGCGCGTGTCGCTCGGCTGCCGGCACCGCCGCATACAGCAGGGGCAATTCGACATTGTCGAGTGCCGTCGTGCGCGGCAGCAGATTGAATTGCTGGAATACGAAACCGATGCGGCGGTTGCGGATCGCCGCCAGCTGGTCGCTATCCATGGCCGACACCCGTTCGCCCGCCAGAAAATACTCGCCGGAGGTCGGCAGATCCAGACAGCCAAGCATGTTCATGAAGGTCGACTTGCCCGAGCCGGAGGCGCCCATGATCGCGACAAACTCGCCTGCATTGATTGCCAGCGACACGCCGCGCAAGGCAAAAACATGGTTGTTACCCATCACGTAGTCCTTGACCAGCTTGCGGGTATCGATCAGTGCCGTCATGGGTATCTCAATCATTAAAACATGCGCGGGCCCGGCGCTGCCGCGGGCTTGCTGCCGGCTTGCACTTGCGACTGCGCCACGCCGGTGATGACGGCCATGCCTGCCTTCAGGTCCGGCGCCATCACTTCGGTCATCGTGCCATCGGTCAGGCCGACGCGCACCGGCACTTCCTTCGGCTGCCCGCGCTCATCCATGACATACACGCGGCCGGCGGTATTCGTGCCGCGCCGGCCGGCCTGCTCGGCAGTGAGGTCTTCATATTTCTTGCGTTGCTCGGGCGTCAGGATCGCAGCAATTTGCGCGCGCATGTCGCTGCGGCTGCGTTCCATGATTTTCTGCCGCTCTTCCTGCGGCGCTTCGCGCGCCGCCGCCATCTTGTCGCGCATGCCGGCGAAGATTGCATCGAGCTTGCCCTTTTGCTCTTCGCTCAGCTGCAAGTCTTTTTCCAGCTGTTCGCGCAACGCATTGTTTTGCCCCCTGCCCTGGGCTGCAGTCTGGCCGTTGTTCTGCCGGCTGGCGCCTGCAGTGTCTGTGGCACTGACGCGCTGGCTGGCAGCGCCGGGCGGGCGGAAGCGCAACGCTGCATTCGGCACCTTCAGGACATCGCTGCGGGTGTCGGTGACGACCCGCACATTGGCGGTCATACCCGGCAGTAATTCCTTGCGCGGATTCGGCGCATCGACCTCGACCATGTAAGTCACGACGTTCGAGACATTCTGCGCCGACTTGCGGATCAGGTTGACGCGGCCTTCGAAGGTCCGCCCGGGGAACGCATCGACGGTAAAGCTGGCTTTCTGGCCAGTACGGATGCGGCCGATTTCCGATTCATCGATGGCGGTATCGACCCGCATGTCGGAAAGGTTTTCGGCGATGATGAACAGTTCCGGCGCCTGCAGGCTGGCGGCCACCGTCTGCCCGCGCTCGACGCTGCGCTTGATCACCACGCCATTGACCGGCGCCTTGATGGCAGTGCGTTCCAGTTCGATCCGCGCCTGTGCCAGCGCGGCTTCGCGCTGCTTGACCGCGGCTTGCGCATTACCGTTGCCGGCCTGGGCGACCCGCACCTGGGCGCGCGCCGCATTGGCTTGCTCGACTTGTGCATGATAGACAGCGCGCGCCTTGTCGCGCTCGGCGGCGGAAATGAAGCCCTTGTCCGTCAGTTGCTGCTTCTGGTCAAGGTCGCGCTTGGCCTCGGCCAGGTTGATGTCTACCTGCGCCGCCTGCGCCTGCTGGGCAGCCACCTGCGCCTGCTGGGTCAGCACCTGCGCACGCGCGGCATCAAGGTCAGCCTGCGCCTGGCGCACTTTGTATTCAAAAGTTTCCGGATCAATGCGGGCGATCAGCTGGCCCTGCTTGACTTCACTATTGAAGTCGACATAAATTTCCTTCAGCTGGCCGGACACTTGCGAGCCGACCTGCACCGACACTACCGGGCTCAGGGTGCCGGAAGCGGACACGCTGGCGGTAATTTCCCCCTGCTCGATCTTGCCCGTCTTATATTGCGGTTCGGCACCGTTTTTTGCCCACATCCAGTACCCGGATGCCGCCAGAATAACGAGCAACAATACAACGATCCAGACCCACCATTTACGCAATCGATTCATGATTCTTCACTGATAAAAATCAACCAGGTCGATTCTACTGGTATTCATCCTGCCGGCGTGCCCGGTTTGTAACCGTATGTGTCAATTAAAAACACATATCAATGCGGCTTGACGCCCAGGAAAATGCCAACTACATTACTGACTCGTTGGTAAGTTATTGGGTTTCGCTCATGCAATGTCCTATTAAAAGCAAGCGCTGGGAGCGCCGCAAGGAAGCCCGTCCGCAGGAATTGCTGGCCGCCGCGCTGGACTTGTTTGTCGAACGCGGTTTTGCCGCCACCCGGCTTGACGATGTTGCCGCCCGCGCCGGTGTCTCCAAGGGCACCTTGTATCTGTACTTCACCAACAAGGAAGAATTGTTCAAGGCGGTGGTGCGCGAAAACATGTTGCCCATGATCGACGAAGCCGAAGGTTTGATTGATCAGCACCAGGGCAATAGCGCCTCGCTGTTCCAGGAAATCATGCTGGGCTGGTGGGAGCGCGTGGGCAACTCCAAGGTTTCCGGCATCACCAAGCTGATCATGGCCGAATCCGGGAATTTCCCGGAAGTGGCGCGCTTTTATTATGAGGAAGTGACTTCCCGCGTCAATGGCATGATCGTTCGCATGCTGGAGCACGGCATCGCCCGCGGCGAATTCCGGCCGATCGACCCCCAGCAGGCAATGCGCGTGGTGGTGGCGCCGATGGTCATGCTGATGATCTGGAACCAGTCCTTCGGCGCCTGCAACATGGAGCAGATTTCGCCCCAGGACTATATCCGGACCTATATCGACATTTGCCTGCGCGGCCTGCTGCAAGACCCGACTACGCCGCTGCCGCCTGCGAGAATGCCATGCTGAAACGACGTGCTTTCTGGATCCTGCTGCTGGCCGGCCTGCTGGCCGTCGGCGCCGGCGCCGCCGCCATGAAAAAGCGCCAGGCCGCCGCGCCGGTAGCAGACACACAAACAACGCAAGCAACTCAGGCGACACCAGCCAAGGCGCCAGCCAGTCTCGAATTCCTGCCCAGCGATGTCGCCGAGGTGCAGCCGCGCGAATTGCGCCAGGTACTGCTGCTGTCGGGTGCGCTGCGCGCCGTCAACCAGGCGCAAGTCAAGGCCAAGCTTGCCGGCGAAGTGCGCGAAGTGCTGGTACGCGAAGGCGAAGCGGTCAAGGCTGGCCAGGTGCTGGTGAAAATCGACAGCACTGAATACCAGGCCCGCCTGGAGCAGGCCAAAGGCAGCCTGCAGGCCGCACGCGGCGAACTGGCGATTGCCGCCAAGGCGCGCGACAATAACCAGGCGCTGGTGGCCAAGGGCTTCATTTCGCAAAACGCCTTCGACAATGCCGCCAGCCAGCATGACATCGCCCGCGCCAATGTCGAATCGGCGCAAGGTGCGCTGGACGTGGCACAGAAGGCCTTGAACGACAGCGTGGTGCGCGCGCCGATCGCCGGCCTGGTGGCCAGCCGGTCCGTGCAGCCGGGCGAAAAGGTTTCGGCCGACAACCATCTGCTGGAGCTGGTCGACCTGCACCAGCTGGAGCTGGAAACGGCGGTGCCGACCACCGATATCCTGCAGCTGACGCCTGGACAACCCGCGCAAGTAAAGCTGGAAGGCCTGGCCACGCCGCTGACCGGCAGGATCGCGCGCATCAGCCCCGCCACCCAGGCCGGTTCGCGTTCGGTCATGAGCTATATTCAGCTCGACAATCCCCAAGGCTTGCTGAAAGTCGGCATGTTCGGCCAGGCGGAAGTTACCCTGGGCAGCAAGACCGGCGTGTTGAGTGTGCCGCCGGCGGCGATCCAGGACCTCGGCGGCAGCGCGATCGTGTACGCGATTGTCAATGGCACGCTGCGCCAGCAGGCGGTGAAGCTGGGCAGCCGCGGCAACGACGGCACCGGCGAAGCGGTGGAAATCCTCGACGGCCTCGCAGCGGGCGCGCTGATTGTCAGGACTAACCTCGGCAAGCTGCCTGACGGCGTCAAGGTGCGGCTGGCGCAAGCGCCTCCGGCCACACCAGCCACCCCGGCCGCTCCGGCCCATCCCCACGCTGTCACGACCGCCGCCAGCGCCGCGCCGTCAGCGTCACGCTGACGCATGAAAGCCTGAGCCGCCATGTGGTTTACCCGTATCAGCATCGCCAACCCGGTCCTGGCCACCATGATGATGATGGCCTTTCTGGTACTGGGCCTGTTTTCCTACCAGCGCCTGCCGGTCGACCAATTCCCCGACATCACTTTCCCGGTGGTCGTGGTGCAGACCGATTACCCCGGAGCATCACCTGAGACGGTCGAGTCCGACGTCACCCGCAAGGTCGAGGAAGCGGTCAACACCATCAACGGCATCAACAGCCTGACTTCGCGTTCCTATGAGGGCGCCTCGGTAGTCATCATCGAATTCGCCCTGACGGTCGATCCGGCGCAGGCCGCGCAGGATGTGCGCGAAAAAGTGGCGCTGGTGAAGACGGCTTTCCGCGATGAAGTCAAGGAACCGCGCGTCACCCGCTACGATCCGGCCGACCGGCCGATCTATTCGGTGTCGGTCGCCAACGATGGCCAGGCCGGCCGCTACAACCTGCGCGAACTGACCGTGATCGCCGACCAGGTCGTCAAGAAACGCCTGGAAAACGTCCGCGGCGTCGGTTCGGTGACCCTGGTCGGCGGCGTCATGCGCGAAATTAACATCACTATCAAGCCGACCGAAATGGAAGCGCTCGGCATCGGCGTCGACCAGGTGATCGCTGCGCTGCGCAATGAAAACCAGGAATTGCCGGCCGGCGCGGTGCGTTCGCTGTCCAGTGAAAACGTCGTGCAGGTGCAGGGCAGGATCAAGAACCCGGCCGACTTCAACCGGCTGATCGTCGCCCGCCGCGGCGGCCAGCCAGTGCTGCTGTCGCAGATCGCCACGGTGGTCGACGGCCAGCAGGAACAGGAAAGCCTGGCGCTGTACAACGGCCAACGCACGCTGGCGCTGGACATCCTCAAGGCGCAGGGGCAGAACACCATCGAGGTCGCCGATGGCCTGGGCGCCGCGCTGCAGGACCTGCAGCCGACCCTGAAAGCGCTTTATCCGGGCGTGAAACTCGAGGTCATCAAGGACAGCTCGCGGCAGATTCGCGTCGGCGTGAAAAACGTCCGCCAGACCCTGCTCGAAGGCGCGGCGCTGACCATCCTGATCGTGTTCCTGTTCCTGAACTCCTGGCGCTCGACCGTGATCACCGGCCTGACACTGCCGGTGGCGCTGATCGGCACCTTCCTGTTCATGCACATGTTCGGCTTCACCATCAACATGATCACCCTGATGGCGCTGTCGCTATGCGTGGGCCTCTTGATCGACGACGCCATCGTGGTGCGCGAAAACATCGTGCGCCATGCCGGCATGAAGGTCAACGGCCAGTACAAGAGCCATCGCACCGCCGCCCTCGAAGGCACTGCGGAAATCGGCCTGGCGGTGCTGGCCACCACCTTCTCGATCGTCGCGGTGTTCCTGCCGGTCGGCTTCATGGGCGGCATCATCGGCCGCTTCTTCCACCAGTTCGGCATCACAGTGACTGCCGCCGTGCTGATCTCGATGTTCGTGTCGTTTACGCTGGACCCGATGCTGTCGTCGATCTGGCCGGACCCGGCGGTGCACGGCGCCACAGGCGCGCGCCGCGGCTGGTATGCCAACACCATCGGCCGCGTGCTGGCACAGTTCGAACGCCTCGTGCAATGGCTGTCCGATACGTACCAGGTCTTGCTGAAATGGTCGCTGCAGCATCGCAAGTCGACCCTGGCGATTGCTGCCGCCACGTTCTTTGGCGGTTTCCTGATTCCGGCCACCGGCCTGATCGGCTCGGAATTCGTGCCGCAGGCGGATTATTCGGAAACCGGCGTCACTTTTTACACCCCGGTCGGTTCCTCGCTGGAATTCACCGAAAGCAAGGCGCGCCAGGTTGAGGCCGTATTGCGCGGCTTTCCCGAAGTGCGCGACCTGTACACCACCGTCAATACCGGCAATGCCCAAGGCAAGAATTACGCTACCGTCTTCGTGCGGCTGAAGCCGCGCAGCGAGCGCAGCCGCAGCACCACCCAAATGGCAAATCCCCTGCGCGAGCGACTGACGGAAGTCGCCGGCATCACGGTCACCCATATCGGCACGCTCGACGGCGTCGGTGGCGACAACAAGCAATTGCGCCTGTCCATCCTGGGGCCCGACCTGGCGCAACTGGCACGCCTGTCGGAGCAGGTGCAGGAAAAGATGCGCGCGCTTGCCGGCGTGGTGGATATCGATTCAAGCCTGAAGGCGCAAATGCCGACCATCTCGGTGGTGCCGCGGCGCGAGATCGGCGCCGACCTGGGCGTCGGCGTGGCGCAGATCGGCGCGGCATTGCGGCCGCTCCTGGCCGGCCAGGCCGCCGGCAGCTGGCGTGCCCCGGACGACCAGAATTACGACGTCAACGTCCGCCTGGCGCCGGACGACCGCAACAATATCGACGACCTGTCGCGCCTGATGCTGGGCAGCTCGCAGACCAATGCCGACGGCACGCCGAAAATGGTGCCGCTGCGCCAGGTGGCAGACATCGTGCCGTCGACCGGCGCCAACCAGATCAACCGGCGCGACCTGAACCGTGAAGTCGAACTGTCGGCCAACGTGGTCGGCCGTTCCGCCGGCCAGGCCAGCGCCGACGTCAAGACCGCGCTGGACGCCATTGCCTGGCCGCCCGGCTACCGCTACCAGGTCGGCGGCGCCGCCAAGAACATGCAGGAATCCTTCGCTTATGCCGTGGGCGCGCTGCTGCTGGCGGTGATTTTCATTTACATGATCCTGGCATCGCAATTCGCCAGCTTCCTGCAGCCGCTGGCCATCATGTCGTCGCTGCCGCTGACCCTGATCGGCGTTTTCCTGGCGCTGATGCTGTTCCGCTCGACCCTCAACATGTTTTCCATCATCGGTTTCATCATGCTGATGGGCCTGGTCACCAAGAACGCCATCCTGCTGGTGGATTTCGCCAACCAGGCCAGGAAAGAAGGCATGGCGCGCGGCGCCGCGCTGCTGGAAGCTGCGCACGTGCGGCTGCGGCCGATCCTGATGACCACGCTGGCGATGGTGTTCGGCATGGTGCCGCTGGCCTTCGGCATGGCCGAAGGCTCCGAGCAGCGCGCCCCCATGGGCCAGGCGGTCATCGGCGGCATCATCACTTCCTCCCTGCTGACGCTGGTGGTGGTGCCGGTGATGTACACCTACCTGGACGATTTTGCCGTCTGGGCCAGAGCCAGATGGTTTGCGCGCGGGGCCGGCGGCGCTGCGCCAGTCGGCCCGTCCTCCCGCCAGGAGGATGCCATTTGATAAAATGCGTGCTTATCTTAAGTATCAGCAAGCCCTTATTTCATTTTTCGCAATGAGTCCCTACCATGAACATTGAACAAGCACGTTTCAACATGATCGAACAGCAGATCCGCCCCTGGGATGTGCTGGACCTGGATGTCCTCGATTTGCTGCTGGTCGTCAAGCGCGAAAACTTCGTGCCCGCCGCCCACAGGAACCTGGCGTTCATGGATACCGAAATCCCGCTGCCGTGCGGGCAAAACATGTTCACGCCCAAGCTGGAAGCGCGCATTTTGCAGGAAGTCGCGCTCAAGAAGCACGAGAACGTGCTGGAAATCGGCGCCGGCTCCGGCTACATGGCCGCCCTGCTGGCGCACAAATCGCGCCACGTCACCAGCGTCGAGATCGAGCCGGAACTGAAGGCGCTGGCAGAAAAGAACCTGGCCGACAACGGCATCACCAACGTCAAGGTCGAACTGGGCGACGGTGCCCGCGGCTGGGCCGGATCGGGCAGCGACGGCGCTCCCTACGATGTGATCGTGATTTCCGGCAGCGTGCCGGCATTGCCGGAAACCTTCCTGCAGCAGATCAAGATCGGTGGCCGCATCCTCGCCATCGTCGGCCAAGCGCCGGTCATGTCGGCGGAACTGGTGACGCGCGTCTCCGACAATGCCTATAACACCGTCAAGCTGTTCGAAACCGTTGTCAAGCCACTGAAAAATGCGGCCACGCCGTCTCACTTCCACTTCTAGGACTTAGCCATGCTGCAACTCACCGCTCCGGAACTGGCTGCCTGGCTGGCAGACCCCTTGCGCGCGCCGCCGCTGTTGCTGGACGTGCGCGAGCCGCACGAGTTTACCTATTGCCATATCGGCGATGCGGTGAGCATGCCAATGCAGAGCGTGCCCGCGCGGCTGGGCGAAATGGATGAAGATGCGAGCATCGTCTGCATCTGCCACCACGGCATGCGCAGCATGCAGGTTGCACGCTTTCTGGAGCAGCATGGCTTTGCCAATGTCATCAATCTGACCGGCGGCGTGCATGCGTGGGCGCAACAGGTCGATCCTGAAATGCCGACGTATTAACCCGAATAGCCCGACGGAGAGCTGAATGCGCCCTACCCTGATTGCCTCGCTGCTTGCCGCAGGCTTGCTGTCATTGAATGCCCATGCGCTCGACTTGCTGCAGGTATACCAGGAAGCACAGGCCAATGATCCGGTGTATGCCAGCGCACGCGCCACGCTGGCCGCTGGCCAGGAAAAGGAAACCCAGGGACGCGCCGGCCTGTTGCCCACCGTCGGGCTGTCGGGTAGCTATACCCGCAGCGAGCAGGAGTCGGCCACATTGTCACGCAACGTACGTAGCAACAGCCATAGCATTTCGCTGTCGCAGCCGCTATTTCGTTGGGCTAACTGGGAACAGTATCAACAAGGCAAACTGTCGGTTGCCGCCAGCGAGGCGCAATTCGCCCAGGCGCAACAGGACCTGATCGTGCGCGTCTCGCAAGCCTACTTCGACGTATTGGCGGCTCAGGATACGCTGGCGTCCGTGCAGGCACAGAAGGTGGCCATTACCGAGCAATTGGCTTCGGCCAAACGCAATTTCGAGGTCGGCACCGCCACCATCACCGACACCCACGAAGCGCAAGCCCGCTATGACCTCGCAATCGCCCAGGAACTGGCGGCGCAAAGCGATCTCGACATCAAGCGCAACGCCCTGCAGCAGATCATCGGCAAGCCCGCCGGCGAACTGGCCGCCTTGCGGCCCGGCGTGCAGATCAATTCGCCCAGCCCGGCACAGATCGACAAGTGGGTCGAGAGCGCCGAGCAGCAGAACTACGGCGTCGCCGGGCAAAAGCTGGCGCTGGAAATCGCCCGCCGCGAAATCGGCAGGAACCGCGCAGGCCACATGCCGACCGTCGATCTGGTGGCTTCGCGCGGCCACAACCATCAGAACGGCAGCACGCTGACTTCGCCAAGCGGCAAGACGGACAGCAGCAGCGTCGGCGTACAGTGGACCATTCCGCTGTTTTCCGGTTTCGGCACCAGCAGCCGCGTGCGCGAAGCCATCGCACTGGAAGACAAGGCCCGCAACGACCTGGAAAACGTTCGCCGCACTGCGGCCCAGGGCGCACGCCAGGCGTATCTTGGCGTCACCAGCGGCCTGGCGCAAGTGAAGGCGCTGGAGGCGGCGGAGCGTTCGAGCCAGTCGGCGCTCGATTCAAACCGTCTTGGCTACCAGGTCGGCGTGCGCATCAATATCGACGTCCTGAACGCCCAGCAGCAGCTCTACACCACGCGTCAGAACCTGGCCAAGGCGCGTTACGACACCATTGTGAACGGTTTGAAACTGAAATCCGCCGCCGGCTCGTTGAAGGAAGAGGACCTGGCACAGGTCAACGGCTTGCTCAAGCCCTGATCCTCGATTCATTCGCCCCACCGATTCATCCCCCCAAGCCGGCGCATCGCCCTTCTTGCGCCTGGCTTACTTGCGTCGTAACGAGGGCGCCTGGCGCAGGTTATCCATGCAGGCATCGACGAATCTTTCGGCATCCTGCTCGAGATTGAAGCTTTCCGGCGATATAAGCCAGTTACTAAGCAAACCGCGCCAGCTGGCCTGAAACAGGATGGCGGCCAGCCTGGCATCCAGATCTGCCGGCAACTGGCCGCGTGTGATGGCGTTTTTCAGGGTCAGTTCGATATTGCGTGCCCCTGTGTTCAACGTCCCCTGCTGGAGGGTAATGAAACCGTGCGCGCCATCGATGTATTCGCAACGGTGGAACAGGATGCCGAACACCTTGCGCGCATGCGGATTGCGTGATGCTTCGCGAAGCACAAACAGACAGGTAGCGCGCAATTGCCCGAGCGGGTCATCGACATTCCCCTGCGCGCTGGCCTGCACCATATCCGTCATCGGCAGGCGTACCCGTTCGCACATGGCATCGAACAGATCCACCTTGTTCTTGAAGTGCCAGTAGATCGCGCCACGCGTGACATTTGCCGCCTGGGCAATATCGGCCAGCGATGTGCGCGCCACGCCCTGTTCATGGAAGACATCTTCGGCCGCATCGAGAATCCGATTGCGTGTTTCCTGTGCTTCTTCCTTCGTCGCTCTTGCCATTGTCGTTTTACCGGCTTGATTCCCGCCTGGACTGGTAATTCGGCCAGTCGCAGCAGCGAGCAAAATATACATACACCATTGGATGTATATATAATAACGTGCAAGTTGGTAATTACCTAAAAAAACAAGCGTAGCCGATTCGTCCCAACAGCAGTGTCCTGCCGCCCGCTGACCTGGCCCGGCAGGACCTCCATTTACCGTACGAGCAAGCCATGAACATAGCCGGCCGTTCCACCCGAATTGCGCTGTTCGCCTCCACCGCTCTGCTGTCAGCTTGCATCGACCAGGCCGGTGCCAGCAAGACCCCCGCCAGCCCGCCGCCGGCGGAAGTGGCGGTAATGACGGTGGCGCCGCAACGCCTGGCGCTGACTACCGAACTGCCAGGCCGGCTGGAAGCCGCGCGTGTTGCTCAGGTGCGCGCGCGCGTGCCGGGCATCGTGCTGCAGCGGGTATTTCACGAAGGCAGCGACGTCAAGGCCGGCGAGGTGCTGTTCCGCATCGATGATGCGCCGTTCCAGGCCAGTCATCAAAGCGCGCAGGCGGCGCTGGCCAAGGCCGAGGCCAATCTCGCCCAAACCAGCATGAAAGCGCAGCGCTATGCGGCACTGGTCGACACCAGCGCGATCAGCAAGCAGGAATACGATGATGTGAATGTGTCGCAAAAACTGGCAGCCGCCGATGTCGCCACCGCCAAAGCGGCGCTGGCCACGGCACGGCTGAACCTGAGCTACGCCACGGTGACTGCGCCGATTACCGGGCGCATCGGCCGCGCCCAGGTCACTGAAGGCGCGCTGGTCGGGCAGAACGAGGTGACCCCGCTGGCCACCATCCAGCAGCTCGACCCGATCTATGTCACGCTCACGCAGTCCGGCGCCGAGGTGCTGCAGTTGCGCCAGGCGCTGGCCGCCGGCCAGTTCAAAGGCATCGGTCGCGATGAAGCCAGGATCAGCCTGCTGATGGAAGACGGTCGCCCCTATCCGCATGCCGGCAAGCTGCTGTTTTCCGACATGACGGTCGATGAAAGCACCGGCGCGGTAATCCTGCGCGCGGTATTCCCGAATCCAGAACGCCTGCTGATGCCCGGCCTGTTCGTGCGTGCGCGGCTGGACCAGGCGATCAGTGAAAACACCATCATCGTGCCGCAGCAAGCAGTGCTGCGTAATGCCAATGGCGCCAGCGTGATGCTGGTAGACGCCGGCGACAAGGTCACGGCAAGGCAGGTCAAGGCCGACCGCAGCCAGGGCGATGCCTGGATCGTCAGCGAAGGCTTGCAGGCAGGCGACCGTGTCATCGTCGAAGGCTTGCAAAAAGCCAGACCGGGCGCCGCAGTCAGGACGGTGGCGTGGTCCGGCGCCGCCGGCAAGGGCGACAAGGATGCCAAACCAGTCGTCCTGGACGTCAAGTCCCGCTAAAGTCCCGCTAAAGGAAGCCCGCCATGGCAAAATTTTTCATCGACCGTCCGGTCTTCGCCTGGGTGATCGCGCTGTTCATCATGCTGGCCGGCCTGCTGGCGATCCGCGCGCTGCCGGTGGCGCAATACCCGACCATCGCGCCGCCGTCGGTGGTGATTTCCGCCACCTATCCCGGTGCCACCGCGAAAATCCTCGACGAAAGCGTGACCAGCCTGATCGAGCAGGAGATGAACGGCGCCGAAGGCCTGCAGTACATCGAATCGGAAAGCCAGTCCAACGGCACCGCGCAGATCACGGTCACCTTCGTGCCGGGCACCAATCCCGACCTGGCCGCAGTCGACGTACAAAACCGTATCAAGCGGGTCGAGCCGCGCCTGCCGCAGGCAGTGCTGCAACAAGGGGTGCAGGTCAACAAGGCGCGCAGCAACTTCCTGCAGATGATCAGCCTGACCACCACCGACGGCAGCCTGGATCCGGTGGCGCTGGGCGACTACCTTTCGCGCAACGTCCTCAACGAAATCAAGCGCGTGCCGGGCGTCGGCCAGGCGCAGCTGTTCGGCACCGAGCGCGCCATGCGCATCTGGATCGACCCGGCCAAGCTGGCCAGCCTGAAGCTGACGCCGGCCGACGTCAGCAATGCCATCCGTGCCCAGAACGCGCAAGTCTCGGGCGGCACGCTGGGTGATTTGCCCAGTCCGGGAACGCAGCCGATTTCGGCCAGCGTGGTGGTGAGCGGGCAACTGGCCGGCGCCGACGAATTCGGCCGCATCACGCTGCGCGCCAACCCGGATGGCTCGGTGGTGCGCCTGGCCGATGTTGCCAGCATCGAGATCGGCGGCCAGACCTATGCCACTTCCTCACGCACCGATGGCAGCCCCAGCGCGGCGATTGGCGTACAGTTGTCCCCTACCGCGAACGCGCTCGGCACCGCCACCGCGGTGCGCGCCAAGATGGAAGAACTGAAAAAATTCTTCCCGGCTGGCGTCAAGTACGAAATTCCCTATGACACTTCGCTGTTCGTCAAGATCTCCATTGAAGAAGTGGTCAAGACCCTGGCCGAAGCCGTGCTGCTGGTGTTTTTGGTGATGTACCTGTTCCTGCAGAACATCCGCTACACCCTGATCCCGACCATCGTCGTGCCGGTGGCGCTGCTGGGCACCCTGGCCACCATGCTGGCCTTCGGCTTCTCGATCAACGTCCTGACCATGTTCGGCATGGTGCTGGCGATCGGCATCCTGGTGGACGATGCCATCGTGGTGGTCGAAAACGTCGAGCGCATCATGCGCGAGGAAGGCCTGTCGCCGCGCGACGCCACCCGCAAGGCCATGGGCCAGATCACCGGCGCCATCGTCGGCATCACGCTGGTGTTGATCGCGGTGTTCATCCCGATGGCCTTTTTCGGCGGCGCGGTGGGCTCGATCTATCGCCAGTTTTCCCTGTCGATGGTGTCGTCGATGGTGTTCTCGGCCCTGATGGCACTGACCTTGACGCCGGCCCTGTGCGCGACCATCCTGAAGCCGGTGCAGGCTGGCCATCACCATGAGAAGTCGGGCTTCTTCGGCTGGTTCAACCGCAGCTTCCAGCGCGCCTCGACCGGCTACCAAAGCGTGGTCGGCAGGATGCTCGGCAAATCCCTGCGCTACATGGTGATTTATGCCCTGATCATCGGTTGCGTGGCGCTACTGTACGCGCGCCTGCCCTCGTCCTTCCTGCCCACCGAAGACCAGGGTTTTATCATGACCAACATCCAGCTGCCACCGGGGGCATCGACCCACCGCACGCGCGAAGTGGTCAAGCAGGTCGAGGAGTATTACCTGAAACAGCCAGGGGTCGAGCACGTCATCGCCGTGCTCGGTTTCAGCTTCTCCGGCCGCGGCCAGAATGCCGCACTGACATTCGTGCCGCTGAAGGACTGGCAAGATCGCGGCGCCGATGATTCGGCTGGCGCCATCGTCGAGCGTGCCAGGGGCGCGCTGTCCGGCATCCGCGACGCCATCATCGTCCCGGTCAATCCACCGCCGATCCGTGAACTGGGTAACGCCACCGGCTTCACCTTCCGCCTGCAGGACCGTGGCGGCCAAGGCCAGCAGGCGCTGCTGGCCGCGCGCAACCAACTGCTTGAGCTGGCGGCGAAAAGCCCGGTGCTCAAGGGTGTGCATCCGGAGGGACTGGAAGACACGCCGCAGCTGCGTCTGGACATCGACCGCGACAAGGCCAGCGCGCTCGGTCTCAGTTTCGCCGACATCAATGCCACCCTGTCCACTGCGATCGGCACCAGCTATGTCAACGACTTTCCAAACCAGGGGCGGCAGCAGCGCGTGATCGTGCAGGTCGATGCGCCGCAGCGGCTGCGTCCGGAAGACTTGCTGCGGCTGTACGTACGCAACAACAAGGGAAGCATGGTGCCGTTCTCGTCCTTCGCTTCCTCGCGCTGGAGCACCGGCCCGGTGCAACTGGTGCGCTTCAACGGCTATCCTGCCTTCCGCATTTCCGGCCAGGCCGCCGAAGGGCGCAGCACTGGCGAAGCAATCGCGGAAATGGAACGGCTGGCGACGCAGTTGCCGACCGGTTTCGGCTATGAGTGGACCGGCCAGTCGTTTGAGGAAAAGACCTCCGGCTCGCAGGCGCCGGCACTATTCCTGCTGTCTCTGCTGGCGGTATTCCTGGTGCTGGCGGCCCTCTACGAAAGCACCTCGATTCCGCTGGCGGTGATGCTGGTGGTGCCGCTCGGAATTCTCGGCTCCTTGCTTGGGGCAAGCATGCGCGATCTGCCCAACGATGTCTATTTCAAGGTCGGCCTGATCGCCATCATTGGCCTGTCGTCCAAGAACGCCATCCTGATCATCGAATTTGCCAAGGACTTGCATGCGCAGGGCAAGGGCCTGGTCGAAGCCACGCTGGAAGCTGCGCAGCTACGCTTCCGCCCGATCGTCATGACCTCGCTGGCCTTCATTCTCGGCGTACTGCCGCTGGTGACGGCAAGCGGCGCCGGCTCGGCCAGCCAACGCGCCATCGGCACCGGCGTCATGGGCGGCATGATCACCGCCACCGTGCTGGCGGTGTTCCTGGTGCCGGTCTTCTTTGTCGTGGTCAGGAGAATCTTCAAGGGCAGCGAACGCCAGCGCCGCATGTATGCCGCGCACCTGGAACCGAACGATGGAGAAGCGGCATGATCAAATCAAGCCTTTTACTGTTGAGCGCCAGCCTCATGGCCGGCTGCACGCTGGCGCCGCGCTACGAGAGACCGCAGGCGCCGGTGGCGGCCAACTACCCGGCAGAGGCAGCCGGCACGGCAGCCAGGCCCGTTGAACTTGGCTGGCGCGAATTCTTCGCCGATGCGCGCCTGCAGGCGCTGATTGCCGCCGCCCTGGAAAACAACCGCGACTTGCGCACAGCGGCGCTGCGCATCGACGAGGCACGCGCGCTCTACAATATCCAGTCGGCCGATCTCCTGCCCACCCTGAACGGCCAGGTGTCGAACTCGAACGCGCGGGTGCCGGTAACGCTGTCGCCCACCGGCCTGTCGACGGTCAGCCGCAGCTACCAGGTCGGCCTGAGCCTGACCTCCTTCGAGCTGGATTTCTTCGGCCGGATAAGGAGCCTGAATGACGCGGCGCTGGCGCAATACCTGGCCACCGCCGAGGCGCGCCAGGCGGCCCATATCGGCCTGGTAGCCGAAACGGCCAAGGCATACCTGGCCGAACGCGCCTTCGATGAACAATACGTGCTGGCGCAAAAAACCCTGGAAGGCCGCGAATCCGCTTACCGACTGGCAAAACAGCGCTTCGATGTCGGCGCCTCGTCCGCGCTTGATCTGCGTCTGAATGAAACCCTGGTCGGCTCGGCACGGGTGGCACTGGCAACGCTGGCGCGGCAGCGCGCGCAAGCCGCCAATGCGCTGGCGCTGCTGGTAGGTAAACCTATGACAGATTTGCCGACGGCACAGATGCTGAATTCGCAAGGGATCGTGGCGGAACTGCCGGCCGGCCTGCCCTCGGACTTGCTGACGCAGCGCCCCGACATCCGCGCCGCCGAACAGCGCCTGATTGCCACCAACGCCAACATCGGCGCCGCCCGCGCCGCCTTCTTCCCGCGCATTTCCCTGACCGCGGGAGTAGGCACCGCCAGCAATACACTGTCCGGCCTGTTCGATGCCGGTTCGCGCACCTGGTCATTTGTGCCGCAACTGGCCATACCGATTTTCGATGCCGGCCGCAACAGCAACAGCCTGGATCTTGCGCACGTACGCAAGCATATCGCCGTGGCCGATTATGAAAAATCGGTCCAGGTGGCATTCCGCGAAGTCGCTGACGCCCTG
This sequence comes from Noviherbaspirillum sedimenti, assembly GCF_003590835.1. NCBI lineage: Bacteria > Pseudomonadati > Pseudomonadota > Betaproteobacteria > Burkholderiales > Oxalobacteraceae > Noviherbaspirillum > Noviherbaspirillum sedimenti. The sequence continues at coordinate 4,538,695 of NZ_QYUQ01000002.1, read as the reverse complement.
GCGGCGCGCGCCACCTTGAATGAGCAGCTGGACGCCCAGCGCAGCGTGGGCGAAGCGCAGGCCGATCGTCTGCGCCTGGCCGACCTGCGCTTCAAGAATGGCGTGGCCAGTTCGCTGGAAGTACTGGACGCGCAGCGCGAATTGTTTAACGCCGAACAGGCGCTGGTGCAAACCCGGCTGCTACGGCTGACCAATGCAATCGACCTGTACCGGGCACTGGGCGGCGGCCTGCAGGAAAATGCCGCCAGCGCTGCAAAATAAGTGACGACGCCAGGGCGCGTTTCGGCGACGCCCAACCGCGGGTCCGGAATTCGAAAAAACTTAATCGATCAGCGGCTTGAGCAAGGCCATCGTCCTGGCGGTGGCGCCGCGGTGCTGTTCGGCATACGCCTTGGCCTTGGCGCCCATCACGATGCGCTCGACGTCGGCCTGCAGCAGGCGTCGCGCCTGCTGCAGCATGGCGGGCGCATCGGCGACGCGGATGGCGGCGCCGGCATCCACGGCATCGGCGCTGATGGTCAGGAAATTATGGGTATGCGGGCCGATCAGCACCGGCTTGCCGAGTGCGCAGGCTTCGATCAGGTTCTGCCCGCCCAATGGCAGCAGGCTGCCGCCGATGAAAGCGACATCGCAGGCCGCATAATAGGCGAACATCTCGCCCATCGAGTCTCCCAGCAGCACACGCACCTCCGGCCCGACCCAGGCGCTGCCCAGTTCAGAACGGCGGCACAGCATGATATTGCGCAGGGCCGCCATACGCGCGACTGCATCGAAACGCTGTGGATGACGCGGCACGATGACCACCAGCGCCTGCTGCAGGTCGCATTGCAGCAGCGCGTCCAGGATCAATTCCTCTTCGCCTTCGCGCGTGCTGGCGCACAACAATACCGGACGACTGCCGATCTGGCCACGCAAGGCAGCGCCACGGATCAGTATTTCCTGCGGCGGCGCGACATCGAACTTGATGCTGCCGGTGACATGCACGTTGCTGGCGCCCATCTGGCGCAGACGCGCCGCGTCGGCCTCGGTCTGGGCGGCAATACAGGAAAATCCCCGCGCCGCTTCCCGCATCAGGCCCGACAGGCGCTGTGCCTTGGCCAGCGAACGTTCCGACAAGCGGGCATTGACCAACATCACCGGGACATGCTGACGCACGCAACCGGCAATCAGGTTCGGCCAGACTTCAGTCTCCATCAATACGCACAGGCGGGGCTGGAAATGCGAGAGAAAACGCCGCACCATCCAGCCGGTATCGTAAGGCAGGTAGGATTGCACGAGGCGCGCGCCGTGTTTGCCGAACAAGGCACGGCCGGTGGCGCGACCGGTCGGCGTCATGTGCGTCAGCAGCACGGCCGCATCCGGATAGGCAGCCAGCAGGCTGTCGATCAGCGGCTCTGCCGCCCGCGTCTCGCCGACCGAAACCGCATGCACCCATAACAGGGGACGACCGGCCGCAACGCTGCGATCAATGCCGCGATAAAAGCCGAGGCGTTCGCTCACATGCCGCCGGTAGCCGGGTTCCCTGCGGCCGCGCCACCACAGGCGCGCCAGCACCAGCGGCAGCGCGAGCCACCAGGCGAATGAATACAGCCGGCGCATCAGGAGCAAAGGCCAGCAGCCATCAGAACGGCAGGGCGGCGTCGGGCTTGGCGGCCAGGATCACACGCTTGAATTCGCCCTGGATGCGCTGCAGGGCTTGCGGCGATTCGGCTTCGAAGCGCATCACGATCACCGGCGTGGTGTTGGACGAACGCGCCAGGCCAAAGCCATCCGGGTATTCGACGCGCAAGCCGTCGATGGTGATGGTCTGGTCCGAGCCCGGGAAGCGCGCCTCGCCTTGCAGCTTGCCGATCAGCGCAAAATTTTCCCCTTCCTGCAATTGCAGCTGCAGTTCCGGCGTCGACGCCGATTGCGGCAAGGCGTTCAGGATGGCCGAGGGATCCTGCTGCCGGCTCAGGAGCTCCAGCATGCGCGCGCCGGCATACAAGCCATCGTCGAAGCCGTACCAGCGATCCTTGAAGAAGACATGGCCGCTCATCTCGCCGCCCAGCGGGGCGCCAGTCTCGCGCATCTTGGCCTTGACCAGCGAATGACCGGTTTTCCACATCAGCGGCTGGCCGCCGCGCTGCGCGATCCAGGGCGCCAGGTGGCGCGTGCATTTGACGTCATAGAGGATTTGCTGGCCCGGATTGCGCAACAGCACGTCCTCGGCGAACAACATCAATTGCCGGTCCGGGAAAATGATCTGGCCATCCTTGGTCACCACGCCCAGGCGGTCGCCGTCGCCGTCGAAAGCCAGGCCGATTTCAGCATCGCCCTGTTGCACACAACGAATCAGGTCCTGCAGGTTTTCCGGATGCGCCGGATCGGGATGGTGGTTGGGGAAATTGCCATCGACCTCGCAAAACAATTCGGTCACTTCGCAACCCATGGCGCGATACAAGTCCCCGGCAAAAGCGCCGGCCACACCATTGCCGCAATCGACGGCGATCTTCATCGGCCGCGCCAGCTTGACGTCACCGACGATGCGCTGCAGGTAGGCATCCCTGATATCGTGCTGGCGATAGCTGCCGGCGCCGATGGCAAACTCGCCCTTGACGATCGCCTGATACAGCGCCTGGATGGTGTCGCCGTAGATCGCCTCACTGCCCAGCACCATCTTGAAACCGTTGTAATCCGGCGGATTGTGGCTGCCGGTTACCATGATGCCGGACTGGGCATCCAGCATGTGCGTGCCAAAATAAACCAGCGGGGTGGCCACCACGCCAAGATCGATCACATCGACCCCGGCGGACTGTAAGCCGGCGGCCAGGGCGCTGGCCAGTTCCGGGCCGGACAGGCGGCCATCGCGACCGATCACGACATTTTTTTCGCCCCTGGCGCGCACCGCACTGCCGAATGCCTGGCCGATTTGCCGCGCAATCGCGGCATCCAGGGTTTTGCCGACGATACCGCGGATATCGTAAGCCTTGAAGATACTTTGGGTGAGTTTCAACATTACGACTTTCTTTTAATAAAAATAACTGAGATCAATGCAGGGTTGCTTTCCCCAAAAACAATAAATCGTTTTTGGTACGCCAAATCAGGTCTTCGATACCGCATTGCGGCGCGTAGCCAGGCACGATCTGCAACAGCAATGCACGCACTTCCTCATGGTCGTAACGAGCACAGGCAGCTTCCAGCTTGCCGAGCAGTTCCTGCAGCAAGCCCCAGGGAATTTCCGCTTCCTTCGCGCGCAGGATGAGCGGATGTTCGGTGCCCTCGACATTCGAGCCAATCAGCAATTCTTCATACAGCTTTTCGCCGGGGCGCAAGCCGACATGGCGAATTTCGATGGTGCCGTCCGGCGACTCATCGCTTTTGACTTCCAGGCCGCTCAAATGCACCATGCGCCTGGCCATGTCGACGATTTTCACCGGCTCCCCCATGTCGAGCACGAACACATCGCCACCGTCGCCCATGGCGCCGGCCTGCAGCACCAGTTGCGCGGCTTCCGGGATGGTCATGAAATAACGGGTGATTTCCGGATGGGTCAGCGTGATCGGGCCACCCGCCATGATTTGCTTGCGGAACAGCGGCACCACCGATCCGGACGAACCAAGCACATTGCCGAATCGAACCATGCAAAAGCGGGTAGTTTTTTGCTGGCGGGCGAAGGCTTGCATCACCAATTCCGCCAGGCGTTTGGTCGAACCCATGACATTGGTTGGACGCACCGCCTTGTCGGTGGAAATCAACACGAAGCATTTCACCCCTGCGGCGATTGCCGCCCGTGCCAGGCTCAGCGTACCCAGTGCATTGTTGCGAATGCCGTCGATCGGATTGTGCTCGACCAGCGGCACATGTTTGTAGGCGGCGGCATGGTAAATGGTTTCCACGGAAAAATTGCGCATGATGCGCTCGCATTTTTCCTGCTCCAGCACCGACCCCAGAAAAGGCAGCACTTCAATTTCAAGGCGCAAGCTTTTTTGCAATCCCTGCAATTCCTGTTCGATCGAATAGAGCGCGAATTCCGACAATTCCAGCAGAATCAGGCGATCGGGCCGTTGCTTGAGAATTTGCCGGCACAATTCGCCACCAATCGAACCGCCTGCGCCGCTGACCATGACGGTTTTTCCGGTAATGCACTTTGAAATCAGGGCAGCATCCGGCGCCACCGGATCGCGCCCCAACAAGTCCTCGATGTCGATTTCCCGCACATCCTGTGCCCGCGAAGTACCCGACATCAGATTTTCCATCGGCGGCATGACCCAGGTCTTGAGCTTCAAGGGTTCCAGGCGATCGATGATGTGTTTTTGCTGTGCCTTTGTCACCGATGGCATGGCCAGCACGACACCGTTGATTTTTTTTCTGGCGACCATGGCAGCCAGGTGGGTGGAAGGAAAGACCTTGATGCCGCCGATGGTCGTTCCGTGCAATTCAGCCTTGTCGTCAATGAATGCCACCGGCAAGTAATCCTGGCCGGCACGTAGCGCCCCCAGCAATTGGGTGCCACCCTGGCCGGCGCCATAAATGGCCACGCGCGGACGATCAGTGCCAGCAAAACTTGCATGCAAAAAATAACTACGCGCCACGAAGCGGCTAGCCACGACATACAGAATGGCGATTACCCAGTAAATGCCCAGCGCCCCACGCGATAAGCCGACATGATGGATCATTGTTACGAGTGCCGCCATGATCATGACCGCCAGGGTCACGCCGCTGATCACCACATACACGATCTTGTGGTCGATGAAGCGCACTACGGCGCGGTACAAGCCCAACTTGATGAAAATCGGAATGGAGACTGCAGGCGCCGCCAGGATCAGCCAGACGTATTGCTTGAACAAGTCCATGGTCATGCCCTCATAGCGCATGATAATGGCCAGGTAAAATGCCAGCGGCAAAAACACCAGGTCTGCCGCCACGGCAATCAGTTTTTTATAAAACCGTGGTAAGTCAAGGAACGCTTTCATGCACTCTGAATGATTTGTTAATTAATTAATAATTGTACGCCACATGACTATACTACGCGCCCCGAGAGTATTTCTCCAGACACAAGGCCAATGCCTGATCCCACGCAGAAAGATGCAAATGCTTTCCGCGAATTGCGTGCAAACATCCCGAATTAAATAGGGGAAAAAGCAAATATTGCGGTGATTGTAATGAGATTGGCCGCACAATTCCATGTTTCGAAGAATATACAATGTAGCTAATGAACACTTCCCTGGCCTCTTACTCCATGTCCACCTATGCCATCGGTGACCTGCAAGGCTGCCGCCCCAGCCTGAGCTTGCTGCTTGAGAAAATTGAAAAGGAAAGTCCGCAAGCCAGCCTGATCTTCGTCGGCGACCTAGTCAACCGCGGACCGCAATCGCTGCAAACGCTGCACACCATCCGCAGCCTGGGCACGCGCGCCACCGCCTTGCTGGGCAATCATGACCTGCATTTGCTGGCAGTGTCGCAGGGCATTCGCAAGGCCCACGCCAACGATACCCTGGACGACATCCTGCAGGCGCCCGACCGCGACGACTGGCTCGACTGGGTGCGCCGGCGGCCCTTGGCGCATCTGGAAAACGGCTACCTGATGGTCCATGCCGGCGTCCTGCCGCAATGGACGGTGGCGCAAACCCTGAGCCTGGCGCAAGAGGTTGAAAGCGTACTGCGCGGACCGGACTGGGCCGATTTCCTGCGCGAGATGTATGGCAACCAGCCGGCACAATGGGACAATGCCTTGACCGGCACCGACCGCCTGCGCTGCATCGTCAATGCCCTGACCCGCATCCGTTATTGCACACCCGACGGCGCCATGGAATTGAGCAACAAGGAAGCATTCGGGCCACATCTGGCAGGCTTTACGCCCTGGTTCGACATGCCGGGGCGCCGCAGCGCCGATACGACCATTGTGTTCGGCCATTGGTCCACGCTCGGCCTGATCCAGCGGCCGAACCTGATCGGCCTGGATACCGGTTGCGTATGGGGCGGCAAGCTGAGCGCAATACGCCTGGAGGACCGTACCCTCGTTCAGGTGAGCTGCCCGCAATACCAGCAACCCGGCTGAATGTGGGCGACGCCAGCGCAGCGGTGACTCAGGCCGCGCGCAGCCCCTCTGCGGCCGCCACCTCGGCGGCGATGGCACGCTGCGCAGCCTGCGCCAGGTCGCGGCGATGGCCGCCCGCAGTCTCGATCAGCGGCAGGCGCACCAGTTCTGCCCGGATCCTTCCCCCCTTGAGGATGACCAGCAGGCTTTCGACAAAAGTCATGTCGTCGATAAAGGTGACCGCCGGATGAAAGCGACTAGCTTCGCCAAAACGCCCCGGCTCGCCCTCTACGCTAAGGTAACGCAAGGCAAACGGTTGTACCGGCACCTGCGCCTCGATCGCCGATTCGAACAGGTTGGAATGGAAGGGCAGTACGCTGCCCTGCACACTGGTCGTGCCTTCGGGGAAAAAAGCCACACGTTCGCCATCACGCAGGCGGTGCACCAGTCCCGCATAAATATGCCGTACCGCGCGCAGGCTGCCACGTTCGATGAAAATCGTCCCGGACTTTTCGCACAACCAGCCCAACAGCGGCCAGGCGCGGATATCCGCCTTGGCGACGAAGCGGCAGGGATGCCAGGAATTGATGACGAAAATATCCAGCCAGGAAATGTGGTTGGCGACGATCAGCGCATGCGATGGCGTGGCGCCGACAGCCGCATCGATGAGCTCGACCTCTACCTGGCACAATCCCAGCAATTTGACCGACCAGCGCCGGATGCAGCGCGCCCGGCCAGTCTCACCGGCAAAAGGGAACACCAGCGCGCAAGTCAGTAGTCCCGCCAGCAGATGCAGGCAAATGCGCGCCAGTCGCAGGGCCGTCAAGCAAGTCCCCGCTCGAAAGCAAGGTGGCCGGCGACGATGGTCGCGCGCACCTGGCCGGCCAGTTCATAGCCGAGGAACGGCGTATGCTTGCCCTGGCTGGCGAGCGCCTTCGCCGCCACTTTCCAGCGCGCGGCCGGATCGAACAGGCAGATGTCGGCAATACTGCCCACGCCAAGGCTGCCAGCCGCCAGGCCGGCAACACGCGCAGCATCGCTGGTGATCTTGGCAATTGCGCGCAACGGCTCCAGCGAGTCCGTCTCCTCGCTCCACTTCAAGGTCAGCGACAGCAGCAGTTCCAGGCCGGTGGCGCCGGGCGTCGCCTCGCCGAACGGCAGCAATTTTTCATCGTCATCGACCGGCGTATGATCCGAGCAGATGGCGTCGATGGTGCCGTCGGCCAGGGCCTGGCGGATCGCATCGCGGTCGCGCTGGGCGCGCAGCGGCGGCGTCATGCGCGCATTGGCGTCGAAAAAGCCGATATCCATGTCGATCAGGTGGACGTGGTGCACGCCGACGTCGCAGCTGACTGGCAAGCCCTCCTTCTTGGCCGCGCGCACCAACTCCAGCCCGGCGGCAGACGACATGCGGCACAGGTGCACGCGCGCGCCCGTGACGCGCATCAATTCGAAAATCGTATGCAGGGCGACTGTCTCGGCCATCACCGGCACGCCCGACAGACCCAGGCGCGACGCCACCGCGCCGCTGTGGGCAATGCCGTCACGCCCCAGGTGCGGGTCCTGCGGACGCAGCCACACCGTGTAGCCGAAAGTTTGCGCATACTGCATGGCCCGCAGCAGTACGTTGGTGTCGAAAATCGTCTGGTCGGCCTGCGAAAAACCGATACAGCCCGCTTCGGTCAATTCCGCCATCTCGGTCAGCGCCTCGCCCTTCAGGCCGGCAGTAAGCGCGCCGAGCGGATAGACATGCGCCTGGTTCAGGAGACGGGCGCGGTGCTTGAGCATTTCCACCAGCCCCGGCTCGTCCAGCACGGGGTCGGTATCCGGCGGACACACCAGGCTGGTGACGCCCCCCTGCACCGCTGCCTGCATTTCCGATTCCAGGGTCGCCTTGTGTTCATAGCCGGGTTCGCGCAGGCGCGCGCTCAGGTCCACCAGGCCGGGCACCACCAGCAAGCCTTGCGCATCGATAGTGCGGTCGGCGACAAATCCGCCAGGGGCCGCGCCGATAGCGGCAATTTTTCCGTCGGCGACATAGACATCCTGTTGCGCATCGATGGCGTTGGCCGGGTCGATCAGGCGGCCACCTTTAATTAAAATATTCATCATTTATATAATGTTGGGGACAGAGTAACTCGTCGCGCTGCGGCGACTTGTAAACTCTGTCCCACAATGCATAAAATTATTAATTACCCGCCAAAATACTCATCACCGCCATGCGTACCGCGATGCCGAAAGTCACCTGTGGCAGGATCACCGCCTGGCTGCCGTCGGCCACGGCCGATTCGATTTCGACGCCACGGTTCATCGGTCCCGGATGCATCACGATGGCGTCCGGCCGGGCCAGCGCCAGGCGTTCGGTGGTGAGACCGTAGCTTTTGAAAAATTCCTGGGCCGAGGGCAACAGGGCGCCGCTCATCCGCTCATTCTGCAGGCGCAGCATGATGATGACGTCAACGCCCTTCAGGCCTTCATTGATGTCGGTAAACACCCGCACCCCCATCTGTTCCAGGCCACTCGGCAACAGTGTGCGCGGACCGATTGCGCGGATCTCCGGCACGCCCAGGGTAGTGAGCGCATGGATGTCCGAGCGCGCCACCCGGCTGTGCAGGATGTCGCCGACGATGGCCACCGTCAGGTTGGAGAAATCCTTCTTGTAATGCCGGATGGTGTACATGTCCAGCAAGCCCTGGGTTGGATGGGCGTGGCGGCCGTCGCCGGCATTGACCACATGCACGTGCGGCTGGCCAATATCATTCAAATGCTTGGCGATCAGGTAGGGCGCGCCCGATTGCGCATGACGCACCACGAACATGTCGGCATGCATGGCCGCCAGGTTGTCGATGGTATCCAGCAGCGATTCGCCCTTGGACGTGCTGGAAGCCGAAATATTCAGGTTGATGACGTCGGCTGACAGGCGCTTGGAAGCGATTTCGAAGGTGGTGCGGGTGCGCGTCGAATTCTCGAAGAAGAGATTGAAGACGCTCTTGCCGCGCATGAGCGGCACCTTCTTGACTTCGCGGTCGCCGATGCTGACGAAGGAGGAAGCGGTATCGAGGATGTGGGTGACGACATCCCGCGGCAAGCCTTCGATGGTCAGCAGGTGCTGCAGCTCGCCGTTGTTGTTCAGTTGCGGATTATGCATGTTTGATCGAAAGTGTGAAACTGCCATCATCGGCACGTTGCAGCAGCAAGGACTCGCCGGCATCGAGCGCGACGGTGGCGGCGACGAAATCGGCGGCGATCGGCAATTCCCGTTCGCCGCGATCGACCAGGGCAGCCAGCATGACGCGCGCCGGCCGGCCATAGTCGAACAATTCATTGATGGCCGCGCGCGTGGTGCGGCCGGTGTACAACACGTCATCCACCAGCAGGATGGTGGCGCCGTCAACGTCGAAGGCGATCTGGGTCGGCTTGACCGCAGCTGGCAAGCCCTTCTCCGCGTAATCGTCGCGATAGAAGGAAACATCAATGAAACCCAGCCGCCCATCGAGCTGCAATTCTGCGGCCAGGCGTTCGGCCAGCCAGGCCCCGCCGGAGTATATGCCCACCAGGGCCAGCCGTTCGGTGCCGGCCAGGGCGGTCTTCACCTGCGCGGCCAACGCCCTGTACAGCGCCTCGGCATCCAGTTCAAGATTCGACATGTTGATCAAAGTATTGTTGCAAAATAATTGCGGCAGCCTGGTCATCGATGGTTTCGCCGCGCCTGGCCGTGATGACCGCGGACGAGTAACGCTCGTCGACGAGCTCGACCGGGATGCCGAAGCGTCCTTGCAGCTGATTGGCAAAACGACGACAACGCAGCGTCATTTCATGCTCGACCCCGTCTGGATGCAGCGGCAGCCCGACGATGCAGCGCGCCGGCCGCCATTGCTCCAGCAGACTGGCGATCGCGGCAAATTTGCCGTCGTTGGTAGCCTCGCGGATTACCATCAGCGGCTGCGCCTGCTGGATCAGCGTATTGCCGACTGCCACACCGATGCGCTTCAAGCCGAAATCAAACCCGAGGACCGTTTCCACCAGCGATATCCGTCTGCTTACGCGTGGCCCGCGACGCCGGCCAGCATGCCGGGGTCGATCCCCAGCAATTTCATGGCAGCGGCAAAGCGTTGCTCAAGCGGCAAATCAAACAGGATTGCCGGATCGGCAGGCACCGTCAGCCAGCCGTTGCGAACGATTTCTTCTTCCAGCTGGCCGGCGCTCCAGCCGGTACAGCCCAATGCCACCAATATCTTGTGCGGCCCCTTGCCGGTGGCCGCCGCTTCCAGGATATCCTTGGAGGTCGTCAGCGCAATGGCATCCGTCACCCGCATGCTCGACGAATAAGCGCCCGGCGGACTGTGCAGGACAAAGCCGCGCTCGACCTGCACCGGCCCGCCAAACATGACGGGCTGATTGCCGCCGGCTTGCGGCGCAATTTCCAGTTCCAGCTCAATTCTTTCGAACAACACGTCCATGGTCATGTCGGTCGGCTTGTTGATGATCAAGCCCAAGGCACCCTGGGCATTGTGCTCACACAAATAAACCACCGTACCGCCGAAGACCGGATCGAACATGGACGGCATCGCGATCAGGAAATGGTTTACCAGGTTGAAGGCAGGTGTCGCGCCAGTATCGGACATGGTGGAAAAAATAGGGATATCCTCGGACGCTCCGGTTTTGGAGAAGGATTTTCGGGTCTTGCCATGGTTTGCCATGCTGCCCATTTTACCAGTTTTACCCTCCCGATATGGAAGCCGGCCTTCCCGCCGGCGCTGGCTAGCGTTAAACTGGGTTGCCAGTTATACCTTAAAGCAATGGCACGATTCCGCCAATCAATTGCCTGGTTCCGGCGCGACTTGCGCGCCGAGGATCATGCGGCCCGCCATTTCACCCTGTATCAAAGCGAATGGGTTTTTTGCATTTTCATCTTTGACCGGGAAATCCTCGACAAGCTAACGGCAGACGACCGCCGGGTCGCCTTCATCCATGCCAGCGTAATGGAACTGCATGGCGAATTGCAACTCCTTGGCAGTAGGATGATCGTCCTGCATGCATGCGCCACGCAAGCGATTCCCGCACTGGCAAGGCCGTTGCAGGCACAAGCGGTCTTCACCAACACGGATTATGAACCGCAGGCCAATGTGCACGATGCCGCAGTGGCGCAGTGACGCAGACGCTGGCGCGCTTCGTCGTGGTCAAGCAGCAATAAAAAACCCACAGCCAATAAAGGTGCGGGTTTTCACGGAACCGATGACGCCGGCTAGTGTCCTGAGTTTGAAATTCGTTGAATTATTTTGCCTGTTCGCTGTCCCAGTTTTATTGTTTTCGACAGTGAGGATGATATGGCAGGCAGACCGAAAGCGGCGTTGGTGTTGAGCGCAGAAGAACAAGAACAATTGCATGCTTGGGCACGCCGACGCAAGACGGCGCAAGCATTGGCTCTGCGTTCGCGCATCGTGCTGGAATGTGCCGACGGAGCGGAGAACAAGGCGGTCGCCGCCAAACTTGCAGTGACGGGGCAGACGGTATCGAAATGGCGCGGGCGCTTTGTGCAAATGAGATTGGATGGTTTGCTGGACGCCCCCCGCTCGGGCGCGCCGCGCACGATCGATGATGCGCGCGTCGATGCCGTGATCGCCAAGACGCTGGAAGAGAAACCGTCGAACGCCACGCACTGGAGTACGCGCACCATGGCACGCGAAGCTAAGCTGTCGCAAACGGCGGTCAGCCGTATCTGGCGCGCATTTGGCTTGCAACCGCATCGTCAGGAAACCTTCAAGCTATCCACCGATCCGCTGTTTGTCGAGAAGACCCGCGACATCGTGGGGCTGTACATCGATCCGCCGGTCAAGGCGATGGTGCTGTGCGTCGATGAGAAGAGCCAGATTCAGGCGTTGGATCGGACCCAGCCAATCTTGCCGCTGGCTCCTGGCGTTGCAGAACGGCGCACCCATGACTACCAACGTCATGGCACGACGACCTTGTTTGCCGCGCTCGACATTGCCACGGGCGAAGTCATCGGGCAGTTGCACCGGCGGCATCGCAGCAGTGAATTTCTGAAATTCTTACGCACGATCGAAGCCTCCGTTCCGAGCGATTTGGACATTCATTTGGTGATGGATAACTATGGTACGCACAAGACACCAACCATCCGCAATTGGTTCGCCCGTCATCCGCGCTTCCACGTACATTTCACGCCGACCTCTGCTTCGTGGCTCAACCAGGTCGAGCGCTGGTTCGCCACGCTGACCGAAAAACAAATTCGCCGCGGAACCCATCGTTCGACCCGTCAATTGGAAGACGCCATTCGCGATTACCTCAAACTCAATAACGCCGCCCCCAAGCCGTTTGTCTGGACCAAGTCCGCTGATGACATCATGGCCAGTATTGAACGATTTTGTCTGCGAATTTCAAACTCATGACACTAGCGCAACTCAGTTCACCGGGGTTTCCTTGTTGATGAAACCGGAAATCGATTTCAGCAAATCGTCTTCCTGGTAAGGCTTGCCAAGGTATTCGTTGACGCCCAGTTCCATCGCATAGTTGCGGTGCTTGGTGGCGGTACGTGACGTGATCATGATGATCGGAATATGCCTGGTACGCTCGTCGCTGCGCACGTTGCGAGTCAGGTCGAAGCCATCCATGCGCGGCATTTCGATATCGACCAGCATCACGTCAGGCGTGATCGCCTGCAATTGTTCGAGCGCATCGACGCCATCCTTGGCCAGCACCACCTGGTAGCCTTCGCGCACCAGCAGGCGCTGGGTAACGCGACGCACCGTCAGCGAATCGTCGACCACCATGACGATATTTTGCGTGCGCAAGCCCTGTACCGACTCCGACTGCGGTGCCGACGGCTTGCCGCTCGCCATCTCGGCCACCGCCCCCATGTGCTCCGGCGCATCGGAAGCGACCAGGCGCGGCGCGCGCATATTTTCCTGAGCCACGCGCTGGGCCAGTGGCACCGGGTTCACGATCAATACGATCTCGCCGGAACCGAGCACCGTGGCGCCGGCGATGCCGATCATGCGCGCCAGTTGCGGGCCGATGTTCTTGACCACCACCTCGCGATTGCCGATCACCTGGTCGACGTGCAGCGCGACACGGTCGCTGCCGCTTTTCATGATGACCAGCGGCGTGTATTGCTGCGCCACAGCGGTGGCATCACGGTCGCCCAGCAAGGTTGCCAGGTATTGCATCGGCACCCGCTGCCCCTGCCACATCACGGCACCTTCATTGTAAGCCGCAGTCAGCATGCCAGTCTTCAACTGCTGCACCTGCTCCACCAGCACAGAAGGCACCGCGTACACTTTGCCGCCGGTTGCCAGCAGCACCACCTGGGTCACCGCCAGCGTCAGCGGCAGGTGGATGGTGAATTGCGCGCCCTTGCCCGGCTCTGTCTTGATCGCCACGCGGCCACCCAGCGCGGCCGCTTCGGAACGGACCACATCCATGCCGACACCGCGACCGGCGAGCTCGGTCACCGCATCGGCGGTCGAAAAGCCCGGATGGAAAATCAGGTCGGTCACTTCGCTTTCGCTCATGCCTTCGCCGAGCAGGCCGTGGGATTGCGCCTTTTCACGGATGCGTTCGACATCCAGGCCCTGACCGTCGTCGTTGAACTGGATGACGACCTCGTTGCCTTCCTGGCGGACTTCCACCAGCAATTCGCCGATCTCGCTTTTGCCGGCGGCGCGGCGTCTTTCCTTCGATTCGACGCCATGCACGATCGCATTGCGCAGCAAATGTTCGAACGGCCCGGCCATGCGCTCCAGCACGCTGCGGTCCATTTCCACCGCACTGCCGCGGATGTCCAGGTTGACGCGCTTGTCGAGCTCCTTCGATGCCTGGCGCGTGACGCGGAACAGACGTTCGGAAATGCTGGCGAACTGGACCATGCGCACACGCATCAGATCTTGTTGCAGATCACGCGTCAGGCGTGCCTGCGAGATCAGGTCGTCGCTGGCGCTATCGACCGTACGTATCAGGTTTTGCTGCACCGAGCCGACGTCGTTGACGCTCTCGGCCATCATGCGCGTCAATTCCTGCAAGCGGGTGAAGCGGTCGAATTCGAGCGGATCGAACTCGCGATCGCCCGACAAGGCCATGCGCGAGGAAATCTGCGACTCGGCCTGCATTTCAATTTCGCGCAACTGGGTACGCAAGCGTGTGATGTTCTCGGTCAATTCGGACAGCGAACCGCGCAGGGTGCCAACCTCGGTTTCCAGTTTGGAGCGGGAGATCGACACTTCACCGGCCTGGTTGACCAGGCGGTCGAGGATGTCGGCGCGCACCCGCACCAGCGGTACCGGTGCGCCGGCGGCGACCGCTTTTTGTGCGGCAGGCGCCGGCGTTGCGGCGAAATTGGCGGTGCGCGCCGGCATGAGCGAATTCAGCTCGACCAGGCCCGTCGCAGCGCCAGCTGGCGCATTGCTGTCGTCTGCGGCTGCCGGCACCGGAGCCGGCCGGGCCGCATCCGGATTCTGCAACACCTCGAACAACTGCAAACCATAGTCATAACGCGACAGCAAATCTTCCAGCGACTGCGTCGAGGGGAAGCCGGCGTGCGTGATGGCTTCAATCCTAGTTTCCATCTCATGCATGTGCTGGCCCAGCCCCATCGCACCGGCCATGCGGGCGCTGCCCTTGATGGTATGTAAAAGACGTAGCAAGGCCTGCGGAAAACTCACATCCGCCATGTTCGCTTGCCAGGAGCGCAGCTTTTCGCCAACTTCGGGCAACATGTCGCGCCCTTCCTCCAGGAAGACCGGCAGCAGATCCGCATCCAGTTCATCCTTGATGACGTTAGCCGGCGCAGCGGCGTCATTCTCGGCTGGCTTGGTCGCAAAATCGGACGACATAATCTGTGCATCCTGCTGCTGCGGCGCAGGCACGAGCGCCGACACCACAGCAGGTACCACTTGCACTTCTTCGACAGGCGCCACTTGCAATACTTGTATTTCTTCGAGCGACGGCACTGCGCCCAAGCTCGCCAGCGCTTCCGCGGCTTCCAGCTCGGCCAAGGTAGGCTCCAACGCTACCATCTCTTCAATATCGGCGCCCGGCTCGACCGACAGCGCAGCAGTACGTGCGTCCACCGCATGCCGCAAATCGACCAGCGACTGTACCATTTCTGGCTCATGTGCCGGCATCTCGCCCAAGGCAAACATTTGCAGCATGGCTTTCAGTCGCTCGACGCTCGCCTCCAGGATGGCGAACTCCTCGGGGGCCAGGCTGGCTGGCTTGCGCGACAGGCACTGCAATGCCAATTCCAGCCCATGCGCCACTTCCTGCAGGGTATAGAAGCCGACAGTGGCAGAGCTTCCCGCCAGCGAATGGGCAGCATGCACGGCCAGGATATTGACTACGCGTTCCGGCTCATGCCGCCACTCGGCAATATCGTTGGCCAGCATGCGCACCAGTTCATCTGTTTCCGCCAGATAGATATTATGTAAGGGCACGCTGATTTCGAGATCGCCGATATATTTGACACCATCGTCGCGCGCAGCAAGCGGGGCCTGCATGCTTGGAAATTCAATGATTTCCGCCACCGGTACTGGCTGGGGAATGGCGATTTCGCCGAAGCCCGGAATATCCTCGCTTACTTGCACTTGCGCGATCATCTCATTCGTCGCGGCATTTTCCGGCTCTGCGAATTGCTCAGAAAATTCGTCCAGTGCCTGCCATTCCGGCACATCTTCTGCCGGCATAGAGAAATCTGCTGCGGCGTCAACGGCGCTCTCATCGACTTGCAGCATGAAGTGGTCTGTCAACGGCGCCAGGCCATCCATTGCCTCGTCAGCCGTCAGCGGTTCAGCTTCCTGTGCGACTTCGATGGCGTCAGCCGCTTCAATCATTTCGTCCGCGGCGTTTGCCTCAATGCCCTCAATGCCCTCAATAGCCTCAATAGCTTCGAGGGTCGCCGGATCAAATTGCATCCGCACGTCTTCGTCTGGTGCAACACTGACATCGACAACGAGCGGCTGCGCCGTGACTTCCTGATCGGCAAATTCCAGCGCATCAGCGATAGCGGCATCGGCCACGACTGCTTCTGGCGCGGGGGCTTCCTCATAGAAAAACGGCGCGCCATCCCTGAGCCGGTCCGCGGCGGCGATCAGCGCATCTGGCCGTCGCATCGACCTGCCCTGAGTCTGCAGGTCAACGACCCATGCGGACAGTAATTCAGATGCCTTTCCCAGCAATGCATACAAATCGGCATCGCCACCCTGGCCATCAGCCAGCTTCAGGTTCATGACTTGCTCGACGCTCCAAGCGCCTTCGCCGAAAGCCATCAA
Organism: Noviherbaspirillum sedimenti; assembly: GCF_003590835.1. Classification (NCBI taxonomy): domain Bacteria; kingdom Pseudomonadati; phylum Pseudomonadota; class Betaproteobacteria; order Burkholderiales; family Oxalobacteraceae; genus Noviherbaspirillum; species Noviherbaspirillum sedimenti. The sequence goes on along the minus strand of NZ_QYUQ01000002.1, from coordinate 4,522,396 downwards.
GCCGACCATGCGGCCGCTGCCTTTCAAGGTATGAAAGGAACGGCGCAAGGTCGTCAAGTGTTCCTGGTTCTGCGGCTCCTGGCGCGACTGCGGTATGGTGGTATTGATGCATTCGAGTACCTCTTCCGCTTCGAAGAGGAAGATTTCCAGCAACTCCGCATCGACCTCTTCGTCCGAGGCTTGCGCTTGCGGTGCAGCCATCGGCGCGGCAGCGGGCACGGGTGCCGGCGCGGCCACGGGCAAAGATACGCTTACGGATTCAGCGGTGGCGCTGACCAATTTGCCCAAAGCACCGTCGTCCGCGGCGTTTTCCAGCATGTCCATGGCAACCCGGGCCCGCTCACCCGCTTCCGGGTTGTCGACCAGCGCGGCGGCGAACTGGACTTGTTCGAGCGATTCCTTCAGTTGTTCCTGGAGCCGGGCGTCAGTTGGCTCAGCTGAAAGACACCTCGCTAATTCTGCCGACTGCTTTTGATGCAGTTCAAGCTCCTGTTCAACCGTCGGCAAGGCAACTTCATCGATGCCACTTGCCACCAACGCTTCCGGCGCGCCGGCATCCTCTTCCAGCGCCGGCACCATGACGACCTGCTCGGCGGCGCCCGCCGCATCCCGTTCCAGCAATTTGGCGCGAAACAGGCCCTTGCCTTCATCGAACGAGAAGCGGTGTTTGGCGCTTTCCGGCTGCAATTGCAAGGTTTCGATGAAAAAACTCAACGCACCGACATTCTGGGCCACGTGCTGGAAAGCTTCGACATCGGGGCTGGCGTCTTCTGGACTTTCGACAAAGCCGCGCACCACTTCCTGGGTATGCTCGACCGCACGCAAGGCGTCGTCCTGGTCGAGGATCGCCAGGGCGCCGCTGATCTGGTGCAGGACCGGCGCAATCTGCACCAGCGCGGCCCGGCCAGCCGGCTCACGGAAATAGTCGTCCAGCAGCTTTTCAACCTGGCGCAGGCTGTTTTGCATTTCACCGCCCAGGGCTGCCATGGTCTGGCGCTGCTGCGCCTCGCGCGACATCTCATCCATCCACTGCGCCGACTCGGTTGGCAGTTCGCCGGCCACAATCGACAACAGGCGTGCCGTCATCGCATCGGCACGCGGGCCGAAATCATCGGCCAGCCGGTTGATATTGCCCAGCGCATTTTCGACGAACAGCAGACTGGTTGCCATTTCCAGGCCGAGTACGCCGCCCGATTGCGACGTCGCCGCGGCATGACGGGCAATCCCGTTCAATTCGCGCAGCAATTTCAACAACGAAGGCGAACCCAGCTTGCTGACGGCTTCGGTCAAGCCTTTCATCTCGGCGCCAAAAGCCTCGGCAACGGTGATGTCGCCGGCGGCGATCCGGTTCCACAGGTTCTTCGCCTGGTTCAAGCGGGTCTTGGCCAGCGCCAGCGCCTCGCCGTCAATCTGGCCGTAGCGCTTCCGGTCGTAATCGACCGGCACCAGGCCGTCGAGCTGATAGGCGGCGCGCACCTGCGCGGCACGCGGCGACGGCAGCTCGATGCGGGCGATGAAGAACAGCGCATCGCGCAGCAGTCGTTCAGCGATGCTGGCGGAACCCTCGGAAAGGCGGCGGATCTGCAGATTAATACGGGCAAACAGCTGCTTGACGTAGATTTCCTTCGGAATCTGTCCTGCGGCAACGGCCTCGGCCAAGGCATGCAGGACCCACCAGAAAACACGCGATTGCTGGTTGCTCTGGTTACGTTCGACCTGGACGACGATGTCCAGCATCGCGCGCGCATTTGCAGCTTCAGATGCTGCGTCGTTTTTTCTCAGAAAAGGCAGCAAGGCCTTTTCAAATCGCTGGCGCAAGCTGGCGTAATCGATGGTGTCGGAAAACGCCGCAGCATCGATCGGCGGCAATTGCGGCCGGATCGCCAGGTTGGGGAAAAACAGGTCGGCAGGATGGACGCGTTCAGCGCCGCGCGCCTCCAGCAGCGACCTGTAATAAGGGAACAGCCGCACCGGCTGGTGCGAGGCGCCGGCCAGCAATTCTTCCAGGTATTCGGCCAGCGCCTGGTAGGCATTTTCAATGGTTTGCGCAACCTTGTCGGTCAGTTCGATCTGCCCCGATTCGAGCCGGTCAAGCAAGTCTTCAGTTGTCTCGGTGATGATCGCAACGCCATCGATATCGACGATTTGCAGGGCGCCATGCGCCTGGTGCAGGAAAGTCTTGGCCTGGCGCAGCGTGGTCGAACGACTATCTGCATCTTGTGCGACGGCTTCGAACAAGGCCGTTTTGGAGCGGCCCAGTGCTTCGCGGATTTCACCCATCACCCAGGACAGGGAACCGGCATCGAAGTTGTCTCGGGCACCTTGTGGCGGAACCGAAGATTGGGTGGTCATGACTACCTCGCGGAAATTCTATAGGTGACGGGCCGGCCCACCACCATGCATCACTAACGGCCCCAACACAGCAGGGCACCGGGCCTGGATTGGCTGAAAATCAGCCCTGCCGTCAGGCAGCCACGCGGAAACGCGACACCGAGTTCTTGAGTTCTTCAGCCAGTCTGGTCAGCTCGCGAATCGATTCGGCGGTCTGTTGCGTACCTTCCTGGGTATGCTCGGTCACGGTCAGAATGCTCTGGATGCTTTGCGCCACGCCATTGGCCGAGGTCGCCTGCTGCTCGGTTGCCGCCGAGATGCCCTGAATCAGTTCTGCCAACTGGTTCGACACGCGGCGGATATCGGACAGTGCGGTACCGGCGGCGTCGGAAAGCTTCGCCCCCTCGACCACACCCTGCGTGGATTTCTCCATAGCGGCCACCGCATCGTGGGTATCGGTCTGAATGGTACGCACCAGCGCGCCAATCTGCTTGGTCGCTTCGGCCGAGCGTTCCGCCAGCCGCTGCACTTCTTCCGCCACCACCGAGAAGCCGCGTCCTGCTTCACCTGCCGACGCCGCCTGGATTGCCGCGTTCAGCGCCAGCACGTTGGTCTGCTCGGTAATGTCGGAAATCAGCTCGGTAATTTCACCAATCTCCTGGGAAGATTCACCCAGGCGCTTGATTCGCTTGGAGGTTTCCTGGATCTGCTCGCGAATTTCATGCATGCCCTTGATGGCGTTTTCCACCGCACGGGCGCCTTCTTCCGCCGCCGTCACCGACTGGCGCGCCACTTCAGCGGACTCGTTGGCCGATTTGGAAACATCGGTAATCTGCTCCGCCATTTCCAGCACGGCCTGGCCGGTTTCCTGGATGTCACGCGATTGCTTTTGCGATGCGACCAGCAGTTCAGTCGAAATATTTTGCGCCTGGGTGGAAGCGGTGGTCACCTGCTCGGCCGTGTTGGTCACACGACCGACCAGGATGCGCAGTTCTTCCACCGTGTAGTTAACCGAGTCGGCGATCGCGCCGGTAATGTCTTCCGACACCGTCGCCTGCACCGTCAAGTCACCATCCGCCACCTCTTGCAGCTCATTCATCAGCCGCAGAATCGCCGCCTGGTTCTGGTCATTGGTGCGCTTGGCTTCCTCTTCCTGGAACTGCGCTTGCTGACGCTGGGCATCGGCTTCCTGGCGCTGGTCTTCGGCTTCCTTGGTGCGGTTACGGCTATCCTGCAGTACCACCAGCGCCACGCCCGCTGCAGCAATCAGCGCCAGAACGGAGAAAAACACCATGGCGAAGAAAGACACGCTGAACGAATTCTGATCCGTCCGATAGACTTCCTGCAAGGCTGTCAGGCTTTGCTTGAGCGCCTCGTTTTCATTAAAAACCAATTGTTCGGCTTTTTTTGCAGCGATGAAATCCTGCACATTGCCACGGATGCCAGCAACCGCTTTCTGGTATTCGCCGAAAACCGCTTTCAGCTCAAGCAATTTTTCACGCGTATCGGCGTCCCGGGTCGCCCCCAGACGCATGACTTCACTACCATTCAACAAACCCTCGATAATGTCATGGAAGGTATTGGTGTCCTTGCCGAGCTGGAATGCAGTTTCCGGGCTCATGCCCTGCGAGGTGAGGAAAGCATTGGCGCTGCGTGCCAGACGCTGGGTCAGCATCACCAGCTGACTCGAAGAAGCAATCTCGCGCGCAGCGGCACCGCCCTGCGCCTTCAAAGTGGCAACCTGTTCCGCCAGTTCCAGCATGTCCGGGGAAATGTCATTCATTTTTTTCAGGGTAGCCCCGAGGCCGCTCAGATCGCCCTGCAATTTCAGGATGGTGCTGGCGGAACTCTCCGTCTTGTCCCAGGCGCGCAGGGTATCTTCCACCGCGCCTTTCATGGATTGCGCGGGCGCACCGATGTTACGTCCCTGGTAGGCGCCGCCATTATTCAGAATGTTCAGGTCGGCCTGCAAGGCGTCGCGGCTTTCCTTCAATTGCCGGAAAGCTTCCTCGTTGCCCTGGATTGCATTGGGCGCCGCCTTGCCGATGCGCTGCGAATGCATCAGCGCTTCGGCGGCAATCTGGGTCTGGGTCGCCGCCAGCGAAGTGCCACGCGAATTGGCCCACGCGAAAATTGCGCCCAGCAACAAGGTCAGTCCGAGCATCAGCAGGAGCACACGCACCTGCTCCTGCAAGGGCAGCGTGCCGATCCAGGGCAGGCGGATGTTGCCGCTCTTTTGCAGCACGTCGCCAATGAAGGTCGCATCAGGATTCGGCGCAGACTGATAATCGCTGGCCGATCTGCTTTCAGCAGACACCTGGCTGGCATTGGCGCTCAACGGCTTGTAATCGGCGATCTGGTCATCGGACAAATCCTCGTCCTGGCCGACGGCCTCATTGCCCTGCGCCGCTTTATTGCCCTTGGATAAAAATGGTACTTTGAACGCCATTGCCATTCCTGAGTCTCCTAAAATCCGTTTGTGCTGCAGCCAGGCCCTGGAACCTGGCGCTTATATACCCACATGCAAAAATTGTGCATCCTGCACGATCAGTGAAAGATCGAGTTCGGTCCAGACCTGGGCATCGCGATCGACGTATTGCCGGGCCGCCCAAGGCACCCCGGCTTGCTCCGCACTGGCTTGCTCCTGCATGTCGGCGACATTGCGCAAGCCAAGCACGCGTGAAACCAAAATGCCGCTGTTGAACGACAATCCAGGAGCAAACACCACGATCCGGCTCTCTCGATCGAGCTGGGTTGCCCCTTGTCCCTGAAAGCGCGCCAGATCGATGACGCTGACCAGACTGCCGCGCACATTCGTCAGGCCAAGGAACCAGTCATGCGTCAGCGGCACGGTGGTAATGGCGCCAACCGAGATGATTTCGCCTGCTTCCTGCAGATTCAGCAGGCAGTAACGCTGGCCAATCAGCACACCGAGCTGGCGGGCGTAAGGACTGGCACCAGTTCGCGCGGCCTGCATGCGCTCGACCAGCTGCGCCTGGAATTCGCGCAAACGGGTACGCCGCGCCAGTACATCCGGCTTGCCGGCGGGCTTGTCCGAGACAGGATCCGAAATGGATTGGGTCATGGGCGCTCAATTAGCCGAGTGCGGCAATTTTCGACAAGAGCTCCTGAGGATCGACCGGCTTGACCACATAGTCACGCGCGCCTTGGCGCAAGCCCCAGATGCGGTCGGTTTCCTGGTTTTTGCTGGTGCAGATGATGATCGGCACATCCTGTGTTTCAGGATCGCGCGAAATGGCACGCGTGACCTGGAAGCCATTCTGGCCTGGCATCACCACGTCCATCAGGATCAGGTGCGGCTTGTCCGCCTTGATCTTGACGATCGCCTCCTCGCCGTTTTCGGCGGTCGACACTGAAAAGCCGTTCTTGACCAGGATATCCGTCAGAAAATAGCGTTCCGTCGGCGAGTCATCCACGATAAGAATCTTTTTAATAGCCATCTTCAACCTTTACGTCAAAAAATTACTTGGAAAGTGCTTGTGCGGTATGTTCACTGACAGTCCTGAGCAGACTGTCCTTGGTAAATGGCTTGGTCAGATAGGCATCCGAGCCCACCATCGCGCCGCGCGCACGGTCGAACAGGCCATCCTTGGAAGACAGCATGACCACCGGCGTCGCATGAAACTTCGCGCTTTTCTTGATCAGGGCGCAAGTCTGGTAACCATCCAGGCGCGGCATCAGGATGTCGCAAAAAATCAGGGATGGCTTGTGATCGTTCATCTTGGCGAGTGCATCGAAGCCATCTTCGGCAAGGACTACCTGGTATCCAGCCTGCCCCAGGAAAATCTCGGCGGATCGGCGAATCGTGCTGCTATCGTCAATCACCATAATCTTTATACCGGCGTTATCCTGCGGTGTTGTCATGGAAGCTTATTCTCGTTTAGATTTTGTCCAATATACGATTCCACTGTAACAAAAAGCAAGATGCTTTAGAACAACGTTTAACCAGAGTTTTCCTTCGCCGTGGTTTTTATGCCAAAAGTTGCACAATTCACAACAAGTCACTTGTGCTTCAGATTACGACCATTTCAAAGTCTTCCTTGCGCGCGCCGCATTCCGGGCAAGTCCAGTTCATCGGTACATCGGCCCAGCGCGTGCCTGGCGCGATCCCTTCATCCGGCAGGCCGGCAGCTTCGTCGTAGACCCAGCCACAGATCAGGCACATCCAGGTTTTGAATTCTTCGTTTGATGTTGCGTTACTCACTTTGACTGCCCTTCAATCTAGTAAAATGGAAAGTCGGATATCTTAATCTACTGGCCGTGCAAATCCAAACTTCTCCTCTTATTTTGAGCTTCAATGCCAGCGATCCGGTCGGCGCGGTCGGTTTGCAAGCCGACCTGGCTTGCTTTGCCGCCATGGGTTGCCATGGCTTGTCGGTCGTCACCGCGCTGCTGATTGGCGACACCACCCGCATCGAGGATAGCCAGGTCATCGATGTCGATTGCGTGGCCGACCAGGCGCGGGTGATACTGGAAGACATGCCGGTGGCGGCCTTCAAGGTCGGCACGGTCGGCAGCATTGAAAATGTTTCCGCGATTGCCGAAATCGTCGCCGATTACCCCGACATCCCGCTGATCCTCGATCCGTTCCTGTCGGCGCTGCCCGACCAGGGCCAGGACAGTGAAGATTTACTGGTGGCCATACGCGAATTGCTGATTCCGCAAACCACGCTTTTGCTCGCCTCCGCAGTCGAACTCGGGCGCCTTGCCGAAACATGGCGCGAACCTTCCAGCGACGACACCCTGACGGCTGACGCCATGCGCGTCATCGACCTCGGCTGTGAATACCTGTTTGTCACCGGCACCCCGGCCGATGTGCACGATGTCGCCAATACGCTGTTTTCCGACAGCGGCGTGGTGCGCCAGGATAACTGGCAGCGCATCTCGGGCTCCTTCATCGGCGCCGGCAGCACCCTGTCGGCCACCATCGCGGCTTTGCTGGCCAACGGCCTGGAAGTGCCGGAAGCGGTCTTCGAGGCGCAGGAATTCACCATCGCCGCGTTGACCAACGCGCACCGGCTGGGCATGGGCAAGCTGGTTCCCGACCGTTATTTCTGGACGCGCGAACCGGATGAGGCCGCCGCCGAGGGTGCGGGCGACACACTGCAATAGGTCAGCGCAAGCGCGCCACAAGTTACCCAACCTGAACACTCATCTTTCGATTACAGCATGACTTCCAAAAACGATATCCTCATGGCACGCGCCCAGCGCACCACGCCAGGCGGCGTCAACTCGCCAGTCCGCGCCTTCCGCTCGGTTGGCGGCACGCCGCGCTTCATCACCCATGCCGAAGGCCCCTATGTGTGGGATGCCGACGGCAAGCGTTACACCGACTATATGGGATCCTGGGGACCGGCCATTGTCGGCCACGCCCACCCGGCAGTGGTCAAGGCGGTGCAGGACGCCGCCGCAAAAGGCTTGAGCTTTGGCGCACCGACCGAGGCCGAAATCGACATTGCCGAAGAAATCTGCCGCCTGGTACCGTCGATCGAACAGGTGCGCCTGGTATCCTCCGGCACCGAAGCGACCATGAGCGCGCTGCGCCTGGCGCGCGGCGCCACCGGCCGCGACAGGATCATCAAGTTTGAGGGGTGCTATCACGGCCACGCCGATTCGCTGCTGGTGAAAGCCGGCAGCGGCCTGCTGACCTTTGGTAACCCGACCTCGGCTGGCGTGCCGGCCGATTTCGTCCAGCACACTTTGGTGCTCGACTATAACAATACGCAACAACTGGAAGATGCGTTCGCCAAGATGGGCGATGAAATCGCCTGCGTGATCGTCGAACCGATCGCCGGCAACATGAACCTGGTGCGTGCCACACCGGAGTTCCTCAATGCCATGCGCCGCCTGTGCACCGAGCACGGCGCAATCCTGATCCTTGACGAAGTGATGTCGGGATTCCGCGCCGCCTTGCATGGTGCCCAGTCGCTGTATGGCATCACGCCGGACATCACGGCGCTGGGCAAGGTGATCGGCGGCGGCCTGCCGGTGGCGGCGTTCGGCGGCAAGCGGGAATTGATGCAACACATGGCCCCGGTCGGGCCGGTCTACCAGGCCGGCACCCTGTCCGGCAATCCGGTCGCGGTAGCTGCTGGCATGGCCACCCTGAAACTGATCCAGGAACCCGGATTCTTCGAATCCCTGACCCGCCAGACCAGCCGGCTGGTGGAAGGCTTGAGCGCAGCGGCCGCCGAAGCCGGCGTGGCATTTTGCGCCGATTCGGTGGGCGGCATGTTCGGCTTGTATTTCCTCGACAGTAAGCCAGACAGTTATGCGGCGATGATGAAAACCGACCGCGAGAAGTTCAACCGCTTTTTCCATGCAATGCTGGATGCCGGGCACTTTTTTGCGCCCGCAGCCTTCGAAGCGGGCTTCGTATCCGCGGCACATGACGATGCGACCATCGATGCGACCGTCGACGCCGCCCGCAAGGCCTTTGCCGCCCTGGCATGAACCGGGCCCGCAACTGATCTGCACCCGGCTTGCCGGCGATCGTCCCGACAGGGAGCGTCGCCGGCAGGCTGCGGCATTACTTCAGCCAGCCGCGCCGCTTGAAATAGGCAAACGGAGCAATTGCACTGGCCAGCATCAATGAAATGGCGAAGGGATAGCCCCACTGCCAGTCCAGCTCCGGCAGGAGCTTGAAGTTCATGCCATAGATACTGGCGATCAGGGTCGGCGGCAGGAATGCCACCGAAGCCACCGAGAAGATCTTGATGATCTTGTTCTGGTTGATGTTGATGAAGCCGACAGTAGCATCCATCAGGAAGTTGATCTTGTCGAACAGGAAAGCGGTATGGCCGTCGAGCGATTCGATGTCGCGCAGGATCTGCCGCGCCTCGTCGAACTGCTCGGCGTTAAGCAGGCGGCCGCGCATGAGGTAGCCGACGGCGCGGCGGGTATCCATCATGTTGCGGCGGATGCGCCCGTTCAAGTCTTCCTCGTGGGCGATCGCATTCAGGGCGGATGCCGCGTCCTGGTCGGTGAAGCCTTTTTTCAGTACGCTGCGACTGACCTCTTCCAGGCTCTGGTATATGCCTTCGAGCGCATCCGCCGAATATTCGGCGTCGGTCGCATACAGGTCCAGCAGCACATCCTTGTAATCCTCGATCGAACCGGGCCGCGAGCGTGCGCGCAGGCGCACCAGGCGGAACACCGGCAAATCGTCGGTATGCACGGAAAACAGCACATTGCGCGCCAGGATGAAGGCAACCGTGATCACCCGCGCCGGACCCTCGTCCTCATCCAGCAGGAAATCCGTGCGCAAATGCAGGTCGCCATTCTCCGCTTCGTAATAACGGGCGGACGCTTCGATATCCTTGACTTCATCCTCGCCCGGCAGGGTCACGCCATAGATGCTCTTGACCCAGGCACGTTCTTCATCGTTGGGATCGGTCAGGTCGACCCAGACCGGCGCCAGCTTTTCCAGGTCGCCCCGGCTATCGATATTGACCTGATTCAAGCGGCCATTTTGCAATACAAATACGTTGATCATGCACCCTCCCAACCGCCGGCGAAAACGCCAACGGCGCAGCCTGCAGTGTGACCTGCAAGTCGAAAAAAACAGGGGGACGCGGCCTGCCATCGGCCTGGACGCGCCTGCCCGCGCAAGGATTTATCTCATTGGACAAATCCCGTGGCGAGAGGCGCTTTATGACTTTACATGAAACGCCGTCTCGCCGACCGGCCGCAAGATGTCGGCCAGTCACTTGATATAGGACTACCCAAGTTGGGTCTCCAGAATACGAAAACAGCGCAAGTGTACGTTTAACGATCCCGACAAGCAAGCCTCATTCGCAGGCTTTGCGCCATCCTGAAATCCGGCGTGGGCAGTCGCCCTTACGGCAGTTCGGCCGAGCCCATGCGCCGCAGGATCAGGCCGGCGCGGCGCGTCAGGTAAGCACTGCCGCGCCGCTTGTCATAAAAGCGCGGATTGGGCAGCATCACGGCCAGCCGCGCGGCCTGGCTTGCCGACAGATTGGCGGCGGTGGTGCCGAAGTAGTGCCGCGCGGCGGCTTCGGCGCCGAACACGCCGTTGCCCCATTCGACCACGTTCAGATATATTTCGAAAATGCGTTCCTTGCTCATCCAGAATTCGAGCATGTAGGCGATGACGAATTCCTGCGCCTTGCGCAGGTAGCTGCGCTCGCCGGACAGGAACAGGTTCTTCGCCAGCTGCTGGGTGATGGTCGAGCCGCCCGACACCACCTTGCCTTTGCGGGTATTCTTTTCGTAGGCTTGTTGCAGCGCCTCCCAATCCACCCCCTCATGCTCGGAGAAATTGGCGTCTTCGGAAGCGATGATGGCGCGCTTGAGGTTGCGCGAAATTTGCTGGTACGGCACCCACTTGTGCTTGAGCTGGAAATCGGGATTCTTTTCCTGCAGGACGGCGCGCTGCTGGCGCATGAAACTGGTGGTACCGGGATTGAAGTGCACCCACCAGCCGATCTGCAGGAAAAAATACAATTGCACCAGCAAGACCAGCGCCACGGGCGCCGCGACCAGCCAGAACAATAGCTTGCGTGGAAATTTCATTGCTGCTGCAGCTGCACCCGCAGTGCCTGGTATACTGGCGCCGTGAGCGGACGGACGCCGCGCCAGACGAAAAAGGCCTCGGCGGCCTGTTCCACCAGCATCCCAAGGCCATCGCGCACGGCGGCGCCCTGCTGCGCCGCGAAGCGCATGAAAGCCGTGGGCTCCTTGCCATACATCATGTCGTACGCCAGCGTATGCGAACCGAACAAAGCCGGCGCCAGCGGCGGCACTTCGCCTGCCAGGCTGGCGGCAGTGGCATTGATCACCAGATCGAATTCGCCTTGCAAGTCATCGAAGGTACTGGCCATCAGGCGCCCATCGAACTGCGCGGCCAGTTCCTGCGCCCGGGGCGCGGTACGATTGACGACCACCAGCTGCGCCGGATGCTGGTCGAGGATCGGCAGCACCACGCCACGGGCAGCGCCGCCCGCCCCGACCAGCAGCACACGCCGGCCGGCAATGGCTTGTCCGGCATTGACGACGATATCGGCCACCAGGCCGACGCCGTCGGTGTTATCGCCGAGGATCGTGCCATCCTTGAAACTGAGGGTATTGACGGCGCCGGCAGCCTCGGCCCGCGCTGTCAGGCTGGTCGCCAGGGCATAGGCTTCCAGCTTGAACGGCACGGTTACATTGGCACCCTTGCCGCCCTGCCGCATGAATTCATGCACGCTGGCGGCAAAGCCGTCGAGCGGCGCCAGCAGGCGCTCGTACTGCATGTCCTGGCCGGCCTGGGCAGCAAAGCGGGCGTGGATTTCGGGCGACTTGCTGTGGGCAATCGGATTGCCGAAGACGGCGTAGCGGTCAGTCATGATCAAACCTGGTCATCAATGGGGTGGCGCCGGATGGCTGCTAGTTGGCGCGCAATTCCGTCTCAAGCGCTTCCTCGCGGGTGAACTTGAAGCGGGTGTACACGATCCAGATGTCGTCTTTGTCGGTCGATCGCATGTTCTTGGGGAAGCGCGCGAACGGCGCGGCACGACGCACGATGCGCTTGGCCGCCTCGTCCAGTACCGGGTTGCCGGAGGAGTGCTCGACCTGCGGCCCGCCCTCCTTTTCGTAAATGCTGCCGTCCTGGAAAATCGGGATCGATATCACCAGTTCGCCATACAGCTTCTTGCCATCTTTTTGCGGGAAATTCAGGGTGCCGATATTTTCGATGCGCCGCTTGACGCCATCGTAGTACATCGCATAACCGACTTCCTGGGTGCTGGGGCTGATCCGGGTTTTGCGCGGGCGGCTGTTCTCGTCCTGGATACGGCGGTTGATTTCCGCTTCCTGGCGCGCAATCATCCTGGCGCTATCGAGCAAATCGGCGCCATCCAGTTGCGGCATCTCGCGCGGCTTGACCGTTTCGGCCACATGCGGGATGGTCACCGCCGATTTTTTCTTCATCTGGTCGAGCAGCTTTCTTTGCTGCTCTTCCAGTTCGACGATACGGCGTTTTGCCGCCTTGGCGCTCTCGCCGTCCTCGGTCTTGTGCAAATCCGGCAGGGGCGAACTGGCCCGGCCGGCATCGGCATTGCCGCCGCCATCCAGGTTGGCCTGCGCCAGCGCCTGCGCCTTGAGCGGCTTTTTGTCATGCTTGGCATTGACCAGGATGACTTCGAGCCCGGGGTCCGCAGGCTTGAACTTGAAGGCTTCCGGCGCGGTAAAGCGCACTGCCAGCAACGCCACATGCAGCGCCACCGAGACGGTGACGGCAATGGTGAGCGGCAGGTTTTGCGACAATGACTTCACACGCATGCGGAGAGGCAACCGAAACAGGGATTTTACGATAAAGCGCGTGGATTTTTTCCTGGCTTTAAGGATTGTCCGGCTGTGGCGCCGATTCTGTCGCTGCGGCGACACTATCGGCAGCCCCGGGCGCGGTCACCTCGCCCTCGGTCGTGGTCACTTCAGCATCCGCCTCGGCCTCGATCAAGGCTTCGGCCGGCTCGTCCTGCACCGCTTCGTCCAGCACTTCCTCGGCCAGGCTGGCGTCCGCTTCCACCGGCAAGACTTCGATCAGGCGTGCCTCTATCGTCAGCTCCACTTCATCCCAGCGCAGCAGGTCGAGCCGGACCTGGGCGCCGCGCGGCGCGGCCGGCATGCCGGGCAGGCGAACGATCAGGGGGATGTCGACCAGCCGCAGCACTTCTTCCTTCAACACCACCGCTTCGACGCGCCTGGCCTGCTGCTGGTCCAGCCAGCGCAGGCACCAGTAACGTTCCATATTGGTCTGGAAATCGGCATAGGCACCGTAGGCGGCGTCGAAGGCAGAAACGATGGCGAACAGATCGGCATCCCTGGGCTTGAAGGGTGCCGCCAGCGGAGCGGTGACGCCATGCTCGATGCATGCGAGGATTTGCCACTGGTTGACCAGGTCGGTGTAGCGCCGCAGCGGCGAGGTGCTCCAGGCATACTGGTCCACGCCCAGCCCCTGGTGCGGCGCCGCGTGGGTCAGCATGCGCACCTGCATGCGCGCGGCCCAGCCGCCGCTGCCCTGGCAGCGGTAGATGCCAGGCACGCCATGCTCATGCAGATATTTTCCCCAACTGCTGTTGGCGAAAATCATCAGCTCGGCGACGATCTTGTCCAGCGGCGCACCGCGCTTGCGGCGCACGATGGAAACGACGTCGTCTTCCACATAAAAATTGAAATCGACGCGGTTGGCCTGTTCCGGCTTCAGGCCGAAACTCTCGCGCTTGACCATGCGTCCCTGCTCCAGCACCTGCGCCCATTGCCACAGCAGGGACAGCTCGCGCCGGTACGGATAATCGCCGCTGCCGCTGGCCAGCGTTTCTTCTGTCACCTGGTCGTCCAGCTCGTTATGGCGCAGGTTGGCGACGATCGGCACCAGTTCGACGCGGGTTTCGGTGGCCAGCACGCTCCAGTCATCCGGATTCAGGGTGGCATACAGCGACACGGCCGGGCGCGCCGCACCGGCGTCCAGGGTGAATGCTGCCACCACCTCGTCGGGCAGCATGGTGATCTTTTCACCCGGCATGTACACGGTCGACATGCGCTGGCGTGCGATTGCCTCGATGGCGTCACTGCGCCGGATACCCAGCGCCGGCGCGGCGATATGGATGCCGATCTTCAGCGTGCCATCCGCCTGTACAGTCACCGACAGCGCATCGTCGATCTCGGTGGTGGTGACATCGTCGATCGAAAATGCCTGTACATCGGCGAGCGGCAGCGTCGGCAGCGCCGGTAACTGCACCGCCGGGAAACCGCTGCCTTTCGGGAAGTGCTCAAGGAGGAAACGCGAAAAATGAAAATCCTTGGGCGAGGCAAGGCCGCCGACCGTCAGCATCAGCCGTGCCGGGCTGGTCTGCAGTTCGTCGCATGCCGTCTCCAGCGCCTTGTATTCGATACTGTTCTTGTCCGGCTTGAACAACAATTGCCGGACCTGCGGCCGCATCGACTCGGGCAGGCGCCCGGCCTTGAGTTCTTCAACATACTGCGCCTGCAGCAAAGCCTGCTGCTTCTTCTTTTCGAGGCCGGCCAGCGCCGCCTTCAGGGAGGCTTCCGGCGCGGCCTTGTAGCGCCCTTTACCCTTGCGGTAGAAGTACATGGGGGCGCCATGCAATTTCAACAACAGGCCGGCCGCCTCCTGCGGCAGCGGCGCGTGGCCGAAATATTCCGCCCCCAGCTCGGCAAAACCGAATTCCTCCTGACCCGCCACTTCCCACAGGAAGTCGAGGTCGAGCCCGGCGGCCAGCGCCTGGGCTTCCTGCATCAGCTGTGCCGGCTCCGGGGAAGTAAATTGCAGCAGCACGTCCCGCGTCTTGACCTTGCTGCGCTTGCCGCTTTGCAGTTCGACCTGATAAGCCTCGCCCTGTTGGGAGAGTACGGTTCCCGCCTTGAAATCGCCGGATTCTTCGAAAAATAAGTTCATCGCTTGCTATATATATGTGTAATGGCGGATTCGGCTGGTGTGGCGCCTGTTTGCGCGCGGCCGCTGCCAGCCTTGCGCATGTCGCGCAAGACCTGGCCGGCATGGCGCAGATTGCCTGGCTGCGGCGCCAGTCCGGATAGCGCAGGCAAGAAAACCTCGGTAACCAGCAAGCTGCCGTGCCGGCGTCGAAACAGGCAGCGCCGCGCCAGCAGGGGTTGGGAAAACGCGGTCACGCCCATCGCGGCGGCGGCACGCTGCAGCAGCGGATGACCGGGATGCAAGCGGGCGTAGTGCAACGCGCCGCGTGCGACTTGCGGGTCGCAAAACAGCGTGAAACCTAGCGAACGTTCACCGAGGCTGCTGAAAAAAGGCCAGTCGGTGGCGCTGGCGGACAAAGGCACGACGGTATGGGCGAACACTACCGGGGCGTCATCGCAGCGCAACAGCACATCGCGCTCCCGCACGCCAATCCGGCGCGCCAGGCCCAGCACCCGGAATTCATCGGCCAGCACCATGCCGCGCCGCTGATGCAGGCGCTGCACACGAAATTGCCGGCAATGCGCCGCCAGTTTTACCGTCAGCGAAATGCGGTCAGTCAGCCAGTGGCGCATCTGTGGCGGCGGGTTGACGCCACTCACGTGCGCAAACCATGCCGCATGGCCGCTTGCATGCATTTTCACTGGCGGCCCCCGCCCTCGACGCCGCAAAACGCCAGCACCTCATCGGCATATTCGGCAAAGTCGGACAAGCCGTGGTCGCTGCCTTCGATGACACGCTGCCGCGCTTGCGGATAGTGCGCGGTCATTTCGCGCCAGTCGAGCACCTCGTCGCCGGTGGCGGCAAGCAGGAAATAGCGCTCCGGCCGGGTGATACGCGGCACCGCCAATGCCTGCAGCTCGGCGATGTATGCACGCTTGAATTCGAAAGGCTCGTCGGAATGGTAAGCGGTGCTGACGCCGACGTATTGCTCCAGCTCGCGCGGCGGCTTGACTGCGGGATTGAGCAGTACGGCGCGACAGCCGGTCTGCTCGGCCAGCCAGGTGGCGTAATAACCGCCTAGGGAGGAGCCGATCAGCGCGACATCTTCAGGCGGATGCTGGCGCAGCAACTGCTGCGCCAGTTCGATGGCCTGGCGCGGCGACGCCGGCAATTGCGGACAGGCGTATTCATCGCCCCGCCCCAGCGCGCGCAGGCGCTCGCCCAGCAGGCGCGCCTTGAATGACAGGGGTGACGAGCGGAAGCCGTGCAAATACAGGATCATTTACTTCTGCGCGCCCGCAACATTCAAGGCATCGAGGATTTTCTGATGCACGCCGCCGAAGCCGCCATTGCTCATGGCAAGGATCTGGTCGCCAGGGCGCGCCGCCTGCGCCACCGATGCAACCAGTGCATCGAGCGCATCGAAGGCTTGCGCCCGGGCGCCCAGCGGCGCCAGGGCTGCGCCGAGGTCCCAGCCAAGCGCATCCTTGCCGCCGCCCTTGGCGCCGTAGCCGAATACCAGGTCGGCATCGGCCAGGCTGGCCGGCAAGGCGTCCTTCATGGTGCCCAGCTTCATGGTGTTCGAGCGCGGCTCGAGCACCGCCAGGATACGCGCGGCACCGACCTTCTTGCGCAAGCCGGCCACCGTGGTGGCAATCGCGGTCGGGTGGTGGGCGAAGTCGTCATAGACGACAATACCATTGACGGTGCCGCGCAACTCCATGCGCCGCTTGACGTTGCCGAACTGTCCCAGCGCGGCGATCGCCTGTGCCACCGGCACGCCGACGTGGCGCGCGGCGGCAATCGCCGCCAGGGCATTCATGCGGTTATGCGCGCCGGTCAGCGACCAGTGCACCGTGCCGGCGCATTTGCCCTGGAAGATCACGTCGAAACTGCCGTCGGCATGCTCGCCCAGCGACCAGTCGCCTGGCCCCTGATCGCCCGCGCCGCCGAACCATTCAGCCTCGCTCCAGCAGCCGCGCGCGATCACGCGCCGCAAGGATTGTTCGCCGCCATTGAGCACCAGGCGACCGACGCCGGGGACCGTGCGCACCAGGTGGTGGAACTGGGTTTCGATTGCCGCCAGGTCCGGAAAGATGTCGGCGTGGTCGTATTCGAGGTTGTTCAAGATCGCCGTTTTGGCATGGTAGTGAACGAACTTGCTGCGCTTGTCGAAAAAGGCCGTGTCGTATTCGTCCGCTTCGATCACGAAAAAGGGCGAGTCGGCATCCTTGCCGCCAAGCCGCGCGGAAATGCCGAAGTTCATCGGCACGCCGCCGATGAGGAAGCCCGGGGCGTAACCGGCATCTTCCAGAATCCAGGCCAGCATCGACGAAGTTGTTGTCTTGCCATGCGTACCGGCCACCGCCAGCACCCATTTCCCTTGCAAAATATGTTCGCCGATCCATTGCGGCCCTGATGTATAGGGCAAGCCGCGGTTAAGGATTTCTTCCATCAGGGGATTGCCGCGCGAAACGACATTGCCGACCACAAATAAATCTGGCTTCAGGCCGATTTGCTCGGGCCCAAATCCTTCGATCAGCTCGATCCCCTGCGCCTCGAGCTGGGTGCTCATCGGCGGATAGACATTGGCATCGCAGCCCGTCACCCGATGACCGGCCTGTTTGGCCAGCACGGCCAAACCGCCCATGAAGGTGCCGCAAATGCCAAGAATATGTATATGCATGTTGAAAACCAGATGAAAAACGAGATTTTACCCGAGCCGCGCCGCGCCATCGGTCAGGGTATCATGTGGGCATGGCATCCCATTTCTCTTCCGATACCGAATCGCTGCGCGCTGAAATTGCCGCTGCAGCCGCCCGCCTGATTGCCGAAGATGGTCTTGATTACAGTTCGGCAAAACGGAAGGCGGCAAAGCAGGTTCTGGGGAATAATAAGGTCCGAGGCGATATCTTGCCAGACAATGCCCTGATTGAAGAGGAAGTGCGCGTCTATAACGCATTATTTTTTGGAGAAAGCCAGCCTGGCCGTCTGTTACATCTACGCAAACTAGCATTCACGCTGATGCAGGAATTGGCAGAATACAAACCCTATCTGACTGGCGCCGTCTTGAATGGTACTGCCGGGGAACATTCCGACATCCACTTGCACTTGTTTGTCGAAAGCCCCAAGGACGTGGAAATATTCTTGCTGAACAAGGGCGTTTCTTTTGAACTCACTGAAACCGCACACCCGATTTCACGCAAGGATCCGATCGAAATCCTCAGTTTCATGTGGCGCGATGAAGGCGTGCACCTGACCTTGCTGCCAGTCGAGGATACGCGCCATTTGAAATCAGGCAGGGACGGACGTCCAATCGAGCGCGCCGATGCACAGGCCTTGGCGCTATTGATCAATGAAAGCAAAGAACAATGAAAAAAGAAATCTGGCTAGGGATCCTTGTCGCCTTGTTAGCAGGTGCAATCGGCGTCTATTTCGGCTTAAAAAAATGGGAAGCGCCGTCGGCGGGAGTTGCTGATCAGCATTATTTTTTTAGTCAATCTTTACCTGACATCAATGACAAAAATGAAAAAATGTCTAATTGGCATGGTAAATTATTATTAGTCAATTTGTGGGCAACCTGGTGCGCCCCATGTGTTGAAGAAATGCCAGAATTATCTTCCTTGCAAAATGAACAAAGTTTCAATAACCTGCAAGTCATTGGCATAGGCATCGATTCTGCAGACAATATGCGCGAATTCGCCGCCAAACATAAAATCAGCTATCCGCTTTATGTTGCCGGCATGGGAGGTATCGAACTCGCGCGAAAAATGGGCAACCAGCATGGCGGATTGCCTTTCACGCTCTTGATCGGGCCGGATGGACAGGTGAAAAAGACCTATATGGGCCGCCTCGATATGCAATCTGTACGCAGGGATCTCGGTCTATTTTCCTGACAAGTAGCATTTCTCCTTGCCAATAGACGTCATTTAACGGCAAAATTCGGCCAACCTCGTCAAACGAAGTTTTTTAATGGCAAAAAATCTACTGCTTATCAATGGTCCAAACCTGAATCTGCTCGGCACACGCGAGCCGCAGATCTATGGTTCGGCCACGCTGACTGACGTAGAAAACCTGGCGCAGGCCGCAGCCGTCAAAGCGGGCGCCACAATTACTTGCTTTCAAAGCAATCATGAAGGTGCCCTGATCGATCGCATCCATGCAGCCAGAACCGAAGGCGTGGATGGCATTGTGATCAACCCGGGCGGACTGACCCACACCAGCGTCGCCTTGCGCGATGCGCTGGCAGGCGTTGCAATCCCGTTCATTGAAGTGCACATTTCAAATATTCATCAGCGGGAAGCCTTCCGCCACCATTCTTACCTTTCCGACCTTGCCCGCGGCGTGATTTGCGGCCTGGGCATCGAAGGCTATCAGGCGGCAATCGATTTTGCCGCCAAAAATCTATAAGTACCCTCATTTGTCGCCAAACATCTTATAATCGCGGCAATCTTGGGTTGTTAAAATTTTGCAGAATTATGCTAAGGGATATGCCATGGACCTCAGAAAACTGAAAACCTTGATCGATTTGGTCGCTGAATCGGATATTGCAGAACTGGAAGTAACCGAAGGCGAGAGCAAGGTTCGCATCGTCAAGTCGGGTACCGCGCCGCAGGGACAAGTCGTGATGATGCAGCCGCAGGCCGCCCAATTACCCGCCCCCGCCGTCAACGCCGCCGCAGTTGCTCCCGCAGCACCGGCAGCCGCCGAGGAAATCCAGGGGCACATCGTCAAGTCGCCCATGGTCGGCACGTTCTACCGCGCCTCGGCGCCGGGCGCCGCCGCCTTCGTCGATATTGGCTCCAGCGTCAAGGAAGGCGACACCTTGTGCATCATCGAAGCCATGAAGCTGCTGAATGAAATCGATGTCGAAGTCTCTGGCGTGGTCAAGCAAATCCTGGTCGAAAACGGCCAGCCGGTCGAATTCGGCCAACCCCTGTTCGTGATCGGCTAAGCATCCGCTCCATGACGCTCACATCTCTTTACTATGTTTGAAAAAATCCTGATCGCCAATCGCGGCGAAATTGCCTTGCGCATCCAGCGTGCCTGCCGTGAGATGGGCATCAAGACCGTGGTCGTCCACTCGGAAGCCGACCGCGAAGCGAAATACGTGAAACTGGCCGACGAATCCGTATGCATCGGCCCGGCACCCTCGGCGCAGAGCTACCTGAACATGCCGGCGATTATCAGCGCCGCCGAAGTGACCGACGCCGAAGCGATTCACCCTGGCTACGGCTTCCTTTCGGAGAACGCCGATTTCGCCGAACGCGTCGAACAATCCGGCTTCGTCTTCATCGGCCCGCGGCCGGAATCGATCCGCCTGATGGGCGACAAGGTTTCAGCCAAGCAGGCCATGATCAAAGCCGGCGTGCCGTGCGTACCCGGTTCCGACGGCGCGCTGCCGGATGACCCCAAGGAAATCGTCCGCATCGCCCGCAAGATCGGCTATCCGGTCATCATCAAGGCCGCCGGCGGCGGTGGCGGACGCGGCATGCGCGTGGTGCATACTGAAGCGGCACTGCTGAATGCCGTCACCATGACCAGGACTGAAGCCGGTGCCGCCTTCGGCAACCCGGAAGTCTACATGGAGAAATTCCTGGAAAACCCGCGCCACGTGGAAATCCAGATCCTCGCCGACGAATTCAGGAATGCCGTCTGGCTGGGAGAGCGCGATTGCTCGATGCAGCGTCGCCACCAGAAAGTGATCGAGGAAGCGCCGGCGCCGGGCATCCCCCGCAAGATCGTCGAGCGTATCGGCGACCGCTGCGCCGATGCCTGCCGGAAAATGGGCTACCGTGGCGCCGGCACCTTCGAATTTCTGTACGAAAACGGCGAGTTCTATTTCATCGAAATGAATACCCGTGTCCAGGTCGAGCATCCGGTGACCGAAATGATCACCGGCGTCGACATCGTGCAGGAACAGATCCGCATTGCCGCCGGCGAAAAGCTGCGCTACCGCCAGCGCGACATCGTCCTGAACGGCCATGCGATCGAATGCCGCATCAATGCCGAAGACCCGTTCAAGTTCACGCCATCGCCCGGCCGCATCGTGTCGTGGCATGCGCCCGGCGGGCCCGGCATCCGGGTCGATTCGCACGTCTACGCCGGTTATTTCGTGCCGCCCAACTATGATTCGATGGTCGGCAAGGTGATTGCCTATGGCGCCACGCGCGAACAAGCGATCAAGCGCATGCAAATCGCCCTTTCCGAAATGGTGGTCGAAGGGATTCAGA
The DNA here is from genome assembly GCF_003590835.1 of Noviherbaspirillum sedimenti. NCBI lineage: Bacteria > Pseudomonadati > Pseudomonadota > Betaproteobacteria > Burkholderiales > Oxalobacteraceae > Noviherbaspirillum > Noviherbaspirillum sedimenti. The sequence continues at coordinate 4,501,414 of NZ_QYUQ01000002.1, read as the reverse complement.
CCAATATCGCGCTGCACCGCGAGTTGATGGTCGATGCCCGCTTCTTCGAAGGCGGCACCAATATCCACTACCTGGAGCACAAGCTGGCCAACAAACCTGACTTGCCCAAAACTCCAGGCCCAAAATCCTAAGGCATGCGCATGAGCTGGACTGAAATCGTCATCGAGGTTCCCCTTCACCAGGCCGATGCTTTGTCGGACGCCCTGATGGAGGCTGGGGCGCTGTCGGTGTCGGTGGAAGATGCCGACCTGGGCACGGACGCCGAACAACCGCTGTTTGGCGAACCCGGCATGGAGCCGGAACACACGGCATGGGAACGCAGCCGGGTGGTGGCGCTGGCGCCGCTGGAAGCAGACCATGCGGCGCTGGTCGCACAGGCAATCGCCCTGTGCGAGCCACCGCTGCAGACGACCAAACTGCCGTACACGCTGCGCCCGGTGGCTGATCAGGACTGGGTGCGTCTGACGCAGTCGCAGTTCGAACCCATCCATATCGGCAAGAATATCTGGGTAGTGCCGAGCTGGCACGATGCCCCTGATCCCGCCGCGCTGGTGCTGGAACTGGATCCCGGCATGGCCTTTGGCACTGGCAGCCATCCCACCACCCGGCTTTGCATGGAATGGCTGGAAGCGCATGCGCCAGCCGGCCTGTCGGTGCTCGATTACGGCTGTGGCTCCGGCATCCTGGCGCTGGTCGCCAAGAAGTTGGGCGCGCAACGGGTGGTTGGTGTCGATATCGATGCGCAAGCCATTGAAGCGGCACGCAACAACAGCCAGCGTAACGGCTGCGAAATCGATTATTACGTGCCGGACGACTTTGCCCAGGCACACCCCTGCACTGCATTCGATGTCGTCGTCGCCAACATCCTTTCGAGCCCGCTGAAATTGCTGGCGCCGATGCTGTGCGGCCGGGTCGCCCCTGGTGGCCGGCTGGTATTGTCGGGCATCCTTGCCCGGCAAGCCGATGAAGTGGCTGCCGCTTATGCCTCCTTCATGCCCATGCGCGTCTGGGCCGAACGCGACGGCTGGGTCGCCTTGTCGGGCACCCTGCCCGCCCAGCCGCCAACACCGGACGCCACGCCCGCCTGAGCAATGGCCCTCGCGACCCAGTGCCCGCATTGCCAGACCACCTTCAAGGTCGCCCATGACCAGTTGAAGCTGCGCGCGGGGCTGGTCCGCTGCGGCGCCTGCAAGCAGATTTTCAATGGCATCGAGCACCTGGTGCCGCCCGAACTGAGCGCGACGGGCAGCACGCCTGCGTCACCGGAAAACCACGCTCCGCCCGCGGCCGCCATCCCGCCGCAAGGCGATGCGGCGACGCCCCCCCACGCCGGCACCGAAACCGCAATCGATGCATTGGAATTCATTGCCATCGACGATCCCGAAACGCAAACGCGCATCCTTTCACCGGAGCCTGCCGCAGAGGCAGAGGCCGAGACCGAAGATGACCCGCTGACACGCATGACGCTGGTGGATTTCAGCGTTTTCAGCGAAGACACGGACCAGGCCTCGCCTCAGGAGCGCGCCACGGCGGCCGCACCGTCCGTGGACGACAGCGAGATCTGGCCGGACAGCCGGGCAGGCATCGCCGAACCTGAAACGCCGGCGCCGGTCGCTGTCCCGCCACAAGCCGCGCCCCTGGAATTGCCGCCGGATGCGGTAGTCGATACATGGTCGGCCGACACACTCGCCGCGCCGCCGGCGGATGGCCCAGGGCGCAGCGCAATCGTCGAAGAAAATGCCGCAACGTCGGACCAGGACCGCTTCGAAGCAATGCCGAAGACATCTGCCGCTGCATCCTTCGCCGAAGCCGCGGCAGAAGATGAGGCGCAGGACGCGACAGCGACGACAATCGCGGCGGACGAAGGCAAGCGTGCAGAAAGCGCCGAAGAGAGCGAGGAGCCCGCCTTTGTTACCAGCGGACGACGCCGCCAGCGCCGGCGCCGGGCCGGGCACATATTCATGGCGCTCGCCTCCATCCTGCTCTTTATGGCAGCGTTGGGGCAAGGGGCTTACGCCTTCCGCGACCTGCTGGCCGCATGGCACCCGCAGACCAGGCCCGCGCTCTCCCGCCTGTGCGAACTGGCTGGCTGCCAGATTCGTCTGCCGGCGCAGATCGAGCAAGTATCGATCGAATCGAATGAATTGCAGGCGCAGGCCAACAACAAGAATGCCTTCACGCTCAGACTGCTGTTGCACAATCGCAGTGCGGTGGCACAGGCCTGGCCCCACATCGAATTGACCCTGAACGACAATAACGGCAAAGCGCTCGTGCGCCGGGCGCTGGCGCCGCGCGAATACCTTCCATCCGACAAGGATCCCTCCCAGGGCATTGCTGCCCGATCAGAGCAGGTGGTGAGCCGATCCTTTGAACTGAGCCAGTTGCAGGCTTCGGATTATCGCGTTTACCTGTTTTATCCCTGAAGCGCCATCACCTAATACATTCAATTTCTGGAACTGGAAACATGACCTCACTGATTTGCGGCTCCCTCGCCTTCGATAGCATCATGCTGTTTGGCGGGAGGTTTTCCGAAGCCCTGCTGGCTGATCAATTGCACAAGATTAATGTCGCCTTTCTGGTACCGGAAATGCGCCGCGAATTCGGTGGCTGTGCCGGCAATATCGCCTACAACCTGAAACTCCTGAACGGCGATCCGCTGATCATGGCGACGATCGGCCAGGATGGCAGTCCCTACCTGGAAAGGCTGGAGAAACTGGGCATCGCGACCCGCGGCATTCGCACCATCGAAACCGCTTACACAGCACAAGCCTTCATCACCACCGACAGCGGGAACAACCAGATCACGGCCTTCCACCCCGGCGCCATGACAGCCTCGCACCAGAACAAGGTCGCCGCAGCCGGCCCAGTCAAACTGGCGATCGTCGCGCCGGATGGCCGCGACGGCATGTTGCAGCATGCTGCCGACTGTGTGGCGCTCGACATCCCCTTTATCTTCGATCCAGGCCAGGGTTTGCCAATGTTTAACGGCAAGGAACTGGAGCACTTCATCGAAATGGCAAGCTACATTGCGGTGAATGATTATGAAGCCGAATTGCTGATGGAGCGCACCGGTTTGACGCTGGACAAAATCGCACAGCGGGTCAAGGCACTGATCGTTACCCGCGGCGAACTGGGTGCCGACATTTTCGTCCAGGGTGAACATATCGCCATTCCGCCGGTGAAGGCCGATGCCGTGGTCGACCCCACCGGCTGCGGCGATGCATTCCGGGCCGGCATCCTGTACGGGCTGACCAATGGATTCGATTGGCCCACCACCGGACGCCTGGCCAGCCTGATGGGCGCCATCAAGATCGCCCACCAGGGTGGGCAGAACCACGCTCCCGCCAGGGAAGACATCGAGGCACGTTTCGAACGGGCTTTCGGCTACCGTTTCTGAGCATCCTGCGCACCACCCTGCCCGGCGAAAATTCCTCGGGCGGGTATCGACCGCCCTCCCCATCCTTAATCCGGGCTGACCAAGGCAAGCAGGGCTTGCCGGATACCCTCGACAGTCAGGCCCGGCGCGGCGATTTCCAGAAGTTTGTGCCTGGCCGTCAAGCCATGCGACACGTTGACCGCATTTTTCGGCAAGTCCAGCGCATCGGCGACAAACCTGACCAGGGACTCATTGGCCTTGCCTTCGACCGGCTGCGCCTGCAGACGGATTTTGACGGCATCGCCATGCATGCCTGCCACGCCGGTGCGCTTGGCGTTGGGCATCACCTGCACTTGCAGGCGCACACACAGCTGGCCTGGCTTGCCGCCTTTACGGCTCATGCGAGCCCAGGCAGGATTCCGCTAATCACACGCAAGGCAATCTGCAGCAGGACCAGCGCTACCAGCGGGCTCAGGTCGATATTGCCGATCAGCGGCAGCACGCGGCGCAAGGGGCGCAGCAAGGGCTCGGTCAGGGCGCCGATGAAAGGCGCGAGCGGTGCATGCGGATTGACCCAGCTGAAAATCACCTCGACGATGATCATGCCCATGAAGCCGTAAAAGATCCACTGGACGAATCGCAACAACGCCAGCAGCAGGATCAGTTGCACTGGCAATGGATAAAACAGCCAGGTGGTGACGACAACCGACAGGAGCGCGACCAGCAGCGCGCCAAGCAGGCTGGCCCAATCGTAGCCGCCGACGCCAGGCACGATACGGCGCAAGGGCTTGACCAGCCAGTCCGACAATTTGAATGTAAAGTGAGCCACCGACATGGGCGGCCGCACGCGCACTGCCTGCATCCAGAACCGCAGCAGAAGTACCACCGCGAGCAATCCCGCAACAGTTTCGACAATCAACGTAACTATGCTCTGCAGCACGGAAGCCTCTCCTTGATGAAATAAAAAAACCGCTGCATGACGCGGAGCCATACAGCGGGATTGTGCCCGAACTTATCCGGGCTTCCAAGCTTTGTTGGAATTAAGGACGGGTGCCGGTCGGAAACGGCCAAGCCGCTGCCGGGTTCAACACGGTCTTGACAGCAGGTGCGGCGGCCTTTTTCGGCGCTGCCGCCTTTTTCGGTGCTGCTGCCTTCTTCGCTACCGGCGTCTTGGCGGCTGCTGCTTTTTTCGGCGCGGCTGCCTTCTTCGCTACCGGCTTCTTGGCGGCTGCTGCTTTCTTCGGCGCTGCTGCCTTCTTCGCTACCGGCTTTTTGGCTGCTGCAGCTTTTTTCGGTGCTGCTGCCTTCTTCGCTACCGGCTTTTTGGCGGCTACTGCCTTTTTCGCTACCGGCTTTTTGGCGGCTGCGACTTTTTTCGGCGCTGCTGCCTTCTTTGCTACCGGCTTCTTGGCGGCTGCTGCCTTTTTCGCTACCGGCTTTTTGGCGGCGACGGCTTTCTTCGGCGCTGCTGCCTTTTTCGCTACCGGCTTCTTGGCGGCTGCTGCTTTTTTCGGCGCGGCGGCTTTTTTCGCTACCGGCTTCTTGGCGGCTACTGCTTTTTTCGGTGCTGCTGCCTTCTTCGCTACCGGCTTCTTGGCGGCTACGGCTTTTTTCGGAGCTGCGGCCTTCTTCGCTGCGGGTTTCGCAGCGGCTTTCTTTGCAGCGGGTTTCTTCGCTGCGGGTTTCTTAGCGGCTGTTGCCATTTGTTTCTCCTTCACGTGATGGAAAAAATCAAACTACTAGGTTTGAAACCCGCATGAGGCATCGCGATGCCTCATGCGGATTATTCATCGGCACAAGCAAGCTTCTGCTTGCGCTAATGAATTCGGCACCAGCTGAACTGCTGCATCCCCTCATCTATGCAGCACTTCAGCCATCTTCGGCCAGCTCTGTGTGAACGCACTCACAGCGTCACCAGAGGCCATGCCTGTCAAGGCATGGCGAGCAACCAGGCTGCTCTCGCCTTAAAAACACGCCGGCAACTTGCCAGCGCTGGAATTCAAATTCAAAAAACCCAATCGATTTTTCAAAGAAAAAGCCGCCTTGCCCGAAAAAATCGGGAAAAGCGGCATCGACAGGTCAGATCGATTCAGTCTTCGACTGTTCATTAATTCGGCTAATGCCTTTGAGTTTTGCGGCCCTCTTGCGACCGCCCTGCATTGTCTCCGCTTGTGCCTTGTTCTTTCACGCGCTGTCGAACCACTTATTCCCAGCTAAGGGCGCCACCGGTTTGGTATTCGATTACGCGTGTCTCGAAAAAGTTTCGTTCCTTCTTCAGATCGATCATCTCGCTCATCCAGGGGAAGGGATTCTCTTCCTGCGGGAACAAGGCTTCGAGACCGATTTGCTGCGCGCGGCGGTTAGCGATGAATCGCAAATAACCCTTGAACATCGCGGCATTCAAACCGAGCACACCACGCGGCATTGTATCCTCTGCGTAACGATATTCCAACTCCACCGCGCGTAAAAACAACGATTTGATCTCTTCGCGGAACTCCGGCGTCCACAGATGCGGATTTTCCATCTTGATCGTGTTGATCAGATCAATCCCGAAATTGCAATGCATCGACTCGTCGCGCAGGATGTACTGGTACTGTTCTGCCGCGCCCATCATCTTGTTCTGGCGGCCGAGCGCAAGGATCTGCGTGAAGCCGACGTAGAAGAACAAGCCTTCCATCAGGCAGGCGAACACGATCAGCGAGCGCAGCAGCTGCTGGTCGGTCTCGGTGGTGCCAGTCTTGAATTCTGGATTGGTCAGGATGTCGATGAACGGGATCAGGAACTCGTCCTTGTCGCGGATCGACTCGACCTCATGGTAGGCATTGAAGATCTCGCCTTCATCCAGACCCAGCGACTCGACGATGTACTGGTAGGCATGGGTGTGGATCGCTTCCTCGAAAGCCTGGCGCAGCAGGTACTGGCGGCACTCCGGCGCCGTGATGTGGCGGTAGGTGCCCAGCACGATGTTGTTGGCGGCCAGCGAATCGGCCGTGACGAAAAAGCCGAGGTTGCGCTTGACCAGACGGCGCTCGTCTTCGGAAAGGCCGTTCGGGTTCTTCCACAGCTCGATGTCGCGCTGCATGTTGATTTCCTGCGGCATCCAGTGGTTGGCGCAGCCGGCCAGGTATTTGTCCCAGGCCCACTTGTACTTGAACGGCACCAGCTGGTTGACATCGGTCTGGCCATTGATGATGCGCTTGTCGGCCGCATTGACGCGACGTTCGGTGCCGCCCTCGACTGCATCCGGGCGGGCCACCAGCGCCGGGTTCAGCGCCACGTCCTGCAGCGCCGCGCCAGCTTGCGTCTGGCTTGGTGCCAGCGGCTGCAGCGCGGGTTGCGCTGCAGGGGTAATTTCTTCGTCCCAACTTAACATAAAATCCTCATATCTATTCTGTAGCTATCCGGCTTATCGTGGGCGCGATCAAATCCTGCTCATGATCGCGCACAGTCAAAACAGCTTATTGACAAGCCTCACACTCTTCAAAGCCCGGGTCGCCCGGACGCATGGTGCATGCCGGACCGGCGAGCTCTTCCGCCGCGATCGGGCCTGCCGCGAAACCACCCGCCGCCGCCATGCCGCCGCTGGCGCTGCCGTCAGCCGACACTGCATTCAGGGCGCCGGCACGCGAGGTCGATTTCTCGGTGTGGGTTGCGGCCATGGTGCGCAGGTAGTAGGTGGTCTTCAGGCCGCGCAGCCAGGCCAGCTTGTAGGTTTCGTCGAGCTTCTTGCCGGAGGCGCCGGCCATGTAAATGTTCAGCGACTGCGCCTGGTCGATCCATTTCTGCCGGCGCGAGGCCGCCTCGACCAGCCATTTCGGCTCGACCTCGAAGGCGGTGGCGTAGATCTCGCGCAGATCCTGCGGGATGCGGTCGATCTTGGCGAGGGTGCCGTCGAAGTACTTGAGGTCGGCGATCATCACTTCGTCCCACAGGCCGCGCGCTTTCAGGTCACGCACCAGGTATTCGTTGATCTCGGTAAATTCACCAGACAGGTTCGACTTCACGTACAGGTTCTGGTAAGTCGGCTCGATACAGGCCGACACGCCGATGATGTTGGAAATCGTCGCCGTCGGCGCAATCGCCACGCAGTTGGAATTGCGCATGCCGTGCTGCTGGATGCGCCCGCGCAGGGGCGCCCAGTCCATGCTTTCCGCCGTATCGACTTCCAGATAGCCGCCGCGCTCCTCGGCCAGCAACTTCAGGGAATCCTGCGGCAGGATGCCGCGGTCCCACAGCGAGCCCGGGTAGGAGCTGTAGCGGCCGCGCTCTTCGGCCAGCTCGGTCGAAGCCCAGTAGGCGTAGTAGCACACCGCTTCCATCGAACTGTCGGCGAAAGCCACCGCGTCGGTTGAAGCGTAGGGCACGCGCATCATGTGCAGGCAGTCCTGGAAGCCCATGATGCCCAGGCCGACCGGACGATGGCGCAGGTTGGAGTCGCGCGCCTTCTTGACCGCATAGTAGTTGATGTCGATGACGTTATCCAGCATGCGCATGGCGGTGCGGATGGTCTTTTGCAGCTTGACCAGGTCCAGCCGCTTTTGCCCATTTTCGTCCTTCATGTGGGCCGGCAGGTTGACCGAACCAAGGTTGCACACGGCGATTTCGGAATCGTTGGTGTTGAGCGTAATCTCGGTGCACAGGTTAGAGCTGTGGACGACGCCGACGTGTTGCTGCGGCGAACGGATGTTGCACGGATCCTTGAAGGTGATCCAGGGATGTCCGGTCTCGAACAGCATCGACAGCATCTTGCGCCACAGGTCCATTGCCGGCAGCTTCTTGAACAGCTTGAGCTCGCCGCGCGCCGCTGCGGCTTCATAGCCGAGATAGGCAACTTCGAAAGCCTTGCCGAACTTGTCGTGCAGGTCGGGCACGTCGGAGGGCGAGAACAGGGTCCATTCGCCTTTTTCCATGACCCGTTTCATGAACATGTCAGGAATCCAGTTGGCGGTGTTCATGTCGTGGGTGCGACGGCGGTCGTCGCCGGTATTCTTGCGCAGGTCGAGAAATTCCTCGATATCCATGTGCCAGGTTTCCAGGTAGGCGCAGACTGCGCCCTTGCGCTTGCCGCCCTGGTTGACCGCCACGGCGGTGTCGTTGACCACTTTCAGGAACGGCACCACGCCTTGCGACTTGCCGTTGGTACCCTTGATATGGGCGCCGAGTGCGCGCACCGGGGTCCAGTCATTGCCCAGACCGCCGGCGAACTTGGCCAGCAGGGCGTTTTCCTTGATTGCTTCGTAGATGCCTTCGAGGTCGTCGGCCACCGTGGTCAGGTAGCAGGAAGACAGCTGCGAGCGCTGGGTGCCGGAATTGAACAGGGTTGGCGTCGAACTCATGAAATCGAACGACGACAGCAGGTTGTAGAACTCGACGGCGCGCGCCTCGCGGTCGCTCTCGTTCAGGGCCAGGCCCATCGCCACGCGCATGTAGAAAGCCTGCGGCATTTCGATACGCACGTCGTTAATGTGCAGGAAATAGCGGTCGTACAGGGTTTGCAGGCCGAGATAGCCGAATTGCAGGTCGCGTTCGGGCTTCAGTGCCTGGGCCAGACGGGCCAGGTCGAACTGGCCCAGCTTGGCGTCGAGCAGATCAGCTTCGATACCCTTCTTGATGAATTTCGGAAAATAGTCAAGGTAGTGAGCCGGGGCATCGGCTTGCGCCACCTCCAGGCCAAACACTTCCTTGCGGATGGTGTGCATCAACAGGCGTGCGGTGGCCTGGCTATACGCCGGATCCTTTTCCATCAACGCGCGCGCCGCCAGGATGGCGGACTTGTGCAATTCCTCGACCGGCACGCCGTCGTACAGGTTCTTGAGGGTTTCGCTCATGATTGCTTCGGCATCGACATGCTTTTCCAGGCCGACACACGCGGCGTCGATCATGGCGCGCACCTTCACCAGATCCAGCGGACGGCGCTGGCCGGCTTCAGTCACATGCAACTGCGGCGACTGCACTACCGGCCTGGCGGCCTGCTGCTGAGCGCGCTCCTCCATGCGCTTGGCGCGGTACAGCACATAGGCGCGCGCCACGTCGTGTTCGCCGGAGCGCATCAGCGCCAGTTCCACCTGGTCCTGCACATCTTCGATGTGGAAGGTGCCACCGGCCGGCTGGCGCCGCACCAGGGCGGCCACCACGCCGGAAGTCAGTTGCTCGACCAGTTCGCGCACGCGCGCCGAAGCCGCACCCTGCCCGCCATTGACCGCCAGGAAGGCCTTGGTCATGGCAATCGCAATCTTCGACGGCTCAAAACCAACCACGGCGCCGTTGCGTCGGAGGATGCGGTAGTCGCCCAGCCCGGACGCTGCGGCGGATACCGCGACGGCCGGGGTGGACGCACCGGCTGCAGGAGATACCGCACCGTGATCGACGGGAGCGTTGACGGAAATTTCTTGAGTTGAATGCACTTGACCTCCTAATACTGTCTTGCCAACAGCCGGATGCTGTTGACGGTTGTTCTGAAAGCCCGCAAGCGCCGGGCTCCCCCCTTAAGATAAATCTGATTTCGCCATATTGCCCGCCTGCTGCAATTCAGGCCGGGCTTGTTTTTGAGAAGTAAATCCCCCTCTGTTCGCCAGGACCAACGCCTGGATGACACCGGGGAAAATTTACTTTCCCAGAAGATTTACCACTACATCTAGTGGTTTTATTTGTGATCAGAACTAATTCTAGTACCTGAGATTGTCGTGCGCAATATATTTTTACAGTCAAAAAAATAATTTTTATGCCGTACAACGGTTGACAATCAGGATCGACTCGCTTCCAAAGGCGGAAAGCGCAAGGGAGCGGAATCGCCGTCGGCTTTTTCACATTGCCGCACGAGGGAGCAATAAGCATCCCAGTCGAAAAAGGGCCCGGGATCGGTCTTGCGCCCGGGAGCGACATGTTCATGCCCCGTCACCGCGCGCAAGGGGTAGCGTTGCCGCAGAGCGGCAGTCAAATCCGCCAGGGTACGATACTGGCGCTCGTCAAAAGGCACGAAATCGCTGCCTTCCAGTTCGATGCCGATCGAGAAATCGTTGCACCTCTCGCGCCCGTCGAACGAGGATACGCCGGCATGCCAGGCGCGCGCATCGGCGGAGACGAACTGTGCCAGACTGCCATCGCGGTGGATCAGAAAGTGGGCAGATACGCGCAAGTCGCGCAACTGGTCGAAATACGGATGAACATCGCAATCGAGGCAATTGCCGAACAAATCGGCAATATAGGACCCGCCGAACTGGCCCGGCGGCAGACTGATATTATGAATCACCAGCAGATCGATGTCTACCGATGCCGGACGCACATCAAAATTGGGAGACGGCCGGTGCTGCGCCGGGTGGCACCAGCCGGCTGCATCAATGGCCAGGGACGAACGCTCAATCGGGTTCATGGATATCCAGCCTCTGCATCCGATAGCGCAACTGGCGAAAACTAATGCCCAGCAATTCCGCAGCTTGCGTGCGGTTAAAACGTGTTTGCCCCAACGCGCGGCAAATAATCTCACGCTCAACCTGGTCCAGGTGGTCCGGCAACGCAACCGGCAGAGCGGGCGTCGCCACCATGGCCGGCGCTGCGGCACTCCAGGTCGGCGGCAACGGTGCTGGCACAATCGCCGGCAAGTCGGGCTCCGGTGCAGCCGCAGGCAGGCCTGCGGGCAGGCTCGCCGACCTCAAGGCCAGGTCGGCAACTTCGATGACATCATGGTTGGCAAAAGCCAGGGCGCGCTCAAGAATATTTTCCAGTTCACGCACATTGCCCGGAAAGGCATAGGCCCGCAAGGCCGCCAGCGCCGCCGGCGTCAGCGTCGTCCGGCGCGCACCTGGCGCAGCCAGCTTCGCCAGTATGGCATCGGCCAGCATGCCGATATCGTCGAGCCGTTCGCGCAGCGGCGGCAAGCGCAATTCGATCACGTTCAGGCGGTAATACAAGTCTTGCCGGAATCGCCCTTTTTCGACGCACTCGGCCAGGTCCTGATGCGTCGCGCTGATCAGGCGCACATCCACCGGCTCTTCGACAGTCGCACCCACCTTGCGCACGCGGCGCTCCTGGATCGCGCGCAACAGCTTGACCTGCATTGCCAGCGGCAAGTCGGCGACCTCATCGAGCAGCAGCGTGCCGCCGTTGGCGGCCTGAAAAAAGCCGTCGCGATCGTCCGCGGCGCCCGTAAACGCCCCCTTGCGGTAGCCAAAAAATTCAGCTTCCATGAGGGATTCCGGTATCGCGCCGCAATTGACCGCGACAAACGGCTTGTCGACGCGCGCGCTTTGCGCATGGATGTCGCGCGCCGCCAATTCCTTGCCGCTACCCGATTCGCCGCTGATGGCGATCGGCGCCATGCTGCGGGCCAGGCGCACGATCTGCGCACGCAAATCGCGCATCAGCGCCGATTCGCCCATCAGCCGCAAGGCCGTGCCGCCGTCCATCGCAGGCGTGGCCTTGTCCGCCGCCACCGGGGCTGCGCTGATGCGCAAGGCGGACTGCACCAGCAGGCGCAACTGGTCGAGCCCGACCGGCTTGCTCAGATAATCGAAGGCACCCGCTTTCAATGCGGTGACCGCGTTGTCGGCGCTACCGAACGCAGTGATGACCGCAATCGGCGTATTCCGGCTGGTGCCCGCCACTTCCCGCACCAGCTCAAGGCCCATGCCATCCGGCAGCCGCATGTCGGTCAACACCAGTGCATACTCCTGCTCGCGCAATAGCGTGCGGGCAGTGGCCAGGCTCTCGGCGCTATCGACATCCAGCCCCATCTTGAGCAAGGTGATCTCGACCAGCTCGCGCAAATCGGCCTCATCGTCAATCACCAATATCCGGGGTACGGTCATATGAAATTCTTGTTATTAATAGTCAATGCGAGTCAATGCGAGTCAATGCGAATTCGCCAGGGCCAGGGTGATGACGAAGCGACCGCCAGCTGATCCGCCCCCGCCGTCGCCGGCGTAATACGCGTAATCGAGCATGGCGCCATTATTCATGCACAATTCCCGCGCTAGGTAAAGTCCCAGCCCGGTGCCCTTGCTCGATGTCGTGTAAAACGGCTCGAACAGGTGCGCCCGGACATCCGGCGTGATCGGCGCGCCGTCATCCTGCACATGCAATTCGAGGCGGCCAGCCGAATCCGGCACTGCATGGATGCGGATGCTGCCACAGCGGCCACTAGCATAACGCAGCGCATTCGACAACAGGTTGAGGATCACTTCGCGCAAATGCAGGGGATCGAACCAGACCTGCAGCGCCGCCATGCTCTCCAGTTGGATCAAATCGGCAGCCAGCCCATGCGTCTCGCGGAATTCGGCCAGGGTTTCCGCGAAAAAATCTGCCAGCGCCAGGGGCGCCGTCTGCGGCTGCGCCTTGCGCGAGAGCTTCAGGATGTCTTCGATCATGCAATTCAGGCGCTTCACATTATCGCCAACGATGGCCAGCAGACGGTCTTGCGCCGGGCTCGCCTGTTCCTCGCCGAGCAGCGCGGCCGCATAGGAAATGGCGGACAGCGGATTGCGTACCTCATGGGCGATGCTGGCTGTCAGCCGGCCCATCGATGCCAGCTTCAACTGCTGCGCCTGGTTCTCGATTTCCGTTACATCCTGCAAGAAAATCACAGTGCGATCAGCCACGCCATCCTCCGCATAAACTTTCGCAAAACGCAGTTTCAAGTGCGCCACCAGGTCGCGCCGCATGCCGCGCATGGCACTGCCTGCATAAGAAACCGACTCTTCCGATGGTTTGATCATGACAAACACCGCCTGCCCCTCGCCCCCCCGCGGCGCATCCAGGCCGCCGGCGGAACGCTCCAGCCACGCGCGAAAGGCCTCCGCCAACGGCGTCAATGCAGCAATGTCAGTCAACTTGACGCGCGCCTCGGCATCCAGGAAAGCCATGCCCAGCATGCGTTCGGCGGCCGGGTTCACGGTCAGGATGCCGCCATCGGCGGATACCACGAGAATGCCGTCGCCCATGTCGGCGATGACCATCCGGTTGATCGCCTGCTGCAGCTGCAAATCCTTGCCGCGTCGCGCTGCCAGCGCCTCCTGCCTGATCAGCTTGGCCGCCAGCCGATTAATCACCAGCACCGCCGCGAAAAAAGCGGCGCCATACAGGCCGGATTGCGAAATCGAGACGTCGGCCGCCCCCTGTGTCAGTTGATAGCCGCTTTCTCCCAACAGAATCAGGCTGACTAGCGAGACGAAAAACAGCGCCCAGACCAGTGGCGCGAGAATCGCGCAACCTGCCAGCGGAAACAGGTAGAGGATCGCCAGGCCGCTCTTGGCCCCGCCCGCGCTTACATAGAGCAAGGAAATCACTCCGATATCGGCCAGGATTTGCGACAGCAACTGCAGCAGGAAGCGACGCCGCCAATGCAAGACCAGCGCCAAGAATCCCAGCGCAAGCAGCAGGTAAACCAGGCAGGTAGCCAGGTCGAACAGCCGATCCGCCTCCAGAAACGTCTTCTTGCCATTGAAACTGACATAAATCAGCAAGACGATGGCAATGACGACCCGGGTTATTGAAAAAGTTTGCAACGAGCGCCAAAAGGCTTCCCGCGAGACACCTGATGCATCAGGTGAAGCGGCCAGCCGCCCGGTCGGCAGCACCAGGCGCTTAAGATCGTTCGATGGCAAAGGGATATTCAAGACACTCCCGTTCAGGCGCCAGGAAAACTCTGGCGGCGATGCTCCTCGCTGCAAAACACGCTGCCGGACGCATGCGTGACGGCTTCCGAAGCGGGGACATGCAAGCCGCAGCGGGCGCATTGCAGGATGGGTTCCGGCGGGATGTTGCGATCCGGTGCCAGCGGCTTGTTCTGGTCGGAAGCGTCCGGACCCGGTGCTTTTTTGCTACGCATCACCCAGGCCAGCACCAGGAAAGCAATCACCAGCCAGATCAATAACTTCATGCCAATCCCCGATGCAACACGACTTCCAGTACAAAGCGGCTACCCACGTAAGCCAGCAGCAAGGTGGCGAAACCGCTCAAGGTGAAACTGAGCGCAGTCTTGCCACGCCAGCCGCGCCAGCGGCGCCCGACCAGCAGGAGGCCGAACATGAGCCACGACAGCATGGTGAAAATGGTTTTGTGGCTCCATTTCACCGGCTGGCCAAATAATTGTTCGGAAAATATCACCCCGGACAGCACCGTCAGGGTCAGCAGCACAAAGCCGAGACCGATCAGGCGGAACAACAGTTTTTCCATGGTCAGCAAGGCTGGCAGGCGATCCAGCGCCGCGGAAAACCAGCCAGGCTGGCGCGCGGCCGGCGCGCGCGTGTGCAATTTCGATTCCTGCAGTGCCATCAGAACGGCATGGAAGGCGGCGATCGTCAATGTGCTATAGGCCAGCAGGGAGATGGCGACATGCCAGGCAAACAAGGCGGACTTGCCTTCCAGCGAAACCACACTGCCGGGAAAAACGGCTGGCAGCAGCACAGCGACGGCGGCACATGGCAAGACCAGCGCACGCAAGCCATCCAGCGGGAAATTGCGGCTCTCAATCCAATAGACCGCCACTGAAATCCACAAGGTGGCCGACAACATGACCGCGAAACCGAGCCGCAATGCTGATGGTGACAATACATCCATGGCCAATGTGGCGCCGTGCAGCAGCCAGCCAGCACAGACGCCGACGGCGATCGCCTGGCGCCGGCCGGCCGGCAACGCGGCGCACACGCCATACAGGAACGCCGACAGGATAAAAATGGTGGTTTGCATCGTTTTAGTTTACACCATGTAATGCTCCTGGCCAGTGCCTTCGTCGCCGCATCCCGCATCGGGTAGAATGTCAGGTCTTGCGCCCGGCGGGAACGCCCCCGGTCCGGCCCCTTGTCTGACTTACATTTTTGCATCCTATCCATGCTCGACAATCTGACCCAACGCCTTGCCAAAGCCGTCAAAACCATGCGCGGCGAAGCGCGCCTGACCGAGTCCAATACCGCCGAGATGTTGCGCGAGGTACGATTGGCCCTGCTGGAAGCCGACGTCGCGCTGCCGGCGGTGCGCGAATTCATCGCCAAGGTCAAGGAAAAAGCCCTGGGCGAGGAAGTCATCGGTTCGCTCACGCCGGGACAGGCCCTGGTCGGCGTCGTCCAGCGCGAGCTTGCCGCCCTGATGGGCGCCGATCTCGGCCCCGAAGCCAGCCAGCTGAATTTCGCCACCCAGCCGCCGGCCGTGATCCTGATGGCCGGCCTGCAAGGCGCCGGCAAGACCACCACCGTCGGCAAGCTGGCCAAATACCTGCGCGAGCAAAAGAAGAAGAAAGTCCTGACGGTCTCGGCCGACGTCTACCGGCCGGCCGCGATCGGCCAGCTGCAGACTGTCACCAGCCAGGTTGGCGCCGATTTTTTCCCGTCGCAAGCCAGCGACCAGCCGGTGGCAATCGCGCTGGCGGCGCTCGACTATGCCCGGAAGCATTACCATGACGTCCTGATCGTCGATACCGCCGGCCGGCTCGGCATCGACGAAGCCATGATGCAGGAAATCGCCGCCATCCACGCCGCGGTCAAGCCGATCGAAACCCTGTTCGTGGTCGATGCCATGCTCGGCCAGGATGCCATCAACACCGCCAAGGCCTTCAGCGACGCGCTGCCGCTGACCGGCGTGGTGCTGACCAAGCTCGACGGCGACGCCCGTGGCGGCGCCGCGCTGTCGGTACGTCACATCACCGGCAAGCCGATCAAGTTCGCTGGCGTCGCCGAAAAACTCGATGGCCTGGAAGCCTTCGACCCGCAGCGCATGGCCAACCGCATCCTCGGCATGGGCGATATCCTGGCGCTGGTCGAGGAAGCCCAAAAGGGCGTGGACGTCGCGGCCGCCAAGGATCTTGCGCAAAAGATCAAAGGCGGCGGCAAGTTCGACCTGAACGACTTCAAGGCTCAGCTGAGCCAGATGAAAAAAATGGGTGGCTTGTCCAGCCTGATGGACAAGCTGCCGGCGCAATTCCAGCAGGCCGCCGCCGGCGCCAGCATGGACCAGGCGGAAAAACAGGTGCGCCGCATGGAAGGCATCATCAATTCGATGACGCCAGCCGAACGCGCCAAACCCGAGTTGATCAAGGCCACGCGCAAGCGGCGCATCGCCACCGGCGCAGGCGTACAGGTGCAGGAAGTCAACCGCATGCTGGCGCAATTCGAGCAAATGCAGTCGATGATGAAAAAGCTCAAGGGCGGCGGCATGATGAAAATGATGCGCGGCATGAAGGGCATGCTGCCCGGGATGCGCTGAACTATCGTCCGCGTACGCGCCAGTGCCAGTATCAGTGTCAGGCGCGAATCTTGATGCCCTTCTCCGCCAGCAGCGCTTGCAGGTGTACAGTCTTTTCGCTTTGCTCGAGCAGCGCACCCTCATGTGCCATCAAGGCGGATCTCGTGGTTTGGGCGCGACGTCCATTAAAAACGATGCACGCCCTCGTGCGCCAACAGCCAGCGCTTGACGCCGACATGGAAGGCGGCGCTCAACCGGCACAGGCCTGCGGCAAATAGCTATTCTTCCTTGAATGCTTCCTCGCGCTTCTTGCGCAACACCGGGCTCAACACCACCAGCAACGCCAGCGCCGCCATGCCCAACATCGTTGCGCTAATCGGCCGGGTCAGAAACACCATCGGGTCGCTGTGCGACAGCAGCAGCGCGCGCCGCAGGTATTCTTCCATCATCGGGCCGATGATAAAGCCCAGCAGCATCGGCGCCGGCTCCAGATCAAGCTTCGCGCAAATGTAGCCGAACAGGCCGAACAGCGCCATCAGGTAGACATCGAATTCGCTGTTAGACAGGCTGAAGACACCGATCGAACAAAACACCAGGATCGCCGGATACAGGTAGTGATACGGCACGGTAATCATGCGCACCCACAGCCCGATCATCGGCAGGTTCAGGATGATCAAAAACAGGTTGCCGATCCACATCGATGCAATCAAGCCCCAGAACAGCGCCGGCTGCTCCGTCATCACCGCCGGTCCTGGCTGGATACCCTGGATGATCATCGCGCCGATCATCAGTGCCATCACCGGGTTCGACGGAATGCCGAGGGTTAGCATCGGGATGAACGAGGTTTGCGCGCCCGAATTGTTGGCCGACTCCGGCGCGGCCACGCCTTCGATCGCGCCACGGCCGAATTCGGCGGCATTCTTCGATACCTTCTTTTCAATCGAATACGCGGCAAACGACGCCAGCATCGCGCCACCGCCGGGCAGAATGCCTAAAGCGGAACCCAGCACCGTGCCGCGGAAGATCGGCGCGATAATGCGCTTGAACTCGTCCTTGGTCAGCATCAGGCCGGACACCTTTTTCATCACCAGGTGGCGCGCCTCTGCATGTTCGAGGTTGCGGATGATTTCACCGAGGCCGAACATGCCCATCGCGACCAAGACGAAATTGATGCCGTCGGCCAGTTGCGGCACGTCGAACGTGTAGCGGGCCGCGCCAGAGTTGACGTCGGTGCCGACGATGCCGAGCAAAAGACCGACGATCACCATGCCGATCGCGTTGAGCAGCGAGCCGCTGGCCAGCACCACCGACGCGATCAAGCCCAAGACCATCAGCGAAAAATATTCAGCCGGGCCGAATTTCAACGCGAGGTCGGCCAGCGGCGGGGCAAACAATGCCAGCAGGACGGTAGCGACGGTTCCGGCGAAAAACGAGCCGATCGCGGCGGTGGCCAGCGCCTTGCCGGCGCGACCCTGGCGCGCCATCTGGTAGCCGTCGATCGCGGTGACCACCGCCGACGATTCGCCCGGCAGGTTGACCAGGATCGCGGTGGTCGAGCCGCCGTATTGCGCGCCATAGTAAATGCCGGACAACATGATCAACGCGGATACCGGCGGCAAGCCGAAGGTCGCCGGCAGCAGCATCGCAATGGTCGCCACCGGCCCGAGACCCGGCAGCACGCCAATAGCCGTGCCGAGGAACACCCCGAGCAGGCAGTAGGCCAGATTCACAAACGTAAACGCGGTATCGAAGCCGAGCGCGAGATTGCCAAAGATTTCCATGCTTATTCCTTTTATGCCCGGTTAGGCGCCAAACCAGGGACCGACGATGGCGATCGGCAAGCCAAGCAGCTTGACGAAGACCAGAACGGAAAATGCGACCAGCCCCCCCGCCAGCAGCAGCACCGGCACCGGGCGGAACCGCTGATAGGCAAACGCGCTGACGGCCACTGTCGTCATCACTGCCACCACCAGCCCGGCGCCGCGGATCAGGAAACCGAACAGCAGCACTGCTGCGAGGATCAGCAGCAATTGTTTGACCGCGAATTTCTCGACCGCTTCGCCGCTGCGGAAGAAGGAACGCCCTACCGCGGCGGCGCCAACAAGGGCCAGCAAGCCGCCCAGCACCGTCGGGAAATAGGCGGGCCCCATCCTGCCGGCGGTGCCCATCGGATAATCGCGCCCGATGATCATGGCGGCCAAGCCGAGCGCGAGAAAAATAACCCCGGTCCAGAAATCCTTCGGGTGGCGGATGATTGAGGGCACGATGAAGTCTCCTTGTCGTCGGTCGGGCCGCAATCGCATCGTTGTGACGGCCGCGCCGGATCACCGACGCGGCGGAAAGCCGTATCGGTGAAGAAAAATTTGATTGAAATTAGTGACGAACAACCGGCTGCCGGCGCGGAGGTGGCCGTGGCCACCTCCGCGCCGGCAAGTGCGATTCAATCGCGGCGCGGCGTAATCAGTCGGTGAACACGCCAGCCTTTTTGATCACCGGTTCCCACTTGTCGATTTCCGCCTTCAGATGGGCGCGCAACGCGTCCGGCGTGGCGCGGTTTTCCGGCACCGGCTCGGTGCCGAGGTCGGCGAAACGCTGCTTGACGTTCGGATCCTTCAATGCTTTTTGCAGCGCGCCGCTCAGCGTGGCGATCACCGGTTTCGGCGTGCCTTTCGGCGCATACATGCCATGCCAGACCGCGATTTCAAATCCCGCCAAGCCAGCTTCGTTCAGGGTCGGCACATCCGGCTGCGACGGCACCCTGGTCTTAGTGGTCACGCCATACACCTTGATCTTGCCGCCCTTGATCTGGCTGGTGGTGTTGGTGGTCTGGTCGCACATGAAATCGACCTGGCCGCCGAGCAAGTCGTTCATCGCCGGACCGGTACCCTTGTACGGCACCGTGGTCAGATCGGTATTGATCGCCGACATGAACAGCATGCCGCACAGGTGCGACGCCGAACCGACGCCGGCATTGGCATAGGTGACTTTGGCGGCATTGGCTTTCACATAACTGAGCAATTCCTTGAAATCCTTGGCCGGGAAATCCTTGCGCGTCACAAACGTCATCGGCACATCGGTGATCAGGCCGACCGGCTCG
This sequence comes from Noviherbaspirillum sedimenti, assembly GCF_003590835.1. Lineage (NCBI taxonomy): Bacteria > Pseudomonadati > Pseudomonadota > Betaproteobacteria > Burkholderiales > Oxalobacteraceae > Noviherbaspirillum > Noviherbaspirillum sedimenti. The sequence goes on along the minus strand of NZ_QYUQ01000002.1, from coordinate 4,481,771 downwards.
AAGCTGTCGATTGCGTCATAGGTCAGCTTGCGGTACAGCGCCGGCGCGGTCGACTGGCCGATGTGATGCAGGAAAATCGTATAACCGTCCGGCGCCGCCTTGGCCACGCGCGCCGCGCCAATGGTGCCGCCGGCACCACCGACGTTCTCGATGATGACTTGCTGCTTCAATGTCGTGCTCATCGATTGCGCCACCAGCCGCGCCACCGTATCGGTCGGCCCGCCCGCCGAGAACGGCACGATCATCGTGATCATCTTGGCAGGATAGTCGGATTGGGCGTGGGCGGCAGCGCTTGCCAGTACGGCAATACCGGAAAAATACCGCAGGGACTTGAGTTTCATGTGTGCTCCTCTCATGCATTTTTATAATGCAATCCGCAACAGGGATTGCGATAAACCCGCTGGCAGCCGGTCACAGCCGATGCCTTGCGTGCCATACACCATTATTCTCGCGTTGCAATCTCTGCACAATTGTGGAAAACCGCACTCCTGCAAATTCGCGGCCTGCCCCCCGCACGCAAACTGCCTATCTCGATGCGATTGCCGCCATCGCCCGCTACTACCATTGCTCGCCGAATCAATTACGCATCGCCGAGATTCCGGCCTACCAGCCTCTTATTTCACCAACAATACCGGCATGTTCGCCAGATGGGCCAGCTTGGCCGACACCGAACCGAGCAGCATGTTGGACACCGCGCTCAGGCCGCGGGTACCGATCACGATTTCATCGAAGCCGCCATCATTGGCGAACTGGACCATGACGTGCGCCGGATCGCCGATGAACAGGTGATGTTGATATGCAATGCCGGCATCGTCGAGCATCTTGCGCGCATCAAACAGTGCCTTTTCGCCTTCTTCCTGATGCAACTGGCGGATTTGGCCGGCGCTGATAAAACTGCTGATGCCGCCGTGCAAAGGATGCTGCACATTGATCAGGTGGATCTCCGCGCCCGGCTGACCGGCGCGAGTTTGGTTGATGATATGGGCCACGCCGCGCAACGCGTTGGGCGAGCCATCGACGGCAATCAAAATTTTCGACATTGTGTCATCCCCTAGGAATCGGATCGTGCAAATAGTGCAATTGTGTCAACCAACCGGACCAGCGGCGCTCAACCGGCGGCGGGCGGCTGCGGCGGCTGCTTGTTCCCGGCCAAGTCGACCAAGACTTTCGAGCGCCTGGCTTCGGTGCGCAGCGCCAGCCATTTACCGACAACCACCACAAAAATGGCGCCGGCCACCGGGCCGATCCATTTGGCCGACGGCAGCGCAGCCAGCGTCGCGTCATGGACTGCCACGTCGGTGACCGCCATGCCACCGGCAATCCAGCCTAGCAGCGCGCCGCCGGCCACGATGACAATCGGAAAGCGATCCATCAGCTTGATCACCAGCTGGCTGCCCAGCACGATGATCGGCACGCTCAGCAACAGGCCGAACACTATCAGGAAGCGGCTGTCGCCGGCCGCGCCGGCGATCGCGATCACGTTATCGAGACTCATCACCGCATCGGCGATGATGATGGTTTTGATCGCATCGAACAGGGTGACGCCCGCCTTGATTTCATGACCGCCCTCTTCCGGCTCCGGCTGCAACAGCTTGATGCCGATCCAGAACAGCAACACGGCGCCAACGATTTTCAGGTACGGCACGGCCAGCAGCGAGACGGCGAAAAAAATCAAGACCACGCGCAAGCCGACCGCACCGGCCATGCCCCAGATGATGCCGAGCCTGCGTTCACGGTCCGGCAGGCGGCGGCATGCCAAGCCGATGACCACAGCATTGTCTCCTCCCAGCACAATGTCGATTGCCACGATCTGCAACAACGCGACCCAGAATTGCGGGCTACTGAAATCCATAATTACCTTTCCTGTTAAAAATATAAGCAATGGCGGCGCGCCTATGCTTGCCGAATGCGACTTGTTCCGACGATGCACAAGAAATGATGCAATCGGGAACGACGATGTCGGCAAGCGCGCATTCCTGCATCTTAATTAAAACGCAGCAAATAACTTGTCACTTGCGAAACCGGGGTATATCGCCCAACAATGTTTATCGCAGATGCGGCCGGTTGATTTCGCGTTTGACTGCCTGGATCAACTCTTTGCCGATACGGCCCTCGAGCTCCTGATGCACCGGCAACAACGCCTTTTGCCAAGCCTCCTTTTGCGCGGCCGACAAATGGTGGACTGCCGTCTTGCCGTCTTGCCGGATGCGTTCCAGCGCGTCGGCATTTTCCTTTTCCGCGATGGCGTTCGCGTACACGGTCGCGCTGCGCATCGCCTGCTCCAGCTTTTCCCGCAGCTCGGACGGCAGCCGGTCCCAGAATTTCTTGTTGACGATGACCGCATAGCCCAGATAGCCATGGTTCGATACCGTCAGATGACGTTGCACCTCATACATGCGCTGGGTATAGAAATTCGATGGCGGATTCTCGGTGCCGTCGACCACGCCGCGCTGCAGCGCAGCATACACTTCGGCAAACGCCAGCGCTTGCGGATTGGCGCCTAGCGCGCGCATTTGCACATCCAGTACCTTCGAAGGCTGGATGCGCATTTTCAAGCCGTCGAAATCGGCCGGCCACAGCAGCGGGCGGTTGGCCGACATCACCTTGAAGCCGTTGTCCCAGTAGGCCAGCCCGACGATGCCCTTGACTTCCAGCTTTTTCAGCGCGTCCCGGCCGATCGGGCCTTCGGTGATACGGTGCAGCGCGGCGCTATCCGGAAAAATATAAGGCAGGTCGAACAATTCGAATTCGCGCACGCCGAGCTGGCCGAACTTGGCCAGCGACGGTGCCAGCATCTGGACCGCTCCCAGTTGCAGCGCCTCCAGCTCTTCCTTGTCCTTGTACAGCTCGCTGTTCGGATACAGCGCGACCGTCACGCGCCCGCCGGTGGCCTGTTCGGCCAGTTCCTTGAAGCGCTGCGCCGCCTTGCCCTTCGGGGTGTGGCTGGCGACCACGTGGCTGAACTTGATGACAATCGGCTGCGCGGCCGCGCAGCCGTTGGCCAGCGCCAGCCCAAGCAGCAATGTGATGAATCGCATGTGGGTCTCCCGATAATCCGGTGGAATCCGGCTTGTTTTCCCCCGCATTATCGTTTTACCTCCCCGGCATGGCAATTGTGGTTATCCACAATCCATTGTCGACGTCCTGCCGCCGCCGCACCGGCAAGTATTCAGCTACACTCGCGCATCATGTCCATCGCAAAGCGTCTCCCCCTGTCCATGTTCGGCCGGTTCGGCCCGAAACAGCCATGGCACTGGCTGCTGCCGATCCTGTTCGTGCTGCTGTTCGTGTCGACGCTGCTCTACCTGCCGTGGCAGGCGCAGCAGATGGAAGCCAACGAACGCCAGGAACAATTGATCGCCGACACCTTGTGGGTCGAACAATCGATCCGCTTCCAGCTTGGCCGCCATGAGGACAGCCTGCGCCTGATCGGCAGCGAAATCGCCTCCGGCCACCTGACAGGCGAACGCCTGCGGGAGCGGCTGGCCACGCTGGTGCGCAACAACAAGGAATTGCAACGGATCGACTGGCGCGACGCCGGCGGCGCCGTGGCCGCCTCCACCCAGGGCGCGGCAAGCCCGCGGGACCTGGTATCGGGACATTCCGGTGCCGCGATCGAACTGGCGCGCGCATCGCGCACGCCGCGCTACAGCCAGCCGGCGGCGGCCGCCGCCGACACGCCGGTGCTGATGGATTACGTGGTGCCGATCCACCTGGCGGACCGATACCTCGGCAGCCTGGTCGCCACCTACCGCCTGTCCGGCATTCTCGATGAAACAGTGCCATGGTGGTTTGCGCAGGATAATGAAATCACGCTGGCCGACAGCGACGACCGCGTGCTTGCCCGGCGCCTGTCCGGCGGCGCCGGGCGCAGCGTCTATACCCACCGGCGCGCGCTCGATTTGCCGGGCGCAACCGTCATCCTGCTGACCAACAGCGTCAAGAGCGCGCCGAAGCTGTTGCCGAACCTGTTGGTCGGCTCGGTCATCGTGCTGTCAGCTGGCTTGCTGTGGAGCCTGGTTGCGCTGTGGCGCGACATCACCCGGCGTCTCGCCGCCGAAGGCGCGTTGCGCCAGCAGGTGGCGTTTCGCGCCGCGATGGAAAATTCGCTGGTCACCGGCTTGCGCGCGCGCGACCTGGAGGGACGCGTCACCTATGTCAACCCGGCGTTTTGCCGAATGCTGGGGCTGGCGACGGAAGATCTGGTCGGCAAGCTGCCGCCGATGCCGTACTGGGCGCCGGAAGCGATGGAGGATTACCAGCAGCGCTTTGCGCAGGTCCTGGCCGGCACCGTCACGCCGCAGGGATTCGAGACGATTTTCCAGCGCGCCAATGGCGAGCGCTTTCCAGTCCTGATCTTCGAGTCGCCGCTGGTCGACGACAGCGGCCGGCAAACCGGCTGGATGGGCTCGATCCTGGATATCTCGGACCAGAAGCGCATCGAGGACTTGAACCGCCAGCAGCAGGAAAAGCTGCAGGCCAGCGCCCGCCTGGCCAGCATGGGGGAAATCGCGTCAACGCTCGCGCATGAACTGAACCAACCGCTGGCGGCCATTTCCAGCTATACCACGGGCGCCTTGAACCTGCTGGACAATGACGCGCGCGCGGCCGGCGGCATGGATGTGGCCATGTTAAAACAGGCGCTGGAAAAAGCCGGCGCCCAGGCCCAGCGCGCCGGACAAATCATCCGCAGCGTGCATGCATTCGCGAAAAAACGCGAGCCGACGCGCGAGGCGGTCACGATTGCCGTGCTGGTCGACAGCGTGCTGCCGCTGATCGAGTTGCAGGCGCGCCCGTTGTTCGTGACGATCCAGACCAGCATCGCGCCCGGCCTGCCGCCGATTCTGGCCGACCGCATCCTGATCGAGCAGGTATTGCTGAACCTGACGCGCAATGCGATCGAGTCGATGCAGCAAACGCCGCCGAAAGAGCGCCTGCTGAAGATTGTCGCCGCGCTCGACAAGTCGGTGCAGACGCAGCCGAACGTGGTGGTGTCGATCATCGATTGCGGCCACGGCATCGCGCCGGAAGTCGCGGCCCGCCTGTTTTCGCCATTTTTTTCGACCAAGGCACAAGGCATGGGCATGGGCTTGAACATTTGCCGCACCGCCATCGAATTCCATGGCGGCATGCTGACCCATGCATACAATCCGCAAGGCGGCACAATCTTCCAGTTTTCATTGCCGGCGCTGCCGGCAAGCGCCACCTACTGATGACATGACAATGCCGCTGCTTCCATTTACCGCACCCGAAACGCCACCAGCATGCTGCACATAATCGATGATGAAGAAGTGATCCGCGATGCGCTGCTGTGGCTGGCCGGCTCGCGCGCGATTGCCGCCACCGCCTACGACAGCGCGGCGGCATTCCTTGCCGCGCTCGAGGCGCTGCGGTTCGACGCCGGCGGCGACTGCCTGCTGCTCGACGTGCGCATGCCGGCTTTGAGCGGCGGCGCGCTGTTCGACATCCTGGTCGCGCGCGGAATGACGCGGCAATTGCCGGCGATCTTTTTGACCGGGCATGGCGATGTACCAATGGCGGTCGACTTGCTCAAGCGCGGCGCCTTCGATTTCTTTGAAAAACCGTTCAATGACAACAAGTTGATGGACCGGGTGCAGGAAGCGCTGGCCGCCTCGCGCGACGCGCAAGTGCAGGCGCAGGTGCAGGCGCGGCTGGCCAGCCTGTCGGCGCGCGAACGCAAAGTGCTGGACCTGATTTTGGCTGGCAAGATGAACAAGGTGATCGCCGACGAACTCGGCATCAGCATGCGCACGGTCGAAGTGCATCGCGCGCACGTGTTTGAAAAAATGCAAGTCAAGACCGCGGTGGAACTGGCAGGCCTGTTGAAATGATCCACCGCCGCCAGCATGCTGTATAACCTCGCCGGTCTCTCCTTGCCGGAGGCTTGCGGATTTGATAGCCAACAGTGCGCACAAGGTCAGGCGAGATATCAAAAAATTGCCGTCTGCAAGCCAGGCTTCCCCATACGCAAACTGTGAGAACTGCCGCTGACCGTCCTTCACATAAGTCAGCTTGCCGAGTTCACCAAAAACATGCAGGGCGCGCATGAAATTCTGAAGGGCAATACTGGGATCGCCAGCCTCCAGGCGTCGCACCGTATTGAGAGACGCACCAATGCGCACTGCCAGCATTTCTTGGGACATGTGTCGACGGCGCCGAGCCAGGGAGATACTCTGCCGCAGACGATGCAGCATGCGCTCAACGGGCAAAGGAAGGGGGGAAGTCATGGCTTAATGAATCAAATTAAGGCGCTAAAAATAATTAGCAATTCAAATAGGGATAGTTCCGCACTGCGCCGCCCGGCACGCCACCGCATGCCCGCCACTCTTCAGCCCCGCCCAGACGCCTGCCGTGGCGCCTCCCCTACAAAATCCTGCCAAAAGCAGCAAAAAACACTTGCATCCCATATAAAACGCTACCACTATTAGCGGTGCGTGAAATGGCGCATTTCCCAACACTTATTGTGAAGGAGGTCCACAGATGGCAACAGCCAAAAAAACCGCGGCCAGCAAACCGGCCGCCAAGAAGCCAGCAGCAAAGAAAACCGTAGCAAAAAAAGCGGCGCCAGCCAAAAAGGCAGCTCCAGCCAAGAAGGCCGCCGCCAAGCCAGTAGCGAAGAAAGCAGCTCCAGCCAAAAAAGCGGCGCCTGCCAAGAAAGCAGCAGCCGCCAAGCCGGTAGCGAAGAAAGCGGCAGCAAAGCCGACAACGCCCCGCAAGCCGAATGCAGCCTTCATGAAACCGTTGACGCCGTCCGCCGTCCTGGCTGCCGTGGTTGGCGCAAATCCCCTGCCGCGTACGGAAGTCACCAAGAAGGTATGGGAGTACATCAAGAAGAACAAGCTGCAGGATGAAGCCAACAAGCGCAACATCAATGCAGACGACAAGCTGAAGGCGGTCTTTGGCGGCAAGAAACAAGTGTCGATGTTCGAAATGACCAAGCTCATTTCCGGCCACTTGAGCTAATTTTTGCCAGGCGCCAAACAAAAACGCCCGCATCGCGCGGGCGTTTTTGTTTGCAAACTCAGTTGGGGACAGCGTACCGCTTCGCTTAACAAAACCTGTCCAGTTAGAATCAGTTGGGGACAGAGTACCGCTTCGCTTAACAAAACCTCTCCAGTTATAGTCAGTTGGGGACAGAGTACCGCTTCGCTTAACTCTGTCCCCAATTGGCTTACTTTTGGCTTAGCACCGGTGCATCGCCGGATGCGTGGTGGTATTCCCATTTCTTCCAGGCTGCCAGCACTGCATTCGGGTATTCAGGGCGGCCGCGGCTGCCGTTGTAACGGCCGAGCGCCAGATACAGATTGCCGCGCTCCATGTCGAGATACATCCGCAGTATCGAACAGCCATAGCGCAGATTGGTTTGCATATGGAACAGCTTGCTGCGGTCGCCATCGCCGATGACGCGGCTCCAGAATGGCATCACCTGCATGTAGCCATGCGCGCCCACCGGCGAAACCGCGTACTTGCGAAATGCCGATTCAACCTGAATCAAACCCAGCACCAGCGCCGGATCCAGGCCGGCGCGCGTGGCTTCATACCAGGCGGTGCGCAGGAACTCCAGCCTGACTTGCGCATCAGGCAGCTTTTTCTTCAGACGGGCCGACATCTCTCCCAGCCAATGCAGGTGCTTGATACGCGCATTGATATCGTCGAACTGCGGCTTGGGCGGTGCGGCGTCGGTAATGGCGCGCGACAAGGCGATGCGCACCGAGTCAGCCAGGGCTTCTTCCTTCTGGTTGCCGGCATGGACCAGCGCGACACAGCACAATGGCGCAGCCAGGATCGCTGCCCAGAGTAGGCGCTTGAAGCTACTGCTCCGCCCGCACGGCATGCCCGCCTTCGCCGCTGCCATTCAAGCGGCCAGCCTGGCTTTCATGAACACCGCCATGTCGGCCGGCGGCACGCTGGTGGCTTCGGCATCGCGCCGCCCCTGGTATTCCAGCTTGCCGTCCTTCAGGCCGCGCTCGCCAATCACGATCCGGTGCGGCACGCCGATCAATTCCCAGTCCGCGAACATCGCACCGGGGCGCTCGCCGCGGTCATCGAGGATCGCATCGACGCCGGCATCCAGCAATTCCTGGTACAGGCGGTCGGTTTCCGCCTTGACCGCTTCGCTGCGATCGTAACCCATCGGACAGAGCACGACTTCAAAGGGTGCAATCGATGCCGGCCAGATGATGCCCTTGTCGTCAAAATTCTGCTCGATCGCCGCCCCCAGGATACGGGTAACACCAATGCCATAACAACCCATCTGCATCAACTGCGGCTTGCCGGTTTCATCCAGATAAGTGGCCTGCATGTCTTGCGAATAGCGGGTGCCGAGCTGGAACACATGGCCTACCTCGATACCGCGCTGGATGGCCAGGTCGCCCTTGCCGTCGGGCGAAGGGTCGCCCGCCACCACGTTACGCAAATCGGCGACCAGCGGCTCGGCGATATCGCGCTCCCAATTGGCGCCGGTATAGTGAAAACCCGGCTCATTGGCGCCGCAGACGAAGTCGCTCATGGCAACCACCGTGCGGTCGGCCACGATCTTTACCGGCTTGCGGGGGCCGACAGGCCCCAGATAGCCAGGCGGCGTGCCGAAATGGTCGACAATTTCCGCCTCTGAAGCGAAGCGGAAATTGGCCAGTCCCGGAACCTTGGTGGCCTTGACTTCATTGAGCTCATGGTCGCCGCGCAACAGCAGCAGCCAGATTTGCGTCGCCGTCTTGTCGTCCTCTTCGCTATCCACCGCCAGCACGATGGACTTGACGGTCGCCGCCAGGGGCAAGCCCAGCAAGGCTGCAACGTCCTCGCATTTCGATTTTCCCGGCGTCGCCGTCTTGACGAGATCGGCGCTAGCGGCCGCCCGCACGCCAGTCGGCGCCAGGGCTTCGGCCGCCTCCATGTTGGCGGCGTAATCCGACTGTGGACAATACACCAGCGCATCTTCGCCAGTATCGGCAATCACATGGAACTCATGCGAACCGGAGCCGCCGATGGCGCCGTTATCGGCGGCGACGGCGCGGAACTGCAGGCCGAAGCGATTGAAGATGCGCACATAGGCGTCATACATAACCTGGTAGGACTGCTGCATGCCGGCGACATCCCGATCGAAGGAATAGGCATCCTTCATGGTGAATTCGCGACCGCGCATCAGTCCAAAGCGGGGGCGGCGCTCGTCGCGGAACTTGGTCTGGATGTGATAAAAATTGACCGGCAGCTTCTTGTAAGACTTGATTTCGGAGCGCACCACATCGGTGATGACCTCTTCCGAAGTTGGCTGGATGGCAAAATCGCGGCCATGGCGGTCTTTCACCCGCATCAATTCCGGTCCCATCTTGTCCCAGCGCCCGGTTTCCTGCCACAGCTCGGCAGGTTGCACCAGCGGCATCAAGAGCTCGATCGCGCCGGCGCGATTCATTTCTTCGCGCACGATATTTTCCACCTTGCGGATCACCCGCAAGCCCATCGGCATATAGGTATAAATTCCCGAGCCCAGGCGTTTGATCATGCCCGCCCGCATCATCAGTTGATGGCTGATGATTTCGGCGTCGGCGGGAGCTTCCTTGAGGGTTGAAATAAAAAAACGTGAAGCGCGCATATCGGTGAATTCTTTTTTAAAAAGAGAGGGTTATAATCAACTCAATTTTATAGGATTAGCTGGTCGATGCGCCCATTCTTCGCACATTTGATTGTTTTTGCCTGTTCACAGCCCCTGCTTCAGGGATGCTGGACATGAAAAGGCCTGTGCTGCATACCTGACCGGGTGCGTTGACCGCGGAAAGTTTGAGGTGGAATCATGCTGGATCGTGAAGGCTTTCGCCCGAACGTCGGCATTATCTTGCTAAACACACATAACCAGGTGTGGTGGGGCAAACGCGTGCGCGAGCATTCGTGGCAATTTCCCCAGGGCGGGATCAAGTACGGCGAAACCCCGGAGCAGGCAATGTACCGGGAACTCCAGGAAGAAATCGGCCTGAAAGCCGAACATGTGAAAGTCATCGGGCGTACGCGCGACTGGCTGCGTTACGAGGTGCCCGATCACTTCATCAAGCGCGATATCCGCGGCCATTATCGCGGTCAGAAACAGATCTGGTTCCTGCTGCGCATGGTCGGCCGCGATTGCGATATCAACCTGCGCCTGACCGACCATCCGGAATTCGACGCCTGGCGCTGGCACAATTATTGGGTGCCGCTGGAAGTCGTCATCGAATTCAAGCGCGACGTCTACCAGAGGGCGTTGCAGGAATTGTCGCGTTATGTGGCGCGGCCGACGCAACGCCATCAGAATCCCCGCGAGCCACGGTCATCCCAAGACCCAGGTCCGGTCCAGGCGCATGCGTCCGACCATCCCGAGATCCAACACCATAACGAATGAAGATATTCATGGCAGTCACAATTTCATTGCCCGTCAAACTTGCACAGGCGGGCCTGCTGGCTCTGCTGGCGGCGGCTAGCGGTGCCAGCCAGGCGCAGTCGCACTTCGAGGAGGACTTCGACGACGCCAACAAGCCCTGGCAGGAAATTTCCGTCCAGCTGCCGGCCGTACCCGAAAAGGCAAATTTGCTGGATTTCGATGCGGGCAACTCCACCAGCATGCACTTCGCCGTTGATGCCAGGTCAATTTCGGTTGGCGGCGATGGCGTGGTGCGTTATACGCTGGTCAGCCGTAGCCCCTCTGGCGCGGAAAACATCAGCTACGAAGGCATACGCTGTGAAACGCAGGAAAGAAAACTGTATGCATTCGGCCACAAGGATGGCAGCTGGAGCCGTTCGCGGCGCGACCGCTGGGAACGCTTTACCGGCACCGCGGCCAACCGCCAGCATGCAACGCTGGCACGCGATTATTTCTGCACGGGCTCAGTAGTCGAAGGCAGCACCGAGCAGATCACGCGCAGATTACGTGACAAGCGACCATTGATCCAGGTGTTGCCCTCCGGCGGCTGACGCACCGTTTCAGGTGCCCGGGCTCTGACTCAGAGTAACACCAGGTTATCGCGGTGGATCAACTCGGGCTCTTCCTCAAAGCCGAGGATGCCGGCGATCTCGGCGGAAGGATGGCCCATGATGCGGCGCGCTTCGGAACTGGCATAATTCGAGATGCCGCGCGCCACCGGACGCCCATCAGGGTCGGTACAGGTGATGACGTCGCCGCGGCCGAATTTTCCCGAGACCTTGACCACGCCGACCGGCAACAGGGACTTGCCGTCGGCGGTCAGTTTCTGCACCGCGCCGCTATCGAGCATGACCTTGCCGGCCGTGTGCAAATGGTCGCGCATCCATTGCTGGCGCGCCGTCAGCCGCGCCGTCGGGGCGTTGAGCTGGGTACCGATCGCCTCGCCCGCCGCCAGCCGGGTCAGCACCTGATCTTCGCGCCCCCAGGCGATCACCGTGTGCGCCCCCGAGGAAGCGGCACGCTTTGCCGCCAGTATCTTGGTCAGCATGCCGCCGCGACCGATGCTGCTGCCGGCGCCGCCGGCCATCTCTTCCAGAGCGGGATCGCCGGCCTCGGCCTGATGCACGAACTGCGCCGCAGGATTTTTGCGCGGGTCGGCCGTGTACAAGCCGTTCTGGTCAGTCAGGATAATCAGGGCATCGCCTTCAATCAGATTGGCGACCAGGGCGCCCAGCGTGTCATTGTCGCCGAACTTGATTTCGTCGGTAACCACCGTATCGTTTTCATTGATGATCGGCACCACGCCAAGACGCAAGAGCGTAAACAGGGTCGAGCGCGCATTCAGATAGCGCTCACGGTCGGCCAGATCGGCATGGGTCAGCAATACCTGCGCAGTACGCAAGCGATGCTCGCGGAAACTCGATTCATAGATTTGCGCCAGTCCCATCTGACCGACCGCGGCGCAAGCCTGCAATTCATGGACCCCGGTGGGGCGCCTGTCGAAGCCCAGGCGCTGCATGCCTTCGGCGATCGCGCCGGAGCTGACCAGCACCACTTCCTTGCCCAGCTGGCGCAATTGCGCGATTTGCGCCGCCCATTTTGCAATGGCTGCACTGTCAAGACCCTTGCCGTCGTTGGTCACCAGGGAAGATCCCACCTTGACGATCAATCGTTTGGCATTCTGTATCACGGAATTCATGGTTCTTGAGCAGGGCTATTGAGGCTGTCTGACGGCAAGTCGGCAATATTGCGCATGAAATAAAATGAGCTGCGGGCTCAGCTATCGGCAAGCTTGAAACGCGGATCGTCCGGGTCAATCGAGGCGATGCTGCGCGCTTCCTGGACCATTTGCGTTTCTTCGGCACGATGTTCCTGCTGGCGCTGTTCGGCCAGATACTCATAGATCGCCATGACCAGGTCTTCGCAACCTTCGCGCGTCAGCGCCGAAATTTCAAACACCGGCCCTTTCCAGGCGAAGCGCTTGATGAAATCCTTGACACGTTTCACACGTTCGTCCGCCGGCACCACATCCAGCTTGTTCAGCACCAACCAGCGGGGCTTGGCGTGCAGTGACTCGTCGTATTTCTTCAATTCCTTGACGATGGCCTTGGCTTCCTTGACCGGGTCGACATTGTCGAATGGCGCCAGATCGACGATATGCAGCAACAAGCCGGTACGCTGCAAATGGCGCAAAAACTGCACGCCCAGACCGGCACCGTCTGCCGCCCCCTCGATCAGGCCGGGAATATCGGCGATCACGAAGCTTTTTTCATGGGAGACGCGCACCACGCCCAGATTCGGATGCAAGGTGGTAAACGGATAGTCGGCAATCTTCGGCTTCGCGTTGGACACCGCCGTAATGAAGGTTGATTTTCCTGCATTGGGCATGCCGAGCAAGCCGACATCGGCCAGCACCTTCAACTCCAGCTTCAGTTCGCGTCGCGCGCCTTCCTTGCCATCGCTCTTCTGGCGCGGCGCCCGGTTGGTGGAGGACTTGAAATGGATATTGCCCCAACCGCCTTCGCCACCCTGCGCCAGCAGCGCAGTCTGGCCATGCTCGGTCAGGTCGGCGACGATTTCGCCCGACTCAAAATCGGTAATCAGGGTGCCTACCGGCATGCGCAGGGTAATGTCGTCGGCGCCCTTGCCGTAGCAATCGGAACCACGACCGTTTTCGCCATTCCTTGCCTTGTGCATCTTGGAATAGCGGTAGTCGACCAGGGTGTTGATATTGCGGTCAGCCACTGCCCAGATGCTGCCGCCCTTGCCGCCGTCGCCGCCGTCGGGACCGCCGAAAGGACGGAATTTCTCGCGGCAAAAGGAAGCAACGCCGTTGCCGCCATTGCCGGCAATGACTTCGATTTTTGCTTCGTCGATGAACTTCATGTTTTGCCGCCAAAAAAATTAAAAAAGGCCCTACCTGTGGCAGAGCCTTTTTGATAGAAGGCTTGCGCCTTGCCTGCGATTTGCAGCTACTTATAGCAACTGCTTATTGCAGTGACTCATTGCAGTGGATTAAGCAGCAACCACAGTCACCATGTGACGCTGTGCAGCGCCCTTGGTGACAAACTGTACTTTGCCCGGGATCAGCGCGAACAGGGTGTGATCCTTGCCCATGCCGACGTTTTCGCCAGGATGTACTTTGGTGCCGCGTTGACGGATGATGATGCCGCCGGCATTGATGGACTGACCACCGTAGACCTTGACGCCCAGTCGTTTCGACTCAGAATCACGGCCGTTGCGCGTAGTGCCGCCGCCTTTTTTATGTGCCATTTCAGACTCCTTGGTATTTGGTTAGCTCGACCGGCGCTTAGCCGTTGATCGAGACGATTTGCAATTCGGTGTAATTTTGGCGATGGCCTTGACGTTTCTGGTAATGCTTACGACGGCGCATCTTGAAAATCTTGACCTTATCGTGGCGACCTTGCGCCAATACCTTAGCCAGAACCGTAGCACCTTCAATCAGCGGCGCACCAAACTTGATGGTATCGCCAGCGCCCAATGCGAGCACTTGATCCAAGGTGATGTCGGCGCCGATGTCTGCAGGTATCTGTTCTACTTTGAGTTTTTCGCCAGCAGCAACTTTATATTGTTTGCCGCCGGTTTTTATGACCGCGTACATGGTGAACCTCATCAATTGGGTTAAAAACTTTTTAAAATCTCTTTCTTTCCTTTTTATTTCCTTACAACAGAAAGTTGCCAAGAATCGGGAAAACCTCAAATTATACATGGACTTAGCCGCCCAGTCAAAGCCGCGCGACAATCCGTTTTTACCCACGCCCTAACCGATAGCGAACTTGCCACAAGTCCAGAGGCCCGATCACAGCCGCTTCTCATCGTATAATTCGCAAGATATCAATGATTTCGCAGGCTTACCCTTGTCCGCCACCCTTTCTACCCAAGCAAGCATCCTCCAGCCCATCGCCGCCGACATGGAAGCGGTTAACCATCTGATTCGCCAGCAACTGAACTCGGATGTCCCGCTGGTCAACCAGATCTCCGAATACATCATCAGCGCCGGCGGCAAGCGCATCCGGCCAATGCTGGTGCTGCTGACCGCCAATGCGCACGCCTGCCAAGGCAATATTCACCATACGCTGGCCGGCCTGATCGAATTCATCCACACCGCCACCCTGCTGCACGACGACGTGGTGGATGAATCGTCGCTGCGGCGCGGCCGCCAGACTGCCAACGCCCTGTTCGGCAATGCCGCCTCGGTACTGGTCGGCGATTTCATCTATACACGCGCTTTCCAGATGATTGTTGCGGTCGGCGACATGCGGATCATGCAAATTCTTGCTGACGCCACCAATGTCATCGCCGAAGGCGAGGTGCTGCAACTATTGAACATGCACGACCCGGATGTCAACGAGGCGCGCTACCTGCAGGTCATCCGCTCCAAGACCGCCAAGCTGTTCGAGGCCGCGACCCAGATCGGCGCGCTGGCTGCCGGCGCCTCGGCGGCCGACGTCGAAGCAGCGGCAGAATATGGACGCTCACTGGGCACCGCCTTCCAGTTGATCGACGACGTGCTGGATTACTCGGGCAACGCGGAAGAGATCGGCAAGAACGTCGGCGACGATCTGCGCGAAGGCAAACCCACCCTGCCGCTGATATACCTGCTGCAGCACGGCACCCCGAGCCAGCGTGAACTGGTGCGCACCTGCATCCAGAATGGCGACGAATCCCACTTCGCCGCCATTCTGGATGCAGTCACCAGCTCCGGCGCGCTCGATTACACCAAACGCGCCGCAGAACAGGCCGCCCAGCGCGCAGCCGATGCAATCCGTGGCTGGGGCAATAGCCAAGCCAAGGAATCTTTGCTAGAATTATGCGCTTTCGCGGTGGGCCGCAATCATTGAGCCGAGAATCCTCAAGGGGATTCGGTTAGGGTCGGCGCCGCAATCGGGGTGTAGCTTAGCCTGGTAGAGCGCTACGTTCGGGACGTAGAGGCCGGAGGTTCGAATCCTCTCACCCCGACCAGAATTCCCTCCCGCTCTCACAGGTCCCTGCGCGGGACCTGTTTGCATTTTATGGGCCGGACCACGGTGACGGCATCGATTCCAGCAGCGCCAAGACGCTAAAACCCGGTATTCGCCTGTTAAGCTTTGCGCCTGCTCACATGACCATGAAACTACTCCGAACGTTGCTGATGATCGCCCTTGCGCTCTGCCTGACCGGATGCGCTGTCGTCACCGTAGTGGATGCCGCTGTCACGGTCGCCGCGACTGGCGTCAAGGTTGCCGCCAAGACGGTCGGCGCAGTGGCCGATGCCGTGATCCCGGACGATGAAGATGAAGAGTAAGTCTCGCAGTAAATGCTGGCGTTGATGCCCACTGGGGACAAAGGTACTCTCAAAGACAATTCTCTTGTCCTTGCTCATACGCTTTGAGCCCGAAACCAATGCATCCTGGCGACGTGCATTTTTGACCCCCCTATTTTTTGCCCACCTCGTCGCATTGCTTGCTCTCATCAGAAAATTATCAAAACGATAATATTTCCACCCCGCATGCGCGCATTGCAGCGCCCCAAAGTGTATCGATTCACACACTGATGACTTAACAAAGAATCACAATATCTTTACAAATCAGATGCCTATAGGCATCATCTAACGCGACTTGGATGATTTTCTGGTACTCAGCACAACAACTTTATGGCGGCAGTTTTCCCCAATACGGTTTCCAGCACCGCGATTCCCGCTTTGGCGCGGGTATTGCTGCATGCCGGACATCTTTCTGCGCAGCAAGTTGAGGCATTAACCAAACGGGTCCAGGCAGAGAAAATTCCGTTTATTGATGCACTGGTTCAAAGCAAACACATAGAACCGCGCGCCCTGGCCGCATTCTGCTCGGAAACTTTTGCCTATCCTGTCCTGGATATCGGCAGTTTCAGCATGAATACACGCCCGGAAGGCATCCTCGATGTCAAGCTGATGCAAAGCCAGCGCGTCATTGCCCTGGCCAAACGCGGCAACAAGATCTCGGTAGCGATTTCCGATCCAACCAATTCCCAGGCGCTGGACCAGATCAAGTTCCAGACGCAATTGTCGGTCGAACCGGTCATTGTCGAACACCCGGCGCTCTTGCAACTGATCGAAAAGCTTGGACAAAGCGCCGAGCAAAATCTGAATGAACTGATCGGTGACGACCTGGACATCGATTTTGCCGATGTCGATACCACGACCGCCGTGGAAAGCGGGCCAACGACCGATATCGACGATGCGCCCGTCGTCAGGTTCCTGCAGAAAATCCTCATCGATGCCATCAATCTGGGCGCTTCGGACCTGCATTTCGAACCTTTCGAAAAGTTTTACCGCATCCGCCTGCGCGTCGACGGCATCCTGCGTGAAGTCGCGCAGCCGCCGCTGGCGATCAAGGAAAAGCTGGCTTCGCGCATCAAGGTCATTTCCAAGCTGGACATCTCGGAAAAGCGGGTGCCGCAGGACGGCCGCATGAAACTGGTGGTATCGAAGACCAAGTCGATCGATTTCCGCGTCAGCACCCTGCCCACGCTATTCGGCGAAAAGATCGTCATGCGTATCCTGGATGCAACCCAGGCGCAGATGGGCATCGATGCGCTCGGCTACGATCCGGACCAGAAAGAGCTATTGCTCGATGCGATCGAACGCCCCTACGGCATGGTGCTGGTGACCGGCCCGACCGGCTCCGGCAAGACCGTGTCGCTGTACACCTGCCTGAATATCCTGAACAAGCCAGGCATCAATATCTCGACCGCGGAAGACCCGGCTGAAATCAACCTGCCAGGGGTGAACCAGGTCAACATCAACGACCGCGCCGGCCTTACCTTCCCGGTCGCGCTGAAAGCCTTCCTGCGGCAGGATCCGGACATCATCATGGTGGGCGAAATCCGCGACCTGGAAACGGCGGATATCGCCATCAAGGCGGCACAAACCGGCCACATGGTGTTTTCCACCCTGCACACCAACGATGCGCCGGGAACGCTCACGCGTCTGATGAACATGGGGGTGGCGCCCTTCAATATCGCCTCTTCGGTCATCCTGATCACGGCACAGCGCCTGGCGCGGCGCCTGTGCACCTGCAAGCAAGCCACCACCATCCCGGACGAGGCACTGCTGGACGCCGGCTTCAAGGAAGAAGAACTCGACGGCAGCTGGCAACCGTACAAGGCGGTCGGCTGCGAGCGCTGCAGTGGCAGCGGCTACAAGGGCCGCGTCGGCATTTACCAGGTGATGCCGATTTCCGAAGAAATCGAACGCATCATCCTCGGCCATGGCACGGCGCTGGAAATCGAAGAACAATCGCGGCGCGAAGGCATCAGGACCTTGCGGCAATCCGGCCTGGTCAAGGTCAGGCTCGGATTGACCAGCCTGGAAGAAGTCGTGGGCTGCACCAACGAATGATACAGAGGGGATAAAGCATGGCCACAGCCGCACGCAAAACCACAATGTCGGGCTCGGCGAAGGAAGCCGTCTATGTCTGGCACGGCAAGGACCGGCAAGGCAAGATCGTCCAGGGCGAGATGCGCGCCAATGGCGAAGCGGTGGTCAACGCCACCTTGCGCCGGCAAGGCATCATGGTGACGAAGGTCAAGAAGCGATCCTTTAGCAGCGGCAAGAAAATCACCGACAAGGACATCACGCTGTTTACCCGCCAGTTGGCGACCATGATGAAAGCCGGCGTGCCGCTGCTGCAATCGTTTGAAATCGTCGCCAAAGGCCATGCCAATCCCTCGGTGGCCAAGCTACTGCTGGATATCCGCGCCGATGTCGAAACTGGCACCAGCCTGAACCAGGCCTTCCGCAAATACCCGCTGTATTTTGACGCGCTCTTCTGCAACCTGGTCGGCGCCGGCGAACAGGCGGGCATTCTGGAAGACTTGCTGACACGCCTGGCGATCTACAAGGAAAAAACTCTGGCAATCAAGGCCAAGATCAAATCAGCCTTGTTTTACCCGATTTCGATTCTGGTAGTTGCCTTCGTCGTTACCGCCGTCATCATGATCTGGGTAGTTCCCGCCTTCAAGGAAGTCTTCGCCAGCTTTGGCGCTGATCTACCGGCACCTACCCTGATGGTAATGGCGATCTCGGATTTCTTTGTCGCCTACTGGTATATCATATTCGGCGGCATATTCGCCGCGCTTTATCTTTTCTTCCAGTCCTGGAGGCGTTCAGCAAAAGTGCAGCATTTCATGGACCGCACCTTGCTCAAAGCACCAATTTTCGGTAACGTCATTCGCAAGGCGACGATCGCGCGCTGGACCAGGACGCTGGCGACCATGTTCGCCGCCGGCGTGCCGCTGGTCGAATCGCTGGATTCGGTGGGCGGCGCCTCGGGCAACGCCGTCTATGTCGATGCCACAAAAAGAATCCAGACTGAAGTCAGCACCGGTACCAGCCTGACTTCCGCGATGCAAAATGCCAATGTATTTCCCTCGATGGTCACGCAAATGGTGGCGATCGGCGAAGAATCCGGTGCGCTCGATTCCATGCTGGGCAAGGTCGCCGATTTTTACGAAGAGGAAGTCGATGAAGCGGTCGCGTCGCTCTCCAGCCTGATGGAACCCTTGATCATGGCAATTCTCGGCGTACTGATCGGCGGCCTGGTGATTGCCATGTACCTGCCAATCTTCAAATTGGGCGCGGTGGTCTGATGTGGGATGCACTCTTGTTCGCGGCGCCGGGCAGCCTGGCCAGCGCCGCGGTGGCCGGCATACTCGGCCTGTTGATCGGCAGCTTCCTCAACGTCGTGATCCATCGCCTGCCGAAAATGATGCAGCGCGAATCGGACAACTATGTCGCCAGTGAAAGCGGCAAGCCGCTGCCGCACCAGGACCGCTACGACCTCGTGATGCCGCTCTCGGCATGCCCGCACTGCGGCCACGCCATCACCGCCTGGGAAAACATCCCGGTACTCAGTTACCTGATCTTGCGCGGCAAATGCGTCGCCTGCAAGGCGCCGATCTCTGCACGCTATCCGGCGGTGGAATTGTTGACCGGCGCGCTGTCCTTTTTCCTGATCTGGCATTTCGGCAGTGGCGCTGCCGGCCTGGCGAGCCTGCTGTTCGCCTGGCTGCTGATTGCCATGACGTTCATCGATGCCGATACCCAGTTGCTGCCGGACGACCTGACTTATCCGCTGCTATGGGCTGGCTTGCTGATCAACCTGCAAGGGGCTTTCGTGCCGCTGACGGACGCCGTCATCGGCGCGGCCGCCGGCTATCTTGTGCTATGGTCGGTTTATTGGCTGTTCAAGCTGGCCACTGGCAAGGAAGGCATGGGCTATGGCGACTTCAAGCTGCTGGCCGCGCTGGGCGCCTGGCTGGGCTGGAAAATGCTGCCAGTGATCATCCTCCTGTCCTCTCTGGTGGGCGCGGTGGTCGGCATCGCCCTGATCGTCCTCAGCAAGCATGGACGGGAGAAGCCGATCCCGTTCGGTCCCTACCTGGCGGCGGCGGGCATGATCGCCATGTTGTATGGAAATTCCATTACTTCGGCTTACCTCGAATATCTATTCTGAAGCAACATGGCTGCTGCGGCATTTTCGGTAGGTTTAACTGGGGGCATCGGCTCCGGCAAGACGACCGTTGCCAACATGTTTGCCGCGCGCGGCGCGGCACTCATCGATACCGACCAGATCGCCCACGCGCTGACGCAGCCGGGGGGCATCGCCATGCCCGCCATCGCCACGCAATTCGGCGCGGATTTCATTGCTTCGACCGGAGCCATGGACCGTGCCCGCATGCGTGCCGCCGTGTTTGCGGACCCGGCGGCAAAAAAGCGCCTGGAAGCGATTCTGCATCCCTTGATCAAGAGCGAATGCGAGCGGCTTGCACAACAGGCACAGGGACCGTATCGGATATTCGTGGTACCCCTGCTGGTGGAATCGGGCAACTGGAAGGAACGTGTGTCGCGGGTGCTGGTGGTCGATTGTCCCGAACAGCAGCAACTGCTTCGGGTCATGGACCGCAATGGCTTGAGCGAAGCCGAGGTGCGCGCCATCATGGCGACCCAGGCGACGCGCGCGCAACGCCTGGCGGCAGCCGATGATATCCTGTTGAACGATGGCGATCCGGCGGCATTGGATCCGCAAGTCGAGCGACTACATGCCTTGTATTGTTCGCTGGCGCATGCCGGAACATAAAAAATTGCTGCAGCATTTGTAATTTTTTGCCGCATCGTTCAGAATCACAATCTATTGGGCCGGCACAACTTTAAAAGGATGCTACTTTGATTGTCTACGAATACCCTTTCAACGAGCGTATTCGCACCTTGTTGCGGCTGGAAGACCTGTACGAGAAATTCAATTTCTTCTTTCACCAGACGCACCCTCTGCAACACCACGCCGCGCTTGCCACGATTTTCGAAATGCTCGAAGTCGCCGGTCGCGCCGACCTCAAGTCCGACCTGCTGCAAGAACTCGAACGACAAAAGCAAACGCTGCTCGGCTTCAAGTCCAATCCGAATGTTCAGGCCGAGATGCTCGATGCCATCCTGGGGGAGCTTGACCGCACCAGCAGTGCGCTCATGGCGGCGCAGGGAAAGACCGGCCAGAATGTGCGCGAGAATGAATGGCTGATGAGCATACGGGGGCGCACCATCATTCCTGGGGGGGCCTGCGAATTTGACCTGCCCTCCTACTATGCCTGGCAGCATCGTTCGGCAGAGGCGCGCAGCGCCGATATCGCCGCCTGGTTCGCGCCGCTGGCGCCCCTGTTCGAGGCAATTGCGCTAGTATTGCGGCTACTGCGTGAATCCGGCCGGCCGGCCAAGATGATCGCGCAAGCGGGGAGTTACCAGCAGATGTTGCAAGGCAAGGTCTATCAAATGCTGCGTCTCAACATCGATGAAAGCCTGGGGGCCATCCCGGAGATTTCCGCCAACAAGTATATGCTGTGGATACGTTTTACATCGCAGGGTGGCGACATGAAACCCAAGCCCCTGGAAATCGATGTGCCGTTCGAACTGACTCTTTGTAATTTCTGAATCGCTTACAGTTATGGCTACGACAGTGGATTGTCCGACCTGCGGCAAAAAGGTCGAATGGAGCGAGAAAAATAAATTCCGGCCGTTTTGCTCGGAACGCTGCAAGCAAATCGACCTGGGCGCCTGGGCAGAAGAAAAATATACGATCCCGGCAGTCAACCCGCCCAAGGATTTCGACGACCAGCAGTAGTAGGAGTAGTAGGCCGCATCATGATGCGGCCTCCGAATTCAACTGGACGCTCTACCGGGTGTCGTAGCGCCGCTTGTCGAGTTCTTCCAGCAAGGGAATAGTCGCCGGCAAAATCGGCGCGACCTGCACACTGCCCTGCCAGGCGAAGGCCTGGCCTTCCAGACTTTGCGGCGCACCGCGCCAGTGGCGGCTGATGTAGAAATGCAGGCGCACATGCGCATGCGGGTAGACATGCTCGACACCGCACCAGGGCTCTGCCGACAGGATCTCGACCCCGAGCTCCTCGACGAATTCGCGCTTCAGGGCATCGAGGATGGATTCGCCCGCCTCCACTTTCCCGCCAGGGAATTCCCAGTAACCGGCATACGGCTTGCCCGGCGGGCGCTGCGCCAGCAGGATGTCGCCATCCGCCTGCATCAGGATACCGACCGCCACATCGATCGGCGCGGCTGCGGATGCAGATGCGGGCTGCTTCATAAATGGGTCCTGAATTGCCACTTATGCCTGATTCCTGCCGGCGTAATCACGGGCAAATTGCCATGCCACCCGGCCCGAGCGTGAGCCACGCTGCAGCGCCCAGCGCAAGGCGTCCGGCCGGGCCGCGTCGATCTGGGCGGAATGACAGCCGAAATGGCCCAGCCAGTGGGCGACGATTTCCAGGTAATCGTCCTGCTTGAAGGGGTAAAACGATACCCACAGGCCGAAACGCTCGGAAAGCGAAATCTTTTCCTCGACGGTTTCGCCGGGATGCAAGTCGCCGTTGTCGTCATGGCTATAGCTGGCATTGTCGGCCATGCGCTCGGGCATGAGGTGACGGCGGTTCGAGGTCGCATAGATCAGGACATTGTCGGATTGCGCGGCAACGCTGCCGTCCAGCGCCACTTTCAGCGCCTTGTAGCCGCTCTCCCCCTCTTCGAAGGAAAGATCGTCGCAAAAAATCACGAAGCGCTCGGGACGTCCGGCCACCAGCTCGACGATATCCGCCAGGTCGGCCAGGTCGGTCTTGTCGACCTCGATCAGGCGCAGGCCTTGCGCCGAAAACTGGTTCAGGCAAGCCTTGATCAGCGACGACTTGCCAGTGCCGCGCGCGCCGGTCAGCAAGACATTGTTGGCCGGCTTGCCTTCGACGAACTGACGGGTATTCTGTTCGATCTGTTCTTTTTGCGGTCCGATGTGATGCAGGTCGGACAGGCGGATCGCCGAGGCATGTGTGACCGGCTGCAGATGGCCGCGCCCGCCCGTCTTGCGCCAGCGGAAGGCATGCGCCAGTTTCCAGTCAGGGGCCGGATGCGTAGCCGGCAGCAGCGCTTCCAGCCGTCCCAGCAGGGTTTCGGCACGCGTCAGAAATTGGTCCAGTTGCGTCATGTTGTTCTTTGCACCTTGGCTTACGAGCGGTAATCCGCGTTGATCGATACGTAGTCGTGCGACAAGTCGCAAGTCCAGATGGTGGCGGCAGCCTCGCCGCGAGCGAGCTTGACCCGTACCGTGATTTCACTTTGCTTCATCACGCGCTGGCCGTCTTCTTCGCGATAATCAGGATTGCGCCCGCCATTCTTCGCCACCCACACATCGTCAAGGTAGAGGTTGAGCCTGCTGACGTCCAGGTCATCCACGCCGGCGTAACCGATCGCCGCCAGAATGCGGCCAAGATTGGGGTCGGAGGCGAAGAATGCGGTCTTGACCAGCGGCGAATGGCCGATCGAATAAGCAATTTTCCGGCACTCCTCGACCGTCGCGCCATCCTCGACCGTGATGGTGATGAACTTGGTGGCGCCCTCGCCATCGCGCACGATCATCTGCGACAATTCCTGCGACAGGCCGGTCACCGCCGCCAGCAGCGCCGCGTATTCAGGCGAATCGATATCGCTGACCTCCAGTGCGGCGGCGCCGGTTGCAACCAGCATGAAGGAGTCGTTGGTCGAGGTGTCGCCATCGATGGTAATGCAGTTGAACGACTTGTCAGCCGCTTCCTTGACCATGTGCTCCAGCACCGGCTGCGCCACCTTCGCGTCGGTGGCCATGAAGCCGAGCATGGTCGCCATGTTGGGCTTGATCATGCCGGCGCCCTTGCTGATGCCGGTCAGGGTGATGGTCACGCCATTGATGGTCACCGTGCGCGAAGCCGCCTTGGGCTGGGTATCGGTGGTCATGATCGACTCGGCGGCGTTGTACCAGTTGTCTTCCTGCAGATTCCCAACCGCTTGCGGCAGCCCCGCCTTGATGCGATCGACCGGCAAGGGCTCGAGAATCACCCCGGTGGAAAACGGCAGGATTTGCGCAGCTTCGCAGCCGAGCAGTTCGGCCAGGGCGGCGCAGGTGGCATTGGCGTTGACCAGGCCGGCCTCACCGGTGCCGGCATTGGCATTGCCGGTATTGATCACCAGCGCGCGGATGGGGGACTCCGAGATGCGCAAGGCTTCCAGGTGCGCCTTGCAGACCTGCACCGGCGCGGCGCAAAAACGGTTGGTGGTAAAGACGCCGGCGACGGTTGCTGTCGGCGCCAGTTTCATTACCAGCAAGTCTTTGCGGTTGGCTTTGCGCACGCCGGCTTCGGCGTGACCAAGCGCAATGCCGGCAACCGGCTTCAGGCTGGCGGGAACGGGAAGAGGAAGATTGACGGCCATGGTTTCACGCTTTCAAAAATCAAAGTTTATTGACATGGCAGGCATTTGTGCCCGCCCAATGAAATGAACCCGCAATTGCGGGTTCATTTCGGCATGCAGGCGCTTGTTTATGCCAGCTTGCCGTGGCATTGCTTGTACTTCTTGCCGCTGCCGCAGGGACAAGCGTCGTTGCGTCCGACCTTGGGCAGCGCGTTGATCATCGTCTGCCCCCTGGCCGCTTCAGCATCCGCGCGCGGTGCCAGCAAATCTTCCGGCGCGGCATCGGGATTGAAATCAGCGTGCTGGTAATGCACATTGGATATATGCGACTGCGCCAGTTCCTGTTCGGCAGCATCGATTTCATCGCGCGACTGGATGCGTACAGTCGTCACTATCCGCACCACTTCATTCCTGACCAGATCAAGCATCTGGCCAAACAGCTCGAAGGCTTCGCGCTTGTATTCCTGCTTAGGGTTCTTCTGCGCATAGCCGCGCAGATGGATACCCTGGCGCAAGTGGTCGAGTGCCGCCAGATGGTCGCGCCAATGCCGGTCTATGCTCTCCAGCATGACACTGCGTTCGAAACCGCCGAATGCTTCCTTGCCGACCACCCCGACCTTGGCCGTATAGCTTTCCTCGGCGGCCTTCAGCACACGCTCCAGCAGTTCTTCGTCGGACAGGTTCGGCTCGGCCGCCAGCATCGTCGCCAGCGGCACCTCCAGCTGCCATTCGGCAGCCAGCGCCGCTTCCAGCCCCTTGATATCCCACTGCTCTTCCATCGCGCCTTCGGGCACGAAGCCGCGGAACAGCTCGGTGAACACCCCCTGGCGCAACGAGGCGATCATCTCCGCGACATCGCCCGATTCGAGCAGCTCGTTGCGCTGCTGGTAAATCACCTTGCGCTGGTCGTTGGCGACATCGTCGTATTCAAGCAGTTGCTTGCGAATGTCGAAATTGCGCGCCTCGACCTTACGTTGCGCCGATTCGATCGAGCGCGACACGATGCCGGCTTCGATCGGCTCGCCTTCCGGCATTTTCAGGCGTTCCATGATCGCGCGCACGCGGTCGCCGGCAAAAATACGCAGCAACTGGTCATCCAGCGACAGGTAGAAACGGGAAGATCCGGGATCGCCCTGGCGGCCCGAGCGGCCGCGCAGCTGGTTGTCTACCCGGCGCGATTCGTGGCGCTCGGTGCCGATGATGTGCAAGCCGCCGGCGCCGACCACCAGGTCGTGCAGGGCTTGCCATTCGTCGCGCAGCTTTTGCGCCCTATTCTGAGTTTCGTCTTCGCCGACGCTGGCATCGGCTTCGATGATCTGGATCTGCTTTTCGACATTGCCGCCCAGGACGATGTCGGTGCCGCGACCGGCCATGTTGGTGGCAATGGTGATCATTTTCGGACGGCCGGCTTGCGCGATGATTTCCGCTTCACGCGCATGCTGCTTGGCATTGAGCACGTTATGCGGCAGCTTGTGCTTGGTGAGCAGGCCCGACAGCAGTTCCGAATTCTCGATCGAAGTGGTACCGACCAGCACCGGCTGGCTGCGCTCCTGGCACTCCTGGATATCCTTGAGCATGGCGCCGTATTTTTCCTCGGCAGTCTTGTAGACCTGGTCTTGCTTGTCCTTGCGCTGGCTCGGCCGGTTGGGCGGAATCACCACGGTTTCCAGGCTATAGATTTGCTGGAATTCGTAGGCTTCGGTGTCGGCAGTACCGGTCATGCCGGCCAACTTGCCGTACATGCGGAAAAAATTCTGGAAGGTGATCGATGCCAGCGTCTGGTTTTCGGCCTTGATCTCGACGCCTTCCTTGGCTTCGACTGCCTGGTGCAGGCCATCGGACCAGCGCCGGCCCGACATCAGGCGGCCGGTGAATTCATCAACGATGATGATTTCATTGTTCTGCACGACATAGTGCTGATCCTTGTAGTACAGCGTATGCGCGCGCAGCGCGGCGTACAGGTGATGGATCAGGCTGATATGGGCGGAATCGTAAACCGAAGCGCCTTCCGGCAGCAAGCCCATGCGGGTCAGGATCTGCTCCACCTTGTCGTGGCCGGCTTCGGTCAGCAGGACCTGATGCGCCTTCTCGTCCTTGGTATAGTCGCCGGGCACTTCGATCTTGCCCTTGCCATCCGGCGTTTCCTCGCCGACCTGCAAGGTCAATAACGGCGGCACAGCATTCAGTTTCTGGTACAGGTCGGTATGGCTTTCGGCCTGACCGGAAATGATCAGCGGGGTGCGCGCCTCGTCGATCAGGATCGAGTCCACTTCATCGACAATGGCGAAATTCAGGCCGCGCTGCACGCGCTCGCGGCTGTCGTAGACCATGTTGTCGCGCAGGTAGTCGAAGCCGAATTCATTGTTGGTGCCGTAGGTGATGTCGGAACCATAGGCGCCCTGCTTGGTGTCATGCGGCATCTGCGACAGGTTGATGCCGGTGGAAAGTCCCAGCCAGCCATACAGGCGCCCCATCCATTCGGCATCGCGCTGGGCCAGGTAATCGTTGACGGTGACGATATGCACACCCTTGCCCGACAAGGCATTCAGGTAGGCTGGCAAGGTCGCCATCAGCGTCTTGCCTTCGCCGGTGCCCATTTCGGCGATTTTCCCGTAATGCAGGGTCATGCCGCCGATCAGCTGCACATCGAAGTGGCGCATCTTCAGGACGCGCCGGCTGGCTTCGCGGCATACCGCAAACGCTTCCGGCAAAAGCTTGTCGAGCGCCTCCCCCTTGGCGAGGCGTTCCTTGAATTCAGGTGTCTTGGCTTGCAGCTCCACATCCGACAGTTTTTCCATTGCCGGTTCGAGTGCATTAATGGCGCGAACGGTTTGCTGGTATTGCTTGATCAGCCGCTGGTTGCGGCTGCCGAAAATCTTGGTCAGGAATGACATGCTCGAATGGTATAAAAGACGCCGTAAATAAACTCTGTTCGATTCCGGAACAGGCTAGTGGAACTGGGCCAAATTGAAGATTTTATCATGCAGGCAGAATGGGACAATCCTGCAGGTGCAATTGGCGGGCGCATCGGCCGCCAGCAGGCATGCTGGTCTCATCCGCGCCACACCTTTGGCGTGAATGAGACCAGCGCCGTCCTATCTTGACACCAGGGCCGCTGCTTTTTCCTGCGGCCCTCCCGCAATCAGGAATTTGTGCGGATCCTGAGGCACGCCCTTGAGAAGCACCTCGAAATGCAGGTGCGCGCCGGTCGAGCGGCCGGTGGATCCCAGGTCAGCCACATGCTGCCCGCGCCTGACAATGTCGCCCACCTGCGACAGCAGCCTGGAAGCATGGGCATAGCGGGTGACCAATTGGTTACCATGGTCGATCTCCAGCATATTGCCGTACTGGTGGTGGTATTCGGAAGCGATCACCACGCCACCGGCGGCGGCGACAATCGGCGTACCGGCCGGGGCGGCAAAATCGAGCCCTTCATGAAAAGCGCTACGGCCGCTGAACGGATCCAGGCGCCAGCCAAAGCTGGAAGCGTTGTAACTGGAGTTGACCGGCTTAATGGTGGGCAGCAGCTTGAACCTGATCTTGTCGGCCATCAGCGAGGACTCCACCACATTCAGGTAATCCGCACGATGCTCAAGATCTCTGGCCAGGGCATCCAGGGTTTGCTGAAATTCCTGCATGCTCAATTCACGCGAACCCCCGCGACTGCCAGAACTGGCGGGATCGGCGCCGCCGCGCGGCGGTTTTTCCTTGAAATTGAACTCTTCGGGCTTGACCCCGGCCAGGCCCTGCACCCGCTCGCCCAAGGCATCCAGGCGCATCAACTGTGCCTGCATCTCCCCCAGCTTGACTGCCATTGCAGTCAGGTTTTCGCGGACATAGCGCTCTTTTCGGCCGGCTTCGTCCTGACTTGGCGCAGCCATGGCCTGCCCCGCGAATGGCAGGCGCACACTGCCCGCATGCGCCAGGGTGAGGTAATACAACAGTGCCGCCACTGTCAGCACGGCAGCCAGAAAAAGCACGCCTAAAGCGACAATGTGACGGCTGGTCAGGGTCACCGTCCTGGCGCTGAAACGCGGATGTAAAACTATGATTTGCATCTAGGCTCCGTTACTCGCTCTGCCTGCGGAGGTGTGATAAGGTGGGCAAATGGCTTCCTCATATTCATCCCCTTACCCACAGCAACCACAGAATCCACAGAAACGCCCGTCCCGCGGCGGCTCTGCCCGGACGGCACTGGGCGTCACGGACTTTTTGCAAACACATGACCAGCTGGGCACGCTGCTCCCCACCCTGGAGCGCCTGGGCGCCCTGGAAAAGGCTTGCGCCACGGCGCTACCTGTCATGTTTGAAACTTGCTCGGTACTGAACCTGGAAGCAGGCCAAATGGTGCTTGCCGCACCGAATGCGGCGCTTGCAAGCAAACTGAAGCAGCAATTGCCAAAATTGCAAAATTTTTTGCAGCAACAAGGCTGGCAGGTTAACGCAATCCGCATCAAAGTGCAAGTTGGGAAAATCCACGAAAAATCAAATACTTCCAAGCAAATTGCGCTGTCAAATCGCGCTTTGACGGCATTTGCCGCACTAGAAGATGCGCTTGAACCATCATCACGCAATTCCGGCCTGAAGGCCGCGCTGCAAGCCATGCTGAGTCGCCACCAGGGTGGCGGCTAGCGGGGTGTGGTCCACCCTTGCGTGAATATGAATCCGTCCCCGACCCCTTTCAGGCGAGCGCCCACTCCTCGCCGGCCTGCAGGGTATAGCTGCGCGGGGCTTGCTCGAGCGAATCGAACGTGACGATATCGTAGGCATCCGGCTGCGCCAGCAGCGCGCGCAGCAATTGATTGTTCAAGCCATGGCCGGATTTGTGGGCGACATAGGCAGCGAGCAACGGGTGACCGACCAGATACAGGTCGCCTATGGCGTCGAGAATCTTATGCCGCACGAATTCATTTTCATAGCGTAAGCCATCCGGATTCAGGATCCGATACTCATCCATGACGATGGCGTTTTCCAGCGAACCGCCACGGGCCAAGCCCATTCCGCGCAAGGTTTCGACGTCCTGCATGAAGCCGAAGGTGCGGGCGCGGGCGATTTCCTTGACATAGGATTCGGCCTCGAAATCGACCTCGGCGATCTGACCGGTACGGTCAACCGCCGGATGATTGAACTCA
Organism: Noviherbaspirillum sedimenti; assembly: GCF_003590835.1. Lineage (NCBI taxonomy): Bacteria > Pseudomonadati > Pseudomonadota > Betaproteobacteria > Burkholderiales > Oxalobacteraceae > Noviherbaspirillum > Noviherbaspirillum sedimenti. The sequence goes on along the minus strand of NZ_QYUQ01000002.1, from coordinate 4,452,478 downwards.
ATGAAGAATTTCAGCTTGAAGCCATTGTAAGGCTCCAGGCGCGCCCACTTGAGCTTGTCGCCTTCGCCCTCGCGCACTTCCACCGTCCGCTTGACCCGAATGAACTTCTTCGCGGCCTCCTGCTCCTGCAAGCCGGCCTGCTGCAGCAGAAATACAAACGAAGACGCGGAGCCATCCATGATCGGGATTTCTTCCGCAGTCAGATCGATATACAGGTTATCGACGCCCAGCCCGGCACAGGCAGACATCAGATGCTCGACGGTCGAGACCTTCACCCCATCCTTGTCCAGGGTCGATGCCATGCGGGTGTCGCCCACCCCCACTGCACTGGCCGGCAACTCAACGGGGGGGGCCAGGTCGACGCGGCGAAACACAATGCCGGTATCCGGCGGCGCCGGACGCAACGTCAGGTCAACCCTGGTGCCGGAGTGCAGGCCGATACCGATGGTCTTGATCAGTTGTTTGACGGTGCGTTGTTTGAGCATGCCGGGGCTATATGGATTTACCGAGGTTTTATTGTAACGAAAATTATCCCAGTTGCTTCAGCAAGGTTTCCGCATCCGACGCTTCAAATTTGCCGGCTTGTTCGGCGTTCAATTGCCGCACGACGCCATCTTCGACCAGCATCGAATAACGCTGCGAGCGCGTACCCAGGCCACCCTTGCTGAAATCCGCATCCAGGCCGAGCGCCTTGGTGAATTCAGCATTACCATCGGACAGCATACGCACCAGGCCGGTGGCCTTCAGTTCGCGTCCCCACGCGCCCATCACGAAAGGATCGTTGACGGCGATGCACCAGATTTCATCCACGCCGAGGGCCTTGAAATCGGCTGCATGCTGGATATAGCCGGGCGCATGCTTTTCCGAACATGTCGGGGTAAATGCGCCGGGCACGGCGAAAATCGCAATCTTCTTGCCCGCTGCCAGATCGCCAACGTTGAATTTGTTGGGACCAAGGGAGCAGCCCTCGGATTCGACTTCAATAAATTCACGCAGCTCACCTGCGGGCAAACGGTCACCGATCTGGATGGTCATGAGAATCCTTTAAAAAAAACCGCGCCACCGGCGGGTAGCGCGCTTCTAGAATGTTGGCGGCAGAGTACCGCTTTGACGTTAATCAGTTGGGGACAGAGTACCGCTTTCACCTTAATCAGCTGGGGACAGAGTACCGCTTCGCTTAACTCTATCCCGCAACGGAAAATACGCTGTCCCGCAACGCGTTGGAACCTCAGTATGCCTTGTTCTGCAGATTCCTGCAGAACAAGGAATCAGTCGGCTTGTTTGCGCAGGAAGGCAGGAATATCGTAGGTTTCCATGCCATTCTTTTCCAGCGCACGCACGGTTTCCGACGCCGAGGAATTGTGACGCCACACCGCTGGCGCCTTCAATCCTTCAAAAGCAGGCGCGGCTGATTGCGCCATGCCGGTGCCAAGCTGGTTGCCGCCCATGGCAGCGATCGGCTCGTTGTGCGTACCGGTACGCAGCATCGGCGTTTGTACCAGTTGCACGTTCTTGCGCGCGCGGCCCAGTCCCGTGGCCACCACGGTGACGCGGATATCGTCGCCCATCGTGTCATCGTAGGCAATGCCCTGGGCAATCGAGGCGTCGGGTGCGGCAAATGCGCGCACGGTCGCCATCACTTCCTTGATTTCCTTGCCCTTCAGGCCACGGCTGGCGGTAACATTCACCAGCACGCCGCGCGCGCCGGACAGATCAATGCCGTCCAGCAGCGGCGATGCCACAGCCTGCTCGGCGGCGATGCGCGCACGATCGATGCCGGACGCGGTGGCGGTGCCCATCATGGCCTTGCCCTGCTCGCCCATGATGGTCTTGACGTCGTTGAAGTCGACGTTGATGTGGCCCGGCACATTGATGATTTCGGCGATTCCGGCCACGGCATTGTTCAGCACGTCGTCGGCATGCTGCAGCCATTCGATCATGCTGTCGTCTTCATAGATCTCTTCGAGCTTCTCGTTGAGGATCACGATCAGGGAATCGACGTGCTGGCTCAGCGCTTCCAGGCCTTCGTCGGCGATTTCCATGCACTTCTTGCCCTCGTAGGAGAACGGCTTGGAAACCACCGCCACGGTCAGGGCGCCCTGCTCCTTGGCAACCTGTGCCACGATAGGTGCAGCGCCGGTGCCGGTGCCGCCGCCCATGCCTGCGGCGATGAACACCATGTGCGCGCCGCGCAAGGCATCCTCGATACGGGTACGCGAATCTTCCGCCAGCTGGCGGCCGACTTCCGGCTTCATGCCTGCGCCCAGGCCGGTTTCACCGATCTGGATGACGTTATGCGCCTTGGATTGCGCCAGCGCCTGTGCATCGGTATTGGCAGCGATGAATTCCACGCCGCTCACACCCTTGTTGATCATGTGTTGGACGGCATTGCCGCCGGCACCGCCGACCCCCACGACCTTGATCACTGTACCCAAAGATGCATTGTCCAGCATATCGATTTCCATGATGACTCCCTATCATTAGTATGCAGTTTTCAGTCGTTAGGCACCACGCGGTGTGGCGCCTAGCAACTGCTAACTGCGGGTGGTTACATAAAAATAAAAAACTACTGCGAAAATACCGCTGCAAATAACAAAACCAAAAAATCTATTTAGTTATATTCAGTTGAGGACAGAGTACCGCTTCGCTTAACTCTGTCCCGCAATAGCAGGAACGCTGTCCCCAATTTGCTAGAAGTTACCCAAAAACCATTCCTTCATGCGCTGCCAGATCGCCTTTGCCGAACCATCCTGGCGGCTGACGATATGGCCTCGCAGGTATTGCTTCTTCGCTTCCAGCAGCAGGCCCAGCACGGTGGCATAACGCGGGCTGCGCACCACGTCGGCCAACTGGCCACTGTATTCAGGCATCCCAAGGCGGGTCGGCTTGAGAAAAATATCCTCGGCCATTTCCACCATGCCCGGCATCATTGTCGTGCCGCCGGTCAGCACGACGCCCGACGACAATACTTCCTCGTAGCCGGATTCGCGGACCACCTGGTGCACCAGCGCGAACAATTCCTCGACGCGCGGCTCGATCACCGCCGCCAGCGCCTGGCGCGACAACGTGCGCGAACCACGGTCGCCCAGGCCAGGGACCTCCAGCGTCTCGTTTGGATCGGCCAGCACCTGCTTGGCAACGCCAAAGCGCAGCTTGATTTCCTCGGCTTCTGCGGTCGGCGTGCGCAAGGCCATGGCAATGTCATTGGTGATCTGGTCGCCGGCGATCGGGATCACGGCAGTGTGGCGAATCGCGCCTTCGGTGAAGATCGCCACATCGGTGGTGCCGCCGCCGATATCCACCAGCACCACGCCCAGCTCCTTCTCGTCGGGCGTCAGCACCGCATCGGCCGAAGCCATGGGCTGCAGGATCAGGTCGGACACTTCGAGGCCGCAACGGCGCACGCACTTGACGATATTCTGCACAGCAGATACTGCGCCGGTGACGATATGCACCTTCACTTCCAGGCGGATTCCGCTCATGCCGATCGGCTCGCGGACGTCTTCCTGGCTATCGACAATGAATTCCTGCGGCACCGTATGTAGAAGCTGCTGGTCGGTGGGGATGTTGACCGCCTTGGCGGTCTCGATCACGCGCGCAATGTCGGTGGCGGTGACCTCCTTGTCCTTGATCGCCACCATGCCGCTGGAATTGAAGCTGCGGATATGGCTGCCGGCAATGCCGGTGAAGACATTCCTGATCTTGCAATCGGCCATCAGCTCGGCTTCTTCAAGCGCGCGCTGGATCGACTCGATAGTGGCTTCGATATTGACCACGACGCCTTTTTTAAGGCCTTTGGATTCATGCTGGCCAAGGCCGATCACCTCATGCCGGCCATTGGGCAGCACTTCGGCAACGACCGCCACCACCTTGGAAGTGCCGATATCGAGACCGACGATCAGATTTTTTGCGTCTTTTGTCATGTTATTTCGTTTTCCCCATTCCCAATGCCAGACCACCCGCCTTTAATGCCATGCCGTTCGGATAGCGCATATCGACGTTTTCGATCCGGTCCTGCAGCCGTGCCGCCAGTTGCGGATAAACCGCAACCAGCCGCGCGACACGCTCCTTCAAGGTAGTGCTGGACTGCTCGCGCCCCAGCTCCACCGTCATGCCATTGTCCAGCTTCACCGTCCATGCATAGCGCCCGGACAGCTGCACCGCATCCGGCGCCAGGCTCACCGGCGCAAACCATGCCAGCAACTCGCGGTAGCGCATCAGCACTTCCCTCTCGCTGCCGTCCGGCCCGGAAAATTCCGGTAAATTGCCGTCTTCCTCCGCTTCTGCCAGGTTGGCGACGAATACCTCGCCCTGCACCGACAGCAGGCGGCCCTCCTGACCCCAGGTTCCCAGCGGCAGATGCTCCTCCAGCGTCACCACCAGGCGGTTCGGCCATTCGCGCCGCACAGCAGCCTTGCGCACCCAGGGGACAGCCTCGAAAGCCGTACGCACGGCATTCAGATCGACGCTGAAAAAATTGCCCTTGATGCGCGGCAGCGCCGTGGTCCTGACGGTCGAGGCATTCACCCGCCGCAACTCCGCTCCCGCGCCTTCGATGCGGATCTCCTTCAAGGTGAACATCGGCCTCTGTGCCAGCCACCACAGGCCACCGCCCAGCAATGCGAGCACGAACAGTCCCAGCAAGGCGCCGGCTGCCGCATTCAACATTTTGACGTCGTTCCACATGGCGCTTGCGCAATGCCCTTATTCCGGTTTCCAGTCCTGCGACTGATGCAGTTCCAGCGCCGCCGAGCGCAGGATCTCGACGCACAATTCTTCATAGCTGACACCAGACGCCTTCGCCGACATCGGTACCAGCGAATGCCCAGTCATGCCAGGCGAAGAATTCAGCTCCAGCAGATAAGGCGCATTGTCGGTGGCGCGCAGCATGAAATCAACACGTGCCCAGCCCGAGCAACCCACTGCATTGAATGCGCGCACTGCCAGCGCCTGGATTGTTTGCGTCAGTTCCACGTCCAGCGGGGCCGGGCACAGGTACTGGGTATCGTCGCTGAAATACTTGTTCTGGTAGTCGTAATTACCCTGCGGTGCGCGGATTTCGACGATCGGCAAAGCCCTCGCCGTGCGTCCCTTGCCCAGTACCGGCACGGTCAGCTCGCGCCCGCTGATGAATTCCTCGGCCAGCACCACTTCATCGTATTTCGCGCACAGGGCAAAGCCGGCTTCCAGGTCGGCTGCGCTGTTGACCTTGCTGATGCCGATGGTCGAGCCTTCGTGCGGCGCTTTCAGCATCAGCGGCAGGCCCAGCTCGCTTGCGGTCCGGTGCAACTCCTCTGCCGGCGTGGCCTGGGCGTCGAACGCCGCGAAACGCGGCGTGGGCAAGCCGTGGGACAGCCAGATACGCTTGGTCATCACCTTGTCCATGGCGATTGCCGATGCCATCACCCCTGAGCCCGTGTATGGAATGCCCAGTTGTTCCAGCGCCCCCTGCAGGCTGCCATCCTCGCCGTAACGGCCATGCAAGGCGATGAACACACGATCGAATTTTTCCGCCGCCAGTTCCGACAGGCTGCACAGCCCCGTATCGAAACCGTGCGCATCGACGCCCTGGTTGCGCAAAGCCTGCAGCACGCCGGCGCCCGACATCAGCGACACTTCGCGCTCGGCCGAGCGACCGCCATAAAGAACGCCTACTTTACCGAATTCCCTGCTCATGTCCTGTTTACCCATATTCATTTTGCTCCCGTTCGCTCAAGCGCCTTGCGCAAGCTTGCCCGGCACGCCGCTGATCGAACCCGCCCCCATCGTAACCACTACATCGCCGTCCCGCACCAGGCTCAGGATAGTGGCCGGCATGTCGACGATGTTTTCCACAAACACCGGATCAACCTTGCCCCGCACACGCAAGGCATGTGCCAGCGCCCGCCCGTCAGCGGCGATGATGGGCTGTTCGCCGGCGGCATACACTTCGGCCAGCACCAGCGCATCCACACTCGACAAGACCTTGACGAAATCCTCGAACAGGTCGCGGGTACGGGTATAACGATGCGGCTGGAATGCCAGTACCAGGCGCTGCCCCGGATAAGCGCCGCGCGCCGCAGCCAGCGTGGCGGCAGTTTCCACCGGATGGTGGCCATAATCATCGACCAGCGTGAACGTACCGCCCCCACTTCCTTCCGTCGCCGGGATCGCGATCTTGCCGTGACGGGTGAAACGCCGGCCGACACCATGGAATTCAGCCAGCGCCTTTTGCGTGGCAGCGTCATCGACGCCCAGTTCACGCGCGATCGCAATCGCGGCGCAGGCGTTTTGCACATTGTGCATGCCCGGCTGGTTCAGGCGCACATGCAGGGGCGCGTAATCCTCCTGCAGCACCGTGAATTCCATGTGGCTGTTGACAGCACGGGCATCCACCGCCCGCACCTGCGCTTCCTCATGAAAGCCATAGGTGACGACAGGCTTGGAAATCTGCGGCATGATTTCGCGCACATGCGGGTCGTCGAGGCACAGCATGGCAATGCCATAGAACGGCAGGCGCTGGGTGAAATCGACGAATGCCTGTTTCAGCTTGCCGAAATCGTGGTTGTAGGTTTCCATGTGGTCGGCATCGATATTGGTAATGACCTCGATGCATGGCGACAGATTCAGGAAAGAAGCATCAGACTCATCGGCCTCGGCCACCAGGAATTCGCCGGAGCCCAGCTTGGCATTGGCGCCGGCGCTGGTCAGGCGCCCGCCGATCACAAAGGTCGGGTCCAGTCCACCTTCGGCCAGCACGCTGGCCACCAGGCTGGTGGTGGTGGTCTTGCCATGGGTGCCGGCAATTGCGATGCCCTGCTTCAGGCGCATCAACTCGGCCAGCATCACCGCACGCGGCACGATGGGAATACGCCTTTCGCGAGCCGCGACCACTTCCGGGTTGTCGGCCTTGACTGCCGTAGAGGTGACGACTGCGTCCGCCTCGCCGATGTTTTCCGGCGCATGTCCCTGCACTACCCTGGCGCCAAGTCCAGCCAGGCGCTGGGTGACGGCGTTACTGCCGAGATCCGAGCCGGACACGGTATAGCCGAGGTTGAGCAGCACCTCTGCAATGCCGCTCATACCAGAGCCGCCGATGCCGACAAAATGGATGTTTTTAACCTTGTGTTTCATTCGTACCTGCTATTCATGCTACTTGTTCCAGGACCCGCGCAATCGCCTGATTGGCATCGCGCCGGCCGTTTTCATGGGCTGCCTTGGCCATGACCAGGCAGTCCTCCCGAGTCAGTTTCCGCAACAACTGCGCCAGGCTGTCCGGGTTCAGTTCGCTCTGCGGCAGATGAATGGCGGCTTTCTGCCCCGCCATCCAGCTGGCGTTGTCGCGCTGGTGCGTGGTGGTCGATGCCAGCAACGGCACCAGCACGCTGGCCACACCGGCTGCCGTCAGCTCCGACACCGTGATGGCGCCGGCGCGGCAGATCACCAGATCCGCCTCGGCGTAACGGCGCGCCATGTCGTCGATGAAGGGCAACACTTCCGCCTGCACTTCCGCCGCCGCATACGCCGCACGCAAGGCATCGATATGCTGCCTGCCAGACTGGTGCACCACCTGCGGTCGCGTTGCCGCCGGCATGGCAGCCAGCGCCTGCGGCACGCATTCGTTCAATACCCGCGCGCCCAGGCTGCCGCCGACGATCAAGATGCGCAGCGGGCCGCTGCGTCCGGCAAAACGCTCGGCGGGCGCCGCCAGTGCGAGGATTTCGCCACGCACCGGGTTGCCGGTCACCAGCGCCTTTGTCCCAGCCTTGCCGAAATCCGCCGGAAAGCCAAACAATACGCGTTGCGCGGCGCCGCTCAGCGCCTTGTTCGACAACAGCAGGGCGGCATCGGCGTTGACCAGCACCAGAGGCACCCCGCGCAGCCTTGCCATCAGGCCGCCCGGCACAGTCACGTAACCGCCCATGCCCAGCACCACGTCCGGCTGTCTGCGTCCGATGATGCGAAAACAGGCCACGAAGCTTGCCGCCATTTTCCAGGCGCCCGACAATGTATGTTGCCAGCCCTTGCCGCGCAGGCCGGCAAAATCAATCGTATCCATCGCGATGCCCCGCTGCGGCACCAGCTCGCGCTCCATGCCGTGCGCGGTGCCAAGCCACGTCACTTGCCAGCCGCGCTCGCGCATGGTCTGCGCAATCGCCAGCCCGGGGAAAATATGCCCGCCGGTGCCGGCCGCCATGATCAACAGGCGCTTCATACGCGACCTCCTATAGTATTCAAGGCGTTTTGCCTCCGGCCAGTCGCTTGCGCTCCTTTAACTTTGCTGCGCAAAGTTAGCCTGCGCCGAAACAGGGTCCTCATACGCGGCCTCCGCGCATGAGGACCCTGTTTTCATAATCGATCCGCAACAGGATCGCCAGACCGACGCAGTTGATCAGCACGCCCGAGCCGCCATAACTCATCAGCGGCAAGGTCAGTCCCTTGGTCGGCAGCAAGCCCAGGTTCACGCCCATGTTGATGAAGGCCTGCACGCCGATCCAGATGCCGATGCCCTTGGCCGTCAATCCGGCAAAGGTCTGGTCCACGGCGATGGCGTGGCGGCCAATCTCGAATGCGCGCTTGACGATCCAGTAAAACATCGCCACCACCACCAGCACACCAACGAATCCGAGCTCCTCGCCGATGACAGCCAACAAGAAATCCGTATGCGCTTCCGGCAGGTAGTGCAGCTTTTCAACGCTGCCGCCGAGTCCCACGCCAAACCATTCGCCGCGGCCGAAAGCGATCAACGAATGCGATAGCTGGTAGGCCTTGCCCAGCGCGTTTGCCTCTTCCCATGGATTGAGGTAAGCAAAAATTCTTTCGCGTCGCCACGGCGACAGCATGATCACCATGGTGAAGATACCGACCAGAGTGGCGGCGATGCCGCCGAACCAGACACCGTTGATGCCGCCCAAAAACAGGATGCCCATGGCGATGCAGACGATCACGCCCAGGGCGCCCAGGTCTGGCTCCAGCAAGAGCAGCAAGCCGACAAAGGCGACCGCGCCCATCATCGGCAAAAAGCCCTTGGTCAGCTTGTGCATGTATTCCTGCTTGCGCACCGTGTAGTCAGCCGCATACAGCACGACCACCAGCTTCATCAGTTCCGAAGGCTGCAGGTTGAACACCTTGAACGACAGCCAACGCTTGGCGCCGTTGACGCCCTTGCCCAAGCCGGGCACCAGCACCAGCACCAGCAGGATCAATACGCCAACGAACAGGTAGGGCGCCAACTTTTGCCATGTCTCGATGCGCACCCGGAAGGCGAACAAGGCAGCCACCATCGACACGCTGATGAAGGTCGCCTGCCTCGCCAGAAAATGATGGTTTGTGTAGTTCGCATATTTTCTCGAATCCGGCAGCGAGATCGAAGCCGAATACACCATCACCATGCCAAACAACATCAGCAGCACGACCACCCAGACCAGCGGCTGGTCGTACTCCATCATCCTGGAGCGTTGCGCCATGCCGGGAACCGGTTGCGCCGTTGCGCCGGAAAAGAATGGCATGGCGAATTTCATGCGAGTACCTCACCGCGCCCAGCCGCGATATCGCGCACCGCATCGATGAATACCTGGGCGCGATGCGCATAATTCCTGAACATATCGAGGCTGGCGCAAGCCGGCGACAGCAGCACGGCGTCGCCCGGCTGCGCCAGCTGAGCGGCGCGTTGCGTGGCTTGTTCCAGGCTGCTGCATTCGTCCAGCGCCACGCCGGTCTCGGCCAGGGCGGCACGAATGGCGCCGGCGTCCTTGCCGATCAACAGCACCGCGCGCACATACCTTGCAACCGGCTCGGCCAGCGGCGAGAATTCCTGCCCTTTGCCATCGCCGCCGGCAATCAATACCAGCTTCCTGCTGGAACCGGACATGTCGGAACCCAGCCCATTCAATGCAGCCACAGTGGCGCCGACATTGGTACCCTTGCTGTCATCGTAATAGTCGACGCCGCCGATGCAGCTCACCGGCTCAACCCGGTGCGGCTCGCCGGTATACTCGCGCAAGCCATGCAATAGCTGCGCCAGCGGCAAGTCGATGGCGCGGCACAAAGCCAGCGCGGCCAGCGCGTTCATGGCATTGTGACGGCCGCGGATTTTCAATGCATCGGCCGGCATCAGGCGCTTTACCGTCACGGGCAGTTCTTCATCGCTGCCCTTCTTGCGGCGCTTTTTCTGGCCTTCCTCGGCCGCTTCCGCCATCGCCAGCCATTGCATGCCGCTTTCCTCGACCAGGCCGAAACTGTTTGCCTGGTCCGGCTCGTTCGCGCCGAAACTGCATTGCACACCTGCCGGGGATGACATGCGCATCACCCAGGCATCGTCACGATTGAGTACGCGTACGGTGCTGACGCCAAAGATTTTTGCCTTGTCGGCAGCATAGGCTTGCATGTCGCCATGCCAGTCGAGATGGTCTTGCGTAACATTCAACACAGTCGCGGCATCTGCCTGCAGGCTGAAAGTGCTGTGCAACTGAAAACTTGACAACTCCAGTACCCAGGCCTGCGGCAGGTTGTCGCCATCAAGCGCGGCGCGCAATACATCGAGCGCGGCCGGGCTGATGTTGCCGGCGACTTGCACAGTGAGGCCGGCGCGCCGGCACAGCAGGCCGGTCAAGCTGGTGACGGTGGTCTTGCCATTGGTGCCCGTGATCGCGATGACCTTCGGCGCATAACCATGTTCGTCCTTGAGTGCTGCCAGCGCCTGGGCGAACAGCTCGATCTCGCCCCACAGCGGAATATTGCGCTCGGCGGCTGCCGGCGCGATTTCGGCCAGTTCCCGTCCCGGCGCCAGCCCCGGACTCAGCGCCACGAAGTCGATACCCTCCAGCAGGCTGACGCCGAAGGGGCCGGCGACAAATTCTGCCGCCGAAATTTTTTCCTGCAGTTCCGGCAGACGCTCCGGCGTCGCCCGCGTATCGGCAACACGCACCGAGGCGCCGCAGCGTGCCAGCCACAGCGCCATCGCCAGGCCCGATTCGCCGAGCCCCAGTACCAGAACATGTTTGCCTTGGTAATCCACTTATTTAACCTTTAACCCGACTTATCGCAACTTCAAAGTAGACAATCCAAACAACACCAGCATCATGGTGATGATCCAGAAACGCACCACCACCTGAGTTTCCTTCCAGCCCTTTTGTTCATAGTGATGGTGCAGCGGCGCCATCAGCAGGATGCGCCGGCCGACGCCGTAACGCTTCTTGGTGAACTTGAAGTACATCACTTGCGCCATCACTGACAAGGTTTCGACCACGAAGATGCCGCCCATGATGAACAGAACGATTTCCTGGCGCACGATCACCGCAATGGTGCCCAGCGCGCCGCCCAGCGCCAGCGCGCCGACGTCGCCCATGAACACTTGCGCCGGATGCGCATTGAACCAGAGGAAAGCCAGTCCGGCGCCCGCCATCGCACCACAAAAGATCAGCAATTCGCCGGCGCCGGGGATATGCGGAATCAGCAGGTATTTGGCATAAGTGACGCTACCGGTCAGGTAGGCGAACAGGCCGAGCGCGCTTCCCACCATTACGGTGGGCATGATCGCCAGACCATCCAGGCCATCGGTCAGATTGACCGCGTTACTGGTGCCGACAATGACGAAATACGTCAATGCGATGAAACCCCATACCCCCAGCGGGTAGCTGATGGTCTTGAAGAAAGGCACGATCAGGTCAGCCTTGGGCGGCAGGTCCATGCTGAAACCAGACTGCACCCAGGCGAGAAACAGTTCCCACACGCCGCTATTGCTCGGCGCCGACACCGAGAACGCCAGGTACAGCGCTGCCGCAAGACCGATCAGCGATTGCCAGAAATACTTTTCCTTCGAGCGCATGCCGTTCGGGTCCTTGTAGACAACCTTGCGGTAATCGTCGACCCAGCCGATCGCGCCAAAACCGAGCGTGACGATCAGCACCGGCCAGATGAAGCGATTGCTCCAGTCGGCCCACAGCAGCACCGAGACGCCAATGGCGATCAGGATCAGGGCACCACCCATGGTCGGCGTGCCGCTCTTGATCAGATGGGTTTGCGGGCCATCGGTGCGCACCGCCTGACCGACTTTCAGACGTGCCAGCGTACGGATCACCGCCGGTCCCGAGAACAGGCCGATCGCCAGCGCCGTCAGCGTGGCGAACACCGCGCGGAAGGTGATGAAATTGAAGACACGGAAAGTGCCGATGTCTTGTTGAAAATATTGTGCTAACCAGAGCAACATGCTAATGCGTTTCCTAAAATCTTAAAATTTGCTAATCAGTTGAGGACAGAGTACCGCTGCGCTTAACTCTGTCCCCAATTCGTAAAACACTATCCCGCAATTCCCGAAACCAGATGTGTAACCACGCGCTCCATCTTCATGAAGCGCGATCCCTTGACCAATACGGTGGCATTGGGCGCAAGGCCCGCTGCTGCGGCATGATTGATTTCTTCTATATTGTCGAAATGCGTGGCACCCGGACCGAACGCGGCGCTGGCATCACGCGCCATCTCGCCCAGGGTCAGCAGGCGTTCAATGCCGCGCGCGGCAGCATAGGCGCCCACTTCCTGATGAAACTGCAGCCCCTGGTCGCCAACCTCGCCCATATCGCCCAGCACCAGCAGGCGCGGCGCCGGCGCCTGCGCCAGCACGTCGATGGCGGCGCGCACCGAATCCGGGTTGGCGTTGTAAGTGTCGTCGATCACCAGCGCGCCATTGACGGCGGTTTTTCTTTGCAGGCGACCGTCGACCGGCGCGAACGCTTCCAGCCCGCGCCTGACCGTCTCGCCATCGATGCCAATGGCCAGCGCGCAAGCCGCCGCCGCCAGGGCATTCCTGACATTGTGTTCGCCGGCCGCCGCCAGCTTGACGCTGAACTGTTGCGCTCCCGCCGTGATCCTGATGTCGCTGCCGAAAGCATTCGGCGTGTATTCGCCGCGCACCTCGGCCTCTGGATTGAAACCGAAGCCCAGTACGCGACGGCCGCCGGCATAGCCGCGCCACAGCGGCGTGAATGGATCGTCCGCCGGAAACACCGCGATACCGTCGGCCGGCAAGCCGCGGATCACCGCGCCGTTTTCCTCGGCCACCGCCGCCACGCTGGCCATGAATTCCTGGTGCTCGCGCTGTGCATTGTTGACCAGACCGACCAGCGGTTGCGCGATCGCCGTCAGTACGGCGATTTCGCCCGGATGGTTCATGCCCAGTTCGATGACCGCGGCGCGACAATTCGCGTCCAGCCGGAACACCGTCAGCGGCACGCCAATGTCGTTGTTCAGGTTGCCGCGCGTTGCCAGAATATGTTCCGCGCCATGGGCTGCCGCCAGGATGGCGGCGATCATTTCCTTGACCGTGGTCTTGCCATTGCTGCCGGTGACGCCGATGACCGGCAACACGAACTGCCGGCGCCACCAGGCGGCCATTTCACCGAGCGCGGCACGCGTATCCGGCACCACCAGGGCCGGCAGCGAAAAGCCGGCCGGCACCCGTTCAACCAACACTGCAGCCGCGCCTTGCGCCGCGACTTGTTCCAGATAATCGTGGGCATCGAAACGCTCGCCCTTGAGCGCCACAAACAGCTTGCCTGCGGCAACGCTACGGCTGTCGGTGGACACGCCAGTAAAGGCAGCATCCTGCGTCAGACGGGCTTTCGCCAGATGCGGCTGCAATTGCGCCAGTTTTCCGTGCATCATGAGCCTCCTCCCTGCATGGCGCGCGTGGCCAGGGCCAGCGCCGCATGGTCGGCGTCCAGGAATGGCAGCTTCCGGCCCTTTATTTCTTGCATGGTCTCATGGCCCTTGCCGGCCAGCAGGATCACGTCATTTTTTTCCGCGTGCTTGACCGCCCACAGGATGGCGCCGGCGCGATCTTCGATCGCCAGCGGCGTGTGTTTCATGTTTTCCAAACCTTCCATTCCTTGCATGATTTGTGCAATGATGTCCGCCGGCGCCTCGCTGCGCGGATTGTCGCTGGTGACGACCACATGGTCGGCCAGCAATGACACCTTGCCCATCTGCGGGCGCTTGCCCGGATCGCGGTCGCCGCCGCAACCGAACACGCACCATAAAGCGCCATGGCGTTCCTGCGCGATTGGCCGCAGCGCCGCCAGGGTTTTTTCCAGCGCATCCGGCGTATGCGCATAATCGATGACCACCAGCGGCGCATCCTGGCCGCCGAGTTGCTGCATGCGCCCCGGCACTGCCGTCAAAGCTTCCACCGTGGTAATCGCCAAGCGCCATTCCACGCCCCTGGCCAGCAAGGTCGCGATGATCGCCAGCACGTTGCTGACATTAAAATGTCCCACCAGCTGGATTTTCACCTGTGCCGAGCCGAACGGCGAACTCAGCGCAAACGTGGTGCCGGCATGGCTGGTACGGATCTGCTCGGCCTGCAGTACTGCCACGTCAGCTGCCGTCTTGCCACTGATACTGTAACCGATCAGGGTGGCAGGTGAAGCATTGCCCCGCAGGCGCTGCACCAGGCGCATGCCCATTTCGTCATCCAGATTGATGACAGCATGCTGCAATCCCGGCCAGTCAAACAGCGCGGCCTTGGACGCCTCGTAGGCCGCCATATCGCCGTGGTAATCGAGATGGTCGCGCGTGAGATTGGTAAATACCGCCACGTCCACATGCATGCCGGCCATGCGCCGCTGCAACAGGCCAATCGAGGATGCCTCGATCGCCAGCGCGCTGGCACCCTCCTCGCGCATCTGCTTCAGGCTGGCTTGCAGCAGCAGGGCATCCGGCGTTGTGTTACCAGTGACAGCGAAGTCGAGCGCCGCCCCGCCCCGGTAAATACCGGTGCCGAGCGTACCGACCACGCCGGTGGGCGTACCCAGACGCGACAACGCGGCGCCGAGCCATTGGGTGCAGGAAGTCTTGCCGTTGGTGCCGGTCACCGCCACCACGAACATGTCGCGCTCGGGCTGGCCGTAGAAACCGCTGGCGATTTCGCCCGCCAGGTATTTCAGGCCGGCGACCGCCAGCTGCGGCACGGTCCAGTTACCATCCCACTCAAATTCTTCTGCTTCGTACACGACCGCGGCGGCGCCGGCGGCGATGGCCTGCGCAATGAAACGACGGCCATCGGCAGCCTCGCCAGGATAAGCGAAAAACACGTCGCCCGCAGTAATGGCACGCGAATCGGCGACAAGTTGCGCCGCCGGCGCGGTCGCCTGCAGCCATGCCACGATCTGGTCCAGGAGCGGTGTCGGACTGGTCATCACAGGCTCTCCCTGAGCGATTCCGGCGGAACGATAATGTCGGTCACGGTGGAATCCGGCGAGACATTCAGCGACCGCAGGGCATTTGCCGCCACCGCTGCGAATACGGGTGCCGCAACGGCGCCGCCGTAATAGGATTTGGAAGTTGGCTCGTCAACCATCACGGCGATCACGATGCGCGGGTCAGAAACCGGTGCGAAGCCAACGAAAGATGCGATGTATTTGTTGGCATAGCGGCCGTTCACCAGCTTGTGCGCAGTGCCAGTCTTGCCGGCGACGCGGTAGCCGGGCACCTGTGCCTGGGTCGCGGTGCCACCTGGCTGGGTTACGGACTCCAGCATGGCGCGCATTTCGTGCGCGGTTTTTTCGCTGAACACGCGCTGGCTGGCGGGCATATCGGCAATCTTGTGGAACGACAGCGGAATGATATCGCCGTCGCGGGCGAAAACCAGATAGGAGCGCGCCAGCTGCAACAGCGACACCGACATGCCGTGGCCATAGCTCATGGTGGCCTGCTCGATCGGACGCCAGGACTTGTAGGGCCGCACCCGGCCAGCTACCGCGCCGGGGAAGCCAAAGCGTGGCTGCTGGCCAAAGCCCAGCGTGGTAAACATTTCCCACATTTCCTGCGCCGGCATCTGCAGCGCCAGCTTGGCAGTGCCGATGTTGGAGGATTTCTGGATCACTTCCGATACAGTGAGGATGCCATGCGCATGGGCGTCGCCAATCGTCGCCGAACCGATCGTCATGCGTCCCGGCGCAGTCTGGATCTGAGTCGCCGGCGTTACCAGGCGACGTTCGAGTGCCAGCGCCACCGAAAATGCTTTCATGGACGAGCCTGGCTCGAAGGTGTCGGTCAGCACGCGGTTGCGCAATTGCGCACCGGTCAGGCCGGAACGCTGGTTCGGGTTATAGGTCGGCATGTTGGCCAGTGCCAGCACCTCGCCGGTCTTCACATCCAGCACCACGATGCCGGCTGCCTTGGCGCTAAACTTCTCGACCGCCTCCTTCAACTGCGTGAAAGCGATGTACTGGATCTTGCTGTCGACCGACAGCGCCAGATCCTTGCCGTCATGTGGTTCGCGGATTGCCTCGATATCCTCGACGATGCGCCCGAGCCGGTCCTTGATGACACGCCGGCTACCGGTGATACCGGCCAGGTCTTTCTGCGCCGCCAGTTCGATGCCTTCCTGGCCGACATCCTCGACATTGGTGAAGCCGACGATATGCGCCATCACTTCGCCCTGCGGATAGAAGCGCTTGTATTCCTTGCGCGTATAAATGCCGCCGATGCCGAGCTTGACGATCTGGTCGGCGATATCCATTTCGACTTGGCGCTTGAGATAGACGAAGCTGCGGTCGGAATCAAGCTTGGTTTTCAGATCGCGCTCGCTCATTTCCAGCAGGCGCGCCAGCATGCGCAGCTTGTCTTGCGGCGCATCGGCGACGTCCTCGGGAATCGCCCAGATCGCCTTGACCGGCACCGACGATGCCAGCACCTGGCCACTGCGGTCGGTGATCTTGCCGCGCGTCGCCGGCAATTCGAGGGTGCGGGCGTAGCGGTATGCGCCCTGCTTTTGCAGGAATTCGTTGGAAATCCCCTGCAGCCAGAGCGCCCGGCCGATCAGGGCGGCAAACGCGGCAAACAGGAAGAACAGCACGAGACGTGAGCGCCAGGCCGGCAGCTTCACCGCCAGCACCGGACTGGCGGAAAAAGGCAGGCCCTTGGAAGCCGCCACCCTGGCGCCGCTACCGGAACGCAGCGAGGGCCGCCTCACCGAGCCCCCGCCGTCAGGTATTGCGCGCGCGCCGGCGTCAGCGCCACCATGGCGAGGTCGCGCCGGGCATTGGCTTCGATACGGGCATGCTTGCCGAGCGTCGACTGGTCCAGTTGCAGCTGCGCCCATTCAATATCAAGTTGCCTGGCGGCGGCTTGGGCGCGCTCCAGCTCGATGAACAGCTGGCGCGACTTGTACTGTGCATTGACCAGCGCCAGTGCGCACACGACCAGCATCACGGTCAGCCCCAGGCTCAGGCGGCCGCTCATGCGCGCTCCCCGGCAGGCGACAGGCGTTCCGCCACGCGCAGCACGGCAGAACGCGCACGTGGATTGGCGGCAATCTCGGCGTCGGAAGGTTTCGCTTTGCCCAGCAGTTTCAATAGCGGCTGCGGCAAATCGACGGCGCGAATCGGCAGGCGGCGGTCGGGCTGCGGCAGTCGTGCCTTGCCGGCCATGAACTGTTTGACGATGCGATCCTCCAGCGAATGAAAGCTGATCACAGCCATTCTCCCCCCCGGCGCCAACAGCTGGAACGCCTGCTCCAGTCCTATTTCGAGTTCTTCAAGCTCTTTATTGATGAAAATCCGGATAGCCTGAAAGGTGCGAGTTGCCGGGTCCTTGCCCTTCTCGCGGGTTTTGACGGCGTGTGCCACGATCTCGGCAAGCTGTCGTGTGCCTGAAATTGGCTCGATTGCCCGGCGAGCAGCAATCGCCTTTGCAATCTGAAAAGCAAACCGTTCTTCCCCATAATCCCGTATCACTTTCTCGATAATTCGTTCGTCTTCGGTGGCCAGCCACTCTGCCGCCGACATGCCGCGCGTGGTATCCATGCGCATGTCGAGCGGACCATCACCGCGAAAACTGAAACCCCGCGCCGCATCATCGACTTGCGGCGAGGAGATACCCAGGTCCAGCAACACCCCTTGCACCTGCAACACGCCGCGTTGCGCCAGCGCTTCGTGCATGCCGGCGAAACTGCCATGCACCACCCCAAAGCGCGGATCGGCGATCGATTGCGCCGCCGCGATCGCCTGCAAATCCTTGTCAAATGCCAGCAAGCGCCCTGCCGGGGCGAGCCGCTCGAGGATCAGGCGACTATGGCCGCCGCGTCCGAAAGTACCGTCCACATACCAGCCATCAGCGCGCGCGCCGGCAATATCCAGTGCATCCACTGCTTCTTCCAGCAACACTGTACGGTGCTGGAACTCTGGCACCGCTTGATCAGAAGTCATCGCGGGCTAGAAGGAAAAATCATTCAACACGTCAGGCATGCCCTTGGCAATCGCCTCGGCCTCGCTTTCGGCCAGCTTGGCCGCATCCCAGACCTCGAAGTGGCTCCCCATCCCCAGCACCATGACGTCGCGCGACAAACCGGCGGCGCTGCGCAATTCGGGCGCGATCAGGATGCGACCGGCAGTATCCATTTCGACATCGGAGGCATTACCCAGGAAAATGCGTTGCCAGGCGCGCGCCGACATCGGCCAGCCGGCGATCTGTTCGCGGTGCTGCTCCCATACCGGACGCGGAAACAGCAGCAGGCAGCCATGCGGGTGCTTGGTCAGGGTGATGCGGCCCTCGCATTGCAGCGACAGGACGTCACGATGCCGGGCCGGAATCGACATCCGGCCCTTGGCATCGAGATTCAAGGCTGACGCACCCTGGAACACTGAGAAAACCCTCACTTTTTGTTGTTACTGCGAAACTGGAAAGTATTTTGCGGCGCGCTATGGAGCGAAATGCCCCCCCACAAAAATACACTTTTTGACACTTGCACCCACTTTAGAGGATGGAATTTTTGCGGTCAAGTAATATTCAGGACACGAAATGAACTTTTTTTCTTTCCAGTCAAACACTTAGCGTACTTCCTTGAATTGCATCTTTAGAGATTTTTCTAGAAAAATGAAGTACTTATCGAGAACTATGAAAGTAGGCTCTCAGATAAACACATGTGTTTATAATTACAACAACTCTAATGGGAGAAATTCCGAAGGGAAATAATCTGCAAAAACGCCTGCGCAGGCGTTCCGAGGCGCTCAGTCCGTAAGCATTGTGTCGCTTGTTCTGCGTCGCTTGAGACCGCGTAACTGAAATCAGGTTCCCAATGGAAATGTATGTCGGAAGAAAAAGAAGGGGGAACCTGGTGTCGACGCGTGCTGATGACATGACGCACGGCAAAAATGAAGCAAGCCGATAGGCCGGATTCTGTTACGGCCGACGAGTTGCCCCGCCGGCTATGACAGCCATTCCTCTAGGCCGTGAATTACTCCACGGCTCAAGCTTCCTACCCGCACGCTCCGCGAGCAACATCAACGCGTGCCTATTTGGAATTGCTCCAGGTGGAGGTTACCGCGTTTCACCGTAACTGAATACGCTCGTCTCTGTGGCCCTGTTCCTCGCCTTATACCGAAGCCAAAGGCTTGCGGCTTTCAGCGGACGGCCGTTAACCGTCACCCTGCTCTGTGGAGTCCGGACCTTCCTCCCGCCAGCGACATGAATGCCGCCGGCCAGCGGCTGTCTGGCTTGCTTCAGGCGTGATTGTACCGCAATTGATACATGCCAACCTTGTCAGGCTTGTCCTGGGATAGTGTGCGGGGAGGCATTCAGCAGGCACTCCATCATGACGTGGCAGCAGCGTTCCGCCAAAAGCAAAATGTTCCTTATCCTTGCCAGCGTCCTTGCCACGTTGATCGTCATGTTCATCGTGACGAATTTCACGCTGGGTGAAAAGAAGATACGGCGCGACATTCCACATCTGTATACGGTGCATGACCCGCAGTTCCAGCGCACGATGGGCGTCATGCTGGGGCCGACCATCGTGCCAGGCAACCGCGTGGAAGTGCTTGTCAATGGCGATGGGATTTTCCCTGCGATGCTGGAAGCGATTCGCGCCGCAAAGCAAACCATTACCTTCGAAACCTATATTTACTGGTCCGGCGACATTGGCCGGCAATTTGCCGATGCGCTGGCCGAGCGTGCCCGCGCCGGCGTCAAGGTGCATGTGCTGCTGGACTGGGTCGGCAGCAGCAAGATGGAAGATGCGCAAATCGACGAGATGCGGCAGGCAGGCGTGGAAGTGCTGAAATACCGGCCGCTGCGCTGGTATAACATCAGCCGCATCAATAACCGCACCCATCGCAAGCTGCTGGTGGTGGACGGCGCCATCGGCTTTACCGGCGGCGTCGGCATTGCCGACAAATGGACTGGCAATGCGCAGGACCCCGATCACTGGCGCGATTCGCACTTTCGCGTCGAAGGGCCGGTGGTGACGCAGATGCAGGCGGTCGTCATGGACAACTGGATGCAAACCACTGGCAAGGTATTGCACGGCGCCGACTATTTCCCGATGCAGCAGCCGGCGGGCGACAGTGCGGCGCAAATGTTTTCCAGCTCACCGTCCGGTGGCAGCGAAAGCATGGAGCTGATGTACCTGCTGGCGATTACCGCAGCCAAAAAATCAATTTATCTGTCGAGCTCTTATTTCGTCCCGGACGAACTGGTACTGCAGGCGCTGATCGATGCCGTCGGGCGCGGCGTCAAAGTGCAGATCATTACACCAGGAAAACACATCGATACCGATATCGTGCGCCGCGCCTCACGCGGACAATGGGGCAAGCTGCTGGAGGCGGGCGTGGAAATTTTTGAGTACCAACCGACCATGTTCCACTGCAAGGTAATGATCGTGGATGAATTGCTGGTATCGGTCGGCTCCACCAATTTCGACGACCGCTCGTTCAGGCTCAATGACGAAGCCAACCTGAATATCTATAATGAAGATTTTGCGCAGCAGCAAATCGCCATTTTCCGGCAAGACTTGCAGCAATCGCACCACATCACGCTGGCGCAATGGCAAGCCCGGCCACTCCTGGAAAAAATTGTCGAACATACGCTGGCGCTGGCAGCGCCGCTGCTATGACGCATGCAGGCTTGAGAGGCAGGCATGCGTCACGGCAAGGCCGAATTACCTGGCCGACACTGCGTCAGGCAATATTACATTCACATCCAGCACTTCCAGATTACCCTGGCGATCCAGCGAGATCTTGATGTCCTCATGGCTGACCTTGGTGTACTTGGAAATCACCGCAATCAATTCCTGCCGCAACGCTGGCAGGAAATCCGGGGCATCGCGGTCATTGCGCTCATGCGCGATGATGATCTGCAGCCTTTCCTTGGCGGCAGCGGCCGATTTTGGCTTGGTATTGAACAGGAAGGAAAGGAGCGCCATGTCACTTGCCTCCGAAAATACGCTTGAGCAGGCCAGGCTTCTCATAATCGGCAAAGCGCAGCGGCACTTCCTCGCCGAGGAAGCGCGCCACCACGTCCTGATAGGCTAGCGCCACATCGCTGCCAGCGATGTGGATCGCCGGGTTGCCCTGGTTGGAGGCATGCAGCACCGATTCCGATTCCGGGATGATGCCCAGCAGCGGAATGCGCAGGATTTCCTGGACGTCGGTGTATGACAGCATTTCCCCTGCCTCGACGCGCTTGGGCACATAGCGGGTGATCAGCAGGTGTTCCTTGACCGGTTCGCCGCCGTTGCGGGCGCGGCGCGACTTGGCCTGGATGATGCCGAGAATGCGGTCGGAATCGCGCACCGACGACACTTCCGGATTGGTCACCACCACGGCTTCGTCGGCGAAGGTCAGCGCCATCACCGCGCCGCGCTCGATGCCGGCGGGCGAATCGCAGACGATATATTCGAAGCCCATCGCCACCAGGTCGTTGAGGACGCGCTCGACGCCTTCCTCGGTCAAGGCATCCTTGTCACGGGTTTGGGACGCCGGCAGCACAAACAGGTTTTCGCAGTGCTTGTCCTTGATCAGCGCCTGGTTCAGCGTGGCTTCATTGTTGAGGACATTGACCATGTCATACACCACGCGACGCTCGCAGCCCATGATCAGGTCGAGGTTGCGCAAGCCGACGTCGAAGTCCAGCACGGCGGTCTTGTGGCCGCGCAGAGCCAGGCCGGAAGAAAAGCTGGCGCTCGAGGTGGTCTTGCCGACGCCCCCCTTGCCCGATGTCACCACGATAATCTTTGCCACGAAAAGCTCCTTTTATAAATATTGCGGGAAAGCGTATTTTTCCTTGCGAGACAGAATTAAGCGAAGCGGTACTCTGTCCTCAACTGATCAAGGCAAGGTAAAAACAATTTGCCGTCGCCAAATGATTAATAAATTGCAATTTTAATTCGGATTGACCGGCACCAGTTCGATCTTGTCGCCTTCCAGCCGCACTTGCACCGGATGGTGGAAGACATTGGCGGCGAAACCATTCTCGAAGGTGCTATAGATGCCGGCGATCGAAACCAGCTCGGCTTCCATGTTCAATGCAAAGATGCGCGCGGCGGTATTACCGGAAGCACCGGCCAGCGCGCGTCCGCGCAGCGGGGCATAGACGTGGATGCTGCCGTCGGCAATCAGCTCGGCGCCGGCATTGACGATCGCCGTCACCACCAGGTCGGCGCCACGCGCATAGACGCGCTGGCCGGCGCGCACCGGAGTGTCGATGATCAGGGTATGCGCAGCCGGCGGTGCGGCCGGCACGGTAACAGCGGCCGGCGCCGCCGTGGCCACCGGCTCTACGGGCGGCGGCGTGACATCCGGCTCCGCCGTCCGCGGCGCGGGCGCCAGCACATCCAGGCTCAGGCCGGCGGCAATGATCTCCGGCGCCAACTCGGGCGCAGCGTTACGGACGGCCACCGGGTTCAGGCGATAGGACTTCAGCAAGACCACCAGCGCCGGCCAGTCCACCAACTTGCCGCTCAGGTCAATGGCACCGACATCGATGACGGCAAACTCATCGTCGAAATAATCGGCGGCGCCCCCTGTCATCTCGTCCATCGCCTGGCTCAGCAAGGGTAGTTCGATTTCATGCAGGATGACCGAGACTGCCACAACAGTGGAAATCTTGATTTCGACGGGCTTGCGAGATTGAATTTTTGACATGAAAACGAGACTCAAAAAACGGAAAATGCGATAGCGTGGCGGCGAATACTGACAAAACACAATAGAAGTGCGGCTGGCAAGTATAGGGACAAGTTTCGCAATTGGGCAAGAAAACTCCTTGCTGTCGCGATTCCGTCCACACGGCGTTTTCAAGGATAATGCCCGTTTTGTATCGATTTTTCCTGCATGCCATTCACCTTTGCCCATCCGGCCGCCGTCATTCCCCTGCACTGGGCACTGCGCCGCCATGTCGTGCTGTCGGCGCTGGTCATTGGCAGCATGGCACCGGATTTCCAGAATTTCCTGCCTTTCGACGTCGACCGCAGCGACAGCCACAGCCTGGCGGGCATGTTCTGGTTTTGCCTGCCGCTTGGCATGCTCCTTTACCTGGCATTTCACCTGCTCCTGAAAAAGCCCTTGTGCGAACTGCTGCCGCCAGCGGTTGCGGCGCGTCTGGCCGTTACCCGGCCAGCACCGCTCTTGCCGTCCGTATCCGGTCAGAGGATCTTGCTATCGCTCCTGCTCGGCATCGTCACCCATCTCGCGTGGGATGCGTTCACCCATTATGGATTTTTGAGCGTCTTTATATTGCCGTTCCTGAGCACCCACCTGTTTTCCGTGGGAAGCTATCACGTCTATCCTTATAAGCTGCTGCAGCATGCCAGCACCGTTGGCGGCGTTTTGCTGCTGTGGCATTGGACCCGGTGCTGGCTGCGGCAGGCTGCCATGCCGCAGCAATTGCCACCCACCACCCTGGCCAGCCGCAACCGCCTTACGATCATTGGCATCCTGCTGGCCGCACCGCCGCTGGTCGGCACCGGCATGGCGGCGCAAGCCTTTAGCGTCTCCTATGAGGCGATGGCGTTGCAGGATGTCGTGCGTGAAGCGGTGGTTACCGCCATCTCAAGCTTCGGCCTGCTGTTGATCGCCTATAGCCTGGTCTGGCATATGTTCCTTTTTCAAAGGAACCGCAGCGCAACGTAAGCTTTGCTGCCGGCACCCGTTGCTGCCCAATCCAGCCACGTATTATTGCTGCCTCGACGCATATCCCCGGGCACATGCTTTGCTTGCTCTCATGAGAAATCCGCCACCTGGCAAGCGGCTTCCCGAAAGCCAGCAAATAAAGAGGCAAGCAAATGGAAAAGATGCGTGTACGGCATACAGACGATGCCGTTTCTGGCGTAAGCGCATTGCGCGAAATCCTGGTTAATGAACTGGCCAATATCGAAAGTCTGATTGCACTGTCAACGGATATCGATCCCGACATCGCAATCGATCCGCTGATACTTGAAGCCTACTTTCGCCTGCGAACCAGCCTGATCAGCGGGGTCGTGAGCGCCGACGAAGTGCTTGGCTGGGTGCACGCGCTGGCGGAGAAAGATCCCGAAGGAAATGAACTGGACTGCGTGCGCCGCTTGCCGCATGTGAATATCTTGCCAACCAATTAAAGTCAAGCGATCCGGCGCCGCCGCACCGCACCGGGCAAAGCACACCTTGATGCAAAGCGAACGGCAAAATTGGCAAATTTTGTAGAATTTTTAAAGTTCCACTCCTGTCCGGAGATATTCGCATGCCACTACACTACTTCAAGCCCGATATCCTGATCGCCACCCGCTGCGAACATTGCGGCGCGCAGCGCAAGGAAACGCTGGCGCGACTCTATTCGGATGCCAGGCTGGCATGTGCCGCCTGTGGCAAGGAACATACAGCAGAACGCATGCAGTTCCGCCAAACCGTCGACAATACCGAAGCCATGGTCGCCAGCCTGCCTTCCTGGATCATCCAGTTACCAGCATGGCTGCGCCGCTGGCGGGATCGCAGGCACGGCGCCAACCCGCCATAAGTTTCTTGCCAATGGAACTTCAAGCGCGAGGCCAAATCAATAGGGATTCGTATCCGCTTGAAAGGAATGACAAGGCAATGAACAAAAGAAATACCAACGCAAGCTACGATCCCGCCCGCTTGCTTGATGCGTTATTGCATCATCTTCATCTCGACAACGATACTGCGTTATCGCGCCGGTTAAACGTGGCAAACCAGGTGATTTTTTCCATTCGGCACGGACATCTGCCAGTCGCCGCCTCGATGCTGTTATGGATGCAGGAAGCCAGCGGCCTCAGCATGCGGGAACTGCGCCTTTTCCTGGGTGACCGCCGTGCCACCTGGCGTCCCGCGTACGCGATTCGCCGCTCATATTGCAAACGCTAGCCCCTCATCAGGAGAAAAAAAGCAAAAAAAAGCCCGCCTCCTTGCGGAGCGGGCTAAATCCAATTCATAGAGACTTGGAGGAGACAGGTGTAACTTTACTGACATCCTGACCCCAAGTCTGCTTTATTTTTTCGATAACTGACATTCACAAAATGAATACCATGCAGAACTCGTCTGCGTTTGTGTAGCACGCAGCGAGAATCCTCTCGCTGCGGCCACTGTCTCCCACCCTCTCCGGATTTGGATTTTTGTAACTGCGAGCGAATAGTATTACAGTTCCGTGACATAGTCATTCTGCATCGCAATAGATTCCGAAGTACAATAGTGTCAAAAATCAATATTATGCTTTTGACCCTAACCTGTAATAAAATTAATTAATTAAATTAATTACAAGGATGATTATGGACAGCAACCCACTGTTAAATCGGCCCGAATACGATCCCAATAACCTGCTGGATTCTCTGATCGAGAAGCTGGGATTGAAAAACGACGCCGCGCTATCGCGCGCGCTGGAAGTGGCACCCCCTGTTATCAGCAAGATCCGCCATCGTCGTTTGCCGGTGGGCGCGTCGCTGCTGATCCGCATGCATGAAGTCAGCGACCTGAGCATCAGGGAACTGCGCCTGTTGATGGGTGATCGTCGCGAAAAATTCCGCATCAGCCCGGAACAGTTCAAGCCCAAGCAATCCGAAGGCGAAGGCGAGTAAGCAACAGCCCGGCATTTCCTTGAATTTGCCCGGCCTGACATTGCAAGGTCCGTTGCCAGCAACGGCTCCTGAAGGATCGTTACGACAGGTTCACGTCTCGTCGATTTCCGAACCGCGCTGCAATTTGCGCAGTAACTGGTCTGCCTGCACGCTGGCATCGTACTGACTCGAACCGCGCTGGTAAATCATCGCACCGATGGTGCCAAGAAAAGCAAACTCCTCTTCCGAAACCCTGGATTCCATGTGCGCCATGAATTCGGCGAACGGCGAGACCAGATCCTCCAGCGCCCAGGTATGGGTCAGGCGGTCGCTCAGCTGACGCATCAGCACGATTGCATCTTCTTTTTCCATCGTAAGCTCCCTTGAATTGTTTTTTTCAGTTTCTTCAATTTTTTCATTCTAGGTAAGCGCGCCAGGAATGAAATATCAGGATTGAAAAACCCGCTGCATTTTTTCCAATCAGCCGCAATTCGCAGCATATCTGTCGCGTCCATGCGACAAACCGTACAATATGGCCCGGCGCGCACCTTGCCCGCGCCCGCCTAATTCAGTACGGGATATCACATTGGAAGCAAATCGCGAGCATCACAACTGGTTCAAACGTCTCAACTGGCGCAAGCGCATTGCGCAGCTCAAACGCCTTTATCTGCACATTTTCGGCTACTTCAAGGCTGGCATGGACGCCTCCCTGCCAGCTGGCGCAAGGATAAGCTTCCTTTTCAAGGGACTGGGATCGCTCGTCCTGGTTGTGCTGGTGTTGCTGTTTACCTACGCTCTCGTGCTGATCCCCTTCACGCCCGGGATCGCCGATCTGCGCAAGGCCAAGGTGGACCAGCCTGCCATCCTGCTGTCGTCCGATGGCAAGCAGCTGGCCAGCTTCAGCCGCAACAACCGCGAATGGGTCGAGCTCAAGGAAATTTCGCCACATGTCATCAAGGCGCTGATCGCCACCGAAGACCACCGTTTCTACGAACATCACGGCATCGATTTCAAGCGCACGGCATCGAGCATCTTCCACACCTTGCAGGGCGACCCGCAGGGCGGCTCCACCCTGACCCAGCAACTGGCGCGCAACCTCTACCCGGAAGAAATCGGACGGCAACGCTCAATCACCCGCAAGATCAAGGAATTGATCACGGCGCTCAAGATCGAGCTCACCTACACCAAGCAGGAAATCCTGGTGACCTACCTGAACACCATGCCCTTCCTGTACAACGCCTTTGGCATCGAAATGGGCGCGCGCACCTATTTCGACAAGCCGGCAGCCAGGCTGAACGTGCAGGAAAGCGCCACCCTGATTGGCATGCTCAAGGGCACCAGCTACTACAATCCTGTGCTTAATCCGGAACGTGCACAGCGGCGGCGCAATGTGGTGCTGTCGCAAATGTTCAAGCGCGGCGTGCTTACCCAGGCCGAGTTCGACAGCCTGAAAAAGCGCCCGCTGCGGCTGGACTTCGAACGCCAGCAGGAGCCGCAAGGCATGGCGCCGCATTTTGCCGAACACGCGCGCAAATGGCTGATCGACTGGGCCGACCAGAACGACTACAACATCTACGCCGATGGCCTGGTGATTCGCACCACCATCGATTCACGCCTGCAGGCGGCCGCCAACCAGGCAGTGCAGCGCCAGCTGGCCGGATTGCAGGCGGTAGCCGACGTCGAATGGGCCTCACCCTCGGCGCGTCTGATTTCCTCCAGCCCCGCCACTTACCTCGGCATGCAGCGGCACGTGAAGCCCTTTGGCCATTTCTGGGCCAGCAAGAACGACCTGGCCGACGCCTTCATCCGCGAAACCGGCGCTTACCGCAATGCGGTCGAAGCCGGTGCAGCGCCGCAGGCCGTGCTGGCGCAACTCAAGCGCGACGCCGCCTTCATGGAGCGCCTGCGCGCCGACAAGACCCGCCTGCAGGCTGGACTGGTGGCGATGGATCCGGCCACCGGCGAAGTCAGGGCCTGGGTCGGCAGCCGCGACTACGGCAGCGACCAGTTCGACCACGTGGCGCAGGCACGGCGCCAGCCCGGCTCCACCTTCAAGCCGTTTGTCTATGGCGCGGCGCTGGAAGACGGCATGCCGTCGGACCGGCGTTTCGCCGATACGGCAATCGAAATCGCCATGGACGACGGCACGGTATGGCGCCCGACGGACATGTCGGCGCCGAGCGGTCGCATGATGACGGTGCGCGAAGGCCTCGTCTATTCCAAGAACACCATCACTGCGCAAGTCATGCAGGAAGTCGGCCCGCGCCGGACCATCTCGCTGGCACGCAAAATGGGCATCCAGCAAAGCGAGCTGGATGCTGTGCCCGCGCTGGCGCTTGGCGTCAGCCCGGTCAGCCTGATGGAAATGGTCTCCGCCTACGGCACCATCGCCGCCAGCGGCGAGTACCGCAAACCGGTCTTCGTCGCCAGCATCGAGGACAAGCAGGGGCGGCAGCTCGCCAGCTTCACCAGCAAGAGCAAGCGCGCCATGTCCAGTGAAACTGCCGAGGAATTGATCGACATGCTGCGCGGCGCCGTCCGGCAAGGCACCGGCCGCGGGCTGATCTCGCGCTTTGGCATCGTCGCCGACGTCGCCGGCAAGACCGGCACCACGCAAAACAACACCGATGGCTGGTTCATCCTGATGCACCCGCGCCTGGTGACCGGCTCCTGGGTCGGTTTCAACGATGCGCGGGTGACCATGCGCAGCGATTACTGGGGCCAGGGCGGCCACAATGCCCTGCTGGTGGTGGGCGACTTTTTCCGCCAGGCCTTGAACGGGCACATGGTCGACGGCCGCGTGCAATTCCCGCAACCGCAGGACAGCATGTTCGCCCCGCTGCTCCAACAGATCGATGACCTGCTGGGGCGGAAAAAGCCCCAGCCTGCGCCGCCATCGCCCGTCGAACCGGAAGAAGAACCCGCGCCCGAGGCGCCGCTCGATGAAGTCGAGCGCATCATCACCCAGGCGCGCGATGTCGCGCAAATCATTGAACGCGAGCAGCGCCGATTCGAAAAAGCCATCGAAGAGCCGGTCAAGGCCCTGGAAAGCGTGCGTCGCGAAATTGAACTCCAGGGCGGTACGCGCAATGATCAGGCGGGCGGCCAGCCGCGCCCGGCGGAAGTCACGGAAGCGCCGAGAGATGGCCGGTAGCCGTTTGGCGCAAGCCCGGCAAGAGTAGGCAAATCCTCTGTTTTTCAGAACAAATTCATCTATTAATTCCTATTTTAATTGATGGTAAATGCCTTTATCATGGAGTTTCGCTGCGATACCCCCGGCGGCGGCAGGCAACGTAAATGCTCCAGCCAGACTGTCCGGGATATCCACGCATTTTTAGGAAGGAGTACAGCATGCAGGAAAAAACAGAGTGGGAACTGGTCGATGAAGCAAGTTCGGCGGCGGGATCGCAATGGCGCTCGCAAGCTGGCGCACAAAGCCAGGCCGGCGCAGCACCAGGCATGAAACAGTTTTTGCGGGCCGCGATGGGTCCCTGGTGGCGCTGGAAAATTCTTGGCGCGGCGCTTTTCACGACGCTCGCAGTAGTCATGCTTGCCATGCTGACGGGCGTATTCGCGCTGGTTGCCGCAGCAGGCGCCGCCGTGGCGATCGGCGTTGGCAAGCTGCGTCAATGGAGCCGCCGTCACAGTGGCGCGCTGGCGCCCTGATTTTTTCAGGCGTGCCTTCGCGCATGCCACTGCAGCACTGTTCAGTAGCGTAATTCCAGGCCGGCCAGCCGCCCCCTCAGTGGCACTGGCCTAAGCCTGCAGCCGTCAAATTCCACTTTGCGCAGACGATCATCTGCTGTTGGTGAGAAAATACCGGGTGCAACAAGAATACTGAACAGATGTTACTCACCACAATTTACCTCATTGCCATCATTGCGGAGGCAATGTCCGGCGCCATCATGGCCATGCGCCGCGGCATGGACCTCTTCGGCATTTGCCTGATCGGCACCATCACGGCGCTCGGCGGCGGCACCATCCGCGATATCCTGCTCAACCATTATCCGATCGGCTGGGTGAAGCATCCGGAATATCTTTTGTACACCACCCTGGCTGCAATCGCGACGACCTTCACCGTGCGTCATTTGCACCATTTGCGCTATCTGTTCCTAGTGGTCGATGGACTGGGCCTGGTGGCATTCACGATCATCGGCTGCAATATCGGCCTGGCGGGCGGCCTCCATTTCAGTATTGCCATCATTGCCGGCATGGTGACCGGGGTCTTTGGCGGCTTGTTGCGCGATTTGTTATGCCACCAGATGCCCTTGGTGCTGCAAAAGGAAATCTACGCCATGGTGTCCCTGGCAGCCGGTGCTGCCTATGTGGCGATGCTTCAACTCGGCATTGGCGCCGGCACCGCTTCGGTGGCGGCGCTGGCCGGCGGCGTGTTGTTCCGCATGCTGGCAATTCATTACAGGTGGCAACTTCCCAGCTTCAAAAACGCGGATTATCGCGGTTTTGACTGAAAGCGATGCCTCTCGTTAATCGAACAAAATGCTGGCATAATGGCCAATAAGTTGCATTAATTATAAAATTTTAAAATGCAACATTGACATAGCAACAATGCGACGGACAATGTATCCGAAGCAACGCGAGGAGAACGCGGCCATGCAAGAGTTCGACCATCTGGATGTCACGCATACCATCGACCTGACCGATCCCCCTGCGGTCTGCAACGCGGTGTGCGAATTGCTGGGCAAGGAAGATGCAGCAATCGACCGCAGTCTGATCAGCCGCGCGTTCGAGGTCTTCTCCAGCCTGTATGCCGGCACCCTGCCCGGTTACCACGGTTGCGAAACGCTCTACCACGACATGCAGCACGCGCTCGATGTGACGCTGGCATGCGCGCGCATGCAGGCCGGCCATGAATGCGCGCATGCATCTTCCGGGCGTCTGGGCGCCGGCCGGCTCGCGCTTGGCGTCATCGTCGCACTGTTTCACGATGCCGGCTATATCCGGCGCCGCCAGGACCGCCGCTGCTGGCATGGCGCCCAGTACACCTTGCACCATGTCGCGCGCGGTGGACGCCTGCTCAGCCATTTCCTGACACAGGAAGGACATGGCGACTGGGCGCGCCGCGCCGTCAAGCTGATCCATTTCACGGGCTATGAAATCCCGCTGGAGCAGATCCGCCTGGACGACCCGCTCGACCAGCGCCTGGGGCACCTGATCGGCACGGCCGACCTCATCGCGCAAATGGCCGACCGCGTGTACCTGGAAAAATGCCGTGACTACCTGTACGAGGAATTCGAACTGGGCGGCCTCACCAAACGGCGCCATGCCGATGGCAGCATCGAGGTGTTATACGACTCAAGCTGGGATTTGCTGAGCAAGACGCCGGCGTTTTACGCCGGCATGGTAAAAAAACGCCTCGATGCCGATTTCCGGGCCAGCTACCGTTTCGTGGAACCGCTGTTCGGCGGCGCCAATCCTTACATCGAGGCGATCGAACGCAACATGGGATATCTGCAGCAGGTGCTGGACGAAGGCCGCCTGCATGAATTGCTGCGGCGTCAGCCCGAACCGGTACTGGCGCCGGGGACACCCGGCAATTAAAAGCCGAGGTCGGCCAGCAAGTCGTCGACGTCGCCCTGCACCAGCGCCACACCCGGAGTTGAAGGCCCCGCCATCAGCTCGACATGCTTTTCCCTGACCGGCGCCGGCGCATTGTCCAGCAACAGCCGGGCCAGGTCTTGCTCGATGCCGTGGGTGACGCCCACGACCTTCTTGATGATCTGGCCGGTCAGGTCCTGGAAGTCCTGCGCCATCATGATTTCCAGCAGGCGCGCCTTTTCGCGCTCGCCCTCGGCGGCCACGCTGGCGGAAAATGCGCGCGCATCGGCGGCAAGCACCTTGAATTCCTCGATGCCGATCTTGCCGGCAAATAGCTGTGCCCAGCGCTCTTCCATCTCGCGCCCCTGCCGGATCATGGCTTCCTGCGCCGGCATTGCTGCTTCGAGCGTATTGAGCACCTTCACGGCCGATTGCTCGGTCAGCGCGGCGATATGCGCAAGCCGGTCCTGTGCATCGGCAATTTGCGAATTGGCCTCGGCCAGCGACTTGTCGTAGCCCAGCGAACGCAGGGAATCATGCAGCTGGCGCACGATGCTGCCCAGGCGCTCGTACATCGAAGCATCGACCGCGTCGGCGGAGTGCGCACCAGCGGCGGAATCGGCAGCCGATGCAGCAACGTCATCGGCACCGCGCAGATACAGCCCGGACACTGCCTGGTAATAGCGGTCCAGCCCGCCCTCATCTGCCGGCAACAGTGCAACGGCCGGTGCGGAAGCAGGTTCAGCCGCCGCTGTCTGGCCGTAGCGCACCGATTCGGCTTCGAACAAGGCTTCCAGATCGTCCGTTTCATTCGACATAAACCGCCACTCCGTAAAGGATGCACGCAAACGCAGGCATAGGGTTGCAGGATGGCGCCGACGCGCCTCGGGCTATGGTACAACGCTTCCTTCCCCAGCGCACCAGCGGACGCACCAAAAAAGCCGCGCGGCGCGACACTTTCAGCCGTCCTGCCACGACCTTTTCCTGATCCTGAAGTCGTGATCGGTGACGATCCTGGTTGCCTCGATCAGGCTGCTCAGACCCAGCAGCAGTTCGGTCAGCCGGCTGCCCGGCAAGGGCCAGATTTGCGAGGCCGGCGGGTTGCAGCCGGTGGCCGCGACAATCACCGGCGTCACCCAGGCCGCTTCCGGCGTCACATCCAGCAGGACATCGCCTTCCCCGGACGTATGCAGGAATAGCGCGCCGCCATGCGCAAGCCGAAAGCAGATGCCGTGGCGGCCGGCATGCGGCTTTTTGACCGCCTGCTGCAAATCCCTGTTGAACTGGTCGATCCAGGCTTCCACGTCATACGTGGTCGACAAAACGATCCATGGGCGCTCCCTGAGCTCGTCTTGTCGCGCGTTATCGCTGTCTTCCATCATTGCTGCATACTTTCCGCCAGGCCGATACAAAAAACGTCGAGTATCGCCATCCCGGCGAATTCTTGCAAGCGGCGGCGCGCTCTCAGGTAATATTGCGATGCAAACAACTTATCGATCAACGTATCAGCGCGCGGAGCAATATGGTTTATCCCGAACTGCAAAACAAATTCTTCCTGTTCCTGCTGGCGACCGTATCCATCGTATTCGGCTGGATCCTGCTGCCGTTTTTTGGCGCCATCTTCTGGGGAGCGGCGTTCGCCATCCTGTTTTCGCCGCTGTTTCGCAAGCTCCTGGTGCGCTTCGGCGGCAGGCGCAACCTGGCGGCGGCCGTCACGCTGCTGCTGTGCGTGCTGGTCGTGATCCTGCCGCTCATCCTGCTGGTATCCTCGCTGGTCAGCGAAGGCACCCGGCTGCTCGAAGCCTTGCGTGCCGCGCCGCTCGACTTCGGCGCCTACCACCAGAAGATCATGCATCTGCTGCCGGACTGGCTGGCCGGCATACTGGCGCGTCAGGGATGGACCGACATGACGGTACTGCAGGCGAAACTCAGCGCCGTGCTGGCGGAGGGCAGCCAGGTCATGCTGGCGCGGGTATTCAACATCGGCCAGGACACTTTCGATTTCCTGGTGAGCTTCGCAGCCATGCTGTACCTGCTGTTTTTCCTGTTGCGCGACGGCGCCAGCGTGGCCGACAGTATCCGCCGCGCCCTCCCCATCAGTAACGAACACCAGCGGCTTTTGGTCGGCAAGTTCAACACCGTGCTGCGCGCCACGGTCAAGGGCAACATCCTGGTGGCTGCGGCGCAAGGCGCGCTGGGCGGACTGACCTTCGCATTGCTCGGCGTGCCGGGGGCGCTGCTGTGGGGCGCCGTGATGGCTTTCCTGTCGCTGCTGCCGGCAGTGGGGGCGGCGCTGGTCTGGGGGCCGGTGGCAATCTACCTGCTGGTCACCGGTGAGCTCTGGAAAGGCGTCATCCTGATTGCCGTTGGCACTTTAGTGATCGGCATGATCGACAACGTGCTGCGCCCCATCCTGGTGGGCAAGGACACGCAAATGCCGGATTACCTCGTGCTGATTTCGACGCTGGGCGGGCTGGCGCTGTTCGGGCTTACCGGCTTCGTGCTGGGGCCGGTAGTGGCGGCGTTGTTCATCGCCGCATGGGACCTGTTCCGCATTGAAAAGGAGGGACGCAAGGCTTAGCTTGCGTTGCCCTTGCGTGCCGGTGCGGCTCAGTACTGCTTGTACGGCAGGAACTTGCCGCTCAAGACGACATTGACGCGATCGCCCTTGGGGTCGGCTTCGCGCGTGATATCCATGGAAAAGTCGATGGCGCTCATGATGCCGTCGCCAAACTCTTCATGGATCAATTCCTTGATGGTGGTGCCATACACGCTGACGATCTCGTACCAGCGATAGATCAACGGATCGGTCGGCACCGGCGTCGGCAACGACCCCTTGTACGGCACGATCTGCAGCCAGGCGGTTTCCTCGTCGGTCAGACCGAACAGTTCCTTGGCCACGGCTGCCTGCCTGGCATCGAAGGTCATCTGCCCCAGCATGGCGGCGGTCGTCCATTCCTTGCTCTGGCCGATTTTCTCGGCAATCGCTGCCCAGCTCAGTTTGTTTTTGACTTTGGTGGTCAGGATTTTTTTCGTCACTTCATTGCGGTCCATGTAGCACTCCTTGTTGGTGTAAATAAAGAAAAGCAAGGCACGTGCCAATCACATGGCGCGAATTCGCGCGAAGATCACGGTTTCAGTGCAGAGGCGGGAATCAGTTCGGTGCGTACGGCGGCAGCGCCCCATTTGGAAGCAATATTATTTTTTCGATATGCAGGGATTACCCTGGATATAAAAGCGCAATTCGCGACCGGACCACTCGCCGGCGTAATCGACGCCGATGCGGGGTCGATTGACGATGGTCTGCGATTGCGGTGCGCCGTCGTCGGCGATATATAAATCGTCGCTCGACAAGTCATGCGCATTCAGGCGCAAGTCAATCCCCATCGCTTTGCACAGCAGGCCCGGCCCGCTGGTTTTGCCGTCCAGGTTGCGGATCGGCTCCAGCGCCCGCAACAATACGGCGGCGCCGTTCCCTTCGCGCTCGGTCACCACATTGATGCAGTGGTACATGCCATATATCAGGTAAACGTAGGCGAAACCGGGCGGACCGAACATGACCCTGGTGCGCGGGGTAATGCCCCGGGATGAATGCGCCGCCAGGTCATGCACACCGATATAGGCTTCGGTCTCGACGATGCGGCCGATATGGGGCACGCCGTCAATCACATGGACCAGATACTTGCCGAGCAACTCGCGCGCGACCTTGACCGTGTCGCGCGCGTAGAAGGAGCGGGGCAGCTTGCGCATCGTTTTCGTACAGGCATTCTTAATTTACTGGCGTTTCCAGCCGGTACGGCTTAAATAAACTGGACACTACTGAATTCCATTCTGTCTATATAGCCTAGACAGGCTCTTTGCCATTTCTGCACAATGCCAGCCCCAAGTCGGCGCTTTTACGATGCGCCTTTCGAAGCCAGCATTGCTACTATTTTGGTGACCGCATGGCCCTGTCAGGTTTGCCGCCAAAGGAAATCCAGGCCACCCCTGAAGGGCCACATTGAACTAATCGGTAACCGGGTAAGACTGCGTTGTGATTATCCCGAGCGGTGTCGTCACTTTCACCGTCAATAATCCACTTGCGACCTGGTTGATGCAAGCAAGAGCTGGCGCGCCGCCTTGTACGGCATCGCTCTGAATAAGCACCGGATATATCCACGCTGCAGCGCTCGGCTCATTGGTATTGGGCACGATAAAGCTCGCGCCGCTCAGTATCGT
Source organism: Noviherbaspirillum sedimenti (assembly GCF_003590835.1). Classification (NCBI taxonomy): domain Bacteria; kingdom Pseudomonadati; phylum Pseudomonadota; class Betaproteobacteria; order Burkholderiales; family Oxalobacteraceae; genus Noviherbaspirillum; species Noviherbaspirillum sedimenti. The sequence continues at coordinate 4,416,918 of NZ_QYUQ01000002.1, read as the reverse complement.
GCCATTGGAAGCAGTGAACTCAATCTTTGTACCAGCCGGTAGAATATTTCCGGGCAAATCAAAGGGCAGAACCAGTGGCGCGACACCCGCCTTATTACCGGGAAATACTGTCACGTTACCGTCCCGAATGGCAAGGCGGATGGTTTTTGCCGTGTTCGCAAACGCCGTGCCGTCAACACAATGGCTCAAGGCGACCGGCACAGCGTCAATCGCCGTAATATTCGCCTCGCTCGTGGACAACACCTGAACCAAAGCGCCGCGCACATGAGTCGCCTGATTGTTGAAGGTCTGAGGAGACTTCAGGACCCCATTATAAATTACATCGCCTAAGCTAGTCCACGTGCCGCTCGAATTGGTGTCGATGAATATTTCACCTGGAGCCCGAGTCGCGTTGCCCGTCGCCCAGATATTATCGGGGTTCGCCGGAACAAGTGAGTTTGCAATCACGCCCCAGTTTGCGTTTGCGTTCAGATTTGTGATTGCGCGATCATTTCTGAATGGTTCTCCCAGATCCTGGAATTCTTCACCGGATTCAAACAGGTTATTTCCGTTCGTATCGGCAAAGCTTTCCTCGCCCAGTGCATAAGCAAGGATAGTTATGCGTCCGTCGGCGGGACGCGGGCTTGCGGCGCAGAACCGCACGCTGCATTGGCCGGGAATACCTGGCTTTAGAACCTTGGTGCCGTCGGTCTGCGGGACCTGGATCAGACCTGTCAGACACGATGCATCGATCGCGCCTCCTTCGGCGGTGAAGCTTACGGCGGTACCATCGGGCACAGGATTATTGAAGTGGTCGGCAAGACTGACCCTGACCGTCGAGCCAACCGGGCCTTCGCAACCGTCGTGATTCATGCCTTCGACATTGAATACCTGAGTACTCAGCGAAAAACTGTTTTGATCAGGTACGCCCGTCGATACCACAAGCTGATCAGACAAGGTGCTGATCGAAGTACCAGCCAAGGTCGCCGTCACGCGCACCGGTGTATTGACAGTCCCGGCTACGACAACAATGGACACGGCACCATCTGCAGCTGACGTCGCAAAAACCGTTCCAAGTGCGGGCGCAGGGGGAAGTGATGGACTCAGATCAAGTCCGCCTAACCTTGTATTCAAGGAAAAACCGACGCTTTGTCCGGAAACAGGATTGCCATTCGTGTCAAGCACCTTGAAAGTCAAGGTAGAGCTTTCCTGACGACCGGCGCCGCCAGTGCCTTTCAATGCAATATTTTGCGGTAGCGCCGAAACGAATGCGATCTGGCCGGCTGTCGCTCCCAGCACGGTCACGGTTCCGGTCTGGGTAAAGGTCGCACCGCCCAGGCTGGTTGAAGCCGTGATCGTGTCAGCTCCGCCACAGCCCTTGTCCGTGTATGAAGTGCTCGCCACACCGTTTACCGTGGTAACCGGCGAGCTGATCGTCGCTTTTCCCGCAGTCGCGCACGGGGAAGTGAAGCTGATGGACTGCGCGGAAGTGAACGGGCTCGACCCGTTCAATACAGTCACACTGAGGCTTGCCGTTCCACCAGCCGAGAGGCTTGCGGGCGTGATCGTCAGTGGATTCAGCGTGAGCGTCGGAAACGTGACCGTGTACCCGGCCGCTCCCGTGGAAGTCGAACTGCCGACGGCGGCGGTGGCTGTCACCGTGAATGCGCCTGCCTGGGTCCCCGCTGGCAAGCTTACCCGCGCCACGCCGCTCGCATCGGTCAACGCCGTGCCGGACGAAGGCACGAACGCACCTGTTTTATCCGTCGTGGTGAAGGTGACCGCGATGTTTGGCGCGGCGTTCCCCTTGCTGTCTTTCACTGACGCTTGAAGCGTTCCGGCGCGGTCAGGAGAAACCGATGTGATGGTCGCGCCGGCCGCGTCGGTCAATGAAAGCGTAAGCGGGGCGAGTGCTGCCGAAGCTGCCGAAGTTGTCGACGTGGCCGAGCCAGTGCTTGCCCCGCACGACGGCAAATTCGGATTGCGCGCTGGATCGAGGTTCGTACATCCTTGATCGGCCCCGCCGCCGCCGCCGCAAGCAACCAGCAATCCACCCAGCATGCCGACCGCGAAAAACTTTGCTTTCCTTGCGAGTCTCATATTCTCAAACATGTTCCGCTCCCTATTGTTATTCAATGCGAAGTCAATAATGTGATCCGTTCAGTTCGTCGCCACGTTCAATGCCAAAGGCGACTCGATAGCCGAGCCTTCGATCCGGGCCATCTGCGCGACAACGTCTTTCCCCAGGACCAGCCGCACATCGGAATTGCCCGAAAAGTCATTGACCGGTACCACAACCGCATAGCCTCGCAACGCGATCTGCAATGCTTGCGCCTCCTGCTTGTAACCGACCCGATACTGGATCTCCGTATTCAGATGCTTAAAGGGACGTTGATTGCTAAGCCGATTCACTGCGATGCCGCGTTGGCCTAGCACATGCCTCATCCGCCTTGCCATGCCGGTGATGCCGTTGCCATTGGCGATTTCCACATTGAACGTTTTGGCAGCGGTAACGATAGCAGGGGCGGAGGTCGCAGCTGCCAAAGCCGGTTTCTCGACAGACCGTTCAGCGACGACTGGCGTGACAGCGGCTTTCAGCTTGAGCTCATACACGTTGGGCACAATCTGCACCACCTCCATGCGCGATTGCGGCACCGACGGCGGGACCACGTTTGCGAGCCCCTGCGGGCGTGTAGCGGGCGCCGGCGGGGAAAGCTCCATGGCGACTGCAGCGCGCTCGCCATGGCTTGCCAGTGCCGTCTGCACCGCCTTCAGATTGTTACGTGCCCACTCGTTTCCTGAATCCAGCACCAGTGCGCGTTGCAGGGTTGTCACTGCCGCATTGAAATCACCCTGCAAATAGTAGACATAACCAAGGTTGTTATACGGATGCGCAACCGCGGGGAAGTCGGCAACGAGTTGAAGCAGCAAGGCCTTCGCCTCATCCAGCCTGCCTTGTCGGGAATAAATGGCGGCGAGTGCGTTGCGCGCTTCCAATTGCCGGCGGTCGAGCGCGATCGATTGCGTATAGGCCTTGTGGGCAAGATCGAGGTTGCCGCGTTCCTGATAATATTTGCCGAGCTGATAGTAGGTTGCCGCGCTCTGGTCAGCAGAATGGCGCACCCGCAGCAGCGGCTGTATGGTCATTTCCTGTTTAGTGGGCGGCGCTACGCAAGCCTGCAACATGCATGCACCCAAGACAACTACGATCGGGCGGAGTTTGAACATCAGCTATCTCCTTATCAATTGCCGCCGCCCATGGTGGGCAACAGCACGCGGTAAATCTGAATGAATGCCGGCCCCATCAGCACTACCAGCAACGACGGGAAGATAAAAAAGATCAGCGGAAACAGCAGCTTCAGCGCGATTTTTGCCGCCTGTTCCTCGGCGCGCTGGCGACGCTTGGTGCGCAACTGGTCGGATTGCACGCGCAGCGAATCGGCAATGCTGGTGCCGAAACGCTCCGCCTGGATGAGCATGGCTACCAGCGCGTCGACATCCTCCACGCCGGTCCGAAGCGCCAGGTTGCGCAACGCCTTTTCCTTGGCGCTGCCGGCTCGCAGCTCGAGCGTGACCAGGTGCAGTTCATCGGCGAGAACCGCACTCTTCAAGCCGATCTCCGTAGCGACGCGGGCAAGCGCGGCGTCCATCGCAAGCCCTGCCTCCACACAAACGGTCATCAGGTCGAGCGCATCAGGAAAGCTCTCGAAGACTTCGCGCTGGCGGCGCGCGATCAGGTTACTCAACAAAATATTAGGCAGGTAATACCCGATGGCCGCCGCGCCGAGCAGCCAGAACAGGAAAGTGTTGGCGCCGTACTTGGCGCCGGAGGTACTCAGGACAACAAACGCCGTCAGCGGCAGGCCAACGGCCAGCACGGTTTTGGCTGTGAAGAATATGGCCGGAGCGGAACGGTGGCGGAACCCGGCATTCATGAAACGGGTACGAAGGATTGAATTTTCCCAACCATCATCGGGCACGGAAAGCTTTGCCAGCGGGCCGGTCAGTTTGATGATTTGCGCCACCCATGGACTGGGCTCTCCGCCGGCAGCCGAGGCTGGCCGACCGATGACAGCATCCAGGCGGTCCTGCACGGGGTTCGAAGCGAACAGGCGCTGTGCCAGCATTACGACACCGAACACAAGCAGAAAAAGCAAGGCTAAAAACGCAAATTGAAGTGGGGTCATGGCGCTATTGCTCCTGAAAAATCTGGCTGGTTCATCTCACACCCGGATGCGGATAATCTTGCGCATTGCGAGGATGCCGAGCACCATCATTACGGCGGCGCCGGCCAGCATCTTGCGGCCGGCGGGATCGGTGTACAGCACCTCGAGAAACTCCGGATTCGTCAGTTGGATCATGAGCGCCGCCCCGAATGGCAGCAAGGACAGCACCCAGGCAGACATCTTGCCCTCGGCGGACAGCACGCGAATCTGGCCCATCAGCTTGATGCGGTCGCGGATGATGGCGCTGATGTTAGCCAGCAGTTCGGAAAGGTTGCCGCCGGTTTCCCGCTGGATCAGAACGGCGATCACAAAGTAGCGCAGATCGGTGCTGGGAACGCGCGTTGCCAGGTTCATCAGGGCCTCTGGCATGGCGATGCCGAAGTTGACCTCGTCGAAAGCGGCGCGGAATTCGCTTGCCAGGGGATCGTTCATCTCGTCGCCGACCATCTTCAGCGCGGTCGGAAAGGCGTGGCCGGCGCGCAAGGCCCGCCCCATGAGGTCCAACGCATCGGGCAGTTGCTGCTCGATGCGATTGAGGCGTTTGTCCTTCGCCCTCATGGCATAAAAAATCGGCAGCGTCGCTGCTGCGCCGGCGACCGCCAGCCGGAGCAGCAACGGCACGGCAAAGTAACCACCCGCAAAGAATGGGACGAGAAACGCCAGCAGGCTCATCCCGAGGAGTTCGGCGACACTCCAGGACAGCCCCGATTGTTGCAGCAGGCGGTCCAGCGTGCCAACGCGCGGGATCTGCAGCAGGATGCGCTGCATCGTGGGAGTCTGGCTCAGCAACCGTTCCTTGACAATCGAAATGGCCTGGTCACCGCCCTTCCCGCCCGCCGACATGACGCGTAACCGGCGCGCGACGCGCTCGGCTTCAGGTCCCTTGGCGGAATTCCAGGTGAGGTACACGCCCTCGACAAGGAGGACGACCGCGATGAAGATGAGCGTACCGAAGAGGTAGTAGAGGTAGTCCATGGCGGTCTAGTGATATTGCTTGGTCGGGTCGAACAGGGTTTCGGATACGGCGATGCCGAAGGTGCGCAGCCTCTCGAGGAATCGCGGGCGTACCCCGCTTGAACAGAAATGTCCCACCACGGCGCCGTTCTCGCCCAGCCCGGTCTGCCTGAAGCTGAAGATTTCCTGCATCGTGATCACCTCGCCCTCCATGCCGGTAATCTCCTGAATCGAAATCACCTTGCGCTTGCCATCGGTCAGCCGCGCCACCTGCACCACGACACTGATGGCCGAACTGATCTGCTGCCGCATGGCCTTGGTGGGCAGGCTCGCCGCCGCCATGCTGATCATGTTCTCCAGCCGCGTGAGCGCGTCGCGCGGGGTATTGGCGTGTATGGTTGCCATCGAGCCTTCGTGGCCGGTATTCATGGCCTGCAGCATGTCCAGCGCCTCGCCGCCGCGCACCTCGCCGAGGATGATGCGGTCCGGCCGCATGCGCAACGCGTTGCGCACCAGCGCACGCTGCGTGACCTCGCCCTTGCCTTCGATGTTCGGCGGACGCGTCTCCAGGCGCACGATATGCGGCTGCTGCAACTGCAGCTCGGCCGCATCCTCGACCGTCACTATGCGCTCGGAAGCGCCGATGAAACCGGAGATGACATTGAGCATGGTGGTCTTGCCGCTGCCGGTGCCGCCGGAGATCAGGATGTTGAGCTTGGCCTTGCCCAGTCCTTGCAGGATTTCCGCCATGTCGGCGGTCAGGCTCTTGTATTCGACCAGGTCGGCCAGGCGCAGCGGCTCGGCGGAAAAACGGCGGATCGACATGATGGGACCATCAATGGCCAGCGGCGGAATGATGGCATTGACGCGTGAACCGTCGGGCAGGCGCGCGTCCACCATCGGGCTAGACTCATCGATGCGGCGACCGACCCGCGAGACGATCTTGTCGATGATCTTCATCAGGTGCGCATCATCGGTGAAGGTGACGTCGGTCAGTTCCAGTTTGCCGCGCCGCTCCACATAGACCTGCTTGCAAGTATTGACCAGTATGTCGGACACGGACGGATCGGCCAGCAGCGTTTCCAGCGGGCCGAAACCTAGCATCTCGTTCTGGATGTCGCGGGTCAGGTTTTTTCGCTCGATGTCGTTGATGACGACGATTTCCTCTTCGAGCAGGCGTTCAACCAGCATCCTGAGTTCGTCCCGAATCTGCTCTTGGGAAAGACGCTGCATGCTTTCCAGGTCAACCCGATCAAGCAGGGTTTGATGGATACGGTGCTTCAGTGCCTGGTAAGCGCGGTTGTCAATGCCGCCCGGGCGGTGGCCTGCGAATTGTGCATGGCCGTTGGCATTGCCGTTCCCCAGACGGTCTCTGATTGATAGGCTCTCTGCTTTCATGGCGACATCTCCTTTGGCTAACATATTCTTGAATGCGGCGCATCAAGCGTGTTGAAAAACCCGCGAAAACCAACCCGGTGACCAACCCTGTGATGCCTCGGTGGCGTCTCCCGCCAGCGACCGGGAAAACTCCTGAAGGGACTTTGAAATCGGGCTGCTCCTGGCAAGCTTCAATATCGGCACTCCCTGGTTGACCGAAGCCGCCGCTGCTTCATAGTGGTTGGGCAGGGTCCTGAAGATGCTGGCGCCGTAAGCAGTTTGCAGATCCCGCAGCCGGATTTCGCCGCTCTTTTCATAGCGGTTCACGATCAGATGAATCTTGTCCTTGCGATAATCCAGGGAACGGAACACCTCCAAAAGCCGCTTGCCATCGCGGATATACGGCAGCGTGGTCTGCAGGATCGGAAAAATCATGTCGGCCTGGTCCAGCGCGCGAACGCTGACCGCGTCCAGGCTGCGACCGATATCAAGCAGGATGAAGTCGTATTGGCGCCGGGCCAGCTTGAGGATCGCATCGACATGCTCCGGCTTGACGTCGTTCGCATGCGCCGGGTCTTCCGGGGCGGCCAGCACGCCATAGTTCGGCGTTACGTTGAGCATGCTCGATGCAAGGAATGAAGGATCCAGCCGATGGATTTGCTGGGCCACGTCGGACAGGGTCGCCACCGGTTTTTGATCGGACACGAACAGCGATGCGTCGCCGAACCGCAAATTCAGGTCGATCAGGGCAACGCGCTTTTTTTCCAGCGTCGCCAGCGCATACCCCAGGTTGGTGGCGAGGAAGGTCGCGCCGCTGCCGCCCTTGCAGGAAATGAATGCTAGAACCTTGCCGTTGGCCTGCGAACGGCTGTCGAGCTTTTCCTCGATGCGGGCAATGGCGGGAAACAGGTTACTGGAGCTCACCGGAGAGGGCAACACCTCGCGCACGCCGGCGCGCATGGCCCGGAGAAGAAACTCGGGCGAGTGCTGCTGGCAAAGAAGAATGGGAGCCATGCGCGGATACGAATGAATCAATCGTTCCAGCCGCTCCAGGTCGCCGTCCTCTACCGACGGCTGGTCGAGCACCAGCACATCCGGCGGCGCGAGATCGACGTTCCCGGCCAGCTTTTCCAGCGTGCCGGAAACGATGTCCACCTGATCGGACGGGTTGCGCTCGCGGAGCAGCCTGGCTATCTCCGCAAGGTGTTTGTCATTCATTGATATGGCGGCGATTTTCAATTTAAGTCCCCGGCTGCGTGATGTGATGTAGCTTAGTTAGATTCAAATCCAAGGCTCTCTGCATGCATGGTGACAACCGATGTCGGCAGCGCGATGTTCAGAAAACTGAACAGACTGACCATCGGACTGTAAGCCACGCCGTCGATGGAAACGCGCACGGTGTAGATGCACTCGGCTGTTCGTAAAGCATCTCCGCAGGCTGACAGGTTGTCGCCCGGGTCGACTGGTAACGGGGCGGCCACAGCGCCAGCCTTATTCAAGTAGGCAATATTGATTTTGTCTGCTGTCACTTCGGCGCCAGCAGGAATCGATGTGCCGCCGAACAAGGCGATCGATTTGATGGAGGCCGTCTGGTCGATCCAGCGCACGACCGCTGCCCGCGCGGCGCGCCGGGTCACTTCCTGCATCGTGTTATAGACGTAGAGCATCCGACCGAATTCAAGAATCGCGAACAGGATGGTGAAAAACAGCAGGCAGACAATCGCAAATTCGACGGCAGCAGCGCCGCGTTGACTATCGGGTGGCAGATGGAAGGTTCGCATTTTTTTCTCTTACAAAACTGGCAGCATGTAGCGCATCGTGGTGTGCGGCGAAAGCGTCGCCGAATACGAAGAACTTGCGCCGATCAGGAATGGAATGAACTGACCGATGCTCATCGTGTAGCCAACGATCTGGACCCGCACGCCACCCGGGGTTGCGCCATCGGTACAAGCGGCGTCATCGAAAGCATCATTTAGGCAGGTCACTGCGACATTGCCTTCCGTGAAATCCGGTACGCCCGCAGCTGTCACAGCGTCCGCCACTTCCTTTTTTGCAAGGCCAACACCGACCGAGGCGATGTCTGCCGTGGCGCTGACCGACATTGCGCGTGCCCCATCCCGCGTGGCCTTGGTGAGCGCATCGTAATACCAGAAGGCGCGGCCAAATTCGAAAATGCCAGCCAGCAGGCTGATCAGCAGGGCGAGGATCAACGCGAATTCGATAACGGCGGCGCCATGCTGGCGTGCCGGACGTCTTTTGCAAGGGATGGATGGTTGCAGGATCATGTCGGTCACCGATAAATCTTGATCTCGGACTTCGGAGCCGGCTTGATCAGTCCGGCAAACTCGAGGTCCAGGCGTTTAGGGCTCGAGGTGAAGTCGGCTTTCGTCTGCATGAAGAATCTGCCGATGCCGACCGCGTCCATTCGACCGCAAGAGGCCGACCCGACCGCAGGCACGCGGCAATCCACCAGGACGATATTGAGGATGCGGCGATTGCGTATGCCTGCTGCCCCACCTGACTGGAAGTAAAGTCCGCTTGTTTGGTTGTAAGGCGCAGCGGGAGTGCCAGCGGGAAAGCCAGCACCCGCCGCCGCCGGATAGTTGGCCGTATCAAAGTAGTTAATGGCGGTCGCGTTGTACATCGGATTCAGATTAGCCTCTAGCGGCGTGAACGCAGCGCCGGCCTTCGGTGGCGTGCTGGCGTCAGCCTGGTACGCCGGGCCATAGGACCACAGGACTCCATATTTTGCGAACTGAGCAAATAATGCAGGATCGGCACTGGGAACGGGCGTCGGGCCGGCTGCGGGCAACTGGTATTTCGGCTTTTTTGCAGCGTTTACCTCCACGGACTGCCAGCTGGGTAGAGTGCTGCCACCCGGCTCCATCCAGGTAGAGGAGGGGGTCGTGTTGACGCATCGCGGATCGCTGCTAGGACCCTTGCAAGGGTATTCCCTGATGTTCGTATCCGGAGGAGCGGATGCTGGGATGCACTTGCCAGACGGTTTATAGTCACCGAAACGCGAATTGAGCGATTCTGCCAAAGAGGCCGTCAAGCCGGTGTTGGTATACACCTGACCTACGCCGCTCGAAATGACGGCGCTGTTCCCGCCGCACAGGAAAGGCGCGGTAAAGTTGGCGCTGGAATGAGCGGGATTGCATCCAACTGGCGGCGCGTCAACCGGGTTAATCAGATACGGATCAGAAGGGCCGCCGCCCAGCGGATTCAGGCCGAAAATATCGTAAGTCACGCCGCGCCGGAAGCCGAATTCGACCAGTTCGGTTTGACCTGTCGTAGGGTAGGTGTATTTTGCCGTTTTATTCGCGGGATCAACGGCGCACACCCCGATCGGCGTGATGTCAGTGACGTACCGGCCAGCGACGGCGAACCCGGATGTATTTACCGTGTTGAAGGCAGCGCCGGCGACGCGCATCAGGTAAGTATTGAGATATTTCGCCCCGGTATCCACTTTGATAAAAGTCTTGCCTTGCGGGTTAGCTTTCGCGGCGCCAACGCTGGACCATGGACCGTCCGGGCTTGGGCCAAATTCAATATTCGTTAGCGCGAGGGTAACGTCTGTGGAAAAGTTGTATTTGTTTTTCTGTGCTATGCCCTGCGCTTGAAGGACAGCACTGTCGATGCCGGCGGGGGTTTCGTTGAGATCCTTCGCCCCCGCCAACGCTGCGGCATCGGCCGCGTTCTGCAGCTCCGCTTTGGCGACATACAGATGGCCGAGGTCCAGCACAACGCCACCCATCGCAAACAAGGTGACAACGCTTAAGCCGAAGACGATGGCAACCGCGCCTTTTTGTCTACGTCGTGAGCGAAACGGTGATCTCATCGCAACCTCCTTTTGTCCGTGGCACACTTAACTTAGCGGCCACCAATCCCAATGGTGAATGCACTCGGCTGCGGCTCAGGCATCCTGTATGACTTCTGGTACTGGTCATAAGCGCTCTTTCCCGCCTTGCCATCGATTCCTGTGACGGGATCGGCATTGCGCCAGGCGTCGGGGTTAATCGTTTGCTGCGCTTTCACCAGATTGACGGCCTCGCCAAAATGCCGGTCCAGATTCGGCGTCTGCGATGCGCAGCCGGCAACTGCCAGCAGCAATAACGCCACGCATGGCACGCCTGCGGTACGAAAGTGAGTACGATGCATGATTGCTCTCCTATTTGAGTTCAAAGCCGGTCGCAGGCTGTGCTGGCATCATTTCTTCCGGCGGGGCCGAACCTTCCATTTTGCCGCCCAGGAAAAACTCGGCGCGGCTAGGCTGAATGTAAGCGTCGGTCGGCAGCTTGTAGTCAGGCGGCAGCGGCTTGACCAGATGCGGGGTAATGATGAACACCAATTCCGATCTGTCGGTCTGGAAATCGCTGCTGCGAAAGAGCGCGCCAAGGACTGGCACTTCACCCAACAGCGGGAACGCCTTGATGTTGGCCGTGACGTTGTTCTTGATCAGGCCGCCGATGGCAAAGCTCTGGCCGTCGTAAAGCTGGACTGTGGTGGTCGCGCGGCGTGTGGTGAAAGAAGGAAGGATCGCCGTAGTGCTGACACCCGTTGCCGTGATGCCCACGCCTTCCTTGTTCAGGTCAGAAACCTCGGGCGCCACCTTGAGATTGATGCGGCCGCCTTCGAGAACGGTAGGGGTGAACTTCACCGCAACGCCGAATTCCTTTTCTTCCAGCGTAATGGTCGGCGTGCCGCCATTATTGGTTTGACTAATCGGGATGAAGATTTTTCCGCCAGCCAGGAAGCTTGCTTCCTGCCCGCTGATCGCCATGATTGTCGGTTCAGCCAATACCTTCACCAGGCCGTCGCGCTTTTGCGCATCCAGGGTCGCGAAATTCCCGTTCGTCTTGAAGCCATCGACAAGGCTGGGATTGCCGCTGAGCAGGTTCGAAAGCAGGGTATAAGTCCAGCTTCCGCGCGTTTTGCTGGCGCCGATGCTGGCGCCCAACTGGTCCACCAGCGTCTTGGACACTTCAGCCACCTTCACTTCCAGCATGACCTGCTGCGGCGCGGCGATGGACAGCATGTTGACGACTTTGGGCACATTAGCCTGGCCGCCGCCGGCTGCTGGCGCTGCACCGCCCGGAGCAGCGCCAGCAGCCGGAGCAGCGGCCCCTGCGCCGCGGGCCTGCGCCCCGCGGGCGCTGCGCTGGACATAGGCGTTGGCTAGCGCCAGAACCTGATCGGCCTTGACCACATCGGAAACTGTTCCGGAGAGGATAATGGTATCCGCGGCAGTCGTGATCTTGATATCCTTCTCGCTGGCAAGAAGCTCGGCGAGTCGCCCGTGCAGCGCCACGGTATCGATGCCGACGGAGATGTCGACGATGGTCGCGTCGTTGTTCTTGTTCCACAGGATCAGGTTGGTAGAGCCGACCGATTTGCCGAGCATGTACACCTCGCTTGGATTCAGCAGGATCACATCGGCAATCGACGCATCGCCTACGGACATACGCGATGCGGGATGGGGCAGGCGCATCAGCGTGGACTTCCCTTCCGAAAGATTGATCTGTGGCGCCAGTTCCACGTTGCCAGTCATGGATGACCCGGATCGAGTTATCGGCGACTGGATCTTGAGATCCGCAGGCTTGACAGCGGCGGGTTTGACGGCGGCGCCTTTGACTGGCTTCGATGCCGCATTGGCTTGATTATTTTTTGTGGCAAGCACGCCGGCTTCCCCCGCTACCTGGCCATGCGCCAGTGATGCCGTCACTATCATGCCCGCCACAGCGATCGCCATGCGCGAGACAGCCGGTTTTTCCCCGATGCAGAATGTACTCATTTGCTACCTCCCTAGGTATTCTTATTTAAAATTGTTGGGTGCTGCGGTCCAGGCCTTTGATAACCTCCACTTGATATCCGGGGGCAGGCGTGCGAACGATGACTGCGCGCTTCAGCTTCACCTTGGCAGGTTTGGCGGCCGGCGCGGGGACTGCCACGGGGACTGCCTTTACATCGAGCAGCGTTGTCTTGGTCGCGCCTTCCGTGTTCACCGGATTCGGGTCGATCTGGTTCCGCAAAACCAGCGAGAGGGTGCCGACGCTACGCGCCAGATCCAGTTTTTCCGCCTGATCTGGCGTGAGTTCGAGGGTTACGGCATTGACCACCTTGGGCTTGGTTTCGTCGCGGCTCGATTCCTGGGCAACGGCCAGCACCAGAATGCGCTCGAGCACGATCTTGGAAATGCTCAGGTCCTTGTTGGCATTGTTTTTCGCTCCCTCTTCCTGGGTATTGACCAGGATGTCGACGAAATTGCCGGGCAAGGCGAACCCGGCTACGCCGACCACATCGTTGACGCGCACGGTCATGGCGCGCTTGCCATCCGCGACCACGGCGGACAGTCCGCCCTTGGTTCCGGGTGGCGCAAGCTTGCCTTCCATGATGGGTTCGCCAAGCTGGATGCTGGTGCGCGCAACGCGCGTTTCGACCAGCTTGGCATCGGTGAATGCGCCGGGCGGCATGGCGCTCGAGGGCCAGTCGACCATGCGGACCATTTCCGGGCTCAGCCTGGCGCCGAGACTGATATCTACGAGGGCGACCGCCACCTTGTTGGTGGTTCCGGAGGCTTGAGCATTGATCCAGCGGGCCGCCACGATGACTGCCCCGAATGCGACGACGATCGCCACCACCATCATTATCCAAGCACGCGTATTTCTCATTTGATTTCCCCTAATTGGCCCGACATGTTCGTTTTACGCCGGCCCTGTCATTGGCGACCTGCCACCGTTGCTCCCGCTCCCGCTCCTGCTTCCTTCTTTTATGGCATCGGCGTCAGGCGCCGATGAAGTAGTTGTTCCATGCCCAATCCAGCACCCTTTGGTCGAGACTCGGCGCCCTGCCCTCGTACAGCGCAAGATCGCGAACCTGTGCAAGGATGTCACGCGGATAGCAGGCAAGCAGCGCACGCTCTTCCTGATAATGGTGTTGGTGCACCAGGTAGTGGAAGGCATCGTCAGAGTAAGGTACTTCAAATTGTTTGCACACCTGACGGAATATGCGTTCATATTGCGCTTCCGTAAGCGGCCCGACGTGGATCTTGTAGCCAAGCCGCCGCAGGAAGGAACCATCGGCAAGCTGTTCAGGCGGGAAGTTGGAAGAAAACACCACGATGACATCGAAGGGCACCAGGAACTTGTAACCGGTGTGCAGCGACAGGAAATCCACGCGACGGTCCATCGGGACGATCCAGCGGTTCATCAGTTCGGCCGGGGAGCAGCGTTGTCGTCCAAGGTCGTCGATGATGAAGATTCCACCGTTGGCCTTGAGATGTGGCGGCGCCTGATAAAAGCGTGTGCCTGGATCAAACTGCAGGTCAAGCATGTCGAGCGTGAGCTCGCCGCCTGTCAGAACAGCCGGACGCCTGGTCCGCAGCCAGCGGGCGTCAAGCAGCATGCGCTTATCAAACACATCCGCCTGTTCTGCCATGCCATCAACCGGTGGATGCACGACGGGATCATGGACTTGCACTACTTCGCCATCGACCACGATGGCATGCGGCACCAATATATCGCCATGCAACAGGCCCGCCAGGCGCTCGGCCAGGTAAGTCTTGCCGCTGCCCGCCGGGCCATGAACGAAAATGGCTCGTCCGGAATTCATGGCCGTGCCTAGTTGCTCAAGCACGATCGGACTGACCACGATGTCGGCGAATTCGTTCGCCATGTCCTCGCGCATGATGTGCATCTGCGCCACGCTTTGTGCTTCGACCTGTGCGCAGTAAGCGGCAAGGGTTACCGGCGCCGGGCCGGCATAGGCGTTGCGGCTCATGAACTCCGTTGCCCGGGTACGGCCAAGATCAGTGAGGTTGTAAGTAAGGTCAGCGTCGGTACCGCTGCCGCCACGGCGGGTGACTTCGCAAAGCTTCTCGGCGCGCATGAAGACGATCAGCGGATCTAGCACGCCGACAGTCAGTTTGAGATGCGCGGAAAGCTCGACGAGTCCCACCTGCCCGCGCAGGAACAGCACTTTAGAGACCAATTCGACCAGGAACAAAAACGGCAGGCCGGTTTCCTCCGGGGTGCGTGGCGCGCGGGGCAATAATGTAGAGGCTGAATCAAGGCTTATTACCTTGCTTTCTGTTTGACTTGTAAGCATGTTCAAATCCCTCGTAGTCGCATTGGCAGGGGTTTCGATGGTCGGTACGATGATCATCAAAATACGAATGGAATGACGCGGTAACGCACTTGTTGCATGTACTGGCCATACGCCGGGTCGAGGGCTAGGTGTTTCTCTTCCCGTACCAGGCGGACAAACAGGAACCCCATCGTCATGACGTAGAGAACAAAGTTCATCCATGTCGTGTTTGCCAGGATGTATCCAGTGAAGATCACCCAGTAACTCGCGTACAGCGGATGGCGCACCAAGCGGTACATTCCCCTGGTCTTGATCTTTCGCTTTGCGGCGACCAGCGCAAAGCTGCGATTTAGCGAGAGCAGGCCAAAAATTTGCATCCCGATGCCGACAAAAACGAGCGCCTTGGCCGCTGGCAGCAGCCCCCATGACGCGGGCGCAAAGAAAAGCGGCGTGAAGGTTCCCGCCAAGGCAAAAAGCCAATCCAGCGGATCCGCTGAAACCGTCGCCGGCGCGCTGCGGAATACAAAAAACGTTGCGGTGAGCGTTTCTGAAATACACACCATCAAATAAGACCAGTCACCGGTGTTATGAAACGCAAGCATATGGCGATAGGCGAACAATCCCCACAGCGCTGCCATGACGCATCCGAGCAGCAGGTGAATCGCCGCCGAATCGGGTAATTGCAATTGTTGTTTCATGTCGATATCCTTTGCGTGCCTGTTCATGCGAACAGCGCATGGCCGCTGCGTATCAGAAGCAGGTGAATAAAAGTACCAGCTGCGATAGCAACAGCGTAGGGAAGCTTGCCCGCTGAAGCCGGCAGCGCTTCTATCCGCACGCTGCCGCCATGCAAGGTCCTGAACATCGTTTGAATCATCAGGGATCGCACGTTTGCCAGGGTGTTCCGTAAAGCGCCGCTCCACAGCGCCACGGCGATGGCGAGAACTCCACCTGCGACGAGGGTCGTCAGTACGGCACCAGCGGCTGAGGCGGGCCCGAGAAAGGCGCCGACCATGCCCATCAACTTCACATCGCCCGCGCCCATGGCGCGCACCACATAGAGGGGAAGAAACAGGCCGAATCCGACCAGGAGACCCAGGGCCCACGCAGAGAAACCGCCGTTGCCGAGGAAAGCATGGGCGCCGAGGCTGAATACCAGTCCGGCAGCCACCAGCCAGTTGGGAATCCGCCTCGACTTGATGTCGAAGCATGACGCAACGCCGAGCAGCGTAATCAAAATGGCCGCGTTGACTTCGATGGAGAAGCCGCCAAGATGAAATAATCCGTGCTGGGTCATAGGGGTCCCGGTTTTACGAAAGATGTTTGGATAGCGTTTTCAGGAACAATTGCCGTTACCGGTCACAGCGAAGTCGACACAATTTGAAACTCTCTGGTACAGGTCAAGGGTCCTGCTGCCAACCAGTGTTACAGAGCCCAGAATCACCACTGCGATCAATGCGGCCAACAAGGCATATTCAATCGCGGTGACCGCATCTTCGGAAGCTACCAGGTTGCGCAGGCGATGAAGTCGCATTTTTTACTCGCTTTTCAGGTTCTTGAACAATGTTCCCGGCAGAGAAATCTACCGGGAACATCTTTAAGCTGCGACGTCCGTCTGCTTAAGGGGCGGCGCCGGTGGTTAATGCGGTTTCGACGTTGTCGAAAACAACGATGAGAGCATCGCCGACCGCATCTACGGACGCGATGATGACTATAGCAATCAGCGCCGCAATCAGACCGTATTCGATAGCCGTTACGCCGTCTTCTTCCCGCAGAAAATTCTTGATGAAGTTCATGGTGATTTCCTTTTCAGATTTAAGATTAAAATTCAACATTACTTAAGGTTCTTACTACAGGCTCTGCTCGGTGGATTTTATTGTTGACCGGTGCTGCAACCTTGCGGGACCACAATCCCGGAAACCTCCCACTGTATTCAGACAACCAATTCCCGTCTTTCCAGCGAGGAATTGGAACAAGCCAAGTGCCCTTGCCAACTGAAGTAACGCAATGACGCAGACTTCGCTCCAGATGTTTTTTTACCGCTTTGCCTGGCTTGTCTCAGTCGGCAACAACATCCGCGCTGATGAATCAACTATAGGGGCTCTGGCATTGCCAGACATCGGAAAAATGTCCTTTTTCTTTGAGTACGAAACGACTGCTTTTCGCGGTGGCGAGTAGGACTTTTGTACTAAAGCCTATTTCGCCAGGGCGGCTTACTAGGCCACGGACGGCTCGCGGGCGTCGCGGCGCTTGTCGCCTGGCCGCGGCTCCTGGCGGGCACTGTCCAGGGCATGCTTGACGGCGTAAACATACAGCTCCAGCCGATTGCTCAGGTCGAGTTTTTGATAAATCGAGGTCAGGTGATTGCGCAAGGTATGCTCCGAGATGAAAAGCCGCTGCGCAATCACCTTGTTGGATGCCCCGCTTTCACGGACGATGGTATCGATGATCTTGCGCTCCTTGAGGGTCAGTTGCGCGATCCTGGCCATTTCCGGGTCGGGGGCGCTCTTCGTCGCCGGACTCATGAATTTCCCAAGGACGCGACTGAGCATTTCATTTTCAATCCACAATTCGCCCTGATGCACCTTTTCGATGGCTTTCAATACCTGTTCGGCGGATGCGATCTTGTGCAGCACGCCGCGTGCGCCGTGCTGGACGGCCTGGTCCAGGATGGCTTGCTGGCGTTCCGCCGTCAATATCAGGGCGCGCGACACGCCATTGGCCAGCATGGCGGGGAGATAGTCGAGCGAACTTCTCCCTTCCAGATCGAGGTCAAGCAGAATCACGTCCGGCATCAGCGTGCCTGCCTTGTCACGGGCTTCTTCGCAATTGCTGGCCGTGCCGACGACTTCCATCCTGGGATTTTCGCCCTCGATCAATTTCCCCAAACCCCATAGCATCGTCTGGTGATCATCAACCAGCAATACGCGTATTGGTTTTTTATTCAAGTTCATTGCTCGCTCCCTCAAATTCCTTCAAATCGGAATTTCGACATGCACGCACGTCCCGGATTTGACATCCTGCTCCACAATCACATTGCCGCCGAGCGCAGCGGTTCGTTCCATGATGGAGCGCGGCATGAATTTCTGCGACGGTGCCCCGACGCTTTCGTTTTCGATCCGGATGGCAAGCCATCCGTTTGCGGCCTGAATATCGATCGCACCACGCCGCGCGGTCGTATGCCTGCAAATATTGCTGATGCCTTCCCTGGCAATCTGCAGCACTTCCGCCGCCAGGCGATCGCTGATACCAACGCCATTGCCTGCGTTGACTGTGATATCGACGCCGTAGAATTCTCTGGTCTGGGTTGCCTGCCTTCGCAGCGAGAGCAGATAGACAGGCTCGGTCACCCCCGCGCCGGACTTGACCATCCCGGCGTAATCGCGCAATTCGCCAATGACTTGCCCGGCCATGAGCAACAGTCTGTCCAGTTCCGGAATCAGCGGATTATCTTCTGTGGCCTTGTTGCGCAGGGCGCTCAAGCCCATCTTCAGGCCGACATAGGGCTGGATGGCGGTATCGTGGAAGTCCCAGGCGAACCTTTGGCGCTCGCGCAGCGCGGCATGCGAGGCAATGCGGTCAAGCAGCTCGATGTTCTCGATGACGGGGAATGCCTGCACCACCACGTGATTGAGGAAAAGCGCATCGGCCTTGTTGAAGGCACGGCGGGAGGACGTCACGTAAATCCGCCCTTCGCCATTTTTCAGGAGTATCGGGACGCTCACGTACGATTCCGCCTCCAGCAAATTAGCCACTTTTTGACTGGGCCGAAGATCATAGGTCTCCCAGGCTTCCTTGCTGACATCGTAGGCGTCTGCGCAGCCGAACAACGAGACGGCAGTCCGGCTCGGCCGGGAAAACGCGATGATTTTCGCCTGCGATAACTCCATGAGCGGCGCCGCCGCTTCGGCCATGATTTTCTCTGCGAGTGTGGAAGTCTTTGCATTGCCATCGCCCACCCTGCGCAACGCGTACACTGCAGCATCGCCGTCGCGCGTCACCAGGATGCAACTGCTGCCCTGGAAAAAATCCCGTATCCTGGCCAGGACATTGGTAATCGTATGGTCGACGCCGAAGCGGGGATTGGACAGGCGGCTGACGTCGCGCAGCAGCGCCAGCCGCCGCCCTGACGCGACTTTTGACTCGCCCCATTTTGCGCACAAGTAGCCGAACGCCAGCAAAAATGTCGTGCACAGCAACAGCCTCGGCAATTCGGCGCTATCCGGCACAAACAGTTCAATGGCCATGAATAATGCCGCAGCCGCAATGGCGATCCGCGCCCCTTCCTCGAACCCCCAATGAAACGATGCAGTCAAGATGGGGAAAAAGAAAAATAGGAAGAAAATACTGTTGACGCCGCCCGTATAAAAAACGATCAATGCATACCAGCCAAGATCGATCCAGTGGATGCGCTTGTTGACGATGAAATGTTTTCGCAGAATGACAAAAACGCCAAGCGCCGCGCTGTAAATGGCGTAGCCGCCAACAGGCAGCAAGGCATACTCCGAAAAACCGGCCAAGCCAGCCGGATTGACCCAGATCATCGGCAATGCCGAAACGGCCAGCATCAGCCGGATGCCACAGACCATTCTTGCCTCGACGCCGGCGTCAGCCAGGCCGAAAGCGCTTTTTCCATTTGTGTCGCGACTGTCATTGACCATGATGCGCTTGCGCTCACTATCCGGTGTATCAAATTCCATCATCGAACCCATGTCCCATGAAATTTGCGCCAAATCAGAAAGCGCATGAATTCATGGAACCTCCTCCCAGTGAGAAGTAGACGCTTTTATGCACTATGAGAAATTGATCTCACTCATGCCTACGTGAAATTTAGTTCCTAACAATATTCTTTAATATTGAGAAACTTATTTGACATCAATGTTTGGGCATCATGAGGCGCGACTGCGCAGCAGTCGCCCTGCCGGAATGGCAGATTTGAAAGGGGAAGCGAAAGGTCGGCAAAGGCCGTAGGTTCAACCGCCGAAGTGAATTTCCGAGATAGAAGTCTGCGTGACTTTGCCGCTGCCGATATCGAAATGCACATTGAACATCTTGGTGTCGACGCCATCCAGGAAGCGCCAATCCCATACTTCTTCGTTCTTGCGTTTGAATTGCACCACGCTGCCTGGCCTGCCAAGCATACGGCGCACCTCGTCGCGACTCAGACCGGGCTGGATGCGGGCGAAATTCTCGGCGGTGAGCGCTTGCCGATAATCCTGCAGCTTGCCGAAGCGGTCGATGGTAAACATCCAGGTGCGCGCCCCTTCCGGCCCCTTGGGATATTCAAGCGTGCGGGTGCCGTCATCGTCTTCCCATACGGTGTCCGGCTTCCCCATGACCATGCGCACATCGGCTTCGGATGAAACACCCTTGCCCAGCTTGTTCAATCCAGCCTCCTCGATCGGCTTGCCATTCTGGTCGCAGGCGAACAGCAGCATGCCCGCCGCCAGCAACAACAATTTTCGGAACTTGGCATGCATGGTGTTATCCCCCTGAAAATTGGCTGTTTCAGCATCGTGTCCATGTGCGCATGCGAGTCCGGTCAAATGGCGCTGCCGCGCCTTAGCTTCCTGCATGATGAATTTGCGCAATCTCATAGTGCAGCGCGCTGGTAACAATAGCATAACTATTCATAACGCAGATTTTGCCACGCTGTGGCAAATCGCCATGAACGCGAATAACAAAGTAGCAGGGAGAAATGAGCATGCACCGTTGTCGTTATGAGGTATGGAGCTATTCCACCGCCTGGGGAAAATGGATACGCGATATCTATCCGGATCTGGGCACCGCCACAATGCGTTATGAAGACCTGCTGCTGTTCGGCGAAGCCGCTCGTCCGCCGCGCCCGGCCAATCTGCCGCTGCCCCTGAAGGACCGGCTCGGCTTTGCGCTGAGCCGAATTTTCAAGCGCGCCAGATTCGGTCAAAGCAGCGCTAACAGAATGCATTCCTGATCAGAGATTGACGGTTGGCGCGACCGGCGAATATAGGCAAACTGCACTTGGCAACAGCAGCGATGTGTCAGTCTACGTGCGCTCGCGGTAAAAATCGCCGGCGTAGCCAGCCCTGCAAGTCGTCGATGTAGGTAAACACCGCCGGCACCACCAGCAGACTCAGGAGGGTCGAGGTGATCAGGCCACCGATCACGGCGCTCGCCATCGGCGCGCGGAAGCTGGGGTCGGCGCCCCAGCCCAGCGCCAGCGGCAACATGCCGGCGCCCATGGCAATCGTCGTCATGACGATCGGCCGGCTGCGCTTGTGGCAGGCGTCGACCAGCGCCGCGAAGCGCCCCATGCCCTTGCGGCGCGCCAGGATCGCGTAATCCACCAGCAGGATCGAGTTCTTGGTGACGATCCCCATCAGCATGATCAGGCCGATCATCGACGGCATCGACAAGGCATTGCCGGTCAACAGCAGCGCCACGAAGGCGCCGCCAATCGACAGCGGCAGCGCCGCCAGGATCGTCACCGGCTGCATGAAATCCTTGAACAGCAGCACCAGCACGCCATAAATGCACAGCACGCCGATCAGCATGGCGGTGCCGAAGCTGGCGAACAGCGCCTGCATTTCCTGGGCGTCGCCGAGTTCGGCGATCCGCACTGCCGGCGGCAGGTTCTGCATCGACGGTAGCGCGCGCGCCTCGGCATTCAATTCACCCAGCGCGCGCGTGCCCAATTCCACTTCCAGGATGACGTTGCGGCTGCGGTTCAGACGGTCGATCTGCGCCGGGCCGCTATCCATCGTGACGCTGGCGACATTGGCCAGCATCACGGGGCCGTTTTTGCCCGGCACGGTGAGGCGCTCGATGGCCGCCAGGTCGGCACGCACCGCATCCGGCAGCTTGACCCGGATCGGCACCTGGCGCTCCGACAGGTTCAGCTTCGGCAGGTTGATGTCATAGTCGCCGGCGGTGGCCACGCGCACCGTCTCACCGATGGCGGCCGCCGTCACGCCCAGGTCGGCGGCGCGGGCGAAGTCCGGGCGCACGATGATTTCCGGGCGCACCAGCGCCGCGCTGGAATTCACATTGCCGATTCCCTGCAGGGTGCGCAATTCGCGCTCGACGCGGCGCGCCACTTCCGCCAGCGCCAACGGGTCTTCGCTGCGCAACACCAGTTGCATCTTGACGCCGGTATCCGGCGGGCCGACCGTGAAGCGCGCTCCCGGAATCTCCGCCAGCCGCGCCCGGATGCCCGCCTCGATCTGCTGCAGCGATTCGCTGCGTTCGCCGCGGTGCGCGGTGGTCAGCGTCAGTACCGCGCGCCGCGCCTCGGCCGCCGCCCCTGGCGCGAAGGCGTCGCCGCTGGAGCCGCCGCCAATCGAGCTGAAGATGCCCTTGATGCCAGCGACCTGCATCGCCGCCAGCCGCACCCGCTCGGCCGTGGCGGCGGTTTCCGCCAGCGTGCTGCCCGGCGGCAGCTCGATGTTGATCTGGGTTTGCGCGCGGTCGGCTGGCGGCACGAAACCGGTCGGCAAAAGCGGCACCAGCGCCAGCGAGCCGATGAAAAACAGCGCCGAGGCAATCGCCGTCACCAGCCGGTGACGCAGGCACCATTGCATGACCGCCAAGTAACGCCGCATGATCCAGCCATCGCCATGTTCGGCATGCGCGACCGGCTTCAACAGGTACGCCGCCATCATCGGCGTGAGCAGGCGCGCCACCACCAGCGAGGCCAGGATCGCCAGTACCGCGGTCCAGCCGAACTGCTTGAAAAACAGCCCGGGCACGCCGCCCATGAAAGCCGTCGGCAGGAACACCGCCACCAGCGCGAAGGTAGTGGCAATCACCGCCAAGCCGATCTCGTCGGCCGCTTCCAGCGCCGCCTGCATCGGCGTCTTGCCCATGCGCAGATGCCGCGCAATGTTTTCGATCTCGACGATGGCATCGTCCACCAGCACGCCGACCACCAGCGCCAGCGACAGCAGCGTCACGGTATTCAAGGTATAGCCGAAGTAATAAATGCCAAGAAAAGTCGGAATCACCGATAGCGGCAAGGCGGCAGCCGCCACCAGCGTGGCGCGCCAGTCGCGCAGGAACCACCACACCACCAGCACCGCCAGCAGCGCCCCTTCGTACAGCAGCTCCATCGAACCTTGAAAGTTTTCCGCCACCGGTGCGGCATTGTCGATCACCTGGCGCAGCACAATATCTGGATGCGCCGCCTGCAATTCCGCCAAGGCCGCACGTGCGCCCTCGGCCACCGCCACTTCCGAAGCGCCCTTGGTGCGGAAGATTTCGAAGCCAGCCACTGGCTTGCCGTCCTGCGTGGCGAGCGCGCGCGGCTCGGCGACCGTATCGGTGACGCTGGCAATCTGGTCGAGGCGGATCGTGCGGCCGGTCGCCAAGGGGATCTCGAGCAGCGCCAGTTCGGCTGCGGTGCGCACGGTGGCGATGGTGCGCACCGATTGTTCGGCGCCGCTGACGTCGCCGCGCCCGCCGGGCGCCTCCTGCTGCACCAGCCGCAGCAGGCGCGACACATCCAGCGCCGACACGTTCAGGGCCGCCATCCGCGCCGCGTCGAGTTCCACCCGCACCTCGCGCGAGACGCCGCCCATGCGCTTGACCGCCCCCACGCCCGGCACGGCCAACAGACGCTTGGAGACGGTGTTATCGACGAACCAGCTCAGTTCCTGCTGGTCGAGGCGGCTGCCCGCGACGGCCTCCTGCGCGGCGGCGGCGGCGAAGGTCAGCACCACCCGCCCGGAGGTCGAAGTCTTGGTCACTGCGGGGTCGCGCAAGTCGCTCGGCAGGTCGGCGCGCACCCGCGCCACCGCGTCGCGCACCTCGTTGACCGCTTCGGATATCTGTTTTTCGAGAATGAACTCGACCGTCACCACTACCAAGCCATCGAGGATGCGGGAATAGATATTCTTGACGCCCTGCAGCGTGGCGATCGAATCCTCCAGCTTGCGCGCAACTTCCGTCTCCAGCTGCGCCGGCGCCGCGCCCGGCAAGCTCGCCGTCACCGTCACCACCGGCAGCTCGATATCCGGAAAATCCTGCACCGGGTTTGCCTTGAAGGCCAGCAGCCCGGCCAATCCGAGCAGCACGAACAGCATGATCGCCGGGATCGGATTCCTGATCGAGAGGGCGGAAAAATTCACGCGATCTCCCTAGCGCGCGGCGGGCTGGACTGCGGCGGGCTGGACTGCGGCCGGCACCACCTTGACCAGGTCGCCTTCGTTAAGGAATCCGGCGCCGCTGGCCACCAGCTGATCCTGCGGCTTGATGCCTTCGAGCACTTCTACTTGCTCGCCAAATCGCCGGCCGGTGCGCACTTTCAGCTGACTGACGCGGGAATCGGGATTGAGGCGGAATACATAAGTGAAACCGTCGCGCAACACCACCGCCTGCTGCGGCACGGTCAGCGCGGCAGTTTCACCCAGATTGAATTCGCCGCGGGCGAACATGCCGGCCCGCACCTGTGCCTGCGGCGCCAGTGACGGCAGCGCGCGAGGCAAGTCCACATACACCAGGGCCGTGCGGCTTTGCACATCGACGGTCGGCGCCACCATGCGCACGGTCCCTTGCACCTGCGTGCCATTGGCAGCAGTGATTGTCGCGACGCTGCCGGGGCGGATGCGCGGCAACTCCGCTGAAGTCACTTCGGCGCGCCATTCGAGCCGCCCCTGCCGGATCATGCGGAACAATTCCGCGCCGTTACCGGCCACTGCGCCGACGGTGGCGCTGCGCGATGAAATCACACCGTCGTCCGGCGCCACCACGCGGGTTTGCTGCAGACGCAACTGCTGCACCTGCAGTGTCGCCCTGGCCGCCTCGACCCGCGCCTTCGCGGTCAATTCCGCCGTCAGCAGCTGGCTGACTTCCTGCCGGCTCATGGCGCCGGAGGCCTGCAAGGCGCGCGCCCGCTCGGCGTTGCCTGCGGCTTCCTGCACGCGCGCTTCGGCTTCCCGAAGACTGGCCAGTGCTTGCGCGACGTCGGCCTGCACCGTCTCGGCGGCAAAGCGCGCCAGCAGCTGGCCCGCCTTGACCTCATCGCCGACGTTGGCGCGCACCTCGGCCAGCCGCAAGCCGGTCGCTTCGCTGCCGATGATGGCTTCCTGCCAGGCGGCGACATTGCCGTTGGCGGCCAGGCGCAGCGGCAGGCTGGCCGCTGCGGGCTGGATGGTGGTGACCGTCAGCGCCGGCCTGGCTTGCTGCTGCGCTGGCTTGTCGCCGGCGGCATTCGAGCGCGTGGATAGCAGCGCGAATGCCAGCGTCGAAACGATGACTAAGCTCAGCAGGGACACCGCCAGTGGAGTGGTTTTGACTTTTTTCATGGACGGCATTCGTCTCGATTGTGCGGCAAGGCGCGCGGCAATATGTGAGCGCAATTGCCAAAAAATACATTATAGGGAGAACGGTACTGTCGCAAGCAAAAACCGTTGCAGTAAAAATACGGTTTGCCGGGGTTTTAGGAGGAATCGATCACAATTCCGGCATCCAGGAAGGACAAGACAGAAGCGAACTGCCAGTTGCTCCATGGTTCGCATCTGTAAAAAAACAATACGCGCTCAATGTTGCGCGAATCATGCCGCAAAAAAAGCCGTACAGCTTCGCACCGTACGGCTTCGTGGATGAATGCGTTGCTTTAACGCTTAGACGCGCTCGAACACGCCTTCGGCGGCGCAGCCCGTACACTACGGTCGCGCCGAGTTGAGACATTTAATGGCCGGATCAATAAATCAAGTCATCAGCCATCCGCCGGCGACGTCGATTACCTGGCCAGTGACAAAATTGGCGTCCGGCGAAGTAAGGTAGCAGCAGACATCCGCAACCTCGCTCGGCTCGCCAAGACGGCGCAGCGGCGTGTCGTTGATCACGCCAAGGTTGGCTTCCTCGGACACGGTGCGCACCAGGGGCGTGGCGATGCGGCCCGGCGCCAGGGCATTCACCGTGATGCCATAGGGGCCGAGCTCGCCCGCCAGATGCCGGGTAAAACCGATCAATGCGGCCTTGGTTGTACTGTAGTGGGCCGCGACGATATCGCCAAGATAAGCCTTGCCTGCTACCGAGGACATCGAAACAATCCGGCCATATTTACGCTCGATCATTCCGCCGGTAACCAGGCGGGAAAAATTGAAAGCCCCGTTCAGGTTGACGCCGACAACCTGGAGCCACTCCTTTGGATCCATCATATGGATCGGCATGGGGCGGCCGTCATGTTTGGGCGAAATGCCGGCGTTATTCACGAGAATATCGACAGGCCCCAGCACCTGTTCGATCTCGCGACAGGCGTTGGCGCATGCATCAAAATCGGCAACATCGGCGGCGACGAAGTGCACGCGTCCGCCTTTTTCAGAAAGTCGGCGCGCCTGCTGCTGTCCCAGCTCCTGGTTGTAGTCGACAATCGCGACCGCCGCGCCTTCCGCGAGATAGCGATCGACGATGGCGGCCCCGATCCCGCCGCTTCCGCCCGTCACCAGGGCGATTTTCTTATTGTGCCGCATCGCGGTCTCCTTTCACTGCAAGCATGATTTTTCCTATATGTTGGCTGCTTTCCATCAACGCATGTGCTTCTCCTGCCTGTTCAAAGGAGAATACAGAATCGATGACGGGAAGGCACTTGCCCGCCGCCAGCAATGGCCAGACATTGGCCTTGAGATTGCGGGCGATTTCCGCCTTTTGCTGGTCGGTGCGCCCTCTCAGGGTCGAACCGGTCAGGGTCAGTCGCTTGCGCATCAGCGGCGTCGCGTCGAATGAGAAATGGCTCCCCATCAGGAACGAAATCTGCAACAGACACCCCTCCACAGCCAGGCACTGGATATTCCGCTCGACATAGGGCGTGCCCACCATATCCAGAACGATATCCACGCCGCGTCCATCGGTTTCGCGCAGGATGGCTTCGACAAAATCCTCCTCACGGTAATTGAAGGCCGCGCTTGCTCCGGCTGCCAGGCAAGCCTCCAGCTTTTTCGCACTGCCCGCTGTTGTAAAGACTTTTGCGCCGAAGGCATGCGCCAGCTGGATCGCCGTCAGGCCGATGCCGCTGGAGCCGCCGTGAACGAGGATAGACATCCCGTCCTGCAATTGCGCGCGGTCGAATACATTGGCCCAGACGGTGAAATAGTTTTCCGGGAGCGCTGCTGCCTGCAACAGGGTCAAACCGGCAGGAATCGGCAGGCAATGCCGCCCGTCCACCAGGCAGAACTCGGCATATCCGCCTCCCGGCGTCAGCGCGCACACTTGATCGCCGACCTTCCTGTTAGACACCCCCGGGCCAAGCGCGGCAATGGTTCCCGAGACCTCCAGTCCCAGATAGGGCGAGGCGCCAGGCGGCGGTGGATAGCTGCCCGAACGCTGCTGGATGTCGGGCCGGTTGACGCCGGCATAGTGCACCTCGATCAATACCTCCCCCGCTCCCGGGCTCGGCCGATCGTCCTCCGAAATACGCAAGACGTCGATGCCGCCGCCTGCGCCATGTGTTATCCGCTTCACTGCTGTATTCCCCTTTTATGCTGGATTAACCGGCTACATGCCCAGATAGGCTTTGCGCACGTGGTCGCTCCTGAGCAGTTCCTGCCCGGTGCCAGTAAGCGAGATTTCGCCGTTTTCAAGGACGTAGCCGCGATCGGCCAGTTGCAGCGTATGAAACACATTCTGCTCGACGAGCAGCACGGTAATTCCGCGTGCGGCGATCTTTTCAACGACTTCAAACATCGTTTCGACCAGCAGGGGCGACAAGCCCAGCGAAGGTTCGTCGAAGATGATCAGCTTCGGCGCAGCCATCATCCCGCGCGCAATCGCCACCATCTGCTGTTCGCCGCCCGAAAGCGAGCCGGCATACTGATCCAGGCGCTCGGCGACGCGCGGGAACATTTGCAGCACTTCGTCTAAACGCTCATCGAAACCGGCACGCGCAGATTTCTTGTAGGACCCCATCAACAGGTTGTCCTTGACGGTCAGGAACGGAAACAGCTGCCGCCCTTCCGGAATCATTGTCAAGCCGCGCTCCACAATCTCGGCAGACGAGCGGTTGGTAATGTCGGCGCCATCGAAACTGATCGTGCCGGCCAAGGCGGGAACCGCCCCGCAAAGCGCCCGCAGCGTGGTGCTTTTGCCCGCACCATTGACGCCGACGATGGTGACCACTTCGCCCGGATGGACATCGAATGAAATACCGCGCAATACCTCGCTCTTGCCGTAGCCTGCCCGTAAATCACGCACGTTGAGCATGTTCATACCCTTTCCCGAGATAGGCCTGGATGACCTCGGTGTTTTTGACGACTTCTTCAGGAAGTCCGCTGGTCAGGACCTGGCCGGTGTTGATCACCAGGACCCGGTCGGAAAGCGCCATGGTTGCCTGCATCAGGTGTTCGATCAGCAGCACCGAGACGCCGGAGTCGCGAATCTTGCGCACCATCAGGATCGCCTTGTCGACATCGGATGGATTCAGGCCTGCCATGACTTCATCCAGCAGCAGGATCTTGGGACGGGTTGCCAGCGCCCGTGCGACTTCCAGCCGTTTCAGGCCGCCCACCGTCATGTTCTTGGCCTCGGTATCCAGCAGCAAAGTCAGCTCGGTAATCTCGGCCACTTCACGGGCGATCTGCTCGGCCTCCAGCCGATTGCGGGTATGAAGGAAGGCGCCGAGCATGATGTTTTCCAGGACGCTGAGACCGGAAAACGGCTGGGCGATCTGGAAAGTCCGGCCGACACCCGCCCTGGCGAACTCATTCGGCGAGCCCGGCTGCACCCAGTTACCCTGGTTGTCCATGATCTGGACCGTGCCGCTGTCGGGCCGGATAAACCCGGATAGCTGGTTGAACACAGTAGTCTTGCCAGCGCCGTTCGGACCGATGACGCCGAGAATTTCTCCGGAATGCAGGGTCAGCGAAACGTCATCGGTTGCCTTCAGACCGCCAAAGCGCTTATTCAGATTGGCGGCCTGCAGGATAGGCTGGCCGACCGGCGGACGCTGGACCTTGTGCGCCTGGACCGCAACCTTGTGCTCGCGGCGCGGACCGAGATAGGGCAAGCGGTCCACCCGGTTCCGGATGCGCAGGCCGAACTGACCCACGATCCCCTTCGGCATGGTGAGCACGACGACGACCAGGATGACGCCATAGATGAAGCCATGCGTGCCGCTGCCCAGGCTGCTGAGCCAGCCGCGCGCAAGTTCCGCGATCGGCAGCACGAGCACGGTGCCAGCCAGCGGGCCGCCGATGCTGCCGAGGCCGCCGATGAGGGAGAACATGGCGATCTGGATCGACAGGTCGAGCGAGAACGCCGCGGACGGTTCGATGAAAGTCAGGTACATCGCATGGAAGGTGCCGACCAGGCTGGTCAGGACGCCGGACAGCACGGCGATCAGGATCTTGACCCGGACCGTGTTCACCCCGACCGCCTGCGCCGCATCCTCGCGCTCGCGGACCGCCAGGAGATAGAAGCCCAGCCTGGATTGGCGGATGTACCACGACACCCAGAGGGTCATCATCAGGAAGCCGAAAGCGACCAGGAGATAAGATGTCTTCTCGCGGAAAATCATCCACTTGAAGCCGATGTTCAGCGGCACGCTCAGGCCCGCCGAACCGCCGGTCCAGCTTCCCTGATGAATCACCAGCAGCTTGACCACTTCAAGCACGGCGATCGTCACCAGGGCGAAGAATGGACCGCGCAGGCGCATCGTCGGGTAACTCATCAGCAGCGCCAGCACAGCCGACACTGCCGCGCCCGCGAACATGCCGATCCAGGGCGAAACCCCGTAATGGATGGTCAGCAGTACCGCGGCATAGCTGCCGGCGCCATAGAAAACAGCATGCCCCAGCGACAGCTGTCCGGCGAAGCCGCCGACCAGGTTCCAGGCGGTCGACAAGGCACCGTAGATGCAGATCAGCACGAACAGGTGATACACGAAAGGAGAATTGAAGCCCAGCGGAACCAGGATCAGCAGCGACAGGCACAGCAGGCTGACGTAGGTCCGCGGATGACGCAGATTCGGGATCATGGTGCGTACTCCGTTTATTCAGATCCTCGCCCCAGGCCGAACAGGCCGGTCGGACGAACGATCAGAATGAAGATGAAGATGATGAAGTAGACGACTTCCTTGAGATCGGGCGCGATGTAATAACCCGCAAGGCTATCGACCAGGCCGATCAGCAAGGCGCCGACCAAAGCCCCGTAAAGGTTACCCATGCCGCCGAGCACGACCACAACGAACGCAGTCAGGGTGAAATAGCTGCCGACTGTCGGGAACACCGGATATTGCGTTGACAGCAATGCGGCGGCCAGACCGACGCAGGCGGCGCCCAAGCCGAACGCATACACATACATGCGGTCGACATTGACCCCCATGAGCGATGCCGCATAGCGATGCTGAGACACGGCGCGGAAAGCGCGGCCGGTATAGGTGTTACCCAGGAACCAGTGCAGTGCGCCAACCAGGACGATGGCAACCAGGAAGGTAAGCAGCTGGCCGCTCACAATGGTGAATTCGCCAAACTGGAAACTGCCGCTGCCGATTGCCGTCTGGACCCGCACCACATTGGCGCCGAAGACGAGCAAGCCCAGGTTGAGCAGCGCAGTCGACACGCCGACGGTGGCGAAGATCTGGATGTGCGGATCCGCCTTCAGCAGCGGCTGGATGATGAAGCGCTGCAGCAGCGCCCCGACCGCAAACAACAGCAGCGCAACCGGCAAGGCGGAAAGGTAAGGATGCAAGCCCAGATGGGTAGCAGCCAGATAAACGGCGTACATGCCGATCATCAGAAGTTCACCATGCGCAAAGTTAACCACGCGCACGACACCAAAAATCAGCGTCAGACCGATGCTGATGATGGCGTAAGCGCCGCCCAGCAGCAGGCCGTTCAAGACGAGCTGGAAGAAAATTTCCATATTTACCCCTTGATTCGCCGCGCTACCCGGCTAGCGGGACGCGCGGCGAAAGCAGATCAGGACAGGATTAGCGGCCGACCACCGGCTCGGCCACGGCGGCCGCTTTCGGGTAAACGGTCATCAGCTTGCCGTTTTGCCACTGCATGAGGTTGGCCCTGGCCAGCTTGTTCTGGCCATCCTCGCCGAATTCGAAACCCCATCCGGCGGGAGTCGTGCCGGCATTCTTCTTGTAGGCCAGGACTGCGGCACGGATCTTGTCCTTGTCGGTGGAACCGGCTGTGGCAAGCACGTCCAGGAATGCCTTCGCGCCGGTATAGTTGGCCAGGCTGTGGCCGGAACGCGGCGCGCTGCCATAGCGCTTCTGGTACAGGGCGACAAACTTGGACAGGCCAGGGGCGCCATCCTCGCGGGTTTCATACTGGGTAAAGTCGGCGCTGAACGCACCGTTCAGAGTGTCACCCAGTGCCGCGGCGGTGTCGGCCATCGAGTAACCGCCACCGGCGCCGATCGCTGCCTTGGGCTTATAGCCGGCAGCCTTGGCCTGGCTAAAGAAGAGGATGGTGTCGTTCTGGTACGAGGTCTGCAGCACGACATCAGCCTTCGCGCCCTTCAGGCGCAGGATCAGCGAAGACAAGTCGACGGATTTTGCCGAGTAGGGCAGCGTTTCGACGATATTCAAGCCTTGCTTGGCGGCGAATTCCTTTTGAAAACCGGCGATGGTGGTGCCGTACAGACTGTCTTCATGAATGATCGCAATGCG
This sequence comes from Noviherbaspirillum sedimenti, assembly GCF_003590835.1. NCBI lineage: Bacteria > Pseudomonadati > Pseudomonadota > Betaproteobacteria > Burkholderiales > Oxalobacteraceae > Noviherbaspirillum > Noviherbaspirillum sedimenti. The sequence continues at coordinate 4,385,703 of NZ_QYUQ01000002.1, read as the reverse complement.
CAGCGACTTCGGATCCACCTTCAAGGCCGGGGCAACGACATGCTTCACACCGTCCAGCATGGCTTCGGCAAAGGACTTGGCAGTCGGATTGCTGCGAAAAACGTATTTGTAGCCGCGCCCCGTGACCGGATCGGATACCGCCCCCAATTCGAAATAGGGAATGCCCGCCAGTTCGGTCACCTGGGTTGCAGCAAACGCCAGCGCCGAGGAATAGCTACCGAACACAGCCGACACGCCCTCCACCGACGTCAGGCGACGGGCTTCGCCGACAGCCTGGTTGGCGTCAACCGCATCCGCCTTGACCAGGACGATCTTCTGCCCGCCAACGCCACCGGCAGCGTTGCGTTCTTCGATCGCGAGTTCGAGACCGCGGAAACTTTCGTTGCCCAGCAAGGCCAAACCGCCGCTAAAGGGATACAGCGCGCCAACTTTCAAGTCAGCCGCGCAAACAGAACCGGCCGAGGCCAGCGACACGCCCAATCCCACAGCCAGGGACAGGCACTTCCGAGTGAATTTATTCATGTATGTCTCCTCTTTTTAATTTGAAGATACTTATGTATACAAGCAAAATGAAGCGCTTTATTATTGATGGAGACCTTGCATCTCCATGTATGGAAAGATTAGCATACATTTTTTTGAAGCGCTTCATTTTACAAGAATTTATTTGTTTGCCGCCTGCCGGCTATTCCGTATATCCTCGCGACCACAGCGATTTGCACGCCATCCGGAGTCAGTCATGAACAAACCCCAAAACCTAGCCCGACTGGAAGACGTTGCCAAACTGGCCGGCGTCTCGCTCGGCAGCGCCTCGCGCGCCCTGTCAGTCCCCAACCAGGTGAAGCCGAAAACGCTTGCCAAGGTCATGACCGCCGTATCCCAGCTGGGTTATGTTCGAAACGGCGCCGCCAGGGCGCTTGCGTCACGGAAAACGGGTTCCATCGCCGTGATCTATCCGACGCTGAAGAACCCCATGTTTGCCAATTCGATCGACTCCCTTCAGCAGACTTTGGCCGAGCTCGGATATCAGCTCATCATAGGCAGCCATGAATACAACCCCGAGGGCGAGCTCAGCGTCGTGCGCGCCATTGTCGAGCGCAGCATCGATGGCATCATTCTGATCGGCGCGGATCACGATGATGGTATTTTCAATCTGATTCGCCAGCGGAACCTTCCTTACGTCCTCACCTGGTCGGTCGATGAAACGGATTACCAGCACAAGGTCGGGTTCTCGAACCATTTCGCGGCATACGAGATGGCTTGCCGGGTTGTTGCAAAAGGGCACAAGCACATTGCCTATTGCGGCGGCCCGACCATGCACAATGAGCGCTCCAGGGCCCGCCTGTCCGGCACTCTTGCGGGCCTGAAGGAAGCCGGTCTGGATATCCCTGTGGAGTGGATCATCGAAGCGCCGTTTTCAATCGAAGGCGGCGAATATGCGATAGACAAACTCTGGCAAGGAAAGTACCACCCGACCGCACTCATATGCGGAACCGACCTTCACGCAATCGGCGCCGTTCATGAATGCGCCCGGCGCGGCATCGATGTGCCGGCGTCACTATCCATCACCGGCTTTGACGACATCGATTTCGCCCGCATCACCACGCCGCCGCTGACGACTGTTCGCGTGCCGATTAACGAAATTGGCGTACGCACCGCGAAAAAGATCGTCGCCCTGATCGAAAACCAGGAGATGACCGAGGACGAGCGCCTGACAACGGAAATCATCGAAAGAGGCAGCCTGGCGCCGCCCCCGCCACATAAGTGATATAGCTGGAGGCGACGCGCGCGCCGCCCCTCCCCCCATCATCTCGCCCTACCATCCTCCAGGATCAGGTCCGCCGCCTTTTCGGCGACCATCATGACTGCGGCTTGCGTATTGCCGGACACCATCTTCGGCATCACCGAAGCATCGGCCACCCGCAAGCCCGTCAAGCCTTGCAGCCTGAGCCGAAGATCGACGACGGCGGCATCGTCCTTGCCCATGCGGCAGGTGCCAATCGGATGATAAATCGTTTGCCCGTTCGCGCGTGCGAACGCCAGCCAATCCTCGTCCCGCTGCACCGCGGCGCCGGGGCTCGTCTCGGATTCAACGTAAGGCATCATGGCTGGCCGTTCGACGATCCGCCGGGCGATCTGCATCGAGCGCACGATGCACTGCCGATCGACCTCGGCAGCCAGGAAATTGGGGCGAATCGAAGGCCCGGCGAGCGGATCGGCGGAACGGATATGAATGCTGCCGACCGACTCCGGCCGCAACTGCGCCACGCCTATCGTCATGCCGGGATGGCGATCCAGTTTGCGCTCGGCGGCATTCGCATAGCTCGCATGAACGAAAAAATACTGTGCATCCGGCGTGGCCAGCGCCGGGTCCGTTTTAACGAAACCATGGACCAGGCCTGTGCCCAGGGTCAGGATGCCCCTCTTGCGGGCATAGTACTCGGCGACGGCCCGCATGAGCCGCCAACCGCGGGACAATTCATTGAGGGTGAGCGTGTCCTTGACCCGCCAGTTCATGCGCGTCGCAAAATGGTCGATGTAGTTTTCACCAACGCCCGGCAAGGCATGCGTCACCGCGATTCCGAGGGATTGCAACAGTGCCGGGTTGCCGATTCCGGACAGCTCGAGAATCTGCGGCGTCTGTATGGCGCCGGCTGCCATGATCACTTCAATATTCGCCTTGACCGAAAATTCCGCGCCCCCCTTGCGGTACGTGACACCGACGCAGCGCCGTCCCTTCAGGTCCAGACGAAGAACATGGGCATGCGTTTCGATCGTCAGATTTTTCCGATTCCTGGCAGGGTTCAGGTAAGCGTCAACGACACTCCAGCGACGCCCCTTGTTTTGATTGACCTGATAATAACCAAATCCATCCTGACGTCCCGCGTTGTAGTCTTCATTGTAGGGATGCCCATCCTCATGCGCAGCCTGCAAGAACGCGTCGGATACCGGAAAACGCTCACGGACCTGTTCAAGGTACATCGGACCTTGGCGGCCGCGCCGGTCATTACCGGGCGAATAGTTTTCAAGTTTCTTGAAATACGGCTCGACATCCTTGAATCCCCAGCCTTGCGCCCCGGATTTTTCCCAGCAATCGTAATCCTCAGGTTGTCCGCGCGCGTAGATCATGCCGTTGATCAGGGTTGATCCGCCCAAGCCTTTGCCACGGGGGACCGCAATGACACGCCCCTGCGTATTCGCCTCGGGTTCGGTCTGAAAGCGCCAGTTGTACCTGGGATTGACCAGCAGCTTGGTAAAGCCGGCTGGAATATTGATCCACATGCTTTTCGCCTCGCCGCCCGCCTCCAACATCAGGACGCGATGTTTGCCTGACGCGCTAAGACGATTGGCAAGTATGCATCCAGCCGTACCGCCGCCGACAATGATGTAATCGAAGTTGCTCATTATTTTTTACTTGGCTATCAAGAATGCGGGAAGCACTTTTCCCGGATTTAATAAATTTCTGGGATCGAGCGCACGCTTGACCCGAACCGCCAGCTTCAGCTCGGGTTCGGAGCGGCAACGTACGAGTTCGCCGACCCGGTACTGGCCGATGCCGTGTTCGGCGGAGATGCTGCCGCCGTACTGGACAACCAGATCATGCACCAGCCGGTTGAGCGCAAGCGCATCGGTCTCCGGCGGCACAATTACATTAAAGTGCATGTTGCCGTCGCCGGCGTGGCCGAAGGCATTCACGCGCACATTCGGGAACGCGCGCTCGACCGCCTCGCTGGCAACCTGCAGGAATGACGGAATGCTGGAAATCGGCACGGAAACATCATGCTTCACCGAGCGTCCGGCGCGGGATTCGCATTCGGTGATGGACTCGCGAATGCTCCACAGCTCCATCTCCTGCCGTTCGGACTCGGCGATCACGCCATCGCTCGCCTCTTCACGCTCGAACACCTTCTCGAAAAGCTGCTCGACGCCTTCGCGCAAGCCCCCCAGCGATGAAGTGGCTTCGAGCAGCACGTACCAGGGCGCTGCGCCGACCGGCAAGGCGATGCCCAGGTGGCGCACGACCAGATCGACCGACGGCCCCGACATCAATTCGAATGCGTTCAGTGCCTCGCCGATTTCCTGGCGCGCCGCCCGCAACACTTTCAAGGCATCCTCGGGCGAATCGACCGCGATGAAGGCCGTGGCCTTGTGACGCGGCATGGGGGCCAGCTGGAGCACCGCCGCGGTAATAATCCCGAGCGTGCCTTCGGTACCGATGAAGAGCTGTTTCCAGTCGTATCCGGCATTATCCTTGCGTAGTTGACGCAGCCCATTGACGATCTCGCCTTCCGCGGTCACCACTTCCAGCCCCAGCACCCGCCCGCGCGCCATGCCGTAGCGGAGCACATTGGTGCCGCCTGCATTGGTTGACAGGATGCCGCCGATCTTGGCTGAACCTTCCGCGGCGAGGCTGATCGGCAACAGCATGCCGCTCTCGGCGGCGGCCTCCTGGGCCACCTGCAGGATGCAGCCGGCTTCGACTTCCATCGTCTCGCCGATGCCATCGATGCTGCGGATCGCGGCCATGCGCGACAACGAGAGAATGACCTGCTGACCGCTGTCGTCCGGCGTGGCGCCGCCGGAAAGACCGGTGTTGCCGCCGTGGGGAACCAGAGGCACATTTTCCGCCGCACACAGCCTGACGACCGCCGCGACCTGCGCTGTGGCCTGCGGCAGCACGACACACATCGCCTTTCCCTTGAAGACGCCGCGCCAGTCCGTGCAATAGTGTTCAAGATCCGCTGGATCGGTAATCACGCCGCGATCACCGACGATCTCAAGAAAACGCTCGATCAGAATATCCGGATTCATTCGTATCTTCCCTTCAGCCACATTGTTTTCCCGAGCCGCTCATAAAAGCCGCCATCAATTCGATCTGGCACGCCAGCATGGGGGCGCCGAAATGGATGCGGCAGCCTTTTTCCCTGGCGGCCGCCAGCAACGGCGTCTCCGCCGGTTGCATGATGATTTCGGCGACAGTCTGGGAAAAATCGAGACGGCTGGCGTCGCAAGGAAGCGCATCCTCTGGCCGCAATCCCAGGGAAGTGCCATTGACCACCAGATCATGGCCGGCAGGGTCATCCGTGCCGACCGAAGAAGAAAGCCCCGGATACGCCGAAACGATGCGATCGAGCAAATCCCGTGCTTTCGATTGCGTGCGGTTGGCGACAGTCAGATGCCTGACACCCGCGTCCGCCAGGGCAAAGGCGATCGCATTTGCCGCCCCGCCCGCCCCAGCCAGATAAACGCTCTTGCCGGCGGGGTCGATGCCTTCCCGCTTCAGGCCAGCGACGAAGCCCTGGCCATCCAGGATGTCGCCGTGCAAACGGCCGTCCTTGTCGCGTCGCACGACATTGACTGCGCCGATGCGTTCTGCCGCCGGGGTCAGCTCGTCGCACAAGGCGACGATTGACGTCTTGTGCGGCACGGTCACAACGAAGCCATCCAGATTTTTCATGGCCCGCAGGCCCGCCACGGCATTGCTCAAACCTTCCGGGCTTACATGTATCGGCACCATCACCGAGTCCGCGCCCTGCTCCTGAAACAGCCGATTGATCGCCTGCGGCGTTTTAACGTGATGGATGGGGTCGGCAATGATGGCGTACAGCCGCGTTGCTCCAGTAATCTCTCTCATGATCTCAAGCCAGAGTGTAGGAAGTTTTCACAGACGTATAGAATTCGCGTGCATAGGCGCCTTGCTCCCTGGCGCCATAGCTGGACCCTTTGCGTCCGCCGAATGGCGCGTGATAGTCGACACCCGCCGTGGGCAGGTTCACCATGACCATGCCCGCGCTGGAAGAGCGCCTGAAGTCGCTCGCGTATTTCAGGGAGGTGGTGCAAATCCCGGAAGAAAGGCCGAACTCGGTATCGTTTGCGGTGGCAAGCGCCTGCTCGTAATCGCCAACCTTGATGACGGTCGCGACCGGCCCGAACACTTCTTCACGATTGATCTTCATGTGGTTACGGGTTTCTGTAAACAGTGCTGGAGACAGGTAGTAGCCCGGCGTTTCGCGCTGCAGGACTTCGCCGCCGAAGGCGAGAACGCAACCGTCGGCACGGGCGGATTCAATGTAGGCGATATCCTGATCCAGCTGGTCCCGGGACGCCACCGGCCCCATCTCGGTATCCGAATGCAAGGCATTGCCGACTTTCAGACGCGACAGCCGCTCGATCATCGCTGCCACGAAGTCATCGTGAATTCCAGCCTGCACGATCAACCTGCTCGAAGCGGTGCAGCGCTGCCCGGACGAGAAAAAGGAACCGCTCAAGGCAACCGATACGGCGACATCGATATCGGCATCATCGAGAATGACCAGCGGATTTTTGCCGCCCATCTCAAGCTGGACTTTCGCACCACGCGTCATGCATTCGATGCCGATGCGACGGCCGGTCCCGGTGGAACCGGTAAAGCTGACGGCACGAACCTTGGGCGATTTCACGATCGTATCCCCCACTTGCGAGCCGGGTCCCATCACAAGGTTGAAAACGCCCGCAGGCAAATTGCCGGCACGAGCGATGATCTCACTGAGCGCCCAGGCGCTCCCTGGCACCAGGTCGGCGGGCTTGAACACCACCGCATTCCCATAGGCCAGCGCCGGTGCGATTTTCCAGGCAGGAATGGCAATCGGAAAATTCCACGGCGTGATGATCCCGACGACCCCTTCGGGCTCCCTGACGACATCCACCTCGACGCCCTGGCGAATGCCCGGCAGCTTTTCTCCCCCCAGGCGCAGCGCTTCGCCGGCAAAAAACTTGAAAACTCGCCCGGCGCGGACCACTTCGCCTATGCCTTCGGCAAGCGTTTTTCCCTCCTCGCGAGACAGCAAGCGACCGAGCTCTTCTCGCCGGACCAATAGCTCGCTACCGATGCGATCCATGGCGTCGGCGCGATCCTCCGCCGTCAGCTTGCGCCAGACCCACTGAGCCTCGAAGGCCGCATCCACCGCCATGGTAGTCTGCCGTGCATCCGCCCTGGCGTATTCACCAACGATGTCGTTGGTATCCGAAGGATTGACATTGCAATTGGCGGCGACGCCATCAATCCATTCACCAGCAATATAATTTTTAAACATGGGGACACCACCTGTATTTGAAGCGCTTCAATATTAAATATTCGCCTAATTTACAAAACAAATTAAAATATGTAAAGATAAATTTGAAGCGCTTCATTTTTTCGCAAAATGGTGGCCAATTAAGCAAGCGATAGACGCGATGCCTAGTCCAACTAACTACTTTCATCCAGCCCGTATTTTTTGATCTTGTCGTGCAGCGTCGTCTTGGCCACGGCCAGCGCTTCGGCAGTGCGGGCGAGGCTGCCATGGCGGCGCAGGGCATCGGCGATCAATGCGCGCTCAAAAGCCTCGACCGTCTCGGCGAGCGGTGTCGGGCCGTCGGTTTGCGGCTGGCCGAAAGGGGGAGAGCCGCTCTCGATGCCGAGGACGCAGCGGTCAGCGACATTGCGCAGTTCGCGGATGTTGCCCGGCCAGCCATAGCCGACCAGTTGGCTGATGCGGCCGGGCGTCATTTCTGGAACCTGGCGTTGATGGCGGGCCGCGCTTTGAAGTATAAAATGTTCGAAAAGCAGCGGAATATCTTCGCGCCGTTCGCGTAGTGGCGGCAGATCCAGCGTGGCCACGCTGAGCCGGTAATAGAGATCGCTGCGGAAGCCGCCCTTGGCGGCAAGCTCGACCAGGTCGGTTTTGGTCGCGGCAATGACGCGGCAGTCGATGGGAATCGGCGTGTTGGAACCAAGACGTTCCAGCGTGCGTTCCTGCAACACGCGCAGCAGCTTGACCTGCATGGCGAGCGGCATGCTCTCGATTTCGTCGAGGAACAGGGTGCCGCCGTTGGCGTGTTCGATCTTGCCGATGCGTTTTTTTGCGGCGCCCGTGTAAGCCCCGGCTTCGTGGCCGAAAATCTCGCTTTCGAACAGGGTTTCCGGCAACCCGCCGCAATTGATGGCAACGAAGTTGCCGTGCCGGCGCGCACTGGCCTCATGCAGGCAGCGCGCGACCAGCTCCTTGCCGGTGCCGGTTTCGCCATGAATCAACACGTCGGCGGCACTGTTGGCCAGGCCGGCCACCATGCTGCGGACTTTTTGCATGGATAGCGAACGGCCGATCAACCGGCCTTCGAGCTGATCGCGCTGCTCGAGCTGGCGGCGCAGATCGCGCACTTCCAGAACGAGACTGCGCTTTTCCAGCGCCCGGCGCACCACTTCGACCAGGTATTCCGGGGCGAACGGCTTCTGGATGAAGTCGTGCGCGCCATCCTTCATCGCCTGCACAGCCATCGAGATATCGCCATGGCCAGTGATCAGCACCACGGGCAATTCCGGGTCGATGCCCAGGATTTCACGCAAAAAACTCATGCCGTCCATTTTCGGCAGCCGGATGTCGCTGATGACGATGCCGCGGAAATCGGGACCCAGCCGGCGACGGGCCTGCTCGGCGCTGCCGACGCATTCGGCGGCGATGCCTTCGAGCTGCAGGGCTTGCTCACAGCCAAGCGCGACATCCGGGTCGTCTTCAATGATCAGTACTTTCAAGGCTTCAGTCATTGTGTTCGTTCTCGTCACAGAGGGGGATTTCCAGGGTAAATATGGCGCCGCCCTCGGGATGGTTGGCGCCAGCCAGGGTGCCGCCGAAATCGCGAATGATGCCGGCGGAAATAGTCAGGCCAAGACCCAGGCCCACACCGGCCTGCTTGGTGGTGAAAAACGGTTCGAACAGGTGCTGGATGGCGTCGTCGTCCAGTCCTGGCCCGTAATCGCGCACCGTCAGGCGCGCCTGGCGGCCGATGCGTTCGCAGCCGATGTCGATGCAAGGCGCGTCCTGGCCTTCCATGGCGTCCAGGGCATTGCCGATCAGGTTGATCAGCACTTGTTCCAGCCGGTTGACGTCGCACAGGGCGACCGGCTCGGGCAGCGGGCAGCTGCGGCGCACCTCGGCATTGGCCTGAATCAGGCGCGCTTCGAGCAGCGCCAGCGCATTGTCGATGGCGCGGCACAGCGGCACCGCCTGCAACTGGCCGCTGGATTTGCGCGCAAAGTTGCGCAACTGGCCGGTGATGCGCCCCATGCGATCGACCAATTGGGCAATGCGTTCCAGATTGGTGCGGGTGGTAGCAAGGTCGCCGCGATCGAGGAAGCGCACGCTGTTGCCGGAGAGCGTGCGCAGTGCAGCCAACGGCTGATTGAGCTCATGGGCAATGCCGGTCGATAGCTGGCCGATGACTGCCAGCTTGCCTGCCTGCACCAGTCCGTCCTGGGCGGCACGCAAGGTCCGCTCAGCACGGATGCGCTCGGCAATTTCATCCTGCAACTGCTGGTTGGCAGCCGAGAGATCGGCGGTGCGCTCGTCCACCTTACGCTCCAGCTGGTCGTGCGCTGTCTGCAGCGCTTCGCGCGCGGCCAGGCGGTCTCTCAGGTGACGCCGGCGCTGGTTGGCGATCAGGCCCAGCAGGAAGAGCAACGCGGCGGCGGCGACGGCCACGGCAGCCCGGCTTTGTGCGATATCGTCGACCTGCTCCAGATGCGAGAGTACGGTCAGCGTCCACGGCGTGCCGGGCAGCGCGCGCGATTGCGCCAGGAAGCGCCCGGCCAGCGGGGAGGGCAAAGCCATTCCGGGGCTCTCCCTGGCGATGCTGACGAGCTGTGCGCCGTGCCCGAGTTCGCGCAGCGCTTTCAGGCCGAGCGGCGTCAGGGCGCGGCGGTTGTACTGCCGGGTGCGGTCGAAGGCGCTGCGCGTCGCATCGTCGAGCGGGCGCAGCGTGGTGAATTTCCAGTCGGCGACCGAACTGAGGATGACCACGCCATTCTCGTCGCTCACCAGGGCGGGAGCTTCGACCGTGGTCCATGACTTTTCAAACTGCTCCAGGCTGACCTTGATGACGGCCACGCCCAGCGTCGTGGCATCGTCGGCCAGCGCCGAGGCCAGGTAATAGCCGGGCTCGCCACGCGTGGTGCCGATGCCGAAGAAACGCCCGTTGCTGCTGCCGCTTTCCATCGCCTCGAGGAAATATGGGCGGAAAGCGAGGTCTTCGCCGATGAAGCTGTCGGCGCTGCGCCAGTTGCTGGAGGCGACGACATGACCGGCGGTGTCGATGACGTAGATCGACAGCGTGCCGGCGCGGTCGTTGAGCTGCTCGAGATAGGCGTTGACCTGCGCGGTCAACCTGGCGTCCTTGCCTTGCCTGAGCAGCGCCAGCACATCACGCTCGAGGGCGAGCGTACCGGGTAGAAACGCATATTTGCCGATTTCGCGTTCCAGGCTGGCGGTATACAGGTCGAGCCGGTGCTGGCCTGTTGCCTGCAATTCGGCCAAGCCGAGTTGCAGGGCAAGACGGTGCGCAATGAAGCCGCTCAGCGCCGTCAGGATGAGGAACAGCATCAGGATCGGCAGATAGCGCAGGGGGCGGCTGGGCATGGCGGCGGCGTGGCGGCTGGAAAGTCTATTCTAGAGGATTTCCACCAGTTGTTTGATGACCAGAATGGCGACGACGCCGAGGAAAGCCTTGCGGATCAGGCCGGCGCCGTGCCTTATCGCCAAGTGGGTGCCGAGATAGGCGCCGGCCAGGTTGCAGGCCGCCATGATCAACCCGACCTTCCACAGGATGGGGCCGTGGCTGGCGAAAAAGGCGATCGCCGAGAGGTTGGTGGCGAAATTGATGACCTTGGCGCTGGCCGATCCCTGCACGAAATCCATGCCGAAAAGACGGACGAAGCCGAAGATCAGAAAGCTGCCGGTGCCCGGCCCGAAAAAGCCATCGTAGGCGCCGATGACGAAGCCGAACAATGCGCCCTTCCAGCGGTCGCCGCCGTGCAGCACGCGCGTCACTTGCTGACCGAGGTCTTTCTTCAGGAAAGTATAGAGGCCGACGGCGACCATCAGGACGACGATCATCGGCTGCATCGTCTGGCGCGGAATCCAGGCGACCAGCGCGGCGCCGCCCCAGGCGCCGATCAGCGCGGCGACGGTGGCGGGCAGCACCACGGCCCAGGGGATGCGCACGCTGCGCGCATAGCGCCAGAGCGCAGCGCCGGTGCCGGCGATGCTCGACACCTTGTTGGTGCCGAACAGCGCCGGAATGGCCGTCTGCGGAAACTGGGCGAGCAGCACCGGAATCTGGATCAGGCCGCCGCCGCCCACCACGGCATCGACCATGCCGGCGAAGAAGGCGGCAGGAGCAAGGATGTACCAGTCAACTATCATTTGATTCGCAAAAAAATGGACCCGGCAAGCATGCCGCCGGGTCCGGAATCGGTATAGCGCAGGCAGCGCCACACCGGAGAGACGTCAGATTTCAGGCGGCGCTGCTCATGCCGCCTTGGCAAGCGCCAGCGCATCCTCGGGAGCCGGCAGGGCGCCTTCGGCTTCGGCGACGGCGTCGTCCACCGTAGCGATGCCGTTTTCCCATTTGGCCACGACGGCGGTGGCAATGGCATTGCCGAGCACGTTGGTCACCGTCCGTCCCATGTCGAGGAAGTGGTCAATGCCGAGAATCAGCAGCAAACCTGCCTCCGGCAGCCCGAACATCGGCAGCACCGCTGCAACCACCACCAGCGAGGCGCGCGGCACGCCGGCGATCCCCTTGCTGGAAATCATCAGGATCAGCAGCATGGTGATCTGCGTGGTGAGGGTCAGCTCGATGCCATAGGCCTGGGCGACGAAGAGCGCGGCAAATGTGCAATAGATCATCGACCCATCGAGGTTGAAGGAGTAACCCAGGGGCAGCACGAAGCCGGTGATGCGATCCCGGATGCCGAATTTTTCCAGTTGCTCCATCAATTTTGGGTAGGCCGACTCGCTGCTCGCGGTGGAAAAGCCGAGCAGCAGCGGGCTGCGGATCAGCTTGAGCAGGCGGAAGACATCCTTGCCGAGCACGCAGTAACCGGCCGCGATCAGCACCAGCCACAGGGCAGCCAGGGCGATGTAGAAGGACAGCAGGAATTTCCCGAACACCGCCAGCATGCCCAGCCCCTGGGTCGTAATGATGCCGGCCACTGCGCCGAAGACGCCGATCGGAGCAAAGCGCATGACGAAGTCGGTGACCTTGAGCATGACATGCACAACTTCTTCGAGCGTGCCCACCAGGCTATGCGCCGCCCGGTTATGCAACTGGCCCAGGGCCAGCCCGAAAAAGACCGCGAACACCAGGATCTGCAAGATTTCGTTGCCGGCCATCGCCTCGAAGATATTCTTCGGGAAGACATGGGTAATGAAATCCTTCAGGTTCAAGGCGCTGGTTTTCAGACCGACCGCGCTGCCGACCTCCGGCAGCGGCACGTCCAGATGCGCGCCCGGCTGGAACAGGTTGGCGAACACCAGCCCCAGGGCCAGCGAGCATAGCGATGCAGCGACGAACCAGCCAAGGGCTTTGACGCCGATGCGGCCAACCGCTTTCGAATCCCCCATGCCGGCCAGTCCGGCCACCAGGGTGGCAAAGACCAGCGGGGCGATGATCATCTTGATCATGCGTAGAAAGATATCGGTCAGGATGCCGAAGTAGGAGGCAATTTCCTTGGCTTCAGCCGGGCTGCCGGCGAGCGTATTGCACGCGTAGCCGACAATGACGCCGAGTGCCATGGCAATCATGATCAGCGATGTTAACCGGTTCATTTTCATGATGGTTTCCTTAATGTTTAGAAATACGGCGCGGCTCAGGCAGCCAGGGCCGGAATCATTTGCGGTTTGGTCAGCACTTCGGGACGCAGCACCTCGGCCAGGCGCTCGACACTCATCAGCTGTCGTTCGAGCACGATCTCGGCGACGCCACGGCCGCTGAGATGGGCTTCGGCGGCGATTTCGGTCGCGTTGGCGTAGCCGATGTAGGGATTGAGCGCGGTGACGATGCCGATCGAGCGCTCGACGCTGGCGCGCAGCGTGTCGCGGTTGGCAGTGATGCCATCGATGCAGTAATCGGCCAGCGCCTTGCACCCCTTGGCGAGGTGCTGTGCGCTCTTGAAGAGGCTGTGGGCGATGATCGGTTCAAAGGCATTCAACTGCAGCTGGCCGGCTTCGGCGGCAAAGGTCACGGTGGTGTCGTTGCCGATGACTTCGAAGGCGATCTGGTTGACCACTTCCGGGATGACCGGATTGACCTTGCCGGGCATGATAGAAGATCCTGCCTGGCGCGGCGGCAGATTGATCTCGCCGAAGCCGGCGCGCGGGCCGGACGAGAGCAGGCGCAGGTCGTTGCAGACCTTGGAAAGCTTGACGGCGACGCGTTTCAACACACCGGAGAGTTGCACAAAGCTGCCGCAATCCTGCGTTGCCTCAATCAGGTTCGGCGCCGTGACCACCGGCACGCCGCTGATGTCGGCCAGGCGGCGGCACACCAGCGCGGCGTAATCCGGGTGGGCGTTGATGCCGGTGCCGATGGCGGTGGCGCCCAGATTGATCTCGCAAATCAGCAATGCAGCTTCCTTCAGGCGCTCCTCGTCTTCGCCCAGCATGACAGCGTAGGTGGAGAATTCCTGGCCGAGGGTCATCGGCACGGCGTCCTGCAACTGGGTGCGGCCCATTTTCAGCACGTCAGCGAATTCCTTGGCCTTGCGCTCCATGGCGCAGCGCAGGTAGGCCATGGCATCGACCAGGCGGAAAATCCCGGCGTAGGTGGCAAGCTTGAGCGCTGTCGGATAGACATCGTTGGTCGACTGGCTCATGTTGACGTGCTGGTTCGGGTGCAGATGCTGGTACTCGCCCCTGGCGTGTCCGAGGATTTCCAGCGCCCGATTGGCAATGACCTCGTTGGCGTTCATGTTGGTCGAGGTGCCTGCGCCGCCCTGGATGACATCGACGACGAACTGTTCATGCCAGCGGCCGTCGATCAGCTCTTTACAGGCGGCGACAATGGCGTCGGCGCGCCTGGCGTCAAGCAGGCCAAGCTGATGGTTGGCCTGGGTGGCGGCCTGCTTGATCTGCGCAAGGGCGCGGATCAGGTCAGGGTAGACGGCAATCGAAATGCCGGTGATATCGAAATTTTCCAGCGCACGCAGCGTATGGACGCCGTAATAGACCGCACCGGGGACTTCTCGGTCGCCGAGCAGATCGTGCTCGATGCGGGTTGTAGCTGCATTCATGGGTGTATCTCCGTTATATGTTTGGCTACCACGCGAGTGCGCGGCGTACTGCCTCTATTGCACGGAGCATGCCAATCACAAATCAATCGCAACCCATTGATTATTCTATGTAATTTTCTTCAAGTGGCGCCTCATCGGACGGTTTTCCGGAAAATATCCGGCAAGGGTGTTCGGAAATCCGAATGAACGGGTCAGGTGCGACTAGTCATACAGCCGACGACCACTGCTTCTGACATTTGTGGGAGGGCTCCAAAGTTACCCGGCCGGCAGAATTGCGGACTGGGTCGGATACTGTCATTACTCAGGCGTCGCCAACTAAGACGACAAAATTAGCCCTTCTCCATACGGGAAAGCCTGGCACATGTTGTCTTACTTGCCGACTACTGAGTAAATGCAGAACTTAAAGGACCAGAATCGCCCGGAAATCATTGACATTGGTACGCGTCGGTCCAGTCACCACCAAGTCGCCGAGCGCGCTGAAAAATCCATAGCCATCGTTATTGTCGAGCATGGATGCCGCATTCAGGCCCAGTTGCTGAGCGCGCGTCAGGGACTCAGGATCATAGATTGCCCCAGCATTGTCTTCCGAGCCGTCAATGCCGTCGGTGTCGCAGGCAATCGCATGCACGCCCCCCAAGCCATTCATCGCGGCGGCAAAGCTGAGCAAAAACTCCGCGTTGCGCCCGCCACGGCCCGTGCCGCGTACCGTCACCGTTGTCTCGCCGCCGGAGAGCAATACGCAGGGTTTGGCAAACGGCTGATTGCGCAGCGCCGCCTGCCGGGCCAGCGCCGCATGCACCAGCCCGACGTCGCGTGCCTGGCCTTCCATTTCGTCGGACAGGATGTAGGGTGTGACGCCAGCCGCCCGTGCGACTTGCGCGGCGGCTTCCAGCGCCTGCTGCGCGGTGGCGACCACATGGTGCTCATTGCGTGCAAAGCGCGGATCCCCGGGCTTGGGCGTCTCGCCTTTACCTGACGCCAAATGTTCCCGGACATTATCGGGAATGTCGATGGCGTACTTGCGCAAGATTGCCAAAGCATCTTCGCAGGTGGTGGGGTCGGGCAGCGTGGGTCCGCTGGCGATCACGCCCGGGTCGTCTCCGGGCACATCCGAAATCAGCAAAGTCACCACCCTGGCCGGTGCGCAGGCCAGCGCCAGGTTGCCGCCCTTGATGGCAGAGATATGCTTGCGCACGCAATTCATTTCGGAAATCGTCGCGCCGCTCTTGAGCAGCGCCTTGTTCAAGGCCTGCTTCTGTTCCAGCGTGGTGCCCGGCGCCGGCATGGTCAGCAAGGCGGAGCCCCCGCCGGAGATCAGGCATAGCACCAAGTCGTCTGCACTCAAGTTGCGCACCATATCCATCATGCGCGCGGCAGCTCGCCTGCCTGCTTCATCCGGCACCGGGTGCGCAGCTTCCACGACTTCGATGCGCTGGCATGCGGCACCGTGTCCATAGCGCGTCACCACCAGGCCGCTCATGTCGCCCTGCCAGTGCCGTTCGACGGTCTGTGCCATGGCGGCTGCGCCCTTGCCGGCGCCGATGACCAGCGTGCGGCCATTGACCGGCGGTTCGGGCAAAAATGGCGGGAGACATTTTTCAGCGCTGACGGCGGCCACCGCGCCGGCGTACATGTCGAGCAAAAGCTGATGCGCATCGATCGCGGTCATAGTGAGATCCCTTGTGAATGACTTGTTATACGCGCAGGCGGTCCGGCGCCGCCGAACCGCGCTGCTTTTCGCCGATGGGCCTATTTAAAGCCTAGCAGATGCGGCAATCCCGTCGACAGCGAGGGAATGAAGGTCAATAAAATCAGCACCACGCCATGCGCATACAAAAATGGTTTCAGCTCTCGGGTCAGCGCCGGAAGCGGAATCTTGGCGACATTTGACGTGACGAACAACAGCCCCCCACCGGCGGTGTGATCATGCCCAGCGTGAGGTTGAAGATCACGATTATCGCAAAGTGGATAGGGTCGATGCCAGCCGCCGCAGTCACCGGCGCCAAGATCGGCACCAGCACCATCACGCCCGGCAGCGGCTCGATGAAGATGCCGAAGACAAGCAGCAGGATATTGATAGCGATCAGCAGCATCCAGGGCGACAGTTGCAACTGCGTGATCCATTCGGCCATTGCATAAGGCACGCGCTCGACCGTCAGCACCCATGCGAATGCCGCCGAAAATCCTATGATAATCAAGACGGATGCCGTCAGCAGCGCCGAGCGGATGAGAATATGCGGCAAGGCTTTCCATTCCAATGTCCGATACATCCATTTGCCGCAGACGAGCGCGTAGAATACCGCCACCACAGATGCTTCAGTCGGCGTGAACCAACCGGCCCGCATGCCGCCCAGAATCAAGACCGGCAGCATCAGCGCCGGCACCGCCTGCACCGTATTACGCCAGACTTCGCTCCAAGGCGGAAAACAACCTTCGCCGCGATAATTGCGCTTGGTGGAAATGCGCCAGTTGACCACCGACATGGCGATTGCGATCAGGATACCGGGCACGAAGCCGGCCATGAACAAGGCGCCGATCGATACCCGCTCGTCCTGCAGGCCGTAGATGATCATGATAATCGAAGGCGGGATGATCGGCCCGACGATCGCCGTCGAAGCGGTCAGCGCGCCCGAGTAGGCGCGGTCGTAACCGGCCTTGTCCATCATCTTGATCATCATCGATCCGGGGCCGGCCGCGTCGGCCAGCGCCGAGCCGGAAATGCCGGAGAAGAAGGTCAGCGACGCGATGTTGGTATAGCCCAGGCCGCCGCGCTTGTGGCCGACGAACTGCGACGCGAAACGCAGCAATACCATGGTCAGCGATCCTCCGCTCATCAGCTCCGCCGCGAGGATGAAGAAGGGCACCGCCATCAGCGGAAAACTGTCGATCCCGGTGAAAGTTTCCTTTAGCACCACGATCATTGAAAAATTGCCGGCCGCAAGCACGGCGATGCTGGTCGCAAGACCGAGGGCGAATGCCACCGGCATGCCGATTGCCAGCAGCGCGCAGGCGGCAATGACGAGAATTAGGCTCATGCTCATGTTTTATCCTGACTATAGTGAGGCGCTGGAAGTGGCATCGAAATCCTCGTCGGCGATGAACTCGCGATGCAGCAGCCAACGGCGCGCGATGAGCGCCAGGTGCACCAGCATCAGCGCAGCGCCGATCGGCATGGCCAGATAGATGTAGCCGAACGGGATCTCGGTGGCCGCGGTGGTCTGCACCATCGTGCGGCTGACGTAATTCCAGCCGTGATAGACCAGCAGCAGCAAGAAGATGACCATCAGCGCCAGCACGAAGCCGCGCATGGCGCGCGCCGCAGGGGTCGACAGCGCGTCTTGCAGATTGTCGATGGCGATATGGCCGCCGCTGCGCAGCACCAGTCCGCCGCCGATAAAGGTCAGCCAGATCATCATGTGGCGCGACACTTCCTCGGACCAGGGGATCGAGGCATCGGTCACATAGCGCATGACGACGTTGGCGAAGACGATAACCGACATCGCCGCCAGCAGGAAAATCAATATCCAGCGGTTGGCCGCGATGAACATCTGTTCGAACTTGTTCATAGGAGTTCCGAAATGGTGAAATGCCCCGCAATCCGCGGGGCATGGGACTGGCCACTTATTTGTAGTCGCGGATCTTGTCGATGTTGGCTTTGCCGAATTGCTTTTCAAATTCGGCGAACACCGGCGTCAACGCCGCCTGGAACTTGGCTCGGTCGACGTTCTCGACCACCTGCATGCCTTTGGCGCGCAAGTCTTTTACCGCCGTCTTTTCATCCTGGTCGACGCGGTCGCGGTTGGCCTTGGCGGCGACCTTGGCGGCTTCGAGGAATGCCTTCTGGTCGGCCGGCGACAGCTTTTCAAATGCTTCCTTGTTCATCAGGAAGATACCCGGCGAATAGACATGACCGGTCAGGCTCAAGTGTTTTTGCACTTGCTCGAATTTGTTGGCGACGATGACCGACAGCGGGTTTTCCTGGCCATCGACAGTCCCCTGCTGCATTGCCGTGAATACCTCGGTGAAGGCCATCGGCGTCGGGATGAGGCCGAAGCCCTTGTAAGCCTGGATGTGCACCGGGTTTTCCATGGTGCGCAACTTGAGCCCCCTCAAGTCTTCCGGCGTGTGGATCGGGCGCTTGTTGTTAGTCATGTGACGGTAGCCGTTTTCGCCCCAGGCCAGCGCCTTGATTCCCTTGGCATCGAACTTCTTCAGCATGTCTTGGCCGATCGGGCCGTCCAGCACGGCGCGCGCATGCGCATAGTCGCGGAGCAGGAACGGGATGTCGAGGATCTTCACGTCCGGCACGAAATTCGGAATCGGGCCGGTCGAGGTCCAGGTCAATTCCTGGGTGCCGAGCTGCACGGCTTCGGTTGCTTCGCGCTCGCCGCCGAGCGCGCCGCCGTAGAAGGTCTGGATCTTGTAGCGGCCGTTGGTGCGCTTTTCGACTTCCTTGGCAAGGGTGTCGATGGCGACGCCCTGGTGCGAGTTTTGCGCGGTCGAGACGCTGATGCGCATCACGGTTTGCGCGGTTGCTGCAGCCGGTACGAAGCTCAATGCCAAACTGGATACAGCAAGGGCAATGGCGGTTACGCGTAAAGTTTTCATGCTTTGTCTCCTAGGGCTTTATTTAAGTTTGGCGAATATCGCCGGTACTGCGGGGTGATTCATCTTCTGTGACAGTTCGGTTCGTCGTATAGGCTTGCATCCATCCAAGGCCTTCCACGGTGCCTTTGGCCGGACGGTATTCGCAACCAAGCCATCCGTCGTAACCCAATTCGTCGAGCAGTGCAAACAAATAAGGGTAGTTGACTTCGCCGGTATCCGGCTCATGCCGCATTGGCACGCTCGCAATCTGGATATGTCCGATATGGGGAAGGTAGCGTCGCACTTTCATGGCAATGTCGCCTTCCACGATCTGCACGTGGTAAAAGTCCATCTGGACCTTGAGATTTTCCGCGCCAACTTCTTCACGGATGGCATGTGCATCGGCTTGCGTATTCAGAAAATACCCAGGGATATCGCGCGTATTGATCGGTTCGAGCAGGATCGTGATGCCATGCTTTGCCGCTTCCCGGCATGCATAGCGCACATTGTCGATATACACGGCACGGTGGCGGGCGCGGTCTGCGCCTTCCGGCAAGAGTCCCGCCATCACATGCAGGCGCGGCGTGCCGAGCGCCTTGGCATATTCAATGGCCTTGGCGACACCGTCGCGAAACTCGGCTTCGCGTCCGGGCAGCGACGCGATGCCGCGTTCGCCCGCGCCCCAGTCCCCCGGCGGCATATTGAACAGCACATTCTGCAAGCCATGCTCTCGCAGCTGGCGGGCGATGTCTTCCGCCGCATGCTCGTACGGGAACAGGAATTCAACCGCGGTAAAGCCAGCTTGCGCCGCGGCGGAAAACCGTTCCATGAACGGCACTTCGTTGAACATCATCGTTAGGTTGGCGGCAAATTTCGGCACAATATTTCCTTGTTACTGATCCAGCTGGAACACTTGTTTTAATTCATTAATCTGCTCTGCATTCAATGCGCGGGGATTATGTCCGCGCAAAAGCAGGAATAGCTTCGCGGTTTCTTCCAATTCCTCGGTGGCATACTGTGCCGCTTCCAGGTTCTTTCCTGAAACGACCGGGCCATGGTTGGCCAGCAGCACGGCGTTATGCTTGCCGGCGAGTCCGCGAATCGCGTCGCCCAATTTGGGATCGCCCGGCCGATGATAGGGAATCAAAGGCAGTTTGCCGATCTTCATCACGAAGTAGGCCGTCAGCGGCGGAATGCAGTCACACGCATCCAGTCCCGACATGCAGGACACCGCGGCAGAATGGGTCGAATGCAGGTGCACGATGGCGCCGGCGCCGCTGCGCTCTTCGTACATCGCGCGGTGCAGGAAGGCTTCCTTGGATGCCGGGTCGCCGGACACCAGATTGCCCTGCCAGTCCAGCTTGGAGAGTCGGGCCGGATCGAGCTTGCCCAGGCAGGCATTGGTGGGCGTCAGCAGCCAGCCATCGTCCAGGCGCACGCTGATATTGCCGCTGCTGCCGGTGGCCAGGCCGCGGTCGTACAGCGACTTGCCGCATTCACAGATATGTTCACGCAGTGCCGATTCATTCATGGCAGCAGGCTCCAGGCTTTGGTGAAGAAATCGACGCTGCCGAAGTTGCCGGATTTGAGGGCAAGCGCCAGCGGCTTCTCGCCCAGGGTCGTCGTCCATGGCACGCCCGGGTCGATTTGCGGACCGATATGCAAGCCGGTCACACCAAGCGCCTTGACCACGGCGCCCGACGTTTCGCCGCCGGCGACCAGGAATTGACGAACGCCGCGCTCGACCAGGCCTCTGGCAATCGATGCGAGCGCTTCTTCCACGATCGTGCCGGCGCGCTCCACGCCGAGTTTTGCCTGGGCGGCTTTCACGCTTTCCGGTTTGGCGGTGGCATAGATCAGCGGCGGGCCTTCCTGCAGCAGGGGTGTGGCCCATGCCAGCGCCGTACCGACGACATCTTCTCCGGCTGCCAGGCGCAACGGGTCGATGGAAAATGCCGGGCGGCCGGCTTCGATGAAATGCGCGACTTGCGCATTGGTCGCTACCGAGCAGCTGCCGGAGACGATGGCGCGCAAGCCTTGCGGCACTTGCAATGCATCCGCTGCCTCACCTGTCTTGAGCAATCCTGCCTTCCTGAAGTTCTGCGGCAAGCCAAGCGCAATGCCGGAGCCGGCGGTCACCAGCGGCATGTCGGCCAGCGCTTCGCCGATGATCATCAGGTCCTGATTGGAGACGGCATCGACAATAGCGATCTCAACGCCGTCGCGCTTGAGCGCGGCGATATGGCCATTGATCGCGCCGCTGCCGCCAGCGATGACGTCATGACTGATCAAGCCCACCTTGCGGCTGGTCTGCCGCTGCAGCACCCGTACCAGATTCGCATCGGTCATCGGTGTGAGCGGATGGTCGCGCATGCCGCTTTCATTCAGCAGCACATCGCCGACAAACAGGTAAGCTTTGAAAATCGTGCGTTTATTTTCCGGGAAGGCGGGGCAGGCGATCGTAAAATCCGTATTCAGCGCGCGCATGAGCGCATCCGTCACCGGACCGATATTGCCGGCGTCGGTGGAATCGAAGGTCGAGCAATACTTGAAATAAAACTGGCGGCAACCGGCATTCTGCAGCCATGTCAGGGCGGCGAGCGATTCCTCGATCGCTTCCTGAGCGGGAATGGTGCGCGACTTCAATGCAATCACCACGGCATCGACATCGCCGGGCAGGGGTGTTTGCGGCACGCCGATCATTTGCACCGTGCGCATGCCGGCGCGCACCAGCATGCCGGCCAAGTCAGTGGCGCCGGTGAAATCGTCGGCAATGCATCCGAGTAAAAGAGCCATACAATTGTCTGTTGTAAGATTATTTAACTGCCGCGCTTACCGGCAAATTTTTGGTCGTTCTGCGCCACAAAATCGGGATCGATGGTGCGAATCCGGTGAGATGACATTTCCATATGCCTGCGTGCGGCTGCGCGGGCGGCTTCCGGATCGCGCTGCATAATTGCGGCATACAGCGCGCGATGTTCTTCCAATACCTGGTTGCGGCTTTCCTTGCGCTGTGCTTCCCACGCGCGCGTCAGCTTGATCGTGCCCTTGAGGAACTGGCTGAGAAAATCCCACAGGGCGAGGAAATGCGGATTGTCGGTAGCACGCGCAATGCTGCGGTGGAACTCGATATCGGCAGCCACGCCATCGCCCCCGGCCGCAACATCGGCATCGATTGCTTTGAGCCTCATGCCGATTTCCTTGATCTGCTGCTTGGTCGCACGTTCCGCAGCCAGCGCCGCGATTTCAGCCTCGACGCCGCGCCGCAACTCTGCCACCTGCAGCACTTCCTGGATGGAATCGATCACGCCGGGATCGATCCGGAATGGCGTATCGAGGCCGGCTTCGCGCACGAAGACGCCACTGCCTTGCCGTGATTCCACCAAGCCTTCCGCTTTCAGCCGCGTTACCGCTTCCCGGATCACCGTCCGGCTGACACCGAAATGCTGCGCCATTTCCGCTTCGGATGGCAGGCGCGATTTGGGCGGGTACGCGCCTTTGCGAATCAGTTCTTGCAAAGCCAGCGTCACCCGTTCCGGCATTTTTGCCTGAGTGGCAAGGGGTTCGACTTGAAATAGTGAATCGGTAGCCATGCAAATTTTGGTTTGGTGAATATCACATATGAGCTTATCATATAACTTTACAAGTTAAACGGCAAGTTGCTTCGGTAAGTCTAAAAAACTTCCTAAAAGCAATTTTCAAAGTAACCGCGCCTCGGCGCGTATTTTCAAGAGGACAACATGGAAGTATTGATTACAGGCGGTGCAGGATTGCTGGGGGCGCGATTGGCCAGGCAGCTTCTCGAGCGGGGCACGCTGGCGGATGCCCAGGGAAAGCAAACCCCGATTTCGCGCATCACCCTGCTGGACGTAGTGCCGGCGCAGGGTTTTACCGATGAGCGCATCAAGATCGTGACCGGCGACATCGCTGATCCCAAAACCATCGAATCTGTCATCAGCCCGGCTACCCAGTCGATCTTCCATTTCGCGGCCATCGTCAGCGGTCACGCCGAAGCGGATTTCGATCTGGGCATGCGCATCAACTTCGATGCGACCCGTTTGATCCTGGAGCGCGCGCGCCACAACGGCAACCGTCCGCGGGTCGTGTTTACCAGTTCTGTCGCCGTATTCGGCGGCGACCTGCCTGCGAAAGTGCCCGACACGCAGGTGCTCACGCCGCAAAGCTCGTATGGCGCGCAAAAAGTGATGGGCGAACTGCTGGTCACCGACTATAGCCGCAAGGGATTCATTGACGGGCGCGCGCTGCGGATGCCAACGGTGTGCGTGCGTCCCGGCGCACCGAACAAGGCGGCATCCAGCTTTGCCAGCGGCATTATCCGCGAGCCGCTCAATGGCGTGGAAGCCGTGTGCCCGGTTGCGCCGGAAACGCCGATGTGGCTGCTCTCGCCGCGTTATGCAATCAACAGCCTGATCCACGGGCACGACATCGATGGCAGCGCCTTCGGCTACAGCCGCGCATTAAGCCTGCCGGGCCTGGCAACAACGGTGCAGGAAATGGTGGCCGCGCTTGAGCGCGTCGCCGGCAGCAACGTCGTCAAGCGCATCCGTTGGGAACGCGACGACGCCATCATCAAGATCGTCAATTCCTGGCCGGGCAACTTCGATACTAAACGCGGCGACGCCATGGGGTTCAAGCGCGACGCGGATTTTGACAGCATCGTGCGTGCCTATGTGGAAGATGAGCTGAAAGGGCAGATCGCCGCCTAATTAAGCTCGCGCGGCGGCAAAGGCGCGCAAGCGCCTTTGCCGAGTGACCTTGAGTCGATATCGCGCTAAATTTTTCCAAAGCAGGCACTTTGTCGTGGTTAGGCGGTCGTCCAATCACCGCGCCCAGTCAAACCTATTGACTCAAATTGTAGAACGCGCTGCGGCCCGGATAGCTGGCGATGTCGCCGAGATCTTCCTCGATGCGCAGGAGCTGGTTGTACTTGGCCATGCGGTCCGAACGCGACATCGAGCCGGTCTTGATCTGCAGGGCATTGCAACCGACCGCGATATCGGCAATGGTCGAATCCTCGGTTTCGCCGGAACGGTGCGAAATCACGGCAGTGTAGCCGGCCCGCTTGGCCATTTCGATGGCGGCGAAGGTTTCGGTCAGGGTGCCGATCTGGTTGATCTTGATGAGGATCGAGTTGGCGATGTTCTTCTGGATGCCTTCGCGCAGGATCTTGGTGTTGGTGACGAACAGGTCGTCGCCCACCAGCTGCACCTTCTTGCCCAGGGCATTGGTCAGGGTGGCCCAGCCTTCCCAGTCGTTTTCCGCCATCGCATCCTCGATCGAGATGATCGGGTACTTGTCGCACCAGGTGGCCAGCAGGTTGGTGAAATCGGTCGAGGACAGGCTCAGACCTTCGCCGGACAGGTGGTACTTGCCATCCTTGTAGAACTCGGAAGCGGCGCAATCCAGGCCAAGCGCGATCTGCGTGCCCGGCTCATAGCCTGCCTGCTCGATGGCCTGGATGATCAGCTTGATCGCTTCTTCATGGTTGGCGACCGATGGTGCAAAACCGCCTTCGTCGCCGACCGCGGTGGTCAGGCCCTTGTCGTGCAGGATCTTCTTCAGCGTATGGAACACTTCGGCGCCGTAGCGGATCGCTTCGCGGAAGCTCGGAGCACCCACCGGAATGATCATGAATTCCTGCAGGTCGAGGTTGTTGTCGGCATGTGCGCCGCCGTTGATGACGTTCATCATCGGCACCGGCATCTGCATGGCGCCCGAACCGCCGAAGTAACGGTACAGCGGCAGGCCGGATTCCTCGGCAGCAGCCTTGGCAACGGCCATCGACACGGCCAGCATGGCGTTGGCGCCCAGGCGGCCCTTGTTCTCGGTACCGTCGAGATCGATCAGGGTGCGGTCGAGGAACGCCTGCTCATTGGCATCCAGGCCCATGATGGCTTCGGAAATTTCGGTATTGATGTTCTCGCAGGCTTGGAGGACGCCCTTGCCGAAATAGCGGCTCTTGTCGCCATCGCGCAATTCGATCGCTTCGCGCGAACCGGTGGAAGCGCCCGAGGGCACGGCGGCGCGGCCCATCACGCCGGATTCCAGCAGGACGTCGCATTCGACGGTCGGATTGCCGCGCGAATCGATTACTTCGCGGCCGATGACATCGATGATGGTACTCATTGCTTTTTACTCCATTAAATTAATTCAATAAAAACTGAAACTACACCTGAAATACCGCGGTCGATTTAGTGGTGGCCGATTTTCATGATTTTGAGCCCGTTCGTGCCGCCCGCTTCACCCATCGGTTCTCCGCATGTCAACACAATCGTGTCGCCCTTGGCAACCAGGCGCCGCTCAAGCAGCAGCTCTTTTGCGGCGTTCAACGCAGCGTCGCGGTCGTACGATAGCTTCAACTCCAGCGTACGGACATTCCGGTAAAGCGCTAATTTTCGCTGAGTCGCGACATTTGGCGTGATGGCAATGATGGGAATGTCGATGTTATAGCGGCTCATCCAAAGCGCGGTGGCACCCGAATCCGTCAATGCGGCGATTGTCTTCACGCGCAGGTGATGCGCGATAAACAAGGCTCCATACGCAACTGACTGGTCGATCCGGTTGAACGTCGTGTTCAGGAAATCGGCGTCGAGCTTGCAGGTGTCCGATTTCTCTGCCTCAAGACAGATTGCAGCCATTGCTTCCACCGTTTCCACCGGATATTTTCCAGACGCCGTCTCGGCAGACGTCATGACCGCATCCGTACCGTCCAGCACGGCGTTCGCAACATCGGACACTTCCGCGCGCGTCGGCATGGCGTTGACGATCATCGACTCCATCATCTGGGTGGCGGTAATGGCGAGTTTATTGGATGCGCGCGCCATTTTTATCATGCGTTTTTGCAGGGCGGGAACCGCCGCGTTCCCCACCTCTACCGCAAGGTCGCCGCGCGCCACCATGATGCCATCCGACGCATCGACAATTTCCTGCAATGCCGGAATCGCCTCCGCTCTCTCGATCTTCGCGATCATCATCGGCTTGTGGCGGTGCGGTTCGCCGGCGATATTGGCCAGCTGGCGCGCCATCACCATGTCGGTTCCATTTTTTGGAAATGAGACGGCGACATAGTCGGCTTGAAAACTCATCGCCGTCTTGATGTCTTCCATGTCTTTTGAGGTCAACGCCGGTGCCGACAGGCCGCCGCCTTGCCGGTTGATGCCCTTGTTGTTCGAGAGTTCGCCGCCAATCCTGACCGTCGTATGAATTGCGGCACCGATGATCTGGTCGACCACCAGCACGATCAAGCCATCGTTCAAAAGCAAGACATCGTTCTGTTTCAGATCGCGCGGCAGTTCCTTATAGTCGAGGCCGACACGTTGCTCGTTCCCCAATTCGCATTCGGCATCCAGAATAAAGCGGGCGCCGTTTTCAAGCTGGATTTTCCCGTTTTCGAATTTCCCGACTCGTATCTTCGGACCTTGCAAGTCGGCCATGATGGCCACTTCGCGTCCGCATTTGCCGGCTGCTTCACGTACCAGCCGTGCACGGTCGATATGATCCAGGGCCTTGCCGTGTGAAAAATTCAGGCGCACGACATTGACGCCGGCCTCGAACATACGGACCAATGTCGCCAAGTCGCTCGAAGCGGGTCCGATGGTGGCGACGATTTTTGTGGCTCTAAGCATGTGATTGATGATCGACACGCCATGATCCGGCGCATCTTCCTTTCTGTGAATGATGTGAAAAGACGAAGTGCGGCGCAGTTTTTTGTGAATGCCTATCCACTATTGCGCAGCCCGGCAGCGATGCCGTTAATGGAAAGGTGGATGCCAATCCGGGCGCTCTTGTCCTGACGCCGCTCCCGAAACCGCCTCAGTAATTCGACTTGCACGTGATTGAGCGCATCGATATAAGGAAGGCGATGCCGAACAGATCGCTGTTGCAAGGGATTCTTTTCCGGCCCGCCTGTTTGTCCCGTAATCGCCTTTAGCGCGTCAAGGGTCAACTGGTGCTCGGAACATATCCGCCTGAATATGGAGTCTCGAAGCGCGACATCCTGGACCAATGCAGCGTACCGGCCGGCGATGACCATGTCGCTTTTCGCCAGAACCATATCCATATTTGAAACGAGCGAAGAAAAGAAAGGCCATTCGGCATACATCTGATTCAATATCTTCATCCCGTCCGAAGGATGCGCTTCCAGAAAACAGCGGACCGCCGAGCCGAACCCGTACCATCCCGGCAGCATCAAACGACATTGCGCCCAGCTCAGGACCCACGGAATAGCCCGCAAGTCTTCAATCGATGTAGATGGCTTTCGCGATGCCGGCCGGCTTCCAATATTGAGTGCGGCGATTTCCGAGATGACCGTCGACTCCCAGAAATAGGTTTCAAAACCTTCGGTTTGGTAAACCAGTGAACGGTAGGCGCTCAGCGCCTCCGCCGACAACTGTTCCATTGCTGCGAGATGATCAGCGCCAGGCTCCGTCTGCCGCTGCGGCGGCAAACTCGTCTCGATCGTCGCTGCGACGAGCAGTTCGAGGTTCTGCCGCCCGACTTCCGGATTCGCATATTTCGCGGTAATCACCTCGCCTTGTTCAGTCACGCGAATTCTTGCCTGGACGGCGCCGGCCGGCTGCGCGAGAATCGCCTCATAACTGGGGCCGCCGCCACGCCCCACCGACCCGCCGCGGCCATGGAACAGCCGAAGCTTGACGCCGTGTTCCTTGAACACCTGAACCAGGCCGACTTCCGCTTTATACAACTCCCAGCCGGAGGTGAGAAAACCGCCGTCCTTGTTGCTGTCGGAGTACCCCACCATTATTTCTTGCATGCGATTCCTGGACTCAAGCAAGCGCATGTACAGAGGCATGCTGAAGGCGCGCGCCATCACGGCCGGACCCTGGCGCAAATCGTCGATGGTTTCGAACAGCGGAATGATGTTGACGTCGAGTGTAGCGTCATGCGGTCGAAGAAGACCGGATTCTTTCAATAGAAGCGCCACTTCAAGAAGGTCGGATACGCTGGAGGCCTTTGAAATAATGTAGTTAGGGACAGCTTCACGGCCGTACTTTCGATGCGCCTCCTTCACCACGCGAAATATGTCCAGTTCCGACATGGTTTCCACGGAATACGTCACGAAAGGCGATAGCAAGGGCCGGGACGACTCCAGTTCTTTCAGCAACAATGCGACGCGCTCGCTTTCGCCGAGCTGGTCATATGCGATGCCAGGCGCGGCGTGCAATAGCAGCTCGCCGACGACGCGCTCATGCACCTCCGCGTTCTGCCGCAAATCGATCGGCGCCAGGCTGAACCCGAATATTTTTACCGCGTGGCGCAAATGCCGTAATCGGCCTCGAGCCAGCATACTGGAGCCGCTCGACATCAAAGACCGATGAACCACGTCCAGATCCGACTGCAGTTGATCGGCGGAACCGTATGGCTCAGTACCAGACGGTCCGCCGGACTCTTCCGCCACCTTGGAAAATCCCGCTTTGGTGGCGGCGAGTCGTGCATGGATGCCGTATATCGCGCGGCGATATGGCTCGTCGAGTCGATGCGGCGACTGGTCCTCGGAACGATCCGCGAGCTGCCTGAGTTCCTCGGTACAGCCGCTCAAGGCTTGTGCCAGAGACAGCTGGGAAGCCAGTTTGTGCAGTTCGGCCAGATAAAAACCCAGTGCCCGCTCAGACTGCTTCTGAAGCGTGCTGCGAAGAACATCGGCCGTGACAAACGGATTGCCATCGCGGTCGCCGCCGATCCAGCTGCCGACTTTCATGAATGCCGGCAGTTCCGTGCCGGTCCAGCCGGCATCGTGCCCGGCAAGCATATCCTCGAGCGACGCGTACAGATTCGGCAGCTCCGTCAAGATGGTATTGTCGAAGAACGACAGGCCATTTTCCACCTCATCCATCACCGACAATTTTTCAGTTCGAAGCAGCCTGGTCTGCCACAACGTCGCTATTCCGCGCATCAATCCTTCTTCGTTCCGAGCCGCTTCAGCCTGCGTCATCCGAATCCGGTCGCGCTCATTCAACAAGCGGGCGATCGCCGTCTGGCAGTTCAAAATGCTCTTGCGCTGGACCTCGGTGGGGTGCGCGGTAAGCACGGGGCTGATAAAGGCTTGTTCAAAGAAGTCCTTGAAGGCGTCGCCCCGACCGGCGCGAAAGGCGCTGTCGACGGCGTGCGCCAGACTGCCTTCCCTGGCGGCCGATCCGGCAATCAGGTGCGAGTGCGCAAGCCGGATATGGTGCTGGTCTTCCGCAATGTTGGCCAGCAGAGAAAAATAACTGAAGGAGCGGATCAGCTGTTTCGTCTCCTCCTCCGAAAGCGCATGCAGCGCAGCCTCGAACTCGAGTCGCGTAGGCTCATCCTGATCCCGGCGGAACCGGATGGACAACTGGCGTATGTTCTCGATCCGATTGAAAACGTCATTCCCATGAAGCGATTGGATAACGTCACTCAGGATGTTTTTCAGACGGCGAATATCTCGGCTAAGGAACTCATCTTCAACATCATTGGGAGAATGCATCATGAGCTGCTGCCGATTCTGAACGCATGCACGTTGACTTGCGCCTTGGCCCGAAGCGATATAAAGCAAAGCCAACCGAATAAAGCGGTAACTCTGCAGATCGTTTTGACGCGAATGCCTGACATGGTCGTTTCCTCAATTTGGACTGCTTTTTTCCTCAGGAGCCGGCGCTGCCTGAGGCAGGCGACTACAAGATAAAACGTGTATTGATGAAATTCGACTTGTGGCCAAGCACGATCGCGTCCAGCAATTGCTTGCTGTCGTCGGTCTGCTTTGCGGCCACCATTGAACGGATCGAAAATGCCCGCAATGCGTCTGTCACCGACAAGGTTCCCTCGGCCGAGTCCTTTCGTCCCGCGAACGGGAATACATCGGGGCCGCGCTGACACTGGCAATTGAGATTGACGCGGCATACCTGGTTGACCAGAGGATCGACCATTGCTCCGATCAAGTCCGGATCCGTGCCGAAGATGCTGACCTGCTGACCGTGCTCGGACGTAATCACGTATTCGAGAGCAGTCTCAATGTCGTCGAAAGCCATGACCGGTACTACCGGACCGAACTGTTCTTCGCGATACAGCTTCATGCCTTCGCGCACCGGATATACCACGGCCGGGTAAAACAGGGTGCCGCAGACCGTTCCGCCACCGTCGTTGATGACCCGCGCGCCCTTTTGTTGCGCATCCTTGATGCAGTCGGTCAGGTAAGAAATTTTTGAGAGTTCCGGCAACGGCGTAATCTGCACGCCCTTCTCCCACGGCATGCCGATCTTCAGTTTGTCCAGCTCTTCCACGAAACGCTGCAGGAATTTATCGACAATCGATTGGTGCACGAGCAGCATCTTGAGCGCGGTGCAGCGCTGTCCGTTGAACGACAAGGCTCCCAGCAGACATTCTCTGACCGCAAGTTCGATATCCGCATCCGGCAGCACAATCGCGGCGTTCTTGGCATCCAGTCCCAGGATCGCGCGCAGGCGGTGCGCCTTGGGAGGTTGTTTCTTCAGATGGTCCGCCACCTTGCTCGATCCGATCAAGGTCAGCACGTTGACTTTGCCGGAATTGAGCATGCGCGGCACGATTACAGCACCGGGCCCGTACACGGTGTTGAGCACGCCTTTTGGCAGCGCCGTACGAAACGCCTCCAGCAGCGGAGCGAACAGAAGTACGCCAAACTTGGGAGGTTTGAACACAAGCGTATTGCCCATGATGAGGGCCGGAATCAGCGTGGCAAACGTTTCATTGAGCGGATAGTTGTACGGCCCCATGCACAGAACCACACCCAGCGGTGTGCGGCGCACCTGGCCGATCGTGCCTTCCACCACGGTGAAGCGCGAGTTGCTGTTGTCGAGCTCCTTCAACGCTTCGACGGTCGCCTTGATGTATTCCACCGTGCGATCGAACTCCTTTTCAGAATCCGCCAGGCTTTTTCCGATTTCCCACATGATCAATTGCACGATACGCTGCCGCTGCGCCACCATCTGCCGCGTGAAATTTTCGATGCAATCGATGCGCTGGGCAACCGACATGGTCGGCCATTCGCCGCGGCCGTTGTCATAGGCATTGACCGCCGCGTCAAGCGCGGCGTCGCTGGCCGCTTCATCGTGCATGGGATAGCTGCCGATCTCGATCTGCTCAAGTTCGCCGTCGGCCGAACGCACGCACACCGGCGACAACACACGCTGGACCTCGCCGTCCCATGTTTTCAGTTCACCGTTGACCAGGTAGGTTCGCTGCCGCAGCGGCGCCGGCAGGCGATGCGCATCGGGTATCTCATGCTGCGCGGGGAAAAGCGTCAGTAATTCCCGTTGGTTTTTCATTTCAAGCTCTCCAGTGTCAGGAAACAGTATTGGGTTCCAGGTCATCCTCGATATACGCCCTGACAATGCTGTCAAAATCGGTATCGCCGAGGAGGCCGAGTGCGTGCGCCGCCGCGACGTTCCAGGCGCCGGGCCAGCCGCCGACGATGCGTTCGACCATCGGATCGCGCTCCCAGCGGATGCGCTTGATCAGTTCCGGTCCGGCAACGCGCGCCAGCGCGGCGAGCATGTCCTCGACCTTGACCGAGATTCCTGGCAGATTGACGATGCGGTTGCTGCCCAGAGAAGCCGCCGCCAGCTCGTGGCCGGCAATCAGGCACTCGATCGCGCTGCGCGGCGACAGCAGCCACAGGCGAGTATCGGGCGCGACCGGGCAAACAGCTTCTTTCCCGTTGAGCGGTTCGCGGATCAAGCCGCTGACAAAGGACGAAGCGGCCTTGTTCGGCTTGCCGGGACGTACGCAGATGGTTGGCAAACGCAGCACGCGACCGTCTACAAATCCCTTGCGGCTATAGTCGTTCAGCAGTAATTCGCCGATCGCTTTCTGCATGCCATACGACGACTGCGGATTGAGCGCGGTGCTGTCCTGCACAATGGCAGGCAACTGGCCGCCGTAGACGGCGACCGAACTGGTAAAAACGATTTTCGGGCGATGTCCGAGGCGGCGGCACCGATCCAGCAACTGGCGCGATGCATCGAGGTTGATCCGCATGCCGAGTTCGAAGTCGGCTTCAGCCTGCCCGCTGACCACTGCCGCAAGGTGGAAAATGGATGTCGTCTGCGTATCGATCACATCGTGCAGCAAAGCGGCATCGGCAATATCGCCGGCGACCGTGACTACGCGCGGATCGCCGAAATCATGTGCCGGCACCACGTCCACCAGGAGAATCCGATCGATGGCCCGCTTGCTGCCGTTCGAATCGGTGAGGTATCCAAGTTCAAGCAGGCGGCGCGCAAGGCGCTGTCCGAGAAAGCCCGCGCCGCCGGTAATCATTACGTTCATATCTTCGACTCCAGTAATTGAAACTAATTGCCGGCCAACCGCGGTTGTGCCGGATCCCGATTTCCATCGTCCCCTTCTGCCATGACACTCCAGGCCAGTTCGCGCCGGATCTGCTCGACATCCGGTGGCGGCCGGGAGACGGCGCGGCGCTGCAGGAGCCATGCGCGCACTTCTTGTTTGCTGGGTTGATTGATCCGGTACATGTTCGTCTCCTCGCCAATGCGTTTTATTTCAGCGCCCGAAGCCAGCCGAGCCCGTCTTCCGTGCGGCCGCGCGGCCGGTATTCGCAGCCGACCCAGCCGTCGTAGCCGAGCTGGTCAAGCAGGCGGAACAAATAGCGGTAATCAACCTCGCCGTCGTCCGGCTCATTGCGACTCGGCACGCCGGCGATCTGAATATGGCCGATACCGCCGAAGTATTTTCTGAGCGTCATGGCGAGATCGCCGTCGACAATCTGTGCATGGTAGAAGTCCATCTGCACCTTGACGTTGGGCTCACCCACCGCTTCGCGGATCGCGTGTCCCTCGTGCTGGGAATTGAGAAAATAGCCAGGCATGTCGCGCGGGTTGATCGGTTCGAGCAATAGGGTACGGCCATGCTTTGCCAGTTCGCGCGCGGCATGGCGCACGTTCTCGATATAGGTTTCCAGATAACGGCCGCGCTCCGCGCCCGGCGGCAACAGACCCGCCATCACATGCAGGCGCTGCGTGCCGAGCGCCTGCGCGTATTCCAGCGCGAGCGCAACGCCGGTCCGGAATTCATCCTCGCGGCCGGGAAGCGCGGCAATCCCGCGTTCGCCTGCGGCCCAATCCCCCGGCGGCAAATTGAACAACGCATTTTCCAATCGGTTTTCCTTTAACCAGTGCGCAATTTCATGCGGCGCATGATCATAGGGAAACAAGAATTCGACGGCCTGGAAGCCGGCCTTGGCTGCGGCGGCAAACCGTTCGGGGAATGCAAGCTCGTTAAACATCATGGTCAGGTTGGCGGCAAATTTTGGCATTGCGGTTCTCTTTGGTTAAAGGTCGAGCTTGAAGACCGACTTGAGTTCTTCGATCTGCTTGCCGTTCAACGGATTGGTTGGCGTATTGCGCAACAGCAGGAATAATTTGGCGATCTGTTCGCGCAGCACAGTCTCATCCCGTCCGGTCTGGATCATGGTGTTCATTGCAGCTTGTCCCAGGCCTTGAGGAAGAAATCCTCGCTGCCGAAGTTACCCGATTTAAGTGCAAGCGCCAGTGGCTGTACGCTTGCGTCGTGCGGCAACGTGGTCGTCCACGGCACGCCGGGATCGATTTCGGGGCCGATGCGCAAGCCTTTGATGCCGAGCGCGTTGACCACCGCACCGGAAGTTTCGCCGCCCGCCACGATCATTTGTCCGACGCCGAGCCGCACCAGTCCCTTGGCAATTTCTGCAAGCGCATTTTCGACCAGGCCGCCGGCTTGTTCAGCCCCAAGTTCCAGCTGCGCCTGCTTGACCGTCTCGGGAGTCGCCGTGGCATAGATCAATACCGGTTGCTTGCCGATGCGGCCGCCGGCCCAATCGAGCGCAGCCGATACCAGGTCTTCGCCGCGCGCGAGAAGCAAGGGATCGATCTTGAACGCGGGGAAGGATGCACGCATCAGCGCTACCTGCCTTTGCGTCGCCACGGAGCAACTGCCCGAAATGACGGCGCGCAATCCGCCGGTCGCGGCAAGCACATCGGCCGCAACGGTGCGGGAAAGCAATCCGCGACGGCGAAAATTTTCCGGCAATCCGAGCGCGATGCCGGAGCCGCCGGTTATCAGCGGCATGTCGGCACAGGCTGCGCCGATCGATTCGAGGTGGACATCGGACAAGGCATCGACGATCGCCAGGCCGTATCCGCGTTCGCGCAAACCGGCAATACGTTCGCCGATTGCGGCAGCGCCCTGGTCTACCACGGCGCTGTCGACCAGACCGACCTTGCGCTCGGTCTGCTGTTGCATGACCCGCACCAGATTGGAATCGGTCATCGGCGTCAACGGATGATTCCGCATGCCCGATTCACTCAGCAGCATCTCGCCGACGAACAGGTAGCCTTTATAGATCGTCCGCCCATTGGCCGGGAATGCCGGACAGGCAATCGTGAACTCGGCGCCCAACGCTGTCATCAAGGCTTCGGTAACCGGTCCGATATTTCCGCGTGGCGTGGAATCGAAGGTCGAGCAGTACTTGAAGTAAATTTGCTTGCAGCCCGCACTTTGCAGCCACCGCAAAGCCGCAAGCGATTCCGATACCGCCTGGTCGACCGGGCTGGTGCGCGACTTGAGCGCGATCACGACTGCATCGACATCGTCCGCTATGGGTTCGGTCGGCACGCCGATCAGCTGCACCGTACGCATCCCGGCTTTCACGAGCATGCCGGCCAAATCGGTGCCGCCCGTGAAATCGTCTGCGATGCATCCCAATAAAACGGTCATTTTTCGCTCCGTTCAGGCTGCTTGTTCAGTTGCCTGCCTTGCCGCCTTTGGCGCGGGCAGTTCGATGCCGGGAAATATCTTCACGACGGCCGAGTCGTCTTCGCCGCCATGTCCGGCGGCAGAGGCTTGCATGAACATCTGGTGTGCCGCTGCCGACAAGGGCAGCGGGAATACGCTCTTCTTTGCGTAATCGAGCACGATGCCAAGATCCTTGACGAAAATATTCACCGCCGACAACGGCGTGTAGTCGCCCGCCAGGATGTGCGGCACGCGATTCTGGAACATCCAGGAACTGCCTGCACTATTACTGATCACCTCATACAAGGCATCGGCGTCGCAACCGGCGCGCAATCCCAGCGCCATCGCTTCGGCGGCAGCCGCGATATGTACGCCCGCCAGCAGCTGGTTGATCATCTTTACTTTCGAACCCTGTCCCGGCTGATCGCCGAGCCGGTACAACTTGCTGCAGATCGCCTCGAACACCGGGCCACAACGGGCAAATGCCTCAGGGGCGCCGGATGCCATCATCGACATCTCGCCTGCCGCGGCTTTGACGGCGCCGCCGGATACCGGCGCGTCGATGAATTGCAGTCCCATTGCGTTCAGTCGCGCACCCAGCATTTCGGCAAATTCCGGCGCTACCGTCGAACTGCCGATCACCACGGTGCCATGGCGGAGATGCGCAGCCGCGCCATGCTCGCCGAACAGCACCTGCTCGGTTTGCTGCGCATTGACGACATAGATCAGCAAGACGTCCAACTCGCCGAAGGTCGCCGGGGACACGACTGCTTGCGCGCCGGCAGCAACTGCCTTCTGCATCGCTTCCTGCCGTACGTCGCGCACATACACCTCGAAACCGGCGCGCAGCAGGGACCCTGCGACGCCCATTCCCATTGCGCCCAGACCTATTACTCCGACACGACACGCTTGCTGGTTCATTTGATTGCTCCTTGAATGAAGATTGATGACTGGCGCGCCAGGCCTGATTCAGCGATTGACCAGGCGCGCCGGTATGCTGAGTACAACCAGCGAGCCGGCCACAAGAACGCCGGCCAGTACATACATGCCGATGTTTGTGCTTTGCGTCAGGTCTTTGAGCCAACCGATCAGATACGGACTGGCGAAGCCGGCCAGATTGCCGACCGAATTGATGGCGGCAATGCCCGCCGCCGCCGCCGCGCCGCCCAGGAACGCGGTCGGCAAACTCCAGAACAATGGTGCGGACGCGACCACGCCGGCTGCGGCCAAGGTAAGAAAGGCGATGGCAATCCCGGTATTGGTTCCCGCCAGCGCGCTGCCTACCAGGCCGACCGCACCCAGCAACATCGGAATGGCAAGGTGCCAGCGGCGTTCGCGCTTGTGGTCCGCGCTGCGTCCGAGCAACAGCATTGCAATGATTGCTGCGCTATAAGGAATGGCGGTGAACAACCCTATGTTGAGCACACCCTTGATGCCGGCCGCCTTGATCAAACTGGGCATCCAGAACGTCAGACCGTATTGGCCCATGACGCAGCAAAAGTAGATCAGGGACATCAACCATACCCGGCGATCGGCAAATACCGCGCCGATCGACTGATGTTCGATCTTGCCTTTGGCATCATGTGCGATGCGCTCTTCGAGCAAGCGTTTTTCATCCTCGCTCAACCACTTGGCCGAACGGATGCCGTTATCCAGGTACAGCAGCACCGCAAGACCCATCACAACGGCCGGTACCGCTTCCAGCACGAACATCCACTGCCAGCCGGACAAGCCGTTGACGCCGGCGAACGATTCCATGATCCAGCCAGACAGGGGACCGCCGAACACTCCCGACACGGGGATCGCGGTCATGAAGGTAGTGACGATCCGTGCGCGGCGCTCCGCCGGGTACCAATAGGTGAGGTACAGGATAATCCCGGGGAAGAAGCCGGCTTCGGCGATCCCGAGCAGAAATCGCATGATGTAGAACATGGTCGGCGTAGTGACGAACATGAACGCGCCGGAGATGACGGCCCAGGTGATCATGATGCGGGCGATCCACACTCTCGCGCCGACCCGATGCAGGATCACGTTACTGGGCACCTCGAACAGGAAATAGCCGAGAAAGAACACGCCGGCACCGAGTCCGAACACGGTTTCGCTGAACTTCAAGTCGTTCAGCATCTGCAGCTTGGCAAAACCGACGTTTACCCGGTCGAGATAGGCGACGACGTAACACAACATCAAAAAGGGAATCAGGCGCCAGGTGACTTTGCGATAAGTTGATGCTTCGTCAATACCGACAGCCGATGAGGATACGAACTTTGCAGATCCGGCGGTCTGCGTGGTACTGGTTGTCATACTGTCTCCGTATGTTGGCTTTTTGAAAGGATGCAGCCTTACAAGAGCTTTATTATTGGATGCTTCACTAAGCTGTATGAAAGATGTATATTTGTATGATAGATATGCGAATCCTGTATGTCAAGATATATCTTTAGGATTAATGCTGTATAGTTATTAGACAGCTAGGTGAATTCCCTCCATTGCGTGGGTTGATTCACTGAGAAAGGAAAGACGATGGATCAGACAAACCCGTTCAATTTGAAGACTTCCCCGGATAACAGCTTCACCACCGGCACGCTCGGTTCCCGGGTAGCCGAACAGCTGTTAAACAAAATCCGCCTGGAAGATCTCGCGCCGGGCGCGCGCCTGCCGTCCGAGCAAGCCATGGCGCTGCATTTCGGGGTCAGCCGCACCGTGGTTCGGGAGGCGATCGCGACATTGAAAGCGGAAGGCATATTGGAAACCCGCAAGGGAAGCGGCGCCTTCGTGCGCAGCGCCGAAGCAGCGCATGCCTTGAGGACCGACCGTCTCACTGAACAGTCGATTCAATCTCTATTGAATGTGATCGAGGTACGTCGCGGGATAGAAGCCGAGACGGCCGCGCTTGCTGCAGTCCGTCGCAGTCCGGGACAGCTTGCCGATATCGAATACGCGTTGCGGCGCATCGAAGAAGCAGTAGCTGGCGGTTCAGACGGCGTGGCGGAAGACGCGAAATTTCACCAGTCGATAGCGATGGCAACAGGGAATCCCTATTGGGTCCGCTTCGTCGACATGTTCGCGCAAACGATCCAGTCGGCGGTCAAGGTCACCCGCGCCAACGAAGCCAGAAGAAAAGATTTCGCGCGCCAGGTACAGGCCGAGCATGAAAAA
The DNA here is from genome assembly GCF_003590835.1 of Noviherbaspirillum sedimenti. Lineage (NCBI taxonomy): Bacteria > Pseudomonadati > Pseudomonadota > Betaproteobacteria > Burkholderiales > Oxalobacteraceae > Noviherbaspirillum > Noviherbaspirillum sedimenti. The sequence goes on along the minus strand of NZ_QYUQ01000002.1, from coordinate 4,348,112 downwards.
ATCGTGAATGCGATTGTGGCGGGCGATCCGGAACTGGCCCGCGCAGCCGCCCGAGAACACATGGAACAAGCTGCGCAGCGTGTCCGCCTGGCTGATCGCGAGTTCTGGCGAGGCGATGGCGGAGAACTGGCCCGCCACCTGGTGTCTGCACTAGGTGAAGATGCAGACGCCAAGTGATAAAGGAGAACCACTCCAGTCTCAACTAGTGGACTGTAACAATTGATTCGGGAGTGATTCGCTTGCTTGGATCGAAGTACTTCCACTTCACTGGCTTTGGCTGGGTGTTGTAGTGACGGATGTAACGCATGAGTTTTCTCTTGAGATCCGTCAGCGATGTGAAAACGCCCCGCGCAATGACGTCGCGTTCGATTTTTGCAAACCACAGTTCGACCTGATTCAGCCAGGATGAATATGTAGGAGTGAAATGCATATGCACCGTGGGATGCGCCTCCAGAAATGCCGCGACGAGCTTGGTTTTGTGCGCGGAGAGATTGTCGGCGATGACGTGGATTTCTTTGCCCTTGGGTTGGTTGGCGACGATGTCTGTGAGGAAGGCCACGAACTCAGCCGAGGTGTGTCGCACAGCGGTCTTGCCCAGCACCTCGCCAGTCCTGGTGTTGAAGGCGGCATACAACGACAGCGTGCCGTGCCGGTAGTATTCGAATCCATGGCGTTCGGCGCGTCCGGGCGACAACGGCAGCACTGGGTCTTTCCGATCCAGCGCCTGGATCGCAGTTTTTTCGTCCACGCAAAACACGGCCGCGTGCTGGGGCGGATTCATGTAGAGGCCAATCACATCGGCGGCCTTGGTTTCAAAGTCGGGATCGTTGGAGGCGAGATAGCCTTCGAGGCGATGCGGCTTGATGCCATGCTTGGTCCAAATGCGCGCGACCGCCATGTGCGAAATCCCCCCGCCCAGTTCGGCAGCCAGCTTGCGTGTCGACCAGTGCGTCGAACCATCGGCCGGTTTGTGTTTCGTGGTTCGGGCCAGTACGCGTGCCTCGATGCGGTCGGTGACCTTGTAGCGTTCCCGCCCGGCATGGCGCGAAAACAGTCCGGCAAGCCGGTCTGCGGAAAAACGCTTGCTCCAGAGATCAATGAAGCTGTCGCTGCAATCGAGCTTGGCGCGGATATCGGCCCAGGTATGGCCATCGGCCAGCAGCAAAATCAGCCGGGCGCGACGTGCAGTATCTGCCCGTCCATTCCTCGCACTGACCTGTTGTTGGAGCTCCATGCGTTCGCTTTTGGTGAGTATCATCATGCCCTCCATGAGCATGAGTATACTTCGTTTTTAAATGTTACAGTCCACTAGTCTGGCAAAAATCTCACCTTATGTGACAATAATCCCAACTTATGTGTCACTTTACGGCCTGCCGCCTTGTCAGGATCACTCCTGCGGAAGATTGCTGAAATCCGGCTTTCTCTTTTCCAGGAATGCCGATACGGCTTCCCGGGCTGCCGGCGCGGGTAGCATGGCGGCAAAATTGCGAATTTCTTCTGCCATCTGCGCCGCAACCGCCGCCTGCTGCTGCGCCTTCATCAAGCGCTTGGTGGTGCGTACCGATGCCGCAGGCAAGGCCGCCAGCTTGGCAGCCTGCGCCTGCGTGAACGCAAACAGCTCATCCTTCGGCAATACCCGGCTGACCAGTCCCATGTCATACGCTTGCTCGGCGCCAAAGGCATCACCCAGCAGCAGCGCTTCCGCTGCGCGCTGGTAGCCAGCCAGTTGCGGCAGCAAGAAGCTGGCGGCAAATTCGGGACACAGGCCCAGCTTGGAAAACGGCAGCGCGAACTTGGCATTTTCGGCGGCATACACCAGTTCGCAATGCAGCAGCAGCGTGGTGCCGATGCCGACGGCATTGCCCGCCACGGCGGCCACCAGCGGCTTGGCGGCGTCGCTCACCGCCTGCATGAAGCGGAATACCGGGGCGTCCGGGCTCATGGGCGGATCATTCACGAAATCTTCCAGGTCGTTGCCGGCGGTGAATGCATCCGCATTGCCCGTAAAGAGGATCACGCGCACAGACGCGTCGCGCTCCGCTTCGTGCATGGCATCGCTCATGGCCTGGTACATCGCGGCCGTGAATGCATTCTTTTTATTCGGGCGGTTGAACTGGATGGTGAAGACGCCATCGGCATTGCTGCTTAAGATTTCCATGGCATCAAACCCGCTCGAACACGCCAGCCGCACCCATGCCGGTGCCAACGCACATGGTGACCATGCCGTACTTCAGGTTACGGCGACGCAAGCCATGTACCACGGTGGCGGCGCGGATGGCGCCGGTAGCGCCGAGCGGATGGCCGAGGGCAATCGCGCCGCCCAGCGGATTGACCTTGGAGGGGTCGAGCTGCAGGTCGCCTATGACTGCCAGCGCCTGCGCGGCAAAGGCTTCGTTCAATTCAATCCAGTCGAGCTGGTCCTGGGTGATGCCGGCCGCGCGCAGCGCCAGCGGCACCGCTTCCTTCGGGCCGATGCCCATGATTTCCGGCGGCACGCCACGGATGGCGAACGAGCTGAACTTCGCCAGCGGCGTCAGGTTGAACTGCTTGAGGATTTTTTCACTGACCAGGATCAGGGCGCCGGCGCCGTCCGACATTTGCGAACTGTTGCCGGCGGTGACCGAGCCCTTGGCGGCAAACACGGGCTTCAACTTCGCCAAGGCTTCGATGCTGCTGTCGGCGCGCGGGCCTTCATCCTGGCCGGCAGTACGGGTCTTCACGTCGATCTGGCCGCTGGCCAGGTTGGGGAATTTTTCGACGATCTCGAACGCCGTGGTCTCGTCACCGAACTCGCCGCCTTGCTGCGCCGCGATTGCCTTCCTGTGGGAATTCAGGGCGAATTCATCCTGCGCTTCGCGCGAAACTTTCCATTGCTGCGCGACTTTTTCGGCGGTGATACCCATGCCGTAGGCCATGCCGATATTCTCGTCCTTCAGCACCAGCGGGTTCATCGAGGGATGGTGGCCCATCATCGGCACCATCGACATCGATTCGGCGCCGCCGGCGATGATGACGTCGGCCTGCCCCACGCGGATGCGGTCGGCAGCGATCGCGATCGCCGACAGACCCGAAGCGCAGTAGCGGTTGACGGTGATGCCGCCCACCGTATTCGGCAAGCCGGCCAGCAGCACGCCCATTCGCGCGAAGTTCAGGCCCTGCTCGGCTTCCGGGAAGGCGCAGCCGATCACCGCATCCTCGATCAGTTGCGGATCGAGATTGGGCACCTGGGCGACGGCGGAGCGGATGGCATGCACCAGCAGGTCGTCCGGGCGCACGTTCCTGAACATGCCGCGCGGCGCTTTGCCGACCGGGGTGCGGGTGGCGGCGACGATGTAGACTTCTTGAATTTGTTTGGTCATCTTGAACCTCTATTCTGAAGTGTTGGCTTTTTAGTTTCGCACTGGTTTGCCGGTCTGCATCATGCCCATGATCCGTTCCTGCGTCTTCGGATGGTTGAGCAGCTCCATGAAGTACTTGCGTTCCAGGTCCAGCAGCCATTGCTCGTTGACCAGGCTGCCCGGCTCGATATCGCCGCCAGCGACCACATCGGCGATCATCGATCCCAGCTTGTAGTCATGCGCCGAGATGAAGCCGCCGTCGCGCATGTTGAGCAGTTGCGCGCCGATGGTGGCGCTGCCGTAACGGCCGCTCACGGGGAACGGCGCGCGCAGCGGCGGCCGGTAGCCGGCGTCGTACATGGCGCGCGCTTCCACCTTGGCGACGTGCAGCAATTCATGGGGATTGAAGACGATCACATCGTCGGCCGAGAGGTAACCCAGCTGCTGCGCTTCCAGCGCCGACTTCGACACCGCTGCCGTGGCCGCATGCATGTAGGTCTCTTTCAGGAATTGCAGAATATCGGTGCCCTTCGCCTGTTTCGCCGCGCGCAGGGCGATTTCCTTCAGGCCGCCGCCGGCCGGGATCAGGCCGACGCCCACCTCGACCAGACCGATATAGGACTCCAGCGCGGCCACCCTTTTTGCCGCATGCAGCAGCAATTCGCAACCGCCGCCCAGCGCCAGTCCGGCCACCGCCGCCACCACCGGCACGTTGGCGTATTTCAGCGCCATGTGGGCATTCTGCAAGCGCGAGACTTCCGGCTCGATGGCCTTGACGCCGCCCGACATGAACAGCGGCAGCATCGCCTGCAGATCGGCGCCGGCCGAGAACGGCCCGCCTTCGGCAGCGTCGGCATGCCAGATCACCAGGCCTTTGTAGTTTTTTTCCGCTTCAGCCAGCGCGCGCTTCATGCCTTCGACCACTTCCGGGCTGATTACATGCATCTTGGTCTTGAAGGACAGGATCAGCACCTCGTCGTCCTGGTGCCAGATGCGTACCGCATCGTCCTCGAAGACGGTGGTGCCGGCGGTCTTGCCGCTGGCACCGTTGTCGCCGACCAGCTGGGCGCGGAAAGCCTGACGCCGGTACACCGGCAAGTCCGAACGCGGCACCCAGGCATTTTTCTTCGGCGAATAGGAACCTTGCGGCGTATGCACGCCGGCATTTTGCGCCACCGGACCCTCGAACACCCAGGCCGGCAGCGGCGCGCTGCTCAAGGCCTTGCCGGCGTCGATGTCTTCCTTGACCCAGGCGGCCACCTGCTGCCAGCCGGACGCCTGCCAGGTCTCGAACGGGCCGACATTCCAGCCGAAGCCCCAGCGCATGGCGAAATCGATGTCGCGCGCATTGTCGGCGATTGACTCCAGGTGCACCGCGATATAGTGAAAAGCGTCGCGGAAGATCGCCCACAGGAATTGCCCCTGCGGGTTGGTCGATGCCCGCAGCGCTTGCATTTTCTTGACCGGGTCTTTTTCCTTCAGGATGCGGCCGATCAGTTCATCCGCCTTGCCGCCGCCGGCCACGTAATCGCCCTTGGCAGCATCCAGGCGCAGGATATCCTTGCCCACTTTCTTGTAGAAGCCGGCGCCGGTCTTCTGGCCCAGCGCGCCGGATTCGATCAGCTTGGCCAGTACCGGCGGCGTCGCGTAGGCGCCGTAGAACGGGTCTTCTTTCAGCGTCTCCTGCATGGTGCGGATCACGTGGCCCAGGGTATCCAGGCCCACCACGTCGGCGGTGCGGAAAGTGCCGGACTTGGCGCGGCCCAGCTTGGCACCGGTCAGGTCATCCACCACATCGCACGAAAGACCGTATTTTTCCGCCTCGATCATGGTCGCCAGCATGCCGAAGACGCCGACCCGGTTGGCGATGAAGTTGGGCGTGTCAAACGCGCGCACCACGCCCTTGCCGAGCGTGGTGGTGAGAAAGCCTTCGAGCTGGTCGAGGATGTGCGGCGCAGTAGCGCCAGTCGGGATCAATTCGACCAGGTGCATGTAGCGCGGCGGGTTGAAGAAGTGCACGCCGCAGAAACGCCCCTTGAGTTCGGCATCGAAACCATCGGACAGTGCCGTGATCGACAAGCCCGACGTGTTGGAGGCGAAGATGGTATTGGCGCCGATATGCGGCGCGACTTTCTTGTACAGGTCGTGCTTCCAGTCCATGCGCTCGGCGATCGCTTCGATGATCAGGTCGCACTCCTGCAGCAAGTCGAGGTTTTCCTCATAGTTGGCGGCCTGGATCAGGACGGCATCGTCCTTGTTGCCGAGCGGCGCCGGACTGAGCTTTTTCAGGTTCTCGATGGCTTTCAGGACGATGCCGTTTTTCGGCCCCTCCTTGGCCGGCAGGTCGAACAGGATGACCGGCACGCGGGCGTTGATGCAGTGGGCGGCAATCTGCGCGCCCATCACGCCGGCGCCGAGCACGGCGACTTTCTTGACGATGAAATTGGACATGGACTAAACCTTTCTATGTTCTTTAAAACAAATCGGCATCGAGCGCCATCAGGCTGGCCGCACCGGAGCGCGCCTGACGGATCAGCATCGCGGTTTCCGGCAGCAGCCGGGCGAAATAAAAACGCGCAGTCGCCAGCTTGGCCTTGTAAAAGCTGTCGCCGCTATCCTGCTTGTCCAGCGCGATCTTCGCCATGCGCGCGAAGAAATAGGCAAACACCAGGTGGCCAACCACGCGCAGGTAAGGCACGGCGGCGGCGCCGACCTCGTCCTGGTTCTGGAAAGCCTTCATGCCGATTTCCATGCTGAGCTTCGTCACCTTGTCGCCGATATCGGCCAGCGGCGTGATGAATTCGCTCATCGCCTCGTCGGTACCGTGCTCTTCCACGAAAGCCTGGATTTGCGCACCGAACTTGCGCAGCTTGGCACCGTTATCCATCAGCACCTTGCGGCCCAATAAATCCAGCGACTGGATGGTGTTGGTGCCCTCGTAAATCATGTTGATGCGGGCATCGCGCACAAACTGCTCCATGCCCCACTCGGCGATATAGCCGTGGCCGCCATACACTTGCAAGGCTTCCGACGCGGCGGCAAAGCCATTGTCGGTCAGGAAGGCCTTGACGATCGGCGTCAGCAGCGCCACCTGATCGGCGGCATCCTTGCGGACTTCCTCGTCCGGGTGGTTCAGCTCGCGGTCGATCATCAGCGCGACATACGAGCTGAAGGCACGCCCGCCCTCGGCCCAGGCACGCGCGGTCAGCAGCATGCGGCGCACGTCGGGATGCACGATGATGGGATCGGCCGGCTTGTCCGGCGCCTTGGGCCCGGAGAGGCTGCGCATTTGCAGGCGGTCCTTGGCGTAGGTGACGGCGTTCTGGTAAGCCACTTCGGTCAGGCCCAGCGATTGCATGCCGACGCCGAGGCGCGCCGCATTCATCATCACGAACATCGCCTGCAAGCCGCGGTTGGGCTCGCCGATCAGCCAGCCAGTGGCGCCGTCGAGGTTCATCTGGCAGGTGGCATTGCCGTGGATGCCCATCTTTTCCTCGATGGCGCCGCAGGTGATGGGATTGCGCGCGCCCGGCGTGCCGCCGGCAGCAGGAATGAACTTCGGCACCAGGAACAGCGAAATGCCCTTGGTGCCGGCCGGCGCATCCGGCAAGCGTGCCAGCACCAGATGAAGGATGTTTTCCGCCATGTCGTGTTCGCCGGCCGAGATGAAAATCTTGCCGCCGGTGATACTGTACGCGCCGTCGGCCGCCGGCTCGGCCTTGGTGCGCAACAGACCCAGGTCGGTGCCGCAGTGCGCCTCAGTCAGGCACATGGTACCGGTCCATTCGCCGGACACCAGCTTCGGCAGGTACAGCTGCTTCTGTTCCGGCGTGCCGTGCGCTTGCAGGCACTCGTAGGCGCCGTGGCTCAGGCCCGGATACATGGTCCAGGCCTGGTTGGCGGCATTGACCATTTCATAGAATGAATTGTTGACCACCAGCGGCAAGCCCTGGCCACCGTAGTCGGGATCACAGGACAATGCCGGCCAGCCGCCTTCGACATACTGCCGGTACGCTTCCTTGAAGCCCTTGGGGGTGGTGACCGCATGCGTGGCCTTGTCGAGGCGGCAGCCTTCGCGGTCGCCGGCATGGTTCAGCGGGAACAGGACGCTGGAGGCAAACTTGCCGCCCTCTTCCAGCACCTGGTTGATGGTGTCGGCGTCGAGTTCGGCGTGTTTTGGCAACTGCTTCAACTCTTCTTCGACATGCAGCAATTCGTGCAGCACGAATTGCATGTCGCGCAGGGGGGCGACGTATTGTCCCATGACGGTCTCCTGAGGTTAATTGCTATTGTTCGTGGTTTGATAGCTCTCGATCAGTCGTTCAAAACCGGTTTGCGCATGCTGCACGCTGCCCGGACGCTGGATGAAACGGGCATCATGGTGCAGCGCCAGCACCAGGCCATACATTTCGAACACCATCTGGTCAGGATCGGTATCGGCGCGCAAATGGCCCTCGTCGATCGCCTGCTGCACACAACGCCGCAGGCTGCCCTGCCAGGTACGCACCATCGCCGCCAGCTCTTCCCGGATGGCACCCGGACGGTCGTCGTATTCGACCGCGCCGCTGATATAGATGCAGCCCGAGGCGATCTCTATCGTGACGCGCCTGACCCACGCGGAAAACAGGGCGCGCAGGCGCGGCAAGCCGCGCGGCTGCTTCATGCTGGGAAAGAAAATCTCTTGCTCGAACTGATCGTGGTAGCGCTTGACCACGGCGATCTGCAACTCCTCGCGCGAGCCAAAATGGGCAAACACGCCCGATTTACTCATGCTCATCTTGTCAGCCAGCAAACCTATCGTCAAGCCTTCCAGCCCTTCGCGGCTGGCCATGGCCAGCGCTGCGTCAAGGATGGCGACGTGGGTTTGCTCGCCCTTGCTCAAATGTCGTGATGCCATGCCGGGTGCATTGTCCTGTGAAACGATTGCCAAATAATCGTACGATCGTACTATTATGCATGGCGTGGCAAAAGTCAAACAAGATTTGCGGAATTTGCGTAACCGGCAGATTGTGTACGATTACCAGGATGAGCGGTCCAGCTTGCGACGATCGCGCTTGGTTGGCCGCCCACGGATCGCCTCGCTCGGCTCATGCAAAAATTGCCTTTGTTCGTCGTTATGTTGCCGCTTGGCTATACTTTGCACAGTTTCTTCGTACAGGGTCTGGGCCACGGCGGCGGGGCCACGCGTTTCCGACAGCGCACGCACTTCCACTTCCCATTCGGTCGCACCGTTGTCGATGGCCAGGGTGTCGCCAGGCTTGACACCGCGCGCCGGCTTGATCCGTTCGCCATTCAAGCGCACCTTGCCGCCATCGACCGCAGCGGTCGCCAGCGAACGGGTCTTGAAGAAACGGGCTGCCCACAGCCATTTGTCGATGCGCACGGCGGCGCTGCTGGTATTCATGTTCGCTCTCGGCTTGCTGATCAGGATTCGTTAGCCCAGGTGATGAAGCGGATGGTATTGCGGTAAAAAAAATAGGCAATGCGATAGCCGATGCGCTTGCACCAGTGAATTTTTGCAAAGTCTTCCTGCCGCACCGCCACGCTGTCGGCGACGCCGCTGGCAATTTGCTGGCGCAAGGCAGTGGCAAACGCAACATCCCGCACCACGACGTTGGCTTCCTGGTTGATGAACAGGCTCAAGCCATCGTAATTGCTGGAGCCAACCGTTGCCCACTGGTCATCCACCACCGCCACCTTGCCATGCAACTGGGTCTTGCGGTACTCAAGGATGCGCACACCGCTTTTCAGGAGTTTCGGGTAATACGAGCGCGCCACCGCATCCTGCAGGCGAAACTGGCCGACGCCCAACAACAGGGTGACGCTGACCCCGCGGGCAGCAGCCGCCGCCAGCGCCACCCGCATCTTGCGTCCCGGCGCAAAATACGGGTTGGCCAGCCAAACCTCGTTGCGCGCGCGCCCCAGTGCCTGCAGATAGGCGCGCTCGATGGTACGGCGGTTGCGCAGGTTGTCGCGCACCACCAGCGCCGCCATGGCCGGCGCCACCGTCACGTCGGGCGGTGGATGGCGATACGCCTTCAGGCGTTCGAGACGCGCGCGCAAGTTCAATTGCAAACGCCCCATGCTGACCCATTGCGCTTCCATTTCCTGCTGAATTTCCGTCACCAGCGGGCCAATGATGGAAACCCCGAAATCCCAGCGCGGCGCCGGCAGGATCACGCGGCTATCCTCGTCGTCGCGCATGTCGTCGTTGATATTCAGGCCGGAGACAAATCCGATCTGCCGGTCAACCACGCACAATTTGCGATGCATGCGGCTCATGCCGCGCCGGAACCACGGGTTATAACGGCGAAAATTCACCCCTGTCCGGGCGAATTCCTGCTTCAGGCGCAGGCTTTGCGCCTCGCCGGTGCCGAGCCAGTCGACGATGACATTGACAAAGACCCCGCGGGCGGCCGCACGCTGCAAGGCCGCGGCGATGCGCGTGCCGGTTTCGTCGTCCGCAAAGATGTAGGTTTCAAAATACACTTCAACTTCCGCGGCATCGATTGCCGCTGCCAGCGCCGGAAAAAATTCGGCGCCGCAATGGAGCAAGGTAACAATGTTATCAGCGGTAAATTTTACCGAGCGCATAAATCATCATCATCGACAGGAATGGGCAACGGCCGCAACAGGATCAGGCAGGTCTGCGCATTGGGATCCGTGTTTATTTTTTTAAATGCAATGTTGCCACAATTGGCGCATGGTCGGACAGCCGGGACCACAAGCCGCCATGCAAGACGCGGGCGTTTTCCACCGTAAATCCGCGCACATAAATCCGGTCCAGCTGCAAAAATGGCATGGCGGCCGGAAAGGTGCGCGCCGGCGCCATTGTCGGACCGCGCCCGGCCAGGCGCCGCAGATAGGTGCCAAAACCGCGCCGCGAAATGGTTTCATCGAATACTTCGCACACGCCCAGTTCGGCGCGCAGCTTGGCGCTCAGCTGGTTGGTCCAGTCGTTGAAATCGCCGGCGATCAGCAGCGGCGCATCCGGCGGCGCCAGTTCCCTGACCGCCTCGACCAGGGCCAGGGTTTGCCGCTTTCGGCTGCCGGAAAACAGGCCGAGGTGGATCACAAAGCAATGAATATCGGTACCGCAATCCGCCGGACGCACCACGCAATGCAGGATGCCACGCTTCTCAAATGCATGGTCGGAAACATCCTGGTTGCTGAACGAGGCAATCGGATAGCGGCTCACCAGGGCATTACCGTGATGGCCATGGTCATAGACCGCGTTCATGCCGTAGGCAACGTGGTAGGACTCGTCTCCCGCCAGGAAATCATGCTGCCCCACTTCCGGCCAGTTGGTGGCATGTTTCGCCGCCAGCAGATCATGACGCCCCTGAACTTCCTGCAAGAACAGGATATCGGCATGTAAATTGCCGACGGCGTTCTTCATGGCATGAATGCGCGGGCGGCTACCGATGGATGAGACGCCCTTGTGGATATTGTAGGTGGCAATGCGCAATTTCATTTTTTAATTATAGCGTCTGGCATGCCCGGCTACGTGACGGTGGTTCAAGGCAGCCAACTGTCAGCTTCCGGGTCGGGGAAGCGTGCCACCATGAAATCCACGAAAGCCCGCACTTTTGCCGACAAAAGACGGCGGCTCGGATAGACCAGCATGATCGGCAGCCGTTCAAGGTGGTAATCGGGCAGCACGCGGACCAGGCGCCCGGACGACAGGCCGTCCCTGACTGCAAACGAGGGGAGAATGAATATCCCCATATCCGCCAGCGCACATTCGCGCAACAGGTCGACGCTGTTGGTGATCACCCGGCCGGTGATCGGGACATCGACACTGCCCCGGGCATTGTGCAGGGTCCAGCGATGCCTTACCGATTCGAACGGATAGGTAAGGCATTGATGCCTGGTCAGATCGTCAGGACGTTTCGGTGCGCCGTATTTTTTGACATATCCCGGCGAGGCCACCAGGAATGTCTGGGTGATGCACAGCTGGCGGGCGATCATCGTCGCATCGAATTGCTGAACTGTGCCGATCAGGACGCCGACATCGAAGCCCTCTTCTACCAGGTCCGCCGGCCTGTCCGCAAACGTCGTATCCAGGACGATTTCCGGATTGACTGCGGCAAACCGGGGCAGCAGCGCCGACAATTGGGACTTGCCGATGCCAACCGAAGAGAAGATGCGCAAGGTCCCCGCAGGCGTTTTCGACATCAAGGATGCCGCCGCATCGGCATCCTCGATATCCAGCAGGATCTGGCTTACGCGTTCCAGATACACCTGACCGGTTTCCGTCAGGGACAGCTTGCGGGTCGTACGGTTAAGCAATCGCGTGCCAAGATGGGTTTCCAGGTCGGCGACCAGGCGGGTGACCACCGTGTCCGAAACGTTCAGGCTGCGGGCGGCACGGGCAAAGCCCCCGTGCTCGACGACCCGCGCAAACGCACGCATTGATTGCAATCGATCCATTTTTCAATTCCTGCTGATTTCGCAATAGTGTACTGTGATTTACATTCTTTTTCTCCGAATCAGAAACCGATAAAGTTTGCTCATCGGGAACGCATGAACGCAAGCTCCTCCCCAGAACCGCAGTCGATCGCATCGTAAGACATGCGCTCGTTCGGATACTTGAACTGAAATTTCGGAGAATGAAAAATGAATGCAAAAAAACTGATCGCCACCGTTGCCGCCACTCTCTGCGCCGCCAGCGCCTATGCTGTGGAAACCCCTGAAGTGACTTTTCAGAATTCCCTGACGCCTTATGAAGTGACCGCCCAGGACAAAGGCGTATCCAGCGGACCGGATATTCAGGCAGCCAATGCCAGTGCCGGCGCCGGTATCGGCAAACAGGCAACGCCTGCCGTGAATTTCGCCAACACGATGGAGCCCTGGGTAGTGACCGCGCAAGATCCCGCCTCTTCGGCAACCCGCAAGTAAGCGAGAGAAAGCCGGATTTTTCCGCTGCACGCCATCCAGTAAAACACCAGCTGGCATGCGGCATCGCCTGCCGGTGTTTTTACATTTCTCCGCCAGACACTAGTGTCCTGAGTTTGAAATTCGTTGAATTATTTTGCCTGTTCGCTGTCCCAGTTTTATTGTTTTCGACAGTGAGGATGATATGGCAGGCAGACCGAAAGCGGCGTTGGTGTTGAGCGCAGAAGAACAAGAACAATTGCATGCTTGGGCACGCCGACGCAAGACGGCGCAAGCATTGGCTCTGCGTTCGCGCATCGTGCTGGAATGTGCCGACGGAGCGGAGAACAAGGCGGTCGCCGCCAAACTTGCAGTGACGGGGCAGACGGTATCGAAATGGCGCGGGCGCTTTGTGCAAATGAGATTGGATGGTTTGCTGGACGCCCCCCGCTCGGGCGCGCCGCGCACGATCGATGATGCGCGCGTCGATGCCGTGATCGCCAAGACGCTGGAAGAGAAACCGTCGAACGCCACGCACTGGAGTACGCGCACCATGGCACGCGAAGCTAAGCTGTCGCAAACGGCGGTCAGCCGTATCTGGCGCGCATTTGGCTTGCAACCGCATCGTCAGGAAACCTTCAAGCTATCCACCGATCCGCTGTTTGTCGAGAAGACCCGCGACATCGTGGGGCTGTACATCGATCCGCCGGTCAAGGCGATGGTGCTGTGCGTCGATGAGAAGAGCCAGATTCAGGCGTTGGATCGGACCCAGCCAATCTTGCCGCTGGCTCCTGGCGTTGCAGAACGGCGCACCCATGACTACCAACGTCATGGCACGACGACCTTGTTTGCCGCGCTCGACATTGCCACGGGCGAAGTCATCGGGCAGTTGCACCGGCGGCATCGCAGCAGTGAATTTCTGAAATTCTTACGCACGATCGAAGCCTCCGTTCCGAGCGATTTGGACATTCATTTGGTGATGGATAACTATGGTACGCACAAGACACCAACCATCCGCAATTGGTTCGCCCGTCATCCGCGCTTCCACGTACATTTCACGCCGACCTCTGCTTCGTGGCTCAACCAGGTCGAGCGCTGGTTCGCCACGCTGACCGAAAAACAAATTCGCCGCGGAACCCATCGTTCGACCCGTCAATTGGAAGACGCCATTCGCGATTACCTCAAACTCAATAACGCCGCCCCCAAGCCGTTTGTCTGGACCAAGTCCGCTGATGACATCATGGCCAGTATTGAACGATTTTGTCTGCGAATTTCAAACTCATGACACTAGGAGTCTGCGCGGCAGAACGCTGATGTCATCCGAATAGATTCGTAAACGTTGATTCGTGATGACATCGAGCTATCTTCCCTACGATCCGCAGCAGCAAATGCTGCTTCCCCCTGCATTGCAAGAGTGGCTACCAGATGGCCATCTTGCGTACTACATCAGCGATACGATCGATGCGCTTGATCTGAGCACCTTCCATGCGCGATATGCAGGTGGCGGGCCGCGCAATCAGCCCTTTCATCCGGCGATGATGGTCAAAGTGCTGGTTTATGGCTATGCGACCGGGGTGTTCTCGTCGCGCAAGCTGGCAAAGAAGCTGCATGAAGACGTTGCCTTCCGGGTACTTGCTGCTGGCAATTATCCCGCGCACCGCACGATCTGCGACTTCCGTGCTTTCCATCTGAAAGAGTTGTCCGACTTGTTCGTGCAAGTGGTGAAGTTGGCGCGCGAGTGCGGCCTGGTCAAGTTGGGAACCATCGCTGTGGATGGGACCAAGATTAAGGCCAACGCATCGCGCCACAAGGCCATGAGTTATGAGCGCATGAAGAAATCGGAGCTGGAATTGAAGGCGCAGATCGACGCGCTACTGGCCAAGGCCAAGGCAGCCGACCTGGCCGAGAAGAACGAGCCGGCACTGGACATTCCAGCTGAGATAAGCCGACGCGAGGACCGGCTTGCAGCCATTGGCGCGGCGCGCGCACGGCTGGAGGAACGCCAGCGTCAGGCAGATACCGAGCGTGGCCGCAGCGCTGACGACGACAATACGCCGCCAGACGGCGATGGTAAGGCGCTCAAGAAGTCGAAATACAAGTACAAGTTCGGTGAGCCCAAGCCCAAGGCCCAGGACAACTTTACCGACCCGGAAAGCCGGATCATGAAGCGCGCCGGTGGCGGCTTCGATTACAGCTACAACGCGCAAGCCGCAGTCGATGATACGGCGCACATCATCGTCGCTGCCGAACTGACCAATAGCGGCGCCGATAGCCGTCAATTGCCCGCGGTGCTGGCGGCGGTCAAGGCGAATACGGGCGACGATCCGCACCAGGTCGTCGCCGATGCAGGCTATCGATCCGAGGCCGTGTTTGAAACGCTGCGTGATCATCCCGCCGAGATCATCGTTGCCCTTGGGCGCGAAGGTAGACAAGCGCTTGGGATTGATCCGAACAAACGCCCACTCTCGGCGGCCATGGCAGAACGATTCAAATCCACCGCCACCCAAGATGCCTACCGGCGGCGCAAGTGGTTATCCGAACCGCCAAATGGTTGGATCAAGCACGTACTGGGCTTCCGACAATTTAGCATGCGCGGCATCGCCAAGGCCCAGGCAGAGTGGAAACTCGTCTGCGCTGCGCTTAACCTGCGAAGAATGGCAAATATGATGTGTGCGTAGTTTAAAAATGGGGAAAACGCACATTCCGGTGTCGCGCCGCAGCTCAAAAACGCCTATCAGTCAGCAATTTCAGAATTCAATGCCGGGCCAATATCAGCCCGGCTGGCGTTGCGCCCGTTTCGCTCGCTCAAATTCTGTTTGCCGCGCAGACTCCTAGCGCCATTACCGAGTACAAAAATCAACATTGACTTCGCAATGTATTTTTTACGTCACTATTTTAAAAAATTAAAATGAAAAAATCTCTACTTGCCCTCGCAGTTCTGGGCGCGTTCACTACCGGTTCTCAAGCACAAACCAATGTTTCGATCGGCGGCATACTTCACGCCAACGTAAAGAACTACAAGATCAGCAACAGCGCGCGCCAAACCAGCAATGAACTGCGGGTTGACGATGACCTCAACTCGCGTTTCTGGCTGACCGGCACCGAAGATCTGGGTGGCGGCCTGAAAGCCCTGTTCTACGTTGAAAACCGTTTCAACGCTGACCAGCCGCAAGCTACCGGCACCGGCGCTGGCCTGGCCAACGGCGAGACCTATGTGGGCTTGAAAGGGGGTTGGGGGCAAATTACTGTCGGCAAGCATTCCTGGATGTCGACGCAAGGCCTGACGACGGAGTATGTATCCGCCTCCGGCAACAATCTTGCCATACCGACCAGCATGCTGGCGACGTACTCCATTATGGATCAGGCAGTCGGCAACCTGGATACCACCCGGCGCGCCAATTCGGTCACTTACCGTTCACCGGTCGTAAGCGGTTTCAGCGGCGTGGCCGGCATTTCCACCGCCAGCGCCGGTAATGAAGGCGTAATTGATGGCACCTCCACATATGAGGATGGCCGTGAGTATTATCTGCAAGGCGGCTATAACAACGGCCCACTGGCGCTCGCCCTGGCTTACCGCGACTTCACCGCAGAAGGCCGCGCTGCCGGCAGTAACGATGACCAGCAATTGCGCTTTCACGGTTCCTACAAGTTCG
Organism: Noviherbaspirillum sedimenti; assembly: GCF_003590835.1. NCBI lineage: Bacteria > Pseudomonadati > Pseudomonadota > Betaproteobacteria > Burkholderiales > Oxalobacteraceae > Noviherbaspirillum > Noviherbaspirillum sedimenti. Next base: position 4,332,244 of record NZ_QYUQ01000002.1, on the reverse strand, counting down.
GTGGCATCAAACTTGGCCTGATGGCCGACCGTGCTTCCCGCGAAGCGGTGGGCGGCGGCAAGTCGTCGCGCACCGCCTGGTCGATCCCGGTCAGCTATACCCTCGGCAACAACACCTTCCTGGCTTCCTTTACCAAAGCAGGCGACTTATCCGCAGGGAATGCCAATCTCGCCGCGAACACCGGTAACGATACGGGTGCCAAGATGTACACCGTGGGCTACGACTATGCGCTTTCCAAGCGCACCAACGTGGGGGTGTATTACAGTCGCCTCGACAACGATGCCAACGGGGTCTATCAACCCTTCAATGCGGGCACGTCCTTCACCGGATCGAGTCTGGTGGCCGGTGAAACGGCCTCGACCCTTGCCCTGGGCGTGAAGCACACATTCTGATTCCGCGGACACAGGGCTACGCCCTGGCAAGTACTTTCCGAGTAATACACAAACGGGCGCTTCGGCGCCCGTTTCATGTTTACTACCACCAACCTGACGCCAGCCCTTTATTTATCAGGAGATTCATGCGGATGCCCTGCCTCGCCGCTTTTCCGGGCGCGGAACACCTTGCCGCACCAAGTAACAAGCCCGCCCACGCCATCCTAATGCCGCATTCGATTGATTCCAATTATGCAACCCTGGGATCAGGGTAATGCGGCCACTTCCTTGAGTTGTTCACGAATGCGGAACTTTTGCAGTTTTCCGGCAGCATTGCGCGGCAAGGCATCCACAAGATAAAGTGCGCGCGGCAGCTTGTAGCGGGCAAGCCTGGGCGCCGCAAAGTTGCGCAATTCTTCCAGCGTCAGGGCGGCGGCGGGCTTGAGCACCACGACGGCGACCACGCGCTCCCCCCACTTGTCATCCGGGACGCCGACGACAGCGCATTGTGCGATGGCCGGATGCGCATACAGCACGTTCTCCACTTCAGCCGGATAAACATTCTCGCCGCCAGTGATAAGTACATCCTTGATACGGTCGCAGAGATACAGAAATCCTTCGTCGTCGAGGTATCCGACATCGCCGGTATGAAACCAGTCATCGGTGTCGAACACTGCCGCGCTTGCCTCCGGATTATTCCAGTAAGCCTTCATCACATTGCTTCCCGACACACACACTTCGCCTTTGATATTTGCCTGGGAAATAATTTTCCCGGACAAATCTTTCAGGCAAATCTCCGTCAGCAGTCCCGGCGTGCCGCAGGAACCCAGCTTGTCGGCGGCCCGGTCGGAATGCAGGAATGTAATGGTGGCCGATGTCTCGGTCATGCCATAGCCTTGATGTAGCGGAATACCGCGCTGCTCATAGAGGCGCAGCAGCGGCTCCGGCATTGGTGCGCCGCCGACCGAGAGCAGCCGCAGCGAGCCGAGATCGGTGCGATCGAAATCCGCATGCTGGCTCATGAACAGCAGCATCGCCGGCACCGCAAAGGCGAGCGTGATGCGATACCGCGGGATGGCTTGCAGGACGGCGCCGGCGTCGAAGCCGCGCTGCAAAACCACATGCCCGCCCGCCAGCAGCGTGGGCAAGGTGACCGTCAACATCCCGCCGACATGGAACAATGGCACGAAACCGAGCGTGATGTCGGACGATACCAGGTCTTTCGTCAGCAGGACATTCAGGTTCTGCGACCAGATGTTCTGGTGCGTCAGCATGGCGCCTTTGGGATGCCCGGTGGTCCCCGAGGTGTACATCAGCAGGGCCACGTCATCCGCATCGACGCTTGCCTGTGGCGGAATATCCTTGCATTGCGCCATGAGCGCCGGCACGGCTGGCCAGCCAGGCGCGGCATCCGCGAGGCTGAGATAATGGCAACAGCAGAGACCAGCGCGGATACCGTCGATGACGCCTTGATGCTCGCGTCCGGCCAGAAGCAGGCGCAAACCGGCATCGTTGATGATGAATGCCAGTTCCGGCGCGGCCAGACGGAAATTGAGGGGGACGAAAATGGCACCGATACGGGCTGCGGCGAACTGGCTTGCCAGGAACATCGGACCGTCGAAGTCCAGATAGCCGACGCGGTCGCCACGCTGCACACCGTGCGCCTGCAGCACGGCCGAGAGCCGCTCGACATGGTCCCACAGCGCGCCGTAGGTCCATGTGACATCATCACAAGTCAGGGCTGGCCGGTGCGGCGCGCGCAGGGTCCTGCGCCGCAACCATTCCGCCAGGCCAAGTGCGCTGGATCGCAGCCCTGAAAAACCATCGGTCATTTTTTCCATTTTCCTTATGTCTTGCGCCCGGGTGTTTTTACATGCGTTGGCAAAACCGAAACCAGGATGCTTAATTGCGGCAATGCGTCCGGTAATGCGGCAACTGCAGTATCGCTTCCGCATTCGACGGCGAAAAGCAGCGGTCGGCGGCTTCCCGGTAGGGCAGCCAGGCATGAGCGACATGCTCCCGCGGACTCAGGGTGATCGGCATGGTGCGCGGCACCAGCAAGCCGAAAACATGCTCGGTGTTTTTCACCACGCCAGGGGCGTAGCGATGCCGCCACACCGGGTAGATTTCATACACGTTAGTCAGTTGCCAGTCGCGCAGATGATGCGCCGGCACTGACCCTTCCTGCGCTGCACAGGCGCCCCCCTCCGCTGCCACGCAAATCCCGGTTTCCTCGAAAACTTCCCGCACCGCCGTCTGCCGCAGCGGCTCGTCTTCGGCATCTTTCGAGCCGGTCACCGATTGCCAGTAACCGGCCTTGTCGGCGCGCTCGATCAGCAGCACCTCGAGTTCGGCGGTATGGATCACGACAAGAACGGATTCGGGAATCTTGTAGGGCTTGTGCATGCAGGGCCAGGACGGTATCGATACGAAAAAAGGCGCGGAAGTCCGCGCCTTTTATTATCCAGCAAAAACAAGTCAATGGCAGAGTGCCGCTCTACCTTAATCAGTTGGGGACAGAGTACCGCTTTCACCTTAATCGGTTGAGGACAGAGTACCACTGCGCTTAACTCTGTCCCCAATTGCAAGGATACTTTCCCCAATCATTACGCAATCGCTCCGGTTTAGCCTTTTACCGCCGGCTCGACCGCGCGCAGGCGGATATGCAATTCGCGCAATTGCTTCTCGTCGACTTCCGACGGCGCATGCGTGAGCAAGCACTGCGCGCGCTGGGTTTTCGGGAAGGCGATGACGTCGCGGATCGATTCTGCACCGGTCATCATGGTGACGATACGATCCAAACCAAAGGCCAGGCCACCGTGCGGCGGCGCGCCGTATTGCAGGGCGTCGAGCAGGAAGCCGAATTTCAGCTGCGCTTCTTCGGCATCGATCTTCAGGGCGCGGAACACCTTGCTCTGCACCTCGGCGCGGTGGATACGCACCGAGCCGCCGCCCAGTTCCCAGCCGTTCAGGACCATGTCGTAGGCCTTGGCAATCGCCTTGCCCGGATTGGTTTCCAGGAAGTCTTCGTGGCCATCCTTTGGCGACGTAAACGGATGGTGCGCGGCGACGTAGCGCTGGTTGTCTTCGTCGAATTCGAACATCGGGAAGTCGACCACCCACAGCGGCCGCCAGGCATCCTCGAACAAGCCGTTTTTCTTGCCGAAATCACTATGACCGACTTTCACGCGCAAGGCGCCGATGGCGTCATTGACTACCTTGGCCTTGTCGGCGCCGAAGAAAATCAGGTCGCCATCCTCGGCACCGGTCAGTTCCAGCACCTGCGCCAGCGCGGCGTCGTGGAGGTTCTTGACGATCGGCGATTGCAGGCCGTCACGGGCCTTGGCCTTTTCATTGACCTTGATGTACGCCAGGCCCCTGGCGCCGTAGATGCCGACGAATTCGGTGTAGGCATCGATTTCGGAACGCGGCATGGCGGCGCCGCCGGGCACGCGCAAGCCGACCACGCGGCCGCCTTCCATGTTGGCCGCACCAGCGAACACCTTGAAGTCGACATCCTTCATGACCGCCGTCAGATCGGTGAACTGCAGCTTGACGCGCATGTCGGGCTTGTCCGAGCCATACACACCCATCGCTTCGGCGTAATCCATCACCGGGAACGGGTTGGGCAGGTCGATATCGAGACAATTCTTGAACACGCCGCGGATCATGCCCTCGAACATGTCACGGATTTCCTGCTCGTTCATGAACGAGGTTTCGCAGTCGATCTGGGTGAATTCCGGCTGACGGTCGGCGCGCAAGTCTTCGTCGCGGAAGCACTTGACGATCTGGTAATAGCGGTCGAAGTTAGCCACCATCAGCAATTGCTTGAACAATTGCGGCGACTGCGGCAAGGCGAAGAAGTTGCCCGGGTTGACGCGCGACGGCACCAGGTAGTCGCGCGCGCCTTCCGGCGTGGACTTGGTCAGCATCGGCGTTTCGATATCGATGAAGCCATTGGCATCGAGGAACTTGCGCACTTCCATCGTCACCTTGTAACGCAGGCGCAGGTTGTTTTGCATCTGCGGGCGGCGCAGGTCCAGCACGCGGTGCGTCAGGCGGGTGGTTTCCGACAGGTTGTCGTCATCCAGCTGGAACGGCGGCGTCACCGACGGGTTCAGCACTTCGAGTTCATGGCACAGCACTTCGATCTTGCCGGACTTGAGACCAGCGTTGCCGGTGCCTTCCGGGCGGTTGCGCACCAGGCCAGTCACGCGCAGGCAGAATTCATTGCGCACGCTTTCCGCCTTCTTGAATACCTCGGCACGGTCCGGGTCGCAGACGATCTGCACCAGGCCTTCGCGGTCGCGCAAGTCGATGAAAATCACGCCGCCGTGATCGCGCCGGCGGTGCACCCAGCCACACAGGCTGACGGTTTGGCCGAGCAGCGTTTCAGTGGTAAGGCCGCAGTATTGGGTTCGCATTGACATATCGGGTTCCGGTTATATATTTTCTGGTGTTGGGTTAATCAGGTGCCGACCTTGGGCAGTTCCTCTGGCGTTTTCCTTTCGGCCAATTCCGGTGCAACCACGCCCATCGAGACGATGTACTTGAGCGCGGCATCGACCGACATGTCGAGCTCGACCGTCTCGGACTTGTGCATCATCAGGAAAAAACCGGACGTCGGGTTCGGCGTGGTCGGCACGTAAACGCTGATGTAGTCGCCCTGCAAGTGGTTGGCGACGTCGCCACCGGGCGTGCCAGTCAAAAAGGCAATAGTCCAGCTGCCCTGCCGGGGATACTGCACCAGCACCGCCTTGCGGAAGGCATTGCCGGACGAGGAAAACAAGGTATCGGAGACTTGCTTGACGGCGGTATAGATCGAATTGACCACCGGGATGCGCACCAGGATTGCTTCCCACAGGATGACTACGCGCCGGCCGATGAAATTGTGCGCCGCCAGCCCCGTGAAAAACACGATCAGCAGCGTCAGGATCACGCCCATGCCGGGCAGGCTGAATTCCAGGAATACCTCGGGGCGCCATTGCTGCGGCAACAGCAGCAGGGTCTGGTCCATGGTGGTAATGATCAGGTTCAATACCCATAGCGTGATCGCCAGGGGCACCAGAATCAGCAAGCCGGTAATGAAATATTTACGCATGGTTCGTGCTTTCGTCGCGGGCGGGCACCGCCGCCGCGCGTCATGAGGATGGCTCGGTGCTCAGGTGGTCGATGCGGGCTTGCTGTCGGCGGCGGCACTACCGGAAGCGGTCGCACTACTGGCAGCCGCAGCCGGCTCGGCGGACGCTGCGGGCGCCGCAGTCGCACTGGCACCGCCGCGGAAATCAGTAGCGTACCAGCCGGTGCCTTTCAACTGGAAACCGGCGGCGGTCAATTGTTTCTTGAAACTTGGCTGCTGGCACTCGGGGCAATCGGTCAAGGGCGCATCTGATATCTTTTGCAACACGTCCTTGGCGAAACCGCAGGACTGGCAGCGGTAAGCATAAATCGGCATGAAAATCCCCAGCTAAAAAAATTTACAAAACCCTGAATTATAAAGGTTTTGCCGGGATTTTTGCGGACAGGGCGCCGCCGCGTTGCGCTGCAGGTTTGCTCAGGCGCCCAAGCCTTCGACCGCTTGCACCAACTCGTGACGGTTCTTCAGCGCCTGCGGCATCATCGAACCGGCCCACATGCCGGCAAATGCAGCGATCAAACCGGCAAGCTGGCCGGGAAAGTGCTCGCCCAGGCCGGACACCTGCGGGAAGAACAGAATCCAGACGCCCACGCCCGCGGCCACCGAAACGATTGCGCCCTGCGTGGTGGCGCGCTTCCAGTACAAGCCCGTCAGCAGCGGCACGAAGGCGCCGACCAGCGTCACCTGATAAGCCCCGGAGACCAGTTCGTAGATCGAAGTGCCCTGCATCGAAATCGCATAGGCCAGCACCAGCCCGGCAAATACGACGATCGCGCTGCGCATGGCAAACAGCTGCTCCTTGTCAGTCATTTCGGGACGCAGGTTTTTCAGGATGTTTTCGACGAAACTGGTGGAAGGCGCCAGCAAGGTCGCCGACGAGGTGCTCTTGATGGCAGAAAGCAGCGCGCCGAAAAACAAGATCTGCATGACCAGCGGCATCTTGGTCATGATGAAGGTAGGCAGCAGGCGCTGATAATCGTTTTTTGCCAGCTCGAGCGCGTCCGAACCCATGACAATGACGGCGGAAGCGACGATGAACATCGGCACGAAGGCAAACAGGATGTAGCTGACGCCGCCGATGATGGCGCCGGTGCGCGCGGTGGGCGCATCCTTGGCCGACATCACCCGCTGAAACACGTCCTGCTGAGGAATACTGCCGAGCATCATTGTCAGGGCCGCGCCGATAAAGAAGGCGATTTCAGTGAATGTGGGGGGCGGCAGGAAATTCCACAGCTGGGCTTGCGACGCCATATCCAGCACCTGGCCGGCGCCGCCCGCCAGGTCGGCGGCAAAGAAGGCGATGATGGAAAGGCCAATCACCAGCACGATCATCTGGATGAAATCGGTCCAGGCGACGGCGAGAAAGCCGCCGATCACCACATAGACCAACACTGCCAGCGTGCCGACGATCATCCCGGTCGTTTGCGACATCGCGCCATCGGTCAAAACGGAGAATACCAGGCCCAACGCGGTGATTTGGGCCGCCACCCAGCCCAGGTAACTCAGGATGATGGCCACCGAGCAGAACACTTCGATCCCCTTGCCGTAGCGCTGCCGATAGAAATCACCGATAGTCAGCAGATTGTGCTTGTACAGCTTGGCGGCGAAGAACATGCCGACCAAGATCAGGCAGGTGCCCGCGCCGAACGGATCCTCGACGATGGCGCTCAAGCCGCCCTGGACGAACTTGGCCGGAATCCCCATGACCGTTTCGGCGCCGAACCAGGTAGCGAAGGTGGTCGTCACCACCATGATCAGCGGCAGGCTGCGGCCGGCGATGGCGAAATCGCTGGTGTTCTTGATGCGCGTGCCGGCCCAGACGCCCACCGCGAGCGTGCCCAGCAAATACAGGACGACAAAGGAGACAAGCGTATAGTTCATGGCGGTCGCTTTGGGTAAAAATCCCGCGATTATAAAGAAAATTGCTTGCCAAATAGCATACTTACAAAATAAAGACGATGACTATCCTGCTGCCGTCGTCTTGATCGTGGGCGTTGCGCACGCACCACGCATAATTTCCTCATGGACACGCTACTGCAGCAGGCTACCCCAGCGCCAGTAAAGCTGCATCAAAGCGATGCCGGCGACCAGGCCGCCGGCGAAATAAATCACCATGTTCAGCAGCAGGTTGGTCCGCTTTTGCTCGTCCAGCAAGGCTTGCAGCAATTCGCGATCGCGCCCGCTGCCCTGGGCCGATTGCGAAAGCACTTGATGGGCCAGGCGCGGCAATTGCGGCAGCAGCTTGCTGTAATGCGGCGCTTCGGTCTTGAGACGTTCGACCAGGCCGCGCCAGCCGATCTGGTTTTGCATCCAGCGCTCCAGGTAGGGCTTGGCGGTTTTCCACAAATCCAGCTCCGGATCAAGCTGCCGCCCCAGGCCTTCGATATTCAACAGGGTCTTTTGCAGCAGCACCAGTTGCGGCTGCACTTCAATATTGAAGCGGCGCGACGTCTGGAACAGGCGCAACAAGACCTGACCAAAGGAAATATCTTTCAAGGGCCGGTCGAAAATCGGCTCGCAGCAGGCGCGCACCGCCGACTCCAGCTCATCGACCCGGGTTTCCGGCGGTGCCCAGCCGGATTCGATGTGCGCCTGTGCCACCCGTTTGTAATCGCGGAGAAAGAAAGCCAGGAAATTTTGCGACAGGTAATCCTTGTCGAAATCGGTCAGCGTGCCAACGATGCCGAAATCGAGGGCGATATAGCGGCCGAAGGTGGCCGGATCGGTCGAGACCAGGATATTGCCAGGATGCATATCCGCATGGAAGAAGCCATCACGGAAGACCTGGGTGAAAAAAATCTCAACGCCATCGCGCGACAATTTTTTCAGGTCGACGCCGGCCGCCGCCAGGCGCTCGGTCTGCGAAACCGGAATGCCGCTCATGCGCTCCATCACGATCACATTGCTGGAGCAGTAATCCCAGTGCATTTCCGGCACCAGCAAGAGCTTCGATTCGCCAAAATTGCGACGCAACTGGCTGCCGTTGGCGGCTTCGCGCATCAGGTCCAGTTCGTCGTGCAGATACTTGTCGAATTCCGCCACCACTTCGCGCGGCTTCAGGCGCTTGCCGTCGGCCCACAGGCGCTCGACCAGACCGGCGGCGATATACATCAGGCCGATATCTTCCGAGATCGACTTGTGCATATTCGGACGCAATACTTTCACTGCCACTTCCCGGCCGTCTTTCAGGGTGGCGAAATGCACCTGGGCGATCGAGGCTGACGCCACCGGCACGCGGTCGAAGGAGGCAAATAGCCGGTCAGGATGAGCGCCCAGCGAGCGGGTGATTTCCGCGATCGCCAGGTCCGGATCGAAGGGCGGCACCCGGTCTTGCAACAGCGCCAACTCTTCGGCCATATCCAGCGGCAGCAAGTCGCGCCGGGTCGACAATACCTGGCCGAACTTGACGAAAATCGGCCCGAGTTCTTCCAGCGCCTTGCGCAAGCGTTCGCCGCGCGGCGCCGAAATATCACGCCAGAAAAACAGCAGGGAAAACAACGCTGCGGTGCGCGGCACGCGCAGGCCGGACATGGCGATATTGTCCAAGCCATAGCGCAAGGCTATCCGGCCGATTTTCAAGACCCGTAAAAATTTCATCAACATGAAAAACCCATCTTATCGGTCCAGTTTGCGCAAGCGCTTTTCCAGACGTGCTATATCGTCACGCAGCTTGCCGACCTCGCGGCCGAAACCGGCAACCGGCTCAGGGCGCAAGAGCATCGGATTTTCTTCAAGAAAATATTCAGCGATATTTTCTTCCAGTGCCAAGCGGCGGGTGCGCGCCCCTGCCAGCGCCGACCTTGCCGACGAGACAAGCCGGCGCGCGGCGATATCGCCGATCAGGCGCCCCAGATCTTCTTCGGCTTCCCATTTCAGCGACTGGCTCACTTGCGAAATGGCATTGGCGAAATCGGCATCCCCTTCAATCCTGACATAGGATACCGCGCGCTCGCGATTTTGCATGATCAGCGGCAAGTCTGCCAGTCTCACCCGGATCACGACGTGCGGCGCTGCGCCGGACTCCGCCGTTTTCAGCAAGCCTTCGGCCGTCACTTGCCAGTTCACGGCGAGCACACCGGCGTCCAGCCGGGCGATCTTGCCGGCATGCGCGGCCAGCTTGGCGCGCGCCCAGGCTTCCTGCGCCAGCAAATGGTTCAAGGGTGCAGGGGGGAGTAAAAATAAGGAAGTCATCATTCAAAAAATCAAAGCCGTCCGCGGCGATCGGCGGACGGCTTGCAGTGTAACAGCTTGCCCGGTAATGCCGGGCAATTGCCGCTCTAAATGCCGGGCGCCAGGCCCGGCTAAGACTGTTCGATCCCGGCCACGATCCAGCTGCGGTGGCCGTCGAGCGGCTTGGAAAGCTTCCAGACTTCGTTAAATGGGGCCACCTGCGCCGCCCCATCCTCGCGGATCATGCCGGAAAATTTTACTTTCGCAATGGAATACTCCCCCACTGTTTCCACGCTATGCAATTCCGCCCCCAGCGTCACGACTTCCGTCACATTTGGCGCATCGCCGCGCTCGTTCAACTGGCGGCAGAATTCGCCAAACAATTCCTTGGTGGTGAAGCGCCGGATATCGTTCAGGTCGGCCTGGTCCCAGGCGGTCTGCAGGCGGATGAAGGCGGCCTTGGACTTGCGCAGGAAGCGGGGTACGTCGAAATCGGCCGGCACGCTCCAGGGCGCAACCACCGTATCGGTCCTGGCGCCGGTCACGGTATCGAGGGAAAGCGGACGCAGGTTGGGATCCTTGCGCGGCAGCCGGGCCGGCTGGATCGTTTCAAAACCGTCGTCATAAGTGTTGTCGAAACCGGCGGGCTCACCCTTGCTGGCAGCCCTTCGCCATAATACGACCGCCACGCCGAGCAAAATGACCAACGCCAGCAGTGCCATGATCAGCACCGCAGGGCGTTCCAGCAATCCTTGCCAGAGGCCGTCAGGCTGCGGCGCCAGCCCTGCTTGGGTCTGGGCTTCCGGCTCGGCAGATTGGGCCCGCAGGGAAGAAACGCCCAGGATGGCGGCGGCAAACAGCAAGGCATTCAGACGTTTCTTCATGCACTTCTCCCCCAGGCGAATCAACAGGCTACAGCTTGACCCCGGTATGCAAGGCCGCCACGCCGGCAGTCAGGTTGAAATAATTGACATTATCCAGGCCGGCATCCTGCATCATGGTTTTCAGGGTCTCCTGGTCCGGATGCATACGGATCGATTCGGCCAGATAACGATAGCTTTCGGAATCGTTGGCGATCCGCTTGCCCAGCCACGGCAACACCGAGAACGAATACACGTCATACGGCTTTTGCAGCGGTTGCCAAACCTTGGAAAACTCCAGTACCAGCAGCTTGCCACCCGGCTTGAGCACACGGCGCATTTCCGCCAGCGCCACATCCTTGTGGGTCATGTTGCGCAAGCCGAAAGCCACACTGACGCGGTCGAAATAATTATCGGGAAACGGCAGTTTTTCCGCGTCGCACAGGGCCGTCGGGATCGCCATGCCCTTGTTCAGCAAGCGATCGCGCCCGACTCCCAGCATCGATTCATTGATGTCGGTCAGCCAGACTTCGCCGGAAGGCCCCGCCTGTTTGGCGAAGGCCTTGGCCAGGTCGCCGGTGCCGCCGGCGATATCCAGCACCTTGAAGCCGGGCCGCACGCCGGCCTGGGCGATGGTGAACGTCTTCCACAGGCGATGCAGGCCGCCCGACATCAAGTCGTTCATGACATCATACTTGGCGGCCACGGAATGGAAGACTTCCGCGACTTTCTTGACCTTGTCTTCCTCGGCGACGGTCTGGTAACCGAAATGGGTGCTATTAGTCATGGCAGGAACTATTGGTGAATTGGCATTATAAAGTGAAAATGCCCGGCAATACTTGCCAGGGCACATGGATTTGACGCTACTTAATGCGCATGCCCGCTTTTTCGGGGCATGGGCAAGTCCCGTCCTGCCTCCTGACCATGGCCGGCCGCCTCCAGGCGCCCGAGGTAGTCTTGCCACAATTGCACCTGGTTGGCGCCCAGCCAGTGCAGGTAATCCCAGGTATAGATCCCGGTATTATGACCGTCGGAAAAATGCGGCTGCACGGCGTAATTGCCGACCGGCTCCAGCGCCGTGACCAGGATGTTGCGCATGCCGGTCTGCAGCACCTCCTGGCCTGCGCCGTGGCCGCGCACCTCGGCCGAAGGCGAATACACCCGCAGCAATTCGAATGGCAGCGAAAAACCACTGCCGTCGTCGAAGGCGATTTCCAGCAGGCGCGACTGCGTATGCACCGTCAGCGCGGTCGGCGTGCTGCTGCCCGGTTCGCTCGCCGCCATCATCACACCAGGATGCGCTCGATGCCGCCATTGTTGGCGCGCTCGACATATTCCGGCAACCAGTTCTCGCCCAGCAGGTGGCGCGCCATTTCGACCACGATGTAATCGGCATCGGTGCCGGAATCGTCGTCGTAGCGGTGCAAGCCCTGCAGGCAGGACGGGCAGGAGGTGAGGATCTTGACGTCACCGGTGAAGCCGTCGGCGCGCAGCTTGTCGGCACCCTTGATCATTTCCTCTTCCTTGCGGAAGCGCACTTGGGTCGAGATGTCCGGGCGCGTCACAGCCAGCGTACCGGACTCGCCGCAGCAGCGGTCGTTCTTCTCGATCTTGACATTGTCGACGGTGGTGATCAGGGCATTCACCGTCTTCAGCGGATCCTGCTGTTTCATGGGCGAGTGGCAGGGGTCATGGTACATGTAGCGCGTACCATTGACGCCTTCCAGCTTCAAACCTTTTTCCAGCAGATATTCGTGGATATCGAGAATGCGGCAGCCCGGGAATATCTTGTCGAATTCATAGTTTTGCAACTGGTCGAAGCAGGTGCCGCAAGACACCACCACCGTCTTGATATCGAGGTAGTTCAAGGTATTGGCGACACGGTGGAACAGCACGCGGTTATCCGTGATCATCTTCTCGGACTTGTCGTACTGGCCGGCGCCGCGCTGCGGGTAGCCGCAGCACAGGTAGCCTGGCGGCAGCACGGTTTGCACGCCGACATGCCACAGCATGGCTTGGGTGGCCAGACCCACCTGCGAGAACAGGCGCTCCGAGCCGCAGCCCGGGAAGTAGAACACCGCTTCCGTATCGGCCGTGGTGGCCTTTGGATCGCGGATGACCGGCACGACCTCGTTATCTTCGATGTCGAGCAAGGCGCGCGCCGTCTTCTTCGGCAGGTTGCCCGGCATCTTCTTGTTGATGAAGTGGATGACCTGTTCCTTGATCGGCGGCTTGCCATGCGTGGCCGGCGGCAGCGTGGTCTGCTTCTTGGCGAATTTCTTCAGCACCTCATGGCCGAAACGCTGCGCCTTGTAGCCCCAGCCGATCATCGTCTGCCGGGTGGCATTGATGGTGGCCGGATCGGTCGCGTTCAGGAAAAACATGGTCGCCGCGGAACCGGGGTTGAAGGATTTTTTATCCATCTTGCGCAGCAGATTGCGCATGTTCATCGAGACATTGCCGAAGTCGATATCCACCGGGCAGGGCGTGACGCACTTGTGGCAGACCGTGCAGTGGTCGGCCACGTCCTCGAACTCTTCCCAGTGCTTGATCGAGACGCCGCGGCGGGTCTGTTCTTCATACAGGAAGGCTTCGACCAGCAGCGAAGTTGCCAGGATCTTGTTGCGCGGCGAGTACAGCAGGTTTGCGCGCGGCACATGGGTGGCGCACACTGGCTTGCACTTGCCGCAGCGCAGGCAGTCTTTGACGCTGTTGGCGATGGCGCCAATATCGCTTTGCTGCATGATCAGCGATTCATGGCCCATCAGGCCGAATGACGGCGTGTAGGCATTGCGCAGGTCGGCATGCAACTCCGGCAGGTTCAGCAGTTTGCCCTTGTTGAAGCGCCCTTCCGGATCGATGCGCTGTTTGTAGGCGCGGAAGTCCTGCATTTCGGCGTCGGTCAGGAATTCCAGCTTGGTGATGCCGATACCGTGTTCGCCCGAGATCACGCCATCGAGCGACCTTGCCAGCACCATGATGCGCTCGACCGCGCGGTGCGCGACCTGCAGCATTTCGTAATCGTCGGAATTGACCGGGATATTGGTATGCACGTTGCCGTCGCCGGCATGCATGTGCAGCGCCACGAACACGCGGCTGCGCAATACTTTCTTGTGGATCGCGCTGGCTTCCTCGAGGATCAGGCGGTAGGCGGCGCCATTGAAGATCTGACGCAGGGCGGCGCGCACTTCCTTCTTCCACGACACGCGCACCGTACGGTCCTGCAGCACGTGGAATACCGTGACCTGTGGCTGCCTGTCCACGCGTTCGTCGAATTCCAGCGCCAGCTTTTCCAGGCCCAGTCCGATGAGGTCGTTGCGCGTGGCGGCCAGCGGCTGGTCCATATGTTCCAGCAGGTACGACCAGCGCGCCTTTGTCGCGTCGATCAGCTGCAGGGCTTGCTGGGCGCGGTCGCCCAGCAGTTCGGCGTCGGAAATATCCTCGCCTTCGGCATCTTCGCTCTTGCCCACCGGCAGATCGCCTTTGGCAAAGAATTCGCGCAGGGCATCCAGCAAGGCCAGCTTGTTCTGGATCGACAGTTCGATATTGATGCGCTCGATGCCGTCGGTGTATTCACCCATGCGGTTCAGCGGAATCACCACGTCTTCATTGATCTTGAAGGCGTTGGTGTGGCGCGAAATGGCCGCGGTGCGGGCGCGGTCCAGCCAGAATTTCTTGCGCGCTTCCGGCGAGACGGCAACGAAGCCTTCGCCCACGCGGGTGTTGGCCATGCGGATGACTTCCGAGGCGGCGCGCGCCACGGCGTCCTCATCGTCGCCGACGATGTCGCCGAACAGCGCCATCTTCGGCAACACGCCGCGCTTGGACTTGGTGGCGTAGCCGACCGCGCGCAGGTAGCGCTCGTCGAGGTGCTCCAGACCGGCCAGGATGGCGCCGCCCTTGCGGGTTTCGGCGTCGAGGTAATCCTTGATCTCGACGATCGACGGAATCGCGTCGCGCGCCTGGCCGAAGAATTCCAGGCAGACGGTGCGCGTGAATTTCGGCATCTTGTGCAGGATCCAGCGCGCCGAGGTGATCAGGCCATCGGTGCCTTCCTTCTGGATGCCCGGCAGGCCGGCCAGGAACTTGTCGGTGACGTCCTTGCCCAGGCCTTCCTTGCGGAAGCGGCGGCCTTCGATTTCCAGGATCTCGGTCTTGAACGGCGCGTTCTTGCGGCCGCGTTCGGCCGGATGGGTCCATTCCAGCTTGAAGCGGGCCACCGGGGCGTCATGGATCTTGCCCAGGTTATGGTCCAGGCGCGTGACTTCCAGCCAGTCGCCGTTGGGGTCGACCATCCTCCAGCTGGCCAGATTGTCCAGCGCGGTGCCCCACAACACGGCTTTCTTGCCGCCGGCATTCATGGCGATATTGCCACCGATGCAGGATGCCTCGGCCGAGGTCGGATCAACCGCGAACACGAAGCCGGCTTTCTCGCCGGCGTCGGAAACGCGCTTGGTGACCACGCCGGCGCCGGAATAAATGGTCGCGTAATCGCGGTCCACACCCGGCAGGCGGGTCATCTCGACTTCGCCCAACTGCTCCAGCTTTTCAGTATTGATGACGGCTGACATCGGCGTCAGCGGAATGGCGCCGCCGGTATAGCCGGTACCGCCGCCACGCGGGATGATGGTGAGACCAAGCTCGATACAGGCCTTGACCAGGCCGGCCATCTCATCCTCGGTGTCCGGGGTCAGCACCACGAAGGGATATTCGACGCGCCAGTCGGTGGCGTCGGTAACGTGGGAGACGCGCGACAGGCCATCGAACTTGATATTGTCCTTGGCGGTATAGCGCCCCAGCACGCGGTTGGCGCGCTTGCGCAAGTCGTAAGTCTGGCGAAATTCCTCGGCAAAGTCCGCCACCGCGCGCCGCGCCGCTTCCAGCAGGGTGCCGACATGGGCACTGCGGCGCGCCGCAGCCGGATCGTCGGCGGCGGCCGTATCGAGGCGGCGCTTGTCGACTTCGCCCAGACGGTGGTTCAGGGCATCGATCAATGACTGGCGCCGCTTGGGGTTGTCCAGCATGTCATCCTGCAGGTACGGATTGCGCCGCACCACCCAGATATCACCGAGCACTTCATACAGCATGCGCGCCGAACGGCCTGTCTGGCGCTCGCTGCGCAACTCGTCGAGCAGCCGCCAGGCATCCTCGCCCAGCAGGCGCATGACGATTTCGCGGTCGGAAAACGACGTGTAGTTGTAGGGAATTTCGCGCAAGCGCGTGGGAGCGGCGCCGATCGGGGCGTCGGCCAGAAGGGCCTGGATTTGTGCGGGGGCGTTCATCTGTTCCAGATAAAATGTGTGGGGGACGGGGCCGTGCTGCGCTCGACTCTTTCCCGCAATGCCTAAAGAAGCATTTTACCGTATCGCGGCGCAGCAGGCAGGAATCGCCCCGGCTTCCGTACGGCTTATGCGTTCCCGTGACGGCCCGGCAGGACCCGGCAAGAAAAACACGCCGCTAGCCCAGCAAGTGCGCCAGGCGATGCCACCAGCCGTCGGGCACATACAAAAGGATCGTCGTGATGGCCACATAGCGCAGGAACTTGCCGATCGCCATGTACAGTGCGCATGACCAGAACGGCAGTTTCAGCCAGCCCGCCACGGTACACAGGGCATCGCCAATTCCCGGCACCCAGGCCAGCAACAGGGTTTTGGCGCCAAAGCGCTCCAGCCAGCCGAACCAGCGCGTCGCGCGCTCCCGCGCAAAGGCCTGGCGCGCGCCGTAGCCGATGCCGTAATCGACGATGCCACCCAGGGTATTCCCCAGGGTCGCCACCGCTATTGCCGGCCAGAACAAGGCCTCATTGGCCTTGACCACGGCAAACAAGGTCGGCTCCGACCCCAGCGGCAGCAGCGTAGCCGCGAGAAAACTGACCAGGAAGACCGCGGCGAGGCCGATGTTCGGCAGCGCCAGCATACCCAGCAACCAATAGATGGCGGAAATAAGCATCAAACAATCGAAAAAAGCGAAAAACCCGGCGCTTTCGGCCAGTTTCCGCCGGTTCAGGGGGGCTCCATTATAATGAGAGCTTAATTTGCGCGCCCCGCTTTCCGCCGGCGCCCATCCTCTGGAAACCATGAGCACCGATTATCTACAGAAAATCCTCACTTCCCGCGTCTATGACGTCGCCATCGAATCGCCACTGGAACTGGGCCATTCGCTGTCGGCGCGCCTGGACAACCAGATTTACTACAAGCGTGAAGACATGCAAAGTGTGTTCAGCTTCAAGCTGCGCGGCGCCTACAACAAAATGGCGAACCTGACCCCGGCGCAACTCAAGCGCGGCGTCATTTGCGCCTCCGCAGGAAACCACGCGCAAGGTGTGGCATTGTCCGCCAAGCGCCTGGGCTGCCGCGCCCTGATCGTGATGCCAACCACCACCCCGCAACTGAAGATCAACGCCGTCAAGGCGCGCGGCGGCGAAGTCGTGCTGTTCGGCGACTCGTATTCCGATGCCGCCCAGCATGCGTCGGAACTGGAAAAGAAACTCAAGCTGACCTTCGTTCACCCCTTTGACGATCCCGACGTCATCGCCGGCCAGGGCACCATCGCCATGGAAATCCTGCGCCAGCATTCGGCGCCGATCCATGCGATCTTCGTGGCCATTGGCGGCGGCGGCCTGATTTCCGGCGTGGCGGCCTACGTCAAGGCAGTGCGCCCCGACATCAAGATCATCGGCGTGCAAACCATGGATTCGGACGCCATGGCGAAAAGCCTCAAGGCGGGCCGCCGCGTCACCCTGCCCGACGTCGGCCTGTTTTCCGATGGCACCGCGGTCAAGCTGGTCGGCGAAGAAACTTTCCGCCTGACCAAAAAATACGTCGACGAAATCATCCTGGTCGATACCGACGAAGTCTGCGCGGCCATCAAGGATGTGTTCCAGGACACCCGCAGCATCCTGGAACCCGCCGGCGCGCTGGCGGTTGCCGGCGCCAAGAAATACGTCGAACGCGCCAAAGCCGGCAAGAAGCCGCTGAAAAACCAAACCCTGGTGACGATTGCCTGCGGCGCCAACATGAACTTCGACCGCCTGGGCTTCGTGGCCGAGCGTGCCGAAGTCGGCGAAGCGCACGAAGCCGTGCTGGCCATAACGATTCCCGAAGAACGCGGCAGCTTCAGGCGCTTTTGCGAACAGGTCGGGCCGCGCAATGTCACCGAGTTCATCTATCGCATCAGCGATGAAAAGCAGGCACATGTGTTCGTCGGCGTGCAGACCGGCGCGCGCGACGAATCGGCCAAACTGGTCAAGAATTTCGAAAAACACGGCTTCAAGGCGCTCGATCTCACCCAGGATGAACTGGCCAAGCTGCATATCCGCCACCTGGTGGGCGGCAAAAGCGCGCTGGCGCAGGATGAATTGTTGTACCGCTTCGAATTCCCCGAGCGCCCCGGTGCGCTGATGCGCTTTTTGGCATCGATGGCGCCGAACTGGAATATCAGCCTGTTCCATTATCGCAATCAGGGCGGCGACGTCGGCCGCATCCTGGTCGGTCTGCAGGTGCCGAAAAAAGAAATGAAGGCGTTCCGCCAATTTCTTGCCGGCCTCGGCTATCGCTACTGGGACGAAAGCGAAAATCCGGCGTATAAACTGTTTTTGGGGTGATGGAAGAAACCAGCATGTCCGATGTCAGCATCGCCGCCGCTTCGCCACTGGGCAAGCCGGCCACTTACCGCAGCGAATACGATCCTTCGCTGCTTTTTCCGATCGCGCGCGCGGAAAAGCGCGCCGAACTGGGTATTGCCGGCACCCTGCCGTTTTTTGGCATGGATATCTGGAATGCCTATGAAGTATCCTGGCTCAATGCCCGCGGCAAGCCGCAGGTTGCCATCGCCACCTTCAGCGTGCCGGCCGATTCGCCCAACATCATCGAATCCAAGTCGTTCAAGCTTTACCTGAATTCCTTCAACCAGACCCGCCTGGCGAGCCCAGACGCCCTGGTGGCACTGCTGCGCGCCGATTTATCCAGCGGCTTCGGCGCACCGGTGCAGGTGGCGCTGACCTTGCCGGAAGCCTTCGGCGAATTGCGGATGGGGGAATTGAGCGGTTTGCTGCTCGACCGCCTGGATATCGAGGTAACGGAGTACCGACCCGATCCGTCCTTGCTGAGCGCCCGGCACGACGAAGCCGATGTCGAGGAAAGCCTGGTGTCGCACCTGCTCAAATCGAATTGCCTGGTGACTGGCCAGCCGGACTGGGGCAGCGTGCAAATCCGCTATGTCGGCGCGCAAATCGACCAGGAAGGCTTGTTGCGTTACCTGATCGGATTTCGCGAGCACAACGAATTCCACGAGCAATGCGTCGAGCGTATTTTCATGGATATCCTGCGCCAGTGCCGCCCGCAGAAATTGTCGGTGTACGCACGCTATACGCGCCGCGGCGGCCTCGACATCAACCCCTGGCGCAGCAATTTCAGCACCGGGCAGCCCCCTGCAAATTCACGCCATGCACGACAGTGAACACTAACTACTTTGGTGTCCCGCAAGCCCGAAGCGGACTCATGCATATGATGAAACCGTCAAGCATGCCTGCGGCTTTTTTTAGACACATTTCCAACAAGCGGAAAATTGGGATTGCACAAGCCCAAAACCGGCCTATAATTTGCCTCGACGCCGTATTTGTGCGCCGCACCAATTTCAGTATGCCATGACCAATCTCGCTAAAATCCTGTTGCCCGCAAACGTCGTGCTTGGCCTGGAAGTCTCCAGCAAAAAGCGCGCCTTCGAGCAAGCCGGACTGATTTTTGAAAACAACTGCGGCATTGCGCGCTCGGTCGTCTCGGAAAACCTGTTCGCCCGCGAACGGCTCGGCTCGACCGGCCTGGGCCACGGTGTCGCCGTGCCGCATGGCCGCATCAAGGATTTGAAGGCGCCGATGGCGGCCTTCGTGCGGCTGGCCGAGCCGATTCCCTTTGAATCGCCCGATGGCCAGCCGGTCAACCTGCTGATCTTCCTGCTGATGCCGGCCAATGTCACGCAACAGCACCTGGAAATCCTCTCGGAAATCGCCGAAATGTTTTCCGACGACGCCTTGCGCGCAGCGCTGGCGGCCGATCCCGATCCGGTCTCTGTCTTCAACCGGATCGTCGGCTGGCGCTCCAGCATCAGCCACGAAGCGTAATCCTGCAACCAGGCCAGGTTAGCCCTTGTCCCCGCTCCAGTTCTCCATCATGCCCGCTTCTACTCCCCTGTCCATCCAGGAGCTCTTCGATGAAAACCGCGAACACCTCGAACTGGGATGGTTTGCCGGATTCCCCGGGGGCGAAAAGCTGATTTCGGGCGACGCCGCCTCTGCCGCCGACCAGGTCGGCCACCTGAACCTGGTCCATCCCGGCCGCATCCAGGTCTTCGGCCACCAGGAGATCGATTATTACAAGCGCCTGTCGCCCAACGGCCGCAACCGTCTGATCACCGAACTGGTCGCCGGCAACCCGCCGGCCTTCGTGGTGGCGCAGGGACTGGAAACGCCGCCGGTATTCATCGAGGTGTGCGAAGAACACAACATCCCGCTATTTTCGACGCCGCTGCCGGCCGCGCAGGTGATCGATTACCTGCGCGTGTACCTGTCGAAAAAACTGGCGCAGCGCATTACCATGCATGGCGTGTTCATGGATGTGCTGGGCGTAGGCGTGCTGATTACCGGCGAGTCGGGCCTGGGCAAGAGCGAACTCGGCCTGGAACTGATTTCGCGCAGCCACGGCCTGGTGGCCGACGACGTCGTCGAATTCGCCCGCATCGCCCCCAACATGATCGAGGGACGCTGCCCACCGCTGCTGCAAAACCTGCTGGAAGTGCGCGGCCTGGGCCTGCTCGACATCAAGACCATCTTCGGCGAAACCGCGGTGCGCCGCAAGATGCGCCTGAAGCTGATCGTCCACCTGGTGCGCCGCAAGACCCTGGAAGAAAATTACGAGCGATTGCCGCTGCATTCGCAAACCGAGGAAGTGCTGGGCCTGCCGATTCGCAAGGTCATCATTCCTGTCGAAGCCGGCCGCAACCTTGCGGTGCTGCTGGAGGCCGCGGTACGCAATACCATCCTGCAATTGCGCGGCATCGACACCCTCAAGGAATTCATGGACCGGCAGCAAAAAGCCATGGACAGCGACTGATATCGATCAAGCGCATGATGGTATGATTCTGTCATGCGCATCATACTCATTACCGGCATCTCCGGATCGGGCAAATCCGTCTGCCTGAACGCCCTCGAAGACGCGGGCTACTTTTGCGTCGACAACTTGCCGCCAACGCTGTTGCGCGCGCTGGTCGACACCCGCATGCAGGAAGGCGCCGCCAATCTGGCGGTGGCGGTGGATGCGCGCAGCGCCGATTCGCTGGCCGGCCTGCCGGCCGATATCAAGCGCCTGAAAGATGAAGGCCACGACGTCAAGGTGCTGTTCCTGACCGCCAAGACCGAATCGCTGATCAACCGTTTTTCCGAAACCCGCCGCAGCCATCCGCTGTCGCACCGGTTGCGCGCCGACCAGAATCCCGCCGACCGTCCCACCCTTTCCGAATGCATCCTGCGCGAGCGCGAAATGCTGGGCTCGATCGAAAAACTGGGCCACGTGATCGATACTTCCGGGCTGTCGGCCAACAAGCTGCGCGCCTGGGTCAAGGAACTGGTGGAATCCGAAAAGGCGCCGCTGACCCTGCTGTTCGAGTCCTTCGCCTTCAAGTTCGGCGTGCCGCTCGACGCCGACCTGGTGTTCGATGTGCGGGTACTGCCCAATCCGTATTACGACCTGGCGCTGCGGCCTTTCAGCGGCAGGGATGAACCGGTCATCGCCTTTCTCCAGGCGCAACCGGAAGCCACCGACCTGTATGCCGACATTCGCAAGTTCGTCGAAAAATGGCTGCCTGCCTTCAAGAACGACAACCGCAGCTACCTGACGGTGGCGATCGGCTGCACCGGCGGCCAGCACCGCTCCGTCTATATGGTCGAACAACTGGCAAGACATTTCCAGCAAACCGAGCGGGTGGTGTTGCGGCATCGCGAACTCGCCTAGTCCCCACGCACATTCCATGGCATCTTCCCACCTCTCGCTGATTCGCTCCCAGGCGGATGACTGGCTGCCGCTGTTTCCACTACAGACCGTGCTGTTCCCCGGCGGCGTGCTGCCGCTCAAGGTGTTCGAGACGCGCTACGTCGACATGGTACGCGACTGCATGAAGCGCGAGACGCCCTTCGGCGTGGTGCTGATCAAGGCGGGCCAGGAAGTCGGAACCGCCGCCGAGCCGGAAGGCGTCGGCTGTCTTGCCCACATCACCGACTGGGACATGGACCAGCCGGGCGTACTGCTGCTGCGCACGCGTGGCGGCGAGCGCTTCCGCATTCTCGAAACGCGCCGGCAAGCCAGCGAGCTGCTCGAAGCGCGTATCGAGATGATCACCGCCGACGCCCCTACGCAAGCAGTCAGCGATGCGCATCTCAGCTGCGCCAAGGCGCTGAAAACCATCGCCGCGGCGATCCAGGCCAAGGGCCGTGCCGAACAGGGAGAAGCGTTCGTCAATCCCATCGCTGCGCCGCTGCAATTCGACCAGAGCGGCTGGGTCGCCAACCGCTGGAGCGAGATCCTGCCGATTCCGCTCAAGGCCCGGCAAAAGCTGCTGGAACTGGAAGATGCACCAGCCCGCCTGGCAATCATCCACCAGTATCTCCAGCAGCACAAAATCCTGTAGTCAGACCCTGTAATCCGGCCCTATAGTCAGGCGATCCCGAGCAAGAGTTTCTTGACCGGCGCCGGCAATGGCGCCTGCGCCAGCTGCGACGCCGCCAGCCAGACATGGCCGTCCTGCGCCACCATGGGCAAACGGCGCGCCAGGCGCACGCGGTAGGGCGTGATATGCAGCTTGAAATGCGTAAAAACGTGAACGATGACCGGCAACCGCTCGCTGCCTTCGGCCACGCCATAAGGCGCCGCCGCCTGCAATAGCGCATGTTCGGCCAGGGCCGGCAGCGCATCGGCATTATTTTCCAGCGGCGTAAAACCGCCCACTTCCGGCAGCGACAGCAGGCCGCCCCAGATGCCGGTTTCGGGCCGTTGCTGCAGCAATACCTGCCCCTCGTGCAGGATGACCAGCAGCGCCGCGTGTTTTTGCGGCACCGCCTTTTTCGGCTTGCGCACCGGCAGCTCTGCTGTGCGCAGGGTATTGAAGGCGACACAGCGCGTCGCCAGCGGACAGGCGGGACACGCCGGCCGGCTGCGCGCGCAGACAGTGGCGCCGAGATCCATCAGGCCCTGGGTGTACGCCGTCATATCCGCCTGCGGCAGCAGCGCCTCGGCGCGCAGCCACAACGCATCCTCGACCTTTTTCTCGCCGGGATAGCCGTCAATGCCGAACACCCGCGCGAACACCCGCTTGACGTTGCCGTCGAGGATGGCCGCGCGCGCGCCGCAGGCGAATGCCGCAATCGCCGCCGCGGTCGAGCGGCCGATGCCGGGCAGCTCCGCCAGCATCGCGGGATCGGCCGGGAAGTTGCCGCCATGTTCGGCGACCACCCGCTGCGCGCAGCGATGCAGGTTGCGTGCCCGGGTGTAATAACCCAGCCCGCTCCAGTGCGCCATGACGTCCTCGACCGGCGCCGCCGCCAGGCTCGCGACGTCGGGGAAACGCTGCAGGAAGCGCAGGTAATAGGGAATCACTGCGCTCACCTGGGTCTGCTGCAGCATGATTTCAGACAGCCAGATGCGGTAGGCGTCGCGGGTATTTTGCCAGGGCAGCGCATGGCGGCCATGCTGCTTTTGCCAGGCAATTACCGTGGCGGAAAATGTGGGGTCGGCGAATTGCCGGCCATCGCCTGCGGCCGGCGCGGGAACAACACGTTTCATCGATAAGGGTTCAATTTTTACTGCGAAATTTATGCAGCGGCCGCAAGCGTTGGCATGTCGCTCGCGATCGCCTGTGCCAGCCCGGCTTCCAGCGCGCGCAAGGCCTGCAGCTGCCGGGCCAGTTCGGCCTGCATCTGCTCGAAGGAGGTAATCTTCTCTTCCAGGCTGTCGGTCGCCTCGAAAATTCGTTCGACCGATTTCTGGCGCTGTTTCAATTGCAGCTTGTGTTCGCGGATTTGCGCGTCCAGCGGCGCCATCACCACCTTGAGCCAGGCGTCGACATCGCGATTGGCTTGCAACAAAATGTGCTTGACGCGCGAGGCGATCGAATCGAAAAATTTGCGCATCAGGACGGCCTGGTGCGTGGTCAACAGCGCGGCGGCGCCAAACTGCTTGTGATAGACCGCCTCGATCTGGTCAAGTTCGTCGCGATATTTTTTCAGTGAAAATGGCATCGGCGTGGTCAGCGCCAGGCCATGCTCGGTGGAGAATTTGCGGTACATCACCGTCATCATTTCGGCGACTTCGTCGATCTTGTGGCCGGATTGCCAGAGATTGTCGCGGGTGGCATCGAAAAAGCCGTTCACCGATTCGCGGAACCCCGCCGAGAACATGCTGCGTTCCATCGCTGCGGCGGCCTTGCGAACGTCCTGCTTGAGCACGCCGATGCCGAGGTGGGCGTAGACGTTCGCCGACAGCCGGGCAAATACCGAGCGCGTGCTTTGCAGCATGACCAGGCTGGTGTCGAATTCGCGCTTTTCCATCTCGATGCGCTTCATCATGTGGGCAATGATGTTCTGGTTCTTGCCACGCAAACTCTTCAACTCGACCAGTTGCTCGACGACGTTGCGGGTGCGTGCCGCCAGCAGGGTCTGGCGGGCGCCGGCCAGTTCACGAAACTCGCTGGATAACTGGGCGCGAATGATGCCTTGCCTGGCCGGCAGCAATTCCTGCGACAGCGCCTGCTCCAGTTGCATGATCCGGCTTTTCGCCAGCAAGGGGGCGTCGCGGTTGATCTTGGCAACCAGGCCCTTTTGCGCGGACACCGGGAAAATCTGCTGTTCTTCAATACCCAGGGTCTGCGCCACCGAGGCCACCTGCCGGGCAATCTGCCGCGCCACTTCTTCGGGCGAGCGCAATTCATCCCACATGCTGTCGATCTTGTTCAGCACTGCCAGGCGGCCGGCGCCGCCGCCGATATGGTTGCGCCAGACATCGATGTCGCTCCGGGTCACGCCGGTGTCGGCGGCCAGGACGAACAAGACCGCATGGGCGTTCGGAATCAGGTTCAGGGTCAATTCCGGCTCGGTGCCGATGGCATTCAGGCCGGGGGTATCGATGATGATCAGGCCCTGCTTGAGCAGGGGATGGGGGAAATTGACAATCGCATGGCGCCACTGCGAGATTTCGACCAGGCCATCGGCGCCCACCGTCTGCTGCTGTTCCGGGTCATCCTCGTCGTACAAGCCATAGCGCTGCGCCTCCTCGAGCGGCACGCGCTTGGACAGGCTCACTTGCCTGAATGCTTCCAGCATGCCCTCGCCTGACTGGATATCCAGCGGCAGCACGGTCCATACCTGGTTCTGTTCCTTCAGGTCGGAAGTCGACAGCGCCTCGGCGCGGGTTTCGATCGGCAGCAGGCGGATGCAGGGCGGGAAGGTTTCATCGTACAAGAGCTCGGTCGGGCACATGGTGGTGCGGCCGGCCGACGACGGCAGGATGCGCTGGCCATAATCGGCGAAAAAGATGGCGTTGATCAGTTCGGATTTACCGCGCGAGAATTCGGCGACGAAGGCAATCGACAACTTGTCATCGGTCAGCCGCCCCCGCAACTGCGCCAGGCGCTGTTCACAGGCGGCATCGGAGAGCCCGGCAGCGACAATCCAGTCCTGGTAGCGCGCCAGCGCATCGACTACGCTGCTGCGCCAGCCACTATATTCTTGAAATTTTTGTATCAGATGGCTCACGCGTTCCCCGGATTCATTCTTTTGTCTCGCTACACTAGCATTCGCCATCACTTTTGACAATTTACACAGTAAAAGGTCGAGCGCTGCCCCTGCTGGATCTGCCGCACCGGCTTGCCGCAGACGCGGCACGGCAGGCCGGCGCGGCTGTAGACGAAATAGCTCTGCTGGAAGTAGCCGGATTGGCCATTGACATTGATGAAGTCGCGCAGGCTGCTGCCGCCCTGCACAATGGCCGCTGCCAGCGTTTCGCGGATGGCGTCCGCCAGCAAGGCATAGCGCGCCAGGCTGATGCGTCCGGCCGCCGTCTTCGGATGGATACGGGCCTTGAACAGGCTTTCGGAAGCATAGATATTGCCGACGCCCACGACAATGTCGCCAGCCAGCAACACTTGCTTGATCGGCGCGCTACGGCCGCGCGTCATCCGGTGCAGCAATTCGGCCGTGAAGCCGGCCTCGAGCGGCTCGACGCCCAGATGCCGCAGCAGGATATGCTCGTCCACATCGCCCTCCCCGGCGTCATGCCAGAGTACGGCGCCGAAGCGGCGCGGATCGGTCAGGCGCAAGGCCTGCGCTCCCAGCACCAGGTCGACATGATCGTGCTTTTGCGGCGGCGTCGCCGCCGGCAGGATGCGGATGTGACCGGACATGCCGAGATGAATGATCAGGGTGCCATGATCGAAGCGCAGCAACAGGTACTTGCCGCGCCGCCCGGTAGCACGCACCGTGCGCCCGACCAGCAAATGGTCGAGATCGGGCGGAAACGGCCAGCGCAGACCGCTGTGCCGCAGCACCACGCCGCTGACCGTCTGACCTTCGACATGGGGCGCGACGCCGCGCCGGGTTACTTCCACTTCCGGCAATTCAGGCATGGGAAATCTTGATCCTTTTTTACACTTCTTGAAACTTGATCGGCTGGCATGCGCCGGCTATTCATGCCGCGGCCACGGGTGCGCAAATGGCGCCGGTTGGGCGTAGAATGCCATTCAGCCCTATTTGACAGGACCGATCCTTGAAAAACGCCCCCGCCATTGTAACGCTGTCGCTGCTGATGTCGGCCTGCGCCTCCATGACCGCGCCGCCTGCGGCGCAATCCGAAAAGTCGGAAACGGTCGTTGCCACGCCCAAACAGCGCATCGCCACGCCTGCGCAATTGCGCAGGATGCTGCAGACCGGACAAACCGAATCCGCCGCGACGCTGCCGCCGGTGGCCTTGAGCCCGGATATCCTGTACAAGTTGCTGACCGTTGAAATCGCCGCCCAGCGCGGCGACTGGAAAACCGCCTATGTCGCCAGCATGGCCATGGCGCAGCAAACGCGCGATCCGCGCCTGGCGCAGCGCGCCATGGAAATCGCCCTGTCGGCCAAGCGGCACGATGAAGCGCTGGCGGCAATCCGCGTCTGGCGCACGCTGGCGCCCGATTCGGAACAGGCCACCCAGTATTTCCTCGGCTTCGTGATGCTGTCCGACAGCCTGGCCGAAGCCGGTCCGATTTTCGCGCAAAGGCTGCAAGACATTCCGGCGGCCTCGCGCACCATGCTGATGTTCCAGATCCAGCGCTTACTGGCGCGTACCAAGGACAAGGCGGCCGGCTTCGCCATGCTGGAACAGGTACTGACGCCCTACCTTGCCACGCCGGAAACCCGTCTGGTGCTGGCGCAAGGCGCGCTGGCGATCGGCGACAGCGACCGCGCGCGTCAGGAAGCGCTGGCCGCGCAAGCGGCCAAACCGGAATCCGAACTGGCCGCGCTGACGGTGGCGCTGGTCACGACCGACAAGGCCGAGGCCAGCAAGTCGCTGATCGCCTACCTGGACAGCTACCCGAAGGCGCGTGAAGCCCGGCTGGCGCTGGCACGCCTGCTGGTCGAGCAAAAACAGTATGGCGAAGCGCGCAGCCAGTTCGAACTGCTGCTGAAGGACCAGCCGCAGGATTTGACCACGCTGTACGCTCTCGGCGTCCTGTCGGCGCAAACCCGCGACAACCCGGCCGCCGAAAAATATCTCGGCAGCTACCTTGACCTGCTGAGCGCCCGGCCTGACGAGGAGCGCGACCCCAGTCAGGCCCTGTTGTTGATGTCACAACTGGCCGAGGAACGCAAGGATACCGAAGCCGCACTCAAGTGGCTGGCGCAGATCGATCCAGGCGAAGCTTACGTTGGCGCGCAAATCCGCCGTGCGCAACTGCTTGCCAGCCGCGGCGACCTGATCGGCGCGCGCAAGGTCCTGCTGGATCTGAATCCGCAGGAGGAACGCGAGCAAACGCAGGTGCTGATTGCTGAAGCGCAAATCCTGCGCGATGCCGGCCGTCTGCCGGATGCGCTGGCGGTGCTCGACAGCGGCCTCAGGCGCTACCCGAACAATGTCGACCTGCTGTACGACCAGGCGATGCTGGCGGAAAAAGCCAACCAGCTCGGCCTGATGGAGCGCAACCTGCGCAAGGTGATCGCGCAAGCGCCAAAAAATCAGCATGCCTACAATGCCCTCGGCTATTCGCTGGCAGACCGCAATATGCGCTTGCCGGAAGCCTTCGCATTGATCGGCAAGGCGCTCGCACTGGCGCCGGAAGATCCCTTCATCCTGGATAGCATGGGCTGGGTGCAGTTCCGCATGGGCCGCCTGAAGGAAGCCGAGGACACGCTGCGGCGTGCCTTTGCGCTGCGTCCGGACGTCGAGATCGCGGTGCACCTGGGTGAAGTCCTGTGGGTCAAGGGCCAGAAGGAGGATGCACAAAAATTCTGGCGCGACGCCCGCATCAAGGATCCGCAAAACGACACCCTGAAAAACACCCTGATACGCCTGCAAGTCCAGCCATGAGCCGTCGCCTTGCCTGCGTCGCCGCACTATGCTGGCTGCTGGCCGGCTGCGCCGCGCTGATCCCGCCTGCCGAACAACCGGTGTCGGCTGTCAGGCCGGCACCGCGCGCTTACCTCGACACGATTGAACTGGCGGGACGGCTGTCGGTCCAGTACCGCCGTGGTGGCGCCGATGAAGCCCTGCACGGCAGCTTTTCCTGGTCGCAAACGCCGCAACGCACCCTGCTCACCCTGTTTTCCCCGCTCGGCCAGACCCTGGCCGTGATCGAGGTGCAAGCCGGCGGTGCCAGCCTGACCCAGGCCGGCCAGGCACCCAAGGTCGCAGCGGACGCCGACGCGCTGGCGCAAACCGCGCTTGGCTGGCCGCTGCCGGTAGCCGGCTTGCGCGACTGGTTGCAAGGATTTGCCAGGGATGCGCGGAGCCAGCCCTGGGTGGCGCCGGCCGAACCCGGCAGCGCGGTCAGCACGCCGGATGGCTGGCGCATCGTTTATACAAGCTGGCAACAGGCCGGCGCGGCCGATGCCGTGCGTCCGCGCCGCATCGATCTGGCGCGCCAGACGGCGGAAGCCGGCCCGGTCAGCCTGCGCATCGTGATCGACAACTGGCAAGCCAATTAACACTCCACATGCCCTCCCGTACCCTGAATGATTGCCTGGCGCCTGCCAAGCTCAACCTGTTCCTGCATGTCACCGGCCGCCGCGCCGACGGCTATCACCTGCTGCAAACCGTATTCCAGCTGCTCGACCATGGCGATATCCTGCATTTCGAAACGCGCGATGACGGCGTCATTTGCCGCACCAGCGACGTGCCCGGCGTGGATGCCGACAGCGACCTGATCGTGCGCGCCGCCCGACTGCTGCAAGCCACCCTGGGCGAGGGCCACCGGCCCGGCGCCAATATCGCCATTGAAAAAAAGCTGCCGCTGGGCGGCGGCCTGGGTGGCGGCTCCTCGGATGCCGCCACCACCCTGCTTGCCCTGAACCATTTGTGGCAAGCAGGGCTGAACCGCGGGCAACTGATGGAACTGGGCCTGAAACTGGGTGCCGACGTGCCCTTTTTTATCTTTGGCCAGAATGCCTTTGCCGCCGGCGTCGGCGAGGAATTGACCGCCGTCACCACCCCGGATGGCTGGTATGTGGTGCTCGAACCAGGCGTATCGGTACCAACTCCGGCAATTTTTACTGCAAAAGAATTGACAAGGAACACGGAACCCGTCACAATATTGGACTTTTCCACTGCCCCTGTTGGCTTTGGAAAAAACGACTTGCAAGTCGTGGCTGCCAAGCTGTTTCCCGAAGTCGCCGAAGCCATATCCTGGCTACAGAAATACGGCGATGCGAGAATGACGGGATCAGGTGCCTGCGTATTTAGTTTTTTTGCGCATGAACCCGATGCCGATGCGGTACTCAAAGCAGTACCGGCGCACTGGAAAGCATGGAAAGCACGGGCCATAGCACAACACCCGCTTGCAGATATATAATATAGGTCGTAACTACCAGATTCGTTTGGCGTTGCAAGCGCCGCCCAAAGAGGCGCGATTGAAACGACAAACAACCGGTTGTGTAGGGGAATCGCCAAGCTGGTTAAGGCACTGGATTTTGATTCCAGCATACCAAGGTTCGAATCCTTGTTCCCCTGCCAATAAACATTAGCAAAAACCAAGCTACATCAATAACAAGCCGCCAACGCAAGACTAACCAGTCTGTTTTGGCGGCTTTTTAAGCTTTTAACGCATTCATTTTGGGGATCTCATGGCACTCGAAAACCTGATGGTTTTTACCGGCAACGCAAATCCGGAATTGGCTATCGGGGTTGCCAATCAGCTTGGCCTGCCACTCGGCAAGGCGCTGGTCTCGCGATTTTCCGACGGCGAAGTGGTCGTCGAAATCAATGAAAACGTGCGCGGCAAGGATGTCTTCGTACTGCAATCAACGTGTGCGCCGACCAATGACAACCTGATGGAAATCATGTTGATGGTCGATGCCCTGAAGCGCGCCTCGGCCGGCCGCATCACTGCCGCCATCCCCTACTACGGTTACGCACGCCAGGATCGCCGCCCGCGCTCGGCGCGCGTGGCGATTTCCGCCAAGGTGGTCGCCAACATGCTGCAGGAAGCCGGCGTCGACCGTGTGCTGATCATGGACTTGCACGCCGACCAGATCCAGGGCTTCTTTGATATCCCGGTCGACAATATCTATGCCTCGCCGGTGCTGCTCTCCGATCTCGTCAACAAGGAATACGACGACCTGCTGGTGGTCTCTCCCGACGTTGGCGGCGTGGTGCGCGCCCGTGCGCTGGCCAAGCGTCTGAACTGCGACCTGGCGATCATCGACAAGCGCCGTCCGAAAGCCAATGTCTCCGAAGTGATGAACATCATCGGCGACGTTGAAGGCCGCAACTGCGTGATCATGGATGACATGGTCGATACCGCCGGCACCCTGACCAAGGCCGCCGAAGTCCTGAAGAACCGCGGCGCCAAGAAAGTAGTGGCTTACTGTACCCACGCGGTGCTGTCCGGCCCGGCGATCCAGCGCATCACCGAATCGCCGCTGGACGAACTGGTGGTCACCGACACCATTCCATTGAGTGATGCCGCCAAGGCTTGCCCGAAAATCCGCCAACTGACTTGCGCGGAATTGCTGGCTGAAACGATCCGCCGCATTTCCAAGGGCGATTCGGTGATGTCATTATTCGCTGACTGATTTTAACTGGTCGCTCATATTGAGTGGCTTCCCAAATCCCCTGGTCGCGGGGGATTTTTACCGCGGGATGCAAGTCCCGCACACACTGGAGCATCAACATGAAAGTAATCGCATTTGCACGCACTGAGCAGGGGTCCGGAGCGAGCCGCCGCCTGCGCACTGCTGGCCAAACCCCTGGTATCGTCTACGGCGGCCCGACCGCACCGGCCGCTATCAAGCTCGACCACAACGCGCTGTATCATGCGCTGAAAAAAGAAGCGTTCCACTCGTCGATCCTCGACCTCGAAGTCGATGGCAAGGAAGAAAAAGTCCTGCTGCGCGATTTCCAGGTGCACGCATACAAGCAATTGGTCTTGCACGTTGACTTCCAGCGCGTCGATCCGAACCAGAAGATCCACGTGAAAGTGCCCCTGCACTTCATCAACGCGGAAGTCTCGCCGGCCGTCAAGCTGTCCGCCGCCGTCATCAGCCACGTGTTCGCGGAACTGGATATCACCTGCCTGCCGAAGGATCTGCCGGAATTCGTCGAAGTCGACCTGTCGACCCTCGAAGCCGGTGCATCGCTGCACTTGTCCGACATCAAGTTGCCGGCTGGCGTCGCCGCCGTTCATGGCCAGGACAATCCGACCATCGTCACCGCCATGGTGCCGGCTGGTAAAGTGGAAGCAGCAGGCGAAGCCGAAAAGAAGTAATCCTGCATTGGCCATCGAAGAACCCGCCCTGGTGGCGGGTTTTTTTCATTTTTTCACTCTCGCATACACCATGTCCATACGCTTGATCGTCGGCCTTGGCAATCCCGGCCCGGAATACGAACAGACCCGCCACAATGCCGGCTTCTGGCTGGTGGACCAGCTTGCCGCCAACCGCCTGGCGCGCGAGGCGAAATACAATGCGCTGGCCGCCAAGACCACCATTGCCAGCAAGGAAATCTGGCTGCTGGAGCCGCAAACCTACATGAACCGCTCCGGGCAATCGGTCGGTGCGCTGGCGCGCTTCTTCAAGATTGCTGCCGATGAAATCCTGGTCGCGCATGATGAACTCGACTTGCCGCCGGGTAGCGCAAAAATCAAAAGGGGCGGATCATCGGGCGGCCACAATGGCTTGAAGGACATTACCGCTGCGCTCGGCACCCAGGACTACTGGCGCCTGCGTATCGGCATCGGTCACCCGCGTCCAATGAATCTACAGCAAGCCGTAGTCGACTTTGTGCTGCACCGTCCGCGCCGCGAAGAACAGCTGCTGATCGACGATGCCATCGCTAACAGCTTGCAGGTTGTGCCGCTGCTATGTGAAGGAAAATTCGAAGCGGCAATGATGCAATTGCATTCCGCAAAGGCATCCTGAGCCGTGATAGACGCGCGCTAAGACTGGGCGCGATGCACACAAGTTCTATCCTGTTCCCAAGTAAGCACCAACCCACTTTACATATCAAATTTCTTGCCATTCCGACTAGCGATGTGCATATGTACGTCCTATACTGAATCTACTTTCCGCTAGGGGCGTAGAGTAGATTATCCGAAAATATTTGTCGGAGGCATATCATGAAAAACGCATTGATTATTCTCGCTATGTTGGTGGTTGCCGGATGTACCGGCATGACTAAGGGTTCCAGTTCAGGCAGCATGGGTTCGGACATGAGCAGCGGCTATCCGACCACCCCGAATGCTTATGATACCCCGGGCATTCTTCCGTAACTTTGGGAAAATGGCGGAAGCGCGCAAAGCTGCGCCCCCATCACGCGGCGCGTGACCGCCAGACATCCCTGCCACCGACTTGCCGACATCCCTGAACATCGTGCAGAAGTAGTCTCCGGCTACTGTAAAATAGCGGGTTGATCACCTTCTTCTGTACATATTATGAGTCTCCAATGCGGTATCGTCGGCCTGCCTAACGTCGGCAAATCCACCCTGTTCAATGCACTGACCAAGGCGGGCATCGCTGCGGAAAACTATCCCTTCTGCACGATCGAGCCCAATGTCGGCGTCGTTGAAGTGCCCGATCCGCGCCTGAAGCAACTGGCGGAAATCGTCAAGCCCGAACGCATCGTGCCGTCCATCGTCGAATTCGTCGATATCGCTGGCTTGGTGGCGGGCGCCTCCAAGGGTGAAGGTCTCGGCAACCAGTTCCTCTCGCACATCCGCGAAACCGATGCCATCGTCAACGTGGTGCGTTGCTTCGAGGATGACAATGTGATCCACGTGGCCGGCCGCATCAGCCCGCTCGACGATATTGCCGTGATTGAAACCGAACTCGCGCTGGCCGACATGGGTACTGTCGAAAAAGCCATTCATCGCGAAAACAAGAAGGCGCGCTCGGGCGACAAGGATGCCGCCAAGCTGGTGGCGCTGCTGGAACGCATCATGCCGCATCTGAATGATGCCAAGCCGGTACGTGCACTGGGCCTGGATGCCGAGGAAATGGCCTTGATCAAGCCACTGTGCCTGATCACGGCCAAGCCCGCCATGTACGTTGGCAACGTCTCCGACCACGGTTTCACCAACAATCCGCTGCTGGATCAGTTGACTGAGTATGCCAAGAAACAGAATGCGCCGGTAGTTGCCATCTGCGCGGCCATCGAAGCCGAAATCGCTGACCTCGACGATGCCGACAAGATCGATTTCCTGGCCGACATGGGCATGGAAGAGCCGGGTCTGGATCGCCTGATCCGCGCCGCCTTCAAGCTGCTGGGCCTGCAAAGCTATTTCACCGCTGGCGTCAAGGAAGTGCGCGCCTGGACCGTTCCGGTGGGTGCAACCGGACCGCAGGCGGCTGGCGTGATCCACACCGATTTCGAACGCGGCTTCATCCGCGCGCAAACCATCGCCTTTGACGACTTCATTACCTACAAGGGCGAGCAAGGGGCCAAGGAAGCCGGCAAGATGCGCGCCGAGGGCAAGGAATACATCGTCAAGGATGGCGATGTGCTGAACTTCCTGTTTAACGTCTAAGGCT
The DNA here is from genome assembly GCF_003590835.1 of Noviherbaspirillum sedimenti. Lineage (NCBI taxonomy): Bacteria > Pseudomonadati > Pseudomonadota > Betaproteobacteria > Burkholderiales > Oxalobacteraceae > Noviherbaspirillum > Noviherbaspirillum sedimenti. Next base: position 4,298,446 of record NZ_QYUQ01000002.1, on the reverse strand, counting down.
ATTCTTCATCGACTGTTGCCACGCGCGGCATCAGTCGATGATTCTCGAATATGTCGATAGAATCGAAAAATAGCGACACATCTGATTGACATGTCGCCACGTGCGACATAAGCTGTCGATATGTCGCCAAAATTCGCTTCAGAGAACATGATAGATGCCGCCCTCCCTTGGCGCGCCGATACACCTTATAACCAATTACCCCTGCTGCCGCCGGCGGCCGAACTGGAAACCAAAGCCGTTCTCAAACAATGCATCCTGGCACGCGCAGCCTTGGCCGAACTGAAGCAAGCGGCCCAGTTGATCCCGAATCAAACGATGCTCATCAACACCATTCCGTTGCTGGAAGCCAAAGACAGCTCCGAGATTGAAAACATCGTCACGACCACCGACCGCCTGTTTCAATTTGCCGACGGCAGCGACAACCAGGCCGATAGCGCGACCAAGGAAGCGCTGCGTTATCGCACCGCGCTTCACCGCGGATTTCACTCGCTGACGCAGCGCCCGCTGTGCACCGCCACAGCAGTCGACATCTATCGCATCATCAAGGCCGCCGAGATCGATATCCGCCGTACGCCCGGCACCCAACTGGTCAATGACCGCAATGGCGAGATCATCTACACGCCACCGGAAGGCGAAGCCCATCTGCGCGGCCTGCTGGCCAATTGGGAACGCTTCCTGCACAATGAAACCGGGCTCGACCCGCTGGTGCGCATGGCGATCGGACATTATCAGTTCGAGGCGATCCACCCTTTTGCCGACGGCAATGGTCGCACCGGTCGCGTGCTGAACATTCTTTTTCTCATCCAGGAAGAGCTGCTCACGCTGCCGATTCTTTACCTGAGCCGCCACATCATTGCCCACAAAGCGGATTACTACCGCCTGCTGCTGGATACCACGCGCAAGCAGGAATGGGAACCGTGGCTGATTTTCATGCTGCAGGCAGTGGAAGAAACCGCGCGCTGGACCACCGCCAAGATTGCCGCCATCCTCGCACTGGCCGAACATACCGCCGGCCATGTGCGCGAGCAGCTGCCGAAAATCTATAGCCGCGAACTGGTGGACGTCATCTTCGAACAGCCGTACTGCCGCATCGGCAACCTGGTGGATAAACAGGTCGCCCAGCGGCAGGCCGCCTCGCGCTATTTAAAAGACCTCGTCGCCATCGGCGTGCTGCGCGAAACGCAGGTCGGCAAGGAAAAACTTTTCATCCACCCGAAACTGATGCAGTTGCTGGTGCGGGATGGGAATGCGTATACACCCTATGCATGATCGGCATGGCTGTAGTTGCATGGGACAGGAAGCGGATAAGGGAGGCCGGAGGCTTAATTTCCTCCGCCGGCAAGAAGCACGGGAATGAAATGGGTCGGTATGACCGACAACCAACTCCCGAATAGTAATTAGGAAATCGGAAATATGGCAACGGCAAAATCTCATCTGTTAGGACAATTGGCGCATTTAAATGAACAACAATTGCGGCGCCTCCTCGTCGAGTTCTTCCGCATCATTTAGAACAGGCTGCATTCCGCCGTCACCGGCCAGAGCCTACGGCAGAGAGGTTTTTGAAATTCGTAAAAGTTTCTTGCGCGCGAACTTGCCGTACGCTGAACCAATAGACGGCGTCACCCCGCAAGTTCCAAGGATGCTTCAGTGCATGGAAGGAGAACTGGCACGTGCTGAATTAAATAAGCACATCGCCGCAAGCCTGGAGCAGCATTTCGATACCGTATTTACCATACCGGACGGGGAAACTTCCGGTTTATGGCAAAGTTGAATCAGGCAAAAACAAGAAAGGTAAAAAAAACAAACCTTTCAGTCTTGCCACAGGAATCCGCCACACGATTTACAATAAGGATAATTTTGCATCATAGACATTAACCCGACCACGCCAGCATCTCGTTGGCCAGACGCCCCGCCAATCAAGAGGAGACTGCATTGAATCGCGCACAAGCCCTTCAATTACTCGCCCAGAGCAAATCGATTCTGGCTGCGCGTTACGGCGTGATGGACCTTGCGCTGTTCGGCTCTACCGCACGCGACACGGCAAAGGCGGATAGCGACATCGATATCCTGGTTGCCTTCGATGGCCCGGCAACGTCGGCACGCTACTTTGGCGTCCAGTTCTATCTCGAAGACCTGTTCGGCAGCAAGGTCGATCTGGTAACCGATAAAGCGCTACGCACGGAATTGCGTCCGTTTATTGAAAGGGAGGCGGTGCATGTCTGAGTCCGGCCAGCGAGAATGGCGGTTTTATCTCGACGACATGATTGAGTTCGCCGAGAAAGTAGTCGCTTATACGGACGGGTTCGACCAGGCAAGTTTCGTTGCCAGCAGCCTGAATTATGATGCCACTGTGCGTAATCTCGAACTGACAGGCGAGGCGGCAACTCATATTCCGGATGCTGTACGTGCAGCCAACCCGCAGATTCCATGGCGGCTCATTATCGCCACGCGCAACCGGCTGATCCACGGATATCTTGGCATCGATAACGACACCTTGTGGAGCATTATTCGGGACGACATCCCCGTATTGCTGCTCGGGCTGCGAAATATTAAAGAACCGCATCAGTGAGCGAGTACCAATACTACGAATTCGCTGCCATCGAGCGGCCACTGAGCCGCGACGACATGGCCGAACTGCGCTCGCGCTCTTCGCGGGCAACGATTACGGCGACGAGTTTCGTCAACGAATACCACTGGGGCAGTTTGAAGGGGAACCCTGCTGACTGGATGCAGCGCTATTTTGATGCCTTCGTGTATACGGCCAACTGGTGCCGTTGCAAATTGGCGCTGCGGGTGCCGCACGACGTATTCACAGAATCCGAGTTAAAACGATACACGACGGACTGTGCGCTGACTGTAGCTGACGTAGGCACGCATTGGATTATCGACTGGTCGCTCGACGAAAGCGAGAGCTACGATCGTTTCGGCATGGAAGACGGCCGCAGCTGGATGGGACGTCTCGCGCCACTGCGCGATGAGTTGTTGCGCGGCGATTTTCGCCCGCTTTATCTCGGTTGGCTGGCCGGTGTTGTCGCTGACGAAGTTGACGACAATGCAGTCGAGCCGGAAGTGCCAGCGGGAATGTCTCAACTTTCTGCTGCGCAGCAAGCGCTGGTTGAATTTCTGGAAATCGATCCCGACCTGCTAAGCGCTGCAGCAGCGGGCAGCCAAGAGGCCGAAGAATGGCACGATGACGACAGTGCTGAAGCGTGGGTGGCAGGTCTATCCAGAAATGAGATGCGCATCGTTTTCAATCTGCTATTGCAAGGCGCATCGCACCAGGCGGAACGCCGGGTCAAGTCAGAATTTCTCGCCTGGCGAAAGGAAAACGGGGACGACGTGGCGCCGCCGGCAAAGCCACGCAAAGTAACCGAATTGCGGACCCTCGCCGAGGAAGCGAAAAAGCTTCGCAAGGGACAAGCGGCAAAAGAACGGGCGCGACAGGAAGCAGATCGGCGCAAGCAACGCGAGGCTTATCTCAAGACGCTGACCGTCGATTTCGACCGCTGCTGGAATGCAATTCATCCCCATGCGGAACGCGGCACCGCGGCGGCCTATGACGAAGCGAAACGCGCGATTGTCGATCTCGCGGATGCCTATGCGCTCGTGTCCGGCAAGGAAGAATTTGATCGTGCATTGCGCCGCTTCATGGTGCGTCATGCCAAACGCGGGGCGCTGGTGCGCCGGCTGGTCGAGGCCGGGTTGTGGCAAAAATAGAAGCAACCCGGTCAAACCCGTTGCGGGTATCGCCGTGTGTCGATTGCGGACAATTGTGCGCTGAAATTGTTCGTCTGATCGTTTTGACCGAACGTATCGATCATTCTGCGAGCACTTGACTTGTAATTCAATTGAATTACAATGTAAAATAACCATCCGCAAGGAGAATTCCCATGACCGCCAATGCACTGGTGCAGGCACGCATTGACCCCGCCGTGAAAGACCGCGCCACAGCGGTGCTGGAGAATATGGGCTTGACCGTCTCGGATGCGGTCCGCATCCTGCTGACCCGCGTTGCCAACGAGGGGGCGCTGCCGTTTGGATTCGCAACCGACCCTGCAGTATATGACACTTGGTTTCGAGCAAAGGTGCAAGAAGCGCTGGATGATCCACGTCCGGCCATTCCGCACGATCAGGTCGAGGCGCACTTCGCCAAGCGTCGGGCTGCGGCACTACGGAAAGCTGCCAAAGGCGAAGTGTGAAGCTTGAGTGGTCGCAATGTGCGCTTGACGACCGGGACAAGATTTTCGATTACATCGAGCAAGACAATCCACATGCCGCCATCGCCGTGGATAATCGCATTAGTGAGCAGGTCAAATTACTTGCCCAGTTTCCCGAGGGCGGCCGCACCGGCCGCGTTGAAGGTACGCGAGAACTGGTCATCAGTCGAACGTCCTACATCGTCGCATATCGCATTTCCGGCAATGTTGTGCACATTCTGCGTGTGCTGCATAGCGCGCAATTCTGGCCCGATGACATGCCGGATACTTGATACGTTCGCCAGGGACATCTATTAGACAATTCCTCATAGTTCGCAAGGAGGGCTTGCGCTGTGGATTCGCAATTGATAACGGATGAGGATATTGGGCCTATTATTTACAATAATGATAATTTCGCATCAGGAGCACTAACCGCGCCAGCACATGGGCAGAAAAGCGTGCAATCGTGCCGCTAGCGCTCTCACCTGAGATGTGAACCATTATTCCCTTATTCCAAGGTCTGCGATACCTTTCGGCCTCGAATCAGGCAAAGTGCCGCAATTCGAGCAGACTTGGAAGGTAAAATTTTGACAATTACATACTTTACTGGACAAATTTGAGCCGGCGTCAGAACCAAGTTCACAAGTATGAAGTAATCCCCGTTTCGACGAAACGATTCCAGACGTGATTCACGCCAAATTCATTGAATAAAATATAATATCTTTAATCGATTAGCGGAGCATCACAACTTTCTTCTCAGTTTCGCAAATGATAAATACTTTAAAATCAGTTGCTTAGTGTTTAGCACTTAACAAAGTTGAGTGACAATGCATTTCCCGCTTTTCTTTTGCTTTTCGTATACGATACACTTTGGCAATTGGAAGACGGGAGGCAAGTATGTCGGGACATCAAGAGCGAGAGTTTGACGCTGCTAGTGAGGCTGAGAGCCGCGTGAAGCGTATCGTGCGAACAGTCCGTCCAAAACTGAATAAGGCGTTACCGACTGATCGCGCCACTGTCCAGAAGCAGCTAGGCATTCTGCGCGCTACTACTGCTGCCAGCGGTTCTGAAAGAAAGCCTGTTTCCAATGACGATGTATCGAGAATCGCCGGCCTTCATTCCGGCACCATTTCAGTCTGCAACCCGTTTTTTCTTGAATCTGGTTTACTGGCGCGCGTAAAGTTACAGAACGTACCGAGTGAAGAAGCTTTTTCTTATGCAGAGCGATACAAGTGGGATGGCGACAAGGCTGCCCTCAAACTAGCACCAGTAATCCGCAAAACATGGTTTTGTACTGCGCTTCTGCCCAAACTGGCATTTCGGCCACTTACAGTTGATGAGGCCATCGCGTTCTTATCGGAAGAGGCTGGAGCGGCACCGGAATATAAAGACCAACTCGCATTGCTCATCGAGTATCTCCGTGTTACCGGCATTGTTTCAGTAGATGGAAATACGGTTACAGCGGTTGATGTTGAGGATGCTCCTCCACCTCCGCCGGTAGGCGGTAAAGATATTCCGCCGGCAGCCAATCCGGAAAAGAATAGAAGTGGTGGCAACGGAAATGAAGTCGGTAATGTTGGATTGGATCTCGATCCGTTGCTGCTGGCTTTATTGCAAAAGATACCGGTTCGCGGGGAAAAATGGCCAGCGGAAAAGCGACTGCGTTGGCTCAGAACTTTTGCAATGAATGTCAGCCAAGTTTATGACGAGGATAATGAGCCCGTTGAATTCACAGTAGAAATCAAGGTATAGAATGGTGAAAGCCACGCGGGAACGTGGCTTTCATTTTCCAATCGTAGCAGCCGTGGAGGCCCAGAGGTTAAGCTGGTTGACTTAGCAGATCGGAGTTGAAACATGTTGCATTACGTGCTGCGAGCGTATCTAAAAATCCGCCTACTGATAATAGGCTAATTTCAACTACCTTGGCACGGTGGTGAGGGCATACCCTGCCACCTACAGCCGTTCGTCCTCGATAGACAACCTTTAGTTTAATCTAAAGATCGGCTGCAGGCAAGATAAAACGCCCTCCAATGCTTTTTGGAGGACGTATGAGACACTCATACTCTGCAACAAAAAGCGTCCATGTTCGGCAATACACTCGCGTTCGCTTCGGCAAACAAGAAAACGTATGCCAGCATTGGCGCTCTCATCCAGGTCAGTTAAGCTTGTTCTAATTGACCTAAATCGCACCTTTCTTCTTGGAGGGTGCGGTTTTTTCTTTTCCGCCTCCTTGCTGTTTTCCTTTTTAGTGATCGTGTCCTTTGGAACGATAACGCCTTTAGGCGTCTTTGCTATTCGCCGCAACGCCTCGTGAAAGTCAATATCGACTTTCACAGGTTTTTCATTCATATCATCTCACTTTGCGATAAGTGCCTTATAGGTCAGTGTACGGCCAACAGTCGATTTTAATAACACGTTGACACGTTGACAGACGTAGCGGGCAGCGCGGCGTCTACCGCAACACGAAAGAAACCGAGGCGCGCATCCAGGCCTATCTGACGCGGCGTGCGGCATCCGGCAGAAAATAAGGGGCCCCTGCGCAGCTGGCTCAGAACGGACATCCATCGAAATCATCGTCCGCCGGACGGCGCCGAAGCTGCTTCAACCAGGCCTTGACGCCCTTCGCGTCTTCCAGCGCAAGCAGATCCTGCTCCATATCGCGATTATCCTGGCGCGTGCGCGCGATCTCGCCCGCCAGCTCGTGCATGACAGTTTCCGGTTTCACCATAACAAATGGCGAGATGCCGAACTGGGCGCAAAAGTCGGATTCGATGCGCATCGTTTCATGCTCGAGTTCGGCGATCTGCCTCTTGAGAACCGCATTATAGTGACGCAGACGCTCTTCATCGATGCGGCCGATGGCGGTGCGGTCGATATGTTCCAGTTCGAGCTGCAGTTCCAGTAGCTGCAGCAGATTCTGCTTGTCATAAGCGTGGTTGATGCGTTGCATCAGCGCAGTTTTGCGTACGCGTTCTTGCGGATCGGGTTCACGGTCCGGGTGCAAGGCGCTGGCCAGCTTGCGATAGATTTCGCGGATCGATTGATTGATCTGCCTGGCATCGGCTTCGGCCCGTTCTTCCTTTTCCAGCTGTTTGGCCGATTTCTTGCGCCTGGCGCGCCGCTCTTCCTGCGCCTGCTGCTCGGCTTGGCAATCCGCCTGCATTTGCGCGAATTGCGCCTGCGCCCGCTGCATGAATTCATCCGGCGAATCAAGCTTTGCATCGTCGCCCAGGTCAAAGCCGAACACATCTTCGAACAAATCCTTCATGCCCTGCATCTGGGCCGCTTCCTCGCTATCGTAATCGGATCGGCTATGCCTGTTGTAGATCGCTTTCAATTCGGCATCGTCGCGCTCGCCCAGCAGTGGCCCTGCCAGACCGGCGATCAATTCGCCCAATGTGCGCCGTTCGGTGCGCGTCAAGCCTTTTTGCGCTGCGGCGCGATCAAGGCTATGCACCAGCTTGATTTGCAGTTCTGTCGCGATCGAGAACAAAGGAAGGAGATCCTGCGTATATTTTTTCTGATAGGAAATCGTCGCCGCGTCCCATGCCGTCAACCGGCTGCGCAGCTTCTCGATTTGCTGTATCTGGCGATTGAAGGTCTTTTGTCCTTTGGACAGCGGGCTATCGCTCGCGGCGATCCGTACCGCAGTTAACTGTGATTTTGGCATTGTCATGCAAAACGGTAAAATAGGTGCGGAGAAATGGCCGCAAGGTTCATAACGCGCGGCCCGCTATTTTACCCGGCGCCAGGGGGAATTTGCAGGAACGGCAGGCTGATAAAATAGCGAAAATTATCACTTCGAACTAATCGTCCGCAATGAATCCTGGTATTGGCGAAATTCAACTGGGCGACGCTTCCGCTTTTCCGGCGACCGAACGGCTTGCCAAAAAAATCACATGAGCCTGGACTACACCACCCTCGAGCTGCTGCGCCAGAATCACCCGGCCTGGCGGCTGCTGCGCAGCGAGCACGCGCCATTGGCGGCAAGCTTTCTGCATCGCGTCTTCATTGCGCCGAATACACGGATGATGGCGCAGGCGGATCTGGCTGAGTTGCTTGAAGACGAATTGTTCGGGCTGCGCGAGCGGCTAGGCGCGGACGCCTTCCCCAAGGCCGCGCTCGACTACCTCAACGATTGGGCCGCCAACGAACGCGGCTGGCTGCGCAAGTTTTACCGCACCAGTTCGGATGAACCGCAGTTCGACCTGACGCCGGCCACCGAAAAGGCGATCGCCTGGCTCGCCACGCTGACCGAGCGCGCGTTCGTCGGCACCGAGTCGCGCCTGTTGACGCTGTTCGAGCTGCTCAAGCAAATGAGCGAAGGCAGCGAGACTGACCCCCAGACCCGCATCGCGGAGCTGCAAAAACGGCGCGACGAGATCGATGCGGAAATGGCGCAGGTGATCGCCGGCGACATACCGCTGCTGGACGGCACGGCGTTGAAGGATCGTTTTCAGCAGTTCATGGGCATGGCGCGCGAGCTGCTCACCGACTTCCGCGAAGTGGAGCACAATTTCCGCGGGCTGGACCGTCGCGTGCGCGAGCGCATCGCGCTGTGGGAAGGCAGCAAGGGCGCGCTGCTGGAACAGATCATGGGCGAGCGCGATGCGATTGCCGATTCGGACCAGGGCCGCAGCTTTCGCGCGTTCTGGGATTTCCTGATGTCGAGCCGCCGGCAGGAGGAACTGACGGCATTGCTGGAGCGGGTGCTGACGCTGCCGCCGGTGGCCGAACTGAACCCCGACGCGCGCACCCGTCGCATCCACTACGACTGGCTGGAAGCGGGCGAGCACACCCAGCGCACGGTCGCGCAACTGTCGCAGCAATTGCGGCGCTTCCTGGACGATCAGGCCTGGCTGGAGAACCGCCGCATCATGGATATCCTGCACGGCATCGAAATCAACGCACTGGCCCTGCGTGAAGCGCAACCCGCCGGTGCATTCATGCACATCGCCGATACCGCCGCCGACATCGAGCTGCCGATGGAGCGCCCACTGCACACGCCGCCAATCAGACCTGTGATTACCGATGCGGCGCTGGAATCCGGCACTGCCGATATCGATAGCGCCGCCCTGTTTTCGCAGGTCGTGATCGACAAGCCGGCGTTGTCGCGGCACATCCGCCAGGCGCTGCAGCAGCGCAGCCAGATCAGCCTGCGCGAACTGTGCGAGGCGCGGCCGCTGGCGCAAGGATTGGCGGAACTGGTCGCCTATCTGCAACTGGCCGGAGAAGAATTCCAGGCGGTGGTCGATGAAGAAGCTGCCGATGTCATCGTCTGGCAAGACCACGGCAGCGGCGATGGCGAACGCATGAAACAAGCACGCCTGCCGCGTGTCATCTTCGTAAGGTAAAGCATGCAAGAACAACCGATGACAAGCGCAAGCGAAGCGGTCGCACCGAACATGAACGCACCCGACCTGTCGGCCGTGGTGGTACCACTGCTCAAGGGCGTGATTTATCAGGAGAGCGATGCCGCGCTGTGGCATGCGCTGCTCAATCTGCAAGCCCGGGCGCGCGACTATCTCGCCGTGCTGGGGCTGGAACTGGTGCTGGACGAGGCCGAAGGATATGCTTTCCTGCGCGCACGCAACGGGCATGGCGACGGCGCGGACGACGGCGATGCCACGGCCAAGCTGCCGCGTCTGGTGGCGCGGCGGCCGCTGTCGTTCCCGGTCAGCCTGCTGCTGGCCCTGCTGCGCAAGAAGCTGGCCGAGTTCGACGCGACCGGCGCCGATACCAGACTGATACTGTCGCGCGACGACGTGGTCGAGCTGATCCGGGTATTTCTGCCGATGGGCAGCAACGAGACCAGGGTGATCGACCAGATCGATACGCATCTCAACAAGATTGTCGAACTGGGCTTCGTGCGGCGCCTGAAGCCGGCCATCGGTGCGCCAAGTGGCCAGGAAGCGATGTTCGAGGTGCGGCGCATCCTCAAGGCCTTTGTCGACGCACAATGGCTGTCCGAGTTCGATGCCCGGCTGGGTTCATACCGCGCACAGTTGCAAGGAAGCCAAAGCGATGAATAAACCGATGGACCTCGATTTCTCCGCTAACGATACGCTATCCGGCTTTCGCCTGCACCGCCTGGAAGTGTTCAACTGGGGCACTTTCGACGAACGCGTGTGGACGCTGCATCCGGATGGAATGAATGCGCTGCTCACCGGCGACATCGGCTCGGGCAAATCGACGCTGGTCGATGCGGTGACCACGCTGCTGGTGCCGGCCCACCGCATCGCCTATAACAAGGCGGCGGGGGCGGATGCCCGTGAACGCTCGCTGCGCTCTTACGTGCTCGGGCATTACAAGTCCGAACGCAATGAGGTCAGCGGCACGGCCAAGCCGGTCGCCTTGCGCGACCATAATAATTACTCGGTCATCCTCGGCGTGTTCCACAACGCCGGCTACGACCAGACGGTGACATTGGCGCAGGTATTCTGGATGAAAGACCTGCAGGGGCAGCCTGCACGTTTTTTCGTCGGCGCCGAGCGGGCCTTGTCGATCGCTGAGGATTTCGCGCATTTCGGCTCGGATATCGGTGCGCTGCGCAAACGGCTCAGAAGCGCGGGGGCGGAAATATTCGACAGCTTCCCGCCGTATGGCGCGTGGTTCCGGCGCCGCTTCGGCATCGACAATGACCAGGCGCTGGAACTGTTCCATCAGACGGTGTCGATGAAATCGGTCGGCAATCTGACCGACTTCGTGCGCAGCCACATGCTGGAGCCCTTCGATGTCGCACCACGCGTGACGGCATTGATTGCGCATTTCGACGATCTCAACCGCGCCCACGAGGCGGTGCTCAAAGCCAAACGCCAGGTGGCGCTGCTGACGCCGCTGGTGGCCGATTGCGCGAAGCATGCGGAACTCACCGTCGAGAGCGAGAATTTGCGCGCCTGCCGCGACGCGCTCAAGCCTTATTTCGCCGGCTTGAAACTGGCCCTGCTGGAAAAACGCCTCGCCTCGCTCGACGAGGAGTGGACGCGCCAGAACGCGCAGGTCCAGCGCCTGGACGAACGCCGCACCACGCAACAAAGTCAGGATCGTGAACTCCGGCGCAGCATCGCCGACAACGGTGGCGACCGCATCGAGCGGCTATCCGAGGAAATCAGGGCCAAAGATAGCGAACGGCAGGCGCGCCAGCGCAAGGCAGACCGCTATGCGGAACTGGCGCGCGCGCTGGGAGCGGTGGCCGCCGACGATGCGGAAGGCTTCCTCGCGCAGCGCATCGCCTTTTCGGCATTGGCGGAATCCTCGAAAGAGTACGAAGCTGGATTGCAGAACGAATTGACCGAAGCGGCAGTGACGCTGCAGCAAGGTAAAAAGGAACACGCTGAGTTCAGCGCGGAAATCAACAGCCTGAAGGCCCGGCGCAGCAATCTCCCGGCCGAGCAAGTTGCCATGCGCGCCGCCTTGTGCACCGCGCTGGATTTGGCCGAGACCGACATGCCGTTTGCCGGTGAATTGATGCAGGTACGCGAAGATGAACGCGATTGGGAAGGCGCGGCTGAACGCCTGGTGCGTGGCTTCGGGCCGGCCTTGCTGGTGCCCGATGCGCACTATGCCAAGGTCGCCGAGTGGGTCGACCGCACGCACCTGAAGGGGCGGCTGGTGTATTTCCGGGTGCGCGCCGCCGGCCGCAAAGAAATACCTGCCCTGCACCGCGATGCGCTGGCGCGCAAGCTGGCGATCAAGCCCGACTCGCCGTTTTACGACTGGCTGGAGCGGGAAATCGCGCACCGCTTCGATGTCGCCTGTTGCGCCACGCCAGAGCAATTCCATCGCGAACCGCGCGCTATCACCCGCGCCGGCCAGATCAAGGCGCCGGGCGAACGGCATGAAAAGGACGACCGGCACCGGATCGACGACCGCAGCCGCTACGTGCTGGGCTGGACCAATGCCGCCAAGATCGCCGCGCTGCAAGCCAAGGCAAGCCAACTCGAAACCCGGCTCGGCGAAACCGGCAGCCGCATCGGCGCGCTGCAAGGCGAGCTGCGCACGGTCAATGAACGCAAGCTGACGCTGTCCAGGCTCGACGAATATGCCGACTTCCGCGAACTTGACTGGCAGCCGCTGGCGACTGAAATAGCGCGACTGGAAGAGGAAAAAAGGCAGCTGGAGTCGGCCTCCGACGTACTCAAGGAACTCACCGGGCGGCTCGATGCACTGGTGCTGGCATTGCAGGAAACCGAAGAACAACTTGAAGCGCACAAGGACAAGCGCTCCAAAGCCGAACAAAAGAAAAGCGACGCCGCGGCGTTGCAGCTACAAACCCAGGCGCTGGTCGATGATCCCGCCAACGCGAACCACCAAGCCTGTTTCGAGCCGCTGATGCGCATGCAAAGTGATGCGCTCGGCGTGCATCAACTGAGCGTCGAGTCGTGCGACAACCGCGAGCAAGACATGCGCAAGTGGCTGCAAGAGCGCCTCGACGCCGAGAGCAAGAAGCTCGATCGCCTGCGCGACAAAATCATCAAGGCGATGGCCGAGTACAAGGATGCCTACAAGCTCGATACGCAGGAGGTGGATGTCAGCATTGCCGCGGCCTTCGAATACAAGGAGATGCTGCAAAAACTCGGCGCCGACGACCTGCCCCGCTTCGAGGCGCGCTTCAAGGAACTGCTCAACGAAAATACCATCCGGGAAGTGGCCAATTTTCAGTCGCAACTCAATCGCGAGCGCGAAGACATCAAGGCGCGCATTGTTCGCATCAACGAATCGCTGACCCAGATCGATTACAACCCGGGGCGCTATATCGTGCTGGAGGCGCAAGTTTCACAAGATGCCGACATCCGCGATTTCCAAAGCGAATTGCGCTCCTGCACCGAAGGCAGCCTGACCGGTTCCGACGATGCCCAGTATTCGGAAGCCAAGTTCCTGCAGGTCAAGGGCATCATCGAGCGTTTCCGTGGCAGCGAGGGACAGGCGGAAATGGACCGGCGCTGGTCGGCCAAAGTAACCGATGTACGCAACTGGTTCGCGTTCGCGGCGTCGGAACGCTGGCGTGCGGACGGCACCGAGCACGAGCATTACTCGGACTCCGGCGGCAAGTCCGGTGGGCAAAAAGAAAAGCTCGCCTACACCATTCTGGCAGCCAGTCTGGCTTATCAATTCGGCCTGGAATGGGGCGCAGTGCGTTCGCGCTCCTTCCGTTTCGTGGTAATCGACGAGGCATTCGGGCGCGGCTCGGACGAATCGGCGCAGTATGGATTGAAACTGTTCCGGCAGTTGAATCTGCAGCTGCTGATCGTCACGCCCTTGCAGAAAATTCATATCATCGAACCGTTCGTCTCCAGTGTCGGCTTCGTGCATAACGAGGAAGGGCGCGCCTCCAAGCTGCGCAATCTCAGCATCACCGAATACCTCGCCGAAAAAACGGCGCGCCGGGCATGAACTGGACCACGCCAGCCGATTTGCGCGCCCAGGTGCAAAAGCTCTGGGACAAAGGCCAACTGCTGGCCGGTTGCGCGGACGGTGAACCGCTGTTTCCATTGCGCCTGACGCTGAAAGGTCCCAGCTCAACTGAACTGTCGCAATGCTTCGACGCGGTGCGTGCCTGGATCGCCGAACTGCAGCAAGGCGCGGCGAACAGTTCACGGCCCGCTTACCGGCTGGTGCTGCGTGAAGTCAGGCACCGCGTGATCGGCGCCAATGCCTTGCCCCATGAAGCCTGGATCGATGCGCTTGATGATGCGCTGGCCCTGATCGGCAAGCGGCGCGAGGCCGACCGCTTCAACAGCCTGGTTGCGCAGACCGCTGCCTGCCAGCCGTTGCTGCTGCCATGGCTGAAAAAACGCCCGCTGCGCGCACTGGAACTGGCCGGCGACTGGCCACGCCTGCTCGACATCGTCACCTGGCTGCAGGCCAATCCGCGGCCCGGCATTTATCTGCGGCAGGTCGATATCCCCGGCATACACAGCAAGTTCATCGAAGCACATCGCGCAAACCTGGCGGAATTGCTCGATCTTGCCTTGCCTGCCGCGGCGATCGATGCTGCCGCTGGCGGCGTGAATGAATTCGCCCGCCGCTATGGCTTTCGCGACAAGCCGCTGCGCATTCGTTTCCGCCTGCTCGACTCGCGCCATGCGCTGGTCGGCAGCGGCACCGACCAGGATTTCGCTGTTACCAGTGCCACCTTCGCCCGCCTCAATCCTGCTGCATCGCGGGTATTCATCACTGAAAACGAGATCAATTTTCTGGCGTTTCCGCCGATTGCGGACAGCCTGGTGATTTTCGGCGCTGGCTATGGCTTCGACATGCTCACCGAAGCTGCCTGGCTGCGCGACCGCACCATCTTTTACTGGGGCGACATCGACAGCCACGGCTTCGCCATTCTGAACCAGTTACGCGCGCTGTTTCCGCATGTCCGCTCTTTCCTGATGGATCGCGAAACCCTGCTGGTCCACCAGCAGCAATGGATCGATGAGCCGCAGCCGACGCTGCGCGACCTGCCCGGGCTCAACGACGACGAGCGTGCACTATTCGACGATCTGCGCGACAACCGCTTGGGCAGGCAAATACGGCTTGAGCAGGAAAAGATCGGGTTTGGCTGGGTCGAAGAAATATTAGTTAAACTACAAAGCTCGTAATTTGCGGAAACCCCGTGCGTTCGCCTTGATGTGGAATTGACAAAATTACATTGAACGCCACACCGCGTCATGCAGGTACTTGCCGTCAGAACACTTCGCCTTGTGACCTCGCTCTTGGTATGATAAGGTAATACCTATAGATACTTTATTTTGGAGGCCGTGATGACAACCACCGTCGTTCGCCCTGTAGCAATCAAGATTGACCCTGACACCAAGGAGCGCGTGAAGCGCTTGGCCGCCGCACGCCATCGCACGCCTCACTGGCTCATGCGCGAAGCAATCAGCCAGTACGTAGAGCGCGAGGAAAAGCGCGAAGCTTTCCGACAAGATACGCTGAAAGCGTGGGACGAATACCAAACCACCGGCTTGCACACGCCCCCCGAGAAGGTGGATGCATGGCTGTCCAGTTGGGGCACGGATAACGAGCTTCCTGCCCCTGCATGCCACAAGTGAAGTACGCAGCCGGTGCGATCCGAGACTTGCAACGGCTGCGCGAGTTCCTGCGCCAGAAGAATCCAGTCGCGGCCAATCGCGTGGGCGAAACGATCATAAAGGCAGTGCAGGTGCTCGGCCTTCAACCGCAGATCGGTCGCCCCATCGAGGACATGCCCGACGAGTTCCACGAGTGGCTGATCGACTTTGGCGACAGCGGCTACGTGGCACGGTATCGCTTCGATGGCGATAGCGTCACCATCTTGACCGTGCGCCACCAGAAGGAGGCGGGATTCTGATGGGCACGCGCTTCGGCCGCCGCACCGCTGATGGCACCATCGAGTACCATGACAACAAGGATTCACTGGTCGTGCCCGAGCGGCGCGACCGCAGCGCCGTCAAGTGCGACATCGACCAGCTTGCACAAGCGGAACTGGCATAAGACACACAATACACCCACCATGCCCACCCTCACCGCCCTCACCCTCTACCCCGTCAAATCCTGCGCCGGCATTCCCCTGCGCGCAGCCATCGTCACCCGCGCCGGCTTGATGAGCGATCATATCTACGACCGCGAATGGATGGTGGTGGACGCCGAGGGCAATTTCCTCACCCAGCGCGACCATCCTCGCATGGCGCTCATCGTGCCCAAGATCCGGCTGGAGACGCTGGAATTGCGCGCCCCCGGCATGCTGCGCCTGGAAATACCGCTCGGCCTGCCGCCCCCGGACGAAGAGCGCCTGATTACCGTGAAAGTGTGGGATGACAGCGTCCAGGCTTACGACTGCGACGACATCACCGCCACATGGTTTTCGAAATTCCTGGGCATTCACTGCCGGCTGGTGCGTTTCCATCCCGAGGCGCGGCGTATCGCCAGCACCAGTTGGACCGGCGGCATCGAGGCGCCCACGCTATTTGGCGATGGCTATCCCTTGCTGGTGATTTCGCAGGCGTCGCTGGACGACCTGAATGAAAAGCTGCTTGTGCAGGGCCGCGCCGCCTTGCCGATGAACCGCTTCCGGCCGAACATCGTCATCGACGGCATCGGTGCGTATGAAGAGGATTTCGCCGCCAGCATCGCCATCGGCGGCGCCGTGATCAAGCCGGTCAAACCCTGTCCGCGCTGCCGCATTCCTGCCGTCGACCAGGCCACCGGCGAAGTAGGTCCCAGCCCGCTCGACATCCTGCAGACTTACCGCGCCGACCCGAAGATCGACGGCGGCCTGGCATTCGGCATGAATGCGATTTTGCTGGCGGGAGAAGACCAGATACTGCGGGTGGGGCAGGAAGCCGACGTCGCGCTGGCATTTTAGCGCGAACAAAATTCAGGCAAAATAAAAGGGACAGCGCGCTGTCCCTTTTATTTTGCCTGGCTGGCCGTATCAAACCGGCTTTGCCGCCTGCTGCAATTCTGCATATTTCGCCAGCAGCGCTTCTTTTGTCTCGCGCCATTCCGGATTGAAGGGAATGCAACTCACCGGACAAACTTGCTGGCATTGCGGCTCATCGTAATGGCCGACGCACTCGGTGCATTTGTGCGGATCGATTTCATAGATGAGCGGGCCCATCGAAATCGCATCGTTCGGACATTCCGGTTCGCAGACGTCGCAGTTGATACAATCGTCTGTAATCATCAATGCCATGACACAAACTCCCTGCTATCCAGACGATTCCACCGATCGCCTGCATGCGATCGGAGCGCACCGCAGCGCAAAGCATTGCTTTGCGAAACCCTGCGGCACGTGTCTGTAATCATCAATGCCATGATTTCAACTCCACTCCAGCAAGATGACGACAGCCAGCGCTTGCAGACAAAATAATTACTTTTTCGGTAGAACGACCTTGGACTTCAGCCACCGCTCGACCGAGGGGAAAACAAACTTGGAAACGTCGCCGCCCAGGCTGGCGATTTCGCGCACGATGGTGCCCGAGATGAACTGGTACTGGTCCGATGGCGTCAGGAACAAGGTTTCGACATCGGGCAACAGGTAACGGTTCATGCCGGCCATCTGGAATTCGTATTCAAAGTCGGACACGGCGCGCAAGCCGCGCACGATCACGCGGCCTTCATGCTCGCGCACGAAATCCTTGAGCAAGCCCGAGAAGGTTTCCACCTGCACGTTGGGATAATGCCCCAGCACTTCATTGGCGATCGACAGGCGCTCTTCCAATGTAAAAAAAGGTTTCTTGTTCTGGCTGTCGGCCACGCCGACCACCAGCTTATCGAACAGGCCGGAGGCGCGCCGTACCAAATCTTCATGACCGCGCGTCAGCGGGTCGAACGTACCTGGATAAATTGCGGTGACCATAGGGACTCCGTGGAATAAGGAACGCGCATTATGCCTGAATTCTTGTCACATTTCTGCATTGTAATAGATGGTAAAAAACCATACCTGCCTTGTCGGCACGGACGATGTCCCAATCGGCCAGCCATGCTGCGTCAAGCCCGGTCAGCGGCATCTCCGCTTCCGCGTACACCAGCCCGCCAGGTTGCAGCAGCGCGGCGCATTGTGGCAGGAGTTTGGCCAGCCAGTCCTGATGATAGGGCGGGTCGAGGAAAATGACGTCGAAGGCAGCCTCGCGCCGCCCGCCCCCCAGTTCGCGCAGCTTGGCCAGGGCATCGCCGCGCGCAATCGTCACTTGCGCGGCTTGCAACTTGTCTTTCACTGCTTCCAGCTGGCGCAATGCCGGCACATGGTTCTCCACCATCAGCACCCTGGCCGCGCCGCGGCTGGCAGCTTCGAAACCCAGCGCACCGCTGCCGGCAAACAGGTCCAGGCAGGCCCGCCCTTCCCAGGCGCCATCGAACAGATGGTTGATCCAGTTGAACACGGTTTCACGCACCCGGTCCGGGGTCGGCCGCAAGTCGGCGGCGTCGGCCACCGGCAAAGGCGTGCGTTTCCACTGTCCGCCGATAATGCGCACCTGGTGCGCGACGCTTTTTTTTCCTTGAGGCTTGTGCATGGAAACCCGGCTGCTATTTAATGCCATTTGGTGTTATTTGGTGGTGCCGGCACTTCCGGTACTACCGGCATTGCCAACGATGATGGTGGCGAGCTTGTCGACGGCGACCTTGCGCTGGAACGCGGCCTGGATGTCGGCACGGCTGACCTTGGCGACATTCGCAGTCCAGGTATCGAGGTAATCCAGCGGCAGCTGGTAAAACCCGATCACGGCGATATTCGCCAGGATCTTGCGGTTATTGTCGATACGCAGCGGGAAGCCGCCGATCAGGTTGTCCTTGGCCGCCTGCAGTTCCTTCTCGGTCGGCCCCGTGCGCAGGTAATCGGCGAGCGTCTCGCGTGCCACCTTCAAGGCCTGGCCGGTTTGCGCCTGGCTGGTCTGCAAGCCGATCTGGAATGGCCCGGGCTGCGCCAGCGGCTCGAAATAGCTGTACACGCTGTAGCTCAGGCCGCGCTTTTCGCGCACTTCCTGCATCAGACGGGAGACGAAGCCGCCGCCGCCGAGGACGTAATTGCCGACTGTCAGCGCAAAAAAGTCCGGGTCGCCGCGCGCCAGGGCCGGTGCGCCGATCAGGATGTGCGATTGCGAGGCCGGATGGGCGATGCGTTCCTCTTGCCCCTGCAAGGGCGCCACCGCCGGCAAGGGCGGCAACGGCGCGCCTTGCGGCAGGCGTGCGGTCAACTGGCGGGCGATGGCGTCGGCCTCGGCGCGCGTAATATCGCCGATCATGGCGATCACCGCGCGGTTGCCGACGTAATGCTGGCGATGAAAAGTCGCCAGGTCTTCGCGCGTGACGGCTTCGACCGACGCCACCGTGGGTTCCATGGCATACGGGTGGCTGCCATACATGACACGGGAAAATGCGCGGCTGGCGATGAATTCCGGCTTGGTCAGCGCTTCCTTGATGCCGGCGATGGTGCGGGCCTTGTCGCGCGCGAAAAAATCCGCCGGAAAACTCGGCTGCGCCAGCACGCGCGCCAGCAGCAGCACCGCGGCGTCGCGCTCGGCAGCGCTCGACAGGGTGCGCAGGGATACGCCGCCGCTGTCCTCGCCGACACTGCCGCCGCGCTGCGCCGCGATATCGGCAAAGCCGTCTGAAATTTGCGCCTCGGTCAGGGCAGGCTCGTCCTGCGCCGCGGTTCCCGCCTGCAAGCCGCGCCCCAGCATGGCATTGGTCAGCGAGGCCGTGCCGGACTTTCCTTGCGGATCACGGCGCGAACCGGCATCGAATTCGACGCTGACATCGAGCATCGGGATCGAATGGTTTTCCACGAACAGCACGCGCGCACCATTGTCCAGGGTCCAGGCAGCGATTTTCAGGGTAGCGTGGGCGGGGATGGCGAACAATGCCACCCAAGCCACGATAATGAGTCGTTTCATCATTTTTATGTTCCAGGAGTTCAGTGGCGCAAGTTTGCTACCGGCGTGGGCTTCTTGTCTTCCAGCGGCAAGGGTTGCAGGGTCGCGACTGTCAGGCTGTCGTCGCCGAAATATTTCTGCGCCACCTCCTGCACCTGCACAGCGCTCACCGCGCGCAATTTTTCAATGATGCGGTCGATGTCCCGATGCGACAGGCCGGACAATTCCATCATGCCGATTTCCATCGCCTGGCCGAAAATCGAATCGCGCTTGTAGATCTGTTCGGCGATCAATTGCGTCTTGACGCGGTGCAATTCATTTTCATCCACGCCTTGCGTGGCAATGCGCGCCACTTCGGCACGCAAACGCTGTTCCAGCTGTGCGGTGGTAGTGCCGGCCGCCGGCACGCCATCAAGCATAAACAGTTCCGGACCGCGCGAAATGCCGGAGTAGCTGGCGCCAGCGGAATTGGCGATGCGGTCGGTGCGCACCAGTTTCGCATTCAGGCGCGCATTGTCGTAGCCGTCGAGCACGGCCGACAGGACATCGAGCGCATAGACATCGGTATCCTTTTCGACGTCGCGCAAGGCCGGCACCTTGAAGGCCAGCGTCACATACGGATTTTCGGCGGGCGCCTTGACCAGCACACGGCGTATGCCGCGCTGCGGTGGCTCGACTTGCGGCTTGGTGCTGCCGATGGCCTTGCGGGCGATGCGGCCATAATACTTTTCAGCCAGCGCCAGCACTTCCCGCGCATTGACATCGCCGATGACCACCAGCACCGCATTGTTGGGGGCGTACCAGCGGTCATGCCAGCGGCGCGCATCCTCGACGGTCATGTTTTGCAAGTCATCCATCCAGCCGACGATCGGATTGCGGTAGGGATGGGCGCTGAAGGCGACCGCGTTCAGCGCTTCATACACCTGCGGTATCGGCTGGTCGTCGGTACGCAGGCGGCGCTCTTCCATCACCACCTTGATTTCCTTGTCAAATTCCTTTTTATCCAGCACCAGGTTGGCCATGCGGTCGGCTTCCAGCGCCATCACCTTGGGCAGACGGGATTTTTCGATCTGCTGGAAGTAAGCAGTGAAATCCTTGCTTGTGAAGGCGTTTTCGCGCCCGCCCATCGCCGCCACCCTGGCACTGAACTCGCCCGGCTTGAGGGTCTTGGTGCCCTTGAACATCATGTGTTCCAGCACGTGGGCGACGCCGGTGGTGCCATTAAATTCATCCACAGAACCCGTGCGGTACCAGACCATGTGCGCCACGGTCGGTGCCCGATGGTCTTCCTTGACGATGACTTTCATGCCATTCTTCAAGATGAATTCTTGCGCCGGCACCCCTGCCGCCAGAACAGAAGCACTGGCCAGCAAGCAGCAAATCAATACGACTATCCGCGATTTCATAATTCCCGCTCTGTTAAAATAGAAACTTGCATGTACATGGATTTCATAACAGGCATTCAGGCATATAGGAAATGCATGCAATTCATGCAGCGCCCTGCCCGCAAGCTGTTGATTGTACCGCGCTTGTCTGGCGTCATGCTGCATGCCCTCCTTGTCCCCTGATTGCGATTCAGCCCAGCCCCATGTTTAGCTTCTTCAAGAGAAAACCCAAAGACACGCCGGCACCGGTCGCGGCCCCAGCCCCGACTGCGGCCCCTGCCCCAATTGCTGCCCCCCCCATCGCTGAGGTTACGCCCCCCGTTGTGGCCGAGCCTGCGGCCACGGCCGCGCCTGCCTCAGTGACCGTTGCCCCTGCCGCTGCCGCTGCCGTCACAGCGGTGCCCGCGATCACGACGCCTGCGGAAATGCGGGAAGAAGAGATTATCCCGGCGCCTGCGCCGTCCGCCGAACAAAAACGCTCCTGGCTGACCCGGCTCAAGGCCGGCCTGTCAAAGACTTCGGCCAGCCTGACCACGTTATTCGTCGGCGCCAAGATCGACGACGATTTATATGAAGAACTGGAATCGGCCCTGCTGATGGCCGATGGCGGCGTCGAGGCCACGCAATTCCTCCTGACCGCCCTGAAGAAAAAGGTCAAGGATGACAAGCTGACCGATGCCGAGCAGGTCAAGGGAGCGCTGAAGACCTTGCTGATCGAACTCCTGACGCCGCTGCAAAAGCCGCTGGTGCTGGGGCGCCATCAACCGATGGTCATGATGATCGCCGGCGTCAACGGCGCCGGCAAGACCACCACCATCGGCAAGCTGGCCAAGCATTTGCAGGCGCACCGGCAATCGGTCCTGCTGGCCGCCGGCGATACGTTCCGCGCCGCCGCCCGCGAACAACTGGCGATCTGGGGCGAGCGCAACAATGTCAGCGTGATTTCCCAGGAATCAGGCGATCCGGCGGCAGTCGCCTTCGATGCCGTGCAATCAGCGCTGGCGCGCGGCACCGATGTGGTGATGGTTGATACCGCTGGCCGCCTGCCGACGCAATTGCACCTGATGGAAGAACTCAAGAAAATCAAGCGCGTGATCGGCAAGAGCATGGCGGACGCCCCGCATGAAGTGCTGCTGGTCATCGACGGCAATACCGGGCAAAATGCCCTCACGCAAGTCAAGGCGTTTGACGATGCCCTGCAACTGACCGGCCTGGTCGTCACCAAGCTCGATGGCACCGCCAAGGGCGGCGTGCTGGCGGCGATCGCCAGGACGCGCCCGGTGCCGGTCTACTTCATTGGCGTCGGCGAAGGTATCGAAGATTTGCAGCCTTTTAACGCGCAGGAATTTGTGGATGCCTTGTTAAGTTAAATGATCGAATTTCGTCACGTCACCAAGCGTTATGCCAAAGACGCCACCACAACCGCGCTATTCGACCTCAACCTCTCGGTCGCCAAGGGCGAGCTGGTGTTCCTGGCCGGCCCGTCCGGCGCCGGCAAATCGACGCTCCTGAAAATGATCGCCGCCGTCGAGCGGCCAAGTTCCGGCAGCGTCGAAGTCAACGGCCAGGACATCGGCCGCCTGAATGCCACTGGCCTGGCTTACCTGCGCCGCAACCTCGGCCTGATCCTGCAACAGCAGCGCTTGCTGGCGGACCGCCCGGTGCTGGCCAACGTGCTGCTGCCCCTGATCGTCACCGGCACCCCGCGCGACGAAGCGGAAAAGCGCGCGCGCGCCGCACTCGACAAGGTCGGCTTGCTGGACAAGGCGCAAGCCGATCCGCTGTCGCTGTCCGGCGGCGAGCAACAGCGCGTGTCGATCGCCCGCGCCATCGTCAACCGCCCGCAGATCATCCTGGCCGACGAGCCGACCGCCAACCTTGACCGCGTCAGCGCCGGCAAGGTGATCGATGCCCTGAAGGCATTCCATGCGGTGGGCGTGACATGCCTGATCTCGACCCATGATGACAACATTTACCAGCCGGGCGCCCGCGTGATCCACCTGGCGCAAGGGCGCCTGGTCGGTGACACACAAGTACCCCAGGCAGCGCCGCAGACACAGGTGGCTTCATGAAAAACTGGTTGCGACTCCAGTCTTACGCCCTGGCCGGCGCCTGGCGCCATATCCGCGCGCCGCGCGGCGGCTTCCTGCTGAATGTGGTGGTCATCGCCATCGCCCTGATGCTGCCCTTCGCCGGCCTGACCTTGCTGGAAAACGTCCGCCCGGTTTCCGAACAGCTGGTGGTCGAACCGGAAATCAGCCTGTTCATGACGGCGGACACCCCGCGCGTACAAGCCAGTGCACTGGCGGCTTCCATCAAGCGCGCGATCAAGGATGCGGAACTGGACGGCAAGCTCGAATTCATCCCGCGCGAAAAAGCCCTGGATGCGCTGGATGCGCGCACCGGCATGGCGGCCGCGGTGACGGCGCTGGGCGCCAACCCGCTGCCGGACGCCTATGTACTAAAGCTGTCCGGGCTGGACAACATGGCCGAGGCCGCCCGCACCGAGAATCTGGTCGCCCGCTTGCAAGCCTTGCCGGGCGTCGAACATGTGCAGCTCGATTCGGCATGGGTCAAGCGCCTCGCCGCCGTGATGCAGGTATTGCGGCTGGTCCTGCTGTTGCTGGCGGTCACCCTGGGCACCGTCGTCGTGGCCGTGGTTTTCAATACCATCCGCTTGCAAGTATTGCATCAGAGCGAGGAAATTGTCCTGAGCAAGCTGGTGGGCGCATCGGACGCCTTCGTTTGCCGGCCGTTTTATTACGCCGGCGCCTTTCTCGGTCTGACTGCCGGCGCCCTGGCGCTTGGCCTGGTCACACTGGGCTTGCATCCGCTGAACCAGGCACTGGCCGATGTGGTGCGCGTCTACGGCTCGCAATTCCAGCTGACGCCGCTGGGCGCCTCCACCTGGCTGGCCTTGCTGGCGACAAGCGCCGCCCTGGGCTGGCTGGGAGCCCTGCTGTCGGTGCGTCGCTCGATTGGCCGCCTGGCTTAGCCGCGCAGAAGATTCCTTTTATTTATTAATTGCAACTTCTGAGCGGTCCCGCACTCCAATTCATCACGCCAATTCAACTATGTCCTGCGGATTGGCATCTTTAACTCCATAGCTTCTAACTATGGAAATAGTTGATTCCAACCATTAGCACTCCCTGACAGAGAGTGCTAATATATGAATTATCTATTCCTGCATGTACAGGCACACCCTGAAAAAGGAAGCAAGGAGAAGGAATGAACGCACGATCTGCACAGTCCGCACTGGTACCTGCCACCAATAGTCTGGTGGCGCTCGGCTTTCCCGGCAATCTGGGCAATATCGAAGCCTATATTTCGACAGTCAATCGCTTGCCGATGCTGTCGCATGAAGAAGAAATCTCGTTTGCGAAAAAATTGCGCGAGCAAAACGACCTGGCAGCCGCCCAATCGCTGATCCTGTCGCACCTGCGCCTGGTGGTCTCGATCGCGCGCGGCTATCTCGGCTATGGCTTGCCGCACGCCGACCTGATCCAGGAAGGCAATATCGGCTTGATGAAGGCCGTCAAGCGCTTTGACCCGGACCAGGGCGTGCGCCTGGTGTCGTACGCAATGCACTGGATCAAGGCTGAAATCCACGAATACATCCTGAAGAACTGGCGCCTGGTCAAGGTGGCCACCACCAAGGCCCAGCGCAAGCTGTTCTTCAACCTGCGCAGCCACAAGGAAGGCCTGGACACCATGACGCCGGCGCAAGTCGAGGCCCTGGCCAAGACTCTGGATGTGAAGCGCGAGGAAGTCATCGAGATGGAAACGCGCCTGTCGGGCCGCGACATCGCGCTGGAAGCACCGACCGACGACGAAGACGACAAATTTGCGCCGATCGCCTACCTGTCCTCCGAGTTGCATGAACCGACCAGGGTGCTGGAAGCGCAGGAATACGACCGCCTGCAAAGCGATGGGCTGGCCGCTGCGCTTGGCAAGCTGGACGCCCGCTCGCGCCGCATCGTCGAAGCGCGCTGGCTGGCCAGCGACGACGGTTCCGGCGCGACCCTGCATGAACTGGCCGCCGAATTCGGCGTCTCGGCTGAACGCATCCGCCAGATCGAGGCAGTGGCGCTGAAAAAGATGAAGGGCACGCTGGCGGCATTTGCCTGAAGGGTATTCATCCAGTAGAAAAGGCGCTCGATTGAGCGCCTTTTTTGTTTTGCCGCCGCCTGGAGGCGGCAGGGCCGAGGCTTACTTCTTCGCCAACAGCACCTTCAGGTCATGCACGATCGGCTCGGCACCCTGGCCATGGCGGATGAACAGGCGAATGCGCCCCTGCGGGTCGAACACATAGCTGCCGGCGGTATGGTCCACTGAGTAGCTGCCTGAAGTCTTGCCCGGCACCTTCTGGTAAAACACGCGGAATTCCTTGGCGACCTTTTCGGTGGCAGCCTGGTCGCCGACCAGACCGAGGAAGCTCGGGTAAAAAGCCGGCACGTACTTGGCCAGCAATGGTGGCGTGTCGCGCTCCGGATCGACCGAAATGAACAAGACTTGCACCTTCTCGGCTTGCGGGCCGAGTTGCTGCATCACGTTGGCCATCTCGGCCATGGTGGTCGGACACACGTCCGGACAATGGGTGAAGCCGAAGAACACGACCACCGCCTTGCCCTTGAAATCGGCCAGGGTGCGGGGCTTGCCATTGTGGTCAGTCAGGGCGAAATCCCTGGCGTAACCGAGGCCGGTGACGTCGGTATTCTTGAAGACGCTGTCGACTGGCGACAATTGCATGGTGCCTTCGGCGCCGGATTGTTCGCTGGACTTGTCGCTGCAGGCGGCCAGCCACAGCGAGGATGCCAGCATCAATGTGAGGGGTAATATGCGCATGGGTTCAGATCTTCAGGTAATGATCAACCAGCAAGGCAACGAACAGCAGCGACAGGTAGATGATCGAATAGGTAAACGCCTTGCGCGCCACCAGGTCGGTGTAATGACGGTAGATGCGCCACGAGTACCACAGGAAAACCGCACCGAGCACGGCGGCGCAGGCGAGATAGATCAGGCCGCTCATATGCACCGCGTAGGGCAGCATGGTGGTGGCAATCAGCGCAATGGTGTACAGGAAGATGTGGAACTGGGTGAACTTCATGCCGTGCGTGATCGGCAGCATCGGCAAACCGGACTTGGCGTAGTCGTCGCGCCGGTACAGCGCCAGCGCCCAGAAATGCGGCGGCGTCCAGATGAAGATGATCAGCACCAGGATCCAGGCCTGCATCGGCACGTCATTGGCAATCGCCGCCCAGCCCAACGCCGGCGGCATCGCCCCCGACAAGCCGCCGATGACGATGTTCTGCGGCGTCGCCGGTTTCAGCAGCATGGTGTAGATCACGGCATAACCGACGAAGGTGGCCAGGGTCAGCCACATGGTCAGCGGATTGACCAGGCTGTACAGTATCCACATGCCGGCACCGCCGATCACGCCGGAAAACACCAGGGTCTGCGCGACGGTGATTTCGCCGCGGGCCATCGGCCGGCGTGCAGTGCGTGCCATCTTGGCATCGATGCTGCGTTCGACCAGGCAATTGACGGCAAAGGCCGCGCCTGCCAGCAGCCAGATGCCGGCAGTAGCCGCCACCACGATACGCCAGTCGGGCAGATCAGGGGTGGCCAGGAACATGCCGATGACGGCGCAAAATACCGCCAGCTGCGTCACACGCGGCTTGGTCAGCGCCCAGTACTGGGCGAGGCGGTTGGGGGAAAGGGTCAAGGTCGTCATAGTCTTACAGCGGCAGCCGTGCCAGCATCATGCGGCCGCAATATGGGTTGTCATGCGGCTGGCAGTAAGCGGCGCAGCGGCAAGATTAGCCTTGTAGTTTAACATGCTCAGCAACAGCACCAATAGCGCCGCGCAGCCATTATGCGCGACCGCCAGCGCCAGTGGCCAGCTCAGGTAGACGGTGGAAATGCCGATGACAATCTGCAAAACCAGCGCCGCCAGAAGCCAGGTCCCGGTCTTGCGCAAGCCGTCGATGCGCATGGCGCGTACCGCCACCCAGCCGAGAATCGCCGCCACCACCAGGGCGAACACGCGATGCGCCCAGTGGATCGCCGTCAGCGCCGGGAACGGCAGGAAGTCGCCGTCGCCGGTCCTGCCGAGATGCCGCCAGAGCGTGAAGCCATTCTCGAAGTCCATTTCCGGCAGCCAGGCGCCATGACAGGTTGGCAAATCAGTGCAAGCCAGCGCGGCGTAATTGGTGCTGACCCAGCCGCCCAAAGCGATTTGGCAAAACAGCACCACCAACGCCAGTGCGGCGGGAATGCGCAAGCCGCGCGCTGCCGGGACCACCGGCGCATGCACGCTCTGGCGCGCCGCCAGCCACGCCAGCAAGGCCAGCAGGCCCATCCCCAGCAACAGGTGGATGGTGACGATCACCGGCTGCAGCTTCATGGTCACGGTCCAGGCGCCGAACGCCCCCTGCACGCAAACGAACAGCAGCAAAAAGCTCGGCAGCCAGGGCGACATGGCGCGCGCGGCAACGCTGCCAGCGTTTCCACGGCGGGCCCTGGACCAGTTGCGCCACGCCACCGCCATCAGGGCGATGATCAGCACACCCACGCCCATGGCGAAGTAGCGATGCAGCATCTCGATCCAGGCCTTGGCGACGGTGACCGGGCCATCGGGCATGGCCGCCTCGGCGGCCTTGATGGATTCGTGCGCCTGCAAGGGGTTGGCGTGGCCATAGCAGCCCGGCCAGTCCGGGCAACCAAGGCCGGAATCAGTCAGGCGCGTGAAGGCGCCGAACATGATCAGATCGAAGGTGAGGAACACCGTCACCCAGGCCAGCTTGCGGTATTTGTTGGCGTCACGCGAAGCCCACACCGCCGCCAGCGCCAGCAGCGCTACCAGCATGCCCTTGATCGCGAGTTGTATCAGCATTAACCTATCCTGTCGTTTGCTGGCGCAGCGACGGCGCCTAGCCGATGCTGGATGCCTTCAGCAGCTTGCCGAGGTCGCGCTTGATGCGATTGGCGTCGGCATCCTTTGGAAAACGCATCATCAGGTTGCCGAGCGGGTCGATGATATAGATATGGTCGGTCAGCGCCGCGCCCTGCTCCACCGGCAGCCAGGCTTGCAACGCCGCCGCCGGCGCGCGCAGCATGCGGGTGCCGTCATACTCGCGCATCAGCATGGTGTCGAGCGGCGCGTTGTCATTGATCAGCCAGACCCGCTCGACGCGATCGCGCTCCTTGCCCTGCGCCGTGCGCAACTGGCGCATGTCGTAGAGCTTCTTGCCGCAGGCGACCTCGCAATTGCCGGAATCGACCTGCAGCATGAGCCACTTGCCCTGATAAGCGCTGATCTCGGTCGGCTGGCCGTCGAGCGTGCTGCTGCCCAGGCGCGGCATCGGATATTGACGCGGATCCAGCAGGGTGCCGTAATTGGTGCGGCCGGTCGGCTTGATCACATAGTAGGTGAAATAAGCGGCGGCCAGGGGTGCCGCGCATACCGCCAGCACCGCCAGCATTTTCCAGCGGCCGAGTCTTCGTTGCTTACTGTTGTCTTGTTCCACGCAAAAATCCTGTCACAATAAAAAAGATGAAAGCTGCTGCCGCCAGGCCGTACCACTGGAAAGCGTAGCCGCGATGCTTGTCGGCGCCGTGCGAGGGGCGCGGCCAGTCGCGCACCAGGCCATCGCCGGCGGCGCCGGCGATTCCGCTTGCGCCGCCCTGTTCGATAATGAAAGGCAGCAGCGCCAGGCCACTGGCGGCGGCGAATTCATCGACGCTGACGTTTTGTACGATGGCGCCGGCTTGCAGCGGCGCCGACGCCCCGAACTGGTACAGCCGGCCGGGATGGCTGCGGATGCTTCCCTCGATCGTCACTGCGCCGGCAGGCGTGGGCGTCGCCGGCAACCTGGTGCGATCGACCGGATCGCGCGGAAGCCAGCCGCGCGCCACCAGCACCGTCTTGTTGCTGCCGGCAATTTTGAACGGCATCAGCAGATGCAAGCCGGCGCGCCGTTCATGCGGCCGGTTGTCCAGATACAGCGGCCAGGTGCCGACGAAATGCCCGCTGACGCGCACCCGCCGGAATTCCTCCGCCGATGCCGTGGTATCGGCGGCAACTGCGGCGCCCAGATCGACGACCGGCTGCGCGCCGCGCGCCTGCATGGCCGCCCCGATCGCCTCCTTTTCCTGCGCGCGCCGGCTTTGCCAATGGCCCAGGCTGACACCAAGGGCGACGGCGAGCACTGCGGCGATGAAGGGGATCCAGCTGAAGCGGAATCTGATTGGCATTACAATATCAACTTTACAAACACAAGCCCTGTCAGGCGGCGCCTATTCTAGCAAGTGCCCGCTTCACTTGCAGCACTCATGAAATTCTTTGTCGCCATCGCCTTCATCCTGATTCTTGCCAGCCTCGGTTCCGCATTGGTATTCCTGATGCGCGACAAGGGCAAAAGTAACCGCACCGTACAGGCGCTGGCGCTGCGCGTGGGCTTTTCGATTGCCCTGTTCATCTTCATCCTGATCGCCAATTATCTGGGCTGGATCCAGCCGACCGGCTTGCGCTAGGCCGGCCCGCCAGCCGGCCTGGCCACAAGCAAAAAGCCGCACCGAGGTGCGGCTTTTTGCATTGCCATCATTGCGGGACAGAATCCTTGCGATTGGGGACAGAG
Organism: Noviherbaspirillum sedimenti; assembly: GCF_003590835.1. NCBI lineage: Bacteria > Pseudomonadati > Pseudomonadota > Betaproteobacteria > Burkholderiales > Oxalobacteraceae > Noviherbaspirillum > Noviherbaspirillum sedimenti. The sequence goes on along the minus strand of NZ_QYUQ01000002.1, from coordinate 4,268,882 downwards.
TTAAGCGAAGCGGTACTCTGTCCTCAACATTTTATAAGGCTTTACAGCCAGTAGACCACCACGTACAGGCCGAGCCAGACGACGTCGACGAAGTGCCAGTACCAGGCGGCGCCTTCGAAGCCGAAATGGTTTTCCGGGGTGAAATGCCCTTTGAGCACGCGGTACAACATCACCGACAGCATGATCGCACCAATCGTCACGTGAAAACCGTGGAAGCCGGTCAGCATGTAGAAAGTCGAGCCAAAGATGCCGGAAGTCAGCTTCAGGTTCAGATCGCTATATGCATGCATGTACTCATAGGCCTGGAAACCCATGAACACGGCACCCAGCACGATGGTGGCGAACAGCCAGATGGCGGTCTGGGCACGGTGACCTGCACGCAGTGCATGGTGCGAGATCGTCAGGGTGACACCGGAGGTCAGCAGCAACGCGGTATTGATGGTCGGGATCCAGAACGGCCCCATGGTGGTGAACGGCTCGATCGTGCCGGCCGGGCCGGTATTGCCCCAGTGGGCGGCGGCGGCAAAATCCGGCCACAGGACCTTGTGGTCCAGGTCAGCCAGCCACGGCATGGAAATCGAACGGGCATAGAACAGCGCGCCAAAGAAGGCCGCGAAGAACATCACTTCCGAGAAGATGAACCAGCTCATGCTCCAGCGATAGGAGTTGTCGATGCGGGCGTTGTACAAACCACCTTCGGATTCGGCAATGGCATCGCCAAACCAGTAATACAGAATCGACAGCACCGCCAGGATGCCGGCAACAGTGACGTAAGGACCCCAGCTGATGCTATTGACCCATGCCGACGCGCCGGCCATGGTTACCAGCAACGACATGCCTGTCAACATCGGCCACTTGGATGGGCCCGGTACGAAATAGTAGGGCGCCTTAGCGTTTTGAGAAGCCATCTCCATCTCCCGATACAAATCAAATTAATTCGCGACGACGCTTTTTACTATTAACAACAGCGTCACAATAAAAACCACTGCAACAATCAATCCGGCGATGATCAGGTAGACCGGATTGAGCTGCGCTGTATCCTGTTCATAGCCGCTTTTCTTGCGCACGCCGAAAAACGCCCAGAGTATTGCCTTCAATGTTGCACCAAACGACATCTTGCGCTTGGCTGCGTCTTTCAAATCCTGCATTTTTACCGCCTTTCAGCCAACCAGTTCAGCTGGACTTTTTTGTCGGCCCGGCCACCTCGAAGAAGGTGTACGACAAGGTAATCGTCTTGACATCGCGCGGCAGCGCCGGATCAATGAAAAACACGACCGGCATCTGCTTGGCTTCGTTCGGACCCATCGTCTGCTGCTTGAAGCAAAAACATTCCATTTTCTTGAAATGCGCTGCAGCCTGCTGCGGCGCATAGCTGGGAATCGCCTGCGCGTCGATTGCCCGCGACTGCGTATTCACCACTTCATACACCACCTGGACCATCTCGCCGGGGTGCACCTGTATGCTGGCCACCGTCGGCCGGAATCGCCATGGGCCCTGCGCATTGCCGTCGAACTCGATGGTAATGGTGCGGCTCTTGTCGACCTGGGTGTTGCCGACACCCTCCACCTTCATATCATTCGGCGTCAGGATGTTAATGCCGGTGATTTCGCAGATCTTTTTATAGACTGGGATCAGCCCGTAGCCGAAGCCAAACATCATGACCGCCACCACCACCAGCTTGCCCAGCATTTTCGCATTCAGCTTGCGCGTCGGCGCATCCTGCGCCGCATCTTGCTTTGGTGTTTCCATGTCAGGCAAACCAGACCCTCTTGACGATTACCCCGATAAAGAAGACCAGCACCACCGATGCCAGGATCAGCGCGGTCTTCATGTTATCGGGCTTGTTTTGCTGTGACATCATCTCTATTCGGTTGGGGACAGAGTACCGCTTCGCTTAACTCTGTCCCGCAATTATTATTTCACCGTCGGCGGCACTTCAAAGGTGTGGAACGGCGCCGGGCTCGGCACGGTCCATTCCAGGCCTTCAGCGCCTTCCCACGGATTGGCTTCCGCCTTCTTGCCGCCCCTGATCGTCGGAATCACCACGGCGAACAGGAAGTACACCTGCGCCAGGCCGAAACCGAAGGCGCCAATCGAGGCGAGCAGGTTGAAGTCGGCGAACTGCGACGGGTAGTCGGCATAACGACGCGGCATGCCGGCCAGACCCAGGAAGTGCATCGGGAAGAAGGTGATGTTAAAGGTAATCAGCGACAGCCAGAAGTGGATCTTGCCGCGAGTTTCGTTGTACATGTAACCGGTCCACTTCGGGCTCCAGTAGTAGTAACCGGCAAACATGGTGAACAGCGAGCCGGCCACCAGCACGTAGTGGAAGTGGGCCACCACGTAGTAGGTATCCTGCAGCTGGATGTCGATCGGCGTCACGGCCAGGATCAGGCCGGTAAAGCCGCCGATGGTGAACACGAAAATGAAGCCGATCGCGAACAGCATCGGCGTCTCGAAGGTCATCGAGCCGCGCCACATGGTGGCAATCCAGTTGAACACCTTCACGCCGGTCGGAATCGAGATCAGCATGGTGGCGTACATGAAGAACAGCTGCGCCGTCACCGGCATGCCGGTGGTGAACATGTGATGCGCCCAGACGATGAACGACAGGATCGCGATCGACGAGGTTGCGTACACCATCGAGGCGTAGCCGAACAGCGGCTTGCGGGCGAACGCCGGCACGATGTGCGAGACAATGCCGAACGCCGGCAAGATCATGATGTAAACCTCGGGGTGACCGAAGAACCAGAAGATGTGCTGGTACATGACCGGGTCACCGCCGCCGGCGGCGTTGAAGAACGAGGTGCCGAAGTGGCGGTCGGTCAGGGTCATGGTGATGGCGCCAGCCAGCACCGGCATGACGGCGATCAGCAGGTACGCGGTAATCAGCCAGGTCCAGCAGAACATCGGCATCTTCATCAGGGTCATGCCGGGAGCGCGCATGTTCAGGATGGTGACGATGATGTTGATCGAACCCATGATCGACGACGCACCCATGATGTGCATGGCGAAGATGCCCATGTCCATGCCGATGCCCATCTGCGACGACAGCGGCGCATACAGCGTCCAGCCGGCGGCAGTGGCGCCGCCCGGCACCAGGAAGGAGCCGGCCAGCAGGATCGCGGCCGGCGGCAGCAGCCAGAACGAAAAGTTGTTCATGCGGGCGAACGCCATGTCGGATGCGCCGATCTGCAGCGGGATCATCCAGTTGGCGAAACCGACGAAGGCCGGCATGATGGCGCCGAACACCATGATCAGGCCGTGCATGGTGGTCAGCTGGTTGAAGAACTCCGGCTGCATCAGTTGCAGGCCAGGCTGGAACAGCTCGGCGCGGATGCCCATCGCCAGCACGCCGCCGAACATCAGCATGGCGAGCGAGAACCACAGGTACAGCGTGCCGATGTCCTTGTGGTTGGTGGCGAACAGCCAGCGGCGCCAGCCATGCGGGTGGTCATGCGCGTGGTCGTGAGCGTGATCGTGTGCGTGATCGTGTGCGATAGAACTCATCTCAAAACTCCTGATTATTTACTTGCGCGCAGCCAGGACTTCAGCCGGTTGTACGATGTTTTCCTGGGCCTTGTTCGACCAGCTGTTGCGGGTGTAGGTGATCACCGCAGCAATTTCGGTATCGGACAGGGAGGCTTTCCAGGCTGGCATGGCGCTCTTGCCGTTCAATACGATATTGATATTCTCGGCTTTCGGGCCATTCACGATTTTCGAGCCATCCAGTGCTGCGAACGCACCCGGCACGCCCTTGCCGTTAGCCTGGTGGCAGGCCACGCAATTGGCTGCATAGACTTTTTCGCCGCGCTGCTTGAGCTCGTCGATGGTCCAGACCTTGCTCGGATCGTCTGCCTTGGCAGCCATTTCCTTTTTCTTGCCATCGACCCATGCGGTGTATTCGGCATCCGTCACGACCTTGACCACGATCGGCATGTAGGCATGGTCCTTGCCGCACAACTCGACGCAGTTGCCGCGATAGGTGCCAACCTTCTCGGCGCGGAACCAGGTGTCGCGCACGAAACCGGGGATCGCATCCTGCTTGACGCCGAAGGCGGGAACGGTCCAGCCGTGGATGACGTCGTTGGCGGTGGTAACGATACGGATTTTCTTGTTGACCGGGACGACCACTTCGTTGTCGACTTCGATCAGGTAGTTGTCGTTCTTGACCGTGGCCGGATCCTGGTCACGCGGGGTGGCCAGATTGGACAGGAAAGAAATGCCGGCGCCTTCGCCTTTCAGGTAATCGTAGCCCCATTTCCACTGCATGCCGGTGGCCTTGATGGTGACGTCGGCATTGGAGGTGTCCTTCATCGCCACGACGGTCTTGGTCGCAGGCCACGCCATCAGGATAACAATGACGAACGGCACCACGGTCCAGGCGATTTCAACGCCGACGCTTTCGTGGAAAGTGGCGGGCTTGTGGCCGAGCGATTTGCGATGCTTGAAGATCGAATAGAACATCACGCCAAACACGGCGACGAAGATCACCAGGCAGATCACCAGCATCATGTTGTGCAGCGAACTGATCTGCTCTGCAATCTTGGTCACCGGCACCGGCAGGTTGAGCTGGCGCACTGCCGGCCCGCCCACACTGTCGCCGACTTCCACTGCCCATGCCGGCAATGCCGCCGCCATGCCCAATGCGTAAAGCATTAACGATTGAAGGCGCTTTGCATATTTCATAGTTTCCTCAAAAGCCCAATATTAGAATTCTGTTCAGAACCAGCCGGCGCGGCGGCAAAAAAGCCATTCATTGCAGCCTTGCGCCTTGCTCTCGCCCCCTATCCTTGCCCACATTCGCTTAACGAACGGATAGCGCACAAGCCGGCCAGCGTATAACCGGTGGAGTATAAGATGGAAAGGTGATTGTTATCAAGTGGAAAAGCATTCTTAGTTTGCAAGATTGCCCGCTGCTGCACACAGGTGAAAACTTCACGCCGGATTAATATTTTGATCATGAAAAGTGGCTGCATCGACGCCTCGCGCACGGCAAGCCACGGCCGCAGAAAATCTCACAGCGTCATTTTTTGCCCAAATCAAAACGGATGATGGCTTCCCCGCTGGCAGTGGTACGCTGCGCTGGCCGGAAGGCGTGGCCATAGATAATTTCGAAACTCAGGCCGAGCTTGCCGTCAGCGCGCCGGAATTGCTCCAGCGCAGCAAGCATGCGCCGCCAACCGCGCGCGCCGCACAGGCCGCGCCGCCGGGTCGCCAGCGGATTGCCGCCCCAGGCACGCACATCGGCCAACAGCTTTTCCGCCGTATCGTAGGTAACAGTGATGGTTTCCATGTCCATGACCGGCGTGGCGAAGCCAGCCTGGACCAGCATGTCGCCAAAATCATGCATGTCGACGAATGGCAGGCTGTGGGGCGCTGCGTCCATCTCCGCAAAAGCACTGCGCAATTCCTTGAAAGTGTCCGGGCCGAAGCAGGAAAACATCAGCAAGCCATCCGTGCGCAGCACCCGGCGCCATTCGGCGAATACCTGGTCGGGCTGCGGGTGCCAGTGCAAGGCGAGGCTGGACCAGACCAGGTCGACCGCATTGGCGGCCAGCGGCAATTGCGCAAAATCGCCGGCCACCAGCAAAGGGGCGCCCTGCCGACCCGGCAGCACGGCCTGCGGCAGCCACTTGCTCAAGAGACGATTTACCGAAGACATGGCGCCCAGTTGCCGGCTTTGCGCCAGCGCCAGCATGGCGGGCGCGGCATCCAGCCCCAGCAGGCGCGCCGCTGGATAACTGCTTTGCAACAGAGGCAAATCGGCGCCTTCGCCGCAACCCGCATCGAGCACGTCTTGCGGGGCCAGTCGGACCAGTTGCAGGCGCTCGTGCATGCGCTGTGCGACTTCGCGGCGCATGAATTGGGAATCCTGCAGGCGCTGCGGACGGGCAAAGGTGCGCCGCACGCAGGCAGGATCGATGGGAGCGCTGGACTGGCCTGGCTGGATGGGGGAAGTTGGAGACGCCACGGGAATTGTAATGTTCAATGCGATAATAGAGAGTCTTGCCTGGTCCGCCAGTTTACACGCTTACACGCGCGATAGCCTGAAAGCCCGATTGCCCATGCTTGCCGAATCCCGTCTGTGGCTGCAGCGCTGCCTGCGCCATCTGCCGCAACTGCTGCCGTCGTCCTGCGCCCTGTGCGGCGCCAGCGACAGGCAGGCGCTGTGCGCCGGCTGCCATGGCCATTACTTCAGCAAGGCACTGGCGCGTTGCCGGCAATGCGCCGCGCCCTTGCCCGCTGCCGTTGCAGCCGATATGCCCGGCGCGTCGGATGCGGATGGCGCCCCCGGCCGATGCGGTGATTGCCTGGCGCAGCCGCCAGCCTTCGACATCACCGTGACCGCCAGCGACTACCTGCCGCCAGTCGATCAACTGGTGATGGCGTTGAAATTTGGCGGCAGGCTGGCGCTGGCGCCGCTGTTTGCACAATTGCAGCGCGACGCCCTGCTGCGCAGCCAGGCCCTGACAACGCCCCTGCCGGACTGGCTGACGGCGGTGCCGCTCGGCCCACGCCGACTGCGCGAGCGCGGCTTCAACCAGGCGCTGGAAGTCGCCAGGCCGCTGGCGCACCACCTGGGCCTGCCGCTGTATCCGCAACTACTGCAACGCCTGCGTGATACCCGCGCACAATCGCAGCTGCATCAGGATGAGCGGCAGGGCAACCTGCGCGAGGCATTTACGGTCTCGCAAGAATTTATCGACACGGTGCGCGGCCGCCATGTCGGCGTGGTAGACGACGTGCTCACCACCGGCGCCACGCTCAACGAAGTAGCCGCCACCCTGAAACGCTTCGGCGCGGCACGCGTGACCAATCTGATCTTTGCCCGGACCCCGCCCAGGCAAGCAAAGCAATAGGAGTCCAACTTGTTTCATGTCGTTCTGGTAGCACCGGAAATCCCGCCGAATACCGGCAACATCATCCGCCTGTGCGCCAACACCGGCGCCCAGCTGCATCTGATCGAACCGCTCGGCTTCCCGCTGGACGACGCCAAGATGCGGCGCGCCGGCCTCGATTACCATGAATATGTGACAATGAAAGTGCACCGCGACTGGGCTGCCTTCCTGGCGGCCGAGTCGCCTGACCCGGCGCGCATGTTCGCACTGACCACCCATGGTTCGACGCCGTTTGCCTCAATCGCTTTCCAGCCGGACGATGTATTCGTGTTCGGTTCGGAAACCCGGGGGCTGGATCCGGCGCTGCGCGAGAGTTTCGCGCCACAGCAACGCATCCGCCTGCCCATGCGCCCCGGCAACCGCAGCCTGAACCTGTCCAATACGGTGGCAGTGGTGACGTACGAGGCGTGGCGGCAGAATGGCTATGCCGGCGGCGCATGAGCGCGGCGTGCGCCTTGTCTTGCCTTGTTATAATCGTCGGCAACTGCGACCACCCTCACCACCAACGTTTTCTGAAAGACGCCTCATGTATCTGCGCTTCATTCTCGCCGCACTGATTGTTGTCACTGCCCCGCTCCATGCACGCGATTACCAGGCGGGCAAATTATTCATCGAACAGCCAACAGCTCGCCCGACCCGGCCGGGCCAGCCTGGCGCCGCCGCTTACATCAATATCGAAAACCGCGGCAGCACGGCGGACCGCCTGGTCGGCGCCAGTTCGCCGGTTGCCGGCACGACGGAAATCCATGTGATGACGATGAACGGCAATGTGATGAAGATGCGCGAAGTCGGCGAGATCGCCATCGACTCCGGCGCCACCGTCGTGATGCGGCCTGGCGAAGGCTACCACATCATGTTGCTGAACCTGAAAAAGCCACTCAAGGCAGGCGAACGTTTTCCGCTGACCTTGCGTTTCGAGAAAGCGGGCAAGGTTAAAGTATCGGTAGAAATCAGCGACCAGATCAGCGGTGTCAACCCCCACGGAAATGTAGCCGGCGGCACCGGACACTAAGCGCCCCTGTCATCGGCTCGCCATCCAGGCGCGCAAAACTGCGCCAACTCAATCGCCCGTAAAAAAAGCCGCAGCGTCATGCTGCGGCTTTTTTGTTCCGTTTGGGACCTTACGCGGCCGCCGGTGCCGGCAGGCGCGCGATGATTTCCTTGCGAAAGCGATTCAGCTCCTGCACCGATTCGAACTTGCGCTCGAACAGCAAAGACATGTTGTGCAGGATACGGTCCACCACTTTCTTTTCCCACTCGCTGTCGAACTTGATCTGGCTATCGAGCCAGTGTTCCAGCCATTCCGGGTCGGGCAGGCGGCTTTGCACGGTATCGTTGGGGAACAGCGCCTGGCTGACGTGCAAGTTGGTCGGATGCAGCGGCTTTTCGGTGCGGCGCGCAGAGGCCATCAGCACGCCGATCTTGGCGAAAGCGGCGCGGGCGGAATCACCCACTTCGACCAGCGCCTTTTTCATGTAGCGCAGGTAGGCGCCACCGTGGCGCGCTTCATCCTGGCTGATGATCTTGTAGATTTGCTTGATCACCGGTTCAGTATGCCAGTCGGAGGCGCAGCGGTACCAGTGGTTCAGGCGAATCTCGCCGCAAAAATGCAGCATCAGCGTTTCCAGCGCAGGGGCCGGATCGAATTCGAAACGTACGTTGTGCAGCTCGGCTTCAGTCGGCACCAGATCAGGGCGGAAGCGGCGCAGGTACTCCATCAGCACCAGTGAATGCTTTTGCTCTTCAAAGAACCAGACCGACATGAAGGCGCAGAAATCGCTGTCGCCCCGATTATCCCGCAAGAACATTTCGGTGGCGGGCAAAGCCGACCACTCGGTGATCGCATTCATGCGGATGGTCTGCGCCTGCTCGTCGGAGAGCTTGCTCGCGTCAAACTGATCCCAAGGAATATCGGTTTCCATATTCCAACGAACTTGTTCCAGGGATTTAAACAATTCGGGGTACAACATACTTGAACGTGCCTTTGAAAATTGGATAAGTATTTGATTTTACCAAGAAAAGCGACGTTCTTGTACTGCCAGAACGGTAGCGGTAACAGAAGACGTCATGGCGCAACATGGCGTGATATAAAAAATTTAACCACTATCCGCTACGATTTGCCGTTGATTGTGACGTATTCCTAGCCTACCGCCAGACTGTGCTGCCGGTGCCATCGCTGGAATTGCGCGGCCGGCATGGGCCTGCTCAACAAATAACCTTGCCCCAGATCACATTTGCATTTACGCAACAAAGCGAACGCCGCTTCTGTTTCAATGCCTTCGGCGACCACCTTGACGCCGAGCCGCTTTCCCAGCGCAATGACGGTTTCAGCGATCGCAAGGGAACGGCTGTCGGTGTCAATGTTGCGGATAAACGATTGATCGACTTTCAATTTATCGAACGGCAGATGCGCCAGCCGGCTCAGGCTGGAATAACCGGTGCCGAAATCGTCTAAAGCAATTTGCAATCCCAGGTCCTTCAGGCGAACCAGGGTCTGACCAGCCTCATCCACCTGTTTCATGACGGCGCTTTCAGTGACTTCCAGCTCGAGCCAGGACGGATCGATGCCGGAACTGCGGACAACATCGGCCACGCTCTGGTAGAAATTACGGGCGCGAAACTGCACCGGCGAGACGTTGACGGCGATGCGCAAGACGGGCAAGCCCTGCGCCTGCCATTGGCGCATCTGCCGGCAGGCTTCCTGAATGACCCAGGCACCGAGCTGGTTGATGGCGCCATTGGCTTCGGCGACATGGATGAATTCGTGCGGCATCATGACTTCGCCATCGGTTTGCGGCCAGCGGATCAGTGCTTCGGCACCGACGATGCGCCGGGTGCGGGTATCGACCACGGGCTGGTAATACAGCTCGAACTCGTTTTGCTCGATGCCCTGCTGTAATTTTTGCTCAATAGCAATGGCACGCTGAATATTATTCTGCAGCGCCGGCATGAAGAACTGGTAGCCGGCTTGCCCGCTGTCCCGGACGTGGCGCATGGCGGCATCAGCATGGCGGATCAGGGTGTCGATGTCGTCGCCGTCGTCCGGATAGAGGCTGATGCCAATGCTGGGCGAGGCGCGCAGGTCAAATTCGCCTGTCTGGTATGGCTGGCGCAGGACTTCCAGCAGATGCGCAGCCGAATTGGCAAGATCTTGCCCGGACTGGACATCGCTCAGGACCACCACGAATTCGTCACTGCCCATGCGACCCACCAGGTCGCTGCCACGCACATTGCGGCGCAGGCGCCGGGCGATTTCCTGCAACATGCTGTCGCCGGCTTCGCGGCCATAGGCGTCGTTGAGCGACTTGAAGCGCTCGAGATCAAAGAACAGCACAGCCAGCTTGCCGTCGCTGCGCCTGGCCGCGCCCAGCAGCAGTTCGCCAAACTCATACACCAGCGCGCGGTTGGGCAAACCCGTCAGTACATCGTGCTGGGCGGCGTGCACCAGTTTTTCCTCGGCATCTTTCTGTGCCGTGATATCCGTCCACATGGCGCATACGCCCAGAGGTTGAGCCGTATCCAGGTGGGTGATCGGGAAACGCGTAGTCAGGTAGGTGCGGCTTTTGCCATCTTTATGCAGACGTTCCTCGACTTGCTGCAGCAACGCGCCATCGCGCAAGGCCCGCTGGTCACCATGCCAGAAACGGTCGGCCATGTCGCGCGGAAAAAGCTCATACACATTGCGACCAACCACGCTTTCCGGGGTCTTGCCCAAGGTGTCCAGCAAACCGCGGTTGGCCATCACCAACCTGCCCTCCAGGTCCTTGATCGATACCAGCGCTGGCGAATTGTCCAGCAGGCTATGCAGGTGTGACTTTGTGCGCAACAATTCCTCTTCGATTTCCGGGCGCTGCGGCACTGCAATACGTCGGCTTTGCAGGATCCCGCCGAGCGCACTGGCAACCAGACCGAAGGCCAGCAGCAAGAGCAACTGTGGCAACTGTGGCAATTGCGGCAATTGCGGCAATTGCGCGATCTGAGCCCCAAGGTCGCCGGAAAGCCACCAGCCAGCAGTCCCGCCCAGCAAACTGGCCGCGATGCCGGGCAGATAACCGCCAAACAATGCAGCAACGGCGATTGCGGGAACGAACCATAAAAAGGGGGCGGGCGGGCCGGCCAAATATGGCTGCAAGATAATGAACAGGGCCCCAGCCACGAAAAGAGCAATCCCGGCAACCAGCCAGGCATCAAGGGCGCGCCTCGAAGTAAGACAGGATTTAAGATGTTTTAAATGCATCGATGCAAAAATGGGGCAAAAAACCGCTCACCTCATCCAGAAATGAACAGAATAATTAAATCCCCACCTAAAGATCTTGCGTTTACGCTAGCGCAGTAACAAAAACCAAGACTAGACGTGCAATTGAGAGATGCTTGAAAGCAAAACCGTTAAAAAGAGGCTTAAGCTAGCCACCAATCGCACAAATTGTGGAGGATGGGGTGTTAGTGAGATGAGGCAAGTCCTTACTGTTTTGAAACAAGCAAGTTTGACTAGCCATGCCCTTGCTTAGTTCGCACTTCAGACGAGTGCGCTTCAAACTTCGGCATTTTAAAATTGAAGAAATACTTTTTGCTGCTGCGATAGCTTTGCGCATACGAAAAAAAGCCCCCTTTTCAGGGGGCTTCTAAAAAAGGCCCGGTATTGCCTTCATCGCAATTTCCCTGTTTGCTTGCTGCTTCCTGTCTCCACCCAGTCTCGCTCAAGCCCAGGCGCGTTTGATTGCGCCTTAAGGAATGCTTTCTATACTGCAGGAAGGACCTTAGGCGAATCTTAAGAATCGCGGTTCCGTCACAAGAATTCACAAATAACGACGCCTGATACGAGAAATTGCAGACAAGATGATGGGGGAATGATCAATTTTCCGGTTGAGAGATGCCTTCTGGCAACGGAAACTTCACTTTGATCGCCAGGCCCCCGAGGGCAGCCTGGCCGAGTTCAACGCTTGCATGGTAGCGGTCAGCAATTGCTTTGACGATCGCCAGGCCCAGGCCACTGCCGCTCACATTGGTACCGGGAACACGATAGAAACGGTCGAAGATACGGCCGCGGTTTTCCGGCGGGATACCCGAGCCGGAATCTTCGATGGAAAGCACCGCATGTTCGTCATCGGTGACCAGCTTTACTTGCACCAGGCCTTGCTCAGGGGTATAGCGGATCGCATTGTCCAGGAGGTTGCGTACCAGCATACGCAAGCTTTCAACGTCGCCGCGCACCCGCGTATTCGGCAGCGTGCCATAGCGCAATTCAATCTGCCTGGAGAAAGCCAGCGGCGTCATTTCATCCGAGGCCTGCTCGACACAATCGGCCAGCGACACCAGCGTGCCGGGGGCGGTTTCGGACAATGGGTCTTGCCGGGCCAGCACCAGCAACTGCTCCATCAAATGCGAGGCCCGATCGACACCGCCCTGCAGCCGCGCAATCGCCTGCGTGCGCGCCGTCTCGTCGCGAGCCCGGGACAGGGTTTTGACCTGCAGCGTCAGCGCCGTCAGCAAGGAGCGCAATTCATGCGCGGCATCGTCGACAAAACGCTTTTGCGCCTGCAATGCCTGCACCATGCGCCCCAGCAGCGAATTGACCTCGGCCACCAGGCGCGAGACTTCCTGCGGCACGCCGGCATCATCCACCGGCGCCAGCGAATCGGCATTGCGGTTGGCGAGGTCGCGACCGATGCGATCCAGCGGCGCCAGTGCCGATGTGACCACCCACCAGACCACGCCCAACAGCAGCAACAGCACCGGGATCGATGGCCACAGCGCTTTCATCGCCAGCGAAATGGCGCGGCTGCGCCGGGCTTCCAGTTTTTGCGCCACCTGGATCATGCGGGTTTCATTGCGCACGCCGAACACGCGCCAGTCGCCGTTGTCGAGCGTAACATTCGAATAACCGAGCACCCCCTGGTTCGGCAGCGAGCTGTAGCGGCGCGACTGATAGACACGCACGCCATCCTCGGTCCAGATCTGGATCACGAATTCGAAAGCGTTGTCGTTGTCGTGCGGCGAGGAATACCACTGCTCTTGCTGGAACGGGCTATCCTGCAGCGCCAGCGCCATCTGCTGCATGTGGTAGTCGAACAGCTTGTCGGCCTGGCTCATGGCAGTGCGAAACGACGTCGTGAACTGCACTGCCGACGCCGCCACGATTGCCACCCCCAGCAAGAGGATCAGGCGGATGCGCAGCGAACGCATCATGGCTTGTCCACCATGTAGCCGAGGCCGCGCACGTTGAGGATGAACTGGGCACCGAGCTTCTTGCGCAGGCCGTGTATATAGACTTCGACGGCGTTGCTTTCGACCTCGGCGGACCAGCCGTACAGGCGTTCTTCGAGCTGGCTGCGCGAGAGAATGGCGCCCGGGCGCGCCACCAGCGCCTCCAGGATCGACCATTCGCGCGAGGATAGCAAGACCTGGCTGCCGGCCGACAGCACCTGGCGGGTTTCGCAATTGACGGTCACGTCGCCTTTGCGATAGACCGCTTCGACACCGCCGCGGGCGCGCCGCACCAGCGCATGCAGGCGCGCCAGCAGCTCCTCCAGGTCGAATGGCTTGAGCATGTAATCGTCGGCGCCGCTGTTCAATCCGAGCACGCGCTGCGCTACCGTGTCGCGCGCGGTCAGCACCAGCACAGGAAGATTGTTTTTCCGTGCGCGCAAGCCGCGCAAGACATCGATGCCATCCTTTTGCGGCAAACCCAGGTCCAGCAGCATGGCATCATAAGTGCCGGCGAGCAGCGCGGCCTCGGCATCGGCGCCGCCGCGTACCCACTCGGCAGTAACGCCCTCGCCTTCCAGGGCTATCTGGATATTCTCGCCAATCATGGGGTCGTCTTCGACCAGCAATACCTTCATGTACTCCCTTTGCAATCGCCAGGTGCGCTTTGCACCAAGCATTGATTGTAGGCGCGCATGTGCCAGGCTGCAAACCCTGACCAGAGTGGCAAGACAGGCTGATGATGTTTTCTTGAGGAAACATTGGTTTGCCATTCGCACAATTGCGGTGGAAAAGCTTGTCTGTTTTTCATATCAACGAAACAACTGAGGCCGTACAGTGGAGGTCGATCACAATCCGGCCTGGCGATAAGCGACAAGGCGCCAGGTCTTTCAATCAGGGAGTCAACAATGTATTCCGGAATCATCCACCTCACGCCGATGGCAACGTTCTTGCTCATCCTGGCATCAATGCAGATCAGCTTTTTAGCAGTCAGCCTGTACCTGCACCGCGGCCAGACCCACGGGGCGATCAGTTTCCACCCGCTGCTGAGTCATTTTTTCCGTCTGTGGCTGTGGCTGACCACGGCCGGCCTGGTGACCAAGCAATGGGTAGCGGTGCATCGCAAGCACCACGCCAAATGCGATACCGAGGATGACCCGCACAGCCCGCAAGTCCATGGCATCGGCAAGCTGCTCACGCAAGGCACCTTGCTCTACCGCCGCGCCGCCCGCGACAAGGACATGGTCAAGATGTATGGCCTGGGAGTCAAGGAAGACTGGCTGGATCGCACGCTGTACGTCAAACACCCTTTTATTGGCGCGCCGCTGTTCCTGCTGGTGAATATCGTGCTGTTCGGATTCGCCACGGGGCCGCTGGTATGGCTGTGCCAGGTGATCACCGTGCCCTTCTGGGCATCCGGCTTCGTCAATGGCCTGGCCCACTATGTCGGGTATCGCAACAATGTCACCCGCGACGCCTCGCGCAACCTGTTCCCGCTCGGGGTGTTCCTGTGCGGCGAGGAATTGCACAACAACCACCATGCCCGCCCGGGTTCGGCCAAGCTGTCGCAAAAATGGTGGGAGCTCGACATGGGTTGGGTGGCAATCCGCCTGTTTTCCATGGTCGGACTCATCAAGATCAACCGGATCTGATCAACCAAATTTGAAGTCGGCGCCAAAAATCACCCCAAGGTGTTCCGCCTGGAGCATCGAGCGCCGATGCAGATGCGGTGGGTAACACGCCCGCTGGCGCGCTACCCACCGGCTTGAAGTTGAAGCCGATTGAACTTCAAGCCTTGAAATACACTCTTTCCCGGCCTTTTCCCTGGTCGCTGATCGCGCCGGATTTCAGCATGCCGGAGATTGCTGCCACCAGGCGCGAACGCAACTGGGTCAGCTCCTCGGGCGTCGCCTTGAAAGGCATTTGCGCAGCAGCGGCATGCAACAACGCTGACATGGTTTGCTTTTGTCCGGTGAGCAGGTTCGGGAAAAAGTCGCCGCCGGTGGCGGGAAGACGGCTGGCGCCCCTCGCCTGACGACCTGGCTTCGTCACTTTTTTCGCAGCGCCAGGACGCCTGCCGCGCCGGCCCGTACTTACCTTGCCACTAGGAATTTCTTCTGCGATCTCAAGGTCGAGCATATCCTCATCGCCGATCTCGTCAAGTTGATGAATTGCGGAGTTCAAGGCTTCGACCCGGGACTGATAGTAAGCAAGTCCGGACTGTACATGTTCAAGTTCTGCGCGTAGCGAGGATTTGGCGGAACTGATATTCGACATGGCATCTCCTGTATAAAATCAACGATAAAGTCGGTTCATTCTATGGGGCGATTTTTTTTCATGTTTGCTTTGACTCATGAACTTAACAATAAATTCACCCGATTTCGGCACTGATACTAGCGCCGACATGATTTGTACATGAAGCCCCGAATGAATTCATGTCTATGCCATACTAAGATCAATTTAAAACCATGGCTTGCTTGCAGATGAAGCAGGGACGGAATCATGGTTCATCTCGCCCGCAACAAGAGTTCCGCTCACAGCATGTATATACCAAAACTATTTGAAGAAACGCGCGTCGATATAATGCACGAACTGATTCGTGCGCAGCCGCTTGCCACCTTGGTCACGCTCGGCCCGGACGGCCTTAACGCCAACCATATTCCGTTGCACATTGCATCCGATACTGGTGCACATGGTGTCATTGAAGGCTTGCTGGCGACGGGCGCGCCGGAGGGAATGGAGATGGCGCAACTAATGAAAGAAAATCCGCCTGCATGAACCGGGACGCCTACAACAGCATATCGGCGCAATGGAATGTCGCCCAAAAGGCATGTGACAGCTACTTCCGTCATTGATCGCCATGCAAGCAGAAAGCCTGCAACTCCTGGTCACCTGGACCATGCCCTTCGGGAAGTACAAGGGCAGGCTGCTGGCCGACCTGCCCGGACATTACCTGGGATGGTTTGCACGCGAGGGCTTCCCGCCGGGGCAGCTCGGCAGTCTCCTCGCGCTGATGTATGAGCTGGACCATAACAACTTGCGGCATTTGCTGGATCCATTGCGTGGTCCAACCGGCGGCCGCTAGCCGGCGGTATGAATTTTCTTCAGAACCTGTTCGATGGCGCCGGCGTCTCATGCCGGGATTTGGCGCGGCACTGCCGTACCGCCAGTTAAAATTTAACATGACGCAAGCATCCATTGCCCTACCCGCGTTCCTCCACATGAGGCCGTTACAATTGCCCTGCATATTTCCCTGAACGGCCTGTACGGATTACTGGTCTGCTTCCGGCTTTTTATAGTTCTCGGGAACGCGCCAGGCTTTACCTTCATCCAATGTCGCACTAACGCCAACAAATGGGGGCAGTATGCATCCAGCAGGAATAAAGACATTGAACACAGGATGTACCGATATCGAGCTTGTTCAGGGAATTTGCGCTCACGCTCCCCACGCATTCGAGCTCTTGATGCGGCGACACAACCAGACCCTGTACCGTACTGCACGCAGCATCCTGCGCGATGATACCGAGGCCGAGGATGCGGTACAGGAAGCTTATCTGCTGGCCTACCGCAACATCGACAAGTTTCGTGGAGATGCCAAATTGTCGACGTGGCTGACGCGCATCGTCATCAATGAAGCCATTGCCCGGTCACGCAAGAACCATCGTCGCGCCGAAGTGATCCGGCTGGACGGCGAGACGGAATTGAATGGCGATGCCACCGAGGTGAACATGAATGACAGTGCTCCGGAATCCCCTGAACGTGCCGCGATGCGGGCTCAGGCGCGCGCCATGCTCGAGGCCAAAATCGACCAGTTGCCGGATACATTCCGTACCGTATTCGTTCTGCGCGCGCTGGAAGAAATGAGCGTCGAGGAAACTGCAACCTGCCTGGATATCCCGGAAGCCACCGTCAGGACGCGCTTTTTCCGGGCCCGTAGCCTGTTACGGGAAGCGCTGTCGCGGGAAATCGACTTTGCCTTCGAGGAGGCCTTTACTTTCGACGGCGAACGCTGCAACCGCATCGTGGCCGGCGTGTTGGCACGGCTGAAAGCAACTGAATAATACCCGGTCAGGCGATGCCTGACTGTTTGCAGCAACCACCCACAGGAGAACCGCCATGTCTTTTCTGATTTTCGCCAACGATCCCGCACCAGTGACTTCCCGCCGCGCATTCATGAGCAAATCCGGTTTGCTGCTGTCCGGCGCCGCAGTCGCCCTGCTGGCCGGCCAGGATGCTCTGGCCGCCAAAGGCGGCAAGGCGGCGACTTCCGACGTCAACATCCTGAACACGGCCTTAGGCGCCGAGCATGAAGCGATTGCCGCTTATCAGCTGGGTGCCGAGAGCGGCCTGCTGCAAAAACCGGTGCTCGACCTGGCCGTGACCTTCCAGGGCCATCACAAGGAACATGCGGATTTGCTGTCGAAGACGATTGCCAAACTGGGGGGCAAGCCGGTCTTGGCCAAGGAAAAATACATCTTTCCGACCGATACCCTGAAAACCCAGGCAGACGTGCTGCGCTTCGCCGCCATGCTCGAAAAAGGCGCGGTCAGCGCCTATCTGGGCGCCGTGCCGCTGTTCGGCAACCGCGACCTGGCCAAGGCTGCCGCCAGCATCCTCGGCGACGAAGCGATGCATTGGGCGATCCTGCGCAACGCCCTGGGCGAAGTGCCGGTGCCCTCGGCATTCGTGTCATAGCAGATCATGAATGCGCTCATGCAAATACTTGCCACCGCACTGCTCGCACTGGCTGCCGGCAGCGTGTCGGCAGCGGCAAAGGATATTGCGCCGTCGGCCGAAGTCAAGGCAGGCGAAGCCATTTACGCACGCTGTCTGGCTTGCCATGCGCTGGCCTACGACCGCACAGGCCCCCGGCATTGTGGCCTGTTCGGTCGTCGCGCCGGTAGCGTGAAAGGCTTCGCCTATTCGGCGGCCATGCAACGCGCGGACATCATCTGGAACGCCAGGACGCTCGACCGTTTCCTGGCCAACCCGACGCAGGCGGTACCTGGCACCAGCATGGGTTATGCCGGCGTCACCGACGGCAAGGAGCGCGCCGCCCTGATCGCCTATCTCAAGCAGGCCAACGGATCGGCTGAATGCAATAAACAGCAATAGCAATTAAGGCGCCGGCAATCCGGGCGGCATCCGGAAATCCGCCCTAAGCGGTTTTTTTACAAGGGTCACGTCAACAGGACGGACATGAGCCTGAGGAGCACCGAAAAATGCCTACGCTCACGGCTCAGCCGACAGCACTGATACTCGCCGGCGGCGGCAGTTTCGGCGCAATCCAGGTGGGCATGCTGCGCGCGCTGATTGCCTACGGCCTGATGCCTGATCTGGTGATCGGTTCATCTGTGGGCGCGATCAACGGCGCCTATTTTGCCTGCGCGCCGAATGCCAGCGGCGTCGCCCGGCTCGAGGCTATCTGGGGAGGCCTGCGCCGCAGCGAGGTATTCCCGTTCGCCTGGCGCAGCATGCTGGGCCAGCACAATTTTGCGGTCGACCCGGCCGGACTGCGCAACCTGCTCCAGCAATGCCTGCCATATTCGACATTCGAGCAAACCAGCATTCCCTTGCATGTGGTGGCGACCGACCTGCTGCAAGGCGTAACTGTGCAGCTGTCGACTGGCCCGCTGGTCGATGCGGTGCTGGCGAGTTGCGCCATTCCGGCGGTATTTCCACCGGTACGCATCGGTGAGCGGTATTTGGTCGATGGCGCGATCGCCAGCAACACGCCGATCAGCGTCGCCATCGAACTCGGTGCCAGGCGCATCATTGTTCTGCCGACCGGCTTCGCTTGCGCGCTAGAATCGCCGCCACGCAACGCCATCGCCAGCGCCCTCCATGCGGTCACGCTGCTGATTGCGCATCAACTGGTCATGGAAATCGCGTTGCATCGCGGCCAGGCAGAAATCATCACAGTACCCCCGCTGTGTCCGCTGACCGCGTCGCCGTACGATTTTTCGCATGCCGGCGAGTTGATCGAGCGCGCAGCCGATCAGACCAGTCGCTGGCTTGAACATGGGGGCATCACTCGTCAGCGGGTGCCCCCGGCGCTGGTGGCGCACAGGCATTGAACCCCGGGATGCCGGCATTACGGCAAAAGCACCTGGATAATCGGGTTGGCGAAGCGCGGGTTGGCGAAGCGCGGTTCGTGACTACGCTGATCTGTAATATGGAATTGGCGTTCGCGAGCGGGCCGGCGGTCGCTAGGAGTCTGCGCGGCAGAACGCTGATGTCATCCGAATAGATTCGTAAACGTTGATTCGTGATGACATCGAGCTATCTTCCCTACGATCCGCAGCAGCAAATGCTGCTTCCCCCTGCATTGCAAGAGTGGCTACCAGATGGCCATCTTGCGTACTACATCAGCGATACGATCGATGCGCTTGATCTGAGCACCTTCCATGCGCGATATGCAGGTGGCGGGCCGCGCAATCAGCCCTTTCATCCGGCGATGATGGTCAAAGTGCTGGTTTATGGCTATGCGACCGGGGTGTTCTCGTCGCGCAAGCTGGCAAAGAAGCTGCATGAAGACGTTGCCTTCCGGGTACTTGCTGCTGGCAATTATCCCGCGCACCGCACGATCTGCGACTTCCGTGCTTTCCATCTGAAAGAGTTGTCCGACTTGTTCGTGCAAGTGGTGAAGTTGGCGCGCGAGTGCGGCCTGGTCAAGTTGGGAACCATCGCTGTGGATGGGACCAAGATTAAGGCCAACGCATCGCGCCACAAGGCCATGAGTTATGAGCGCATGAAGAAATCGGAGCTGGAATTGAAGGCGCAGATCGACGCGCTACTGGCCAAGGCCAAGGCAGCCGACCTGGCCGAGAAGAACGAGCCGGCACTGGACATTCCAGCTGAGATAAGCCGACGCGAGGACCGGCTTGCAGCCATTGGCGCGGCGCGCGCACGGCTGGAGGAACGCCAGCGTCAGGCAGATACCGAGCGTGGCCGCAGCGCTGACGACGACAATACGCCGCCAGACGGCGATGGTAAGGCGCTCAAGAAGTCGAAATACAAGTACAAGTTCGGTGAGCCCAAGCCCAAGGCCCAGGACAACTTTACCGACCCGGAAAGCCGGATCATGAAGCGCGCCGGTGGCGGCTTCGATTACAGCTACAACGCGCAAGCCGCAGTCGATGATACGGCGCACATCATCGTCGCTGCCGAACTGACCAATAGCGGCGCCGATAGCCGTCAATTGCCCGCGGTGCTGGCGGCGGTCAAGGCGAATACGGGCGACGATCCGCACCAGGTCGTCGCCGATGCAGGCTATCGATCCGAGGCCGTGTTTGAAACGCTGCGTGATCATCCCGCCGAGATCATCGTTGCCCTTGGGCGCGAAGGTAGACAAGCGCTTGGGATTGATCCGAACAAACGCCCACTCTCGGCGGCCATGGCAGAACGATTCAAATCCACCGCCACCCAAGATGCCTACCGGCGGCGCAAGTGGTTATCCGAACCGCCAAATGGTTGGATCAAGCACGTACTGGGCTTCCGACAATTTAGCATGCGCGGCATCGCCAAGGCCCAGGCAGAGTGGAAACTCGTCTGCGCTGCGCTTAACCTGCGAAGAATGGCAAATATGATGTGTGCGTAGTTTAAAAATGGGGAAAACGCACATTCCGGTGTCGCGCCGCAGCTCAAAAACGCCTATCAGTCAGCAATTTCAGAATTCAATGCCGGGCCAATATCAGCCCGGCTGGCGTTGCGCCCGTTTCGCTCGCTCAAATTCTGTTTGCCGCGCAGACTCCTAGCCGACAGTGTGGATTTGCCCGAGGGCCTGCACGATGGCCCCGGCATCAGCGGGACGCACCAGGCGCGCGACTTCAGCGCCATCTTTGATAAACACCAGGGTCGGCCAAAGCCTGACGCCAAAGGAACGTCCCAACCGGCGGCCCTTGCCATCTTCAATCTTGATGTGGCGCACCCCCGGATGTTGCGCCATGGCGGCAGCCAGTGGCCCCTGGGCGGTGCGACAAAAGCCGCACCAGGGCGCGCCGAACTCGACCAGAGTCGCCCCCATGAGGGCATCGATTTCCTCGCGTGGCGGTTCATTGGCCGCATAGGTATCGTTCATTGCCATGATAATCATCTTTCTGTTGAATGATGCCAAAAGCTTACCAGTTTTGCGGCTTGCGGGTCATCCGGGCCACGCCCTGGGAGACGGCAACGCTCAGGCCTATGGTATTCTCCGGCACTTTCGGCTTGTACCGAATCCTGTGTCATCCGGGTAAGCAATCGGGCCCGCCCGGCCTTTGCTGCAAGCTCCAGGATTCATCTGCCTTTTTCTTCTTTCCAAAATCAGCTTCCATGCCTCACCCTCAAACTTCCCTTATCCGAAAAATTCTCGACTTCAGCCTGGTAGGGCAAATCGTCATCGGCTTGATCGCCGGGATATTGCTGGCGCTTCTCTTTCCGGGCGCTGCCGTCGTCGCTGATTTCTTCGGCAAGATATTTGTGCAAGCCCTCAAGTCCGCCGCCCCGATCGTTGTGTTCGTGCTGGTGCTGGCTTCCATCGCCAGCCACAAGCCGGGCCACCAGACGCATATCCGCCCGGTCCTGCTGCTGTACCTGATCGGCACGCTCGCCGCAGCGCTGGTAGCGGTGGTCGCCAGCTTCCTGTTTCCCTCGACGCTGACTCTGGCGACGGCGGGCAAGGATGTGGCTGCGCCTGGCAATATCGTCGATGTGCTGCAATCGCTGGCCTTGAGCGTCGTCGACAATCCAGTCAATGCGCTGGCCAATGCCAATTACATCGGCATCCTGGCCTGGGCGATCGGTCTTGGCTTCGCCATGCGCCACGTCAGCGGCACTACCAAGACCATGCTCGACGAATTCGCCGCCGCCGTCTCCGGCATCGTCGGCTTCGTGATCCGCTTTGCGCCACTGGGCGTGTTCGGCCTGGTCGGCTCGACCCTGGCAGCATCCGGCTTCGATGCGCTGCTGGGTTATCTGCACCTGCTGGCGGTGCTGGTCGGCTGCATGCTGCTGGTGGCACTGGTGGTCAACCCGCTGATCGTCTTCTGGAAAATCCGCCGCAATCCCTATCCGCTGGTGTTTACCTGCCTGCGCGAAAGCGCCATCACCGCCTTCTTTACGCGCAGTTCGGCCGCCAACATCCCCGTCAACATGCGTCTCGCCGAGCGCCTCGGCCTGCACGAGGACACCTATTCGATCGCGATTCCCCTCGGCGCCACCATCAATATGGCAGGCGCAGCCATCACCATCACCGTGCTGACCATGGCAGCGGTCAATACGCTGGGTATCACCGTCGATATTCCGACGGCGCTGTTGCTCAGCGTGGTGGCTTCGATCGCCGCGGCCGGCGTGTCCGGCGTGGCCGGCGGCTCGCTGCTGCTGATCCCGCTGGCCTGCAGCCTGTTCGGCATTCCCGCCGACGTGTCGATGCAGGTGGTGGCGGTCGGCTTTATCATCGGTGTGGTGCAGGATTCCGTGGAAACTGCGCTGAATTCTTCCACCGACGTGTTGTTTACGGCGACGGCCTGCATCGCGCTGGGCGACGTCGAGCCGTCGGCCGAGATCAAGGTCTGACACCGGCAGCGGCTTGCCAGGCCGCTGCGCTATCCAATCGGCTTGGCATGCCGGAGAAAGCCCCATGACGTACCTGTACATTTTGCTCGCCCTTGCTGCCGGCGTTCTCCTGCCGATTCAGGTGGGCGTCAACAACTCGCTGCGGGCCGGCGTCGGCACGCCACTGATTGCAGCGCTCATTTCTTTTGTGGTGGG
The DNA here is from genome assembly GCF_003590835.1 of Noviherbaspirillum sedimenti. Taxonomy (NCBI): domain Bacteria; kingdom Pseudomonadati; phylum Pseudomonadota; class Betaproteobacteria; order Burkholderiales; family Oxalobacteraceae; genus Noviherbaspirillum; species Noviherbaspirillum sedimenti. The sequence continues at coordinate 4,246,026 of NZ_QYUQ01000002.1, read as the reverse complement.
GTCGGCCTGCCTGCTCGCCTATACGCTTGTGGTGCGCGCACCGTGGCCGTCTGCAGCGACACTGGCGGGCTTGCCATCCTGGAGCTGGATGGGGGGCGCACTGGGCGCCTTTTATGTTGCCGCGTCGATCCTGGCCGCACAAAAACTTGGCGCAGCCAACCTGATCGGCATTACCGTTGCTGCACAGTTACTCACCTCGCTGGTGCTCGATCACTACGGCGCGATTGGCTATGCCCAGCATGACATCAATCTTTGGCGCATTGCCGGCGCCCTGTTGATGATTGCGGGTGCGGTACTGATCCTGAAGAATTGAGGACACATGTGCAATTCATGGCGTCCGCAATAAGCCGCGATAGAAATCAATGAAGGCACGCACCCTGGCGCTGACATGCCGCCCGGGCGGATACACTGCATAAATGCCGCCCGGCGGCAGCTGCCATTCCGGCAACAGGCGCACCAGTTTGCCGCTGGCGATATTTTCCTGCGCAGTGTACTGGTCGAGCACCGAAATGCCGGCACCCTGACGCAACATGGCGGCGAGCGCGCCAGGCGAATCCACACGCAAGCGCGTCTTTACATGGGCGGTATGCACCTTGCCTTGGCGTGCCGTGAATTGCCAGGTCAATGGCGTCGGCAACAAGGTCAGCGCCACCCAGGCATGTCCGCCCAAATCCTGCGGATGCGTCGGCAATCCCGCGCGCTGCACATAGCCTGGTGATGCCACCAGATATTGGCCGAATTCGCCGAGCTTGACCGCGCGCATCGAAGAATCGCGCAACCACCCCAAACGAATACTCAAATCGATGCCTTCGCTTACCAGATCGAGTACACGATCGCTGGTGCGCAAGTCGATCTGCAAGCGCGGATGCAGTCCGGCGAATTGTGCAACCGCGCCCGCCAGCGACTGCACCGCATGATCCACCGAGGTACTCAAACGCAATGTTCCTGACAGTTCGGTGGTGCTGGCGCCGACCCGGTCAACCGCTTCCTCGATCCCTTGCAACAAGGGGTGGCATTCAGCATGCAAGGCGCGTCCGGTATCGGTCAAGGTGACGCGGCGCGTCGTGCGGGCAAACAGTGCCTCGCCCAACAAGGTTTCAAGGCGTGCCACCTGGATGCTCACTTTCGCCTTGGCCATGCCGAGCCGATCGGCGGCTGCCGTAAAGCTGCCTGCATCGACCACTGCATCGAATATCCGCAAGGCATTCAGATCGAGTTGTCCGGGCAAGGCCATGCACACCTCATTGTTTAGAAATTGAAAACAATGAATTATCGTCTTGATTATTTATCGAATCAATCTTTACTGCGATGATGGTGTCCATTACTTAAATACCAGGAGCAAGAACATGAAAATCGCACTGATCGGCGCCACCGGCTTTATTGGCTCAGCAATCCTGAAGGAAGCACTGGCGCGCGGGCACGAAGTTACCGCGCTGGTAGGCCACCCGGAAAAGCTGGCCGCCGCCGCCCATCTGACCGCTCTTGGCACCGACGTGCTGGATAGCGCAAAGCTGGCTGAGCAACTGACAGGACATGATGCCGCCATCAGCGCCTTCAGCGGCCACGCGCAAAGCAATGTTTATGAATATTACATGCAGGGCATGCACGCCATCATCGACGCCACCAAACGTGCGGGCGTGACGCGCCTTCTCGTCGTCGGCGGCGCCGGCAGCCTGGAAGCGGCACCCGGCCTGCTGGTGATCGACACGCCGGAATTTCCGGCGCAATGGAAGGGCACCGCGCAGGGCGCACTAGATGCGCTGCACCTGCTGAAACAGGACGCCACGCTGAACTGGACCATGCTGAGCCCTTCGGCGATGATCGCGCCCGGCCAGCGCACCGGCAAGTTCCGTCTCGGCACCGACCAGTTGCTGGTCAATGACAAGGGCGAAAGTACGATCTCGGTGGAAGACTTTGCGGTGGCGATGATTGATGAACTGGAAAAGCCGGCGCACGCGCGGCACCGATTCACCGCAGGCTATTGAAGCGCGTCCGGATCAGGCGGGCCGAAGACCATCAAGCTTCGTCGAGGAACCCGCCTGCCCTGAAAGTCAGTACCAGCGTATCGCGATAGCCAGCGCCATCGGTCGGCTGCATCGGCGTCGTTTCGTGGATGACCCGCTCGTCGTCCAGCATCAGCAGGGTCCAAGGCTGACTCAGCGTGAATCGCTGGCCCATCGGCCCCGCGGCGTCGAACACACGACTCTCGCCGCCCTTGATGTCGGCGCGTCCGATGAACAGGATGGCGACGAAATCGACGCCGTCGCGGTGCGCGCCTTCCGGTGTCGGCCGGCCGATGCCGTCGGTGGTGTCGATGCGGAACTGGTGCGCTTCCACATACCAGGGCTGCTCGCCCTTGAGTTCCGAGCAGAGTGCCCCCAGAGACTGCAGCAGCCTGGGCCAGACCGGCAGTGCCACGGTGGCGGGTAGCATCGGCTCGAACATGCGATGCATGCCGCCGTGCAAGGCATTGTAGTCGGTGGGCTGCCAGTGCGCGCGATGCGGCGCCTGCCGCACGTCCCTGCCCTCCACCACGAAGCTGGCATGGCGCCTGCGCCGGTAGCGTCCGCCATCCTTCAAGTAACGGTCGGGCGGCAGATCACGCCAGTCCGGCTGCAGCGTTTCAAGCTCGGCAAACGAGGCATGGACGAAACCCGCCAGCGCTTCCGGACTCAGCACCGCATACCCCTGCTTGTGCAATGCCTCGACAAGCTGATCGGGCGCGGTGAATGGCGGGGCGAGTTCGACGGTGGACATGACGGTCGGTTTGTTCAGTGGTTAAGCGGGCAGGCAGCGGGACCAGGCCGGCGTTCAGGCGGCAGGCGCGGCGCCGAGGATTTCGCGCAGCGCCGCCACCAGCGCCGCACATTCCGCTTCAGTGCCGACGGTGATGCGCAGGTACTGGTCGATGCGCGGCTGTTTGAAATGGCGCACGATCACCGAACGCTCGCGCAAACTCTGCGCCAGCTGCAGCGCGTCCTCGCGCACATGGCGGACGAAAACGAAATTGGCCTGCGACGGCAGCACCTCGAAGCCAAGGTCGCGCAGTTGCGCCACCAGCGTCTCGCGGCTGGCGATGATGGCACCGCGGGTCTGCTGGAAATACTCTTCGTCCTGATAAGCGGCGACTGCGCCGGCCAGCGCCAGGCGATCCAGCGGATAGGAATTGAAGCTGTTCTTGACGCGGTCGAGCGCCTCGATCAGGTCGGGATGGCCGACTGCAAAGCCGACCCGCAAGCCAGCCAGCGAGCGCGACTTCGACAGGGTCTGCACCACCAGCAGGTTGGGATGGCGCTTGACCAGCGGGATCACCGATTCGCCACCGAAATCGATGTAGGCTTCATCCACCACCACTACGGCGTCCGGATGCTCGACCAGGAACTGTTCGACCACGGCAGCCGGCATGCCGATGCCGGTGGGTGCGTTCGGGTTGGGGAAGATGATGCCGCCGCAGGGCTGGCGGTAATCCTCGGGGCGGATTTCCATCGCTGCGGTCAGCGGCACCTTGACGAAATCGATGCCGTACAGGCCGCAATAGACCGGGTAAAAACTGTAGGTAATGTCGGCAAACAGCAGCGGCGCCTCGTGCTGCAGCAGCGCCTGGAAGACGAAGGCCAGCACTTCATCGGAGCCATTGCCGACGAAAATTTCATTACGCGCCACGCCGTGGTAAGCCGCCAGTGCATCTTTCAGGACGTCGGCGTTCGGGTCCGGGTACAGGCGCAGGCTGTCGCCGACGGCCTCATGCACCGCGGCCAGCACTGCCGGCGACGGCCCGTAGGGGTTTTCATTGGTGTTCAGCTTGACAAGGTTTTGCAGCTTCGGCTGCTCGCCCGGCACATAGGGCGTCAATCCCTGTACCACAGGGCTCCAGAATCGGCTCATTCGCATCAATTGGCTAAAGATTATTGTTCATGGTCGTCAGACGGTCAGTCCGACGGCATTCATTATAAGCCTTATGCCGTAAGCCACCACACCCAGGGCCGCGACGCTGGCGGCCCAGATCAGGACCAGCCAGCCCAGCCGCTTCCACCACGGGCCTGGCGCGACTTGCTCATCCATCAATGGTAACCCTCCCCGGGCCGCACCTTGCCGCGGAAAACGTAGTATGCCCAGATGGTGTACATCAGGATGATCGGGATGATCAGCAAGGCACCGACCAGGGCGAAACCCTGGCTTTGCGGCGGCGCCGCCGCCTGCCACAGGGTGATGTCAGGCGGGATGATGTTCGGCCAGATCGAAATCCCCAGGCCGCTGTACCCCAGAAACACCAGCGCCAGCGTGTACAGGAAAGGCCGCACCTGGGCGCGCGCGGCAACCGCGCGCAGCAGTTGCCAGGCGCAGGCCGCCACCAGCAGCGGCACCGGCGCAAACCACAGCATGTTGGGCATGCTGAACCAGCGCGCGGCGATGCGCGCATCCAGCAGCGGCGTCCAGACGCTGATGGCGACCAGCACCGCCAGCAGCAGCCAGACCAGCCAGCGCGTGATCTCATACGCGCGTGCCTGCAGCGCGCCTTCGGTCTTGACGATCAGCCAGGTACTGCCCAGAAGCGCAAACGCCACCAGCAGCCCGCCCCCGGTGAAGAAGGAAAACGGCGAAATCCAGTCGAGCGCGCCGCCGGCGAAGGTGCGGTTGGCCACCGGCAAGCCCTGGATGAAAGCGCCCAGGGTCACGCCCTGGAAGAAAGTGGCGGCGATGGAGCCGCCGATGAATGCCTTGTCCCAGAAATGCCGCTCATGCCCCAGCGCCTTGAAGCGGAATTCGAAGGCCACACCGCGAAAGATCAGGCCGATCAGCATGAAGATCAACGGCAGATACAGCGCGCTCAACACCACCGAATACGCCAAAGGAAATGCCGCCAGCAGGCCGGCGCCGCCCAGCACCAGCCAGGTCTCGTTGCCGTCCCACACCGGCGCCACGGTATTCATGATGACATCGCGCTCGTCCTTGTCGCGGAAAAAGGGATACAGGATGCCGAGTCCGAGATCGAAGCCGTCCATCACCACATACATCATGATACCGAACAGGATGATGACAGCCCAGATGAGGGAAAGATCGATGCCCATGTCCTAGCTCCTCGTCGGGATGTCGACGGCGTCGTCGCGGTCGGCCTTGCTGGCCGCCGACAGCGGCCGCATCGGCTGGCGCTCCTGGCCCGGCCCGCCGACACTGGCCTGTTGCCCTTCGCCGGCCAGCGGCCCCTTGCGCACCATGCGCAGCAGATAGGCGATGCCGGTGCCGAACACGGCGACGTACACCAGCACGAACAGCGCCAGCGAAATGCCGAGCTGGCCCGCGCCCACCGGCGAGACGGCGTCAGCGGTGCGCTGCAAGCCATACACCACCCAGGGCTGGCGGCCGATCTCGGTGGTGAACCAGCCGGCCAGGATCGCCACCAGGCCGGCTGGCCCCATCCACAATGCGAAGCGCAAGAAGGGCCGGCATTTCCACAGCGTGCCGCGCCAGCGCAGCCAGGCGCCCCACAAGCCCAGCGCGATCATCAAAAATCCGAGGCCGACCATGACGCGAAAAGTCCAGAACACCACCGTCGAATTGGGCCGGTCTTCGGGCGCGAATTCCTTCATGCCAGGAATCTGGCCATCCCAGCTGTGCGTCAGGATCAAGCTGCCCAGGCGTGGCACTTCCAGCTTGAAGCGGGTTTCCTCGCGCGCCATGTCGGGCCAGCCGAACAGGATCAAGGGCATGCCTGCATCGCCGTGGTTTTCCCAATGGCCTTCGATGGCGGCCAGCTTGACCGGCTGGTGCTGCAGGGTATTCAAGCCGTGGAAGTCGCCGACCACCGCCTGCACCGGCGCCACGATCGCCAGCAGCCACACACTCATCGACATCATCTTGCGGATCGCCGGGCTGTCCATGCCGCGCAACAGATGCCAGGCCGCCGAGGCGCCGACGAAGAGCGCAGTCGCCAGGAAGGCCGCAATGCTCATGTGCACGAGCCGGTACGGAAAGGATGGATTGAAAATCACCGCCAGCCAGTCGGTCGGCACCACCCGCCCGTCGATGATTTCGAAACCCTGCGGGGTTTGCATCCAGCTGTTGGAAGCCAGGATCCAGGTCGCCGAAATCAGGGTGCCGAGCGCGACCATCGCGGTCGACAGAAAATGCAGGCCGGGGCCGACGCGGTTCCAGCCGAACAGCATCACGCCAAGGAAGCCCGCTTCCAGGAAAAAAGCCGTCAACACTTCATACGCCAGCAACGGGCCGGTAATGCCGCCGGCGAAATCGGAAAAGAAACTCCAGTTGGTGCCGAACTGATAAGCCATGACGATGCCCGACACCACGCCCATGCCGAAGTTGACTGCAAAGATTTTTGACCAGAAGTGGTAGAGGTCACGATAGACCGTCTGTTTGCTGCGCAGCCAGCAGGCTTCCAGCACCGTCAGATAGCTGGCCAGGCCGATGGTAATTGCCGGGAAAATGATATGAAAGGAAATCGTGAAGCCGAATTGAATTCGGGCAAGCTCAAGTGCAGTGAATCCAAACATGGCTGATCCTCGGCAATTGCTGCAGAGATTTGCGCCGCCAATGCTTGCACGCCGCGCCGGCAAGAACTGAATCAGATTAGCATCAAACGACCGGAACGGCTTGAGATCTAATTAAGCCGTCACATCTACCCTACCAAAAAAACCAGGGTGCCAGAGGGCGCTAATGTCGCGGCAGATCGGTTGGAGAAGGAACAGGCCGGGATGGCATGAAGTGGTGCTGCTGCGTTTTTTGAGCGTACATCTGCTTGTCAGCCATTAAAAGATGATCGGCCAAAGACAAGGCGGATGCCGGATCACACTGGACAATTCCGGTGCTGACTGCGACCTGGTAGGGACGCGATGCATGCTGGTTGAACGCGTCAATATTTTCCTGAATCCTGGCCAATATGGCTTCCGGCTGGCTGGCATCCAGGGTAAAGGCGACAAATTCATCGCCGCCAAACCTGGCAACCACGTCACTGGCGCGGAACGCCGCCTGGAATATCCGGGCACTGTCACGAATAAGCTGGTCCCCCACAGCATGTCCCAGCGTATCATTGACCGCCTTTAAACCATCCACATCGGCAAATATCACTGCGCTGATTAACCTGCGTCGCTGGGCGACCTTGAAACTTTGTTCCGCCTGCAGGAAAAATCCGCGCCGATTCTTTAATCCCGTCATCACATCCGTGGTCGAGATACGATACATCTCCGCTTCCACCCGATCGCGCCGCTGCATTTCCTGGACATGCTCTTCGGTAATTTCGGCAATTTCATCAGTTTGCGCCGACACCTGCCGCTCAAGTCCGCCCCGCGAGTCAAGACTTCCAGCCGACGCACAGATCAATTCCGTCAACTGCTGCATAAGCGCCACCCGCCTGGCAAGAAATGGTTCTCGCTTTTTCTTGTGCCAGAAGACCAGCAATACGCCAAGGGGGTTTACTTGAGGAAATGTAACAGCCAGCATGCTGGCAATGCCGCCAGCAGACAAGTTGCCTGCCTGTGCGGCCACACCGCCAGGTTCGGCAGCGGCAAGCAAAAACATGCTTGCTTTGTCCATTGCTTGTCGCGCGTATTGATATAAAAATGATTCCTTGCGAGCAGGATGCGCGGCGCCGTTGCGGTCAAATTCGACGCCATGATCATGACCGCCCATCGACATCAGGAGGAAGGCGCCATCGCTTGCCAGCAGATCGCGGATGGCCGGACCAATATACGCCAGGGCTGAGCCGAAGTCGGCGGTTTGCAGGAGATCGCGGGAAAGCGCAAGCAAGCGGTGCAGTTCAATGGCGCTGGTGCTTGTGCGCTGGGGCGTCATGATCCATTCCTCGACACCAGGCCGACATTCTCGCCTAATGGGTATGCGGGGGACTCAAAAAAGTATTAGTCCCCAGCCTGAGCGGCGAACCAGGCACTTTCGCAAATACCAGGCGGCGCGCCACACCATTGATCGTCGCCTCAAATGCGTGGAACACCTCCATCATGCTGGCGTGCGGAGTGTCAATGGCTTTCAACCTCGACAATTCAAGAAGGGCTTCTTCCGTTATCAGGCATTCGCGGTCGAGTGCATCGACTCTTACCGTGAATGCGATGCCTTCACGGGTTATGAGTGGCTGTGGGGTGGGATAATGAAGCATGATTTTTCCTTTTTAAAATGACTGGCCGCCCCTAATCTGTATATCGACTGGGAAACGATTTCAAGCTTGCATGGCATGCCTGACGTTTGGTGACAGGCGCGGAATCGAATCAACGGATAGCAAGGGAATTTTTGCAAAGACGATTCAATGCAAAAAATATCTGCCGCAGAAGACTTAAGAAATTAAGAAATGAGCTACGCGATGGTAGCACTGAGTGCGCCTGCATCTACTGTCAATTGGACAACACGGCGCTGACTAAGTTTTGTTTCAGGAAAAATATTCGTACATATCGCGTTATCCGATTCCTAGTCACTGCCGCTATTGATCGATTCCCGCATGATCGTGGCAATTTCCTTACGAGCACGGTTCTGGCGGAGATTGGCCTTGTAAATCGCCGCGCCAATGCGCAGCAGGGCAGCAAAACTTTCATCCGAGAGGCTTGTCCTGGAATCGGCAACCAGTTGAGCCAGCTGTAAAATAATATCGTTACGCCTGATATACGTTTTATCCAGCTTGTCCGCCTCTTCCACAAAACGTTTTAAGACATCGTCTCTGGTCATCATGGTATTCCATGTAAATACGGCTGCGAATTGACAGGCCAATAGGCTATCAATCATCAATGAATTGGGAATGGCACCCGATAGGATTCAAACAGGAGTGACTCTGGAATAGAGTAAGACAGAAAAGAGGCCAACAATTGCGGTGAATTGACGAAGTGCTGAGGTCAATATACAGATGAACGCCGGATCGCCCTAAGCTTATTTCGATTTATTGGAAAATAAAAATGCTTAAAGGAAAAATATATTGGAGCGTGAGATGAATGACCCTTACGAATTGCAACGCTTTGTTCTTGCCCAGGAGCGGGTTTATGAAAACGTGCTCTCGGAACTGCGTGCCGGCTGCAAGCAAAGTCACTGGATGTGGTTCATCTTTCCGCAGATAAAAGGGCTGGGCCATAGCGACCTGGCGCGGAAATTTTCCATTGCGTCTCTTGATGAAGCCAGGGCGTATCTGCGGCATCCTGTTCTTGGAACGAGATTGCGGGAATACAGCCGCCTCGTTGCCGAAACAAGCGGAAAATCAGCCGAAGAAATATTCGGTTACCCGGATTACATGAAATTCCATTCTTCGATGACCCTGTTTGCGCACGCCACTGAAGACAATCGGGTATTCCATGATTGCCTGCGCAAATATTTTGGGGGAAAGGAAGACCCCCTTACCTTGGCGCAGATGGGAGGCGAGCAATGAACGAACAGCGCACTGAAAAAGAAAAGATGCTCCTGGGCGAACTTTATTTTGCCAACGATAGCCAGCTGGTGCTTGAGCGAAAGAAAGCCAAAGCGCTATGCAAACAATACAACCAGCATGTTGAGGAACGCGATATGGCGACCTTGCAGGCACTCTTTGGCTACGCCACGAATGCCTACCTGGAACCGCCGTTCTTCTGCGATTACGGCTATAACATTCGGCTCGGCAAGAATGTCTACGCAAATCACAATCTGCTTATTCTCGACGGTGCGCCGGTCACGATCGGCGACGATGTTTATTTCGGCCCCAATGTCGTCATTTCAACGGCGGGCCACCCTGTCGATCCTGTCACCCGGACTTCCGGCCTGGAGTTTGTCAAGCCGATTGCCATTGGAAACAAGGTCTGGATTGGCGCGAATGTGGTGATTGTGCCGGGCGTGGAAATCCAGGAAAACGTGACCATTGGTGCCGGCAGCGTGGTGACCCGATCCATTCCGGCTAATTGCGTCGCTGCAGGAAATCCGTGCCGGGTCCTTAGGCAACTGGCGTAGCGCTCAGCACATCGATATGGTACAGCGCCCATGGACACAAGGTGAAGCGCTGGTTGAGCGGCTTTGCCGCCATGCCGGGAAAGCGGTCGGCATCGTAGACTGCCCACAACGGGCCGAGGCCGCCAAGCGGCATGGGCCGGCCGTCGAGATGAGTGGCGACGATGAAGCGGTATTTGCGCGCATCGGCCAAAGAAATGACGACAGCATAGCCGTCCACCGCGCGCAGCAGCAGCCTGGCCGAAGCCATGTCGGGCGCACCGGCTGCCGTGACGACATCCGACAATAGCGGCCCGCTGAGCGTATGCGGCCTGGCGTCGTATTCCAGCGTCGGCTTGATCGACACGGCCGGCAGCGCCGCGATGGCAGCGAAGTCGAAAGTGTGCGCCTTGTCGAACTTGATACCCTGCTTGTGCATCATCTGGTCCAAAGCCGGATCAAGGGGGCCGCGGTTGGCGCGCACGGCGACGTCCGTCACGGTAAGCAAGGCTGGGCCGGGCGCAGATTTTGCGGCCGTCTGCGCAGGCGCGACCGTTGGCAAGGCGGCCAAGCCAAGGGATGACGCAGAGAGGAATTTGCGGCGGTTCATTTCTTATAGCATGCCTAAGCAGACGATTTATGTCAATTATGCAAGATGGCATATCGATTTTTCACGTTTGCGCCATCTCATGGATATGGGCGTGGAATTCGACAGCAAGACCCGGAGTGCAGCCACCCGCGTCGCTTGCTACACTGGCCTTCACTGAACGTATCCCTGAAGGAACCACAGGATGGATGCCTCCGAGCAAACCGCACTGCGCGCCGCCGCCACGGTCCATGACCCGCGCTGGGCGGCGGTGGTTGCACGCGACGCCGCAGCAGACGGCCAGTTCTACTACGCGGTCAGGACCACCGGCGTGTATTGCCGCCCCTCGTGCGCAGCGCGCCTGGCGCGTCCGGAAAATGTCAGCTTTTATGCAAGCGGCCAGGAAGCCGAAGCAGCAGGATTCCGCCCGTGCAAGCGCTGCAAGCCTGACCAGTTGCCGCTAGCCATGCAACATGCTGCCAGAATCACCGCAGCATGCCGCATGATCGAACAGTCGGAATCGACACCCCGCCTGGCGCAACTGGCGCAGCAAGCCGGCCTCAGCACTTACCACTTTCAGCGCGTCTTCCGGCAAGTAACCGGCCTGACGCCGAGGCAATATGTCCAGGCATATCGCAGTCAACGCATGCGCAGCGCGCTGACGCAGAATGGCAGCATCACGGCAGCCATTTTCGATGCCGGCTACGGCTCCAGCAGCCGTTTCTATGAAAAATCGGATGCCTTGCTGGGCATGACGCCAAGCACCTACCGCGCCGGCGGCGCCCAAACCAGGATTCGCTTCGCCGTCGGCCAATGCGTGCTGGGCGCGATCCTGGTGGCGCAAAGCGCGCGCGGCGTCTGCGCAATCTTGATGGGTGACGATCCGGATGCACTGGTGCGCGACTTGCAGGACCGCTTCCCGCAAGCTGAGCTGATCGGCGGCGACAAAGGTTTCGAAGAAGTGGTGGCCCAGGTGATCGGTTTCGTCGAGGCGCCCGGCCTCGGCCTGGACCTGCCGCTGGACGTGCGCGGCACCGCCTTCCAGCAGCGCGTCTGGCAAGCGCTGCGCGCCATCCCGCCCGGCACCACCGCTACCTATTCCGACATCGCCAAGCGCATCGGCGCGCCCAAAGCGGTGCGTGCAGTGGCCGGGGCCTGCGCGGCCAATGCACTGGCGGTTGCCATTCCCTGCCACCGGGTAGTGCGCAGCGATGGCAGCCTGTCGGGCTACCGCTGGGGCATCGAGCGCAAGCGCAAGCTGCTGGACATGGAAGCGCAGAAATGACGCTGGACTTGTTCGCGGAACTGGAGCAAGGCATGGGCTGGCGCGAGGAACTCGATGCCGGCGCGGTGGTGCTGCGCCGCTTTGCGCTGCCGCGGCAAGCGGAACTGTTCGCCGCGCTTGAGCGCATCACCAGCCAGGCGCCGTTGCGCCACATGGTCACGCCAGGCGGCTTTCGCATGTCGGTGGCGATGAGCAACTGCGGCGCCTGCGGCTGGCTCAGCGACCGCAGCGGCTACCGCTACGATGCGCTGGATCCGCACAGCGGCAAGCCGTGGCCGCCGATGCCGCAAGCCTTCCTGCAACTGGCCCAGGATGCGGCTGCAGCAGCCGGTTTTGCCGGCTTTGCGCCGGATGCCTGCCTCATCAACCGTTACGAACCTGGCACGCGATTGTCCCTGCACCAGGACAAGGACGAGTGCGATCTGTCCGCGCCGATCGTCTCGGTCTCGCTGGGCGTCCCGGCGACCTTCCTGTTCGGCGGCGGGCAGCGCGCCGACAAATGCCGGCGCGTGCCGCTGGCGCACGGCGATGTCGTGGTGTGGGGCGGTCTGGCGCGGCTACGCTACCATGGCGTGTTGCCGATCAAGGCAGCGCAGCATCCGGCCACCGGCAGCCATCGCATCAATCTCACTTTCCGCAAGGCGCGTTAGCCGGAACAGGCGGTGCTTGACCTTCCCACGGTGGGAAACGTTAAAGTGGAGATGCAATCAAACACAAAGGAGTCTTACCATGTATGAACTGCAAGTAGAAGGCATGAGCTGCGGCCACTGCGTCGGCGCGGTCACGCGCTCGGTGAAGGAAGTGGATGCGGCAGCCACGGTGAACATCGACCTGGCCACGCAAAAGGTACAGGTCACGTCCACTGCGGCGCTGGCGGATATCGCCGCGGCGGTGGAAGAAGCGGGCTATCCGGTCAAAAGCAGCGCGGCCGCTTGAGGCGTCGCGGCAGCCGCGCTGCGCGCTTAAGTTACGGCAGTCGCGCTACGCGCTTAAACGAAGCGCGTGGTGACGCCGCCCAGGCTTTGCACCTGTAGAGAGATGCTGTCGCCGGCCTGAACGGGAATGGCTTCGGTAATGCCGCCGGACAGGATGATCGAGCCGGCCGGGATTTCCTCGCCGCTGGCGGCCAGGTGGTTGGCCAGCATTGCCACCGCTGTCGCCGGATGGCCGACCACGGCAGCACCCGCACCCACCATTTCTACCTTGCCATTTTTTTCCATCACCACGCCCAGCTTGGCCAGATCGAGGTCAGCCACTGGCGTGGCCTTGCCGCCGACGATGAAGCGGGTGGCCGAGGTATTGTCGGCAATCACGCTGACCAGGTCGAACTTGAAATCGCGGTAGCGCGAATCGATCACTTCGATCGCCGCCATGACGAAGTCGGTGGCCGCCAGCACGGCGCCGATATCGCAGCCGGGGCCGCGGATCGGCGTCTTGGTGAAGAAGGCGATTTCCGGCTCGACCTTGGGATGAATCAGCTCGGCCATCCTGATTTCGCTGGCCTCCGGCACCACATAAGCGTCGGTCATGAAGCCGAATATCGGCGTCTCCACACCCATTTGCTGCATCTTCGCGTAGGAGGTCAGGCCGCATTTCAGGCCGACCACCTTTTCGCCGCGCGCCAGCTTGCGCTGCCTGACCTGGTTCTGGATCGCGTAGGCATCATCCATGTCGATGTCCGGATAACGATCGGTGATCTTCACCACCTCGCGCCGCTCAAGATGCGCCGATTCGAGATATTCCGCCAGTTCGGCGATCTGGCTTGCGGTCAATTTCATACACTTTCCTTGAGGCGCATGGCGTACGCCACACAGCTTTCTGTATTTCTTGTTAGTGGCAGTGCTCGCCACCGGGCGCCGCCAGTTCCTGCAGGATCGGGCAATCCGGCCGGTGGTCGCCGCTGCAGGCATGCGCCAGGTGGCTCAGGGTGTCGCGCATGTCGGTCAGTTCATCGATGCGCTTTTGCAACTCGGCCACGTGTTCCTCGGCGATCGATTTGACGTCGGCGCTGGCCCGCCCGGAATCCTGCCACAGCGACAGCAGTTCGCGGATCTGGTCGAGCGAGAAACCGAGCGTGCGGGCGCGCTTGATGAAGCGCAGATTGTGCAAGTCCTTGTCGCCGTAGGTCCGGTAATTCGCCTCGGTGCGCTTGCCGGGCTTGATCAGCTGGATACTTTCGTAATACCGGATCATTTTGGCGGAAACGCCTGTCGCGACGGCCGCCTCGCCTATGTTCATGCTGCCTCTCCTTGCTGTTGGCTGACGGTGGCTGACGCCGACATCCTGGCAGCCATTGTAAACCGGATTCCGCACCTCATCCGGCCTGCGCCGGCGCCCCGATCCGGGCCGTGGCAGCCGGTTTCCAGCGCCGCAACAGCAAGGCGTTGCTGATCACCGATACCGAACTGAAGGCCATGGCGGCGCCGGCCACCACCGGGTTCAGCATGCCGGCAGCCGCCAGCGGTATGCCGACCAGGTTGTAGATGAAAGCCCAGAACAGGTTTTGCCGGATCTTGCTGTAAGTGCGGCGCGAGATGTCGATCGCGTCGGCCACCAGCGCCGGGTCGCCGCGCATCAGTGTCACGCCGGCCGCATGCATGGCGACATCGGTGCCGGTCGCCATGGCGATGCCGACATCGGCCGCCGCCAGCGCCGGGGCGTCGTTGATGCCGTCGCCGACCATCGCCACCACCTGGCCGTCACGTTTGAGCGCGCCCACCTTGCCGGCCTTGTCCTCCGGCAGCACTTCTGCGACGACTTGCCGGATACCCAGGGCCTGGCCCACCGCCGCCGCGCTGCCACGGTTGTCACCCGTCAGCAGCACCGTGTCGACGCCCAGTGCATGCAGGCGCGTCACTGCTTCCTTCGCGCTGGCCTTCAACTGGTCGCCGAAGGCCAGCAAGCCCAGCAACCGCGCGGTCGGGCCGACGCTGGCCAGCCAGGAAACCGTATGCCCGGATTGTTCCAGTTCACTGGCGCGCGCCTGCAGCGGCGCCAGGTCGATGGCCAGTTCCTGCATCAGCCGGGTGCTGCCCAGGCGCAAATCCATGCCGTCCACGGTTGCTGCCAGGCCACGGCCAGGCAAGGCTTTCAAGTCAGTCGCCGGCAGCGTGGCGACACCTTCGGCGCTGGCGCGCCCGGTCACTGCGCGCGCCAGCGGGTGTTCGCTGCCATTCTGGATCGCCGCCGCCAGTTGCAGCAAGTCGCGCTGGTCAATACCGAATGGCGCCAGTTCGACCAGCGCCGGCTTGCCGATGGTCAGCGTGCCGGTCTTGTCGAACACCACCGTGGTAATGCTGTGCGCGACTTCCAGCGCTTCGGCATCCTTGATCAGGATACCGTGGCGGGCGCCGACGCCGGTGCCGGCCATGATGGCGGCCGGCGTCGCCAGGCCGAGCGCGCATGGACAGGCGATCACCAGCACTGCCACCGCATTGATGATGGCCGTTTCGCTGCCGGCGCCGGCCAGCCACCAGCCAACGAAGCTTGCCAGAGCGATCAGCAGCACCACCGGCACGAACACCGCGCTGACCTGGTCCACCAGGCGCTGGATCGGCGCCTTGGCCGCCTGCGCGCGTTCGACCAGGCGGATGATGCGCGCCAGCGCGGTTTCGGCGCCGATGGCGCTGGTGCGCACCAGCAGCAGGCCATCGCCATTGATGGCGCCACCGGTAACCTGGTCGCCCAGGTGTTTCGCCACCGGCAGGCTTTCGCCGCTGATCAGGGATTCATCGACGTGGCTGGCGCCCTCCTCGACCACGCCATCGACGGCGATGCGTTCGCCCGGGCGCACCACCACCAGGTCGCCCACGCGCACCTGCCCGACCGGGAGATCAATGTCGACGCCGTCGCGCCGCACCCGCGCCGCAGCCGGGCGCAATGCCTGCAGCGCGCGGATCGCCGCCGTGGTCTGGCGCTTGGCGCGCGCTTCCAGCCACTTGCCGAGCAAGACCAGGGTGATCACCACGGCCGAGGCTTCGAAATACAGGTGCGGCATGCCATGCCCCGGGGGCGCGAACAATTGATACACGCTCAAGCCGTAGGCGGCGCTGGTGCCGAGCGCCACCAGCAGGTCCATGTTGCCGGCCCCTACCCTGGCGGCTTTCCAGCCGGCACGGTAGAACCGCCCGCCCAGCCAGAATTGCACCGGCGTCGCCAGCAGCCATTGCAGCCATGCCGGCAGCATGTAATGGCCGCCACCCAGTTCCAGCAACATCGGCGCCATCAGCGGCAGCGACAGCAGCGCCGCAGCCACCACCGCAAAGCCGCCATGGCTGTGCGGCTTTTCCATGGCATCGGCTGGCTTGCCGGCGCGGGCGGCGTGATAACCGGCCTTTTCCACCGCCTGCAGCAGGACGTCGCAGGCGGTGCCGCGGCTGGCGCTCACGCGCGCAGTCTCGGTGGCCAGGTTGACCGCGACGGCTGTCACGCCAGGCACTTTCGTCAAGGCCTTTTCCACCCGGGCCACGCAGGAGGCGCAGGTCATGCCTTCGATGGCCAGGTCGATTTCCTGCATGGCCGGCGGCGCGCCCGCAAGGGTCATGGTTTTGCGCATTTTCGTAAATTCCGCTCGTTTATCATTGAGTACATTATCTTCCTTCCCATGATGGGAAGGTCAAGTGCCAGTCTGGCCGCTGCTTTTTGGGAGAGATATTGCGGAAAATTCCGCTTTTCATGCGTGGCAATGCTGCTAACATTAAATTGCATCCGCCCCTGCCTCCCGTTCGCCCCTCACCATGCCAACGCCAGCTGTTGCGCCCGCTCCACCCGACATTGCCTGGCACACGCTGAGCGCCGACGAAGCCCTGTTGCGCCTGCAAACCGCGCCCGCACATGGCCTGGTGCAGTCCGAGGTCAGCCGGCGTAGCGCCGCCCATGGCCCCAACCAGTTGGCGCAACAGCCGCCGCCATCGCCCTGGAAGCTGTTCCTCGGCCAGTTCAAAAGCGTCCTGATCCTCGTGCTGATCGCCGCCGCCGGGCTGGCCGCCGTCATCGGCAGTACCAAGGATGCACTGGTGATCCTGATCGTGGTGGCGTTCAATGCCCTGGTCGGCTTTTACCAGGAATACCGCGCCGAAGCGAGCCTGGCTGCGCTGAAAAAAATGCTTCCGGCCAAGGCCCGGGTGCGACGCGACGGTGCCACCCGCGAGGTCGCGGCCGAGGACCTGGTACCGGGCGATATCGTACTGCTGGAAGCAGGCGACAGCGTACCGGCAGACGGCCGCCTGCTGCAAGCCATCCACCTGGCGGTCGACGAGTCGGCGCTGACCGGCGAATCGCAACCTGCGGAAAAAAATGTCGACGTGCTGGATGACCCGGCGCTGCCCATCGGCGACCGCCACGACATGCTGTACATGAACACCATGATTACCCGCGGGCGCGCCGAGCTGCTGGTGACGGCGATTGGCATGGCCACGGAAATGGGCCGCATCTCCGAACAACTGGCGCTGGCGCCGGACGCCCCGAGCCCGCTGCAACGGCAGCTCGACCAGCTCGGCAAGCGCCTGGGCGCGGTGGCGCTGACGCTGGTCGGACTGCTGTTTTTCCTGGAACTGCTGCGTGGCGAACCCCTCGGCGAGGTGATCATGGACGCCATCGCGCTTGCGGTGGCGGCGATACCGGAAGGCTTGCCCGTGGTGGTCACCGTCACGCTGGCCATCGGCATGCACAAGATGGCCAGGCAGCGTGCCATCGTCAAGCGGCTGTCCGGAGTGGAGACGCTCGGCTGCACCACCGTGATCTGTTCCGACAAGACCGGCACGCTGACGATGAACCAGATGACCGCGCGCGCCGTTTCCTGTTCAGGCGCTCGCTATGCAGTCAGCGGCGAAGGCTATGATGGAAGCGGCAAGATCATGGCGGCTGGCGATGCGCCTCAGGATGCGTCCCCAGCCGACCTGGCGCTGCTGCTGACGGCGGCGGTCGCCTGCAATGACAGCCGCATCGACGGCGGCCGCCTGATCGGCGATCCCACCGAAGGTGCCCTGCTGTCCCTGGCGCAGAAGGGCGGCATCGAGCAGAAATCGGTGGCCACGCGGATGCCTCGCATCGCCGAAATCCCGTTCGACTCCGCCTGCAAATTCATGGCCACCTTCCATGCGGACGGTGCCGGCGCGCTGGGCTTCTTCAAGGGCGCCCCCGATGTGCTGCTGGCGCGCTGCAGCCATAGCCAGACCATCACCGGCAAGGTGCCGCTTGACGCCGCGGCGACAGCCGCAATCGATGCAGAATACCGCGCGATGGCAGGCGGCGGATTGCGCGTAATCCTGGTCGCCACGCGGCAGTTTGACGACAGTGCGATCGATCCGGATGCCGACCTGTCCCCCTGCGCCTTTCACCTCACCTTCATTGGCCTGATCGGCTTGCTGGATCCGCCGCGCCCGGAAGCACGGGCCGCCATCGCCAGCTGCGGGGCGGCCGGCATCGAGGTCAAGATGATCACCGGCGATCACCGGGACACGGCGCAAGCCATCGCCGGCGAACTCGGCCTGCGCGGCGCGGCGCTCAGCGGCGCTGAACTGGATGCGCTCGATGCCGCGCAACTGGCCGAGCGCATCGACGGCATCGCAGTGTTCGCGCGAGTGGCGCCGCAGCACAAGGTCCGGATCGTGCAGGCACTGAAGGCCCGCGGCCACGTGGTCGCAATGACGGGGGATGGCGTCAACGATGCGCCGGCGCTGAAGAACGCCGACATCGGCGTGGCGATGGGCATGTGCGGTGCCGCCGTCACCCGGGAAGCCGCCAGCATGGTGCTCACCGACGACAATTTCGCCACCATCGTCAGCGCCGTACACAACGGCCGCGCGCTTTACGACAATATCGTCAAGTTCGTGCGCTTCCAGCTATCGACCACCATCGGCGCCATCCTGACCATTTTTTTCGCGCCGCTGGCCGGCTTGCCGGAACCGTTCAACCCGCTGCAAATCCTGTGGGTGGCGATGATCATGGATGGCCCGCCGGCGATCGCGCTGGCGCTCGACGCCGCCCGCCCGGGACTGATGGACGAGCCGCCGCGCGACCGCACCGCCGCCGTGCTGTCACAGGCGCGGCTGATCCGTATCGTCGGCTTCGGCATCGCCATGATGGTCGGCACCCTGGGCGTGCTGCACTATGGCATGGGCAGCGGCAGCCAGACGCGCGCGCTGACACTGGCCTTCACTACTTTCGTGCTGTTTCAGTTTTTCAATGTCTTCAACGCCCGCGTCGAAAACGGCAGCGCCTTCAACCGCAATTTCTTCCGCAACCGCATGCTGTGGATCTCGCTGGCGGGGGTACTCCTGCTGCAAGCTGCGGCGGTGCACTGGCCGCCCGCGCAAGGCGTGTTCGGCACGACGTCTCTCAGCCTGTCAGACTGGGGCATGGCCATTGCCGTTGCCAGCATGGTGCTGTTGCTGGATGAGGCGCGCAAGCTGCTGTTGCGCGTTACAGTGATGATGCGCTAGCCGGCGCCCGCCTGATGGACAAGCCGGGCGAGCGGGCGCCGAAATATTCAGTGGTGATGGTGATGATCGGCGCAAGGAGAACTGCCCTTGCGCCCCGAACCGATCACGCAAAGCTCGCCTTCCAGTTCCACATCCACGCTGACGTGTTCGAAAGTGTCTTCATCGAGCAGCTTGCGCACGTGGCTCTTGGCATCGATCATTTCATCGCGGCTGGCGTCGCGCTGCATGACCAGATGGGTGGTCAGCACGTGAATCTCGCCGTCCACCGACCAGCTATGGGTATCGTGCATCGAGATGACCTTCGGGTGCTTGAGCACCTCGCGTTCAAACTGCTCGACATCGAATGAAGCCGGGACTTTCTGGATGATCACATTGAACACCTGGCGCAAGTTGCGCGCCACGTTCCAGATGATGAACAGCGAAATGCCGATCGACAGCAGCGGATCGATGATGGGCGCATCCCAGATCGTCATGGCCACGGCGCCGGCCAGCACTGCGACCCAGCCCAGCACATCCTCGATCAGGTGCCATGTCACTACTTTTTCGGTGAGGGAAGAACCGCGCTTCACCCGCAGTACCGCAGCGCCGTTAAAGAGAATGCCGATGACGGCCAGCAGTATCATGCCCGGGGCATTCACCGGTTCGGGCGCCAGCAGGCGATGAACTGCACTCCACAACACGAAGCAAAGGCCGATGACCAGCACCAGCCCGGTGATCAAGCCACCGAGCAAGGCGTAGCGGCGATAGCCATAGGTATCCTGCGGCGTCCTGCCGCGCTGTGACAGGCGCTGAAAATACCAGGCCAGCCCCAGCGACATCGAATCGCCCAGGTCATGCACGGCATCGCTCAGAATGGCGATACTGTTGGTCAATATCCCGCCGATGACCTCGATGATGGTGAAGGCAAGATTGAGGAAAAATGCGACCTTCAGGTTGCCGGTACTGCCATGGCTGTGGCCATGATGGTGGTGGCTGCCGCTCATATGCGTCGACTCGCTTTCATTTTCGGGAACGGTCCTGATTGTAGCCCGAACAGGCCCAGATTGCCGCACTGACAAGTCGCCTGAATGCTAAACTGGATGCTGCGCATTTGCATCCTTTGTGATTGCCAGCCCCATGTCCCTGCCCCACTCCCGCAGCACCCTACCTGCCGCCATCGCACTGGGCATGCGCGCCAACTGGCGGCAATTCAGCCTGCTGGTGCTGGTCAATGCCTTCGTCGGCGCCATGGTCGGCATGGAGCGCAGCATCCTGCCCGCCATCGCCGAGCGGGAATTCCATGTGGTCGCGCACACCGCGATTCTGGCATTCATTGTCGTCTTCGGCGTATCCAAGGCACTGACCAATTATTTCGCCGGGCGCTTTTCCGATACTTATGGCCGCAAGCTGATTCTGGTGGCCGGCTGGCTGATCGCCACGCCGGTGCCCTTCCTGCTGATGTGGGCGCCGTCGTGGAACTGGGTATTGCTGGCGAATGTTTTTCTTGGCGTCAGCCAGGGCCTGACCTGGTCCACCACCGTCATCATGAAGATCGATCTGGCAGGCCCGAAAAGCCGCGGCATGGCGATGGGCATCAATGAATTCGCCGGCTATATCGCGGTCGGCGGCGCGGCACTGGCCACCGGCTGGATCGCCGCGCATCATGGCCTGCGCCCGCAACCGTTCTACCTCGGCGTCATCTTTGTCGCCGCCGGATTGCTGCTCTCGCTCCTGCTGGTGCGCGATACCAGCGCCCATGCGCGCCTTGAAGCGCAGCTCGCGCCGCCCGCAACGCAACTGGCGCCACCGTCGCAAAAAGCCATCTTCTGGAACACCAGCCTGCGCGATCCCGACCTCTCCTCGATCAGCCAGGCCGGCATGGTCAACAACCTCAACGACGGCATGGCCTGGGGCCTGTTCCCGCTGGTGTTTGCCAATGCCGGCATGAGCCTGGCGCAGATCGGCACGCTGGCGGCGATTTATCCGGCGGTGTGGGGCATCGGCCAGCTGGTTACCGGCGCAATCTCGGACCGCATCGGCCGCAAGGGCCTGATCGTCGCCGGCATGTGGCTGCAGGCGATCGGCATCGCCATCATCGCGGTTGCGGCAGCCTTTGCCTGGTTCGTGCTCGGCGCCATTCTGCTCGGTGCCGGCACGGCGATGGTGTACCCGACCCTGCTGGCGGCCATCGGCGACGTCGTCCATCCCGCCTGGCGCGCCTCGACCGTTGGCGTCTACCGCCTGTGGCGCGACATGGGATATGCCATCGGCGCCCTGCTGGCGGGACTGGTCGCCGACCTGTTCGGTGTCGCCAGCGCGATGTGGCTGGTGGCCGGCCTGACCTTCCTGTCGGGCCTGATTGCAGCGCTGCGCATGCGCGAGACGCTGCGGCCGCTTCGGGCGTGATGCCCGACATCGGGATAAGGCCAATCAATTTGCCGTTCTGTTCCATTCAAAATTGAGTGATGTTAACAAGCGGGGATGCGCGTTTGAAGAAGGTTTGCGCCATCCCAAACTGTATAACGAGTACAGCGTCTGCTGCCCCTGATTCATGCGCTAAAGTCGGTGGGTGGCGAAACGTATCGGCCACATTCGCCCATGTCTTCAACGTATTATTTCGAAGGAGAGTCTTATGGTTAAATCTTTAGCTGCTGTCATTGCAGCCACCGCGTTTTTGTCCCTTCCAGCGGCTGCTGCTCCGACAAAAATGACGAACGATGCGCTTGATCAGGTTGCTGGCGGAACCTATATTCCGTGCGAACCGAAAAAGGGAGATAACGGTTGGGGCAATGGTGCGGACGGAACCAATCCTGGCAGCAGTGCCGGCGCGACGGCTGCTTCGAAGGTTCCCGGCGTTAACCAGGTCGGTCTCGACAAGATCAATACCAATCCAACGACCTCGACCGGTCGATAAGATGGCGACTAAGGATTATGGGGGAGGAAGTCCTCACCCATTTACCTTCTCAACGATGCACGCGCCCAGGCGACTTGGCGCATGCATCGCACTTATCGTCATGTCTCCGCTGTTCACGAACCTGGCGCACGCCGAGCGTCCGGTCCGCTCGCTGCTCGAGCAGCGGCAAGAGAACATCATTATCCAGCGCTGGGACAACAGTTGTGCGGCTGCCGTGCTGGCGACCATCCTGACCTATGACAAGGGGTATCCCGTCACCGAAGAGCAGGTGGCACGAGCAATGTTGCAACAGACCGATCCGCTGCGGGTCAGGCATCGTGGCGGCTTCTCCCTCCTGGACATGAAGCGGTACGCGGCACAGATCGGCTTCGAAAGCGACGGCTATGCCGACATGAGCCTGACGGATCTGGCTGCGCAAGTGCCCATAATCGTGCCGGTCCGGGCACGCGGCTACAATCATTTCGTCGTCGTGCGGCAGGTCGATGAAAACGAAGTGCATATTGCGGATCCCGGTTTTGGAAACTATCGGATGACGAAATCACGTTTTTCCGCCAATTGGCCCGGCATAGGTTTCCAGGTAGGGCAACGCATGGGAGCGCAGTAATATGAAAAAAAATATGTGGGCAGGGATAATGACGCTGTTGATTTCGTCGCAATTGCCGGCACAAACTGTGGAGGAATTACAGCGCCGGCTGACGGAGAAGGAAAAGGAAAATCAACAGCTTCGCCAGCGGATCATGACACTCGAACGGGAAATCACGCCCAGCAGAATCGAGCAAACACGCCGCGGGCAAGTAGCCATCCAGCAGGAAGAGGAAGAAAGCAACCGTGCGCTGGAGCGCGCACTGGTGCGCGAGGGTGGCTTGCTGCTCTCGCCGGGCACGCGCGAAGTGGAGGCCAATTTCGCTTATTCCTATCGTGAGGGCGATTCCTCCCAATTCCGGCGGCACTCGTTTGGCCCCGCTCTCGTCTTTCGTGCCGGCCTGCCGTGGCGATCTCAGATCGAGGCCAGCCTGCCTTACGTCTTCGAACGTCGGCGCGACGGCACGGTCTCGACCGATTCCGATGGCATTGGCGATTTTACGATTGGGCTATCTCATCAACTTTTGAACGAGCGAGCTTCCGCCCCAGCCCTGATTGGCGCGATTCAATATATGGCATCGACCGGCAAGAATACGATCTTCGAAAGCACCAGGCCCGTTGCGCATGGCACTGGCTTTGATTCGATCCAGGGATCACTTGCGGCACTCAAGCGTTTTGATCCTTTGGTAATTTTCGGCAACTACAGCTTCACCCACACATTTTCGGAGAATAAAGGCGGCATGAAAGTCGACTTGGGCAACAGCCACGGATTGCGATTTGGAACAGCGCTTGCGACCGGGCCTGACACATCCTTACGAGCGGCACTCAGCATGACTTTTTTTGAAAAAACGCGATTTGGCGGCGTACCCATTCCCGGAACTGATGACGCCCTGGGGATACTGGAACTGGGCGGCTCGGCTGTCCTTAACGGATCGATGGCATTGGACATATTGCTGGGCATTGGATTGACCAGCAATGCGCCCGACTTCCGCGTCACCGCCGCTTTGCCGATCCGATTCTAGGCCGCGTGATCTCGACATTGCACCTTAAGTCGGCGTCAGGAATGATGGGCTGGGCTTTCCACATATTCGTAGCTGACAGGCTTGCTTACGGCAAAGTTAATTTCAGCGCCTTTTCGATCGGCGGATAGCAAACCCCGAGCTTTTCATGGCAGCCCTGGTAACCCGCCACCAGCGTGAAATTTTTCGCCTTGGGCGCGCGCTCCAGGGTGATCTCGGCCTGCACCGGATGATTGTAGGTTTCGGTCCTGCCGAAAGTCGGGTCGTTCTTGACCTCGCCGGCCGGTAGCTTGACCGACTTGATAACCACACCGCTGGCATCTTTGAGCCCGAAACGGATCTTGTCCTTGTACATGTAGTAACCGTTGGCGGGAGTCAGCACCGCGACCAGCGTGGCCGGTCCCTTGAAGCTGGTCTTGATGGTGAAAGCCTTGTCGGGCTCCAGCAAATCCTCTTCCTTCGGACTGGAAAACAGACCGCCAAGCCCCTTCTGCAAGTTCGGGTTGGTGGATTGCTGGGCATGGATCGCCGGTTGCGCACCAAGCGCAAATATCGCCAGCAGCAGGCAATGCAATGATGACTTCTTCGACATAAAAATGCTCCTTCAATTCAAATTAGTGCCCCTGCGCAGGCGCAGTGCATTGGTGATGACCGGCATCGAACTCAGGCTCATCGCCAAAGCCGCGATCATCGGCGACAAAAAGTGTCCCTTGAAGAGTTACAAAAGGCCAGCCGCCAGCGGCACGCCGAATGCATTATAGACAAAGGCAAAACCCAGGTTCTGGTGCAGGTTGCGCACCATATCGACTGAAATCTGGCGCGCCCGGCGGCAGAAATATCAAGCATACCTCAGTCCAAGACTCGTCGTTTAGCGTACAAGGTCCGCGTTATTTGGTATTCCGAGGGTGACTTCAGCCCTCATCCAATCGGGATGAGGGCTCCCCTGATTATGTAGGAAGTTGCTGCGACGCGCCATTTAAGGCGATAACTTCATTCCCCTCATCTTCGTCCTTGCGATACGCCAAACGGTACAGCAGTGGCAGCACGAGCAAAGTGAGCACCGTAGAAGATAGAATGCCGCCAATAACGACGGTTGCCAAGGGGCGCTGCACTTCGGCACCCGTCCCGGTTGCGATAGCCATCGGCACAAAGCCCAGCGACGCCACCAGCGCTGTCATCAACACCGGCCGCAAGCGCGTCAGCGCACCTTCGCGAATTGCCTCATCCAGTGACCTGCCTTCTTCACGCAGACTACGGATGTAGGAAACCATGACGAGGCCATTGAGCACCGCCACGCCGGACAAGGCGATGAATCCGACGGCCGCGGAAATCGACAAGGGAATCCCGCGCAGCCACAGCGCGACAATCCCGCCAGTGAGTGCAAAGGGAATTCCGGAAAACACCAGCAAACCATCCTTGATATTCCCGAACATGGCAAACAGCAGCGTAAACACTAGCAACAATGCCACCGGCACCACGATCTGCAGCCGTTGCGTAGCCGACTGCAACTGTTCGAACTGGCCGCCCCACGTGGTCCAGTAACCCGCCGGGATTTTTACTTTCTGCTGAATCAATTGTTCGGCGTCGGACACAAACGAGCCGATATCGCGTCCCCGCACATTGGCGCTGATGACGATGCGGCGCTTGCCGTCTTCCCGGCTGACCTGGTTCGGGCCTGGCGCAAGGTCCAGGGTCGCCACCTCGCTCAACGGGATGAAGTTGGCACGCTCGCCCTCGCCTTCCGCGCGTGGCAGCAAAACAGGCAGGCGCTTCATCGCTTCCACGTCATTGCGCAGGTTTTCCGGCAACCGGACGATGATGTCGAAGCGACGGTCGCCCTGGAACAAGGTGCCGGCTTCCTTGCCGCCGATGGCGGTAGCCACCGTGTCCTGCACATCGGCGACGTTGATGCCGTAGCGCGCTGCCTTGTCGCGGTCGATATGAATGGTCAGCATCGGCAGGCCGGTGGTCTGCTCGACCTTGACGTCCGCCGCACCAGGAATGTTCCCCAGCGCAGCAGCAATCTCGGCGGCTGTAGTGTCCAGCACTTTCATGTCGTCGCCGAACAGTTTCACTGCAACGTCGCTGCGCACGCCGGAAATCAGTTCGTTGAAGCGCAGTTGAATCGGCTGGGAAAACTCGTAATTGCTGCCTGGGATTTTTGAGGCAGCTTCCTGCACCGCAGCCAGCAGTTCCTCCCGCGACTTTTTCGGCGCGGGCCACTGGTCTTGCGGCTTGAGCATGACATAGCCATCGGAGATATTGGGCGGCATCGGGTCGGCGGCAATTTCGGCCGTGCCGGTACGGGCGAAGATGCGCTCGATTTCCGGGAACTGCGCTTTCAACGTGCGTTCCAGCTGCTGTTGCATCTCGACCGATTGCGTCAGGCTCGTGCCCGGGATGCGCAATGCCTGAATGGCAAAGTCGCCTTCATTGAGATGGGGGGCGAATTCGCTGCCCAGGCGGGTTGCCAGCAGGCCCGACAAAAGGACGACGACTGCGGCAAAGATCAGCACCACCGGCTTGTTCGCCATCGCGCCATCCAGCAGCGGTCCATAGAAACGTTTGGCGCCGTTCATCAGCGCATTTTCCTTTTCGGCGACCTTGTCGCCGATGAAAAGCGCGACCGCTGCGGGGATAAAAGTAATGGACAGAATCATGGCGCCCAACAGAGCCAGCACCACGGTCATGGCCATCGGGTGGAACATGCGGCCCTCGACACCTGTGAGCGCAAAAATCGGCAGGTACACCACCATGATGATCAACTGCCCGTAGAGAAGCGGACGACGCGCCTCCCTGGAGGCCGTGAATACTTCATGGAAGCGCTCTGCTCGGGTCAGCGGACGGCCCTGCTGCGCCTGCGCATGAGCCAACCGCCGCACGCAGTTCTCCACGATTACCACCGCGCCATCGACGATAATCCCGAAGTCCAGCGCCCCCAGGCTCAGCAGGTTGGCGCTCACCTTGTACGTCACCATGCCGGTAAACGTGAACAGCATGGAAAGCGGAATCACCATGGCGGTGATGAGGGCGGCGCGGATATTGCCCAGGAACAGAAACAGCACCACGATGACGAGCACCGCGCCTTCCAGCAGGTTTTTCTTGACGGTGTTGATGGCCTTGTCCACCAGGACCGTACGGTCATAGACAGTGATCGCCTGCACGCCCTCGGGAAGGGTGCGGTTGACTTCCACCATCTTCTGGTCGACCGCATGCGACACGGCCCGGCTATTCTGGCCAATCAGCATGAACACGGTACCCAGCACCACCTCGCGGCCGTTATCGGTCGCAGCGCCGGTGCGCAATTCCCGTCCAATCTCCACTTCACCGACATCACGGATACGAATCGGCACGCCCTTGACGTTGGCCAGGACGATATTGCGGATATCCTCAATCGAACTCACCTGGCCGGGAACCCGGATCAACTGCTGTTCCCCGCGTTTTTCGATATACCCGGCGCCGACATTGCTGTTATTGCGCTCCAGCGCGGTAACGATGTCCTGCAGCGTCAGACTGTAGGAGGCCAGCCGCTCCGGAATGGGCGCCACCTGGTATTCCTTGGCATAGCCGCCAATGGAGTTAATTTCGGTCACGCCCGGGACATTGCGCAACTGCGGCTTGATAATCCAGTCCTGTATCTCACGCAGGTCGGTCGGGGTATACGGCGTGCCGTCCGGCTTTTTCGCGTCCTCCCTGGCCTCAACCGTCCACAAATAGATTTCCCCCAGGCCGGTCGAAATCGGCCCCATGGCTGGTGTGATGCCCGCAGGCAGCCGTTCCCTGGCTTCCTGGATGCGTTCATTGACCAGCTGGCGCGCGAAGTAGATGTCGGTGCCGTCCTTGAAAATCACGGTAATCTGCGACAGGCCGTAGCGCGAGAGCGAACGTGTCTGCTGCAGATTCGGCAACCCGGACATAACCGTTTCAATCGGAAAGGTAATGCGCTGTTCAGTTTCCAGTGGCGAGTAGCCGGGCGCCGCGGTATTGATCTGGACCTGGACATTGGTAATGTCCGGCACGGCGTCAATCGGCAGCTTCTGGTAGTTGTAGATACCTATAGCTGCCATGATGAAAACTGCCAGCAGAATCAGCCAGCGCTGCTCGATGGCGAAACGAATGATGCGTTCAAACATGGTGATGTTCCTTCCGCATCAATGGGCGTGCTCGGCACTGGCTTTGCCCAGTTCCGACCTGATGATGAAACTGCCCGTGCCGGCATATTCCGCTCCGGCTTGCAAACCCTTGACGATTTCCACCCTCTTGCCGTCGCTGCGGCCGAGCGTGATTTCTTGCGCGCGGAATCCACCGGGTACGCGGACGAAGATGACCGGCTTGTCCTCGTGGGTCTGGACCGCATCCGATGCCACCGTCACAGCGGCATCGGCCTGACTGGAAACGATGTCGACATTCACGAACAAGCCGGGACGCCAGGCCAGGTCCGGGTTGGCCAGGACGACACGCGCCTTGGCGACGCGTGTCTGCTCGCCCAGCAAAGCGCCGACATAGGCAATCTTGCCGGTTGCCCTGGCATCAAATGCCGTCGCCCGGATGGTCACATTGCCGCCGACCCGTACGGCATTCAGGTTGGATGCCGGTACGGCAATTTCGGCCCAGACGGTGGACAGGTCGGAAATCGTGAAGATGCTGGCATCTTCCTTGACTGCCTCGCCCAGCGAGAGATGCTTTTCCATCACCATGCCATCGAATGGCGCGCGTATCTCGTAACGATTGAGGTCGCTGGAAAACTTCCCGGTTGCACCGATGGCGCTCAGTTTTTCCTGTGCATTTCGCACGGCAATTTCGGCTTCGCTCATGGCTTGCTGTGCCTGCAGGTAATCCTGTTCCGCCGAGATTTTTTCCTGCCAAAGCGCCTTCTCGCGTGCATGGGTTGTCTTTGCCAGTGCCAGGCGCTTTTGTGCGGAAAGCAGCGTCGCGCGCTGTTCAGCCAGATCGCTGCTGGCGATCACAGCAAGCACCTGGCCTTTTTTGACTTGCTCGCCAAGATTCACGCGAACGCTTTCCACGACGCCGGCGAGCCGGGGGACGACATGGGCCGTCCTGTCTTCGTTGAAGCGGATTTCACCCGGCAGCGTGATGACGCTCCCTATCTTCGCCGGCCCGGCTTTGGCCACCGTGATGCCGGCAGCCTTGATGCGGGCATCATCCAGCTCTACCTTCCCCTCTGCAGCTTCTTCCCCCGCATGCGGGTCTTTTCCGTGCTCCGCTTCGCGGCCTTCGCCATGGCCATGCTCGTCGTCGGCATGTTTGTCCCTGCCTTTGGCGTCGGCATGCTGGCCGGCCCGGGCCGGGCCGTGGCCGTGCGCATCCTCGCCTGATTCAGGCTTGGTGCCACCCGTCATCAGGATGAGAGCACCCAGCAGGATGCCGACAGCAACGATGGCAAGAATGGAAAGGGATTGTTTTTTCGTGAGATTGATTTTCATATCGGACTCTTACTGCTTGTTTGCCTGCACGGGTTCGCCAAGAATCCGCTCGATTTCGGCCGCTGCGCGGTGCGCTTCAGTCAGTGCACGCAGATATTGGGATTTGGCTTGCAACAGCGTGCGCTGCGCATCGAGGACATCCAGGAAAGCGAATTTGCCGGCTTCGAATCCCTTGGTCGCGGCGTCATAAGCGCTCTGCGCACCCGGCAAGACCTCTTGCCGCAATGCGTCGGTTTCCTGTCGAGCGACATCCAGTTTTTCAAAGGCCTGGGCAAGCTCGTTGTGCAGGCGGGTTTCCGCGAAGGCGAGTTCATCGCGCGCCTTGTCGGTACGACGCAAGGCCTCCAGGATATTGCCCTGGTTTCTGTCAAACAGCGGCAATGGAATCGACACGCCGACAATGGCCTGGTTGCGCCCCAACTCTTGCGATCGCTTGACTCCCAGGTTCAGCGTCACGTCGGGAATGCGCCGGCTGCGTTCGACTTGCGCCATTGCCTGCCGCCGGTCGACTTCGACACGCGCACGGACCAGGGCCGGCGCAGTAGCCAGACGCACTGACAACGCCGTCTTCTCAGGCAAAACCGGCAAGGCATCCAGTTGTCCTTCGGCGCGTACAAAGCGCGGGGATGGATTGCCCCACAGGGCAGCCAGGTGCTTGCGGGCAGTTGCCAGTTCGCTCCTGGCCTGGACCAGTTCAAACCGAATACCTGATTCAGCCACCCGGGCTTTGGTTTCTTCAACGGGCGAAACCTTGCCGGCAGCAACACGCCTGGACGCGGCATTTGTTGCGCGTTTTGCCAGCTCCGCGGAATTTTCGGCCAGGCTGAGCCGTTCCTGTGCTGCCAGCACCTCGAAGAATGTCGTGATGACGGCAGCGCGTATGTCGGCGTGCCGGGCGTTGAGCTCGGCTTGCGCGGCATCGCGGCCCCGCTCCGCTGCTTGCACCCGCGCGCCTCGCTTGCCGCCCAGCTCGATAGGCTGGCTCAATTGCACGGTGGTTTCACGGGTTTCCCGGCGCGTATCTTCCACGCCGAGTTCCAGAGATGGATTCGGCAGGATGCCGGCCTGCAAGACCGCGCCCTCCACTGCCTGCAGCTCATACCGTGCCGCCGATAATTCAGGATTGGCGCCCAGCGCCATGCTCATCGCTGCCTGCAGCGTCAATGGGCCGGCCGCTTCGACAACGCGGTTTGCGGTGGCTGGGGCTGATTCAATACGGCTGGCTCCTGGGAGCTCGGTTTGCGCAAAGACAGGCAAACCAAGCGCCACGAGCGTGAATGGCAATAAATACCGGTACATCGAATTCTCCAAATAAGGGAAGGAATTCGACGAGACGTCAGATACTACGTAGAGAAGAAATGCTTGACTGTCTCGCCGCGTTACGCGACGAGCATCCTGTCAGGCCGACTGGGGCCGTCTTCGATGTGGGAGGTGAAGGATAGGAGTAAAAGTCCCGGATGACTTGTGGGTTCCGGTTGCCCGATCGTCGGCGCCACTGCGATAAACGGTGTCTGGCCAGCAAATTGGCAATACTCGCAATCGCTATGGAATTGCTTGGAAGTGCCCTGGTCTTCCGCATCCGATTTATCGGCGTGCGCCTGATGCTGATGACCATGGTGGCCAAAATGCGCAACATGCCCTTGCTCATGCTCGCAATAGACGGCTGCCGCTGCCCAGGAATACTGGAGCGGCAAAATCGTCAACAACAAAATCATGAGCAGTTTTTTCACGGGTGAAATAATAACATTGATGACTACTCGGTGGTGGTGGTGTCGGGTCGCAATGCCACAAGAGCGGCTTCTGATGTCAACTCGCGTCGTGCCTGCGCAATCACGGAACGTGCCGCGCTTAAGCCAAGAACACCCATAACGGTAGCGACCAGCAAATCGGGCCAGCCTGCGCCAGTGCCGAACACCCCCCAGGCTGCCAGCAATACGGCCACATTGCCAATGGCGTCGTTTCGCGAGCAAAGCCAGACCGACCGCATGTTCGAATCGCCATTACGATAGACAAATAACAGGATGGCGACGAAGACGTTGGCGGC
Source organism: Noviherbaspirillum sedimenti (assembly GCF_003590835.1). Classification (NCBI taxonomy): domain Bacteria; kingdom Pseudomonadati; phylum Pseudomonadota; class Betaproteobacteria; order Burkholderiales; family Oxalobacteraceae; genus Noviherbaspirillum; species Noviherbaspirillum sedimenti. The sequence continues at coordinate 4,214,831 of NZ_QYUQ01000002.1, read as the reverse complement.
CAAAGCCAGAAAACCAATTTTGCCCATGGTTGACGCTTCAGGAACGGTTCCCGCGTTGAGATTCCACGCTGACATGGCAAGTACGAAAAATCCATAACCACCCATGGTCACGCCCTTGACCAGGGCAGTGCGGGAACGCCAGATTGGCGCCAGCCCAAGAACAAATAAGGAGACGGCATAATTCGCCGCATCGCCGAAAAAATCAACGGCATCGGCCAACAGGGAGACTGAACCAGCAGCCCACCCGCTGAGCAGCTCAACGCCGAACATGCCGGCATTGACGAACAGGGCAATCCACAGGATTCTGCGATACGTCGGGTCTACGGGCGGTTTTGTGGAGGAGCAGCCTCCCGAGCAACATGCAGACATTGGATTCTCCTTTAGGTATAGTGGCATTTAAAACCCCGTAGTCGCTACAGGGTCAAGCACTATTTGGGAGATTTCCATGCGAATTGGTGAATTGGCAAAACGTACCGGCACCGAGATCGAAACCGTCCGGTATTACGAGAAATCGGGCTTGCTGGCTGAGCCGGCGAGGAATGCTGCGGGTTATCGTGAATACAGGGAAGAACATCAGGAGCGTTTGCAATTCATCCGCCATTGCCGGTCGCTGCAAATGTCGCTTGCCGACATTCGCGTCCTGCTTGAACTCAAGGGCAATCCAACGACAGGGTGCCAGGGCGTGAACGAACTGCTGGACCATCACATTGAACGCATCCGGGCGCAAATGGATACGTTACGCACCCTGGAGACGCAGCTGACAAGCTTGCGTGACCAATGTGGCGAACCGCACTCTGTTCAGGAATGCGCCATCATCCAGAATTTATCCGAGTCTGCAGGAAATCACGAATGTGCGTGTCATACTTAACATTCAGCATCAGATCAATGACGGACCGACTGGATCCTTAACCGAAATGACAACCGTTACTCTCAATTCCGTTCTTACCTGTCCGTACTGCGGATTCGCCAAGCAGGAAACGATGCCGACAGATGCCTGCCAGTTTTATTATGAATGCGAGAACTGCAAGAAAGTCCTGCGCCCGAAGGCCGGAGACTGCTGCGTCTATTGCTCCTATGGCTCGGTGAAATGTCCACCCATTCAAGAGCAGCGCGGATGCTGCGGCTAAAGCGATACGCCGAACCGGATTTTCCGCTGGCCGCAGATGCCAGCACAGCTTAACCGGCAGCTACGCTGACACCCGTCGAGGCTTTATTTCACCGGAAACCGCACGTTCACAGTCTTCTTGTCCGCGAACGTCACAGCCGCAATCGCTTTCGTTCCTTTCGCCAGCTTTGCCTCGCCCTTGGTAACCAGGGCATTCTCGCCGCTTGGCTCGAGTGCGATTTCAGTCTTTTCAGCGCCGTTCAGTACCGTCAGCTTGCCGGTGGCGCCGGATGTGGACAAGGGCTTGCCATGGTCTTCGACATAAATTGTCGCCTTGCCATCCTTGTTGACCAGTTCGAAGCCCAGGTCACTGGCGGACTGAACGATGCCGCCGTGCTTGGGCTTGTCGCCGTGTGCCCAAACGTTGCCCGAAACGGCTACTGCCGCCGCCATTGCCACAAATGCCATCAGTTTTTTCATTGCCTTCTCCTTGAATGCAGCGGCTCTGTGATGGGCGCCGCTGCAATAACCCATTTTTAATACGCTTCCTTCGCTTCACCTGCAACAAGCGCTTCCAGCGGCTTGCGGCCGACCAGCCAGAAAATCAGCGGGGTCAGCAGCGAATCCAGGATCGTCGAGCTGACGAGGCCGCCAAAAATCACCACCGCAACCGGATGCAGGATTTCCTTGCCGGGAGCATCCGCCGCCAGGAGCAAGGGCACCAGCGCAAAGGCCGCTACCAGCGCCGTCATCAGCACCGGCGTCAGCCGTTCCAGCGAGCCGCGCACAATCATCGGCATGCCGAAGGTCTCGCCTTCGAACTTGCACAAGTTGATGTAGTGGCTGACCTTCAGAATGCCATTACGCGTCGCAATGCCCGCCAGCGTGATGAAGCCCACCATCGACGCCACTGAGAGCGACACCCCGGCAATCCACATCGCAATGACACTGCCAATCAGTGCAAAGGGAATATTCCCCATGATGACCAGGGCCAGCACGCCGGATTTGTAGCGCGAGTACAGCACCAGGAAAATCATGGCAAGCGATGCCAGCGACAAGCCCACAATCAGCTGCATTGCCTGCTCCTGCGCCTGGAACTGCCCTTCGATACTGACGAAGTAGCTTCCGGGGAGCGGCGTTGCGGCAATCGCCTTGCGCACATCCGCAATGACACGTGACATGTCCGAGCCGTCGGTATTGGCATACACCACGATGCGGCGCCGGCCGTTTTCCCGGCCGATCTGGTTCGGCCCGTCCCCTTCCTCTACAGTCGCAACCGAGGACAAGGGAATCCGGCCCGCCGGGCTGTCAAGCATGACACGCGCCAAATCCTGCGGCGAGCGGCTATCGTCCGGCAAGCGGACCATCAAGTCGAAGCGGCGCGGGCCATCGACGACCTGGGTGATGCGTTCCCCTTCCGAGAGCGATTGCAATGCCGTCAGTATCTGCCCAGGCGACAAGCCGTATTGCGCTGCTTTCCGATAATCGACCCGCACCTTGATTTGCGGAATGAGCACTTGCCGCTCGACTGACAAATCGACCAGTCCCGGCACACTGGCCAACTTGCCGCGCAAGCCTTCGGCAAGCCCGCGCAAGGTATCGAGGTCATCGCCATAGATTTTCAAGGCGATTTGCGCCCGCACCCCGGAAAGCAGGTGGTCCAGCCGGTGCGAAATCGGCTGGCTGATGGCGATGGATGCCGGAATGACGGCAAGGCGCGCCCGGATATCCGCCATCACCGCTTCCCGGTCTCGTTCGGAGCGTTTCAGGTCGACGTCGATTTCCGCCGAGTGCACGCCTTCCGCATGCTCATCGAGTTCGGCGCGTCCGGTGCGCCGCCCCACCTTGATGACCTCGGGGACTTCCTTGACCAGCGTTTCCGCCAGTGCCCCCATGCGGTTGGCTTCGGCCAGCGAGGTCCCGGGCGTGAACGTCATCCCCATCACCAGCGAGCCCTCATTAAACGGCGGCAGGAAGGCACGCGGAAAGAACGGCACCGATGCGGCAGCCACAATGACTGCGACGGCGGCCACCGCGAGGATGGTTTTTGTGCGCGGGAACGACCACGCCAGAATACGCGCATCCCAAGCCTTGATGCGTCGGACCAGCGGACTGTCGCCGTGCGCCAGTTGCTTCATCTCCGGCAACAGGTAGTACGCCAAGACCGGGGTGACGGTCATCGACACCAGCATCGACGCCAGAATGGAGACGATGTAGGCGATGCCCAGCGGCGCAAACAGGCGGCCTTCGATGCCCGGAAGGGCGAACAGCGGCACGAACACCAGCACCACGATGATCGTGGCATAGACGATGCCGGACCGCACCTCGACGGACGCCCGCCAGATGGTTTCCAGCACCGACAGCGGATTGGCATCGGTGCGCCGCTGCTTCAGGCGCCGCAAGATGTTTTCCACATCGACGACCGCATCATCGACCAGCTCGCCAATCGCAATCGCCAGGCCGCCCAGTGTCATTACGTTAATCGACTGCCCCAGCAAATGGAAGACGACCATGGTGACGGCCAGCGACAGCGGGATGGCAATCAGCGAAATGGCGGTGGTGCGGAAGTTGAGCAGAAATGCGAACAGGATGATGGCAACCAGGATGGCGCCGTCACGCAACGCTTCCACGACATTGTTGATGGACGCCTCGATGAAATTCGCCTGGCGGAACAGCACTTCAGGCGCCGCAAGCCCGGCTGGCAGCCCCTGTTTCAGCTCGGACAATGCCGTTTCGATTTCCTCCGTCAGCTTCACGGTGTCGGCCGCAGGCTGCTTTTGCACGCTGACGATGACGGCCGGCTTGCCATTCATGCCGGCGTCACCCCGCTTGAAGGCCGGTGCGTACCTGACTGTAGCCACTTGTTCCAGCAATATCGGCGTGCCATCACGGTAAGCGACCGGCAAGCCCTGCACATCCTCCAGCCGGTTGGTCCGGCCAAGATTGCGAATCAGGTATTCACGGCTGTTCAGGTCGATGAATCCACCGCTGGTATTGGCCGCGAAGCCCTGCAGCGATGACTTCACCTGGTCGAGCGTCACGTTGAACTGCGCCATGCGCGCCGTGTCGGGCTCGACGCGCAACTGCCTGACGTCGCCGCCGATCGGAATGACCTGGGAAACGCCGGGAATCGACAACAGCCTGGGCCGCAAGACGAAGTCCGCGTACTCGCGTGCCTGCATCGGATCGGCATTCGAGACGTCGATGGGCAGCGCAATCAGCATCACTTCGCCCATGATCGACGACACCGGCCCCATGACAGGGGCGATGTCGCCGGGCAGCTGTTCCTTGACGAGCGCAAGCCGTTCCGAAACGAGCTGGCGGTTGCGGTAAATGTCCGTGCCCCAGTCAAACTCGGCATAAACGATCGACAAGCCGACGCCCGAAACGGAACGTACGCGGGTGACGCCAGGCATGCCGTTCAGGGATGTCTCGACGGGGAAGGAAACCAGCTGTTCGACCTCTTCTGGCGCCATGCCGCCGGCTTCCGTCAGGACGGTGACCAGGGGCTTGTTCAGGTCCGGGAAAACGTCGACCGGGGTGCGCATTGCCATCAGCGAGCCCCACACCACCAATAGCGCGGCAGCCGCCAACACAAAGAGGCGATTGGTGAGGCTGAAACGAACGATCCAGTTAAACATATGTTCGCCCCTACCTGATCTGGTTAATCAAGGAGGCGCCGGACACGACCACGCGGTTTTCCGCAGCCAGACCTTTTGTCACCACAATAGTCTTGGCATCGAGCGGCCTGGACTCGACCGGCTGCGCAATGAAGCGTTCTGCGCCGGACTTGATCCAGACCACCGGTTCATTGGAGGGGTTGCGCACCAGGGCTTCGGCGGGCAAGGCAATGCCCTTGACCTTGTCGGTAAGCTTGGCCACGACCGTGACCGGCTGGCCGATGGCAAGCGAAGCATCCTTTGCACTGGCGCGGAAATTGACCGGCAACGCACCGTCCCGCAAACTGCGTCCGCCACCCAAGAGCGTCAGTTCGACACCCGGGATGCCGGTCAATGTCGCCGCGGCGATCCGCCCGGCAAGCGTGACGTCGGTGGTCGTCGCCTCGACGACCATGCGGTTCGGGTCGACGATTTCAAACAGCACTTCGCGCGCGTCGACGATCTGCCCGCTCAGGACATTCGCCGAGGCGACAATACCCGACGCCGACGCCGTGATGGCTTCACTGCCGCCGATGCTGGCGCCCACCGCCCGCTCGCGGCCGATGAGGCTCGTCAGTTCAGCACGCGCCGCCTCGATTTCCTTTTGCGGCACCGTGCCTTCGAGCGATTCCAGGCGCTGTACCCGTTGCGCCGCCAAGGTGCGATTGGCGCGTATTTCCGCCAGTTGCGCCTGCTGGTTGCCGCGTTCGATGGCTTCCCCCACTGGGCGCACCCGCACCAGCAGCTGGCCTTTTTCAACGCGCTGGCCTGCCACGGGCAAGCCCTTGGGACCGGGCTCGATGCGCCCGGCATAAGGTGCCTGCACGCGGCCACCGGCATTCGGGTCGATGCCGATGCGGCCATTCAATTCAACAGTCAGCGGGTGTTCCGCCTCGTGCGCCATCACGGTGCGAATCGCCATGCGGCGCTGCGCCTGCTTGGGCACGTTGACGCTACCGTCGGGCAGGCGCGCCAAGCCGGAAGCGTTACTGGAGGCCGGCGCGTCCAGATGCTCGCCGCCGGGACCGTGGGCGCCGGGGGCGGCTATCGCCGCCGAAGACACCAGGCCTGCGGCGATCAAGAGGATGAGGGAACTCGCTACTTTGGTCAGCATGATCATTTTCCTGAATTTGTTTTGCGGCGGAGCATTGGCATGACCAACGCCACCAACAGAATGGCAAGCAGCGCGCCGCCGATCGCCCAGTTCCTGAGCGAAGATTCGTGGCCGTGCGCATCGTCATGGGAATCGTCGTGAGTATGGCCATGTGCGTCCTCATCACCGGCCTTGACTTCCAGCGTGCCTTCGAGAAGGTCGCTCTCATCTCCCGCGGTCAGGGTGAAGATGAGGGAGTGCTTCCCTTGCTTGGCGAGCGCCTTGAGAAAATTGGCATCGTCGACCGCATAGTCTCCCAGGTCGGCATGAAACCTGGCGGGCGCTTTCAGCCCATTGAATTCGACTTCCAGCTTGCCGTTCAAAACCGGCTCGTTGGTTTCATAGCGATCGATGAGTATCGACAGTTCGCCGCCTCGCAAATGGCCGACAAGCTCGAAAGACTCTGTAAATGTCTCAATGCGTGGTCCGGCATCCGAGTGGACATATCCGCCGTCGGGGGCGTCCAGATGCTCGCCGCCGGGGCCATGCGCGCCCGGTGCTGCGACTGCAGCAGACATCGTCATGAGATAGAAGAGAAAGGCTTTGAAGAGATTCATGGCATGATTCCTAGGGCTTGATTCAATCGGGCATGGGCTAGGCCAACTGCGACGCGTTGCTGGCGTTCGCCGACTTCCGCTTCATGCGACAGCGCCTGCGAGCGCAGCAATTCAGCCAGTCCGCGCTCGCCAAGACGGAAAGCTTTTTCGATGAGTTGGGTGTGTTCGCGTGTCAGGGCGGCACGCATTGAAGCTGCGTCCAGCGCTTGTTCTGCCGCAGCCAGGTGCTGTCGTGCAAGCTCGACATCGGCACGTACCGTCGCTTCGGCCTGGGCCACCTCGGCAGTCGCGGTCTCGATTTTTGTCCGTGCCGCCGTTTCCAATGGGCGATTGCGCGCAGCGGTACCAATGGGAATTTGCACACCAATGCTGACACTGTGACTCGCTGGGTTGGCAGGCCTGTCCCGCTCGCGCCGCATGGATACGCCGATGGTCGGCGGGTCGCTGCGCGTGCGGTTGACGACATCCAGGGAAGCCTGGGCGCTCTCTAGCGCAGCGCGCGTTGCCAATATCCGGGAATGCGATTCCTGTGACGCTTTGCCAACCGGTTCAGGCTGGGGCGTTGGAATCTCCGACTGCCCCGTGAGCGTCCGATAACGCGCCAGTTCCTCCTGCACTTTCGCCTGTGCAGATAACGCTGCCGCCTTTGCGGCAAGAACCTCTTGCCGGGCAAGCATGCCATCCGTCCTCGCCAGGTCGCCCGCTTTGACGCGGCGCATTACGTCGCCTGCGATGGCTTCCAGATATCGTTGCTGATTTTGCACTTCAGTTAGATTTTCGCGGGCAGCCGCGACCGCCCACAGGCGCTCCCTTACCTCGCCGGCCAATGCCAATCTTGCATTGGCAATTTGCGCTTCCAAGTCCTCGGAACCGGTTTGCGCCAGTGCCTGGCGGGCCGACTTCTGGCCGGGCAACCATATCGGGGCGGAGAGGGAAACTTCCGTTTCGCGCACGCCGTTCTGGTCGGTCCAACGGTCGCTGCGTTGTGAAAGCCCAATCGAGGGCGAACCGGCAATCCAGGTTTGCGCAGCTTCACGCCCAGCAAGCATCTCGTCGCGTCGCGCTTCAAGCGTCCGCGCCTGGGGCGACCTCTGCCAGGCAGCATTAACGGCGGTCTTTAAATCGGGGGCGACGGCTTGCGAAAAAGCGCTAGGCGTAGCAAACGCCAACGCCGTTAAAAAACAAATACGGTGAATCAAATAATGAGCACGCATGCAATCTCCATTCGGTATCCAGAAAGACTGGCCGAAGGCAGATGCACGGAACGCGGCATGAAGCCACGCAAAACAATCAGGTGATGGTCAAAAGTGCAAGAGTGCCCTCGGCAATTCAGCCGAGAGCTTGCGGGGGGCGCTGGGGTTGTTCTGGTATGCGCTCGGGAATGTACTGCCGCAACTCTCCCCGGACAAAGGGCAGTGCGACAAGACCAAGCCCTGGCATGGCAGTTGAGGGCAAGGCTAGCGCATGGCCGGAAGCCGTGTGTTCAGCGTGATGCTGGGCGGATTCGCCGGAATCGTCATAATGGACCGTACCGTCATCGCCGTGATGATGGCTGGTGCCTTCCAGATGCTCAAGCTCATGCGCAATGTCGAAAACATTTTCCAGAGGCGACCATCCGCCTTGCATGGCAAAACTATGCAAGGGCAGAAGCAACATCAGGAAAATGCAAACGAGACGGCGCACGGTTAATCCGATAGAGGAATCGGGGCAAGATTATACCAATTTCAATTTGGCGGCCACCACCAAACCATTTGCTAACATTTTTTACTACTGCATGCACTTGGCCTCAGTGCTTATGCTGGTGATGAATATCCGGAAAATGAGGATGGGCATGGGTCACTTTCCTTACTGATGAGGCAGATAGTCTACGCCTCTCTTCAATTTTGGCGCCTGGGTAGAATCTGCGCCTTTGCGTTTGAGTGTTACGAACCGCCAACCTTCTTTTGCAATTAAAAATTCAACTTGTAAAGTTAATTACAATATGTAGAATAATCTACATGAAAATTCAAATGCCATCATGGCACCTCCTCATTGTCAGCCTTCCAACGACCGGCGCAACGCCAAGGATGCGGCTTTGGCGCGCCATTAAGGCGCTGGGTTGCGTTTCCCTGCGCGATGGCGCCTATCTCTTGCCAGACCGAAATAACCATGCCGCTTCGCTGGCAGAACTAGCCCAACAAACAAATACCGAAGGTGGCGAGGCATGGCTGGTCGGGGTGGTTCCTCGTTCGGCCGAAGACGAAACCGCTTTTCAAACCCTATTTGACCGGTCAAACGAGCATGCGGAACTGGTCGATGCCATTACGCAAGCCAGGAAAGCATTGGCTTCTCAGAATCCGGCAGAAATCGCAAAAACTCTCAAGCGTTTAGGCAAGGAGCGGGAAAGCATCGAGCGTATCGACTTTTTCCCAAACGAAGCATCGCTAAGCGCCGCCGCCGCGTGGGCAGACTTTACGGATGCGGCAAACGCACTCTTGTCCCCGAATGAACCGCATGCAGAAGAACGGGCGATACCCCAGTTGAATATTCGGGACTATCAAGGCCGCACATGGGCGACGCGTCGCAATCTTTGGGTAGACCGGGTCGCCAGCGCATGGCTGATTCAGCGCTTTATTGACCGGGATGCCAGGTTTCTATGGCTGGACAGTCCAGCGCAATGCCCGAAGCATGCCTTGGGCTTTGACTTTGACGAAGCGGCATTTACGCATATCGCTGACAAGGTCACCTTCGAGGTATTGATTGCCAGCTTCAAGCTTGAAGTCACTCCCGGCCTGGAAAAGCTTGCCGCCCTGGTGCATGCGCTGGACGTTGGCGGCGCCGTACCGCCGGAGGCAAGCGGATTCGAAGCCATTCTGGCGGGCGCTCGTGCCCGGCTCCATGACGACGATGCACTGCTTGCCGAGATTGGCACGGTACTGGACTCCCTTTATACCCACTTCAACAAAGAGCGTACGCCATGAGTAACCCTGCAGAGGCAGAAACGCCCAGGTACACCCTGTGGCAAATGGTGCTGTACATGCTGCGGCTCGGCACCTTTGGATTCGGGGGCCCCGTCGCATTAGTCGGTTACATGCATCGGGACCTTGTTGAGCGCCGCAAGTGGATTACTGACGCCGATTACAAGGAAGGTCTGGCACTGTCCCAGCTCGCCCCCGGCCCTCTTGCCGCGCAGCTTGGAATTTATCTCGGCTATGTACATTACCGGATACTGGGCGCGACGCTAGCCGGCCTGGCGTTCGTCATGCCGTCGTTTTTTATGGTCGTGGCGCTGGGATGGGCTTATGTCCGCTTCGGCGGCATCTCCTGGATGCAGGCGGTGTTCTATGGTGTCGGCGCTGCGGTCATTGGCATTATCGCGATGAGCGCAAAAAAGCTGACTGAAAAGAGCGTCGGCAAGGACAAGCTGCTGTGGGCAATTTACCTTCTGCTGGCGGTTGTCACGGTGATTACAGAGTCCGAAATCGCCTGGCTGTTCATTGCCGCCGGCGTTCTGGTGTGGCTGTTGCGGGCGCCGCCAAAGTGGCTCGGTAAAGGTAGCATGAATGGTGTCGCCCTGACGCAACTGCCGGTGGTCGGCAGCCTTTTCGGCACGATGGATGTGTCGCTCCTGACCCAGATTGGCCTGTTCTTTGCCAAGGCTGGTGCGTTCGTGTTTGGCTCGGGGCTTGCCATCGTGCCGTTTCTCTATGGCGGCACGGTCACCGAGCATCAATGGCTCACCGAGAAGCAGTTTGTCGATGCAGTTGCCGTCGCCATGATTACGCCGGGTCCGGTCGTCATTACCGTCGGCTTCATCGGCTACCTGATTGCCGGACTACCGGGCGCCACAGTCGCGGCGCTCGCCACATTTCTGCCTTGCTACCTGTTTACGATTATCCCGGCGCCATACTTCAAGAAATACGGCAAGTTGCCTGGGGTCGTTGCCTTCGTCGATGGCATTACGGCTGCAGCGATTGGGGCAATTACCGGGTCCGTCATCGTGATTGCCAAGCGCTCCATTATCGACATTCCGACGGCGCTGATTGCACTGGTCACGGTCGCCTTGCTTTGGAAATTCAAAAAACTGCAGGAACCCCTCATCATCGCAGCCGCAGCGGGCGTTGGTCTGGTTTTATATCCGCTGCTAAAAGCTTGACGGAGGAATCACGAAACAAGCGCTACTTGACCTTCCCCCTATGGGAAGCTTTATATTGTCACCTAGATGCCAATTTTAGTGGTGCTGAATCGAATGCTATACTGATTATTCAATGAGTCATTTCTACAAGACATTTTTGCTTTGGCTATTAGTAGCCGTGCTACCGCTTCATGCGGCAGCCGGTGCCATGAGCATGTCTTGTGGGCCGATCCACCAGCAGGCAATGCAAGTTGCCTTGATGGGCGATGCGCATCACCATCACGATGACAGCGATACGCCGCATGGCCACCATCATGACGCTGCCAGGATGACGAGCGCGGCCGCGGATTCCGGCGATGCAGGCAATGCATCCTCCGAAACGCATCATCACGCCAACTGCAATGCCTGCACGGCCACTTGCATCGGCGCTGCCGCGCCACCATCAGCGTTATTCACTTCAACGCCGGCCTTTAACGATTCAGAGATGGTGACCGTCTCTCCCGCCTCGCTCGCCATCGGGGATACCCCGAGCGGCCTCGAACGCCCTCCCAAACACATCCTCGCTTAATCGACGCGGAAGCCAGGCGCGACGGTCGTCGCTTGCTCGCCCCCTGCTCTTCTCGCATTAGTAGCGTGCCTTCGCACGTCCGTTTCATCGATTTCGAGAAAAAATATGACACTAGAACAATGCTTGGCCGTTGGCGTGCTGGCGTCGCTGCCGTTTGCCGCGATTGCGCAGCAGACCCCGCAGAAGCCAGATCCTCTGGCTGCGAACGCGCCTGTTCCCGCATCCACCTATGTCTCGGCGTTCAAGAATTACCAGGCTGCGGCCGACGAACAGGCAACACCAGACAAAGCATGGCGTGCCGCCAACGACGAAGTCGCGAAGCTTGGCGGCCATGCCGGCCATATCAAGAGTGATGCGCCGGCGGACCATGGCAAACATCACTAGAGCAAAGGAATAGCGTGATGGGTTTTCAAGAATACATGCCAGGCTTCAGGCCCGTTGTCCTCGGAATCGCCGCGCTCGCATTGGCGGGCTGCGCGACCTTTTCCGAGGATGGCGGGATGAATACGGTCTCGGCGCTCACCACAGAACGTACCGGCCAATCCATACAGCTTGCCAAGCCGGGCCACGACACCGAGCTTGCAGAGAAGAACGTCCACCAGCTGCTCGGCAAGCCGCTGACGCCGGACACTGCAGTGCAGATTGCATTATTGAACAACAAAGGCTTGCAGGCTTCTTTCGCGGAACTGGGCATCGTGGAAGCCGACCTGGTCGCCGCCGGGTGGATGCGCAATCCGGGCTTTTCCTTCGGCAGGATGCGCACCGGTAACGATGTCGAAATCGACCGCAGCATTATGTTCGACCTGCTTGGCTTGCTGACCATCCCCATCCGCAGCGGCATCGAACAGCGCCGCTTCGAACAGGCCAAGCTGCAGGCGGCGTCGCAGGCGGTCCGCCTGGCGGCAGATACCCGCAAGGCGTACTTCAATGCGGTCGCGGCGCAGCAAACCGTGCAATACATGGGGCAAGTCGGCACGGCCGCCGAAGCCAGCGCCGAGTTGGCAAGGCGCATGGCGCAGGTCGGCAACTTCAGCAAGCTGGACCAGGCGCGCGAACAGGCGTTTTACGCCGATGCGACGGCACAGATTGCGCGCGCCAGGCATAACGCCACGGCGGCGCGCGAACAGCTCTCACGGCTGATGGGCGTGTGGGGTGACAAGACCGCATTTCAGCTGCCCGACCGCCTGCCCGACCTGCCCAAGGCGCCTGACACAATCAACGACGCCGAGTCGCAAGCGATGCAGCAGCGGCTCGATATCCAGATGGCCAGGCGCGGCGCCGAATCAACGGCGCAGGCGCTGGGCTTGTCGAAAGCGAGCCGGTTCATCAATGTGCTGGATGTCGGTTATGCCAGCAAGAGCGAAACCGGCGCGCCGCGCGGCAACGGTTATGAAATCGCACTGGAACTGCCGATTTTCGACTGGAGCGGCGCGAAAGTCGCGAAGGCGGAAGCCATCTACATGCAATCCGTCCATCGCACGGCGGACATTGCCATTCGCGCCCGTTCGGAAGTGCGGGAATCCTGGTCCGCCTACCGGACGGCTTACGATCTTGCCCGGCACTACCGCGACGAGGTAGTGCCCTTGCGCAAGAAAATTTCCGACGAAATGCTCCTGCGTTACAACGGCATGCTGGCCAGCGTCTTCGAGTTGCTGGCGGATGCCCGGACACAGATCGGCAGCGTCAATGCCGCCATCGAGACGCAGCGCGACTACTGGCTGGCCGAAACCGATTTGCAGGCGGCCATCAATGGCAGCGGCAGTGGTGGCAGCAGCTCCACCCAAATGCGCACGCCGGCTTCCGGCGAAGCCGCGCAAGAACACTAAAAGGGAATAGTTATGGTTTCACGCAGAGATTTTTTTACGGGCGCAGCGGCAATGGTCGGCGCCGGCCTCGTCAGCCGGGTCGGCGCCGCCTCGCTGCCGGAAGCGCCAATGATGGACAAGGCCGCCACGCAGCCGCCGCTCGCACCGCCCAACGGCCGGCCGTACAATCCGGTGGTGACGCTGAATGGCTGGTCGCTTCCCTGGCGCATGAACAACGGCGTCAAGGAATTTCACCTGGTGGCGGAACCCGTGGTGCGCGAAATCGCGCCCGGCATGAAAGCCAACCTGTGGGGCTACAACGGCCAGTCGCCGGGGCCGACCATCGAGGTGGTCGAAGGCGACCGGGTGCGCATCTTCGTCACCAACAAGCTGCCGGAACACACCAGCGTGCACTGGCATGGCCAGCGCCTGCCCAATGGCATGGATGGCGTGACCGGGCTGACCCAGCCCTTCATCCCGTCCGGCAAAACCTTCGTGTATGAATTCGTGGCGAAACGCCCGGGCACCTTCATGTACCACCCGCATGGCGACGAGATGGTCCAGATGGCGATGGGCATGATGGGATTCTGGGTCACGCATCCGAAAGACCCGGGTTTCATGAAAGTGGACCGCGATTTCGTCTTCCTGCTGAATAATTTCGACATCGAGCCGGGGAGTTATACGCCGAAGATTGCGACCATGCTCGAATTTAATCTGTTCGGCTTCAACAGCCGCGTCTTCCCGGGCATCGACCCGATGGTGGTGCGTCAGAACGACCGCGTGCGCATCCGCATCGGCAACCTGACGATGACCAACCACCCGATCCACTTGCATGGACACGAATTCCAGGTCACCGGCACGGATGGTGGCTGGACCAATCCCGCCTCGCGCTGGCCCGAAGTCACCACCGATGTGGCGGTCGGGCAGATGCGCGCGGTGGAGTTTGACGCCACCGACCTGGGCGACTGGGCCTTCCACTGCCACAAGTCGCATCACACCATGAATGCGATGGGCCACGGCGTGCCGACCATGATTGGCGTGGACCATCGCGGCGTAGTCGAAAAAATCAACAAGCTGGTACCGGATTATATGGTCATGGGCGAGCGCGGCATGGGCGACATGGTCCAGATGGAAATGCCGATTCCCGACAATACCCTGCCGATGATGGGTGGACAAGGTCCGTTTGGCAGTGTCGAGATGGGTGGCATGTTCACCGTCCTGAAGGTGCGCAAGGATCAGAAGCGGGGCGACTACGCGGACCCAGGCTGGTACAAACACCCGGCCGGCACGGTCGCCTATGAGTGGAAAGGCGCGACACCGGCGCCAGCGCGCAACAGGTCGCCAGGAGGAAAACTGATGGAACCGACAAAAAAGCCGGCAAATGTGGAATTGAATGTGCGCAATCCGTCTGGACACGACAGTCACCACTAACAACCTATCCCGGGAACACAAATGAAAACAACTTCAACCCTTCAAATGACGCTGCGTACGATGCTGCTTTCACTCTCGCTTGTGATAACAACGCCCGCGGCATTTGCCCACAGCGATGCACCAGACGTAAAACACAAAGCGGATGCACCGATATCTGCCGAGGAATTCTCTTTTGGCAAACAGGGTGACCCAAAAAATGTCACGCGCACGATTACTATCGACATGAATGACCGCATGCGATTCATCCCTGGTGACATCAAGGTCCGCCAAGGCGAGACGATCCGCTTCGTTGTCAGGAACCAGGGCAAGCTACTGCACGAAATGGTCATTGGCACCATGGCGGAATTGAAATCGCATCAGGAGATGATGCGACAACATCCTGGCATGGAGCATGACGAAGCCTATATGACCCATGTTGGCCCAGGCAAGAAAGGCGAGATGGTCTGGCAATTCTCGAAGGCGGGCGAATTCTATTACGCCTGTCTGATACCGGGCCATTTTGAAGCTGGAATGGTCGGGAAAATCACAGTCACGAAAGGATAAGAGATGAAACATCGCATTTTTTCACGAGTAATCCTGGCAGGTTCGCTCGCTATTCCCTTGCTGGCAAGCGCTGCAGGACCAGTCGTCGAGGTGTACAAAAGCGCCTACTGCGGCTGCTGCACCGGCTGGGTCGACCACATGAAAGCCAACGGCTTCGACGTGAAGGTCAAGAACGTCGAAAGTCCGTCCGACTATCGCGAGAAGTTCGGCATACCGCAGGAACTTGGTTCCTGCCATAGCGCGAAGGTGCAAGGCTACGCTATCGAGGGCCATGTGCCTGCTGCCGACATCAAGCGCCTGTTGGCCGAAAAACCGAAGGCCGTCGGTCTGGCAGTGCCTTCGATGCCAATGGGCTCGCCCGGCATGGAGGGACCGCGCAAGGACCCCTATGATGTTTTCCTGGTGCAGGCCAAAGATCAAAAATCAGTTTACAAGCATTACGACGGCAAATAATCCATTGAGAAGGAAACGGACATGAACATTCTAAATACATTTTCCCTGGCCGCCGCACTGGCGATTTTCGTGGCGCCGCTGGCCCAGGCGAACAACGCGCACCATGCCGCCAGCGCAGCAGCAACTTCAGCGGCATCAGTTCCAGCGCAATCAACTGAAACCGCGTTGACCGAGGGCGAAGTCAAGAAAGTCAACAAGGACACCGGCAAACTGACCATCAAGCATGGAGAATTGAAAAATCTCGGCATGCCGCCGATGACGATGGTTTTCCGCGCAAAGGACCCGGCCATGCTGGACCAGGTCAAGGCCGGCGACAAGATTAATTTTGTCGCTGACAAGGTAGAAGGTCAGTTCACAGTAACAAAGTTGGAAATCCGGCAATAGCCCGCAAAGCGGTTCAGGACATCGAGCGTCCAAAGAATGGGGGTGATGTGATGCCACAAACACGAACCAATACTGCAACTCGCTTATCCCATCGTTCTAACCACCGACAGGATAAGCACAAGCTCAGTGCGCAGTTACTCCAGCCCCGATTCCTGGCTGCTTTCCAGGAAGCATTCTGGCCGAGCGTATGAAATATCAAGGATTGGAAAATGAAAAATGACATCCGCCACCATCATGACCATGCTCACCACCATGAGCATGGCCATGATGCAAAGATGGTCGAGAGCCCGGAAAAGCCATTTACTGACCCGGTCTGCGGCATGAAGGTTGCGGCAAACCCGGAAAAGAAAATCGACTATGCGGGCAAGGACTACCATTTTTGCAGCACCCGCTGCATGGATAAGTTCCGAGCCAATCCGCAACAGTATGTGAACCCAGCTGCTGAGCAGCAGCCAGCTCAGGAAGCGGCGCCGGGGATGATTTACACCTGCCCCATGCATCCGGAAATCCGCCAGCTGATGCCCGGCAATTGCCCAAAGTGTGGCATGACGCTGGAGCCTCTGATACCGGAACTGGAGGAAGAGGAAAACCCTGAGCTCAAAGACTTCCGCCGGCGCTTCTGGTGGACCATGCCGTTGACGGTCATTGTGACGACGCTGGCGATGGGTGCGCACCGATTCTTCCATGGAGGAATCCCCTATCAGAACTGGATTGAATTGGCATTGAGCACCCCGGTGGTGCTTTGGGCAGGATGGCCTTTCCTTTCCAGAGGGGCGCAATCCATCGTCAATCGCAGCCCGAACATGTGGACCCTGATTGGGCTGGGCGTGCTGGCAGCATATGCCTACAGCGTTGTCGCGACGATTGCACCGGAACTGTTTCCAGCAACCTTCATGGAAGATGGCCGTGTCGGCGTCTATTTCGAAGCAGCTGCAGTCATTGTCTCGTTGACATTGCTCGGGCAAATCCTGGAATTGAAGGCGCGCTCCCAGACATCCGCAGCGATCAAATCCCTGCTTGGACTGGCGCCAAAAACAGCCCGCCGCATCAGCCCGGATGGGACAGAAGAGGATATTCCGCTGACGCATGTCCATATCAGCGATATGCTGCGCATCCGCCCAGGCGAGAAAGTACCGGTGGACGGCATTGTCCTGGAGGGCGAAAGCGCCGTGGATGAATCGATGCTGACAGGCGAACCGATGCCTATTACCAAGCGATCGGGCGACAAAGTCATTGGCGCCACGATGAACACCAGCGGCAGTCTGGTGATGCGCGCGGAAGTGGTCGGCTCGCAAACAATGCTGTCGCAAATCGTGCAAATGGTGGCACAGGCGCAGCGCACGCGCGCGCCCATGCAACGTCTTGCGGACGTGGTCGCCGGTTATTTTGTGGTCGTCGTCGGCATTATTGCACTTCTCACCTTTGTTGTTTGGGGGCTCTTCGGTCCGGAACCCAGCTGGGTATTTGGCTTCGTCAATGCCGTGGCGGTTCTCATCATCGCCTGTCCCTGCGCATTGGGATTGGCAACACCGATGTCCATCATGGCGGCAACAGGACGTGCGGCTACCCAAGGGGTGTTGTTCCGGGATGCAGCCGCCATTGAAGGGTTCAAGAAGGTCGATACCTTGATTGTCGATAAGACCGGTACTCTGACCGAAGGCAAGCCAGCTTTCGACCGCATCATTCCCGCTTCCGGATTCAGCGAGGAAGACGTTCTGCTGGCCGCAGCCAGCATCGACCAGGGCAGCGAGCATCCGTTGGCACATGCTATTGTCGCCGAAGCGCGCAAGCGCGGTCTCGAACTGCACAAGCCGGAGTCCTTCGAGTCGTCCAGCGGCATCGGCGTGCGTGGCGTGGTCGCAGGACATCGCCTTGCGCTGGGCAATACCAAACTGATGGAAGATGAAAAAGTCGACTGGCACTCTCTATCCAGCGAGGCCGAAGACTTGCGGGGCGAAGGCGCTTCCGTCATGTACCTGGCGGCCGACGGTCAGCTGGTGGGTTTGGTGGCAGTTTCCGACCCAATTAAGGCAACTACGCAGGAAGCCCTGGAGTTGCTAAAGCATACGGGTGTCGCGGTCATCATGGCGACCGGCGATGGCGTCACCACCGCAAAATCGGTGGCGGCAAAGCTCGGCATTGCCGAAGTCTATGGCGAGGTCAAGCCACAGGACAAACTCAAGCTCGTAGAACGCTTTCAATCGGAAGGCAAGATTGTCGCCATGGCAGGCGATGGCATCAACGATGCCCCGGCACTGGCAAAGGCCAATGTCGGCATCGCCATGGGCACCGGCACAGACGTGGCAATGAACAGTGCCCATGTGACGCTGGTTAAGGGAGACTTGCGCGGAATTTCCCGTGCACGGGAAATTTCGCTCGCCACCGTACGCAACATGCGCCAGAACCTGGCCTTTGCCTTCGTTTACAACTCGCTCGGCATTCCGCTGGCGGCCGGCCTGCTTTATCCGTTCACGGGGCAGCTGCTATCGCCAATCATCGCCGCGCTGGCAATGAGCCTCAGCTCCGTTTCGGTCATTACGAACGCACTGCGACTGCGCGGAACGGCGAAGTGATTAAGCGTTCGCCAAACCAGGAATGCAAATATGTCTGAATCAACACTTGCCACGCCCGCATCTGGCACGGGAAAACGTGTGGTGCAGATGAGCGAGAGACTTAATAGCAAATGTTTCTGCATCAGCCTGGATAACGACGCCCTGCGGCAGGCACTGGAATCGGAGCTGGGGTCTTCCGACTTGGTGGCACAGGTCGAGAAGCGGTGTCCCTACCTCTTTGCCGCGCAGCCAGTGTTCATTTCTGACAGTCAGACAAAACGCCTGGCGGAGGTGGTGCGCGCCGTTGAATCGGCAGTTGCGCTGCCAGCGTATCGCGAGCACATACTTGCCCATGCGCCCGCTATTGCCAGGCATGACCCCGGTGGCGCCAAAGGCGTCTTTTTCGGCTATGACTTCCACCTGCGTGAAGGCGGCATCGGCCTCATCGAAATCAATACCAATGCCGGTGGTGCCATGCTGAACGCCGTCATGGCACGGGCGCACCAAGTCTGTTGCATGGACAAGAAACAGCTGGCTTCGGCAGCAGCCTCTGCGGCTGCACTTGAGAAAAACATTGTTGACATGTTCCTGGCCGAATGGCGACTCTCAAGCCGTGACCGTCCGCTGCAAACCATCGCTATTGTTGACACGGCGCCGCAACAGCAATACCTGTATCCCGAGTTCCTGTTGTTTCAGAAGCTGTTCGAGCGCCATGGCCTGCACGCGGTCATCGCAGACCCTTCGGAACTGAAGCTGCATGAAGGTGTTTTGTGGTATGGCGACATGGCCATCGACCTGGCTTACAATCGGCTGACGGATTTCATGCTTGAGTCACCGGAAAGCGCCGCGTTACGTGCAGCCTATCTTGAGCAGGCCGTGGTGTTGACACCGCACCCGCAAGCGCATGCTCTCTATGCCGACAAGCGCAATCTGGCGCTGCTCTGCGACGCCGGACAGTTGCAAGCGCTTGGCGTGCCGCAGGATGTTCAGGATGTCCTGCTGGCCAGCATCCTGCCTACGGAAGTCGTCGACGCGGTGCATGCCGACCGCTTATGGAACGAGCGCCGCCATCTCTTTTTCAAGCCCGCTGCAGGCTATGGCAGCCGGGCCGCCTATCGAGGCGACAAGCTTACCAGGCGCGTCTGGCAGGATATTCTGGCAGGCGAATACGTGGCACAGGCCCTCATGTCGCCCGGGGAAAGGGTCATTGGCCCCCGGGAGAGTCCGGAGTCGCTCAAGTTCGACATTCGCTGCTACACATACGGAGGTAATGTGCAGTGGACGGCAGCGCGCATGTATCAGGGACAGACCACGAACTTCCGCACTCCCGGCGGAGGATTTGCACCGGTGTACAGTCTGCCAGATGTGGATTTTACTTGTGAAATTGACGCAATTTCGAAGGCAGCTGGAAGTGCAATGACGTGTTGCGGAAGCGATTGCACATAGAAGGATTGTATATTCAACCGGCGTCAACATGCGTTCTACAGGCGCGGCTTGCGCTATCGCCGCAGCCCGGATGATGGCGATCACATATTTCAAATTCACGATGTCCTCCTGGATCATCGGAGCACCGAAAGGGAATGCCAGAATCTCAACCCGTCTTTACGTCTATTACGGGCTCAGCTTGATTGACTGTCCTTCCCAATCAACAAGCGCGTATCGCTCACATATTCATGCGGCGGAATTTCCAGATTGTGTGGCGCCGGGACATTCCTGGCGACGCGCCCCGCCAAATCGAACTTCGAACCGTGACACGGGCAGTAGAAGCCGCCCGGCCAATCCTGCCCCAAGTCGGCTGGTGCGACCTCGGGACGGTAAAGCGGTATGCAGCCCAAATGGGTACAGATACCGACCGCGACCAGATACTGCGGTTTGATCGAACGGGTGGCATTCTTTGCATAGGCTGGTTGTTGTGGCTCGATCGATTGCGGATCGACCAGTTGGTCGTCGTGTTTGCCAAGCACATCCAGCATTTGCTCGGTACGATGCAGGACCCATACCGGCTTGCCGCGCCATTCGACCGTCACCAGCATGCCAGGCTCCACGCGGCTCATATCTACCTCGACCGGCGCGCCGGCTGCCTTGGCTGCCTCGCTGGGCGACATGCTTTTGATGAACGGTATCGCGGTCGCGGCAAGCCCTATACCACCCACCCCAGTAGCCGCTACAGTCAGAAACTTTCTGCGGTGCACATTTGTGTCATGTTTGTCCATGATGCTACTCCACTCAACGAATGATCCCCTTTTCAAACCGAACCATGCCAAGCCAGCCACAGCGCAATCTTGGTCAGGACTTTCATGCTGCACATGATCGTTACTCCATCAGCATTCCGGGGCCAAGATCGGAACCGCATTAACGGGTATGAAGTGGTGGGCGCGACATCGTGTGCTGCGATGCAACATATCGCGCCCGACTTCCTTATTCTTTACTTCACAGACGTCACGATATAGTCGGTGCCTTCCTTCGCAAATTCAACTTTGACCTTCTTGCCGACGGCGAGTTTGTCCAGCAGTGCTTTGTCTTTGACGGCAAACCCCATCGTCATGGCTGGCCAGTTCAGGCTTTTGACCGGACCGTGGGCAAGCGTGACCTTGCCATTGGCGGCATCGATATCTTTCACGACAGCGGTCGCCGTATGGGTCATCGCCTTGTCGCTCTTGCTTTGCTGTTTGTTTCCCATTCCATTCATCATGTCATGACACTTCTGCATGTCCATGCCTTTCATGTCACTGCCTTTCATCATATCCTGGCACTTTTGCATATCCATACCTTTCATATCCATGCCCTTCATGTCGCCAGACTGGGCAAAGACAAGGCTGGAACTGGACAAAGCAAGAACCAGGGAGAGCGTTACGGTACGTTTCATCGGACTTTCCTTTCAAAGCTTGGGGGTAAAAATCAATAAAAATTTCGTAACGCGCCACAAGCAACAGATGGGTACAGCCTGTTCCGTACCCACCTCCAATCCAATGCTGGTGTCTTTGGTGCACAAATAAAGCACGATTATTTGCGCATCATTTCAGTACATTCCTTCATCTTCACATGGTGCTTATTTCGGGGCCGTTTGAACCAGCCCGGATTGTCTACTAGAACTTCGGATTCAGAGTGCCTTTTTCGGTGATGGTTTTCCAGACAGCATTATTCTTCATCACGTACTTGGCCCCATCCTTGCCTTCCATCGTCACGCCGTCCCGCATCTTGACGCGATTGCCGGCAGCGTCAATGTGCACCATCGTTCCTTTCTTCTCTACGATGAGTCTGCCGCCATCCTTGAGCTCAATGGTTTGTGCCGTCACCCGCTCTTCGGCGGCGAAAGCGGATAGCGAAAAAGCCAGCAGCATTGGTATGAGCAACTTACGCATGATCATTCTCCTTCTGTAATTCAGTGAATTGCATTGGCTTGTATGAGTTGATCGTTCACATTTGACTTACCTCCTTTCCCGATTCCGGATTGAGATGGCGCCGCCGCAGCAGCAGATACACGACCGGCACGACAAACATCGATAACAAGGGCGCCGTGATCATTCCGCCTACCATTGGTGCGGCGATGCGCTGCATGATTTCCGAGCCGGTGCCGGAGGCAATCATGATCGGCACGAGGCCGGCGATGATCACCGCGACAGTCATCGCCTTCGGCCGCACGCGCAGTACCGCGCCCTCGCGGATCGCATCGAGCAAATCCGCTTCGGTGGCTTTTTCTTCGGCCAGGCGGGCTTCCCACGCATGCTTCAGGTAGAGCAGCATGATCACGCCGAACTCGGCCGCTACGCCGGCGAGCGCAATGAAGCCGACCGCGCTGGCGACCGACAGGTGGTGCCCAAGCATCCATAACAGCCAGATGCCGCCAGCCAGTGCGAAGGGCAGCGTGGCCATAATGAGAACTGCCTCGTCGAGGCGCGTAAACGTCAGGTACAACAACACGAAGATAATCAGCAACGTTGCCGGCACGACTACCTTGAGCTTGGCGCTGGCCCGCTCCATGTACTCGAACTGCCCGGACCACGAGACCGAGTAGCCGGCCGGCAGCTTCACTTCCTTGGCGACCGCCTGCTGCATGTCGCGCACCACGGAACTCATGTCGCGTCCGCGGATGTCGACGTAGATCCAGCCCGACAAGCGTGCATTTTCACTCCTGAGCATCGGTGGGCCATCGTTGATGCGAAGCGTCGCCACGTCGCCCAAGCGGATTTGCGCGCCGCGCGCGGTCAGCACCGGCAACTGCCGCAGTTTCTCGACCGAGTCGCGGAATTCACGCGGATAGCGCACATTGATCGGGAAACGCTGCAAGCCTTCGATGGTTTCACCGATGTTGTCGCCGCCGATCGCCGCCGACACGACGCTTTGCACGTCGGCGATGTTCAAGCCGTAGCGCGCCGCCATATCGCGGTTGATATTGACGTCGATATAGCGGCCACCGCTGAGCCGTTCCGCGAGTGCCGATGACACGCCTGGCACCGGCTTGACAATCCGCTCGATCTCGCCGGCGATGCGGTCGATCTCCTGCAGGTTGGTACCGGCGACCTTGACACCGACCGGGCTCTTGATACCGGTGGCCAGCATGTCGATGCGGTTGCGAATCGGTGACACCCAGATGTTGGATAATCCCGGCACCTTGACGACGCGGTCCAATTCCTCGACCAGCTTATCGGTGGTCATGCCGGGGCGCCATTGATCGCGCGGCTTGAACTGGATCGTTGTTTCAAACATCTCCAGCGGCGCCGGGTCCGTCGCCGTCTCGGCGCGGCCGGCCTTGCCGAATACGCTGTGCACTTCGGGCACCGTTTTGATCAAGCGGTCAGTCTGTTGCAGCAGTTCCGACACCTTGCCAGCCGATAGTCCCGGTAGCGCCGACGGCATGTACAGCAGGTCACCTTCGTCCAGCGGCGGCATGAATTCACCGCCGAGGCGGGTCATC
Source organism: Noviherbaspirillum sedimenti (assembly GCF_003590835.1). Taxonomy (NCBI): domain Bacteria; kingdom Pseudomonadati; phylum Pseudomonadota; class Betaproteobacteria; order Burkholderiales; family Oxalobacteraceae; genus Noviherbaspirillum; species Noviherbaspirillum sedimenti. The sequence continues at coordinate 4,191,592 of NZ_QYUQ01000002.1, read as the reverse complement.
GGCCATAGGGTGATGGCGGCGATCAAGCCGGCTGCCACCAGCGTCGTCTTCGGAAATCGCAGGACCCCTTCCAGCAATGGACGGTATAGCGCGATCAAAAAGCGATTGAGCGGATTTTTCTGTTCATCGGGAATGCGCCCGCGGATCAGGTAACCCATCAGTACCGGAATCAAGGTGACCGCCAGACCCGCCGCCGCAGCCATCGCATAGGTCTTGGTAAACGCCAGCGGCGAGAACAGCCGCCCTTCCTGCGCCTCCAGGGTGAACACCGGAATAAACGACAGCACGATGATCAACAGCGAGAAGAACAGTGCCGGGCCGACCTCCGCGGCGGCGTCGCCGATCACGCGCCAGTGCTCCTCGCCTTGCAGTTTTTTGTCAGGATGAGCGTGGTTCCAGGCCTCGATATGCTTGTGCGCGTTCTCGATCATCACCACCGCCGCATCGACCATCGCACCCACCGCGATCGCGATGCCGCCAAGCGACATGATATTGGCATTGACCCCCTGGTAATGCATGACGATGAACGAGATCAGGATACCAATCGGCAACGTAACAATGGCAACCAGTGCAGAGCGCAAATGGAACAGGAAGATCGCGCAGACGATCGCCACCACGATGAATTCCTCGAGCAGCTTTTCTTGGAGGTTATCCACTGCGCGCTCGATCAGGCTCGAGCGGTCATAGGTCGGAACGATCTCGACGTCGGGCGGCAGGCTGGGCTTGAGTGATTCCAGCTTGGCTTTGACAGCTTCAATGGTTTCCAGCGCGTTTTTCCCGGAACGCATCACGATCACGCCGCCGGCAACTTCGCCTTCGCCATTGAGTTCCGCGATACCGCGCCGCATTTCCGGTCCGACCTGGATGCGCGCGACGTCGCCCAGCCGCACGGAAACGCCGGCCTCCGTGGTCATCAAGGGGATCTTGCGGAAGTCATCGAGCGATTGCAGGTAACCGCTGGCGCGCACCATGTATTCGGCTTCGCCCAGCTCCAGCACCGAGCCGCCGGTTTCCTGATTGGCCTTTTGCACCGCTTCGACTACCATTCCGTGCGGAATGTTATAGGCGCGCAGCTTGTCGGGGTCGAGCACGATCTGGTATTGGCGCACCATGCCACCCAGGCTCGCGACTTCGGACACGTTCGCCACCGTCTTCAGCTCGTACTTCAGGAACCAGTCCTGCAGCGCGCGCAGTTGCGACAGGTCCATCTTGCCGCTACGGTCCACCAGCGCATATTCGTACACCCAGCCAACCCCGCTCGCATCCGGGCCAAGCGCGGTTTTCGCTTGCGGCGGCAGACGTGATTGCACCTGGTTCAGGTATTCCAGCACGCGCGAGCGTGCCCAGTACGGATCGGTGCCATCCTCAAACAGGATATAGACGAAGGAATCGCCGAAGAAGGAGTAGCCGCGCACCGTTTTCGCACCCGGCACCGACAGCATGGTGGTCGTGAGCGGATATGTGACCTGGTTTTCAACAATCTGCGGTGCCTGGCCCGGATACGTCGTACGGATGATGACTTGCACGTCCGACAGGTCGGGGAGGGCATCGAGCGGCGTGCGCTGCAGCGAATAGATGCCCCACGCGGTGACCATCACCGTTGCCAGCAACACCAGGAAGCGGTTGATGATCGACCAGCGAATCAGTTTGGCGATCATTTTTTGGCTTCTCTCTGATTGGCAGGTGCGTTCATCCCGCCTTGTTTCGCAGCGTCGCTCTCCTTATCCTTCATGCCTTGCATTGGCGCGCCAGTCGGCGAGATGTTGGTGATCTCGAATGCACCATCCTTGGTCTGCTGGAACTCGAAGGTCACCGTATCGCCGACCGCCAGTTTCTTTGGCAGGCCGCTTGCAGGGACCTTGAATCCCATCGTCATCGCCGGCCATTGCATGCTTGGGATCGGACCGTGCGAGAACGTGATTTCATCCTTGCCGATGCTCTCCACCTTGCCCTCGCCGCGATGCGTCGTCCCTGCCGCTTTCGCCCCGTCGGGTGCCGGCATTTCGCTCATGCGCGTCGTGGCGCCTCTCAGGCTGGCCTCGGAATCGATCAGGAACTGGCCGGAGACGACCACCTTTTGCCCGGCTTCGAGGCCCTTGCGGATCTCGGTCTGGCCGTTGGCTTCGGTGCCGATTTCGACGTCGACCGGCACGAACTTGCCGTCGCCAAGCGCTGCCATCACGACACTACGTTTGCCGGTCTGGATCACGGCTTCGGTCGGCACCGTCAATACCTCGTCGCGGGCGGCGGCGGTGAAATTGATGGTCGCGAACATGCCGGGCACCAGGCGAGAACCGGGATTGGCCAGTTCGATGCGGGCTTTGAGGGTCCGCGTGGCGGGATTGACTTCAGGCAGGATGGCGCTGAGCTTGCCTTTGAAAACCGTGCCCGGAAGCGACGGGGTACGCGCTTCGACCAGATTGCCGGGGCGCACCTGAGAAGACAGGTTTTCGGGAACGTCGGCATGGACCCAGATGGTGCTCAAGCCATTGATCCTGAAAAGTGGTGCGCCGGCCATGACCGTCATCCCTTCGCGCACCGCGAGCTCGGCCACCACACCGCTAATCGGCGCCGTAATCGTCATACGTGATTGCACTTTCGCGCTGGACTCGACCCGCCGGATCAGGTCCTCGGTCATGCCTGCCAAGCGCATACGCTGGCGGGCTGCATCGAGCAAGCCCGCCGCCCCCGGTCCCTGCATGCGTTTGACGGCGAGATATTCTTCCTGGGCCGCCACCCAGTCCGGTACATACAGCTGGACCAATGCCTGCCCCTTGCGGACCGGGTCAAGCGGCGCCCGTACGTACAGCCGCTCGACAAAGCCATTGCTGCGCGCTTGCACCAGCGCGACGTCGCGCTCGTTATAAACGACACTGCCTACCGCTTCGACTGCAGCGGCAAGCTTGCCCTTGGTGACTTCGGCAGTGCGGATGCCCAGGTTTTGCTGCACGCGCGGGCTGATGGCGACCGTACCTGCATCGCCGGCATCGTCCGCATAGACGGGCTCTAATTGCATGTCCATGAAAGGCGATTTGCCCGGTTTGTCGAACTTCTGGCCGGGCACCATCGGGTCGTGCCAATACAAGATCTTCCGGCCAGTTTTCGGGTCAATTTTGTCGCCGCCGACTATCTGGGTTGCGGTGGCTGCCGGCGCTTCCCCATCGTTTCTGTGGGCTCCCGTCCAGTAGCCGCCGAATGCCAGTCCAGCACCGGCGAGTGCCAAAACACCGGCTTTGAGTACGAATTTTGGTTTCATTGTTGAAATCATTGCGCTGCGCCCCCTGCCGCTACCAAGTCATGCGGAACCACGTGATGCTCAAGCCTGGACCAGGTCAACGCAGCCTCCCTTTCCAGCTCGGTTACCTGCAGCTGCTTTTCCAGCAGCATCCTCCTGGCGTTGAAGACGGCGGAGAGGCTGCCGGTGCCTGCGCGGTAGGCGGCAGTTGCCAGGTCGACCTGGGAAGACGCGGGTGGCAATAAGCGCGTGTTGAGTTGCCCCAGCCTGTCCTTGAGGCTGGCCAGGGTAGCCGACAGACTATGGATTTCGGTTTGCATTTCGCGCACGGCCTCCTCGTACTGCAATCGGGCCCTGGTGCCCAGTGCCGATTTTTCGGCAATGTCGCGGTCCTGCCTCTGGGCGCGATTGACTGGAAGCGGAATGCTTACGCCAATCGACACCATGTTGGAATACTGGCTGCCGCGCTGGCTGAAACCCGCTTCAACTGTCCAGTCCGGACGGCGTTCGCGGGTTGCTACGGCAGTATCGGCGTCGGCAAGATTTATTGCCCGGCGTGCGCCCACGGCCATCGGGTAAACCTTTTCCAATTCTTCCACGGAAAGGTTGGCGATATGGGAAACCAGCGATGGCGACTCGTCAGCAACGGCTTCGACCGGGACAACGGTCCACCGTGCCAGCACAATCCGGGCGTTCGCCAGGTCTTGTTCGGCCTTGCGCGTCGCATCATGCGCTTGCACGAGTGCCAATTGTGCCTGCACCACATCGGAAGCGGTCGATTTGGCGCCTCGATGCGCTGCTTTCATCGCCGCCAGGTCCTCGCCTGTCGCCGTTTCCATTGCCTTGAAAAGCATTAGCGTGCGCTGGCCGTAAAGAACATTGAGCCAGGCTTTGGCCGTCTCTTCCCGAACTTTGGCCACATTCTCCAGGTAATTGCCTTCCTCCATCTCCACCGCCCGTTGAGCGCGCTCTGCCCGTGCCGCACGCTTGTCGGAAGAGACCCATTGCTGCTCGATGCCAAGCCGGCGCATGGTCATGAAATCGCGCGTCGTGCTGAAGCGGTCCGGCCCATTCACCGGCACATTTTCAATGCCAGCCTTAAACATCGGGTCAGGCAATTGGTCTGCTTTTGCCGCCGCTGCGCGGCTGGCCTGCACCGATGCCTCGGCTGCTTTGGCCAAGGGCGCGCGCTGCAGCGAAAGCCGTAACGCCTCGTTTAAGGTGAGCCGGCTGGACTGGGCATGAGCAAGAGTCGCGCCGCACGCCAGCGCGAACAGAACGCTGAACTGGCATAAGTGACGCGACTGATTATGGGAAATCAGTGGCGTTTTGATACGCAAAGACATAAAACCCCCGTTGAAAACGACGAACGCCGGCGACGGCAACAGGCCGGCCAGCACGACAACGGTGGATCAGGTCAGATACGCAGTCTGCGCGTTCGGAGGTAAGGCGGGTCGGCGCCGGAATTCAAAGGCACCGCAGCCTCGACAGAAGTGAGGGCGGGAGGAATAACCGGTAAAGACGCCGGCATGATGAAGGAAACTGTGGTCGGCGCAAGCGATGGTGCTGCCGCCAGATGCTCGAGCGCCAGTTGGGCGCCGGACTGGTATTCGGCACAGTGAACCGGCCTTTCCTTGTCCATTTCTGCACAGGGTACGTCACCCATTGCCATCTCTTGCATCGGCGCCTGCACGATTTTCGGACACGCGTACGCAGCCATGGTGATTCCTGACGTCAAAACCGTCATGGCGAGGCAGTGCGCTATCAACCGGCAGAATGAAGAAAAGAAGCGGCGCATACGTTAATCTTACTAGAAACAATGCGGGGATACCCATATATTTTTCACGACTTCCCAGTCGGTGCCTGGGCGCTGCAAAGTCATTTGCAGGGGCCTTGGCAAATTTGCTGCGGCCAGGTCATCATGCTCAAATCTCCAGCGCCCGCACGCGCTGCTCGATTGCGCCGAACAGGCTGCGCCCCGCGCCGTCGAGCATTTCGATGCGCACCACGTCGCCGTGGCGCAAGTAGGACGTGAGCGCCTGGCCGCCCTCCAGGGTTTCAAGCATGCGCAATTCGGCGATGCAGCAATAGCCGACGCCACCATTGTCGATCGCCGAGCCCCACAGGCCGCCCTGCTTGTTCGATACCGTGCCGGAACCGACGATGCTGCCGGCCTCCAGCTCGCGCGTGCTGGCGACATGGGCGACGATGTGGCTGAAATCGAAGGTGACGTCGACGCCGGCGTTCGGCTTGCCGAAAAGCTTGCCATTCACATGCACCAGCAGCGGCAGATGGATCTTGTTGTCGCGCCAGGCGTCGCCCAGCTCGTCCGGAGTGATCGCCACCGGACTGAAGGCCGACGCCGGCTTGCTGATGACAAAGCCGAAGCCCTTGGCCAGCTCGGGCGGAATCAAATTGCGCAGCGAAACGTCATTGACCAGCATCAGCAGGCGAATCTCGCGCGCGGCTTCCTCGCGGCTTGCGCCCTGGCGCACATCGCCCATGATGACGGCGACTTCCGCCTCGAAATCAATGCCCCAGGACTCGTCGCCCCGGATGACGCCGCGCGGGCCGAGGAAGCTGTCGGAGCCGCCCTGGTAGACGATCGGGTCGGCATACGCAGAGGGCGGCATGTCGGCGCCGCGCGCCTTGCGCACCAGTTCGATGTGGTTAATGTAGCCGGAGCCATCCAGCCACTGGTAGGCGCGTGGCAATGGCGAATGGCAGCGCAGCACATCGAAGGGGCGGGTCTCACTGCGCTCGCCGGCGTTCAGGCTCTCATAGATATTCCGCAGCCGCGGTGCAGTGCGCTCCCAGTCGTCGAGCGCTGCCTGCAAGGTCGGGGCGATGCCGTCCGCATCCCGGCACCAGGCGAGGTCGCGGCTGACCACCACCAGAGTGCCGTCACGCCCGCCCTCTTTCAGGCTTGCCAGTTTCATCCCTTGCTCCCCATGTGAGTGAGGCTGCCGTTGTGCAACCAAGGCTGAATTCAGTGTCGTCAAAGCTTACTATACACTCCACTGAATTCTCATGAGTGCCACACCGTAACGCTTCGTCGCGCACTCTTTCTCACAAGCTCCTCAGTAGCCATATCCAGTTCAGGCTGCTTTTACATGTTCGGATAATTCGGCCCGCCGCCTTCCTGCGTCACCCAGGCGATATTCTGGGTCGGGTCCTACATGAAGACCGAGGACAGGCGGTCGAAGGTCAGCTTGCCATCGGGCTTGGGATAGGCCATCGGCGCGACTTGCGTGGTGGCGGTGGAGAAAGCAGCGGCTGGACTATTTACCATAACGCATCATCAACCAGTTCGCGTGCTATGGCGTCTCTCCAGGAAAACTTTGGGAAAGACGCTTTGAAACCATTTATTCGATTTTTTTTAGATGCTCTAAATAAAATATATATTTTTCTTTATAAATATCAATATTTACCCAGCCAAATAATTGATTATATTGATTAATCTTAATGCAAATAATTTAATCATTTTGAATGCTTGACTTCACGTAAATCGACAATTAATATAACAGTTATGCCATAAAGGCATAGCACTACAATTAATAGTAAGAGATTTTCAATTCCGAACCATTTATTGCAACTGGTTCGACGTTAACCAAAGAGGAGACATAATGAACGCACCCATAGAAAACAGTAATTTCGCAGTGGCAAGCAGGACCGAGTCGAAGCGGTTCCCAGACGGCTCGCTTCTGGTACGCGCCGGTACTTTGCCGTGGACTCCCTGGGCCATGGAGGGAACCCGATTCAAGCTGCTTTCGATCAACCGTTCGGTCGGCATTTATACAGTTTTGCTTCAGATCGATCCGAATACGCAGACACCCGACCATCACCATTTCGGCGAAGCGCACGCCTTCGTGCTGGAAGGCGATTTTGCCTACGAATACGGCACCATTTACAAGGGCGACTATATCGTTGAGGCGGGCGGCATCAACCATGAGCCGACCATTGGCGAGAATGGCTGCCTGCTGTACGTCGCCTTTTTCGGCGGCATCAGCGGCGTCGGTGAAGACGGCAAGCCGGCAGGCGATATCGTTGACTGCGAATGGATGTATCGTGCCGCTCTGGCCAATGGCGCCGCCGGCCATCTGCCACCGCCGCCCATGCAGGAACGTAATGCAACCATCAGCGCAGCAAAGTAAGCAGGGAAATTAAAGCAGGGTTCGCGAGGGGCATATTGTGATACGCCCCCCGCGAACATCTCCGGCAGCCTAGTTCGGATTGTCTTCCAAGATCATTTCAGAAGCGCGCCAGGCCGCTGCCATGGCAGGACCGTTGGTATTACCGGATACCAGGGTAGGAAAGACCGAGATATCGGCAACCCGCAGTCCAGTCACACCGCGCACGCGTAGCCGTTCATCCACCACGCTCTCTGCGCCTTGTCCCATGCTGCAGGTTCCGGTCACATGGTATCCCGGACCGCTCATCTGGTTGTACAGGTCCAGGATCTCGTCGTCGCTTTGCAGGTGGGCGCCCGGCAGTGTTTCCTGAGCGATGAAGGGTTTGATCGCCGGCTGGTCGAACAGCAAACGCATATAACGCACCGTCGAGATCGCCACTGCACGGTCTTCTTCATGGGTGAGGTGATTGTGGACCAGCTCAAGCTGCTCGGCCGGGTCGGCCGAGCGTAGCAGCGCGGTACCTTGGCTTTGCGGGCGCAATCCGTAACCGAGAATCTGTGCACCCGGCTCATCTTCCAGCTTGATTCCCTTGTCGAACCCTTCAAAGGCTTTCACGTCCATCGACATCGGCGCAGCGACGATCTGCGCATCCGGGCGATCCAGCCCAGGACGTGTACGCAGGAATCCCGTTACGTCATAAGGAGAAGTCGACAACAAGCCGGTACGAGATGTCATGTATCGTATACCGTTGAGTGCCAGCCGCCAGCCGCTGTATTCCTTGTTCTGGCTATAATCGCCGGCAAGCCGGTACTGGACGGTGAAACACAGATGCTCCCGCATGTTCCGCCCGACGCCCGGACTGTCATGCACCACCTGCATTCCCAGCTTGCGCAAATGGTCGGCAGCACCCACGCCGGACAATTGCAGGAGCTTGGGCGATTCGAGGGCGCCCGCTGCCAGAATGATTTCCTTTGCAGCGCGATACTTTGTCAGCTTGTCTTTTTCGCGGCATTCGATGCCATTCGCCTTCAATCCATCGAAAATGATGCGGGTGACAGCCGTGTCGGTCACGATCCGCAAGTTCGACCGCTTGCGGGCCGGTTCCAGAAAGGCATTGGCCGCACTCCAGCGCTGCCCTTTCCAGACGGTCGCGAACATGTAACCGATGCCTTCATGGTCGGGCTCGTTCGGATCCTCGAAATGGCGAACGCCCAATTGTCCGGCTGCATCGATCAGTTTGTCCATCAGCAGGGATCGGTTGCGCGTGACGGTCACATGGACGGGGCCGCCGGCGCCGCGGAATTCATTCGCTCCCAGCTCGTGGTTTTCCATCTGCCTGAAGATACGGCCTATTTCCTGCCAGCCCCATCCCTTGAGGCCGAGATCACGTTCCCAATGATTGTAATCCTCTGCATGTCCGCGCTGGTACTGCAGCCCGTTGATCGAGCTCGATCCGCCCAGCATTCTCCCGCGTATCCAGGTTTCAGCCCCGGTTTTTCCCGCCGGCCCCGGATTGGCGCCGTAGGTATAGCAGTGGGCCGGTGATGCCGCGAGTTTGGCGAACCCTTTCGGCAGGCGCACCATGGGATTCTTGTCAGTGGGGCCGGCTTCCACCAGCAGCACCCGGTTACGGGGATCGGCCGATAATTTGTCGGCCAGCACGCAGCCAGCGGAGCCGGCTCCCACGATGATGTAATCAAACTCTTCTTTCACTGCTTGTCTCCTTTAATTTTTATCAATACAGATCGACGTCAGGCCTTCATCGCGAATCCCAGCTTCGCGATGACCGGGCCCAGCACGGCCGCGGCATCCTGATGCATTTCCGGTGAAGGATAATAGGGATTATGCGATTCCTTTAATGGTGTGGCGATCGGGCCAAGATCTGCGTAATCCACTTCAACCTGCTTTCCGGTAAACCGGCTTACCAGCGGATGCCCGAGATTGCGCGAGCTGTAACATGTGACGAACGCCTTGCCCAAGGGGCGAATGGCCTCAACAAGCTTGCCATCCACGAACTGCGGATAACGGTCCAGTAGGCCAGCGCCCCCTGACGACTTGATGTCCAGGCGGTCTTCCATGTGCTTCGGGGAAAACCAGAACAGGATGACCGGCACCTTGATCTTGCCGAGCAGCGTAAGGTAATCCGCCACCCAGGATGCCCGGCTCTGCTCGATATATTTGTTCATCATTGCCGGCTCTTCCTTGGCAATGCGCCCCCACAATGTCGGCGTCCTGACAATGTCACCCTGCTTTAGATCGCGGACCATTTCAACTCCCTTGGTCGTGGCTATACGCGCATTGGGTTCCGACCGTGCGGTCATCATCTGCAACACGACGAACCGGCCTTTATTGGCGATCTCGATGATCTTGTCGTGGGCGAGGAAGAAATTCGGGTTTGCCCCGCCCACGCCGGCATTCCACGCGGGCATGCCGAATTTCTCGGACAACAGCGTGGGAAACGGCTTCTCCACATACACTCCCATCGTCTGGGCGGCGCCGATGCAGGTAAAGAAGTTGCCGGTTTTGTCGGGGTCGAATGCCGGTCCGCGAAACTGGATATGCGAAATTCCCTGCATCTCGAAGAATTGGTAATCGACCACTTCGCGGTCGCGCAATTGATAATTCGGAGACAGGTATTCGCCGTCCTGGTCAACGGCATTGCTGGCTCCGGCGAATGCATCGATCCCTTTCATGGTCGCCGCAATGCCGACTGCGGATGTTGCCATTTGCCTGATAAATCTGCGTCGTGTATGCATCAGCATTCCTCTAAGGATTAATTAATTCAGGCACGCATTCATGAACCTGCCTGATCGATGATCGTCATGCCGCCTTGCGGAATGCGCTGCGCAGCTCATCAATCACGATTGCCGGTTGCTCGGCCGCCGCAAAATGTCCGCCCCTGGGATGGGTTGTCCACCGCTTGAGGTTGTAGTAACTCTCCGCCCACTTACGCGGCAGCAGCGTAATATCCCGATCGAAGATCGAAATGCTTGTCGGCGCATCGACAACTCGTTCCCGAACATGAGACGGCTGCCAGGGATGGTGAACGTGTTCGTAATAAAAGCGGGCGGAACTGCCGCCGCTCTGGGTAACCCAGTAGATCATCATCGTCGTCAGCAGATCGTCGCGGCTGAAAACGTTTTCCACGTTACCTTCGCAGTCACTCCAGGCTCGCCGCTTCTCGAGGATCCAGGCGCACTGGGCCATGGGCGAATCGTTCAGTCCGTATGCCAGGGTCTGCGGCTGCGTCGCCTGGATCGCAGAATAGCCGCTTTGCGCCTGAAAGAAGCGTGCAGTGCGCGCGTGCCAGTCCTCCTCGCCTGGCCCGTAAAGCTCCGGGCCAGGCAGCGGCGCCATGAATACGTTCAGGGGCAACGCAAGCGTGAGATGAATACCGATCATCCTGTCAGCATATTTATGGCCGAGCTGGGTTGTGACAAAAGCGCCCCAGTCGCTGCCAAAGGATGCGAAACGATCGTAACCGAGCCGAGTCATCAACTTGGCCCACAGGTCCGCGGTTCGCCAAAAATTGATGCCGGTATTCGCGAGCGGCGTCGAGAATCCGAACCCCGGAAGCGAGGGCACGATCACATCGAACGAGTCCTCGGGTTTGCCGCCGAAAGCGACCGGATCGGTCAGCGGCTTGATCAGCTTGCGCATGTCCCAGAATGTCCATGGCCAGCCGTGATTGAGGATGATCGGTGTCGGATTCGGACCTTTGCCCCGTTCATGAATGAAATGCAGCGGATTGCCGTCGATCGTCGTTTTGAAATGGGCAAACTCGTTGATTTCGCGCTCCCTGGCGCGCCAGTCGTAGTCGTTCAGCCAGTAATCGCGCAGCTGCTTCAGATAGGCGCCATTGGTGCCATAGCGCCAGCCATCATTGCCGGGATCATCGGGAAAGCGCGTGCGCGCCAGTCGCTCCTTCAGGTCGGCGAGGACCGCGTCCGGGACATTGACGGAAAATGGTTCGATCAGGCTCATGCGAAGCTCCTTGCCGGATTTTTTGCCAGAACAGGTTTGATGGCTGGTTTTGGATTGAGCAAGAAATAGGACAGGGCTGGAATCAGTATCAGCGCACCCAGCATGTTCAGGACAAACATGAATGTCAGCAGAATGCCCATGTCAGCCTGGAACTTGATGGGCGACCAAGCCCAGGTCACAACCCCCGCACCCAGTGTCAAACCAACCAGGCCGACGATTCTACCGGTGAACTGTACTGATTTCCGGTAAGCATCGGTCAGACTCATGCCTTTGCGCTGGTAAGCCAGCTGCACCGACAGCAAGTACAGCGCGTAATCCACGCCAATGCCCACGCCCAGCGCGATGACCGGCAACGTGGCGACCTTGATGCCCATGCCAAGATGGATCATCAGCACTTCACAAAGGATGGAGGTCATGACCAGCGGAATGACGGCGACCAGTACCGCCCGCCAGCTGCGGAATGTGACAAAACAGAGTGCAATCACCGCGGCATACACATAGAACAGCATCGTCCGGCTGGCATCCTTGACGACGACATTGGTCGCAGCCTCGATGCCGGAACTTCCCGCAGCCAGCAGGAACTGACGGTCTTTCGTGTTGTGCGTCGAGGCGAAGGTCTCCGCAGCCTTGACGACCCGTTCCAGGGTTTCGGCCTTGTGGTCAGTCAGGTAGGCAATGACCGGCATGACCGAACAATCCCTGTTCGCGAGATCTGGATTGTCGGTCAGGGTGCGATCGCCGGCAAAGTTGATCGTCTGCTGGTTGCGGCTGATGGTATTCCACTTGGAGCTGCCATCATAGGTGCCGGAAATCGCCAGGCCGACGGTGTCTGCCAGAGAAACGGTGGTTTGCACGCCCGGCACCTGGCGCAGGTGCCAGCCAAGGCGATCTGCCTCGACCAGCGTTTCATAACTGAGGCAGGCGTCGCGCGGGGTCTTCACGATCACCGCGAATTGATCGCTGGACAAGGCGTAGTTCTCGGTAATGAACGCATTGTCACGGTTATAGCGGGAATCGGCCCGCAGCTCGGGCGCGCCCGGATCAAGGTCACCTACCTTGATCTTGAGGCTTTCCGCAAAACCGATGCCCCCTACCGCGAACGCCAGCACCACGGCTGGCAGCGCCCAGCGCCGCTCCGTGAAGCGGTCGAGGAAAGACCACATCCGGCTGAATCCCTTACCCTGGAATTCTTCATTCTCGACGCGCATGCTGCGCTCCGCCGCCTTCGGGCTTACCCCCACGTAGGACAGCAATACCGGCAGCAACAACAAATTGGTAAAAATGAGAACTGCCACGCCGATGCTGGCGGAAATGGCAAGGTCCTGGATGACGGGAATGTCGATCACCATCAGCACAGCAAAACCCACGGCATCCGCAAGCAATGCAGTCAGCCCGGCAAGAAACAGACGCCGGAAAGTGTAGCGGGCTGCGACCAATCTATGCGTTCCACGGCCCACGTCCTGCATGATGCCGTTCATTTTCTGGGCGCCATGCGACACGCCGATTGCGAATACAAGGAAAGGCACCAGTACGGAAAACGGATCGATTTCGTAGCCGAGCACCGATACCAGACCCAGTTGCCAGAGGACGGCGACAATGGAGCAGCTTACCACCAGCAAAGTGCTGCGCACGCAGCGTGTATATAGAAAGATAATGCCTATCGCAATCAGCGCTGCGGCACCAAAGTACGTGATCATCTGCATCAGCCCGTCCATCAGGTCGCCCACGAGCTTGGCGAACCCGATGATGTGGATCTTGACGCTGTCTTTTTCGTATTTGGCGCGAATGTCCTTTTCCAGGGCATGCGACAGGGCCCGGTAATCCAGCGGTGCCGAGGTTTTGGGATCCTTTTCGAGCAAAGGAACGAAAATCATGCTCGATTTGTGATTGGACGCCACCAGATTCTGCGCTACGCCGGAACGGGCAATATTGACGCGCAAATGCTCGACGCCTTTCGCTGTCCCATCATATTTTTCCGACATGACCGGACCGCCCTGCCAACCCTCTTCAGTGACTTCCAGCCACCTTACGCTTGGTGTCCAGAGCGACTTGACCCACGCCCGGTCCACGCCCGGGGTCAGAATCAGGTCATCGCTGATCTGCTTGAGTGTCGCCAGATACTTGGGGTCGTAAATATCGCCATCCGTGTTCTCGACTACCACACGAAGCGCATTACCGAGACCGCTCAGCTGCTCTCGATTGTCGAGATAATTCTTGATGTACGGGTGGCCTTGCGGAATCATTTTCTCGAAACTCGCGTTGAGCACGAATTTTGTCGCAAGAAAATATCCGAGAACAACGGTGACAATCGCGCAGAGCAGGATCGTCAATCCCCGATGATTAAAAACCAGTCGCTCCAGCCAGTTGCCGGACTTGGAATCGAAATCCTTCAAGTTCGCAATGACCGGCATCATGTCCAGGTTGTCAGTTCCAACGCTCATGGCTATTTCTCTTTCATTTAAGCTGATGGATATGGGCGCCGCGCGCACCCACCATCACTAGGGACCGCAAGTCGGCTGACGTTACTGCACTGGCGGGAACGCCGCGCGAACCCGGCTGCGTGATGAATGTCTTGCCGTCATCCGCGGAAAGCAATACATCCCCAGCCTGGCTGACGAGGGCGATGCGCCCATCTTCAGTGGAGGATGCACCGGTGATTGCGCCGGCCACATCCGTCTTGACTTTTTCCCAACTGACGCCGCCGTTCTCGCTGCGGAACAGCGCACCACGCAATCCCGATACCAGCACATTTCCGTTTCGGCCTGCGATAGTAAAAAACGTGCCGTTGTAATCGACCGGCACTGCACGGAACCGCTGCGCCACCTTGTCGAGGCGAAGCACCATGCCCTGCTCCCCAGCGAGATAAAGAGCATCGCCAACCGAGGCAATCGCCATGAAATGACGGTAGTCCGGATTTTCCGTACGCTCGAACCATGGCGTCCAGCGTTTGCCCCCATCTTCCGTACGGAAAATCATGCCAAAGGCGCCTACAACATAGCCCACCATGTCGTTTTCAAACCAGACGCCGAGAAATGGCTTGTCCGCTCCCTCTTCGGCAAAGCGACTGGCCTGTTCCTGCAGTGCCGCATTGTTATGCGGTCCGGTGCTGCGCTGGGCATAGTAATCGGTCATGATCTTGCCGATCTCCCTGCCGTCGAGCTGCTTGACCCATGTGCTACCGCCATCTTCGGTTTTCAGCACGACGCCGTCATGACCGACCGCCCATCCCTTCAAGGGCGAGGCAAAATGCACCGCGGTCAAATCGGAGCTGACCGGCACATTGGCCTGCTGCCAGGTTTTTCCGGAATCGCTTGAATATAAAATATGGCCGCGTTTTCCTACCGCGATCAGTCGTTTGCCTGCCTGGGCAACGCCATTCAGCAAGCTTTTCGATGCCAACGGGCTTTTCATTGCCGGCGTATCCAGGGGATCCTGAAACGCCCAGCATGATGTCGCAGCCAAGGCCAGCGCCACTGTCCCAGCCGATGCCCATGCTCGCGCACCCACACTCATTCTTCTCATTGCGTTCATTATCCGGTCGCCTCGCTTACCGTTAAAACTCCAGTCTTGCGCGGATAGCGGCGGCGCGCGCGCTGCCGCTATCCATTCATCCCATTGCTAGCGAATACCCTGCCCTGCCAGCGCATCGGGAGCCCAGTCTCTGTCCGGCATCGGCTCGGTGAGATTCAAGCCGCCGGCTTCGGCACTCCATTTTTCCAGCGAATACGAACGGGAAATCAGGTCGTAAAAGCCATGGGTTTCAGCAGTCGGCGCAGGCGCGTCGTAGCTGGGCGCCATATAGGCAAAACCGGCTTTGTACAGCTCGCCACGCATATCGTATTCATCGCTAGCCAATCCCGACCAGGAATCTTCATCCAGGTAAAACTTCCGCTTGCTATAGATGTGACGCTTGCCATCGGCAAGCGTAGCCTCAACCTCCCACACCCGATGAAGCTCCCAACGAACGATATCGGGATTCAGATGATTTGGCTTGAACAGATCCTCACCTTTCGCCTGGTAGGCAAGCTTGTAAGCGTTATAGGGAACGTACATCTCCTTTTTCCCGATCAGCTTGAAGTTGAAACGCTCCATTGATCCGATAAAAATATAGTGATCGTCGTAAGTATTGATGCCGGCGGTCGACGGATTAGGCGTATCGTGGCCGATCGAAGGTGCAAGCTTCACCCGACGCTGGCCTGGCAGGTATGCCCATGCACGGCGCATGGTCGCATCCAGCGGATCGTGCAGCATCAGCGCTTCGCCCGCTTTTCGAGCAGGCGACTTGAACACGGACTTTGCCTGCCAGAAGAGATCCGTGCCAGTCTCGCCCTGAGCGTAATACGGGTAATTGGCGTAATAGATACCGCTGGCTGTCGTGGTCGGCTTGCCCGACATGTCAACAAAAGTCGACTTGTAGCCCATGGAATAGGCGCGCCCCCAGTACCGCACCAGATGGTTCCACATGGCCTCATAGCCGGATTTCGGAATCGGGAACGGAATTCCGGCGTGGCAGCCTTCCATCGCCAAACCGTTGTTCGTGGTTTTGGTCTTGACCGCGCACTGTTTCGTGTTATCGAGAACATACTTCGGATATGCCGCGGTACGATGGGTCTTGTAGACATCGATCCGGTAAGAAGGATGCATCTTCATCAATGCCTTGGTGCCTTCAGTAAGCTTGTCGGCATATTTGTCCATGTTCTTTGCATCGATCGAGAACTGTGGCTTTTCATTGGAAAAAGGATCAGGCCGAATTCCGCTGCCCTTCTTGAAGCTTGCCGGCAGCTCGGTCAGGCCACCGGTATAGGGTGGGATCGTGCCCTCTTTGTTGCCGGCTTGCTCGGCCCCGACCGGGGTCAATTCCTTGCCGAGTTTTGCAGCTTCCTCGGCAGTGACTGCAGCATGCGCCAAGGCGCCATACGTCAGGGTCATGGCTGCGATTACAAAATTATGTATTTTCATGATTTGTATTCCCATAAAATTAGAATGAGGCTTTCAAGGTCAGAGCCACCCAACCGCGATCTTTCAGATTCGTGCTCAAACCGTTTGCGGAGGTGACCTGTGTCGTTCCGGGAACCAGACCCGGACCTTCCTTGGAATGCCCGAAGTAGTCCACATATCTCAGATCAATGCGATATCGCGCATCCACATCCAATCCGAGACCGATGCTGTAGCTACCGTTACCCTGGTTGCCACCCAGTGCCGTAGGCGCGTTGCCCTTGATGCCATAACCAACTGACATCGGCATCGACATGTCGATGCCCGGATATACTTGCAGCCAGTTCGGTGAAAAATTAAACGCGACGCCAAATGCATTCCTGCTGGAACAGCCATCCCATTTGTCCCGGTACCGGGCGCCAAGCGCAGCCCGATTACCGGCGTTACATACGCCATAACCCTGGCCATAGAACATGTCTTGGTTAGCCGTGACCTTGTCCAGATGGACAAACGTCATTTCCGCATTCCAGTTCGCCGAATTGAAGAGACTGTTCTGGGGAATGATGCCCATCGCATTCAGGACGGCATGGAAAGTATTACCACGGGCCTGGAAAGTATTGCCGATCAGAGTTGCGGTAGGTGCAACCGCCCCCAGCGTCTGGCCGTTCAGCGCCATGTTCTTCCGGTAGGAGAACTCCATGCCGACACTGGCACCGCCGATCTGCTTGGACAGGCTGACGCCAAACAGGTCGATGTCTTCGCCGAAATACTCCCGGTACTGCCCCCCTGTCAAAAACACGGACGGCAGTTTGTCGGTCAAATTGCGGTAATAAAATCCCACGGTGCCATCGAGCGCTGCCGGCCTCCAGCGCGCGTTCACTCCCCAGTCGCCCCGCTTCTTCGGCCGGCTCACGCCACCATTCACCAGTGCGGCGCTCACCCTGTCCGCTCCGTACATCAGGAAGTCGGCAGGTCCGAGAAACGTCCCGCCCTCCGGAATGCGGGTGGGCGCCCAGTCCAGAAAATACTGCGCCGCGAATGAAAGTTCGTTGGTCGCCAGAAGCTGCGCAGATATATTGGTAAGTGGCAGGAACAGTTCCTTTGCCTCGATACCCGGCGTTGCAAATGCCTTCGCCAGATCGAGAGGCATCTGGGAATATGAAACGCCATGCAGGCCGCCGGCTTGCAGCAGCGACTCACCCCAGTACACGGTATGTTGACCAGCCTTGACCGAAAGCGGCATCTCGCCGAGATTAACTGTCCCGAACACGAAAGCATCGAGAATTTCGCCGGATGGGCCTCTCGCGAAGCGTTTGGTATAGCTGCTGTACTGGTCGTTGACATAGCTACCGGCAATCGTCGCGGGCAGATTCGGATTGCGCTTGGCGACGGCATCACGGTAGGCATGGTCATACCAGCCAGCCCCGCTTACACGGAAGCCCATGGCCTTGCGATAGATGAAATCGAATTCGGACAGCAGGTCTACCCGGTGGGTGACGACGCTACCACGTTTGAACTTGTACTCACCTTCGTCAAAATTCGGATTGTTACCACCATTGCCGATCGAATTGGCGCGCACCCCCAGGTTGTAACGCACCGTGTTATCCCATCGCATATCGACATCCGGGTTACCAGTTTCGATTTCAAAGGCTTCGGCAGCCCCTGCGATACCGAATGCGGCAACAGCGATTGCCGCGATCTTTCGTTTTTGTCGTGTATTTCTTTTTTTGCACTTCACGTCTTCCTCCTAGATTTAATTACGCGCTTTATTGCTCCTGATATGAGTGATGCATTGCGCCCGCCAACCGCCAATTCATTGGCGCGCCCCTCGTTATTCTTTATTGGCATAACAGTTATACTAGATAACTATACGTCGCCAGTCAAGCAAGTTACGTTATTTTTGAACAGAAATTTGCGTCAGGCTGTACGTACATCGCGGGTTGGAATAATTACGCACGCGCACTGCTGGAATGCAGATGACTCTTTAATATCGGACGTGGGATTTAGATCGGCAACCAACTTACAGCCGCACGGCAACAGCATTAAAGTCGGATAGAAATGGCCGCAATAGCGGTAGTGATGAACAGGATCGAGAAATACGCAGGTTGCGTAGCCCTGGCTCACGAAGCGTCGTTAACGCGTGTGATCCCCCTATTTACTGAAGAGATTTTTAGGGGGTGATGACCTGCCACCCCCAGTTAGTACGAGAATGATGCAGAGTTTGCCTCTTGCGAGGCAGGGTGAAAAAGCATTTCACCGAATGCTGGAGTGGAAAGGCTGGCAGAAATCCGGGGAGCCCGGATTTCGCGGCGATATGTCGATTGCGGACTAAATTGGGGGGGCAGGTCAAAGCCACCCACCTCGTCCCAAGTGCATGCTACAAGCCTATTCGATTTGCGATTGGGCTGTTCCATATTCCCGGCATACCTCCACCACCTTCCGCATCAAAGCAGCAACGATGGGAGACTCGGCGCGTTCGCTCAGGCATGCCACGCTTAACGTTCGCGTAAATTTTGGCTTGAACGGAATCAAGGCAAAATCACCACTTGCCACTTCGGCTGCCGTTACAGCCATCCGTGGCAGAATGGTACAGAAGCGGCCTTCTTGAACCAAAGATTTCATGAGAGGAACACTATCCACCCTCAAATGAGGAGAAAGCTTGACTCCGGCGTCGTCGCAATATCGTTCAATAGTAATGCGCATCCCATTTTCCGAAGCGGGGAGTATTAAATCAAGCTCACTCAAATCATCTCGCTTAACGTAAGAATGACTCGCAATGGGATGGTCGCGAGCGGCTACCAGGAGCATCGGCTCTGTCAGCAGCTTATGCTGAACAATTTTCTGCGACTCGTATCCAAGGGATAAAATTGCCACATCGACCTGGCCGATCGCAAGCAAATCATATACATCCCCTGTCGTCGCCTGGACCGCAGTGATTTCAATATCAGGATATTCCTTCATGAATCGCATCAGTACTTCCGGCATCTGTACCGTCATGATGCTGGAGGAACCCGCAATACTGACTTGACCCGTTGGTTGCCTGCGCGCCGAATGAAGACGCGCTACCGTAGCCGACATCTCATCGAGAATCGCTGCGGCCTGTTCATAAACGATCTGGCCAAATTGCGTCAGCGATACCCCCCTGCCTGTACGCTCTAGCAGAGTCGCATCCAGATCGGCTTCAAGCTGCTGGATCTGTCTGCTCAGTGCGGACTGCGCCACATTCAGCACCGTCGCGGCAACGCTAAAACTTTTAGTTCTCGCAACGTGATAAAAATATAGCAGCCGTCTTGAATCGATCACATCATTTGCCACGATGTTTAATTGGCCATTCTTGTGATTTTTACCTAATTTGGCCATAGATTCCTCAAAAACCAGCATTTTACTAGAATCGTTCAACAAATTCGAATACCTTGGCCAGATTCAAACTGAACTTCAAGGCCAACCTAATTGCTCCATATGACAGTCGCCGGCTTCATGCAGTGGACATCGAATAGCGGAACCCCCTGACCTTTTGTGGCAAAGGTTAAAGGTTCCACTGAGATAATCAAATTTTGCGACGTTTCACTTATTGGCCTACTGTCGCCCTTACATTAGTAATTTGTTTCAGTAAATCCATGTGGTTGCCCACACGTTCGTCAACACTTCTTTCCGCACCTGCCAGAAGCCGCTGCACCAGTCGCTTCAGAAGCCGCTTCTCATCTTCCCCGAAATCGAGCAGGGCATCTGCCTCCATTGCCTTGGCGGCAGCGATTACTTCGATCATCATGCGTTGCCCCATCGGTGTAAGCCACAAGCGCGGCATGCCAACGGCCCCAGGCAATTTCTGCACTAGGCTGCGCGCGACGAGTGCCTCGGCAATTTCCGGCGTCGAAATAACGCCAGTGTAGCCGATGATGTCGTTTATCTGATCAACGGTTTTCCCGCCGCTGGCCATCAGGACGCTCATCAAATAATGCTCGTGCAGCGAAATGCCGTGGCGCTCCCGCTGCTGCCGGACCGGAGTCAGTAAATAAAAATAGGCTCGCTGCAGCAAATGGCTAAGGTCATCGTCACAAATTGCCGCACTATCCGGCGCACCATTTTCCTCACCTCGCTGCGTCGCTAACGCGTAACGGCCTTTGTAAAAAAGCAGCGGATCACGTTGATCGTGCTCAAAGGCACTGACTTCACCAACAAGAATGACATGATCGCCTCCCTCATACTGATATGCGGCACGGCATTGGAATCGCGCACCACACCCCTTTATGAGTGGAATGCCGCCTTCTCCGCGTTCCAGAGCGACGCCGGCAAACTTGTCGATGCCGCGCTTGGCAAATTGATTCGAGAGCGGCTCCTGATCTGCCGCCAGAATGTGTACTGCAAAGTGCGTTGCCTGTGTGAATGCCTCAATGCTCTTCGACGTCTTGGCCAGGCTCCAGAGAACCAGCGGCGGATCGAGCGAAACCGAATTAAAACTGTTGGCCGTCAAGCCCACGTCCTCTCCATCGGGGCCTCGCGTCGTGACGATCGTTACGCCTGTCGCAAAAGTCCCAAGCGCGTTTCGAAATGCTTTTTCATCGAGCTGTACCGGCATCTTCATCTCCTCTTTTATCGGACAATATTCAAAAACAACATACCAGTTATCTTAATTCGATATATAATCAAAGTCAATCCGGTGGAGTACTCATTTTCCCGGATCAACGCGGCCTTCGTGCGCTCGTCAGGACAGGTCGCCTTGTGCAAGTGAACTTATGCCGAAACTGCGTGATATCTGGTTGCACAAGGACAAACACGCAATCCCAAGTTCGCTTGACTGCTTCTATATATTTTTAACATATCTGGTATGTCTAATAGGAATGGAGATAAAAATGGATAAAGCTGTGAAGAACACCGTGCCGTTGAAGGCGCCGAATCGGGCCTCGGCCAAAGAAGCGATCAAGGATTACTTCGTGGTCTCGGCTGATTGCCACGTAAATGAACCGATCGACGTCTGGTCAGCGCGTGTAGACAAACGCTTCCATGACCGGCTGCCGCAGATGAAGGTCGACGAACAAGGCAGGATGTGGTTTGTGGCAGAAGGATTGAGGCCATCCAGGGTGCGCGAGGCGCCCCGGGATGAGTCGATCCCGATCGAAACATTCATGGAGAATGCGGCTGCCACCGGCTCGCGCCAGCAACTTGACCGCAGTAAAGGTGCTATGTTCCAGAAGCAAGGTGGCTACGGTGAGGATCGCTATCGCGACATGGATTATGACGGCATCGATGCCGAGATCGTATTCCCCAACAAGGGACTGACGAACTGGCAATCGCCCGATCCCGAACTCAATGTCGCGATGTGTCGGGCATGGACCGACTGGGCACATGAGACCTTCGGCGGCCATAGCCGCAGCTTCCCGGCCGCCTGCATTGCGCCGGCGGACATTCCGGCTGCGGTAAAGGAAGTCGAGCGGGTGGCGGGTCTGGGCTTCAAATTCGTGATGATGCCGCCGTTGGTAAAAGGCACCGGCTACAATATGCCCAAATTCGATCCATTGTGGGCCGCGCTGTCGGAAGCCGGGCTGCCGATCGCCTTCCACGCCGGCACCGGCAAGGATCCGCGCACTGCCAGCGGCAATGGCGGCGCCATCATCAACTTCGTCGTCCATGCGATGAACACGGTGCTGCAGCCGACCGTCGAACTGTGCGCCTCGGGCGTGTTCGACCGTTTCCCCAAACTGAAATTCACCACGATCGAGGCTGGCGCGGGCTGGATTCCCTATGCCTTGTGGGCCATGGACCATGGCTATAACTGTCATGCGTTCTGGGTTTCACCGAAGCTCAAATACAAGCCCAGCGAATATTTCAAGATGCACGGCCATGCCAGCTTTGAAACCGACCCGGTCGGCGTCGAACTCAGGCACTTGGTGGGGATCGATTCGCTCATGTGGGGCAATGACTACCCTCATATTGAAGGTTGCTGGCCCAATTCCGAAGCGTCCATCGACGTCTGGGGCAAGGACCTCACGAAGCAGGAAATCGCCAAGGTTATCGGGCTCAATGCTGCAAAACTGTTCAACATTCCGGTTCCGGACCGTTACAAGGTGCAGGCATGAGGACGGATGACAAGGCCGCTCAGGTGCAGCCGCTGAGCGGTATCCGTGTACTGGAGCTGGGGACGATGATCGCCGGCCCGGTAGCCGCAACGCTGCTGGCGGACTTCGGCGCCGAAGTGATCAAGATCGAAGCGCCCGGCCTGGGTGACCCGATACGGAAATCGGGTCCGATGGTCGGATCGGAAAGCCTGTACTGGAATGTCGAAGGGCGATCGAAGCAGTCGATCACGCTCGACCTGCGGCGCCCCGAAGGACAGCAAGTGCTGCGCGACCTGGTCCGCCATGCCGATGTTCTGATTGAAAATTTTCGTCCTGGAACGATGGCCGGCTGGAACATCGGCTATGAGGCGCTCAAGGAAATCAATCCCCGGCTGATCATGCTCAGCATTTCGGGCTTCGGCCAGACCGGCCCCTATGCGTCACGGCCTGCCTATGACCGTATCGCCCTCGCCTTTGCCGGCTTCCTCAACATGACCGGCTATCCGGATCGACCTCCAGTCCGGCCCGGAACGTCGATGGCGGACTACCAGGCAGCGCTGTTTGGCGCGTTTGCGGTGATGATTGCGCTGTTCCAGCGTGAGGCACGCGGCGGTACTGGCCAGCAAATCGACGTCTCGCTATATGAAACGATCTTCCGTTTCACTGACGTGATGGTCACTGCCTATGACAAGCTGGGTCTGAAGCGCGAGCGAACCGGCAACGCGCATTTCGCCGCCGCTCCGGGCGACCACTATGAAACCGCGGATGGCAGTTTCATCGCCATGACGGTTGCCGCCGATACCATTTTCAAGCGTCTGTGCGATGCGATCGGACGGAACGAACTCGCCAGCCATCCCGACTTCGCCACGCACCGGAAAAGGGTCGAGAATTATACTGAGATCAATAATCTTGTCGCCTATTGGTTCCGGTCGCGCCCGGCAAGCGAGTGCTGTGACGCTCTGGAGAAACATGCAGTCCCGCACAGCAGGATCTACACGGCCGAAGATATCCTTGCCGACCCGCATTACGCCGCGCGAGAATCCATCGCGACGCTTGAGCACCCGGTGATCGGTCCGATCAAGATGCCGAATGTGCTACCGCTTTTCAGCGGGTGCAAGGCGGCGCCCATCCGGCCTGCGCCGGCACTGGGGGCGGATACCAGCGCAGTGCTGTCGTCACTGCTGGGCATGAGCAAAGACGAGATTGCTCACCTTCAGGAAACTGGCACGATATGAGCGCATATCTCTCAATATGAATCTGTTGAAAGCTCAAAATTAGGAGACGTACAGCATGGCCGAAAATAACAAGGCATGTATCGTAGGCATAGGCCAAAGCGAGTTCACCCGCTGGGGCGGCATACATGACCGCAGCCAGTTTCAAATCACAGCCGAGGCGATTTCTGCAGCCATTGCAGATGCTGGCCTGACGGTGAATGACGTCGATGGCTTTGCTTCTTTCTCGGACGACGAGAATGAAGCAACGCTAATGCAGGTGGCGCTGGGCGTGCCGGTCCTGCGCTGGTCGTCCATGGTATGGGGCGGCGGCGGCGGCGGATCGATTGCTGCGCTGTCCCAGGCATGCGCCGCCGTCGAATCGGGCCAGGCGCATACTGTGGTGATGTATCGCGGGCTGTGCCAAGGGCAGGGGCAGCGTTTCGGGCAAGCCGGCAAGAAGCGCGTACATGGCAATTACATTTTGCCGTATGGCCTGTTCGCGCCGCCGCAAATGCTGGCGCTCATGATGCAGCGCTACATGCACCTTTATCCGATCACGCACGATCATCTGGCGGAAGTGGCCTTGAATGCTCGTGCCAATGCAAACCGCAATCCCCGCGCGGTCATGTATGAAAAACCGTTGACCCGGGAAGATTACTTCAACGGGCGCTGGATCGCCGAACCGTTCCGCCTGTATGACTGTTGCCTGGAAACCGATGGTGCATGCGCCGTGGTCGTCACCACGAAAGAACGGGCCAGGGACTTGAAAGCGCCGTTAATCGAGGTTGCATCCGCCATTCACGGCAGTGGGCCCGGCTGGGGAACCGGGCCGCTGGGCAGCCATAACATGCCAGACGAAGATTATGCCTCCACCAACAGCCGCCGCCTGGCGCCGGAATTGTTTGCGCGTGCAGGCATGACCCCAGCAGATATTGATGTAGCCCAGATTTACGACCATTTCTCCGGGCTGGTGTTGATGGCCTTGGAAGAGTATGGATTCTGCGACAAGGGAGAAAGCGGCGCATTTGTCGCCGAGGGTTCCATTCGCTGGCCGAATGGCAAGCTTCCCATCAATACATCTGGAGGGCAGCTTTCCGAAGCCTATGTCCATGGCGTGAATCTGTTGCTTGAAGGCGTTCGTCAACTCAGAGGTGAATCGACCTCACAGGTCAAGGATGCGCGCACCTGCCTGGTGACAGGTGGTCTGGGTGTTTCGCCGACTAGCGGCACTATATTGCGGAGGCATTGATGTCCTATTTCCCCAAAGAGATGCCGCGCCCGGTACCGGCAATGAATGATACTGAATTCCTGCGCGGATGCGCGGAACGCCATCTGCGTTTTCAGGCTTGTGCGGCATGCGGTATGCTCCGGCATCCGCCCATGCCCATTTGCAGCCACTGCCATTCCACGGCAGAGAAATGGGTCGAGGCACCGACGACAGCGAAAGTTTATTCTTTTACGGTCGTCCATCACGCCAGCCATCCTGCGGTCAAGGCGTCGCTGCCTTACGTCGTAGCATTGCTCGAATTTCCAGCACTTCCCGGCGTGCGACTGGTAAGCAACATTACCCATGTGGATCCATCTGAGGTCAGGATCGGCATGCAAGTCGATTTATGGTGGGATGATATTGGCGAAGACATGTTTCTTCCACGGTTTCGTCCCATGGAAAAAATCAAGGCTTGAGACCAAGGGTGAACCCGGCGTACTGTCCTTTCGCATAGCCCCGCCCGGTTCGCCACCCTGCTGCAAAAGCAGGCGCGGTTCGTTAGCACCACTGGATGAACCTCGCTCTGTACTTTCCTTGACCTTGGCGAGGTTTGCCATATCAGCCATCTCCAGAAGCAATGGCAAGAGCGTGTTTTTCAACGCGAAATGAACACGATATGCCTGTGAATGAATGCGCACGTCAGCAGCGAGGGTAAGCCGCTTAAATGACCATAGATAAAAATCAACAGGCTTCTGGAGCATTTCAAAGCAAACTGTTTTTTGCACTCTGGATAGCCACCATATTTGCTAACGTTGCGATGTGGATGCAGAATGTTGGTGCGGAATGGGTGATGGTTTCGTTAACGCCTTCCCCATTTATGGTGGCACTTGTTCAATCCGCCATCACCTTGCCCGTATTTCTGCTCGGCCTTCCGGCCGGCGTCATGTCCGATCTGCTTGACCGCCAGCAGTTGTTGCTTTGGACGCATGCCAGCATGTTTCTGGCATCCGGTGCATTGGCACTCGTATCGCATCTCGGCATGCTCGGACCGTGGGCTTTGCTTTTCCTGACCTTCATTGTGGGATGCTGCGCTGCACTGGCGATTACGGCGAGACTAGTCAGTATTTCTGACGTCGTGCCGCGCTCAGCCCTGGTGCAAGCGCTTGCATTAAACAGTATTGCCTATAACAGCGCGCGCGCCGTGGGTCCCGCTCTGGCCGGCATTCTGTTGGCCTGGTTGGGGCCCACCGCAGTTTTTTTGGCCGCTGCCTGCATGTTTGGCGTCGTCGTCGTAATCCAGCTACGCTTCTTCACGCCGCCGGCGCAGGGAGCGGCGCCCGGCGAGTCGGCAATTAACGCGATGCTTAGCGGCATGCGTTACGTACGGCAAACGCCGCTGCTGCATACTTACTTCATGCGCGTCATTCTGTTCGTTGCCTTTGCCAGCAGCCTGTGGGCACTACTGCCAGTAATAGCACATGGCTTGATGAAATTTAACGCAAGCGGCTACGCTTTGCTACTGGGCTGCATGGGTGCCGGTGCTGTCATACTCGGCGTCGTACTTGAGCCGTTGCGGCGCAATTTCTCTCTTGATACGCTGGCAACTGCGTCAGGGCTGGTCTTTGCAGCCGCGATTTTCATATCAGCGCTGTCGTCCAGTACTTTCATTGTCTGTGCCGGACTGGTTGCCGCAGGCGGCGCCTGGGTAGTAATCAACTCGATCACTACTGCTGCGGTTCAAACCACGCTGCCGTCCTCGGTGCGCGCACGGGTGGTTTCGATCTATCTGCTGGTGTTTAATGGCGCAATGGCATTCGGCGGAGCATTCTGGGGGGCTGTGGCCAGCCAGCTGGGTCTGAAGTCCACGCTGGCGATGGCTGCCACATTGGCAGTATGCGGGGCATTATATGCCCGCCGCTATCCGATCCTGCTTGGCAAAGACGCTGACGCCACTCTCTAGGGCTTGTCACGAAACACCTTGGCTATTTGTGGTGTAGCTGAGCAATGCAGAGGCCAGTGAAAAATTCCAGAGGCTGGCAGAACCGGTATTCGGAGGCGATGCCGCAAAAGCGCTGCAGGACGTCATCGAGAACGTTGCGACGCTTGCCGTTATAGTCGACAGTGCCGCTGTCAAACACCATGTACCACCGGGTGTTTGACAGGCACCGTTGCTTATTCAAATGACCTGGGATAACGACCCAGCGACAGAATGCAAGCGCCGGCACAAAGGCACAGCGCAGATGCAATTGCCAGGCCGGTTGGCGCGCCACCGGTAAGTTCATGCACTTTGCCAAACCAGATCGGGCCGACCGCGCCAGCCAGAGCCATAAGGCCGAACATCCAGCCGTAAATCTGCGAATAGGATTTCATCCCGAAGTAGCGCGAAGAGGCAAAGGCCAGGAAATCGACTTCCGCGCCAATCGCCATGCCGATGGAAATTGCCACCAGCAGTGCGACATCCACACCGTGCATGGAAAAGGCGAGGAATCCCAGTGCCGGGACGGTACAGATAACGGCACCCACAAATGGCGCGAAAATACGGTCTAGCAGGAAGCCGGAACCGAATCGCGAGATTATGATGGCAATGCCAATGACACTGACATACCTGGCACCTTCCAGCTTCGTCATCCCCATGTCACCGAGCAGGCTGATGAAATGCAAGTACACGCCTACGGTGGCGGCTGCGAGAGTGAAACTGGCGATAATCAGGAGCCAGAATTGTCGCGTTCGGCGAGCTTCCGCAAATGTCAGCCCTTTGAGTGCCGACTGCTTCTCGGTGCTGCCCCCCTTATGTTTAACGGTATCCTGTTTTTCCCGCACAAAAGGCAGAACGAGCAGCAGCGGAATGAATGTCAGGCCGCCCAGCACAGCCCAGGCAGCGCGCCAGCCATGTTCGACAATCAGGTCAGGAATGAACATCGGGCCAATCGAAACCACCAGGCCAGGGCCGGCCGTCATGATGCCCAGTGCCAGGCCTCGGTGCTTGTCAAACCAGGTGTTGAGCACGCGCGAATAGCAGACATAGGTGGTACCGGATCCTGATACGCCGATTAACAGATAACAGGCGTAGAACATCCAGACCGAACTGCCGATCTGTGTCATCAGCAGCATGGCAAAGGTAAACATGCAGATGGAGGGAATGATCACGCGCCGGGCACCATATTTATCGGCAAGTCGTCCGATAATCGGGCCGCAGAAAAAAATAGCCGCCGTAACGCAAGCCGAACCCCCAGCTACCGCCGTACGTGTCCAGCCAAAGGTTTCCGTAAGCGGGCCGATAAAGAATGGCAGCGCATGCACCGGAAATCCGCTGATTCCCAGAGCAGCGCCGATCGTCACGCTCAGCATCAGCAAATAACCAATGCGGAACTCGTTTTTACTCTCCAATGGTTTGTTGATTATATGAATCGTTGCGTCGGCGCTGGCAGGCATTGCCGGCACCGTTTGTTGCATCTTGTTTTTGTACGACACGAATGTCTCCTTTATGGATATTTATATGTTTTTAATGCTTTGGCCTTATATTGTGGCATAAAATTACATTAACGGCATATCAGTTATGCTTTATTGGCTTAAATCAAGGCCGCTGCCAAGGAGGGGCAAAACAATGCTGCCTATTGACTCGCATGCATCGACACATGCGCCGTCAATGCGCATTTCCACTTCAAGAGTCCGAGTCGAGCAATTCATGATGCATATGCCCGTCTACCAGACCCATATCGCCCGCGCTTGATACCCGCTATATTTCTCACTGTTCGCTTGACACATTCGAAATACTTCAATAGCATAACTGTTATGCCATAAAAAGATACAAAGTATCAAATAGGCATCGCTATCCCGGGATCCCTGCCCAATCAGATTATCGACCGCAGTGGGACCGGAGTAGTGGTTCTATGAAGTTACATCGGATGCGGGTTACTCGATGAGATTCATCAATTTGGTGAATTCGCATCTATCCATCACTCGCCATACTTACTTGACCCAAAGGTCGTGAGGAGACATGTATGACCATACAGGCACAAATGAAGGAAAGCAGCAACGGCGCATCGGATCCGTCGGATCTGACGCCGCTATGCAAGCGGCTGGTTGAAATGAGTCATGATCCGGATACGGCATTCAACATGCCAGCTTCCGATCTGCAGCCGATGCGCCTCGCCGCTGCGCAGGAATTGTTCAAGCTCCGTCGCGAGCAGATCCCTGCGTTGCGCAAGCGCGCCGAGGAAGCCGGTATTGATCGCATCGAGTCGTTCGACGATCTGGTGCCTTTGCTGTTCGCGCACACCATCTACAAATCCTATCCGCAGGAGCTGATCGACAAGGGCCGCTGGAAGATGATGTTGAAGTGGCTACAGACGCTCTCCGCAAAAGATGTGTCAAAGGTTGACGTCGAAGGCGTGAAGGATGTGGATGACTTTATCGAACGGCTGTGGGAAGCCGGCCACGCAGTGCTGGCAACCAGCGGCAGCAGCGGCAAAGTATCATTTCTCAACCACACCATGCAGGATCGCGCACGCAAGACACGCCACCTGAAACACACGATGGGCTGGCCGTTTACCAAGGCGACCAGTGACCGTCCGGTGTTCTGGTTCGGGCCGATGAAAGGACGCAACAGTGCAGTGGAAATGGGCATTTCCAATGAAGAGAACTGGGGTAGTCCTGGCTGCACCTATGCCCTCGATGAACGCCCGCTGCTCATTTCGGAAGTGAGCGAAACCGCAGCCATGCGCAAAAAACTGGCGGACGGCACAGCCTTGCCGGACGAGATCGATGCATTCGAGCAGAAACAGAAAGCCAAGGCAGAGGCCTCGGCAGACGAGCTGCTGCGACTGATCGACAAGCTGCTTGATATGCGTCATCAGCCAATGTTCGTATTCGCCTTGTGGGCGCAGCATCTGGCAATCCGCGACCGCGCCCGCGAACGCGGCATTCCCGATGGCGATTTCCATCTGGAGACTGTGCTATTTCCGGCCGGCGGCATCAAGGGTCTGAACATGCCGGCAGACTATCGCGAGCAGGTCACGGCGTTCTACGGTCCGGTCATCCAGATCGGCGTCTACGGCATGACCGAGATGGCGCAACTGATGCCGCGTTGCGAAGCAAAGCGCTACCATGCGCCCCCCGGCCTGATCCTGATGGCGCTCGACGCCACCGGCCAGCGTGTGCTTGGCCCGAAGGATGCCGTGGACGGCAAGATCACAGGTCGCGCCGGCTTTCTCGATCTGATGTATGAAGGCCGCTGGGGCGGATTGATCACGGGCGACAAGATCACGATGGACGTCGCCGGACCCTGCCCTTGCGGCCGGCCGGGACCAACTGTACTGGATACCATTTCGCGCTTCGCGCAAACCGGCGAGGAAGACCATATCGGCTGCGCCGGCACTATCGATGCCTATGTACGTGGAGGACTGCCAGCATGAATAGCGTAACGACACCTGGACTCGCCAGCACGCCCTTATCGGTCGGGAACATTATCAAGGGCCGATATATCGAAGGCGGCGCCGAGGTCTACGGCCCTCCGCACGCGCAGTTCGCGACGTCGGAGCTGGTGCTCAACGACCTCGTGTGGAAGCGATCCGAACCCGGACCAGCGTTCGAAACACCGCTTGCCGAGATCATGGACGTACTGGCCGAAACTGGCAAGTGGCTTGCAAAAGATCCGGATGGTCTGGTCGCCGAGTCGCTGGAGAAAGCTGCGCGCACCAGCCCGTTGCCGTATGCGGTGCTGAAACGGTCCTTTGCATTGTTACCAGCCCAGTTCGACCGCGCCCAGCTGGAATACCAGGTTGAGCGGGAATTCGGTGGCGCCGACATTCTTGACGGCTGGCGGCAGATGCCCACGCCACCTTCTGGCAGGAATCACCGCGTGCGGGCCTATCCGCCACGCATCGTGCATATCATCGCCGGCAATGCGCCGCTGGCGGCGGCGCTGACGATCGTCTGGGCGGCGCTCACCAAGGGCGTGCATTTGCTCAAGCTGCCCTCGAACGACCTGTTCACCGCAACCATGCTGATCCGTGCAATTGCGTCGGTGGCACCGGGACACCCGCTAGCGCAATCGTTCTCGACGGCTTACTGGCGAGGCGGCGACACCAAGGTGGAAAGCGCGCTGTTCCGTCCGCAATATTTTGACAAGATTGCGGCCTGGGGCGGCGACACGACACTCAGGAACGCGAAAAACTATATTGGGCCGGGCTTTGAATTGGTTGCCTTCGATCCCAAGACATCGATCTCGATGATCGGCAGGGAAGCATTCGAATCCGACGCAGTACTCACAAAGGTTGCCGACCTGGCCGCCACCGATGCGACACTGATCGAGCAGCAGGCCTGTGCGTCCAGCCGGTATCAGTTCGTCGAGGGAAGCACCGAGGAAGTCGACCGCTATTGCGCCAAGCTGATCGAAAAAATGGGGGTCGAGCGGCCTTTTTGCACGCCCGAGGGTCGTCCCCTGCCCACCGACATGCGCGAGGAAGTCGAAGGCTTGCGCGGCATGGATGATTTCTACCGCGTCTGGGGCGACTACAACGGCTCCGGCGTCGTCATTCGTTCCGAAGACCCGGTCGGATTCCATCCCGATGGCCGCGTGGTGAACGTGGTAGCGGTGCCCAACCTCGCCGATGCGCTGCAATACGTGACCCTGGCAACACAAACGGTCGGCGTCTACCCGCCTGCGCGCAAGGCCGAACTGCGCAATGCACTCGCGTGCGCCGGCGTCCAGCGCGTGGTCGACATCGGCAACGCGGGCGGTGTTGAGCGCGGCCTACCGCATGACGGCTTTTATCCGCTCCAGCGCTTCGTGCGCTGGGTAAATGACGAAGGCGGGGAAGTGTCATAAGCGGCTGAAGCGGCCGGTTTGAATAAAAAGGGCCAGGTTTTGCACCTGGCCCTTTTCACAAACAGCTTTTGCCGCTGCAGCAACGTAACCATCCAGTTGCGCGGATAAGAGAATACTTTGGGTACGATCTACTCTTTGAACAAAGCGCTTCGTCTGGATCTCCCTGAGTAAAAGGCATTATCCTTTTTGTCGGATCAGGGTTGGCCAGGGCGCAATATTACAAATAAACCCTCAGCTTCAGCGCAAACAGTTTCTGCATCCATTATTTTTGCCATCATTAGAATTTTTCTTCCCTCTTCCCTAACAATCCTGGCAACCACTTCGAGAGACTTGTCTATCGGAGTTATGGAGCGATAGTCAACGTGCAAGTAAGCAGTTCGAACCCTTGGACGCGACGCCGCATACTGCAGTCGCCCCATGACTTCATCAAACAGCAGAGAAACTGCACCACCATGAGCAGCCCCATTTGCTCCGAGAAAGCAACGCCCGAACACTACACTCCCTCGAACATAGCTTTTATCACCTTCTGATGCGACAAACTGGGGAATCATTGGTTGAGCTCGCCCTGCAATGTGCATCATGCGTCCGAATAGCTGCTCGCTGTCGTCCACCGAATGAGATGACAACTCCTCCGACCAGGATTGCAACGTGTGCGAGAGGCGTCGAAGAGTCTCTTGTTCCGGTTTTGATCCTGCCACATGATTCAAGAATTGACGTAGCGATTCAATCATTGCCGGGTAGTCATCAGCTTCCTGATCGTTAGCGTCGAGCTTCCCCCAGATGCTTTCAAGAGAAAAATCTAAATCTGGATTATTTTTTTTCATCGAGTTGTTTCACGAAGTATCGGCTATCCCGAGGCCATATTACAAGCCCCCTCAATTCATGTGAAATTCGACAGGCTTAACTTTTTGCCAAAAGATTTTTTACAGTTGGCATTTCCGGCATCGTATTCCATTGCTTCGCGCGGACCGTATTGCGCGAAGACTTCTTCATTGTCATGGCAGTTACACCCGTTCCAGAACGACCGCGATGCCCTGCCCCACCCCGATACACATGGTGCACAGGGCGTAACGTCCGCCCGTTTCATGCAAACGATTCACTGCCGTGGTGACGAGGCGCGCGCCGCTGGCGCCTAGCGGGTGACCCAGCGCAATCGCGCCGCCCCAGGCATTGACGCGCTCGTCGTCGTCCTGCAGACCCAGCAGGCGTAACACGGCCAGCCCTTGCGCGGCAAACGCCTCGTTGAGTTCGATCACGTCGATCTGCTCAAGCGTGAGTCCCGTGAGCGCCAGCACCTTCTGCGTGGCAGGTGCTGGCCCGATGCCCATGATGCGTGGCGGCACGCCAGCAGTAGCCATACCGACGATCCGTGCCCTGGGGATCAGGCCATTGCGCTTGGCGGTATCCGCATTTGCCAGCAGCAGTGCGCACGCACCGTCATTCACGCCACTCGAATTGCCGGCAGTGACCGAGCCGTCCGGCCGCACCACGCCCTTGAGTCTGGCCAGCGCTTCCAGACTGGTCTCGCGCGGATGCTCGTCCTGTGCCACGACCACGGCTTCGCCTTTTTTCTGGGGTATGACCACAGGCACGATCTCGCGCGCCAGATGACTGGCCTTTTGCGCGGCAGTGGCATTGCGCTGGCTGGCAAGAGCCATGCGGTCCTGCGCTTCGCGCTCGATCTTGTACTCGATCGCGACATTCTCGGCCGTCTCAGGCATCGCATCCACGCCATATTTCTCCTTCATCAACCGGTTGACGAAGCGCCAGCCGATGGTGGTGTCATGGATGGCATTGCTGCGGCTGAAGGCACTCTCCGCCTTGGGCATGACGAACGGTGCGCGGCTCATGCTTTCCACGCCGCCGGCAATCATCATCTGCGCCTCGCCGCTCTTGATGGCGCGCGCGGCCGTGCCGACGGCGTCGAGGCCGGATCCGCACAGGCGGTTGATCGTGCCCCCCGGCACCTCGACTGGCAATCCCGCCAGGAGGCTGGCCATGTGCGCAACATTGCGGTTATCTTCGCCGGCCTGATTGGCGCAGCCGTAAAGTACATCGGTCAGCGCCATCCAGTCGACATTCGGATTGCGTTCCATCAGGGCCTTGATGGGAATCGCTGCCAGGTCGTCGGCGCGTACACCCGAGAGTGCACCGCCGTAACGGCCGAACGGAGTGCGGATGGCATCGCAGATGTAAGCGTCGATCATGGTGTACGTCCTTTGAATTTGAAGCGTTATAAGTAAATTCAGTGAAATGTCGTGTTCAAATAACGTTTCAGGCCAATTCACTCTCCGATACCCGGCTGCTGGTTTCGAGCGCCGCGAATGCTGCGTCGCGGATGCTCTCGACCGGTCCGACCCCGGCGATCTTGCGGTATTTCGGCGCGCCCGGCTGGCCGGATTCGGCCCACTGGTTGTAATAGCCCACCAGCAACTCGGTCTGCTCGTGGTAGACCTGCAGGCGTTTCAGGACGGTGGCTTCCTGGTCGTCGTCGCGCTGGATCAGCTCTTCGCCGGTCAGGTCATCCTTGCCGGCGACCTTGGGCGGGTTGAACTTGACATGGTAGGTGCGACCGGAAGCCGGATGCACGCGACGCCCGCTCATGCGCTCGACGATGGCCTCGTCGGGTACGTCGATTTCCAGCACATAGTCGATTGCCACGCCAGCTTCCTTCATGGCGTCAGCCTGGGGAATCGTGCGCGGAAAACCGTCGAACAGATAGCCATTGGCGCAATCCGGCTCCTTCAGGCGGTCCTTGACCAGGCCGATGATGATGTCGTCGGACACCAGGCCGCCGGCATCCATCACCTTTTTCGCGGCCAGGCCCAGCTCGGTGCCGGCCTTGACGGCTGCGCGCAACATGTCACCGGTCGAAATCTGCGGAATATTGAATTTTTCTTTGATAAAAGTGGCCTGTGTACCCTTGCCGGCACCAGGCGCTCCCAAAAGGATGAGACGCATTGCATTTCCTTAATTGATTAAATAATCTTTAGCGGCTGCCAATAACAAACCCATCAAATTTCCTGGATTAATATTTTTGATCAAAAGCTTATTTAACCGAGATCCTTGACCAGTTGCGGCACGATGTCGAACAGGTCGCCGACGATGCCGTAATCGGCCACGCTGAAGATCGGCGCTTCGGCATCCTTGTTGATCGCCACGATCACCTTTGAATCCTTCATGCCGGCCAGATGCTGGATGGCGCCGGAAATACCCACCGCGATATACAGCTGGGGCGCAACGATCTTGCCGGTCTGCCCCACTTGCCAGTCATTCGGCACGTAACCCGCATCCACCGCGGCGCGCGAAGCGCCCATGGCGGCATTGAGCTTGTCGGCCAGCGGTTCGAGGATCTTGAAGCTTTCGCCCGAACCCATGCCGCGCCCGCCCGAGACGATCACCTTGGCGGCAGTCAGTTCCGGACGGTCGGATTTCGCCACTTCGCGCGAGACGAAGGCCGACTTGCCGAAATCGGCGACGGCAGGAAGGGTTTCCACTGCAGCGGAACCGCCCTCGGCAGCCGCGTCAAAGCCGGTGGTGCGTACGGTAATGACCTTGATCGGATCAATGGATTGCACCGTGGCAATGGCATTGCCGGCATAGATCGGCCGCTCGAAGGTGTCGGGGGCATCGACCTTGGTGATTTCGGAAATCTGGCCGACATCCAGTTTCGCGGCCACGCGCGGGGCAATGTTCTTGCCATAGGCGGTGGCGGGGGCGAGGATGTGCGAGTAGTCCTTCGCCAGCGCCAGCACCTGCGCCGCGACATTCTCGGCCAGGCCATCGGCAAAATGCGCGGCATCGGCCACCAGCACTTTGCCAACACCCACCAGCTTCGCTGCGGCTGCGGCAGCCGCGCCGCAGTTGTGGCCGACGATGAGGACGTGGACGTCACCGCCGCAGGCGGCGGCAGCGGTGACGGTGTGTGCAGTGCTGCCCTTGAGGGTAGCGTTGTCGTGTTCGGCAATGACGAGTGCGGTCATGATTTTTATATGGACGCCTCCCGTTTGCCAAGGAATTCATCGTGTGCTGTTGGACAGGCTAGGCTGCAGTTTTATATCCGGCCTTGTTGCAGGTCGAACCTGCTGGCCTTAATGGAATCCGCTGACCCACGCCTCATTTCCTTGACGGGCTGTTAGCCCAGAAAATCATTCAGGCTTCGTGAGTCCCGGTCTGACCTGTTTGCCATCACACTTTGTACCTTGCGCAACCTTTCGACGTGCCCATCCTTTGTTACAAACTGGTTGATTTCAATGTCAGCCGGTTCATACCGGCTTGACGCTCACATAACTTCTTCCATACTGCCGATCATGCGCCAACAACGCCCAGATCGTCCGTGCCATCTTGTTGGCCAGCGCCACCGTCACCACATTCGGCGGCCGGCGCTTGCTGATCTCTTGCACCCACGCGCTTGGCTCCTTCGCATGCGTGAGCACCGTTCGGGCACCGTGAATCAGCAGCGTGCGCAAGTACGTGTCGCCACGCTTGCTGATCCCCAGAAGCCGCACCCGGCCGCCCGTACCCGTTTGGCCTGGTGCCAGCCCGAGCCAGGCAGCGAACTCGCGTCCCGACTTGAATGCTTTGGCATCGCCCATCGTCGCCACCGCCGCCGTTGCCGTCAGCAAGCCGACACCGGGAATCTCGGCAATCGTCTTGCATGCCTTGTCTTGCTTCAGCCACGCCAGCAGCCGCTGCTCGATCGCGGCGATCTGCTGGTCGAGCTTGCCTAGCATTTCCCATTGCTCGCGCAATGTGTCGATCAACACCGCCGGCAATCGATCACTCAATCTTGCCAGTACATCGCTCATGGCCCGGTCCAAAGCAGCTCGGCCAACCGCCATCACTTCGCCGTATTCCGTCAGCAAGCCGCGCAACCCGTTGCTTTGCATCGTGCGGAACTTCACCAGTTGCTGCCGCATTCGATGCAGCGCCAGTACCGCCTGTTGCGCCTCCGTCTTGACCGCAACTGCCTTGACGCCAGGCTGCTGCACCGCCATCCAGATCGCCCTTGCATCAGCCACGTCGTTCTTGTTGCCGTGTACGAATGCCTTGACCGCTTTGCCTGGCATTAGCTTCACCTGGTGCCCCATCTCCATCAGCCGCCTTGCCCAATGCTGGGCACCGCCGCAGGCTTCCATGCCAATCAGGCACGGCGCACGGTTGACGAAATGCTCCAAAAATCCAGCACGCTTGATCTGCTTGCTGGTGATTTCGCCCGTCTCCATATCCACGCAATGCACTTGGAACACGCGCTTTGCCACATCAACGCCATATACGCTATGCTTCATTTGGGTTCTCCTCCCTCAAGTGGTTTGTTCAGAACTTCCACTTTGGCACATTTGATGCCGTTGGGCTGTGAGAACCCCTCTTCTCTACTTATCCCTCCGACTCACTTCATCGGTACCCTTGCGGGGGGAGGCGTCCATTCCATTTCCTGACAAAATGATTAACCTGAGCGGAGATGGCGTGATCGCTCAGGCTGCTTGTTGAATGGGGTAGTCATCAGCATGGTCGACCTGCTTCCAGTCCAATTGGCGCCGGATCTGCTTGGCATCGGGCAACGGGGCCGGGCTTTTCCTCCGGTTGGCAAGCCATTCCCTGATTTGCTCTTTGGTGGGCTGGTGAATGTTTTCCATGACAATGGTTCCTGTGCTGTTCGGAGAGGGCTAAATGACTTTGGCTTCGTTCTTCAGCTTGGCCACGAGGGTCGCCACATCCGGCACGATGATGCCGGCGCTACGCTTGGCCGGCTCGACCACTTTCAGGGTCTTCAACCTTGGCGCCACATCGACGTTGAGATCGGCCGGCTTGACCACCTCCAGCGGCTTTTTCTTGGCTTTCATGATGTTGGGCAGGGTTACGTAGCGCGGTTCGTTCAGGCGCAAGTCGGTGGTGACGATGGCCGGCAGCGCCAGCGAGACAGTTTCCAGGCCGCCATCGACT
The DNA here is from genome assembly GCF_003590835.1 of Noviherbaspirillum sedimenti. Lineage (NCBI taxonomy): Bacteria > Pseudomonadati > Pseudomonadota > Betaproteobacteria > Burkholderiales > Oxalobacteraceae > Noviherbaspirillum > Noviherbaspirillum sedimenti. The sequence continues at coordinate 4,154,059 of NZ_QYUQ01000002.1, read as the reverse complement.
TCGCGGGTCACCAGGGCGCGGTCGCCTTCGATCAAGACTTTCGAAGCGAAGGTGGCTTGCCCCCAGCCCAGCAGGGCCGCCAGCATCTGGCCGGTCTGGTTATTGTCGTCATCGATGGCTTGCTTTCCAAGAATGATCAGTTGCGGCTGCTCGCGGTCGGCCAGGGCTTTCAGGAGCTTGGCCACCGCCAGCGGCTGCAATTCGGCATCGCTCTCGACCAGGATGGCGCGGTCGGCGCCGATGGCCATGGCGGTGCGCAAGGTTTCCTGGCATTGCGTCACGCCGCAGGAAACGGCGATGACTTCAGTCGCCTTGCCGGCTTCCTTGAGGCGCATGGCTTCCTCGACGGCGATTTCATCGAAGGGATTCATGCTCATCTTGACGTTGGCAGTATCGACGCCCGAACCATCGGACTTGACGCGCACCTTGACGTTGTAATCCACCACGCGCTTGACTGGGACCAGAATCTTCACCTGGCGCTCCTCGAAAAAATGAATGAATGCATGGACATGCGCGCAGCCGGGCGCACCGCAAGCAAGCGCGGTCTCATGCAGTGAGGCTTTTAATGAAGTAGCCCGACGGGCGTAGTGCTGTCGCCTGTCGGGCTGGCGTCAATTATTTCTTGACCAGCGGGCAGGATCCCTCGCTCATCGGCTGGTAAGCCTTGTCGCCCGGGATGGTTTTCAGGATTTTCATGAGATCCCAATCAGACTTGGATTCCGATGGCTTTTTGGCTTCAGCCAGATACATGTCATGCACCATCCGACCATCCTCGCGAATCTTGCCCTTCTTGGCAAAGAAATCGTTGATTTCGGTCGCCTTCATTTTTTGCATGACCGCTTCCGGGCTATCCGTGCCGCTCGCCTGAATCGATTTCAGGTAGTGCGTCGTTGCCGAATACATGCCAGCCTGGATCATGGTCGGCATGGCCTTGTGACGCGCGTAGAAGCGTTTCGACCATGCGCGGGTTTCGTCATTCATATCCCAGTAGTAGCCGGTCGTAAACAATAGACCCTGGGCGATCGGCAAACCCATGCCTTTCAGGTCTGTGTCAAAAATCAGCAGGGTTGCCAGCTTCTGGCCGGATTTGGTCAGGCCAAATTCGGATGCACCGCGCACGGCATTCTGGGTATCCTTGCCGGCATTGGCAAAGCCGATAATCTTGGCTTTCGAGGATTGCGCCTGCAGCAGGAATGAAGAAAAATCGGATGCGCTCAGCGGGTGCTTGATGGTGCCGAGGACCTTGCCGCCCATTTCATTGATGACCTTGGTCGTATCTTTTTCAAGCGAGCTGCCGAACGCATAATCGGCTGTCAGGAAGTACCAGCTATCGCCGCCGGACTCCATGATGGCGCGACCGGTGCCCGTGGCCAGCGAGTAGGTGTCGTACACATAGTGGACGCCGTAGGGCGAACATTCCTTGTTGGTCAGCGCCGTCGTTGCCGATCCGGCAAGGAGGATAATCTTCTTTTTCTGCGCGCCGAGCTTTTGCAACGCGATGGCGGAGGCCGAATCGGTCGATTCGATGATCATGTCGACCTCGTCGCGGTCAACCCATTCGTTGGCCTTGGCAAGCGCAATGTCCACCTTGTTCTGGTAGTCAGCCGAAACCATTTCGATCGGCTTGCCCAGCACCTTGCCGCCAAAATCTTCGATTGCCATCTGGACTGCAGTGACACCGCCGGGGCCGCCATTAGCGGAATAAACGCCGGTCTTGTCGACCATGACCCCGATCTTGACGACATTGTCCGTTACTTGAGCCTGGGCGCCAGCGGCGCACATGCCAGCAATTAAGGCAGCCAGAGCAGTACGGGCGAATTTGGATGAATACATCATGTCTCCTGTTATTGACGAATTTGGATCGGACTGAAGTGATCAAAAGGACCAACTGGACGGTGCTCGAACCGAGCCGGCAAAACAGTTTGCTGACAGCACGCACGAGGCCGCGCCCCTTTTGTAACTTTGCATTACGCAAACGCCGTGCCACCCTGAATCGGCTAGCCGGACGTCTGTTCAATTGAAATTTGCTGCGAAAATGACAATGCAGGAGCAACACTGTCTTCTGCCAGTGCCGTTTTCATGGACAAGTGTCCTCGAAAAACACAATTTCGCGGCGACACGCACGAATTTTCCGGCATGGAAGATGCTGGCGACATGACATCCTCCCGAGTAACCGAAAAAATGTCACACCGCGGGCCTGAATCAGGAAGTGTGATCGCCCATGAGGGCAAGCTTCTTGTAGAGGTAGGAACGCGAAATGTTCAAACTTTCAGCAACTTTTTTCTTGTTGCCGTTGAATTTACGTAGCGCCTCCCTGATGATTTCCGCCTCTACCTGGTCCTTGGCAGACTGCATACTGGTCGTTGCGGGCTGGGCTTCGCGCTGGGGTGCACGCTGAGGTTCTTCATGGGGCGGAATCACGGCGCCCACGGCGATCGGCATCTCCTCCCCACTGAATTCAAAATCGCGCGGAGTAATGATATCGCCCTCGGAGAATATTGCTGCACGCTCGATTGCATGCTGCAACTGGCGGATATTGCCTGGCCAAGGCAAGCTTTGCAAAAATGAAATGGCATCGCTGCCCAGCGTTTTCATCCTGCAGTTGTGACGTGCAGAAAATTGCGCCAGGAAGGTATTCGCCAGCTCCGGTATATCTTCCAGGCGATCTTTCAACGGCGGCAGGCGCAGGGTAATGGCACTGATGCGATAGAACAGGTCGAGCCGGAACTCTCCCTCCGCGATCATGGCTTTGAAATCACGATTGCTGGCGGAAATCAGGCGGAAATCGGATTTTTTCGTCTGGTCGCCGCCAACGCGCTGGAACGTCCCGTCCTGCAGCACGCGCAACAACTTCACCTGGATTTCGGATGGCATGTCGCCAATTTCATCGAGAAACAGCGTTCCCTGGTCGGCAATCTCGAATTTACCCTGGCGTCCCTTGCGATCTGCGCCGGTAAAAGCGCCGGGTTCGTAGCCGAACAATTCGCTTTCCACCAGATTTGCAGGCATCGCGGCTGAATTGATCAAAACCAGTGCCTTCTGGCTGCGCGCGCTCAAGAGGTGAATTGCATGTGCCACCAGTTCCTTGCCGGTGCCGCTTTCACCGACCAGCAGAACCGGCACATCCAGCGACGCCACCTTGATGATGTCCGCCTTGAGCTTTTTGACCGCTTCGCTGCTGCCGACAATCTGCTCCAGGCCATAACTGCGGCTGCGCAGGCCGGACAGTTCGCGCTCGTAGAAGCTGACCTGTTTGCGCAAGCGGCCAATTTCATCGTTCAATTGCACGATCGCTTCCGGCCCCTTGAACATCACCTGGCCGATTGCGCCGACAGGCCGATTGCGCCGGTCAAAAATCGGCGTACGGTTGACGATCCGCACGGTGCCGTTCATTACCTGCAACTGGCCGACTTCGGCTTTGCCGCTTTTCACCACTTCATGCAGGCGCGAGTTTTCAATCACTTCAGTGACATGCCTGCCGATTGCCGAAGCATGCTTGATGCCGAAAAACCGTTCGTGAACCGGACTCAGGTAGCGCACGATCCCTGCCGCATCGACGACGACCATTGCCGCGAACGGGTTGGTAATCAGGTGCCGCAGAATGTCCGCGGCAAAATCCACGCTGGCGAAAAATTCGACCAGCGCAGCGTCCGGTTCGTCGCCGAAAATGATGAAGCAGCCGATACCAGGCGTATCGATCAGCGCGCATGTCAACGGCGGCGATGCTTCCTCCAGAATAAAGATACGCGGGATCGGCTTCTTCAGCCGCTGGTTCCAGCGTGCCGCCAGCGGCCGCGAAACCAGTGCGTTGCGGGCAAGTCCCGAAGCAACCAACTGATGATTGTTGTCGTCGATAACCAGAATGCCGTAAGAATCATAGGCCATGAAGCAAACACCTTGTATTTTTTAAATGACTAATAGATAGAGTGCATTTGTGAAATACACTTTAACTATGTCGTGTCTCCGATAACTACACAGTTTAGCGAAAAACCGCGACTGTTGTGTCTTCCTTGCGAAAAGTGTGCCTTTCTTACTATGGCACACGAATTGCGTTAGTGTCCTCACCAACTGATTCGATTCTCGACCATGACGACACCATTCGACTTTCTCCCGCCGCTCCCTGCCGGACCCGGCTTGCGCATGCTGGACGATGTAACTGTAATAGACTTGACAACCTCGGTGGCGGGCCCTTATGCGACGCAACTGTTGGCGGACATGGGGGCTGACGTTATCAAAATCGAAAAGAAGCCGGATGGCGACGATTCGCGCGCCTGGGGGCCGCCATTCCTGCGCGGCGATTCGTTGTGGAATCTGAGCGTCAACCGAAACAAGCAAAGCGTCACGCTCGATGTCGGTCGCGAAGAGGGACGCGCGGTATTGCATGATTTGCTGGAAAAGGCCGATGTGCTGGTAGTGAATCTGGGATCGCGGGTACAGCAAAAGCTCGGGATCGATTTTGCCCGGCTGTCGGCCAAATATCCGCGCCTGATTCATGTTTCCCTGACCGGTTTCGGCTTGCTCGGCAAGCGCCACGACTTGCCATGCTACGACCTGATTGCCGAAGGCTATTCCGGCGTGATGGACATGACCGGCGAACCAGAGAACGGGCCGCAGAAAATCGGCACGCCGGCGGCCGACCTGCTGGCCGGGCAGGATGCCGCCATGGCGGCCCTTGCCGCCCTGTATGAACGCCAGCGTACCGGATGCGGCAAACAGATCGACATTTCGATGGTGCGTACCATGACGCGCTTCATGTCGCCTCGCATCCTGCCGTATCTTGGTTCCGGCGAAGTGACGCGCCGTGCCGGCGGGCGCGATTCGGTGATCGCCATTTATCAAGTGTTCAAAACGGCCGATCAGCCGCTCACCCTGGGGCTTGGGAACAATGCGATCTGGAGCCGTTTCTGGACGGCGGTCGGCGACCCGGAATTCGGTGCACAGCGGGCATATGCCAGTAATGAGGCACGCCGCGGCCGGCGCGATGAGATCGTTGAACGGATCGCCGCCATTTTGCGGCGCAAGGAACGTGACGAATGGCTGGCGCTGTTTGCCAGGGAACGGATTCCCGCCGGTCCGATCAACCGCCTCGACGAAGTGGTGCTGGACCCGGAATTGCTTGAAGAAGGTTTGTTCTACCAGGCTGATACCAACAGCGGCAGCGTGCCGCAAGTCGGCCTCGGCATTGCATTTGACGGCAAGCTTGCCGTCCATCGCATGCCGCCGCCGGCACTCGGCCAGCACACACAATCGGTATTGCAGACGCGACTGGGCATGGAATCCGCCCGGATCGACGCGCTGCGCACTGCCGGCATTATCTGACGCATTCTACCCAAGGAGACAACATGGAATACCAAGAGATCATTTACGAAGAAGACGGTCCGATCGGCACGATCACCATGAATCGCCCGCATGACGGCAACATGTTCACGCCGCTGATGTGCCACGAGATCCGCGATTGCATCAACGCCATCCGGCGCGAGACCCGCACCAGGGTCATCGTCCTGACCGGCGCCGGCGACAAGTTCTTTTGCACCGGCGGCAAGAAGGAAGGCATGGAAGATACCCAGTTGTATGCCGGCGTATTGCCGACGCTGGAAATGTATGAAAGCATCGACCGCCTGCAGAAACCGGTGATCGCCTCAGTCAACGGTTTTGCCGTCGGCGGCGGCAACGTGTTGCAGGTGGTGTGCGACATCACCATCGCCAAGGAAAGCGCCGTCTTCCGCCAGGTCGGCCCGATGGTTGGCAGCTTTGACGCCGGCTACGGCACCTGGTATCTGGAAGACCTGGTTGGCAAGAAGCGCGCCAAGGAAATCTGGTATCGCAATCCAAAGATGTCCGCACAGGAGGCACTCTCGATCGGCCTGATCAACAAAGTCGTGCCGGATGCGATGCTGAAGGAAGAAACGCGCAAGATGGCGCTCGAAATCGCCGACCGCGGCGCATTTGCGCTGGCTTCGATCAAAGCAGCATTCAATGCCCGCCATGGGGGCGTCAGCGGTCTGTCGCGCATGGCGCACGACTTGCTGCTGCGCGGCTATCTGGATACCGACGAGCATGCGGAACTGGCGTCGGCATTTGCCGAACGGCGCAGCCCGGATGCGACGAAATTCGGTCAATGAGCACCATTGGGGAAATGATGTCATGCAGAATATTCTAACCCTGCACAATCCTCAGCAAGCGCGCGAGAATTATTTATCGGGAATCTGGCAGCAGGACACGCTGTACAGCCTGGCCAAGGGGCATGCATGGGCGCGCCCGACGGCTTGTGCGCTGCGCGACGTCGATACCCGTCTCACCTGGCGCGAACTGGTTGACTGGGTCGACAGCGTGGCCCAGGCGTTGCATGAAGCAGGCTTGCAGAGCGGCGACCGCGTCGCGGTCTGGCTACCCAGCCGCGTCGAGTCCGTCGTGATCTTCCTGGCCTGTTCGCGCAACGGCTATGTGTGTGTGCCGTCGCTGCATCAGAACCATACGGTGGAAGAAATTGCCGTTCTGATGTCCCGGGTACAATGCCGCGCCCTGTTCGCCATGCCTGGCTATGGCGCGGATACGGCGAGGCATTCCATTTTCGTGCGCGCGGCATCCTTGCCATCGATGAAACAGATGTTCGCCGTGCTGCCGCACGGTGCCGGCAGCACCCCGCTGCCTGCGGGTGGCCGGCCATTCCCTGCGCGGGAGGCGCCATCGGTGGTCTCCAATCCGGATCTGAATCCAGACAAGGTGGTTTACCTGGCATTTACTTCGGGCACCACCGGCATGCCCAAAGGGGTCATGCATAGCGATAACACCCTGCTTGCCAATGGCCGCGCGCTTGCCAGCGACTGGCATCAAGGGCCGAACACCGTGATTCTTTCGCTCAGCCCGATGAGTCATCACATCGCCACCGTGGCGTGCGAGCAGATGCTGGTGACCGGGGGAGAACTCGCCCTGCACTATGCCGGCACCGGCAAACCGGCGCTGGACTGGATCATCGAGACCGGCGCCACTTACGTGATGGGGGTGCCGACGCATGCAATCGACCTGCTGGCCGCCATGCGCCAGCGCGGTTTGCCATCGCTCGGCCAGGTAAAGACTTTCTATATGGCCGGCGCCCTGATCCCGCGTGAAATCGCCGAACAGTTCATCCATCTGGGCGTCACGCCCCAGAACATCTACGGCATGACCGAGAATGGTTCGCACCAGTATCCGTCGCCCGAAGATGACCTCGATACCATCGTCGCTTCATGCGGCCGCTCCTGCCGCGGCTATGAAGTGCGGCTGTGGAATCCGGAGAACCCGGACGTCGAAGTCGAGCCCGGCCAGGTCGGGGAAATCGGCGGACGTGGCGGCGTGCTGATGCTTGGTTACTTCAATAATCAGGAAGCGACCGAAAGCTCGTTCAATGCCGGCGGCTGGTTCATGAGCGGCGATCTCGGCCAGTTCGATGAAAATGGCGCGCTGCACATCGTCGGCCGGAAAAAAGACCTGATCATTCGCGGCGGTCACAATATCTATCCGGCCACCATCGAGGATCTTGCGCAACGTCATCCGGCCATTCTGAAGGTGGCTGCCTATCCGGTCGACCACGAACGCCTTGGGGAGCAGGTATGCCTTGCCGTCATTACCCGCGACGGCGCTGAAGTCACCGCGCAGGAAATGCTTGCGCACCTGCTTGAATTCGGCCTCTCCAAGTATGACCTGCCGGAACATTTCATCGCGATGAGCAGCTTCCCGATGACCGCGAGCGGCAAGATTCTCAAGCGCGAACTCGTTGAAATGACGCGTGCCGGCAGACTGGTGCCGCAGGCAGTGCGCGCAAGCGCCAGCGCGACCCTTAACATGGAAAGAAAAGCCATATGAGCATCCACCTGACCCATCAAGGATCCTGCGCAGTCTTGCAGATTGACCGGCCGCAGGTATTGAATGCCCTGAGTTTCGAAGTGCTGGGCCAAATCGCCGAAGCCATCGAGCAGGCCGCCGCGTCGGACGCGCGTGCGCTGGTGCTGGTCGGCAGCGGCGAAAAAGCGTTTTGCGCCGGCGCCGATATCAAGGAACTGCAGGGCCGCACCCTGCTTGCGCAAAAATTTGGCGCCGAACTCGGCCAAAACGTCATGGCCAGGCTGGACCGCCTGCCGATTCCGTCAATCGCCGTCATCCACGGCTATGCCTTCGGCGGCGGCCTGGAACTGGCGATGGCCTGCACCTTCCGCGTGGCGACACCGAAAGCAAAGATGGGACTGCCGGAAATCAAGCTCGGGCTCATTCCCGGCTATGGCGGCACCCAGCGCCTGCCGCGTCTGGTCGGCGAAGCGCGCGCGCTCGAAATCATCATGTCCGGCAGGACCGTCGATGCTGTAGAAGCCGAGCGTATCGGCCTGGTCAACCGCATCGTGGAATCCGGCGACCCGATCGCCATCGGTTGCGAATATGCGCAGCAATTCACTGGTTTCAGCCGCTGCGCCTCGCTGTTCGCACGCGAAGCCATTCAGCGCGCACTGGCATTGCCCTTGGCCGATGGCCTGCGCATCGAATCGGACCTGTCGACCCTGGCCTATCAAACCGCCGATGCCCGAGAAGGCATGCAGGCATTCGTTGAGAAACGCGCCCCTAATTTCAAGGATGAATGAATCATGAGCCAATCTTGCATTATTGTTACCGGCGCCAGCCGCGGCATCGGCGCCGCGATCGCCGAAAGCCTGGCGCGGGCCGGCTTCATGGTCGGCTGCCTGTCGCGCTCGGGCGACCTGCCCCATCGCCAGAACGCAAGCGATGAAGTGCGCAGCCGCTGGCTCGGCGCCGCCTGCGATGTGACCGATGCCAGCCAGGTGCGCGCGGCGATCGCCGACATTCAGGCCCGCTGCAATCTGCCGCTTGCCGGACTGGTGAATAACGCCGGCGTGCACATGGAAGGCAAGTCGGAAACGCTACCGCTGGACGAATTCGACAAGGTGATGCAAACCAATGCCAACTCGGTACTGATCGGCAGCCAGAGCGTGTACCCGTACCTGCGCGAGAGTGGCGGGCTGATCGTCAACATCGGTTCGTTCTTCGACAAGATGGGCGTCAAGCGCAACCTCGCCTACTGCGCATCCAAAGCTGCAGTCGGTGCGATTACCCGCTGCCTGGCAGTGGAGTGGGCGCCCGCCGGCGTGCGCGTCATGAATATTGCACCTGGCTATATCGTCACCGACCTGAACCGTGAGGCGATGTCGACAGGCCCGCTGCGCGCCTATCTTGAAAAGCGCATTCCCGGCGGCGAACCCGGCACCGCCGACGATGTCGCCGGATTGGTGACGCTGCTGTTTTCCATGCCTGGGCAATTCCTGTCCGGTGAAACCATCTACATCGACGGCGCCCAAAGCATCGCCCATTAAGGAAGGAACGCGACATGAACGTACTGGAAAGACTGGATAGCCGACTGGCTCTCAACGACGATGAAAAAATGATCCTGGACAGCGTCCAGGCGCTGGCCGCCAACGAGATCGCTCCCCGCGCCGCGCAAGTGGATGAAAGCGGCGAATTCCCTTGGGAAAACGTTCACGCCATCAATGCGCTCGGCTTGAATGCCATGTTCATTCCGGAAGAATATGGCGGCGCACCGCTGTCGTTTACCTGCTACCTGGCCTGCGTGCGCGAGATTTCCAAGGCATGCGCATCCACCGGCATCATCTGGGCGACCAATTTTCACGCCATCAAGCCCCTGATTGAATTCGGCAACCATGAGCAGAAGTCGCGGCTGTTGCCAAAGATCGCTGAAGGCGCGCTGGCCGCGCTAGCGATTACCGAGCCGTCGGCCGGCTCCGATGCGACCGGCATGAAGACTTCATTCCGCCCGGATGGCGATCAGATCGTCATCAATGGCAACAAGACTTTCATCACCAATGGCGACGTTGCCGACCAGTATCTGCTGTTCGGCAAATGGACCGAAATCGATGACCCCAAGGCAGCGATCTCGACGCTGATCCTGGAAAAGGGGACGCCGGGCCTGACGGTTGTCGGCACCGAAAACAAGATGGGCACGCGCGGCTCCAGCACGGCCACGCTGGCCTTCGACAACTGCCGGGTGCCGCGCGCCAATCTGCTGCAAAACCCGGGCGACGGCTTGAAGATCCTGTTCGGCTCGCTCAACCGCTCGCGCCCCAGTGTTGCGGCGCATGCACTTGGCATCGCCCGCGCGGCATTCGAGGATGCCGTCGCCTACATCAACGAGCGCAAGCAGTCCGGCAAGAAGATCATCGAGTTCCAGGGAATCCAGTTCCTGCTGGCAGACCTGGCCGCCGAACTGGTGCTGTGTGAATCCTGGCTCTGGCGCGTCGCCGCCATGGTCGAAGCCGGCGAAAAGGATTTCGGCACCGAGGCATCGATCCTGAAAATGCGTGCCACCGACGCGGCGATGCGCATCGCAACAGAGGCCGTGCAGCTGCTGGGCGGCTATGGCTACTGCAAGGATTACCGCGTTGAGCGGCTGATGCGCGACGCCAAGATCACCCAGATCTGGGAAGGCACCAACCAGGTGCACCGTCAACTGATCGGCCGCAGCTTTCTTTTGAAATAGGAGCAAACATGTCAGATATCAAAACCGTCGGCGTCGTCGGCAGCGGCACCATGGGCACCGGCATTGCGATCGTCGCAGCCCGCGCGGGTTTCCGCACCAAGGTGCTGGACACCAGGCAGGATGCGCTGGATCGGGCGCGTGAACAGACCCGCGCATTCCTTGAAAAATCCGTGCAGCGCAAAAAACTGGAGCAGGCGCAGCTGGAACAGATCATGGACAACTGGTCCGGCACCACCGAGGCCGCGCAGATGGCCGACTGTGACATCATCATCGAGGCCGTGTTTGAAGACCTGGGCGTCAAGCATCGCCTGTTCCAGGAACTGCACGCGGTCTGCCCGCCCCGCACGATTTTCGCTTCCAATACGTCGACTATCTCGATCACCGAGATCGCCGGCGGCTGCGGCCGCGACGACCGCTTTGTCGGCATGCATTTCTGCCTTCCCGCTCAGTTGATGAAGCTGGTCGAAATGTCATCCGGGATGAATACCAGTGAAGAGACGTTTGCCAAAGCCTGGCAGTTTGCCGAAGCGCTGGGACAAAAGCCAGTCAGGACACAAGACACCCCCGGCTTCATCCTGAACTATTTTCTGATCCCGTATCACAACGATGCCATCCGGCTGATCGAGCAAGGCGTCGCCGAGCCGGCCGATATCGACCTGGCGATCAAGACCGCACTGGGCTATCCGATGGGGCCGATGGAATTGCTCGATCTGGTCGGGCTCGACACGCAGCGCCTGCTGTGCGACGCGATGCACGGCTTGACCAACGAACCGCGTGCAGCCTGCCCGCCACTGGTCAAGCGCATGATCGCCGCCGGCCGGCTTGGAAAGAAAACCGGCAAGGGTTTCCACAACTATGCCGATACTAAAATGTTTGGAGCATGACATGAGTAACGCCTATCGTATTGTTTCAGCCGGCGCCAGCCGTTCGTTTCCCGATACCCATCCGTTCATTCAGCAAGCCGACGGCAGCGCTGCAGCGACGGTCTACATCGGCGCCGAGGCCGGCATTGCATTCCGCGCCGCGTCGGCAGCACCTGCCGCCGCATTCATCGCCATCGAGCTCGATACCGAGTGCCTGGCCGTGCATATCGACCAGAGCGCCGAATCTGCCCTGGAAAACCTGCTCGGTTTCGCCCGCTTCCGTCTGGGCGATACCGAACCCAGCAACCTGATCGAACTCGTGCGCCTGCCGCAGACTTCGCCGGCGGCAATTGCGGCAGCTAGGGCGGCATTTGAAGCGGCCGGACTGAAAGTGGCCGTTTGCGGCGACTTCCCCGGACGCATCGTCAACCGCCTGGTGCGCCCCTACTACAACGCCGCGCTGCGGCGGCTCGACGAGCAACTGGCCAGCGCCGAAGACATGGACATGACGCTGCGCCTGGGCCTCGGCTATCCGGAAGGCCCCATCGCCCTGTTGAACCGCACCGGCCTGGCAGATCATTGCCGCGTCAGCGAGGATCTGTACCAGGCATTGCGCCAGGAGCCTTATGCACCGGCGCGGGCGGCGCAGGTGGCCATGGCACGCCTTAAAAGAGAGACGACATAATGCAGCCCCTGCACGGCATTACCGTCCTCGATTTCAGCACCCTGCTGCCCGGCCCGCTGGCGACACTGCTTCTGGCCGAGGCGGGGGCCGAGGTAATCAAGATCGAACGTCCCGGCAACGGCGACGAGATGCGCAGTTATACGCCGAAATTCGGCCAGGACAGCGTGAATTTCGCGCTGCTTAACCGCGCCAAGAAATCCATCGCGATCGACCTTAAATCAGCATCGGAGCGCGCGCGCCTGGAAGACCTGGTGCGCAACGCCGACGTCATCGTCGAGCAATTTCGCCCGGGTGTCATGAAACGTCTCGGCCTGGATTATGAAACCGTCGCGAGCATCAACCCGCGCATCATTTACTGCTCGATCACCGGCTACGGCCAGACTGGTCCAAAGGCGCAGGTCGCCGCGCATGACCTGAACTATGTAGCTGATAGCGGCATGCTGGCGCTGTCCACCGGCGCCGATGGCGCACCGGTGCTGCCGGCCGCACTGGTTGCCGATATCGGCGGCGGTGCCTATCCGGCCGTGATGAATATCCTGCTGGCGTTGCAGGCGCGGGCGCAAAGCGGTACCGGCTGTCATCTCGATATCGCCATGGCCGACAACCTGTTCACGTTCATGTACTGGGGGCTCGGCAATGGCTATAGCGCCGGCCAGTGGCCGCAACGCGGCAAGGAACTGGTGACCGGCGGCACGCCGCGCTACCAGATCTATCGGACCAGCGATAACCGCTATCTTGCCGCCGCACCGCTGGAAGACAAGTTCTGGAGCAATTTCACTGAAATCATCGGCATTCCGCAGCAGGAGCTTGCCGGCGATGACGAGAAGGCCATCGCGCGGGTCGCCGCTGTCATCGCGCAGCATCCAGCCAGCTACTGGCTCGAAAAGTTCCAGGGCCGGGAGGTGTGCACCAGCCTGGTCGCTGATCTTGAGGATGCGGTCGCCGATCCGCATTTCATCGAGCGCGGCTTGTTCACTCAGACGCTGGAAGGCGGCGAGACAGGATCGATACCGGCGCTGCCGGTGCCGGTATGCGCAGCCTTTCGAAAATCCCATATGGCGGGCGCACCTGGGTTAGGTGACAGCAACGCAGCACTACTTGGAGACCAGTAACATGAAAGCAGTCGTCATCCATGAATTCGGCGAGCCGGAAAGCCTGGCGGTCCAACAACGCCTGGATCCACTCTGCGATGCAGGCGAGGTGCTCATTGATGTCCAGGCGGCCGGGGTTAACTTTCCGGATCTGCTGGTCATGCAGGGAAAGTACCAGATTCTGCCGCCGCGCCCGTTCTCCCCGGGCAAGGATGTGGCCGGCGTGGTGCGCGCAGTTGGCGCATCGGTTACTCGCGTTCGTCCTGGCGATCGGGTCATGGCGCAGCTTGAATACGGCGGCTATGCAAGTTGCGCGGTAACGGTCCAGGAGAATTGCCATGTCATTCCGCACTCAATGGCTTTCATCGACGCCGCGGCAATGGGGCTGGTGTATCAGACCGCCTACTTTGCCCTGGTCGAGCGCGGTGGATTGCGTGCAGGCGAATCGGTGCTGGTCAATGGCGCTGCCGGCGGCATAGGACTGGCCGCAGTGCAGATTGCCAAGGGCCTCGGCGCCACGGTGCTGGCCGCAGTCAATCAACCCGAACACGCAGCGCTCGCCCGCCAGCACGGGGCAGACCATATCATCGATCTGGCAGCGCCGGACTTGCGCGATAGCCTGCGTGAGCAGGTTCATGCGGTTACCGGCGGCAGAGGCGTCGATATTGTCATCGATCCTCTCGGCGGCGACGTCTTCGACGCCTCGCTGCGGGCGCTCGCCTGGTGCGGACGGGCGGTTGTGATCGGCTTTGCGGCCGGCCGCATACCTGAAATCAAGGCAAATTATCTGCTGGTCAAAAACATTGCGGTGAGCGGTCTGCAATGGAGCGATTACCGTGAACGTATGCCGGAACTGGTTGATCAGGTCCAGCAAAAATTATTCAGTTTGTATCTGGACGGTGCCGTGCGTCCGCATGTGGCGCAAGCACTGCCACTGGAAGATTTTTCTACAGCACTGGCAGTACTGCGTAGCGGCAAAGCCGCCGGCAAGTATGTCCTGACCATGTGATGAAAATACGATCAAAGGAGACAACTTGAGCAGCGCTTATTTGGACATTCAATCCATCGGCATCGTCGGCGGCGGCGCGATGGGCAGAGGCATCGCCCAGATTGCCATCCTTTCAGGTCATTTTGTATACCTGTACGACAATAACGCCGAGGCGGTGGCGGCGGCAGATGCCGCGCTTCGCACAACGCTGGCAACGCTGGTGGAAAAAGGGAAGCTGGATGCGAAGGCCAGCGAAGTCGCGCTGGGCCGACTGAAGCTATGCAATGATCTCGCGGATCTGCGCGGATGCGAATTGATCATTGAAGCGATTATTGAGCGGCTCGACGTCAAGCAGGCATTGTTCGGGCAGCTGGAAAAGATCGTTGCCGGGGACTGCATCCTGGCGTCGAATACCTCTTCCCTGTCGATTACTGCGATCGCCGCCGCGTGCGCTCAGCCGGAGCGCGTCGTTGGGTTTCATTTCTTTAATCCGGTGCCACTGATGAAGGTGGTTGAGGTGATCGACGGCTTGCGCAGCGATTCTGCTGCTGGTGACGCCTTGATGGCGTTGACACGAAAAATGGGTCACACGCCGGTCCGCGCGCGTGACATGCCTGGATTTATCGTCAATCACGCCGGACGCGCCATGAACACCGAGGGCTTGCGGATTGCCCAGGAAGGCGTGGCCACTTTTGCGGAAATTGACGCAATCATGCGGGACCAGGCCGGGTTTCGCATGGGGCCCTTCGAACTCATGGACCTGACCGGCCTTGACGTCTCGCAGCCGGTGATGGAGTCGATTTATCACCAGTTTTATGAAGAGGCGCGCTATCGGCCATCGCCGATCGCCGCCGTGCGTCTCGCCGGCGGCTTGTTGGGCCGTAAGAGCGGCGAGGGTTTCTACCTTTATCGCGACGGCAAGAAAGTGGAGCCTGAATTGCCGATGGTGGCTTCGACAAATGAAGGCATGCCTTCCATTCCAGTCTGGGTAAGCCCCGCCCATCCGCAAGGCAGTGCGGCACTCAAGACGCTGCTGCAGCGCCTGGGTGTAACACCGCAGCCGGATGCGTCGCCAAGTAAGGATGCGCTGATTCTGGTGACACCATTCGGCAGCGATGCATCCAGCACGGCCGCCGAACAGGGACTCGATCCGAAACGCGTTGTTGCAGTCGACACCCTGATGGATCTGGAGAAGGCGTCACGCCGTACCCTGATGAGTACGCCGGCAACCGACATTGCAATGCTGGCGGCGGCCCGGGCAATCTTCGGCGCAGATGGCGTTGCCGTGAGCATGATTCGGGATTCATGCGGTTTCGTTGCGCAACGCATGGTGGCCGCAATCGTCAACACCGCGTGCGACATCGCCCAACAGCAGATCGCCAGCACCAGCGATATCGACTCGGCAGTGCGCTTCGGTCTGGGCTATCCGCATGGGCCCTTGACGCTCGGCGACAAAGTTGGTGCGGCGCACCTGCTGGAGGTCCTGCGCAACATGTTGCAAGGCTCCGGCGATCCGCGTTACCGCCCCAGTTCATGGCTTGTGCGTCGTGTACAGACCAATTTGTCACTGACAATTGCAGGCAATTATTGATCCGGCAATGATTTGTCGTGACTAACTACAGTTCGGCAAGTTGACATTGAGGCTCTAGACTGGCGTCGTGAAGAAGACAGGCACAAAGTCGCCATTGAGATTGTCCAGCCAGTTGCCATCCACCTGGTGCGCCTCGATGCCGGCATGAACGAGTACATGGTGGGTAACGCCGGCAATCAGGTCTTCCAGTCCCAGATTATCCCAACGACCGAAGGACGCGTGCGCCCAGCCGACGATTGCTGCTGCAATGAAATCTCCTCATCATTAATGCATATACTTTATCCAATAAAGTAGGGCTTCTGACGCGCACGCACGCAGTAAGCGGAAAATTTTTACGACGTGCATTCCAGAATGGAATATGATTGCGGCCCGTTCAATTTTGCACAAAGATAGTAAAACGTCATGACAGATGCATGCGGCGTCGACTTCGGCACGTCCAACTCCACCGTCGGCTGGAGCCGCCCCGGGCAATCGGCATTGCTGCCCCTGGAAGACGGCAAGGCCACCCTGCCCTCGGCGGTGTTCTTCAACGCCGAGGAAGACAGCGTCCATTTCGGCCGCGCGGCGCTGGCCACCTACCTGGAAGGCTGCGAAGGTCGCCTGATGCGGTCTCTCAAAAGCCTGCTCGGCTCCAGCCTGATCGATGGCCAGACCGAGGTGCTGGGCCGCGCGCTGCGCTACCGCGACCTGCTGTCGCAATTCATCGGCACGCTCAAAATGCGCGCCGAACAGGCCGCCGGCCGCAACTTCGAGCGGGCCGTGTTCGGCCGCCCGGTATTCTTCGTCGATGAGGACCCTGTCGCCGACCGCCTGGCCGAGCGCACGCTTGAAGACATCGCGCGCGGCGCCGGCTTCAAGGACATCGCCTTCCAGTTCGAGCCGATCGCCGCCGCCTTCGACTATGAATCGACATTAAGCCGCGAAGAACTGGTGCTGATCGCCGACATCGGCGGCGGCACCTCCGACTTTTCGCTGGTGCGGCTCTCGCCCGAGCGCGCCGGCAGGATCGACCGCCGCGACGACGTGCTGGCCAATGCCGGTGTGCATATCGGCGGCACCGATTTCGACAAGTACCTGAGCCTGTCGGGCGTGATGCCGCTGTTCGGCCTGGGCAGCCGCCTGAAGAACAACACTGACATGCCGTCGAGTTATTACTTCAACCTGGCGACCTGGCACACCATCAACCTGGCCTACACGCGCCAGGCGGAAAACCAGCTCAGGGATATCTACCGCGACGCACTGGAACGCGACAAGCTGGACCGCCTGCTCGACCTGATCGAGCAAAGGGCTGGCCACTGGCTGGCATACCAGGTCGAACAGGGCAAGATCGCGTTATCCGGCGCCGACAGCGCGCAACTGCGGCTTGACCGCCTGCGCCAACCGATCGACGTCATCCTGGAACGCGCGCACTTCGACCAGGCGATCACGCCGCTGGTCGGCAAGGTCGAAAGCGCCGTACTTGGTTTATTGACCGATGCCGGCGTCAACCGGGATACGGTCGATACGGTGTTCTTCACCGGCGGATCGAGCGGCGTGCCGCTGCTGCGCCAGCAAATCGCGCAACTGTTGCCGACAGCCCGACGGGTGGAAGGCGATCTGTTCGGCAGTATCGGCGCCGGGCTCGCGCTCGACGCTGCCCGCCGCTTCAGCTAGCCGGCCACAAGACCCGTTCGGACTTATTCCTTGGACGGCGACTTGCGCTTGCGCGGCGCTGCTTCCGCTTCCGTGGCCGCTTTCGTGGCCGCTTTCGATTTCGTGGCGGGTTTCGTGGCCGATGGCGCCCCGGCTGCCGTCATATCCGGCGTCATGGCGGCAGCGGTATCGACTGCCTGCTTGAATTGATCCTGCAGCATGCCCCACCAGGCCGCCGGATTGGCCAGCGGTTGCATGGCATCCGCCATGGCGGCAGTGGCATCGAGCGCGGGCTGGGCGGGGGACTTTTCCGCAGCCGCCGGCTTTTCGCTGGCAACCGGCTTCTCGGCGGCAGCAGACTTTTCCGCAGCCGTCGACGCTGTGAATGCTGTAAACGGCGACACGAATGCAGGCTGTTCCTCGGCGGCGGACGTGGACGGCGTCTGCATGGCGGCAGTGAAAGATTCACCCATGGTTTGCAGGGTCGAAATCGTCGCTTTCTGGACCTCCAGCGCCTGGATGGTCGTGTGCAGCATGTTCAAGTTCAGCGACAACCAGGACTCGACCGCCTTCAAATCCTTGATCTGCTTGTCGATTTCATCGACTGACAGGGTCGGCATCACCATTCCCGGAATATGCGACATACCCGGCAAATTCATGCCCGGCGCACTTTCCCACATGTTTTTAAAGAAATCCAGGGTATCCGTCATCATGTTGACGCCTGGAATGGCGGATGGTGTGGATTTGGACATGACAATCTCCATTGAATAATTGTTTTTCAGCCTAGCAGATATTTCATACAAATGATATCCGCCAGGCAATTGGCATTCTGGCTAGCAAAGAAGAGTGTACAACATTGCCAGGGCGGCATAGACAGCTTGGGATTCAGGATTAGCAGAGGCTATGCCATTAATCAACTTAGATTTCCTTGGGGCACAACTTATGGTATTTTCCAATAATGCAACATTTTTTATGCGAGTAAGCAGCTTGGGCGGTTTGACAGTCGGCAGGGATGCTTTTTCTGGAGGCGTGACGTTTTTCGCGTTTAATTAGAGCTGTGCTTTTATACAGCTCATCGTTGAAACACCGCTAAATACAGCGTTTCCGCAAACTTGATCGTCTGGATTAGGTGGCGCGCGGCCAGATTAGGCGGACGCCGAGTCTCAACAATAAGTAATGGGTGTCAGTTTTTTCTGTTTAATTAGTACTGTGTTTTTACGCAGTCCATTGTCAAAAGAAGGTGGACAGGTCGTTTCCGAGGAATGGTCGGCCAGGTTAGGTGGCAGACGGCCAGAAAAAACGGAAAGTGGCGTCCACCTAATTAAAGTTCTTGCGGACGGGAAATACAGCGCGTGCTAGCACATGAACTGTATATTTATACAGTGCCAAATTTCTGCTATTCAGTAGATAACAAAAATTAAAAGGGGGGCGTTTTGATGTACGGACTCCGCACGCGAAGAAAATTGTTGCCCGCCGAAGAACGTGTCGCTCGATACGGTCGCCGCGCAAGCGCGTCGCCGATCAGCTCCAAACGTTAAAAACCACGAAAATGGAAATTTGGTTCGCCCTTATTGTCCTTTCCGCCATGGCTGGTGTCGCATGTGCGGGAATATTGCGGGGGCGAATAGGGCTTGTTTGCTCCGGTGCTGTCCCATGGGTTGGGCTGCTAGGGTGGCTGTTATATAACGAGTATTTCGTTCCGTATCGTGGTGGTGGAGCATCGATGTGGCCTGTCGCACAATTGTTTGCCGGATCGGTTGCTGCACTTGTTGGCGTTGTGAGTTACAAGGTTTTCAAGCGACTATTGAAGGAAGGTGCCTGATGATGTTTTTTAACTCGTTGCTGAACCCGGACACACAACAACAAGCTGCCGCTTCGCGGCACATGTTGTGTGCCTGTTAGCGTGGCGTTGTACTTCAATAAGAGGGAGACAGAAATGAAATCATGGTACATGACATTGCTCGCAGCATTAAGTCTTGGTTGTGCGCCGGTAGCAGCTCAAGAGATGAAGGAATTTATCCAGAAAACGACTGCAAGCTTAAGCCCCGTATCCATCAAGGCTGAAGTATCTGAGCTTGGCGTATTCTCGTCGATATCGAATGGTGTTTTTCAGCCGAAAGGACAAGGACCTTTTCCCGCGGTTGTTTTAGGACACACTTGCGGTGGTGTATCTAGACCACATATTCGAAAAAGAATGCAAGAACTGTTGGATGCTGGATACGTTGTGTTGGCATTGGATAGCTTCGGGCCCCGTAACATCAGCGACTGCAGGAGTCAGTCAAAAATCCTCGCTACGGCTACAGTCATGGACGAATACGGGGCGCTTGACCATCTGAGCAAATTGCCGGTTGTAGACTCGACCCGGATTTATTTCAGTGGTTATTCTTGGGGAGGGTGGGTCGCGCCACTATTAGCTAGCCCGCAGTCTGCGGAAGCACTTGGATCTAAACTGCGTTATCGAGCAGTGGTTTCAAATTACGGATTTTGTGTGTCACAGCGCAATGCAAACAGTCCTCGTTATTACCCCCTGCAAAAGGACATAGACCGCCCTCTGTTAGTACTAATGGCGGGGGAGGATAAGGAAGGTAAGCCATCCGATTGTTTACCTCTGCTCCAAGAAATCAAAGCTGGGGGCAAGCCTGTAGAGTGGCATCTTTACGAGAATACTTATCATGCCTGGGATCAAGAAGACATTGGAATGTACAGCGTCACAACCGGCTGGGGTGAAACAAACCTATACCGCTATAGCAAGGATGCGACCGTTGATTCAACAAAACGGATTCTTGATTTCTTCAGTGCCAATCGCTGAAAAGTAATTGGTACAACGTGATGCTCAACCCCGACAGCCGTTTCGGCTGCGGGTTAGCTAGTCGTGAAATCGAATTGAATATATGCGCTTCGAAGGCAATCTGAAATCCTGGAATGATGAGCGAGGTTTTGGCTTTATCGAGCCGAGGCATGGTGACCAAGAAATCTTTGTCCATATCAAATCTTTTGATGGCCGGCCGCGCAGGCCTGAAATTGGTTTGCCGCTATCATTCGAGGTGGAGTTGAATTCAGAGGGAAAGAAACGTGCCAAGCGCGTACAGATTCTGCAGGCATCTCGCGCGGCAAAGCGCAATCGGGATAAATCTCCAGCGCAATGGGGTACTGCGACCTATTTTTCCATTCCGCTATTTCTTATTGTATTTACAGTTGCGGCGATTGCCTGGGGAGTCCCTCGCTGGGCTGCGGCGGCTTACTTGGCAATAAGCGTTACATGTTTTATCGCCTATGCAATCGACAAGTCAGCTGCAGTTGCAGGACGAAGACGAATTCCGGAAAGCACTCTTCTCTTTCTCGGGCTCATTGGCGGATGGCCCGGTGCTATCGTCGCTCAGCAACTACTTCGACACAAATCGATCAAGGCGGAGTTTCGCTCAGCGTTTTGGGGAAGTGTGCTGATAAACGTCATACTGTTTATTGGGCTCACCTCACCATTGGTTTCTAAACTGTACGCATGAGCGCAATTTCTAACGTCCTTCCATACGATACTCATACGCTCGCATGCGCGCACTTGAATTGAAAATCCCACCGCCGCTCGTTGCACTGGCATGTGCCGCGATGATGTACGCCCTTGCACAACTGGCGCCAGGCTGGCGCTGGAGCTGGCCACATAGCGACACCCTGGGCGCGGGGGTCGCTATGCTCGGGGCCATACTCGATATGCTCGGCATCATGGCATTCCGTCGTGCAAAAACCACCGTCAATCCGCTGAAACCATCGAACGCATCGTCGATCGTGCAGAGCGGCATTTATCGCCACACCCGCAACCCGATGTACCTGGGCATGCTGTTTGTGCTACTGGGCTTCGCACTGTACCTGGCGCATCCCCTGGCGTTCTTGCTGCTTCCCGTGTTTATCGCCTACCTGACGCGTTTCCAGATCCTCCCCGAGGAACGTATCCTGGCAACGAAGTTCGGCGCGGAATACACAGACTATGCATCCCGAGTTCGCCGATGGGTGTGAGGAGCACTACGATGCAATGCCGCCTTCAGCCTCCGCCGATGCCTTCCACGATGCGTCCGGTGCCGCCGCAATTCTGGCAGTCCGTACCATCGATCTTGCCTGTACCCTTGCATTTGGGGCAAATGTCTTCGCCCGTACCTGGCGTGCCGGCAGGGGCGGCATCGCCGGGATTCATCTCGGGGCTGCCACTGGCGGCCGCATTTCGCTGGATCGGTGTATTCATAATTTTTTCAAAATCACGAGGTTGAGGAAAGACACCAGGTTCGCCCTGAATGACATTGGATAGTCGCGGGAGGGGCGAGTTCAAGGAGATGCGATTGCGCAAGCCTCGTCGCAATTTCAAATCGGCGGCGTTTTTCCCTACTAAAAACAAGCAGATGGAAATTCTTAAAACTTTTGCCCTGTTCGCCGTCACGGCGCTCGCCGAAATCCTCGGTTGCTATCTGCCGTATCTTTGGCTCAAGCAGGGGCACAGCGCCTGGCTGCTTGTACCGGCGGCGTTCAGCCTCGGCGCATTTGCGTGGCTACTCACGCTGCATCCGCAGGCGGCGGGGCGTGTCTATGCCGCTTATGGCGGCGTTTATGTCTGCGTGGCACTGGCCTGGCTTTGGGCGATCGATTCGGTGCGTCCCACAGTCACTGACATTATCGGCGTCGGCGTCTGCCTGCTCGGCATGACCATCATCATGTTCGGGCCGCGTCCCGCCTGAGCAGACACCTGGGGGAATTAAACGATGATCGTCGGTGGATGTCCTTGCAATGGCGTGCGGTACGAATAATAACCACCCTCACTTCGGCCGCACCATCTTGCACGACGTCGGCAAAGCTGTCGCCGGCCCTGGCAGGTAGCGTTCAGTCTTGAAACCGTAGCCGCTGCCTTCATTGTCGAAGCGGATAGTGCCGTCCCCCGCCCGCTTCATCACCGAAACGTACAGCGGCTGGATCAGCTGATGGTCGGTAGCGCGCATGTTCGCCTGGTGGAAGGCATTGCGAAATTCCGCGCCTTCCAGCGCGCGGGCTACCGCCGCCGCTTCGGTGGTCCTGGCCTTTTCGATCGCAGCCGCCAGCATCTCGATCATCAGTTGCATGCGCAAATGCACGTAGTCGTCGGCCGGCTGCGGATAACGCTGCCTGAATTCGCGGTAAAACGCGTCGCTTGCGGCGCCGCCGACATTCGGGTGCCATTCGGCCACAGCGCGCACCTGCTCCACGCCGGCGTCGCCGATCGCCGCCGGCGCCCCCAGGCTGTTGCCGTAAAAAGTATAGAATTTTAGCGCCAGGCCGGCGTCGCGTGCGGCTTTGACCAGCAGCGTCAGGTCATTACCCCAGTTGCCGGTGATGACCGTATCGGCGCCGGACGCCTTGATCTTGGCGATATACGGGGCAAAATCCTTGACCCGGCCGATCGGATGCAGTTCGTCGCCGACCACCGCGATATCGGGCCGCTTGGCCGCCAATTGGGTGCGGGCAGCCAGCGCCACCTGGCGGCCGAAGCTGTAATCCTGGCCGATCAGGTAGATGCGCCTGGCGCGCGTGTCTGCACGGATTGCTTCGGTGAGCGCATGCATGCGCATGTCGGCATGGGCATCGAAGCGGAAGTGCCAGAAGCTGCATGTCTCGTTGGTCAGCACCGGATCGACCGCGGCATAGTTCAGGAACAGCACACGCTGCGCCGGCATGCGCGCATTGTGCTTGTTGACGGCATCGACCAGCGCCGCCGCCACCGCCGAGCTATTGCCCTGGGCAATGAAAGGGATGCCCTGATCGCTCACCTGGCGGAAGGCGATGAGCGACTCTTCCACCCCCTGCTTGTTGTCGAACACCGTCAGCGCCAGCGGCCGATGCCCTTGCGGCAGGCGCACGCCGCCGCGGGCGTTGATACGTTCGATGGCCAGTAGCAGATTGCGCCGCACTGCCTCGCCGGCATTGCCGAAGGGGCCGGAGACGCCTTCGATCATGCCGATCCTGATGGGTGCGACGGGTGCGATGGGTGGGGCGAGCGTGGGGGTGGCGGCAGGTGCGGCAAAGACGGCGCTGGCGAGGGTCAGCAGCAAGGCGGCCAGCGACAGGCGTGATTGTTGGGCGTTCAACATGCGGGTACGGATAAAATATGCCATTCTACGCGCCGGCACACAGCATTGCGTTGCCTCCTGACAGGCAAGCACGATGCAGATACACTTACAGAAACAGAAATTATTTGCGAGCCGACTGGCACCATGAGTTTCGCCCGTACCAATGGCAGGACCCAGGCAGTTGGCGCAATGCGCTGGCGGCGTTGGCTCGTGGTTGGCTTGTCGTCGATGCTCTTGCACGCGCTGGCGCTGAACTGGATAGGGGGCAATTTCCGGCTGCCCGCGCAGGAAGACGCGCCGCCACCGGCACTGCGCACGGTGCTGGTCCTGGCGCACCAACCGGAAAACCGGCCGCTTGCAACGCCGCCGACGCCGCGTCCCGCATCGCTTGCGCGCGCCAAGACCCGCCCCCCGCGCGCGAAACCGCAGTCCGCGCCGAAAGTTGCGGTGCCCGCCGCGGCGCCGTCAACACCTGTGGCAACTGCAACTGCACCCGCCCTGCCCGAGATGCCGCCCGCGCCCGACATGGCCGCTGATGCGCAAGCGGCGATGCTGGCAGCAGCCGCGCCGGCGGAGTCCGGCTTCGGCAACCCTGGCATGCTCGACACCGGCGCGGCCAGCGTCACGCAAAGCGCGCCAGCGCCCGACCACCGCCTCTATAAGGTCGATCCGCCGCCCTCGGCCACGCTGAAATACAAGGTCCAGGCGCTGCGCGAAGGCCGGGAAGTGTTCGGCCACGGTACGATCGCCTGGCAATTCAACGGCAGCCAGTACGCTATCAACGGCGACGCCGGCATCCTGTTCTTTTCCCTGCTTGAGTTCAGCAGCCACGGGAAAACCGATGAATTCGGCATCGCCCCGCTGCAGTACACCGAAAAGCGCTTCCGGCGCCAGCAGACCGAAACCCGTTTTGACCGTGAGCACAAGCTGATCAGCTTTTCCGCATCGGCCAATACTTTTCCGTTGCAGGGCGGCGAACAGGACCGCGCCAGCATCGTCTGGCAACTAGCCAGCATCGGCCGCGGCGACGCCGCGCGCTTTGCGCCCGACACCCAGGTCCCCCTGTTCATCGCCGGCGTGCGCGACGGCAGCACCTGGAACATCCAGGTGCTCGGCGAAGAGGAAATCGAAGTCGGACTGGGCAGGCTGCGCGCCTGGCATGTGCGGCGGGCGCCGCGCCCCGGCGACAAGGACCAGATCCTCGACATCTGGCTGGCGCCGTCGTACAACTGGTATCCGGTCAGGTTGCGCTATACCGAAACCAATGGCGAGTATCTCGACCTGTCACTGTCTGCCATCGAAGCGGCAGCGGCGACCTCCCGATGAACACGCAACGCTTACATATCTATCCCGCATCCCGTATACAGACAAGCAGACACGCATGAATCCGATCACCTTATCCCTGCTCCGCATCGCCGCCAGCCTGCTGCTCGCCGGCATGGCCCTACCGGCACAAGCCGCGAATGACCATCCGTCGATCAAGCGGCCATTCAACCTGCCACCTTCGGCCGAACTGCGCTACATCATCAAGGCCAGGCACAGCGGTCTCTCCCTGGATGGCAGCTCGTTGCTGAAATTTCAGGCCGCCGACGGCAAGTACCAGTCCAGTGTCGAGACGCGCGCCATGCTGGTCGGTAAAATTCTGATGTCCGGCAGCGAGGGCGCCATCGACACCAACGGCCTGGCGCCGGCCACGTCCACGGAAAAGCGTTTTCGCAAAAGTCCGACCTCCGTCATCTTCAACCGCGAGGCAAAAGCCATCACTTTTTCTCCGGCAGCTGAAAGCTATCCGTTGCTTGGCGGCGAACAGGACCGCACCAGCATCACCTGGCAACTGGTCGGCAACGCCCGCGCCGCCGCGAAAAAGTTCGCAGCAGGCTCGAGCTGGCTGTATTTCGTCGCCGGCCGGGCCGATGCGCAGGCCTGGAACTTCAAGGTCGGCAAGACTGAAAAAGTTGCTACGCCGCTGGGCACCGTTGACGCAATCAAGGTGGCGCGGCTGCTACCGCCTGGCAGCCGCGAGCAGCAGCTCGATATCTGGCTGGCACCATCGCTGGAATGGTATCCGGTCAAACTGCGTTTTTCCGAGCCGGACGGCGAAGTCATCGAACAATTCCTGCAAACGATCACGCGCAAATGAGCTTGCGCGGCCGTCCTATAATGACGCCTCATTGACTACTTGCCTCTCGAACCCATGAATACAATAAACGGCGCATTAGTCCTCTTCAGCGGCGGCCAGGATTCAGCCACCTGTCTGGCCTGGGCCCTGGCACGTTACCCCAGGGTAGAAACCATCGGCTTCGACTACCGCCAGCGCCACGCCATTGAGCTGGCGGTACGCCTGCCGCTGCTGGACCAGATGCGCGCGCTGTCGCCGGAATGGGACCGCAAGCTGGGCGAGGACCACCTGATTGACCTCGGGCTGATATCCACCATCGCCGACACGGCCTTGACGCGCGACGTTGCCATCAGCATGCAGGACAATGGCTTGCCGAATACCTTCGTGCCGGGACGCAACCTGCTATTCATGATGGTGGCCGCCACCGTCGCCTACCGGCGCGGCCTGGATGTGCTGGTCGGCGGCATGTGCGAAACCGATTTTTCCGGCTATCCCGACTGCCGCGACGACGCCATGAAAGCCCTGCAGGTGACCCTGAACCTCGGCATGGCCACCCGCCTGAAGCTGGAAACCCCGCTGATGTGGCTCGACAAGGCCGCCACCTGGCGCCTGGCGCAGGACCTGGGCGGGCCGGCGCTGGTCGAACTGGTCCGCAGCGGCACCCACACCTGCTATCTGGGCGAGCGTGGAGTCCTGCACGACTGGGGCTACGGCTGCGGCCATTGCCCGGCCTGCGAATTGCGGGCGCGTGGCTATCGGCAATTCATGCAAGCATGATCAGCGCTTGCAGCGGCGCGGCTTGGCTATAATAAGCCGCTGCTGCAAGCTTTTTCATTCCTCCAACGCACCAAGGCCGCCCAACATGTCCACACTTCTGCCGATTGCCAAGAACACCCACCAGCAGCCCGCCGTCACGCTGGAAATGCTGTCGAACCTGGTCAACCGCCATGGCTGCATCACCGGCGCCACCGGCACCGGCAAGACCGTGACCCTGCAAGTCGTCGCCCAAGCCCTGTCCGGCATCGGCGTACCGGTGTTCATGGCCGACGTCAAGGGCGACCTGTCGGGCATGGCCAAGGCCGGCGCCCCGTCGGAAAAGCTCAGCAAGCGCCTGGCGGGCCTGGGCCTCGAAGAGCCGCAATTTGGCGCCTGCCCGGTGACCTTCTGGGATGTATTCGGCGAACAGGGCCACCCGGTGCGCGCCACCATCTCGGACCTCGGGCCGCTGCTGCTGTCGCGCATGCTGAACCTGAACGACACCCAGGAAGGCGTGTTGCAGCTGGTATTCAAGATCGCCGACGATAACGGCCTGCTGTTGCTCGACATCAAGGACCTGCGCGCCATGCTGCAGAATGTCGGCGACAACGCCGCCGACTACCGCACCGCCTACGGCAATATTTCGGCGGCCAGCATCGGCGCCATCCAGCGCGGCCTGATCGGCATCGATGAACAGGGCGGCGACCGCTTCTTCGGCGAACCGATGTTGAACATCGACGACCTGCTGCAAACCGACGCCGCTGGCCGCGGCGTGGTCAACATCCTCGCCGCCGACAAGCTGATGAATTCGCCGCGCCTGTATTCGACCTTCCTGTTGTGGATGCTGTCGGAACTGTTCGAGAACCTGCCGGAAGTCGGCGACCTCGACAAGCCCAAGCTCGTGTTTTTCTTTGACGAGGCGCACCTGCTGTTCAGCGAAGCGCCCAAGCAGCTGCTGCAAAAGATCGAGCAAGTGGTGCGCCTGATCCGCTCCAAGGGCGTGGGCGTATTCTTCATCACGCAAAATCCGCTCGACATCCCCGACACCGTGCTCGGCCAGCTCGGCAACCGCGTGCAGCACGCGCTGCGTGCCTACACGCCGCGTGACCAGAAGGCAGTCAACGCCGCA
The DNA here is from genome assembly GCF_003590835.1 of Noviherbaspirillum sedimenti. Lineage (NCBI taxonomy): Bacteria > Pseudomonadati > Pseudomonadota > Betaproteobacteria > Burkholderiales > Oxalobacteraceae > Noviherbaspirillum > Noviherbaspirillum sedimenti. The sequence goes on along the minus strand of NZ_QYUQ01000002.1, from coordinate 4,126,588 downwards.
GCCGAAACCTTCCGCCCCAACCCCGCGCTCGATACCGCGCAGGTGATCACGGAACTCGGCGTGGGTGAAGCGCTGGTGTCCTTCCTCGATGAAAAGGGCCGCCCCAACATGGTCGAGCGCGCCTACATCCTGCCGCCGGCGTCGCAGATCGGCCCCATCACCGCAGAAGAGCGCAAGAGCGCCATGCTGACGTCGGTGGTGGCCGGCGTCTATGAAAAAACCGTGGACCGCGAATCCGCCTATGAAAAGCTCAGCAGCCGCGTCGCCAGCGCCCCGGCAAACGGCAACCAGTCAGGGCAAGCGCCGCGCGGCACGCTACAACAAGAGCAGCAACAGGAAGAGGAGTCCGGCTCCGGCCTGGGCGGCATGCTGGGCGGTTTGTTTGGCAACGGCGGCAGCAAGCGCGAATCGCCCGTGCAGGCGCTGGTGAAATCGGCTGCGCGCAGCATCGGCTCGCAAGTCGGCCGCGAAATCATCCGCGGCGTGCTGGGTTCGATGCTGAGGAAGCGCTAAGCCGCAGGACGCTGCCTTGCGCTACCGGCAGCTCTTCACAAACGGGCTGATTTAATCCTTGAGTATGAAACTAACCTTCATCACCACGCGATACTCGGTGATTTTGCCGCCGGAGACAATGACCTTCTGGTCCTTGATCCAGGCGCCGGTGACATCGCTCAGCGAATCGGTGGCGCGGGCAATGCCTTGCTGAGCGGCATCCTCAAAGCTCTTTTCGCTCTGGGCAATCACTTCAATGACTTTGGCAACTGACATGGAACCTCCATTGACGTACGTGGGTGGAGTTTCATGCTAGATCACGGGCAAAGCCGGCAGGGCACAAACTGGCCAAGTTTTGATCCGTGCCTAGATTACGACTGGTAATCCGGTCAGCCGTCCACCGGCGTCCGCGGCGGCTCCAGAATCAGGATAGTACGCGCGGCCAATACCGCCCTACCAGCGCAGCAGGCGCGGCCCGAGCAAGCCGCCCGCCGCAGCGGGTATCGCCATCCCGAGCACGTACCAGGATGCCAGGAAAGGCACCGCCAGTTCCGGGCAATGCAGCGCATAGACCGCCGCGCTCACCGCGCCGGCCAGCAAGCCGGCCGCCGCACCGGCTTGCCGCAGGCGGGTCGGCGCCAGGCCCTTGATCGCCCACAGGACACCGGCGAAGGCCGGAATCGACAGCAGCGGGATAGACACCAGGCAAGATAGCCAGGTGTCGCCGAAGACCAGCGCGGCGCGCCTGGCCGGCGGCGCCCCCAACAGGGCGAGTGCGGCCGGCAGCCAGATTGCCGCCAGCAGCGCCAGCAGGAGTGCCGCGGCATGGCGTGCGTGCATGCCGGGACGCGCCAGTCGCGCCGCCGCATACAGGGCCACGGCCGCCACCAGCGCGGGAAAACCAAGCTTGACCCAGAACATCGGCAACCTGGCGGCAGCGGCGATGTCCGGGCGCACGCCCAGGAACAGCAACATCGCCAGAGCCGCGCCCGACAAGCCCCAAGCCAGCGCCAGCGCAAAACGCCGGGCGGCGGCATGCCGCTCCACCGGCGTCGCGCTCCTGACCAGCAAGTCCACAAGTTCATCGGTTTTCATGCGACACCTCTCATCATCGCCGCCAGCGCCTTCAACCCGCGGTGCACGCCCACCTTGATAGCCGATTCCGACATGCCGGTCTGGCGCGCGGCCTCCACCACCGACAAGCCTTCCAGCTTGACATACTGGATCGGCAAGCGGTGGCGCTCGGGCAGCCTTTCCAGCAATTTGGCGAGGTCGCGCCGCGCTTCCATTGCCTCGGTATCCGACACGGACAGCATCTCATCCTCGTCATCGAGCGGGTCGTGCAGCGCTTCGCGGCCGGCGCGCCGGCGCAGCAGGTCGGCCAGCTTGTAGCGCGCGATGGCGTGGATCCAGGCCGTCAGTGGCTGCGTCGCGTCATAGGTATGGCGCTGGTTGTGCACCGCCAGCAGCGTTTCCTGCACCAGGTCTTCCACCTCGTCCGGCAACTGGTTCAGCCGGCGCCGCAGGAAGGCGCGCAAGTGGGCGCTCAATTCCTTCAGGAAGGCGTGGTAGGCGACATTGTCGCCATTCATGCCGCGCAGCAGTAGTGCACGCAACTTTTCCTCGCTGTTATTCACGACGCTCACCTGATGTATATTCGCAAATCATCCGCATTCGGTTACAGCGAGGAAGAAAAAAATAAAAACGGGATCGCGCGCGACATCCTGTAACCGGCATGCGCGCATCGCCGAATTAGCCTGCAGACCGCCCGGATCGGCGTGCCGATACCGGACGGGCTACCCCACTCAATTTTACAGGAGCTTTAATTATGGAAACCCGTACTTTCGCCGCTGCCGCCATGACCCTTGCCGCCCTTGCCGCCGGCGTCGCCCAGGCACAGGACAAAAAGGCCATGGATGACAAGCCCGCCATGGAAAAATGCTATGGCGTGGCGATGGCCGGCAAGAACGATTGCAAGGCTGGCGCCGGCACCACTTGCGCCGGCACGGCGAAAATGGATTACCAGGGCAATGCCTGGAAATACGTTCCGGCCGGCACCTGCGCCAGCATCAAGACGCCGAAAGGCATGGGCTCGCTGCAGCCGATCAAGTCCTGAGCCCGGCGCCGTCAGACCATGGGCACGCTGCCGGGCGCCGGGCTGGGCCTCAAACCGCAACACTATGAAGCGGCGCTGGCTTGCCATGCCGAAGGATTGTGGTTCGAGGTCCACCCGGAAAATTATCTGGTCGAGGGCGGCCCGCGCATCGCCTGGCTGGAGGCGATTCGGGCCGACCATCCGCTCTCCTTGCATGGCGTGTCGCTGTCGCTGGCGGCCGATTGCGCACCCGACGCCGACCACCTCGGGCGGCTGGCCGCGCTGGCGCGCCGCCTCGAGCCGGCGCTGGTGTCCGAGCACCTGGCATGGTCGGCCTGGCGCGGCAACTACCATCCCGATTTGCTGCCGTTTCCGCGCACCGGCGCAGCACTGACCAGGATCGCCGCTAATATCTGCGCCGTCCAGGAAGCGCTGGGCCGGCGCATCGCCATCGAAAATCCAGCGCATTACCTGCGCATCGACGGCCACAGCTGGGATGAAATCGACTTCCTGGCGGAACTGGCGCGGCGCACCGGCTGCGGCTTGCTGCTGGATGTGAACAACGTCCATGTCGGCGCGCACAACCTGGGCTATTCCGCGCAAGCCTACATCGACCGTTTTCCCGGCGCGGCGGTGATGGAAATCCACCTGGCCGGGCATTCGGCCGACGCCGATCCGGCATCCGGGCTGCTCATCGACAGCCACGACGCCCCGGTTGCCGCCGCGGTGTGGGCGCTGTATGAACAGCTGGTGCGGCGCATCGGACCGCGTCCGACCCTGATCGAACGCGACGACAAGCTGCCGGAATTCAGCGATCTGCTGGCCGAACGCGAACGCGCCGCCGCCCTCATGCTGGCGCCACGGGAAAGGGCCGCCTGAACAATGGAACTCGGCCGCTTCCAGGACGCATTTGCGCAAGCCCTGCTGGCGCCCGCCGGTGAGGCGCCGCCCATCCTGGCCGGCTTGCTGGCGCAACCCGGCTTCGCGGTTTACCGCAATACCGTGGCCAAGGGCTGCATCGATGCGCTGCTGGCCAATTTCCCGGCCGTAGCGCGGCTGACGGGCGAGGCATGGCTGCGCTCGGCGGCGGCGCTCTACCTGCGCGAACAACCGCCGGGCGATGCGCGCCTGCTGTATTACGGCGCCGGCTTCGCCGATTTTCTGGCGCGCTTTGCGCCCGCTGCCGACCTGCCCTGGCTGGCCGACGTGGCGCGGCTCGACCGCTACTGGATCGAAGTTCACACCGCCGCCGACGCAGCGCCGCTGGACCTGGCCGCACTCTCCGGCCTGGCGCCGGAGGCGCTCGCGCGCACCGTGCTGCGCCCGCATGCGGCAGCGCGCTGGGCCTGGTTTGCCGACGCCCCGGTGTACACCCTGTGGCGGCGCAACCGCGAGCCATTCGAGGAAGCGGGCGAGATTGCCTGGCAAGGCGAAGGCGCGCTGCTGCTGCGTCCATACGGGGCGGTGCAATGGGCCGCGCTGGACGCCGCCGACTGCGCCTTCCTGGACGTTTGCGGCGCCGGCCTGCCGCTGGCGGATGCCGCCGCGGCGGCGCTGGCGCTGCGGGCCGATACCGACCTTGCGGCATTGCTGGCGCGGCTACTGCAACTGGGCGCCTTCGGCCGCGCCTCGCTGATTGATGACACGGATTGATCCGAAGGAGCGCACATGAAAACCATCACCCCCACCACCTCATCCGCCACCGCCATGGTTGGCCTGCGCGGCTTTCACAACCGCCTTGCCGGGCTGCTGGAAACCCTGGTCGGGCATGCGGCGCTGGCACTGATGTGCCGCGCCGCCGTCGCCGCCATCTTCTTTCTTTCCGGGCGCACCAAGGTCGATGGCTGGCTGACGGTCAGCGACAGCGCCTATGCGCTGTTTCGCGAAGAATACCGGGTGCCCCTGCTGGCGCCCGAACTGGCCGCACACATGGCGACCTACGCCGAACACCTGTTCCCGCTGCTGCTGGCGCTGGGCTTGCTGACCCGGATCTCCGCGCTGGCGCTGCTCGGCATGACGGCGGTCATCCAGATCTTCGTGTATCCCGACGCCTGGCCGACCCATTTGTCATGGGCCGGGCTGCTGCTCTACCTGGCCGCGCGCGGCGGCGGGCCGCTGTCGCTCGACCGCGTCTTCGGCATCAAGTGATTGTCATTTTTCACAGGCGAGCCACCAGCGCCGCCAGTTGGTCCGCGCATTTGCCCCAGCCCTCATGGAAGCCCATCTTTTCGTGCGCCTCGCGATCGGCGACCGTCCAGTGCAGCACACGCGCGGTGTACCTGGTCTTGCCGCCCACGTCCTCGAACGTCAGCACCGCCGTCATGAAAGGCTTCTCCGATGGTTGCCAGGCGTTGATGTAGGCATCGGTGAACACCAGGCGCTCGTTGGGTATCACTTCGAGATACACGCCCGGACAGGGTATCTCCTGGCCCTCCGGGCTACGCATGACGATCAGGCTCGCACCGCCAGGACGGACATCGGTCTGGGCGAAGGACGTCGTATAAGGCAGTGGCGCAAACCACTGCTTCAACAGTTCGGGATCGGTCCAGGCCCTGAACACCTTTTCGCGCGGCGCGTCGATGATGCGCGTCAGGACAAGCTCGCGGTTGGCGGCAATGTTTTCATTTTTGGTCGTCATAAGCCCTCGTCAATTCCTCGATATCGAGCTTTTTCATCTGCAGCAATGCCTGCATCACCCTTTGCGTTTCATGACACTGCCCGCGGGGCCAGGACCGGCTTCGCCGTAACGGGCGATGCTGTCGATCCTGGCATTCCTGAAGATCGCGGCATAAAAATTCGCCGCTTCCTCAGTCTGATGGTCGAACCCCAGGAATGGGGTAATCTTTTGCATGGGGATTGCTCCTTTCCTTGTTTTGACAGGATTCGACACAATATGACTTGGTGCTATCGCTCTATTTTGAAAACTTCATGAAGGAGAATATTAATGAATTGTCCGATCTGCAATGATGTCCACTTGATTATGTCTGATCGACAAGGGATCGAGATTGATTACTGCCCGAAATGTCGTGGCGTCTGGCTGGACCGCGGCGAACTCGACAAGATCATCGAGCGGTCCGCGCCAGGATTACCGCCACAGGGCATTGCACCCGCTGCATCGCCTGCCTATCCGGCGCAGCAGCAGCAACAGTACGACCAGAGATACTCGCATCCACAACAGCATGGTCATGCTCACCCGCAGCAGGGCGGCTACCCCAAGAAAAAGAAACGCGAAGGCTTTCTGGGCGAATTGTTCGATTTCGACTAAACCTGCGATTTTTCTCCGGCGCATGCCTGAACCACCTTCGCCATTCCGGCGAAGGTGGTTCGGGTATGCCGATCAGGATTAGGGCGCAGTCAGCCGGAGTGTCTGACCTTTGTGGATCCGGTTCGGATTCTGGATGTTATTCCAGTTGGCGAGATCTCCGGAAGTCACATTGTGCTCCCGCGCGATGCCGGACAGCGTATCGCCTGCGCTCACAGTGTATTCTCCCGCGCCGGCAGCGCCCGAAGATCCCATCGCTCCCTCAGACCCGGAAGATCCCGCAGGCGCCGAAGATCCCGATGATGGTTGGGTTGTCGGCGGCGCGGTCTCGGGCGTCGTCGCTGGCGGGACTGTCGGTGCCGGGGCAATGGTCACGGGCGGCATCATTTGGGTGGTCTCTGGCGGTACGGTAGAAGGTGGCACTTCCGCAGTTTCCTGCTTTCTCTCACAAGCCGCGACAGTGAGCAACATAGCAACGAGAATAAAACGTTTCATGATCCGGATCCTTCCTTGAATGGAGGCTGTACAGTTACTATCGTTTTTTGTGCAAATCCTTCGTTAACCGGCTCTGCGACGCTGCATTGTTCTTCTTTCGACAAACGACCCGCCGGCATCCTGCAAAATGCCACGCCCTGTGGCATCCGCCATCCTCTCACCGGCAGCACTCATCACCTGCTCAAGTTGCCCGGCATTTTGCCGGCCCCTGCCATACCAGTTACGCACAATCTGCGCAGCGGTATCACGGCCGCCCAATCCGAATGACAGGCCGAGCGCCAGGGCCAGCGCACCCATCACCGCCATGAACAGGGTATTGACCAGCGTGGTCGCAATGCCGATCTGGTTGACGGCAACCACGATGCCAAAGGCCCAGACCAGGCCCGCTGCCACCTTCGCCAGCAGGTCCGGATTTTTCAAGCCGCCTTCTGCGGCAGCGCCACGCACGACGTTGCTTAATGCATTGGCCGCCAATCCGGCGATGACCAAAACGACCAGCGCAACCACCACATTCGGCAGCCACAGCAGCAACTGGCGCAATACGTCCGACACGGCGGGCAAACCAAGCGCATCGAACGCGACTACCAGCGTCACCAGGCGAATGAACCATTTGACCACGAGCCCGATCATGCCGGCGGAATCGGTATTGGACCCCGTTTTTCGCACAAAGCCGGCAAATCCCGAGCGCTGGGCCAACTCATTGAATTTGATGGTCCTCAATACGGCTGCCAGTGCTTTTACAACCAATGACGAGATAACCCAGCCGACAACAACGATGATGGCAAAGCCCAGGATTTTTGGAATCCCGGAAAAGAACAAGGCCATTGCCGCTGCCAGTGAAGTCATCAGGGCAGCGCTCCACTCGGTGATTTGCGATTGCATGATTTGTCCTGTTTCTTGAATTGATGGGACAAGCGGGAAATGTTTTCAGCCGAAAATGAAACCCGAGCAAACGGCATCAGCCTAGTAGGCAGATAGCAGGGCGAAAAGTTTTATTTTTTCGCTGTCTAATTGACAATAATTAAACAAGGCTTCGCCTCTTTCCTTGTCAACATCTAGCCGGGATGAATCTCGCGGCGGTTGGCAATGCCCTAGGGAACCTGTTTATCTGACATCAAAAACTCTTTCAACACCAGCGCATGGTTATGTTCGGCATCCCTGGCGCCATACACCAGCGTCACCCGCCCTTTGCCGGCGTGCTCCCTGATCAGGGCCACTTTCTCGGGATGCTGCATGAGTTCGCCAAGATAGCTTGCACGAAACGGATCCCACTTGTCCGACTCATGGTTGAACCACTTACGCAATTCGGGAGAAGGTGCGGCATCCTTCAACCAGAGATCGATGCGCGCAGCCTCCCTGGTCACGCCGCGCGGCCACAGGCGATCCACCAGGATGCGAAAGCCATCCTCACCGCTGGCCGCCTCATATACCCTCTTGAGCTTCAGTTTCATGTCCACGCCACCGTCTGCCCATCCGGCGTCGCCGTCACCGGAATGATCGGCGCAAAGAATGCCGTCAGCAGCGTCGCTTCTTTTTCCTTCGCCTCGCGCAGGCTGTGCTCCTTGATGTGGCCATAACCGCGGATGTGCTCCGGGATGCTGGCGATCGCCACCGCCTGCGCCAGGTTTTCCGCGCGCAGTTTCGGCAGCAGCAAAGCGATGGTTTGCCGGTACTCGCCGATCAGGGCACGTTCGGTCCTGCGTTCTTGCGTGTAGCCGAACACATCGAATGGCGAGCCGCGCAGGAACCTCAGCGGCGCCAGCAGGCGGAATGCCTGCAGCATCCAGGGTCCGAATTGGCGTTTCACCAGCTGCCCTTTGGCGTCGCGCCTGGCCCATAGCGGCGGCGCCAGGTGGTATTTGATCTTGTAGTCGCCTTCGAACATGCCGGCGATTTTTTCCCGGAAGGCCGGGTCGGCGTGCAGCCGCGCCACTTCATACTCGTCCTTGTAAGCCATCAGCTTGAACAGATAGCGTGCCACCGCCTCGGTCAGGCGATACGCCTTGGCGGTGTGGCCGAGGCGGCTTTCCGCCACCCGCACCTGGTCGACGAAATCGCGGTACTGCTGCGCATAGGCGGCGTCCTGGTAGGCAGTCAGGAATGCGACGCGCGTGGCGATGACATCATCGAGCCTGGGGCTGCGCTTGAACTCGATCACATGCGCGGCGGCGTCCCCGACCCTGGCGAGTTTTTCCACCGCAGCCAGGTCGTGCGCGGCACGTCGGCCCCAGGTGAAGGCCCGGCGGTTGAACTCGACCTGTACCGCGTTCAACTCGATGGCCTTCAGCAGGGCTTCCAGTCCCAGCGGCACCCAGCCCATTTGCCAGGCGTAGCCGAGCATGAACATGTTGGTGGCGATGGCGTCGCCCATCAGCGTGACGGCGACGTGGCCGGCGTTGATGAAATCGACGCGCGCGCTGCCGCAGGCATTCTGGATCTGGTGTTCGGCCGAGGCGCCCGGGTAGTGCCAGTCGGGATTGCGGATGAAGGCCGAGGTGGGCGCGCCGGTGGTATTGACCGCCGCATGGGTCTTGCCCTCTCCCATGCGCGAAAGCGCGTCGCGGCTGGCGGCAACGATGACGTCGCAGCCGATCACGAGGTCGGCCATGCCGGTGCCAACCCTGGTGGAATAAATCTCGTCCTGGCGCGCGGCGATGCGCACATGCGACATCACCGGACCACCCTTCTGCGCCAGCCCGCTCATGTCGAGCACGGTGCAACCCTTGCCCTCGATGTGTGCGGCCATGGCGAGGATCTGGCCGATGGTAATGACGCCGGTGCCGCCGATGCCGGCGACCAGAATGTTATAGGGATGGTCGCTTGCAGGCAGCGCAGGCATGGGCAGTTCTGGCCAGGCGTTGGCGCCGGCAGCGTCGACCGAACCCGGCGCGCCGCTTGCCTTGACGGCAAGCGGACGTTTGAGCTGCCCCCCCTCGACGGTGACGAAGCTTGGGCAGAAGCCTTCGAGACAGGAATAATCCTTGTTGCAGGAAGACTGGTTGATCTGGCGCTTGCGGCCGAATTCGGTTTCCACCGGTTCGACCGACAGGCAGTTGGACTTCACGCTGCAGTCGCCGCATCCTTCACACACGGCCTCGTTGATGACCACACGTTTGGCGGGATCGGGATAGGCATGGTGTTTCCGGCGCCGGCGCTTTTCGGCGGCGCAGGTCTGGTCGTAGATCACCGCAGACACGCCCTTCACCTCGCGCAGTTCGCGCTGCACCGTATCGAGTTCGCGGCGGTGGCGGATGGTGATGCCGGCCGCCCACTCGGTGCCTGCCGGATACTTGTCGGGCTCGTCGGTCACCACCACGATCGGCGAAACGCCTTCTGCCGCCAGCTGGCGCGAAATGCGCGCCGGATCCAGGGGTCCATCGACCGGCTGGCCGCCGGTCATTGCCACGGCATCGTTGTACAGAACCTTGTAGGTGATGTTCACCTTGGCCGCCACCGCGGCGCGGATGGCCAGGATGCCTGAGTGAAAATAGGTGCCGTCGCCGAGGTTGGCGAACACATGCGGCTCGCTGGTGAAAGGCGCATGACCGATCCAGGTCACCCCTTCGGCGCCCATATGGGTGAAGGTCGCGGTCTCACGGTCCATCCACAGGACCATGTAGTGGCAACCGATGCCGCCCAGCGCGCGGCTGCCGGTGGGCAGGTTGGTGGATGTGTTGTGCGGGCATCCGGAACAGAAGTGCGGCAAGCGGTCCGTCGCCGGGTCGGGTTTCGGGGTAGCGGCCTGCAGCACCGCTTCCTTGGCCTCCAGATAGGCGATGCGTTCGCGCACGCGCGCCTCGACCGGATGGCCGCCGAAGTACCTGCTGATACGCCCGGCGATGGCGCGCGCGATCTGCGCCGGCGACAATTCATAGGTGGCGGGCAGCAGCCAGTGGCCATGCCCTTCATGATGCGGGTTGCTCCATTCGCCGCTGTCGTCGAACTTGCCGACCACGCGCGGACGCACATCATCGCGCCAGTTGTACAGTTCTTCCTTCAACTGATATTCAAGCAACTGGCGCTTCTCCTCGACCACCAGGATTTCCTCCAGCCCCTGGGCAAAAGCACGCACGCCCTCGGCTTCCAGCGGCCAGGTCATGCCGACCTTGTAGAGGCGAATGCCGATGTCGCGCGCAACCGCTTCGTCGATGCCCAGGTCCGTCAGCGCCTGGCGCGTGTCGAGATAGGACTTGCCGGCGGTGATGATGCCGATGCGCGCATGCGGGCTGTCCCAGACGATGCGATTCAGGCGGTTGGCGCGCGCATAGGCCAGCGCCGCATACCACTTGAAATCATTCATGCGCGCTTCCTGGTCGAGCACGGCATCCGGCCAGCGGATGTTCAAGCCCCCCGGCGGCAGGTCGAAGTCCTCCGGCAGCGCGATCTGCACGCGCTCCGGATCAATCTCGACCACCGCGCCGGATTCGACCAGGTCGGTCACGCATTTCATTGCCACCCACAAACCGGTGTAACGGCTCATGGCCCAGCCGTGCAAGCCGTAGTCGAGGTATTCCTGTACCGAGGCCGGGTACAGCACCGGGATGCCGCTGGCCTTGAGGATATGCTCGCTCTGGTGCGCCGTGGTGGACGATTTGGCGGCATGGTCGTCGCCCACCGCCAGCAGCACGCCGCCGTGCGGACTGGTGCCGGCCAGGTTGGCATGTTTGAAGACATCGCCGCAACGGTCCACCCCCGGCCCTTTGCCGTACCAGAGCGAAAACACACCCTCGTATTGCGCTCCCGGAAAGAGGTTGACTTGCTGTGTACCCCATATCGCGGTGGCCGCCAGGTCTTCATTCATGCCGGGATGAAACTTAACGTGGTGGGCTTCCAGATGCTGCTGCGCCTTCCAGGCAGTCAGGTCGACGCTGCCCAAGGGCGAACCACGGTAGCCGCTGATGTAGCCAGCCGTGTTCAGGCCGGCCTGAACGTCGCGCGCGCGCTGCAGCATGGGCAGGCGGATCAGCGCCTGCGTGCCGGTCAGGAAGGCACGGCCACGTTCGATGGTGAACTTGTCTTCGAGGGAAATGCCATCCTGGCTTGGCGCCTGCGCGAGGGCCTGTCCCGGGAATAAGGGTGCGTTCATACGGTTTGTCTCCTTGCCAAAAATCGTGTCTTTGGAGGTAAGCGGCATGTGGTTCACACCGTCTATCCAGGCACCTTCTGGGTACCTATCTTATATATTGTAGACCCTAACACAGGTGCGCAAATGGCTCTATGCGCGCTGCAGCAAAAGCGGCGCCATAGGGACTGTAACAGGCGTAACAAAGCGTAAGCACTCTGGAGTAATCAAGGTCCAGGGGGTTTAATGAATGCAAGCCGATTCAGCTCTTTTGATGGAGAAAGCAAGATGCAAGTTAAATTGATTTCCGGCATGGTCGTCGGCTTGTTTGCCGCAGGCATCGCGATCGCCCAATCGACCGCGTCAGCGCCCGCGACGCCCGCAGCCACATCCGCAGAGACACCTTCTGCTCCGAGCGACAAGATGGCGCGCCCGCACCATCGGCATGGCCAGCATATCGCCCAGCTCGACAAGGACAAGGATGGTTTCATCAGCCGCGCGGAAGCCGCCGGCCATCCGATGCTGTCCAAGGGCTTCGATACGCTCGACAGCAACAAGGACGCCAAGCTGAGCAAGGAAGAATTGCAGGCGGCCCACCAGGCCATGCGCGGCAAGCATCGCGAACGCGCCGATGCCCGCTTCAAGGCGGCCGACAAGGATGGCGATGGCGCACTGAGCCTGCAGGAAGCAGAAGCCGCAGCGCGCGAAAGAGCCGCGCAGATGTTCGAACGGCTGGATGCCAACAAGGATGGCAAGCTGACGCAGCAAGAGATGCACGCCGGGCACGGTCAAGGCCACGGGCACGATGCCGGGCAGCAGCGCAAGCCGGCGAAAGCCAGCTGATCCGCCAAAACGATTTACCCTCCCCCTTTGCCTCCCCTTCGCGGGGAGGTTTTTTTTATTGGGGCGGCAGATTCACTTCGCCCGGCAACAGGCCGTCCGGCTGCAGTGCCGGCAAGCCCTGCAGGCGCGCATAAATCGGCGCGAAATCCGGCTGGGTATCGTCAAACAATTGCTGGAAATCACGGATGACGAAATAAGTCTCCTGGTAAGCATCGATCTTGTACAGGGTGCGCATCACCCGCTCCAGATTGAAGGGAATGCGGCGCGGCTGCGGGCTGCGCAGGCAATAATCGATTTCCCCGCCTGAAGACAGGATGCCGGCCCCATAAGCGCGCAAGCCTTGCGCGCTTTGCATCAGGCCAAACTCGACGGTGTACCAGTAGAGGCGTGCCAGGTAAGGCAGACCACCCAGGCCAAGCGCCTTCAGGCCGCCTTGGCCATAGGCTTGCAGGTGGTCGGCGAACACCGGGTCGAACAGCAAGGGTACATGGCCGAAGAAATCGTGGAAGACGTCGGGCTCGACGATATAGTCGAACTCTTGCGGCGCGCGCAGCCAGACCGTCACCGGAAAACGGCGGCTGGCCAGATGCTCGAAAAATACCTGGTCCGGCACCAGGCCGGGCACCGCCACCAGTTGCCAGCCGGTCGCCTTGAATAGCGCCGCCGTGGTGCGCTCGAAACGCGGAATGCCGTCGGCCGCATCCATGCGGGCCAGGCTGTCGATGAACAACTGGCAGGCCCGCCCCGGCAGCAGCGCCGCCTGGCGCCGATACAGGCGGCGCCACAATTCGTGCTGCTGCGGCGTGCAGGCGTCCCAGTCCTGGCGCACCACGTAGTGCTGGTCAGCCTGGGCGTAATCGCCGCGCAGCGCCCCGGCGCCGGACTTTTCGGCCAGCGAGCGAAGGAATTCCTCGCGGGTGACGGTGATCTCCATTTCAACAAGCTCCCTCTTTCAGGTGGCGTCTTGCGGCTTGTCCTCTTTCAGCACGCCGCGGCGGATCTGGTCGAGCTCGATCGATTCGAACAGCGCGCGGAAATTACCTTCACCGAAGCCCTGGTCGCCCTTGCGCTGGATGATTTCGAAAAAAATCGGACCGATGACGTTCTGCGTGAAAATTTGCAGCAGCAATTCGCGCTCGTCAGCACCTTTGGCGCTGCTGGCGCCATCGATCAGGATGCGCAGGCGCTGCAATTCCGCCAGCATTTCGCCATGGCCCGGCAGGCGCCGCTCGACCAGTTCGTAATAGGCATCGACCGTGTCCTGGAATTGCACGCCGGCGCCACGCATGGCGGCCACCGAGGCATAGATGTCGTCGCTGCCGAGCGCGACATGCTGGATGCCTTCGCCGTGGTACTGGTGCAGGTATTCGGCGATCTGCGAGCGGTCGTCCGAGGATTCGTTGATCGGGATGCGGATCTTGCCGCACGGTGAAGTCATGGCTTTCGACTTCAGGCCAGTCAGCTTGCCGGCGATGTCGAAATAGCGGATCTCGCGGAAATTGAACAGCTTTTCATAAAACTCGGCCCATTCCTGCATGCGGCCGCGATGCACGTTGTGGGTCAGGTGATCGATGTAGCGCAAGCCATAGCCGGCCGGGCTGACCGGGGCGCCGGGAATGGCGGCGAAGTCGACGTCATAGATGTCGATGTCGCCGATGGCGCCGAGCATGCCAGGCGTGTCGCTGCGGGAAGCTTCCTTGCCGCGCCAGCGGTCGACGAAATAGATCAGCGAATCGCCGACGCCCTTGATCGCCGGGATATTCAATTCCATCGGCCCGGCATGCTGGTCGAAACCCCAGGCGCCCAGGTTCAGCGCGCGGCGGTAGGCCTGGGCGGCGTCGGCCACACGCAAGGCAATGGCGCAGATCGAGGGACCGTGCTGGCGGGCGAAACGCTGGGCGAAGGAATCGGGTTCGGCATTGATGATGAAATTGATCCCGCCCTGGCGGTACAGGGTGACATCCTTGTGGCGGTGGCGGGCAATGGCAGAAAAACCCATTTGTGCAAACAACGCACCCAGCGCCTGCGGGTCGGGCGCGGCGTATTCGATGAACTCGAAGCCATCCGTGCCCATCGGGTTGTCCCAGGGTGCAAACTGCATGGCGTCCTCCGTCCTGTGCACCGAAACCAGTTTCAGTTAAGTATAGACGGAAATAATACCCTTCAGCTGTCCTTCACGCCGGGCAGATTCTTGATGAATCTGTCGAGGGTGCGGGTATTGGCTTTCAGGGTGTAATCGAGGCTGGCGGCCTGTTCCTCGAACACTTCCAGCAAGACGCTGGCCGGATTGGCCGGCGGCAGCTTGAGGTAGGCATCGGCTTCGCCATGGTCGCGACGGATTTCCATGCCGGCCTTGGTGGCAATATGCATCATCGCTGCATTGGACGTCAGACAATGCATGGTCAAGGTGTCGATGTCTTCATTGCGGCAATGCATGGCGGCGCGCTCAAACAGCCGGGTGCCGATGCCCTGCCCGCAGTACGGCGCCAGCACCGATACGCCGAATTCGGCGATGCGTTCGCGGGCAGTGGCGTTGGCCATGCGCGGCAAGGCCCCACGCGGCGTGTAGGCCAGGTGGCCGACGGCAACCAGTTTCAGCGTGTCGTCGTAGACGCCAAATACCACATCGCGCGAGAAATTGATTTTCTGCACGTAACGCGTGACCAATTCATCCGGCAAGGCGCTGCCAAAGCGCAGCAGCCGCTCCTGTTCGTCGAGCGAGAGAAAATGCAGCAGCAGGCGGCGGCGGTCGCGCTCTGCCAGTTCCTTGATGCGTACAGACGAATGCGGAACTTGGGGATCGCCCAGGACATTACCTGAAATTTCGTTGGTAACCATCAACTATTCCCTTCCCGAATCGCCCCGATGCTGCGGCGCACAAAATCATTGTAGGCGCTTTGTGTGTGGAAGGGAAAAAATGATTTCGCCGCGTTTGAGAAATGCGATATTTACGCGATTTTTCTTGGCTGACTTACAACAAAAATTCTCTAAAGAAATATATTTACGCAATGAATTTCGATATAGCAACTATTCCTGTCCCACCCTTGGCATTGCCGCGGCGACTGCGGCCACGCGCGCGGCATGCACGCCTTCCGCGATTTTTTGCGGCTGCGCACCCAGTTGCCGGGCAATGGCACCGGCATCGACTTGCCGGGCAACGGCCAGCAAGGCTTCCAGATACGCGGCTTGCGGGAAGGCTTGCGCTTCGAAGCCAGTGCGTCCGCACTGGTCGCACAGCGCTGTGCGCAACATGTCGGCAAAACGCTGCGGCTTGCGAAAGCCATCACAGCGCTCGAACAATTTGACCACGGTATTGGCGCGCAACTCCAGCGCGCGGCCGATGTTGCCATGCTCGCGGGCAGCCATCGCGGCAAGATCGCGACAATCGTTGGGGATTTTCAGGCGCGTGCAGACTTGCTCCACCAGCTGCACGCTATACGCCTCGTGGCCGTGGTGCGCCGGCCACTCTTGCTGCGGCGTGACGCCCTTGCCGAGATCGTGTGTCAGTGCCGCGAAGCGGATCGGCAGGCTGCAGCCTGTGCGCGCCGCGTAATCAATTGCCAGCATCACATGCACGCCGGTGTCGATTTCCGGGTGGTGCATTGCCGGTTGCGGCACGCCCCACAAGGCATCCAATTCAGGCAGGATACGCGCCAGTGCGCCGCAGGCGCGCAAGACTTCGAACATGCGCGAGGGCACCGCTTCCATCAAGCCGCGCGAAAGCTCTTGCCAGACCCGCTCCGGCACCAGCGCATCGACTTCGCCAGTCGTCACCATGTGCCGCATCAGCGCCAGCGTTTCCGGCGCCACCGTGAAATCGGCAAAGCGCGCAGCGAAACGCGCCAGGCGCAGGATGCGCACCGGGTCCTCGGCAAAGGCGTCGGAGACATGGCGGAACACCCGGGCGGCGATGTCGCGCTGGCCATGGAAGGGATCGACCAGGCTGCCGTCTTCGCTCTGCGCGATGGCGTTGATGGTGAGGTCGCGCCGACGCAAATCCTCTTCCAGCGTGACATCCGCATCGGTATGGAAGACGAAGCCCTTGTAGCCCGGCGCGGTTTTGCGCTCGGTGCGCGCCAGTGCGTATTCCTCATGCGTTTGCGGATGCAGGAACACCGGAAAATCCTTGCCCACCGGGGTGAAGCCGCGCGCCAGCATGTCGGCCGGGGTCGCGCCCACCACGACGTAATCACGGTCCTGCACCGGCAAGCCCAGCAAGCCGTCGCGCACTGCGCCGCCGACGGTATAGAGGTTCATGGATAGGTATCGTACTTCGCCACCGTGAATGGTTCTTCCCGCGCCGCGGCGATCCATGCCGCCACCGCCGGATGGGCGGCAACGCGCTCGCAATACGCCTGCAGGGCCGGCGCCAGCGACACCTCGTAGGTGGCAAAGCGCATCACGACCGGGGCGAAATAAGCATCGGCGATCGTAAACGCACCGAACAGGAAATCGTGGTGGCCGAACTGCGCCAGGCACTCTTCCCAGATCTCACTGATACGGCCGATATCGGCCTGCGCGCCGGGCGTCCTGCCCTTGCCGGGGAACCGGGCGCGAATGTTCATCCACATCGCCTGGCGCAGATCTGCAAAACCGCCATGCATTTCGGCGCAGATGCTGCGCGCCATGGCGCGCGCGGCGACATTGGTCGGCCACAGGTGCTTGTCCGGGAATTGCTCGGCCAGGTATTCGCAAATCGCCAGCGAATCCCAGATGGTGATCTCGCCATGCAACAGCACCGGCACGCGCCCGGAGGCAGTGTAGCGGGCGATTTCGCCGGCCGTATCGGGCTGCCCCAAGCGCACCCGGATTTCCCGGAAAGGCAGGCCGAAGGCCTTGAGCACGACCCAGGGCCGCATCGACCACGAGGAGTAATTTTTATTGGCGATCACCAGGGTGAGCTGGTTCTTGCCGGCGTCATCCAGGGTCTGTGCGAGGGTGGGGTCAAGTTCAGTGGATTGCATCGTTTGCGTGTTGGGTATCAGCGGAATTTCAACGGTTCAATTATCGAACCTTACCACAGCACAAACGCTTGCGGCTGCCATGCAGCCGGCGACCGGCCCAGACCGACCCTATTCCCGCCGCCCCTTTTCGCGGAACAGGTCGACGCGGTTGACGTCCCTCGCCAGATAGGCCGGCACCACCGCTTCCAGCGGTGTCGGCGTGATTTCCAGTTCGGGGGCGATGGGCAGGCGGGCGACATTATCGACCCGCATCGAATCGAGGTTGTCGCGGCTCATGATCGGGCCGCCCGGCGCATGTTCGAGGAACCAGGCTTGCAGGCGCGCCAGCGCCGGCGGCAAGCCCACCACCGGATGCGGATGGCCGCTGATCTCGCCGGCCAGTTCCACCAGTTCGCGCAGGGTATACACTTGCGGCCCCGCCAGTTCATAGACGTGACCGATGGTATGGTCGTTTTCCAGCGCATGAATATAGGCGGAGGCGACATCGCCGACAAACACCGGCTGGAATTTGGTCTCTGCACCGCCCAGGGGAATCACCGGCAGCATTTTTTGCAGGTTGGCAAACATGTTGAGGAAATGATCGCCCTCGCCAAACACCACCGCCGGCCGGAAAATGGTGACCCCGACCGCCGGATTGGCGCTCACGGCGGCTTCGCCATCGGCCTTGGAGCGCAGATACATCGAGGGGGCGTCGCGGTCGGCGCCGAGCGCGCTCATGTGCAGCAGGCGGGTGATACCGGTAGCAGCGCAGGCGGCGACGATTTTTTTCGGTAATTCGACATGCGCGCGGGCGAAATCCGCGCCATAAGGCGCCCCATGCGCTGCGGGCTTGCCATGCAGGATTCCGACCAGGTTGATGACGGCATCGACGTCGTCCATCAGTTTGCGCAATTGGGCTTCTTCATGCACATCGGCTTCGACCACATCAACATTGGGCAGGACCAGCAAATGACGGCCGCTATCCTCATGCCGGGTCGGCACCAGCACGCGGTAATCACGCGCCGACAATTGCGCCACCAGATGGCTACCGATGAACCCAGTGCCGCCGATCACCAGCAGCGAGGGATACTTGCGATCCACTTCCAGCGAATTTTCCAGCACGCTCATTGTAGTTCCGACTGCACCATTCCTTTCGGGGCCACCGTACCCAGCCGCGCTTTCAGCGACTGCGGCTTGCCTTCAAACAAGGCCGCATAATAGGTTGCATTTGACAAGACATTCTTGACATAGCCACGCGTTTCCGAAAACGGGATCGTCTCGGCGAAAATGGCGCCTTCGACAACCCGCGGCAGTGTTGAGCGCCAGGCACGGGGCCGACCCGGACCGGCATTGTAGGCGGCAGTTGCCAGCGCCTGCGAACCATCCAGATCATTCAGCACCATATTTAAATAGTTTGTACCAAGCGCGATATTGGTGTCGATATGATTGACCTGGCCATGATCGAAATCAGTCATACCGATCTTTTTGGCGACATAGCGGGCAGTGGCCGGCATGATCTGCATCAGGCCGGAAGCGCCCACATGCGATTTGGCATGCATGATGAAACGCGACTCCTGGCGGATCAGACCATACACCCAAGCCATGTCCATGCCCAGCGACTGCGTGGTCCTGGCCATGACATCGCGAAATGGCGTCGGAAAACGCTGGTCGAAATCGTGCTCGGAACGGGTGCGGTCGGAGGTGTTGACCATGCGGTCAAGCACATTGTTTTGCCGTGCGAATTCAGCCGCAGCAAGGAAGTCGCGCTCGCTTTTCATGCGGCGCAATTCCCAATTCCATTCGCGCACGCCTTCAAAGCGCAAATCCATGGCGAAGAATTTTAAAGCGCGGCGCAGGCCGGGATTTGCCGCCGCCGACGCCAGTTCGGCCGCCGTCACCGGGGCTGCGGCTTGTGGAATAGAAATCTTCTGGTCCAGTTCCTCGGTCGCCAGCTGGCCATAGAAATGGAACTGGTCAGCAATCGTCCGGTACAGTTGCCGTGCCTCCTCGCCATTGCCCTCGGCTTGCAGCGCGCGGCCGCGCCAGTACACCCAGGCCGGGTCATTGCGTAAAGCCGGCGGCATCGTTTCGATGCCGGCCTTGACCGCCTTCCAGTCTTCATTGCGCAAGGCGATGCGCACTTTCCATTGCTGCCCCTCGGGCGACAGCGGCGCGCCTTGCGCCTTGCTCCACCAGGACGCCACCTCCGGCGCCAGCTTGTAGGATGCCTGCAAGGCAATCTGGGCCCACCCAAGTGCCTGCTCGCGTGCCGACAGCGTGTCCGCGGCCCGCATCGACAGGGCATTGGCGGCTTGCTCGGGGCTCTGTTTGGCGGCGCGTCCGAGCGCGACGAGATAGGTTTCGCGCTCGGCGCGGCCGGCGCCAACGCCACGGGCGACAAAGATCATCGCCTGCTCGATGGCCAGCCCTACCCGTTTTTCATCGCCGCCCGCCAGTGGCGCCAGGCGGCGGGCGACAGCGGACTGGCCGTTTTCGGCCGCCAGGCGGATTTGCGCCCAGACATCATCGGCATTGAACTGGCCGGACTCGACCAGCGCCGTGATCAGCGTCGGACAAGCTTCGCCGTAATCCTTGGGTGAGACCAGCAGTGCACGTGCATCGTCAGCCACCGTGGCGCCGCGCGCAAGCTTCGACAACAGCGCATAGCACTTGACCTGGGTGTCGTCATTCACCACGTACAGCGGCAACTGCTCGTCGAACACCGCCCAGTCGCGCTTCTTGCCCAGCTCCAGCAGCCAGTCATTGCGCAGGCGGTCGGCGATGGCGGCGCCGTCATAACGCGCGAGGTAATCGCGGATCTCGGCGCCCGAGGCATCCTTCAGGCGCGGCTTCAGACGGTAGTAATCGACATACGAGGGAATGGCATAATTCGGCAGGCGCGCGGCCAGATCCGCCGCCTGGGCGGCATCGTTGCGGCGCGCGGCATCGCGCATGGCCATGAAGACATCATCATCGCTGGCGGCATGGGCGACTGGCAGCGCCAGCACGATGGCGCCGGCAGCCATTGCAAATACGGCAATCCGTTTTAAGGGAAACATTGTTTTCAAACCCGTTTATCCAGTTTATCCTGATTATTAATTAGCATAGCACGCCCCATCCGCAAATTTATGGCCGACTTCCCGCCCGATAAAAACCGCCTGCGCCAGGACCTGATCGCACAGCGCCAGGCCATCTCCCCACCACTGCGGGCCGAATGGGATCTCGCCATTGGCAAACATTTAAGCCGCCTGCTGGCAGCGCAGCCGGCGCGGGCAATGGGTGTCTTTTGGCCGATGCGCAGCGAGCCGGACTTGCGTGCGCTATTCGAGGAATGGGTCACTGCCGGCGTGCAACTGGCATTGCCAGTGGTAATCGACCCGGATTTGCCATTGAAGTTCTTGGCCTGGGCGCCGGGCGATGCCCTGGCAAAAGATGCCATGGGGGTGTGGGTACCGGCAAATGCCGACCGGGAAGTCGCACCAGACCTCCTGCTGGTGCCTTGCGTGGGATATAACCAAGAGTGTTTCCGGCTAGGCTACGGCGGCGGATTTTATGACCGCACCCTGGCCACAGCACCGCGGCCGCGCGCCATCGGCGTGGCCTATGCTTGCGCGCGCGCCGATTTCGCCGTCGAGGCGCATGACATCGCGCTGGATGGCGTAATCACCGAAGCCGGGATTGAGAACTGACGAAGGCGCCCGGGCCGCCCTGAATGCGCACGTCGCACGCCCTCAATTCTTGTAAAAACCGCAGGCAATCACCAGGTCGTCGCAAATTTCAAAGTAGGCTGACTTGACCATCGTGTCCTTGGTGACCGGATGGACCCACTTGTAGTCGATCCAGCCATCGCCCTTGCCCCTGGCGATATTAACCATTTCGCTGACGAAGAAACGGCCATCGGTGTCCTTGATCTTGGACCAGTCCGCGCCCCACAGGCGGCGGTTGGCGCCGTGCGCGACGATAGTGCCGTCGGTCGAATAGACGCTGATGTACAGGTCACGGTCGATGAACTGGCCTTTGCTCATCTGATTGACTTCATCGATCAGGGCTGCACGGCCGTGGCTGCGCATGAAATCGACGCCGGCGCGCACGATATCGGCAGCTTCCTCGGCATTGCCGAATTCGCGCGCGCCGAGATTGAAGATGGAGACTGCCTGCGACAATCCCACTGCCTGCTCCTGCAGGCTGGCGGCGGTGCGCATGGCTTCCTCCACCAGCGATGCATTCTGCTGTGTGGTGGCGTCGATCTGCATCACCGCCTTGTTGATTTCATCGATGCCGCTGCTTTGCTCGGTGCTGGCGCCGGCAATTTCGCTCATGATGCTGGCGACACGATTGACGTTGGCGACAATCTCGCTCATGGTGCGGCCGGCATTGTCGACCAGGCGGCTGCCGGCATCGACTTTTTCCACCGAATTGGAAATCAGCCCGGTAATTTCCTTGGCCGCCGCCGCCGAGCGCTGCGCCAGCGTGCGCACTTCCGCCGCCACCACGGCAAAGCCACGCCCCTGCTCGCCGGCGCGCGCCGCTTCCACGGCGGCGTTCAAGGCCAGGATATTGGTCTGGAAGGCAATGCCGTCGATGACGGAAATGATGTCAACGATTTTGCGCGAGCTTTCCTTGATCGAGCCCATGGTTTGTACCACGCTGCCGACCACCTCGCCGCCCTTGACCGCCGAGGCGGCCGCAGAAGCGACCAACTGGTTCGCCTGGCGCGCGTTTTCGGCATTCTGCCGCACGGTCGAAGTCAGCTCTTCCATCGAGGAAGCGGTTTCTTCCAGCGAACTGGCCTGGGCTTCCGTGCGCGATGACAGCGCAGTATTGTCGGCCGCGATCAGGCCGGAGGTCGCTGCCACAGCTGTGGTGCCCGAGCGCACATGGGCGACGATCTTGAACATGCGCTCGCTGGTTTCCTGCAGCGCTTGCTGCAATTCGCCCAGTTCGCCGCCGGCATGCGCTTCAAAGGGTTCACTCAGGTCGCCGGCGGCCATGCGCCGGGCGACTGCGGTCGCCTCCGACAGCGGCCTGGCGATACTGCGCCGAAGCCACCAGGCCAGCCCCCCCCCCGTGACGACCGTCGCCAGGCCAAGGCCGACAACATAGCCGGCGGCAGCGCTGCCGGTCCCTGCCAGACTGATGGTGGCGAGTACCGTCAGGAAGACGACCAGGAACAGCAGGATGCCGAAGCTGACGGCCAAGCGGGCGCCGATTTTAAGATTTGCGAGATTCATTATTTATTCTATTCCCTGTCTCCACCAAATCGAGCGGTGCGGCTTCATCATAAACCAAGTATTGCTCGATGGACACCTACCACCGGCTTTTTTCGGCAATGTCGCCACAGGCATGCAACAGCCTGCGGCCGCGTTGTAAAAGCGACGGCTGTCCGGACCAGCATAATTCAATGGGGAGAAAGCGAAGGAAGAAACAGGGGGAGGAAACACCGGTTCCTCCCCCGACGGCGCATGTTGCGCCGCAAAACGACGTCAGGCCTGGCGCACCAGCCGTTGCCAGATCGCCGTGGTCGGCGCTGCCTGATTGAGCGTGTAAAAATGCAGGCCGGGCGCGCCGCCCGCGAGCAGCTTCTCGCACAGCCCCGTCACCACATCCAGGCCGAAGGCGCGGATCGATTCGGTATCGTCGCCGTAGCTGGCCAGCTTGAGGCGGATCCAGCGCGGGATCTCGGCGCCGCACATGTCGGAAAAGCGCGTCAGCTGCGTGTAATTGGTAATCGGCATGATGCCGGCCACGATCGGCACCACCACCCCTGCCGCGCGCGCATCCTCGACGAAGCGGAAATACGCATCGGCATTGTAGAAATACTGGGTGATGGCGGAATCCGCACCAGCCTGCACCTTGCGTACGAAGTTGCGCAAGTCTTCCTGCGGCGACTTCGCCTGCGGATGCATTTCCGGATAAGCCGCAGTCTCGATATGGAACCAGTCGCCGGTTTCGGCACGGATGAATTCGATCAGCTCGTTGGCATGATGGAATTCACCGGCGTCATGGCCAACTGCGCCATAACCGCTTGGCAGGTCGCCGCGCAGCGCCACCAGGCGGCGGATGCCGTGCGCCTTGTATTCGTCGAGGATGGCGCGCAATTCCTCACGCGAGCGGCCGATACACGACAAATGCGGGGCGGCGTCATAGCCTTCCTTGCGGATTTCCAGCACGGTGTCGCGCGTGCCGGCCTGGGTTGAACCGCCGGCGCCGAAGGTCACCGAAAAATAGGCCGGCTTCAACGCGGCCAGCTTTGCGCGCGTGGCACGCAGCTTTTCCACACCTTCCGGGGTGCGGGGCGGGAAAAACTCAATGCTGAAGTTTTGTTGAACGGATGAGGAGTTCGTCATTTGCTTAACAATAATGATGAGAGGGCCCAGGAAATCAGGCTGTACACCAGCGCGCCGCCGACCGCGGGCCAGAAGCCGCCCACATGGAAGCCCGGCACCAGGCGCCCGGCCAGCCAGAACAGCAAGCCATTGATCACCAGGATGAACAGGCCCAGGGTCAGGAGCGTCACCGGCAGCGTCAGGATCACCAGCAGCGGCCGGATCAGGGTATTGATCAGGCCCAGCACCAGCGCCGCGACCAGGGCCACGCCAAAGCTCCTGATCTTGATCGACTGGATCAGGTAAGGCAGGGCGAACAGGGCGGCGGCGTTGATCAGCCAGGTCAGCAGCAGGCGCATGGTGTACTCCGCTTAGTCAATAACCGTCAATAACGGTAATGATCGGCCTTGTACGGGCCGACCTTTTGCACGCCGATATAGGCAGCCTGTTCGTCGGACAGTTCGGTCAGTTGCGCATTCAGCTTTTTCAGCTGCAGGCGCGCGACCTTTTCATCGAGGTGCTTGGGCAGCGTGTACACGCCCACCGGATACGCCTTGGTGTTGGTGAACAGCTCGATCTGTGCAATGGTCTGGTTGGCGAACGACGAGCTCATCACGTAGGACGGATGGCCGGTGCCGCAGCCGAGGTTGACCAGGCGGCCTTCGGCCAGCAGGATGATGCGCTTGCCGTCCGGGAAAATGATGTGATCGACCTGCGGCTTGATGTTTTCCCAGGTGTACTGCTTCAGTGCGGCGACTTCGATTTCATTGTCGAAGTGGCCGATGTTGCAGACGATCGCCTGGTCTTTCATCTTCTTCATGTGCGCTTCGGTGATCACATGGTAATTGCCGGTGCAGGTGACGAAAATATCGCCGTGCTCGGCGGCATAATCCATGGTTACCACGCGGTAGCCTTCCATTGCCGCCTGCAGCGCGCAGATCGGGTCGATCTCGGTCACCCATACCTGCGCCGACAGCGCGCGCATTGCCTGGGCCGAGCCCTTGCCGACATCGCCATAACCGGCGATCACCGCGACCTTGCCGGCGATCATGACGTCGGTGGCGCGCTTGATGCCATCCACCAGCGATTCGCGGCAGCCGTACAGGTTGTCGAACTTGGACTTGGTGACCGAATCGTTGACGTTAATCGCCGGGAAGGCCAGTTTGCCTTCCTTGTGCATCTGGTACAGGCGATGCACGCCGGTGGTGGTTTCCTCGGTCACGCCGAGGATTTTTTCCAGGCGGGTCGAATACCAGGTCGGGTCGGTCGCCAGCTTTTTCTTGATCGAATTGAACAGGCACACGGCTTCTTCGGAATCCGGGTTGGCCAGCACGCTCTGGTCCTTTTCGGCGCGGGTGCCCAGGTGCAGCAGCAAGGTGGCATCGCCGCCATCGTCGAGGATCATGTTGGCTTGCTCGCCTTGCCCCCAGTCGAAAATGCGATGCGTGAAATCCCAGTATTCATCCAGGTTCTCGCCCTTGAAGGCGAACACCGGCGTGCCGTTGGCGGCGATTGCAGCGGCGGCGTGGTCCTGGGTCGAATAGATGTTGCAGGAAGCCCAGCGCACCTTGGCGCCCAGCGCTTCCAGGGTCTGAATCAGCACTGCGGTCTGGATCGTCATGTGCAGCGAACCGGTGATGCGCGCGCCCTTCAATGGCTGCGCCGCGGCGAATTCCTCGCGGATGGCCATCAGGCCGGGCATTTCGGTTTCGGCGATGCGGATTTCCTTGCGGCCCCAGTCGGCCAGGCTCAGATCAGCGACGAGGAAATCCTGGGTGGAATCTTTGGAATTTGAAACTACGGCGTTCATCACGCCCTCCTTTCGATGAGAAAAAAAGTAACGTGAGCGCCGTTGCGGGTGAAGATGGTCCAAGCCTGGCATGACGTTTAGCCATGCTGCAACGCTCCTTGGAGCCGGAATTATAACCGAGTTTAGGCCAGGATTGCGCCCGATCCCCTGCGGCAAAGATGCGCCCGGCTGGCGCAGCCGGCACGTTCAGGCTTACTTGGCTGCGACCTGGCGGATTGCCGTAGCCGCCTCGCGCTTTTGCGGCACGTTGCGCTGGATCCAGCTCAGCATGTCTTGCCAGATCCGCCTGGATTCGGCTTCGCTCGGCATCGCCAGCGCATTCGGCAATTCGATGGTGATGATCGGAACTTTCTTGTGCATGCCACTGTAGTTACCGAGCGACCCCGGATACACCCCGACCGGGGTAAATACCAGGCGGCCGAAGTTGCGCGGCGGCTGTACCGGGCCATCGAAATCCAGCACGCCGAACGGCGCGTGCACCGAGATCACCACATCCGGCTTGAAGCGCGCGATTTCATCGTTGACCCAGCGGCTCTCGGGTTCCGACAACGGCTGCTCGCCGGGGTAGCGGCGCGGATCGCGGCCAGTGCGCTTGATCCAGTATTGCGGCGCTTCCTGATGCCAGCCAGGCGTAGGAAAATTGCGGTTCAGGTCGACGCCATTGGCATTCATGCGTTTCGGCTTCCCGGTCAAAAAGCCATCCGGGTTCACCACGGGCGCCACGCTCCAGTGGAAATCCTGCGCCGGCGCCAGGTGTATCCATTGCATCCACTTGAAGACGATGGCAGGCGAGGTCAGCTCGTCGCCATGGATCCCGCCCAGCAAGAGCACGCGGATCGCCTGTTTGCGGTCCTTGCCGGCCTTTGCCGGCAGGATCTGGCGCTGCAGTATCGGAAAACCCTGCACCGAATTGGTGCCGCTGGGCGTCAGTCCGCTTTGGCGGCAAGTATCGAGCGACAGACTGTCCAGGCGATCGGCAAAGCGCTGGCACCAGTCCGCCTGCAGCGCGGCTTTGGGATGCACGGGACTACCGGGCCTGGCGGCGCCCGACGCATGCGCCACCAGCCCGGCGGCACACACCGCCGCCAACAATCCACGTTGGATGATTTGCAAAATCAGAACACCGGGCCTTACAGCCCGGCCGCTGCGCGCAAGGCGGCTGCCTTGTGGTCTACGTTCACATCCGCTGCGCGGATATGAACTCCGCCCCAAACCCCAGGGGTTCGCCATAGCGAACACCGGGCCTTACAGCCCGGCCGCTGCGCGCAGCACCTGGGCTTTGTCGGTGCGCTCCCAGGAGAATTCCGGCTCTTCGCGGCCAAAATGGCCGTAGGCGGCGGTCTTCTGGTAAATCGGCCGCAGCAGGTCAAGCATTTGCACGATGCCTTTCGGACGCAGGTCGAAGTGCTCGCGCACCAGTTGCGCCAGTTTCTCGTCGCTCACCTTGCCGGTGCCGAAAGTGGTCACCATCACCGAGGTCGGCTGGGCAATACCGATCGCGTACGACACCTGGATCTGGCAACGCGTCGCCAGGCCGGCGGCAACAATGTTCTTGGCCACGTAGCGGCCGGCGTAAGCGGCCGAACGATCCACCTTGGACGGATCCTTGCCGGAGAAGGCGCCGCCGCCGTGCGGGGCTGCGCCGCCGTAGGTATCGACGATGATCTTGCGCCCGGTCAGGCCGCAATCGCCCTGCGGGCCGCCGATGACAAAACGGCCGGTCGGGTTGATCAGGTAACGGGTGTCCTGCAGCCACTCGGCCGGCAGCACCGGCTTGATGATCAGTTCGATCGCGGCTTCCTCGATGGCCTTGTGCGACATCTCGGGCGCATGCTGGGTGGACAACACGATCGTGTCGATCGCAACCGGCTTGCCGTCGACGTATTTCAGCGTGACTTGCGACTTGGCATCCGGACGCAGCCAGGGCAGGCGGCCATCCTTGCGCAATTGCGACTGGCGCTCGACGATGCGGTGCGAGTAATAGATTGCCGCCGGCATCAGCTCCGGCGTCTCGTCGCAGGCATAGCCGAACATCAGGCCCTGGTCGCCGGCGCCCTGGTCAAGGTCGATGCCCTTGCCTTCATCGACGCCCTGGGCGATATCGGGCGACTGCTTGTCGTAGCCCACCAGCACCGCGCAACTCTTGTAGTCGATGCCGAAGTCGGCGTTGTCGTAGCCGATGCGCTTGATGGTTTCGCGCGCGACCTGGATGTAGTCGACGTTGGCGGTCGTGGTGATTTCGCCGGCCAGTACGACCAGGCCGGTGTTGCACAGGGTTTCGGCAGCCACGCGCGCCTTCGGATCCTGCTCCAGGATCGCGTCCAGAATGGCGTCGGAAATTTGATCGGCGACTTTGTCGGGGTGACCTTCGGAAACGGATTCCGAGGTAAAGAGATATTCGTTTGCCATCGCAGGCTCCTTGATAAAATTGACCATGAATGTCGCGGCCAAAGCATTTGAGCCTGCGACGCTTTAGCGAAATTTGTAGACCGCCTCGCAAGTTGTCATTAACTCGGCGGTACTGACTGGCGCTGATTTGCCTGTCAATCCATGCTATTTTACGCGTCTTGAAAAAATTCGGCAAAAAAACCCTGCCAACGCTGATGCTCGTCAACTTATTTCGCCTCCTGTCCCGCCTGCCGCTGCCCGTCCTGCATGCGCTGGGGACGACCCTCGGCTGGCTGGTGTACCTGGCCTCACCTGCCTATCGCCGCAGACTGAAAGACAACATTACGCGCGCCGGCCATGCCGCCCACCTGCATGCGGCGATCGCCGAAGCCGGCAAGAACATCATGGAATTGCCCTTCATCTGGTGCGCGCGTCCGGAACGCGTGCTGCCGCTGGCCCAGATCGCCGATTGGGACGTGGTGCAGGCCGCGCTCGACCAGGGCCGCGGCATCATATTCCTGACGCCGCACCTGGGCTGCTTCGAAATCCTGGCGCAAGGTTTTGCCGCCCGCCATCCCCTCACCGTGCTGTACCGTCCACCGCGCAAGGCATCGCTCAAGCCGCTCATCGAGGGCGCGCGCGCGCGCGCCAACCTGGCGCTGGCGCCGGCCAACCTGTCGGGCGTGCGCATTCTGTTCAAGGCGCTCAAGAAAGGCCAGCCGATCGGCCTGCTGCCGGACCAGGTGCCGCAAAACGGCGAAGGCGTATGGGCGGATTTTTTCGGCAAGCCGGCGTACACCATGACCCTGCCGGCCAAGCTGCGGCAAATGTCGGATGCGCCGATCGTGCTTGCCTATGCCAGAAGGCTGCCGCGCGGCGCCGGCTACCGGCTGCATTTCGCGCCTTTCGAGGGCGAGCTCGGCGACACCCCTGAGCAGCAGGCGCGCGCCATCAACGCCGCCATGGAAAAACTGATTGCCCGCTGCCCGGAACAATATTTCTGGAGTTACAACCGCTACAAGATCCCGGCCGGCGTCGCCGCCCCCTCCTCCAACCAACAGGATCCGTCATGAGATTGCTGCTGGGTCTGATGTGGCTGCTGCACTGGCTGCCGCTACCCGTGCTGGGCCGACTGGGGAATGCTGTCGGCGCGCTGCTGTACCTGATCATCGGCAAGCGCCGCCGCATCGCGCTGACCAATCTGGCGCTGTGCATGCCGGAATTGCCGGAATCCGAACGCCGCACCATCGCCCGCCGCCATTTCCAGGCTTACACGCGCAGCATCTTCGAACGCGGCATCCTGTGGTGGGCGCCGGAAGCGCGCCTGCGCCGCCTGATCAAGGTCGAACCGGGCGTACCGCTGGCGCAGATCCAGGCCAGGCCAACCATCCTTCTGTGCCCGCATTTCGTCTGCCTGGACGTGGCCGGGGTGGCGGTGGCATTGGAAACTTCGGTATGCTCAATCTACATGGAACAACGCAACAAAGTTGCCGATGCCGCCCTGCGCCGTGGCCGCTCGCGCTTTCGGCCAGTCAAGCTGCTGTCGCGCGCCGAGGGTGTCAAGCCGATCCTGCGCGCCATGCGCGAGGGCCTGCCCTATTTCATGCTGCCCGACATGGACTTCGGCATCAAGGACTCGGAATTCGTCCCTTTTTTCGGCATTCCTGCGGCCACCCTGACGGCGCCGGCGCGCATTGCCAACGCCACCGGCGCCCAGGTGATTCCGGTGGTGGCCACCTTCCTGCCCGGCTACCGCGGCTGGCAGGTGAAATTTTATCCGCCGGTACCGGATCACCCGGATGCCGATTTGCTGGCAGCGACCCGCCGCATGAATGCCTTCATCGAGGCGCGCGTTCTGGAAGCGCCAGCCGAATACTTCTGGACCCACAAGCGCTTCAAGACCCGCCCGCCGGGCAGCCCGGGCTTGTACGACCTGGCCGGCTGACGCTGCCGGGGGGCCGCTGCGGCAGCGCCGCCGGCGCGCGGCTATAATCGCGACATGAAAATCAAATTCACCAAGATGCACGGCGCCGGCAATGATTTTGTCGTGCTCGACGCCATCCACCAGGCCATCGAATTCACCCCGGCACAATGGCAGTTGCTGGCCGACCGCCGCTTTGGCGTCGGCGCCGACCAGATGCTGGTGATCGAACGCGCGCAAACTCCGGGGGTCGATTTCCGTTACCGGATTTTCAATGCCGACGGCGGCGAAGTCGAACAATGCGGCAACGGCGCGCGCGCCTTCGTCAAGTTCGTCATCGACAAGGGCCTGACCGACAAGCGCGCAATCCGCGTCGAAACCATGTCGGGCGTGATCGAGCCGGCCATGCAGCAAGACGGCCGCATCACGGTGGACATGGGCGCGCCGATCCTGGCCCCGGCGCAAGTGCCGTTCGACGCCACAGGCCTGCAAGCCGTCGCGCAAGGCGAAGACAGGTTATGGCCGCTGCGGGTCAACGGCAAGACCGTACTCTTTTCCGCCCTGTCGATGGGCAACCCGCACGCGGTGCAGATCGTCGACGATGCCGACGCCGCGCCGGTAGAACAGGATGGCCCGACGATCGAGCACCATGTGCGCTTTCCGAAACGGGTCAATGCCGGCTTCATGCAAGTCATCGACCGCCATCATGTCAAGCTGCGCGTATTCGAGCGCGGCGCCGGCGAAACCCTGGCCTGCGGCACCGGCGCCTGCGCCGCAGTCGTCGCCGGCATCCGCCGCGGCCTGCTGGATTCACCGGTGGCGGTCGCCACCCGCGGTGGCGACCTGTCGATCGCCTGGGCGGGCGGCGATGCACACGTGCTGCTAACCGGACCGGCGGTGACCGTGTTCGAGGGCGAAATTGACATCTGAGCGACATCTGAGCGACATCTAAGCCAACGACGCCGGCGCCACGGCTGGTCGACAGGCTTTTTGCTGCCTGGCGGCATGCCGGCGATGTACAATGTGCGCACCCCGCGCCGGGTGCATGCCCGCGCCATTCCTGTTGATATCCTGGCTTACCACGATGACTGCCCAACTCGATTCCCAATCCGTCGCCCAATACCTGCTCGACCACCCGCACTTCTTTGACGCGCACGCCGATCTGCTGGCGCAAGTCAAGCTGGCCAGCCCCGTGGTCGGGCGCGCCGTGTCATTGCAGGAAAGGCAGATGGAAGTGCTGCGGCATAAATACCATGCGCTGGAACTGCGGCTGGCCGAACTGGTGCGCATCGGCCATGAAAATGACGAAATCGCGCAGAAATTCCAGCAATGGGCGCGCACGCTGCTGCTGGCGCGCAACGACGTCGACCTGCCGCATGTGTTGATCGACGGCTTGCAAAGCATCTTCAGCGTGCCGTATGCCACCCTGCGACTGTGGGGCGTGGCGCCGGATTTTGCGCATACATGGTTCGCCGCCGACGTCTCGGACGACGCGCGCCTGTTCGCCAACGGCCTGAACACGCCCTTCTGCGGACGCAACAACGACTTCGAGGTCGCCGCCTGGATCGACGAGGCGCAGGCGATCGAATCGGTCGCCATCCTGCCGCTGCGTAGCGACGGCGCCACCGGAACCTTCGGCCTGCTGGTGCTGGGATCGCCCGACGCCAGCCGCTTCACATCCGAGATGGCGACCGACTTCCTCGCCCGGATCGGCGACTGCGCAGGCGCGGCCATGACCTGCCTGCTCGACTAGACCAGACCGGCAAGGCGACGCGGTGAGCAGGGCCGGCAATCAGGACTGGCTGGAGGGCTATCTGGACGGCCTGGCGAGCGAGCGCAAGCTGGCGACGCACACCATCGTCAATTACCGCCGCGACCTGGCTGAACTCACCGCCCTGGCGTGCCGCGCCGAGGGACTGGGCGAGGCCTTTTCGCTGGACGCGCTTGCCCCTGCCCACATCCGCAAGTTCGCCGCGCAACTGCATGCGCAGGGCCAAAGCAGCGCCAGCATCGCCCGCAAGCTGTCGGCCTGGCGCGGCTTTTATGCCTGGCTGGCGCAGCAAACCGCGCTGCCGGCCAACCCGGTCGAGGGCATCAAGGCGCCAAAACGCGCAAAGCCCTTGCCCAAGGCCCTGTCGGCCGACGACGCCGTGCGCCTGGTGGCGCAGGCCAACCCGCAAAAGGATGCCAATGCCGCCGGCGAACTGTGCAATCGGGCCATGTTCGAGCTGCTGTATTCAAGCGGCCTGCGCATCTCGGAACTGGTGCAACTCGATCTGCGCTATGCGAAGGAAAGCGGCCACAACGGCCACACATCGGCCGGCTGGATCGATTTCGATGCCGCCGAAGTCACCGTGACCGGCAAGGGCGGCAAGATGCGCCAGGTACCGGTGGGTGCAGCGGCGCTGCAGGCGCTGGCCGCCTGGATCGCGGTGC
Organism: Noviherbaspirillum sedimenti; assembly: GCF_003590835.1. Lineage (NCBI taxonomy): Bacteria > Pseudomonadati > Pseudomonadota > Betaproteobacteria > Burkholderiales > Oxalobacteraceae > Noviherbaspirillum > Noviherbaspirillum sedimenti. Next base: position 4,094,515 of record NZ_QYUQ01000002.1, on the reverse strand, counting down.
GCCCGGCGCTGGTGAAGCGCGATGCGCACCCGCTGTTCCTGTCCGAGCGTGGCAGCCGCATGTCGGCGCGGCTGGTGCAGTTGCGCATCAAGGCGCACGCCAAGGCGCTGGGCATCCCGGCCGACGTGCATCCGCACATGCTGCGTCACTCGTTCGCCTCGCACGTGCTGCAATCTTCCGGCGACCTGCGCGCAGTGCAGGAAATGCTCGGCCATGCCTCGATCGCCGCCACCCAGATTTATACTGCGCTGGACTTCCAGCGGCTGTCCAAGGTGTACGATGCTGCACATCCGCGGGCAAAAAAGAAATGACGGCGCGCCGCTCCGTGCGCCCCTCCCCAACCCTGATTGACTGACTTTCAGCCATGGCATTGATCCCCACCACCATCCTCACCGGCTTTCTCGGCGCCGGCAAGACCACCTTGCTCAACCGCATCCTGCAGGAAGCGCACGGCCACAAGATCGCCGTCATCGAAAATGAATTCGGCCCGGAAAACATCGACAACGCCATCCTGGTCCGCGACAGCAATGAACAGATCATCGAGATGAACAATGGCTGCATCTGCTGCACGGTGCGCGGCGACCTGATCGAGGCGCTCGGCAACCTTGCCCGCCAGCGTGCGGCGGGCACGCTGCAGTTCGACCGGGTGGTGATCGAAACCACTGGCCTGGCCAACCCCGGGCCGGTGGCGCAGACTTTTTTCATGGATGACGAAGTGGCGGCGCACTACATGCTGGACGCCATCGTCACCGTGGTCGACGCCCGTCACGCCATGCAGCAGCTCGATGCCCAGGAAGAGGCGCAACGCCAGGTGGGCTTCGCCGACCGCATCCTGCTGTCGAAAACCGACCTGGTGGATGAAGACGCCATCGATGCCCTGACGCAGCGACTGCGCCGCATCAACCCGCGCGCGCCAATCGGCCGCGCCGATTTCGGCCGTGTGCCGATCGCCGACGTGCTGGACTTGCGCGGATTTAACCTCAACGACAAACTGGAAATCGATCCAGATTTCTTGCGCGCCAATGATCCCGGCGCACATACGCATGACGAACACCAATGCGACGCCGACTGCGGCCACGAGCACGACCACGGGCATGAACATGCGCACCACCATGAGCACGAGCATGGCCACCCGCACGCCCAGCATCATCACGACCAGATCGCCGCTTTCGCATTTATTAGCGAAAGGCCGTTCGACAGCCAGAAACTGGATGAATTTCTCAGCAGTGCGATCCAGGTCTTTGGCCCGCAACTCTTGCGCTACAAAGGTATCCTGTGGATGGCCGGCGGCGATCGCAAGGTAATATTCCAGGGAGTGCATCAAATGATGGGGACCGACCTGGGCGCCAAATGGCAGGACCATGAGCAGCGCGGCAGCAGAATGGTATTTATCGGCAAAGATTTACCAAAAGACATTTTTATCAGTGGACTGCAACAATGTCTGGTATAAACTAGCCGCTTGAACACACCCACGATGCGCATCGGTAGCGCGTCAAGGAGCAGACATGAACGCAGGTATTAAAAAATACTAAGCCCCCAGCCAGACGACGACCGGCAGGGCACCCAGCAGGCGCGCTGAGCAGAAGTCGGCTGACAAATCCACAACAAACGAATAATGTTCGCGAAATCCCGGCCAAAACTGCTGTAAAATCCGTGACCGCGAAAAAGCCCGTGCCTGCCGCTGCCGATTCAGCAACAATGAAAGCGGCGGCACTAAAGCCTGCAAAGAGCATGGTGATTGCAATCCTCCCCGGCACGCGTTAGCGTCCGGAAGTTAACAAAATGGCGAAATTGATTGCCGGAGCGCCAGCGAAGCCTGCTAAGCCCCGGACAGTTCGGCAAAACCTGCCGTACGCATGGACAAGGAAAATGCGCACGACAGTTTTTCCAACCCAATCGAAGCCGCCGTCGATTCGAAAGTACGCGAAGTGGCAACCAAGACAAGCAAATCGACCCCCGCCCTCCCCGCCGACGGCGCCCTGTTGACCGAAGAGCAACTCCTGAAAATGGGCGAGAAGGATTACATGAACAAGGCGCAACTTGCTTTCTTCAAGGCACGCCTGCAACAGCTTGAACGGGATTTGCGCAAAAACGCCGACGAAACCACGGAACACTTGCGTGAAACCGTGCTGGTGCCGGATCCAGCCGACCGTGCCACGATCGAAGAAGAGCATGCGCTCGAATTGCGCACCCGTGATCGCGAGCGCAAACTGCTCAAGAAAGTGCAGCAATCGATCGCCTCCATCGATTCCGGCGACTATGGCTGGTGCGAAGAAACCGGCGATCCGATCGGCATCCCGCGCCTGCTGGCGCGCCCGACCGCGACCCTGTCGCTGGAAGCGCAGCAGCGCCGCGAATTGAAGCAAAAACTGTACGGCGACTGATCGCCCTGCCCTGCTTGCCGGCATCATGCCGGCAAGCAGGCCGCCGTTTGTGGCGTAGCGCGACGGCTGCGACGGGCGTGGCAGCGCCGCCGCCATGCGCTTGCGGGCCGGATGGCTTGCAGGTGTTCGCGTTCGACAACGCATTCTCCATTGCCCCTGTTGGCATTCATCCTCCTTGTTGTCAAAACATGCGACACCAGGCCGGATCATTTGACAAATTCCGCGCATCAAGCTGTAATCAACATCCGGCATATGCTTTGAGGCTATAATTGTCTGATTGATTTTCAGTCTGACAAGATTGGCGTTATACCAGCGGCCCTTTCTGGACCATCAAGGGAAACCGGACTGCTGGCGGCAATAGGGACAGGAGCGACGTGGGGATTTTTTCGTTTTTAGGCAAGAAGGACCGTCAAGCGGACACATCTGCGTCTGACATGGATGATTCTCGTCGCAAACGCGAGAATGATCCGGCGCGAACCTCGGCAAATCGCAACAGCCGCAGCAGCGGCAGTTCCCGCAATTCGCAGCAGCGTGACGCCGCCCGTGCCACTGCACAAAAAATCGATGCAATCGAATCCGAAATGACGTCGGAGCTAGGTCGCTCGGCCAAAAAAACCGCGAGCCAACCCAGTGCCGCGCCCGCCAGGGGGGCCGCGCCGACCGCTGCCATCAATAGCCAGGCGGCAAACACACAGGCCGCAGGTCCATCGACCTTGCCAACCCTGGGCAACACCACCGGTTTCGGGCTCGACCCGCGCGCCGGCAATGTCATCGTCGCCAGCTCCGAGACCCATCCGGCTATCGAGGAAGCAGCGATTCTATTCGCCAACGAGCAAAACGATATAGCCGAGCAAATGTTGCTCAGCGCCATCCACGACACGTCGCTAGGCGACACGATCAAAATTGTCTGGCGCATGCTGTTCGACCTGTATCAGATGACCGGCAAGCATGAGCAATTCGAGACGCTGTCGATTGAATTCGCCGCCAAGTTCGAAACTTCGCCGCCGGCCTGGGAGGGGAAACGTCTCGACATGCAGGCCGCGCTCCAGCCGACCAGCGCAAGCCCGGCGATCACCTTCTCCGGCAAGCTCGACGAGGCGATCGCCAAGCAGCTCGAGCGCGCCCACAAGCTGAGCGAAAAAAATGGCGTGCTGCGCCTCGAATTCGCGCGCGTCACGGAAGTGCAAGCCGACGGTTGCGCCCTGCTGCTGGCGACCCTGAAAAAGTTGCAAAAATCCGGCGCTGAACTGATCCTGGTGGGCGCCCCTGAACTGGCAACCAAAATCCGCGCCATCATCGAAACCGGCCGTCGTGACGATACCGATGCGCCCTGGCTGCTGTTGCTGGAAATTCTGCAATTACTCAAGCGCGAGCAGGAATTCGAAGAAGCCAGCATCGATTATTGCGTCACCTTCGAAGTCTCGCCGCCGGCCTTCGTCGCGCCGCAAAAAGTCTCGACCGCGGTCGAGTTGCTGGAACAGCCTGCACCGGAATCGGAAAGATACATGATGCCGGCGCTGATCGATGGCCGCGGCAACGCGCTCAATGCCATCAACGATTATGTTGCGAAATACAATCCTGCCGTGATCGATTGCAAGAACCTGATACGCATCGATTTCAGCGCCGCCGGCCAGTTGCTGTCGATGCTGGCGCCATTGGCCGGCCAGGGCAAGGTGGTCGAGCTGTGCAATGTCAATTATCTGGTGGCAGCATTGTTCCAGGTGATCGGCCTGCGCGAGGTCGTCCAGCTTACGCTACGCAAGTACTGATCCGGGCGCCGTCGCCCATCCTTCCCGTTCGCCCTCTATCTGGCCCCTGCTGCCAGCCTGCCGTATTTGCCTTGCGCGCGACCTTGTAATCGCCGCGTTGGCCCCCATTATTTCAATGTTGCCCGCTACCCGGCTTGAGCGTCTTCAATGTGCCGCCCAGATTGCCTGGTGGCTTATCGGGGCGTAGCGCACAATAGCTTAGCCGCTATCCACTATTTGAGGTTTTCATGGAACAATTTCACGGCACCACCATCCTTTCTGTCCGTCGTGGCAATATCGTTGCGCTCGGCGGCGATGGTCAAGTGACGCTCGGCAACGCTATCATGAAAGGCAGCGCACGCAAAGTCAGAAAGCTTTACCACGGCAAGGTGCTAGCCGGCTTTGCCGGCGGCACCGCCGACGCTTTCACCCTGATCGAATTATTCGAAGCCAAGCTCGAGAAGCACCAGGGCCACCTGATGCGCGCTTCAGTCGAACTTGCCAAGAACTGGCGTACCGACCGCATGTTGCGCCGGCTCGAAGCCATGCTGCTGGTGGCCGACCGCGACTCCACCCTGGTCATTACCGGCAACGGCGACGTGCTGGAACCGGAGGACGGCATCGGCGCCATCGGCTCCGGCGGCCTGTTTGCGCAATCGGCGGCCAAGGCGCTGCAGGACAATACCGACCTGGTGCCGCTGGAGATCGTCAAGAAATCGCTGACCATCGCCGGCGAACTGTGCATCTACACCAACCTGAACCACGTGATCGAAACGCTCGATTAACTTTCTCCGAGATTAACACCATGAACATGACCCCTCCGGAGATCGTCTCCGAACTCGACAAGCACGTGGTCGGCCAGGCCAATGCCAAGCGCGCGGTTGCCATCGCCCTGCGCAACCGCTGGCGCCGCCAGCAGATCGACGAACCGCTGCGTCACGAAATCACCCCCAAGAACATCCTCATGATCGGCCCCACCGGCGTCGGCAAGACCGAGATCGCCCGGCGCCTGGCCAAGCTGGCCGACGCCCCCTTCATCAAGATCGAGGCGACCAAGTTTACCGAAGTCGGCTATGTCGGCCGCGACGTCGATACCATCATCCGCGACCTGATCGACATCGGCATCAAGCAGACGCGCGAAGCCGAAATGCGCAAGGTGCGCCCGCGCGCCGAGGACGCCGCCGAGGACCGCGTGATCGACATCCTGGTACCGCCGGCGCGCGACTTCGGCTTTCACGCCAGCCCGGCGCCGGACGACGAGGCGCAATCCGCCAACACCACCCGCCAGACCTTCCGCAAGCGCCTGCGCGAAGGCAGCCTCGACGACCGCGAAATCGAGATCGAAGTAGCGGACGCCGCACCGCACATGGAAATCATGGCGCCGCCCGGCATGGAAGAAATGACCGAGCAGATCAAGTCGATGTTTTCCGGCATTGGCGGCGGCCGCAAGAAAAAGCGCAAGCTGAAGATCAAGGATGCCCTGAAACTGCTGGCAGAGGAAGAAGCCGCCAAGCTGGTCAACGAGGATGAGCTGAAGCAGAAGGCGATTACCAACGTCGAGCAGAACGGCATCGTGTTCCTCGACGAGATCGACAAGATCGCCACCCGCTCCGAGGTTGGCGGCGCCGACGTCTCGCGCGCCGGCGTGCAGCGCGACCTGCTGCCGCTGGTCGAGGGCACCACGGTCAACACCAAGTACGGCATGATCAAGACCGACCACATCCTGTTCATCGCTTCCGGCGCCTTCCATCTGGCCAAGCCATCCGACCTGATTCCCGAACTGCAGGGGCGTCTGCCGATCCGCGTGGAGCTGGAGTCGCTGTCGATTGCCGATTTCGAACGCATCCTGACTTCCACCGATGCCTGCCTGACACGGCAGTATGAGGCGCTGATGGCGACCGAAGGACTGAAAGTGGAATTCGCCGAGGACGGCATCCGGCGGCTGGCGGAAATCGCTTATTCGGTCAATGAAAAGACCGAAAACATCGGTGCGCGGCGCCTGTACACGGTGATGGAAAAGCTGCTGGAGGAATTGTCATTTTCGGCCAGCGACACCACCGAAAAGACCGTGCAGATCCATGCCGCCTATGTCGACGAAAAGCTGGGCGCGCTGGCAATCAATGAAGACCTGTCGCGCTACGTCCTGTAGCGTCCTGTAACCGGCTTTACCGGCTCGGCGCCGGCACATTGGCAGTGCCATTGTTGCCGGCATCCGACGGTGGCGTCGGCACGGGTACCGCGCCCGGCGCTGGCGGCGCCGATTGCATGACCGGCGGCGCGCCGGCATAGCCCGGGATTGGCCGCAGCACGGAAGTCGAGCCGGTGATCGGTCCCGGCGCCATGACGTTGCCGCCGGGCGGCGGCGGCGCAGTATCGGGCGCCGGCGCCGGACTGGTGGGCATCGGTGCGGTGACCAGCATGCTCGACTGCCCCCTGGCGCTTTCCGGCAATTCAACGCGCTTGGTGACGCCATTCTCGGATAGCAGGACATGCAAGGGATGCACCTCCTTGACGATAACTCCCGGCATCATTTCCTTGCCAACCGCGACGGCGGTTGCGGGCTTGCCATCAGCCGACAGGATGGCGGCGCTTTCGCCGGCACTGCCGGCCATCACCACGCCCTTCAATTCGTAATTGCTGGCCACGGCGACTGCGGCCGGACGCCCGCCGAACAGGCCGGCGGCGGCATCGATGCGCGCATCCGCAACGGCCGGCGGCGGCGCGACTGCGCGTGCAGCCGGCCTGAACAATTGCATGCCCCAGTACGCGACCGAGGCGCACAGGGCGATGAACAGGATGAAACTGGCAACGAGAGGCAACTGCTTCATTAAAGTCCCTTGGTTAATCGGCTGGGCACGGCTACCGCACCAGCTGGTTGATCTCGATGATGGGCATCAGCACCGCCAGCACAATCAGCAGAACCACCACCCCCATGGCCAGGATCAGCACCGGCTCCAGCAAGCCGGCAATGGTCAGGGCGCGCCGCTCCAGATCCTGCTCCTGGGCGCTGGAGGCGCGCTCCAGCATGGCCGGCAACTCGCCGGTGACTTCGCCGGCGCGAATCATGTGGATCAGCATCGGCGGGAAATGCTGGTGCGCCGACAGCGCGCGCGCCAGGCTGACGCCCTCGCGCACGCTATTGGTGGCCTCTTCCACCTGCTCGCGCATGGCGACGTTGGATAAAGTGTCGCGGCTGGTCTGCAGGGCGCGCAGGATCGGCACGCCCGAGCCGGTGGTAATCGCCAGGGTGCTGGCAAAGCGTGCGGTATTGAGGCTGCGCTCGAACTTGCCATACATTGGCGCATCCAGCAGCCAGGTATGCCAGCGCAGCTTGATGGCCGGATCTTTCAGCAGGCGCCGCCATATCAGGAAGGCGGCGATCACGACGATGGCGACGATCCAGCCGTAATTGCGCACGAAATCCGAAATCGCCAGCATCATTACGGTCAGGAAAGGCAGCTTTTGCTTGGTATTGGCGAATACCGAGACGATCTGCGGCACCACGTAAGTGAGCAGGAAGATCACGATGGCGAACGCGACCACGGTGACGATGGCCGGGTAGGTGAACGCCAGCTTGACCTTCTGCACCAGCTGGTTGCGCCGCTCGATATAGTCGGCCAGGCGCGACAACACCCGTGCAAGCTGGCCGATCTGCTCGCCGGAGGCGACCAGCGCGCGATAGATGTCGGGGAAATCGCGTGGATGCTGGCTCAAAGCATCCGACAGCGAGGCGCCGGCCATCACTTCGGAACGAATCGAGGCGATCAGGTCGCGCACGTAGGTGCGTTCGGCCTGTTCCAGCAAGGCGGTAAAGCACTGTTCAAGCGGCAGGCCGGCTTCCAGCAGGCTGGCCAGCTGGCGCGTGAACAGCGCGGTCTCGACCGTCGACAGGTGGTCACCGAAGGCACGCGGCCGTGCCTTGCCGGCGGCATCCAGCTGGGCGGCGATCGCCTCGACCTTGATGGGCACCAGCCCCTGGGTGCGCAAATCGGCGCGCGCGGCGCGGGCGCTGTCGGCGTTGAGCACGCCTTTCTTGGTACTGCCGCCGGGATCGACGGCTTCATATCGGAATGCTGGCAAGACGCAACCTATTCTTTGGTGACACGCAAGAGTTCAGCCTCGGTGGTAACGCCTTCGGCCAGCCAGCGCTCGCCATCCTCGCGCATGGTGCGCATGCCATACTTCTGCGCGGTGGTGCGAATGTCGGCTTCGGAGGCCTGATTGTGGATCTGCGCGGCAATCTCGTCATTGGTCTGCAACAACTCGTAGACGCCCACCCGCCCCTGGTAGCCGGTCTGGCCGCACTGGTCGCAGCCGACCGCATGCCAGATACGGCCATCGTGGCGGCGGCAGTGCGGGCACAGCTTGCGCACCAGGCGCTGCGCCACCACTCCCAGCAAGGAAGACGACAGCAGGAACGGTTCGATCCCCATGTCCAGCAGGCGCGTGACGGCGGCGGCCGAATCGTTGGTATGCAGCGTCGCCAGCACCAGGTGCCCGGTCAACGAGGCCTGCACCGCAATCTGCGCGGTTTCCAGATCGCGGATCTCGCCGATCATGATGACGTCCGGGTCCTGCCGCAGGATCGCGCGCAGGGCCTTGGCGAAAGTCATGTCGATCTTCGGGTTGACCTGGGTTTGGCCGACGCCGGCCAGCTCATACTCGATCGGGTCTTCCACCGTCAGGATGTTGGTGGTGGAGGCGTTCAGGCGCGACAGCGCGGCATACAGGGTAGTGGTCTTGCCGGAACCGGTCGGACCGGTCACCAGCACGATGCCGTGCGGCTGTGAAATCAGGCGATCGAACTGCGGCAGCACATCCGCGCTCATGCCAAGGTTCTTCAGGTCGAGATGGCCCGCTTCCTTGTCCAGAAGGCGCAACACGGCGCGCTCGCCGTGCCCGGTCGGCAGGGTCGAGACGCGCACATCGACCGGCTTGCCGCCGATGCGCAGGGTGATGCGGCCGTCCTGCGGCAGGCGCTTCTCGGCGATATCGAGCTGGGCCATGATCTTGATGCGCGAAATCAGCGAGGCATGGATCGCCTTCTTGGGGCGCACGACGTCACGCAGCGAGCCGTCGATGCGAAAGCGCACCACCGAGACCTGTTCGAACGGTTCGATGTGGATGTCAGAAGCGCCTTCGCGCAGCGCCTGCGTCAAGAGCGCGTTGATCATGCGGATCACCGGGGCATCATCGGCAGATTCCAGAAGATCCTCGATGGCCGGCATGTCACGCATCAGCTTGGCGAGATCCAGGTCCGACTCGTATTCATCGATCACCTGGGCGGCATCGCCGCCGGAACCGGCATAAGTTTGCGCGATCGCTTCCTCGAGTTCCTCGCGCGTCATCGACTTCAGACGGATGCGGCCAAAGCGGCGGCTTACCTCGGCGATTGCCGCGGGCTGTGTCGCTTCTGAGACCCAGACCTCTACCGGCCCGCCATCGGCGCTGGTGCGCCGCGCCAGCAGCGCAAAATCGCGCGCATAGGCATAGGGCAGCAGACGGGCTTCCATTGTGACGTTATCCATGTCTGTTTCCAGTAACTCACTTTACCTGTGCAGGTGCAGTCTCAGGCGCCGGTACAGGTACCGTCTGAGGCTGCGGTTGTTGCATGGTCGGCGGCTGCGGCTGCGGCAGCCGCTGCAGCATCGGACCGCCAATAAGACGGCCGTTTTCCAGCGGCGGCAGGGTCGGCACCGGCATGTGGGGCAGCACCATCGAGGGCTCGGAGCGGGAGGTGGCCTGCGTGTTTCGGATGTAGCCGTAGCGGTCCGCCGCAACATCGGCGTTCTGCTCGGGACTGCGAATGATGGTCGGCCGCAGGAACACCATCAGGTTGGTCTTGGTGCGGCCGCGCTTCTGGTATTTGAACAGGTTGCCGAGCACCGGAATATCGCCCAGGCCTGGCACTTTTTCCTCGGTGTCCGAAGCAGTATCCTCGATCAGGCCGCCGAGCACGATGATCTCGCCGTCATCGACCAGCACATTGGTTTCAATCGAACGCTTGTTGGTGATGATATCGGAGGCGTCGCCCTTGGGCTGCACGTTCGAGGTTTCCTGGTAAATCGCCATCTTGACGGTGCCGCCTTCGGAGATTTGCGGCTTGACGCGTAATGACAGGCCGATGTCCTTGCGCTCGATGGTCTGGAACGGGTTGACAGTGGCCGATCCGCCCGAGGCCGGCGTGGTGAACTGGCCGGAAATGAAGGGCACGTTCTGGCCGACGATGATGCGCGCTTCCTCGTTGTCGAGCGTAATCAGGTTCGGCATCGACAGGATGTTGGCATTGTCGTCGGTTTCCAGCGCGCGGGCGATCGCCCCCAGCGTGATATGGCCGCCCACCTGGCGGAAAATGCCGAGGTTCAGGCCGTTGCCGGGTGGCAGACGGTTGGCGGCCGATACCCCCACCTGGTTGATCAGATTGTTGCCGCCAGTCTGGAACCCGGTCAGCGTGCCGACGCGGTAACGGCTGCCGTCACCGCCGGTCAGGCCGGCCCACTGCACGCCGAACTCGGCCGCGCGGTTGGCGGTCACCTCGACGATCAGCGACTCGACATAGACTTGCGCGCGGCGCGCATCGAGCTTGTCGATGACGGCGCGCAGGTTGCGATAGATGGCTTCGCTGGCGGTGATGATCAGGGTATTGGTGGAGGCATCGGCCTGGATGAAACCGGCGGCACCGCCGCCCGACAGGCCGGGCTGCTGCGTGCTGCTGGAGCCGCCCAGCGGTCCGGACTGCATGCCGGCGCCGGCAGTGCCCTGCTGCGCCGTTCCTTGCTGCCCCATGCCCGTTTGCTGCGACAGCCCCGAACCCTGCTGGCCGGCGGCCGGCGAGGAAGTGTCGGACGACACGACCGCGCGCAGGGTTTGCGCCAGCTTGGTCGCTTCGGCGTTTTTCAGGTAAACCACGTGCACATTGCCGGGATTGGCGGTGGGCTGGTCCAGCTTGGCAATCAGCGACTTGGCCAGGTTGGCGCGGGCCGCCGACGGCGCCCGCACGATGACCGAATTGGTGCGCGAATCGGCCAGCAGGCTCACGCGGTCGCCGACACCGGTACCGGGCGCCGGCTCCATCAGGCGGTTGACCATGGTGGCGATATCGCCGGCAATCGCGTGGCGCACCGGAATCACATCCATGTCGCCGGCGGCCGGGCTGTCAAGCGCAGCGATGATCTTGCCGATGCGTTTCAGGTTGTCGGCGTAGTCGGTGATCACCAGCGAATTGGTGCCGGGGTTGGCGTTGATGGTGTTGTTGGGCGAAATCAGTGGCCGCAGGACCGTCACCAAGTTGGCGGCCGATTCGTAATTGAGGCGGAAAATCTGGGTAGCAATCTGGTCGCCGCGTGCACGCACTCCGGGGCCGGCCTGGATCGGCCCGGCCTGCAACTTGGCATCGGCTTCCGGCACGACCTTGGCAAAACCGTCGCCGATGACCACCGTATAGCCCTGCAGGCGCAACGCTGAAGACAGCAGGCTGAAAGCTTCCGCCTTGGACACCGGCCGCTCGGAAATCAGGCTGATCGTACCCTTGACGCGCGGATCGATCAGGAAGGTCATGTTGGTGTAATGGCCGACCGCCTTGACCACCGATTCGATGTCGGCGCCGACGAAATTGAGCACGGCCTCACCCTTGGCCGGTTCCTGCGCGTATGCCGGCGGCACCGCCAGGACGCACATCAGGGCGGCAATCATGCCGCTACGGCGCCATTGACGGCTGGCCAGGAATATCTTGCTTGGTTTGGTTTTCATTATTTGAACTCTAGCGCAATTACGTTTTTATTACCTTCCCTGCGGCGCTGCCCCAACAGGTTCAGCAGGTTACCCAGCCGTTCCTCCTGTCCTGCCTCAGCGTCCGCCACCCCCGAAAACCGCAGCCTGCCGTTGGTCAGCATGCCTGACCCCGACAGCAGCATCGGCCCCTTTACCGTCTTCAATGTCATCTGCGCCTGCTGCCCCTGCCAGTCGAACGCCAGTACATACGCGCCCAGCGGCTTGACCGGCGACAGGCGCGAAGACACATCCCGCATCTCCAGCATCATCGTTCCCTGCACAGCAATGCCCTGCCCCTCACGCGCCAACTGCAATTGCGACCAGGATAGACGCATGGTGCCCGCCGGCTGGATCGTATTCAGCGGCGCCCCCAGGCTGGCCAGCCGTTCGGCCGGCAAGTTCAGCGCCGCGCTGCCGACCCGCCAGCTGCGCCAACTGCCCTCGACGGTCAGCGGCTGCGACAATACGGTGGCATTTTCCACTGTCAACTTTGTCTTGCCGATCAATACCAGTGGCGACAGGCGCCAGCCAAAACGCCCAGGCAAAAGCGGCACTACCGGATCGCGCCCGCTGGGCGCGGCACCGAGAAAAGCCGACCCGCGCCACAATGTGCCCTGCACATCGCCCAAGGTCAGGCGCCCCCCTGTCTGCTGCTCCAGCAAGAATGCCATCCAGCTGGCAGGAAGGAAAACCAGCATGGTCAATGCTATGGTCACGATGCCTGCCAGGAACCATAGCATGAGCCGACTGACCATGCCTTTGCTTTTAGTCACCACTACTCGCTCTTTTGTTGCCGCAAGGTCAGGCTCGCATTCACGACATCGGTTTGTCCCTGCGACGTGATATTGGCATCGGCCACCGTTACCCGGGCAGATTTTTGCATGTCGTCGAGCCAAGCCACCATCCCGGCAAAGGATACGGATGAAAGTTGAACTTTGGCAAGATCAGTTCCGGCAATTGCAACATTTTGTGGTTTTAAGCCGGCACGCGCCAGCGCTGCTTCGATGCTTTCGCGCGTCATGGGCGGCGCCGGCGGCGGGGTTTCGCGCGCCAGGGCAGAAGCCTGCAGCGACATGGTTTGAAATTCGGCTGCCTGCTGGCGCAGGGACGGCAAGTTCTTCTGCAGTTGCTGCCGCCCCAGATAGGCAGGTTCGATCAGCAGCATGTAGGTCAGACCCAACACGGCCACGACCGCGGCCAGCAGCAGCTGCTTGCGTTCGCGCTCATTGCGGGCGTTCCAGAAATTGGCCGTCGCCTGGCGATAGCGGACAAAAATGGGGGGCGGATTCATTGGCTGCTCCGTATCTGCCAGACATTGGCGGTTTTCGGCGTCAGGGACAGATTGCGTGCTTTCAGCGCCGCCTGTATCTGCGCGGTCGGCGCTTCGCCTTCCGGTTTCAGGGTTACCTGCAGGGTGCGTTCATTGTATTCGAGCGTCGCGATGCCGGGGGTCGTGCGGCCCTGCATCGCCCCCTGCCAGGCTTCGCCAAAGGCAGACGATAGCGCAAGAAAATCGTCGGGGGCGGCCTGGCCGGCGCGTTGCCGGGCGAGGCCGATATTGCGGCGCATTTGCAACACCGGGTCGCTGGTCAAGGGTTCTTTGGGGTACACCGACTTAAAGGTTTGCGTCATACCGGCGCGCAATTCGCCAGCTTCACCTTTCAGACGCCACCATTCAATATTCATGCCGGCGATGTTAATTAGCAACACCAGCCCCGCCAATGCCAGCGGCCAGCGCCAGGCACGCAAGTGCAGGCTGGGTCCACCGGCGCCACCCAGCCCGGCGGCCAGATTGAACGGCAAGCCGCGGGCGCCGGCGATCCAGCGCGGCCAGTTGTCGGCGAACAGGGCGATGCGCTCCTCCTGCGCCAGTGCCTCGGCCGCCGCCTGGCAGGCGGGAATGTGCTCCTGCGGCACATAGAGCGCAATGGCCTGGTGCGGCACCAGCGCACACAACGCTTGCAGCGCTTCATGCGCAACTGTGTCGGGCTGCGCTGGCAGCAAGGCCAGGCCGAGGCCTTCCTGCTCGCCGGTGCGCAAGGCAAGATCGATATCCAGGCTGACGCCGAACTTGACGAACGCAGCCGCCACCGAGTCGGGCTGATATGGCAGGCATAACTGCAGCGGCACGGCGGCAACGCTGCGCGCGCCCAGCGCCAGCACGCGTTGCGCGGCTTTTTCCAGCCAGTCGCGATTGACTACGGCGACCGTGCGCATGCCGTCGGGCAGCGCCGGTCCGACCGCCAGGATGCACTCGGCCGGGTCGGACATCAATTGTTCCTCGACCAGGTTAGGCAGGGCCGCCTTGAGCCGCGTGGCAGACATCGGCGGCACCTGCACCTGCAGCAGGTTGACATCGCTGGCAGCCAGCAGCAGGATCACTTTCTGCGCCGCGCTGATGACATCGCCCAGCTGGTCGAGCACGGCGCTGCCTTCGCGCTCGACGGCGCCGCTGTCGGCGGCCAGCGCGAAATGACATTCGAGGCCCGCCGGCGCGGCCTCGGGCGGCGCGTTCTCTGCGGCGGCCTTCGAAGGAAATCGGATATACAGTGTACTCAAGGCGTTCTCGCTATTTTTTTAGTTTTCCCGAATCCAGATCACTCTTGGCATCGTCGCGCCTTCGCGCTTCATCAATGCCTGCACTGCCAATCCCGCGCGGTTCATGCTGACCTTGCCATTCACCAGAAAATAGCCGGTCTGGATATCAAGGGCTTCGCAATCCATGTTGGTTTTCCCGAGCCGTAATGCTATATCGCATTTATCTTTCAGGTAAGCCTGGTCCCTGCTGGCCACCAGGCTGGTCGCATCGGCTGACGACAGTGTATCAATAGTCTGCAGTTTTGCCGCCAGCACTTCGACCGGCGCGGTGTTGGCATTGATCTTTGTCGTGCCCGGCAACACCACCACGAAATCCTGGAGCTGTTTGACGATGGCCGGCGTAAAACCGGGCACACTCAGCAAGTCGTCGACATACTCGATCCGCAGTGGACGTGGACGGTTGGCGCCGGCGCCGGCGACTTGCACCGGGGCGCCGGACACGCTCGCCTTCGGCTGGCCGGCGGCAACCGCTTCGGCGGCCGCCTGTGCCAGGCCCGGGTTCATGCGCAATTCCGCCAGCAGGTTACGCAATACAGCGACTTCGGCGGCCTTGATCTGGCCGCCAGAGGCCATGTTGTTCAGGTTGAAGCGCGACTGCGCATCGATAATGTCGCCCGAAAGGGTGGCGTCGCCGGCATCGCTATCGGCCTTGCCGTTTTCGACATACTGGTCCAGGCGCGTATCGGCCAGCGGCACCGCCCACGGCTCGCCCAGATGGTCGGGACCGGAATTGGCGGCATCGGCGCGCAGGATCAGCGCCGACCAGTCCAGTGCGCCGCGCAGGATCCACTGCTTTTGCAATTGCAGGCGTTGATTTTCAATCGAGCGCACCTGCACCTGCTGCTGCCAGAACAGGCTGGCGACAATGGTGATTGCCAGCGTCGTCAGCAGCAACGCCGTGACCACCGCCACGCCGCGCTGACGCCAAAGCTCGGGAACGGGGCGCTTCATACCGGTCCCAGCAGGAAGGTCTTGGTCAGGGCGCCAGGCCGGTCATTCAGCTGGATCGCCACCTCGATCCCGGTGGGCACCGCCAGCGTGGTCGCCGAGCTCGAGGACGAACTGGACACCACATCCACGCCGGGAATGCGCCAGCCGGCGCCGTCGTTGAGCCAGGTGCGCACGGTCATGCTGGCCACATTCCTTTGCAGCGCCACGCCAGCGGCGCCGCCGGTATCACTGGTCACCGACAACCATAAAGCGTCGAGCGCATTGAGGTCGCGCGTCGACTGCGACTCGCGCCGCGACAATACGCCATCCGTCAAATTGTAGGCCACCAGCTGAATCCGGGTCGGCTGGTCTTCGGCGAACACCTGGCGCACCAGCACGATACGGCCAGGCTCGACCATGATCGGCAGGCGATCCGGGATGGTTTCCAGGTCGACGATCTGCGAACAGTCCCGTTGCATCTGTGCAAACGCCAACTGCAGACCGCGCGTCTGCTCCAGGTCGGCATTCAGGGCGACGCGGGCGCGCACGATGCTGTCCAGGCCGCGCCAGCCAAGCACGGCGACGATTGCAAGGATGGTGATGGCAACCAGCAGTTCGACCAGGGTGAAGCCGCGCCGGCGGTACAGCGCGGATGCGAAAGCAGGGGAATGGCGCGGTGCGGGCATGTCGAAGGGTTCTCAGGCGTTGTTGGGCACGATCTGCGACAGCTTGATGATGCGCCGTTGCAGGTTTTGCCCTTCGAAGACGCCGACTTCGACACGGCGGAAATTGATATTCGGCGTCGGCAAGACCTCTTCCTCGCACAGCAGTTGCAAGTCGGCCTGGGGACACTCGAAGGAACGCTTGCCCAGCGGCGGCCATTCGCGCCCCAGGCGGATTTGCGACAGGCGGTTTTCCGCCGACCAGGTGGCCATCATCGAGGCACGCAAGGCGCTGCTGTTTTGCGTCAGGCTACCGACTGCGCGCAGGCTGGCGCCCAGCGCGGTGCCGACGATCACCAGCGCCACCAGCACTTCGAGCAAGGTAAAGCCGCGCACCAGGCGCCTGTCGCTGCCGCACATGTCAGTCCACCGTGAAATTGCCGATGCCGTCGGCACGGATAGCCACCGTCGCCTCGCCGAGCGACAGGCTGAGCACGAAGGGTTTGTCGACCGGCTCGCGACCGAAGACAATCCGCAATACATTGTTCTGGTCCATCATCGGCGGGTCGATCGCCAGATTGACCGGGGTCCGTATGAATTCCCGCTCGCGCAGCATGTCATCCTTCTCGATCGGTTGCCAGGCATTGTCTTCATTGCGCATCCAGAAGCGGTAGCGGTACTGGTCCACCTCAAAGGCGATCGGGCGATTGCGCACGATCGCCTCGTCACGCGCCAGTTGCAGCAAGAGGGCGATGCGCTGCGCTTCGTTCTGCAGGGCTTGCCGCTGGCTCGGCATGGCGTTCAGGGTGACGAAACCCAGCATGATGCCGACGACAACCAGCACCACCAGCAATTCCAGCAGCGTGAATCCGCGCTGCGGAGTGCGCATCATCGACCTGCCTACAATTCCCACGAACCGATATCGGCCTCGGGGCCGGCGCCGCCCGGCTGGCCATCGGCGCCGAAGGAAAACACGTCGATTTCGCCCTTCATGCCCGGCGACAGGTATTGGTAAGGGTTGCCCCAGGGATCGTTGGGCAAACGCTCCAGGTAACCGCCGGTTTTCCAGCCGCGAGGCTCGGGTCCCGAAGTGGGCTTGGCGACCAGCGCCTGCAAACCCTGCTCGGTGGTCGGGTAACGCAGATTGTCGAGCTTGTAGAGCTTCAATCCTTGCATGACGGTGGAGATATCCTGTCGAGCAGCAATGATACGGGCGTCATCGGTACGTCCCATCAACTTGGGCACCACCAGCGCCGCCAGGATGCCCATGATCACCACCACAACCATAATTTCAATCAAGGTAAAACCGCTTGCACGTCGCGGCGAACCGGTACGCTGTTTCAAAACAGTCAAAGCATTCTCCATGAGAAATCACTTATAAAAAAGGAATGATGAAGTTCGCGAGTATAAGGCCGAAGTGGCGATTCTTACACTGCCTGAGTGTGAGTGAGTGTGAGGCAAAACGTGATTTTCAGCAAAATTGATGCAAAACATAATTAGATGAGACGCTAAAATTCCCAAAAAGTGCCCTACGCGATACTATTCAGGGTTGGCCCGGACAGCCCCTTGCGTTGCGTCGCGCCGCGACAACAATTCAACATTACAATCCCGTTCCCTTTTCTATGGATGTTTCAGGCAAATCAGGCAGCATGGCCGATTTATTCCGACAATTTGTCCGTTTCCTCGGCGTGGGCTGTATTTCCGCGATTGGCCATTATGGCTTGTTGATCCTGCTGGTGCAGGTGGCGGGGGTGGCCGCCGTGCCCGCCTCCAGCGCCGGCGCATTGCTGGGCGCCTGGATCAATTACAGCCTGAACTACCGCTTCACTTTCCGCAGCAGCAAACGACATGCCGAAAGTGTCTCCAAATTCGCCGTGGTCGCCCTCATCGGCTTGCTTCTCAACACCTTGTTCATGTGGATCGGGGTCGATCGGCTGGGCCTGCATTATCTGCTCAGCCAGGTGCTGACTACCGGACTGGTCATGGTCTGGAGCTTTGTTGCCAACCGCTTCTGGACTTTCCATGCGGGCGACAGCAAATAGCCCGGGCATGGCCTGTACTTGCTGCTATCATGGCAAGCTCTTCCGTGTTCAAAATGCCAACCACCCGGCACAGCCAGCATGAGGCCTTTCTTCTTATTGCCGCGCGCGTTGTTGCGCTTGTCCTTGCTGCTCCTTCTGCTGCCGGCCCTTCCTGCGCAGGCAGGCAACATTTCCTTTAACCTGTCCATCACCGGCGACCGGCTCACGCTGAGCAACCAGGGCGATAGCCCGGCTTTTGCCCCGCGCGTGCTGCGTCTGCTGGACGGCGGCCACTGGGAAACGCTGCAGCCGCCTGCGGGCGAGCAGGCGCCGCGCGAACTCAAGCCGCAGGCGCAGTACCAGCTGACCTGGCCGGAGCGCGCGCCGCCGGCCAACACGGCGTCGCCGGAAACCCTGCGCCCCGTGATGGTGCGCTTTTTCGACCAGGCCGGCGCCGGATTTGGACAAATATCCTTTTTCAACCAGCCGCAGCCGGCCAGTGATGATCTGACGCTGGACGCCGGCTATGTCGATGGCCGGCTGCGCATCGGGTCGCCCAAAAACCCGGCAATCAAGGCCACCTGGCTCTTGTGGGCCCAGGAAGAAGGCATCGCCGCCTTAAGCGGTCCGGTGACGGCGACGCGCCCGCAACCCGACGCCTTGCGCATCGAATGGGGCCCCGGCAGCGGTGCGCAAAACCTGGATCTCGGCCAGGGCATGCCGGTCGCCTTCCTGCTGCACGAAACCGCCCAGGGCTTGCGCTCGCAAGTCGTCCCTACTGGCCGCGTGCAGGGACGCCAGCAGCGCACCGCCTGGCTCAATCTCGCCGCGCAATTCCGTAGTGCCGCCCTGGTGGCGTTGCTGGCTGGACTGGCCCTGCTGGCCTGGCATCTGGGAACCCGGCGCAAGCACAGCATCAGTACCAATCCATAAAAAATGAATAAAACCCGTCCCGCTTTCTTCCCGCCCTCCAGGGTGGCCACCGGCTGGATCGCCGATATCCTGTTCACGCTGGCCAGTGCCGGCCTGGTGGCCTCGATCCTCGGGGTCGCCTTCCTCAATTCGGCCAACTGGCCCACCGGCGGCGACGCCGCCTCGCACCTGCTGTACGCCAAGCTGTATGCGGACGATTTGCTCTTTTCCGGGCAAATCCTGCCGTGGATGCCGGAAGTGTTTGGCGGCCTGCCCTTCCTGTCCTATTATTTCCCGCTGCCATTCATCGTCATGGCCCTGCTGTCCAAGCTGACGGGACTGGCAGTGGCCTTCAAATGGGGCTCGTTTCTGGCCGCCATGCTGCTGCCGGGCGCGGTGTTTTCCGCCAGCCGCCGCTGGCTTGGCTTTTCCTGGCCGGCCGCCTTGTTCGGCGCGCTCGGCGCACTGGCCTTTCTGGTGCATGAACAGAATTCGATCTGGGGCGGCAACCTGCTGTCCACCCTGGCCGGTGAATTTTCCTACAGCTATGGCATGCTGTTCGCACTCCTGTCGATGATGGCCTGGGCGCGCGCCGTCACCCTGCAGCGCGGCTGGCTGCTGGCGGCGCTGCTGGAAGCGGCCAGCGGGTTTTCGCACGGTTTCCCGCTACTGATCCTCGGCTTTTCCAGCTTCCTGCTGCTGCTCGATTGCGGCGACGCCGGCGCCGGGCGGACAGCGCGCTTCAAGCGTACCTTCTTCATGCTGATGGCGGGCCATGCGCTGGCCTTTGCGCTGCTGGGCGGCTGGCTGTGGCCCATGCTGGAAATGCATGGCCTGACCATTCCCAACGATGCCTCATTTCCGCTCTCCAGCTGGCTCGACCTGCTGCCGGCGACGCTGTGGCCGGTACTCGCCGGCGGCGCGCTCGGTGTCGCGCTGCTGGCATTCCCGGCCATACGGCGCGGCTGGCAAGCCGGCCAGCGCCGTGCGCTGTGCTATTTCATCGGCGCCGCCGGCCTGGCCGCGGTCGCCTTCATCGCCGGCGACCGCCTGGGCGTGGCCGATATCCGTTTCTTCCCGCTGGTGTGGTTGCTGGGTGCGGTGGCCTGCGGCTGGCTGCTGGGGCAATCGCTGGCGGCCATCGGCAGCACTGGCAGCACTGGCAGCGATGGCGCCGGCCGCTTCCGTCTGACGGCTGCGCGCACGCTGCTGGCCGGCGCGGCGTGCCTGGGCATGCTCGGCTGGATCGGGCCGCTGGTCCAGAAGGCGCCGGACTGGGGCCTGTGGAACCATTCCGGACTGGATGCCAAGCCGCAATGGCACAACCTGTCGCAGCTGTTCCCCGCCATGCGCGGCAATTTGTGGAGCCCGCGCCTGGCTTTCGAGCACGATCCGCTCAACAACGACATCGGCTCGACCCGTTCGCTGGAAGCCTTGCCGATGTTCCTGAACCACCGCCCTGTACTGGAAGGCCTGTACATGGAATCGGCCGTGCTGGGGCCGGCGATTTACCAGGTGCAGTCGGAAATTTCGGCAAGGCCATCGTCGCCGCTGGTGCGCTTTCCGAGCGGCAGCCTGGATCCGCAATTCGCCGCCCGGCATTTGAATTTCCTGCATGCCGATACCGTCCTCTTGCGCAGCAGCGAAGCCAGGAACGCCATCGAAGGCAGCGGCCTGTTCATCAAGACCGCCGAAGCCAACCCGTTCGCGCTGTACCGCCTGAAGAATTTCGACAGCAGCCTGGCGCAAGTGGTCACCCAGCCGCTGCAACTACGCCCCCTGGCCGACTGGATGCAGGATGCCTTCGCCTGGTTCCGCACGCGCAGCCGCTTCGATGCCTACTTGCCGGTCTACGGCCAGGACCTGGCGCTGCGGCCGCATCAGGGCAGCGCGCCCGCGGTGCGGGAAGTCTCCTTGCAGCGCAACGCACTGGTGTTCGAAACCACGGCCATCGGCAGTCCGCACCTGATCAAGATGGCTTACCATCCGCGCTGGCAACTGGCCTCGCAAGGCAGCCTGCATATCGCCGGTCCTGGCTTCATGCTGGTAGTGCCGCAGGAAAAGGAAATCCGCCTGGTGTATGGCCACACCCTGGTCGGCAAACTCGGCATGACGGCAAGCGCGCTCGCACTGCTGCTCAGCATCTTCCTGCTCTGGCGCGGACGCCGCCGTCCTACGCAACTCCCGCAAGCGGCGCAGGTCGAAACCGGCATCGGCGCGCGCGGCTGGGTGCCCGTAGCAGCCGGCTGGCTGGCGCTGCTGGTGGCCGGCGCCTATTTCGCCCTGAATTCGCCGGAACAGGTCTACCTGGCCGGCTGGGAAGCGATGAACGCCAACAAGTACCAGGAAGCCAGCGAAAAATTCAAGCGCGCCTATGCAATGCGCAAGCCGCCGGCGAAAAAGGAAGAAGCCTTGTTCTGGCTGGCGAAATCGAGCGAACTGGGCGGCCAGCGCGAACAGGCCAAGGCGCGCTACCGTGAACTGATCGAGCGCTACCATGGCTTCTGGCTGCCTGAGGCCTTGTACACCTATATCCTGCTGGAACACGAAGACGGCAAGCGCGCAGCCACCCTGCCCTACGCGCAACGACTGCGCGAGGAATACCCGAACAACCGCTGGACCAAAAAGCTCGACGAACTGAAATGAATCCGATGAACCACACTGTCCCGGAATTGAGCATCATTGTTCCGGCATTTAATGAAGCCGAAGGCATCGCCGCCTTCCTGTCGCAACTGTTCGGCGTGCTGGACGGCTGCAGCGACAGCTATGAAGTCTGGGTAGTCGATGATGGCAGCCGCGACGCCACCTGGGAACGCCTGCGCGCCGAACTGGCGCGCTACCCGCAATTGCATGGCTTGCGCTTTACCCGCAACTTCGGCAAGGAAGCGGCAATCCTGGCTGGCCTGCGCCAGGTGCGCGGACGTGCTGTCGTCGTGATGGACGCCGACGGCCAGCATCCGCCGGCGTTGTTGCCGCAAATGCTGGCGCTGTGGCGCACTGGCAATGCCCAGATCGTCGCCGCGCAAAAAGCCAACCGCGACACCGATACCTGGTTTGCGCGCCTGAACGCGCGCCTGTTCAACGGCTTGATGCACACCCTGACCGGACTCGACCTGGAAGGCGCATCCGACTTTCGCCTGCTGGACCGGCGCGTGGTCGAGGCCTTGCTGGCCTTTCCGGAAAAGGTGCGCTTCTTCCGTGGCATGACGGTGTGGACCGGTTTCACCACCGTGCCGCTGGCCTTCGATGTGGCGCCGCGCATCGCCGGCAGCAGCCAGTGGAGCACCGCGCAACTGATGCGGCTGGCGATCACGGCGATCACCTCCTACAGCGCCAAGCCGCTGTCGATGATTTTCCGCCTTGGCGTGTTCGGCATGCTGGCCGCCGCCCTGCTGTTGATGCAGGCGGTCTATTCCTGGGTGACCCACGCCGCGGTCTCGGGCTGGACCTCGATGACGGTGGTCGTGCTGTTCTTCGGCTCGGCCAACCTGCTCGGCATCGGCGTGCTGGGGGCCTACCTGGCGCAAATTTTTGATGAAATCAAGGCACGGCCGGAATTCCTGGTCGGTGAAATCGTTCCGCCGCCGGCCACGCCAAATACCGAAAGCGGGCAATCTGCGCAAACAACAGCCCTCCGGTGATGAAATCACGCGGAACAGGCGCGACAGCAAGCAACAATTGTTTGCGACAAATCAATAAGGACTTGCACCGCATCACCGAATTCATCATAGTTAACGCTAAAAATATAATAAGTTGGTGATTTGCCTTGCTATCCGGCTTGCTGCTTCGCAGCAAAAAAACGCGCAGACGTACAAGATAGGCGGCTGAAGAAAGCCTGAGCAGCGCAGCAAGGCCAAGTGCTTTCGAAGACAACAAGGCACGAACCATAAGAAAAATAAGCGGGGAAACGGAGACAGGCCAATTGGAACAGGAGATGGACGCACTCAATCAGGCAGCGGAGTTGGGAATCGACCCCAGCTTGCTGATGAATATCATCGTGCGCTCGACGGCAATCCAGGATTCGCAAGCACTGCTGGGATTGTTGAATAACGATGTACAAAAAGTCTTGCATCAGGACGTCATGGTCTGCGGCGTCGGCGGCGTCAGTCCCAAGGGCAGTTATGCGCACAAGGTATTGCACCATAGTTATCCGCCGGCATACTTTGACGAACTGGCCACCGCCGAAGGCCGCGTCGACAGTCCACTGATGCAGCGCTGGCGCGCCTCCCAGGAACCGGTGCTGTACCAGAGCGGACGCGACGATGCGCTGTTTCCCGAAGAATGGGTCAGGCTTTTCAATAAATACGAGTTGCACAATACGATCGCCCATGGGGTGCTGGACGTGCAGCGCACGCTGGCCTCGTATTTCATTTTTTCCCGCATTCCCGGCGAAATCGGCCAGCGTGAAATCTTCATCATGAAGATGATCACGCCCCACTTGCATCTGGCGCTCGTGCGCGCGCTGACAACGGTGCAGGAATTCAGCCGCCTGACAGCGCCCAACGAAGCTTTGAGCGACCGGCAAAAGCAGATCCTGCGCTGGATCAACGAGGGCAAGACCAACTGGGAAATCGCGCAGATTCTCGAGATGACGGAAAAGAATGTGAAATACCACATCGAGCAAATCTTCTCGAAGCTGCAGGTCAGAAACCGCACCCAGGCGGTGGCCAAGGCCATGCTGCTCGGGCTGCTGTTTTAATATCCGGCGGCGCCCCCCGAAAACAAAAAGCGGATCCTTCGATCCGCTTTTTGTTTAATTGCGCACCGGGCGGTGCGCGATACCCTGGCTAATACCTGTTACGGGCAGGTGCTGTCGATGATGTAGTAGTTGGTACCGGTCTCGCGCAGCTTGCTGGTGTAGAAGGTATTGTTCAAGCCCATGTTCTGGTTCGAACCGTTGGCCTTCGCATACCCGGCGCTGTTGTAGGCGCGTCCCGCACTCACATGTGCATAGTTGCTGGCGTTGAAGCAGGCGCCTCCCGCAACCGTGGTCGTGGTGGTGGTCGCCGTCGTTGTGGTGGTGGTCGCTGCCGCCGTCGTGGTGGTAGTACCCGCCGCGGTGGTCGTGGTGGTACCGCCACCACTGCCTGCACGCAGGTTATTGGTGAACCAGAAGTCCATGATGTAGTTCGGGTAATGAACCTTGGTGTTGTTGACGTAATTGGTGTTCTGGCCGCCTGCTCCGGCCGGCCATGCATGGCTCAGGCCGGCAACTGCGATCTGGCTGGTGCGCAGCTTGCCATTGGCATCAGTGTGCTTGGAACCGCTACCGCCACCGCTTACTGTCAGGCTGGCGCTGGTGAAAGAACCGCCATACACCATGCGCATGGCATCCATGTTCAACGGACCGTAAGCCTGGCCGACGGTGAAGTCCATGTCGCCCCAGATGGCACTGGCGATCTGCGTGGAGAAATGGCTGCTGTTGCTGCCGGCCAGGTTAAGGCAATTGTTTTTTGCGGTGGTCGCAGTGTAGCCGGACGGTACCGAACCGATCTGGCCAGAGGTCGTGCCCAGCGACGGGCCGGCATTGTTGCCGATACCTGCGAACACATCGGGAGCCAGGCACCCCATGACCATGGTCTGCCCGCCACCGGAAGACAGGCCGGTGACATAAACCTGGTTGGGATCAATTTCGTATTGGGCGTCATTCTTGAAACGGTTGATCAGATCCAGCAACACCCCCGGATGGCCGGCAGTGCGCGAATGCGAGGTGCCGTAGTAATCCCAGCAGTGATAACCAGCGACATTGCCGGTGGCATTCGGCGCCAGGACCACCGCACCATACTGGTCGGCCACGCCTTTCCAGTTGTAACCACCGTCAGTACCATTGATGACGTCATTGGCGGCGGTCTGGGCGCAGCCGTGCAAAACCAGCACCAGTGCGCGCTTACCGTTGGCATGCACAGGCTGGGTCGCCGGCCAGTAATAGTAGCCAGTCAGGTTGCCGCCATGCGCCGCGTCCGCAGCCCAGGTCTGGTTGCCCGACCATGTGCCCGGACCGGCGGTGGCAGCTTGCGCAGCGAACGGTACGAGCAATGCGGTAGCGATGAGGCTATGTTTGAAAGCGGCCTTGAATGCGTCTCTCATGATGGTGTCTCCGTCTCTTGTATTATTGGGTTGAAGCTGCTTGGTGCTACTACTATCCCAGCGCTATCCTTGCCCACCCGCCGGGAGGTGGCGATTCTTATTTTTTTGCAACCCTGCTTTGAACCTGAGAAGCACTTTGTTTTGCTTATTTATGTTTCTCATGAGTAATTCATCTTACTGAAATATTTTTCTTAAGCAACTTCATTTTGATTTTGCTTTGCAAACGATTGTTAAGCAGGTTTTGTGTTGTTTTGCTGCATTTTTATGTTGTTTTTCGGCTTTTTGGCAGATTCCGGGAATGCAGCGACACCTCGCCCGACAGCCGGGGATTTGTCTTGCATCATCGGATATTGGTCACCGACTGGATAACATCGCATATTGGATAACCTCACATTTCAGGGTGCCCGCAACGTGCTTGCGGCGCCATTCAACCCAAGGAATTTGCAGACATGTCTCTACCCCACGCCAGCTCTGGTCAATTGATCGATATTCGCCCGCTGGGCAAGCAGCTGTCGTCCACCACTTCGCGAGCGATCCTGAAAACCCCTGGAATGGAATTGATGCGCATGGTTCTGGCAGCCGGAAAATCGGTGGCGGAACATCAGGTGCCCGGCGAAATCACCATCCAGTGCCTGGAGGGCCGGGTGGAACTGACGGCGCATGGCAACAGCCAGCTCATGCGCGCCGGCGACATGGTGTATCTGCAAGGCGGCGTGCCGCATGCCCTGCATGCGCAGGAAGGCACATCCTTGCTGGTGACGATCCTGCTGGGGGCGGGGAAGTAAGGCGCCGCCCGCTCAGGCGGCGGACTCGTCGCGCGGATTTCGCGACAATAGTTGCGTGACCGTCGCATGCGGCGACTGCCCGTCGAACAGGATACCGGCCACGGCGTCGGTAATCGGCATTTCCACGCCCAGTCGCTGCGCCAGCGTGCGCACGGCGGCGGCACAACGCACCCCTTCGGCGACATGGCCCAGTTCGGCGACGATGACAGATAGCGGCTTGCCCTGCGCCAGGCCCAGGCCCACCTTGCGGTTGCGTGACAGGTCGCCGGTACAGGTCAGGATCAGGTCGCCCATGCCGGCCAGGCCCATGAAGGTTTCGGCGCGTGCGCCCAAGGCGATGCCGAGCCGGGTGATTTCTGCCAGGCCACGCGTGATCAGCGCAGCGCGGGCATTCAGGCCAAGGTTCAGGCCATCGATGATGCCGGTGGCAATCGCCAGGATATTCTTGACTGCGCCACCGACTTCCACCCCCACCACGTCGTCGCTCGAATACACGCGGATGGCTGGCCCGTGCACCGCGGCCACCACCTGTTCGCGCAGCGCGGCATCTTCGGAGCCGATCACCAGCGCGCACGGCAAGCCGTGCGCAACTTCCTGCGCAAATGAGGGGCCGGACAACACCCCCGCCGGCAGATGCGCGCCGAGGACTTCCCGGACGATCTGGTGCGGCAACTGAGCGCTCCCCTCTTCCAGGCCCTTGCACAGCCAGACCAGATTGGGGATGGCCTGTCCTCGCAATTGCTGTACCAGCGGACGCAATCCGGCCATGGAAGTCGCGCCGATCAGCAAGCCATCGGCACCCGCCACATGGGCCAGCGCCGCTGCAAAGTCGGCGGTTATCTGGAGGTTTTCCGGCAACGGCAGGCCCGGCAGATAGGCGCTGTTTTCCCGCGTGCGCGCCGCTTCCGACATCGCCTGCCGGTTGCGCCCCCACAGCACGACGTCATGCCGGGCCGCCAGCGCAATGGCGAGCGCCGTGCCCCAGGCGCCGGCGCCAAGTATCGTGATATGCATGTCAGCGCCCCACGGTCAGGAAAGAAAGTGCGGCCATGTTCATTCGCCCCACACCTCGGAGGATTTGATGAAGCCGCCCTGACCGTCGCGATGCCGCACCTTGAGCCAGCCGCCGCTGACCGGCTCCGCAAGCTCGAGCAACACACCCTTGTCGGCGCTGAATACCGGCACCCCGGAGTCGTCGGCGATCGCCCGGATTCGGGCATTGGCGACTCGCACCATCAGCATGCGCCTGGCCTGCAACTGGCTCGATTCAACCCAGAACAAATCGCCGCTGACGTCGCGCACCTTGGTCCATTCGCCATACGTCAGCACGATCTCGACCGGCATGCCGCGCGGCGCGACGAACACTTTTTTGCCCTTGTGCGAGGGCGCGTCATACAGAATGGCGGGCGCAGCGCCGACCGACTTGAATGTGAGCGCATGCGCGCCGGCGGACGCTGCCAGCAGTACCGCAGCACATGTCATGCAGCGCATGATTTTCATGACCCCTCCCCCACAAAAAATACGGGCAGGTCGCCATGCCCGTTGGCACGACGCCTGCCCCGAGCGCGACCGGCTTAGTGCTTGGCGGCGGAGCCGTCCGGCATCACCAGGCCAGCGGCATTCTGTTGCGCTTCCTGCTGCTGCGCCAGTGACTGCAGGCGCTGCTGATAAAACGCCTCGAAATTAATTTCCGCCAGATGCACCGGCGGAAAGCCCGCGCGCGTGATCACGTCGGCGATATTGGCGCGCAGGTAGGGGTAAACAATATTGGGGCAACCGATGCCCAGCAGCGGGTCAAGCTGTTCGGGCGGAATGTTGCGCGCCTCGAAAATGCCGGCCTGCTTGCCTTCGACCAGGAAAGCCACTTTGTCCTTGACCTTGGCGGTCACGGTAATCGTCACGGTCGATTCGAAGATCCCTTCGGCCAGCGGTTCGGCGCCGACGTCCACCGCCACCTCGATAGTGGGGGCATCCTGCTCCAGGAAGATCGCCGGCGAATTCGGCTGTTCGAGCGACATGTCTTTCAGGTACACGCGCTGGATTTGGAAAACAGGTTGCTGGTTTTGTTCTTCGGACATGGAACACTTTCGTAAAATTGAAAATGGAAGACGCGAAAGCCTCTCCCGCTCAAGGGTAAATCAAATGCTTCTGCCGACGATTGAGCGCCGCTCAGGCACCCTGCAGCAAGCCATCCAGCTTGCCTTGCCGGTCCAGCGCCGCGAGATCGTCGAAGCCGCCGACATGGGTGGCGCCGATGTAAATCTGCGGCACCGTGCGGCGGCCGGTCTTCTCCATCATCTCGGCGCGCTGCTGCGGGTCCAGGTCAACACGAATTTTTTCAATATCTTCCACGCCCTTGGCCTTCAGCAGGCGCTCAGCCATCACGCAATACGGGCAAACGGCGGTGCTGTACATTACAACGCGCGAACTCATGCAAACTCCATCGATTACCTGGCGACCGGCAGACCCTGGGCCTGCCAGGCGCTCAGGCCACCGCTCAAACTATATACTTCCTTGAAGCCGGCCTTGTCGAGCTGGGCGCTGGCCTTGGCCGAAGTCACGCCAGCCTGGCACACCACGATGATGTTTTTCGAGCGGGATTTTTCCAGCTCGCCCAGGCGCTTCGGCAAGTCCTGCTGGGGGATATTCAGGGCGTTGCGAATATGGCCGGCGGCAAAATCTTCGGCGCTGCGCACGTCGAGCACCACCGTCTTGCCCTGATTAATCATTTGAGTCGCTTGCAGCAAGGTCGCCTTGCGGCCGCGGGTTTGCAGGTAAGGCCACAGAAGCGCACCGCCGGAAACCAGCAGCACGGCGAACAGCCAGATATTATCAATGATGAATTTCACGGGAATCGAAGGCCTGAATGGTTTTAAGTAATCCCGCCATTATAAAATAGAAGCAGGAAAGCCACTGGAAAACCGTTTTCCGTGGCCGGCTTGAGTTATCTGCCCGTTATCCGCCCGTTTTTACTTTCATTCCGATCACAACCATGTACAAAATCGTCTTCATGCGCCACGGTGAATCCACCTGGAACCTCGACAACCGTTTCACCGGCTGGACCGACGTCGACCTGACCGAAAAAGGCAGCGCCGAAGCGCGCCAGGCCGGCAAGCTCCTGCGCGACGCCGGCTTCAGCTTCGA
Organism: Noviherbaspirillum sedimenti; assembly: GCF_003590835.1. Classification (NCBI taxonomy): domain Bacteria; kingdom Pseudomonadati; phylum Pseudomonadota; class Betaproteobacteria; order Burkholderiales; family Oxalobacteraceae; genus Noviherbaspirillum; species Noviherbaspirillum sedimenti. The sequence goes on along the minus strand of NZ_QYUQ01000002.1, from coordinate 4,065,474 downwards.
CCTGGCCTATACCTCGGTACTCAAACGCGCCATCCGCACCCTATGGCTGGCGCTGGACGAAATGGACCGCATGTGGATCCCGATCAAGCACAGCTGGCGCCTGAACGAGCGCCACTACGGCGCCCTGCAAGGCCTGAACAAGGCGGAAACCGCCGCCAAGTTTGGCGACGAACAGGTATTGGTATGGCGCCGCAGCTACGATGTGCCGCCCCTTCCGCTGGAGTCGACCGACACGCGCACCTCTTACAATGACCCGCGCTATGTCGACCTCAAGCGCGAGGAAATCCCGCTGACCGAGTGTCTGAAAGACACCGTGGCGCGCGTGATCCCCTACTGGAATGACGAAATCGCACCGGCGATCCGTTCCGGCAAGAGCATCGTCATCTCCGCCCACGGCAACAGCCTGCGCGCCCTGATCAAGTACCTCGACAAGATGAGTGATGACGACATCGTCAAGCTGAACATTCCCAACGGCCAGCCGCTGGTATACGAACTGGATGCCGACCTGCAGCCGATCCGCCATTACTATCTGGGCGACGCCGCCGCCATCGAGGCCGCACAGCAGGCGGTCGCCAGCCAGGGCAAGGCCAAGTAAAACAATTGTTTTTTTACTTACTCTCGCATTGCAAGTCGTCCCGCCGCAAACCGGCGGCAGGACGACTTGCGCGCTGGCGCCCGGCCGCGGCCTTGGGGCTGGCGTTTGGCCTGGCGTTGTATGCCGCCGCAGCGCCGGCACAGGGCCCCAGGATCACCGAACGCACCAAGCAAAAGCAGGTAGCCGAGAGCGAGCGCGCCGGTCTGCAAAAAAAACTCGGGGACCTGAAGCGCGATATCCAGCAAACCGAAGGTGCCAGGGAACACGCCGCCGACGGCCTGGCGCAGTCCGAACAAGCCATTTCCGAAGCCAACCGGGCCTTGCATGAACTTGGCGCCGAACAGCAACAAACCCGGCAAAAGCTGGCCGACCTGACACAACAGCAGGCGCGCCTGCGCAAGACCGTACAGGCCCAGCAAGGGCAACTGGCCGAACTGATCCGACAACAGTACGTGTCCGGCAACGAAGACCACTGGAAGCTGCTGCTATCGGGCGACAACCCCAACCGCATCAACCGCGAACTGCGCTACCTTGGCTATGTCCCGCAAGCCCAGACCCGATTGCTGGAAACGCTGCGCGTCAACCTGAGGGAAATCGAAGCCAACCAGGCACAGGCACAGAATGCCCAGGACGAGCTGGAGGAAATCGCCCAGGAAGCGCGTGACCAGAAAGCGCTACTGGAGAAGGAAAAAGCCAAACGCGTGACGATGCTGGCGCAACTGTCGAACAAGCTGACCGCCCAGCGCAAGCAGGCCGACGGCATCCAGCGCAATGAACAGCGCCTGGGTAGTCTGGTCAACCGCTTGTCGCAATTGATAGAAGAACAACAAAAAGCGGAAGCCGAAGCGCGCAAGCGGCGCGAAATAGAAGCAGAGCGAGAAGCCGAACGCAAGCGCCTGGCCCAGCGCGAAGCCCGCCGCGCCGCCCAACAGGCGAAAAACGCCGCCAGCCAGGGCAAGCCGCAGGCTAAAAAACCACCTTTGGACGCCATTGACGATGACGAACCGCCGGCAAAATCGTACGGCCGCAATGAACTCACGCCGCAAACGTTGGTCCAACTCAATGGCAGCGAGCGAGCGTTTGCCGCGCTGCGCGGCCAATTGCGCCTGCCGGTACGCGGCGAATTGTTGGCCAAGTATGGCAGCAGGCGCAACGATGGCCCCCTCTGGAAAGGCCTGTTCATCGGCGCCGCCGAAGGCAGCCAGATCAAGGCAGTGGCGGCGGGCCGCGTGGTGTTCGCAGACTGGCTGCGCGGCTTTGGCAATTTGATCATTATCGACCACGGCAACCAGTATCTCAGCATATACGGCTACAATCAGGCAGTATTGAAACGTAGCGGTGATGCCGTCGGCATGGGCGAGATCATCGCCAGCGCAGGCAACAGCGGCGGCCATGAGCAATCGGGTTTATACTTTGAATTGCGGCATCAGGGCCGCGCTTTTGATCCCCTCGAGTGGATTTCTCTTAGGTGAAATATGGGCAGTAAACTGAAGAATTTCGGCCTCATCGGCCTTGGCCTCCTGGCTGGCGTCGCCGGCTCGGTTCAATTCGAGGCCATGGCGCAGAAAAGTGCCGCGTCTCCCCTGCCGCTGGAGGAATTGCGCCAGCTCGCCGACGTCTTTGGCCTGATCAAGTCCGATTACGTCGAGCCGGTCGAGGACAAGAAGCTGCTGACCGAGGCCATTTCCGGCATGGTGGCTTCGCTCGACCCGCACTCGGCTTACCTCGACCAGAAAGCCTTCAAAGAGTTGCGCGAAGGCACGCAAGGCAAGTTCGTTGGCCTCGGCATCGAAGTCGGCATGGAAGACGGCTACGTCAAGGTGATCTCGCCGATCGAGGATTCGCCCGCCTACAAGGCTGGCCTGAAAGCCGGCGATCTGATTACCCGCCTGGATACCACGCCGGTCAAGGGCATGACCCTGGACGAGGCGGTCAAGCGCATGCGCGGCGAGCCCAACACCAAGATCACCCTGACCGTCGCCCGCAAGGACGAGGACAAGCCGCTGATCATCACCATCACGCGCCAGGAAATCCGCGTGCAGAGCGTCAAGTCCAAGGTGGTCGAACCCGGCTATGCCTGGCTGCGCGTGTCGCAGTTCCAGGAACCGACCGTGGATGACCTGGCGCGCAAGATCAACGCCATTTACGCCGAAGACCCGAAATTGAAGGGCCTGGTGCTCGACCTGCGCAACGATCCGGGCGGCTTGTTGCCGGGCGCCATCGGCGTGTCGGCCGCTTTCCTGCCCAAGGATGTGGCGGTAGTGTCGACCAATGGTCAGTTGCCGGATTCCAAGGCGACCTTTTATGCGCGGCGCGAATTCTATGCTTCGCGCACCCTGAACGACCCGTTGTCCAAGCTGCCGGAAGCCATCAAGAAAGTGCCGATGGTGGTACTGGTCAACGCCGGTTCGGCCTCGGCTTCGGAAATCGTCGCCGGCGCCCTGCAGGATTACAAGCGCGCCACCATCATGGGCACGCAATCCTTCGGCAAGGGCTCGGTGCAAACCATTCGCCAGCTGACTGCCGACACCGCGGTCAAGCTGACCACCGCGCGCTATTACACGCCGAACGGCCGCGCAATCCAGGCCAAGGGTATCGTGCCGGACCTGCTGGTGGATGAATACGCCGACGGCGATGTCCTGAACGGCTTGCGCCTGCACGAGTCGGACCTGCAAAAGCACTTGCGTAACGACAAGGACAAGGAAACCGCCGCCAGCGGCAAGAACGTCATCGACGAGCTGGAAGAGGAGCAGCGCCTGGCGGCTCTCGCCAAGAAGCGCAAGATGCTCGAATTCGGCAGCAAGGAAGACTTCCAGCTGGCGCAGGCAATCAACCACCTGAAGGGCTTGCCGGTGCAGTTGTCCAAGGCCAAGATCGAAAGCAAAAAAGAGAACACCATTAACGACCCCAAGGATGAAAAGAACGGCGAGAAGAAATAAGCGTCGTTGATCCCTTATGAAGAAGGCCGCAGCGATGCGGCCTTTTTTACTCCTTGCGCATATGCGACATTTCGCCAAATGAACGACCATCAACTGCTACGCTATTCGCGCCACATCCTGCTCGACGAAATCGGTATCGAAGGCCAGGAAAAGATCCTCGCCGCCCATGCACTGGTGATCGGCGCCGGCGGCCTCGGCTCACCCGCCGCACTCTATCTGGCCTCGGCCGGCATCGGCGCCATCACGCTGGTGGACAACGATGAAGTCGACCTGACCAACCTGCAGCGGCAGATCCTGCATACCACCGACCGCGTCGGCCAGCCCAAGGTCCTGTCCGGCAAGCGGACGCTGCAACAGATCAATCCCGAAGTACGCATTGCCGCGCTGGCCGAACGCGTCGAAGGCGAACGCCTGGATGCGCTGGTGTGCAGCGCCACCGTGGTACTCGATTGCAGCGACAACTTCATCACCCGCCATGCAATCAACGCCGCCTGCGTTGCGCACAAGGTGCCACTGGTATCGGGGGCGGCGATCCGCTTCGATGGCCAGGTCAGCGTGTTCGATCCGCGCGGTGAAGACACGCCCTGCTACGCCTGTCTGTTTCCGCCGCAGCAGGAATATGAAGAAATACAGTGTTCCACCATGGGCGTTTTCGCACCGCTGGTGGGCATCATCGGCGCCATGCAGGCGGCCGAAGCGCTGAAGCTGGTGGCCGGTATCGGGAAGGCGCTGGCGGGACGCTTGCTGATGCTGGATGCGCGCAGCATGGAATGGACCAGCATCGGCATCCCGCGCAATCCAGAGTGCCCGGTGTGTCATCAGCCACACTCATCCTGACGGGCACTCCGACAACAGGAAACTTTCGCCGCACGACTGCATATAAAAAAAGGGCGGACCACCCAGGTGGCCCGCAAAGCATCCCGAGGAGAAGGGATGAGAGACGTCTGTTGCCTACCTCACCATTGGTTCCGGACTACTCGACGGCCTTGACCATGTCTTCGATGACTTTCTTGGCATCGCCAAACACCATCATGGTCTTGTCCATGTAAAACAGTTCATTGTCCAGACCGGCATAGCCCGCCGCCATCGAGCGCTTGTTGACGATCACGGTCTTGGCCTTGAACGCTTCCAGGATCGGCATGCCGGCAATCGGCGACTTCGGGTCTTTCGCCGCCGGGTTGACCACGTCGTTGGCGCCCAGCACCAGCACCACGTCGGCCTGGCCGAATTCGCTATTGATGTCTTCCATCTCGAAGACCTGGTCATACGGCACTTCGGCTTCGGCCAGCAGCACATTCATGTGTCCCGGCATGCGCCCGGCCACCGGGTGGATCGCATATTTCACCGTGACGCCCTTGTGGGATAGCTTTTCCGTCAATTCCTTCAGGGCATGCTGGGCCCGCGCCACCGCCAGGCCATAGCCCGGAACGATGATGACCGTCTCGGCATTGCCCATCAGGAAAGCTGCATCGTCGGCCGAGCCGGACTTGACCGGGCGCTGCGCCTGCGCGCCACCCGTGCTGGCGGCTGCCGCATCGCCGCCAAATCCGCCCAGAAGTACGTTGAAGAATGAGCGGTTCATCGCCTTGCACATGATGTACGACAGGATCGCACCGGAGGAACCCACCAGCGAGCCGGCAATGATCAGCATGGCATTGTTCAACGAAAAGCCGATGCCCGCCGCCGCCCAGCCCGAATAGCTGTTCAGCATCGACACCACCACCGGCATGTCGGCGCCACCAATGGGGATGATGATCAGCACGCCCAGCACGAAGGCAATCGCCGCCATCATCAGGAAGGGCGTCCAGGCCGGCTCCAGGCCTGGGGCGAAGCAGAACGTCAGGCCCAGGATCACCATCGCCAGCGCCAGGATCAGGTTGAGGACATGCTGGCCCCTGAAACTGACCGGCGCGCCCTGGAACAGGCGGAACTTGTATTTCCCCGACAGCTTGCCGAAGGCAATCACCGACCCCGAGAAAGTCACCGCGCCGACGAAGGTGCCGATGAACAGTTCCAGGCGGTTACCGAAGGGAATGGGCGCATCGCGCGTGGTGATGTTGAACACCCACGGTTCGGCCACCACGGCGACCGCAATGCACACCGCGGCAAGACCAATGAGCGAATGCATGGCGGCGACCAGTTCCGGCATCTTGGTCATCTCGACCCGGCGGGCCAATGTGGCGCCGATACCGCCGCCGACGATCACACCCACCAGCACCAGACCGAAGCCCAGGCTGCCGTTGCTGGCTTCGCCCTGCAGCTTGACGATCAGGGCCAGCGTGGTCAGGGTGGCGATCGCCATGCCGCTCATGCCAAAGGCATTGCCGCGCCGCGCCGAAGCGGGATGCGACAAGCCTTTCAAGGCCTGGATGAAACACACCGACGCGACGAGATAGAACAGCGTCACCAGGTTCATGCTGACAAAGGCCATGTTCATGCTGGGCTCCCTTCCTTGGCCAGCGCAGGGGCGCCGGCCGGGTCCGCCGCACCAGCCGCTTTGGCGGCCGCCCTGGGTTCTTTCTTGCGGAACATTTCCAGCATGCGCTGGGTCACCAGGAAACCGCCGAAGACATTGACGGCCGCCAGGGCCACGGCCACCGTCCCCATGGCCTGGCCGACCAGGCCTTCGGTCAGACCCGCCGCCAGCATGGCGCCGACGATGATGATGGCGGAAATGGCATTGGTGACGGCCATGAGCGGCGTATGCAGCGCCGGCGTGACGGTCCAGACCACGTGGTAGCCGACGTAGATGGCCAGCACGAAGATGATGAGGTTGATGAGGGTGTGACTGACTTCCATGATGGACTCTCCGTTCAGGCTGCCTTGCGTAAGGATTGACCGCCGCTGCACAGGAGCGTAGCGGCAATGATTTCATCGTCCTGGGGAATGGCCAGCAGCCCTTCCGGGTCGATGATCAGTTTCAGGAAATCCAGCACATTGCGGGCATACAGCGCCGAGGCATCGGCCGCCACCAGGCAAGCCAGGTTGGGCTCGCCAATGATGTGCACGCCATGCCTGGTCACCGTCTTGCCCAGTTCGGACAGCGGGCAATTGCCGCCCTGCTCGACGGCCATGTCGACGATGACCGACCCCGGCTTCATGGCCTTGACCGTGTCTTCGCTGATCAGGATGGGTGCGCGGCGGCCGGGAATGAGCGCCGTGGTGATGATGATGTCGGCCTGGGCTGCGCGCGCATGCACCAGCTCGGCCTGGCGCGCCAGCCAGGCGGGGGGCATGGGCCGGGCATAGCCGCCCACGCCCTTGGCGATTTCGCGCTCTTCCTCGGTGAGGTAAGGCACATCGATGAACCTGGCGCCGAGCGACTCGACCTGTTCCTTGACGGGCGGGCGCACGTCGGAAGCTTCGATCACCGCCCCCAGGCGCTTGGCGGTGGCAATCGCTTGCAGGCCGGCCACGCCCACGCCCATGATCAGCACGCGCGCCGCCTTGACGGTGCCGGCGGCGGTCATCAGCATCGGCATGAAGCGCTGGTAGGTGTTGGCAGCCAGCATGACCGCCTTGTAGCCGGCGATATTGGCTTGCGAGGACAACACGTCGAGCGACTGGGCGCGGGTGATGCGGGGCGCGGCTTCCAGGGCGAAGGCAGTCAGGCCGGCCGCGGCCATGGCGGCGGTATTGTCGGCGTCGAAGGGGTTGAGCATGCCGATGACGACCGTACCCGGGGCCATCAGGGCGCGCTCTTCAAGGGAAGGGGCGCGCACCTTGAGGACCATGTCACAGGCGAAGGCCTCTCCTGCCGTGCCGATGGTGGCGCCGGCGGCAGCATAGGCGGCATCGGGGATGCTGGCCGCGAGACCGGCGCCAGCTTGCACGATGAGTTCATGCTTTGCCGCCAGCTTCTTGACGGTCTCGGGAGTTGCCGCCACCCGGGTCTCGCCCGAACGCGTCTCCAGCGGTATGCCAATGTTCATAGTCGGTTCCTTGCTCAATATTGTTTGGAATTTCGCAGCCGAAAGGCAACGCCGGGCGCTGAATCAGGAGTAATTGTAGAAACCCTGCCCGGTCTTGCGGCCCAGCCGGCCGCTATCCACCATTTCGCGCAACAGCGGCGCAGGGCGATACTTGGGATCGTTGAAGCCGGCATAGAAAGTCTCCATGACCGACAGCATGGTGTCGAGGCCGATCATGTCTGCCAGCGCCAGGGGGCCGATCGGCTGATTGCAGCCCAGCTTCATGCCCTCGTCGATATCCTCTGCCGATGCCAGCCCCTCCTGCAGCACAAAGATCGCTTCGTTGATCATCGGGCACAGGATGCGGTTGACGGCAAAACCCGGGCTGTTCTTGACCGAAATCGGCGTCTTGCCGATCGTCGTTGCCAGCGCCTTGGCGCTGTCATGCGTGGCGTCGGAGGTCTGCAAGCCGCGGATCAGTTCGACCAGCGCCATCACCGGCACCGGATTGAAGAAATGCATGCCGATAAAACGGTCCGGATGCTGAATAGCCGATGCCAGCTTGGTAATCGAAATGGACGAGGTATTGGTGGCGATGATGGCATCCGGACGCACCACCGCATCGATCTGCTTCAGGATGGTCAACTTGAGGCCTTCGTTCTCGGTGGCCGCCTCGATTACCATATCGCAATCTGCCAGATCGGCATAGCTCGTGGTACCCTTGATATGCGCCAAAGTGGCCGCTTTTTGTTCTTCGGTAAGGCGGCCCTTGGTGACCGAGCGCGCCAGGGTGGCGTTGATCGAGTTGATGCCGCGGTCGATTGCCGCGGCCGACACATCGACCATCACCACGTCACGTCCGGCCAGCGCGCAAATTTGCACAATGCCGCTGCCCATGATGCCCGCGCCGATGACACCGATAATTTTGCATTCCATGTTGCTGCTCCCAGTACGAATTGTGGATAGACGAGATGTGTACCAATTTAGTGAAGTATAAAAACGATCAAATTCGCAACCTATGCCAAAAAAACGCAATTTCGCTGCGAAGATTGGTCACACGACCTTGGCAGGCGCATTGCGACAAGCCTTTCGATGAATAAATAAACAGGACTCCTCCTCTATCGTCATGCAACAAACGCGCACGGAAAAAGGCAGCATCTCGATCTTTTTCGTCCGGTCTGCCTTGGCCCCGGTCATCGAACAAGGCTTCGATGCCGATGAACTGTTGCGCAACGCCGGCATTTCGCCGTCGCTGCTGCAAACTCCCCAGGCACGCGTAACCCCGCAAAACTTCAGTGCCTTGTGGCTCGCCGTGGCCCACACGCTGAACGATGAACTCTTCGCGCAGGATTCGCGGCGCATGAAGGTCGGCAGTTTTGCCATGCTGTGCCAGGCCCTGGTCCATAGCTCCACGCTCAAAAGCGCGCTGCACCGGATGACGCGCATCTTCAACCTGATCCTCGACGATTTCCACTGCAGCGTCGAAACCGGTGCCCAGCATGCCAGCCTGAACATTACGCACACGCCCGGCCGGCGCACCAGCCCGGTGCTGGGCTGCGAGACGCTGCTGATGATGCAGCACGGCCTGGCTTGCTGGCTCATCGGCCGGCGCATTCCGATCCTCGCCGCCGGGTTTTGCTATCCCGAGCCGGAACACAGCGCGGAATATGCACGGATGTATTCGCATCAGTTGCGCTTCGACCAGCCCATGACCTCGCTCACATTCGATGCCTCCTATCTGGACTTGCCGGTGGTGCAAAACCAGAAGACCGTGGTCGATTTCGTGCGGCAGGCGCCAGCCAACATCATCGTCAAATACAAGAACAGTGCTGGCCTGGCGGCCCAGATCCGACGCCGCCTGCGCGCTGCGGCCCGCACCGAATGGCCGGACTTCGAGGAGTTCGCAGCACTGCTGAACATGACGCCGTCCACGCTGCGCCGCCGCCTTCAGGAAGAGGGACAGTCGTTTCAGGGCATCAAGGACCAGCTACGGCGCGACATGGCAATCGACTATCTTTGCCACACCGCCAACAGCGTCACCGATATTGCCTGCGAACTGGGCTTCTCGGAAGCCAGCGCCTTCCACCGCGCATTCAAGAAATGGACCGGTGCCAATCCGGGCGAATACCGCGAGCGCATGCTGCATGGCTAGCCAGCTTGCTTACTCGCGCCTGACAAATTCGTTCAACGGTAATAAGCATTTTCGCCATTGAGGCACAAGCCGGGAGCTGGCTATACTCTATACTCGGGCCATCTATTCCGGCAACGTGCCCCCCTCTGGTTTATATACATCGTACTTATATGACTCAAACCCTTATCGAACAATACGGCCCGCGCGAAGCAATGGAATACGACGTGGTCATCGTCGGCGGCGGCCCGGCCGGCCTGTCTGCGGCCATCAAACTCAAACAGCTGGCGGCAGAAAAAGGCAATGACATCGCCGTCTGCGTCCTCGAAAAAGGCGGCGAACTGGGCGCCCACATCCTGTCGGGGGCGATCATGGATCCGCGCGCGCTCACCGAGCTGCTGCCGGACTGGAAAGCGCTGGGCGCGCCGCTGCATACCGAAGTCACGGAAGACCGCATCCTCTTCCTGACCGAAACCAGGGCTTACCGGACGCCCGGCTTCATGGTGCCGGCCTGCTTTGAAAACCACGGCAACTATGTCGTTTCTCTGGGCAACGTGGTGCGCTGGCTGGGCCAGCAGGCCGAAAGCCTGGGCGTGGAAATCTTCCCCGGCTTTCCTGCCGCCGAAATTCTCTACAACGACGATGGGCAGGTCTTGGGGGTTGCGACAGGCAACATGGGCGTGGACCGCGAAGGCAATCCCACCGAGGCCTTCCAGCTGGGCATGGAATTGCATGCCAAGTACACGCTGTTTGCCGAAGGTGCGCGCGGGCATCTGGGCAAGCAGCTGATGTCCAGGTATGACCTGAACGCCGGCAAGGATCCGCAGTCCTACAGCATCGGCATCAAGGAATTGTGGGAAATCGACCCCAAGCTGCATAAGCCGGGGCTGGTGATCCACAGCACCGGCTGGCCGCTCAAGAACGATACCTATGGCGGCTCGTTTCTGTACCACCTGGAAAACAACCAGGTCGTGGTCGGCTATGTCATTGGCCTGTCGTACGCGAACCCCTACCTGTCGCCGTACGAAGAATTCCAGCGCTACAAGACCCATCCGGCCATCCGCACCTTCTTCGAAGGCGGCAAGCGCCTGTCCTACGGCGCCCGGGCGATTACCGCCGGCGGCCTGCAGTCGCTGCCCAAGCTGGTCTTCCCGGGCGGCGCCCTGATCGGCTGCGACGCGGGCTTTCTCAACATGAGCCGCATCAAGGGCAGCCACGCCGCCATCAAGACGGGCATGCTGGCCGCCGAGGCCGCCTTTGCCGCGCTGGGCGAGCAGCGCCAGCATGACGAACTGACGTCCTACCCGGTGGCGTTCGAGCGCTCGTGGCTGCATGAAGAACTGCACGTGGCGCGCAACGTCAAGCCCTGGCTGTCCAAGGGCCTGGTGCTGGGTTCCATCATGACCGGCATCGACCAGATGGTTTTGCGCGGCAAGGCGCCGTGGACCCTGCGCCGCGACTACGCCGACCACGAATGCCTCAAACCGGCCGCCGCATGCACGCCCATCGCCTATCCCAGGCCGGACGGCAAGCTGACCTTCGACCGCCTGTCGTCGGTGTTCATTTCCAACACCAACCATGCGGAAGAGCAGCCGATCCACCTGACGCTCAGGAACGACGCGGTGCCGGTGGGCGTGAACCTGGCCACCTATGCGGGGCCGGAAGCACGCTACTGCCCGGCCGGGGTGTATGAGTTCGTCAAGACCGAAGAAGGGAAAGACCGCCTGCAGATCAATGCACAAAATTGTGTGCACTGCAAGACCTGCGACATCAAGGACCCGACCCAGAATATCGTGTGGGTCACGCCGGAAGGCGGCGGCGGGCCGAATTATCCGAACATGTAAGCGATACTTGCCGATCAATCAAAGGACTTGTCGGATGGACGATATCAAGCAGTTATTGACGATCGAGGCGATCAAGCAGCTCAAGGCGCGCTACTTCATTTGCCTGGATTTGAAGGACTGGTCCGGATTGCGCGAATTGTTTATGGATGACGCGACGTTTGATGTGCTGGGCGCGCGGAAAGTCTCGCAGCCCCGCAGCACTCAGGCAGACCCGCTGATTGAAGGCGCCGATGCATTCGTGGCATATGCGCGCGAAAGGCTCGGTCCGATCGTTAGTGCGCATTATGGCCACATGCCAGTGATCGACATCATCTCTGACCATGAGGCATCGGGCATTTGGGCGATGGAGGACTGGCTGTACAGCGCGACTGGCACATTGCACGGCCAGGGGCATTATCATGAAACCTACAGGAAAAGCGACGGCTGCTGGCGCATCCAGACATTACGGCTGACCCGCCTGCATGTCGCATCGACCATGTAGGCATTCCGCAAAGTGAGGAGCATCAGTATGCGCCCTCACTTCACTGGCGCGATCAGTAAGCCATTTTGCCGCTGGCGCGCTGGTAGATGGAGCGCTTTGGTTTGGCGAAGACGCGGCGCAGCATCGGCTCGAAAAATTCGAGCGGCAAGGTTTCCGCCTTCGGATCGAAGGCTGGCGCATCGTAGAGCGCGCAGAATTCAACGGTCTGCCGGTATTGCGGATGGTCCTTGTACTGGTCGCGCATATGGCGATCGAGTCCCAGGTAGTGGAAAAAATAATAGCCCTGAAATATTGCGTGCTTTTCGATCATCCAGTGATTTGCCTCGCTGACGAAAGGCTGCAGGATCGTCGCCGCGAGATCGGCGTGATTGTAGGAACCGAGCACGTCGCCGATATCGTGCAGTAACGCACAGACCACATATTCCTCGTCACGACCATCGCGGTGCGCCCGTGTGGCGGTTTGCAGGCAATGGGTCAACCGGTCCACCGGAAGCCCGCCGAAATCCCCGGCCAATAGATTAAGATGGGCCAGGATACGGTCGGGCAAAGCGGCGATAAATGGCGCGGATTCGCGCGTGATAGTTGCCCAGTCCTCGGCAATTGCGTTGCCCAGATTGGTGAAGGTGGTTACTGTTTCCATTTATCGCGCTCCGATTAAAGCTGTCTTTCAATCATTTAAAGAATCGCCTGCCAGCCGTTTCAGTCACGGTATCCGGGGCTGAAACGATCGAGGCGGCGCAGCAATGCCGGCCATGGCACCGAGCCGTCGAGATGCTTGCGATTGCCGCGCATGGCGCTGTTCATGGCAACCGTCATCGCCACCGTCTTGTCTTCGACTTCCTGCGGGATATGGATGAGCTCGGCACCGCTGCTCTGCGCCTTGATCTGCACTTCACACGAGCGCTGCAGCATGTACATCATCAGGAAGGTATCGGCAACGGTTTCGCCGCAGGTCAGCAAGCCATGATTGGGCAAAATCAGGTAAGATTTGTCACCCAGATCCTGCTGCAGGCGGATCCGCTCCTCAGGGTTCAAGGCGACGCCCTCAAACGGATGATATGCCAGGCTGGCGCGGATGAAAATCGACTGCTGCGACAGTGGCAGCAAGCCGTCCTTTTGCATGGAAACCGCAATGCCGTCGGCCGTATGCGTATGCAATACACAGCCGACGTCGTGACGTACTTCATGGATGGCGCCATGAATGATGAAACCTGCGGGATTGATGTCGTAGGGGCTGTTCAACAGCTTGTTGCCGGCCAGGTCGACCTTCACCAGGCTGGAAGCAGTGATTTCGTCAAACATCAAGCCATAAGGATTGATCAGGAATTCTTCGGTGCCCGGCACCTTGGCGGAAATATGCGTGTAGACCAGGTCTTCCCAGCGAAACAGCGAAATCAGTCGATAGCAGGCGGCCAGATTCACCCGCGTTTGCCATTCGATGGGAGAGACCTGCTGCTGAATTTCGGAATGGATGAAAGATTGCGTTGCGGTCATTATCTGGTCTCCGTGTTGAGCTTGTATGGCTGGAGTATATAGAGCGATGTCCATCCCGACTGTCAAAGTTTTTACAATTGCGACGAACGCCGAGCGGCGTAACTTCCTTCTGCGTAATCCGCTTTTCCAGGCGATGCCTGAAGATATTTTGACAGCCCTGGTCGAGATGATGCACGTGCGCCATCTACCCGACCGGGCGCGCCTGCATGACAAGGGCGCTCCCCCCGAAGGGATGTATGCCGTGGTGAGAGGCTGCATTCGCGTCAGCAGCTCCACACGGGATGGCCGGGAAGCCTTGCTCGCCTTGATGGAGCCAGGATGCTGGTTTGGTGAGTCGTCCCTACTAGAGGGACTGCCGCGCGCTTACCAGGCCGATGCCCAGGGCGATAGTGAATTGCTGGTCATGCCGCGCGCGCAATTGAATGCCCTGCTGGAGAGCAGGCCCGAACTTTACCGGCATTTCATCCCGTTTCTCTGCCAGCGCATCCGCCTGTCCACCCTGCTCCTGGAAGGCAATGCATTGCTTTCACTGGAGGAGCGACTCGCGAGCCGCCTGCTGCTGCTGGCCCAGAACGTCCTGCAGGGCGGCACGGATGAACCGCGCCACACGCTCGGCGTGTCGCAGGAAAACCTCAGCCAGATGCTAGGCACAAGCCGGCAAAGCATCAATAAAGTGCTAAAGGAGTGGGAACAGAACGGCCTGATCCAGCGCCACTATGGCAGCATCACCCTGTGCGACCTGAGCGCCCTGGAACGCCTGTCGATGCCGGGCTAATCTTTGCCTGCCTCGCCTGCTGCGTCGGACTGCCGCGCCCAGCGCAGCGCTTCGGGCGAGCATGCCCAGCGGATTGCATTCTGCAGAATTTTACGAAACGAGGGATTGCGGTAAGTAACTGGGCCATCGCCAAATTGCAGATACACGATCGGACTGTTGCGGTAACGTTTTACCCAGCCGACCAGATTGCTTCCGGGCGCATGCTGCCAGCCTGCATTGACATTCAGCGTTCCCGCCAAGGCCTGCTTCGCGGAATAAAAATGTTCTGAGGTGAAGCTGAAGTCGCTGCGGAACAAGGGAATGACCGACTCTTCAAATACTTCAAACAGGTACAGCTCATCGGTCAACTCGAATGGCGCCACGCCTTCTGTGATCGGGTGTTCGAGCACGGGCGAAACGGTGTGAGACACGTCGATGCGATAACCGGAATCCGGCTTGTCGACTCCGCGCGACTTCATTGGCTGGTAGAGGAACTGGGCGCCGACAATCTCGGCCCACTCTGGCCAGGTCGGCCAGGCGGCGCAGGCATGATGGAGGATCACCAGCGGCAGCCCGGCATCCAGCATGGCCAGCAGCCCATCCTTGTAATGCTGCGGCGGCGCATGGAAGGTCGGTACGCCATCGCCGGACCGTTTGAACTCAATGCCCGGCATGTCGTATAACACATAGCAGTCAAAATGACGCGCGGTCTCCGGCGTAAACATCAGCTGGGCGGCGGGGTGCTCGACGCCTGACCACTCAATCTCCGGATTCTCTTCAAAAATCGCGTAGAACTCGTCCCGCACGAAGGCATGGCCGCGCGTGACCAGCAATATATTTTTCTTTGTGCCGGCAGCGGGGAAGAAGGTTTGCCCTCCCCTGCCGCTGCGTCCCCGGTGGTACTCGGGCAGGTCGTTGTCCATTGCGATACCTCGTGTGTGCCGTGTTCACTGGTGCAGGTTCGTACGTCAGTACGTCAAGCCGGCAGCAGGAGCGTCAGTCGCCTGCGTTCTTGCGCGGGCGCCGGACAGCCTTGCTGACGGTGCTGCGCGGCCTCTTGACGTTGGCCGAGAGCGATTGCTTGAACGCGTCGATGCGCTCAACTGAAGGGAAGTCCAGATCGCCCTGGCGGATCTTGAGTACCATCTCTGCGGTGAAGGTTACCAGGGCCCATTCAGCTTCGCTGTCCCGCGAAAGCTCACGACTCATGTTCAAGCCTTCAATGATGGCCCGGGTGAGGCGGCGGGTCAGGTCCAGCTTGGGCATGTTGTCGCGCCACTCGGGGAAGACCTTGAGCAGTTCCTCTTTCCAGACCAGATCGTGATGCCGCGCGCGGGGCAGAAAAATGGCGCGCAGTTCGCTGTTGGTCCGCGCCGCGACCTTCATTTCGAGATACACCTGCATCTCGCGGCTCTGGCACTGCTGCCAATCAATGGCAATGGCCGTGTTGCGGTTGCGGCGGCTCTCATCGCTAAGCGAGCCAACCATCTGGCTGAAGGTGGTCATATGCTTGTAGAAGGCATAGTCGATGACCGCCACCATCAGATCCTGGCTGGTGGGATAGTGATGCAACAGGGCGCCGCGCGAAACCTTGGCCTGCTGACAGACCAGGTTATGGGTGGTATTGGCATAGCCATGCTCGGCCAGACAGTCGAGCGCGGCCTCCAGGATGGTTTCGCGGGTTTTCGAGCTTTTCTGCTCTTGCGGGCTGCCCGGACGCGGTGACAAACCATCGGGGGCGAGTTCCTGAATGGCGGTCGACAGTTCACTGCTCATATACAAAGATCCTCAACATTGCGCTTGGCGAAAAACTGATTGTTATTGAAAATATTTTCGAGTTGGCGTAATTGCGAGAACACCAAATAGTCAATACTAATTACTGAACCTACGGAATCGGATGACATGGGCTGGGTCTCACTTCTCGGGCACCGGCGTCAGCAGCCGAAACCGCTGGGAACTCAGCACCGTGCCGGACAACACCAGAATCATGCCGAACAAATGCCATATGGTGAGTTGCTCTCCCAGCAGGAGCGCACCAAACGCCACCCCCAGCACTGGCACCCAGGACATGTACACTGCGGCCCGTCCCAACCCCATGGCGGCAACCCCGCGCGTCCAGGCAAGCGCGCCCGCCGCAGTGGCCACGACGCCGGAAAAGACCACGCCGGCCCACCCCTGCCAACTCAATGCCTGGACTGCAGCCAGCGGCTCCCGGAGCGTGACGGCCGCATGCAAGACCAGTGCAAGCGTGCCTATCAGGTAAAGGAAAGAATTGATTTCCTGAGCAGTGTTATCGCGTGCCAGCCGCTGCAGGATCAGCACGCCCGTGGAAAAGGACAGCATGGAGCCAAACACCAGAACATCCCCCAGTGATGGGCCTGCCAGGTTGAGGTGTGGGCGGTTCAGTATCACGAGGAGCACGCCGGCCACCGCCAGCAAGGCGCCAAGGACATACGGAGCCGTCAGGCGCTTGCGAAAGGCCAGGGCTTCCAGCAGACCATTGAGCAATGGGTTCAACGCCAGAATCAGTGCCGCATTGCTGGCCGTGGTCTTTTCCATCGCGCCGGCAAAAAGTATCTGATTTCCATACACCATGAGCAGCGCGCTGACGCAGGCAAGCACCAAGGTGCGGCCACGCCAGCGCGGCAGGTGCTGCCGGCTCAGGAACAGCAGCAGGACCAGCACCAACGATGCACACACCATGCGCAAACTGGCGACCAGCATGACGTCCATAATGCCGGTCAGCCATTTGACGAGGGAGACGTTCAGGGCCCAGACAAGCATCGTTGCCATCAAGCCCAGGTGCACGCCAATCGCGACGGGTTGTGGCTTCATCTTGAGCGATCAAAAGACATGGTTGGTTTCACCGTGGCGATCAGGAATGCGCTGCCGAGCCGATCAGCGCCTTGGTTTCAAGGAACTCCTCCAGACCCTGCACGCCCCACTCCCGGCCATTGCCGGACTGTTTGTAACCACCGAAGGGGGCCAGCAGGTCCGAGGGCGCGCCGTTCAGATGCACCGATCCCGTACGCAGGCGCCGCCCGACTTGCACAGCCTGTGCGAACGAGTCGGCCCACACGGCACCGGACAAGCCATAGGGGGTGTCGTTGGCAATGGCCACAGCCTGGTCTTCCGATTCGAACGGCAGGATGCACAGCACCGGTCCGAAGATTTCCTCGCGGGCGATGCGCATGGCGTTATTGACGTTGGCGAAGACTGTGGGCCGGACGAAGTAACCACCTTCCACGCCCTCAGGCAAACCGGCACCGCCGCACACCAGTTCTGCACCTTCTGCGACACCCACAGCGATCATTTCCCGCACCCGGTCATACTGCATGCGGTTGGCCAGTGGACCCATTTGCGTACCTTCGGCCAATGGATCGCCGACCCGGTAGGCTTCTGCCACTTCGCGCGCCAGTTGCACGGCCTCAGCGTGGCGGGCGGCAGGTACCAGCATGCGGGTTGGTGCCTTGCAGGTCTGCCCGCTGTTGATGAGGCAGGCCACGGTACCGGCCCGTACCGCCTCGGCAAAATCTGCGTCAGCCAGAATGATGTTGGCCGACTTGCCACCCAATTCCTGCGTCACGCGCTTGACCGTGTCCGCAGCGGCCTTGGCCACTGCCACACCGCCACGCGTGGATCCGGTAAAGGACACCATATCCACTTCCGGATGTGCCGCCAGAGTCGCCCCGACAGTCGGACCATCCCCCTGCACCAGGTTGAACACCCCGGGCGGCACGCCGGCTTCATCCAATATCTCCGCCAGCAGGACCGCCGACAAAGGCGACAATTCGCTGGGTTTGAGGACCATGGTGCACCCTGCCGCCAGGGCCGGAACGATCTTGGATACCATCTGGTTGACCGGCCAGTTCCAAGGGGTAATCAGGGCGCAGACGCCAACCGGCTCGCGTGCCACTACGCTCCTGCCATGGACCTGCTCGAACTGGTAATCGCGCAATATCTCGAGGTTTGCCTTCAGGTGCCCCATACCGCTACCCGCCTGCATCTGGATAGCCATCGGCAAGGGCGCGCCCATCTCATCGCTGATGACTCGCCCCAGTTCCGCCATACGTCGCTGGTACACCTCGATGATCCGGGCCAGCAGAGACATGCGCAGCTCGCGCGTCGATTGGCTATAGCTCTCGAATGCACGGCGCGCCGCCATGACTGCGCGGTCCACATCCTCGGCGCTACCCATGCGGATGTGCGCAAAAGCCTCTTCGGTGGCCGGGTTGATGACCGCGCGGCGTTGCTGCCCCTGCGGCTCGCTCCACAAGCCATCGATATAGAATTTTTCAGTGTTGCCCATGTCCCCTCCTTCCCGCCGTTTATTCGGCGGCTTTTTTATTCATTGCAGCCATGCTCTTGGCATCGAAGCCGCCCACATTGCTTCCAGAGATCAGTTCGCTGTGGGCATGGGCAAAATGATGCCAGGCAAACACGGCATCCATCGCATTGCGCTTGCCCTGCAGGTCCTCGACATGGTTGACCGCTTGTTTGGTCAGCGCCAGGCCCATGCGCGGTTGCTGGGCAACACGCGCAGCCAGGGCGTAGGTGCCAGCCTCGAGATCGGCGCGCGCCAGTACGCGATTGACCATGCCCATCTGGTAGGCGCGCTCGGCGCTCATGCGGTCGCCGGTAAACAGAAATTCCTTGGCGATGCGCGGATTGAGTTCATACGGATGAGCGAAATATTCCACGCCTGGAATTCCCATGCGCACCACCGGATCCTGGAAAAACGCATCGTCGCTGGCCACGATCAGGTCGCACACCCAGGCCAGCATCAGGCCACCCGCCACGCAGGCGCCCTGCACCATCGCGATGGTCGGCTTGGGCAGGTCGCGCCAGCGCCGGCACATGTTCAGGTAGACCTCCTGCTCGCGGGCGTACAGGAACTCGCCGCCAGGCTTGTTGGTGTGATCCCACCACAGGTTCACCCGCTCAAACGACTTGTTGATGTCGCGGCCCGGCGTGCCGATGTCGTGGCCCGCCGAAAAATGCTTGCCCGCACCGCGCAGGACAATCACCTTGACGGCGTCGTCATTGACGGCGCGCCGGAAGGCGTCATCCAGCGCATAGGTCATTTGCGAGTTCTGCGCGTTGTTGAACGTCGGCCGGTTCAGGGTCACGGTGGCGATGCCATCCGCAACGCCATACAGCACCGGCTCGTCGGTCTCGTAGGAGGACGTATCTTCGCGGCTGACGAAGTTGTCGGGATTCCCTGGATTTGTCATGGCTGGCCTCGTCAAATCAGCGCTTGGCCGCCGCACGGCGGGCAAAAAAACCATCGATCGCCGTCACGAACTCGGGGCGCTGCGCGCAATCGAGGAAGGCGGCGTATTCCGCATCGAGCTGGGCAGGCAAGTCCTGCAACGAGGATGCCCGCAGCAGGCGCTTCAGATGCGCCAGCGCATGCGGCTCGCGCTGGGCCAGGCGCAGCGCGAGCGCCTGTGTCTCCTCCACCAGGCGATCGGCATCGACGACCCGGTTGACGAGGTTCAGGCGCAGCGCCTCGGCAGTATCGATGGTATCGCCGAGCAAGGCGATTTCCATCGCCTTGCGCAATCCGACCAGGCGCGGCAGCGACCAGGACATGCCGCCATCGCAGCTGGTGCCAATATCGCTGTAGGCGAAATTGAATCGGGTGTTCGCTGCAGCCAACGCGAGGTCCGCCGCCAGCATGATGCTCATCCCGGCGCCAGCCGCTGCGCCATGCACGCTGGCAAGTACCGGCTTGGGCATCTCGGCAAGCAGGCGAACAGCCTCATGCACCGGCGGGATCAGTGCGTTGACCGCCTCGGTCGGCTGGGCGCGCATGGTTTGCAGATCACCACCGGCCATGAAGGCCTTGCCGTTGCCGCTCAAGACGACCACCCGCACGGCGGGATCGGCGGCGACAGAACGGCAAGCCTCGGCGAACTCCTGGGCCAGCTCCACATTCAGTGCATTGAGCGCTTCCGGACGATTAAAGCAGATGTGGGCAACGTGCTCCGTCACCTCGACACATAGCGTTGAGCTCATGTATGCGTACCTTGATTCTCGTTATTAAATACCGGCGTCGGGATCAGGCCTGGCGGTCAGGGACATGCAGGATCAGGGCGCCGTCGAGTTCCGGCGTGATCTTGATCTGGCAGCTGAGGCGGCTGTTCGGCTTGCGCTCCGCAGCGACGGCATCGAGCAATTCATCTTCCAGATCCCCCACCGGCGGCAGCAAGCTCTCGCAGGCGGGATCGACGTAAACGTGGCAGGTCGCGCACGCACAGGCGCCGCCGCACTCGGCGAGGATCGCCGTCACGCCGCCCTGCACCGCGCCACTCATCGCGCTGGCGTTTTTCAGGACATTTACTTCCTTGCGTTCGCCATCCGGCAAAACAAATACCACACTAGGCATACAACTACTCCAATAAATTATTGATATTGCTTCGGCATCTTGCCAAGAAAGCCGGCGGGACGATTATGGAACAGCGCCGAACCGGACGATCCCGCTGCCGACACGCCGGAATCGACCACCACCGTATGGGCGCTGACGTGACGAGCTTCGTCGCTGGCCAGATAGCACAGGCTGGCGGCAATTTCTTCCGGCACTGCAGCGCTGCCCAGCGGCGAATTGACAGTCGCCCCTTGCACCGCCTTTTCCCGATCGCCATAGACCTGATCGACCAGCGGCGTCACCACGAGGCCTGGCGCCACCGCATTGACGCGGATGCCATACTGGGCCAACTCCGAAGCTGCGCCACGCGTCAGGGCGATGACCGCAGCCTTGGCCACGCTGTACACTTGCGGCCCGACGCCGCCAACCACACCCGCCAGGCTCGACAGTGAGAGAATCGAACCACCGCCGCCTTGCTTGCGCATCTGCCTGCCCGCATGCTTGACACCGAAGAACACGCTGTCCAGCAACACGCCAAGCGTGCGATTCCAGTCTTCAGTGCGGGTGTCGAGGATCGAACCGACGACCCCGATCATACCGGCATTATTGATCATGCAATCCAGCCGGCCGTGCCGTTCCACCGTGTAGGCGACGGCCCTTTCGACCTGTTCTTCGACACTGACGTCAGCGGCGATGAACGCAGCGTCCAACTCGCGCGCCAGTTGTTGGCCCGCATCGATATTGATATCCGACAGCACGACTGCCGCACCCTCGGCGACAAACAGGCGTGCGGTCTGCGCGCCGATGCCGCTCGCGGCGCCGGTGATCAGCACCACCTTGTCTTGAAGACGTCCACTCATGATTTCCTCTTCGCTCTGTCTTAATGTTGGCCGGAAGGTCCGATAAAGGTGACCGGCCGGTCGCGCAGCTTGCTCGCGCCCGAGGCGAAGCCGCCTGCAGTAACGCCGGAATCAACGACCAGAGTGTGGGCAGTAATATGCGCCGCGGCATCGCTTGCCAGGAAAAGCAGACCGGCAGCAATTTCCTCCGGCAGCAAGGCAGTCCCGAGCGGCGAAACCTCGGCGGCTCCTGTCATTGCCGCTTCACGGCTGCCGCGAACCTGATCGATCATTGGCGTCACGGTGGTTCCGGGAGCGACGGCGTTGACGCGAATGCCATACCCGGACAGTTCGGACGCCGCCGACCTGGTCAGGCCCACCACCCCGTGCTTGGCCGCCGTATAGGCATGCGGACCCAGCCCACCCATGACCCCGGCAATGCTGGACAGGGACAGGATCACGCCACTGCGTTGCTCGCGCATCGCACGCGCGGCATGCTTGATGCCAAAGAACACGCTTTCCAGCAAGATCGCCTGGGTTGCGCGCCAGGCCTGCGCCGTGGTTTCCATGATCGAACCGACCGCACCGATCACGCCGGCATTGTTGATCATGCAGTCGATCCGGCCATGGCGCTCGACCGTATAGGCAACCGCGCGCTCCACCTGCTCTTCAAAGGTCACGTCGGTGGCGATGAAGTGCATTCCCAGTTCCCTGGCCAGCGCAGCGCCGGCCACCTCGTTGATATCTGCCAGTACCACCTTCGCGCCTTCGCGGATGAACAGGCGCGCGGCCGCTTCGCCAATGCCGCTTGCCGCCCCCGTCACCAGCACTACCTTGTCCTGCAAACGTCCACTCATTAACGTCTCCGTATTTATTTATCAGCCAAGCAGCGCATAGGGCCGGTCAACCCACTTGCGCAACGCCGCCAGGAATCTGGCGCCTACCGCACCGTCGATGGCGCGGTGATCGCAGGACATGGTTACCGACATCAGCGAACGGAACTCGATGCTGCCGTCAGCAGCCTCGCAGGCTTCGCGCCGCACATTGCCAACGGCCAGGATGCCGCCTTGCGGCGGATTGATCACCGCATCGAACTGGCGCACACCGAACATGCCCAGGTTAGAAACGGTAAAAGTGCCGCCGCTCATGTGCGCCTGGGTCAGGCTGCGGTTGCGCGCCCGCTCGGCCAGCTCGACCACCTCGGCGGCGATCGCAAACACACTCTTGCTCTCGGCATTGCGGATCACCGGCGTGACCAGCCCCCCCTCGATGGCAACCGCGAGACACAGGTGCACGCCACTGAACTGCTTGATGCCGGCATCGGTGAAATGCACATTGGCCGCGGGAACGTCGTGCAGCGCCAGCGCCACCGCGCGCATCAGGAAGTCGTTGATCGACAACTTGCGACGCCCCTCGCTTTGCGCATTGATCGACTGCCGCAGCGCGATCAGCGGATCAAGGTTCAAATCGATCGTCAGATAGAAATGCGGAATGGTTTGCTTCGAATGCGTCAGACTGGCAGCGATGGCCTTGCGCATGGCAGTCAGCGGAATCAGCTTGTAATCATCCACAGATGCCTGTACCACCGGCTGTTGCGCCGCAGGCGATTGCGCAGCATTCCTGATCGACTCTTGCACATCGGCCTTGAGCACCAGGTTGCGCGGACCGCTTCCCTGTACGGAAGCCAGGTCGACGCCCTGCTCGGCAGCCAGCTTGCGGGCAGCCGGGCCGGCGCGCACGTCTGCCGGTGCCGACGGCGCAACGGCGGAAGCAGCGCGGACGGCCGGCTGAAACCGGACCAGCACGGCCTCGACGTCTGCCACCGAAATCCGGCCGTGGCGGCCATTGCCTGCCAACGCAGTCAGGTCGATACCGCTGCGATTAGCCAGGCGACGTGCGATCGGCGAGGCATTCACGCTGCTGTTACGCTGCACAAGTTGCTGCTCACCCAAGGCGGGCAATTCGGCAACGGCCGTTTCAAATTCGGGCGCTGCGGCGACAACATCATCCACGGAGACGCGGCCATGGCGGCCGGTACCGGACAAGCTGGACAGATCGATGCCTGCCCGGTTGGCCTGGCGCCGCGCCACCGGACTGGCATTGACGGTCGCGTTGGCGGCGACGATACGATCCCGCTCCGCCTCACTCAAGGCTGGGCGAACAGGCGCCTGCGCCGTTGCAACTGCAACTGCAACAGCTGCCGGCTGGCTGCTGGCTGCTGCTGGCTGCGCAATCGGCGCCGGCGGTGCAACCGCTGCTGGCTGTGCCACTGCTTCCGGCTGTGCTGCGGGCGCAGGTTGCTCAGTTGGCGTTGGTGCCGGTGCCGGCGCAGCCGCGACCGGCTGTCCCGCCGCGGCGAGGTAGCTGTCGATTTCTTCTTCGCTGACATCAGGCTCGGACGTTACCCCCAGCAAGCCGCCCACAGGAACGATATCGCCGACCTTGCCGACCAGCCGACGCACCACGCCAGGCATGTCGCTCATCGCCTCCATGGAGTTGACGATCTTGGAGGTCTCGATATCGACGAGTTCACGGCCCTTGGTAATGCGGTCGCCGACGGCGACATGCCAGGCGGCGATACTGCCTTCTGTCATTTCCAGCCCCCATTGGGGCATATTGATGGGATGGATCTTGCTCATGGCGTTCTCCTCAAGGCGCCAGAACCGAGCGGATGGCCTGCTCGATGCGGGCAGCATCCGGCAAGTATTCGCGTTCCAGTTCCGGCGCAAACGGCACCGGGGTATGCGGCGGCGTCACAGTAACCACTGGTGCACGCAGGCTGAAGAAGGCCTTGCGCGCAGCCAAAGCGGCAATGTCGGCAGCCAGGCCGCAACGCGGCGACGACTCGTCGATCACTACCAGGCGTCCGGTTTCCCGCACACTTTCCAGAATCAGCTCTTCATCCAGCGGCGAGGTCGTGCGTGGGTCGATCAGATCGCAGCGGATGCCCTCCTCGGCCAGCTTGTCCACCACCGCAACCGCCAGCTTCACAAACTGCCCGGTAGCCACCACGGTCGCATGCTCGCCCTCGCGCACCAGCACGCCTTCGCCAAACGGAATCGTGTAGTCGCCGTCGGGCACTTCACAGGCGTCGTTGTAGAGCATCTTATGCTCAAGGAACATCACCGGATCGTTGTCGCGAATCGCCTGCAACAGCAAGCCCTTGGCATCATAAGCATTGGAAGGCATCACCACCTTGATGCCGGGAATGGAAGTAAGCAGGGAATGCACGCTCTGCGAGTGCTGCGCTGCTGCACTGCGGCCGGCACCGACGGTCATGCGAATCACCAGCGGTGCCTTGGCGCCATTGAACATGTAACGGAACTTGGCGGCCTGGTTGAGAATCTGGTCAAAGCACACGCCGATAAAGTCGCTGAACATGATCTCGGCGACCGGGCGCAGACCCGCCAGGGCGGCGCCGTTGGCTGCGCCGACAATCGCCGATTCGCTGATCGGCGTGTCGATCACCCGATGCTCGCCGAACTTCGGCAGCAAACCCTTGGTCAGCCCGAACACGCCGCCGGCCACATCACGCTGGCCGGAGCTGCCGCCCGCGCCGCCCGATACATCTTCGCCAATCACGATCACCGAAGGATCGCGCGCCATTTCCTGGTGCAGCGCTTCGTTGATGGCTTCTCGCATTGTCTTTTTAGTCATGGCAGGGACCTAATCAATAGTTGTCGTATACGTTTTTCAGCAAGTCTTCCGGCTGCGGACGCGGCGCGTTGCGCGCCTCATTGACCGCGCGCTCGATCAGCGCCCCTACTTCATTGTCGATCGCATCGAGGCTGGCCAGGTCGAGTTCGCCGCTGGCCTGCATGCGCGCGCGGAAGTTTTTCAGACAGCAGCTTTCGTCGCGGTATTGCTCCACTTCGCCCTTGGCGCGGTAGAGTTGCGGGTCGCCGACAAAGTGACCGAAATAGCGGATGGTGGTGCAGTAGATGGCGCTCGGACCGCCGCCATGGCGCGCCACTTCCAGCGCCTTCGCCATGGCGTCATAGACGGAGAAGAAATCGAAACCATCGGCTTGAAACACCGGAATGCCAAATCCCTCGATGCGCTTGACGACATCGTCGCAGCCAATGCCGTATGAAGAACCCGTATGCTCGCTGTAACCATTGTTTTCGAAGATGAATACCTTGGGCGCCTTCAGCACCACCGCCATGTTCATGGCTTCGAAGACGGTACCTTGATTGGAAGCGCCGTCGCCGACAAAGGAGGCGGCCACCTTGCCTTCGCCACGCAGCTTGCAGGCGATTGCCGCACCGAGGGCGATGGGCGAGCCGGCGCCGACAATGCCGTTGGCGCCCAGCATGCCCTTGGCGATATCGGCAATATGCATGGAGCCGCCCTTGCCGCCATTCAGGCCGTCACGGCGGGCGTGCAGCTCTTTCATCATGCCGACCACGTCACAGCCCTTGGCGATGCAATGGCCATGACCGCGATGGGTGCTGATGATGAAATCGTCGTCGCTCAGTTGCTCGCAGGCGCCAACCGCCACCGCCTCCTGGCCACTGTAGAGGTGCGTGAATCCCGGAATCGCGCCAGTCAGGCATTCCGTATTGACGCGATCCTCGAACTCGCGGATCACCTTCATCTGCCGGTAGGCATTCAGCAGCTGTTCACGGGAGAGCCCGCTTTTTTGATGAGCGGCCGGAGCAACCGCTGTCTCTTTACCAGTTTTTAGTTTTGCAGTCATGTCACGCTTTCTTCGGAGTCCCAGTTAGTCGTGTAGGTCGTGTCGGCGCACCGTCTCTTGATACGATGCTATATAAAACAGTTTGAACGGTATGTTTTACACGAAAAACCCGGAAAAGGCAAAAAAATTTTATTCGTTTTTCCCGCATATGCAGCGGCGCCGGCAGGCGCAATGCGCATGCCGGCGCCGCTGTGCGCACTGACGGCTCAGACCGTCATGTGCGTGGGGCCAAGGAAGGACTTACTTGCTGTCCTGTTCGAGCAGTTCGTTGATATGCCGGTGGATGTTTTGCAGCGCCAGTTCATTGGCACCCAGCACTGGTTTAAAGCTGGCCGGCGCGTATTTCATGTTGCGCTGACCGTCTTCCGAAACCGAGTAATCTTCCGTGCTGACCACCTTGTGGATGAAATCATGCATCTCGGTCCACGGCTCCGTTTCCGGATGCTTGTCCTCCATGTGGCCCGGCTTGTAGGTACTGAGGAGGGTCGTGCCCTGGTCAACCTTGTCGCCCGGAAAAAGCCGCGCGACACCGTAGAACTGCCGGCCGCCCGGGATGCTGTTGGCGTTGATCACGACGTTCGGAAAAATGTAATAAAGTCCATTGTAGGTGGTGTCCGGCCATTCTTCCTCGGGCTTGTCGCTATACTCGAGAAACTCCGCACGCGGCATTGCCAGCCGGTGGTTTGGCCCGTAGTTATCGTAGCTCATGATGTTGGACATGGCCAGGGCGCCGATGCTGCTTGGGTGCAGGGTGCCAAAATGATAGCCTTCGCCATAGGTGTCCATGGCGTATTTCCAGTTGCTGTTGACGTCGATGCGCGAAGTCTTCATCGGCCGCGCCTTCTCCAGCTCCAGATGCGCCAGTTCACGCGCAAACGCTTTGCCCAGGTGCTCCTCGACATCAATCGGTGCGCCGTCAGGATTGGCACGCACGAAAATCAGGCCGTGCCATTCGGCGACCGGCACCGGGATCAGATTGCGTTCTTCGAGGTTGATATCCTTGAAGCCCTCCTTCCCGGGAACGCCCACCAGCTTGCCATCCAGATCGAAGGTCCAGCCGTGGAACTTGCAGCTCATGCGGTTTTTGCGCTTGGGCTCAGTCACCAGTTTGGCGGCGCGGTGTGTGCACATATTGAGAAAGGCGTTGACTTTGCCAGCCTTGTTGCGTACCAGCAGAATCGGCGGCCCCACTTCATCAAACAGGAACGTATCGCCCGGTTCGGGCATATCGCCGGTGAGCGCAGCCAGTACCGGACGCTGCCGGAACAGCACGCGCTTCTCCTGCTCGTGGCGCGCGCTATCGGTATAGGTGCCCAGCTCGACCTGCATCGTGCCTTCGGCAAGATCAGTCGTGCTGGCCTTGATATGGTCGATGGTGCGTTTGCGCAGGGCATTGCCGGACTCGCGGCGCAGCCGGGTCCAATCGTTGCCGGACTCATTGCATTGCGAATTGCAGCTGGCGTTCAAAGTTGCCTGGTCACTCATGATCTGTCTCCTTTTGCTTTGCTATCAAGATTTTTTTACTCAAATTGACACGGCGCGCGCGCCGCCTGGCTACACCACAGAAACGCCGCCCTCAGCGGCGACGCCCTCAGGATTTTTTTGCTCCGCTGCCGGACCGCTGCGCATCATGCGCAAGAGGCTACGCAGCGCCTCGACACTGCGCACGAACTGTCCATGCCGGGATGCACGCAAGGCGCGGTTGCCGAGCGCACCGACGAACAGTGAGATCATCATCGAACCCAGTTCGTTGGCATCGGCATCGGCCGGCAATTCACCCTGGCGCTTGGCGCGCTCCACCAGCCGTATCGCCACCTCGTCACGCCGCCTGGCCGCATCCGAGATCGCCATGAATAGCTCCGGATCGCGCACTGCTTCCAGTTGCGCGGTCAAACCCAACAGTTGCAATACGCCATCGTCGCGATACATGTGGGGCACTCGCTCCATCAGCTGGTCGAGTGCTTCGCAAACCGAATCAAGGGGATCAAGCACCTCGCTGAATGCAGCGATTTCCTCTTCATACATGAGGCAAACCACTTCGCTGAACAAAGCGTTCTTTGACTCGAAGTGGTTGTAGATGGCCGGGCCGGACATGCCCGCCTCCCCGGCGATCTCCGCCAGGGTGACGCGGTGCAAACCCTTGCGCGCGAACAGCATGGCGGCGACCGCGAGTAACTGCTCGCGACTGGCCAGCCCCGAACGCCTTCCAGACGGCGCCTTTTCAGGTGCAATGATCATATTCAGCCCTTGTCTCCTCAATTCGAACCGGCAATGGCGCAATGCCGTCAACACGAATTGGTTAATTAATGTTCATTAATTAAATCATCGAATATTGCTGCAGTCAATATTGATTGCATCAATCAGCCAGGTACTTGTCCAGGGTTTGATGGAAATGGCGGATACGCACTTCCTGATAGTTCCCCAAATGCAATTGCTTGTTCTTTGAGACTTTCATGCCGGTCTGGACATGCGGCAGGTTGCCCATATCCTGATCGACGATACCACCCAACACACCCAAGGCAGAGGCCCAGGGCGCATCAGCGTCCAGCATTTGCATGGACACCGCGGCCGGCATCGGCTGCCCCACCGGGACCGGGGTCAGGATACGCACTTCCATCAAGGTATGGTCCTGATCCGGCCATGGCCGCCAGCGATACAACACGCTCGGCGAGAAGCCGCCCCACGGCGACATATTGGGAAACACATTGTAGGTCAAGGCATCCTGGACCTCGGCATCGCTGGCATGATCGAGATCGACTCCCGCCATTTCCGCAAAGCGCTTGCGGTTGAAGTCGCCCATGACCTTGCGGGCGGACAATCCGTCTGGCACCGTGATCGTGGTGTCCTTCGGCACGACCCGGCCGTTGTACTTGAGGAATGCATCCATCACCTCCTGTTGATCGAGCTCATTGCCGGCCAGATGCGGCGAGGTCACGCCAAAGGGCGTGATCGCCAGGTTGACATTGTCGTTGTACAGGTTGTATTTGCTGTTGGCGTCGCCGGTGAAAGGCATGATCTGCGGGTGCGTTGCGATCACATGGAAGGCTTCCATGAACGCCTCGGCGCACGCCTTCCAGTTGGCCGGCACCACCTTGGCAGCCCACGCCGTCGTCACGCGCTGTTCGGGCTTCCAGCGTTCGAAATGCGCCGGCAGCGGCCCGAGGAATTCTTCCAGGGAAGGACCGCCTGGCTCTTCCCGGATGAAAATGAAGCCGCCCCAGCGCCCCACTTCCGCCTCGGGCAAGCCCAGCGGCTGCTCATCGAGGTGCTTGAAATCCCAGCGGCTGGGAATGTTCTTCAGGCTGCCGTCCGTGTTCCAGGTCCACGCATGGTAGGAACATTTGAATTCCCCGACACTGCCATTGGCGGTGCGCAGCTTGCGGCCGCGATGCAGGCAGACGTTATGAAATGCCTTGACCGAGCCGTCCGGCTGGCGCGTCACCAGGTAGGAACGCCCGGCATTTTCATAGACCACCACATCGCCGGAATTGCGCAGCTCCTCGTCGCGCGCGGCAAATTGCCAGACATGCGGCCACATCTTGTCCATCTCGCGCTGGAAGAATTCCGGGCTGGTGTAACGATCGGTCGACAGTGGAGCGGAACCCAGCTCGCGGTAGGTATCTTCGAGCAGGAATGCGGGAACCTGACGGCTGTCCGCGGCAGCCAGTTCGTCCCAGGATACGCCGGGACCATGCGCCATTCCCTTTTCGTCCAATTGTCGATCATTCTCTGCCATGGCTGCCTCCTGGAAAATAACCCCGCACTCGGGATGGTTAATGCTCTGTGCAAGACTTTACAGAGCAATTCAAAATAAAACAAGCGTTCCGAACTGTTTTTTTATAAAATTCCGAATGATTCTCAAAGCACCCATGCTTGCCTCGCCATGAGGCAAGCAAACCAAAATTCGACGAGACAATTCCGATAAAAAATACTGCAGGGCAGCAGCGGACAATTCGCGCCCTGACAGGCAAGCAAACCGGAAAATCCAGCAACAATAAAGAATCCAGCTAGACTGTTTTTAAAATTAGATATAGACTTCAAAATCGTTATTCATTAACCCCCATTAAAGAGAAAGCAGACCATGGATCTTCAACTGAAGGGTAAAAAGGCAATCCTCGCAGGCGCCACCAAAGGCATCGGGCGTGCCGTGGCAGAGGTACTGGCAGCAGAAGGCGTTGCCATCGAATTGTGCGCGCGCGACCAGGCTGGCGTGGAAAATACAGTCCAGCAATTGCGCGCCAAAGGCTCCGCAGTTACTGGCGAAAGCGTTGACATGGCCGACGCGGCCGGCTACCGCGAGTGGGTAGCGCGCGCCAGCGAGCGGCTTGGCGGCTGCGACATCTTTATCTGCTTCGCCTCCGGCGGCGGCGGCGCACCCAGCGAAGAACGCTTTCAGGCCGCGTTTGAACTTGACCTGCTGGCCACCTATCGCGGCATCGAAGCCGCCCTCCCCGCGCTCGAAAAATCCAGCAGCGCTGCCATCATCGTGATGTCCACCACCGTGGCCATCGAGCCATCATTCGGCCCGCAACCGTATGCCGCGCTGAAAGCCGCCGTCACCAACTACGCCGGCGCACTGGCGCACAGCCTGGCACCCAAGGGTATCCGGGTCAACATGGTTGCGCCCGGCCCAGTCTTCATCGAAGGTGGCGTCTGGGACAAAATCAAGAGTGGCCGCCGCGAGTTCTATGACAAGACCATCGCCCAGGTGCCGCTCGGACGCCTCGGCGCCGCCAAGGAAATCGCCGATGCGATCGTCTTCCTGGTCTCGCCCCTCAGCGCCTTCACCACCGGCACCAACCTGGTGATCGATGGCGGCATGACCAAGCGCGTACAGCACTGAAAGGGGAGCGGGTGTGCGTCTGAACTGCGTATTGATTGCCGGTGGAAAATGGCACGATATCGATTTCGCCCGCCTGGAGTTGCTCAAACTCCTGGGCGAGGACGAAAATATCCGGGTCCGGGTATTCGAAGACTATTCGAACCTGGACGCCATCCGGGCAGCCGACTTTCTGGTCACCTACACCTGCGACGTCATCCCTTCGCTGGAGGAGCAGGAGGCGCTGCGCGACTATGTCAAACAGGGCGGGCGCTGGCTGGCACTGCACGGCACCAACTCGATCCTGCGCTTTTTGGAAAATGGCAGCATCGATGCGCCCCGATGGGCGCCGCTGTTCATGGAGACGCTGGGATCGATGTTCCTTGCGCACCCCCCCATCTGTTCTTTCACCGTCTCGCCCACCGGGGTGCAGCACCCCATGGTCGAGGGCATCGAACCCTTTGAGGTCGTCGACGAACTTTACCTTGCAGAATTCTACGCGCCCGTCGAGGTGCTGCTTGACACGGAATTCGAGGGCACAGCAGGACGTTTCGTTGAGAATCAATGGAAAAAGCAGCGCCACCCCGTGCTCTACCTGCGGCAACTGGAAAAAGGCACCATCATGTACCTGACCCTGGGCCACTGCCGCGGCCACCATGACCTGCAACCGATGGTCGACTATTATCCAAAGGTCGAGCGCTGCGCCTGGGAGCAGCCCATCTATTACGAACTGCTGCGTCGCGGGCTGGCTTGGGCCAAGGACAGCTCATGACCTTCCCAGTGGCGCCGCCACAAACGGCCCAAGAGACGCAACCGCAAAAAATTACTTGAGGTAGCTGCAATGCATGATAACTACATGAGACAAACGACCTCCGCCATCCCTCCCCGCGAGCAATTCAAGGCCCTGGGCATCGCCTCCCTTGGCGGGATGCTGGAGTATTTCGAATTCATCATCTTTGTGTTCCTGGCCCCCCAGATCAGCCAGAACTTTTCCTCTCCCGACATGCCGGAATGGCTGCGCCTGATGCAGACCTTCGGCATCTTCGCGGCCGGCTTCCTGATCCGTCCGGTCGGCGGCATCCTGATGGCACAGTTGGGCGACCTGATTGGCCGCAAGCGCATCTTCACGCTGACGCTGGGACTGATGGCGGTTCCGACACTGACCATCGCCCTGCTCCCGGGCTATGCGCAGATCGGCATCTGGGCGCCCATTCTGCTGCTGGCTTGCCGGCTGGTGCAGGGTGTTGCCCTCGGCGGCGAACTGCCGGGCGCGATCAGCTTCGTGTCCGAGCAGGTCAGTGGCCGCCGCGTCGCGTTCGCCCTCGGCGTGCTGGCGTCGACGCTCTGCATGGGTTCGCTGGGCGGCTCGATCATCGTCAGTTCCCTGGCAAATTTACTGGGCGCCCAGGCCATGATGGACTATGGCTGGCGCATCCCCTTCGTGCTGGGCGGGCTTTTCGGCCTGCTCTCCGTCTATCTGCGCCGCTTCACCCATGAAACACCGGTATTTGAAGCCATGAAGGCCAAAATGATGCTGTCGGAGCGGCCGCCCTTCACCGTACTTGTGGCCGAGCACCGCTTCAATCTGCTGGGCGGCATGATCCTCGCAGCCACCACCACCATCGTCGCCGCCACCACCCAACAGTTTCCGATTACCTTTTTCGTCACCATGAAGCACCTGCCGATGGCGGAGATCGCCACCGTCCAGACCCTGCTGATTGCCTTCACCATGGTCGGCAATGTCCTCGGCGGACTGCTGGTGTCGTGGCGCATTTTTTCCCTGCGCAGCGGCTACATCACCTTTCAGCTCATCACCATTGCCGCCATGTTCTGGGCATTCAGCCAGGACACCGCCAGCGGATTGATCGCGCCCTTCATCTGCCTGGGCATCAGCGGCGGCTGCGCGATGGGCTTGTCGCTGACGTTTCTGGCCAGGGCCTTCCCGGCGCAGTTGCGCTACACGGGCCTGGCGACCTGTTACAACATTCCAATCGCCATCTTCGGCGGCACGGCACTGATCATCCTGACTTTCCTGGCGCGCTTTTCGCATCAGTACCCGGCGCTCTACCCGTCATTTTTCTGCCTGCTGTCGATCGTGGCAGCGCTGCTGCTGTGGCCGCGCCGTCACGCCATCAGCCCCTTTGAGCAAAACGACCCCGATGCCAATCCGGCCACGCAAAAGCAGATCGTGCCCGAGACAGCAGTCCAGTTCAGTGGTCAACAGTAAATGCGATGAGCACCACCCATCTTGTCCTTGATCCGCAGGTGAACCAATGTCTATAGAATCCAAGATCGTCATCATCGGTGCCGGTCACGCCGGTGGCGCGCTGGCCGCCCAATTGCGCGAGCAGGGCCATCGCGGTCCGCTGTGCGTCATCGGCGACGAGCCTTACCTCCCCTACCAGCGTCCGCCCTTGTCAAAGGCGGTCCTGAAGGGTGCGACCGATACCGAATCCCTGATCCTCAGGAACGCCGCGTTTTATCAGGAAAACGACATCGAGGTGCGCACCGGCCAGACTGTCTCGGCAATCGATCGCAACGCCCGTCATGTCACTTTGGCCGGCGGCGAGTCCCTGCCCTACGATTTCCTGATCCTGGCCACCGGCGCGCGGCCGCGGCAGCTTGCCATTCCCGGCGCAGGATTGGCGAATATTCTCACGCTGCGCGGCATCGACGATGCCGCGCGCCTCAAGAGCGCACTGCAGCCAGGACGCCGCCTGGCCATCGTCGGCGGCGGCTATGTCGGGCTGGAGGTGGCGGCCTCGGCGCGCGCCCTCGGCATGGAGGTTACCGTCGTCGAGCGCGAAGCGCGACTGCTGGCGCGGGTTGCCAGCGAGCCGCTGGCAACGTTCTACGAACGCATCCACCAGCAGCAAGGCGTGCAGATCATTCGCAACGCCAATCTCAGCCATTTCGAAGGCGACGACCATGTGACGGCGGTGCATCTGGAGGATGACCGACGCCTGGCCTGCGATGTCGCCGTGGTTGGCGTCGGCGCGCTGCCACGCGACGAACTGGCGCGCGCCGCCGGCCTGCACTGCGAGAACGGCGTCATGGTCGACCAGGATGCGCGCACCAGCGATCCTGCCATCTTCGCCATCGGCGATCTGAGCTGGCGCCCATTGCCAGTCTATGGCGACAGGATGTTTCGCCTGGAGAGCGTGCCGAACGCGCTGGAACAGGCGCGCCAGGTCGCCTGCGCCATCGTCGGCAAGCCACG
Source organism: Noviherbaspirillum sedimenti (assembly GCF_003590835.1). NCBI lineage: Bacteria > Pseudomonadati > Pseudomonadota > Betaproteobacteria > Burkholderiales > Oxalobacteraceae > Noviherbaspirillum > Noviherbaspirillum sedimenti. The sequence goes on along the minus strand of NZ_QYUQ01000002.1, from coordinate 4,031,381 downwards.
CCCGGCCGCCGAGGTGCCGTGGTTCTGGTCGGACCAGTACGATATCAAGCTGCAGATCGCCGGCCTGCCGTTCGACGCCGACCGCCAGGTGGTGCGCGGCGCACCCGAGCAGTCAAAATTCGCCGTCTATCATCTGCGGGGCGAGCAGGTGATGGCAGTCGAAGCAATCAACTCGCCACTGGATTTCATCGCCGGCAAGCAGTTCATTCTCAGCCAGGCGCTCGTGTGTGCGGACAGGCTTGCCAACATGGCCATCAAGGCCAAGGATGCCGCGCTGGCCATACCCTGACCAGGCGGATGCCGCGCGTCACCGCGCCGACCAGACATGAAAAAGGGGGGCCTTGCGCCCCCCTTTTTTTTTGCCACACTAGCCAATCCAGCATCACGCCGACACGCAAAAACCGGGCAAGACGCACATGGCGCCCTGCCCGGTTACATGGCGATCAGCCTTCGCTTACTTGAGGACGATCTTCTTGTTGACGAGTAAGTCCGGCGCGAATTTGGAGCGCGGCCAGGCCTCGGTCAAATAGAAACCATCCCATGATCCCGACCAACCGTAAACGCCCGAGATCATGTCAATCACCATGTTGTCGGTTGCAGCCGGAGCCGGCGCATCGTACAGCGGCGCACCGATTTGCTGGTTGACGTGGAACAGCTTGCCGTTGTGGTCATAGTTGTCGGACATGCCATCGCCCCAGCTATCTTCATCCACATACATGTCGCGTTGCTTGAAGATATGACGCTTCCCCTCCGTTAGCGTGCCACGAATATGCCAGACGCGGTGCAGTTCCCAGCGTACGCATTTCGGGTTCAGGTGAAAAGGAACGAAACGCTTGTCTCCCGCGCACTCGCCGTTCGCGTCGGGGTACTGGAAGCGATAGTTATTGTAGGGGATATACATTTCCTGCTTGCCGACCAGCTTCCAATCGAAGCGATCCTTCTTGCCGGCGAAAAGCTGGTCTTCGTCGAAGGTCATGGCGCCGCCCAGTGGTCCCACCGGAGTATCGCCCGAGCTGTCCGGAGAAAGGCGGACGCGGCGGGTCGCCGGGCTGTAATCGTAGCCCGTGCGATCGCCGGTCTTCAGATCGTCAAAGACGGCGGTCGAGTTGCTTGCCAGGCGGGTCGGCGCGTTATATTCATAGCTGTACGAATAGTAGCGGTCCGGATTGGGCTGGGCAGGGTCGTAGAAGTCCCAGCCGCGATAGGCATGTCCGGCGTAGGTCTTCACCATTTCACCGTTCGGCTTGACGAACAGGCCGGTTACGTTCTTGATGTAGTAGGCCGGAGTGCGATAGCGGGTGGCATGGCTCCACATGGCTTCGATGCCGTTCTTCGGAATCGGGAAGGCAATGCCATGGCCGCAGCCGGTGGAAGTATCCAGCCCATTGCCTTCGTTGATGGTCTTGCAGCGCGTGGCATTCTTGATCGAGTTTTCATGGAAGCTCTTGGGGAATGCCGCCGTGCGACGGGTCTGGAAGACTTCAATGTAGAAGCTCGGGTACTTCTTCATCATTTCCATTGTGCCCGGGCTCAGCTTGTCCTTGTACTTCTCCATGTTGCTGGCGTCGATCTTTACCAGCGGCTTGTCGTTCGGGAACGGGTCCGGGCGCCAGCCCGGATTGGCCTTGTTGTAATTGGCCGGCGGCGTGGTCAGGCCGCCCGTGTAGGCAGGGATCGTGCCGTCGGCGTTGCCGGCCGCAATCGCCCCCCAGGAAGTCAGGGTGCTGCCAAGTTGCTTCACATCGCCTGGCTGTGCCTGTGCCAGGCTTGCCGACCCCAGCAGCAAAGCAATCGGGGCATATCTCATCATTGGATTCATGCATGTCTCCTTCATTTATGGATTGAACAAATATCGTTGGCAACGAATTTGTGGTTCAGGGATACGCAGCCGTGGTCAGACTACGCTCCCTGGCTAATCGCATCATTGCAGCCGATGCAGTTTAGTTTTTTACGATCAACGCCCCTTCAGCGATTAATGTATCCCGCGTCGACGTTGATCGTCGTGGCTGTGACATACGATGCCAGATCGGATGCCAGCCAAAGACTTGCCTGCGCCACCTCGGTCGCTTCACCAAAGCGACCGAGAAGACTTAGCGCCGAAGCATAAGCAGCCTCGTCCGATTGCGTCGCGCCGGCAGATGCAAAGAAGTTGCGCAACATCGGTGTATCGATTCCACCCGGCGCGACCGCATTGACCCGAATGTTATGAATGCCGTTCTCGAGCGCCGCCACCTTGGTCAAACCGATTACGCCATGCTTGGCCGCGACATAAACCGGGGTGTTCGGCTGTGGGCGGAAAGAGCTAACCGAGCCAATATTGATGATTGATCCACCCTGCCCCTGACGTATCAATTGCGCCAACTCATATTTAAGGCACAGCGCCACCCCTTTCAGGTCGACGGCAATGACCTTGTCAAATTCCGCCTCATCCATTTCGGCCAACGGCTTTGTATCCGGGCTAACAGCAGCATTATTGACAGCCACGTCCAGGCGCCCGAAGCGTCCCACTGTCACCTCGACCATTCGTGCCACTTCGCTGCTGATGGAGACATTCACCTTGTGGAAAAAGGCCGTCCCGCCCGCAGATTGAATTTCAGCGACTACCGCACAACCCTCCTGCTCGTTCATGTCAGCGACGACCACATGCGCACCCTGTTCCGCGAAAAGCCTCGCGGTCGCTGCACCCATGCCCTGCGCTGCTCCGGTCACGATTGCCACCTTATCTTGCAATAACTTTCCTATCATTTATTTGGTCCCTTTCTTATACAAAACCATGCAAGTGCCACACACCAAGCAGCTTTCAAGCCCATGCATCGGGGATGCTGCCTTAAAGCCCCCTGAACACGGTGGTATCAATTGAAGGCCCTCTTCTCTCAAGATTTCATCCGCCGGTGCCAGTGGCGCATAGATCGAGTTCTTGAGTGGCATCCACGCTGACTTGGCCATCTTCAACCTTGACGGAAAAACAGGACACCGGCTTGTAGGCCCCACCCAAGCATTTACCGTTGGAGAGATCAAAGCGGGCGCCGTGCAACGGACAGGCTATTAATTTTCCACGGATGCGACCTCCTTCGAACGAGGCGCCGGCATGGGGACACCGATCATCAATCGCATAAAACGTGCCGCCCGCGTTGCAGATTAATAAATCCCGCCCCTCAAGGCTGACCTTACGGCTTTGTCCTGGCGGAATTTCCTCCTGCTCTGCAACAATCTGATAGCTACTTTGCTCGTTATATTTTGTGGTCATATTCAACTCCAAGGCGCCTAACGCCGGTCGGCGATGTAATCGTTGAGAACCTCATGGAAGCGGCGCACGCGGGCTTCTTGCTCAGACAATATGGCGTCGCGATACCCCCGGGAATGCAAGCCCTTCTGCTGGTTCACCGCCACACTCAGATCCTCATCGATAAAGTCGCCGACCTCGTCGATGCCATAGGTGAGGATTTCCGGCTCGGCTTCTTCCCATGGGCGCGGCCCGGAAACCGTCGGAATCGTTTCGGCGCCCTTGATCTCCGGATAGAGCCCCCAGTATTCAAAAGTGCACTTTTCCGGATCGGTGGGATGAGGTTCGGTACGGAAGATGTGCACTGCGCCGTCCATCGGGGTGCCGGTGATGGTCAGGTTCGGGAAGGCGGTGTAGTGGAAGAAGTCCGTCAGCTCGTCGTCGGTCAGCTTCGCCATGTATTCATGCCCGCGCGCTGGCCCCAATTTCCGTTTCTGCGCCTGCAGGGCCAGACGCGCCTCCGCTGCGCACCCGGCGTATACAGCCGGATCCAGCTTCCAGGCCTTTAACAAGCTCTCCCAATAATCGTTTTGCGTGATGAAACGAGAGGACGGCTGCCCCAGCTCCAATGCGCGGTTATGGCCGTTGGCATACATCTCGAAGGTGTGCCCACTGTAATCCTCCACGACGTAGACGCCCATAGTCGGATGCACGATGCGGACGTGATAGGACTCGTTGAAGTTGTCCGAGGCGAACTTCCAGTTGCAATTGACATCGACCTTGCGCCAGACGATGCGCTTCATTTTGTCGAGTTCGCGATTGGCGAAATGCTTCGGCAGCGGGTCCAGATACTCCAGCAAGGACTTGGCTTCCGGATCCATGTTGTACCAGACGAATCCGCCCCAAACTTCACATTTCAGTTCGACCAAAGTGACTTTGCCGCAGGGACTGCCCTTGCGGAAGTTCTCCGGATCGGGTGCATGCTGAAGTTGTCCATTCTTGCTAAACTCCCAACCGTGGTAGGCACAGGAGAATTTTTTCATGCCTCCTGCATCGCCCCAGACCAGCCGGTTGCCGCGATGGGGGCAGACGTTGTAGAAGGCCCGGATGCTGTCGTCGTCCTGACGCACAAGCAGCACGGACTCCTGCATGAAGTTATGCACGACATAGTCACCGGGCTCCATCAGCTCGGCCACGCGCGCGCCGATATGCCAAACCCGGGACCACATGTGGTCCCACTCCTTTTGCATGAATTCGCGCGACCAGTACCGGTCTCCGGAAATCACATCACCCCGTAGCATTTCGCTGGTGCCACCATCCATGACTGCGGGCTCGGTCCAGGTGCTACCGTTGCGGGCAATGATGGTTACACGCTCATCGAATTTCTTGTCCATATGCCATCTCTCCAATTCGGTCTGTTTTTTAACCCTGCATTCCCAGATACTTATCGATCACCTGGTGGATGTGACGAATTCGGACTTCCTGATAGGTTGCCAGGGACGCCTTGGCCTTCCGACTGGTGGCCATCCCTTCCTGCTGATACCGCATGTTGTTGGTATCCTGATCCAGTATGTGGCCGACCTGGGCACTCAGACCAGGTGCCTGGGTATAGGACTCCTCGACCTTGAGCCGCACCGGCACTGCGGGCTCCGGACGAGATTCGCCCTTCTTCAGCGGCTGAAGGACCAGAACATCAAACAGGCACTTCTGGTGGTCGTCCCCCAGAGGACGGAAGCGATAGGCAATCGGAAACGCCAAACCGAGGAAGAAGTGGCCATTGGGAAAAACGAAGTAACCAATGGTGTCCAGAACTTCGGTGGTGGAGAGCGCGGAGCTGTCAGTCCCATAATGCTCCCGCAGATTCTGGCGGAAGTGATCGGCCATCACTTGACGCGCCGACATGCCTGGCTGCACCATCAACCGCTCGCCGTCACCACTCCCGTCACCGACCAGCATCGCATCCAGGAGCTCCTGCTCGCTGACGTCGCGGGTGATATTGGGGCTCTTCACGCCGTTCGCCACGTAAACCCGATTAACGTGGTCGCCAAAAATATCGTACTGCGAGTTGATGTCGCCATTGGCGGGCATCATCTGGGGATGCGTCTCCAGAACATGATAGGACTCCAGGAATGCCTCCGAGGCAATCTTCCAATTGCAGGGCAGCTCCTTTTCAATGTGGGCCGCGACATAGCGGTCTTCCAGCGCGGTACTGCGGGCATGCTCCGGCAATACATCGAGGTACTCCTCCAGCGGCATCGCATCGGGGTCAAGGTTGATGAACACGAACCCACCCCAGATTCCCACCTTCACTTGCGGAAGCTGATGCTGGCTCTGGTCGATGTATTTGAAATCCCACTCGCACGGAAGGTGCTTAAGATTGCCGTCCAGATCCCAGGACCAGCCATGAAATGGACAGCGCAGCTCTTTAGTGTGGCCCTCGGTTGCTGACGGTTTCAGCTTGGTGCCCCGGTGAAGACAGGAATTGATATATCCCCGAACGTCGCCGCTCTGGGTGCGCACCACAAGAACCGAGTACTGCCCAATGTCATATACGTAGTAATCGCCAGGCATGGGAATATGCTCCTCGCGACAGGCCCATTGCCACGTCTTGGTCCACAGAGACTTCATCTCCAGTTCGTAGAAGTCGCGGGATGTGTAGCGCTCGAAGGGGATGTCCTCGTTACCGAGAAAGCGATAATGCTCCTGAGCCATTGCCGGGGCCTGATCGCCATCGTTGCGGATGATGTCTTGCACGCTCAGGGACGGACAGCGGGCAACCTCGAATTCGGTCGCCGGAATGCGATTCTTGTTCAGCATGAGTCTCCTCTTACATTGGGGGTTTTATTTATATCGATCAGTATATATAAATAATTGCCGCAGTCAATCTAGTTCGAGTAAAATTTCATGAGCCAGCTCAAAGTTGGTGCCGATGCCTGATCCTCGGTGCGACCAACGGCTGAAACACCCCGCCGTCGCTGACGATGCCTCCGCCGTCGAATGCCGCCTCGATCACGCGGCGTCCGACCTTCCCTGACTCGATCAGCTCATTGGTACAATTTAGCAACTATTCGGGCTAGCAAACTTCTGCGCGGCCTCACAATCAATTTAAAGAGATTTCATGCCCCGCATCGTCGATCATGACCAACGCCGCGCCGAACTGGCCAAGGCAGCCCGCGCTATCGTTGCCAGCGAAGGCATTGAAGCACTTACCATCGCCCGGGTCGCAGAAGCAACGGGCTACAGCACCGGCGTCGTCAACCACTACTTTTCCAATAAGCGCCAGATGCTGCTGCACACGTACATATCCACCGTAGAGCAGGCACAGGCGCGACTAGAAGCCCAACTCGCCCGCTCGTCTCTTGACCTTGACGCCTGCCTCAAGGCGTTCTTGCCCATCGATGAAGAACAGCAGCACGAGTGGCTGCTCTGGTTCGCGTTCTGGGGAATGGCGATCACCGATCAGGAGTTGGCGATGGCGCAAAGACGGGGGCTGCGTGGTGCTCAAGACCTGTTTCAACGTATTTTCAAGGAGCAGGCCCGTCAAGGCCTGCTGCCTGCTAGCGTCGACTGCGACTTTCTCGCCCATCACTGTGTCGCCCTCATCAATGGCATTGCGATCCAGGCCGTGTTCGATTTACAAGAGTGGCCGCCGCATCGTCAACTGAGCTTCATCAAGAAGGCTTTGGGTTTGATTTGAGCTGCGTTGATATCAGGTGCCAACGTCATCACGAACGAACCAGGTGTCTTTGGACCATGAATCCACACGCAATACGCAGCTCACGTCCCCTCATGCAGAGGCCAGATGCACGCTCTTGGGCAGTTGCGGCAGGTCGACCATCGTGCGCATTACCCGGCGCGTGCGCATGCTGCTGACATCGCAGCATCCGCTCATGCAAGTCTTTCTGCATGCCGCTCACGCCCTGGCCACGTAACCGCCCGTAGTGCTGTCCCCGGCACGCTATAAATCAATGGGGGTAGGGGAAATTGCGTCCTGAGCAGTGCCGCACACCCGAAAACAGGGTCTCAGACGCTCCCGGCAACGCACGGCATTGTCATCTTCTTCGTCATGAGCGGCTTTCGCCGGCTCATGAAACATTCGGGCTAGCGCCGGTTACGCTCATCCAGGAAGCACAGGGTCTGATAGAGCATTTCGACCTTGTGCATCGGCCTGCCGGCTTTGGCTGCCGCCGCCAGCGGCGCAGCATAGATGGCGCCCAGTTCCAGCGGCCGCTGCTCCCGGTAATCGAGCAGCATGCTGGGCTTGAAGTCAGGCTTGCCGTCGGTCGCCGCCCAGGCCACATCGATATAGCCATCTGGCAGTAGATGGCCGCAGGCCGCGGCGCCGGCAATGACCTCTTCCATCAATTCCCGCACCAGAGTGCGGGTGCGCGGGTGCGTCATCAGCGGCAGGGAACCGCAGTCGAGCAACACCGAGAGTCCATTGAAGGGGATGTTCATCACCAGCTTCTGCCAGCGCGCCTGCGCCAGATCGTCCATCGCCGGAGCATCCAGTCCTGCCTTGCGAAACAGCGCGCCAGCCTCCTCGAGGATTGCCCGCCCGCCGTCTTCTGCCTGCGCCGGGCCGGAGTGGTAACCGATATTGACACTGCCATAGGCATAATGTTCGATCACGCCCGGACCTTCCCGGTGCACGGAGACGATGCAAAGTCCGCCCAGCAGATGCAGCGAATCCGGCAGCAGCACCCGCATTTCATCCTCGACTGCCAGGCCGTTCTGCAGCAACAGCACCTTGGCGCCGGGCGCCGCCGCTTGCGCGATGACCGGCGCCAGCGCGGCATTGCTGGTGGTCTTTGCCGCCACCAGCAGCCAGTCGCAGGGGGGCATGTCGGCCGCATTGCGATAGGCATTGACCGGCTTGAGATGGGTGTCGCCAAGCGTGGCGCTTTTCAGCAGCAGGCCGTCGGCAACCACAGCCTCGTATTCGCTGCGGAACAGAAAATGCACGTCGAAGCCGGCGCGCGCCAGCATCATGCCGTAGAAGCCGCCGATGGCGCCGGCGCCGATGATGCCGATGCGCGGCCCCTTGTTAGTCATGCTCATGTCAGCCTCTTCCAGGTAGAATCAGTTTTTTGAAAGCGATCAGTTTTCCGCTTCCCGATAATGCTTCATGGCGCCACGCAAACACCATGCGGATGCGAACGCGCTGACGCAGCAGACGATGGCCAGTGAAATGCCGACCTTCGCCGGATCGCCCAGGATATGTTCGGTGACGAAGGCAATGACGCTGGGAGCAATACCCAGGCCAAACACAGAAACCAGGAAATAGTAGATCGATACGGCAATGCCACGCATGCGATTTGGCGTGGAGATCTGCAACGCCGCCCCTGCCACCGCGTACGGCAATGCGTAGAACAGGTTGATCAATCCGGCGATGGCGAGCGTCGATCCGACGCTGCCGGCAAACGGCAGCGCGATGCAGAGCAGGCCAACGATGACCGCGCATAGCATCGGCCAGCGCACCGGCGCGTCATGGTAGCCGCGCGCCAACAGCCAGCGCTCGAACCAGGGGCCGGAATAGATGCCGATGGCGCCGATGATCAGCACCTGCGCGCCATAGCGCAATCCGACGGAGGCCGGATCGGCGCCGAAATGACGCATCAGGTAGGCAGGCATCCAGGTGGGCAAGCCATACACCACGATCGCCAGCAACGACAGGCCGACGAAATAGCCCAGGTAGAAGGCCCGGTTCTTCCAGAAAAATGCCAGGGTTTCTTGCAGGGTGAAATGCTCGTCGCTCGTGGACGCGCTCTTCATCGAGCTGCGCTCCGGCTCGCGCACGGTCAGCAAGATCGCCGCCAGCAGCAGTCCTGGCAAGCCTACCATCACGAAGGTCAGCTGCCAGGTCTTCAGGGAGGCCAGCAGCGGAAACATCTCGCCCAGCGATTTCGCCGAGCTGATCACCAGGCCGCCGGCGATCAGCGCAAGACCGGCGCCGAGCGATGGCCCGAGCATGAAGATGCTCATTGCTCGCGGCAGGCGCTTGCGGCTGAAATAGTCGGCGATGAGCGAAAATCCGGCAGGCGCCAGGCATGCTTCAGCCGCGCCGACGCCGGCGCGCGCCAGAAACAGGTGCCAGTATTCCTGCGACAGGCCGCAGAGCACAGTGAAACAGCTCCACAGCGTCACGCCCAGCACCAGCACGTTGCGGCGGTTGCCGGTATCGACCCAGCGTCCGAAAAGCGGGCCGAAAATCACATAGGCTGCCATGAAGGAAAATCCCTGCAGCAGGCTGATCTGCACATCGGTCAGCAGCATGTCGCGCTTGATCGGATCAACCAGCAGGTTGAGCACCTGGCGGTCGATGAATGCGACTGTGTAGGCAAAGGTAAGCAGGTACACGACATACCAGGCATAGGCGCCGTCTTGCCTGATCCTGCTGATGGTCGGGATCATTCCCCGGACATTCATATCATTCATTCAAACCACCTTGTTTCGGTACTTAGTTGTTTGGCGCGCCGGCGGCGATCCAGGCAACGATCTGCGCCATCTCTTCATCGCCCAATGGCTGCAGGCCCAGCGGCATGCGCGCGCCAGAGCCGCCCTGATCCAGATGCGTGCCACGCAGCTTGTGCAACAGGTAGCTGCGCTCGGGCTCACGCGGCGCCACCCGCGGCAGACCGCTCTGCAGCGAGGGCTTGCCGACCAGGCTCTTGTATGCCAGCTTCGGCATCAGGCCGAGGCCGCCCTGCTCCTCCCCGGTCACATGGCAGGCGAGGCAATTGCGCTGGAACACCGGCAGCACGTTTTTCTTGAAACTGACGGCCTGGGCCAGGCAGCTGCTGGCGAACAGGCTCAGCAGCAGTGCCGAGCAGATCCTGGACATGCGCATGGCGTGTAACTCCTTCATGGTCTTCAACGGGTCAGCTTGGCGCCATTGGCCGTATGGGCAGCGATATAGCCGAAGGTCAGGGCCGGTCCGATAGTGCCGCCGGCGCCGAAATAGGCGGCGCGCGTCGGGCTGGCGATACAGTTGCCGGCGCCAAACAGCCCCGGGATCGGCTGGCCATCGCCGCCCAGAATCTGCGCCCTGGCATTGATCTGCGGGCCGCCGTTGGTATCGAGCGCACCGGGAGCAAGGATCATGGCATAGTATGGCCCCTGCTTGGCGAATGGATACAAGGTGCGATTGAGCATGCCCTGCACCTGGGCTTCCTGCCCTGCCCGCGGCCGCGAGAAATAGGCCAGCCAGTCGGTTTCTGCGGCATCCCGGCCGCGATGGAATTCTTCGTCGCGGCCTTGCGCGGCATCGCGGCTGAAGCGTTGCACCGTTTCGTCGATCTGCCGCGTGAAGTCGCCGGCCAGGCGGACATCGCCGATCTTGCCGCGCAGTTTTTCCAGGCGTGCCTGAATATTCGCAGCCAGCTCGGCGAAGCTTGCGCCGCTAATGAGATAGGGCGACTCGCGCACATCCCGCGGGAACGGATAGCTGCCGCCGTACACATCGATGCCGCGCTGATCGAACAGCATGAACAGGAATTGATTGGGATATTCGTCCTTGGTCGGATCCCAGACAAAATGCACACGCGTGCGGTCGTTGTAATTGCGCTTTTCGTTGACGACGCGGCGACCGTGCTTGTTCACCAGGATCATGGCATCGCCTGGCGGGATGTTGATCGCGGCGCCGACGACAGGATTCTGGAGGGCTTCTTCCAGCAACACCTGGGTGCGCCATGCGGTGCCGAGATTGCCCATGCGCGCGCCGACGGCAGTGGCCATGCCGATCAAGTCGCCGGTAGCACCGGCGGCAGCGCAGGAACCGTACACAGGCTCAGTATGACGATGCGTCAGTTCCGGATTGTGGACAAAACCGCCCGAGCCGAAGATGACGCCCTTGCGTGCGCGAATGCGCAGTGTCTTGTTGCCGGTTTTGGCTTCGACGCCGACCACACGGCCATCCTGCTGCACCAGCTTGACGACCTGATGTTCAGTCAGCACCTTGACGCCGCGCTTTTCCAGCCATGCAATCATATTATCGACCAGCGAAGAGCCGCGCCCGCCGGTGACTTTCGGATCCGGCCAGACGGCGCGCCCCTTCGGCACCTTGTTCTCGGGAAGCGTGGCCGCATAATCCGGCGAAGGGCCAACGCCGCCTGGCAGTTCGAAGCGAATCAGGTTCGCCGCGCCAATTTCGTTCAGGCGCGCAACAGCCGGCCCGCCATTGCGGTAATAGGCCTGCAACAGATCGAACTCGAATTGTTCCAGTCCCAGCGTAGGGCTGTCGCTGCGATAGCGGTCGGAATAGGAATAGCGCGCCATGTAGCGCAGGCAATCGGCCTCGGCGTCGTCAATCCCCTGTGCTTTCAGGCTGAAGTTGTTGGGGATCCATGCCACACCGCCCGAGCGGCGGGTCGTGCCGCCAAAGATGGGCGCCTTTTCCAGCAGGATCACTTTGTTGCCCAGATCGACTGAATTCACTGCCGCCGAACAAGCCGCCGCGCCGCTGCCGACACAGATGATATCGGTCTGCAAGTCCCAGCGGATTGCCGGGGCTCCGGATTTCTCTGCGGCCGAGCTCACGCCCATGACACCAAGGGCCGCGACCCCCGCGATACCGCTATTGAGCAGACCGCGACGCTTCAGATCGACTTTATCGTTCATTTTTTGTCTCCAATCGTTCTTGGCACAAGACGGCCCGCTACCGGACGGGCTTGCCTTTGATATTTAAAAACCGGCTAACCTGCATTTAATATCGCATACTACAATAGAAATCCGGCGATTGCCATCGGCTGGGCGCCTTACTTCTCCCAGGGGCGCGGGCGCGGCTTGCCGGTGGCCTTGATTGCCGCGGCATCGAGCTCGGCGCCAGTCGGATTGCCACGCAGGGTCAGTCCGCCATTGATTTGCAGGTTCTGGCCAGACATGAAGCATTCATCGCTGGCCAGCCAGACGGCTGCCGCCGCAATATCGTCCTGGGTGCCGATACGCCCGAGCGGATAGCGGCTTTGATAGGTTTCGAAGATACCCGGAATGGCCTTGGCGCCGGCAGTCATCGGCGACTCGGTCAGGCCAGGGGAAATCGAGTTGGCGCGCACTCCCTGCGCGCCGTATTCGTTGGCCAGGCAGCGGATCACGTGGTCAAAGCCTGCCTTGGTGCCCATGTAGGCAGCATGATTTTCCAGCATGATGGTGGCTGTCGCCGACGAGATCTGGATCAGCGAGCCGCCCTGCGACATCTTCGGAACAACTGCCTGGAAAAAGAAAAACGGGCCGACGAACTGCAGGTCGGTCATGTGCCGCAGCTCTTCCTCGGTGGTCAGCTCGAAAGGCTTGAGCAATCCCCAGCCGGTGCCGTTGACCGCGATATCGATGCCGCCCAGCTTCTCGACCGCCGCCTGCGCGAGCGCCTGGTTATCTTCGCGTTTGGTGATGTCACAATAGCATGCATGACCGCCGATCTCGGCAGCGAAGCGCTCCAGCTCGTCCATTTTGCGGCCGGCCACCATGACTTGCGCGCCCTCGGCGGCAAAACGCCGGGCGATACTCTGCGACATGTTATCTTTTGCGGCAGCGCCCAGCACAAGCGCCCGCTTTCCAGTCAACTTACCCATTCCTTGTCTCCTTATGTAATTTTGAAAAATCAAACGCCGACCACAGACTTGGCGATGATGGTTAGCTGCACTTCGGATGCGCCGCCGAAAATCGTGAATGCGCGGCTATTGAGATAGTCCGGCACCAGCAGAGGCAGCAGACTGTCGCCATCGTCTGCGCCGTTACTCCAATGCAAGGCTTCGGTGCCCAGCACTTCCACGCCCAGTTCGGCGACGGCCTGCTTCATGCGGCTGGCGCGCAGCTTGAGAATCGACGAGATCGCGCCAGGATTCTGGCCCGGCTGCAAAGCGCCCATGATGCGCAGTTCCAGCATTTCGAAGACGTCAAGATCGGCGCACACTTCGCCGAAACGGGCGACCAGGCGCGCATCCGCGCGCACATTGACGCTACTCGCCTTCAATTGCTCGATGGCGTCGCCGACACGCTTCAACTGCGAGCGCAGACGGCCGCTGAAAATGCCGCCGCCGCGTTCGAACTCCAGCAGATACTTGGCGCAATCCCAGCCAGCATTCTCGGCGCCGACGCGGTTCGCCTGCGGCACCCGCACATCGGTAAAGAACACCTGGTTGACGTCGTAATCGCCGCCGATCGTGTCAATCTTGTGGACCTCGATGCCCGGGGTCTTCATGTCGATCAGCACAAAGCTGATGCCTTCCTGCCGCTTGCCCTCGGTACTGGTACGCACCAGCGCGAACATCATGTTGGAATGATGGGCGTGAGTGGTCCAGATTTTCGAACCGTTGAGTATGTAGTCGTCGCCATCAGGCACCGCCATCATCTTGAGCGAGGCCAGATCGGAGCCGGCGCCCGGCTCGGAAAAGCCCTGGCACCAGTAATCTTCGCTGTTAAGAATGCGTGGCAGGTAATGGCGTTTCTGCTCTTCGGTGCCGAAGCGCAAAATCACCGGCCCCACCAGGCGCACGCCCATCGGATGCACCAGCGGCGCGCCGGCGAGCGAACACTCGGATTCGAAAATGAAGCGTTCCACCGCGTTCCAGCCGGTGCCGCCCCACTCTTTCGGCCACATCGGCACCAGCCATCCCTTGCGCTGCAGCGCCTGTTGCCATGGACCGGAAACTTCCGGCTCGGGATACACGCCGGTGGTATATCGCTGCCCGCGCTGGAGTTCCGCCGTCAGGTTATCGCGCAGAAAGGCCCGCACTTCGTCGCGGAAGGCCTGCTCTGCCGGGCTTAATTCAAGATGCATGTTGGATTCCTTTCTGCGTGAGCAAGGTGCGGCTGGCACGGTACTCATTACTGTCAAGCATGTGCTCGCCATAGCGCTCGGCGAACCAGGCGGCGCCGCCAAACTGCTGGGAGAAACCCTGCAGTTTGCGGAAATAGCTGGCAATCGCCAGTTCTTCCGAGACACCCATGGCACCATGCAGCTGCACGGCTTCCTTGGCCACCAGAAGCGCGCCGCGCCCGACCTTGGACTTGGCCATGGCCGCCATCGCCCGTGCCGAGGCCGGATCGCTGTCGATGCGCAATGCCGCCAGTTGGCAGGCCGAAAGCGCCTCTTCGCAGCCCACGGCCATTTCCGCCAGGCGGTGCTGCACTACCTGGAACTTGCTGATCGACTGGCCGAACTGCATGCGCTCCTTGGTGTAAGCAGCGGTCTGCTCGAGCGCCGCCTGCATGGCGCCGCTGGCTTCCCAGCACAGGTTGACAATGGCTTCGGCAAGAATCCTTTCCAGCACGGGCGTGACATCTCCCGCGTCGCCGAGCTTGGCGGCAGCCGCCACCTGAACGCCCTCGAGTGTCAGATCGGCCGCACGGCCGCTGTCGAGGGTGCGGCGTTCGGTGACGCTCAGGCCCGGTGTATCGAGCGGCAAGACGAACAACGCATGTGCGCCGCCGTCCAGCTGCGCCGACAGCAGCACCGCGCTCGCCCCCGGCGCGCCGGCGACCAGCGATTTCTTGCCGTTGAGGATAAAACCGCCCGCCTCTTCGCGCGCGCGCGTCGCCCGCGGCGCCCACGGGTCGCTATTGCCGAATTCCTCGTGCGCCAGCACCAGGCGACGCGTGCCATCGAGCAGGGATGGCAGCCAGGATTCGCGCTGTTTGGCGCTGCCGAATTCAGCCAGCAAGCGCGTGCCGAGCAGGACGCTGCTCAGATACGGCTCGACCACCAGGTGGCGGCCAAACGCCCGCATCAACAGGCCGGACTCCATGGCATGACCATCGATGCCGCCATCGGCCTCCGACAGCGGCAAGCCCAGCCAGCCCATGTCCGCAAACCCCTGCCAGATCGGCTGCGCGATGGCATGCGGCGCATGCAGGCTGTTGGCGCGTTTGAGGAAGTCATACTCGTGGGTGAGGAATTCGAGCACGCTTGACTCGATCATTTCCTGCAATTCAGTTAGTGACAGCAGCACAGTCAACTCCAGAAATAAAGGCGGGAAAGTCCCGCGTGTCCGTGTGTTTCAGCGGGTCAGCAGCAGCGCGTCGATGGCCACGGCACCGGCGCCAGCTTCCTTGACCTGCAGGGGATTGATCTCAATTTCCTGAGCATTTTCGCCCAATGCCAAAGACGCGCGGGAAAGTGCCGCCACCGCCTTGCCGGCCGCATCAACGTCCGCTTTCGCGCGGCCACGGAAGCCATCGAGCAGAGGATAAGCCTTCAGGCTGCGCAGCATTTCGCCGACCATGACTTCATCGACCGGCAGGATGCGATGGCTGACGTCACGGTAAAGCTCGGTCAGCACGCCGCCGAGGCCGACCGTGAGCGCACCGCCGAATACCGGATCATGGGTCACGCCGGCAATCAGTTCGGCGATGCCTTTCGACATGGCCTGCACCAGCACACCCTGGATACGGGCTTGCGGGTCATACTTGCGCGCCGACTCGATAATCTCGTGGAAAGCCGTGCGAACCTGGGCTTCATTCTGCAGGCTCAGGCGCACACCACCAGCCTCGGTCTTGTGGGCGATATCGGCGCTGAGCACTTTGAGCACCACCGGATAACCAATGCGGCCGGCAGCTTCCACGGCCGCGTCGGCATCGGCGGCCGGCGTTTCCGCCACAGGCGGCACGCCGAATTCAGCCAGCAGGCACTTGGTCTGGTACTCGTCAAGACCGGCAATCGTGCGCTCGACATGCGCACCCTGCGACTGACGGCGCAATTGCGCCCAGTACGCCACGCCAGCGCGACCGTCGAGCCAGTGGCAGTATGGCGCCAGCGCCGCGGCGGCACGTCCGATGTCGGTGAACACCGGGATGCCGGCAGCGACCAATTGCTCGCGGCACTTGGCCTTGCCGGTGTCGATGGCAACGAACAGGCGCGGGTACGCCGCGCAGATTTCCATCAGCGGCTCGGCCATGCGGTCGAGCAGCGAACCGTTGGCATAGATGACGACGGTATCGATGGCGTCGGTCTTGGCCAGCACGCTAAAGACCGAACGCACGAAATCCGGGTTGTTGACGATATTGCCGGTCACGTCGATCGGGTTGGAGACCATGCCGTAATCGGGAATGCCATCGCGCAGCGCCTGCTGCACATCAGTCGGCAAGGTGGGCACATCCAGCCCGGCGCCGATGAACTTGTCGGCCAGGATCGCGCCGAGCGCGCCCGACAAGGTCACGATCGCCATGCGCTTGCCGCCGGTGCGCTGACGGAAGCCGGAGAGCAGTGCGATATCGGCCATCTGCGTAAAGTCCTGGGCCTGGATGACGTTCAACTGACGGAATGCTGCTTCATACAGCGCCATGTTGCCCGCCAGTGCAGAGGTGTGCGAGCGCACCGCCTCGGAGCCCTTCTCGGTCTGGCCCGCCTTGTACAGGATCAGCGGCTTGCAGGCCTCTGCAAATGCCAGCGCGGACTCGATGAAACGCGGGCCATTGCGCAGCTGCTCGACATAACCGATCACGCAATCGGTCTGCTCGTCTTGCGCCAGGAACTCCAGGTACTCGGAAAATTCGACGCAAGCCTCGTTGCCGGTATTGATAAAGTGGCTGATCTCGATGCCCAACTGGCGCATCAACGCAAACACCGTCGAGCAGACATTGCCGCTTTGCGTCACCAGGCTGGCGCGGCCGATGCCGGTTTGCGGCGGCACGTTCTTGAATACCGTGGCAAATGCGGTGAAGGCTTTCGAATTGAGGTTGGCAAAGCCCATGCAGTTGGGCCCCGCCACCACCATGCCGCTCTCTTCGGCAAAGCGTTCCAGCTCGTCCTGCAAGGCGACCCCTTCGCCGCCCATTTCAGCAAAACCGGCCGCATAAACGATGGCCGCCTTGACGCCGCGCGCGTGACAGCGCCGCAGCATGCTGGTGACGTCGGCGGCGCCGATGGCCAGGACCACCAGGTCCGGCGCCTCCGGCAGGGATTCGATATCGGCGTAACAGCGATAGCCGAACACTTCTTCATACTTCGGATTGATCGGATAGACCTGCCCTTCGAAGCCAAATTGCTTGAGCAAGTCGAGGGGCATGCCGCCGATGCGTGCCGGATTGTTGCTTGCGCCAATCATGGCAATCGAGCGCGGCTGCAAAAGCGGGGACAAGCGATGGGACATAACGGAACCTTCTCTATATGAAATGGGTGGCGCATAAATTAAAAACCGTTCACCTTGTTTGTTTATATTATGCAGGAAATAGGAAGCCCGCACAATCTCATTTCAGGGAAGGTTTGGTCGGCCGAATTTGAGGCAGCACAAAGTGCACGCAGCATCAATAAAGTACGCGGAAGCCGGGAACAGGACAACTTGACCCAGCGAACTGGGCCAATAAATTACATTCATTCAATATTTCGAGGGGCGCGGAATTACCGGCAGATGCTTCAGTCGCCTGCGTTCTTGTGCGGACGCCGGGCAGGCTTGCTGGCGGTGCTGCGCGGCCTCTTGACGTTGGCCGAGACTGCTTGCTTGAACGCTTCGACGCGTTCAGGCGGAGGAAAGTCCAGTTCGCCCTGGCGGATCTTGAGCACCATCTCTGCGGTGAAGGTTATCAGGGCCCATTCGGCTTCGCTGTCCCGCGAAAGTTCACGACTCATGCTCAAGCCTTCAAGGATGGCCCGGGTGAGGCGGCGGGTCAGGTCCAGCTTGGGCATGTTGTCGCGCCACTCGGGGAAGACCTTGAGCAGCTCCTCCTTCCAGACCAGATCGTGATGCCGCGCGCGGGGCAGAAAAATGGCGCGCAGTTCGCTGTTGGTCCGCGCCGCGACCTTCATTTCGAGATACACCTGCATCTCGCGGCTCTGGCACTGCTGCCAATCAATGGCAATGGCCGTGTTGCGGTTGCGGCGGCTCTCATCGCTAAGCGAGCCAACCATCTGGCTGAAGGTGGTCATATGCTTGTAGAAGGCATAATCGATGACCGCGACCATCAGATCCTGGCTGGTGGGATAGTGATGCAGCAAGGCGCCGCGCGAAACCTTGGCCTGCTGACAGACCAGGTTATGGGTGGTATTGGCATAGCCATGCTCGGCCAGGCAGTCGAGCGCAGCCTCCAGGATGGTTTCGCGGGTTTTCGAGCTTTTCTGCTCTTGCGGGCTGCCCGGACGCGGCGACAAACCATCGGGGGCAAGTTCCTGAATGGCGGTCGACAGTTCATTACTCATTTGCAAATGCCCTCAAGGTCCGATTGGCGGAAAACCGGAATCTTCCCGGAAAATCAGCATATTATCAATTTTCCTATCGACAAGTGCACTAACAATCAGTCTGCAAGGGCGATTGTGACACGCATGCCATCAAAGCATCGCTGAACTTGATGTTTTAGTTGTGAATCCCTTTCACATACAAGATCAGGCAATCCTGCTTGATTTGCAACTGCAGAAATCAAGCCATGGCTATACGGCAGCACCCGCCCGGTGCCCCTCCAGCATGGCCTGCTGCAACTGGCGCGGCGACTTCGCATCGCCGGCCAACTCGACCAATGGCAATCGTCCGTGCAGCGCATCATAGAGATCGCGCACACACCAGTTGGCAGATACAAAGACCACCAGATCCGCCGGCAAATCGACGTTCACAGCGCTGTCCGGCAGCCAGGTAGGACTGATGCTCACCGAGGTAGCCGTCACCCGCGTGACGCGGTTGCGCAGGTGCAGCTGGAAGTTTTTCTGGCCAAGGCGTCGCAAGGCGGGTTCCGTCATCAGCGCGGGCTCAGCCAACGGTGCGAACGCCACATGGCGCGACACGTAGTGCACCTTGATACCGTGCGTGACCAGATATTCGGCTACGGCAATTGCCTCATAGTGGCCGAGGTCATCGACAACCACGGCCGTCCTGGCCGTTGCCACGACTTTCGGATCACTGAACACATCCCAGCTCGATCTCACATGCGGCAGATCCATGCCCTGTGCAGGCGCGCCCGGATGAGACATTTGCACGCCGTCCATGCGGGGCATGGAGCCGGTGGCAACGATCACGGCATCGGGACGCATGGCCAGCACATCGGCGGCGTCAGCGTAAGTACTTAATTGAACCGTCACGCCGAGACGGTAAATTTCCTGTTCCAGCCAGACGGTGAGATCCAGCAGCCCATGCCGGCTTGGCCCGCGCGCCGCCAGTTGCAGGGCGCCGCCAAGTTGCGGTTGCGCCTCGCACAGGGTGACACGGTGGCCCCGCAAGGCGGCGACACGCGCCGCTTCCATGCCCGCTGGACCGCCGCCGATCACCACGACGTGTCGCGCTGCAGCGGCAGGCTGCAGCAGATGCTCGCCGAAGCGCCGCTCATGACCGACTGCCGGGTTCACCACGCACCCCATGCGGCCGACAGTAAGGAGGTTGCCGACACAGCCCTGGTTGCAGCCAATGCAGGGACGTACCTGGTCGACCTTGCCCTCCACGGTCTTGCGAACCAGCATAGGGTCGGCAATAGTGGCACGGGTCATTGCCACCAGGTCGGCATCGCCATCACGGATGATCTGGTCCGCTTCCTCCAGCGTCCGGATGCGGCCGACGACGATGCGCGGCACCGAGAGCGCGCGCGTGACGCTGCGACTCAGCGGCAACTCGTAACCGCTGGGTTCGTGCATGCCACCGATCATCTTGTCGAAGGCATGGTAACTGCCCTGCGATACATTGACGAAATCAACCAGCCCGCGCGCCTCGAGCAGCTGCGCGGCGCGCAGCACATCCACTTCATTCCAGCCGCCGGCGCTCATGTCCGGCGCCAGGCGCACGCCGACCGCGAAATTGTCGCGGCGCACGGCATCACGCACCGCCGTCATCACCTCAAGCAGGAAGCGCACGCGGTGATCGAAATCGCCGCCATAGCCATCCTCACGGATATTGGTTGCCGGCGACAGGAACTGATGGATCAGGTAGCCGTGGGCGGCGTGAATCTCGACTCCATCCAGGCCCATGTCCTGGCACATGCGCGCGGTGCGGGCGTAGGATGCGACGATCTCGTCGATCATGGTCTGGCTCATCGGCGTCGGCACCACGCCCAGGCGGGGGCCCGGGATGTCTGAGGCCGACCAGGGTGGCGTGCCATCCTGCGGCATGGTTTGGTGGCCGCCGTGCCATATCTGCTGGAACAGGCGCATGCCATGCGGCCGCACCTCTTCCAGCAGACGCTGGTAGCCTTCGCCAATGTGCGGGTCGAAGCCATTCAGCCCACTCGGGCTGCTGGGATGCACCGCCATGATTTCGAGGATCGACAGGCCGACACCGCCGCAGGCACGCAAGGCATGATAGGCGATCAGGTCGTCGCTCATCAGGCCGCCACCAAAACGGGTGCCATGCGCCGAGCGCACCACCCGGTTAGGAATCGTCACGCCGCCGATAGTGATCGGCTGCAATACATGAGTCAAGGCCACAAGAATTTCCTCAATTACGCCAGCATTACGGCCGCGCTATGCCAGCGACATCCGGCTGCTGAGCCACTGCCGTGTCAGACGCTCAACTTCGCGCGCGCGCGCAACAAAATCGGGGTAGTCGTCGCGCAACCGTCGGGAACGTACTTCCACACTCAAGGGCAACTGCGCAGGCAGCGCCTGCAGCAATTCCGCCAGCGGCAACGCGCCTTCGCCAGGACATAGCCGGCGGTCGACGGCCTCATCGCGGATCGCCACACGGTCACTGGCACTCGGCCCCGACAAAGGGGCATCGCACAGCTGGGCATAGCTGAACCAGTCTGCCGGCAAATGACGGAGGTCGGCCGGGCGCCCGCCGGAGCGCTGCAGGTGCAAGGCATCCACCAGCAGCGCCTGGTTGGGTTGTGCCGCCTGTCTGAGGATGGCAACTGCGGCCGCAAGCGTGGGGACATCAGTGAATGCGCCGAACTCCAGCGCCACGCGCAAGGGCATCGCACGGGCATGCTCGCAAAGCGTGATAAACTTTTCCACTGTCGCCGCCACATCCGGATCCGAACTGACCACCAGGACATTGGCCGCCCCAATTTCCGCGGCAATATCGATGGCTTGCAGGTGGCCGGGGTTGCCCGGCCCTGGCCGCAACCAGAACACCTCGGCATCCAGCACCGGCAAGCCGCTGTCACGCGTCGCCTGCCGCACTTCGCGGGTGGTCTGCGGCGTCCAGGTCGTGGTATCGATCCACAGTCCCACTGCATCGAAACCGGAAGCGGTGGCGGCCTGAACGGTTTGTAGCGGCGTGGCCTCAGGCAGCACGCCGGACGCCAGCGACAGAACGGGCCGCCTGTCCATTACTCGCCGGGCCGACGTAGCGGCCGACTACCGTCCCAGCCGCGCGCAGCGTCACGGACGCTGGCAAAAAACTTGGGGCCGGATTCATCAGGCTTCCAGAATTCGACCATCGTGCCGGGGCCGCCATGGGTATCGACATAAATCACTTCGGCGGCGCCGCCACGGAATTTGGCCTCCTGCATGACTGTAGCACCGGATTCGGCGCACACCCGGCGCGTCTCGGCCATGTCTTTCACGGCGACGCACACATGATGCAGACCTTGCAGCCCCTGTTCCAGCCAGCTGGTATAAATCGACGGCACGGAATCGTGTTGCTGGATCAGCTCGATCTGCAAATCGCCCCAATAGCCGATGGCTGCGCTGAAGTCGAATGATGTCGGCTTACCCTTGTATTTGCAGTCTTCGGCCTGGATGTGCTCCATCAGAAAAAAAGGACCTGCCCCGATGGTCTCGGTCCAGAAGCGCAAGGCTGCATCGAAATCGGCAGGTACGAAAGCAATCTGGAATACTTCACCCAGCGAAGCAAGCTTGTGTTTGATTGCGCCCACTTCAGAAAGCGGATTAAAAGTCACCATCATTAATCTCCTTGAGTTGGTCCGCTCGCAAGCAGGACAGGACGAACGATAAAAATAACATTACACAGCCGAGGCCATTCCGGTCAGTGCCGGTGTCGGGTCAAATTTCTTTCACCAGGTTGTAAGCTTGTCGCGTGGCAAATGAAATCCGGCGCGGCGCGTAGGCATCGCCCAGGACATGGACCTCGGGCAAGCGATGCTTTAGCGAACGGTAGAGACTGTCGTCAGCCACACCACCGCAAGCCAGTACCACCGAGTCAAAGTCGTGTAACTCTTGCTCGACGCCAGAATAAATGTTGCGCGTCAGGATGCGCCCGCTCTCGATTCGCTCGACGCGCTCCATCACCCGCACCTCGACACCCGCGCTGGAGAGTTTGGCCATCGATGCACCGAGCGAGTACTTGCCCACCAGCGGCGCAATCGCCGGCGTCTGGTAAACCATGCGGACGCGCTTGCCTTGATCGGCCAAAAAACTCGCAATCGTCAGCGGCTGCATGTGGTCTTCCATCGCCACCAGCACGACCCGTTCGCCGGCAATCTGCTTGCCCAGCATCACCTCACGCCCTTCCAGCACAAAGGGCAGCGCTATGCCATCAATCACCGGCCGGCGCGCCTGCGCCCCCGTCGCCAGCACCACCACGTCAGCCTGTGCGGCGAGGATGGCTTCCTCGGTGGCGGTACGATTGAGGCAGACCTCGACGCCCAGCGTTTCCAGGCGGCGCTGCTGGAAGGCGATGAAATCGGTGTACGCGCGATTTTCCTTGACACGGGAGGCAGCCTGCATCTGGCCGCCCAACTCGCTGTTGCGCTCCCACAGCGTCACGCGATGTCCCTTTTCAGCGAGCAGTGCGGCTGCTTCCAGGCCAGCCGGTCCGGCGCCCACCACCAGCACTTTTTTGCCGGTTTTCACCTGAACGAGTGGCGCTTCGTGCTCGTAGCCGGTGCGCGGGTTGACCGAACAGCCGAACTTGAGGCCCTCCACCAGAATGCGGTGCAGGCAGTCGTTGGTGCCGATACAAGGACGAATCTCTTCAAACTTGCCTGCGCGCGCCTTGGAAATCAGGTTGCCGTCCGCGAACATGGCGCGCGCCATGCCCACCACATCAGCGTAGCCTTTCGCGATGATGTCCTCAGCAACTTGCGCACTGCTGACCCGGCCCGTATAGACGACCGGCAGCCGCAGCGCCTGCTTGAAGCGTCCGGCCGTCTCGGCCCACTGCCCTGCCGCATAAATGTGCGGCTGCACATAACTCGGCGCGCCCCAGTTGTCGCCCATGACGCAATGGAGATAGTCGACCTGGCCCGTGGCCTCAAGCCGCCGGGCGATCTCGATGCCCTCGTCCGCATCGTAGCCGCCGGCAAACACCTCTTCCATGTTCAAGCGAATGCCGACGCAGAAATCCGGCCCCGTTTTCAGCCTGATCGCGGCAATCACTTCCAGCAGGAAGCGCAGGCGGCCATCCAGGTCGCCGCCGTAGCCGTCCGTGCGGTCATTGGTCGCCGGCGACAGGAACAGCTGCAGCAAGTCTTCGTGGTTGGCATGCAGCTCAACCCCGTCCAGGCCGGCCGCCTGGATTTCCACTGCGGAGAATGCATACTCATTGACCAGCCACTGGATTTCATCCTTGTCCAGGATATGGGGCACCAGATTGGTGGTGTAGTTGGCCAGCCGGCCGGAAGGGCTGTGCGGCATGCCCCCCTGCATGATGATCTGTGCTGTGGCCACTGCGCCATGCTCGTGACACAGCGCGGCGTAGCGGCCCGCGCGTTCGCGAAAATGCGGCAGGCGGAAATACCCGCCGATGGTTGCACCCAATCCCTGCGGCTCAAACCCGGGAATCATGACGGTATTGTCGAGAAAACAGTTCAAGCCATCGATCCAGGCAGCCCCATCTTGCAGACGCACACGCCAGTAAGCGAAGAACCGCTCGGCTTCCTCTTCGGTACCGAAGGGATTGCCGGTAACGCGGCCATGCGGCGGCAGCATGATGCGATTGCGCAGTTGCATCTTGCCGACATTGAAAGGACTAAACAGGTTTGTCAGCTGCGGGCTTGCTTGGGTCATAAAGATGTCTCCGTATTTTTGTTTCCATGCTTAGTCCAGCCACACCATGTTTTGATCAGTCGTAGACGCAGACCAGGCTGCCGCCACGTTTTTCCATGAAGGTAAGGCTCTCCTCAATCACGGCCGCACCGACGACGGGCAACGCACGCAGGTAACGCGGATCATTGCGGTAGGCGTCGCCCTTCATTACCCGCTCGACGTGGGCCATGTCTTCCATTTCCCAGATGTCAATGACAACCGCCGGCTTGACGGAACCGAAGCGCTCGACGAAGCAGCCGTGCAGCTTCCAGCCCTGTTCTTCCAGCAGTGGAACCAGGTCCGACAACAGGACCTCGACAAATTCGTTGCATTTGTAAGCGTTCACCGTGATCGTGGCTTTCATGAAAATCGACATGCGCATCTCCTTATCTGGTTGGAATAGTCTGGAAATAAACAGGAAAAATCTCCGGGAGCGCATGATGGCATTCAGCGATCCCAGATGAAGTCAAAAAACTGGGGCGGACGCGGGGGATCGCGTCCGTCTCCTGTTGCCGCACTTGAACATGCGCGCACAGTTTTAGCGAGATGGCTAGGCACTCAGGGAAGCACAAGACTGAGCTTCCCTGGCGGTGACCTGCCCGGCAAGACGGCCGAACACGATCACATCATAATTTCGCTCCATACTTGTCTCCTGAATTATTTATTTTATGGATGAAAAGAGGCTTCACGATTCACTTGGCTGGCTGGTACTCCTCAACACGCGCAGCGACTGTTCGCAGGGGACTCGCAGCGCTTTCGGCGATCGACGCCTTGTGGACCGACGCGTTTTCCGCCAACTTTTCTTCCTTGGAGCGCAACAGGAAATACGAGAGCGCAGGAATCATGATCAAGGCACCGACCATGTTCCATACGAACATGAAGGTCAGTAAAATACCCATGTCAGCCTGGAACTTGATGGGCGACCAGGCCCAGGTGATTACGCCTGCCGCCAACGTCACGCCGATCAGCGCGACCACCTTGCCGGTGAACTGCATGGCCTGCCGGTACGCTTGCCGAAGCGGCATGCCGGAGCGCTGGTTCTGCAACTGCACCGACAGCAGGTACAGGGCATAGTCCACGCCGATGCCGACCCCGAGGGCGATCACGGGCAGGGTCGCGACCTTCACGCCGATGCCCAGCACCGCCATCAGCGCCTCGCACAGCACCGAGGTCACTACCAGCGGAATGACCGCCACCAGCACCGCGCGCCAGCTGCGGAAAGTGACGAAGCACAGCACGATCACGGCAGCGTACACGTACAGCAGCATCAGCCGGTTAGCCTCATGCACCACGATATTGGTGACTGCCTCGATGCCCGCCGGACCTGCCGCAAGCAGGAACTTGATGTCCTTGCTGTCGTTTTCCCGGGCAAACTCTTCCACCGCAGCGACCAGGCCCTTGAGCGTTTCAGCCTTATGATCGGCAAGATAAGCCGATACCGGGATCGTCGAGCAGCCGGTGTCGACCGCTTCCGGGATATTCGTGATGATCAGCTGTGCCGCCGCCTCGGTCATGGCCGGGCTGCTTGGCACCGACATCCATTTCGGATTGTCTTCCTGCATGCCGGCGATGAAATAGGCGGCCGACTCGGACAGCGACGTCACGGTCTGCACCCCCGGCACGCCGCGCAGCTTCCAGGACAGGTTTTCCATCTTCTTCATCGCGACCATGTCCGAGCACATCCCCTCGGGCACCTTGGCGATGACCACGAACTGGTCGCTGGACAAGCCGTAGTGGCCGTTGATGTAGCCAACGTCCTTGTTGTAGCGCGAGTCGGCGCGCAACTCGGGCGCCCCCGCATCAAGGTCACCGATTTTCAAGCCCAGGCTGACATAGAAGCCACCCACCAGCAAGATTGCCGACGCCAGCACGGCGCCCCAGGCCCAGCGCCGGGTCGTGAAGCGCTCAAGGAAGCCGATCATGCCGCCCGGCCCAGCGCTGCCTTCCACAGCCTCCTTGACGAGGCTGCGTTGTGCGGCTTTTGCGCTGACGCCGCTGAAGGACAGCATCACCGGCAGCAGCAGCAGGTTGGTCACGATCAGCATGGCCACGCCGATGCTGGCTGCCAGCGCCAGGTCCTTGATCACCGGGATGTCGATCACCATCAGCACGGCGAAACCTACCGCATCGGCCAGCAGCGCGGTAAAACCGGCCAGGAACAGCCGGCGGAAGGTGTAGCGCGCCGCCACATATTTATGCGTGCCGCGGCCGACGTCTTGCATGATGCCGTTCATCTTCTGCGCGGCATGGCTCACGCCGATCGCAAACACCAGGAACGGCACCAGCACCGAGTACGGATCAAGGTAAAAGCCGAGCAACTGCAGCGAGCCCAGCAACCAGATGACTGCGACGAATGAACAGACCAGCACCAGCGCCGTGCTGCGCTGGCAACGCGTGTAGGCGTAGATGATGCCAGCGGCAACCACCGCCGCAAAACCGAAATACGCCAGCACCTGCATCATGCCGTCAATCAGGTCACCAATCATCTTGGCAAAGCCGACGATATGGATC
The DNA here is from genome assembly GCF_003590835.1 of Noviherbaspirillum sedimenti. Classification (NCBI taxonomy): domain Bacteria; kingdom Pseudomonadati; phylum Pseudomonadota; class Betaproteobacteria; order Burkholderiales; family Oxalobacteraceae; genus Noviherbaspirillum; species Noviherbaspirillum sedimenti. The sequence continues at coordinate 4,004,811 of NZ_QYUQ01000002.1, read as the reverse complement.
TCCACCTTGCCAGCCACGCCGTGCTTGTCGCGGATGTTCTTTTCCAGCCCGCGCGAGAAGGCGCCGTAATCCATCGCCTGTCCGGTCGACGGATCCTTTTCCAGCAAAGGCACCACAATCATGACCGACTTGTAATCCTTGCTGACCAGGCTGCCCACCAGGCGCGCGGTATCGATATTGGTGCGCAATTTGGCCATGCTGACGGGCGAACCGTTATAGTCGTCCGGCATCACCGCGCCGCCACGGAATCCTTCCTCGGTCGCCACCACCCAGCGCACCCCGGACATCCAGATCGATTTCATCCAGGCCCGGTCCACCCCCGGCGTCAGGAACAGGTCATCATTGACTTTCTTGACCGTTTCGAGGAACTCGGGCTGGAAAATATCGCCGTTCTTGGCTTCCACCACCACCCGCACGACATTACCCAAGCCACCCAGCTTGTCGCGGTTGGCGACATAGTTTTTGATATACGCATGGCTCTGCGGAATCATCTTGTCGAAACTTGCATTGACCGTCAGGCTCATCGCCTTGTAGCCGAAGAACAGCGTCAACAAGGCGCAGACGGCCAGGAACAGGAAACGATGGTTGAACACCAGCCGCTCCAGCAAGTTACCACTGCGCTTGTCAAATTCATTTACATCGCGGATTGTCGGCATTGCGCCTGCCGGTTTGCTAGATACCGCCATCTTATTTCTCCTGGACCGTCTGGCCATTGATAGTTTCGACCCGGATGCCGCGCGCGCCGACGGCGACGACGGCCTGGCCGCCGGCTGCCGCGACTGAGGCGTACGGCATGGGACTGCGGGCCGGGAGCAGATCAAAGCCGCTGCCATCCTTCTTGTTGAGCAGGATCCTGCCACCGACAGTCACCAGTGCATAGCGGCCATCCGCCAGGTTGGTGGCGCCCACGGCCGAATCGGCTGCCGGCGTTTCGATCTTGCGCCAGGTTGCGGCGCCATCGCTGGTGGCATAGACATTGCCGCGCAAGCCATAAGCGATCAGCTCCTTGCCGGTATCGAGCAAGCCGAAAAAGCTGCCCTGGTAGGGTGAAGCCAGGGCGACGAAGCGCTCCTGTTCGCGGTTCCAGCGCAGCAGCAGGCCGCGCTCGCCGGCGGCATACAGTTCGCCGGCATGGGTCGCCAGCGCGTACAAATGGTAAGAATTGGGATTTTCAACACGCCAGAACAGCGGCTCCCAGGTTTTTCCGCCATCGCGCGTGCGGAAGGCGGTGTTGAAGGCGCCAATGACAAAGCCTTCTTTTTCGTTCAGGAACAGCACATCCAGGAAGGGCTTGTCGGCGCCTTCCTCGACAAAGCGCGTCACAAAGCTCTCGAAAGCTTTGGCTTGCTCGTCGCCGGCCGCCATGGCGCGCTTGAAATGCGCATCAGCCACGGCCGCCGCCTGCTTGCCATCGAATTGCTTGATCCAGGTTTTGCCGGCATCGGCACTGTGCAGCACGATGCCATCATGGCCGACTGCCCAGCCATGCGTGGCGTTCAGGAAGCGTATTGCCACCAAGTCGGACGACACAGGCACCGGCACCTGACTCCAGCTCTGGCCGCCATTTTCAGAGACCAGGATGTGCCCGCGCGGGCCCGCCGCGACCAGGGCATTCCCGGCTTTGGCAACCGCAGTCAGGCGGTTGGCCTGGGCAAATTGCGTATTGACCTTCGCCGGCACTTCCAGCGGGCCCTTGTAGTCAGCGGCCACTGCGCCGCCCGACGCCATCACTGCCAAGAGGCATGCAATTCCAAAATTACGTTTCAACATATTTTATCCGCATCACCGAGCCTGATCGGCTATAAGCAAGGCCAGGCAAGCGCGCAATGCGCCTTGCCTGGTTACACCGCTATCGACCCACGTTTAATTATTTTTTGAAGTCGATTTTCTTGTTGACGATCAAGTCAGGAGCGTACTTCGAGCGCGGCCAGATGTCAGTCAGGTAGTTACCGCTTTGCGCACCGGAGTAGCCATACACGCCCGACACCAGATCAAAGATGACGTTGTCGGTCGCAGAGGGAGCCGGCGCATCATACATCGGCGCACCGATCTGATACACGACGTGGAAGATCTTGCCGTTGTGATCGTAATTGTCGCCAACACCTTCGCCCCAGCTATCTTCATCGAGATACAGGTCACGCTGCTTGAAGATATGGCGCTTGCCCTCTTTCAAAGTCGCCTTGATATGCCAGACGCGATGCAGTTCCCAGCGCACGCATTTCGGGTTCAGATGGTAAGCAACGGTACGCTTCGCACCTGCGCACTCGCCATTCGCATCGGGATACTGGAAGCGATAGTTATTGTACGGGATGTACATTTCCTTCTTGCCCACCAGCTGCCAGTCGAAGCGATCCAGCTTGCCGGCGAACATGCCGTCTTCGTCGAAGGTCATGGCGCCGCCCATCTGGGAAACCGGGGTGTCGCCCGAGTTGTCCGGGGAAAGACGGACGCGGCGGGTCGCCGGGCTGTAATTATAGGCAGTGCGCTCGCCGGTCTTGATTTCGTCAAAGACGATGGCTGCGTTGTTCGCCAGGCGGGTCGGCGCGGCGTATTCGTAGCTGTACGAATAATAACGGTCCGGGTTCGGCTTGCTCGGATCATAAAAATCCCAGCCACGATAACCCATTGCTTCGTATGTCCTCACGATTTCGCCGGAAGGCTTGACGAACGAGCCCTGCATGTTCTTCTGGACGAAAGCCTGGCCGCGGTACTTTGTGGCGAGGCTCCACATGGCTTCGGTGCCGTTCTTCGGGATCGGGAAAGCGATGCCGAAGCCGCAACCGGTGGAAGTGTCCAGCCCCAGGCCGTCATTGATGACCTTGCAGCGCGTGGCATTCTTGATCGAATTTTCCTGCACGTTCTTGGGATAAGCAACGGAACGGCGGCTCTGGAAGACTTCGACGTTGAAAGTCGGGTACTTCTTCAGCATTTCGATCGTGCCCGGGGTCAGCTTGTCCTTGTACTTCTCCATGTTGCTGGCATCGATCTTGAACAGCGGCTTGTCGCCTGGGAACGGGTCCGGACGCCAGCCTGGATTGCTTTTGTCGTAGTTGGCCGGTGGCGTGGTCAGGCCGCCAGTGTAGGCGGGAATCGTGCCGTCAGCATTACCTGCGACGATAGCGCCCCAAGGTGTCAAGGTGGTGCCAAGCTGTTTCACATCGCCTTGCTGGGCTTGCGCTAGGCTTGCTGCACCGAGCAGCATCGCTATCGGCGCGTATTTTTTCATTGATTTCATGAAAGTCTCCTAGAAACGGATTAAACGGTTGTCGTTATTAGAACTGATATTTATAGGTCATGGACAGCCAACCACGATCAGGCTGCGGGCCGACAGGCGACATGGCGTCGTTGTACGCAATACTGAAATCGTGCTGATTGTTATAGGTGGCAGTAGCACCCACGGTCCAGCTGCCGGCGTTCTCGCTGGCGCTGCCTGTGGTTGAACCGTTGCCATCCAGGCCATAAGTGAGCGACGTCGTTGCGCCCAGATCCCAACCCGGGACAACCGCAGTCCAGGTCGGGCTCAGGCGGACGGTCGCTTCCCAGTTATTCTTGCTGGAACAGCCGGTCCGCTTGACATCGGCGCCCGCTGCACATGGCCTGAAGTACGCAGCGCCAGAGGTAACCTTGTCCAGATGGCTGTATGCCAGCTCACCGGAGAGGTTGATCTGACTCCAATAGGCGCTTTGCCCCCATTGCTTGGCAACGTTGGCCAGCGCGTGCCAGGTGTTACCACGAGCACCAACTGCCGATCCGTCAAGAATCGTGCTCTTGAGGGCAGCATCCTTGCGGTAGGAGAGCTCCGCAGCCGTACTCAAACCACCAATCAACTTGCCGACACTCAAGCCGTACAGCTTGGTGCTTTCGGGGAAAATCGCACGATAGTTCGTCGGCGCCAAGCTGATCGTCGGTCCCTTTTCAGTGTATTCACGGAAGTAGACACCCACCACGCCGCCCACCCACTCGGAATTGTAGCGGGCGCTGACGCCCCAGTCGTTGTCATCCTTAGGCTTGGCGAGCCGGAGATTGGTGCGACCTCCAAAGCCGCGATCCGGACCTCGCAACAGGGAGTCGGAGCCGGAAAGGAAAGTGCCACTCTCGGCAATGCGGGTTGGCAGCCATTCATACTGGTACATCGCCGCCAGCGACAACTTGTCGTTGACCTGGATCGTGCCATGGATCTGCCCGATCGGCAGCTGAACTTCCTTGGCGTCGATCCCTGGGGAAGATACCGCCTTGAGGCCATCCACCGGTTGCTGCTGGTTCGAAATACTGTGCGCACTCAGGACGGTTGCTTCGCCCCACAGATTGGTCTGGCGGCCCACCTTGACGTTGGCGGGCATGCCGGCGACATCGAAGTTGGCGAAGACATAGGCATCGAGAATTTCGGCCGACGGCCCGCCGTGGAAGCGCTTGGTGTGGTTGGAAAACACGTTGCCGTTGTAGTTGCTCGCCACCTGTCCCGGTGCCAGGGTTACCTGCTTGTCGAATTCGGCGTTGTACCACGCAGCCGTTGCAAGACGGAAGCCAAACTGTCCCTTGTAGCTGAAGTCGAGTTCGCTCAGCCAGTCACCGCGGTTGATCACCACGTCGCCCTTGTCGTATTTGGCCTGTGTGCTTGCGATGCCACTGGTTTCCCAGCCCGCATTGCGCGACTCGGCACGGAAGCCGAGATTGTAGCGAAGAGTGTTACCCCATTGCATCGACACATCGGGGTTGCCGGTGTCAATATCTACTGCCAGAGTGGCGCCCGCAGCGCCATACAGCGCAAGCCCAGACACCGCCAGTTTCAAAGCGAGGCGCCGCCTCTTGCCGTTGTTCATCACTTTTTGTCTCCTGTCGAATTGGCTCATCTTGAATTAATTTATCTCAATTGTGATTAAAATCCGGGCAACCCTGCGTTTGTACACCTGGTGGTCCGACACTTACTCGGGCGAATGTTACGGCTGCACCGCTACTCCCCCGCTACTACTCGCTGCTTATGCTGCCTGCTGCTAAAGTTATTTTTCCCAATCAATGACGATCTTGCCAATATGCTGATTACTCTCCATTAGCCGATGCGCCTCGGGCGCGGCCGCAGGGGCAAAGGTGGCGTAGATTTCCGGCTTGATCCGGCCCGTCTCCAGGAGTGGCCAGACCCGCTCGACAAGCTTGCGCGCAATGGCCTGCTTGAACGCGATCGAGCGCGCGCGCAAGGTTGAACCGCTGATGGTCAGGCGCTTCATCAGCACTTTGAGCAGATCCACCCGAGTGTCTGTGCCACCCAATACAGCCACCAGCGCCAAACGTCCATCCACCGCCAGGCAATCGATATCCCGAGGAATGTAGTCGCCGGCGACCATATCCAGCACCACATCCACCCCGCGCCCCTCGGTCAACTCCTTGACCACCGCCACGAAATCTTCGGACTTGTAGTTAATGCCGCGCGCTGCCCCGAGACGCTCGGTGGCACGGCACTTCTCTTCACTACCCGCGGTAGCAAACACCCGGTGTCCCAGTGCATGGGCGATCTGGATGGCGGTAACGCCAATGCCGCTGCCCCCCCCATGCACCAGCAAGGACTCCAGACGGCCATCTTCGGCATGTCCCAGACGGGCGCGATCGAATACATTGGTCCAGACGGTAAAGTAGGTTTCCGGCAGGGCGGCGGCTGCGACCATCGACAGGCCCGCCGGCACCGGCAGACACTGGGCGATCGGAGCAACGCAATACTCGGCGTAGCCACCACCAGCCACCAGCGCGCAAACAGCACTACCGGACTTCAATCCCCAGATATTGTCGGGATGCGATAGATCGCCACCAACGATCTCGCCGGCGATTTCCAGACCAGGCAAGTCGGAGATGCCCGGCGGCGGCGGATAATTGCCCTCGCGCTGCGACACATCCGGGCGATTGACACCGGACGCGGCCACCTTGATCAGGACTTCACCCGCTTGCGGAACCGGCTGAGGCCGGTCTACCAGTTGCAAGACTTCAGGGGCGCCAAAGGCGGTAATTGCAATAGCTTTCATTCAGATCTTTCTTGCCAACGTCAATCGGCCAAATACTTGTCGAGGGTTTGATGGAAATGGCGGATGCGCACTTCCTGATAATTTGCAAGTTGCAACTGCTTTGTCTTTGACGCTTTCATGCCGGCCTGCACATGCGGCAGGTTGCCCATATCCTGATCGACGATGCTGCCCAATACCCCCAATGCTTCTGCCCAGTTCTGATCCGATGCGAGCATTTGCATGGGCGCCGACGGCGGCAACGACTGACCTTCCGGGACCGGGGTCAGGATGCGCACTTCCATCAGGGTATGGTCCTGATCACCCCAGGGCCGCCAGCGGTATATCACGGCAGGCGAAAAACCGCCCCAGGGTGAAAAGTTGGGGAAGACGTTGTAGGTCAAGGCATCCTGGACCTCGGCATCGCTGGCATGATCGAGATCGACTCCCGCCATTTCCGCAAAGCGCTTGCGGTTGAAGTCGCCCATGGCACGCCGCGCGGTGAAGCCGTCCGGCACATCGATGGTGCTGTCTTTCGGCACCACCCGGCCGTTGTATCGCAGGTAGGCATCCATGATGGCCTGCTGCGCAAGACCATCGCCGGCCAGATGCGGCGAGGTCACGCCGAAGGGCGTGATCGCCAGGTTGACATTGTCGTTGTACAGGTTGTACTTGCTGTTGGCGTCGCCGGTGAAAGGCAGGATCTGCGGGTGCGTTGCGATCACATGGAAGGCTTCCATGAACGCCTCGGCGCAGGCCTTCCAGTTGGCCGGCACCACCTTGGCAGCCCACGCCGTGGTCACGCGCTGCTCGGGCTTCCAGCGCTCAAAATGCGCCGGCAGCGGCCCGAGGAACTCTTCCAGGGAAGGGCCGCCCGGCTCTTCCCGGATGAAAATGAAGCCGCCCCAGCGCCCCACTTCCGCCTCGGGCAAGCCCAGCGGCTGCTCATCGAGGTGCTTGAAATCCCAGCGGCTGGGAATGTTCTTCAGGCTGCCGTCCGTGTTCCAGGTCCACGCATGGTAGGAACATTTGAATTCCCCGACCCGGCCATTGGCGGTGCGCAGCTTGCGGCCGCGATGCAGGCAGACGTTATGAAAGGCCTTGACCGAACCGTCCGGCTGGCGCGTCACCAGGTAGGAGCGCCCGGCATTTTCATAGACCACCACATCGCCGGGATTGCGCAGCTCCTCGTCGCGTGCGGCAAATTGCCAGACATGCGGCCACATCTTGTCCATCTCGCGCCGGAAGAATTCCGGGCTGGTGTAACGATCGGTCGACAGCGGCGCGGAACCCAAGCTTTGATAGGTATCCGTTTTGAGGTAATCCGGCACAGCGCGACTATCCGCGGCAGCCAGTTCGTCCCAGGATACGCCAGGGCAGCGCACCGAAGATTCCTCATTGATATCTTTGTAATTTCCAGCCAATCTTGTCTCCTGTTGCCAGCCTGTTGCAGCTGCCTGGCGCTTATTTGTTTACGCCCTACACCAAACTTTACACCGCACATTTGCAAATAACAAGCAATTTGTCCTGTTTTTTACTAAATTTTGGACGGAAGCGACAAGCTGGTGTTTCCCCTCATATGGAGCCTTCAGGAGATCGGCAAATACTGATGCCTGGTCGCAACAACACTGACGTAAATTGGGAGGGTATATAAGCGTTTGCCTCTCTGCGCCCTCCATGAAGAAGCACGCAGTACCGGGGCGTGCCAGCGCACACCAATCCGACCAGGCTGGCATGCCGCCTGCATCGTCACATACCGTTTCCAGACCTTAAATTTAACAAGCCAGCCAGCCTGCTTTTATTGATGGACCACTTTGGACTTTCGGCGTAGACTTAAATGGTTAAACCAAAATTTTTGCTACGAATGGAGTCTGATTGTGAATCTTCAATAGACAGAAAAGAGAGCGATCCTGGCAGCTGCCAGCAAGGGCATTGGACGCGCCAGCGCCAAATGAGCAGTACCATCCCGTGTACCACCTTCGCCGACTGGAACAGAGCGCCATCATGAACCTCTCCCCCAGCCAAGGACACTGGACAAGACCCGTCGCCGGCGACGCAGACCTTCATAAAACCATACAAAAAAACACGCCTACAGGAGTGAGACATGCAGCAGAAATCCACGGCAGATAAACTGCCTCCCGCCAATCGCCGCGAACAATTCAAGGCATTGGGCGTCGCTTCGCTCGGCAGCATGCTCGAGTATTTCGAATTTATCATCTTTGTTTTTCTGGCCCCGCAGATCAGCCGGCACTTTTCCTCGCCCGACATGCCGGAATGGCTGCGCCTGATCCAGACTTTCGGCATCTTTGCCGCCGGCTTCCTGATCCGCCCCGTCGGCGGCATCATCATGGCCCAGATCGGCGACCGGGTTGGCCGCAAGCGCATCTTCACGCTGACGCTCGCCTTGATGGCCGGCCCCACGCTGGTCATCGGCATCTTGCCTGGCTATGCGGTCATCGGCATCTGGGCGCCGATCCTGCTGCTGCTGTGTCGCCTGGCACAGGGCATTTCGCTCGGCGGTGAGTTGCCTGGCGCGATCAGTTTCGTGTCCGAGCAGGTCAGCGGCCGCAAAGTTGCCTTTGCTCTCGGCATCATGGCCGCTGCAACGAGCACTGGCTCACTTGCGGGCTCAGCAGTCGTCAGCGGGCTTACCCATATGCTGGGTGCGGAAGCCATGATGAACTATGGCTGGCGCATCCCCTTTATCATGGGCGGCATCTTTGGCGTGCTGTCGGTTTACCTGCGCCGATTCACCCATGAAACGTCGGTCTTCGAAGCCATGAAGGCAAAAATGATGCTGTCGGAGCGCCCCCCCTTTGCGGAAATGATGTCGAAGCACCGGTTCAACCTGATCGGCGCCATGTTCCTGGCTGCCTGCACCACCATCGTGGCAGCGGCAACACAGCAATTTCCGATCACCTACTTCGTCACCATGAAGAAGCTTCCCATGGCGGAAGTCTCGACCATCCTGACCCTCATGCTGACCTTTTCGGGAATGGGGAATATCCTCGGCGGCATGCTGGTGTCATGGCGTGTCTTTAACCTGCGCAATGGCTACCTGCTGATGCAGTTGTGCACGGTCATCTGCATGTTCTGGATGTTCAGCCAGGATACAGTGGACGGACTGTGGCTGCCGGCCATTTTCCTTGGATTGAGCGCCGGCGCCTCGATGGGCTTGTCGCTGACCTTTCTTGCCAGGGCATTCCCCGCACAAATCCGCTATACAGGACTGGCGACTTGTTACAACATTCCGATCGCCATCTTCGGCGGCACCGCGCTGATCGTCCTGACTTATCTGGCGCGCTTTTCACTGGACTACCCGGCGTTTTACCCAGCATTGTTCGTGCTGATGTCCATCGTGGCTGCCACCTTGCTGTGGCCGCGCCGTCATGCCATCAGTCCGTTCGATCATGACGACCCGGATTTCAATCCGGCCACGCATGCCGAATTCCAGCCAAAGCTGACGTCCTGACCTCAAATTCCAAGACTACGCACTTACAGGAGACAGAATGAATTCAACTACTGCAGGAACGACCGCCATCAAGCAAGTCGATGTTCTGGTTGTCGGCAGTGGCGCCGCCGCATTTACGGCCGCGATCACCGCTCGCAAGCAGGGACTCGAAGTGCTGATGGTCGAAAAGGATGCAGTGTACGGCGGCACCAGCTGCTTTTCGGGCGGCGTCATGTGGATCCCGGGTAACCGGCATTCCGCCTCGCTCGGACCGGATTCGCTGAAGCAGGCCCGCACCTACATCGCGCAGGAAGCCGGCGAGTATTTCGATGCCGAGCGGGTCGACGCCTTTCTGGCCAACGGGCCCGAAATGATCGACTTCCTGGAACGCGAGACCGAGCTCGAATGCTATCCGTTTTCCTATCCCGACTACCATCCTTCCTATCCAGGCCATGCCACGGTTCGCTCGATCGGCACCAAGGATTACGAAGCCTGGCGGCTCGGCAAGTACCGAAAGTTGCTGCGCCAGGGGCTGACGCAAACCAATTTCATGGGCTTGGCGGTCGGCTCCAACGTGGAGATGAAACAGCTCATGAGCGCCGGCCGTTCGCTCAAGGGCCTCGCTTTCGTGCTCCGCAAATTCGGCGGCGTATTCAGGGACGTGCTCCGCTATGGCAAGCCCGATCCGGTGACGCGCGGCCGCGCGCTCATCGCACGCCTGTCCCGCTCGGCATTCGACTGCGGCATCGAGCTCTGGCTGAACGCACCCGCCAAGGAACTGGTCTTTGTCGATGGCAGGGTTGAAGGCGCCGAGGTCCAGACGCAGCAGGGCCGCGTACGGGTCATGGCGCGCAAGGGCGTGGTGCTGGCCAGCGGCGGCTTTCCGCATGACGCGGCGCGCACTGCCAAGGTATATCCGCACAAGGCAGCCGGGCGCGAGCATCGCAGCCTTGCCAACCCCAGCAACACCGGCGACGGCGCCCGGCTGGCGGAGTCCGCGGGCGGCTGGGTTGACACCGCTGTGCAGCAACCGTCCGCATGGATGCCGATCTCGGTCATCCCGTACTACCAGGGTCCCAAGAGCTTGTGGCCGCACATCGTCGACCGCCAGAAGCCTGGTTTCATCGCCGTCACCAGCGAGGGAAAACGCTTCTTCGACGAAGCCGCGCCCTACCATGACTTCGTGCCGGCGATGGTCAAGGCCTGCGAGCATCTACCCCAAACATTCTGCTACCTGATCTGCGATCACCGCGCCATCAGGCGCTACGGCCTCGGCTTCGTCAAGCCTGCGCCAGTGCCAAACGGCCAGCATGTGCGCTCCGGCTACATCCTGCGCGGCGAAACGCTATCGGATCTCGCGCAACAGGCCGGCATCGATGCGGCCCAGTTCGAGCGGACGGTCGCGCGCTTCAATGAACATGCCCACAAAGGCGTCGACCCGGAATTCGGCCGCGGCGGCAACATCTATGACCACTCGCAGGGCGACCCCGATCATAAGCCGAACCCGAACATTGCTCCGCTCGACGTTGGCCCCTTCTACGCCCTCAAGCTTGTGCCGGGCGATATCGGCAATTTCGCCGGCATCCGCACCGATGGCAATGCGCGTGTGGTGGCGCAGGATGGCGCGCCGATTCCCGGCCTTTACGCCGCCGGCAACGATGCGCTCAGCTTCGTATCGGGTGGTTACGCAGGCGCTGGCGGTACGCTCGGCCCCGGCATGACACTGGGCTACATTGCAGGCAAGCATCTGGCCGCAGCCGAAACCACGGCACAACCCGTCCAATCAATGAAAAAAGGCAGCCATGGCTGAGCAATGGGACTACATCATCGTCGGTGCAGGCTCGTCGGGCTGCGTGATGGCAGAAAGATTGTCGGCGAATCCGAACAAGCGCGTACTGCTGCTGGAAGCTGGCGGGCCTGACACCAGCCCGCTGATTCACATGCCCAAGGGTATCGGCAAGCTTGCGTCCGATCCCAGGCATGCCTGGTTTTACCCCGTCGCCCAGCGCCGCAAACCTGACCTGCCGTCAACCGAGTCGTGGTTGCGCGGCAAAGGGATCGGCGGCTCCTCATCGATTAACGGCATGATCTGGATCCGCGGTCAGCTGGAGGACTATGACGCATGGGAGCACAAGGGCTGCACCGGCTGGGGCCGCAAGGAAATGACTGCAGCGTTTCAGGCAATCGAGGACCATGAACTTGGCGCCGGCGAAGGGCGCGGCGTCGGCGGGCCGGTGCATATCAGCACCGGAACCTATCGCTATCCGCTGGCCGAGGCGATGATCACGGCCGGTCAAGGCATCGGACTGGAGCGCAAGGAGGACCTGAACGGCGCCCAGGAAGGCATCGGCTACTACGCGCACAACATCTTGAAGGGACGCCGGCAGAGCGCTGCCGTGGCCTTTCTGAAGCCTGCGCGCAAGCGCCCCAACCTGATGGTGAAAACCGGCGTGCTGGTCGATCGCATCGGTTTCAAGGAGAATCGCGCGGTATCGGTGGAGACGCGCATCGATGGAGACGCCCATTCCTTTATCGTCAAAGGCGAGGTGATCCTGTCGGCTGGCGTCATGGCTTCGCCGGCCATTCTGCAGCGCTCCGGCGTCGGGCCAGGCGCCCTGCTGTCCTCCCTCGGCATTCCCGTTGTGGCCGACCGCCAGGGTGTCGGCAACCATCTGCTCGAGCACCTCGGTTTTTCCATGCAATACCGTCTGCAAGGCATCGCTGGCAACAACCGTGAATTTTATGGCCTTGGCGTCGCCAGGAATGCCTTGCGTTACGCGCTCACCCGCACCGGGCCGCTGGCGACCGGCCCCTACGAGGTCGGGGCGTTCGTGCGCAGCCGTGCAGAGGTGGAACGCCCGGACATGCAGCTGTTCGGCAGCGCGTTCACCTTTCAGGCCAAGCCCAACAGCGATCCCAACTCGCCGGTCCAGCAGGGCTCGGTCGAGCGGGAGCCCGGCTTCACCGTTTACTCGCAGCTCCTGAATCTCGAAAGCCAGGGCAGCATCGCGATCACTGGCCGGGATCCCCGCGCCGCGCTGGCCATTGCGCCCAACTGGCTGTCCACTGCCGCCGACGAAGCATCAGCGATTGCCGCAGTACGCTATGTCCGCAAATTGATGGTGCAACCGGCGATCGCAAAACATCTCAAGCATGAAAAATTTCCTGGCGCGACCATCGACAGCGACGAACAAATCCTGGATGTGTTCCGCCGGCTGTCGCGTTGCGGCATCCATGCTGTCGGCGTCTGCCGCATGGGCGGCAGCGAGGAGGATGTCTGCGATCCGCAATTGCGGGTACGTGGAGTCACTGGCGTGCGCGTGGTGGACTGCTCGGTCATGCCGGGCCTGATTTCTGGCAACACCAATGCGCCGGCAATGGCGCTGGCCTGGCACGCAGCATCCCTGATCCGTTAATAGTGGGAGACAGACAGATATGAACATCGCAGAACGCCCGCTTGGGCGCACCGGGCTTTCGACTACACCGCTTATGCTTGGTGGTAACGTGTTCGGCTGGACCGCCGACCGCGACAGCAGCTTCGCCGTCCTCGACGCCTTCGTGGCAGGCGGCGGAAAGCTGATCGACACCGCCGACATGTACAGCAACTGGATACCCGGGCTGGTCGGTGGCGAGTCCGAAAACATGATCGGCGAATGGCAGGCGAGCCGTGGCTGCCGCGACAAAATCCTGATCGCCACCAAGGTCGGACGCGGCACAGGCGATGTGGCCGGCTTGTCGCGTCGTAGCATATTCAAGGCGATCGATGCTTCGCTGCAGCGATTGCGTACCGACTACGTCGATCTCTATTTCGCCCACCTGGACGATGTGGAGGTAGCGCTCGATGAAACGCTGCAAGCGTTCGATGATCTGGTCCGGGCCGGCAAGGTACGCGCTGTGGGCGCCTCGCATTACAGTGCCGAGCGGCTGCTCGAGGCGCGCAGCATCAGCCGTGCCATGGGCCTGGCCCATTACGAAGTGCTGCAGCCGCGCTACAACCTGTTGTCGCGCGATACGTTCGAAGGTCCGCTGCAACAGGTTTGCATCGAAAACAACATCGGCGTTGTGCCGTTTTATGCGCTGGCAAGCGGCTTCCTGACTGGCAAGCACCGCAGCGAGAAAGACCTGTCCGAGCGACAGCGTGGTGCAGAGGTCGCAAAATACATCAATCCCTTCGGGCTCGGTGTGCTGGCAGCACTCGATACCGTGACTACGCAGACAGGCGCGAGTCAGGCACAGGTCGCGCTGGCCTGGTTGATGGCGCAGCCCGGAATCACCGCGCCGATCGCCAGCGCCACCACGCCAGCCCAGATCGACGAACTGATGCGCGCGATGCGATTGCAGTTGAGCGCAGAGCAGCTCGTGCTGCTGGACACGGCCAGCGCGCCGGCGCGGCGCTAGCCATGCTCGGCGGGCTTACTTAACGAGCAGAACCGGAACCAGGACCTCATGCACGACGCGGGACGCGACCGAGCCAAGCATGAGGTTGGAGAGATTGCTCATTCCCCGCGTGCCCATGACCACAGTATCGCACTCCAAGTCTTTCACGGCCTTGCCCACCTCGCCGATTACCTCGCCGATGGTCTCATGCGCGAAGCAGCGGACGTTGGCTGCGGTCAATGTCTTGATTGCCTCCGCGTTGATTTCAGCGCCATGCCGCAGGGCGCCATCATCGAGTTTTTTAAGCATGTCCATGGACAAATAGTCAACGTGCAAAATGATGGTGGGTTGTACGTTCAGCACATGCACTTCAAGTCCAGGGTAGGACCGTGCGGCCGTCACCAGGTATTGAAGCGCCCGCCTGGCGGACTCCGAGCCATCGAATGGAAGCAGTACTTTTTGCATCTTGATCTCCGTTTGGTTTATGTTGAAAACTCCGGCTTCGGGGCCGCCGGAGATGAAGCCACCCACCTTAAATGTCCGTAGCAGCGCCGCTGCGTTCAGATTCCCAATCCTGCAGTTGCCAGCACCTGTCGCGCGCCCATGACAGCGCGTCGCGCATGTTCGACGGGCGAGATACCCGACTCGCTCAAACGCAGGGCAGGCACTTCAACATCGAATGGCAAGTCTGGCGGCAAGACTTGCACCAGCTCCCGCAACGGAAACACACCCTCGCCCGGCGACAGCCGATCGAAGACCTCGGCCACATAGCGCGCCGTCTCCAGGGCCTGGCCGGGATCGGCCAAGACCGGGCCATCGCACAATTGTGCATAGCTTAACAGTCGCGGATCCACGCCGGCCAGGTCGACTGGCGCACCGCCGGTGCGCTGCAGGTGCAGCGGGTCGACGCCCACAGCCAGGTTGTCGCGCCCCACGTATCTAACCAGTTGCAGGGCTCTGGCGAGGCTGGGGCAGCCGGCTGAAAGACCGACGAATTCCAGCCCCACCGCCAGCCCATATTCTGCCGCCAGATCAGCAAAACGCGCCAGGCTGTCGATGCCACGCCGTCCGTCGGTATCGTGCAGATGCGTGACGGCGCGTTGCGCACCCAGTGCGGCACCCAGTTCCAGCGCCGCCCTGTACTCTTGCAGCGCAACGTCCGGCGTCAAGGGGAAATACTCCAGGTTCGTGACCTTGATGCCCGTGTCGCGCAAGCGAGCCCGCATGGCGGGCAGCATGGCTTGCGTCACCACGGGGAAGGCGGGACGGCCAGCGCCAGGCTTAGCCGGCACCTGAACGAACACGCAGACGCCGTCGCAACGGACCTCCGCAGCAATCGCAACCAACTCCAGGGGAGAACATTGCATCACTGTTGTTTGATGCAATGCCAGAGAACGTGACATAGCCTGCCTTTCAATCTCATCAACAGGCTATGCAGCCTGTCCGCCACCGGTCTTTGGCAGGTTTCGGATGCCTCCCTCGGCCAGCCAACCACCATCGGCGAGCAGTTCGCTGCCCGTCACAAATCTGGACTCATCGCTGGCCAGGAACACGACGCAATTGGTCATCTCCTGGGTCACATCCTGACGCACAAACCAGCCGCCGACCTCGGCGGCGACCCGTTGCCCCAGATTCTCCTGGATTTCCGTCAACACCACCTGGGCACCTTCCTCCGAAAAGCGCCGGCAGCAGGCTGCGCCGATACCGGAAGCACCACCTGTCACGATCGCCACCTTGCCTTGCAAACGTCCTGTCATATGTAATTCCTGTGTCAATTGCCGGGAGATTCATCAATTTCAAAACAGTTCATCCTGCATCTTTTTGATATTACAATAGAACTGTTGTCCCTGCCAATTTATCGGCATGTCACGATTCTGGGACGCGGAAGTGTATGCCGCTAAAGTCAATGCAGCGGCGGCCTGGATGCCGAATAAATTCATCAAGCCAGGTAAGGCATGACGAGGTGGCAAATTGATCCATTTATCTTGGCCGGATATGTCATGGTGCCTGCAGTCGCGATTTTCTATACTCAGACTGTGCGCAATCTCACCCATCTTAATTTGAAGCATTGGCGTCGTAAAACTCAAGCTTGTTTATGCAACATTCAACAAAAGGCGAACAAAATGAATCCACGTGAAGTCCTGGTCGTAGGTGCGGCAAGAACCGCTATCGGCTCCTTTGGCGGTGCGTATAAAGACGTACCGCTGTCGACGCTGGCGACAACAGCGGTGAAAGCGGCGCTGGAACGTTCGGGCGTGCCAGCGGATGCGGTGGGGCATGTGGTGATGGGTAACGTGGTTCCAACTGAACCGCGCGACGCGTACCTGAGCCGGGTGGCGGCGATGGATGCAGGCATTCCGCAGGAAACGCCGGCATTCAATGTCAACCGGCTGTGCGGCTCTGGCTTGCAGGCGATCGTCTCGGCGGCGCAAGCGATCATGCTGGGCGATACCGACATCGCCATCGGCGGTGGCGCCGAATCGATGAGCCGCGGCGCTTTCCTGCTGCCTGCCGCCCGCTGGGGCGCACGCATGGGCGACACGGCAGTGGTGGACTACATGTCCGGCATCCTGCACGACCCCTGGCAAAAAATCCACATGGGCGTGACTGCTGAAAATGTCGCGGAACGCTACAACATCAGCCGCCAGATGCAGGATGAGCTGGCACTGGAAAGCCAGCGCCGCGCCGCGAAAGCCGTCGCTGCCGGTTACTTCAAGGAACAGATCGCGGCAGTCGCCATCGAAACGCGCAAGGGTACCGTGCTGTTCGACACCGACGAGCACGTGCGCGGCGACGTCACGGCGGAACAGCTGGCGAAGATGAAGCCGGTATTCAAGAAAGACGGAACGGTTACCGCCGGCAATGCGTCCGGCCTCAATGACGGCGGCGCCGCCGTCGTGCTGGCCGAAGCCGGCCGCGCAGCGGCGCTGGGGCTCAGGCCGCTGGCGCGCCTGGTAGGCTACGCCCATGCTGGCGTGGAACCGCTCTACATGGGTATCGGACCAATCCCGGCAACGCAGCTGGTGTTGAAAAAGACCGGCCTGCGCATCCAGGACCTCGATGTCATCGAAGCGAATGAAGCGTTCGCCGCACAAGCCTGCGCAGTGTCACAGACTTTGGACTTCGATCCGGCCAAGGTCAATCCCAACGGCTCGGGCATTTCGCTGGGCCACCCGGTCGGCGCCACCGGCGCCCTGATCGTCACCAAGGCCGTGTATGAACTGCATCGCACCGGCGGACGCTATGCATTGGTCACGATGTGCATCGGCGGCGGCCAGGGCATTGCCGCCATCTTTGAACGCATTTGAACCACAGCCAACGCTGATCATTTCGGTCAGCGCTTGAAAGCGTACTCAGGCGCCACGCCTTGATACGAAAAATCCTGGACCTGCCCATACGGCGACTCCAGGATTTTTTTCATCTGGCGCAGTCTGGCGCCAGCAGCACATTTCTACGCGTTGCCGGACGTCTGGGCTTTCCGCTGAATCCAGAGCACGTCGGAGGTGCCGGCGCTGCGATTGAGTTCGCGCGCAACGACGAACAGAAAGTCGGAGAGCCGGTTCAGATAACGACGCAGGGGCGCGTTGACCGTCGCATCCTGCCGGGAAAGTGCAAGCAAGGCGCGCTCGGCGTTACGGCATGCCGTGCGTGCAAGGTGTGCCTGCGCTGCAGCGACAGTGCCCCCGGGCAGGATAAAGTCCTGGAGGCGGCCGAGATGTTCGTTGATGGCATCCAGCTGGTTCTCCAGGCGCACGACATGCTCCTCCGAAATGCGTGTGCTGCCGGGAATGCACAGTTCGGCGCCAAGATCGAACAGTTCATGCTGAACGTCCTCAAGAAGGGGCCGAATGTGCGCCGGCACCTCCGCATGGCAAAGGATCGATCCGACGAATGCATTCAAATGATCGACCTCGCCCATGGCGGCGACGCGCAGGCTATCCTTCTCGGTACGCGAACCGTCGCCCAGTCCGGTGGTGCCGTCATCGCGCCACACGCTCGGCGTGTCGCAGGAAAACCTCAGCCAGATGCTTGGCACAAGCCGGCAAAGCATCAACAAGGTGCTCAGGGATTGGGAACGGAATGGATTGATCGAGCGTCACTACGGCAGCATTTCGCTGTGCAACCTGGACGCCCTGAAGCGGCTGTCGATGCCTGGCTAGAGCCAGTCAGGCCCAGCTGGCTTCCCAACTCCTGAATTGCTCTGCCGGCATCGGCTTGCTGATATGATAGCCTTGTGCCACATCGCATCCAAGCGCCGCCAAACCATCCCAGTGCGCCTGGCTCTCCACCCCTTCCGCCACGATTTTCATGTCCAGATTGTGGCCCAGTTCGATGGTGGAATGTACGATCACTGCCGAATCATTGGATACTGTCATTGGCATGACGAATGCTTGGTCAATCTTGATGTAATCCACCGGCAATTTCTGCAAATAGCTCAGGCTGGAGTAGCCCGTGCCAAAGTCGTCGATGTACAACCGCGTGCCCAGCTGCTTCAACTCGGTGAGCGTCTCCAGGGCGCTGGCCGGGTCCTCCATTAAAGCGCTTTCGGTCAGCTCGAACTGCATCAGTTCCGGCCGGATGCCCCAGGTAGAAAACAAACCCCGGATCCGCTCGACCAGATCGGGATCGCGCAGATCGTGCGCAGAAAGATTAACCGCCAGCGGCCAGTCCAGCCCGGCCTCATGCCAGGCGTAGCTTTGACTGAATGCGGATTCCAGCACCCAGTCGGTGAGCGGCGTGATCAAGCCGGCTTGTTCCGCGAGCGGGATGAATTCACTGGGCAAAATCATGCCATGCACTGGATGTTCCCAACGCACCAATGCTTCCGCGCCGCACACGCGCCGCGAAGCGATATCCACCTTGGGCTGGCAATACAGGAGCAATTGGTTGTGCTCGATGGCATGCCGCAAGTCCCCCATGAGCGCAAGCCGCCTGGTATGTTGTTCTTCCTGGCCGCCGGTGTACATGGCATAGCCGCCGCGCGCCGGCCTGGCATCGTGCATCGCGGCATTCGCCCTGCGCAATAATGCTTCCGGAGTTGTGGCATGGCCAGGAAAAAGTGCGATACCGATGTTCACGCTGGCATCCACCATCAGACCGGACACTTCCACCGGGTCATGCAGAATGCTGGCAAGCCGTTGCGCCATCTGGATCGCATGCTCGGCACTCGCCGCAGGCAACAGCAAGGCGAACTCTGCCTCCCCTACGTGCGCCAGCGTTTCATTTTCCTTGACAGCCAGCTCAAGGCGCCGGCCGAGCTCCTGCAGCAATTGATCCCCCGAGCGATAGCCCAGGACTTTGTTGATTTCATGAAAGCGCCCAACGTAGAAGTGCAGCAATGCCAGCGCACGGTGATGCTGTTTCGCCTCTTGCATTGCTTCTTCCAGGCGCTCCAGCAGGAACGTGCGATTCGGCAGCCCAGTCAGCGCATCATAGTAAGCAAGGCGCGCGATGGTCGCTTCGGCCTCGCGATGTTTTTCGCGGATCCGCAGGTTGGCAATGCCGTAAGCCAGATCATCGGCCAACTCGCTGAGCAACTGGACTTCTTCCTCATCGAAGGCATCGGGCTCAGCCGCAGCCATACCCAAGGCGCCAATCACCTTGCCATCGATGCGCAGGGGGAAAGCGGTGACTGCAGCGAAGCCTGTCTTGATTGCATCCTCGCGCACACGGTCATAGGCTGGGCCGGCATAGGCTGGGTCGGTAAGGATATGTTGTCCCACACAGGGTTCGCCAGTGCGGATTGCCGTACCAGTCACGGTGCGGCCAGATTCCGTCTCCGACCAGGTAAAATGCAGGGTCTCGAGAAACGTCATGTCCGTACCGACGGCGCCCACCCAGCGGATCGTCTTTTCTTGATCGTATTCTGCATAACCAACGACAGCGCGTTGATATCCGCCACTTTCCACAATGACCCTGCACATGTCCTGCAGCAATGCCTGCTCGTCTGAAGCATGCAATAAAGTATGATTGCCGGCACTCAAAGTTCTGAAGGCACGATGAATGCGCGCCAATTTCCGAGCCTGATCGGTCTCTAACGGAGGGCCGACCTGTTCATATGTTGACTCATCGGCAAAGTGATTCATGGAGTCCGCTCCAGCACGTATAACAATTCATTATAGGCCGGCATGCGGGTTCATTCAGGGCAATGCGCGCCGCTCGTCAGGATGCCATCAGCACGTTGCCTCCTCGGTCGACACCGGGAGCGGAATGGCAAAGGTGAGCGTTGCGCCTTTGCCGGGAGCGCTGTCCACGGCAAACGTGCCGCCGATCGCCTTGATGCGCTCCTCGATGCCAACCAGTCCAAAGGTCCGTTTTTTGCGGCGCTGGTTCAGGGCGATGCCAATGCCGTCATCGGCAATCGTCATGACCAGCTGGCCGGCTTCTGCGCATATCGTGATATGCACATGGCTTGCCTTGGCGTGCCGCACAATGTTGGTCAATGATTCTTGCAGGACGCGAAACAGTGCCGTCGAACGGACTTCGTCCAGCTGGCAATCGACATCCTCGTCGTCCACGTCCAGAACGCATTCAATGCCGCTTCGGCGCTGGAATTCATTCACTTGCCACTCCATGGCGGCCACTAGCCCCAGGTCCAGCACGAAAGGCCGCAAGTCATTGATCACTGCCTTCACACTTTTCATGGCCAGATCGATGTGATTGAGCATGAGACGTGCCGTAGAGTGCAAGGCGGGCTGTGCAACGGCAGTGCGTTCGACAAAAGTTGCCGCATCAAGCTTGATGGCCAGCAGCGTCTGCCCCAGTTCATCATGCAAATCGCGGGCAATCCGTTTGCGCTCTTGTTCCTTGATGGTTTCCTGGTGTGCAGCCAGCTCGCGGATGCGGGCGCGCGACTGGCGCAGCGCTTCTTCGGCCAGCTTGCGCTCGGTGATGTCTTTTCCCGTGCCGCGGTAGCCTTTATAAGTACCGTCTTCATCGAACATGGGCTCGCCGCTAATACCGTACCACACGATGCTGCCGTCGGACAGTTGCCTCGTGTACTCAAAATCCGTAAATGGGAGGCGGGCTTCCACGCTGGTGCGATGCTTCTTCCAGGATGCCGCGTCACTTCCGAGGCGTCTCATTTCCCAGGGATTCTGTCCAATGAAGTATTCCGGGATCTTGCCGCCTTTGATTGCCTTCCAGCCTGCAACGGTGGTCACCACGAGGTCCTTGTCATGCTCCCAGTACCATTCCGACGAGAGCGCGACCAGGCGCCGAAAGCGTTCTTCGCTTTCCCGCAGCGCTTTTTCAGCATGTATGCGCTGGGTAATGTCCCGGGCAAAAACGAGTGCGGCAGGCTCATTCTCGTAGTGAAACGGAATGGCGGAAATACGTGCATACACCACCGAGCCATCCATTCTCTGCAACTTCACTTCCATTAGCGCAACGGATTCCTTGGCCTCGATAACCGACTGAAGGCTGGTTTCGGCAACCCCATGCAAATCAGGATGGACCCGGCCAAGAATGGGGTGGCCCAGCAACTGATCCTGCGAATGGGCGCCAAACAGGTCCAACGTGGCTGCGTTCGCATAGGCAAAGCAACCACGGTTGCACACGTAAATCGCATCCGGTGCATTCTCGAAAAGCGCGCGGAAACGCTGCTCGCTACGAGCCAGCGCGGCTTCGTTGCGATGGCGGTCTTCGACCAGGGTATTGAAATTGTTGATGATGCCGCCGACTTCGTCTTTGCCGTTCACGGGCAACGGCACAAGCGGGGCGTCGCCTTGCGTCATGCGCTGCATCGCTTTTCCTGCTTCATTGAGGGGAACCAGCATGCGGCGCGTGATCCAGCGGGCGAGCCACGCTGCTGCCAGGGTCATGATGGCGGCCATGCCGATCAGGTAATGGCGCATGATGGTCACCGGTTTGAAAGCAACGTCGGCCGGCATAGATGCGATCGCCAGCCAATTTGTCCTGGGCACGTAGCTGGCGGAAGACAGCACCATGCTGCCGCTGGAAGACTTGACGATGCCCGAGCCCTTGAAGCCGTCCACAAAACGGTCATACAAGGGGTTGACGCCGTGCGCCGGCGGAGGAGTCATGATGCGTGAAGAGTCCGTGGCCGCCAGGATGAGATTGTCGTGCGGCGAAACGATGTGAAATTGCTGTTTACTCTCGATTTCCTTGTCAAAATAGGCACCCAGAAAATTGGGGGCGGTGAGATCGGTGATGCCCGCTAACACGGCACGTATCTTGCCGGCACGGTCAAGGACAGGCACGGAGAACACCAGTACCGGGCGTTGCAATATCCTGCTGATTCGCGGCTTGCTGATGTACGGTTGGCCTGTTTCCACCACCGTTTTGAAATAATCGCGATTTCCCACGTAACGACCCGGAGGCCACGTCACGACCGGATAATCGGCAATGACCCTGCCATCCATGCCAATCAAGGCGACGCCATCAGGAAGGATACGATGCAGGGCAGTGGCGTGCGCCAGATGCGCCTCAATGATTGGCGGCGCGACATGATCAGGGATGCCTCTGGCAGTAGCGGTGAGCAGGCTGATGCGCGCCTCCAGTTTGTCATCCAGATCGGCTGCAAGACGGCGTGCCGTAGCGAACTGCTGGTCAAACAGCACTTCACTGAATTTCTGCTGCTGGACAGCAGTTGTAAAGAACACCAGCCCCCAAAGAAGGGTAAGGGACAAGCCGAGCGTCAAGACAAGTAGACGGCCCTTAAGGGTACTCAGATAATCCCACTTCAGTCGTGCGAGCAGGCTTAAGGATTTCTTCAAGGAAACATTAGACACAATATGCATTATTCGCTGCTCGTTGCGGCAGCATTTCAGTGGACTGGTTGGAAAATTGATTTAACGGAGATTGCGACTTTGCCAAGCAAATATCGTGCAAATATGTTTCTTTTTCTGCAATCCCCTACGGGTTTAAGTTAATTACAATAAAAAAATCCACATTGTGTGCAAACGGCATCCCCTAGAAAGGGTTGCCGGCAGAAGTGAATACACTTCTCGCATGGCGCATCACAGGATGATTGCGTCACTCGCAGAAAACCGCCCCCCGGAGCCAACCGGCACCGGATGATATAACTGCTGCTCGACGCCGTTCCCGCCATAGGCAGCAAGTACGGCGCGCAGAATGTCCCGCGGTCTTCAGTTAGGCAGGTACCGCGGGTCAGGATCGACGTAGGCCGTCACCTTTTGATCCAGCACGCCTGGCGGAACAATGCGATTCAACTTGACTACTTCCGTCGTTGGAGGGCCATTGAACTGCCATGTGAATGCCCGGTCGCCAACAACAAATTTCACAATTTCTCCACCCTCTACCCTTACGTGCCGGGTAGCCGGCGTAATAACGACGGTGCGTTGCGCCGCTGCCTCGGGTGCGCGCTCCCCGAGCAGGTCAAGACGCCGGGTTCCAGCTTGCACAGTCATCGCCGAAGTCAATACGGCAAGCCCAAGTGCAGTAGCGCAAATTTTGGTTTTTTTCATGGCAAGGCCCTCTAGTGGTGATTGAATGACAATCTTCCCACGTAGAAGACAAGCATTGCAAGGCGAAGTTCTCGCTTCGCAGTGTTCGCCTCGCGATTGCTTGCTTACCCGCCTCGGTTTAAGGCCTGCTTCAGGATCATCCGCTTCTCGCCAGGCGAGGTGGCGCAACTCACTTGCCCTTCGGAGTCTTGCCGGCCACCGCCACTTCCGTCAGGTCGACCAGCGTCGATGTTTCCTCCTTTTTTCGACCTGCAAGCCAGCTGCCAGCCACGATTACAAGCAGTGCGCCCAACGCAGCGCTCAGGTAATGAAGCCAGGATGGCATGCCGGCCAGGTAAGGCTTGAGCACCACGTCCGACACGATCATATCCCCTGCGATCCATCCCAACAAACCTGCGCCAAGCGTGATGACCGCCGGGAAGCGATCCATCAGGCGCAGCACGAGCTTGCTGCCCCAGACGATGATCGGAATGCTGATGACAATGCCAAAGATCACCAGATTGAGATCGCCCTTGGCTGCGCCTGCCACCGCAATGACGTTGTCCACGCTCATGACCGCATCGGCCACGACAATCGTTTTGATGGCGCCCACCAGCGACGTGCTGCCATGGACATTGGCATGACCATCATCCTCTTCGTGCTGAAGCAGTTTGATGCCGATCCACACCAGGAGGATGGCGCCGACCACTTTCAGGAACGGCAACGCCAGCAATTGCAGCGCAAAGAAGATCAGCACCACACGCAAGCCGATGGCGCCGAAGACACCCCACGCGATACCCTTGTTGCGCTGATGAACAGGCAGCTTTCGGCATGCCAGGGCGATCACTACGGCATTGTCCCCGCCCAACAGGATATCGATTGCAATGATCTGCAACACTGAAACCCAGAAAGTGGACTGCAACATAAACTCTGGCATCGATTACTCCATCAAACACTATAAAAAATTCATCAAGTCCGCAGCTCGGGGCGACAACAAAAGAACGCCAACGACTCGGGATTGGCAAGCGCCTCGATATTCTTGACCGCACGGCCATGCACGGCGTTGCGCACCGCCAGCTCCACGATTTTGCCGGTGCGAGTCCGCGGGATATCCTCCACTGACAACACACGGGCCGGGACATGGCGTGGCGTCGTGTTCTCGCGGATCGTCTTGCGGATCTTCGCGATCAGGCTGTCGTCAAGCACTTTTCCTTCCCGCAGCTTGACGAACAGCACCACACGCACATCCTTGGGTGCCGCCGGCGGCCAATCCTGGCCGATCACTACCGCCTCCTGAATTTCGGACAGCTTTTCGACCTGACGGTAGATCTCTGCCGTGCCGATGCGCACTCCCCCGGGATTCAAGGTCGCGTCGGAACGTCCATGGATGATCAGCCCGCCGTGCTCCGTGATTTCGCAGAAATCGCCCTGGCTCCATGCATTCCGGAAGCGCTCGAAGTAGGCCGCACGGTACTTGCTGCCGTCGCGATCGTCCCAGAAGCCCAGCGGCATCGAAGGGAACGGCCTGGTGCACACCAGTTCACCCTTTTTTCCTCGCACAGGTTTGCCGTCATCATTCCAGACGTCAACCGCCATCCCGAGGCCCCGGCACTGCAGTTCGCCGTGCCAAACGGGCAGGATCGGGGCGCCCAACGCGAAGCATGAAATGATGTCGGTGCCACCCGAGATGGATGACAATTGCACGTCGCGCTTGATATCCCGATACACGTAATCGAATCCTTCCGGCACCAGCGGACTCCCAGTGCTCAGGACAACCCGCAGCGCCTCCAGCCCATGCGTCTCGCGCGGTTTGAGGCCCAGCTTCGCTGCCGTATCAAGGAACTTCGGCGACGTGCCGAAATGCGTCATTCCCTCGGCATCGGCATAGTCGAAAAGAATCCGGTTGTCTGCGGCAAATGGCGATCCGTCATACAGCAACAGTGTCGCTCCGGCGGCCAAGCCGGAAACCAGCCAGTTCCACATCATCCATCCGCAAGTCGTGAAGTAGAACACGCGATCGCCCGGCCGCACGTCGCAATGCAGGCGATGCTCCTTGAGCTGCTGGAGCAATGCGCCCCCTGCTCCGTGCACGATGCACTTCGGCACGCCAGTGGTGCCCGACGAATACATGATGTAGAGCGGATGATCGAAGGGCAGCGCCTCGAACGCGAGGTCGACTTCCGCGGCGGACTCCGCGATGAAATCGTCGAACCACTGCGCGCCCCGAACCGTCCCGAGCGAAGGCGACTCGCCAGCATACGGCACGATCACGACATGTTCGATCGACGACAGGGCATCAGCAACAGCGGCGACCTTGCCGAGGCAATCGACACGCTTGCCGCCGTAAAAATACCCGTCGCAGGCTATGAGAAATTTTGGTTCGGTCTGCCCGAATCGATCAAGCACGCTCTGCACGCCGAAATCCGGGGATACGGACGTGAATACCGCGCCGATGCTGGTGGCCGCAAGCATCGCGACGACTGTTTGCGGCATGTTCGGCATGTACGCGGCGATGCGGTCGCCTTTCACGACACCGCGCCTTCTGAGTCCTGCGGCAAACCTTGCTACCGTGGCGCGCAACTCGGCACGGGAAAGCCTGGCCTTCACCCGATCCTCGCCCCAGAACACCAGTGCATCGGAATCGTCGGCACGGCGCAGGAGATTTTCCGCAAAATTCAGCTGAGCCCCGGGAAACCATCGGGCGCCAGGCATCCGATACTTCTCGATCAAGATCCTTTCGCCCATGGTGCCGATGATCCCGGCATCGTCCCATACGCTGGCCCAGAATTTTTCCGGCTCATTGACCGACCAGGCGTGCAGCGCATCGTAGTCGGGCAACGCGACTCGCCAACGCCGCTCGGCCGCTTTGCGAAACGCATTCATGTTGGACTGCGCAGCCTGCGGGGCAGACGGGGTCCAGGCAGGAGCATCTTTCAAGAACATTCTCGCCTTCTTATAAATTTGTGATGGCAGCGGCACCAGCGACGCGCGCTACCTGTTGCATTCATTCAGAAAACAGGCATGGGCCCTCAACGCTGTCTCCAGCTACTGATCATGATCCGTTGAGGCTGCACGCCAGCGATATGTTGATTCGACTGTGTACAGGCGCAGTTTAGGAAACAGGCCCTTGACCGGTCTATGGCTTTTTTCGGGAAGCGGTGTGCTTGAATTGCGAACGATCGCGGGATCGGCGCCACATATGCGTGCAGGAGTCAGCCAGGCGACATGGCGCCTGGCATTCAGGGACTCGGGAGGGGAGCCGGCTCAAGGCTCGGCCTGGCCGCTGATGTGCCGGCCAGTTGGCGTTAAATCTCCGCGAGCGATGGAATTGCACTCAGGCCGGGCCACACGTCGGCCGCAGCGTCGACGAATGCGCGGATCAGCGGGTCGTTGCCGCGACCTGCAGCGTGGGCCATCAAGACCGGGAAATTTACGCGAGCAATGGGAGAGACGGCCAAAATTCCCTGTTCGATTCCTTTGCAGACATGCTCTTCCCGCATCAGCATCACCCCTACACCGGCTTCCAGCATCGAACGCCCGAGGGCCGCATTGTCGAAGCGCCCGACGATATTGAGCTCCAGGCCGCGCTCATCGAAGAGCTGGCGCAGCATCACCGAATACGCCATGTTGTAATCGGCAGGAGTGAGCCAGGGCAACTTTGCCAGCTCCGACCAGGTCGCGCTTTCGATCTGCTCTTTCCAGGCAGCAGGGCCTGCAACCCTGAACACCACATTGGTGAGCTCATAGTAGGTGAAGCCGGCGTCAACGGGGTGACCCAGGATCATGCCGACGTCAAGTTCGCCGGTTTTCAGCCCCTGGCGCGTGCCGGAAGATGGCCGTGCCCGCAAGTCCACACTGACCAGCGGGTGCTTGTCGCGCAGCGCGCGGACCACCGCTCCGATCCGGCTGGAAGTCGGATCGCTGCTTGAACCGATGGCAAGGTGCCCTTCCATCTTGCCATGGACCTCCCGCGCAAACGAAGTGAAGAGCGCAGCTTCATTGAGCAGGACTTTGGCTTTGGCAAGCAGAAGCTGGCCGGCACGCGTGAGTTCGAGGCTGCGGTTCGTACGCAAAAAGAGCTTCGTGTCCAGACGTTCCTCGACTGCGCGCACATGTGCACTGGCGGCGGACAGGCTGATATAAAGCCGCTCGGCGGCTCGGGTGAGATGCTGTTCCTCCGCGACTGCAACGAAAGTACGTAGCTGGACGAGGTCAATTTGCACGGTGGTCTCCTGGCTCTATGGATTCGATACCGTCTGTTGTACTCGCTGGCCTGGCCTCATATGGGCTTATTTTGGCGTTTCTGCTCGAACGGATTGGATCGTTCGGAAAACAAGCATGTCGGGTCTCGAAAATCCCCATGGACCCGACATCGACCTGCCTCATAGACTGCACAGGTAGGCAGTCGGATCGAACATCTCGCTGCCACAGCCTCGGCTCTGCCGAGCGCAACACGTACCTTTAATTATTCAAAGCAACATTTCGCCA
The DNA here is from genome assembly GCF_003590835.1 of Noviherbaspirillum sedimenti. Lineage (NCBI taxonomy): Bacteria > Pseudomonadati > Pseudomonadota > Betaproteobacteria > Burkholderiales > Oxalobacteraceae > Noviherbaspirillum > Noviherbaspirillum sedimenti. The sequence goes on along the minus strand of NZ_QYUQ01000002.1, from coordinate 3,977,083 downwards.
GGAGACGCTGTGAATTGCTCAAAAACTCTTCCTCGCAGAGCTGTGCTCCCCGCTGGCGCTGTCGCACTGCCGACATTGTATATCAGCGAGCAAGCGATGTGGTCCTGCAAGCCGGTCAATTTCATAGTGCCGTTCGCCCCTGAGGGCAACAACGACAGCATTCTTGCCAAGTGAGCAAGCCCATGCATAAGACAATCCCACTATCCCAACTACGCCTTGCCGAATTCGTGCGTCCGCATGACGTCATCGGCTGGCCGCAAGGTCCGGGCGAGCCGCTCGCACTGACGGAAGCGCTGGTGGCGCAGCGCGCGGAGATGAACGCTCCGGCTTTGTTATTCGGCCTGACCCAATCCGACACGCTGCGTCCCGAACTGGCTGAGCACTTCAGGTTTCGCGCGCTGAACGGCGCGGGAACGAGCCGCCGCGTAACCGCCTTGGCTGACATCGTTCCCTCCCATGTCAGTGCGATCCCTGCCCTGCTGCGCGAAGGTCACCTGCATGTCGACGTTGCACTTATCCAGGTCAAGCCTTTGTCCGACGGGATTTTCACTCTCGGTGTCATCGCCGATTTTACGCAGGCGCTGATACAACAGGCGCGCGTCGTCATTGCGCTTGTTAATCCGGCGCTACCTGCCACCGCGGGCGATGCCTGCGTGCGGAGCACGGACATCGATGTCCTGGTGGAGAGCGATGTCCGCATCATCGATATGCCGGATCCGGAACCTTCGTGGGTGGAGCACGAGGTCGCGCGGCAGGTCGCGGCGCTCATCCCCGATCGCGCGACGGTGCAACTCGGCGTTGGCACGCTCCCTGTGGCAGTAGCTCAGGCGCTCTCCGGCCACCAGGAGCTCGGCGTGCATAGCGGCGTCGTATCCGACGTACTCATCAGCCTGATAGAACGAGGCGTGGTCACCAATGCGCACAAGGGGCTCGATGCAGGGCGAACTGTGACTGGCGGCTTGTTCGGAACGCAACGCCTGCGCGACTTCGCGGCGCGCACCGGACTGATCGATATGCGCAGCGTGGAGTACACGCACAACCTTGCAGTGACGTCCCGGATCTCGCAATTCCATACGATCAATTCGGCCATCGAAATCGACCTGTCAGGGCAGGTCAATGCGGAAGTGGCCGGGGGGCGCTATCTCGGCGCCGTCGGCGGCCAAGTGGACTTTGTCCGTGCAGGCGTGGCCTCGCCAGGCGGCCGTTCGATCATTGCCTTTCCGTCGGCGACGCCAGATGGCAAGCACTCGCGGATCGTCGCTTCGCTTGGAACCCGGCCGGTGACGACGGCGCGCAGCGAGGTCGACGTCATCATCACGGAGTATGGAGCAGCGCATCTGCGCGGGTGCCCATTGCAGGAGCGTGCCCGCCGCTTGATTGAAATCGCCCATCCGGCCCATCGCGAGTCGCTGTCTCGTGCCTTGCACGAATCCCGCAGCGCTCTTTCCTGAACCTGAATATTGCGAGTTACCAATGACTTCATTCAACAAAGACGTATTTCTCGAATCGCTGGGTGACAACGTATTTGAAATCCGGCTGAACCGCCCCGAACGCATGAATGCACTGGGCGTTGCCACTGTCGCTGCGTTGCAGCAGGCCGTAGCCGATGCAACTGCGAAACGGGCACGCATGCTGCTGCTGCGCGGCAGCGGCCGCGCCTTTTGCGCAGGCGCCGACCTGAAAGAGCGCAAGGAGATGAACCTCGACGAAAAAATGGCGCACAACGCAGGCATCAACGATGCCATCAACGCGATCGCCGGCGCCAAGTTCGTCACCGTCGCCGTGCTGAACGGCCTTGCGATGGGCGGCGGGCTTGAAATGGCGCTCGCCTGCGATTTGCGGATCGCCGCGGCCGGTATCAGCCTGGGCCTGACGGAAAGTCGCGTCGGCGCATTCCCCGGCGCCGGCGGTTCGCAGCGCCTGCCGCGCGTCGTCGGGCGCAGCCGGGCGCTGCAGATGATGCTCAGTGGCGAACCTGTCACCAGCGAATATGCCGAAAAAATCGGACTCGTGAACGAGGTGGTCGCGCCCGAAGAACTGGACGCGCGCGCACATGCTTTCGCCAAGCTGCTGGCCAGCCGCTCGGCACCGGCCATGGCGGCCATCAAGCGCCTGGTTTACCAAGGCATCGAGATGCCGCTTGCCGATGGCCTGCGCATGGAGCGCGCTGAGCTGCCGGCCATTCTCGGGTCCAGCGACTATGCGGAAGGACTCGCCGCATTTGAAGAACGGCGCCCGCCGAAGTTTACGGGCGTCGTGGAGTGAATTCCCAACTTTATCCGCATCCGAATCAGCGTAAAGAATCAGCACTTAAGGCCCGCTGGATCTGAGTTACCAACAACCGCCCAGAGGGCGTAATTATCACAACAAAGGAAGACAACATGAGCAATCAAAGACTGCAACTCACTGAAGAGCAGCGTGCCCTGATCGGAACCGTTCAGAATCTTGCACGAGACAAGAATTGGCGCACCAATTCAATCAAGTTCCTAGACGGTACCTTTCCAGCGGAAAACCTGCGCGAACTAGCCAAGATCGGCGTGCTGGGCATGTCGGTGCCAGAAGAGTATGGCGGCTCCAGTTTGCCGTTGTTTGACACGGTACTGGTGATCGAAGAGATCGCCAAACATTGCTACACCACTGCGATGGGTGTGATGAGTTCGGTGGGAACTCAGACTCGCGTCATCAGCAAATACGCCCCTGAAAGCCTGAAGCGAGAGATATTGCCCAAGGTGTGCACGGGCGAGGTGAACTTGGCCATTGGCATGACCGAGCCGCACGCTGGCACCGACGTGCCGAACTACAAGACCAACACTGTCATCAAAGAAAACTGTGCTGTAGTCAATGGTGTCAAGACCTTGATTAGTAAGGTAGACGATGCGGAATGGTTCGTGGTATTCACCCGCATCAATGGCGCGCCTGGTCGTGACGGTATTGGCTGCGTGCTGGTGAACCGCAACACTCCGGGCTTCGAAGTGACAGCCCGCTACCACACCATGGGTGGCGAATTCCTTGGCGAGATCCAGTTCAACAACGTCGAAGTACCGCTGGAAAACGTGATTCTGCGCGAGGGCGCATTCAAGAAGCTGCTTTCCGCGTTCAACACCCAGCGCTGCCTGAACCCCAGCGTCTCCTTAGGGATGGCCGAGGCCGCTTTTGAAGAGGCCATTAACTACGTGCGCCAACGCACAATCCGCGGCAACCCCATCGCCGACTTCCAGGGCATCCAGTGGAAGCTGGCGGAAATGTACCGCGACATCGAAGCAGGCCGCGCCCTGCTGTACCAGGCGGCGCTGTCGGCCGACCCCTTCCCCAATCCGCAGCAAGCTGCCGTAGCCAAGATGTACGTCAACGAGATGGCGATTCGCGTCAGCAGCGAGGCGCTGCAGGTGCATGGTGGCTATGGCTTCACCGATGACTACCCGATCTCGCGCATCTACCGCGGGGTGCGCTACGGCACGCTGGGTGGTGGCGCGGTGGAAGCACTCAAGGACCTGGTCGGCAAGAAGCTGGTAAAGGATTTCGACCCCGTGGAAGGTTTCCACTCGATGGGGACGTTCTGAGATGCGCTCGCTGCTCTTCATACCGGCCCATGACGAGCGCAAGCTCGCGAAGGGGCTAGATAGCGGCGCGGACGCGCTGATCATCGACATGGAAGATGCAGTTCCCGAGGCGGACAAGGCACGAGCGCGCGGCATGTGCGCCGAGTTCGTCAAGGAGCACCGCGAGCGCCTTCCGCTCTTCGTGCGTGTGAATGCGCTCTCGACGGGCCTGCTGCTGGACGACCTGGCAGCAGTGGTGCGCGCGCAGCCCTGCGGGATCATGCTGCCGAAATGCATGAGCGGCCGTGATGTCGCGCTCGTGGATGCCTATGTTTCGGCGCTCGAGGCGCGCGATGGCGTTGCCGCAGGTTCACTGCGTATCCTGCCAATCGTGACTGAAAGCGCCGCCGCACTGTTCGACATGGGCAGCTACTCAACCGCAGCGGGATCGAGGCTTTGCGGAATGATGTGGGGCGGCGAGGATCTTGCGGCAGACGTCGGGACGGTAGCGAACCGCGGGGCGCAAGGCCGCTATACCGCGCCGTACGAACTCGCGCGCTCGCTGACCCTGTTTGGCGCGAGCGCGGCGCAGGTGCTCGCCGTCGATGCTGTCTACACCAACTTCCGCGACGCCGAAGGCCTGAAGGCCGAGGCCGCCGAAGCACTGCGTGACGGATTTTCCGCGAAGGCGGCGATTCATCCGGCCCAGGTAGGACCGATCAATGAGGCGTTCACCCCATCGGCTGAAGACGTGGCATGGGCGAAACAAGTCATCGCGGCTTTCGACGAGGCTCCTGGCCGGGGCGCCATCGCCATCGAAGGAAAAATGCTCGACCGTCCGCACTACCGCGCCGCACAGCGTGTACTTGCAAGAGCGAACATTCCTGTTCATTCATAAATATGGGAGATAAAATGTCCACAGAAAAGAATCATTACCCGCTTTCCGGCATTACTGTCATCGACCTTTCGCACGTCTACAACGGTCCCTACGCCACTTTTCTGATGGCCATGGCCGGCGCCACCGTGATCAAGGTCGAACCGTTCCAGGGCGAGCATTTGCGTAGCCGTGGCGACATGGGCGGCGCCGCGCTGCCGTTCGCGATGCTCAATTCGAACAAGAAGCCGGTCACCCTGAACCTCAAATCGGAAAAGGGCCGCGAGCTGTTCAAGAAAATGGTGAAGCGCGCCGACATCCTTGTCGAGAACTTCGCGCCCGGCGTCATGAATCGACTCGGCATTGGGGCTGCGGAGCTGCACAAGATCAATCCGCGCCTGGTCTATGGCTCGAGCTCGGGTTACGGCAAGGACGGTCCTTATCGCGACTACCCGGCCATGGACCTGGTCATGCAGGCGATGTGCGGCGTCATCGATTCCACCGGATTCCCGGAGCAGCCGCCGGTCAAGTCGGGCGCGGCCCTCTGCGATTTCATGGCCGGCATTCATCTCTATGCCGCCATCATGACAGCCCTTTACGAGCGCGAGCATACCGACAAGGGCCGCGTCGTGGAAGTCTCCATGCAGGATGCCACCTATGCTTCGCTGGCGTCCAACCTCGGCATGCTGCATGCGCGCGGCGACGCAGCGCCTGCGCGTACCGGCAACCGTCACGGCGGCCTCGGCATCTCGCCTTACAACGTCTATCGGACCAAGGACGGATACGTGGTGCTTAACGCACCCGGCGACCATCATTTCCGTTCCATCCTTGATGTGATGGGCCGGTCCGACCTCAAGGAAGATCCACGCTTCCTGACGCGCTCTTCGCGCGTCGAAAATTTCGCCGCAGTGGACGAGCTCATCGAAGGCTGGACACTGACTCTCGGCAGGAATGACGTGGCGCAGCGCATGCTCGCTGAGAAGGTGCCTTGCGCGCCGGTGCGCAACCTGTCGGAAGTGATGCATGACGAGAACATGCATGCGCGCGGCAGCCTGCAATGGGTCAACCATCCAGATCTCGGACGCGTGGTTCTGCCTCATTCGCCGCTGGTCTTCGAGGGAACGCAACGCCGGGAGATCGAACCCAGCCTGCCGCTGGGGTCCGCCAACGAAGCCGTGTTCGGCGAGTGGCTCGGCTGTTCGAACGACGAGCTGAAGGCGCTCAAGGCAGAAGGCGTCATCTCGTAAGGGAGGAACATCACATGCCACTGCCAGTTTCCGTGCCGCGCGAGGAACTCCACTTTCGCCACATTCAGTTGCGCGGCTTTCGACGCGTGGATGGATTGTACGACGTGGAAGCGCGGCTGGTAGACACGAAGACGGAAGAAATAACCGTGGGAGCCGGGCGTGTCGTTTCACCCGGCAAATCGATTCACGACATGTCTGTTCGTCTTGTCGTCGACGAAGATCTCAACGTCAGGGATGCCATGGCTTCCACGGACGCTTCGCCGCACGGCATCTGCCGGGAAGCGACAAGCACTTTGCAATGCCTGAAAGGTTTGTGCATCGGCGCTGGGTGGTCAAAGGCCATCAACGAGCGACTTGCGGGGCACAAGGGTTGCACGCATCTCACCGAGTTGCTCAAGCCCCTTGCCACAGTTGCCTTTCAGACGCTTTGGACGGTAAGAAATTCCCAACCTGATGCGGTGGATCCTTCAGGAAAGCCGCGCAAGATCGACAGCTGCTTTGCCTATGCAAGCGATCGTGAGCTTGTGCGCGAGCGTTGGCCGGCTTACTACATGGGTATCGATGGAAATTGACCATGCATGCAGCCACGCCAAGGATCTTGCGCACGCCCGTTACCCAAACTGCAATTCACATAGACGAATCCAGCGCATTGCTGGTGCAGTATCGACAGAAATCCCTGAATAACTGGAGACAAAATTGACAGCTCAAACTCCCGGCGAAGACTTCGCAACAATTCTCGCCCGCTTCGCATGCAATCTTTCGCTGGACCGGATGGCCGATCCGGTAATTGCCGCCGCCAAGGCGAATGTCTTCGACACGCTGGCATGCGCGGCTGCCGGTTCCAGCGCGCCCGCGGTAGCGGAAGCGCGCGAGCTGGCAGCTGAATGGGGTGGCGCGCCGCAGGCATCCATCCTGGTCTTCGGCGACAAGGTTCCGGCCCACCATGCGGCGTGGGTCAATGGCACGATGGCGCATGCACGCGACTACGATGACACCCATGACGCAGCCACGTTGCATGCGGGCGTGTCTGTCGTGCCTGCAGCGCTGGCCGCCGCCGAACTGCGTGGTGGGGCAAGCGGTGCGGATTTCATTGCCGGCGTTGCCGCCGGCCTGGAGACGATCAGCCGCCTGGGCATCGCAACCCAGATCGGCATCGTCGAAAGCGGTTACATGTACACCTCCCTGTTCGGCTACTTTGCCGCCACCATCGCGGCAGGGCGAGTGCTCGGGCTGGATGAGACGCAGATGGTGAACGCCCTGGGCATCGCCTATTCGCAGGTCGCCGGCAATCATCAGGTCACGCGCGACAGTGCGCTCACGAAACGCATGCAGCCGGGATTTGCCGCAAAGGCGGCGCTCATGTCGGTCCAGCTCGCTCAGCGCAATGTGCGGGGCGCCCAGTCGACATTCGATGGGGTCGACGGTTTCCTGCGGGTATACCTGCGCGACCGCTGCGATCGCGATGTGCTGCGCGACCGGCTGGGCGAGCATTTCGAGTTCGTACAGCTGAGCTACAAGCCCTACCCTTGCTGCCGCTTCAACCACACTGTCATCGACGCTGTGCTGGCGTTGCGGGCCTCGAACGACATCCCCGCAAGCCGGATTCGACGCGTAAGGGTCGGCGTCACCCGACAGGCATACGAAGCGGTGTGCACGCCAGTGGAAGTCCGCAAGGCGCCGAAAACCATCGTCAACGCGCAATTCAGCATTCCCTACAACGTGGCGGCAGCCTTCATAGATGGTTGCGTCAAGCTGGAACATTTCACCGATCCCTCGCTGCGCCGCCAGGATCTCCTGGACCTGGCGCAGAAGGTGGAGACATACGTGGACAGCGATATCGAACGCGAGTGGGGCCGCAATATCTCGCCGGCAGCCATGCAAGTGGAACTGGAGAACGGCACCACGCACAGCTTGCGCGTCGACATCCCGCTTGGACATCCGAGCCGTCCCATGTCGACCGCAGACTTCGACGCCAAGGCAAAGGATTGCGTGCGCACCGCGGCGCTGCCGTTGCGCCAGGACACGCACCAGCTGCTACGCGATCTGGTGGACGGGCTTGAGTCGCTCGACGACGTGCGCAGGCTCGCGCAGGCTCTGCAACCTGCAGCGTAGCATGTGGAGCGCGCCGGCTCACTGGCCAGACGCGCCCGGCAAGCCTATCATTCCGGATCATTACAACCCAACGCGGGCGGCGGCCAGTGCCGCTTTGCCCCGCCGAAAGGAGACACCATGAAATCATTGCCATCCCCCATCCGCCGCGCGCTGCTGCTGGCTGCCGCCGGCCTCCTGCTGCCCCTGCAGGCCAGTGCCCAGGCAGCCTGGCCCGCCCGCCCGATCAAGATCGTCGTGCCCTTTGCCCCCGGCGGCAGCAACGACAACATGGCGCGCGTGCTGGCCAACAAGCTCAGCGCCCGGCTGGGCCAACCCGTCGTCGTCGAAAACAAGGGCGGTTCGGGCGGCACGATCGGCACGGATTACGTGACCAAGGCGCAGCCCGATGGCTATACCCTGCTGTTCGCCTCCACGTCCATCACCACCAATGCGGCAGCCGGCAAGAAGCTGCCGTATGACCCGGTGAAGGACCTGGCGCCGATCGGCATGATCGCGACGACCCCGTTTGCCGTCGTCGTGTCCAATGACCTGAAGGTGACCACGCTGCGCGAGTTCATCGATCTGGCCCGCGCCAAACCCGGCAGCATCAGCTATGGCACGGCGGGAGTCGGCGGCATCAATCACATGGGAACCGAGCTGCTGGCTGCGGAAGCGAAAGTGAAACTCATACATGCGCCGTACAAGGGCATTTCGCTGGCCTTTACCGACCTGATGGGCGGCAACCTGCAGATGCTGCTGCCCAGCCTGGCAGCGGCAACCCAGCATATCCACTCGGGGAAGATGCGCGGCCTGGCCGTGACCAGCGCGCAGCGCTCGCCGCTCGCGCCCGAGCTCCCGACGGTGGCCGAAGCCGGGTTGCCGGGGTTCCAGCTGGAAGCCTGGTTTGGCCTGTTCGGTCCGGCGCGCCTGCCGGCGGACGTGGTCAAGCGTCTCAACGCGGAGCTGAACGCCGTGCTGGCGATGAGCGACGTGAAGGACGTGCTTGCGCGCGAAGCGGCGACGCCGCGGCCGGGCACGCCAGCGGCCCTGGGCAGCCTGGTCCAGTCGGAACTCGTGCGCTGGACTAAGCTGATCAAGGATAACAATATCCAGGCCATGTGATTCTCCTTGCCGGTCCATTGCACAACCCGCGCATTCATCCGCTTGCCCGGTATTTTTCAGGTGGAGTAATAACCGGAAAATGCCGGGCAAGCCATTGATTCAGCTTTTAGTGCCTGCCCAAAAGCCTACGCCCCATCCGGCCTCGATTCATACCGAACCCGCAAACGATATTGTCGAACGCCGGTTGAAGTGCAAGTTGCTGCTCGGAGCGGCTCCGGACTAGCTCAAGTAACGAGTGTTACCGCGACCCGCGGCTAACGCGCGTCAGCCGCGAGGGATCTGGCTTAGCGTTAATTAGGCGCCGCGAAAGCCCGGCTTGCGCTTCTCGAGGAACGCGCTGATGCCTTCGACGAAATCACCGGTCGCGCTGCAGCGCGCGAAGGCTTCCGCCTCGTTCTGCAGTTGCAGCTCGAACTTGTCGTCGAACGAACTGGCGAGCAGGCGCTTGATTTCTCCATACACATGCCGAGGTCCGTTCTGGAGGCGTGTGACAAGCGCCGCCGTTTCGGCATCCAGCTCCGCAGCCGCGACGACACGATTGACGATGCCCAGGCGAAGCGCTTCGGCGGCGTCGAATCGCTCGCCTAGCAAAAGCAGCTCCATTGCCTTGCGGCTGCCGACGACACGCGGCAGGAAGCGCGACATGCCACCGTCCGCAGGCAGGCCGATCGCCGAGTAGGCCGTCGTGAACTTTGCGTTGTCCGAGCACAGCGCAAGATCGCATCCCAGCGCCAGCGATAATCCGAATCCGGCACAGGCGCCGCGTACCTTCGCGATCACCGGCTGTGGCATCGATTGCAGTATCTCGACTGATGGATTGATGTACTTCTTGATCACCGCGCCGAAGGCCTCCCTGCGTTCCTCTGGTCCCAGATGGAATTGCGTTGCAAAGTCCTTCAGGTCGCCGCCAGCCATGAAATGCTCCCCTGCACCGGTGATCACTACCACATCGACATCGTTCAAATCGCGCAGCTTGCGCACGGCGACGAGCATATCTTCCATCATCTCGGTCGACAACGCGTTGAGCTGCGCGGGACGGTTCAGTGTGAGCGTCGCGACGCGGTTTGCGACATCGAGCAATACGGTATTAGCCATTAATTAAATCTCTCCTGATTGTGTAGATTGCGGCAATTGCATTGCCGCGGCGTTCGATCCAGGCCTTGCAGTCAGCTGATCATTGCGGTTGCAGGCCGGACACCTTGACCCAGCGCTCCCACGAGGCAATCTGGCCTTTATTGAATTCCGTCAGGGCTTGAGGAGTCGAACTCCTGGCGATCATCCCCATCCGGTTGAAAAACTCCTTCCCCTCATCGCTCTGGACTGCCTTCACGAATGCGGCGTTGAGTTTCTCGACCACCTCTTTGGGTGTGCCACGGGGCGCATAGTAGCCAAGCCAGGATGCATAGTCATAACCCGGAACGCCAGCTTCGACCATCGTCGGCACCTCGCTCATCGAGGGAAGCCGGACTGACGACGTGACAGCCAGCGGCCGGACCGCGCCCTGGCGGATGAAGGGATCAACCACCAGCGGGTCGGTGATCATGAAGTCCAGGCGACCGGCGACAAGCTCCAGCATCGCCTGCGAAGCCCCTTTGAACGTAATTTCCTGCGCGCTGATGCCGGTGATCGATTGCAGCAGCTTCGAAGAAACCAGGGCGCCGGAGTTGCCGACCCCATAGTTCATCTGACCTGGCCGTGCCTTCGCGTAGGCGACCAGTTCGGCAACCGACTTGATCGGCAGATCGGAACGGACGACCAGGACCAGCGGATTGATGGAAACCTGCGCGATCGGCTCAAAGTCGCGCAGAGGGTCATACGACAGGTTTTTCACGAGATGGACATTCGCTGCCATCGAAGTATTGCTACCGAAGAACAGCGTGTGGCCATCCGCAGGCGCCCGGCGCGAATAGTCGGCGGCGATGGTGCCAGATGCACTTGGCTTGCTCACGACAACGATGGGCTGGCCCAGTTGCTTCGAGACTTCCTTGCCGAGGAATCGGGTGATCACGTCGGAGGCCGAGCCCGGCGTGCTGGCGATGATGACTTGTATCGGCTTGGTCGGAAAGGGTTCGCTTTTTGCGATACCGAGCTTTGCTGTCACGAGAAAGACTGCGACAAGCAGACACTGAAAGAATTTTTGCATATTGTCTCCATGAATGTAGTTAGCCTATTCGGCTTATGATCTTGGCAATTCGCCGCCTGAGAAGGCCACGGGCTCCGGACGTGATTTGGCGTTATTCGTCAAGACTGCGTCAGCGATGCGCCAGATTCATTTGGCGGGTCTCAGTCTAGGAAGCATGCCTGCACAAAGTCCATTGCATTTTTCGGCACACGGCCTGCTTATTTTCCGAACATGGCTATTCGATATGGCGGATTTCGGAAAACGCGAAAGCGGATTCCCGAAAAAGACAATAGACATATCGCATAAGCGCTTCCAACATTAAGCCAGAAAGTGGTTGCAAGACAGGCTACTGCGCCCTTTCGCCGGCCTTCCTGGTGCTTGCTTCGTCCCGAGGTAAGCGCATGCGGGCGTAGGCAGCCCATTCTAGACCGGATTGGGGAAGTCGATTCCTATCACGATAAGATATCTGTATAACCAAGCGAAATGATGCCTTTACCTGGCATTACTGATTCAAGACTGACCGACTAGATGAGACAAAATATGGATATAAGTCCTTTGGGAACGAGCGCTGAAAGTGCGCTTTTTTATACCAACGCAACGCGCGGGCTTACCCCGATTCCCGCATCCGAACGGGACCTTCCTACGGTGACGGCAGAACCCTACTTCAAGGTATCGGATGGTTTGGTAGCCCTTGAAGGTCCGGCATATGACCGGCAAGGCAATCTTCTGTTTGTTGATGTCTACTGCGGAAGGATCCTTCGCCTGTCTCCGGACCACACGCTCACTACACTCTACACGGACAGCGCGCTGCATCCGGCAGGCATCGCCATTCACAAGGATGGCCGCATCTTCGTGGCCGGCATCGGCGATTCTCGGGCCGGCAGTGTCATTGCACTGGACTCCGACGGGGGCAATCCGCAGACCATATTGCCGGCGAGTGCCGGCTACGTCCCGGACGACCTCGTCTTCGACAGCAAGGGCGGGTTCTACTTCACCGACTTCAAAGGCACGTCGACCAACCCGGCGGGCGGGGTCTTTCATGTTTCGCCAGATTTCAAGACCATTACCCCTGTGTTGCCGAACATGTCTGCGGCAAATGGAGTAGCGCTCAGTTCGGATGGCAAGGTACTGTGGGCCACAGAGTTTTGTGCTTCGCGTCTGCACCGCGTTGACCTGGAAGATGAAGCTACTGTCGCGCGATTCGGTACGACGATACCCTACCATTTCGTGGGCCGTGCGCCAGACTCAATGCGCACCGACGCTGACGGCAACGTTTACGTGGCGATGTTCCATCAGGGGCGCATCCTCGTATTTAGCCCGTACGGCATACCAATCGGTCAGATTTTGTTGCCCGGCCGCGAGGAGAATCACTTTCTGAAGAGCACTAGCCTGGCATTCGTGCCGGGCTCGCGGGACATTGTCATCGTCGCCAGGGATGAGTTGGGAGGACGCGGATCAATGATTTTCCGCGCTCGGGGACTGACTCAAGGTGTCACCCTGCTCTCCCACCGATGAGCGAACGATGACTTTCCGTGAGTCAGTTACGGCTGCCGTACAAGTTTGAGAAGGAGATTTGAGATGGAAGATGTTCGCTTGACTGAATCGACGCGCGCTGAAACGCCCGCGTGGCTAGACCTTGCGGGTCGTGTTTGCGTCGTCACCGGAGGGGGCAGAGGGATTGGGGAGGGAACCGCACGCGAGCTGGCGGCAAACGGCGCATCCGTAGCGGTTCTGGACCGTGACGGGGACGCTGCGGCCAGGGTGGCCGACGAGATCAAGCGTGCCGGAGGACGTGCAATCAGCCTTGCGGCGGACGTTTCGCGTACAGATCAGATTGCCGCTGCCGCTGAGCGGGTTCTGCAGGAGTTTGGCCCATGCCAGGTTCTGGTGAATAACGCAGCCTTGGTGGGCTATGCCGGACCGTTGATGGATGCTGACCTGGATCAATGGGACCGGATGCAAGCGGTCAACGTGAAGGGTGCTCTGATCTGCACGCGTACGTTCGGCAGGCAGATGATCGACGCAGGCCGGGGTGGCAGCATCGTCAACGTCGCGTCCATCTGCGGCCACACGCCGCTGCCTCAAGGTGGCGCCTACAGCGTTGGCAAGGCCGGATTATTGATGCTGACGCGCATGCTCGCCCTGGAACTGGCGGAGCACCGCGTTCGTTGCAACTCCGTGTCTCCTGGCCTGGTACGAACGTCCGCTACAGAGTCAGCCTATGTCGATCCCGAGGTCAGCGAGGGGCGCAGGCGGATGGTCCCGGCAGGTCGCGTGGCCGATTCGGTGGACTTGGCCAATGTCATCGCATTCCTGGCAAGCGATCGGGCCGGCTACGTAAATGGTCAGGACATCCTCGTCGACGGCGCTCTGAGCCAGACCCTGATGACCCTCGTCCCGAAGCCGTCAAGGCCCATGCAGCCATCATAAGGGGATGGCAGCCGGACGCACACGCGCCCGGCTGCTGAGTTCACCGAGCGACTCTTCAACCGTGTGGCAGTAGTATCTGCCGCACGACCCCGCCGCCATGGAGCAGATCGAATCCTTCGTTCAGGCGATCAAAGCCGATATGTTCGCTGCGCAGCCTGTCGACGGGGAGCCGCCCACGCAGGTACATATCCACGTACACGGGAACGTCGTTCTGTGGCACCCCGCCGCCCATATATGAGCCGCGCAGCACGCGTTCTTCGCAGACCCACGGCAGGTGCGGAATCGTGAACGTGGAAGTTGACTTGCCCACGCCTACGCCGACCACTTCGCCGCCCCGCACCGTGATCTTCTGTGCCATCTCAAGCGCGCCGAGATTACCCGAGATCTCGAAGGCATGGTCAACACCGCCGTTGGTCAGATCGAGTACTTTCTGGATAGTCTCCGGATCGCGCACATCAAAGCAATCGGTGGCACCAACCGCACGCGCCAGGTCGAACTTGCCAGGCAGTACATCCAGGCCGATGATCCGGGCAGCACCCGCCTCGCGGGCCGCCATCACCGCGGTGAGGCCGACGCCACCAAGTCCGAAAATCGCCACCGAGGCACCCGGCTTGACCTTGGCGCTATTGAACACCGCGCCGGCACCCGTCACGACCGCGCAACCGAAGAGCGCAGCGACGTCCAGAGGAACAGAGTGGTCGATCTTGATCAGCGACTGGGGCGTCACCACAGCATACTGGGCGAAAACCGAGATGCCGCTGTAGTGATTGAGCCGGCCACCGTTGGCCAGTCGAAGCCTCCGCGCGCCGTTGCCGAGCAAGCCTTCTGCCTTTGCGCCGCTCACGGCCTGGCAAAGCCCGGGCCGGCCGACCAGGCAAAACCGGCACTGGCCGCAACCGGCCACGGCAGCCAGTGTCACATGATCCCCGGGCTTGAAGCCGGTGACGCCGCGCCCGACCTCCTGCACGATGCCGGCGCCCTCGTGCCCACCAACGACTGGAAGAGGACGCTTTCTCATTCCCTCGATCACGGACAAGTCGGAGTGGCACAGGCCCGCACCTCTGACCTCGACCAGGACTTCACCCTCGCCGGGCCCATCGAGCTCCACCTCCTCGATCCTGAACGGCTTACTTTCGGCAAAGGGCGCCGGCAAGCCCTGCTCGTACATGACAGCTGCAATCATTCGCATCTTGACTTACTCCTCAAAAAATATCAGCTCAACGAGCAGTCGATGTGCTGGGGCAGCATGAACTCCCTCAGGCCATCCTCGCCCCATTCGGCGCCAACGCCACTGTGCTTGTAACCGATCATCGGAGCATCCGGCCGCAGCGGGCTGCCGCCGTTGATCTGCACCGTGCCGACCCGCAGCTCAGGCACGAGTTTCAGGCACTGGTCCTTCGGACCGAACAAATAGGCTTTCAGACCCAGATCCGAATCATTGGCGATCTGGATCGCCTCTTCGACTGTACGATAAGTCAGCACCACTGAAACAGGTCCGAAAATCTCTTCGCGGGCAAGCTTGGCCTGGTTGTCCAGCCCGCCGACAAGCACCGGATTCAGGAACCAGCCCTTGTCGATGTTCGGACGACCGCCGCCCGCGATGATGGTTGCGCCCTCTTCGACTGCCTGGGCTACACTGGCTTCGATGCGGTCCCGGTTCGCAGAGGTAACCACCGGCCCGACAATCGTCGCAGGATCGCGCGGATCGCCAACCTTGATCTGCTCATAGGCCTTGCGGCTGGCCTCGCAGAATTCCTCGTAGCGGGATTCCTCGACCAGGATGCGTGTCGGCGAGCCGCAGCCCTGCCCGGCATTGCGCGCATAGCGCGCATGCAGCCAGAAGGCGTATTTGTTGTAATCCACTCCAGGCAGCATGATCGCTGCCGACTTGCCGCCGAGTTCGAGCACCACGCTGCGCAGGCCGGCCGCTGCCTGCTGCATGACCTGCCGCCCCACATTGACGGAGCCTGTGAAGCTGACTTTGTTGACACCCGGATGCTCCGTCAGCGCGCGGCCGACCTCGACGCCACCGGCGATGATATTGACCACCCCAGGCGGGATTCCGGCACGGCGAACGAGATCGCCCAGCAGGAGTATCGCCAGAGGCGCCAGAGGCGACGATAGCAGCACCGTCGTGCAGCCCGCTGCCAGGGCCGCCCCGATCTTGGTCACGCCGATCAGCAGCGGGTAATTGAATGCCGAGATGGCGGCCACCACGCCAATGGGGCGGTAAGCGACCATGCTGACAGCGGTATTGGTGTTGTTGAATCCCAGGTGGCGGGTACGATCCCGGGTAGCGGTCTCCGCGAACCAGCGCACGAATGCAGCTGGCGTATCGGTATGGTTCGCCTTCAGGTTGACAGGCGAGCCGATCTCGGAAATCAGCGCTTCCATCAGCTTGTCGCGGTTCTCTTCGATCAGATCCGCAAACTTGAGCAGAACAGTCTTGCGGAACGCCGGATCCTTCCAGACGCCGCTCTCGAAAGCAGCCTTCGCGCTGGATACGGCCTCGTCGACCTGTTCCACGGA
Source organism: Noviherbaspirillum sedimenti (assembly GCF_003590835.1). Classification (NCBI taxonomy): domain Bacteria; kingdom Pseudomonadati; phylum Pseudomonadota; class Betaproteobacteria; order Burkholderiales; family Oxalobacteraceae; genus Noviherbaspirillum; species Noviherbaspirillum sedimenti. The sequence continues at coordinate 3,961,129 of NZ_QYUQ01000002.1, read as the reverse complement.
AGCACCACGAAATTCTGCAACCAGTTCTTCGGTGACCGGACTGATAACCCGAATGACATCGCCCTCACCGGCACGGTCCTGGTTATTGATGAACAAACCCGTGTGTACGGAACTTTGTTTTAAATTGGCGTTGTCTTTAGGCATGTTTGCATTCCTTATCATGTTTAACTTGGAAATTCCAATTAGTGATCCGGCAGGTCGATTTACTGGGCAACCAAGCCTGCTTCCTTGGTCAGGCGGCCCCACACCGTGATCTGGTCTTGCACGAAGGCATGGAAAGCCTCGGGCTTGGAACTGGTGGCGATAAAGCCCAAGTCCGCGAAGTATTTCTCGGTAGCGGGATCCGTCACGGCTTTGGTGAATGCCTGGCTCAGTCGCCGGGTAACCTCCGGCGGCATCCCGGCAGGACCAAAGAGACCGCTCCAGGATGCGTAGCTGTAGCCCGGCAGACCGGCTTCCGCCAGGGGAGTGACTTCAGGCATGGAGGGCAGCCTTTGTGTCGATGTCAGCCCAAGCACACGCACTTTGCCAACCTCAACGAATGATCGGATGACCAGGGGATCAATCATCATGAAGTCCAACCGGCCCGCGACGAGGTCGGTGGTCGCTTGTGCGGTGCCTGGGTAGCTGACCCCCACCGCATCGATGCCGGCCTGCGCCTTGAGCAATTGCGCGGCAACCAAACCACCCGTGTTGCCAGTACCGAAGCTCAACTTGCCGGGGCGCTCCTTGGCATATTTAACGAATTCCTGCGCCGAATGGACAGGCAGTTGCGCATTCACAACCAGCAACAATGGATTGACGGTGAACTGCGAGATCGGCGTGAAATCCTTGATCGGGTCGTATTTTGGCTGCTTGATCAAATGAACATATGCCGCGTGCGATGAATTCGTGCCCAGAAACAGCGTGTAACCATCCTTGGGAGAATTGACGACCGCACGAGCTGCAATCACGCCTTGGGCGCCAGGCTTGGACTCGACTACTACAGGCTGGCCGAGAGTCTTGCTGACATGCTCCCCGAGATGACGGGCGAGCAAGTCCGAGGTGCTCCCCGGCGGGAAGGAAATCACCAGCCTGATCGGACGGCTGGGGAAATCCGCCTGCGCCAGGGCTCCTGTGAGTGGCAGCATGGCCAGCGCTGCCAGTAGCAGGCTTCTGCGTTTGATATTCATGGTTTATCTCCTGTTGTTATATATGCATGTCGTCCGTCGGGCGGTGTCTGGAGGGCGCGGAGGCTTACTGAGGCAGCAGGCCCGCATCCTTGGTCAGGCGTCCCCAGACCTTGATCTGGTCCTGGACATAGGCGCCGAATTCGGCAGGGCTGGCGCCGGCCGTAATCATCCCCATACCGGCGAGAAATTTCTCTGTATCGGGCTCGGCCAATGCCTTGGCAAACGCATCGTGAAGGCGCCGGGTGACATCAGGAGGCATTCCCGCAGGACCGAACAGGCCGACCCATGACACGTACTCGTAATTCGGCAACCCCTGTTCCGCCATGGGAACGACATCCGGAAGCGTAGCCAACCTCTGCTTTGACGTCAGCCCCAGGATGCGCAGCTTGCCAGTCTGGACGAAAGGTTTCACGATCAACGGATCGGTCACCATGAAATCCAGCCGTCCGCCCACGAAGTCGCTTACCGCCTGGGCGTTCCCGGGGTAGTTGACGCCCACGGCATCGATGCCGGCCTGTGTCTTGAGCATCTGCGCTGCTACCAGGCTGCCCGAATTTCCCATGCCATAGCTCAGCTTGCCGGGGCGCTCCTTGGCATATTTGATGAACTCCTTTAGCGTCCGTACCGGCATTTCCGCATTCACCACCAGCACCAAAGGATTGATGGAGAAGCGGATGATGGGCGTGAAGTCCTTGACCGGATCGTATCCCAGTTCCTTGAACATGTGCACACTGGCTGCGTGCGTCGAGTTTGTTCCCAACAAGAGCGTGTAACCATCATTTTTCGCCTTGGCGACCGCGCGGGATGCTACTGTCCCCTGCCTTCCCGGGCGGTTTTCCACCACGATGGGCTGGCCCAGCGTCTTGCCGGCATGTTCACCGAGACGGCGGGCAATCACGTCCGAACTGCCGGGAGCGAACGGCGCGATGATCTTGATGGGTTTGGCAGGAAACGCTTCCTGTGCCTGAACTCCACCCCCAATACACAACAACACGGAAGTGACAAGAATGAAGTTTCTTCGATTGATTGGCATGATGACCTTCTTTTTGCTTAGGAATTTGATAGTGATTGTTTAAAGCAATTGTTCTAACAAAACGTCGTATTGACTGCATTGCAACCGCAATAAGGAGCGGGAATAAACGAGCATATTAGCCTTCCTGCAGGCTGTCAGAGTAACGGGCATGGCCGTCACTGTGCAACCCAAGCTGCTCGTGTACATGATGTCTCCTGTTTGTGTCCGGGCGAGAGTCCCGTGATTTGAATTTTCAATAAGTGTAGGCAATGCCTCTGCAGGACGTCCATGCCCATTTTCAAGAATCCGCGTTCCTGTTTTCCAAACTCGGTGCATCGACATGGGAGGGGAACCGCTGCCGCCAATTGAAAACGGTCGAGGCGCGTCAGCGCTTCGACCGGGTCGAAATGATGCGGGCCAGCGCTTGAGCGACGGACCGGCGGCGCTACGACAAGCAGGCCAAACAGGAGTTGGTCCGGGTCTGTTTGCAGCCGGGCGCGTGTGCGCCCGGCTGCCATCCCCGCTATCTTTAGGAAGTCGTCCGAGAGACCACGACGTCGCGTTCGATAACCAACCGACCGGTGACTTTGCCGGCCTTTAGCCGCAGCAAGGCCTCGTTACCATCATCGCTCTTCAGGTGCTCGATGGGTATCGGTTTTAGCTTGCCGGACTGTGCCAGGGCCACGACATCCTTCAGGTCTTGTAACGTGCCGGTCTGGGCAGCCATCACGCTGCGCGCAGTGAAGACCATGCCAGCTAGCGACAGCTCGAGTTCACCACCTCCGACACCGACCAGCACCAGCTTGCCTCCCTTGGCGAGGCTCTCGAAGGCGCTTTTTGCAGTCTTGGAATAATTGACAAAGTCGATCGCAAACGGAACGGGGCCTCCTGCTGCCTTGAAAATCTCGGCTGTAACGTCTTCGGCCATCCCGTCGACAACGGCGGTCGCCCCTGCAGCAAGCGCCGACTGGCGTTTCGCCTCATCGACGTCGACCACGATGATATTGCGATGGCCGAGGGCGTGAAGCATGGTGATGGCTGCATGGCCAACGCCTCCTGCCCCCACAAGCAGCACCGGGCTGTCAGGGTCCATGGTCCCGAGTTTTCTGATGGCCGAAAGCACGGTGATTCCCGAGCAGGCGAACGTCGATGCGAGCGCAGGGTCTAGGTCGCCGGGGTCCACTAGGTAACGCGAGTGGGGAACGAGAACGTGCGAGCTGAAACCACCGTGGCGCACGACGCCGATGCTGGCCTGGCTGGAACACATGTTGTCCTCGCCGGCAAGGCACATTGCGCATTTTCCGCAACCAATCCAGGGGTAGACGATGCGCCGATCACCTACCTTGACGCCCGTGGCGTCGGGGCCGACCGCAACGACCTGCCCGACCACCTCGTGGCCAGGCGCACGGGGTAATGTCACGCCGCGATCGACGAGCCGCATGAGCTTGCCGTGCCCCATGTCGTATTCACCCCTCCAGAAATGGAGGTCGGAGTGGCAGACCCCGCAGTGGGTGACTGCCACCAGGACTTCCGCTCCATTAGGCTCCGGATTTTCCATTTCGAAATACTGCAACGGCTGCCCGCTGCCAACCACGGCCCACATTTTCATACGACTATCTCCTTGGTAGTGTTTTTAGCTCGATCCGGCGCCTGGCCTTCAGGCCTGGTCCCGGACAAATCCCTGTTGTTCCCTTCGCACGTGAAGCGGCCCGACCTCAGGTTCCCAGATACGCCCTCTGGATCTCCTCGCTTTGCGCGAGTGTCTTGGCATCGTCCTCAGCGACCACGGTTCCGCCTTCCAGGATGTAAGCACGGTCCGCGATTTCGAGGGCGATTTCGGCATTCTGCTCAATGACCAAGATGTCGATCCCGTCCTTGGAAATGTCGAGAATCAGGTTAGCGACCGGGCCGAAATGATGCGGGCCAGCCCTTGAGCGACGGCCCGGCGGAGCTTATTTGCGATTACTTGGCTTTACCAACTACAACAGGCTGGCCATTTTTAATGACGCCGATGTAATTCGTGCTTATGATCTGCTGGCCGGCACCAGCACTTGTATTGCCGCCAAGCGCCAGCAAGTCGCCTTGCGCGGATTTCATGGGCAGCGCCTTGGCAAAGGCAGCCGCAACCTTGGTCGTGTCGCGGGCATCGCCCGCCTTTTGAATGGCCTGGAGCAGGACGTTGGTAGCATCGTAGAAGGCTACAATAATTTCATTCGGCTCCTGGCCAAGAGACTTCTTGTATTCCGCGGCAAGACGCTTGTAACCCTCGTTGTTCGGATCAGCATAAAGGACGCTGACCATCCCTTCGGCCGCTTCCTTGCCAGCACCCGCGACGATGTCCCTCGGACCGGCGCCGCCAGTTTTCATGAAGAGGCCCTTATACCCCATCTCGCGCGCCTGGCGCATCATGAGACCCGCTGTTGCCGGCGGGGTACCTCCCAGGTCGATCATCTCCGGTTTCATGGCGATGATTTTGGTGAAGATCGGCTGAAAATCCTTCACGGTGCGCTCATATAGGTCCTGGCCGATGACCTCATATCCATTTTGTTTAAATAGCCTTCCGCTGACCTGGGTCTGGTCCCAGCCCGTTTCATCGTTCGGATTGAGCATGAAGACCCGGCGTTCCTTGTAGTTGGCTTTCATCCAGCCAATCATGGCAGGAAGGTAGTCGGATGACACGCTAAACAGGCGGAACATGTATCTGCTGTTGGCGTCGATGGCCTTGGCCGAATAGGAAGACGTAAGCCCGATGATCTTGTCATCCTCGATGTTCTGCTTTAGCGCCAGAGCGCCGGCGGAAGACATGATGATGACGTACTTGGCGCCGTCTTGCCTCACCAGGCGGTTGTACGCCGCCACGGCGTCCGCAGCCTTGTACTGATCATCGTAGGCGACGACTTCGACTTGATACTTCTTGCCGCCCACATCGAGCCCGCCTTTGGCATTGGCCGCGGCAGCGGCAATTTTCGCCCCCTCCGCCGCCGCCATTCCCCAGGGTGCGGCGCCGCCGGTAAGCGCGGCGATAACGCCGATCTTCAGTGTTTCAGCGCTCGCTCCAGCCAGCAAGCCCACAGAGAGCCCGAGTCCGACAACGAAGGTTTTTGCAGATTTCTGAAGTTTCATGATGGTCTCCTTGAAAATATTTTTTGATAAAGTTGAAATTTGGATCATTTTTAACTGTTTGATCCGGGTTCAGTACCGTGGTCGACGACGAGGTGGCGCAGAAATTTCGTGCCACCTATGCAAAACTCTCGAGGCGAGCAAGCGTATTGATGTCATGCTGCTTGGGCTCCTCGTGCAACGCGGTGAGTTCGATGCCGTTGAAGGTATAGCTCGGATAAAGCATCCGCACCTTCGGATCGTGACCGGGAATGATGCGTTCGACGGCGCCGGCAATCTCCTTCAATTTTTCATAGGAGCGCAGCGTCTCCGTGGCATCGAGTGTCGCCGCGAAAGGCCCACGCCGCAGGAAATTCGCATAGAAGTGGCTCACATCGGAGGCAAGCACGACCGGTCCGCGCGGCGTCATCACTCTGACTGCCTGTATGCCGGCGGTATGCCCCGGCAAGACGTGAAGACTGATCCCGGGCAAGGGAGTGGCATCCCCGTCATGAAAGCACACGCGCTCGGCATAGGTATGCCTCACCAGTGTTACGACATCTTCCACATCGAAGCCCAGGCGCATTGTCCGGTCGCACATGCAACGACCGGTCGCATAAGCGACCTCGGCATCCTGCACATGAAAGCGTGCCTTGGCAAAACGGTCGATATTGCCGGCATGGTCGAAATGCAAGTGGGAGATGATGACATCCTCGATCGCATCCGGATCGATATCGAGGCGGGCAAGCGCCTCGATCGGATCGAAATCGAGCGGGCGGCGCTCGTTGGCAGCACGCTGGCTGAAACCCGTATCGACGAGAACGGTACGATGGGCATTGCGCAGGATCCAGAGATTGAAATCCATCGGCATCGGCCCATCATGCATGTCGCGGATCATGAAGTTTTCGTGAACGTGGCGCGACCGCGCCCGGGCATAGCACAGCGAATAGACTTGATAGATGCCGTCCTCGGACGTTTCCATTTTTGGCAAGCGCGAAGAATCAGGCATTTGCACCCTCGACATAAGCGTCTTGCAGCTTGCTGCCCTGCCGATCGGAGGCGGGCTTGTGTTCAGCTTCCCCTCCGAGATAGGCATTCTGCACTTTGTCGCTCAGCAGAAGGTCGGCGCTGCGCCCCTCGAGCGTGACCGAGCCGGTTTCCAGCACGAACGCATAATCCGAGATCTTCAGCGCCAGCTTGGCATTCTGCTCCACCATGACAACCGTGATCCCCTCGCGATTAATCGTCTGCACCAACTTGGCGACTTCCAGAATCAGCTTTGGCGCCAGGCCCAGCGTCGGCTCATCGAGCATCAGAATGCGCGGCTGGCTGATGAGCGCACGGGCAATCGCCACCATCTGCTGTTCGCCGCCGGAAAGACTGGAAGCAATCTGATTGCCGCGCTCCGCGACACGCGGAAATATGTCGTGCAAGAATTCGAGGCGCTGGCGAAACTTCTTGCTGTCGCGCATGCGGTACGCGCCGATCCGGATGTTTTCGTTGACCGTGAGATCCGGAAAGAGCCGCCGCCCCTCCGGACACAGCACGATACCGCGGTCGAGCCGCTCGTGCGGCTTCAAGCGCGAGATGTCCTGCCCATCCAGCTGCACCGTTCCGCTGCTCTGCCGGGTGAGGCCGACAATTGTCTTGAGCAACGTGGACTTGCCGGCGCCATTGGCGCCGATGATGGAAACGACGCTCTTGTCCGGAACCTTGACCGATACGTCGCGCAATGCATGTACTCCGCCATAGTCAACGGAGAGGTGGGTGACTTCAAGCAAACTCATAATCTTCTCCAAGGTAGGCTTCAATGACGGAGTCATCCGCCTTCACTTCGTCCGGCGAGCCGAGTGCAATCTGCTGACCCCGGTTGATGACCAGGATGCGATCGCAAATGCCCATGACGAGGGGCATGTCGTGCTCCACGATCAGGATGGTGATGCCCAGCTCGTCGCGCAGCCTGCGAATGAGCATGCCTGCCGCCCTCTTCTCCGAAGGATTGAGACCTGCCGCAGGCTCATCCATGAGAAGCAGCTGCGGCGAGACCATCATGGCCATGCCGATGCCCAGAATCTTTTGCAAGCCGTAGGCAAGGCTGCCGGCAGGGCTGTCGAGATAATCGGCAAGTCCGATAAACCGCGCCACCTCATTCAGGTCTGCCTTGCCCTCTCGCGTTCTGGCCTGAGGCGAGAAATAGGCGAAGGGATGGTGGCAATGGCGGATCACGCCAGCCCGGCGCAGGTTCTCGGCGACCGTATGCTCGCCAAAGACATGGACGGACTGAAAGGTGCGGGCGATACCGCGCCGCGCGATCTCGTCACTGGAATGGCCGGAAATGTCATGACGGAGAAAACTCACCGTTCCGGCGCTGGGCTGAAAATGACCTGCGATCACGTTGAAGAGCGTCGTCTTGCCGGCGCCGTTCGGCCCGATGATGCCGAAGATCTCGCCCTTTTCTACGGCGAAGGAAACATTGGAGACGGCCGTCAAGCCGCCGAAGCGGCGGGTCAATCCTTGAACCTCGAGTATGCGTTCCATCAGGCGCTCTTTCTTTGACGTTGGATCAGGGACACAAGGCCTTTCCTGATAAAGATGAGGAAGACCATCAGGCACAGGCCATAGATCAGCAGTTGATATTGACGCGCATCGCGCAGCACCTCTGGCAGCGGCACGACGAGGATGGCGCCAAGCAGCGGGCCAAGCACCGAATGCGCACCGCCGATCGCATTGATCACAATCAGATCGACCGACAGGCGGAAGCCGAAGGCATCCGGCGACAGGAAGCCGATATAGAAGGCGTAGATCCCGCCGCTGATGCCGGCGGTGAAGGCGCTGATGGTGAAGGCGGCGATGCGCCAGGCGAGCGCATTGGAACCGATGGAGCGGCTGAGCATCTCGTTCTCGTTGAGCGACTGATAGATCGCACCGATGTCGGAGCGTTCAATGGCGCGCATGGCGGCATAGGCGATGGCCGCGAAGACCAGTCCGAAGATGTAGTAATGCTGGACTGCCGTCAGACGCAGGTCGAAGATCGAAAACTTCGGAATGCCGTAGAGCCCGTTATTGCCGCCAAAGAGCGAGGTCCATTCCTGGAACACCAGGTTGATGATCTGCCCGAAAGCATAGGTCAGCAGCACAAAGTAGACGCCCTTGATGCGCAGGAAGACCGGCCCGACGATAGTGGCGATGACTGCAGCCAGGATGCCGCTCAAACACAGGGCCAGCATTGGCGGCAGGCCAAGGCGGATCGCCAGGAGCGCGCTGCCATAGGCCCCGATACCCATGAAGGCCGGTTGCGCCATCGATAGCTGGCCGATCTTCAGCATCAGGTTCATGCCCAGCGCCATCGGGATCATGATGGCGATCATCGTGGCAATATGGAAGACGTACTGGCTATCCAGCGTCCACGGCAGCAGCGCCAGTACGGCGATCACAAGGTAGATGTGAACAGGTTTCATCGTGCGCTCCTTCCCATCAGACCAGTCGGACGAGTGATGACGACAAGCAGCACGATCACGAAGGAAGCAATCAGTGCCGCGGTGGAACCCAGAAAAGTGGTGAGAACGGACTCGCTCAGACCGATCAGCAGGCCACCCATGACCGCGCCGGGGATACTCCCGAGCCCGCCGAGGATCACCACCACGAACGCCTTGAGCATCGGCAGTTCCCCCATGTAGGGGCCAACCGTGTAGACCGGCGCCATCAGCCCGCCGGCAAGTCCGGCAAGAAGACAGGCAATGCCGAAGGCAGCGAGGTAGATCGCGCCGGACTCGATGCCCATGAGGCTGGAAGTTTGCGGGTCTTGCGCGACGGCCTGCATGGCAAGTCCGGTGCGCGAGTATTTCAGGAACAGATAGAAAACCGCGAGAATGACGACGGCACAAAGCGCGACGACGGTCCGGTCCCAGGGCACGACAGCGCTAAAGAAACTCCAGGTTCCCGAGAAAGGCCGCGCCATCGACTGTTCGGCCGGCCCGAAGGAGATCAGCACGAGCGACTGCAGGATGATCCCTACGGCGAGCGACATGATCATGCCGGACAGTTCGTCGCCGACCAGCGGCCGGAACAGGACGCGCTCAAGGATGACGCCAAGCGCGGCGGTAATGATGCCGCCTGCGGCTGCGGCGATGAAGAAAGGCCAGCCGAGGTTCCCGAAGAGGAACAGCACGACGACTGCCCCCATCATGTAAAACTCGCCATGGGCGAAATTAACGATACGCATGATGCCAAAGATCAGCGTAAAGCCTAGCGCCATGATCACATAGATCAGGCTGGCCAGAAGACCGTTGACAAAGATTTGCTCAATCATAGTGGATGCAAGCCTCGATTCCAGTGCCGGGCAGTGCTTGGGCGCCGCCCGGCGGAGATTATTGGGATTTGTGGTTACTTGACTTTCCCGACTACGACAGGTCGGCCATTTTTAATGACGCCGACGTAATCGACGGTGAGGATCTGCTGATTCAGATCGCCATTTTTTTTGCCGCTGAGGGTCAGGTCCTCGCCTAGTACCGACTTCATCGGCAGGGCCTTGGCAAAGGACGCCGCCACCTTGCTCGTGTCCTTCACGTCGCCGGCAATCTGAATGGCGCGAAGTAGAACATTGGCGGCATCGTAATAAGTCACGACCTGCTCGTGCGGCTCCTGGCCAACGAACTTTTTGTAGTCAGCAGCGAGGCGCTTGAATCCGCTATTTGTCGGATCGACATAGAGCAGGTTAATCATGCCTTCAGCTGCCTCTTTTCCGGACGCGGCGACAATCTCATTCGGGCTCGGGCCTGAGTTCTTGGCAAACACGCCCTTGTAACCCATCTCGCGCGCCTGGCGGACGATGAGACCCGCCGTCGGAGGCGAGGCCGCGCTGAGTTCAATCAGGTCCGGTTTCATAGAAAGAACCTTGGTAATCAGCGGCTGGAAATCCTTCTGGGTACGCTCGTACAGGTCTGTGCCCGCTACCGTGAAACCATTTTCCTTGTACAGCGTTTCACTGAGCTGGGTCAGGTCCCAGCCTGTCTCGTCATTCGGATTAAGAATGACAACACGCTTTCCCTTGACGTTGTTTTTCAACCAGGTCACGAAGGAAGGGACATAATCGATCGGGGTGCTGTACAGGCGGAACATGTATTTGGTGTTCGCATCGATCGCCTTGGGCGTGATGGCCGAGGTGAAAGCGACAACCTTGTCATCCTCGATACTTTGCTTCAGTGCCAAGGTCGAAGGTGAACTCATGAGGATCACGTACTTGACGCCGTCTTGCCTCACCAGGCGGTTGTACGCCGCCACGGCGTCGGCCGCCTTGTACTGATCGTCGTAGGCGATGACTTCGACTTGATACTTCTTGCCGCCGACATCTAGCCCGCCTTTGGCGTTGACCTCCGAGGCAAGAATCTTGGCGCCATACTGAGTCGCCAGACCCCACGGCGCGCCAGGGCCAGTGAGTGAAGCGATGACGCCGATCTTCAGCGTTTCAGCGCTTGCTCCAGCCAGCAAGGCCGCAGAGAGTCCGAGGCCGACAGTAAAGCGCTTTACAAATGTTTTCAAGTTCATATATGTCTCCTGTTTGTATCCGGGCCTGAAGCCCGTGGGTTGAATTTTTATTCAGTGTAGGAATCGCTGCCGCAGGACGTCCATGCCTATTTTCAAGAGTCCGCGTGCTCGTTTTTCGAACACTGGGCTTTGACGTGAGCGTTGCGGCGGTCATCTGCACTTCCATGCAGCACGCCGGAGAAAGCAGAGCCAGATAAGCTCCGATATGAGGTGAGAATTGGGTTGGCAGTTGACCGCAAGAAATATGCTGCAAGCAATTGCCCGGCCGCACGCCGCCAACTCGGCCGCCATGGCGCGGGTAGCGGCAGGATCTCCGGTGGTCTGGTCGACGATCAGCGTGCCCGGCTTGGCCGCGCCGGCGAGCCCGTTTGCGCCAAAAATGACAGCGCGCACGTGATCAGAGGTTGGCAAGTAGAGAAAGATGATGTCGCAGCGCGCGGCAAGGTCGCCCAAACTGCCTCCCGGGCTTGCGCCCCGCTCTACCATGCGTTGCACGGCGGCCTCGTTTTGGTCGTGCACCACCAGCGGGTGCCGAAGCTGAAGCCGCCTGGCAAGCGCTCCACCCATATTGCCGAGGCCGATATATCCGATATTCATGATTGTAAGCTCCTTCTGGAGCCGGCCAGGACGTCGGACTGAACCAAGCTCTTGGTTGCTTAACAGGCCGCTGGCAGGCGATAGACCTGCCATGCGGTTCGGTAAAACGAATCGGTGCCGACAATCTCCTATTATTTGGTTTTTCCGACGACAACAGCTTGGCCATTTTTGATGGCGCCAATGTACGTGACCGACATGATCTGCTGATCGCCACCTATCGTCGCCTTGCCGCCGAGCGTGAGCGTATCGCCCTGTATTGACTTCATGGGCAGAGCCTGGGCAAAGGCAGCCGCAACCTTGGTCGTGTCACGCGCATCGCCCGCCTTTTGAATAGCCTGGAGCAATACACTGATAGCATCGTAGAAAATCACGATAATTTCATTCGGCTCCTGGCCAATGGCCTTCTTGTATTCCGCGGCGAGTCGCTTGTAGCCTTCGTTGCTCGGGTCAGCATAAAGGACGCTGACCATGCCTTCAGCCGCTTCCTTGCCAGCGCCTGCGACGATGTCCTTCGGACCGGCGCCGCCAGTTTTCATGAAGAGGCCCTTATACCCCAGCTCACGCGCCTGGCGGAGCATGAGGCCCGCCGTTGCCGGCGGCGTGCCTCCCAGATCGATCACCTCCGGTTTCATGGCAAAAATCTTGGTAAAGATCGGCTGAAAATCCTTCTGCGTGCGCTCATACATATCATTGCCAAGCACCTCATAGTTATTCTGCTTGAAAAACCTGTTGCTAAGCTGGGCCTGGTCCCAGCCGGTTTCGTCGTTCGGATTAAGAATGACAACACGATTGCCCTTGACGTTGTTCTTCAACCAGGAAATGAGGGGAGGCACGTAATCGGCCGGGGGAGTAATTATGCGAAACATGTATTTGGTGTTCGCATCGATCGCCTTGGACGTCGCAGCAGCGGTAAGCGCAAGAACCTTGTCATCCTCGAAGCTCTGCTTCAGCGCCATGGTCGAAGCTGAACTCATGAGGATCACGTACTTGACGCCGTCTTGCCTCACAAGACGGTTATACGCCGCCACGGCGTCGGCCGCCTTGTACTGATCGTCGTAGGCGATGACTTCGACTTGATACTTCTTGCCGCCGACATCGAGCCCGCCTTTGGCATTGACCTCCGCAGCAAGAATCTTGGGGCCATACTGAGTCGCCAGACCCCACGGCGCGCCTGGCCCAGTGAGTGACGCAATGACGCCGATCTTCAGCGTTTCAGCGCTTGCTCCAGCCAACAAGCCCGCAGAGAGTCCGAGGCCGACAGTAAAGCGCTTTGCAAACGTTTTCAAGTTCATGCATGTCTCCTGTTTGTATCCGGGCCTGAGGCCCGTGGGTTGAATTTTTATTCAGTGTAGGAATCGCTTCCCCAGGACGTCCATGCCTATTTTCAAGAGTCCGCGTGCTCGTTTTTCGAACACTGTGCTTTGACGTGAGCGTTGCGGCGGTCATCTGCACTTCCATGCAGCACGCCGGAGAAAGCAGAGCCAGATAAGCTCCGATATGAGGTGAGAATTGGGTTGGCAGTTTACCGCAAGGAATATGCTGGAAGCAATCGTCCGGCCGCACGCCGGCTTCGCAAATTGAATCGCCGCATGCGGCCGAATCCGGCGCATGCATGCGTTATCTCCCCACTCCGCCGTATTTACGCCGCCTGACCCTTGACCACAAGAGTTTCGCGGTTTCATGCCCGCTCGCCCTGACCGGCAGCGCCTTCTATGCGGTTCGTGTACCTCGGCTCATGATTTATGCTCCACGCTTCCTTCCCACACTCGGTTGCCCTCATGCAGTTGCGCTTCACTTCGCTCGCTGTGGTCAGCTCACGGCGGGACTTGCACCTGCAGGAGTGAGCCCATGCTGGGCGCACATAAAAAAAGCAGGCTCGCTCGAGGGCGAGCCTGCAAACCAGCCACTTGGAGGTCGCAGCGGCAGGAAGACATCTTGAATCGTGCTAATTGGAATTCCCTTTTTACGGAATCTTCCAACTGACTCGTGCGTTTTTTTGCCCCATCGCAGCAAGTCATTCAAGCTCTCGACCGATCCGCTCTTTGCCGAGAAGATGCGAGAATTTGTGGGCCTTTGTCCGAATCCACCCGACAAGGCATTGCTAATATGTGTGGAAGAGAAAAGCCAGATTCAGGCCATTGAGCGCGGCAAACCTGCTATCCCGGCAATCCTTGGACAAGTCGAAGAGATTGACTACTCCCAGCATGGCAGGACACCGGCCTCAAACAGCTGTGGTACTGTGCTAACTATTTACTAACGTGACAGTCAGCGCAGTACCTTTGAGACCTATTCCCGCACTCCCAACGCTCTTGCCGTGCCGTTACCCACCCAAATAAAGCGTCAGCTGAGGGAACGCGATAAGCAGGCCCAAAGTGAACATTTCGGCGATCAGAAATGGAATGACACCAAGGAAACTCGACTTCAGGTCGACCTTCGTTGCCCTTGCAGTCACGAACGTGACCATGCCCAGCGGCGGGTGTATCATGCCAATTTCAGCGGTCTTGATGATGATGATCCCCCACCAGACAGGATCGTATCCCAAGCCTACCATCAGCGAGGTGGTAATCGGGGCAGTAAGGATAATGATCGCAGCCTGATCCATAAACATGCCCATCACCAGATAGGTGAACACAATCAAGAGCATCACCGAGGTCGGCGACAAGCCGCTGTTGCTAACCCACCCCAGCATGGTCTGCGTGACTTGCGAAAACGAGATGTAGTAACCGAACAGATGCGCCCCGATTATAATCAAGACGATCATGCCCGTGATGCGAAGCGTAGTGCCGACGGCATCATTGAACCCGTGCTTAGTCATCCGCCGCGACCAAAGCGAAATCGCCAGCGCACCAAGCGCACCGATTGCTGAAATTTCGGTCGGCGTGGCAAGACCCGAGTAGAGACCGCCAAGAACCAGAACGATAAGCATCATCATCGGCAGAAGCTGGCCGCCTTTGTCGGATTTCTTGCCAAACTCCTCCGTTCGGGTCGGACCAAGTTGCGGCTTGAGTCGCAGCGTGAGCGTGATTGTTACCATGTACGCCAAGGCAGTCAGGATGCCCGGGATAATGCCACCGAGGAACAACTTCCCGACTGACGTCTCGGTCACGAGGCCGAACAGAAGGAATGCCACGGATGGCGGGATCATGATCGCGAGCGTGCCCGCCGCCGAAATGGTCCCCACGGCAAAGGACGGCGAATAACCTGCCTTCATCATCGCAGGGAACGAGGCCTTGGCGAGACTGGCCGCCGAAGCTGTGCTACTGCCCGTCGCCGCCGCATGAACGGCGCCTGCAAGAATACACGCCATCGCCATACCTCCGCGTACGCGATGCAGCATGCGGTTGCACGACAGGAGGAGGTCTTCTGCGACGCCGCCGCAGGCAAGGAACTCCGACATCAGCACAAACATGGGGATGGCAAGCATCAGCGAACTCGCCACATTGGAGTGGACGACCTCGGTCATGATCGCCACGATCGAACTGGCCGGGACCGTATTGGCGAGAGTTATCACTCCCGCGAGCCCAAGGGCAGCTCCCATCGGCAGCGCAAGGGCCATCAAGACCAGCAGAACGACTAAACCTAACAAGATATTCATGCTTCGCCCTCCCATGCACGGCTATCGGTAGGTGGCCACTCTGCATAGTGAAGTTTCTCTGGCTCGTCGAAGGACATCACCAGCATCCGAATCGCGAGCAGGCCGAGGCCGATCGGAATCCAGACCCACGACCAGGAAACCGGCCAGTCGATCACGCCCATCGTTACCTCATCGTGCAGAAATGCAGCCCAAAAATGCTGACCAGCGAACCAGGCCAGCGCGGCGATGTATGCCGCGCTAACCACAAGGCCTGCGCGGAACAGCAGGTGCGCCCCTCGGACCGGCAGATAGGTCGCGAGGAACACGATCCTGATGTAGCCCCCCGTCCTAAAGCCATACGCCAGTGACATTGTTATCATGCCAACTACTAGATAGTTCTCGGTGAGATAGCTGTTGAAGGTCAGCGGGGCATTGAAAAAGTATCGAAGGGTTGCGTCGGCGGAAGTCAGGAGCATCGCGGCCACCAGCATCAAACCGCCAATGACCGCGGCCGCGTCCTCTAGAAAGTGGAGTGCTCCAAGGAACGTTCCACGAGCCTCCGCAGTTGTGTGTGCAGTTGCAGTTATCTGTGTGGTCATAGATTACTTTCTGAGAGCGGCCAAGTACTCTTCGTAGGCTTCCTTGGCCGGCAGACCACGCTTTACCAGACGGTTCACGTAGCTTTCGCGCGCGACCTCGAGCTTCTTTTCGATCTTGGCGATTTCCGTGTCCGAATAATCGTATACCTTGACGCCGCCCGCTTTAAGCTCCTTCTTCACTTGATCCATCGAATTGTCAATCCACTTGGCAAGCTCTTTTTCGACCTTCAGACCGCATTCGCGAAGTGCAGCCTTGTGGTCATTCGGCAGCTTAGCCCAGACGCCGCTGTCGATCGACCAAATACCATTCGCAACGCCGAAGTTGCCGTTCCCGCTAGTGGACTTGATGACTTCCTGCAGGTTATATGGTTTGACGCTGGCCATTGACAACATTGTGCCATCAACAGTGCCTTGCTGGAGTCCCATATAGACGTCCGCGGCAGCCGATTCGACGGCCGTCGCGCCGGTCGACGCCAGCGTAACCATCAGGGTACCGCCGCCGGTACTGATGCGCCGCCCCTGAAGCGACTGAAGTGTATCGAACGGCTCCTTCCGCGACATCATCTGGTAGGGCGGGAAGATGTTGATCATCAGAGGAACAATGCGGTTCTGCGCATACTCCCGTGCGATGGGACCGTTACCATCCAGAACAGCGCGGGTAGCCGCGGTAAGGTGGACAACGTTGCTACCAAGCCCCGGCAACAAGGTGATACCGGCCAGCGGCAATTTGTCGGACTGCGCGGGCACCACGATGTAGGATATCTGCGCAAGGCCCTTGTTCACCGCGTTAAGGGATTGGAAAAAATTCGCGAGCTGGCCGCTTGGAAAATACTTGAAGTCAACCCCCCCCTTCGTCGTCTCCTTCACGCACTTCATCCAGGGCTCAGCGCCCTGCGTCGATGCCCAGTGACCAGGCGTCAAGTTCGTCGTAACGATCAGGGGCTCGGCCTGAACAGCGCTGCCCAGCAAAGCGAACGCAGCCGTCGCCATGCATTTTGCAAAACCAAGTTTTCTCATTTTTTAATACTCCTCAAAGTGTTTCGAATTGGCCTTCCCGAACTGTCGCCTCTGCACGCATTCCCTTGCCGATTTGCGCCATCCTTGCCGGAGTGGCTCCCAAAGGGGTGCGATGTAATGTGTGGCTTTTTTCTTGCCAAGCAGTGGCAGAGATAATCGATTAAAGAAAGAGACTTGTCAAGCAATGGTAGGACCATTTTTCGCAAAAGATCAGAAAAATGCAATAAAAGACCAGCCCTTATATTGCGCAATGACTTTGCGCTGTGTCGGAATCCATCCCATTCAACGGGGCGTAGCGGCCGAGAACGCCGCTCGCCTGACAGGCACTGAAGAGCATGGCTGGTACCAGCCATGCCAACTGCGCAAGTCATAATGATCCAACTCGACTTCGCCCGCCTCGAAGCATTCCTCGATCGTCCAGCGCATGCCGGCCACTCGCACCAATGTTTCCAGCGGCGTCCTGCGCGGAGCGTAACAGACGTAATACACAAGCTTGCCGTCGGACAGGCTCCGGCGTAACCGCAGCCAACGCGGTCCCGGCATTTGCCACGGCGGCAAGGCAATCCTAGTGGGTCGCTTGGCAACGAAATCGGGATCAGATGGTCAAACCGGCAGAGAGCTGCAGGAGGCGATCATGAGTCGAATCCAAAAGAATCCGCTGCGCACGATGACAGAACAGGAGCAGCAGGTGCTGGAACAGTTGGTCCATTCGCGTAGTGAGCGCAACGATGTCGTGACGTGGGCCAGAGAACTGCTCGCAGTTGCATCGGACCAGACCTATGAGCAAGCTGCGGCCGCAGCCGGGCGCCGCTCAGGCGAGGCCGTCAGCCACTTGGTGGCGCGCTTCAACCAGAAGGGGTTGGCAGCGTTGGCGCCGCATGGCAGTGGCGGACCCAAGCCGACTTACGACGCCTCGGCCCGTGAGCGCATTCTGGCAGAAGCCAGGCGCACGCCGGATCCGCAACGAGATGGGACGGCGACCTGGTCTTTAATGACATTGCGTCGCGCCTTGCGCCGTGCCCCTGATGGGCTCCCCAAGGTCAGCACTTATACGATTGGTCAGGTATTGCACGCGGCCGGCTTTCGCTGGCTGGCAGCGCGCAGCTGGTGTGACACGGGGAAAGCCGTACGCCGGCGCCGCAGCGGCACCGTTATCGTCACTGATCCCGATGCCGAAGCTAAAAAAAAATCTGATTGAACGGGCTTATCGGGAAGGGTCTCGTCTGGGGTTGGCGGTATGGACCCAGGATGAGGCAGGACCTTATCCGACTCGTCCCTATCCGGGGCAGAGCTGGGCCCAACAGGGACAGCCAAAACAGCAGCCGCATGAGTATGTGCGCAATGGCACTGCCAAGTTGCTGACTTTATTCTGTCCGGGCAGTGGCGAGTTACGCGCCAGGGGCGTCTTCCGGGCACCGAATGCGGTGCTGCACCCATGGTTGCAGCAGGAATTGACTGCCATTCTTAGTCAATTAGCGCCGCCTGCGCCGGTGACCAGGGCCAACCATGCGATGTGGGAATCATGGCAGCAGGGATTACAGGCACGGATCACGCTGCCGGCAAAGCTGCCGACGCTTCGTCTGTTACTGGTATGGGATAACTTGCAAGGTCATTTGACGCCGTCTTTGGTGCTATGGCTGTTCTCGCACGGCGTGATGCCTCTCTATACACCGCTGAGTGGTTCATGGCTGAATATGGCGGAGTCGATTCAACGCATTATTGTTCGTCGCGCTCTGGCAGGACAGTACCCGCAAACCCCTGAGCAAATCATTGGGGCGCTGGAAGCGACGGTCACAGGATGGAATCAGGCGCCAACGCCTTTCCATTGGGGTGGCAAACGTTATGCCAGGCGGGTTCGCCATCGGCAACGGCAGCATGCATTGGGAGGATCGGGCGCATGTATGCGTCTATCAATACGATGCCGATCCACTACTTTGCAAAAATATTTATATCGATTTCGTTGCCAAGCGACCCACTAGGCCAATCATTTAGACCCGGCCCTCGGCACCGTCGCCAGCCGACAGCGTGCGCCACTACAGCAACGGCATCGCCCAGTTCTTGCGCAACGTAATCGACCAGGTCGTCGCGTACGGCATTGCAGTTCCAGTGCGCGCGATCGAGCAGATGTCGCGGTAGGAATGCCCATTACTGGACACCCACCGGGCTCTTGCCTTGGGTGATTGGCAGTAAAGCGCACTACCGGCCAAGGAAGAAGGACACGCTCCGGGAAATCTAGGTCTTGGCCAAGGGCGTGACCTTCGCCCATGCCGTGTCGTCCTGCTGGCTGCGGCGCCGCAGCGCACGCCAACGGAATTACGACAAGTGGAAACATCGATCGTTGACTGACCTTTCCGAGATTCCTTATGTAGCCGCACGGCCACGAGGCACCGCCCGCCGGTCCACAAGTCTGGTTGACTTCATTTCGTTCGAGAGATACTATTTGGTCTGACCTTAAATTTGCTGCACCATATGGTCACTTTCCCGGGGTTTGGCTTTTTCCGGCGGGAGCGAGATCCCTCGGAGCGTGCGGCGATTTTCAGTATTGGGAGGAAGAAGAATGATCTTGGAAATGTGTGTTTATCGCTGCGCAGCCGGGCGCTTGCCGGTGCTGCTGAAACGCTTTGAGACTGCGACGCTGCCGCTGTTCGAGAAGCATGGATTCAAGCCGCACGGTTTTTTCACGACCGTGATTGGGGCGTCGCATCAGGAGTTGACGTACATGCTTCGGTGGGAATCGCTCGCCGAAAGGGAAGGCTGCTGGAGAACCTTCCACGCGGACCCTGAATGGATCGCGGCGCGTACGGCGAGCGAAGAAGACGGGTTTATTGTGGCGAACGCATCCAACGAGATTCTGCAACCCACTGCCTTTTCGCCTCTGCGGTGACGGCGCGACACGCTTCCCAATAGTCGGATCTCTGCGAGGGTTTCCTTTCACTTTTCGACGATTGGGCAGCATATTCCCGGTCGCTCGCCCTCGCAGGTGGGATGCGTCATGGACAATGCGGCGATCGGCGTCACTACGGCGTAGGCCCGGAAACGCAAGACCATCGCCTGCAAATCGAAGTGCGCGCACACCTCTTCAGCGTGACACCGATTTGATGTTCCGGCGACGGGCAAGCCTCTTGCGACTTGGATGGAAATGTGGAATTATGGTAAGACCATTAAAATGACCAAGGCATGGAATGCGCCCAAGTTCAAATATTCTCTGCACGGCCCCCGACGAAACGCGACAATAGCGCTGGTAGGGTCATGGTGGCGGCTCTAAAGGAAGGACCGTCGATTACGGAATTAGCAACGGAAATGAAGGCAAGCAAATGAGACTTAAAGGGAAGGTTGCGCTCATCACAGGAGCAGGCGCTGGTATCGGCAGAGCCTGTGCGGAGCTGTTTTGCGAACAGGGTGCCAAGGTGGTGATCGCCGAGCGGGATACGCAGACCGGCGAAGCGGCTGCGGCGGAACTCATCGCGCGTGGATTCGATTGCGTCTTTGTCACAACCGACGTATCGGATTCGGATAGCGTGAAAAACGCGGTGGATACGACGGTTGGGACCTATGGCAAGATTGATGTTCTCTACAATAACGCGGGCGGGTCGACCCTTGCGGATGGTCGGTTGACCGAGACGTCCTTCGACGAGTTCTGGAACAAGATGCGGGTGGACTTGTTCGGTGTTTGGGCCGGTTGCCGCTACGCATTGCCGCACATGATGGAAGCGGGCGGCGGCGCGGTCATCAACGCCACCTCCGTGCTAGCGCTGCAGGGCTCGCCGGGACGCGATGCGTACACGACCGCCAAGGGCGGCATCATCGCTCTGACCCGCTCCTTGGCCGTCGAATATGCGCCCCACGGCATCCGGGTAAATGCGATCGCCCCCGGAGTGACAACCACCGAACGCGTAAAAAAGCGGCTCGCTCAGGCCAACGCGGGCGCGATGCGGACCTCGAACCGAAGCCTGCTGGGTACTATCGAACCCAGAGAAATCGCGTATGCGGTCCAGTTCCTCGCCTCGGATGAGGCAAAGAAGATCACCGGTCAGGTCTTGGTCGTGGATAGCGGTCTAACAATTTCCTGACAAGGACGGAGAACAAACAGGTGCGCCGAAACGAATTAATCGGGAATCAGATCCATGTCGAAACCATCGGCGAAGGAGAGCCTGCGCTGCTCTTCGTCCACGGATTTTGCTGCGACAGCACCGACTGGTCGGGCCTCGTCGAGCGGCTGTCCGACCGGTTTCGCTGCATCACGGTTGATCTGCCGGGGCATGGCCGCTCGGCAAGCACGGCGGCAACCATGGCCGCCGCCGGGGCTGCTGTGAACGAGGCCAAGGCGCGTTCCGGATCTGACAAGGTGATTGTCATTGGGCACAGCCTTGGAACGAAGGTGATCCGCGAGGCGCATCGACAGTCGCCCGACGGTGTCGTCGGCATGATCCTGGTGGACGGCAGTCTTTATGTCAGCGACCGGCAGACGATGCTGGACAACGCCAATGCGGCGGTTTCGGTCGGCATGGAGGCGTTCCTGCGAGGTCTTTTTGCCCGCATGTTCGATGCAGATTCCCCGCCTGCGGAACTTGACCGCCTGACCCGTCGTGCACTGGATCGGGATCTGGACTTTGCTCGCGCACTGTTCCTCGATTCCGTCAATTGGGACTCGATATATGCCCGGCGAACCATCGAGGCACTATCCGTGCCGGCGCTTGTTATTCAGGCCACTACGTTCGACTCGCATTTCCGGTGGCAACTACTTCCGCCCGGAGAGACGACGTCGCTAATCGAAACGATGCGGAGCATCGTACCCGACTTCGATGCCGTTGTGGTTCCCAATGCCGGACATTTCGTCATGCACGACGCCCCCGACGTAACGGCTGAAACCATCGCAACGTTTGCATCGCGCATGACTGAAAAAGCCTGACGACGAACCCCGCACACTGAGGAGCAATTTTCAGCAGTGTTGCCCGGCGGCGATGTTGCGCCGGGCCTATTCAGCTTCTCCCAAGGCTCGCGCCGTTACGTCCGTCGACAGATCCAGTTCCTGTGCATAGGAGGTGACGTGGCGCATCATGCGGCGACGGGCAGCGTCGGCATCGCCCGCTTCGATCGCTTTGGTGATTTTCCGGTGCGCCTGCGCCACGGTCTTACGGGTCTCTAGATTGAATTCCTCGCGTTCCGTGGCCGAATAAAGCGCCGAAGAGATCGAGGTCATGAACGACAGGAATAGCGGGTTCTGGCTGGCCCGCACGATCCCTAGATGCCAGTGCAAGTTCCATTCGGAAAACTTCTCGATGTCATCGATCACTTTGTCGGCCTCAGCCAGCATCTCGTTGAGTTGTGCCAAATCTTCTTCCGTTCGGAACCGCGCAGCCTGGGCGGCCGCCACAGGTTCAATTGCCGAGCGCACCGCTACAAGGTCGACGAATCGGACGTCGTGACCTTGAATGAAAAGATCAACTGAATTGCTGATGGTCTTAGTGCTTGGCGCGAGCACATAGGAACCGCCCAGACGCCCGCGCCGGACCTCGGTCAACCCCTTTGCCCCAAGAATGCGCAGCGCCTCCCGCACGGTGGCACGGCTGACGCTATACTGGACCATCAGATCCCGTTCGCTCGGCAGGGATTCCCCCACGCTCAACCAGCCCTGAATGATCTCCTCTTGCAGGATTTCCGCCAGCGCACTCGAACGCAGCCCCGAATCACTGCCAGAGGCGACAGCCATCAATTTCCTACTCTTCGTGCGAGCTTTATTCGTCATTGTCTTTATGAAATTGTCCGATCAAACCAGTCAGTACTCCTAAGCGTGGCGCAATTGCCAGTGCGAGAAACCTATCGTGATTTCGATTGGCTGGCACCGCATATGCGCGGAATTGCAAAACAAATGAACATAACATTTTTGGCTTAACCGCAACATACTCCACCGTTGCGGATCCTCAGTCCTGACACCATTGTCGTTGCCTTGCGCTCACCATTCCATTAATGGCATGGCCATTAATGCGAGTATGCACATTTTACTACACGAGGGAGTAAATCCGTGAAGGTCTCGATGACTGTCAAGCGCGTGATCGATTACAACATGAACACTTACGCAAAGGCGGACGATTCAGGTGTCGATCTTGCGAAAGTAACGATGTCGATGAACGAGTTGGACGACATCGCACTGCGAGAGGCGGTGTGACTGAAGGAAGCGGGCGTCGCCGCTGAAGTGGTGGCGTTGAGCTGCGGCGATCGCGATCGCCATTGACTGGGGCGCTCAAACGAACGCGGCAGAGCGCTTCCAGCCGCATCGTTGTATCAAGGTTTCCGCATAAAGCCAAGCGAGCTGCTCTTCGCTCAGCCCTTGGACCTCGGCAAGGTAATTGGCGCCCTCCCAATAGCTGTGTAGCCCGGCGGTGCGAGTATAGTCGCCACCCCAAGACAGCCGGTCGACGCCAAAGGCCGCGACGACCTGAAGAATCGGTGGCCAGATATCGCGGAACGGATAGGCCTCGACGGAAAGCGCGGGTAGGCCTGTGAGCTTGACACCTACATTTTTCAGCTCGGCAAGCTCCAAAATAGCGGGCAGATTCTCGAAAGGAGCTTCATGACGGAAACCAACGATCGGCGGCGCCAGTCCCACACCGAGATGATTCATGTAAAAGAATACGCCCGGAGTCCGCTTGATGAGATTGAACACCTGCTTATTCACGGCCGGGAGCATGACGACGAGGCGAAGATCGCTGCACACCTTCAATACGTCATCGAATTCGCCGCGAGCGATGCGATCGGGGTCGCGCATTTGCGGAACCCGGATGCCCAGCAGACCGCGCTTTGTTGCCGCCGCCAGTTGGTCCGCGAGTGCGAGATCGGTATGATCAACAACGCCGATCACTTGGAACCGCTCAGGATCGCGCTCGGCCGCCGCGAGCTCCAGTTCGTTATTTACACCATATACACCGAGCGTGGTCAGCAGTACTCCGTCCACTGCCGCCTCTGCCATCTCGGCCAGAACCATTTCAGGGGTATTGGTCTGCCCGGCATGTTGCAGGAACGACGATCTGTCCCGGTTGGTCTGCCTGTAAGCAGGGTCCCAGGGCCGGCTTGGCCGGTCGGAATACCAGACGTGAACCTGTGCATCGAGTTTCAGCATGACGTTAAAACCTTGGATTTGGAGTGCAAACGTTGCGGGCAGAACCGTTGTGATGGATCCCGCGCATAAATGCCTGGTTCTTGATTCCCTACCAGTCGGAGCGATATCAGTGCAGACTCAAGCCATCGATCCGCACAAGGGGCCACTAAGTCCGATGGCGGGTTCCGCCAGTTACCCACGCCTCCCCTCACTCGCCTGAGCAGGCCGACGCGACGACGGTCCGAAGGCGCCGCCTCGAAACGCGCTCCATTCCGCCTGAAGCGCATCCCGATCCTCGGGTGCGGCAATCGCGATGAGCGCCTCAGCGCGCTGATCCATGCTGAGATTCTTGAGTTGGGCAACTCCGAATTCTGTCACGATGAGATCCACCTCGGTTTTCGTCGCTGTGACCGAGGCCGGAGTGGATAGGCTGAAGACGATGCCTGGCGATGTCGATTTTCCTGCACTCGCCTGCAACGCCACAATCGCCCGGCCCGTCGGGTTCATCGATGCGCCACGCAGGAAATCCGGGAAGCCACCAGGGACCGAGATGAACCGCCCGTCAATCATTTCCGAGTTGATCTGCCCGAATAGATCAATTTGTAGAGTCGCATTGACCGAATAGAAACGATCAACGCCGATCAATGCCTCCAATTTGTGCGTTCTGCTGCAGGGCTGGAAGCTGAAGCGAGGGTTCTTGTGCACTTGCGCATAGAGTTCGGAGGAGCCGATTGCGACGCCCGTTACAATGGGTTTCGACCGATCCAATACACCCTGATCCTCCATGTAGAGAATGTCATCGTCCACGAGACCAGAAATGACCCCGATGTTCCTGTGTTCGGTCAACCTCCGCGAGACCGCCTGCGGAATCTTGCCGATTCCGAGCTGGATCGTCGCGCCGTCGGGGATCAGGTCTGCGATAGCGCGCCCGATGGTTTCGATGCTTGGGTTGGCCTCGGCCGCCTTCGGAGCCGGCGGGGACAAGAGATCGTGTTCCAGCCCGAATACTGCGCTGAACGCATCGAGCGGGATCGTCGTATCTCCAAAAGTATATGGCATCTTCGGATTCACCACACCGATCAGCCGCTTCACCCTTCCTCGGAACAACGGCAGGAAGTCGCACTGCACACCTAGGCTAACCCGCCCCTGGTCGTCCGGGGGCGAGACCATGACGACCGCGGCGTCGAAGTTGATCGTATTCCGGAGCCAGTTCGAAATCTGCGAATACGTCCACGGGCAGAGATCCACGAGCCCAGCTGACAAGTGCTGCTTGATCTCCTTGTTGAGGAAGAAGGTCCTGCACCTCCGCCCGGAAACGGGCGATGCATAGGACCGCGTGTTCAACAAAGGGCTGAGGATGCCCGTCACCGTCGCACCGGGAAGAGAATTCCCCAACAGTTCGGGAAGGCCGACGATTTCGGCGGAACAGCCCGAGACATAAATTTCCCGAGCCGGCCCGATCGCGTCGACGAGCCCATTGCCAGTTAAGTCTTTCATTTCGCGTGCTCTCCGACCCGAAATCAATAGCTCTTCTTTTGGCCCAACACCTTCTCGGCGATGAACGACAGAATGAGCTGCTCGGACACTGGCGCGATGCGGTACACCAAGACCTCGCGCAGAAGCCGCTCAACCTGGTACTCACGCGAATAGCCCAAACCGCCATGTGTCAGCACCGCGGTTTCGCAAGCCTTGTACGCAGCGCGCGCGCCGATGAACTTCGCGGCATTCGCCTCGGCGCCGCACGGTTTGTCGGCATCGTAGAGCCACGCTGCCTTCATTGCCATGTTCAGCGCCGCTTCTAGCTCAATCCAGTTCTCAGCCAACGGGTGCTGAATACCCTGGTTCTGCCCGATCTGGCGACCGAAGACCACCCGCTCCTGCGCGTAGCGGGCAGCGCGCTGCAATGCGTCCTGACCGATGCCGATTGCTTCGGCGGCAACGATAATACGTTCCGGGTTAAGACTGTGCAGAAGATACGAAAAACCTTTCCCTTCCTCACCGATCCGGTGCCCATCGGGAACGAAATAGTCGTCGATAAACGTCGCGTTCGAATCCACAGCCGCGCGACCCATCTTCCGAATGCGCTTCACTTCGATCTTCGAGCGGTCTAGATCGGTGTAGAAGATTGTCATGCCGTCGGTAGGCTTCTTACATTGCTCGATCGGCGTCGTGCGCGCGAGGACCAGTATCTTGCTAGCAACCTGTGCCGTCGAGGTCCAGAGCTTTCGGCCATTGATGATGTAGCCGCCATCCACCTTGCGCGCGAACGTTTTTATCCGCGTGGTATCTAGTCCGGCATCCGGCTCCGTCACCCCGAAGCAGACCTGATCCTCGCCGCTGACGAGGCGGGGAATCCATTCGGCCTTCTGCTCGTCAGTGCCGAACACGACGATTGGATGGGGGCCGAAGAGGTTGATGTGGATGGTCGAGACCGCGCCCGAGCCACCGCCGTGCTTGGCGACCTCGTTCATCATGATGGCAGCCTCGGTCACGCCAAGGCCGGCCCCGCCATATTGCTCGGGCATCGTGATGCCAAGCCAGCCCGCCTCAGCCATGGCGCGGTGAAACTCAAAAGGAAACTCTTCCTTGTCTTCCTTCTCGGACCAATAATGGTCGTCGAACCGCTTGGCGACATCTGCCACCGCATCTCGGATTGCTTGTTGTTCGTCGGTAAATTCGAAATTCATCTGTTTTCATCTCCACGAAGTCGTATCGGCCGAAGCCAAAATCTGGTTTTGGGCGCGCTTATCCAGCGCAGTTGCGCTCAGACGACGCCCATGTCCTTCAGGGTGCCCAGTTCCTCGGGGCTTACGCCAAGCCACGCGGAATAAACCAGCTCATTGTCATCCCCCGGCATTTTGCTGGGCGTCAGGGTTGTTTGTTCCGTGCCGGGGAAAATCATCGGTCCTGTCGGAAGAACGACATTGCCCAATTCGGGATGGTCGATTCGCTGCAGAGTGCCACGGGCGTGCATGTGCGGATCGTTAACGACCTCGTCGATTTCGCGCACCGGAGCACACGGGATGCGCTTTGCGGTGAGAAGCCGTACGAGGTCGTCCTTGGTGAACTGAGACGTCCAACCGTTGATAATGCTGTCAAGCTCGTTGATGTTGTCAACACGTGCCTGCAGATCGACGAATTTCGGATCATTCAGCATATCCATCCGGCCCATCGTCTCGAGCAGGGATTCCCAATGCTTTTCGCTGACGCAGAGCAGCGCCACCCAGCCATCGCGGCAGGTGTAGACGTTGTACGGCGCCTCGGCCATGCCACCGTGACGGTTTCCGGTCCGCGGCGGATTCTGCCCCTTCGAGCCATAGTAGAGGCCGAGCGTCGAACTGAGCGACGGGTAGACCGACTCGAGCATCGACACCTCGACCTGAGAGCCCCGCCCTGTCCGCTCCCGGCCGAACAGTGCGGTCATCACCGCGCCATACAGATGGATCCCGCCGAAGAAGTCGCACAGCGCCGGGCCTGCCTTGACCGGCGGCAGGTCGGGGAAACCTGTCGACGCCATCACACCCGACATCGCCTGGATTGTCAGGTCCATTGCAAGCATGTCTCTGTTCGGGCCGTAGGAGCCATAGCCCGTACCTGACGCATAGATCAGTTTCGGATTGATGGCCGACAGTTCCTTATAGCCAACCCCGAGCCGGTCCGTCGTCCCCGGCGCGAAGTTCTCGAGGAGAATGTCAGCCTTCTCGACCATCTTCTTCAGAAGGTCGACGCCCTCTTTCGCCTTGAGGTTCAGCGTGACGAATTCCTTATTCGAGTTCAGCATGGCGAAGGGCAGCATTGCGCCACCTACAGCACCGCGCCGACGCATCTTCTCACCGCCAAGCGGCTCTATCTTGATTACGCGCGCACCGGCCATCGCCATAAGGAACGTGGCGTAGGGGCCGTTGTAAATCTGCCCCAGATCGATGACAGTCACCCCATCGAGCGGGCGTTTCATTAGGCCCTCGGCCACAGCCGCGGCATCTCCAGCAAATTCATTCGGCATAACATGCTCCTCACTGTGCGTTAGGCGAGCAACCTTCTCGGCCGCTACGCTCCGTTGAATGGGTTTGATTCTGACACAGCCCGAGTCATTGCGCAATATAAGGTCGGACCATTTTTTGTTTTTTTACGCACTTCCGCAGCGGACATCCGGATCGAATTGTGCGGACGCCACGATCAGCGGACCGCTGTCGGCCGCCGATACCTGTGCCGCATGGCTGCGGACCGTGCTGCGATGATTCGCATCGAACTTAGTTATTGATCCGTCTTGGGGTTATTGATGTTGAATTTCCTTGCTGCATCGTTGCAAGGTAGAGGCTATGGCGCTGGAATTTCACATGGCGTACCGACGTCCAATGCAATTGGCGTTGGATACGGAGGATTGTGCCATGGAACGCAGTGATAGCCGCTTGCTGCCGGTGGCGGTGCTCAACGAACGGCGACGGCGCGCCGTCGTGTTGCGCCTTTCCGGCATGACGCTCGACGAGGTGAGCAGCTTGTGCGAATTGAATAAAAATACCGTCATTGGCGCCATGAAAGCGTATCGCGCAGGCGGCTGGGAAGCGGTCGCGGTGCAAGAACATCGTGGACCGAACCAGGGTCAAGGCTGCTTGCTCAATGCGCAACAGCAAAAGGCGATCCAGAGGTTGATCCACGAGCACACGCCGGACGAACTGGGATTGCCATGGGCGCTGTGGAGCAGGCCGGCGGCAAGTGCCCTGATTGCGCGCGAATGCGAGGTCAGGCTGGCGGTACGCACGGTGGGCAGCTACCTGAAACATTGGGGATTTTCGCCGCAAAAGCCGCTCAACAAGTCGTACGAGCAGAACCCGGCGGCGGTACAACGGTGGCTCAACGAAGACTACCCGGCCATCGTGCGGCGCGCGGCAGCCGAAGACGGCGAGATTTACTGGGGTGACGAAACGGGCTTGCGCAACGACGATGTGCGTGGCCGCAGTTATGCCCCGCAAGACGAAACGCCGGTGGTGAAGCCACGCCACCGGCGCGAAAAGGTGGGCGTGATCTCGGCGGTGACCAATCGCGGCGTGGTGCGTTGGATACTGCTGGAGAAGGCGATCAATGCGGCGCTGCTGATCGAATTCCTGAAACGCCTGGCCGGGGATGCGGAGCGCAAGGTGTTCCTGATCCTGGACAATTTGCGGGTGCATCATGCGCCGTCTGTGGCCGCCTGGCTGGAGGCGCATCGCGACAGGATCGAAGTGTTTTATCTGCCGTCGTACAGTCCGGAATTGAATCCGGACGAATTATTGCCGCCATCTGTTGTTCACCGCCTGACAGGCTGGACGCCAACTGGTGAGACCTATCCTTCAAACGCGGAAACAAATTGTAGACAAACTCCAGCCGCATCGCGAATTCGAGCTATATCGGCGCCATCAACCCGCCCGCCAGTGCGGCGAGGATCGTGGCACAGACGAAGCCCATGCTCTGAACGGCCGACGTGGGGATGCCCATTAGGCTCGCGGTTTCCCGATCCTGCGCGACCGCACGCATGGCGAGGCCCCATTTGGTCTTTTTCATGAGAACGCAAAACAGGGTCAGCACAACAAGAGCTGCAATGCCCACTGCCAAATGATCCAGCGACACAATGGCATTATCAAGCGAAAGCGTGCCGGAAATTGGACGGTTGACGGCCTGCTCCGAAGGACCGAATAGGATCAACACCAGCGACTGAAGAGTGATTGCAATGCCAAGTGTCGTAATCATGCTGCTCATCTCGTCGCTCGCGACCGAGCGCAACACGAACCTCTCGAGCAGGTAGCCAAGGACAATGGCAACCACCACCGCGGCAGCGATCGCGACCGCATAGGGCAGCCCCAAGAATCCGTAGAACACGAGCACCGCGAACGCGCCCACCATGTAGAACTCACCGTGTGCAAAATTCACGATACGCATCATGCCAAAGACGAGCGTAAACCCGAGCGCCATCAGCATGTAGACGAGCGCGCTTAATAATCCGTTGACGAAAATCTGCTCAAGGACGGGCACAATTGTCTCCCTCGTTTTTACAGTAACGCTGGCCGCGTTGCTGCACGCGACCAGCTCCCGTCTCGTTTTATTTTACCGGGCTGATTACGAACGGCTCACCGCTGCGAATCGTGCCGATATAGTTAACCGACATGATCTGCGCGTCCACGCCAATCGTATTCATTCCGCCGAAGGTCATCGTTTCGCCCTGCAGCGACTGCATCGGCAACGCGTTTTTTAGAGCAGCCCGAACCGTTTGCGGATTCTTGGGGACGCCGGAGAGTTTGATCGCCTTCAGCAGCACCTTCGTCGCATCGTAATACGGCACGATCAGCTCGTTGGGTTCCTGGCCGTATTGTTTGACGAAGACCTCCTTTAGCCTCTTGAATTCCTTATTATTCGGATCGGCATAGAGCATGTTGATTACGCCCTCGGCGGCTTTCGCCCCGGCAGCTGCGACGATTTCCTTGGGACCCGATCCTCCTAAGGCTGAGATCTGCCCTGAGAAGCCCAGTCCCCGAAGCTGCCGGGTGATCAGGCCCGCCGTTGCAGGGGAAGTGGGCCCGAGGTCGATGATGTCGGGCTTCGTGGCGATAATCCTCGTCAGGATCGGCAGAAAGTCCTTCTGCGATCGTTCATAAAGTTCGCGCGCAGAAATATTGTAGCCAGCGTCGTTGAACGCCTTTGCCGTGAATTCTACAAAGTCCCAACCGGTCTCGTCGTTAGGGTAGAGAAGCGTAACCTTCTTTCCACCGATATGTTTTCTCATCCAGGAAACAATAGGAGGGACGTAGTCGCGTGGCGTACTATAAAGGCGAACAATGTGCTTGGTCTTGGGATCGATGATCTTACTGGAATAAGCCGAGGTCAGAAGGAGGACATCATCACTCTCGATCTTTTCCTTCAACGCCATCGTCGATGCCGAACTCATTGTCATGAGATACTTGACACCCTCATCATGCACGAGGCGGTTATAGGCTGAAATGGCCTCCGAAGCCTTGTACTGGTCGTCATAGACCTTCACATCAATCCGGTACTTGGTCCCATTAATGTCGAGACCGCCATTGGCATTTACCTCGTCGGCCGCATACCTGACCCCCGCCGACCCGGCAACCCCCCAAGCTGCCCCCGGCCCGGTCATCATGCCGATGACGCCGATAGAAACAGTCTCCGCAGCTGATGCTGTCGCAAGCAAGCCGCCAGCAATTAGCGTAGCCGTCATCTTGATAATCAACTTCATTTGCCCCTCCTTTTTATGGTCTGCTGCGAGTTGTAATGCATCCGACGCCCTCCTCCGGATCGACGCGCGGTTGTGACTGCCCGCACGACCCGGATGTCTTTAAGCATCCAAATTAAATGGTAATACCAATTAATGAATAGGGTCAAGTGGAAAATCATCTTGCTTATCAACGGGACCGCCGGAGTTCGACAGTTAATCGCGCAACTATCTGATTTTATTGAGAGCGCTGTTGAAACGCTTCGCTACAACAGCGTCAGCTGCTGGGGTGCGAGCGGTTTTTTCATGCGCAGGGCACTGAGGACCTCGCTCTGATCGGCGGTGATGGAGCACCGACCATCGCCACAAGGAACGTGGCGTAGGGGCCGTTGTAAATCTGCCCCAGATCGATGACAGTCACCCCATCGAGGGGGCGTTGCATTGGTGCGCCGGCCACAGCCGTGGTGTCTCCAGAAAATTCATTCGGCATAAATGCTCCCCACTGTGCGTTAGGCGAGCAACCTTCTCGGCCGCTACGCCCCGTTGAATTGAATGGATTTTGACATAGTCAAAGTCATTACGAAAAATAAGGTCCGACCTTTTATTGCTTTTTTTCTCGCGCACGTGTATGGTTGCTTCTAGCGAAGCCCACAAATGCCGGTTTCCGCCGGCAATGACGACTAATGGAGGATAAGATGCCCAAAGGAGGGTCCACATTGAATAGCGTAGTCGACCGAACCCCTCACGCTGCGACGAGCGGCACTGTGCCGCTTTCTATCGCGGCGATTCTCGCGCCGTCGGACGCGAACTCCTGCATGAACCAGCGGGGGGCACAATGAAGACGCCCATCCGTTCGTTCCTTTTCGTGCCAGCCGATAGTGAAAAGAAGATAGGCAAAGCCATGCAGTCCTCGGCTGATGCCCTAGTCCTTGACCTCGAGGATTCGGTTATGCCGGCTCGCAAGAAGATTGCGCGCGAGGCGATGGCCGAACTGCTTGCGTCGCCGCCGGCAGAGTACCGCGGAGAGCTATGGGTTCGGATTAACCCACTGACGATGGAATATGCGCTCGACGATCTCTGCGCCGTCGTGGCGCCCACACTCGCGGGCATCCTGCTGCCAAAAACCACGGGGCCGCGCGATGTCGAGACCGCGTCCAACTACATCTCGGCAATCGCAGCGAAGACGGGGCTGACCAATGATGAGATTGGCATTCTTGCGGTTTCGACCGAAACCGCGGCCGCGCCGTTTGCGCTCGGCGATTATCATAAGGCGACGCTACCGCGCCTTTGGGGGCTGACCTGGGGCGCCGAAGATCTGAGCAGTGCCATCGGCGCGGCCACCAACAAGGGGCCCGATGGCGATTGGGCCTTCACCTACCGGATGGTCCGCAGCCAGTGCCTGCTCGCAGCCAAGGCGTGCGGCGTCCAGTGCATCGAAACGCTGTATGCGGATTTCCGAAATTCTGAAGGCCTGCGCGCAAGCTGCATCGAGGCGCTTCGCGAAGGCTTTACCGGCCGGTTCGCTATCCACCCCTCGCAAGTCGACGTGATCAACGAGGCGTTCATGCCGAGTCCGGCCGACGTCGAGCATGCCCGGCGTGTGATCGCGGCTTTTGATGCCGCAGGTGATTCCGGGACGGTCGGCCTTGACGGCCAGATGCTGGACATTCCGCACCTCAACCAGGCCAGAAAGGTTCTCGCCCTTCACGCAGCTTTCGGGGGAGCGGCCTGAGCGCACATTGGAAACGCGCGCCACAATCCCCCATGGCTGCGTCGGGACACCCATCAATGATAGTCGGTAATAAGGAGAAAGAAAGCATGACAAATAAAATTGCCTTGGTGACAGGTGGTGCGAGCGGAATCGGCCTCGCCACTGTCAAATTGTTAGCCAAACGCGGCAACCGCGTGGTGGTGGCTGACCGCAACCGCGAGCTGCTGGACAACACAGTTTCAGAGCTCACCGCCGCAGGCTGTGACGTTTTCGGGATGGAGCTGGACGTGACGGATCGTGCTGACTGCGTCCGGCGTGCTTTGCACTTGCGCGCGGCATACGGATCGGTATCGGTTGTGGTCAACTGCGCGGGCGTCGCCGGCAAGTCGCAGATCGGCGACGAAAACTCGGGCGCCGGCTGGGACCGGAATATCGGCATCAACCTAACCGGCAGCTACAACGTTATTGCCGCCTGGGTGGACCAACTCAAGGTCGCCGAGAATGGCGCCATCGTCAACATCTCTTCGGTGGTCGGCCTGAGAAGTGGATTAGCCGAGGTCGGTTATGCGGCTTCGAAGGGCGGAGTTCTGGCCTTGACGCGTCAGCTGTGCCGCGAACTCGCACCTTTCGGAATCCGCGTGAACTGCATTGCGCCCGGATACATCGAAACCCCAATGCTGCAGGGGAACTTGGGCAATATGCAGGGCCTAATGGACATCCACTGTCCGATGCGCCGCCTTGGGCAACCCGATGAAATCGCCGAGGCGATCGCATTTCTTGCCTCGGATGCCGCAAGCTATATCAGCGGGGCGACACTGCCGGTGGATGGCGGCTATTTGTGTATCTGAGGCAGTTCGGCCAATTCAAGGAGAAATAAATGTATATTGAGCGCTGCACATACCACTGCCTACCAGGGCGACTTCCGGCTCTGCTCAAGCGTTTCGAAACCGCGACCCTGCGTTTGTTCGAGAAACACGGCTTCAGGCCCGTCGGGTTCTTCGTCACCGAATTCGGGCCTTCGCGACCGGAGCTGATGTATATGCTGAAATGGGATAGTCTCGATCAGCGGATGGCCGCATGGACCGCCTTTCGTAACGATCCGGAATGGCACGAGGCGAGGATTGCAAGCGAGAGCGACGGCATGCTGGTGGACATGATGTCGAACGAAATCATGATCCCGACCGCGTTCTCACCGTTGAAATAGCGCCCGTAGAGCTCGGCGATGCTGCAACAACTCGGATACCTTGGTTGCAGCATCGGCGTGGAAGCGCTTTTTCGAGACGAGCCACGATCGATTCGGCATCTTTGACTACGGCGCGCCAGAGGTGCATGAGCGCGCGCCATCATCGCCGTGGCCGCCCCACAATACTTGATGAACTAGCCTGAATTTTGCATAAAAATGGCAAAGATCGCCGTAAGTGATTGATAGAATGAGAGTTATCAAGAAACGCATTCGTCAAGATCCACAGGACTTTGCCCGACATGAATTCTACGCCAGAACAACTCCGATTTGCACCCATTCCCAGCTGTACCATCCGCGCCGATTTTCACGGCGGCGGCTTATCCTCGGACTTGGGCCCGCTGCTGCTCAAGGGTGTTGACCGCCAGATCGGCCTGACCGAACGCCTGTGCAGCGTCCTCGAAGACACGCGTCATCCCGGCTACATCACCCACACGCTGCACGACCTCCTCAAGCAACGTACCTATCAAATCGCCTCCGGCTACGAAGACGGCAACGACAGCAATACCTTGCGGCATGATCCGGTGTTTCGACTGGGCGTAGGGCGCAAGCCATTCGATACCGATGAAACCGAAGGTGCGCTCGCTTCCGGCTCGACCATCTCCCGCTTCGAACACGCCGTGGGCAGCAAGAATATTTATCGCCTCAACGAAGCGCTGGTCGATCAATTCATCGCCGGCTACGCCACCCCGCCCGAGGCGCTGGTGCTCGACATCGATCACTCGGAAGATGCCGCCTACGGTCAACAGCCGCTGGCTTTTTACAACCACCATTACCAAAGCACGTGCTACTTGCCGCTGATGATCTTCGAAGGCTTGTCCGGCGCCCTGGTGGCCGCGGTGCTGCGTCCCGGCAAGCGGCCAACACCCGCTGGAGAATGCCATGATTCTCCAGCGGGTGTTGATGCGCATCCGCGCGCACTTCCCGGATACCCGGATCCTGGTGCGCGGCGATGGTCACTTCAGCACGCCGGCATTGATGGCCATGATCGATGCCATGCCGCAGACCGATTTCATCTTCAGCCTGGCCGGCAACGCGGTGATCAACCGACTGGCGGAACCGGCCATGCAGCGCGCGTGTGGATTGTGGGCGGAGGTGCAAACGCACGACGTGGTACCCGATGCGGTGCGGGTGTATGCAGAATTTGCTTATGCCGCCGGTTCCTGGAGCAAGCCATGGCGCGTGGTGCAGAAGGCCGAAGTCATGGCGTTGGGCGAGAATCCACGCTTTGTGGTGACGTCGCTGGATGCGCCCGCGCTCGCACGGGCCTATGAAGAATTGTACTGTGCACGGGGGCAGGCGGAGAACTGGATCAAGCACCTGAAATCCGACCTGGCCTCGGACCGTACTTCGTGCACGACTTTCCTGGCCAATTTCATGCGCCTGCTGGAACACGCCGCTGCCTACGTCTTGCATCAGCAGTTGCGGTCTCAGGCGCTGCGGCATACGGCGCTGGCGAACGCGCAGCCGACCACGGTGATTGCGAAATTATTCAAGATTGCGGTGCAGGTCAGACAGTTCAAGGATCGCGTGATCTTGCATTTGCCAACGTCCTGCCCCGTCAGGCAATTGCTGCAGACGGTGACGGAGCGTCTGTTCGTGCCCAGGCCGGCGAACATGCTGCACGCACCTTGAGCAGGACACGTCCGGTCGGCCGTGAACAGACCACCCATCCTTCCCAATCACTGCATAAGCCGATCACCGCCCGCCAATCGAATGGGGAGGACAGACTTCGACTGCCTTTCTGATGCTCGGCAATTTCGGCACTGCATTGCATCCATTTCTGGCAGACAGACTATGATCTGCTTGAGAGGTCAAGGACTTCTCGTTCCTTTTAACAAGAAATTGCAATGCTCATTCAGGTTGAATTCCCGCTTCTTTAACAAGGCGAGTCCATCTTGCGACTTCCTGTTTAACCCACTTGGTAAAGTCTGGCACCGTCATTGGTCTTAGCTCCCCGCCCAATTCCAAGAAGCGCGAGCGCGTGTCTGGCAATTCTAAAAAGCGAGTAGCTTCAGCGTTCAACTTCTCCACGACGGCTGGTGGCGTGCCCGTCGGGGCAAACAATGCGATCCACCCCGAGAGGTCATAGTCGACCACACCCAACTCAGCAACAGTCGGCAAATTTGGCATCAAGGCACTTCTTGTCTTCGAGGTAACAGCCAATGGGCGTAGCTTGCCCGCTTTGATTAGCGCCGAGGCCGATGCCACATCGGAAAACATGAAGTCAATACGTCCTGTTATCACTTCCGTCAAGGCCGGTGGATTGCTCTTGAATGGAACCCGCAATAATTTCCATCCAACTTGCCGTGCCAGCGTCTCGCCTTGCACAATCCCACTGGCGTTGCCGGTTGCAAGGGTAAGTTCCTTGTTTTTGCCATACTCGATCAGATCTTCCATCGTTCGGAACGGTGCGTTCTGATTGACGACCACGAGACTTGTATAAATCACCAGACGGTTTACCGGTGCAAAATCTTTGACAGGATCGTAGTGCATATCCTTAATGAGGCCAGGATTCGCGCCGTGGGTCGAGTTAGTGCCAATAAGAAGGGTGTACCCATCTGGTTTGGCTCGGGCCACATATTCTGCAGCAATCGTCCCGTTCGCTCCTGGTTTGTTTTCAATAATGACAGGTCGCCCGAATACGTCACCAAGTCTTTTTCCGAGGAGGCGGGCAACAACATCAGATCCACTTCCCGGACCAAATGGCACGACGATTGTTATCGGTTTGCTTGGAAACGGTTCCTGGGCATTTGCCGTTGTAACAACTGCCATGTACAAGAGGCCAAAGCAGACTGCTTTAAATAGTTTATTCACGTTTATCTCCGAAGGTCTTGGTTAAGAAGTCGGCATCTCGACTAGCGACAATCAAATAACATCCCCACTTTTTGGCTTTGCAATTTCATTCTGTGACAAGCCAAGCCATTCCCCAAAAGCCATGTCATTAGTTGCCCAAGCCGGCGGCTTAGCGCGATCGAACTCGGCTCTGTATCGCTGTACCTGTTGGGAGAATTTCGGCAAAGGCGTTTTGCCAAGATCTCGGTGGCCTATCCATCAATCGCACGAAGTAAGTGTAGGTCGTGAATTACCTCGTGCAAATCTTCGATTGGAGCAGCCATCAGGCGACGCCGCAATATTTGGTCATACCATTAACTGAGCAGATGATATCCTATAGAACTTCCATCTGTAAAGCAAATCCACGTTCTGCGTGCCGCTCACCAGCTGGCTGGCGAAGGCCCGGATCAGGCTTGATGCGGTCAACTCCAACACCGAAGTCAGGCGCTGCCTAGACAAAGTCGCCAATGTGCGGCTGCATGGACGACTGGGATTCAGCAGAGCAACTGAAGTAAGAAGTGCCGCACCTGCAGCCGCTGCCGGAAGCGCAGCCCCGCACAGAACCCATCCTTGCTACGCGGCCCTTCCTTGGACCGATCCCGTGCTGAACAATCGCGCAGAATCAGTCCGCTCACGAAATGCAAGGCCGTCGCCTGCAAACCCAATTGGCGCTCTGCCTGATACCGTTTGATGCTCCGGCGCTGGGCAAGCCCCTTGCGATCTGGGCGCAAATGTGAGAAAATGGTAAGACCTTTAAATGGCCGAGACGTAGATCGTAATATTGAAAGATGCAATTCATGGCGGCTCTGGCCGGACCCGACGAAATGCGAGAGTGCGCTTGTAGGGGCCGTGGTGGCGATTCTAAGGGAATGGCCGCCGATTAGGGGATGAACAACGGACATGAAGGCAAGCAAATGAACATTGAAGGGACGGTTGCGCTCATCACCGGGCAGGCGCGGGTATCGGCGCAAACTCGAACTATCGCACCTATCGTTGCGCTGAAGACGAGCAATAAGGATATCTGAGATGGCACAGTTGGAACGATTCGGTCAGGCGTTGGCCGCTTTTGCAACCGATGTTGAGGCAACACCCCTTCCCGGGTTCTACAGTAGTGCCTTTCTTAACTGGTTCGGATGTGCACTAGCCGGCTCGCGCAGCCAGACGGTGGAGCGCGCGATGGCCTTCCATCTGGCGGATGCGCCAGGAAAGCTGCTGCCGCCGATCGGCCGTCGCGAGGGGCTTGGCGCATCCGCAAGCGTACTCATAGACTGCCTGAGTTCGGCGTGCCTAGCCTATGACGATATCCATTTCGAAACGACACTTCATCCCACGGGGCCCGTCGCAGCCGCCATTTTGGGGCTTTCGCGTTGTCGGCCCGTATCCGGTGCCGATGCCCTGCACGCTTTGCGCGTCGGGATGGAGGTGGAGTGCCGGGTTTCCCTTGCGATGTTGGGGGCAAGGACTGGATCGGCGCGTGGATGGTATCCCACCGGTATAGCTGGCGGTATAGGTGCCGCGGCAGCAGTGGGTCGTCTGCTGGGCTTTGACGCAGCGCGAATGGAGACGGCTTTTGGCCTGGCTGCCGCTCGTGCGTCGGGGACGCGAGGCACGCATGGTGCGATGTCGGCCTATTGGGTGCCGGCGGTGGCGGCGGAATCCGGTTATGTCGCCGCACGTCTGGCGGAAGTGGGGTTTACCTGCTTGCCAGCGTCGCTGACGGGCGCGAACGGCCTTGTGCGGCAGATGGCACCGCAGCCCGATCTGACGGCCGCACTTGACGGACTCGGGAACCATTACATCTGCGAGGCCACCGCCTGCAAACCCTATCCTTTCGGCTTCATCGCGCATGCCGTTATCAAGTGCTGCCTAGATCTGCATGCGCGCCAGAAAGCCTCTGGCGATCTTGACCGGCTGGTGCTGCAGGTGTCCTCGACAGCAGCAATGCTTGGCAACAAGCCTCAACCCACGAGCGTGTTTGATGCGCAGGTTTCGCTCCAGTTCATCGCCGCCCGTGTTCTTTCAGACCCGACGCTTGCCTTCGAGCCTCTGCCCGAGGATATTACGATCGAGCAAGGGGTTGCGCGGATCGCCAGCCGTGTCGAAATCGAAAGGGTAGAAGGCCTACAGGATCAGCAGTGCCGCTGCCTTGCCACCTACCGGGACGGTTCAGAGTATGTTGTGACCTGCGATGTAGCGCCCGGGGCGCCAGGCAACCTGCCCTCGACAGCCGAGGTGGAAGCCAAATTCGTCAGACTTGCATCCAGCATAGTAGGCGTCCACGCGGCGGAACAGTTGCTTGGGTCTCTCCGCGAGATTCATGAGATGGCAGACATTTCAGATTTATTGTCTCGCTCGTGGTAGGCGCGTGTTAGATTCAGCACCGTTGCGGAAAGCCGGACTGCGGGTTTACCGAACCGCGCAGCGCAACCCCGGC
The DNA here is from genome assembly GCF_003590835.1 of Noviherbaspirillum sedimenti. Classification (NCBI taxonomy): domain Bacteria; kingdom Pseudomonadati; phylum Pseudomonadota; class Betaproteobacteria; order Burkholderiales; family Oxalobacteraceae; genus Noviherbaspirillum; species Noviherbaspirillum sedimenti. The sequence continues at coordinate 3,921,998 of NZ_QYUQ01000002.1, read as the reverse complement.
GCGCGTGGCCGTCAAGCGCAACAAGGCCGACCTGGTTCCTCTCTTTTTCCACTTTCCAACAGGATGTGGCGCATATCCGCCGCCATCAGATTGCCATGACCAGAATCCAGATTGAACTTCCGGAGCATTTCGCCTTTGCGACCGAGATTCCGTTGTACTTCCACCATATAAACTCGGGCGGGCACTTGGACAACGCCCTCCTGCTGAGCCTCGTATCCGAGGCTCGGGTTCGTTACTTCAAGACTCAAGGCTCCCAGGAACTGGACGCAATCGGCCTTATTATGATCGTCGCCGACGCCGCCGTGCAATACAAATCCGAGGCCTTTTACGGTGAGGTGATGGTCGTGGAGATGACGCCGATGCATTTCCACCGCAAGGGCTTCGACTTGGTCTATCGCATGTGCGACAAGGCGAGCGGCCGCGAGGTGGCCCGCGGCAAGTCTGGGATGCTCTGTTTCGATCACGGCTTGCGCAAGACGGCCCCCATGCCCGAGTCCTTCGTCCAGCGCATGGCGGCTACGGCCGTCGCCGACCAGCGGCCGCCGGCCGAAGCTGCCCGGCGATAGGCGATCCGGTAGTTCATACCGCTGGTGGTAGTTTCGTTTGGGGGAAAATGCTCCCGAAGTGTTTGGTGCGACCCGCTCGCCGCACCTACAATTTGAATCTCTCATTGCGTGGATATACGGCTGTCATTCTTTCGTTGGTTTGGTCAAAGGCACCTTTCTGGCCATTGACCGAGAAAGTGTTGATGACGCTTTAGTATTGCTTGGGCAATAGGTAGTGACCATCTGAGACCCGAACGCAGCAAGCTTGAGACAAATCGCTTATTCTCGACCTGTCTGATGAATTCTTTCTTCCAAAAACCAGACCAGATTCTGTGTAGCGTTTAAGAAGTTTCGCATTTGTCTACTACATATTCGGGTAATTCGGCCCGCCGCCTTCCGGTGTCACCCACACAATATTCTGCGTCGGATCCTTGATGTCGCACGTCTTGCAATGCTGGCAGTTTTGCGCATTGATCTGCAATCGTGCTTCACCGATATCGCTCTTGACGAATTCATACACCCCGGCTGGACAGAATCGCGACTCCGGTCCCGCGTATTTCATCAAGTTGAGGTTGAGAGGCACCGACGGGTCTTTCAGCGTCAGATGTACCGGCTGGTCTTCCGCATGATTGGTATTGGAAATGAACACGGATGAGAGGCAGTCAAACGTCAGCTTGCCATCTGGTTTGGGATACTCAATCGGGTGGCATTCGGACGCCGGATTCAGCGTTTCATGGTCCGCATGCCTATGATGCAGCGTCCACTGCGCCTTGCCGCGGAAGAGGGTCTGGTCTATGCCCACCATCAGCGCGCCCAAATACAAGCCCTTGCTCATCCAGGGCTTGAAATTGCGGGCCTTGTATAGCTCCTGATACAGCCACGACATTTCGAATGCTCTCGAGTAGGCCGTTAACTCGGTATGCTGCTTTTGACTCCGTAGCGCCTCAAAGGCCGCTTCGGCGGCCAGCATGCCGCTCTTCATGGCGGCATGGCTGCCCTTGATGCGCGAGGCATTGAGGAACCCGGCATCGCAGCCGATCAGGGCGCCGCCCGGGAACACCAGTTTCGGCAGGGATTGCAGGCCGCCGGCGGTGATGGCGCGCGCGCCATAGGACAAGCGCTTGCCGCCTTCAAAGAAGGGGCGGATGGCTGGATGGGTTTTGTAGCGCTGGAATTCCTCGTACGGCGATAGGTAGGGGTTGGCATACGCCAAGCCCACCACATAGCCCACTGCCACCTGGTTGTCTTCCAGGTGATAGAGGAAGGAACCGCCATAGGTGGCATTGTCCAGCGGCCAGCCAGCGGTATGAATCACCAGGCCGGGCTGGTGCATCTTGGGATCGATTTCCCACAATTCCTTGATGCCAATGCCATAGGTTTGCGGATCGCGTCCGGCATTCAAATCGAACTTCGCCATCAGCTGCTTGCCCAGATGGCCGCGGGATCCTTCGGCAAACAGCGTGTATTTCGCATGCAATTCCATGCCCAGCTGGAAGGCTCCGGTGGGATTGCCATTCCGGTCCACGCCCATGTTACCGGTGGCCACACCCTTGACCGCGCCATCCTCGTGATACAGGATTTCCGCGGCCGGGAAGCCGGGAAAGATTTCCACGCCCAGGTTTTTCGCTTGCTGGCCCAGCCAGCGCACCACATTGCCCAGGGAAATGACGTAATTGCCATGGTTCTGGAAGCATCCGGGCAAGAGCCAGTTGGGGGTCTTGAGGGCTTTCTTTTCGGTGAGGAAGAGGAAGCGGTCTTCGCTGACCGGGATGTTCAGGGGCGCGCCGCGCTCTTTCCAGTCGGGGAAGAGTTCGGCCATGGCAATGGGGTCCATGATGGCGCCGGAGAGGATATGGGCGCCGAGTTCGCCGCCTTTTTCCAGCACGCAGACCGAGACCTCATTGCCTTTTTCCGCAGCAAGCTGTTTGAGGCGGATGGCCGCCGACAGGCCGGCAGGTCCTCCGCCGACCACCACCACATCGTATTCCATCGCTTCACGCGGACCGTACTGTTCTACCGTGTTTTGGTTCTGGGTCTGCATAGAATATGAGTAAATTGGCGCAGTTCCGTGAATGGTTATTGGCTTATTCTCAAGCTACCGTCAGAGTCTCTTGAAGACCACTGTGTCGCGGGTTGTACCAACTCTCGATCCAGGTGGAGATTGCCAAGCTGGCATCGATTTTGGTCTTGAACATCCGCCAATCAAGCAAGTCGCGCTCCAGTCTGGCAAAGAAGCTCTCAGTCATGGTCATGGCCTTGTCGCTGGAACCGTCGACCGTGCCCACGGATGGACGAACCCCCATGCTTCTGCAGCGGTTACCGAGTGCCACGCTCGCGTACTGGCTGCCTTGGTCGCCGTGATGGATGCCGCCTGTCGCGCGACTCTGCTCCTGAGCCACGTTCAAAGCCGACAGCACCAGGTCAGAGGCCACGTGCTCGCCAATGGCCCAGCCGACTACCCGACCACTGAAGGCATCAATGACCACGGCAAGGTAGATGAAGCCGACCCGCGTGGGTATATATTTCATGTCGGCTACCCACAGCTGATTCGGCGCGTCAGCCACCAGATGATCTTGCGCGGCGCGATGGCATTCCTCATGCCCGATGGGGACCGGCATGCCTCGCCGACGGCTTATACCTCGGATGCCAGCCTTCCTCATCAAGACCGCTACGCGCTGGCGACTGATCACCATGCCTTGGTCCATTAGCTTACCTCGCACGCGTGGCATGCCGTAGGCCAAATCGGAATCCGCATGGATCTGTCGGATGCGCTCGGTCACCACTGCATTGGCTACTGCACGCGCAGACGGCCTTCGATCACGCCATGCGTAGTAACCGCTGGCCGAGATGCCCAGTACACGGCACATAGTTCTGACAGGTAGTACGGCCTGGTTCGCCATCACGAGTGCGAAGACCTCGGGGATGTCGCATCGCTGCGAGCCGCGAACCAGGCCGTAGCCTTTACCAAGATATCTCTCTCGGCCTGAAGCTGCTTGAGCTGCCTGCGCAGCCGAGCCAATTCTTCGCGCTCGGTCGAGGCGAGGCCGTCCTTGCCAGGCAGAGGCTTGCCGGCATCGATGGCCGCTTGCCCCACCCAGTTGGCGATGCTCTGGGCCGTGACTTTGAATTCGCGAGACAGCTCTGTCGGTGTCCTGCCTGCATGAACCAACTCGACAAGCTGTTTGCGGAGTTCCGCCGGGTACGGCGATCTGGATTTAGACATAATGGACCCCTAAAACTCAAGGGACGATCTGTCCACGAAACCGGGTCAACTTCACCGAGCCGCGTTCGGTGATCCACATGATTTTTCCGTGCCCGGGGTTATGTCGACGATTGCCTCGCCCCGGACCGTCACCGTCCCATCGGCCAGAGCCACGGTAAGATCCAGCGTGGCCAGCCCGTTCTCGACTGCGACGACGCGGCCAGTGCAGCGCGGTTCTCCATAAACCGGCGCCACAGCTGCAAAGCGCGCTTTGAAGGACCGGATACGCTCTTGCGGAATCCAGTTCGTCAGAAGCCTGCCGAGATAAGCCATAGACAGCATGCCGTGAGCGATCACGTCGCCCCGCCCTCTCGCCTTTGCAACATCAATGTCGATATGAACCGGTTGATGGTCGCCGGACCCGCCGGCGAAGAGAGCCAGCGTTCTCCGCGAAATTGGTTCTAACTGGAGGGGTGGAAGTTCGGTTCCTACGGTCACATTCTCAAGGATCATTTGTTTGCCTCCGGATGCAGAACAGCTATTGAACAGTAGCTTTCGGCGACAAGTGTGTCGCCGCGCATGATGTCGGTCTTCTTCACTGCGAATTCGAGTGCGCCTCCTTTTTTCGTGTAGACGTCGACGATCCTGCGGTGCAGTGTCAGGTTGTCACCAGCGAAGGCCATGGCGTGATAGACCATTGACTGTTCGCCATGAAGCGTACTCGACGTGTCGATGCCGATGGCGGACATCCAGCTCAGCGGATCCGGGATATCCAGTTCGACGGCGTTACCCAGAAAGCTGGGCGGAACTGGCAGGTCGGGATAGCCAGCGGCCCGCGCAGCCTCGACATCGCTATAGACCGGATTGGTTTCGCCGTTCGCTTTGGCGAAAAGTCGCAGTCGCCCTCGCTCTACCTCGACGTTGATCGGAGCCAGCTTTAGCTCCAGGGCCTGTTCACGATTGATGTACATCCGATTAACTCCTCTTCTTTTGACGTTTCGTCCGGCCGTGGCGGACGCTTCCCGGTCAGGGCGACACCTGCCGGGGTGCCACCACGCCAGACGCGGTTGTCACCCTCAAAGGCAATCGTAGATTGCCTTGTAATACGCCCCGTTCAGCGAATTCCGACCCGCTTGGCATTGGTTCATCACATAGCCAATCGTTATGCGCCGCTCGACTTCGGCAATCGCCATCGCGCCGCCGGTCCCATACCAGTAGCAGGTCCGCTTGCTGGGCAGGATGAAAGGCAAAGGCCCCTTATCCTTCGTCTCCAGTGGTGCCAGCGCGTAGCCAATGCCCCAGCGGATCGGCTTCATGTAGTACGCGTCAATCCCGCTCGCCTGTTCGCGGAAAATCAGGTCGATCGTCGCGGGCGAAAGCAGCTTGACCCCATGCGAGACTCCATCGTTGCTCAGCGCGGTCATGATTCGTCCCAGACCGCGGGCGTTCGCATGGCCGCTGCTGCCTGCGAAATCTGTGCGGCGCCATTCAGGCGAGTTGAACACGGTCAATGGGTCACCCAGCGTGCCAGAGAAGGAACCCAGGCGCGTGCGCTTCGAGATGATTTCCTCTTCGGTGGGCTCCGACGGCGCGGCGCTGGCGGCAGGAGCAGCGGCTGTGGGCGGCGGTTCGTCCGCCGGATAGATCGTCGCGACTTTGTCGAAGTCCTTGTCCGACACGCCCAGATAGAAATCCGCGTCCATGGGCTCTGCGATTTCTGAGGCGATAAATTCGCGCAGCGAACGGCCCGACACGCGCCTCACCAGTTCAGCATTCAGATGGCCGAAGGTGCTGGCATGGTATGAGCCGCGCGTACCTGGCTTCCACCACGGGGCCTGCGCGGCGAGTCTTGCAGTTGAGCGTTCGGCGTCTACCGCATCGTCGAACGAGAATGGGGGCTCCCAGGCGGGAAGGCCGGCCGTGTGGCTCATCAGATGGCGGACAAGAACGTTTTCCTTACCGTTTTGCGCAAACTCAGGCCAGTACTTCGCGACCGGAGCCTCAAGGTCAAGCTGGCCCCGGTCGACCAGCATGAGAAGTGCAACGCTGGTCACGTTCTTGGAACCCGAGAAGACGTTGACGATGGTATGTTCAGTCCAGGCGGTTTCGCGCTCGCGCTCGCGCCAACCGCCCCACATGTCGATTACGTCTTCGCCATCGATATTAAGGTACAGGCTGGCTCCCACCTCCTTACCAGCATCGATATACTCGGAAAGCATTTCCTGAACTCGTTGGAAACGCGGGTTGCACAATCCTTTGATGCCAGCCATTTAATTTCTTTCCTTGAAGTTGGTTTTGTCATGCCGCACAGGATGGGAGTCCGCGCGGCGCGAATCGAATAGGATCTCGTCGACGTCAGAGCACTCCGTCGCGACGCAGCGCGTCGATCATCTCCTGCGAGTAGCCGAGCAGATCAGACAAGATCTCTTGCGTATGCTCGCCGAGCTTCGGGCCCAGGTGGTTGACCTCGGCTTCGAATCCAGAGTACCGCCCCGCCGGCGATGCCATCTTTACCGGCCCGCCAACTTCGGCATCATCAACCGAGATCACCGAGCCGCGGGCGGCGATGTGGGGATCTCGCGCGATTTCCCCAGCCGAATAGACAGGACCGCAGGCAATGCCGGCCTCCGCGCAGATGTCGACGAGTTCCAACAGATCGTGCTGTTTCGTCCATTCCTCAACCTTGCCCTCGATCAGGGTCCGGTTGGCGATGCGGAGGACGTTGCTGTCATACGCATAGAGCGACTCGTCCCCGATCAGGGCCACCAGCCGCCGCCAGAGCGGTTCAGTCGAAGCCGGAATCGCGACGTAGCGGCCATCCCTCGTCGGGAACATTCCGTTCGGGGCAATGAGCGGGTTCGCATTGCCGATCCGCTCCGTAATCGTGCCGCTTGCGCCGTATGCCGCGATCTGGTCTTCCATCAGGCGAAGAAGCGGCTCGTAGAGGCCGAGATCGATCAGCTGAGCTTCACCCGTGCGATCCCGCTCGCGCAGGGCGAGCAGAATCGAGAACGCGCCGTAAAGCCCGGCAACACCGTCGCCCAGCATCGGATAACCTGACTGCACGGGCTCGCGATCGGAGAACCCGGTCCGGTAGGTGAGCCCCGAAAAGGCTTCGGCCACGCGGGCAAAGCCCGGGCGATTGGCGTAGGGACCAGTCCGTCCATACGCGGTCACGTGCAGGACAACGATGTCCTTCTTGCATTTGACCAGATCGTCGAAGTCGAGGCCCCACTTGGCTAGCGTCTCGGGCCGATAGTTCAACGTGACCACGTCGCATTTGCTAGCGAGTTCTCGCAGGACCTCGCGACCCGATTCCTTTCGCAGATCGAGCGCAATGCTGCGCTTGTTGCGGCTAATCACCTTCCACAGCAGCGAAACGTCATCTTGAAACGGCGGATATCGACGCATCGTATCGCCCGTGCCGGGCTGTTCCACCTTGATCACCTCGGCGCCATATTCCGACAGAAGCGTTGCCGCGGTCGGCGCGGCGAGCAGAGATGCCGCGTCGAGGATTCTGATGCCCGAGAGAGGGCCTCCCTTCTTTTGCATTACTTACTCCCCCTGGACAAGCCGAATGTCATACGCAGCGGAACCGCTGGTCCGCTCTTGGCAGTCGAGGCGCCTTCAGTGCCCTCGCTCGGGCCTATTACGGTGCCTAATTTTGATGGCAGCATTGCTGTTTCTCCTCTTTCACCACTTACGCGAGCGACGCGACTGCGTGTCCGCGGTTTCCCAAGATAGATGGGCGGTCCATTGAAAATTCTGTTCAGTTGCGTTCGAGGTGCTGGCGCATATCCTCGGAATAGCGGCCGCCGAGAATATCGATCTTCTCCGCAGCTTCCGACAGGCTGCTAAGCTCCTCATCCGATAGAGCCACTTCCGCGGCGCCGAGATTTTCCTCCAGCCGGCTCAGCTTCCGTGTGCCTGGGATCGGCACGATCCATGGCTTCTGCGCGAGCAGCCATGCGAGCGCGACCTGGGCCGCTGTCGCGCCTGTCCGAACGGCTGCGCCCTGGATGAGGGCAACGAGTGCCTGGTTCGCCTTGATGGCCTCAGGCTGAAAGCGCGGCTTCGTGCTTCGGCCATCTGTGCTATCGAACTGAGTGTTCGCGTCGATCGTTCCGGTGAGAAAACCTTTGCCAAGGGGGCTATAGGGCACAAAACCGATGCCGAGCTCTTCGAGCAGTGGCAGGATTTCGCTTTCTGGCTCGCGCCACCAGAGCGAATACTCGCTTTGCAATGCGGCCACGGGCTGCACCGCGTGCGCGCGCCGGATCGTATCCACGCCCGCCTCGGACAGTCCGAAGTGCTTTACCTTGCCTTCAGCGATCAGATCCTTCACCGTGCCGGCAACGTCTTCGATCGGAACGTCGGGATCGGTGCGATGCTGGTAGAACAGATCGATTGCGTCGACCCGCAGACGCTTCAAGCACGCGTCCGCTACCTTCCTGATCTGTTCGGGGCGGCTGTCGAGCCCGTCCCAACCGGGCGAAGCATCGGCCTTGAGCTTGAAACCGAATTTGGTGGCGATGACGACTTCGCCGCGAAAGGGCTCGAGCGCTTCACCGAGCAGCTCCTCATTTGCGTAGGGGCCATAGACCTCGGCCGTGTCGAAGAAGCTCACACCTCGCTCTACTGCCTTGCGGAGCAGCCCGATCATTTCGGCTCTGTCGGCGGGCGGACCGTAAGCGAAGCTCATCCCCATGCAGCCGAGCCCGAAAGCCGACACCTCGAGGCCGCCCTGGCCAAGTTTCCGCTTATGTGTCATCTTCATTTGCAACTCTCTCAGTTAGTGGCGAGGCGGCCGACTGACCCATCCCGAAAAGCAGCGTTCAAGTCTGTGCTGCATGTGGCATCTGGACGGCCGTTCCGGCAATCCCCAAGGCAGTCACCGCAACGGCGAAAAGGCTGTCGGCTGCAGAATCTGGTTGGATGCGTTCACCACAATGAACCCGTCCTCTTCGCTCGCCGTACGCGCCGCGATCCATTCGGGGTCCGCGTGGAAGGTTCTCCAGCAGCCTTCCCTTTCGGCGAGCGATTCCCACCGAAGCATGTACGTCAACTCCTGATGCGACGCCCCAATCACGGTCGTGAAAAAACCGTGCGACTTGAATCCATGCTTCTCGAACAGCGGCAACGTCGCAGTCTCAAAGCGTTTGAGTAGCACCGGCAGCCGCCCGGCTGCGCAGCGATAAACACACATTTCCAAGATCATTCTTCCTCCTCCCAATACTGAAAATCGCCGCACGCTCCCGCTGGAAAACACCCCAAATAAAAGATCATGCGGCACAAAATTTTTTAAGGTCCGACCAAATAATATCTGTTGAATGAAGTGAAGTCAACTAAACTTTCGGACCGGCGAGGAATATCTCGTGGCTACGTGGCCAAAAAAATAAGAATCTCTGAAAGATCAATGAACGATCGATGCATCCAATTGTCGTGCTCCCGTTCCGATGACCTCTGAGTCTGAATAGAAAGCAAGAGGCCTTCGTCTCTGCCAGGGAGCCCGAGCTGCGGCGCTACTCCGGTTCGGCGAAAAAGAAAGGCTATGTTTCCGGGGCGATCGGCAGACGAGATGTATCGACCGCGGCACAATTACCCTCAACATTCGTTATGGTCTGACCTATTTACAACGCGAGCCGTACAAAACCATAATGCAATCGCCAAATCTTTTGACCGCACGAGTCGGACGTGCTTATTCGCTGCGGCCCAGGGTGCGGCTACCGACGCAACCAAGCAGCACCGTTGCAGGGGCAACAACCAAGGAGACGAAAAGACATGATCTGTAAAATTCTGCCGAAAAACCTTCTCGCGATTGCAGCAATTCTGTGCCCGGCAGTGACTTGGGCTGAGACATTCACAGTATCCACGGCTCTTCAACCTAAACACTGGGGATCAACTCATGGGGCAGAGCCTTTCATGGCATGCGTAAAGCAAGCAACGAAGAATCAAATCGATTTCACTTACTACCCTTCCGGTCAGCTCGCGAAATTCAATCAGTCGCTCAGCGCGGTAAATAATAAGCTGGCTCAGATATCGTATATCGTCATTGTCACTGAGAGCGCCAAACTGCCGCTCAACGGGATTCCGACGTTGCCAGACATGGGAGACACCGTGGTTCAAATGACGAATGCATACAGAAAGGTCTTGCGCAGCGGCGGGCCGCTTGCGAAAGAATACGCTGCAAATAGGGTGGTACCTCTTCTGATAAATATGTTTCCGGCATACCAATTAGTTTCCAGGTCCGGCCCAATGGATCAGCTTGAAAAAATAAAGGGCAAGAAAATAAGCGCAGGTGGCGAGTCTATTCTAGTCACTACGAAAGCACTAGGAGCCATTCCGGTAGAGATGTCCACTGTTGACGCCTATATGGGCCTGCAAAATGGAACGGTCGACGGGGCGATGCAGTCGCTTGCAGCCGTAAAGCCGTACCATTTTCAAGAGGTGTCCAAGGCTATAAACGCCAATGGCAGCTTCGGCGGAGCGGCCGGTGTTTGGGTAATTGATCGCGGCATCTGGGACGGGCTTTCGCCTGAAAATCAGAAAACCATGTCAGATTGTGGATTGAAAATTGAGGCTGAGCTTGCCCAGTGGGCCGACAAGTGGGCGGAGGAACTGAAGGTGGAACTGGTAGCGGCCGGCTAACTATGTTCAATTTCTCCGATAACGCTCGTGGCGAAATCGCGGAGCGATTGAAGGCTGCTAGAGCGGAGTATGTCTCCAAGCTCGCCGCACGCGGCCTGCCTGCACGGAAGGCTTATGAGGAATATTTAGGCCGTTGCTAGGTAAGACGTGCAGAGCATCTCGCCGTTCCGAACGGTTCGCCGGGGCTGAGCGACTGCGCGTACGATAAATATCTGACAACCCGATCGTCGCGCTTTCAGCCCTGCAAAGTCGCGTTTCGTGCGGATGCCAATCCTCCGACAATATACCTGCCGATAGGACAGGTAAATGGACGATTGGGTTATCAGAAATTTATCGTACGCTCGGCAAATCCAGTCACCGTTATTTTGCAAGACAAATGGATTTCGATATGGAAGCGAATTCACCGGGGGAAAAGACCTTGAAATTTCACACGACGACTTCTGCCGATTCCGTGGCGGTCGAAGCCGAACAGATAGTTCGACCGGATCTGCCGGTAGTCGATGCACATTTCCATGTTTGGAACATGACAGGCTTTGACTATTTTGCGCCTGAATATCTTCGCGACGTGAGCGCGGGCCACAAGGTTGAGGCGAGCATCTATGTCGAATGCGACATGGGTTACTCTGACAACGCTAATGCCCACTATCGCCCGGTTGGGGAAACCGAATACGTTATGCGGCAGCTAAAGTTGGCGCGCGGTGCGACCCACGATTTCGCATCCGGCATTGTTGGAAGCGCTAATCTGCTGCTTGGAGAAGCGGTGAGGCCGATACTTGAATCGCACTTGCAGGCTGGAAAAGAGCGATTCCGAGGCATCCGCGCGCGGATAGCCTGGGATTCCGATCCGGTTGCAGGTTACGGAAAACGCGCCGGCTTCCCATCAGAGAACATTGTTACACAGGCAGCCTTTCTGGAGGGAACGCAATGGCTGCAAGATCTCGGACTGATTCTCGAGACCTGGGGATTCCATACGCAATTGCGTGATCTATGTCGGGGGGCAGCCCACTGCCCTGAACTCAACATCGTTTTGAATCACTTGGGCGGGCCTCTCGGTGTGGGGCGCTACGCCAGCATGCGGGATGAGGTGTTCAAGGAATGGTCAGCTGGACTTCGAGCGATCGCCGAACATCCCAACGTGCATATCAAACTCAGTGGGGTGGGCGTAACACGATTGGGATTCGGGCTCGGGGTCGATGGACGAAATGCGACGTCCGATGATATCGTTGCAGCCTCATCTCGCTATGTGAAGATATGTGTGGAAACGTTCGGCCCTGAGCGCTGCATCTTCGGAAGCAACTACCCGGTAGACAAAGTAGTTGGGTCTTATCCCATACTATTAAATGCATACAAAAAGATGCTCTCTGATCTCTCTGACAGAGATCAGAGAGCCGTATTTTCAGATAATGCGCGACGTATCTATCGCATATAACGTCCAATGCGTTGACGTTACTGCAAACCGTGCCCGGGGGCCATTTGTGCGGCGCGGCCACGCTGCTTGTGGAAATCGGCGCTGGCACGGCGGCTTTCGGCGGTGTCGACCGCCTGGCGCCCTAGTGGAGCGTCCGCCCTGGCAAAAAGGAATCGGCCCGCACACGCAAATCCGGCCGGGTGTGTAAAGGCAATACCTGTGTGCGGCGTCTGGTGTGCAAGTTCGCCCATGCCGCCGGCCACACCCATTCCGTTTTCAAGTCGAAGCTCCAGTCGCTGGTGGTGCGGTGCGGGCACAAGCGTTCGATCCACCCGGTTCGGTTCAGGCATTCGACCAGCTTCGCCAGCAGGTGGGTATGTCCAACGCTCGCCACTGCATTAATCCTGAGCATCTACCGCATGGTCAGGAGAAGCATTCGCAGATCGCGACGGCGACTACCCGTGAATCACTCCGCTGGCAGGCCTGCCACGAGGAAAGCGACGAAATCGGGTGGCGCAGGGGATCGTCGAAGCGGTTCCCCATCTCATTTGGCTACAACGCTGCCCGAGAACTTAGCCCATATAAGCGCCGCCCGATACGATAATCGTTTCTCCGGTCACGAAGCTCGCGGCGTCGCTGCAGAGAAAAGCGATCACGCTGGCAATCTCGGACGGTTTGCCGTAGCGCCGCAAGAGGATCTGCTTAAGGATGTCTTCGCCCATTCGGCCGATCAACCCACCCGTCATTGGGGTTTCAATCAGACCGGGCGAGACGCAGTTCACCCTGATGCGTGGCGCGAGGTCTTTCGCAAGACCTCGCGTGAGGGCGAGCACGCCCCCCTTCGACGCCCCATAATGAGCATGACCTCCCGTCCCGCCAACATGCGCCGCCACTGAGGCCAGCGTCACGATCGCCCCGTTGTCCCGCAACACCGGGATCGCGCTGCGCACCAGGAAAAATACTCCGTCGAGGTTGATGGCGATGGTGCGCCGCCAAGCTTCGTCGGTCATCTCCGCCGTGATCTGCTGATCATAAATACCGGCACAGGAAACGAGGTGATCAATCCCGCTGTGCCGTTCGACCGCATGGGCAACTACCTCCGCAGCGCTGACCGAAGCGCCCGCGTCGTATCTGAACGCGGAGACGCGCTCACCGGACGGATCGAGCGCTTCTGCGACGACGCGTGCCGCGCCCTCGTTGATATCGGCGAGAACCACATTCGCGCCACAACCAAAGAAATATTCCGCTGTCGCCTTGCCAATACCGCTGGCCGCGCCAGTTATCAACGCCGTCTTGCCCGAGAAATCAAACATGGCCTCTCCCTAATTATTGGGTCGCGCAGTGCACGAAGATTGCAGCAGCCTCCCCGCAAGGCGCCACCACTTGAAACATTGCTCGCTGTAACTCTACGGCGTCGGCAGCGGGCGATTGGGTGCATTCACGCGGACCCATTTCCCGGTTTCCGAAGCTCTCTCGATTGCGTCGATCACGCGGTGTAACTCCACCCCATCATCGAAGGTCGGGGCCGTCCGGGTGCCGTTGCGCAGGTCGTGCGCCATCCGCGCGTAAAGCCGGGCGACGTTGCCAGGGTTCACGTTGTCCGGCCAATTGCCGGTGGTATAGCTTTCGGGCAGCGTGATCGGCTCCATCGCTGTCCGGTCATCCCCGCGGCCGCCTTCCAGTGACAGCTTCACCTGCTGCGAACCGCCGTGTAGGCCGGTTACGCGCAGATCGCCTTCGGTTCCGTTGATTTCCCACACGAGTCCGACCTTGCCGCGCGGCATGCCACCCCGATAGTGCATCGAAATCGGCGCACCGTCGCCGATCCGTCCACAGACAACGACCTGATCCGGCGCGTCGAAGGGCACCATCTCGCCGGTTTCGGGCACGCGAATGACTCCCCGGCGGTTGTCGACGATCGTGGCGATCTCGGAAAAATCTCCCAACACTTCGCGAACGGCTGCCAGCGTGTGCCCCATCGGAATAGTCAGCATGTTCGCGCCATTCTTGCGTTCGAGCAGATAACCACGGCTCTGCACATCATCATGCTCGGCGCCCCAGCTTCGGCCCCACGCAGTGATCGTCGAGGAAAGCACCTTGCCGACATAGCCATCGGCAATGAGTTGGCGCAGATAGAGAACTTCAGACGCTACGCGGGCCTGTGTTCCGGAAACACCCAGCACTCCGGCCTTGCGGACCATGTCCGCCATTTCCACGGCTTCCGTGAGGCCGTTTCCGATTGGCCATTCGCAATAGATATGTTTGCCCCCGGTGACGGCGGCGCGCACCAGTTCCAGATGGAATGGCACTCGGACCGTAACCGCTATCACATCAATATCGGGGGACGCGGCCATCGCCGCGATATTTTCGAATGCAATCGGAATGCCGCAGGCCCGCGCGGCGGCATTAGCGCTCGCTTGGCTCGTATTCGCAACACCGACGATTTCGTAAATATCCGACAGTGACTGCAGCGCCGGTAAATGCGCGCGTGCGGCCCAACTAAGTTCGGGCTGAAGCCCGACAATGCCAATGCGGATTTTCTTTGTCATGTGGATTCCTACTTATGTCGTTCGAGAATACTGACGTAATTTGCGACCGCGGCGCCGCCCATGTTGAAAATGCCGCCAAGGACCGCGTCCCTCACCTGGATCTGCCCGGCCTCGCCACAAAGCTGCATGGCGGTCAACACATGCATCGAGACGCCGGTCGCTCCGATCGGATGACCTTTGGCCTTCAGCCCCCCGAGGGGTTAACAGGAAGGCGGCCATCCGGCTGCGTCCAGCCTTCCTTGATCGCGATTGCCCCTTTTCCAGCGGGTGTCAGCCCCATGGCCTCATATTCGATCAGTTCGGCGACCGTGAAGCAATCGTGGGTCTCAACGAAAGAAAGATCGTCGAGCTGCAAACCTGCAGTGGAGAGAGCCTGTCGCCAAGCCTCCGAACAACCGTCGAAGCGGACGATATCGCGCTTCGACATTGGCAGAAAATCCTGCACGTGCGCAGCTGCGCGAAACGCGACGGCGCGTGGCATGTCTTTCGCGGCGTCGGATTCCATCAGAATGATCGCCGCTGCGCCGTCGGATACCAGAGAGCAGTCGGTCCGTTTCAACGGCCCCGCAACTAACGGATTTTTCGGGCTTTCAGTACGGCAGAACTCGTAGCCGAGATCCTTGCGCATTTGCGCATAGGGATTGCCGACGCCGTTGCGATGGTTCTTTGCGGCGATCATGGCGAGCGCATCGGACTGATCGCCGTGCCGCTGAAAATAGCGATCCGCGATCTTTCCGAATACGCCGGCAAAACCCATTGGTGTATCACCGTCCTCGGGGAGATACGAGGCCTTCAACAGGTTCAGGCCGATCTCTTCGGCGGGCGTCGTGCTCATCTGCTCCACGCCAACCACGAGCACTGTACGGGCGCGCCCCGACTCGATCGACTTGATGCCTTGGTGGACAGCGGCCGAGCCCGTCGCACAAGCGTTCTCGACCCGTGTCGCCGGCTTGAAGCGGAAACCATCATCGGCTTGGAAGACCAGCGACGCGGTAAAGTTCTGCCGCGAAAAGCCCGCGTTGAAATGACCCAGATACACCTCGTCCACCTCTTTCGCGGAGAGGCCCGCGTGTTCAAGTGCTTCGCGTACGACACGCACGATCAGGCTCTCGACAGTTTCGGTATCATGCTTCCCGAACGGCGTGTGTGCCCATCCGACAATGCTGACGCTCATCGTTTTATCCTTTCAAGTTCGGTTGTAATGCTGACGCTCATCGTTCTATCCTTTCAAATCCGGTTGTCCGCCGGAGATGTTGCGGCAGCCGCCGGCGCAGGAGCGGGAACACGTCAAGGTAATTCCCGCTACCACTCAGCCGCTGCCGGCGGAGGGCATCAAAAGTCGACCTTGTCCCCGCCCTTGAGCGCCAGAATCTCGCGCGCTTCGTCCGGGGTCGCGACTTCAAGCCCCAGCCCCTCGATGATCTTGCGCACGATGCGGACTTGTTCGGCGTTCGTCGCGGCGAGTTTGCCCGGCCCCGCCCACAGCGAGTCCTCAAGACCGACACGCACATTGCCACCCATCGCCGCAGCGATCGCTGCCACAGTCATCTGGTTTTTCCCGGCGCCTAGAACCGACCATGTATAGTCCGACCCGAACAAACGATCGGCCGTGCGCTTCATATGATAAACGTCGTCGGGATGGGCCCCGATGCCGCCCAGCAAACCGAATACGGTCTGAATGAACAGTGGTGGCTTGACCAAACTGCGGTCGAGGAAATGCCTCAGCGTGTACAAATGCGCGGTATCGTAGCACTCGAACTCGAAGCGTGTGCCGCATTCACCCAGCGTGGTCAGTGCATACTCAATATCAGCAAAGGTGTTCTTAAAGAACAGCTTGCGTGAGTTTTCGAGCGCCTCCGGCTCCCAGTCGAACTTCCATTTCTTGTAGCGGTCGAGCATCGGATAGAGGCCGAGGTTCATCGTGCCGAGGTTCATCGACGCGACCTCTGGCTTGAACTTCGCCGCGGGGCGAACACGGTCTTCAACCGGCAGCCAAGGCGAACCACCGCTGGTCAGGTTGATGACCACGTTACTACGCTGCTTGATGAGAGGAAGGAAGCCCTCAAAAGCTTCGGGTGTCTGGTCCGGCTGGCCGGTTAACGGGTTACGGGCATGCAGGTGAACGATAGCCGCTCCGGCTTCCGCCGCGCCGACCGCAGCATCTGCGATCTCCTCCGGCGTGATCGGCAGGTGCGGCGACATCGTCGGTGTATGGATTGCACCGGTAACGGCGCATGTGATAATAACTTTTCGAGCCATGGAACATCTCCTTCGTGCTTGGTAGATCATTGACCATCTGAAGCCGCAACCGCCGGTGAGCTGAAGCTGTCATTACGCGCAGCCTCAATTCGCCAATTATATGGTCCGACCATTTAATGAGGCGAACAGTGTCGCCACCCGCTGTGCCTACCGATCAGATCGGTAGGCAAGCCGACAAAACGCTGCCGGGGCCGCCTGAGCCACTCGCCTCAGGCTTTCGCATCATCAGAGCCGGACGCTTGCACTGGGCGACCAGTTCGCCTTTTTGATTGAACGCGCGATGCATGAAGGTCACAATACCCTGGTTCGGCCGAGACTTGCTTTCCCGCTTATCAATCACCTCGGTCTCGGACCGAATCGTGTCACCATGGAAGACGGGCCGGGGGAAACGACACTCTTCAAAGCCGAGATTGCCGACAGTCGTTCCCAAAGTGGTATCACCCACGCTCAGCCCCACCATCAGTCCGAGCGTAAAGGCACTGTTGACGATTCGCTGGCCGAATTCGGTATGGTTGCGACAGTAATCTTCGTCAATGTGAATCGCCGCCGGATTGCAGGTAGTCGTCGAGAACCAGACGTTATCCGCTTCAGTGATGGTGCGGCGCACACTGTGCTGAAAAATCTGCCCAAACTTAAACTCGTCGTAGTAAAGCCCAGCCATGTATCACTCCTTAATATGAATCGGGTACCGTTGTGAACGCACTGTATTCTTCTCCCGTGAGCAGATATTACACAAAAAAGTCCGGGGGCGCAATAAAGGTCCGACCAAAAATAGTGTCTTAGTTTTGACTCTGCTGGCACGATGAATATGCGTATCATCGGAGCAGCGTGCATTGCGTATGCGAGCGCAGAATCGCCGGCGATTACCCAACGTGTCGGCGATCTCCGGCAAAGACGACCTGACTGGGCAGCCCGATGCTTTCGTCACTTCTCCAAGCTGAGCCTGCTCCGAGTTAAGGGAGACGGTAGACCCGCCGTGCGTTTTCGGCAAATACTGCCCGCAATTCCACGTCACCGATATCGGCCAGCATCTTCTTGAAGCCGTTGAGCAATGTCCGATACGACGCCGCCGCACGGTCCACCGGGAAGTTGCTTCCGAAGATGCTACGCTCGGGCCCAAATGCCTCGACGCAGGTGCGTACATACGGCTTCCACGCAGCGACGAGCTCGTCGGACGATTGCGCTTGACCGCCCCCTGCGAAATTGAACCCCAACCTGGAAATCCCGAGCCCGCTGAGCTTCACATTCACGTTCGGCGCTGTAGCCAAGGACCCGATTCCTCGAGACCAGTGCCCGAAAACTTCCTTGCGCATCGACGCATAACGTCCGACGCCCAGGGGGCCACCGACGTGATCGAGTACGATCGTCAGCTCGGGAACCTTTTCAGCGAACCGCAGCACGTCGTCCAGCTGCGTATGGAACGCCCATAGGTCAAGTACGAGCCCCTTGCGAGCCAGACATCGTGCCGCATCAAGAAATGCGGGATTGTCGAGAACACTTCCGGACGGATAGCCAATTTCGTTGTAGCCCGCCACCGGGTCGGTATCGAAGGCCACACGAAAGCGCACACCGCGGAACCGTCCTTGGCCGGCCGCGATCTGGGCATCAATGATCGGCTCCACATCCGCGCCAAGCGGCAGGTTCACGGCCCCTAAAATGCCACAGGCGAGGTCGTGACCTGAGCCTTCGGCCAGCTTTGCCTGCTCCAGCACAAACTCCGTCTCACCGATCGGCTGAAAGTCGGGCCGCGGGTCGTCGGAATAACGCATGTTGCATTCGACGTAGATGCTGGCCGTGACATTATGGCCGTCCGCAACATCGACCAGGAATTCCGGGGCGAAGTAGTCGAATCCGATCCTGTCCCACAGGTGAATATGCGCATCCACGATTGGCAGATCCGGCATGACGATGTTTTCGCGCATGGGCGCGGCAGTACTTTTAGACATCAATTTCTCCTCCTTTTCCTGACGATGCGGACCGCGCGACAGCGTTGTCGGACGCTGCCCCTCCGATATATGGTCCGTCCATTTTTAAATTATATATCGTAATTGCGTCCGGACGGAAGCACGATCAACAGATGCGGACAACACGATCTCGCAATTTATGACATTGGCGCATTCGCGCAGCGCCGGAAAATCGGCCAGGTAGGTGCGAAGAGCAGAGCGCTGGGCCAGCGAGTGAAACATGGCATCGACGTGCGCGGCGTAGTCTTCGAGCGGCCCCAATGCCGGCGGGCAAGGACGACGGGCAGTCATAGCGGCATTCCTCTTGCCGCCCTCCGCATACATCTCTGATGCCGCCGGATTCAACAAACCAGCGATAAGTCTGGTTCCGGAAATGAAGACACGGGCTCCCGTAAAACGACATGGACATTTCGACTGGGCTGCCTATACCTTATCAATAAGGCAAGCAACATGATAGATGATTAAGTCCTCGGCACCGCTGAAGCTGCTTGAATCCGAGCTCTACGTCATCGGTATGCCAAAACGTGAACTGCCCCTGAACAACGGGTTCCATTGCCCCATGGTGGCTAAGAGCTTGATATCTATTAGTTTGGTTAATTAACGCATACCAGCAGCAAACCCTAGTTGAACTTTACGAATCTTAAAAAGGAGACAGAGATGAGTACTAAAGAGATCGGGCGGCAAATCATGAGCGAGCTAATGGGCGCCGATTACGTGCAGAGTAAGGAAAAGAAGCGCAATTCTTTCAACTCGGTGAATTCTTTCAACTCGGTGAAATGGGAAATGAAAGCATCATCATGGTGATCGCTGAGGTCTTCAGCCTGGGCGTCAAGGCGGGTGTCGAACCGCTTGAGCTTTGGCATGCGGTCCGGCAGGGCGCAATCGGCCGCGCACGCACCTTCGATCGCATGGGCGACCAGTATCATATCGATGACGCAGCCTCGACTCTGTCAAGCGCAACATATTCCTCTAATAATTCAAATATCTTTTTCGTCAGGAGACAATGTGAACTTCTTAAAAACAACGCCTCGTGGATCAACCATGAATGTCGTATCTCTCGTTCTTTGCAAAATGGGCGAAGCGCTTGCCATGCGGCCTCAGCTGCAGCACCGGTCGCTGTCTCGTGAAAAGCGGTACGCGGCGCCACGCGATAAGCGACTTTTCGGTCAACGCGTGCCCGTAGCCATCCGATGGCTGCCCGTGCTCGCCTTGACCGCGTCCGGACTTGCGCAAGCCCAGGACTGGCCGAGCAAACCCGTGCGCATCGTTGTGCCCATCGCCGCCGGCAGTGCGACCGACCTCCTTGCGCGGATGGTCGGGCAGGCCTTGTCGGAGACGACGGGCCAGCCGTTCGTAATCGATAACAAGTCGGGCGCAGTCGGCGCGATAGGCTCGAACGAGGTCGCCCGTGCCCCGGCGGACGGCTACACACTTCTCATCGCCACTACCAGCACGCACGCGATCGCACCGCACGTGTCGACCAAGCTTCCGTACAACGCTGTCAAGGACTTCACACCAATCGCATTCTTGACGGAGGCCAATAATTTGCTGGTCGTGTCGCCGACGCTTCCCGTCAAGAATGTAAAGGAACTGCTCGCGCTGGCGCGCGAGAAGCCTGGGTATCTCAATTACGTCAGCAGCGGCGTCGGCTCGTTTGGCCACTTGAGCTTCGAACTCTTAGCGGCCCAGACCGGCGTATCCTTCACCCACGTTCCCTACAAGGGAACGGGAGCAGCGCTCCAAGATCTCATGAGCGGTGCCGTGCACATGGCGTTGGAGGCCATCCCGTCAGCCCTGCCGAAAGTGAAGTCAGGTATGGCGGGCGCGCTGGCGGTCAGCGGAGCGCACCGATCGGCGATCGCCCCGGACATCCCGACGATCGCCGAATCGGGCGTGCCGGGGTTCTCGGTGCAGTCCTGGTTCGGCCTGTACGGGCCGCGCGGGATGCCCCCCGAGCTCACCCAGCGCATCAACGAAAAAGTTAACAAGATGCTGCAATCGCCGAACATGGTCGTTCGCTTCCAGGCCATGGGGATCGAGGCGGGGCGCGGCTCACCGGCTGATTTCGCTGCGATGGTGGCCAACGACAGCGCGCGCTGGGGCCGCATCGCGAAGGAACGCAACATTAAAATGGAGTGAACTGGGCTTGCGGACGCGCCGCGCGGCAGGCGCGGCCCGTCCGTCCTTGACCCGCTGGCTCTCAGGAAGGCCACCGTGGCCACTGACGGCATGGTCGAAGCGCCGTGCCGTTTCGAAAGGCAGGGCTGGCCTGGTTAGACCGCGCACTTCTGCGGTCAAAATATTCAAATCAGGAGGAAGGCGTGGCGTTGTACTCTCGCGAATTGTCTTGCGTCGCCAGTATCGCCCCCACTCCACGCTCGGGTGGGAGCGTCTGTGCTCTCGCTACATTGCGTCGTCCGTCTTGTAGACTTCGATAGTCAATCGTGGCATCGTGGCGAAGTCGACCGGCGGCTGCCATCCCTCCAACAACCGCACGTTCTGCTCCACCTCTTCAGGCCAGCGCATGCCGACGATGCCGGAGTGCACGCGGGAATCCGCATGGACAAACTTCAGGGAGACTTCATACAGGTCGCGCGCGGCCTGCCATTCCGGCGCAAGGTGGCTCGCCTCTCGCTGGAGAATGCCAGAGGTCATCGTGCGCATCGACACCACACCTGCATTCACCTTGGCCGCTTCGATCAGGAAATGCCGGGCCGCCCCCTGGTAGATGAAGTTGTAGGCCACCTGGTAAACCTCGATGGCCTCGTGGGCCAGGAACGGGATCACCGTCCAGGGCTCTTCGGCCGTGATGCCGATGTGGCCGATCTTGCCCGCCTCACGCAGTTCGAGCAGGGCATCGAGCGGACCACCCTTGAGGATGTGCTCCACCTCCGCTGCCGTGTACATCCGGCCATGTATCTGCATGATATCGATGTGATCGGTCTGAAACCGCTTCAGACTTTCGTGGACGCTGTCGATGACGCCCTTATGGTCCAGTTCGTACCAGACCTTGCTGGCCAGCACACAATCCTTGCGGCGCGTTTTCATCACCTCGCCGATAAGCGTCTCGCTGTAGCCGTTGCCATAAACCGGTGAGGTATCGATGTAGTTGATGCCACGGTCCAGGGCGGCATTGAGCGTTGCATGGACCACTTTTCGGCCGTCATCCGTCATCGGATCCCAGCCCTGCGTGCGGTGCACATAGGCAAATGCAGCGCCGCCAATCGCGATTGGCGAGACTTCAAGGCCAGTTCGTCCGAGTTTTCGTTTTTGCATGATTCGTATTCTCCATAGTTAGTCAATCCTCCTTGATAACAACACCCTTTTGGCACAGGGATCCTTCGATATGCACTGACTCCTGGCGAGCCACTGCGTCGCGCCAGTAGCCGCCAATCTGCATGCGAATCGTTCCTCCGGCGTAATGGCCCTCACCATGCAATGAGCGATTACAGCGCAATGAAGTGCAACTCACTCGACTTTGATGTTGGCCTCCTTGATCAGCTTGCTCCAGCGTGACAGCTCTAACGAAATCAGCCGACCGAAGTCATCGGGCGTGCCGGATTTTGGAATCGCGGCCAGACGCGTCAGCATCTCGCGCATGTCAGGTTCAGCAAGGATCGTGTTGAGCTCTTCGTTAATCCGCCTGACCACCTCGGGCGGCATGCCTGCCGGACCCATCAGGCCCCACCAGAATTCGATCTGGAACCCGGGGAAGCCGGCTTCGGCTGTGGTGGGAAGGTTCGGCGCGGACGTCATCCGCTGCGGACCGGCGACTGCCAGGAGGCGTAGCTTGCCACTCTCCAGCAGTGGCGATAGCGTGACGACAGAGCCCAGCATCGCCTGCAGTCGTCCGGACACGAGGTCAGGGTACGCCAGGGGAATACCCTTATAGGGCACATGCAGAAGTTGCGCCTTCGTTTCCATAGCCAGCATCTCCATGCCGATGTGGCTCATGGAGCCCACGCCGCTGGAGCCGTAGCTGATGCCATTGGGCTTGGCGCGCGCCAGATCAACCAGTTCTCGCAGCGTCTTTGCCTGGGATTGCGCAGGCACCACGATCACCAGGGGCGAAGTCGCAATCTGGCCGATCGGCACCAGGTCCTTTGCAAAATTGAATGGAAGCTTCTTGCCGGTCGATGCGTTGGTTGCCATCGCCGTCGTCACCACAAGCAGGGTGTAGCCATCGGGGGTTGCCTTGGCGACCGCATCGGTGCCCAGCGCCCCGCCCGCGCCACTCTTGTTTTCGACAACGACCGGCTGGCCAAGCCGGGCGGACAGCTTGTTGCTGATCGCACGCGCGATCACGTCGCTGCTGCCTCCCGGCGGGAAGGCGTCGATCAGCTTGATGGGACGGCCAGGCCAGGTCGCCTGAGCGCTCGCGCCAGCAGGAAGCAAGGCTGCCGCGGCGGCGACAAGCAAGGCATTTGCGCCCATGAGCATGCGGCGGGTGATATTAAAGGTGGTCATGCGTTGTCTCCTTGGTTGAACGTTTGTTGAATCCATCGGATGCAGGCTCGCTCTGGATGCGAACAGCTTCTCCTTGTCGCCAGATTCCGCAACTTCGCATGCATATCGATGCCGCTTGCAGATTGGCCTTCGGAGCAACAGGCAGGGCCGCCACTGTGCAATCCAGATTATTCGTGTTCACGCTGTCTCCTGCTTGTGTCCGGACCTGAGGCCCAAGAATTAATTTTTTGTTAAGTGTAGAAAGCACCTGCACCAAATGTCCATGTCGTTTTTCAAGAGTCCGCGTACGTGTTTTTCAAATACAGATCTTCACGTGGCGGCGCGATAATTCGGGTTCCGGAAATGAAGAAACGAGCTCCTGAAAAACGACATGGACATCTCGACTGGGCTGCCCATACCTTAGTGGTTAATCAACGAATACCAGCAGCAAACCCTAGTTGAACTTTACGAATCTTAAAAAGGAGACAGCAATGAGTACCAAAGAGATCGGGCGGCAAATCATGAGCGAGCTTATGGGTGCCGATTACGTGCAGAGTAAGGAAAAGAAGCGCAATTCTTTCAACTCGGTGATTCACGAGTATTCCGAAGAGGTGTGCTTCGGAAAAGTGTGGGCACGCAAGGGCATCGATCGCAAGCTGCGCAGCATCCTCAACATCGTCATGCTGACGGCGCTCAACCGCCCCAACCAAATGCGCAACCACCTGGAGGGCGCGCTCAATAACGGCTGCACGGTCGAAGAACTACGCGAAATTCTCTTGCATACAGCCGTGTATTGCGGCCTGCCGGCGGCAACTGATGCATTTCGGGTTGCCGAGGAAGTGCTGCAAGGACGCAAGCTCATCGACTGAACTGCCGGGGCGATGCCTTTGCAGGCTCGCCCCGACATCTTCAACGCAACAGCATTCCCTGCATTTTGCACAGCTCAGTGCTGCCATGCCGTGCAAATGAATGGGAAATGAAAGCATCATGAACGTTAATTATCAACAGAAGGAGACAGGCATGAAAGTAGGCTTCATTGGTCTTGGCACCATGGGTTTGGGAATGGCCCTCAACCTGCGCAAGGCGGGTTACGATCTCGTCGTTTATGACGTCCGCAAGGAGAGCGCGCAGCCACTGCTCGCGGCCGGCGCGACATGGGCGGCCTCTATTGGCGAGCTCGGAAGCGTGGCCGACGTGGTCTTTACATCGGTTCCCGGCCCGAAGGAAATGCAAGAGGTGGGCTTGGGCAAAGGCGGACTGCTGGAATCGATGAAACCGGGCAGCGTGTGGTTCGACCTGACGACCAATTCCCCTACCGTCGTGCGCAGCGTTCATGAGCAATGCGCGGAAAAAGGCATTGCGCTGCTCGACGCCCCCGTCAGCGGCGGCCCGGCCGGCGCAAACTCGGGCAAGCTGGCGATTTACGTCGGCGGTGACCGCAACACATTCGATGCGCAGAAGAAGCTCCTCGACGCCATCGGGGACCAGGTGATTTACGTGGGGCCGGTTGGCGCCGGCGGCGTTGCGAAGATCGTGCATAACTGCGCCAGCCTCACCATTCGCATGGTAATCGCTGAGGTCATCAGCCTGGGCGTCAAGGCCGGCGTCGAACCGCTCGAGCTCTGGCATGCGGTCCGCCAGGGCGCAATCGGCCGCGCACGCACCTTCGATCGCATCGGCGACCAGTACCTTCAGAACAAATACGATCCGCCCAATTTTGCCCTGCGCCTGGCGCACAAGGATCTCATGCTCAGCCTGGATCTGGGAAAGGAGCTCGGCGTGCCAATGAAGTATGCGCAAGTTACCAACGAAGACTTTACTGAAGCACTCGCGCGCGACTGGGGCAGCCGCGATTCACGCTCGCCGATGCAGCTGCAGAACGAGCGCGCCGGGGTGACGATCCAGTGTTCGGCAGAAGACGTAAAGAAGACGCTGGCGCGTGCCTGAAGCTGCTGGCCTTCATGTCCGTCATTCTCCAGTTGAATGACGGGCAATAAGACAACGTAGTAACGTGGGCATTGGTGCAAATAATGCCTTCAGTCAGAATCTGACGATTTGACCGCCATTGCCAAATGCTTAATGTGCTGTTCAAGAGGCGACATTTTGAACAAGTGATTACCCTTCTGTGCGCGAGGCGTTATTGCGCCGTAATCTTTACTCATCGCTGCTTGGATCTTCTCTGGAGAAAAAATGCATACGCTGGTATTGATCCGCCACGGCGAATCGACATGGAATCAGGAAAATCGCTTTACCGGATGGGTCGATATCGATCTCACGAAAAAGGGTATGGCGCAGGCTCGTGTCGCGGGAGAAGCATTGAAAAAGGCCGGCTTCGACTTCGATCTCGCCTTTACCTCAGTATTGAAACGGGCGATCCGGTCCCAGTGGTTGATCTTCGAAGCGATGGATTTGATGTGGGTGCCAATCGCTCCGCACTGGCGGTTGAACGAGCGGCATTACGGTGCACTGACCAGTTTGAATAAAGCGGACACTGCGGAGCGCTATGGTGCCGAACAGGCGCGGGTATGGCATCGCTCGTTTGATATTCCGCCACCGCCTTTAGATCGGGCAGATGCCCGCACTTTCTATGATGACCCGCGCTATGCGGCCCTCGACCAGTCTCAGATTCCTTTAACCGAGTGCTTGAAAGATACGGTTAATCGGGTTTTGCCGTTATGGCACGAATCGATCGCACCCGCAATCCGCTCCGGTAAGCGCGTGATAATCAATGCGCATGGAAACAGCATCCGCGCATTGATTAAGTGTCTTGGCGACATATCGGACCAATCAATAGCGGGCCTCGATATTCCCAACGGCATTCCGATCGTGCATGAGCTGGATGAAGAATTGCGCGTTCTGCGCCGTTACGTGCTGGATTTCGCCACAGAGCAAGAAACATAACCGACAAAGTGAGCGGTAAAGAACTCAATGAAATTTCACGATAAAGGAGACAAGATGCCGTTCCAAAATCTATTAACTCGAAGAGAAGTGCTCGCTAGTAGCATAGTTATTGCAGCGGCGGCCCTATTGCCAGGGCCTTTGCGCGCCCAGGTTACGTGGCCTGACAGGCCCATCAAAATTGTTGTTCCATACGCTGCCGGTGGCAGTACCGATGTCATAGCGCGATTCGTCGCAAACAAGCTTACCGAAAGGCTTGGCCAACCGGTTATTGTCGAAAATAAACCTGGTGCGAACGGAATCCTTGCTACATCGTACGTAGCCCGCCAGCGCCCTGATGGCTATACCTTGTTATTGGCGGGTACCACCTTGGTCACCGCCCCTTTAATCAGCTTTAGCAATAAGAAGCCTCCATACGATCCAGTAAAGGATCTACAGCCTATCGGGCAAATAGGGGGGGCGCCGTTCATGGTTGTCATTTCGAATGAGCTTAAGGCTGCCAACCTGCGTGAATTGATCGATCTTGCTCAGGCAAAGCCGCAAAGCATCAACTATGGCTCAGGCGGCATTGGTTCTCTGAACCATCTCGGAGTTGAACTAATCGCGTCGGCAACCAAGATCAAACTTACGCACGTTCCGTATTCAGGCATCGCACCTGCATTTGCCGATCTGCTAGGCGGAAATTTACAGATGTCATTGGTCTCCCTTCCAACTGCTCTGCCACATTTACGTTCAGGACGTATTCGGGCGCTAGCCATTACAAGTGCGCAACGGTCGCCGCTTGCACCGCAAGTGCCAACGGTGTCGGAGGCTGGAGTTCCGGGGTTTCAGTTTTATGCATGGTACGGATTGACTGGCCCGGCTGGATTGCCAGCACAGGTGCTGAAGCGGCTCAATACGGAGCTAAACACTGTGCTTGGGTCCGCCGATGCTATCGAGTTGCTTGCGCGTGACGGCACGGCCCCTCGAACGAGCTCACCAGAAGACTTCGGTAATTTGATCAATTCTGAGGTTGGGGCTTGGCAGCAGTTGATCAAACAAGCGAATATCGCGTCCGAATAAGTAGGTCAGAGTCGTCAGACTTCCCTGTTGCATAGGCGTTGTATCGGCAAGAGGTGGCGGCAACCGCTTTCACTTCCATGCCAACTTGAGCGCAAACCAAAAAGGAGTGTTATCCATGCCGTCTACTATTGTTAAGCATTTGGCCGACTTCACCACCCAATCTACATACGACCGGTTACCCAAATCTGTGGTGAACGAATGTAAGCGTATCTTGTTGGATTCCATCGGCTGCGCGCTCGCAGCGCTCGACACGCCCAAGGGTCGCGCTGGTATCGAGTACGGACGGATCTCGGGATCTGCCAACTGCATGGCGACTATTATCGGCACTGGCGACCGTGTTTCAGTGCTTGGTGCCGCATTCGCGAACGGCGAGCTCATCAACTCTCTCGACATGGACGCGATCCTCCCGCCAGGGCATGTAACTCCCTACGTACTGCCGGGTGCACTCGCAGTGGCGGAAGCCGTAGGTGCTTCGGGCAGAGAACTGATATCTGCGATTGCTGTATCCCACGAAATGTCCTTTCGTTTCGGTAAAGCTATGGACTATGTACGCGATGTGAAAGACGGAAAAACAGCGACGCCGAAAGTATTCGGCTATAGCAGCACCATTTTTGGGGCGACCGCGGCAATCGTGATGCTTAAGGATTTGCCGATTGAAGTACGTGGTCATGCGCTTGGTATCGCAGGCAGTATTGCCCCGGTTAACTCGCACCGTGCGTGGGGTCGACACGCGCCGAGCACCACGATCAAGTACCTTTTGGCTGGCGCACTTGCCCAATCAGCACTTACCGCAGCATATATGGCCGAGCTCGGTCACCGTGGCGATGTCCAAATTCTAGACGACCGAGAGTTCGGCTTTCCCCGTTTTATAGGGACGAACCGCTGGGAACCAGAACGCATTACCAAGGGACTCGGCAATGAATGGCTATTCCCTGCAGAACAGAGCTACAAGCCGTACCCGCATTGCCGTCTGATGCACGCTCTGTTTGATTGCCTGATACAAATCGTGGAAGACAATGACATTCAGCCGAACGAAATCGACAGCATCAAGGCTTGGGTGGAAGGTATCGCCGAAGAACCCGCTTGGCTGCTTCGCGAAATAGAACATGTAATCGATGCACAGTTCAGTATGTCACATGGACTCGCAGTTGCTGCGCACCGAATTCCACCAGGAAAGGCCTGGCAGGATCCCGAACTCGTGTTTAGTCGTACGGTGAGAGATCTGATGGCCAAAATAACCACGGAGGTCCACCCTGATTACGTCCAGTTACTTACCAACAACGGAGCCAGTCGCCCCGGCAGGATCGAATTGCGGGCGCGTGGCAAGACCTTCGTGGCCGAGAGCCGCTATCCGAAGGGAAGTCCGTCGCCGGAACCGGGCAGTATGATGACCACCGACGAAATCATCCAAAAGTTTCGATCCAATGCCAATGGTGTGATTTCACCTGAAAACATTGAGGGAATAATCCACTCTGTGATGAATCTTGAGAGCATCGCCAATGTGGGTACGATGATGAGAATGGTCGGCACTACCGCTGCTATTACCCGGGACTCGACCGTACAAGTACCCGTGAATTGAAATACGTTGATCAAGAATCGATCCGGGCCATAGAGAGGGGCAATAGCCTTCATGTCCGTCATTCTCCTGCTGAATGACGGACTCTTCCCGAAATCCGTGCGAACGGGCTCTACGCTCGCGTCTTCTCGTGGACTGTTTCAGCAAGACTTAAATCGACCCGGTAGAACTTTTCTGCCGTGCCACGGAATAGAGCAGTTTTTTCTTCCGCGGAGTAGCTCTGGACGATGTATTTCATGGCGTTCCAAAGCGGAACGAAGCCGCATGAGCGTCCATCGTTGGGATAGTTACTCTCCATCATGCAGCGGTTGGCGCCGAACGCCTCGATCGCCGTCTCGACGTAGGGCCTCCAAGCTGCGGAAAGCTCACGGAAACCGATGGGATCGGTCCGCTCATTGAATCCGAATCCCCAATAGCTCGTACCGAATCCGCCAACCTTGCACACCACGTTCGGACGGCGGGCAAGCTCTTTCATGTTCCTGCGCCATAACTGGAAGCCCTCCTCCCGAGCCTGAGGGCCGCTATCCATCGCCATCGCCAGGCCGGCATGGTTCAGCACGATAAGCGTGTCCGGGAAATCGTCCGCAAGTTGCGCCAGTTCCGGCAATTGGTGGTGCAGCACTGTGGCATCGAACGAGAGGCCGCGCGGTGCGAGATGCCGATAGGCCGCACGAAAGGCAGGACTCTTGAGCAAATCCGGCGGTGGACGATGCGTAAGAAAACGCAGCGCATTTTCGTCGGGATGGGCAATTGCGATCTGCCGAATGCCGCGGAAGCGCTGCGGAGCGGCAGCGATGGATGCATCAAGCGTTGCCGCGACCCGGTCACCGGTGGTCATGTCAGCATACCCGACGATGGCGGCAGCCACCCGGCAAGGACCATAAACACCACTCGTCATCTTGTTTGCCAGACCGTTGGCAAATTCCACTTCACCAACCGGACGCAGCTCCTCGGGACCATCAACCCGCGCAAAGGCCTGCGTTTCGATGTACACGGTACCAATGATCTTATGTCCGGCATTCACGTCGTCCTGGTAATCTTCCTGCATGTAGCGGAGATGCGGGCGATCGAACAAGTGATGATGCGAGTCCAGGATGGCGATTTCAGGATCCAGAATTTCTTCTTCTCGACCTTCCTTGACCTTGCCGTAGGGGGGTACCTTACTCATGATTTTTCTCTCCATATCGCCTGCAATTTACTGCACCTTGATGTTCGCATCCTTGATCAACCGCGTCCAGCGCTCGAGGTCGAGCGAGATCAGCTTCCCCAGGCTTTCCGGAGTACCGGGCTTTGGCACGCCGGCTTCACGGGCCAGCAACTCGCGGATGTCGGGCTGCGCAAGGGCCCAGTTCAGTTCTTCATTCAGTCGCTTGACCACAGCCGGGGGCATTCCCGCCGGCCCCATCAGCCCCCACCAATAGTCGATCTGGAACCCCGGCAGGCCAGCCTCTGCGGCAGCAGGCACGCCGTCGAGAAGCGCTGATCGCTCCGGGCCAGTCACAGCAAGGGGGCGCAGCTTGCCAGCCTTAATGAGCGGCATGGAAGAAGCCACTGTGGTCAGCACCAGTTGCAGGGAGCCGCCACCAGCCATGTCGACCAGCGCCGGGGTCACGCCCTTGTAAGGAATGTGCTGGAGCTTTACGTTCGCCTTGGCAGCCAGTAACTCGATGCCCAGGTGGCTCATGCTGCCCACGCCGCTCGAGCCGAAATTGACCTTGCCGGGCTCGGCGCGCGCCAGATCGATCAGGTCGCGTATTGTCTTGATTTTCGAGTCGCTCGGCCCGACGTAAATCAGGGGCGCAGCACCGATCTGTCCTATTGGCTGCAGATCCTTTAGCGGATCGTACGGCAGCTTGACGCCAGAGGCTGGGTTAGTCGTGTAACCCGTGCCTGCAAACAGGAGCGTATACCCATCCGGCGAAGCCTTGGCTACAGCATCGGTGGCGATAGCCCCGCCAGCACCGCCCTTGTTCTCGACGATCACGGGTTGGCCGAGCCGCGCGCTGAGTTTGGCGGCCAGCGCACGCGCCTTGGCATCGTCTGCACCAGCGGCAAACGGTGCGATCAGGCGGATCGGCCGGGCAGGCCAGGCCTCCTGCGCGTTTGCGCTGGTGCTTATGCATGCCGAGCCCAATGTGGCTGCGGCGGCGATCAGGGTCAAGCAAGCGGATGCCTTAGGTGCGACTTTAGTGAACCTGCGGCGGAGTATGTTCAAAATGGCCATTCATTGTCTCCCAGTGATAAATACTCGTTATTGTGTTGTGTTTGACTTGCCCATTCAGCTCAGGACAAAGATTCGTTCCTCGGTCCTGCCGAGAGTTGAATATTTCACACCTTCGCGGTCCATGCCGCTGCTTTCCTCGTGTTCACGCTGTCTCCTGCTTGTGTCTGGGCCTGATGCCCGTGAATTAATTTTTTATTAAGTGTAGAAAGCACATCTGCAAGACGTCCATGCCTATTTTCGACAGGTCGCATTCTTGTTTTCCGCAGACGGTTCCACGACGTGGCTGCTGCCGCGGCTATCTGTACCTCCATGATCGACATTGAGGGGATGTCCACATCATGGCTACGTCTGATCGAACAACTCCACCAGCGCCAAAACCCTTGTCAACAAGCCGCGTTCCGAAAACAAAGACGCCGACTCCTGAAAAAGCAAATAGACATATCACATGGGCTAGATGAAAGTTGCAAATCAAAAAAAGCAAAGATAAAAGACGCTGCACGCCAGACGCAGCAGCGCCAATGCAAGGTGAACAACGTCACGGCAAGCCACTCATGACCGGAAAAGCGATGTATGCAAAGTTCCGAAAAACCAGATTGGCGTGCTGTGCAAAACAGGGGCAGTTAAGAGTTGAAGAATAAGAAATGCCAAACATTAGTTCCGAATCGGCATCTGCCTTTTCATTTTTTGTTTCACTTTAACGGAGGAGATATAGTATGAATTACAAAGAAAAATGTGCCGCCATTGCTTGCCTGGGCTTTACTCTGGCCGGCTCCGCACATGCGCAAACCAATGTGCAAATGCCTGCAGGTGCCAACTTGCAAATATACGGCGCACTCAACCTCAATATGAGCAATTACAAGCCCGGCGACGTTATCGGAGGCGGTTCATCCTGGAGTCTCACTGATGGCACTGTCAACGGCAACTATGGATCGCGGCTCGGCTTCAAGTTAACCAAGGAACTTCGTGGGGGCCTGAAGGCAACAGGCCTTATGGAAGCCGGCTACGCCGTAGATACAGGCAGCTCTTTGCAAGGCGGCAGGCTTTTTGGCCGGCAGGTCTATCTGTCGCTGGCATCGGCGCAATTTGGCGAGATCCGGGCAGGCCGTCAATACAATCCATCCAATGAGTTGAAAAGCCTTGCACAGCCCCTCCCCGGCATGGCGGGCGATCCGGGTTCTTCGGTCACTACTGCAGCCGGCACCTTGCCGCAATGGGTCAACCCGGGTCGTTTGGACAACCTCGTGCAGTACCTTTCGCCAAAGTTTGGCGGATTCAATTTTGTCCTCCTTGGAGCGCCCGGAGAACGTGTCAATGACCAGTACCAGGGCGTTCGTCTCAATTATGTCGAGGGCCCCCTGAGAGCATCCATTGCCCACGAATGGAACAAGGATCGCGTGACCCGCGATGCCACGAACAAGGTCACCTCTCTGGCAGCAGCCTATAATTTTTCAGATTTCAAGATCACCGGCGGTCTGCAACGGGCAAGGGACTTGACTACGAGCCCGGGTAATGTAGGTGCATTCTCGAATCTTCGGGTTGCCGGTCCGACCACGTTTGTAGTGAATAAAATTGATGCTTATACAGCCGGTGTCGCTGTACCCATGGGGGGCGCGCTGACTACCGCTGTCAACTACGTTCATACAAAATATGCCAATGCGGGCAATAAACTGACTTTGGGTAAAGTGGCGTTGAGTGCCAATTATGATGTGGATAAGGACTTGAGTTTTTATTCAAGCATTTCTGTCGCGACTGGCGATCTGAAGGAATATATCCGGGAAAAAAGGCTAATCCAATTCGGCGTTAACCTCTTTTTCTAAATTCGACTTTATCCAAATCCGTTTACCATGAAGAACGCTACGCGGCAGGAATGCGATCCCTAAAGGTGAGCTCATTTGATGAGCACTCTTCCACGAGAGGCTCATCATGCCGGCCATGCCTCCAGGCTCGCAACCTGAAGCGTAGTGTTCGCGCCGCTGTTTTCAAAGCAAGCACGCCTGTACTCCGCATACGCATGATTGATTGGCACGAGTGGCATCAACTGACGCCATTGCCGTTCGCACAAATCAACCTGGCCAGCGCCTGTCGGCTCAGTCGGTTTTACCCCATCCGGCCTGGCATCCGCTGGAGCGGACCGATACAACAATCAGGATCAAACCGAATGGCAAGGATCAAGCCACCCGGCAGTGCGTGACGTCAAAGACATCAAATTTTCGCTCAAGGACGCCACAGCGTTGTACCGCAGCGCGCCAAGGCGCAACATGTGGCGCAAGCATATGTTGAGAGAATGTTCCCTGATCGGGCCATAACTCCGAGAAGCGGATAACGCCTGGATCAAACGGGTCGCTATGTAGAGGTTTACATAGCGACCCCTATGCGCAGATCGCAACTATGCGCAGGTGACATGCGAATGATGGCGCCGGCCCCTGTTGCGGTGGGCGTTGGGGTCCGGAGCTTTCTACGCATAGTTACAGCGTCTGCAAGAATCGCATGAGCGAGTCCGGCGCCCGGAACCGACGCATGCTGGTATCGGGCGGCGCCAGCCGGGCGAGCGCTTTTTCCTTCATGGAGAGATCGGCCTCGACGTAGCGGTGGGTCGTAGTTGCACTCTCGTGCCCGAGCCACAGTGCGATCACATTGAACGGCACGCCGGACTGCAGCAGATGCATCGCCGTGGTGTGTCGCAGCGTGTGCGGCGAGACCCGCTTCTTGAGGATGCTGGGCTCTTGAGTTGACGCGCGGGCGACGGCAAGGTCCAGACGCTGCGCGACGTTGGATCTTGACATCGCACGCCCGTCTCGGTTGGGCAGCAATGCTGCCTCGCCACGCAACGTCGGATTAAGACGTAGCCAAGCCCGGATCTCAAGGAGTGTAGTCTTCCACAGGGGCACTGATCGCTGCTTGCGCCCTTTGCCCTGTAGATGGACGCAGGCGGCGCCTTCAAGCACAACGTCGATGACACGCACGCCGATGATCTCCGAAACCCGCGCGCCGGTGTTGTAGAGCATGGCCAACAGCAGATGGTCACGCTGCGAAGACCAACTCGACCCGGGTTGCCCTAGCACCGCAATCATTTCCTCACGCGTGAGAAAGCCCAGCATTGGCCGCTCGAAGCGCTTCATCGGGACGGCCAGTGTTCGCTCGACAACGTGTAGTGAGTCCACGTCGCGCCGGCCGGCGAACTTCAGGAACGCGCGTAATGCGGTGAGCCTCAGATTGCGACTGCGAATCGCGTTGTGTCGCTCGTGCTCCAAATGGTCCAAGAACGCCATGATCAGATCGGGTTGAATGTCGTCCAATTTCATGGCCGTCGGCGCCTTGCCCAGCTTGTGACTGGCGAAGTCCAGGAACAGCATCAATGCATCTCGGTAGCAGGCTACCGTGCGCGGACTGACCGCGCGCTGCGCGACCAGATACTCGGTGAAGAACTGCTGGACCAGGGAGGGGAACGACGGCGGCTTCGGTGCAATGGCCTTGAATGCGGTGGATTTACGCATCTGAAACCTCCGACCGAGGCATGAATGACTCAAAGCGTCCGGCAGCCAATGCCATTAACTCCGGCACCGCTGAGAGGTACCAATAGGTATTGGTCACCATCGCATGTCCGACGTAAGTCGATAGCGACAACATCGCCTGATCGATGTCTACCCCCTGCGCCTGCCACAGCACAATGCGGCGCACTACGAATGTGTGCCGCAGATCGTGGATGCGCGGGGCGTGGTGAGTCCCACGGTTGCGCCAGCCCAACTGCTGGCGAAGTTCGGCGAATACGCGATGCACCTGGCGGTCGCCCAGTGGCAGTCCCCGCCTCCGACCTCGCGTGCCTATGAAGAATGGTGCATCGCCCTGCGCGGACTCACCGGCCAGGTCGCGCATGCAGCGATAGCGCCGCAGCGCTTCCACGGTGCTTGGGTGCATGGGCACCTGGCGCGACTTGCCGAACTTGGTCTGATGAATGGAGAGCATCTCGCGCTGGAGATCGACGTCTTCGTTGTGCAGCGACAGCGCCTCGGAGATCCGCAGCCCAGTGCAGGCGATCAGACCGAACAGCGTTTCAAAGATGACACCGCGCAGCCCTGGCGTCGGCCCGAGCCGTCGCGCGGCGGCCAGCAGATCGATGATCTCATGCTCGTTATAGATGTGCGGTGCCTGCCGCTCGGGCAGGCGGCCGAAGATCGCGTCGTCTGGGACCTCGGTTCGCGGCTCGAACTGCTGCAGCCAGCGCGTGAACGAACGTAGGTTCTTCAGCCGGCGCGCCCAGGTGCGCGGGTCACTGCTGCCGTGGCTGTCGCACCGCGCCCAGTCGGCCATGACTTCCACGGTCAGTGGCCCGCAGTGACCGGCGTCCTGGATATGGCGCGCGAAGCTGCGCAAGGCATAGCCCGGGGTGCGCACGGAGAAGCCCAAGCGGCGACGCTCGGCCAGATAGCGCTCGACGCGCGCTTGCAGGGATGTGGTCGCGCTCATGCTGCGCTCCCCGGCCACGGCAGCGCCACATCGACAAGCTTGCGGCTATCGAGCTTGGCGTAGATTAGCGTGGTGTTCAGCGATCGGTGGCGCAATACGTCGGCCACCTCTTTGAGGGAAGAGCCGCCTGCCAGCAGCCGGTTGGCCATCGTGTGGCGCAGCAAATGCGAGCGCGTGTAGGGCAGCCCGGTGCGCGCGAAGGCCTGGCGGATCGTCTTGCGCACGAGGTCGGGGCCGATGGGCTGATCGCGCGGTGCCACATGGCGCACGAAGACGGCACGATTGCGCGTCTTGGGGCGTTCGTGTTTCAGGTAAGCCGCGATCGCCTCGCCGGTGGTCGCCGGCAGTGGCAGCACATCTTCGCGACGACCCTTGGTGTGACGTAGTGTGATCGTGCCGGCGCGCCAGTCGATGTCATCGAGGCTGATACGGGCGATCTCACCACTTCGAAGCCCGAGATCCATGGCGCAGCGCACGATGGCGTCGGCGCGCCTCATGGAGCGGCCCGGTCTGCCAAGCGAGCCGACCAACTGCTCGACTTCCTCGGCAGTGAGGGTCTTGGGAAGCGATGCCAACTGCCAGTTGGCAGGGTAGGACACCGCGCCGATCAACCCGTGCACCGCGTCGCCAAGCGATGCGCGATAGCGGAAGTACCCGCGCAGTGCCGAGATCACCGTGCCGGCGTTTGCCGGCTTGCGGTAGAGCTTGGCTTGTTGCGCGAAGAAGCGGCGAACATGGTCGGGCTTGATCGCTGCAATGTCGATGGCGCCGTCGCCAAAGCGAGAGGCCAGCAGCCGCCCCACGATACGCAAGGCGATGTCGCGGGTCTTGGGCGCCAGGCCGCGCACATGGTCCATGTACTCCTCGTAGCAGAGCAGTTCCTCATCCACCGGTGTCGTCCTCATCATTGGCGGAGCAACCACACCCTGAGCGCGCAAAACAACCAGAAGATGGCCCAGCGCGGCGCTCAGATTGCGTCGGTCGCAGTGAACTGGGCCGGTACAGTGGCATCGCGGAAGATGATCGTCAAGAAACTCGGCGACGACTGTCTCGTCGATGCGTTGGACGCGCAGACGGCGACCGTGAACCCATTGAGCAAAGTGGGCAACGCTGCGCACGCAGTTGGCAAACGTGGTCGCAGCGTAGCCGCAGTCAGTCAGGTACTGCTTAAACGCGTCAACGTGAGGCGCGAGAGGTCCCGTCGCGAGCCAGTCGGTACGGGTGAATCGAGATGATCGGGTGTTTCCCATGGTGGTCTCCTGAAGTGGAGCCACCACTGCACTCTGATCCGGAAACTATGTCCAGATCTACGCTGATCGACCTCGCCAAATGCCACGCCACGATTGAATCGGCAAAGTTCTACCAGGACGACCTGCGCATAGTTGCGATCTGCGCATAGGGGTCGACAGCCGCCTCATAGGCAATGCAACCGTCAGTTCGGTTTGTAGTCTCGACCAGGGTACGCAGATGCGGAAGGATTTCTGCCAGTCGTTCCGGAGGAAACCTGAGAAAACCAAAAACTGCGACTGTTGCTGTCGTGGAGATGGGTTGACTGGACATATGGTGAGGTAATTGAGCAAACCAGCTTCCCTCCGGCGCATTTTGGCATTCAGTAAGTTGAATGCCAAAATGCGCCGGAGGGAAGCGTTTTCTTACGAACCTGTCCCAGGCTGGGTCTTGAACTCCCCGCGCGGCACCAGGCTCATGAGCATGCGCTCGAAGCCGCCGTCCACCATAATCTCCTGACCGGTGATGTAGGACGCGCGGTCGCTCGCCAGGAACAGCGCGGCCTGCGCGATGTCTTCCGGCCGGCCAATACGACCGGCCGGAATGAGCTCGCTGCGCCGCTTCTCAAGACCAGGTTCCTGGTAAAAAGATTCGGTCAATTCGGTGCGGATCGTTCCGGGCTTCACAACATTACTCCGGATTCCATCGGGCGCCCATTCGACGGCCAGCAGGCGTGACAACATGCAAACACCAGCCTTGGTTATGCTGTAGCAACCTCCCCATGGCATGGGATGATCTGCAGTGATTGACGAGATGTGCACTATTGCCCCGCGTTGACGCTTGCGCATTTGCGCACCGAAGGCCTGGGAACACAATAGTGCGCCGGTGAGATTCACCGAAAAAGCGCGGTTCCATTCGTCCAGCGTAATGTTTGCAAGGGTAGCCGGAACGACAATCCCGGCATTGTTAACGAGGATATCGCAGGGGCCGAAGTTCGCCTCGCTGGCCTGGGCTGCCTTTTGCACGCTATCGGGGTCGGATATGTCACAGGTGACTGCCAGAGCCTGGGCGCCACGCCGCTGGACTTCTGCAACTGTCGCTTCACAGCCTTCGGCGTTGCGATCAATAACAACGACACGACTGCCAGCCTCGGCGAAAGCGAAGGCTATGGCGCGCCCAATGCCGCTGCCGCCGCCGGTAACGACCGCCACGCGCCCCGCCAAATTGGAATCATCACGCATTATTGCTTCTCCTTGTTTCCGTTTTTTCTAGATTGGTCAGGCCGACCCATGTCGGCCTTGAATGCCGGATAAAACGCCGTACTCAACCGTGCGGCAGCAGAATCTGACGCACCACTTCGCCACGATCGAGCTGATCGAGGTTGTGATTCAACTGATCAAAGCCCATGGTGCCGCTCTTGAGACGATCCACCGGCATCTTCCCTTCCTGGAAATATTTCAGGTAACGGGGCAAGTCACGTTCTGGCACGCAGCTGCCCATGAAGGTGCCACGGAACACCTTCTCCTCTGCAACAAGGGCCGCATGAGCATATTGATAAAGGTCGCCAGTCGCGCCGAGGCCAACGCAAACAACTTCTCCGCCCTTGCGGGTAATCGCGTTCGCAGACGTCATGGCAGCCTTGCTGCCGGAAATTTCAAAGGAAAAGTCAACCCCGCCTTTTGTCAGATCCTTGACGATTTCCACCAGGTTCGGATCAAGCGCCGAAATCGTACGCGTGCAACCCAGCTCCCTCGCCAGCTCAAACTTGCTTTCGTTGATGTCGATACCGATGATTTCCGCGGCGCCCGAGATCCGCGCCGCCATCACCGAATTGAGTCCGACGCCTCCCAGCCCGAACACGGCAACATTCTGCCCGGGGCGAACCTTTGCGGCATTGAACACGCTGCCTGCCCCCGTCACCACCGCGCAGCCAAACATCGCGGCAACGTCCAGGGGAATCGAAGGATCCATCTTGATCAGTGTGCCGGGAACCGTCACCGCATACTGGGCAAAGGACGAGATGCCGCTGTAGTGATGGATCGGATTGCCTTTGCGGCTCAGCTTGCGCAGCCCGTTGGACAGCAGTCCTTGCGAGCGCGCCGCAGTGAAGGTGTCACAAAGCACCGGCCTGCTTTCGACGCAGGGATGGCAATGACCGCAGCCTGAAACCGCCGTCATCACCACGTGGTCGCCCGGCTTCAGCCGCGTTACACCGCGACCGACCTCGCGCACGATCCCGGCGCCCTCGTGCCCCCCGACCACCGGAAGCTTGCGCTTTCTCTGCCCCGCCACTTGCGACAGATCCGAATGGCACAGCCCGGCCGCACGCACTTCCACCAGAACTTCGCCCTCCCCCGGCCCGTCGAGTTCTACTTCTTCGATCCTGAAAGGCTGACTTTCGACATAGGGCGCCGGCAGGCCCTGCTCATACATGACGGCTGCGGTCATTCGCATTGTATATTTCCTCTTAAAAATTCATTAATATCAAAGCTGATCTTGGGCCATCTCTTGGCGCCAGAGATTCAATTCAGGACGAAGAAGCGTTCCTCGGTCATGTCGAGGGTTGAATATTTCGCACCTTCACGGCCCATGCCGCTGTCCTTGACCCCGCCATACGGCATCTGATCGGAACGCCAGCGCGACGTGCCGTTGACGATCACGCCGCCGGTGCGTATGTTTTTGATCGCATGCAGTGCCAGATCGAGCGAATTGGTGAAGATGCCGCACTGCAGGCCATAGGGGCTTTCGCTGATCGCATGGAAGATCGGCTCGATCTCCTCGTAGGGCTGAATCGTCATGACGGGACCGAAGATCTCGTTGCATACCACCTCCATGTCAGCCTTGACGTTGGTGAGGATCGTCGCATCGAGATGAGCGCCGTTGCGCTTGCCGCCACGAAGCACCTTCGCACCCGCATCGACAGCCCGCTTGATCATGCCCTCAACACGTATCGCGGCCTGCTCATCGATCAGCGTGCCAACATCGGTTGCCATATCCATGGGGTCGCCGAAGCGGATCAGATCCATCTCGCGGCAAACCGCATCGACAAAGGTGTCGAACACCTGCTTGTGCACGTAGACATTTTGGACGGAAACGCAGCTCTGGCCGGCGAGCGCCACGGCATTGCGCGCGCATGCCTTGGCGGCGGTGGCAAAATCGGCATCATGATGAACGAACGTCGGCCCCACTCCACCCAACTCAAGAGCGACGCGCTTCATGCCAACCGAGTTGCGAATGATCTTACCCACAGGAACCGAGCCGGTAAAGCTGACGAAGTCGACGCGCGCATCGCTGACAAGCTGCGGTGCGACCGCCTCGCCGTAGAGCGTGTTGACCGCGCCGGGGGGGACGCCGGCTTCCATCACCGCTTCGATGAACTTGTGGAAGGCAAGCGGGGCCTTGGGTGAAGGCTTCAGGATGACGCTGTTGCCGGCGGCAATCGCCGGACCCAGCTTGTGGACTGCCAGATTGACCGGGCCATTGAACGGGGTGATGCCGGCGACGACGCCGACCGGAAAGCGCATGACCATCCCGATCTTGCCGGCGCTGATGGCGCTCGCATCCATCGGGACATGCTCGCCCTGAATGCGAACGGCTTCCTGGGCGTAGAGGCGCAGCGTTTCGGCCGAACGCTGGGCTTCGGCCAGCGAGTCACGCAGCGCCTTGCCGGTTTCCAGTGTCATGGCGCGGGCAATCTCCTCAGCACGCGCGCTCACGCCATCGGCCGCACGATTCAGGAGTGCAGCCCGTTCGTAACCCGGCATGGCTGCCATGACCTTCTTGGCTTTCTGCGCGGCGTCCAGCGCGTCGTTGCAGTCCTGGCTGCTCGACACCGGCGCATAGGCGACAACGTTACCACGATAAGGGTCGCGGACTTCCTGCAGACTCTCGCCGTCGCGCCAGCTGCCGCCGATCTGCATGCGAATCGATTCCGCCTGGGTAGTAGCCTTCTGAGCCATGGGCACGGCCGTCACTGCGCTTTTCAAACTGCTCGTCTTCATGATGTCGCCTCCAGAATGGGAACGGGCCTGAGGCCCGTAAGTTGAATTTTTATTCAGTGTATGAAGTATCTTCGCAGAACGTCCATGCCTGTTTTCAGGAGCCGGCGTCCTTGTTTTCCGAAGATGCTTTTCAGACATGACCAGGAAGCCATGCCGTGGAAACGGATGGGCGTGCGCACGCAACCGGACGCCTGCCTGGCGTGGAGCCTGGCAGGCGCCGCAGCTTGGCCATGCTCACATTCCCTGGTAGATCGGCCCTTCGCAGCCCTGCGGCACAACCCAGTCGATGTTCTGCGGCGGATCCTTGATGTCGCAGGTCTTGCAGTGAATGCAGTTCTACGCGTTGATCTGCAGGCGCGGGGCTTGCCCTGATTCGTCGCGGACAACCTCGTACACGCCCGCCGGACCGCCGCCGACCACGACGATGTCGAATTCCATGGTTTCACGTTGCATCACATGCTCTTTAAAAAATGCCCGGTGCAAATCGGATCTTCAATTGCTGGAGAGTTCCGGCATAGCCTCGAACAAATTATCAAGATCGGATTCTTTGATTGCTCCTCCGGTCATGAATGTACGGCCGGCATAAGCTATAACAACGATCTGGATGTTAGGGTCAAGACTGACCCCCTGTGCTTGGCTAACTATCCATTTCTTGACTACCGAAACCGAAGTGTTAACCGGTAGATTACTTATCTGAATCAGTGCAACAAGTCCATTCTTGCCAATGCTGACCTGGGTTTTCATCGATCCAACCTTGCATGTCCACCAATATATAAAAGCACGAGAATCCTCTTGTTTAACTTCTCAGCTCAACTGAGAAGCCAGTTCAGGCACGATTTCGAACAGGTCGCCAACGATGCCGTAATCGGCCACCGCAAAGATCGGCGCTTCCGCATCCTTGTTGATCGCCACGATCACCTTCGAATCCTTCATGCCGGCCAGATGCTGGATGGCGCCGGAAATACCCACCGCGATGTACAACTGGGGCGCGACGATCTTGCCGGTCTGGCCCACTTGCCAGTCATTCGGCACGTAACCCGCATCCACCGCCGCGCGCGAGGCCCCCATGGCCGCATTGAGCTTGTCGGCCAGGGGTTCGAGGATCTTGAAATTCTCGCCCGAACCCATGCCACGGCCGCCCGAGACGATCACCTTGGCGGCAGTCAGTTCGGGGCGGTCCGATTTTGCCACTTCACGCGACACGAACGCCGATTTGCCGGAGTCCGCAACGACAGGCAGGGCTTCAACGGCGGCACTACCGCCGGCGCCAGCGGCATCGAAGCCGGTGGTGCGCACGGTGATCACCTTGATCGGATCAATGGATTGCACGGTGGCAATCGCATTGCCGGCGTAGATCGGGCGCTCGAAGGTATCGGGCGCATCGACCCTGGTGATTTCGGAGATCTGGCCCACATCCAGTCTGGCGGCCACGCGCGGGGCGATGTTCTTGCCATAGGCGGTGGCCGGGGCGAGGATGTGCGAGTAGTCCTTGGCCAGCGCCAACGCCTGGGCCGCGACATTCTCGGCGAGGCCATCGGCAAAATGCGCGGCATCGGCCACCAGAACTTTACCGACACCCGCCAGCTGGGCGGCAGCGGCGGCAGCCGCGCCGCAGTTGTGGCCGGCAATGAGGACATGGACGTCACCGCCGCAGGCGGCGGCAGCGGTGACGGTATGGGCAGTGCTGCCCTTGAGGGTAGCGTTGTCGTGTTCGGCAATGACGAGTGCAGTCATGATTTCCTGATGAAGTGATCGGTCTGGGCAGCGATGGTGCGGCGGCTCAGGCTGCTTGTTGAATGGGTTGCTGGCATGCATGGTCATTTTGTTCCCAGCCCAGCTGGCGCCGAATCTGTTTGGCATCGGGAAGCGGGGCCGGGCTTTTCCTCCGGTTGGCAAGCCACTCCCTGATTTGCTCTTTGGTGGGCTGGTGAATGTTTTCCATGACAATGGTTCCTGTGCAGTTCGGAGAGGGCTAAATGACTTTGGCTTCGTTCTTCAGCTTGGCCACGAGGGTCGCCACATCCGGCACGAGGATGCCGGCCGAGCGCTTGGCCGGCTCGACCACTTTCAGGGTCTTCAAGCGCGGCGCCACATCGACGTTGAGATCGGCCGGCTTGACGATATCGAGCGGCTTTTTCTTGGCCTTCATGATGTTGGGCAGGGTCACGTAGCGCGGCTCGTTCAGGCGCAGGTCGGTGGTGACGATGGCCGGCAGCGCCAGGGAGACGGTTTCCAGGCCGCCATCGACTTCGCGGGTCACCAGTGCCTTGTCGCCTTCGATCACGACCTTGGAAGCAAAGGTGGCTTGCCCCCAGCCCAGCAGGGCTGCCAGCATCTGGCCAGTCTGGTTATTGTCGTCA
The DNA here is from genome assembly GCF_003590835.1 of Noviherbaspirillum sedimenti. Taxonomy (NCBI): domain Bacteria; kingdom Pseudomonadati; phylum Pseudomonadota; class Betaproteobacteria; order Burkholderiales; family Oxalobacteraceae; genus Noviherbaspirillum; species Noviherbaspirillum sedimenti. The sequence continues at coordinate 3,879,165 of NZ_QYUQ01000002.1, read as the reverse complement.
TCGATGGCTTGCTTGCCGAGGATGATCAGTTGCGGCTGTTCCTTGTCGGCCAGGGCTTTCAGGAGTTTCGCCACCGCCAGCGGCTGCAATTCGGCATCGGTTTCCACCAGAATGGCGCGGTCGGCGCCGATGGCCATGGCGGTGCGCAAGGTTTCCTGACACTGCGTCACGCCACAGGACACGGCGATGACTTCGGTCGCCTTGCCGGCTTCTTTCAGGCGCATGGCTTCCTCGACGGCGATTTCATCGAAAGGGTTCATCGACATCTTGACGTTGGCGAGTTCGACGCCCGAACCATCGGACTTGACGCGCACCTTGACGTTGTAATCCACCACGCGCTTGACTGGTACCAGAATTTTCATGTGACACTCCTGCGAATAAAAAGGCGGACCACCGAGGCGGCCCGCTAAAGCACCCCAAAGGAGAAGGGATGTGAGACCCGGTTCAAACTACATATTCAGCACTACTCCATGGCCTTGGCCATGCACTTTTCAATTCAATCTTCCACGAACGCTTCTTCACGCTTCCTCTTAACCGAAGGCAAAAGCACCACTACCAGCATGACAAGTGCAGCAGCCAGCAGAACCGCCGACAACGGCCGCGTGATGATCACGCTCCATTCGCCACGCGACAGCAGCAAAGCGCGGCGCAGGTTCTCTTCCATCATCGGTCCCAGAATCAGGCCGAGCAGCAGCGGCGCCGGTTCGCAGCCGAGCTTGACGAAGCCGTAGCCGATGATCCCGAATAAGCCCAGCATCCAAATGTCGAAGGTGTTGTTGTTGGTCGAGTAGACGCCGATCGCGCAGAACATCACGATTGCCGGGAACAGCCAGCGGTACGGCACCGTCAGCAGCTTGATCCAGATGCCGACGAGCGGCAGGTTCAAGACCACCAGCATCAAGTTGCCAATCCACATGGAAGCAATCAGGCCCCAGAACAGCTCCGGATTGCTCGTCATGACCTGGGGTCCAGGCTGAATATTGTGAATGGTCATCGCGCCCACCATCAGCGCCATCACTGCGTTGGCCGGAATACCAAGCGTCAGCATCGGGATGAAGGAAGTCTGCGCGCCGGCATTGTTGGCCGACTCGGGACCTGCCACCCCGCGGATATTCCCTTGACCCAGGGGCACCTCGCCAGGCTGCAGGCGGATCTTCTTCTCGACCGAGTAGGCGGCAAATGCCGACAGCAGCGCGCCCCCTCCGGGTAGAATGCCCAGCATCGATCCCAGCGTCGTGCCCCGCAGCACCGCAGGCAGCATGAGCTTGAAGTCTTTGCGTGTAGGCATCAGGTTTTCGACCTTCTTGGTGAAGAGCTCGCGCTTTGTCCCCTTGTCCGACAGATTCTTGATAATGTCGCCGAAGCCGAAGATGCCCATCGCGATAACCAGGAAGCCTATGCCGTCCGAGAGATCGGGAAGGCCAAAGCTGTAGCGCTCCATGCCCGAGTTGACATCGGTGCCGATAGTGCCGATGAGCAGGCCGAGGACGATCATGGCAATTGCCTTGAGCAGCGATCCCGAAGACAGCACCACCGCACCGATCAAGCCCAGCACCATGAGCGAGAAGTACTCGGCAGGTCCGAACTTGAAGGCAACTGCAGTCAGCGGCACGGCAAAAGCTGCCAACACCAGTGTACCGACAGTGCCGGCAATGAAGCTGCCGATGCCGGCGGCCGCCAGTGCCGGACCCGCTCGCCCCTTGCGCGCCATCTGATAGCCGTCAAGCGCCGTCACCACCGAGGAAGACTCGCCAGGAAGGTTGACCAGGATGGCAGTGGTCGAACCGCCGTACTGCGCACCGTAATAGATGCCCGCCAACATGATGAGCGCAGCCAGCGGTGGCAGCGAGTAGGTCACCGGCAGCAGCATGGCGATGGTGGCCAGCGGACCCAGGCCCGGCAGCACGCCGATAACGGTGCCAAGCAGGCAGCCGACGAAAGCATACAGCAGGTTCTGGGCAGTGAAGGCGACGCCCAGGCCCAGCGCGAGATTGTTGATCAGATCCATCATGGTGCGCGTCCTTTCAAGCGGTGAAGAAGGCCGGCCACAGCTGGATCGGCAGATTGATTAATTTGATAAACACCAGCCAGCTGCCCAATGCCAGCACGCCTGCGAGTACGAGTGCCTCGCGCAGCTTGAACTCCTCGCCCGCGAGCGAAGCGAGCAGCACCAGCGCGATGATGGCCAATACCAGGCCCATGGACGGCAGCCCGATCAAGGGCAGGCCGCCGAGCAGGATGCCGAATGCAAGATTGGCAATGGTGATGAAGAACAGAGGCTGCCAGGCGATGGCGCCAACCTTTTCATCCTCGTCCGGCTCGCCGAACGACTGCAGCGCCAACGCTATGCCCAGAGCCGCCAGCAGGATGCCCAGCATCAGCGGGAAGTAGCCAGGGCCCATGCTTGCGGAAGTGCCTATTGAGTATTCTCGCGCACCCAGCGCGAACGCGCCGCCGACCACGGTGAACATCAGTCCGGCGAAAAAGTCTTTTTGATTACTGATTAACACTTTGTCTCCTCAGTTTATATTTAAGCTCTGAACGGATCGTAATACCTCGGCAGCAAACGATGTTCTTTATTTTACCAAGCCGGTATTTCGCAAAACAAAAGAGTGTCAAGCCTCATCTACCGGCGGAGTTGCCGTTATACTTGACCCATAACAATGCCGCAGGTGTGAGCGTCAAGTTGTGCTTGTAAACATTTTTGACACTGCGAACTGAACCGATCCCGCCGAAGGAGAATATCCGCTTGCCGAACGATTCGAGTGCAGCCCTGTCAGCCATGGCCCCGCTGCGCCAGCCTGTCTTCCGCATGCTGTGGCTGGCATGGCTCGCCGCCAACATGACGATGTGGATGAACGAGGTCGCCTCTGCGTGGCTGATGACCTCGCTTACCGAAAATGCTTTCATGGTTGCCATGGTGCAAGCAGCCTCGACCCTTCCGGTCTTCCTGCTGGGCCTGCCGAGCGGTGCGCTGGCGGACATCGTCGACCGGCGCCGCTATTTCGCGCTGACGCAGGTGTGGGCCGGTCTCGTCGCCATCCTGCTTGCCGCGCTTGCCTTCGCCGACGCGCTGACGGCGCCGCTGCTGCTCGTGCTCACCTTTGCCAACGGCATCACCATGGCGATGCGCTGGCCGGTGTTCGCCGCAATTGTCCCCGAACTGGTGCCTCGCCACGACCTGCCCGCGGCACTGGCGCTCAATGGCATTGCGGCGAACATGTCCCGCGTCATCGGACCGGTCATCGCCGGCGCCCTGCTCGCCGGTGCCGGCAGCGCCTATGTCTTCCTGCTCAACGCCGCGCTGTCGGTGATTGCCTTCGTGCTGATCCTGCGCTGGCGCTCGGAGCCGAAGATCAGTGCACTGCCCGGCGAACGCTTCTTCGCCGCGATGCGCGTAGGGCTTCAGCACGTCAAACAGTCGCCGCGCATGCGCACCGTACTGGTACGGACTTTCCTGTTCTTTTTACAGGCAACTTCACTGACGGCGCTCCTGCCGCTGATTGCGCGCCGGATGGAAGACGGCGGTCCAGGCGCCTTCACGCTACTGCTCGCGGCGATGGGCACCGGCGCGTTAATCATGGCACTCAATCTTACCCGCCTGCGACGCCACATCGAGCGCGACACCATGGTGTACTGGGGCACCTGCGTGCACGCGGTAGCCGCCGTCGCGACGGTGCTGTCACCGAATCTATGGTTTGCGGTGCCGGCGATGGCGGTGGCCGGCATGGCGTGGATCGGCACGGCAAACTCCATGACCGTGTCTGCCCAGTTGGCGCTACCGGATTGGGTGCGCGCACGCGGCATGTCGATCTACCAGATGGCCCTGATGGGTGGCGGCGCCGCCGGGGCAGCCCTGTGGGGCTACGTCGCGCACCTGAGTTCGGTACCGACGAGCATCATCGCCGCAGCGGTGCTGGGCCCAATGATGCTGCTGCTCACGAAACGCCAGGGTGCGGGGGGGATTGTCGACGAAGATCTCACCCCGGCCGCACCGACCGGCGCCGCCCCGCCCCCGGTGATCGATATCGAGCCCAACGAGGGCCCCGTGATGGTCGCCATCGAATACCTGATCGCCCCCGAGAATGCCCGAACCTTCAACGCCGTGATGCATGAGACCCGCCTTGCACGGCTGCGCCAGGGTGCCCTGTCGTGGGGACTGTTCCGCGATATTTCTCAGGCGGGACGCTATATTGAATACTTCCTTGACGAAAACTGGATCGAGCACCAGCGCCGCCTGGAACACTTCACCGCCGCCGATCTTGAACTGCGCAATCGCCGCCTGGCCTTCCATATTGGCGAGGAACCGCCGCGGACGAGGCGGTATATCGGTGAAACAATCCGTGGATTTGGCGCTGCACCGCGACGCTGATGCCATTTGCAATCGGGCGTTAGGGAAATCACAGCAGGCTCATGACAGGCTTAGGCTTTACCCGTCTCGCCCGATTCACGCGCCCAGCGCAGCACTTCGGGCGAGCATGCCCAGCAAATTGCATTCTGCAGAATTTTACGAAACGAGGGATTGCGGTAAGTAACCGGGCCATCGCCGAATTGCAGATACACGATCGGACTGTTGCGGTAACGTTTTACCCAGCCGACCAGATTGCTTCCTGGCGCATGCTGCCAGCCTGCATTGGCATTCAGATTTCCCGCCAAGGCCTGCTTGGCAGAAAAGAAATGTTCTGCAGTGAAGGTGAAGTCGCTCCGGAATAAGGGAATGACCGACTCTTCAAATACTTCAAACAGGTACAACTCATCGGTCAACTCGAATGGCGCCACGCCTTGATTCACCGGATCCTGGATCGGCCTCCGCGGCGGATCCAGGATTTTTTCTTTCCTAGGCTTTGGCGGACGTTTGCGCTTTCCGCTGAATCCAGAGCACGTCGGAGGTGCCGGCGCTGCGATTGAGTTCGCGCGCAACGACGAACAGAAAGTCGGAGAGCCGGTTCAGGTAACGACGCAGCGGCGCATTGATGGACGCATCCTGCCGGGAAAGTGCAAGCACGGCGCGCTCGGCGTTGCGGCAGGCAGTACGCGCGAGGTGCGCCTGCGCTGCTGCGACAGTCCCGCCGGGCAGGATAAAGTCCTGGAGGCGGCCGAGATGTTCGTTGATGGCATCCAGCTGGTTCTCCAGGCGCACGACATGCTCCTCCGAAATGCGCGTGCTGCCGGGAATGCACAGTTCCGCGCCAAGATCGAACAGCTCATGCTGAACGTCTGCCAGGTGTGTGCGGATATGATCCGGCACATCCGGCTGGCAAAGGATCGATCCGACGAATGCATTCAAATGATCGACCTCGCCCATGGCGGCGACGCGCAGGCTATCCTTCTCGGTACGCGAACCGTCGCCCAGTCCGGTGGTGCCGTCATCGCCGGTTTTTGTATAGATTTTAGTCAGTCGATTTCCCATGATTTTTCCTGGTCAGATTTTTCAAAAAAAAACCTGGATGGAAACAATTGATTCCATCCAGGAGAAAGCCGCTCTGCTGCTTTGAAGGGACATGGCGTCCCGCGCAACGAGTGGCGGAGAAACAGTTCAGCGTGCGCTATTTTTGCGCGCGCTGCGTGCCAGCCTGATGAATCAGCTTCGCGAGGACCTCGCCCGGCATCTGGTCGGCAATTTCGCGGCAATAAGACAGAATATCGGGCAACACGGCCAGGCCCATCTGTTCTGCCTGAATGCAACGCATGAGCGCAAGACGCTTGTGACCGAAGCGAACCGAGCGGTTCAACAGCGCCAGCATGGCATCGGAATCATTGCGCGAATACGCTTCGCGCTTTAACTGGCGTATGTGCAGACGTGCCATCGCTCGCCCTTACAACCAGTGCGTATCCGGGAAATTGAGTGCGCTGTCGCCGCCATGCAAAATGGTGGAAGCGAGCACCCCAGCGCCGGTAAGTACATGCTCTGCATAAAATTGCGCCGATGCGCGCTTTTCCGCCAGATCGTCCGGCGCCACGCCGGCTTCATGCGCAGCGAGCAGCCGCAGCGCATGCATCCAGCCACCGCAGACCACGCCCCACAGCTCCAGATACAGTACCGAGCCCGCATACACCGAGCGCGGATTCGCCTTGCCATTCGCCAGAATCCATGAAATCGATTCGCGCAACGCAGCACAGGCTTGCTCCAGGCGGTTGGCAACAACGTCATCGGCCGTATTTCCCGACTTCTTCAGACTGGCGACAGTCAGGGCGATCTCATCGATCAGCGACAGTGCGGCAGTGCCTTCATCGCGCAGGGTCTTGCGGCCAACGATATCGTTGGCCTGGATGGCTGTCGTACCCTCATAAATGGTAATGATGCGGGCGTCGCGATAGTACTGGGCTGCACCGGTTTCTTCGACAAAGCCCATGCCGCCAAACACTTGCACCGCATCGTAGGTGATGCGTTGCGCTGTTTCGGTGAACCAGCCCTTGATCACCGGGATCAGCAATTCGACGCGCGCCTGGGCAGCGTTTTTTGCAAGCTCCGGAACAGAAGAACTATGCGCCAGATCCTTTTGGGTGGATACATAGATCGCCAGCGCGCGCATGGCATCGATCCGGGATTTCATCGACAACAGCATGCGGCGCACATCGGGATGACGGATGATGGTCTTGCCCTGGCTGCCGTCTTCGCCGACCGCCCTGCCCTGCACCCGTTCCTGCGCAAACGCGAGCGCATGCTGATAGGCGCGGTCCGAGATCGACAGGCCCTGCAGGCCGACGGCGAAGCGGGCCTCGTTCATCATGATGAACATATATTCCAGACCGCGGTTTTCTTCGCCGACCAGGTAACCGATGGCGCCATCCTGCTCGCCGAACAGCATGACCGCAGTCGGGCTGCCGTGAATGCCCAGCTTGTGTTCGATCGATGCGCAACGCACATCATTGCGCGCGCCAGGGGTGCCGTCGGCATTGACGAGGAATTTCGGCACCACGAACAGCGAAATCCCCTTGACGCCCTTCGGCGCATCCGGCGTACGCGCCAGCACCAGATGGATGATGTTGTCGGTGAAATCGTGTTCGCCGTAGGTGATGAAAATCTTCTGGCCGCTGATGCGATAGCTGCCGTCGGCATGCGGCACCGCCTTGGTCTGCACCGCCGCCAGGTCCGACCCTGCGCCGGGCTCGGTCAGGTTCATGGTGCCAGTCCATTCGCCGCTGACCATTTTTTTCAGATAGGTCTGTTTCAGCGCATCGCTGCCGGCCGTCAGCAAGGCTTCGACGGCGCCGTTGGTGAGCATCGGGCACAGGGCGAAGCTAAAGCTGGCCGCATGCCACATTTCATCGACGACTGTGGATACCACCGAGCACAATCCCTGGCCGTCGTATTGCTCGGGAAAGCGCAAGGCGCTCCAGCCGCCGTCGCAAAATGCTTGATAGACATCCTTGAAGCCGTCGGCAGTCACCACCTTGCTGTCATTCCAGCGGGCGCCCTGGGTATCGCCCTTGCGGTTGATCGGGTCGATTTTTTCCTTGGCAAACTTTCCAGCCTCTGCGGCGATGGCAAGCGCAGTGTCGCCATCCAGCTCGAGCCCGCAACGCTGTGCATGCTGCTCGAAGTTGAAAACGTGCTTCAACAGGAAACTGATATCCTTCAAGGGTGCTTGGTATTGACTCATATTGATTCCGTATCAAGAAAATTACATGCTGCGGCGGTACTGGCCACCCACCGCAAACAGTGCATCGGTAATCTGTCCCAGCGAACAGACGCGCACCGCATCCATCAATTTTGCGAAGACGTTTTCATCGTTGATCACAGCCTGCTGCAGATCCGCAAGCATGGCCTGCGCCTGTGCCGCGTTACGAGTATGGAAATCTGCCAGGCGAGTCAGTTGCGATTGCTTCTCTTCGTCAGTGGAACGGGCCAGCTCCAGCGTTTGCTGCGCTTCCTGCCCCTTCGGATTGCGGAAAGTATTCACCCCGATGATCGGCAGGGTGCCATCATGCTTCTTGTGCTCGTACAGCATGGACTCTTCCTGGATCCGGCCGCGCTGATAACCGGTTTCCATCGCACCCAATACACCGCCACGCTCGGCGATGCGCTCGAATTCCTGCAAGACCGCTTCTTCCACCAGATCGGTCAGTTCCTCGATGATGAAGCTGCCCTGGTTCGGATTTTCATTCTTTGCCAGGCCCCATTCGCGATTGATGATCAACTGGATCGCCAGCGCGCGACGCACCGATTCATCGGTCGGGGTGGTAATCGCCTCGTCGTAGGCATTGGTATGCAGCGAATTGCAGTTATCGTAAATCGCGATCAGGGCTTGCAGCGTGGTGCGGATATCGTTGAAGTCGATTTCCTGCGCATGCAGCGAGCGGCCGGAGGTCTGGATGTGATATTTCAGTTTCTGCGCGCGCTCGTTGGCGCCGTATTTTTCGCGCATCGCCACAGCCCAGATCCGGCGTGCGACCCGGCCCATGACCGTGTATTCCGGGTCCATGCCATTGGAGAAGAAGAACGACAGATTCGGTGCAAAATCGTCGATGTGCATGCCGCGCGCCAGATAGGCTTCAACAAACGTAAAGCCGTTCGACAACGTGAAGGCCAGCTGCGAAATCGGGTTGGCGCCGGCTTCGGCGATGTGATAGCCGGAGATGGATACCGAGTAAAAATTGCGCACCTGGTTTTGCACGAAAAATTCCTGGATATCGCCCATCACCTTCAGCGAGAATTCGGTCGAGAAGATGCAGGTATTCTGCCCCTGGTCTTCCTTCAGGATGTCGGCTTGCACGGTGCCGCGCACGTTCTGCAATACCCATGCACGGATCTTGGCGACTTCCTCGGCGTTCGGTTCACGCTTGTTATCGCTGCGGAACTTGTCGATTTGCTGGTCGATGGCGGTGTTCATGAACATCGCCAGGATGGTCGGCGCCGGGCCGTTGATCGTCATCGACACCGAGGTGGTCGGCTGGCACAGGTCGAAGCCGTCGTACAGCACCTTCATGTCGTCGAGCGTGGCGATCGACACGCCGGAATTGCCGATCTTGCCATAGATGTCCGGACGCAGCGCCGGATCGGCGCCGTACAGCGTGACGGAGTCGAATGCGGTCGACAGACGCTTGGCATCCATGCCCTCGGACACCAGCTTGAAGCGGCGATTGGTACGGAATGCATCGCCCTCGCCGGCGAACATGCGGGTCGGGTCTTCGCCTTCGCGCTTGAACGGGAATACGCCGGCCGTATAAGGAAAGGAGCCCGGGACATTGTCCAGCATCAACCAGCGCAGGATTTCGCCATGGTCTTCATAGCGTGGCAGCGCCACCTTGCGGATCTTGGTGCCGGACAGGCTGCTGATGGTCAGCTGCGAGCGGATTTCCTTGTCGCGGATCTTGACCACGAATTCGTCGCCTGCATAAGCGGCCTGCAGCTCGGGCCAGCTGGCGAGCAAATTTTTGGCGCCGGCATCGAGCTTGTGATCGCGCTCGGTGATCAGATCGTCGATATCGACGATCTTGCCGGCAGCGGCCAGCATTCTTTTCGATTCCTGCAACTGCTGCCGTTCCCGTGCCAGCTTCACATTCTTGGCGGTGAACTTGTGATAGCCGCGCACGGTATCCGCGATTTCCGCCAGGTAGCGGCTGCGCGCCGGCGGCACGATGGCATTCTTGCCAGACGAAAAACGCACGCCGGCTGGCGCCAGTTTTCCAGCTTGCACTTTCAAGCCCAGTTCGGCCAGTTTCGGCAGCAAACCCTGGTACAGCGAGGTCACGCCATCGTCATTGAACCGCGATGCCTGGGTGCCGTATACGGGCATTTCTTCCGGCGACTTGCTCCACAATTCGCGATTGCGCTGATATTGCTTGGCGACGTCGCGCAGGGCATCTTGCGAACCCTTGCGGTCGAACTTGTTGATGGCAATGAAATCGGCAAAGTCGAGCATGTCGATCTTTTCCAGCTGCGAAGCGGCGCCGAATTCCGGCGTCATCACATACATGCTGGCGTCGACGTGCTGCACGATCGCCGCGTCACCCTGGCCGATGCCGGAGGTTTCGACGATCACCAGGTCAAAACCCGCCACCTTGCAGGCGGCAATGACATCCGGCAGTGCCTGGGAAATTTCGGAGCCGGCCTCACGCGTGGCCAGCGAACGCATGAAGACCTTGACGCCGTTGCGCCACGGATCGATCGCATTCATGCGGATACGGTCGCCCAGCAAGGCGCCACCGGATTTGCGACGCGAGGGATCAATGGAAATGATTGCGATATTGAGCGCGTCGCCCTGATCGAGGCGGATGCGGCGGATCAATTCATCGGTCAGCGACGATTTGCCGGCGCCGCCGGTGCCGGTGATGCCCAGCACAGGGATATGCAGCGACTCGGCGGCTTGATGCACGCTGGTTCTGAGTCCGGCGGAAACCCGGTCGTTTTCCAGGGCGGTGATCAGTTGTGCCAGCGGGCGATGCCGGGACGCGATCTCGCCCCCCGTCAAAGCTTCGAGCGTGGTTGGCGCAAACGGCGACAGGTCGACGTCGCAAGCCTGGATCATCGCCAGGATCATGCCGACCAAGCCCATGCGCTGACCATCTTCCGGACTGAAAATGCGCGCCACGCCGTAGGCATGCAGGTCGGCGATTTCTTCCGGCACGATCACGCCACCACCACCGCCGAACACCTTGATATGAGCGCCGCCCCGCTCCTTGAGCAAGTCGATCATGTATTTGAAGTACTCGACATGGCCGCCCTGGTAGCTGGAAATCGCAATCCCCTGGACATCTTCCTGCAAGGCAGTGTTGACGATCTCGTCGACCGAACGGTTGTGGGCGAGATGGATTACTTCCACGCCATTGGCCATCAGGATGCGGCGCATGATGTTGATCGACGCGTCGTGTCCGTCAAACAGTGAAGCCGCGGTAACGAAACGCACCTTGTTGGCGGGCTTGTATTCGTTGAGCTTCTTGGCTACGGAAAGGTCGGTCATGGAATATTCCTTCGTGAAAATTCAAAATCAGAGATCATCGTTATCGCCATTTAAACGACGCTCGCTGTTTACAGACATAGTTATGTACAGAGTATAGAAACCCGGCTATCTGCAATCCATGCTCAAAAGCGTCAAATTTGCTGCAAGGATTTGTCATAGGGCTTGACGCCGGGAAATGCAGGAATATTGGCAGAGTTTTTGTTATACAAACGACATGATTTCTCCCGCGCAGGACGCCGTCATCGCTGAGTCATCGCTCGGTGTTTGTCAACGTAGTTGTCGCGTGACCTCAAGCTTTCGGGGAACGCGCCGCAAACAGGCACTCCTGCGAGGTCGATGCGACCAGCACACCTTTGCGGTCATAGATGCGCGCATTGGTCAGTGCGCGTTCGTTCTGCGCGCTGGAACTTTCGGTGGAAAACAGCAGCCAGTCGTCGACGCGGCAGGCGCGATGCAGCCACAGAGAATGATTCAGGCTGGCCACATACATCGTTTCAATGACATCCTTTAAAGGAACATGATGCGTCATCGCCGCGGTATTGGTCCAGTAATCGCTCAGATAGGCCAGTGCAGCTGCATGTACGGCAGGATCATCACCGAGCGGCTCGCGCAGCTTCACCCAGTAGGATGCATGAGGCGTTGTGTTGCACACTGCCAGATGACGCTCGGGATCGACCAGCCGTATTTCCAGACAAGGTTTCTGGAGCCACCCCCAGTCCCCGCCGGCCAGATCCGGCATGCCAGTCAATGCAGACATGGGTTTTAATTGCTCCGGCGGCGGCACTGGCCGGTGCGACGCAAGCGAGTGTTCCGGACCGTCCACTGGCAACTGGAACGTCACGTGTGCACTGATCAGCATGCGCTCGCCCTGGCGCGCCTCAACCTGTCGACTGGAAAAGCGCTTGCCCTCCTGTAGTGTCCTCACTTGGTACTCGATCGGCGCATCTGCCAGCGCTCCTTGCGCGAACAGCACCTGCAGGAGCGTTGGCGACCGGTCCGCTGCTACAGTAGCCTGTGCGGCCCGCAGAGCCTGGCCCAGCAACTGGCCGCCGAAAACGCGGCCGTTACGGTTACCCTCATTGCAGTGACTGCGGAACAACACCTGTCCGTCCGCCTGCGGGTCGCGCTCGATAGCAAGCAAGGCGGTGACATTGATCCCGTCCCATTGCAGTATTTCCTGGCCAGCTTCGTTCAATTGCATGACATCCCTCTTTTAATGCATCGATTTGACGAATTCCCATACTGGACTAACTACAAGAACCAAAAACAGGAAGGAATCCGTGCTCTACATGTTGGGATAATTCGGCCCGCCGCCGCCTTCGGGCGTGACCCAGACGATATTCTGGGTCGGGTCCTTGATATCGCAGGTCTTGCAGTGCACGCAGTTCTGCGCATTGATCTGCAAGCGGTCTTCGCCGGCATCGGTCTTGACGAATTCATACACCCCGGCGGGGCAGTAGCGCTGCTCCGGCCCCGCATAGGTGGACAGATTCACGCCGACCGGCACCGCATCGTTCCTGAGCGTCAGGTGGACCGGCTGCTCTTCCGCATGGTTGGTGTTGGAAATGAACACCGACGACAGGCGGTCGAAGGTCAGCTTGCCGTCCGGCCTGGGATAGGCGATCGGCTGGCAAGCGGCTGCGGGTTTCAGGCATTCGTGGTCGGCGTAGTCGCGGCGCAGGGTCCACGGCGCCTTGCCGCGGAAAACCATCTGGTCGATGCCGGTCATGATGGAACCCAGGACCAGGCCCTTGGACAGCCAGGGCTTGACGTTGCGCGCCACATGCAATTCTTCATGCAGCCACGAACGCTCGAACGCCACCGGGTAGGCGCTTAGTTCGTCATGCTGGCGCTGCTCGCCCAGCGCGGCAAAGGCGGCTTCGGCGGCCAGCATGCCGGTCTTGATGGCGGCGTGGCTGCCCTTGATGCGGCTCATGTTGAGGAAGCCGGCGTCGCAGCCGATCAGGGCGCCGCCCGGGAAGACGAGTTTCGGCAGCGACTGCAGGCCGCCTGCAGTAATCGCCCGGGCGCCGTAGGACAGGCGCTTGCCGCCTTCGAAGAAGGTGCGGATTGCCGGGTGGGTCTTGTAGCGCTGGAATTCCTCGTACGGCGACAGGTAGGGGTTCGCGTACGACAGGCCAATGACGTAGCCGACCACGACCTGGTTGTTTTCCAGATGGTACAGAAACGACCCGCCATAGGTATCGTTCTTGAGCGGCCAGCCGGTGCTGTGGATCACCAGCCCCGGCTTGTGCTTGGCCGGGTCGATTTCCCACAGTTCCTTGATGCCGATGCTGTAGGACTGCGGATCCTTGCCCTGGTTCAGGTCATAGCGCGACATGAGCTGCTTGCCCAGATGCCCGCGCGCGCCTTCGGCAAACAGCGTGTACTTGGCATGCAATTCCATGCCCAGCTGGAAGGCCTCGGTGGGATTGCCTTCGCGGTCCACGCCCATGTTGCCTGTCGCCACACCCTTGACGGAACCATCATCGTTGTAGAGGAGCTCGGCGGCAGGAAAGCCAGGGAAGATTTCCACGCCCAGGCTTTCTGCCTGCTGGCCCAGCCAGCGCACGACGTTGCCCAGCGAAACGACATAGTTGCCGTGGTTTTCAAAGCAGGCCGGCACCATGAAGCCGGGCGTCCGGTAAGCCTTGGTCTCGGTCAGGAAGAGGATGCGGTCTTCCGTGACTTCGGTATGCAGCGGCGCGCCCAGCGCTTTCCAGTCCGGCAGCAACTCGGTGAGCGCGCGCGGATCCATGATCGCCCCCGACAGGATGTGGGCGCCCAGCTCGCCGCCTTTTTCGAGGACGCAGACGGCGATGTCATTGCCCTTTTCTGCCGCCAGCTGTTTGAGTTTGATGGCCGCAGACAGGCCGGCAGGTCCCCCGCCGACGATGACCACGTCGTATTCCATTGCTTCGCGCGGGCCGTATTGCTTTGTAAGATTCATAGCGATCAATTCTTATCAGGTCATGTTTTCCGAGCGTCCTGCTCAATGCAAGTACATGCATCTCAAGCGTTCATCGACATCTTGTCGCCAGCAAAATGCCTCACGCCTGAGAAGACTGCGAATAAAAAGGCGGACCACTTTGTGGTGGTCCGCAAAGCATCCCGAGGAGAAGGGATGAGAGACATCTGTTTCCTACCTCACCATTGGTTCCGGACTACTCGACGGCCTTGACCATGTCTTCGATGACTTTCTTGGCATCGCCAAACACCATCATGGTCTTGTCCATGTAAAACAGTTCATTGTCCAGACCGGCATAGCCCGCCGCCATCGAGCGCTTGTTGACAATCACCGTCTTGGCCTTGAACGCTTCCAGGATCGGCATGCCGGCAATCGGCGACTTCGGGTCTTTCGCCGCCGGGTTGACCACGTCGTTGGCGCCCAGCACCAGCACCACGTCGGCCTGGCTGAATTCGCTGTTGATGTCTTCCATCTCGAAGACCTGGTCGTACGGCACTTCGGCTTCGGCCAGCAGCACATTCATGTGCCCCGGCATGCGCCCGGCCACCGGGTGGATCGCATACTTGACGGTCACGCCCTTGTGGCTCAACTTCTCGGTCAATTCCTTCAGGGCATGCTGGGCCCGCGCCACCGCCAGGCCGTAGCCGGGAACGATGATGACGGTTTCCGCATTGCCCATCAGGAAAGCCGCATCGTCGGCCGAGCCGGATTTGACCGGGCGCTGCTGCTGCGCGCCACCCGTGCTGGCGGCCGCCGCATCGCCGCCAAAGCCGCCCAGGATCACATTGAAGAACGAGCGGTTCATCGCCTTGCACATGATGTACGACAGGATCGCACCGCTCGACCCCACCAGCGAGCCGGCAATGATCAGCATGGCGTTGTTGAGCGAAAAGCCGATGCCCGCCGCCGCCCAGCCCGAATAGCTGTTCAACATCGACACCACCACCGGCATGTCGGCGCCGCCGATGGGGATGATGATCAAGACGCCCAGCACGAAGGCAATCGCCGCCATGATCAGGAACGGCGTCCAGGCCGGCTCCAGGCCCGGGGCGAAGCAGAACGCCAGGCCCAGGATCACCATCGCCAGCGCCAGCACCAGGTTGAGGATGTGCTGGCCCTTGAAGCTGACCGGCGCGCCCTGGAACAGGCGGAACTTGTATTTCCCCGACAGCTTGCCGAAGGCAATCACCGACCCCGAGAAAGTCACCGCGCCGACGAAGGTGCCGATGAACAGTTCCAGGCGGTTACCGAAGGGAATGGGCGCATCGCGCGTGGTGATGTTGAATACCCACGGCTCGGCCACCACGGCAACAGCAATGCACACTGCGGCAAGACCAATGAGCGAATGCATGGCGGCGACGAGTTCCGGCATCTTGGTCATCTCGACCCGTTTGGCCAGGGTCGCGCCAATGCCGCCGCCGACGATCACACCGGCCAGCACCAGGCCGAAGCCCAGGCTGCCGTTGCTGGCTTCGCCCTGCAGCTTGACGATCAGGGCCAGCGTGGTCAGGGTGGCGATCGCCATGCCGCTCATGCCGAAGGCATTGCCGCGCCGCGCCGAAGCGGGATGCGACAAGCCTTTCAAGGCCTGGATGAAACACACCGACGCGACGAGATAGAACAGCGTCACCAGGTTCATGCTGACAAAGGCCATGTTCATGCTGGGCTCCCTTCCTTGGCCAGCGCAGGGGCGCCGGCCGGGTCCGCCGCACCAGCCGCTTTGGCGGCCGCCCTGGGTTCTTTCTTGCGGAACATTTCCAGCATGCGCTGGGTCACCAGGAAACCGCCGAAGACATTGACGGCCGCCAGGGCCACGGCCACCGTCCCCATGGCCTGGCCGACCAGGCCTTCGGTCAGACCCGCCGCCAGCATGGCGCCGACGATGATGATGGCGGAAATGGCATTGGTGACGGCCATGAGCGGCGTATGCAGCGCCGGCGTGACGGTCCAGACCACGTGGTAGCCGACGTAGATGGCCAGCACGAAGATGATGAGGTTGATGAGGGTGTGACTGACTTCCATGATGGACTCTCCGTTCAGGCTGCCTTGCGTAAGGATTGACCGCCGCTGCACAGGAGCGTAGCGGCAATGATTTCATCGTCCTGGGGAATGGCCAGCAGCCCTTCCGGGTCGATGATCAGTTTCAGGAAATCCAGCACATTGCGGGCATACAGCGCCGAGGCATCGGCCGCCACCAGGCAAGCCAGGTTGGGCTCGCCAATGATGTGCACGCCATGCCTGGTCACCGTCTTGCCCAGTTCGGACAGCGGGCAATTGCCGCCCTGCTCGACGGCCATGTCGACGATGACCGACCCCGGCTTCATGGCTTTCACCGTGTCTTCGCTGATCAGGATGGGTGCGCGGCGGCCGGGAATGAGCGCCGTGGTGATGATGATGTCGGCCTGGGCTGCGCGCGCATGCACCAGCTCGGCCTGGCGCGCCAGCCAGGCGGGGGGCATGGGCCGGGCATAGCCGCCCACGCCCTTGGCGATTTCGCGCTCTTCCTCGGTGAGGTAAGGCACATCGATGAACCTGGCGCCGAGCGACTCGACCTGTTCCTTGACGGGCGGGCGCACGTCGGAAGCTTCGATCACCGCCCCCAGGCGCTTGGCGGTGGCAATCGCTTGCAGGCCGGCCACGCCCACGCCCATGATCAGCACGCGCGCCGCCTTGACGGTGCCGGCGGCGGTCATCAGCATCGGCATGAAGCGCTGGTAGGTGTTGGCAGCCAGCATGACGGCCTTGTAGCCGGCGATATTGGCCTGGGAAGACAGCACATCGAGCGACTGGGCGCGGGTGATGCGGGGCGCGGCTTCCAGGGCGAAGGCGGTCAGGCCAGCCGCGGCCATGGCGGCGGTGTTGTCGGCGTCGAAGGGGTTGAGCATGCCGATGACGACCGTGCCGGGCCGGATCTGCGCGCGCTCATCGGCCGAAGGGGCGCGCACCTTGAGCACCATGGCGGCGCCAAAGGCATCGGCTGCCGTGCCAATAATGGCGCCTGCAGCCACATAGGCGTCATCGGGGATGCTGGCCGCGAGACCTGCGCCGGCCTGCACGATGACCTGGTGTTTGGCCGCCAGCTTCTTGACGGTCTCGGGCGTCGCCGCAACCCGGGTTTCCCCCGGCCGCGTCTCGGCGGGTATGCCAATGTTCATATGTCTTCCTTTATCAAAAAATTCGCTTTTTGAAATTTAGCTGGCGAAAAATGCAGATCAAACGACTCCTGCGCCATGCGCCTGCTGGTCGGCATGGTATGAACTGCGCACCATCGCCCCCACGGCCGCATGCACGAAGCCCATCTTGTAGGCTTCTTCCTCGAACATCTTGAAGGTATCCGGGTGCACGTAGCGGCGCACCGGCAAGTGATCGCCCGAAGGCATCAGGTACTGGCCAATGGTCAGCATGTCCACATCGTGCGCGCGCAGGTCGCGCATGACCTGCAGGATTTCCTCGTCGGTCTCGCCCAGGCCCACCATGATGCCGGACTTGGTCGGCGTTTCCGGATGCAGTGCCTTGAAGCGTTTCAAGAGGTTCAGCGAGTATTCGTAATCCGAGCCTGGGCGCGCTTCCTTGTACAGGCGCGGCACGGTTTCCAGGTTGTGGTTCATGACATCCGGCGGCGCCGCCTTGAGGATTTCCAGGGCGCGGTCCATGCGGCCGCGGAAATCCGGCGTGAGGATTTCGATGCGGGTGTTCGGCGACAGTTCGCGCACCCGGCGGATGCAGTCGGCGAAGTGACCGGCGCCACCATCGCGCAGGTCGTCGCGATCCACCGAGGTGATCACCACGTAGTTGAGTTTGAGGGCGGCGATGGTCTTGGCGAGGTTTTCCGGTTCGTTGACGTCGAGCGGATCCGGGCGGCCGTGGCCGACGTCGCAGAACGGGCAACGGCGGGTGCACTTGTCGCCCATGATCATGAAGGTAGCGGTGCCCTTGCCGAAGCATTCGCCGATGTTCGGGCAGGAAGCTTCCTCGCACACGGTCACCAGCTTGTTGGCGCGCAGGATATCCTTGATTTCATAGAAACGGGTGGTGGGCGAGCCGCCCTTGACCCGGATCCAGTCCGGCTTGGGCAGGCGTTCTGCCGGCACGATCTTGATCGGAATACGCGAAGTCTTGCCGGCGCCTTTTTGCTTGTCGTTCGGGTTATATCCGCTCGGCAGGGACGCGCTTTTCTCCAGGGCCATCTCGCACCTCCATCAATAGTGGATCAACACGACTCATGCGAAAGCTCGGCCTGGCGCACGATGAAATATGTCATTCACCATGCCGAGCGCTTGAGATTTAGCCGAGTTCCTTGACCAGCTGCGGCACGATCTCGAACAGGTCGCCGACGATGCCGTAATCGGCCACACTGAAGATCGGCGCTTCGGCATCCTTGTTGATAGCAACAATCGTCTTCGAATCCTTCATGCCGGCCAGGTGCTGGATCGCGCCGGAAATGCCCACCGCAATGTACAGCTGCGGCGCGACGATCTTGCCAGTCTGACCCACTTGCCAGTCATTCGGCACGTAACCCGCATCCACCGCGGCGCGCGAAGCGCCCATGGCCGCATTGAGCTTGTCGGCCAGGGGTTCGAGAATCTTGAAGCTCTCGCCCGAGCCCATGCCACGCCCACCCGAGACGATCACCTTGGCGGCGGTCAGTTCAGGCCGGTCGGACTTGGCCACTTCGCGCGAGACGAACGCCGACTTGCCGAAATCGGCCACGGCAGGAATGGTCTCGACGGCGGCATTGCCGCCGCTGGCTGCGGAGTCAAAGCCGGTGGTGCGCACGGTGATCACCTTGATCGGATCGATCGACTGCACGGTGGCAATCGCATTGCCGGCATAGATCGGCCGCTCGAAGGTGTCGGGGGCATCGACCCTGGTGATTTCGGATATCTGGCCCACATCCAGTTTGGCCGCCACGCGCGGGGCGATGTTCTTGCCATAGGCGGTGGCCGGGGCGAGGATGTGCGAATAGTCTTTGGCCAGCGCCAGCACCTGGGCCGCGATATTCTCGGCCAGGCCATCGGCAAAATGCGCGGCATCGGCGACCATTACCTTGGCCACGCCAGCCAGTTGGGCTGCGGCTTCGGCGGCAGCGCCGCAGTGGTGGCCGACGATGAGGACGTGGACGTCGCCGCCACAGGCGGCGGCAGCGGTGACGGTATGGGCGGTGCTGCCCTTGAGGGTAGCGTTGTCGTGTTCGGCAATGACGAGTGCAGTCATGATTTTCCTGACAAAATGATTAACTTGAACGGAGATGGCGTGATCGCTCAGGCTGCTTGTTGAATGGGGTAGTCACCGGCATGGTCGACCTGTTTCCAGTCCAGCTGGCGTCGGATCTGCTTGGCATCGGGCAGCGGGGCCGGGCTTTTCCGCCGGTTGGCAAGCCATTCCCTGATTTGCTCTTTGGTGGGCTGGTGAATGTTTTCCATGACAATGGTTCCTGTGCGGTTCGGAGAGGGCTAAATGACCTTGGCTTCGTTCTTCAGCTTGGCCACGAGCGTTGCCACGTCCGGCACGATGATGCCGGCGCTACGCTTGGCTGGCTCGACCACTTTCAGGGTCTTCAACCTTGGCGCCACATCGACGTTGAGATCGGCCGGCTTGACCACCTCCAGCGGCTTTTTCTTGGCTTTCATGATGTTGGGCAGGGTCACGTAGCGCGGCTCGTTCAGGCGCAGGTCGGTGGTGACGATGGCCGGCAGCGCCAGCGAGACGGTTTCCAGGCCGCCATCGACTTCACGGGTCACCACGGCGCGGTCGCCTTCGATGACGACCTTCGAAGCGAAGGTGGCCTGCCCCCAGCCCAGCAGGGCGGCCAGCATCTGGCCAGTCTGGTTATTGTCGTCATCGATGGCTTGCTTGCCGAGGATGATCAGTTGCGGCTGCTCGCGGTCGGCCAGCGCTTTCAAGAGCTTGGCCACCGCCAGCGGCTGCAGTTCGGCATCGGTTTCCACCAGGAGCGCGCGGTCGGCGCCGATGGCCATGGCGGTTCTCAATGTTTCCTGGCATTGCGTCACGCCGCAGGACACGGCGACGACTTCGGTAGCCTTGCCGGCTTCTTTCAGGCGCATGGCTTCCTCGACGGCGATTTCATCGAAGGGATTCATGCTCATCTTGACGTTGGCGAGCTCGACGCCCGAACCATCGGACTTGACGCGCACCTTGACGTTGTAGTCGACCACGCGCTTGACTGGCACCAGAATTTTCATCAATCACTCCATCAAAAAATTAAGTTGGACCACCATGAGGCAGCGCCATGAGATAGTATGCTAACATACTCTATGCATGTTTTATTTATTTTTCTGAACAAATATTTTTGGGAATTGCATTGTATTTATCTGGCTATACTGAGCGAACGGCCAGCGAAAATTTCTTTGCGCCAATGCAATTTTGTGGAAAATTAAGATGCATGGATATGATATTTTTTGGTACGCTTGTACGCATGGAAACAACATTGCGCCCAGCTTTGAACATGCGTGAAAATTTTATTCGGAGACGAACGATATGAGCAGCAGCGAAAAACAGATTCACAATATCGAACAAATGTCCTGGCTTGCGGATTATCCCGCTATCGGAGCGCAGCGTTTTTCAGACAAGGCAGCGATCATTTCTGACAATGGATCGTACACATACCGGGAACTTGATGAAGCGTGCGACCGCTTTGCCGCTTTCTTGAAGCAACAGGGATTCACCCCGGGAACCAGAATTGCTTATCTCGGAAAAAACAGTCATCTCTTCTTCCCGGTTTTATTCGGCTGCCTTCGCAGCGGCGTGGTCCTGGTGCCAATCAACTGGCGCTGCACCGGCACGGAAATCGGCTACATTCTGCAGAACTCCACTAGCGCGCTGCTGATTCATGATCAGGAATTTTCGGAGGCCACCAGGGAAGCCACGGAAAAAGCCGGGACAAGCATCGCAACGCTGCCAACATCCGGTGACGCTGCTCGGACACTAGACCGCATTCTCAACGACGCGTCCATCCCGGCCCGGAAATCCAATGAATTATATTTGGACGAATGTGCCTTGCAAATGTACACGAGCGGCACCACCGGCCAACCCAAAGGCGTGATGCTGTCGCAGCGGGCACTGTCGATTGCACGCCATATTGAACTCGACACCCCCGCCTGGGACGACTGGACGTCTGACGACATCATCTTGTCAGCGATGCCGAATTTTCATGTTGGCGGACTCACGTGGATGCTGATCGGACTGCTGCGCTCGCTGACATGCATCCTGACCGCCGACCCAAGCCCGGCAAACCTTTTAAGACTCAGCCAGCAGCAGCATGTCACCCGCACCTTCATGGTTCCAACGGCAATTAGTTCGCTTCTGGACTTGATCAAGAAGAGCCACCTGCCCGCTCCCCAGCTGAAAAGCATTTTTTATGGCGCGTCCACCATGGACGTTCACTTACTGAAGGAATGCATTGAAACCTTCGGATGCGGATTTGGCCAATACTTCGGGATGACCGAGAACTGTGGTTCGGTCACTTTCCTGCCGCCCGTGTCGCATGACATTGCCCGTCCCGAATTGCTGCGTTCTGTCGGCAAGGCATTGCCTGGCATGAGCATCGAGATTCGCGACGACAATTGCGTACCGTTGCCCGCGAATACTCCCGGCGAAATCTGGGTCAAGTCGCCATGCATCATGATCGGCTACTGGAAACACGCAGAAGCAACCGCCGAAGTCCTGGTTGACGGATGGTACAAGACCGGCGATGGCGGTTATCTGGATGCGGAAGGATACTTGTATTTGACAGATAGAATCAAGGATATGATCGTGTCGGGCGGAGAAAACATTTACCCCGCTGAAGTCGAACAGGTATTGCGGCTTCACCCCGCAATCAGGGACCTCGTGATCGTCGGCATTCCAGACAAACCTTGGGGTGAATCTGTTGCAGCCATTATCGAGTGGAACGAAGGATGTGCAGCGACGGTCGAGGAATTGAGGACTTTTGCCAGAAAGCATATTGCTGGGTATAAGTTGCCTAAATTATTGCAAGCCGTGACTGCCCTGCCTCGCACCGCGACCGGAAAGCTTCAGCGCGCCGAGGTGCGTCGCCGCATAAAAAGTGGCGATATTCCGCTGGCAGGGACGCCCACTTAATAGGCGATGATCACGCTTTTCCGATACCGCAAATTGTCAGCGACCTTGTCGTGACTGATCGCTGCCATGACCCTGAATTTGGCCATGGCAGCGTCGGAAAACCCATGGTTTTTCCTGCCGCTTTCCTGCCGTTTTCCTGCACTTTCTCGGGCCCGATTTTTAGGCTGTCTCAGGCTGAATTGCCGAATTGCATTCGAATTGGACACCCTGCAGAGTCGCATTTTCATGCGGGCTGCCTGCCTCAAAAATCTCCTCAGCGCATTAAATCACGAACCACATCGCCATCAGTCCTTTGGCGAAATTCACCTATCCCAGCCCCATCCCGGCCAGCGCAGCTGCGCCCGGAGCCCTTGTTTTCAGCGCATTTCCGGGACTGATCAGAAATCCGCATTTTTGATGTTGACCCGCGCATTAATGTTAGTGTATTGTATCCATGCATACGAACTAATCATTCAACTTGAAAGGCACTAAAGTGGCGAACACATCGGTGTACGGTATTACCGGATACGGCGGCTATATTCCACGTCTGCGCATGCAAAGAGCAGCGATTGCAGCTGCGCACAAGTGGATGGCCCCCTCTCTCAAATCCCTCGCCAAAGGGCACAGGGCGTTCTGCAGCTGGGACGAAGACAGCGTCACCATGGCAGTCGAAGCGTCGCGCGATGCGCTCGACAATCGTGACCGAGCGGGCATCGGCAAGCTATACCTGTCATCCACGACGATGCCCTTCGCCGACCTGCAACATAGTGCCATTGTGGCCGGTGCATTAAACCTGTCTTCCGCCTGCCAGACGCTTGACCTGGGTTCGACGCAGCGCGCCGGCACCTCGGCACTGATGGCAGCGCTCCAGAATGGCGGTAGCGATGCCCTGCTCATCGCAAGTGAGCAGCCGAAAGGCAAGCCGGGCAGCATTCAGGAGATCGGTTATGGCGCAGGCGCCGCCGCCTTCACATTGGGAAGCCAGAACGTCATCGCCTCCTTGCTGGGCGCCGCCAGCCGGACCTCGTTCTTTGTGGATCACTTCCGCGCCAGCGATTCAGACTACAACTATGTCTGGGAAGAGCGATGGATCCGCGATGAAGGCTACATGAAGCTGGTGCCGGACGCAGTCAAGGCTGCTTTGAAAGATGCAAAAGTCAGTGCGGCCGACATCAGCCATTTCATCATGCCGTCGCCGATGAAGGGCCTGGCCGATGCAGTTGCCAAGAAACTGGGCGTGGCCGCCGAGTCGGTATCCGACAATCTGGAAGAAAACTGCGGCAATACCGGCAGTGCCCATGGCCTGCTGATGCTGGCCAAGGTGCTTGAACAAGCCACCCCCGGGCAAATCATTCTCGTGGTGGGATTCGGCCAGGGATGTGATGCATTGGTATTCCAGGTCACAGAAGCCATCAGCAAATTCAAACCACGCCGCGGCGTAAGCGGTGCGCTTGCTGATGCACAGGTACACGATGCCTACCTGCGCATGCTCTCATATGAAGGCAACATTGATCTGGAGTGGGGAATGCGGGCAGAAAAGACTGTCAAGACGGCCCTTACCGAGCAGTACCGTTCGAGCAATCAACTGGCAAGCTTCATGGCAGGCAAGTGCCGCTGCTGCCAAACGCTCCAGTTCCCGCAGATGCCGTATTGCGTCAATCCGGAGTGCAACGCATCGAGCGAGAATTTTGACCAGGTATCGCTGGTCGATGTACCGAACAGTGTGCTGACCTATACGGCGGACTGGCTTTCCTATCATCCTGCGCCGCCTTTGTATGTTGGATTTGTCCAATTTGAAAATGGCGCCCGGCTGCTGATGGAAACCGTTGAGGTGGGTGCGGCAGGTCTGGACGTCGGCACACCGCTGAAAGTTGTTTTTCGCATCAAGGACATCGACACGACGCGCGGCTATCCGCGATATTTCTGGAAAACAACGCCGATCGAAGCATAACAAGGGGATTTTCATGGCAAAAGGCATTAAAGACAAAGTCGCGATTCTTGGCATGGGCTGCTCCCAGTTCGGCGAGCGCTGGGATAAAGGCACATCGGAACTGCTGGCAGAGGCTTTCGATGAAGCGCTGAAGGATGCGGGAATTGAACGCAAGGAAATCGAGGCGGCGTGGTATGGCTCCTGCATGGATGCAGTCAACGTCGGGAACTCCGCCATTCCGGCATCCGTGGCTTTGCGTCTCGACAGCATTCCGTTCAGCCGCGTCGAGAACATGTGTGCAACAGGCACGGAAGCCTTGCGCGGCGCAGTCTACGCTGTCGCTTCCGGGGCAGTCGATATCGCCCTGGCTGTAGGCGCTGAAAAGCTGAAGGATACCGGCTATGGCGGTTTGCCACCAGGCTTCAAGGGCACATTCAATGACCTGTGGATGCCGCTCGGTTCGGCGCCAGCAGGATTTGCCCAACTGGCCGCCGGATACCGCGCCAAGCATGGCGTGTCGAAAGAAGATTTGAAACGCGCGATCGCACACGTTTCATGGAAAAGCCACGAGAACGGCGTGCTGAGCCCGAAGGCGCACCTCCGGAAAAAAGTCTCGATGGAGCAGATTTTGAACGCGCCGATGATTGCCGAACCGCTCGGCCTGTTCGATTGCTGCGGCGTGAGCGATGGCGCAGCTGCCGCGATCGTCACCACACCGGAAATCGCCCGCGCGCTTGGCCGCAAGGATATGGTCACCATCAAGGCGATCCAGTTATCGATCGGTTCTGGCGTTGAGTCGTCCACCAACCAGTGGGATGGCAGCCACGTGCGCACGACGCGCAATGCTGCGAAGAAGGCTTACGAGGAAGCCGGTATCACCGATCCGCGCAAGCAGCTCAGCCTGATGGAAGTGCACGACTGTTTTTCCATTACCGAACTGGTCACGATGGAAGACCTGTTTGTTTCGAAAGAAGGTCGTGCCACTCATGACGTGCTGGATGGATTCTACGATCGCACCGGTGGTGGCGTTCCATGCCAGGTCGATGGCGGCCTCAAGTGTTTCGGCCATCCGATTGGCGCAACCGGGTTGCGCATGGCGTATGAAGTCTACAATCAATTGCTGGGACGCGCCGGTGAGCGCCAATTGAAAGATCCAAGCCTGGGCCTGACGCATAACCTGGGTGGCGTCCCCTATCTGGGCATTGCTGCAATCTCGATCCTGGGGCTGCATAGCTAGATATGACTATGTTACCTACAAATAATCGACAGGTTGTACTCAAATCGCGTCCCGTAGGAATCCCGCAGGCAGAACATTTTGAGCTTGTCAGCACCGCCCTTCCTGATCTTCGACAGGGAGAATTTTTGGTGCGCAATGCGTTTCTTTCTGTCGAGCCTGCCATGCGGGGCTGGGTCAACGCTGCAGCCAATTATTCCGATCCGGTGGCAATCGGTGACGTCATGCGGTCTTTTAGCGCCGGCGAAGTCATCGCATCCCGGCACCCCGGCTTCGCTGAAGGCGACCAGGTGATGGGCATGCTTGGCTGGCAGGAATACGCCGTAACCGACGGCCGCACCATACGACGCAAGATAAAGGAATCGGACTTGCCGATTTCCTTGTCGCTGGGGATCTTGGGAATCAATGGCATCACCGCCTACTTTGCGTTGACAGAGGCGGCGCAGCCACGCCCCGGCGATACCGTCGTCGTCTCGACGGCTGCTGGCGCCGTCGGTTCAGCCGTCGGTCAGATTGCCAGAATTGCCGGCTGCCGCACGGTGGGCATCACTGGCGGTCCGGAAAAAGTCCGGGCTTGCATCGACGAATTCGGCTTCGATGCCGCCGTCGATTACAAGTCGGAAAACTTTGAAAAAGATCTGATTGCGGCCTGTCCGAAGGGCGTGGATGTCTACCATGACAATACGTCAGGAAGAATTTCAGATGTCGTAGTAAGCCAGATCAATAAAGGGGCGCGCATTGTCGTTTGCGGCACGGCGTCCGTAGCGAACTGGGAGCCGTGGCCCCTCGGACCGCGCGTGGAACGCCATCTTCTCAATAAAGCTGCACGCATGCAGGGTTTTCTGGTGTGGGATTATGAGCATCGCTATGAGGAAGCTGTGGCCCGCCTGGCAGCCTGGGTCCGCACCGGACAACTGCGCTATCGCGAGGATGTTTTGAATGGCATTGAACAGGCCCCGGACGCTATCGCCGGCCTCTATCGAGGGGAAAACAACGGCAAACGACTGATCCGTCTGCAGCATGGTTAAGTCAGTATTTATCGTAGTTAATTAATACTTGGAGAGCACAAAATGAAAATCTGTGAAGGTCGTGTAGCAATTATTACTGGCGCCGGTCGCGGCTTGGGTCGGGCGCACGCGCTGATGCTCGCGCGCCATGGCGCAAAAGTCGTTGTCAACGATATCGGCACCTCGGCAAGCGGTGAGGGTGTTGACCAGACTCCCGCGCAAGAAGTCGTTGCCCTGATCCGTGAAATGGGCGGTGAAGCCATCGTGGACAATTCGGACGTCGCGGATTGGAATGGCGCCAAAAACTTGATCAAGAATGCCGTGGATACTTTCGGCAAGCTGGATATTCTGATCAACAACGCCGGCATCCTGCGTGACGGCATGCTGATCAATACGACAGAACAGGACTGGGACGCCGTTGTCCGCGTGAACCTGAAAGGCACATTCGCCCCTATCCACCATGCAGCAAACTATTGGCGCGAGCAATCGAAGGCAGGCAAGCCGGTCGATGCGCGCGTGATTAATACCACTTCGCATTCGGCACTGTATGCCAATATCGGACAGACCAACTATGCAGCCGCCAAGGCCGGCGTTGCCACCCTGTCGATCGTTGCCGCCCGCGAGCTGGGCCGTTATGGCGTCACTGTCAATGCGATTGCGCCGCGCGCTGAAACCCGCATGACGCAGGGCCTGAAAGAGTGGACGCCGGAGCAGCTGGAACGGCGCGACCCCGAGTGGATCGCCGCATTTGTAACCTGGTTGGCCAGCCCGGCATCGCGCGGCATCAGCGGTCGCGTGTTCGAGGCATGGGGCTATGGCTACTCCGTCGCAGAAAGCTGGCAGCATGGGCCGATTACTCCTGCGACCAAGGACCCGTCGACCCTGGACAAGGAAATCGCCAATATCATCAAGTTCTCGAGAAAGAATGCCGGGATTGACCGCGACACCTGGCTCGAGCCTTAAGTTGCCCCCGCTTTCCAGTCCATTCGTTATTGCTTAATTAATGGAAAGGACTGGAAAGCAAAGCCCTGATTGCATTTGCGAAACGTTGGCGCAATGTCGCCGCCCACAAACGGATTGCAATCAGGCGCTCTTTGCATCCCCGCTTTACAAAGCTTCCCTGCACGGCTGCATCGATGGCCACCCTCCCTCCGCTGATGTCGCTTCACAGCTGAAACCTGCACTTTCAAATCGCTGTTGACACGCCGGCAGCACTCCGGTACTTGTATTGACATATAAAGTACGTATGTATACCATCAAGATAGAATAAAACACAACGACAATTTCTCCGCGGCTGACTCGGACGAAACTGGACGCGAGTGCCAGCGATACTTACTAGGAGGAGACACCATGAATATGTCATTGAAGCACGTATTGAGTCCGCTCGAGATCGGCCCGGTAACGGTCAAAAATCGGGTTACCCGGACCGGCCACGCCACCGGTCTCGGCGGCGGCACCATGAGCCGGAGCCTGATTGACTATCACGTGGCCCGTGCAAAAGGCGGGGTCGGGCTCACCATACTGGAGGCGCTCGGCATCTACCAATCTGCCTATCCTTTTCTCGTGGCAGGCGCGCCCGGCATGGTCGAAGGCTATCAAGCGCTGATGGCCGAAGTCGCACCTTATGGCATGAAGATATTCCAGCAGATCGGTCATCTCGGCAACGAGATTCCACAGGCCGATGGCTCCCCCCCGCTCTCCGCCTCCGACTCGATCGGCGCCATCGGGATTCCTGCCGAGCCGATGTCCCGGCAGCAGATTGCGGGTTTGATTGCCGCCTATGTTGCCGCGGCAGAGGACTGCGTGAAGGGTGGTCTCGATGGCGTTGAGGTGCACATGGCGCACGGCTATCTGATCCAGCAGTTCATGTCGCCGCTCTATAACCAGCGCACGGACGAGTATGGCGGCAGCTTTGAAAACCGGATGCGCCTGCCGCTGGAGTTGCTCGTCGCGGTAAAAAAGGTGCTGCCTGCCACGATGGTTCTTGGGGTACGGCTCAGCGCCGACCTTATGCCGGGCGGCTTGACCGGCGAAGACGTGCGCAACGCTGCTCAACTGTTCGAGGACAGGAAGCTGATCGACTTTCTGAATCTGACGATGGGCGATAACTACACGCCGAACAAGATTGTCGCGCCAATGCATGAGCCGGTAGGCTATGAGCTGCCCCATGACAGGCCGATCCGTCAAGGCATCACGGTCCCCGTCCTGGTGACGGGACGCTTCCGCACGCTGGAAGAGGCGGATCAGGTGATCCGCCAGGGCGATGCCGACCTGGTCGCCCTCACACGCGCCCATATCGCCGATCCGGATATCGTCCGCAAAACAATCGACGGACGCGTGGATGAAGTGCGTCCTTGTATCGCTTGCAACCATGGCTGCATCGGCGGCGTCGTCACCATGGGCAGGCTCGGTTGCGCTGTGAATGTCGCCGTTGGTGCGGAGTCCGCGCTGGCGGAAGATCTGATCAAGCCGGTTGAGCAGCCTCGCAAGGTCCTCATCATCGGCGGCGGCCCGGCCGGACTCGAAGCTGCCCGCATAGCGGCATTGAAAGGGCATACCGTGATTCTGGCGGAAGCTTCGGATGCCTTGGGTGGGTGCATCAATATCGCCAAACGCGCACCGCGCAGAATTGGCATCGGCGACATCACGGACTGGCTGGAGCGTGAAGTCTATCGGCTCGGAGTGGATGTACGCCTGGGCACCTACGTGCAGGCTGCGGACGTCGCGGCAATTGCGCCCGATGTGGTGATCGTCGCGACCGGCTCGCTCCCGCGGATGGACGACGGCCGTCAAATGTTTTCCCCCGGCCATGTCGTTGCCGGCATCGAAAGTCCCAAGGTCCTGTCCAGCCATGATCTGCTGCTGGGTGACCGGCATCGCAACCTGGGGCGCCACGCCGTCGTTTTCGACGATCCTGGTCACTACGAGGGCATCGCCGCGGCGGAGTTCCTGATTGAAAGCGGCGTCGCCGTTACCTTCGTGACCGGCCATCCGAGTTTTTCCCCGCGGATGGAATTGAATCACACTGCCGCCCCCGCGCTCGAGCGGCTCGCCAAAGGCGATTTCCGGCTGTTGACATCCACAAAGCTGGAGGCTGTCGACAAGGGCAAAGTGCAATTGTCGCATCGTCATGGGGGCAAGGCTTTCGACGTCGACGCCGACATGGTCGTGTTCGTGTCGCATAACCGGCCCAACCGTGAGCTCCTCGACGAACTCGAAGGCTTCTCCGGACAGGTCATCCCTGTCGGCGACGTGCGCAGCCCACGCTATCTCCAGACGGCGATACGCGAAGGCCACCTTGCCGCCCGCTCGATCGCTTAAGAAAAAGCCGCGCATGGAATTCGATTACATCATCGTCGGCGCCGGCTCGGCGGGTTGCGTGCTGGCCAATCGCCTTTCGGCAGACCCGCGTAATCACGTGCTGCTGCTGGAAGCCGGCGGGTCCGACCGCGACCCCATGATCCATGTGCCGGGCGGTCTGTTGCCACTGCTTCTTTCGGGTAAGCACAGCTGGAACTATGTCAGCGCGCCGCAGGCGAAGTTGAATGGCCGTTCGATGATTCTTCCGCGCGGCAAGGTTCTGGGTGGCGGCAGTTCGATCAACGGCATGATGTACGATCGCGGCGCGCCGAGCGATTACGATGGCTGGGCGAACATGGGCAATCGCGGCTGGTCTTATGCCGACGTGCTGCCCTACTTCAAACGGGCGGAGAGCTTCAAGCACGGCGCCAATGAATGGCACGGCGGCGACGGACCGGTCCAGGTCGGCCGGCCGGGCGTTTGCAATCCACTCGCCAAGGCGTTCGTCAAAGCCGGCCAGCAAGCCGGCTATCCCTACAATGACGACACCAACGGCGCCTTGCGCGAAGGTTTCGGTCCAATCGATATGACGTCCTGGCGCGGACGTCGCTCCAGCAGCGCGACCGCCTACCTGCGGCCGATCCGCTCGCGCCCCAATCTAACGGTGCTGACAAATGCGCATGCAACGCGTATCGTCTTCGAAGGGAAACGCGCCGCCGGCGTCGCTTTTGCACGCAACGGCAAGCAGACTGCGACGGCGCGACGCGAAGTCATCCTGGCTGCCGGCGCGGTGGCCTCGCCCCAGCTCCTCATGCTCTCCGGCATTGGCGATGCGGACCGGCTCCAGGATCTCGGCATTCTCGTGAACGCCCATCTGCCCGGCGTCGGCCGCAACCTGCAGGACCATCTTTCGCTTTATATGAAATACCGTGCGATCCAGCCGGTATCACTGTACGCCCACGTCCATCCAGTGCGGGCAAGCATCGCCGTCGCCCGCTACCTGCTGTCGCGCACCGGCCCATTGACATCGACGGGAATCGAGGCAATCGGCTATGTCCGCTCCCAGGCTGAATTGCCGGAACCCGATGTCAAATTGTCGATGATTCTCGCGTTGATGAAGGACGATCACACCGGGCTGATGCCGGAGCACGGCTTTTCGGCGCATGTCTGTGTCCTGCGTCCCGAAAGCCGCGGCGAAATCCGGCTGGCCTCGGCGGATCCCGCTGCGCCGCCCATCGTCGATCAGAATTACCTTGATTCGGCCAACGATCTGGCGACCATGATCAAAGCCGTTCGCATCTCCCGCCAGGTGTTCGGCCAGCCGGCCTTCACCCCCTACCGCGGCGAGGAATATCGCCCCGGCCAGGATGTGCAGAAGGATGAGGAAATCGCGGCTTTCATCCGGGCTTCCGCCAATCCCGACTACCACACCGCCGGCACCTGCAAGATGGGGACAGACGGCATGGCCGTGGTCGACGACCAGCTGCGTGTGCATGGCATCGCCGGGCTGCGGGTCGCCGATGCCGCGATCATGCCCACACTCATCGGCGGCAATACCAACATGCCTGCAATTATGATCGGTGAAAAAGCGTCGGATCTGATTTTGCGCGACGCAGCCGGCAAGATTTAAGCTTCAATCTTTTTTAAAAAAGGAAAATATGACACTGCAAAATTTGGCCGACCGTGCGGCAATCCAGGACGTGATGCTGAAATACGTATCGGCGATCGATGACCGCGATTTCGATCGTTACCGGAGCTGCTTCACCAGCGACGTCGAAATCATTGGCTTCACGCCGGATGTACTCCGCGGCACCGCTGCCGTAATCGACTTCGTCAAACCCGCCATGGCGCCATTTGGCGCTTCGCAGCACCTGATCGGACCGTCCCTGATCGCCATCGACGGCGATGCTGCCCATGCGCGCACCGAGGTGCAAGCCACGCAATGTTTCAAGGAACCGGAAGGCCGTACGTTGACGTTATGGGCAACATATAAAACCGACTTCGTTCGCGTCGCCGGGGAATGGAAGATCAAGA
This sequence comes from Noviherbaspirillum sedimenti, assembly GCF_003590835.1. NCBI lineage: Bacteria > Pseudomonadati > Pseudomonadota > Betaproteobacteria > Burkholderiales > Oxalobacteraceae > Noviherbaspirillum > Noviherbaspirillum sedimenti. Next base: position 3,847,709 of record NZ_QYUQ01000002.1, on the reverse strand, counting down.
AACATCTGCTGATTCCGAAAACCATGAAAACCGTCGACGCCGGCTGATCGGTCTGGGGCGCGATGCTGAGAGAATAATGGCGACGTGATCAACGCCTCTCGCCATAGCGCCCTCTTGCCCGGGTCGAGGGCCAACGACCAGATCAATCTGACGGACGAGGAGTCGCGCAAGCGCCCAACGATATGGAGCGAATCATTCAGAGTAATTGCTGGAAACAGTAATTCTCTTCGTCCGATCGCGATCGCCCCCCTCTTCTTGCCGGACATAATTTTCTTTTCAGTGTTTTTTACTGGCCGTTGGCCAGTAAGCGCATATTTATGGCCGCATATTGGCTTATATTTTTTCGCCAGAAAAATATAATTATCGAACGATTACAAGATCAATGTCCGACGATATTTTAAGAAATGCGGAGGCTGAACACGTTTTTACACGGAGGGCTGACATGACTGCCAACTCGCAATGGCTAATGATTGGAACTTTATTGCTTTCTTCTCATGCTTATGCGGCTTCATCCTCAGGGGACGTGAGTTTTCGGGAGAAGATCGTTCCGGTCCTGAAGGCAAAATGCGCAATGTGCCATATGACTGGCCAAGAAGCCGGGAAGATCGCGTTGCATCATGGGGCTGCTTACAAGAGCCTTGTCTGTGTTCAATCCTCCATCAAGGGGGCTTACCAGGGCGGGTTTGTACATCAAATGGCGCACAACATCATCGTCGATCGGATTACCGGCGTTCGTGCTCGCGCTCGGCACACATTGCATGTGTTTGGATCGAAGTTCAGGATTATCGCTCTCTACTATGACGGCGTTGTGCGTACAGCGGAAGGCTGGAAGTCTGCCGTGACCATCCCTGCGTCGCCCTAGCGCTGTTATGCCTATTCAACACCCAAAACCTTTTCATGAAAATTTCTTGCCCGTCGTCGACGGCCATGCTGTCTACTATGCGGAATATGGTCAGCCACGAGGCAATCCCGTAGTCGTCCTCCACGGTGGTCCTGGTAGCGGCTGCTCTCCGACAATGCTCACATGGTTCGACTTGGCATACGACCGTGTCATTCTGTTTGACCAGCGCGGGGCCGGGAACAGCACCCCTCTTGGAGAGCTGGGCAACAATCGCACTTCGGATCTCGTTGGCGACGTCGAGCGCTTGCGTCAACATCTTGGGATTGCGCGGTGGCGACTGGTTGGTGGATCATGGGGAGCAACGCTGGCGCTTTGCTACCTGGGTACTCATCCGAAAGTAGTAAGCGGCGCAGTCCTGCGCGGCGTATTCCTTGCTAGTGAACGCGAGATCGAATGGTTTTTCCAGACGTTGCAGGCGCTTGCGCCGCAAGCTTGGGACCAATTGACATTTGGTTGGACGGCATCACAACGCAGCGATGTATTCCATACCTTAACAGCGATGTTTCGAAGCCGAACATTGAAAGACTGCTGGGATGCGGCAAAGCGATGGGGACATTACGAGGAATCCATCATGCATGCGATGGCTGGAAGGCCGTTGCCACCAATGGGATCGGCGCCGGAACGTTGGCTACAAAAATACCGACTGCAAGCGCATTACTTGTCAAACAATTGTTTTGTCACTGAGCGCTATCTGTTTCGACAAGCGCGGCGGGCGAAGGACGTACCCACCATCATTGTGCACGGGACGCACGATTGGATTTGCCCCCCTATGAACGTCACACGGCTTGCCCGGTTTTTGCCGAGAGCTGATGTACGTTGGGTCGAGGGCGGTACGCATGCGGCCAGCGATCCACTGATCGCCGCTGCATTGCGCCGGGCGATTGCGGATCTGCGGTGATGTGAAAATCATTTGGCCGATGGGTGTATTCGCTTGCCAAAGGAAAGACACTTCTGCAACAATGAACTTCATCCGGTTGAAATTTTTGGCCGGATAAAAACTCAACCATTCATCAACAAGATTGCATAGGAGACCATCATGACATGGGAAAAACCGCAAGCCATTAACTTCCGCTTTGGTTTTGAAATCACGATGTATATCGCTAATCGCTGATATACATTTGCGAGAGCGAGGTGCCGGCGGGCCTCGCTCTCGGGAGTCATGCTTGAAAATACATATACTAGGCTCGGCTGCCGGCGGCGGTTTCCCGCAATGGAACTGCAACTGCGGCAACTGCAAGGGATTGAGAGACGGCAGCATCCGTGCCCAAGCCCGCACGCAATCCTCGATCGCACTCAGCGAAAACGGTCAAGACTGGGTATTGATTAACGCTTCGCCGGACATACTGAAGCAGATCAATGACGCGCCTGCACTGCAGCCGGCGCGCGCGGTGCGCGACAGCGGCATCGCGGCAGTGCTGCTGATGGATGCCCAGATCGACCATGTGACGGGCCTGCTAATGCTGCGCGAACGTTCGATGCCCTTGCCTCTATACGCCACTGAGCAAGTGTTAGCTGACCTGTCGACGGGCTTGCCGATTACCAGGGTGCTGTCGCATTACTGCGGTATCAGTGCCAACCCGATCACACCGGACGGCAAGCCGTTCTTCATCGCGCCGCTCGAGCGCACCGTCTTTAGCGCGATCACTTTATCGAGCAAGGCACCGCCCTACTCACCGCATCGCAATGATCCGCATCCCGGCGACAACATCGGCTTGCAGGTCACCAGCAAGAAAAGCGGCCGGACCTTGTTCTATGCGCCCGGCCTCGGCAACCTGACGGAGGTGGTGGAAGCGGCGATGCAGAACGCGGACATCCTGATGGTCGACGGCACCTTCTGGACCGAAGAAGAAATGATTGCATTAGGCTTGTCGAAGAAACCGGCCTCCGCCATGGGCCATCTGTCGCAGTCCGGTCCCGGCGGTATGATCGAAGTGCTGGACCGCATGCAGGCGCAGCGCAAGATTCTCATCCATATTAACAATAGCAACCCAATATTGCGCGAGGATTCGCGAGAGCGGGCCATCCTGCGCGAGCATGGCATCGAGGTTGCGGCCGACGGAATGGAAATAGAGCTATGAGCAGCAAGGATGCACAGGCGCCCTGGTCCCGCGCCGAGTTCGAAGAACAGTTGCGTGCCAAGGGCAAGAATTATCATATCCACCATCCTTTCAATTTGCGCATGAACAGCGGCCAGTGCTCGCCAGCGCAGATTCGCGGCTGGGTCGCCAACCGTTGCTACTACCAGTCCATCATCCCGAAAAAGGATGCCGCGATCCTGTCCAATTGCGATGATCGCGAGACTCGCCGCAAGTGGATCGCCCGCATCCTCGACCATGACGGCTATGATGATTACCAAGGTCACCATGCCGGCGGCATGGAAGCTTGGACCCAGCTGGGCGAAGCGGTCGGCATTCCGCGCGAGGAGCTGTTGTCGATGAGCCATGTGGTGCCTGGCGTACGCTTCGCCTGCGATGCCTATGTCGATTTCGCGCGCCGAAGACCGTGGCAGGAAGCAGTCTGTTCTTCGCTGACCGAAATGTTTGCGCCGCAAATTCATAAGGACCGCCTGGCCACTTGGCCCAAGTATTACAACTGGATCGCGCCCGCAGGCCTGAATTATTTCCGCAGTCGAATTCCGCTGGCGCAGCGTGACGTCGACCACGGGCTGGACGTCACGCTCGACTATTTCACGACCTCCGAACAGCAGGCCCGTGCGCTCGACATACTGCAGTTCAAGCTCGACATCCTATGGACCATGCTGGATGCGATTGAAAAGGCCTATCCTGAATGAACAGCTTGCCAAAAAAACCCGTCCTGAACCGGAGCTTCCGCATGCAATGGGAAGAAGTGCAGAAATGCCATGTTCTGCTGTACCCGGAAGGCATGATCAGGCTTAATACCAGCGCCGCCGAAATATTGAAGTGCTGCGATGGCAAAACCAGCGTTGACGACATCGTCGGCACGCTGGAGGCGAAGTTCAACACCACAGACCTGCGTGAGGACATCGAAGCCATGCTGAACCACGCGCATCGGGAAAACTGGATCGCCTGACCATGGACGCACACATCCCCACATCTGCGGCCATGCCCGTCGCTCCCCCAGTGACGCCGCCGCATTGGCTCCTGGCCGAACTGACTTACCGCTGTCCACTACATTGCGCCTTTTGCTACAATCCGGTCAATTACGACTCGGTTAAGAACGAGCTCAGCACCGGCGAGTGGATCGATGTGATGCGCCAAGCCCGTGCGCTGGGCGCGGTGCAGCTCGGTTTTTCCGGCGGCGAGCCGCTGTCGCGCAACGATCTCGAGGAGCTGGTGGCGGAAGCCCACCGTCTCGGCTTCTATACCAACCTGATTACGTCCGGCATTGGTATCAACGAGACCCGCATCGCGGCGCTGAAACAAGCCGGACTGGATCATATTCAGCTGTCTTTCCAGGACTCGAGCCGGGAACTCAACGATTTCCTGTCCAGCACAAGAACTTTCGACCTGAAAAGGAAGGTGGCCGCGCTGATCAAGAAGTATGAATATCCGATGGTCATTAACTGCGTCCTGCACCGGCACAACCTGCCGCATGTGGACAAGATCATCGAGATGGCACTCGAGCTCGATGCCGAATACCTGGAGCTGGCCAATACACAGTACTACGGCTGGGCCATGAAGAATCAGGCCCAGCTGATGCCGACCCATGAGCAATTGCTGGAAGCCGAGCGGGTAGTCGGAGAATATCGCGCCAAGATAGGCAAGCGCTGCAAGCTGCTGTTTGTGGTGCCCGATTACTATGAAGACCGTCCCAAGGCCTGCATGAATGGGTGGGGCTCGGTTTTCTTGGGTGTGGCGCCGGATGGTTTGGCGCTGCCCTGCCACAACGCGCGCGACCTGCCCGGCCTGATATTGCCCAATGTGCGCGGCATGTCCCTGAAGGAAATCTGGTACGGCAGCAGCGCCTTCAATGCGTTCCGCGGCGACGCCTGGATGAATGAACCCTGTCGCAGCTGCCCTGAAAAAAGCAATGACTTCGGCGGATGTCGCTGCCAAGCTTTCATGTTGGCTGGCGACCCGGCGGCGGCCGATCCGGTCTGCTCCAAATCGCCAATGCGGCATAAGATCGATGAAATTATTTTGCATGCCGCCAAACGGGCAGGCACAGCACAGTCCGCAGTGGAGGAAAGGCCTATCGTCTTCCGCACCGATGCCAATTCGCGCAAGCTGAGCGAAGTCTGACGGTGTCGCCGACCGGCGTCACGCGGCATTTTCAGGTGCAATAAGATCGCCTTTCGCACTTCACTTCTTTCCGATACAACATCGGTACACGCCGCGGACTGACACGCCGGCAGGATTTGCGAGGGCATCCGGCTGGCGAACGGCGCGGCTGTTGCAGGAACAGGTGTATGTGCTGCCGAAGCAGGCCAGCTCCGCTGCCCGGAGCTGGCCGTTGCGGCGAACGGGATGGTGGCGGGCCTTACCTGCCGTCGACGCTGTAGACGAGCAGGGCGTTGCCTGGCATCTTGAAGGCGAAGCCGTAGCCCGAGTTCACGATCAGGTGGCCGTCGCTGATTGCCGGGCCGGGGCCGCTCATCGAGCCGCCAGTGGCCACCGCGCCATTGGCGGTCGTGAAGGCTTGCGCCGTGTCGGTCTGCCAGATTACTTGGCCGCTTGCGCTGTCGTAGGCGCGCAGCCAGCCGTCGAGGTGGCCGGCGAAGATGACGCCGGGCATGGCCGTGGCTGCGGCCGATACGCCCGGCTCGCAATCCTTGCGGCCGTTGCAGCGGTTGTCGACCGGGCCGCGCCAGACGATCTTGCCGGTGCGCGCATCCAGGGCGTGTACGCCGGGGAATCCGGCATCGCTGTAGGTGCCGCCGTGCGCGGTCTCCTTGGAGTCATAGATGGGCACGAATACCCGTGTGCCCTCGACCGCCATGCCGAAGTGCACGCCGCCCTGCAGGCTGCCGCGTCCCACTTCCGTACGCCACAGCGGCTTGCCTGGGGCGTCGGGGTCGAAGCCCCAGGCTGTGCCGGATTTGGACGCCACCACCAGTACCTGCTTGCCGCCGCCGATGTCGATCAGGAGCGGCGAGGCGGACAGGTCGGTGTCGGGGCCCTTTTCAGCCGGACAGCTGGGGTGGCCGGGTTTCATGCAGGCGGTGTTCCAGGCATCCCTGGCGGTTAGCTGGTAGTGCCAGCGGCGCTTGCCGGTTTTCATGTCGACCGCGAACAGCGCATCGCTGTTGCCGTCGGCCGGCGACTGATAGTTTTCGCCGCTGCCGTGGTAGATCAGGCCGCGTTTGACATCTACCGCCGGGCTGCCCCAGACCGGCGCGCCGGAGGGCGCGAAGATCGGCGTGCCGGCGCCGGTCTTGCCTTGCTCGGTCGCTGCGGTCGGGATAGTGTAGTGCTTCCAGCGCAGGGCGCCGGTCCTGGTGTCGAGTGCGACCAGCGAGCCGCGGAATGTGCAGCAGGGATAATCCTGATTGAGCGACACGCTCATCTCGAGCGAAGACACCGGCACATAGAGGGTATCGCCATGCAGCGCGGGCGTGCCGGTGATGGTGGCATTCGGATGGTCGTCCGGGCGCTCGCGCCACAGGACCTTGCCGGTCAGTGCATCCATGGCATAGACGCGCCCCATCAGGTCGCCGAAGTAGAGACGGGGGTTGCGCGCGGGCCTGGCGCCGGCTTTCCAGGGCTCCACCACGATGGCCGTACGCACTTCGCTGGCGACCCGGCTGGTCCAGCGGGCACAGCCGGTTTCAAGGTCGAAGGCGTAGATGGTGCCATCCTGGCTGCCGACGAAAACCGCGCCCATCGCCACCACCGGCTGCGAGCGCGCACGGATGGCTTCCGGGAAGGCGAACGACCACTTGAGCTTGAGGTCCCTGACCTGGTCCGTTTTCAGGCCGGCCAGACGCGCAGGCACGAAGCGGCGCGTGTCGTAGCCCCAGCCCACCGCCTGCGGCGGCTTGCGCAGGTCAAATTCCCTGGCGCGCCCCTCGCACATTATGGGAGCGGGCGGCTCCTTGTAGTCCGACAGCGAAGTGTTGGTGAGGTATTCCGCGATCTGGCGCCTTTCATCGGCCGACAGGTGGCTTGCCTGCGCCTTCATGACGCCGTTGTTCATGGCCTCGATGATGGACTTGGGCGACGACATGCGGAAGAAGTCGGGATGCGGAGCTTTCGGCACCCCGCCGAGGTGGCAGATCGCGCAGTTTTGCGCAAACAGGGTGCTGCCCTTGTGAACCGCCGGGTCCAGCGCGGCAGCGGGTTTTGTGGCACCCTCGGGCGCTGCCAGCGCGACGCCAGCCAACGGCGCCAACAGCGCCAACAGCATCCGAGCCGCCAGGCGCCTGAACGCCCCGGTCTTCGACGCCGGTAATGAATTTCTGCTCATCTTCTTTAATCTCCTCTCTTGAATCTTAATCGTTAGGGTGCAGATCATCAGGGGTGTAGGCACCTTACGCATAGGGATCCTTGGTACGGGCACGCTGTCTCCAGACAAAAAGCTGGAAGCGTACCCGTTAGGTTGCACTATGCGTAACATCATTTCTGCCTGAATACCCAGGCGTCAATGTCCGAACACAGATACGCAGCTAAAGCTAAGCTGGCCACTTTTGATGACCGAACAGACGGCTACGATCGCGCCCGGTGTCCTGGCTAGATATCGAAGAAGCTGAACAAGCCCTCACGCGCTGCGTCCGCAAGTGAATAGGTCTTGCTGCAGGCTGTCCCAGCTTTGGCCGTTGGATCGACCACAAGCAGATTGCCTGACCACGACATCGTTCTGCAACACCGACGTTTGATCCGCCATCCAGCGTCGCGCAGAACCCATTCGTCGTAGTACCAGCCCCGGCCCTCCCAGAGATCGCCGCCTTCGACGCCCCTTCGGATAATGAACCAATTCCCGTAAGTAAGTGATCGCCCAGTATCTCCTCGACGCTCCCACACTGTATTCGACATCGAATGCTGTGATGCATCGAACGGGCCCCATGCCGCTTCCGCCCCACGCTTGAAGGCGGCGAGCCCCTCGAACACGACCGGGGCGCCATAGTCGGCAATCACGTCTTCCGTAAACACTTGGTCGAAGACATCCCACCGCTTGCTGTCGACTGCAACACCGTAGCGGTTCAATAACTGCAAAACGCTCAATTCATCCTGTTTCGTTGTCATCGTCGCTTCCTTTAAATATGATTAATATGATTCATCAGACTTTCCTGTGGGTGACTGAAGCCGGATACAAATCAAGGCCGCCGCAATGGAAGTAGACGGCGATCTTGAAATTGTCCCGGTTGCCCGCGGTGCTGGACTGTAAAAACAATCCGGCCCAAGACCACGCAGTTCCTGACTCAGGCTGCCCCCCTCGCACGCCCGGTACCGGCTTAACGCACGCCGTCGCCAACGAGCGCTTCAGGCGCCCATGCGCGTGCATCAAGCGGCTTGACAGGGTACGCTGCTCCTCCAGGATAGGGGCCGGACACGACATATGCACCACTGGTCAGGTTATATGATCCGAAAGCGTCGCTATGTTGACTCGGAATTTCATACATCGGCGTATGGGTTTGCCAAAGCACCTTTTGCAGCTTGCCTACTGCATCGTAACCGTCACTGAGGCCTACATAAGTATCTTCATCAAAGTAGAACACGCGCTTTGGCGACGTGTGACGCACTCCTGGCTTGACCGTCGCCTCCACCACCCAGACACGGTGCAATTCAAAACGCAGGCAGTCCGGATTGTAATGATGCTTGAGCAGAGCCTTCTCCGGGGAACAGTTCTGTTCATCTACCATGACCCGGGTATTATTGTAAGGAATATACATTTCCTTTTTGCCGATCAGCTTGAAGTCGAAGCGGTCCTGCGCACCCAGAAAAAGCTGCGCATCGTCCATCGTCGCGGCTCCGCCTTGACCGGGTGTCGGCGTGTCATAGCTCAGGTTCGGAGAAAGCTTGACCCGGCGTTGACCTGGCAGGTATTGGTAGGCCTTGCGCTTATTCGCAATCGGATCGATCGGGTCGACCAGCATCAATGCCTCGCCAGACATGCGTGCCGGCGCGGTCGTCTTATCCCGGTACTTCCAGAAATAATCACCATCGAGTTCGGTCTTGCTCGGATCGTAATAGACATACTCTTGCCGTGCGAAACTGCTCGACGAAAGCGCAGCCGTCCCGCTTGCATCCACCACCCAATGGGTGAACGTATTTTCAAAAACGTGGCCAGCGAACCTCAGTATCTTGTTCCACATGACTTCGTTGCCGGTCTTCGGAATCGGAAACGGATATCCGCCATAGCATGCCCGACTGATCGCCACACCGTCCTTTTCCGTGCTGCATCGGGTGGCGTTTTTGAGTGTATTGTCCATCACGTATTGCGGCCAGGCTGCCGTGCGGTGCGTGGGATAGACGTCGATGCGAAACGTCGGGTACTTCTGCATCATGGCCTTCATGCCATCCGACAGCTTGTCGGCATGCTGGCTCATGTTCTTCGCATCAATGGAAAAGAGCGGCTTTTCACTTGCGAACGGATCGGGCCGCAGATGGGGTTTTTTGGGATCGAAGCCCGGCGGCAGGGTCTTCATGCCGCCGGTCCAGGCCGGAATCTTGCCGTCCTTGTTGCCGGCCATCTCCCCGCCCATCGGTGTAAGCGTCTTGCCGAGTTGCCTGGCTTCTTCCGCAGTCACCGCGGCATATGCCGAGCCTGCCATGCCACAAGCAAGCGCGGCCCCTATTGCAATAATATTGATACGGCTAACCATGATGCTTCTCCAAGATAATATATTTATAAAAAACGTAACGGATCGTCATACGCCTTCGATGTCGTACTTAAAAGGTAGTCTTGATCTAGTGTCCTGAATTACTAATTCGTTGAATAAATATGCCGAGAATCACCCCCGATACGGCGTCACAAATGCGCGCAAGGCTCCAGCCTTGCTGTGCTTTGTTCCTTGTCTCGGCGCGATTTCGACATATTTATTTTCTCAACGAATTAACAACTCAGGACACTAGATCTGGAATGCGCTCGCCGCGCCGGGCAGCAGCAATGCCGCAGCCGCAGCCGAAACCACTAAAACCGTTAATGCGGTCTTGATGCAGCCCTCCTCTTACGTTGCCGTTTCGTGTTGCTCATGCGTCTCCTCCTTGTTGTTACTCTCAAAAAACCATATTAAGCATGGCCACGCCCTTCCCTTTTGTGCCTTTTTCCGCCAGATTTATGCACTTTTGGACTGCCGTTCAAAGTTCATAAGAGGAAAGCTAGATATGGTTTCATCACCGTCTTCCAATGTTGTTTAGGTTTATGTCAGCTTTACTCGTGCCAGCACCACTAACAACAACGCCCCACCAAGTTTATTGACGGGGCCGGATGCTCACGCTGGGTAAAGGAGCCTACCATTTTGAAAGTAGACCGAGAGGAGAACAAGGAATGAATCCGGCCAACTATGTGTTGTGGCAGGCCAAGGTGACGAACTGGGCCGCGTATAACGATGGACTCCGAAGGCGAGGTAGCCTGACGTTACGGGTGACGCCCCGATTCACTCCGGGCGAGCAACCATGGCATTCGGATCTGGCGATAGAGACAGGCTGCTGATCGACAGGATTGGCGCCGTAAAGCAACAATCCGCGCGAAGCCTTGGCCTCCTGAAACACATTGTTGGCCGGATTCATTTCTCTGTTTTTTCCCTAGGTCTATTTTCAACTGGTACGCTTCTTTATCCATCTAACGATGCCGTAGCCGAAGGATTATTCAATTTCTTCGATCCCTGGTGAGATGGTGTGGACGCAGCTGTTGCAATCGCTGCATACGGTTTTTCTTTTCATGATAGGGATATAAACAATGAACAGTGTAGCTGGGAAGGTGGTATTGATTACAGGAGCGGCATCGGGGCTTGGATTGGCCGACGCCATGCTGCTGGCAGACGAAGGCGCCACTGTGGTGCTGACCGACATTAACGAACAGCGCGTACGCGCAGCGGCACAACAGATTGGCCGCGGCGCCGTCCCGTTCCACCAGGATGTCGGCGAAGAAGCCGGGTGGATGCGGATCATCGGCGAGATCGAAAAGCGGTTTGGGCGTCTGGACGTTTTGGTTAACAATGCCGGCCTGGTCCGCTACGGGTCGGTCGAAGACTGCTCGTTACAGGATTTTCAACTGCAACAGCGGGTGATGGTAGAAGGTGTGTTTTTAGGTTGCAAACATGCAATTCCGCTGATGGCAAAAAGTGGCGGTGGTTCGATCATCAACATATCCTCGATGGGTTCGCATCAAGGCTTTCCCACGATAACCGCGTATTCTGCTGCCAAGGGGGCGATACGTTCGATGACCAAGTCTATTGCGATTTACTGCCAGCAGAAGGGCTATGGCATCCGCTGCAATTCAATTCATCCAGGCAAGATCAATACTGGGCTGATCCAGGAAAATGTGAGCCCCGAACAGGTGGCGCAACGCGAACAGAGTTGGGATGCGCTTCCTGCGGGGGCATATGGCGCCCCCAAGGACGTGGCCCACCTCGTGCTATATCTCGCTTCGCCCGCTTCACGTTTCATGACCGGCTCCGAACTCGTCATCGACAACGGGGCCACGATGACGCCGATCGACTGACCCGCCAACATGGGCAGATACAAGGCAATCATCGGTCCGGGTTTGCACGCGCAGCCTGTTTGACCAACGCACGGAGACGGTCCTCGGCGTTGCCGTGCTCAACAGTATGCTACATGCCGGACCGCAATGCACCACTTGAAATTACGTTTGGATGGAATGCGGTCGTTAAGAGCGGCATCCATTCGACAGCGCCATTTCAAATCGCTCGAAAATCGAGGAAAAAGCACCCCTCTTACTCCTAAAATAGTGACGGTCGTAACAAATCGTCTTGGCCGAACCGATAAATTGGTGGCATAGTATTCTATTTACCAGTCGCAAATCAGGACGACTGGAACAGAGCGTGGGGAGAACATTGCGATGGCACGTCCAGTAGCGATACAACGTTATATTGCCTTAATGCAACAGAAGCATGGGATATCGGCGAAACGCTTGCTTGCCGATTCGGGTATTGATGGCGCGGAACTTGGCAAGCCGGGGTTCTTGGTTGAGCAAGCGCAATCCCGCATCGTGGTCAATAACTTGCTCCAACTTAGCGGCGACAAGGGCGCTGGGTTAGACGTCTGGCTCAATACCTTGCCTTCGGAACTTGGCATTGTCGGGTACACCACCCTGACATCCAGGTCGCTGCGCGATTCGTACCCGGTATGGAGACGATTCGGGAGCGCCTTGGTTGGCATCACGGGCTCGTTTCATATCAGTGAGGAAACTGATGACAGCATGACGTTCACCTTTGAGGACAATGGCCTTGACCGGCTTGATCCGCTTTACAATTTCTACATTGAAGAGATTCTCGCCTTTTATCCGATGTTCAGTCATCAGTTTGTGGGCAAGCCACCGCCCTTCACGGAGGCCGAATTATCCTATCGCGCGCCAGCGCACGAAGAGCGTTATCACCAGCTATTCAATTGTCCCGTTCGCTTTGGCGCATCACAAACACGCATCACACTTGACAGAAGCTGGTTTGATAATCCCGGGCAATCCCATGACGAAGAACTCAACAAGGTTTGCCGGCATCATTGTGACGAGCTTTTACACCAGATTGAAAGCAGCCGCTCGATTGTTTCCAGTCTTCGCGGCATCTTCCTCAAATCAAATGGATCGATATCCAAACTCGATGATGCGGCGAGAGAACTCAATATGAGTTCCCGCACGTTGCGGCGCCGTTTGCTTGACGAAGGAACGACCTATACGATTCAAGTTGACACTTTTCGCATGAACCTGGCCAGAGAATATTTGAGACGCTCCGATCTTTCTACCAAAGAGGTCGCGTTTCGGCTTGGGTTCAAGGAGCCGACTTCTTTTCGTCATGCATTCAAGATGAGGACAGGGCAGACGATCGGTGAGTATCGTGCTCAAGTGTTGTAGGAGGAACAAAGAAATGTTGTTGCGCGGCGGTGCAGCGATTTCTTCCGGCGACGAGGTGCTCACCATCGAACGCAGCCTACCACACGGACACGTGGCCGCCATACTGACCAACTCCGTAGATAACGATTCTGGGTTTTGTATTCACTGTGATTTTCCTTGGGTGATATTCAGTGTCAGTGATAATTATTTCCGAACAGATATTCACTCAGCGTCAACGTCATGATGAGTCAATCGTCGAGGCCATCAATTTGTCGTCAAGCCGGCCGTTATGCATTGCGCGGCAACTTTCCTGAGCGAATCAGTTCGCAAAACTTCTTCATATCATTTTCGCCGCTCGAGCTTTCTGCATATGCCAAGTATTTGACCGCTTACTTCAGTGATGCCATGTCGATCACGAAGCGATAGCGCACATCGCTCTTGAGGATGCGTTCGTAGGCCACGTTCACCTTGTCGATCGGGATAGTCTCGATATCCGATTCAATGCCGTGTTCGGCACAGAAATCGAGCATCTCCTGGGTTTCTCGGATGCCGCCGATCGGCGAAGCGGCGACGCTTCTACGCTTCATGAGAAGGCTGAAAGCATTCACCGATACCGGTCCGTCGGGGATGCCGAGCAACACCAACGTGCCGTCGCGTTTGAGCAGGCTGACGTAGGCGTCGTAATTGACGCGGGCCGAAACGGTGTTAAGGATGAGATCGAAGTGACCGGCCAGACGGGTGAAGGTCTCTTCGTTTTTGGTGACGGCGAAATCCTTGGCGCCGAGCCGGATAGCGTCGGCCTTCTTGTTGTCCGAAGTACTCAGCACGGTGACCTCCGCCCCCATCGCAGCCGCGATTTTAACCGCCATGTGGCCGAGGCCGCCTAGCCAGATTACCCCAACCTTGCTGCCCTTGCCGATCTTCCAGCGCTTCAGCGGTGATTTCTGGTTGCGAGTTTTTAGTTCAAGCGGCGTGAACGAGTTGGGCGAGAACGCGAAAGCGGGAGAGCGGGACGTTTCGACCGTTGATACGATGACGTTGTCGCGATATGCGGTCGGTTTTGCGGTGGAGCGGACGAGCGACATCCCGGCGCGATGTGCCGATCATGAAAAGGCGGCAACGATTGACTAATTCTTGCAGAAGTGCCGCAAGTTGATCAGCGTATAGGCCAAGGTTTTAAAGGCGTAGTGCAATTGACTGACGCGCTCGAAGCGATGCAGCAAGCGCCGAAACTTATCTTCCCAGGCGAACACGCGTTCGATGGTGTTGAACCGTTCTTCAAAAATGGCGGGATCAAAGAACGGCTTGCGCCCGCGCTTTGATTTTTTTCGGCCGCGCGGGTTGGCGTTGATGTTGGGGGTCATGCCGCGATTGAAAATCGCTTTGCGGTTGAGGCGGCAATCATAGGCGCCATCCAGACTGACGATGGCGCCGCGTAAAGAGAAACCGACCTCACGGGCGATACGCATCACCTGTGGCAAGGCTTCCCGCAAAAGCGGCGATTCATTCTGATTGCCCGGGGCCGTGACGAATGGCGCGATCACATTGCAGCGCCGTTCGCAGAAGGCGACGACCTTGTCGCCTTTCACCTTTTTGTGTCCGCTGAAACCGAGGTTGTCTCCGCCTTTCTTCGCCGCAGTGGTCGTGCCATCGCCGTGGATGACGCCGGTGTCGAGCAGATTCGCTGCGTGAAGCGCCGACACCGAACCGGTGAAGATAGCGTCAAAACAACCACCTGCTTGCCAGAACCGAAACATCCTGTAAATGCGCGAGTAGTGAATTTCGGGACGACCGTCTTGCCCTTTTTCAATCGGCAATTCTTTCCACTGGCATCCCATATACAGCAATCGCAAAATGTAGTTAAAGATCGCATGCAGGCCCAATTTCGGCGCCGGACCCCGGCTCCCCACGATCAGGTGAGGCAAGACAAATTGCTCGAACTGCGCGATACTCAATTGGGTTGGAATCCGTTGCCACTGCTGGCTTTCCGCCATTTCGACCGCCAAAGCGACCGGATTGTAGCGTGTTTCACGCCAATGGCGGAAAACGTAGGCAGGCAAACACTTTCAGCCGAATTCAGGACTTTGGGAAAACCCGCAACCAGTAGTTAGCAACACCTGATCGAATCGTCCCGGATCGCCATCGACGGCGACACTGCCCATGCTCAAACCGAGGTGCAAGCCACGCAATGTTTCAAGGAACCGGAAGGCCGTACGTTGACGTTATGGGCAACCTATGAGACCGACTTCGTTCGCGTCGGTGGGGAATGGAAGATCAAGAAACATCTGTTGGTCCCGAAGACTATGAAAACCGTCGACGCCGGCTGATCGGCTCTCTTTCGCATGACGTCCGCTGTTACGTCAATTACGCCAAGTCGATCAAAAAAATCTGCGGCCAACTAGCGGCGCCGCCAGGGAAGCCCGGCAGTCACAGCGGGACCTAGCCATGGCCAAACCAAACCTTGATTGACGGGAAGAAGACGTGGCACGATAAAATCACCACATTGAACAACTGAAATTGACCTGAGAACGCGTTTAAAATCTTTTTGATAATTCCCTGAGATTTGTATGAATTTCGGGGATACGAAAAAGATACGCAAGCGATATAAGCCGAGAGGCGTTTGAGAAGCTAGAGCCGATACTGATGAGTGCGCGCAAGACCACGAAGCCACGGCGAGTGGATTTGTACGAGGTATTTTGTGCGATTCTGTATCTGCTCAAAAGCAGCTGCCAGTGGGACATGCTGCCGAGTGATTTTCCGAAGAAAAGCACGGTGTACTACTATTTCCAGCTCTGGAAAGACAAACCGGGCGAAGATGAATTAAGCCTGCTGGAGCAGGCTTTAAAAAAATGCGGTTGGCGGGGCCCGCGTCAACAGTGAACGGAGCGCGAACATGACTTTCGTGATCGTTGATGCGCAGAGCGTCAAGAACGCGGATACGGCGAAGCATAAAGGCGATGATGCGGGCAAGAAAGTATCAGGCATCAAGCGGCATATTGCCGTCGATACGCAAGGTTTTCCTCATGCGATAGCCGTGACAACGGCCGATGTCACGGACAGAAAAGGGGCTTTGCAAGCGTTCAGCTCGCATCGAAAGTCGCTGTCACGCGTCGTCAACGTCTTGGTCGATGGCGGTTACACGGGACAACCATTTGCAGATGGCGTGCGCGACACGGTGGGCGCATCGGTGGAAATAGCCAAGCGGAGTGCGCTCCACACCTTTGCCGTGATGCCCAAACGGTGGGCGGTGGAACGCTCTTTTGCCTGGCTTGAAAAATGTCGACGGCTTTGGAAAAACTGCGAGCGTCAGCTCAATACCAGCCTCCAGTTCGTGAATTTGGCTTTCCTCGTTTTGCTTATGAAGAGAACAAATCCCGAAACTTGATAAAAAGATTTTGAATAGCTTCTGACAATCTCGTCCGTCAAAACGGGAAACTGTCAGATCAGATCGCGACTACTACACCTTAGCGAAACAGGCAGTTCATGCAGATGTGAAAACTATGCGGCGAGCGATCCGAATGCCCTTTCCACCAGCAGGGAATCCATATACTCCTTCATACCCACGATTTTTTCATCTCTGATCGTAAACAGGAAGAAGTATTGGTTATTGTAGGACCGTCCATCGACGAGGGTAGACTTTCCCTCAACTTCACAAGCCACGCGGTCCGCTTCGGCGATGATACTGATGATGCGGAAATCCAGGCCGTTTTTCGTAGTCTTGGCCAGCATCTTGACGGCATCGCAGACGGCCGCGTAATTCCGGCTGCCTGCCATCACGCCAGTCCCGGTGCAAATGGCGTCGATATCCTCGGCAATCACTTCCTGTACGCCGGCGACATCGCCGCGGCCTAACGCGGCAAGAAATTTCTGCGCCAGGGATTTGTTGGCTTCCAATTCGGTTGCTTGCGTCATGTTTGCTCCATCTTGCAAGTTGATTAAAAATTTAAAACCTGTCCTGGAATTCTTAGCCGATCAGGCGGATTGGGTCGGTTTTTCGATCCCACCGGTCATGCTCCGCTTTCCATGCCGCGAACAGTTCACGAATGACTGGGTTGTCCTCGTAGATTTCAATGAATCCGCCAACCTTGTCCCGCGCATCGACATAGGCGATCCGTCCCCCGCCATGTTTACCTTGCTCAAAGATTTCCTCGACCACAGGACAGCCGTTTTCCACCATGCGGCTGCGGTCAAATTCAAACTCGTCCGTAAAGAACATCATGTGGTGAAAGCCCTGACCGCCATCGGGGTACATGTCCCGGTACATCGACGGGGCATCATTGTGTTGCTGGATGAGCTGGATGTTGATGTTTCCGCAGAAACCGAGCGCATGGCTGGAATCTTCCCGCGAAGGCTCGCCGCGATAGAGCTGTTTCGCCACCTTCAGATGCGGCACATGGAAAAATGGCCCCGCTCCAAAGACGTTGATCCAGTGGTGACAGGCTTCCTCAATATCCCTGACGACATAGGCGAACTGCCTGACCGGCTTATTGATTAGCATGAGAGAGCCTCCGAGGCGGGCTGCATATCCTTCGGCAACAAGTCGATTGCATTACGGACCGGATCGGTGCCATCCCAGGTCGCGCAAATCTCTTGCATCCGGTTATACATGGCTTCCAGCGGACCATGTTGGACGAGCTGAATCAACAATGATCCCGGCGCGTTGGATGGCTCGATATAGATCTCATATGGCGTGCCGTCCTCATGAATATATTCTTGCACTACATCGAAATCTTGCCCCTTGGCGGATGCTGCCTGCAAGCTTGCATCGAAATCATCGCTGAAATAGGCGAAATGTTGCAAACCGCCTTCAGGCTTGCGCGCCAGAAACTCGATCGAAGCCGATGGCGTATCATCATGCTGCTGCAGGAACTCAAGCTGCATTGTCCCGGAATAGACAAATGCCGCAGTGATCAGCGGGTCATGGCGTTCGCCGCGATAGCGTGCGGCAACCCTGATCCTGCGCATCACGAAAACCGGCCCCATCCCCAGTGCAAGCACGCGCGCTATTTCCCGATCGATGTCAGGAACGACGAAAGCAGCGTGCAAAGCATCACCAAAAATTCTGCTCATAACTTCTCCATTTCAATAGATGAGGCATATCGATGCCACCATAACCGTCAGGCCTGTGCGCGCTGAAATTTTTTCCATTCACGCGCGATGAACTCATCCAGCGTCACAGGTGAACGTCCCAGCAGCCAGGTCAGCACGTTGGGATTACCGGCAAACACATATTGCGTATACCAGAGCCCCACAGCGCGGATGAGTGCAAGTTCGTAGCGAAAACCTTCTCCCTGCCCCTTGCCGTAAAATCGCTCGAAATAGTCATCCGGCGATATCCATACCGCTTCCAGTTCCTTGCCGGTGACACGCTGGATTGCCCCTGCAATATCATGGCCAGAATGGTTTCCTGGAGCACAAAGCTGATAGGTCGCGCCGAAATGCGCCTCGCGCTCGGATGCAACCTTCACGGCCACATCAGTGATGTCACCGATGTCCACCATCGCCTGCCCGCGATTGAGATCGTAGAGTTGTTCCCATCTGCCCGACTGGAAGGCCAACTGGACCAAGGGAGGAAACATGTAATCCGCCGGTTGCAACACCGTGAAATTAATATTGGCTTCCAGCAGATGCTCTTCCACATCGCGCTTGAGCTTGTGCTGAATCATCTTGCTGGCGATCGCATGCATCGCGGAGCTATAGATAAAATGTCCGGTGCCGGCTTTTCTTGCCGCATCGACCATGGCAAAGCCCATGTCACGTTCAAGCGGATGCGCTGTTGGCCCGACATGATAAATCGTATCGACCCCAGCCACCGCTTCAGCAAGGAACCCCCGGTCGGCCGCATTGCCGACCATGACTTCGCTTGCGCCAAGCGACTTCAGTTCTTCATCCTTGCCTGGCGTTGCCCGTATTGCCCGGATATCAAAACCAGCGGCACGGAGTTTAGGTAAAAGCATACGGCCCTGATTACCATGCGCCGCCGTCACTAGAATTTTCATCGCATCTCCTCCATAGATTCATCTGCATTTTGGCGTTCGCATCATGGCGCGCATATTCTGCTACCAAGATCTTTTGCCTCAAAACTTCTTTGCCCGCGTTCGCCTTGGCTGGCAAGCCATGGCCGCGGAGCACTTATCATTTTTTTATTGAAGACTTATCGTATACACGCATACCGTATCTGTCAACACAACTTAGACAGGACTTTGATCATGCCAGTCGTGATACACAATTGAGGCAATTTTTGGGGGGAGTTGGTATGGACGCCGGAGGATTTTCACATGGCGGTCCAGAGCAACGGCATTCTTCGGCGGTAGTCGCCTGGAACGCCGTCGCGGGCAAGAACGACTGTTAACGCTTTTCTGAAAACAGATCGCGGGCGATGATCTGTTTCATGATTTCCATTGCACCGCCGGCGATCTTGACGACCCGTGCATCGGCGTAAGCGCGGCAAACAGGGAATTCCCACATGTAGCCCCAGCCGCCATGCAATTGCAGACATTCATCGACGACACGGCAATGCAGGTCGGACAACATCAGTTTGGCTGCTGCGGCCGACACCGCATCCAGCTCGCGCGTGCACTGCAACTCGATGCAGCGGTCAACGAAAACCCTCGCGCCGATTACCGCCGCCTTCAACTCGGCCAGCTTGAACTGGGTATTTTGAAAATCGGCGATCGATTTTCCAAACGCCTTACGCTGTTTGGTGTAGTCGACGGTCTGCTCGATCGTCACTTCTGCCACAACCGCACTGCGGACCGCCTGCACCAGACGTTCATGCGCCAAGTTATGTGTCAGGTACTTGAAACCTTCATGCTCGATACCGATCAGGTTGGATAGCGGCACACGCACATCATCGAAAAACAGCTCTGATGTATCTTGCGCATGCATGCCGAGCTTCTTCAAGTTGCGGCCGCGCACAAATCCGGGACGATTCGTCTCGACAATCGCCAGGCTGATGGCATCGCGCGGCTTTTCAGGATCGCTTTTACAGACGACGATGACGAAGTCGCACAGCTGTCCGTTGGAGATATAGGTCTTCTGTCCGTTGATGACATATTCGTCACCGTCACGACGAATCGAGGTCCGGATGCCGCGCACATCGCTGCCTGCACCCGGCTCGGTGATGCCAAGCGCACCGATGAGCTCACCGGATACCATCTTTGGCAGAAAGCGCTGTTTCTGGTCTTCGGAGCCGAATCGTTCGATATAGGTGGCCACCATATCCGAATGGACGTTGAAACCAGGCCCGGTAATGCCGCCACGGGCCAATTCTTCAATGACAATCACATTAAACAAAAAATCCGAACCGGCGCCGCCATATTCTTCCGGGACATTGCAGCACAAGATGCCGGCGTCGCCAGCCTTTTTCCATATCTCGCGCGGGACAATGCCCTGCTCTTCCCAGTCGGCATGGTATGGCTTCAGTTCGGTATCGACAAAGCGCCGCACTGAATCCCTGAACATTTCATGGTCAGAAGAAAAGATCGTTCTTGGTATCATCATTTGTCCTGTTAGTGACTTGTAAAAATCCGACGGCACAGACCATTGGGCATCGGATCATCAGAAGCCGACGTTGTTAGCGCCTTTCAAAGCCAGCATTTCACGCGCCTCATCCGGGGTGGCAATCGAAAGCGACATGCCTTCCAGGATACGGCGTACGCGCGTAACCTGCTGCGCATTGCTCGATGAAAGCTGGCCTGGGCCGTCCCACAGATTGTCTTCCAGGCCGACGCGCACATTGCCGCCTTGCGCCGCCGCCATTGCCGCCAACGGCATTTGCGAACGTCCCGCGCCCAGTATCGACCACACGTATTCGCTGCCAAACAGGCGGTCGGCAGTGCGCTTCATGTGGGCGACATCATCGGCATGACTGCCGATTCCGCCCAGAATGCCGAAAACCGTCTGGATGAATAACGGCCCCTTCACCAGTCCCCGGTCAAGGAAATGGGCAAGGTTGTAAAGGTGCGCCGTGTCATAACACTCGAACTCGAAGCGCGTGCCGTTATCGGCGCAGGACTTGATGATGTACTCGATATCCTTGAAGGTATTTTTGAATACCAGGTCGCGGGTGCCTTCCAGATAAGGGGCTTCCCAGTCATGCTTGAATTCCTTGTAGCGGCCGAGCATGGGAAACAGGCCGAAATTCATCGATCCCATGTTCAGCGATGCCACTTCCGGCTTGAGCTGCAATGCCGGTTGCATTCTTTCTTCCACAGACATGATGGGAGAACCACCGGTCGTCAGGTTGATCACCCCATTCGTACGCTGCTTGATATTGCCGACGAATTCCCTGAATGCGTCCGGGTTTTGTGTCGGCCGGCCGGTCAAGGGGTCGCGCGCATGCAAATGCACGATCGCGGCGCCAGCTTCAATCGCGCCGACCGCTGCTTCCTCGACCTCCTTACCGGTAATCGGCAGGAAGGACGACATCGATGGGGTATGAATCGAGCCGGTAACCGCACAGCTGATAATGACTTTACGTGATTTGCTCATTTGTCTATTGGCTCCATAAACAGGTAATGAATGAAGGCTTTATTTCAATCCGATATGATTAATACGACTTCGGCAGCCCGAGCACTTTCTCGGCAATAAACGAGAGAATCAGTTGCGGCGTAATCGGCGTAATCCGCGG
Source organism: Noviherbaspirillum sedimenti (assembly GCF_003590835.1). Taxonomy (NCBI): domain Bacteria; kingdom Pseudomonadati; phylum Pseudomonadota; class Betaproteobacteria; order Burkholderiales; family Oxalobacteraceae; genus Noviherbaspirillum; species Noviherbaspirillum sedimenti. The sequence goes on along the minus strand of NZ_QYUQ01000002.1, from coordinate 3,826,248 downwards.
CAACATGGATTCTCGGAAATGGCGTTCGACGTGATACTCTTTTGCGTAACCCATTCCGCCGTGGGTCAGAACCGCCGTCTCGCAAGCGCGAAAACCGGATTCTGCGCAGAAAAATTTAGCGGCATTGGCTTCTGCTCCGCACGGCTTGCCCTGGTCGTACAGCCAGGCCGCTTTCTGATAAAGCAGCGTCGATGCCTCCAGCTCCACCCAGCGTTCTGCTAGCGGGTGTTGAATGCCCTGGTTTTTTCCGATGGGGCGGTCAAATACAATGCGTTCACCGGCGTATCGAGCGGCGCGGCGCAAGGCTACGCGCCCCAAACCTACCGCCTCTGCCGCCACCAATATGCGCTCCGGATTCAAGCCATGCAGGATGTATTCAAACCCGCGGCCTTCTTCACCGATCATGTCCTCAACCGGAATTTCCAGCCCATCGATAAACAGCTGGTTGGAATCGACTGCCTTGCGGCCGAGCTTTTCGATTTCACGCACTTCGATCTTCGTGCGATCCAGGTCCGTGTAAAACAGGCTAAGGCCATGCGTCGGCGACTTCACCTGGTCAATCGGTGTGGTACGCGCAAGCAGCATGATCTTGTGCGCCACCTGGGCGGTCGAAATCCAGATCTTTTGTCCATTGACAATGTAGCGATCGCCCTTGCGGACTGCCATCGTCTTCAGCTTGAGCGTATTCAAGCCGGTATTTGGTTCAGTCACGCCGAAACAAGCCTTGGTCTCACCATTGATGACAGGCGGTAGCCAGCGTGCCTTTTGCTCATGCGTCCCGTACACCACGACTGGATGCAAGCCAAATACATTCATGTGAATGGCGGACGCGCCGGCCAGCCCGGCGCCCGAGCCCGAGACGGTCTCCATCATGAGCGCCGCCTCGCTGATTCCCAGACCCGCGCCGCCGTACTCCGTTGGCATGGCGATGCCCAGCCAGCCAGCCTTTGCCATCGCGGCGTAAAAATCTTCCGGGAAACCGCCTTCCTTGTCCTTTTTCAACCAGTAGTCATCGCCAAATCCTGCGCAGATTTCCTCCACTGCGGCTCGAATGGCAACCTGCTCTTCAGTCAATGCAAAATTCATATCTTCTCCCTAAAAGGAAAGGCGGCACGCCACAGGCATGTATGGGGCCGCACGGTATTGAGTTAACCAGCCAAGGGCATCGTTCCCGATGTTTGATTCGCCTGTTTCAATAATATAGCATATTGTATTCATGCAGACTATATTGGATCTATTGAAAATTGCAAATTTCTGGTGCCAGGCTGCATCCCGCTTTCAGAGAAGAGATATTACAAATGCATTGATGGGCGATTGTGGTTCTTGCAGTGTGAAAAATATTTTCGCGAATGCCCCAATATTTTGACACTTTGTCAATGCCGTCATTGCAGCACTCCCGTGAATGATTATTTTGATTCGTTGCCCCGAAATGGGGCTATTGCGCCAATTTACCCCCCAATGGCGGCAAGGACAGAAAGGTCTGATAACCCTCGGGGGCGGTCACCACAGCCTTGATGGAGTTCACGCAACGTGCTGCGGTCATGGCCATTGCATCCTGAAAGCTAGAACCCGTGCCGCCAGGAATTCCCATAGGGAAATCACCACAGAAAGGCGGAAAAGCATCGATTTCGACACGATAGCCGCCGTCGGTGCCGATGTTGGGCCACTCCGGTGCCGCATTTTGGCCGGCGCGGGTGACGTGATTGAGGACAAAACGTGGCTTGCCGCCAACTCCGATCGGTATCGTGACCGCCCATTCCGGGAATGGCTGGAAATCGGTCACGATAGACCGGAATACCCAGGCTTCAATGTCCGAACACAGATACGCAGCTAAAGCTAAGCTGGCCACTTTTGATGACCGAACAGACGGCTACGATCGCGCCCGGTGTCCTGGCTAGATATCGAAGAAGCTGAACAAGCCCTCACGCGCTGCGTCCGCAAGTGAATAGGTCTTGCTGCAGGCTGTCCCAGCTTTGGCCGTTGGATCGACCACAAGCAGATTGCCTGACCACGACATCGTTCTGCAACACCGACGTTTGATCCGCCATCCAGCGTCGCGCAGAACCCATTCGTCGTAGTACCAGCCCCGGCCCTCCCAGAGATCGCCGCCTTCGACGCCCCTTCGGATAATGAACCAATTCCCGTAAGTAAGTGATCGCCCAGTATCTCCTCGACGCTCCCACACTGTATTCGACATCGAATGCTGTGATGCATCGAACGGGCCCCATGCCGCTTCCGCCCCACGCTTGAAGGCGGCGAGCCCCTCGAACACGACCGGGGCGCCATAGTCGGCAATCACGTCTTCCGTAAACACTTGGTCGAAGACATCCCACCGCTTGCTGTCGACTGCAACACCGTAGCGGTTCAATAACTGCAAAACGCTCAATTCATCCTGTTTCGTTGTCATCGTCGCTTCCTTTAAATATGATTAATATGATTCATCAGACTTTCCTGTGGGTGACTGAAGCCGGATACAAATCAAGGCCGCCGCAATGGAAGTAGACGGCGATCTTGAAATTGTCCCGGTTGCGGAACCCACAGGCTCGTTTTTGTACCGTTGCGATTTTCGAATCTCAGGCTGCCCCCCGCACGCCCGGTACCGGCTTAACGCACGCCGTCGCCAACGAGCGCTTCAGGCGCCCATGCGCGTGCATCAAGCGGCTTGATAGGGTACGCTGCTCCTCCAGGATAGGGTCCGGACACGACATATACACCACTGGTCAGGTTATATGATCCGGCACCGTCGCTATGTTGACTCGGAATTTCATACATCGGCGTATGGGTTTGCCAAAGCACCCGTTGCAGCTTGCCTGCTGCGTCGTAACCGTCACTGAGGCCTACATAAGTATCTTCATCAAAGTAGAACATCTTTCGCGGTGAAGTATGCCGCACGCCAGGTTTCACTGTCCCCTCAACGACCCAGACACGATGCAGCTCGAAGCGCAGGCAGTCCGGATTGTAATGATGCTTGAGCAGAGCCTTCTCCGGGGAACAGTTCTGTTCATTTACCATGACCCGGGTATTATTGTAAGGAATATACATCTCCTTTTTGCCGATCAGCTTGAAGTCGAAGCGATCCTGCGCGCCCAGAAAAAGCTGCGCATCATCCATCGTCGCGGCGCCAGCCTGTGACGGTGTCGGCGTGTCATAGGCCAGGTTCGGCGAAAGCTTGACCCGGCGCTGCCCAGGCAAATACTGGTAGGCCTTGCGCTTCAGGGCAGTCGGATCGATTGGATCGTTCATCAACAGGGCTTCGCCGGACATGCGTGCCGGCGCGGTCGTCTTATGCCGGTACTTCCAGAAATAATCACCATCGAGTTCGGTCTTGCTCGGATCGTAATAGACATACTCTTGCTGTGTGAAACTGGTCGACGAAAGCGCAGGCGTCCCGCTTGCATCCACCACCCAATGGGTGAACGTATTTTCAAAAACGTGGCCAGCGAACCTCAGTATCTTGTTCCACATGACTTCGTTTCCCGTCTTCGGAATCGGAAACGGGTAGCCGCCATAGCATGCCCGACTGATCGCCACACCGTCCTTTTCCGTGCTGCATCGGGTGGCGTTCTTGAGTGTATTGTCCATCACGTATTGCGGCCAGGCTGCCGTGCGGTGCGTGGGATAGACGTCGATGCGAAACGTCGGGTACTTCTGCATCATGGCCTTCATGCCATCCGACAGCTTGTCGGCATGCTGACTCATGTTCTTCGCATCAATGGAAAAGAGCGGCTTTTCATGTGCGAACGGATCGGGCCGAAGATGGGGTTTTTTGGGATCGAAGCCCGGCGGCAGGGTCTTCATCCCGCCAGTCCAGGCCGGAATCTTGCCGTCCTTGTTGCCGGCCATTTCCGCTCCCATGGGCGTCAGGTTCTTGCCCAGTTGCCTGGCTTCTTCCGCAGTCACCGCGGCCTGCACCGAAGCGATGGAACATACGGCCAGACCTGCCGCAAGCGTCATAGAACATCTAAACATCATTGTCTTCTCCAGTTTTTTGAATGGTGTAATAAAGGCCAACGATAGGGCGCTTCAGTGCTGGTATGGCGCCCCACCGCTGTCCATGTTCACTGCACTGCCGTTGTTGCGAAATGCGAGTTGGCAGTCATGTCAGCCCTGCGTGTAAAAACGTGTTCAGCCTCCGCATTTCTTAAAATGTCGTCGGACATTGATCTTGTAATCGTTCGATAATTATATTTTTCTGGCGAAAAAATATAAGCCAATATGCGGACATAAATGTGCGCTTACCGGCCAACGGCCAGTAACAAGCACTGAAAAGAAAATTATGTCCGACAGGAAGAGGGGCGGCGGCCGCGATCGGACGAAGAAAATTACTGTTTCCAGCAATTATTCTGAGTGATTCGCTCCGTCAAGAGCTGGTGGCAGTGCGGCAGGAGTATGTCTTTAGTGCATGCGGCGATTGAGAATTGCTGGATCTGGCTTCATAAATTTTTCCGCGCAAAATCATAGAACAAGCGCGCGATTTAAATGCGTTCTAATTAGTTCGATTCAAGCATTGCAGGTGCCATAGCCATTTTTTCAAATGTTGGCCGCCAAGGGCTGGGCTCACATGTCTTTTTTGTACAAAATTCTCGGACAGTCAGCCCAGTCCATGCCTTGAAAGCGTTACGAAAAGCGCTTTGATCATTGAACCCGAGCAAGAACGCGATTTCCTTTGGCGTAATCGAACCGTAAGAAAGGTATTTTTTCGCCTGCTCTGCTCGATATTCGTCAACTTGGGCTCGGTAGCTGGTGTGCTCATCATGCAAACGACGGCGCAGCGTTCTTGGCGTGAGATTGAGCAAGCGAGCCACCTCCTCAAAAGTAGGCAGTGGATATTTGTCGTACTGAGAAAAAATACTTCGCAATTCGAATATTATCGGCTTTGTATTCACAATACGATTTTGAATATTTTCACAATACTGCAAGCAGATAGCATTGAACTCAACATCGCGGGTTGGCACCCGGCTGTCAAACCAGTCACGTGCAACCTTGACTGTAGTTTGCTCGGCAGCGAATCGGATAGGACAACTAAACATTTCGCTATACCGTTGCTTATGCTCCGGAGCTGAATACGATAAAGTTATTTCCAATACGGGCGCAGACTCCCCCACAAGAGGATCGCCCCATTGATATACCAAGCCGAGAATCTCTTCACTGCAAAATTGAAAAAGAGGATCCAGAGGGTCTGGGCTGACAATGGCGAGCAGTACGTAATGCGAATTTTCGCTACGCACTTCCAGTCTACCCATCGTGCCGACAAGTGTCGCGCCATAGCGAACCCATAGGTTATGCACATCACGTACTGTTTTGCTGGTACTAGCCGCATGACCGAAAGCGCCAAATGCATGCAGATCATGGAGTTTTGCCATATCAAAGCCGATACCGCCATCGCCAGTCAACTTGATAATATTGGTTGCGACAGTTCTATATTGAGACGAATTGACAAGGTAATACGGGTCGTCAAGTTTGGAAAAATCAATATCGGAATCTGCGAGGACAACGTCCTGCATGAACCCTCTCTTCACCATTACATTAACGTAGTCACGTATCGCGATTGCACTTATCAGCATGTGCGTCTCCTTGCAATTTGTTATGTATCTACCTATGCCTGCCTTATATGCATTGCTAGATATCATATGCAATGATACCTTTATTCCTCGGGCTGTATGCAAAATAAATCAATAATGCATCTACAAAGGAGAGCATGTATGCCAAGTCCAGCGTGGGACCACAGTGTCGATGTTTTAGTCGTGGGAAGCGGCTTGGGAGGCATGACTGCTGCGCTGTCAGCCTACGAGATGGGTTGCAAGGATGTCTTGCTTGTCGAAAAGGCGGGCAAGTTCGGTGGCACCAGCGCGCTGTCAGGCGGGGTCATCTGGATTCCATGCAACAAGCTTGCACGTGAAGCGGGGCAACAAGACTCCCTGGAGGAAGCACACACTTACTTGCGCAACACGATTCCTGATGCGATTCGTCGTGATGACATGCTGGGCACGTATCTTGCTCACGGCCCCAAGATGATTGATTTTCTTTACGAGAAGTCTCACGCCCGTTACACGTCCTTATCCATGTATCCGGATTATCACACCCATATTGCAGGCTCCAAAGAAGGCAACAGGGCGCTGGAATCCGAACCGTTCGACTCTTCCCTGCTCGGCGCCGACAATGATATTGTCAGCCATAGCCATCCGATCTGGTACCTTTTCGGCATCATTCCCCTGACGCTTACCGAGGCCAATACGATCTCGGTAAAACTGAAGGGCTGGAAGCTGCTGTTGACCAAATTACTGGCCAAATACGCTTTCGATCTGCCCTGGCGTCTGCGCTCCAGATATGACCGCAAAAGAAAAATTGGCGGATCGCACGTGGCGCGGCTTTATTTGTCGCTCAAGGAGCGCGGCATCTCGATGTGGCGCAGCGCGCCTTTGCAGGAACTCATTGAAGAAAATGGTCGCGTCATCGGCGCCGTCATTCAGCGCGACGGCAAAGCCTGCAGGGTCAAGGCAAGGCGGGGCGTGATTCTCACTGCGGGGGGATTTGAACACAATCAATCCATGCGCGAGCAATATTTGCCGCATCCTACGAATGCGCGTTGGAGTGCAGGCGTCAAAACCAACACGGGCGATGCCATCACTGCCGGCGCCAGGCTGGGGGCAGCAACAGAACAAATGCAAAAGGGCTGGTGGTGCATGACCTGCAGTGTGCCGGGCGAAGCAATGCCAAGGCTGATGATTATGGAAAAATCAGTCCCAGGGACCTGCCTGGTCAACCGCAATGGCAAGCGCTTCCTGAATGAGTCGGAGAATTACGTGACCATGCAGGACAAGCTGTATGCGGCCCATACCAACGAGACGCCATGTGCACCCGCGTACCTGATTTTTGATGCCCGGGTCAGGCGCAAGTATATTATCGGCCCGCTTCTCACGGCACGCACCCGTCCTGACTGGATGCTGCCAAAGCGCTGGTTCAGCGAGGGCATGATCACCAAAGCCGATTCACTTGTCGAATTGGCGAAAAAAACGGGAATCAACCCGCATCATCTTGAAGAGACTGTCGCCCAGATCAACCGCTATGCCGTTACCGGCAAAGGCCTTGACTTCGGACGTGGCGACAGCAGCTACGACCGTCACTATGGCGACCCGGAAATCAAGCCCAATCCCAATCTTGCGCCGATCATTCAGGCGCCTTTTTATGCCTTCCGGCTTGAACCGGGTGACATTGGCACGATGGGCGGGCTCGTGACGAATATGCATGGCCAGGTGCTGCGGGAAAACGGCGAGCCGCTGGAAGGCCTCTATGCTTCCGGCAACTGCACGTCGGCGATTTTGCCGACCTACCCTGGACCAGGCGCTACTTTGGGGCCTGCCATGGTATTTGCCTATCAGGCTGCAAAGCATATTACCGGGTATCGAGACTAGCGGCTCACTTGGCAACTGGATAGGGATTTTTGCAGTGCGGATTGGCGATGCCGCGCCGGCACACGCGTGCAAGCGCCCGAGTCAGCCGATAGGCACGCTCAATCAGATTTTTTCGCTTCGGCCTCGGGGTCGATGGTCATCACCGTCCCGCCACGGCCATGCGGCGCCAACGCCACCAAACCGTTCTAGTTGAAGCGCCCCCCAGGAGACTTACCGCATCCCCGGAGCGCCGTCCGGCCATTAGGGTGCAACCCACTCAACAATAAATGACAATAGTAGTTAAATTGCACGTTTTTATATTTATAAATGACGATTGTTAATTCGCTCAATATCTGATGATTCGTGCTTCTATGGCTTCCATTGGGCCCTATTAGCCAGCCGATATCAAAGCCTGGCCTCGGCGCTCAATAGGATGATCAGGGGGCAAGGGGGAGCCTGATTCGGCACTCGACCAAATATGACATTTGTCATATAAAATAAATTATTAACTTCACTAAATGACATTTGTCGTTTAAAGTAGCCGAAGTAGTAGCCGAAGCAAATGAACACCTATTTTTAATCTAGCAACCGGCCTTGCCTATCTCGTAAAGCGCTGGTTTACACATTGGGAGGACATCTTAGTTATGTTAATTAATAAGCCGATCATGCAGGTTGCCTATGTCGTCAGGGATATCGAAGAAGCCTGTCACCACTGGATCAACGTCTTTGGAGCGGGGCCGTTTTTCCTTGCGCCGCATCTGAAGGTGGCGAAACAGCTCTATCGCGGCGAGCCTTCGCGGGAAGACTCCAGCCATGCGCTCGGTTTCTGCGGAAACATCAACATCCAGCTCATCCAGCAGCACAATGATGCCCCATCGATGTACCGGGACGTGTACCCCGATGGCGGTCAGGGCTTTCACCACATGATGTTCTTTACGGACGAGTTTGAATTTGACCGCAGCCGCATGGTGAAAAACGGTTGCCCTGTGGTCGAGGAAATCTTCGAGGAAGGCAAACATGGCTCGGGGCGGATCGCCTATGTCGATGCGCGGGACAAGGTCGGCGGATTCATTGAAATCTACGAGGACAACCCGATCATTCGTGAACTGTTCGCGGCATGGAAAGCGGAGCATGACCGGTGGGATCGAAAAACCGCCCCAATTCGCCTGATCGGCTAAATATCCATCAGCCTAACCGGAGCGCCCTGCTAGTCCGGCAGGGCGACGGATGGATAAGCTGCTTATGTACACGAACTGGCAAGCCTCCGGTTGAGGTATGCCAGGACAGGTTTTGAATTTTTAATCAACTTGCAAAATGGAGCAAACATGACACAAGCAACCGAATTGGAAGTCAACATCTCCCTGGCGAGGAAGTTCCTTGCCGCGTTTGGCCGCGGCGATGTCGCCGGAGTACAGGAGGTGATTGCCGACGACATTGACGCCATTTGCACCGGGACTAGCGTGCTGGCCGGCAGCCGGAATTACGCGGCCGTCTGCGATGCCGTCAAGATGCTGGCCAATGCTACGAAAAACGGCCTGGATTTCCGCATCATCAGCACCACCGCCGAAGCGGACCGCGTGGCTTGTGAGGCGGAGGGAAAATCTACCTTCGTCGATGGACGGTCCTATAACAACCAATATTTATTCCTGTTTATTATCAAGGATAAAAAAATTGTGGGTATGAAGGAATACATGGATTCCCTGCTGGTGGAAAGGACGTTCGGATCGCTAGCCGCATAGTTTTCGCACATGCTTGAACGACCTGTTTCGCCAAGGTGGAACACCAGGCAATCCTAGGCTTGCCGATTTCGGTGCAGCATTCGCCGAGGTGACCGCGCATCTGTCGAACTAGCAATTCAAATGGACATAGGCCCGTAGACAGCGCTTCAGCAAGGACAAGAGATCCTTGCTGGCGCCAGGGCTTATGTAAGTGGCCTGTGCAGGGCCATACTGAAAGGAGACATGCAATCATGAACAAGCCGTTAAACAAAAAAAACGTCAGGCCGGAGCCTTGGGCTGTCTATCAAGACATCATTGCCCGAGACCGGCATCCGACGCCGCCGGATCTTCTTGAGGCTGGCACGGACGATCTTGGATTGTCGAACTCCAGCCGTGAAATGTATACCAGCCCGGCATTCCACAAGTTGGAACTGGATCGTCTATGGTCGCGCGTCTGGCAATTCGCCTGCCGTGAGGAAGAAATCGAATCGCCGGGCGACGTCGCCGTCTACGAGTTGGGCGACTGGTCGTTTATGATCGTGCGAGCCGAGGATAACAGCATCAAGGCGTACTACAATTCATGTACGCATCGTGGCACGAAGCTCTGCTCCAGCAACACGCACCTGCAGAAAATCCGCTGCCCATACCATGGATTTACCTGGAATCTGAATGGCAGTATCAACAAGGTTCCTTCCAGCTGGGATTTCCCGCATGTCAGCGAAGAAACCCACAGCCTGCAGGAAGTGCGTGTCGGCACCTGGGGCGGATTTGTTTTCATCAATCTCGATCCCAAGGCGCCGCCACTGGAAGAGTATCTGGAAAACCTGCCAAGCCAACTCGGCGTTGTCAATTTCAAGGACCTCTATATCGCCGGGTACTATCGCAAGATCCTGCCGTCAAACTGGAAAGGTTCGATCGAGGCATTTATTGAGTCCTATCACACTGCCGAGACACACCCGCAAACAACCAGTTTTTCTGACGAACAGCACACGCAATACGATCTATTGGGGCGTCACACCAGCCGTTTTCTACAAGCGCTCGGTGTCGCCAGCGCCAGTTTTGGAGATCCGCAGAGCGAGCAGCAGATCGTCAACAGCATGTTCGCAGAGATCATGCGCGAAAAGACGGAAGCCCCCCCGTTGCCTGACGGGATGACGGCCCGCCAGTTCATGGCCGATACGACGCGCACGCAGCTCACTGAGGCTGGTCGTGATGTGTCAGGCATGTCGGACGCGGAACTGGTCGATGCGATGCAGTACTCTTTGTTTCCCAATATGGTGTTGTTCCGCAGTGTCGGCTTCCCGGTGGTCTATCGCTTCCGCCCCAACAAGCATGATCCGGACACCAGCATCTTCGATATGTTCATTCTCAAGCCGGTGCCGGCCGGCGCGCCGCGGCCGTTACCGGCCGAACCGGTGGAGATGGGGGACATGCGCTATGTCGATATTCCTGAGTTGAGCGACTGGCTCGGCGACGTTTATGACCAGGACGTGGCAAACCTCAAGTTGTTGCAAGAGGGCCTGAAGGCGGGCAATACGCCGGTCACGCTGTCGCAGTATCAGGAAATCCGTATCCGGCATTTTCATAACACGCTGCGCGCGTATCTGGAGCAGGCCTGAGTCAAACAATCGAGGAAATTGCGCCCTTGCAGCCTGCAAGCTGGCTATACAAGGATCTCGGTTGGGTTTCGTAGACGTACAAGACAGCATTCTAAGAAATGTGGAAGGAGTGAGCGTGAATGCCCTCCATTCCGCAACAAAAAAATTGCAGTGAGCATCGCCAGTGGTGGCGCGTCATACCAGGAATGTGGCGCGCTATCGTTGGCCTTCAATACACCATTTCAAAAAACTGGAGAAGACATCATGATTCGTCGTTCTATTATTCTTGCGGCAGGTCTGACAGCATGTTCCGTTGCGTCGGTGCAGGCCGCGGTGACTGCGGAAGAAACCAGGCAACTGGGCAAGAACCTGACGCCCATGGGGGCGGAAATGGCCGGCAACAAGGACGGCACGATTCCAGCCTGGACCGGCGGTATGAAGACTTTGCCACCGGGCTTTGATCCCCAAAAACCCCATCTTCGGCCCGATCCGTTCGCACATGAAAAGCCGCTCTTTTCCGTCGATGCGAAGAACATGAGCCAGCATGCCGACAAGCTGTCGGACGGCTTGAAGGCGCTGATGCAGAAATATCCGACGTTTCGCATCGATGTCTATCCGTCGCATCGCACCGCAGCCTGGCCGCAGTATGTGATGGACAATACGGCGAAGAATGCGACCCGGTGCAGTACGGAAAATGGTGGCGTGTCGATCAACCGCGCCTGCTACGGCGGCTATCCATTCCCGATTCCGAAGACCGGCAACGAAGTCTTGTGGAACCATCTTCTCCGGTTCATCGGCCACAGCTTCGCCGTCCATCAAACCAGCCGGCTGGTGGACTCAAACGGTTCGGTCGCGCTCGCATCGGAAAACAAAGTCGTGAATGAGTATCTTTACTATGATCCAAAGAGGACCGAACTTGAGGGCGACTTCTACTGGCGATACAAGCACAAGACCATGGCGCCCGCGCGCATGTCTGGCGAGGCATTGATGCTGGTCGACCCGATCGATCCGATTGCGAATAAGCGCAAGGCGTACCAATACCTGCCAGGTCAACGCCGGGTCAAGCTTTCCCCGAACCTGGCCTATGACACGCCGACGCCCGGTCAAGGCGGCGCCGCAACGATGGACGATGGGTCGATTTTCCTCGGCGCGCAGGATCGCTTCGACTTCAAATTGATCGGGAAAAAGGAAATGTATATCCCGTACAACAATACGAAGATTATGGTGGACGAGAAGAACTGCTCGCCGGAAAAAGCCTTGCTGAAGGATCACTACAATCCGGACTGCCTGCGCTTTGAGCTGCATCGTGTCTGGGTGGTGGAGGGAACGGTCAAGCCGGGTATTCGTCATACCTCACCTCGCCGCATGTTCTATTTCGATGAAGATACCTACGGTCCCGGCCTGGGGGATAACTATGATGCAAGCGGCAAACTGCAGCGGGTATTGTGGGCGATCCATACGCCGATGTATGAAGTTCCTGCGCAATCCAGTGAAGGCTATGGCGCCTACAATTTGAACAGTGGTGTTTATGTCGTTTCCAGTGTTTACCCCGGCGCCGGATTGTTCCCCATTGCACCACAAGATGATCGCGCCTGGGCGCCTGAGGCATTGGTGGGAGACGGGGTCCGCTGATCGGTCCGGGCATGACGCCCGGATATTTCGCGCTAGAGGAATGCCGAGAGTGCTCTTTATAAACCGGCAATTCGTTCACCCTGCCACCGTCTTCTACATTGCTTAACAGCCATCTCTTCGGGGTGAACGATTACCATTACAGTCACACGCTAACGAACCAAGGAGTTATTTATGTCTAATGTAGTAACAACCAAAAGTAGCGCCTTCATCAGTCGCTTTCACGTGGATCCAAAGCGGAAGGATGAATTCGTAAGAATCTTTGACTCTCTATGGAAACCCCACCTGGATTTTATGAATGAACAGTGCAATTTCGTTTTTTATGGCTGGGATCGTGATGAGCATATTTTTTATGCGATCGAATCATATAAGGATGAAGAGCTGCTTAAGGAACTCCGGAAGTCGGGCGTTTTTCAGACTCAGGTATCCCAGCTGATGGATTGCTGTAATGCCCCAATGGAAATGGAGCTTGCACGCGGAATGGACAGTGACCGTAGTTGTTTTGATTTTTACAAGCGAGGCCCTTCCGAGGTTCACCCTATTGGCAAAAATGGACTCGGCGCTGTTTTTTCGTAAGGCAGGGATTGCGATGCGGGTACTAATGAGTAATCGAGGGGCATCACGCCGCGATAGCTGATGCGGTCGGCGCCCGATATTAATATCGGGCGCCTAACATGCCGAACATATGCCTGCCACCGTCTTCCACATTGCTTAACAGCCCTCTCTGCGGGGTGAACGATTACCCCAAAACACCCTATCACCATAAATGGGATATTAAATAGTTTAACATCAGGCACAATTCCATTAAGACTCAGCAGAGCACTTTTTCCCTCAATTTTTGCAAAACCAATGCATGAAACACGAGAATAATCAGGATTTAGCGGTTAGTCGCAAGCAAACTCCTGCCCTGTCGGACGCAATCTCCTTCAAGTCGAAACAATCGGCAATGCTGTCAGACCAGGCAAAAATGCCACCCCGGGCTCCTGGGCGGACACGTGTTGAAAAAATTATCGGGACAACGATCGAATTGATGGGCGAGCGAAACCCGGACGACATCAGCATTGCTATGATTGCAGCCCGAGCTGGAATGACACGAACATCGGTTTATGCTCATTTCAAGAATATGTCCGAAATTTTTGAGCAGATATCCATTCGTTTTGTGGAGAAAACAGGCCTCTTTCTCGAGAAATATGTACGTGATCGAAATCCCAGAACGCTTTCTGAGCTACTGACCATTACGATTGATGGGGTATGTGAATTCTTCAACCAATCGCATTCCGGTGAACCATTGGATTTGGCTGCTCATGTCCCGTTTGATGCACGGAAAGCAGTCAAGGATTACGATAAAGTTTCGGCGCTGATGTATCGCTCTTTCGGGTTGGCCGACTGGCCTATCCAGCCTCTCTCTGAAGACGATCCATTTTGTATTCTTGTTCTTCTACAGGAAGCGCTTTTTTCCACCAGCATGCAACGCCACGGCATCATAACGAAGGAGTATGCCGAGCTGACTAAAAACGTTGCACTTGATTTCATGGCGGGGGTCAACAAACGTTTTCAGAATTTGAATGACCCGAAAGAAATTGGGGATTTGAACGCACGCATTGCTACTGCAGTATCCCAATTGACAACCAGCTCTGACCTCCAATTATTAAAAGTCACGGCAGAACAGTTGGAGGCGCTGTCAAGACTTGCTGATAAAAAATAATGCATGAAGTCTGCTTTAAACAAACTGTCGTGCACGTTGACCACCGTGACAGTGGCACTATGACAGCCGCACATTACATACGGCATACTGAACCAGCCCGACTTCGCACTTGATCACTCAAAACCAATCCGTCGGACTGTTGCTCTCAATCGTGAGCAAATGAAATCGACAACTCACGCCACTGGTCAAGCTGGAGTTTTTTTCTGCTCAAACTTTTCTCCAGCAGTTCAACGGCATCCGCACCGGCAGTAAACCGTAATGGCGGCTTTTCAGCATTGGTGAGTGTCACGAAGGCTTGCGCCAGTTTCTTCGGGTCGTTCGCTTGCTTGCCATCGACTTCAGCCGTTGCGCGGCGGGCTTTTCCTGCGGTCTCGTCATAGTCGCTGATCACCCGGGCAGCGTGATTGACCGACGCGCCGGAAAGGAAATCCGTGCGAAAGTACCCAGGCTCGACAATGGTGACGTGAATGCCCAGCGGCGCGACTTCCCTTGACAGGGACTCCGACAAGCCCTCAACGGCAAACTTGGTGCCGCAATAACTCGATGCGCCGGGATCGCCGTAAAAGCCCGCGAGGGAAGAGATATTGAAGATGTGGCCGCTGCGTTGCGCGCGCAGGATCGGCAATACAGCGCGGGTTACATGCAGCAGCCCGAACACGTTGGTGCGGAACTGTGCCTCGACTTCTTCCGCGCTGCACTCCTCCAGCGCCCCAAGCAATGCGTAGCCGGCATTATTCACCAGCACGTCGATGCGGCCGAACTTGTCGATCGCTGCCTTGACCGCTTCATCGGCTTGCCTGACGATGGTGACGTCGAGCCCGATAGCCAACAATCGATCAGATGCACCGAGCGCTTCTTCCACGCTCTGGGGATTACGGCCGGTGGCCACCACCCTGTCGCCGGCTGCCAGGGCCGCACGGGCGATTTCGGCACCGATGCCACGCGATGCGCCGGTAATCAGCCATACTTTACTCATTTTATTTTCCTCGTGTTAAGCGCCAGGCCTGATCGAGACGCCGTTATCAATGACGAATTCCGCACCAGTAATAAATCGAGATTCATCCGAAGCCAGGTAGAGAACGGCATTGGCGACATCTTCAGGTTGGCCCGTGCCAGGAGGCGGCTTCATCCCCATCGCCCCCTCCAGCAGCGGTGTGTCTATATTGCCGGGAAAGATTACATTGCTGCGAATCGGATAACCCTTGTCCTGACAATGCGCAGCGACGGTCATGCTCAGCGACCGGATCGCGCCCTTGGCCGAAGCATAGGCGACGACCGGCGGGTAAGCGCGCAAAGCCGATAGAGACGCGGTATTGATGATGGAACCGCCCTGCTTCTTCATCGCCTCAATGCCGTGCTTGCATCCCAGGAACGTGCCTTCCGAGTGAATGGCATGGATCAGACGGTACTGTTCAAGCGATGTCGTTTCAATATCCGCGATCACAACAATGCCCGCATTATTGACCAGCACATCGAGCTTGCCGTAGCGTTCGACGGCGAAGGCAATCGCCCGGCGCCAGTCGTCCTCGCTGCGGACGTCATGATGGATGAATGCGCCATCAATTTCTTGCGCAAGCTTTCGCCCCGCTTCGTCGTTGACGTCGGTAACGATCACTTTCGCCCCTTCGCGCGCAAGCAGAATGGCTTCCGCCTTGCCCAGGCCCGACGCAGCGCCGGTAATCAGGGCTACCTTTCCCTCGACTCGTTTCATTTTATTTCCCTCTGCTGGTTATTGGGTTATTGGCGCCATCTTCCTGCTGTTGTCAGGTGCCATATGATTCATCATTTGAAGGCATCCAGGGATTCGAGATCGTCGATCGCCGTGGCAATCCGGCGAATGAACTCAAGTGTCGTGTCGCGCGGCTGCATGTCCGGCAGTCCCGGCGGCGGGGTCAACGTGACCGTCCACCAGGTCAACGCGGTCATCAGCTGTTGCCGGTAGATCGTCCAACCCTCGTCAAAGCCGACTTCGGGCCCGCCCGCGGCGTGCAACTGCGTCAGGTACAGCTGCACCAGTTCACGCTCCCAGGCACGCCGGTCTTCCGTCGTCAGTGCGGTGGAAATGGTATAGGCCAGGTCGCGCCCCCAATGCCCTCGGCCACAGCATTGCCAGTCGCTCAGGCCCATTTCGCCGTTGCCGGCGACGTACCAGTTCTTCAGGTGAACGTCGCCATGCGCCAGCGTGTGCGGCCCCTGTTCATGTATGACCAAGGATGCCAGCGTTGCAGGCCAGATTTCATCAAAGCGCCGATAAAGCCGTGATGGAATGACCGATTCCGCCGCCAGAAACCCCGCGTTCGAGCCTTCTTTCATGCCAAAACTTTGGGTGTTCTTGAAATAATCCGACCAGTTCAGATATTGCTGCAGCAATTCCTGCAACTGAGGCGATGCGTAACCGCGTCCATGATATTCGGCCAGCAGGCGCATCTGGCTTTCGGCACGCGCTCTGGACATGGGCGTCTTGTCGGTACAGAACTCGGTGACTTCGTCGGTCAGATCGTTCAGCATGATCATGGAGTTGAATGACTCATGATTCATGTTGGCGTAGTAGCTGCGTGGCGCTTCGATGTTCAGGTGCGGACGGATGTTGCGATAGAACAGCACCTCGCAGCGGATACTCCCGCCCATGCCAAGCATGGTCCGGTTTGCCAGATCGTGTGTCGCCTTGCAAAACACCGCGGCGGGCAGCCCCGCCGCCTTGCCTTCTGCGTTGTACTCAAGATAGATCTTTCTGCGATTCGACGATCCATTATCAACCGGGCTCAAACGATGGGCCACAACCCGTGCGCCTGGCTGCGCCTTGCACAATACATTCGTGAGCCATTCGTCGGTAATTGATTCATACGACAAAGGCAGATCCGACTCCAGGACCGCGACGTCACCGGACTGCATGTCTTTTTCATAGGCCGCCTTGATGCGATCCGACATATTCGTTTCCATTGCCTGTTCCTTCCATGATTTCACTAAATTTTTTCTATCTACCGCAACCGCGCATCCGCGATGATCAAGTCTGCCGCACGCCAGCCAGTTGCCATGGCTGGGCCGTTGGTATTTCCTGAGATTAGACCCGGCATGATGGAGCAATCGACCACCCGCAATCCATCTACACCACGAACGCGTAACCGTTCATCCACAACAGAACTTTCGTCCCGGCCCATCCGGCAACTCCGCACAGCATGCGTGCCGCACATTGCCAATCGACGCACTGCCTGCAGGATTTCCTCATCGGTCTGATAGTCGGAGCCAGGCTGCATTTCCTCTGCGAGAAATGGCGCCAGTGCGGGCTGTGCCGTGTAACGCCGCATATAACGCACCAGTTCTACCGCAGAGCGCTGGTCTTTTTCATCCGAAAGCCAATTCGGCGCGATGGCGAGTGGCGCCTCTGTCCGGGATGACGTGATCATCACCTTGCCTTCGCTTCTGAGTTGAATCAGTTGCCCATATAAGGTCATGCCTGCCAGATGCTCAACCGATTGCATCGGTGCCGGGTTATTGCTGTCTTTGGGAACATCCAGTGTCATGCCGCCGATGTACAGTTGCGCATTAGGCCGCGGCTCCGCCGGATTGGTCTTCAAGAATGCGCCGACCTCGAGTGGACCGGTTGCGAGCGGGCCAGTCTTGCGAACCAGATATTCCATCGCGCTGCGAGCCAGCCCCAGCCCATAGAAACGATGGTTGATTCCACGATCGCCCTTCAATCGATAAGTCAGTGAGACGCCGAGATGTTCCAGCAAGCGCGAACCGACGTCGGGGCTATCCTGCACCACCTTGATGCCGAGTGATTGCAGCAGCGGTCCGGGCCCGATACCCGAAAGCTGTAAAAGCTTTGGAGAGTTCACTGCGCCGGCCGATACGATGATTTCACCGGCGCTTTCATAGGTAATGCGCTGACCATGGAGATGGCACTCGACGCCGCTTGCGCGTCGGCCATCAAACACGATGCGATCCACATGGACGTTGGTCTGAATTTTCAGATTGGATCGGCTGCGCACCGGCTGCAAAAAGGCGACTGACGCGCTCTGGCGCTTGCCATTCTTGATATTGTGGCAGTAGTAACCGACGCCTTCCTGCTGCTCGCGATTGAGGTCTTCCCTGCGCTCAAGTCCCATTTGCTGGCCGGCTGCAATCATCTTTTCGGCCAGCGGGTAGCGGAACTTGCCGGTGCTGATATGCACCGCGCCGCCTGCGCCCCGCAGTCCGTCATCCCCCAGTTCATGATCCTCGATCGCCCGGAATGCCTGCTTCATTGCCTGCCAGCCCCATTCCGAACCGGCTTCCCGCTCCCAGATGTCGTAATCCTGCGGCTGGCCCCGTACATAAATCATGCCGTTGACGGCAGATGACCCACCCAGCCCGCGGCCCCGTACCCATTTCTCGTTGACGTTGACGCCTTTTTCGCGCTCTTGCTGCACCGAATACTGCCAGCTATGCCTGGGATCGCTTACCAGCTTGCCGATCCCCTTCGGCATCTGGACCATGAAATTGTCATTTTCCCCGCCGGCTTCCAATAGCAGGACTTGGCATTTTGGATCGACCGAGAGCCGATTTGCCAGGACGCAGCCGGCTGAGCCTGCGCCGATGATGATGTAGTCATACTTTGCATCCATGCTTTCACGTCTCCATTATTTTTTTGTTTGCTAGTGTAATATACCTATGCATAACAATATCATGAACCCCAGGAAAAAGGTGATGCCACCATGACGTCGCCCAACTTCCATAGGTCCTGTCCAATTAATCACATCATTAAAGGGAAATAACTATGCTGACCGGAGTGAATGGCATTCATCACATTGCACTGTCGGTGCCCGACCTTGCCGTGGCACGCAATTTTTACGTTGATCTGCTTGGGTTCGAGGTAGTGGGAGAGATGAGCTGGGACCAGAGCATGTCGGTAGGCAAGGATGGACCCGCTAGCGCTATCGATAACATCCTGGGGATTAAGAGCAGTTCCGCCAAACAGCTTATGTTGCGCGCAGGCAATTTATGCCTGGAATTCTTTGAGTTCGCCTACCCTTTGCAGACGCCTCAACCCCCTGACAAGCCGGTGAACACCTATGGCTATACCCATCTGGCTCTCGATGTAACGGACATCGAAAGCGTCTATCAACGATTGCTGGCAGCTGGAATGCGCTTTCATGCCGGACCGCAAAAGGGGCCTGGCATGTCCTCGACCTACGGGCGCGATCCATTCGGGAATGTGATCGAACTGCAGGAACTCTATTCCGACAGCCCAGTGCCTGGTGTGTGCCCAAAGCAGGCATGATCAAGGTTTCCACACGGCTGTTTCTTGATAATGAATGTCGAAATACTTTGATAAGAGAAAATACCTAAGCCCATGAAAAATTTTCAAGCAGGTTCCCCAATCGGCGTTGGCATCATCGGCGCGGCTCCTGGCCGCAGCTGGAGTGCCATTGCCCACATCCCCGCACTCCAGTCCCTTTCCGATTACAAGCTGGTGGCGCTCAGCACCACCAGGCTCGAAACTGCGCAAGCAGCCGCCAAGGCACTGGGCGTGCCGCAGGCTTATGGCCATCATGCCGCGCTGATTGCCAATCCGGAGGTTGACCTGGTCGTGGTTACCGTCAAGGTGCCGCATCACCTGGAACTGGTAAGCGCAGCACTCGACGCAGGCAAGATGGTGTATTGCGAATGGCCTTTGGGAAATGGTTTGCAAGAAGCGATTGCCATGGCCGAGCATGCGCGACGCCTTGGTGTGCGAACCATTTGTGGCACGCAGGCGCGATTTTCCCCTGCGGTTGATTACGTCGCCGAACTGATCCGCGATGGTTATGTCGGCGAGGTGCTGTCAAGCACACTGATTGGTTCGGGGGTCCAGTGGGGCGCCTTCACCGACCCTGCCAATGCCTACACCGCTGACCAGAAAAATGGCGCCACCTTGCTGAGTATTCCGTTGGGTCATGCACTGGATGCGCTGCGCCACATTCTGGGGGATTTCAGCGAAATATCCGCAACCCTCGCGCACCGCCGCAACAGCATACTTTCACTGCCGGACAAGATTGTCCATCCCCTCACGGCAGCAGATCAGATTCTGGTCAACGCGCTCCATCAAAACGGTGCTGCGACTCAAATACTCTATCGTGGCGGCATGTCACGCGGCACCAACATGATGCTGGAGATCGTCGGCACGGAGGGGGATTTGCGCCTGACCGGCGACTTTGGTCATCTTCAGATGTGTGCGCTGGCGCTGCATGGCGGCCGTGGCGACGACACTTCGCTGCAGCCCTTGACGGTCCCGCCCAAGCATCGCTGGGCGCCGGACAACCTGCAGGGACCGGCCATCAATGTGGGCCAACTGTATGCGCGCTTTGCTGCGGATTTGCGTGATGGGACACATCTCACCCCGGATTTCGACTCCGCTGTCCAGGGTCACCGCATACTGGAAGCCATCGAACGATCAGCCGATCTTGGCAACCGGGTAAAACTATAGCATCGCGCCGAACGCCATAGCACAGGGGGAACGGCAAAAGGCGTTACGCCTTTACTCGATCCCCCGCTCGTCTTTAATGGAAATCAGATTGACCTTGATGAGTGCCAGCATCTCAGACAACTTTTGCCGCTCCGGATGACTCAGGCCATTCAGAATGCGCTCACTCATTTCATGATTGGAATTGCGCATTTCCTTGATGATCTTAACGCCTTTTTCCGTCAGATAAATGCGTTTAACGCGCCTGTCGGTTGCATCAGCCTTGCGCTGAAGGAAGTCCGACATCTCGAGGCGATCGATCAATCCGCCGAGGGCCGCCTTGCCCAACTCCAGCGTGTCAGCCAAATCGCTCTGGATCATGCCGTCATGACGTGAAAGATAGGCAAGCACCCACCATTGGGATCGCGTGACGCCCAAAGGCTTCATGAATTCATCGAAAACGGTACGCCGCAGCCTGGAGACGTCGTGCATCAGAAAACCAAGACGCGTATCCCAGTTTATTTCATCCGGTGCCCGCTTGGTTTTCGGCTTTGGGGTGCCAGCCGACGGCTTTACCGACCGGCTTGACGATTTGTCGGTTTCGATATAGTCCATATCTTTCCAGTAGTCTTTAATATTTAAAACATAATTCATTAATGCCAAGAGGCTACCCGACGATGAACATGATATGCATTTGCAATGTATATCCTATCTCATTGGTTTGATGCTTCAGCATACGTATATTCCTACCATATTCTATCATACGATAAGGCAGCGAATAAACACATTCCAATATATTATCAATATAATATTGAAATTATGCAATGCCGAATCGCATTCCCAGCTGCAGCACACGCTGCGCCTGTTTCAGATGCGGCATGTCAATCATTTTTCCCTCGATGCCGATCGTGCCCAAGCCTGGATTGCTGTCAAACGCCTCGACAATGCGCCTGGACCAGGCCATCTCTTCCTGGCTGGGTGAAAACGCCCGATTGATGATGTCAACCTGATTCGGGTGGATCGCAATTTTTCCGGTAAAGCCGGCGCGGCGCGCCGATTTCGCGTCCGCATCGAGTCCGGCAGGATCTGAGAAGTTCCCAAAAATAGTATCGATGGGTTGCACCCCGGCTGCGACAGCCCCCGACAGGCAAAGGGCACGCGCCAACTTATAAACGGTATCGTACTCGCCGTCCAGACGGCGGTTGGTACTGGCGCCCAGCGCTGCGGCAATGTCTTCCGCCCCCCAGGTCAGGCCTGCCAAACGCGCGCTGCAATCGACGTAACTGTCGAGTGCAAACAGGGACTTTGGAGTCTCCGTCGCAACGGGGATGATTCGAATTGATCCTTGCGGCACGCCCTCCCGCACTTCCAGCGCATCGAGATAGTGAGACAGTTGAACAATCTCTTGCGCGGAATCGACTTTGGGCAGGATGATACCGTCTGGCGCTCCGGCCACGACGGCAAGATCCAGCAATGCCGCTGGCGTACTGAGCGGATTGATGCGCACCCATAATTGCTGGCGACTACGGTCGGTCCGCGAGCGCAGGTACTCAAGCACCATTTCCCGGGCGATATGCGTACGAGAAGGCGCAACGGCGTCTTCCAGATCGAGGATGAGCGCATCGGCTTGCGTGGAAATCCCCTTTTCCAGTTTTCGCTCGCTGTCTCCTGGCACGAACAACATCGAGCGCAAGGGCGCGCCATGGATACCGCTATCGTTGTTTGTCACAGCTGTTAATGCAGGCATCTTGCCTCCTTTTTAATTTTGTCCACTTCAGCGCAACAGCGTGGCCGAAATAATGTTGCGCTGAATTTCGTTTGAGCCTCCAAACACTGACCAGCAGCGCGCATAGAGGTACCCATAATTGACGGCAGCCGCCTGTATCCACGGCTCTTTGGCGTTGAGACCCTCGCCGCCGACGCGATCCTCGGCGCGGTATGCTGCCCCATGCGGCCCCAGCGCATCACGCCAGAAAATTGTCATGCGTTGCAATAGCTCGCTGCCGCGAACCTTCAACACAGAAGCGCCAATACCATCGTCCCGACCCGCCATCCACTCGTCAACATACTCGCGTTCGAGCGCAACAAGCGCCGTAAGCGATGCATCCAGTTCGGCGAGAGCTGCTTCCTTCAGCGCTCGCTGATAGGGAGACAAGGCTTGCGCATACTGGCGCAGCGTCACCTTGATCTGCTGCATCATGCGCATCTTGCTGCCGGTATCCGCGATAAAGCTACGCTCGCGCGCCAAGAGAAACTTCGCCAGCTTCCAGCCATCGCCTTCCGCGCCGACAACGTTCTTTGCCGGCACTCGCACATTATCGAAAAAGACTTGATTGGTATGATGGACGCCATCCAGGGTAACGATCGGCTCGACCGTGATGCCCGGCGTCTTCATGTCAATCAGCAGGAAGGTGATGCCTTGTTGCTTGCGCGCGGTTTTTTCCGTGCGCACGAGACAATGCATCATGTCGGCCCAATGGGCTTCCGTCGTCCACATCTTGGTACCATTCACGACGAAAAAGTCGCCGTCGCGCACGGCAGTAGTCGTCAATGCGGCGAGGTCGGAACCCGCGTTCGGCTCAGAGTATCCCTGGCACCACCATGTGTCGCTGCTAATAATACCTGGCAGATATTCCCGCTTTTGCTCTTCGGTACCAAACGTATACAGCACGGGCCCCACCATGTTGACGCCGTAAGGAATAATAATGGGCGCCGCGTTTAAGGCACATTCCTGCAAAAACGCATGTTCCTGGCGAACCGACCAGTCTGAACCACCGAATTCTTGCGGCCAGGCGCCTGCAAACCATCCCTTCCGATGCAAGGCCTGCTGCCATGCGACATAGTCCGACTTTGACAGGTACAAGCCGTTTTCTACTTTGTGCCTGGTTTCACTTGCAAGATTGTCGCGTACGAATTGCCGGACCTCTTTGCGAAAGTCGATTTCATCAAATTCGTTATGTGATTGAGGTACCAATTCGCTCTCCTGATTTTCAATCTGTTGCAACTACGCCATTCGCTCACTGATCCCGGTCAAGCGGCGCCATTTCAGGCCCCACCCAGGTGCGCAGCATTCTGGTCACCGCCACCAGCCTGGCGTTATAGTGACTAACGCCGAATTCTTCCGTCAGCCCCATCCCGCCGTGCATTTGAATGGCCTCGTGTCCAATTTTTTCCGCCGCCCGTTCAATGACTGAGGTTGCCGCGAACCGTAACCAGGCTTGATCCCCTGCCGTGCCGTCATCAATGCTCCGCGCAAGTGCGCGCGCAATCGCCCGTGCTTCTACATACGCGATATGCATGTCAGCGAAACGATGCTGCAGCGCCTGGAAGCTCCCGATATTCACGCCGAATTGAACGCGTGCACGCAAGTATTCTCCCGTCATTTCGACCAGGCTCGCCATCACCCCGACAGCATCGCTGCAATAGGCGCTGACAGCGCGCGTGCGCGCCATGTCGAGCGCACGTTTCGCAGAATCCCCTTCCAGCCAGACAGCGGATTCCGGCATTACCTGACCATCAAACAGCATGTCGCCAGCAGGAAGACCATCTATCAGCTGAAAATGTTGACACGCCGCCGTGGCATGCTTGCGAGGCACACGCAGGATAAGCGGATTGCCGCTTTCCGCATCGACTGCTGCGATGAGCCAGACATCTGCCTGCGCGGCGAAAGGCACTACGGCAAGCCGCCCGTACACCGCATATCCGGCAGCTGTTCTCTCGCAACGCAAAGCATCAGGCAAGCCCCCACGAGCACCCAGCAGGATGCTGATGCAGCTTCCCCCAATGAGTTCTTCAATCAGTTCCTGCCGTATCACCGCGTTCGTGCCGTCGGCGAGAATGCTCCCGGCAATCACGGCACTCTCGATGAATGGCTCAAGCAGCATCCCTTTTGCGAGGGTTTGCACAATATCGGCAACATCGGATCCGCAGCCGCCGAGCCCGCCCAATTCTTCCGGAAAAGGCGCCGCCAGAATTCCCAGCTCCGCCAGGACCGGCCAGCATGAAAGATAGTCGATCGGGCTTTGTGAAAGCCGGGCGCGGCGCAATCCCAGATCATAGGATTCTGCGACAAATCTGCGCAGAGTGGATTCAATGATACTTTTCGATTCGGAATCCAGCGGTGTGTAGGTCATGGCTCTCCAGCCTTATCAATTACAGGCAACGTACTCTTGCTCGAAAAATCGTCAGGACTACTTGACGGCCGGACGACGCTGCATCAGCGCTATGCGCTTGCACGTCGCAACCACTTCTTCGCGCTGGTTATAGGCCGTATGGTTGAATACGACGATGCCATTATCCGGACGCGACTTGCTTTCGCGTTTTTCAAGCACGGTCGATTCAACACGAATCGTGTCGCCTGCAAAAGTGGGCTTGGGAAACCGCACCTCATCCCAGCCAAGATTGCCGACCGTGGTGCCAAGGGTTGTATCACCAACAGATATGCCAACCATTAAGCCGAGCGTAAATGCGCTATTCATGAGCGGCTTCTTGAATTCCGTGGTTTTCGCATACTCAACGTCAAGATGAATCGCAGCCGGATTGTGCGTCATCGCACTAAACAGCACATTGTCTGTTTCCGTCACAGTACGCCGAGTGTCATGCTTAAAAAGCTGACCAACTTCAAATTGTTCAAAGTACAAACCTGCCATTCGAAACCTCTCAGTTTTTTTACATCGATTAGCAACCGTCCCTGCCGCGCCATCAGCAAGGACTGCACGAAATATCCACCCGACAACGATGGATGCAATAGTATGCATCCATAATATATCTAGATCTACCACTGCGCAATATTTATTACGTGGATTTCGCGCTCAATCAATACGTTGCACTATGAAAACGTGGAACGTCGAATGCTGCACAGCACTATATTTCATGTCAAAGAAAGTACGAAATTTTAAGTATGCAAAGATAATTTATGTCTATAATAAAAAAACGGACTGATTACTGCCACCCAAGAGCAGCTAGTGCGGAAAAGGGGCGCACCAAGATTGCGCCCTTGAAAAATGGACGGAGACAATCATGAAAATTGCTTTGCTTGCTGCAGTCGGATTACTTTTGGCCTGGCGTTTCTTTGGCATGGAGGCGCCCGACCAGGTCGCGGCCGAAGTGCAGCGGATCAGCTGCGTACAGGTTGGCGCTTGCGGCCGGGGGGGCTGGGAATCCATGTCCCAAATTGCACAGCGCTGATCAGTATGGCGGTGCCAGGTGCATTGGGCACCATTCTGGCGCATAGCCCACACCGGGCGTCTTCCTGGTTCCTCGCCAGTGGATAACATCGTCGACAGGTGACAGCGGCGCAACGAGCTTGACAATCAGCGTTTTCGGCGCTGGAACGCCTTGCGTCTTATCAATTCCCCCAGCAATAATTCTCCAAATTCAATAATTCATAGCATATGATATGCTACGATATTGAATATTCGTCAGAATAGCTGACTGCAGCGTCATGATCCTCGCTCACTTTTCGGGCGTCGAGTGAAGCTTGCCTATACTTCGATTAATTGATTCTTATAGCGATCCGCCCAAATCATGAACCTGAAAAAATTACTTGAGAAAAATTTTCCACCGCTCGAGCACCATATTACGCCGCGTGACAGCATGCTTTATGCGTTGGGCATTGGTATTGGCGATGCGCCCTGCGATCCGAAGCAACTGCAGTTCACATACGAATCCGGCTTGAAGGTCTTTCCATCGCAGGCAAATGTCATTTCCCATCCAGGCGGCTGGGTACAAGATCCCGCAGTTGAAATCGACTGGATCAAGCTCCTGCATGGCGAACAGTCCTTTGAGATTCATGCGCCGCTCCAGGTCAACAAGACTTACGTCGGCACTTTCCGCATCATCGATGTGATCGATAAAGGGGTGGGGAAAGGCGCCATGCTGTTTATGGAGAAGCAGCTGCGCGACAAGGAGTCCAATGAACTGGTTTCTACGGTCACCTCAACCTATGTATTGCGCGGCGACGGCGGCTCCGGCGGCACCACGACAACGGCGCCAGTGCCCCACCCGATTCCTGAACGTGCCCCCGATACCGAATGCGTATTGTCGACGCTGCCGCAAGCCGCACTGATTTATCGCCTGTCCGGCGACTACAATCCGATCCATGCCGATCCGGAATTGGCACGCAAAGCGGGATTCGAGCGGCCTATCTTGCACGGCTTGTGCACGCTGGGTGTTGCAACCCGCGCAGTACTCGATACCTGTTGCGATAGCCGTCCGGAATTGCTGCGCTCATTGAAGGTCCGCTATTCGGCCCCTGTCTACCCGGGCGAAACCATTGCAACCGAAGTATGGCGAGACAAAGACATTGTCAGCTTCCGCTCGCGCGTAGTAGAACGCAATGTCGTCGTGCTCAACCATGGCCATGCCATCGTTGGCCAGGCATGACGCCACAAAGAAAATTTTAATTTATTCGCTGATCGCCTGTCCTGGAGAAATTGCATGTCTTACGAGCATTACACCCACCTCGCAGTAAGGATCGACAATTATGTTGCGACTGTGTCGCTCAATAGACCGGAGGTCTTGAATGCGGTTAATGCTCAGCTGCATCATGAACTATCGACCATTTTTTTCGCACTCGCCGAAGATCCTGCGGTTTCGGTCATCGTTCTGACAGGCGAAGGACGGGCATTCTGCGCTGGCGGCGATCTTGACTGGGTACAGGAACTGTTAACGTCGCCGCGTCCCTATCTTGAAAATATCATTGTCGGCCGAAAGATTGTCATGGGCATTCTTGATTGCCCGAAACCAATCGTTTGCCGAATCAATGGCGATGCCATTGGTCTGGGCGCAACCATTGCCCTGCTCTGCGATATCACCATTGCAGTTGACACAGCCAGCATTGCCGACCCGCATGTGCGGATCGGTCTGGTTGCCGGCGATGGCGGCGCGTTGATTTGGCCGCAATTGGTCGGCTACGCCAAGGCGAAAGAATATCTTCTCACCGGCAGCCGTATCAAGGCAGCCGAAGCAGCACGCATCGGACTTATCAATTACGCGGTCAACGCGGATGAATTGGATGCCACTGTGCAACAGATGGTCAGCAAGCTGATTTCAGCGTCGCCTACGGCAATCCAATACACAAAAATGTCCGTGAATGTCCCGTTGCGCCAGATGGTCAGCAGTGTCCTGGAAAATTCCCTTGCTTACGAGGGTTTGACCATTCTGCAAAATACCGATCTCAGTGAGGCACTGGTCGCCTTCCGTGAAAAGCGGCCGCCGGTCTTTAAGCGCGGTTGAGCGTGCCCCGCATGCAATGCTGCGGGAAGCCGGAAATGCCTTGTGTGATCGTTAATTGCCGTATTGTGGAGCCAAATCATGTCTGAAAACCTGAAGTATTCCGTAGAAGACCGTATTGCCACCATCGCGATCAATCGGCCGGAAGCGCGCAATGCGATCACGCCTGAAATGATCGCGGAAATAGTCCGGCTCGTGCGCCAGGCCGATGCCGATCCTGCTGTGAAATGCATCTTGCTTGACGGTGAAGGTGAACACTTTTGCGCCGGAGGCGACGTCAAAGGGTTCAGCGAATTCCTTGCCATGCCGGCCGATGAGCGATTTGACACTTTTGAACGCAAGCTTTTGATTGGGAATCGCTTGCCGAAGGCTATTCTTGAAGCTTCAAAACCGGTCGTCGTTTCTGCGAAGGGCGCTGTAGCGGGGGCGGGCATGGGCATTTGCCTTGCGGCCGACTTTGTCATCTGCGGTCAAAGCAGTTATTTTCTGGCAGCGCACATCCTGATCGGGATTTCCCTCGATTGCGGCCTGAGCAGTCTGCTGGTCGGCGCGATGGGAATCAAGGCGGCCAAGCGGCTCGCTTTTCTCGGCGAATCCATCCAGGCAAAGGAAGCACTGGAACTCGGCATCGTCACCAGAATCGTGCCTGACCATGAAGTAACGCTGACTGCCACCACGCTGTGTCGCCGGCTTGCCAATGGTCCATCCACTGCGCTTGCGGGAACAAAATCTTTACTGAACGATGCGGCCTATCCGACATTTGTCGAACTGATTGCAAAAGAGGCGACAATGGTCGCCCGCGCAACTGCGCAGGATGACTTCCGTAAAGGCATTACGGCTGCCATGGCGAAAAAGCCAGCGCAGTTCGACTAACAAGCTATTTCGATAGGGCGGCTTGCCAAATAGGTATCCGCCCGCCCCCCCTCTTTGGTCAAGATGCAGTCCGCAGACTTGACTGCCGGCAGATTCTTATATAATTTGGATTTGCATGTTACCGAACATTGCATTGCATCAATCAATGCAACTGAACGTCGCGATCAAATAGAAATCAGAAATTATTTTAGTATCCCAGGATACTAAAATATATCAAATTAATTTCCAGCCCCATCCAACACTGTGCCGCCGCAGAGCGTTGCAGCGAACAAACTATGCTTAGCAACTCCCCAAACCATCTTCCAAGCTTTCTTGCGCGACTGAAGTGGTACTACCTGGATTCGCTCAAAGGTCGTCTCATCGCTTTATCGCTCGGCTTGTCCCTGACCCTGATGTGGGCGCTGGTATTTCTCTCGACCTCCTTTCAGCAGCAGAAATTCAGTGAAGTGCTGTTTGACCAGCAGTTCACATCGGTACGTCATCTTGCCGCCGACATTGCTGGCGAACTGCAGGGACGCGTCGGCATACTCACCGTTTCTGCCGCACGCATTCCCGACAAGCTCTCGCCGCGCGTCCTCGATGACCATCTGTCGCAACTGGTCACCTTACACCAGGCCTTTACCAGCGGCATCATTGTCATCGGGCTGGATGGCAGGGTGATGGCCGATTACCCGTCCATGCCGGGGCGCCGCGGCATGGACGTCGGCGAACGCGACTATTTCCAAAACGTCGTGAAGACCGGCAAGCCCGCCATCGCCACGCTCGTCACGGCAAGATCGTCGCAGCGTCCGACCCTGGTGATCACCGTGCCGGTGCGAGACCACGCCGGCAAGGTGCGGGCGATCCTGGCCGGCGCGACAGACTTGAGTGCGCCCAATTTTTTCAGCCGCGTTTTCGAGCGCAAAATGGCAGGCAAGGGCCAGTTTTATATCACTTCGCCGCATAACCATCTCGTTCTCGCGTCGACCGATCCTGCTCGCGTCCTGACCGCGGCACCAGCACCAGGCCAACACGCAGTCTACGACCGCTTCGTAGCAGGCTTTGAGGGCTCCACCAGTGCGCGCAATACCGAGGGCATAGCGACGCTCTTTTCCGCCAGTTCCATCCCCATGGCGAACTGGCTCGTGACGGCCACCTACCCGGCCGAGGTAGCGTTCCAACCGGTGACCGCCATGCGCAATTATCTGATTGCCATGGCCGTCATCATGACGCTGCTGGCGGTTTTCCTCACCCACTGGATCACGCGCCGCATGCTGATTCCGCTGGACGAGGCCGGGCAAGCGATACAGCGGATGACACAAGACGCTGTTCCGTTTGCTCCATTGCCCCTGAAAGGCAAGGGCGAGGTCGGGGGGATTATCAATCATTTCAATGTCCTGGTTGAGGATCACCATCGTAGTGCGGCAGCGCTCGCCGCTAGCGAGCAGCGCTTCCGGACGCTTTTCGAGAGGGCACCGGATGCGATCTACGTGTGCAACCGTGGTTGCTTTGCCTATGCGAACGCAGCCACGCTGGACCTGTTTGGCGCCCATTCGCAGGACCAGTTGCTGGGCCACCCCATCCTGGACCGGGTCCATCCTGATTTGCATGGGGTTGTCGAAACCAGCCTCCAGTCGGTCATCGAGGCCAAGGAATCCGTTGCGCTAATGGAAGTGAAGTTGCAGAGAATGGATGGCTCGGTGGTGTATGCACGGATTTCCGCCATTCCGTTTCACTACGAGAATGAGCCTGCCGCACTCGTTTTTGCCCGGGACATTACCCAGCGCATACATGCTGAAAAAGCGCTGCGGGAAAGCGAGGAGCGCTTTCGCCGTCTGGTCGCGCTCTCGTCGGAATGGTACTGGGAGCACGACGAGAACTTCGTGGTGACCACCGTTGCAGGCTGGAAGGCAATCAAAAACGGCAGAATCCCGGAGCACAGCATCGGGAAAACTTCCTGGGAACTGGGGCTCGGGAGTGACGAACCATCCTGGAAGAAGCATCGCACCAGCGTGGAAGCCCGCCTCCCATTTACGGATTTTGAGTACACGAGGCAACTGTCAGACGGCAGCATCGCGTGGCACCACGTCAGCGGCGAGCCGGTGCATGATGAAAATGGCGAATACAAAGGCTACCGCGGCACGGGCAAAGACATCACCGAGCGCAAGCTGGCCGAAAAGGCGCTGCGGGAAAGCGAGGAACGCTTCCGTCGCCTGGTCGCGCTCTCGTCGGAATGGTACTGGGAGCACGACGAGAACTGCGTGATGACCACTATTGCAGGTTGGAAGAGCAAAAAAAGCAGTGCTGACCAAAAATACCAGGTTGGGAAAATTGCCTGGGAACGCAGGCCCGGGAGTGATGATCCATCCCGGCAGGCACAACTCGCCAAGGTGGAAGCCCGCTGCGCATTTAAGGACTTTGAATACGCAAGGACTGAACCGGACGGTAGCGTCATATGGTACAGCATCAGTGGTGAACCAATGTTTGATGAAGACGGCACTTACAAAGGCTACCGCGGCACGGGCAAAGACATCACCGAGCGCAAGCTGGCCGAAGCGGCCTTGCGTCAGTCGCAAGCGCGCATCCGCGAACTTGCTGCCCATCAGGAAGAAATCAAGGAACAAGAACGCAAGCGGATTGCCCGCGACATCCATGACGAGCTAGGCCAGACGATGCTGGCCATCCGGCTTGATGCCGTCACGTTGACCGAAAAAACTGCCGCCACGCATGCGGATTTGCATGGTTCAGCACTTCTCATGCTCGATCACATCGATACGGCGATGGCAAGCGTGAAAGCGATCATCAACGACCTGCGGCCGTTTGTTCTTGATCTGGGGCTGGTCGCGGCGGTGGAGTGGCAAATTCATGAATTCGAGAGCAGGAGCGGCATTGCATGCGACCTGGAAGTGGACGGCGAGGATTTCTCGCGCCACCTCGATGCACGCAGTTCCACCGCATTGTTCCGCGTCCTGCAGGAATCCCTCACCAATATCACCCGGCACGCCAAGGCAAGGCAAGCAAGAATTGTAATCCGAACGGAACACAACCAGCTTGACATGACCATCGCTGACAATGGCATCGGCATCGCCCCCGATCACCTGAACAAGAAAAGCGCATTCGGTCTGGCGGGCATCAAGGAGCGGATCAACGCACTCGGCGGCAAGTTCACCATGGATAGCGCTCCCGGCAAAGGCACGACGCTGCGCTTTTCCATTCCGATCCCGGTGCCGATCAAAGCGCCGTGCTGATGGCATCGTGACGAGCGGTGCGCTTCGCGCTGAATGAACCCGCATGCCGGCCTATAATGAATCGTTATGTGTGCTGGAGCGGGATCCATGAAACACCTTGCCGATGAGCCAATGGGTGACCAAGCCGGCCCTGCGTCAGTGGATGATCAGGCACAGAAACTGGCACGCGTTCATCGTGCTCTCAGAACCTTGAGTGCCGGCAATCATACTTTATTGCATGCGTCGGACGAACAGCAACTATTGCGGGATATGTGCCGGGTCATTGTGGAAACTGGCGGCTACCGGATGGCTTGCATTGGATATGCGGAACACGATGAAAACCACACTGTCCGCTGGATGGAGAGTGTCGGTTTTGAGAAGGAATTGCTCGACGCGCATCATTTCAGCTGGGCGGATGAGGGAGCAGGCCGTACCGCGGCCGGCACCGCGATCCGCACCGGTAAGCCCGTCGTGGGGGATAATCTTCTTACCGATCCGGCCTATGCCTTTTGGCGCGAGGATTCAATCAAGCTGGGTTGCTCTTCCGCCGCCGCGTTCCCCCTGCGGGTCGAAGGAGAAGTGCTCGGTGCCCTGGCCATGGCTGCGGCTGAGCCTGATGCCTTCGATGAAGAAGAAGTCAATCTGCTCAGTGAATTGGCCGATGATCTGGCCTACGGCATTGCCAATCTGCGGATCCGCGAAAAACATCGCGAGGCCGAAGCGACCATCGCGCGCCTTGCTTACTATGATGGGCTGACCGGGTTGCCTAATCGCACGTTCTTGCTGGAGCGTCTGGAAGAATCAATGCAAGAGGCGAAACAGCATCACCGCGCGCTGGCATTGCTGCACTTGAACGTTGGGCGCTTTCACGAAATCAATAAAGTCCTGGGTTACCGTTCGGGGGATCAATTACTGCAGGAACTCGGCCGGCGCCTTGAGCTAGCTGTCAAGGAAAATGAAACGCTGGCGCACGTGGGGGAAGCGGAGTTCGCCTTGCTGTTGCCTGCGACGAGTGCCGAGCATGCGATCCAGATGGCGCAACGGCTTGCCAGCATTCTGCATGACCCGGTGGAAGTGTCCGGCCTCATGGTCGATGCCAGCGTGAACATCGGTATCGCGCTCTTTCCTGGCCACGCCACCACTCCGGAAGCTTTATTGCGCAGGGCGAATGCCGCGATGCACGAAGCCAGGCCGGCGCGCGGCGGCTATGCCATGTACACCGGCGGCCAGGAAGAACAACATACCAGGCGGCTTGCGCTCATGGGGGACTTGCGGCATGCCATCGAGCACAACCAATTGCTGCTGTATTGCCAGCCCAAGGTGGACATCGCTTCGCGGCGCGTATGCGGCGCAGAAGCATTGGTGCGCTGGGAACACCCGGTGCACGGCATGATTTTGCCCAGTGAATTCATCCCGCTCGCGGAGCAAGCGGGATTGATCACGCCGCTCACCGATTGGATGCTGGAATCCGCATTCAGCCAATGCTACGCCTGGCATGAGGCCGGGCTGGACCGGCCGTTGGCGGTTAACTTTTCCGCGCATGACCTGCGCGATCCCGATCTGGTCGAGCGGATCCGGGGCTTATTCTCGACCTGGGGCATCGGACCGGAACTGATGCAGTTCGAACTGACCGAAAGTGCATTAATGGAGGATCCGGCCAGCGCCCTGGAGACGCTCACCGACTTAAAACAGCTGGGCACCCAGCTGTACATCGACGACTTTGGCACGGGCTACTCCAGCCTGAGCTATTTGCAGAAGCTGCCGGTGGATTACATCAAGATTGACCAAGCATTCGTCATGCCGATGACGGTATCCGACGATTCGGCAGTGATCGTGCGCTCTACCATCGAACTGGGCCACAATCTTGATATGAAAATCGTGGCGGAAGGGGTGGAGAGCCAGGCGCACTGGGATAGTTTGGCGTCGCTCGGATGCGATGTGGCGCAAGGCTATCACATCAGCAAGCCGATGCCGGCAGAGCAATTCAGGAATTGGGAAACCAGCTGGGCCTGACTGGCTCTAGCCAGGCATCGACAGGCGCTTCAGGGCGTCCAGGTCGCACAGCGTAATGCGGCCGTAAGTGGCGCTCGATCAATCCATTCTGTTACTGGAAGTTTGCGTGCATCGGCACGTGTTTTTATGCAACATGCGTTCAATGAACTATGGCCGGATCAATAAGCGCGTCGTCGATTGGTTGTATGTAATAATAATGGTTGACTAACATATATTTACGCGTCATGGTCGATGTTGAGCGCGGAGTTGATAGAAAGAAACCGAGAAACCATGAAGAAATTGTCAGGGAAAAAAACGGACAGCCTGGCCAATTCGAAACCAGAGTCCCGAAAAAAAGAAGCAACGGAAAATCTGCTGGATGCGGTGATCAAGGATGTGCGGCTCGGGTTTCTGATGCATGACGTATCACGGCTCAGGCGCACCGTCTTTGATGAATTCATGAAGCCTTTGGGTGTCACACGTTCCCAATGGTGGGTATTGGCTTACCTGTCACGGCAAGACGGCATGATCCAGAGCGATTTGGCTGACATGCTGGAGTTAGGCAAGGCTGCACTTGGGGGTCTGCTGGATCGCCTGGAAAATACCGGCCTGATCGAAAGACGACCTGATGAACTTGATCGGCGCGTCAAGCGTGTGTACCTTACCAGCGAAGGCACACAAACCATCAAGAAAATGCGCGTCAAGAGCCAGGAGATGAGCGAACGCATGCTCGAGGGTCTAGGCCTGGAAGACAGGCATGCGCTTGCAGACATGCTCGGCCTTGTAAAATCGAATCTTCTTGCAATTAACAAGAATCCTGAAGATTCTGAAGCCACGTAATCCGTTTCCCAGGTGGGCAACGGATTAGGACCCCAAAGTTAAGCCGGCAGGCTGTGCGCCTTCGACGCCAGAGAGCCCCGTTACCTGCCGGCGCTCCATGGCGGCGTCCTAATTGATTTCAGCGAGAACCGCACCAACCTGGTACACCTCGCCTACTGTGGCGATGATCTTCAAGGTGCCGGATGCGGGCGCCTCGATTTCCTGTACCGCCTTGTCGCTCTCCAGCGCGTAAAGCGGCTGACCTTCGGTGACCGCTGCGCCATCTGCATGCAGCCACTCCGCAATGGTTGCTTCATTCATGGAAAAGCCGATTTTTGGTAGCAATACTTGTGTAGTCATTTCGAACAGTCCTTAAGTAGAATCAGGTTAAAAGACGTCAAGGTTACTTGAGCGTGGCGCGGATTGCGGCCTCAATGTCGCTTTGGCTTGGCATGAACGCGGTTTCAAGCGGCTTTGAAAAAGGCACCGGGCAGAATGCCGAGCCGACCCGTCCCACCGGGGCCAGCAATTGGCCAAAAAGACCTTCGTTGATACGGGCGGAAATTTCAGCCCCAACGCCGAAGTTCTTCACCGCCTCGTGCACAATCACCGCCCGTCGCGTCTTGGCGACGGAGTTAAGGATCGTCTCCGTGTCCAGCGGCGAAATCGTGCGCAGATCGATCACTTCAACCGCGATGTTTTCAGCGGCGAGCTTTTCCGCGACAGCGGCGATGTCATGCACCTGGCGGCTATAACCGATGACGGTCACATCCGCACCTTTACGCACAACATTCGCCTTGCCCAGCGGGATCCGGACGCCCTTTTCCGGCATCGGACCCGGGATCCAGTAGCTGGCGATGTTTTCGATAAAGATGCAGGGATCATCATCCTCGATACAGGAAAGCATCAATCCATACGCTTCAGCTGGGCTGGACGGCACCACGACTTTCAAGCCCGCCGTATGCGCGAACCAGGCCTCCAGAAAGTCCGAGTGCTGGCCGCCGGCGCTGAATCCGGCGCCAGTCATGGTGCGGATTACCATCGGCACATGGGTCTGCCCGCCGGACATGAAGCGCAACTTTGCCGCATGATTGACAATCATGTCCATTGCGACGGTCGTGAAATTCATCAGCATGATTTCCGCTACCGGCCGCATGCCGACAATCGCTGCGCCGATTGCGGCACCGATAATGGCTTGCTCGGAAATCGGCGTGGACCGCACCCGCGATACGCCATACTTTGTGGAAAGGCCTTTCGTGACACCCATCACCCCGCCCTCTTCGCGGTCGGCGACGTCTTCACCCAGGACGATGACGTTCGGGTCATTACCCATCGCGTAATCCAGCGCCATGTTAACCGCCTGGATGGTATTCAACATTTCAAGCTTGGCGTTCATGCTTCCACCTCTTGTGCGTAAACATCGCGGCGCAATTCGGCCACGTCCGGGAATGGGCTTGCCATTGCAAATTCGACTGCCTCATCGATTTCCTGTTTAATGGCTTTCTCGATCATGTCAATTTCTGCCTCGCTGGCGTGCTCGTTGCTGATCAACCAGGCCCGGTATGCAGGAACCGGGTCTTTTGCAATTGCGGCCGCCTTTTCAGCCGGATCCATATAAGCATCGACATCGCCGAACACATGCCCCTGGAATCGGAAAGTTTTCGCTTCCAGCAGCGTCGGGCCTTCGCCTGCACGCGCCCGCGCAATCGCCGTGCCTGCCGCCTTATACATGGCTACCGGGTCATTCCCATCCACAGTCACGCCAGGCATCGAATAACCCGGGGCCCTGGCCGCAATGCTCACGGCGGAGGTGCCGTATTCGTATTTTGTGTGCTCGGCATAGCCGTTATTCTGGCAAACAAAAATGACGGGAAGCTTCCAGACGGATGCCATATTGAGCGCTTCGTGGAATGCGCCGATGTTGCTTGCGCCGTCACCGAAATACGCTATGGTGACACGCTTTTCGCCACGAATTTGCGCGGCAAGCGCGAGTCCATTGGCGATTGGCATGCTGCTGCCGACAACGCCGGTCGTTACCATGACACCGCTGGCCGGGTGGGTAATGTGCATCGGACCACCTTTCCCCTTGCACGTGCCAGTTGCCCTGCCCGCGAGTTCCGCCCAGAGGAGTTTGGTGGGAACCCCTTTTGCCAGCATGTCGTGAATGCCGCGGTAAATTGTGCAGATATAATCGTCGTTGGTCAGTTGCACCGATACTGCAGAAGGAATAACCTCCTGGCCTCGCGGGGAGTAGTAGGGCATGACCAACCTTCCTGACTTCACTACGGAACGGAAACGTTCATCGTTCTGTTTGATCAGACTCATTTTCCGGTACATCTCCACCAGGACAAGACGGTCAGGCTGGTCATGCTCTTTCATGTTCATTCTCCATAGTATCTACATTTGTTTCAAAGCATAGGTGTCAGGATTTCAAAATCCGCAGGGCTTGCCCAACCATGTTTCGCTCCGGCCTTGCATTCACCTTGTCAGCACGCCATCGATTGCATCAATCGGCAAACAAGGCGCCGGGCGCCAGATTTAAATTATATTAGCATATCGTCCGCAACCATACAACACGACTCTTTTTTCTTGCGCCGCTGTCATTTCATGCAGCATAAAACAGCCCACCAGGATTCGACCGGCTTAACCGCCATGCCTACAAACTGGACGAGACATGCAAGCGGGTCAGCCTCAAGGTCTGGATGCGCCAGCGGCCATCGCTTTTCACATAAGTTTCGTGATAATGCCCCTGGCCGTGGAACATGCCGGACGCGCCATACAACCAGTCCTCCATCGCCCATATGCCGCGTGCCTCATGCTCGGAGATAATGTCAATTTGCGGCGTGTGGCCGTAATGCGCGCTGACAAGCGGCGCCAACCCCTGCCGCGCGAAGGCGACAAAGGCCTCGCCCCCGGAAATGGTTGGCTCATCATGGACGCGCCCTGGCTGCGGCGGCTCAAGCGAACCACGCACATCAATCGTTGCATCGTCAGCGAACACCTCGCGCAAACCGTCCCAGTCCTTCAGATCCAGACAGTGGAAGTAGCGCGCCTTGAGATGCTTGACAGCCTCGATTGCCAATAATTTCTTAATATCGTCCACTTAGCCACTTCCTTCTTAAAAGTCAGCGACGCTTGCCGCGCCATCAACCCTGTTTAAATAATATGCCGCATGAGGGGATACGCTGCTGAAATCCCGGTATTTTTCTTGCGCTTGAGAGCGCTCAGGAAATTATAGTATATATGCATACTGTCAGTGTCAATCTGATTTCTGCAATCGCGCCTGTTCGGCACATTTTGCCGATAATGACGCAATCAATTATGTATTGACATATATAGTTCGCTGCCATAAGATTAAATTTGATATCGTGAGCGTGCCGCGATTTCCACATAATTATTCGCACGATAAGTTGATTTTGGAGGAACAAATGGATGATGCAGTGCTGTCCAATGACAAGCAGGTTTATCGCCCAGGTGAATGGGCAGTAACCCCCGGTGTTGCCGCCGGCTCGCCGGGAGAAAAGTCGCCACCGCTGGCGCAGCTTTACCCGGAAAAAGACAAGTATCTCATCATCCCGCAGGCACGGTACACCGATCCTGCGTTTGCCGAACTCGAGTGGAAAGCCGTCTGGTCCAAGGTTTGGACGTGCGCGGGTTTGGCCTCTGACATTGCCGATCCCGGGCAGTGGTTCAAGTACGATCTCGGCAGGGAATCCTTTGTCGTCGTTCGTCAGAAAGACGGCAGTATCAAGGCGTTTTACAATGTCTGCCAGCATCGGGGACGGCAGCTTGTCACCGAAAATTTCGGACGCAATCACAGTTTCGTCTGCCAATATCATTCATGGGTGTTCGATCTCGATGGCAAAAACCGGCGAGTTACGGATCGTGAGTATTTCGAGCAAGATGCGCTCTCCGGAGACCTCAGCCTGAAAGCGGTTCGTTGCGAGACCTGGGCGGGTTTTGTGTTCATCAGCATGGATGAAAATGCCAAGCCATTGCGGGAGTATCTTGATGGGATACCCGGAATCTTTGCTGGCTATCATTTCGAAAACATGCATGTCGTCAAGGACGTGGTGGTTGAAGTTCCGTGCAACTGGAAAATTGGCTATGAAAATTTCCTGGAACCCTACCATGCCCATATCACGCACCCGGAAATCCAGCCAGCTGTAGATGAAGTGCTGAATCAATACGATTTTTATCGTAACGGCCATGGCAACGCCATTACGCGCGTTGGCTTGCCCAGTGAGCGTTATGCCGACAAGAACAACATTAATCCAGCGCTGGCTTTCCTGCTACAGGAAGCGGGCATTAACCCGGAACAATTCCAGGGTCGCGCCACCGATGTGCGCCAGGCACTCATCGCAGCCAAGCGCAAGGAAGACAACCCTTGGGGAATCGATTATTCCGGGTATGTCGACAGTCAGCTCATGGATGACTGGAATCCTTCCTTTTTCCCGAACATGACGTTCAATGCGCACCCGGAAGGTACAATGGTCCTCCGCTTTCTGCCGCACCCAAGCGACCCGTCAAAATATCTTCTTCACCAGTGGGTGCTGATTCCCAAGACCAAACCAGGCGTGCCGGTGCCATACTACATGGGCGTGGAACCGGATGTTGACATTTCAGGGACAGTGCGGCCGGCGCGGCGCTACACGACCCTGGCCGATCCGCAGATGGGATTGGTCGTCGGACAAGATATTGCAAACCAGGTGGGCATGCAACGCGGGGTCAGCTCGAAAGGCCTGTCCAGTGGCGTGCGATTGAGCGAGCAGGAGCAGCGCCTTCAGCAAATACACGCTGAAATTGACCGCCTCATTGCAGCTATTTGAGTTACTGGATCGATCATGTCTTCATTTATCAAAGCACTGCCCATTGCAGACATCCCGGAAAACGGTAACAAGGCCGTTGAAATTGCCGGAAAGTCTGTGCTCATTTGCAATAGCCAAGGCAGCTTTTATGCAATTGCCAATGAGTGTACGCACCAGCGCAGCCCGCTGGAGGGCGGCAAGGTTCGCGGCACCTTCCTGTTCTGCCCGCTCCATGGCGTACGATTTGATCTGCGTAACGGCATGCCTTCGGGCAATCTGACCAAGGTCTGTGTCAAAACGTATGAAACCCGCGTTGTCGATGACTGGGTTGAAATCGCCGAAGCAACTGGCACTGCGGCAGCTTGATGCCCGCGCTGATTTTTTTTATTAGGTGATGCAATGACGAGCAATGAATTTTCTGTGCGCGTAACGAAAAGGGTTAAAGAAGCAGAAGATGTCGTCAGCCTTGAGTTGACCAACGTTGACAGCGCTCCTTTGCCTGCCTTCAGTGCAGGTTCGCACATCGACGTGCAAATTGCCGATGGCCTTACAAGGCAGTATTCTCTTTGCAATGATCCATCCGAGGAGCATCGCTATCTGATCGCCATCCTTCGCGATCCGGTCTCCCGCGGCGGCTCGATCAAAATCCATGATGACATCCGCGAGGGTGATATCCTGAAGATCAGTCGTCCAAAAAACCACTTTGCCCTTGGCCACGCCAGTCATTCCCTGCTGTTTGCCGGAGGAATTGGTGTGACGCCGATTTTGTGCATGGCAGAACGGCTGGCCACGACTGGCGCCAGCTTTGACATGCATTATTGCGGCCGCTCGATCGAGCGTACGGCTTTCCGGGACCGGATCGCCGGTTCTACATTTTCAGACAAGGTCCATTTCCATTTCGATGATGGCGCCGCTGAGCAAAAACTGGATTTGCCCAAAGCGCTCGGCGCCGTTGGTCCGGATACGCATCTCTACGTCTGCGGCCCGACGGGCTTCATTGATTTTGTCGTGAATTCGGCCAAGGATGCCGGATGGTCCGGCGACAGGATCCATTTCGAGTATTTTGGCGCCGCCGCGCAGGATGCATCCAGCAATACCAGCTTTGACGTCAAGATTGCCAGCAGTGGCATGACTTTCACCATACCAGCAGACAGGACGGTCACTGCTGTACTGGCTGAAAACGGCATTGAAATCGACATGGTTTGCGAGCAAGGGGTATGCGGCACCTGCATTACCCGCGTCCTGGACGGCATACCCGATCACCGCGACCAGTTTTTCAGCGATGAAGAAAAAGCAGCCAATGACCAGTTCACGCCGTGTTGCTCGAGGTCAAAGAGCAAGTGCCTGGTGCTGGATCTATAACACTGCAATTGCTATCCGAAAGAGCAACCATTCATGATCAAATTTATTGTTATGCTCAAAAAGAGAGCAGACTTGACGACAGAGCAATTCCGCGATTATTACGAAAGTACCCATGCTGTGCATGCTGTCGATAAACTCGGGCATCTGTGGGCTGAATATCGGCGGAATTACCCATTACAGTCTTTTAGCATGGCATCAGGTGAACCGGCCGCCTTCGAATATGATGCAATCACTGAAATCGTATTCAAAGATCAGGCCGCATTTGATGAAATGATGAGAATCACCAGTGAACCGGAAACCAAGCGTTTCTTTGCCGAAGACGAAGCAAAATTTCTCGATCGAGATGCATGCAGGCATCTTATCTGCAATGTCGCTCATTCAATGCTGAGCGCTGCATAATCGACCAGGCATGCCGCGGATAATGAATCACTCTTGACCGGATAATCTCCGGCCGAGAGTGATCACATGGTCCGGCTATGTTGCCGGATCACCGCGGCCGGTAGCCTTCCATGTAGCGATCGATCATGTCGTGATATTGCTGGACCCGTCGCTCCTGGTGGGCGAGCCTGGAGCCCTTGTATCCACGGGAATGCAATGCCCTTTGTTGATCCGCCATGACGACGGCATCACCATCAAGGATCACCCCTAGCGTCCCTTCCCCATAGTTACGCCATTCCCGGGGAGCCGG
Source organism: Noviherbaspirillum sedimenti (assembly GCF_003590835.1). Taxonomy (NCBI): domain Bacteria; kingdom Pseudomonadati; phylum Pseudomonadota; class Betaproteobacteria; order Burkholderiales; family Oxalobacteraceae; genus Noviherbaspirillum; species Noviherbaspirillum sedimenti. The sequence goes on along the minus strand of NZ_QYUQ01000002.1, from coordinate 3,784,802 downwards.
GCCAGCCAGCCGAGAAGCGTCGCCGTTTTCAGTCAGCAAGCGCGTATAGGCATTCTCCGCGCCCGCGGCATAAAACCAGCAATCAAATACGCAGAGTTCCGGGTCGGTCGGATGCGGCAATGCGCGCAGGTAAAGCATCCCATCCGAATTAATGGATGTGGCGAAGTTGGGGAATACCGTATAGTGGAAAGTGTCCGTGAGCTGGGCGTCGGACATTTTGTTGTAATGACTGAATCCACGCTCGGGACCGAGTTGACGTTTCCGTGCTTGAAGCGCAATGCGGGTTTCATACTCTCGGCCTTGAAAATCGTCCGGATTCAAATCCCAGGTTTGCAGTTCCATGCGGATTTGCTCGCCGAGCGACGGATTATCGCCAAATTTTCGCCGGGCCGGGATGCTCCCCTGCGTCACGCCAAGCGCATGGCCGCCTTCATACAGCGTAATGGCAGTGAGCCGATAATCATCCTCAACGCTGTTGAGGCCCAGGGGATGCGCCGTCGCCACATGATACGTTTCATGGAAATTATCCTGGACTGTTTTCCAGTTGCACGGCATGCGCACGCTAATTGCCTGAACCCGTGTCATCTGCTCCATCGGGTATGCCGCCCACTCATCCCAGATCGGCCCCAAAAACGTCTTCAGAGACGCGCATTCCGGATCCATGTTAATCCAGACAAAGCCGGCAAACACATCGCACCTGAGTTCTTCAAGCTGGGCGTGGCCACATGGATTGGGGGTAAAGTCTTCCGCATCCTGCGCCTCCAGACAAGCGCCATCGAGCCCCCATTTCCAGCCATGATAGCTGCAGGTAAAAGTGTCCATGCTGCCGTCCGGCACGACGGCCAGCCGGTTTCCACGGTGCTGGCATACATTGTAAAAGGCCCGGATCCCGGTATCCGCCTGACGCACGATAAGGATCGACTCGGGGCCGATGTCTTCAACGAAAAAATCCCCTGCCTCGGGAATCTCATCTGCGCGGCCCATGATCAGCCATGTCTTGGCCCAGACATTTTCCCATTCCCTGGCAAAGAATTCTCTTGATATGTAACGCTCGCCTTGAAGCGGCAGATCGGTGTTTTTTTGTGTTGTCATTGCGTCTCCTTTTATATGAAAAAAACTATTTCATCTTCCTCAACAAATCCCTACGGAAAACCAGATCCTGTGGTCCGCGCTCGCCCAAAAGAGCGGCAGGATTCGCGCGCGTCCAATCCTCGCAAGCATCTTCCGTCCGGGTCCAATCATGCCGTTCGGTACGGAAAGCGATCTTCCATACGCCCTGTCGCCGCTCATAACGGTCAATATAGCGGCCGCCTACAAACAGGTCTTTTTCAGTACCATCCACCACCAGGCGATGCTGCGCCGTGAGATAAATCTCTCCGTAGGCCGTGTCGCCATCGACATCGATCAGGGCATTGCCGATAAAGTGCTGGGTCGAAGCGATGCCATGCAGGGTTTCAACGACAAAATCACAGAACGCATCCGCCGTGCCGTCGAAAAATCCGCGTTTTTCAGTGGCGTCATCATGGTAACAAGAGCGCATCAGATCCCTGTCAAGCCGGTCCACAGCCCGACAATAAGTACATACGAGCTCGTAAATTTCCTGTTTGTCGAGCAGCCTCTGGATTTGGGGAGAAATTGTGTTCATTGATATTGCCTTTCGATAGTCCGCCTTGGCGCTTTTGATTAAGCACGTCAACCATCTTCATCAAGATGGATCGGGTTATTTTGCCGACTGGAGCTCCTGGCTGCGGCTTCTCAGGTATTGACGAATACCTTCGACCTCGTCCACGCTGAGGTTCTCGAAACCAGGCATCCCCGTTTGCGTCATCGCGCCGCCCCGCACGATCTGTTGGAAGGCTTCCGGGACGCGGGGCACCATCGATGCACGCAGATCAGGTGCCGTGCCGCCGGAAATCGCCTCGAGGCCATGGCAGATGTAGCATTGCTGATGGTAGATTGTGCTGCCGAGCGTGATATTGCTGGCGCCGGGCTGGAACTCCGGATCCGGGGTGGCCTTGGCCTTGTAGAAAGGCGGCGCCGGTGGCAGTTTCCCCTTGCCATCCAGCGCGAAGGTCAGCACGCGGCGCGGCTGGCTCCTCGCATCCCAGCCAAACTTGGCCGATGCATCGCCGAAGAGGCCGTAGCTGGTGCCAAATCCGCTCAACACGGTCACATACTGCTTTCCCTTGACACTGTAGGTGATCGGCGGAGCGATCGCCGCGCCTCGGGTGTTGTAGGTCCACAGCCGTTTCCCGGTCGCCGCGGCATAGGCGTTGAACTTGCCGTCAGCCTGGCCCTGGAACACCAGATTACCCGCGCTCGCCAACGTTCCTCCGCTCCAGTAGCCAGGCGTTTCCACTTTCCAGACCCGCTTCTGCGTGACCGGGTCCCACGCCTGGAGATAACTCACGCCGCCATCGGGCTCAGCCTTTATTCTCACATTGACGGCATTGTCATTGCTACCGCCCTCCCGCCTGCGCCAGTTTTTGAGGTCAATCCCCTTGTCGTTGTAAACCGCGCCAAGCTCCAGCGTCGGTATGTAGACCAGCCCGGTTTTCGGACTGAACGACATCGGCAGCCAGTTGTGCGCACCCAAGGGGCTGGGCCAGAGCTCGAACTCCGTGCCGTTCTCGAAGCGGACGTTGGGCGCCTCGACCGGGCGGCCGGTCGTGAGGTCGATGCTTTTCGCCCAGGTGACCTTGGCATAAGGCTCGGCCGAAATCAGCTTGCCCGTTTCGCGATCGATCACGTAGAAAAAACCGTTTTTTGGCGCCTGCATGAGGACCTTGCGCGGCTTGCCGCCGATCGTCAAGGTGGCCAGCTGCATGTCCATCGCCGCGTTGTAGTCCCAGCTCTCGCCCGGATTGACCTGGTAATGCCACTTGTACTTGCCGGTGCGCGCATCCAGCGCGACGATGGAGCAGAGGAACAGATCGTCGCCCGCACCGGGGCTGCGCAATTTCTTGTTCCACGGCGCGCCGTTGCCGATTCCGAGAAAAATCGTGTCGCTCTCTTCATCGTAGGTCATGGCATTCCAGACCGTGCCGCCGCCGCCGAACTCCCACCATTTGCCCGACCAGGTCTTGGCCGCCATGGCCTGGGTCTCATCCTCGAAGCCGTCGGCCGGGTTGCCCGGCACAGTATAAAAGCGCCACAGCTGCTTGCCGGTCTCGGCATCATAGGTTGTCACGTAGCCGCGCGTCGCCCCGGTGTCCGCGCCGCCGTGACCGATGATCACCTTGCCGGCAAAGACACGCGGCGGACCGCTGATGAAGCGGACATCCTCCTTGCTGGTCGTTTGCACCGTCCAGAGCGGCTTGCCTTTTTTGGCGTCGAGCGCGATCAGCCGCCCTTCCTGGGTGCCGACATAGATTTTCCCGTTCCACCAGGCGAGGCCGCGAATACCCCAGCCGTTGCGCAGCTTGGGTCCCGCCACCTCGGCGACTTTCGGGTCGTAGCGCCACAACTGGCGTCCGGTGACTGCATCGATCGCCCGCACGATGCTGTAGCCTGTCGCGACATACACCACGCCGTCGACGGCGATGGGGGCAGAAACTGAATTGCCGGGGTACTCCAGGTCAAGTGACCAGGCCAGCCCCAGACGGTGCACATTCTTGTCCTGGATCTGGGTCAGCGGACTGAAGTGCTGTTCGCCATAGGTGCGCCCGAAAGCGGCCCAGTCGTTGCCCTGATTGCCGTCACGGAGCTTTTGCACGCCGTCCGCGGCCGCAGCCTGGGCTGCGCAAAAAACCAGAAGCGCCGCTCCCGCCGCTATTTGGATGGCGCGCCAAAAGCGCCCCCCATCTCCTTGAATCCAGCGACTCGCTGGCCTATGCATATCAATACCCATAGATCGTTCCTCGGTAAAAATTTTCCGTATTGCAAAAGCTCGGCCTGTCGATTGCACCCCGAAGCACAAGCGAACAGGCCGCATCGCAGCACCTGCCAAGGCTGAAGCTGCGATGCGGCCAACGCTGACTAGCGAGATGCGGCAGGACTTTGCTGCCACTTCGCTTCAACAGCCTTCTTGGAGGGCAAACGTAACAGAACGAAGAGGTTCGATATCGTCATCAGAGTGAGTACAACTCCAGCGAAATAAAACCAGGGCTGATCAAAATACGGCGAGGCCGTTGTGAACATACCGATGCCTGGCGGCGAAAAATTGTTTGCCACAATAATGACAAAGATGATCGCGAGTACGATCGAACTGCCTGTCCGATCCGTGCGCGTCCGCCACAGGTAGAACGGCCCGATCGCCATCACGGCATTGGTGAGCACGAACCACTTGAACATCGTGTCATCGTCCATTAGCCCGCGTAACAGGAACACCACCGCAAACATGGCCGCAATCTCCGCCAGAACCCACCCGGTGGCTTGTTTTTTCGTTACCGGGGATGCGAAGTATTTCCCCCAAATATCCTGGCGCGCAAATCTCACGGCCAGACACATCCCGACTATCTCGACGACACACCAGACCACCAGCATTATCCACGTCGATTGAAAGAACCAAAATCCGTTATGCTGTTCAGCGAGACGGTAAAACACGACAGCGGCCGTTGCATCATGGGCAAACCAGAAGGTATACATCCAGAACGGGATGGGCATTTTCCGATCTTTGACGGACAGAAAATAGAAGTAGCACCAGATCAGGAATCCTCCCATAAATGGCACGATAGAGACCATTTTCATAAAATCAGGATGATTCGTGTAAGCATTCAGAATATCTTGCAGCAGCATTGTCGCCTCTCTTTTTATCGGTTTTGCCCCAATTTTCAGGACAAGATGCACTGGATGGCAGATAGAAAATCAAGTTCCATTTCCTCCTGCTACCCACATGCGCTAATCCGTACGCAACTGATACTCTGGACTTCGGCCGTCGCAAGCAAAGCAATTTTCATGATTACCTCCTTCCATTGTCAGAGCCGCAGTCTTGGTACGTCCCTTTGCCACGATAACTAATCTTGAAAAAACTTCGTAGCGCAGAATTTATATTATAGGCATAAATTATGGTTGCATACCTATATTTCTTGCATGCTACTCACGAAATTCAGCGCTGCTCATGGTGAACCACATTGAATGAAAACGAAGCTTCGCAATAGCTATTGCATGCTTGTGTGAGGGATAGGGCGTGCACCCGATAGAGGAAGTTGATTTCGTTTGAACAGGCAATTCAGGAAAAATATTTTAGAAAAAAGAGTTCATTTTGAAAACGCCAGATCAAAATGAACCCTTCTCCAAAATACGTTTTTATTTTGCGGTATAACCACCATCGATAATCAATTCTGTCCCGGTGACATATCGCGATTCATCGGAGGCCAGGTACAGTGCGCCATATGCAATATCAATTGGTTGCCCGATATGATTCAATGGTATTACTGCAAGCGAAGCATTCAACACTTCTTTATTAGAGGTAACACTTTGGATCATCGCTGTGTCGATAAACCCTGGATGTAAAGAATTGACGCGGATTTGCTCTTTAGCATAATCCATAGCAACATTTTTGGAGAGTATACGGACGCCGCCCTTGGTCGCACTATATGCCGTTGGACCAGAAGCACCCACCAGGCCTCCGACTGACGATATATTAACGATCGAGCCGCCACCGGCCTTTTTCATTTCAGGAATGACATGCTTGATACCCAAAAAAGTACCTTTTAAATTAATATCCAGTACTTTATCCCACTCTTCAAGCGTGGTTGTTTCTGCAGTATCAGTCATGTTTCCCGATATGCCGGCATTATTTACCAGGACATCAAGCTTACCGAAATGCTTCACGGTTTCACTCACAACATATTTCCACTCGTCTTCGTTCGCGACATTATGTTTTAAGCCTATTACCGTATCGCCATACTCTGCGTTAATTTCTTTAACAATTTGCGCCAATACTTCTACCCGCAAAGCAGTAGCAACGACTTTCGCACCTTCTTTGGCAAACAAGCGCACTTCTGCCATACCCATTCCACCAGTAGCACCAGTAATAATTGCAACTTTGCCTGACAATCTGCCCATTTAAAACTCCCTCATGTATGTATACGTTCTGAAATACAGCCAGCAATGGATGGAGCGATTCTTACCGCCAATCGTCAACGGGCCAGATAGCCGCCATCAACCGCCAGTGCATGGCCATACGTAAATGAGGCATCGTCGGAACACAGCCATACTGCGGCCTTGGCAATCTCATCGGGGCGACCGAAGCGGCCATTGAGGCTCATGTAGGCGATTATGTCCTCGCGTACGACACCTGGCTGATTCAGTGCCAGATCCAGCATCGGCGTTTCGATCGCGCCAGGGCAAATTGCATTGATCCGCACCCCCAGGGACGCAGACTCGACTGCTGCGTTGCGCGTCAGCCCGAGCACGGCGTGTTTGGACGCCGTGTATACTGACTGGTGCAGCTGCGGACGATAGGAATTGACCGACGCGATGTTGACAATGGCGCCTGCTCCCTGCAGGGCCATCTGACGGATCTCTTGCTGCAGGCATAAAAACACGCCTTTGACATTGACTGCCATCAGTCGGTCGTAAACCGCTTCGGAAACCTCTGTTAATGGAAGCCCTGCTTCGAGTTCAACAGCGGCATTGTTCACGGCAAAAGACAGGACGCCAAACTCGGACACCACCGCTGCAATCAGCGCCTCCACATCGGCCGCGACCGAGACGTCACAAGCACGGAATATTGCACGCCCGCCAGCCTCACGAATCAACGCTACGGTTTCCTCGCCGCCCTTGACGTTAACATCTGCAACAACAACAGCGGCGCCAGCCTGCGCAAATGCCAGAGCGGTGGCGCGGCCCATACCGCTGCCAGCGCCGGTGACCAATCCTGCCTTGCCTTGATATGAACTCATTTTTGTCTCCTGCTTTATAGAATTAATAAATTACTAAATAAAAACCACGTAATCGATTATTACCACTGCCGGTCGGGCATCCGAACCGTCAATCCATCAAGCGCATCGGCCATGACAATCTGGCAGCTTAACCTGCTGTTTGCCTGCAATTCCGCGGCCGTGCACTGCAGCATCTCGTTTTCGCGCGAGTTCGCTTCTGGGAGCCTGGGCAGAAACGCATCATCCACGTAGACATGACAGGTTGCGCAGCTGGCGCTGCCGCCGCAGTCGCCAACGATATCGTAGACGCCATTGGATACTGCTGCCTGCATCAGGTTGACCCCTTCCGCAACATCCAGTTCATGGCGGGCGCCCTCATGTGATATGTAAATAACTTTCGACATTATGAATATCCTTAAAATTAAATTTGTTCTGGCTGGATGCTGGAATCCAGAATGCTTTTCAGTGGCACCGTATCGTCGGCAAGCGCCTCGGGAAGGACTCGCAAGCAGTCCAGGACAAGTTGTTTCGATAGATTGAACTCGACCGGCCGATTTACCGTGTCGACAGCGAGCACGCGCCCATCCAGCATGTAGAAGGCACTGAAATTGCGGCTTTCAAGCGATCCGCGGAAAACCAGCTGGTCATAACCATGCGACAGCCCAACCATCTTCAGATTCAGGTCATACTGATCGGACCAGAACCACGGCGCGGCATCCTTGCGAGGTACCTTGCCGCAAATGAGCGCGGCAATTTTCCTGGCCTGCTCGAGCGCATTGGGAACAGATTCGATGCGCACCTTGCGTTTGTAAAGATCGCTGTAGAATTTTGTGCAATCGCCCACCGCCATGATTGCCTCGTCTGTGGTTTGCATTTGCGCATCGACGACAATCCCGTCGTCGACCTGCAAGCCTGCTTCGATTGCCAATTCGCAGTTGGGGATCAGTCCGATGCCGGCCACGACGAAATCAGCTTCTATCCTCGCGCCACCGGCACAACGCACGGCGGTAATCTTGCTCCGGTCCGCCGACAGCTCAAACTCCTCAACCTGTGCGCTGGTCTGTATGTCGACGCCTGCCTGCCGGTGCACGTCCTCATAGAAGTTCGACAGCGGCAGTGCGGTCACTCTGGCCAGCAACCTGGGAGCTGCCTCCAGTACTGTTACGCGCATTCCTGACTTGACAGCGGCAGCCGCCACTTCAAGGCCGACATAGCCACCGCCCACCACCACAAGCCGATGGCCTGGCGCAAAATGGCCGCGAATGGCCGCGGCATCGGCAAGGGTTCTCAGATAGCGGAAATTCTCGGCGCTTCCGGCTGCTGCCGGCAATGGCCTTGGCCGACCGCCCGTCGCCAGGACCAGCCGGTCATAGCCCAGATTGCGGCCATCGGAAAGACTTACCTGCATTCTCCGCCGGTCAATTGCTGCCACCTTTACCGCGGTCAGCAGTGCGATGTTCTGCTTTTCGAATAAGGCCGGCGCTCGCAACCAAAGCGCGTCTGCATTCGCCTCGCCCATGAGATACGCCTTCGATAAGGGCGGGCGGTGGTAAGGCAGTGCGTTCTCTTCACCAACCAGTGTAATGGGCCCGTTCCACCCTGCAGCGCGCGCTGCGAACGCCAATTCGACGCCCCCGCAGCCCGTGCCGATCACGACCAGACGCTCGATGGAAGACATCAGGGCTTCGCCGTAGTGGTTGCCGGATCCCACACCAGCGGCAGCTCTCTTACCGCGCCGACGATGCCGCCCTGATGCACGATTTTTGCCCCAGGTGCAATCTGAAAGTCCGGGATGCGGGCCAACCACTCTTTCAGCGTGAGCATGATTTCCCGACGTGCGAGGTGTTGCCCCACGCATTGGTGAGCGCCGTGACCGAAGGTGGTATGCGAAACCTTCTTGCGGTTAAAATCCACGTGCATAGGGCAGGCATTCTCCCGTTCATCCAGGCCGGTCAGGAGCGGGGGCAACACGATCTGGTCACCCTTCTTCAGTTGCACCCCATGAAATTCCGTATCGGACTTCAGGGTGCGGACATTCACCACCAGTGAAAACCGGCGCAGCAACTCTTCCGTCGCTGCGGGAATGCGCTCAGGATGATCGATCAGTTCCTTGCGGTGCTCCGGGCTTTGCGCGAGAAATTGCATGCTGAAGCCCAGAAAATTGACCACGGTGTCGAGCCCCCCGGCCAGCAGCAGAGCGCCCACGCGTTGGGCTTCCTTCTTGGTGATGGGGCGGCCATTAATCTTGCCATGGACGATTTTGCTGATGGCATCAGCACCCGGATTTGCCAGGCGCTCATCGATGACTGGCGACAGGTAGTCATGCAGCGCATCGCGTGCTGCGACAAAGCTCATCTCGCCGTCGGGCCGCGTCAGTTGGTCGGCGAGGTGTTTCAGATGCGGCGCGTCCGACTCCGGGAGATTGACCAGCATGAGGAAGATGCGGATCGGGAATGGCTCGGCAAAATCCTCGGTGAAATTGCAGTGCCCCTGGGGCCGCAATTTTTCGATCAGGGAGACTGCCAGATCCCTGATCTTGTCTTCCATGCCGTTTACGACGGGCATACCGACGCCTGCACTGACCAGCGCACGGAAATAGCGTTGCTCTGGAGGATCCATCGCCGAAGGGATGAAATCATAGGTTTCCCCGAGTTCCTTGGGAATGATCGGGCACTCGCTGGAGAAACGTCCGTGATCCTCATAGGCTTCTCTGATCATTTGCCCGCGCGTGGCAATCCAGTGGCCGCCGTTGCGCCGGGTCCAGACAAGCTCAGGACTGCCGGGCGCCTGCAATGTCCTCCAGGCGGCCTGCAGCCCTTCGGCGACATTGGGCGGACTGTACATATCGAAATCGACAACCAGATTTTGCGGAACGTGGGGAGGTAACGGTGCCAGGGCGGCGGCCGCAGGTGTGGCTTCGGCAGTGCTCATTTTGTCTCTTCCATTGTTGGTACTCGCTTGAAGCGACTTACTTTATTTATGAATCCGGCCTTATGCATGGCCGGTGAATGAGAACTTCCCTGCCGAAGGCAGGGAAGTTCTCAGGTCTCAACGGCAGGATGAAGCTTGCCTTGGCATAGCCACATTACTTGCCAGCTTGCAAAGCAGGGGCGACGTCAGTCCAATAGACATTTTCCAGCGTTTCGCCGTCGTTAAAACGTTGCTGGAACGCTGCCATGTTCTTGACTGTCAACGGGTCTGCAAACAAGCCCTGGCTGATCGCCTGGTCATTGTCGAGCGCAGCCGACAAATGCAGGTCTTCATCTTCGGTCAGCATGCGTTTCATGCCGGCCAGGGCGACCGGCGGCATGTTGGCCAGATGTGCGGCCATCTCCAGCGCCACCGCGACCGCCTTACCTTTCGGCACCACGCGGTTCAGGCCGCCCAGGGCATGGATGCGCTCGGCAGTGAACGGCAGGCCCATCAGCACCATCTCTGCAGTCGCAGTACGGCCAATCAGCCGCATCAGGCGGGAGGTACCGCCAATGCCGGTGCCGCAGCCGATGATCACTTCGGGCTGACTGAAACGCACGCCAGTCTCGGCAACGCGCAAGTCGCAACCCCATCCGAGTTCGCAACCGCCACCCGAGGTATCGCCCGAGATCGCAGCAATGGTCACGACGTTCTGGCGGCTCACTTCGTTCAGCGAGCGCGCCCATCCCGCCGGGTCGCCGGTCGCCTCGCGCCCGCTCACCAGATTGCGGATGTCGTCGAGATAGGCATGCTCGTACCAGTGCCCGGGCACGCCGGATGCCAGCACCACCACGCGGGCGCCAGCAAGCCGGGCTTCCTCCAGCGTGTCGGCAAGCTGGGTCACGCCCTTGCAGGTGAGATTGTGCTGGGGCTTGGTATCGGTCAGCGTTACCAGTGCCACGCCTTCGCGAGGCCATTCCAGTTTGATCAGGTCTCTCATCAAATACTCCTATTTTTCAATGGCGTTAGTACTGCACTCGCTTGGTGAAACCGCCATCGACAACGAGATTCGTGCCAGTGGTATAACTGGAGGCCTGGCTGGCAAGGAACACGACCGCCTGGGCGATTTCCTCGGGCTTGCCATAGCGGCCGAATGGCATTTGCGACAGCACGTTGTCAAACACCGGCTTCATGTGCGTCTTCACCAGATCCCAGTTGCCGCCGTCAAAATAGGTAGGTCCAGGAGAAACGCAATTGACACGAATGCCCTTGCCCGACCAGTGCTGGCCAAGTTGCTTGGAATAGGTGATCAGCGCTGCCTTGATCGCATTGAAGGCCTGCGGCGCCAGGAAGGTCTCGGTCGCAGCGGTGCTGGCCAGGAACACCACTGAAGGCGACTTCGATTTTTCCAGGAACGGCTCAAGCGTTTCGCAACCGCGCACCGCCCCCATCAGATCCAGTTCGAAGCATTTATACCAGTGTTCTTCGGGGCCAAAGCCACCTGCGGCACTGGCATTGTGAATAAAGATATCAACGCCGCCAAGCGCTTCGGCAGTGTTCTTCAGCCAGCGTTTGTAGGCTTCCGGGTCGCTCATGTCGAGCGCCTGTGCAACCACTTTCACGTCTTTTGCTTGCAGCGCTGCAGTCGCCTTCGCCACCTGAGCCGGGTCGCGCGAGAAAAACCCGATATCGGCCCCCTCGTCCGCCAGCAGTTCCGCAATTGCACGCCCGATTCCGCGGCTGCCGCCGGTCAGGATGACTTTCTTGCCCTTTAATCCCAGATTCACTTTGCTCTCCTTTTAGCCGGGTCATACCGGTATAGTATTAATTATGAAACATGTGCATTCGCGACATTGCGAATATATCGTATCGTTACAGACTATATGTGTCAACACATCTTGCATTTACATGCTTTCCGATGCTCACGCAATGCTTGAAGCATCATGTCTGCAACAAGCGTTGCCGTGCCTGCGCCAGCAAGGACGCATCGACCCCTGCGTGCGCCAGGTAAGCGGCAAAGGATCCGTATTCCCTGTCGATCTCGGCGAATGACCTGTCGAGATACGCTTCATGGGCATGCGCCAGTACGGCCACTGCCGCATAGGGCAGCGATTTTCCCAGCATATGCTCGGTGATTGCGGCGATATTGGCTTCAAATGCCGCCAGATTTCTGTGTTTGTTGGTTAACAAATAATCAAAGGCCACATCCTCCTGGCTTACGCCCAATGCCCGTAAAATCAAGGCTGACACGACGCCCGTACGATCTTTCCCCGCGGTGCAATGCACCAGCAGGGGTACGCCGTGTTCCTGGCCAAGTCTGGCAAACAAGCCGGGGAGATGTCGTTGAATCGAATGCGGAATCGAGCGGTAAACTTCCATCATCATCAGCAACGCGCCGTGTTCAGTCGGGTCGCGTTTCAGGATGTCGAGCAGCGCGGTATCGCCCGAGCGCAGATCGGCCTCAAGATCCATCAACAGCGTCTCGGGCGTAAAATGCGCTGGCCAGTTGGTCGGCGCGTGCTCTCGCTCGCCTTTGCTGCGCAAGTCGTAGACGGCACGCAGGCCAAGCCGGGCAAGCTGGCCGAAATCGGCGATTGTGAGGGCGCTCAGTGTTTCGGAACGAAACAGGCGCTGGCGCCGCACGATGCAGCCGTCGTCAGCCAGATAGCCGCCGAAATCACGAAAATTAGCTGCGCCTTCGAGGCAGAGGTTGTTATCGGTCATGAACACAGCGCCCTTCAATCCAGCATATCCAGTGGCTGCTTGAGAGATTCCCCGATCGCGGCGACGAAACGCGCCGCATCCGCCCCATTGATGACCCGATGGTCGTAACTGAGCGACAATGGCAGCATCATGCGCCACCCCAGTTCGCCACTGCTTTCCCGGTACGGCTTCCATTGCGACCGCGTCACACCGAGAATTGCCACTTCGGGCGCATTGATGATCGGCGTAAATCCAGTCCCGCCGATACTTCCCAGCGAACTGATGCTCATACAGCCGCCAGTCATCTGACTCATCGGCAGCCCTTTTTCCCTTGCCTGCGCGGATACAGCGGCAATTTCTTCAGCGATTTGAAAAACGCTTTTCTTGTCGCAGTCACGAATAACCGGGACCAGCAGGCCTTTGGTGGTATCCACGGCGTAGCCGACATTGAAATATTTCTTCAATATCAGATTTTGTCCGCTTGCATCCAGTGAGGCATTAAATTGTGGAAACTGCCGTAGCGCGCGCTCCAGCGCCTTGACAATGAATGCCAGTGTCGTGAGTTTTACGCCTCTTGCTTCGGCCTGTTGTTTGCGAACTGTTTCCAGCTCTGTAGTGTCGACTTCATCATGATGGGTGACATGCGGAATGACAACGGCATTCCGGGAAAGATACCCGCCGGTGAGTTTCTGGATCCGCGAAAGAGGAATCGTATCGACGGCGCCGAATTCTGAAAAATCCACTTCCGGCCAAGGGGGCAGATTCAACTGCAAGTTTGCTGAAGTACTCATGATTTCAATCAGAATTGGTTGTACACATTAACTTCGTATCCCAGTAATAGGGGCGAACTTCACTGATCTTCCCATCACGGAACGACCAATGTTCAAACACCGTGGTTTCAAACTGTTTACCTGTTGCGACCGAGCGTCCGCGCATCTTCATCTGCCACCCGAACTCATCACCATTGGCCTCGCCGATCAGCAACAGCGGCTCAATTGCAAGATCTGCCCAGGTCGAATTGACACGGCCGAACAGTGTCAGCCAGCCATCAACGCCACGGTAGACGCCACCATAGGGCAGGTTTTCCGCTTCATGGATCGTGAACTCCGGGTGTAACAGGGACTCCAGCGCCACCCGATCGTTGCTCATGGCTGCGACAGCAAAATGTTCCAGTTTCTTTTTATTTGTTTGATGCATTTTCATGACGACACTTCCTCTATGTCTATGATCAATTTGATTTGCATTTTTTTTGCAAGACCATACCGATGCATCAATAACTGCAACAAGGGATTTCAGTCGACGACCCTGGCGGCCGCCGACCGTGCCCTTTCTATTTGACCACTGCGACGGACTCGACGCGCATCTTGGGTGCCGCTTGATTCTTTGGCTGTGCAACCGGATGCACGCTTGCTTTCTCAGCCGGCTTCGATTGCTGGACGTTCCTCAGCAGGAAGTGCGACAAGGCCGGTACGAGAATCAAGCAGCCAACCATGTTCCACAAGAACATGAAAGCTAGCAATAACCCCATGTCTGCCTGGAACTTGATCGGCGACCATGCCCAAGTGACCACGCCTGCGGCAAGCGTCAAGCCGATCAATGCCACCACTTTTCCGGTGAACGCTACCGCCGTGCGGAAAGCCTGCTCCAGAGGCACCCCGGCGCGCTGCTGCGCCAGCTGCACACTCAGCAGATAGAGTGCGTAATCAACACCGATGCCGACACCGAGTGCAATGACCGGCAGCGTGGCAACTTTCACCCCGATTCCCAGCGCCACCATGAGCGCCTCGGCGAGAATCGATGTGATCATCAACGGCACCACTGCGACCACTACTGCGCGCCAGCTGCGGAAAGCGATGAAACACAGAACAATCACTGCGGCATACACATACAGCAGCATGCGATAGTTCTCCTTCTTGACCACCTCATTGGTCGCGGCATCGATCCCGGCACTGCCGGCGGCAAGCAGGAATTGGCGATTTTCAGTATTGTGCTCGGCAGCGAATTCGGAAGCACTCTTCACCACGCGCGCTAGCGTGTCAGCCTTGTGATCGACCAGATAGGCATTCACCGGCATCAAGGTACAGTCCGTATCAACCTGGTCAGTACCCCAGCTGGTTGCTCTGCTGCCCGCATTGTTGATGACCGCCGGGTCACGCGAGACGGTCAGCCACTTGGGGTTACCCTCGTAGTTGCCCATGATGATGGCCTTGGTGCTATCCACAAACGAGCCGACTGTCTGCACGCCGGGGACTTCTCGCAGCTTTTGCGAGAGACGATCCGCATCCACCATCGTTTCGAAATCCATGCAGCCGCCTTTAGGCGTTTTCACCATCACTGAAAAGACATCGCTCGACAAGCCGAAATTACGGTTAACGAAGGCCACATCCTGGTTATAGCGGGAATCCGCACGCAACTCGGGTGCGCCGGGATCAAGATCACCAATCTTGAGGTCCATACTCACCACCACACATACCGCCGCAACGATAAAAGACGGAACAATGGCACCAATTGCCCACTTTCTCTGTGTAAAGCGATCCAGGAAATTCCAGAACTTGCCGAAGCCACGACCACTGCTTTCTTTCGACTCTTCACGCAGGCTGTTTTCAGCGGCCGTCTTGCTCACACCTGTGTAGGACAAGAGCACCGGCAACAAGAAGAGGTTGGTAAAGATGAGAATCGCCACGCCGATACTTGCAGATAAGGCCAGATCGCGAATCACCGGAATGTCGATCACCATGAGCACGGCAAACCCCACGGCATCGGCGAGCAGCGCCGTCAGGCCGGCGATAATCAGGCGGCGGAAAGTATAGCGCGCCGCCACCCACTTATGGTTGCCGCGACCGATATCCTGCATGATGCCATTCATCTTTTGCGCAGCATGACTGACGCCGATGGCAAATACCAGGAAGGGGACCAGTACCGTAAACGGATCGAGTCCTTTTCCCAGCAAAACCATGATGCCCAGCTGCCATATGACAGCGACAACGGAACAGGCAAGAACCAGCGCCGTGCTGCGTACGCAGCGGGTAAAAAGGTAGATGAAGATTGCGGCGGTGACGGCTGCAGCAAGAAAAAATGTGATTACTTTGACCAGACCATCGATCAAATCACCCGCTGCCTTGGCAAAACCGATGATGTACACCCGGGTATTGTCACCCGCCTGTGCGCGTGCCTGCTCTTCAAGCAAATGCGACAGTGCGCGGTAATCGAGCGGCTTGCCGGTATCTGAATACTTCTCCAGCAGCGGCACAACGATCATGCTGGACCGATAGTCGTTCGAGACCAGATTGCCGACCAGACCTGCGCTCTGCACGTTCTCCCGCAACTGCTTGATCGACTCAGGTGAACCGTCATAGTTTTCCGGCATCACCGGGCCGCCGCTGAAGCCTTCTTCTGTCACCTCGAACCAGCGTACCAGGGGTGTCCAGAGCGATTTCAACCAGGAGCGGTCGACGCCATCCGCCAGATACAGGGCATCATTGATCTTCGCGAGCGTTGCCAGATAAGCCGGATCGAAAATATCGCCATTCTTGTTCTCGACCACGACGCGCACGGTATTGCCCAGTCCGCTCAGGGTGTCGCGATTCTCGAGGTAATTTTTAACAAAGGGGTGACTTCTTGGCATCATCCCTTCATAGCTTGCATTGATATCGATTTTCAGCGCCTGGAATCCCAGGATGCCGGTGATGATGGCGCAGATAAATAGAACGGTAAACCGGTGGTTAAAGATCAAGCGTTCAAGAAAGTTCCCCGACTTTTTGTCAAAGTCTTCAGGATTACGGATAACTTCCAATGTCGTGCTTACTGGGTCAGGACCGATGGCCATGATATGTCTCCTCGACTTATATTTGTTACTGCTTCAGTGTTTCGAAGCCCGCGCCAGCGATGCCGACAACGCCCACGCCCCGGGCTCCGGCAGGTGCGACACCGAACAGCGGCGCTGTTCGTTTCACCGGCACGGGCGAAAAATGGGCGCCGCCATCGGCGCTGACCAACAGGGAACCGGACATGCTGACGATGGCCAGCTGACCATCCTTGAGTACGGTGCCTGATGTTAATCCGGCGCGATCGCCGCTCTCTGCCTTCTGCCAGCTTGCGCCCCCATCCGCGCTGCGATAAATGCTGCCACGCATGCCGAAGACCACCAGCGACTGGGGTGTGGGAATCAAGCCGAAAAAGCTGCCTTCATAGGGCGATTTCAAAGCGGAAAAGTGCTGTTTTTCACGATCCAGCTTCAGGATCAAACCTTGTTCGCCGACGATGTACACGTCACTGCCCGATCCACGAATGGCATTGAAGTTCATGTCTTTGGGGTTATCTGTCCGCTCAAGCCAGGGCGTCCAGCTTGTGCCACCATCCGCCGTACGCAAAATCATATTGAAGGGACCAACGATGTAGCCCACCTGTTCATTCTCGAACCAGACGTCGAGGAACGGGTGAATTGTGCCGTCTTGCGCAAACTGCTTGGCAGCGGTTAGGGCAGCTTGCGTCCGGGCATCCGCGCCCCGAACCGGACTTTCGTAATACTTGAGCATCGCAGCACCGGCCTGCGCGCCATCAAGCTGCTTGCGCCATGTCTGCCCGCCATCTTCCGTATGCAGCACTATGCCGCCGTGGCCCACTGCCCATCCTTTTTTCTCAGTAGGAAAATGTGCCGCGACCAAATCGACGCTGGTCGGCACAGGCACCTGCGTCCATTTTTTTCCTTGGTCATCAGACAGGAGTATGCGGCCGTGCGGCCCGACCGCTACCAGGCGGTCGCCAGCGTGCGTGATCGCAGTGAGCATGCTGGTGGCTGCCAGCGGGCTGATTCTTGCCGGGACGTTGAGCGGATCCTGAAACGCCGCGGCATGCGCCGGCGGCAAGGCCAGTGCGCCAATTGCCAGCGCTGCGCCGGTCAATAGAAGCGCTCGGGACATCGATGCTCTTGCAGTTTTTTTCATATAGACACCGCCTGAATGGATTTCTTTCGATGTGCGCTCGGGGCAGCAACATGAAAGAGAGTCCGGATGTTGTAAGTTCGCGGTAAACCGGCACTTGAACCAAATGCCTGGCGTTGAATTGCCGGATTGATGAAGAGCACCATGCTCTGCCAGGGGCGAACCCCTGGCCGCCACTCCCCATCAATCCTCTAGTACACACTATCCGGGCAGCGTCGCCCGGATAGGCTTAGCGAACGCCTTCGCCCACCAATGCCTCAGGCGCCCATTCACGCGCATCCAATGGCGCTATGGGATACATTCCATTGCCGATGTGGACATTCGAAACGACATAGACACCACTGTTCAGGTTGTATGCGCCGTAACCTTCACTGGATTGCGCAGGAACTTCGTACGCCGGCAAATGGGCCATCCACAGTACCCGCTGCAGTTTGCCGCTTGCATCATAGTTATCGCCCAAGCCGGCACCGTAGGTATCTTCATCGAAATAGAACATCCGCTTCGGCGACGTATGCCGCACGCCCGACTTCACCGTCCCCTCCACCACCCAGACGCGATGCAACTCGAAACGCAAGCAGTCCGGATTGTAGTGGTTCTTCATCAATACTTTTTCTGTCGGGCAGTTCTTTTCGTCCACCACCATCTTCGTATTGTTGTACGGGATATACATTTCTTTTTTCCCGATCAACTTGAAATCGAAGCGATCCTGCGGGCCGAGGAAAAGTGCCGCATCGTCCATGGTTGCAGCGCCGCCCTGGCCGGGCGACGGCGTGTCATAGCTCAGGTTCGGCGAAAGCTTGACGCGACGCTGGCCTGGCAGGTATTGATATGCCTTGCGCTTTTGCACGGTCGGATCGAGCGGGTCGACCAGCATCAATGCTTCGCCGGACATGCGCGCCGGCGCAAAAGTCTTGTGCTTGTAGCGCCAGAAGTAGTCGCCATCGACTTCTGTCCGCTTCGGGTCATAATAAAGGTACTCTTCCTGGACGACATTATTCGAGGAAAGCGCGGGCGTACCGTTCGAGTCGACCACCCAGCTGGTTGAATTCATGCCATAGCTGTGACCGACGAACCGGAGAATATGGTTCCACATGACTTCGTTGCCGGTTTTCGGAATCGGGAATGGATAGCCGCCGTAGCAGGCGCGGTTAATCGATACCCCGCCCTTTTCCGTGCTGCACCGGGTCGCATTCTTCGCCGTATTGTCCATCACATACTGCGGCCACGCGCCTGTGCGATGCGACGGATAGACGTCGATGCGAAAGGTCGGATATTTCTGCATCAGAGCCTTGAGGCCGTCCGACAGCTTGTCGGCATGCTGGCTCATGTTTTTCGCATCGACAGAGAAGAGCGGCTTCTCATTGGCGAAGGGATCGGGCCGCAGATGGGGTTTCTTCGGATCGAAGCCTGGCGGAATGGTCTTCATCCCGCCTGTCCAGGCCGGAATCGTGCCGTCTTTGTTGCCGGCCATTTCCGCTCCCATGGGCGTGAGCGTCTTGCCCAGTTGCTTGGCTTCTTCCGCAGTCACCGCGGCCTGCACCGAAGCGATGGAACATACGGCCAGACCTGCCGCAAGAGTAATAGAACGTTTAAACATCATTGTCGTCTCCAATTTCATCATGTTGTATCAAGGCCAACGATACCGCGCTGCATTCCTGGTAGGGCGCGCCACTTCTGGCAATGCTCACTGCACTTCCCTGGTTGCGGAATGGGGGGGGGGGGGGGGGGGGGGGGCAATCACGCTCCCACCCTCCGCATTTCTTAGAATGCTGTCTTGTACGTCAACGACACCCAGCCACGATCCTTGTATAGCGCGCCGCCGCCATTGTCGGTGGTGACTGCAGTACCGTTGTCACGGAACTTGACCATGTAGTCGTTATAGCTCAGCGTAACGAAATGGCGCTGCTGAATCTCGGCTGCAAGGCCGACACTGTAAGAACCATTCTTTTCCCGGTTGCCGCCCAAGGTTGCGCCATTCCCCTTGATCCCGATACCGAAAACCAGCGGCATCTTGAGGTCAACACCAGGGACGACCTGGTACCAGAGCGGCTCCAGCTTCAGATTGATCCCGACGTTGTTTTTCGTCACGCAGCCATCCATTTTGTCACCTGGGCAAGCGGCTGTTCCTTCCGCCTGGAAAACGCCCGCATTGCTCGTGACTTTGCGCCAGTGGCTGCCGTTAATTTCAGCGATGAGCACGGCCGAGTCCCAGGCAGCATTTTCGCCAAAATATTGGACGGCATTGACCAGCCAGTGAATGCTATCGCCGCGCGCACCCGCCGTACCGGGCGCAAATGCACTGTTAAAGGCGCCCCCCTTGCGATACGACAGTTCGGCGCCGACAGAGGTGTCACCGAGCAGCTTGGACAAACTGATGCCGTACAGCTTGACGTTGTCGTTGTAGACAAGATGCGCATCAGTAAAGGCCGGATTCAGAACTGCCCACGGCAACTTTTCGCCGAACTCGCGATAATAAAATCCGACCGTGCCGTTCAGCCATTCCGGCGCCCATTTGGCCATGACGCCCCAGTCGCCGCGATCTTTCGGTCTTGATCCGATGCCGGTGAAAGGTATGGAGAAGCCCGGGCCAAGGGCAAGATTGGTGCCGCCGCCGGCACTGAAGAAATCCGCGCCACCGAAATAGGTACCGCCATCAGGCAGCCGCCAGGGTTTCCATTCGTAATAATATTGCGCGGCTACAGACAGCTCGGAGGTCACCTGCGCTTGCGCGGAAAGCTGACCAAGCGGCAGGAACAGCTCCTTCACTTCGGTACCAGGATTGGCCAAAGCCTTCCGCACATCGATCGGCCCCTGAGAATAAGCGATGCCGTTACCCAGCGAAAACAGTGATTCACCCCAGAAAACATTGTGCCTGCCCAGCTTCACGCCGACAGGCGCTCCGCCCACGTCGAATTTGGTGAAGACGAAGGCATCCAGGATCTCGCCCGACAGCCCCTTGTTGTATCGCTTGACGAAGTCGGTGTAGCGGTTGCCTGGGTAGGTGTTTTGCGAGCCGAAAGCCGGATTGCCCCTGACCGTGTCATCGTGATAAGCCTGGTCATACCATGCCGATGCACTCACGCGAAAGCCGCTGGTCTTTTTGTAGACAAAATCGAATTCCGACAGCAGATCCAGACGGTTGGTGACTAGATCTCCTTTATCGAACTTCATATTCGATTCGTCGAATACGGGGTTATTGTTGATCCTGGAATCCTGATCTTCCGCCCGCACCCCGGCATTGTAACGAACTGTATTGTCCCAGCGAATGTCCAGGTCCGGGTTGTCCATCTCGAGCTTAACCGCACTCGCCGCTCCAGGGAACAGCAATGCTGCAACCGATAAAGCTGCCAATGCCACATCCCGCTTCTTGAACTCACTACGCTTTTCCACTGATTTTTTACCCATTTACTCCTCCTATTTTTACCTGCATTTTTAGAACCTATAGATTCTTTATTTTCTTCCATGCACAAAACGGACGACACCCAAGCATTTGAAACGTTATGCAAAAATATCGTACGCTTGCAAACCATACTCGTCAATACATCTTTTCAGTTAATTTTCACGAATCACCGGAATGAGTTATTGATAGGTGATCGTGGCAAATGCATTTCAGCATTTTTTAACCACCGACTATAGTATGTTCACATACTATAATTTAGCAGTCAAATATTTTGAATGTTTTTTGCAAGATTTGTTTACTGCGCCGTAGCTAGTTCAGGCGATCTGCTTCGTCGCGCGTTCCAGCCAGGTATTAAAGCAATTTGGTATGGCAGCCAACTCGCGTGCTCGATAGTTTCGTATGCAGCGCTTTGTCGCGCTTGAGAAATATCAACAATTAGAAGAAAACCGAATTAGCACCGGTGCCGAGAATGGGCACAGATGTATTCATGGCGGAAAGAAATTATTGAACGGACTATGCCGAGCAGTCTTCGCTCAAGACAAGGTGCTGGCGGGATGGGCAACTGCAGATCGCATTTGCTCTGGAGATAAAAATAAAGCTGGCAGACAGCCCCGTTTCAGTTACATGCTCCGCACCTATATGGTCGGGCTTGCATCTGTCACAGGAGTGTCCGGTATTACTTGGTTACAGCCACCTGGTCCGGTAGCTGAACCACATCTCAGGCGTCTGGAAAATGCGGCGCAGCCATTGCGAAGGCCAGTTTTTCGTCGACGACCGATGCCGAGAGCGCGGCCCAGATTTCAGGGAAATCCGGATGTGTCTGCAGCGAGCTGATCGTGTCATGCCAATGATTCATGTCACGCACTTTCCAGATATGGACAACGGTATTGAGACGACCGGTCGTGAAAAGCAAACCCTGGACCATTTTCACGCCTTTGGCTTCCACCAGCGCTTTCACGCGCGGGGCGATGGCGAGGAACTGGGGGACGCCGCTATAGGACAATTCGAGTGTTGCGTGCACGTACATGAGAATAGACTCCTTCAGGTATATAGTTATTGACTACAGTACGAAATATTCAGGCGAACAGGCGGATTGGATTCGTCTTCCGGTCCCATTTCAGATGCTCTTCCTTCCAACCGGCGAACCATTCCCGGATGGTGGGATTATCCTCATAGACCTCAATAAATCCGCCGACCTTGTCGCGCGCATCGACATAGGCGATGCGTGCCGTGCTCATCAATTCCTCGACGACCGGGCAGCCCATCTGCACCAGCCGGTCGCGGTCAGCTTCGAAATTTTCAGTGAAAAACATCATGTGATGAAATCCCTGGCCGCCATCCGGGTACATGTCCCGGTACATCGACGGCGCATCGTTATGCTGCTGGATCAACTGGATATTCATGTCCCCACAGAAACCGAGCGCGTGACTGGCGTCTTCTTCCGACGGCTTGCCACGATATAGTTGCTCCGGCAACTTGAGGTGGGGCACATGGTAGAAAGGCCCCGCGCCAAAAATATTGATCCAGTGATGGCACGCAGCCTCCAGATCCTTGACGACATAGGCAATTTGCATGATAGGTTTGTTGATCAGCACGTTATCTCCTTAATTGGTCGATCCATCCCCGTAGCGATGGTCGTAGAATGAACTAGTGATTCATTGGCAGTGAAGGACTCAGAATGACATTGTCCGGAGGACGTTTTCGCCATTGAAGTCGCGCGCGGCGCTACGGACTTTTTCGTAGACGCCAAGCAATATTGGTGAAGGCTCATACAGCTCAACGAAATGCCCAAGGGTGGCAACGCAGTCCATCATCGCGAACCCCACCCCAGGCATCGCTTCGGCATACAGCCCCGTCGCAAATCCTGCCGCCTCATAGGCCTTGATCGATTCCGCCAGGTTGTCGACAATCAGCGCCACGTGATGCATGCCAGATCCGCCGTCCGGGTACATGTCGCGGAATACGGAAGGCCCCTCGTTATTCTGCTGCACGAACTCGATCATCACCTCGCCCCATTGGCCATAAGCCGAGCTGTGATCCAGTTCCGCTGGCTGGCCGCGGTGATAACTCGCGTGCAGGGGGATGTGGTCAGCGATGAAATAAGGCCCCGAGCCGAACAACGCCGAGTGGGCCAACGCTGCCGCACGGATATCCGGCACGAAGTAGGCGATCTGCCGCACTGGATCGCGACGCATTGCGGGAGCGGCGTTCATGCGATGGTCCTCTCGCGATCATGCGCCGAATTCGCGACCTCGGCGTGCTGTTGATCGCCCTCGCCGATAGCGCTGGCAGCCGCACGCCGGCCGGAGAACAAGGTATCGGCCAGCGACAATCCGCTCATGTAGGCGTGCGAGCACATGCCAACCGCAGTGCGGCCGGCAGCGTAAAGCCCTGGGATGATAGACCCGTCTGCGCGCAGTACGCCGCCTGTGTCTTCATCAACCTTCAAGCCGCCCAAGGTAAATGCCGAGGTTGCCGCAAAGCGATTATTAATCGATACGTTGATCGCGTAGTATGGTCCGCTGCCGATCGGCGCGATGTTTGACGCGATCTTGCCCACCGGGTCAGGCTGGTTTGCAGCAGCCAGCTTGTCATAATCCCGGACAGTTGCCACGAGCCCAGACGTATTAATGCCGCATTTTTCTGCAAGCTTTTCCAGGGTCGCCGCTTTTTTGGTGCCGCCAAAGAGAATGTTGACCAAGGTAGGCGTCGCCCATAAAATGAACAAGGCGCGGCCGATGGTGAGCAGCGCCTTTATACCCCCCCAGAAGGTGCTTTTGTTCAGGATCAGCCATGCGGTGCCATCGGCAGACTGCTTTGCAATCGCATTGCCTACCGTACCGATATAGGCATCCTCATTGATGAAGCGTTTGCCGTCCTGATTCACCATCACGCCTTTTACAAACCCTTCTGGCGGAGAAAGCACACGACCGACAAAGGCGTTTGACATGAGTCCCGTCACCCCGCCAACAGACTCGCCCAGGGCGATGCCACTGCCGTTACACCCCATCGAGCCCTGACGCATCAGCGCACCGTAGGAAGATGCCAGTTCCGGTCTGTGCTTGGAGAGGATGGACAAATTGTAGACAAAGCCGCCACTCGACAGCACCACGCCCCGACGAGCACGAATCAGCTTTCGCCTGGCGCCCGCTTCCTTCTCGAATTGTGCGCAGCCACGAATGGCTTTTTCAGCGCGCTCGCCACTCAATGGCAAGTACGGGCTGACTTTTTTGTACAAGCTGCGGTGTTTGGCAAAAGCGGTTTCCGGAAACTGATCAATTTCGATGCCGATCACTGCGCCACTCTTGTCGACGACAAGCCGGCGCGCCGGTGCGTGGGGGATCAGCTTGACGCCGCGTTCAAACGCCGCTTTCTGCATGGCTGCGAAGTAGACTTTGCCGGTCATGCCTTTACCAACCACCCGATGCCCGCGCGGCGCCGGCGGCACTTGCGCTGCAATTGCCGGCGCTTTTTCATTTCCGCTGTAATAAAGGAATTTTCCTTCCGGGGGATAAGTTACTTTGCCGGAATAGAGGTCGCCGCTCAAAGGCACGCCATGCTGCGCCACCCAGGCGAGATTCGAAACGCTGTTGTCGCAGAAGCGGCGCAGGGTCTCGTCTCGCACGGGAACATACTCCAGTGCCAGATACTTGCGCATATTTTCGGCAGTGTCTTCGTAACCAGCCTCTTTTTGTTGCGGCGTACCGCCGCCACTGTAGAGAATGCCGCCGGAATAGGCAGTGGCGCCGCCGCCGTCGAAGCGGTCGACGGCAATCACGCTGGCGCCCCGCTCCGCGGCCTCCAGCGCCGCCGCCACGCCGGCGCCGCCAAAACCGACAACCACGATATCGGCTTCGCTGTCCCAGCTGATATCGTCCGCCGAGTCGACCACGCAGCAGGGTTCGATATCGGCTTCGCTTAGCTTGTCATCATGCTGGTTCATGCCGTAACTCCAAGTGAATCCAGGTCATCCATCGCGATCGAAATCCGACGGATGAATTCCAGCGTGATGTCGCGCGGCTGCATATCGGGCATGCCTGGCGCCGGACACAAGGTGATGGTCCACCAGGTCAGCACCGACAAGAGCTGCTGCCGGTAGAGGACCCAGGCCTCGTCGAAAGTGACGACAGGACCGCCGGCCTCGGCAAGCTTCTCCAGATAGAGACGCACCAGATCCTTTTCCCAGGCGCGGCGATTTTCCACCGTGAGCGCCGTGGCGATCGCGTAAGCGAGATCGCGACTCCAGTGCCCGCGGGTGCAGCATTGCCAGTCGCTCAGGCCCATTTCGCCGTTGCCGGCGATGTACCAGTTCTTCAGGTGCACGTCGCCGTGCATCAGTGTGAGTGGCAACTGCTGATGTTTTTCGACCGAGGCCAGCGTCGCCGGCCAGATTTCATCAAACCGCTTGTAGAGACGCGCCGGAATCACCGACTCGGCATCCAGAAATCCCTGGTTGGAGCCTTCCTTCATGCCGTAATCAAGGGTCTTGCGAAAAAATTCCGGCCAGGTTCCGAACTCCGTCAGCACGGTCTTCAATTCCGGACTTTCATGGAAACGGCCGTGGAACTTTGCCATCAGACGGATCTGGCTTTCGGCGCGCGCACGGGTGACCTCGGTCTTGTGTGAACAAAATGACTGGACTGAATCCGTCAGATCCTCAAGCAAGATGATCGAATTAAAGGACTTCGGGTCGAAGTTGGCAAAAATCGGACCCGGCGCTTCGATATCAAGCAAGGGGCGAATCTTGTTATAAAAGACCACTTCCGCATTGGCGGCGCCGGCCACGCCCATCACGATCCGGTTGCTCAATTCATGCGACGCCTTGCAGAACAAGGCTGTCGGCAACCCGGCATCCTGCCCCGCCTTGTTGTATTGCACCTTGATCCGCCGGCGATTGGATGATCCGCTGTCTTGTTCGCCGAGCGTATGTTCAATCACCCTGGCTTCCGGATGATTGCGGCACAGTACATTGGTCAGCCAGCGGTCTGTGATGGCTTCATAAGATAATGGCAGGTCCGATGCCTCAACGGCTTCGATGTTGCGTTTCTGGTCTAATTCGTAGGCCGCGCGAATCTGTTCGACGATCGTTGTCATTGTGCTGTCTCTTCCGATTGATCTAAAATTTGAATTGGTGATTGGAGCTTGTGGCTCTGCGGCCGTTGCGCTCCGGGAAAGATGTCATAGATTTAAGATCCGCTGTTGCCCATCCCAGGTGGCGCCGGCCATGCGAATCGATTCGAAGAGCTCCAGAACCGGCGCCCGCAACTCCAGGAATTCAAGAATGCCGGCAGGAGTTCCGGTATCCACATAGCAGATGCGGCCGCCCCCGGGCATATCCGCGCCCTGCAGGCGGCGGCCTCCTCGGGACTCGACGTAGGCAATGGCGGCCTCCAGATCATCAGTCAGGGCTGCCATATGATGAATGCCATGACCTTCAGGACGGCGGCGCGTGTAGATGGATGGCGTATCGTCATGCTGCAGAATCAGTTCGATCTGAAGGCCGTTTGAGAACGCTACCGCCGCAGTCATATTCACCGTCAACGGCTCATTTTCGTAGTAAGCGTTTTCCAGATCGGGACGCTTCAGGTAAAACGGGCCAACGCCCATTACACCAGTCCAATGATCGATGGCAGTGTCGAGATCATCGACAACGTAGGCGATCTGCATGATCGGACCCCACGGCCGCGCAGCAACTTCATTCTGATTCATGCCGGTTCCAGATAAAAATTGCAGTGCCCGATGAAAGCACTGATCCTGATTTTCCGATGACGCCACAGCATGACCTCTATGCGCCCAGAGCAGCACCCTGAGGTGACTGCTCCGGGCGGAATGGGTCAGAGCGTCATGATCCGTTGCTGCCCATCCCAGGCGGCGCCGGCGGCGCGGATCACATCGAATAGCTGCAGGACCTCCGGAGCCAGCTGGGCCAGCTCCAGAATGCCGGCAGGCGTGCCGGTATCGACATAGGCGATGCGTCCGCCACCCACGTCGGCGCCCTGAAGACGGCGACCGCCCCGGGCTTCGAGATAGTCAACGGCTGCATCGATATCCTCGGTCAGCGCCGCCAGATGGTGAACGCCATTGTCCTTGGGGCGTCGTTGCGTGAAGATGGATGGCGTGTCGTCGTGCTGCAGGATCAGCTCGACCTGAAGGCCACCTGAAAACGCCATGGCCGCGGTCATGTTCATCACTTGCGGTGCATTTTCGTAGTAGCCGTTTTCAAAAACGGGCCGCTCGATCAGAAAGAATGGACCGACACCCATCACACCTGTCCAGTAATCGATGGCAGCGTCCAGATCATCAACAACGTAGGCGATCTGCATGATCGGCCCCCACGGCCGTTTGGTGTTTTCGACCTGACTCATGCCTGCTCCAGATACGCGCGCAGCGTGTTATGAAAGTGCCTGACTCGAATTTCCTGATACTGCGACAAGGTGATCGGCGTATTGCCCGCCTTCAGGCCTTCCTGCAACAATTTGAGGTTTGCCACGTCCTGGTCATAAATGTCGCCGAGCCAGTCGGACAACTCAGGAATGTCGGCATAGCGCATATCCCCCATTTCCACCGGCTCAGCCGGCACAGGCCGCGCCTGCCCAGCCGGCACAGGCTTGAGAATCAACATGTCGAAAATACTGCTGTCCGGGTCATGCTTGTTGGGGCGGAAGCGATATACCACCGGGAAGCCGGTACTGCGGAACAGCACCATGTTGGGAAACAATGTGTACTGCATCGCATCGACCAATTCCGCGTCTGACAAGCCTGCCACATCACGACCCGCCTCGGTCAGCTGCGCGCGAGTCGTATCGGCCATGAACTGGCGGGCCGTCATACCTTCGGGCAAAGACGGGGCTTCCGTTGTTTGGCGCATGATCTCTGCAAACATGCTGTTGAAAATCTGCTGCTCGCTCAGCTTCTCTCCAAGACTGGCGCTGGCGATGCCGACCGGTTGCAGAAAACGGCTGGTGTGACGCCCTAATATATCGTATTGCGTGCTCTGTTCGTCAGAAAAATTGATTGTCTGCGGGTGTGTCTCGGCAACGTGAAAGGCCTCAAGAAATGCCTCGATCGATCCTTTCCAGTTTGACTGCAGGATCTTGCGATAGTAGCCGGCGACATAGAGGTTCTCGAAGTCGACGACGGCAAGTTGTCCCGGCAAATTTTCAATGTACTCTTCCAGGGACGGCGCCTCGGGATCGAGATTGATGAAAACGAACCCGCCCCACGTGCCGACGCGGACTTCCTGCAGACGGTGGGTTTCTTCGCTGACTTGCGGGAAATCCCAGCTGGAAGGAACCTTGTTGATACTGCCATTGAGATTCCATGTGAATCCATGATAGGGGCAGCGGATTTTCTGCAGGTGCGTGCTGGAGGAAGCGAGCTTCGTGCCGCGATGCGTACATGAATTGTAGTACGCCTTGATGGTGTTATCCTCGGCACGCACAATCAGAAACGACCAATCACCCAACTCATAGACAGCGACATCACCCGGCGACTCGATTTCCTCCTCACGGCAGGCGAACTGCCAGACACGCGACCATAGCCGCTCCAGCTCCAATCGGTGAAATGCCGGACTGGTATACATTTCACGGCCGGAACTCAACAATCCGAGATCATCCTTGCCAGCCTCAAGAAGATCCGGCGGCGTAGGATGCCGGTCTCGGGCAATGATGTCTTGATACACAGCCCAAGGGTCCGGTCTTGCGTTTTTGTTGTTTAACGGCTTGTTCATGATTGCATGTCTCCTATCAATAATGGCCCTGCACAGACCATCCACATCATCTCTGGTGCCGGCAAGGATCGCTCGTCCTTGCTCAGGCACTGCCTACGGGCATACGCCCCATTTGAATTGCTAGCTCGACAGGTGCGTCGTCGCTGCAGCGAAGGCATCGCCGAAATCGGCAAGTGTAGGATTGCCGCGCAGCGTCAGGCCACCGTTCACCTGCAGGTTCTGGCCAGTCATGAAGCATTCATCGCTGGCCAGCCACACAGCGGCATTGGCGATATCGTCGATTGTGCCGATACGGCCCAGCGGGTACCCTTTCTCAAAGGCTTTCAGCACTTCCGGAATGTTCAGCGAGTCTCCCGCCATCGCCGTGCGGGTCACGCCCGGTGAAATCGAATTGGCGCGAATGCCCTTGTGTCCGAATTCATTGGCGATGCAGCGAATGACATGGTCGATGCCGGCCTTGGTGCCCATGTAGGCAGCATGATTCTCCAGCATGATGGTGGCGGTGGCCGACGAGATCGTGATGATCGAGCCGCCATTTGTCATGGCCTTGACCAACGCCTGCATGAACTGGAACGGGCCCTTGAACTGCACGTCCAGCATGCGGCGCAGGTCTTCCTCGGTGGTTTCCTCGAACGGCTTGAGCAGTCCCCAACCGGTGGCATTGATGCCGACGTCGATTTTTCCGAAACGTTTGACAGTCGCAGCCACCAGCGCATTGATTTCGTCCTGCTTGGTGATATCGCATAGCTGATATGCACCACCGATTTCGGCAGCAAACTCTTCCAATTGGGCAGCATGGCGACCCGAGACCATGACTTTTGCACCCTCGGCCGCAAAGCGTCGGGCGATCCCCTGGGCCATATTGCCTTTACCGGCAGCACCGGTGACAAGAACCACTTTTCCATCAAACTTTGCCATATCTACATGCTCCTAAATAATTATTGGCATCTCATGCAAGCTGCCTTTTGATTTGAGATTCATTGCGCGCTTTGGGTGACCGGGTTAGACTGGCACAGTGCAATGAAAACATCGTACCCTTACCTATTGTATGCGTCAATACATAATTATGTTCAAATGAATGGCGCCAAAACAGGAATTTTTGTTGCAAATCAATGCCGAAATTCATCGGATCTTCCTGAATTCCACCAAATTAAATTATGTTTGCATACTTTAATTTAGCAGTCAATAAAATCGCCCCATTCCTTATAAAAACTAAACAGCCGGGCAAGAATGTTTCCCTTGCTAAAGGATTGAATCCACTGCCGATGGACAAGATGATCTAGCGCACCGCCGACAGTCTTTTGGGCGGATGTGACCGCCAGCGGATAGAACCGGCATTTCCGGATGCTGGTCAAAGGCAACAGCAGCCAATCAAACGACTGCTTACTCATTCGATACAAAGGTAAAAATCATGGCCAAGAAAGAAAAACTGGACCCGGAAACGGAAGCGCTGATCAAGTGGTGTATCGAGGTGGAAGGTTTTCTGGTGGCGGGCGGCGCTACCGTAGCGCAAGCCCAGGAGCATATCGAAGAAGAGGTGGAATGGTTCACGGACCAGTTTTATGACGGCTTGACGCCGGAAGAAGCCGCGCAAGCGGCCTTGAAAGACTGACTGGATACCCAAACCATTCACAGGCCAATTTCGATAAGCACTGGCCAAATTGCCAGTAATCGCCCGAATGGCGCGCCAGGCCTGGCTTACAGGAAATTAGATCGATGCGGAAAGGGTGGCGCGCAAGGCGCCGCGCAGTGCATTGCACACCACGATTTCTTCGGCGGCGCGCAAGTCTGCCAGCGTGATGCGGGCTTCGGCGGCCTGCCATGCCGGGTCGTCCAGCAGGACCGCGCGCATCACGCCCGGCAGTAAACCGGCTGTCACCGGCGGCGTCAGCCAGCGCCCGTGCAGCTTGATGAACAGGCTGCTGCGCGCACCCTCGGTCAATTCGCCGGCTTCATTGTGAAACAGCATGTCGAACGCACCCTGCGCCTCGGCTTGTTTCCAGGCCGCGTCATAGGTCTGGCGCAGGGTGGTTTTGTGACGTAAAAACAGATCGTCCGAGCGCATCGCCTGCGCTGCCAATAAAACCTTCACCGGCTCTGCCAGCGGCGTCAGCGGCGCGGTCTGGATCGACGCCCTGCCATCCTGGGACAATGCCAGGCGCAGACGGTGCGGACCTGGCGCCAGCTGGGCGAAAGCCTGGCGCACCTGTTCGCGCAGCGCCGGCTCATCCCAGGCAAAGCCGAAATACCGGGCGGAGGCGCGCAGGCGTTGCAGGTGCCGCTCCAGGTAGGGGCAGCCCGCTGCGCTGGCCTGCATGGTTTCCAGCAGTTCGAAATCCTGGCGCAGGCCGGTCAAAAAGTGCGCCTTCAACAGGCATTCGGCATATTCCTGGTCGGCCTGGCTGTCGTGCACGATGCCGGCGCCCACACCCATTTCGCCGGCGCGCACGCCGCCTTGCGGCGCCTGCAGTACCAGGGTGCGAATCGGCACCGACAGGCAAAAGTCGCCGAAGCCCTGCCCTTCCGCAGGAGTCTCGAACCAGCCGATCGCCCCGGTATACAAGCCGCGCGCATCCGGCTCCAGCTCACGGATGATCTGCATGGTGCGACGCTTGGGCGCACCAGTGATCGAGCCGCACGGGTACAGCGCCGCCAGCAGTTGCGCCAGCGTGACTTCCGCGCGCGCACGCGCGCGCACCGTCGAGGTCATTTGCAAGACCTCGCCGTAACGGCTGACTTCGAACAGTTGCGGCACGCGTACCGACCCTGGCTGCGCGATGCGGCCGAGGTCGTTGCGCAACAGGTCGACGATCATGAGGTTTTCCGCGCGGTTTTTCGGGTCCGTCGCCAGCGCCTGCGCGCGTGCCGCATCCTGGGCGGCATCGCCGCTGGCGGCGGCCGTGCCTTTCATCGGGCGCGCGGTCAGCTCGCCGTTGTCGTTGCGCACGAACAGCTCGGGTGAGAACGACAGCACGCTGCGGCCATCCGGCAGCGCGATCAGGGCGCCGTAGGGTACCGGCTGGCTGGCGCGCAGGCGGCGGTACAGGGTAAGCGCGGGGCCGTAGGCATCGAAGCGCAGGCGGTAGGTATAGTTGACCTGATAAGTGTCGCCCGCCTCGAGGTAGCGGTGAATGCGGCCGATGGCATCATGGAATTGCTGCTCGTTGACGCTGGGCAGCAAGCCGGCGATGCCGGCCACTGCCTGGTCGCCGCCGGCGCCGCCTGCCCCGACTTCCCCGGCTTCCCCGACCGCTGCGGCTTCCTGCTGCGCCAGCCAGTGCGCTACTTCGTTTGCCGTCAGCTTGCGGCAATCCTCGAACAGCAAGACCAGCGCCACGCCGGGAGCGCCGGGGCGCGGCGTTATGCCGTGCAACTGCGCTCCCAGCTCGTAGTCAAACAGGGCCAGCGCATGGCGCCCCTGCGCCAGCTCCTGCTGCATGCTGTCGAGGAACCCCGGCAGTTGCGCCGCATCGGCACAGGCGAGCGTGCCGACGTAGCCGGTCAACAGGCGCGAGCGGGCATCGGTGGCGCCGGCGTCGTCGAGCAGGGCGAAGCAGGGCCTGCCTTGGGCGGCAGGTGGCGGTGGAGAGGAGCCGGGCGAAAACATGGAGTGCGGGATCGGGACAGAGGACCGGCAAGCCGCGCCAGGAACGGCCGCGCTCAGGCCAGCAGCATGGCCAGCTGCGCCGGCGCCCCGTCGGCCAGGCTATGCCGGAAACCGGTCTTGGCGAAACGGTGCCAGCGGCCGATGACGTAGCTGGCGATGATGCCGGCGCGGGCGGCGGCTTGCGCCTCGTCGCCCTGCCCTTGCGTCGCGGCCAGGCGCAGCGCCTGCTTCAAGGCCAGTTCAACGCGGTCGACGAACTGGTTCATGCGCGCCTGCAGCCGCTCATCTTCGTTGACCAGGGCGTCGCCGATGATCACGCGCGTCATGCCGCGGTTGCGCTCGGCGAAATTGAGCAGCATGGCGGCAATCGCATGCGCCTGCTGCAAGCCGTTTTCCTCGCGCTCGGTAATCTGGTTGATGAGGCCGAAGATGGTCGATTCGATAAACTCGATCAGGCCCTCGAACATCTGCGCCTTGCTGGCGAAATGCCGGTACAGCGCCGCTTCCGACACTTCCAGCCGCGCCGCCAGCGCGGCGGTGGTGATTTTTGCGCCCTTGGGCTGTTCCAGCATGGAGGCCAGGGTTTGCAGGATCTGCAGCTTGCGTTCACCCGGTTTGGTGGTTGCCATGGTCGTTTGATTTTTCAGCAGTTAGCGCAGCCGGGACAGGCTGGCAGGGAGTCGTCGCACTGATTTTACTTTGACATCGACATAAGCGGGGAGCTTTGTCATGTCGGCGGCGAGGTAGCCGGTGACCCATGCGGTGCGCATTCCCACGCTCCTGGCTGCCTTCAGGTTGACGACAGTGTCTTCCACGAGAATGGCGCGGGACGGCGCAATGCGGTGCTGCGCCAGCAGCTTGCGCAGCAGCAGCTTCGAGGGCTTGGGACGCAGCTGGCCATGCACCCACATGGATTCGATCGGAATGTGGTGGGCGAAATGGCGGTGCAGGCCGAGGTGGCGCAGGACGTCGTGCGCGTAGCGGCGCGGGGCATTGGTCAGCAGGATCTTGCGCCCCGGCAGGCGCCGCAGCAGGCGCGCCAGGCCGCGTTCGGCGCGGATCATGCCGGCCAGGTCATCGAAGCGGTGCGCCTCGCGCAGGAAGTCTTCCGGGCGCACGTCGTGGTGGCGCACCATGCCCAGCAGGGTGGCGCCGTAGCGCTTCCAGTAATCCGTGCGCACGGCATTGACATAGGCCGGGTCGGCCGGCGTGTCGCCGTCGCCCAGCACCTGCGCCAGGTACGCGTTCATGTTGGCGTGAATCGCCGGGAAGATCGCGTGCGAGGCGTTGTGCAGGGTATTGTCGAGGTCGAAAAGCCAGGTAATCAATGTGAACGGATCATGGTGCCGAAGGCTTGCTCGGTCAACACTTCCAGCAGCAGCGAATGTTCGATGCGGCCGTCAATGATGTGCACGGTATTGACGCCCGACTTGGCGGCATCCAGCGCCGACGAAATTTTCGGCAGCATGCCGCCGGAAATCGTGCCGTCGGCGAACATCTCGTCGATCTCGCGCGCCGACAGGTCGGTCACCAGCTTGCCGCTCTTGTCCTGCACGCCGGCGATATTGGTCATCATGATCAGTTTTTCGGCTTTCAGGATCTCGGCAATCTTGCCGGCCACCACATCGGCGTTGATGTTGTAGGCCTGGCCATCCTCGCCGAAACCGATGGGCGAGATGATCGGGATGAAAGCGTCGTCCTGCAGCGCCTTGACCACTGCCGGATTGATCGCCTCGATTTCGCCAACGAAACCGATATCGAGGAATTCGCCCGGCTTTTCGCGGTCGGGCATCTGCATCTTGCGCGCGCGGATCAGGCCGCCGTCCTTGCCGGTCAGCCCGACCGCCTGGCCGCCGTAATGGTTGATCAGCATGACAATATCCTGCTGCACCTCGCCGCCCAGCACCCATTCGACCACTTCCATGGTTTCCTCGTCGGTGATACGCATGCCTTGCACGAAACTGCCCTGCTTGCCGATCTTCCTCAGGGCATTGTCGATCTGCGGACCACCGCCATGCACCACCACCGGATTCATGCCGACAAGTTTGAGCAAAATGACATCACGGGCGAAGCCGTGCTTCAGGTGCTCTTCGGTCATGGCGTTGCCGCCGTACTTGACGACGATGGTCTTGCCGTGGAACTTGCGGATGTAAGGCAGTGCCTGGGCGAGAATCTCGGCCTTGATTTGCGGCGATACGGCGGCGAGATCGGGGTGTGGGGTGGTCATGGCGGGTCCTGAAAAAATATTTCCGCGATTTTACAGCGAATGCGCAGGTTTTTCCCGGCGATTTTCTTGTGTTTCGCCGGTCAATCCGCTAGTCTTTTGTCCAATCGACACGTGCAACGTCATGCTAACACCTATTACCGAACAACTTGAATCATTGCGCCCGGTCCTGTTGCGCTTCGCCCGCCTGCAATTGCGCAACGACGCCATGGCCGACGACGTGGTGCAAGAGGCGCTGATGGCCGTGCTGGAAAAACCGGACAGCTACGCCGGACAATCGTCGCTGCGTACTTATGTCATTGGCATCATGAAGCACAAGATCGTCGATGTCTTGCGCCATGCCGGGCGCAACCGCCAATTCGACGAGAGCGACGATGCGTCCGCGGAAGACCTGGCCGATACGCTGTTCGCCGCCGACGGCCACCCGCTGCAACGGCCGCGCCATTGGGGCAATCCGGATGCCGCGCTGGAACAGCAGGATTTTTTCAGGGTGATGGAACTGTGCCTGGAAAAACTTCCGCCAAAAACCGCACGCATCTTCATGATGCGCGAATGGCTGGAACTGGAGACCGAGGAAATCTGCAAGGAACTGGATATTTCTACGTCCAATGCCTGGGTCATGCTCTATCGCGCACGGCTGCGCCTGCGCGAATGCCTGGATTTGCACTGGTTCGGTGACCGCGTCGTACAGAAAAAGATATAACTATGGGATTCAAGCTCACTTGCAAGGAAGCGCACCGCCTGACCTCGGAAAGCTTCGACCGCGATCTGTCGCTGATGGAGCGCACCCGCCTGCGCGCGCACGTCATGCTGTGCGACGCCTGCCATAACTTCACCGGCCAGATGCAACTGATCCGGCAGACCATGCACAAGTTCGACAGCACCCACCAGCCCAAGGCGAAGAGCCTGGACGATACCTGGTCATGAGCCGCTGCGCGCACCTGGCATAAACGGCTTGCCCCGTCCGGCCGGCATCGCCCTCAGGACTTATGCGGCGCAATTGTGCTGCTGTTGCTGCGGGAAATCGGTCTTGATCTTCTCCACCTTTTCCCGCCCGGCGGCGTCCAGCGCGCGCAACTGGAATGCGACTTTGTTGACCGCATTGCGCGCACCAATGCGGCCGCTGCGCACACCCTGCTGTTTGAGCTGCTCCAGCCGTTTTTTAGCCGCTTCTTCCGTGCTGAAAATGCCGAGCGAAATTCCCCAACGCATCTCGGACTGGTCCTGGATCATGTAAAAATCGGTAACGCCGAGGCCGCGCAACTGATCGACTTTCCGGTCAGCGTTCTCCTTGCTGCCCTGCGGCGGGATGTACACCATGTGGCTGCTGACTTCACGGATCACGCGCCGCGACAGGCGCGCACCCGGCGTCAGCGCTGCCAGCCGCGCCTCGAAACGGCCAGCGTCGGCCTCGCTGAAATTGCCGATTTCGGTACAGACGAGACGATCCGCTTTCTTGTTGGCTTCCACTTTCTTGTCGGCGTCGGCCTTCTTCTCGGCTTCGGCTTTCTTGTCGGCATCCGGTTTTACTTCGACCACCGGCAAGGCAGCATCCGCCGCAGCGACCAGCGTAGCGGCTGCGGCAACGGGCTCGGCCTTACTGGCCGGATCGATGGCGGGATTGGCTGCCGGGCTGGCCGGCGCCTGGTTCGCTGGCCTGGCGTCCGCCGGCAGCAGCCGGATCTTGTCGGCGTTGATCTGCTGCGCCAGGCGTGCCGGTTCGCGGCTGACCGGAAGCAAGCTGTCAAGATGGCCCTGGTGGTAGGCGAACAAGGCGCCATTGATCAACAGCAGCGCCCAGAAAATAAATTTCAGCATGGTGATTGCGTCAAAGTGAGTACCGCCTGCAAACCGATCAGCACCAGGTTATCCACCTGCCGCGCGACGACCGGAAGATGCGGACTGATCGCGCCAGCCGCCCCTCCCGAAAGGATGCATTGCAAACGACCGGCGTCTTCCTCCAGCAGCGCTGCGTGCGCAGCGAGTGCGCGTCCGATTGCCCCTGCCTGGGCCGCAATGCAGCCACTGGCGATGGCGTCATGGGTATTGTCGGCAAAAGGCTGCGCGCCCACATTATATTGTGGCACTTGCGGCAACTGCGCGGTATTTCGCGCCAGCGAGGATGCCATCAAACCCAGTCCCGGCAGGATCATCCCGCCGCGGAAGCGGCCATCGGCATCAAGCGCATCGACCGTGGTGGCGGTGCCGCAGGTGGCAACCAGCAGCGGCACGCCGGGAAACAGCGCGCGCGCGCCGATCAGCGCGGCGAAACGGTCGCAGCCCAGTTGCGCCGGATCGCGGTAGCCATTCCTGACACCGGCCAGTTCCGCCTGCGAGGCAAACCAGGTCAGCGGCACCGGCTTCATTCCCAGCGCGCGCAAGGCCATGCGTTCCAGCGCCGCGCGCATTTCCGCTCCCGCCACGTTGGAGATCAGCACGCGGGAAATATCCTCCCCCTTGATCGCATCGGCCATCTGGCATATGTCTTCGTTACGCACCGAGCCGTAACCTGACCAGTGCCCGAGTTCGGCATGACCCAGCCGCGCCGGCTGCATCAGCGCCCACTTGATGCGGGTATTGCCCGCGTCAACCAGCAACAACATGGCTTACGCCTCCTTCATCTTTCATGCGCAGCGACACGTCGCCGGCCAGCACCGGCACCCGGCCGTCGGCCGTATCCAGCAACAGCTGGCCTTGTGCATCCACGCCCACGGCCACGCCTTCCAGTACGATGCGGTCGTGGTCAAGGATTTGCACGGCTTGCCCGGCCCAGGCATGCAGGGCATTCCAGCGCGTCATGAATGCAGCAAATCCCTCGCGCTCGAATTGCAGCAAGGCGCCGGCCAGGCCGTTCAAGAGCAAGCCCAGCAAACGGTTACGGTCCTGTATCGCCGCTCCCGGCAACGCTGCCGCCGGCCGGCCGATTTGCCGCGCCAGTTCTTCCGGCAGCGCCAGGTTCATGCCCACGCCGATGACTGCCCACAGCTGCTGGCCGCCGCCGCTTTTTTCCAGCGCAGTCTCGATCAGGATGCCGCCCAGCTTGGCGCCGTCCATCAGCAAGTCGTTTGGCCATTTCAGCCGCACCGGCACTGCGCACGAGGCCAGCGTATCGGCCAGCGCCACCCCGACCGCCAGCGGCAAGCCGGACAGTTCGCGCAGCGACCGCCGCACCGGCCAGGCCAGCGAAAAAGTCAGGCTGGCGCCGGCGTCAGACATCCAGGTGCGCCCGGCGCGGCCGCGGCCGGCGGTTTGCGACGCGGCCGCCAGCAGGGTCGGCTGCACCAGCTGCCCGACCCTGGCCAGCAAGTCTGCGTTGGTGGAAGCGGTCTGGCCGACGACTTCGACGGCGACATGGGACGCCGCAGTTTGTGCCCAGGCGGCGATGGCAGCAGCGGATAAGGAAGCATTCATGCTGCGCATTGTAGCTTAGCGGGAATTGTCGCGACAGCAAACGCTCGTTCAGGAGGCCAGCGTAAAGAAGAAGGCAGCGCCCTTGCCTGGCTCGGCCTGCGCCCAGATGCGCCCGCCATGGCGGTGGATAATGCGTTGTGCGGTGGCCAGGCCAATGCCGTGTCCCTCAACATCGGCATGCAGGCGCTGGAATGCGTGGAACAGCTTGCCGGCGCGCGCCATATCGAAGCCGGCACCGTTGTCGCGCACGCAGTAAACCATCTCACCTTCCCGCTGCTCAGCCTCGAAGGCGATTTCGGCAGCCGCGGCACCGACACTGTACTTCCAGGCATTGCCAAGCAGATTGTCCAGCGTCACCCGCATCAGCCGGGCATCGGCACGCGCCCGCAAGCCCGGCGCGACCAGCAGCCGGACGCTGCGCTGCGGTGCGCGCTGGCGCAACTCTTCCAGCACTTCCTGCGCCATCGCCGACAGATCGATTTCTTCCGTCGCCAGCGCGCCGCGCGTCTGCCGCGACATATGCAGCATTGCATCGATCATGCCGCCCATGCGGTGCGCGGCATTGCGCACGCGCCGCAAGTAATCCAGCGCCTGCGCATCCAGCCCCGCGCCATAATCCTCCGTCAGGGCCTGGCTGAAGCCATCGATGCTGCGCAGCGGCGCGCGCAGGTCATGCGAGATTGAATAGGCAAAGGAATCGAGCTCCTGATTGGCCGCGGCCAGGTCGCTGGTGCGGCGGACCACGCGCTGTTCCAGTTCCTCGTTCAACTGGCGCAAGGCGCGTTCTGCATTGCGCTGGTCGGTCATGTCGGTGCCGATGCCAATGCTGCCGATTGGCCGGCCGTCAGGATCGCGCAGCAGCGAACTGGACCAGGCGATCAGACGTTCCTGCCCTTCCCTGGTACGCAGCCTGGCCAGGCTGTTGAAATGACCGTGCGCCTGCAGTTCCGCGCGCAGCATGGCCTGTTGGCCGGCGCCCTGCTCCTGCGGCGACAGCAACACGCGCGTCCAGTCCTTGCCGATCAATTCATCCTCGGCATAGCCGAACAGCTCGCACAGGAAGGGATTGACATACTCGATCGCGCCGGACAGATCCAGCGTCATCACCGCCATGCGGGCATGTTCGAGAAAGGTGCGCCAGCGCCGCTCGCCTTCGCGCGCAACTTTTTCGGCACGGCTGCGTTCGACGATCTGCTGTTCGAGATCGGCATACAGCAGCGCGTTCTCGATCGCCGTACCGAGCTGGCGCAACAGCGATTCCAGCAGCGACAAGGTGGCGGCAAAGGAGTCGCCCTGTTCGCGTTCCATATAGAGGGCGCCGAGCAGGCGGCCATGGCGCAGGATCGGCAGGCACAGAACGGCGGCGGCCGGATGCCGGTGCCAGCAGGCATGGGCGCCATATTGCGGATGATGCGCGGGCGCGGCCAACACCATCGGCTGATGCAGCGCGCAACTGTCGGAAATCAGCTGCGCCGGATAGTCCTCGGCATGCTGCAGCGCCGGCGGCAATGGATAGTCGTCACCGGCAACGCGCTGGGTGCTCTGGCCTTCCAGCATCAACTCGCCTTCCCGTACGATAAAGGCGGCAACCCGGCTGGCGCCGGTAGTGCGGGCAAGCAAGGGCAGCAATTGGCGCAACAGGCCATCCAGATGGATGTCGCCCAGCGCGGACAGGATGGCTTGCGTGGCGTTCGTTACCGCATCGCCGTCGACATGACCTGGCAACACCGCATGTTCCGGATATCGCGCCCGCAGCTGATGGACCTTGGTCGGCGCGCCCCAGTCCTGGTAGGCGCCAACCGCTTCCTGCAGGTAGGCGCGCGCCTGGTGCTGCAGTTTCAGATCGAGGAAATAGTCGCCGATCCGCTCGAGGGCCAGCGCCAGCAAGAGCCCATGCTGGCGCTGGCGCGCCTGGTCGATGGCGCCAAGATAGGCCGCCAGCGCCGCGTCCACCTGGCCGCGGGAGCGCAGCAGTTCGGCGCGCAGCAGCAGCGCGCGGTGGCCGAAGTTTGCAGGGCAGGCCGCACCCCATTCTGCCATTTTCTGCACGCCGGCCGGCAAGGCCTGGTGGTCGCCGGCGGCATGCAGGATCAGCGTGCGCCAGAAATGGTGCTCGGGAATGGCGAACTGCCCCGTCACCGCCTCGAGATTGGCGTCGGCATGGACGATCCAGCGCTGCGCCAATGCCAGCTCGCCGTGCATGTATGCCAGGATCGCCTGCAGCAAGCCAAACCAGTGGTAGGGAGACTTGGCCGGCAGGGATTGCAGATGCGCCTCGAAGGCATGGTCATCGAAATCCTCGCCGGCCAGCCGGGCCGGTGCGACGGTCCGTCCCTGCCATGCGCGCAGCCACTGCCGGTTCATCGCGTACATGGCGACAATCGGCACCGAATTGATCTGCTGGATCACCGGGTCGGTTCGTTCCCACAGCTGCAGCAATGCCGGCACCGTTTCGCCGGCCATGATGCGTGCCCGAAAACTGAAACTCAGGGCAAGTCCGATGTAGACCTTGTCGGCATTGGCGAGCGCCAGCTCATAGCTGCGCTCCAGCGCCTGCAGGCCGACCGCGACCGGCTGGGTCCAGTGCGCAACCATCGAGCCGTAACTGTAGTCGATGCGCAAGCGCAATTGCGTGTCGTCGATCTGCTGCGCCAGTTGCAGCGCGGCCTGCGCATGCTGCTCGGCTTCCGCATACGCGCCGTGGCGCGAAATCAGGAGGACGGAAAAATTCATCATGCCGAACGCCAGTGCCGCCTTGTGTCGGGCCGCAAGACCGAACTCGAGCAAGCGCAGCGTGATATAGGCATAGGAATGCTTGCCCAACTGGTAGCCGGCAACGTATAGCCCTAACAGCAAGTCGGCGACCGCCTCCTGCTCTGCGCTGCAATGCGCCGGCTCATCGAACAGGCGCACTGCAGTCGCCAGCCTTTGGCGCAACAGCGGCTCCTCGCGCTCGATGGCGGCAGCCATCGCATCATTGTCGCCGCCCAGGGCGATACCGAATTCGGCCAGGCAGGTACTGCCATAATCCCAGGCATCGCGCGCGTGGCCGCCGTTGAGCGCGAACATGATCATAATGCCGTAAATACGGGCGCGGTCGAGCCGTTCACGCGCGTGCGCCAGGGCTTCGTCGAACAGCTGGCCGGCCAGTTTCAGCTCACCTGTGGCATAGGCGCACTCGGCGCTTTCCTTCACCAGCTCGAAAATGAGCGGATAGTGGCTGCGCCAGGCCGACTCGGGCAACAGCGTGTGGCCGGCGCGAAAATACCCGAGTGCCGCTTCAAAGGCTGCCGCATTTTTGGCGCGGCGACCGGCGCGCAGGTTGAGGTCGGCCACCGTCAGCCGCTCCTCTGGCGTCAGCAATTCGATGGCCTGGTTGAATTGCGCCGCCAGATCGAAGCTGGCCGCGTCCAGCGCCTGCGCCGTGGTGGCGGCCAGCAGCAGGCGACCGATGCGCAGATGCTGCTCGCGCCGTTGCTCTTCCGGCAGCAGCCGGTAAGCGGCCTGCTGGATACGGTCGTGCGCAAAGCGCCAGTTGCCGTCGCGTACATGCTCGGTCAGCTGCGCATCCTTGGTGCGCGCCAGCTGGCTTTGCACCTGCTCACGCGCCAGACCGAGGATGCACATCAGCTCGTCCTCGCCGAATTCGGTACCCATGCTGGCCGCGCACGACAGCAGGCCTTGCTGCTCCAGCGACAGTTCGCGCAGCCGCGCTTCCATGAAGCAGAGGATGTTGTCTGCCAGGCGCGCTTCGGCCAGGCGCGCCGCATCCCACTGCCAGGCGCCGCCGTCCCGGTGCAATACGGCGCGTTCACGCAAGGTGCCGAGCAACTGACTGACGAACAGGGGATTGCCTTCCGATTGCTGCTGTAGCCAGGCGGCCGCAGCTGGAGATTCGACGCCGTAGACATCCGCCAGCCATTCCTCGATGTCGGCGGCCGACAGCGGCGCCAGCCGGATACGCACGGGCGGCAGCGCCTGCTTCTCCAGGGTTTCCAGCAATTGCGTCAAGGGATGCAGCGCGGTCACCTCATTGTCGCGGAAGGTGCCCAGCACGATCAGTTGGCCGAGGCGCGCAGCGCCATCGAGATTGCGCAACAGGCGCAGGGTGCCGACGTCGGCCCATTGCAGGTCGTCGAGGAACAGCAGCAACGGATGGCCATCCCTGGCAAAGCAGCCGATGAAGTGTGCGAACGCCGCTTCCAGGCGCTCCTGCGCTTGCTGCGGCGGCAGCGGCGCAGGCACCGGCAAGGCCCCCAGCAGGAAGACAAGTTCCGGCAAGACGTCGGTCAGTGGCGCCAATTGCGATTCGGCGCCGCCGCGCAGTATGTCGCGCCATTCCAGCCGCAGCGGCTCCGGCAAGACCATCACCGCCTGCAGCAGCTTGCGCAGGGCGACGATCAGCGCGCCATACGGCGTCTGGCGATGAAACTGCTCGAACTTGCCGGCGCCATACTGTGTCGGCGACAGCTGCAGCGCGGCGCGCACGAAGGCGACCAGGCTGGTCTTGCCGATGCCGGCGGGCCCTTCGGTCAGTATCCATACCGGATGTTCCGGATTAACCTGGCGGCAGGCATGGGTCAGCCTGGCGATCGCCTTGCGTCGCCCATACAGCGGGGCAGGTGTCAGCGCGGCCACCGGCTATGCTCCGCGCGGCGGCGCGTCATCGGCGTCGACCAGGACTTGCGGCCGTCCCAGCAGGAAGCCTTGCGCGTATTCGACGCCGAGTTCCTGCAGCGCCCGCATGACGTCCTCGGATTCGACGAATTCGGCGATCGTCTGCAAGCCCATCACATGGCTGATCTTGTTGATCGCCTCCACCATTGCCAGGTCGATCGGGTTGCACGCAATGTTGCGCACGAAACCGCCATCGATCTTGACGAAGTCGACCGGCAAGTGCCGGAGGTAACCGAATGACGACAGGCCGCTGCCGAAATCGTCGAGCGCGAAGCGGCAACCAAGCTGACGCAAGCGGGCAAACAGCGGCGTGGTCGCCGCGAGGTTGGCGATCGCCGCAGATTCGGTGATTTCCAGGCACACCTGGTGCGGCGGAATGGCGAATTCCGCCAGTTGCTGCTGCACGTAATCGAAGAAGGCGGCGTCATTGACCGTCGCCGCCGATATGTTGACGAACAGCAGCAGGTCGTCGCCCGCCAGTGCGCAGCGGGGCTGCCTGGCGGCGATGGCGGCAAACAGCCGGCGCACTACCCAGCGATCGACCGACGCCATCAGCTTGAAGCGCTCGGCCGCCGGAATGAAGACATTGGGCGGAATCAGCGTGCCGTCCTCGTCGATCATGCGGAGCAGAATTTCGTGGCCGGCCAGCACCGGTGCGGCGCCGGCGCCGATACGGTAGATCGGCTGCTGATACAGCGCCAGGCGGTTCGCTTCGAGCGCGGCGCCGATGCGCGAGATCCACTGCATTTCGCGACGCCGCTGCGCCAGTTCCTGATCGTCGGCCTGGTACACGTGGCAGCGGTTGCGCCCCAGCTCCTTGGCCACGTAGCAGCCGACGTCGGCTGCGCTCATGGCCTCGCCGGCGGCGGCGGTCTCGGCAGAAAGCACGGTGACGCCGATGCTGCAGCCGATCTGGAATACGGATTCTCGCCACGGGAAGCGGAAATCGCGGATCAACTCCTGCAGACTGGCGATGATCCGCATGCCCTCGTCCAGCGGGCAGTTCGACAGCAGCAGGCCGAACTCGTCGCCGCCCAGGCGTGCCAGCGTGTCGCTGGCACGGATGTGATGGCTAAGATTGGCGCCCAGCTGGCGCAGCAGTTCGTCGCCGGCGACATGGCCGCAGGTATCGTTGACCAGCTTGAACTGATCGAGGTCGAGGTAGCACAGCACGTGCTGCGAGCAGTCGCGTTGCGCCGCGCACACCGCCATCTCCAGGACGCGCTCGAATTCGCGCCGGTTCAACAGCCCGGTCAGCGGGTCGTGATAGGCGTGAAAACGCAGCTCCTGCTCGGCGCGGCGCTTGGCGATGCGCACCCGCACCTCGTCGAGTTCGCGGGCGATCACCGGCGCCAGCCGCGCCAGGTTATCCTTCAACAGGTAATCGTGGGCGCCGGCGCGCATCGCCGCCACCGCCGAAACGTCGTCGATGTGGCCGGAAACGATGATGAAGGGAATGTCGAGCGCAGCCTGCTTGTAGATCTCCAGGGCGTCATGCGCCGTAAAACCAGGCATTGCGTAATCGGAAATGATCAGATCCCAGTGCGACGTCGCCAGTGCCGCGGCCAGATCCGTACGATTGTCCACGCGCTGATAGTCCGGGACATAGCCTTCCTTGCGCAGCAGGCGCAACAGCAATTGCGCATCGTCGTCGGCATCCTCCACCAGCAGCACGCGCAGCAAGGCATGATTCATGTGTGCCCTCGCGGAGTCGGCAAGGCATTGTGTGCAATCCAATAACGGTGCAGGTCGCGCAGCAGTTGTACGAACAGATCGAAATCGACCGGCTTGCGCAGATAACTGTTGGCGCCGGCGGCATAGGCGGCGGCGATATCGCCCGGGTCGTCCGACGACGACAGAACCACCACCGGCAAGACCGCGGCACGACGCAATTCGCTCAATTCGTGCAATACCATCAAGCCATCCTTGCCCGGCATTTGCCAGTCGAGCAGCACCAGCGCCGGCCAGGCTTCCCCGCCATCCTGGCGCAGCAGGCTGCAAGCCGCTGCGCCGCCGTCGGCAATGCGCAAGCCCTCTTCCAGTCCGGCCTTGGCGAACGCCCGCCGGGCCAGCAGGATTTCATCCGGGTTGTCTTCGATCAGCAAAACCGTTTTATCCATGTCCCCACTATTTCCTTATCGAAAGGAAAATTGCCATTCTTTATTAAATTTATTGCATAAAGTTACCACAACCCCTTATGAACGCAAAAAACAATTAATGTTTTTTTGGCAATATTTCAGTAATCTTGCGATAAAACCACTGTCACTGCCCTCTGCCGCGTAAGACGCCATGCAATCTTTCCCAGGATGACGCTTTTGACATTCTCCCTTACACTCAAGGCATGCCCGACTTCGACAAACCGGAACTAAGCCTGGATCAA
This sequence comes from Noviherbaspirillum sedimenti, assembly GCF_003590835.1. Lineage (NCBI taxonomy): Bacteria > Pseudomonadati > Pseudomonadota > Betaproteobacteria > Burkholderiales > Oxalobacteraceae > Noviherbaspirillum > Noviherbaspirillum sedimenti. Next base: position 3,739,991 of record NZ_QYUQ01000002.1, on the reverse strand, counting down.
CATGTGCCAGCGCGCTTTTGCGCTCGTGGCGCATGGCAGGTGCATGGGTTGGCGCAGCCCGGCACTTTGGCGGCACTGCAAGCGGCATTGCAAGCTGCGCCGGCCGGGGGCGCCAAGCTGCTGTGGGATTTGTCCGGCATGACTGCGCTTGACCATATCGGCGCACAATGGCTGTGGAATGCCTGGGAGCGACGGCGCCCCCCTGGTTTGACGGTCTCGCCGCTGCATGACGCTTATTTTGACAGGCTGGAGCAGGCTGGCGCGCTGGCCTTGCCTTCGCCGCAGCAAAGGTCCTGGTGGTCGCCGGCGGCGCTGCTGTCGGTGTGGCGGGAGTTGCTCGGGCACGCGCTTGGCTTGCTGGCCTTGTTTGGACAGTTGATGCTCGATATCGGGACCCTCCTGCGGCGGCCGCAGCGGGCGCCCTGGAAGGAAATTTCCGCCAATATCTACCACGCCGGCTACCAGGCGCTCGGCATCACCGCCCTGGTCGGCTTCCTCATCGGCGTGGTTTTATCCTACCTGTCGGCGCAACAGTTGCGCACTTTCGGCGGCGATATTTACCTGGTTAACATCCTCGGCATGAGCGTGATACGCGAACTGGGACCGCTGCTGGCAGCGATCCTGGTGGCGGGTCGCTCCGGCTCGTCGATCACCGCCCAGCTGGGTGTCATGCGCGTCACCGAAGAGCTGGATGCGATGCTGGTGATGGGCTTGCCGCACGGCTTTCGCCTGATCCTGCCGAAGGTCATCGCGCTGTCGCTGGCCATGCCGCTATTGGTGATCTGGACCGATGCCATGGCGCTGATCGGCGGCATGGCGGCCGCCCAGCTGGAACTGAACCTGGCGCCGGCCTATTTCGTGCAGCGCCTGCCGGATGCGGTGCCGCTGGCCAATTACTGGATCGGCCTGGGCAAAGGCTGGGTATTCGGCATCCTGATTGCGCTGGTCGCCTGCCATTTCGGCTTGCGCATCAAACCCAATACCGAAAGCCTGGGCCAGGGCACCACGATTTCGGTGGTGACGGCAATCACCATCGTGATCGTGGCAGATGCCGTGTTCGCCATCGTCTTCAGCGGCGTGGGGTACAGTTGATGCAGGCGCCGCTGATCCGGGTGCGCAAGCTGTGGACGCAGTTCGGCAACCACGTCGTGCACCAGGACCTGAACCTGGAAGTGCACACCGGCGAAATCCTCTCGCTGGTGGGCGGCTCCGGCACCGGCAAGACCACGCTGGTGCGGCAGATGCTGGGGTTGAACCGGCCTGCGCGCGGCAGCGTCGAAGTATATGGTGAAAATATCCAGAGCGGCGATGCGGCGCATCTGCAACGCTTGCGCCAGCGCTGGGGCATGCTGTTCCAGCAGGGCGCGCTGTTTTCGGCGCTGTCCGCCTTCGACAATGTCGCTCTGCCGATGCGCGAATTGCGCACGCTGCCGGAGACACTGATCCGCGATGCCGCCCTGTTCAAGCTGCACCTGGTCGGCATCACGCCCGCCGAAGCGACGAAAATGCCGGCTGACTTGTCCGGCGGCATGGTCAAGCGCGTGTCGCTGGCGCGCGCGCTGGCGCTGGAGCCGGAGTTACTGTTCCTGGACGAACCGACCGCCGGGCTCGATCCCGCCATGGCGGACAGTTTTGTCGAACTGATCCGCACGTTGCACCAGTCGATGCGACTGACGGTGGTGATGATCACACACGATCTCGACACGCTGTATGCGCTTTCGACCCGCATCGCGGTGCTGGCCGACAAGCATGTGATCGCCGACGGCACGCGCGAACAGGTGATGGCGGTCAAGCATCCATTCATTCAGGAGTATTTCTGGGGCGAACGCAGCCTGCGTGCACTGGAACAAGTGCAAAGCAAGGCGACGCACCCATAACGGAGAACAAGAGGCACGCAAATGGAAAACAAGGCACATGCATTGCTGGCGGGGTTGTTCACGGTCGCGCTTCTGGCGGCGGCGGTGGCGATTGCCATGTGGCTGGGACGCGACGAGCAGGAAATGGTCCCCTACGAAATCGCCACCAAGCTGTCGGTTCCCGGTCTGAACCCGCAGGCGGCGGTGCGCTACCGCGGCCTGGAAGTGGGCAAGGTGGACAGTATCGACTTCGACCCCAATGTGCCCGGCCAGATCCTGGTGCGCCTGCGCGTGCAGGCCGATACGCCCGTCACGCAATCGACCTATGGCACGCTGGGTTACCAGGGTGTGACCGGTATCGCCTATGTGCAGCTGGATGACGACGGCAGCAAGCCGGTGCGGGTGCGCAGTTCGGAAAAGCAGGTGGCGCGCATCGAAATGCGCGCCAGCCTGTTCGATACCCTGCAAAGCAAGGGCATGGAAATCCTGAAGCAAACCGAGGAACTGACCCGCCGCGTCAATGGCATGCTGACGCCGGCAAACGAAAAGATGATCCTGTCGTCGTTTCAATCCATCGGCGAAGCCGCCAAGGAAATCGAAACCATCCCGCGCCAGTTGCAGCCGACCCTTGCCAGGCTGCCGGCACTGGCCGACCAGACCAGCCAGACCCTGGCATCGATCAATGCGCTGTCGCGCGACGTCAGCGCATTGAGCAAAAACCTGGATACCCTGACCAGCGGCCTGCAAGGCCCGGACGGCACCGTATCCAGGCTATCCAATACCATCGACCAGGTCGGCGCCGTCGCCAACCGGCTCGAGACGGAAGCGCTGCCGCTGGCACACGACGCCCGTTCGACGCTGCGCGCCCTGAACCGCACCATCGACACGTTCCGCGAACAGCCGCAAAGTATCCTGTTCGGCGCCAGCGGACGCGCGCCGGGGCCGGGCGAAGCCGGCTTTGCGGCGCCGGGGAACAATTGACGACCATGACCATTCCGAATGCCATGAAAAAACATTTCGCCATCCGCCGCGCATCCCTGCGAATCATGCTACCGCTGCTGTGCGGCGCGCTGCTGCTTGCCGGCTGCACCGTGCAAAGCGGCCGCCTGTCGTCGGCCAGCCTGTACGACCTTGGCCCCCTGCCGGCTGTCACTACTGCCCCTGCCGCTGTTACCACTGCTACCGCTGCTACCACTGCTGCGGCCACCACCGCAGGCGCGACGCCAGCCGCGCAGCCGTCGATCGCCATCAGCGTCGCCGAAGTCACGCCGTCGGCCTGGCTCGACAGTCCGCTGATGTTCTACCGCCTGCTGTATGCCGACGCCCAGCAGCCGCGCGCCTACGCGCAACAGCGCTGGATCATGCAACCCACCGAGCTGTTCGGCCAGCGCCTGAAAGCGCGCATCGTGCAGGCCGGCGGCGTGGCGGCGTCCGCTGTCGATGGCCCCAGCAACCTGTCGCTGCTGAAGATCGAGGCCGATGATTTTACCCATGTGTTCGATTCGCCCGAGCACAGCTACGGCAGCATCGCGCTGCGCGCCTCGCTCTACAACGGCCGCGCCCTGGTCGCGCAGAAGAGCTTCGCGGTGCGTGCGCCGGCGCGCAGCAACGATGCCGCCGGGGCGGCGCGTGCGCTGGCCGCCGCCAGCGACACCGTGATCGCCGACATGCTGGCCTGGCTGGCCCGCCAGCCGCTGAAACGTTGAGGCAGCCGATGTCTGTTACAAGAGAGCAGCCGCCCGCGGCCTCGACCTTCGCGCGGGTCGGCCTGCTGATGTACCTCCTGCTGATCGTGTACGCCAGCCTGTTCCCGTTTACCGGCTGGCGCGACAACGGCATTGCAGCGCAAGCCTTCCTGTACGGTCCTCTACCGCATTACTGGACCGTGTTCGATGCGCTGACCAATGTGGTGGGTTATGTGCCCTTCGGCATCCTGGTCGCCTTCGCCGCCTATCCGCATGTGCGCGGCGCCGGCGCCATCGTGCTTGCGCTGGTGGCCGGTACCCTGCTGTCGGGCTCGATGGAGGCGGCGCAGACCTTCCTGCCCACGCGGGTGCCTTCCAACCTTGACCTCTACACCAATGTCACCGGCAGCCTGGCCGGCGGCGTCGCCGGCGTGCTGCTGACGCCGACGTTTCTCGAGCAAAGCCGTTTCCTGAGCCTGCGCCGGCACTGGTTCTTCGATGACGCCGGACGCGGCCTGATCATCGCCGGTCTGTGGCCGCTGGCGCAACTCTACCCGCTGGCTTACCTGTTCGGCCACGGCCAGCTCGCAACGATCCTGTCGGATTGGCTATCCGAATGGCTGGAGGAACCCTTCGACCTGGCCGCGCTGCTGCGCGGCGGCCTCGAGCTGACAATTGAACAAAACTGGCTGGCGGAGACGGTCATCACCGCCTGCGGCATGACTGGCGCCGTGCTGCTGCTGCTGGTCACCCTGAAGCCGGTGGCGCCGCGCGCGCCGCTGGCGCTGTTGCTGGTAGCGGCCACGCTCGCCGCCAAGTCGCTGGCCAACGCCCTGCTGTTCAACCCTGCCAATGCCTTCAGCTGGCTAACCCCGGGCGCCCAGGGCGGGCTATTGTTTGCCGGCGTCATGCTGTTCGGCCTGTCGTTCGCACCGCCAGTGGCGCAACGGCGCATCGCCGTGCTGATGCTCGCGCTGGGCCTGTTCGTCGTCAATCTCATGCCGAGCAACCCGTATTTCGTCGCCACCCTGCAAAGCTGGGTGCAGGGAAAATTCCTCAACTTTAACGGCGCCGCGCAATTCCTCTCACTCATGTGGCCCTTCTTTGCGCTCTGGTTCCTGCTGCATCCCACCCACCGCATGAAACGAAAATGAGGGCGGTGTATCATGTCGGGCTCACGCCAGCCAGGAGTAGTCAGCGCCATGAGCGACAAACCGTATTACCAGCACCACGTATTCTTTTGCCTGAATCATCGCGAGGAAGGCCGCCCATGCTGCTTTGACAAGGGCGCGCAGCAAGCGCAGGAACACGCCAAGCGCCGCATCAAGGAACTCGGCCTCAGCGGCGAGGGTCAGGTGCGCATCAACAAGGCCGGTTGCCTGGACCGCTGCGAGGAAGGACCGGTGCTGGTGGTCTACCCCGAAGGCACCTGGTACACCTATGTCGACACGCACGACATCGATGAAATCATTGACGAACATCTGGTCGGCGGCAAGGTCGTCGAGCGCCTGAAGGTATGAGTTCCCGTATGAGTTCCCCTGGACGCTCCCGCCTGCAGCCCTTTACCCTGGCTGGCGGCGCCGGCGCGCTCGAATGCGTGCTGGAGCTGCCCGATCCCGAGCGCTACGCTGCGCCGCGCGGCATTGCCCTGGTAGCGCATCCGCACCCGCTGTTCGGCGGCACCATGGACAACAAGGTGACCACCACGCTGGCGCGCACCTTCGCCGGCATCGGCTACGTCGCCGCGCGCATGAACTTCCGCGGCGTCGGCGCCTCCGCCGGCGAGCATGACGCCGGCGGAGGTGAAACCGACGATATGGAATTGTTGTTTAACCATATGCAGGCGCAGTATCCTGGCCTGCCGGTGGCGCTGGCCGGTTTTTCCTTCGGCACCCTGGTGCAGGCGCAGTTGCAGGAACGCCTGGCCGCGCAAGGCCGGCCGGCCGAACGGCTGGTCCTGACCGGTACCGCCGCCGGCAAGTGGCCGGTGCCGCCGGTGCCGGCCAACACCATCGTCATCCATGGTGAAACAGACGATACCATTCCATTAATAAATGTGCTCGACTGGGCCCGGCCGCAAGACTTGCCGGTGATCGTGATTCCCGGCTGCGATCATTTTTTCAACAGAAAATTGCAACATATCAAGAATTTCGTGGTCGAAATGTGGCATCGCTAGCGGCGTGCGCGCCGGGTGTCATTTTCGCCTAAGCAAGCGGGGCTATAATTCGGGATTCCCCGCTGTTTCATTCCTTTCGTCTGATCGTTCTATCCATGAAAAAATTATTTGCGGCCTGCGCCGCCAGCCTGCTATTTGCAGCTTCCGCAGCTTCCTCCGCCTTTGCCCAAAGCCTGCCGGCGCCGACCCTGGCCGCCAAATCCTGGCTGCTGCTGGACGCCACCAGCCAGCAAGTGGTCGCCGCACAGGATCCGGACTTGCGCATCGAGCCGGCCTCGCTGACCAAGATCATGACTGCCTATCTGGCGTTCGCCGCGATCCGCGACAAGCGGCTCGACCTGAACCAGAGCGTGAATGTCTCGGTGCGCGCCTGGAAAGTCGATCCCAGCAGCTCGAAAATGTTCATCGACCCGGCCACGCCAGTGAAGATCAACGACCTGCTGTATGGCCTGATCGTCCAGTCCGGCAATGACGCCGCGGTCGCCTTGGCCGAAGCGGTGGCCGGCACCGAAGAGACCTTCGCCGCCCTGATGAACCAGGAAGCCCAGAAGATGGGCATGAAATCGACCCGCTTCGCCAACGCCCACGGCTTGCCCAGCCCGAACAACTATTCGACCGCGCGCGACCTGTCGATCCTGGCAACGCGCCTGATCAACGACTTCCCCGAGTTTTACAAGATTTACTCGACCAAGAGCTACACCTACAACAAGATCACCCAGCCCAACCGCAACCGCTTGCTCTGGCTGGATCCTTCCGTCGATGGCATGAAGACCGGCCATACCGAAGCCGCCGGCTATTGCCTGATTTCCTCGGCAAAGCGCCCCGGCGTCGGCGGCGACCGTCGCCTCGTTTCGGTGATGATTGGCACCACCTCCGACCAGATGCGCGCCCAGGAGAGCCAGAAGCTGCTGAACTGGGGCTTCCAGAACTTCGACACCGTCAAGCTGTACGCCAAGGGCCAGGCGGTGGATACACCGCAAGTCTGGAAAGGTTCGAAGAACCAGCTGAAGATCGGCTTCAACCACGACGTCTATGTGACGTTACCGAAGGGCGCCGCCGCCAAGATGAAGCCGGTACTGGAGCGCAAAGACCCGCTGGTGGCGCCAATCGACCAGAACAGCCGCGTCGGCACCATGAAGATGATGGTCGATGGCAAAGCGGTGGCCGAATTGCCGGTGCTGGCGCTGGAACAGGTCAGCCAGGCCGGCATGTTCGGCCGCGCCTGGGATTCCATGCGCCTGTGGCTGAAGTAAGAACGGCGTAAAATGGCGCGGTATGAACGAAAGTATGGAAACGCCATGCCGCAACCGACCGACAGCCTGATCGAGTACCCGAGCGACTTCCCCATCAAGATCATGGGCGCAATGCAGGATGCCTTTGCCCAGATCATGGTGGAAGTCGTCACCCTTCACGACCCGAGTTTCCATGCAGGCAAGATGGAAATGCGCCCCTCCGCCAAGGGCAATTACCTTGCGCTGACCGTGACCGTGCGCGCCACCAGCCGTGAACAACTCGACAACCTGTACCGCGCGCTTTCTTCGCACCCGATGGTCAAGGTGGTGTTGTAGTGCTGGTGCGTCACCTCGGGCGGGCCGACTACGAGCCGACCTTCGCTGCCATGCGCGCCTTCACCGCTGCGCGCGAAGCCGCCACCCCTGACGAACTGTGGGTTGTCGAGCACCCGCCAGTGTTCACCCTGGGCCTGGCGGCCGATACCGCACATGTGCTGGATGCGCACGGCATTCCGGTCATCCAGACCGACCGCGGCGGCGAAGTGACTTACCACGGTCCCGGCCAGGTGGTGCTCTACCTGATGCTCGACCTGAAGCGCAACCGCGAAGATCGCATGTACGCGCGCGAACTGGTGCATACTATTGAACAAGCGGTCATCGACACCCTGTCCGCATATAATCTGGCGGGAGAACGCAAGGCCGGCGCCCCTGGCATCTATATCGCCGCCGGCCCCTGGCAGGGCGCGAAGATCGCCGCGCTGGGCTTGAAAGTGCGCGCCAGCGGCTGCACCTATCACGGCGTTTCGCTGAACGTGGAAATGGATCTGGCGCCGTTTTCCTGGATTAACCCGTGCGGCTATGCCGGTTTGCAAACCGTCGATATGAAAACCCTGGGCGTGACTGTGCCACTCGAAGAAGCGCAGTCAGTGCTCACTAATAATTTACTGGAACGATTGAAAGGATAACCACGCCATCGGCAGCGCGGTTGACATCATGGACACGAATCCCAACGACAAGCTGGAGCAGGCTGCTCCTGCCTACAATCCGAACGACAAGCAAAAAGGCGCTGGCAAGACTTCGCGCATTCCGATCAAGATCGTGCCGGCAGAACGCCTGCCCAAGCCGGACTGGATCCGCGTCAAGGCAGGGTCGCCGACCACGCGCTTCTATGAAATCAAGGATATCCTGCGCGCCAACAAGCTGGTGACGGTGTGCGAGGAAGCCTCCTGCCCGAACATCGGCGAATGCTTCGGCAAGGGCACCGCCACCTTCATGATCATGGGCGACAAATGCACCCGCCGCTGCCCCTTCTGCGACGTCGGCCATGGCCGCCCGGATCCGCTCGACACGAATGAGCCGGAAAACCTGGCCAAGACCATCTCGGCCCTGAAACTCAACTACGTGGTGATCACCTCGGTGGACCGCGACGACCTGCGCGACGGTGGCGCCGGCCACTTTGCCGAATGCATCCGCCGCGTGCGCGAACTCTCGCCCGATACCCGCATCGAGATCCTGACGCCGGATTTTCGCGGTCGCATGGACCGCGCCCTGGAAATCCTCAAGGCGGCGCCACCGGATGTCATGAACCATAACCTGGAAACCGTGCCGCGCCTGTACAAGGAAGCGCGCCCGGGTTCGGATTACGAATACTCGCTGAACCTCCTGAAGCGCTTCAAGGCACTGCATCCGGAAACCCCGACCAAGTCCGGCATCATGGTGGGCCTGGGCGAGACCGACGAGGAAATCCTGCAGGTCATGCGCGACTTGCGCGCCCACGATGTGGACATGCTGACCATTGGCCAGTACCTGATGCCCTCGGGCGACCACTTGCCGGTGCGCCGCTACGTGCATCCGGATACCTTCAAGATGTTCGAGGAAGAAGCCTACAAGATGGGCTTCGTGCACGCTGCCGTGGGGGCGATGGTGCGCAGTTCGTATCATGCCGACCAGCAGGCGCATGGCGCCGGGGTGCAGATGGAACAATGACAAACGCCGGCTTCGAGCCGGCGTTTTTTTATCAGTCTCCAGTATTCATACTGTCTTTGCGGCGAAAAACCAGCGGCACGCCATTCATTTTTCTTTTGACCATCCATTGCGCAAGGGCAGAATCGAGATAATCCGCATGTCCTGGAAACCAGTCCGCCAGCGCCTGGGCCAGACTGCGGGCCACCGCCGGATCGCCGCCGGACTTCAGCAGCTCGCAAACTTCGATTACTGACTTCATGACCGCAGCATGCTCATCGTTATGGCAATCGGTGCTGGGGAAATCCGTTTCGGTCATCCACTTCAGTTCTTGCGCAAAGTGCGCTTCGGCATGTGCGGCGAATGCCTCCAGATGCCCGAGAATTTCCTCGTCTGGACAAACCAGCATGGCACCGACAATCTCGACGAATTCTTCATGCGTCTCGTCCATTGGACCATAGCCAAGCTTGAATCCATCATTCCACTTAAACTCCACCGGCGCATTCATCTTGCAAATCCTCTAATCAAAATAACAACGCGATTACGACCATGCCGGGACGTCATGCACAACGACCTCCCACTTCGTCAGATTATACAAAGATATACCCCGATGGTTACGGCATATCGTTCTGCGCTGACCAGTTTGTTTGCAAATGCGTGGCGGTGAGAAAACGTTCGCTTATTTATGAACGGCTTAGCAATTAGCCAACCGCCTTGACCAGTTGCGGCACGATTTCGAACAGGTCGCCAACAATGCCGTAATCGGCCACTGCAAAGATCGGCGCTTCCGCATCCTTGTTGATCGCCACGATCACCTTCGAATCCTTCATGCCGGCCAGATGCTGGATCGCCCCGGAAATACCCACCGCGATGTACAGCTGCGGCGCGACGATCTTGCCGGTCTGGCCCACTTGCCAGTCATTGGGCACATAACCCGCATCCACCGCTGCGCGCGATGCGCCCATGGCGGCATTCAACTTGTCGGCCAGGGGCTCGAGGATCTTGAAGCTTTCGCCGGATCCCATGCCGCGCCCGCCCGAGACGATCACCTTGGCAGCGGTCAGCTCGGGGCGGTCGGACTTGGCCACTTCGCGCGAGACGAAGGCCGACTTGCCGAAGTCGGCGACGGCCGGAATGGTCTCGACGGCGGCATTACCAGTGCTTGCTGCCGCATCGAAGCCGGTGGTGCGCACGGTGATCACCTTGATCGGATCAATGGATTGCACGGTGGCAATCGCATTGCCGGCATAGATGGGGCGCTCGAAGGTGTCGGGGGCATCGACCCTGGTGATTTCGGAGATCTGGCCCACATCCAGCCTGGCGGCCACGCGCGGGGCGATGTTCTTGCCATAGGCAGTCGCCGGGGCGAGGATATGCGAGTAGTCCTTCGCCAGCGCCAGCACCTGCGCCGCGACATTCTCGGCCAGGCCATCGGCAAAGTATGCCGCATCGGCGACCAATACCTTGGCGACGCCAGCGAGTTGGGCGGCCGCGGCAGCGGCAGCGCCGCAATTGTGGCCGGCGATGAGGACGTGGACGTCGCCGCCGCACTGAAGGGCGGCAGTGACGGTGTGGGCGGTGCTGCCCTTGAGGGTAGCGTTATCGTGTTCGGCAATGACCAATGCAGTCATGATGGATTCCTTAAGTATCTTGAATATTATTGAATGACTTTGGCTTCGTTCTTCAGCTTGGCCACGAGGGTCGCCACATCCGGCACGATGATGCCGGCGGACCGCTTGGCCGGCTCGACTACTTTCAGAGTCTTCAACCTTGGCGCCACATCGACGCCCAGATCTGCCGGCTTGACGATATCGAGCGGCTTTTTCTTGGATTTCATGATGTTGGGCAGGATCACGTAGCGCGGCTCGTTCAGGCGCAGGTCGGTAGTGACGATGGCCGGCAGCGAAAGCGACACAGTTTCCAGGCCGCCATCGACTTCGCGGGTCACCAGTGCCTTGTCGCCGTCGATGACGACCTTGGAAGCAAAGGTGGCTTGTCCCCAGCCCAGCAGGGCGGCCAGCATCTGGCCGGTCTGATTATTGTCGTCATCGATGGCTTGCTTGCCGAGGATGATCAGTTGCGGGGCTTCCTTGTCGGCCAGGGCTTTCAAGAGCTTGGCCACCGCCAGCGGCTGCAATTCGGCATCGGTTTCCACCAGGATGGCGCGGTCGGCGCCGATGGCCATGGCGGTGCGCAGGGTTTCCTGGCATTGCGTCACGCCGCAGGAAACCGCGACGACTTCGGTCGCCTTGCCGGCTTCCTTGAGGCGCATGGCTTCCTCGACGGCGATTTCATCGAAGGGATTCATGCTCATCTTGACGTTGGCGAGTTCGACGCCCGAGCCATCGGACTTGACCCGCACCTTGACGTTGTAGTCGACCACGCGCTTGACTGGTACTAAAACTTTCATCTACCGCTCCTTTGAACAAATACGCCGGACCAGCCGCAACATGGCCCGACAAATAAATACTGAAGGCAAAAAGCTGCACTGCAGCCGTCACCGAACCAGGCCACTTCAGGAACCAATGCTGTCTTTGCGGCGAAATACCAGCGGCACGCCATTCGTTTTTCTCTTGACCAGCCATTGCGCAAGGGCGGAATCGAGATAATCCGCGTGCCCCGGGAACCAGTCCGCCAACGCTTGCGCCAGGCTCCTGGCCACCGCCGGATCGCCACCCGACCTCAACAGATCGCGCACTTCGTTGACTGACTTCAGTACCGCAGCATGCTCATCGTCATGACAACCGGTGCTGGGAAAATCTGTTTCCGTCATCCACTTCAGTTCTTGCGCAAAGTGCGCTTCGGCATGTGCGGCAAAGGCATCCAGATGCCCGATGATTTCCTCTTCAGGGCAAACCAGCAGGGCACCGACAATCTCGACGAACTCTTCATGCGTCTCGTCCATGGGGCCATAGCCAAGCTTGAACCCATCATTCCATTCAAAAACCACCGGCGCATTCATCCTGCAATCTCCCAGATTTCCTTATTTCCAAACAAAAAACAGTCACACTCAAAACAAGCTGCCTGTTCAAAACAGGCCGGCCAATGATGCCATATCGAAACCTATGCGATATATCGATCCATCGAGCCAATCAGAGCGAATGGGCTAGGAATGCACAGCATTGCGTGGGTCCTGGCGCAATACCAGGTCCCAGAGTGCCTGCCCTGTCGGCGATGACTGCTCTTCCAGCACATGACCGATCAGACCGGCGCACCGGCTGATCAGCGTGAGCCCGCGGGCCAAGGTGGGCGGCAGTTGCATGTCTGCCACCATGGCACCAACAGCCCCGGCAGCATTGATCGGCAGGCGACGCTTGCCCAGGATACCGCTGACGGCCTCGAGCTGCTCCATGGCGCGCCAGTGCACACCATAATAACCATTCCTTTGCGACACCTCGCGCAAGGCAGGGATGCGCGGGTCGCCGTTGACATGAATATTGTGGCCGAGGCCATAAATGGTCTGTCGCGCCACCCGCCGATCCTTGTAGAACGCTGTGGCGATGTCCAGGAATTGCTCGTCGCCGGCGTTTTCCGGCAGACTCTTGACCAGGTCGCGCAGCATCAAGGTCGCGTTTTCCATCGCACCGAGGAACACACTACCGGCACCAAGCAAGCCTGCCGCAACGGCTGCCTGCATGGCTTCCGGGGCGCCGAGATACGTCAGGCGTGCAGCCAGTGCGCTGGGTGTCAGGCCGTGGTCCATGACCGTCACCATGATGGCATTGATCATGTCGCGCTCGTTGCCCTCGCATTTGCGGCCGAGCACGACGAGCATCATCATGTCGATGAAGTCGACCTTGCCGATCAGGTCATTGGCCAGGTCATGTCCGCGCACGTAAATGCGCTCCGTGGTGCAGTAGCCGATTTCAGTCTTAATGGGATTCATGATTCACCTTACTTGTGCTGGACAGCAGGACCGAACGTGCTCTTCAATTTAAGCTTGTCGACCTTGCCAACCGGGTTGCGCGGAATTTCTTCCATGAAGTGTACGTGCTTGGGCGCCTTGACCGAACCCATCTGCTCTTTGGCATACTGAATCAGTTCATCTTCAGTCAGGCTCATGCCAGCCTTGACATGAATGGCAGCGCGCACTGCCTCGCCCCACTTGTCGTCATCAGTGCCGAACACAGCCACCTCCTGGACGGCCGGATGCTTGCCCAGGACGTCCTCGACGTCAACCGGATAGACGTTGAAGCCGCCGGTAATGATCACTTCGCGGCTACGGCCGCGCAGGTACAGGTAGCCGCGCTCGTCGACATAGCCCAGGTCGCCGGTATGCAGCCAGCCATCGACGATGGTCTCGGCAGTCTTGTCCGGCTGGTCGAGATAGCCATGCATGATCATCTGGCCGCGCACGCAGATTTCCCCGGCCTCGCCGGCCGGCAGAATCTTGTTGTCCGGCCCCATGATGACAAAGTCGCTCAGGAGCGAGGCGCGGCCGACGGAATTGACATTGCGCGGATCCAGCAGTTCCTTGCCGCTCAGGAAGGTGACGATTTGCGGCGCCTCGGTCTGGCCATAAGTCACTTCGATCACCGGGCCGAAGAAACGCTGCGCTGCGCGGATTTTTTCCACCGGCATCGGGGCGCCGCCATAAATCAGGTGACGCAGCTTGGGGAACGACACCGGCTTGCCTTCACCGGCCGCCATCACCATGTAAAACAGGGTCGGCGGCATGAAAACATTGGTGATGCCCTTGTTCATCAGTGCATCCAGCACGGTCTCGGCATTGATCTCGTCGAGGATGACGTGGCAACCGCCCTTGGCCAGGACCGGCAACAGGTAGGTGCCGGCGCCATGGGTGACCGGGGCCGCCAGCAGGTTGCGGTCTGCGTCCGTAAAGCCATAAGCATCGATCAGGTTGATCACCGCAGAGCGCCAGGTGCGGTAGGTCTGCATCACGCCCTTCGGCACACCGGTTGAACCGCCGGTGAACTTGATGGCCTGCAGGGTCTCTTCCGTCATTTCAACGCGTACCGGCACCTTACCGGCGTACTTGTCCTGCAACTGCGCATAAGTCGTCGTGACATTGCCAAACGGCTTGTCCAGCGCGATCTGGTGCGGCACCGATGACATCTCGAGCTGGCTGCCATATTTGGCAACCGTCAGCACGACCTTGGTCCTGGTGAATTCGATGATGCGTGCCAGCTCGACCACGGAGTTGCGCGGATTGAGCGGAATCCATACCTTGCCGGCGGCGAGCACGGCCAGCTGGGCGACGACGTGTTCAATCGTGTTGCCCGAGCAAATGCCCACGCGCGTACCCGGCTGCGGATCCATGTCCTGCAGCGCCGCCGCAAGCGCATTGACGCGCTGGGCAAGCTGCTCATAGGTGACATTTTCACCAGACGATTCAATGGCGATGTTGTCCTTGAAGTAGCGGCTGGCGCGGAAGAAGAAATCGATCGGATACATGTGCGGGGACTTTCAAAAAGGTTTGAATAAAATCTCATGATGCGAACCATATGGACTATCATATGCATCAAAATTCAGGAACAAAACAATTAAAGTCCACATTACGGAATTACAGGAGAATTTTCCGGTGAAAGAAAGCGACAGCGTACAAAGCGTCAGCAGGGCGCTCGATCTATTGCGGCTGGTGGCGGCGGCAGGCAATGCCGGCGCGCGCCTGCTGGATCTGGTGACGGAAAGCCAGCTGAGCAAACCAACGGCACATCGCTTGCTCAAACAACTGGTGGCCAGCGGCATGCTTATGCAAGGCAATGGCCGGGCCTATCATCTGGGGCCAGGTGCTTTCGAGCTCGGCATTGCTGCCTCAAGAAGTTTCCCGCTGCGGGATATTGCAGCACCGGTGCTTGAAAAACTGGCGCAGGAAACCGGCGACTCAGTCTTCCTGGCAATCCGCAGCGGCCCGGATTCCCTGTGCATCGATCGCAAACTCGGATCGTATCCGGTCAAGGTGCTGACAGTGGAACCAGGTCACCGGCAACCGCTGGGCGTAGGTGCCGGTGGCTTGGCGATGCTCAGCTTTCTGGACGAAGCAGACCGGGAAACGGTGCTGGCAGCGATTGAACCGCGCCTGGAAAAATTCTCCGGCCTGACACCGCAGCGCATGCGGCTATCCATCGAAGAAACCCGCCAGCGTGGCTGGTCCCAGGTGGCGGACTTCGTCATCCCGGACGTGACCAGTGTCGGCATTCCGCTGCTGGATAAGCGCAATCAAGCCTTTGCCGCGATTAGCGTCGGCGCAGTCTCGTTGCGGATGAACAAGGCAAAAATTGCCCACGCGGTCGCCTTGCTGAAGGAACAGGCAAAATTACTCGAAGCCCTGCTGCTCAAGACTAGCTAGGCAAAGGTGGTCAAGAATAGGACGCGCCCGTCGAGATCTGGAAAAAGCCGCTAGCGCGGCTTTATTTTTTTACATATTGGAATAATTCGGCCCGCCGCCCCCTTCTGGCGTGATCCAGACGATGTTCTGGACCGGATCCTTGATGTCGCAGGTCTTGCAGTGCACGCAGTTCTGCGCATTGATCTGCAGGCGGTCTTCGCCATTGTCCTTCTTCACGAACTCATACACCCCGGCCGGGCAATAGCGGGCTTCCGGCCCCGCATAGGTCGCCAGGTTCACGCCCACCGGCACCGCATCGTTCCTGAGCGTCAGGTGGACCGGCTGGTCTTCGGCATGGTTGGTGTTGGAAATGAAGACCGACGACAGGCGATCAAACGTCAGCTTGCCATCCGGCTTGGGATAGGCGATCGGGTGGCATTCTGATGCCGGTTTCAGGCATTCATGGTCGGCATGTTGATGATGCAAGGTCCACGGCGCCTTGCCGCCGAACACGACCTGGTCGATGCCCACCAGCAGCGTGCCGGTGACCAGGCCCTTGCCCATGGCCGGCTTGAAGTTGCGCGCCTTGTGCAATTCGGCATGCAGCCAGGAGCGCTCGAAGGCTTGTGGATACGCACTCAATTCGTCATGCTGGCGCTGCTCGCCCAGCGCTTCAAAGGCGGCGTCGGCCGCCAGCATGCCGGTCTTCATGGCGGCGTGGCTGCCCTTGATGCGGCTGGCATTCAGGAAACCGGCGTCGCAGCCGATTAGCGCCCCGCCCGGGAAGACCAGTTTGGGCAGCGATTGCAGGCCGCCGGCGGTGATCGCCCGGGCGCCATAGGACAGGCGCTTGCCGCCTTCGAAGAAGGTGCGGATGGCCGGATGGGTCTTGTAGCGCTGGAATTCCTCGAAGGGCGACAGGTAGGGGTTGTCATAGGCGAGGCCCACCACGTAGCCGACCGCGACCTGGTTGTTTTCCAGGTGGTACAGAAACGACCCGCCATAGGTGGCATTGTCCAGCGGCCAGCCGGCAGTATGGATTACCAGGCCAGGCTGGTGGTGCTTGGGGTCGATTTCCCACAATTCCTTGATGCCGATGCCATAGGTTTGCGGGTCCTTGCCCTGGTTCAGGCCATACCTGGCCATCAATTGCTTGCCGAGGTGGCCGCGTGCGCCTTCGGCAAACAGGGTGTATTTGGCGTGCAATTCCATGCCCAGCTGAAAAGCCGCCGTGGGCTTGCCTTCACGGTCCACGCCCATGTTGCCGGTGGCAACGCCCTTGACGGAACTGTCGTCGTTGTAAAGGAGCTCGGCCGCCGGAAAGCCCGGGAAGATTTCCACGCCCAGTGCCTCGGCTTGCTGGCCCAGCCAGCGCACCACATTGGCCAGGGAAATGACGTAATTGCCATGGTTTTGGAAGCAGGCGGGCAAGAGCCAGTTGGGTGTCTTGAAGGCTTTGGTTTGGCCGAGGAAGAGGAAGCGGTCTTCGGTGACGGGGGTGTTCAGCGGCGCGCCCAGTTCTTTCCAGTTGGGAAAAAGCTCGGCCATGGCGATGGGGTCCATGACGGCGCCGGAGAGGATATGGGCGCCGAGTTCGCCGCCTTTTTCCAGGACGCACACCGAGACGTCCTTGCCCTTTTCCGCAGCAAGCTGTTTGAGGCGGATGGCCGCCGCCAGGCCGGCAGGTCCTCCGCCGACCACCACCACATCGTATTCCATCGCTTCACGCGGACCGTACTGCTCCAGGATGTTTTGGGAATTCATCAAGCCAGCCTAGTTTTGTAAGTATGTATCGTCGCAGGTCGCGACACAAAAAAATGCCCGTGTCCCGAGGAACACGAGCTAAAACCACATTGGCAGTGGTGGAGAAATCGGAATACGCTTACTTGGTTTCGCCGAACAATTCGCGGCCGATCAGCATGCGGCGGATTTCGCTGGTGCCGGCACCAATCTCATACAGCTTGGCGTCGCGCCACAGGCGGCCGGCCGGGTATTCATTGATGTAGCCATTGCCGCCGAGTGCCTGGATCGTCTCGCCCGCCATCCAGGTCGCCTTCTCGGCAGCGTACAGAATGGCGCCGGCAGCATCCTTGCGCAGCGCGCGCACGGCTTCCGGCGTCTTGGCGCGGTCGCAGGCCTGGCCCACCGCATAGACGTACGCCTTGCAGGCCATCATGGTCGAATACATGTCGGCGATCTTGCCTTGCATGAGCTGAAATTCGCCGATGGACTGGCCGAACTGCTTGCGGTCGTGAATGTAGGGAATCACCACATCCATACATGCCTGCATGATGCCCAGAGGTCCGCCCGACAGCACGGCACGCTCGGAATCCAGCCCCGACATCAGCACATTGACGCCCTTGCCCAGGCCGCCGATGATGTTTTCTTCCGGGACTTCGCAATCCTGGAATACCAGCTCGCCCGTGTGCGAGCCGCGCATGCCCAGCTTGTCGAGCTTTTGCGCGATCGAGAACCCCTTGAACCCCTTTTCAATCAGGAAAGCAGTGATGCCGCGCGGGCCTGCCTCCAGATCGGTTTTTGCGTAAACCACCAGGACATCGGCATCCGGGCCATTGGTGATCCACATCTTGTTGCCGTTCAAGACATAACGGTCGCCTTTTTTATCGGCCCGCAGCTTCATGCTGACCACGTCCGAACCGGCATTCGGTTCCGACATCGCCAGCGCACCGATATGGTCGCCCGAAATCAGTTTCGGCAGGTACTTCAGCTTTTGTGCATGGCTGCCGTTGCGGCGGATCTGGTTCACGCACAGGTTCGAATGGGCGCCGTATGACAGGCCTACCGAGGCCGAGGCGCGCGAAATTTCTTCGAGGGCGACGATATGGGCAAGGTAACCCATGGCGCTGCCGCCATACTCTTCTTCCACCGTGATACCAAGCACACCGAGGTCGCCGAATTTCTTCCACAGGTCCATCGGGAACTGGTCGCTGCGGTCGATTTCCGCCGCACGGGGGGCGATCTCCGCTTGCGCGAATTGCTGCACTGCCTCACGAAGTGCAGCGATGTCTTCGCCATGATCGAAGGTCAGGCCGGGCAAATCTATGAAGGGAGTCGACATGGTAATTTCGTATCCAGGATGGCTATCATTCAAAGGTCAAGCACGAGGCGATCGGACTTACAACCGGAACAGCAAATCATCATCGTTTTGTTGGCGGCCTTCTCGCTCGAACTCAGGATGGCGTCGCGGTGATCAGGAATGCCGCTGATGACCTTGGTTTCACAGGCGCCGCAGACACCTTCTTCGCACGAGTATTCAACATTGACGCCAATATCAAGCAGTGCCTTGAGGATGGTCTGGCCGCTCTTGACCTGGACTTCGCGCCCCGTCTTTTTTAACTCCACGACGAATCCGCCCTCGGCCGCGACCGACACCTCGTTGGCGAAGGCTTCGTAGTGCACTCGCTCCGTCTGCAGGCCGGCAGTAGCAGTCTTGTATGCGCCCAGCATGCCGCTCGGTCCACAGCAGTACACATGCGCATCCTGCGGCAATTCGGCAACCAGCCTGTTCAGGTCCAGCATCGTGCCGCCCGGCTCCTGGTCGAAGTTGAGCACAACTTCGCCCTGTCCCACCTCCGCCAGCGCCTTGATTTCGTCGACGAAGGCTGCACGCGAACGGGTGCGTACACAGTAGTGCACGCGCCATTTCTTGCCAAGGCTGTTCAGGCGCACCATCATCGGGAGAAACGGCGTAATGCCGATACCACCGGCGATAAAGACAGACAGTCCGGCGCTTTCGTTCAATTCGAAGTTATTGCGTGGCGCGCCGATCTGCAGGATCGTCCCGGTTCGCAAGGTGTCATGCATGTAGGTCGAACCGCCGCGGCTTTTCGGGTCCTTTTGCACGGTCAGCCGGTACGAACCCGCATCGACATTGCCGTTGGACAGCGAATAGCTGCGCGTAAGTTTGTCCGTCAGATGCACCTCGACATGCGAGCCAGGCTCGAACGGCGGCAATGCTGCTGGCTCCACTGGTGCCAGGACAAACGACAGGACATCCTCGGCCTCGAAGCGAGTCGCCACCAGGCGAACTTTCATTTGAGAGGTAGAAGTAGTCATCAACTCTTTCTCCAAAAAATAATTTTTATATTTTAATACCAGCCGTAAATACTCAAGGATGACTCGCCCTGCTCCAGACGCGCCATGATCCCGCGTTCGTCGTCGGCGCGCTTTTGCGCTCCCTCGACGGTGCGTTGCGCTGCTTCGCGTGGAATCACTACCACACCGTCGCCATCACCCACTACCAGGTCGCCGGCATGCACGGTGACGTCGCCGAACAGCGTCGGGTGGTTGATGAAGCCAGGCGCGGCAAAATCCTTGCCGGTGCCGCGGATGCACAGGCCGCGGGCAAACACCGGAAAGCCGACTTCGGCCAGCAGGGCGCCGTCGCGCACGCAGCCGTCGATTACCAGGCCACCCAGCTTGCGTGCCTTGGCGGCGGTCGACATGACTTCGCCCCAGTAGCCATGCTCGTAGACGCCATTGACATGCACCACCAGCACATCGCCCGGCTGGGCCATGTAGATGGCGCGATGCAGCCAGAGGTTGTCGCCGCCCGGGGCATGCACGGTGACCGCCGGGCCGGCGATGCGAAAGCCCGGAGAAACCGGCTTGATAGCTGAAGGCAACGCGCCGATCTTGCCGGCGGCCTCGTGCAGCGTGGCGGTATCGAATGCCTGGGCTGCGGCAATCACTTCGGTGGAAACACGCTCGGCCAGCTCGCGCTTGGCGGCGGCATTCATGGTCAGTTCGGCGCTCATCGTTTTGTCTGCAACTGGTGATATTGATTGACCTTGCGGGCTTCATCGAGGCGGCTGCCATTGCGCACTGCCTCGCGGATGCGATTTTCTGCCGTTTCGATTTCCTCGGCAACTGACAAGACCTGCTCTTCGTGCTCGCGCGGGATCGCCACCACGCCATCGGCGTCGCCGCGCAGGATATCGCCGGGCGCCACACGGACGTTGCCAATATTGACCGGCACGTTGACCGCTTCGACCTGCACGCGGTCCTTGCCGGTGCGCATCCAGTGGCCGCGGCTGTAGACCGGATAGCCAAGCTTGCGGCACATCGCCACGTCGCGGCAGATGCCGTCGATGACGGTGCCGGCGATGCCCTTCTTGTGCGCCAGTTCAGTCATGATGTCGCCCCAGACGGTGGCGTCTTCGCGGCCGCCGTTGTCCAGCACCACCACGCCGCCTGCCGGGACGTCGTCGATGAAGTCGCCAACCGTGCCGGCAGGCTTGGCTGCCGGGCCGTACAGTACGGTAAAGGCGCGGCCGGCCATCCTGAAGCCGTTGTCGCGCGGCGCCAGCTTGTAGCACTGGCCGTTGATGCCGAGACGGTCCATTGCATCGCTCAGCGACGCGGTGTCGAGATGCGCCGCACGCGCGACGTTTGCATCGTTTGTATTCAGTTCACTCACATCTCACCTCATTTCTTCAACATGTTCTCGTAGGCGCCGCCCATCACTTGCGAGATGGGGGTTCCGCCCAGGAGCGCTTTCGCCATGGCCAGTTCCTTGGCGACGATTTCTTCCGCGGCGCCGAGCACCTGCTCAATGTCTTCCGCTTTCACAAAGATGACGGCGCTGCCGTCGGCGATCACATAGTCGCCTGGATTGACCCCGACGCCGCCGACATCGATGGCGACATTGGTGCCCTTCTCGACGATACGGCCGCGTGCAGTGCGGGCGGTGGTCGCTTTCGAAAAGACCGGAAAGCCATACGTCACAGCTTCATCGATATCGCGCACCGGGCCATCGGCGACCACGCCGGCGATGCCGCGCAGCTTGGCGCCGAGCGACAGGATACCGCCCCAGCTGCCGGCCTCGATGCCGGTATGCTGCTCGACCACCACCACGTCCAGCGGACCGCCTGCTTCGATGGCGGTGCAGCCCAGGTGGACCGGCGGCCCGGGAGGCGGCTCACCGGTACCCAGCTTCAGGGTGATGACGCGACCGGCGATGCGGCCGCTGCCGGACCGTTGCGGCAAGCCGCTGACCACGCCCTGCAGTTGCAGGCAATCCATCGCATCGGAGACAGCGCAGCAATCGAGGCGGCGCAGGCGGCGCACTAACGCGGCGGCACCGGATTCTTGCTTGCTCATTTCTGGCCTTTCTTGCTGGCGTCGGTGTTCAGGCGGCTGAACAGCTTGCGCGCATTCGTATCGTAAATCTTGTAACGGTCATCGTCGTTCAGGAAGCCGATGTTATCGATGGTGTACTTGAAGTCATCCATCGGACGGCCGGTTTCCAGATCGACGGAGCTGCCGCTGCCCGGGCGCTCGGTGCCGAGAACGACACGGTCAACCCCCACGGTCTTCAGCAACAGTTCCAGCGACCCCTTGTTGTGCACGACGGTATCGAACCAGAAACGCTTCAACTGATCATCGAAGACGGTCAGCTTGGCCGGGCGCGCGGGCAAAGGCTGGCCAGCCCAGGCGGCAGCTTCAGTATCCTTCAGGAACTTGGCGATGTCCGGGTCATGGGCAGCCTGTTCCATCAGCCAGTGCGAGCGCCAGCGGCCGATCTGGTAAGGAATCGCGCCGCCGCCATGGCTGATCATCAGTTTCAGGTCCGGGAACAGCTTGAAGACATCCGAGTGGATCACCGAAGTGATCGCCAGGCTTTCTTCGGTGGAAAAGTGCTCGTCGTAGGTCTCGCGGCCGCAGCAGCCGGCGCTGTGGATATGCGCCGGCACATCCATCTTGACCAGCTTTTCCCACAGCGGATACCAGTACGGATCGCCCAGGCGCGGCGACTTGCCGCCGCCTTCATCCGGGTCCGGGTTGAGCAGCACGCCGACAAAGCCCAGTTCATTGACGCAGCGATCGATCTCGTTGAACACGACATCGATCGGCTGGCCGGTCAGCTGCGGCAAGCCGGCGACGCCACGGAAGCGGTCCGGGTACAGCTGCACGGTCTTGTAGATGACGTCATTTTGCAACTCGATCCAGATGCGCACGTCCTTCGGGCTATGGTGCGAATGCATCAGCGAGAACGGACGGGGCGACAGCAGTTGCACGTCGGTGCCGGCCTGGTCCATGATGGCAATGCAGCGCGCTGCCGTCTTGACGATTTCCTCTTCCGGCAGATAGCGCTGGATATACCACTCTTTCGAGTGCTGGCCGTTGGACGACTGCAGGATGGTGCGGATCGCAAACAGCGAGGCCGGGGTTAGTAAGTGTGCATGAGCATCGATAATCACGAGAACTACTCCTTGATAACGGCAATAATGTCGAGCTGCGCCAGCATGCCGCCGGGCAGTTCCTTGATAATGGTATGTCGGGCCGGACGGTTATCCGGATCCGGAAAGCGCGCGAGCCATTCACGATTGATGGCATCGCGCCATTCGTCGCTGGCGATATAGACGGTCATGCGACCGATATCGCCGAGCGTTGCACCAGCTTTCGCCAGCAGCGCATCGAGGTTGGCGAAAGCATGGCGTGCCTGCGCGTCGCCGCCCTCGGCGAGCTTGCCGGTCTGGGGATCGGATCCCATGATCGCGGAGGAAAACAGCATGTTGCCGACGCGGGTGCCCATCGGAATGGGCGCCTTGTGCACGATGCCGTCGATCTGGAACGACTGCCGCCAGGGTTTGGTGGATATCATGATTTCTCCTCTTACTCAGGACGCCAGGCGGTGAATGCCAGGCCAATGCCGGTTCCCGCAGGCGTGCGATACACAGGAATATATTCCGCCCACTGATTCTTCAGACCTTCCAGCGCGCCACCGGCCATCACCCAGTTGAGGATTTCCGACGAACCCGATTTCAGTGCCGTGACAGGCAATGCACGCAACGTTTCGGCATCGCCCGTCTGCAGCGCCGTCAGCACCTTGCGGTCAACCGCCTCATCCGTGGCGAAGTGGCTCAGGCCGCCGGAGGCGACGATGGCCACGCGGCGATCGTCGGGGATCGACTCGATCGCCTGGCGCAGCAAGCGACCGACGTCATAGCAGCGCCATGGACGCATCACGTTCGGCGGGAAGTAGGTGTTCAGCATGACCGGCACTACCGGCACCGGGCGGTTGTCCAGCAAACGATGATTGACGAAGCCAAAGGCGTGGCCGAAGCCGGCCCGGATCGGGTCGGTCACTTCGGAAGATGCTCCGACATCGACGCCGCGCTCGAGCAAGCCGTCGATCACGGCGCGGGCGTAAGCGGGCGCACCGAGATGCTCGTTGGCCTTGTCCTGGCTGTAGCCGCGCAGGGCTTGCTGGTGCCACTCCGGCAGGTGATCCACGGCTTCGCCATGCGGGTGCATGATGATTTTTTCGCCATAGAAAATCGCCAGCGCCGGCATGTGCTGCAGCTTGAACAGCTCATCCTGATCGTCACCGATGACCACGATCACGTCCGGCCTGGCTTCCGCAAGCTCTGCGGCAACACGGTCGAGCGCCTGCTGGGCCTTGGCCGACTGCTGCCTGAAATTTTCCAGGGTCGCCATCTCGGCGTGACGGTTGCCGGATTCTTCGGCCAGCTGCGCGTAACTGATCACGCGGCCATCGCACAACTGGATCGCTGTGCGCTTCAAGTCATCCTTGGCGCGCTCCACCCACATTTCCGGGGTCATCGCCAGCAGCGGGCTGTGCGAGGTACCGATTCCCAAAACAATACGGCTCATTTTCGTCTCCGTCGGAAGCGCTGCTTCCGCCTATTTCAATTTAATTTCTATGGCGTCAAAGAATGACTTCACGTCGCTCTTGCGCGGATTTCAGGATTGCCAGGCTGGCTTCCACGGTGCCGCGGGCAAACGCGCCATCGTGCGCAGGCGCCACGCCGCACTGCACCGCATCGCACAACTCGTCCAGCACATCCGAACGTCCAGGCCGGCCGGGACGCATCGGCACGGGAATTTCCTTGACGCCGTCGCGTGAATACACCAACACGCCGTCGGGCGACTGACGCAGGTCGGCCTTCTCGCAGCTGGCAATCAACACGCCGAAATGCGGCTGATGCACGGGAATGCGCGAGGCCGGCGCGGCCGAGCCGCCATAGCCGAAGCGCTCCACGCGGGCGGCCAGTTCTTCCTCGGGATTCTTGAAATTTTCCCAGGAGCGCGTCGTGGCGCCGTGCGCTGCCTTCCTGGGATAGCCGCCTTCACCTACCCAGCCATGCCATTCGTCGGTATCGAAGCGGTCATAACCGCTGTACGTAAGCGAGGCGAAGCAGCCGTCTTCAAAATCGAGGAATACCGAGCAGTTGCCTTCGGTCGGACGACGCGGGTCGAGAATGCCGGTGGCGGCGCGCAGGCTGCGCAGGCGCGAACGCGTCAGGTAGCGCACCGTATCGATCTGGTGCGGCACCTGGTTGAACAGGATGCCGCCGCCCTTGGCAGTATCGAGTTCCTCCGGTCGGCGCGGCCGATACAGGAAGTCGGTGTAATTCGCCCCGGACAGCATCATCAGCTTGCCGTATTCGCCGCTGGCGATCAGCTCGCGCATGACGCGCACCGACGGATCGAAACTGTGGGTATGGCCGACGATCAGCGTCACCTTGTGACGTTCGGCCGCCGCGATCATGGCATCGCAATCGGCCAGCGACAGCGCCATCGGCTTTTCGACGACGATGTGCTTGCCATGCTCGGCCGCCAGCACCACATGATCGCGATGGAACTGGTGCGGTGTGGCAATGTAGACGGCATCGACATCGTCGCGCCTGAGCAGGCTTTCGATGTCGGCAAAGACCGGCGCTTCATTGTCCGCGGCAAAGCGCTGGCGCAGGCTTTCATGCGGCTCGGCGGCGCCTGCCAGCACGGCGCGCGCATGGTCGCGTATGACGGACACCATCAGGGCGCCCGCCATGCCCAGGCCCACCACCCCGATGCGCAAAGGGGGAGCCGCTGGCGGCGCTTGCTCGGGACGACTGGCGCGCATTACTTTTCCCCGCCCTCACGCAGGCGCACGCAGGCTTCCTTGCCGAATTCGCCGATAAACTGATCAAAGTCGCCGATCGAACAAATCTTGCTGATGGCGCGCACCTGGAAGGATCCGGGATTGCGCAGGAAATCAGGCTCCTTGCCTTGCTGCAGCGCCTCCACCATGCGCACCAGCGAACGGCGTGCGGTCACCACTGCCTTATCGGAGCTGACCAGATTCTCATGCGAACGATCCAGGATGCCGGGATCGCCCATGCCAATCTTCCTGGAGTTTTCTGCGAGCGCACGATCCTGGTCATGCACGCCCCAGATGCCGGAGAAATTTTTATCCTTTTGCACCTGACGATCGATCCCGTAGTCATTTTCCTTGTTTGCTGTTGGCAGGAAAGTATCAATGACATAACCGTCGGGCAGCGTATAGCGTCCCGGGTTCATTTCTGGCGGGAACAACGCGCCGCTCTCATAGGTCGCCAGCTCCTGTTCGCTGAACGGCCTGTCGACACGGAATCCGAAGGTGAATACCGTCACATGATTGTCGTCAATTGGCGTCCAAGCACGGCCGCCGAACGAGGCAAACGCCCCTGGGGCATGCGGAATAAAGCTGAACATCGGCGCTACCCAATGTGATTGACGCCAGAAGAACTCGTTGTCAAGATTCCGGCGAGCGCCATAGGTGTAGCCGGAAACCGTTTCCCGCAGCTCGAGTACCGGCGCCTGATCGGATGAAGTCTGTGACCCTGCCATCTTCTGGATCGAGTTTTCGGGGTCAAAATCCTTGTGCAACCAGCTGATATGCGAGCTATCGATTTCGCCTTCGAGGCCTTGCAGCCAATTGGTGCGTTGCATCCAACGGGCGCTGTAGGCATGTCCTGCGGACGCATTGGCATAGTCGAACTTCGGAAACGGCGGCATCTTGTCCACCGGCCCCATGTAGATCCACACCACGCCATTCGCTTCATGCGCCTGATAGGCGCGCAGTTGCGCGCGCGCGCGCATCTGCGCTTGAGCAGTGTCGTCACCAGCAACATTCGGGATCTCGAGACACGCACCATTAATGGCAAACTTCCAGCCGTGATACACGCATCGCACGCCGCCCTCTTCGTTACGTCCGAAGAATAGCGGCGCACCTCGATGAGCACAATACGCATCAATGATGCCAACTTTTCCTTCGGAGTTGCGAAACGCAATCAAGTCTTCGCACAATATGCGCAAGCGCACCGGCGCACCCTCGGCCGCCAATTCACTGGCCATGACGGCCGGAAGCCAGAAGCGGCGAAACAGTTCGCCCATTGGCGTACCTGGCCCAACCCGGGAAAGAAGTACGTTGGTTTCATGATTGAGCACGATTTGATTCCTTGTTATGAGTTTCAGCTATCGCTACGCAAATTTTATTTGCGCAGTAGGACATGCCTGACATTTCGTTGCTGGCACCGCCGCTTTTGTTTCAGGCGCTCGAAATACTCGCTAATTTCATACTTCAGCGTTGTGTACGTTATACCGTGAGATCCCCTCTTGGTCAACGAGAATTCGTAATAAAACTCGATATTTCGTTATAAAATGATTTTAAATTTTGACGACTTGATGGAAAAATGAAGATTACTGAGCAGGACAATAGGCGGATTTTTCTTGTATTTGCCTTGATTTCAATATATCGTACTATAAACCGAAATATCGATATAAATCAGGCCTCAAAATCCTGCTGCCTCGATTCTCAAATGCTTAGAAAAGGAAATGATTCCCATGCTTTCACATGAAGATAATGCGCTGATGTGCGAAGTCGACCCTGGCACTCCGATGCACGAGACCATGAAGCGATATTGGCTTCCAGCAACACTATCATCTGTCCTATCTGGCCCCGATTGCGATCCGGTGAAAGTCACCCTGTTAGGCGAAGACTATGTCATGTTCCGCGACAGTAATGGCAAGGTCGGCATGTTGCGCGAACGGTGCTGCCACCGCGGCGCCTCGCTTTGCCTCGGTCGGGTCGAGGATGGCGGCATCCGCTGCCTTTATCACGGCTGGAAATTCGACGTGAACGGGCGCGTGCTGGAGATGCCCAATGCCAAAGGTGAAAATTTCCTATCTCGCTACAGCCAGCCCGCCTACCCGACCCATGAAGCGGCGAACGTGGTCTGGGTCTACCTCGGCCCTGCGGATAAGCAACCGGCGTTCCCACGTTATCCAATCTTCGACCTTCCTTTGGATCAGGTCGTGGCACAGGAATGGTTTGTTGACGCGAATTACGTGCAACTCCTGGAAGGCCTAGTGGATTCCTCCCACGTCGGTGTGTTGCACCAGGATTCGATCGTACGGCGTATCAAAGCGGCAAGCAAGGAAGGAAAACTGGACGCCGTATATAAGCAGATGGCGGACGACCTCGTGCCTCGCCTAGAGGTTGAAGAAACCGACTATGGCTTTCACTATGTGGCGATCAGGGAATTGAATACTGACGACGGTGCTGTCGATGTGGCTCGCATAACCGCATTCGCCATGCCTTTCATTAACTTTGTTGCCACCAATTCCACCATGCTTGCCGCTGTGCCGGTGGGAAATGGAAAAACCCTGATGTTCGAATTTAACTGGGACTGGAAGCGACCATTCGACGCCGAGCGTACCGAGCAGGTTTTGGCCTACCACGGAATCTCAGATACTATCCTGGACAACATCGGACTTTCTCGCAAGACCTATGGCAAGGTGGAGCGGCCAAATTCGGCCAACAATTATTTGCAAGATCGTGCAGCAATGCGCCGCAGCGAAACCTTTAGCGGCCTGCCAAACTTTCACCCGGAAGACATCGCAATGGCAATCTCGATGGGACCGATCAGTGATCGCACTAAAGAAAACTTGGTTCCTTCTGACCAGGCATGTGTGCGGATGCGCCGCGTATTGATCGAATCTGCGCGGCGGGTCATTGATGGCAAAGATCCTATTGGCGTGCAATCCGAAATCTTACCTCGCGGCACGCAGGGATCATTGAGAAAAGGAGAAGCATGGCAGTCCGTCCTTGCCAAGCAGGAAAACTTGAATCGCTCTTTCGGCCAGTTCGCGGCGCAACTGGATATCAAAAAGTGAATTCTCCGGTGCTGACGAATCAGTCACCCTCGTGATCGGCGAGGCATTCGCAGGCAAATAAACATTTATCTAAGGAGGCAACAACATGAGCGATAAAGAATGGCAATCGACCGATTATCTGCAAAAACTGCGGCTGGATGGCCGTGGTTATGTGGTGCTCGGCGCCGGAAGCGGCATTGGCGGGCAAGTGTGCAGGGCATTTACCCAGGCAGGTGCGCGCGTCATATGCGTCGATATCCAGGCTGACGTAGCCAAAATGACGGCCGAGGCGGTAGGCGGGATTGCGATGCAAGCGGATGTCACCAGCCGTGCGGACATGACCGCTGTGTTTGAACGGGCAAACAGTGAATTCGGCAAGCAATTTGCCGGTGCCGTTGTCGTGGTTGGCCATCCGGTCCCTGCGCCCGGCCCGATTGGATCGTATGACGATGAGGGACTGTTCCGCCAATATCAGCTGGTGCTTCATCCTGGCGTGGTGACAACCCAGATTGCGGGGCCGATGCTGGCTGCCAATGGCGGCGGCACGATTACCCTGGTCGGTTCGCTCGCCGGCTTGCGCAGCACGAAACGCGTGGCGATGTACGGCACCGCCAAGGCGGCGTTGCACAGCTTTGCCATGTTCGCTGCAGACGAGTATGGGCCGAGCGGGGTCCGTATCAATGTGGCTGTACCAGGGCGTATCAAGGCATCCGGCACGGTCGATCCAGCGCCGGAGGTCTGGGAACGCGTCGCCAGAGGCATTCCGCTGCGCCGCATCGGCGTGCCGTCGGAGATCGCTGGCACCATCCTGTTTCTTACTTCCGATCTGGCCAGCTACATCTCCGGCCAGGTTATTGTCGTCGATGGCGGCATTAGCGGCGTTTCGGCATTGCCGAGCTCCTTGGTCGCGTAACGCTGAAAGAAGAGCCCAGCGGCTCGACAAGCACCGTCTCGAGGTTTCGGGCCAACTCATCGTGCCCGAAGACTGATTCATACCAGCTTGACATAAGCATTTGAAAGGGCGGCACGGCATGCGTTT
Organism: Noviherbaspirillum sedimenti; assembly: GCF_003590835.1. Classification (NCBI taxonomy): domain Bacteria; kingdom Pseudomonadati; phylum Pseudomonadota; class Betaproteobacteria; order Burkholderiales; family Oxalobacteraceae; genus Noviherbaspirillum; species Noviherbaspirillum sedimenti. Next base: position 3,710,807 of record NZ_QYUQ01000002.1, on the reverse strand, counting down.
TAAACTCTTGGGACAGTCCGGCTTGCGGGTATCAGAGCTCTGTTACGGGACGATGACATTTGGACAGGGTCGTGGCACTTGGGGCGCAACGAAGGAAGACAGCCGCAACTCGTTCCGCTGCTTCGTTGATGCTGGCGGCAATTTTTTCGACACGGCGAACTCCTATCAGGCAGGAGATTCCGAGGTATTTCTGGCTGAATTCATGGGTGCGCGCCGACATGACTATGTCGTCGCAACCAAGTTCACCATGGGCGGACGCCCCAATGACCCCAATTCCTGGGGCAATCATCGCAAGAGCATGATCCAAGCGGTCGAAGGCAGCCTGCGGCGCCTGAATACCGACTATATTGATCTCTACTGGATGCATGCCTGGGATCAGCTAACGCCACAGGAAGAAGTTTTACGCGCATTGGATGACTTGGTCCGTTCCGGCAAAGTGCTGTACATCGGCCTATCGGATACACCGGCCTGGGTGGTGTCACGTTCGCAAGCCATTGCCGAGCTGCGCGGCTGGAGTACCTTGGCTGCGATCCAGATGCCATACAGTCTGGTCGAACGTACGCCCGAGCGTGAATTGCTGCCGATGGCAACCAGCCTCGGCATGTCGATACTGAGCTGGGGTGGCTTGGCGGCGGGCATGTTAAGCGGGAAGTACAAGTCCGCTGCCCAAGCCGGGGAGGTAAATGGTCGCCTGACCAGCACTGATCAATCCCGCACTAAAGTGCTGTCCGACCGCAATTTTTCCATTGTCGCCGCGGTGGAAAGCATCGCTGCAGGCATCGGCGCAAAGCCTTCGCAGGTCGCGCTTGCCTGGGTGCGGACACGTTCGCCGGCGATCATTCCGGTTCTTGGCGCACGAACTGCGGCACAGCTGGCAGAAAACCTTGGCTGTCTTGACCTGCAGCTGGACAGCGAACAGCTGGAGCAACTGGAAAACGTCAGCGCAATCGAGCATGGTTTTCCAACCGATTTCCTCGGCAGCGACATGATCCAGTCGATGCTTTACCAAAATATGCGCCCGCAAATCGATGCGCCGATACGGGTGCCGAAGGTGTAATCACATCCGATAAAAAAGTTGACCGAATAGGCCCGCAATTACGAAAGTGAGCTTGGCCGGTTCGCGTCAACAAAATTCATGATGCGAACCGTGTGATCCAAATGCTTCAACCTTAGCGTTGCGCGGCCACTCCGCCATCAATCACAATAGAAGCGCCGTTGACAAATCCCGCCCTCGCGGAACAGAGCCAAACCGCGGCGTCGGCTTGCTCCTCCGCCGTTCCCAGGCGGCGCAATGGAATCTTGGCCGCTATCGGGGAGAGGTCTCGATCCGGTGCTGCTGACATTAACATCGGCGTTATGGTGGCACCGGGATGGAGTGCGTTGACCCGGATGCTAAGCGGCCCGAAGTCAATAGCCGCCGACTTGGTGATGCCAACCACCGCATGCTTCGAGGTCGTGTAGGCGACCATATGTTGGCGGGCGAAAAGCCCGGCGCCGGAGGATGTATTGACGATTGCACCTCCACCACGCTTGAGCATTGCCGGGATCTGGTATTTCATGCATCGTCGAATAGACGTGACGTTAGTTTCCATCATCATGTCCCACTCCTCGTCAGTGCATTGCACAACATCCGTTTCCAGGCCACGATGGCCGGCATTGTTGAAAGCGCAATCGAGCCCTCCAAACGCGGTGACCGTCGACGCAACTGCATTCGCAATTTCAGCTTCTGAACGAATATTGGCTTTCACAAAAATGGCATCCCCCCCCTCGGCAGTAATCAGGCAAACGGTTTCCCGGCCAGCCTCCTCGCTGAAGTCGACCACCGCGACTTTGGCGCCCTCACGCGCGAAAATCAAACAGGCGGCCCGGCCGATACCTGAACCGCCACCTGTAACGAAAGCCACCTTGTCTTGCAGTTCCAAATCCACGCTCTATCTCCCTGTGAAATTCATCAGAAAATTTATTGCGATTTCCCCATTATGTTTTCTGTGTGCCTGGGCAAATGACATTGAACAGGGATTTTCATGAATGCGGGAGCCGCTTCTTGCATTGGATGGCGACATTAGCGCCACCCAATGCAATTGCAGCCCTTGTCAAGCCACTTTTCGCAACCGCCTACCTGGCGCCGCCGGTCAATTCCACCATCAGGTCTTGATGACCGCTGGAGCGGGCCGGTCGGGGGGGGGCCTTTTTTTCCATCTCGGCTGTCAGAAGCTTCTTGAACATGCGTCGAACCGCCAATCCTGCGGCATCCGCCGCCAGGCTGACCACTGGCCGTCCCGGGGTTTCATTCAACCGCGCTTGCTGTGGCTCCAGGATAACGCGATCTTCATAGAGAGTCGTCATCTGCCCTTCGCGCATCTTGGCAAAAACCTCTTCATTGCCCAAGTGGACATTAACATGTCCACTTGCAAAGTAATGGGCGTTGCCTTCCGTCGATGGCGTGATTGCATGATACGAAACCAGTTGAAAACCTCCGGTACGCTTGGTCTCCATTGCGCCTGCATTACCATCCAATGCGCCACAACCGACGTCCATTGCCCCAGTCCAGATGAGCATGCCGCTGGCAGAACATTCAATCTCCTGCCATCGGTCGCAGTTCCCCTTGAAATCAAAACCCATTTTGTACTGATCGGCGGGAATACTATCTGGCAGCTTTCTCACGAAACTGACCCGTTTTCCATCGTCGTCCGTCGAAATTGTCAACTTGGCTTCGACGTTGGCCTGTACATCGCCATTGACTACCGTGTGGACATAAGCAAGATGAGTGAGATCCATGACGTTGTCATAAATCAATTTCCAGTCCGCTTTGTACTCAATGTGAGCCAGATTAAATGTTCCAAAAGTGTCCGGTTCGCCGAGCGTGGTCCTGGGGATGGTGGCTGGATCAGCAATTTCCGGATCACCAGTCCACACCCAGACAAACGAATCGCGCTCAACCACCGGATAGGTAAGTACCTGCATGTTGCGCGGTATGGACGTCTGGCTTGGCGCCTTCACGCATGCGCCAGTAATATCAAATTCAAGACCGTGATACGGACATTGCAATGAGCGGCCCTTGTTGCAGATAGGCCCAGCCGAAAGTGGCATCCCGCGATGCATGCAACGGTCTTCAAGTGCGGCTACCTGGCCCTCGTCCGTCCGGAAAAATACCATCGGCTTACCAACAATCATGCGAGCAAGCGGCTTTTCAGAGTTCACTTCTGTCGTGAGCGCTGCCACATACCAATTATCATAAATAAACATCACTATATCTCCTCGCAATGCATTTAAAATTAACAGTAGGAACTATCTAGCGCTCAACGCGCCTTGAAGACAGGCTTGCGCTTTTCCATGAATGCGCGACCCGCTTCTTTGAAGTCTTCGGTAAGATCCAGCCTGGTCAATTGCATTTCATGGTCGAGCTGGGTCGCATGCTGCACCCACAGGCGGCGACTCACGCGGACTGCGTCACGTACTGCCAAGGGTGGGGCTTCCAGCAACTTTTGCGCAAGTTCTTCGGCAGCCTGCAGATGTTCGCCATTTGGCACCAAACGGTTAGCCAAGCCGAGGCGATACAGTTCCGCGCCCGGGATGCGCGAGCCGGTCATCAGCATTTCGTTGGCAACTTTCGATGGCATGAAGGTGCGGATCTTCGCCCAAGTGCGCGAGCCAGACATGCCACGGCTGGTTTCGCTGGTGGCGAAGGAGGCGTCTTCCGTGACGACCACCAGATCGCACTCCGCGGCGATGTGAGCACCACCACCCAGCGCATAACCATGTACGGCGGCAATCACCGGCTTGTAATTGATGGTACGACCCATCCAGCCCTCGCCCCCTGTTCCCAGCAGATGCTGTGCGGCGCCGATCACCCCCTTCTTGGCCGCCGCAACCTGGCCCTCTTCCCTGGCTTTATCATCCGCGGCCAAGGCAAACGAGCCGTGGGTACGAACGTCGACGCCAGCGCAGAAGCAGCGGCCGGCACCGTGCAGGATCAAAACCCAAGCCTCATCATCGAGGTCATATTCCAGCAGCGCGGCACGGGTTTCGCGCTCCAGTTCATCGTTCATCGTGTTCAAGGCTTCCGGACGATTGAACATCAGATAAGCGATGCGGCCTTTGCGTTCGTAAGTAATGGTTTGATATTTGCTCATTTTTAACTCTTTAGATAGGGATGATTACAGGGAAGCGCGAAATTACGAGCTTGAGAATTTCCGCCGTGCTCGCATAAATTCGCAACACGGTTGGAGGTATAAATTGTTGAAATCGGCACATTTGAATACGGTCTCGGACATGAAAAATATCCTTTTTTTGTATATTTACGCGATAACGCATCGTTGCATACGAAAACTGGTGCGGCCTTCAGATCATTCCATTGCCAACGTTTCGCAATACGGACGCAAATCCATCTCGAACGTCCATGCGGAACGCGGCTGGCAATGCACATTCCAGAAGGCTTCAGCGATCTGCTCAGTCGGGATGAGCGCATCGGGCGGACGGCGCTCGCGGACATCGGGAAACCTGGACAGCAGCCGGTCACCATCGATAGGCCCAACCGGCACGATATGCGCCACATGGATATTTTTGGCCCAGAATTCGCGCGCCATTGCCTGTGCCACGGCACGCAGGCCGAACTTCGCCGCTGCATACGCAGCCAGCTTGGGACGCGCCACCGAACCCGAAATCGATCCCGTGAACAAGATCGATCCTCTTTCCTGGGGCAACATTAACTTCGCTGCTTCGCGGCCGACAATAAAACCGCCGAGGCAGTTGGTGCGCCACACGTCTTCAATAAAAGCGGTGTCCATTTCGAGAATCCCGGACCGCCACTGACTACCGCCGGCATTGTAAATCGCTGCACGCAAGGGCCCCAATTGCTTGACGATTTGAAGCGCATTGGCCAGACCCTGGTCACTGGAAGCATCGCCCAAAGCAGCGACCGCACGACCGCCAAGCGCGTTGATTTCGTCAACCACCGCCTGAATTTTTTCCGCAGTGCGACCGGTAACCGCTACCTGCAGCCCGCCAGCCGCAAAACGACGCGCTATCGCGGCGCCCGTGCCATCGCGAGCGCCCACGCCGACCACCCAGGCAACCCCCGCCGACATGACGGCCCCTTGCTCGACATTACTATTTACTGCAGCCATTAGTAAATTCCCTTATATCCCCTATGTGAGGGCTATAAAAAATATCGCCACCTTTTATCAAATGCAATTTGCCGCAAATACCGGTCAATCCTACTTCATCACATTGAATTTAGCAACGACATATCGTTTAATATAACGAATTATCGTTTTATGGCGCAAAAAGTATTTGGCCGGCAATAACCGCCGGCCTGACTTGGCATTTTTGGATGCCGGCAGTTGTAAAAAATTACGAAATTTCGTATAAAATGAAGTTCAAGTTACATAATAAATAGTCGAATTAATCGCTTCCAATGAACTCGATTTGCAATCATGCAAGAAACGAATCATGAATAGCAATTTGTACAATTACTTATCGCAACTGCCTTCATTGTTATACCAAACTCATAGGGGAGATTTTTAATTGGCCACCACCGTACCAGCTGCCGCTCGCGCGTTAGCCGTATTTGAAGTATTTGCCAGAGAGAAGCGAGAGCTACTCAAATCCGAGTTGGCGCGACTGCTTGACCTCCCGGAAAGCAGTTGCTCTGACTTACTCAGCACACTGCACGAGATCGGTTATGTCGCCCGCACCGCAGGTACCAAGCGTTATTATCCGACTAGCAGACTGACTAACGTCGCAGCGGAGATTGCAAAGCACGATGAACTGTATGCAATTGGCAAGGAAGCAGCTGCGCTTCTCAGCGAAAAGACAATGGAGAGTTGCTATTTTGGCGAAATCGATGACTACGAAGTTCGCCTCGTCGCTGCGCAAGAAGGATCGCACCGGCTGCGTTATGTCGCCTTGGAAGGTGACCATGTCGCCATCCACGCGACGTCGATTGGCAAAGCAATTCTGGCAGAAATGGATCCACAGACACGCTACCGTTTGCTTCGCTTGAAGCCACTGCGGGCCCTAACCAGCAACACGATCGTCAATCCTGAACAACTGGAGGCGGAGATCGCAAAACAACGGGAAACCGGGATATTTTCAGCAGTGGATGAAGGGCGCGAGGGACTGAGCTCATTTGCGATTTCGGGCCGAGTTGGAGACCGATTGGTCGGCCTCTCGCTGACCGGACCGAGCGATCGCCTGAAGTCCCACGAGAAGGAATATAAGGAAGCGCTGCTGGAGGTCAAGGAGGCAGCGTTCGGCATGGATAATGCTCCGAAATCCAAGGGCAGACCGCGATCCCCTGCGCGCGGCCCCAGAAAAAATGCATCTTCCCATTCTTAAAATCGCATGCGCAGCCGATCAGCCAGACATTGCGACGATTCTTCCGCATGACTGGCAAATGGCATTGAAAAGAGACTTTCATGGATGCGGGAGCCGCTTCTTGCATTGGATGGCGATATTTGCGCCACCCAATGCAATTGCAGCCCTTGTCAAGCCACTTTTCGCAACCGCCTACCTGGCGCCGCCAGTCAGTTCCTCCATCAGGTCTTGATGACCGCTGGAGCGGGCCGGTCGGGGGGGTGCCTTTTTTTCCATCTCGGCTGTCAGAAGCTTCTTGAACATGCGTCGAACCGCCAAGCCTGCGGCATCCGCCGACAGGCTGACCACTGGCCGTCCCGGGGTTTCATTCAACCGCACTTGCTGCGGCTCAATGATCACGCGATCTTCATAGAGCGTCTTTATGTGCCCTTCACGCATCTTGGCAAAAACCTCTTCATTACCCAAGTGGACATTGGTATACCCATTCGAAAAGTAATGAGAGTTGCCTTCCGACGATGGCGTGACTGCCTGATACGTATACAGCTGAAAACCTCCCACCCTCACCCTACTACCATCCAATGCGCCACAACCTACGTCCAGTGCCCCATTCCAGAGTTGCATGCCGCTGGTAGAACATTCCATCTCCTGCCATCGGTCGCAGTTCCCCTTGAAGACAAAACCAGCGTACAGATCGGGAGGCACACTATTCGGAAGCTCTCGCGCAAACCTGACCCGTTTTCCATCGTCGTCCGTCGAAATTGTCAACTTGGCTTCGACGTTGGCTTGTACATCGCCATTGACTACCGAGTGGACATAAGCAAGATGAGTGAGATCCATGACGTTGTCATAAATCAATTTCCAGTCCGCTTTGTATTCAAGGTGGAGCAGACTGAAGAGTCCAAAAGTGTCATCGTTGACAGGTCCCGTAGTGGGGATGGTGGCTGGATCAGCAATTTCCGGATCACCAGTCCACACCCAGACAAACGAATCGCGCTCAACCACCGGATAGGTAAGTACCTGCATGTTGCGCGGTATGGACGTCTGGCTTGGCGCCTTCACGCATGCGCCAGTAATATCAAATTCAAGACCGTGATACGGACATTGCAATGAGCGGCCCTTGTTGCAGATAGGCCCAGCCGAAAGTGGCATCCCGCGATGCATGCAACGGTCTTCAAGTGCGGCTACCTGGCCCTCGTCCGTCCGGAAAAATACCATCGGCTTACCAAGAATCATGCGAGCAAGCGGCTTTTCAGAGTTCACTTCTGTCGCAAGTGCCGCCACATACCAACTATCATAAATAAACATCGTTATATCTCCTCACAAGGAATTAAATATTTAACAATCTGAATGAAAAATAGCTACTTGCTATAAGCGAACATAGCGGACACTACACAGGTTAGATGATGGATTTGAAAGATGAAATTCGTGAACTGGAAAAATAAACACCAGACCTCTCGCCCATGAGCATCTTTTAATTTACCAACAACCAAGCCGGGGGCCGCTCAGAAGCACCTGGCATCAGAGCAGAAACGATCAAACGTTCAACGTGCCTTTGCAAACCCGCAGCCGCGAAGCGGCGCGCAATCGCCGCACCAGTGGTGCCGTCGCGGGCACCACTCCCACTATCCAGCCCCCCCTCCGACATGATGCGGCTGTGCTTTCCATTATTATTCAATGCAGACATTAGTAAATTCCCTTACGCCCCACGTAGCGGGGCTTCAAGAAATGCTGACACATTCCACGAAATGCGATGCGCAGCAAAATATCTGCCAATCTTACTTCGTTTCGCCGAATCTCACAACGACATATCGGTATATATAACGAATTTTCGTATTGTGATGATGCAAAAATATTTGGCGGCATCAAATTGCTCAGGTGGCCGTTGCCCCTCCATCGACCAGCAATTCAGCGCCGGTGATGAAACTCGCCTCGTCCGAGGCGAGAAAAAGAATGGCATTGGCAAGTTCGCGTGGCGCAGCCATCCGCTTGAGGGGCACGTCCGCCACCACCTTGGCGAGAACGGCCTCAGGTGTCGTGCCTTCGCGGTCGGCAATCCGCTGCATCTGCTGTTGAATGGCTTCGGTCAGGGTGCCGCCGGGTGCAATGACGTTGACGCGAATCCGCCGCTTTTCCGCCGCGAAAGAAAGGGCCGCCGAGCGAGACATGGCACGGACGGCACCTTTTGCCGCGCTGTAGGGAAAGGATGCCGGCAGTCCGACAAAGGCGCCCAGACTCGCAATGTTCACGATCGATCCGCCTTCTGCCATAAACTCCCCTGCGATCTTCGTGCCCAGGAAGGCCCCGTCAGACGTCACACGCTGGTTGCTGTGCCACAGCTCGAGCGTGGTTTCCTCTATCGTCAGCGGTATGCGGAAAGCTGCATTGTTGACGAGGATGTGCAGCGCGCCAAAGCGGGTCATCGTCTCGGCGACCAAGGCACGCCAGCTGGCTTCATCGCCGGCGTCGAGCGGCATAAAGACCGCCGCATCGCCTGCCGCACTGGCGCTGGCCATTCCCGCCTCCCGGTCGAACTCGGCAACGACGACCGATGCGCCCTCCTCGACGAAACGCTTGACTGTGGCCCGGCCAATGCCGCCACCACCGCCGGTGACGATGGCCACCTTGCCGGCAAGCCGGCCGCGCGGTGCGCCAACTCCCGCAGCGGTCTTCATTTCCTGGCCATCGCCGGCTGCACCCCAAGCGAGCCGTAACCGGTCCAGGCAATCGGATCGCTGGCCAGTTCTGCGGCCTCGCGTTCCGGCAGCCCGGGTTTCCAACGGTTGGCGAGGATGCGACGACCGGAAAAGTCATTCGACGCATCGGAAGCCAGAAAGACGGCGGGAGCTGCCATGATAGTGTCGGGAAAAAGCTGCTCGCGAGGAATTCCCGATTTGTCAGTCATGCGCGTGCCTGTGCCGCCTCCCGGAACCAGCACATTGGAAGTCACCCCGGTGCCGGCCAGGTCATTCGCCATCACTGCGGTCTCGGCCTCCAAGGCCGCCTTCGAACCACCGTACAAGGAAAAACGCAGCATGGTGTCGAGACTGGTGGTATTGGCAACAATCCGGCCCCAGCCACGCTCGATCATGGCAGGCGCAAGCCGGGTGGCCAGCACCATCGGTGCGACCGCATTGATGGCAAAAAAACGCTCGATCACCGCACGATCCGAGCGCCAGAACCGATACGGATTGACGAGGTGGTCGGTGCTCACGGCGCTGACACTGATACCGGCATTGTTGAGCAGGATATCGATTCGACCGAAGGTTGCCAGCGCCTCATCCGCCAGACGCTCGGCCTCGCCGGCAACCGCAAGGTCGACCGCAATGGCCTTGGCCCGGCCGGGCATTGCAGCGGCAGCGGCCAGGGTTTCGGCCAACGCATCTACATCGGTGGAAGCCACTATCACATCGTGCCCCGCCTGCAGCAGTGCCAGCGCCATGACTCGGCCGAGACCGCGTCCGCCCCCTGTGACCAGGGCAATTCTGCTGCTGGTTGTCATGCGGACATCTCCCCGTCCACCAGTTCCACGCCCGGTTCCCATTTGAGAATGCGCGTCATCGCGAGCTTACTGTTCATTTCATGCCTCCTATTGGCTGGTTATTGACTACCGAATTTATCCCACCGGGTTGCAAGGCAAGCTTGGCCGCCCTCGGCGGCCACGGCCGTGCCGTTGTATTCCCTCTGGTTAAGTTGCCACCCAGACGTTCTTGATCTGGGTAAATTCATGAATGCCGTGCACCCCGCCGGTTCGGCCGACGCCGCTTTGCTTCACGCCGCCGAATGGCATTGACGCCGAGAAGCCGAAGCCATTGATCCAGACATTACCGACATCCATTTGCGACGCCATCCTGTGCGCACGCGGCAAGTCATGGGTATGCACATAGGCTGCAAGCCCGAACTCTGTATCGTTGGCAATGCGGACAGCTTCGTCATCGGATTCGAACTTCATGAGCGAAAGCACGGGGCCGAACACTTCGTTTTGCCCCAGCGTCGAACGGTTATCCACGTCCGCGAACAGGGTCGGCTGAATGAAATACCCGTTAGCCAGCTCGCCGCCCAGGCGCGCCCCGCCGGTGACCAGACGCGCAGACCCGGCCCGCTTCACGCCATCGATGATCCCCATGATCCGGTCACATGCAGCGGCATTGATTACCGGCCCCATCTGGGTGGATTCCAAATAGGGGTCGCCCAGCTTGACGGCCTCCATATGCTGCTTGCAGCGCTCGACGAATTCATCATAGATAGAGGCTTCGATCAGAACGCGCGTGCCGAGCATGCACCCCTGGCCGGAAATCGAGATGGCGCCGGTGATCGCATCACGTGCCGCAGCGTCGATATCGCAGTCCGCAAATACCAGACGTGCAGACTTGCCGCCCAGTTCGAGGCCGACCGGGGTCAGGTTTTCCCGCGCCGCGCCCAAAATCGCTTTGGCAGTTGCGCCGCTACCGGTGAAATGGATCTTGTTGACACCAGGATGCGAAACCAGTGCGTGGCCGGCTTCCACACTGCCCGGGACGATGTTCACGACGCCTGGTGGAATGCCCGCCTCCAGAAGAAGTTCGCCATATCTCATCGCCGAAAATGGTGCGAACTCGGAAGGCTTGACCACGACTGTATTGCCGGCTGCGAGCGCGGGCGCCACCGTGTTGCCGAATATGCCCATCGGAGCATTCCACGGGATGATGATGCCGACCACCCCGTAGGGTTCAGGCGTCGCATAGTCAAGTCCCTGGTTTGGCCACGTCGGGATCAGCTCGCCGGTCATCTTGTCCGCCCAGCCAGCGTAATAGCGGAAGCTGTCGATAGCGGCCCCATGAAGGAACACGGCCTTGGATGCCGGGATGCCACTTTCCGCCGTGCCTATCCGACCTATATCGCCCGCATGCTTCTGCAACAGGTCCGCGAACTTCAACATCAGATCGCGGCGCTTGTTGCCAGCCAGCTGCCGCCATCCTTTAGCCGCCGCGCGTGCTGCCTTGACGGCAGCATCGATCTCCGCTACGCCACCCAGCGGCACATTCAGCGTGGGCAATCCGCTGGCCGAAAAAATATGTTGATGGACCCCGCCGGTGGATTCTGTAATACGACGTTCACCGACCAGAATCGCCGGTACTGGCAAAATTTCCTTGAATGGATAATTAAACGACATGAGCAGTCTCCTGTATGAATTGGCTCTTATTTATTTGCTTACCGCGGGGATGCAGTACACGCCCCCGTATCAAATCCGACACCTTCTCGCCAACCATGATGGACGGTGCATTGGTATTACCGGATGGGACATCCGGCATGATCGAGGCATCAGCAACACGCAGTCCGTCAATCCCACGCACCTTCAGTTCCGGATCAACGACAGCATCCTCATGTATGCCCATTTTGCAGGTGCCGACGGGATGATGCGTCAATCCACATGCCTGGCGGATAAATGCTTCGATTTCTGCATCCGAGGCATACGCTGCGCCCGGAAGAGATTCTTTCAATATGATGTCCTTCAGCGGCGATTGCGCATAGATTTCGCGGCCTGCGCGCACTCCACGTATCATGCGGTCCATGTCGGAACGCTCCTGCATCAGATTGAACTGAATGCGCGGCGCATCCGCCGGATTGCCGGAGCGCAGCGTTACGTGCCCCCGGCTATCCTGGCGCAACATGATTACCCCAAGGCTGAGCCCTTGTTGGGGGTGTTTTAAGAACGGCGCCCATATATTGGCCCCCATGTTAATAGCAGGGCAGCCAAGCTGAATGTCGGCGCGGTTCCATGATGGATCAGTGGGCAAGAAAATATTGCAGCCACACACATTTGATGCAAACGGGCCTGTACCGAACAAGGCCCAACGCAAATAGGAGATTACCGCGCGATCAAACCGCAATTCATTTTCGAAGGTAAGCGGCTTGGCGGCAAAGCTCATGTAAAGCATCGGGTGCTCGACCAGGTTGCGTCCGACGCCAGGCAGATCCAGAACAGGCTTGATCCCATTTGCTGCCAGCTGTTCGGCCGGTCCGATCCCGGACAACATAAGCAATTGCGGCGAGCCGTATGCCCCACCGGAAAGAATTACCTCGCGCCGGGCGTGCACCACCGTCTTCTGGCCATCGACAATGTACTCGACGCCGACGGCGCGCCGGTTTTCGATCACCACACGTGTGGTCAGGGCCCTGGAAACGACATGCAAATTAGGCCTCTGTAGTACAGGCTGGATGTAGGCGCGGTAGGTGTTGGCGCGGCGTCCACGCTTGTCGACCGTCATTTCAGTTGCGATTACGCCATGCGGCAGGTCGTCATGGTAATCATCAACGGCCGGATAGCCTGCATTCAGGACAGACTGCCGGAAATCCTTGAACAACAGCCTGGGCGTATTGGAAATCGCCACGCCTAACGGGCCGCTCCCGCCACGATATTCGGTGTCGCCCGCCCAGCTGCTTTCGGCACGCTTGAAATAAGGGAGCACGTCGGCATAGCTCCAGCCGGCGCACCCTTGCGCGGCCCAATCGTCATAATCATGCTGGTCGCCTCTGGCGTAAATCATGCCATTGATCTGGGAGCATCCACCGAGCGCCTTGCCGCGCCGAACTTCCAGTTGGCGCCCATTCAAGCCTGGTTCTGGTTCGCTCTTGAATCCCCAGCCCAGATCTTCGCGCCGTAAGGTTTGGGGGAACGCTGCGGGCATGTTGGGAAACAGGCCGGAAGCTTTTCCACCAGCCTCGATCAGCAGCACAGAAACGTCGGATTCTTCCGACAGGCGACTGGCAACCACACATCCAGCCGAACCTGCGCCGACAACAATATAATCAAACTCTTTTGGCGGAATACGTGCCATATGGTGCCCAATCCTTTAGACAGAATATTAAAATCGAAGATGCTTGTTTACGCTTGGTTTCCGACCACAGCAGGAGCTTTCCAGATTCCGACAACTTCCGTCGGTCCCGGGCTTGGACTTATTCTTGACGCACCAGTTGCGCAAGCAGCGCTGTCAGGTCACGTTCGGCTTCCAGATTGTCGAGAATGCCAATAGCTGTACTGATTTGTGCGGAGGTCAGCTCGGTGGCGCAGAAATTCGAAAATTTCATATCCATCTCTGCGTCGGTCATCACCGATTCTGGTATGTACGGATCGCCATGAGCATAATCTGAAGAGGCTGAAAACACCTGGCCGCGAGCATGCACCTTGATCGCACAACGCATGCGGGCAATATGACCGAGCCGCTTGAGATCCTCGGCTGCTACCTGCCCCGCTGTCGGTTCGACATCAACAACGACGCGGTCCATGAACGCCCGGATCGCCGGATTGGCTCGTGCTGCCGGCGTGTGCCAACCCGGGCCTGGAACGCCACCATGGAGGGCGCAACCCAACAGGAAAGGAATACTGAAACAGGCGTCAACCATCGATTCCACCACCGGGCTGTCGAGTTTTTTGACCAGTGCAACGCCAGGCGCGGCAACTTCAATGCGCTCAATTTCTTCGGCGCCCAGGCCCTGCTTTTCTTTTATCTTGAGCAGCATGTCAATTGCCGCGCCGGCAAAGCGGCAGCCTGGGTAGGGCTTGTAGGCGACAAGTTCGACGCCCCAATTTTCGCCGAGACCTTCCGTGAGCCGATCCCAGTCGACGCCAAGCGAACCGAGCATGCGCCACAATCCATTGTCCCCATCCAGCATTGCCGGCTCACCGGTAAAGCCTTCCTTGGCAAGCAGTGCAGCGACTATGCCGGCTTCTCCGAGCGTGCCATACATGGCATATTTCGTCATCGGCCGTGGCAGCGTTTCGCCGAATTTGCCAGAGGCAGCGACCGGGATGGTGGACGCCGTGATATTGATTGCGTTGAGCATCTGCTCGTAATTCAAGCCGAGCAGGCGACCGGCACATACCACGGCGCCAAAGGCTCCCCAGCTATAACCGCTCACCGGCGCAAACTTCTGTTCGCCTTCCGGCGTCACCATCAAGCCCTTCAATGACATGCCAATACGGCCCGCCACCTCGAAGCCGACAGCAATTGCGGCGATCAATTCCTTGCCTGAACTGTTCTGGCGCTCAGCCATCGCTATTGCCGCCGGTAGGGTAGCTGCGGCAAGATGCGCCTTGTACTTGTAGGTATCGTCAGCATCGATTGCGTTGACGAGGTGAGAGTTGATGTAAGTCGCCAAGGGCGCCGGCATTTTTTTTCCGCTGACGAGCACAGTGGCTTCCTCGGCGCCGCCATAGGCCTGGATCACCTTGGAGACAATTTCGCTGGAGGGCAGGTCGAATCCCGCCACAGCGCAACCCAAGGTATCCTTCAACAGTCGTTTCGTTGCCTTGGTAACAGATGGCGGCAGCGTTTCGTAAGTATTGCTGCAGGCAAATTCCGCCAGGCGCGCCGTGTAGGTTTCTTGCATGTCGTATTCCTTTCTTTTCTGGTGTTGTGACAAGACTGCTGGCGCAGTCAATCTTAGAATTTTTTGGGATAGCGCCCGAGCAGAGCGATGCTTACCGCCGCAACGAGTAGAAAGGCAGCAGAAAAATAGAAGCCGGCATGAAAGCTGCCAGTGACGCGATGCAACCAGGCCACCCATACGGGGCTGGCGGCCCCGCCCAGCGCCATCACACCATATATCCAGCCGAAAATCTCGGAATAGGAGCGCAATCCGAAGTAGCGCGCCGCGACATACGCCATGAAATCGGCTTCCGCGCCGAGCACGAAACCAATCGCGAATGCGGTATAAAGGCTTATCTCGCCGTTTCCTGCAAGCAGCAAACCGACCGCAGAAATCAAGGTGATGGCG
Source organism: Noviherbaspirillum sedimenti (assembly GCF_003590835.1). Lineage (NCBI taxonomy): Bacteria > Pseudomonadati > Pseudomonadota > Betaproteobacteria > Burkholderiales > Oxalobacteraceae > Noviherbaspirillum > Noviherbaspirillum sedimenti. The sequence continues at coordinate 3,695,735 of NZ_QYUQ01000002.1, read as the reverse complement.
ACGCCGACAATCGGCGCGAACATCAGGTCAAGCAGCGTGCCGCTAACGAAACGTCCCGCCAGCATGGATAAGCCGACAACACTCATCATACCAATCCCATCGGCCTTCGAAATACCCAATTCCAGCAGGGCGGGCAAGAAGTTCATGTACGTGCCGACAGTGGAAAAGGCCATCAGGAAGGTTGCAACGACCATCCACCAGAACTGCCGTGTGCGAATAACGGCTTTGGTCGACAATCCCTCCAACGCTACCTTCTGTGTTCCAACGGCCAGGGGGCGCTCCCGATAAAACAAAAACACCAAAGGCAATGGGATCAGTGCGGCAACGGCCAGCATCAGCCAGGCGAAGCGCCAGCCGTGCATGTCAATCAGGTCAGGGATGAACAGCGGCGTGAGTGCAGCAAGCAAGCTCGGGCCGGTCATCATCAAGCCGAGGGCGAGTCCGCGGCTGTTCTTGAACCAGACATTAAGCGTCCTTGAATAGCAAACATGGGTCGTACCGGCACCGCCGATGCCAATAAACAGATACGCTGCATAAAACCACCAGATTGACGTGCGTACCTGGGTCACCAGCGCCATGCCAATCGCTAACAGCACGATCGACGTCAGGATGACTGGTCGTGCCCCCACCCTGTCGGCCAGGCGGCCCGCCTGAGGGCCAACAATGAACATCATGATGGTTAAAATGGCGGGGGCCATGGTAATCTGGCTGAGCTCCCAACCGAATGCCTCGTGCCAGGGAACGAGGAATAGCGGCACCAGCATGGACACCATGGACACCATGCCGAACCCTACCCCAATCAATGCCGCCAGCAACACCGGGAAGCCCTGGCGGAACTCCGCCAGTTTCTCCGGCAAAGTGCCTTGCGCTTCTTCTCCCGCATGCTTCATCCCGGCAACCACATCCGGGCGCGCTATCTGGTTTAATGTCTGACTACTTTTTGACATGGTGAAATCTCCATAACTTTTTAATATTGATAAACCCCGCACATTGAACAGACACAATCCGTCCCTGACAGGAATCGCAGGGCTCGCCGATGCCTGCCTGCAAATTCTTATGCGGCAATCTTTGTCAAACTCTTCTTTTTCAAGCTATCCGTTTGTCCGGAAACCACCACACCATGCAGCTTGTCCGACAGGAAAAAATGAGACAGCGCGGGAATCAGTATCAGGGCGCCAACCATATTCCAGATAAACATGAAGGCCAACAATATTCCCATATCGGCTTGGAATTTGATTGGTGACCACGCCCAGGTGAACACGCTGACTGCCATGGTCAATGCCACCAGCAAAACCATCCGGCCGGTAAATGCGATCGACTGCTGGTAAGCGGCGGCAAGCGGAACGCCCTTGCGCTGCAAGGCAATCTGCACACTCAAAAGGTAAAGCGCATAATCCACGCCGATGCCTACCCCCAAGGCAATCACTGGCAAGGTCGATACCTTGACACCGATGCCAAGCGCCACCATCAATGCTTCACACAGGAAGGAGGTGATCACGAGAGGAATCAAGGCGACCACCGTCGCGCGCCAACTGCGGAACGTCCAGTAGCACAGCAGCATGACCGCTACGTATAGCGCGAGCAGCATTGGATACTGCGCTTCACGCACGACGATATTGGTGATCGATTCGATCCCTGCGGAGCCGGCTGCTGGCATGAAGCTGATATCCGCGCTGTTATGTTCTGCTGCGAATGCTTCAACCGTCTTTAAAACACTATCCAGCGTTTCCGCCTTGTGATCGGTCAAATACACGACGAGCGGGGTGATGGAACAATCGAGATTCACCAGATCCGGCTGCTCTTGCTGTGCACGTGCGGAGGCCGAGCCGAGCGAGGCGCGATTGCGTATGATGGAATCCCATTTTGGCGATCCTTCAACGGCACCCTTGAGCACCTTGCGCACGCTACCCGAATGGGACTGCACGGCGAGCACGCCTTCGACGCCCTGCAATGCCCAGGCCAGACGCTCGACTTCGACCAGATTAGGATATGTATAGCACTCGCCTGGCTTGGTCTTGACAATCACGGCGAACTGCTCGCTGGTCTGGCCGAAATAACGAGAAATAAAGTCCACATCGCGGTTGTAGCGAGAATCGACGCGCAACTCCGGTGCACCCGGATCGAGATCCCCGGTCTTGAGCATAGTCAGGCTGATTGTCGCCGCAATGACGCCAATCAACAGCGAAACACCGACCACCGCCAGGGCCAGCGGACGACGGGTAAGTCGTTCGATGGACCGGCTTACCCAGGTATCGCCGCTCTGTTCCAGGCGCTCTTGCGCAACGATCGATCGCGCCGCTGCGCTTGGACTTACCCCGATATAGGAGAGCGCAACGGGAATAAAAACCAGCTTGGTAAAAATCAGCACCGTAACGCCGATGCTGGTGACAATCGCCATTTCCTTGATGATCGGGATATCGATCATGATGAATACACTGAAGCCCACCAGATTGGCCAGCAACGCTGTAAGCCCGGTAAGAAACAGCCGACGGAACGTGTAGCGTGCCGCAACGTACTTGTGCGTGCCACGGCCCACATCCTGCATGATGCCGTTCATTTTTTGCGCGCCGTGCGACAGGCCAATTGCGAAAATCAGAAATGGCACCAGGACCGAGTAGGGATCCAGCGCAAAACCCGTCAGGCGCATGATACCGAGCAACCAGGTCACGCCGACGAGTGAGGAGAAAACCAGCATCAACGTGCTGCGAACACAGCGGGTATAAAAGAAGATGATTGCGGTCGCCAACAGCACCGACATCACAAAAAAGATCGCGACGCGGCCCAGGCCAGAGATAAGATCGCCGACCAGCTGGGCGAAACCGATAATGTGGATCTTGGCGCCGTCGCCTTCCAGCGAACGCACCTGCGCCTCTATGTTCTTCGATAACGCATGGTAGTCGATCGCCTGGCCCGTTGCCGGGTCGCGCCCCAGCAAAGGCACAACGATCATGGCAGAACGCTGATCGGTTCCGACCAGGCTTCCAACAGCCTTTGCGCGGTCAACATTGATGCGCAATTGCTTGAAGGCCGCCTCCGGATTGTCGAAACGCGATGGCATGATCGGAGCGCCTTCGTACCCTTCTTCAGTGACCTGGGTCCAGCGCGCCGACGCCATCAGGATCGACTTCATGCGGGCACGATCGACGCCGGGCAGAAGATAGAGGCGATCATTCACCTGGCGGAAAACCTTGAAGAATTCCTCGTTGTAGATATCGCCCTTGGGATTTTCCACGACGACACGCAGGTTGTTCCCAAGACCCTGCAAATCGTCTCGATACTGAAAATAATTCTTGATGTACGGGTGCGAGCTCGGGATCATTTTCTCGAAGCTTGCATTGACTTCCAGTTGTGCCGCTTGCCACCCCAAAAACAATGTCGCCACCAACGCCAGCAATAGCATTGCCAGCCTGTTATTGAAGACCAGTCTTTCAAGTGTTTTTCCGGACTGCCTGTCGAACTCGCTCAATTCGCGAATCACTGGAAAATTCGTATCAGAAATACCCGCTGCCATGATAACTACCTTTCAACTCACTTAAGTGGCAACACGCGCACGCCGCGGCTACCAGCAACGATCAGCGATTGTCCCGATCCGGGCATGACCGAATAACAGCCCATGCCGCATTCATACTTTTTGAAAGTATCGCCAAGATCGGTGCTCACCAGAACAGTACCGTCTTCACCCACGAGCGACAGGGCACTGCCCGGCAAAAATGTCCCGGCGGTCAAAAGCGTCGAGGTGCCTGTGGACAGGGGTTTCCATGCACTTCCGCCATCGGTACTGAGAAACGCTCGCCCACGCAAACCGAAAACCGCCACATTCTTCCCCTGCACTGCGACGCCAGAATATGAACCCTTGTAGGGCGATTGCAGCGACACAAAGCGCTTCGTTGCGGCATCGAGCTTGAGCATCAGCCCCTGTTCTCCGACCAGGAAAACATTTTCATGATCGCCCCGGATTGATGTGAGATGGAATAACTGCGGGTTATCGGTGCGTTCCAGCCAAGGCACCCAGGTGACCCCGCCGTCTTCGGTGGCCAGGATCATGTTGAAGGCCCCGATCACGAAGCCTTGCTTCTCGTTTTTGAACCAGACATCGAGGAAAGGCTTGTCGGGGCCATCCTGAAGCAAGGCCTCGGCTTGCTGCAGCGCGTCCCGCAGCGCCAGATTATCCGGATTGGCAGCCATTTCGCGCTGGTAATAATCGTGCATCAGCTTTGCGACCGAGCGACCATCGAAACGCTTGGTCCAGGTTTTGCCTGCATCCTCGCTCGTTAATACAACACCGTCATGGCCAACCGCCCATCCGCGTGTCGGCGTCGGAAAATCCAGCGCGACCAGATCGGCCTCAAGAGCGACCTTGCTTTGCTTCCAGGACGTGCCGCCATCCCGTGATGTAAGAATGATGCCGTGCTTTCCTGCTGCGACGATGTCATTGCTGGCACGAGTTACGGCGAGCATTGGTGCAATGCTCGCATGGCTATACATCGGTACCTGCTTGTCGAGCGGATCGACAAATCGGGAAGCGGGAGGCGCAGCAAACGCTGCCGTCGTTATGCACAGCGCGCCGAGTAGCAATATTTTCATGACATTTACTCGCGTAGATTCTGTCAGGTGGTGCATCGACGAAAAAGCAAGGTGATGCACCACCGATTCCAAATGAAGGGCTGGGCGGCAGCTTAGCGCGACAGCACCGACTGAAGGTTTTGCGGCGTAAACGCATCGGGGTTTGGCTTGTCGCTCAGGATCTTGCCATCAGTACCAAGACGGCTGATGTGGTACACGCCGCCAGACAGGTCATAAGAGAAGTACGCCGTCGAGAATGGGAAGTTTTGGTCATACACCTGGATTACCGGCGCAGTAACCGAGCGGAACAGCTTGCCCGACATGTCGTATTGATCAGAGAAACCGACAGCCGGATTGTCCTCCTCAAAATAGAAAACGCGTTTGCTGTAAATATGACGGTAGCCTTCCTTGAGCGTTGCCTCCACGACCCAGACACGACGCAGTTCAAAGCGCGTGAAATCCGGATTAAGAAAGTTTTTGCCCAGCAGCTTGTCTTTGTCGACAATCATCAGGTCATAATTGTTATACGGGATATACATTTCCTTCTTGCCGATCAGCTTGAAAGCGAAACGGTCCATCGGGCCGTAAAACACTTGAAGATCATCAGTGACCATGGAATTGGCAGCAGAAGCCACTGGAAAATCGTAATTTGCATCCGGCGTAATACGGACCCGACGCTGACCAGGTTGATAACCCCATCTCTTGTCACCGGCTGTCATAGGCTTGGTGGAGTACTTGGAGACAAAACCCTCGCCATTTATGCTGGCCGGAGCAACTATGCGTCCAAGCGCCATGTAGTAGTAACTTTCGGCTTCCTTCTCGAACCATGCCGCGTCCTTTCCCGGCATATAGTATGGAAAAATCAATTGCATCAAGTATTTCGCTGTATGGACCTGCCGCCCCGCACGGTCGACATAAAGTGAATCGGTTGTCGAGCGAACCGCACTGCCGCGCCACGGCATCAGGTGGTTCCACATCACTTCATATCCGGTCTTCGGGAACGGGAAAGGAAGCGCGCCGAAAGCGCCAGACAGTTCAAGACCATCAGGCGTGGTTTTGGCATTCAGCACGTTCTTGCGCGCAGCATCGCATAACTCCTTCGGCTCGTCATAGGTACGGCGAGTCGGATAAACGTCGATGCGGTAGTCAGGATAGCGCTTCAACAGTTCCTTCTGCACTGCTCCCAGCTTGTCGGCATACTGCGCCAGATTGGCGGCCGTGATGCTGAACAACGGCTTGTCGCTGGCGAATGGATTGGGGTAGATGCCGCTGCCGGGCACAAAACCAGCTGGCGCCTTGGGGCTGCCAGTCCAGGCTGGGATATTGCCGGATGCGCCTTTCGGCGCACCCCAGCAAGTCAGCTCGGTACCGAGCTTTTGCGCTTCTTCGGATGTTCCGACAGCGAAGCTTGCAGATGATGCTGCCAGCAGCCCGCAGAGCAGTGCGTGATGTTTCTTCAACATGAATATCTCCTTGTGATTTTTTAGAAATTGTAACGGTACGACAGGCCGAGCCAATCCTTGTCATAGTTCGCACTGGCACCATTGTTGACATAGGTGGCACCGGTACCGCGATGCTTGTTATCGAAGTTAGTGTATGTCAGGGCAACGTAATGCTTGGCGTAGATCGCGGCATTCAAGCCCACCGACAAGATCTGGGTTCCTTCATTGATAGCACCACCGGCGGTGGGAGCATTCCCTTTCAAACCTATCATGTAGACGATCGGCAAGCTCAGATCAACGCCCGGAAATACCTGCTGCCATGACTGCGAGAATGCGGCGCTCAGATGGTAAGCATTCTTGGTCGGACAGCCGGCAGTGATATCCTCATTAGCGCAGGCAGCGGCAAACCCCTGATAACGCGCGGCGTTTTCAGTGATCTTGGCCAGATGCGCCCAAGACAATTCCACCTGGAGCGCCGCAGTTGACCACAATGCATTCTGGTTGAATACTTTTGCCGCATTCAGCACGCCATGAATGGTTTCACCGCGCGCTGGCTGGAGCGTTACCGGATCGATACCACCGGCGAGGCCTTGGCCTTTACGGTAGGACAATTCGGCACCGACCGCTGCACCGGCAATATTGGTATTTGCCGTCACGCCCAGCAACTGGACATCACGATTTGCCAGCAAGCGATAGAAGCCGGGGCCGGCCTGCGTATAGGTGAGCGATTTGTCATCAAAACGGCGGTAGACCAGTCCCAGCGTCGCGTTGGCCCATTGAGGCTGATACCTTAGCATCAGACTGACATCGCCCTTGTCGTTTTCGCGCGGCTCCTGGCGCAGCAATGCCCCGTTGCGTACCGGCCCAAAGGTCACGACATCGTTGAGAGCAAAGAACGTACCGCCCTCGCTCGAGCGACTTGCACGATATTCGAGCGTGTAGTCGAGGGAGACATCGAGCGCGCTACTCAAAGGAACGACTGCCGACAGACGCGACAGCGGCAGCAGCGTCTCTTTGGCAGTCGCGCCTGGGCTCATGGCTGCCTTTTGACCGTCACCCGGAGTCATGGAAACCGCGACCGAGTTGGCCGAGGCGACACCAAAAACGGCTTCACCCCATAACAGACCAAAACGGCCCAGCTTGACATTTGCGTTTCCCGCTGGCACTGGCAAATTAGCCCAGACAAAAGCGTCATTGAATTCCGCGGACGGCCCATGATAGTAGCGCTTCACGTAGGGGGTAAAAGCATTGCCCGGGTAGTTGGCAGTAGCGGCAAATGCCGGATTGGATTTGCCAAAGCTGCCGTAGGCATCATCAAACCAGGCTGAACCACTGACGCGAAAACCAACGATGTTTTTGTACGATAGATCGAATTCGCTGAACAAGTCGACGCGGTTCAGAATCGTATCGCCCTTGTCGAAGATAAATTCGGACTCGTCACGTAGCCCAGTACTCGCAGGACCACCCAAGTCGATGCCTGCAACACGCTTGCCATAGTTATACCGGATCGTGTTATCAAGGTTAATCACCAGGTCATCATTGCCGGTATCGATGGAAAAGGCGTATGCCTGCCCCAAAACCAACATGCTTAATAGCGCACTAGCGCCACCAAAGCGCTTCGTCAAGCGGCTGTCTCTATTACGTTTATTCGATTTCGACACCTTGTCTCCTCAATTATTTTCAAGAACAACACGAACTCACGCAGACATTACTAATTCGTTTTAATTAAGCAATTTTCCGTCAAGCTGGCGGCTACTTAATAATTACGACATTTCGTATTATACTGCGTAATCTCGAATATACGCGATTTAAAAATAAATGCAAAAACATGTTTCCGCATCGTGGAATTTGCCCAATTATTTTTAGAGCGCATATGTGAGATTTCTATAACGCATATGTGATAAAGATTTTATCTCCAGATTTCCCATGAAATTTCCACGCGAAATAACGACATATAACCGTAAATTAATACGGCATTTCGTAATATAAAACCTTCTTTTTTAACAAGCCGCCAGATTATTCAGATCTGCTCCGGCCACGACGCCGCTGGCTGCCAGTTTCGAAATGTTTTCTGGCGTGTATCCAAGTTCCCGCAGCAATTCACGGGTATGCTGGCCTTGCGCCGGGGCGGAGCGCAGGTGCCGATCCCCTGTCGCTGTATCGCCAAATTCCACGAGCGTTCCGACGATGCCGCTGACCCGGCCATAATGCGGATCGAGCAATTCCTTGAATTGCCGCCCAAGGGCGCCGTTGCGGCGCTCAGTCAGGCTGGCCCAGCCATCCTGGACACAGGGTTCAACCCATACTTCATGTGCGCGCAATGCCTGCACCAGTTCGGCACAGTCCCATGAGCGCAGCGCTTCGCCGATTCGGCTGCGCTCGACATCACCCCAATCCGCGGTGCTCGCCGAAAATCCGTGCAACTGAAGGAGCGAAGTGAAGCGGAATGCCATGGCGCTGCCCCGCAACGCAAGGGCAATCCAGCCGTTGCGCGTCCGGTACAGGCTTTCTGCCGGATGAAATCCCGTCAAGTCCTTATCGATCGATCCAGCTCCCTTGAAGCCGGCATCTGGCGACCATATAAGCTCGGATTGCAGAAAGAGAGAGGATGCCAGCAGGCTGACCGTGGCCTCAACACCATGGCCATTCACCTCGCGGCGATACAAGCCCATCAGGATGGCTATCGCACCAATTGCACCCGCGGCATAATCAACGAGCGGAGAACGCACCCACAAAGGCGGATTGCCAATCCCGCCAGCGCGCGCCTCATGGCCACACCAGGCTTGCATTACCATGTCGAAGCCAGCCAGAAGACTTTTCGGGCCGACTTTACCGTAAGCGCTCGTTTCCAGCGTGACCAGGTTCGGATTTACTTTTCGCAACTGGTGCGGCGCCACGCCAATCCGCTCCGCAACTCCGACACGGAAATTGTGATGAACAACGTCAGCCGTCCGGCATAGCCCGCGTAAAATTTTCAAGCCTTCGTCGGACTTTATGTTAATGCACAAGCCTCGCTTGTTACAGTTGGAGCTATAGACCGTCCTGTAGCCGGAAATCGTGCTCGCTCCGGATGGCGGCTGCACCTTGATCACATCCGCGCCCAAATCTCCCAGCAAGCGTGACGCATAGGGACCGGCGACGAAATTTCCGAGATCAATAATGCGCACTCCGGCAAGCGGCAACCCGGTCCCTTCATCCGGCCCTGGCGGCGCCACCGGCGCATCCAGTTGCGTGGCCAGCGAAGCGGCCGCAGCAAAGTCAATTGGGCAAGCCACACTCCGACAGCCATTCCTGCCGGTTTCTATGAGAGCGTTTGCCTCAATTTGAGGATCGCTCCAGCATTCTCCCGGCTGCAGCACTGGCTCTGCAGCCAAGCCTTCATTCCAGAGCGCCTTCAGCAAAGCACTCCTTTCGAATTTAATGACATGCGCGCCAATCAATTTCAGATTGCCGAAATATTCATCGATGGGTGCCCCGACCCGGGGAACACCGCGATCATTCGGGTCGACCACTGCATCGATGCCCAGTACCTTGTACAATTTTGCTACCGCGCTGGGAATGCCCATGACGAACTGGACATAGCCGCCATCCGCACACTCAAATATCAGGTGGCGGCAGTCCTTGGGCGTTATGGTTGAAAAGGCCGTATCGGGGCGCTCCGCATCTATCCAGAAAGCCGACCAGAAAATTCCAACCCCTTGCTCCAGGGAGCTTTTGACAAGCTCGCCACGACCGCTGCGCCGACGCTGCAGGAGAGCCGCCCAGACACCGATCAAACCGACGAGGGTAGCCCCATAGGTTGGCAAGCGAGAGGCCAAGCAGATTGGACGCGCGGTGAATTGTTCGTACACCAGGCCGGTACGCGCCTGCGCAAGAATATCGACCGCCGGCGCTGCAACACCATCCATCGAATGCGCGCCACCCAGGTCAAGGACAATCAGATGGGGATGCGCGGCATGCAGTTCATGGCCATCGAAACGCCGATCAAGACCGGGATAGCTCTCGCCTCCGACAATGCAGACATCGGCACGCAACAGCAATTCCTGCAACTCTGATTCCTGAGCTAATTGCGCCTTTGATCGCCAGGTGGAATACGCTGGATACACATCATAAAACGGGTCGCCACTGGACGGCTCGATGCGTACGACCCGAGCTCCAGTGTCGGCAAGAAGTTTTGCTGCCAGGGCTGCCGACATGCCGACGCCAAGATCCACTACAAGTAAATTCCCTACCCCTGAGACTGTTGACATGCGCTTCCTTCATCATTTTTTTCATCAGCGAAGGCATCCGCTTCCGCCGCGCCAAACGCTTGCAGGCCAACCGCCAGCAAATGATCGATATAAGTCTCACGGTTAGCCTCCAGGCGATCACTGGGTCCGGTAATGGAGATGCCAACCAGTCGCCGGCCGATCCAGCCTGCGACCGCGAAGGAACTTAAACCTTCACGCCCCTCCTGGATTGCCTGATGCCACCCTCTTAATTTGCCTTCCGCCAATTCCCGCTCGAGCGCATCGGGCTTGGTTTTCGTACTAGCAGTCAGCGCGCGCAACGGATTCAGACGTAACAGCTGGCCACACTCCGCAGCCGGCAATTGTCCCAATAAGGATTTGCCGATTGCCGTCGCGTGGACCGCAACCCGGTCACCAACCTGGACGACATAGCGCAAGGAATGACTCCCTTCATGCGCGGCAATGATTCTCCCTTCCATTTGATCCAATTCAGCCATGTAGCATGTTTCAGCGGTACGCTCAGCTAGCAAGGCAATTGCCTTATCGCCCAAGGTGTCGAATTCGTCGTGTTCCGATATCGCATTGGCGATCGCCTGCAGACGATTGGTTGGGTAATAGCGCTTGGTGCTAACCGTCCGGCTTACATAATTGAGTTCTTCGAGGGTACTGAGCAAATCAGAACAACTACTTTCCGGCAAGTTTAAAAACCGGGCTAATTCCGACTTCAGCAGCTCTCGTTTCTCACGGGCAAAAATTTCGAAAACAGCAAAAGTTCTTACTGCCGCAGGAACAATGGCTCCCATTATTGTTGCTCTCCTCTGATAATTTTCCACATATCAAAACACTTCGTTTATCTTGACAATTATAATTCGACAGGTCGATAAATTAACGAATTATCGTATTTGTTAAAACACACAAAAGTTAATCGGCGCATGTGCCGCACTAGCGAAAATCAAGTCATGGCTGGAGCCAACAGTTAGGCGTTGCGCTACTTATGAATATCTTATGAGTAATACGCATGCCAGAAACGCTATTCAATCAAGGCCTCCAGATTGTGGTGAAAAGAGGCTGAGACGAAAAATACGAATACACGATATACTATATATATATACGACATTTCGCATTTATTTTTGACGCATGAAAAATTCGAATATCGGTAGCCAGCCAGAAAAAAATGATGGGACTCGCAATCAAGATCGACAGTTTGCCAGTGCCTTTCAATACAAACTGTTTCGTGCGCTCTGGGTAGCCACCATGCTCGCCAGCATCGCGACCTGGATGCAAAACGTCGGCGCTGGGTGGGTCATGCTTACGCTAACGCCGTCTCCATTCATGGTTGCACTCGTGCAAACCGCTGTCACCTTGCCGGCCTTCATCCTCGGCCTTCCGGCCGGCGTCATGTCCGATCTGATAAATCGACAGCAGTTGCTGCTTTGGACGCATGCCGGTATGTTTCTGGCGACTGGTGCATTGGCAGCCGTTTCGCATCTTGGCCTGCTTGGGCCATGGACATTGCTGTTCCTGACCTTTACCATCGGATGCTGCTGCGCTGTAGCGATTACGGCTAGACAGGTAAGCATTTCGGATGTGGTGCCGCGAACGGCACTGCTGCACGCCCTGGCATTGAACAGCATTGCCTATAATGGTGCGCGCGCAGTCGGCCCCGCGCTGGCTGGCATCCTGCTGGCATGGCTTGGATCCACTGCAGTCTTCTTGGCCACCGCCAGCATATTTGCCATCGTCGTCGCGATCCAGTTTCGCATCGATACCCCTCAGCCAAGAAACACAGCAACAAGCGAACGTGCGTTCGATGCCATGCTCACCGGCATGCGCTACGTGTGGCACGCGCCGGTACTGCATGCCTACTTTTTGCGCGCCATCCTGTTCATGGTCTGTGCGAGCAGCCTGTGGGCACTGTTGCCGGTCGTCTCACATGATCGGATGGGGTTCGGCGCCAGTGGCTACGGCTTGTTGCTAGGCGCCATGGGCGCGGGCGCCGTTGTATTCGGCGCCATGCTCGAGCCGTTGCGCCGCCGATTTTCGCTTGATGTGCTGGCCACGGCATCTGGCCTGGTCTTTGCCGCTGCGATTTTGATCTCAGGGCTAAGCTCCAATACAGTGATCGTCTGCATCTCGCTGTTTGCCGGCGGTGGTGCATGGGTGATTAACAACTCGATCATCACCGCAGCGGTGCAGACTGTATTGCCGGCCTGGGTGCGCGCACGGGCGATCTCGATCTACATGCTGGTATTTCAAGGGTCGATGGCGTTTGGCGGTGCATTGTGGGGTGCCGTGGCCAGCCACCTGAATCTTTCAGCCACACTAATACTCGCTGGCATCATGACACTATGCGGCGTGTTATATGCGCGCCGCTACCCGCTCCAACTCGGCAATGAAGCCGATGTTACGCCCTCGATGCACTGGGTTGAGCCGGCATTATGGAGCGAGCCTGCTCCAGATGACGGCCCGGTAGCGGTTCAGAGCGTATACCGGGTCAGGCCTGAAGCACGGGAAGAATTCATTCATGCGATCCACGCGCTTGGCATTACGCGCAAGCGCGATGGCGCCAGCCATTGGCAACTCTACCGTGACCTTGCCGATCCGGAAATATATGTCGAGCGCTTTGTCGTCCACTCCTGGGCAGAACATTTGCGCCAGCAGACACGCGCCACGATGACTGATTGCATCAGCGAAGAAATCATCCGGAAATTGCATAGCGGCGATCAACCGATTCGAACCTCGCATTTCATTGCGCAGAAATGAAACATCGCTTGAGAATCGGCGGCGGCATGCGGGAAGCTGCATTGTTGACGAGGATGCGCGGCTGGAGGCCGCGCATCCATCAATCGGGCAGGTTGGTGATGCGTATTCCTGCGCCTGCGCTCTTGTAGCGCGAGTTGATCGATATCAGGATGGAGGTCAGCGCCTCGGCGGCAGCCGAATTGTCGATCGGACCCGCGTGCAGCCCTCGCATGCCGATGTCCCCGCATAATCCGACCACGACTTCGCGTGCGTTGACATCGTCACCGCATACCAGGACATCACAATCGACCGCGTGGTCCAGGTCCTGAAGGTGATGCGCCGATACGTTCTGAAATGCGGATACGACCCGGACGGACTCGCCGAGCATGCGTTGAATAGCCGCGACCGCGGAGCCTGCTTCAGGTAGCTGCACGCGCGAGACTTTGGGGGGCTTGAGCGGCACGGTGGCGTCGATCAGGATCTTGCCGCCGAGTGCTGCCGAGACCTGCTCCACCGTAGTGCGCTGCACCGAATACGGCACGGTCAGAATGATGACATCCGCAGCCTTCACAGCCGCTTGATTGTCGCTCCCCTCCAATAGCGAGCGCTCCAGCCGGCCGTTGAGTTGCTGGGCAGCCGTACGCGCCTTTTCGGCATCCCGCGAGCCGATGATCACGCGGTGACCGGCCGCCGCAAAGCGCAGCGCAAGACCTTGCCCCTCGTTACCGGTTCCGCCCAAAACCGCGATGATACGTGGGTGATTAGTGATGCATTGGGAATACACAGACTGCGCCCCAACTTGCACGGCGCTCCCGCCGGCGTCAGTACTCTTGATCATATAGCCTCCTTTTTTATCGAGACATGCCACCCCTATCTCAAACTACTCGCCCCCTGCTCGACGACAACCATGCGTTGCCGCCACTGCTGGATGGACGTGCAGATGAGATTTCGGGGTTGCCATACAAGGCTTGCACGCTCACGTCGTTATAAACATCCACGCTGCGATAAGTTACGCAGCCTTCAAACGCCGTACCAATTCGGAAACGGCCGGCTCGGTAGTCTGCGGCAGACGGATGGACACAGCATCAACCACCCCGGTAAACCGTCGCTTGATCTCCTCTACTGCATGCTCGGGTTTACCGATAATGGCGAACGTGTGAAGCATTTCGTCATCGATCAGGTTAGCCATTTCTTTCCAGCGCCCCTCCTTCGACATCTTGTTGAGCTCAGGGTGGAGATCTCCCCAGCCATGAAATTCGAGCACCCCTAGGTAAGCCGGAGTCGAACCATAGAAAGCCACGTGTTCGCGCATCATTTCCGTGCGACGCTTGAGTTCCGCCTCATCGTCGACAGCTACGACAAATGGCGGATGCACTATCTGGAAATCCGCACGCGAGCGGCCGTGCGCTGCCAGCGTTTTTTCGATCACGGGAAGCGAGACCTCGCGCATGTAATCGGCCGATGCGAATGAGTGGCCGATGATTCCGTCCGCCACTTCTGCGGCGACCTCTGTCATCTTGGGACCCACAGCGCCCATCATGATCGGAGGTGGTCCGGATGGATTGGGGGGGGGCATGAAAACTGGCGTCATCAGGGTATGAGAATAGAATTCGCCGCGGAATTCAAGGCGTGTGCCGTTATTCCAGCAATCCCATATTGCGCGCAACGCCAGTACAAACTCCTTCATGCGCGCGGCCGGACTAGACCATGGCATGGAGAAACGCTTGACGACGTGCGCCTGGACTTGACTGCCGATCCCGAGAACGAAACGGCCTTGTGAAAATGCCTGGAGATCGTGCGCAAGATACGCCACATTCATCGGATTGCGCGCGAACGCTACCGCAATGTGAGTCCAGATTTCCGCGCGCTTACTGTGCTCCGCAGCAAGCATCGCACCCACAAAGGGGTCGTGGCTCGATTCGGTCGTGGCGATTGCGTCGAATCCCGCCTCCTCCAGCAATTTCGTCTCTTGGATCACGCGCTCGAAAAACGGGCCGGAAACCCACTGATCCGGCTCGTCATCGGACGGTTCGCGAATACGGGCGATTACTTTCATCTCTTCTCCTTGGATATTGACATCCGCGACATCGCGGGAACGGTTGAGCAAGCGAAAATTTATTAAGTTCGATACTACGATATTCCGCATTATATTGCAACATATCGAATATCTTTTCTTGCCCGCCAAGTTGACGACAACTAACCCGGTCGCATATTGCTCAAATCGTTCCGTCACCTACACCCGTGAGAGATAGAATGCGCCAAAAATGTAAAGTCTCACTGGAAATTCATAGCAGAAAGTAAAAACTTGCCCTTAATCTCGATCCTGGGCATCTTCTTGGCAGCCCGACCATAGGATGAAGCAAGTTAATACATATATTCAGATGGATACCAAAAAATCGCCAGGCGCTGTCACTCCTGCATTAATCGGTATTTACATATGCGCTGCAGCGGGTTTGACTAACTTCTAGCCATCCCTCAGAACGCGTTCAAACGATAGCGCCTCGCCACAGACGCCATTACCTCATCCCAGCGACAGTTTACTTAATACGGCTTATCGTGATAAATTACGAAAATTCGAAATATATGTTCAGGCAAAGATCGCTGTTTCGCGAACCAGAGCATACGCCCGGTCAAACCAACAGGAATTCACAATGATAGCAAACACCACCTTGTCTGATGAGACTCCGTTCACCGAAGAGGAAGAGCTCTATCGCAACACCGTGCGCAGGTTCATCGAGCGAGAAATCGAGCCGCGTTACCTCGACATCACACCGCACAGCGATGACAAACGCGCGCTCTGGCGCAAGGCAGCGGCAGCGGGAATCCTCGGCGGCTGGATTCCGGAAGAGTTCGGCGGGCCGGGTGCCAGCACATTGTGCAACGTGATCCTCTCGTACGAGCTCTCCCGCTCGCCAGTTTATGCCACGCTGGGCAGCCTGTTTACAACAGACCTCGCAGGCAGCGTTCTTCTGGAAGGCAAAGCACATGCGCTGTTGCACAAATGGGCGCCAAAGATACTTGCCGGCGAAGTCGTGCAGTGCTTTGCCATGACGGAGACCGAAGCGGGGAGCGATGCAGTCGCGATCCGCTCGACGGCGGTACGCGATGGCGATGAGTACGTCATCAACGGCAGCAAGGTATACATTACCAATGGCGACTGGGCGGATCTGATTTTCATCACCGTCAAGACCGATCCCTCTGCCCCAGGTGCGCGAGGCATGAGCGTCATTCTGGTGGAGGCCGATCGGCCAGGGATCACGAGGCGCGGCACCAAGACCCTCGGCTTCCCTGGAGGCAATACCGGCGAGCTGCATTTTGACAACGTTCGGGTGCCGGTCGACAATCTTGTGGGTAGTGAAGGCGGCGCCTTCAAGATGCTCATGGCCAACTTGGGTACAGACCGGCTGCAGCTCGCGGCGCGGGCGCTTGGGCAAGCCGAACTGGCCTTCGACTTGACGCTCGACTACGTCAAGCAACGCAAGGTATTTGGCCAGACCCTGTTCGACTTCCAAAATACGCAGTTCAAATTGGCAGAAGCGAAGACCGAGATCGAGGCGGGTCGCGCATTTCTCCACAGTACGGTAAGAAAAGTGCGCGCCGGGACCTGCACGGATATGGATGGCGCAATGGTAAAACTGTGGCTCTGCGAGATGAGCGACCGGGTAGTCGATACCTGTTTGCAGCTCTGGGGTGGCGCAGGGTATATGGACGAGATGCCAATCTCGCGCATATACACGTCCAACCGTGTGTTACGCATCTACGGGGGCACTTCCGAGATCATGAAGCTCATCATCGCGCGCAAACTCTAGGCAAGCCGTTCCGAGTCGGCGTGCGGTGCAATTCGCTTGCAAAAAATGAAGAAATATGAACATCAAGAACTAGAATTTGGTGCACTTATCCATCATTTCGGATTCAAATAGTAGCGGAAGACCTTGGGTCAAAGTGCAAACGGCACCGCCAACCTGTAATAAGGCTGCCAGCGAAGCATCTAGCGGATCAGGATTTAATGGCCATATCACGATTACTCGTTACAATTCACAATATTTCGTTATTTAAATCGAGGTTGTCTGCCATTACAGCCCACCGTAGCGAATGCGGTTGGGAGGGCCGATGCGAACAGCAGCGCACGCGATTGCGAAACGAACGGAAATGGCTCAACACATGACGACTCTCACGCTAACTGCTTTGCCTGGAATCCCGCTCGTCGAGCCGGGCGCTGATCTGGCACAACTGGTGATGGACGCCTATGGGCGCGCCGGGCTGCAGCCAGAGGATGACGATGTCCTCATCGTGGCGCAGAAAATTGTGTCCAAGGTCGAAGGACGCTATGTGTACCTGAACGATGTGATGCCATCGGCGCACGCGATAGAACTGGCGCCGAAGGTCCAGAAGGATCCTCGGCTCGTCGAGGTGATCCTGCGCGAGTCCAATGAAGTCCTGCGTTACCGGCCAGGCGTCCTCATCGTGGAGCACAAGCTTGGGATTGTGAACGCCAATGCCGGAGTAGACCAATCGAACATTGCTTCCGGTGACAGCCACCCGCGCGTCCTGCTCCTGCCCGTGGATCCCGACGCCTCGGCGCGCGGGCTTCGTGAGGCAGTGGGGCAGCGCAGCGGGGCTGTTGTCGCCGTAATCATCAACGACAGCGCCGGGCGCGCCTGGCGCAATGGCATCATCGGTTACACGATCGGCTGCGCCGGCATCGAGCCAATCCGCAACATGGTGGGCCAGCCAGATTTGTTCGGACGTGAACTGCAGATAACTGAGATTGCCATCGTAGACGAACTCGCCGCCGCTGGATCCCTGCTCATGGGCCAGGCCGCGGAGGGCGCGCCGGTCGTGCTGGCGCGCGGAATGCACTTCCGTCGCAGCGACCAGGGCGCGCGTTCGCTGATCCGTCCGAAGCACCAGGACTTGTTCCGATCATCAGCGCCGAGGCCCGCATGAGCTTCAAATGGATCGCGTTGTCAGGAGGAGTCGGGGGCGCGAAGCTTGCGTTGGGGCTTGCCCATGAGCTCGATCCCGGCGATCTCCTCGTCGTCGCCAATACCGGGGATGATTTCGATCACCTCGGGCTGCGCATCTGCCCGGATCTCGACACGTTGATGTACACGCTGGCGGGCTGCAGCAACTCCACGCAGGGCTGGGGGCTTGAGGGCGAGACCTGGGCATGCATGGAAGCGCTCGGCCGACTGGGCGGCGAGACATGGTTTCGTCTCGGAGACCGAGACCTCGCCACTCATCTTTACCGCAGCGACCGCCTGCGACACGGCGCCACCTTGTCGCAAGTCACGCACGAACTGAGCAGCGTGCTCGGCGTGCGCCACCACATCGTGCCCATGTCCGAGGCGCGGGTTGCGACCGTCGTGATAACCGACGAGGGCGAGCTTTCATTCCAGGATTACTTCGTGGCCAGACAATGCGCGCCTCGCGTGCGCGGCGTGCGATTCGAGGGCGCGGAAAACGCCCATATGTGCGAGACGCTGCGGCTGGCATTGGAAGATGATGCACTGCGCGGCGTGATCATATGTCCATCCAATCCCTTCCTGAGCGTAGAACCGATCCTCGCCATTCCCGGGGTGCGCGAGGCACTCGCCACCATCAAAGCGCCCATTGTCGCCGTATCTCCCATTGTTGGTGGACAGGCCATCAAGGGCCCCACGGCGAAAATGATGCGTGAGCTGGGCATGGACGTGAGTCCGTTAGGAGTAACAGAGTTTCTGCGCACGACAATCGATCGCATTGTGATCGACCTGGCGGATTCGTCGCTGTTGCCGTCCATCCGTAACCTGGGTATCGAGGCGACATCCGCACCCACCGTCATGCGGTCGCTCGACGACAAGCGCTCACTCGCACGGGCCGTCCTCGAATTCTCCGGCGCCTGAGGACCTCATTCGATGCTTGCCGTTCTCCCGCTCAAGTCCTTCGCCTTGGCCAAGTCTCGTCTTTCCGGCGTGCTTGACGCATCCTTGCGCGCGCGCCTCATGCGCGCAATGGCCTGCGACGTCCTGGAAGCCCTGCTGGGGTGCGCGCGGATTAAAAGGATCGTGGTGCTTTCCGACGACCTTGAAGCAAAAAAACTCGCCTGCGGCTACGGCGTCGAGTGGCAAAGCGACCGCTCCGTGTCTTGCCGGCCAGGGCTGAACGGCGGCTTGCGCGGAGCCGCCATAAACTTCGTGTCCCAGGGCGAAAACGCCATGCTCGTCGTGCACGGCGACCTGCCGTTGCTCACGAGCGGCGAAATCGACGACGTGGTGAGCGCATGGGAAGCGCTATCCGGCCCCAAGCGCGTCGCCCTGGTGCCATCGGCCGATCGCCAAGGCACCCACATAGTCCTGGCCGGGCCGCCCGACGCGCTCGATTTCCAGTTTGGCCCGAACAGCTTTGCGCTTCATGCCGCCCAGGCGCACAGGAAGGGCCTCAGCCTGGCGGTCCTGAATCTTGCGGGAGCCGGCGCCGACGTGGACACTGAGCGCGACCTGCGACGACTGACGGCGGCACGAACCGTCGGTGCTCACACGCGCAGGGTTCTCCCGGATATTACTAACACGCTGGAAACCTCGCACTGGATCGAGGAGCATGTACCAGAAGCCTACTTTGAGAGATAACATGATTAACGAATGCATGGAACAGCTTGCCGCGAGAAAGCTGCCGACACGAGAAAGCGTACTGCGGCTCGCCGGCTGCGAAGATACGAAGGCCCTTTGCACGGCCGCCGCGCAGATTCGCGACCGGGGCTACGGCAGCCACGTTACCTATTCGCGGAAAGTATTCATTCCGCTCACGCAGCTTTGCCGCGACGTGTGCCATTACTGCACCTTCGCGCACAGCCCGAAGCGCGTGAGCTCACCCTACATGTCGATCGAACAGGTCCTGAACGTCGCGCGGGCCGGAGCACGCATGGGCTGCAAAGAGGCGCTGTTCACCCTCGGAGACAAGCCAGAACTGCGCTACGCAGCGGCACGCGATGCGCTCGCCGAACTCGGCTTCGCCTCCACGCTGGAATACCTCGCGCACGCCGCCCGTGCGGTACTGGAAGAGGTTGGCCTTCTGCCGCACATTAACGCTGGATGCATGGGCGATGACGAAATCGCGATGCTTCGGAACGTATCGGCTTCGATGGGGCTCATGCTGGAATCCGGATCCGAGCGCCTGTGCGCAAAGGGAATGCCGCATTACGGTTCGCCCGACAAGGTGCCGCGCGTGCGCCTCGACACGATTGAACGGGCGGGACGAGCCCGCATCCCGTTCACGTCGGGCCTCCTGATCGGCATCGGCGAGACGCGACTTGAGCGCGTCGAATCCCTGCTCGCGCTGCGGGAGCTGCACGAGCGCCACGGACACATCCAGGAAATCATCATCCAGCCGTTTCGCGCCAAGGAAGGCACGCAAATGGCGCATGCGCCCGAGCCGACACTCGAGGAACTGCAGTGGAGCATCGCGGTGGCACGTCTTGCATTCGGCCCCGAAATGAGTATCCAGTCGCCGCCCAATCTGGCCGCGGATACCTTGGGCGAAGTAATCGACGCCGGCATCAACGACTGGGGAGGCGTATCACCGCTTACGCCCGACTTCGTCAATCCGGAAGCCCCCTGGCCCGAAGTGGAGCGCCTCGCGCGCGAAACTGCCGCGGCGGGCAAGAAGCTGCATGAGAGGCTCACTGTGTACCCCCGCTACGGATCAAGCGCGGCCGATTGGATTGCGGCGCCGTTGCGCGGTGCGCTGCTGAAGCTAAGCGATGCCGAGGGATATCCCAGGGTTGACAGCTGGTCGCCTGGCCAGCCGATGTCGGCGTCCACTTCCGAGCACCTCGCATTGACGAAGCCGACGAACCGTACGCAGGTATCTCACGAGTTGCGCGACATCGTCGCCGCCGCGCGTGAAGGCAGTGAGCTTTCGCATGAGCAAATCGTGCAACTCTTCAGCGCCCGCGACGACAATCTCGCCTTCGTCTGCGAATCAGCGGACGAATTACGCCGCGCCGTTGTCGGGGACACTGTCACCTACACTGTGAACCGCAACATCAACTACACGAACGTCTGCTATTTTCGCTGCCAGTTCTGCGCCTTTTCCAAAGGAAAGCACAGCGAAAATCTCCGCGGCAAACCGTACGACCTGCCCATGGAGGAGATTGCGCGCCGTGCGCGCGAAGCATGGGAGCGCGGCGCTACGGAAGTGTGCATGCAAGGCGGGATCCACCCCTCCTACACGGGCCAGACCTACCTCAATATTCTGCGCGCAGTGAAGGAGTGCGTGCCGCACATCCACGTCCATGCCTTTTCGCCACTCGAAGTGTGGCAGGGCGCAAAGACGCTCGGGATTACTCTGCGCGAATTCCTTATCGAGCTAAAGCAAGCAGGGCTCGGTACGCTGCCGGGGACGGCCGCCGAGATACTCGACGACGAGGTGCGGCAGCACCTATGCCCCGACAAGATCCGGACCGACGAATGGCTCGAGGTGATGGCGACCGCCCATGACCTGGGACTGAAGACCACTTCCACCATCATGTTCGGCCATATCGATCGCCCCGAACACTGGGCGCGCCACCTGCTGCACATCCGAAAGCTCGCGGCGCGCAGCGGCGGCTTCACGGAATTCGTGCCGCTGCCGTTTGTGCCGATGGAAGCGCCCATGTCGCTCAAAGGTCGTGCACGCCCTGGGCCAACCATTCGCGAAGTGCTGCTAATGCATGCCGTCGCAAGGCTGGCGTTGCATCCGCACATTCCAAATATCCAGACGTCATGGGCCAAGCTCGGAAAACAGGGCGTTTTGTCCATGTTGCAGGCCGGTGCCAACGACTTGGGTGGTACGCTTATGAATGAAAGCATCACCCGCGCTGCCGGGTCGGTTCACGGTCAGGAGCTTGCACCCAATGAAATGGAGGAGCTAATCCGCGCCGCCGGCCGCATTCCGCGTCAGCGGACGACGTTGTATGGAGATCCTTCGGACGAACGGGTACGTGCTTCGTTCGCAGCAAGACCTCTGGAACCGCTGGCCGACACGCCACTCGCGTCGCATGCACGCCCAGCCAAACGGGTGCTCGTGCGCCATGTCGTGACCACCGCACCAGAATGCCCCTCTTCTGCGCGCACGCTGCCGCAGGCCGCGGATACGTCACCGGCGAGCATCGATTGAACTCGACGCTGGAATGGCGATGATTGCGCCTGAGGAATTGCGTGAAAGCATGCGCGACTACTGCGTATTCCGGCGAACGTGACCGCTCATTCCGGTCTATCGTGACCGCTGCGCATGAGATGGTGTTACGCGGTTAAATTGTACTGTCTGCGGTCATGGGTCGATGTTTTTCTCCTTTTTGATGGTTTTAGAAAGCTGTGTGCGCAGCATGATCCTGTCGAGGATGGCATCGGCAATGGTGGCGTCACCGATCACGCATGCCAGTACTCCACCGGTAATTGACCGGTAATGATCGTGGCCTTGCTGGTGGCATATTGGGTGACGACGCCCTTGGAAATGCCCAGCGCGGCGGCGATCTGTTGATGCGACAGTTTGGCATCCAGCTTCAGACGCAATACGTCTTTTATCTTACGCATATTGATCCTTGGTACGTGCACGCTGTCTCTAGAAAAAAGCTGGAAGCGTACCCGTTCGGTTGCACTATGCGTAACATCATTTCTGCCTGGTACGACGCCATTCCGGTATCGTGACCGCCAATTCCGGGAATAGCTCGAACTCGGTCACGATGCGCCGGAATACCCAACTACTGAAAGGAGAATGGAAAATCGAAAAATGGGGCACCTGCGCCGCGGCTACAGCCGCGGCCTTTCGCCGGTCACGCATGGCGCGCTGCACGAAGAGTTGGGGGCGGTACGCAAGCGCCGGCCCCCTATTCTGCCCAGCATGCTGGCGGTACGCGTTCTCTCGTCCAGCGGACCGCGTATCTGACTACTGAACCTGATTGCAATTCGCCAGTCCAACTTCGATAACGAATGCCATTGCGTGACAAGTAATGTTCTTCATCGACCGCTTGCAGTGCCCGGCTCCTCCCAAGCAGTTATGCCCCTCGGAAAAATGACTGTTATGCGACCACCTTGCGCGCTGCCAGGTTGTCGATCTCGGTGGAGGAATATCCAAGCTCGCCGAGGATCTCCCGCGTGTCCACCCCCCCCGTCGGTACCGACATTGGCCTGTTGGCATCCAGCCGCGAGCGTGAAAAACTCACCAGCGGGCCAACCGTAATCAGTGCGCCGACATTCGGATCCCGCGTTTCGACAATGAGATTTGCCGCTCTGGCAGTTGGATCATCGAGCAGACTCTGCCAGCCATTCTCGTTACACTTTTCGCACCAAACGTCAGCGGCTTCAAGTTGCTGCAAAAGTTCGTGCGTCGTTCGCGACCGAATCCGTTCGGCGATTTTTTGCCGTTCGCTATCCCCCCACGATCTGCTGTTTTCGGGAAAGCCCTGCAGGTGCAGCACGTTTACCAGGCGCGCTGCCATGTCGTCGGACCGCGCAGCGATGGCGACCCAGCCATCCTTAGTCTGGTACAGACACTCGGTGCAGTGAAATCCGGTACGGTCGTAGTCCAGCGGCGGCCCGCCGGAAAAGCTGCCGTCCGCGCACTGGATGAGTTCCGACATAAGAAACAGGCCGGCTTCGAGAAGGCTTGTTTCCGCCTCCACCGCATTGCCGTGGCAAAGCTGCTCCCGAATGCCGAAGAGCATCGCAATGGCGCCGATCGCACCGGTAGCATAGTCGATGTACAAGTTTCTGTACCACAGCGGGGCATTATCTCTGCCCCCTGCCCTGACCGCTTGGCCGCAATATGCCTGCATGAGGGGATCGAGGCCGGCATTCATTGCGCGTGGCCCGCTGGCGCCGTACGAAAAGCACTGCACCGCTACGATATCTGGTCGATAGCCGCGCAAAGACGCAGGGTCGAGTTTGATCCGACCCGCTGAACCCACTCGGAAGTTGTGGCTTGCAGCATTCGCGGTTGCGCATAGCCGCCGGACGACATCCATGGATTCCGGTGCCTTTGCGTCAAGGTGCAGGCTGCGCTTACCCTGGTTCGACACAACAAAATTCGGATAGCTGGCAGTACGCATGATGTCGCCGGCGAGAGGCTCAACCTTGATCACATCTGCGCCCAAATCCGCCAGCAGCTTCGAACCGTAAGCTCCAGCCACCATGGCGCCGAAATCAAGGATGCGAACGCCCGCCAGGGGTGCCGCGTCTTCCGGCGCGGACGGCAGTGAGGTACGGGGGGCGCCAGAGTTCGGTTGCACCGCTCGCATCGTGAGCGGCGTGCCGACGCGCCGACGACCATCCACCTCCGTGACAATGGTCCCATTCACGCGAACCTGCTCGTCATCCCAGCATTCACCCGGCCCTAACACCTTTTCTGCAGCCACGTCGGCTGCCCAGCACGCGCGCAGGAGTTCCTCGTGAGTGAACTTCGTCGCATAACGCTGGAATAGATCAATGTCACCGAAGTAGCCTTTCTTCGCCGTGTCACCGATAGACTTATCGATGCCGAATGCCGCAAAGACCTTATCCATTCCGTTATACCTTGGAACGAAGAACACGTACTGCCCGTCGGCACATCGCACGATTGGCGCCCACACGTCCTTGGGCGGATTGCGCATGTTCACCGACTGCGTATCTTCGATCGACATCCAGAGGCAGCTGAGGAACATCCCGGCCCCTTGCTGCAA
Source organism: Noviherbaspirillum sedimenti (assembly GCF_003590835.1). Lineage (NCBI taxonomy): Bacteria > Pseudomonadati > Pseudomonadota > Betaproteobacteria > Burkholderiales > Oxalobacteraceae > Noviherbaspirillum > Noviherbaspirillum sedimenti. Next base: position 3,671,085 of record NZ_QYUQ01000002.1, on the reverse strand, counting down.
TGAGGTCTCGACCAATTGACCGCGCCCGCTACGCTCACGCTCGACCAGCGCGGCACCGACCCCAAGCAAGCCTTGGATTGCCGCACCGTAGGTTGGCAGCGGACAGGCAAAGTTAACCGGGCGATCGCTGAAAATTTCGAAAGCAAGCCCGACTCTCGCCTGGACGAGAAGGTCCACCGCTGCACGCTGTTCGAATCCGCGCGCGTACCCTGCGATCTGAAGCACGACTAGCCGCGGGTTGGCGGCAATGAGCGCTGCGCCTTCGAAGGACCACTCAAGCCCGGGATGATCCTCGCCCCCAATCAGACAGACGTCTGCGCGCGCAAGCAGTTCATCGAGGTGATCCGGCGTTGCCATCCTGGAGCCGGAATGCCAAGACGTGTACGCCGGGTATATCGATTCGAAGGGATCGCCGGCCGGAGGCGCGACGCGCCAGACCGTCGCCCCCATCTCACGCAGGAACTTGGCGACGATCGCCGACGGCATCCCGACACCCAAATCCACAACGACCAAGTCCTTGACGCTTTCTGGCTCACTCATCTCTTCTCCATGTTATTTGCCCCGCATGAATACACTCTGCTGCGCGAGCTGACCGCCTTTTGGCAACCAACAAACTATACGATAATTCGTAATTAATTTCAATATACCGAATAAAATCCCCCCCAACCTATATTCCAATCCGTCTACAAGCACACAGCAATGCTCTGCCCTGAATCCGCAAATCAGGTTTCTTACGATCACGCGGCTCGCTGAAGGCATGGTCACGAGCGGACAGCAACTATCTATCCTCAATGTTTCATAAACTGGCATGGCGGCCGAAATTTGGGCGAAATGTCAGTTTATGAAACATTCAGGCTAAGTAGTCACCGAAATGCAATTGTGTATTCTGAGCCGGAACCCTGCATCAGACCTTCGACTTCCTGCTGTAATGCCTCGCCCGACAAGGCAAGGAAGAGTTCGTCCGCGCAATCCATACGCTGGGCATGACGCGCAAGCGCGATGGTGCCAGCTACTGGCGCCTGTACCGCGACCTTGTCGATCCCGATATTTACGTCGAGCGTTTCATCGTGCATTCGTGGACGGAATACCTGCGCCAGCTATCGCGCAGCACCATGGCCGACCGCATCAGCGAAGAGTATGTCCGCACCCTGCACCATGGCAATCATCCCATCCGCACCGCCCATTTCATTGCCGAGACTGCGGCGGGCTTAAGGCTGAAGCTAATCAAGTCGCATCCGGACAACACGCCACACGTCCCCCGCACATACATTGCCCCTTACACAAGGTGGGGGGTTACACTTCCTTGGCATAAAGATAAGCCAACGGAGGCAATCCAATGAATCCAGCACAGCGATTCCATTCGCTCGACAACCTGCGGGCGATCATGATGTGGCTCGGCATCGTGCTGCATGTCGCCGTCAATCACGTGGTCGGCAAATCCCCGCTGCCCTGGCGCGACCCCGAAACCACGCCGCTGGCCAACCTGGCGATGGCCTTCATCCATACCTTCCGCATGCCGGTGTTTTTCATCCTGGCCGGATTTTTTGTCGCGCTGCTGGTGGCGCGGCGCGACTACGGCGGCATGCTCAAGCACCGCCTGCGCCGCCTCGGCCTGCCCTTTCTGATTTTCTGGCCGCTGCTCTATATCGGCACCGGCGCCCTCATCATGCAGTATCTGGGTCTGATGCCGCTCGACGCCGACGGCTTGCCGCCGCAGCTTCCCGACGGCCCGCTGCTCAACACCATGCACCTGTGGTTCCTGTATTACCTGCTGTGGTTTTGCGCCTTCACCGCCTTGTGCGGCATGCTGGGGCGGCATGTCCCGGCCCGCATCAGGGACGGCATCGCCGCCGCCTGGCACACCCTGGCATCGAGCTGGTGGGGCTTCCTGCTCCTGACGCTGCCGCTGGCGGCAACCGGCGCTTTCTACTGGAACGGCATCGTCGCGCCGGACGGCTCGCTGCTGCCGCGCTTCACCGAATTGCTCCACAACGGCATGTTCTTCGTCTTCGGCTACTACCTGTACCGGCGCCAGGACAGCCTGCTGCCGCTGTATGCGCAACATTGCTGGCGCTACCTGGCCGCAGGTCTGGCTTTTTTCATTGTCGCGATGGGCGTCTACGATGCCTTGCTCAAGCAGCAGCACACCGCGCCGTACGCCTGGGCAGGGATGGCCTTCCTTTATCACTGCGCCAGCTGGTTGTGGAGTTTCGCCCTGATCGGCCTGTTCATGCGCTACCTGCCGGCGCAAAACCGCTTCCTGGCCTATATCGCCGATAGTTCGTACTGGGTATATCTGGTGCACATGACGGCCACGGTCGGCTTCGGCGTGCTGCTGTACGAAGCGCCCTACGGTGCCCTGACCAAGATGGCCATCAACATGGCGGCCACCACGGCAGTGTGCCTGCTGACTTATCAGCTGCTGGTGCGTTACACGCCAGTGGGAACGCTGCTCAATGGCAGCCGGCACGCCCTGCCGTTCAGCCGGCGCACGCTGACGGTAGCCGGCATGCTGCTGGTCGTCGGCGGCGTGGTTTTGACGCAAGTAAAATTCGACGCGAACATTGCGCCGACCCGTAACAGTGCACCGGCGGCGATCGCCGTGCCGGACGACATCGACCGTTTCCTGCGCGAGCTCGGCGTGGCCTATGGCAGCCCGGATGGCAGCGCGGTAGCGCAGTTCCTGTCGCAGGATTTCCTGTTTCAGGGCATGGACCGCACGGCGTTTCTCGACCATCTCCATCAAAACCGCCACTACTTCGGCAAGCTCGACATCACGCCGGTCGAAATCCGCCAGCATCCCGAACATGTGGAACTGGGTGCCTACGGCGTCTCCGCCAAAGGCGTACTGGCGCCGGCATTGCAGCTGTTGCCGCTGCAGGCCGGGGCGACACTGGTGCAGGAAGACGGCCAGTGGAAATTGCGCGGCAACCAGAAATACGAGGAAGCCAGTCTCCATCGCCGGGTGGCGCATATCGTGGCCGATTTTCCGCCAGCCGACCTGGACGCCTACCGGCGCCATCTGCCTGCCGGCTATGCCATGCCGGAACGTCCCTATGTCAGGGTATCGGTCGCCGACTGGCAGCACATGGCGGCGCCGCAGAGCCCTTACAGGCTGGCGCAACTGAGCATCCTGGCCAGCAAGGATGGCGAAAACATCTGGCACATTCTCGCCATGCCGGAAACCGACTGGCTGGCGGTGGAAGCCGGCAAGGCCGTCGGCTTTCCCAAATTCGTCGCCGATGTCGATATCCGCCGCTCCGCCTCCAGGCAGTGGCAAGTCGCGCTGCGGCGCGACGGCGAACCATTGGCCGAGATCGCCTTCGAAGGCGTCATCACCAGAAAGTCCTCCACCTATCGCGACGACTGGGCCAACAATGGCGACGACTGGCTCGTCTTCGGCAAGGATGGCGCCGCCAACAAGGCGGGGATGTCGCTGCAGCCGCCCGCCAAACGTTCCAGCAGCGGCTATGGCTGGATGACGGTGAATCCGCAGTCGCCGCTCTGGAAGGAGTTGCTCGTCCCGGGCAAGCGCACGCTGGCGATGTCGTTCGAAGTCGAGGGCGCATACAAGCTGCACATGTACCCGCTGGCCAGCACCGCGATACCGGCCGGCATCCGGCAGCTGCTGGATGCCACCGCCGCCGCCTGGGCCAGCCAGGACATCGATGCCGCCCTCGCGCTGCACCACCCGGCATTCCGGGTCACCAATCAGAAGGATTTGGCAGCCATGCGCAGGCTGTTTTCCCATACCCGGCGCTATGAGTGGCAGGTCAAGGAGTTGCGCGAGGATGGCGATTTTGCCCAGATCCGCGGCGAGGTGCGCACCGACACCGGCGCCATCCCGGCGCGCAGCCGCCTGTTCAAGGAAAACGGCCGCTGGATGTTTTATGGCAATGGCGGCTCGTGGCAGGAGCAGCGGCGCAGGCAGCCGGCGGCAAGCGCGACGGCGGCGCACGAGTTCGACGCATACAGCAAGGAACAGGCGCAGGAAGTGCTGGCCGCCGGCGACGATTTGCGCTTCGAGGGTGAACCCGGCGAACTGGGCGCCTTCAGCACGCTGCCCAATGCCGTCTTCATGCCGGCCGGACCAGGGCCTTTCCCGGCGCTGGTGCTGCTGCCGGATTGCGGCGGCAGGATCGGCGACAGGATGCGCAAGCGGGTCGAAGCCGGCATTGCGCAAGGCTACGCGGTGATGGTGCTCGACAGCATGCGCGGTCATCTCACCAACTGCGTTGCGCCGCTGCGGGTTTCCATGGCAAGGCGCGTCAAGGATGCCTACGATGCGCTCGATCATTTGAGCCGGCTGCCGCAAATCGATCCGCAGCGCATCGCCGTCGCCGGCTTTTCCCAGGGCGGCACGATCGCGCTGCTGCTGGCCTCGAAAAATTCCTCTGCGCTGTATGCGGCCAAACGCCGCTTTGCCGCCAGTGTCGCCTGGTATCCGCTGTGCTATATGTCGGCACGCTATGCCAGGCGGGAACTCGACTTCCTGCGGCCCGACATCGACACGCCGCTGCTGTTGCTGATGGGCGGCGAAGACAGCTACACGCCGGCCTACGACTGCGTGCCCCACCTGGAGGAATTGCAGGCCGGCGGCGCGCCGGTCGAGTGGCATGTCTTTCCGAAGGCGGTGCACGGCTGGGACCTGGCCGAAGTCAGCGGCCGCTCGACCATGACCTTCCGCGGCGACCGCATGACCTTCAGCTTCGACGCCGCGGCCACGCAGGAGGCGCAGGAGCGCACGTTCGCATTCATGAAGCGGCGCCTGGCGCGGGATCCGCTGCAGCAGGCCGACGCAGCTCAGGAAAATCCGCCGCCGTCCAACCCGCGCCGCTGATGTTCGATTTTCGTAATGAAGCGCTGGATCGCCACCCCGGTCGCCGGCGCCAGATCGGTGAAAGACAAGCCGACGCGATAACGGCTGCCATCCTGGCGCTCGCTGGTTTGCGTGACATGGCGCACCTGTGCGGCGCAATCGATCAGGATCTGCCAGGGCAGCGCCAGCTGCATGCGGCCGATCTCCTGGCCGACTTCCAGTGCCGGCAGGCCAATCGCGGTAAAGCCGACGCCGCCCACGCTCAAATCATGCGCCGGCCATTCGCCCGGCAGGCTGCCGTCAGCGGCAAACAGCTTCAGCATCAGCGGCTTGGCCACCGGCAGCAGAATGCGGTAACTCTCGCGCCGCTGCACGCGCATTACGCGCTCCGGCAGCGGCACATGAAAAGCATCGCTGCCGCCCCAGGAAATGCGCCCCGGCTGGCTGCCGGAGAATTGCACCCGGATGCCGTTGAGGTGGGAAACGAATACGCAGGAAGTGCTGACCGGCAGGCGTCGGTTGGCCTCGGGGTCGCCGCTCAGGTCGAACACCACTGTGTCTGCGCGGGCTTCCAGCAAGGTGGTCTGAAAAAAATCGTGGCCGCCGTTGAAATACACGGTCACCGGTTCGCGATAGTGAATCAGTTCATTGAGGACATGCAGGATTTCCATGCGGCCGCGCAAGAAATAGCGCTCTTCGATTTCGTCATCGCTTAATGAGGGCAGCATGTCAGCCTTCCGTGCGCGACGCCATCCGCGCATTGCGGCGCGCATGCTCGACATCGACGATGTAGCGCAGAATCGCCACCCGCATCGCTTCCTGCAGGCCGACAAATCCCAGTCCGATGCGACAGGCGAATCCGCCTCGCTGTGTCAGGGCGGTGGCATGGCGCAAGATCACGGCGTTGTCCACAATGCCATGACCGGCCAGCTCCAGGCGCACGCGGGCAATTTTCGGCGCCAGCGCCAACCCCAGCCCGGCCTGGCTCTCCACGGCCACGCTGAGGCCGCCCGCACTCAAGTCATGCAAGGGCCATGCGCCCAGTATCGCACCGTCGCCGGCATACAGCGTCACGTGCGGCGCCTGCGGCTGCGGCACAAGGACGCGAAAACTCTCCTGCCGCTGCAGCCGTGCCAGCCGGGCGGGGATCGCCACGCTGCAGGCAGCGCTGCCGCCCCAGGAAACCTGCTGCACCTGGTCCGCTGAAAACTGCACACGGATACCATCCGGCCAGGCGACAAAAACGCAAGACGGCGATGTGGCCAGGCGCCGGTTGATCTCCGCATCCTTGCCGGCTTCGAACACCAGCGCTTGCTCCCGGGCTTCCAGCAACCGTGTCACGAGGCAGCCGTTGACGCCGAAATGAATGTGTACAGGTTCGTGGCGGTAGATCAATTCGTTCAACAGCGCAAGGATCTCCATGCGTCCATGCACGAAGAAACGTTCCTCGATGCCATCAATGTCCAAGTCCGGACTCACCTGTTTCTCCCCCCGATTATTTTTGACCGCACATAGGCATGGCGCAAGGCCAGAAAAGCCGCAACTACCCGGTATTTCATGAATTCAAGTCTAGCAGGCTTGCCGCTGCTTGTGAAATTGGATGGGGATTATTGATGGATTTATTCGCGGTCGATGCCTTGACTGAGGCGTTCGGCCCGGGCCAGGAGGGCCGCCACACTGGCGGTGTTCATCAATTCCGATTCGGCAAGGCTCATCTGCTGCCCGGTGCGCATGTCATGGATCAGCGACAGCAAGTCCATTACAAGCGCATAACGACACGCGGCTTCGACGAGGATTTCGAGTTTGTAAGCCTCATATTCGGTTCGAACCATTACACACCCCGCAGAATAGAAATTCCTCGTCTTTAGCTTTCGTTGGGCAAGTATGCAATTAAGTTCCTGGCTTGTCTTTGATTTCACCGCGAATCCAAAGATGCGCCGGCGGGCTTATTCGAGAAATCGCAATGGCGGCGCGCAAGCGGACAGGCCGCGCGGCACCGGAGATACGCATTGGCAAATTCCATGGCGGCGCTGTACCATACGCCAGCATCGCTTGCCCATGCCGCAGTGCACGGAAAGGCGCATTTTCTTTTTTCTGCTTCGCATGGCCTGAATTTGCCTAAACTGGAATCCCGTTCGATCGGCTTGCTCTGCCTTGCCATTACTTCCATCGGCTGGGGCGTGAACTGGCCGGCGATGAAATTTCTCCTGCGCGAATGGCCGCCGCTGTTTGCCCGGGGCAGCGCCGGCGTGATTGCCGCCATCGTCATCGCCTGCATTGCCGCCATGTGCGGCCAATCCCTGCGCGTTCCGCGCGCGCAAATCGGCCGCCTGCTCGTCAGCGCCTTTATCAATGTAATTGCCTGGATGGGATTCACGACCCTGTCGTTGCGCTGGCTGCAAGCCGGCCAGGCCGCGCTGCTGGTCTATACCATGCCGGTCTGGGCAACCTTGCTGGCCTGGCCTTTCCTGGGCAAGCGCCCCGGCGCCGCCAGCCTGTGCGGCCTGGCACTGTGCATCGGCGGCGTCGGCCTGCTGTTCGGCGGAGGCGAGCTGGCGCTCGGCATCGACAAGCTGCCCGGGGTGTTATTCGCGCTGGGCGCAGCCATCCTGTTTGCGCTGGGAACCGTCGCGGTGGCGCCGCTGGCATTACCGCCACTGACCACCGTCGCCTGGCAACTCGCGCTGGGCTGCGCGCCGATGCTGGCCTACGGCCTGCTGGTGGAAAAGCCTGATTTTTCTGCCATCACGCCGGCTGGCATGGGCGTGATGACTTACATGACCATCGTGCCGATGGGCGTCTGTTACATGACCTGGTTTGCGGCACTGCGCCGCCTGCCGCCGGCCACCGCCTCGGTGGCCACCTTGCTGACACCGGTCGTCGGCGTTTGCGCTGCCGCATTGGCGCTGGGCGAGCCGCTCGGCGCCCGGGAATTTGCCGCGATGGGCCTGACCCTGGCCGGCATTGCGCTGGCGCTGCGCAAAGCCTGAACTTCTTCTTCCGCCGCCGGTATCCGCACCTGCGCGGCGTGTGACTGCACGCACCGGGGGAAACATTCCTCCAGAACGCAAAACCGCCTTTCCGTACGACCGCCATGCCGGAAATTGACCGGGTTTACTGGCTCTTTTCTCAATTATCAAACCTGCAACCTGGGGCTACGATATTCATCATTAGCCACTGCCCCCCAGGAACCATCTCATGGATACCCAACTCGATACGCCCCTGCTGTCACCGCATCATCTCGAATACCGCCCATTGCAGCCGCAGCAGCCGCGTCCGGCTGCCACTGCCGAAGAACGGCTGCCTTTCACGGTCAGGCTGGTGCATAATCAGCAAGACTTGAGCAAGGCACTGCAAATCCGCTATGCCGCCTATGCGCGCCATGTGCCGAGTTTCGCCGAATCGCTGAAGCTGGCCGAACCGACCGACAGCAACGATGGTGTCGCGATCCTGTTGGCCGAATCCAAGTTCGACGGCTCGCCACTGGGCACGATGCGCATCCAGACCAACGGCTTCAATCCGCTCAGCCTGGAGCAGTCGGTCGAATTGCCTGACTGGCTGCAAGACAAATCGCTGGCGGAAGCCACCCGTCTCGGTGTCACCGAGCAAAAAGTCGGCCGCATCGTCAAGACCGTGCTGTTCAAGGCCTATTATCTGTATTGCGTGCAGAACGGCATCGACTGGATGGTCATCGCCGGCCGCTCGCCAATCGACCGCCAATACGACCGTCTGCTGTTTTCCGACGTATATCCCGGCATGGGATATATTCCGCTGCGGCATGCCAATAACATGCCGCACCGCGTGCTGGCATTCGAGGTCGGCACGGCGGAAGAACGCTGGAACCTGGCGAAGCATCCCTTGACCAATTTTATTTTCCATACCAGCCACCCGGATATCAACATCGGCAGCCGCAATCCTGCGCAACTGCAGTAAGGCAGCAGTGGCGGCTTCGGCCGGCGGCAGCGAAAACCAATGTGTTGCTGCCTGGCCACTTAAACATGCAGTTTAAATGTTACATCTTGGTAATAAAGTGTGAAATTAGGCTAAGATGGGGTAGAGATGGGGACCTATAACCATGACTACCGCTTTCCGACCGATGCCGCATTGGCATCGGCCTGTCCAGGCCACCCTGGACAGAATCCTGTACTGCTTTGCAGCCTATGCGCTGCCGATCCTGATCGCCCTGCTGTCGATCACGGCCGCATTGGCGTGGAAGACGCACTATCCTGCTGCCGGCAATGCCACGACGCTGGCATTTCGGGTTACCCCCGACGCCGGCGCCGAACTGACGCCGCAACTGGCATCGGCGCGCCTGAGCACGCTGCCTGAAACCGCCCTGTTTGACACCCGGCTGGCCGAAACGCCCTTCTGGCTTGCCTTCGACGTCAAGCGCGCGCCTGGTGCGCCCGCTGTTGCAATTGAATTGCCGTCCCGGCATGCGCTGCAAGCGGCGTGCTGGGATGCCGACAGCCTGCAGGAACTCGGCCGCGGCGACCGCAACCAGACACAGGGCGCGCTATCGGCAGCCAAGGCCGGCTTCGCACTCGGCCTGGATGAAACATTGCAAGCCTCTCGCGTACTGTGCCGGGCCAGTTTCGTCGGGCCGGCACGCCTGACCGTGGCGCAATGGCCGACGGCGCAACTGAGCGCCAACGTGCTGGCCTTCCATCGCCATTCCGGCCTGCTGGAGGGCGGCATGATCGTACTGGCGCTGTTCATGCTGGTGACCGCGCTGATCAACCGCGCCGGCACCTACATGCTGTTCGCGGCATGGCTGCTGGTGAATCTGCGGGTCGGCGCATTGTCGGCGGGATGGGACTTCCAGTGGCTCGGGCATACGGTGCCCGCCGAATGGATGCAGCAGAGCCGGCTGCTGACCATCACGGTTTACTACATCGCCACGGTGTGCCTGTTCAAGGCCTTGTTCAGGGACGACCTGCCCAGAGTCGGTTACGCCTGGCTGATGCATGCCATGCAATGGATCAGCGTATTGCTGCTGCCGTTGGCGCTCCTGCTACCCTATGCAAAATTCCTGCCGCTGTTCTGGAGCGCCACGCTGATCGGTGTGCCGCTGCTGGTATTCCTGCTCGTGCGGATCCTGCTGATCGCCCGCTCGCCGGTGGCGGTCTGGTACAGCGCCTCGATCGCCATCACCCTGGGCGCCAGCCTGTATGAAGTGCTGGCGGCGGCATTCGGCTGGAAAGGCCTGCTCGGCACCGTCAACAGCGTCACCGCGGCGTTGTCGTCGAGCCTGCTGGCATCGCTGGCGCTGGCCGCGCAGATGCGCAGCGAGCATCAGGAGCGACTGCAGGCGCAGGCGGAGCTGCGCCACAATTACGAAGCCATGCCGATCGGCCTGTTTACCCTCGACCTGCACGGCCGCTTCCTGAACGCCAACCCGGCGCTGATGGCAATGCTCGGCCATGACGTACTGGCGCCGCAGCACAACCATTGGGGACAGTACTTTCATGCGGGCGCCTGGAGCGGCCTGCTCGACCAGGTGCATGCCAGCGCCGCGGCCGAACTGGAAATCCGCGGCCGTGAACGCAGCGATGGTACCGAACAACAGCGTTACCTGGTCAAGGCCACCCTGTCACGCGGCAAGATTGAGGGATGGCTGCAGGACGTCACGGAAAAATCCAAGGCCGACGAGAACCTGCGTTTCATGGCGCTGAACGATCCCCTGACCCGAGTCTACAACCGGCGCGGCATCGAACAGGTGTACGAAGCCGCGATGGCGCAGCTGGCCGATGGCAAGCCACTGGCGCTGGTCTACCTCGACCTCGACCGTTTCAAGCTCATCAATGACCTGTATGGCCACACCACGGGCGACAAGGTCTTGCGCCAGGTCTGCGAACGCATCACCAGCATGCTGACCGGCAGCCAGCACATCGGTCGGGTCGGCGGCGACGAATTTGTGATCGTCATGCCCGACACCGCCATGCAGCCTGCCGCCTGGACCTGTCGCGGCATCATCGAAACCGTCAGCACCGAGCCCTACCGGATCGGCGACAAGGCCTTTCAGGTGGGCGTATCCATCGGACTGATCGACATCAGCACCGGCACCGAGATGAAGGATGCCCTGGCCAATGCCGACCGCGCCTGCCGTGAAGCCAAGGGCGGCCACAGTGAAGGCCTGGTGGTGTATGAAAAGAACGCCAGGGCATTCCACGAACGCGAAGCCGAACTGAAGCTGGTCGAGCGCCTCTCGGGCAGCAGCCTGCTGGAAGGGCTGTTCCTGGAAATGCAGCCGATCATGTCGTTGACAACGCCGCACGAGTCGCTCAACTTCGAAGTGTTGCTGCGCATGCGCAATGCCGACGGCAGCGTCATCCCGGCCGGCCGCATCATCGGCGCCGCCGAAAACAGCGGCCGCACCGGCGCGGTGGACCGCTGGGTGATGTCCACCACGCTGGCGTGGCTCGACCGCCACTACGACCACTTGAAGCGCACCCGTTTCGTCTGCATGAACCTGAGTGGCGCCTCGCTTAACGACGAACGCTTCGTGCAGGACGCCTATGCGATGCTGGCGGATAATCCGCGCGCGGCCAGCCGCCTGTGCGTCGAGATCACCGAGAGTGTGGCCCTGCACGATTTGAACAACACGCGCCGCTTCATCGACAAGGTGCGCAGCTATGGCGTCAAGGTCGCGCTGGACGACTTCGGCGCCGGCTATACTTCATTTTCCTACCTGAAGGAATTGCCGGCCGACGTGCTGAAGATCGACGGCAGCTTCGTGGTCAACATGAACGAGCACCCGACCAATGTGGCGATCGTGGAAGCGATCGTCAATCTGGCGATGAACCTGGGCATGAAGACCATCGCCGAATGGGCAGAGGACCATGCTACCGTGCAGACCCTGGCCGAAATCGGTGTCGATTACGTCCAGGGATTTGCGGTGGCGCGTCCGCAGGACCCGGCCAGGATACTGGAGGCCGAATCGTCGGCCAGCTTCATCAAGGATGACCGGTTGGCCAATTTCGTGCGCACGCTCGGCAAGGCCGAGGTCGCGCACGGGCAGCACGATATGCTGGAAATGCTGCATGCCAAGAAGCTGCACTGAACAGAACCCGAGGCGACACAACGGCATCGATAAAAAAATGGCACCGCAATCGGTGCCATTTTTTCCCTGCCGCGCTGGTGCGCGCCGCTACGCCCCCATCATTTCCACATGGCGCACTTGGATTCGGCCTTGGTGGTGAAGGCGTCCGCTGCCGGAATCGTCTGTACGATCTTGTAGTAATCCCACGGCGCCTTCGATTCGGCCGGGGTCTTCACCTGAATCAGCTTCAAATCGCTCATCAGGCGGCCATCTTCGCGGATCTTCGCGTTGCTGGTGTACATGTCGTTGACCGGGTTTTTCTTCAGGTAAGCCATGATCTTGTCGCTATCGTCGGTGCCGAGCGTCTTGACCGCTTTCAGGTAAGTCATGGCGGCCGAGTAGGTCGAGGCGTGCAGCGCCGTCGGCATGCGTTTCATCACCGCAAAGTAACGCTTGGACCAGGCGCGCGATTCCGGGCTCTGGTCCCAGTACCAGCTGTCGGTCGAGTACAGGCCCTGGGTCTGCTGCAGGCCCAGCGCGTGCACGTCGGTGATGAACATCAGCAAGACCGCCATCTTCATGGATTTGCTCACGCCGAATTCGTTGGCACCCTTGATGGCGCTGATCAAATCATTGCTGGCATTGGCGAAACCCAGCACCTGGGCCTTGGAGGCCTGCGCCTGCATCAGGAAGGATGAGAAGTCCGAAGCGTTCAGGGGATGACGCGCAGCGCCAACCACCGTGCCGCCATTGGCCTTGACCACCTTGGACGAATCGCCTTCGAGCGACATGCCGAACACGTAGTCGGCGGTCAGGTAATACCAGCTCTTGCCGCCCTGCTTGACCACCGCCGAACTGGTGCCACGGGACGCCGCCACGGTATCGTAGCCGTAGTGCACCATGTAGGGATTGCAGTCTTCATTGGTGATGCGGCCGGTGCCGGTGGCGGGGATGATGAAGACCTTTTTCTTTTCCGCGGCGATCTTGCCGGCAGCCAGCATGACGGCGGAATTGGAGCCAGCCATGAGCAAGTCGACACCGTCGCGGTCCACCCATTCGCGTGCCTTGCTGGAGCCGATGTCGGCCTTTTGCAGGTGGTCTACATAGACCATCTCGATTTTCTTGCCATTGATGGCGCCGCCCATGTCGCCGATCGCCATCTTGATGGCCTCGATGCCGCCCTGGCCGGAAATGTCGGCATAGACGCCCGACATATCGGTGATCATGCCGATCTTGACGGTGTCACCGGAGATTTGCGCCGAGGCCGGCGCAGCTGCGCCAATAGCCGTCGAGGCCGCCACAGCCAGTGCCACTGCTTTACGTTTGAATTGCATGTTCATCTCCATGAAATGGTTATTGCCGGTTTGGTTTAATTGCCGGATTCGCACTGCGGCAATGCCGCCCCTAGCGCTCCGGTCTGCTATTGCATCGTTCAGGCGGTTCCGGCTAATACCGCCATGCGAATTCCGATCACTCTGCGGGGAGCAATTCCTCCGCCGCAAGAGGAGCACGGCCGAGGATCATGTCAGCGGCCTTTTCCGCGATCATCATGGTCGCCGCGCAGATGTTGGCGGAGGGAATGCTCGGCATGACCGAGGAATCCGCCACGCGCAAGCCTGTCAGCCCGTGCACGCGCAACTGCGCATCCACCACTGCCATGGGGTCGTCAGCCGGCCCCATGCGCGCGGTGCCGTTCAAATGATAGGAAGACACGCCATAGCGCCGCGCGAAATCGAGCAACTCATCGTCGCCGACCTTGTCCGGCCCCGGCAGCGCTTCGCATTCGGCATACTGCGCCAGCGCAGGACTCTGCAGCAGGCGCCGCGCCAGGCGGATGCCGTTGACCAGCACTTCGCGGTCGCGCGGGTCCTGCAGATAATTCGCCTGGATCAGCGGGTCGGCAAATACATCGGCCGAGCGCGCATGCACGTAGCCGCGGCTGTCTGGCCGGTGCTGCCAGACGCCGGCAGTCATGCCGGGGAAGCTGTCGAGCATGCCGACATAACCTTCCTTGTAGCTGGCTGGCGAAAACACGCCTTGCAGGTCGGGCAGCGTCAGGCCTTCTTTCGATTTCCAGAAGAAATGCACCAGTGACGGGCTCAGTGCCAGAATGTTGGGGCGTCCCAGCAGCCAGCGGGCGATCTGGCCGCCCAGGCCGAGGCCGCTGGCCATCTCGTTCATGGTGCCGATGTTCTTCACACGCGCCACCAGGCGCACCGAGAAATGGTCGCTCAGGTTGGCGCCGACGCCGGGTAAATGATGGCGCACCGGCACGCCGATCTCGCGCAGCAGCGCTTCCGGGCCGATGCCGGAGAGCTGCAGCAGCTTGGGCGTGTTGATGGCGCCGGCGCAGACGATCACTTCGCGCCGTGCCAGCACATCACGGGCGCTGGCGGGCTGGCGGTTCTTCATGTAGCGCACGCCGGTGGCGCGCTTGCCGTCCAGCAGAATCTGGACCGCCTGCGCATTGGTCTTGATCGACAGGTTGCTGCGCGCGCGGGTCGGCCACAGGAAGGTGCGCGAAGTGCTCATGCGCCAGCGGCCCTGGATGGTGCGCTGGTAATAGCCGACGCCGGCCTGCTCGGCGCCGTTGTAATCCGGATTGCGCGGCATGCCCAGCGACTCGGCGCCCGCGATGAACGCTTCGCTGATCGGATGGATCCACGCGATGTCGGATATCGGCAATGCGCCGCTGCGTCCGCGGAAGCGGTCGTCGCCGCCGGCCCGGCGTTCCGTGCGCTTGAAATACGGCAGCACTTCGGCATAACTCCAGCCGGCATTGCCGAGTTGCGCCCACTGGTCGAAATCGTTGCGCTGGCCGCGGTTGTACACCAGGCCGTTGACCGAGGTCGAGCCGCCCAGCACGCGCCCCTGCGGCAGCGGGATGCGGCGGCCGTTGGTCATGTCGCTGGGCTCGCTCTGGAACTGCCAGGTCCATGCCGGGTTAAACAGCGTCTTGATGAAGCCGGCCGGAATGTGGATATACGGATGCCAGTCGGCCGAGCCCGCCTCCAGCAGGCAGACGGTGGCTTTGCCATCTTCGGAAAGACGATTGGCAAGGATGGCGCCGGCGGCGCCCGAGCCGACGATGACGTAATCGAAGGTTTCGGAAGGATTGCTTGCTGCTTGTGTCATGGTAGTGCTTGTCTCCGTCTGGTGCTTGCGCGCCGGCTTATGCGGCGGCAGTGAAATTGCCCGACAGGCAGGCGTATTTCAGCTCCATGAATTCCTCGATGCCGTACTTGGATCCCTCGCGTCCCAGGCCGGATTCCTTGATGCCGCCGAACGGGCCGACTTCGTTGGAGATCATGCCGGTGTTGACGCCGACCATGCCGTATTCCAGCGCTTCCATCACGCGCCAGACCCGCGCCAGGTTTTCACTATAGAAGTAGGCGGCCAGGCCGGATTCCGTGTCGTTGGCCATGGCGATGACTTCGGCTTCGGTACGGAAGCGGAACAGTGCCACCACCGGGCCGAAGATTTCTTCCCGGGCGATTTCCATGGCAGGCGTGACCGGGCCGATCACGCTCGGCTCGAAGAAAGTGCCGCCTAGCGCATGCGGGTTGCCGCCGACATGCAGTTGCGCGCCCTTCTCCAGCGCGTCACCCACCAGGCGCTGCACTTTCTGCAAGGCCCGGCCATCGATCAGCGGTCCCTGCTCGACGCCAGCTTCAAGACCGTTGCCAACACGGAGGACGGCAACCCGCTGCGCCAGGCGCGCGGCAAAGTCGTCGTACACGGCCTCGTGCACATAGACGCGGTTGGCGCATACGCAGGTCTGGCCAGCGTTGCGGAACTTGGACAACATCAGCCCCTCGATGGCGGCATCCAGATCGGCATCGTCGAACACGATGAAGGGAGCATTGCCGCCAAGTTCCAGCGACAGCTTCTTGATGTTCGCCGCGCTTTGCTGCATCAGCAGGCGGCCGGTGGCGGTCGAGCCGGTGAAGGTCAGCTTGCGCACCGTCGGATTGGAAGTCAGTTCGGCGCCGATCGCAACGGGGTTGCCGGTGACGATATTGAATACGCCCGGCGGCAGGCCGGCGCGCTCGGCCAGCGCCGCCAGCGCCAGCGCCGAATAGGGCGTCAGTTCGGCGGGTTTCAGCACTACCGTGCAGCCGGCGGCCAGCGCCGGCGTCACCTTGCGGGTCACCAGGGCGCTGGGGAAATTCCAGGCGGTGATCGCCGCGCACACGCCGATCGGCTGGCGAAACGCCAGCAAGCGCTGGTCGCCGCGGGTGGATGGCAGGACGTCGCCATAGACGCGCTTGGCTTCTTCGGCGAACCATTCGACGAACGACAGCGCATAGGCGATTTCGCCGCGCGCTTCGGCCAGCGGCTTGCCTTGCTCCAGCGTCATCAGCAGCGCCAGGTCATCGGTGTTTTGCACGATCAGGTCATGCCAGCGGCGCAGGATGGCACCGCGTTCCTTGCCCGTTTTGGCGCGCCATGCCGGCAAGGCGCGTTCGGCAGCGGCGATCGCCTGGCGGGTTTCGGCCTGCCCCATGTCGGGCACGCTGCCCAGCGCACTGCCATCGGCGGGATTGGTCACGGCCAGGGTGGCGCCGGAGGCGGCATCACGCCATTCGCCGCCGATGTATGCCTGCTGCCGCAGCAGGGAAGGGTCGCGCAGTTGCATTTGTCTCATCCTCGTATGTGTTTATCCGTCTTAAGCTTGCGGGCGCGCAGACAGTTCGGTGCGCTTACCGGATCGCATCACCTGCCCCGGCACGTCATGGCCGACGATGGCCGGCAGATCGCGCGCCACCGCCAGCAAGCCATCCAGCTCGACACCGGTGGCAACGCCAGACGACTCGAACATGTGCACCAGATCTTCGGTGCAGATATTGCCGGTGGCGCCGGGCGCAAAGGGGCAGCCGCCGATGCCGCCAAGAGAAGCGTCGAAGCTGGTGGCGCCCGCAGCCGCGCCGGCCAGTGCATTGGCCAGCCCCATGCCGCGGGTATTGTGGAAATGCAGGGTCAGCGGCACCGCCGGGAAGGCATCGCGGAAGGCCCGCGTGGTTTGCTCGACCTGCATGGGATGGGCCATGCCGGTGGTGTCGGCCAGGGTGATGCTGTGCATGCCCATGCCGAGATACTGTTCCGCCGCCCACAGCGCGCGGTATATCGGCTGCTCGCCTTCGAAGGGACAGCCGAAGGCGGTCGCCACGGTGCCATTGACGCGCATGGCGCTGCCCTGCAGCAGGCGCATGACGCCGCGAAACTGTTCCAGCGACTGTTCGCACGTCATGCGCATGTTGGCCAGGTTATGGGTTTCGCCGATCGACATCACCAGGTTGATTTCATCGACGGCGGCCGCCAGCGCGCGCTCGCAGCCGCGTTCATTGGGCACCAGCGCGACATAGGTGACGCCGGCAACGCGCGTGATGCCTTGCATGACTTCGGCAGCGTCGCGCAGGTTGGGAATGGCCTTGGGCGAGACGAAGGACGTTACCTCGATCTTGGCCAGGCCGGTTTGCGACAGGCGGTCGATCAGCCGGATTTTTTCATCGGTCGGCACGAACGCCGGCTCGCTCTGGAAACCGTCACGCACGGCGACGTCATTGATTTGGACCCGCTTGGGCAGATGTGCAGACAACATAGAATTCCTTATTGTGCGATGGATGCCGCCACCAGCTCAGATGATGCCCTGCGCGCGCAGCGCGGCAATTTCCCCGGTGCTTTTGCCGAGCGACTTCAGGACCTCGTCGGTATGCTGGCCCAGTTCCGGCCCCACCCAGTTGGTCTTGCCCGGCGTGGCCGACAGCTTGGGCACCACGCCCGGCAATTCGACCTCCTTGCCGTCCGGCAGAGTGAAGGGCTGGATCATGTCGCGCGCGCGGTAATGCGGATCTTTATGGATATCGGCGGCGTCGAACACGCGTCCACTCGGCACATCGGCGGCCTCCAGCACCTGCAGCACGTGTTCCAGATCGTGCCGGCCGGTCCAGTCGGCAATCGCCTGGTCCAGCATATCGACCTGCTGCACGCGGCCGTCGTTGCGCGCCAGGGCCGGATCTTCGGCCAGGTCGGCGCGGTCGATGGCATGCATGAGGCGCTTGAAGATACCGTCGCCATTGCCGGCGACGATCACGTAGCGGCCATCCTGGCAGGGGTAGGTATTCGATGGCGCGATGCCCGGCAGGCTGGAGCCGGTGCGCTCGCGCACATAGCCGGAAGCGGAATATTCCGGGATCAGGCTTTCCATCACGCCGAACACGGCTTCATACAACGCCACGTCGATGAACTGGCCGGTGCCGCCGTTGACCTTCAGGTGGTGCATGGCCATCATCGCGCCGATCACGCCATACAGCGATGCCAGGGTATCGCCGATGCTGACGCCCACGCGCACCGGCGGACGGTCCGGATAACCGACCAGGCCGCGCAGGCCGCCCATGGATTCGGCGATCGCCGCAAAGCCGGGACGCTTGTGATAGGGACCCGTCTGGCCATAGCCGGACACGCGCACCATGATCAGGGAAGGATTGATTGCCGACAGCTGCTCCCAGCCCAGCCCCCAGCCTTCCAGGGTGCCAGGACGGAAATTCTCGATCACGATGTCGGCATCCTTGACCAGGTCGCGCACGATCTGCTGGCCCTCTTCCGACTTCAGGTTGAGCGTCACGGATTTCTTGTTGCGGCTTTGCGAATACCACCAGAGCGAAGTGCCGTTGTGCAGCTTGCGCCACTTGCGCAGCGGATCGCCATCGGTAGGCGACTCGATCTTGATCACTTCCGCGCCGAACTGCGCAAGCAGGCTGGCGGCATAGGGCCCGGCAATCAGCGTGCCGATCTCGACCACCTTGACGCCCTGCAAAGGCGCCGGCGTATTGTTGCTTTGGTTACTTTGGTTGCTTTGATTGGTTTGCTCAGTCATGGCGAATTGTCGATGTCCCATCAAGCCCAGGCAGACAATGCCTGATTGCGATAGGCGCATCATACGAATGCGCGCGTGTCGGAAAAAGCAATAGTTTGCGAGGCTGCCATCGCGAAACGCGATGGCAGGAAGCGACAATGGCATAATGCCGGAATGACGCGACTTGACCCCACTTCCTTGCAATTGTTTATCGCCGTGCTGGAAGAAGGCACTATTGCGGCTGCCGCCGAACGCGAGCACATTGCCGCCGCCGCAGTCAGCAAGCGGATCAGCGAAATCGAATCACAACTGCGCACGCAACTTTTGAACCGCACTAACAAGGGAATCGAGCCGACCGCTGCCGGCATCGCCCTGCTGGGACTGGCGCGGCGCGCCCTGCACGAACTCGATGACATATCGGTGCAGATGCAGGAATACGCCAGCGGCATGCGCGGACATGTCCGGATATTCGCCAACATTTCCGCGATTACCCAGTTTCTTCCCGCCGAGATCAAATCCTTCCTGGCCGAATATCCGCAAATCCAGGTCAATCTGGAGGAAAAAATCAGCACCGCCGTCACCAAGGCAGTCGCCGAAAACGCCGCGGATATCGGCATCTTCATCATGCAGCCGCATGGCCATCAACTGGAAGTCTTTCCCTACCATGAAGACAAGTTGGTGCTGATCACCCCGGCAGATCATCCGCTGGCGACGCGCAAGGCGACCTCGTTTGCCGATACGCTCGAGTACGACTATGTCGGCTTGCATACCGGCAGCACCATCAACCTGCAGCTGCAGAATGCCGCCAGCGAGCTGGGACGCCTGGTCCGCTTCAGCATCCAGGTGACCAGCTACGATGCCTTGTGCCTGATGGTGGGGTCTGGCCTGGGCATCGGCATCCTGCCGGAAGGCGTTGCCAGGACATACACCAAGACCCTGCGCCTGCGCACCATTCCTCTGGACGAACCATGGACCAGGCGTGAACTGAAAATATGCGTGCGCGCCTTCGACGCACTGCCGGTTGCGGCAAAGCTCCTGGTCAATCACTTGAAACGGCAATCCATGGAGCCATCATCCCCTGGAAAAACACATGACTGAATTTGAATTCTTCGCCCGCTACGAAATGGGCCGCATCATCATCACCCTGGTCACCCTGCTTATCACGATCATCGTGATGAAGCTGATCCAGAAGCACGCCCGCCTCTATGTCGGCGACAGCGTGGAGCTTGCGCGCCGGCGCGGCAATTTCGTCCTGCTGAAGAATCTGGTATTGCTGGCGGCGGTGATCGTGGTGGGCACGATCTGGGCATCCAAGATCGCCGGTGCGGCGCTGTCGCTGGCTGCGGTGGCCGGCGCCATGCTCATCATCAGCAAGGAGTTCCTGGCAAACCTCCTGGGCTCGGCCTTCCTGACGGTGTCGCGCCTGTACCGGGTGGGCGACTTCATCGAACTCGACGGCATTTCCGGACGCGTCATCGACACCGACCTTTTGGCCACCACGCTGTCGGAAGCACAGGAAGGCAGCCAGGTCACCAGCCGTACCGTCACCCTGCCGCACTCGCTCTTGCTGGTCAAACCCTTGCGCAACCTGACTGCCACCGGCGCCTATGTCGTGCACCTGCTGAAAGTCGTGGCCGACCCTGCGGAAGACCTGATTGCCCTCGAACAGGCGTTGCTAAAAGCAGCAATTGAAGTCTGCACGCCCTGGATGGCGCAAGCCGACGCCCACCTGCAGCGCATCGAATCGCGCGAAATGGTGGACCTGCCCTCGGCCGAGCCGAAAGTGATTCTGCAGCTAAACGACGTCAAGCAAGCCACGCTGTCGTTGCGCTATACCTGCCGGCCGAACGAGCGGGTCAAGGTCGAGCAGGCGATCCTGCGGCATTATCTGGCGCAGCGCAAGGCCATGCAATGCGCCATCAGCGCGTGACCGTCGCATGCCGCATGCCGGCCTGAAATTCCGCCATGCCTGGCGTCCCTTCAAGGAGCGGGTACTGGCCAGGGCGGGCATGCCATGCGGTCGGCATGTTCGCCAAGGCAAGTCGTTGCTTTTCAGAAATTCGACTGTGCCACCACCAGTATTCATCGCCAATCAAATCCCGCTGCCCTTGCCTGATCCAGAATGGCTCCTATACTAAAAATTTGTTCGAGCCTGAGGAGACGCCATGAACAAGTCGCAAATACTCGCGCTCATGATGCGCCGCAACCACCAAAGCACGCAAACTGACCTTTTAAGCATTTCCGACCTGATGGCGCAAATGCTGGCCGATGTTTCCGACCGCCTGAGCGAGGATGAGTTTTATCGCTTCATCAGCATTGGCTCAGCAGTCTACAGCCATGGTCTGGAACAGTTCGGCGAAGATGTCGAGGAGGATGTCACGGGACTGGCTGACGAAGACTGGCCGGGCGAGTCCGCGCGCCGTCTGCGCGGGCGCCATTAAGGCGCTGTCACAGCGCCTGGACCGTCGCATTCTTTTCAAGCGCGATTACTACGCTGACCATGGTTCCCTGGCCAGCACTGCCTTCGATGTGCAGTTCGCCGCCGAGCGAATGAATGCGCTCGCGCATGCCGACCAGGCCGAAGGCATTCGGCTTGGCGTCTGCGCTCGGCTGGATACCGATACCGTTGTCATGGATGCGCAGCAACAAGCGGCCATCGGCGGCCCGCAGTGCAACCTCGGCCGCGCTTGCCTTGGCATGGCGGGCGATATTGGTCAGCGATTCCTGCAAGATGCGAAATAGCGCCAGCGCGCGTTCATCCTCGCGGTCGAAGCAAATGCCCTTGCTGTCGACAGTCAGGCGGCAGGCAATGCCGCTGATGCGCTCGAACTCCCTGACTTGCCACTCGATGGCGGCGTCCAGGCCAAGTTCCAGGGTGGCCGGGCGCAGGTCGTTGATGATGGACCTCACCGAGCGGATGGCCGTATCGATATTTTCCAGCACGGCGCTGGCTTTCCGATGCAGCTTGGGGTGGTTATGCACGGTGCGCGCATGCATCATGGAGACATCGATACGCAAGGCCAGCAGGGTCTGGCCGAGGTCGTCGTGGATTTCCCGCGCGATGCGCTTGCGCTCGACTTCCTTGATGCGTTCCTGGTGCGCACTCAATTGCTGCAGCACATCCGTGGAACGCCGCAACTCATCTTCGATCAGTTTGCGCTCGGTAATTTCCGTCTTGAGCTTTTCATTGGTCCGCACCAGCGCGACGGTACGCTGGTGCACCTTGACTTCCAGTTCGTCGTGGGCGTAGCGCAAGGCGTTCTGCGCGCGCTTTTGCGCGGTGATGTCACGCACCAGCGCCAACATCATGAGGGTATTGCTGTTGCCGCCGTAATTCACCGGCCATAATTTGATGCTCAGGCAAATCGCCTCGCCATTCTTGTGGCGGCATTCCTTTTCATACTGGTCCAGCGCATCCTGTTCGAGCCGCCTGCTGTTGCTGCGCCACTGGTCTGGCGACCATGGCAGGAAATCGCTGCCGATGATTTCTCCGGCGTCATAGCCAACAATGGCAAGGAAGGCCTCATTGCATTCGGCGATGCAATCGGCGCAATCGATCAATACGACGCCATCGCGGATCGAGGAATACAGTCGGCGGTAACTGTCTTCACTGCGTTCCAGGCGCGTGTAGGAACGCACCGCCAGGCTTACGCCCAAGCACATCAGCACGGTCATGAGCGCCAGCCCCCCCGCACCGGCAAGGATATCCTCACGCAAAGCATCTTCCCACTCGCTGCTGGCAATGCTGACCGCCACCAGCAATGGCAGGTTTTCCAACGCGCGGTAACTGTAGACCCGCTCCTGGCCATCCAGTTTGCTGGCCGTCCTGGAATTGCCCACCGGCGCGCCCGCGAGACGCCGAAAGACATCCGTTTGTGCAATCTCGGCGGCAAAGGTCTGTTCAAATTGCGGCACGCGCACCACCACCTTGCCGCCCCGGTGCGCCAGGAGGATCGAGACATTCTGGCCAAAACGGGCGCGGTCGAATTCCGTTGCGATGCGGCTGGCATCCATCTGCGCCGCCACGACGCCGAGGAATTTTCCCGCGGCCGATTCGACGCGCCGGCTCAGGAAAAACACGCGCTGGCCATGCTCTTCCGCAATAGCGGGCTGGCCGACATACAAGCCGTGCCCGCCACGCTCGCCACGATGGGTCAGGAAATAATCGCGGTCTGCGTAGGAAACACCCTGGCTAGCGATAGGATTGGATGCAGCCACGCCAACACCGTCGGCATTAATGTATATGGTCTGGAATTTCTCGCCGTCGCCGGTACCATTGGCGGCCAGCAACTGCGCAATGGCCGGCGCAGATTCACGCTGCTGGGGTGGCAATGCGCTAATCCCGTTAGCGAAGCCATTGAGTGAGGCGTCAGCAAACTTAATCATATGCAAGACATTCGCCTCGATGGCATAGACGAATGCCTGAGTTTGCTTTTGTGCAACCTGCTGCCGCTCGGTATTGGAGGAATAAATTTTCCAGGATACTGCGCCGACCGCCAGCAAGCCCAGGACCGTCATGCCGCCCACCAACCGTTGCCGGAAGCGGGTGCTGTCACGCGGTGCGGGGATAGCGGAAAGCATGCATACCTCAGGAACAGCGGCGGTTCGGCAGGGAAATTAACATTTCAACCGGAAATTATTAACCTTATAATAATTATTGTAGCATTGTTGCCTGAAGGTTTTATTCTTTTAAATCGTCCTTAAATCGTTCTTGCGGCGGGAAAGACTGCGGCCGGAACGGCTCCGGGGGAAGCGGAAAATCAAGTCAGCGATTGCTCAAGCAGGGCATGCAGGCCGTCCCAGTCGGGCTCACCCAGATAACGCTTGACGATGTAGCCTTGCTTGTCGATCACGAAGGTGGTGGGCGTCAACTGCACGTCGCCGAAGGACTTGGCCAACTGGCCCTGGGTATCCAGCGCGACCTTGAATGGCAGCTGACGGGTCTCGGCAAAGTTCAGGACATAATTTGGCGGATCGTAACTCATGGCGACCGCGACGAATTCCAGGCCGCGATCCTTGTATTTCTTGTAGGTGTCGACCATCTGCGGCATTTCCTTGACGCAGGTAGTACAACTGGTGGCCCAGAAATTGACCATCACCACCTTGCCACGCAAGTCTTGCGTGCTCAGCTTGTTGCCCTGCAGGTCGACAAAAGTGACGTCAGGTGCCTTTTGCTGGGCGGAAAAAGAGAAATAAGCGCCGACCGCCAAGGCCAGCACGAACACGGCCGCCAGAAGCTTGAACCAAACGGTCTTGGACGAGGCACTTGCGGGGGATTTTTGCATGTTGGACAATTGCAGGAATGCGGGGATGAGCGCCATTATAGCCCTGCCGCACCGGCGATGTTTGCCAACAGCTAAGGGCGCAGATTAAGGGCGCAAATAGACAAAGCCTTCCTTCGCCTGCAGCCGGGCGATTTCAGCCACGCCGGACGGCACCAGGCTCGCCTGCGGCAACAGCTGGTCGACCGGGATATCGTGCGCCGTCAAGGTATTGCGGCAGACGCGAAATTCCACCCCCTGCCGGGCCAGCGCCGCCACCGCCTCGTCGAACGGCTTGCCATCGCGGTCCCTGGCGCCTTGTATGAGAAAGCGGATGCCTTCGCCGTGGGCGACGACGACGATCCTGTCCTCCGGCGCGGCGCGCAAGTGATTGCGGATATTGCCGAGCGCACGCACCGCCTGGTTGTTGCCTTCCAGCAGATGGTACACCACCTTGACCTGCTCGGCCGCCTGCGCTGGCACAGCAGCCAGCGCACCCAGGCCGCCCGCCAGCGCCAGCATGCCGGCAGCAATCCGCTTGGTGAATTCCCGACGCATGCGCCCTCCCCGATGCATTGCGGCTACCTGGTTTGCGGCTGGGACGACATCGACATCTGCTTCAACTCGTCCTCGCTGAGGTATTCGAACATCCTGACCACCTTGTTTACGCCACCGACGCCGGCAGCGACCTGCGCCCCGCGCACGGCTTCGCGCTCGGTGACCCGTCCCATCAGATAGACGATGCCGCGCTCGGTCACCACCTTGAAGGAATTGGCGAACAAGTCCTTGGCGTCAACGAAGGATGCCTTCACCTTGCCGGTGATGAGCGCATCGTTGGAGCGTGTAGTCAGGCTGGAAAGAAAATCGATTGCCAATTCGTTGACCACCGATTCAACACCTTCAATGGCGGCGACTTCGCGCTCGACCGCCTCCTTCATTTGTGCATCGCGCACTTCGCCGGTCAGCAAGACCCTGCGGTTGAAGGCATTGACGTTGACATGGCCGGCATCACCGACCAGCTTGCCGACGCGCGTCTCGCCCTTGATCATGATGCCGCGGTCCTCGGTCTGCGCACCCAGGGTGCGGCGGTCGGTTGCCGACAGCGTGCCGACCACGGTGCCCCCCGCTGCAAGCGCGAGGCAGCCTTGCAAACCGGTGGCGACCATGCCGCACAACAGGGCCGCAGCCAGGGGACGCCGCAGCGCTTGCCAGTCAATCATCCGAATCTCCTCCAAAAAGCGCGACATCGATACCGTCGCATAAACAATGAATCGTCAGTAAATGTACTTCCAGAACCCGCGCGGCGCATTCATGCGGCACGTAGATATGCACATCAGCATCACTGATCTGCTTGCCGATGGCGCCGCCCGCCGTGCCGGTCAGCGCCACCACGCGCATCTCGCGCTCAAGCGCAGTATCGACTGCGGCGCTGACATTGGTGGTGTCGCCGCTGCCGGCGATCACCAGCAATACATCGCCCGGCTGGCCGAACGCCTGCACCTGCTTGCTGTAGATCTCCGGGAAACCGGCGTCGTTGCCGATCGCCGTCAACACCACGGCATCCGCGCCCAGCGCAATCGCCGGCAACGGCAGACGCTCGCGCTCGAAGCGGCCGATCAGGGCGGCAGCGAAATATTGCGCAAGCGCCGCCGCGCCGCCATTGCCACAGACGAGTATCTTGTTTCCATTAGACAATGCCGCAAACATAAGTTCCACGGCTTGTGCAATTGGTTGCGTCAAGACCGAGGCGGCCTGGATTTTCAGTTCGGCACTTTCACGAAAGTGCCCGAGGATGCGGTTGCTCATAGTTGCGGATTATAAAGGTTGGGGAGCAGGCCTGCTCATGCCGCGATGGCGTTTTTCAGCCAGCTGAGGTGCCCGGCATCGATCGCCACCACGTCGAAGCGGCAGGCTGGCAGCGTTTTGAAGCGCAACAGGTAGACCTGAGCCGCGCGCAACAGGCGCCGCTGCTTGGCCGGGGTGATGCTGGCCGCGGCACCGCCATAGTCCAGACTGGCGCGCTTGCGCACCTCGACAAATACCAGGCTGGCATGCTCGCGCATGATCAAATCGATTTCGCCGGCCTTGCAGCGAAAATTGCGTGTCACCAGCGTCAGCCCATGCTGCAGCAAGTAGGCCAGCGCTGCTTCTTCGCCGGCCTGGCCCTGCACTTGTTTCGCGGTTTGCACGCGCCGCCTTCAGGGCGTGCGCGGCAACGGCGCCACCACGCCATCCTGATAGGCGGCGGGTTGCGCGATGCGACGGAAGCGATAGCCGCGCTTGCCGAAACTGACCGACAGCTTGCCGGTGACGCCATCGAGCTCGAATTCGCTGCGCCGCAGCGCGATTTCGCGGGCGACGCGATAGGCGTCGATGCCCAACGCATACAGGCGCTCAAGGTCGGGATTGGCCCGGCTGTCGGCTGCCGTCACCGGGCGCGGGTAAATCATCGTCGCCGGATGGTCGGGTTGCAGCAGCCAGGGGATATCGACCAGCCGCACGCCATTCATTTCCGGCCGCTTATCGGCGCTGCGCCAGTCCGCCGCGCTCCAGGGGTTGAGTTGCGAGGTGCCATAGACCTGATGACCCAGGCCATGCCCCAGGGCCAGCTGCACCTGCTGCGCCTGAAAGGCATCGAGGCCGATGAACAGCAGCGCCGGCTTGTCGTCTTGCAGGCGCTTTTTCAGCTGTCCCAGGCCAGCGGCACTGAGGTAACCGCCGCTGCTGGCGATCTCGACAGGCTGCGCTTCCAGCCCCAGCTCCTGCCATTCCGCCGCGAAGGCGCGGCCGGCGCGGCGCTGCCAGGCGACGCCGCTGGCGATGACCATGGCCTTGCCGTGCTTTCTGCCGGCGCCAGCCCAGGCAGCCAGCTGGCGCGCCTCGTCCTCGATCGACAAACCCAGCGCCAGCATCCGCGGCGGCAACGCGATGTCGGCATCGGCCGACGCTTCCGGCTGCGTCAGCGCCAGGGTGGGCTTGTCCACCTTGCCGCTTTTGGCGATTACAGCCACATCGGCGCGCGCCAGCGGCCCGACCACGATATCGTTCTGCGCCTGCGCCGCCGCATAGGCCGTCAACACATTCTGCGCGCCGTCGGCGTTTTCCACCAGATGCACCTCGATGCCATCGGGTTCGCGTTCGTGGGCTGCCATGAAACCGGCGCGCAGCGCCTGTGCAGCTGGGCCGAAAGTTTCCGACAGCGTCGGCAGCAGGAGCGCGATGCGGGTCTTGCCGGCCGCGGCGGAACCGCCGGCGCCATCGGCCGCAACATCCGCCGCTGGCGCAGCATTTGCTGTTGTATTTGCCTGCGCAGGCGCGCACAATCCGCACACCAGGCCCAGCAACAAGGTTTTTACCGCCTTGCCCAACATACTATCTCCTCATGAACACCCGATCGAACAACCCCAACGACCCGAATGCCGCCTTGCCTCTGCAGGATGAAATCGCCCGGCAAACTTACCCCGGCGCCACATTATATGTGGTGGCAACGCCGATCGGGAATGTCGGCGACATCAGCTTGCGCGCTCTCAATGTGCTCGCCATCGCCGACGCCGTTGCCTGTGAAGACACCCGCAACACCGCGCAGCTGCTGGCGCGTTACGGCATGTCCAAGCCCCTGCTGGCGGCGCATGAGCATAACGAACGCGAAGTCGCGGAAAAGCTGATCGCGCGCCTGCAAGCGGGTCAACGCATTGCACTGGTGTCGGATGCAGGCACACCGGCCGTTTCCGACCCTGGTGCGCGCATCGTCGATGCGGTGCGCGCCGCCGGCTTGCGGGTGGTGCCGCTGCCCGGCGCCTCGGCAGTCCTGGCGGCGCTGGCAGCCAGCGGCCTGGTCAATGACCGCTTCCACTTCATCGGCTTCCTGCCGGCCAAGGCCAGGCAGCGCGATACCGTGCTGGAAAGCCTGCGCCAGCAAAGCGCGACCCTGGTGCTGTATGAAGCCCCGCACCGCATCGTCGACACCGTGACGGCGCTGGCGACGATCTTCGGGCCGACCCGCCAGATCGTGCTGGCGCGCGAATTGACCAAGCTGTTCGAGGAAATCCACCGCTGCCCGCTGGGCGAGGCGCTCGCCTGGCTCAATGGCGACAGTCACCGGCAAAAAGGGGAATTCGTCCTGCTGCTCGAAGGCGCACCGGTCGCCCTGGAAGAAGGCGCGGCCGAGGCCGAACGCATCCTGAAAATCCTGCTGGCCGAATGCCCCGTCAAGCAGGCCGCCGCGCTGGCGGCGCAGATCACCGGACAGAAAAAGAATGCGTTGTACGAACTCGCCCTGCGGCTGAAGGCGGAGTGACGCCAGCGCAAGCGGCTTGCCGCGCCCTTAGCGCTGAACGACCAGCGGCTTGGGCGCACCCTTATCCTTGAGCTTTTGCGCAATGCCAGCCGCTTCGGTGCGGCTGGCGAAGGGGCCGCTGAACAGGCGGAATACCGCGCCGCCGGGAATGACTTCGATCGGCGGCAGCACACCCTCCCACTGCTGCTGCAGGCGGTTGCGCGCAGCTTCCGCACCGTCGGCCTGCGCATAGGCTCCCAGTTGCAGATAGAAGCCGCCGAGCGCCGGCACGCCGGCTGTGCCGGTTGTGCTGGTTGTGCCGATTGCACCGGCTTCGACGGCAACACTGACGACTGGCACGGCGAACACACTCACGCCCGGCTTGACCTGGGGCTGCACGGCTGCTGCCGCCACCTGCAGCGTGTCGCCTTCTGCCTGCGGCGCAGCGGCCTGGGCAGGCAGCTGCGCTTGCGCCACCGATAGCGCCGGCCGGTTGGCTGACAGGCGTTCGATGTCGTCCGCCAGCAGGCGTTCGACCTCCAGTTCGGCGCTGCCCTGCTGCAGGTAGCCCAGCTTGAGCGCGGCGGTATACGAAAGATCCATGATGCGATTGGAGTGGAACGGGCCGCGGTCATTGACGCGCACGATCACCTGCCTGCCATTGGCCACATTGGTCACCCGCGCATACGAGGGGATCGGCAGGGTCGGATGGGCTGCAGTCATCTTGTACATGTCATAGGGCTCGCCCGAGGACGTGCGCTGGCCATGAAATTTTTTGCCGTACCAGCTGCCCCTGCCGCGCTGGCGGAAAGGGCGCTCGTCGAGGAAAGGGGTATAGGTCTTGCCGAACACCACATATGGGCGGTTGCCACGTTTGGCGTAAGGCTCGATTTTCGGCTCTGCATCGGGCAGCGCCAGCAAATCATCAGGTATCTGGTCGCCCGGACCGTCATCGAGGTAATAGCCGCCGCGCCCCGACCCCGCCGGCGGCAACGCCGGCCGGCTCGAGGCGGACGCCGCCGGCCGCTTCTTGTTGCCGGTCTTGACATCCTGCTCTACTGGCGCTTGCGGCACACTGCCGCAAGCCGCCAGCAACAGCGCGCACAGTGTGAATTGAAAAAAATTTCCGGTATGCCGCCATCGGGCGGACCGCATGCATCGAATCGCCGGCATGGCGCTCTCCCTGATCGTAATGCCGGAACCTGAGCCTGCTCCCGCGGGAACAGGGCCAGCCGCAGGCCTTGTTGGTCATGCACGACAGACAGCGCGTGGCGCTGCCATGGCCGTGCAGTTTTTGCCGTTAAGCAAGCGGATTGTATAGGGATAAGTGCCGTGTTGGCAAAGCTTGGCGAGACGTCAACTCTGCATCAGCTTGCGGTGCCGGTGAATACTCATCAGGATGCCCACACCCAGGCCGAGGGTGACGAAGGCAGTGCCGCCATAGCTCATGAAGGGCAGCGGAACGCCGACCACCGGCAGGATGCCGCTGACCATGCCCATGTTGACGAAGGCATAGGTGAAGAACATCAGCGACAAGGCGCCTGCCAGCAGGCGGCTGAACAGGGTCGGCGCATTGGCGGCGATCAGCAGGCCGCGGCCGATCAGCAGCAGGTAGAGCAACAGCAGGATGCTGTTGCCGATCAAGCCGAATTCTTCGGAAAAAACGGCAAAGATGAAGTCGGTGGTGCGTTCAGGGATGAATTGCAGATGCCCCTGGGTGCCCTTCATCCAGCCCTTGCCGGTGATGCCGCCGGAGCCGATCGCGATCATCGACTGGATGATGTGAAAACCCTTGCCGAGCGGATCGGTGGTGGGGTCGATCAAGGTCATGATGCGGTGGCGCTGGTAATCGTGCAGCATGTGCCAGGCGACCGGCATGAACGCAGCGCCTGCGACAGCCAGGCCCGCCATCACTTTCCAGGACAGGCCCGCCAGGAAGATGACATAAAAGCCGGCAGCCATGACCAGGGTGCCGGTCCCGAGATCCGGTTGCCGGATGATCAATGCCACGGGGACAATCAACAGCAGTCCGGCAACTGCGAATTCCTGCCATTGGATGCTGCCTTCACGCTTCTGGAACCACCAGGCCAGCATCAGAGGCATGGCAATCTTCATGATTTCGGAAGGCTGGATCACCACGCCGACATTGATCCAGCGCCGCGCGCCCAGCTTGATGATGCCAATCAGCGCCACGCCGACCAGCAGGGCCACACCGGCCAGATAAATCGGCACCGCCAGCCGCATCAGGGTTTGCGGCGGAATCAGCGCTGCGATCCACATGAGAAGGAACGACAGCAGGATGTTGCGCACATGGTCTTCCATACGTCCCGGAAAACCCATGCCAGCGGAAACCATCGTCACGGTGCTGACTGCCAGGATCATGAAAACGATCAGCGTCAGCGAGACATCGAACACCGCGAAGTAGCGCTTGATGACGGGCCAGAGTGCGCGTTTTTCAGTGTAGCCCATGGTCTGCATGGTCAATCCCCCTCGACATGCCCATGCGCGTCGGCGCCGACCACCACGGTCTTTTCGGCCGCTGCCGCCGCCGGATCGACCGGACGCTTGCCGAGCAAATAATAATCAATGGCCAGGCGCGCGATCGGCGCGGCTGCCGCAGCACCGAAGCCGGCGTTTTCAACGATCACCGCCAGCGCAATCCTCGGCTGGTCGGCCGGTGCATAAGCCACATACAAGGAGTGGTCGCGATGGAATTCCGCCATCTTGGAGGCATTGTACTTCTCGTTTTTCTTGATGCCGATCGCCTGCGCGGTGCCGGTCTTGCCCGCCGATGCGTAACCGGCGTTGGCGAAGGCGCGCGACCCGGTGCCCTCCACTGGCACGCCCGCCAGCGCTTTTTTGACCACATCGATGTTTTCCTGCTTCAGGTTGATGCGATAGCTTTCCGCGGCCACGGTCGGCTTGCGTTCCTTGCTGACGGGATCCTCGATGGCCTTGACCAGGTGCGGCTTCATGACCACGCCGTTGTTGGCGAGATTGGCAATCGCGTGCGCCATTTGCAATGGTGTAAAGGTGTTGTAGCCCTGGCCAATGCCGAGCGATATGGTCTCGCCGGCATACCAGCGTTGCTGCTCCGGCTTCCTGTACGCCGCGCGCTTCCAGGCGGTCGAAGGCAATACGCCGGTGCGCTCGTTATCCAGGTCGATCCCGGTCAACTGACCAAAGCCGAACGGCTTCATGAAATCGTGGATGGCATCCACACCCAGGTCGCTGCCCAGAACGTAATAGTAGGTATTACAGGATTGCACGATCGACTTGTACATGTCGACCATGCCGTGGCCGCCCACCTTGTCGTCGCGGAACTTGTGGTTGCCGAACCAGAAATAGCCGGGATCGGCAATCGCCTGCGATGGCGTGCGCTTGCCCAGTTCCAGCGCCGCCAGCGCCATGTAGGGCTTGTAGGTTGAGCCAGGCGGGTAGGTGCCGATCAACGGCCGGTTCAACAGCGGCTTGTCGAGCGAGGTGTTCAACTCATCCCAGCTCTGCTGGTCGATGCCTTCGACGAACAGGTTGGGGTCGAAGGTCGGCTTGGACACGTATGCCAGGACATCGCCGGTAGCCGGGTCGATCGCCACCAGTGCGCCACGACGGTCGCCGAAGGCCTGTTCGACGATTTTCTGCAGTTCGATATCGAGCGACAGGATCAGGTTGTGGCCCGGGGTGGCGCCGCCGCGCGCCAGGGTGCGCACCGCCCGGCCGCCAGCGGTGACTTCCACCTCTTCATAACCGGTCTTGCCATGCAGGATCTCTTCGTATTTCTTTTCCAGGCCTTCCTTGCCGATATGGTCGGTGCCGGCGTAATTGGAAGCATCTTCCATATTCTCGATGCGCTGCAGGTCGCGCTGGCTGATGCGGCCGATGTAGCCAACCACGTGTGCGGCGGTCTCGCCCAGCGGATACTGGCGGAACAGGCGCGCCTGGATTTCGACGCCAGGGAAACGGAAACGCTGCGCGGAAAAACGCGCCACCTCCGCATCGGTCAGACGCGTGCGGATCGGCACGCTCTCGAAATTTTTGGCTTCTTCCTGCAGGCGCTTGAAGCGTTTGCGGTCCTTCGGCTGGATCTCGACCAGCACCGACAGTTCGTCGATCACCTGCTCCAGCGGCACGGCAAGCTTGGAGGGCGTGATTTCCAGCGTATAGGCGGAAAAATTGCGCGCCAGGACCACGCCGTTGCGGTCCAGAATCAAGCCACGATTGGGCACCACCGGCACCACCGAGATGCGGTTGTCCTCTGCCTGGGCGACATAGTCGCCATACCGGACCACCTGCAGCCACACGAAGCGCGTCAGCAGGATGGCGAAACAGATGAACACGAACGCGCCCACCACCGACAGGCGCAGGCGGAAAAAATGCAGTTCGCGTTCGGTATTTTTAAATTCAGTCATGCCGATACGATAGGCCGCAACAGGAACGGTAATTCAGGGCGCCGCCGCGGCGCAATGGACAAGGGATCATCGCCGTTCAAATCGGACGAGTGTTGTCGCGGTTGATGGCACGCCGCTGCGGCGCCAGCAACATCCAGGTCACGACTGGCCACAACAGGGTCGCCACCAGGCTTTCGCTGAAATAGAACCAGCCCGGGAATTGCTGGCTGACGATCCAGCGAATCACCACCTGGACGATCTGCATCAGCAGCAGCAAAGGCAGCACGTGCAAGGCCTGGATGCCGATCGGGAACCACAGCACGCGGCGATGGATCATGATCGCAAAATAGGACAACAGCGTGTACGACAATGCATTCTCGCCCAGCAGGGTGGCGTCGTGCACATCCATCAGGATGCCCATGAAAAACGCCACGCCGATGCCGACCCGGCGCGGCTGGTGAATGCTCCAGAACACCAGCACCAGGGCGACAAAATCGGGCACCCCGAACCAGCCGCCCCAGGGCAGCATGTTCAGGAGGAAGGCCGTCACCAGGCTCAGGAGGATAAAGAACGGATTGACCGGCAACAGTATGTAATGCGGCTGGTTCATTGACGAGGCTCCATTGGTGCCACAGGCGCCAGCTGGGCCGGACCGGATGTGGACGCAGGCGCGGCCGCGGCGGTTACAGGCTTGGCTGGCACGGCTTTGACAGCGGCCGCCGCAGCAGGCGGAGCGCTACGTGCCGGGTTGGTCGGACTGGCCGGCGCCGGCGCTGCAGGTGCAGGTGCAGGTGCAGGTGCAGGTGCAGGTGCAGAAGCGGGAGCAGCGGAAACTGCGCCTGTCGCCGGCCGTTGCGGCGGATTGGCGGGATTGGCCGCCGGCGCAACGGCCGGCTGGGCTGGGGCTGGCTTTGCCGCCGACTTCGCGTCGGCCTTGGCGGGCGACACGGCCGGCTCGCGCGGCGGCAGCTGGAACTCGGTCAGCAGGATCAGCAACTGACGGTTGCGGTCGATGCCGGCGGCCGGCTGACAAACGATCTTGGCAAAGGCATCCGAGGACTTGTGCTCGACCTGCAGCACTTTGGCCACCGCCAGGCCGGCCGGATAGACGCCGTCGATGCCGGAGGTCACCAGCAAATCGTCTTTGCGGATATCGGCATTGGCCGGCATGAAGCGCAAGTCCAGCGCGCCCGACTGGCCGCGGCCGTAGGCAACGCTGCGCAAGCCGCTACGCACCACCTGTACGGGAATCGCCTGATCCTTGTCGGTCAACAGCGTGATCTCGGCGGTAAACGGGAATACCCGCGTCACCTGGCCCACTACGCCGGTGTCGTCGATCACGGGCTGGCCAGGCTTGACGCCATGTTGCGAGCCGCGGTCGAGCACGATCTTGCGCGTAAAGGGGTCGCGTGCGTCATAGAGAATTTCCGCCATCAGTGACTTGACCGCCAGCCGTTCGCTGGCGCCGAGCAAGCGGCGCAGCTGGGCATTTTCGGCCGCCATCAGTTGCGCCTGCTGCATCGCTTGCGCATTGGCCACCTGCTGGCGCAGCAACTCGCGGTTTTCAGTTTCGATCCGGGACAGCGAAGAAAAATATTCACCGACGCTATAAGCGGCATCGCGTGGCATCAGCGCCAGGCGCTGCAGCGGGTAAAGCGCGGTGCCGACGCCCTGCCGGACCGTGCCCAGCGCCTGCCAGCGCGCATCAGCTACCAGCAGGGCGATGGCAATCAGGGAGAAAATCACCACCTTGGCGCGTGCGGACGCCCCTTGTTTGAACAGTGGCGGTGGGCTGTATTCCATTTAAGGATTAGAGGAATGACAATTGAATGGACTTGCAATAAAACAGGCGGGACGTACCCGCCTGACATTTCCTTCGACAGCTTGCCGCGAACAAAGTTTTGTGCGGCACATTGAACAAAAAGCGCCGCCTTACTCGTAAGAGAAGATCGAGCCGAGTTTGTCCATACGCTCAAGCGCCATGCCGGAGCCGCGCACCACGCAGGTGAGCGGGTCTTCGGCAACGATTACCGGCAGGCCGGTCTCTTCCATCAGCAGGCGGTCGAGGTCGCGCAGCAGGGCGCCGCCGCCGGTCAGCATCATGCCCTTTTCGGCAATATCGGCGCCCAGTTCCGGTGGCGTCTGTTCCAGCGCGTTCTTGACGGCCGAGACGATGTTGTTCAACGGGTCAGTCAGGGCTTCGAGGATTTCGTTGGACGAAATGGTGAACGAGCGCGGGATGCCTTCGGACAGGTTGCGGCCCTTGACTTCCATTTCCTTGACTTCGGAACCCGGGAAGGCGGAACCGATTTCCTTCTTGATCGCTTCAGCGGTCTGTTCGCCGATCAGCATGCCGTAATTGCGGCGGATGTAGTTGACGATCGCTTCATCGAACTTGTCGCCACCGACACGGATTGAGCCCTTGTACACCATGCCGCCCAGCGAGATGATGCCCACTTCGGTGGTGCCGCCGCCGATATCGACCACCATGGAGCCGGTCGCTTCCGATACCGGCAGGCCCGCGCCGATCGCTGCTGCCATCGGTTCCTCGATCAGGAACACCTGGGAGGCGCCGGCGCCCAGCGCCGATTCGCGGATGGCGCGGCGCTCGACCTGGGTCGAGCCGCACGGCACGCAAATGATGATGCGCGGGCTAGGCTTGAACAGTTTGGAGTCATGCGCCATGCGGATGAATTGCTTCAACATCTGCTCGGTGACGGTAAAGTCGGCGATCACGCCATCCTTCATCGGCCGGATCGCCTCGATATTGCCTGGCACCTTGCCCAGCATCTGCTTGGCTTCCTGGCCGACTGCCATGATGGTTTTCTTGCCGTTCGGCCCGCCCTGCTGGCGAATCGCCACCACCGACGGCTCATCGAGCACGATGCCCAGGCTGCGCACATAAATCAGCGTGTTGGCCGTGCCCAGATCGATGGCCAGGTCGTTCGAAAAGTAGCCGCGTAGAAATCCAAACATGTATTTGCCCTGACGCGCAAGCAACATGCGCGTAACAATTAATAAAATTAAAAATATTGGGGACGGCGTCAAGCGTAGCGGCATGCATCCCACAAATCCGATTCCGCCCGGTGCCCGCACCGCAAGCGGCACCAGCAAGGTAATAGCCCGACATTCTACCTTATAATCTGGCTTAAATTAGCGCGTGGAAAAACCAAAAATGTGCAGGGAATACGCTGCTTTGGTAAGTTTTTTGCTGGATTACAACGCTTTTTTGCTTTTTTAAAAATGCTCCTATAAGGCTACCCCTTTCCCGACCATGTCACTCGAATTCTCTGACGTAAAACGCCTTGCCAAGCTGGCGCAACTGGAACTGACAGATACGCAGGCAACTGCCACCCTGGACAAGCTCAATGGCATTTTTGCCCTGGTTGAACAGATGAAAGCCGTCGATACCACCGGCGTCGAGCCGCTGAATCACCCGATCGCCGCCCTCCAGCAAGATCTGGCGCTGCGCCTGCGCGAGGATGTCGTCACCGAGCCCAACCGCCGCGACGACTACCAGCAAGTCGCCCCGGCCACCCAGGACGGTCTGTACCTGGTACCCAAGGTGATCGAATAAGCCACAACCGCCTACTGAGCGAATTCATGCATACCAAAACCATCAAACAACTCTCGGCGCTGCTGCACGCCCGCGACATTTCCGCCAGCGAACTGGCCAGCCTGTACCTGGGCCGGATCCGGCAAAGCGACCTGAACGCCTACCTGCATGTCGATGAAGAATTGACATTACAACAAGCCAAAGCGGCCGATGCCCGCCTGGCGGGCGGCGACGCCACTGCGCTGACCGGCATCCCGATCGCCCACAAGGATATCTTTGTGACACGCGGCTGGCGCTCGACCGCCGGCTCGAAAATGCTGGAAAATTACGTCAGCCCCTTCGATGCCACCGTGGTCGAACGCTTCAACGCCGCCGGCACCGTCACCCTGGGCAAGCTGAACTGCGACGAGTTCGCCATGGGCTCGTCGAATGAAAATTCATACTTTGGCGCCGTCAAAAACCCCTGGGACAAGACCGCCATTCCGGGCGGCTCCTCGGGCGGCTCGGCGGCGGCAATTGCCGCGCGCCTGGCGCCAGGCGCCACCGCCACCGACACCGGCGGCTCGATCCGCCAGCCGGCGTCGCTATGCGGCGTCACCGGCATCAAGCCGACTTACGGACGGGTGTCGCGCTTCGGCATGATCGCCTTCGCCTCCTCGCTCGACCAGGGCGGCCCGATGGCGCAGACCGCCGAAGACTGTGCCCTGCTGCTCAACGCCATGGCCGGCTTTGACGAACGCGACTCGACCAGCATTCCGCGCGCCGACGAAGACTACACCCGCGATTTGAACGCCCCGCTGACCGGCCTGCGTATCGGCGTGCCGCGCGAATACTTCGGTGCAGGTCTGGCGGCCGATGTCGAGGCAGCCGTGCGGGCCGCCCTCAAGGAATATGAAAAGCTGGGCGCCACCCTGGTCGACATCAGCCTGCCCAAGACCGAGCTGTCGATTCCCGTGTATTACGTGATCGCCCCGGCCGAAGCCTCGTCCAACCTGTCGCGCTTCGACGGCGTGCGCTACGGCCACCGCGCCAAGGACTACAAGGATCTCTCCGACATGTACTGCAAGACCCGCGCCGAAGGCTTCGGCGACGAGGTCAAGCGGCGCATCCTGGTGGGCGCCTACGTGCTGTCGCACGGCTATTACGACGCCTATTACCTGCAGGCGCAAAAGATCCGCCGCCTGATCGCGCAGGATTTCCAGCAAGCCTTCCAGTCCTGCGACGTCATCATGGGACCGGTGACGCCGACCGTGGCATGGGACCTGGGCGCCAAAGCCGACGACCCGGTGGCCAATTACCTGGCCGATATCTTCACGCTGTCGACCAGCCTGGCGGGCTTGCCCGGCATGTCGATTCCCTGCGGTTTTGGGGCGGGCGACAAGAATGGCAAGCGTCCGGTCGGCCTGCAGCTCATCGGCAATTACTTCAACGAAGCCAAACTGCTGAATATCGCGCACCAGTACCAGTTGGCGACCGACTGGCATCAAAAAAGGCCAACCGATGTCTAGTGATGCAATGGGAGCATCCGCTTGCAAGCGGATGCCGTTACGCCGCCGGACGGCATGCCGCCCAAAACCGCGGCTGCACCATCAAAAAACCCCGGACGGCGTGTAAGTCGAACAGTGCGAACATAGCGAATAGAGCGAGGAATACATATGCAGTGGGAAGTCGTAATCGGGATGGAAACGCACGCGCAGTTGACCACCCAAAGCAAAATTTTCAGCGGCGCGCCGATCGCCTTCGGTGCGGCCGCCAACACGCAAGCCTGCCCGGTGGACCTGGCCTTGCCGGGCGTCTTGCCGGTGATGAACAAGGGCGCGGTCGAACGCGCCATCCAGTTCGGCCTGGCGGTGGGCGCGACCATCGCGCCGCAATCGGTGTTTGCGCGTAAAAACTATTTTTATCCGGACCTGCCCAAGGGCTACCAGATCAGCCAGTTTGAAATTCCGGTGGTACAGGGCGGCACCGTGGCATTCGTGCTGGAAAAGGATGGCAAGGCGGAATTGCGCAGCGTGCAATTGACGCGCGCGCACCTGGAAGAAGACGCCGGCAAATCGCTGCACGAGGATTACCATGGCATGACCGGCATCGACCTCAACCGCGCCGGCACGCCCTTGCTGGAAATCGTCACCGAGCCCGACATGAGGAGCGCCGCCGAAGCGGTTGCCTATGCCAAGGCCCTGCATGCGCTGGTGACCTGGCTGGGCGTTTGCGACGGCAACATGCAGGAAGGCTCGTTCCGCTGCGACGCCAACGTCTCGGTACGCCCGGTCGGCCAGCAGGAATATGGCACCCGCTGCGAAATCAAGAACCTCAACTCGTTCCGCTTTCTCGAAGAAGCCATCAATTACGAAGTGCGGCGCCAGATCGAGCTGATCGAGGATGGCGGCCGCGTGGTGCAGGAAACCCGCCTGTACGACCCGGACAAAAAGGAAACGCGCTCGATGCGCAGCAAGGAAGAGGCGCAGGATTACCGCTACTTCCCCGACCCCGACCTGCCGCCGCTGGTGATTGCGCAAGAGTGGATCGCACGCGTGAAGGCCGCCATGCCGGAATTGCCCGGGGCGATGCGCGAGCGCTTTATCCAGGATTTCGCCCTGCCGGAATACGACGCCGCCGTGCTGACCCAGTCCAAGGCGATGGCTGCCTACTTCGAAGCCGTGGTGACGAAAGCTGGCCGCGAACAGGCGAAGCCGGCCGCCAACTGGCTGATGGGCGATGTCGCCTCGACCCTGAACCGTGAAGGCGTGGAAATTTCCGCGTCCCCGGTCAAGGCCGAGCAGCTGGCCTTGCTGCTGCAGCGTATCGCCGACGGCACCATCTCCAACAAGATTGCCAAGGAAATTTTTGCAGCGATGTGGGCAGCGCCCTCGGACGATGCGGCCGCGGCCGATGCCATCATCGAAGCCAAAGGCCTGAAGCAGATTTCGGACACCGGCGCGCTGGAAAAGATTGTCGATGACGTCTTGGCGGCGAACGCCAAGTCAGTCGAGGAATTCCGGGCCGGCAAGGAAAAGGCGTTCAATGCCTTGATCGGCCAGGCCATGAAAGCCTCGCGCGGCAAGGCCAATCCGGCGCAGTTGACGGAATTGCTGAAGAAGAAACTGGCGGGCTGAACGGTCGGTCATGCGTAACAAAAAAGCGGAGCCTGGCGCTCCGCTTTTTAATTTAATAAATCGATTGCGCCCCTGGATCACCTGGCGACCGTTTGCGTGGCGGCCCCGCTCAATTCCCGGAAACGCTTGACCGACTGATCAAACTTGCTATTGATCTGGACCACCTCTTGCTGGCGTTCGACGATCAGCTTCTTGCTGTCGACGATCTCCTGCCCAAGATCGTCGATCTTGCGCTGCAGGTTGAGCGGCACCTTGCCCTTGGACTGGGCGGCGGCCTCGGCGCGGGCCAGCCCCAGTTTTTTCTCCGACATGAGCACGGACGCTTGCTCGCGCCGGATCTGCTCGCCGACCGGCTCCAGCGCCCGCTGCCGCGCCACCTCGATATCGGCTTCCTTGCCGTAGCGCGCCATCAAGGCGCGGTCCTGGCGCCGCTGCTCATCCGCAGCAGCAACGGCCGCCTTGCGCTTTTCATCATCGGCCTGCTTCTGGTGCTTCTGTTCTTCGGTCAGCGGCGGCCCGATCTCGCGCTGGGTCATGCCGTTCTTGCCAAGCACCCGTATCTTGCGGTCCTGGCATTCCACAATCGGCCGGTCAGAGGTCAAGGTCTTGCCGCTGGCATCCTTGCAAATGTAAATTTCAGCGTGCGCCAGCAGCGGCAAGCACAGCAGCACACCCATCACGGCCAGCAGACTTTTGCTATTTTTTTTCATTGCATTCCCCCTTGAATATCTTATTTTGCAACGAGGCGTCCGGCCGGATGTTCAACAATTGTTAAATTGCCGGATTTTCAATCGACCCCGTAGCGCTGGCGATACGCGGCAATCGCCTCCTTGTACTGCGCCAGTTGCGGATCGGCGCCCGCGCCCGAGATATATTCCATCAGGTCCGCCAGATTGCCGATCGAAATCACCGGAAT
The DNA here is from genome assembly GCF_003590835.1 of Noviherbaspirillum sedimenti. Taxonomy (NCBI): domain Bacteria; kingdom Pseudomonadati; phylum Pseudomonadota; class Betaproteobacteria; order Burkholderiales; family Oxalobacteraceae; genus Noviherbaspirillum; species Noviherbaspirillum sedimenti. The sequence continues at coordinate 3,630,855 of NZ_QYUQ01000002.1, read as the reverse complement.
GCCATACAACTGGCTGACTTCCTGCACCGCCGAATGCGGCGACAGTGCATCGTCCGTGCCGGCGCGTTCCATGCGGTCCAGTGCAATCAGTACCGCACAGGGGGTAGCGCCAGCGGCGCGGATCATCTCGACCGATTCGCGCACCGAGGTACCGGCTGAAATCACATCATCGATGATCACCACCCGGCCCTGCAATTTCGCGCCGACGATCGTGCCGCCTTCGCCATGGTCCTTGGCTTCCTTGCGGTTGAAGGCAAACGGCACGTTGCGTCCCTTGCCGGCCAGCGCCACTGCCGTGGCCGAGGCCAGCGTGATGCCCTTGTAGGCGGGGCCGAACAGCATGTCGAATTCGACGCCCGAATCCAGCAGGGTCTGCGCGTAAAAATCGGCCAGCTGTCCCAGGTTGGCGCCATCGTTAAACAGTCCGGCGTTGAAGAAGTACGGCGAAGTACGGCCCGCCTTGGTGACGAACCCGCCAAATTTGAGTACTCCTGCGGAGACTGCGAATTCAATAAATTGCTGACGTAAATTGTTCAAAATATCCTCGATACCGTGTGAAGTGACGAATTCTGTCGTTTTTCCACGCCTGTTTGCGCGGCACAGCGGCATTGTAAATGGAGAAGCCCTGCCAATGCAGTGATGAATGCAAAGCACGTGCCTGCGGGGAATTGTTGGGATGGGGTATGCTGTCGCCTGTTCGCTATTCGTAGCATTTTTCCAAAATATTTCCGATGATCAAGATTATTTCAGCCAACCTGAATGGCATCCGCTCGGCAGCCAAAAAGGGATTTTTCGACTGGATGGCGGCACAACAGGCCGATTTCGTCTGCGTGCAGGAATTGAAGGCGCAGGCAGGCGACATGACCGAGGCTTTCCTCACGCCACCGGGTTACGTCGGCCATTTCCACTATGCCGAGAAAAAAGGCTATTCCGGCACCGGCGTGTATAGCCGCACGCAGCCGGATGCAGTGATCACCGGTTTCGGCGTACCCGAGTTCGATGCCGAAGGGCGTTACGTGCAATGCGATTTCGGCAACTTGTCGGTGGTGTCGGTGTATTGCCCCTCCGGCTCGTCCAGCCCCGAACGGCAACTGGCCAAGTTCCGCTTCATGGAAGCCTTCCTGCCCCATCTGGCGGCCTTGCGCGCCAGCGGGCGCGAAGTGGTGATTTGCGGCGACTGGAATATCGCCCATCAGGAAATCGACCTGAAGAACTGGAAAAGCAACCAGAAAAATTCCGGCTTCCTGCCGGAAGAACGCGCATGGCTCTCCCGCGTGTTCGACGAAGTGGGCCTGGTCGATGCCTATCGCCTGCTGCATCCGGCAACCACCGGCGACGCCTATACGTGGTGGAGCAACCGCGGCCAGGCCTGGGCCAAGAATGTCGGCTGGCGTATTGACTACCATGTTGCAACAGAAAATATTGCAGCAAGTGCCAGGCAAGCCGCCATTTACAAGGAAGAACGCTTTTCCGACCATGCACCACTTACCCTCCATTACGACTGGCACATCCAGGCGCTACCGGCATAATCAGCTATCGCGCTGCTGCCGATCCGGCAACAGCGTGTGCCCGCTTTCTTGTTTCAAAACATAAAAGATTTGCAACCGCCGCAAGGAATGCTTAAGTCCACGCTCGCATCGAAGTACCGATGCACCTTGTCTTTCGCGGCGCGCGCCGCCTGAAAGAAAAATTCCATGACCTGCTGCAAGCCGAGCCGATGTTCGATGGCCGGCAGCAGTTCGACGCCACACGACTGCTTTCCGGTCTGATCGACTTGTCCATGGAAATCATGAGCTATGCCTACGCCAGTTCGCATGACCGCAACTCCCGCGCCGCAGAAGCCTACCGGCTGTTCTCGGTGGTGCAGAATGTTTCCACCAAACGCGAGCGCCAGCGTGCCGCGCTGCTTGACTGGGAAAACCGGCTGATGTTCGAGCTTGCGGTCGGCCTTGAGGCATCCCAGTTGCCGCACATCGGCGCGGCCGAGTTCGGCCTGTGGTTCCGCCACAAGGGGGCGGACGCCCTCCAATAGGACTGGCGCGCATGCTGCGCATGTACGTGGCCCAGCAGTGTTTTGGTTTGTCTGACGAAGGCATTGAAGACGCCATCTACGACAGCCAGGCGATCCGCGGCTTCGTTGGCATCGACCTCAATCGCGAGTCGGCGCCTGACGCGACCACCTTGCTCAAGTTCCGCCGTCTGCTCGAAACGAATGAACTGACACGCAAGATCTTCGACGCGATCAACGGGCACTTGGCAGAGAAAGGTTTGATGATGCGCGATGGTACCATCGTCGATACCACGCTGATCGCCTCACCTCCCCCGCCCAAAAATAAAGACAAGAAGCGCGCCCCTGAAATGCACCAGTCGAAGAAGGGCAATGACTGGCATTTCGGCATGAAGGCGTACATCGGTGTGGACGCTTCGTCGGGCCTCGTGCACACCTTGATCGGCACCGCCGGCAACGTCTCGGACGTGACGCAAGCGCACGCGCTGCTGCACGGCGATGAAGTCGCGGCACTCGGTGACGCGGGCTATCAAGGCGTGGAAAAGCGTAAAGAGAATCTTCATAAAACAGTGACCTGGCACGTGGCGATGTCGCGCTCCAAACGTAAGGCGCTGCCGAAGAACAAGCTGGGATGCATGAGCGAAAAACTCGAATAAACCTCTTCCCCATCTGATCATCACGAATTCCGGCTGCCGGAAAATTCCGGCGATACTTGACCTCGGCTATCGAGCAAGAAACCTCAATTGTTCAGCATTTCCCTAATTCAGCATTTCCCTAAATATGCCATGTCTCGCTCCTTATTTACGTGAACAAGATTTATATAAAATATGCTTTCAATTACATATTTTGTTATTATCATTTATCTTCTTACGAAGACTGGCACCACAATATTGATTAACAAATAGACTATTTCAGCATAATGTATAAAGTTAAAGTTAATCCGCATTGGGAAATCACCCGCGATGCAGAGTTGCCTCTGGATACCGCAGCTTTGCTTGGATTGCTCACGTCGATACAGAACACTGGATCGATCTCGCAGGCAGCCCAAGCGGTCGGCCTGTCTTATCGTTACGCGTGGGGGTTACTGCGCGATGGGGAAAAACTTTTTGGCGATACGTTGATGGACAAGGGCCGCGGGCGCGGGACAACCTTGACGCCATTGGCGGAAAAATTGATATGGGCTGACCGTCGAGTCGCGGCGCGTTTATCGCCAATACTGGAAAGTTTATCCTCCGAGCTGGAAAGAGAGCTAAACAAGACGGCTGCGGGGAAGTCCAAGACGGTACGCTTGCATGCCAGCCATGGTTTTGCGGTCGCAGCCCTCTTAAACGCCATTAATGACGCCAAACTGCCGATTGAACTTAGGTACCGGAACAGCACGGATGCAGTGGCCGCCTTATCGCGACGGGAGTGTGATTTGGCCGGATTCCATGTGCCTTTGGGTGATTTTGAGCGTCCTGCAGTAGCGCTTTATACCCGATGGCTCAACCCAAAAACGCACTGCCTGATTCATCTCGCAGTACGCAATCAAGGGTTGTTCGTGGCCCCCGGTAATCCGAAAGGCATTCGTGGACTGCATGACTTGACCAGGAACGGCGTACGCTTCGTGAATCGCCAAGTCGGTTCGGGTACGCGAATGCTGTTGGAACTGATGCTGGCAGGCGCATCCCTCTCGCCGAATGACATCGATGGATTTGAAAGCGCCGAATTCACGCACTCCGCCGTCGCCGCCTACATCGCGAGCGGCATGGCGGAGGTGGGATTCGGCGTGCAAACGGCAGCACAGCGTTTCGGGCTGGATTTCATCCCGTTGGTGCGCGAACGATACTTTTTTGCGCTACCGGTTGCGGCATTGGATGATCCGTTAATCCAGCAAGTCATCGGTATCCTGCAATCTGCCTCTTTCCGTGAAGTGGTGAATGGACTTGCCGGATATGACGCGTCCGATACCGGCAAGATATTGTCGTTAGCAGATGCGTTTGGCAGCGCTGGGGGAAATTAATTCTGCGCCCATCAAATCAAGATCACCAGCTTGTTTACTGCTACGCCTAAGCATGATCACACTCATTCAGGAAGCTGAGTAGTTGCTCCCGCAGATTATAGTAATCCGGATGTTCCAGCAGCATCTTCCGTGTCCGTGGGCGCGGTAGCTTGACTTCCATGACTTTGCCGACCTTGGCGCGCGGGCCATTGGTCATCATGATGACGCGGTCGGCCAGCAGGATTGCTTCATCTACATCGTGTGTGACCATGATGGCGGTCAGCTTGGTACGGGTCCACACTTCCATCAATACTTCCTGCAAGTCCCAGCGCGTGAGCGAATCGAGCATGCCGAACGGCTCGTCCAGCAATAGCAGTTTGGGTGACAGCGCAAACGCCCGGGCGATGCCCACCCGCTGCCGCATGCCGTTCGACAGTTCAAACGCCTTTTTCTGCGCAGCATGCGACAGACCAACACGTTCCAGATAATGCTCAATGATGTTGTTGCGTTCTTTCTTGCTGGCGTGCGGGAACACTTTCTCCACGGCCAGGCCGACGTTCTGGTAAGCCGTCAGCCAGGGGACCAGGCTGGGTGCCTGGAACACGATGCCGCGGTCCGGCCCGGCTGTAGACACCTCTCTGCTGTCGAGGAAAATGCCGCCCTCGCTGATGTCGGTCAGGCCGGCAATCATCGAAAGCACAGTCGATTTTCCGCAGCCGGAATGGCCGATGATGGAAACGAATTCGCCCTTGCGAATCTTCAGGTCAAATTCTTCGACCACTTTGATCGGCCCCTTGCGGCTCGGATACACCTTCGAGACTTTGGAGAACTCGACGTAACGCGCAAGGTGCATCGAATTTTTCTCTGGCGTAGCATCCGGCTTGAATGCCTTCTGATATTCGTTGCTGGTATTCGGAATGACCTTGGGCAGGCTGATCAGCTTGTCGTCGGCACTGGCATTTTTCTGCGCTCCGACATCCATCAGGTATTCCGTGACTTCCTTGCGGATTTTCTTGAAGTCTTCCGAATGATTCATGCCTGCACGATCGCGTGGCCGTGCCAGAGTCACGGGAAATTCCGGCCCGAAGGTGGCGCCGGGTCCGGGATTCAGTGGGATGATCCGATCGGCCATCATGATGCCCTCATCCACATCGTTGGTGATCAGAACGACGGTCTTCTTTTCCTGGCTCCAGATGCGGATGATTTCGTCCTGCAGTTTTGCACGGGTGAGTGCATCCAGTGCGCTCAGCGGTTCATCCAGCAACAGGATGTCCGGATTAGCGGCCAAGGCGCGGGCCACGGCGACGCGTTGACGCATGCCGCCTGACAGTTCAGCTGGGCGCTTTTCCATCGCTTGGGTCAGATTGACCATGGCAATGTATTTTTCAGCTTGCGCCTTGCGTTCCGTCTTGGACAGATTTTTGAAAACCTGATCCACGGCCAGGGCGACGTTTTCACGCACGGTCATCCATGGCATCAGGGAATAGCTCTGGAATACCACACCGCGGTCCGGCCCAGGCCCGGCTATCGGCTGACCATTGCGCAGCACAGCGCCGGAGTCGGGAGTGATCAAGCCGGCCATCAGCGAAATCAGTGTAGTCTTGCCGCTGCCCGAGAAACCGACGATAGCAACGAATTCGCCTTCCTTGATCTGCAGATTGATGTTTTGCAAAACCGGTGTGATATGGGCGCCAGTGCCGTATGACTTGCTCAGGTTTTTGAGTTCCAGGCAAGGCCCGCCAAGCACGAGGGTGGGCTGCTCCAATGCCGGCCCTTTCTGCGCGGACTCTACCGCAGCGATATTTTCGGCATTCACCAAAGAAGAAGGTGCGGAAATTTTTAAGGGGGATGCAATCATCATCGTCCTTTCAATGCGCCCGGTCGCCGAAGCTCACCAGTTGCTGCAGGGTGTGCATGACGCGATCGAGCAGGAAGCCGACGAAGCCGATGGTGAACACCGCCACCATGATGCGTCCGAGGGAGTTGGAACTGCCGTTTTGGAACTCGTCCCACACGAACTTGCCCAGGCCTGGGTTCTGCGCCAGCATCTCGGCGGCAATCAGCACCATCCAGCCCACGCCGAGCGACAGGCGCAGGCCGGTGAAGATCAACTGCAGCGAAGAAGGCAACACGATCTTCATGACCTTGGTGGTCCAGTGCAGACGCAGCACTTTGGACACGTTGATCAGGTCCTTGTCGATCGACGACACGCCGAGCGCCGTGTTGATCAGCGTCGGCCACAGCGAGCACAACATCACCGTGATGGCCGACGTGATGAACGATTTCTGAAACCAGGCGTCATCGGAGCTGACGTAAACCGCACTGACAACCAGCGTGACGATTGGCAGCCACGCGAGGGGGGAGACCGGCCGGAAGATCTGGATCAGCGGGTTGAGCCCGATCTGCATGGTGCGCGAGAGGCCGCAGAGGATGCCCAGCGGCACCGCGATCAGGGTGGCCAGCGCGAAGCCGGTGAATACGGTGTAGAGGCTGGTGAATATCTGGTCGAAGTAGGTCGGCTTGCCCGTCCAGCCGCGAATCGAGACTTGGGCCTTGGGATCTTCGGCCAGTAGTTGCGCATTACGACCTTGCTGGCGTTTATAAAACTCAGCCGCCTTGTTGCGCTCGTTGTAGTGCTCGTCGATGAGCCCTTTTGCTTCTACCGCCACTTGCGCTGGTCCGGGGAGTGTACCCAAACTGGTCTGGATGCCGGAAGCCAGCACGCTCCACACCACCAGGAATAACATGAAAGCCAGGACCGGGACACCGATCTGCAGCATGATCTCTTTCATCTGCTGGCGCGGATTTTCACCGGCCATCAGCCGCACGAAGGGAACAAACCATGTCAGTCCTGTCTTGTCCAAAAAAATTGCCGTTTGGTTAAGCATTGCAGTCCACTTATTTGTTTAGCCGATAAAAAATCGATGGCGCCGGCGTCGTTGCCGGTGCGGCGGCAGGCGCAAATCGCGTTTGCCTGCCGCCTTACCGATGTGCGTTACTTCATTTCGTCATTACTTTGCTTTTTCACTGCCCTTCAAGCCAATCTTGAAACTGTCAATATAGGCGTTGGGTTTGCGGCCGTCGAAGGCGATGCCGTCGATGAACTTGGTGTGCTGCACCGGACGGAAGCCGGTATGCTTGCTGAAATCGGGAAAGTCGGCCGCGGTCATCTTGCCTTCTGCGATCAGCTCCTTTGCCGCCAGCTGATAGATGTCGGCGCGATAGACTTGCTTGGCAATTTCCAGGTACCAGCTATCCGGCTTGGCTTCCGGGATTTGGCCCCAGCGTCGCATCTGCGTCAGGTACCAGACTGCATCCGACTGAAACGGATAGGTCGCGTGATAGCGGAAGAACACATTGAAATCCGCGGCCGGACGCTTGTCGCCTTTTTCATATTCGAAGGTGCCGGTCATGCTGTTGGCGAGAACAGCCATGTCGGCGCCGACATAGTTCGGCTTCGAAATGATCTTCACCGCTTCCATGCGGTTGGCGCCGTTGTTCGCATCCAGCCACTTGCCGGCACGGATTAGCGCCTTGACGACCGCGATGTGGGTTCTCGGATTCTTCTCTGCCCATGCCTTGGTCACGCCGAACACCTTCTCGGAGACATTGTTGCGGATGTCGTAGTTGGTCACGACCGGTACGCCGATGCCCTTGAACACTGCCTGCTGGTTCCACGGTTCGCCCACGCAGTAGCCGTGGATGGTGCCCGACTCCAGCGTCGCTGGCATCTGCGGCGGCGGCGTGACCGAAATCAGTACGTCGGCGTTAATCTGGCCGGTGACGTCGCCCTTATCCGGTGCATAGAATCCGGGATGGATCCCGCCGGCTGCCAGCCAGTAGCGCAATTCATAGTTGTGCGTGGATACCGGGAATACCATGCCCATCTTGAAAGGCATACCCTTGTCGCGGAAGCCTTGAATTACCGGCTTGAGCGCGTCAGCCTTGATCGGATGCACCGGCTTGCCTTTTTCCATCGGGACCGCCTTTTTCATCTGCCCCCAGACATCGTTGGAGACGGTGCAGGCATTGCCGTTCAAATCCATGGTAAAGGCGGTGATGACGTCGGCTTTGGTGCCGAAGCCGATGGTGGCGCCAAGTGGTTGGCCGGACAGCATGTGGGCGCCGTCCAGTTCGCCAGAGATCACGCGGTCGAGCAAGACTTTCCAGTTGGCTTGCGCTTCCAGCGTAACGAACAAACCTTCCTGCTCGAAGTAGCCTTTTTCATAGGCAACCGCCAGCGGCACCATGTCGGTGAGTTTGATAAAGCCGAACTTGAGTTCGGGCTTTTCGACTTTCGGCGCTGCCAGCACCGGGGCGCTCAGGAATTGGCATGCGAGTGCACATGCCACCATTGCAGTTTGTACGAACTTCGCAACTCGGAAAGGCAAAGCCTTGCTTGTTAGCTTATGTTTCATGGACAGTTACTCTCTGTTAAAAAAATCTGTTTGGCCGCGCTGCCGCGGCCCTCCGCTACGCCGCACAAATTTTATTTATGCTCGAAGCTCACTGGTAAAATGCCGCGAGATTGCGGGATTACCAACGCCCATAGCGTCACCGTCATTTCCTGACCGTCTCGATCAACAGCTGAATGCCGGCAGCGCCCACCTCCACTTGTACCGCCCCGCTTTCCAGGTCGCCCGGCCGCCCGATTGCCTGGCCGGACCGCGAGATTCGCGCGACGACCATCGCATTTTTCAAGTCACCCAGACGCGCGCCGCCCATTACCGCCATGCTCTCGTCCAGCGTGAACGCCACCGGCCAGCGTCCAGGCGCTGCCTTGAAGACGGCCAGCGGCATCGGCGGCCCTTGCAGCCCGCGTGCGAACACGTAGAGCGTGTCGGTGCCGCCCACCGATTTTTGCAATTCGGGAGCAATCGCTACGGTGCCGGAAATCTGCCTCTTGCTGTCCGTAACAGCCGCACCGCTCGCCAGCTGCGCACGCGCTTCGGCCATGTCGGCCTGCAGACGGCGCATCTCTTCGGAATCGGCCGGCAGCAATGGCGCCAGGCGCGTCCAGTAAACAATCGCCTCGGTAGGCCGGCGGTCATTGAAGGCGAAGCTGCCCGCCAGCCTCAGCGACTTCACATGTTGCGCATCAAGCGCCAGCGCGCGTTCGACCGCTTTCTGCGCCTGCGCGTCAAAAGCGCCGCCCTTCTGCGCGGTGCGCGCATCGGCATAATCGGCCAGTTGCGGCGCTGCGGGCGCCTTCAGCGCGAATGCGCGTTCGAACGCCGGCACCGCCTCATCGAAACGGGCTGCGGCGTAGTAGGAACGCGCCAGCAAGACCGCGGCATCGGCATCCTCCGGCTGTTGCTGCAGGTGCGCTTCAAGACGTTTGATCAGTTCCGGAATCGTTGCGTGATGCGGCGCTGCCCCGGACCCGGTGCCGGATTGCTGTGCGATCAGGTCGGGCCGGCCAACAGCGAGATATACCGCCAGCGCCAGCAGCGATATGGCGAGCCCGGCCAATAGCGGAACCCGGCGCGCCACGCCTTTTTCAGCGGCAATACCTGCCAGCGTCGGCTGCAGTACGGTCAGCAGCGCACCAATGGTCAGGGCGATGGCAAATGCCCAGAATACCTGCGCCGCCGTCATGCACTGCCCTCCTCGCGACTGGCAGCTTCACCAGCCTGCCCCCGCGCCTGCCAGCCGGCCGCATGCCGGTAAAGCATCACCATCCCCAGCAGCATGATCAAGAACGGGCCGAGCCACAACAGCCAGGTCGTGGGCTGCAGCGGCGGGCTGTACAGCACGAAATCCCCGTAGCGCTGCGCCATGAACTCGGTCACATCGCGTTCGCTTTTTCCTGCACGCAGCATGGCGGCAATTTCACCTCGCAAATCGACCGCCAGGCTGGCGCTGGAATCGGCCAGCGACTGATTCTGGCACACCACGCAACGCAGATCGGCGGCCAGCATCATCACTCGTGCCTGCAGTGCCTGCTCAGCATCGGCCGGCGCCAGATCGGCGCCGATCGTATTGCCCAGCACACCAGCCAGCAAAGTGCCGAGTACGCACCACCAGCGCACACTTCGTTTCATGTCATCCTCCTGTTTCACTGTTTGCCCGTGCCGCCTGCGGCTCGTTCTCGAGCGCCACCAACATCGGCAGCAACTTGTTGCGTACGAATTCCTCGGTCAGCGGACCGACATGCTTGTGGCGTACCACACCGCGCCGGTCGATCACGAAGGTTTCCGGAACGCCATACACGCCGTAGTCGATGCCGACCCGGCCGTCGGCATCGAACAGGCTGGAGCGATACGGATTGCCGTGCCGCGTCAGCCAGGCGGACGCATCTTCGCGTCCGTCCTTGTAATCCAGTCCGTAGATCGGCGTCCGGGCCGTGCGCGACAGCTGCATCAGGATCGGATGCTCTTCGCGGCAGGCGCCGCACCACGATGCCCAGACGTTGAGCACCCAAACCCGTCCGCGCAGATCGGCAGGCGTCAGGGTTTGCTGCGGCGCGTCCAGCAACGGCAGGCTGAACGCCGGCGCGCTCTTGCCGATCAAGGACGACGGCAGGTCGCGCGAGCGCGGCGCAAGCCCGAGGGCGAGCAGGAGCAAGAACGCGATGAAAATTGCAGCAGGAACAAACCGTCGCATCATTCCACCCCCAGATTCAGCGGCGCCGCAGCCACCGGCGTGGCGTCAGACGCAGTGCGCATCCGATAGCGGCGGTCGCCGAGCGCAAGCAAGCCGCCGCACGCCATCAGCAGGCAGCCGGCCCAGATCCAGCTGATAAACGGCTTGTGGTAAAGCCGCAGAATCCAGGCGCCGTCGGGCAATTCTTCGCCGAGCGCAACATACAGGTCGCGCGTCAGGCCGGGATCGATCGCCGCCTCGGTCATCACGCTGCGCTGGACCGGATAGAAGCGCTTTTCCGGCTGCAGCAATGTCACCGGCTGGCCATCCCGCGTCACCGAAATGCTGGCGCGGCGCGCCTGGTAATTGTCGCGCGCCAGCGTTTCCACCGCGTCAAACCGGAAGCGGTAACCGCGCAATTCGAGTGCATCTCCAACCGCCATGCGCGCCGTGCGTTCGCTGGCATAACCGCCGACCATGGTGACCCCGACAATCAACACGACGATACCGAAATGGGCGAGCAACATGCCGTGATACGCCAGCGGCTGGGCAGCCAGGCTGCGCCACGCGCCAAGCCCGTGCCGGTGCCGCACGCTGTCGGCCGCGCTCGCGATCAGCGCACAGGTGAGCCAGCCGGCCAGTGCCAGGCCGAGGCTGCTGCCGATGCTCGATGCGCCCAGCAGATAGGGCGTGACCAGGCCGAAGGCAAGCGCTGCGAACAGCGCCCACTTCAGGCGGCGTTTCAGATCCGGCAGCGAGCCCTGCTTCCAGCGCATCAGCGGTCCCACGCCCATCAGAAATAGCATCGGCGCCATCAGCGGCACGAACACCGCCTCGAAATACGGTGCGCCGACCGATATCTTCGCCAGGCCAAAGCTGTCGAGCGCCAGCGGATAGACCGTGCCGAGCAAAACGGAGGCGGTTGCCACTGACAGGAACACGTTGTTCAGCATCAGCAATCCCTCGCGCGAGAATGGCGCGAAGCTCGAATTGCTCGCCAGGCGTCCCCTGCGCCACGCGTACAGGCAGAGTGCGCCACCGATGATGAATGCGAACAATGCCAGCAGGAACACGCCGCGTCCGGGATCGGCGGCGAAGGCATGCACCGAGGTCAGCACGCCGGAGCGCACCAGGAAAGTGCCGAGCAGGCTCAGGCCAAAGGCAGCAATCGCCAGCAACAGGGTCCAGCCGGCGAAGACGCCGCGTTTTTCCGTGACCGCCAGCGAATGCATGAGCGCGGTGGCAAGCAGCCATGGCATGAAGGAAGCATTCTCGACCGGATCCCAGAACCACCAGCCGCCCCAGCCCAGTTCGTAATAAGCCCAGGCACTGCCGAGGGCGATGCCGAGCGTCAGAAACAGCCAGGCGCCGATGGTCCATGGCCGGCACCAGCGCGCCCAGTGTGAATCGATGCGCCCGGTCAAAAGCGCGGCCACTGCGAAGGCAAACGGCACCGCCAGGCCGACATAGCCGATGTACAGCATCGGCGGGTGGATCACCAGCCCGGGGTCCTGCAGCAGCGGATTGAGGTCGCCGCCGTCCGGCGGTGCCGGCCACAGGCGCTCGAACGGATTCGAGGTGAACAGCATGAAGCACAAAAATCCGCTTGAGACGATGCCGAGAATGGCCAGTACGCGCGATGAAAAAACCAGCGGCAAGCTGTCGCTGCGCCAGCTCACCAGCGCCGACCAGGCTGCCAACAGCAACGTCCACAGCAGCAGCGATCCCTCATGGCCGCCCCAGGCTGCGGCGAATCGATAGATCGCCGGCAGGCCACTGTTGGAATGGTTTGCGACATAGCGCACCGAGAAGTCGTTGCCAAGCAAGACCGCCAACAGGCAGACAAACGCCAGCGCAAGAAACAGCGCCTGCGCGCGTGCGGCGGCGTGCGCGGTGCGCATCCAGCCATCGACGCCACGCGTCGCCCCCAACAGCGGCAGCGCCGCCTGCAGCAGAGCCAGCACGAGCGCCAGCGCCAGGCACCATTGACCGAGTTCGGCAATCATCTGGCCCCGCCTTTCCGTGCCGCTTCGGCGGCCTTGAGCGATGCAGCGACTTCCGGCGGCATGTATTTTTCATCGTGCTTGGCCAGCACTTCTTCGGCTGCGAAGGTGCCGTTGCCGTTCATGCGGCCGAACGCCACCGCGCCCTGTCCTTCGCCGAACAGGTCGGGCAGCATGCCGCGGTAGACCACCGGCACCCGGTTCGCCGTATCGGTCAGTATGAAGGATGCCTCCAGCCCGTTCGGAGCGCGCCGCAGGCTGCCGCGCTCGACCATGCCGCCAAGCCGGAACGCCTTGTCGCGCGGACCGTCGCCTGCCGTAATCTGGCTCGGCGAAAAGAAGAACACCATATTGCTGCGAAAGGCCTGCAGGATCAGCGCTGTTGCCGCCGCCAGCAGCAGCAATCCGGCGGCGATCATGGCCAGGCGTCGCGCGCGCTCCTTGTTGAGAATTTTCATCAGATACCCCGGCGACCTTCCAGCCGCATGGCGGGCGCGGCAGTGTGAACCTGGCCAAGGCTGCGCCGCGTCGCCGCGCTGCAGCGCCGCACCAGCACCACTTCCAGCGCGAACAGCAGTGCTGTCATGCCATACGCGCCCCAGACAAAGGCACCCTGGCCACCCATCGATAGGAATTCATTCAGGCTCATCGTTTTCTCCTTGCTGTTGATTGCATTTATCCGAGTCCGGTTCGGTTTCAGTCGCCTGCACCCTGCGAGCACCACCGGCGCCGGGCCTCGCCGCGGGCGATCAGGCAGCGCACGCGCGCCAGTGCGACCGCGATCGCATACATCCAGAAAGAAAATGTCATGCTCAGCATGGCGACGACCATGATGCCGGCCATTTGCGGCGCTTCGGATAGATTGACTGAAGCACCCTGATGCAGCGTATTCCACCAGGTCACGGAAAAATAGATGACAGGCAGGTTGATCAATCCGACCAGTGCCAGCACGCCGCCGGCTCTGGCTGCGCGCCGCGGATCGTCGATTGCCGCCTGCAGCGCGATGAAGCCGAGATAAAGAAACAGCAGCAGCAACTCGGACGTCAGGCGCGCGTCCCACACCCAGTACGTGCCCCAGGTCGGCTTGCCCCACAGTGCGCCGCTCCACAGTGTCAGAAAGGTAAACAGCGCACCGCTCGGCGCCAGCGCGTTTGCCATCAACGACGACAGGCGAGTGCCGAACACCAGGCCGAGCCCGGCGTAGACGGCCATTACCACGTAGATGAACATCGACATCCAGGCGGCTGCAACATGGATGAACAGAATGCGGTACACCTCGCCCTGGCGGAAATCGGGCGGCGCCGCCACCAGCCCAAGGTACAGTGCAATCACGCCGGACACCGCAGCGGCGGCGGCAAACCACGGCACGAGACGCCCGGCAAGCGGATAAAAGACTAGCGGTGCGGCATATTTCCAGATATTCCAAGTACGCATCAGGCAGACTCCAATCCGATTCTGAGTGCCGCGGCGGTGGCCCACGGCGTCGACACAACGGCAATCAGCAGGCATGCTGCCAACAGCGACAGATTCGCCTGCAATTCCACCGGCGTGGTGGCAGCGGCAACGCCGCTGCCGAAGATCAATACCGGCGCCGCCAGTGGCAGCACCAGCAAGGCCAGCAGCGGGCCGCCGCGCTGCAGCGATAGCGTCAGCGCGGCGGCGATTGCCGCGACCAGGCACAGCGTTGGCGTGCCGAGCAGCAATGACAATGTCAGTTGCACCAGTTCGCTGTTCGGTACGCCAAGCTGGATGCCGAGCAGCGGCGTCAGCAACACTAGCGGCAGCCCCGCCCCCAGCCAGAAACCCGCGACCTTGCCCAGCACCATCAAGGGCAGCGATTGCGGTGCGAGCACGATCAATTCCAGGCTGCCGTCACGGAAGTCGGATTCGAACAAGCGCTCCATGCCAAGCAGCGTCGCCAGCAGCGCGGCGACCCAGATCGCGCCGGGCGCCAGCCGCGCCAGAAACATCCGTTCCGGGCCGACCGCCAGCGGAAACAGGCTGACTGCTGCGATGAAGAAGCCGAGCGGGGTCAGCACCGCCGACGGGCGCCGCCATGCCAGCAGCAGCTCGCGTGCGATCAGATTGCCAACGGGAGCAAGCATGCCGCCTCCTGTTCCATGCGATGTGCGATTGCCGGGATGGCGAGTTCGCGCAGCCGTTCGGCCGGCAGCCGCAAGGGGTGATGATTGGCAAACACCAGCATGCCGCCACGACTCAGGTGCTGGTCGCACAGGTTCTCGAACATGCGGATGCTGGCCTGGTCGAGCGCGGTCGTCGGCTCGTCGAGCAGCCACAGTTGTGGAGCGCCAACCAGCACGCGTGCCAGCGCTATGCGCCGCTGCTGACCCTGCGACAGCAACCCGGCCACGGTGTGCGCGGCGCCGGCCATTCCGACCTTTGCGAGCGCATCCAGCAAGCCCTCCTCATCCGACCGGTAAGCATGCAGAACAGCAACATCGCGCAGGTTCTCCAGCGCAGTCAATTCCGCCTTCAGGCCGTTGCGGTGCCCGAGATACGAGCAGTCGGGCAGCCGCCTGCCGGCCGGCACCGCATACCCGTTCCATCGGATCTGGCCAGACTCCGGACACAGCAAGCCGGCCAGGATCCGCAGCAGCGTGGACTTGCCACTGCCGTTGGGTCCGGTGACATGGACTGCCTGCCCGGGCTCCACGCGCAGATCCAGGCCGATGAAAACCGGCCGGTCCCCGCGCGCAGCGGTCAGTGACGCTGCCTCCAGCATGACCTCGGTGCTCATGAATCAGGCCGCGGCAGCCGCAGCAGCGTCTTTCATGGCGCCGGCCAGGATCAGGTTAGGCGGTGGTCCAGGCTTGCTCCACTTCATCGGTAAAGGCATCCCCCAGGCCGGCGCCCAGCGTCCACAGCAGGGCGCCGGCAACGGTATCGTAATCCTTGTCCTTGACGTCATAGGCGACGTGGCGTTTGCCGAGGTCCTGTACGGCGGGAACGATATCGCCGAGCTGATCCAGTTTCATGACAACGGTATTGATCATTGCCATCAGCTTGCGCCCCTGTTCGACGATGTCGCCCTTGAACATCGGCTTCAGCGATGGGTCCATTTCGAACAGCTTGCCGTAGAACAGTTCGGCGGCCTTTTCCTTGATCGGCACCACCTTTTGCCAGGAGGTTTGTACGAGAGTGATTTGTAGCGGTGTCATGGAATACTCCTTTATTTGACTATTGCGATCATGTAATCAACTGCTGCCTTCACTTCCTCGTCACTCAGCTTGTCGTTGCCGCCGCGTGGCGGCATCATTGTGCTTTGCGGGCCGAAGAAGCCCTTTAACGCATGCCGATACAACACCTCTTTTCCCTTGGCCAGGCGCGGCCGCCAGGCGTTCCGGTCATGCACCGGCGGCGCATCCGCCACGCCGGTGGCATGGCAGGCCTTGCAGGTGCCGAGCCAGACTTCGCGGCCCTTGACCAGATGCGGATCGGCAAAGTTCGGGAACCTGGCGTCGGCCGCGGCCGGCTTCGCCAACAGCGCCGCGCCGGCAAGAACGATCCACAAGGCGGCTTTCATCGGCTTACTTGCTGATCGGGATGCGCAGCACCACGCCGCCCATCACGTCGCCGATCTTGAAATCGGTACGCGGGCTGTCCTTGTGGTCGTTGTGACAAGTGACGCAGGCCGGCGCAATCGCCGTATCGGCATACACCGCCGTGAAGTAGGTTTTCTTGCCGAGCGTTTCTTCCTTGTAGAAGTTCTTCCCGGGGTTCTTGGCGACGAAGTCCAGTCCTTCCTTTTCCACCGGCGTCTTCGCCGAATTCTGCTTGTTCAACGGCCATAGCGACAGCAGCGTATAGCTGAAATTCGGCTTGCTCTTGGCCACCTCTTCGGCACCGAAACGGAACATCTGCGCCGGCAGCACCAGCGCCTTGTCATCCTTCCAGTGTTCGCTCGCCTTGATCACCTTTTCCTCGTTTTGCAGGCGGTTGACGATCAAACGGGTATACACGGTCCGGTCGGCCGCCATCACGGCGTGCAGGGCATCGGCCATTTCCTTTGGACTGATGCCGGATGCCTGCGCGGAACACGCGGCGGCGGCCAGCACCGCGCCGATTGCCAGACTGCTTGCTTTCAAATGCGCACTTCGTTTCATTTCCATCTCCTTTACGGTTGAAAAAAACACCACACACTCACGGACGGCGCGCCATCACGGTTTGTTTCGCTTGCTGCGCGTTGCCGCATCCTTTGCCACAGCCATGTCGATGCTTGGCACGTGCTGCGCCGGCATGCCTTTGAAGTTGTTGTCAATCAGTTTCTTATCTGCCAGCGCGTCGATCGAGAACCCGAGTCCATGGCAACTCATGCAGGTTGCCCGTATCATTTTTTGATTCGGCCGCAATGTGTCGTTCTGGTTATGCTGCACCACGATGCGCGCGCCGTCTTCGGTTGACATCCGCATGCGCGGCATGTGGCAGCTGGCGCATGTCACGCCTGAACCCGGCGGCGCCTGCCCGGCGATTTCCTTTTGCCACAGCGCGTAGTGCGGCGACTCCTTGTAGGCCAGCGTGTGCTTGTCGTTGTGGCAGCTCATGCACGACTCCACCGCTGCCGTCTTGGTATCGAATCGATGTGCGGAATGGCAGGATGTGCAGCCGAGTTCCTTGTGGGCGGCATCGGCTTTCATCGGCAGGCGGGCGTCGCCAGGCGTCATCGGCGTCAAGTCCTGCGCCAACCGCATGCCATGCTTGCCGGCCAAAAATCCCTTGTCCTCGGCGGCATGGCAACCCTTGCAGGCCGTCGGGTCGGTCGGACGGTCGGTCCAGTTCATGGTGCCGTCCTTGCCGTCCGAGGCATGACAGCCGCTGCAATTAACGCCTGCCTTCGCATGCGCGGTGCCGAGCCAGTCGGCCTGCAACGACGCGCTGCCGCGCTTGCCGGCCGGCGCATCCTGCTCGGTTGCCGACAGTGCCTTGAACGGATACTTCGCCGCCGGGTAGGTGCTCATCTCGCGCACTGCGGCGGCAAATTCGCGCTGCGGCAACTGCGGCTTGTCGTTCAGCTTGGCGTCCTGCGCGTGCTTGAGCAAAAAGTCTTCGTACAGCGCACGATTGTCGTGATAGTTGTGGCAGCCGGCCGCCGTGCAGCCATCGAACTTGAAATTCTTGTGATCCTGCGGCATTTCCTCCGGGCCGCTGTGGCAGTTGTAGCAGACGTCCTGCGGCTGCGTGACGCCCATCGCCAGCGCCAGGCCCGGCTTATGCTCGACGTGACAGGTGACGCACATCCGCGCATCGATCTTTTCAAGCCGGTCGGCATTGCGCGGATCGTCGAATTTGCTGGCCGGATGCGAGTCCTTGGCTTCCTTCAGATCGCTCTCGTGGCACTTGACGCACGCCTCCTGGATTGCTTCCTGGCCGGCAAACGACTTGCTGTGGCAGCTTTCGCAGGCCAGCTCGATCTGGTAATGGCCGTGCGTGGTCTGGCCTGGCAGGAAAGCCGCGCGCGCCGGTGCCAGCAGTGGATTCGTCGCCGCTTCCTTGTAGAACAGGCCCGTCGCAAAATATGCCACCATCGCCACGCTCAACACTCCCCAGTAGATCCACAGTACCCTGCGGTTTTTCTTTGCCATCGCGAGTAGGCTTTAAAAATAATAAGTTTTGAAAATGTGAAACCCGAGCAACACGGGTACTGGCCAGAACAGCAGGATGTGTATCCAGGTGCTGTTGTCGCGCCAGCGCCGTACCAGCGCCGGCGGCAGGTGATGCTCCTGCGCGATCATCAGTCCGGCAACGCCGCCGGCTAGAATCAGGCCGGAAAAGCTGGCCATCAACAGGAAATTGAGCTGGTTGCCCAGTCTGCCTCCCGTATGCACATACAGTGCTGCCAGTGCGCTCAATCCGAGCACCACGTGCAGCACGCGCCATATGGCGAAATCGCCGAAACTGATGCGCGACCAGCGCTTGCGGAAAGTGAGCAGCAAGCCGAGCACCGTCAATCCGAGCACGGAAAATCCGCTGACCTGCTTGTACAGGCTGACCAGCCACAGGTCGTCCCAGCGCCACTGCAGCTGCACCGTGTCGGCAAACGGGATGGCGGGCGCGGCCAGCATCAGCAACGCAAACGCCAGTGCCGCAGCGGCGCCACCCAACAACGGGCGATGCGCGCGCACCGGTTCGCGCACCGCTGCGCCACCGGCCAGTTCGGCCAGCAATGGCTTGCACGAACCGCATACGGTAGAGGCACGCGTGCAGGCCGCCAGCTGTTCGACCGAACGGCATCCGGCGGCCACCGCTTCGCCCAGCTGACCGCGCGTGACGCCGGTGCAGTTGCAGACGACTGCACTTGCCGGCCAGTTGACCACGCTGCTTGTTTCTTCTTCCTGCCATAGCGAGCCGGTGCGGCGGAAGCGCCACAACTGCCACGGCAGGATCCTGCGATTGCCGGTCACCGCTTCCTGCAGCCGGCGCAGGTCCTCGCACTCGCCGACTGCCATCGCGCCGATCAGACGCCCGCGCTCGACAAATACCTTGCGGTAGATGCTGGCGTTCCTGTCTTCGTAAGCTGCCGTGCTCGCCATGCCGATACCGTCGCGCTCGCCGACGCGGCCCATGCTAAACACAGGCATGTCGAGCACCTTCAGACGAGTCGCCTGGAGCGAACCGGCATAGCTGGCGTCGCCGCCGCATAGTGCATGCACGGCGACTGCCGCCTGTTCCAGGCCGGGAGCGACGATCCCGTACACCCGGTCGCGGTGCTCGGCGCATTCGCCAATCGCATAAATATACGGGTCGGATGTCTGCATGCGGTCGTTGACGCGAATGCCGCGCCCAATGCTCAGGCCGGCCCGCAGCGCCAGGTCGGTGTTTGGCCTGATGCCGGCGGCAATCACGACGGTATCGCACTCGACGGCATCGCCTCCGCGCAGGCTGATGCCGGTAACCGCGCCTGCGCCGTGCACGCGCTTGACGGCTGCGCCTGTCAATACCCTGAGCCCGCTCGCCTCGACATGCGCGCGCAACAGGTCCGACGCTTTTTGGTCCAGTTGCTGCATCATCAACCGGTCACTGTTTTCGATGACCAGCACCTCGGTGTTGAAGCGTTGCATCGCACGCGCCGCCTCCAGCCCGAGCAGGCCGCCGCCCAGCACCACCGTGCGACGGCTGCGGATACGGCGCGCGAACAGCCGCTGGGTATCGTCCATGTCACGGAATACGTAAACGTTGGCTTGGCCGATGCCCGGCACGTCGGGAATCCGCGGGCGCGATCCGGTAGCCAGCACCAGGCGGGAATAGCGCTGGGTGCGCCCTGCCGAATCCTCGATTTCCTGCTTGGCGCAATTGATCTGCAGCACAGCGCAATTGAGTCGCGCTTCGATTCCGGGACCCTGCGGCAGCGCCAGTCCCTGCGTCAGTGCCGCCCAGTCGGCCTCACCGGCCAGGAACGACGACAGGCGCACGCGGTTATACGGCTCCCACGGCTCGTCGCCATAGATCACAAGCGGAATTGACGGATCGCGCCGATGCAGATCCTGCGCAAAGCGCACGCCGACCGGGCCGGTACCGATCACGACGAGCGGCGCTTCGGCAGGTTCGACTTGCAGAATTGATTGCAGCATCACTGACACGCCTGCCCCCCTCGGCGGACAACTATCTTGTGAGGCCAAACCGGAGTGGTCCCCGGATGCCGGGATGCTCCCTTAACAAACCCCAACGCTTGTGCTGCGCCAGAAACCACATGCCATCGGAAAGCCAGGGCAAATTCACCGCGCCGTCCTGATGGAATCTCACGCAATGCGGATCTGCGCGGCTTGTCTCCATCCCGTTGCTGTAGTGACCGAGAATACGCGCGCTGATCACATTGAGCGAAGTGTTGACCGTACTTTTTGTCGAACCCAAGGATTGCCGCCATGACGACCGAAACGCGACCGGTCAGCGGCATGAAGCCGGCCTTGACCTCTTCCTTTTCCGGTTTGTCGGCGGCAGCAGCGCATGCGTCCCCGGTGGCCAGCCTGCCAAATGTATTTTCTGTCATCCCTGCCCCTTGGTTAGCGTTATGCGGCGAGTCGAATCAGCGTGACTCGGTGTCGCACCACCGTTGCCACCCGCCAATATGAGCAAATGGCATGCCAGCGCATATGCTTTATTTGGACATATTTGATGCATTTTTTTGGACGTCAGGCACAGTTTCTGTGCATAGCGCATTAAAGAAGGGAAAAATGACGCGAAGTCCAGATGGCGGGAGGCGCAAATAGGCTATTTATTTCCTATTAAAGACGTCGCCGTATACAAATCCGGCGGCACTACCTGCCGAAAGCGGAGTGGATGCGGCTGGATTTCGGCATGAAAAATGAGAGTTTTCATCGCGGCTTTCCACGCCTCCTCCTTCCCGGCAATCAAGGTTTGCATCGGTGTGCGGCCGCAGCACATCTTGCCCTGGTGGGTACGCTCCAGGTTGTAATAGTTCAGCCATTCATCCAGATCGGTTTACAGCTCTTCGATGCTCCGGTAGATTTTGCGGCGGAAGGCGACCTGGTAAAACTCCTGCAGAATCGTCTTGTGGAAGCGCTCGCAAATGCCATTGGTTTGCGGATGGCGCACTTTGGTCTTGGTATGCTCAATCTCATTCAAGGCCAGGTACAGCTGGTAGTCATGCGATTCCGGCCTGCCGCAGTAGTATTCCGTGCCGCGATCGGTCAGCATCAGGATCACACCCATGCCCTGTTCAGCAAAGAACGGCAAGACCCGGTCATTCAACAAGTCCGCTGCCGTAATGGGCGTCTTGGCGGTGTATAGCTTGGCAGCAGCCCATTTCGAATAGGTGTCGACAAAGGTCTGTTGATAGATGCGTCCCACACCCTTGATGGTGCCGACATAGAAGGTGTCGCGGGAAAAGCCCATTACCTTGCAGGCGCGGGATACGTTGCCAAGCTCGGCTGCCAGATTCAGCAGGCCGACCTTGTGTTTGATGACATTCTGAGGAACACTACGCATGGGGTTACTCCTTGGCGCATTTGTCGCATATGCATGCGAGATTGCCACGACAGAGCAAGCAACACACACGCCATCACCCCACAAAACACCAGGATGGCGTCGGCGAGGCCGTGACGGCTGCGATGCGCTTGTTGTGCGCCGGATGCGCTTCATTCAACGCCAGTGCACCCGCGGTCATCAGCAAACCGAAGACAATCAGCACGAGGGCCAATCACAATCACACGGAAGCGGCCGATGGCGTCCGACAGGCGCCCCAGCGGTCGTCAAAGGAGAGTTGAGAGTTGCTTGCCCGTGCGCCACGATACCGGCACGACCACAGCCAGGCTGGGGTCCGCGCAGGTTTTGTGACTCATCATGTTACTGGCATTTCGATATTTCTCGATTTCCTTCAGCCCTGTTACGGTTGCAATTGCAGGAGATTGGGCGAGAATTCACCACGCTGCAAGACCCGCACGCACGCATCGACGACGTCGGCATCGAGCTTGCTGCCGCGCAGGTGGGTAATTTCCGCGATCGCGGCGTCGATGCCCAGCGCCGCACGATAAGGCCGGTCCGATGACATCGATTCGACAATATCGGCCACGGTCAGGATCCTGGACTCCGCCAGGATCTGCTCGCCTTTCAAGCCGAACGGGTAGCCGCTGCCATCCAGCGACTCATGGTGCTGCACCACGATATCGGCGATCGGCCAGGGAAAGTCGATGGTCTTGAGAATGTTGTAGCCGACCAGCGGGTGCTGCTTGACCAGGGCGAATTCGGCCGCGTTCAGGCGCGCCGGCTTGGTCAGGATATCGGCGCGATATCCTTGACGTTGCTGCGGTAGGGCGGCAAAGATTTCTGCGGCACGCCCTTCGTCCTGGCATACAGCGGCATCACTGCCGGCAGTTGTTTGCGCATCTCGACGATGCGGTTCTGGCCGGCCGGATGCGAAGAAAGCCATTGCGGCGGCGCGTTCTGGCTGCTTTTTCCCATTTTTTGCCACAAGGCGACGCCGGCGCGCGGATCGTAACCGGCACGGGCGGCGATATCCAGCCCGACCACATCGGCTTCGGATTCATCGTCGCGCGAAAACTTCAGCATGGTCAGGTTCGCCCCCAGGCCGGTGGCGGCGGTGGTGAGATTGGCATCGATACCGAGGATGGCGGCCAGGCCGATGCCGGCCAGCTTGGCGCCGGCGTTGGCCAGTCCTGACTTGGCGGCGCGCTCGCGGCCGTGCTCGCGCAGGGCGTGGGCGATTTCGTGCCCCATGACGATTGCGGCTTCATCGTCGGTCAGCTGCAAGCCGTCCAGCAAGCCTGTGTAAAAAGCGATTTTCCCGCCCGGCATGCAAAAGGCATTCACGTCCTTCGAGGCAATCAGGTTGATTTCCCACTTCCACTCGGCCGCGTGCGGATTCCAGCGCACCGCATGCGGCACCAGCTTGTCGGCAATGGCGCGCAAGCGTCGCACTTGCGGGTGGCTGTCCGGCATCAGCGCGTTTTGCTGCTGCGCCTGCTGTTTCATGGCGGTGTATTGCTGGGCGGCGCTGGCTTCCAGCTGCTCTTGCGGCACCAGATTGCGCAGCGAGGACATCTTGCCGACCTGGACACCCTCGCCCGCTGCTTCCGGCTCGCGCGCCTGCGCCTGCGCCGCGCCGAGCGCGCACGCCAGCGTCAGCAGAATGGCAAGACGCCCAGGCAAGCGACATTTAGACATAGTTTGCATCAGGTTTTTCCTCGGACGATTCCAGCCTGACGCGTGGCCGCAGCCAGTAATACAGGCCGATGGCCGGCACGATGGCCAGCGTGGTGATCCAGAAATACGGCGCGTAACCCACTGCCTCGACGATGCGGCCGGAATAGAAGCCCAGCACCTTGCCCGGCAGGGTGATCAGCGAACTGAACAGCGCATACTGGGTGGCAGTATAACGCTGGTTGACCAGCGCCGACAGGTAGGCCACGGCGGTGGTGCCCAGCACGCCCTGCGCCAGGTTTTCACCGGAAATCACCAGGGTCAGCATGGCCACGTCGCCGTTGGCGCCGATCAGCCACAGGTACAGCAGATTGGAGAGCGCGCCCAGCACGATGCCTGCCAGCAGCGCACGTTCCACGCCCCAGCGCACCACCGCGACACCGCCGAGGAAGGCGCCGCCGATGCCCACCCAGATGCCGTAGACCTTGGAAATCGTGGCGATTTCCGTCTTGGTGAAGCCCTGGTCCAGGTAGAACGGTCCCATGATGCCGCCCACCAGCGCCTGGTCGGAAATCTTGAACAGCAGGATGAAGAGCAGGATCATCAGGCCCACCCGTCCGCCGAAGCGGCGGAAGAAGTCGGCAAACGGCTCGACCACGCCTTCGCGCATGCCCTGAGCCCAGCTTTGCGCATGCACGCGCAGCACTTCCGGCTCGCGCGCCAGCAGATTGGCGACGATGGGCACCAGCATGAACAGGGCCATCGCGCGGTAGACGTTGGGCCAGACGGTATGGTCGGCCAGCACCAGCGCCAGTGCGCCGGAGACGATCAGCGCAATCCGGTAGCCCAGCGAATAGGTTGCCACCAGCGCCCCCTGCGCTTCGACCGGCGCGATCTCGATGCGATAGGCATCCACCGCGATATCCAGGGTGGCCCCGGCAAAGGCCACCAGCAGGGTCAGGCCGATGAACAGACCCAGTTGCGACGGCGTCACTGAAGCCATCGCCCCCAGCCCGACCATCACCGCAACCTGCGCCAGCAGCAGCCAGCTGCGGCGCTGACCCAGCCGCCCGAGCAGCGGCAGCCGCAGGCGGTCGACCAGCGGCGCCCACAGGAACTTGAAGGAATAGGCCAGGCCCGCGCTGGCGATCATGGTGATCTCCTTTAGCGCGATGCCGTTTTCCTTCAGCCAGTAAGCCAGGGTGCCGGCCACCAGCAGGAAGGGCAGGCCGGAAGCGAAGCCAAAGAAGAACAGGGTCCAGGCCGACGGCTGCAGGAAAGCATCGCGAATGCGCCGCTTGACCCTGGCGCCGTCCTCGCCGCCCGCGCCGGCGTTGGCCGCGCTACGAGTTTGTCCCGCAGTATGATCTTGGACCTGCGGCTTCTGGACGGTAGCGGGAGTCTGGCTCATGAAGGATGCTTAATCGGTTTTTTTACGCAGGCGGAACACCGCCAGGCTGCCGCGCCAGTTTGGCATAAAGGCAACTGGCTTGCCTTCATGCAACGCGATAAATTCAAGCACTTCGAGCCCGACCCGGTTGGCAAGTTCCGCAAAATCACCGATGGTGGCAAACCGCAGGTTGGGCGTGTCATACCATTCGTAGGGCAATGACTTCGACACCGGCATGCGGCCACGGATCAGCGACAGGCGATGCGGCCAGTGGGCGAAATTGGGGAAGGAAACGATCGCTTCGCGCCCGACCCGGGTGATTTCGCGCAGCACGCCCTCGACATCCTTCGTCATTTGCAGGGCCGACAGGCACAGCACGACATCGAAGGCGTTATCTTCGAACATGGCCAATCCGGCTTCGAGGTCTTGCTGGATTACCGAGACGCCGCGCTCGATACACACGGGAATCTTGTCGTCGTCGATTTCGATGCCATAGCCATGGCAGCCCTTGTCGGTGCGCAGATGGTCGAGCATGACACCATCGCCGCAGCCGAGATCCAGCACGTGCGAGGCCGGCGCCACCCAGTGCGCGATGAAGGCCAGGTCCGGACGCAGCCGGCGCAATTCCTGAAAGTTCATGCTGCGTCTCCCGCGGCGATTTCCTGCCACACCCGATCGTAATACGTGCGCACCGTACGCAGGTAACGCGCATCCTCCAGCAGGAAGGCGTCATGCCCGTGCGGCGCATCGATTTCGGCGTAGGACACGCGGCGCTTGTTGTTGACCAGCGCCTGCACCATTTCGCGGCTGCGCACCGGCGAAAAACGCCAGTCGGTAGTAAACGACACCAGCAGGAACTGCGCCTCGGTGCCGGCCAGGGTGCGCGCGAGGTCGCCACCGAATTCGCGTGCCGGGTCGAAGTAATCCAGCGCCTTGGTGATCAGCAGATAAGTGTTGGCATCGAAGTATTCGGAGAACTTGTCGCCCTGGTAACGCAGATAGGATTCGATCTCGAAATCGATGCCGAAGCCGAACTGGTATTTGCCATCACGCAGGTCGCGGCCGAATTTTTCCGCCATGTCGTCATCCGACAGGTAGGTGATGTGGCCGATCATGCGCGCCACCCGCAGGCCGCGTTTTGGCACCACGCCGTGCGCATAGAAGTCGCCGCCATGGAAATCCGGGTCGGTCAGGATCGCCTGGCGCGCGACGTCATTGAAGGCGATGTTTTGCGCCGACAGCTTCGGCGTCGAGGCGATCACCACGCAATGGCGCAGGCGCCGCGGATAGCGCAGACTCCAGGCCAGTGCCTGCATGCCGCCCAGGGACCCGCCCATGACGGCGGCGAACTGCTCGATGCCCAGCGCATCGGCCAGGCGCGCCTGGGCATCGACCCAGTCTTCCACCGTCACGACAGGGAAGCTGGCGCCGTAAGGCTTGCCGGTGGCCGGATTGACATGCATCGGCCCGGTCGAGCCGAAACAGGAACCGAGGTTGTTGACGCCGATGACGAAAAATTTGTCGGTATCGAGCGGCTTGCCGGGGCCGACCATGTTGTCCCACCAGCCGATGCTTTTCTCGCCCTTGTCGGTCAGATAATAACCGGCGACATGGTGCGAGGCATTCAGGGCGTGACACACCAGCACGGCGTTGGTGCGGTCGGCGTTGAGCTTGCCGTAAGTTTCATACGTCAGCGAATAGTCGGCCAGCGAAGTGCCGCCCTGCAGTGGCAGCGGCTCCTTGAAATGCATAACCTGCGGCGAGACGATTCCGATGGATGTCATAGAGAAAAATAAAAAGCCCGAAAGCGCCAGGCGCGTCGGGCTAAATTCGAACTTGTACCAAGCACGCTTTAGCCGTATTTATCATGCGCCCGCAAGCTGATATCAAATCGGCGCCATCACGTAAGAATAACCAAGTCGGCTGTCGCCGTCAAACCATGTCCGAGCACGCATCTGCATGCTGGCTCAAAGCGCACCCAATTGTGCCACCGCTTCGGTGATCGCCACCGGGTCGGTGGCGCGCAGGATGCGGCGGGTCTGGGTAGCCAGAACAGTCAGGTCGCTGTTGAGGATTTCATTCTTGACCGGCAGCAGCTGGGTAGGGTGCATGGAAAATTCGCGCAAGCCCATGCCCAACAGCAGGCGGGTCAATTTGATGTCGCCGGCCATTTCGCCGCACACCGCCACGGGGATGCCTTCGCGCGCGCCGGCGGCGATGATGGAAGACAGCAGGTACAGCACCGCCGGATGCAGCGGATTGTAAAGATGGGCAACTTCGTGGTCGACACGGTCGATCGCCAGGGTGTACTGAATTAGGTCGTTGGTGCCAATCGAGAGGAAATCCATGCGCTTGATGAACATCGGCAGCGCCAGCGCCGCCGCCGGGATCTCGATCATCGCCCCCACCTGGATATTGGCATCGAATTTCTTGCCGGCGTCGCGCAGCTGCTGCTTGGCCTGTTCGATCATCGCCAGCGTCTGCTCGATTTCGAAGGCGTGCGCCAGCATCGGCACCAGGATCTTGACCGGGCCATGGGCCGAGGCGCGCAGGATGGCGCGCAGCTGCATCAGGAAGATCTGCGGCTCGGCCAGGCAATAACGGATCGCGCGCAAGCCCAGCGCCGGGTTCAGCGCGGTCTGCTCGGCGGCGTCGAGCGGCTTGTCGGCGCCGATGTCGAGCGTGCGGATGGTCACCGGGCGGCCCTTCATTATCGCCACCGCCTTGCGGTAAGACTCGTATTGCTCGTCCTCGCCGGGCAGCTTGGTGACAAAGGCGCTGCGCCCCATGAACAGGAATTCGGAACGGAACAGGCCGATGCCGGCCGCACCGGCTTCCATGGCGGCGGCGCAATCGTCGGGCAACTCGATATTGGCGAGCAGGGTGATCTCGGTGCCGTCCTTGGTGATGGCCGGGGTTTTTTTCAGCCTGACGAGTTTCTTGCGTTCGCGCAGCAAGCGCGTCTGACGGTCGCGGTATTGCTCCAGCACGACCTGCGGCGGATCGACAATCACCACGCCGGCGTCACCGTCGACGATCACCCAGTCGTCCTGGGCGATCAGCGCCGAGGCATTGAACATCCCTACCGCGGCAGGAATATCGAGACTGCGGGCGACGATGGCGGTGTGCGAATTCTGGCCACCGACATCGGTAACGAAACCGGCGAATGCACCGTTCTTGAAATGCAGCATGTCGGCCGGCGAAATATCATGCGCCACCACGATCATCTTCGCCGCCGGCTCGTCGCCTTGCGGCTTGGGCAAATCGACCGCCGTACCGGTCAGGACTTTCAGCACGCGCTCGCCGACCTGCTGGATGTCGGCCTTGCGTTCGCGCAGGTAGGCGTCGCCGATCTCGTCAAACTGCGCCGACAATTCGTCGATCTGGGTCACCAGCGCCCACTCGGCGTTGTAGTGGCGGCTGCGAATGATATTCAGCGGCACTTCGGCGATCATCGGATCCGACAGGATCAGCGCATGGACGTCGAGGAAAGCGCCCAGCTCGGCGGGCGAATCCTTGGGCAATTCATTCCAGATGGTTTGCAATTCCTTGTGCACCGTGGCCAGCGCATCCTGCAGGCGCGCCACTTCCGCTTCCACCTGCTCCTCGGCGATCAGGTAATGCTTGACCTCGAGCGCGGCCGGCGCAAGCAGGTGCGCGCGACCGATCGCGATGCCGCGCGAAACCGGGATGCCGTGGAGGGTGAAGGATGCCATCTTCTATCTAGTCAGTTGGGGACAGAGTACCGCTGGCGCTTAACTCTGTCCCGCAATTATTCATTTTCACCGAACTTGTCGTTGATCAGTGCCCCCAGCGCGTCGAAGCAGGCTTGCTCGTCGGGACCGTCGCACTCCAGCGTCACCACCGCTCCCTTGCCGGCGGCCAGCATCATCACGCCCATGATCGACTTGGCGTTGACGCGCCGCGTATTGCGGATCATCCAGACTTCGCTCTTGTATTTCGCCGCCAGCTGGGTCAGCTTGGCCGAAGCGCGCGCATGCAGGCCGAGCTTGTTGATGATTTCAATTTCTTTCTGGATCATGTCGACTCTGATTTTTTAATTTATTTTAATTTGGCGACAGCCGCACCCGGTTATCGACCCGCGTGGCGCCGCCCTGCCCCCCTGCCAATGCCATTTCCACCACCACGTCGAGCGTATCGTTGCGATAGGTGAGCGCCCGCAGCAGCATTGGCAGGCTGATGCCGGCGATGACTTCCACCTGGCCCGGATCGCATAGCGACAGGGTACAGTTCGAAGGTGTTCCGCCCATGACATCCGTAATCACCAGCACGCCGCCGCCGTCGTTCAGCCGCCCGATCGACTCCATGGCGATGCGCCTGACCTCGGCCGTATCCTGGTCGGGCTGCACGTCGATCGCCTCCAGCCGTTCCGGCCTGGCGCGGAACACATGCGTGGCCGCGGCGATGAAAGCCTGGGCCAGCGGCGCATGCGTCAAGAGAAGAATGCCTACCATATTGTTATTGCTGTTCCAGCGCGTCGACAAACATGCCGGCCACATTGAACCCCGTCTGCTGGCGGATTTCCTGGAAACAGGTGGGGCTGGTCACATTCACCTCGGTCAAATAATCACCAATCACATCCAATCCTACCAGCAACAAGCCCCGTTTTGAAAGCACCGGCGCCAGCGCCTGTGCAATCTCCTGGTCGCGCGCCGACAGCGGTTGCGCCACCCCGGTGCCGCCGGCGGCCAGATTGCCGCGCACTTCGCCGGCCTGGGGGATGCGCGCCAGGCTGAATGGCACCACTTCGCCGCCGATCAGCAGGATGCGCTTGTCGCCCTTGGCGATTTCGGGGATATAACGCTGCGCCATGATGGTGGTGCTGCCATGCCGGGTCAGGCTTTCGATGATCGCGCCCAGGTTCAGGCCGTCGTCGCGCACGCGGAACACGCCGGTGCCGCCCATGCCGTCGAGCGGCTTGAGGATGATGTCCTGGTGTTCGCCATGGAAGGCGCGCAGGCGCGCCATGTCGCTGGTGACCAGGGTAGGCGAGAGGAATTGCGGGAATTGCGCGATCGCCAGCTTCTCGTTATGGTCGCGCACCGCGCCAGGCCGGTTGACGATGCGCGCGCCCTGCTGCTCCGCCAGCTCCAGCAACTGGGTGGCGTACACGTACTCCATGTCGAAAGGCGGATCCTTGCGCAGCACCACCACGTCGAAGGCCGTCAGCGGCTGCGCAACCTTGGCTTCGGCGCGATACCAGTCGTCGGCTTCGCCCGTCAGCGTGATGCGGGCCGCATTAGCGACCACCCGGCCTTGTTCGAGGGCCGTGTCGGCCTGTTCGAAGGCGTGGATTTCATGGCCGCGCGCCGCCGCCTCGGCCATCATGGCATAGGTCGAGTCCTTGTAGGTCTTGAAGCCGGAGAGGTGGTCGGCGAGGAAGGCGATCTTCATCTTTTAGTAAATTTCCGGGTTCGGGTCGGTCTTTTCCATTTCCAGCGACGCTGCCAGCAGGGCCAGGCGCGCCACCACACCGTACATGTAGAAACGGTTGGGCGCGGTGGTGCCGGGCTTGGCTTTCAGGTCGGGCAAGGCATGCTGCTGGGCGAAGGCCAGCGGCACGAAGTGCGCGCCAGGGGCATTGAGGTTTTCATCGATGCCGCGCTCGGCATGCACGCGGTAGAAGCCGCCGACCACATAGCGGTCGATCATGTACACCACCGGCTCGGCCACGGCGTCGTTGATATGCTCGAAGGTGTGCACGCCTTCCTGGATGATGACGTCGCTGACTTGCAGACCTTCCTTGACCACCGACATCTTATTGCGCTGCTTGCGGTTCAGGTCCTTGACTTCAGACGCGTCGCGTACAGTCATGATGCCCATGCCATAGGTGCCGGCATCCGCCTTGACGATCACGAAAGGGGTTTCCTTGATGCCGTATTCCTTGTACTTCTTGCGGATCTTGGCCAGCACGCTGTCGACGCTGGCGGCCAGGCATTCCTCGCCGGTACGCTCGTGAAAATCGATTTCGCCGCACTTGGCAAAATACGGGTTCAGCATCCATGGGTCGACGTCGATCAGCTTGGCGAATTTCTTCACCACTTCATCGTAGGCGGCGAAATGGTTGCTCTTGCGGCGCACCGCCCAGCCAGCGTGCAGCGGCGGCAACAGATTTTGCTCGTGGAGGTTTTCCAGGATCGGCGGAATGCCCGAAGACAGGTCATTATTGAGCAAGACCGTGCAGGGATCGAAATTCTTCAGGCCGACGCGGCGGCCATTCTGGAGGCGCTCGAGCGGCTCTAGCGTCAGGATAGTGCCGTCGGGCAGTTCGATCGGCGTGGGCGCCGTCACATCCGGATTCAGCGAGCCCAGGCGCACATGCAGGCCGGTCTGGCGGAAGATTTGCATCAACCGGGCGACGTTTTGCAGGTAAAAAGTATTGCGGGTATGGTTTTCCGGAATCATCAACAGATTCTTGGCATCCGGACAATATTTCTCAATGGCTGCCATGGCCGCCTGCACTGCCAGCGGCAGCATTTCCGGCGACAGGTTGTTAAAACCGCCGGGAAACAGGTTGGTATCCACCGGCGCCAGCTTGTAGCCGGCATTGCGTAAATCGACCGAACAATAAAACGGCGGGGTGTGCTCCTGCCATTCGAGCCGGAACCAGCGTTCGATGGCTGGCGTGGCCTTCAGGATTTTCTTTTCGAGGTCGAGCAGCGGGCCGTTCAAGGCCGTGACCAGATGCGGAACCATATACACCCTTTAATAAACGATTGAGTCTGGTGCAGATTTTAACGGGAATCACCACCGTGCGCGCGCAAGATGCATGAACCGCAACGATGCAAACCCGCTCGACACCCACACTCATTGGCCCATTTATATCAGGTCTGATTGCAATTTTTAAAGGCCAGATAAAAAAAAGCGCCTCATGCAGAGGCGCTTTTGGAAAGCCCCAAGGGGGGCCGAGGGAAATTTAGTGCTTGCTTGTCACTATTAAATCAATAGTGATAAGCCTTTTCGCCGTGGCTGGAGATATCCAGGCCTTCGCGTTCCTGTTCTTCCGTCACGCGCAGGCCGATGACCAGGTCAATCAGCTTGTAGGCGATGAAGGACACGACGCCGGACAGAATAACGGTAGTCAGCACGCCCTGGGTCTGGATCCAGACCTGGCTGGCGATCGAATAGTCCGGCGCGACCTTGTTGGCGACGTAGTCATAGATGCCGGAACCGCCCAGGGACGGCGCGGCGAACACGCCGGTCAGGATGGCGCCGAGGATACCGCCGACACCATGCACACCGAAGACGTCGAGCGAATCATCCGCGCCAAGCAGGCGTTTCAGACCATTCACGCCCCACAGGCAGATGATGCCTGCCAGCAGACCGATCACCAGGGCACCCATCACGCCGACAAACCCTGCCGCCGGGGTGATTGCCACCAGGCCAGCCACCGCACCGGAAGCTGCACCCAGCATCGAAGGCTTGCCCTTGGCCATCCATTCACCGAAGGTCCAGGTGACGACAGCCGCGGCAGTTGCCAGCAGGGTGTTGACGATTGCCAGGGCGGTCAGGCCGTTGGCTTCCAGGCCGGAGCCGGCGTTGAAACCGAACCAGCCCACCCACAGCAGGGAAGCACCGATCATGGTCATCGTCAGCGAGTGCGGCGCCATCGATTCCTTGCCGTAGCCGATACGCTTGCCGATCACGTAGGCACCCACCAGGCCGGCAACTGCGGCATTGATGTGCACCACGGTACCGCCGGCGAAGTCGAGCGCGCCTTTCTGGAACAGCCAGCCGGCGGCTGCAGTCGCCGCTTCGGCAGCTGCAGCGTCAGTGTAGGCATCCGGACCCGCCCAGAACCAGACCATGTGGGCCATCGGCAGATAAGCGAAGGTGAACCACAGCACGATGAAGGCCAGCAGTGCGGAAAACTTGATGCGCTCGGCAAAGGCGCCGACGATCAGGCCGCAGGTGATTGCCGCAAACGTCGCCTGGAAGGCAACGAAGGTGAATTCCGGAATCACTACACCCTTGCTGAAGGTAGCCGCCATGGTGTCGATGGTGATGCCGTTCAGGAACAGGCGATCGAAGGAACCGATGAAGCTGCCGCCGGTGGTGAATGCCAGCGAATAGCCGTAAATGCACCACAACACGACTACCAGCGAAAACACCATGAAGACCTGCATCAGCACCGACAGCATGTTCTTGCTGCGAACCAGGCCGCCGTAGAACAATGCCAGGCCCGGGATCGACATCATGATCACCAAGATGGTGGCCGTCGACATCCAGGCGACGTCACCCTTGTTGGCGGTTGGCGCGGCGGCCGGTGCAGCTGGTGCCGCCGCAGCAGCGGCAGGCGCGGCAGCCGGCGCTGCGGCAGTTTCCGCGGCAGCGGGCGCCACCGCGGTCACGGCAGGCATTGCCGCGGCGGCTGGTGCCGCCGTTTCTTCCGCCGCCATGGCCGCCGGCGCCAGACTGACTGCGGCCAGCAAAGTGGCCGCCGCCAGGAAGCGTGCAAAGTATTGTTTCATCAGAGTCTCCTTAGAGTGCTTCTTTGCCGGTTTCACCGGTACGGATACGCACGACTTGCTGCAGGTCGTAGACGAAGATCTTGCCGTCGCCGATCTTGCCGGTGCGGGCGGACGATTCGATTGCCTCGATGGCGCGCTCGACGATGTCGTCATCGACCGCCGCTTCGATTTTCGTCTTCGGCAGGAAATCGACCACATACTCGGCGCCGCGATACAACTCGGTATGGCCCTTCTGGCGGCCGAAGCCCTTGACTTCGGTGACGGTGATGCCTTGCACGCCGATACCGGACAAGGCTTCCCGCACCTCATCAAGCTTGAAGGGTTTGATGATTGCAGTAATCAGTTTCATATATAAACCTCTTACGTGGTGGATTAGAAGGTTTTCGACAACGACAAAACAACCGCGTCTTTGCTCACGTCTTTCGACTTGGAGCCGCTGGCGTTGGAATACGTATAGAGTGCCGAATCAGCATTGGAACCGACGTATGCCAGGCCGATCGTGGCAAAGCCGAAGTCGCGCGCCACGCCGATCTTGTAGTCGGTATAGTCGAGGGCGCCGGAATTCTTGAATTTCTGGTGGCCGACATGCAAGCCGAGCGTGGTCTTGTCAGCGATTTCGACGTTGGCATTCAGGTCGAGATAATAGGAACCATCGGCATTGGTGAGGCCGAAGTATTCGTCATTGACTGCATGGCTGTATTTGGCCGAGAACCACTTATAGGAGGCGCCGACATACAATTCAAGCGCATCCGGGCGCACGCCGGCGATCGACGCACCTGGGTAGTAATATTTCAGCAGACCGACATCAGCAGTCAAACCAGCCACAGGCTCAAACTTGTAGCCGCCATAAAAATCCATTTCAAGGCTGGCACCGTCAGGGTACTGGTTGCCGCTGACATTGGAGTTCCAGTTGCCGACATAGAAACCGCTGGAATGGGCATAATCAAAGCCGCCCTGCACCGCTGGCTTACCGAAGGTTTGGGAAATGCCACGGAAACGATAATCGGATGCGACCGTCAGATTGCCGGTAAAGGTATGCGGCGAAGCCGGTGCTTCGGCGAAAGCGGGTGCTGCAAAAGTTGCGAGGACTGCTGCAGTAAGCATTAATTTTTTCATAGTCATTCCCTGTGAGTGTTGAAATAAAAACTGCTTGATGATGTAAGCTTTAGCTTGGTTAGCAGGAGCCGTGCCAACCTATTACCGTGCAGATGCATTGCATCTTTTGCAAATAAGCATTGTTTGGCAGCAAAAAATGCGCCATGCATCGGCAGAATTGCACCATTTACGGGCAATCAGATGGAGATGCATCAAAATAGTGCTTTTTTATCCGTTTAGCCACAGAAAGAGGATTCACCATGAACAAGCCCAATTTCCTTGATGATTTGCAAGCCAAGATCCAGCATGCCATCGACAATTCGCCGGTCAAGGATGTCGAAAAGAATGTCAAAGCCATGCTCAACCAGGGGTTTTCACGCCTGGACCTGGTGACCCGTGAGGAATTCGATATTCACGTCCAGGTCCTGGCAAAGACCCGAAGCAAGCTCGAAGAGTTGGAAGCGCGCGTGGCAGAACTGGAAGAGCAGCTGAAAAAAAATGCGCCGCAGTAAGGATCTGGTCTAGCGGGCGTTGGCGGCAATGCGGGCGTTGCCTTCTGCGGGAACATCAAGCCGCCGCAAGGCATCTGCCACCTCGACATGGAATTGCGCCAGTTTCTTCAAGTCGGCGGGCAAGGGCACCAAGGAACTCCAGAACATGTCGGTCAACTGTGCAGCCGTCGTGTCGATGTCCGGCTTGTTGTTTGTCACCACGTAGTCCCACAGTACGTGCTCCGTGGCGCCATACACGAGATCGCGCAACAGCGGCAGCGGCATGTCCTGGCGAATCTCACCGGAGCGTTGTGCCGTCGAAAACACTTTCTTGAGTGGCGCCGTATAGCGGCGCCTCAGGTCGGCCTGCATCTCGGCAAATTCTTCATCGACAGTGCGGCCTTCACTGAGCACCAGCTTGCACATGCCGGTACCCTCATGCATCAGAGTCGCCAGATGTTTTCGGACGATGAAATGCAGTTGCGCACGCGTGCCGATGATCAACGGCACTTCGCGCTCCAGCTCGCTAGAGATTTCGTCGTACCAAACCTTGATGACTTGCATGCACAGGTCGCGCTTGCTGGTGAAATAGGAAAAAACCGTCGCTTCCGACACATCCATGCTCCGTGCAATTTCCAGCACGGTGGATTTCTCGTAGCCTTGTTCGGAAAAGACCTGACGGGCAACCATCAGGATCTCCTTGACACGGCGTTCCGAGCGGACGCCCAGGGCTTCGCGTTTGCGGGGAGATTTTATTGGTGCAAGCATGATAATGACAGTAAAAAAGTACGCAAAAGCGCTGAACCGGACATTACCCGGCCGGCAGAAAAACGACTATACAACTTAAGCCGCTCACCAGTTCAAAAAACCCAATCCAGCATTATTTGCAGGCGGCCTTGCTGCCGCCCCCACGCCTTGCGCACACCGTGGGTCCAAGTGAATCAAGCCGTCAGGGACGGCTTGATTCACTGCCACGTGTTTCTGCGGCATTCCAGCGGATCCGGTTCGCGAATGCCCGGATTTTACTGGGTTTCGCCAAACAGCTCGCGGCCGATCAGCATGCGGCGTATTTCCGACGTGCCGGCGCCGATTTCATACAGCTTGGCATCGCGCCACAGGCGGCCAGCGGGGTACTCGTTGATATAGCCATTGCCACCCAGCGCCTGGATTGTCTCGCCCGCCATCCAGGTCGCCTTCTCGGCGCTGTACAGAATCGCCCCGGCCGCATCCTTGCGCAAGGCGCGCACGGCTTCCGGCGTCTTGGCGCGGTCGCACGCCTGGCCCACAGCATACACATACGACTTGCACGCCATCATGGTCGAATACATGTCGGCGATCTTGCCTTGCATGAGCTGGAATTCGCCAATGGCCTGGCCGAACTGCTTGCGGTCATGAATGTAGGGAATCGCCACATCCATGCACGCCTGCATGATGCCCAAAGGACCACCCGAGAGCACGGTGCGCTCGGAATCCAGCCCCGACATGAGCACGTTGACGCCTTTGCCAAGACCGCCGATGATGTTTTCTTCCGGCACTTCGCAATCCTGGAATACCAGTTCGCCGGTGTGCGAGCCGCGCATGCCCAGCTTGTCGAGCTTTTGCGCAATCGAGAAACCCTTGAAACCCTTCTCGATCAGGAAGGCCGTGATGCCGCGTGGACCGGCTGCTGGATCGGTCTTGGCATACACCACCAGAATATCGGCATCCGGGCCATTGGTGATCCACATCTTGTTGCCGTTCAAGACATAGCGGTCGCCCTTTTTGTCGGCGCGCAGCTTCATGCTGACCACATCCGAGCCGGCGTTCGGCTCCGACATCGCCAGGGCGCCGACATGCTCGCCTGAAATCAGCTTCGGCAGGTACTTCAGCTTTTGCACGTGGCTGCCGTTGCGGCGGATCTGGTTGACGCACAGGTTCGAATGCGCGCCATACGACAGGCCGACCGAAGCCGAAGCGCGGGAAATTTCTTCCAGCGCGATGATATGTGCCAGGTAGCCCATGGCGCTGCCGCCGTACTCTTCCTCCACCGTAATGCCCAACAGGCCCAAGTCACCGAATTTTTTCCAGAGGTCCATCGGGAACTGGTCGCTATGGTCGATTTCGGTTGCGCGCGGTGCAATTTCCGCTTGAGCGAATTGCTGCACTGCCTCACGAAGTGCAGCAATATCTTCGCCATGGTCAAAACTCAGGCTGGGGAAATCGAGGAATTGCGTCGTCATGATTTTCTTGTCCAATCAGTAGGAAAAAACGGGCATTACCGTTTTTTCATTGTTATATAGCTTGCTGCCAATATCGGTCGCTGATGGTTGGCAGATGTTCGCTTGCCACCGGATGAAAACATCCTCTTCCGGACAACCATTTGTGAGTATAGCTCACAACAAATCAATTTTGAAACACTTTGCTAAGCAAATTCCACTTGATGGACCTTCACATTCACCCTAAAATCCCATTCGTTTGTTAGTGACACTCATATTTTCAGGAATACTGTTGCTGCGCATTAACAACGACATAGGAATAACGGCTGGATTCCTTATCTTGTACAGAGAAGGGATCAATCGGAATACAAGAATTACATTAATGGAGATACACAATGCACCTCAAACTCAGGAAGATTTCGCTCGCCGTCACCCTGGCCGTCGCCGGCATGGCATCGGCATCCGCGCAGGTCAGCAATGATGTCGTCAAGATCGGCGTCTTGACGGACTTGTCCGGCCTGTACTCGGACCTGTCGGGCCAGGGATCGATCATCGCCGCAAAAATGGCGATCGAGGATTTCGGCAAGACCGTACTGGGAAAACCCATTGAAATCGTCACGGCCGACAGCCTCAACAAGGCCGATGTCGCCGCCTCCAAGGCGCGCGAATGGGTCGACCAGCAAAATGTCGACGTTCTGATGGACCTGGTGCCCACCAACGTTGCCTTGGCAGTGATGGAAGTGGCGCAGCAGAAGAACAAGCTGGCCATCGTGGTCGGCTCCGCCTCCAGCACCATCACCAATGACAAATGCAACGCCAACAGCTCGCACTGGATGTATGACACCTACTCGAGCTCCGTCGGCACCGGCAAGGCGCTGGTCAAGCGCGGCGCCGACAGCTGGTTCTTCCTGACCGCGGATTATGCCTTCGGCAAGTCGCTGGAAAAAGACGTTTCCGACGTCGTCACCGGCGCCGGCGGCAAGGTTCTCGGTTCAGTCAAGCATCCCCTGAACGCCAGCGATTTTTCTTCCTTCCTGCTGCAGGCGCAAAATTCCAAGGCCAAGGTCATTGGCCTGGCCAACGCTGGCGGCGACACTGTCAACGCCGTCAAGCAAGCCGGCGAATTCGGCATTGCCGCCAAAGGCCAGCTGGTTGCGCCCTTGCTGATGTTTATCAGCGATGTGCATTCCATCGGCCTCAATTATTCGCAGGGCATGTACCTGACGGAAGGCTTTTACTGGGATCTGAATGATGAAACCCGCGCCTGGTCCAAGCGCTTTTTCTCCGCGCACAAGCGCATGCCGACCATGGCGCAGGCGGGCATGTATTCTGCCGTCTTGCACTACCTGAAGTCCGTCAAGGCTGCCGGCACCGACGAGACCGCGGCCGTCAATAAAAAGATGCGTGAACTGCCGATTTCCGACGTGGTCATCCCGAAGGGAAAACTGCGCGAAGATGGCCGCGTGGTTCATGACATGCTGCTGCTGCAAGTCAAGAAGCCTTCGGAATCCAAGGCGCCATGGGATTACTACAAAGTCATCGGCACCGTGCCTGGCGATGAAGCCTTCCGCCCCCTGGCGCAATCCAACTGCCCGCTGGTAAAAAAATAATAATTTGACGATATTGCCATTACCGGTCCCGCGCCTCGCATGACGCGTGGGACCGGCCATATCAAGGAGACATTCATGCAAAAGCCAAGCTATGTTCACGGCGCCCATAACGTGCCGCTGATCGGCGAAACGATCGGTTCATATCTGGATTCGATAGCGGAACGCTTTGGCGACCAGCCAGCCCTCGTGGTTCCATACCAGAACGTACGCTGGACTTACCGGGAATTCCAGCAGCGCGCCAATCGTCTTGCCGCTGGCTTGCTCAAGCTCGGCTTGCAGCCGGGCGAGCGCATCGGCATCTGGTCGCAAAACAATTCCGAATGGGTGCTCACCCAGTTTGCAACAGCCAAAGCCGGCCTGGTGCTGGTCAACATCAATCCAGCCTACCGCCGCTCGGAACTCGAATACGTGCTCGGCAAGGTCGGGTGCAGCGCCCTGATTCTCTCGCCGGCCTTCAAGTCGAGCAACTATATCGAGATCGTCGAAGATGTCGTCCCCGAAATCAAGCATTCCAGGATCGGCGTCTTGCATGCCCCGCACCTGCCGACGCTGAAACACGTCATCCGCATGGGCCGCGACAAGTCTGCCGGCATGCTCAATTTTGATGACTTACTAACTTCCGTCAACGACGACGACCTCAAGCACTTGGCCGACGTCGCCGCGACGCTGCAGTTCGATGATCCCGTCAATATCCAGTTCACTTCCGGCACGACCGGCGCGCCCAAGGGCGCCACGCTCACGCACCACAATATCCTGAACAATGGCTTTTTCATCGGCGAAGCCATGCGGCTGACCGAGAAAGACAAGCTGTGCATCCCGGTGCCGCTCTACCATTGCTTCGGCATGGTGCTGGGCAATCTCGCCTGCGTCACGCATGGCGCCGCGATGGTGTATCCCGGCGAAGGCTTCGATCCCAAGGCCGTGCTGGAAACGGTGCAAACCGAACGCTGCACCGGCCTGCATGGCGTGCCGACCATGTTCATCGCCATCCTCGACCATCCGGACTTCAAGAACTACGATCTGTCGAGCCTGCGCACCGGCATCATGGCGGGATCACCCTGCCCGACCGAAGTCATGACGCGCGTGATCAAGCAGATGCACATGAGCCAGATCACCATCACCTACGGCATGACGGAAACCTCGCCGGCCAGCTTCCAGAGTTCGGTGGATGATCCAGTCGACCTGCGCGTGTCCACGATTGGCCGCGTGCACCCGCACCTCGAAGTCAAGATCATCGACGCCGACGGCAAGATCGTGCCGCGCGGCACCAAGGGCGAATTGCTCACGCGCGGCTACTCGGTGATGCTGGGTTACTGGGGCGACGAGGAAAAGACCCGGGAAGCGATCGATGCCGCCGGCTGGATGCATACGGGCGATCTCGCAGTCATCGATGAAAATGGCTTTTGCAGCATCGTCGGCCGCTCCAAGGACTTGGTCATTCGCGGCGGCGAAAACATTTATCCGCGCGAGATCGAGGAATTCCTCTACCGTCATCCGAAGGTGCTGGATGTGCAATGCGTGGGCGTGCCGGATAAAAAATATGGTGAAGAACTGTGCGCCTGCATCATCCTGCGACCCGGCATGCAAGCCGATGCCGAGGAAATCCGCAGCTTTTGCAACGGGCAGATCGCCCATTACAAGATCCCGCGCTATGTCCAGTTTGTCGATGCATTTCCGATGACGGTCACCGGCAAGATCCAGAAATACCTGCTGCGCCAGCAAGTCGCCAACGACCTCAACCTGAGCACGGAATAAGCTTATCGCCATGGAAAACCAGAGCAATAACCTGGATCTGGTCCAGCTGTCGCAGGAACTGGAGAATGTCCTGAAATTGCGCACCCCGCCATTCGGCATCAAGATGTTCGAAACGGTGGAAGCCATGCAAGCCATTCCCAAACTGCGCCGGCCAACCGCGATCCATACGACCGACCAGATCATTGCCCAGGCAGCACGTCTGGGCTGGACAGTCGGCATCACCGCCGACGACCTGGTCGGCGATCAGTGCCGCGCAGTGATCGGACTAACCAAACAGGATGAAACCTGGCTGGCCGGCGAACCGATGGCCGGGGTCTGGTATGCGACCAAAGACGATGCCGCCGCCCACCAGGCTGCCATGCATTGCGTGCCGCACGGACGCTATGCCGCCATGGTGGTGTCGCCGGTGCGCAGTAACCGCCTCAATCCGCCGGATATCGTGCTGTTTTATGCAACCCCTGGCGCCATGATTTATTTTATCAATGGCTTGCAATGGTCTGGCTACCGCCGCTTCGACTGGAGCGTGGTGGGCGAATCGGCTTGCGCCGATTCCTGGGGACGCGCGCTGGCGACAAGGCAGCCAAGCCTGTCGCTCCCCTGCTTTGCCGAGCGGCGTTACGGCGGCGTGCTGGACGATGAAATGCTGATGGCAATTGCGCCCGAGGATTTGAAAAAGGCGCTCGATGGCATGCGCGCCCTGTCCGGCAATGGCTTGCGCTACCCCTTTGCCCAGTACGGCATCCAGCAAGACGTGCGCGCCGGCCTTGGCGTCAGTTATGGTGAAACTGCAGGCAAAAAAGCGGCGTCACCCTGAGTATTTATCCCTCCTTCTTACATCCTGAAATGAATCTGCTGAACGAAATTGGGCCACACCTGTCCGGATTCGAACAACTCAAGACCATGCTGCAGGCAGACCGGCGGCCCGGCATCGGTGAAACACTCGACATCCGTCTCGTTGAAGTTGATGAC
Source organism: Noviherbaspirillum sedimenti (assembly GCF_003590835.1). Taxonomy (NCBI): domain Bacteria; kingdom Pseudomonadati; phylum Pseudomonadota; class Betaproteobacteria; order Burkholderiales; family Oxalobacteraceae; genus Noviherbaspirillum; species Noviherbaspirillum sedimenti. The sequence continues at coordinate 3,589,649 of NZ_QYUQ01000002.1, read as the reverse complement.
GGCCGCGTCGTGCTCGAGTCAATACCGGACATTCATCTCTATAACCCGTTCGGCATCGTCCAGGGTGGATTTTCCGCCACCATGCTGGACTTCGCCTGCGGCTATGCCGTCATGTCCCGAATGGTTCCCGGGCAGAGCATTTCAACCATTGAACTCAAAATCTCCTATCACAAGGCCATGAACAAGGATACGGGGAAAATCCGGGCGGAAGGCAAGATTATTAGCTTGGGACGTCGCGTCGCATTCACGGAGGCGCGCCTGACCGATCTTGACGGAAAACTCTATGCCTCAGCCACGTCCAGTCTGATTGTGCTGTCAGCGTGATCGTCGATAAGTAAAGGCAATCTCGGCGACAGGCGCATATGCAAATCAATAACGTCCAAGACAGCCTCCATGAAGATGCATGGGTAGAGCATCCCCACGGACGAATCTTTGTTCGCACCTGGCATCCCGTGAAAGGCAAGGATGGCGCGGTGGCCGGCAGTCCCATCGTGCTTTTTCACGACTCCCTGGGCTGTGTCGACCTGTGGCGTGATTTTCCTGCCCTGCTAAGCGAGAGCACGGGGAGAAGCGTCATTGCCTATGACCGACTGGGATATGGAAAATCCGACCCGCGTTCTGGCAAGCCAAGCCCGAATTTTATTGCCGATGAAGCGGAAACTTATTTCCCGGCGGTATGTGAACAACTGGGCTTCAAACGCTTCATCGCCTTTGGTCACAGCGTTGGGGGCGGCATGGCGGTATATTGCGCTGCCAAATTCTCGAACGCATGTGAAGGGCTCATCACTGAATCAGCGCAAGCGTTTGTCGAGGATAGGACCGTGCAAGGCATCCTGGCGGCGAAAGAATCGTTCAAACAAGAGGGGCAAATTGCGCGCCTGAAGAAATATCACGGCGACAAGGCGACATGGGTTCTGAATGCCTGGACCGAGACATGGCCCGACCCTGATTTTTCTGGGTGGTCACTCGAGAATGTCTTGCCCAAAGTTACTTGCCCCTTGCTCGTGATTCATGGTAATCATGACGAATATGGCTCATTGCGTCATCCCGAAATGATCGCAAAGCGATCTGGTGGCCCCTTACGCGTCGAAATTATGGCAGACACTTACCATGTTCCGCACCGCGAACACGAACAAACCATTATCGAACTGGCCAAGGATTTTATCGGGTCAATCAAATATATTCCGCCTGACCACAGCCGCGATGCGATAGGATAATTGTTTCACCATCCGCTGTACCTTCCTGCCACGCGTTTCTTCAAGGGGGTTCCATCATGCGCATGAGCGATGAAGAATATTTCCGCAGTTGTGTAGCCAAGGAGCGGCATCTGGCGCAATTGCTGGGCCATCACAATGTCGAAGAGTTCTATGAAAGTGCCGGCACTTTGTGGAATGGCAACAAGGCATTGCCAAAATGGACACGCGACTGGAAGGCCTGCGGGCCGCTGCTGGCCGAATACGCCCTGGCACTCGCCTTCCCCAGGGAAGCGGAACAGGCGCATGGCAAATGCGTGCAAATAGGCGATATCGTGGTCCCCTTTGCCGACCATCCGAGCAAGGACCGGGCCGTCATGGTTGCCATTGTCAAGGCGGTCATTTTTCAGCTGGAACACCACAAAACCACAAAATCGCACTAGCCTGAGCCAGCCTGATGTGCGGCAAAGTCCGGCCGGGATCGCCGGGGTAAGCTTGCCTTCTTTCAATTAGATAAGAAAAAGGCATGCAATGAGCTTGGCCGTCCTGAAAAGTCGCGCACTGACCGGCATGCAGGCGCAGGAAGTGACGGTCGAGGTACATCTGGCCAATGGCTTGCCCGCGTTTACCATTGTTGGCCTGCCCGATACCGAGGTGAAGGAAGCCCGCGATCGCGTGCGCGCGGCCCTGCAAAACGGCCGCTTCGACTTCCCCGCACGGCGCATCACCGTCAACCTGGCGCCTGCCGACCTGCCCAAGGAATCCGGCCGCTTCGACTTGCCGATCGCCCTCGGCATCCTGGCCGCATCCGGACAAATTCCCGCGCATGAACTGGACCGCTATGAATTTGCCGGCGAACTCTCGCTGTCGGGCGAATTGCGGCCGATCCGCGGCGCACTGGCGATGACTTACGCCATGCGCAACAGCGGCGCCGCCGCCGGTCGCCAGCGCGCCTTCATCCTGCCGCAGGCCAACGCCGACGAAGCCGCCCTGGTGATGGACGCGGCCATTCTTCCGGCCACCACGCTGCAGCAGGTATGCGCCCACTTCGCTGCGCCGCAAGGCGAAGACCGCTTGACGCGCCATCAGGCCGCAGCGGCGACTCAGACGGCCATACCGCGCTATCCGGACTTCACCGAGGTCAAGGGCCAGTTGCATGCCAAGCGGGCGCTGGAAGTGGCTGCCGCCGGCGGCCACAGTATCCTCATGGTGGGACCGCCCGGCACCGGCAAATCGATGCTGGCAGCGCGTTTCCCCGGCATTTTGCCGCCGATGTCCGACGAGGAAGCGCTGGAGTCGGCCGCGGTGCGATCGCTGACCGGCGTATTCACCGCTGCCAACTGGAAAGCGCGACCGTTTCGCGCGCCGCACCATACCGCTTCGGGCGTAGCCTTGGTGGGCGGCGGCGGCAACCCGCGCCCCGGTGAAATTTCATTGGCCCACCGCGGTGTGCTGTTTCTGGATGAATTGCCGGAATTCGACCGCCGCGTCCTGGAAGTCTTGCGCGAGCCGCTGGAGTCCGGCCGCATCACGATTTCCCGGGCGGCGCGCCAAGCCGATTTTCCGGCGCGTTTCCAACTGGTGGCGGCGATGAATCCCTGTCCTTGCGGCTATCTCAGTCATGCCACCAACAAGTGCCGATGCACACCTGACCAGGTGGGGCGCTACCAGAGCCGGATTTCCGGACCGCTGCTGGATCGCATCGACTTGCAAATCCAGGTGGCGTCATTGCCGCAGGAAGACTTGCTCAAAGAAGCCGCTGGCGAAAGCTCGCAGACCATCGCCGCACGCGTCGAGCGCGCTTTCGCGCGCCAGCTGCAGCGGCAGGAAAAGGCCAATCATGTGCTGTCCACCGCGGAAATCGATCGCCATTGTCGCCCCGATGCGGCTGCCGAACAATTGCTGCGCACCGCGATGACACGGCTGCACTGGTCGGCGCGCGCCTATCATCGTGTCTTGAAAGTCGCGCGCACGATCGCAGATCTGGGCGACGCTGCGGTCATCGGTCAGGATCATGTGGCAGAAGCGATCCAGTACCGACGCGCCTTGCGCGAACAGCAAGACGCTCCCGGAGGAAATCGATGAAGGAAAGCCGGCCGCGGCGGCAGCCGGTCTGGTTTTACAGGCGTTCGAAGACGGCGGCAATACCCTGCCCGCCGCCGATGCACATCGTCGCCAGCCCATAACGCTTGCCGGTGCGAATCAGTTCATACAGGCATTTGACGGTAATGATCGCGCCGCTCGCGCCAAGCGGATGGCCCAGTGCAATAGCGCCGCCATTCGGATTGGTGCGGGCCGGGTCCAGGTCGAGGCCCTTGCATACCCCTAGCGACTGCGCCGCGAATGCTTCATTGGATTCGATCACATGCATGTCGGCAAGCGTCAAGCCTGCGCGCTGTAGCGCCAGCTTGACGGCGGGGATCGGGCCGGTTCCCATCACCGCCGGGTCGACGCCGGCGACGGCATATGACACCAGGCGTGCCAGCGGTTTCAGGCCAGCACGTTCCGCAGCACCCGCTTCCATCAGCACGCAGGCAGCCGCGCCGTCATTCAGTCCGGATGCATTGCCCGCGGTGACGGATCCGGCTTCCTTCTTGAATGCGGGCTTGAGCTTGGCCAGCGATTCCAGCGTGGTATCGCTCTTGGGGTGCTCGTCGGTGTCGAACAAGGTCACGCCTTTGCGCCCGGCGATTTCGACCGGCACGATTTGCAACTTGAAATGGCCGGCGGCAATCGCGGCGGTGGCGCGCCGCTGACTTTCCAGCGCGAACGCATCCTGTTCCTCACGCGAGATGCCAAATTGCTGCGCCACATTTTCGGCGGTGATGCCCATGTGCCCGGCGCCGAAAGGATCCGACAGTGCCCCGGTCATCATGTCGACCATCTTGCTGTCGCCCATGCGCACGCCCCAGCGTCCTGCCGGGAAAATATAAGGCGCACGGCTCATGGTTTCGACGCCGCCGCCGACCGCCACTTCAGCGTCGCCGAGCTGAATCGCGTTGGCCGCCGTGACGATCGCCTGCAGACCGGAGCCGCACAGACGATTCACGTTCAGCGCGGCGGATTCCTTGGCCATGCCGGCTGTAATACCGGCAACACGCGAGACATACATGTCGCGCGGTTCGCAGGGAATGACGTTGCCGAAAACGATTTGCCCGGCCTGCGCCGCTTCGACGCCGGCGCGTGCAAACGCTTCCCGCACCACGATCGCGCCCAAGTCGCAGGCCGACATGTCCTTCAGTGCGCCGCCAAAAGTGCCGATGGCGGTACGCACCGCGCCGACGATCACTACATCTTTCTTGCTTGTCATGAATAAATCCTTAATAAATCGCATCATTGAGCGGCTTGCCGCCCCGGATAGCATAACGTCCCACCGTCCGCTTTTCACGCGGCGCTTGGCTCACTTTCGACAATCATCGAAAGCGCCCATTCAATTCGCCAGTTCGCACAACAAGTCTTTGGCCGCCACCACCGCTCCTGGCTTGACATAGATGTGCTTGACCACCGCATCGCGCTCGGCGCGGATCATGGTTTCCATCTTCATCGCCTCGATCGAGACCAGCGGGTCGCCTTTGCTCACCTTCTGGCCGGGCTTGACCGCCAGGGTCACCACCATGCCCGGCATCGGCGCGCCGATGTGGTTGGCATTGCCCTCTTGCGCGCGCGGGTGCGTGACCTGCTTTGCCGCACCGGCACGGTCGATGCGGACCACGCGCGGCTGACCGTTCAGCTCGAAGAACAGCTTGCTCTGCCCTTCTTCTTCCAGGTCTGTACGGCCCTGCAGGCGCACCACCAGGGTCTTGCCCTGATCGATGTCGACCGAGATTTCCTGACCTTCCTTCAGGCCGTAGAAGAAGACCGGTGTCGGCAGCACGCTGACGTTGCCGAATTGACGGCGGTGTTCCGCATAGTCACGGAAAACTTTCGGGTACATCAGGTACGAGGCCAGCTCCTGCTCGCTGACGCTGCGGCCGATGGTTTTTTCGACGTCGGCGCGGGCCTGGGCGAAATCGACCGGCGGCAGGTTCGCGCCCGGCCGGCCCTGCATCGGCGCCTCGCCATTCAAGACCTTGCTTTCCAGCTCCTTCGGGAAGCCGTCCGGCGGAAAGCCGAGCTCGCCCTTGAACAGCGAGATCACCGATTCCGGGAAGGCGACGGTCTTGCCCGGGTTTTTCACGTCGTCCGGGCTCAGGTCGTTGGCGACCATGAACAGCGCCATGTCGCCCACCACTTTCGAGGTCGGCGTGACCTTGACGATATCGCCGAACAGCTGGTTGACGTCGGCATAGGCTTGCGCCACTTCGGTCCAGCGATGCTCGATACCCATCGACCGGGCCTGCTCGCGCAGGTTAGTGTACTGGCCGCCGGGCATCTCGTGGCGATAGACGTCAGAGGTGCCCGAGCGCATGTCGGCTTCGAACGGCGCGTACTGGCGGCGCACGCCTTCCCAGTACTGGGAGATGGCGAACAGCGCCTGCTTGTCCAGCTGCGGGTCGCGCTCGGTGTGGCTCAGCGCTGCGGCCATCGAACCCAGGTTCGGCTGCGAGGTCAGGCCGCTCATGGCGTCCATGGCGCCGTCGACGGCGTCACAGCCGGCTTCGACCGCCGCCAGCATCGAGGCGGCGGAGATGCCGCTGGTGTCGTGGGTATGGAAATGGATCGGCAGGCCGACCTCTTCCTTCAGCGCCTTGACCAGGGCGCGCGCAGCCTGCGGCTTGCACACGCCGGCCATGTCCTTGATCGCCAGGATATTGACGCCGGCGCGTTCCAGATCCTTGGCCATCTTGACGTAATACTGCAGGCTGTACTTGGAACGCGCCGGGTCGAACGGGTCGCCGGTGTAGCAGATCGCGCCTTCGCACAGGGCGCCGGTGTCGCGCACCGCATCGATCGCCACGCGCATGTTCTCGACCCAGTTGAGCGAGTCGAACACGCGGAACAGGTCGACGCCGCCTTTTGCCGCCTGCTGCACGAAGTGCTTGACGACGTTATCGGCATAATTGGTATAGCCGACCGCGTTCGATGCACGCAAGAGCATCTGGAACAGGATGTTGGGCACGGCTTCGCGCAGCTGCGCCAGACGCTCCCAGGGGTCTTCCTTCAGGAAGCGCATCGAAACGTCGAAAGTGGCGCCGCCCCAGCATTCCATCGAGAACAGGTTGGGCAGCATGCGCGCATAGTATGGGGCGATGGCCAGCATGTCGGCGGTGCGCATGCGGGTGGCGAACAACGACTGGTGGGCGTCGCGCATGGTGGTGTCGGTCAACAGCACCTGCTTCTGCTCTTTCATCCATTGCGAGAATTTCTCGGCGCCCAGCAGCTTGAGGGTGTCGCGCGAGCCCGGCACGATCGGCGCGGCACGGCTCAGCGGCGGCAGGATGGGCGCGGTCAGCACACCGTCGATTCCTTTGCGGCCCTTCATTTCCGGGTTGCCGTTGACCGCCACTTCACCGACGAAGCGCAGCAGGCGGGTGGCGCGGTCACGCTTCTTGGCGAAGCGGAACAGTTCCGGCGTGGTGTCGATGAAACGGGTGATGCACTGGCCGCTCTTGAACAAGTCATGGTTGATGACATTTTCCAGGAATGGCAGGTTGGTCGAGACGCCGCGGATACGGAACTCGCGCAGCGCGCGGTCCATGCGCGAAATCGCCTCGCTCGAAGTCGGTGCCCAGGCGGTGACTTTGACCAGCAGGGAATCGTAGTACGGGGTGATCACCGCGCCCGAATAGGCGGTGCCGCCATCCAGGCGAATGCCGAATCCGGAAGCGCTGCGGTAAGCGGTCAGGCGCCCGTAGTCGGGGGTGAAGCTGTTTTCCGGGTCTTCGGTGGTGACCCGGCATTGCAGCGCGTGGCCGTTCAGATGGATATCGGCCTGCACCGGGATGCCGGCACCCTGGGCATCCTTGTCGCCGATCTGCATGCCTTCGGAAACGCGGATCTGGGCCTTGACGATGTCGATCCCGGTCACCTGCTCGGTGACCGTATGCTCGACCTGGATGCGCGGGTTGACCTCGATGAAATAAAACTGGTTGGTGTCGGCATCCATCAGGAATTCGACGGTGCCGGCGTGGGTGTAATTAACGGCGCGGCCCAGGCGCAGGGCGGCGTCGCACAGTTCGGCGCGTGATTGGTCGTCCAGGTAGGGCGCGGGCGCGCGCTCCACCACTTTCTGGTTGCGCCGCTGCACCGAGCAGTCGCGCTCGAACAAATGCACCAGGTTGCCGTGGGTGTCGCCCATCAGCTGCACCTCGACGTGGCGCGCGCGGCGCACCAGCTTTTCCAGGTACATCTCGTCGTTGCCGAAGGCGGCGGCCGCTTCGCGGCGCGCCACTTCCAGCTGGCCCGGCAGCTCGGCTTCGGATTCGATCACGCGCATGCCACGGCCGCCGCCGCCCCAGCTGGCTTTCAACATCAGCGGGTAGCCGATGTTGGCGGCCAGCTTCTTCGCTTGTTCAATATCGTGCGGCAAGGCCGGCGTGGCAGGCATGACCGGCACGCCGGCCGACACCGCAGCATTACGCGCGGCGACCTTGTTGCCGAGGGTGCGCATGACTTCCGGCGTAGGGCCGATGAACACGATGCCGTTCCTGGCGCAGGCTTCGGCGAAATCGGGGTTTTCCGAGAGGAAGCCGTATCCGGGGTGGATCGCATCCACGCCCGCTTCCTTGGCGATGCGGATGATGTCGTCGATATCCAGATAGGCGGCAATCGGTTTCTTGCCCTCCCCCACCAGATAGCTTTCATCGGCCTTGAAGCGGTGCAGCGCGAAGCGGTCTTCGGCGGCGTAAATGGCCACCGTGCGGATGCCGAGCTCGGCGGCGGCGCGCATGACACGGATGGCGATTTCGGAACGGTTGGCAACCAGTATTTTTTGAATCTTGCGCATGTCTTTTGAACAAAATAAAAATGGAAAAACCGCCGCCAGTGGATCACGCTTGCGGCGGCCGTTACACGGGTTTAGCCTGAATCATGCAGTCGGCAGCTTGTAGTCGTGGAATTGCTCACGAATCTTGTTCTTCAGGATTTTCCCGGTGGCGCCGATTGGCAGCGCTTCAACGAAAGTGACATCGTCCGGCGTCCACCATTTGGCGATTTTACCATCATAGAACTTGATCAGTTCTTCCTTGCTGACGTCTGCACCGGGCTTCTTCACTACCACCAGCAGCGGACGTTCGTCCCACTTCGGATGGGATACGCCGATACACGCCACCTGCTGCACCGCCGGATGCGCCATCGCGATATTTTCCAGGTCGATCGAGCCGATCCACTCGCCGCCGGACTTGATCACATCCTTGCTGCGGTCAGTGATCTGCATGTAGCCATCCGCCGTGATGGTGGCCACGTCGCCGGTCGGGAACCAGCCATCCTGCAGCACATCGCCGCTGTCGCTCCTGAAATAGCTGGAAACGACCCACGACCCCTTGACCAGGAGATTGCCGAAGGTTTTGCCATCCCACGGCAATTCGAGGCCGGCGTCGTCGACAATCTTCATGTCGATGCCAAATATCGCGCGCCCCTGCCTTTCCAGAATTGCCTGCTTCTGCTCTTCCGGCAAGTTCAGGTGCTTGCGTTGCAGCGTGCATGCCGCACCCAGCGGCGACAGTTCCGTCATACCCCAGCCATGCACGACTTCCACGTTGTACTGTTGCTGGAAGGTTTTCATCATCGCCGGCGGGCAAGTGGAACCGCCGATGATGGTGCGCTTGAAGCTGGAGAATTTCAGGTTGTTCTGGCCGACATGGTTGAGCAAACCGAGCCAGATCGTCGGCACGCCGGCCGCATACGTCACCTGCTCCTGTTCGAACAATTCATACAGCGACTTGCCGTCAAGAGCCGGTCCCGGAAAAACCAGCTTGGCGCCAGTCATGGGTGCCGAGTATGGCAAGCCCCAGGCATTGACGTGGAACATCGGCACTACCGGCACGACCACATCGCGCGACGAAAAGGTGATCGCGTCGGGCATGAGCGCGCTAAAGGAATGCAGCAAGGTCGAACGGTGCGAGTACAGCACGCCTTTCGGATTGCCGGTCGTGCCGGACGTATAGCACAGGCTGGAAGCGGAGTTTTCGTCGAACAGCGGCCATTCATACTGATCCGAGCTTTGCTCTACCAAGTCTTCGTAGCACATCAGATTGGGAATCTTGCTCTCGGCCGGCATGCGGTCGCGGCCGCACATCATGACAAAACCTTTAGTCGCCTTGCACTGCGCGGCGAACCCCTCGACCAGCGGCAAAAAGGTGATGTCAAAAAACAGGTATTGGTCTTCCGCATGATTGACGATATAGGCGATCTGGTCCGGATGCAGACGCGGATTGATGGTGTGCATGACGGCGCCGGAACCGGAAATCGCATAATAAAGTTCCAGGTGGCGATAGCCGTTCCAGGCCAGAGTCGCGACGCGGTCGCCCATTTTCACGCCAAGGTTCGAGAGCGCATTGGCCATCTGGCGCGCGCGCTTGTGGCAGTCGCGATAAGTGTAACGATGAATATCGCCCTCGGCGCGGCGCGAGACGATTTCCGTATCGGCGAAATTGCGATCCGCGAATTGAATAATGGTGGAAATGAGCAAAGGCTGGCTCATCATTTGGCCCATCATGGGGCTCTTTGGATATTGCGACATGGAGTATCTCCTCACTAATAATTAAAAGTTTTTTACGACGACCAGGAGGGCATTAACGCAACAGCATCAGCCCACAGAGAATCAGCACTGCCAGAAACACGGTATTGATCACCAGCATCGCTACTGGGCGCCAGCCCAGCTTGGCCAGTTGTTGAAAGGATGTCTTGACGCCCAGCGCGGAAATTGCCACCACCAGACACCAACGCGACAAGTTGGAAAAACCTGCGCTGACCTGGTGCGGAATCCAGCCGGCACTGTTGACCAGCATGAGGACGGCAAAGCCGACCAGAAACATCGGCAAGACCGGCGGCTTGTCGCCTTGGCCGCCACCCTGCTTGCGAAACAACAGGGCAATACAGGCGACCACCGGCAACAGCATGCCGACCCGCAGCAGCTTGACGAAGGTGGCGGCATCGCCGACCTCGGGAGAAATCAGGTAACCCGCTGCCACCACTTGCGCTACGTCGTGAATGGTGCCGCCGAGAAAAACGGCGGATGCATTGGCATCCAATCCCAGAAAGCGTGCCACCGCGGGATAGGCGATCATGGCGATGGTAGAGAGCGTCGTCACACCCACCACGGTAAACAAGGTGAAACGCTGGTTTTCCTCGTTGCGTGGCAATACCGCCGAGATTGCCAGCGCGGCGGACGCGCCGCAAATTGCCACCGCGCCGCCTGCGACGATGCCTTCCACGAGCGGACGCTTCAACACGCGTCCGAGCAATATGCCGAACAGGATCGTCAGTACCACGCCGGCGATCACCAGCAAGACCGAGCCGCCACCGAGCGTGGCAATTTGCTCGAGCGTGATGCGCGCGCCCAGCAAGGCTACGCCGAAGCGCAGGATCTGGCGTGAAGCGAAGTCGATGCCGGGCTTGATCTTTTCGCCATTGGCGGCGAAATTGAAAGCCATGCCGAAGAATAGTGCATACAGCAGTTGCGGGCCGCCCTGATGCTCGGCGATGAAAGTAGCCGCCAGCGCGATTGTGATGGCAGTGAGAATGCCCGGCCACAGCACCGGCATTGATTGGCAAGACAAAGCAATATGCTGACGCATAGGATTTCTTTCACTTGCGCGGGTCCCCTCCTGCCTTATGAGCAGCAGAGGGCCTCGCAATTCGATAATCAGGCAGCCTGCTGTAGCGGCGCCTGCACAGGTACTTCCTTCGATGATTTATTCAGGAGGAAGTGCGACAAAGCCGGAATCAGGATCAGCGCACCGATCATGTTCAAAACAAACATGAAGGTTAGTAGGATGCCCATGTCGGCCTGGAACTTGATAGGCGACCAGACCCAGGTCACCACGCCTGCCGCCAAGGTGATGCCGACCAGCGCCACCACTTTGCCGGTGAACTGGATCGAGCGCTTGTACGCCACCGCCAGCGATTCGCCGGCGCGCTGCTGCGCCAGCTGGATGGAAAGCAGGTAGAGCGCATAGTCGACGCCGATGCCGACACCCAGCGCAATCACCGGCAGCGTCGCCACTTTCACGCCGATGCCCAGCACCACCATCAGCGCTTCACACAGAATCGAGGTCAAGACCAGCGGCACCACGGCCACGATCGTGGCACGCCAGCTGCGGAAAGTGATGAGACAAAGCAAGATCACCGCGCCGTAGACGTACAGCAGCATGGTGCGGTTGGCTTCGCGCACGACGATATTGGTGGCTGCCTCAATGCCGGCGTTGCCCGCAGCCAACAGAAACTGGCGGTCGGGCTGGGAATGCCGGTCGGCGAAACGGCTGGCCTCGGCGACGACGCGGTCGAGAGTCTCGGCGCGATGGTCGGTCAAGTAGGCGATCACCGGCATCACCGAACAATCATTGTTGAACAGGTCCGGGCTGTTGACCGAAGCCTGCTGTGCGCCGTAATTCAATACATCCTGGTTGCGCGCCAGCGTCAACCATTTCGGACTGCCCTCATTGGAGCCAGCGGTAATCTGCCGAACCGCGTTGCCGAGGAAGGCCGTGGTTTGCACACCCGGCACTTGCTGCAGGTTCCACGCGAGACGGTCGGCCTCAACCAGGGTCTGGTAATTGAGGCAGCCCTCGGGCGGCGTTTTCACGATGACTGCAAACTGGTCGCTGGAAAGCGAATAGTTTGCGCCGATGTAGGCGTTGTCGCGGTTATAGCGCGAATCGGCACGCAATTCGGGGGCGCCTGCCTCGAGGTCGCCGATCTTCAAGTGCAGGCTGACCAAAAAGCCGCCAATGCCTAAAACAAGCGCAACAGCGACTGCCCCCAGCGCCCAGCGTCGCTCGGTAAAGCGGTCGAGCGCATTCCAGGCTGCGGCGAAGCCCTTGCCGCTTGCCTCTTCCTGTTCGGCGCGAAGACTCCGTTCAGCTGCAGCAGCGCTCACGCCAGTGTAGGATAGCAGTACCGGCAAGAGGATCAGGTTGGTGAATATCAGGACGGCTACGCCGATACTCGCGGTTAGCGCCAGGTCCTGAATCACCGGAATATCGATCACCATCAGCACGGCGAATCCGACCGCATCGGCCAGCAGCGCCGTCATCCCTGCCAGGAACAGGCGGCGGAATGTATAGCGCGCCGCCACCAGGCGGTGCGTGCCGCGGCCGATGTCCTGCATGATGCCGTTCATCTTCTGCGCACCGTGCGAAACGCCGATGGCGAAAATGAGGAAAGGCACAAGAATCGAGAAGGGATCAAGTTCGAAACCGAGCAAGGCGACCAGGCCGAGCTGCCATGCTACCGCAATCACCGAACAGGCAATTACTAGCGCGGTGCTGCGCACGCAGCGCGTATACAGATAGATGATGGCGATCGCGATCAGCGCTGCGGCGGCGAAGAAACTCATCACCTGGCTCAAGCCGTCGATCAGGTCGCCCACCAGCTTGGCGAAACCGATGATGTGGATGCGCACGTTGCCGCCGGAGTCGCGCTCGAACCTGGCTCGAATATTGTCTTCAAGTACGCGCGACAGCGAACGGTAATCGATCGCCTTTCCGGTGGCCGGATCTTTTTCCATCAGGGGCACGATGATCATGCTTGACTTGAAGTCATTACCGACCATGCGCCCGACAATACCGGCGCGCGCGATATTCAAGCGCAGCTGTTCCGTGGCTTTTGGCGAACCATCATAGGAGTCCGGCATCACCGGGCCGCCGCGCAGGCCTTCCTCGGTGACTTCGTTCCAGCGAACACCCGGCGTCCACAGGGACTTCACCCACGCGCGGTCGACGCCCGGGGTGAGGAAAAGCTCGTCATTGATCTTGCGCAGGGCTTCCTGATAATTGGGATCGAAGATGTCGCCATTGGTATTTTCGACAACGATGCGCAGCGTATTGCCCAGGCCGCGCAATTCCTCCTTGTTGTCGAGATAATTCTTGATGTATGGCTGGCTCTGCGGAATCATTTTTTCGAAGCTGGCATTGAGTGTCAGCTTCATCGCCGCTCCCGCCGCGAGCAGCAGCGTGATCACCGCACAGGCGATCATGACGCTCAGGCGATGGTTGAAAATCAGCCGTTCCAGTGCGTTGCCGGATTTCGGATCGAAATCCTCAAGCGACCGTACGACCGGCATCCTATCCATCAAATCTGTAGAAACAGCCATTTCGTTCACATCTCCTGAGACGTTTTCTTATGCGAACGCCGGCACACGTGGTGCGTGCGCCGCCGTGATGAGTATTGCTTTACTTGATGTCGAATGCGTGTGCGTGAACACCGCGTGGTCCGGCGATGACAACAACATCGCCCGAAACGCAGGCGATAGCCGAAGCGGGGCCGGGCTGAGCCAGCTTGACCGGACGGAAACGCTCACCCGCATCGTCGCTCGCCAGCATGCGGCCCGACTGGCTGATCAGGACCAGGCGGTTGGCGCCGCAGGTCGTGGCGCCTGTAATCCCGTCCTGCAAGCCGGTTTCAATCTTCGCCCACTGCCTGCCGCCATCGATGCTGCGATAGGCATTGCCGCGCAGGCCGAACACCACCACGGCATCTTTGTTGCCATTGACGCCGAAATAGGTCCCACGATAGCCGGTATCCATTGCCGCGAAGCGTTTGCCCGCCTCATCGAGCTTGAGCACGAGCCCCTGCTCGCCGCTGATGTACAGTGCGCCGCCGACCTGGCGGATTGCGTACAGGTGCATGCGGGTCGGATTCTCGGTGCGATGGAACCAAGGCTCCCAGGTCTTTCCGCCGTCGCCGGTACGGAAGATCAGGTTGAAGGCGCCAACGATGAAGCCGGTGTTGTCATCGGCAAACCAGACGTCGAGGAAGGGCGTCTCTGCGCCCTGCCTGGCAAGGCGTGCGACTTCTTCGACCAGCGCCGCCGACTGCTCGGACGAACCCAGTTCGCCCGTCGCAGCCTGCTTTGCATAGAACGACTCCAGAACCTTGGCGGCGCTGCTGCCGTCCAGTTGCTTGACCCAGTTTGCGCCGCCATCGGCGGTATGCAGCACCACGCCGTCATGGCCGACAGCCCAGCCTTTTTGCGGTGACGAAAACGTCACCGCCAGCAGGTCCGAACTGACCGGCACGCTGGCCTGGCGCCACGACTTGCCCTGGTCGTCCGAGTACACGATATGGCCCCGCTGGCCAACGGCGACAACACGCTTGCCCGCGCCGACGACGCCGTTGAGCAGGGATCTCGCGGCCAGGGCGCTCTCTTTCGCGGGCGTGTCGAGCACGTCCTGGAAAGTGGCTGCCGAAGCAGCCAGGGGAAGCGCGAGGGCCAGGGCGGCCAGCTTTGCCGCCATCAGTTGATTGCGCATGACTTGCAATTAACGGATACCGCTGCCGGCCAGGGAGTCGGGCGACCACTCGCGCTCGGCCAACGCCTTGCCCGGGCGGATGCCACCAGTCTCCGCGGTATAAGCGATCAGCGAATAGACGCCAGCAACCAGGTCGTAGACGCCATGCAGCTCGGGGGTCGGAGCCGGCACTTCATAGGACGGCGTGATGTACGCAAAGCCGGCGCGATAGAGCTGGCCGCGCGCATCGTACTCGTCCGACGCAACAACTGCCCAGGAGTCTTCATCCAGGTAGAACGTGCGCTTGGCGTAAATGTGACGCTTGCCTTCGCGCAGCGTCGCCTCGACCACCCAGACGCGATGCTGCTCCCAGCGGACGATATCCGGGTTAAGGAATTTCGCCTTGAACAGATCTTCTGCCTTGGATCCATAAGCCATCTTGTAGGCGTTGTACGGCACGATCATGTCTTTCTTCCCGACCAACTTGAAGTCGAAACGATCCATCGAGCCGTTGAACAGGAAGGTGTTGTCGAACGTGCTCGCACCCGCGGTACCCGGATTCGGCGTGTCGTGTCCGAGATCCGGCGCCACCTTCACGCGGCGCTGACCCGGCAGGTACAGCCATGCGCGGCGATCTTTTTCTGCATAGTCGAGCGGATCGATGATCATCATCGCCTCGCCGGCACGGCGTGCGGGACCGGTGTAGCTGATGCGCTGGCGATAATAGATGCCCGATTCCGCCTTGTCCTTATCCCAGTACGGGAATTCCTGGACAATGTTGCCTTCGGTGGAGACGGTGGCCCGGCCCGACGCGTCCACATTCCAGTTGCGGTACTTAACGGTCGATGGGAAGTTGAAGCGCAACAGGTGATTCCACATCGCCTCGTACCCGGTTTTCGGGATTGGGAACGGGAAGCCGGCGTGGCATCCTTCCATGGAACGTCCACCGTTAGTGGTCTTGGCGCTCACTGCGCACTTGAGCGTGCTTTCCTCGACGAACTTGGGGAACGCGACGGTGCGGTGGGTCTTGTACACATCGATGCGATAGTCCGCATTCTTCTTCAACAGGGCCTTGGCGCCCTCCGAGAGTTTGTCTGCGTACTTGTCCGCATTTTTCGCATCGATGGCGAACACGGGCTTTTCGCTGGCAAACGGGTCCGGACGTATCGCGTCGCCGGCCTTGAAGCCCGCCGGCGGCGTGGTCAGACCGCCGGTGTAGGCCGGGATCGCGCCGTCCGCACTCGCCGCCTTGTCGGCGCCGACGGCCGTCAGGCTTGTGCCCAGCTTCTTCGCTTCGTCGGCGGAAACGCCCGCGAAAGCGATGCTTGCCGCGCTTGACGCAAGCGCGGCAAGCAGGATGGTTTTCTTGAATTGCATCTATGTCTCCTAGAATGTAGTTTTAAGTGTCAGACTGACAAAGTCGCGATCCTGCAACACGCTCGAAAAGCCGTTTTGGCTGACCACGGTGTTGGTGCCATAGGTGTTGAGACGACCGAAATAGCCGACGTATTTCAGATCAACGCGATACTTCTGATGGATATCGGCGCCAAGGCCGAGGCTGAAGTTGCCGTTGTCTTCGTTACCACCGAAGATTGTCGGCGCGTTGCCCTTCAAGCCGCGCGAATAGGCCATCGGCGCCGACAGGTCTACGCCGGGTATGACCTGATACCAGGTCGGCGTAAAGGCCAGTGCCATGCCGAAGAAGTTCTTCGTCGCGCAACCGTCTCTCCTGTCGCCCGGGCGCGCACCAACGCCGGGGACGTTGACCGTGCAGAAAAAGCCTTCGGCATTGAACAGCGATGCGCCGGTACGCACCTTGTCCCAATGAGCCCAGGTCAACTCGCCGGACCAGCTGGCGGCGTCGAACAGCGGTGTCCTGCCAATTGTGCCCAGGGCATTGATGAGGCCGTGGAAGGTATCGCCACGCGGACCGTTGGTTTCGCCCTGTGCCGGAATGCCGGGCGCCGGGCCCAGGAGTCGCGGCGACAGCGGTGTATTGCGGCGATAGGAAAGCTCGGAACCGACACTTACGCCGCCGATGTTCTTGGCCAGGCTGACGCCGAACAGATCGACTTTGTCGGCATAGATGAGCCTGTATTGCGGCGTGGGTGCAATCTGGGTAATGAGTGGCTGCGGAAGCTTGTCGGCAAATTGGCGATAATAAAAACCGACCGTGCCGTCAAGCGCCTCGGGCGACCAGCGGGCGCTGAGGCCGAATTCGCCGCTATTCTTCGGCTCGAGCGCATTGGCGCGAGTGACGACGTTCAGCGGCGGCCCGGCAAAGACGCGGTCCGGACCGTTGAATCCAAAGTCAGCCGGACCGAGGTAGGTGCCACCTTCCGGGTAACGGTAAGCGTCCCATTCCAAGAAGTACTGGCCAGATACCGACAAGTCGTTGGTCAATTGCGCCTGGGCGGAGAGCTGGTTGAGCGGACGGAACAGCTCTTTTGCCTCCACGCCTGGCGTCGCGGAACCCTTTTGCAGATCCAGCGGGTTCTGCGCATAGGAAACGCTGTGCAGCGCGCCCCCCAGGAACAGTGACTCACCCCAGAACACCGTGTGCCTGCCCAGTTTCATTTTCACAGGGACTTCGCCGGCATCGATGCCGGCAAACAGGAAGGCGTCAAGAATCTCGCCGGACGGGCCGTGGTAAAAGCGCTTGGTGTAGTTGCTGAATTGCCGATTGACGTAGCTGTTCGTGATAGCCGGCAGCGCAGGATTGGCCTTGCTGGCAGAGCCATAGGCGGCGTCGGCCCAGCCTGCAGCGCTCACCCGAAAACCAAAATTCTTCTTGTAGACAACGTCGAGTTCGGTCAGCAAATCGAGGCGGTTGGCCACCAGATCGCCCTTGTCGAAGCTGAAGTCACCCTCGTCGAACAATTGGTTATTGGCGATTCTGCTGTCTCGTTCCCCAACGCGCGTAGCGACGTTGTAGCGAACGGTGTTGTCCCAGCGGACGGAAACGTCCGGATTGCCTGTTTCAATCTCGAAGGCCGCGGCGTTGCCTGCCGCGAGGAATGCCATGCTGACCGCCATGGCAAGCGGCTGCAAACGCATCGCGCCAATCGAGTGTCTCCTTTTATTCATTTTGTCTCGCCCCTTCATCTTGTTTAAATTGGTCTGCAAAGCGGCTATTCCGGGTACGCCAACGCCAACCCGGAATGAGCTTGGGGCAATTATCAAGACAGGAGTCAAACCCATGCCCCCCAGCGACGGGGGGGTGGGGGGAGGCAGGGGAGAGGCGACTGGCAGCGCCCAGCGCGGCTGCGTAAAAAAGAGCAATTTATTTTCATCCCGGGCGCGCCTTTCGCTGCGTTCGGGATGACAAAGGTTCAAGACGTATGGCAAAGATGCAAGGCGCGCTGCAACCTATGACGCGCAGAACCTGTTCGGAATCTTCTATCTACAAGGCATCCGGCACATTTTTATGGCCGCTTGCACGCCAGGCAGTTGCGCTGCAGCCAAAATGCTGGGCAAACCAACGCGAGAACGCCGATGGCGCGGAAAACCCGAGCAGGCCCGCAACTTCGCTCAACGGCCGGTTGCGGTCAGCAATATAGCGGGCGGCGAGTTCGCGGCGCACCTGTTCCAATTGCGTCGAAAATGTCTCGCCTTGCTGGACCAGGTGCCGGTGAATGGTGCGTCTGTCGACGCCGAGATGTTTGGCCACCTGTTCGACCGAGCAGCGTCCGCTGGGCAGCAGCACCCAGATAAGTTCCCGTACCTTGCCCTGCACCGTCGCGCTCTGCTGCGCATTGAGGGTTTGCAGATACTGGTGAACGTAGCGCGCCGCGACCGGATCAGAATTCGGCATCGAAGCTTCGAGGTCGGCGGCATTGCACACGATGCCGTCAAACTCGCGGGAAAATTCCAGGCGCCGGCCGAACAGCCGCCGATGCGTCGTCATGTCCTTTGGAGCGGCGTGGCGGAAGCACACCATGCGGGGCGCCCAGGCATTTCCGAGAAAGCCACGCAGATAGCGAAACAACACGCCGTTTGCCAGTTCGATTGCCTGCCGCAGCGGCGCCCCGCCCGCGGCCATATACTCCGCGCGCAGCACAGCCAGGCCGCCGATATCCTCAATCAGCATGCTCATGCCATCGTTATGCAAGGGCAGATAGCGTTGCATCGCTTCCAGCGCCTTGCGGATCGTCGGCTCTTCGCGCGCCGCCAGAGCGATCGGCCCAAGATTCGACAAATACCGGTTTTCCGCCATCCGCAAGCCGAAATCCTCGACGCCTGCCGCATGGGCCGAGCTCTCCAGCAGCCGTCCAACCGCAGCAAGGGAAATCTTGATATCGGGATTATTCAGGCAAGTCGCCGCAATTCGCGCCGCTTTCAATTGCGCGAATGGATCGATCCCAAGCGCGCGCGCCACGTCGACATAGTTGTTCAAGGAAGCGCTGCGAATCAGCATCGGCATGATTGTCCCAATCGGTAAATTACCTGTCCCGAATTGTAAATCATGGCGATAAAAAATCTTCGATACTTTATTGCGCGGCTTTCATACCGCGCTCATGAATAAATGAACAACCAGTCCCGATACTGGAGGAGATATGGATACTGCTAAAGATACTGCCACCCCGATCTGCGACCACATGCGCAGCATCGGCAACTGGAATCCCGCTTGGAACACGCTCGCCGAGCTCGACGAAGCCTGGCTCGAAAAATTCATGCAGATGAACGCGCATGCCGTGCGCAAGGGGCTGTTCGATCCGCTCACCCTGGAATTCATTGCCATCGCGGTCGATGCTTCCTGCACTCATATGTATGCACCAGGCGTGCGCCGTCATATCCGCAAGGCGCTGGAACTGGGCGCCAGCAAGGAACAGATCCTGGCCTTGCTGCAAATGGTCTCGGTAGTCGGCATCCACTCGGTCGCCATGGGCGTGCCGATCCTGGTCGAAGAAGCGGAAAGCCTGACCAAGGATGGCCCTGTGAAAGGCTCGTTCTGACGCGATGCACGACAAGCCCTGCGCGCCTGTTGCGCACGGCAAGAGCCGGACGCCCCCCTCTAGCAACACCAAACAAAAAAGGACATAAACCATGGGCATGCACTTTGGAGGCGCCACCACCACCGCCCATCATCCGGCGGTATCGCGCACCTACGCCTGGATCGTATTCGCGCTGATCTTTTGCTTGATGCTTTCAGACTACCTGTCGCGGCAGGTGATCAACGTACTTTTCCCCTTTCTCAAGGCCGAGTGGGCGCTGTCGGATACGCAACTCGGGTCGCTGGTCAGCGTCGTGGCGCTCACCGTCGGCATACTGACCTTTCCCATTTCGCTGGCGGCGGACCGCTGGGGACGCGTACGCAGCGTCACCGCCATGGCGCTGCTCTGGGGGCTGGCGACTGTCGCCTGCGGCCTGGCGGGAAGCTTTATGTCGCTCTTTCTCGCGCGGATGCTGGTCGGCTTGGGAGAAGCGGGATATAGCAGCGCCGGCGGCGCCATTCTTCTGAGCGTCTTCCCGCAGCGCCTGCATGCGACCGTGATGGGAGCGTTTCTCGCAGCCGCACTGTTCGGTTCGGTGCTAGGCGTCGTCCTCGGCGGCGCGATCGCCGCGCATCTCGGATGGCGCATGGCTTTCATCATCGTCGGCGCAGGCGGGCTGGTGCTTGCAATCATCTTCCCCATGGTCGTGCGGGAACCGGCCAAGGCGGCAGCGCCTTCGAGCCCCGGCGCCCAGGCGGATTCCCGGATGCCCTTGAAAACGGTATTCAGGGAATTGTTCGCTGCGCGCACCGCCGTCTTCAGCTATCTCGGCTCGGGTTTCCAGATGTTTACGTTGGGAGCGGTCATGGCATGGATGCCCAGCTACCTGAATCGCTACTACGGCATGACGCCAAACGAAGCCGGCATCAAGGCCAGCGTGCTGGTCTTGATGGCGGGCGTCGGCATGGTGCTTGGCGGCATCGTTGTTGATCGTCTGGTAAAGCGCGAAAGAAAGAACGTCCTGCTAGTGATGGCCTCGTATGCCTTCGGCGCCTGCGCGCTGATGGTTTCGGCCTTTATCCTGCCGCCGGGAACGGCGCAATTTTCCCTGATCGCCATGGCGATGGTATTGGCGGGCGCACCTATCGGACCGGTAGGTGCGGTTGCCACCGGCGTCAGCGACCCGCGCATCCATGCGACTGTCCTGGCCACCGGCACGATTGCCAACAATATTCTTGGCCTTGCGCCCGGCCCCTTCGTCACCGGACTCATCGCCGACCGCGCGAACCTGCAAGTAGCGCTGGAAATTATTCCGCTTGCCAGCCTGATTGCCGCACTGTGCTTTGCGTACGCACGTCGTTATTACGACGCCGACGCGCGCCGCATTGCCGGGGCAGCCCGGACCGGCGAGGTCGCTGACTTGTCAAAAGCCGCGTGATCCCTCATCACATCCTTATCCGACATTCCATAACGATTAATCAAGGAGACATCATGAAACTAAAAGGCAAAGTCGCCGTTGTGACAGGCGCAGCCGGCGGCCTCGGCCGGGGCATCGCGCTGAGCTTTGCGCGCGAAGGCGCTCGCATCGTGGCGTGCGACATCAACGAAGCAGCGCTGGCGCCGGTCAAAGCCGAGATCCAGGAACTCGGCGCCGAATGCCTGTCGCTGCGCTGTGACGTCAGCGACAGCGCAGACGTCGATGCGATGTTTGCGCGCATCGACGCGTACTTCGGCACGACGCACATCCTCGTCAACAATGCCGCCCTGGTCCCGGAGAAGCCGCACGACGAGGAGCGCCGCAAGCGCCACTACGGCCTGGCGACGCGGCCGATCCCGCGGCAGTCGCTGGGCATTACCAAGGACATGAGCGATACGGAATGGCATCGGTTCTGGAGCGTCAATGTTGACGGCGTGTTCTTCTGTACGCGCGCGGCACTGCAACGCATGGAAGCGCAGCGCTATGGGCGCATCATCAACATCGGCAGCGTCGCCGGCATTTCCGCCGCCAGCGCGCACAGTCCGCACTACTCAGCAGCCAAGGGTGCGGTCGTTGCCTTCACCCGTTCGGTCGGCTACGAGGTTTGCGGCGCCAATGTGCTGGTCAACTGCATCTGCCCGGGCGGCGTGCAGACGCCGGCGTTTGAACGCTACATCGACCAGTTGTCGCCGGAGGAGAGAAATACCATGTGGCAGCTCGTGCCGCTCGGACGTCTCGGCAAACCGGAAGAATATGGCGCGCTTGCTGTCTATCTTGCCTCGGAAGAGTGCTACCTGGTTGGATCGATCATCAACGCATCGGGAGGCGCGGTCGTTTAGTCCAGCTGCGTCCCGGGCATCGCTTCATCGCCCTCGCGCGCCGCCGGGACTTACCCGCAACCATGCGCATGCGCTGTCATCCCCTCCCCATCAAGATGAGGGGCTTCCAGGCAAGGTCTCCTTGTGGGTAACGACTAGTCCTTGCAGAGGACAGTCTTGCAATGACGCAATAGCATCAGTGCTGCCCCATCCCATTTCCGTCACTTTCCTCTCTATATTCATGTCATTAGCCGATCTTGCCAAGCTTGTCTTTGTTTCCGCGATCTGGGGGAGTGCATTTATCTTCTTGCGCGTTGCGGTGCCCGAGATGGGAATGTGGTTGACTTCCATCCTGCGCGCTTCGCTTGCCAGCGTCGCGCTTGTTACGTTCACCACCCTTGCTGGCCTGCCCATGCAATGGCGGCGCAATTTCAGGCATTTCGCGATCATTGGCTTTTTCGGCAACGTGGTCCCGTTCGTCACCTTCTCCTTTGCCGCGCTGCATATCCCTGCGGCGCATTCCGCGGTGCTCAATTCCACCGTGCCGCTGTTCGGCGCCTTGCTCTCCGTAGTCTTCCTGGCGGAACGACTCACCATGCGCATGCTGCTCGGCTTGCTGCTTGGCATCGCCGGCGTCGCGATCCTGGTCGGCGCCGGCAGCCTGCTCCTGAACGCCGCGATACTGATGGCGGTCGCGGTCTGCCTGCTTGGCGCCATGGCAGTTGCGCTGGCAAGCATCATCGTGAAAAAAACCGGCAACGGCGGCGGCATTCATCCGATCGTGATGGCTGCGGGTTCGCTGGCATTGGGTAGCGCGGCAATGCTGCCGGCGCTGCCGTTTTCGCTGCCTGCGGCAATGCCCTCTTCAGTTGCCTGGACGTGCACGGTCGCGGTCGCGCTGGTGTCTACCGGCCTGGCGCAAGCGATGTTCATCTCGCTGATATTGAAAATCGGTCCGACACGCGCGATGTCGGCAACCTTCCTGCTTCCCCTTTTCAGCATGCTGTGGGGCATTCTCTTTCTGCGCGAAGCGGTAGGCGCGGCGACGCTGATCGGCGCCATGGTGGTGCTGGCGGCAATGGGACTGGTACTGACGGCGCCGCGTCCTCAACGGGTCGTTTCTGTAGTGGAAGCAGAAATAAAGGCCTAGACGTGAACCGCCCCGCACAACGGGGCGATAGCCTGCAGCGCTACTCCAGCCCCTCCAGCAACCCGAGAAGCTGGGCGCGCCGCACCGCATGCTTGCGGGTGCCGGCATCGAGTTTGTAGAACAGGTTTTTCAGATGCCATTTGACGGTTTCCTCGCCCACCTGCATGGCCTGGGCAATCTCCTTGTTGGAGAGATTCCGCGCCAGATTCTCCAGAACCTCGCGCTCCTTCGGCGTCAGCATCATGCTTGGCACCGCGCGCGGCGCCGACAAAGGACGCTCCAGCGGCGGGCGGACGATGCGCGGTATTCTGGTTCCCGCCCCTTCATCTTCGGCAACACGCTGCATCCAGTCGCCGAGCCCAGGGTGGGCATCGAAAAATACCCGCGACAAGCCGAAGGCCTGCGCAAGGTTCATCGCCTCCAGCAGCAGCGGCCGCGCTTTCTCGCCTTTGCGATCCATGACGAATGCCCGCAGCGCCATGATTTCAATGCGCCAGCGCCCCAATTTCAGCGTTTCAGCCAGCTGGCCGGTCTGCCTGAGAGCGTCAAAAGCGCGTTGCCAGTCCTGTGCCGCGATGGCAGTGTAGGCGTGAGCCAGGGATTGGATGAACTGTATCCCGTTTTGCCACAACGGGCCATGCAATGACAGATTGTCCGTGACGATGTCATCGATACGCTGGACCAGCGCCCGGCAAGTTTCGGAACGAAAGCGCGCGGCGTGCAGCCTGATCTGTTCGACAAGGCTCGTCACGCACAGCCGCGGCAAATCGCGCGCGACGCCGACCGCATTCAACACTTCGAGCAGGTCGAGAGCGCGATGCTCGATGCCCTTGACAGCGGCGATGCGCGACACCGTCCGGTAACCCAGCATGATGGTCTCGGGTGTGCCGGCGCGCTCCAGGACGTCGAGGCGGTTGGCCAGCAGTCCGGACGCCTCGTCCAGGCGATCCTGCTCGTATAGGGCAGCGGCCAGCAAAGAGGCAATCATGCAGCATAGCGGATGGCGGCGGCCGAGGTTGGTATCCGCGCTCTCCAGCGCCGGGCGCAAAACGTCTTCGGCCAGCAGGACCTGCCCTTCCCAGAGATAGCTGAAGCCAACAATGAAGCAGCCCCAGCGGGCGCCATAGCGATAGACTTGCCCGGATTCGGCGCCCGCCGCCATCTGGATATGCCGGCGCCCCTTCGCCGGATCGCCGGCAAGGATCGCCAGGACCGCCAGACGATTGGCATGCATCTGCAGCAGGCGCGGATCGCGCAGCGGCGGCGACGCCATCCAGGGCTCTAACAGCGCCATGCATCGGTCCGGGTCATCGGCGTAGAAAGCCGCGCCGCTGACGATCAGGGCGCACTCATACCGCAAGGCGGCGTCCGCATCGGAATTCGCCAGCAGGCCCTGCACCAGGCTTTCCGCTTCCGCGGGGCGTTCGCTCAGGGCAAGCGCCCAGGCAGCCGCCAGGCGCAAGCGGGGACGCTTGTTCAGCTCGGTTTCCGGCAGCAGTTCAAGCCAGCCAAGCACCGTGTCCTGGTGTCCCTGGGTGGTCATGGCTTCGAACAGGCATTGCTCGGCCAGGTCATAGGCAATCTCGTGCTGTCCCGCGGAATGCGCGTGACGGGCGGCTTCCTGGATCATGCCGTTTGCAGCCAGCCAGCGGAAGGCGCGCACGTGGAGTTCAATGCGTTGTGCTTCCGGCATTGTCGCCAGACGCGAGCGCAGCGCATCGCGAGCCAGATTGTGCAGCCGCACCCACTCGCTGTCGTCGCCGGCAACGAATACCGGCGTATCGCGAACGAGGCGCGCCAGCACTTGCGGCGCGTCATCAAGCCCCGTCAGCGACCGGCACAATTCCGGGTGAATGACGTCGACCACGGAAATTTGCACCAGAAAATCCGCATCCTCGCGTGCCAGGTTCGAAAGCAATCCCCCGACAAAGTTGTCGTCCTTACCGCCGATGCCCGACGTTACCGATGCAATGGCCGCGCGTGCGTCGTTTGTCCGTTCCATTGCCGACATCACGATTTGCAATCCGAGAGGCCAGCCATCCGTAACTTCATGCAGGCGCGCGGCCGTGTCGGCATCGATCTTGGAGCCGAAACGATTGCGCACGAGGGCCATGGTTTCATCCATGCGGAAACGCAGGTCTTCAGGTCCGAGCAGCAGGCACTGCCCGTAGTTCATCAGATCTCCGACTGCCGCGTCGATGCCGCTGCGCGCGCCGACAACGATGCGCAGATTGGGCGTAGCGTTATGCAATAGGTAGTTCAACGCGGAAAGATTGGCCGAGGACAAGCGATCGGCCTCGTCCACGATCAGAACCAGGTCAAGCGAACTTTGGCTCACCTCGGTCAGCCATGCCGTCATCCCTTCCAGCTCGCCGAGCTTGGTACCCGAGCCTTCCAGAAGATGCCGGCCAAACGCCGGCCGGCCACAACCGGCTCGCACGGCAAGCACGAGGCAATGCAGGAATCGATGCGGATCGTCGCTGCCGTCGGCAATGACCCACGCCACCGCAGCGCCATGCGCCAGGTACTCGCGCCGCCACTGGCCGATCAGCGAAGTCTTGCCGAAACCCGGCGGGGCTTGCACGACGATGATCAGGTGGTCGCGAAACCGCTCGTCTTTCAGACTCAGGCGCGGACGGGCAAGCTGATGCCGCGACGCGCGCGGCGGCGTCGTGCTGAGGAAAAGCTCGGCGTATTTGAATGCATTATTGCTTGTTGTGGAAGTCATCAGCTTGATCCCCGAGAGGAACGTTCTACCGAATTTCGACGAAAAGGTGCGGGCTCGCTTTCTTTCTCCGCTTTCTGCCCGGCGTCACATCAGTTCCCCCCTGACTTCCATTTTCGGTCGGTAAGAAAATAAATGCAATCTAAGTATTCTTGCCTTTATTCCTGTAGAGGCATCCCGCCTCTTCCTTCGGTATGCGCAGTGCGCCGCGCTGCGCCGCAAAAAAGAGCATTGTAGGCGGCGCCTATGGCGCACGCTTGCCTTTTCGGGACAATTTATTAACGATTTGGGACAGTATTGACAGGACTCGCCGCCTACTTCGCCGGCCTATCAAGTTCTATAAGCAGCTTGCCATCCGCTTCCCGGAGCGGGAAGCTGGTGAGGCAAAGCGGATTGGCTCCCGGCGTGCAGCCGGTTGTCAGATCGAAGCGCAAGCCATGGGCCGGGCAACTTAGCATGTTGCCGTCAAGCTTGCCGCTCGCAAGCGAAGCGCCGTTATGCGGGCAGGAATTGTCAATCGCGCGGATTGCCCCGCCGATGTTAAACAGGACGAGGCTGCGGCCCTCGATAAAGACCAGCTTGCGCTGGCCCGGCGCGAGTTCGCCGACAGTTCCGACTGGAATTTGACGTGACATGGTTCCCTCACTCTTGGATTGACTGCAACATGGCTTGCACGAGGGTTTCGGGCGGATGGGCGCCGGAGATCGCATACTTGCCGTTCAATACAAAGAATGGCACGCCGCTGATGTAATCGGCCTGCGGCGCGCGCATGATTCCGGTTTGTCCGGCTGTTTTCGCCAGATGCTGCCGCAAGCCCTCGGCCTCCAGCCCGCACGCCAACGCGCGCCGTTGCAGTACGGAAGGGTCGCCGATGTCCTCGCCCTCCATGAAATACGCTACAAACAGGCTCTCGATCAATGCCGACTGCTGTGCTTCCGTGCCATTCGCGGCCGCCCAGGCGCTCAAATCATGTGCCGCCGCCGTGTTCGGCATCACGCCGATGCGCTCGAAGGCGAACTGGATGCAGGCGGGATTGCCAGCCTGCTGGACCTGCGCACGACGCTGTGCCACCGCTTCGGCGCTGCCTAGCCGTGCAATATAAAATGATTGATAAGGTACGCCCCCGGGAGGTATATCAGGCAGCAACTGATGCGAGCGCCACCGCACGCTCACCCGCGCATCCGGTCGCAGCGCCGCCAACTGGCTTATGGCGGCGCGCAAGTGACGTTTGCCGATCAGGCACCAGGGACAGACGAGGTCGAAGAAATACTCGATCACGAGCGAAGGGGCGACGCCTTCGGATGCCGGGCTGCGAGGAAAAGAGTTCATGGGCGGACATGGTAGTTGAAGCAACATGGCCGCCTCCCCCCCGTCAAGAGGGGGCCGGCAGACGTGAAATCGCGCGAGACTTGCCCAAGTTCAGGCCTCAGGTAGCCCCCCCCCTGTCTAGAGGGGGGGCTGCGCCGTGCCATGCACTAGCATTTCCTCAACACTAATTTCGATGCCAGAAAGCCGGATCATGCCCTGCATGCTATTGAAGACACCTCTGCCTGCAGGCTGGCACCGCCAAGCCCGATTGGCAAATAAAGTTGGAAGTAAAAATATGACAACAGTCGCCCGGTCAATGTAGGAGTTTGCATGTATCGTCACTTGCTCGTTCCTGTTGATAATACTGACCTGTCGACTGTCACCACAGGCCAGGCGGTCGAATTCGCTCGAGCAATCGGCGCGCGCATCACTTTTCTTCATGCGCAAGCCAGCCATGCATCCTCGCCCCAGGGCAAGTCAGAACTGTCCGCCCCTATATCTTCAAAAGATTCCGCCTACAAGGCCGAAGGCTGGGCAAAGGAATTGCTGGCCAAGGCGGAATCCGCGGCGCGGGCGCAAGGCATACCCTGCTCCTCCGTGACGGCCATCGGCGACACGCCCTTTAGCGCCATTCTCGCGACTGCCCGGGAAAAGGCATGCGACCTGATATTCATGGCATCGCACGGGCGCCGCAGCGCCATCGGCGAGATGCCCGGGTCGCAAACCTTGCAAGTTCTGGCCGGTACCAAGATCCCGGTCCTGGTTACGGCCACGGCTGGCTCAGCGGCCGCAACGCAGGCGATTGGCATCTTGCAGGACGAGCATCGTTCGCTCGCCGCTGTCCTGCATGCCTGGCTGTTCATGCTGGCCTCCCCCCAGACGTCGGGCATGACGCCGGATGCGGCACAGATGCAAGCCATGCTGCATTACATCCGGACCTTTCCATTGACGCTGCACCATCCGAAGGAACAGCAATACCTGTTCGGCAAGCTGCGTGAGCGCACATCGGCGCTGAATGCCGAACTGGACGAGCTTGAACGCCAGCATGAGCGGGACGGACGGCTGGTCGCGGAGCTGTCCAGCCTGGTGGACAGGTATGCCGCCGGCAGCGCCACCGCCGGCGAAGTGGAAGCCGCGGTCGCGGCTTACGCGAAACTCACCTGGGAACACTTGGGGCGCGAGGAAGGCGTCATCCTGCCGGCAGCGCTGCGCTACCTGACCGACGAAGACTGGGCCGTGATCCATAGCGCGTTTGCAGAAAACAAGGGTCCGCACTTCGGCAACGATATGGACGCGGAATTCCAGCGTTTGTATGCGCGGATCGCGGATCTTGCAGCTTGATCGAGGCAATGTCGCACCCATCCCTATAAACCACCCATTTCGAGATTC
The DNA here is from genome assembly GCF_003590835.1 of Noviherbaspirillum sedimenti. Taxonomy (NCBI): domain Bacteria; kingdom Pseudomonadati; phylum Pseudomonadota; class Betaproteobacteria; order Burkholderiales; family Oxalobacteraceae; genus Noviherbaspirillum; species Noviherbaspirillum sedimenti. Next base: position 3,561,324 of record NZ_QYUQ01000002.1, on the reverse strand, counting down.
GAGGAGAATATTTTGGAAAAAGCAGTTCGCTTCTATGAAGCCGGCGCCCCTGAGGTTCTGCGTTACGAAGACATCCAGGTCGGCGAGCCCGGCGAGGGCCAGGTCCGCCTGCGCCATGTCGCTGTCGGCCTCAATTTCGCCGATACCTACTTCCGCAACGGCACCTACCCGATTCCGCTGCCGGCCGGCATGGGCGTCGAAGCCGCCGGCGTGGTCGAAGCCGTCGGTCCGGGCGTGAGCAACGTCGCCGTCGGAGACCGCGTGACCTATACCGGGTTTTTGAATACCCTGGGCGCCTACAGCACTGTGCGCCTGATCGCGGCGGCGCCCCTGATCAAGCTGCCGGACGCAATCAGCTGCGAAACCGCCGCCGCCATGACCATGCGCGGCCTGACCTCGGCCTACCTGATGCGGCGCATCTATGATTTCAAGCCGGGCGACACCCTACTGCTGCATGCTGCCGCTGGCGGCGTCGGCTTGATCGTCTCGCAATGGGCCAAGATCCTCGGCCTGCGCGTGATCGGCACCGTTTCCACCGAAGAAAAGGCCGCCGTTGCGCGCGCCCACGGCTGCGATGAAGTCATCAACTACAGCCATGAGGATGTCGCCAAGCGCGCGCGCGAATTGACTAATGGCGTCGGCGTCAATGTCGTATTTGACAGCGTCGGCAAGAGCACCTTCACGGCATCGCTCGACTCGCTCAAGCGCCGCGGCCTGATGGTCTGCGTGGGCACCGCCTCCGGCACCATCCCGCCGTTCGATCCGCAATTGCTGGCGATGAAGGGTTCGCTCTACCTGACCCGTCCGGCGCTGGCCGACTACATCGCCGATCCGGCGGAAAAAGCCGCGCTCGCCGGCGAAATCTTCGGCCATGTCGCGGCCGGCCGCATCAAGATCGAGATCAACCAGCGCTATGCGCTGGAAGACGCGGTCCAGGCGCACCGCGACCTGGAAGCGCGCAAGACCACCGGGTCATCGATCTTCGTCATCTAAGAAAATAATTCCAGAGGAGACATTACAAATGAAGATCGAACAACTGACATGCAGCCTCGGCGCCGAACTGGTCGGCGTCAACCTGGCCGACGCCGTGCATGACGATGGCCTGTTCGCGGAAATCGGGGCACAGCTGTTGCGGCATAAAGTCCTGTTCCTGCGCGACCAAAACATTACGCGCGCCGAGCATGCCGCCTTCGCCCGCCGCTTCGGCGAACTGGAAGACCATCCGGTCGCCGGCAGCGATCCCGAAAATCCTGGGCTGGTGCGCATCTACAAATCCCCGAGCAACCGGCGGATCGCTATGAGAATGCCTGGCACACCGATGCCACCTGGCGCGAAGCCCCGCCCATGGGCGCCGTGCTGCGCTGCGTGGAGTGCCCGCCGGTCGGCGGCGACACCATGTGGGCGAACATGGCGCTGGCCTATGAAAAACTGCCGGAAGAGATCAAGGCCAGGATCGCCAACCTGCGTGCCCGCCACAGCATCGAAGCCAGCTTCGGCGCCGCCATGCCGATTGAAAAACGCCTGGCCCTGAAATCCCAGTTTCCCGATCCGGAACACCCGGTGGTGCGTACGCATCCGGAAACCGGCGACAAGATCTTGTTCGTCAATGCCTTCACGACGCACATCACCAACTACCACACGCCGGCAAACGTGCGTTATGGCCAGGATGCCAATCCGGGCGCCTCGGACCTGCTGCGCTACCTGATCAGCCAGGCTTACGTCCCGGAATTTCAAGTCCGCTGGCGCTGGAAACCGAACAGCATGGCGATCTGGGACAACCGCTCGACGCAGCACTACGCGGTGATGGATTACCCGCCTTGCCATCGCAAGATGGAGCGCGCCGCCATCATTGGCGACAAGCCATTTTAAATGACAACATAAACCACCCAAGGAGGACAACATGCAATTTCTAGACGATTCGCTGCACCCGGAGAACATGGACAAGGTAGTCATCACCGTGGCCCCGTACGGCCCCGAGTGGATGCCTGCAGACTTCCCGGAAGACATTCCGGTGACCATGCAGGAACAGATCGACAAGGCAGCCGAGTGCTACGAAGCCGGCGCCACCGTGCTGCACCTGCACGTGCGCGAACTCGATGGCAAGGGCTCCAAGCGCCTGTCCAAGTTCAATGAACTGATCGCCGGCGTGCGCAAGGTCGCGCCCGACATGATCATCCAGGTCGGCGGCTCGATTTCCTTCGCGCCGGAAGACGACGGACAGGCCGCCAAGTGGCTGTCCGACGACACCCGCCACATGCTGGCCGAACTCGACCCCAAGCCGGATCAGGTGACGGTGGCGATCAACACCACCCAGATGAACATTATGGAGCTGCTCTACCCCGAATACCTGGAGGGCACTTCGCTGGGGCATCCGGCCATCGGCGCCGCCTACCGCGAGATGACCGTGCCGGCCGGCCCGGCCTGGGTGGAAGAACACCTCAAGCGCCTGCAAGCCAACGGCATCCAGCCGCATTTCCAGTTGACCGGCATGCACGCTCTGGAAACCCTGGAACGCATGGTGCGCAAGGGCGCATACACCGGCCCGCTGAACCTGACCTGGATCGGCATCGGCGGCGGTTTCGACGGCCCCAACCCGTTCAACTTCTTCAACTTCATCCACCGCGCGCCCGATGGCTGCACGTTGACTGCCGAGTCGCTGCTGAAGAACGTATTGCCGTTCAATACCATGGCCCTGGCCATGGGCCTGCATCCGCGCTGCGGCAACGAAGACACCATCATCGATCAGCACGGCAAGCGCTTTGGTTCGGTGGACCAAATCAAGCAGACGGTGCGCGTGGCCAAGGAACTCGGCCGCGAGATCGCCAACGGCAAGGAAGCGCGTGAAATCTACCGCATCGGCACCTGGTACAAGAATGCCGACGAAACCCTGACCGCCCACGGCATGGCCCCGAACCGCAAGCCGGGGCAAAAGAACCTGCCGCAGCGCGGATAATACCGCTGAGCCTGTTCCACCTTTCCGCTCGGGGCAAGATGCATCAATGCATTCTGTCCCGGGCGGCAATTTACTTGATGGCGGCATTTTTCTCATAACGCTGCCACGATAAAAACTACTGGAGACGATTTTGGGCATGCACGCCGTTCACACCATTGCAGTGGATACTTCCGCCGCGTCACGGGTTTCTCGCCCTTATGCCTGGCTGGTCTTTGCCTTGACCTTTGGCCTGCTGCTGTCGGACTACATGTCACGCCAGGTTCTCAATGCGGTGTTTCCCATCCTCAAGGCCGAATGGGTCCTATCGGATACGCAGCTGGGTTCCTTAAGCGGCGTCGTCGCCCTGCTGGTTGGCTTGCTGACTTTTCCCCTGTCGGTGATTGCCGACCGCTGGGGCCGCGTCAAGAGTATTACCCTCATGGCCGCCCTGTGGAGCCTGGCGACCCTGGGCTGCGCGCTGGCGACCAACTACGGCGAGATGTTTGCGGCACGCTTTTTCGTCGGCGTCGGCGAAGCCGCCTACGGCAGCGTCGGCATTGCGCTGATCCTGAGCATCTTCCCGCCCCACATGCGTTCGACCCTCAGCGGCGCCTTCATGGCCGGGGGTGCGTTTGGTTCCGTTCTCGGCATGGCTTTGGGCGGCGTCATAGCCACCCAATTCGGCTGGCGTTGGTCGTTCGGCGCCATGGCCATTTTCGGTTTGCTGCTGGTCGCCCTGTATCGCGCCATCGTCATTGAAAAAAAGCTGGGATCCTGTCCTGCGGCTCGGGCCGCCAAGGCGGCGCAAGGCAAGGTCAGCCGTGCCGGCGCACGGCGTCTGATCGAAGCCCTGTTTGGCTCGAACGCCGTTCGCCTGGCGTACATCGGCAGCGGCCTGCAACTCTTCCTCATGGCAGCCATGATCGCCTGGATGCCGAGTTACCTGAACCGCTATTACCATCTCGCCACGGACAAAGCCGGCGCGCTGGCCGGTATCTTCATTCTCTTCGGCGCCATCGGCATGGTGGTATGCGGCATGATCACCGATCGCTTGAGCCGCAATGCACCCAACAGAAAGTGGTGGGTCGCGATGGCTTATTCGCTTATCTCCAGCGTCCTGCTGCTAATCGCCTTTCAACTGCCCGCCGGTATGCCGCAGCTGGTGCTGATCGGCGCCGGCATGTTCCTGGTCGCGGGGACCACCGGCCCGGCCGGCGCCATGGTGGCCAATCTCACTCCCGCCGCGATCCATTCGAGCGCCTTTGCCACGCTCACCCTGGCCAACAATCTGCTCGGCCTGGCGCCCGGCCCGTTTGTCACCGGCGTGATCGCCGATCGCATCGGCCTGCTCGGCGCCTTGCAGATCATTCCCGTCATCGCCCTCCTGGCTGCGGCTGCGTTTTTCATCGGCAAACACTATTACGCCGGTGACTTGAAACACATTCAGGCTCTCGCCTCGTGAGCGACACCTTTTTTGCATGTGCACAAATCCTATGAACGCATCATCCACTCCCACCATTCTGATCGTCCCCGGCTTGCGGGATCACGTCGAGGAACATTGGCAAACCATTCTGCAAAAAAAACTGCCCAATGCACGTTCGGTACCGCCGCTGGAACACGACAAGCTGAGCTGCGCCGCCCGCGTGGCGGCCCTGGACCAGGCCTTGGCGGAAATCGAGGGGCCGGTGATCCTGGTTGCCCATAGCGCCGGCGTGATGATCACCGTGCACTGGGCGCAACGGCACCAGCGGCCCATTCACGGCGCCTTGCTGGCCGCACCAGCCGATCTCGAATCGCCGATGCCGGCAGGCTATCCGACCACGGACGCCATACGCGACAACGGCTGGCTACCCATACCCAGAACGCCGTTGCCCTTCCCCAGCATTGTCGCGGCAAGCACCAATGACCCGCTTGGAAGCTTCGATCGTATTGAACAATTGGCCAAGGATTGGGGCAGCCGGCTCGTCAATATCGGCGCGGCCGGCCACCTCAATCCAGCCGCTGGCTTCGGCGAATGGCCGCAGGCGGAAAGCTTGATCCGCGAACTCGGTTGAGAGGGCTGTAGGTTGTTGAAAGATGCAGCGAGCGCGGCGCGGCTTGGCTGACGAGCGCAACCGTGCAAAGCGGAAACTGACAATTTCTGGGCGAGAAAAGCATGAAGCGGATTTTGAGGAATTGAAATGTTGGAAAGTATTTCTATCAAGGCAAGGCTTGATCTGTCTGATTTCCTTTCTCGCCGCCCTCATGGTGTTCATAGGGAGCGTAGCAAATTACAGGTTAAGCAACACCAATGATTCGGTGCAGACTATCTATGATGAGGGTCTGGTCGCATCGCTGCAGCTCGATCAACTCATGCGACTGATCAACCGCAATCAGTTGATCGCAACCGACATTTTGCACGGCACGGGCAATTTCACAGATGGACGAAGCGACGCAGCAGAACGCGGCGCTGGTGGAAGAGGCTGCGGCGGCTGCGCAGAGCATGCAGGATCAAGCCGGCGCATTATCTCAAGCAGTCAGCGTTTTCAGGCTTGACCACCATGTGACGCAAGCGGACTTGCTTGCAGCCCCGCCCACACTGCGCGTATCGATGGCAAGCCGGGGGCCGATGCTTAAGTTGCAATGTTTGCCATAGGAAAACATTATTACGCCGGAGACCTAGGAGTCTGCGCGGCAAACAGAATTTGAGCGAGCGAAACGGGCGCAACGCCAGCCGGGCTGATATTGGCCCGGCATTGAATTCTGAAATTGCTGACTGATAGGCGTTTTTGAGCTGCGGCGCGACACCGGAATGTGCGTTTTCCCCATTTTTAAACTACGCACACATCATATTTGCCATTCTTCGCAGGTTAAGCGCAGCGCAGACGAGTTTCCACTCTGCCTGGGCCTTGGCGATGCCGCGCATGCTAAATTGTCGGAAGCCCAGTACGTGCTTGATCCAACCATTTGGCGGTTCGGATAACCACTTGCGCCGCCGGTAGGCATCTTGGGTGGCGGTGGATTTGAATCGTTCTGCCATGGCCGCCGAGAGTGGGCGTTTGTTCGGATCAATCCCAAGCGCTTGTCTACCTTCGCGCCCAAGGGCAACGATGATCTCGGCGGGATGATCACGCAGCGTTTCAAACACGGCCTCGGATCGATAGCCTGCATCGGCGACGACCTGGTGCGGATCGTCGCCCGTATTCGCCTTGACCGCCGCCAGCACCGCGGGCAATTGACGGCTATCGGCGCCGCTATTGGTCAGTTCGGCAGCGACGATGATGTGCGCCGTATCATCGACTGCGGCTTGCGCGTTGTAGCTGTAATCGAAGCCGCCACCGGCGCGCTTCATGATCCGGCTTTCCGGGTCGGTAAAGTTGTCCTGGGCCTTGGGCTTGGGCTCACCGAACTTGTACTTGTATTTCGACTTCTTGAGCGCCTTACCATCGCCGTCTGGCGGCGTATTGTCGTCGTCAGCGCTGCGGCCACGCTCGGTATCTGCCTGACGCTGGCGTTCCTCCAGCCGTGCGCGCGCCGCGCCAATGGCTGCAAGCCGGTCCTCGCGTCGGCTTATCTCAGCTGGAATGTCCAGTGCCGGCTCGTTCTTCTCGGCCAGGTCGGCTGCCTTGGCCTTGGCCAGTAGCGCGTCGATCTGCGCCTTCAATTCCAGCTCCGATTTCTTCATGCGCTCATAACTCATGGCCTTGTGGCGCGATGCGTTGGCCTTAATCTTGGTCCCATCCACAGCGATGGTTCCCAACTTGACCAGGCCGCACTCGCGCGCCAACTTCACCACTTGCACGAACAAGTCGGACAACTCTTTCAGATGGAAAGCACGGAAGTCGCAGATCGTGCGGTGCGCGGGATAATTGCCAGCAGCAAGTACCCGGAAGGCAACGTCTTCATGCAGCTTCTTTGCCAGCTTGCGCGACGAGAACACCCCGGTCGCATAGCCATAAACCAGCACTTTGACCATCATCGCCGGATGAAAGGGCTGATTGCGCGGCCCGCCACCTGCATATCGCGCATGGAAGGTGCTCAGATCAAGCGCATCGATCGTATCGCTGATGTAGTACGCAAGATGGCCATCTGGTAGCCACTCTTGCAATGCAGGGGGAAGCAGCATTTGCTGCTGCGGATCGTAGGGAAGATAGCTCGATGTCATCACGAATCAACGTTTACGAATCTATTCGGATGACATCAGCGTTCTGCCGCGCAGACTCCTAGCGCGCATCCACGCCTCCGCGAACTCGCTTGATTGTGGTGAATTATCATCGGATTGATGCAGGTTAAAAGAATCGCAGCCATCGCACCGGGCGGGGAAATGCGATTCGCTGACGGACATCCAGCTTTCTTCCGTACAGCCTGATACCATTGCGGTCATGCAAAAATCTTACGCATCCTTGCTGCGTGCCGCCTTCACCCTGGCCATTGCCTGCATGCTGTCGGCTTGCAGCCCGAAATTCGACTGGCGCGTCGTGCGCGGCAATCCCGTACCCTTTGAAGTGCTCTTGCCGGCCAAGCCGGCCAGCATGACACGACCGGTCGATCTCGGTGTCGCCCAGGTCGAGATGACGATGACCGCGGCTGAAGTCGATGGCGTCACGTTTGCCGTCGGCGCCGCCACCCTGCCCGCTGCCGCCGGCGCATCCGCCGCACTGTCTGCCATGAAAACTGCGCTGGTGCTAAACATCCATGGCAGCATCAAGCGCGAAACGGGTGATCCCAAAGACGCAGGCAAAGCAGGCGCCGCGCCGCTTGAAGTCGAAGCCATCGGCGCGCGCGCGCCGAACGGAGCAGAGCTCCTCCTGCTGGCACGCTTCGTGGCCAAGGATGCCCGGGTCTACCAGGTGCTGGTGCTCGGTCCGCCGCAAAAAGTCGTGCGGGCCGAGGCCGACACATTTTTTTCATCCTTCAAACCGGACTAAGGGCACGCTCGGCGAGCGCCACAGTCTGCCCCCAACCCTGCGTAAGGAGTCACCAACATGTTAATCACCTTCAAATCCAAAGCCGCCGCCGATATCCTGATGTACGCCGAACACGCCAAGCGTCTGCTCGACCTGCTGGGCAAGGATGTCGCGCGCGGCATCATCACGGCCGCCGAAACCGGCGCGGCAATAGCAAAGCTGGAAGCGGCAATCGAAGCCGAGCATGCGCGCGAGGCCGAGCTGGCAGCGCAGCGCGAGGCGGAAACCGACGACGAAGGCAGTTTCGACGCCGAAAACCACAGGCAGCTGGCCGCCAAAACCGTCAGCTTCGGCGCCCGCGCCTTCCCGCTGCTGGAAATGCTGCGCGCGGCCAATGCGGCAGGACGCGACGTCGTGTGGGGCGTATGAGCAAGGTAGAAAAACCGCGCCTGAAACCCGATTCGCTGGCCTTGAGTCTGTACGGCGCAGCCCAGGCCGTCGCCCTTGTCCTGGACGGCACCGCCTTGCCGCCGGCACTGGCCAGGGTGGCGCAGGCGCTGCAACTGTCGGATGCCGCGCGCGGCGCCCAACAGGATATCGCCTACCGCAGCATGCGCCAGTGGGGGCGCGCCAGCGCCTTGCTGGCGCAGCTGGCCACGCGTACGCCGCAAGTGCCGCTGCTGTCCAGCCTGCTTGGCTGCAGCCTGGCGCTGCTGTGCCAGGATGATGACGGCGCCCGGCCTTACACCGATTTCACCCTGGTCGACCAGGCGGTCGCCGCAGCCGCGGCCGATCCCAGAATCGCGCACGCCAAAGGCATGGTCAATGCCATCCTGCGGCGCTTTTTGCGCGAACGCGAGGGCCTGCTGGCGCAAGTCATGCGGGAACCGGTTGCGCGCTGGAATTACCCGGCATGGTGGATCGAGCGCGTCCAGGCCGATTATCCCGACCACTGGCAGGCGATCCTCGCAGCCGGCAATGTCGCACCGCCGCTCACCCTGCGCGTCAACCGCAGAAAAACCACGCTGGCGGCCTATCTGCAGGAATTGGCCGGGCAAGGCATCGCGGCGCGGCAAATCGGCATGGATGCGGTACGGCTGGCGCAGCCGCTGCCGGTGCATGCCATCCCCGGCTTCGACCAGGGCCTGGTGTCGGTGCAGGATGCCGGCGCCCAGCTGGCGGCGCCCTTGCTCGATGCGCAAGACGGCATGCGGGTGCTGGACGCCTGCGCCGCGCCCGGCGGCAAGACCTGCCATTTGCTGGAATGCGCCGACATCGATTTGCTGGCGCTGGACAGCGACGGCGAACGGCTGCAACGGATCGACCAGAACCTGCAACGTCTGCAGCTTTCCGCCCGCCTGCAACAGGCCGATGCCAGCCGCGTCGACTGGTGGGATGGCCAGCCTTTTGACCGCATCCTGGCCGACGTGCCCTGCACCGCCTCGGGCGTGGTGCGGCGCCATCCGGACATCCGCTGGCTGCGGCGCCCGGAAGATGCTGCGCGGCTTGCAACACTTTCGGCGCAAATTCTGGACAATCTTTGGCAGATGGTGAAGCCGGATGGTAAATTGTTGCTTGTGACATGTTCGCTCTGGCCCGAGGAATCGGCAAGGCAGGCGCAAGCGTTCGCCAGCCGGAATCATGCCGTGCCACTTGCCGCACCCGGTCAATTGCTGCCAGGTGCGGAGGGCGACGCGGATCATGACGGCTTGTTTTATGCCCTGTTCCAGAAACCCAAAAACTGACCGCATGCAGCGATGCTCGCCCAGCCGATAAATTCTTGACAACTGCCTGCCAATTTTCTGACGATCCACCAGTGACCAGCCGCCTGTTCCAGATTGCGATACGATTTTTGCTGGCGTCCCTCCTGCTGGGCGGGATGCTGGCCGCCCCGGCCGTGCATGCCGCCGAAATCGAGATCCAGCAGGCGCAACTGATCGCGACGGAGGAAGACTACCGGCTGGCATCCAGCTTCAGCTTCGAACTCAAGCGCGTGCTGGAAGACGCCCTCAACCGCGGGGTGCCGCTGTACTTCACCACCGATGTCGAGCTGAACCGGCCGCGCTGGTACTGGTTCGACGAAAACACCGTGAGCGCCTCGCACACGATCCGTCTTTCCTACAATGTGCTGACCCGGCAGTATTACGCCACCGTCGAGGGCAGCCTGCGGCAGGGCTTTTCCTCCCTGGACGATGTGCTGGCGCTGGTGCGCCGCCCGGCGCGCTGGCTGGTGGCCGACAAGGAAACCCTGAAGGCGGGCGCCAATTACCAGGTCAAGGTGCGTATGCGACTCGACGTCACGCAGTTGCCCAAGCCCTTCCAGGTCAATGCCATCAACGACAGCGACTGGCACCTGTCCTCCAGCTGGAAGACATTTACCTACAAGGCAGAGTAATTGAGCAGGCTATTCCGGTACTTCCTCGTCATCGGCGCCGCCGTTGTCAGCATCCTGCTGTTCCTGCTGGCCTCGGCCTCGGAAAATTCCGCCGCCTTCGACAAGCATTATCCCTGGTTGCTGGGCCTGAACGCCCTGGTGGCGACGGCGCTGCTGGTGCTGGTGCTCTTGCTGCTCACGCGGCTATACCGGCGCTACCGGCGTGGCCTGTTCGGCTCCAGGCTGATGACCCGGCTGGTGCTGCTGTTTGCCGTTGTCGGCATCCTGCCGGGCCTGATGATTTACATGGTATCGGTGCAATTCGTCTCGCGCTCAATTGAATCCTGGTTCGACGTGCGCGTTGAATCCGCACTGGAATCGGGCCTGAACCTCGGCCGCACCGCGCTGGAGTCGCAACTGGCCGACCTGGAATCCAAGGCGCGCGGCATTGCACTGGAAATCGCCGACCTCTCCGACACCGCCCAGGCCACCCAGCTGTCGCGCCTGCGTGGCCAGAGCAACCTGCAGGAAGCCACCATTGTCAGCGCCGCCAGCCGCATCGTCGCAACAGATAGCGATACCGATAACCTGATACCGCACCTGCCGACCCAGGCCATGCTGCGCCAGGCACGCCTGACGCGCGGCTTTTCGATCATCGAAAGCGAGGCCGACATCGTCGACAACGAGAGCGGATTCAGCACTCCGCCCGGCACCACCCAAAGCCTGGCCAGCCTCGATGCAACGCCCAAGCTGCGCATGCGGGTAGTGGTGACGATCCCGGTCTCCCTGCATGCCTCCTCGCTCAAGAGCGAGACGCGCTTTTTGCAACTGATCCAGCCGGTACCGACCGCGCTGGCGGCCAATGCCGAATCGCTGCGCGCCGCCTACAGCGAATACCAGGAAAGATCGCTGTCGCGCAGCGGCTTGCGCAAGATTTACCTGGTCACCCTGACCCTGACCCTGTTGCTGACGATCTTCGGCGCGGTGGCCAGCGCCTTCCTGATCGCCGGCGACCTGGCGCAGCCGCTGCTGTTGCTGGCCGAAGGCACCAAGGCCGTCGCCGAAGGGGATTTGTCACCGCGGCCGATCGTCGCCAGCAATACTGAGCTGGGCACCCTGACCAAGTCATTCAACCTGATGACCCGGCAATTGTCCGAAGCGCGCGCGGCGGTCGAGAAAAACCGCAGGGCCGTGGAAAACGCCAAGGCCTATCTGGAATCGGTGCTGGCGAACATGTCGGCCGGCGTGATGGTACTCGACCGCGAATTCAAGCTGCTCACCTACAATGACTCGGTCGAACGCATCCTGCAACAATCGGTCGGCCAGGCCATCGGCCAGCCGCTGGCAGCGATTCCGGGACTGGCATCGTTTGCCGACGTGGTGACCAAGGCCTTTTCGGAACACAATGCACAATCGGCCGGCGGCGACACCGTCACCAGCCGGCACTGGCAAAAGCAGATCGAAATCCCGCGTGGTGCTGGGGCTGCAGATGACAGCAATGGCACGGAAGGCGATGATGGGCTGACCCTGCTGGCGCGCGGCTCACGCTTGCCGGTTACCGCCGGCAACGGCTATGTGGTGGTATTCGACAATATTTCCGATGTAATTTCAGCACAGCGCTCATTGGCCTGGGGCGAGGTGGCGCGGCGCCTGGCCCATGAAATCAAGAACCCGCTGACCCCGATCCAGCTCTCGGCCGAGCGGCTGCAAATGAAACTGGCCGACAAACTGGCCGAGACTGAGGCCGGCATCCTCAAGCGCGCCACCACCACCATCGTCAACCAGGTCGCGGCCATGCAAAAAATGGTCAATGATTTCCGCGACTTCGCCAGGACCCCGCCGGCGGTGCTGGCGCCGCTCGACTTGAATGCCTTGATCACGGAAATCCTGCACCTGTACATCGCTGGCGACGAACGCGATATCATCCATCTGCATCTGGCCCCCCGTTTACCCCAGATCATGGGTGATGCAACACAATTGCGCCAAATCATCCACAATCTGTTGCAGAATGCCCAGGATGCCGTTGCCGACCTCGACAGGAACATTACCCTGCCGCGCATTGACGTAAGTACCGAAGCGGTCCACTATCCCGGCTCGGATGGCAGTGCACGCAGTGCGGTGCGCCTGACGATCGCCGACAATGGCCCGGGATTTTCGGCCAAGATCCTGGCGCGCGCATTCGAACCCTACGTCACCTCCAAGGCGCGTGGCACGGGCCTGGGTCTGGCCATGGTTAAAAAAATCATCGACGAACATGGCGGTCGAGTTGATTTACAGAATCGTGTTGATGAAAGTGGTGCCAAAGTATTAATATTGCTGTTAAAGTTAGCACCTAAAGCGTAAACGTATTGCAAATATTTCCCTTGGTAAATTATTAGCGCAAATGATGCACAATAACGGGCAGTGAAGATCAGAAAGAGTGGCAAATGGCGAATATCTTGGTTGTCGATGATGAAATGGGTATCCGGGAATTACTTTCGGAGATCCTGAGTGATGAAGGTCACGTAGTGGAGACCGCGGAAAATGCCCAGCAGGCGCGTGAAATGCGCGTTGCCGGCTTGCCTGACCTGGTCTTGCTCGATATCTGGATGCCGGATACCGATGGCGTCACCCTGTTGAAAGAGTGGCAGCGCGATGGCTTGCTGACCATGCCGGTTATCATGATGTCCGGCCACGCCACCATCGATACTGCGGTGGAAGCGACCCGCATCGGCGCACTCAATTTCCTTGAAAAACCGATTGCCCTGCAAAAACTGCTCAAGGCGGTGCAACACGGTTTGTCGCGCGGCCAGGAAGCTGCGCGTCCGGCGCCGCCCCATTTCGCCCGCCCGACCGCCGCCGCCGAAGCCGCCGCTGCAGCGCCCCACGGTGGCGCGGCCATGGCAGCCAACGCGCCGGCGGCCCTGGCGCCGGCGACAATGCTGCAGCCCGAAGCGCAGCCCTTCAGCCTGTCATTCGACTTGCCGCTGCGTGAAGCGCGCGATGCCTTTGAGCGCGCCTATTTCGAACACCATCTGGGGCGCGAAGGCGGCAGCATGACCCGGGTCGCCGAAAAGACCGGCCTGGAACGCACGCACCTCTACCGCAAGCTGAAGCAACTGGGCGTCGAACCCAGCAAGCTTGGCAAGAAGCACGTCTGAACATACTGTTTTTCGGCTAACGCATGCACCGCATCGCCGCCACGCTGGTCACCGGTCCCAGCGCGGCCCTGCGCGAAGCCATGATTGCCGGCGCGCTGGATGCACGCCTGCGCACCGCCCTGATCCTGGAAGGCTTGCCGGATGGCGCATCGCCTTTCGGCGAAGCCTTGCCAACCTGGCTGACCATCGTGCGCATCGCGCCCGGGTGTATCTGTTGCAGCGGCAATCTACCCATGCGAGTGACGCTGAACCGGATTTTGCGCCAGCATCCCGAACGACTCTACATCAGCCTGGCCAACAGCAGCCATTTGCCGCAAATCCGCGAATTCCTGCAGCAGGAACCTTATGATAAATGGCTGAGTCTGACAAAAGAATTGATCGCCAATAACCATAGTCATGTTTAAGGTCTCTGCCGTCTTACTTTTCCCCTCAACAATAGTCGATTTGCTGTTACAACTGGTAACCGTTTCCTTCCAGTCCTTGCCTTGAAAAACAGCGGTTGACCGCCACATCTGGAACAAGGGCTTTCTTGCCCTTCAACAGTAATGTTTTGCCAAGGAGCGCAACATGAACCTCATCTACAACAGCGATCAATACAGCGTCGTGGAATTCGTCGCAGATGGCAATCGTGAATCCATGCGCTTTGGCGGTTATGAAATCATGGACAAATCCGGCAAGCGCGAAATTTTTATCGGCGGCACATTGGCCGAAGCCTTCCGCAAGGATGTGGAAGATCTGATCGCCACCGAACCGTCGGTGGAAGATATCGATACTTTTCTTGGCAAATACGATGCCTTGATGAGTCAGCCCGTCGTATTGCACTAGGTGCCGTAAGGGCATAAGCAGACACCTTCCTGTTCTGCACGATTGCCGCATGCATGTTTTTCAGCTGCATGCGGCAATTTTTTTTTACAAACAATATCTTCCATTTATCAACATTGCCTGGAAAAATGTCACAAGGTCTTACATCAAACTTGTAACACTGAAGATGCGGTAATTTCCCATTTTTTGCGCCGCAACAAACTCGCCTCCCGATGCGTAATTAACCTGTCTAGTGTTTGCAGCAGCCATTCCGGATTCTTGCATGGCTGATGCGAACAATGGATCGCCATGGGAGAGCACTGTGCTGAATGTGTCAAAAACCGTGCGGCAGGACCAGACCGTATTGATCCTGCGCCCGGCCAGGCGCACTGAAGTTTATTGTCCCTATTCGGCCATGCTGCAAAAACATGGCATGCAACTGATTGAACAGGCCGGTACGGATTCGTCCGGTCTTGCAATCGACGCGGGCTGCCGCGTCGGCTTGCTGATGTTAAACCATGCAGACGACGTCGCCCATCTGGAAAGCTGTGAACTGCTGCTGAACCGCGGCGGCATGTCGTGGATCGGCATGATCGCGCCGGAACTGGTGGCCGACGTGCGCGTGCGCGAATGCATCAGCGCCTATCTGTTCAACTTTCTGATCCTGCCCGCGCATCCCGACCACACCATGCTGATGCTGCGTCACGCGTGGGGAATGGCTTTTGTGCGCGACTCCTGCAGCGCGCCGGTGCACGAGCGCAGCGCCAAGGATGCGGATTTTATGGTGGTAGGCAAGAGCGAAGTCATGCAGTGCCTGTTTGCACAGATCCGCAAGGTTGCGCGCACCGAGGCTTCGGTGTTGATCATCGGCGCATCCGGCACCGGCAAGGAGCTCGCCGCCATGTCAGTGCATCGGCAATCGCCGCGCAAGCATGCGCCTTTCATCGCCGTCAATTGCGGCTCGATCGCGCCGCAATTGCTGCAGTCGGAATTGTTCGGCTATGAAAAAGGCGCATTCACCGGCGCCCAGCAACGCAAGATCGGCCGCATCGAGGCGGCCAGGGGCGGCACCCTGTTTCTGGATGAAATCGGCGACATGCCGCTCGACATGCAAATCAACCTGCTGCGCTTTCTGCAGGAAAAGCGGATCGTGCGCGTGGGCGGCACCGAAGCCGTGGCCGTCGACGTGCGTGTCATCGCCGCCACCCACGTCGATCTCGCCGAAGCGGTAGCGCAGGGACGCTTTCGCGAAGACCTCTACTACCGCATCAATGTGATCTGCATCAGCACGCCCAGACTGACCGAGCGTGAAGCCGATATCGATGACCTGGCGCAGCATTATTTCACCAAGTTCTCCACCATGCATAAGCACACCGTTCGCGGATTTTCCCGCGCCGCATTGACTGCCATGCGCAACCATACCTGGCCTGGCAATGTGCGCGAACTCATCAACCGCATACAGCGCGCCACGGTGATGGCGGAAGGACGCTTCATCCAGCCCGAGGATCTCGGCTTTATGAATGTGCCGAGCAACAACAAGCTGCTGTCGCTGGAGGACGCGCGCGCCACCACCGACCGCGTCATGATTCACCGCGCCTTGTCGCAAGCACGCAACCAGATGTCGCACGCAGCCAGCCTGCTGGGCGTGTCGCGCATGACGCTGTACCGCCTCATTGAAAAATACAACATTCGAGGGCACTCGATCTCGACGCCAAGCGCCCCCTACCTCGACAGCTTCAAGTAGCTGCCTGCAGCGCGTCCGGCGACATTGCGCAAGCATGATGCAAGGGCCGGCGGCACGCGGGCGCCCAGCCTTGCAACAATGCCGCTAGTTCGAAATCGGCAGTTTTACGCTCAGGGTGATATCGGGCGTGTCGCGCGTCAGGCCGGCTCCCAGCGACACTGCCAGGGTTCGCCTGTCATTGATGCGATAGGAGTAGCCGAGCAGGAGTGTGCCCAGTTGCGTGCGCACCGAGCCCGGAACGACTTGTCCGTTCAGCTTCGTGCGCCCGACGGAATTGTGGTCGTAGCCGATGCTGAACGAAGTCCTGTCGTTCAGACCGAGCCCCATGCCGAAATTGAACCCGAAAATTCCGCCAGGCTCGACGCTGCCGAGGAATTCGCGCTCGCCATTCAGAACCGTGCGGCTGACATTGCTGCGCTTGAAATTATGCAGATAAGTCACGCTGCCGAAAAACACCGCTGGATCGCTCGGAAACAGCCATGTCAGGCCACCCTGCAGCGAGTAGAAGCCGGAACCGGTCGGCAATTCCAGCGGCAGGCCGGTGCCGCTGGAATTGCCGACGCAACGCTGGACGCAATCGGTCACCACCTCGAAGGGGTCGCGCCCGGTGCGGGACTTGAATCGCAGCGTGCCGATGTAATACGGCTTGTCGATGCCGCCATCGTTCAACTGATAGCGCATGCCGAGTTCGACGTCGCCGATTTGCCTGCCGCTGGCACTGAAGGTTCGATCCGTGTCGTTGGCGCTGCCGGTGCCCACTTCCCGGCTTACCGTCGAATCGGAACGGTACACGTAAGGGATGCGCGCTTCCACCTCGAGGCGATTGGTCAGGCCGAAGCGCGTGGCCAACGCCGCGGTGAAGGTATTGCGCTTGACCTCGCGCACATCGATCAGGCCGATCAGCAGCGCCGGTATCACGGTGTAACCGATCAGCGCCACCCGGTTGGCCGACGAATAGCTGTACTGCAGGGAAGGCTCGAGGACGTATTTACCCCGCGGCGTCAGCACCCCGGGCTGATCGAAAATCTGCGCCACCTCCGGCGGCCTGGCTTCCTGTTGCGGCGCCTGGCCGACCGGACCACCCTGCGCTGCCTGTGCCGTCTGCACTGCCTGTCCATCCTGCGGCGCCTGCGCAGCCTGCCCGCCCTGTGGCTGCTGCGCGGGGTCAGCCGGTCCGCGACCGCGCTGCGCATTCAGGGATTCGCTGGTCACGGCGCGGCGCAATTGCACAAGATCGGCTTCCTGTTTCGCGATCGCGCGCTTCAATGCATTGATCTGTTCGATCTGCTCGGCCAGCCTGCGCTGCAATGCCTGGCGTTCGGGCGTATCGCCCGCAACATCGCTGCCCTGCGCCAGGCCATGTGTCAGCATAAGCAATGCGCAGCACAGCGCACCAGCTTTGCGCAAACCGCCTGGCTTCATTTTGCCTTCTCGGACCAGGCTGGTCACTTTCCGCGCAGGCCGGCGGTGCTGGCGTGCGACTGCATGGACATTCGTCATGGGACACTCAAGTTGGTGATGGAATGCCACATTTTTCGTTAAGCATGCATATTCCATCTTGATTTCGCACAAGTACCTCAACGGCACGCGGATTTTGCGAAGCATGAAATCCGGCCTCTGTATCGAAATATGACAGTACATCGATGCATGCACTTCACTCCCATGGATGATCCTGCGGCACAGGCCGTATTTCAGCTTTGTGGCGGCCTCATGTAACACAATCTTTACAGTGCAGATAATTGCGCAAGAATACGAAGAGTTTCTCTTATGTTTTTGAATTAATTGAAATTTCCAGACAAGCTCATGCCTGGAGTAATCATGGATAACATGGACTTACCTACTGCTGTATCAGATGCGTTACATATCTTGCACGGACATGCCACGACTGCCGTGCGCAATACAGCGATCTACTGCCGCCTGCGCCTCGTAACTTCCGGTTTTTCAATGACTTAATGGCACTACTCATACGTTGGCACCACATTTGCAATGCAGGTGAACGGATTGGTGAGTTCTGCCAAGCCCTGTCGGATATTGATCAACCTTCGATAATTTTTGTAAAGGCACAATCATGAAAAAGACTCTCCTGGCATCTTCGCTCGCAATCGCGTTCGGACTCACCGGTCAGGCATGGGCCACCTCGGCTACGCCCCCGACTACTGTCAGCGACAATGGTGCCGTCGCCGCCGGCAATTCCAAAGCGATCAACGCCACCATCAACGACAACGATACCAAGACCGTTACGCTGACCAAGAACGATAACGACACCAAGACCACTACCATTACCAAGAACGACAACGATACCAAGACCACTACCATTACCAAGAACGACAACGATACCAAGACCATCACCAAGACCGATGATCACAGCAAGACCGTTACGATCACCAAGAACGACAACGATACCAAGACCATCACCAAGAACGATGATCACAGCAAGACCGTTACGATCACCAAGAACGACAACGATACCAAGACCATCACCAAGAACGACAATGACACCAAGACCATTGTCAAAGGCCGCGCCAAAGCCGATGGTTACGGCACTGCCGCAGCCAACAATGGTTCGACTGCCACTGCCAATTTCAGCAATTCCTTCAACACCAACAAGGCTATTGCTGTCAGCAAACTGCACGGCGAAGTCAGCCACGTGAAGGTTTATGGCATTGGCAACCAAGCCAGTAACTGGGGCGATGCCAATGGTGCCAAGGGCGGCGATGGCGCCAAGGGTATCGGCGGCAAAGCGATCGGCGGAGATGGCGGCTACGGTGGCGATGGCGCCAAGGGCGGCGACGGCGGCAATTCCAAGAACGGCGGCGTGCTTGCCGGCCCGGCCTACACTGGCGACGCCAAGAACGGCAGCGCCAAGGCCGGCGATGGCGGCGATGGCGGCAATGCCAAGGCATATGGCGGCGATGGTGCCAGCGGCAAAGGCTATGGCGGCGATGCTTATGCGACCAACAAGCAGTACACGGGCGATGCGGATGCCAAGGCCAAGGCAGTTGGCGGCGATGCCAAGGCGATCGACAAGAACAAGGGCGGCTATGCTGCCGGCGCAGCCAAGGGCAGCGGCGGCCTGGCGGCTTCCGGACAGAAGGCAAGCTCCGGTGACGCCTGGGCAGCCGGCAAGGGCAAGGGCGGCGGCGCGCTGGCCGCAAGCGTAGGCATCGGCAGCAAGAGCATCAGCAAACATCCGGACGGCGATGCCTCGGCCACCAGCAGCGGCGGCGCAGCCAGCGCCACCGGCGGCGCAGGTTCCGGCAGCGGCTCGGCCAGCACCGGTGATGCGTCCAATACCGCGGCCAACTCGGGCGGCGCAGGCAGCGGCAGCAACACCAGCACCGCCGGTGATGCAAGCGGCTCGGCAACGGCAAGCGGCGGTGCCGCCTCTACCGGCACCACCGGCGCCGTCAGCGGCAACAACACCGGCACCGCGACCGCATCGGCCGCTGCCGGAACGGGCACCGGCGGCAACGGCGCATCGGCCAGTTCGACCGGCGGCGCGGGTGGTGACGGCGGTGGCGCAAGCGTTGGCAACGCGACCCAGAACGGCGACGCCACAACCCACGCTTCCAATGGCAGCGCATCCGGCGGTGACGGCGGCAATGGCGGCGCAGGCGGTGGCGGGGGCTCCGGCGGTGCAGCCAAGGGCGGTGCCGGCACGGGCGGCGCAGGCGGCGCAGGCGGCTCCGGCGGCAAGGTTGCCGTGCATGCCGGCACCTTCAACATGTCCAACACCATGTCGAATGTCGGCCAGTCCGCAGCGGGCATCATGGTCGTGAGCCAGAACACCGGCCTCGCCTCGCTGGTGCAGCAAAGCGTCAATGTACAGGCCAACCTGACCCTGGGCAAGTAAGGCAGCAAGGGGATCGCGCCGCGCAAGCGGCGCGATCCTGGCGATGGTGTGCCTCCATGTCTACGGCATGGCACGCCATCGTCCGCAGGTTGTCAGAATCCAGTCCGACCACATCCGGACCGGAAACCCGCAAGGAGAAGCAAATGCGAATTGTCAAATTTGACGCCAGAACGCTGTTGGCCATGGGCTTGCTATTCCCCGCGCTCGCGCTGGCTGAAGATGTTCCGCCCCGTGCGCTTGTTGCCGCAAGTTCGAGCCCGGCAGCCTCAACGCCTCAGGAGTCCGGACCGCAATCGCTTGCCGGCCTGGGCGCCAGCATCGCTCCCGATTCCCTGGACCAGTATCGTGGCGGTAGCGTAATGAAGAGCGAAGCAGTATCCCACGGCTTGTTGCAGGACGCGACCGCCAAAAATGTTTCCACCGGCAACAACTCCATCGCCGATGGCGCATTCGCCCATTCGATCGGCCTGCCAATCGTGATCCAGAACTCGGGGGCGAACGTATTGATCCAGAACTCGACCATCGTCAACGTGCAATTCCAGTAAACCATGATCCGGCTTGCACTCTTTGTCTGCGGCATGCTGGCGGCCAGCCTGGCCGATGCCGCCAAGCTGCACTTTTCCGGCATTGGTGGCGGTTATTCGGTGCCTGTAACCAGCATGAAGGAATCGCGTTTCAGTTCCACCCTGCGCCAGCAATACGATTTCAGTTGCGGCTCGGCGGCAATAGCGACCCTGCTGACGCACCAGTACGGCGTTCCCGTCACCGAAGAAATGGTATTCCAGACGATGTACGAGCACGGTGACCAGGCAAAAATACGGCGCGAGGGGTTTTCACTGCTGGACATGAAACGCTACCTGGCGGCGTACGGTTTTACCGCGGATGGTTTTACCCAGCCGCTGGACAAACTCGTCGAAGCGGGCTTGCCGGCCATCGTGCTGATCAACGACAAGGGCTATCACCATTTCGTGGTCGTCAAGGGATTGCGCGATGGGCGGGTATTGATCGGCGACCCGGCCACCGGCACGCGTGCCGTCGAGCGCGCCAGCTTTGAAGCCAGCTGGGTCAACCGGGTGCTGTTCGTGATCCATAATCGTCAGGAACAAGCGCGCTTCAACCTGGTTGCCGACTGGGGTGCAGCTCCTCGCGCGCCCCTGGCCGCCGGCGTACGGCGCGAGGGCCTGGAAAGCGTTACGCTGCCCAAGTTCGGCAGCACCGACTTTTAGACTGAGTTCATGCACAGTCGATACTGCTGTGCATGTAATTCGCACCAATGGAGTTCATCATGGCAATGTACACACGCAGGGAAAAATGGATCGCAGTCGGTTTCATGTCAGGCTGCGCAGCCGTCTTTCCCGGTGCTGCCTATCCGACTGAAGAGATGGCTGTACACAGCATGACGGTCCAGGATGACTCTGCCGACAAGGCGCAGGAAACCCTGGCCATCTTCCATCTTGAAGGCAACCCTGCCGCGGCAAGTGCCGATTCTTCAGGAATCGCCACGCTCGAACCGGATGCCGCCAGCGCCACCGTCGCCCATGCCGGGACAAGCGACTCATCGGCCCAGTCGTCGATCCAGGATTGGGTCGCGGTCGATAGCACGGTCCTGGAACAGATGCGTGGCGGCTTCGACATTGCACCCGGCTTGAAAATCTCATTTGGCATCGAACGCGTCGTCAACCTGAATGGCGCGCTGCAGACCGCTATCAGAATCGAGATACCGGATGCCAGCAAACTGGTCCAGGCCCAGCAATCTTCTGCTGTATCGCCCACTGCCGGACCTGCGCCATCTACGCCAGCGGTTACTCCCGCTTCAGCATCGATTGCTGCGCCGGCCACGCCAACTGCATTGGCAGCGCCGGCCACGCCAATTGCATCAGCGGCACCGGCCACGCCAATTGCATCAGCGGCGCCGGCCACGCCAACTGCATCAGCTGCACCGGCAGCCCAGGCAAGCGCGGCAAGCTTGCAGGTGGCGACCAACCTGGGCAATGGCGCCGCCACACTGATCCAGCATGGTCCCGGCAACACCTTTGCCCCCGGATTGCTGGCGCAAGCAGCGGGTGCCACCTTCATCCAGAACAGCGTCAACAATCAAACCATCCAGAGCGTGACCATCATCAACGCCGCCACCAACAGTCTGGAATTGCTCAAAGGCGCGAATCTGCAATCCACCCTGTTCGACGCTCTCACCCAGTTCGCCGGGACGCGCTAGCACGGGCCGGGCAGGCCATTGGCGTCGTGTGCCCGCCAATGGCCTGCCTGCCGGCGACCCAAGGCACATTGCGCCCGCCGGGACGCGGGGCGAGCGAGGTGCCATGTACCAAACTGCCACATTCGTGCTAGTGTATGAAATCATTTTCATACCTGCATCGCAAACATGTGTCAGCTTCTGGGGATGAATTGCAATGTCCCGACCGATATCGTCTTCAGCTTCACCGGCTTCGCCACGCGGGGCGGGCGTACCGACGCTCACAAGGATGGCTGGGGCATCGCCTTTTTCGAAGGCTCTGGCGTACGCCACTTCGTCGATTACGAGGCCGCAATAGCCTCGCCGATTGCCGAGCTGATCAAGCGTTACCCGATCAAGTCGAAAAACGTCATCGCCCACATACGCAAGGCAACCCACGGTCATATCGCCCTGGAAAACTGCCATCCCTTCGTGCGCGAACTGTGGGGACGCTACTGGGTATTCGCCCATAATGGCGACTTGAAGGATTTCACGCCGACGCTCGACGGCGCTTTCCGCCCGGTCGGCAACACCGACAGCGAATGGGCCTTTTGCTACATCCTGCAGCAATTGCGGCGCCGTTTCGGCGACGCTTTACCGTCGCAGCCGGCGCTCACCGCGGCATTGCGCGAGTTGACCACCGAAATCGCCGCGTACGGCACCTTCAACATGATGCTCTCGGACGGCAGCGCCTTGTTTACCCACTGTTCGACCAGGCTGTTTTTCATCGTGCGCCAATACCCGTTTGCCGAAGCCAGGTTGTCCGATGAAGATGTGCGGGTCGATTTTTCCCAGGTCACGACGCCCAACGACCGGGTCGCCATCATCGTGACAGAACCGTTGACCGCCAATGAACGCTGGACTGCGTTTCAACCTGGCGAATTCAAAGTATTCGTCGACGGCCAGCCGATCGCGCCCTGAGCGTATCGGCCCCGGCCACCACTACAAGGAGCTGCCATGAGCAACGAACAACTGAAATCCACGCTGCAGGATTTGCATCGCCATCTTGAATCGGCCGGCGCGGAGGTCGATGCCGAACTCAAGGACCTGCTGCAGGTACTCGATAGCGACATCAACCAGTTGCTGCAACAGGAAACGCCGGCGAGTCCGGATGAGGATAGCCTGGCAGGCCGCGCGCAACAATTGGCGGCCCGCTTCGCAGCCCGACACCCGCAGCTGGAAGTGGCACTGCGCGAGCTCGGCCTTACCCTGGAACGCATGGGAATTTGATTAGAGGTTCGGTGCCAGCCAGCGTTCGAGGTCTTCCTTTGCGACCCCGCGCCGCACCGCCATGTCCTCCAGCTGATCGGTACCGATCTTGCCGACACTGAAGTATTTCGACGCTGGATGGGCGAAATAGAAACCCGAAACCGAGGCGCCCGGGAACATCGCATACGACTCAGTCAGATGCATGCCGATTTCCTCGCACTGCAAGGCCTTGAATACATCGGCCTTGACGGTATGTTCCGGACAGGCCGGATAACCGGGCGCCGGACGGATGCCGCGGTAACTTTCCTTGATCAGGTCATCGTTGGACAGCGCCTCGTCGGCGGCAAAGCCCCAGAAGTCCTTGCGCACCCGCTCGTGCAAGTGTTCGGCGAAAGCCTCTGCCAGGCGATCGGCCAGTGACTTCAGCATGATCGAGGAATAATCGTCAAACGCATCCTCGAAACGCTTTTCATGCTTTTCGATACCGATGCCGGCGGTCACCGCAAACATCCCGATGTAGTCGGCAATACCCGAGGATTTCGGTGCAATGAAGTCAGCCAGGCACTGGTTCGGCCGCGCCACGCCATCGATCACCGGCTTTTCGGTTTGCTGGCGCACGCCATAGTAGGTAAACGCCACCTTGGTACGCGACTCGTCGGTATACACTTCGATATCGTCATCATTGACGCTATTGGCAGGCAACAGGGCAATGACGCCATTGGCGCTCAGCCAGCGGCCCTCGATCACTTTTTTCAACAGCGCCTGGCCTTCCGCAAATACCTTGCTGGCTTCCTCGCCCACCACCGGGTCCTTCAGGATCGCGGGATAAGGCCCGGCCAGGTCCCAGGTCTGGAAGAACGGACCCCAGTCGATATAGCGCGCCAGGGTCGCCAGGTCGTAATTGTTGAAGACGCGGCGACCGATGAACTTCGGCTTGACCGGCGCATTGCTGCCGGCGAATTCGAGTTTGGCCTTGTTGGCACGCGCTGCGGCAAGGTGCAGCAGCGGCACCGCTTTCTTGCTGGCGTGCTGCAAGCGGATGCGTTCGTAGTCCGCCGCGAGATCGGCCACATAGGCATCGCGCAGGTCATCGGTCAGCAGCGATTGCGCCACCGACACCGAACGCGAGGCATCCGCCACATACACGACCGGCCCCTCGTAATTCGGCGCGATTTTCACGGCGGTATGCGCGCGGCTGGTCGTGGCGCCGCCGATCAAAAGCGGCATCTTTCGCTCGCGGAAATAAGGATCGCGCTGCATCTCCTTGGCGACATACGCCATTTCCTCGAGCGACGGCGTGATCAGGCCAGACAGTCCGATGATATCGGCGTTCTCTTCCTTCGCCTTGGCGAAAATCTGGGCGCACGGCACCATCACGCCCATGTTGACCACTTCGAAATTATTGCACTGCAAGACCACCGAAACAATGTTCTTGCCGATGTCGTGGACGTCGCCCTTGACGGTGGCCATGACGATCTTGCCCCTGGGTTTGCTGGCGACCCCGGTGCGCTCCTGCTCGCGCTGTTTTTCTTCCTCGATGAAGGGGATCAGATGGGCAACCGCCTGCTTCATCACGCGAGCGGACTTGACCACCTGGGGCAGGAACATTTTGCCCTGGCCGAACAGGTCGCCGACGATATTCATGCCATCCATCAGCGGCCCCTCGATCACCTGGATCGGCCGCCCGCCCTCGCTGGCGATTTGCGCGCGCGCTTCTTCGGTATCCTCGACGATCCATTGGGTGATGCCATGCACCAGCGCATGCGCCAGGCGCTTTGTCACTGGATCGTTGCGCCATTCCAGCGTCGCCTCTTCCTTCTTGTCGCCAGCCTTCAGGGTGGCGGCGAATTCGATCATGCGCTCGGTGGCGTCATCCCTGCGGTTCAGGACAACGTCTTCGACACGCTCGCGCAATTCCGGCGCGAGATCGTCATACACGCCCACCATGCCGGCATTGACGATACCCATGGTCATGCCGGCCTTGATGGCGTGGTACAGGAACACGGTGTGGATCGCTTCGCGCGCCGGGTCATTGCCGCGGAACGAGAAGCTGACGTTGGAGACGCCGCCGGAGATCTTCGCGTGCGGCAGGTTCTCGTGAATCCAGCGCGTCGCATTGATGAAATCGACGGCGTAATTGTTGTGTTCCTCGATGCCGGTGGCGACCGCAAAAATGTTGGGGTCGAAAATGATGTCTTCCGGCGGGAAGCCCACTTCTTCGGTGAGCAACTTGTAGGCGCGCGCGCAAATCTCGGTCTTGCGCGCGAAGGTGTCGGCCTGGCCCTGCTCGTCGAATGCCATGACGATCACGGCGGCGCCGTAACGGCGGCACAAGTTGGCCTGGCGCAGAAATTCTTCCTCGCCTTCCTTCATCGAAATCGAATTGACCACCGCCTTGCCCTGCACGCATTTCAGGCCTGCCTCGATGACTGACCATTTGCTGGAGTCGATCATGATCGGCACGCGGGCGATGTCCGGCTCGCCGGCGATCAGGTTCAGAAAGCGCGTCATGGCGGCTAGCGAATCGAGCATCGCCTCGTCCATGTTGATGTCGATGATCTGCGCGCCGTTCTCGACCTGCTGGCGCGCCACTGACAGCGCCTCGTCGTACTGCTCGTTGAGAATCATGCGCGCAAAGGCTTTCGAGCCCGTGACATTGGTGCGCTCGCCGACGTTGACGAACAGCGAATCCTCGTCAACGATGAACGGCTCCAGGCCGGACAGCTTCATGCGGTGGTCGGAGGCCGGCACCTGGCGCGGCGCAATCTTCGCTACCACATCGGCAATCGCCTTGATGTGCGCGGGCGTGGTGCCGCAGCAGCCGCCGGCGATGTTCACGAAGCCGCTTTCGGCGAAATCCTGCAACAGCGATGACGTCACATCCGGCGTTTCATCGAAGCCGGTGTCGGCCATCGGGTTGGGCAAGCCGGCGTTCGGATAGATGCAGACGAAGGTATCGGCGATCTTCGACAGCTCTTCCGCATAGGGGCGCATCAGGGCCGCACCCAGCGCGCAGTTCAGGCCGACGGTCAGGGGCTTGGCGTGGCGCACCGAATGCCAGAAGGCCGGCACGGTCTGGCCCGACAGGATGCGCCCCGAGGCGTCGGTGACGGTGCCGGAAATCATGATCGGCAGCTTCTTGCCGGATTCTTCGAAAAAGACATCGATGGCGAACAATGCCGCCTTGCAGTTGAGCGTGTCGAAAATCGTCTCGACCAGCAGCACGTCCACGCCCCCTTCGACCAGCGCGCGCGTCTGCTCCAGATAGGCGGCGACCAGCTGGTCGAAGGTCACGTTGCGCGCCGCCGGGTCGTTCACGTCGGGGGAAATCGATGCTGTCTTCGGCGTCGGGCCGAGGGCACCGGCGACGAAGCGCGGCTTGTCGGGCGTGGAATACTTGTCGCATGCGGCGCGCGCCAGTTTTGCGGCCTGCAGATTCATCTCGTAGACCAGATGCGCCATGTGGTAATCGTCTTGCGCAATGCCGGTGGCGCCAAACGTGTTGGTTTCGACCAGGTCGGCGCCGGCGGCGAGATACTGCTCGTGGATTTCCTGAATGATGTGCGGCTGCGTCAGGGTCAACAGTTCATTGTTGCCCTTGACGAACAAGTCCTTGCCCGGCACGGCAAAATCCTTGAACCGCTCGCCGCGGTATTCCGTCTCGCCCAGCTTGTACTGCTGGATCATGGTGCCCATCGCGCCGTCCAGGATCAGGATGCGGCGGGACAGCAGATCGCGCAACAGCGCTTCGGTATCGGAGATGGCGTGGTGGTTCATGTCTGGTCAGTTGGGGACAGAGTAACTCGGCGCACGGCGGCGCCTCGCAAACTCTTTCCCACAATTTATAAAATTATAAAATAAAAAACCCGGCCTGCAATGCGGGTCCGGGTTCATGCCTGGGCCGCTTTAGCAGTATTTATAGTGGGACTCTACCCCGGCGCCCGCAAGCTGGGTTTGACTGGCTTAATCAAATCGGCGCTACAAAAATTATACGCCGGAACAAGGCCTGATGTAAGACGGTGGCGCGTTCCTGGCGCTGTGGGGCGCGGAAACAGAAAAAAAGGCAAAAAAAAGCCCGCAAATTGTGCGGGCCAGAATCCATATCAAAGGAGGAGACATGGAGGAGACAACTGCAGTGTATGGGTATCGCAAAGATAAGGCCAATTTCTTTTACTAATATGTGATATTCACATTGTCAATAACATTGCCTGCCCTCAATACCTTCTGCACTGTCACCCTGCCTCGCCTAAGCCGCTGCCCGTGCCGCCGGGCGGCGCAATTCATTCAGCTTCAGGGTCAGGCACTTGGCCGAGCCGCCCGCCTTCATGAATTCCCCCAGCGGCGTCTGGTGCAGCGTGAAACCGTGCGCCGCCAGACTGCGCGCCAGCTCGTCCGAGGCGCGGTTGAGAAATACGTGGTGACCGCTATTGACGGCATTGCAGGCAAATTCCAGGGCATCGGCGTCAGTCACCGCAATGCGCCGCGCCGCCGGCACGCGGGCGACGATGCGCGCCTGCGAATCCGCGTCGAACGCCGCTGGATAATACAGCAGATAGCCGCCTTCCAGCGGGCACAGGCAGGTATCCAGGTGATAGAAACGCGCATCGACCAGCCGTAACGGCTCGACCTCGATATCCAGCAAACTGGCCAGGGCCGGCGCGCATTCTGCGCTGGAACGGTGGCCATGACCGAGCCACAGCAGCGCCTGGCCACGGTCGAGCAAGGCATCGCCGGCCCCCTCGAAGGCCAGCTGCGGCGCCAGCCGCTGAACCTGGAAACCCTGCTGGCGGAACCATTTTTCGAAATGCGCCTCCTCCGGCTGACGCTCGGCATGGCGGAAGTGCGACAGCACGAAGGTATTGCCCAGCACCAGTCCGGCGTTGGCGGTAAACACCATGTCCGGCACCCCGGGCTCGCCGGCGATGCGTTCGACCTCGGCGACTGCGCCGATCGCCTCCGCCAGGCCATGCCACTGGCGCCAGGCGAGGTCATTGCGACTCAAAGCGACATTCCCCTGCATCCAGGGATTGATCACATAGCGCACCTCGAAATGCTCGGGGCTGCACATCAGGTAACGGTCGCGCATGAAATTCCCTCTCGTCAGCAAAGTTCAAACGATCATGTGGTCGGCAGCGCGCGGCGCCTGCATCGGCGCCGCCGCTTCCAGGGTGCTGCCGATGGTGGCGAGCGCCAGGTCGATTTCCTCCGGGCCGATGACCAGGGGTGGTGCGAAGCGCACCACGGTATCGTGGGTTTCCTTGGACAGGATGCCGGCCACCATCAGCCGTTCGCAGAACAGCCGCGCCGGCAGCAGCGCCGGATCCAGCTCCAGCCCGATCAGCAAGCCCCGTCCGCGCACCGCCCGGATGGCGGGATGGCGCAGCGCGCGCAAGCCTTCCAGCAGGCGCGAGCCCATCGCGCGGGCGCGCTCGGCCAGCCTTTCCTCCTGCAGCAGGCGCAAGGCCGCGGTGCCGACCGCAGCGGCCAGCGGATTGCCGCCAAAGGTGCTGCCGTGGTCGCCCGGATTGAACACGTTCATGACATCGTGCCGTGCCAGGAAGGCCGACACCGGCAGCAGGCCGCCGCCCAGAGCCTTGCCCAGCACCAGGCCGTCCGGCTTGATGCCGTCGTGCTGGCACGCCAGCAGATGCCCGGTGCGCCCGAGCCCGGTCTGCACCTCGTCGCAAATCAGCAGCACGTCATGGCGCGAGCAGATCTCGCGGCATGCTGCCAGGTAACCGGCCGGCGGCACGATGATGCCACCCTCGCCCTGGATCGGCTCGACCAGGAAGGCGGCAGTATGCGGCGTGATCGCCGCTTCCAGCGCGGCGGCGTCGCCAAACGGCACCGACACGAAGCCGGGCGCATACGGCCCGAAACCGTCGCGGTACTGCGGTTCGGATGAAAAACCGACGATGGTGGTGGTGCGGCCGGCGAAATTGCCCTTGCAGACAACGATTTCGGCGCGTCCATCGGGAATGCCCTTGACCTTGTAACCCCACTTGCGCGCCGCCTTGAGCGCGGTTTCCACCGCTTCGGCGCCGGTATTCATGGGCAATGCCTTGGCCATGCCGGTAGTCTCACACAGCAGTTCAAGGAAGGGGCCGAGGCGGTCGCTGTAAAAGGCGCGTGAAGGCACGGCCAGCAATTGCGCCTGTTCGGTCAGCGCCGCCACCAGCGCCGGATGGCTGTGACCGAAGCTGACAGCCGAATACGCTGACATCATGTCCAGGTAGCGCTTGCCGTCGACATCCCACAGCCAGACGCCCTGGCCCTTGTGCAAGACCACCGGCAAGGGATGGTAATTGCGCGCGCAGTATTGCCGTTCCAGTTTGATCAGCTTGTCCATGATGCCCTCCTCGACCTGTCCCAGGCCAGCGCTTACATGATAGGCGTGGAAGCAGGAAATTATTTTGCATATTCCGCGATAAATTACTCAACTTATGAAAGAATCGTTCATGAAATTTGCCAAAATCGATGGAGATGCCATGGAAAAGCTCGACCGTTACGACAGTATCCTGCTGGAGGTCCTGCAAAGGAATGGGCGCGCCTCGAATGTCGAACTGTCGGCGGCGGCCAACCTGTCGCCGCCGCAGTGCTATCGGCGTGTGCGCCGGCTGGAAACCGCGGGCATCATCCGCGGCTATGTGGCGCAGGTCGATCCGGCGGCGCTCGGCCTCGGGGTGGTGGCTTTCGTCAACCTGAACCTGCACCGTGACCAGTTCAAGCAGGTGCGCGAGGTGGAACGGGCAATCCGCCAATTCCCGGAAATCATCGAGTGCTACACGATTTCCGGCGACTTCGACTATCTGCTGAAAGTGGTGGCGGCCGATCTGAAATCGCTGTCGAACTTCCTGACCGATCGCCTGATGCAGGTGCCGGGCGTGGCCGGCGTGCGCTCCACCGTCTGCCTGGAAGAAATCAAGCCAGCCGCCAGCCTGCCGCTTCTGTAGCCCTATCTCCGTGATTTTCGGCACGACACATGCTTAACCATTGGTTTCGACAAGCGGACAACGTGTGTTACTCTAATGCAATACTACTTTTGCAACGGATGCCTCTATCCATGCATTTTTTCCCTGCATTATTCCGCTTTCCCAAAGACGACCCTGCCCAGGCAACACGCGCACGCCATACGTTAATGTCGTCGGTATCTGCCCTGACGGTCAGCAGCTTTACCCTGTATTGCACGCATATCGGCTTGTTCCGCATGTCAGTTGCCAGCTTGACAGGCTTTCTGACGCTGGCCTTTATCATTCATGCCTTGTTTTATGCGGCGATCTGCACGGGCTGGAACCGCCGCCTTGCCGATCCCAGCATGACGATGGTGCAGATCATCAACAGCATTCTGTGGATGATGTTCGTGCTGTATTTTATCGATCAGGTACGCGGTGCAGTACTGGTGCTGTTCATGATTATTTTCGTGTTCGGCATTTTTCGCTTGCGGCTCGCGCAGTTCGTCGGCGCCGCTCTTTTCACGCTGCTGAGCTACGCGCTTGTCATTGCCTTGCTTGCCTATAATCAGCCGCAATCGATTAATGTAAAAATCGAGCTGTTGCAGTGGGTGCTGCTGGCGATGGTGCTGCCCTGGTTTGCCTTGATTGGCGCCTATATCAGCAATATCCGAAGCGCCTTGCGGCATAAAAACAAGGAATTGGAAACGGCGCTCGCAACCATCGAGCACCTGGCGTCACACGACGAACTGACCGGCATCGCCAACCGGCGCTGTTTCCTGGATGCCTTGCGCCGTGAACAGGCGCGTGTCGACCGCGAAGCACAGCCGTTTTGCCTGGCACTTTTTGACCTGGATTTTTTCAAGGCGATCAACGATCTCCATGGTCATTCTGCAGGCGACAAGGTGTTGCGTACATTCGCCGAATGCGTCCAAAAGGAAGTGCGGAAATCGGATTATTTCGGCCGTTACGGCGGGGAAGAGTTTGCCTTGTTAATCGTGGATGCCGAGATCGCATTGGCCAGCAGTATTCTCGAACGCATCCGTACAGGCATTGAAGAACAAGCATTCCCCCTGGTTAATCGAAAAGTCACGGCCTCCATTGGCGTCGCCCAATATCAGCCTGGCGAGACGATCAGTAATTTGATCAACCGCGCAGACCAGGCGCTATACGCCGCCAAGAAAGGCGGGCGCAATTGCGTGAAACAGGCAATCGACGACACCGAGGAAGCGGGCGTCATCATGGCACTCCATTAGGAGCACATCGCCAGCGATCGCGCCAAAAGCAAAAAGCGCGAACCGGATACTCCGGTTCGCGCTTTTTTAATGGCGAGTGTGGCTAGTGCGCTGCGATCAGGCTGCCAGACGCTTTTCCAATGCTGCCTTGGTTGCTTCCAGCTCAGCCGGCAGGTGGTACTTCAGTTTCTCGAACAGTTCGGCGTGCAGCTGCAGTTCTGCTTGCCAGGCGTCCTTGTCGATCGACGTGATGGTGTTGAATTGTTCCTGGCTAAAGTCGAGACCATCCCACTTCAGGTCGCCGTACTCGGGCGTCACGCCGAAAATGTTTTCGACGCCGCCAGCCTGACCTTCGATGCGGTCCAGCATCCACTTCAGCACGCGCATGTTGTCGCCGAAACCAGGCCAGACGAACTTGCCGTTTTCATCGGTGCGGAACCAGTTGACGCAATAAATGCTTGGCAGGGTGGCGCCGGAGGCTTCGATCTTCTTGCCCATGTCCAGCCAGTGCTGGAAGTAGTCGCTCATGTTGTAGCCCATGAACGGCAGCATGGCGAACGGGTCGCGGCGCACCACGCCCTGCTGGCCGGCGGCCGCAGCGGTGGTTTCCGAACCCATGGTGGCAGCCATGTAGACGCCTTCGATCCAGTTGCGCGCTTCGGTCACCAGCGGCACCGTGGTGGAGCGGCGGCCGCCGAAGATGAAGGCCGAGATCGGCACGCCGGCGGGATCGTCCCAGGCCGGGTCGATCACCGGGTTTTGCGTGGCAGCGACGGTGAAGCGGGCATTCGGGTGCGCCGCCTTGCGGCCGGTTTCCTTGGCGATTTGCGGGGTCCAGTCCTTGCCCTGCCAGTCGATCACGTGGGCCGGGGCTTCCTTGGTCATGCCTTCCCACCAGACATCGCCATCGTCGGTCAGCGCGACGTTGGTGAAGATGGTGTTGGCGGTCAGCGAGGCCATGCAATTGGAGTTGGTCGCGGTGTTCGTGCCGGGAGCGACGCCGAAGTAGCCGGCTTCCGGGTTGATCGCGTACAGGCGGCCATCCTGGCCCGGCTTGATCCAGGCGATGTCGTCGCCGATGGTGGTGACTTTCCAGCCGTTGAAGGCTTTCGGCGGAATCAGCATGGCGAAGTTGGTCTTGCCGCAGGCCGACGGGAATGCGGCAGCCACGTAGTGCTTCTTGCCTTCCGGCGATTCGACGCCGAGGATCAACATGTGTTCGGCCAGCCAGCCCTGGTCGCGGCCCATGGTCGAAGCGATGCGCAGCGCGAAGCACTTCTTGCCCAGCAGGGCGTTGCCGCCGTAGCCGGAGCCGTAGGACCAGATTTCGCGGGTTTCCGGGAAATGCACGATGTACTTGGTGGCGTTGCACGGCCAGGCCACGTCCTGCTGGCCAGCGGCCAGCGGCGCGCCGACGGTGTGAATGGCCGGCACGAATTCGCCATCGCTGCCCAGCACGTCATACACGGCCTTGCCCATGCGGGTCATGATGCGCATGTTGACGGCGACGTAGGGCGAGTCGGACAGTTCGATGCCGATGTGGGCGATCGGCGAACCCAGCGGGCCCATCGAGAACGGCACCACGTACAGGGTGCGGCCCTGCATGCAGCCGTCGAACAGGCCGTTCAGGGTCGTGCGCATTGCAGCCGGGGCCATCCAGTTGTTGGTCGGACCCGCGTCTTCCTCTTTGGCCGAACAAATAAAGGTGCGGTCTTCGACGCGCGCCACGTCGGACGGGTCGGAGCAGGCCAGGTAGCTGTCAGGACGCTTTTCCTGGTTGAGCTTTTTCAGGGTGCCGGCGGCGACCATTTCGGCGCACAGGCGGTCATACTCTTCCTGGGAGCCGTCGCACCAGTAGATGCGTTCCGGCTTGGTGAGCGCCGCAACTTCGGCCACCCAGTTGATCAGCTTCTGCTGTTTAACGAATGCTGGCGCGTTGACTGCGGTGACGCCGCCCATAAGGGGTTGATTCATGCTACCTCCAATGCCAATAAAGAATTCTGTCTTGTCCCGGCACGGCAGGATCGTCGTTGAGATATGGCCAGCGGCATCGCTGACGAAACGGCGGTCTTGTCGAAAGGCGGCCATTTTGCGGCCGCGCTGCCCTCAATTCACATGTGCACCGGCTAGGGACGCTGCGCTTCTGGCATGCCATCCGGATTCCGTGCGCCATGGTGGGGGCGTGATGGACTGCTTCCCGCAGGGTGGCTGCGGAAAATAGGGGGGGATTGTACACCCCCCCTATAGTCGGCCTCAATGCTTTAAACCAAAAATTGTAGGAATGTCAGCGAAAAATAGTTGAATTTTGTAGTCAACTATTTATATTTTTTTTATATGCGTTATTTTGTTACGAAAATTCGATAACTTTTGTTAAATTGCAGCGAAAATTGCCTTTTTTTATCATTTCTGGATTCATGGCAATGCTCGAAAATTGACGGTGCCGTGCTGCAAAGCGGCCAGACCGCGCATAGATAGATCAGGGCGCCGTATCGAACGGCGTCCGCACCGGCAGCCCGCTGAACCTGGTACTGCCGGCCACGCCGGCACCGGACCACAGACGCGCCCAGCCCGGCGGCCACGGCAAGGCCGGGCCATCGTACGCGGGCACGCCGCGCCGCACCGCAATCACCGGCAGGGTCGCGGGTACCGCGCCGTCGCGGCGATCCCAGCCGAGCGTGAAGGCGTAGTCGGGCAAAAGTGCGGCACAGACGCGTTCGAACCATTCGCTATGGTCGTCGTCGCGGCCGAGCGCCTGCGCCAGGCCCTGCGGATCGAATTTCGCCAGCGTGCGCACCAGTTGTTCGGTGGCCTCGCCCGGCGCATCGCCCCAACCCAGCACCGGGTTGAAATTGTAGTCCGAGCCCGAGCCGTACCAGCCTTCGCGCCAGGGACGCTCCATCCAGTTGCGCTGGCCGGTAAACAGGTGCCAGCGCCAGTGCAGGCCGGACGGGCGCGGCCAGCTGTACAGGTACAGGCGCTGGTAACCGGCGCGGTGCAGTTCGCGCACCAGCGCCATCAGGCGCGCATGCGGCATGCGGTCGGGCGAACGACGGCGAAACAGGATCGGTTCGCCGTCGGCGTGCTGCACCTCGTCCGAGCCCAGGTTCAGGTCCAGGGTGCGCACCTCACTGCCGAAACGCGCGGAAATCCAGCCGGTCAGCAAATTGACGGCCGTGATCACGCCATAGCCTCGATGGCGGTGGAAAATGACAGTGCCTGGCGCGACAGATTTCATCGTGAGAACTCTAAAAATAATAGTGTAATCGAGATCAAGTGCCCGACGGCGACTGGCCAGCCTGGCATTGACAGCATGCACCAGCGAAATGCACGCAGGCTTCAGGCAGCACCACAATGGCACACGCACAAACCGTCTGTCGATTTTTGCATGGCCATCCCCAAATACTGTCGCGCCCACATTTTTCAGGCGCAACAGCGTTGCGACAAAGGCGCAGGCTGGTGCTACAGTTGCTTGATAATTTGTTTATTTATCAAGCACTTCCCTTCGCTTAAAACCCTAGTTATTGACCGAAGGTATCGCACATCGTTCAGCGGCATTGCAAAAACACCGCAAAATTTTGCCATGGCTTTTCATCCCGTCAGCGCGCCCCCTGGCATATGGCCCGTAAATTGCACGGCTGGCAGCACACGCACAAAACCTGTGCAAATTCACGGGTTTAATAATTCAAAATCGTGCGCTGACAAGATAGGGGGACAGCAGCATGGACAGCTTTCAGTCAGACATCTTCTTGCCTTACATGCGCGACGTCATGCGCTGCGAACAATCGATGCAGGGCCTGAACCAGATGTGGCGGATGATCGAATCGACCGCCAGGATGAACTGCACGAGCGAAGCGCAAACGATCCTGCCGACCATGGCCGCCACGCGCAACAACCTCGACAAGCTGGAACAGGAACTGGTGGCCAGCCTGGCCGGCGAAAAAGTCGCCAACGTGCTCGACGAGATCGGCACCAAGGCGCAATACGTGATCGATATCGTGGTGCGCAACCTGTACGAACGCACCGCCGACATCGGCTTTCTCGCCACCGACCGCGAACTGTGCGCATTTGTCGCCGGCCTGGATGAAGACCGCGATGCGGTGCTGGAGCGCTTGCGCGCCTACCGCAACAAATATACCGTGTACGACGAAATCATCCTGCTCGACCTCCGTGGCAAGGTATTGGCGCAGATCGACCACCACGCCGTACTGGAACACAGTACCGATGCGCTGATCGGGCAAGCCCTGGCCAGCGACACCTATATCGAAACCTTCCGCGCCAGCGACCTGCGTCCGCAGAAAGAACGGGCACTGATCTATTCCAGGCGCATGCTGCACCCCGATACCCATGCGGTCGTCGGCGTACTATGCCTGTGCTTTTCATTCGAAGAAGAAATGACGGGCATTTTCTGCACGCACCGCGATCCAAAGGCGCGTGCCAACATGCTGCTGCTGGACGGCGCCAACCGCGTCATCGCCAGCGCCAGCCCGCGCTGGATATCGGTGGGCGATGAAGTGCCGGTGAATCCGGACGGCAGTCCCGAACCGGTGATGTACGGCGGCCGCGCCTACCTGGTGCACACCGTCGGCGCCGAAGGTTACCAGGGCTACAGGGGCCCGCCCGGCTGGCAGGGACAGGTGATGATTCCGGTCGATGTCGCCTTCGGCAGCACCAGGAAACATGACGCGCTGGCGCGGCTGGAGCCGGCGATGGCGGAAGGATTGCTGGCGCATGCACGTTCTTTCTGCCCGCAACTGCATGACATCATGCGGGCCGCCGAAGGGGCCGCCGAAACCATCCGGCGCGTGGTCTGGAACGGCCAGGTCATGACCGCCGGCAGGCATGGCGACCTGCTGAAACTGAAAACAGTGCTTGGCCAGATCAGCGAAACCGGCACCGCCAGCAACAAGCTGTTTGCGCAATCGATCCGCGACCTGTATGAGACGGTATTGGCCTCGAACCTGAACAATGCCGAATGCATCGCGGCCCTGCTGGTCGACCTGCTGGACCGCAACCTCTACGAACGCTCGGACGACTGCCGCTGGTGGGCACTGACGCCCGAACTGCGCAATACGCTCGCCGCGCAGCAACGCAGCGAGGCGACGCTCGGCCGGCTGGACGACATCCTTGCGTACATCAACCAGCTGTACACGGTGTATACCCGCATTTTCGTGTATGACCGCAGCGGCCAGATCATCGCCAGCACCCAGCCGCTGGTCGACGGCGAATCCGTGGTCGGCTCCCGCATCGACGACGACACGCTGGAGCGCGTGCTGGCTTTGCCGGGCGAGCAGCATTACCATGTCTCGTCTTTCGAAGCGAGCGTACTTTACGACAATGCGCCCACCTACATCTACCATGCCGCGATTCGTCATCCCGAGCAGGATGCGCTGATCGTCGGCGGCATCGGCATCGTGTTCGACGCCGGCGCCGAATTCCAGGCCATGCTGCGTGGCGCGCTGCCCGGCCAGGCAAGCATGAGTGCTTTTTTCATCGACCGCACCGGTGGCGTCATTGCCAGTACCGACGCCGCGCGGCCGGTCGGCACGCACCTGGCGATCGATGCGGATCTGCTGGCCCTGGAGAACGGCCGTAGCGCAGCGCGCATCGTCGCCCATGACGGCAACTACGCGATCATGGGATGCACCGTTTCGAACGGCTACCGCGAATTCAAAAAGACGGACGCTTATCGCGATGACGTGCTGGGGGTGGTCTTCCATACGCTCGGTCCGATCCAGGAAACCGGCGCTGGCGCGCACCGGCCGGAACCGCTTGTGCAAACCCCGCTCGAGATGGGCAATTCAAGGGAATTTGCCACCTTCCTGATCGACGGCGACCTGTTCGCGGTGGCAGCCGAGCATGTGGTGGAGGCCATACCCGCAGCCAACATATCGCCGATTTCCGTCGGCGCGCGCCCGGAGCGCATCGGCATTCTCACCATGCAGG
This sequence comes from Noviherbaspirillum sedimenti, assembly GCF_003590835.1. Lineage (NCBI taxonomy): Bacteria > Pseudomonadati > Pseudomonadota > Betaproteobacteria > Burkholderiales > Oxalobacteraceae > Noviherbaspirillum > Noviherbaspirillum sedimenti. The sequence continues at coordinate 3,524,027 of NZ_QYUQ01000002.1, read as the reverse complement.
GGGAAGACGGCGGCAAGAATTTCGCCTGGGTTTTCGACCTCGGTTACATAATTAGCGGCGAACCGTCCTGCATGGATGCCAACAGTCCGGTCATTATCCTTCGCCACGGCGTCCAAACCATCGGCATCCTGGTCAACGAATTGCACGGCGTGCCGGAGTTCAGCGAATCGGCACTGATCCCCACCCCGCTTTTGGCCAGCACCGATGGCATGCTGGTGCCCAAGGTGATCAAGGCCAATGCCGGCCGGCTCCTGATCCAGATGGTGGATGCGGATTACCTGTTCCGCTTGTTGATGACCCAGGAAATACCCATGGCATCGCCCACGCTGGCGGACGGGTGAATCGTCCGGTGCGGCCGGAACGCGCTATCATGGCACCTGGACCTGGCGACAGGTTGCGTCAACTCCGGACTTCCATGACACTACACATCCTTGCCACCGGCGGCACCTTCGACAAGCATTACGACGAGCTCACGGGCCGGCTGACGTTTGCCGCCAGCCACCTGCCAGAAGTCATCCGGCGCGCGCGCCTGACGGCGGCAGTCGAACTGTCAGTGCTGCCGCTGCTCGATTCGCTCGACATGCAGGATGGCGACCGTCAGCGCATACTCGACGCTTGCCGCGCGAGTGCGGCAAAGGCGATCATCATCGTCCACGGCACCGATACCATGCGCGAAACCGCCCAGGTGCTGGGCACGGCGGCGCTGGACAAAACCATCGTGCTGACCGGCGCCATGATCCCGTACGAAATCGCCGATTCCGATGCCCTGTTCAATCTCGGCGTTGCTGTCGGCGTGGCGCAAACCCTGCCGGCCGGCGTCTATGTGGCGATGAACGGCCAGGTGTTTGCGTGGGACCGGGTACAAAAAAACCGTCTCCTGGGCGTGTTCGAATCAGTGTAAATACGAAATTTTTGATGCAAACCAGAACAAATTCTCTGGAAGTAGAGTCCTATCAAGTATTTGAATGACTTGCTTATGCACATTACTCCTACTTGCCAACAATTCCTTGCATCAATTTGCCTGACCGTCATGCTGGCTGCATGTGGGGGCGGCGGAGGCAGCGAGGGGGGAAGTACAGGCAACGGCACGACACCCGGCGCACCGGCTAGTGCGCAAGTTTCTCCAGCGGAAAGCGGCGCGCCCCAGGCGACCGGCAATACCGCCACCGATGGCTTCAACTGGACCAATTTTCGCCGCCAGCAGCTCGGCTTGAGCATACTGAACCGCAATAGCCTGATCGACAACGCCGCACAAGGCCACTCGGATTACCAGAAAGCCAACAATGTCATCACCCATCAGCAAAACCAGGGCTCGCCCGGATTTACCGGCGTGACGCTGCAAGACCGCCTGGCCGCAGCCGGCTATGGGCTGACCCGACCCTACGCCTTTGGCGAGGTGATTTCCGCCAGTGGCAACACCTCCGGGAGCAATGCCGCCGAAGACCTGATCACCGCGATTTACCACCGCTTCGTGATGTTCGAACCGCGCTTCCGGGAAGCCGGCGCTGGCGCGGCGACCGCTGCCGGCGGCTACACTTATTTCACGCTGAACCTGGCCAGCACAAATGGCCTGGGAGCCGGCCTGGGTCAGGGCAAGTTCGTTAACTATCCGCATGACGGCCAGCAGAATGTGCTGTCGATTTTTTATAGCGATTATGAAACGCCGGATCCGGTCGGCGACCGCAACGAAGTCGGCTACCCGGTCAGCGTCCATGCCGACATCACGTCCAGTGTCACTGTGCAAAGCTTCACCATTGCACCGCGCGGCGGCGCGCCGCTGCCGGTGAAATTGCTGAGCCGCGCCACCGATGCCAATACCGCGCAATCGGCGGCGGCCATCGTGCCCTTGAGCGTGCTGGCGGCAAAGACGACCTATGACGTGCAATTCAGCGGCACGGTCGATGGCGTCGCCGCCTCCCGCGCATGGTCGTTTTCCACCCGCTGAGCGCCAGCGGCCGCAGCGCCTGCCCGCGAAGAATTCATACAAGTTGTCGGCAATGGTGGCATCGTCTTCGACGATCAGGATGTGCATTGGCATTTTTCTTTAAAACCCATACGCTAACCCATCCACATGGGTTTGAGCTGGCGCAAACCACTCCCGCCTGTGGCTGGCATTTGCTGCAAAAATCCCGATGATGGAAGAGATGTTACAGATCGCTGCCTGCGCCAAATGGTGTTATCAGGCGCGCAATTATCGATCTTGAACCTCTGCAATGCCGGTGCAGGTAGCGCGGGCATCTACTGAAGGAAACTGCCATGACTTCCCGCAACTTACTGATCAGTAGCGCTGTCGCCAGCGCCCTGCTTGCCACCGGTGCCTGGCAGGCGCGCCAGCCGGCCGCTGGCGAAATCGACCCTGCCATTGAAATCGGCATCGGTGCAGCACTGTGCCGCCAGCAAGGCGCCAGTCCGGCCACCAGCAGGCTGTTCTTTCAGCTCGCCCAGGCAAGCAAAAACGAACTGCGCCCGCTTGGCCAGTTGCCCAAGGCAGAGCCGGCCCAGGCCGCTGCCAGCGAGGATCCGCCGCTGTGGAACAACCTGGGCAAGCTGCGTTACCGCATCACCACATCAAAGCCGCAAGCCCAGCAATATTTCAACCAGGGCTTGCGCCTGACCTACGCTTTCAACCATGCCGAAGCGATCCGCGCCTTCCACAAGGCCCAGCGCATCGACCCGCAATGCGCCATGTGCTACTGGGGCGAAGCGCTGGCGCTCGGCCCCAACATCAACCTGCCGATGCCGCCGGAAGCCAACGCCCCGGCGCTGGCCGCTGTCAAGCGCGCGCAATTGCTGCAGAAAGGCGCCAGCGCGCGCGAGCAAGGGCTGATTACGGCGCTGGCACAACGTTATTCGGATGATCCAAAAGCCGAGCGCGCCACGCTGGATGCCGCCTATGCCGAAGCGATGGGCCAGCTGGCAAAACGCTTTCCGAGGGATCAGGATATCGCCGTACTGTATGCCGAATCGCTGATGGACCTGTCGCCGTGGGATTACTGGGAAGCCGACGGCGCCAAACCCAAAGGCAAAACCGCCGAACTGGTCGCCACCCTGGAGCGGGTCTTGCAGGCCAACCCGAACCATGCCGGCGCCATCCACTATTACATCCACACCGTGGAAGCCTCGACCAATCCGAAACGGGCCGAACCCTATGCCGAGCGGCTGGCCAAGCTGGTGCCCGGCGCCGGCCACCTGGTGCACATGCCCGCCCACATCTACTACCGGGTCGGCCGCTATAAGGATTCGTTAGCCACCAACATACAGGCTGTGGCGGTGGACGAGGCCTACATTGCTTCGCAAAAACCCGAAGGCATTTATCCGCTCGGCTATTACCCGCACAACGTCCACTTCGTGATGGTGTCGGCACAGATGGCCGGCGATGGCGACATCGCCGTCAAGGCCGCCGACAAGCTGTCGGCGGTCGTCAGCGACGAGGCCGCGCGACAGTTCGCCATTGCGCAGCCGGTCAAGGCTGGCCCCTATTTCGCCCATGCGCAATTCAGTTCGCCCGAGGCCATCCTGGCACTGCCGGCGCCAGGCGCCGACCTGCCCTATGTCGAAGCAATCTGGCATTATGCGCGCGGCGTTGCCTATGCAACGCAGGGCGACACGACGAAAGCGGAGCAGGAATCGGCGGCTATCGGCCGCCTGCATGACACCGGCGAGTTCAGCGCGCTGAAAGAAGCGCTGGTGCCGGCGCAGGATGTGCTGCAAATCGCCCGGCTCGTGGTGGATGCGCGCATCGCCCAGGCCAAAGGCGACCTGCCGGCGGCAATTGGCAAATTCGAGGAGGCGGTGACGCTGGAAGACAAGCTGGCCTACATGGAGCCGCCCTACTGGTATTACCCGCTGCGGCAATCGCTGGGCGCGCTGCGCCTGCTGCATGGCGATCTCGATGGCGCCGAGCAGGCTTTCCGCGCCAGCCTCATGAAAGCGCCCAACAACGGCTGGTCGCTGTACGGACTGGCCGAGGTATACCGCAAGCGCGGTGACGCGAAGGGGCTGGCCGCTGCTGAAAAGCTGTTCGCCAAAAGCTGGGCCGGCAAACCGGGGCAGCTGTCGCTGGCGCGGCTATAGCGGCTGCCTGGCTCAGCCGCTACAGCCGGATCGTTCGCTATTTTCCGATACAAAACCGGCTGAAAATCACCCCTAGCAAATCATCCGAAGTGAATTCCCCGGTAATGCTGTTGAGCCGGTCCTGCGCCAGCCGCAATTCCTCGGCAAAGAGGTCAAGCGCCTGGTCCGAAGTGGCCGCATGTTCGGCCGCCGCATCCAGGTGGGTGCGCGCCATCTTCAGCGCAATCAAATGCCGCTCGCGTGCGAGATACAGCGACTCGCCCGTCTGCTGCCAGCCGGCGATGCGCAACAGTTCGGCGCGCAGCAAGTCGACACCGACGCGGTCGGTCGCCGACAGATAGACATGGGTCGCATCCGGCAGCACGTCGGCTGCCGGCTTGTGGCCGGACAGATCGATCTTGTTCCACACGCGGATCACCGGCACGTTGTCCGGAAAGCGCGCGACGATGGCTTCGTCGGCGCGGGTCGGGCCGCGCGCAGCGTCCAGCATGTGCAGGATGACATCCGCCTTTTCCACCTCGGCCCAGGTGCGCTGGATGCCGATGCGCTCGACCTCGTCGCCATTTGTGCCCAGCTCGCGGATGCCGGCGGTGTCGATGATGTTCAGCGGGATGCCCTGGATCTGGATGGTCTCGGTCACCTTGTCGCGCGTGGTGCCGGCAATCGGCGTGACGATCGCCACATCGGCGCCGGCCAGGGCATTCAGCAGCGACGACTTGCCGACATTCGGCTGCCCTGCCAGCACCACGTTCAAGCCTTCGCGCAGCAAGGCGCCTTGCGCCGCCTGGGCGAACACCTGATCCAGCGAGGCGCGGATGGCGGCGAGTTGGCCGCGGGCGTCGGATTTTTCGAGGAAATCGATTTCCTCCTCCGGAAAATCCAGCGTGGCTTCCACCAGCATGCGCAAGGCGATCACTTTCTGCACCAGCGTGTTGATGGTTCTGGAGAATTCGCCGGACAGCGATTGCGTCGCCGACTTCGCCGCCGCTTCGGTCGAGGCATCGATGAGGTCGGCCACCGCTTCGGCCTGCGCCAGGTCGAGCTTGTCGTTCAAATAAGCACGGTAAGTGAATTCGCCCGGCTCGGCCAGGCGCAAGCCGATGCTGCCGCCTGCTTCCAGGCAGCGCGCCAGCAGCATCTGCAACACCACCGGCCCGCCATGCCCCTGCAGTTCCAGCACGTCTTCGCCGGTATAGGAATGCGGCGCCTTGAAGTGGATCGCCAAGCCCTGGTCGATGGTGCTGCCATCGGTATTCAGGAACTTCAGGTAAGTCGCATGGCGCGGCCGCAGCTGCGCGCCGGGCGCCAGGCCGCACACGGCCTCGATCACCGCAGACAGGTTCTTGCCGGAGACGCGCACCACACCGATGCCGCCGCGGCCCGGTGCGGTCGCAATCGCCGCGATGGGAAAAGTATCGAATTTCATGATTTGATTCTATGCCAATGCCGTGAAAACAAAAAAGCCCGCGATGCTGTTCGCGGGCTTTTTATGGATGAAAAACAACGCGTCTTTTTTACGCTTTCATTTTCTTGTTAATCAACCATTGCTGCGCGATCGACAGCACGTTGTTGACCACCCAGTACAGCACCAGGCCGGCCGGGAAGAAGAAGAACATCACCGAGAAAATAATCGGCATCCACATCATCATCTTGGCCTGCATCGGATCCGGCGGCGTCGGGTTCAGCTTGGTCTGGATGAACATCGATGCCGCCATGATCACCGGCAGGATGTAGAAAGGATCAGGCGAGGCAAGGTCATGAATCCAGCCGATCCACGGCGCGTTGCGCATCTCGACCGACGCCAGCAGCACCCAGTACAGCGCAATGAACACCGGCATCTGGATCAGGATCGGCAGGCAGCCTCCGAGCGGATTGATTTTCTCGGTCTTGTACAACTCCATCATGGCCTGGTTCATCTTTTGCGGATCACCCTTGTGGCGCTCGCGGATCGCCGTCATCTTCGGCGTGACGGACTTCATCTTGGCCATGCTGCGATAGCTGGCGGCGGTCAGCGGGAAGAACACCAGCTTAATCAGCACCGTCAGGGCGATGATGGTCCAGCCCCAGTTGCCGATCACGTTGTGGATCTGGGTCATCAGCCAGAAAATCGGCTTGGCAACCACAGTCAGCCAACCGTAATCCTTGACCAGGTCAAAGCCAGGCGCAAATTTTTCCAGGCGCGCCGACTCTTGTGGACCGGCATACAGGCGCGCATCGGTCGCGGCGGTTGCACCCGGCGCAATCGTCCCCAGCGGCAGCTTGGTGCCGACCGAGTAAAGGTTCGGCGCCACCTTGTCGGTGTAGATTTCGCGCGGCGCCTTGTCTTGCGGCAGGAAGGCCGAGACAAAGTAATGCTGCACCATCGACACCCAGCCGTCGCTGGCGGTAGCCGCCTTGGGCGCTTTGCCCTTCTCGATATCGTCGAAATTGATCTTGCGGAACTTCTCGGCATCCGTGTACACCGCCGGGCCGGTGAAGGTACTGTAGAACATCGATTCGCCCGGCAGCTTGCTGTTGTCGCGCACCAGTTGCAGGTAAGCCGTCGGCGTAATCGGCGCGCCGCTGGCGTTGATGACTTCATGCTTGATATCGATGACGTAGCTGCCGCGGGTGAAGGTATAGGTCTTCACCAGCTTGACGCCGCTCTGCTCGGCTTCCAGCACCAGTTGCACCTGGTTGCCGCCATCCAGCGCGCGCGCGCCAGGACGGGCGACAAAAACCGATTTGTGATTCGGGAATGGACCGCCGATCAGGCCGGTCTGCGCCAGGTAATGGCGGCTTTCATCGAACAACGTTACGTTCCTGGCCGGCTCGACTTTTTCCGAAGCGCCAAACAGGCCCGTGAAAGCAGCGTACCAGGCCCGATGGACGCTTTCCTTGTGCTGCAACAGCTCCAGGTGAGTCAGCTCGCCGCCCAGGGTATTGATCTGGGCTTTGATCAGGTCAGTGGTGAGCGTGATGCGTTCGCTCTTGGCCACGGACTCGCCGCCGGGTACTGCGCCGCTGGCCGGCGTACCGGGAACGGCTTGCACAGCGGCCTGGCCAGCTTGCGGCAGGCCCGACTGGGCGGTACTGCCGGCGCCGGCGGCCGGCGTGGCTTGCTGGGTCTGCGTCGTGGACGGGAAAAACAATGATGGCTTGCCGTTATAGCGCATCCAGTTATCCCACAACAGGATGACTGACATCGCAAACACAACCCAGAGGAAAGTACGTCGGATATCCATGGCTTTTCGGTCGCTTATTGGTCGCTTGGTGGACGGTTAAATACGAGATTCAGTGATGATGACAGCCGCAGGCGGTTGCCGGCTTGAGCGGCACCCTGTCGGGCACCGGATCGAGGCCGCCCGGATGCCACGGATGGCATTTGCACAGACGGCGCGCCGCGAGCATACCGCCTTTTAGCGCGCCATGCCGGCCAATCGCTTCCAGGGCGTAGTGCGAGCAGCTCGGATAGAAGCGGCAATTCTGCCCCAGGAAAGGACTGATGCACAATTGATAGCCGCGCACCAGCAACATCAGCAGGGTTTTCATGACGAGGCCTCCGGCAGCGCTTGCAACTGGAAAGTCTGGAACAATTGGCGCAATTCCTGGTGCAGGGCGGCTTTCAGGGCCGCCGAACTGGCCGGTGCCTTCTTGGTATTGACCGGCTTGGCCAGGCGCACGATGCAGTCCAGCGCCGGCAATGGCGACTGGCGAAACAATTCTCGCACCGCACGCTTGATGGCGTTGCGGGTCACGGCGCGCGGCGCCAGTCGCTTGGCGACGACGACGCCCAGACGGGCATGCGGCAAGCTGTTGATCCGGGTATAAAGTACGAAATGCGCGCTGCGTTGCACCGGCCGCAAACGAAAAACGGATGAAAACTCATCCGTTTTGACGATGCGCCGATCGCGGGCGAAGTCCAGCGAACGATCGCGGTTCACGCAGGGAATGCCGTTGCCTGGCTTAGACAGCCAAGCGCTTGCGGCCCTTGGCGCGGCGTGCATTCAGGATGGCGCGGCCGTTACGGGTGGCCATGCGCACGCGGAAACCGTGGGTACGCTTGCGGCGGACGACGGAAGGCTGGTAAGTACGTTTCATTGTTATCTCGCTAATCAGCTAAAAGGTAAGTGCTAAGGGTTAGATCTGTGGCGGCGCATCGCATCATCAACACAACGGGCGGCGAACCCAGAATTAGACAGCATTTTCCGCTTGTTTGTCAATCACTTAGCGAAAGTCAAGCGGGCCGGTTGCGATGCCGGGGCCGTAGAAATAGATGGTCTGCCTGTGGATAACTTTGGAGATGAAGGGTAAAATAGCGTTAAACTCCGGTTGCCCCGGCACACCATCCCGCGCTATTCGGGCCTCCTCAACCGTGCATTGCGGGACGACCAGCGAAGCAGTATCGCACGCTCCCTAATCACGTAATTCAAGTAATACATGGAAAATTTTTGGCAGGCCTGTTCCGCCCAATTGGAGCAGGAACTGACTCCGCAACAATTTAACGCCTGGATCAAGCCTCTCGCTCCCCTGGATTTCGAGGAAGGCTTGCTGCGTATCGCCGCGCCCAACCGCTTCAAGCTGGACTGGGTCAAGACTCAGTTTGCCAACCGCATCCATGCGCTGGCCACCGCCCACTGGGATGGCCCGATCGAAGTCCAGTTCGTACTCGACCCGCGCCTGAATGGCCCGAAAAAGCAGCCGGCCACCGCCAGCATGCCTGCGCAAGCGCAGCACAACGGCGCCCATGCGGCCAGCCTGTTGCCGGCTTTCCAGGAAATTCCTGTCGAAACCATGACGCCGCGGCGCGAGCAAAGCCGCATCAACCCCGACCTGACCTTTGACAGCTTCGTGACGGGTAAAGCCAACCAGCTGGCGCGCGCCGCCGCCATTCAGGTGGCCAACAATCCCGGCACATCCTACAACCCGCTGTTCCTGTATGGCGGCGTCGGCCTGGGTAAGACCCACTTGATCCATGCCATCGGCAACCAGTTGCTGGTCGACAATCCCAACGCGAAAATCCGTTACATCCACGCTGAACAGTACGTTCGCGACGTAGTGACCGCTTACCAACGCAAGGGTTTCGACGATTTCAAGCGGTATTACCACTCGCTTGACCTGTTGCTGATTGACGACATTCAATTCTTCGCCGGCAAGAGCCGTACCCAGGAAGAATTCTTTTACGCGTTTGAAGCCCTGATTGCCGCAAAGAAACAAATTATCATTACCAGTGATACTTACCCGAAGGAAATCACCGGCATGGATGACCGCCTGATTTCCCGTTTCGATTCGGGCCTGACGGTGGCCATCGAGCCGCCCGAGCTGGAAATGCGGGTGGCCATTTTGCTCAAGAAAGCAGTGCAGGAAGGCACGCCGCTGTCGGACGACGTGGCGTTTTTCGTTGCCAAGCATTTGCGCTCCAACGTGCGCGAGCTGGAAGGCGCGCTGCGCAAGATCCTTGCTTACTCGCGTTTCCATGGCAAGGAAATCACCATTGATGTGGTCAAGGAAGCACTGAAAGACTTGCTGACGGTACAAAACCGCCAGATTTCCGTGGAAAATATCCAGAAAACCGTGGCGGACTTTTTCAATATCAAAGTCGCCGACATGTATTCGAAAAAGCGCCCGGCGAATATTGCGCGGCCACGGCAGATCGCCATGTATCTTGCCAAGGAGTTAACGCAAAAAAGTTTACCGGAAATCGGCGACCTGTTTGGCGGGCGCGACCATACTACCGTGCTGCACGCCGTGCGCAAGATTGCCGGCGACCGCGCCAAGAATCCGGAATGCAATCATGAACTTCATGTCCTCGAGCAAACTCTTAAGGGTTAGAAAGCTTGAGGCGCTTGCCTGCATACCTGTGGATAACTTTGCATGATGCATGGCAAGCCCGGTTGTGAATCCACAAATAAATTGGTGGTCAGAGCGCGGTTTTTTGGTCAAAATTGATACCTATAAATTGTGTGTTTATGACTGTTGCCATTTAGAAATCATGGTGGTGGATCGGCGTAGGGCCGCTTCACCGTTTTTCCATGCGTCTGCCAGCAGTTGCAAGCACATAAGCAAGCTTCACCGTTTTCAATCACGATCAGGGATATAACTATGCAATTGGTCAAAACCACCCGAGACACGCTTCTCCGGCCACTGCAGATAGTGAGTGGTATTGTCGAGCGTCGGCACACTTTGCCGATTCTGGCCAATATCCTCATTCGCAAGGATGGCGAGCGCGTTTCTTTCCTGTCGACCGACATCGAGGTGCAGATCACCACCCACGCCGAAGTCGGCAGCGGCGGTGAAGCGGTCGCCATCACCGTCGCCGCGCGCAAACTTCTCGATATCCTGCGTGCGCTGCCGGATTCGACCGATGTCTCGCTGTCACTGGCCAACAAGCGCATGACGGTGCAAAGCGGCAAATCGCGCTTCGCACTGCAAACGCTGGCCGCCGAGGAATTTCCGACAGTCGCCGAAGCCGAGCAATTCAATGCGAAAGTCACGCTGCCGCAGAAGACCCTGAAGCACCTGTTCAACATGGTGCACTTTTCGATGGCGCAGCAGGATATCCGCTATTACCTGAATGGCCTGCTGCTGGTCGTCGATGGCAAGAACGTGATTGCCGTGGCCACCGACGGCCATCGGCTGGCGTTCTGCCAGGTCGAGACCGACCAGGATTTCCCGCGCCAGGAAGTGATCATTCCGCGCAAGACCATCCTGGAATTGCAGCGCCTGCTGGAAGACCTGGACAACCCGGTCGATCTGGAAATCGCCAACAACCAGGTCAAGCTGACGTTTGCCGACATCGAACTGATCTCCAAGCTCGTCGAAGGCAAGTTCCCGGATTACACCCGTGTCATCCCCAAGGGTTACAAGAACAATTTCACGATCGACCGCGTGCCCCTGCTGCAGTCGCTGCAGCGCGCCGCGATCATGACTTCCGACAAATTCAAGGGCGTGCGCTGCATCGTTGCGCCCGGCAGCATGAAGATCAGCTCCACCAACGCCGATCAGGAAGAAGCCGTCGAGGAAATGGAAATCGACTACGGCGGCGACAGCATCGACATCGGCTTTAACGTCACCTATCTGCTGGACGTGTTGAACAACCTGAAGTGCGACAGCGTCAACATCGCCCTGGGCGACGCCAACTCGTCGGCATTGATCACGATACCGGACAACACCGACTTCAAATATGTAGTCATGCCGATGCGCATTTAATCCCGTAACAAATAATGGGACAAAGGGGGTGCGGAAGGTCAGCGCCCCTTTGCCACATTTTAAAAGCCGTAAATTCGTTGTTTAGTCGTCAGTTTTTGTAAAGGCAGCCATGTCCGCACTACCGCAAGAAACCCCGGAAACCCCGAGCCAGCCACAGCAGTCGTACGGCGCATCCTCGATCCAGATCCTCGAAGGCCTGGAAGCGGTCAGGAAGCGCCCGGGCATGTACATCGGCGACACTTCCGATGGCACCGGCCTGCATCACTGCGTCTTCGAAGTACTGGACAATTCCATCGATGAATCGCTGGCGGGCCACTGCACCGAGATCCATGTCACCATCCACGCTGACAACTCCATCTCGGTCACAGACAATGGCCGCGGCATCCCGACCGGCATCAAGTGGGACGACAAGCACGAACCCAAGCGCAGCGCAGCCGAAATCGTCATGACCGAGCTGCACGCCGGCGGCAAGTTCGACCAGAACTCCTACAAGGTCTCGGGCGGCCTGCATGGCGTCGGCGTGTCCTGCGTCAACGGCTTGTCCAAGCTGCTCAAGCTGACCATCCGCCGCGACGGCAAAGTGCATTACATGGAATTCGCCAAGGGCATTCCGCAAAACCGTGAAACCGAAACGCAGGATGGCGCGCTCATTTCGCCCATCAAGGTCATCGGCGACACCGACAAGCGCGGCACCGAAGTGCACTTCTGGGCCGATGAAGAAATCTTCAACAATGTCGAATTCCATTACGACATCCTGGCCAAGCGCATCCGCGAACTGTCGTTCCTCAACAATGGCGTGCGCATCAAGCTGTCCGACCAGCGCACCGGCAAGGAAGAAATATTTGCGTTCGAAGGCGGCACGCGTGGCTTTGTCGAATACATCAACAAGAGCAAGTCGGTGCTGCACCCGACCATCTTCCAGGCCACCGGTGAAAAGATGTCCGAGTACGGCACCAACATCACGGTCGACGTCTCCATGCAATGGAACGATGCCTACAACGAGCAGGTGCTGTGCTTCACCAACAACATTCCGCAGCGCGACGGCGGCACCCACCTGACCGGCTTGCGCGCGGCGATGACCCGCGTGATCAACAAGTACATCGATGAGCACGAATTCGCCAAGAAGGCCAAGGTCGAAGTGGCCGGCGACGACATGCGCGAAGGCCTCACCTGCGTCTTGTCGGTGAAGGTGCCAGAACCGAAATTCAGCTCGCAGACCAAGGACAAGCTGGTGTCCTCCGAGGTGCGCGGCCCGGTCGAGGAAATCGTCGCCAAGACCCTGACCGACTACCTGGCGGAAAAGCCGAACGATGCCAAGATCATCTGCGGCAAGATCGTCGAAGCCGCGCGCGCGCGCGAAGCCGCCCGCAAGGCGCGCGAGCTGACGCGCCGCAAGGGCGTCATGGATGGCCTGGGGCTGTCGTCGAAACTGGCCGACTGCCAGGAAAAAGACCCGGCCTTGTGCGAACTGTACATCGTCGAGGGTGACTCCGCCGGCGGCTCCGCCAAGCAGGGCCGCGACCGCAAGTTCCAGGCGATCCTGCCGCTACGCGGCAAGGTGTTGAACGTCGAGAAAGCCCGCTTCGAAAAGATGCTGTCTTCCGAGCAGATCACCACCCTGATCGCCACGCTCGGCACCAGTATCGGCCCGGACGAATTCAACGTCGAAAAGCTGCGTTACCACCGCATCATCATCATGACCGATGCCGACGTCGACGGCGCCCACATCAGGACGCTGCTGCTGACCCTGCTGTACCGCCAGATGCCGCAACTGGTCGAGCGCGGCCACGTGTACATCGCGCAGCCGCCGCTGTACAAGGTCAAGCACGGCCGCGACGAGCGCTACCTGAAGGACGACATCGAGGAAGCCAGCTACATGATGCAGATCGCCCTGCACGATGCCGCCCTGATCCCGCGCGAAGGCGCCGAGCCGGTCAGCGGCAGCGCGCTGGAAGAGATCGTGCGTCAGTACAACGTCTCCAACGACATCGTACTGCGCCTGTCGCGCGCCATCGACGAAGCCGCCCTGATCGCCATCGCCACCGGCGTCACGCTCAAGCTCGACACCCTGGCCGATGCCGAAGCCTCGGCCCAGACGCTGGTCAAGGCAATCAACGATCCGGCCGTGGAAGTGCTGGTCAAATCCGACGAGCTGTCCGACAAACATCAGCTGCGCATCCAGCGCCGCCAGCACGGCAACCTGAAGGTCAGCGTGATGGATGCCGACTTCGCCACCGGCCCCGACTACACTATCCTGGCCAATGCCGCCGCCACCTTCCAGGGCCTGGTCGGCGAAGGCGCACGCGTGCGCCGCGGGCTGGGCGAGAAAGCCAAGGAAATCGCGATTTCCAGCTTCCGCCAGGCGATGGACTGGCTGCGCGACGAAGCCGAGCGCGGTGTCTCCAAGCAGCGCTACAAGGGCCTGGGCGAAATGAATCCGTCACAGCTGTGGGAAACCACCATGGACCCGACTGTGCGGCGCCTGTTGCGGGTGCAGATCGAGGATGCGATCGCAGCCGACCAGATTTTCGCCACCTTGATGGGCGATGATGTGGAACCGCGGCGGGCGTTTATCGAGTTGAATGCGCTGCAGGCGGGAAATATTGATGTTTGATGCTGTGTAACCCGCGTAGGGCGCCAGAGTAATTGCGACTGGCGCCACAGTTGTGCGACTGGATATCGTTAGTTAGTGCGACTGGCCTATCAAGCGGTCGGTGCTTAAAAGCAGCCGTCAAAGCATGTCTGGCAAACAATTGAGATTGCCTTAAAAGTCACTTACGAAAAATTGGAAGGCTCCTGTATGGAGCCTTTCTTATCTTTAAATGTCAGCTTCGAGGTCGATTGCAGCCGGTTGCGGAATTTCTCCAAGTGCGCTGTACAACGAAAAGGATGGCGGACGCGCCAATTCGGTCCCCTGTCCAACTACCACATCGAGAAACTGGCAAGGTCTGCTTACCAGATCACAGCATCACTCATTAACTTTGCCAGCGAATCGCTCAAGCTCTCGTCGCATGATCTTTCCGGTGCTGGTTTTTGGTAGGTCTTTGACGAATTGGATAGAACGTGGCACTTTGTATGGTGCCATACAAGCCCTACAATGCTCGATAATGTCTGCTTCGGTTGCGCCCTTGCCATGTGCCAAAACAACGTAGGCCTTCGCCAGCTCTCCTTTGAATTCGTCTTTTATGGCGCCAACGGCAGCCATGGCAACTGAAGGATGGCCGGCAATTATCCGCTCCAGCTCCGCCGGATAAATATTGAAACCTCCAGTAATGATCATGTCCTTTGCTCGATCGACCAAGAAGATGAAGCCCTCCTCGTCAACATATCCCAGATCGCCAGTTCGCAACCAACCATCCTCTGTGAAAACCTCCGCAGTGGCCTTCGGATTGTTAAAGTAACCCTGCATCGTAATACCACCCCGAATCAGCAGTTCTCCGATGACAGGGTTATCGGGCTGATCCGCGCCAACATTGCTCATATCGATTTTGGCTTCAATATGAGGAAGCGGAATCCCGATCGAGCCATGCTTCCGTGGTCCATACAGCGTTTGCGTGGTCCCTAACCCGCCAATTTCTGTCATTCCCCACAATTCGATTAATGGACAGCCGAATTCCGATTCAACTTGCTCCATCTTTGCCCGAGGCATTGTTTGGCCTCCAACCGTGCATCGCTTTAAACTAGACAAGTCGTAGTCTTTCAGGCCTGGGAAATTCAACAGATACATGTACATGGTCGGCACACCCTCGAACAAGGTTGCTCGATGTGTTTGAATTGAATGCAATACCTCTTTCTCCGAGAATCGCTCGTGAAGAATTAGCAGTGCACCACATGCAAACGCCGAGTTCATCACTACGTTTCCGTAAACGTGCGCGCATGGCAGCGCGCTTACGATTACATCGAACTGATGTCTGACATGCATTACGGATGTAAGCGCTGTATTAAGCAATACGCTACGGTGGCTTAACATCGCTCCTTTAGGGTGTCCTGTTGTTCCTGACGTATAAGCGATCGTCGAGAGGGTGGATTGCTCAATTTCCGGAACGGTAAAGTCAGCGCTCGCTTGTTCGAGCAAAGCGTCGAACGAGTGCAGGCCAGTTTCGGGGCCACCGAAACTGATGATATGCTGGACGTTAGTCCTGCTTTCGCACCCAATAAGTGAAGATGCTTTATCAGACGATGTCACGACGGCCTTCGCTTGACAGTCATTGATGGCGTACTCGGCTTCAGTGGGAGTCAGCATCATATTCAGCGGATTAACGACTGCCCCAAGCTTTAGAATCCCGTAGTAGCTGACGATCCATTGCCACGAATTCGAGGCATACAACGAAACGCGATCGCCTGGCGAAATCCCCAAGTGGCGCAGGGCATTAGAAAATCGATTGGTTAGCAAGTCCAAGTCACGGTATGAAAAGCACCGATTGCCGAAGATGAGCGCCGGGCGGGCGCCATGTTTTCTTGCTGAAGCGGGCAACAGTTCGCCGATTGAATTTTCCATAATCTGAGTGTCTCAACTGAATAGGTTTGATTGCCTCCCCAAAAGGAAAGGCAATGCCTGAAATTTTGTTTTTTATTTCTTAACCAGAGGGCAAGCGCTCTCTGCGAGCGGGCGGAACGCCTTGTCGCCTGGAATGGTCGCTACCACCTTGTAGTAATCCCATGCATACTTGGACTCAGCCGGTGACTTGACCTTGACCAGGTACATGTCGTGGACCATACGGCCGTCCTCGCGGATATAAGCATTCTTTGCGAACATGTCGTTGATTCGTTCCTTGCGCATCGATGCCATAACGGCTGACGATTCATCAGTTCCAGCCACCTTGATCGCTTTCAGATAGGTCAAAACTGCCGAATAAATGCCGGCATGCGGTTGCGCCGGCATTTTTTTATGCTCATTAAAGAAGCGGCGCGACCATGCCCTCGTTTCATCGTTGAGATCCCAATAAAAGGCAGTGGATGCAAACATACCTTGTGCTGTTTCCAAACCCAAGGTATGTACATCATTGATGTACAGGATCGACGCCATCAATTTCTGCTTGTCTGTTACCTGGAATTGTTTCGCAGCCTTAATGGTATTGATAGTGTCACCACCAGCGTTTGCTAATGCGATGACGTCGGCCTTTGCGGACTGGGCTTGCAGTAAGAATGATGAGAAGTCAGAGGCATTCAACGGATGCCGTGTAGTTCCAACGATGGTTCCTCCGCTCTGCTTCGAAGCTTCGGTAATATCCTTTGTCAGTGCTGCGCCAAGCGCGTAATCAACCGCAAGGATGTAGAAGTTTTTTGCGCCTTGCTGCGCCATTGCTTTAGTCGTGCTGTTGGCAAGCGCATACGTATCGTATGTGTAATGTACGGACATCAGGCTGCAGTTTTCACCGGTGATAGATGCGGCGGCAGCACCAGTATTTATAAGGATCTTGTTCTTCTGGGTTGCGATCCGGGCAGCAGCAATATGGAGTGCGGAATTGTTAAGTTCAAAGATGGCATCGACCTTGTCGTTGTCAAACCACTTCAGTAGCGTCGTCACACCGACATCTGTTTTGTTCTGATGATCGCCGACAACAATTTCAATCTTCTTTCCCAGAACCATGCCACCAAAATCTGCAATTGCCATTTTTGCGGCAGTGACTGATCCTTTCCCGCCAATATCAGAATAAGGCCCTTGCATGTCCGTCAAAACGCCGATTCGGATTACGTCGTCCGAGACATTTGCGTGAGCGCTACTGGCGGCGGCGAGTGCTGCAAGCGATAAAAACACGGCACGTCGGCAGCTCTTTGATGAAATAGTCATTGCGTCTCCAATCTCTATGGATATATGTTGATTTGTGTTTGTGCAGTACGACCCCCTTTCCATTACCGGTTGCCCTCTTCAGAGTGCCTGCCTAGTAAGGTACGTGGTTCGTCGCCAGAAAATGGTAGAGATGAAATGGAAAGCGCTTTGTCATCCTGCGGACAATTTCATTCAAAAAGTCCAGGTTCGGATGTTGATTTCGGCTTTTTTGACGCAAACAGGCCCAGCAAGACCGGCCCGACAATGAAAAGAATACGGGCTGGGACTTAATTTGATAGTCTGGCTGCTTGTGAAAACTGTCTAGGTGGCTAGATAACTATCCAATGCGAATCCGCAGCTGATATGACGAACTCAGAGTGAAATCTCCGACGCAGTATTAAGAATGTTCGTCGAAATTTTGAAGACGATCCTTGTCGAGAATGTTTAGACGGCCGTAGCTATGATCGATAATTTTCTTGGCAGTCAACTTTGCAAAAACGCGGTTGATGAATTGACGCGAAAGGCCGCAGAGCTGGGCCAGTTCGGCTTGATTGATTTCAAGTACCCACGTTGGGTTTCGGGATGTTTGGGACTCTACGAGCATAATGATAAATTTTGCAACACGAGTTTCGGCATCAACGAGACGGTCAATTTCAATAAGCGCCATCTGCTGTGCTAATCGCTTGTTCAGCTGGCTAATTAGAAAATGGCAAAACCGAATATTCGTGTTGTATAGATACATAAAGGTCGAGCGGGGGACGTAGGCGATATAGCTATCCCGTAGCGCGATGACGTCGAATCGCCGCAAGGTGCCGTTAAGAACTGATCCTTCACCAAGCCAGCCGCCGGCGGTGATTCCAGCATAGGTCGTCGTTTTACCTTGCGACGTCATGACGGACGCCTTGACTAAGCCGCTTATCACGCCGATCCACTGCTCTGCAGGTTCGCCAGCGCGGCAAACATATCCTCCGGATGCAACATGGCGCTCAAAGGTATCAGTTATGACTCGTGCTTGTTCCTGCTCTGAAAGCAATTGCATCCAAGGTTGTTCTGCAAGGAAAAGTCTCAGGCCCGTTGTCATAACTTTATGTTGAAAATCAATGGTGTTTCTTCAGCAAATTTCGAGAAGGCCAACACTTTTCGCAGTTCAATTCTGACTTTATCTTATACCAACTGTTATGCCCCGTGCAAAAGCCGTTAGCACTTGGTCGGCTTGGCGAGCGCCGGCGCAGCATTTTGATCATATTCAATTAGAACAACCGATTGACGGGATCATACCGAACATACTTGGGCAAGCCGGGAACCAGAAGAGGCTCATTGAGATAGCAGTCACCCATCCAGTTGGCGACGACAAGCTGTTGACTATAATAAAACTTGGGTTTCCAGCGATCGAGATTTCTCTGGATCTTGAGAAGCACACGGGGTAGAACTGGGAAAAGTTGAGCGAAAAAGTAATAAGGAATACCGGGATGCGGTGCTGGCTACATCACTTGCAAGTTGCAGAACTCGAAGAACAAGCGCTCGCGCAAGCGCAGGAACATTGGATAATGGCGACACTGAAAACGATGGAAGCCATCCCGCGCATCGGAATACAAGGCGCCGGCAAAAGCACGTTTCACCAGCGTCACTTCTTCGATAGTGTGGACGCGCCTTGACCTGCGGCGCCCCCAGAGCGGGGGAGCTTGCCATCACGGACTTTGAAGCTTGCTGAGAACGCCTGCCTTATCCAGCAAATAGCACTCGAAGTCGTTTGCCAGGAACAGGCTGCCGCTGTAATGCACCTTTTCCTCTGTGTGTATATCGGCAAGCGAAAGGCCTCCTTTCGCAATGCCTTCCCCCTTCTGTTCCTGGTAGCGCGGGCTGAAATGCGTCAGCACAAGGTTCCTGATCTTTGCCTCGCTGGCAAACTGCGCCACCCGCTTTGCCGAACTGTGCTGCGGTCCCGGGCCGACCTTGCTCAGCACCGCTTCCGTATAGGTGGCTTCATGGATTAGCACATCTGCATCCCGTGCCTCGTGCGCCAGTAGACCTGGCGTGTCGTTGTCACCGCCGACGATGATCTTGCGCGGCTTGCGCAGCGGCAGAAGATAGTCGCTCGCGCGCACGGCTCTGCCATCCGGCAGCACCACATCCTCGCCACGCTGAATCCGGCCCCACAGGGGCCCTGCCGGAATATTGGCGCTTGCCAGCTTTACCGCATCGAGCCTGGCTTCGACCGCTTGCTCGGTAAAGCTGTAGGCGTATGTCGGCACCCGATGCGACAAGGCAGTGGCTTGCACCCGGAAGTCCGGCAGTGCCGATATCGTCGGCATGGCTTCGACATCGATGAATTCGATCTCGTAGGGAAGCTTCAACTGCGTGGTCTGCATTACGCCATCGAGAAAGTGCCTGACCGCCTGCGGCCCCGCCAGGAGCATCGGCTCGGTGCGGTTTTGCATGCCGGCGCTGGCCAGCAGCCCCGGCAAGCCGTAGCAATGGTCGCCGTGCACATGGGTAATGAAAATTGCGCGCAAGCTTGCCAGCGACAAGCTGGTCGACAGGATCCGGTGCTGCGTGCCTTCGCCGCAATCGACCAAGTACCATTGCCTGGCGTTATCCGCGCGGAGCGCCAGGGCAGTGACGTTTCTGGTCTTGGTCGGCGTGCCGGAAGAGCTGCCGAGAAACTGGAATTCCATGGTCATGTGAAAAGATAGCATCGGGACGTCATGGTCTTGTTTCCTTTTTAGCACAGTGCTGCGTCCCTATCCAGGCCGGGATTGCTTTGGCAGCCGACGCCACGAAGTGGCATCATGCTTCCCATCGCCTGATGATCTTGCCGCCTGCCATCCATGACTCCGATTCAAGACGTGCTTCACCGCATTCAGTGGGATCCGGAATTCGGCAATGCCAGGTTCATGATCGGCTACTACGACCGCCTCGACGATCGAATCGTCCGCGTGCCGTTCCAACAAGTGCATCTTGCGCGAGGTGAACACTTTTCGTTTGACGTGGTGGACGAGGATGGCACGACCCGCATGGTGCCTTTCCACCGGGTCCGCGAAGTGTGGCGCAATGGTGTGTTGATCTGGCAGCGTAAAGGTGCGTGACTACTCGAGTTCGTAAACAGAAGGCCAACCAATTTGCAGAGGGGGGACGCGAATGCATCTATTGGATGAAAAAGCGGCGCAGATATTGAAGCATCCCGGCGCCTTTGTATTGCAGGCCCTCAAGAGCTTCATTGCCAACAATGGTCTGCTGCTGGCCGGGGCGGTGGCTTACTATGCCCTGCTGTCGCTGGTGCCGCTGCTGATCCTGATTGTCATTGTGCTGTCGCATATTGTCGATCAGGCGGAACTGCTGCAGACCGCCGGCCACTATCTGGAGTGGCTGGTGCCTAGCCAATCCAAGGCGGTGATTCACGAACTGTCGAATTTTCTGGAAAACCGTTCGGTGATCGGCTGGGCCTTGCTGGGGACGATACTGTTTTTCAGCTCGCTTGCCTTCTCGGTGCTGAACCAGGCGATGTCGGTGATTTTTTATCATCGTTTCCTCAAGCAGCGGCGCCATTTCCTGATTTCTGCGCTGCTGCCTTACAGTGCCATCCTGGTGCTGGGAGTCGGTCTGCTGATGCTGACTGTGCTTGCCCACGGCGTGGAGCTGCTCGGCGAACAGGAACTGGTAGTGGCTGGCCGGCACTGGAGCCTTGTAGGCGTCTCCGGATTCTTGCTTTATCTGCTGGGGCTGGGCGGCGAAATCCTGATGCTGACCCTGATTTACTGGATCATGCCGGTCGGGCGCCTGTCGTTGCGGCATGCCTTGATCGGCGGCGTGACCGCAGCGCTGTTATGGGAAGTGGCGAGACATTTGCTGGTGTGGTACTTCGTCCATCTTTCGCACGCCAGCGTGGTGTATGGCGCACTGACGACAGCGGTTGTCGTCATGCTGAGCTTCGAACTTGCCGCCACACTGTTATTGTTTGGCGCGCAAGTGATTGCGCAATACGAGCTCATGACCGGCGTCGACGCTGATGCACGGGCCATGGAAGGCAAAACCTGAATTGGATAGCGGCTGAAACAGTATCAGCCTTCCTGCTTGAGCGAAGCCATGTCAATCACAAAGCGGTATTTCACATCGCTCTTGAGCATGCGTTCATAAGCCGTGTTGATGTCCTGGATGCGGATCATCTCGATGTCGGAAACGATGCCGCGTTCGCCGCAGAAATCGAGCATTTCCTGCGTCTCGGCAATGCCGCCGATCAGCGAACCGGCCAGGCGCCGCCGCTTCATGATGAGGTTGAATACTTGTGGCGAGGGATGCGGCGAAGACGGCGCGCCGACCAGCGTCATGGTGCCGTCGCGCTTGAGCAACTCCAGGAACGCATCGAGCGAATGCGGCGCGGCCACGGTATTCACAATGAAGTCGAAGGAATTGTTGTGCGCCGTCATCTCGCTCGCATTCTTCGACACCACCACCTCATCGGCGCCGAGCCGTTTTGCATCCTCCCGCTTGCCCGGTGAGGTGGTGAAGAGCACGACATGCGCGCCCATCGCATGCGCCAGCTTGATGCCCATGTGACCGAGCCCCCCGAGCCCCACGATGCCGACTTTTTGCCCGGGACCGACCTGCCATTGCCGCAGCGGCGAGTAGGTCGTGATGCCGGCGCACAGCAACGGCGCGGCGCCGGCCGGGTCGAGGTTATCGGGAATCCGCAGCACGAACTTGTCGCGCACGACGATGTTGCTGGCATAGCCGCCATACGTCATGCCGCCGGTATGCATTTCCTCGCCATTGTAGGTGCCGACAAAGCCGTTTTCGCAGTATTGCTCCAGACCCTCGCCACAGGCGCTGCAATGCTGGCAGGAATCGACCAGGCAGCCCACGCCGACGAGGTCGCCTTCCTTGAAGCGCGAGACCTGGTTGCCGACTGCCGTCACGCGGCCGACGATTTCGTGCCCGGGCACGACGGGATACACGGTGTTGCCCCATTCATTGCGGGCGGTATGCAGGTCGGAATGGCAAACGCCGCAGTAAAGGATATCGATCTGGACGTCGTCAGGCTTGGGATCGCGGCGCTGAAAATCCATTTTGCTGAGCGGTTCATCGGCGCTGGTGGCGCCATATCCTGTGGAAGCAAGCATGGTCGTGGCCTTTCATTCTGGAGATATCGGTGCAGTTCAGTCGACTGGTCCGTCCTGGCCAAGTTCCGGCCGTGGGAAAAAACGGAATACACTGCGCCTATCCCAGCGACCGGCTCAGGCGCCCTGTTCCGCACGGGCACGCAACTGCGCCACGTGACGACCGTGCAGCAGGTAGAACGCGAGCATGCACACCACGGCGAGCACCGCCATGCTCCAGTACAAGTTGCGGTAGCCCAACTGCGAGATCGCCAGGCCCAGCAGGTAAGGACCAAAGCCCAGACCGGCGTCCAGGAAAATATAAAACGTCGATGTCGCCAGCCCCATGCGATTGGGCGCCACCACCTTGATGGCAATGGCCTGCATGGCCGATTGCAGGTTGCCGTATCCCAGGCCGATCAATGCCCCCGCCACCAGCAGCACCGCGTCGGAGCGGGCGCTGGCCAGCATGGCCAGGCCGATGGCGAGGATCACGCAGCACGGGTAGACCACGAATTTGGAGCCTTTCCGGTCCAGCAAGCGTCCCGTCAAGGGGCGCGAGCACAGCACCGCCGCCGAATACACAATGAAAAAGACACTCGCCGCGGCAACCAGATCGAGTTCGATGGCGTAGGCATTGATAAAGGCCAGCACGCTGGCATAGCACAGGCAGCACAGGAAAGTGACCACGGCGATAGGAATTGCGCGGGCCTCCAGCAGATTGCCGAGCGTGAACTCGAATCCCCCGCCCCCTTCGCGTGCGGCCATGTCCTCGGGCATTTGCAGCCGGATTGAAGCCAGCAAGCCCACTATCGCCACGGCCAGGCAGGCAACGAACACCCAGTTGAAGTTCAGGTGCTGCATCATCCACAGTCCCAGGAACG
The DNA here is from genome assembly GCF_003590835.1 of Noviherbaspirillum sedimenti. Lineage (NCBI taxonomy): Bacteria > Pseudomonadati > Pseudomonadota > Betaproteobacteria > Burkholderiales > Oxalobacteraceae > Noviherbaspirillum > Noviherbaspirillum sedimenti. Next base: position 3,501,018 of record NZ_QYUQ01000002.1, on the reverse strand, counting down.
GCCCGCTTGCCGAAGCCAGGGTCGTGCTGAGACTGTAATAGCCGATGCCCTCGGCCTTGCGGCCCTGCGGAATGATGTGCGCCACGGCAGTGCCGACGGCCGTGCTGGCCACGCCCAGTGCCAGGCCGTGCATGAAGCGCACGGCGATGAGCGCCGGTATGGAATTGCTCAGGAAGTACAGGCAGGTCGTGATCGCAAAAGCAATCATGCCGATGATGAGCGTCTTTTTCCGGCCGATGGCGTCGACAAGCTGGCCGATCACCAGCCGCCCCAGCAAGGTGCCGATGACGAAAATGCCGGCGACCAGTCCGGCCAGGCTGAGCGAGGCACCGTATTCCCTGATGGCATACGCGCCGATCACCACGATCAGCATGTAGAACACCAGGCTCAGAAAGAAGTTGACGCCTGCAACGATCACAAAGTCGCGGGTCCATAGGCGTGTCGATTGCATGATGGTGCTAGGGAAAATGTTATTTGAGATTGCCGGATATCTGCTGAAAAACCGTGACCGTTCGCGCCAGATCGTCGGCAGCGATGCCGGCCGTTGCGCGCCGCTCCAGCGCCGTGATCTTCTGGCGGCACTGCGCGTAGACGTCCTGCCCCAGGGGCGTCAGGGCAATCGATTTTTCGCGGCGGTCATTGCCCGGCGCAATCGTCAGGTATCCCAGTTCCTCCAGGCGTTGCACCCGACGGGTGACGCCGGGCTTTTCGATGCCGTAGTAATTGGCAATCTCCACCAGGGATGCCTGTTCGTGCTCGTGCAGATATAACACCACTTGCCACAGCGAATACGACAGCTCATGAGACTGGAGCAGCTGGTTCAGCGCCTGGATCATGGGCCGGTGCAGCAACAGATAGCTTCTGAAAAAACCTTGCATGGCGCGTATTAGTTACCCTGATTAACCATAAACAAGGGTAACTATATTCCCGGGCCATCTTGCTGTCAATCGCCGGACGCCGCGCACGCCGTCATCAAGCCGTCACAATCGGATACCTATAATCCGCCCGAACCGCTTGGATAACCGGCATGCAGGCATATGTATAAAAACAATCAGCGACTTTTGATCCTCGATGCGGACGGCACCACCATCGACGCCTTCAAGGCCATTGAAGAAGCGTTCGACCGGCACGGCTTGACGCTGGGCGATGAGGCGAGCTTTCAGAAGCGCCACAATCTTTTCAAGTATCTTGGCGGCCTCAAGGAATTCCCTTCCGTCCTCAAGAAAAATATCCGCAAAAAAAACCGGATGGAAATCATCGACACCCTGACCGGGGTGTACCGCACGGAAGCGCGCCTGTATCCCGGCATTGCGGAATTGATCCGCGCGCTGGTCGCTGCGCCCGACGTGGTGGTCGGCCTGGTCACGCGGAACATTACCAACGAGCCGCTGGAAACCTTGCGGCAGTTATTCGTTCGCCATGACCTCGATATCGACGCGCTGGACTTTTTGGTGCATATCCCGCTGAAGGAAAAGAAGACCGCCCAGTTCCGCGCGCTCCGCGAACGCTTCGATATCAATCCGGCGCGCGGCTATATCTGCGGTGATGAACACAAGGATTTTCATGCGGCGATCAATACCGGCCTGCACCCGTTCATGGTGTCGTACGGCTTTGAAGACCACGACAGATTGACCACGAAGTTCGGCGTGCCGGCGGAAGTGATTTCGCGCACCTCCGAGGCGCTATGCGCACGGGTACGCCACGCCCTGGACTTGCCGGTTTCCGGCTGACGGGTGCAGCGCTGCCCCCTGCCTTCACGCCCCGTACGAATACCAGAACAGTAGCGCACTGACGGCGGCAAAAATCCAGTATTCCACTGGCGCCCCGGCCATCCAGTTCTTGTGCCAGGAAATGTGATCCCGGTGAAACCGCTTCCAGCCATAGGCCGGGTTGAGGATGAACCAGAGAAAATCTTCTACGATCCAGAACACCATGATGGAAGCCAGGACCCGCGCTTCCAGCGGCAAGGACCACTGTCCACTGAAAAACAGCGGGAAATGAAAAAACACCGCGATGAACGGGAATGCCCAGGCATGGTAGCCGGTCATGGCGCGTCCGCCCCAGAAAATATCGAGCAGCCAATGCTCCTCGACGCGCCAGGTAGGCAGATTTTCTGCCCAGCCGCCGTCGCCTTCGATATGAATTTCGAGTTTGGCGAACATGTAGGCCAAAACGAAGACACCGCCCAGGGTCAGGGCGAGCTGTAGCATTTGCGGAAGCAGCATGGTGATCCTTCTGTTTTTGACAGTCGAATTTTACATGCCAACAAGTATCTGCCTGATGACAAATTGATGACAGTCAAGAGCCTCCTGGCCCTAGCGCTTGCGGGTCAACACGGCGGCAAGTTCATCAAAACCGGTTTTTGGCGACAGGCGGGGATACGGCGGCGCAGGCCATTCCCAGTATTGGCTCGGGAACAGCGCACGCATTGCATGAATATCGCAATGGTAGGGCGGGCCTTTGACAAAGCCTTGTGCGGATTCTTCCGAGACGGCCTGCACAAAAAGGGCAAACAGCTGTCCGCCCGGGCGTATCCAGGAGTGCAGTTGGTCTGCATAGGCGCGCCAGCGGTCAGGATGCAGGGCGCAAAGGCAGGTCTGTTCATACACGGCATCCACTGGCGATGCCAGCTGCAAATTCAGTACATCGGCTTCAATCAGTTCGGCGTCAAGTCCTTCTGATTGCAGCATGGCCTGGCATGCTGCAATCGCGCCCGGCGCATAGTCCACGCCCGTGGCCTTGATGCCATGCGCTGCGAGCGTGGCGACTTCCCAGCCCCGGCCGCATCCCGGCACCAGCACGGATGTGCCAGGATGAATCATGCCGGCGTCGATCCATTGCTTGAGCTGCGGATTGGAAACGTCGCGATCCCACGGCAAATTGCCGGAATCGAAGCGCGATTGCCAAAAATCGATCGTTGGTCCTGCCATATGCCATGCTTCTTTCGTTGAACGCTGCGGTAAAGAGACCTGGACCAGGATTGTCACAATCGCGGGCCCTCTCTCAATCCAACATTATAGATTTCGAAACAAAAAATCGCTCGATTCGGCAAAGAAGCGAGCGAAAACCACATTTAAAAGTGGGGGAGAAACTTGTACGAGCATACAAGGAAGGGACATCACGGTCGCTCGAAACCACGATCACGATGTTCCCTCTGTTCATCCGGCTTTTATCATCATTTCTTTAAAAGCGGACAAGTGCTTTCGTTCAAAGGCTGAAATGCGAGCTCTCCTGGAATGACCTGTTTAATGCTGAGCAAATCCCAAGGTCCCTTGGATTCCGACGGCTTCTTCACTTCAGCGAGAAACATGTCATGCACCATCAAGCCATCATCCCGAATCTTGCCGCTCTTGGTGAACATGTCGCTGATCGTCGTTTTTTTCATGTGCGCCATTACGGCATCTGGCTGCGCCGAGCCGACCGACTTGACGGCATTTAAATAATGCATCGTCGCTGAATAGGCTGCGGCCTGGTTCATGGTCGGCATGGCATTGCGTAACTTGAAGAACCGGTTCGACCAGGCACGGGTCGCGTCATTCTGGTCCCAATAAAACGCCGTTGTAAACGCCAGTCCTTGGGCGAGATCCAGGCCCATTCCCTTCACATCGGAGTCGAACAGAATCAACGGAACTACGCGAGAATTACCACCTGTCAAACCGAATTCCCGTGCCTGCCTGATCGCATTCTGGGTATCTCTCCCCGCATTGGCCAAGGCAATAACTTTTGCTTTCGATGCCTGTGCTGAGAGCAAGAAAGAGGCGAAATCAGGAGCACCGAGCGGATGACGAGAAGAACCCAGTACCTTGCCGCCGGTTTTTTGCACTACTGCAGTGGTTTCTGCCTCAAGGGATTTACCAAACGTATAATCGGCCGAGAGGAAATACCATGAGTCGCCCCCCTCCTTCATGACGGCACGTCCCGTGCCATGTGCCAAAGCATAGGTATTCCACGCATACTGGATGCCGTACGGCGTGCATTCACTGTTGGTGACAGCGGTCGTTCCCGACGTTAAAAATGTCACTTTTTTCTTTTCAGCAGCCAATTTCTGCATTGCCACCGCGGTAGCCGAGTCAGCACTTTCCAGGACCATGTTTACACCATCGCGATCGTACCATTCGCGTACGCGCGCAGCTGCCACGTCCACTTTACCCAGCGAATCGGCCGACAGGATTTCAATCGGTTTACCCAGCACCTTGCCGCCAAAATCCTCTATTGCCATTTTCATGCCGGTGACCACGCCCGGCCCGGCAAGCGCTGAATACGGCCCTGTCATATCCACCATGGCAGCAATTTTGAATGTGTCGGATGCATTTTGTGCGATTGCTGGCGTAATGACAGCAGTGCTGACGCAGAGTGCCAACACAGCGAGAGGCAAGCTGGAACGTTTCATTTAAGTCTCCTATGATTAAATAACGTATTTAAATCAAGTGCCGCTCTAACGCCGGCTTTTTTTATTTACTGCTTAAATGAATTTCATCAACTGATAATTCAGCAGAATAAAATTCATGATTTCTACAATTTCGGCTCACTATGAAAATGCCAGTCCTCCATTCACGTCAAGGACGACACCGCTCATGAAACTTGCGCCAGGCGAGCATATCTGTTTCGACACTTCCTGGATAATCTTTATGTACGACATGGAATTCATTTTGTGGTGTTGAAAATTTCGCGCCCGATCAACATGCGACGAATTTCAGATGTGCCAGCGCCGATTTCCCATAACTTGGCATCACGCCAGAAGCGCCCCACCGGATATTCGTTGATATAGCCATTGCCGCCCAGGGTCTGGATCGCCTCGCCGGCCATCCAGGTTGCTTTTTCCGCGAGATACAAAATGACACCGGCGGCATCCTTGCGCAGGTCACGCGAGTGGGACCCGGCGTCGCATGCCTTGCCGACGGCATAGAGATAGGCGCGGCAAGCCTGCCAGGTGGTGTACATATCGGCGATCTTGCCTTGCATAAGCTGGAACTCACCGATGCTCTGGCCGAATTGCTTGCGATCGTGAATATACGGGATCACAACATCCATGCACGCCCCCATAATTCCCAGAGGTCCAGCAGCCATCACCGCACGTTCATAGTCCAGGCCTGACATCAATACCTTGACACCATTTCCCTCGCCGTTCAGTACATTTTCGGCAGGCACTGCACAGTCATCGAAAAATAACGGATAGGTGTTGGAGCCACGGCAACCGAGCTTGTCGAGCTTTGTACCACAACTAAAGCCTTTCATGCCTTTTTCAATAATGAAGGCGGTCATTCCCTTGGCGCCGGCTTCCACATCGGTTTTGGCATAGACCACCAGTGTATCGGCGTCTCCGCCATTAGTGATCCACATCTTGGAGCCGTTCAGCACGTAGTGGTCGCCACGGCGGTCGGCACGCAGCTTCATGCTGACGACGTCGGAACCGGCGTTCGGTTCGGACATCGCCAGCGCCCCTACGTGTTCACCGCTCACCAGTTTTGGCAGATATTTTTTCTTTTGCGCCGCATTCCCGTTCGTGTACAGCACATTTACGCAGAGATTTGAGTGCGCTCCATAGGAGAGACCAACGGATGCCGAGGCACGCGAGATCTCTTCCATGACGAGCATGTGGGCAAAATACCCCATGTTGACACCGCCATATTCCTCGCTGACCGTCATTCCGAGCAACCCAAGCTCGCCGAATTTTCGCCACAGGCCTGTGGGAAATTGATTATCGCGATCTACTTCCGCAGCGCGGGGCGCAATTTCTTTCTCGGCGAAGTTCCGTACCGTAGCACATAACATTTCGATGTCTTCATCCAAGCCAAAATCCAGTCCTGTTATGCGCATATCGTTCTCCATTGTTGCTCGGTTCGTGTTCGCCGATTAGATACCGGTTTGCTTGCAAATCCGGTTCGGCGCGTTAATTAGCAGTAGCACGTACTAGACTGGGCTTCCGCCTGGGCCAAACCTTGGGGCGCGCTTTTCCAGAAAAGCAGTGATCCCCTCTCGGGCATCCGCACTGTCTCCAGACGCAACCATGTATTCGCGCTCTAGTGCCAGTTGCTCATGCAAGGTGCGCTGAGATGCGCCATTTACAAGAGCTTTAATGCGGGCAATTGACTTTGCAGCACCTGCAGCAATACTTTCTGCCAGCTTGTCAGCCTCGAATGCCAGCTGATCATCTGGATAGATTGCATCGACAACCCCGGACGCCAGACAGTCATCGGCATTAACAGGGCGATTCAGAATGAATATCTCCCTGGCACGCGCAGGTCCGACACGACGCGTCAGGAACCACGAACTGCCGACGTCGGGCGTTAATCCAATTGCGGAGTATCCGCCACGCAGCTTCATGGATTGCGCAGCCAGGACGAAGTCAGCGACCAGCGCCAAACCAATTCCGCCGCCGCCAACAGGCCCATTCAATACAGAAATTACCGGCACCGGCATGTTCGCCAGCTTGAGTATCACCTCATTCAGCGGGCCAAGCAGGCCTTCAAGCATGGGCGCCAGGCCATCGATGTTGCTTTTGAAGTTGCTGATATCGCCGCCGGAACAGAATGTCTTTCCCGTTGCTCTGATCAGCACTACGCGTACAGAACGATCTGCGCAGATGCGGTCAATTGCATTTCTCAAGGCAGCGACCGATGCCTGATCAAGAGCGTTTGCCTTGTCAGGCCGATTCAGCACGATGCTCCCGATTCCTGCATTGATTGTAGTTAAAACGCACTCGCTCATTCTCTGCTCCATGACTGATAAAAATCTCTCAAATGAGAAACCTGACCACGAATGCAACTGAATAACTTGTTAGCAGCCGGCAATAACCTCCATTGCCGCAAACAGGCAAGTACAAAAAAGTCTGCATTTTTTGCATTGTTCCACTTTAAAATCGCCCCTGTCAAGATTTTTATGAACCATGATTCATGATTTACAAATTTAATTTCCTTACTAATCTTTGCTCGAACAAGATGTATCACAAATACGATTGACAAGAATATTTCAGAGCTATAGCATTTACATGAATCATGATTCACAATAATATATTTAAGGATATTCCCTGGGAAAGTGGCACCACGTGGTGGAGGAATTACTCTCTCCAGGCCAGTTCTATGTCGGCGTGCCAAGGCACAGGTTTATACACCTGAAAAAACAAGGCAGAAGAAAATCAACATCTGGTTTATTCGAATATCTTTTTATCTCGCAACCTCAATCAATGCTGGAGCCGCCATCTATGACAATTAATTTCTACACGGGTTATCGCTCACTATCTTTCCAGCAAGAAGGGCGCATTTTAAAAGTCATCATTAACACGGCTGAAAAAAAGAACGCCGTGGATGACAATCTCCATCAGGATCTGGCGCGGGTTTTTTATGACATCAATTCCGATCCTGATACGGATATCGTGATACTTACCGGCATTGACCGCTGGTTCTGTGCAGGCGGAGACATGACCTGGTTCCAGGAATTGATCGATGAGCCCCACCGATGGAACGAAATGATTGTTGAGGCAAAAAGAATCATCAACGGTTTGCTGGAACTGGAAAAGCCCATTATTGCGCGCATCAATGGTGCTGCTGCCGGGCTCGGTGCATCACTAGCTTTAATGTGTGACATTATTGTTGCAGATGAATCTGCGCTTATTGGCGACCCCCATGTCAGGATGGGGCTTGTAGCAGGGGATGGCGGTGCCGTTATTTGGCCGCAACTTGTCGGCTTTGCAAAAGCAAAAGAGATGCTGCTGACAGGAAGAATGCTGACAGCAAAAGATGCTGCAGGAATGGGGCTCATCAACTACGCTGTTCCTGCGAATGCACTGGATGACAAGGTAAATGCGTTAGCCAGGGAACTTGCCGAAGGCGCCACGATGGCGATTCGCTGGACCAAGACGGTAATGAATCTGGAATTGCGTCGAATCTCGGGCTTGCTGACAGATGCCGCGCTGGCGTATGAAACAGTCACCAACGCGAGCAAGGATCATCAAGAGGCTGTAAGGGCTTTTGTGGCCAAGCGAAAGCCGAACTTCGAGGGTCGATAGACCTGCGGAAGGTGTGAACAGTGTAGGTCGGGAATTTCCGAAAATACTGCCCACAATTGCATACTATGTTTCTAGAAATCTCTGGAACTGGAAGGGATGAGAATGGAAATAACGAATGAGGCATTGCTGGCACAAAGGGTGAACGTGGGTGACATTTCCCGTCGTGGCGCCAGACGTCATCCTCGGAAAACCTCCGTGATCATGGGAGAGCGCCGCCTCTCTTACCGTGAACTCGACGATCTGTCGAACCAGGTTGCCAATGGCTTACTGGCTTTGGGGCTCGGTGCGGGATCGCGTATTTCTGTCTTGGGTCGTAACAGCATCGAGTTCCTGCTGTTGTACTTCGGCGCAGCCAAGGCCGGTGCAATCCTTTGTCCGGCAAACCCTGCCCTTCCCGAAAGCGATCTTCAGTATGTGCTCAACCATGCCGAGGTGAATGCCATCTTTGTCGACAAAAGCGAGATCGGGCGTATTGCGGCATTGCTTCCGCAGATTCCGACTGCCAGACACTTGTTCATGCTCTCGACTGACTCTACCCTGGAATGGAAGACGCTTCATGATTTGGCATCCGGCCAATTGAAGACGGATCCGAATGTCCTGGTCGGCGACCGCGATGTTGCCATGATCATGTACACAAGCGGCACGACATCGGCGCCCAAAGGGGCGATGCTGTCCCACCTTAATGTAACTGTAGGCGCAATGCACAATGCGTTTGCAGGGGAAATGACGGAAGATACGATTGCCACTGCCATTCTTCCACTTTTCCATTGCGGTCAGCTTTCGCTCACCAGCGGGACACTTGTCCGTGGCGGCACGGTCGTCATCATGGATGGATTCAATCCCTATCTGCTGCTCCAGAGCATCGGCAAGGACCGCATTACTTGGATGTTTGCCTTGCCGGCCATGTACCGGACCCTACTGGCCCATCCCGGCCTGGACGACGCAAATCTGTCGAGCCTGCAGTTCTGCCTTTATGCCATGGCGCCAATGGACCATGCGACATTGCGCCAGGCGATCACTCGACTCGGCGTACGCTTTGCGCTGACCAGTGGCCAAACGGAAGCTTATCCCCCAACTGTTGTGTTCTCATCCGAGTACCAACTCCTCAAGGAAGGCCCGTTCTGGGGCCGGGCGATGCCATTGGTGGAAATGGCTATCATGGATGATGATGGAACGCTTCTCGAAAACGGCGAGGTCGGTGAGATCGTCTACCGTGGCCCGATGCTGATGGAAGGCTATCTGAAAGATCCTGAGGCGACGCGCAAGGCATTTGCCGGCGGTTGGTTCCATTCCGGCGATCTTGGTCGCGTTGACGAAGACGATATGCTACTTTTTGTGGATCGCAAAAAAGACATCATCAAGTCGGGCGGCGAAAACGTTTCCTCAATCAAGATCGAGCGCTGCTTGCTCTCCCATCCCGGCGTAACGTCAGCGGCGGTGATTGGCATGCCCAACGAACGTTGGGGCGAAGAGGTTATCGCGGCAGTTTGTCTTGCAACAAAATCGCCGCCATCGCAGGCGGAATTAATCGCGTATTGCAAAGCAACGCTTGCGCCATTCGAAGTGCCAAAAAAAGTGATTATTTATGAACGCCTGCCGCAAACGGCGACAGGAAAAATCCTTAAATTTGAGATCCGTAAAGAAATGCAAAAACTTCTTGAGAGCTTGCCCGGCGTGAGCAGCAACAACTAGACGCAAGGCTCAGATGAACATATTAGTCGATTGGTCGCTCAATGCGTTGCTGTAGCTGCTTTTGCCGGCGCAAATAGGCCGCCCTCAACAAGCTTCATGTAAGTATCGATAAGCACCATATCGTTTTTTTTGCGTGAGGCCACACTGGAACGAGAAGAAAGCATCGTAAGATAGGTACGTGCGCCCATCAGTATGTGCACCAGGGCTTCCAACTGCGCTTCGTTAAACGCTTGAATTTCCCCGCGTTCCATTTGCCCTTTCAGCGCTTTCATATACCGTGCAGAAAACTTCTTGAAGTGCAGCTTGAAGGCACGGGGAGCAAATATCTCGGCTTCGTTCAATATCCGAAGGAATCCCGGGTTTTGGCGAAAGAATTCGAAGTAAGCGACAATCCGTTGACGCTCGCGTTCGAGTCCAACGACATTCTCCGGCAAGCGCGCACGAATATGTTCAAGCAATTGGTCCCCGACCACGGGGAGCAACTGGTCAAAAAGGTCTTGTCGCGTCTCAAAATAATTGTAAAACGTTCCGCTCGCAACACCAGCAAGTTCTGTAATCTTTCCGATAGAAGCTTCTTCGTAGCCATACTTCCCCACAGCCGTCGCTGCAGCGTCAAAAAGCGCGTGGCGGATCTCGTCGGCCCGTTCTGCACGCTTGCCACGTTTTTTTTGGGGGGGGTGGATTTCGCTCGACGAACTCACTCTGCGCTCCTATATGGAATTGAACGCTTATGATAACAGTCGCGCTTCTCCATGAAAATCAAGAGTTGTACTGAATTCAATATATACAACAAATTATGGATTCTGAGCCATAATTCATAATTTCAATTGTAAAGCAAATCAACGTGGCTTATGCCAAGCAACAACGTGTAGCCCTCCTTGTGCTGCTCTCCGAGTCTCTGGTCGGCGTGGTGCGGCTGGGCGCAATCCTGCGCAACCCACTGTAGGCGCTCCACAAATTGATCTTCAAGGCGCCGTCAATGCTCGATGCAACGGCCACCAGGTCATTATCCTGGCGTGCGCATGACTGCCGCACAACCCCCAAACGCCTCGACACGGACAAAGTACAGGCGAATTTGTCGAACTTGCTACTTACCTTGCAGTCAATATTGGTGAAGCCGAACGATTAGTAGCTCAAAAGAAAAGAACCGCATGGGTTTACTTGGGCGGCTGGAAGGCTTGTTGAAAGTAATCAACGTCATAATTTAAAACGCTGCAACGGCAATTCGATGACCGCTGAGCGCTTTCATCAGGCATGACTATCCATAGCTTGCGCTGCCGGACATTTGGCATTTCCACCGGAAGCCGGCGCGTTTATTGAAGAGGTGCATATGCAACAACATCAAAAACTGGCCCTCGCAGCAGTTGCTGCGGCAGCGGTGCTGTCCGGTTGTGCGTCCCGGCAACCTGCCGCAGTGGTAGTCGTACCACAGACCCAGGCGATGCCTGCCTCGCAAGCAACTGCAGCAGTACGCGGCGGCACAGTCGTTGCCGTTCAAAACAGGGATACCACAAGCACCATAACCAGCGGCGGCCGCCAAGGCATGAGCAGCAGCGGTGGACCAGTGGAATCTGGCGCGACCGTAATCGGACAAACCTTGACTATTCAGTTCGAGGATGGGCATCGTGAGGTATTTCATGTTGCTGCGGGTGGCCAGAAATTTCAAATGGGCGATCGTGTGACGGTCAATGCGGCACAAGGCACGCCTGTGATTTCGCGTTCACCCATGTAGCGCTTGCCCTGAGGCTCTTTTATCGCCGTCTCGGGAACAACAACTGCCACAGCTGGCCGCCCCCTCGATCTTCGCCGGTAAGGATGTAATGCAACACGTTCGCATTGCGCAGCGTCATGTTCAGCGCTGAACGCACGAAGTGCTGGCCTGCGAGCAAGACAGCATCTTCTGCCTTCAGCATGAATTCCGCGTCCGGCAATAGAAAGATTTCGCTGCCCCGCTCGACCATCAGGATGATCGCCGGCAGATTAGCCTCGCGCCTGGCGCCATCGCTCAACAACTGGCCGGCACTGAGTGGCCAGTTGTTGAGCAGGGCCTTGTGCGCAGCTGCGGCGTTGCGCAGGTCAAGCTGGACGCTCCAGACTTCCGGGACCTGTCCTTTACAGATGGCTTCCAGGCGCGCGGCAAGTTCATGGCTCTCGCTTTCATCAGTCTGCCGTATGGCGGCGAGAAAGCGTGACAGCAAGGGGGTGGTGATGATCGAGATGCATTCCTGCGCCACGATGCGCGTATGCACCATGCTGAAATCGGCGCGGAAGGTGTCGAACAGCACATCGTTGGCGCCCTGGTTCTGGCGCGCCACGACAAATATGTCCGGATTGAGCTTCTTGGCCATCATGGCAATGGACAGGTTATTGATATCGTTCGGGCTGCCGGCCACAATGCCGTGCGCTTCCATGATCCCGGCGGCTTCCAGCACGCTCACTTCGGTGCCAATGCCGCGCACGGTGTGGCCACTGGCCGGTCCCTCTCCTTCCGGGTCGATCACCGTCAATGTAATTCCGGGCAATGCCAGATAGCGGGCAATCGATTGCCCGAAAAGGCCGTAACCGCAGATGATCCAGCGCCCATGAGGCGGCAGATGCACTTGCGGCAGCGTCGTTCCCGGCAAGCCAGTCAGGATCTCGATCAGCCGGAAACGTTCCGGCGACGCCACGGCCAGCGCCAGGTATTCGGCAAACCGCTCGTAGGCATTGACGATGTGGTGGGTGCCGAACGACGCCATGCTGGCCGTGACGCCCCGGCTGCGGGCGCGGGCGAGAACAGGAATGTCCGGATTGAGCAGCCGGGTATTGATGGCAATGGCCAGGTTGCATTCGTCATCATTGGTCACGGCCAGAACGCCTTTGCATTGCGGATGACACAAGCCGGCCATCAGCAGATTGGCGGCACTGCCGGCGTCTGCGGTGAGCGTGGGATCATTGGTCTTGAAATCCTCCAGGTCCAGTTCTTCCACACGCTGCGCATCCTTGTCCAGGATGACGAAGTCATACCCCAGAATATCCAGGGCACGGCAAATCAGGCTGCCTGTTTCGCCGCAGCCGCACACCAGGAAGAAGGGCGCATGCATGCGCACCACATGGCGGGCAAAGCGCGACGCCACCAGGGTATGCTGGAACGCCTTGTCCTGCAGCAGGGCCAGCAGGGTCAGGATGGAGTAGGACCAGGCAATGACGGTCATGTAGATGCAGGCCGTGGCCCACAGCCGCTGAGCGTCAGAGAAAGCCCGGGGGATTTCGCCGAATCCGATGGTCGTGGCGGTAAAGCTGATGAAGTAGAAAGCGTGAAAAAAACTCATCGCCGGGGCCGGCGTGCCATCGGCGTTGATACCCGGCACAATCGTCAGCCCCAGCACCGCGATCGCATAAAACACGATCAGCACGATGATCGGCGCCCGCATCCTCCGCAGGACCAGGAAAAAGACGCTGTTCATGACTAGCGCCGCATCATGACCGTTTCAACCACGAGCATTGTGACGGAAATGATATTGGCCAGCAGGGCGCCGCCGGAGAGGGAGACGACGCTCGAGGTGACTTCCGGTGTCATGCCAGTGCCATTGATGTGCACCGCGATCGCCCAGATCACCGCCGCCGTAATCAACTGGAGGTCGGCCACCAGGCTGGTGGAAAGCAGCACGGCGCCAATCTGGGTGCGGTCGCCGAACTTGAGCACGGTGGCAATCATGTTGACCACGATGGCCGCGAACAGCTCATAGATGTTGTGAAGTTCCGGACGGTCGATATCCCCTATAAAAAAGCCGAAATTGAGGGTGGCAGCGAAAACGATGAAAAACGCAAAAATGACCTTTTCCAGATTCATGGCATGCCTCTTGGGACAGAGTTGGATGTTCCCCCCGATTTCATTGTTACCTTGGAGGAATCGAGCTGTTTCTCCTACGTCGCTGGTGGTACGTAATCCAATAATGAATGCAATCTGATCGTAGTGTAAAAGGAAACATAGCGGGCCCACTGCCTGTTGGCCTCGATAATACTTTTTGACATTTCTCCACCACTAAACAACTCTGTTTTGACAAATTTGTTTTATTGATTTATTGTAATAAATCAATAAAATTCTGTGTATCCGATTCCGGCCAGAGGATTCTTGCAATGGAGCGTATTGTCAAAGCCGGGAGCCCAAAGACCCGTGCATTTGCTTTGGCACCATGACACCCCTTCATCTGGCGACTTGGTCAGCCTAAACGAACAGCATAGGCCGCATGCAAAATATTCTCCTAGCAACGCCATCAAACATCACCACGATTCCTGAAGAAGAAATGAATTTGCACGATATCGTTCAGTTTTTTAAGGACGGCAAGCGCTGGATCATTGCGTCTACCCTCATTTGCTTGTTGCTTGGCGGAACATACGCCATGCTGACGCCCGCCAAATTTGAAGCATCGGCGAATCTGGAAATGGCAATGGTTGCCGGCACTCCCGTCGAGGTGCCGAGTATCCTTGCAGAAAAATTAAAGCTGCCTCTTTATTATTCGAGTGAGACTTTCAATGCATGTCAGGTAGAGAAAGCACTCCCCTCTCCCGGCCAGGTTTTGGCAAGCCAGCTGAAGCCAGTTGCGAACAAAAATGCCCCGATTGTGAGCATCCGGTTTAAAGGATTGTCGCCCGACGCTGCGCAACGCTGCCTTACATCAGTAATTTCGGATGTCAGCAAAAACCAGGGGGCGTTATCCAAGCCTATCCTGGACACAAAAAAATCTCAGCTTCATACCCTGGAAAGGAAGCTTGCAGAGGCGGAAAAATTATTAGCCCTGCTTCCGGTAAAGGACATGAAATTCGTCTTCGATGACGGCAAGTTTTCCGCTTCAGCCTTGTTATTGGCCACGTTAATGACAAAAGACCATGAAATAACGGAATTAAGAAACCAGATAAATGACAAGCAGCTGGATCTGGCGGAGCCGCAAACAAAAGGTACGACGCTAGTCACGCCTATTTATGCGCCAAGCGGTCCAGTGGAGCCGAATAAAGCGTTGATTGTCTTATCCTCTGCGATTGCCGGCATATTATTTGGGCTAATGTTTTTAGCGGGAAGAAAAGTTTTCGCTTCCTAAAACCACCGCTCAGCGGCAACACCCTGAAAGAGTTTGTGTGCCCGTCCCGGCCCCATCGTGCGGCGCATCCAATGCCACCGCGACCTTCGAGGTATCCATTTCACCAAAAATCTTTCCATATTGACAAAATTTTTCGATTCCCAAAAGACTTCCTGTGCGTATCGTAGGGTAAAATTCTGGAGGCATGAGAGAAGCGTCCGGAAGGCTGCGTCCAGGACGGCAACAATTGAGGCGCTGTTTCTTTGTGGAATGTCCAACCGACAAACTGGCCAAATTAAACAAGATCAATATTGCATTTCCCGTGTGGCACATTGGCACTGCAGATCCGGCCAACGCTCCTTCTGCAATAGATCACATCTGGATTAGCGAAGAATTGAATGAATAAATCCGACCCCATCTACGTCACCCAACCCTACCTCCCGCCCCTGGAAGATTTTCTGCCTTACCTGGAAAAAATCTGGAGCAACAAGATTTTGACCAACGGCGGCCCGTTCCATCAACAACTGGAAGAGGCGCTGTGCAAATATCTCGGGGTCAATCACATCGCATTGTTTACCAATGGCACCATCGCCTTGGTCACGGCCCTGCAATCGCTGCGCATTACTGGCGAGGTCATCACGACCCCGTATTCATTTGTAGCGACTTCTCACTCGCTTCTGTGGAACGGCATCAAGCCAGTATTTGTGGACGTCGACCCGAATACGCTCAATCTGGATCCGGCCAGAATTGAAGCCGCGATCACCCCGCACACGACCGCAATCATGCCGGTCCACTGCTATGGGCACCCTTGCGATATCGAAGCAATTCAAAAAATCGCCGACAACTACAACCTCCGGGTGATCTACGATGCGGCGCATGCCTTTGGCGTGCAAGACCATGGCGGCAGTATTCTGAGGCATGGCGACCTGTCGGTACTTAGTTTTCATGCCACCAAAGTGTTTAACACCTTTGAGGGTGGCGCGATTGTTTGCCCTGATGCAAAAACCAAAACCCGCATCGATCAGTTGAAGAATTTTGGCCACGTAGGCGAAGTGACTGTGGTCGCGCCCGGGATCAATGGCAAAATGAGTGAAATCAATGCCGCCTTTGGTTTATTGCAACTGGAACACATTGATAAAGCGCTCGCGCGCCGCAAAGAAATTGATGCCACATATCGAGAACGTCTGGCCGGGGTTAAAGGCATTCATTGCCTGGCCGACGCCGGCGAGAAGCTTGCCAACTATTCTTATTTTCCGGTCCTGGTACAGCCCGACTATCCTATCAGTCGTGACGATCTCTACCATACGCTCAAGGAAAACGGCATTCACCCACGCCGTTATTTCTACCCCCTGATTTCCGACTTTCCGATGTACCGAGGCTTGCCATCGGCAGATCCCGCCAATCTTCCCGTGGCTTCCGCCGCTGCGCAAAAGATCCTTTGCCTGCCGATTTACCCGGCCCTGGAGACCGAACAAATCGACCGAATTACCCAACTGATTGCTGCCCAATCAATGTAGTCGGAATGAATTCTCACAATAACGAAGGACGCATGAAAGTCGCCATCATGCAGCCCTATTTTTTCCCCTATATTGGCTACTTCCAGTTGATCCAGTCAGTTGACCTGTTCATCGTGTATGACAACATCAAATACACAAAGAAAGGTTGGATCAACCGAAATAGAATGTTGCAAAACGGCAATGATGTTATGTTTTCGTTGCCGTTGAAAAATGATTCGGACAGCCTGGATGTATGCAAACGGGAACTTGCCGCAGATTTCAACCGCGACAAATTATTGAACCAGATCAAGGGAACGTATCGGCGTGCGCCGTATTTCGCGCAAACATTTCCGCTGGTCGAGCGCATCGTGCGGCATGCGGATGCGAACCTGTTTGGCTTTTTGCATCACTCGCTGGTCCAAACCTGTGAGCACCTGGGCATTGCGACGGAAATCAAGGTCTCCTCGAGCATTGCCATTGATCATGATTTGAAGAATCAGGATAAAGTGCTCGCCTTATGCGAGGCCGTGGGCGCCGACACCTATCTCAATGCGATCGGTGGCCTGGAACTCTACTCCAGGGACGAATTCAAGGAGAGTGGCATCGATTTGAAGTTTATTAAATCCAGGCCATTCGAATACACGCAGTTCGATCATCCTTTCGTCCCCTGGCTCTCCATCATCGACGTGATGATGTTCAATGCACCCGGCGTCATCCGCGAGTGTATCGAATCGCACCATGAACTGATCTGACAAGTATGGAACGCATTGCACATATGTTTACATGGAAAAAACTAGGCAAGGTCTTTTCTCCGCAGGAAGTAAAAGGGCGCAGTTGGCTGAAGGAATTCGCACAAGCACCGGCAACGCTGGTTTTCGATGACTTTGTCCGCGTTTACTTCTCCTGCCGACCGCCGGCAGACGCAAACGGACAATACGTAAGCTATTCCGCCTACGTGGATCTGGATCGCGACGACCTGTTCAAGGTGCGCAATGTGAGCGAACAGCCCATCCTGGGCCTGGGCGGCGTCGGCGAGTTCGATGAGTTCGGCACCTACCCCGTATCCGTCATTCGCGATGGCGACGAAGTCCGGGCGTTTTATGCCGGATGGACGCGTTGCGAATCCGTCCCCTTCAATGTCGCCATTGGTTGCGCAATCAGCCGCGACGATGGCAAGACATTCGCCAAGGCCGGCAACGGGCCGATCCTCAGCTATTCGCCGGATGAACCGTTTGTGCTGAGCGGACCCAAGATACGTCGCTTCAATGATGTCTGGTACCTGTGGTACATCGCCGGACGCAAATGGAAGGTGGTGGATGGCAGAGCGGAGCCGGTCTACAAGATCCGCATGGCCACGTCCCAGGATGGCATTCACTGGGTCAAGCAAAACAAGGACCTGATCGAAAGCCGCATCGAGGAAGACGAGGCACAAGCCAGCCCGGACGTGTTCTTCGCCAATGGCAAGTACCACATGTTTTTCTGTTACCGCCACAGCAGCCATTATCGCGGCAAAGCAAATGGTTACCGAATTGGCTACGCTTCCAGCACCAACCTGACCGACTGGGTGCGCGATGATACGAAGGCCGGCATCGACGTTTCGGAAGAAGGCTGGGATGCCGAGATGATCAGCTATCCGCATGTATTCGAACTGGATGGCAAGACCTATCTGGCCTACCTGGGCGATCAGGTCGGCAGGTACGGTTTCGGACTGGCCGTGCTGGACGGCACCTTAGCGTAGGATGCATACAATGAAATGGAACAAGCTCGGGAAAATATTTGACCCGACACAGCACACGATGCCGCACGAGTACGGGCAATTTGCACAATCCCCGCAGACAGTGGTATTTGATGATTTTGTGAGGATATATTTCTCCACCCGCGAACTGGACAAGCGCAATGGCAAGTACCTGAGCCACATCGCCTTCGTCGACATGCGCAAGAATCTGCGTGACATCATCCGCGTATCCGACAAGACAGTCATCCCGCTCGGCGGCTTGGGCTGTTTCGACGAACACGGCATTTTTCCGATGAATGTGGTGCGTCACAATGACGCGATCTATGGCTACACTTGCGGCTGGAACCGGCGTGTCTCGGTGTCCGTCGATACGGCAATCGGTCTCGCCATCAGCACCGATAACGGACTCACGTTTCAGCGCATGGGCGAGGGCCCTGTGCTCGCCGCCTCCCTGCACGAACCCTGCCTGGTCGGCGACGGTTTTGTGAAAGTCATCGGCGACACCTTCCACATGTGGTACATCTTCGGTACCGGCTGGAAGAAGTATGCATCGGACGCTGCGCCCGACCGCACTTACAAGATCGGCCATGCAATCTCGAAAGACGGCATCAACTGGGTCAAGGAAGAAGCGCGCCAGATCATCAGCGACCGCCTAGGTGAGGACGAGAGCCAGGCGCTGCCCACCGTGATCAAGATCGCAGGACGCTACCACATGTTTTTCTGCTATCGCCAGTCATTCGACTTCAGGAAAAACAACACGCGCGGCTATCGCATCGGCCATGCCTGGTCCGACGACCTGAGCAACTGGACGCGCGACGACGACCATCCGCTACTGGAAGGCAGCCCGGGCGAGTGGGATTCCGACATGCAGTGTTATCCGCACGTATTCGAATGTGATGGCAAAGTCTATTTGCTCTACAACGGCAACGAATTCGGCCGTTTCGGCTTTGGCTTGGCTGTGCTGGAAGCATGAGCGACCAGCTCGCGTTCTGTTTGAACAAGGCAAGCGTAACCGAAATCGCGACGCACTTGATGCGCTGCGATGCCGACTTCGTGCCGGCCTTAAGCAGCCGAACCGACATCAGCAGCTATGCGCACAAGATCGCCGGCAATGCGGCGCGATTCGAAGCTTGGGCCGACGGGATCCTGATCGGCTTGGTCGCAGCCTATTGCAACGATAGCGAGCGCCGCGTTGCCTACATTACCAGTGTCAGCGTGTTAAAAGAGCGGCAAGGCAGCGGGATTGCCTCGCGTCTGCTCGAGCAGTGCATCGAGCATGTCAAGGACCAGGGCTTTGCGCGCGTCGAACTTGAGGTGGATAGCCAGAATGGCGGCGCAACCAGGCTATATGAGAAAAAGCATTTCATCATCAATAGAAAGAATGGTCGATCAACGATCATGCAGCTCCATACCGGAAAGGATGCCTAAATGAGTAAGCAACGCGATTACAACGTCGAGATAAAAGACACCGCCGACCATCAGTACGCCTACAGTTTCGACTTCGATGTGATGCATCCGTTCATGATCAGGTCGTTTGCCCCGTTCTTCAACCAGGGCAGCCTGCTTGAACTGGGAAGCTTCAAAGGCGACTTTACGCGACGCTTCCTTTCTCACTTCGATGATGTGACTTGCGTGGAAGCCTCGGGCATCGCCATGGAAGAAGCAAGGCGCAAGCTGGGCGATAAAGTCCATTTCGTGAATTCGATGTTTGAAACCGCGACCCTGCCGAAGCGCTACGACAATATCGTATTGACCCATGTGCTGGAACATCTCGATGATCCTGTCCTGGTGCTCAAGCGCATCAATGACGAATGGCTCGCCGAAGGCGGACGCTTTTTCCTGGTTTGCCCGAATGCCAATGCGCCTTCGCGGCAGATCGCGGTCAAAATGGGCCTGATCTCGCATAACGCCGCCGTCACCCCGGCCGAAGCCGAGCATGGACACCGCTGCACCTATTCATTGGACACGCTGGAGCGCGATGCCGTCGCCGCAGGATTGAAGGTGGTACACCGTTCCGGGATATTCTTCAAGGCACTGGCGAACTTCCAATGGGACAAGTTATTAAATACGGACATCATCTCTAAAGAGTATCTGGATGGCTGTTACCAACTGGGACAGCAATATCCCGATCTGTGTTCCAGCATTTTCCTGATGTGCGAGCGGGGCAACAGCCAGGCATGATCAGCCCCGATGTCCATTAAGCGCAACATCCTCGCGAACTATGCCGGACAACTCTATGTCACGTTGATCGGCATCTTGCTGGTGCCTATGTATGTGCAATACATGGGCGCGGAGGCATATGGGCTGGTTGGATTCTATGCGATGTTGCAGGCGTGGTTCCAGTTGCTGGACATGGGACTGACGCCAACCATGGCGCGCGAGACAGCGCGTTTTCAGGGCGGTGCCGTTGACGCTTTGGGCCTGCGGCGCTTGTTGCGGGCACTGGAAGGGATTTTCATCGGGATCGCGATACTGGGCGCCGCAGCAATGCTGGCAGGCTCCGACTACATCGCGAGCAGTTGGCTTAAAGTGCAACAGTTACCGCTGCATGAAGTGAAAAATGCCGTGATGCTGATTGCGCTGATCGTCGCACTACGCTGGGTGTGCGGACTCTATCGCGGCGTCATCACCGGTTTCGAGAAAATCGTCTGGCTGAATGGCTTCAACATCATCATCGCAACGGCAAGATTTGCGCTTGTCATCCCATTCCTGATTTATATCGGCGCAACCCCAACCGAATTCTTCACCTACCAACTGGTCGTGGCGGTAATCGAGTTGCTCGGACTCGCAGGGCAAACCTACCGCCTGCTGCCGAAGATAGCGCCAGGCCAAAAGCTGCCCTGGCAATGGCAGCCATTGCGCAAGGTGCTGAAGTTCTCGCTCACCATCGCCTTTACCAGCGCAGTCTGGATACTCATTACGCAAACGGACAAGTTAATATTGTCCAAGTTACTGCTGTTGTCCGACTATGCTTACTTTACATTGGCTGTATTGGTAGCCAGTGGAATTATGGTCATCAGCGGGCCGATCAGCGGCGCGCTGCTTCCCCGCATGACTAAACTAAATGCGGAAGGCAATGAAGTTGGATTGATTCAGCTCTACCGGAACGCCACGCAACTGGTCGCCGTGATTGCCGTCCCCGCAGCACTGGTGCTGGCCTTTTTTGCAGAACAGGTACTGTGGGCTTGGACCGGCAATATTGAACTTGCCAGAAAAGCTGCTCCCGTACTGTCGCTGTACGCATTGGGCAACGGCATCCTCGCACTAGCAGCGTTTCCATACTATCTACAATTTGCCAAAGGCGATCTGAAATTGCATTTGATCGGGAATGTACTGTTTGTCGCGATATTCATTCCACTATTAATTTTCGCGGTCAATGCCTATGGGATGGTAGGGGCGGGCTATGCCTGGGTGGCCGCCAATCTGATTCCATTCGTTTTTTTCCTGCCAATCGTGCATCGGCGCTTTGTCAAGGGATTGCATACCCAATGGCTGGTGCGTGATCTCGGGGCCATCGTGCTGACCGTCCTGACCGGCGCCGTAATGGCCCAGCGCTTCCTGGAATGGCCACAGACACGACTTTCTGTTGCTGTGGAAATCGGAATACTCAGTCTGCTGTTGCTGGCGATTTCTGCAGGCTCATCTTCCTGGGTAAGGCAAACAATCAGAATCAAATGGCTTTCGAATTTTAAGCACCAATAATTATGGCTTCAGTTGATAAAAACCCCAAGGTTTCCGTTTGCGTCATTTCCTACAATCAGGAAAAGTATATTCGTGCATGCCTGCAAAGCATCGTCGATCAAGTTACCGATTTTGATTTTGAGGTGATTGTCGGAGATGACTGCTCGAGTGACGGGACCAGGAATGTCATTCTGGAATTTGCCCGTCAATATCCAGGCCTGGTCATACCGAACTTTTATGAAAATAAAGTTGGCGGCACACAAAATTATGTCGCCACCCACAACCTGGCGCGCGGTAAATTCGTAGCGCATATTGACGGCGACGATCTGGCATTACCGGGAAAACTGCAGATGCAGGCAGATTATCTCGAAAAACATCCTGACTGTGCCGTTGTATGGCATCGCATGTATGTTTTTGATGATGCTGGCAGTTTTTGCGTGCCGAATTTGCCCGATCTGAGCATGTATGAAGACGGCAAATTGTATCTTTCGGATTTGCTTGAGTTTGGCAGCATCAGTTATCACAGCTCCACAATGTATCGGGCGAAAGCAAGAAAGACCCGGGTGATTGAAGGCGATGCACTGGACTGGTCTTTCAATGTTGAATTTCTAAAATCTGGCTATGGAAAATACCTGGAGCCGATTCTGGGAAAGTATCGTTACAACAAAAACACCGGCATTTCGCGAAAAGATAAAGGCTTGATCAACACGCGAAAATTATATGCATTTCATCTCGAACATTATTTAACGACGCTTCCGGAGTTTCGTGCTTTTATTTTCATTAATGCAGTGCTCCATCTTTTAGTAGATTTAAAAAATCGCCGTCGTTCCACGTTCTATTTTCTTCGCCTGGCGATCAAATCAAAAAGAGTTGCCGGCATTTCCACACTTGCCAAAGCGCTGGTGCGATATCGGCAAATGAATCCACGGCTGTTTTAAATGACACTTTATCGCGCCTGCTGGCTGGCGGTCTACATTGCCGCAAATTTGATTGCGGCAATCGTCTTTTTTAGAAGTGGCCAACTGGATGGGGATTTGATCGGCTATCCGTTACCGGACCATTCCGTCCTGGTAGTTGCCAGCATTGCGGTTGTAGCCTCCTATTTGATCTGGATGGGGCCGCTATTTGGCGCCATGAATTCATTCAAGGTGAATTCCTTGGTTCCATCATGGGGAAAAATCCACCTACCGCATGATGAAAAATTCGTCGGTGTTTTTGTCATTCTCGTTCAACTATTATTCCTTCTGTTTAATATTGCTGAAGGAACGAATGTTGCAGGATCGCGGTTTTCCACGGACTCACCTCTCCGTTTTATCTGGATACTATTTGTCCCTGACACCTTGTTTTTGATCTACTACGGAATTTATAGAAAATCCAGATTCTTCAAATTCAATCTCGCTCTCTATCTCATATCCAATGTGATGCGCGGCTGGCTGGGGACCTGGATGATTGTTTTTTTTATGGAAGGCGCCTACAGGGTCAGCGAAAAGCGCCTGGACTGGAAAAAAGTCCTATTATTTCTCGTCGCCTTTAGCTTACTTCTGCCGCTGCTTGTTCAAATAAAATGGACCATTCGCACAGTAGCAACAGGTGGTGTTTTTAATGGAAATGAAATTCTTGAACAGATTTTAATGTTCACCAACACCGCCAACTGGTTTGATTCCTTTAGGGAAGCCATCCAGCCAATCGTCATGCGACTGCAGCATCTGGCGAATGTTATTGCGATCATTGATCAGTCTTCCATCCTCTCGGACGGCTTGAAGAACAGAGAGTTTTTATATTTTTTTGAAGAAGGCGTGCCGCAATATACGATAGGACAGATATTAGGAATGACTGGCGTATCTGATATCCACATCATGTTACTAACGTACTTGATTCCGGAACAACTGCCCGTTGATACGATCACCAATACCCATGTGGGATTGGCGGGGTGGTTCTGGATTGCACCGCATTTAATTTCTATTTATATTTTTTACTTGCTTGTGCTTTGCTGGGCAGGCATATGGCTCGCCAAGAAGATCGGCGGCGGGAATTTATTGATGAGTGTGGTTTGGTTCGCCTGGCTGGGATTTTTGATGAATGGCTGGTTCGCGGCCTACATCGGTTTCTTGCAAGGAATATTTATTTTGATGTGCTGCAGATTAACTGCGATGAAATTCATCCCAGAATGCATACCGGAATCGCCAATTAAACATGCCTAGATCGGATGTATGTGAATTTTTACCAAACACGACTGGATTGCGACGAATGATAAACACTATCGCCATAGTGGGCGCCTCTGGATATATCGGAAAATATTTGGTACAAGAACTTGGGGCGTGTAAAGACTATCGGGTCAAGGTTTTAACCAGAAGCTTGAATGACGATCGGATGGCGACGTCATGGCCAGCCAACATTGAAATCATCCAGGGCGATTTGTTTGACCTTGCTTCGTTGATCGATTTCTTTGAACGAGACTGCATTGTCGTCAATCTCGCCTATCTTTGGGATGCAGGCGAAGCGGCAAACCTGACGGTCACAAAAAACCTGCTGACGGCGTGTAAAACCGCGCAAGTGAAACGCTTGCTGCATTGTAGTACTGCGGCGGTTGTCGGCCGCGTGCCGGATAATGAAATTACTGAAACAACTGTTTGCTGCCCGGTAACCGAATACGGCACCACCAAGCTCAAGATCGAAAATGCCATTATTCAGGCAAGCACTGAATATTTTGAGACGGCCATTCTGCGGCCAACCGCCGTTTTCGGACCGGATAGTAATGCATTAAAAAAACTGGCAAATGATCTGGTGCAGGGTAGTGCATTGCGCAATTATCTCAAGGCCTGTCTTTTTGGGAAACGACGAATGAACCTGGTTCATATCGCCAATGTTGTTGCAGCAATCAGGTTTTTGATTCAGCAAGGCCAGCCGCTCAGGGGGGATGTTTTTATTGTTTCTGACGATGGCAATCAAAAGAATAATTTCGCAGACATTGAACAGTTTTTGGCATCCAGGCTCAACGGGGCGCAAACGCTTTGGCCACGCATCCATTTGCCATTATCGGTGTTAAGCCTGCTACTGCAATGTTTGGGAAGGAATAACATCAATCCACGCTGTAATTACTTGCAGAGCAAACTGCAAAGCCTTGGGTTTACCAGCCCAGTGACTTTTGAAGACGGACTGACAGAATATGCCACGTGGTACCGCTCCACCTGTCGTGTGGAAGACAAGGGATCGGCTGCGTGATGCGTGTACTTAACGTCAACTCCTCGCTTGATTTCAAAACTGGCGGCGGTACCGCAGAGCGCACGTTTCAGATGAGCCGCTTCCTGGCGGGTGAAGGAACGGAATGCACCGTCCTGACTATTGATACAGGACTCGATGAGGCCCGGATTCACGCGCTGGAACCCGCAAAGGTACTTGCACTGCCAATACTATGGAGACGATTCTATCTGCCCAAGATAAGCTGGAAAACAATAACGGGGCTGGTAAATAATGCAGATATTATTCATTTGATGGGGCACTGGGGCGTGCTCAACGCGCTTGTGTATATTGCCGTTCGTCGCGCAGGCAAGCCCTATGTAGTTTGCCCGGCAGGCGCACTGCCGATATTCGGGCGATCGAGCCGGCTCAAGCGTCTCTATAACTTTGTCATCGGCAATGCCATTATCCGTAATGCTTCGGCGTGGATCGCAGTAACGCCCGCTGAATTTCCGCAATTTGAAAGTTATGGCATTCCAGCATCGCAGGTCGCCGTCATTGCGAATGGCATATGCAAGGATGACTTTTCCAGCTTCGATATTGTTCAATTTCGCAACAAGAATAATTTGCCCGATGTCCCAGTCATTTTATTCATGGGGCGCCTCAATTTGATAAAAGGTCCCGACCTTTTATTGCAAGCCTTCGCTTCGGCACATGAGCACATGGGCGATTATCATCTCGTCTTCGCCGGTCCTGACGAGGGGATGCAATTCGAACTGCACCAGGCGGCACGACAGGCAGGGATCGCCGAGCGCGTGCATTTCCTGGGTTTTGTGAGTGGCAGCGATAAGGCCGCCGCTTACCATCTGGCTAGTTTGCTGGTCGTCCCGTCGCGTCAGGAAGCCATGTCGATCGTTGCCCTGGAGGCTGGCATTTGCGGGATACCGGTGATGGTGACGGACCAATGCGGATTTGATGAAATCCGATCGATTGATCCAGTTCTGGAAGTGCCGGCGAATGCGACCGGCATTGCCCATGGACTGGTTCAACTGGTTACAGAACCCGATAGGCTGAGTCGTATAGGACCTGCGCTTCAGACGTTTGTTTCACAACGATATGAATGGACTTCCATCGTAGTTAAGTATTTGAATTTATATAAAATAATCTTGGCAATGCCGGTGCAAAAATGAAATTGCTCGTTGTTTCACAATATTTTTGGCCAGAGAATTTCCGCATTAATAATCTGGTCAGCGCATTGTCGGCGGAAGGTGTGCAGGTTGAGGTATTGACCGGGCAACCGAATTACCCGCAGGGCCGGGTATTTGATGGCTATCGCGCCTGGAAATTCATCAAGGGGATTTTCAATGGCGTCACGATCCATCGCTTGCCCCTGGTTCCACGCGGCTCTAATTCTGCGCTATTTTTGATCTTGAATTATTTGTCGTTTGTGGCGAGCGGCATCTTGTTTGCGCCGTTTGCACTCCGGCGCAAAAAAATCGACGTCATCTTTGTCTACGCCCCATCGCCCATTTTGCAGGCAATTCCGGCGATCCTGCTCAAGTGGATCAAGCGTGCAAAGCTGGTCGTTTCGGTACAGGACTTATGGCCTGAGAGTCTGGAAGCGACTGGCTTTGTTCGCAATCGCGTCCTCTTGGCACTCGTCAGGGTACTTGTACGCTGGATTTATCGGCACACGGATTTGATCCTGGTGCAATCAAAGGCATTTGTTGATCCGGTAGCGGCATTGGCCGACCGCAGGAAGATCTGTTATTTTCCCAATTCCGCGGACGATGTCTTTTCTACCCCATCGGCGTGTAGTAACTGCCCAATCGAGGGGCTTGAGGCGGGATTTTCAGTCGTTTTTGCCGGGAATCTCGGTCATGCCCAATCCATTGAAACGATTATCGATGCGGCTGCTTTATTGGCGGATGCGCCTGACATCAGGATTTATTTGGTGGGCGACGGCAGTCGCACCGTTTGGATCCAGGGAGAAATCCAGGCGCGAAACCTGAAAAATGTCGTAATGACAGGGCGCTACCCCAGCGAATCGATGCCGGCAATAATGGGGCGCGCGAGCGCGCTGCTGGCGACCTTAAAAGATGAACCAATCTTTTATCACACGATTCCCAGTAAAATTCAGACCTATCTCGCGGCAGGGCGGCCACTTTTGGCTTGTATGAATGGCGAAGGCGCGCGCATCGTGATGGAGGCAAATGCCGGGATTAGTTGCGCTGCAGAAGACGCGTCGTCTCTAGCCAAAGCCATCAAGCAGTTGTCAAGTATGTCGGATCTCGAGCGGGAGCGAATGGGTCAGAATGGGCAGCAATACTTCAAAAAGCATTACGACAGCAACATGCTCACCAGAACACTGATCTCGCATTTCGAGGATGTCCTGACGGTGCGTCAGGACCAAAAGTAAATTGCCCCCCAGAGGGCAGCAGTACTTGACCAGAAATTTCTATATCTGCTGACGATAACTATATGAAGATTTTAATTTTAGGCGTGTCTGGAATGTTGGGGAATGTTGTTTTCCGCTATTTTTCGGAAAATGATCAATATGACGTTTTTGGCGCGGCACGCAGCGGTGGCGTGCGGCAGTTTTTTTCAAAATCCCTGGCGGATAAAATTGTTGTCGGGGTGGATGTCGATAATCAGGACTCGCTGTCTGCTCTTTTCGTAAAAGTGCGGCCAGACGTGGTCATTAACTGCGTCGGCCTGGTAAAGCAGCTCGCCGAAGCCGACGATCCTCTGGCCGCACTCCCCATCAATGCGCTTCTGCCGCACAGGTTAGCCCGACTTTGCGATCTGGCTGGTGCCCGGCTGATTCACATGAGCACCGACTGCGTATTTGCCGGCACAAAGGGCATGTACCGTGAACAGGACGCGTCGGACGCGCAAGACCTCTATGGACGGAGCAAATACCTGGGCGAGGTCGACTATCCCCATGCGATCACATTGCGCACCTCGATCATCGGCCAGGAACTCAGCAGCGCACATGGGCTGGTGAGCTGGTTCCTGGCGCAGCAGGGGCCCATCAAAGGGTTCACACGCGCCATTTTTTCGGGATTGCCAACAGTCGAGCTAGCGCGTGTCATGCGCGATTTCGTCGTGCCAAACCCAGCGCTACGCGGGCTTTATCATGTCTCCGCTGAGCCCATCAATAAATTTGACTTGCTTGAACTGGTAGCTCAGGCCTACGGCAAGACGATCACGATTACGCCTGATGACAAGCTGACGATAGACCGCTCGCTGGACTCCAGCCGCTTTCGTGAGGTCACGGGCTACCAGCCGCCCGGCTGGCCGGAACTGGTGCGCCGGATGCGGGAATTTGGTTAATAAATCGATACGGGATCTACAAAAATGTTTAATGACAAAGTGCTTCTTATCACCGGCGGAACAGGGTCCTTTGGCAACGCGGTACTCAACCGCTTCCTGCATTCAGATCTGGCGGAAATTCGTGTTTTCAGCCGTGATGAAAAAAAGCAGGAAGACATGCGCCTCGCCCTCAGGAGCGACAAGCTCAAGTTTTATATCGGCGATGTGCGCGAGTATGACAGCATTCACGATGCGCTTCGGGGTGTGGATTATGTGTTTCATGCGGCCGCGCTCAAACAGGTGCCTTCGTGCGAGTTTTATCCCATGGAAGCAGTGCGCACCAATGTGCTCGGTGCTGAAAACGTCATGCGCGCCGCGATTGCCAACGAGGTCAAACGCTGCGTTGTGCTGAGCACTGACAAAGCCGTTTATCCCATCAATGCCATGGGGATTTCCAAAGCCTTGATGGAAAAATTAATGGTGGCCAAGTCACGCTTGTGCGATCCCGGCAAAACCGTTTTGTCAGCCACACGCTATGGCAACGTGATGGCCTCGCGTGGCTCAGTCATTCCACTTTTCCTGGGCCAGCTACAGCAAGGAAAGCCACTGACCATTACCGACCCCAACATGACCAGGTTCCTCATGTCGCTTGAGGAATCCGTCGACCTGGTCATGTACGCGTTTGAGCATGCGCGCCCAGGCGATATCTTTGTGCAGAAATCCCCTGCATCCACAGTAGGCGACCTGGCGACGGCAATGAAGGAACTACTGCGTCGCGCCAACGACATCAAGATCATCGGGACAAGGCATGGCGAAAAGCTGTATGAGTCGCTGGTGTCGCGTGAAGAAATGGCCCGCGCTGATGACCTCGGCGGCTACTACCGGATTCCTGCCGATTCCCGCGACCTGAACTACGACAAGTACTTTGTGGAAGGCGAAACGGCCATTTCACAAATTGATGACTACACATCCCATAACACGCATCGCCTGAATGTTGAGAAAGTCAAAGAGGTTCTGATGAAACTGGATATTATTCGCGAGGCACTCAATGCGTAAGCTCAAGGTCATGACCATCGTCGGCACCCGGCCCGAAATCATTCGGCTGTCGCGCGTGATCGCCAAGCTGGACCAGCATTGCGAGCATGTGCTGGTGCATACCGGGCAGAATTATGATTATGAGCTCAACGAAGTGTTTTTCTCGGATCTCGGGATTCGCAAACCGGATGCGTTTCTTGAAGCCGCGGGCGCCACTGCTGCAGAGACCATTGGCCAGGTCATTATCGGCGCCGACAAGGTGCTGCAGGAACATGAACCCGAGGCCCTGTTATTGCTTGGGGATACCAACAGTAGTCTGGCGGCGATCTCCGCCAAACGCCGCAAGATACCTATTTTTCATATGGAAGCAGGCAATCGCTGTTTTGATTTCCGCGTTCCCGAAGAAATCAACCGCAGGATTGTTGACCATACGTCTGACATCAATCTGACCTACAGCGAAATCGCCCGCGAGTATCTCCTGCGCGAGGGATTGCCACCGGACCAGATCATCAAGACGGGCAGCCCGATGCGGGAGGTCATTGAGCATTACCAGCCGGGCATTGACGCTTCCGATATTCTGCCCCGCATGGGACTGACGGAACGAAAATATTTCTTAGTGAGTTCACATCGCGAAGAAAACGTCGATGCACCGGAAAACCTGCAGCGTCTGTTCAATGTACTGAATGCCCTGGCAGAGCAATTTTCTCTGCCGGTCATTGTTTCTACCCATCCGCGCACGCGCAAGCGCATGGATGCGCTGGATGCCACCGCTCATCCGCTGGTGCAGTTTCACAAGCCGTTTGGCTTCCTGGATTACATTCGGCTGCAAACATCCGCGCGCGCCGTGCTGTCAGACAGCGGCACGATCACGGAAGAATCGTCGATCCTGAATTTTCCAGCATTGAATCTGCGCGAAGTGCATGAGCGCCCGGAGGGCTTCGAGGAAGCCGCGGTCATGTTCGTTGGCCTGGATGTCGAGCGCGTGCTGCAGGGCCTCGATATACTGGCAACCCAGCCGCACGGGGCACAGCGCTCCTTACGTATGGTAAACGACTATGCTCCAGACAATGTGTCGGACAAAATCTTACGCATCATTTTGAGCTATACGGATTTTGTGAACAGAAAAGTCTGGCGAAAATCGTAGGGCGGTCAGCGTAGAAAGAGCGAATCATGATTCTGGTCACCGGAGCAACAGGGTTTGTCGGCAGCGCCCTTGTAAGACGCTTGCTTGATGAAGATACCTTCCGACGCCTGGCAGTTGCCGTACGCAGTGATGACCGGCGATTCCCGGACAGGGTTGCGCGGCACGTTGTGGGCGACATGGATGGCGCTACCGACTGGTCACTTGCGCTCGATGGCGTTTCTGCCATCGTGCACTGTGCCGCACGGGTCCACGTAATGATGGATACAGCTGCCGACCCATTGGAAGAATTTCGGCGAGTAAATGTCCAGGGGACCTTGGCCTTGGCGCGGCAAGCGGCGGCTGCCGGCGTACGTCGATTCGTATTTATCAGTTCCATCAAGGTGAATGGTGAAGCAACGCCACTGGGCCGCCCCTTCACTGCGGATGATACGCCTGCGCCTCTGGATGCCTATGGCATTTCCAAGTTGGAGGCAGAACAGGGCCTATTGGACTTATCCGCACAGACCGGCATGGAGCTTGTCATCATCCGCCCGCCCTTGGTATACGGGCCAGGCGTCAATGCAAATTTTGCGGCCATGACGCGCTGGTTGCAGCGGGGCGTGCCCTTGCCGCTGGGGTCTATTGATAACAAGCGCAGCCTGGTGGCTGTGGATAACCTGGTGGATTTGATCGTGACGTGCATTACGCATCCCGCCGCAGCCAACCAGACGTTTCTGGTATCCGATGGCGAAGATATTTCCGTCAGCGAACTGTTGCGTCGCATGGCCCAGGCAATGGGCCGGCCGGCACGACTGCTCGGTGTGCCGGCCCGCTTTCTCGAACTGGCAGCCAGCATGCTGGGGAAAAAAAATATCGCCCAACGCCTCTGCGGGTCCTTGCAGGTCGATATAGAAAAAACGCGCCGGTTATTGGGGTGGCATCCTCAAATAACACTGGATCAAGGTTTGAAAAAAGTCGCGGAAGGACGGTCTCGTGAAGCGCGTTTTTGATCTTTTGCTTGCCTTACTGGCTGGTATTTTTCTGATGCTTCCGATGTTGCTGGTAGCGCTGCTGGTGCGACTGACTTCGCCAGGACCTGTGCTTTACTGGTCAGAACGGGTGGGGCGTCACAACAAGATTTTCAGGATGCCGAAATTCCGCACCATGCGCATCGACACTCCCGCAGTGGCGACCCATCTGCTGCAGAATCCAGAGCGCTTCCTGACGCCGATCGGATCGTTTTTGCGCAAATCCAGCCTGGATGAATTGCCTCAGCTATGGAGCATCCTTAACGGTGACATGAGTTTTGTCGGCCCCCGCCCCGCCCTGTTCAACCAGGATGACTTGATCGCCTTGCGTGTCCAGTACGGTGTGCATGAGTTGCCCCCGGGCTTAACTGGCTGGGCGCAAGTCAACGGCCGCGACGAATTGCCGATCCCGGACAAGGTGAAGCTGGACGTCGAATACCTGCAGAAGCGTAACTTCTGGCTGGACCTGAAAATCATTTTCATGACGTTTTTCAAGGTACTGCGCAGGGATGGCATCGTGCACTAGCCTGCGATGGTATCGCTAGTCCTGATGCCGGAGTTCGACGCAATATTGAAACCCGATTCGTCAGTGTGGCGTGGCGCCGTTGGGTTTTCCCCTTCAATTTCCTGGATTGCTTGACTTGAATAATCGCTTGCTTATCGTCGGTGCTGGTGGTCATGGTCGGTCGGTGGCTGAGGCTGTAATGGCGATCGGCCAGTTTGCGATTGCAGGTTTTGCTGACGATGCAGCTCCCAGCCTGCCCCATGTCTGGGACATGCCAGTGCTAGGCAACACCGCCGACTTCCAGCGCTATCGCGCACACGCGGATGCGGCAATCGTCGCAATCGGAAACAATGCTCTGCGCGAGGCATTGTCGGACAAATTGCTCCAGGCAGGTTTTTCCCCAGTCACGCTCATCCACCCACGGGCCATCGTTTCACCAAGCGCCATCATCGGCGCCGGAAGTGTCATCATGGCTGGGGCCATTGTAGGTACGGAGGCAAAACTGGGGCGTGGCGTCATCGTCAATTGCGGGGCAGTGGTGGATCACCACGCCCAGGTAGAGGATTTCGGCCATTTAGGTGTGAATGCATGCATGGCTGGCGGCGCAAAGCTTGGGCGCGCAGCCTGGCTACAGGCCGGTGTCGCCCTCGGTTATGGCGCAAATGTAACACCGGGCATGGTACTGGCCTGCGCCCCTGCTTCTAAAAAATAGCTAAACACCCGTTTCTCGTACTGAGCGAACCTGCCGGGCCTATTGCCGGAAGCCGGCGTTGCGCACGACAACCTCATGCTGCCTTACGACTTGCTGGCGCACTCACTCATTGTTCGACACCCACGAGAATGGCCAGGATTGCTCCACCGGGTGGCTATAGACTTATAATCATGGAAAGGCGGGCATGGCCATCCGCTCCGGACATATGAAAACGTATGATTTTCGGATAAATTCCATCTTCATTTCATGTATCTACATAATAAAAGACAGGATAAATATGAACGGCAAACGGGACGAACAATCCCCGAGAAATATTGGGAAGGGGGCTGTAAATTGGGGGCAGCGGCATCCGCATCTGTGTTCAAGTATCCCCCTGATGCCTGAATGAGGAAGGGGAGTAATGAAGATTTCATTTGTCGTCGCCGTCTATCACAACGAAGGCGCGGTATCCGGAACACACGAAAAAATTCGGTCGGTCTTTGCAAATGACCTTGCGCAGCACGAGTACGAGATTGTTTTCGTGGATGATGGATCAAAGGATGGGTCTCTGCCAGAGATTCTGCGCCTGAGGGAACAGGATTCTCGGATAAAGGTCATCTCATTCACCCGGAACTTCGGCCAGATGGCCGCCATGCTGGCTGGCTTCAAGGAGGCCACTGGTGACGCAATCATCAACATCTCAGCTGATCTGCAAGATCCGGTTGAACTGATTCCGCAGATGATTGAAAAGTGGCAGGGAGGCGCCGAGACTGTCATTTGCTACAGGACAGATCGCGCGGATACGCTTTCGGCCAAACTGTTTTCTCGCCTGGCCTATGGCGTATTGCGCATGTCGCTGCCGCAAATTCCGCCCGGTGGTTTCGACTTTGTGCTAATGGACAGAAAGGTCATGGATGCATTCAATGCCATTGATGTCAGACATCGGTTTTTTCAGGGCGATTTGCTGTGGACCGGATATCGCACCAGCTTCATCCCATACATTCGCCTGAAAAGAACGATCGGCAAGTCCCAATACAACTTCGGCAAGAAGCTGAAGAATTTTCTGGATGCTGTACTGGATGCGTCCTACTTGCCGATCCGGTTTATTTCCCTCGTCGGTTTAATCACATCCGCATTGGGTCTCCTGTATAGCGCCACCATCGTTTTTAGCTGGCTGCGTGGCGAAACGCCATTCGAGGGTTGGGCCCCGCTGATGATCGTAATTCTGCTGGTAGGCGGAATGATCATGGTGATGCTGGGAGTGATAGGAGAATATGTTTGGCGAATAAATGAGGAAGTGCGCAAGAGACCAAACTATGTCATTCGAGATAAACATCTATGAGCGATACCCTTCAGTACTCAATCGTCGACGGCATCAAATGCTACAGTCCGGAAGTCGCGAGCGACTATACAGATTATCCCGATAGTGGATTTGACCTGACAGATAAAAATGCCGAGAGCAGCTTTTGGGTTAGTTCAAGGAACCGTTTATTCAAAGGCATTGTTCAACGCCATCTGGCACCGACAGGAAAAACGAAATTCCTGGAGATAGGCTGCGGCACTGGCGATTTCATCCACCAAATCGCCCAAAACGAAAATCTGGAAATCACCGGGTCGGAAATTTACCTGAAAGGCCTTGTATACGCCAAGAAAAACCTTCCCAATGTCGACTTCGTCCAATTCGATGTGACACAAGGGAAGATCGGTGAGCAATTTCATATCATCACTGCATTTGACGTCATTGAGCACATTGAAAACGATGGCGCCGCCCTATCAAATATGAGTCAGATGCTAAATAGGGATGGCGTCCTGATCATAAGCGTGCCGCAGCACATGTTCTTGTGGAGCAAACTGGATGAGATCGTTAAGCACAAACGCAGGTATTCCAGACGGGAATTAGTTAGAAAGCTTAAAGAAAATGGTTTCGAGATTAGTTATGCGACCTCTTTTGTCTTCATCCTGTTCCCGTTGATGTTGATTTCAAGGCTGTTTGACAAGGGACGCGATCAATCTCCGTCGGCCGAGAAAGCGCTTGAGAAAAGAGTTAAATTTTCAGATTCTTTGAATGTAATCTTTGATCTTTTTATGCGAATCGATGAGTTCCTTATTGGATTTGGCGCATCGCTTCCTTTTGGAGGAACAC
Source organism: Noviherbaspirillum sedimenti (assembly GCF_003590835.1). Taxonomy (NCBI): domain Bacteria; kingdom Pseudomonadati; phylum Pseudomonadota; class Betaproteobacteria; order Burkholderiales; family Oxalobacteraceae; genus Noviherbaspirillum; species Noviherbaspirillum sedimenti. The sequence goes on along the minus strand of NZ_QYUQ01000002.1, from coordinate 3,466,335 downwards.
TGGTGATCGTCGCCAAAAAGCGTTAACCGGGATCACAGCTTGGCTTGACCAACACCTTTCCACGCCCACTGATAGCATAATGCATAGATTCCGAATCGAAGTCACAAAATTCACGCTTGTCGGCGCAGCAAACTTTGCCCTTACTTTGATGGTATTCACCATGATGTTGAAAGTATTTTCGGTGAACTACTTGCTTTCGCTTGTCGCTGCCTGGGTTGTCGGCATGATTTTTTCGTATGTGCTGAATTTTTCATGGGTGTTCAAGCCAGAACAAACTATACAGTTCAAGGCCAGATTCCTCAGATTTTTCCTGGCAAGTGCAATTTCGATAGCATTGAACCTTCTAGTCTTGAACTATATCGTTAAGCAAACTGATTTTGACCCTTTTTACGTGCAAATTGGCTTGATTCCTTTAGTCGTTGTCTTCAATTTTTCCACAGCAAAATATTGGTCTTTACGCCCTTCCGTATGAAATTTCCAGAAAAATATCGCGGCGATATTTCATCAAACCTCTCTCGTGGATTGGAGAGTATCGCCAAAGCGGGAATTTTTTTATGCGCTATCGTCGTGATCGCGTATTGCGTTTGGGCGTTGGAGCGCGGATTCGAAATTACCGATGAGGCGTATTACCTGTTACTCGCCATGCACGCTGATTCGGTCCAGTTTTATATCAGCGCACAGCAATGGATAAGCACCTGGCTTTGGCAGATCACAGGGAGCCTTCATCTGTTTAGAGCAGCTGGTATGGCGGTGCTTCTGGCCAGTTCAGGCTTGCTCGCAGTGGCGGCATTTTCTGCGTGCATACATATTGGTGTCGTAACGGATCGCTTTCAATCGAAAGCTGTGGTTGTTGCCGGTTCGATTGTTGGTGCAATGCTTTATGCCTCAACGATCAATCTTTCACCTTCCTATAACCTGCTGGCATCGGCAGGCGCATATGCGGCAGCGGGTCTGGTTTTGTTAGGGGTGCATCGTTCGAGCATCATTCAAAAACATCTGTTGTTTGCCATGGCAGGCTGTGCAATCGGCCTGGAGGCTCTTTGCAAGGCTTCCGCAGGTGCATCAACTTTAATGCTTCTCATCATATGGCTATGCATCTTTGAGCGTTCGTACTTCCACAAAATCGGTGGAACGGTATCGATGGCCGTCGGTGTCGTCGCTTTTACCGGCATAGCTTTATTGAGCAACACTACGGTTAGCGATGCAACACAAGCTGTTGAGCAGGGAATGCTTCTCTTCAGGGCCGTACAAGTTGAGTCGATAGATGTCCGTCTGATCAGGTATGCCATCCAGTTTGGGGAATATGTTGCGGAGACCTTGATTGCATTTTATATCCCTTTATTTGCATTTTCCGCTTATGCAATGACACGCCGCACAGTCATTGCAATAGCAGGGTTGGCTGTACTTTCATTTACCCTTTTATCCGGTCAGCACTTGCTCGGCGGATGGAGTGTGAAAGGCACTATCGCAGCCCCGATTGCGATATTTGCGATGCTGATCATGGCATTGCTTGTATCGATTCCAGTGTGGAGAAAGAATCGGCGTTCGATCGCATTATTCGGGGGTTTGTTTTTTCTGCCTTATTCCGTGGCGATGGGTACCGGTAACACACTGTTCACCCAGGTCATCGTTTCGCTGGCGCCGTGGGCGACACTGGTTACGCTGCTGGTGGTCGCCCACCACCCCAAAGGTCTCAGTAAAATTCCGGCCTCAGTCATTGGGTTCTGTTTTATAGCGACGGTTTCATCGCAAATCGTCACGAGCAGTTTGCAGCCCTACAACATGACGACTCCGCTCACAAAGCAAGACCAGTTATTTTCAATAGGAAACTTGGGCGTTGTAAAAGTTGATGCGGAAACCCACAAATTTCTGGCGGATATGAAAGCGGCTACCAAGGAATGCAATATATTGCCAGGGGCGCCCTTCTTGGGTTTGTATAATATTCCCGGAGTTGCACTTGCCCTGCAATCTGTTCCGGTAATGACGCCGTGGCTTAATAACGTTGCGCAGGCCGCGTTCGTTCTGGAGCGGGCACATCATGACGAATTACACTCCGTTGTAGTGGCTGTTAACATGGGAGCAGCGGAGAAATTGCCGCCATTGCCACATCAATTGGGCGGGTTCCCATTTGGCTACCATTACTGTGGAACGGCGACATACCCCTTCGGTGGTCAAAAAATCAAAATCTGGCAATCTCTCGGGAAGCGCTAAACAAATCCATGCCCTGGGCGTGCGGGATGCACGAAGCGGCGTTCGAGCTGATCGAAATTCCGCACCTGCGCCAGTCCGGCAAGTACTCGGCGGGTATCCGCATGGTGGTCGATGCGCTCGGCCTGGACTTAACCCCGTCCCAACTCCTCCAGAATCCTCTTCTTCAGCTTGAACTTCTCGACCTTCTGCGTCAGCGTACGCGGCAGGTCTTCCACCACCCGCACATATCTTGGCCGCATGAACTTCGGCATGTTCTGTTCAGACCATTCCAGCACCAGCTGCTCGGAAAGCGTCTGTCCGTCGCGCACGGCCACGAATACCACCACGTCGTCCTCGTCGCCATCCTCTGCCGGTACCGCGAAAGCGGCCGTCATGCCGACGCCGGGACACTGGTTGATCATGTCTTCGATATGGAAAGACGAGATGTTTTCGCCGCGCACGCGAATGCGGTCGCCCATGCGATCGACGAAGTTGTAGGTGCCGTCGCTGTTGCGCCGCGCCGAATCGCCGGTGTGGAACCATAGATTGCGAAATGCCTTGGCGGTGGCTTCGGGCTTGCCGAGATACTCGTGCAGCAGCAGCGATGGCAGCCGGGAGCGGAACGCCAGCTGCCCGGGCTCGCCGGCGGCGCATTCACGGTCGCGCTCGTCCAGGATGGCCGCCTCGACGAAGACCGATGGCAAGCCCATGTGGCCCTTGCCGACCGTGCCGGCGCGCTCCACCGGCAGCACCGGCACGCCATAGCGCGCTGCGCGCGCGCGGATTTCGGTGCGTCCGAGACCGCGCAAGAAGGCCGGCGGCGTGCCATTGCTGTCGTCGGTTTCCTCGATGATGGTAAAACAGGACATGCCAGATTCGGTCTGACCGAAGCCGGCAGTGACGTAATCGAAGCCGAAGCGCTGCGAAATTTCCACATGCCTGTCCGGCAGCGGCTGCATGTGCACCTTGTTGAGCGTATTGTTGCGGTCCGTCGGCAGCGGATCGGCCTTGGCCAGCCAGGAAATCATGGTATCGACCAGCACCGCGCTGGTGGCATTGCTGGTGGCGATGCGCTGCCAGAACTGGTTGGGGCTGAAGCGGTCCCAGCAGGCCGAAGCGCAGCCGGCCCAGACCGCGCGCACCACGTTGTAGACGGCGCCGCCGACATGGTACAGTGGCAGATCGTTGTACACCACGTCGTCCTGGTCCAGCAGCTGGCGGAACAGGAAGGTGTACTGGTTCATCCAGCGGTGGCTTTGCACCACGCCCTTGGCAGGGCCGGTGGTGCCGGAGGTATAGATGATGTTGGCGCGGTCGTCGTATTCCAGCTGGATGGCCGGCTTTTGCGCGGGACGCAGCAGTTCCTCCCACGGCCGCTCGGGCAAGGCGCCGGCAAAGCGCGCGCCGCCTTCGACATGGTCGTGGGCGCCGGTCGGCGCATCGTAGACCACCAGGTCGCGCACGCTGTCCATCTGGTCGGCGATCTCGTCGAGCATCGGCACCAGAGCACGCTCGGCGATCAGCAGCGCCGGCCGGGTGTCGCCAATCTGGTAAGCCAGCAGGCGTCCGGTCAGGCCGAAATTGACCGGGCAAAATACCGCGCCGGCCTTCCAGATGCCGAACATCGCCAGTGCCGTGATCAGCTGGTTGCGCATGAACACCGACACGTGCATGCCCTTGGTGATGCCGGCGGCTGCCAGATTGCCGGCGATCTGGTCGCTTAAGCGGTTGAATTCGGCAAAGCTCAGGGCAATGTTGTCTTCGCCGTAATAAAAGCAGGTGCGCTCGGGCGTTTGTCTTGCCCAGTGTTCGAGGCGCTTGGTCACCAGTTCGCCGTCGCGCCGCAGTTCTTGCAGAAGGGTTTGCTTGTCCATGATCTCTTGCAGTTTAAATTAGTTCTTCAGCAGACGACGCAGCAGCTTGCCGGTGCCCGTGGCAGGCAGCGTGTCGCGGAATTCGAAAACCTTGGGCACCTTGTAGACGGACATCTGTTCGCGGCTCCATGCCGCCAGTTCTTCACCCGTCGGCGCCTGCGCCAGTTCCGGCTGCAGCACCACCACCGCCTTGACTACCTGGCCCTTTTGCGGATCGTCGATGCCGATTACCGCCGCCTGGCGGATCGCCGGGTGCTTGATCAGGATGGTCTCGACCTCTTCCGGAAACACGCTGTAGCCGGATACCTTGATCATTTCCTTGAAGCGGCCGAGGAAGGTCAGGTAGCCGTCGGCATCCATCTTCACCATGTCGCCGGTATGCACCCACCCCTCGCGCAGGGTGCTGACGGTGGCTTCCGGCTTGTTCCAGTAGCCCTTGAAGTTGCCCGGACTGCGCACCACCATTTCGCCGGATTCGCCCAGCGGCCTTTCTGCGCCGGTGTCTGGGTCGAGCACGCGGCATTCGACGCCCGGCACCATCTTGCCGTGCGCGCCCCAGCGCACCGCGTCGACTGGCATCGATGTGTCCCAGGTGTGGGTCTCGGACATGCCGTAGGTGGCTTCATAGAGCTTGCAGCCGCCGGTGAATGCCAGCCACTGGTCGGCCAGCGGTTTGGTCAGGGTGATGCCGAAGCTGGTGGCCGGGTTGATGCGCAGGCTGGAGCAATCGTATTTTTTTGCATCATCAAGCTGCATCACTGCCACGTTCATGGTGGCGCCACTGTACCACCAGGTGATCTTGTAGCGGTCGATCGCCTGTAGTACCTGCACCGGATCGAATCGGTATAGCAGCACGGTGGTGGCGCCCGTATAGAGCGTCACGTTAATCGCCAGCAGCATGCCGGCGATATGGTAGATCGGCGCCACGCCGAGCAGCATGTCATCCTGGTAAACATAGTTCTGGTCGGCCGCCGCATAGCTCTTGAACAGGGCGTTGCGGTAGGTCAGCATGGCGCCCTTGGGCAAGCCGGTGGTGCCCGAGGTGTAGGTCATCAGCGCCACGTCATCCATGTCGAGTTCGACTTGCGGCGCCGGCAATGTCTGCGCAAGGATTTCCATGAAATCCTCCGCGCCGGGCAGGCGCAGCTTGGGCGCGCGCAGCTCGTCGGGCACGTTGATGGTCGGCTGTTCCGGCACCAGGTCACCGTAGTTGGTCAGGAAGATGTGGCGCAGTTTGGTTTTTTCGCGCACCGTCTCGATCACCGGGTACAGGTCGTCGGCGGCCACGATGACTTCGGCGCCCAGGTCGGCGAGCTGGTATTCCAGTTCATGGCCCTTGAACAGCGGGCTGCACGGGCCGACGATGGCGCCCAGTTTCTGGATGCCGACGTGGGCAATAATGTATTGCGGGCAGTTTTGCAGAAACAGCGCCACCCGGTCCCCCTTGCGCACGCCCAGCTGCGCCAGGCGCGCGGCGAAGGTATCGCTGAGGCGATCCAGTTCGGCGTAGCTGATGCTGGTGCCGTACCAGATGAAGGCCGCCTTGTCCGGCTGCACGCGCGCATGCTGGCGCAGATATTCGTGCATTGGCTTCTCTTCCTGGCGGTAGATAATCTTTGTGTTCATATTGTCTGGTCTCCTGTTATGTTCTGTTTTCCTGGTTCGTTCCCGCGCCTAGGCCTGCCTGCAAGCTAGCGTTGTGCTTCCTGCAGCAAGCGTTGCGCCAGCGCGATTACCGGCGCATCCACCATCTTGCCGTCAACCGCAACCGCCGCGCCACCGCTGGCGGCGACCGCCGCCAGCACCCGGCTGGCCCAGCCCAGTTCCTTTTCTCCCGGCAGAAAGCCGCGGTTCACACCGGCCACCTGACGTGGGTGGATGCAGAGCTTGGCGCCAAAACCCATGCGTCGCGCGCGCGCTACCGCCCCCTCCAGTGCGGCTTCGTCATCCAGCGCCACGGTCACGCCGTCGACCGGCGGCGCAATGCCGGCCAGGCGCGAAGCCAGCACCAGCTCGGCACGCCAGTGCGCCAGTTCGGATTCCTGCTCGTCGCATTGCATGCCGAGATCGAGCTGCAAGTCAATCGAGCCGAACAGCAGGCGTTCGACCCGCTCCACACGTGCCAGCTCGCGCATGCCGGCAAGCCCTGCGGCGCTTTCGATCAGCGGCAATAGCCGCTGGCCTGGCGCAAGGCGGGCGGCGACGTCGCGCAGCGCACTGGCCTGTTCCGTCTTGGGTAATACCACGCCGCCGATTGCGCTACGCGCCGTCAGCGCCAGATCGGCATCGTGCCACGCTGTCGCCGATGGATTGATGCGGATCCAGAGATGGGGCGCCGCTTCCTCCAATCCTGCCAGCCAGCCCGCCAGCGCGGCGCGCGCGCCTTCCTTGGCGGCCGGGGCGACCGCATCCTCAAGGTCGAGGATCACGGCGTCGGCGCCACTGGCGAGTGCTTTGGCAAAGCGCTCGGGCCGGTCTGCCGGCACGAACAGGTACGAGCGCGGCAGCGCCATCAGACCACTCCCTGCTTGTGCAATGCCACGATATCGCGCTTGCCGTAACCGAGCTCGGCGAGAATGCTGTCGGTATGCTCGCCGAGCGCCGGAATCGCGTCCATGCGATATTCGAAGGAATCGTTTTTCCCCGGCGGCAGGAGCGCCGGCAACGGGCCGACTGGCGAATCGACCTCGACCCAGCGCTGGCGCGCCGCCAGCTGCGGATGCACCCACAGGTCGTGCATGGAATTGACGCGGGCGCTGGCGATCTGCGCCTGTTCCAGCATCTGCACCACTTGCTCGGCGCTGAACTGGGCAAATCTTTCAAGAATCATCCGGCGAAGTTCGATGCGGTTGGCGTGGCGCCGCGAATTGGACGAGAAGCGGATGTCCTCGACCAATGCAGGATTATCCAGGACCTGTTCGCAGAAGCATTTCCATTCGCGCTCGTTTTGCAAGCCGAGCATGACGGTGTTGCCGTCGCCGGCTTCGAAGGGGCCGTAGGGATAGATGGTGGCATGAGCGGCGCCCGAGCGCGTCGGTGGCGGTGCGTTGTGATAAGAGTAGTAGAGCGGATAGCCCATCCATTCGGTCAATGCCTCCAGCATCGATACCTCGATGCGGCTGCCCTTGCCGTCGCGGCCGCGCTTGAGCAGCGCCACCAGGATGTTGGTATAAGCGTACATGCCTGCGGCAATGTCGGCGATCGAGTTGCCGGCCTTCGACGGATCGTTCTTGGTGCCGGTCACCGACAGGAAGCCGGCCTCGCTCTGAATCATCAGGTCGTAGGCTTTCTTGTCGCGGTAGGGGCCGTCTTCGCCATAGCCGGAGATGTCGCAAATGATCAGGCCAGGGTACTTCGGGTGCAGGGCGGCGGCGGACACGCCCAGACCTGCGGCGGCGCCGGGCGCCAGGTTTTGCACCACCACGTCGGCCTGCGACAACAGCTTGTCGAGTATGGCCTTGCCTTCGGCTTCCTTCAGGTTCAGCGTCAGGCTTTCCTTGGAACGATTGGTCCAGACGAAATGCGAAGCCAAGCCGTCGACCCGTTCGTCATAGCCGCGGGCGAAGTCGCCTGTGCCCGGGCGCTCGATCTTGATCACACGTGCACCGAGGTCGGCCAGCTGGCGAGTGCAAAAAGGCGCGGCAATCGCATGCTCCAGGCTGATTACGGTGACACCTTCCAGTGGTCGGGGTGAAGTCATTGATGCAATCCCTTAGTGGATAAATTGTTCGGTCAGCCGGACGTCACCAATAAACAGGCGCAGCGCCAAGCTTCATGGCAAGTCTGTACCAAGCCATGCACGCCCACAATTGGGATTTTTAAAAGGGGGGCTTTATATCCGTTGAAGTCGGACAGCGGCGCGATCGATAGCGAGATGCGCTTAAGCGAAACGGAATCATCACTTCGGCAATTACAAAGTGCGATTGCATGCGGTTTTCTGTACATTACAAAATCGCTTGATGCAGCCACGGCAAGGCCGTATCAGACACCCCTGAAGTTATCCATCCACAAAAACCGTAAAGAGTTTTTCATCACACCATCAGGAGACAGCACCATGAAATTGAAATTCGCCCGTTTCGCCACGCTTGCAGGCGCCATCGGTCTGGCAGGTCCGCTGGTCCATGCCCAGAACATTTCCGACAACGTCGTCAAGATCGGCGTCATCAGCGACGTTTCCAGCGCCTACGCCGATATCGGCGGCAAGGGCTCGATTGCCGCGGCCCAGATGGCAATCCAGGATTTCGGCAGCAAGGTGCTCGGCAAGCCGGTGGAACTGCTGTGGGTCGACCATCAGAACAAGGCCGACATCGGCTCCACCAAGGCGCGCCAGTGGTTCGACCAGGACCAGGCAGACATGGTGATCGGCCTGGGCAACACCGCAGTGCACAATGCGGTGACCAATGTCGCCAAGGAAAAGAACAAGATCGTCATCAATACCGAAGCCGGCTCCAGCACCATCACCGGCGAGAACTGCGCCGCCAACGTCGTGCACTACACCTATGACACCTATGCCCTGGCCAAGAGCACCGGCAAGGCGGTGGTCGAGCACGGCGGCAAATCCTGGTTCATGTTGCAGGTCGACTATGCCTTCGGTCAGTCGCTTGCCGGCGACGTCACCGCAGCGGTCAACCAGTACGGCGGCAAGGTGGTCGGCAGCGTCAAGCATCCGCTGAACTCGTCCGATTTTTCTTCGTACATGATGACCGCGCAAGGTTCCAAGGCGGACGTCATTGCCCTGGCCAACGGCGTCAACGACACCATCAACTCGATCAAGACCGCGCGCATGTTCAAGGTCACGGACAAGCAGAAGGTCGCGGCCATGATGCTGTTCATTTCGGACGTGCATGCGCTCGGTCTGGAAACCGCGCAAGGCATGTTCGCCACGACCGCCTTCTACTGGGATCGCACGCCGGAATCGCGCACCTGGTCACAGCGTTACTTCAAGGTCACCGGCAAGATGCCTACCATGGCGCAAGCCGGCACCTATTCCGCGGTCATGCACTATCTGAAGTCGGTCCAGGCCGCCGGCAGCGATGACACCGCTGCGGTAATGGCGAAAATGAAACAGACGCCGATCAATGATTTCTTTGCGAAAGATGGCAAGATCCGCGAAGACGGTCGCATGGTGCATGACATGTACCTGATCCAGGTCAAGAAGCCGAGCGAGTCGAAAGCCCCCTGGGATTATTACAAGGTGATCCAGACCATCCCGGGTGACCAGGCATTCCGTCCGCTGTCCGAAAGCGCCTGCCCGCTGGTCAAGAAGTAAGCCGTGAGAAGGGGCGTGCGCCACTGAAGGTGCATGCCCCGGATGCATTTCCGCAGCAGATAGTTGCAAGACTCACCATCAATATCCTTATCCGCCAGCATTGAAGAAGCAATGAACATCCAAAAACTGCTGATTGCAAATCGTGGCGAAATCGCCATCCGCATTGCCCGCGCCGCATTTGAACTCGGGATCGAAACGGTCTCCCTGTTTTCAGAAGACGATGCGTTGTCGCTGCATCGTCGCAAGACCGACGAGGCGCGCGGCCTGAAAGGTTCGGGCGCGGCCGCCTATCTGGACATCGAACAGATCATCGCAATCGCGCGCGAAGCCGGCTGCGACGCCATCCACCCAGGCTACGGCTTCTTGAGCGAGAATGCCCATTTCGCCACCCGCTGCGCCGAAGAAGGTATCGTCTTCGTCGGTCCGCGCCCGGAAGTGCTGCAACTGTTCGGCGACAAGGTCGAGGCGCGCAACCTGGCCATACGCACCAAGGTGCCGGTGGTGCCGGGCACCGAAGGCATTACCAGTCTGGCGCAGGCGCACGAATTTCTCGCCTCGCTCGGCGATGGCGGCGCCATGATGATCAAGGCGGTTTCCGGGGGCGGCGGGCGCGGCATGCGCGCCGTGTACGCGCCCGGGCAAGTCGACGAAGCGTATGCGCGCTGCCAGTCGGAAGCAAAGGCCGCCTTCGGCAACGACGCCGTATATGTCGAACAACTGGTGCAGAGCGCGCGCCACATCGAAGTCCAGGTGGTCGGTGACGGTTCCGGCCGCGTGGTGCATCTGTGGGAGCGCGAGTGCACGATCCAGCGGCGCAACCAGAAAGTCATCGAGATCGCGCCCAGTCCGACCCTGCGTCCGGCGCTGCGCGAACGCATCACCGCAGCCGCCGTGCGGCTGGCCGAAGCCATCAAGTATGGCAGCCTGGGCACCTTCGAATTCCTGCTGGACGCTTCCAAAGACAGCGACGATGCGCAGTTCGTGTTCATGGAAGCCAATCCGCGTCTGCAGGTGGAACATACCGTCACCGAGGAAATCACCGGCATCGACCTGGTCAAGACGCAATTGAGAATCGCCGGCGGCAGCACCCTGGCCGATCTCGGCCTGAATCAGGCGGCGATTCCGGCGCCGAAGGGTCACGCGATCCAGCTGCGCATCAACATGGAAACCATGGAAGCCGATGGCAACGCCCGGCCCGCCGGCGGCACCCTGCGCGCCTTCGAACCGCCAACCGGCCCCGGTATCCGGGTCGATACCTTCGGCTATACCGACTACACCACCAACCCGAATTTCGATTCGCTGCTGGCCAAGCTGATCACGCACGCGCCACACGGCAGTTTCGCCGATCTGGCGGCGCGCACCTACCGGGCGCTGTGCGAGTTCCGCATCCAGGGCGTGTCGACCAACATCGCCTTCCTGCAGAATCTGCTGCGCCATCCGGACGTGATCGCCAACCGCGTCAATACCCGCTTCGTCGAAAACCACATCGCCGAACTGGTCGCCGCGCCCGCCGACGCCCACCAGAAACTGTATTACGACAGCGGCGAGCAGGCAGGCGGCGCCAAGGGTGGCGCCAGGACGGACGGGGCGCCCGCCGCGCCCGTCAACACCACGCCGGTGAAAACTCCGATGCAGGGCGTGATCGTCGTTGTAAATGTGGCCGAGGGCGATACCGTCTACGCCGGCCAGCAGGTGGCCGTGATCGAGGCCATGAAAATGGAGCACATCGTCACGGCAGAGGTGAGCGGCATCGTGCGCCGCATCGACGTCAAGAAGGGCGACACCCTGTTCCAGGACCATCCGATGCTGCATATCGAGGAAACCGCGCTGGAAGGCGGCAACGAAGTCGCCGCAGCCAGCATCGACCCGGACTACATCCGTCCGGACCTGGCGGAAGTACTGCAGCGTCATGCCGACGGTCTGGACGCCGCCCGTCCCGATGCGGTGGCGCGTCGCCGCAAGACCGGCCAGCGCACCGCCCGCGAGAACGTCGCCGACCTGTGCGATGCCGACAGCTTCATCGAATACGGCGCCTTGACCCACGGCGCCCAGCGCGACCGCTACAGCGTCGAGGAATTGCAGCGCATCAGCCCGGCTGACGGCCTGATCGCCGGCGTCGGTTCGGTCAATGCCGTCCGGTTCGAGGACGGCAAGGCGCGCTGCATGGTGATTGCCTACGACTACACCGTGTTCGCCGGCACCCAGGGCACCAATAACCACAAGAAGATCGACCGCATGCTGCAACTTGCCGAGCAATGGCAGCTGCCGATCGTGATCTTCGCCGAAGGCGGCGGCGGCCGTCCGGGCGACATCGAAAACCACACGGTGGCGATGCTCAACACCACCACCTTCATGCACTACGCCAGGCTGAGCGGCCTGGTGCCGCGCGTGTGCATCGTCTCCGGCCGCAGCTTCGCCGGCAATGCCGCGCTGGTCGGCTGCTCCGACGTCATTATCGCCACCGCCAACGCCACCGTCGGCATGGGCGGCCCGGCGATGGTCGAGGGCGGCGGCCTGGGCAGCTATACGCCGGAGGAAATCGGTCCGGTCAGCGTGCAGGCGCCCAACGGCGTGTTCGACATCGTGGTGGCGGATGAGGCCGAAGCGGTCGCCGCGTCGAAGAAATACCTGTCCTACTTCCAGGGCCCGGTTGCCGACTGGTCTTGCGCTGACCAGCGCCTGCTGCGCCAGATGGTGCCGGAAAACCGCCTGCGCGTGTACGACATGCGCAAGGTGATCGAGGCGCTCGCCGACGCCGATTCGGTGCTGGAGCTGCGCGGCGAATTTGGCGTCGGCATCATCACCGCCTTCATTCGTATCGAAGGCCGGCCGGTCGGCCTGCTGGCGAACAACCCGGCGCACCTGGGCGGCGCCATCGACGCCGATGCCGCCGACAAGTCCGCCCGTTTCATGCAGCTGTGCGACGCTTTCGACATTCCGATGCTGTCGCTGTGCGACACGCCCGGCTTCATGGTCGGCCCGGATTCGGAAAAGACCGCGATGGTGCGCCACGTCTCGCGCATGTTCGTTGCTGCCGCCAGCATTACCGTACCTTTCTTCAGCATCGTGCTGCGCAAAGGTTACGGACTGGGATCGATTTCGATGACCGGCGGCAGCTACCATGCGCCGTTTTTCACTGTCTCGTGGCCGAGCGGTGAATTCGGCGCCATGGGCATCGAGGGTGCGGCCAAGCTGGGCTACCGCAAGGAGCTCGAAGCGGTAGCCGATCCCGCCGAACGCCAGGGCCTGCTGGAGAAACTGGTCAGCGCCGCGTATGAAAAAGGCAAGGCGACCAGCATGGCGGCCTACCTGGAAATCGATGACGTGATCGATCCGGCCGAATCGCGCAAGTGGATCGTGCGCGGCCTGCGCTCGCTGCCGCCAGTGATGCCGCGCGCCGGCAAGAAACGCAATTTTGTGGATACCTGGTAAGTCTTGCATTGCCAGAGCACGCTAATTTTACGGAGACATCAATGAATACCATCCTGATCGACAACGAATGGAGCGCCGCATCCAATGGCGAGACCATCGAGGTTCTCAATCCCTGCGACGGCAAGCCGTTCACTGAAATTTCACGCGGCACGGCGGCCGACATCGACCGCGCCATCGCCGCCGCACGGCGCGCGCTGGACGGCCCTTGGGGCAAGCTGACCGCCACCGAACGCGGCCGCCTGATGCAAAAGCTGGCGCAACTGATCATCGACAATACCGAAAAGATCGCCCAGATCGAGGCGCGCGATACCGGCAAGCCGATCACCGTGGCACGCGTGGACATCGGCGTGGTGGCGCGTTACTTCGAATTCTATGGCGCTGCCGCCGACAAGGTGCACGGCATGACCGTGCCCTTCATGGAGGGCTTCAACGTGCGCGTCGAGCGCGTGCCGCATGGCGTGACCGCGCACATCATCCCCTGGAACTATCCGGCGCAGATGTTCGGCCGCACCCTGGCGCCGGCACTGGCGATGGGCAATGCCACCGTGCTGAAACCGTCCGAAGACGCTTGCCTGAGCGGACTGGAAATCGCCAAGCTGGCGCTCGAAGCGGGCTTTCCGCCGGGCGCCATCAACATCGTCACCGGCTACGGCCATGAAGCCGGCGCCGCCCTGACTGCGCATCGCGGCATCGACTTCGCCACCTTCACCGGTTCGCCGCAAGTCGGCAAGATGGTGCAGGAAGCCACCGCCGCCAACAGCGTGCCCTGCGTGCTGGAGCTGGGCGGCAAGTCGCCGCAGATCGTCTTCGAGGATGCCGACCTGGCCAAAGCGGTGCCGGTGGTCGTCAAGGCCATCGTGCAAAACGCCGGGCAGACCTGCTCGGCCGGCAGCCGCCTGCTGGTGCAGGAAAGCATCTATGAAAAATTCGTCGGCATGGTGGCTGAGCGTTTTGCCGCCACCCGCGTCGGCACCCCGGAACTGGATCTCGATTGCGGCCCCATCGTCAACAAGAAGCAGTTCAACCGCGTGCAGCAATTCATCAACGACACCAAGGCGTCGGGCGTGCCGCTGATCGCGCAGGGCCAGCTGGCGCCGGAAGCCTCGAAAGATGGCTACTTCGTCGCGCCGGCATTGTTCGGCCCGGTGCCGCGCGACCACGCGCTGGCCCAGGATGAAGTGTTCGGCCCGGTGCTGGCGGTCATCCCGTTCAAGGATGAGGCAGATGCAGTGCGCCTGGCCAACGGCACCGATTTCGGCCTGGTCGCCGGCATCTGGACCGAAAACGGCAGCCGTCAGCAACGCCTGGCCAAACAGATCCACGCCGGCCAGGTCTACATCAATTGCTACGGCGCCGGCGGCGGCGTCGAGCTGCCCTTCGGCGGCGTCAAGCGCAGCGGCCACGGTCGCGAGAAAGGCTTCCTGGCGCTGGAAGAGATGAGCACGACCAAGACGATTGTGCAAAACTATAGCTGAGACGACTATAAGCAAGTAAGCAAGGAGACAAACCATGAAAACCCGTGCCGCCGTGCTGTACCAGCTGGATGCGCCAGCACCGTATGCCGAAAGCAAACCGCTGAAAATCACCGAGGTGTCGCTGGACGCTCCCGGCCCCGGCGAGGTGCTGATCAAGATGCAGGCCGCCGGCCTGTGCCACTCAGACCTGTCGGTCATCAACGGCAACCGGCCGCGCCCGGTGCCGATGGCGCTCGGCCATGAAGCCTCCGGCCGCGTGCTGGAAGTCGGATCCGGGGTGACCGACCTGAAACCGGGCGACCTGGTGGTGCTGGTGTTCGTGCCCAGCTGCGGCCACTGCCTGCCTTGCATGGAAGGCCGCCCGGCCTTGTGCGAGCCGGGCGCCGAAGCCAACGGCAAGGGTACCCTGCTGTCGGGCGGCCAGCGCATCCATGACGCGCACGGCCATCACGTGCACCATCACGTCGGCGTATCGGCCTTCGCCGAGCACGCAGTGGTATCGCGCAACTCCTGCGTCAAGATCGAAGCCGACATCGACCCGGTGGAAGCCGCCCTGTTCGGCTGCGCCGTGCTGACCGGCGTCGGCGCCGCCATCAATACCGCGCGCGTGCAGGCCGGCACCACCGCCGCCGTGTTCGGCCTGGGCGGCGTCGGCTTGTGCGCCATGCTGGGGGCGCTGGCTTCCGGTGCGCGCGAAGTGATCGCCGTCGACCTGCACGACAGCAAGCTGGAAGTGGCCAAATCGCTCGGCGCCACCGCCGTCTTCAATGCGCGCGACCCGGATCTGGTGGACAAGATCAAGTCCCTGACCCGCGGCGGCGTCGATTTTTCCTTCGAGATGGCCGGCTCGACCCACGCCATGGAAGCCGCCTACCGCGTGACCCGGCGTGGCGGCACCACGGTCACCGCCGGCCTGCCGCACCCGGATGCCAAATGGAATTTGCAGCAACTAAGCCTGGTTGCCGAAGAGCGCACCGTCAAGGGCAGCTACATCGGCTCCTGCGTGCCGATGCGCGATATCCCGCGCTACATCGGCCTGTACCAGGCAGGCAAGCTGCCGATCGACAAGCTGATGGGACAGCGTCTGACGCTCGAGGAAGTCAATCTGGGTTTCGACCGCCTGCATGCCGGCGAAAGCCTGCGCGACGTGATCGTTTTTCCGCAATAAACGGGACCGAAAGAAAACGGGGCTGGCGCCACAAGCGCCCGCCCCGTTTTTCGTTTACTGCGTTTTCTTTGGCGCACCCTTGCCGGCACGAGCCGCTACCCGGGTTTCAGCTGCCTGCAGCTCAAGCCAGCTCGGCAACCCCATTGTTGAGCACCACCAGATCGCGTTCGAGCACGCGAGAGCGGAAAAACACCTGCTTGCCGCGCTGCCATATCTCGCTGCGGATCGTTTCACCGGGGAATACCGGCGCCGAAAAGCGCGTGCTGATCGCCTGCAGCCGTGCTGCCTCGTAGCCGCAGCAGGACTTCAGGAGCGCGTGCGCCGCCACGCCGAAAGTGGCCAGGCCATGCAGGATTGGCCGCGGAAAACCGGCCGCCTTTGCGACTGCCGGATCGGCATGCAGCGGATTGTAATCGGCCGATAGGCGATAGATCAGCGCCATCTCCGGCCGGGTGCCAAGGTCGCAGATGCTGTCGGGCGGCGTCAGCGGAATCACCGGCGGCGCCGCCGTGAGTTCGTCGCTGGGCTGGCCGTTGGCGCTGTAGCCGCCATTGCCGCGGCAAAACACCACCTGGCTGACGGTCGCCAGCAGGGAGCCGGACTGCTTCTCCGACACCTGCGTCTCGAACACCACGATGGCGCCCTTGCCGGCGCCCTTGTCGGTAACGCTCAGGACGCGCGTGCGGCCGACCACGGTGGCGGCTGCCGGCAGGGTGCGGTGGATGCGCACATGCTGCTCGCCGTGCACCACCTTGACCCAGTCCACGCCGGTGTCCGGGTTCTGCATCCAGAAGCCGGGGTAGCCCAGCACCGCGGCCATGGTCGGCACCGCCTGCAAGTCCTTTTCATAGACATAGCGCAGCTGGCCGGCATCCAGCGAGTCGGCGCCGATACCCAGCCCGAGCGCGTACAGCATGGTGTCGCGCGCGGTGTAGGTCTGTTCGAGCTCGGGGAAGGGCCAGTTTTTGATCCTGTGGTAATCGAATTCCATGGACATTGCGCCTGGCCGCTTACACCGGATCCCAGCTGAAGACGTCGCCGGAACGCTCGAGGTCGAAGAACGAGGCTTGCAGCGCCGGCATGGCATGGGCAGCGACGGTCTCCGGCGTCCAGCCTTCGGAACGGTGCACCGAGCGGATCGGGCGCGGCTGGCTCATCAGGAAGATTTCATTGTTGCGCACCGAAAAAACTTGGGCGTTGACGTGGCTGGCGGCATCGCTTGCCAGATACACCGCCAGTGGCGCGATCTTGGCCGGCGTCATCTGCTTGATCAGTTCCACTTCCGCCTTGCCTTCCGGCGTGTCGGTCGGGATCGAGCTGACCATGCGGCTCCAGGCGAAGGGGGCGATGCAGTTGGAACGCACCTTGTCGCGCTCCATGTCGAGTGCAATCGATTTCGACAAGGCGGTCACCCCCAGCTTGGCGGCCGAGTAATTGGCCTGGCCGATATTGCCGATCAGGCCGGAAGTCGAGGTCATGTGGATCAGGCTGCCGGAGGACTGTTCCTTGAAATGCCGCGCGGCGGCCTTGCTCATGTAGAAAGCGCCGTACAGGTGCACCTTCAGCACCGCATCCCATTCTTCCGCGCTCATCTTGTGGAAAAAGCGGTCGCGCAGGATGCCGGCGTTGTTGACCACGCAATCGATGCGGCCGAAGGCATCCAGTGCGGTGCCGATGATGCGCTCGGCGCTGGAAGCTTCCGACACGCTGTCGGTATTGGCCACTGCTTCGCCGCCGGCCGCCTTGATTTCTTCGACCACCTTTTGCGCCGGACCGGCGTCCAGGCCTTCGCCCGTGAGCGAGGCGCCGATATCGTTGACCACCACCCTGGCGCCATATTTCGCCATCAGCAGCGCGATATCGCGGCCGATGCCGCCGCCGGCGCCAGTGACTACGACAACCTTGCCTTCAACCATAGTTTGATTCGTCATGTTTGCTCCTCCAGTATCTTTATCACTATTTACAGGGCCGCTTCGGTGCCCAGGATCGCCGTCGCCTGTGCCGACAGCAGACCGCCATTGCCATGCACCACGGCCGTCTCGGCGCCGGCCACCTGCCGTGCGCCGCCTTCGCCGCGCAACTGGCGCACCGCTTCGATGGTGATGAACATGCCGTACATGCCGGGATGCACGCAGGACAAGCCGCCGCCATTGGTATTGACCGGCAGGCGGCCGCCCGGGGCAATGCCGCCATTGGCGACGAAAGCGCCGCCTTCGCCCTTCTTGCAAAAGCCCAGGTCTTCCAGGAACAGGATGGTGTTGATGGTGAAGGCGTCGTACAGTTCGACCACGTCGATGTCGGACGGCTGCATGCCGGCCATGGCGAAGGCGCGCTCGCCGGATTCCTGGGCCGCAGTCACGGTCAGGTCCGGCATCGACGAGATCTGGCGGTGCCAGACCGCGCTGGCGTTGCCGAGCACGTATACCGGCTTCTGCTTCAGATGTTTGGCGCGGTCGGCGCGGGTCAGCACATAGGCGCCGGCGCCGTCCGACACCATGCAGCAGTCGCGCAGCGACAAGGGGTCGGCGATCAAGCGCGCAGCCAGGACTTCCTCGATGGTCAGCGGGTCGCGCATGAAGGCTTCGGGATTCAACTGCGCCCATTTTCGCGCCGCCACCGCCACTTCCGCCAAGTCGCGCCGGGTGGTGCCGTACTGGTGCATGTGGCGTGCCGCCGCCAGCGCATAGGATGTCACGATATTCGACTGATAGGGCGTCTCGTACGGATGCGGGTCGAACTGCGCGCGCCGCGATTCCTGCTGGGCGAAGGTCATGGTCGGCGACGTGCGCGCGTTGGCGCCGTAGCAAACCAGCACGTTGTCGCACAGGCCGGCATTCAGCGCCATCATTGCCGGCAGCATGTGCGACACGAAGCTGCAGCCGCCCAGCATGGTGCTGTCGATGAACTTCGGGCGGATGCCGAGGTATTCCACCGTCGGCAGCGCCCACATGCTGGCGCCGACGCTGGCGGTGGCGATGCCATCGATGTCGCGCATCGACAGCCCTGCGTCGGACACTGCCTTCTGCGCCGCCTCGACCATGATTTCCATGTCGGTGCGGCCGTGCGCCTCGCCGATGCCTGCCTGGCCGACTCCGACGATGGCGACCGAACCTCTCAGATTGTTGTTCATTATTTTGCCTCCCCGGCCGGGTGGAACACCACCAGCGGCGCACCCTTGTCTTCGATGATCGATGCCTCGACCGCCATGCCGATTTTCACTTCCTCGGCAGAAATGCCTTCAACGCGGCTCATCATGCGCGGCCCTTCTTCCAGGTCGACCAGGACGAGGTTCAGGTTGCCGCCCGATTCGGGTTTGCGACGCAGCACGGTCGTGGAATAGACGGTGCCACGGCCGCTCGGCGCAATCCAGGCCAGGTCGGCCGAACCGCAAAGAGTGCAGATCACGCGCGGGAAAAAGATATGCCCGCCACAGGCGCCGCAACGCTGGATGCGGAATTTGCCCTGCTTCAGGAGTTCGTGATAAACCTTTTCCGGCCCGTCACCTTCGAATATCGTCGCATTCGTCATGTTTTGTCTTCCTCTTTAATTCAAACCGCCGCTTGGGGCAGCAGATAACCGATCTTGTCGTTGCGCTCGATCTGCCAGACAGCGTCGCAGGCGCTACGCATTTCTTGCGTCGATGCGCCCTGGCTGAATTGCGCCAGCCGCAGCACTTTCTGTTCGATTTCCTCGCGGTTCAGGGAGTTGCCCGGGTCGCCCTTGGGCTCGTCGACACGGCCGTGCAGGAGGCGGCCATCCAGCGTCTTCACCTCCACCTTGCCGATCCAGCGCGCCGGGTAGGCGCCATCGACTTCGGCATCGAGCTGCATGCTGACCTTGTTGCGGAAAGCCACCACCTCCGACGACTTGAAGGAGGCCTCGAAATCCGCCACCGAGGCGCTGCCATGCACCGCCACCAGTCCCAATACCGTGCCCATCGAGAATTTCGCCTGGTGCACGGTAACCGGATCGACGACTGGTCCCAACACGTCGATGGCGCCCTGATGCACGTGCGTCACCACCGAAGCGATCTGCGCCGGCGCCAGGTCGTGTTGCCGCATCACCTGCAGCAGTGCATCCGCCGCCGGATGCGTGTGGCGACAGGAAGCGTGGTACTTGAACGAGACTTCCGCGACTGCCCAGCGGGTCAGCAAGCCATCGGTCAGCCTGGTTACATCGGCATCGCTCGACATGCCAGCGGCCATGCCCTTGGCGCCTTCAAGGATCTGGCGCGCACCCTTGAAGCCATCTTTCGCCAGATAGGCGGCGGTCAGGCCGCTGCCGGCGGCGTGCGCGGTGTGCAGCTGCTTGGAGTCGGCGGCGTCGCGCAGGAATTCCCACAGGCCGGCGGCCTGGGTGCCGGCAGAGCCGATGGCGTCCTGCATCTGTTCGGCGTTGAGTTTCAGCAGGCTGCCGACGGCCACCGCCGCGGCGATGGAGCCGGCGGTACCGGTGGTGTGGAAGACGCGGTAATGTGAACGCCCAAGGAATTCGCCGACGCGGATGCCGACCTCGTAGCCGGCCACCGCCGCCACCAGCACGTCGCGCCCGGAGCTGCCGAGCGCCTGCGCCACCGCCAGCACCGGCGGGAACACCACCGCCGCGGGGTGGAACACCGAACCGTTGTGGACATCGTCCTGCTCGATGAAATGCGAAGCGGCGGCATTGACCATCGCCGCGAACAACGGCGTAGTGCGGCGGCGCGAAATCAGCACTTCCGCGGGGCCGTCGCCGCCCATCTGCCGGGCAAAGCGCTCGATGCTCTCGACCGGGCGCGCGCCCTTGCCAGCCAGGGCGGAACCGAACCAGTCGAGCATCAGGTCTTCCGTGCGGCGCAAAACGTCGGCCGGGATCTGCTCGTAACGCAGCCCGGCCGCAAAAAGCGCCAGTTCGGCGCTGGGAGAAATTTGCTCTGCCATAGTCAGGGTAGTCATGATGGAAATGTTCAGAACGAGCGCGGCAGGCCCAGCACATGCTCGGCCACATGCGACAAGATCAGGTTGGTCGAAATCGGTGCCACCTGATACAGGCGCGTCTCGCGGAACTTGCGCTCGACGTCATATTCGCAGGCAAAGCCAAAGCCGCCGTGGAACTGCAGGCAGGCATTGGCCGCTTCCCAGGAGGCGTCGGCAGCCAGCATCTTGGCCATGTTTGCCTCGGCGCCGCAGGCCTGCCTGGAATCGAACAGCGAGGTCGCCTTGAAGCGCATCAGGTTGGCGGCTTCCAGGTTGACATATGCCCTGGCGATCGGGAATTGCACGCCCTGGTTCTGGCCAATCGGCCGACCGAACACCACGCGTTCCTTGACGTATTGCGAGACCTTGTCGATGAACCAGTAGCCGTCGCCGATGCATTCGGCGGCGATCAGGGCGCGCTCGGCGTTCAAGCCGTCGAGGATGTACTTGAAGCCCTTGCCTTCCTCGCCGATCAGGTTTTCCGCCGGGATTTCCAGGTTGTCGAAGAACAGTTCGTTGGTCTCGTGGTTGACCATGTTCGGGATCGGCTGCACGGTCATGCCCTTGCCGATGGCTTCGCGCAGGTCGACCACGAAGATCGACATGCCTTCCGATTTTTTCGTTACTTCAGCCAGCGGCGTGGTGCGCGCCAGCAGAATCATCAGGTCGGAGTGCTGGATGCGCGAGATCCATACCTTCTGGCCGTTGACCACATAGCGGTCGCCCTTCTTCACTGCGGTGGTCTTGATCTTGGTGGTATCGGTGCCGGTAGTCGGCTCGGTCACCGCCATCGACTGCAGGCGCAATTCGCCGCTGGCGATTTTCGGCAGGTACTCGCGCTTCTGCGCTTCCGAGCCGTGCCGCAGCAGGGTGCCCATGTTGTACATCTGGCCGTGGCAAGCGCCGGAATTGCCGCCGGAGCGGTTGATCTCTTCCATGATCACCGAAGCCTCGGTCAGACCCAGGCCCGAGCCGCCGTATTCCTGTGGGATCAGCGCCGCCAGCCAGCCGGCCTTGGTGAGGGCGTCAACGAAGGATTCCGGATAGGCGCGTTGCTCATCGACCTTGCGGAAGTATTCACCCGGATAGTTGGCGCACAGGTCGCGCACCGCTTCGCGCAATTCCTGGTATTCATCTGGCTTGTGGATCATTTGTATTCCTGTGTTTCGAATTGGTCTGGTTTGATTAAGGGGAGGCGTCAGGCCAGCATGGCGATGGCGCTCATGGCCAGTCCGCCGGCGGCGTTCTGCGCCCACAGCTCGACTGTCTTGCCGTCAGCGGAGGGCTTGCCGCATACCTGGAAGTCGGCCGTATCGAACAGCGGACTGGCCGCGCGGAAGTTGAAGCCGCTCACCACGGCGTCAGGCAGTTCGCGCCGCAGCAGGTCCAGCAAGAGCGTGGCGATCAGCGGACCGTGAACCACCAGGCCGGGATAACCCTCGACTTCGGTGGCGTAATCGCGGCTGTAGTGGATCAGGTGCGAATTGAAAGTCAGCGCCGAATAGCGAAACAGCAGCACCGGGTCGGGATGAATGGCACGGCGCCACTGCGCGTCCTGCGGCGCGGCGACCGCTTGCGGCGGCGGCGCGTCGGGCGCCGGCATGTCGCGGTAGACGATGTCGTGCTCCTCGGTAATCGCCAGCCCCGCGGCATTGCTGATTTCGTGACGCACCATGACGAACACGAGGGAACCGCTGCGGCCCTGCTTGCCGTCGACGCTGACAATGCGCGACGTCCGGGAGATCGCATCGCCCACCTTGAGCGGCTGGTGAAACGTCAGGCGACCGCCGGCCCACATGCGGCGCGGCAGCGGCACCGGCGGCAGGAAGCCGCCGCGGCGCGGGTGGCCGTCCGGCCCCGCTTCGGCGCGCGGGCTGATTGGCAAAAAGTATAGCCAATGCCACAACGGCGACAAGGTGTCGCCGGATCGAGGCGAGTCTCCTGCCAGATCGAGCGTGGCGGCCAGCGCCGCCACCGGCACTGGCGTGACCTGGTCATTGCGGCTTTCGCTGCGGCCGGTCCATTCCTGCAGATGTGCGATATCCAGCGTCATGATTTCTGTATTACTCCTGCGATGAATGCTATTTGTCGTAGAATGTCCGAATTGGGATTTCATGACAATTCGTATTTCCGAAAGAGGGAATTAGCTTTGGCTTAAGCGGGCGCCTGTCCGTTACAGCCCGCGCTCCAGGCACACCATGGCGATGCAATTTGATTTTGTGGATTTGCGATTGTTCGTCTACATCGCGGAAGAAAAAAGCCTTACCAAAGCGGCCAACCGGGCACACATGTCGCTGCCGGCAGCCAGCATGCGCATCAAGAACCTCGAGCAGTCGATCGGCACGCCGCTCTTGAACCGGGTCAGCCAGGGCATCACGCTGCGCCCTTCCGGCCAGGCGTTCCTGCACCACGCGCGCCAGGTACTGAACCAGGTCGAAGTGCTGCGCGCCGACCTGCAGGAGTACGCCAAGGGCATCAAGGGCCATGTGCGCATCATCGCCAACACCACGGCGATCACCGAGTTCCTGCCGGACGTATTGCGCACTTTCCTGGTGTCGCACCCGGACGTCAACATCGACCTCAGCGAAAGACTCAGCAACGACATCGTGCGCGCGGTCAGTACAGGTGTGACCGACATCGGCATCGTTGCCGGCACGGTCAACACTGAGGGCCTGCATGTAGTCCCCTACCGCAATGACCGGCTGGTGCTGGCGGTATCGAGCGCGCATCCACTGGCCGAAAAAGACGAGATCGCCTTCGAGGACACCATCGAATACAACTACGTCGGGCTGCACGAAGGCAGCGCGATCCATTCCTTCCTGCACCGTGCCGCCAGCGAGATCAACCGCCAGCTGAAAATGCGCATCCAGGTCAGCAGCTTCGAGGCGGAATGCCGCATGATCGAAGCCAATGTCGGCATCGGCATGCTGCCCGAGTCGTCGGCGCGGCGGCATGCGAAAAACCAGCCCATCAAGCTGCTGCGCCTGACCAACGACTGGGCGATCCGCAACCTGCTGATTTGCGTGCGAGAACTGGAATCCCTGCCGTTCTTCGCCAACGAACTGATCGACCTGCTGGTCGAGGACGCCAATCGGGCCGAGGCGGAAGAATACGCATAAGTCGGAGCGGGCGCATGGCTTCCTCGACGGCGATTTCATCGAAAGGATTCATCGACATCTTGACGTTGGCAGTATCGACGCCCGAACCATCGGACTTGACCCGTACCTTGACGTTGTAGTCGACCACGCGCTTGACTGGAACCAGGACTTTCAAGATATTTTCCATGAATTTGAAAAGTATGGGCGCAAGTCTCCCTGAACTTTGTAACCGGGACAATTTGCATGTTCTAAACCCGGCCTTAGGCACTGCTTAAGCGGATTGCCTGTTCTGACGGCCTGCCGGCATAATGCGGCAACATTCACCAGAAACTCCTCCGCAATATGCAGACACGGCAACTAGAAAATCCTTTTCTCGAAAAGTTGGGGGCAATCCTGCACGCGTGGCGCGAAGGCGAAGTTGAAATTCAACTGCCGATCGACCCCTCCCTGCTCAACCGCACCGGCAAGGTGCACGGCGGCGTGATCTGCACGTTGCTCGATGCTGCCTGCGGCTACGCCGGCCTGTACACTCCGGCCGGAGCAGATCCGCTGCAAGGCGTCACGCTTTCGCTGACTACCAATTTCCTCGACAGCGGCGGCGGTGCCATGCTGACCGCCAAGGGATTTCTGGAACGGAGAGGGCGCAAGGTCTATTTCGCCCGCGCGGAAGTGTGGCTGGATGATGTACTGCTGGCGGCTACCGCAATCGGCACTTTCCGCTACATCCGGCCCGGCGCCGGCGCAACCTGATTACCTGCGCGCCTGCAACGTCATCCCCACCAGCCGCGACACCACCAGCGCAAGGTACATCAACCCGACAAACATTTCGATGCTGGCCAACGAACGCGCCTGCGTCGTCAGCGGGATCACGTCGCCGATGCCGGTGCTGGAGAGCAGCGCGAAGCTCAGGTACATCAGTTCGGTCCAGGTACGCGGATCGGAGGAGTTGACCGCCGCCGCATAGGAACCCGGCTCGAGTGCCTGGACCAGGATGAACAGGTGGGTAAATCCCCAGGCCAGCAGGGTGAAGGTGGCGCCGGCGGCGAACAGCTCGTCAGTGGTGACGAGGTGGTCTTCCATCATGTAGCCGATCAGGCTACCGGCCGCATAGAAGTAGAACACCGCTTCCAGCGCGGAGGACCAGGGCACGAGGTGCTGCATGCCAAATGCCAGTTGCAGCACCAGCAGCACCACGGCCGGGGCCGCGATGCAGGCGCTGATCCACGCCAGCCCCGGTGTGCGCCTGACCATGCCGGTAGTGATGACCAGCACGGCGACGCCGAACACATTGAAGGCGATGCGCCCGAGATCGGTATGTTCGAAAAACGGGTACAGCAGCATGCCCAGCAGCTGCACTACCAGCAGGATTGCCGAGGGGTGGTGATGGGTGCGTCCCATTAGGTGTAAATAATTCATAATGAAAAGATTATCCTGCATTCTGGCGGGGCGCGCCGATCCGAAGCATGCCATGACCGTGCGGCGCGGTATCATCTGGGTTTTGATACCTAAAAGGATGAGCCTATGGCCGGCGCCAACGAAATCACCAACATGGCCCTGTTCTGCGATTTCGAGAACATTGCCCTGGGCGTGCGGGATGCAAAATATCCCGCCTTTGAAATCAAGAAAGTGCTGGAGCGCCTGCTGCTCAAAGGCAGCATCGTGGTCAAGAAAGCCTACTGCGACTGGGACCGCTACAAGGAATTCAAGGCGCCGATGCACGAAGCGGCGTTCGAGCTGATTGAAATCCCGCACCTGCGCCAGTCCGGCAAGAATTCGGCGGATATCCGCATGGTGGTCGATGCGCTCGATCTGTGCTACACCAAGTCGCATGTCGATACCTTCGTCATCATCAGCGGCGATTCCGACTTTTCACCGCTGGTCTCCAAGCTGCGTGAAAACAACAAGCAGGTGATCGGCGTCGGCGTCAAGGATTCCACCTCGGACCTGCTCAGCGCAAACTGCCATGAGTTCATCTTTTATGATGACCTGGTGCGTGCGCAGGAAGCCCGGAAAAAACACACGGCAAAAAAAACCACGGCCAAAGCCGCCGGCAAGGCTGCCAAGCCGGCCGAGCCCAGGAACGAGGAAGAAGAAAAGCGCAGCCAGGTGCTGGATTTTCTGGTCGAAACCGTCGATGCCCTGATCGTCGAACGCGGCTCCGACGAAAAGATCTGGGGCTCGATGGTCAAGTCCACCATGCAGCGCCGGCGGCCCGGCTTCAATGAATCGGCATATGGCTATCGCTCGTTCAAGGAGCTGGTGGAAGATGCCGAAAAAAGGAAACTCCTGACGATGACGCGCGATGAAAAAAGCGGTCAATACACGATCCGCCTGCTGGCGACGGATTAAGCCGGACCTTTACTCGTTCACTCGCCATGGGAAAACTGCTCGCCATCGACGGCATGCACATCGTGCGGCGCATCTATGAAGCCAATGACGAGCCGGAGGCGTCGGCAAAGGCGACGGCGGCGCTGCGGCATGCGCTGCCTTCCTTCCGGCGTCTGCTGGCAAGCCATCAGCCGACGCACGTGCTGTGCGCCTTCGATTTCGGCGGCCACACCTGGCGCCATGACCTCTTTACCAGTTACCGCGCCAACCATGGTCCGTTGCCGGAGGAATTGCGTGAGCGTTTGCCGGCCTTTTACGAACAGCTGGGCGCGGCCGGCTTGAAAATCGTCTCGGTGCCCGAAGTGGCGGCCAAGGACGTGATTGCCACCGCCATCCTGCGCTGGCTTGACGAAAACCGTGGCGAAGCGATCATCGCCTCGACCGACAAGGACTTGCATGGCTTGATCGCCCAAGGGGCGCTGGTGTGGGACCATTTCAAGGGCGAATGGCATGACCGGCAATGGGTCGAGCAAAAGTTTGGCGTGGCGCCGGATCTGCTGCCGCAACTCCTGGCGCTGGCGGGCGAGCCTTCTGACAATATTCCGGGCGTTTCCAAGGTCGGCGCCAAGACGGCAGCAAAACTGCTGCAAAGCTATGGCAGCCTGGAGCAAGTGCTGGCGGGTGCCGGCATCCTCATGAACCCGTTGGGTGAAAGGCTGCGCAAGGAACGCGAGCAGCTCGAACTGTCACGCAAGCTGGTGGCGCTCAAGACCGACGTGCATCTGGGGGTGAGCTGGAAGATGTTGGCGTATGGAAACGGACAAACCACCTGAAGCAGGGCGACATTGCCTGGCGTTATCTTGCCCTGTGGAAGAACCCAAGCGCAGTCTTCCCAGCACAATTCCCTTGTAATCGCTGCAAACTTTGTCCGGCTTTCGTGCTCTACAGAACAGGGATATTTCTGGTGTCGACACAGGAGACAATGATGACAGCCAAGTCAACCAATTCCCGGCGCAAGGATGATGCGCTCACCAACGTACCGCAGGACCATCCGCAAAAGCCCGAGATCAAGGAGCCGCCGCAGCAACCCGGCAAGCCCCCGATTCAGCAAAAGAATCCCGGCCAGCAGGGCATCAATCCGGATCAGAAAGGTCCGGCGCAGCCAGGAAAGCCTGGCAAATAATCGCTCATCGCGACTGCCGCCGCCGTGGCCAATCCGTTGCGCCGCAAAAGACACATCCTGGCAACAATCGCGCTCGGGATCGGTGCCCTGTTGATCCTGATTCCATTATCGCTGAGCCTCATTAACTGGAATGTCGCCAAACCCTGGATTATCGAGCGCGTCAGCGAAGCCACCGGCAGGTCCTTCGCCATCCATGGCGACCTGTCGCTGAGCTGGCGCAAGCCGGAAAAAACCGAGGTCGACTGGCGCCGGCTGGTGCCGTGGCCGCATCTGCGCGCGCATGACCTCATGCTGGGCAACCCGCCATGGGCCACCACCGGGCCGACCATGGCGACCGTGCCGCAGGTCGATTTCACCCTGAGTCCGTTGGCGCTGCTCGGAAAAAAGTCAGCGTGTCCAAACTGATCCTGACCGAGCCGGATCTGGTGCTGGAGCTTGGCAAGGAAGGCCAGAACAACTGGACGTTCAGGAAGAAGGATGAGGGCGAGGCGCCATCGCAATGGCAACTGGTGCTGCGCGACCTGACGCTGAACGAAGGCACCGTACGGCTGGTCGATCCGGTCAAGAAGGCGGATGTCACCACGCGCATCGATACGGAAGACGACGGCAGCATCATCTGGAAAATCGGCGGCAAGCTCAACGGTGACGCCGTATCCGGCAGCGGCAAGGCCGGCGCCCTGCTGTCGCTGCAGGAGCGCGACACCCAATATCCTGTGGAAGCGCAACTCAAGGTCGGCACGTCGGAAGTCTTCGCCAGCGGCACGCTGACCAACCCGCGCAGCATCAGCGCGCTCGACGTCAACCTGAAAATCAAAGGCGCCAGCATGTCCCAGCTGTTTCCGTTTTCCGGCATCGTACTGCCGGATACGCCGCGCTTCTCGACCGAGGGGCGGCTGGCGGGCACGCTGGCGCGCGACAATTTTCATCTGCGCTACGAAAAATTTACCGGCAAGGTGGGCGACAGCGACATCGGCGGCACGCTCGAATACCTGCGTAAAAAACCCCGGCCACTATTGCGCGGCGAAGTAGTGTCGCATTACCTGACCCTGAAAGACCTGGGCGCGCTGGTCGGCACCGACAGTCCGGAAGAAAAGAAAAAGCGCGGCGACAAGACGAAGCAACCGCCGGACAAGGTATTGCCGGTGTCCTCATTTCGCACTGAGCGCTGGGACAAGATCGATGCGCAAGTCCAGTTCACCGGTAAGAAAATCGTGCGCGGCGAAAATATTCCAATCGATAACCTGTCTACCAAGATACGCCTGGATAACGGCGTGCTGTCTCTGGCGCCTCTGGATTTTGGCGTGGCTGGCGGAAAATTCACCGCTGAACTGACCATCGAAGGCCAGCACAAGCCGGCACGGGCGCGGATGAAAGTCACGGCGCGCAGCCTGAAGCTCAACAAATTGTTCCCGCAAGTGGAATCGATGCGTGCCAGCCTCGGACATATCCATGCCAATGCCGCGCTAGCCGCAAGCGGCAATTCCCTGGCCGCGCTGGCAGCATCGGCCAACGGCGAAATGAAGGCCTTCATCACCGAAGGCACCATCAGTAAATTTATCCTGGAAGCGATGGGGCTGAACCTCGGCAGCGTCATCCTGACCCAGCTATTTGGCGACCGCCAGGTATAGCTCAACTGCCTGGCGAGCGACTTTGCGATCAAGGATGGGCTGATGCAGACCCGCACCTTCATAGTCGATACCAGTGATGCCACCATCGGCGTGGCGGGCCGGATCAATCTCGCCAGCGAAGAACTGGCGCTGACCATCCGGCCGGAAAGCAAGGGGGTGCGCCTCATTTCGCTGCGCTCGCCGCTGTATGTGCGCGGCACCTTCAGAAAACCGGAGGTCGGCGTGGACAAGGGCGTGGTGGCACTCAAGGCAGGGGCGGCCGCCGTGCTGGGCACGGTGGCGATGCCGCTGGCGGCGCTGCTGGCGCTGATCAATCCCGGGCCCGGCCAGGACAGTCCCTGCCCCAGCCTGCTGGCGCAGGCGCAAAAAAAGCCCGTGGCACCAGCGACTACGCCAGCGCGGGCATCCAGCGGCAAGCAGACGGCCACGCAATAAGCGCACCTGCAATGCCGCATCAATCCCGGCGACAGCCAGAGATAGGGCGGAACTTTCACTTTGCCGGCTGCCTCTATCAATTGATTGAATTGCAAGACAGCTTGCCGGCGGCAGGACTGTCTTGCGCCATTCCCGTACGCCAACCATGAGAGAAAACATGACCAAGGACAAGGAACCTGGCAACAACAAAAGCGCGCCAAAAAGCCGCAAACATCCGGCCAAGGCGACCGACGATGCCAGCAGCGTGGCCGGCAAAGGCGGCGAGCTGCATCAGCGTGCGGGCGGCAATTATCCGCCACTGACGACCAGCCAGGGCATACCCATTCCCGACAACCAGAATTCGCTGAAAGCCAATCCGCGCGGGCCAACACTGCTGGAAGACTTCATCCTGCGCGAAAAAATCACGCACTTCGACCATGAGCGCATCCCCGAACGCATCGTGCATGCGCGCGGCACCGGGGTCCACGGCACGTTTGAATTGACCCAATCGCTGGCGCAATACACCACCGCAAAAATCCTCACCGAGGTCGGCGCCAAGACGCCGGTGTTTGCGCGTTTTTCGACGGTGGCCGGCGGCGCCGGCTCGGTGGATACGCCGCGCGACGTGCGCGGCTTCGCCGTCAAGTTTTATACCCGGGAAGGCAACTGGGATCTGGTCGGCAACAATATCCCGGTCTTCTTCATCCAGGATGCCATCAAGTTTCCGGACGTCGTGCATTCGGTCAAGATGGAACCGGACCGCGGCTTTCCGCAGGCGGCCAGCGCGCATGACACGTTCTGGGATTTCATTTCGCTGACGCCGGAATCGATGCACATGGTGATGTGGATCATGTCCGACCGCACCATCCCGCGCTCGCTGCGCATGATCGAAGGCTTTGGTGTGCACAGCTTCCGGCTGCTCGATGCCGCCGGCAATTCCACCTTCGTCAAGTTCCACTGGCGCCCGAAGCTGGGGCTGCAATCGACGCTGTGGGATGAAGCCGTCAAGATCGCCGGCGCCGACCCCGACTTCCATCGGCGCGACATGTTCGAAGCCATCGAGCGGCGCGATTTTCCGGAGTGGGAACTGGCGGTGCAATTGTTTACACAGGAAGAGTCCGAGAAATTCCCGTTCGACCACCTCGACGCTACCAAGCTGATCCCGGAAGAAATGGTGCCGCTGCAGGTGATCGGCCGCATGGTGCTGGACCGCTGGCCGGAGAATTTCTTTGCCGAGACCGAGCAGGTCGCTTTCTGCCCCGCCAACATCGCGCCCGGCATCGATTTCTCCAACGACCCGCTGCTGCAGGGGCGGCTCTTCTCCTACCTGGACACCCAGTTGTCGCGGCTGGGCTCGGCCAACTTCCACCAGATTCCGGTCAATGCGCCGAAGTGCCCGTTCGCCAACCATCAGCGCGACGGCCACATGCAAATGGCGCATCCGAAGGGACGGGTGGCCTACGAGCCGCAGTCGCTGGCGCCGGATTCAGCGCGCGAGTCGCCGGCAAGCGGCTTTCCCAGCCACGCCACCCCGGAAAACGGCGACAAGGGCCGCATCCGCGCCGAAAGCTTTGCCGACCATTACAGCCAGGCGCGCCTGTTCTACCGCAGCCAGACGCCGACCGAGCAGGCCCATCTCGCCTTTGCGCTGGTGTTCGAGCTGTCCAAGGTCGCGCACCTGCATGTGCGGCAGGCGATGGTCGGACATTTGCGCCACATCGATGCCGACCTGGCGCAGCGCGTGGCGGACGGCCTGGCGTTGCCCCTGCCGGAGGCGCCGCCGGCTGCGGCGCCGGTGCAGGATATGGCGCCCTCTCCCGCATTGCAAATCATCGGCAAGATGCACGACACGCTGGCCGGCCGCGCGATCGGCATCCTGGTGGCCGACGGCAGCGACGGCGCGCTGGTAGCAAAGCTGCGCAAGGCAGCCACCGATGCCGGCGCCGGCGTCAAGATCGTCGCCCCCAAGGTCGGCGGCGTCACGCTGGCCGATGGCAAGCTGCTGCCCGCAGACGGCCAGCTGGCCGGCACGCCCTCGGTGATGTTCGATGCCGTCGCCGTGGTGCTGTCCGCTGCGGGGGCGCAGACCTTGAGCAAGGAGGCCGCAGCCCTTGATTTCGTCAGCGACGCCTTTGCCCATCTCAAGGCCATCGCCGCCAGTCCCGAGGCGCAGCCCTTGCTGGACAAGGCCAATGTGGTGGCGGACGCCGGCGTGGTCGCAGCCGACGATCCAAAGGCCTTTATCGTCGCAGCGAAGACGCGGCAATGGCAGCGCGAGCCGACGGTACGGACGCTGCCATGAAATAGCCAGGAAAAATAATCAGGGAAATGATCAGGGAGTTGTCGGCTTACTTGAGCATGCCCGCGCGGGCGGCGACGATGGCGATCAGCGCGGCCAGCACGCCGATGAAGCCAATCGCCGCCTGCATGCCGAAGCCGTGCGCCAGCGCGCCGATCACCGGCGGCCCCATCAGGCTGCCGCTGTAGGCCATGGTGGCCACGCCCGCCAGGGCAACCGGCCCTTGCCTGCCCGCTGCGCTGAAAACGAACGGAAACACCAGTGCCAGGCCGAGGCCGGCGGCGCCGAAACCCGCCAGGGCCAGATAAGCGCTGTCCACCGAAACCGCAAACAGCAGGCCTGCCGCCGCCAGCGCCGCACCCCAGGACACAAGGCGGCGCGCGCCATGCCGGCCCTTGAGGCGGTCGCCGGCCAGGCGCGCCAGCAGCATCGTCACCGAGAAGGCCGCGAAGGCCAGCGGCGCGACAGCGTCCGCCACGCCGAAATGGTCTTTCAGGAACACACCGCTCCAGTCGGCGATGCTGCCCTCGGACATGGCGCCAAGAAAAACCAGCGTGCCCAACAAGGCCAGCGGACCACGCGGCAAGGCAAACATCTTCTTGCCGGCGCGCGCATCGGGACTGGCGTCGCTTGTTTTGGCATCGCTTGTTTTAGTGTCACTAATGGCGCTGTCATCATCGACAACAACTGCCTTGAGAAGATGGCATGCCAGCCATACCAACACTGCCAGGGGCGCGGCCAGCAGGAGGAAGTGCCGGGCCGGCGCGATATTCATGCTGGCCATCAGGCCGCCCAGCGTCGCGCCCGCCAGGCCACCGGCACAGCAGCCGGCATGCAGCCGGGCCATGGTCGATTTGCCGCTGGCCTTTTCCAAAGTGGTGGCGACGGCATTCATGCCGACGTTCAGGCAGC
Source organism: Noviherbaspirillum sedimenti (assembly GCF_003590835.1). Classification (NCBI taxonomy): domain Bacteria; kingdom Pseudomonadati; phylum Pseudomonadota; class Betaproteobacteria; order Burkholderiales; family Oxalobacteraceae; genus Noviherbaspirillum; species Noviherbaspirillum sedimenti. The sequence goes on along the minus strand of NZ_QYUQ01000002.1, from coordinate 3,434,110 downwards.
CGGCGGGAATGCCCAGCATGAATACCGCAGCCATCAGCAGCGAGACGCTCGGCGCCAGGCCGATGCCGACCAGCGCAGCCAGCAATGCCAGGCCGGCAATGAGTACGGTCTTGCGACCGCCCAGTCGGGCCATCATCCATGAGGACACCGGATAGGAAATGACGGCGCCGATGCCGCCGCACAGCAGCACCATGGACAGGGCGAAGTGGGGAATCTGCAAATCTGCACGGATGGCGGGAATGCGGCCAGTCCAGGACCCCATGATGAGGCCGAACAGGATGAAGATGACGGGCAAGGCAAGTGGTTGAAGCTGTTGCAAAGAAAATCGTTGTGTTTGAGCAGGTGCAATAAGTTGCATTTTTATCGGGGCAATTATGTTTCCGGGAAGCCATTGTGATACCTGCGCTTGGGAAATAGTTTCTGCGTAGAAGAAAAATTTTAAAATCGCTTGTATCAGGAACAAGATGGCGCGACATCTGGCCGGATAAGATGAACGGTTGATCAATACAATGGTCTTCAGCAATGCAGGCATTGCAATGAACCATGCCGGATTTGCATGGCTGCAGATACGCTTTCGTTATTTGTCGGCGTCATTAGGAGAAACCCATGAAAATCAGCACCTTGCTTCTGGTACTGGCACTGGCCGTCATTGGTGCCTTTGCAGCCCTGAACTGGCCGGCGTTCACCCAGCCCACCACGCTTTCGCTCGGCTTCGCTGCCGTGACAGCACCGCTGGGACTGATCATGCTGGGGATGCTGATTGCGCTGAGCGTGCTGTTCCTGGCCTACCTGGTGACCCTGCAGACCTCGGTGCTGCTGGAAACCAGGCGCCATGCCCGCGAACTGCAGGCGCACCGCGCCCTGGCCGACCAGGCGGAAGCCTCGCGCTTCACGGAACTACGCAAGTTCATCGAAACCGAGCTGCAGGTGCGCATGGCCCGCGAAGCGGACATGCACAATACGCTATTGGCACGGATGGACAAGCTGGACGATTCGGTGCGCGGCTCGATGCAGGACGCCAACAATACGGTGGCGGCTTACCTGGGCCAAATGGAAGACAGGCTGGAGCGCGACGCTCGCAGCCTCCCCAAAGACATTCATTGATGCGGGATCAGGCAAGCTCGGCGTCGGGGGCGGTGCCAGATGGCTTCCCCGGGCCGTTGTCCGGCGGCAGTTGCCAGAAAATCCAGGCGGAACAAGCTGTGATCAAACCCACGCAAATGAAAGTTGCCTGAAACGCCGGCAGCGCCGATCCTGTCGGGGCCGGGGCCAGCAAGCCGGTGAAAGTCGCCAGCATGCCACCGGCGGCCGCCACGCCCAGGCTCATGGAAAGCATCTGCACCATGGAATGCAGACTGTTGCCGCTGCTGGCTAGCGGCGCCGGCAAATCTTTCAGCGTCACCGCATTCATCGCCGAGAACTGCAGCGAATTGATTGCACCGAAAAACCCGAGCTGCAAGAGTCGCAGCCAGAGCGGCATGGTGTCAGAAAACAGCGCGAAGCTGGCGATCAACGCCCCCACCAGTACCGTATTGGCGATCAACACCTTGCGGTAACCCGCAATCTTGACCAGAGGCGCGGCAATGCGCTTGACCAGCATGCCGCCGACGGCAACCGGAATCATCATCATCCCGGCGTGGAAAGCGGAATAGCCGAGATTGACCTGCAACAGCAGCGGAATCATGAAGGGCATACTGCTGGTGCCGATGCGCGCGAACAGGTTGCCGATGGCACCGACGCTGAATGAATTGACCTTGAACAGATCCAGCGGGAACAGCGGCGCCGGATGGCGCACGGCGCGCAACCAGTATGCGGTCAGGCACACCAGCCCGAACATGATCAGCAACAGGACGATCGCCTGGCGCATGCGCATGTCCGCCATGCCATCGAGCGCCAGCGAAATCATGACCATGCTCGCCGCCAGCAAACCATAGCCGGCAAAGTCGAAGCGCTCGACGGTGTCGGCGCGAAAGTCCGGCATCAGGGCCATCGCTGCGCCACCGCCGATCAAACCGATGGGAATATTGATCAGGAAGATCCAGTGCCACGAAGCGTACTCGACCAGCCAGCCGCCCAGCGTCGGCCCGAGCAGGGGACCGATCAGCCCCGGAACGGCAACGAAGGCCATCGCCGGCAGGAATTTCTCGCGCGGGAAAGCGCGCAAGACGGCCAGGCGCCCCACCGGCAGCAGCATCGCCCCGCCGGCGCCCTGGAGTGCGCGCGCCGCAGTCAGCCAGGACAGCGACGGCGCATAGGCGCACAACAGGGAGCCGATGGTGAACAACGCAAGGGCAGCGAGATAGACACGGCGCGTGCCGAAGCGGTCGGCAATCCAGCCCGAGGCCGGAATCAGCGTCGCCATGGCCAAGGCATAGGCAATGATGACCGACTGCATGCGCAGCGGGCTTTCGCCCAGGCTTTGCGCCATCGCCGGCAAGGCCGTATTGATAATGGTGGCGTCCAGCGTCTGCATGAAAAAACCGATGGCCACCAGCCACAACAACATGCCTTGGGAATTTTCGGTCTTGGTGATTGCCATCGCTACCTGCAGTCTAGCTCGAAATAAAGCGCATCTTGAAATTGCGGCCCTTGATATTGCCGCTGGAAAGACGCTGGTAAGCCTGCTCGGCAATGTGCCGGTCCAGCGCCACGTAGGTGGTGAATTCAAACACGTTGATTTTACCGACCTGTTCCTTGCTCAGGCCAACGTCGCCGGTCAGGGCGCCCAGCAAATCGCCAGGGCGCAGTTTGTCTTTCTTGCCACCCTGGATGCACAGCGTCACCATCGGCGCCTGCAATGCCCTGCCCTGGCCGGCCTCGAGGGTTGCCAGCTCATGCCACTCGGCCGGCTGGTTCTGGTATTCCTCGATCAGCTTGACCCACTTCTTTTCATTCGGCGCGCACAGCGACAGCGCCATGCCCTTTTCCTGGCCGCGGCCGGTGCGGCCGATGCGGTGCACGTGCACTTCGGTGTCTTTCGACACATCGACATTGATCACCGCGCTCAGGCTTTGGATATCCAGTCCGCGCGCGGCGACGTCGGTTGCCACCAGCACCGAACAGCTGCGGTTGGCGAACAGCACGAGGATTTCATCGCGCTCGCGCTGTTCGAGATCGCCATGCAGCGCCAGCGCGGAAAAGCCCTGCGCCTGCAATTCGTCGGCCAGTTCGCGGCAATGGATCTTGGTATTGCAGAAAGCGATGGTCGACACCGGCTTGTAGTGGCGCAGCAGGCGTCCCACCGCCGCGTTGCGATCTTCATAGCCGATTTCGTAAAAGCGCTGCTCGATCTTGCCGGCCTCGTGCTGCACCTCGGCCGAGACTTCGACCGGATCGCGCAGGAAGGGGCTGCTCACCTTGCGGATATCGTCCGGGTAGGTCGCCGAGAACAGCAGGGTCTGGCGGCGCGCCGGGCAGGCGCTGACGATGCCGGCGATTTCTTCCTGAAAGCCCATGTCGACCATGCGGTCGGCCTCATCCAGCACCAGCGTCTGCACGGTGGCCAGGTTGATGGTGCCGCGGCCGAGATGGTCACGGATGCGCCCCGGGGTGCCGACCACGATATGCGCGCCATGTTCGAGCGAGGCGATCTGTGGGCGCATCGGCGCGCCGCCGCAGAGCGTCAGCACCTTGATGTTGTCGGCGAAGCGCGCCAGCCGGCGCAGCTCGTTGGCGACCTGGTCGGCCAGCTCGCGCGTCGGGCACATCACCAGCGCCTGGATGGCGAACCAGGTGGGGTTGAGCTTGCTGAGGATGCTGATGCCGAAGGCGGCGGTCTTGCCGCTGCCGGTCTTGGCCTGGGCGATGAGGTCGCGGCCTTCCAGCGCCACCGGCAGGGTTTGCGCCTGGATCGGCGTCATCTCGTGATAGCCGAGCGATTCGAGATTGGCCAACAGGGTCGGCGCCAGCGGCAGGCTGGCAAATGCGGTGTTATTCATGAGGATGCTTCCCGGTGTGAGGGTAAGACAGTCTAGCAGGCTGGCCGGCAAGGGCAGGATTCTGGCTGAAGGCTGGCCGCGCCGCTGTCGATGCGGGCCGCAGAAAGCAAAAAGCCCGACTGGCTGCGTCGGGCTCGTACTTTAACTGGTTGCGGGGACAGGATTTGAACCTGTGACCTTCGGGTTATGAGCCCGACGAGCTGCCAGACTGCTCCACCCCGCGGAACGAATAATACAGCGCATTGGGGTTTCGCACAACCGGCGTTTTCAAAAACGGGCGCGAAGCACGCTAAAACCCCGGGTGCGGAAGGACGATATGGTTCAAAATGGCGGCAGGCTCGACGCAATGCGCGATGCAATCGCGCGACACGAAAATGAATTGGAGTAATGCAATGACAATGACCTACGAAGAATACCTGGATGAAGTGACAACGCAGATTTACGAGAAGTACGACGTGACTGAAGCGGATGCGGTCAAGTTTGTGGTGCGCGCGCAGGCGGCGGAATTTTTCAGCTTGCATGACGACAAGCCTGAGATGCGCACGCTGGAACGTGCCGAGCTGGATGCGAAGACGATTTACGAACAGCGCAACAAGTCGAATCCGAAGGCGTTCCGCAAATAAGGTGGATGAAGTGTAGTAATCGCGGGCTGCAGACGACGCCGCTAATGGCTGCGCGCCTCCTGCGCCATCAATTGCTGGAAGGCCTCTGCGGTGACGGCTTTTGAGAACAAAAATCCTTGCGCGTAATCACAACCGGCCGCGCGCAGCCATTCCTTTTGCTCATTGGTCTCAATACCCTCGGCAATGACTTGCATGCCAAGCTCGTGGGCCATCACAATGATTGATTTGACGATGGTGCGGTCGCTGGCGTCCGTGATCATGTCGCGCACGAACGATCTGTCGATTTTCAAATAATCGATGTCGAATTTCTTCAAGTACTGCATCGATGAGTAGCCCGTGCCAAAGTCATCGATGGCAACCTGGATACCGGCATCACGGTACTCGATCAATTTGTCGGCGACCGTCGCTGACGCATTCAGCAGCAAGCCTTCGGTAATTTCCACCACAATGCTGCTGCCCAGCAAACCCAGCATTTCCAGATAGCGCAACCAGTTCAGGCCCGGCTCGGTCGAGCGGATCTGGACGGGCGATGCGTTGACGCTGATTTGCATGACTTTGCCCAGCTGGGCCTGCCATTGCCTGGAGCATCCGGCTGCCTGCTGGAATACCCAGTCGCCAATCTCCTTGATCAAACCGGTCTCTTCGGCGATCGGAATGAACTGGGACGGTTCCACCTGGCCAAGTACGGGATGATTCCAGCGCAACAGGGCCTCGGCCTTGGCAATATGTCCGGTCGCAAGTTCCACGACCGGCTGGTAAACCACGTCCAGCTGGCCTGCTGCCAGCGCCTCGCGCAAGTCGTTTGCCAACCGCAATCGGTAATGCGCCCGTTCCTGCATCGAGGCGGTGAAGTAGCGGAACTGGTTGCGGCCTGCGTTCTTGGCCGCATACATCGCCTGATCGGCATTGTTGATGAGTTGCTCCGCGGTAGAGGCGTCCGAATTGTACAGCGTGATGCCGACGCTGCCTGAAACATAGGCGGTCTGCTGGTTCAGGGAGAAAGGCTCGACGAGGCGTTTCAGAATTTTTTCCGCGACGTCCTCGACATGCGCCAGGTCAGTCAGCTCGGTAAGAATGACCGTGAATTCGTCACCACCCAGGCGGGCCACCGTATCGGATGACCTGACGCATTGGCTGAGGCGCTTTGCCGCTTCCACCAGCAACTGGTCGCCGGCGTCGTGCCCCATCAGATCATTGACTTCCTTGAACCGGTCCAGGTCGATGAACATCAGGCAAAGAGAGTGCTCGGAACGCGGCGCCTTTCGGATTTCCTGGTCCAGCCTGTCACGAAACAGCCGCCGGTTCGGCAAGCCGGTCAGCGCATCGAAGTTCGCCTGATACCAGATGCGGTCCTCGGATTCCCGTTTCTCCGAGATATCGGTAACCGTGCCAGTCATGCGCGACGGCTTGGCATTTTTGTCGTGCCCAACCGCAACGCCACGAGAGCGCACCCACTTCCAGCTGCCGTCGCGGCACCGAAAGCGAAATTCCATTGTCACGGGTTCCCTGGTGTATTCGCCTGCATCGATCACGGCCAGGACGCCGGGCAGATCCTCCGGATGTATGCGGCGCGTCCACGCTTCAATCCGGTCCGGGAATTCCTGCTCGCTGTAACCGAACATTTCCCTGAAGCGCCTTGAATACACCACTTCGCCGGTTTCGATATCCCAGTCCCAGACACCGTCGCCGATACCTTCCACTGCCCGCATCCAGCGCTCATTGCTGATTTGAAGCGCATCCTGCGCAAGCTTTTGTTCGGTGACGTCGTGACCTTGTATGAAAATGCCTGCAGTTTCATTCTGGACACCGGTAAATGGCTGGTAGACGAAGTCCACATACCGCTCGCTCAACGGCGCCCCGGGTTGCTGCTGCAGCCTCACCTTCATCTGCCGGCCGACAAAGGCATTGCCAGTCTTAAACACCTGGTCCAGCAAACCGTAGTAGCCTTGCCCGGCCAGTTCAGGCAAGGCATTTTTGATTGATTTGCCGACGATGTCACGGTGGCCGACGAGCTGATAAAACGCTTCGTTGACCATGTTGACCATATGCTGCGGACCGTGTACCACGGCGACAAAGCCGGGGGCCTGCCTGAACAGATTCAGGAGATGCTCGCGTTCCATGTCCAGCAGCCTGTTCGTTGTTTCAAGCGCTTGCGCGCGGCTGAATACGCCACCGGCAATCTGATAGTCGACATCGTCCTGCACTGGCCTGCCATGCCTCTCTTGTTGCAGCCTGACCAGCTCTGTCACATCAATTGGATTCTGAAAGATAAAAGCAACTTCACCCCGTCCATCGAGAACCGGCGTATGGATGAGGCTCCAGTACCGCTCCTCGAATACCGGGCCGTCCGGTGTCTGGACCGGAATGTTGTAATTCACGACGGCCAGATGGTCTGGCTGGCGTGTTGCCAGTACCCGGCATAATGACTCATGTATCACGTCAAAACTCAAATTGCCTGGGCGGCCGGGGTCTGGCGGGAAAGCCTCGAACAGCTTACGGTCTACTATTTCTTCCCGTGAACGCGCGGTTATCCGAAGGTAGGCGTCATTGGCGCCGAGAATGACAAAACTGGTGGATAGAAGCAAGTAGGGAAATGGCGATGCATTCACTAGCGCTTCCAGATCCATGCTCTCACTCAATGGACCTAATCTAGCCATACGGAATGCCACCAAAATGAGTGATTGTCATCGCCATTCATCGCCTGTTCACACAACGCCGAATGAAATGTTGCAGCGTGGCCATATACAGATGGATTAAAAATACTGTTGATTTCGAGTTATCAGGAATAGTTAAGTTAAGGCCCATTTTTTTGCAAAAAGTTTAGAAAAACCGTTTAGAAGAACTGATCCAAAAACAGAAGACTTCGCCACAAACGCGGTGTAATCTACCTACCAACAGAGCGGCTCATCTTTCCATAACAACAGGAATTAGCCGCCGGAATTTCGAATTACCAATATCAAAATGCTCCCCACTTTTTCCGCCAGCGATTCCCTGCCGATTGACTCCACTAACGCCACCGGCGCCAGAAGCGAAGCAGCCGAAGCGCCCGAACTGTATGCGCAACAGCTGGGCGCCGAATTGCTCAAGCTGGAAGGCAGCGTGGTCGTGCGCTTTTCCGGCATCGCCGAGGTGGGCGGATTACCGGTGCCGTATGCGCTGGTGCCAAGGCATGGCGTACTGGCCAAGCCATCCAAATGGCGCAGGCTGGGGCCGGAAGGTCAGCTGGAACTGATCAGGGAGCGCGCCCAACCCGAGGCGATGGAAGAATTGCGCCGCAGCGTGATCGGCTTTGCCGGCAAGATCTTCGCGGAAGCCGAAGATGCCGGCATCGATCCCATGGACTTGCTGAATACGCTGGCCGAAGCGCCTTCCTCGATGCCGGCGCCCCAGGTCTTCGAGCGCATCGAGCAACGCCTCGAACACGCCGTCGAGCGGCAGCAGGAAGAGCGGCATGCGACGCTGACGCGCGAGAGCATCAACCTGGCCGAATACCCGGCTTCCTTCGAGCTGGCGCGCCGCCTGCCACGCCGCTTCATTGCGCTACTGGGGCCGACCAATTCCGGCAAGACCCACCAGGCGATGGAAGCGCTGATCAAGGCCAGGACCGGCCTGTATCTGGCACCCCTGCGTCTGCTGGCGCTGGAAAACTACGAACGCCTGTTGCAGGCCAAGCCGCATGGCAAGGAACTCAAGGTCAACCTGATCACCGGCGAGGAGCGCAGGATCACCGAAGGCGCCACCCATGTGGCAAGCACCGTGGAAATGCTCGACCCGAGGGCGCGCGTGGACGTGGCGGTGATCGACGAAATCCAGATGCTGGCCGACCGCGACCGCGGCGCGGCCTGGACGGCAGCGGTGTGCGGTGCGCCGGCCGGCGTGGTGTACCTGGTCGGCGCGCTGGAAGCGCGGCGTGCCGTTGAAGCGCTGGCCGCGCGCCTGGAATGCCCGCTGGAAGTGCATGTATTGAAGCGCAAGGGGCCGCTCTCCATGGAGCCGGGACCGGTCAAGAAGTTGCGCAACCTGCGGCGCGGCGACGCCGTGATTGCCTTTTCAAGGCGCGACGTGCTGATGTGGCGCGACATGATTGCGGAACAGGGGCATTCGGTGGCCACCATCTACGGCAACCTCTCGCCGGAAGTGCGCCAGGCGCAGGCGGCGCGCTTTCGCGACGGCAGCGCCGACATCGTCATCGGCACCGACGCGATTGCCATGGGCCTGAACCTGCCGATCGAGCGGGTGGTGATGACCACCTACGTGAAATTCAACGGCATCGAAGAGGAAGAAGTGCCGGTGGCGCTGGCCCGGCAGATTGCCGGCCGCGCCGGGCGCTTCGGCGTGCATGAGGAAGGCTTCGTTGCCGGCTATGACGACGACACCCATCAAGTCATGCGCTCGCTGATGAAGGAAAAGATCCCGGCGGTGCCGGCAAGCGGCTTTGCCGTGGCGCCGTCAATCGAACATCTGCACCGGATTTCTTCGGTCACTGGCGAGCAATCGCTGGCGCGGCTGTTCAAGCGCTTCGTGCACAATATCGATGTGCCGGACGGCTTTTTCTATCCGCGCATTACCGACGAACAGATGGAGCGGGCCTTGTGGCTCGACACATTGGCGCTGTCGGTGGCGGAAAAATTCACGCTGTCGCTGGTGCCGATCTCATCGCGCATTCCTTCCCTGCACCACGTGTGGGAAAGCTGGGCGCGCGGCCTGGCCAGGCGCAAGACTTGCACGCTGCAGCGCGATCCGAATGATCTGGCGCGGCAGAACCTGCAGGAAGTGGAGGACACCTGCCGCATGTATTCCGCCTATGCCTGGCTGAGCTTCCGGATTGCGGAGCATTTTCCGGATGGCGAACTGGCGCATGAACTGGCGCGCGAGGCATCGGAGCGGGTGGATGCGATGCTGCAGGCGCAGAATGCTGCCTTGCGCCGGCGGACGACAGGGAAAGGACGATAATTTTTCATCTATCCATATCCGTTTTTGTTCGTTCTCTTCCCATGCCAGATTCGATAAATTGCAGGCATGTACTTCCACTTCAGAGAGCGAGTAAAAAACATGTCTTCGACTATCAAAAAACTGGCGGCCGGCGTCGCCCTGACCGTGACTTCATTTGCCGCCCTGGCCCAGGGCACGCCCCTCAAGGAAATCAAGCTGGACTATGCCTACTATGCGCCGGCAAGCCTGCTCATCAAAAAGAATGGCTGGCTGGAAGAAGCCTTCAAGGCGCAGGGCACCACTGTCAAATGGGTCTTCTCGCGCGGCAGCAATAACTCGCTGGAATTCCTCAACAGCGGCGCCTCCAACTTCGCCCTGACTTCCAGTGTTTCATCATTCATTTCGCGCACCAATGGCCAGCCAGTCAAAGCCATTTACAACTACGGCTGGGCCGAAGGCAGCGGCTTTTTGGTCTTGCCCAATTCGCCGGTAAAAACCGTTGCGGACTTGAAGGGCAAGAAAATTGCCGTCACCAAGGGAACCGATCCCTATTTCTACCTGTTGCGCTCGCTGGATGCCAACAACCTGAACCCGACCGATGTCGAGATCGTCCATCTGCAACACCCGGAGGGCAAGGTGGCGCTGGAGCAGGGCCGCGTGGATGCCTGGGTAGGTATCGACCCGCACCTGTCCGCAGCGCAGCTTGCCGGTGCGCGCACGGTGTACAAAAATGCGGACTATGCCCTGGGCGCCTTTCTCAACACCAGCGAATCATTCCTGAAAGAGCACCCTGAAGCGGTCAAGACCGTGATCAAGACGTATGAACGCGCGCGCAAGTGGATCATCGACAATCCGAAGGACATCGCCGCCCTGGTCGCGGAAGAAACCAAGTTGCCCGTCGAAGTGGCAACGCGCCAAATCGCCCGCGTGGATTTTTCCCGCCCTGTTCCCGGCGCCTTCAATATCACTTCCATCAAACCGGTGGTGCCGCTATTGATCGAAGCAGGCACGCTGCGCAAGACGTCTGACACCGACAGCGCGCTGAACTCGCTGATTGACTCTGCCATCGCTGCTGCCGTCCTCGCAGGGAATTAATCATGTCTGGCGCCGAATTGACTCTGAACTCTCCAGAATCCACAGCACCGACGAGAAGCTTTGCGCTGCCGGAAAGCGTGCGGCGGCCAACCTGGCTGCGTGGCCTGGTACTGCCGGCGTTGATCCTGACGCTGCTGGAAGCGGCGGTTCGGCTTGGCTGGGTTCCCGCGCATCTGATGCCGGCGCCCAGCCAGCTGCTGGGCACATTCCAGGAGCTGGCGGAGGGCCCCTTGTGGCAGCACATCGCCGCCAGCTCGAAGCGCGTTTTTGCCGGCTTCGCCATCGGCACCGTACTGGCGTTGGCGCTCGGTGCGGTAGTGGGGCTGAGCAAAAAGGCGGAAGACTACATCGAGCCGACCTTCCAGGCCTTGCGCGCCGTGCCGGGACTGGCCTGGGTGCCGCTGCTGCTGATCTGGCTGGGAATCGATGAAGCCTCCAAGATCACGCTCATTTCGATCGGCGCATTTTTCCCAGTGTACATGAACCTGGTGGCGGGCATCCGTGACGTGGACCGCAAGCTGGTGGAGGTCGGGACCATGTACGGGTTCCCGCACGCAAAGCTGATCCGCCGCATTTTCATCCCCGCAGCAACACCATATCTTTTTACCGGCCTGCGCCAGGCGCTGTCGATGTCGTGGCTGTGCGTGGTGGCGGCCGAGCTGCTGGCGGCCACCCAGGGAATCGGCTATCTGCTCACCGACGGTCGCGAAGTGTCCCGCCCCGACCTGGTTTTTGTTGCCATCATTTTGCTGGCTGCGCTGGGCAAGCTGACCGATACCGTGCTGCGCACCTGGGAAACTGCGAGCCTGTCGTGGCGTGACGCCTACGATGGCAAGAAGTCCTGATCCCGCCCCAAAACCGGAAACCGAACGACATCATGACGACCTTACTTGAAGTCCGCGTGGATCAGAAAAAATTCGGCGCCAGCGTGGTGCTGGAGTCCGTGGACCTGCAGCTGCACGAACGCGAAATCATCGCCCTGCTGGGGCCCAGCGGTTGCGGCAAGAGTACGCTGCTGCGGATTGCGGCGGGCCTGGACACGGCATTTGGCGGCAGCGTCAAGCGCCTGCCGGCCCTGGATCAGCAACGTAACGGCGGGGTTTCGTTTGTCTTCCAGGAAGCGCGTTTGATGCCCTGGCTGACCGTTGCAGAAAACATCGGCTTTGCCGACAGCGGCGGCGTCATTGACAAGGAGTGGATCCGCCAGCTCCTGGAGGAAGTCGGGCTGGCGGGCTGGGAAAATGCTTTGCCCAAGCAGCTTTCCGGCGGCATGGCGCAGCGCGTGGCCATCGCCCGCGGCCTGTATTCGCGCCCGCGGATTCTACTGCTCGATGAACCCTTCAGCGCCGTGGATGCCTTTACCCGCATGAAGCTGCAGGACCTGATGCTCGAGCTGGCGCGCCTGCACGATATTGCCCTGCTGCTGGTGACGCACGATATCGATGAATCCCTTTACCTTGCCGACAAGGTGCTGGTGCTGGGCAGTCGTCCCGGCAGGGTATGCACGACCATCGATGTGGACTTGCCCCATCCGCGCAACCGCGCCGATGAACGCCTGGCGCAGCTCAAAGCCGAGGCGCTGGAACAATTACACAGTGCGCATGCATTTTGACCGGGCAGGAAACCCGGGGCCGGCAGCAAGCACGTCTTTGCATCAGCTTGCGCCGCTGCCGCCTTAAGTCCGGACAAACAGGGTCACGAGCGGGCTGTCACCTACCTGCCGGCTCCAGTGGCCGTGCACGGCGGGATCGAATGTCGCACCTGCAGGCAAGGTATCGTCGGAATAAAAATGCTCGCCGGGGCCAAAGATGCGCGAGCTGCCATCCTGCAGGCCGATTTCCATCTGGCCGCTGAGGACGAACAGCCATTGCGGCGAGGTGGTGCAATGGAACTGGCTGCGGAAACCCACCGGGCTCTGGCGCAATTGGTAACCGGCAGAGGGAAGCAGCGGCGAGAGCATGGCTTGCGGCGTGCCTTCGGTGAGGGTAACTTCTTCTTCGCGAAATCTGGCGCGGCCGTCGGTGTCGGTGTAGAGGATGGTTTTTTTGAAGGTGGTCATGGGGAATGCCGTTGAGATCGGATGAAATTTTGCGATCCACGATTATTGCTTATTTTTGGCACAGGCGAATCTCTGGCAGTTTTTTTACGTTTGCGATTGCTGCCAGGCTACCGGCGTGGCCATCTCAGACGTACGCTTTCAATTAATTAATCGCCGGAACGTAGTGTGCAATTAGCAAATAATTCGCCAAGGAAGAAAAGCTGATCGCCAATGACTGGCTATTGGTTTCCTATTCACTTAGCTTTGCATGTGCCCTCGCCATCTTGATTGAAGTCAGACTCCCCAGTGATAGCCGAGCGACTTATTCAAGGTGACTTATCCTGAAACAGGCGTTCTCTTTCGCTTTTTCCTTGCTTGCATTGCTGGGGAAGTTGAATCGAACTTTACCTTCAAATCGATTCAAGCTTGCCGTCCGCAATTCAATGGAAACATGGCAACGTGTTAGCCCTTACCAAGGCGACCTGGTCGCAGGCGAATAACAGCGTTCTATCTGCGCACAAGGAGAATAACCATGCAAATTCCGCCGTTGTCGACGCGACTAGTTCATGTTTCTCTGGCCGTTCTGGCGTTGGCTGCATGCGCGCAGACCGGGGAGGTCCATACCGGCACTGCTGCCCTTGCCGACTGGCGGGCCGACGCTCCCGGTGTTCGCCGCCATATCAGGCCGTCCGACCTGCCTGCGCCAGCGATGGGCAATGACCCCGAGAAGTCGATTGCCAGCAGAGTGGAGGTGGTCCCGCCGCCGCAGGGAGCGCTGCCGAAAGTGCCGGACGGCTTCGCGGTGCAGGTGTTCGCCACCGGATTCAAGCAGCCGCGCACGCTTCGCGTGGCGCCCAACGGCGACATCTTCCTGGCGGAGAGCGGCACCGGACGGGTAATCTTGCTCCGCGAAAGCGCGGGCGACACAACGGCGAAGGTCGAGGTGTTCGCCGAGAACCTGGAGCGCCCTTACGGCATTGCCTTCGTGCCGCCCGCCGATCCCCGGTACGTCTACGTGGCGACGGCGAACCAGGTGGTCCGCTACCCGTATCGCAGCGGGGACGTCAAAGCCGCGAGTCCTGCAGAAGTCATCATCGCCAACATCCCGACCAAGCGGCACTGGACGCGCGACCTGGCGGTCTCCCGCGATGGCCAGCGCCTGTTCCTGGCCGTCGGCTCGGCTTCCAACCTGGGGGTGGGTGGCATGCCCGACATGACGCCCGAGCAGATCCGGCAGCATGAAACGACCCACGGCCGCGGCGCCGCCTGGGGCGAAGAAGAGAATCGCGCCGTGGTGCGCGTGTTCGATCCGGAAGGAAAGAGCGTTCGCAACTACGCCACCGGACTGCGCAACTGCTCGGGCCTGGCGATGCAGCCCGGCACCGACAACCTGTGGTGCGTCGTCAACGAGCGCGACCACCTCGGCCCCCTCGTGACGCCCGATTACATGGCACGTGTGCAGGAAGGCGCTTTCTACGGCTGGCCCTGGTATTACCTCGGCGACAGGGAAGATCCCGCCTTGAAGGGAAAGCGTCCCGATCTCAAGGGCCAGGTGCGGCTGCCCGAGGTGCTGATCCAGGCGCACTCCTCCGCACTGAGCGCGGCGTTCTACGATCGCGACGCCTTTCCGGCCGAATACCGCGGCGATGCGTTCGTCGCGCTGCATGGCTCCCATAGCCGGCCCGACAGGACCGGTTACAAGGTGATCCGCGTGTGCATGAAGGACGGCCAGCCGACCGGCGAGTACGAAGACTTCATGACCGGGTTCTTGCTGGACAACGACCGGGCCTGGGGCCGGCCGGCTGGCGTGGCGGTCACCCGGGGCGGCGCGCTACTGGTGAGCGACGACGCGAACGGCACGATTTTCAGGGTGACGCGCAAATAGCACACGACGAGGCGAAGAAGCAGTGCTTGCCTATATCAGCTCGCTGAAGCCCTGATCTCCGCGCCAAATTTAATTTGACGCGGAGATTAAATTAGCTCTGCACTGGAAAATTCGAACAAAAAAACCCGCTCAGGAGAGCGGGCGAAGTCTTATTTCGTAGAGAAATTAGCGAAGAACTGAACTTACTCAGAAAATTTTTGCGATAGATTGGCGGTTATTTCTTCAGTAAAGGGCACTTCGAATCTGCGACTTTGGTAAATGCCTCTTCCCCTGGAATGGTGGTGACAATCTTCATGTAATCCCAAGGTTTTTTCGATTCAGCAGGGGTTTTCACCTGCATCAGATACATGTCGTGAATGTACCGTCCATCCTGGCGGATATAGCCCTTGGCATAAAAATCATTCAGTTTCATTTTTTTAAGTTCAGCCATCACCTTGTCGGCATCATCGGTCCCTGCCGCAGCGACTGCCTTCAGGTAGTTTGCCGTTGCAGAATAATCGGCGGCTTGATGTGAACTCGGCATTTTTTTCATTTTCAGGAAAAAGCGGTTCGCAAATTTACGGGATGCCTCATCCTTATCCCAGTACCAGCTGTCCGTCATCAATAGGCCTTGCGCAACTGGCAGCCCCAATCCGTGGATATCGTTAATTACCATCAGCAAACCGGTAATCTTCATCTTTTTGGTCAAGCCGAAATCGTGCGCAGCCTTGATCGAATTGATCGTGTCGGATCCGGCATTGGCCAGGCCCAGCACCTGCGCCTTGGAAGCTTGCGCCTGCAGCAAAAAGGCCGACATGTCGTTTGCCGTCGGCGGATGCTTTACCGAACCGACCACAGTACCGCCATGCGCTTTCACTACCTCAGCGGTGTCATTGGCCAACGAATGGCCGAAGGCATAATCGGCGACCAGGAAATACCAGGATTTCCCGCCCTGCGCGACCACCGCCGAACCGGTTCCTTTGGCCAAAGCCACGGTATCGTATTCATAGTGAACGGTATAAGGCGTGCATTCTTCATTGGTGAAGCGGGCACTGCCGGCGCCGACATTAAAATACACACGTTTTTTGTCGGCAATGACCTTGTTCATTGCCAGGCCGGCTGCAGAGTTGACGCCGCCGATCAGCATCTTCAAATCTTGCTGGTCAATCCATTCACGCGTTTTGGCTGCGGCGATATCTGCCTTGTTCAAATGGTCGGCGTACAACAGCTCAATCTTGCGCCCGAGAACGGCTCCACCTGCATCCTCGACTGCCATCCGAATGGCTTCCAGTCCGCCAGGACCGTCGGTGTCTTGGTAGGGGCCGGACATGTCGGTAATGAATCCAATGCGGAAGGGTTCCCTGGATTGGGCAACGGCGGTGCCGGATAGCGAGGACAAGGCCAATGTGGCGGCCGCTATCGTAGTGAAAAGCTGCTTGTTCATGTTATATCTCCTATGTAATGAGCCTTGAATGGCCGTTTTGATTTGGTATTAATGCTGTTACACGGCTTGCGATGATGCTGCGCCAGTGATCGTTGGTGATTGTTTTGCCGACAGTACCTTTGCGATACGAGAATTGGCTGGACGTTCGAGATACGTGCTGATGTAATTGCCTGCCTCGACCAGCAGAGGCAGATCCAGACCGGTTTCAATGCGCAGCTGCTGCATCAGATAGACGACATCTTCGGTGGCGACATTGCCGGTGGCGCCCGGCGAGTAAGGACAGCCACCCAGACCGGCTACGGAACTATCGAAAGCGGTGACACCGCTTTCCAGGCTGGCGTAGATGTTTGCGAGCGCCATGCCATAGGTATCGTGGAAATGTCCTGCAAGCGCAGTAACAGGCACCTGGCGGGCACAGGCGTCGATCATCCTGCGTGTCGCCAGCGGCCCGCCGGCGCCGGTGGTGTCTCCCAGACTGATTTCATAACATCCCATTGCATACAACGCGCCTGCGACTTCGGCAACTTTTTCGGCTGGCACATCGCCGGTAAAAGGGCAGTTCATCACGCAGGAGACATACCCCCGCACGTTGACGCCTGCTTTTTGCGCAGCCTCGATCACTGGCCCAAATCGCGCCAGACTTTCGGCAATCGAACAATTGATGTTTTTTTGTGAAAAGGCTTCCGATGCCGCGGCAAATACCGCGACTTCCCTGCAACCGGTTTCCAGGGCCTGCTCCAGGCCGCGCATATTCGGCACCAATACTGAATACGCCACGCCGGGCTTGACTGGCAAGCCGCGCACCACCTCGGCGGTATCGGCCATCTGCGGCACCCATTTGGGCGACACAAACGACCCGACCTCGATTGACTGAATGCCGGCATTGGTCAGGCGATTAATCAATGCAATTTTCA
The DNA here is from genome assembly GCF_003590835.1 of Noviherbaspirillum sedimenti. Classification (NCBI taxonomy): domain Bacteria; kingdom Pseudomonadati; phylum Pseudomonadota; class Betaproteobacteria; order Burkholderiales; family Oxalobacteraceae; genus Noviherbaspirillum; species Noviherbaspirillum sedimenti. Next base: position 3,417,262 of record NZ_QYUQ01000002.1, on the reverse strand, counting down.
CCGCGGTGGCGACCTGGACTTTTTCATTCTGCAAGCCATCCCGGACGCCAACCTCGACGATCTTGACCCGTTTCGGCAAACCCTCTGCTGCGTTCTCGATAGGCGTCATTGCCATGCCTGCACCTTTGCGAATGTCGTATGCATGAAGCGTGAATGCGCTTACTGAAATTCTTTCAGCAATTCGATCGCATAGTCGGTTCGCACATCTTTTGCGGCGGCCATTTTTTGCGCGATCTTATCGATCAAATCGCCTTTGGCGCCGGCGGCAATCGCGATATTGCGGGCATGCAGCGCCATGTGGCCGCGCTGGATACCTTCTGTCGCCAATGCGCGCAGTGCGCCCATGTTTTGCGCCAGGCCGACCGCCACGGCGATCTCCGCCAGTTCCTGCGCCGATTTCAATTGCATGATCTGGAGCGACAGCCGGGCCAGCGGATGCGTCTTGGTGGCGCCACCGACCAGGCCAACCGGCATCGGCATCTCGATCGTGCCCACCAGGTCGCCCTCTTTGGAAATTTCCCAGGTGCTCAGTGAGGTATAGCGCCCGTCACGGCAGGCGTAGGCATGGGCGCCGGCTTCGACCGCACGCCAGTCATTGCCCGTTGCGACGATGATGGGATCGATGCCATTCATGATGCCCTTGTTATGCGTGGCGGCACGATAGGGGTCGACGGCAGCAAACGTGTAGGCATCGACGATGCCGTTGATGACATCTTCGCCGCTGTATTTGTCGGTTTTGAGAATCGCGGCAGGAATCTGCACCCGGGCGCGTGCCAGCCGCAGGTCTGCCAGATTCGACAGAATGCGCAGGCGCACCTTGCCGCCGGTGATTTCCTCGACACGCGGCGCCACCGTTTCGGCCATCGTATTGACGGTGTTGGCGCCCATCGCATCACGCACATCGACGATCAGGTGCATCACCACCATCGGACCACGCGGCGTGTCAGGAAAAATATGCACTTCGATGTCGCGGCAACCGCCGCCCAGGCCGATCAGCACTTTGTCGCGCTGGTTGGCCATTTCAATGATTTCCTGCCTGTGGTTCAGCAGCGCATGGCGCGCACCATAGGGGTCCGTAATTCCCATGATTTGCACCTGGGCGCGCATGATCGGTCCACTGCTGGATGTCTGGAAGCCGCCGGCGTCGCGAATCAGCTTTGACATGAACGAAGCCGCCGCGACTACGGACGGCTCTTCGACAACCATCGGCACCAGGACGTCGCGTCCATTGATCTGAACGTATCCCGCCACCGAATACGGCAACTCGAACTTGCCAATGACATTTTCGACCATGCCATTGGCTGTTTCCAAGGGCAAAGCATTCGGCTCGGCAATCAGCGCGCGCTCCTCTTGGGTCAAGCCGACCTTATTGACAATCTCATCGAGACGGGCCGAAGGATCCAGAGCGCGGAAGTTGGGCAGGCGGGAATCAATACTCATTGTGGTCTCCAGTAGTTACTTGCTGATCGCAACCAGCTTGCGATGCGAATGAAGCAGTGTAGGGAGACGCGGCGACGATTGATATGTGATTAAATTACATATATTGAATTAAATTATGTTGTTGACGATATTTCTTGTGAGCGACTGGACGAACAATTTTTTTGCACCGCACCATTTTTTCGTTTGTATTCAACAATTTAGCGGTTGTGTCATTTGCGCTGGCAATAGAAAAGTAATTTTCCCTCTTCTGCGCCGGATGCTTTTTGGATGAAAAAACCCATTCATCCCAGTTAAGATGTACAAAACATCCACCTGACTTTTGCCACACTGAATTTGCGAAAACAGCCTTTTCTCAAACGAGAATTCAAGATGACCGAGACCCGTTTCACCGAATCCGCTTCTGCTGTCAGCACGACGCTTGAGCATGAAATTATTTCTTCGCTGTTCAAGACGGATGCGAAAGAAGATCTGATCTGGATTCTCGCCCGTATCGAAGCACTTGCCGAATATCCTGCCAAGGCGGCCCTGATCGATTACGCGCAAAAGGCCATCGCGCTCAAGGACCGTTTGGAATTGCTGCAGACACGTGAGCGTGGATTGATGGCACTCATCGAAACCGCGCAAAATCTGACTGCCATTCGCGATCTCGACCAGGTATTGCAAGCCATTGTGAACCGGGCGCGCAACCTGATTGGATGCGATATCGGCTATTTATCCATTTATGACCGTGAACGAGGCGATTTTTATGTGCGGGCGACAGACGGCGCCTTTTCCGAGAAATTCAAGCAGATTCGCGTGCCGCGCGACGTCGGCATTTGTGGCTTTGTTGCCCGCAACCGTTCCGCGTATTGTTCTTCGGATTACGAAGCTGACAGCCGTTTTGCGCATACCAACCTGATCGACTCGGCCGTCACCGATGAAGACATCAAGTCCATTTTGGGTGTCCCGCTGCTATCCGGCTCCCAGGTGATCGGCGTCTTGTTTGTCGGTGACCGTTACATCCGCGCCTACAATGCGTGGGAAATGTCGATTCTTTCGACCCTGGCAGCGCATGCATCGGTTGCCATTGAAAATGCCCGCCTGTTTGAACAATCGCAGGACGCATTACGCCAGGCGAGTGAAGCCAATAAGCGGCTTGAGCAGCAAACGGCAGACACGCAGATCGCCGCCGAGGCACACGAGCGATTGACCACGCTGGTTGCCCGGGGCGGGGGCGTCAAGGAACTGTGCGACATGGTATCCAACATGCTGGATGGCGAAGTCGTCTGCCTGGATGAAGGCGAGCAGCCAACCTATACGGCGTTGGCAACTGCCCACAACGAGCTTGGTCATCACGACCGCATTGCCTGGAACGACAGTTATTCAGCGCAAGATAAAATTCATGCCGCTTTAGTGGAAAGCCGCACGCTCGGCAAGTCGGTCACCGCATATGCCACCGAAGCTGGCATATGCCGCGTATCGGCAGTGGTCGGCGGGCGCGGCATGTTGGGCGGCTTGGTGATTTACACCAGGCAGGAACTCAATGACGTCGCTGTCCGGATCTTCGAGCGCAGCTCTGTGGTGACCGGTGTTGTACTGCTGTCCCTGGAGCGCAACGAGGCGGCCGCCAGAAGCGAGATTCCGATCGTGTTGCGCAGCCTGTTGAGCCAGCCGCAGCACGATCCGGACAAACTCGCACGCCAGCTGGACCGCTATGGCATCAATCCCGTCACGTCCATGTACCTGATGCTGATAAAGCCCACCGGCAGCGACCTGGGTTACTTCATCAATCGGCTGCGCAAACTATCACTTTTGACGAATACGCTGATCGATGAAATCGACGGTGTGCTGGTGATGATTGGTTCTGCAGGAAACAGCCGGCAAACGAAAGAAACCGTAACAAAATTTTTTGCTGAGCATACCAGGGAAAAAATCTATGGCGTCATCTCCGAGCCGGTTGAGGGCCTGTCGGATCTGCCAGGCCGTAATGACGGGCTGTGCAGATGTCTGGATCTGCTGCCCTTGCTGGACACCGAGGGTGTCATCTTTGATGAAAGTGCGCTATCGCTTTATTCCATCCTTTTTAAGGATAAAAGCCGAAGTGATGTGACCGCTTTTCTTTCCTCGGCGCTTGGCAGGCTATTTACTGAGGGCGACGCAAGGAAAGTTGAACTGGCCAAGACCCTGATTTGCTACCTGGACCATGGACATAATGCAAAAGCGGCCGCAACGCTCCTGGGCATTCACATTAATACCTTCCGCCAGCGGCTGGAGATGATTAACGCACTATTGGCTGACTGGGCTCAGCCTGGGCGAGCGTTGGAGGTCCATATTGCCTTACGCCTTTGGCAACTGCAAGACTGGAGGCGCAGCGATTAGGCGATGGGGGCACCAAGCAGTCTCTGGGTACATCTGCTTCTCGCCAATTGCAGGGATAAGTGGTGCCATGGGTTTTCTGGATAACCCTGGGGCATTACTATTTGGCAACCAATTTTGGTAAAACGATCGGCGGTAATATGATTTCCGGACAACGAGGCGGTATCAAGGCAACCGGTATTGGGCGCATCCTGCTATGGCGTGGAGGCAGTATCTGGATTGGCAGCGCTCAGGAAGCCACGGATTTCCATTCCCACCATGCGATCCAGATTACGCTGGCGCTTTCCCAAGGCAAGGTGCGATTTCGTCAGCCAGACGAAGACTGGAAGGCATTTACGGCAGTGATCGTTCCCGCACACCAGCTGCACGCATTCGAGGCGCGCGGCGAGCTGGTCGCCTTGATTTTTGTCGAGCCCGAATCACGCGAGGGAAGAACGATCCAGGAGCGCCACGGTGCAGGCCTGTCGTCCCTGCCCGATGGGTTACTCGATTGCGAAATCGCCGCCCTTGTTGCCGCCCACCGTGAAAAAGCGCCCGACACGGAGCTCATCGCTTGCGCACGCACGGTGATTGCGGCCTTGTCATCAAGTAGCGACTTGCCGGCAAGCCTCCTGGACAAGCGCATTGAACGCGCCATCGAAGTACTGCGCGACCGCGTTGGATCAACGGTCACTCTCAGCAATATCGCAAATGCGGTACATCTTTCGCCAGAACGGTTTCGCCATCTCTTTCTTCAGGAAACCGGCATCCGTTTCCGGCCGTATGTTCTTTGGTTACGACTGGAACTCGCCATTGCATCCTATGCAGCGGGCAATAGCCTGACCGAAGCTGCGTATGCCGGCGGCTTTGCCGATTCCGCGCATTTTTCACGTACCTTCCGACGCATGTTCGGTGTCGCGGCGGCAAGCATCCAGCGAGAATAGCCGTTTCGTTCAAGCCGGACTCACTGTGCACTCCTAGACTGGCATTTCAATGTCAACTGATAGGAGATTCACATGAACACACCTGCCAATTCCACTTGCAAATGCAACGCCTGCGTTGGCGCCGGATGTCACTGCGGCTGCCAGAAACCTGCCGAGCAAAAGACCTGCGCCTGCGGACCGCAATGCCGTTGCGGGGACCAATGCGCCTGCGCAAAAAGCTAGTCTGCAACGCGCGTGATCGGTTCAATCCTTGCGATCCGGACCGATCACACCAAACGTCCTTTATTTCATTTGCAGGAGCAATGATGCAGCTTCAAAAAATTTACTCGGCCCTTGCATTCCTGGCAGTGGCAGGCACGTCCGGCTGCATGTCGACGCCGGCCGACCTGAACCTGTCGCTGAATCGTCCGACGGCGCAAAACAAATATGTCGTCAAAGTGCATGCATTGGCGGACCCGATTGCCATCAACAAGATGCATGCATGGGAAATCCAGCTGAAATCACCATCGGGCGAGCCTGTGCCGAACGCCCGGATTACCGTCGATGGCGGCATGCCGCAACATCTCCATGGCTTCCCGACACAACCCAAAGTCACCAGGGAACTGGGGGATGGACGTTATCTGCTCGAAGGCATGAAATTCAGCATGCCGGGCTGGTGGGAAATCAAGCTGACGATCGATTCAACGATCGGCACAGACAAGGTCACATTCAATACGCTCATTTCCCAGCCAGCGACATTGGCGAGGGGTGGCGCGTCAGCTGAAAAAAGTTTTTAAGCCTTGCTGAGCATGCCTAAACTTGCAGGGACTTTACTATCGTTTGGCGGTGCGGCGCTGATGCTGATTGCCGGGGCGACGCTGGCCGGCATGCCGGACCGCATCGACGGCTGGACCCGGGATGAGATTTCCGTCTTATCTTCGTTAAGTCTGAAGCAGTTGCCGCCGGCCCGGAAAGATTCTTCGAACGCCTACGAGAATTTGCCGGCGGCCGCCCATCTCGGGCAGCGCATCTTTTCCGATCGCCGTTTCAGCAGCAATGGCGCCGTGTCATGCGCAAGCTGCCACCAGCCTGCCAAACAATTTCAGGATGGCGAGCCGCTTGGATTGGGCGTCGGAACCGGCTCCCGCAGGACAATGCCGGTGGTTGCGGCCGATCACAGCCCTTTCCTGTTCTGGAATGGACGTAAGGACAGCCTCTGGTCACAGGCGCTTGGACCGCTGGAAGATCCAGCGGAACACGGCGGCAACCGGCTGGCCTATGCGCGTGTGATGCAGGCACATTACCGCAAGGATTACGAGGCCATTTTCGGTGCGATGCCGAACCTCGGCCACTTGCCGAAAGATGCCAGCCCAATCGGCCCGCCATTGCAGAAATCTGCGTGGAACGCCATGCCGGAATCGGCACGCCATGACATTTCACGGGTATTTGCCAACATGGGAAAGGCATTTGCGGCGTATCAGAAGACCTTGCAGTATGGTGAATCGCGCCTGGACCGCTATGTTGAAGGCGTTGCCGGCGGGGACAAGTCTTCACTTCAGATACTCAGCCCGCAGGAAAAGAACGGTCTGCGCATCTTTATCGGCAAGGGAAGTTGCATCACCTGCCATAATGGACCATTGCTGACGGATCAACACTTTCATAACACGGGCATTCCCCCGCGCCGCATTACAACGCCGGACCTGGGCCGTTTTGCAGCGATCGAGAAGGTGCTTAAAGACGAATTCAATTGTCTTGGGCGCTATAGCGATGCCAGGCCTGAGCTCTGCGAGGAGCTGAACTTCATCGCCGCCGCCGACCATACGACGCAGGCAGCGTTTAAGACTCCAGGCTTGCGTAATGTTGCCCTAAGGCCGCCGTATATGCATGCGGGACAGCTCGCCTCGCTCGAAGAGGTCGTTCGTCATTACGCTCATGCGCCCGAAGCTGCCGCAGGCCACAGCGAGCTCAAGCCGATCAAGCTGTCGGTACAGGAAGTGCAGGACGTCATTGCGTTTCTGGGAACCCTTTCAGGGCCGGTCGTGCATCGTCAAATGCCGTACGTAGCTGCGCAGTCACGTCCGGACAAATAGCGTCACCAGCGGAGTGTCGCCGACTTGCCGGCTCCAGTGGCCATGCACGGCGGGATCGAATGTTGCGCCTGCGGGCAAGGTATCGTCCGAGTAAAAATGCTCGCCGGGGCCGAAGATGCGCGAGCTGCCATCCTGCAGACCAATTTCCATCTGGCCACTGAGGACGAACAGCCATTGCGGCGAGGTGGTGCAATGGAACTGACTGCGGAAACCTACCGCGCTCTGGCGCAACTGGTAGCCGGCGGAGGGGTACAGGGCGGAGAGCATGGTTTGCGGCGTGCCTTCGGGCAGCGGCAGGTCTTCTTCGCGGAATCTGGCGCGACCGTCGGTATCGGTATAGAGGATGGTTTTTTTGAAGGTGGTCATGGAAGCTTTCTAAGCGATGGCAGAACAAAGATATCTTCGATTATCACTTATTTTTTCGGAAGATAAGAATATCTAGGGACCACCATCTTATTGATCTAGCAAAGATTTGTTGTGACCAATTTAAGCACATTTTCCCTTTAAGGACGGGGAAAAATAGGTAAGACATTTAATTGCCGGCGCAATAGCAAAGGACAAGATTCTCAAGAATGCGGCGTGTGCAAAAAAGGTTTATATGACGGTTTGCATTCGACCATTTTTGGGCAATCGAATCAGCAATTTAAATACTGAGATGCATCCATTCAACACAAGATGTAGCGGAGATTTACCGCTGTAGTTAGGGTGTGCCATTCAGACGCAGTTATGTAGAGGGTCTTCTCAAGCTGAGCAACAAGGCCGGGCAAGTACTAGCTTAGTTCTTACCTCGCGAAGTAAAGTGTGTCACGAAACTTCTATGTCTGAGCATTAAAATCCCATTCGCTGCAAAGCGTCCCTCTCACGTTCCAATCCATCGTCTGACTTATCAAAACGATTTGATAGAGGGGAGGAAGCTGGGCTTGTCCATGACAAAAGCGACGCTGTATCGTGCCCGAGTGATCGCAACATACAGCTTGGCCAGAGATATCTCCTTGTCTGTGACGTGTTTAATATCGCCGGTTTGAAGCCACTTCAAGGCTGCCCCATGGGGATAGATCAGCACGCGATCGAAAGTCAAACCTTTGCACTCGCCGAAGTTACGTGCTCCGGCTTCAAAAGGGAAACACTTTGTGGACTTTGAAAAACGCAGGACTTGAGGGGTGTACCGATTAAAGTATTCGAGGACACGATTCGACGGAACTGTGAACAATCCGTCATGGTCCGTGATGTCAAAGTTCAGTGACTCCGTACGGGGAATGTTCGGAAACAAAGAATCAGCCAAGTCCGCGATGGTCTGGTTACATCGATGGGTCTGGGTTTCAAATCGAACGTCTAGCAATTTAGCCTTTTGCCACTTGTGGAACTTGTCGATGATCTTGATGCCGCGAAAGCCCATGTGCAGGGCCGCATGATTGGTCGCGTAGGTGGATTGGCGATGATCGCCTACCAGCGTGATCTTGATTTTGGACCTCAATAGCAGCTTAAGCACTTCGAGGTCATACGCGGCAAGGTCTTGGACCTCGTCGACATAGATGTGGTCGAAGCGATCTTCCAGCCTAGCGATGACTGCACCGTTCGCCGCCTTGTTGCATTCGACGACAAAGTGGGCCACTTTGTCCGAATAGATGCGGTTTCCCTCGTAGAAAAAGAACTGGGCAGTCTTGGCCTTTGGAACGTAAGGTACGGATCGTTTTTCGATCCATAACATGCCTGCTATACGCTTGTGGTGCATAGCGTTTCGATAAGGTCGAACCATCTCTCTCAGCAAGAACGTGAACCAAGAAGAGACCTCAACGTGCGCCGGAATAGATCCTGCCTTGGCATATAGCTTGTTGGTGAGCTCTTCGGCATTGACCTTAGTATAAGTCAGGATGGCTGCTCGCTCCTTGGAGTTTGCCAATACTTGGTTGACGATGCGAGTGGTCTTCCCCCCGCCAGCTGCTGCGACAATAACCAAACTATCTGATGGCGCTTTTGACATATACAGGAGCCTTCCAAGCGGTCTTGGTTTCAAAAAATCGAAGCGCACATTCGGTCTTGTTTTTCTCCATGAACTTCAGCAGATCCTTATCATTCTCATAGTTGGTGCCCAGCACCTCATTCATGGTCTTGAGGTCATTGTTCTTGAGTAACTGAGGCTCCAAAGTCTTGTAAGCGACGTCGTCGTCAAAGTGGATTTGGATGTTGGGCTTTGCAGCAGCATCGAGGTAGTCCACATACTTGCTTTTAAGTGCATCAACGTCTCCGTCGTTATCCGTAACCACGTCGACTTGTGTTCCCAACATAGAAGCGATTTCCAGAAATCTCTTGAATGCCAGCGAGTTGACAGTGATGACGTCCACGCCGGCCTCCAAGGGCATCGAGCCGTGCTTGAGGAAAAAGGCCTTTTGGACGATAAGTTCGTCCGATGGGCCTTCGACCAAGATCGCCCGCTTGGCCAAGATCAAGCGCAAAGTCTCATGGCCTGGCAGCTTTAGGAAGTAGTCATGAGTGTCCGGCGAAAGTGCCTTTAGGGTGATACTTTTGTTGTTGGCAAAGAGCAGGACCGATTCAACCCCCAGTTTGTTGAGCACAAAGCTACTGTGGGTCGTGATGATTAACTGTTTGTTCGCTCTCTTCTCCGATATGCTCTTGATCAGGACGTTGAGCGTCGAGAATGAGAGATGATTCTCTGGCTCTTCGATCAAAAACAGGTGGGAGTTTTCCGTCGCCTCCATAGCCAGTTTGATCTTGATGGAATTCTGCTCGCCCTTGCCAACGAGCGGCATAGGAATGTCGTCCAAGTGAGGGATAACACCAGCTTCCCAACTGGACCGCGAGCTTGTGTCCAGTGACACAGACACAATCTTGTTGGAGATGCCCCCCTTTTTGGCGGACAATTTGTCATTGATAGCCTTGACCTTTTCTTCGTCGAGGAAACGGTCCTTCATTAGACGGTAGGACAATGCCAGATCTACTTGCTCTTTGGATTCGAGCATTGTCTTAATCATGTCCACGACATAGCGATTCGCCGAGAAGTCATTCCGAATGGTGCTGGCGTCGATGAAGCTCGAACGCAACGGGATCGAACGCCGAGTGATCTCTTCGTCGGCGAAGCTAAACCAGTGAGCTCGGTAGTATTCGACGGGGATTGTGCGAATAAGCTCAGGCTTGGCAATGTATTCGGCGTATTCCGTATTGAATAGCTCGCTGTATTCGATCAGCACCCGAACACCCGGAACATCTTCCCCTTGACTGTTATTGGTACCCTTGAGCCTTGCCAATGCTGGGTCTTTTGCGAAGTAGACCTCAATGAGGATCGCAGGAGGCTTGCATGGAACTCCATCCCGGAGTGCTTGCAGGTATTGTGCAACAGCATTTGCGTTGAACAGATGAGGGTGGATCTCTGTATGTATGAGGCGTCCGTTTACTTGGAATGTCAATGCAAGGTTGACAGCCTCAAGGAATGTGGACTTACCAGACTCGTTGTCACCTACAACGATATTAAGTTTTGGGTTGAGCTCCACCTGAAATTCTTCAAGGCGACGATAATTTTGGATTACTACACGGGCGATATGCATGGATGATTCTCGGCTAGACCTTTAAGTAAGTTTTTGTGTGCGCCAACCTCAGTTTCCCGGGAGGCTGGTCGGTTTGAGTCAGGATCTGAATGTTGACCAGCTTATTGGCCAAATCTTAGTTTATTAATTTGTGGAAGGAGTCCATATAAGAAAATGTTAGGTATCTATCTTCAACGGTAGTAGGTAGTGCGTGATGACCATGAAAACACCAAGCATGTCGGTTATGAAGATTACTTCGCCAATAAGCAGGAGCGTAGGGACGATATAGAGGATGGAATAAAGCAGTCCCGCTTTAACATACATGTAGATCCCGGTCATTAAATTCAAATGACTTTCTTCTTCCTTTAAACCCTCATGAACTCAAATTGTGTCCAACGCCCCCATCGCCTTCCCCATCTTCTCCGCAATCACCGACTCCTCCCCATGCGTCATGACCAATTCATGCGTCGCCCGCGTCATCGCAACATAGAGCAGCCGCGCCTCTTCTTCTGCTGACTCTGCGTTCGGACCTGTCGCACCAACACCCGGAATACAAACCACTGGGAATTCCAACCCCTTACTGCTATGCATCGTCACGATCTTGACGCTGTCATGATTGGGGTCGAATGACTTCTTCTTGTCCTGCTGCCATTCGAACGGCACACCTTTGCGGCTCAGGAGTTGCGCCACCTCCTTGCCGATGCCGTAATGGCGATAGATCACCGCCATCTGATTCCACGGCATCCCCATCTTGTTGGCGCTGGCCAGCCGGTCGGCGAGATACTCGATTTCGCTACTCAGTTTCGGAAACTTGATCAGCAAGGGCTTGGGCCCATGCCGGCCCGTGCTCATGGGCTGCACGATCGGCGCCTGGTCTTCTTCAGTGTCTTTCGCCGACAGCAGATCGTCGGCAAAGGCCCGTGCCACCGCCAGGATTTCCGCCGTGTTGCGGTAATTCAGTTTAAGGATGGTGGTGCGACCCTGCGCCTGCACGCCGACGCTGGAAAACGAGAAGCGCCGCTTCTCCGGGCCGTTGTAAATCGATTGCGCATCGTCATACAGCACCAGCAGCGAATTGGTGTCCGGATGGATCATTTGCACGACCAGCTTGAACCATTCCGCCTTGAAGTCATGCCCCTCGTCGATCAGCACCGCATCATATTGCGCAGACGGGATGAGCTTTTGATCGACGGAGCGGATCACCTTGTCGACACAGGCCTCGAAAAACGCATCGATGCCACTATCGTTCGGCGGCGTGCCGACGTTATAGGCTTTCAATTGCCGCACGCACCAGGCGTGGAAATTGACCACGTTGACCTTGTCCTGCAAGCCCTTGGCTGCCAGCGTGCTGGCCAGTTTCGCCGCCAGCGTCTTGTTATAGCAAAGCACCAGGATGGGGCGCTGGCACATCTTGGCGAGATGCTCGGCGCGATAGCCGAGGATCAGCGTCTTGCCCGATCCTGCCACGCCATGGATGACGCGGTGCCCTTCACCGAGGCTGCGCGCGAGTTGCTCCTGCTGGATATCCATGACGCGCAACACGTCGGGGATTTCAATTTCCTTCTGGCCGCTGTCGGCGAACATGTCGGCCTGCGCGGGAATGCGAATTTCCGGAAACATGTGCCAGCGGATGCGGTCGATCTGCGGCAGCGAGAGCTTACGCGTGAACTTGTACGGGAACATGTCCCACAGGCGCTTCTGAAATGCTTCGGCATCCACGCTGGGTGTCATCTCGTCCTTGCAAATGACGAGGTGCGACGGCAGCACATTTTCCATGTTGTGTTCGTCGAACTGCTTGCGGTCGATGTTGGCCAGCACCACGCCATGGCCGTAGGGGAAAGCCGGCTTGCCTTTCAATGAACCGCTGGGCCAGACCAGTTGTGGATCGCGTTCGAGCTTGCTGGTGATGACGTACATGTATTGCCGCGCCTGTTCCAGCGGATTCAATTCATGCTTGAGGCCATGGTCGGTGCTGAGCACGACGCTTTGCTTGTCGATGCTCTGGATGGTGGTGAGCTTCCAGTCCTTCACTTCCAGTACCAGCAGGCCGCGACTGGGGTGGAAGACGACAAAATCGGGATGGCGGGTCTTGTCGCCGATCGAGACGTCGTACCAGCACAGGTAATCATCCTCGAATTTTTCTTCGAAACGTTCGGCCAAACGCCTTTCCCCGCCAGTCATGCGGGACTTGCACGCGCCAATTGCAGGGATGAGGGTTGCCATGGATTCCTTTTGGTATCCATGGCATATTACTATTGAGCAATTACTTTTGGTAAATTAAATCGTGAAACCCTGCATTGCAGGCTGCATCCGTTTAGGCGTGTGCATGGCAAATACGTTGACACGTCCAATATTTCTTTTTGTCCAATGAAAATGGACAGCTTAATTTATTGGACAAATGATTGACATTCAACACACTTGCTTACTATGATTGTCCAATATAAATAAGCGTCCAATAATATTGGACATCAATTAAAAATGGACAAATTGCCTGCCGCTGACGATACCTTGCTGAACGCCGCCTTGGATGCGGTGCGCGGCTTGGGCGTGGCCGCGCAAATCGTGCAGCAGCAAACCCAGCCTGGAGGTGTGCATGCCGATGCCTTGGTGCGGATTCATCACGGCGCCGGGCAAGGCCTGTACGCCGCCGAAGTGAAACGCGCCTTGCGCCCGGCGACGCTGGGCGTGACAATCCTTCAGCTTGAGCGCCTGGGGCAACAGGCACTGCTGGTAACCGATTATGTGACGCCGGCGCTGGCCGATGAATTGAAGGACCGCCGCATCGCCTTCCTGGATGCAGCCGGCAATGCCTACATCGAACAGCCTGGCCTGCTGATCTGGATAAAGGGACAAAAACCGCCCGCCAGACCGACCGCGCCAGTTCTTGGCCGCGCGTTCCAGCCGACCGGCCTGCAAGTGCTGTTCGCCTTGTTGTGCGCCCCGCAGGCGATCAACCTGCCTTATCGCGAACTGGCCAAAATGGCTGGCGTCGCCCATGGCACCGTCGGTTGGGTGATCCCGGACCTGCAGCAGCTTGGCTATGTGCGCGACCTGAACGGCAAGCGCGGCACGCGCCGGCTGTTCGAGCTGCCGCGCCTGCTCGATCAATGGACCGACGCCTATGCCCGCGTTTTGCGGCCACGCACGCTGCTTGGCCGCTACTACGTGCCTACGCTGGAAGGCTGGAAAGACTGGCCGCTTGCGGAACATGGCGCATTGTGGGGCGGCGAGCCCGCCGCCGCCCTGCTGACCGATTACCTGCGCCCCGGCGAGCTCACCCTCTATGCAGACAAGATGCCGGGCCTTTTGGCGGCACGCTTGAAGTTCATGAAGGAGCCGGCGCCTGGCCATACGGCGGTGGTGGAAGTGCGCAAGCGCTTCTGGCATTTCGCCGGCGACCCGGCCCATCCCAACCTGGTGCCCCCCCTGCTGGCGTATGCCGACTTGCTGGCCACGGGTGACGCGCGCTGCATCGAAACCGCAAAGATGATTGAGGACGCGCATGTCACTCGACTTTTCACGCAAGCCTGAGCTGGCGCCACTGGCGGCGGTGGTGCGCGACCTGATGCTGCGCCACGCGCATGGCATCGCGCCCGGGCGCCAGACCGAGGATGTCGATTTTGCCGTGATGGTGCGCGATTGGGAAGCCTTTGCCGCGTTACGCGCAGCCTTGCTTGCGAGTGGCGATTTTGCCGAGCGCCCTGGGGCGGCAACGCACCGGCTGCGCCATCAAGCGACGGGGCTGCCGCTGGACATCGTGCCGTTTGGCGGGATCGAGCGCGCCGACCGCACCATCCTCTGGCCGCCCGATCAAAGCACGGTGTTCGATTGTTTCGGCGTCAGCGAGGCATTCGCAGCCAGCCAATCGGTGCGAATGCCCGATGGGGTGAGCTTGCGCGTTGCCTCGATCCCTGCGCTGGCCTTGCTCAAAGTAACGGCCTGGCAAGACCGCAAACACTCGACCCCGGGCCGTGATGCCGGCGACTTGCTGCTGTATCTGCGCCACTATATGGATTGCGGCAATCTTGACCGCGCCGCGCGCGATCATGGCGACCTGTTCGCCGCCGATGATTATGACCACGAGGCAGCCGGCGCGCGCTTACTTGGGCGCGATATCGCACTTTTGCTGGACAGGCAAGCAATCCAGCATGTGCTGGACATATTGTTGCCACAAGCCGATCCCCATGGCCAGTTGCTGCTTGCTCAGCAATCCGGCCTCGACCTTGAACACGCTCGCAGGCTGATCGAAGCAGTCTGCAACGGCCTCGCTGAAATATAAACAGGAGAATCTATGGCTGAAGTAACTCGGAAACGTACAGGTGAGCTGCTGCGCAAGCTCTTTGAAATTCTGTTGCAATCGCAGGATGGATTGCAGGCGGGCGTCGCACTGAAAAAACTGGCGGACTCCGTCACCTTGTCGCCCTATGAAGCAGGAATTTATGAATCTTCGGGCGACCGCCGATTCGAAAAAATTGTCCGCTTTGCCACAGTGGATTGCGTAAAGGCCGGCTGGATTCTCAAGCATAAAGGCACCTGGACCGTGACTGTCGATGGTGTGGAAGCATACAACAGCATTACGGACCCGGAGTCATTTTACAAATCTGCAGTAAAACTTTATGACGCCTGGAAGGCCAGCCAAAAAGGACTAAGCTTGCAGACATCATCGCAGCCTGAATTCGGCGAGGAGGATTCCGGGGGAAAATCCACAAGCATCACTTTCGAACAAGCCGAGGAACAAGCCTGGACCGAAATCGAGATGTATTTGCTTGCGATGAATCCTTATGAATTTCAGGATCTGGTAGCGGATTTGTTAAAAGCCATGAGCTACCATGTTTCCTGGGTTTCCCCGCCGGGCAAGGATGGCGGCGTGGACATTCTTGCCTATAACGATCCGCTTGGCACCGTCCCGCCACGCATCAAGGTGCAGGTAAAACGCGTGACGCAAAGAATAAGTACTGATACCTTGCGGGCGTTTACTTCGCTAATTGGCAACAACGATGTCGGTCTCTTTGTTTCCACCGGGGGATTTACCAAGGATGCTGAAGAATTCGCTCGTGCCCAGGAGTCACGTAAAGTGACCTTGATTGATCTGGATAAGCTGGTCGAGTTGTGGATCGAGTTTTACGGCAAACTGGAAGATAGCGCCCGGCGTCGTTTGCCTTTATCGCCAATTTATTTTTTGACGCCACCTGCATGACTCAGCGAAAGATAATTATAGGCCATAGCCTGTATACGAAAAATTGGCTTCTGGCTATAAATTGAATATATCGGCTTTGGCTTATATTATGAATTTACTATGCTCCATGCCTATCCTATCCGCTTTCCGGCTCAGTTGCGCCCGCATCTTCGGGCGCTCAGAAAGATGCGCGGCCTCACACAAACTCAATTGGGCGAACAGGTAGGTGTCAGCCAGGCACGTATTGCGGAAATTGAAGCGAATCCCGGCGTAGTGAACTTCGAGCAAATGCTGCAACTGTTTTCAACCCTTGGCGTCACCGTATCCTTGCAAGAGAACGCTTCCGCCTCAAGAGCTTTTGATTTCGCCACCGACCACAGTGTCAAGCAAGCAAAGGAAAACCGGGCTCCTGCGTCCGATGACGAAGCCGATTCCTTCAAAACGTCCAAGGATGTGCAGTCAGCCTCGCGGCGGAACTTCTCTATTCGTCAGAAAAAGGGGACGTGGTGACCCAGGCACTCAACGCATGGATGAACAAGGAGCTCATCTGAACCTGGACCGTCGACCGCAACTCTCACGCCTTCCGCTATAAAAAATCCTGGCTGAAATCCACGCATCGGCGTTCACTGTCGCGTTCCTTTCCGACAACAAAAATGGTGGCGTGCGGTATGGGAGGCGATGGTCGAGCGTGAATTGCCACATGAATCCCGGCACGGACATGGGAATCGATCTCGGCTGGCATGAGAAGCGAGGCAAAGCAGTTCCAATCTCAGGCTGGCATGCCAGGAAAATCCTAAGCTGTAGTAAGCTGTCGCCCCCCGCCACCAAACCCGCAACAGAAAGCCACCCAATGAAAAAACTCTCCGTCACCATGAAGCTGGAAATGTCGATCCCGGATGATTGGGAACTCGTCAAGACATCCACCGGCGTGGATGTCCTGAAGCTGCCGAACAATCAATTCCTGGACCTGACGTTTGAACCGCTGTTCGCCACCGATCCCGAAGACACCTGGACCAGCACGGACGACGAAGTCTTCCTGAATGACGTGCTGGATCTGGTCGAAAGCGAAGAAGTCGCTTACGAACTCAAAACAAATTAATTTTTTGTCGTTATCGCTAGCTGCGCGTGCCCTCCGGTGGCCGCGCGCAGCTGCAAAATTGCCAAATGCAGCGCACCGTTTCGGTGAAGTAATATTGGCTCACAGTTGGATTTCTTGACGGAAATCGCACTATACTGGGGCATGGCCCAGTAGCGGCACGGACAATTTCCGCCCAGCCCGTCTGAGCGGCGCTGCAAACCAGCCACATCCAGATTCCCAGACCGGACCGAAGTGCAATCCACTTCCAGCCCAGGCACCAGACAGCAATACCACCATGACAACCGCTATTTCCTCCCCTGCCACAGTGAAGCCCGCAGGCGGCCCCATGCGTCCATGGCTGCGCTTTGCGCTGCCGCTGCTCGCCATCTCCCTGCTGATCGGCGCGGTCGGCGCCATCGGCTATCGGTATCTGAGCGAGGAAGTGCGTCGCGAAACCCACCGTACGCTGGCGGTGATCGCCGAACAGAAACGGCAACAAATCGAAGGCTGGTTCGCCGAGATACGCATCGATGCCGAGTTGTACTTTACCGGCCAGTCGGAACTGGAGATGCTGTTCGGGAAATGGCTGGCGGGCGGACGGCAGGATGCCGCGATTTATGAGCAGATGCGCGCGCGCATGGAGGGGGTAGCGCGGGCGCGCGGCTGGGGCGGGCTGGCGATGCTCGACACCGTCGGGCGGCCGGCGGTCGTCATCGGCGAAGCGGACATCCGCGCGCATGACGCCTTGATTCAGGATGTCTTGCGGCGTCCGCGTATCGAACTCGTCGATCTGCACCGTAACGCCCTGGGGGAGGTCTACTTCGGCATCCTGGCGCCGATCGGCGTATCGCAAACCGGGGCGCTGGGCGTGGCCTACCTGACCTGGCGGGCCGATCAGGCCCTGTATCCGCAGGTCGGCTCATGGCCGGTGCCAACCCAGACCGCCGAGACTTACCTGGTGCGCCGCGACGGCGACGGCGTCCGCTTCCTGACGCCGCTGCGCCATCAACCCGCAAGCGCGCTCGGGCTGACCCGCCCGCTGAGCGAACCCAAGCTGCCCGCCGCTCGTGCGGCAAAAGGAGAGCAAGGCATCCTCGAGGGTGGCCGCGATTATCGCAAGGTGCCGGTGCTGGCCTACGCCTCCGCCGTCAAAGGCACGCCCTGGCTGATGCTCGCCGAAATCGACGAGCGCGAAGCCTATGCCGGCATCCGCACCATGGCCTGGGCCACGGCGCTGGCCATGGTGCTGGGGCTGCTGCCGGTCTATTTCGGCGGCTACCTGCTGTGGCGCCGCGGCCGCCAGCGCCAGGAACTGGCAGTGCTGCAAGCCCAGCGGGCCGCCGAGGCGCGCTTCCGTGTCATCTTCGAACAGGCGCCGCTGGGCGTGGCCTTGCTCGACGCGCGCAGTAACCGGATCGTCGAGGCCAACCTGCGCTGCGGCGAAATCCTCGGCCGCACGCCACGGGAACTGGCGGGGCTCGACCCGGCAAGCTTCACGCACCCGGATGACCTCGCGGAAAACCGCGAGCGGGTCGCGCGCATGAACGCCGGTGAATTGTCCGGCTATCGCGTCAATAAGCGCTACCTGCGCCCGGACGGCGCCGTGGTCTGGGCCGGCCTGACCGGCGCGCCGCTGCAGGTCGAGACCGAAGCGGCGCCGCTCTACCTGTTCATCCTGGAAGACATCACCGCGCGCAAGCAGATGGAGGAAGACCTGCGTCAGGCCTATGATGTCGCCGAGTTCGCCAATGCGGCCAAGAGCGAGTTCCTTGCCCACATGAGCCATGAGATCCGCACGCCGATGAACGCCGTGCTCGGCCTGGCCCAGGTGCTGGAGCGCGAGACGCTGACTGCCGGCCAGCGCGACATGGTCGAGCGCATCGGCACCGCCGGCCAGTCGCTGCTGGCCATCTTGAACGACGTGCTGGACTTGTCCAAGATCGAGGCGGGGCAACTGCGCATCGAGCCGCGTCCCTTCGAATTGAAGAGCTTGCTGGCCAATCTCGACAGCCTGATGGGCCGCGCCGCCAGGGCCAAGGGACTGGCGCTGCACCTGGAAGCGCCGGCGACCCCGCTGGGGCCATTGGTGGGCGACGGGCTGCGGCTGGAACAGGTGTTGATCAACCTGATCGGCAACGCCATCAAGTTTACCGGGCAGGGCGAGGTCACGGTCCTGGTGCAGCTGCGCGCGGCCGGCGAGAGAGACGTGCGGCTGCGCTTCGAGGTGCGCGACCAGGGCATCGGCATCCCGCCGGAGGCGCTGGCGCGGCTGTTCGTGCCCTTCACACAAGCCGACGCCGGCATCAGCCGCCGCTTCGGCGGCACCGGACTGGGATTATCCATCTGCAAGCGTCTGGTGGAACTGATGGGTGGCGAGATCGGCGCCGACAGTCAGGTCGGTGTGGGCAGTAGCTTCTGGTTCGAGTTGCCCTTCGCGCTCGGCGTCGGTGGCGAGACGGATGCGCTGGCCGCGAAGCCGGCGCCGGCCCGCTCCGGGCCGCGCCTGGTGGGTGCCCATCTGCTGGTGGCGGACGACAGCGCCATGAACCGCGATCTGGTGGAGCGCGCGCTCATGCTGGAAGGCGCCAGCGTCACCCTCGCCGCCGACGGCCAGCAAGCCGTGCAGCTCCTCAAGACCCGGCCCGAGGGCTTCGATGCGGTGCTGATGGACGTGCAGATGCCGGTGATGGATGGCCTTACCGCAACCCGGCTGATCCGGGGTGAACTGGGATTGACCGATCTGCCCGTGATTGCCTTCACCGCCGGCGTGCGCGACGAACAGCAGGCGGCCGCGCGTGCGGCCGGCGCCAACGACGTGCTGCCCAAGCCGATGGACCTGGAGCATATGGCGGTCCTGTTGTTGAAATGGGTCAAGCCGCGGCGCTCAGAAGAAGCTGTGTCAACGATCACCCAAGTGGTGCTGGCTGACCAGCCCCCGGCAGTCGCCGATACCGTCGAGGACTTCCCGGACATCGCCGGCATCGACCGCAACAGGGCGATCAAGAGGTTGGGCGGCGACCGCGACATGTTCCTGGGCCTGCTGGAAAGATTCGTCGGCGCATTCGCCGACGCTGCGGCGCAGACCCGCCGCGATCTGGCTCAGGGCGACCTGGAAAAGGCCGCCCGGCGCATGCATACCATGCGCAGCAACGCCGGCTTTCTCTGCGCGCTGGACCTGATGGAGCTGGCCGGGGAACTGGAAGACGCCATCGACAAAGGCGACTCGGCGCAGGATGCGCGACTCGCCGCCATGGAACGCGAGATCGCCGAACTCATCGAAGCCAGCGCGCCCTGGCGCAGAGCGGCCTGAAGCGGCTACTGCTTGTTGACCGCCTCAGGCCCCCTCAGGCCGCAGCTTGCTGGCCGCGAAACATTCGCCCTCTCTGCAATACATCTTGGTACACTGGCTGCTCACCTCCGCACAGAATCGAGCACCGCACCCATGAAACCCCCAAAACGCCTGCAGCCCCTGATCGATGAAGGCATGGTGGACACGGTGCTGCGCCAGCTCATGAGCGGCAAGGAAGCCACCGTGTATGTGGTGCGCTGCGGCGACGAGGTGCGTTGCGCCAAGGTGTACAAGGAAGCCAACCAGCGCAGCTTTCATCAGGCGGTGTCGTACCAGGAAGGCCGGCGCGTCAAGAACAGCCGCCAGGCCCGCGCCATGGAAAAGGGCAGCCGCTATGGCCGCCAGATGGCCGAAGAAGCCTGGCAGAATGCCGAAGTCGATGCGCTGTACCGGCTGGCCGCCGCCGGCGTGCGCGTGCCCAAGCCATTCATCTGCTTCGAAGGCGTGTTGCTGATGGAACTGGTGACGGATGCCGATGGCAATGCCGCGCCACGCCTGAACGATGTCGAACTGACCGAGGCAACGGCGCTCGATTATCATGCACAGCTGTTGCAACAGGTAGTGCTGATGCTGTGCGCCGGCGTCGTACACGGCGACCTGTCCGAATACAATATCCTGGTCGATGCTGCCGGGCCGGTGATCATCGACCTGCCGCAGGCGGTCGATGCGGCCGGCAACAACAATGCCGGCGCCATGCTGGAGCGCGACGTCGACAATCTCGCCACCTACTTCAGCCGCTTTGCGCCGCAGCTGGCAAGCTCAAAATGCGGCAAGGAAATCTGGGGCCTGTACCAGGCAGGTTTGCTCAAAGCCGATACGGTACTCACCGGGCGCATCAAGGAAAACAAGCGGCCAGCCGATGTCGGCGCGGTGATGCAGGCGATTCATCTGGCGGAAAAAGAGGAAGAGGAACGCCGGCAGCGCATGCAAATGGCAGAATAGACGTTTGCACAACACGGCCGGCCGAGCGCCATGAACATGCCTCCCAGCATTCTTGTTGTATACGCGCATCCAGCCTCGCACGGCTCCCGCGTCAACCGGCTGATGGCGGATGCGGCGCGCTCGCTTGCCCATGTGAATGTGCATGACCTGTACGAGACCTATCCAGATTTCGATATCAATGTGCGGCATGAGCAGGCACTGCTGGGCAAGACGGACCTGATTGTGTTCCAGCATCCGATCCTGTGGTACAGCATGCCGTCGCTCCTGAAGGAATGGCTCGATGTGGTGCTGGAAAGCGGCTGGGCCCATGGCCACGGCGGCAACGCGCTGCACGGCAAGGACTTCTGGCTGGTGGCGACCGCCGGCGGCTCGAACGAGGCTTATCAGGCGGGCGGCTATCATGGCCGCGAATTCTCGGCGTTCTTGCCGCCTTTTCAGCAAACCGCCGCCTTGTGCGGCATGCGCTGGCTGCCGCCTTATATTCTCCATGGCGCGCACCGGATCGACGATGCGACAGTGGCCCGGCACGTTGAAGGCTATGTGGCGCAACTGGCGGATTACCCGAACTGGTGCGGCGCGGCGACCGTGCATTTCCCGGGCTTCGGACAGGACTGGTCGGGCGATACTTCCCCGGGATAGCTATTCAGCAGACTCAGAGATCGGCCACACTGGACAATTTGCTTGGCGTCGGAAGCGAGGACAGCGAGATGGAAAACAATCTTTTACTTAACGCCCTGATCTATCTGGCCGCGGCGGTGATCACGGTGCCGATCGCCAGGCGCCTGGGGCTGGGTGCGGTACTCGGCTACCTGGCAGCCGGCATTGCCATCGGGCCTTTCGGCTTCGGACTGATCAGGGAAGTGGAAGTCATCCTGCACTTTTCCGAGTTCGGCGTGGTGCTGCTGCTGTTTTTGATCGGCCTGGAGCTGGATCCAAAACGATTGTGGTCGATGCGCAAACCCATTTTCGGCTGGGGCAGCGCGCAAGTCGGCCTGGTCACGGTGGCGCTGTGCGCGGTGGGTGTGCTGACCGGCATCGACTGGAAGATTGCGCTGATTGCGTCGCTGGGCTTGTCGCTGTCATCGACCGCGATTGTGCTGGCGACGCTGGATGAGCGCAACCTGATGGCAACGCCGGCGGGGTCGGCCAGCTTTTCCATCCTGCTGTTCCAGGACATTGCCGCCATTCCGATGATCGCGATCGTGCCGATGCTGGGCGTCTCCGCAGCAGCCGACGGTGTGCAAAGCTGGCTGGATGCCTTGAAAGTCATCGGCGTGGTGATTGCCCTGATCGTCGGCGGCCGTTATCTGGTGCGCCCCTTGCTGCGCGCGATTGCCAAGACCGGCATGCGCGAACTCTTTACCGCCTTTGCCTTGTTGCTGGTGATCGGCATCGGCTTGCTGATGCAGTCGGTGGGCGTTTCCATGGCGCTGGGCACCTTCCTGGCCGGCGTGCTGCTGGCGGACTCCGAATACCGGCATGCGCTGGAGTCGGACCTCGAGCCGTTCAAGGGTTTGCTGCTCGGCCTGTTTTTCATCGCGGTCGGCATGTCGGTCGATTTCGGCGTGCTGCTGGCGCACCCGGTGCTGATATCGGCTGCAGTCTTCGCTTTCCTGGCGATCAAGATCGGCATGCTGTATGGCATGGGCAAGCGCTTCGGTATCCCGCGCAGCCAGCAACTGCTGTTTGCCTTGCTGTTGTCGCAAGGCGGCGAATTCGCCTTCGTCGTCTTCGGCGCGGCCGCCACTGCGCGTGTTTTCACGCCGGAGGTGGCTTCGATGCTGGTGCTGGTGGTGGCGCTGTCGATGCTGATGACGCCGCTACTGCTCCTGTTGTACGACCGGCTGATTGCGCCGCGCTTTCAGGCCGCGACAACCAGGCCGGACGATGCCCTCGAGGAACGGGAAGGCCATGTGATCATCGCCGGCTTCGGCCGCTTCGGCCAGATTGTCGGCCGTCTGCTGAATGCCAACCAGGTGCCGCTGACGGTGCTGGACCATGACCCGGACCAGATCGATTTGTTGCGCAAGTTCGGCTTCGAGGTGTTTTATGGCGATGCCACCCGCACCGACTTGCTGCATGCGGCGGGCGCCGCCCGGGCGCGCGCGCTGGTGGTGGCGATCGACGACGTCGAGGACAGCCTGGCGCTGGTGGATGCGGTGAAGCAGGAATTTCCGGATCTGCCGATTCTGGCGCGCGCCCGCAATGTCACCCACTACTATGACTTGATGGACCGCGGCGTGACCATGCTCGAGCGCGAAACCTTCGAAGGCTCGCTGCGCCTGGGCCGCCAGGTATTGCAGACGCTGGGGTACGGCGCCTACCAGGCGCGCCAGGCGGCGATGAAATTCCGTGCGCACAATATCGCCTCGGTGCATGCCGTCTATCCGTATTACAAGGATCAGGAACAGTACGTGTCGATGGCGCGGCAGGCGCGCGACGAACTGGCGGAAATGTTCGCGCGCGATATCGAGTCGATGAAAGGCGGGCGGTCTGGCGGGTGGGATTGATTTTATTAAACAGATTCTCCAATATTCGCTATTCGCGAATAGCGAATAAATCCCCCAATCTATTGACTTTAATGCATTTAAAAACGCCGGCTTCAACGCCGGCGTTCTTGTTACTGCAGGGCTGCGTCAGTAGCGCTGTAGTTGCTTACGCGGCCACTTTCTCTTCCGCCGGCGCCGAAGTGCGGATCAGATGGTCGAAGGCCGACAGCGAAGCCTTCGCGCCCTCGCCCATGGCGATGACGATCTGCTTGTACGGCACCGTGGTGACGTCGCCGGCGGCGAACACGCCCGGCACCGACGTCTGGCCGCGCGCATCGACTTCGATTTCGCCGCGATTCGACAAGGCCACCGTGCCCTTCAACCACTCGGTGTTGGGCAACAGACCGATCTGCACGAAGATGCCTTCGAGTTCGATCTTGTGCGACTCGCCGCTCTTGCGGTCGGTGTAGACAAGGCCATTGACACGAGTACCGTCGCCGGTCACTTCAGTGGTCTGCGCATCGGTGATCACCTTGACGTTCGGCAGGCTGTAAAGCTTGCGCTGCAGGACGGCATCGGCGCGCAACTCGCTGCCGAATTCGAGCAGGGTCACGTGCGCGACGATGCCTGCGAGATCGATTGCCGCTTCCACGCCGGAGTTGCCGCCGCCGACCACGGATACGCGCTTGCCCTTGAAGAGCGGGCCGTCGCAGTGCGGGCAATAGGCCACGCCCTTGTTGCGGTATTGCTCTTCGCCCGGCACGCCCATCTGCCGCCAGCGCGCACCGGTAGCCAGCACAACGGTTTTGGCTTTGAGGGTGGCGCCGCTGGCCAGTTGCACTTCGATGATGTCGCCCGCAATCAGCTTCTCGGCGCGCTGCACGTTCATGATATCGACGTCATATTCCTTGACGTGCTGTTCCAGCGCCACCGCGAACTTGGGTCCTTCGGTTTCCTTCACCGAAATGAAATTTTCAATCGCCATGGTATCAAGTACCTGGCCGCCGAAGCGTTCGGCCACCACGCCGGTGTTGATACCCTTGCGTGCCGCATAGATGGCCGCGGCCGCGCCGGCCGGGCCGCCGCCCACCACCAGCACGTCGAACACGTCCTTCTGCGCCAGCTTTTCGGCGGCACGGGCAGATGCGCCGGTGTCGATCTTGGCGAGGATTTCCTCGACGCTCATGCGGCCCTGGCCGAATACTTCGCCATTCAGGAGCACCGTCGGCACCGCCATGATTTCGCGTTTTTCGACTTCATCCTGGTACAGCGCGCCGTCGATCATGACGTGGCGGATGTTGGGGTTCAGCACCGCCATCAGGTTCAGCGACTGCACCACTTCCGGGCAGTTCTGGCAGGTCAGCGAGATATAGGTTTCGAACAGGTATTCGCCTTCGAGGCCGCGGATCTGCTCGATGACGTCGGCCTCGACTTTCGGCGGGTGGCCGCCGGCCTGCAACAGCGCCAGCACCAGGGAAGTGAATTCATGGCCCATCGGAATGCCGGCGAAACGGATACCCATGTTGCTGCCGACGCGGTTGACTGCGAAGGAAGGCGCGCGCACGGCGGCTTCGCTGGTTTCCTTCAGCGTGATCTTGTCGGTCAGTTCGGCGATATCATTCAGCAAATCCTGCATTTCGCGCGAGGCTTCGCTGCCGTCGATGTTGACGGTGATCTCGATCGGGAGGATGAGCTTTTCGAGATAAGCTTTCAATTGGGTTTTTACGTTTGCGTCCAGCATGATGTGCTCGCTTTCTTTAAGTTGTGGATTTTTTAGGGTGCAAAACCACCGCCGGATGAGCTTGTGGCTCCCGGATTTTTAAACAGGCTGATCTGGGGGTGGACCTGCCGGACGCAGAGTGCGTCCGGCAAGTGGGCAAGATGGGCGCGCGGGCGGATGCTGCAATGCTGCGCGCCGGTGCCTGACTTAGATCTTGCCGACCAGGTCGAACGATGGTGCCAGGGTCTTTTCGCCTTCTTTCCACTTGGCCGGGCAGACTTCGCCCGGGTGTGCTGCAACGTACTGGGCTGCCTTGATCTTGCGCAGCAGTTCGGAAGCGTCACGGCCAATGCCACCGGCGCTGACTTCAACCAGCTGGATCGTGCCGGACGGATCGATCACGAAGGTACCGCGGTCGGCCAGGCCGTCGGCTTCGATCATGACGTCGAAGTTGCGGCAGATGACGCCGGTCGGGTCGCCAATCATCGGGTACGCGATCTTCTTGATCGTGTCCGAAGTGTCGTGCCAGGCTTTGTGGGTGAAGTGGGTGTCGGTCGAGACCGAGTAGATTTCCACGCCCAGTTTCTTGAATTCGGCATAGTTGTCGGCCAAGTCACCCAGTTCGGTCGGGCAGACGAAAGTAAAGTCGGCCGGATAGAAGAACACCACGGACCACTTGCCTTTCAGGTCGGCGTCGGAGAGCGGAACAAATTTGCCGGCATGGTAAGCGGTGGCGGTGAATGGTTTGATTTGGGAATTAATCTGGGACATTGTTGTACTCCACTGTTGGTTGATCAAGACTGCATAGGTTGAATCTTATCGACAATCGCTCGCCCTGTGAAATGAATAATCCGGATGAGCTTGATAGTCTTAGTTAATCGCTTTTTAAATAATCAATAGCTTATGTATATTTTAGCGCATGTGTGTTTAGGCTGCATGACATGGCCGGGGTTTTGAGGCCGGTATTGCGCGCAATGAAGCGGGAAGGGAGGAAGGCGTGCCGACGCCGTTGTCAGTCCGGCAAGCAAACTTCAGTGGGTGGCGCCGGTCTTGAACGGGACGGTTTCTTGCAGCGAAAGGCGGCGCTTTTCTGACAGGAAGCGGGTGCAATCTTCCGCCGGGAGCGGCCGGCTGAAATAATAACCCTGCATTTCCTCGCAATTGCTTTTCGCCAGCAACTGCAATTGCTCCAGCGTTTCCACCCCTTCCGCCACCACTTTCAGGTGCAGGCTGTGGGCCACTGCCAGCACCGCCTGCGAAATTGCCAGGGCTTCGGGGCTATGGGTCATGTCGCGCACGAAGGATTGATCCAGTTTGAGCTTGTCGAGCGGGAAGCGCTGCAGGTAGCTCAGATTGGAATAGCCGGTGCCGAAGTCGTCGATGGTCAGCGTAATACCGAGCGCCTTGAAGCTTTGCATGATGTCGATGCTTTTCTCCGGATTCCCCATCGACATGCTCTCAGTCAGTTCCAGTTCCAGGTAGTGTGGATCGAGCCCGGTTGCTTCCAGCGTGTCGCGCACACGCGCGGCAATCCCCGGCGCCTGGAACTGCTTGGCCGACAGGTTGACCGCCACGGGAATATGCAAACCGGCCTGTTGCCAGGCCAGCGCCTGGGCGCAGGCGGTGCGCAGGATCCAGTCGCCGATCGGCACGATCAGGCCGGATTCCTCGGCGATCGGGATGAAGACGCCCGGCGAGACCATGCCCAGCTCCGGATTCTGCCAGCGCACCAGTGCCTCGACGCCGACGATGCGGCCGCTCTTGATGTCGGCCTTGGGCTGGTAATGCAGGACCAGTTCGTTGTTTTCCGCGGCATGGCGCAGCTTGCCTTCGAGGGTCAGGCGCTTGCCGGCGGCGACCCGCATGTCCGGGCTGTAATACTGGATGTTCGAGCGGCCCAGTTGCTTGGCCTGGTACATGGCGACATCGGCGGCGTTGAGGAGGGTATCGACATCCTCGCCGTCGTCGGGATAACGGCAATAGCCGATGCTGCAAGACAGGGTGAATTCCTGCGCCAAGTCGCGGATCGGTTCGCACAGCGCCGCCAGCACCCGCTGCAGCACCATTTCATGGCTGCCATTGTTGTCCGGATCTTCCAGGATCAGCACGAATTCGTCGCCGCCGTAGCGGGCCACAGTGTCGCTCTGGCGCAGGCAGTCGCGCAAGCGGTTGGTGATGGAAACCAGGGCGCGGTCGCCGGCGCTGTGGCCGAGGGTGTCGTTGATATCCTTGAAATGGTCGAGATCGACGAAGGCGATGGTGGCCTTCTGGCCCTGCCGCGACCAGCGCGCCAGGCCCTGCTGCAGGCGGTCGCGCAGCAGGGCGCGGTTGGGCAGCCCGGTCAGCACGTCATGCGTGGCGAGACGCTCAAGTTCGGCATTCTGCGCCTGGTTGACGGCGAAATTGCGGCAATTGATGATGGCAGTACCCAGGAATGCGGAAAGCTTTTCCAGCAGCTGCAGGTCGGATTCCGGCACCGCGACGGGCTGCGTCACGCTGAAAAACGACAGGCTGCCGATCGGCTTGCCCTGGTAACGGATCGGCAGTACCAGCAGGGTGCGCGGGGTTTGCAGGATGCGCAAGCTCTGCGTATCCATTTCCGACATCGGTATGTGCATCAGTTCCTGGACATCGTGGAACATCAGCGAGGCGTTTTTCAGGAAGGCGTGCGGCACGCCGCCCGCCAGGCTGTGCAATGCATATGGCTTGTCGCTGAGATAAGCAGCCAGGCTGTCACCAATTTCCCGCCGGCGCGGATCGGCGGCGGCAACCATCTTGTTTTTGAGGACATTGTCTTCCAGCAGGTAGAAGCCGATGTATTCGAAGGCAAGCTGGCGAAAGACATCGCCGGCGAACTTGTCGAAAACGCTTTCAAGTGCGGTCAGGTTGTTGATTTCGATGACGAAATCGAGCGCGCGCGCATGTTCGCTGGCGGCGCGCTGGAAGCGTTCATGAAATTCCTGCAGGAAGGCAGTGCCCAGCGCGGCGCGCATGGGCGCCAGGAACAGCGCGGCGAGCTCGCCGATGGTCTCGAATACGTGCGCATCCATCGAGCCGCCCTGCTTCATGAGGAGCAGGGTGCCGATCGGCGCCAGCTGCGGCTGCGCCTGGCTCAATATCGGCAGCGCCGCGCATTCCGCCACTTTCCAGCGTGCCAGCATGGGCCGTTCGCTGTCGGGCCCTTCTTCCGTGTTCAGGCGGGCGATGCCGCGGCCATGGAAAGCCCGCATATTGGTGTTGGTGATATCGCTCTTGAGCGAGGTCTTGTAGCCCAAATACGTCTTGTCCAGGTAACGGAACTCGAATGGCAGGCGGATCTTGAGGCTGCAGAGATTTTCGCCGGCGGCATCGCACAGGTTGACGATATAGCCATCCACCAGCCCCAGCTTGTCGATCTCTTCGCCCAGCAGGTCCAACAGGGCATGCAGATCCGCCGCCCTGGTAATGCGGTCAAGCAGCGTACATTTCTGTTCAATTGAAAGAAAAGCCATATTTTTTATTTATTTTTCTTCAAAACAGCTCAATGTCGCTTTCGACCTGCTTTGGCAACAACTTGCCTTGCGCGACCAGCTGCTCGTAAAAGGCAACCTGGTTGCGACCGTGCTCCTTGACGAAATACAGGGCCTGGTCGGCGCGGTCCATGACCATGCCCGGCAGGTCGTGCGGGCCGATGAAGGTGACGCCGATGCTGGCGGTGACTTGCCCTACCTGCGGGAAGTAGTGCGTTTCCACTACCTTGCGGAAGCGTTCCATGACCGTCTGCGCGCGCTCGGCATCGACGTTGCGCAATACGACCACGAATTCTTCGCCGCCGACGCGAAACAACAGGTCGTATTCGCGGAAAGTCTCGTTCATGCACTGGGAAAAATGCAGCAGGACTTCATCGCCCATCAGGTGGCCGTAGGTATCGTTGACCCGCTTGAAATGGTCGATGTCGAGCACCGCCAGGCAGTAGCAGACCTTGTCGGCATCGCGTTTGTTGATGCTGCCCAGGGTCAGGATCATTTTCATGACCTTGTCGTCGAAGCACTTGCGGTTCAACAGTCCCGTCAGGTGGTCGCGCTGATTGTCGTTGAGCAGCAGGATGTAATTGCGGATGAAACCGAGGAAAATCGCCGCCATTTCCTGGTCGCGCTCGATATGCTCGGCGGCGTCGATCACCAGGAATCCGGTGACGCCTTTCATGCCGAAGATGGGATGGATGAAGCGCAGCGGCGCGCCGGCGCCGTCAGCGGCGCTGCGCGGCGCAATCACCAGATTCTGGCTGCGGCAGCATTCCATGAACTGCGGCTCTTCGCGCAGCAGGATCAGCGGCGCGTCATCCTCTTCGAAACTGTCGTCGATGCCGACCGGGACCAGGAAATCTTCGGCCTGATCGGATCCGACCTGCTTCAGGGTGCGGATTTCGAACAGGCTGATCGATTCGGCTTCAACCAGCTGTTCCAGGGTTTGCACCAGCGAGACTTGAAGCGCCTTGATTTCCGGCTTTTCAATCAGCTTGGCAAGCGAGCGCAGCAGCTTGCGGGTATCGACATTCACCATGGGTTTTCGATGTCCTGGGCAGGCCGACCGCGCCTGTCGTCTCATTGATTATTATGTTTTCAACTTATGCGATCCATCTTATCAGCATCGTTTTGCCGGCGGGTGGGCGCACCGTAAAAATTAACATTTTTAACCTTTCTGTGGTGCGCCCGCATCTTTGCGCCTTACCTTGAGAAGATGCCCTTCAACAGATTGATCGGGTTGGGCGTCTCGGTGGCATTGTCCCGCTGGCCGGCGGACTCTTCCCCGGCGCCGCCTTCCATGCCCAGCATGGTCATGCCGGTGGACTTGATGCGCACCCGCGCGGTCCATTCCGGCTGCCAGCCGGCCGGCGCTTTCGCGGGGCGCGGCGGATGGGCCAGGTTCAGTTCCGGGCCGTAGGCGATCATGTTAAGCATGGCGCCGTCGGCCTTGTCGAAGATGCCTTTGGGGACGGTGCAATTGACCGTCGACGGCGACAGCACCACTTTTTGCTGCAGCAGATTGGCGATCTGCGCCGGCGACTGGTAACTCATCAGCGACCAGCCATTGTCCGGCTTTTCACTGGAACTCCAGAAGATCATGTCATCGGCGCCGTTCGCTCCCTTGGCCCCGCCCTGGGCGTGCAGGAAATAAGCCTGGGCATGCTGCATCGCCTGCCATTCCAGCCGCACGCCATCCTTGGGCGCACCCTTGCTGGAGAGCCGCACCGGCGGCAGGAAATCGTTGGCCGCGCCGACCGAAAATTTCAGGCTGGCCGGCACGCCGTCGCCGGCAACGGCATGTTCGCCCTGCAGCGAGGCATTTTCGGGCACGCGCTTGCTGTCGCGCTCGTTGGGCCAGACCGAATTGCCCGGCTTGTGCTGCACGCCCTTGCTGTAGCCGCCACGGCTGCCGAAGAACTGGGTGAACTCACCATAGTTTTGCTTTGCCAGGTCGAGCACTTTCGGCTGGCCCGGGCGGATATTGTCGCCGCAACCCCAGTACAGCAGGATGCGTCCCTTGGGCTTTTCCTGGTCGCCGGCCTCGTGGCGATCCGATCCCCGGCCAGCCCCGGCCGGGCGCACCGGCAGCAACGGCAGCGAAGCCCCCATGTCCAGGCCTGCCGGAATGGCATGGCTGGCTTCCACGCCGGAAGGATGGGCGCGCACCTGCAGCTCCGCATCCAGCGTTTTGCCGCTACCGCCTCCCATGGATGCCCCTATGATGCTGCCAAGCAGGCCGCCGCCCGACATGCCGGGCAACGAGGTGTTGGTGGTGGAAAGATCGACCCAGTATTGCGCAGCGGGTCCGCGCGACTGGGCATGGGCGCCAATGGCGCAGGCGGACATCAATACGGTCAGGGTGAAGCGCGTGGTGGTTGTCATTTTTTCCCTTTTTGCGTGGATGGATTTTTGCGAACCATGCAGGATGCAGGCGCAAGTATGCCGCAAACTTTGCAAAAAGATACGAAATTTCGCGCGAATGACGGCGCGCGTCAGAGGGAGGCGAGAGGGGGGCATGCGCCGGGCGGGTGACCCGGCGCAGTTACAGCGGCAGAATCAGCCCTCGGCGATGCGCCTGGCGATATGCGCCAGCGCTTCCTCGACCTGATCGACCAGGATCAGGCACAGGTCGCCGGGCTGCAGGCATGCCAACGCATGGTCGATGGCGATGAATTCGCCGGTGATTTCCTCGACGTGGGTGGTGCGCGCGGCGCCCTGCAGGCCTTCGCGCAGCAGCGCGATCACTTCGCCGTCGGCGCGGCCGCGCTGGCACTGGTCCTGGTACAGCAGCACGTCGTCGAAAGCGGCGCCGAGGATGCGCGTCTGGTCGCTGATGTCCTGGTCGCGGCGATCGCCGGCGCCGCTGATGACCACGGAGCGGCGACGGGCCGGCATCGACTCGACCGCCTGCACCAGCGCGGTGATGGCGTCGGGGTTGTGGCCGTAATCGGCAATCACGCGGGCGCCGCGATAATCGAACATGTTGAAGCGCCCCGGCGCGTTGTCGCTGTCGTTGGCGAAGGTGGCGAGGCCCTTGCGGATCGTCTCCCAGCTGGCGCCGGCACCCCAGGCGCCGGCCAGCGCCGCCATCACGTTCTCGACCTGGAAACCGATCGCGCCATTGGCGGTAATCGGCACCTCGGCCAGCGCAATCCTTTCCTCAAATGCGCCCTCTGCCGCCACCAGCGCGCCGTTCTCGACATACACGACCCGGCCGCCGTAGGCGCGATGGCGTGCCAGCAGCGGGTGATGGGCGTCGGCGGCGAAGAAGGTGACTGCGCTGCGGCATTTCTCGGCCATGGCGGCGACAATCGGGTCAGCGGCGTTCAACACCGCCATGCCGTCGTCGGCGACGTTTTGCACGATCACGCGCTTCAATACCGCCAGGTCTTCGACCGTGGTGATGTAGTTCAGGCCGAGATGGTCGCCGCTGCCGATATTGGTGACCACCGCCACCTGGCAGCGGTCGAAGGCCAGGCCTTCGCGCAGCACGCCGCCGCGCGCCGTCTCGAACACGGCGGCATCGACGTCCGGGTGCAGCAGCACATTGCGGGCGCTCCTGGGGCCGCTGCAGTCGCCGCTGTCGATCTGGCGTCCCTGGATGTACACGCCGTCGGTATTGGTCATGCCCGTGCGCAGGCCGCCCTGGGTGAAGATGTGGGCGATCAGGCGCACGGTGGTGGTCTTGCCGTTGGTGCCGGTCACGGCCACCACGGGAATGCGGCCGTCATCGCCTTCGGCGAACATTTCAGCGATGATGGCTTCGCCCACCGCGCGGCCCTTGCCATAGGAGGGCGAAAGGTGCATGCGCAAGCCGGGCGCGGCGTTGACCTCGACGATGCCGCCACGCTGTTCCTCGACGGGCATGAGGACGCTGTCGCACACCAGGTCGACGCCGCAGATGTCGAGTCCGACCATCTGTGCGGCCGCGACTGCGCACGCCGCCACATCCGGATGGACGTCGTCGGTCACATCGGTGGCGGTGCCGCCAGTGGAGAGGTTGGCATTATTACGCAGCAGCACGCGCTGGCCGCGCGCCGGCACGCTGTTGGCATCCAGGCCCTGCAGCGCCAGGCGCGCCAGCGCGATGTCGTCGAAACGGATCTTGGTCAGCGAGGTGGCGTGGCCGCTGCCGCGGCGCGGATCGCTGTTGACGATGTCGACCAGCTCGCGCACGGTATGGGTGCCGTCGCCGATCACCAGCGGCGGGTCGCGGCGGGCTGCGGCGATCAGCTTGTCACCGATCACCAGCAGGCGGAAATCGTTGCCGGGCAGGTAGCGCTCGACCAGGATGTCGTCGCGGTACGCCTCCGCTGCCGTGTAGGCCGCATCGATCTCCTCGCGGCTGTTGATATTGACGGTAACACCCTTGCCCTGGTTGCCGTCGCGGGGCTTGATCACCACCGGCAGGCCGATCTCGCAGGCGGCGGCCCAGGCATCGTCAGCGCTGGTGGCAATGCGCCCGTGCGGCACCGGCACGCCGGCGGCGGCCAGCAGCGTCTTGGTCAGTTCCTTGTCCTGCGCGATGGACTCGGCAATCGCGCTGGTGGCATCGGTTTCGGCGGCCTGGATGCGGCGCTGGCGGCTGCCCCAGCCGAACATCACCATGCTGCCCTCGGTCATGCGGCGAAAAGGGATGTTGCGGGCGATGGCGGCATTGACGATGGCGCCGGTGCTGGGCCCCAGGCGCACATCCTCGTCCAGTTCGCGCAATTGCGCCAGGGCTGCTTCGAGGTCGAACGGACGGTCCTCGTCGGCGGCGCGGCACAAGGCCTGCGCCAGCTCCAGCGCCAGGCGGCCGACTGCTTCCTCGGTGTACTCCACCACCACCTGGAATACGCCGGTGTCGAGCGTCGGCGTGGTGCGGCTGAAGGTAACCGGGCAGCCAGCCTGGGCCTGCAGGCCGAGGGTGGCCAGTTCCAGCACCTGGGCGATCGAGACGATGCCGTTATGACCGTTCGGCTGCAGCGGCGGCAATTGCGGGAAGCGCGCGCGCAGCCTGTCTTCGAAGCCGGGGATGCTGCCGATGGCGATCTTGCTCTCGCTGCAGGCGACAACCGCCTCGATGGCGGTATGGTGGGTCCAGAGATTGGGGCCGCGCAGCGCGCGGATGCGTGAAACTTGCATGTTGAGCCAGGTCCTGTTGGTGTCTCGATGTGCGGCAATCGCCTCAATAAGCGGATTTGCCGGACTGGAAAGCGAAAGTGCGCAAGCCGGCGCTGAGCAGTTGCGGCTCGACGCCCGCCGCCCAGGCGGCGGCGACGCCGGCAACCACGGATGCCGGAGCGACGCCAGCCGCGAACGGCAGCAGCGGCAGTTGTGCCAGCTCGCTTTGTCCTTCGGCCAGCACCACGGCGTCGTGGCGCAGGAATGCCACGCGGCCACCGCCGGCACGATGCGCGGCCAGCGCTTCGGTAGCTTCATCCAGCGCGTAGAACAGCACGCTGCCGTCGCACAGGCCCGCCATCTCGACCACCAGCGGGTCGGCGGCGTTCAGCACGGCAGCGCCCTGCGGCAGCACCACATCGACTTGCGTGCGCATCACAGTGTAGGCCTGCTGCGGCTCGGCGATATAGAACTCGGCCAGGTCCGGCGTAATCGTCACATCGGTAACCACGCCGACAGTGCACTTGTCGTAGGGCAGGCCCTCGGCCAGGATCATGCGGGCGCCGTTTTCGAACACGGCCGCTTCCAGCGCGCGGTTGATCAGCAGGCGCTGGGCGGCGTCGAAGCCGGTGCCAATGCTATTTTGTATCTTGCGGCTATTGACATAGACATCCTTGCCGCTGGCCATGCCCACATGACGGCCGCCGACGTACATCATCCACGCCGTCAGGCGTGCGATCAGCGCCGTATCCTGGCTGCCGGTGATGCCGACCACCGGCATGCGACCGTCACGGTCAGTGCCGAACAGGTGTTCGACGATGGCCGCGCCAACTGCGCGCGGCTGGCCGCTGGCGGGCTTGATATGGGCCAGCAGGCCCGGACTGGCGTTGACTTCAATGATCGCGGCGCGCTGCGCATCCAGCGGGCGGCCGATGTCTTCGGCGACCAGGTCGATGCCGGCGATATCCAGCCCCACCACGCGCGCGGCCAGGGTGGCCTGAGCGGCGACTTCCGGGTGGATGTTGTCGGTGACGTCGAAAGCGACGTTGCCGTTACGCTGGATCAGCACCTTTTGTCCGGCAGCCGGCACCGAGTCCGGCGTCAGGCCCTGGCGCTGCAACTCCAGCAGGATTTCGCCCCATTCGGCGGGCTTGATCAGACTCAAGGGGAATTCTTCGCTGTCGCCGCGGCGCGGGTCGGAATTCAACTGGCTGTCCACCAGTTGCGTGACGGTGGCGGCGCCGTCGCCGCTGACCCAGGCGGTTTCGCCGCGGGCGACCGCCACGACGCGGTTGCCGACCACCAGCAGACGATGCTCGTTACCGACGATGAATTGTTCGACGATGACATTGCCGTCGCCTTCGCGGGCGGCCAGCGCGAAAGCGCCCAGCACTTCCTCGCGCGTCTTCAGGTCGAGCGAGACGCCGCGGCCATGGTTGCCGTCCTGCGGCTTCAAGACCACCGGCAAGCCGATATCCTGCGCTTCGTCCCAGGCGGCTTCCGCATTGTCGACGATGACGCCTTGCGGCACCGGCACGCCGCACGACTGCAGCAGCGACTTGGTCATGTCCTTGTCGCTGGCGATGCCTTCGGCAATCGCGCTGGTACGGTCGGTCTCGGCGGTCCAGATGCGACGCTGGCAGTTGCCGTAGCCGAGTTGGACCAGGTTGCCGTCGGTCAGGCGAATGAAGGGAATGTTGCGCTCGGTGGCGGCATCGACGATATGGGCGGTGCTGGGGCCCAGGCAATGATCGTCGACCAGGTCGCGCAGGATCGCCACGGTGGCGGCGATGTCGTAGCCGGTATCGTTAATGGCGGCCAGCAGCAGCTCGCGCGCTGCGGCGAGGGCGGCGCGGCCGACCTTTTCCTGGCGCGTGCGGAACACCACCTTGTAGACGCCACGTACCCCGGTTTCGCGCGCCTTGCCGAAGCCCGTCTTCATGCCGGCCATGGTTTGCAGTTCCAGCGTCACGTGCTCGAGGATGTGGCCGGCCCAGGTGCCTTCGCGCAGCCGCTCGAGGAAGCCGCCGCGTGTGCCGACCCCGCAACGATGCTCGATCAGGCCTGGCAACCAGGCGGTCAGGCGTTCGTACAGGCCGGGGATGGTATTGGACGGAGCGTCTTCCAGCAGGCCGATATCGACCCAGGCCTCGATGACAGGACGGTAGGTCCAGATGTTCGGTCCACGCAGGTGGGTCACGCGCAGAAATTGGATGTCTTTTGTGCTCATGTCTGAATACTTGAATGCGGGCAGCGCTGGCTTCGCATTATTAGCCATTTCCTTAAGTTTCGCTTAAGCTTTAAATAAAATTTTTTTATGTTCTTTTCTATCAATGGCAAAACAGCGACAAACCGCAGCGCACACATTGGCAAAATAGTATGACGCCAGCGCCCTCATAAAAATTTGCCGTGCGGTTCAACCGGTTCGCGTCTGATCCGTTTATAGTGCTGACCGGACTGTTGCCGGCCTGTTTTTCCTGTCTCGCCCCTGATCGCTCCTACTACCGCCGGCACCCATGCAAGCAATTCCAGAATGACAAGCCTATCCTCTGTATCCGATCTTTCCCGCAATGAACTTCCGCTCGAGTGGCGCTCCCGGGTGGCGACGCAGCTTGCTCCAGGAGAAAACGTCCTCGCCTGGGTTCAGGTTGACCTCGATGCGCGCCTGCACTTCAAAAAAGGTTTGCTGGCCCTGACCGAGCGCCGCCTGCTCACCCAGGCCCCGGGCGAAACCGGCTGGAGCAGCTGGCCCTTCCAGGCCGGCCTGGCCTTGCGCCACCAGGACCATGCCGGCGTTGGCCATCTGGAACTGGTCGACGCCAGCGGCTTGCTGGCCCGCTGGCGCTTCACCCTCGGACAAAACCTGCAGGCGATCCGCCTGGTCGACCAGTTCGACCTGCTGCAGACAAGTCATGTCTCCGGCCAGCCAATGGCGGAACCGGACGGCAATTTCTGCCCGAGCTGCAAGGCGCCGCTGGAACCCGACCAGGACGTCTGTCCGGTCTGCACCCGCGTCATCCACACGCCGCCGTCGACCTGGACCCTGCTGCGCCTGTGGCGCTTCGCCCGCCCCTACAAGGGCCAGTTGCTGGCCGGCTTCATCCTGACCATGCTCGGCACCGCCGCTTCCATGGTGCCGCCCTACCTGACAATCCCGCTGATGGATGACATCCTGATTCCGTATCAGAATGGCCAGAAAATCGATCCGTCGCTGGTGGGGCTGTATTTGTCGGGGCTGTTCGGCGCGGCGATCCTGGCCTGGGCCTTAAGCTGGGCCAAGACCTACATCCTGGCGCTGGTGTCGGAGCGCATCGGCGCCGACCTGCGCACCACCACCTACGAACACCTGCTGCGGCTGTCGCTGGAATACTTCGGCGGCAAGCGTACCGGCGACCTGATGTCGCGCATCGGCAGCGAAAGCGACCGCATCTGCGTATTCCTGTCGCTGCACCTGCTGGATTTCGCCACTGACGTGCTGATGATCGTGATGACGGCGACCATCCTGTTTTCGATCAACCCGTGGCTGGCGCTGGTGACGCTGTTGCCGCTGCCGATCATCGCCTGGATGATCCACGTCGTGCGCGACAAGCTGCGCACCGGCTTCGAAAAAATCGACCGGGTCTGGGGCGAGGTGACCAATGTGCTGGCCGATACCATCCCCGGCATCCGCGTGGTCAAGGCCTTTGCCCAGGAAAAGCGCGAAGCCGACCGCTTCCGCGAAGCCAACAAGCACAACCTGGCAGTCAACGACCGCCTGAACAAGACCTGGTCGCTGTTTTCACCGACCGTGTCGTTGCTGACCGAACTGGGCCTGCTGGTGGTGTGGGGCTTCGGCATCTGGCAGGTATCGAAGGGCGAGATCACGGTGGGCGTGCTGACCGCCTTCATCGCCTACATCAGCCGCTTTTACGGGCGCCTGGATTCGATGAGCCGCATCGTCTCGGTGACGCAGAAATCGGCCTCGGCCGCCAAGCGCATCTTCGATATTCTTGACCATGTCTCGAGCGTGCCGGAGCCGGCCAATCCGGTGCCGCTAAAGGAAGTCAAAGGCGGCATCGACATCGTCGATGTCGGTTTCCGCTATGGCAACCGGGCGGTCAACCGCGGCATCAACATCAGCATCAAGCCGGGCGAGATGGTCGGCCTGGTAGGCCACAGCGGCTCCGGCAAGAGCACCCTGGTCAACCTGATCTGCCGCTTCTACGATGTGGCTGAGGGCGCCATCAAGGTCGATGGCGTCGATATCCGCTCGTACGCGTTGGCCGATTACCGCCGCAACATCGGCCTGGTGCTGCAGGAACCCTTCCTGTTCTTCGGCACCATCGCCGAGAACATCGCCTACGGCATGCCGGACGCTTCTCGCGCCGAAATCATGGCGGCGGCGCGCGCCGCACACGCCCACGAATTCATCCTGCGCCTGCCGCAGGGCTATGATTCCATGGTCGGCGAACGCGGCCAAGGCCTGTCCGGTGGCGAGCGCCAGCGCATCTCGATTGCCCGTGCGCTTCTGATTAACCCGCGCATCCTGATCCTCGACGAGGCGACGTCCTCGGTCGATTCGGAGACGGAAAAGGAAATCCAGAAGGCGCTCGACAACCTGGTACAGGGGCGCACCACGATCGCGATTGCGCACCGCCTGTCGACGCTGCAGCGCGCCGACCGCCTGGTGGTGCTGGACCGCGGCCAGGTGGTCGAAGAGGGGCCCCACGAAGAATTGATGGCGCAAGAGGGCGCCTATTACCGGCTCTACCAGGCGCAGGCAAGGAATGCCGCCGAGATGGCGCTGCAGGGGGGATGAAGCAATGACCACTACCAATTTCACACTTGTCCGCAACCCATTCGGCCGCCTGGTCCTGACCCGCGATGGCGTTGTCCATGAAGGCGTGGTGCCGGTACGCGCCTTCCCGATCCAGGCACCGGACGATGGCATTGCCCTGGTCAATACCGACGGCGCCGAAGTAGCGTGGATCGAGCGCCTGTCGGACCTTGCGGAAGACACGCGCAGCCTGATCGCGGAAGAACTGGGCGGGCGCGAATTCATGCCGGAGATCGCCCGCATCGAGGCCGTCACCAGCTTCGCCACGCCCTGCACCTGGAACGTTGCCACCGATCGCGGGCCAACCAGTTTCGTGCTGCGCGGCGAAGAGGATATCCGCCGCATCGGCCAGGGTTCGCTCCTGATCACCGACAGCCACGGCATCCATTTCCTGGTGCGCGACCTGCCGGGACTGGACAAGCACAGCCGCAAAATCCTCGACCGCTTCCTGTAAAAGTTAGCCCACCTCGATTACCCGCTGCGGGTCGAACTCCGGGTTTTCCCAGGTCAGCTGATCTGGCGAAGCGGCCGCCAGCAGGTTAGTGGCATAGCCGCGCGGGTTGGTGACTATCCGGGTGCCGGCAATGGCATAGTCGAAGCTGTTGTGCACGTGCCCGTGGATCCACAGGTCGGCGCGTCCCATCAGGGGCGTGAGGTCGCTGACGAAGGCGGCATTGATGATCGAGCCGGCAA
The DNA here is from genome assembly GCF_003590835.1 of Noviherbaspirillum sedimenti. Lineage (NCBI taxonomy): Bacteria > Pseudomonadati > Pseudomonadota > Betaproteobacteria > Burkholderiales > Oxalobacteraceae > Noviherbaspirillum > Noviherbaspirillum sedimenti. The sequence continues at coordinate 3,378,061 of NZ_QYUQ01000002.1, read as the reverse complement.
AGCGCGCATGCACCGAATCCGGATGCGGGCCATGGTGGCTGATCACCACGGTCGGGCCGTCAAAGCTTTCGGCAAGCTGCCGTTCGAGCCAGTTGCGCGACGTCGCATGGATGCGCTGCGCATCCTGTGCAGAAAACACGCCCTCCCCAAAGCGGATCAGGCGGTGGTCGGGCAGCATGCCCTCGGCTGCCTGCATCGCTGCCGCCGGGTCGAACGGCGCCAACTGGTAATCGGTCCACAGGCAACAGCCGAGAAAGCGTACGCCGCCCAGCACCAGCGCATCCTGCTCCAGAAAATGCACATTGCTGCCGGCCGAGTGCCTGCGCAGCCTGCCGAGCAGCGCTTCATACTGCTCGTGATATGCCTCGTGGTTGCCATGCACATAGACGACCGGCATCGGCCAGTCGGCGAATGCCTCGATTGCCATGGCGCCGCGATGAATGTCGCCGGCAATCACCAGAACATCGGCATCTGCAGGTTCGATGATGCGGTAATCGGGAAACTGCTTTTCAAGGAATTCATAGTGCAGGTCGGAAGCGATCTGGATTTTCATGCGTTTCTGGATAGTTGTCTTGAAAGGGCCTGCTGCAGAGTGCGAATCACAAGGGATTTTACCGGATTGCCTGTCGGTCCCATTCGCCACGCATCAGCCATACCCGGCTGCGTTCATTGTGCTTCAGGCTGCTGTTGACGGCCGCGATGGCGCCAGCGGCATTGACTGCCAGTTTTTTCGTCAGCAAGCCCTGCTGGCTGCCGTTGGCGCCACCCGCCGGATCAACGCTGCCGGGCACCATTGCCGGCGCCGTGAAAGTCTTGCCGCCATTGCTCGAAACGGCAAACGCCAGTCCGCGCGGCGCCGCGCCCGGGGCGGGAAACATTTCCCAGATCACGAACAGTCTGCCCTGCGCATCGATGGCCAGCGCCGGATAGCCCGCGCCTGCCGGCGCATTCGCCGGGCGCGCCGAAATGACCTGCGGCGCGCCAAATGTTTTTCCGTGGTCGGCCGAGCGCGCATGACGGATATGATAGCGGCCGAACGGCCCGTTGCTGCTTTCCGCATAGACCACGTGCAGCGTGCCGCCGGGGTCAAGCGCAAGCTTGGGCGCATCTGCATGGCCTTTGCCGGCACCGACCCGTTGCGGCTGGCCGAAGGTGTTGCCGCCATCGCCCGATCTGGCTACCCGGATATCGGCGGCCGGGTCTTCACCGACAGTCCAGGCAAGGTACACGGTTTGCCCGGGGCCGGGCGCCAGTGAAGGTGCGCGCGCAGGCTGCAGCGGACCGCCGGTGATGCTGCGCGGATGCGAAAAGTTTTTGCCGCCATCGGTGGAGCGCGCAAACCAAAGCTTGCCCTCGTACTCGGTCCAGGCGACGTACAGGATGCCATTGCCGTCCATCGCCAGGTCGAGGCTGCCATTGGACCAGACATCGCGGTTGAGGCGGCCCTTGCCGTCACCGGCCATGGAAGCCGACAGGTTGCGCGGTGCGGAAAAGGATTTGCCTGCATCCTCCGAGTAAGCGAAAAGAATGTCGCCGCCGTGCGAGCCGCCGGAAAAGATGATTTCCTGCCAGAGGATGTAAATTCTTTTGGTATCCTCCGGCGCGACGACAAGGCGCGGCAGCCAGGAAAAAGTCGCAGGATTTCTGGAAACGTTGACCGGCACATCCTGCCTGGTGCCGTCTCTCGAAATGTTTTGAAAAAATACATCCTTGCGCTGTTGATCGATCCAGATTACGGCCATATCGCCCGAAGCGTGGATCGCCACTGCCGGATCATCGACATAGTCATAAGCGGAGTCATTCTGCCGCCACGGACCTTTGTCGCCGCGGCCCGCGGCTATTTCAATCACGCCATGCCATCTGACCTGCGCGGGAACATTCGTCGGCGTCACAACAGCAGCAAGCAGCAGAAAAAACACCACGATCGATGAAGGGGAGATTCGCGTATGCATGGTGATTGTTTCCTCTTGCCTGGCTGCTGCACTGTGCTGATCATTTGACCAGGACGCCCGGCATTTGTGCCGATTGCAGCAGGCGAGGCAGCTTGCCATTCCTTCAAGCCGTCAATCTGCGCTCGTTTTATACTGGCATGAATTGGTTTCTTCCTCAGGCATGCCGTTGCAACTGCTCAGGAGTATTTGCATGAAGAAATACCCATCGTGCCGCCGCCGTCAATTGCTGCAATCGATACTGGCCCTTGGCGCCGCTTGCCTGCTGCCTGCACGTGCCGGCATGGCGCAGCCGCGTGCGTTGCTGACCCGGCCGATTCCGTCGTCCGGCGAAGCACTGCCAGTCGTCGGCCTGGGCAGCTGGATTACTTTCAATGTCGGCAACGACCGCGATGCCCGCGCCGCATGCATGGAAGTCATGCGGCATTTCTTCGCCGCGGGCGGGCGCCTGATCGATTCCTCGCCGATGTATGGCTCGGCGCAGGAAGTCATCGGCGACGGACTGCAGAAGCTCGGCAAGCCGGCCCGGCTATTCTCGGCGGCCAAGGTCTGGATTGGCTCGGGCGCGCGCGGCCCGCAGCAGATCGAAGCCTCGCGGCGCCTCTGGGGCAGTGCGCAATTCGACCTGCTGCAGGTGCATAACCTGCTGGCTTGGGAAGAGCATTTGCCGACGCTGTTTACAATGAAGCAGGCAGGGCGGCTGCGTTATGTCGGCATTACCACTTCCGAAGGGCGGCGCCATGCCGAATTCGCGCGGATCATGCAAAGCCAGCCGCTCGATTTCGTGCAAGTCACCTACAATATCCTCGATCGCGAAGTGGAAAATCGCATCCTGCCGCTGGCGCGCGAACGCGGCATCGCGGTGATCGCCAACCGGCCGTTCCGGCAGGGCGTGCTGATCGATGCAGTCAGCCGCCATCCGCTGCCTCCCTGGGCCGCCGAAATCGATTGTGCGAACTGGGCGCAATTCCTGCTCAAGTTCATCGTTTCGCACCCCGCGATCACCTGCGCGATTCCGGCCACCTCGAATGTCGCGCATGTGCGCGAAAACATGGGAGCCGCCAGTGGCCGCTTGCCCGATGCGGCGATGCTGCGGCGCATGATCGCCCATGTCGAGAAGTTGTGATGGTTGAATGGTGGGCGGAATGGTCGGCATACACGCTGGCGGACTTGCTGATGTTCTCGCCGCACATCTACTATCGCCTGTTCGAGCAGTATAACGTCGACATCTGGCCCGGTCAGTTGATTGCCGCTGCACTGGGCCTGGCCATCCTTGTCTGCGCGCTGCGGCCAGGCGCAGCAGGTGCAAGGGCCGCCGCCGGGATGCTGGCGGCATGCTGGCTCTGGGTCGGCTGGGCATTCCTTGCCAGGCGCTATGCGCCGATCAACTGGGCCGCCGATTACTTTGCGCTTGGCTTCGCCATCGAAGCGCTGCTGCTTTTCTGGACGGGCACGGCTCGCGTTGCGGGCGTCGCCCCCTTTCGTTGGCCGCGCCGGTCTGGGGATTTTGGGGTTTGCCTTGCTTGCCTACCCGTTACTTGCGCCCGTCAGCGGCCGGCCATGGCGGCAAATGGAAATGTTCGGCCTGGCGCCAGACCCGACCGCAGTGGCGACTCTGGGCCTGCTGTTATGCACTTCCCGTGTGCCGTGGCTGTTGTTGGCGCTTCCGTTATTATGGTGCGCGATTAGCGGCGCGACGCTTTTCACCATGGGGGCACCGGATGCGTGGGTCGCGCCGGCAACCGCATTGCTGGCCCTGTTGCTGACGATCTGGAAGACTCTCCTTGGGCGGCCCACCGTACTGCCCGGGCAAGGGGCAAACCGCGCATGATAACTGTCGCGGAATTGCGCAAAGCATCATGACGACATGACACCCCCCTCTGGGCGCCCCCTGACATGTCATTCGCCTGCCGCTGAAATCAGGTATCCTCTCACGCTTTGTCACCGGTCCTTCTACAAGAGGACTCCCTGCCTGCTGTCATCCGTTTTTCCTGCCGCATGAATCATCCTCTGAACCTCACCACCATCCTGTTGTTGCTCATTCCGCCGTTCCTGTGGGCCGGCAATGCGATCGCAGGACGCATGATGAGCACCCTGGCATCGCCATTCACCGTCAACTTCGTACGCTGGTCGATCGCGCTGTTGATCCTGCTGCCGCTGGGGCACTCGGTGCTGCGCCGCGACAGCGGCCTGTGGCCGCACTGGAAGCGCTTTGTCATCCTCGGCCTGCTGGGCACCGGCCTGTACAACGCGCTGCTGTACCTGGCGCTGCACACTTCGTCACCCATCAATGTCACCCTGGTCGGCGCCAGCATGCCGATCTTCATGATGGCGATCGGCCGCCTGTTCTTCCATACGAAATTCTCCGGCAAGCAGATTGCCGGCGCCTTGCTGTCGATTGTCGGCGTCGTGCTGGTGCTGTGCCGCGGCGACTGGCATGCCCTGCTGACGTTGCGCCTGGTACCCGGCGACATGATCATGATCGCCGCCACCATCATCTGGTCGGTGTATAGCTGGTTGCTGGCACATCCCACCGAGCCTGCGGCGATTCGCCGGAACTGGACCGGCTTCCTGTTGGCGCAGGTCATGTTCGGCGCCGCCTGGTCGGGCCTGTTTGCCGCCGGCGAATGGGCGGTGGGCCAGCCGCAGTTCAACTGGGGATGGACGCTGGGGCTGGCGCTGCTGTATGTCTCGACTGCACCGGCGATCATTGCCCTCGGCTGCTGGAACGCCGGCGTGGCCCGGGTCGGACCAAACATCGCGGCATTTTTCTCCAACCTGATTCCGTTGTTTACTGCGCTGATGTCTGCGGCCATCCTTGGCGAGATGCCCCAGCTTTACCACGGCGCGGCATTCCTGCTGATCGTCGGTGGCATCGTGCTGTCGTCGCGCCGCTGATACGTCCCGCCTTTCCGGCAGGCTGGCCCGCAGATTTCCGTCTGCGGGCTTTTTTATGGCGCCCGTCGACTTTACGCAACGCAGAAGCCTTGTTATTTTTTTGACGCAGACTAAAAATTTAATTGAGTTGTGTCATTATTTGCGAAAGCCTGGCATGGCAAATACAGCCGTATGAATACAACCGTATTTTTCCTGAATGGCCCGCTTCCCGGATAGCCGCTACCCGCCATGAAAGCGACAGGATGTGCGCATGAATCTGACTGAATGCCCGTTTTGCTACGCCCCCATCCATCCCCTTGCGGATGGCACTTGCCCGGCCTGTCGCAAGAATACCCGGACCGCGCCACCGGAAAATTTCCAGTACACCGCAGCCGAACTGTCGGCCGACCAGGACTTTCCGGCATGCTGCATATTGTGCGGGCAGGACACGGAAAACATCGAGTTATTCGTGTTCAGCTACGATTCGCATCTGGGTGACCGGCTGGACGATGCTGCTTACTTCGCTTTCCTGATGTTCTCGGTGCTGACTGTCGGCCTGGGTCTTTTCCTGTTGCCGCTCTACCGGCGCCGGCTGCGTAACTACCGGCAGATGACGTACGCCATCAACCTGCCGTTCTGCCCCGCCTGTCTGCCCGCCAAACCGGCGTATGCGCCCATCACGATCGAAGGCAGCACCTACCACTTCAAGGTACACAAGAGTTTCAAGGCGAAATTGCCCCCGGCGGCGCGGGGATCTATTCGCTAAGCGCCGCCGCGCCTTCCAGAGGCCGGGAGGCGTGCTTCCATACCGCGTCCGGCTCGCTGCGTGCGATATCGCGCTCCCAGGCGGTGCGGCAGGCATGGCAGACGTAATACTCGGCCAGGCCGGTGGCCTTTTCCCAGAAATTGATGCCAGTCTCGGAGTAAAGCAGCAGGTTGGCGTGCGGGGCTATAGTGACGGGCGCGCCTTCCAGGGCAATGCAGGCAGGACATGCGGACATGGCGTTCTCCTTGTCGTCACTGGCGTTGGCGGAACGTTTACGGGACGTGTGCGAGGCGTTGGCGCGCGACGTAGCAGGCTAGCCGGCGGCCGGCTTGTCTACCTTCATCGCGCGCGCGAATGCGGCTTTTGCCTGACCGTATTCCAGTTCGGCTGCCCGGTATTCGGCTTCCAGCACCAGCGCGGCATCGCTGTCAAGCTGCTGTATGCTCGCTTGCCCGACTTGCAACAGGTGTTGTCGCTTGTTGAATACGTCCTTGGCCAGGCGCGCGAGTATTTCTTCCCGTGTAGGTTCCATTGTTCTTTGCAGGTTCATGATTTATAGCCCGTAGGACATTGTCGAAACTGCTTTGTTCAACAAAGTTCCGCTTTTTCTGCTGGCTCGCGCCAGCTGCTTCACGCCAATTGCACCACAGTTTGTTAAAGACTGTGTCGCAATTGACGCTTTGTGGCGCTGCAAATAGACAGTGGCAATTTCTGTTCGTACACTGGGTTAAAAAAGGGGGAGACGACCCATGCCTGACAAAACCAATATATCAACGGCAAACCGGCGCGAATTCATCCGTGTCATCCCCGATCGCCTGGCGCCGGTGCGCGTGGATATCAATGGCGAAGGCTTCATCGAAGTCACCAATGCCGTCGATATCAGCGAAGGCGGCATCCGCATCAGCGTCAGGCACCGCTTCACCGGTTGTCATGTCGATTTGCCGGCTGCGGTGATCATCTACCTGCCACCGCCGATCGCCAGGCATTTCAGCGCCCGTGGCCGCATCCGCCACGTGCTGGGAGATTCCTTCGGCGTCCAGTTCATCAGCCTGAATCCTATAGACCGTGCCCTGGTGCGCGATTACGTCGAGCGTGCCGTCAAAAAAGAAGCTCCAGCAGGGAATTTTTTTGGCCTATTCCGCAAGATGTTCGGCCTGGCGCCATGAGGGGCCGGCCGCATCCGTCGCCGCCCGTCTCCGCCACTGAACCGGCTAGCGACTGAATTGCGGTGCCGCCAACGTACCTGATACGCTCAGGCTGGTGCGTGCCTGGCGCGATGCGGTACGCAAATCGACCGCGAAATGGCCATTCAACTTGCCGTTGGGATCGGCTGCCGCATCGCCGGCGGCCGACAGCAATCCCGCCGCAAGGCGCATCCGCGATAACTGGGTCTTGCCGTCGGTCAGCGCAAACTCGCCGCTCACTTCATTGAATGAGGATTTACCGGTGCCGGCCTGACCCATGACAAGGCTGGCCATGTCGACCCCCAGCAAGACGGTATTGCCGATGTTGAAGCTGCCCCGCGCTTGCGGCGCGGCGAACAACTTGCCGGCCTCGCCGGCTTGCATCGCGTATCTGAAACTACCATCCAGTGCACCGCCTTGCAGCAATGCCGGCATCAGTTTGGCCGCATCGAGCTGCCGGGCCTGCGCTTCCCCCTTCAGGCTCCAGCCATCCTTCCAGCCCAGCACCCCCGTGCCGCTGACCGTACCATCGTACAGAACCCCGGTGAATTTGCTCACTTCCAGCGCCTGCGGCCGGACGCGTCCACTGGCATTGAATGTATCGAAGGCCAGCGCGCCACCGAATGGCAGGACCAGCTGCCGCGCCGTCAGTTCGAAGCGCAACACGCCGTCCGCGCGCTGCAACTCGAGGCGGGTGTTTTCACCTGTCGCATCCAGCACGATCTTGCGCCAGCCGCCATCCGCGCCGATCTCGGCATCAGCATTGAAGAGCGGCAGTCGCACATGCTGCGAGCGCAACTGCACATCGCTGGCGCTCAACGACGCCAACTGCCCTGCAGAATTTGGCGTTGGTCCAAACAGCAGCCAGCCCAGACCCTCGTCATTGACGACGGGTGACAACAGCGCGAGCGACTGAAATTGCAGCGACTCGGAGAACAGACTGCCGAGTTCGGCGCCGGCATCGACTTGGCGGACGGCGATCTGCCCCTCGGTGCCAATGACGACCTGCTGCAGGCGCCAGTGCGGACGCGGGAACAATGCCAGATTGAGACTGCCGATTTTGACCGGTTGACGGAACTGGGCACTGGCGACCTGTTCCAGCTGCGCCAGACGACCGTTGAACGGGACCACATGCAGCACACCCAGACCGGCCGCGGCCAGCACGATCAGCGCCAACACCGCGAGACGTGCCAGCTTGCCGAAATTGGCGGGCAATACCAGCTGCTTGCCGCCCTCGTCCGACAGCATCGCCTGTTCTGCGCCACTGGCATCTTGCTGCGCCTGTTTTTCCGCTGCCTTTTCCGCTGCCTTTTCCGCTGCCTTTTCCACCTTCCTGCGCGCGGCGTCCTCAGCTTTCAGGCGCGCCGCTTCCGCCGCAGCCTGCTGCTCCTGCTCCTTGGCTGCGCGCCGGGCCTGCAACTCGGCTTCCTTGCGGGCCTTCGCCTCGGCCGCCAGCTGGACCTTTTGTTCGGCATCGCGCCGGGCCTTTTCACCGGCCTCGCGCTTCGCCTGTTCGCGGGCTTCCTGCCTGGCCTTCGCCTCGGCTTCTTTCCTGGCCTTTTCTTCGGCCTTTTGCCGCGCCTTTTCCTCGGCCTTGATGCGTGCAGCTTCCTCGGCTGCCTTCCTGGCGCGCTCCTGCTCTTCCTTTTTCGCCTGCGCCTCCGCCTCACGCCGCGCTTTTTCCTCGGCTGCCAGGCGGGCCTGTTCTTCGGATCGCAAGCGCTTCTGCTCTTCGGCTTCGCGCCGCGCCTGTTCCTCGGCGAGCCTGTGCGCCTGTGCTTCGGCTTCGCGGCGGGCCTGCTCTTCGGCTGCCAGCCGCGCTTCTTCCTCGGCGCGCACGCGCGCCTGATGCTCGGCTTCAGCCCTGGCTTGCGCTTGCGCCTCGCGCTGCGCCAGCTCTTCGGCGACCCGGCGGGCCGCCTCCCTGGCCTTGATGCGCGCCTGTTCCTGGGCTTCCCGCTTTGCCTGTTCCTCAGCCAGCTTGCGAGCCTGCTCTTCGGCCGCTCTCCTTGCGTGCGCTTGGGCTTCTTCCTGCGCGCGTGCCTCTACTGCCAGCCGCGCCACTTCCTCGGCGCGCACGCGCGCCTGATGCTCGGCTTCCGCCCGGGCTTGCGCTTGCGCCTCACGCTGCGCCTGCTCCTGAGCTTCCCGCGCTGCCTGCGCCTGAGCATCCCGTTGCGCCTGCTCCCGGGCTTCGTGATCGGCCCGCTCCTCGGCCAACTTGCGGGCCTGTTCCTCGGCCTCTCTCCTGGCGTGCGCTTCCGCTTCTGTCCGCGCGCGTGCCTCGGCTGCCAGCCGCGCTTCTTCCTCGGCGCGCACTTGCGCCTGACGCTCGGCTTCCGCCTTGGCCCGCGCCTCACGCTGCGCCTGCTCTGCCGCCGCCCGTCGGGCCGAGTCTTCCGCTTCGCGGCGCGCGCGCTCTTGCGCCTCCCGCCGGGCGGTTTCTTCGGCGGCGCGACGTGCTTCCTGTTCCGCCTTGATGCGGGATTGTTGTTCGGCTTCCTTGCGAGTGCGCTCGTCAGCTTCGCGGCGCGCCTGCTCTTCCGCTGCAGCAGCCTGCTGCTGTACTTGCAAGGTTATGCGGCGGGCCTCTTCCTCGATGGCCCGGCGCGTTTCGTCCACTTGTGCCGCTACCTTTTCACGCGCGATTTGCGCGGCAGCGGTGTCGGACTGCGACAGATTTTTGAAATCCAGGCTGGCGCCCGGCGCCGGCGGCTGTTCCATGGCACGGAAAAAATCGCCGATGGTCAGCTGGCTATTGGCGGCTTCGATCCTGGCGGGCCTGGTCAAGCCGAACCCGGTGTCTGCGCCGGAACCGCCACCGACTGGCGCGGCCGAGGCAAATTCGCGGATGTAATCCTCCGCCAGCAACTGGTTGATGGCGGCTTGCAGCTTGCTCTCTTCCGTGCCGATCTGCGCCAGCAGGTCGCCCAGGCTCGCCTTGCCGTCGATTTCCTTGAGAATCTTGCGCTGCTCGCGTGACAGGTTCTTGGTCTTGCCAAGGGTCTCCCCCAGACCCTTGGCCGTTTTGGTAAAAATGGTGAAGTTATCCATGCCGCCTCAAAAGATAAAACCCGTCACGCGATCCGGCCTGCCTCATGCACGGGCCCTGGTCTGTATGTCCAGCGTTCCGCCGACACTTGCTTTCCAACAAATGTTGCAGATTATCACCATCAACGTCAATCGCAAACGCCGATTGCCGCGGAGTTTCGACGCCAACTGTTAAATCCGTACAGCCGGCACCACACTCCATTGCAAAAAAATTACCCCGGCGCCTTTGCGTTTTGACAGACGGGGCCGCTGGCGCCGGAAATTTCGCTTTGCCTGCAGAATTTTTTCATCCTTGCATGGTCAACTTAATGTTTTGGCATTTATTTCACAACATGGCACTTGTGAGCATTTCCGACGCGGCAAAACTGGTGCGCAAGGCGCGCGCTACCCTGACGCGCGACATCGAAAATGGCCACCTGACAAAAACGGTGTTACAGGATGGGGATATCCGCATCGATACGGCGGAATTGCTGCGTGCTTATGGCCGTCTGCACAATCCGCAGGCAGCCCCCAAGGAAACCCGCAGAATTACTGGCGACAAGACCAAGATCGCGCTGCTGGAAGAGCGCAACCGGTCGCTGGAGCGGGTGATCGTGCTGGAAGCCGAGCTGCGGCGGATAAAAGACCAGGTGACGAACGAATTGCGGGCGCGGCTGGCCGACAAGGATCATCTGATCAAAATACTCGAAAGCAAGGTCATGTTCCTCGAGTACGACAAGCAGACGCGCCAGGTACCGACACTGGAGCCGGAGCAGCCTGCGCCCGCCCGGCCCACCGCATCCTCCCCGCCTGCTGCTACGGAACGGCGCCGCCGGCGGGCAGGCCGGGGCGGCTGGTGGCGAAGCATCTTTGGCAGTGAGTGAGTACTGGCGGCGCGATTAACAAGATCCAGCAGGATCCCGCAGCATTAAAGCGGAATCAATGATGGTGGTGCGACCACGCGCCGTCCGGCGAGGCCAGAAATGATTCGACCGCATCCTTGCTGCCGGTGGCATGGCGCAGCACTTCGCCGCAGGTGCAAATGCCCTGGTAGGGCTGGATATGCGAACAGGCCGAGACCTTTTGAAGATAAACGGTGACCGGCTTGGCGCAGCTCTTGCACTTGAAGGTCAGGGTACGCGCGGGTTTGCTCATGGTGCTCCTCAGCTATTATGAATATGTTACGGACGCTCAGGCTGTTGCTTGCTTGTGTTTCAGGCGCCATAAGGACGTGACCTCGGCGGCGCGGGCTGCGTGCAGCGCATCGTCGGCGTCGCTGGCCTTCGGGTGGGTCGGCCGCGCATCCCGCTTGCCGGCGACTTCCAGGCCTGCGGCGTCGATCAGCGCCCGCAATTGCTCGCGCGTGCGCAAGCCAAGGTGCTCGGCCAGGTCGGAGAGGATCAGCCAGGCTTCGCCACCCGGCGCCAGGTGCGCCGCCAGGCCTTCCAGGAAGCCGCGCAGCATGCGGCTGTCGGGGTCGTACACGGCTTGTTCGATCATGGAACTGGGACGCGCCGGCAGCCAGGGCGGATTGCACACCACCAACGGCGCGCGCCCCTCGGGAAAGAGATCGGCCTCGACCACCTGTACCCGATCGGACAAATTCAGCCGCGCCAGGTTGTCGCGCGCGCAAGCCAGAGCGCGCGGCGCGCAGTCGGTGGCGATGACATGCTCGATGCCGCGCTGCGCCAGCAGCGCCGCCAGCACGCCCGTGCCGGTGCCGATATCGAAGGCCAGCGACTCCGCCCCTGGCGGCAGCGGCGCCTTGGCCACCAGGTCGATGTATTCGCCGCGCACCGGTGAAAACACGCCGTAATGCGGATGGATGCGCGCGCCCAGCGCCGGGATCTCGACGCCTTTCTTGCGCCACTCATGGGCGCCGATGATCCCCTGCAGTTCGCGCAGCGATGCCACGAATGGCGCGGCATTGTCGCCATACGCCTCGCGGCAGGCTTGCCGCACGTCGGGGGCGCGCCGCAGCGGGATGCCATAATCGGCATCGAAGGGCAGCAGCAGCATCGACAACACGCGGGCGCGCTGGGCCTGCGCCTGACGGTGCAGATGAAAGGCTTCGGCGGGGCTGGCCGCCTTGCCCGACTTGTCCACCTTGCCCGACTTGCGGCGGCCCTTGCCGTCGACGCGGCGCGCCAGCGCCTGCAGCAATTGGCGCGCATTCTGGAAATCGCCGCGCCACAGGATCGCCGTGCCTTCGCACGCCAGGCGGTAGGCGGTATCGGCCGCCAGCGTATCGTCGCCGATGACGACGCGCTTCGGCGGCGCCGCGCCGGCTTCGGCGCGCCAGCTGGCCGAACGGGCTTCGTCCGACTCGGTCCAGTGAATCATGGGCGACTGGTCGGCGGCGCCGGCAGAAATATTTTGCGGCATGGAGGGGGAGGATGGCATGAAGGGCAAGAGAAATCAGGCGGCAGGCGGCGATGCGCAGACCGACGCCAATGGCGCAAAGACGGCATTTAAACATAGAACGGGCCAGAGCAGGTCAGCGCCGCCGGCGCCGGACGGGTAAATATTTCGTGGTGACCAAGCAACTTTTCAAAGGAATGCTTGCCTAAACCCATCATCACCCCGCAAACCAGCCGCGATGGCACAATGCCTTCGTTACAAAAAGTAATCGAAATACCGGCGGGATGCCTTCCCTGTTAGAGTTTTACCCGGTTGCTATATTGTTCACCAATTTGCAATGGCCTGCCGCGCTTGCGCGGCGCAGCGGCTTGCAGCCCTTGCAGACGCCTTGATCATTTATGAAATCATCCAAATCTTCCAAGCCTTCGTCATCCTTGAAATCGCCAAAATCGGCTAAAGCCGCGAAACCAGGCGCACGCCCGGGGCGCTGGCGTCTGGGTGGATTCATCCTCGCGTCACTGCTGGTCGTGCTGGTCCTGGGCGGCTTGCTGGCAACCTACGCCCTGGTTCTGGTGGGACCGACCCTGCCCAAGCTGGACGCATTGACCGATTACCGTCCGAAGATACCGCTGCGGGTGTACACCGCGGACAATGTCCTGATCGGTGAATTCGGCGAAGAGCGGCGCGAATTCGTGCCGATCAAGCAAATGCCGACGCACATGACCCGGGCACTGCTGGCAATCGAGGACGAGAATTTTTATCGCCACGACGGCGTCGACTACAAGGGCGTGCTGCGCGCCGCCCTGTCCAACATCGTCAGCGGCGGCAACGGCCAGGGCGCGTCCACCATCACCATGCAGGTGGCACGCAATTTTTTCCTGACGCGGGAAAAATCTTATACACGCAAGATCAACGAGATCATGCTGGCCTACAAGATTGAAAAGGAATTGTCCAAGGACCAGATCCTCGAGCTGTACATGAACCAGATCTACCTGGGCGAGCGCGCGTATGGCTTTGCCACGGCTGCCTATACCTATTTCGGCAAGCCGATCCGCGACATCAGCGCCGCCGAAGCAGCGATGCTGGCCGGCTTGCCGAAAGCGCCCTCGACCATGAATCCGGTGGTCAATCCCAAGCGCGCGCGGCAGCGCCAGCTGCATATCCTCAAGCGCATGCACGAGCTGAATTTCATCAGCGACGCCGAGTACCGCCAGGCGGCCGAGGAAAAGCTGGTGATACGCGGCAGTGCGCAGCGTTACGGTGCGCATGCCGAGTACGCCGCCGAACAGGTGCGCAAGTTCATGTTTGCGCAATTCAAGGAAGAGACCTATACCCGCGGCTTCAACGTCACCACCACCCTGTTGAAGGCCGACCAGGATGCGGCCTACGCGGCGCTGCGCCGCGGCGTACTGGATTATGACCGGCGCCACGGCTACCGCGGTCCGGAAGCCTTCATCAAGCTGCCCGCCGATGAAGAAGAACGCGACCAGGCAATCGCCGAAGCGCTGCTGAAATACCCGGACAGCGGCGAGCTGGAATCGGCGGTGGTGCTGGCGGCCTCGCCGAAGGTGGTGCGCGCGCAGATGCTCTCCGGCGAAGAAATCAACATTACCGGCGACGGCGTGCGTTTTGCCGCCGCCAAACTTGCGTCCAAGGCGGAAAATGGCGTTCGCGCCGGCGCCGTGATCCGCGTGATGCGCGACACCAGGCAGAAATGGACGATCGTCCAGTTGCCGGAAGTGGCGGCGGCGTTCGTTGCCCTGAATGCCCACGACGGCTCGTACCGGGCCCTGGTCGGCGGCTTCGATTTCGGCCTCAGCCAGTTCGACCACGTCAGCCAGGCCTGGCGCCAGCCGGGCTCGACCATCAAGCCGTTCGTCTATTCTGCCGCGCTGGAGAAAGGCATGTCGCCGGGCACCCTGATCAACGACGCGCCGCTGGAGACCGTCGACGCCAACGGCAAGTCATGGGCCCCGCAAAACGACAACGGCAGCTACGATGGCCCGGTGTCGATGCGCTACGGCCTGAAGCGCTCGAAGAACCTGGTGTCGATTCGCCTGCTGCAGCAAATCACGCCGCCGTATGCGCAGAATTATCTCGGCCGCTTCGGCTTCTCGCCCGACAAGCACCCGGACAACCTGACACTGGCGCTGGGCACCGGCTCGGTGACACCGCTGCAGATGGCTTCCGCCTATGCGGTGTTCGCCAACGGCGGCTACCAGCGCGAGCCTTACCTGATCGCCAGGATCACCGATGCGCGCGGCAACGTGCTGGCGCAAAAGCCGGCGGCCGGCAACGACAGCGAACGGGTGCTCGACGTGCGCAATGCCTATCTCATGGACAGCATGCTGCGCGACGCCGCCCATTCCGGCACGGCCGCCGCCGCCGGCCAGAAGCTGGGCCGCGCCGACCTGGCCGGCAAGACCGGCACCACCAACGATGCGCTGGACGGCTGGTTCGCCGGTTACGCCGGCGACGTGGTGGCAGTAGCCTGGATGGGTTACGACACGCCGAAATCGCTGGGCAACCGTGAATTCGGCAGCACGCTGGCGCTGCCGATCTGGGTCGATTACATGCGTGTGGCGCTGCGCGGCAAGCCGGACAGCATCCGCCCGGTGCCGGACGGACTGGTGCAAATCAATGGCGACCTGGCCTACCAGGAATTCGCCGAGCAGGGCGCGGTGCGCACGGTCGGCATGGAAGCGCGCGACCCCATCAGCAATTTATGGCACCGCCTGTTCGGCAGCAGCCCGACGCCGCCGGCCGGCGAAGTCAGGGAAAGGCCGCAGGCGGGGCGCCCCTCGCAACAACAGCAAACGCCGATTTCGCTGCCCTGAAAAAGCATCGCCCTTGCGTCGACGACGTCAAGGGCGATGCTTGGCCAAAGATACTTGGCCATGTCCAGGCGACGTCCCCGCGGCTGCGGGAACGCCATGCGGCGACAATTCAGGCGTGCAGGAATTCCAGCACGGTAGTGCTGAAGCGCTCCGGCTCCTGCAGGTTCGACAGGTGCGCACCAGCCAGTTCGACATACTGCGCGCCGGGGATCGATTCGGCGAGGTAACGGCCGTCGGACGGCGGCGTCGGCAAGTCGCCGGCACCAGAAATCACCAGGGTCGGCGCGGTGATCTTCTTGATCGTTTCACGGTAGTCGGCGTCGCGCACGGCGATGCAGTTGGCAGCATAGCCTTCGGCCGGAGTGGCCTTCAGCATGTCTTCCAGATATACCACCTGCTCGGGATGCTTTTCCGCATAGTCGGGTGTCAGCCAGCGCGACACCACCGCAGAAGCGATCGATGCCATGCCTTCCTGCTGCACCTTGGCGGCGCGCGTGGTCCAGTTGTCCGGCGGGCCGATCAGCGCCGCGGTATTGGAGAGCACCAGGCGCTCGATGCGCTCCGGATGCGCGGAAGCCAGCCACATGCCGGTGATGCCGCCCATCGACAGGCCGCAGTAACTGGCTTTTTGGATGCCGAGGTGATCGAGCAGGCCGAGTACGTCGGCGCCCAGCTGGGGAATCGAATACGGCCCTGGCGTGACCTGCGACTGGCCGTGGCCGCGGGTGTCGTAGCGCAACAGGCGGAAACGCGCGGACAGGGCTTGCACCTGCGGCGCCCACATGTCGAGGGTGGTGCCGAGTGAATTGGACATCACCAGCACGGGATTTTTTTCATCGCCGTCGAGCTGGTAATGAATGCTGACGTCGGCGAGCTTGGCTTGGGGCATAGGTATCTCTGGAAAGGAAATGGGACGACGCGTTACAGGCAGCACTGGCCGGCAAGGTAAGCCTTGCGCCAGCGCACGACGCGCACTTCGCGGAACAGGTCGGCGCGGGAAAACGGATCGGCGGCGATGAATGCTTCCGCTTCGGCGCGGGTATCCACATCGACGATGTAGATGCCGCCGCCGGCGTCGCTGCCGTCGTCATTGAGTTTGGCGCCGCAGGCCAGCAATTTGCCGGCGTGCGCGGCCAGATACGCCAGGTGCTCGTCGCGGGTCTGCTTGCGCAATTCCTGGCGGTTCGGCTTGTCCCAGGTTTCGATCATGTATGGCATGACGCGGTCCTGCCTCAGTTCTTGGCAATGGCCGACGGATGCTGCGCCAGCGCAGTGATCTCGATCTTCATGAACGGATACAGCGGCAGGCTCATCAGCAGGCTGTGCAGCTCGTCGTTGGATTCGACATCGAACACGCTGTAGTTGGCATACTGGCCGGCGACACGCCACAGGTGGCGCCACTTGCCGCTCTTCTGCAGTTCCTGGGCCAGCGCTTTTTCATCGGCCTTCAGGCGGTCGGCGCGCTCGGTCGGTACAGTGTCGGGAATGTTGACTTGCATGTGTGCGAGAAATAGCATGATGATCCTTTCGTTAATCACTCTGTAAAAAAATGTACTGCGCCGCGTTGCATGCTGCCTTGCACGCCTAGTTCTTGCCAGCGCGCTTGTTGCGGTCACGCGTCAGCGCCATCAATTCGATATCGCGCCAGGAAACGCGCGACTGCCACTGCTCCAGCGGCAGCACGGCGCGCCGCTGGCGTTCCACATCCGCCACCAGTTGCGGCGTCCAGGGGTCGTCCTGGCCGCGTTCCTTGCCCATTCTGGCATAAGCCGGACCCATTTTCTGGGCATGCGAGGCGATGCCGCCGCGCGTGTTCAGGTCCACCGTCTCGAACGGTCCGATCACCGACCAGCGCGGTGCCAGGCCTTCGCGCATGACGCGGTCGATGTCGGCCACCGAGGCCACGCCGTCGCGCACCAGGCAATACGCCTCGCGCAATACCGCGCCCTGCAGGCGATTGAAGATGAAACCTTCGACTTCGCGCGCGACCCGCACCGGCGCCATGCCGACCTCGCTGAACAATTGCTCGGCGCGCTGCGCCACTTGCATGTCGGTGAAAGCGGCCGGGACGATTTCGACGACCGGAATCAGGTAAGGCGGATTGCCCGGATGGGCGATCAGGCAGCGCGCCCGCCCGGGCAAGTCGCTTGCAAAGGACGATACAGGCAGCGCCGAGGAGACGCTGGCGAGGATGGCGTCGGCAGGGGCCAGGCTGTCGAGCTGCGCGAACAGCGCGCGTTTCAATTCGACCCGCTCGGGCGCGCATTCCAGCACCAGCGGCACGCCGGCGACGGCGTCAGGCAGGGCGGCGACGGTGGCGACGCGCGCGCACACGTCTTGCGGCGCTTCGTCCAGCAATTCGAAGGTTTTCAGGGCGGTGGCACGCTCAGCCACTTCGCCGGCGACAGCGGCCAGCCGGGACGCGTCCGGGTCCTGCAGGCGCACGCGCCAGCCGGCACGCGCGAACACCAGCGCGAAGGCGACGCCGATGCTGCCGGCGCCGACGATTGCGACTGTCTTTTCATGGCTACGCACGGACGGGGCGTTCATCTCAGACACCCGCCACGCCGACGGTCATGCCGCCGCACACGTACAGCACCTGGCCGGTGACGAAGCCACTGCGCTCATCCAGGAAAAATGACACCGCCTGCGCCACGTCGTCCGGCGTGCCGAGGCGCTTGACCGGCACCGAGTCGATGATGGCCTGGGTGCGCGGGCTGCCGGGCGGATTGGCGCGCTCGAACAGTTCGGTGGCAATCGGTCCCGGGCCGATGGCGTTGGCCGTAATGCCATAAGCGCCGAGCTCCAGCGCCCACACGCGCGTCATGCCGATCAGGCCGGCCTTGGTGGCGGCGTAGGCGGTGCGCAACTGCTTGCCGAGCGCCGCGCGCGAGGACATATTGATGATGCGGCCAAAGCCCGCCTGCTTCATGCCGGGCAGGAGCGCCTGCATGCATTGCATCGAAGAACGCACGTTCAGCGCCCAGGCCCGTTCCAGTTCTTCCAGGGTTTGGTTTTCGGCATCGGCCGGGCACACCATGCCGACATTGTTGAGCAGGCGCGTGATCGGCCCGCCTTCCAGCGCCTGCGCCAGCGCGCGGCCGGTGGCAACGGTATCGGCCAGGTCGGCGATGATGCCGTCGCCAACGCGGTCGATGATAACGACTTCGTAGCCATCCTGGCGGCAGCGCTCGGCGGCGGCGGCGCCAATGCCGGCGGCGCCGCCGGTGATCAGGACACGTTGTTTTTGCACGTCATACTCCTTGCTCGTCAATCGACGACATCAAACGGTTGCCACCGGCGTCACCGGCGAAGCGAAAGCGCCGGGCAGCTTCAGCGGCGGCGCGGTCAGCAGGAAACGGTAACGGCCGCGCGCGCGCAGCCAGGCTGCCAGCGGCGTCAGGTGCCACAGCTCGCCCAGGTGCACGCCCAGCTTGAACAGGCAATGCTCGTGCAAAGGCAGCGAGGCGCAGCAATGATCATCGTCGCGCGCCGGATAGGCTTCGACGGCGTAATTGTCGGTGGCGATGGCCGCCAGGTTGCTGTCAGTGATCCACTGCAGCAGGCGCTCGTCGCGGCCATCCAGCACGGCACAGCTTTGTTTCAGTACGGCGGGATCGGGCTGCCGGTTCATGCCCAGCACCACGTCGGCAAAACCGGTGTGGATGCAGACGATGTCGCCGGCTTCGATCTCGACGCCGTCCTTGTCCAGCACGCGCATCAGCTCTTCATAGCCGATCAGGGTATGGCCATCGCCGTAATGCGCGCGCAAGTCGATCATGGCGGCGCGTCCCTGCACGCAGGTCTGCGCCATGTGTTCGATGCCCAGGGCGCGTGCGCACGAGGTGCTTTCCGGCTTGATATTCGGCGGCAGGCCGGCGTCGGCCACATCGGCGGGGCCGATCAGGTCGGTGCCGGCGGCATAACCGTTGTAATAGACGGGACGAAGTTTTCCATCGCCAAAGACGTCGAACATGGAGCCGACGTGCGGCAAACCGTCCCACTGGGTTGAATACTGCAGGTGCAGGATCGCCAGGTCATCTGACAGCACGTCGGGGCGACCGGGTTCCAGTTCGCCCAACTGGCAATTCACATTGACCTTGCCGCGCCGCAGGGTCGGGCGCAGGATCGGCGGATGGCGATTCGGATTGAGGGCGCTGCCGCCGGGATAATCCAGCGGCAGGCTGAGACAAAAAGCACGGCCATCCTGTACTTCCGCCAGGCCCTGCTTGAGTTTTTCCGGCGTGATCAGGTTCAGGCGACCCAGCTGGTCGTCAGCACCGAAGTCGCCCCAGTTGGACCCAGGTGGTCGTTGCTTCCAGCGTGGATTGCTCATGAGGCGTTCCTTGGCTCAAAAGATCACTGCGCACTGCCCGGCGCCGGGAGATCCCCGGCGGGCAGTGCGCAGTCGTCCGGTCAGTGATTACTTCTTGACCAGCGGGCAGGTCGACTTCGACAGCGGCATGAAAGCCTGGTCGCCCGGGACGGTACTCAGCACCTTGTAGTAATCCCAAGGCGATTTGGACTCGGACGGCTTCTTGACTTCGAACAGGTACATGTCATGCACCATACGGCCGTCTTCACGGATCTTGCCGTTCTTGGCGAAGAAGTCGTTGATCGGGGTGGACTTCAATTTCTTCATGACGGTATCGGTGTCGTCGGTACCGGTGGCCTTGATCGCATTCAGGTACTGCATGGTCGACGAGTAAGCGCCAGCCTGGATCATGTTCGGCATGCGCTTGGATTTTTCAAAGTAACGCTTCGACCAGGCGCGGGTTTCCGGGTTCAGGTCCCAGTAGAAGGCTTCCGACAGGATCAGGCCTTGCGCGGTCGGCAGGCCGATGGCGTGGATATCGTTGATGAACAGCAGCAGGCCAGCCAGTTTCTGCTTGCCGGACTTCATCAGGCCGAATTCCTGCGCAGCCTTGATCGAGTTGACGGTATCGGCGCCCGAGTTGGCGAGGCCGATCACCTTGGCGCCGCTGGCTTGCGCCTGCAGCACGTAGGAGGAAAAGTCCGGGGCGCTGCTCGGATGCTTGACCGAGCCCAGCACCTTGCCGCCGGCTTCCTTGACCACGTCTTCCGCCGCCTTTTGCAGGGAAACGCCGAAGGCCCAGTCAACGGTCATGAAGTACCAGGTGTCGCCGCCGCGCTTGGCCATGGCCTTGGCAGTGACGTTGGCCAGTGCATAGGTGTCGTAAGCGTAGTGAACTGCGGTCGGTGCGCACAGGTCGGTGGTGATGCGCTGCACGCCGGGGCCGTTGAAGAACATGATCTTGTGCTTGGCGCGCGCCACTTCCAGCGCCGACAGCGCGGTGGCTGAGCCGGCCACGTCCAGCACGGCATCGACCTTGGCGGTATCGAACCACTCGCGTGCCTTGGCAGCGGCGATGTCAGCCTTGTTGTTGTGGTCGGCGAACACCAGTTCGATCTTCTTGCCGTTGACCTTGCCGCCGAAATCGTCAATCGCCATCTGCACGGCGGTTGCAGTGCCCTGGCCGGCGATGTCGGCGTACACGCCAGACAGGTCGAGCAGCAGACCGATCTTGACGACGTCGTCGGAAACGCCCGGCTTGGCCTGCGCCACAGCGGCGCCGCTGACGCCTCCGAGGGCCAGGGTGGCAATCGCGGCAGCCAACGGACGGCGGCACAGTTTGGTGAACTTGGTATTCATGATCTCTCCAGATAATTCTGATTTTCGTTTTGCTTTTTAACGGTGTATTGCAAAACCACTTGCTGCAATACAACCCCGATACTGCCTGCTACATTACTGCCTGCTGCTTTTGCTACATTTATTCAAACGCGTTCGATGGCCAATGCGATCCCTTGTCCGACGCCGATACACATCGTGCACAAGGCGAAACGGCCTTGCTTGCGTTGCAGTTCATAGGTCGCGGTAGTGACCAGGCGCGCGCCACTCATGCCGAGCGGGTGGCCCAGCGCAATCGCGCCGCCATTGGGATTGACGCGGGCATCGTCGTCGGCCACGCCGAGTTCGCGCAGCACGGCCAGGCCTTGCGAGGCGAACGCTTCGTTCAATTCGATCACGTCGAACTGGTCGATCGTCATGCCCAGGCGCGCCAGCAGCTTCTTGGCGGCCGGCGCCGGGCCGATGCCCATGACGCGCGGCGCCACGCCGGCGGTCGCCATGCCAAGCACGCGGGCGCGCGGCGTCAGATTAAAGCGCTTGACGGTGTCGGCATCGGCCAGCAGCACGGCGCAAGCGCCGTCGTTGACGCCGGATGCATTGCCGGCGGTGACGGTGCCGTCAGGGCGCACGATCGGCTTGAGTTTGGCCAGTGCTTCGAGCGTGGTTTCGCGGGGGTGTTCGTCTTTTTCGACCTTGACGGTTTCGCCTTTTTTTATCGGCACTTCGACCGCGACGATTTCCTGCGCCAGTGTGCCGTCGCGTTGGGCGCGGGCGGCCTTCTGCTGGCTGCGCAGGGCGAAGGCATCCTGGTCGGCGCGATTGACGCCATAGTCATCGGCGACGTTTTCCGCAGTTTCCGGCATCGCATCGACGCCGTACATTTTTTTCATCAGCGGATTGACGAAACGCCAGCCGATGGTGGTGTCGTGGATCTCCGCGGCACGCGAGAAAGCCGAAGTCGCCTTGCCCTGCACGAACGGCGCGCGGCTCATGCTCTCGACGCCGCCGGCAATGATCAGCGAGGCTTCGCCCGCCTTGATCGCGCGCACTGCAGTACCGATCGCATCCATGCCGGAACCGCACAGGCGATTGACGGTGGAACCGCCGACTTCCTGCGGCAAGCCGGCCAACAGACCCGACATGCGGGCGACGTTGCGGTTGTCTTCGCCAGCCTGGTTGGCGCAGCCGTAGATCACTTCATCGACGGCTGTCCAGTCGACACCCGGATTGCGCGCCATCAGCGCGCGGATCGGCACCGCGCCGAGGTCGTCGGCGCGTACCGAGGAAAGGGCGCCGGCATAACGGCCAATCGGGGTGCGGATGGCGTCGCAGATAAATACGTCTTTCATCGGATGTCTCCTGTCTCTTGTTTATTGCTGGATGCCGTTCTTCATCGGCACGCCGGTCAATTCCACCAGCGCGTCGAAGTCAAGGTCGGTATAAATCTCGCGCACCACCAGGCCTTCGTCGGTAACGTCGATCATCGCCAGATCAGTGTAGATGCGGTCCACGCAAGCCTGGCCGGTCAGCGGATAGCCACATGCCTTGACGATCTTGCTTTCGCCCTGCTTGGTCAGGTGGTCCATCATGACGAACACCTTCTTGGCGCCGAGCGCCAGGTCCATGGCGCCGCCGACGGCCGGGATCGCGTCAGGTGCGCCGGTGTGCCAGTTGGCCAGGTCGCCCTGCTCGGATACCTGGAAAGCGCCCAGTACGCAAAAGTCGAGATGACCGCCGCGCATCATGGCGAACGAGTCGGCATGATGGAAGTAGGCGCCGCCCGGCAGCAGGGTCACAAACTGCTTGCCGGCGTTGATCAGGTCTTCGTCTTCGTCGCCGGCGGCCGGCGCCGGGCCCATGCCGAGCACGCCGTTTTCGCTGTGCAGGATGATTTCCTTGTCGCTGCCGATATGGTTGGCGACCAGGGTCGGCACGCCGATGCCGAGGTTGACATAAGCGCCTTCCGGGATGTCGCGCGCAACTCTCTGCGCCATTTCATCGCGGGTCAGCCTTTTCTTCAGTTCGCTCATTACGCAGCCTCCTTCTTTGCGGCGGCGCCAACGGCGACCACGCGCTGCACGAAAATGCCCGGGGTGACGATCGCTTCCGGATCGAGTTCCCCAAGCTCCACCACGCGTTCCACCTGGACGATGGCAGTCTTGGCAGCGGTAGCCATGATCGGGCCGAAATTGCGCGCGGTCTTGCGGAACACCAGGTTGCCCCAGCGGTCGGCGGCCAGCGCCTTGATCAACGCGAAGTCGGCGTGCAGCGGCGTCTCGAACACATACTGGCGGCCATCGATCTCGCGGGTTTCCTTGCCTTCGGCCAGCAGGGTGCCATAGCCGGTCGGGGTAAAAAAGCCGCCGATGCCGGCGCCGGCAGCACGGATGCGCTCGGCCAGATTGCCCTGCGGGACCAGTTCCAGTTCGATTTCGCCGGCGCGGTACAAGCCATCGAAGTGATGCGAATCGGCCTGGCGCGGAAACGAGCAAACGATCTTGCGCACGCGACGCGCCTTCAGCAGCGCGGCCAGACCGGTTTCGCCGTTACCGGCATTGTTGTTGATGATGGTGAGCTCGCGTGCACCGCGTTCGATCAGCGCATCGATGAGTTCGGAAGGCATGCCTGCCGTACCGAAACCGCCGATCATGATGGTGGCGCCGTCGTGGATGTCGGCGACCGCTGATGCCAGAGAAGAAACGATTTTATTAATCATTTAATTTGCCTTGTTGATGGTACTTGGGAGTACACCAGGCCGGTAATTGGGCGGTATAATTTGTTCTAAGAGCGAACTAATGTTCAATTAGCGAACAGCTGCCCGGATTCTAGGCGTGAAAAAATCGACTGTCAAGAGACTGTCATATTTCCTTGGACATGAAATAAATGGCATCGTTCTTGCATGTATTTGTAGCCAAGCACCTGCTTTTTGCCCTTTTTAAGCGAATGATGATTATCAATATCGCCATGCAATCCAGCCCGGATTGGTATAATCCGCAGCGCCGACGCCCGTACTGCCCGCAATTTTCGCGCCGGCATCCCCCTTTTGTGCACGAGACTCTCTACCCCTGGCCATGAGCGAAGTTTTCCCCGCCATTTCCGCGACCGCGGACGACCAACAGGAACGTCCTGGCGATTCTTACGTCCATTCGTTCGCGCGCGGCCTGGCCGTGATACGTTCATTCGACGCCGGCCGCCCGGTGCAAACGCTGTCTGACGTGGCCGCCGCCACCGGCCTGTCGCGCGCGGGCGCGCGCCGCATCCTGCTGACCCTGCAGACGCTCGGCTATGTCGTATCGGAAGGGCGGCTATTCCGCCTCACGCCAAAGATCCTCGACCTCGGTTTCGCCTACCTGACCTCCATGCCGCTATGGAACAGCGCAGGGCCAGTCATGGAAGAACTGGTCGAGCAAGTCCATGAAAGCAGCTCCGCCGCGGTACTTGACCGCACCGAAATCGTCTACGTAGTGCGGGTGCCGACCCACAAGATCATGGCGATCAACCTGTCGATCGGCAGCCGTCTGCCGGCGTATTGCACGTCAATGGGCAGGGTGCTGCTGTCGGGGCTGAATGCGGCGGAACTGGATGCCGTGCTGGCCGATTCCGACCTGCGCGCGCACACGCCGCGCACGCTGACCGCCCCCGACGACTTGCGCCGCGCGATTGCCGTGGTGCGCGAGCAGGGCTGGGCGGTGGTCGACCAGGAACTGGAAATGGGCTTGATTTCGCTGTCGGCGCCAATCAGGAACCGCCAGGGCAGGATCATTGCGGCCATCAATATCAGCGGCAATGCCCAGCGCAAGACAGCCAAACAGATGGTCAAGGCATTTCTCGAGCCGCTGCAAGCGGCCGCGGCGCGCATCTCGGCCATAGTGGCACTGCACAACTGAGGCCGCCGCCACTTGCGGCAGTTGCCGGCGCCGTCCCGGACTCAGGCCGACTCGTGCTCGACCCGGTTGCGTCCGCCCCGCTTGGCCTGGTACAGAGCGGCGTCGGCACGCTGCATCAATTCGGCGAAGGAGTCGCCGTCGCGCAGGAGCGCCACGCCGATGCTGACCGAAAAATCGGTGACGCCTTCGGCTGGCACATGCAGGCTGGCGCGCAAGCGCTCGGCTACCGCCAGCGCGTCCTCCATGCCGGTTTCCGGCAACAAGACCGCAAATTCTTCGCCGCCGATGCGCCCCAGGTAATCGACATTGCGGATCACCGCCTCGGCGCGCGCCACCGCATCCTCCAGCACGCGGTCGCCGGCGGCATGGCCAAGACGGTCGTTGATCGACTTGAAATGATCGACATCGAACAGCAGCAGTGACAAGCTGCGGTGGCTGCGTCGCGCCCGCGTCAGTTCGATATCGGCCACGGCGAAGAAGGCGCGACGCGACCAGGCACCGGTCAGGAAGTCGCGGTTGGCCGCATGCTCCGCCTTGGCCAGCATGACGTCGTGCACCATCATCACCGCGCCCAGCGTCAACGCCGGCAGCGCCATGGTGCCGGCGCTGGTGAAGAACAGGTTCCACGGCGACGGCTGCAGGAGCGACGTCATGTCGCCTGACTGGCCCAGATGCACCGCCACGCGCAGCAAGTGGCCACCGGCCACCACCAGCGCCATGACAAAGGTGTAGTGGTACGGATAGCGCGAGCGCCGCTTGACCCTGATTGCCCGCAGCACAGTTGCGGCAATGGCGACGGCGATGCCTACCTGGAACAGCGACACCACGATCGAGCGCCCGTCAAAGGAATCATGGACATAATGGAAGAAGGCGGCAGCCACGGTCAGCGCCAGTACGGCGCCGGCCAGCAGCGCCTTGCGGGGCGGGCGCGCGAAAAAGCGCCGGAAGCCGACCAGCATGACGGCAGCCGCCGCCGCATACACACCGTTGGCAACCTCGTAGGCAAGCAGTGGCGGCAGTTCGCGGCCGAACGCATACAGGATGAAAGCGATACAGGCCAGCAAGTTAGCAAGCGCCCACTCACGGATGCCGGCAATGCCGCTGCGCATGAAGTAACGCAGCATCAGCAGCATCGCCACACACAGCAATGCTGCAATCAAGAAAATAGTCAATGCGCTTGGCATCAGCGGTCAATCCGGGGTAGTCTCGAATGACAGTGTAAAGCAAAGCAGGCAAGGCAAGACCAAGCCTGAGCAAATCATTCCGGTATTTGCGCCCGCGATGGCGACGCCGGCCCGTTCCACCAACCGATTCCGCATCCTCACCATGCCCAGCACCGTCGCCGGTATCGCTGCCGGTAATGCCGCCGATAACGCCGATTTTTACCGTCTGCTGCCGGCCCAGACCTCCTTTGCCGAGGCCGCGCAGGGCCGTCTGCAGGCCGACCTTCCACCCGACTGGTGGATCGTGATCGCCGATGTCGCCGACTCGACGCGGGCGATCGAAGCCGGCGCCTACAAGGATGTCAACACGGTTGGCGTGGCGTGCATTGCGGCCGTGGTCAACGTCGACCGCTCGCTTGAATTGCCGTATGTCTTCGGCGGCGACGGCGCCACCTTCGCCGTGCCGGGGACGCTGCGCGAACAGATTCTGCCGGCCCTGCGGGCGGCGCAAAAACTGGCCCGCGAAGCCTTCAAGTTGCGCCTACGGGTCGGTCTGGTGCGGGTCGGCGAACTGAGCACGCAAGGTTTTTGGGTGAGGCTGGGAAAATTGCGGATTTCCCCGCACGTGACGCAACCCGTGCTGTCCGGACGCGGCTGGGAAGAAGCCGAGCGGCGCGTCAAGGCGGCCGACGCCAGCGGCGCCTTGCTGGTGAACGAGGACGATGGCCCGGCCGAGGGCAGCTTCGAGGGCTTCGAATGCCGCTGGCAGGGCGTGCCCAGCTTCAACGACCACAAGCTGGCGCTGCTGGTCGCGGCCACCGCCGCCGATGCGCAAACCAATCTCGACACCTATGGACGGGTGCTGCAACGGATCGAGGCCATCTACGGCGATGTCGCGCAATACCACCCGCTGCGAGTCGATCGCCTGCGCCTGGCGCTGCGGCCGCGCCTGCTTTCGCACGAACTGCAGGTACGCGCGCAGCGCCGGCCGCCGCTGCAACGGCTGAATTATCTGGCCCGCATGGTGTGCGGCAATCTCGCCGGCCGCCTGCTGTTCGCGCTGGGGCGCGACACCAAAGCCGTGCGCTGGAGCCGCTACCGCGACGAACTGGTGCAAAACTCCGATTTCCGCAAGTTCGACGGCATGCTGCGCATGGTCATCGACGGCAGCGATGCCCAGGCCATGCAACTGGAAGATTGGCTGGAAGGAGAATACCGTGCCGGCCGGCTGGCCTACGGCACCCACAAGTCACGCCTGGCGTTGCTGACCTGTATTGTCCAGTCCTACAACGGCCAGCACCAGCACTTCGTCGATGGCAGCGACGGCGGCTACGCGCTGGCGGCGCGCGGCTTAAAACAGCGCCTGTCAAGACCGGCCGCCTCTCCACCCGGCTAGTGGCGCCCGGCCGCAAAATCACTATAGTGAACGGTGATTACAAAATACAAAAGGGAGAACCCGGCATGGCGCGCATCGCAGTCAACGGCATCGATATCGAATACGAAGTCCACGGCGACGGGTCTGCGCTGCTATTCATCCACGGGCTGGGTTCCTGCAAGGAGGATTGGGAAGCCCAGATTGCGCCATTCGCGCAGCGCCACAAGGTCATCAGCTTCGACTTGCGCGGCCATGGCCAGTCGGACAAGCCGGCCGGCCCCTACAGTATCGCGCAGTTCGCCGCCGACACCGCCGGCCTGTTGCGCGGGCTGGGAATCGATGCCGCGCACGTGGTCGGCATTTCGCTGGGCGGCGCGGTCGCCTTCCAGCTGGCGCTCGACCAGCCGGCGCTGGTGAAAACGCTCACCATCGTCAACAGCGGCCCGGACGCGACGGTACGCACCCTCAAGGAAAAATTCGCGGTCTGGATGCGCAATTACATTGTCAGGCGCAAGGGCATGGCCAGGCTGGCCGGCCTGATCGGCCCGCACCTTTTCCCGAAGCCGGAAAACCGCGCAGAACGCGAGCGCTTCATCGAGCGGACTTCGCGCAACGACCCGCAAGTCTACCTGCATGCGTTCGGCGCGCTGATCGGCTGGAGCGTGGCAGAGCGCATCGGCGCAATTGCCTGCCCGCTGCTGGCGATCGCCGCCGACCGCGACTACACGCCGCTGGCGATGAAGAAAGCGTATGTGGCGAAGATCGCCGGCGCGCGACTGGAAGTGATCACCGATGCACGGCATGCGCTGCCGATGGAAAAACCGGCGCAATTCAATGCGGTGCTGGGCCGGTTCCTCGGCGCCGGGGCGTAAGAACGAACGATCAGCCGGGCTTCAGCGCGGCGCCTGCCGACGCTGCCTGATCAACTGCCAAATCGCGCGCTTCTCATCGTCCGTAGCACTGCTCCACTGCACGATTTCATCCATGCTGCGATCGCACCCCGCACATAATCCCGTAAATGCGTTCATGCGGCAAATCCCGATGCAGGGCGAAGATACGCGGGTATCGTCCTCAATCCGCTTCGATTCCATTACACCCTTTCAATCCAGTCGCTTCAAGCCGCCAGTACGTCGCTGCCGCCGGCAGCCCGCGCCCGGTTCAATGCCGACAGTACCGCTTTGAGCGAGGCGCTCACCGTGTCATGGTCGAAGGCGGCGCCCGAGTAGCGCTGACCATTGATATTCAGCTGCACGTAGGCCGCGGCTTCGGCATCGGTGCCGGTGCCGATCGCATGTTCGCTGTAATCGACCACGTTGATCTGCCGGCCGCTATAGCGCATCAGCGCATTGATGAAGGCAGACAGGGCGCCTTCGCCTTCGCCGCGCAACTGGCAGCTGACGCCCTTCTCGTCCACCGTCGCATCGACGGCATCATGACCGCCTTCATGCCGGATCTGGTATCCCTGCAAGGCGAGCGCGCCGCTATCGGCGACGAAATGCTGGCGGAACAGCGCATGGATGCTGGCGCTGTCGATCTCGCCGCTGACCGCTTCGCTGGCCTTCTGCACCACCTGCGCCAGCTCGACCTGCAGCCAGCGCGGCAGCACCAGGCCATAGTCGCGCTCCAGCACGAAGGCGACACCGCCCTTGCCCGACTGGCTGTTGACACGGATCACCGCCTGGTAATCACGACCGAGGTCCTTCGGGTCGATCGGCAGGTAGGCCACCTGCCACGCTTCGTCTTCCTTTTGCTGGTGCAGGCACTTGCGGATGGCATCCTGGTGGCTGCCGGAAAACGCCGTGTACACCAGCTCGCCGAACCACGGATGACGCGGATGCAGGGCGATGCCGGTGCATTCGGTGGTAACGGCGATGATTTCGTCGGGATTGGACAGGTCGAGCTCGGGATCGATGCCCTGGCTGTACAGGTTCATCGCCATGGTGGTGATGTCCATGTTGCCGGTGCGCTCGCCGTTGCCGAACAGGGTGCCTTCGACGCGGTCGGCACCGGCCAGCACGGCCAGCTCGGCGGCAGCCACGCCGCAGCCGCGGTCGTTATGCGTGTGCACCGACAGGATCAGCGCATCGCGCCGGCTGATGTGGGTGGCGAAATATTCGACCTGGTCGGCATACACGTTCGGCGTGCTGCTCTCGACGGTGGAGGGCAGGTTGATGATGCAGGGTTTGGCCGCGGTCGGCTGCCATACATCCATCACCGCCTCGCACACCTCGACGACGAAATCCATCTCGGTATTGGAAAAACTTTCGGCCGAATACTCGAAGGTCCATTCGCACTCGGGATGCTTGTCGGCTTCGCGCTTGACCATGGCCGCACCCTGGCGGGCGATATCAGCGATGCCGGCGCGGTCGAGACCGAAGACGCGCTCGCGCTGCACGGTCGAAGTCGAGTTATACACGTGCACGATGGCGCGCTTCGCACCCTGCAAGGCTTCAAAAGTGCGCACGATCAAGTCCTCGCGCGCCTGCACCAGCACCTGCACCGTAACATCGTCGGGAATCTGCTTTGCTTCAATCAGCCAGCGGGCGAAATCGTAATCGGGCTGGGAAGCGGACGGAAAGCCGATCTCAATTTCCTTGAAGCCGAGCTTGACCAGCAAGGCCCACAGGCGCTGCTTCTGGCCGACATTCATCGGCTCCAGCAAGGCCTGGTTGCCATCGCGCAGATCAACGCTAGCCCAGCGCGGCGCACGGGTAATGGTGCGGCTCGGCCACTGGCGGTCGGGCAAGTTGATTGCGGGGGCCGGGCGATACTTGCGGTGGTCAAATGCTGTCATGATTTTCTTTCTTTATACGGGGTAACCGACAAGTGAAAGATTACCGTATCTGCCGCGCAATGTGCTTGCAATAATTGGTTGAAATTCCGTTATTTTGCAATTTAATTGCAATTTATGACTATAATAAAGAATATTCATTCGAAGACAACAAAATCTCCCCAATCCCATGCAACTGGACCGCCACGATCGTCACCTGCTGGAAGTCCTGCAACAGGATGGCCGCATCAGCAACCAGGACCTGGCCGACCGCATCGGTCTGTCGCCTTCGTCCTGCCTGCGACGCATGCGCACCCTCGAGGAAAGCGGCCTGATTCTCGGTTACCGCGCGCTGCTGGATGCCAAGGCGCTCGGCCTGACGTTGATGGCGCTGGTGCATATCTCGATGGACCGCCACACTCCGGAGCGCTTCGTCAATTTCGAAAGCGCCGTGGGCGGCCTGCCGGAAGTGCTGGAGTGCCTGCTGATTACCGGCCAGGATGCCGATTACCAGTTGAAGGTCGTGGTGCGCGACATGGATGCCTACCAGGAGCTGCTACTCAACAAGATCACGCGTATCGAAGGCGTCACCGGCGTGCATTCCAGCTTCGTGCTGCGGCGCGTGCTCAACAAGACCTCATTGCCGCTCGACGGCGCCTGAAAGCCGGGGCAAGCACAGCAACACAAATGACGCACGACACGCTATCCTGTGCCAAACAGGCAAGCCGATTTCATCGAAAGGGCCACAGCGTGAACGCACAACAACTCCTCCGCGCCAAACTTCCGCTCAAGCTGAAAGAAACAGCCGCCAACGACAAGCCCCTGTCCGGCGACGACAAGGCGGCCGACCTGAGCCGCACCGCCGAACTGGCCGAACAGATCTCCGCCTGGCAGGACATCTTCTATGCGGAAGACCGCCGCAAGCTGCTGGTGATCCTGCAGGGCATGGACACCAGCGGCAAGGATGGCACGGTACGCGGCGTGTTCCATCGCCTCGACCCACTCGGCGTGCGTACCGTCTCCTTCAAGTCGCCCAGCGTCACTGAACGCGCGCATGACTATCTCTGGCGCGTCCACCGCGAAGTGCCGGCGCAGCGCGAACTGGTGATCTTCAACCGCAGTCATTACGAAGACGTGCTATACCCTGCGGTGCACGGCCAGATCGACGCCAGGGAATGCAAGCGCCGCTACCAGCACATCAAGGAGTTCGAGCGCATGCTGAGCGAAACCGGCACAGTGCTGCTGAAATTCTTCCTGCACATCTCACGCGACGAACAAAAGCAGCGCCTGGCAGAACGCCTGGCCGATCCGGAAAAGCACTGGAAGGTCGACCTGAACGACCTGGAAGAACGCAAGTACTGGGACGACTACCAGAACCTGTATGAAAAGGCGATCACCGAAACCGACACCGACGATGCGCCCTGGTATGTGATTCCGGCCGACAGCAAGTCGCACCGCAACCTGGCGATCGCCTCGGTGGTGGCGGAGACCATGCAAGGGATGAAACTGGCCTATCCGCCGCCCAATCCGGACTACTTCAAGGTGCAGGTGAAGTGAGGCTGTAGTAACAGTCAGGTGGTATGGCATCGCCCCGCAGGCATGCCGGTTCTGCCACAGCACGTATCTGGCAGCCGGCGACTACACCTAGTCGGCAAAAGGCAGCTCCGTCTGAAAAAAATCAGGTTCGCCATGCGGTTCATCAGGTCTGGACAGCGCGCTCACCCGTACGCCGAGCAACCTGAAGCGCTGCTCCAGCGGTACCCGCCGCAGGCACTCGCCGGCAGCCTGGCGAATGCTTGCCGCCTCGGCGGTCGGCGCCGGCAAGGTCAGGTCACGGGTAACGATCTGGAAATCCGCATAGCGCAGTTTGACGCCGATGGTACGGCCAACGTAGCCCTTGCGGCGCAGGTCTTCGGCGATCCGCTCACATAATGCCGTGAAAATGCCGGACAGGCTTTGGCGGTCATGACGGGCATGCAGGTCGCGTTCAAATGTCGTCTCACGGCTGATCGACTTGGGCTCGGAGCGGGTAACGACTGAGCGGTCATCGATACCCTGCGCTACATTAAGCAGCCAGGCGGCATAGCTGCGGCCGAAATGTTCCTGAAGCAGTTCAGGTTTTACCCTGGCCAGTTCTTCAATCGTGCGAATGCCAAGCGCCTCGAGTTTGCCATTAGCCTTGGGGCCGATGCCATTGATTTTACGGACCGGCAGCGGCCAGATCCGGCCCGGTATATCGGCAATCGAAAGAATGGTCGTGCCATCCGGCTTCTCAAGGTCGGAACAGATCTTCGCCAGCAGCTTGTTGGGCGCGACGCCAATCGAACACGACAGGCCTGTCGCGTCGCGCACCGATTGCTTGATGCGCCGGGCCAGCGAACTGGTGTCTTCGGGCTGCTCGCTCAGATCGATATAGATTTCATCGATGCCGCGGTCTTCGATATGCGGTGCAATGCCTGCGACCGCAATCTTGAACAGCCGCGAGTAATGACGATAGGCGTCGAAATCCACCGGTAAAAGAATGGCGTCGGGCGCCAGCTGCGCAGCTTTCATCAGCCCCATTGCGGAAAAAACGCCCAGGGCGCGCGCTTCGTAGGTGGAGGTGGTGACGACGCCGCGCCCGGTGTAGTCACGCAGCTTCGCAAAGCGCCGGGTGCCATCTGGCTGAAGCACCGGCTGATCCACCGAACGGCCGCCGATGACGACCGGCTGGCCGCGCAATTCCGGATAGCGCAACAGCTCTACGGACGCATAGAAGGCATCCATATCCAGGTGGGCGATGCGGCGCGCTTCATGCGAAAAAAGCGGCCATTCCCGGTCAGGCAATGCAGCAAAGGAAATCATGATCCGCAGATTATACTGTATGCAATGACAGTATAATCTGCGGCGATGCGAGGGCGGATCAGGTCCTGGACGCCTGCAGGCCGCCGACGCCCGCCATTTTCACCGGCAAGCCCGGCCCGGTGGAGCGGCTTGCGAGCGCCTGCGTCCAGGTAATCGCGATCACCCCGAGCAGGATCAGCACGGAAGAGAGAACCGTCATGGTGCTCATTTTTTCATCGAACACCAGCCATCCCAAGTAGAGCGCGACGACTGGATTGACGAAGGCAAATGTCGCCATCAGGGTGGGCGAAGCCGCTTTCACCAGCCAGTTATAGACCGGATACGTAATCACGCTGGCGACCACCACCAGGTAAGCCATCGCCAGGCCCGAGCGCGAAGTGACCTGAGCGAAGGAGAAGGTTTGCCATTCTCCGTTCAGCGCGGCAAACAGCATCAGGCAAGCGCCGCCGGTCAGCATCTGCATTGCCGATGCTTGCAAGGCGGAGCCTTGGCGCGAAGAGCGTTTGACATACAGGGCCGCCACCGCCCAGGAAAGCGTGCCGGCGACTACCGTCGCGAGCGCCCCCATCGGCCACTGCGCCCCAAGGCCGCCATTGCCGCCGCTAACGAGCAAGGCCATGCCGGCGCTGCCGAGCGCCAGCCCGACCAGGATGCCGGCGCCTGGGCACGCGCCACCGGGCAAAGCCCACTGCATCAACGTTGTCCAGATCGGCAGCAGGGCAAACAGCAAGGCCACGATCCCGGAGGGGAGCGTCTGCCCCGCATAGACCATCGATCCCTGGCCGATGGCGATCATCAGCACGCCCGGCACGGCGGCCGCCAGCCAGTCGCGGGCGCCGGGCAGCTTCCCCCCGGACAGCAGGCAGATCATCTGCAAAGCGCCGCCGGCAATCAGGAAGCGGATGCCGGAAATGAGGAAAGGCGGCATGCTTTCCAGCGCAATCCGGTTGGACAGGTAGGTGCTGCCCCAGACCAGATAAATCCATAACAGCGCTGCGCATAATTGCACGCTCAATAATCCGATCGCTACCCGCTTTTTCACGTCACCGCTCCGCATGGATATAAAGAAGAAGTTCAGTGTGCGGCTTTGGGCAGCCGAAGGCGAACGAGTTATTTTGACTCTGGATGTAATCAGAACTAACATCCCGGTATTGCCAACCCGATCTGCACAGCAGGATCATGTTTAGAAAATTGCCGCCCATTTCCATGCTGCGCGCATTCGAGGCAGCCGCACGCCTGAGCGGTTTTTCGGCGGCGGCGCAAGAATTGTTCATCACGCACAGCGCGGTCAGCCAGCAAATCCGCGCGCTGGAAAAACGCGTCGGCTACCCGCTGTTTTACCGTTCCGGCAATGCCATGCTGCTGACAGAAGCGGGCCGCAATCTCGCCGGCAAGGTCCGCGAGATTCTGGATGCGCTGGAAGACATGTTTCCGGACGATCCCGGACAAGAGGATGCAGCGCACATCCTGACACTGGAAGTGACGGCGCCGATCGCCGAAAACTGGCTGATTCCGCACCTGACGAAATTCAAGCAGATGCACCCCGACATTGTCCTGCATATCCGGACCACGCCCGACCTCGGCATCCTTGACGACGACACGGTTGACATGGGTTTGCGCTATGGCGATGGCAACTGGCGCGGGGTCGAAAAAATCAAATTGCTCGATGAAGAGGTATTCCCTGTCTGCAGTCCGGCATTCCTCCAGGCGCACCCGGGAATTTCGCTGCACAACCTGAAACAGCATGCGCTGCTGCGGCATTCCGTCATTTCCTGGCGCGACTGGTTCAAAAAGGCGGGGCTCCCACCCGGTGAACCGGCAAACTCCCTTGCTTTCAACGATCTCACCCACACCATTCAGGCGGCGCTGGCGGGACAGGGGATCGCCCTGGCAAGGTCGCTCCTGGTGCAGGAGCATTTGCGCTCGCAACGACTGGTCCGCCTGTTCGACATCAGCGCGCGCGGCGCCTTCAGCTATTACCTGGTCTGGCACCGTAACGATCTCAAGGAAGCCAGCATGGCGCTGTTCCGGGCCTGGGTGATTTCCGAACTGCCCGGCCATTGCAATTCCGGCCAATCCTTGTAATAGTTTGCAAAGGGAGGCCGCGTGACGGGATTGCCCTGATCCTCGGGTATCATTGAACCGACACAACACAGGGGTCACCGGATGCTGCCAATGCTGCGCCTCTTGCGAAAAATCGCCGGCTGGCTCGATTTCATTGTATTCACCGCACTGCTGTACCTGCTGACCTGGCTGCCCTGGCCAGGCCGGCATCCAGTGGCGCGCCTGTTCCATCCCTGGTGCCGCGCCTTCGTGCGCGCGCTCGATGTTGACCTGCGCCTGCACCAGAAAAACCGCAAGCCCCTGCCGCAGCGCTACATCCTGGTCGCCAACCACCCGAGCGCCTTCGAGGATATCGGCATCCCGGCGCTGTTCAATGTGGTTTCATTAGCCAAGCTGCAGATACAGGACTGGTTCATCGTCGGCCGCATCAGTCACGCCGCCGGGACCCTGTACGTCGATCGCGACGATCCGGCCTCGCGCCAGCAATCGGTGCAGATCATGGTCGATGCCGTCAATGGCGGGCAGAATATTGCGCTGTATCCGGAGGGCGGCTGCAAGGGGCGGCGCCTGCATACTGAATTCAAGTCGGGGGCCTTCGAGGTGTCGATGCGCACCGGCATGCCGATCCTGCCGGTCTTCCTGCATTACGAAGCGCAGGACGATTTCGAATGGCAGCCGCCCTACACCCTGCCGGACAAGATCCGCCACATGACAAGCGCGGTCAACAACCGCGCCAACTTCTATGTGTACGATCCAATGGATCCGAAGGATTACGCCGACAAGTATGCGATGAAGGCGGCGGCGTATGAGATGTACCGACGCTGGAATGCGCAATACCTGGAGTAGGGGAAGGCCGCGTTCAGGAGGCCCGACGGTGCACAGTAGCGCTCAATGGCAGTCCGGTACGTCCTGGTCGAGATAAACCTCGAAAGCGATATTGCGCGCCATCAGCCGCAATTGCTGCTGCAGGGTGCTGCCGGCCTGCCACTCCTTCGCCACTTGTTGAAAGTAGGCGCGGGCCTTGTCATCACCCGCCGGCAGCACGATTTCGAGCGGCGCGCCGGCGCCTACGCCGGCCTGCAGCCGCGCGGAAAACTTTTTCCACTCCGGCAGTTTGAGCAGTTCTTCCAGCAGGGCAGCATCGTGGATGGTCGCGTCGCAGGCACCGATGCGCAATCCCAGCAGGGCATCGGCCGGCGCCTTGTACGGCTTTTCGATGGCGCCGTGGCGCGCCGCAAGTCCGGCGTAGCGCCCGCCTTGGGGCACGCACACCGTGTGGCCCTTCAACTGTTCCCAGGTCTTGATGGTGGTATCGATGCGCATGATCGCCATGGGTGCCGCCACATAGCCGGTCGGCACGGTGGCAGTGACGGTAGCGGCGCGTTGGGAATGATTTGCCGGTGCTACTGCCAGCAGCACGTCCAGCTTGTGTGACTTCAACTGGTCTGCGCCCTTGCCGGCATCGCCCTGCACGGCAACCGCCTTGACTTGCAGGCGTTGCGCCAGGTCTTGCGCCAACACGTGCTCAATGCCTTCCGGCGTACGGAATTTGCTGCCGGCCGCATACTCTGGCGCGACGTACTGCACGCCCACTTTCAGCGCGCCGCGCTGGCGGACTTTTTCCAGTGTGTCCGCCGCCGAGGCCGTCGGCGTCATGCTTGCCAAGCCAGCCGCCAGCGCAACTGCCACCGTGCCCGTCCGCAGCAGGCGCGGCAGGATGGCCAGGTTCGAGGGCAGCAGCGGCTTCATGATCCAATACTCAAACGTACTGGTAGCGCAGCAAACGGTGCTTGAGGTTTTCCAGCACCAGCTGGTCGATCAGCGGCGCCAGGATTGCAATCGCCAGGATATTCATCATCACACCCACCATGTCGGCGGTCTCGCCGGCATACGACAGCGAACGCCCCAGGCCCTTGCCGAAGCCGATCAGCATCTCGGCCGAAATCAGCGCGCGCCAGGCATTGCCGAAGGCGAGCTGGGCGCCGGTGATCAATTCCGGCATCACTGCCGGCAGGTAGACGCGACGCAGCATGTCCAGGCGCGAGGCGCCCATCACGCGCGCTGCCGCCACATGCACCTTTTGCACGCTTTCGGTGGCGTTCATCACCGACAGGGCTGCCGGGAAGAAGGCGGCAATCGCCACCACCACGATGATCGGCATGTTGCCGAAACCCATCAGAATCAAAAACAGCGGCACCCAGGCGATCGACGGGATCGATTGCAGGATGATGATGGCGGATTTGAGCACTTCGCGGAAGAAGAACAACACCGCGCCGATCAGGCCAAAGCCGATGCCGAACAACAGGGCGGCGCCGTAACCGCTGCCCAGGCGTACCAGGCTGCCCCACAGGGCGGCACGGAAGGATTCCGACTGGATCTCTTCCCACAAGCGCACCATTACCGTCGGCACGTCCGGCATCAGGAAGTCCGGCAAGATCCAGGCGGCGATTTGCCAGCCCAGCAAAATGAGGGCGACCGCAAAGGCGAAGGCGATTTTTTTATGAAAACCGGAAAGACGGGTCTGAGTGCTCATGTCAATTTCAAAACAAGATGGCCGGCAGGGCGCCGGCCATCGTTAATCTGCGAAAGCCGCAGTATAGCAATTAGCAATTTACAACTTGCCGCTTACAGCTTGCGCGCCTTTTGCCAGGAGAGGTCGAGGATGCTCTTGACGTCGAAAGGCTTGCCATCCTTGGTCTTCAACGAACCCTGATCCTGCAGGATATTGGCGATTTCCTGCATGCGCGCTTCTTCCTTGGCCGTCAGGACCGGCGAAAAGGTCTGGCTCTTGATCGCGGCCGTGATCACTTCGTCGCGCGGCAAGTCGCCCTTGTGCAGCGTTTTGAGGGTCGGCTCGGAAATGAAATAACTGGAAATCAGCTTGGAAGCCTCGGCCGGCTTCTTGCTCAGCAGGTCAATCGCTTCCTTTTGCGCATCGAGCGACTTCCAGACGTCGGCGCGGCGTTTTTTCAGGGTCTCGCCCGAGGTGATCACCACCATGCAGGGGAAGGGCCAGACTTCGCCGATTTCATAGATCTGCTTGACCGGCGCGATCAGCTGGGCGATGCTGGCTTGCGGCTCGAACAGGAAAGCCGCATCGACGCGCTTGCCGACCAGCGACTGCACTGCCACCTGCGGCGAGACGCCCATGATGTTGAGGTCGTCGGCTTTCAGGCCGGCGTTCTTCAGCACCACGCCTTTCAAGACCGTGTCGGCGGTGCTGCCTTCGGCTTGCGAAGCCAGTGTCTTACCCTTCAGGTCAGCCACGGTCTTGATGCCGGTTTCTTCGCGCACCAGGATCGCATGGTAGCCGTGCTGGGCACCGCTCACCACTTTCAGGTCGGCGCCCTTGGAAGCCCAGGCCACCGCATTGGTGAAGCCCAGCACGCCGGTATCGAGCTGGCCGCCGACGATGGCCTTGATCAGGTCGGTGCCCGACTTGAATTCAACCAGTTCCACATCCAGACCATGCTTCTTGTAGAAGCCGCCTTCAAACGCGGCAATTGCCTGCGCATCGTCCATGACGCGCAGGTAACCGACCTTGAACTTGTCGGCGGCAAGGGCCTGGCCGGCCAGCGACAGCGCAGCCACCGCTGCCAGCATCAGATGGGACAATTTCGGGAACAATTTCATGCTTCAACTCCTTCCAATGGTTTAACGTCCTCATGCTCGGCATGAATCCCGAGCAGGCACAGAATCTCGCGGCGCATGGCCGCGAATTCCGACAAATCGTGTGTCTTGGCGTGCCGGTCGAGATGAAACTCTTTCAGCACCATGGCGGGCCGCGGGCTGAACACCACGATGCGGTCCGCCAAAAACAGTGCCTCATCGACATCGTGGGTCACCAGCAGCACGGTCGGGCGCACCTCATGGATCAGGTCGCGCAAGGCATCCTGCAGCGTCATGCGGGTGAGTGCATCGAGCGCGCCGAAGGGCTCGTCCAGCAACAGCACCTTGGGTTGCGAGACAAAGGCGCGCGCCAGCGCCGCGCGCTGCCGCATGCCGCCGGAAACCTGGTGCGGGTAATACTCTTCAAAGCCCTGCAACTTGACCTTGGCCAGCCAATCCACCGCCTGCTGGCGCGCCTGCGCCTTGCCGACTTTCTGGAATTCCAGCGCCAGTGCGACATTCCCTACCAAGGTCAGCCATGGGTACAGGGCGTTTTCCTGGAACATCAGCATGCGTTCCGGATGCGGCCCGGCCACCGGCTGGCCATCGGCCAGGATGCTGCCGCCGCTCGGCTTCTCCAGGCCGGCAGCGATATGCAGCAAGGTCGATTTGCCGCAGCCAGAGGGCCCGACAAGCGCCACCAGTTCGCCGGTTTGCATCTCGGAGCTGAATTGCTCGACGACTTGCAAGTCGGAAAAATTCTTTGCAATATTGTTAAAAGACAGTTTCATTGAAACCAAATCCCGTTGCGGCAAACCTGACATTATAGAAGACTTGGCCACTGCTTACAGACTAGCTAACGGCTTGTGTTGGGGCAAGGACTATTATTTCCTATGCTTATGACCGTGCTGCATATGGGAAATGCGATCAAAGTGTGTTCAGCCCGGTCTGCGCGCGACCACCATGTTGGCAACGAAAACCTGCACCGGTTCGCCATGTTGATTTAACGTCGTCGTGCGCACCTTCACAATCCCCTGCTCGGGGCGTGTTTTGGAAGGCCGGACTTCGAGGATTTCACTCTCAATGCGCAACGCGTCGCCCGGCCTCACCGGTCGCGGCCAGCGCAACTCTTCGACGCCCGCGCCAATCAAGCCGCCGGCAGGCTTGAACGGGCTGTCGACGAAAAGCCGCATGGTCAATGCCGCCGTGTGCCAGCCGCTTGCGGCCAAGCCGCGAAACAAGGTGTCGCGCGCCAGTTCTTCATCGAGATGGAAGGGCTGCGGATCAAATTCGGCGGCGAATGCCTTGATCTTGTCCGCGTCAACGCTGATGGGTCCGTATTGAAAGCGCTGTCCCGGCGCGAGGTCCTCAAGATAGTGTGGGAACATTTGTTTATCCATTATCAGTAATCACTTTTTACTAAAATTCTTATCCAGTTTCCCGTCTTTGCTCAATCAAGCATCGTGTTGGCCGATGATCTTGCAACCATCGCCAATGTACAATACTCAGCGATCAGCACAAACCTCTTCCGCAAAGAAGCCGACAATGGTAACTCTGATTCTTGGCCTGGCACTTTTTCTTGGCACGCATTCAGTCCGCATATTCGCCGATGACTGGCGCACCGCGCAGCGTGCGCGGCATGGTGAGAAGATGTGGAAGCTGGGATACACCCTGATTTCGCTGATTGGCTTCGGGCTGATCATCTGGGGATTTGGCATGGCCCAGCGCGACGCGCTTGTCCTGTGGAATCCACCCATGGCCATGCGGCATATATCGGCACTGCTCACACTCATCGCTTTCATCTTACTGGCGGCAACCTACGTTCCCCGCAACAGCATCAAAGCAAGCTTGCATCATCCGATGGTTCTTGGCGTATCGGTTTGGGCCTTCGCCCACTTGCTGGCAAATGGAACACTGGCGGACCTGATTCTTTTCAGTAGTTTTCTAGTCTGGGCAATCTTGTCTTACCTGGCGGCGCGCAACCGGGATCGCGTGGCGGGCACCCGATATCCTTCAGGAACGATGGGGGGAACGCTCGCCGCAGTGGGGGCAGGGGTCGCCGCCTGGGTCCTGTTTGCGTTCTGGCTGCATGGCTTGCTGATCGGCGTTAAACCGATTCCCTAGATCTTCGCCCGGCCCAGTCAGATCTTTTGGACCTGCCTCTCGAATCGGTATCCAAGCCCGTATATTGAATGAATCAATTCATGTTCCGGCGAGACATGATCCAGTTTACGGCGAAGATTCTTGATGTGAGTATCGACTGTCCGGTCCGTGACGACACGATAGTCCGAATACACCTTGCTCATCAACTGGTCGCGGGAAAACACCCTGCCTTCATTGTCGCAAAGGGTTTTCAGCAAGCGAAACTCCACCGGCGTCAAATCCAGGTTCTGGCCATTGAGAGTGACTTCGTGCGTTGCTTCGTCCATGACGAGTCCGGAAGAGGGCGTCGGCTTGTCGCTGGCATAGCCGGCCCGGCGCAGCATGGCCTGGACGCGCGCGACGACTTCACGCGGGCTGAACGGCTTGC
Source organism: Noviherbaspirillum sedimenti (assembly GCF_003590835.1). Lineage (NCBI taxonomy): Bacteria > Pseudomonadati > Pseudomonadota > Betaproteobacteria > Burkholderiales > Oxalobacteraceae > Noviherbaspirillum > Noviherbaspirillum sedimenti. The sequence goes on along the minus strand of NZ_QYUQ01000002.1, from coordinate 3,337,165 downwards.
AGACATAATCGTCAGCGCCGATTTCCAGCCCCAGCAGCCGGTCGATCTCTTCCACCCTGGCCGTGACCATGATGACCGGCACATGGCTGAAGCTGCGCAACTCCCGGCAGATTTCGATGCCATCCCTGCCGGGCAACATCACATCGAGCAGCACCAGAGCCGGTGCTGACTTCCTGATCGCGGCAATCACCTCCTGGCCGTTGCCGATGATGACTGTCCGGTATCCGCTGGCATGCAAATAGTCGGCCAGCAGCGCAGCCAGCTTGGGCTCATCCTCGACAATCATGATGCATGCGGCATTGGCCGCAGCGTTCTTAGGCATGAAGAAACGCCCTCATGAAGAAATGCCATTCGCCAGCGGCAGCACGACGGTAATGCACAAGCCGCCCAGCGCCGAGGCGCTCGCCGCAATCGTTCCCTGGTGGGCTTCGACGATATTGCGGCTGATCGCCAGACCCAGCCCGGCGCCGCCGGTACCGCGGTTTCTCGATTGTTCGCCGCGAAAGAAGCGCTCGAACAATTGCGGCAACATGTGATCGGGAACACCGGGCTTGGTGTCCTGGAATTCCAGCCTGATCGTGCGCTGTTCGAGCGCTGCGGTAATGACCAGTTTGCCGCCGGCGTCGGTATAGCGGGCAGCGTTTTCCAGCAGATTGGCAAACAGCTGGCGCAGGCGATTTGGATCGGCATGGCAGAACGCCGCCTGGTGCGCGGGGATACCGACCTCCAGCGCGATCGAGCGCTGTGCAAACCGCTCCTGGAAGGCATCCACCGTCATGCGCAGCACGTCCAGAATGTCGGTATGCGATTTCCGGTAGCTCAATGCGCCGACATCGGACAGCGACAGCTCATACAGGTCGTCGATCAGTTTTCCCAGCGTGGCCACTTCCGACTGCAACGACTGGATTGCTGAAGAGGTCAAAGGCCGCACGCCATCCTGCAGCGCTTCCAGCTCGCCCTTCAGCACAGCCAGTGGCGTGCGCAATTCATGCGATACATCCGCCATGAAAGCGCGTCGCAACTTTTCGTTTTTTCCTAGCGTCACGGCCAGATGATTGAAGTCTTCGGCAAGCTGGCCGAGCTCATCGCCGCTGGCCACGGTAACCCGGGTGGCATAATCGCCGGTCGTCAGGCGATGGGTGGAGGCGGCGATATGCCTGAGCGGGGCAAGGAACATGCGGGCCAGCAGCCAGGCAACCAGCGCCGCCAGCAAAATGGCAATCCCGCCAATGATGGAACTGGCTTTCAGCTGCTGTTCCTGAAACCGCAACGCGGCGCCCGTACTCACTTGCTGGAACGGCACCAGCGCCACCCAGCCCACCGTGTTGCCGCCGACGTCAATCGCTTTCAGTTTCGCATTCTGGCTCACGCGCGGGTTGCCGATCACGAGCTTTTTATCCGCATCGAGCAGGCTCACCCGCAGATTCAAACCGGTCAGGTCCGATTCCGGCGGCGCCATTCGTGGCCTGCCCGGGACGGCGTCGGATGCCGGCATGCCTGGCGGACGGATCAGGGAAAACCAGCGGCGAGGATTATCACGCAGAAAATCCCAATTACCATGCTGGGCATAGGCATTCGCCAGCGTCGGGCGCAGGGTTTCCATGCGCTGCTCTTCCTGCTCGTTGAGGTAACCAAGAAATCCCTGGTTGAAGCTGGTGCGCATGGCCGCTGCCATCGCCAGCGCAATCACCACGCAGGTCAGCAGGATGGCAAAAAACAACTTCGAAGTAATGCCGAGTCGGATGGACATTTACTCTATTTGCAAAGATCGAGCCACCATTATAGAGGCGCTCTTGCGGCCAAAACCGGGGCCGTTCCAATCTTCAATTTTTCTTCACATTTGGCAGGCATGATGGACACATCGAAAAAGCCGGATGAGCGGCGCGCTGCCGTGAACCGTCTTTTTGAAAGGAATTCCAGATGTCCAAGAAAACAACTTTTGCTCCTGTTGCCGGCCTGCTGCGCTCGCGCAAGCTCATTGTCGTCGGTGTGGTCGTATTCGCCATGTTCGGCTGCGGTGTCGCCGCCAGCAGCTATTTCGCCAAGAAGAATGCGGCGCCGCTCAACACCGTGACGGTCACGCAAGGTGATATTGAAAAGACGGTCACCTCCCTGGGCAAGCTGAAGCCCAAAGACTATGTCGATGTCGGCACCCAGGTTTCCGGGCAATTAAAAAAAGTGCAAGTCGCCATCGGCGACCGCGTCAACAAGGGCGACCTGATCGCTGAAGTCGATGCGACCGTGTACGAAACCAAGATCCGCACCGGCCGCGCCAATCTCGAAAACCTGCGCGCGCAGCTGGTACAGCAGCAAGCCGAGGCCAGCCTGGCGCAATTGCAATTCGACCGCAACCGGGATTTGCTCAAGGAGCGCGCAATCAGCCAGGAAACTGTGGAGGCCAACCAGTCGGCGCTGCAGGTCGCCAAGGCCAAAGTTGCCGCAACCCAGGCCCAGATCAAGGCGGCGCAAGCCACGCTGGACGGCGATACTGCCAATCTCGGCTACACCAAGATCTATGCGCCGATGGCCGGCACCGTGGTGTCGCAAACCACGCTGCAAGGCCAGACGGTCAATGCCAATCAAGCCGCGCCGGTGATCGTGCGCGTGGCCAACCTGGACACCATGACCGTGTGGGCGCAGGTCGCCGAAGCTGACATCACCAAGGTAAAGGCTGGCGCGCCCGCTTACTTCACCACCCTGGGTAATGCGGAGCGGCGCTGGAAGGGCACGGTGCGCCAGGTGATGCCGACGCCGGAAACCGTCAACGACGTGGTGCTGTACAACGTGCTGGTCGATGTCGACAACCGCCAGCAGGCATTGATGACCGACATGACCGTGCAGGTTTTCTTTGTGCTGGACGAAGCCCGCGATGCGCTGCTGGTGCCGCTGGCCGCCTTGCAGCCGGCGCGCGGCAAAGACCCGTCACTGTACCGCGCGCGCGTGGCCATGGCGGACGGCGTCGCCGAGCGCACGGTCAAGGTCGGCGTCACCAACCGCACCACCGCGGCAGTCCTCTCCGGCCTGAATGCCGGCGACAAGGTAGTAGTGGCGCAAGCCAGCCCGGCCCAGGCTGGCGCCGGCCGCAATGCCGGCAACACCGGCGGCCGCCAGGGCGCGCGCGCCATGGGCCCAAGACTATAAGCAGAATGCGCGAGGACATCATGACGTCACCCCAGCCATTACTCGATTTGCAGGACATCACCCGCACCTACGCCACCGGCGACGCCGTGGTGCGCGCGCTGGACGGCGTGTCGCTGAAAATCCATCCGGGCGAATTCGTCGCCATCATGGGGCAGTCCGGCTCGGGAAAATCCAGCCTGATGAATATCATCGGCTGCCTGGACCGGCCAAGCAGCGGCAGCTATCACGTCGAGGGCCGCGATGTCACCACCTTGTCGAAGGATGAGCTTGCTTCGTTACGGCGCGACACATTCGGCTTTGTATTCCAGCGCTACAACCTGCTGCCCTCCGTCACCGCTGCGGAAAATGTCGAGCTGCCGGCGATCTATGCCGGCAGCGGCAAGCGCGAGCGCATCGAACGCGCGCATGCGCTGCTGGAAAAGCTTGGCCTCGGCGAGCGGGTGCAGCATCGGCCGACCGAATTGTCCGGCGGCCAGCAGCAGCGGGTATCGATTGCCCGCGCCCTGATGAATGGCGCCGAAATCATCCTGGCCGACGAGCCGACCGGCGCATTGGACAGCAAGAGCGGCGAAGAAGTCTTGCGGCTATTGAAGCAATTGCATGCGGATGGCCACACGATCATCCTGATCACCCACGATCCGACGATTGCCGAAAACGCCCAGCGCGTCATCAATATTGCCGACGGCCGCATCGTCAGCGATACCGGTGTTGTGCCCGCCGCAGCGGGCCACCAGAGGATCCAGCGCCAGGCCAGTGCCAATGCGTCGTGGCTGCCGGACCTTGGCGAAGCCGTCAAGATGGCGCTGCGTTCGCTGCGCGGCAACCTGTTCCGCAGCGCGCTGACCCTGCTTGGCGTGGTGATTGGCGTGGCGGCCGTGGTCGCCATGCTGGCCATCGGCAATGGCAGCAAGCAGGATGTCATCCAGCGTATCGAATCGATGGGCAGCAACCTGTTGCTGGTCTCGCCCGGCGCACCTGGCACCCGCCCCAGCGGCGATATCGCCACGCTGGTGACGGCCGATGCCGACGCCTTGAAAGAGATGCCGAACGTGAGCGCGGTTTCGCCCGAGCGCAGCACACGTGCGACGGTACGCTATGGCAGCCTCGACTTCCAGACCACCATCAACGGTGTGTGGCCGGATTATGCCGCCACACAAAACTGGACCATGGCTTCCGGCAGCTTCATCACCCAAGCCGATGTGCAGGGGTATGCGCCGGTCATCGTGATTGGCCAGACGGTGGCGAAAAGCCTGTTCCCGGACGGCGAAGATCCGGTCGGGCGCTACGTGCTGGTGAAAAGCGTGCCGTTTGAAGTGGTGGGCGTACTGGCCGGCAAAGGCGCCAGCGCCTTCGGCTCCGACATGGACAATACCGCGCTGGTGCCGCTGTCGACCGGCTACATGCGTCTCTTCGGCAAGCAATACCTGAACACCATCCGCATCAAGGTGGACAACGGCGAACAGGTCGAAGCGACCCAGGCGGCCATCGAAAGCCTCTTGCTGCAGCGCCATGGCAAGGAAGACTTCCAGGTGCGCAGCACCTCCTCGCTGATGGAAGCCGCCACCGAAACGCAAAACGCCCTGACCGTGCTGCTGGCCTCCGTCGCCGCCATTTCGCTGCTGGTCGGCGGCATCGGCGTGATGAACATCATGCTGGTGACCGTCACCGAACGCACCCGGGAAATCGGCGTGCGCATGGCCACCGGCGCGCGCGCCGCCAACATCCTCTTGCAATTCAATACCGAGGCGCTGGTCGTGTGCGGCATTGGCGGCCTGATCGGCGTGGCGCTCGGCTTTGCATCGGGCTGGCTGGCCGAAGCGCTCGGCATGAAGGTGGCGTTTACCGCGATGCCGGCGATCCTGGCATTTTTCTCGGCATTCGCCACGGGCTTGCTGTTTGGTTATCTGCCGGCGCGCAAGGCGGCCAATCTGGACCCGGTCGTCGCACTCTCTTCGGAATAAGGAAGCACACCATGAAACCACTGTTGAAATCCTCTGTCATTGGCCTCGTGCTGGCCTCCGTGCTGACAGGCTGCGCCATCGGCACGCCCTACCAGCGGCCGGATGTAGCCATGCCGGCCCAGTGGGAAGGCACAGCGAAGGCAAACACAGCCAGCGCGGCGGCCGTGACGACGGACTGGTGGAAGCAGTTTGGCAATGCCGAACTCGATCAGCTGATGGCCCAGGCACTGGCGGCCAACCACGATCTGGCTGCTGCGGTGAGCCGCATCCGCCAGGCGCGCGCATCGGCGGGCATCACAGCAGCGGGGCGGCTGCCTGCCGCCGATCTGTCGAGCAGCGCGACGCGCAGCCACAGCAACCAGACCGGCGCCAGCGAGCAATCGCAATTGGGCGTGACGGTTTCCTACGAACTGGATCTATGGGGCGGCAAGGCTGCCGAGGTGCAGGCAGCCAATGCGCGGGTCGATTCCAGTGCCTATGACCGCGATGCGGTCGCGCTGGTATTGCAGGCGGATGTGGCCTCGAACTATTTCCAGGCGCTGGCGCTGAAAGACCGCCTGGCGATTGCCCGCAAAAATCTGGAGGCGGCGCGCAATGTCCTCTCACTGGTGGAGGTGCGCTACAACAAGGGCGCCACGACCGGACTGGAAGTGTCGCAGCAGCGCACTGCCGTACTGAATATCGAAGCGCAGATTCCGCAGCTGGAACAGGACTTGCGCACCACGCAAACCGCGCTGGCGGTGTTACTTGGCCAGGCGCCGCAAGGCTTCGCGGTGCAAGGAGCCACGCTGGCCGGCATGCAAGTGCCTGCAGTGGCAGCGTACCAGCCGGCATCCTTGCTGCAGCGCCGCCCCGACATCAAGCGCGCCGAAGCGCAACTGGTGGCGGCCAACGCCGATATCGCCACTGCCCGCGCCGCGCTGTATCCGAATATCCGGCTGTCGGCGACGGCAGTCGCCGGCGGCATCCTGACCTCCGGCTCCAGCACGCTCGGCTCACTGGTGGCGTCGCTGACCCAGTCGCTGTTCGACGGCGGCCGCCTGCGCGGGCAGGTAGCGCTGTCGCAGGCGCAGCAGGAAGAATTGGTCGCGCAATACCTGCAAAGCGTGTTGGTCAGCCTGAAGGAAGTGCAGGACAGCTTAGGCTCGGTGGCAACCACGCAGTCGCGGCAACAGTTATTGACGCAATCCGCGCGCGAAGCCCAGGAAGCGTTTCGCATCGCCAACGTCAAGTACCAGGCTGGCGCACAAGACCTGCTGACGCTGCTCGATAGCCAGCGCACGCAACTCCTGGCGGAAGACAGCCGTGTCCAGGCTGATCTGGCCCGCTTCACTGCGACCATCGCGCTTTACAAGGCGCTCGGCGGCGGCTGGCTGCGTTGAGCAATGGACAGTATCCGGCGAGCTGCGTTCAAATGCGGCTGGTCCACCATTGCGCCTCTGACCTTGCCCGCCGCAATCTCACCGTCTCGAAGCGCATCAATGACTTCCTTGGCCCAAGCCACATCATCGGCGGAAGGCTGCAATCCTTGATGGATTACTTCGATCTGGTTCGGATGTATGGCGGCCTTTGCGGTAAATCCAATTGCCGCATGCAGCCGTATTTCATTCGCAAGTCCGGCAGGGTCGTTCAATCCCGTATAGACGGCATCGATGGCGGCGACATGACACGCATGGCAGGCCACCAACAATCGGTCGCGCGCGCCAAGGGCCGGCGACAGGTAATTGCCGGCCTGGTCGCGCAGACTACGCAAGCCAAGCGCCGCAGCCAGATCTTCGGCGCCCCACAACATGCCGCGAAGTCGCGGCATGGGCTGGTCGAACGTATGTAACCTTTGGAGCGCGCGCGGCGTTTCCGTGGCAATGGCCATGACTGCAATCCCTTGGTCCGGCAGGCCATGTATTTGCTCATACTTACCCAACAACTGGTTTAGCGTCTCAACATCGGCTACCCCTTCGCATTTCGGAAGCACAACCCCGGTCGGCCTGGCCTGCATGACGGCATCGAGGTCCGCTGATATCCCGGCGTTGGCCAGTGGGTTGATGCGTATCCAGATTTCCAACGGCCTTTGTGACGCCTTCTGCTGCCACTGGACCACAGCATCGCGCGCAAACTGCTTTTCGGCGGCTGGCACGCTATCCTCCAGGTCCAGGATCAGGGCATCCGCCCCGCTTGCTTCTGCTTTGTCGAACCGATCGGGCCGGTTCGCGGGCACGAACAGATAGGAACGGGCTTGCTGTTTTGACTGGCTCATGTTGTCTGACGCTTCTTAGGCGCGCTTGCGCATCAGCGCCTGTCGCGAGCAGATCGCCACGACTTCCTTGCGCTGATTGGTCGCCTGATGTTCAAACTCAACGATGCCGGCATTGGGACGTGACTTGCTCTCTCGAATAGATTTGACCGTTGTGCGGACACGAACAGTATCTCCGTGAAATACCGGCTTCGGGAAACGCACATCGGTCATGCCAAGGTTGGCGACGGTAGTTCCAACGGTCGTGTCATTGACCGAGATGCCGATCATCAATCCCAGCGTAAAAATACTGTTGACCAGCGGTTTGCCGAATTCGCTCGTTGCGGCAAATTCGGCATCTATATGCAAGGGTTGCACATTGAGCGTCAGACAAGAAAACAGCGTATTGTCCGACTCTGTAATGGTGCGCCCCCAAGGGTGGTCGAAGACCTGCCCCACACGAAATTCTTCAAAATAAAGTCCCGCCATCGCGCACTCTTTTCTTGAAATTTCTATCTGCATTAAAAGCGCAGACTGCCGAAGCCTGACTCTACCGTCAGTACCGAACCGACTGTCGAGCGAGCGCCAGGTCGCGCCAGATAAGCGATCGCATGTGCAATCTCTTCCGGGCTGACCATATGGCCAGTGGCCTGCCGCGCCGCAAACTCTTTCGTGTCGCGCCCGGCTATGGCAGCCAGCCCCTGAACAAATTCCGTGTCAACCGTTCCCGGATTGACGCAGTTCACGCGTATGCCTTCCTTGACCAGATCGGCCGCCATCGCACGGGAAAGCGCTTCGACCGCGCCTTTCGTTGCGGAATACAAGGCACGATTCGCCATGCCCGTCTGTGCCAGGCACGAAGCGATATTGATAATGGCGCCGTGTGCGCTGCGGCGCAAATGGGGCAACGCCGCACGTGTTACCCGGACCAACCCAAGAACATTGATATCGATGATGCGTTCCCAATCGGCGAGACTGCCGGTTTCCACCGTCCCGTAGAAACTCACTCCCGCATTGTTCACCAGAGTGTCGATTTTTCCGTACTTCTTCGCCACTTTGCCGATAGCTGTCGCAACCGCTTCGTCATCCGTGACATTCGCGACATAAGCATCGGCGCCAGCCGGGGCGTTCTCGACATTCAAATCGAAGACGACGACTTTGGCGCCGAAACCGAGAAACAACTCGGCGGTGGCTTTGCCGATCCCCGCGCCGCCACCCGTAATCACGACAACATTGTCTTTAAATTCGTTATTCATATCGGTCTCCAAAAAGGAATAATTGATATTGGCAGCTCAAACGACGGGAGCCGGCCATGTTTTTTGCATGGAATCGCGCTGTGCGAATACTTCGTACCATGCGGCCAAATGCGGATAGTCGACGCGCCAGGGGCGGTCGGGAAAGCGGAAATCCAGATACCCCAACGCACATGCCGTCGCGATGACGCCCATGTCCAGCCGATCAGCCAGGTGCGGCCGCCAGCGGGATTCCAACACATTCAGGCTGGACAAAACCTTGGCCCACTGGCCATCCACCCAGTCAGGCCAGCGAAGTTCTGCCGGACGCAAAGCCAGTTCAAAGCGCACCAGAACGGCCGCGTCGAGAATCCCGTCTGCCAGGGCATGCAGGCACTGCGTTTTGGCCCGTGCCATTGCTTCCCTGGGATGCAATGGCAGTCCGTCGTGCAACGTGTCGAGGTACTCGCAAATGACCCGGCTATCGAACAAAACTTCGCCGTCGTCGAGCAGCAGTGTCGGAACGTGTCCGGTGGGATTGTGAGCGACGACCAGCTTGTCACGCTTGACCGGGCTCACCACAGCGCGCACGCGTTCAATCCGGCTTTCCAGGCCGATCTCGCAGGCTAACACCATGACCTTGCGAACATACGGCGAGGCGGGTGAGTGGAACAGTTTCACTCCAGGTCTCCTTTCGCGGCACGCTTTCTGGCGCCATAGGCGCGTGGCTTTGGCGCTTCGCGCGTACTCGCCTTGCTCATCCCCAGGTTGCAGAGGGCTTCTTCCATCTCATCCCTGGCTTCCAATAGCATTGGCACGTAACGTTTATGAACATCTTCGACAGTAACCAGGGAAGCGAGCGCAATCAGGTTGATCACGCATGCCACTTCGTGGTTCCAGACTACGGCGACAGCGGCGCCTCGATTGGTGGGCAAGAATTCCTGGTCCGAAATTGCATAGCCCTGGCTGCGCGTTTGCTCAATGATCTTTTTGGTTGCCGCTTTGTTCTTCGCCAGGGCTTCATAGGGGTCGTCCGAAGCCTGAAGAATTTTCAACAAGGTTTCGCGTCGCTCAACGTCGATATTGGCAAGATAAGCGCGGCCGGTAGCAGATGCCATGATGGGAATCCTTGATCCGATACTGCGATTGGTTGAAAGCATGCCGGGCTGTCGATTGGTGTCCACGATGACCATTTTGTCGTGCTGAAAAACTGCCAGGTCGGATGGCCATCCCAGCTTTTGACGCAAACGGTTCATGACTGGCGCCGCCAGATTGACGAACTGCTTTTCATAGGAAAAGTTGTTTGTTAGTGCCAATGCCCGCAAGTCGACCTGATACGTTTGCGTAGGGGGATCGAATGCAATGTATCCCGCTTGCCGTAAGGTTTCCAATTGTCTCAGCACGGTCGCTTTTGGCAAGCCGGTTAGCCGTTGAATTTTGGCAAGACCCGCAGGTCCATAGGTATTGACCGTTTCCAAAAGCTGCAAGCCGCGTAGCAATGCATTGACAGGAAGTGTGGAAGTCACGGGGGAGTCGCCTTATCGGAATGAATTCGCGTAACAGAATAACCTACAAGACATTTCCAAAGTCAGCCGGCACGCGCGCATCCAACGAGGCCTCCGCCGCGCGCAGGCTTGGACTTGGCCGGCTGATCGTACAGGGCGTTTTCGAAAAGCGAATCGGTGGCTTCGTCGCCAGGATTTTTCCCTCCGACGGATGTTCGATCGACACAAAAAAATTCACTGCCTTGAGGTGCCGATCATTCAGCAATGAAGCAACTGTATTCACCTCGGAACAGGGAATGTCTGCGGAACGCAGTATGCTCATCCATGCTTCGGTTGAGCGCTCCAGCAGCGTCTCGCCGAGTTTTTCATACAGTTCATCGATGATGGCGGCGCGCTGTGCGGACGATGCAAGGCGCGGGTCCCCAGCCATGTCGAGCTTGCCGGCTTCGGTGAAGAAACGCACCCAATGTTCGCCGTTGTAAGGCATGACGCTGATGTACCCGTCCATGGTCTTGTAGGGGCGTCTGTGCTTTGACTGAAGACGTGAATATCCAGGCGGCCCCAGCGGCGGCGAGAAAGTCATGCCGCCCATCTGTTCAACCAGAAGGTAGGATGCCATCACCTCGAACATCGGCACTTCCACGTATTGGCCGGCCCCGCTGCGCTCGCGGTGAAACAGTGCGGCATTTACCGCGCTGACGGCATAAAGTGACGTCGTCTTGTCGGCAACGATCGTTGGCGCATAACGCGGCGCGGCTCCTGAATCCTGTTCCAGGCCAGCCCATCCGGAAGCGGCCTGGATGATGTCGTCGTAGGCAGGCCGGTCTCGATAGGGGCCATCCTGGCCATAGCCGACGATCGCGCAATATACAAGACGAGGATTGATGGCCAACAGCTCTTCGTGGCTCAAGCCCAGGCGCGCGCACGCAGCAGCGCGCATGTTATGGATGAACACATCCGCCTCGCGCACCATCTCCAGGAGGCGCGCCCGGTCTTCCGGGGATTTCAGATTCAGCGTAATGCTGCGCTTGTTGCGATTGCAGTTCAGGTAAGCGGCGCCCATGCCTGCATTTCGCGCCGGTCCGGCAGCGCGCATGATGTCGCCCTGGGGCGGCTCGACCTTGATGACATCCGCTCCCATATCGCCAAGTATTTGCGTGGCATACGGCCCCGCAATGACTGAGCTTAGGTCTAGAACGGTAATTCCGGCTAAAGGTCCGGCCATAGCTGCTCCTTTTTGCTTTAGTGGCGACCTTAGAGGCGACCGGAAACGTTGGTGTAGCTGCTCTTGTATTCCGTGTAAAACTCTTGTGCCGCCAATCCTTGCTCCCGGCTTCCATAACCCGACGGCGAACGGCCTCCGAATGGCACGTGGAAATCCAGGCCGGCAGTGGGTGCGTTGATGGTAACCATGGCGGCTTTTGATTTGCGGCGGAATTCTTCTGCTGCGATCAAATCGTTGGTCACAATGCCGCTCGATAGCGCGAAATGGACGTCATTGGCCATTGCAATGGCTTCTTCCAGATCATGAGCAGTAGTAACCGTTGCAACCGGGCCAAAGACTTCCTCTTTGTTGATCCGCAAGTCGTTACTCTTGGTCAGGAAAAGCGCTGGCTGCAAATAGTAGCCGGGCGTTGTGAGTTCGATGCGCTCCCCGCCGGAGAGCAACTCTGCGCCTTCGTTGCGCGCGATATCGATGTATTCGCAATCCTTGGCAAGCTGCCGCTCATCGACCACCGGGCCGATTTCGGTTGCAGCATCAAGCGCATGGCCGACGCGGCTGCTTTTCATGCGCTTGAGCAGGCGTTCGGTAAATTCTTCACGAACGCTTTCCAGAACGATGATCCGGCTGGACGCCGTGCATCGCTGTCCTGTCCCATAATAGGCGCCTTGAAAAGCCACTTCCACGGCCAAGTCCATGTTTGCGGTGCGGTCGATCACCAGGCCGCTTTTGCCGCCCAACTCTGCCTGGACTTTTTTCATCTGGCCGGCCGCCGCACTCACAATTGCCACACCTGTTGGATTGGAACCGGTAAACGTGACGGCATCAGTCAGATCGATCAAAGGCTTGCCAAGCTCGCGGCCATTTCCCATGACCATATTGAACACACCGGCAGGCAGGCCGGAGCGGTGAATGATGTCTGCCAGCGCCCATGCACATCCCGGCGTCAGCTCGCTTGGCTTGTACACGACAGTGTTACCGTAGGCGAGTGCGGGAGCGATCTTCCAGGCCGGGATCGACATGGGAAGATTCCATGGCGTGATAACGGCGATCGCACCTACCGGTTCCCGGCTGACGCAGATATTGAAGCCGCTGCGCAAGCCCTGGGTAAATATGCCGTGATTGCGTACAGTTTCACCGGCAAAATAATGAAACGTCTCGCCGCTACGCCGCACTTCAGCCAGGGCTTCACGCACGGTCTTGCCCTGTTCGCGAGCCATCACCTGCGCCAGTTCCTCCGCGCGCGCCAGTAATTCATCTCCGATCCGTCGCAGCGGCAGTGCGCGTGCTTCCGGCAATACCGCCGCCCAGCCGGGCAGGGCTTCCCGCGCAGCTTCGGCGGCGGCCTTGGCATCTTGCGCGCTCGCCCAGGAATATTCTTCAATCACATCGCGTGTATCGGACGGATTGATATCGGGAACGCCATTGCTGCGCGCTTGCCATTGTCCATTGATTAAAATTCCAGATTGCATGATATCTATTCCAAATTAGTAGGCCGAATATTCAGGGCACTCATGACGAGGACTTGAGCGTGAAAATGGCGCTCCCTGTGCGCTCGCCCACTGCCGCACGATCTGGAGATGCGGATGACAGCAAGTCCGGCGATGAAATTGGATTCGGCTCGGTTGGCATGGCCTGGTCCACAATGACCAGGGGGGACAAAGAGCGCTGATGAAGGCGCAGTTCAAAGATATCAAATCGATTGTAATGCCCAAGGATGTCGTGGAACTGCTTTGGCTCGAAGCCTTTTTCCAGGTCGATCTCGCCGTAAACGATTCCTTCTTCGTCGATCAGCGGCGGCGAAACAAGCAGACCGTCTGGCCCGAAGATGCCCGAGAATGCGTTCGGCGCCCCCGACAAAAGCTCGAGGCGTTCCGGGGTCGTGCCCAGGAGATCGAGAATTTCCTGCGACATTGCCGAGGATGAAACGACGGTAAACACTTTTCCTTCGAGCGAGTGTGCGGCGGCCCGAATTTTAATGGGTTCGATAATGTCGTAGCTCTTTCTAAAGGGATAGGCGATGTAGTTGGCTACGTGGACTTGTTCGCCTTGGGCCAGCAGCGCGAATCTTGCCAAGGTATTCGTGTTTTCTCCGCACGCCAGGGTCCCCACCTTGCCAACGGGGGTATCGTAGGTGCGAATGGAACTGCCGTCTCCATAGCCCCAGGTCAGTTTTTCGGCGAACGTGGGGACGGTCTTGCGGTGGCGCCCCAACAACTTGCCATCAGGACCGATGATCAGGTTCGTGTTGTAAATCGTGCCCATGCTCACCGGGCTGCGCTCATTGACGCCAATTACCACCGTCACCCCGCACGCTTCGGCCGTGCGCTGCAATGCTTGCACTTCCGGCCCGGGGACGTCGATTGCGGCAAGATAAAACCGCTTGAACCAGGCACTGCCTTCCAGCGGACTCATGATCCAGTTCCAGTAAGCATACCCAGCGATAAAGACTTCGGGGAATGCAATGAACGTGGCGCCTTCCCCTGCCGCCTTGCGGATCAGCGCACACGCTTTTTCGGTCGTTGCTTGCGCATCGAGGAAGATCGGCGCGGCTTGTACAGCGGCCGCCGTAAATTTTGGATAGCGATTCGATTTCATGGTATTTAAATCTTTCTGGTTTTATGTCTCACGCGATACATCAACGGATGACCTTGGAAGGGTCTTCGCCATATGGCGGCGAATAAATAACCATTAGTTTGACCGGTTCGTCGCTGGTCGCCGTGAAGACGTGCGGCACACCGGCGGGGAAGAAGCAACAATCACCAGGAACCATATTCCGGCGTTCGCCATTCACCTCGGCGGTGGCAGTTCCTTCGAGCAGGTAGCATACTTGCTCAATATCCGGATGCGCATGGGGCAGCGCACCCTGGTTTTTTTCAATCACCCCGATCAGCATTTCCAAATGCTTGGCGCCGACAGTTTCCTCTGAAATAAGACGGTAATTGCTAGTCCCGTGATGGTTAGCTGGATGATAGGGCGTTACATCCTCCATTCGAATAAAGTAACTTTTCTTCATCTTTTCCTCGTCATTACCTGAAATGTCAAATTTGTGGATTTTCGTTGCAGCCATTCGTGACGAGGACTTGCCCGCCTCGCCACGATAATGGCTGCCCGATCCGCGAGGCCCTTATTTCTTGACCAGGGGGCAGTCCGTCACTTCAATCGGCTCAAAGACTTGTTTCCCCGGCAAAGTGGCAACGATATCGAACGAATCACCGCGGAATTTCGAGTCTTTCGGGCTCTTGACCTGCGCCACATGCATATCCATCACAACGCGTCCGTTCGGCATGATGAAAGCGTTTTGGATCAATGCGTTTTTACCAATCGGCATTTCACGCATCTTTGCGGAAACCAGTTCTGCATCATCTTTACCGGCTGCCTGAACTGCCTTGAGATAATGGGTCACCGCTGCATAGGTGTTCGCATGAATCATGCTTGGCATTTTTTTGTGGCGATCCTGAAAGCGGCGTGCCCATGTGCGCGTTACATCATTCAAGTTCCAATAGAAGGGCGTCCCGAATTGCAGACCCTGGGCTGACTCCAAGCCCATTGCGTCGACTTCCGGCTGACTGACATACAGTGCAACCAGTTTGGACTTCAAGCCGAATTCCTTCGCTTGCTTGACTGCCATGATCATGTCGGCGCCACCGGCGGCCACTGCAACCACGTCCGGTTTGGCGCTTTGCGCCTGCAAGAGATACGACGCAAAATCCGAAGAATTGATAGGATGTTTTGCACTGCCAAGGACGGTGCCTCCTGCACCCTTGATCGCTTTGGTCGTTTCATTCTCCAGCGCGTGGCCAAATACAAAGTCAGTGGTCAGGAAGTACCACTTTTTATTGCCAGCCTGGACCAGGTCCTTGACCACGGTATTCGCCAGTGCATATGAACTCGTCGCCCATTGTGTTCCATATGGAGAACAGCGCTTGCCGCTGAAATCAGGGGCAGTGCCGGCGGTAATCAAGGTGATTTTTTTCTTTTCTGCCGCAACGCTTTGCGCCGCAAGGCCCGATGCGCTGGAACCGCCATCGGTGATCGCACTGACGCCATCTACGTCGAACCATTTGCGGGCGACTGTGCTTGCGATGTCTGGCTTGTTCATATTGTCGGCGGCAAGAATCTCAATTTTTCTGCCCAACACTTTCCCACCGAAATCTTCAGCCGCCATTTTGGCTGCAAGCACGGAACCTAGCCCGCCCTGGTCTGCATATGGACCTGACTGGTCATTGGAAACCCCGATGCGAAATGGTGCTTCTTGCGCATTCACGGCGCCGGCGACTGCGGATGCCAATCCCACCGTTAAAGCAACTGTTGCGAATTTCAATGTTTTCATTTTTTGACTCCTAGCCTCATTTATCGGATGCCCTTATCGGGCTGGCTTTATTTCTGAAAAATCAGCATAGCAATGGAGATTTTGAAGTTCAAGAAAAATGAACCAACGTTTCATCAGGCGGACCAAAATAATTAAAGCGCGATTTTTATGCAGGTTTCGTTATGTCAGAATGAGCAACCAAGTTTGCCAATATATAAACAACCGGAGGTGCTATGACTCGTCTTGCCAATCCCGATTTCGCCGCATGCGTCACTGCCAGTTTCGACAAGCAAAACGCAATGCATCAGATTCGAGGGTCGAATTGAAACTTTTCGCGACAAGCGGGCTCCCTTTGACGAGCCTGCGCCCGCGGCGAGAGTGTGCGACATTGGAGCATCCCGACAACGGCATCAGTCTCATCCAACAGACCCAGGTCCCGCGATGTGAGCCATTGGCGTTGTTTTGAAAGTGGCTGATGCTGGTACTCAACTCTTCAGGAGAAACGTAATGACCAGCAAGAACACAATCTGTTTGTGGTACGAAGGTGATGCCCTAGACGCCGCAAACTTCTATGCCGAAACATTCCCCGACAGCTCTGTCGACGCCGTCCATCGCGCACCGGGCGACTATCCCGACGGCAAGCAAGGCGATATCCTGACGGTCGAGTTCACCGTCGTCGGCATTCCCTGCCTCGGGCTAAACGGCGGCCCGCATTTCAAACACAACGAGGCCTTCTCTTTTCAAATCGCGACGGACGACCAGGCGGAAACCGACCGATTGTGGAACGCGATCGTCAGCAATGGCGGCCAGGAAAGTGAATGCGGCTGGTGCAAGGACCGGTGGGGATTGTCATGGCAGATCACCCCGCGCGCCCTCACCGCGGCGGTATTCAACCCCGATCGCGCGGCGGCCAAGCGCGCATTCGACGCGATGATGACCATGAAAAAGATCGACATCGCCGCGATAGAGGCGGCACGGCTGGGCCAAATCCCATCCTCAAGTTGAGGGAGCGTGTCCCGCATGTTTTCTCCTGCTCAGATCTGATGGGAGGGCTGGCCGACCGGCTCTGGCCGGTTTCTGCCGGCGCGCAGTTTAAATTCAGCTAAGATAGTACTTTTTGCTATTGAGGAAACCATGAAGCGAGACCCAATGTTGATGGAAGCTATTTTGGGCCAGTTTCTACAATCTCCTGATCCATTGATCGGAACCAGTAGTATTGTTCAGCGATTGAACATGGAACTACCAGTTGTTCACCACCATCTTAATCTTCTTCAAGACAGAGGATTGGTGCAAGAATCAAAAAATGGCGTTTGGCGCTTAACCAACCAAGGACATGACTACTTGGAAGGAACTCTGGAACAAAGTATCTCCCTGAACCTCTCGCCCAAATGAGAAACTTAAGCGAGGTAAATCATGACTACAGACGGACACCTTTCACCCCAGGGAATTGAAGCGCTCCGTACGCGATTTCAAGCGCAGTCGCGCAAAGCGCAGGCTTATTACACGATCATGCACAGGGCACGGGGAGTTGCAGAGAACGATGACGCTGCCAGTGCATGGATGAATGCGCCATTGCCCGCATTTGACGGCAAGACGCCCGCCCAGCTGGTCAACGATGGCCGTGAGGACGATGTACTTGGCTACATTGACGCACTCAAGCCTGGATCGCCTGGCTAAATCCGCTTGTATGCATCGGCAGTCGGCTCGATCAGGCTATAATTCCGCCTGCGAACTGCCCTATATGCGCTGTGTTACGCTGCATTGGCATAAGTGCACTTTCGGAGGAACGACCTCCCCCTTGTTGGGATGAATGTCCGGGACGGCCCGGCTCTTTGAAAGGAGAGCCGCAATGGCTTGGATCATGTTGGTCGTAGCAGGAATACTGGAAGTCGTTTGGGCTTATTTCATGAAGCAGTCAAATGGCTTTAGCAGACTTACCCCGTCGGTCATTACCCTCGTCACGATGATAGCCAGCTTTGCCTTGCTATCGATTTCGATGCGAACCATCCCCTTGGGCACGGCCTACACTGTTTGGACCGGTATCGGCGCAATCGGCGCATTTGTCGTCGGCGTGGCGGCGCTCGGAGAACAGTTGAACGGCATGCGCGCATGCGCCGCACTGCTGATTGTTTGCGGCCTTATATTGATGAAACTCTCAAGTGCGGACTAGCTGCTGAATAGCCGCGCGGCAGTTCCTGCACCGCGCTGGAAGCCGGCGTCAGCGCGGCCTCGATCAGCGCCAGCGCGCGCTGCGGTTGCGCATTGCCGCACATGAAAATATCCAGCGCGGCAAAGCCGATTTCCGGCCAGGTATGGATCGAGATGTGCGATTCGGCCAGCAGCACCACGCCTGTCACGCCCTGGCCCGCCCCGAAGGCGTGGAAATGGCTATAGACGATGGTGGCGCCGGCGGACTCTGCCGCTTGCCGCATCAAGCGATCGAGGGCGGCGCCATCGCATAGCTTTTCGCGTGCAATGCCATGCAAGTCGGCGATCAGGTGCGTGCCCGAATGGCGCAGATCCGTCGGTGTCACTTGTGGCCTCCGCCGCCCCAGGAACCGCCACCGGCGTTGGAGCTCCAGCTGCTGCCCGAGCGGTAGCTGCCTGAGCCCTGGCCCGGCGACAGCATCTTGCCCCAGCTGGCGATCATGCTGAAAAAGGCCACCAACAGCGCATAGACAATGAATTTGCCGTTCATATGATAAGAATCTTGTCCCTTAGTCCTGCATCAGGCTCATGACTTTCGCCGGCAGCCAAATGGCGGCGGCGGCCACCGCCGAGTAATGCCAGGTATCGTCGAATGCAAACATCAGCGGAATGAAATTGAAGCCGACGATCCCATACAGGAAGCATTCGGCGATTTTCATGATGTCGGTCTTGGGCGCCAGGCTGACGTCCGGCACTGCCACGCCAAACCAGGCACGCAACTGGTCGGCGCCCACCGGGGTCGCCCAGGACCAGCTCAGTTCTTCTGCCGTGCGCTCGGCCGCCAGGCGGTTCTTGCCGGCCTCGAACTCGACTACCTGCGCCGTGTCGCCAGCCTGGACCTGCCAGTTGAAGGCGCCGACCGCCGCCACTACTGTCGCCTCGTATTCGTACAATTTCTTGAACGTCAGCTCACCCAGCTTGATGGTTTCGCCGCGGTTCCACACCGGCCAGTCGTCCTGCACTTTCGCGCGCTGCCATCCCTCGGCGGTCTCGACCAGCCACAAAAAACCACCGCGCGGGCTGTACAGCTGGTATTCAGTCCACTCCTCGCCCTCGTCGTCGCGGCGCCGCATGGCGCCGATCACCTGGTAGGCGTCGCCGCCGATGTTGCCCTTGGCGCCGAGCTTCAAGCTCGTCTCGAAGCGCTCCATGCGCTCGCCCGCCGCCAGCACGGTGGCAATATCGGTGGTGGTATCGACCTGCGAGCGGCAGCTCGGGCATACGATCTGTTTGGTCACCCCCGGCACCCAGCTGAGGCTGCCACCGCAGGAAGGGCAGGCAAGCGCCTGCACCTTTTTCGTGTACTTGCCGGCGCTGTCCCTGACCGCATCATCGTCACGCAACAGCTGGCACTTCAGCTGTTCCAGCGTCACTGCCTGACCGGCATAGACTTTCGGTGACGCTCCCTCGGAATAATCCAGCGTGACGAAGCTGCGGGCGCTGCGCAGATCGGCCACCTTCGCCTGCCAGCCGGCGCCAACCCGGAACGGCAGCTCGCCCTCGCCGCCAGTGCATTGCGCCGTGCGCACATCGGCGGCAGTGCAGACCTTGCCGAGGACGTTGTAGGGCGCGCCGATGCGGATTTCCTCGAAGGGCGGCAAGGCGCCCTTGGCTTCCTTTTCCTCGGTCAGGGTGTACTGGCCGCCGGACTCCGACAGCCAGCCAGCGCGGCCATCGCCATACAGCACGTACCATTCATTCCACAAGCCGGCGTCATAGCGCAGCTGGATGCGGCCGACCACGGCAAATTCCTGGCCGCCGAAGCTGCCGGCGGTGCCGACCTGCAGCGGCGAATAATCCTCCAGCACCGCCGACATCTTGCCCATGTCGCGCACGCTGTCGGCGTCCTTCAGCAGCGTGCTCTTGCAGTAGCCGCACACCGCCATGACCGAGGCATGCGACTTGAACTCGACCGGCGCGCCGCAACTCGGACAGGAAACTTTCTGCATGTAAGAGGCTTTCTAGGAGTCTGCGCGGCAGAACGCTGATGTCATCCGAATAGATTCGTAAACGTTGATTCGTGATGACATCGAGCTATCTTCCCTACGATCCGCAGCAGCAAATGCTGCTTCCCCCTGCATTGCAAGAGTGGCTACCAGATGGCCATCTTGCGTACTACATCAGCGATACGATCGATGCGCTTGATCTGAGCACCTTCCATGCGCGATATGCAGGTGGCGGGCCGCGCAATCAGCCCTTTCATCCGGCGATGATGGTCAAAGTGCTGGTTTATGGCTATGCGACCGGGGTGTTCTCGTCGCGCAAGCTGGCAAAGAAGCTGCATGAAGACGTTGCCTTCCGGGTACTTGCTGCTGGCAATTATCCCGCGCACCGCACGATCTGCGACTTCCGTGCTTTCCATCTGAAAGAGTTGTCCGACTTGTTCGTGCAAGTGGTGAAGTTGGCGCGCGAGTGCGGCCTGGTCAAGTTGGGAACCATCGCTGTGGATGGGACCAAGATTAAGGCCAACGCATCGCGCCACAAGGCCATGAGTTATGAGCGCATGAAGAAATCGGAGCTGGAATTGAAGGCGCAGATCGACGCGCTACTGGCCAAGGCCAAGGCAGCCGACCTGGCCGAGAAGAACGAGCCGGCACTGGACATTCCAGCTGAGATAAGCCGACGCGAGGACCGGCTTGCAGCCATTGGCGCGGCGCGCGCACGGCTGGAGGAACGCCAGCGTCAGGCAGATACCGAGCGTGGCCGCAGCGCTGACGACGACAATACGCCGCCAGACGGCGATGGTAAGGCGCTCAAGAAGTCGAAATACAAGTACAAGTTCGGTGAGCCCAAGCCCAAGGCCCAGGACAACTTTACCGACCCGGAAAGCCGGATCATGAAGCGCGCCGGTGGCGGCTTCGATTACAGCTACAACGCGCAAGCCGCAGTCGATGATACGGCGCACATCATCGTCGCTGCCGAACTGACCAATAGCGGCGCCGATAGCCGTCAATTGCCCGCGGTGCTGGCGGCGGTCAAGGCGAATACGGGCGACGATCCGCACCAGGTCGTCGCCGATGCAGGCTATCGATCCGAGGCCGTGTTTGAAACGCTGCGTGATCATCCCGCCGAGATCATCGTTGCCCTTGGGCGCGAAGGTAGACAAGCGCTTGGGATTGATCCGAACAAACGCCCACTCTCGGCGGCCATGGCAGAACGATTCAAATCCACCGCCACCCAAGATGCCTACCGGCGGCGCAAGTGGTTATCCGAACCGCCAAATGGTTGGATCAAGCACGTACTGGGCTTCCGACAATTTAGCATGCGCGGCATCGCCAAGGCCCAGGCAGAGTGGAAACTCGTCTGCGCTGCGCTTAACCTGCGAAGAATGGCAAATATGATGTGTGCGTAGTTTAAAAATGGGGAAAACGCACATTCCGGTGTCGCGCCGCAGCTCAAAAACGCCTATCAGTCAGCAATTTCAGAATTCAATGCCGGGCCAATATCAGCCCGGCTGGCGTTGCGCCCGTTTCGCTCGCTCAAATTCTGTTTGCCGCGCAGACTCCTAGCCGATCAGTTTTTGCAGGACCTTGGCCTTGGCGTCGTCGTAATCGGCTTGCGAGATCAGGCCCTTGTCGAGCAAGCCCTTGAGCTGCTCCAGGCGGGCTGCGGGCGAATCCGCCGCAGCAGCGGGCGCGGCTTCTGCCGGCGCTGCGGGTTGCGCGGCGGGGGCCTGCGCAGAACCCGGTGTCGCGCCCGGTTGACCGGCAGCGCCGCCCAGGCCCAGTCCCTGCGCCATCACCTGGCCCATAGCCACGCCGGCCGACAGTCCGGCGCCAATACCGGCCAGGCCGCCCTCGTTTTGCGCCGCCAGCGGAATTGCTTCGGCAGTCTGGAAGCGGGTGAATCCCGCCATCTTGTCGGCGGAGAGGCCGCCCTTCATGCCCGCGCCAATGCGCGCGTCCAGCGCCTGCTGCAACTCATCCGGCAGGCTGACGGTGCCAACGTTGAATTCATCCAGTCCCAGGCCATAACGCTCGAACGCGATGGCCAGGTCGCCCTTGACCTGCTGTGCCATCAGGGTCTGGTTGGCCGCCATGTCGAGGAAGGGAATGTTGGAAGCGCCCAGCGAATTGGCCATGGAAGCGAGCATGATGCCCTGCAACTGCGCCTCGACATCGTCGCGGGTGTAGACCTCGCGCGTGCCGGCCAGTTCGGTGAAGAATTGCTTCGGATCGCCCACGCGATAGGAAAACATACCGAAGGCGCGGATGCGGATGGCGTCGAAATCCTTGTCACGGATCGTGATCGGCTGCGGCGTGCCCCACTTGCGCCCGGTCTGGATGCGGGTGGAAAAGAAGTAGACGTCCGACTTGAACGGCGAGGCGAACAGCTTGTCCCAGTTCTTCAGGTTGGTCAGCACCGGCAGGGTCTTGGTGGTCAGCGTGTAGTTGCCGGGGCCGAAGACGTCGGCAACCCGGCCTTCGTCGACGAACATCGCCATCTGCGACTCGCGCACGGTGAGCGTGGCGCCGTTCTGGATTTCGAAGTCGGCCATCGGGTAGCGCCACGACAGCACCCCTTCGGACTCCTCGTTCCACTGGAGGGCGTCGATAAACTGCTTTTTGACGAAATCGAATATACCCATGATTGACCTCTCTCGGGTGGGGTTACGTAAATGCGTGACGTAGATGCGTTACGTGGATCAGTTACACTAAAACACTCAGGAAATGCAGGCGGCGTTGATGGCGCCGACCGAAATGGCAATCGCCCCCAGCAAGCCGCCATAGGCGACGTTGCCCGATTCGATATGCTCCCTGGACGTCTGGATGCAGCGATCCAGCACCAGGTACGCCACCAGCTGCAGCACCAGCGCGACGGCCGCCGTCTGTTCACCCTGCCCAGCGCGCTTTCCTCAACTGATCCGCAGTGACTCGCGCTCGACCGCCTCAGCTTTCGCGCGTGGCTCACGCAAAACGGCTTTCGCGCGCCGACCCTGCACTGGTACGCCGAATACTGCTGCCGCGACGATTACGGCGCCGACTCGGAGCACGTCTCGGCCTGGGCCGGCCTGCATTATTTCTGCAGCCGAGGCGGCCAGGCGGAAAACGCCGCCGACGGCGCCTGGCTGACCTGGCCCGGCGGCCTCGATCCGCTGGCTGCGGCAATGGACCAGGCGGCCGGTAGCCGGCGGCGCCCCGGCACAGCGGTGTCGCTGGAGACGACCGCCTCGGGCGTACAAGCGCTCTGCTTCGAGTTGAAGAATGGCCAGCCGAAGACTTACCTCGTGCGCGCGCGCAAGGCCATTTGCGCCATGCCGCTCTTTGTCGCGGCGCGCGTGGTGCGCAACATCGGCGGCTACGGCCTCGATGCCGCGCGCCACCTGCCGGCCTATGCGCCGTGGATTGTGGCCAACTTCCTGATGAAGGAGTTTCCGCAGGAATTGCCGCACGCGCCGCTGTCCTGGGACAACGTCGTGTATGGCGGCAAGGGACTGGGCTATGTGGTCTCGACCCACCAGGACGTGCGCGTCGCGCCGCCCGCCAAAACCGTGCTGTCCGCCTATATCGACCTGGCGGCGATGGAACAGCAGGCCGCCCGACGCTGGCTGCAGGATGCAAGGCCCCAAGACTTGCTGGAACTGGCGGCAAGCGACCTCAAGGCGGCCTATGGCCCGCGCTTTGCCGGCCTGGTCGAGCGCGCCGACATCACCCTGCGCGCCCACGCCATGGCCAGTCCGCGCCCGGGCTTCAAATCCAACGCCGGTCTGCAGGCGCTGCGCGCAGTGGATGGCCCGATCCTCTTCGCCCATGCCGACCTCTCGGGATTCTCTGTGTTCGAGGAAGCCTCCTGGTGGGGCTACCAGGCAGCCCTGCGCGCGCTCGCCTGAGTCCAGTTCCCAAGTCGCCGTACCTGTGGCACACCGTACATCGGGCGGATCTCGCTCCGCCCTGTTTGCGCCGTTTGCCTATTTGCCGAACAAGCCCTTGAGCTTTTCCTCGAGTTTCTCGCGCGCCTTTTCCTTGATCTCGGTCTTTTTCTCCTGGATTTTTTCCTTCGCGGCTTCCTTTGCCAGGCCGGCGAAATCGATACGCCAGCCGATTGCCGTAAACGGCCCTGACAGCCGCACCGGGATGGTCAAGCCCTTCAACGCCTGCAACTCTGGCCCGCCCTGGCCCTGCAGAGTGGAGACCACCGTCACCTTCGCCAGGTAATCCAGCCGTTCCGCCCCCAGGTCGATGTCGCCGGCGCCGCCGAGGCGGATCAGCGGCGACTTCAGGCTCAAGTCATCGTTGTGGGCCACGCCATTGGAAATGCGGAAGCTGCCGCTCAGTTCGCTGAAATCGGTTTTTTCCGCAACCGAGCCGGTGCCGGCATCGGCCGCCTGCTGGCCGCGCAGCTCGCCGATCTTCGCCTTGGCCTTGCGGATTGCCTGCGCCACGTTCACGCCATGCACCGCGCCGTCGCGCAATTCCAGGCGCGCGCTACCGTTCAGGCTTCTCTTGATCTGGTCAAAGCCGCCACCGGCGCTGGTCACGTCCAGCGTGACATTGCCGCGTCCCTCGATCGGCTGCTTGTCGATCGCATCCTTGAGCAGCGGGCCGACATCGATGCCGGTCAGATTCTGCTTCAAGGCAAAGCGCGGCGCCTTGCTGGCAGTGGCCGACACCGAACCGCTGGCGTTACCGCCATACAGGTTGGCCGCCAGCGGGCTGATCTCGAGCTTGCCGTCGCCGGCATGCAGGGTGGCGCGCAGCTTCGAGGCCTTGAGGTTATGGAGGGTCAGCGCGCCGACGTTGAGCGTGCCGCGCGCGCGCAACTCGCGCAGGGCCGACAGGTCGATGCCCTGGCTCGCCGGCGCACCAGCGCCAGCCGCCTTGCCCGCAGGCTTGCCGGTCGCTTTTGCCGGGGCGGAGGCAGGAGCAGAAGCGCCGCCCTTGCCGAGGTAGCGGTCAGCGTTGATGCGGTCGATGTCGATAGCGAAGGTGTATGCCGCCGGCGAGAACGGCGCCATGCCGAATCTGGCATCGAAGCTGCTTTCATCGAGCTTGCCCTTCAGGGCCGTGCTCAGGCTGGACTTGGCCAGGTCGACGCTGGCATTGCCGGCAGCGTTCAGCTTCAGGCTGCCGCCGCCGGGGTTGGGCAGGGCGAAGGCGGCGACAATGGAGGGAAGGTCGATTCGCCTGGTCTTCAGGTTGGCGCTCAGGGGCGTAGTCAGGTTGCCATCGATGGCGGTGTCGCCCTGCCGGCCCGCCAGCGCCAGCTTCAGCTGCGGCGACTGGAACAGCAGCTTGTCGATATCGCCGCTGATGTTGCCGGCCAGCTTGGCAGTGGCATCCAGCTTGCCTTCCTTGATAGCCACATCCAGCGCCACCGCGGGCAGCCGGAACGCCTGGGGGGAGCCCTCGAACGAAGGTGCGCTGAACTTGGCACTGATGTTGCGCAGACCTTCGACCAGCTTCGCCTCGCCG
The DNA here is from genome assembly GCF_003590835.1 of Noviherbaspirillum sedimenti. NCBI lineage: Bacteria > Pseudomonadati > Pseudomonadota > Betaproteobacteria > Burkholderiales > Oxalobacteraceae > Noviherbaspirillum > Noviherbaspirillum sedimenti. The sequence continues at coordinate 3,311,942 of NZ_QYUQ01000002.1, read as the reverse complement.
CTCAACTTGCCGCCGCTGGCCTCTTTGTCAGTGAGCGCCAGCTTCGGCGTTTCCATCCGTAATTCAATGGCTTGCGCGCCGCGCTTGCCGCTGGCGGCGAACTTCACTCCTTCCAGCGCGAAGCGTTTTGCATCCGGCTGCAGGTCGGCGTCGCCGGAAAAACGCACGAGGGCATCGGTGAAATCCAGCAGCTTGCCCTTGATCTCGGAGTCCATGCCGTGCAGGAGGTAGTGCTTCTGCCCGAGGTCGATGGTGAAGCCGCTCTTCACGGCGACCCTGGCGGCCACGGCCGGCGCGCTGCTTTTCACATCGGCCGAGAGCGTCAGCTGGCTCGGCACGCCGTTGGCAATCTTGCCGGTTTCCAGATTCAGGTTTGCCAGTTCGACCTGGCGCTTTGCCTGCAAGTCGTCGAAGCTCACCTGGGTATTGCGGATATCGATGCCGGAAATGTCGAAGCCGAACTGTTCTGCCGCCGGCGGTTCTTCGGGTTGCGGCTCTTCCTTTCCTGGCTCCTGCGCCAGCAAGTCGTCGAAATTGGTGCTGCCGTCGGCATTGCGCCGGATGCGAACCTGCGCGCCATCGATGCTGACCTGGTCCACCACCAGTTGGCGGCGCAAGAGCGGCATCAGCGCCAGCGATACCCTGGCTTGATTGAAGGACGCAAATTCGGCGCTACCCTTATGTTCGGAAAGGCTGACCTGGCCCAGCTGCGCGCCAAGTTTCGGAAAAAAGCTCAGCTTGATATCGCCTGGGATAGCCAGGGTGCGCTGTTTTTTTTCCGCCACCAGGCGAATCAATTGCGGCTTGTAATCGTTCGGATTGAAGGTGGCAGCGAAGATGGCGGCGGCAATTGCCACCAGGGCCAGCAATGCGGCGAGGAGAATGGCGACGAACTTGAGGGCTTTTGGCATAGCGTTCCCTTGGCGTGGCCGCGTCTTGTAGGTAGGGACAGTTTGCCAGAAAAACCCGGAACACTAACGGCATTCAGAGGGATGCCTCTGATCATAGGAAGATTTCTGATTGTTGGCATCCCATATCAGAAGCAGGCGGCGCAATTAATGCAGATAATTGACGGATTTCATATCTGATACCTGCGCATTATCCCGCGCATTAAAAACAATGAAGCAGGTTGCGGCTGCGAAGGTGATGTCTTGCGCCGCCGCGCGCGATCAGATGGCCTCCTCTGCACTGCTGGCTGCCGCATTGGCCTGTTTCAATGCCTTGGCAGCTTCCGCCTTGGCGCGCGCATGCGAAGGGGGCAGGCGGCGCAGGGTTCGCAGCGCCTGAATATCGTGCAGCACGATGGCGCGCTGGTCGACTGAAATCAGGCCGATGGCATTGAAGGCCGAGAAGGTCCGACTGACGGTTTCCAGCGTCAGGCCGAGGTAATTGCCGATTTCCTGGCGCGTCATGCGCAGATTGAACTGCTTGCCCGAATAACCCATGTCGGCGAAACGTTCCGACAGCGACACCAGGAAACGCGCCACGCGCGCCTCAGCCGACAGCGAACCGAGCGTGCCAATCAGACTTTGCTCGCGCACCAGTTCACGACTCATCACACCATAGATCGCCGCTTCCAGCTCGGCGTTGGCGCGGCCGATGGTCAGGAAAGCCTTGAAAGGCACCAGGATGATTTCGCAATTCGACAATGCCACCGCCTCGGTGGAATAATGCTTGCCATGGATGCCGTCGATGCCGAAAAGGTCGCCCTTCATCGGGAAGCCGAGCACCTGTTCATTGCCGGATTCGTCGATGATCACGGATTTCAGGAAGCCGGAGTAGACGATATACAGCATGTCGAAGGGCTGGCCAATGGTATGGATGCGCTGGCCCGATTTGAATTGCACGTGCTGAAACTGGAATTCGTCATGAAAGCCACCGAGCGCAACCGGAATGCGCAACAGATCGCAGATCTCATTCAGGCTGGACCACAACTTGCCCTGACGCGGCACTGCAGCAGAAACGTTACGTACGCTAGCGGAAGTGGACTTGATATCGGACATTGATGTGTTCAGCATGATGATTTCCCGGTTGTAAGAGTTGTTCGCGGAACGGAATTCCTTGCTGTTCTTTGCATTGCAGCAATCGATGGATTGAATTATGAAAATTTCCGGACATGACGGAAATCAGGCGCTCACTGAAACACGGGGTAAGCATAACCAATAATTACTAGGGAAATTCCTACAGAGCGTGTAATCCCGGGAGCAATTTGAGAAACATCAAACAATATGTCCAGCACCAGCCTGAGCGCCGCAAACACACTAGGAATGCGGCTTTGGCTTGTTTGAGAAAAACCGATACAGGGGTCGGTCAATACTGAAAGTTGTAGGACGTTCAGTGGCACGCTGACGAAGATAAGCTTGCCTTTAGGAAAAAATATATTTGGATTAAAGCGTAAAAAAACGGTCTCAGATGCTGCAACCAACACAGACAGGCACTGTTTTTCAGCATTATTGCGACAAATAAGTTGCCTGTGAGCATTTCCTGTCCTGGCTGGCATCGGCCAACACGCGAGAAAAACAGACGACCAATCAAGGCGCCGGCTGCAGGCGGATCAATTGCCCCCGGCGCTCGTCGGTCAAGATGTAGAGCAGGCCATCCGGCCCCATCCGTACATCCCGGATGCGCTGGCCAAGGTCTTGCAACAGCTTTTCTTCACGGACGACTTTGCCGTCGCGCAGTTCCAGCCGCGCCAGATAATCAAACTTGAGCGAGCCGACCAGCAGGCTGCCTTGCCACGCCTTGCCATAGCGATCGCTTTTCAGGAAAGCCATGCCCGAAGGGGCGATCGATGGCGTCCAGTAATGCAGCGGCTGCTCCATGCCAGCCTTGGCGGTGATGCCGGCGCCGATCTTGCCGCCACCGTAATTCTCGCCATAGGTAATCACCGGCCAGCCGTAATTTTTGCCGGCCTCGGCGCGATTGATTTCATCGCCGCCCTGCGGGCCATGCTCGTGCATCCACAGCTTGCCGCCGGGGCCGAGGGCGGCTCCCTGGCTGTTGCGGTGGCCATAGCTCCAGATCTCGGGCAGGGCGCCGGCCGGCTTGCCCGCGCCGGCAAAGGGATTGTCCGGCGGGACGCTACCATCCTTGTTGATGCGCACGATCTTGCCGAGATGGTTGTCCAGGGTCTGGGCATCTTCCTTGCGGCTGTAGCGGTCGCCCAGCGTCAGGTAGAGGCTGCCATCGCTCGCCTCGACGACGCGGCAGCCGAAATGCGCGCTGCTGCGCACTTTGGGACGCTGGCTGAACAAGACCTTCACCTGCTCCAGCCGTCGGCCGTCCGCCGACAGACGCGCCGACGCCAGCGCGGTCGAGTTGCCGCCCGGGCCTTCTTCGGCGTAACACAGGTAGATCGTGCGATTAGCGGCAAAGCCGCTGTCCGTCACCACGTCATGCAAGCCGCCCTGGCCGCCGGCATCCACTGCAGGCACGCCGGCGATCGGTGCGCCGACCGTGCCGTCCGGCGCCACCAGGCGCAGACGCCCCGGACGTTCGGTCACCAGCATGCGGCCCTGGTCGATGAACGCCAGGGCCCACGGGTGTTCCAGGCCGCGGGCAAGGATTTGTGCGCGGATGCCATCGGCCGCGGTCGCAGGAAATGCGGCGGCGCCCAGCAAACCCAGGACGCCCGTTGCCAAGGCCAGGCGCGACGGCCCTGCACAGACAGGCCCGCTAGCATTTCGGTTCGATTTCATGCTGCACCTCCTGCGATAGCCAGCCCGCGCGCAATCCCCGATGCAGGCGCGCGCCGCCTAGCCGATTTTAGCGTCGCGAAACAACGCCTTCAGCTCGCGCGGCTGGCAGCGCAAGTACTGTGGCGCTGCATCGACCTGGGCGCCCAGCTCGGCAGCGGCATGCCAGGGCCAGCGCGGGTTGTACAGGATGCCGCGCGCCAGCGCCACCATGTCGGCCTGGCCGGCAGCGACGATCGCCTCGGCCTGGCGCGCTTCGGTGATCAGGCCGACCGCGATGCTCGGCATGCCGATTTCTTTTTTCAGGTACTCGGCAAACGGCACCTGGTAACCGGAACTCAGCGCAATTTGCTGCTGTGGCGACAGGCCGCCGCTGGAGACATCGAGAAAATCGCAGCCGCGCGCTTTCAGGGCGGCGGCAAATACCGCAGTCTGCTCCAGATCCCACCCGCCTTCGACCCAGTCGGTGGCCGATACGCGAACGCCGACCGGCTGTGCGGCCGGGAAGGCGGCACGCACCGCCTCGAATACTTCCAGCGGAAAGCGCATGCGGTTTTGCAGCGAACCGCCATAGGCATCGTCGCGCCGGTTGGTCAGGGGCGAAAGAAACTGGTGCAACAGATAGCCGTGCGCCGCATGCAATTCGGCGGCATCGATGCCGATGCGGGCGGCACGCAGCGTCGCCGCCGCGAACGCCTCGCGGATGCGCGCAAGGCCTGTCTGGTCGAGCGCGAGCGGCGCTTCATTACCCGGCGTGAAAGGCAAGGGCGACGGCGCCCAGGTACGCCAGCCGCCTTCGGTCGAGGACCGCAAGTGGCCGCCCAGCCAGGGCGGGGCGACCGAAGCCTTGCGGCCGGCATGCGCCAGCTGCACCGCGATCGGCATGGCCGAATGTTCGCGCACCGCGGCCAGCGTCGAAGCCAGCGCCTGCTCGTTGGCATCCGACCACAGGCCGAGGTCTTGCGCGGAAATGCGGCCATCCGCCTCGACTGCGGTGGCTTCGATGATCAACATGCCGGCGCCGGAGAGTGCCAGCTGGCCCAGGTGCATCAAGTGCCAAGGCGTGGCGTTGCCGTGCTGCGCCGAATACTGGCACATCGGCGCGATCACGATACGATTGGGGAGCGTCAGCGCGCCCAGTTTGATGGGAGAGAAAAGTGTGCTCATGGGCAGTATGATATCCAACATCCTCAGGCGGCGTGCGCGGCCCGACCTTCCACCCGTCGCCAAAACGCACCCAGGTCTGCGACTGCTTGCCGATACGTGCAGAGCCGGCCAGGACAAACTCGATGGCAAGTGCAAAATTGCCAATGTCGGCAGCCTGTGGCAGCATGGCGGCCTGAGGATAAATGGCGCATTCCCGTTCCGCATGACCCACCGTCCCGCCCAGCACCTCCCCGCCGCCATCTGGACCCTCGGCTTTGTCAGCCTGCTGATGGATGTCTCGTCCGAAATGATCCACAGTCTCCTGCCGGTGTTCCTGGTCACCGGCCTGGGGGCGAGCGCCCTGGTCGTCGGCCTGATCGAGGGCGTGGCCGAGGCGACCGCACTGCTGGTCAAGGTATTTTCAGGCGTGCTGTCGGATTACTGGGGCCGGCGCAAGCCGCTGGCAGTGCTGGGCTACGGCCTGGGGGCGGTGTCCAAGCCGCTCTTCGCCCTGGCCACGGGCGTCGGCTTCATCTTTGCCGCACGCATCATCGACCGCGTCGGCAAGGGTATCCGCGGCGCCCCGCGCGACGCCCTGGTGGCGGAAATTGCGCCGCCCGCCATGCGCGGCGCCGCCTTCGGCCTGCGCCAGTCGCTCGACACCGTGGGGGCGTTTCTCGGGCCCTTGCTGGCAATGGGCCTGATGCTGCTGTGGGCCAATGACTTCCGCGCAGTATTCTGGGTCGCCGTACTTCCCGGCATGCTGGCGGTCGGCCTGCTCTTCTTTGGCGTGCGCGAACCCGAGCGGCCGCCTGGCAAGCCTGGCCGCAACCCCATCCGCCGCGACAATCTCGCGCGCCTGCCACGCGCCTACTGGCGCGTGGTCGTCATCGGCGCCATCTTCACCCTGGCGCGCTTCAGCGAAGCGTTCCTGGTGCTGCGTGCCCAGCAGGGCGGCTTGCCGCTGGCGCTGGTGCCGCTGGTCCTGATCGGCATGAATGTGGTGTATGCGCTGTCTGCCTATCCATTTGGCAAGCTCTCCGACCGTCTTGACCATACGCGTTTGCTGGCCTTCGGCTTGCTGGTACTGATCGGTGCAGACGCCGCCCTGGCTTACAGCAACCACTGGGGCTGGGTATGGCTGGGGGTGAGCCTGTGGGGATTGCACCTGGGCATGACCCAAGGCTTGCTCGCCGCCATGGTCGCGCAAACCGCCCCGAACGACCTGCTGGGCACGGCCTATGGTTTCTTCAACCTGGTCAGCGGCCTGGCCTTGCTGGTGGCGAGCGTGGTGGCAGGACTGCTCTGGGACCGCCACGGTGCCGCACTGACCTTCATCGCCGGCGCGGCATTTTGCGTCCTGGCATTAGTGGCGCTGCGCCTGCCGTTCAGACGCCCCGCCGGATGAGCGTGACCGGGACCGGGCGCATTACCGTATATAATCCGACGCAACGCAGCAAATACCGGCAACTTGCCACTATCTGCATCAAATTAGCTTTTATTAAACAATTTATGACCTTGCAAGCAAGCGCTTGCCTGCCCGTCATTCATTGTTACCCCCCACGATTCCGGATACCGCCATGAAATGGACTGTGATTGCCGTCTACCTCTTATCGATTTTCCACGTCCATTTTCGTGGTCGCGTACGCCTGCCAATTTTTCGCCAGCTGGTCGACCATTCCTCGCTGGTAGCGCCGCTCAATACGTTCATGCACATGTTTTCCGGCGTGCCGTCGACGCCTTACCTGTCGTCGGCCAGCTTCGAGCAGTTGCGCGCGCTGGACGCCAACTGGGAAACCATCCGCGACGAAGCGCTGCAATTGATCGCGCTGCAAAAGATCAAGGCGGCGCAGAAGAATGATGACGCCGGCTTCAATTCCTTTTTCAAGTATGGCTGGAAGCGCTTTTACCTGAAATGGTACGACGCCAGCCACCCCTCGGCCGAGCGCCTGTGCCCGAAGACTACGGCCCTGTTGCGCGGCATCCCGTGCATCAAGGCGGCGATGTTCGCCGAACTGCCGCCCGGCGGCAAGCTCAATCCGCACCGCGACCCCTACGCCGGATCGCTGCGCTACCACCTCGGCCTGGCTACGCCCAACAACGACGACTGCTTCATCGACGTCGATGGCCGGCGCTACAGCTGGCGCGACGGCCAGAGCGTGATGTTCGACGAAACCTATATCCACTGGGCGAGGAATGACAGCGACAGCAACCGCGTCATCCTGTTTTGCGATGTCGAGCGGCCGATGCGCTACCGCTGGGCACAGGCGGCCAACCGCTGGCTCGGCCGCACCCTCATGACCGCGGCCAGCTCGCCCAATGAAACAGGCGACCAGACCGGCGGCATCAACCGCCTGTTCCGCTTCATCTGGCTGGGCGGCCAGTATCGCCGCCTCTTCAAAGCATGGAACCGCACCGCCTACAACCTGACCCGGGTAGCGCTGGTCGCGCTGCTGCTTGCCTGGATCATTTTCGGCTAGGCAGCAGCTATTGCATCATGCCGCCGACAATGAATGGCCGGCGCGCATCATCTTCTGCATTCTTATCTGCCGCGCTGCCAGCGCAATGCAAGTTTGCCCTAGAGCATATTTGGAACTTGAATCAGACGAAAAGCTGCCTTAGTTAGGCGTCGCCGACAAAGGTTCCGCCGAAGACACAAGATCTTGTGATCGATAAAAGGCTGGGGTCAAAATTGTGCTGCCGCGTACAAGTTGACGAAACCGACACGCGCCCATCCAGTCTGAATTCTTCCTCATCAGTTGCATTCCGGCCTATCGGCACGAATGCCTGTTCTGTCTTAGACCCCACGGAGTTAACTATGAAGAAACTGAAATTGATCACATTGCTTGCAATGCTAGGTATCGCCGGCGCCAGTTATGCCCAAAGTTCCGAGAGCGGCATTTCAAGCACCACCGATCCGGCCAAGGCTGCCGCTGTTGAGCAGCGTGCCGAGGAACTGCGGATGCAACGGGAACAAGCCCAACAATCCTCGGGCAGCAGCACTGACAGCAGTGCCTCGGGCATGTCGGCGGGCGACTCGGGCACAAAGATGAAGTCGCGTGAAACCAAGAAAAAGCACAAAGAGCACAAAGCCAGGAGCACCAAACCGAAAACGGAAAGCGGCGCAGCCACCGAAAGCATGCCTCCCAGCAGCGGGGCACCCGGCAGCGACAGCAGCGGCGGCACCTCCGGCAGCATGCCATCCACCAGCGGTTCTTCCGGCAGCGACAGCAGCAGCGGCACCTCCGGCAGCAACATGGGTGCCTCGCCTGGCAGCGAAAACACTACGACCCGTCCGGAAAGCGGCGGCTACAGCAGCACGCCGAACAACGGCAGCCGCTAAATCCCTATCGCGATCGGTTTGCCCGCAACCCGTTGCTCCTGCATAAGAGCAACGGGTTTTTCGAATTTACAAGCCTGCCGTCGAAAAAGGCCCTAAAATGCCTTTTTCGATAATACAAAATTATCTTCGGCAGTCCTTGGCTTTCCCTCAATGAAAAAATGGTCGATTAATCAACTTGTCTTGACGGGATTTATGGCGGGCGTGTTATTCCTGGCATTACTGGCAGGTATTGCCTGGGACAGCATGATGACCTCGGAGAAATTGGATGCCGCGGTTGATCGCAGCAAGGCGGTATTGATCGCCACCGAAAAAATCAGTTCAAGCATGGCGCTGGCGGTTGCCGCGCATCACGGCTATATGCTGAATGGCGACAACGCATCGCTGTTGCAGCACGATGCGGCCCTGGAAGCATTGCAAGCATCATTCGACAATCTTGCCGAACTGGCCCGGGACGATCCCACGCTGCTATCCTATCTCGGGCACCTGCGGCAAGTCATCCCGGTACGCGTCGAGAACATGAAACTGGCGCGGTCGCACCTCGGCACGACACAGGCGGCCCACCAACTCAACGCCGGAGACGCCTACAGCGAACGCCTGCGCGACATCCTGAGCCTGGTCACCATCCATGAAACGCAGTTGCAGCAGCGTTATGCTATTGAGGAACGCGCCGGCATGCATCGCATCAAGGTCAGCGCCGCCTTGCTGCTATTTTTTCTGGCGCTGCTACTGGCCGGCCTGTACCTTTTGATCAATCGGCATCTGCGCCGTGACGAAGCCCGTCTCGAACTGGAGAAGAACGAGGCCCTGCTGCGGCAAATCCTGGAGTTGCTGCCGGTGGGTGTGCTGGTTGTCGGCCGCGACAACCAGCTCAATCTGTTCAATCCGGCCGCGTCCGAAATCTGGGGGCCGGTCCCTCCCGAACTGCAGAACGGTCCGCTGTCATATCAGGTGTGGCACTACGATTCCGGCGAAAAGATCGACCCGAGCGAATATGGCCTAGTGCGTGCGCTGAGCCATGGCGAAGTGACGCTGAACCGGGAATGCGAAATCATGCGCCCCGACGGCCAGCACCGCATCCTGCGCGCCTCCTCCATGCCGCTGCGCGACAGAGAACAGCAGATCATCGGCGCCATCACGATCAACATGGACTTGACCGACCTGAAGCGCACGGAAAAGGCTTTGCAAGCAGCACACGATGCATTGGAGGCCAGGGTAGCGATGCGCACCCGCGAACTGGTAGTCGCTAACGCCCAGCTGGTATCCCAGATCGAGGTGCGCCGGCGCGCAGAAGATGCACTGCGCCAGACGCAGAACGTGCTGACCATCGCCCAGCGAGTGGCCCATGTGGGCAGCTGGGAAATCAATCTGGCCACCCAGGAAGCGCAGTGGTCCGACGAATTCTTCCGCATCTGCGGACTGAAACCAGGTGCGGTCAAGCCCTCCATCCCTGCCGGTTTTGAGCTGATCCACCCGGACGACCGCCGCAGGATTTCAGCTATCGTCGGTGCCGCAATACAAGAGCGGCGCGAATATAGCTCGACGCTGCGCGTGGTGCGGCCCGACGGCAGCATCCGTCATGTACGCCTGCAAGGCGAACCGATCTCCAGAGGCGACGCGCTGCCGACCATCTTCATCGGTTCGATGCTCGACATTACCGAGCATACGCAGAACGAGGAAATGCTGCGCCAATTGGCCGTGCACCAGGAAGTCATCAAGGAAGACGAAAGAAAGCGCATTGCACGCGAGATCCACGACGAAATGGGGCAAAATTTGCTGGCGTTGCGCATCGATGTCTCGATGCTGCATGCGCGCACCGCCGCCACGCATCCCCGGCTGCACCGCAAGCTCGATACCGTCCTTGCAAATATCGACAACACCATCAAAAGTGTGCGCACAATCATCAACAACCTGCGTCCGGTTGTGCTCGACCTCGGCTTGCACGCATCGTTCCAGTGGCAAATCCAGGAATTCCAGCGCCGCACCGGCATCACTTGCGATCTGTTCGCCAAGGCCGACGAACTGGATCAAGGCCTGAGCGAGGTACAGACCACCACGCTGTTCCGTATTCTGCAGGAATCGCTCACCAATGTCGCCCGCCATGCCAATGCCAGCTGCGTCAACATCGCCCTGAACCGCAAGGGCGGCAAACTGCAGATGCGCATCGCCGACGATGGCGTCGGCATGTATCCCAGCGACCGCCGCAAATCGAAATCCTTCGGCTTGATCGGCATCCGCGAACGCGTCAGTGCCATCGGCGGCGAACTGACGCTGGAAAGCACGCTCGGCCAAGGCACGGTATTAGTAATCGCCATCCCGCTCATCAGCGACATATCGCTCGACGAGTCCCTGCAGCCACAACGGCTGCAGGCTTAGGGCCTTTCTGGCCACAAACCTTCTGTTTTTAAGAAGTATACATTCCAATAATTTCGCTTTTTACATTGAAGTTCCGGGATTATTATATAAAATGGAACGTCGTATGATCGTCCTTGTCAGTGCGCGATCCATGACCAAATCACGGCGGATGTGGCCGCTTTCCGCATCGCAAGTTTTTTTATCTGGAGATATGCATGAAAACATTATTAATGGCAATACTGGTTAGCGCCCTGACGCTGACTGTTGGCCTGTCGAACGTCGAGGCTAAACGCCTGGGCGGCGGCAGCTCGTTCGGCAAGCAATCGCAAAGCGTCAACCGTCAGGCATTGCCGCCCTCAAGCAACCAGGCAAGCAATGTCGCCAAGCCAGCAGCCCCGGCCGCTGCCGGTGCTGCTGCGGCGGCCAAGCCGGCCAGCGCATGGAAAGGCATGCTGGGCGGCGCCCTGCTGGGCCTGGGTCTGGGCGCCTTGCTGTCGCATCTGGGGCTCGGCGGCGCGATGGCCAGCATGATCAGCACGATCCTGATGGTGGCGCTGCTGGCGGCGGCGGCGTTCTTCATCTACCGCATGTTCAAGCGCAAGTCGGGCAATGCTGAACCGATGCGTCCGGCCTTTGCCAACGCTGGCGCCGGCGCGTCCGGCTTCAATACGCCAAACATCGGTTCGCGCCTGGAACCGGCGCAACCGGCTGCTTTCACGGGCAATGCGTTGGCTTCCGGCGCCGCTGACACCACTGGCGCAAGCTTCGATGTGCCAGCCGATTTTGACAGCGCCGGTTTCCTGCGCCATGGCAAGTCCAACTTCATCCGCCTGCAGGCAGCGTGGGATCGCGCCGATATCAACGATATCCGCGAATTCACGACTCCGGAAATGTTTGCAGAGCTGCGCCTGCAATTGCAGGAACGCGGCGCCTCCAGCAACCATACCGATGTCATGGCGCTGGATGCCGAAATGCTGGGCATCGAAACCATCGGCAACGATTATGTCGCCAGCGTGAAATTCCACGGCATGATCAAGGAATCCGAAAATGCACCGACAGAGCCGTTCGCCGAAGTCTGGAATCTGTCCAAGCCGGTCAATGGCCAAGGCGGCTGGCTGCTGGCAGGGATTCAGCAAGTGAATTGATATGGCTGAGCCGGGCCGTCCTGGACGGTCCCGGCAACTCTGGGATTCATGCAAAATGCCCGCAACTGCGGGCATTTTTGTTTGTGTTTGACGCCGAAGCCGCCAGGCGGAGGATTACGCCGCCACCACCAGCGGCACCGGATCGTCGGCCATCATGGCTTTGAATTCCCGGACGTCGTCGCTATCGAGCTCTTCCTTTTCCAGCAGGCGCACGACCATCGCTTCCATCACGTTCTGGTGGGTGGTGAGAATGGACGAGGTATTCTGCTTGGCATGGGCCATGATCTGCATCGCCTTTTTCTCGGCTTCATAACGCAGCTGCGGGCTGGAATCCTCGTCAATGGTCAACAGGCCAAAGTCGGACATGCCATGGCGGCACACCAGGTTGCGGGCGATTTCGGAAGCGCGCGACAGGTCATCATCGGCGCCGGTGGTCATCGAGTCCATGAACAATTCCTCCGCCACGCGGCCACCCAGCAATACGTGCAGGCGGTTGACCAGGTCGGTGCGCTCGATCAGCAACTGGTCCTTGGAGGGCGCCATGAAGGTTTGGCCGAGCGACTGGCCGCGCGGCACGATCGACACCGCAGTCACCGGATCGGTGCCGCCGATCATTGCCAGGATCGCATGGCCGCATTCGTGGATCGCCAGGCGGCGGCGACCGTCCTGGTCGATCAGCGACAAGGTCGAACGGCGCTCTTCGCCCATCAGCATGACGTTGCGCGCACGCAGGACGTTTTCCAGCACCACTTTCTCTTCACCGTTATGCACCGCGATCATCGCCGCCTGGTTCATCACGTTGGCCAGGTCCGCGCCGGAAAAACCGATGGTCTGGCGGGCGATCTCGCTGTAATTCAATTCTTCCTCGACGCGCACCTTGCGGCCGTGAATCTTGAGAATCTGCTCACGCTCCTTCAGGTTCGGCTTGCCGACCTGGATGCGGCGGTCGAAGCGACCTGAGCGCAGCAGGGCCGGGTCGAGCGAATCGAGGCGGTTGGTCGCCGCCACGACGATGACGCCATTGTTGTTTTCAAAGCCATCCATCTGCACCAGCAACTGGTTCAGGGTACTGCTCATTTCGCGCGCAGCCGCCGAGCCTTCCGACATGCGTCGGCCGCCGACAGCGTCGATCTCGTCGATGAACAGCACGCAGGGCGCCATGGCCCGCGCGCGGGCGAACAGGCGCTTGATCTTCAGGGTGGAGACGCCGACGAACATCGAACCGAACTCGGAACCGTTGGTGGCGATGAAGTTGGCGCCGGATTCGCCGGCCAGAGCCTTGGCCAACAGCGTCTTGCCGGTGCCGGGGTCGCCATACAGCACCACGCCGCGCGGAAAACTGGCGCCGATTTCTTCATACACGTCGGGCGACTTCAGGTAGCTGGCGATTTCCATCAGGTTCTTTTTGGCTTCCTCGGCACCGGCGACGTCGGCGAAGCGCACCTGGGTTTCGCGCTGCTTCTTGCGAAACGGCAGCGCCAACGGCTCGGGACGCGATGCCACCAGGCCGAACAAGCCCAGCACCGCCAGCATGACCAGCATCGGCAGCATGGTATCGAGGTTGAAGGCGCGCGGGTCGATTTCCACGTTCGCGCCTTTGGCGGTGAAATTGTTGGCCGCGTTCACGTCCATGGACGGCAATTGCACGGTGTAATGCTTGCCATCCTTGAGCGTCACCTGCGCCTTGCCGCTGTCGCGGTTGGGCGCGATGCTGACCGTGCCGACCTTGCCGGCATCGAGGTCGCCGGCAAACTGGCTATAGGTCTGCGTAAGCTGGCGACTCTGCTGGAAGGTGAAGTAGGCGGCAATGCCGCCGATGAGACCAAGGCTGACCAAGGCGATCAGTACCTTGCGCCAGAACTGGCGTCGCTTGATACCGGAAATGCTGCTGGACATGTATGAATTCTCCTGAATGCAAGAGGGGAGCAAGGCAATACTTGCCTAGCGAAAAAGGGATCTTTTATTAGTCCACTTTAACTTGCTGCGGTTCAATCGGAGAATTGAAAAATACAGTATTTTTCGCTTGAATTTCACAAAAAATCCAAACAAATGGCAACAATTGACCGAAATTCAAGGTGTCAGAAACAAGCGCAAAGGAAGCCAATCAGGCGTGAGCTTGTCAGGCTGAACTATGGGGTGGGATTGTCGGACAGCGGATCAGGGAAAAAGTAAGCACTGGCACGCATGTGGTCGGCGCTGTTTGCCGACCACATGCCGCTTTACATCGGCAATTCGCCATCGCCCAAGGTTCTCACGCTGGTAATGGCATAGCCCTTCGAAGTAATTTGCTCAATCGGGTCATCAATCGAAAACTGCGGCAAGCGCTCCACACTATCTTCGAGGTCGACGCTGCGTTCGGCCGCTTCCCAATCCACATTGGTGGCTTCACCCGGGATCACACTGCCTTCCGGCACCGCCAAGTAGGAAAATTGACCGCCCCATTCCGGACGGCGATAAATATCGACACGCATTTGCATTCCCCTTGTCAAAATTAACACTTGTTTTTGACTATGGCGTTGTGCAAAGGTTGCACCGACCGACATCCGACTTGCGCGATCTGGAGCGGGCCGTTTTTCAGTCCGATTTGCTTAACAGCGTGAAATGCTCGACGACTGGCGGCGCAGCGAAAAACGGCCCGACAATGGCGCGCCATTCCGTAAAGCCGGGCGATTGACGGAAATCGACCGTGTGGTTTTCCAGCGTTTCCCAAAAGATCATCAAGACATAGCGTTCGGGCGATTCCATGCCTTTGTTGATCTTGAAGCCATTAAAACCTTTGGCTTTGGCGATCACTTCAGTCACGCCATGCTGGATGGCGGCATCGAAGTCGGCCTGGAGGCCGGGCTGGATACGAATATCGGCAATTTCAAGAATCATGGGTATCTGTCGAGAAGGAAATAGCCCAATTATGGCATTTCCAACTGACATCAATGTTGCCTGGCGGCTGAGTTGTCGAAAATAATGAATTTTTACGATCAACTGTGACTGTTTGAACAATTTCAATGTCACGTCCACCGCTGCGCGATGCGTCGCCGGCAGTCAGGCCAAGGCACTGGCCGCCGGCTGTGTTTCCGCAAAGGAAAAATAAAACTGCCGTTGCACTTGCGTGCCAACGGCAGTTGCTTGACGGTTAATTATGCGTCACGCAGGGCGAATGTCCTTCGACGCAAGCAATCTTGTTTACCGTGTGCGACCGCGGCGCACCAGATTGACCACCATGAGGAGAACAATGGCACCCAGGAAAGACACCAACATGGATCCCAGACTGAAATCATTCTGATTGATGGTACCTGTGCCAAACAGCGGTGCCAGCAGCCAGCCTCCGAGCAACGCACCGACAATACCGACCACGATATTCAAAATCATGCCTTGCTCCGCATCGGTTTTCATGACCAGACTTGCCAGCCAGCCGATGATGCCCCCAACTACAATCCAGATAATGAAGTTCATGTTGGTCTCCAATAGAGTGTGCAATGTCAGGTTTAAACCAGTCGCCTTGCATCCGGCTACATTAGGGATGCTAGCAGGCTAAGTCACGCTCGGGGATAGGACATTGACTGAATGTAGAGTAGGAAAATACGTAGTTCGCGGAATAAAAATTACAGCAGGAAATGATCGCGCGTCATTGCAGACGCGCAGCAGTTAATTCAAGAAAAACTGATGGAAAATTTGCCTGTCTGTCAGAGTAAGCTTTGACGCAGCACAGGCTTCTTATGCGCGCGAAGATTTTTTGCGTTTGGGCGCCAGCATTGTCTTACGGCAAGTGGATGCACCGCAATGGCAGGCGTAGTCGCGCTTGATGGCGGCCGTCTGTCTTTCGTCGATCACCAGGCCGTAATCGTATCCCAGCTCTTCTTGCGGCTCGATATCGCGCAAGGCATAGATGAAGACCCGGCCGTTTTCTTCGCGCGCTTCGCAATTCGGTTCGCACGCATGGTTGATCCAACGGGCATTGTTGCCACCAGCATCGCCATCGATCATGCGGCCATCCTCCAGACTGAAAAAGAAGGTGTGGTGCGGATTTTCCGGATCGCGACCGTGACGCTCGACGGCCTGCTCAGCCGTGATGCGTTCACCCTTGTATTCGACGATGCGCGAACCGGCGGCGATCCTGCGCGACGCAAATACGCCCCTGCCATGGATGCGCGAGCCCTTGACCACAAAAGCCGGCCCCTGGCGCGCAGGGCTGGCAGAAGCGGCGGCGTCGGTTGCGCCCGATGTATTGAGGGGGTCTTTGTACATGAGGAATGTTCTCCGGGAGCGGCACGTTCATCTGCAGGAAAAGCCAGCAGTGTACAGCGAATATGCGTAAAAAAACGGGCCGCAATGCGGCCCGTTTTCATCAGCGGCGAAGAAAATTACTTCTTGGCGCGGCCGGTGGCTTTATCAGCTGCATGGGCAAATTGCGCAGTGGCAGTGCTGAGGTTGGTTTCGATGGCTTCGACCGCTTGCTTGGTGGTCTTGGCGAATTGCTCGTAGCCGGCGTTGGCGTTGCCGATCATCGACTTGACGGCGGCAATCATGTTTTCCGAACCGGCCGGGGCATTCTTTGCCACGTCGTCCACCAGGGAAGCAACCTTGCGGCTGGTTTCAGCTATTTGTGCTTCAGCGGTCTTGGTGATTTCAGCCTGGGTGGACGAAGCGATGTTGGCAACGTGACGTGCATAAGAAGCAGCCTTCTCAGCAGTCGGTTGTGCCTGGGCAGCGGCCAGCGAGAAGAATTCTTGTGGATCCTTGGCAGCCATCAATTGCTTGGCAGCGGCGTTGGACTCTTCCAGCGAAGTCTTGGCGACGGTCAGGTTCAGGTCGATCAGCTTTTCGACGCCTTCGAAGGCTTTGGTAGTCAGTGCAGAAATCAGGGCCAGTTGGGCTTCAACATTGGCTTTGGTGGCGGCAGAAAATTGGTCTTGAATAGAAAACATTTGCTTCTCCTAAGTTGAGAGGAATAACTTTAGTCTGAGGGCGGCGCTTATTGTGCGACGCAACATTGGCTATTTTAGACTCGCCTCTATTTTTGTCAAGGACTTTTTGTGCATCGCAACAAATCATTCCTTCTGTTGCTTAAATCAAACAAATGGCGGCCTGCAAGCTCTTCCAACAAATATTTCTGCATTGCATTGCTGCATTGCAGCCAGCGGATTATAAATTTGAATTGCAAAACGCCAAAATATTTTTTGGCAATTTATTGTTGCATCGCAAGAAGTCGCGGCGGGCATGCGGGTTAAAACACGCTGGCTTATTTCACGCTGACAGATTCGGCGCGGTCAGGTACCACTTCATGCAGGACAATACCGGTTTCGGCCGGCACGAACGAAGTCCAGCTGCGATGGTGGATGGCCTGCATCGCATCCTGGTAGCCCTGTTCCCAGCGCCAGCGGATGGACCCCCGGGAAAAATTGACGTCCTTCGACGCCATGTGCCAGTCGCGCCCGGAATAGGCCAGCCGCACGATATGGATGGTGGAATCGCTGCCGACCGCCTCCATCGCATAAGCCGTGCGCTTCTGGCACGCCTCCGGCAACTCGCCATGCAGCTTGCGCACCAGGCTACGCAGCTTGTGCAATTCGAGATAATGCTCGATGTGGTTTTTCGAGCGCGAGGCAAACGTCACATCCTTTTGCCGCGTCGCCACCTCGTCAATGGTGGTCGGCTCGTCGCCGGCGGCGCTCCACAAGTCGACCATGAAGCACAGGGTATCGACGCGCGGTGCATCGTCCAGCACGGTTTCCAGCGGCGTATTGGAAAACAGGCCGCCGTCCCAGTACAGTTCGCCATCGATGCGCACCGGCGCAAAACCCGGCGGCAGCGCACCGCTGGCCAGGATATGCTCGGGACCGATGGCCTGCTGCTGATTGTCGAATGCGGCGCGCCGGCCGCAGGTGACTTTCACCGCCTCGACTGTCAGGCGCATGCCGTTGGCCGTGTTCAGGTAATCGAAATCGACCAGTTCGCGCAAGGTTTGCACCAGCGGCGCCGTATCGTAAAAGCCGGCCTGTTCCGGATCAACCGGCAGGCCGAGCGAGAAGGGATGCAAGCCTCGGGGCGTAAAAAACCCCGGGACGCCGCGCATGACGGTATCCAGCGTGGCCATCCTGATATTGAATTGCCGGGCCGCGTCCGAGACCTGGCTCATGTCGAAGGCGTCGCCATGCGCCACCCGTTCCCAGAATTCCTGCAGGCGGGCCAGGCGGTGCTCGGGCCGGTTGCCGGCAATGAGTGCGGCATTGATGGCGCCGATCGAAGTGCCCACCACCCAGTCCGGCGTCAGCCGGTGTTCATGCATAGCCTGGTAGACGCCGGCCTGGTAGACCCCGAGCGCACCGCCGCCCTGCAGGACCAGCGCGATGCGGTGCTGGTGCGGGTTGACGTCATTGCTTGCTTTCATGTCCATGTGCTCTCTCCTGGCGGGAATAACTTAGTGTATCGCAATCGCCTTGTATCCCTGTACAGGCGGCCGCCAGGCTTGCAGTGACTGCCGCCAGGCCAGCCCATCCAGCGTAGAATGGCGCTTTTGTTCCGCCTGCCCGCCGCCCCCGCCATGAGCATCCTGCTGTCGACCCTGAACGCCCGCTACACCCATGCCTCGCTGGGCTTGCGTTATTTGCTCGCCAACATGGGCGCGCTGCGGGAACAAACGCGCCTGCAGGAATTCGTCATCGGCACCAAGACCAGCGAAATCGTCGAAAAGCTGCTGGCCTCAAAGCCGCGCATCATCGGTCTGGGCATCTATATCTGGAATGTCGAGGAAAGCGCCAGGGTGGTCTCGATGTTGAAGCGCGTGGCGCCCGAAGTAAAGATCGTGCTGGGCGGCCCGGAAGTCTCATATGAGACCAACGAGCAGGAAATCGTCAAACTGGCCGATTACGTCATCACCGGCTGGGGCGATTTCAGCTTTGCGGCCCTGTGCCGGCAGATCCTCGACGGTCCGCAGCCGCTGATGAAGGTGCAGGCCGGCGTGCAGCCGCCGCTGGCGGACATTGCCATGCCTTACGATCTCTACAGCGACGAGGATATTGCCCAGCGCACGCTGTACGTGGAAGCCTCGCGCGGCTGTCCCTTCAAGTGCGAGTTCTGCCTGTCGTCGCTGGACAAGACCGCCTGGCCATTCGACCTCGACGCCTTCCTGGGGCAACTGGAAAGCCTGCATGCGCGCGGCGCGCGGCTGTTCAAGTTTGTCGACCGCACCTTCAACCTGAACATCAAGTCGAGCCTGAAGATCATGCAATTCTTCCTCGACAAGCTGGCCGCCCATCCCGAGGATCCGGTGTATGCCCACTTCGAAGTAGTGCCGGACCACTTGCCGGAAGCGCTCAAGGAAGGCATCCTGAAATTCCCGCCGGGCACCCTGCAATTCGAGATCGGCATCCAGAGCTTCAACCCCGAAGTGCAAAGCCTGGTCAGCCGCAAGCAGAACAACGAGAAAGCCGCCGAAAATATCCGCTGGCTGGTCGAACATAGCCACGCGCACATGCATGTGGACCTGATCGCCGGCCTGCCGGGCGAGGATATCGACAGTTTCGCACGCGGCTTCGACCAGTTGCATGCGCTCAAGCCGCACGAGATCCAGTTCGGCATCTTGAAGCGCCTGCGCGGCACGCCCATCATCCGCCACACGCAGGATTTCGGCATGGTCTACGACGCCCATCCGCCCTACACCATCCTGGCCACCGACCGTATCGATTTTTCCAACATGCAGCGCCTGGTGCGCTTTGCCCGCTACTGGGACATGATTGCGAACTCCGGCCGCTTCGCCCATACCCTGCCGCAAATCCTGGGCGAAACGCCCTTCGCGCGCTTCATGGCCTTGTCCGACTGGCTGTATGCGAAGACCGATGCCACCCATCGCATTGCGCTGGATCGCCTGGCGACGCTGGTGGGCAAGTGGCTACAGGAGCAGGGCGTGCCGGCGGAAGTGGCGCAAGCCTTGCTCGACAGCGATTACGCTGGCCAGGCGCACAAGAAACATATCCAGAAAAAAGCCGCTGCCGAAACGAGGAAAACCGAGGGATCGCTGCCGCAACGGCAGGCGCGCCACCTGGCGGCGTAGGCGCTTGCTTACGCGCCTGCCTGCACCAGCCTGGCCTGCTGGTTGATCGCTATTTCGATCAGCTGGCGTGCAACCGGATCAAGAGCAGCCAGCGCAATGTACGCAGTGCGATGGTAGATCATCAGCGCATAGACCCTGGCCAGTGCACTGACTTCCGCTGACAAGGCGCACTCCTCGCCCACAGAAGGCTTGCGCGCGCGCCAGTAATTGATTGCCTGTTCCAGTTCTGGGAGGGAAATATCCATGCGCTTATTGTACGCCCGTGCGCACGGTACGCCCGGCGCTGCCGCAGCTACATGCACAGGATGATGCGGTTGGCCAGATCGACCACAAAGGACGGCCGCAGGTAAGCCATGAAGGCCGCCGCCAGCACAACGGCCAGCAGCATCATGGCGAGTAGGCCTTGTAGCCGGCCAGGCAGCTTTTTCACCTGAACCTCCCTATTTGCGTTGCCATCCATTCCGGCCTGGTCACGCCAGGCGCAGGACACCTCAGGCCGCCGTGACCTGCTTGCGGACGATGGCCTTTTCATTGATCGGCAGGTTGACTACGGCGGCGAATACGCCCAGCGCAATCGTGATCATCCACACGGTATTGTAGCTCCCCTCTTTGGTGAACAGGTAGCCACCCAGCCAGACTCCGAGGAAGCTGCCGACCTGGTGTGAAAAGAACACGAAGCCGGACAGCATCGACATGTATTTCACGCCAAAGATGCCGGCCACCACGCCATTGGTGAGCGGCACGGTGGAGAGCCACAACAAGCCCATCGCCGCAGAGAACACGTACACCGACGCCGAGGACAAGGGCGCCAGCAGGAACAGGGCGATCACCACCGTGCGGGTGATGTAAATGGAAGACAGCAGGTAGCGTTTGGGCAGCCTGCCCCCCAACTTGCCGGCGTAGTAGGATCCAAAGATGTTGAACAAGCCGATCAGCGCCAGCGCGATCACTGCCACGTTGGGGTCCATCATGCCCTTGTCCTGCAGGTAGGCGGGCAGGTGCACGCCGATGAACACCACTTGGAAGCCGCACACGAAATAGCCGGCCACCAGCAGCAGGAAGGGTTTGTAAGCGAAGGCTTCGCGGATCGCCTCGCCGATGCTTTGCTGGTGGCCGCCATGGTCGGCATACACCGGCTCGCGCAGGTACCAGGCCATCGGCAGCATCACCAGCAGCAACAGCGCCGCCAGCAGGTAAAAGGCATTTTGCCAGCCGGTGGCGGATATCAGCTGCTGCTCGATCGGCATCAGCACGAACTGGCCGAACGAACCGGCCGCGCCGGAGATACCGAAAGCCCAGGAACGCTTTTCCGCCGGAGCGACACGGCCGACGATGCCGCTGACGACGCCGAAAGCGGTACAGGCGAGCGCTGCGCCGCCGAGCGTGCCGGCGCCGAGTACGAACAGGGTCGGCTGCGTCACCAACGCCATCCACAACAGGCTGGCCGCATACAGCAGGGCCCCGACGATGACCACGCGGGCGGTGCCGAACCTGTCGGCAGCCATGCCGGCGAAAGGACCAAACGCGCCCCACATCAGGTTTTGCAGGGCCATGGCCAGCGAGAAGGTTTCACGCGTCCAGCCATTGGCTTGCGAAATCGGCTGCAGCCAGAAGCCGAAGCCATGACGCACACCCATCGCCAGGGTCAGCACGAGGCCGCTGGCGATCAATACGGTTTTCAGGTCGGGGGCGCGGCTGGCAGTCCACATGGCGGGCAGTCTCTTGCAGTAAAAGACTACGAGTTTAACGCAAAAGAGGGAGCCTGGCGGCAGCAACATTTCTGAAAGGAAATTTCCTTCCTCAATGCCTGGGCAGCGGGAAAATGGCGCAGGCAGACCGCGGCGCAGCCTCAGCGCGCCAGGAAGCTGCGCACGATCTCGATCTGTTCCGGCACGTTCAGGCACGGCGCGTGGCCGCAGCCAGGAATGATGGCCGCCTGCGCGCACGGACCGCGCCGGGTCATTTCATCGACCACGTCCTGCAGCAAGAGGTCGGAGCTTTCACCGCGCAATACTAGGGTCGGCATGTCGAGCTGGTCGTAGAATTCCCAGGTACGGTAATCGGTCGGGTGCACGAAGAACTGGCGCACCATGGCAGGATCGTAATGCGTGGTGATCTTGCCGTTGGGCAGACGGCGCGTCGAGGTTTCCGTCATGCGACGCCACTGTGCATCGCTTTGCCAGCCGTAAGGCAGGTACACCTTGCGCAGATAGGCTTCCAGTTCGGAGACGGTATCGAATTGCGGCGGGTTGCCGGCGTACGCCTTGATGCGCTCGAGCGCCGCGAGTGCCAGCATCGGGCCATTATCGTTCAATACCAGGTGACTGATGCGCCCTTTGAGCGTGGTGGCCGCGGCACGGGTGCCGATGGCGCCGCCCATCGAGGTGCCGACCCAGCGCGCACGCGCGATACCGAGCTGGTCGAACAGGGCTTGGGCAATCTGGGCGTAGAACGCCAGGCAGTATTCCTGCTCTGGCGCGGTGCTCCATTCGGAATAACCGCGCCCGATGGTGTCGGGCGCGATGATCCGGTAAGTGCCGCACAACGCCTGCGCGAGATCGTCGAAATCCCGGCAGGTGCGCGCCAGGCCGTGCCACATGATGAGCGGCGGGGCATTTCTGTCGCCCCACTCGACATAGTGGATTTCACGGCCCTGGCAACGCAGGTAGTGCGAGCTTGGCGACATGCCTACTTCTTGCGCAGGGCACGCAGGCGCAGCTTGCCAACAATACCCATCGGCAGGAAATACACCGACAGGATGAACATCACGCCCAGCCAGAGAATCCAGCGATCGGGATCGAACAGGTGCGAGACGAATGGAATCTCTGCGGTCGCTGTATGAACTACCTTCATCAAATCTTGCAGATAGTTTTCGGCAAGCAGGAAGATCGTCGTCCCGGCCAAAGCGCCATACATCGATCCCATTCCGCCAATCACGATGATCAACAAAATATTAACCATGATGTTGAACGATAGCGACGTGTCCGGGCCGTTATAGCGCAACCACATCGCCAGCATGCAGCCGGCCATGGTGGCAAACAGGGCGCCCAGGATATTCGACCAGATCCGGAAGATCACGATCCGGTAGCCAATGGCTTCCGCACGGAAGTCATTTTCACGGATCGCCTGCAAGACGCGACCAAACGGCGAGTTCACGATACGCAGCATTGCCAGGAACAGCACGACTGCCATCACGAACAGCACGTAGTAGGTCAGCAGGCGGCCATTGATGGCAACGCCCAGCACCGGATTTTCCAGGAAGCTGGTTCCCGGAGAGAATACATCCGGCAGCTTGAAGTTCAAGCCGTCGTCACCGCCTGTGAGTTCCGACATTTGCGATGCCAGCGTCAGAAAGGCGGTTGCCACTGCCAGGGTGATCATGGCGTAAAACAACGCCCGCACCCGCAGCGACATCAGGCCAATCACCAGTGACAGGATCAGCGACAGGGCAAGCGCGCCGCCCATGCCGATGAAGAGACTGTCCCAGCCCGCACCCATGCGGCTACTTGCGATGGCGACACCGTAAGCACCGATCCCGAAAAACATGGTGTGGGCAAAGGAAAATATCCCCGTGTAGCCTAGCAACAAGTCAAAGCTGGCAATCAGAACGATAAAGATCAGGATTTTGGCGGCGACATTCAGCGCCTTTGCTCCGGGGAACAAAAATGGTGCGAATGCCAGACCCAGCAAAATCAGGATCAACAATCCGGACAGCACGCGGCTGCGCGGAAAATCGGAGGAAAGAATGCGCGAGATCATCGGTTGGTCACCTTATAGATACCGTTTGGACGCCATACGAGAATTGCGACCATCAACAGGATATTGGAAACGAGAGCCACTTTCGGCGTCAGATAACCGGTGTAGTTGGCCAGCAAGCCAACCAGCATGGCGCCGATGAAAGAGCCGCCGGTAGAACCCAGGCCACCGATAATGATCACGATGAAGATCAGGACGTTGACGCCTGCACCCATCTGTGGCGTCAGCCCTTGCTGGTACAGCCCCCACAGCACGCCGCCCAGCCCCGCCAGTGCGGTACCGGTGACGAACACGCCGACGAACAGGGACTTGATGCGGTAGCCAAGACTTTCCACCATTTCGGCATCCTGCACGCCGGCGCGGATCAGCAAGCCAAGCTTGGTACGGTTCAGCACCAGCATCATGATGGCAAACACGATCAGGCCGATCACCACGGCAAAGATGCGGTATTTCTCGAACGGAACGCCGAGGAATTCACCGCTACCCAGCAGGGTAGTCGGCACGGCCATGGGCATCTGCGCAGCGCCCCAGATCACCTTGATCAGCTCCTCGCCAACCACCATGCCGCCCATGGTAATCAGGATTTGCATCAGGTGCAGGCCATACACACGGCGCACCAGGACCCGTTCGAATACCCAGCCGACCAGGCCGGAGACCACCATGGCTGCCACGATGGCGACCATGATCGCGCCGATATTGAGCAGCATGCTATCCGCAGCGACCCAGCCGGATAGCACGCCCAGCACGGAATAGGCAACATAGCCGCCTAGCGCGATGAACAGGCCATGGCCGAAGTTCAGCACATCCATCAAGCCGAAGATCAGGGTCAGGCCGGAGGCGATGACGAAGATGATCATGCCCATCGCGAGGCCGGCGATGGTCAGGGTCAGCCAGGTCGAAGGGCTGATGAAAGGCAGCGCCGCCAATGCCAGAACCGGCGTCAGCAATAGCGGGATCCAGTCGATCTGCTTTTTCGGAATTGCCGCCGTCTGGACGGCTTTTTTTGCAATGGGAAGTTCAGCTGTGCTCATGATTTCCTCATTGGTGAGCGTTCAGGGAAAGGCCGAGCAGCTGTGTTTGCAGCGCTTCGTCCTCAGCCAGTTCTGCCATCAGGCCGCGGTGCACGATCTTGCCGTTATCCATCACGGCCACCGTGTCGCCCAGCTGCTTGGCAAAGTTGAAGTTCTGTTCCACCAGCAGGATCGTGGTGTCGGTCTGCTTGAGTTCGCGGAACGCCGAAATCATGTTGGCGATGATCGCCGGTGCCAGGCCCTTGCTGGGTTCGTCGATCAGCAACAGCTTGCGCGGCTCGACGATCGCGCGCGAGACCGCCAGCATCTGTTTCTGGCCACCGGACAGCTTGCCGGCAGGATGCTCCCAGAATTTCTTCATTGCCGGAAACAGCGAAAAGATCCAGTCCAGGCGCTTCTGGTCGATGTCTTCGACGCTGCTGGCGCCGCGCGCGGCGAGGATCATGTTTTCACGCACGGTCAGGTCGGAGAAAATCCCCATGTTTTCCGGTACGTAGGCGATGCCTGCGCGGGAAATATCGGGCGTCGGTGTCTTGGTGATGTCGACACCGTCAAAGGTAATCTTGCCTTTGGATGCCTGCCACAGGCCCATGATGGTGCGCAGGGCAGTGGACTTGCCGGCGCCATTACGCCCCAGCAGCATGGTCATCTGGCCGCGCGGCACCTGCAGGTCGACGCCGTGCAGGATGTGATAGGGACCGATGTGCGTATTGACGCCTTCGAGTTTCAACAGGGGTGCATTCATGCGGCTTCTCCAACCGGCGCAAGACCGAGGTAGGCTTGTTGAACGACAGGCGAGGCGATCACCGCTTCCGGTTCACCATCGGCCATCAGGGTTCCGTTGTGCAGCACGATGATGCGGTCGGCCAGTTCGCGCACCACATCCATCTTGTGCTCGACCAGCAGGATGGTCTTGTCGCTCTTGGCTTTGAGGCCGCGAATCAGGTCCAGGATCACCGGCACTTCATCGACGCTCATGCCGGCGGTCGGCTCATCGAACATGTAGATCGACGGGTCCAGCGCCATCAGCAAGCCCACTTCCAGCTTGCGCTGGTCGCCATGCGGCAGTGCCGCGGCGTAGATGTTGCGCTTGTTGGCCAATGCGACCGTTTCGAGAACTTCCTCGGCGCGCGTGATCAGGTCCTTGTGGTCGCTCCAGATATGCCACATGTCCAGACCCAGTTCGCGGCGCGATTGCAGCGCCAGGCGCACGTTTTCCAGCACCGTCAGGCGCGGGAACAGGCTGGTGAGCTGGAATGCGCGGCCCAGGCCGGCATGCATGCGCGCCGAAGCCTGCAGATGGGAGATGTCCTTGCCATGCAACAGGACTTGCCCGGTTGAAGCCGTCAGCTGGCCGGAAATCAGGTTGAAATAGGTGGTCTTGCCAGCGCCGTTCGGGCCGACAATGGCGGTCAAGGTACCCGCCTTGAACGCGCATGAAACCGAGTTAACCGCGACGTGGCCGCCGAAACGGATCGTCAAGTCGCGCGTCTCCAGAGATACAGTGCCGGCTTTCTTGCCGGCCGTATCCATTTTTTTTACAGACATGCAGCACCCCGCTAAAAAATCTGTGTGATCTGCCCGGGGCAGGGGGAACTACCACCCGCCCCGGTTATATGCCCGCTATCGCGGACCGCTCGCTACAGCGCGCGATTAACGCTTGTTGCGGATAGGAATTTCCATTTCTTCCGGCTTGATTTCGCGCACCAGTTCAGGCACGCCCCAGACGAATGCCGGGTCGTTCTTGATCTTGAAGTGGTACATCGATTGCATCGCCTGATGGTCTTCCTTGCGGAAAGTCATCTTGCCCTTCGGTGTGTCGAAGCTCATGCCTTCCATGGCGGCGATGAGCTTGTCGGTGTTGGTGTCGCCACCGGTCTTCTTCAGGGCTTCGACCACGGCGATACCCGCTGCCATGCCACCGGCCGTGAAGAAATCAGGCGGGGTCTTGAAGCGCTTGTAGTGCTCGGTATTCAGCCAGTTGTTGATCGGGTTTTTCGGGATGCCGTAGTAGTAGTACAGCGCGCCTTCCATGCCCGGCAACTTCTTGTACGACGCCATCGCCGGCAGGATGTTGCCGCCGGTGGAGATTTCGATGCCGTAACGCTCTTTCAGGTTCATGTCGCCAAACTTGCCGAACGGGTCGCCGCCACCGGCCCACATCAGCCACATGATCTTGCGACCCGGCTGGTCCTTGAGCTTTTCGATGATGCGCTGCGCGCTGGCGGTGAAGTCGGTGGAGGTCGGCGGGGCGTATTCTTCATGCACCAGCTTGGCATTCTTGATGGCGCCCTTGAAGGCCTTGATGCCGTCACGGCCAAAGGAAGAATCCGGTGCGAAGGTCACGATGGTGGTGCCAGCCTTGTCGATGGCCACGGCGTTGGAGATGGCGTCCTGGGACGAATTGCGGCCGGTGCGGAAAATGTACTTGTTCCATTTTTCGCCGGTGATGGCGTCGGCCACGGCCGGTTCCACCAACAGGATCTTCTTGAATTCTTCGGCGATCGGCAGCATGGCCAGCGCCACGCCCGAGTGGGTCGGGCCGACGGCGATGTCAGCCTTGTCATCCTGGTAGGCGGCGGTCAGCTGGGCCTTGCCGATGTCGGGCTTGCACTGGTCATCCTTGTCGATCAACACCAGTTTGTTGCCGTTGACTTCGTTGGTGCCCTTGGTGGCATATTGCAGGCCGAGCTGCAGGCCCACCTGGGTTTGCTTGGCGTAGGCTTCCAGGATGCCGGTCTTGCAGTAAATGTGGGCAATCTTGATGTCCTTGGCTTGCACGGATGCAGCGGCGCACATGATGGCCAGGGCGGATACTACGTGACGTCTCATCATCTTCTTTCCTCTTGGTGGGTTGAATCAATCAATATATTGCAAGCATTGTGTAGCAGATCAGCATTACTGCCAGTCTGTCAACACATGGGAAGCGTCAGCGTGTTTTTTTGCCGACAATTCCACACTTTCTTACATTTGAAAACTTCCCTGCGCCCGAATCGGTTGTGCCTATTCGGTTCCAATGGCTTCATGTTGGCGAAGCCTTGAGGTGCGCCGACCCGCAAATTTGTGTCAGCTGAATGTTATTAACGCAGAGTAATGAAGTGCCAGCATCGGCTTGAATTTGTGCACCGCGTCAATACGGCGGGTATTATAGCCATAATGCCAACTTTGGAATAGTTCTTTGTCTCCGAAGGAAGTTTGATCTATCACAAATTTCCCCTTCTAACTCTTTCTTGTTTTATTGCATTCTAGGGATGCTTACTTAAACAGGAATTAATTTTTTGTGTATTTTTGCAATGTAGGAGAATAGATTCCCACAGTCAACATTGCATGAAAAGATGCTTTTCGTACACGCGAACGCGTCACCACCTGCGATGCGGCCACGCCGGGGGAGAATCGACAAGACAAGCGGGTGCCTGGCGAAAGTGAGAACGGGAAGATAAAGGGACGTCCTGGCGGCACGGCAGCCGCCAGGGCAGACTGCCGCGAATTACGCGACAGCCTTTTTGGCAACAGCCTTTTTGGCGGCAACTTTTTTAGCAGGCGCTTTTTTTGCCACGGCGCTCTTGGCAACAGCCTTTTTCAGCGGCACCTTGGTTGCTGCTTTTTCTACCGGGGCAGCAGCGTCATCGGCCGGCTTGGCAGCCTTGCCCTTGGCGGGCGCCTTGGCCTTGCGCTCCTCGAACTCGAAGCTGACCTTGCCATCCTTGCCGCGTACCAGGAAAGCCTTGAACGGGCGGCGCGTGCGCTGCGAGACAAAGCCCGGCAAGAGATCCGTCTTGCCGTCATTTAAGAGCTTGGCCATCTGCTCCGGCAGGATTTCCTGCTGCAGGATGATGCGGCCGCTGCGGAAGTCGCATGCCTTTGGCTTGGCCACGGTCTTTTCGCAGACATAGGCCAGGCCCATTTCATACACCCCGCTGGCGCATTTCGGGCAAGGCCCAAGGGCGGTCTGGCCAGTGAAATCGACGGCTTCGGCATTCTCGTCGTCCTGATTCTGGCCGAAATCGAATTCGAGCTTGTAATTGTTGTGCTCTTCGTCGCGGGCGATTTTCAGGATGGCGGCAAACGGCCGCCCCATCTTCGAGCGGAAACCTTGCAGGGGGCCGATCTCACGCTGGGCCAGCAACTCCTCGACTTCAGCGATTTCAAACTGGCGGCTGCCCGGCGTCTTCGACATCGAAAATTCGCACTTGGTGCAGGCAAAGCGCCGGTAGTTTTCCTTGACCACACCGCCGCAATTCGGGCAGGGCGTCTTCAGGGTCGCGTACTCGCCGGGGATGGTGTCGTTGTCGTATTCCTTGGCGCGCTTGACGATGATTTGCGTCATTTGCGCGATCTCGCGCATGAATTCCTCGCGGCTGATCTTGCCGCGCTCCATTTGCGCCAGCTTGTATTCCCAGCCGCCAGTCAGCTCGGGCGAGGTCAGTTCCTGCACGCCGAGGCCGCGCAACAAGGTCATCAACTGGAACGCCTTGGCGGTCGGGATCAGTTCGCGCCCTTCGCGCAGCAGGTATTTTTCGTTCAGCAGGCCTTCGATAATGGCTGCACGCGTGGCCGGCGTGCCGAGGCCCTTGCCGGACATGGCTTCGCGCAGTTCATCATCATCGATCAGCTTGCCGGCGCCTTCCATGGCGGAGAGCAGGGTGGCTTCCGAATAGCGCGCCGGTGGCTTGGTCACCAGGCCGTAGGGTTCGACCTTGTCGGTCTTGACGGTTTCGCCCTTGGCCACGGCGACCAGGATCTTGGCCTTGTCCTCGTCCTTGTCGCCGGCCGCTTCCTTGCCATAAATGGCCAGCCAGCCGGGGTCGGTCATCACCTTGCCTTCGGACTTGAACTGGTGGCCGGAGACTTCGGTGAATCGCGTGGTGACCTGGAATTCGGCCGCCGGAAAAAACACCGACATGAAACGGCGCGTGACCAGGTCGTACAGTTTCTGTTCCGGCTCCGACAAATTCTTCGGTGCCTGGGTGGTCGGGATGATGGCGAAGTGATCGCTGATTTTCGTATTGTCGAAAATCCGCTTGTTCGGCTTGACCCAGCCCTTGTTCAGGATCTGCTTGGCGAACTGATGATAGTTATTGTTTTCCGCTACCGTTTCCAGCGTCTGCTGCACTGTCGCAATATAGTCTTCCGGCAGATGGCGCGAATCGGTACGCGGATACGTCAGTACCTTGTGCTTTTCATACAGCGCCTGCGCCAGGCCCAGCGTATTCTTGGCCGAGAAACCGAAGCGGGAATTGGCTTCGCGCTGCAGGCTGGTCAGGTCGAACAGGGCCGGTGCCATTTGCGTGGTCGGCTTCGACTCTTCGGTGACCTTGCCAATCTTGCCGCGACAGGCGGCAACGATCGATTCGGCAGCGGCGCGGCTCCACAGGCGCTCGGCCCTTTTTTCGGGGTCGGTCTCGTCCTTCTTGTGCCTGGTGTCGAGCCAGCGTCCTTCATAAATGCCGGCGGCGCAGACGAAGTCGGCGCGCACTTCCCAATAGTCGCGCGGCACGAACTTCTTGATCTTTTCCTCGCGCTCGACCACGATCGACAAGGTCGGCGTCTGCACGCGGCCGACCGTCGTCAGGTAAAAGCCACCTTCCTTGGAATTGAAGGCCGTCATGGCGCGGGTGCCGTTGATGCCGATCAGCCAGTCGGCTTCGCTGCGGCAACGTGCGGCGTCGGCCAGCGGCAGCATGTCCTGGTCTTCGCGCAAGTGCTTGAAACCATCGCGGATCGCGCCCGGCGTCATCGACTGCAGCCACAGGCGCTTGATCGGCTGCTTGGCTTTGGCGTATTGCGCAATCAGGCGGAAGATCAGTTCGCCCTCGCGCCCGGCGTCGCAGGCATTGATCAGGGCCGTGACATCCTTGCGCTTGATCAGGCGGTTCAAGACTTTCAGGCGCGACTCGGTCTTGGCGATCGGGTTCAGGGCGAAGTGCGGCGGAATCATCGGCAGATGGGTGAAGGTCCATTTGCCGCGCTTGACATCATATTCTTCCGGCACGCCGATTTCGACCAGATGGCCGACCGCCGACGACAGGACGTACTCGTCGGACTCGAAGTACTCATCGTGCTTGGTAAAGCCACCGAGCGTCTTCGCGATATCGTTGGCGACGGAAGGCTTCTCGGCGATGATGAGGGTCTTAGTCATAAATCCATTCTCGTGTGGTGGGCGGTGCGACGCTTTGTCCGCCGCTGTGGACAAACGGACCTGGCTGGGGCTGTGCTGCTTTCATGAATGGAAACAGACTCGCGTTGCGGCCAGGGCTCGTCGTCAAGCCTCTGACAAATTGGCAATTTGCGGCCAATGATAAGCGCGTTCCGCCACAATCCGCAAGCCGCGTGCAGAAGAAGCACCCGGCCCGGCCCGGAAAATTATGAAAATGGTAAGGCAGAAGCCGGCACGAGCGTGCCGGCTGGAAGGACGTGGGCGAAGACCAGGCGGTGAATGCCGATGCTTAGTGCAATAGCCGGGCTTCGGTATTTTCGTTGTCCCAGAACAGTTCGTCGAACATCAAGCCATCCGGTTCCTTGCCCTGGCTCCACAACACCATCAGTACAATGACCTTGAGCTTGTCGAGCGAAAGCCTGCGGTCACTGGCAGCAAGCGCGCGTTCAATGACGATTTCGCGCTGGATCGGGTCGAGCAGCTTGGCAGACTCGAGGAATTGAATGAAGCCGACCGCCGCAGTGCCGAGCACTTCGAGCTCTTGCGGCGCATAAAAACGCATGCCCCCCGAAAATTTGGTCTGTTCCGGATAACGATCGGAAAAATCGGTGGTCGCCTTGTCAAGATCGGTCAGCCAACCCAGCGCCTTGCTGATTTCATCGTTTTCAAATCCCACTGCCGACAGCTTCTTGACCAAGGCCTCCGGGTCCGGGCAGGCGTCGGGACGATAGTAGGTTTCGTAGAGGTAAACAAGGACGTCGAACATGATTCTAATGTAGCCTTAAGATTGCGGAGTGACAAGCGCTAGACGCAGCATGCCGGATTCATCAGTTGCGCATTGTTGACACTGACATGAAGCAATAATACCGCATGGATAATTTTATACGAGGATGAACACTACTGGTCATGCATGCGATGACAGCTGATTACGGAAGGTGAATGCCGTGCAAATTGCACAAAAATACGGCACGCGTACTCTATAAAAGACTGTGCCCTGAGGAAAAAGTTCGCTACTGCAAGCGGCGGTAGATTTCGCCGGGCAGACGTTCCAGGCGGCCTTGCAACTCCAGCGTGAGCAATTTTGCATGCAGGCTGGCGATGTCCTGGCCGGTGCGCTGTGCCAGGGTTTCAACATCGACCGGGTCGAAACCGAGCAAGTCCAGCAACGGATCAGGCGGCGGCGCGGCGGCAATAGCGTCTGCCGGCGCAAGGACGGCGCCAGACCTCTCCTGGCCGTATTCCTCCAGTATGTCCTGCGCCGATTCGACCAGCTTGGCGCCCTGCTTGATCAACTGGTGGCAGCCCTTGGCCAGCGGCGAATGAATGGAGCCAGGAATGGCGAAAACGTCGCGGCCCTGTTCGGCAGCCATGCGCGCCGTGATGAGCGAGCCCGATTCGGCAGCCGCTTCGATCACCAGCACGCCGCGCGACAAGCCGCTGATGATGCGGTTACGGCGCGGGAAGTTAGCGGAAAGGGCGGCTGTGCCGAGCGGATATTCGCTGACAATACAGCCGGCTTGGGCGATCTGGTGCGCGAGCGCGCGGTTGCGGGTCGGGTAGACAATATCGGCGCCGGTGCCAATTACAGCGACGGTGGCGCCGCCCGCACCTTGTCCATCGACCGCATGGCGCAGCGCGCCTTGGTGCGCGGCGGTATCGATGCCCAGCGCCAGGCCCGAGACGATGGTCCATCCGGCCAGGCTCAGGGCTTCGGCAAATTTTTCAGCATTAACAATGCCTTGTGCCGTCGCATTGCGGCTGCCGACCACCGCCAGCGCCGGGCGCGACAACAGTTCGATGCGGCCTTTGACATACAGCAGCAGGGGCGGATCGGCGGTGTGTAGAAGGTTCGCCGGGTAATCGGCATCGGCCAGGGTGAGGATGTGGTTGCCGGGTTCGCCCGCCCATTGCAGCGCGCGTTCGATCCGGGCGCACAATGCGGCATCGGGCGACGCCGCCAGCGCTTGCACGATGCGTTCGGAAACCAGTTCGCGCAAGGCATTGAAATCGGCACTAAAAACATTGGCTGGCAAGCCGAAGCGGCGCAGCAGCTTGCGCGCGGTTTCCGGGCCGACCCCGCGCACCGCTTCCAGCCGCAGCCAGTGCGCCAGCTGATCGGCGTCCGCAGGCGCCTGACCGAGCGTGCCGGCCACCTGCCGGCTTATTCGGGTGACCTGGCGACGTCGCCGACCTGCACGGTGTCGGCCACGTGCATGATCAGCGCGTATGAGATGTTGTCGAATATACGGAAGACGAACAGCGCGCCGTATTTTTCATCCGGCAGCTTGATCATTTCCTTGGTATCGGTACGATCCCGGATCAGGCCGCCATGGCGGTACAGCTCCAGCACGGTGCCCAGATCGACGCCATCCTTGGCGCCGCGGTTGATCGAGACGATCTGGTTCTGGCCGGCGTGGGTGACGCCGCCATAGACCGAGACGATGCGCGCGGCCACTTGCTGCTCGGGCGCGTGCGGTACGTAATTGAGCATGGGCGTTGGCGGCACCGGCAGCAGGCGGTCGCCCACGCCCATCTCTTCCTTCGAGCTGACTACCATGAAGGAATGCGCCTCATTGGCCTCCTTGGCGGCGCGGGTCAGTTTCAGCGTGCCAAGATAAGCGGCTTCATAGCCGATCACTTGCTTGGTATCAGGATCGAGCAGCGGCTTGCCCGGGCGGAAAGCCTGGAACGAGGTTCCGCCTTTCAAGTCACCGCTGACATACGCCCGGTCATTCTTGGCGAGACTGACGCGGCCTTCCTGGCTGGCGACGATGCGCGGCGTGCCTTGCAATTGTTCCGCCGTGACGATCAGCGGCTGCGACAGGAAGGGCTCGATCGCGCCCGAAGGAATTGCCGGCACCGCGTCCTGGCCCATGCCTTCGACACGCACTTGCGGCGACAGCCGCACCGTGCCGCCAGTACCGCCGGCGCCAACCGGTTTGCCCAGGCTCAGGCGGCCGGTGGTACGGTCGAAATAAACGATCTGTCCAGGATAGATCCAGTGCGGATTCTTGATCTGGTCACGGTTCAGGCCCCAGACTTGCGGCCAGCACCACGGATGTTGCAGAAATTTCCCGGAGATATCCCACAGCGTATCGCCGCGCACGACCTTGTGCGAATCCGGCGCGTCGGGCTTGAATTCGCATTTGGCGGCCGCAACTGCAGCAGGCGAAACCAGCGCGGCGCAAGCCGTTGCAAAAACGAGAGAAACGACGGCTGTGCTAAAATTTTTCATGGTTTATCCGATGAATGTGGCCAGATTTTTCGGTCATTGGCAATGCGCAGCCACAGCAGGGTGCCAACATATCGATACATGATACGTGGCAACAGTTGTCAATTTGAATCAAATTCTGCACATAAATCATTGAACTAGCAAGAGAAACTACACCCCTAACTCGCCGAATTGTTGCGCAAAAGTCGTATGTCATTATTAAATATTCTGCGGTATCCCGATCCGCGCCTGCACAAAATCGCCCGGCCCGTCACGGTTTTCGACGCACGCCTGAAGCAGCTGGTGGCCGACATGGCTGCGACCATGTACGACGCGCCCGGCGTCGGCCTGGCCGCGACCCAGATCGATGTGCACGAACAGATCGTCGTCATCGACACCTCGGAAACGCAAAATGCGCTACAAGTGTTCATCAATCCGCAAATCGTCTGGTCCAGCGCAGAAAAGCGCGTCTATGACGAAGGCTGCCTGTCGGTGCCCGGCATTTACGATGGCGTCGAACGTCCCGCGCAGGTGCGGGTGAAGGCGCTGGATCTTGAGGGCAAGCCTTTCGAGATCGAAGCCGACGATTTGCTGGCGGTCTGCGTGCAGCACGAGATCGACCATTTGAAGGGCAAGGTCTTCGTCGAATACCTGTCGCCGCTGAAGCGCAACCGCATCAAGACCAAGCTGCTGAAGGAAGAAAAGGAAATGCAGCGCAGCCGGCAGAAATCTGTCGGCGTGTATTGACGTTCTTCTTGCCTGTCCGACTGGCATTCATTGATTGCGGCCCTCCATGTGAAACCTGTGGAGGATGCGATGTGCGACCGGCGCGAGAATGATGCCGGCAACGAGGATCACCGCCAGGCCGCAGTAAAGTGCATACAGGCCCGCAAAGAGTTTGCCGCCAAAGGTGACCGGTGTATTCACGGGGCCCATTCCGCCCAGGAGCATTGATGCGTTCAGAAATGCATCAATCCAGCTCAGACCCTCAAAAATGCGGTAGCCGACCATCCCGGTGAAAAGTGAAACGACGATGAGTGCGAGTGCGATGACCCCGCTGTGGGCCAGTCGAATAATGAACTGGTGCGGAGAAATTACTGGCTGAGCGCGATGCTCAAAGTCAGGGAGTAGCCTTTTCACTGGTGTTGATATTTTCAGCATGCAGATTCTTACGTCAAAAGTCCACAAAATCAAAGATGGACCAGTCCATGTCAGGAAACTCAAGCCAGGAAAGATCAATATCGAACCACGATGCGTCTGAAGCATTACTTACCGACCCAAGCATTTCACTTTTCATCGCAGCGTAATCACACTTCTCTCCAATGGATTCATGATAGGCGTCGAAGTCTGAATGACTATTGAATGCCGCATGTGACCAACAGCCTGCATCAATGCCAATGTCATTTCGGCGATTCGCATCCTTTACCTGTTGGACGGTATAAAAACGCTTCTTACCGTAATGTTTGACCAGATCATTTCCGACGGCTTTTACTTGTGATTTTCTGTCGCGTGGCGACATTGCACATGCACGCATAGTTCTCCCTATTTTTCTTATGGCATTCAGGTAGAAGTTGGGCTACTGACAGAGGCTTCTTGCCGAGGACATTCAGATCGAACGCCGCGCTAACAGGCGCGCAACACGTGCCGCGAAGCGGCAGCTTTATGTTGCGTGTTCTGGTTCAGCGAATTGTTATGCATAAAATTCTCGAAATACGGCTGATGCGATAGCCAGGAAGCTAAGTGTATAGGGAACATACAGGTCAGAAAATGACTTGTCTCCCATCATGGAAGATAACCATGCTTTTAGAGTGATGAGCTCGTATTTGGCGTAAGAGATATTGTGTATTTCTTTTTCGGGATGAAATTCACCTTGAGAATTTTCTACGCTAATAAGTAATTTGCGGCTGAACAGATTTTTCTCAATTAATGTATTGACCGGAATTGGAATGTACTTCTCCTTGGTTTCAATACCATGGTAGGCATTCCAACCATCTTTGTAAGCTACTCCAGCCTCATTCTTAAAATTTTCTACCAGCGGAGTAATTAGACCTCGATATGAAGTCGAGTTGTTGATCCGCTCTTTGACCTCGTTCTGAAATTTTTCATGTAATGGCCTGGCGTATAGCCAATACCTCCAGAGCAAATACGCTAGCGAGATGTAAGCGAGAGTGATGATCGCTTGCCCGTCAGTTAGCTTAATGCCGCCGCCGAGAAATGAAATAGATTCTGCTTTTCCGCCTGAAAACTCAAAGACAACGAGGCCCAGTGAGACACCTAAAAGGTTTCTTCTTTGTTTCTGGAATTCAGTGTCCACGATGTTCTAACCTTTTATGCATAACGCCACGCTAATCTATGGACTCCCTCCGTTTTGCAAGACATTCCGTATTGGTGTTGAACTGAAATCGACTGCACAAATCTATCCGGCCTACTATGGCACCCGTCGGCACCGGCCCTGATGACATTCGCTCGCAGACTGCTTCATTAGCTAAGCGGCCTTTGCTTCGGCCAGCGGCGTTATCAGGCTCTTGTCTGCGTGAGTTCGACCCATTTCTTCATCAATCCGTCTTGCTCGCAATCGTCGGCGGGAACCTCCGTTTGGTTAATCTTCAGCGCCCGATTTCTGTCAGGCCGCCGTCCTGTATGCCGTTCCTTTGGCCAGCATTGCCCACATGATCCTGGCATGCTTGGCCGCCAACGCCACTGCCGCCACATTGCTGCAAGACCGCTTTTGCAACTCGACCGCCCACTGGCTCTTGCGATCGGACTTCCCGCCTGCTGACCGCATCACGCTGCGCGTGCGGTGAATGAGCAGCGTTCGAAGCCGCACATCCCCGCGCTTGCTGATGCCACCCAGCCGGCTCTTGCCACCACTGGAATGCTGGCGTGGCGTCAACCCCAGCCAGGCGGCAAATTCCCGTCCATTGCGAAACAACCGGGCATCCCCGACACTGGCCACAATGGCAGTTGCCGTGATCGGCCCCACGCCTTCAATGGCCATCAACCGCTTGGCCGCTTCGCTTTGCTTGGCCATCGCACTGATCTTGCGTTCGTATTCCTGGGCCTTGGCTTCCAGTTGCTGCATGCGCTCGTACAGCTCGCAGATCGTCTCCTTTGCCAGTAACGGCAAGGTGCGTGCCCCCGTCTGGATTTCCATCATGACCCGCCGCAGCCGCGCCATGCCTCGCGTCACCGCAATCCCGAATTCACCCAGTAGGCCGCCAATCTGGTTGGACAGCGCAATTCGTTCCGATACCAGCAAATCCCGGGCGCGATGCATCGTCAGGATTGCCTGCGCCTCTTCACTCTTGACCGGAACAAATCGCATGTTCGGCCTGCCCACCGCTTCGCAAATCGCTTCGGCATCGTTGGCGTCATTCTTCCCGCTCTTGCGGTAGGGAATGACGAATTGCGATGCCATCAACCGGGCGTCATGCCCGAGCCTGCCCAACTCGCGCGCCCAGTAATGCGCACCGCCACAAGCTTCGATGCCCACAAGACAGGGCGGCAATTTGGCAAAGAACTCGAGCAGGTCTCCACGGGACAGCGTTTTCCTGATCTTTGTCTTGCCGTGTTCGTCGACGCCATGTACCTGAAACACCAGCTTTGCAATATCCAGACCGATTCGCACGATAGCCATTTCCATGCCCCCAGAAAAGATGCGGTGCCCTTGTCCCGCTCGCTTCTCAGTCTATCCAGCTTCAGAGGTGGAGGGAGTCCATGTCATTAATTGAGCGGCGCGTGCAAGCAGCGCTTGCCATGCGTCCGTCTCGAATTTCATGTTAGATTCCCTTCGCAAGAGCTTGAAGCTCCGGTGAATGGAGTACCTCATATCCGAGCTGACGAAGGGATACCAGGTGTGCATCTTCGATAGGGGCTTCGTTCATCTTGCCTTGAGTTTCGTAAATGAATGCGCCGACAGAACCGTCCTGCGCCAACGCTTCATACTGGGGCGTCAGTTTCAAATCCACGTGCGCTCCACCGTCTTTATTCGCGGCAGCAAGGACGATGTCTCTTCTCGAGATCCTGTGGCCCCCAAAAACCATCACGACTTGCTCCCACCACTTCGGTACCGGCACAAACGTACTAATCGGAGGTCCGTCGCCGAGTTGCGGGAAGTAGTCGTTCTTGCCGTCGGAACTCATGCGCATCATTCCAAGGCCGACGAAGAAAAGCGTTTGAGGAGATGGTTCCGAGGTAGTAGAAAACAGGTTAATCGTCGTCGCATTCAAGTGCTGCAGTAATGAAGTGGACGCTTTGGTGTTGTGGATAAGGACTCGGATGATCGTGGCAATCCGAATGGCTTCGTCGCGATATCCGGCATCGTAGCTTTCGCACGATCTTTCAAGAAAGCCAAGTTGTCGCTGAAGGTGCTCTCGAAAATCCATAATTTAATCCAGTGTGTATTGGGAATCTAACGTGGAAGTCACCGTCGCTGCGCGGCTTTATCGCGCAGCGTCCGGTGGACCCGCAGGGTTATGCATCACCGGGCCACCTGATGTCCGCGATGCCCTTGTGCTTTGCTCTCACGCTTCAATGCACGGTTGTAGGCGAGGGTCGCTGTCAGTTACCACCATTGTGTACTTGGGGCTGGCAATAGTCTTGGCTCGGTCTAGGAATGAAGGCGCAGCCTCGATGCGCGGTTTGATCTGTTGTGCAAGCTTCTCCACATCCGAAACGATTTCCTCCTTGCGCTTCGAAATTGACTTGGCTCTGAAGGATTCGCCTCCTTTGAATTCCAGTACGGATAGCAATGCAGGTAACTTGTATTGGTCGTTTTCGACAGTGCGCCGATTATTTCCGTAAAGCTGGAAATGGCCGGGAAACCCTTCGTCGAAGATTGCAAAATCGGGGATATAGTACTGGCGCGTTCCGTAGCGGGTGCAGTTGAAGAAAACCTCAGACGCCACTTGTCTGTGGAGGAGACCCGCGCGACGGAGGGCGTGGTAGAACAAATCTACATGGGAACACTCAGGCCCACTATCACGAGCCACTTCAGCAAAGAAGTCGTTCCAAAGCGCTTTGCTTGCCATGAGTTGCCAAGGGTCGACTTGCGGTGTGCGTTGAGGCGCCTCCAGCTTCCGCGCTGTTCGCTTTCCTGCCACCCATGTTTGATATTCGTCATCAAGCTGCGAGAGATACGCAAAGCTTGTTTCTTGATCGTTGGAAAGGCCGGAGTATTTCTCAAGATCAGATCGGAAAAACGCGATACCCAGCGCAGCAAGATCAACGCACACGAGCCAAGATTCAACTGGCTTCGACGACCTTCGTTGCAGACTATGCAACTTGGCGAGATCGTGCTGGAGCCCTTTCCCTTTGCTTTCGACTTCCTTCATGTTCGCGAGAGAATTGCGGTGACCATTCGCTCCTGCTTTTAGCTCAACCGCGATGACGCGGTCGGCATCTTCGAGAACGAAGTCGACTTTGCCGCCTTCAGCCGGTTCTTCTCTACGAATTTGGTTCTGTCGAAATTCGCTTCTGGCGTGATGGTAGAAGATAGACTGGTAAAGACCTTCGGAGCCACACACAGTCTTCGCCTCGGAGAAGAATCCGGAAACAACTCTTTCGAATTTAGAGGTCATACGATTGCTACTCCCATTGCGGCATAACATTTGGAGCTGATCGGCGACGCGCTTGCGCGGCGACCGTATTTCCCGTCCGCAAGAACTGTGTAATTAAAAGGCATGGCTATCCAATATGCACAGCACCAAGCTGACACGCACTTCGCAAAATCGCATGTGATCCCCGCATCCTGTGGCCTTGCAACGCAACATCAACTTATACAGCCCCCTGTAAACACTGGTTACACAAAGTCCTACCTGCTCAAGTTACCGCCAGTGTATGTGTGTTTTATCCATCTAGCAACAAACGCATCCCAAGCCGCCCGTAATACAATCTCGTCCATGAAAATCATCTACGCCGGTACCCCCGAATTTGCCGCCGTCGCCTTGCAAGCCTTGCACGCCGCCGGCCATGAAATCGTCCTCGTCCTGACCCAGCCCGACCGCCCCGCCGGACGCGGCATGCAATTGCAGGCTTCACCCGTCAAGCAGTTCGCGCTGGCCCATAATCTGCCGGTGGCGCAACCGGTATCCCTCAAGCTTGATGGCAAACATCCGCAAGTGGCGCGCAACGCCCATGACTTGCTGCAATCCGTCGGTGCCGATGTGATGGTGGTGGCGGCTTATGGTTTGATCCTGCCGCGCTCGGTGCTTGATATCCCGAAATTTGGCTGCATCAATATCCACGCCTCGCTGTTGCCGCGCTGGCGCGGCGCGGCGCCCATTCATCGCGCCATCGAAGCGGGCGATGCCGAAACGGGCGTGACGATCATGCAGATGGAAGAGGGACTGGATACGGGGCCCATGCTGGCCATGCAAAGCCTGCCCATCGCCGGAGACGACACCACCGGCACCCTGCACGACAAGCTCGCGGCGCTCGGCGCAGACATGATCGTGGCTGCCCTGGCCCAGCTTGAAAAAGGCAATATGCCGGCCACGCCGCAACCGCAAGCGGGCGTCACCTACGCTGCGAAGATCGCCAAGGAAGAGGCCTTGCTGGACTTGTCACAATCCGCCACCAAAGTGGCGCGCAAGATCCAGGCTTTCAATCCCTTTCCAGGGGCATCGGCTTTATTCAATGAAGTTGCCGTCAAGCTCTGGCAAGCGGAAACGCTCGCCAACAATAACGGTGCGGTACCAGGACAAGTCCTGCAGGCAGATGCGGATGGCGTCGTAATTGCCTGCGGCAGCGGCGCAATCCGCGTGACGCAATTGCAAAAACCCGGCGGTAAGCGCCTGGCTGCGCGCGAATTCTTGCAGGGGTTTGCCCTGGCGGGCGGGAGTTTTCAGGCGTGATGCCCGATAGTTTTCTTAAATAGGGTGAAGCTATCAATTTTTTAAATTTTATAAATTTTATCTAATGAATGAGAATCCTTATCATTCGCTTGTGGGCGTATCAAGCGCTACCAATCATCAAGATAGGGAGTCTCATCATGGTCACTGCAGCTAAAACCGCCAGTCAAGTCGGCTTGCACATGGGCGTCGCCTTTGGCGTCATGTATGTGATCACCGGTTCGCTGGCATTTGGTGGCGTGGCGGCGATTCTCGAACCTATTTGCAATGTGGTGCTATTGCCATTGCATGACAAAGCCTGGGAAAAGATCCGCGCCCGGCTCGATGCCAAAAATCCGCCAAGCAGCGTTTCCCCCATGCCGGATGGGGCGCAACCCGCCTAGCCTGGAGCAGGCAGGCACTTTTGCCGGCAATCCGGCGTCTACCGGCATCTACGCGACAGGAATCAGCCATGTACATGGTGTATTGGACCGAGCATGACAACGACCTGCCGTTGACGCGGGCGCAGGCCTTCAATTCCAGCCAGATGGGTGCAGCCCTGCACTTCATGGAACAGTTACGCATGCGTAAACGCGCCGGCGAGCCGATCAGCTTTGTCACCATGTGTTCGGAAAATCCGCATGTGGTTGGTCATGCCGGCGTTGCCGATCCGGCGGCGGATTACAACTGGAAAAAACGCCGCAGGTAAGGCTCTGTCTTCGGCAAGGCGTATTATGTGTTTATGGCACGAATTCTGTCTTGTTATTTTCTGGACGATCCCTTGTCGGATGATGAGCGCCGCCTGGTCGAACAGGCCTTGCTCGGTCCGTGGGCAAAGTTCAGGACTAGCGCCACCGCGCTGGCGGAAAAGCGGGTGCCCGTGGTATTGCCCTTACCGGATGCTTCGGGAAGCTTTGGCGCCTCGCCTGAGCAGCGCGCCGGACGTGTGCGAGGCAACCTGCGCCATGCCGGGATCGTTGGCGATGCCGGACGCCAGGTCGTCTGGGTGATGCCGCGCGATAGCGAATGGGATGCAATTTTCCAGTTTGCCATCCGCGAAGAAACCGGTTTTGCACCCTATGTGCTGCAGCGTTGGTTTCGTCATGGCGAAGAAATCGTGCGCGGCCCGGCGCGGTTGGTGAATACGCAAATGCTGATCGAGGGTCTGGAGGCCGAGTAAAAAAATCCCCGCGAGACTCGTGCCAGCAGGGCTTAAATCCTTCAGCAAGAAGGATGAGGAGACAAGCGGTACAGGTGGCGATCGCTACGCCGACAGACGAAAATTCAAGGGCGTGGACTCAAGCGCGTCGATTCGATCGCGTGCCCAGCAGACCCAATCCCAACATCACCAAGGATAAAACATCGATTGAACCGGTCATGACAGGATC
Organism: Noviherbaspirillum sedimenti; assembly: GCF_003590835.1. Lineage (NCBI taxonomy): Bacteria > Pseudomonadati > Pseudomonadota > Betaproteobacteria > Burkholderiales > Oxalobacteraceae > Noviherbaspirillum > Noviherbaspirillum sedimenti. The sequence continues at coordinate 3,269,841 of NZ_QYUQ01000002.1, read as the reverse complement.
CGCGACCTGGCCTGGATAAACAAGGGTAAAGATCGACATGCTTTTTCTCTAAAACATGAACTTGGTGCGTTGCAGTATATGAATGACTCTGTTATAAATCTAATTTCCAATGTCGATATCTCTTATAGATTAATTGCATAACACTGCATGTCGGCTAAAAATTTCGAATTGCTTAATTAATCCAATACCATGAGTTTTCTGACAATTGATTTAAACCTTTTGCGTGTGTTCGATGCCGTCATGTCGGAGCAGAATCTGACACGCGCCGCGAGCCGTCTGGCAATGACGCAGCCGGCAGTATCCAATGCCCTGAAGCGCCTGCGCGATGCGGTCGGCGATGAATTGCTGATTCGTACCGCCCATGGCGTACGCCCCACGCCGCGGGCGGAAGAATTATGGCCAACGGTACGCAATGCCCTGACTGAGCTGGAGTCGGCATTGACGCCGGAGAGTTTTGACCTGGCAAAAACCCACACGACCTTTCGCATGGCAATGGCCGACGCGCCGGCGGCACAGTGGCTGCCGATGTTGGTAAAGGACATCCAGCGCGAAGCACCCGGCATGAACGTACGCATGATGCCGCTTACCACGCGCGATCCGCGTCCCATCCTGTTGCGCGGCGATATCGACCTGACCATCGGGTTTTTCCCAGGCGTGGTGAACCAGATGGCGACCGAACCGAGTACGCCAATCCGCCACGAGCGTTTGTACACGGGCCAGTATGTGTGCGTGATGCGCAAGGATCATCCGCTCGCATCGCAGGAACTGACCCTGGATACTTACTGCGCAGCGAATCACTTGCTGGTGAGTTTTTCCGGACGCGCGCATGGCCAGGTGAACGATGTACTGGCGCAGCTGGGACGTGAACGCCGCATCCTGTTGACAGTCAACCAATTTTATACCGGTGGCTCGGTGGTTGCCAATTCGGATTTGATTACGGTGTTGCCACGCCATTTGATTGCCTCGACGGGGAGAAGCGAAGAATTGATTTCCAAGGATTTGCCGTTCGAGATGCCACCAGTGCATGTCGATATGCTTTGGCATGAGCGCGATGCCCGTAATCCTGCACACCGCTGGTTACGGGGAAAATTATCGGAAGCAACCGAAAACGCGATAGGAAGTGGTATTTTAAAATTGTAATTTAATTAATATTAATATTTGAAATCCACTGCCGGCTATGCCGGCAGTGGATTTTTTTTATTTTTTTTATTGCCTTCAAATCATTTTTATCTAAAGAGCAAGCGAATCGAAAGAGAAAAATTGTCTTTAATGCTATTTTTTCGATTTTTGCGAGGTTTTTCAAGCTTCGCGTTTGTCGCAGTGTTTTTTAATAAGTATTTATATATATAAATAGTAGTAATAGTAAACGGCGTAGTTTTCTGTGGATAACTCCTAAACGCTTTTTAAAATCAAGCTTTTAGCTTTTGTACAAGGCGCTTGATAAAGCTTGTTTCTGAGGCGGATAGATTCTGGATAAAAAATCTGTCAGTGGAAAAACATGCGCTTGTTCACAAAATACCCGCTGCCTATGCACTGAGTTATCCACAGCTGGCAGCAAAAATTGTCGAATATTGTAAATAAGATAAATATTTATTGGCATGGTTTCGCAAGCCGGAACGCACCGATTCCAATTGCCGATCTGGATGACGAGATGACAAGATTGTTTTTACTATTTTTTGCTGACCAATATTGACCAAAAAAATTTTATAACTCTGTTGGAAATCCAGGCTTTTTGTCAGGACAGGCGAAAAAATTCGAAAGGCCTGGTTTTGAATAGTTATTTATATATATGAATAGTAATAGTAGTAAACGACCTGCTTTTCTGTGGATAAGTGGTAAACAGCGAATGTTTACAGCGACTTAGTCGCTGTATAAGGACGCAGATAAAGCTTGTATCCGGTTCGGATAAATTCTGGATAAAAAAATGGCCCGGAAGAAAGTAGCTGCTTGTGCACAATACACACAAGGGATATCCCCAAACTTATCCACAGTCATTGTGGATAAACATTTTTTATATATAAATTTACAAGACAATTCGGGGTTTAATTGTTCCAGACGCTGGCCAGCAAGGAAAATACCGCCGCAATAGCTATTTCATGCTGGCGTTTGGCCAAGGTGATGAAGCGCAATTCCGTTGTTACGCTGACTGCATCGGCAATCACCAGTCCATGAGCATGGGCTTCGCGCAGGGCGATGGATTCCCGGACCAGGGAAAGTCCAATGCCGGATTTCACGAGTGCGAGCATGGATTGCTCCTGGTCCACTTGTGCTACTGTCGGTGGATGTACCTGGTACGAAGAAAAGACGGTGCTCAGCAAACGGTTGTGGACGGAATCGGGCGGTGTCCAGATCCAGGGCAATTGCGCCAGTGCAATCCAATCCTTGCCGGCGACACGGTTTTTCCAGCCGGACGGTGCCACGACGTTGTAGGTAAATGGCGCCAGGATGACGGAATGGCAATCTTTTCCGGGATCGCCCAGGTAATAACCGACATCGAGCTGGCTGCTTTTCAGCATTTGCAAGACATTCCCCGACATTCCATGTTGCAGACGTGGCGTCAGCTGCGGCCAGGATTCGACCAGGCGTTTGAGGAAGGCGCCCAGACGGGTAAATTCGGGATCGAGAATGGTGCCGATCGACAATGATCCACTCAGTGTCGAATGCAGTGCATTGGCCGCTTGCTGCAGTTCCGCCATATTGCCCAGGATGCGTTCGGCGAGTGGCAACAGCTTGGCGCCTTCGGCGGTCAGTACCATGCCGGTCGGCGTGCGCGTAAACAGCTGGACTTGGAGGGCTGCCTGCAGTGCCTTGATTTGCAGGCTGACAGCCGGTTGCGTCAGATGCAGCGCGACCGCTGCACGGGTGAGGTTGCCGGTGCGGGCGACAGTGAGGAAAGCACGTAGCTGCGATGGATCCATGCTGAATTCTTTGAAACTGCAAATCCAATCATCATAAATTATATTTATATCATAGTGATAATAACTGATTGGATTTACCAGAAATAGGGCGATATTCTGCGGAAATTGATTTATTTGCCAAAGGAATTTTTATGGAAAACCTGTCTTCTTCCCGTATTGAACACTTCATCGGTGGTCGCGTAACGGCTTCTTCCAGTGGGCGCCGCCAAGCGGTTTTCAATCCCGCCACCGGGGAAGTCAGTGCGCAGGTGGCCCTGGCCAGCGTCGAGGAAGTCAATGCCGCAGTGGCGGCAGCCAAGGCGGCCGCGCCGGCATGGGCTGAAACCGCGCCCTTGAAGCGCGCGCGCATTCTGTTCAAGTTCAAGGAATTGATGGAAAAGCACCAGGATGCCCTGGCTGCCGCGATTACGCGCGAACATGGCAAGGTGTTTTCCGATGCAAAGGGCGAAGTGGTGCGCGGCATCGAAGTGGTGGAATTCGCCTGCGGCGCGCCGCAATTGCTGAAGACCCAATTCACCGACAATATCGGCGGCGGCATCGACAACTGGCAGTTACGCCAGCCGCTGGGCGTCACCGCCGGCATCACGCCCTTCAATTTTCCGGTGATGGTGCCTTTGTGGATGGCGCCGATGGCGCTGGCCACCGGTAACACCTTCGTACTCAAGCCGTCCGAGCGCGATCCCTCGCCTTCGCTGATGCTGGCGGACTTGTTGATGCAGGCTGGCTTGCCGGAAGGCGTGTTCAACGTGGTACAGGGTGACAAGGTGGCGGTCGATGCCTTGTTGCGGCATGCCGACGTGAAGGCGATTTCTTTCGTTGGTTCGACGCCGATCGCCGAATACATTTACACCGAGGCGGCCAAGCGCAAGGGGCCTTATCCCATGCGCGCGCAAGCGCTGGGAGGCGCAAAGAACCATCTGGTGGTGATGCCGGACGCCGACCTTGAGCAGGCGGTTGATGCCTTGATTGGCGCCGCCTACGGTTCGGCTGGCGAGCGTTGCATGGCGATTTCGGTGGCGGTGGTGGTAGGCGATGTCGCCAACCGGCTGGTCGAAGCGCTGGTGCCGCGCGTGAAGGCGCTGAAGGTCAGCAATGGCATGGAGGCGAATGCCGAGATGGGGCCGTTGGTCACCGCCACCCACAAGCAAAAGATCGAGGACTACATCGACGCCGGTGTGCAGGCTGGCGCAAAGCTGCTGGTCGATGGTCGCGGTTTGCGCGTAGCCGGTCATGAAAAAGGGTTTTTCCTGGGCGGCAGCCTGTTCGACGGCGTCACGCCGGACATGAGCATCTATCGCGAGGAAATCTTCGGGCCGGTCCTGTGCGTGGTGCGCGTGCCGGACCTGGCGGCGGCGGTCGAGTTGATCAATGCCCATGAATACGGCAATGGTGTGTCGCTCTTCACGTCCGATGGCCATACCGCGCGCGAATTTTCGCGCCGCATCGAAGTCGGCATGGTTGGCGTGAACGTGCCGATTCCCGTGCCGATGGCCTGGCATTCCTTCGGCGGCTGGAAGCGTTCGTTGTTTGGCGATGCCCATGCCTATGGCGAGGAAGGCGTGCGCTTTTACACCCGCTACAAGTCGATCATGCAGCGCTGGCCGGAGTCGATTGCGAAGGGCGCCGAGTTCACCATGCCGGTGGCGAAGTAGGGGACGGCCATGCAGTCAGCGGGACAATACGACTACATCATCATTGGCGCCGGTTCGGCGGGCTGCGTACTGGCCAACCGCCTCTCCGAAGACCCGGACGTGAAAGTCCTGCTGCTTGAAGCCGGCAAGAAGGACGATTACCTGTGGGTGCATATCCCGGTCGGTTATCTTTATTGCATCGACAATGCGCGCACCGACTGGCGTTTCCGTACCGAAGCCGATCCCGGCCTGAATGGCCGCAGCCTGATTTACCCGCGTGGCAAAGTGCTGGGCGGTTCATCCTCGATCAACGGCATGATCTACATGCGCGGCCAGGCGCGCGACTACGATGAATGGGCGCGTCTGACCGGTGACGATGCCTGGTCCTGGAGCCGGGTACTGCCGCTGTTCATGCGCAGCGAAGACCATCATCGGGGCAGCGACGCGTTTCATGGCAGTGGCGGCGAATGGCGGGTGGAGCGGCAGCGCCTGTCCTGGGAAATCCTCGAAGCTTTTCGCGCGGCCGCAGCGCAGACCGGCATTCCGAGCACCGAAGATTTCAACCGCGGCGACAACGAGGGCTGCGGCTATTTCGAAGTCAACCAGAAGCGCGGCTGGCGCTGGAGCACGGCGCGCGCTTTTCTGAAACCTGCACTCAGGCGCGGCAACCTGACCGTCATGACCGGCTGCCATGTCGAGCGCCTGCGCATTGCCGATACGGCACAGGGCAAGGTTTGCAGCGGCGTCGAATTCCTGCGCGAAGGCGGCCGCTGGTTTGCCGCTGCGGCGCGTGAAACGCTCCTGAGTGCCGGGGCGATCGGTTCGCCGCACATTTTGCAATTGTCCGGTGTGGGACCGGCGGCCTTGCTGCACGAGCATGGCATCGCAGTACAGGCCGAATTGCCAGGCGTCGGTGAAAACCTGCAGGATCACCTGCAATTGCGCATGGTGTTCCAGATCGAGGGCGCGCGTACCCTCAATACCATGGCCAACCACTGGTTCGGCAAGATGAAGATCGGCCTGGAATACTTGCTGTTCCAAAGCGGGCCGATGTCGATGGCGCCGTCGCAGCTGGGGGCTTTCGCCCGTTCGGATGCGGGCCAGGCGACGGCCAACCTGGAATACCATGTGCAGCCCCTGTCGCTGGAGCGCTTTGGTGACGCATTGCACAATTTTCCGGCGTTTACTGCCAGTGTCTGCAACCTGCGTCCGGAATCGCGCGGCCATGTGCGCCTGTGTTCGGGCGATGCGCTGGCGGCACCCAGGATCACGCCGAATTACCTGAGCACGGCCGAAGACCGGCGGGTGGCGGGCGCTTCCCTGGCATTGACACGAAAAATAATTGCCGCTCCCGCGCTGCAACAATTTTTTCCGAAAGAAATTAAGCCAGGTTTAAGTTATCGCAGCGAAGCGGAATTGGCACAGGCCGCCGGTGAGATCGGAACAACCATTTTTCACCCGGTCGGCACCTGCAAGATGGGCGCTGCAGACGACCCGCTGGCAGTGCTCGACAGCCGCTTGCGTGTGAGGGGAATTCATGGGTTGCGGGTGGTGGATGCCTCCGCGATGCCCACCATAACTTCCGGCAATACCAATTCGCCGACCATCATGCTGGCAGAGCAGGTGGCGGAATGGATTCGAATTTCAAAATCTCATATTGCAATGCAGCAAAGAACCGTAGAACTACTATGACAAAAAAGAAAAGGAATCTTGTTGTGAATCTCTGGTATTGTTTCTTCGCATAAGAGCTAGTACTATTCGCAAAATTGCGTAGCCGCATGTACGGCAAACGGCATTACAAGTGTCAATAACAAGCAAAAGCGTCAATAAGCAATAGACGTCTAAGAAGGAGAAATGATGACCCCTGTCATCCTCGAGACCAAAAATCTCACCAAAGAGTTCAAGGGGTTCACGGCAGTCAATGACGTGAATTTGAAAGTGCAGCGGGGTCACATCCATGCACTGATCGGCCCCAATGGTGCTGGCAAGACGACTTGCTTCAACTTGCTCACCAAGTTTCTGATCCCTACCTCTGGACAGATCCTGTTCAATGGCAAAGACATTACGGCGGACAAGCCGGCGCAGATTTCGCGTCAGGGCATCATCCGTTCGTTCCAGATTTCTGCCGTGTTCCCGCACCTGACCGTGCTGGAAAACGTGCGTATCGGTCTGCAGCGCAAGCTGGGCACGTCCTTCCATTTCTGGAAGAGTGAAAAGTCCTTGTATCAGCTGAACGATCGCGCCATGCAATTGCTGGCCGAAGTCGACCTGACCGAGTTCGCCGATACCGTTACCGTCGACTTGCCCTATGGCCGCAAGCGCGCGCTGGAAATCGCCACGACGCTGGGCATGGAACCGGAGCTGATGCTGCTGGACGAACCGACCCAGGGCATGGGCCATGAAGACGTCCACCGCGTCACCGAACTGATCAAGAAAGTGTCGGCTGGCCGCACCATCCTGATGGTGGAACACAACATGAGCGTGGTGTCTGGCATTTGCGACAAGATTTCGGTGCTGCAGCGCGGCGCCATGCTGGCCGAAGGCACTTACGCAGAAGTATCGAACAATCCGCTAGTGATGGAAGCGTACATGGGTACCTCCGCCGCAGAACTGGAAGGAGCCCATTGATCATGGCTGAGAAAGCGCTGGAAATCAGCAACCTGCATGCCTGGTATGGCGAATCGCACATCCTGCATGACGTCAATCTCTCGGTGAACTACGGCGAAGTCGTCACCATCCTCGGCCGCAACGGCGCCGGTCGCACCACCACCATGCGCTCCATCATGGGCCTGGTCGGTGCTCGCAAGGGCTCGATCAAGATCGGTGGCGTCGAGGCGATCCACCTGCCGACCCACAAGATTGCCCATCTGGGCCTGGGCTATTGCCCGGAAGAGCGCGGCATTTTTTCTTCGCTGTCGACGGAAGAAAACCTGCTGTTGCCGCCGATGGTCTCGAAGACGGAAAAGGGCATGTCGGTAGAAGAAATCTACGACATGTTCCCCAACCTGAAGGAACGCAAAAACAGCCAGGGTACCCGCCTGTCTGGCGGTGAACAACAGATGCTGGCGGTCGGCCGCATCCTGCGCACCGGCGCCAGGATCCTGCTGCTCGACGAGATTTCCGAAGGTCTGGCGCCGGTCATCGTGCAGGCGCTGGCACGCATGATCACGACCCTGAAATCCAAGGGGTACACCATCATCATGGTGGAACAGAATTTCCGCTTCGCTGCGCCGCTGGCGGACCGGTTTTACGTAATGGAGCATGGTCAGATCGTCGAGACCTTCTCTTCATCCGAGTTGGAAGCCAAGATGCCTGTATTGAATACACTTCTGGGCGTGTAAGTTCGTAAGTTCTTTATATAAATAACACCGCAGAACCAAAGGAGAAATAAAGAATGACGTTGAAACTGAATGCAATGGCGCTGGCTACCGCAGCCGCCCTGATGGCTTTCGCTGCTCCCGCCTCGGCGCAGGTTTCCGGCGATACCGTCAAGATCGGCCTGATCACCGACATGTCCGGCGTGTATGCCGACGTCGACGGCCCCAACGGCGCTGAAGCCGTGCGCATGGCGATTGCCGATTTCGGCGGCACCATCAATGGCAAGAAAATCGAATTCGTCTCTGCCGACCACCTGAACAAGGCCGACATCGCCGCTTCCAAGGGCCGCGAATGGATCGACCGCGAAGGCGTCGACATGATCCTGGGCGGCACCAACTCCGGCGTGAACCTGGCGCTGGCCAAGCTGGCCGCGGAAAAGAAAAAGCCTTTCATCTCGATCGGCGCAGGTTCTTCCCGCCTGACCAACGAGGATTGCACCGGCTACACCGTGCACTACGCCTATGACACCGTGGCGCTGGCGCGCGGCACCGGCGGCGCCATCGTCAAGCAGGGTGGCAAGGACTGGTTCTTCCTGACCGCCGACTATGCTTTCGGCGCATCGCTGGAAAAAGACACCGCGGACGTCGTCAAGGCGCAGGGCGGCGTGGTCAAGGGCCAGGTCAAGCATCCGCTGAACGCCTCCGACTTCTCGTCGTTCCTGCTGCAGGCGCAAGCGTCCAAGGCGCAGATCCTGGGCATGGCCAATGCCGGCGGCGACACCATCAACGCCATCAAGGCAGCCAACGAGTTCGGCATCACCAAGAGCATGAAGCTGGCCGGTCTGCTGGTGTTCATCACCGACATCCACTCGCTGGGCCTGAACCTGACGCAGGGCATGTACCTGACCGACGGCTGGTACTGGGACCTGAACAACGACACCCGCGCCTGGTCGAAGAAGTTCTTCGCCAAGACCAAGAAAGAGCCGACCATGCTGCATGCGGCCGACTACTCGGCGACCATGCACTACCTGAACGCGGTGAAAGCCGTGGGCAGCGACGATGGCGACAAGGTGATGGCGCAGATGAAGGCGACCAAGGTCAACGACATGTTTGCCAAGAATGGCGTGATCCGTCCGGATGGCCGCATGGTGCATGACATGTACCTGATGCAGGTGAAGACGCCGGCCGAGTCGAAGTATCCATGGGATTACTACAAGGTGGTGCAGACCATCCCGGGTGACCAGGCCTACATGAGCAAGGCCGAGTCCAAGTGCGCCCTCTGGAAGTAAGCAGCAAGTAAGACTGTTCAAGCCTGCGGTGCGCCCCTTGTGGCGCACCGCTTTTCAAGTTTTATCGCCCTTTTAGGGTGAATTTTTTCTTTGTGATCTGCCATGGAAATATTCGGCGTTCCCCTGCAAGCCATGTTGAGCCAGCTCTTGCTGGGTCTGGTTAACGGGTCATTTTATGCAATGTTATCGTTGGGCCTTGCCGTGATTTTTGGCTTGCTCAATGTCATTAACTTTTCTCACGGTGCGCTATACATGCTTGGGGCCTTCCTGGCCTGGATGGGCATGGCGTACTTCAACATCAATTACTGGGTGATGCTGATCGCCGCGCCGATCATCGTCGCGATCTTCGGCATCATTATCGAGAAGCTTTTGCTGCGCTGGCTGTACAAGGTCGATCACATCTACGGCCTGTTGCTGACCTTCGGCGTGACGCTGATCGTCGAAGGCGTGTTCCGCTCGATCTACGGCGTCTCCGGCCAGCCTTACTCGGTGCCGGAAGCCTTGTCCGGTGCCACCGATCTCGGCTTCATGATCCTGCCGAACTATCGGGCATGGGTGGTGTTTGCCTCGGTGACGGTTTGCCTGGCGACCTGGTTCGTGATCGAAAAAACCAAGCTCGGCGCCTACCTGCGCGCCGGTACCGAAAACCCGAAACTGGTGGAAGCCTTCGGCATCAACGTGCCGCTGATGGTGACCCTGACCTTCGGCTTCGGCGTGGCGCTGGCGGCGTTTGCCGGTGTGCTGTCGGCGCCGGTCATCCAGATCTCGCCGCTGATGGGGTCGAACCTGATCATCGTCGTGTTCGCGGTGGTGGTGATCGGCGGCATGGGCTCGATTCTCGGCTCGATCATCACTGGCCTCTTGCTGGGCGTGGTCGAAGGGCTGACGCGCGTGTTTTATCCTGAATTGTCGTCGACCGTGGTGTTCATCATCATGATCATCGTGCTGCTGGTGCGTCCGGCCGGCCTGTTCGGTAAGGTGAAATAACATGAGCACGGTTGTAGTCGACAAGGATCAATCAGGTGTTACTGGCCGCCCTCAGCGGCAAACGGTGGGGTTTATGAACAAAAAAATCGGTTACGGCTTATTTCTGGTAGCAGCATTGGCAGCGCCATTCTTCTTCTATCCAGTGTTTCTGATGAAGATGCTGTGCTTCGCATTGTTTGCCAGCGCCTTCAATCTGGTGTTCGGTTATGCGGGCCTGCTGTCGTTCGGTCACGCCGCCTTCTTCGGCACCGCCGGCTATGTCGCTGGCCATGCGCTGAAAATGTGGGGTGTGCCGCCTGAAGTTGGCCTGCTGCTGGGTACGCTGGCAGGCGCGGCGATTGGCTGGATCATGGGTGTCGTGGCGATCCGTCGCCAGGGGATTTACTTCACCATGATCACCATGGCGATCGCGCAGTTTATCTACTTCCTGTGTCTGCAATTCCCCTTCACCGGCGGTGAAGACGGCTTGCAAGGCGTGCCGCGCGGCAAGCTGTTCGGCGTGCTGGATATTAGCAGCGACCTGACCCTGTATTTCGTCGTGCTGGCGATCTTCGTCTTCGGTATCGCCGTGATCATCCGTGCCGTGCATTCGCCGTACGGCCAGGTGTTGAAGGCTGTAAAGGAAAACGAGCCACGCGCCATTTCGCTGGGTTACGACGTCGACAAGTACAAGCTGCTGGCCTTTGTCCTGTCGGCTGCGTTGGCTGGCCTGGCCGGTTCGACCAAAACCCTGATGCTGGGCTTTGCGACCCTTTCCGACGTGCACTGGAGCTTGTCGGGCTTGATCGTGCTGATGACCTTGGTTGGCGGCCTGGGCACCATCGCCGGCCCGATCATCGGCGCCTTCGTCATCGTCATCCTGGAGTCGAAGCTCGGCGATATCGGCACTTTCCTGGCGAATGTCACGACGATCGAATGGTTCCGCTCGCTGGGCGAATCGGTCAATATCGTGATCGGTGTCATCTTCATCGTTTGCGTGCTGGCCTTCCGACGCGGTATCGTTGGCGAGTTCATGGCGTTCTTCAGCCGCAAGCGCGCTTAAGCATCAGTCTGACGGCGCTAGTCGTCGTAACAATCCGCGGGCGGTAAGCTGTTGCAAGACGGCTTACCGCCCGCAGTCTTTTGTGCGCGGACTTTTCCAGCTTGCGTTTCCCGGTTTTTCAATAGCGACAGCGGCGACAGCGGACCTGACCGTTCTATAGCCTGGGCGCAACATTAGCATCCACTTCAACACCATCGGCGAGGCATTGCGGGCTGCGGCTGTCGACTAGTGGACTGTAACAATTGATTCGGGAGTGATTCGCTTGCTTGGATCGAAGTACTTCCACTTCACTGGCTTTGGCTGGGTGTTGTAGTGACGGATGTAACGCATGAGTTTTCTCTTGAGATCAGTCAGCGATGTGAAAACGCCCCGCGCAATGACGTCGCGTTCGATTTTTGCAAACCACAGTTCGACCTGATTCAACCAGGATGAATACGTAGGAGTGAAATGCATATGCACCGTGGGATGCGCCTCCAGAAATGCCGCGACGAGCTTGGTTTTGTGCGCGGAGAGATTGTCGGCGATGACGTGGATTTCTTTGCCCTTGGGTTGATTTGCGACGATGTCTGTGAGGAAGGCCACGAACTCTGCCGAGGTGTGTCGCGCAGCGGTCTTGCCCAGCACCTCGCCAGTCCTGGTGTTGAAGGCGGCATACAACGACAGCGTGCCGTGCCGGTAGTATTCGAATCCATGGCGTTCGGCGCGTCCGGGCGACAGCGGCAGCACTGGGTCTTTCCGATCCAGCGCCTGGATCGCAGTTTTTTCGTCCACGCAAAACACGGCCGCGTGCTGGGGCGGATTCATGTAGAGGCCAATCACATCGGCGGCCTTGGTTTCAAAGTCGGGATCGTTGGAGGCGAGATAGCCTTCGAGGCGATGCGGCTTGATGCCATGCTTGGCCCAAATGCGCGCGACCGCCATGTGCGAAATCCCGCCGCCCAGTTCGGCAGCCAGCTTGCGTGTCGACCAGTGCGTCGAACCATCGGCCGGTTTGTGTTTCGTGGTTCGGGCCAGGACGCGTGCCTCGATGCGGTCGGTGACCTTGTAGCGTTCCCGCCCGGCATGGCGCGAAAACAGGCCGGCAAGCCGGTCTGCGAAAAAACGCTTGCTCCAGAGATCAATGAAGCTGTCGCTGCAATCGAGCTTGGCGCGGATATCGGCCCAGGTATGGCCATCGGCCAGCAGCAAAATCAGCCGGGCGCGACGTGCAGTATCTGCCCGTCCATTCCTCGCACTGACCTGTTGTTGGAGCCCCATGCGTTCGCTTTTGGTGAGTATCATCATGCCCTCCATGAGCATGAGTATACTTCGTTTTTAAATGTTACAGTCCACTAGTGCCTGTGCCCTGTGGCACTGGCCGTGCAGGTCAAGCAGTTGCCTCTGTAGCGCTTGCAATTCTTCGATACGTTGCGCTACTTGCCCGATGCGCTTTTCTAGCAAGGCATTCGCTTCGCTACCGCTTGCCTGCGGGCGGTCGCGCAGATCGAGCAGGCGGCGGATTTCATCGAGGGTCATGTCGAGCGAACGACAATGGCGAATGAACAGCAGGCGTTCAACATGTATTTGGCGATACAGGCGGTAATTTCCGGATGAGCGGTCAGGCGCGGGAAGCAGGCCCTGCCGCTCGTAGTAACGGATGGTTTCCACTTGGCATCCGCTTCTTCTTGCCAGTCCGCTGATGATCATCACATCAGCTTCATTGGGATTTTTCCAGGGCCACTGCAAAATATGCTCCGTACCTTATAGTTACTACAGGGTTTGTAATGTTGGCATGATACAGGTAATGCCGGTCGGCTTGCGCTGAAATATTCGCAGATGCCGCAGATGCCATTGATGCTTGTTATGGCGGTTTGCCTGACATGGATAAACTTGCCGTCGCATCCAGGGGGCTGCGTTGATGCGCAATCCCGTGAGTTGCTTATTGAATTGGGGTTGGGCTTTTGGGTATATTCTCTCGAGATAGTTGATGTTCGGGAAATAGTTGATACTCCGAACAAAGGTTTGGATAAATGGATGGAACGGCTCGGGTTATAGAAACCCGAAGCGCTCCAATCAGGAAGAAGACAGACGCATTGGCGAATCAGCGGCAGACTGCTGCAAGCGGCCAATGCCGCCGGGTTTGAAAGGCAACGACAGGGGAACCCAGATTGAGAATCCGATCAGGCATGTTTAGCGCAACCGGCACCAAGGGCAGGCACTATTTGGTTTGCCTGGTAGTTGCCGTGATAATGCTTTGGACCCTTGTGCTTGTGTCTTGTCCGCAGCTTTATCTTGCAATATCGGATTCTCTCAACTGGCGACTGGGAACGCCGTCTGCATTACAGGCACGACTGGAAACGACATTACGGGCCATCCATTTACGGGGCGACTCGCTGATTGGCGATCAAAGCACACTGCTCTTTGGTGACAGCCATTTGCACAGCTTGCCGACTTCACTGCTGGAAGGTGCTGTGGTCAACTACGCAATCGGCGGGGAAACGGCGGAACATCTGGCCGAGCGTGTTACGCAGTACAAGTCGCTGGACCGGGTCAGGCAGGTTGTCTTGCTCAGCGGACGCAACGATCTCAGATATGGCAAATCGCCGCAAGCAATTGCCATTTCGATGGGCAGCGTGCTTGGCAGGATACCGGCAATGTCGCGAGTGGCAATCGTCGGCATCCCTCCCATGCGGCATGCTGATGCGGCAGAGGGCGCCACCCGGGCGACAAACCACTTGCTGGCGCGCCTGTGTGCGGACAGGGCAGGGTGCGTATTCGTCGACACGCAAAACCTGGCGGACTCGAGCGGTGCGTTGCGTGCAGATTTTGCGATGGCAGATGGGTTCATCTGACGGGTGCCGGATACCGCCAACTTGCGCGTTTGCTGTATGGCGCTTTGCGGCGACCTTTGTCTCCGCCTCTACCAGGTGGTATTCAATGAAGCCGCTTTCGCCTGGGCTGTCGTCACTTGCATTGCTGGCTGCCTGGCTGTCACTCCTATCAGGCCATTGACCGTGATTCGCGGATGGTTTCACGTGGCATTTCCGATAGTCGTCGATAACAAACTGTCTTATGATTGCTGCCCATATTAAGAAAGGGAATGTATGGCTTCAATGGATGACTTTGTTAAAAAGCAGAAGGCAGGTGCACAGTTTGTAATCACCGCCCAGATGCTCCGCCTGAAACCTGTGGAATTCGATGCCTTGGTGGCGCGCTGGATCGATGACGGCGGACCTGGTTTTAATGTTATTGGCGTTCCCCATAGAACCGTCGTCGATGGTGATTTCCTTATCAGTCGTGTGACGGTGATCAGGACGACTGCACAGTTGTAACGTGCGGCTGGTTTGAGTTGCTTCGTATCTTGCGGACAGGCATCCGGACTTCGCACGAGAGTTATTAAAAAAGCAATTGCGTGGTTGTGCTCAGCTGGAACACCTTGGACGCTGGGCATGGTTGCCGGATGTCGGCGACGATGCGGGCGCATCGTGCGTTGCCTCCCGACGCTGCGTAATTCTATCCAGCTTGCCGGCGTGTCGGTCGTGGACAGTTTATTTTGGGAAGTTGATCAGTTGCGCGGCAATCCTCGCCCGTCAGGGCGGGGTCAAGAGCGCGGGCGGCGAAGCCATCCTTGCCTCAAAGCTTGTTTGCCGACGCCAGACATGCTGCATATAATCACAGCATGCAGCGCCTGCAAGCCTACAAATACGAACTCATGCCAGACGGCGAGCAGAAGCGCGATATGCGCCGCTTCGCCGGGTCGTGCCGGTTCGTCTACAACAAGGCACTGGCGCAGCAAAAAGAAAATCACGAAGAGGGTAACAAGTTCATCGGCTATGTGGCGATGGCGAAGCACCTCACGGGATGGCGCAATAGCCTTGACACGCCTTGGCTCAAGGATGCTCCCTGTCACCCCTTGCAACATGCCTTGAAGGACTTGGAGACGGCATACAAGAACTTCTTCGCAAAACGCGCCGATTTCCCGCGCTTCAAGCGCAAGGGCAGCGGCGATGCTTTCCGCTACCCCGACCCGAAGCAGATCAAGCTAGACCAGGCCAACAACCGCCTCTTTCTTCCCAAGTTGGGCTGGCTGCGCTATCGCAACAGCCGGGACGTGCTGGGTGAGGTGCGCAACGTCACCGTGAGCCAGTCGGGCGGTAAGTGGTTTGTGTCGGTTCAAACGAAGCGCGAAGTTGAACAGCCGCTGCCGGTAGCGACAAGCGCCATCGGCATCGATGTCGGCATTGCCCGGTTCGCCACCATGAGCGACGAGACATATATCGCGCCGCTCAACAGCTTCAAGAAACATCAACAACGCCCGGCCCGTTACCAGCGCCGCATGAGCCGCAAGGTCAAGTTCAGCAACAACTGGAAGAAGGCGAAGGCCCGCGTCCAGAAGATTCACACCA
Organism: Noviherbaspirillum sedimenti; assembly: GCF_003590835.1. NCBI lineage: Bacteria > Pseudomonadati > Pseudomonadota > Betaproteobacteria > Burkholderiales > Oxalobacteraceae > Noviherbaspirillum > Noviherbaspirillum sedimenti. The sequence goes on along the minus strand of NZ_QYUQ01000002.1, from coordinate 3,254,272 downwards.
GCATCGCCAACGCCCGCAAAGACTTCCTGCATAAGACCACAACGACGATCAGCCAAAACCACGCGCTCGTATGCATTGAGGATTTGCAGGTACGGAACATGTCCAGGTCATCGAAGGGCAATAGCGAGCAGCACGGCAAGATGGTAAAACAGAAATCCGGCCTGAACCGCGCCATTCTCGATCAGGGATGGGGTGAATTCAGGCGACAACTGGATTACAAGGTGTCGTGGAACGGCGGCATGCTGCTGGCCGTACCGCCACACAACACCAGCCGCACTTGCCCGTGCTGCGGTCACGTATCAAAAGACAATCGGCAAACACAAGCGAAATTTCTGTGCGTCGATTGCGGTTACGAAAATCACGCCGATGTGGTCGGCGCGATCAATGTTTTAGAGTGGGGATACCGCTTGTTAGCCTGTGGAGAGTCGGCGCAGTCAGGCCGCTCGATGAAGCAGGAACCCACCGAAGCGACTCGCAAATCATCGTGTGGCGCCGTAGGAATCCCCTTCCTTTCCGCGTAAGCGGCAGCCGCAAGGCTGAGGGCGGGGAGGATGTCAACGTCAAGACAGGGTACGATGCCTTTCTGCGATAGTGCAGCGCAATGCGCGGAGAAGATGGCTTGGCTGCTGCGTTGACATGTTTCACGTGAAACATATTTCTTCCCGGTGAGTCAGCATTGGGATGGAAATTGCGTGCATGTTTTCGTTTTGGCAACCGCTGGTCGAGCTATCGGGCGGGGAGGTGATGTCGCTCTTTGGAAAATGTTTCACGTGAAACCAAACAATTGTCGCCTTGGTCGAAACAAGTCCCTTGAAAAACTTTATAATCCCGCTTTAGCAGCTTTGTTGCGGTACTGGAATACACCATGCTCTATCCCACAGAATTCGATGTAATCGTTGTTGGCGGTGGTCATGCCGGCACAGAGGCGGCCCTGGCTGCGGCGCGCATGGGGCAAAAGACCTTGCTCCTGACCCATAATATCGAGACCTTGGGGCAAATGTCGTGCAATCCCTCGATTGGCGGTATCGGCAAGGGGCACCTGGTGCGCGAAGTCGATGCCATGGGTGGGGCGATGGCAATTGCCACGGACGAGGGTGGCATCCAGTTTCGTATCCTGAATTCTTCAAAAGGCCCGGCAGTGCGGGCTACGCGCGCACAAGCTGATCGCATTCTGTATAAGCAAGCGATCCGTCGCCGCCTCGAAAATCAGCCCAATCTTTGGTTATTCCAGCAAGCGGTGGATGATCTGATGGTGGAAGGAAATCGTGTCGTGGGTGCCGTTACCCAGGTCGGCATCCGCTTTCGTTCCCGTAGCGTGGTGCTGACTGCGGGGACTTTTCTTGATGGGAAAATCCACGTCGGCCTCAATAATTATGCTGCTGGCCGTGCCGGCGACCCCCCAGCCATTTCCCTGTCGGCGCGTCTGAAAGAGCTGAAGCTGCCGCAAGGGCGCCTGAAAACCGGGACGCCGCCACGGATCGATGGTCGCAGCATCGATTTTTCAGTGATGCAGGAGCAGCCGGGCGATCTCGATCCGGTGCCGGTGTTTTCGGTGATGGGGACTGCCGCCATGCATCCGCAGCAGTTGCCGTGCTGGATTACGCATACCAACCAGCGTACCCATGACATCATTCGCGGCAGCCTCGATCGCAGCCCGATGTACACCGGCGTGATCGAAGGGGTCGGTCCGCGTTATTGCCCGTCGATCGAGGACAAGATCCATCGCTTCGCCGACAAGGACTCGCACCAGATCTTCCTCGAGCCGGAAGGCTTGACCACCAACGAGTTTTATCCCAACGGCATTTCCACCAGTCTGCCATTCGATGTGCAGCTGGAGTTGGTGCGTTCGATGCGTGGCCTGGAAAACGCCCATATCTTGCGCCCCGGCTATGCCATCGAATATGACTATTTCGATCCGCGCGGTTTGAAAGCCTCACTGGAAACCAGGGAGATCCAGGGTCTGTTCTTCGCCGGCCAGATCAATGGCACCACCGGCTATGAAGAAGCGGCGGCACAGGGCATGCTTGCCGGTATCAACGCTGCCCTGCAAACCCAGGGGCGGGAAGCCTGGACGCCGCGCCGCGACCAGGCTTATCTGGGCGTACTGGTGGATGACTTGATTACCAAGGGCGTGCAGGAGCCTTACCGGATGTTTACCAGCCGCGCCGAATATCGCTTGAGCTTGCGCGAAGATAATGCTGATATGCGCCTGACGGAAATCGGCCGCCAGTTGGGTTGCGTGAGCGATGCCCAGTGGAACGCATTTGAACTCAAGCGTGAAGCGGTCGCGCGCGAAGTCGAGCGCCTCAAGTCGACCTGGGTCAATCCCCGCATTCTTGCAGAGCAGGAAGCCGAGCGCGTGCTGGGCCAGTCGATTGAGCGCGAATACTCGCTGGCCGACTTGCTGCGCCGCCCGACGGTCACCTATGACCGCCTGATGGGCATGCAGGCCGGCGACGTGGCAGTGGCCAGCGGCATCGAGTTCGATGTCGCCGTCAAGGAGCAGGTGGAAATCCAGATCAAGTATGCCGGCTACATCGACCGCCAGGCGCGCGAAGTCGAGCGTCATGACCACTATGAGAATTTCAAATTGCCTGACAGCCTCGATTATCTGGAGGTCAAGGCCTTGTCGATCGAGGTGCGGCAAAAGCTCAACAAGCATCGCCCGGAAACACTGGGCCAGGCGTCGCGCATCTCGGGCATAACCCCGGCGGCGATTTCCTTGCTGCTGGTGCATCTGAAGCGGGGCGGCTTCAAGGGCTTTGCCGGCAGCGGCAGCGAGACATCGGCATCGGCTTGAAAACTATTATCAATTATGCAATTTAATCGGGAAGCCTTTGCGCAGCAGTTGCGCCAGGGGGCGCAGGAGCTGCGGCTGGACTTGAGCGATGGACAAATCGGCCAATTGCTCGACTACCTGGCCTTGCTGGCCAAGTGGAACGCCGTCTATAACCTGACTGCCGTACGCGATCCACAACAGATGCTGACCCAGCATGTGCTCGATTGCCTGGCGGCCTTGCCGGCGTTCGAGGGTGCGCGCAATGTTCTCGATGTCGGCGCTGGCGGCGGCCTGCCGGGCATGGTCCTGGCAATCTGGGGGGCGGCGCGCCAACCGGAGCTGCAAGTGTCGATGATCGATACCGTGCACAAGAAAACCGCCTTCCTGACCCAGGCCAAAAGCGAGCTGGGCCTGGCCAATGTGACGGTGCATACGGCGCGCGTCGAAGCGCTGCAAGTGTCGCAAAAGTTTGATGTGATCACGTCGCGGGCGTTTGCGGAACTGAATGATTTTGTTACCTGGTCGCAGCACTTGCTGGCCGACGGTGGCTGCTATATCGCCATGAAAGGTGTCGCGCCGAATGACGAGATCAGCCGCTTGCCGGCCGGCTGGCGCGTGCGCGAAGTGCGTGCGCTAGAAGTCCCCGGATTGCAGGCCCAGCGGCACCTGGTGTTCATCGAGCGTGCTGTGGAAACAGCATCGCAAGGGTAGGGATGGTGCTTTGACGGACTTCAGTTTTACATTGAAGACGAATTGACGACGAAATAAGGGCATATGGCAAAAATCTTTTGTGTGGCCAACCAAAAAGGCGGGGTCGGCAAGACCACGACTGCGGTCAACCTGGCTGCGGGCCTGGCGAAGCTGGAGCAGCGCGTGCTGTTGGTCGACCTCGACCCGCAAGGCAATGCCACCATGGGTGCCGGCATCAACAAGGCGACCCTGACGGCGTCGGTGTATGAAGTCTTGCTGGGTCTGGCCGATGTGAACGGTGCGCGCCAGAGGTCGGATGCCGGCGGTTTCGACGTGCTGCCTGCCAACCGCGAACTGGCCGGTGCCGAAGTCGAGATGGTCGAGCTGGACAACCGCGAAAAGCGCCTGAAGGATGCCCTGGCCGAAGTCGATGGCGAATACGATTTCATGCTGATCGATTGCCCGCCCGCGTTGTCGATGCTGACCCTGAACGGCTTGTGCGCAGCGCACGGCGTGGTGATCCCGATGCAGTGCGAATACTATGCGCTGGAAGGTTTGTCCGACCTGGTCAACACCATCAAGAAAGTGCACGCCAAGCTCAATCCGGAGCTGAAAATCATCGGCCTGTTGCGGGTCATGTTCGATCCGCGCATGACGCTGTCACAGCAAGTCTCGGCGCAGCTGGAGCAGCACTTCGGCGACAAGGTATTCAAGACCCTGATTCCACGCAATGTGCGGCTGGCCGAAGCGCCATCCTACGGCGTTCCCGGCGTTACCTTCGATCCCACGTCCAAGGGCGCGCAGGCTTACATCGCCTTCGGCGCGGAAATGGTTGAGCGCATCAAAACAATGTAATCAAAGAAAATCATGGCGACCAAAAAAACCAAAGGATTGGGCCGCGGCCTGGATGCATTGCTGGGCGGCTCCAGCGACTTGATGGAGGAAGTGCCGGTTGCCGCCGGCGCGCCGAACGTCATGCCCGTGGCGCAGCTCCAGGCCGGCAAGTACCAGCCGCGCACCAGGATGGACGAAGGCGCCCTCAATGAGCTGGCGGTGTCGATCAGGACGCAGGGCTTGATGCAGCCGATCCTGGTGCGTCCTGTGGCCGCTGCCGGCGGTGTTACGCATGAAATCATCGCCGGCGAGCGGCGCTTTCGCGCAGCGCAAATCGCCGGCCTGAATGAAGTGCCGGTGCTGGTGAAAGATGTCGACGACCAGACCGCCGCGGCCATGGCGCTGATCGAGAACATGCAGCGCGAGGATTTGAATCCGCTGGAAGAGGCGCAAGGTATCCATCGTCTCATCACCGACTTCAACTTCACCCACGAGCAGGCCGCCGGCGCGGTCGGCCGTTCGCGCAGCGCGGTCTCCAACCTGCTGCGTTTGCTGAACCTGGCCAGGCCGGTACAGACCATGCTGATGGCCGGCGACATCGACATGGGCCATGCGCGCGCCTTGCTGGCGGTCGATGGCGCCATCCAGATTACCCTCGCCAACCAGGTGATCGCCAAGCGCCTGTCGGTGCGCGAAGCGGAAAAACTGGTGGTGCGCGCCAACAGCGAGCAGGGCGCGTCGCGGCAAAAGGATGGCCGCACCAAGAGCCGCGACATCGAACGGCTGGAGGAAGAGCTGTCGGATGCGCTGGCAACGCAGGTGGCGATCAAGCTCGGCGCGAAAAATCGCGGCCAGCTGATCATCGACTTTGCCGACCTCGATGCGCTTGATGGCGTCATCGGCAGGCTGCGCGGTGAGGCACATACCGAACAATAACAACAACTATCCCGGCAATACCATTCCCTGCTCGCCAGGCCATTCCGGTCCTGGTGAAAACTTGAGCATATCCTTCGGGGAAACGGATAAGCCGCCGACGATACCGTACACAATGACGATCGATGCAAGAGGGGGGAATTTGAACGAACATGCATTTGTGCCGGAAACCCGTTTTGGTATCTGGTTTCTCGGCAGTGAGACATGGCTCAAGCATGTGCTTGAGGTAGCGATCGCAGACCTGGTCCGGTTGATCGGCAAGGAGCGTCGGGAGACTTATGGCACGGTAGTGGATGTCGGCTGTGGCCAGGGCAAATCGTTTACCCTGTTGAAGCAGCGCTTCAACCCGCAGAGATTGATCGGCATCGATGCCGACCCGGAAATCCTGGAAGTAGGACGCAAGCGGGCACAGCAGGATGGCGTGGCGGTCGAGTTGATGCTCGGCAGTGGCGCGGCGATCGCTCTGCCCGACAATAGCGTTGATATCCTGTTCTGCCATCAGACCTTTCATCACCTGGTGGAGCAGGAAAAGGCTATCGCGGAGTTTTACCGCGTCCTCAAACCGGGCGGCATGCTGCTGTTCGCGGAGTCGACCCGCGCCTACATTCATTCCTGGATCATTCGTCTGTTGTTCCGTCATCCGATGGAAGTGCAGAAAACTGCCGAGGAGTATCTGGCGCTGATTCGCTGGGCCGGCTTCGAGGCGCAGGCGGAGCGGATTTCCTACCCTTACCTGTGGTGGAGCCTCAGCGACCTTGGCTTGCTGAACCGGCTGGGAATCAAGAAGACGCCACCGTTTGGCCAGCGGGAAGAAACCTTGCTGAACCTGGTCGCGATCAAGTCGCAACCCTAGATGCTTAAAAGGAGAACGCTAGCAGTTCGCTCCGCGTGATTTCCACCAGCGGCAACGCGCTGCAGACGGCGATGGCCAGGTGCGGATGTTCAAGGAAGGCGCATGTCCAGCCATCGCCTTGCAGCTGCAGTTCGCCTTCGGCGTTGATCACTGCCGGTGGCTTGTCTTGGCGCCCTGCGCTCGACCATAGCTTGAACAGCGCTTCTTTCATCGTCCAGATGCGATAGAAGGCAAGCACGCGTTCGGACTCGCCGTGTTTGCGGATGAAGTCATGCTCGCTCGTATCAAAGGCGGCTTCTGACAGGGCAAGCACATTGCGTCGTGCATCGATTACTTCGATATCGACACCAAGCGAGGGACTACTGCCGACCACACATGCAATCCAGTGACGGCTATGCGACAAGCTGAAGGCAGGGTGGGGCTCATTTTCTGGAAGCACAAGCAAAGGCGCTGAGTCAGGCTGTTCGATCGTGCCAATGTCCTGCGGCGCTACGGCGGTAGCACAGGCAACGGCATGCCGCAGCAGCATGCGTCCAAGCAGATACTGCTGCTGGCGTTGCGGTCGTTTGAACCTGGCGTAGCGGGCCGCTTCCGCCTTGCTCAATCGACGCACAAAATGTCCAAGGTCGCTAGCGGGCACATTGCGGCCGTCCACCAGCCATAAGGCGGCGGAAGGCGCACGGCTGTTACTTGCCGGAGAGTTTGACAAGCTCCCCCTTGAGCATGACATGGGAAAAATTACTGCCGGCACGGCACTCGAATTCGGTGGCGCTCGACATGACCGGGCCATTTTTAAAATAGCTGACAATATTTACCACCGCATCGGCGCCGGCAGCCTTGGCATTGTTTTGCAAGGTGCCCAGGGCATCCGCAAAAGACGCCTGGCAGGAAGCAATATCTGCCTTGAATTCAATCGACATCTTGCCGTGTGCGTTCATTGACGCGATCGTTCGGGAATCATTTGCATAGGCTTGCGGGCCGAAGAACAGCTTCACCGAGCCATCCAGTTTGGCCTTTACCTGTTCCGATTCCAGCGTGTTCGGAATTGACACCATGTATTTGACATTGCGCGCTTGCGCGGGCAGAAGCGTAGCTGTAATGGATACGCCGAGAATCGCCATTGCCATCTGTTTTTTCATTCTTGTTCTCCCTTTGATTTAACAATGCACTACAAGCCTGTCGGCCCGCCCACCGCGGCCTGGTAATTCGCCGAAGTATAGTCAGTGATCAAATCCACGATACGCGTAAGCATGTTGCGATCGGTGGCGCCAAAGCTCCACGCAGCGCCCATGGCATTTGCGCGCTGGTAAAACACAGGTTCGGCGATCGTCTTGTTGGTCGAGGCGTCGACATACCGCACCTTGATCACGACCGCGGAGCTGCCGGCCAGCGCGCCGCCCCAGATGCGCGCCTGGGTGCCGACCAGCTTGGCATCCGAACAGACGGGTTCGATGACCAGCTTGCGCGGCATCGCCGCCTTCGCATCGCTGCTGTTCCAGCCTCCGACCACTTTGCCAAGGCGGATATTCAATTGCTCCTGTATTGTCCGCAGCGCCACATCGGCGCCATGCTGCTTGTCACAGCTTTCGCCAGTGTTGATCGGCTTGAGTTCGAACGAGCTGAACTTTGAAAATGCTTCAGCCGGCGCGGGATTCTGCGCGGCTTCGGGCTTTTTCACATTGGTCGCGCAGCCCGCAAGCAAGACCGTGCCGATAGCCATAACGATGGAAAAACGCATATTGTTCATCATGATTTTTACCTTTGAAAGCGATTATTTGTCGGCGATTTTGACAAAGTCCCCTTTCAACGCCACGCCAGCCATCAAGGCGCCTGCGTGACATTCGAATTCGGTCTGGCTTGAGTGCGTGTTCTTTTTGTAATAGCTGGCGACATTCACAACAGCATTGGCGCCCAGTGAAATGGCGCGCTGTTCCAGCGCCATCAGCGCCGATAAAAACGCCCAGTTGCACGCCGTTTCATCCGACTTGCCGAAGGCGTTTGTTTTGCGATTGGAAAAGTCGCTGCCCAGCTTGCCCAGGACTTTGGGGGGCTTCTGGTCGCCGAAATAGAACTTTACCGATCCCACCAGCTTTTCTTGCGTATCCGGGGTTTCCATTGCCGCGGCAATCGGCAGCATGAGCTTGGTATCGCGTGCCTGGACATAACTTACCGCGGTAAGCGCAGCACCAAGAACCACAAACGAAGAAATCCATTTTTTCATCTTATTGCTCCTTTTCGAGTGATGTGAAGGGTGTTGCAGTTAAATCGTGCCAGCTATCGCAGCGTGATAATTCAATTCCTTGCAAAGTAACAGCGCCTATCAAAATTCAAAATGGCGGCTGGTATTTTTTCTTGACGCTTATGTCCACCTTTTGAAAATGATCGAGGTGTTGATGCCGCCAAAGGCAAAATTATTCGACATCACGTATTCGCATTCCAGGCTTCTGCCAGTTTCGGTGATGTAGTCGAGCTCGGCGCATGCCGGGTCAAGGCGCTTTAGGTTGATGGTGGGCGCAAACCAGCCTTCGCGCATCATTTCGACGCAGGCCCATGCTTCCAGCGCGCCGCAGGCACCCAGCGTATGGCCCATGTAGCTCTTGAGCGAGCTAATCGGAATCTTGTTGCCGAATACCTGCGCGGTCGCCTGAGATTCGGCCACATCGCCATGCTGGGTGCCGGTGCCGTGCGCATTGACATAGGCGATCGCGGAAGGCGGCAGGCCGGCGTCGGCCAGCGCCAGCTCCATCGCGACTTTCATTGTGTCCGGGTTCGGCTGGGTCACATGACAGCCGTCGCTGTTGGTGCCGAAGCCGACGATCTCGGCGTAGATCGTCGCGCCGCGCGCACGCGCATGCTCCAGGTCTTCCAGGATCAGCGTGCCGGCGCCTTCGCCGATGACCAGGCCGTCGCGCTCGGCGTCGAACGGGCTGGGGGTGGTATCGGGGGCGTCGTTGCGCACGCTGGTGGCAAACAGCGTGTCGAATACCGCGGCTTCGGTCGGACAGAGTTCTTCGGCGCCGCCGGCGATCATGGCGCGCTGGCGGCCGCTGCGGATTGCTTCGTACGCGTAGCCGATGCCCTGGCTGCCGGAAGTGCAGGCGCTCGATGTGGTGATTACCCGCCCGGTTACGCCGAAGAACACGCCCATGTTGACCGGCGCCGTGTGCGCCATCATCTTGATATAGGTTGTGGCGTTGATGCCGCGCGTGGTTTTCTCCTCCAGCATCTTGCCGAAGCCGCAGATGGCTTGCGTGGTGCCGACGGATGATCCGTAGGAAATACCCATCAATCCGCTTTTCACCAGCGGATCGTCGAGCAGGCCCGCATCCAGCAGCGCCAGTTCGCTGGCACGCGTGGCCATCAGCGCGACGGCGCCCATGCTGCGCGTGTTCTTGCGGTTGTAGCGCTCCGGCAGTTCATACGGCGCGGCAGGCGCCGCGATCTGCGTGTTCAGCCCGTCATATTCGGACCATTGCTCGATGCGCCTGACGGCATTGCGATAGCGGCCCAGCGCAGCGCGCATGCTCGGCCAATCATTGCCCAGGGGGCTGATGCCGGCCATGCCGGTGACTGCGACACGACGGTTCATGCCAATCCTCCGTTGACCGAAATAACCTGGCGAGTGATATAGGCGGCGTCCTCCGTCATCAGGAAGCCGACCGTGGCCGCGACTTCTTCCGGCTTGCCGATGCGCCGCGCCGGAATCAGTTTCAGTGCTTCCTCCACCGGCACCTCTTCGACCATGTCTGTTTCGATCAGGCCGGGGGCGACGCAGTTGACGGTGATACCGCGCGAGGCAAGTTCCAGCGCCAGCGCCTTGGTGGCGCCGATGATGCCAGCCTTGGCCGCGCTGTAATTGACCTGGCCGCGGTTGCCGATCAGCCCGGACACCGACGCCAGCGTGACGATTCGCCCGGGGCTGCGGCGCCGGACCATCGGCATGATCAGGGGATGCAGGACGTTATAGAAGCCGTCGAGATTGGTTTTCAATACGAGGTCCCAGTCCTCGCCGGGCATGGCGGGGAAGGCATTGTCGCGCACCACACCGGCGTTGCACACCACGCCGTAATAGCAGCCGTTCTCTTCTATGTCCGCGCTCAGCGCGGCTTCGGCCGCTTGGCGTTCGCCGATGTCGAATTGCAGCACGCGCGCATTGCGGCCGAGTGCCGCGATACTCTGCGCCACGTCATCAGCCTCCTTGCGCCGGTTCAGGCAATGCAGCACCACATCGAAACCATCGTGCGCCAGGCGCAACGCAATCGCCTTACCGATGCCACGGCTCGAACCCGTTACCAACACACTCTTGTTCACTCCATGCTCCCATTAAGGAATTCATCTACATTGGCAGGCAAAAATACCGATACTGTGGCCGTCGCCGCCACGCCGTCTTCATCTTCAATGCGGCAGTCGAAAGATCCGAGGCCATTTTCGGCAAGCAGCAATCTGGCAATGTGCACGCGCAACACGCTGCCGACGGCGAACAGGGGCCGCGTACATTCATAGCGCCGCGAACCAAGCAAAAAACCGATCTTGACTGGTTCGCCGCGCAAGCGAGCGGCATGACCCGCATGCGCTGCGATGGCCTGTGCCATGTATTCGATCCCGACCCAGGCGCCGACGCCATCAGGACTGCAGAACAGGCCGCCGTCGCGGATCGTGACTTCGGCGCACAGGCTGTCATGGTCCACCGAAATGACGCGGTCCAGCAGAACCATCGGCCCGGCATGCGGCACCAGCGAGCGGATATCCGGCATCTCCATGTCAGCTTCTCCCGAACACCAGCGCCGCGTTGGCGCCGCCGAATGCGAACGAATTACTCATGGCCCAGTCCAGCGGACGTCCGAGGCGTGCCCCGGGCGCTACCGTATTCAATTCGGGCAAAACCGGGTCGCGGGCGCCGTCCCATAGATGTGGTGGCAAGACACCTTCAGGATTGTCGTCCTGCATCGCAAGCCAGCATAGCGCCGCTTCAATTGCTCCGGCAGCACCCAGGGCGTGACCGGTAAACGGTTTGGTCGAACTGACCGCCACCGCGTCGCCGAACAAGGCATGCACCGCTCGCGATTCCATGGCATCGTTCTGCGGCGTTGCTGTGCCATGCAGATTAATGTAATCGATCTGCGCTGGCCCTATGCCGGCGCGCGCCAGCGCCTTCTCGATCGCGGTCGACGCACCCTTGCCCGATGGATCTGGCGCCGACATGTGATGGGCGTCGGACGATTCGCCCCAGCCGCATAGCGATACGGTGGCGGGCTCGCGCGTCATCAGGAACAGTGCCGCGCCTTCGCCGATGTTGATGCCGTTGCGGTTGGCGCTGAGTGGATTGCAGCGCGCTTCGCTGACCGATTCCAGCGCCGCGAACCCGGCGACGGTGAAGGCGCACAACGAGTCGACACCACCGGCGATCACCGCGTCGCATACCCCCATGTTGAGCAGGCGGGCGGCGCTGGCCAGCGCCTTGGCGCTGGACGCGCATGCGGTCGAATGCACATACGCGGGACCGCCCGTACCGAGCACTGCCGCCAGCATCGATGCCGACGAACCGAGTTCCTGCTGGCCGTAGTGATAATGTCCGGGCAATTTTCCGCTTGCGGCATGTTCGCGCAACGCCGCTTCGCTTTCCGCGATGCCCGAAGTGCTGGTGCCGAGCACGATGCCGATGCGGTCTGCGCCGAAGCGCGAAATCGCCGCATCCACTTCCTCGCGGATTTGCGCCAGCGCCGCCAGCGCGAGCCGATTGTTGCGGCTACGTTCGCGCGGCGGCAGGTGCTCGAACGCAGGCAGCGGCGCATCCACGCAGCCGAGCGGAAGCACGCGCCCGGGGGAGTGGCGCTCGGTCGGCATAATGCCGCTTTGCGCTGCCGCGAATACGCGCCGCCGGACTTCATGGCGTGAATCGCCGGCGGCGCAAATGATGCCGAGTTGGTTCAGATAAATCATGTTACGGACCGGCGGGAGCCGATTGGATAGTGAGCTGATATTGATAGCGCAGGTTGGTCAGCGCGACTTTGCCGTTCCAGCGCGGTTCGGCGCTATAGTTGATCACCACCACCTTTGCGTCGTCCGACCATATTGTGCGGCGCATGCCTTCCTCCTCGATGCGCCAGCCGGTGGGCAAGGCCGCGCGCACTGCGGCGGCCGGCCAGTACGTGAGCTGGATGTCTTCCAGCACATCCTCGGCGCGCACCTGTTCCGGCAGCAGCGCATGGCGCCACGATTTCAGTTCGTTGCCGTCGAACTCCAGACTCATGACACGCTGTCCGAGCGCCAGCCCGATCATGCCGACATGGCGGTCGTCGACTTCCAGCGCGGCTTCGAGATAATCGATCCGGCCTTCGCGTTCAACGGCAAGCCGCTGCTGCAGGCTGATCGACGCCCCGAGCGCTGCTGGTTCTAGCCGTAGTCCGAGCCGGGCCGGTTGCACTTGCTGCGGGGGATGGCAGCCGGCCAAGGTCAGCGCCAGCATCATGGCCGCGCAGAAAAAAATACAACGCAGGATCATTCGCACACCTCCTCCATTCGCACCGCTTGCGCCACAGCCGCATGCTCATGGGCAAAGCAGGGGACAATCAACCATACCAAGGCCGTGCCGAGCAGCATGGTTAAGCCGAAAGCCTGCAAAGCCGGCGTCTTGCTCAGGCCAAGCAGGCCGAAGGACAGCAACGTGCTTGCCGCCGACAGGCTGACCGCCATCCAGGCCGAAGCCTCGCGGCGATCCGGTCGCTCCTGGAAAAACACGCCATAGTCGACGCCTATGCCAAGCAGTAGCATCAGCGCCAGCACATGGAACAGTTGCAGCTGTTGCCCGGCGATGCCGAGCAACGCGAGCGTGACGCCGCTGGCGAGGGCGGTGGGCGCCAGCACGCGCCAAGTGGCGGCACGATAGCGCAGGAACAACAAACAAAACACCGCTGCATACGAAAACAGCAACGCCCATCCCATGTACTGCCGGTAGCGCCCGAGTAAGGAAGAAATATCGGCAACCTTGTCGACCCATTGCACGCCATCGATGCCGATGGCGGCCTGTTGCAACGCGGGCAGTTTGGCCAGGCTCAGCCCGCGCACGGCGACCACACTCGCATAATCGTCGTCAAGCCGCCCCAGCCACAAGTGGCGCCATGGCTCGCTGGCGGGGGCCTTCATGAATTCATCCACCGTCAACGACGGCACCGTTGCCGCCCGCTCGCGCATTGCATGAACCCAGTCGGCATCCTCGCCGATCCGGCTTGCCAGCACCGGCAAGGCGGCGCCGTCGCCCATCAGCTTTTCTTTCACCAGCTTGTGGCGCCCGGATTGCGCCTGCGCCGATGGCACCCAGTTCGAGATCGCCTGATATCCCGAGATCGTGCGTTGGGCAATCAAGGGGTCGAGCCGGCGCTTCAATGCCTCTTCACGCTGCAACACCTGGTCGGCACTTGCGCCGCGCACCAGGTAAAACTGCACCGGCGTCGGCGCGTCGAGCAGCTTGCCCAGTTTGAGCTGTTCGGCGACCAGCTGTTTCGGCGGATTCTGCAGGGAGCGGATGTCGTCGTTGACGCCGAGGCGCGACCAGCCGAACCCCAGCAGCACCGCTACCGCCAGCAGCGCCAGTGCCGATCGCCGGTCGGCACGCAGCACCGGCCAGTGCTTCAGGACGGCGGAGAAAGCCTGCGCCTGGCGGGCATTCTTCAAAGTCATCGGGCCGATCATGGCCGGATACCAGCACACTACCGTCAGCCATGCGAACACGAGGCCGGCCACCGAAAATACCGCCATCTGGCGCAGCCCCGGAAACGGCGTCAGTGCCAGCCCCGTATAGCCGATCGCCGCCGCGAGAAGCGTCAGCAACAGGCTGGGCAGCAGGTGGCGAAGTAATTGCGGCGAGGTAGTGGCAGCACCGGCGCCCAAACGATGGCACAGGAAATAAATGCCGTAGTCCTGCGCCACCCCGATCAGGGTCGCGCCAAACACCAGCGTCAGCAGATGCACGCGATCGAACAGCAGCAGGCACAGCGTCAGCGCACCGAGAAAGCCGACGCCGAGCAGCAGCGCGATATATGCAAATGGCTTGAGCGATCGGAACGAGAACCAGATCAACAGCACGATGCCGAGCAGCGAGCCGATGCCGATGGTGGAAACTTCGCCGCTGGCCTGTTTGCCGGCAGCGGCGGCGTGCAGGATCATGCCTGCTTCCAGCACCTCGGCGTTGGCTACGGCACTGCTCGCCGCCTGGCGCGCCTTTGCCAGCAGGGGCATGACCGTTTCTTGCGCATCCATGGAAAAAGCCGGCACACGCAAGATCATCGGCATCACCACGTACGTGCGTTCGCCGTCGGCGACGAACAGGCGGCCGTCGCGCGGCCGCACCGGTGTTTCCTGCGCGCGCGCCTGCACCCAGCCGCCGAACAGGCCGAAGGGATCGTCCTGCCATGCGCCGATCTTCGGCCCGGCGAACGGGCTGTAAAGCTTGGAAAGTGCCGCATCGACCCAGTACTGGCGGTCCTGCGTGCGCAGTGCAGTTTCGTCTTCGGCGGTCATCAGCGCCAGCCGGTGTCGCTGGAACAGCGCCAGCCAATCCTGTTGCGTTTGCTCGCCCAGCTTGTCTGCGAACTGCAGCAAATCCGCATGCGGCGACAGCACCGCGCGGTAGGCGTCGGCCGCGCGGCGCGCCTGTTCCCAATCGCTGGCGCCGACCAGCACGATGAGCTTCTGCTGCGCCGCATCCGCCATGTGTGCGAATGCCTGCTGCACGGCGGGGTCGCGCTCTTGCGTCGGCAGGAGCGTCAGGATGTCGGTATCGGGAGCGATACGCTGGTTCAGCCACAGGCTCACGCCGTGCGCGAGCAAAATAGCCACCACGACGCCCCAGGCCAGCGCGAGGAGATTGTGTCGCTTCAAAATTGTGCCGCCTCTTCAGGTGCGATGGCGGCCTCGCCGGTCTGCATCGCCGAGAAGGAAATGCTGGTGCGGTCGCCGTTGGCTTCATGCAGGGTGATTTGCCTGACAAAGGCGCCGCCTTCCAGTGACACGCCGGCGATCACTTTCGCCAGACCGGGATCGCGCGCTTTCAACGCCACCGACCACTGCTTGTCCTGCACACTGCCTTCGCCTTCGAACAGCTTCTCCAGTTGCGCCAGGTCGCCGGCCAGCAGGGAGAACAGCATGTTGTTGATCAGCCGCACAGTCGGTTCCTGCCTGGCGTCGACGCGCACGGCGACGCGGTCGCCGTGCATCTGCAGGATCTCATCGCGGCTCAGCCGCAAGGTGCTCGGGAACGGTTGCAAGGTGCGCCACAGCACCCCCCTGCCGGCGGCGACACAGAAACGTCCGCTCGACAGCAAGGGTTTCTTCATTCCCGCCAGATGTTTGGTCTGGTCGAATCGGCCGCACAGGATTTCCGGTTTGGCCAGCAAGGCCTGGATCTTCCCGACTGGTACTGCGGCATGGCTGGGCGCCATTGCCAGCGCAAAGCAGAAAGAGACAAACAGGCGTTTCATGATGGTTTCACTCCCAGTTTTTCATATAGCGCGGGCGGGGATACGAAGCACATTTCACCGGTGGCGATCTCGACCGCCACCTGGATCGTGGTAGCACGGGTCAGGCGTTTTCCGGTTTGTGGATCGGTAATCAGGTAAGCGATCTTCAGGCGGTTTTCCCACTCGACGATGGTGGCGCGCAGCCTGATGGTCTGGCCGAATACCGCCGATCCGATATAACGCAGATGCATGTCGATGATCGGCCACGCATAGCCGGATGCCTTCATCTCCGGATAGTTGTAGCCGATGCTGTCCAGCAGCGCGCAGCGCGCCTGTTCGAGGTACTTGACGTAGTTGCCGTGCCACACGACTTCCATCGGGTCGAGGTCGAAAAACTGCACCTGCAGCTCGATCTCGACCGACCACTCGCGCGCGGGCTTAGTCATACAGTTTCCATGCGCGTGCGCGAATGCGTTTCAGCATCAGGCGCAGATCCGGTTCCAGGCGGCGATCTTCCTCAATCATGCGCACGTCGCCGGCAAGCTCATCGAGCA
Source organism: Noviherbaspirillum sedimenti (assembly GCF_003590835.1). Taxonomy (NCBI): domain Bacteria; kingdom Pseudomonadati; phylum Pseudomonadota; class Betaproteobacteria; order Burkholderiales; family Oxalobacteraceae; genus Noviherbaspirillum; species Noviherbaspirillum sedimenti. The sequence continues at coordinate 3,238,174 of NZ_QYUQ01000002.1, read as the reverse complement.
TTGCCTGCAGCGGCGCTTCCGGCGCGACCGTTGGGTTGACGTGCTGGCGCAGCAAGCTGCCTTGCAAGACCGTGATCAGCAAGGCGGCGCCGACTTGCTCGGTTAGTTCCAGAATGCGCAGGCAATCGCGCGCGGCGATCGTGCCCATGCTCACCTTGTCCTGGTTGTGGCACTCGGTGGAACGAGAGAATACCGATGCCGGCATGGTCTGCTTGAGGGCTTCGGCGGTCCAGGCGGAAGCGCTGATCTGCAAGGCCTTCAAGCCATGGTTGATGGCCGCCCGCGGACCCTGCATGCCGGACAGGTTGGATGGCAGGCCGTTGTTGTAGCGGCTGTCGACCAGCAGCGCCATCTGGCGGTCCATCAGGTCGGCGAGGTTGGCGATAGCATTCTTCATGCTGTCCATGGCGAAGGCGATGTGGCCACCGTAGAAATGGCCGCCGTGCAGGACGCGTTCGCCGTCCGGATCGATGATCGGATTGTCGTTGGCGCTGTTGAGCTCGTTTTCGATCGACTCGCGCAGCCAGGGCAGGGCGTCGGCCAGCACGCCGATGACATGCGGCGCGCAACGCAGCGAGTAGCGGTCTTGCAGGCGCTTGCCATTGCGCGGGGTCTCCTCGCATGGCAGATCGGTGCGCAGCCAGGCCGCCACGCGCTGCAGCCCGGGATGCGGCTTCACCGAAAACAATGTGGCATCGAAATGGTGGGCATTGCCGTCCAGCGCGAACGACGCCATGGCGGTAATGCGCGTGCACAGCCGGGTCAGGTATTCGGCGCGCGCGTAGGCCAGACAGGCCAGCGCGGTCATCACTGCCGTGCCGTTCATGATGGCCAGGCCTTCCTTCGGGCGCAGGCGCAACGGTGAAATGCCGGCCTCGGCCAGCGCCTGCGCGGCCGGTAACTCGACGCCATCGCGCAAAACCTCGCGCTCGCCGCAGAGGGCGGCTGCCAGGTAGGAAAGAGGCGTGAGATCACCGCTGGCACCGACCGAGCCTTCGGAGGGAATCCGTGGCAGCAAGTCCTTGTCCAGCAGGCGCACGATCTGTTCCAGCAACTCCAGGCTGACGCCGGAGTAACCCTTGCTGAGCGAAGCCAGCCGCGCCGCCATGATGGCGCGCGTTTCTTCCGGGCTGAAATACGCGCCGAGGCCGCAGCCGTGATAGGTGTAGAGATGGTGCGGAAGTTCGGCCACCAGTTCGGGCGGCACGGTCACGGTGCATGAATCGCCATAGCCGGTGGTCACGCCATAGATGGCGCCGTCTTCGCGCAGCAGACGATCGAGGAATTCCGCCCCGCGCGTGATCGTCGCGCGGAATTCCTGCGCCTGCGAGAGCGTGGCGCACGCCATCCCTTCGGCGATATCGACTATGTCTTCAATGCGCAAACGTCCCTGGTCGAAGCGGACGGCGCGCGATGTGGTCTTCAGGTCAGCGGGATGCATCGGTAGGTTCCATGTCAGGCGAGCGCCAGAATTCGTAAAAGTTAAACCATTGGAAAGGAGCGCGCAGACAGAAATGCTCCAGTCGCGCCGCGTAGTCCTGCGCCAGCGCCGCGCATGCCTGTTCGCGCCCTTTGCGCGGCAGGTGGATTGCGTCGCGCAAGCGTTCGAAATGGATTTCGGAGCGGCGTCCGACGCGCATTGAAAACAGCATGTACACGGGGCATTGCAGCAGGCTTGCCAGTATATAGGGGCCGACCGGGAAGGGCGCTTGTTCGCCCATGAAGCGGGCCTGGCAGGTGCGTGCGCCCGACGTCACCGGCACACGATCGCCAGCGATGACCACGAACTCGCCGCGCGCGACCCGCTCGTTGAGCAGCATGGCAGTTGCCGGCGACATCTCCGTCACCTGCAGCAGGTTCAGCTGGCTTTCGGGATCGAGTTGCGCCAGCAGCTGGTTGAACTTGTGCGCGTGCTTGGTATGCACCAGCACCGTCAGCTTCAAGCCGGCCTGCTGACGGGCCAGCACGCGGCACAGTTCCAGGTTGCCGAAGTGCGAACAGATCATCAGGCCGCCGCGCTGGCTGGCGATGTCGTCGTCAAGCTCTTTTTCGCCGAAGAACTCGATATCAGCCAACGCGACCTGGCCGCCCCACAGCAGCATCTTGTCGAGGATGCACTCGGCGAATGCGGCGAAGTGGCGCATGACGCCGAGCAGGCCCGGGTCGATCCATGCCAGCCCGCCGAATCCGCGCACCCTGCGCAGGTAATCCGACGAAGCTGCGCGCGCCGTCGGTTGGGTCAGTACATACCAGGCCAGCACCGGATACAGCAGCAGTCGGAACGGCCAGCGCCCGAAAGTGCGGCAGACCCAGAACAGGAAGCGCATGCCGGCAATGAAGCTGGCTTCGTTGATCTGCGCCCAATGGCGGCGCGGTGCGATATGCACCGGGGGCGTCATGCCTTGCTCCATTTGCGCGCAAGCAGTTTCGGCGCCCGTATCAGCATGCCGAAGAACAGCGTCGCATGCATGCGTGAAATGAGGGCGTTGTCGCGCCACATGCGAAAGTGCGATACCCCATCGGTGGGATAGCCGACCCGGGTACCGACGTTGATGAAGTCCATGCCATCCCAGCACAGCCTTACCAGCACTTCCGTGTCGAAATCCATGCGCGTGCCGAGCCTGTGCCGCCTGGCCAGCGCCAGCACCGGCGCCACCGGATAGACCCGGAAGCCGCACATCGAATCCTTGACCTGCAGCGACAGGGTATTGATCCATACCCACACATGCGTGAGATAGCGGCCGTACAGGCGGATCGCCGGCACCGACTCGTCGTATTGCGGATAGCCGACGACCAGAGATGTTGGGTGCGCGGCCGCATGCTCGATGAAGCGCGGAATATCGGCGACGCAGTGCTGGCCATCCGCGTCGATTTGTAACGCATGCGTATAGCCGGCGTCGGCGGCGTGCCGGATGCCGGTCAGCACCGCTTCGCCCTTGCCCTGATTGCGCGCATGCCGCACCAGTATGATTTGCTGCGGCGCCGCAGCAGCAATGTGGCCCAGCACCTGCGCACACGCCGCCGTGCTGCCGTCGTCGACCAGTATGCACGGCAAACCGGTCGCCAGGACCGCATCCACCACCGCGCCGACGGCATGCTCGTGGTTATAAACCGGAATCACAACGCAAGGCTTAAACATGGGCGTCCCCAAACATCAGTCGCCCGCTTGCGTGTGCGCCATCCGGGGAAAAATACCGGAAGGCGACGCTGTTTTTGGACGGGTCGTGCAGCATTTCCAGCGAAAAGGGCATTGCAGGGCAGATCACGCGCTTGAACTTGAGCGCGTGGATGCCGCGGAACAGTGGCGGCAGCGCAAAACATTCGCGCGCCAGCTGCATTGCCCACTCGACCTGCACCACGCCCGGCAGGATTGGCGTTTGCGGGAAGTGGCCCTCGAAGTAGGCCAGGTCGGGCGGCGCTTCCAGTGCAAACACTGCGCGCAGCGCTTCTTTCTCGATCAGCTTCTTGCACGGCATTGTGGGCCGCGCTGTTCCTTGTGTGTCTGTGTCATTAAGCAATGCCATCAAGGCGGACTGGGTCGTCTTGCCCTGCGTATTGACCGGCAGCGCATCGAGGTAACGCCAGCTGCGCGGCAAGGCGACGCGTTCGACGGCATCGGCAAGCCATTCGCGCAAACGCAGGTTGAGCGCCAGCTTGCCGCCATCGGCGAGCGCCTTGCGGCCCGCATCGGATAGTACGACGAAGGCGGCGATGCGGTCGCGGCTGCCGGTTGCAACAATTGTGCGCGCCTCCGTTACGAGCCCGGATTTCAGCAGCTGTGCTTCAAGCAAATCGAGCGAAATGCGCTTTTCCTCGATCTTGACGATGCGGTCGGCCCGGCCATGCAGCGTGAAGCGGCGCTCGTCCACCATGCGCGCGCGGTCCGCGCAGCCGAACCAGGCGGTGTCGGGCAAGTGCGGCGAACGGATTTCCAGTGTCTCGCCATCCGCGCCGATGCGTGCCTCGGCGCCGGGCATCAGCAGCCAGTCCTCGCCAGCGCCCGGATTGCGCTGACGCCAGGCGATGCCTCCGGTCTCCGAGCTGCCATACACTTCGATCGGCACCCGGCCGAGACGCCGTGCCGTGGCATGCGCCACTTCAGGCGGCAGCGGTCCGCCGGAAGAAAACACGCCGCGCAAGCGGTGCGCGCAGGCTGTCCATATCGGGCTGTCTGGCAGGCGCTTGAGATGCGCGGGGCTGGCCACCAGGACGCAATCACGCACTGCCATCACCGCGGCGATTTGTTCCGGATAACTCAGACTGAGCGCCTCGATGGGGCAGGCACAGGCCAGCGGCCGCAATACCTTGAACAGCAAGCCGTAAATGTGCTGGTGCGATACCGTTGCAACCACTGTGGCTGTGCCGGCATCCTTGCCGAACAATTGTTCAAGCGTGAGCACTTCTGCGGCGAGTTGCGACAATTTTTTCGGGATCGCTTGCGGTGTGCCGGTGCTGCCCGAAGTGAAGACCACCAAACCAGTGAAGTCCGGATCCAGCGCGGTGAAGCCACCTAGTGCTGGAGCGGACGCATCGGTCGCCGGCGCGGCCAGCGGTGCAAAGGCGGAGGGAAAATCCCCGATATAGCGACTGACCATCGGACGCAGGGAGGCGCAGGTGGCAGGCAGGGTATCCGAGGGGAGATAGACGGTCTTTCCCGCGTGCCATGCGCCAAACAGCGCGGCGGCGAATTCAATGCTGTCATGGAAAAACAGCGTCACATCCCTTCCATCCACGCCCGCCAGCAGCGCACGCCACTGCGTCACGCGGGAAAAAAAATCAGTGTAGCGAATCGCCTGGCCATCACGCCAGCCGACAATGACTTCGGGTGGGCGCGGGATGGACAAGAGTTCGAGGATGTTGATGCAGTTAGCCATTGTTACGGTGTTGAAATCGAAGCCGGACCAGATACTCGCCGCCGAACAGACTGCCCATCAGCGCGTAGGCGATCACGCCGTTGTACAGGGACCAGACTGCGGGGGAGGCGCACAGCGCGGTCCACAGGGCGATTGCGCCATTGATGAAAAAGAAAACGCACCATACCTGTGTGACGCGCCGTGTGTACTGCACGGCATATGGCGGCAGATCCGGTTCCTTGATGCGCGCAAGGCGCTCGATCAGCGACGGCGGCGCCACCAGGCTATAGCCGAAAGCCCCAAGCAGCAAAGCGTTGACCAGCACGGGATACAATTTGAGCGGCATCCATGCATTGCCCCATGCCGCCGCCAGCGCTAGCAGCAGGGCGCCGGCCAGCCACCAGCGCCCCGCCTTGCCGCTCTCCATCGCATGCAGGCGCAGCAAGGCGGCCAGCACCAATACTCCGGCAAGCAGGCGCGGCTCTACCTCCCCATGGCCGAGCCAGACCAGCAGCGGGTAAAGCAGCGTGACCAGGACCGGCAACGCAGCCAGGATGCGGCGCTTGATGTCTTACTCCGCCAGAAGGTCAACCACAGCGTTCACCACATCTTCGACGGTACGTACGGTTTTGAAGATTTCGGGCGAAAGGCGCTTGCCGGTCAATTCCTTCAGCTTCACCGCAAGATCCACCGCGTCGATGCTGTCGATATCGAGGTCTGTATACAAATTGGATTGCGGGGCGATCGCCGCCTTGTCGATTTCAAACATCTCATGCAAGGTATCGGCGATCCATGCATGAATATCATCCCGGCTCATGGTGCTCAGCGCAGACATTTCCTTATCCCCTGTTGATTACTTTGTTCTATGGCCGGCGATCATTGCGCCAAGCGTACGCACCGATTTGAAGTGGCGGCGCGTTTCCTCCGAATCGGCGGATAATGAAATGCCGTAGCGCTTTTGCAAGGCCACGCCCAGTTCCAGCGCATCGATCGAATCGAGGCCGAGGCCTTCGATAAACAAGGGTCCATCGGTGTCGATATCCTCCGGCGTCATGTCTTCCAGCTGGAGGGCGTCGATGATGAGCTGTTTTACTTCTCCTTCAAGCGATTGCATGGCGTTTGTTATCCTCGGCAAAATAGTTCTGCAAAAAATCCGTCAGCCGGCGTGCAGCGAGCGTCTCGCTATCACATGCCGAAATGAAGGGCTGGACGGGAATGTCTTCCCTTACCTCGATGCTGAATTGCACGCGCTGAGCTGGTACCCGCCACCACTTATCGCCTTTGCCAAGGGTTGAGGGCGTGCAGCGGATCACCACTGGCGTCAGATTATGCATTCCGCGCACGGCGATGTTGGCAGCACCGCGCTTGAAACTGAGCGCGCCATGACGGGAGCTGCGCGTACCTTCCGGAAAAATAATCAGGTTATTGCCATTTACCAAAGTGGCGATGCATTCGCTCACCAGACCCGGCCCGTTTTCATTGTTGATGTAGCCAGCCGCACGCACGGGGCCATGGGTAAACGGATTATTCCACAATCCGCTTTTGACGATGCAGTCGGCCCGTTTTACAAACGCCATCAGAAACACCGTATCGATCAGGGTTGGATGATTGGCAACGATGAGCAAACCATTGCGTTCGAGCTTTTCCCGTCCCTTCACCTCGTAGCGCAGTACGCCCAGTCCTTGCATGAGCGCGATGAATGAGCGGAACGTCAGCCGGATCACGTTGCGGGCTGCCATGGTGCGCATGCGCGGCTCGCGGAAAAACAGATTAATTGCCGGAAATACCACCACGCGCAACAACAAGCCGCCTGTACCGAAGACGATGAAACTCAAGCCGGTGCCCAGCACGCGCCAGTATCTGTCGATATGTTCAAGAAACATGCCGCGTCCATCGCCATGATTGCCTGCCGTAGATTCGCTCCATGCACGGATCGCGCCGCAAAAAGAAGCGCAGGACATCGAGACTTGTCGCCGGTGGCGTTTCGTCGCCGGCATGATCGCTGGATAATGTGTGCCACGACAGGGAAATTACGTCCTCGCGTGGCGGTTCGATCAGCCATGCCCACGCGAAGGGAAGGGCGTCTTCATCCTGAAAATCCGCATACACGGCTGGCAACGGACAATCGTAAACTACTAGCAGCACCGCCTTTTCGCCGTCCGCAAGCAGGCCGCATGCTTCGATAAGCGCATGTTCAATGCTGCCGCGCCCGCCACTCAGCGCAATGTTGTTGGCCACGTCGCCGCGTGCGATCGAAAACATGCCGCCGACGGCGTTATGCACCGACATCCCGAACGAAGTCGGGGAAAGCGGCTCGCCATGCGCCAGGTCGCGCAGCAGCTCGACCGAACGCGAGACCTCGCCGTGCCTGGAGCAAAATACAGTTGGTACATCCTGGCGCTGGCCAAGGCATTCATACGCGACTTCGAGCGCCATTTTTCCCAGCAGGCCGAGGCGCCGCCGCTGCATGGCCGGCATTGCCCGCACTACAGGCTCTGAGTCGGCGGAAGCCGGAAGCTGCCCGCGCGCCCAATTGCGCCACGCTTCCCGGGTTTCTATACCGGGCGCCCAGGCAGCATCGCAGATAATAGAAAACTCAATGGCCGAACGCATAAACCCATGGAAAATTGCTTGCTTTATCAGATTCTAATTATAGCGGCTTGATCTGGAGCAACGCGAATAACTGTTGCTAATTTTTTAGCAACAGTTGCTCCTGATCATGCGTCACGAGCGGGGGATGTGTTTTTGTCCACGTAACGACTAACGCTTGCTGCATCAAAAAGCATGCGCTTGAGATGTTGGCTCGAGAATTTCCAAATGGCAATAAGTAACAAGCTGACGTTGCGCGGCTCAAGCAACGCAAAGGGGGGAGGTGCCGTGCTCAATAATACATACGGCGCTGGATTGGCACATCGTATTTTTACGGTGGTTTTTTTGCGAAATGCCCCGGGTTTTCTGGCCGGCAAATGTTTGACGTCGGCTTAAGAATCACCTTATAATCCCGTGGCTTCACAGAAACCGTTCCCGAAATGTAAACAAATGCTTGCGCTGTGCCCGATGCATGGCCGCGCCAGCTTGGACCCGTATGCAACGCATCGTTCTTTTGCAACTTGCGGCTACGGTCGTCACGGCGATCATCGCCGGCATTCTCGGTGGGGGCGCGGCGTTTTACTCAGCGCTTCTGGGTGGCCTGTGCTATGTGCTGCCGAATGGTCTTTTTGCATGGCGCCTGTTCGTCGGCGCGCACAAGTCCAGCGGCGCCAATCCGATATCTTTTTTCATCGGTGAATTTATCAAGATTGCATTAACGATTGCGCTATTGGGCGTGGTCGTTTGGCAGTACCACGATTTGAACTGGCTGGCACTGATTGTCGGCCTCATCGTGGCACTGAAAAGTTACATAATCTTATTGTTTAGGCACTGATATGTCATCTGCTACGCCCACGGCTTCCGAGTATATCGTCCACCATCTCGGACATTTCTCTACCCACCATCAAGAAAAGATCGTCGATTTTTCGATCATTAACATGGACACGGTTTTCTGGTCCGTGTTTGCCGGCGTTCTCGGCTGCTTCGTCATGTGGCTGGCAGCACGCAAAGCCACTGCCGGCGTGCCGGGGCGTTTCCAGGCATTCGTCGAGATGGTGGTCGAAATGGTCGAAGACCAGTCGAAATCGATTGTGCATGGCGACCGTCGTTTCATTGCGCCGCTCGCGCTGACGATCTTCGTGTGGGTTGCGCTGATGAATTCGCTCGATTTCCTGCCGGTCGACATGTTCTCCTCCTTCTTTCATCTGGTTGGCCTGGACAGCGTCATCCCCTACCACCGCGTAGTGCCGACCGCCGACCTGAATGGCACGCTCGGCATGGCCTTGGGCGTACTGGCGCTGATGGTGTACTACAGCGTGAAGATCAAGGGCCTGGGCGGCTGGATCCATGAATTGTTTGCCGCCCCGTTCGGCATCTGGCTGGCACCGTTCAACCTGCTGTTGAACCTCATCGAATACGCCGCAAAAACCGTTTCGCTCGGCATGCGACTTTTCGGCAACATGTACGCCGGTGAGCTGCTGTTCCTGTTGATCGCCTTGCTGGGCTCGATGGCCACTGCTTTCGGCTTCATCGGTCACGTGGTTGCCGGTTCGCTGTGGGCCATCTTCCACATCCTGATCGTGTTCCTGCAGGCGTTCATTTTCATGATGCTGACGCTGGTGTACATCGGTCAGGCGCATGAAGGCCATTGATTGCGGCCGGCAGTAAAGAATCGAAAGATAGTAGTAGTAAAGAAGTTTGATTTTTGGCTTTTCATTTTTATTTTTAACTTTAACCTCTTGAAGGAACTCTCATGACTGACGTATCTTTTGTTGCATTGGCTTGCGGTTTGATCATCGGCCTGGGTGCTATCGGCGCCTGTATCGGTATCGCAATCATGGGTGGCAAATACCTCGAAGCATCGGCTCGTCAACCTGAACTGATGAACGCCCTGCAAACCAAGATGTTCCTGTTGGCTGGTCTGATCGACGCTGCGTTCCTGATCGGTGTTGGTATCGCCATGTTGTTCGCATTCGCAAACCCGTTCATCGCCAAGGTTGCGGCTTAATTCGGCGCTTCGCCGATTCTCAACCGCCGAACCGTAGTCGTTCGGCATTTGTTCTTTTGAGAAGGAAAATACCGTGAACCTCAATGCAACGTTGTTTGCACAGTTCGTGGTCTTCTTCATCCTCGCCGGTTTCACGATGAAATTCGTGTGGCCGCCGCTGATGAAAGCGCTCGATGAGCGCGCCGAGAAGATCGCGAACGGTTTGGCCGCTGCTGAAAAAGGCAAGGCCGAAATGGCTGCCGCCGAAAAGCGCGTGCAGGCCGAACTGGCCGTCGCCAAGGATGAAGGTCTCAAGCGCATCGGCGACGCCGAAAAGCGCGCTGCAGCGATCATCGAAGACGCCAAGAAAACCGCTTCCGACGAAGCCGCCCGCATCGTCGCAGCAGCCAAGGCTGATGCGGAACAGCAGGTAACCCAAGCGCGTGAAGCTCTGCGCGGCCAGGTCGCAACCCTCGCGGTTGCCGGCGCCGAACAGATCTTGAAGCGTGAGGTCAATGCAGCGGCACACGCCGACTTGTTGAACCAACTGAAGGCCGAGCTGTAATCATGGCAGAACTCGCAACGATCGCTCGTCCTTATGCAGAAGCCCTGTTCCGCGTGGCCAAGGCCGGTAACATCAACGCATGGTCGGAGCTGGTATCCGAAATGGCGCAAGTCGCCGGCAATGCCGAAGTTCAGGCATTCGTCAGCAATCCGAAACTGTCCGACGCCCAGATCAGTGATACTTTCCTGTCCCTGATCAAGTCCCCGGTCAGCCAGGAAGCCAGGAACTTCATCGGCGCGCTGGTGGAAAACGGCCGCCTGGCTGCCATGCCGGAAATCGGCGTGCAATTCCTGGCGTTGAAAAATGCCGAGGAAGGCGCTGCCGATGCGCACATCACGAGCGCGTTCGAGTTAAGCGACGCGCAGGTGACGCAACTGGTGGCAACGCTGGAAAAGAAATTCGGCCGCAAGCTCGTCCCTGCCGTGACCGTCGACAATTCGCTGATTGGTGGCGTGCGCGTGACCGTGGGTGATGAAGTGCTCGATACCTCGGTAAGCGCCAAGCTGCAGAAACTGCACACAGCCCTGGTGTCGTGACCGGCAAATAGCCGCCGACCCAGGCACAGTGAAAAATATTAGGAGTTAACATGCAACTCAATCCGTCTGAAATCAGCGAACTGCTCAAGAGCCGTATCCAGGGTCTTGGCGAAAGCGCTGATATCCGCAACCAGGGCACGGTTATTTCCGTGACCGACGGCATCGTCCGCATTCACGGCTTGTCCGATGCAATGCAAGGCGAAATGCTGGAATTCCCGGGCAATACTTTCGGCCTCGCGCTGAACCTCGAGCGCGACTCCGTCGGCGCCGTTATTCTGGGTGCCTACGAACACATTTCCGAAGGCGACACGGTCAAGACCACCGGCCGCATCCTGGAAGTGCCGATCGGTCCTGAACTGTGTGGCCGCGTGGTCAACGCGCTGGGTCAACCGATCGACGGCAAGGGCCCGATCAACACCAAGCTGACCGCCCCGATCGAAAAGATCGCGCCAGGCGTTATTGCTCGTCAATCCGTTTCGCAGCCGCTGCAAACCGGCCTGAAGTCGATCGACGCCATGGTGCCAGTCGGCCGCGGCCAGCGCGAATTGATCATTGGCGATCGTCAGACCGGTAAATCGGCTGTCGCGATCGACACCATCATCAATCAAAAAGGCCAGGGCGTGACATGTATCTATGTCGCGATCGGTCAAAAAGCCTCCACCGTGAAAAACCTGGTGCGCGCGCTCGAAGAGCACGGCGCCATGGAATACACCATCGTGGTCGCTGCTACCGCTTCCGAATCCGCCGCGATGCAATACGTGTCGGCTTACTCCGGTTGCGCCATGGGCGAATACTTCCGTGACCGCGGTCAAGATGCACTGATCGTGTATGACGATCTGTCCAAGCAAGCCGTGGCTTACCGTCAAGTCTCCCTGCTGCTGCGCCGTCCGCCGGGCCGCGAAGCCTACCCTGGCGACGTGTTCTATCTCCACAGCCGCCTGCTGGAGCGTGCAGCCCGCGTGAACCCCGACTACGTCGAGAAGTTCACCAACGGTGAAGTCAAGGGCCAGACCGGTTCGCTGACCGCACTGCCGATCATTGAAACGCAAGCTGGCGACGTTTCCGCCTTCGTGCCGACCAACGTGATCTCGATTACCGACGGCCAGATCTTCCTGGAAACTTCGTTGTTCAACGCCGGTGTCCGTCCCGCGATTAACGCCGGTATTTCGGTGTCGCGCGTCGGTGGCGCAGCGCAAACCAAGGTCATCAAGGGCCTGTCCGGCGGTATCCGTACCGATCTGGCGCAGTACCGTGAACTGGCAGCGTTTGCACAGTTCGCTTCCGACCTCGACGAAGCGACCCGCAAGCAGCTGGATCGTGGTGCCCGCGTGACCGAATTGCTGAAGCAAAAGCAATTCTCGCCGCTGCCGATCTCGTTGATGGCCGCTTCGCTGTTCGCAGCGAACAAGGGTTACTTCGACAGCATCGAAGTCAAGCAAGTGCTGGCTTTCGAAGCCGGTCTGCACAACTTCCTGAAGACCAGCCACGGCGCTCTCTTGCAAAAGATTGAAGACAGCAAGCAACTCGATAAAGACGGCGAAGCAGCATTGGCCGCCGCGATTGCCGACTTCAAGAAAACTTTCTGAACCCACAGCTAGAAGGAGTAATACCTCATGGCTGCAGGAAAAGAGATACGCGGCAAGATCAAGAGCGTAGAGAATACGAAGAAGATCACCAAGGCGATGGAAATGGTCGCCGCATCCAAAATGCGCAAGGCGCAAGACCGGATGCGGGCCGCCCGTCCCTACAGTGAGAAGGTTCGTAATATCGCTGCTAACTTGTCGCAGGCTAATCCGGAATACACGCATCCCTTCCTGGTGAAACAGGAAGGCGCCAAGAAGATCGGCTTGATCGTGGTTACCACTGACAAGGGCCTGTGCGGTGGCATGAACACCAACGTGCTGCGCCTGACGACCAACAAGATCCGCGAAGCGGAAGGCGAAGGCGTCAAGGTCGAAGCGGTTGCCATCGGTAACAAGGGCTTCGGCTTCCTGAACCGTATCGGTGCCAAGGTGGTGTCGCACGCAGTGCAACTGGGCGATACCCCGCACCTGGAAAAGCTGATCGGACCGGTCAAGGTGCTGCTGGACGCATACCAGGAAGGCCAGCTGGACGCCGTCTACGTGTGCTACACCAAGTTCATCACGACGATGAAGCAGGAACCGATGCTGGAGCAGTTGCTGCCGCTGTCATCGGAGCAAATGAAGGCCGACAAGGGATCCCATTCGTGGGATTACATCTACGAGCCGGATCCGCAAACCGTCATCGATGAACTGCTGGTGCGCTACGTCGAAGCGCTGATTTACCAGGCCCTCGCCGAGAACATGGCGTCCGAGCAATCGGCGCGCATGGTGGCGATGAAGTCGGCTTCCGACAATGCCGGTAACGTGATCAAGGAACTGAAGCTGGTCTACAACAAGACCCGCCAGGCCGCGATTACTACCGAGTTGTCCGAAATCGTCGCTGGTGCGGCAGCGGTTTAAAAGCGTAACCCTTTGCGGGACAGAGTTTACGAGGCGCCGAAGCGCGGCGAGTTACTCTGTCCCCAACTGATTAGAACGAATCTAAATTACTGAAGAAGGAACGAAAATGGCTGAAGGCAAAATCGTTCAGTGTATCGGCGCCGTGGTTGACGTGGAATTTCCACGCAATGCAGTACCCAAGGTCTACGATGCTTTGAAAATGGCAGGTTCCGACCTGACCCTGGAAGTGCAGCAGCAGCTGGGTGACGGCATTGTCCGTACCATCGCGCTGGGCTCCTCCGACGGTCTGCGTCGTGGCGTAGCAATCACCAACACCGGCTCGCCGATCACGGTGCCGGTGGGCCCGGCAACCCTGGGTCGCATCATGGACGTGCTGGGCAACCCGATCGACGAAGTCGGTCCCGTGAGCCATGCACAAACCGCACAGATCCATCGCAAGGCTCCTGCCTATGACGAACTGTCGCCATCGACCGACCTGCTGGAAACCGGCATCAAGGTGATTGACCTGGTGTGCCCGTTCGCCAAGGGCGGTAAAGTCGGCCTGTTCGGCGGCGCCGGCGTCGGCAAGACCGTGAACATGATGGAACTGATCAACAACATCGCCAAGGCGCACTCGGGTCTGTCCGTGTTCGCCGGTGTTGGTGAGCGTACCCGTGAAGGTAACGACTTCTATCACGAAATGATCGAAGCCGGCGTCGTCAACGTCGAAGACTTCCCCAAGTCGAAAGTCGCGATGGTGTACGGCCAGATGAACGAACCGCCGGGTAACCGTCTGCGCGTTGCGCTGACCGGCCTGACGATCGCTGAATCGTTCCGTGACGAAGGCAAGGACGTGCTGTTCTTCGTCGATAACATCTACCGCTACACCCTGGCCGGTACCGAAGTGTCCGCACTGCTGGGCCGTATGCCTTCCGCCGTGGGCTACCAGCCGACGCTGGCTGAAGAAATGGGCCGCCTGCAAGAGCGTATCACTTCGACCAAGACCGGTTCGATCACCTCGATCCAGGCCGTGTACGTCCCTGCGGATGACTTGACCGATCCGTCGCCTGCTACCACCTTCGCCCACTTGGACTCGACCGTGGTTCTGTCGCGTGACATCGCTGCCCTGGGTATCTACCCGGCGATCGATCCGCTCGACTCGAGCTCGCGCCAACTGTCCCCGGACGTGGTTGGCCAGGAACACTATGACACGGCACGTGCCGTGCAAGGTACCCTGCAGCGCTACAAGGAATTGCGTGACATTATCGCGATTCTGGGCATGGACGAACTGGCACCGGAAGACAAGCTGCTGGTGGCTCGCGCTCGTAAGATGCAGCGTTTCCTGTCGCAGCCGTTCCACGTTGCTGAAATCTTTACTGGTTCGCCGGGCAAGTACGTTTCGCTGAAAGACACGATCAAGGGCTTCAAGATGATCGCTTCCGGTGAACTCGATCACCTGCCGGAACAGGCCTTCTACATGGTCGGTACCATCGAAGAAGCGATCGAAAAAGCGAAGAAGATGCAGTAATTCGCCAGGGGGCGGTCAGACGGCGCCGGGTAACCGGCTTGCCTGATGCGCCTCCTTCGGTCCGACGAACGATATAAGGTTCCAATATGGCAAACACTATTCACGTTGACGTGGTTTCCGCCGAAGAGCTGATCTTCGCGGGCGAAGCCGAATTCGTCGCGTTGCCGGGTGAAGCAGGCGAGCTGGGCATCTATCCGATGCACACCCCGCTGATCACCCGCATCAAGCCGGGTGCGGTACGCATCAAGGTTGGCGGTCAGGAGAAGGAAGAACTGGTCTTCGTCGCCGGCGGCATCCTCGAAGTGCAGCCGAACACGGTAACAGTCCTGGCCGATACCGCGATCCGCGGCGCCGACCTCGATGAAGCGAAGGCAGCTGAAGCCAAGAAAATGGCTGAGGAAGCGCTGGTCAACAAGGATTCGAAGATTGACTACGCCCAGGCGCAAGCCGAACTGGCGCAAGCTATTGCGCAGCTGGCAGCAATTCAGAAGCTGCGTCAGAAACGCTAGGCGCAACACGCTTCAAAGAAAAGCCCGCTTCGGCGGGCTTTTTTTCAGCCTTCGCACCTGCCGCGCATGTCGCCCACGCATTGCTGGCGCCCGGTGATCCAGGCGGCCAGGATGGCGGCACCGTCCGCCGGCACATGCAGGCCGAGCTTGGAACGGCGCCATAGCATGTCTTCTGCGGTAAGTGCCCACTCCCGCTCTATCCAGTATCGTGCCTCGATCTCGAAAAGATCTGGAAGAATCTCTTCGCCCATGTCGGGAAGGGCGCTGCAGCCGCCGAGCAACTGGCCGATGCGGGTGCCATAGGCGTGCGCATACCGCGCTACCAGCCTTGGTGGCAGCCAGGAAAAGCCTTGCTGCTGCTGTCGCACGAATTGACCGAAGCCGGCCGCAGCGGCAGCCGATGGCGTCGGTCCCTGGAAATCGGCGCCGGGCAGGCAGGCATGTTCGGTCCAGGCGCCGCGTGCCGGCTGCAGCAGTGGCGCGAGGCGGTCGATGGCTTCTTCGGCGAGCTTGCGGTACGTGGTGATCTTGCCGCCGAAAACCGACAGCATGGGGGCGCCGTCATTCTCCAGCTCGAAATGGTAATCGCGCGTGAGCGTGGCCGCCGCCGCAGCACCCTCATCGAGCAGGGGGCGCACACCGGAATAAGTCCAGACGACGTCGGCAGGCGAGATCGCCTGCGCAAAATAATGGTTGCACAGCTCGCAGAGATAAGCGATTTCCTGGCGCTCGATGGCGACTGCAGCCGGGTCGCCCTGGAAGTCGATGTCGGTGGTACCGATCAGAGTGAAATCCGACTCGTACGGAATCGCGAAGACAATGCGCCGGTCCGGATGCTGGAAGATATAGGCGAACGGGTGCTCGAACAGCTTGCGCACCACGATGTGGCTGCCCTTGACCAGCCGCAGCGCCGGTTCGGGGCGGGCCGGGAACACTGCGTGCTGAAAATGCGCCGCCCAGGGCCCGGCGGCATTCACCAGGCAGCGCGCGCGCACCGCAATGGATGAGCCATCGGCACGCACGAGACTGGCATGCCAGCAGCCGCCGCGCTGCAGCGCGGCAGCGCAGCGGGTGCGGGTCAGGATGGTGGCGCCGCGCTCGGCAGCATCGATGGCGTTCGCCACCACCAGCCGTGCATCGTCCACCCAGCCATCGGAATACTCGAAGCCGTCGGTAAATTCGGCTTTCAGGGGGGCGCCGGCCGGATGACGACGCAGCGCAATGTGGCCTGAGCCGGGCAGCAGTTCGCGTCGGGTCAGATGGTCATAGAGGAACAGGCCGGCACGGATCATCCAGGCCGGGCGCTGGTGGCGATCATGCGGCAGCACAAAGCGCAATGGCCGGATCAGGTGGGGCGCAGCGCGCAGCAGGATTTCACGCTCGCGCAAGGCCTTGCGCACCAGGCCGAATTCGAAATGTTCCAGGTAGCGCAAGCCGCCGTGAATGAGCTTGGTCGAGGCTGACGAGGTATGGCCGGCCAGGTCGTCCTGTTCGCACAGCAGAACTGACAGGCCGCGCCCGGCGGCATCGCGGGCGATGCCGGCGCCGTTGATGCCGCCGCCGATGATCAGGAGGTCGCAGTCAATATCGAAAGTGCCTGGCCCGGGAATGGACATCATGCTCCTCTCTATCGCCACTTATCCTTGCTGCAAGCACCGTCCAGCGCCGCCTTCGCAATCGCTTAACGCTGGGGCGCGTATGCCGGCCGCGCCGGCTCGTTCGGGATTACGACGACATTCGGACGGCGGTTGCTTCCCTCGATCGGCCGATTCAATGCCCGTTCCATGGCGGCGGTTTGCTGGCGGGCGCTTGCCCTCGCCGCATACTCCTCGCGTATCTGTGCTTGCCTTGCAAGCCTCTCCTCACGCTCCAGTTTTTCCCGTTCCAGGCGCTTGCTCTCGGCGATCGCCAATTGCTCGGCTTGCTCGGCCTCGGCCCTGGTACGGGCTTCCTCAAGACGGAGTTGTTCGATGCGCGCCTTGCTTTGTTGATTCTGGTAATAGAATACTGCGCCCAATACCAGCATGGCCACCAAGGCAATGCCGAGCCACGGAATCCGGCGCGGCTCCACCACTTCGTAGCGGATCGGCTGGTTGGCCGCCTTCAGCTTCTGATCATAGCGCTCGCGCCGTGCTGGCGAAGACAGCAAGGCATAGGCTTCTTCCACCGCCCGCAGCTCCAGGCCTTCCGCTTCGGACAAGAGCCTTTGCTGATCCTTCAAGCCATGCGTACGCACCAGGTAAGCTTGTTCGATCTGCAAAGCGGTGGCGCTGCTGCTCAGCCCCAGAATATCGTACAGATTGCGCATGAGAGTGGTTTGGCTTTTTGATAATCCTTGTTCTTATACCAAAATTTTGAAGAATTGTAATCTTCATTCCGCCTACGACCGGGGAAATCTGTTGCCTTTGAAATACTAGGCTTTCGCCAGCACCAGCCGGAGTGCCAGGCCGGCAAATACTATGGCGGTCAAGCGGTGCAGACGACGCTGCATCCTTGGCGAGCTTCTGAGCCGTGCGCCCAGAAACGCGGCGAAGCAGGTAATGAGACCAAAGGAAACCAGGGTCGCCAGGATGAAGAGGAAGCCAAACCAGCACAGCTGCAGCACGACCGCACCCCGCCCGGAGGCGACGAACTGCGGCAGGAATGCCAGGAAAAAAAAGATCACCTTCGGGTTTGTGAGGTTCATGATGAAGCCGCGCGCCAGCATGCGCCAGGGGTTCATCGGCGGCGCCTGTTGTGCCAGCTTTGCGTTGGCAGGAGCGTGCCAGGCCTGCCAGGCCAGATACGCCAGGTAGGCCGCGCCGGCGAACTTGAGTACAGTGAAGGCGGCAGGGGAGGCGGCGAATACTGCGGCCAGGCCGAGCGCGACGGCAGCGGTATGGACCAGCAAGCCGCAGCACAGACCCAGCACCACGCAGAATCCGGCCTTGCGCCCGTGCGTTGCCGATTGCATGAGGACGAACAGGTTGTCGGGCCCGGGGCTGAAACCGAGGAGCAGGGACAGGCTGAAAAATGCTGTGCTGGTTTCGAAGGCGGGCATGCCGATCATAAATACTTGCTCCACAGCTCGTTCGAAAATTTGTTCTTCGGATCTACGGCGTTTTTTAATCTATGAAGTTGCTCGGCCTCTGGATAAGCACGATTGAATTGTTGCTTTGTCGCGTGCAACTGATAGGGAAGGTAATATCTGCCTTCGTTTTCCAATGCCAGGCCAATCAGTTCACGCGTCCAGTCACCGACCGCCTCCCGTGCTTTGCGATAGGTCCGCTGTTTATAGTACAAAACAAAGGAAAAAACCGCTTCTTTCGCCCATGGCAACATCGATACCTCATCCGCAGGCGAGTGCCTGATTGATACGTTCAGTGCTTCAACATTGCGTCGTTGCAAAACCTTTGTCATCGCCCTTGAAAACGCAACGAAATTACGCAGCGGGATGAAGTATTCCTGAAGAACGTATGTCGATATGCTTCGCGTCCGGGGCTCTAGCTCAGCAGCATCCAGGCTGGCTTCATGATTACGCCACTTCACAACAGGCTTGTTTAAAAGCATTGGGCGTATCACGCTGTCCTGTAATTTTTCTGCGTGCGGTAATTCGGTCAGTGCCCAAATCATGTTTTGCTCGGTACTGTAAAGCTGCCCAGTTGGGACCAACCTTGTGGTTTCCGTTAGCGGCTTGGCTGTTGTCCTCCAGGTGACGGACAGAGGGGTATCAAATAATGGCGGTATGAGGTCGGCATTGTGCATCACACTGGCGCGATCAGATTCAATATTTTTCTTGAAGAAGTCGGGATACTGCGCAAGCGGGACGCGCTGTACAACCCGCTCCATGCGAACATTTTCCGCAAGATCCAGTTCAACTTCAGTAACAACGCCTACTGCCCCATATCCACCGATAGCCGCCCGGAACAAGTCCTTGTTCTGGTCAGCATTGGCTTCGATGATTGACCCGTCCGCCAATACTACTTGAAGTGCCCTGATTGAATTGCAGATCGGGCCGTTGCCAACATAACGCCCATGCGCATTTACTGATACTGACCCGCCAACGGTAAAATTGGCGTAACTTTGCATTGTTTGTACCGAGAGATTGTGCGGATCGATAATGTCTTGCAGGCCGCGCCAACGCATCCCTGCTTGCACCCTGATGCAGCGTGCTTCAGGTTTGAACCAAATCAAACCGTTCATTGCCCGCATATCGAGGTGCAAGCCACCCGAAATGCCAGTCTGGCCTCCCATACTGTAACGTCCCCCGCCGATGGCCACGCTACCTGGCCAGCTGCGCACGGACTCTGACACTTTCCTGGTGCTGGAAGGCTGGATAATTCGCGCGACAATAACGGAGTACAACCCTGTTACATTGGGTACCAGCAGTTCAACTGCGCTAACTGGACCGACCGTTCCGATCGAAAGAAAACCGATGCCTGCGAGCGCAAGAAACAGAAAAGTTCGACGTGGTACTGGCGTTGGTTCGCTCATACTGGAATGTGATGGCTCTCGGGATCGGTATTAGTCCAGTCAGACCCGAACAACCGGGAAATACAGACAGTCACGCAATGTCGAGTTACCGCCAGTGTATGAAAACTTTATCTGTTTGGCAATAATTTCCATTGCAGCTCCCCGGCACGCCATTCCTCGCTCGTGCAATTGCCGTCACGTGGCCGCCATTTCCTCTGCAACTCCCCCTCTTGGGCGATAATAGCGGGTTACCCAATTCCGCCAGAAGATGCCCATGTCCAGTTCCTTCGCTCCCCTCAAGAACGACACCTTCCTGCGCGCCCTGCTGCGCCAGCCGACCGAATACACGCCGCTGTGGCTGATGCGCCAGGCCGGACGTTATCTGCCGGAATACAATGCCACGCGCAAGCGCGCCGGCTCCTTTCTGGGCCTGGCAAAAAATCCCGACTACGCCACTGAAGTGACGCTGCAGCCGCTGGAGCGCTTTGCGCTGGATGCGGCCATTCTGTTTTCCGATATCCTGACCGTGCCCGATGCGATGGGCCTGGGCCTGTATTTCGCCGACGGCGAAGGACCGAAATTCGAACGGCCGCTGCGCGACGAGGCGGCAGTGAAGGCGCTGCGCGTGCCGGAACCGGGCAGCCTGCAATACGTGTTCGACGCCGTCACGCAGATCCGCACGGAATTGAACGGCCGCGTGCCGCTGATCGGTTTTTCCGGCAGCCCCTGGACGCTGGCGTGCTACATGGTCGAGGGCGGCGGCTCGGCCGATTTCCGCACCATCAAGACCATGCTGTACCAGCGCCCGGACCTGCTGCACCATATCCTCAAGACCAATGCGCAGGCCGTTGCGGCTTACCTGAATGCGCAGATCGAGGCGGGCGCGCAGGCAGTCATGGTGTTCGATACCTGGGGCGGCGCGCTGGCCGACGGCGCTTACCAGGCGTTTTCGCTGGCTTACCTGCGCGAAGTGGTGGCTGGCGTCAAGCGCGAGCACAACGGCGTGCGTATCCCGAGCATCGTGTTTACCAAGGGCGGTGGCCTGTGGCTGGAGCAGATTGCCGCCATCGGCGCCGACGCCGTTGGCCTGGACTGGACCGTCAACCTGGGTCAGGCGCGTGCGCGCGTGGGGCAGCAGGTGGCATTGCAGGGCAACCTCGACCCCAACGTGCTGTTTGCCAATCCCGCGCAGATCGAAGCCGAAGTCGGCAAGCTTCTGCAATCCTTTGGTGCACCAGGAAATGGCCATGTGTTCAACCTCGGCCATGGCATTTCGCAATTCACGCCGCCGGAATCGGTGGCCGTGCTGGTCGAGGCGGTGCATGCGCAAAGTCGGGCTTTGCGTCAACAGGGCTGAAGTCATTCCAAAATGATGCAGAGAAGTACTTATTTGGGGCAGGGCGCGCAGTTATTCACAGAATGTGGGCAAATTTCCTTATGCAAAAAAATTTATTTTGAAAAATGATTTTTCTCAAAGCAATTTTCATAAGTCATTGATTTGTAAGGGAGTTGCATTTCTGTGGACGCAGGGGGAAATTGCATAAAACCCCCGTAAATAGTGGGGTTGCAGCCTGTCAAGTGCACCTTGTCCACAAAGTTATCCACAGATAATGTGGATAGATGGAAAAACCCTTATGGAATCAGGACTTAGGCTATCAGTTAAAGTATTACCTGAGCTTGGGGCCAGCCTATGACCCACCGGAATCGCTTGACGATTGGAACATTTTTTGTTCTCCACATTCGCCAAAAAACTACGGACCGTTCAACTTATTCACATACAGCCAGTGTTGCAAAGCAATATAAATTTTTTGCTGAAAATAATTTCCTGCGTCAAAGCATGGAATTTAAGTGTTTGATTTTAAAGGCAAATTTTTTTGCCCGTCGAATGAGCAGTTTATTGAAACCCGCATAAATACTGGTGCTTGCGACTGTCAAGTGGGCCTTGTCCACAAAGTTATCCACAGAAGCTGTGGATAGTTGAAAAAATGCTTATGAAACCAATGCTTAGCTTCGTTATTAAAGAGTTACATTAACTGCGTGGAACCCTGCATCCTCAAAGTCGCGTTGGATACCCCGCTTGACAGCTGTTTCGATTACCGTTGGCAATTTGCGGACGGCGAGGCATGCCTGCCGCAAGCAGGGCAATTGGCCATCGTGCCGTTTGGGCGGCGGGAAGTGGTCGGCGTCATTGTCGCCGTGGCCGGGCATAGCGAGGTACCGCCCGAAAAACTCAAGGATGCACTGGCCGTGCACGTGCAGATACCACCACTGTCGCGTGCCTGGCTCGACTTGTGCCAGTTTGCCGCTGACTATTATCACCGGCCGTTGGGCGAGGTGGCGGTGCCGGGCTTGCCGAAAAACCTGCGTACCACCAAGACCACGGCGCTGGACAAGGCCCTGAAAAAACTGCACAAGGCTGACCCGGCAAGCGTGCCGTTGCGGGCCGCCAGGGCAAGCAAGGCGCAGACGGTGGCAACCGTCGAGGATGCACCGGCGACGTCCGCGCCGAATGCGTTAGAGGGGGCGCCGGCAGTCCCGCTCGCACCGCCCCTGAATCCGGCGCAGGAGCAGGCGGTCGCGGCGATCGCCGGCGCCGCAGGCTTTGCGCCATTCCTGCTGTTTGGCGTGACCGGCAGCGGCAAGACCGAAGTGTATCTGCAGGCGGCGGCGCGCATTCTGGCGCGCGCGCAGCCGCCGGAGCCGCCGGAGATTCCACACGCACAGGTGCTGATCCTGGTGCCTGAAATTAACCTGACGCCGCAATGGCTGGCGAATGTGCAGGCACGCTTTCCACATCTGTCGATTGCGCTGCTGCACAGCGGCCTGGCCGAGGGCGAGCGGCTGGCGCACTGGCTGGCGGCGCACCATGGCCGCGCGCAGATCGTGCTGGGCACGCGCCTGGCGATCCTGGCATCGCTGCCGCACCTGAAAATGATCGTGGTCGACGAGGAACACGACCCCTCCTACAAGCAGCAGGAAGGCTTGCGCTATTCGGCACGCGACCTGGCGGTGTGGCGCGCGCATCAGCTCGCTATTCCGGTGGTGCTGGGCTCGGCCACGCCCTCGCTGGAATCCTGGCAGCATGTGCAGTCGGGCCGTTATCAAAAGCTGGAATTGCGCGAGCGCGCGGTGCCGGATGCGGTGCTGCCGCGTGTGCGCCTGATCGACATGGAGCGCGACAAGCCAACCGACGGACTGACGTCAACCCTGGTGAAAGCATTGAAGCTGCGCCTGGAGCGCGGTGAGCAATCCCTGTTGTTTTTGAACCGGCGCGGCTATGCCCCGGTGATCTCCTGCGAGTCGTGCGGCTGGGTCAGCAATTGCCCGCATTGCAGCGCTTTCATGGTGCTGCACAAGCTGGACCGGCGTTTGCGCTGTCACCACTGCAGTTGCGAGATGCGCATTCCACGCCATTGCCCGACTTGCGGCAATGTCGATGTGCAGCCGCTTGGGCGCGGCACGCAGCGGGTGGAAGAGGGCTTGCAGCAGATGTTCCCGACTGCCCGCATCCTGCGCATCGATGCCGATTCGACGCGCCTGAAGGGCAGCGCCCAGGCGGCTTTCGGCGCGGTGCACCAGGGCGAGGTGGATATCCTGGTCGGCACGCAGATGGTGGCCAAGGGCCACGACTTCCAGAACCTGACGCTGGTGGGCGTGCTGAATCCGGATACGGCGTTGTTCTCGCAGGATTACCGCGCCGCCGAGCGGCTGTTTGCGCAATTGATGCAGGTGGCCGGGCGCGCCGGGCGACAGGCGCAAAAGGCAGCGGGCAGTCCGAGCGAGGTGTGGATCCAGACCCGCTATCCGCAGCATCCGCTGTATGGCGCGCTGATGGCGCACGATTACGAGCGCTTTGCGCTGGGCCAGCTGGAAGAACGGGGCCAGGCAGCCTTGCCGCCCTTTATCTACCAGGCCTTGCTGCGGGCCGAGGCGCGCGAGTTGCCGATGGCGCTGGAATTCCTGCATGCGTCCAGCCAGATCTTGGAACATCAGGCCATTACTATCCACGATCCGATTCCGATGGCGATGACGCGGGTGGCCAATGTCGAGCGCGGACAACTGCTCATCGAGTCGGGTTCGCGCCCGGCATTGCAAGCCTTTTTGAACGCCTGGCTACCGTTGCTGCGGGAGATCAAGCCGCGCGTCAAATGGTCGCTGGAAGTCGATCCGGTCGATATCTAGAAACGATAGCTAGTGCATGTCCACCAGGCTGGGTGGTTGCAGCGGATTGAAATCTTCCCAGTCGCCGTTGGCAATGGTGCCTTGCGCGCGTTCGATATCCTGGGCATGAAGCGCACGCAGCAGGCGGATGGCGCGGTCTTCCGCGTCCGGGTCGTCGGCCAGGATCGCCAGCAGCATGCCGGAACGGCGATACGGCAAACCGGCGGTGTTGCCGCTGCCGCCGTCATCGTCCATTTCGGACAGCGAACCGGCGAGGTCGCCGATATGTGCACCTACCATGGCGCCGACCAGGGGACCGACCGGGCCAAGCACTGGAATGCCTGCAGTACCAAGCGCTGCGCCGACGACGCCGCCAGCCACGCCGCCCTGGGCCAGACCATGCCGGCTGTGCTCGGCGCCAGGCGATTCGATTTCATCGCCGCCCACGGGGGTGAGGTCATGCTGCCCCGGCGGGTTGACGTAGAAGCTGGTGACTTGCTCCTCGGAAAATCCGGCGCGCAGGAGTTCCGCGCGTGCTTCTTCCACCCCGGCTTGCTGGTCGAAGCGACCGGCAATGATAGTGCTCATGGCAAGCTCCTCGAATAACAAGCGATGCTTGTTCAATAAGAGTCGCCGCGGCGCAATTAGTTCGGCAGGCAGACGTCCGCTCAGCTTGGCAAGCGATCGAGCCGGCCTTCCTGTGCCAGCGCGCGGATGGTGGCGATGGTGTCCAGATCGGCTTCGTGATAAGCCGAGCGGCGGAATTCATTGTAGAACTCATCCATCGTGCCGCTGACCTCCGGCGTACCTTCCTCATAGTCGAAGCGGACGAAAAACGCTTCCGGCTGCGGCTCTTCGATACGCATCGTCAGGCGCGCGGCGGCAATCTCGCCTTGGGCCGGCACTTCATACAAGACTTCGTGCTGCGGGCTGAAACTGACCTGGTCGCGGATGACGAGGCTGCCATAACGCAATTCGCGCGAGAAGCCGCTGGCCGTCCGTTCGAGGATAGTGCATTGGTCCAGATGCGGCATGAACAGGGTCGGCGCTTCGGCACGCAAGACCAGGCCGCGCCAAAGCTGTTCCCGCGTCAAAAATTCGGCCAGGGGGTTGCGCGGATCGTTGATTTCAATCAGGTGGTGGAAATTCATGGAATGCGCTCGGAGGAACGGATAGAAAAGGCGGATAGAACAAGTAGATGGCACAAGTGTAATGCAATCGGCAGCGGGGTGGCAGCGGCATAAAAACGATTGCCTTTCGGAACTTGTTCATCCTTGGCAATGTCAGTGTCATGGGTCCGGCGTCTTTCGACATTGTTTCTGATGGCAAAGGCCCATGCATGCCATACAGGCAATAACACTATTCATATTTGTTCAGGGAGACCAATCTTGAAACGTAATACCTGTGCCCTCGCCCTGATGGGCGCCTTGTGTGCCACCGGCGCCAGCCAAGCCACCGCCGCCAGCTTCAGCTGGGCCGATTTCGCCAGCTATTTCAGCAGCTACTCGAATCGCACCACCACGACGGCCGCCGCCACCACGACGACCAGGCCGACCACGACAACCACCCGGCTGGCCACCACCACGACCCTGGCGGCGACCACCACCACCGCGAAGGTAACGACAAGCACTGCAAGGGCGACGACGACCACTGCAAGGGCGACCACCACCACTGCGGCGACCACCACCACCGTGGCTGGCACCACCACCACCACGCTGGGGGCAGGCGCGGCGCTGCCGGCGGCGCAAACCTGTGGCCTGGCCAATTTCCAGCAAGAGCTGCTCGACCGTATCAACCAGATCCGCGCTACCGCCCGCGCCTGCGGATCGCTGTCCTACGCGGCAGCGCCGCCGGTAAAGTGGAACGACAAGTTGTTCAATGCCGCCGCCGGCCATTCGGCGGATATGGCCGCGAAAAACTATTTCTCGCACACCAGCCAGGATGGCCGCAGCTTCAGCCAGCGCATCACCAATGCCGGCTATGGCTGGCGCGCCGCCGGCGAAAACATCGCCGCCGGCCAGACCAGCGTGGCGCAGGTCATGACGGCCTGGGTCAACAGTCCCGGTCATTGCGCCAACCTGATGAGCAAGAACTTCACCGAGGTCGGCGTGGCATGCGTGAAGAATGACGCTTCCAGCTACCGCAATTACTGGACCATGAACCTGGCCCAGCCTAGGTGACCTGGGTGGCGCCGCGCGCAGCCAGCGCTACCTGCAGGTCATGCGCTTCGCGGTAGATGAAAGGCGCGACGATATTGCCGTACAGGGTGAAGCAGCCCCACAGGCCGAATTCGTCGCGCGCCGTGACCATGCCGCGCTGCGGGTAGGAGAGGCGCTCGAAGCGCGGCGGGATGATTTCGCGCCCGCCGCTATCCACCAGGCCGTAGCGCAAGGGGCCGTCGAAGCGGCGCCCGATGCGCGCCACGCCCCGCTTGAAGGGGCCGGCTTCCTGGTAATGGTCGGGCGTGACCGCAATGCCGCAGGTATCGATATAGCGCCAGCCACGTTCTGTGCGCACCGGCGCGAGTCCTTCGCTGAAGGGTTTTGCTTCAAGATAGCGTTGTGCGATTGCCCAGTTGCCGCGGCGATCGATGTAGCCGTAGCGGTGCCCGGCCGCAGATTGCGCAAGCGGGCGGCTGGCCGGCCGCTTGCCCCGACTTAAGGCGTGCAGGCGCTCCATGAGCGCCCGTGCGCGCCAGCGCCAGCCTGGCGCTGGCGGCGGCGCGCTTGCCACTGCCAGGCCATGGTGGAATTCGCCGGCGGCGTCGAAGCGCGGCGCGATCATCCAGTGACCGCGGCGGTCGATGTAGCCGTAGCATGACGGCGCAGCGACGTCGGCGACCGCGGCCAGCCCTTCGGAAAAGCATTCGGCGGCGGCAAAGCGGAAATCGATCAGGGTTTCGCCATGCAAGCCGACATAGCCATGGCGCAGCCCCTGGCCATCCTGCGCGCTGGCGCGCAGCAGGCCGGCATCGTGCGCGCCGTAGGCGATTGCCGCGAAGTCCTGCAAGCCGCATTGCCTTCCCAGTGCATCGACCAGCACCTGCCGCAGCGGGGCGGCGCCGGCATCCGTGCTCGCTTCACGGGCAATGAAAACCGCGCGTTCGCCGGCGAATGCGTGCTCAGCCAGTAGCAGTGGCCGCTCGCAATAGCCGGCCAGCAGTTCGCCGGATAGCGACAGGTAGCCATGTTGGCCGTCGAGGATGGCGCGCAAGGCCTCGTTGCCGACGTCGTGCGTCAGTGCAGTGAAGCGCGGCGCAATCACTTCCTGGCCGTCGCGGTCGAGCGCGCCCCACAGGCCATCGCTCCTGACCAGCAGCAGCTCCTGGCAGCAGTCGACCGCATCTTCATACAGGAAGGGCACCACCACGTTGCCGCCGGCGTCGATGTAACCGACCTTGCCATGCCGTGTCGCGACCGCCAGGCCGTGGCGCAGCGGCGCCACTTTCTCGAAGGCCGGCGGCACCAGGATCTCGCCGCTGCCATTCATCAGGCCACATAAGGGAGTTTTGCCGCAGGTGGTGAAAACAATGGATTCCTCGGCGCCGGCGTTGCTGCCGCAGTCTTCCCACAGCACGATGCGCCGTCCGCGCACGTCGACATAGGCCGGCAGGGCCGGTGCGGCCGTGCCCCCAATCGCGCCAACCGGGCCGATGGCGACGGTGGCCACGCCGCGCGGCAGCCGGCCGTGGCGCTGCAGCGCCTGCTTGATCAATATCACCACATGGCGAATCACGCTGCGATGGAAACTGTCGCGCGCGTCGCGGATCGCCAGCGTGCCGAGCGGCCAGTCTGCCACCTTGAATTTGTAGAACGGCCGCTGCCAGGGCTGGCTGCTGGCATAGTCGGACGCGACCCGCTGCACCAGCGCTTCGGCTTCGTCCTGCCCGAAAAATACCCCCTCGACCTGGTCCGGCGTGCCCAGCTTGTCATGGGTATAGGCGATATACAGCGCGCGCCAGGCCCAGCGCGGGTCGTTGAAGACGGTTTCCCAGGCGGCGCCCAGAAGCAGGGCATGGCCCAGCGCCAGCAGCAATTCCTGTGCGGGCACCTCGTCGTGGCTGCCGTCTACCGCAGGCTTTTCCATGGGTCGGACCATATCTGTGTTTGTCAGGCTTTTCGAAATTGCAAATAAAAAAGTCGGATATTTCGGGTTTTCTCCCATATTTATGGGATGCGCACCATCGCAGTGCGGCGCTACCATCTGCAACAGGCTATTTCCCGAATTCTAGTCAGCAACGGCCCAGGACGTTCTGCACACAATCAAGGCATGGATGGGAAGCGCCGGAATATCGCAAAGGCTTGCGCCTGATGGCAGGCACGGACACAATCGAGGGGCGTAACATGACAGCAATCGACTTTTCCAAATCCGTCAAATCCGCACTGGCACAGCGCGCCGCGTATATTTGCGCCAACCCCGATTGCCGCTGCCTGACCCTCACCCTGGCGGGAGACGACGTCAGCAAGGTGGCTTACCGCGGCCGCGCGGTGGCGGTCTGCGGCGCCGATGGCGGTCCGCGCCATGATGCCGGCATGAATGGCAATCAGCGCAAGGCGATCGATAACGCGATTTTCCTGTGCACCAAATGCGCCGAGATCACCAGTCGCAACAAAGGGGCGCATTACCCGGCCACCGTTTTGCGCGACTGGAAGGAACAGCACAAGCGCTGGGTCCGTGCCAATCTGAACCTGCGCCAGGAAGAGCCGGTGCAGCTGCGCCTGGTGCGGGCTGCAGCCTTGCGTATTGACAACACCGCTTCTGCTTCCGTCCCGCTCAAGCGCCACAAATAGCCAGTCTTCGCCGGTTTTCTGCCCGGCTGCGGCATTTATTTTTCATGCGGGCAAATCGGCGGCGGCGCACTGCTACAATGATGCGCTGCTCTTTCTTCCGGTTTGTCGCATGTCCAATCCCCCTTCTTTCGGCTTGAATGCTCCGCAAAGCGAAGCGGTCAAGTATCTTGACGGCCCTTGCCTGGTGCTGGCTGGCGCCGGTTCCGGCAAGACGCGCGTGATTACGCAAAAGATCACGCACCTGATCGAGGACCGCGGTTATGACCCCCGCAACATCGCTGCGCTGACCTTTACCAACAAGGCCGCCACCGAGATGCAGGAGCGCCTGGCCAAGCAGTTGAAGGAGCCGCGCCATGCCAAGCAACTGACGGTGTCCACGTTCCACTCGCTGGGCGTGAATATCCTGCGCCGCGAATCCAGGGAGCTGGGACTGAAGGACCGCTTCTCCATCATGGACAGCGACGACTGTTTTTCGCTGGTGCAGGACCTGGCGATCACCACCGACAAGCAGGAAGTGCGGCGCATCCAGACCGCCATGTCATTGTGGAAAAATGGCCTGGTGAGCCCCGACGACGCCATCAAGAATGCCGTCACCGAAGAAGAAGCCCAGGCCGGACGCATTTATCGCAGCTATGTCGGCACGCTGGCGGCCTACCAGGCGGTGGATTTCGACGACCTGATCCGCCTGCCGGTGGAACTGTTCAGGACCAATGAAGCGGTGCGCGACCGCTGGCAACGGAAATTGCGTTACCTGCTGGTGGATGAGTATCAGGATACCAATACCTGCCAGTATGAATTAGTCAAGCTGCTGGTGACCGGCGTCGGCAAGAAGCCCCTGTTTACCGCGGTGGGCGACGACGACCAGGCGATCTACGCCTGGCGCGGCGCCACCATCGAAAACCTGAAAACCCTGCAAGTCGATTTCCCCGACCTCAGGGTGATCAAGCTGGAACAGAATTACCGTTCCACTACCCGCATCCTGCAGGCAGCCAATGCGGTCATCGGCAACAACCCGAAATTGTTCGAGAAATCGCTGTGGTCCGAACATGGCCTGGGCGATCCGATCAAGGTGATGGCCATGCAGGACGACGACCAGGAAGCCGAGCAGGTGGCGATCATGCTGTCGGCGCACAAGTTCGAACGGCGCGCCAAGTTTTCCGACTACGCCATTCTCTACCGCGGCAACCATCAGGCGCGCATCATTGAACAGGCGCTGCGCAAGGAACGCATTCCTTACACGATCTCCGGCGGCCAGAGCTTTTTCGACCGCGCCGAGATCAAGGACATCATCAGCTATCTGCGCCTGGTCGCCAATGGCGACGACGACCCGGCCTTCATCCGCGCCGTCACCACGCCCAAGCGCGGCGTTGGCCAGTCGACGCTGGAAGCACTGGGCTCCTTCGCAGGCCAGTGGCAATGCTCGCTGTTCGAGGCCGTGTTCAAGGGTGGCATCGAAGCCAAGCTGGCCGATCGTCAACTGCACCCTTTGCGTGAATTCTGCAACTTCATCAACCAGCTGGAAGCGCGGGCGTCAAAGCGCGGTGAAAACGCCGCCGAGCTGCTGGACGACATGATGAAGGAGATCAATTACGAAGGCTACCTGTATGACGCCTTCGACGACCGCGCGGCGCAAAGCAAGTGGCAGAACGTGCTCGACTTCACCAACTGGCTGAAGGAAAAAGGCAAGGGCGGCAGGGATGGCACCGGTGAAGAAAAAAGCCTGCTGGAGCTGACGCAGATGGTGGCGCTGATGAGCATGCTCGAAGGCCGCGACGAGGAACCGGATGCGGTGCGCATGTCGACCCTGCACGCTTCCAAGGGACTGGAATATCCGCACGTGTTCCTGGTCGGCGTGGAAGAAGGCATCCTGCCGCACAAGGGTGACCCGGATGCGCCGATCGAAACGCTGGGCGCGCGCATCGAGGAAGAGCGGCGCCTGATGTACGTCGGGATCACGCGGGCGCAACGCACCCTGCATATCAGCTGGTGCAAGAAAAGGAAGCGCGCACGTGAAACGGTCAATTGCGATGCCTCGCGTTTCATCAAGGAGATGAAGCTGGACGAGGGCGATGCGGTGCCGACGGAAGAGGAAGTGATCACGCCGCAGAACCGGCTGGCGAATCTGAAGGCGCTGTTACAGAAGCCGAAGGTGGCGTAGCCTTTTGCATCGACGTCTGACGGCGGGCAGGCGGATTGCTGGACCCGGCAGAGCTGCAAAGCTCACAAAGCGCGCACGTAATGTAGGCATGTTGAGGCGATTCTCAAGAGAGAGCCTGATAGGTATTTGGAAGTAATTATTTTATTGCAACTCGTATTGCAATTCGATCAATTGCTGGGTAATGTTGGCGCGATGAAACTCAAGGCTCTCCTGACACGCCACCGCGCCGACCTGGCCCTGTTGATTGGCAATGGCATCAATCGCTACGGCGCCAGGGCCAACGACAATTCCTGGGATGCGCTGCTGACCGAGCTGGCGCAAAAATACCTGGATCCCGTGCACAAGAAACTGCCGGACGGCATATCCATGACGGAGTTCTACGACGTGCTCGAGTTGGCGTGTTCCCGTGGCGCCGGCGAGGCCAGCCTGCAAACGCAGTTCTGCGAGCTGATGGCCGGCTGGCGCCCCCAGGCGCAGCACGAACGGATCGTGCGCTGGGCGCAGCAGCATGAGATCCCGGTGCTGACCACCAATTTTGAAAGCACCCTGGGGGATGCCATTGGCTGCCGGCTCCAGCGCATACCCAACGACAAGTTCACGGCTTTTTATCCCTGGGAGCGCTATTACGGCACGCGGGCCGGCGTCGATCCCTGCCGCGAATTCGCAGTGTGGCACATCAACGGCATGCAATGCTACCGGCAAAGCATCCGTCTTGGCCTGACCCATTACATGGGCGCCGTCGAGCGCGCCCGGGCCTGGCTGCACAAAGGGCCGGCACGGCTGTCTGCTGGTGGCGATATGCAGGCCTGGCCGGGCGCAGTGACCTGGCTGCAGGTCGTGTTTCACAAGCCGCTGCTGATCTTCGGACTGGCGCTGGCCGAGAACGAAGTGTTCCTGCGCTGGTTATTGATCGAACGGGCCAAGTATTACCGCAAGTTCCCCGAGCGCAGGCAGGCCGCCTGGTATGTCCACGGCGCTGCCGACAAGGATGCGGGGAAGCTTTACTTTCTCAAGGCGGTCGGCGTGGAGCCTGTGGCGGCGGCTGACTATGATGAAATCTACGGGCCGGCAACCTGGAACCAGTAGGGAAAACATCGTGGCGCATGCTCTGCCATTTTTTCTTCCCCGTCATGCAAGGTCAGCGCAACCGTCGCCCGCGTAAGGTGTTGCCGGTCCGGCATATGGCTATAATCGATGACGGCATAAGCGGGCAGCCTGCCCGCTGCCTTGCGGTTCGCGATGCTGTCAGCGATTGCCGGCGTCGCGTTGTGCATTTTATAAGGGAGCAAATCATGGGTCTATTCGATTCGATCGCCGGCCAGTTGGGTGGCATGATCCCGGGTGCCGGCAATGGCGACAGCCAGGGCGGCTTGCTGGAAGCGGGGATGTCCCTGCTGAACAGCCAGGGTGGCTTGCAGGGCCTGATCCAGACGTTCCAGGAGCATGGTCTGGGCGATACGGTGGCTTCCTGGATTGGCACCGGCAGCAACTTGCCGATTTCCGCGGACCAAATCCAGTCCGTGCTGGGCAGCGAGCAGGTGCAGGCGATCGCCCAGAAGCTGGGCTTGTCCACGGCCGAGGCTTCCGGCAGCCTGGCAACCATGCTGCCGCAGCTGATAGACCGGCTGACGCCCGACGGCCAGCTGCCCGAAGGCGGCGGCATGCTGGAACAGGGATTGAACTTGCTCAAGGGTTTGGGGCGATAGGCGCGCCCTAGAAGTAACTGAATGAAACTTTCCGTGCTTTTCGCCATCAGACCGTAGATAATTTACTTGAAGAAAGCCGTCAGCCCTGCGCGATGCGCAGGCGGGCGGTTTGCCCCGATAGCGGGTCCGACTTAGCCAAGTACGGCCATGATTAACATAATGACAGGTGAGCAAGCATGCAAAAAATGATCAAACCTGCAGTCATCCTGATGCTGGCGCTGGCCGGCACGGTTGCCCATGCTTCGGATGTGAATTTCGGCGTCAGCGTCGGCGGGCAAGTTGCACCCGGCGTGTATGGGCAGGTAAATGTCGGCAACGCGCGGCCTGCGCTGGTGTATGCGCAGCCGATGGTCATCATGCAGCCGGCGCGGCCGATGCAGCCGATCTACATGAATGTGCCGCCCGGCCACGCAAAAAAATGGGGCAAGCATTGCCACCGCTATAATGCCTGTAACCGGCCGGTGTATTTCGTCAAGACGGCGGAATACGGCGGCGATCACCGCCGCGGCGACCGGCATGAGCATCGCGACTATCGCGGCGATGACCGTCACGATCATCACGACCGTCACGACCGTCACGACCGTCACGACCGTCACGATGAGCACGCGCGCGAACATGGGCATGGCAACAAGCACAAGAACAAACACGACTGAGCCATGCCAGTATCAGGAAGTAATGGCGCCGCCGCCTAAAAATCGCCCGGATACGCCCTGCGTGGCGGTGTGTTCCACCCTGTTCGACGATGTCTGCCGTGGTTGCGGACGCACCGCGACGGAAGTCTCGCACTGGGTCACCATGTCCGCAGCGGAAAAGGATGCAGTGTGGATCAGGATTACCCGCGAAGGCTATCCGAAGCGGCAGGGCTGAAATCAGGCCGTTGCCAGTTCGGCCACCGCGCGATTCTTGCCGGTCTGCTTGGCGTGATAGAGCTTGCGGTCGGCTTGCTGGATAAAGTGGTCGACGCTGTCCTGGCAAAGAACTGTGTGCAGGCCGAAGCTCATGGTCAGGCGGTGCGCGCCATCGGCCGGGCGAAAGTCGACGGCGGCAATCGCCGCGCGCAGCTTCTCGGCCACTTCCAGGGCAATGTCGGCGCCGGTTTCCGGCAATAGCACCAGAAATTCCTCGCCGCCCCAGCGGCATACCACATCATGCTGGCGCAGATTGGCGCGCAAGGCCTGGGCGATGGCGCACAAGGCTTCGTCGCCGGCCTGGTGGCCATAGCGGTCATTGATCTGTTTGAAATCATCGACATCCCCATACAGGATCGCGTACGGGCGCTGGTGCCGCCGATAGCGGCTGTTTTCCGCCTCCAGCCGCTCAAGCATGTAGCGGCGGTTGGGCAGGTCGGTGAGGACGTCGGTCTGCGAGAGCCGGTCGATTTGCGCGCTGACGCGGATCAGTTCCGCCTGGCTCCTGGCGCGCGCGAACTCGTGCAGCCAGGTAAACAGAATCAGTGCCAGAAAGGTGGCGGTGTAGCGGACCTTGAAAGCGGTCGAGTAGGGCGCGACCTCGATGAAGGACGGTGGTGCCAGGAACAGCAGGAGAGCAATGCACAACATTGCCACGATGATTGCCAGGCCGAGCCGCGCGCGCAGGATCGACAGCGCCACGGCGACCATCGGATACCCCCACAGCGGCCCGGTGTGATCGACGCCGCCGGTGATAGTCAGAAAAACGAACAGCGCCAGCAAGCCATACGCGAAGCCGTAACTCGCCCAGTCGGGATTGCGGGTGACGCGCAACAGCAGGATGTTGCCGAGGGTGATGCAGCCATGGATCAGGGAAAACCAGGCCAGCGTGTAGCGGTCTTCCAACAGGTTGGCGATGCCGAAGCCGAACAGGAAGACGCTGGCGACGCCGTTGCCGAGATAGACGAGCAGAGTCCGTCGACGCGCCTCGATCGTTTCATAGCGCAGGCGCAGTGTGTCACCGCCAATCGCTGTCTTCGCCTGGTCTGACATGTCAGTCCTTGATCTATTTAATGCAATTTATATACCAAAAGTAATATTGCTGTAAATTAAAAAATTCCAAGGTGTCGTTGTTACACCTTGTTCCTGTCATGAACGCTGATGAATTTCACATCTTATTCACTGTCAATGTATTTAACAAACGGTTGCGTGATAGAAAATCCCTGCATCACGACGGGTTTTTTCAACATGGCAACAAAGGGGACTTGATGGACCGGTTACATCAGCGCGCGGCGTCGCAAGCCGCAATTCATTCATATGCAGGCTGGTGGCGTTGCTGCCTGCCGCTGCTGCTGGTCATCCTGTTGGCCTGGCAGAGCGCCTCTGCCGGCGTCCTGCCGGCCGGCGTCACAGTGCGCCGGAACATTGCCTACGGCAGCGATCCGCAACAGCGCTTCGACCTTTATCTGCCGCCGCAAGCGCAAGATGCCCCGGTCCTGTTCATGGTGCATGGCGGCGGCTGGCGGCGCGGCGACAAGGCGATGGCCGCCGCCGTGGACAACAAAGTGGCGCACTGGGTGCCGCAGGGCGTGATCCTGATTTCGGCCAACTACCGCATGCTGTCCGATGCGCCGCCGCTGGAACAGGCAAGGGATGTGGCGCGCGCGCTGGCTACAGCGCAAGCCCAGGCAGCGTCCTGGGGCGGTGCGCGCGGCAAGTTCGTCCTCATGGGACATTCGGCCGGCGCCCACCTGGTGGCGCTGCTGGCATCCACCCCGAGCCTGTTGCGCAACGCCGGCGCCGCACCGGTGCTGGGCACCATCGCGCTCGACAGCGCGGCGTACGACATCGAAAAAATCATGCGTGCGCGGCATCCGCGCCTGTACGACCAGGCCTTCGGCGCAGATCCGCAGGAATGGGCCGCGGCCTCACCTTACCGCCAGCTCGACGGCGCCATCCAACCCATGTTGGCGGTCTGTTCGGCCAGGCGCAAGGACGCCTGCCCGCAAGCGCGGCATTTCGCCGCCAAGGCGGAATCCCTGGGGGGCCGCGCGCAGGTGCTGGCGCTGGATATGTCGCATCGGGACATCAACCTGCTATTGGGCCGGAAAGCCGACTATACGCGCCAGGTCGACGAATTTCTGCGCATGCTCGACCCACAGCTGGCGAGCATGCTACTACCCTGAGGCAGATTGCTGCGACGCAGCAATCTGCCTTTGGCGCCGCCCGCGCTATCCCCTCCCCGAACGGATAGTGGCATCCGACCCTGCTTGCCATTACATTGCTTCCATGCCGACGATGTCAGTGCCGCCTTGAGCGGGACGGCAATCAGAAAAAAACGGCGCCCCCCTAAAAAATAACAAGCACTTAGGAGACATCATGAAATCAGTTTTTTCGCTTTCCCGTTTACTCGCCGCCGTCGCCCTGACGGTCACCGCCTTTTCCGCCCAGGCCGCCTGCCTCGACAATGTCGTGCTGGTGCATGGCAATATGGCTTACCCATCGAGCTGGAATAGCACCGTCAGCACCCTGAAGAGTCGCGGCTATGTCGATTCCCAGCTGTACCGTCCAAGCTGGGGTTCGAAAACCAATGCCGGCAGCAACAGCCATGACAGCACCAATACCGGCGTCGTCAAATCCGCCCTGCAATCGGCGCTGGCGGCTTCCTGCACCGGCAAGATCGATGTCATCGGCCATTCCATGGGCGTGACCCTGGCGATGAAGGCAATCAATGAGCTGGGGTATTCCGCCAAGGTCAATAGCTTCATTGGCGTGGCCGGTGCCCAGCACGGCTTGAATTCCTGCGGCGTCTATCCATACAACGTCTGGTCCGCCACCTGCGGCTCGGCCGGCCTGTCGATCAACAGCCCGCTGATCAAATCCGTGCGCAACAAGCGTTACGGCACCAAGATGTATTCAATCAAGAGCTGGATGGATGAACTGGTCTGTATTGGCAGCTGCCTGGTGTACGGCTCGCATACCAGCAACATCGACATGCAAAACGCCAGCTACGACTATGCGCTGGGCCATCTCGGCCTGCAAGCCTACACCAGCAGCAAGCAAGCCGACCTGATCATGAATTGATCCGTACGCAACAGGTCGTTGCTGCGGCACCAGGTTTCTCCGGTTCCATCGCGACATTTCCCGTTTTCCCCAAGGCATTCCCGGATGCCCTGGGGATTTTTTATTTTGTGACGGCTTTAGGATATGCTTCGCCTATGCGGTAAAGTTTCCACCTTATTGAATGCGGATATCCATGAAACTGCTCAGACTTTGTTCCCTGTTTTTTCTGCTGGCCGCCGGCCAGGCCTGGGCTCAGGCGCAAGACGCCAACCCGGCAAAGGAATACGCGACAACCCACCTGGCCGCCGCCGAGCGCGTGATTTATGCCATGGCCTTGCCCGAGCGGTTCATTCTCCCGACCAGGCAATTGTTGAAGAACAGTCTGGAAAAAGATCCGGAAAACGCCCCATTGATGTCGGCCACGATGGAACCCTATCTGGAAAAGCAATATACCGCCAAGCAATTAAAGCGCTATTTCGCCAGCCAGTTCGACGAGGCGACCTGCAAGCAGATCGCGGCGTTCTGGGAGGGGCCGGTCGGCAAGAAGCTGGTAAAGACGCAGGTGCAGATGCTCACCGCCGGCGAGGCGTCGCAACTGGTATTTACCCCAAAGGAAAAAGCCCTCATGAAGCGCTTTGACGCTACCAAGGCGGGCCAGGCTTTCCTGGAAGCGATGCCGCAAATCGAAGAAACCTTTGCCGAATACATGAAGAACACGCAAATGCGCATGCGCGAGCAGTTCATGCTCAATCTGGACAAGAAATTGCGCCAGGAGCCGCCAAAGCCCTCGGCCTGAATTGCGCTACCAAGCCCGACAGGTTGGCGTGTGCACAGAGGACTGCGTCAGCCCGTTGTTTAATCGGGACGGCTCATTTACGCTCATTTACGCTTATGTAGCTGCAGTTCGAACGCCGCATCGTTGCGGCTGACTTTGACCTGCTTTTGGGGGCCGATGCGGTTAACCCAGACGACGAATTCTTCCTGGGTCAGCTCCTCGCTGATCCGTTCCGCGGCACCATCCGCACCGACGCGCAGCAGGTAAAAAAAGCCGCTTGCCGTCATCCCCATCGAATAGCGGTGCTCGGGATCGCGCGTATTGAGCCGGGTAACGGCGGCGCTGGCTTTGGTCGATCGCATGAAAAATCCGGCTGGAGTGCAACAAAGAAGTGTCTAGTCTAGCCGGATTCCCGGCAGCCGGTTGCCGAAGCCGTCAATATTTCCTTGCCTTAATACAAATATGCTATCGTTGCCGTGTCCCTTTATCGATGCATCCAGGAGTTTTTCATGACAGGCGCAAATCATTCCTGCGGCAATTGTGAACAGTTGCGTGCCCAACTGGCGGAGAAAGAAACGGAAGTCGCGCAACTGCGCGCCCGCATGGAAGAACTCGGCCGGCATGATTCGATGACGGGCGCACTCAACCGGCGCAGCCTGCTTGAAACCCTGGTGGCCGAGCTGCAGCGGGCACAGCGCACGGGCCATCCTTTTTGCTTTGCGGTACTCGAACTCGACCGCTTCGCGCAGGTTAGCGGTCAGTACGGTCACCTGGCGGGCGATGCGGTGCTGAAAAAAATGGCGGATACCGCCGTCAACTTGTTGCGCACCGTCGACCGTTTCGGTCGGCTGGGCGGGGAATCCTTCGGCATCGTCTTGCCGGCCACCTGGCTCGACCAGGGCATGATCGCCATGGGGCGCTTGCGCAAGGCGATTGCCGATTGCGACTGGGGCGAGACCGCGCCGGGCCTGGCGCTGACTTTCTCCGGCGGCATCACCACCAATGCCTTTGGCGACAGCGCCGAATCGATGATCAAGCGCGCCGAACAGGCCATGCGCCAGGCACAAGGGGAGGGCGGCGGGCGCACCATCCAGCTCGAGGAAGCGCTGCCGGTGGCCTTGCCGGGCGCCTGAACCGGCGGCATCGGCAAGCCCGAGGCTTTATACTGGCGGATGTGCCGGCATGCGGCATGCCACATGGAGCATCGCAGACAATGATAGAAAACCGCCTGGTCGAGATTGAAATCAAGCTGGCGCGCCAGGAAGACCTGGTCGATACGCTGAACCAGACCATTTACCGGCAACAAAAGAAAATCGACGAACTGGAAGCCCTGTGCATGGCGCTGGTGCGCCGTATGCAGGAAGTTCGGCAAGGCGCCGACGAGCCGCGTGACCCTGTCGACGAAATACCGCCGCATTATTAACTTTATCCGTCGCATTATCCGGCGACCCGCGACGCAGATACGCACGCTCCTGCTACCTTCCACGCACCCGTGCCCGGCTTGCCCGAACGCAAGGGTTGAACTCCCCCCGGATTTCCCTGTCGATTGAGCATGCGCTGCCTGATGCCTTGATGCGTCAGGCAATTCTGCCAAAAGTCGATCCGGTTGGCGTCGGCAAAGGGAATCCGATGCATACATGCTCCAGACTGTTGAGCTGCACAGTGATGCTTTTCTCTGCTCATCATCTTGCGCAGTCAGCCGATGCGGACACGCTCGCGCCAATGTCCGCATCCACGCGCGCGCCGATCATACTGGCACAGGCAAGCCAGGAGCCGATGCCTGCCGCATCCGCGCCTGGCATGGCGCAGCGATCTGGCGGCGGCGCTTTGCCGGGCGGGGCAAACCCGGCCAGCGGCGCACCCGCGCCAACTCCGCCCATGTCCGCCACACCGCCAGCCGCCACACTGCCACCCCCGGCCGTTGCACCGCCAGCCCAAGCCGTTGCGCCGGTGCCCTCCTCACAACTGCCACAACCGCCACCTGTGGAAATCACACCGCCCGCCTCGGCACCCCCTGTTCTCAGGTCAGAGTCGCCAGGTGCATCCAGCGGTGGATCGGCCGTGGTGATGGTGCCGGCGGGCGCCCGCAGGATCGCGCCGCAAGTGACATTGCCCAAGATGCCCGCGCGAGCCCGGGGCAAGCAGCACGCCAGCAAATCTCGTCCGCCGAGCGCGGGAAGTAATGAGCCGTCTGCCGAGGCGGGCCGCTAGCAGGCGCCCGCTGGCGCCATCCTGACGGTTACATCATCACCTCACGACGAGTGCCGTTCCTGCGCATGTTCCGACGGCGCCGGATGGCGATCGGGATCGGGATCAATTTCGTCTTCATCGTGCTCGGCATCACGCGGCAGCGATTCGACCTCGTCGAGTTCTTCATCGTCGTCATCGGTACAGGCACGGCCGGATCGTTGCGCACGATGCCGCCGCTGACCGACTATCGGATAGCGGGTCTTCATCATGGACTGTCCTCCATTTGCTCAGACCTGTTCTGACCTCCCCGCAGGTGCCGAGTTCGCCTTACCTGCCTGCTTCGACCGGCGTATCATGGTGATTTCAACGTCGACCCTGCAAGTTGCACATGAACGAAGAACTGCCGCTGTTTCCGCCCATCGAGCCTTACCGCAGCGGCATGCTGCCGGTCGATGCCCGCCACACGATTTACTGGGAAGAGTGCGGCAACCCGCAAGGCCAGCCGGTGCTGTTCCTGCATGGCGGACCCGGCGCCGGCCTGTCGCCCAATCACCGCCGCTATTTCGATCCGGCGCATTACCGCATCGTCTTGTTCGACCAGCGCGGCGCCGG
Source organism: Noviherbaspirillum sedimenti (assembly GCF_003590835.1). Classification (NCBI taxonomy): domain Bacteria; kingdom Pseudomonadati; phylum Pseudomonadota; class Betaproteobacteria; order Burkholderiales; family Oxalobacteraceae; genus Noviherbaspirillum; species Noviherbaspirillum sedimenti. Next base: position 3,198,330 of record NZ_QYUQ01000002.1, on the reverse strand, counting down.
CCGCGCGACGCCGCTGGGCGAATACCGCGACAACACCACGCCACTGCTGGTCGCCGATATCGAACGCCTGCGCACCATGCTTGGCATCGAGCGCTGGCTGGTGTTCGGCGGTTCGTGGGGCTCGACGCTGGCGCTGGCGTATGGCCAGGCGCATCCACAATGTTGCATCGGCTTCGTCCTGCGCGGCATTTTTCTGTGCACGCCGGCCGAGATCGACTGGTTCATGCATGGCATCCGCTGGTTTTTTCCGGAAGTGCATGAAGAATTCGTGCGGCAGATCCCGCAGGAGGAGCGCGGCGACTTGTTGCAGGCATTTGCCCGCCGCCTGTTCGGCACCGATGAAGAAGCTTGCCTGCAGGCCGCGCGCGCTTGGGGCCGGTATGAGGGCAGCTGCCTGCATCTGCTGCCGCAGCCGGACGCTGTCGATGCCTTCGCCACCGATACCACCAGCATCGGCGTCGGCCGGCTGGAAGCGCATTACTTTCTCAATGCCGGCTTTTTCAGCGACGATCAACTGGTGCGCAATGCCGGGCGCCTGCGCCATTTGCCGGCGGTGATCGTGCAGGGACGCTACGATGTGGTGTGCCCGCCGCTGTCGGCTTACCGCCTGCACCAGGCCTGGCCGGAAGCGCAATTCCACATGATCGCCGACGCCGGCCACGCCGGCATGGAGCCGGGCATCGCCCGCGCGCTGGTGGCGGCCACCGAACAATTCAGGCGACAGGGACGTTTCGATTAGATCGCGCTCGGAGAGGCTGGCGGCAAGCGGCCATCGCTGCCGTTCTTACAGCCTGCGCGCTTCGCCATTTTTGCGCTTCATAATTTCCGCGCGCATTTCGCGGAATTGCTCGCGCACTTTGCTGCCGATGAATTTGGCGCCGACCATCTTTTGCATGTTCCCGGACAGGAGATGCGAACGGATCGCCGAGTGGGGCATCAACCGGGGCTTGCCATGGACTGGATATTTTTTATGCAATAAACTGTGATTAAATGGTGGTTGGGCATACCGGGCAAGACTGCGAATGTTTCCAAAAGGAACTATATTCAGCAGGCTTTGCCCCAGCCACAGGCGCCGACGTGGCGCATGTTTTGCATTGACATCCATTTAACATAAAGCCGCGCGGCCGACCCGCGCGGCATCAGCCGGGAACAAGGTCAGCTGCCTATGAAAACAAGACTCAGCCTGCTCTGCGCCGCCGCTATCTTCGCCGGCTGCGCCAGTGATATTCCCGGCCCTTCGGCTATTGGCGGTCCGGGGCGTGCAGTGACCGCCGAAGCCGCCAGTGTGCACGCCTACAAGGTCGCCCTTGCCAACCATATCGCCGCCGTCAATGGCGAGCGGATGTATCCCGGCCGGCCGCAAGCCTTGCTGCGGTCGGTGGTGGTGCTGAAATATGTCGTGGATAGCGACGGCAAGCTGTTGCGTTCGGAAATCATGCGATCCAACCGTGACCGCACCACCGAAGCGACCGCCCTGGCCACGTTGCGCAACAGCGCGCCATTCCCGCGGCCGGCATCCCATCTGTTGCAGCGCGGCCGCCTTGAACTGTCGGAGACCTGGCTGTTCAATAACGATGGCCGCTTCCAGCTGCGCAGCACGGCGCAGCAGCAAATGGATCAATAAGTGGATCAATAAGCGTACACGCTGGCACGTCTTGCTTGACGTCGGGGCGCACTTGCTTGCAAAGTGCGCCTACCCGAACCTGGAAAGATTCCATGAGTGCTAGCTGGATATTCAATACCGTCGTCGGCACTGTACTGTTGCCACCTTTTAATCTGATCCTGCTGGCCGCTATCGGCCTCCTGGTGGCGCGCAAGCGGCCACGGTCCGGACTTGCCCTGAGCGCGCTGGCGCTGCTTTTGCTGACTGCTTTGAGTACTGGCATCGTTGCCCGTGAGCTGGCGCGTCCGCTGGAAAGCCAGAATCCGCCGCTGCGGTCGGCCCGCGGACTGGAGGCCGAGGCAATCGTGGTCCTGGGCGGTGGGCGGTTGGCGCAGGCGCCCGAATATGGCGGCGTCGACGTGCCGAAGCTGACCACGCTCGGCCGCCTGCGCTATGGCGCCTATGTGCAGCGCGCCAGCGGCCTGCCGCTGCTGGTCAGCGGCGGCTCGCCTGACGGTACCGCCGAAGGAGAGGCGGTGCTGATGGCCAGGGTATTGCGCGACGAACTGGGTGTGCCGGTGCGCTGGGTCGAGGATGCCTCCGACAACACGGCGCAAAACGCGCAATTCTCGGCCCGCATCCTGCGCGCGGCCGGTGTGCGGAAAATCGTGCTGGTCACCGACGCCTTGCACATGCCGCGTGCGCGCCGTGCCTTCGAGCAACACGGCATGACGGTACTGGCCGCGCCGACCGTGTTTGCCAGTCACAAGTCCACCTCGTTCAATAGCTGGTTGCCTAACATCCAGGCACTGGACTTGAGCTACTATGCCTTGCATGAATGGCTAGGCTTGCTGTGGTACCAGTTGCATGACCAGCAACCGCCCGTTTTCAAGCGCGAAGCCTGAGTGACTGCTCACTGCGATGCGGTGCGGGAAGGCGCGCAAGCGCTATTGCCTGATGTCCGTCCAATTTTCAGTGAGGAATTATGCCTGCCGGCTTGCCCGCAATTGCATCGCTGGGTATGATAAGACCGACAATTTCATTTCACTACGGAGAATCCCCATGACCGCTTCCAGTTATAAAACCGTGCGCAACGACATGAAAACCCTGGTGCGTGACGCACAGCAACTGTTCCGTGAAGCCAGCGTGGCCACCGGTGAACGCGCCGACGAATTGCGCTCCAAGGGCCAGGAATTGCTCGACAGCGCGGCGCAGCGCGCCCAGGAATTGCAGACGGTCGCCGTTGAAACCGGCAAGGAACTCGCCAGCACCACGGATGACTTCGTCAAGGAAAACCCTTGGAAAGCCGTCGCCATTTCCGCCGGTGTCGGCGTGCTGCTCGGCATGCTGATCGGCCGCAAGTAAGCCGGCCGCTGCATGCCTTTCGAAACTACCAACGAAGAGTCGGCGCGGCCCGGCCTGCTGGGCGGCGTGGCCACCATGGCGCGCAACCTGCTTGGCCTGGTGCTGTGCCGTGTCGAGCTGGCGGCACTGGAACTGGCCGACGTGCGGGCGGCACTGCTGAAGCTGGCGGTGTTTTTCGCGGCGGGCGTCATCACCACATTTTTCGCCTTGGCTTGCTGGACCGGCTTGGTGGTAATGCTGGCCTGGGAAAGCCTGGGCTGGAAAATCCTTGCCATCGTCGCCCTGGTCCATACCTGTGCGACCGTGCTGATCGCCTTTTATGCGCGTGCCCTGATCCGCGAAGGCCGCTTGTCGCTGCCGTTGACCATGGCGGAATTGCGCAACGACCGCGACGCCCTGCAATGAACGAGCCCTCCATGAATCCGACCGACCGCAAGCAGGCTCTGGTGGCGCAAGCCGCACTGCACCGGCAGCGCATGGCACAAGCCGGCCAGGCGGTCTCCGCCGGTTTGCATGCCGGCGCGCTGGTCAAGGGCGCGGGCGGTCTGGCGCTGGCCGGGCTGGCCTTGTTGCGGAGTAAAAAAGGCGGTGGCGCGGGGGCCGGCGGTATGGCGGCATTGCTGCCGCTGGCGGCGCCCCTGGCCATGCGCGGTCTCTCCTTCCTTGGGCGGATCAAGCCCTCCGGGCCGACGGTGCGCAAGCTGCTGACGGTCGCCGCGCTGGGTGCATTGGCCGCTTTTGCCGTCAAGCGCGCCACAGCAACCAAGGCGCGCCGCATCGGCAAACGCAATTAATCGTAAATTCGCGCAAATTCGCGCAAATTTGCACACATTCGCGTAAGTTTGTGCAAGTCTGGCCTATAAAAAAGCCGACCCTCGGGTCGGCTTCTTGCTGCAAGGAATTTGCTTATTTTACGGCGGCGGCCATGTAATCGACCGCAGCCATGATTTCTGCATCGGAGGCCGACGAGCCGCCTTTCGCGGGCATGGCGCCCAAGCCCTTGATGGCGCTGGCGTGCAGGGTATCGGTGCCCTTCTTCAGGCGCGGTGCCCAGGCAGCCTTGTCGCCTAACTTCGGCGCGCCAGCCACGCCGGCAGCGTGGCAAGCCATGCAGGCGGTGTCATAGATTTTCTTGCCGATGTCGGCGGAGACGGCGACGGGAGCGGCTGCAGCGGGCGCTGCGATTGCTGCGGGTGCCGCAGGTGCAGCAGTTTCGGCAGCCGGCGCTGCGGCGGTGGCTGGTGCGGCTTTCACTTCCGGCTCCTTGAAGCTGGCGCCAGCCTTGTTGGCCATGAAGACCACTGCGCGTGCGACTTCGACATCGTCCAGATCCGGGTTGCCGCCCTTGGCCGGCATGCCGCGAATACCATTGATGGCATTGCCGACCAGCTTGTCATAGCCCTGCGCGATGCGGGCTGACCAGGCACCGGCGTCGCCCATCTTCGGTGCGCCTGCCAGGCCGCCATCGTGGCAGGTGGCGCACGCGGCCTTGTAGACGCCATCGCCGGCTTGCAGCTGGCGTGGCGCATTGACATCCTTCAGGGTGAAGCCTTCGTCGCCGACCGGGCGGATGCGCGTGGCGGTGGCTTCGGCGATTTGTTCATCGGAAAGGCCGGACTGGCCACCCTTGTCGCCGGCGACGAATTTCGTCAGCAGCACGATGATCAGGATCGGCACGATAAAGGCTGCGGCAATTACAGCGATCAACTGCTTGGGTGTTTTAATCAAGGATTCGTGTTCGTTATGTGCGTCGCTCATTATTCCCTCAAGACATTTTTTAAACCGGTAGGCCGGTGCGCACAATTCCGAAGCCCGACTGGGATTCCATTGCGCAATAGGTCGCCAAACCTTTGATTATAGACGCAATGCTGTCGATTTGGAACGGATTGGCTGCGGTTTGCATGGACGACACGCCAGAAAAACGGTATCCTTCGGGACTCTTCTGTAATCCTCCTACGCGGCTGTAGCTCAGTGGATAGAGTATTGGCCTCCGAAGCCAAGGGTCGCTGGTTCGATTCCAGCCAGCCGCACCAGTTTTACAGGGGTCTTCGCGATAGTGTTTGCTAACTTACATCGCGCTGTGACAAGTCTGTGACGGATCTGTGACGGTTCCAAAATCGTCTGATTTGTCTTCCGTCGAAAAATGACCCTCGGTCACCAACGTCACAGCATCACATCCCACTTCCACTTCCGATGAAGTCATCGGTTCGATGCACTCAATCCTTGCCTGATTCCAAACTATCGGGCTGCGTGTATTCGAGCAACTCTTCGACACGGCAATTGAAATATTCACATAGCTTGTCGACAATTTCCGTACCGGTACTGTAACCCCGCTGGTTCAGAATCTTGGAAAGCGTCATGCGATTGACTCCCGTCGCCGTTGCCACTTCCTGAATGGTAATCCGGCGCCCTTCCTGAAACTGTTTCTTCTCTATTTGCTCACCGAGCTTGAACCTGATCATCGCTTGCCTGTTGTAATGACGTTTCATTTGATAATAAAAACTATCAAATGACTTGCAAAGTTATCTTTAGATGCTAATATTAATCATCGAACGATAAATTAGCGTATCGATTGATTATTTTGGTTATCACTTGATAGGAGAGACTAGCATGCAAGGCACATACCTTACAACGGAAGAACTATCGGCGCGCATCAAATACGACGCTCGAACCATTCGCGAGCGCTTGAAGGATAGCGTTTTGCTTGAGGGTATCCATTACATCCGGCCGTTCGGTGGAAGGAAGATCCTGTTTGTATGGGAAGCGGTCGAGCGCGATATTGGTAAATCATCTATGGCCAACTCCCTCACTATCCCGATGGCGAATGGGAGCGTATGCCATGGGTAAGGTGAGGGTGCGTCCGGAAACCGGGCGCTTACAACTGGATTTCGGCTACAAAGGGGCGCGCTGTCGTGAACAGACGGCGCTGGAGGATACAAGCGAAAACCGTAAAAAAGTGGAACTGCTTTTAAAACGGATCGAAGCTGAAATCACTTTGGGGACTTTCAACTACCAAACTTACTTTCCGGGAAGTAAGCAGGCCTTGAAGTTTGAGACTGCGGCATTAAACGCATCCAAGGCCGCGCCAATTGCGTCTCCAGCCACATCAAATTCCGCTGGCATAACGTTCAAGGACTTCGCCGATGAATGGTTCGGAGAGAATGAAGTCCGTTGGCGCCGCAGTCAGCGCAAAACCGTGCGCAGCACCATCGACAAGCATCTGATCCCGGCATTCGGGGATAGGGCGGTCGACCAAATCACCAAGGCAGACATCCTCAAACTACGTTCCTCACTCGCCAAAGTTCCGGGACGCAAAAACAAGGAAGGTCTCTCAACCACCAGGATCAATCATATTCTGACGCCCCTGCGGATGATTTTGAATGAAGCGGCCGACCGCTTTAACTTTAGCACGCCTTATCAGAACATTAAAAGCCTGAAGGTGGCCCGCACGGATATCGACCCGTTCACGCTCGACGAAGTGAACCGGATTCTCGCGACCGTGCGCCCGGACTTCACGGATTACTACATCGTGCGCTTCTTCACGGGGATGCGGACAGGCGAGATCGATGGCTTGAAGTGGAAATACGTCGACTTCGCGCGCCGCTGCATCATGGTGCGGGAAACCATCGTCATGGGCGAGGACGACCAGACCAAGACGGATGGTTCCCGCCGTGACATCGTCATGTCAGAGCCAGTGTTCCAGGCTATGCAGCGCCAATACCAGAATACGGGAAAGCGGTCAGTCTATGTCTTCTGCAACCGGGAAGGGCTGCCGCTGGACAACAAGAACGTCACCAACCGGGTGTGGTATCCGTTGCTGCGTCATCTCGGTCTTACCAAGCGCCGGCCTTACCAGACGCGGCACACGGCCGCCACGCTGTGGCTTGGTGCTGGCGAGAACCCGGAATGGATTGCACGCCAGCTGGGCCACACAACGACGGAAATGCTGTTCCGTGTCTATTCCCGGTATGTGCCGAACCTGACCCGTCAGGACGGCAGCGCCTTCGAGCGCCTGCTGGCCAGCTCCATACACCCGATCGCAACGAAATCGGTGCTGGAAGTGCCGGGGCCAGCAAAGAAAAAAACGATACCCAAGACACGTAACCAGGCCAGCGCATAGGTCAGCAAGACACCCTGTGAATAAGATAACAAAGGATAGATGATGAAGACACAATCGAAACAACTCGCCCAATTCGAAACCCAGGCTGATCTCAGTGTTCCCAGTTTTCCGCTGAGCCTGCCGTTCCCTACCGGGTATATGGAGCAGGTCTGGTGCCGGGGCACCAACTTCCGGCGTGATGCAAGCGGAGCGATTCTGTGCACGCTCCACAATGCCGAGGGCACCATCAATGCGCGCATTTCACGTCCTGACGTGGATATCCATTTATTCCATGACTGGCAGCTTCTGCACGTCGACGTGGTGACCACGGTATCGAACGGGAAGCTAACAGCCGAAGTGATGAAGCTGCGCACCACTGCAGCAGTGATGTGTTCATATCTGGATCTGTTGCCACGCTCGATCTGTGCCTTGCCCGGCAAACTTGATGAACTGCGGCATCTGGTCCAGTTCGTCCAGGCGCCTGAACTGCGTCAGGTGCTTGAAAATGTCTTTTCGGATGCTACGATTTTCTTGCCCTTCCTGACCCGCTTTGCCGGCAGCGAGCGCTATACCTACCCCTGCGGCTTGCTGGTGCGAACCGTGGAGGCGGCAAAACAGGCAATCGGGATGGGATTCCAGACTCAGGAGGAGGCCGATATGGTGCTCACGGCAGCATTTCTGTATGACCTGGGTCGGATTCGAGATGGCAACCTGATGTCGGAAAGCTTGCGGAAAACGATTGGATTCGTGCCTCATCCGAAATCAAGGCGTTTGATTGGCTTTGCTCTCGGTTCGGCAAAGTGCAGCTTGCATGTGGCATTGGAAGAAATAATCACGACGGGTTTCTGCAATCGCTATCCGAGTCTCCACTCGGATTTGAAGCAGAAGACCGTATTGGCAAGGATCGATGATGCATTGCGGGGCTAAGCCAATTGCCTTGGCTACCAATTCAAATAAATGATAAAAGGAAACCGACATGACAGCAAAACACGACAACGCTTCGGCGTCAGGCAGCGACGAAGTAGATTTTTCACGAATCCCGAAGGATTTTCCGCGGCCGGAACGCTCAGGGGCAGTGCCGGGCGCGCAGGTCAAATTTCTGGCCACGAAGTACAAGGGCAAATTCTATGAGGCCGGGTGTACGCCGCCAGAAATCTACGAACGATGGCAGGTTTGCGAAGATCTGGGTCATCAATTCGCGGAAAGCTGCATCAGGACCAAGAATGGCAAACGAAAAAATATGCCAGAGGAGGATATTGTGGAGCAATACCTTCATCGGCTGGAAGCTGCGGATTGGGTAAGTCCAACGGAAGCCCGTTGGATAATACGCCGGGCAGCTGAAATTATCGAGTGGCCCTTGCCTGCATGTTTGCAGGCGTGATGATTGCTCAGGTTGAAGCAGTATGTGGGGGCGACTGTTGCCGATCGATTGAAATTGAGCCAATTTCTGCAAATATTCTCGCCCTCGATTGACCCTACTTGGCGGGCAAGAGACGCAGCGGCTTTGCGGGTCAGCCACGAATTAGGATGGGGCACGCGAAAGTGTTATTGGTGGGTCAATTTGCTGTGATCATCAACACGTTGGGAGGTATCCGTCTCCCTACCCTCGGGAGAAAAAAGGGAAATCTCACTACTTAGCGGATTTCCATGCGCATAATTCTCATGCCATGACCAATTTAGGCACTGCCGTACTTCCCGGCTTGAAAGCGGCGGAAAACGGAGCGTCCCCTGGAACAATTAACGACCGGGACTTCAGGCAGAACGGCAATACCCAGAGGCTCAATCCGCTGGTCTTTGAAAACTCGAACACTGGCAACAGACAATCAAAGGATTCGGTCCTTGGGTGGGTAGATAAGCACGACTTCCCCTTGGCCATCAAGGTGGCTTTGACCGTAGGCCTGTAACTGGTAAAAATCGCTTTGAGACAAGCCATATTTTTCGGTGCCGTTGGCCTTCAGACCGTCAAGCAGCTTCCATTTGTTGTCCAATACGATCAGGTCCTGAGTGGGCTCACGTACCACCAGATCGGGCTTTAGTCGGAACCAGTTTTGCTCACGGTGCCGGACCAGGCGATGGGGCCGGCCTTGAGTTTTCAATAGCAACGGCTGTATCAGTTGCTTCGACAAGTGCTTGGCAACAAACGCTTCGAAGACCGCTTCCATCGGGAAGAGCAGTGACGGAGCACGATGGCCACCTGTGCCAGACAGGGGTGATTCGTCTTCCAAGATGAGGCGGGCCCAGGCAAGCGCGTTGGCATACTTTAGCGTTGAACGACTCTTTTTCAGAGTCGTTCAAATTTTAATTAGTCGTAGATATCACGCCTCGACGAGGATCGTCGATTGATCTACCGTTCAGCGAGAAAGCCGCGCAAATACAGCCTGGATACTCTCTCGCAAAGCTCCGCGTCTGTTATCTTGCCGCCTGGCTTGTACCACGTTTCAATCCAATTCAGCATACCGATAAGGAGCAGCGCATATGGCTTATAAAGGTCGACGTCAAGATTTGGATTTAACTCATTCATGAGCCGTGCAAGTAGCGACAATAACTTTCGTTCTCGATCTACGAGAATTTTTTGCATTTTTTTCGGCAAGAACTTCGTATCATTGACCGCCACAAGATGTCTTCTACGGGCATGTGCCGACTTGTGAAGGTAGGAATTGATAAACATTCCAAACCGTGCTTCCGCCTTTCCTTTGGCCCCCAATATCTCTTCGACCGCACTGATCATTCCGTCCGCATGCTCAGAAAGCATCGCCAAGAGAATATCGTCTTTAGCCGGAAAATAGTGGTACAGCATAGATTTGGAGACACCGCACTCCTTTGCAATATCTATCATTCTCGCAGCAGGGTAGCCAACTTGAGCGAATAACTGCGCAGCTTTATCAAGAATCATCTGAGTCTTAACATCATAGTCTTCAGCACGCGTGCGAGTCATAATTGACAGCTCCCAATTGATTTTTTATTTGTAAATTTTTCTTGTCATTATACGCCATAGCGCTATCGGGCAATAATATGAGCCTGCGCCGGAATTGGTGCTAACGTAGAAAAATCCGACTGTTTTGAATGTATTCGTTTCTCTCCGGCCCTTGCCTGGCGTACGAATTCGTACGGAGTCTGCCAGTTCAAGGCGCTATGGGGCGACCTTCATTCTAGTAATGGCGCCACGCTTCGATTTGATGCGACGCTGTCGCAAGATCCGTCGATAGGCCTCAAAGTCATAGCAACGATCGGCCTGCACGCACTTCGCTTTGGCGAGCGGTCGTCCGCGTCGCCCGGCGATCGGCGGGACGCTACCGAGCAACGGCATCAGCTGGGTCGAATCGTGCCGGTGGTCAGGATCACATTGAGCGGCGAGCCGTGGGCGTTGACAGCAAGATGGCGTTGGCTGCCTGCCTTGCGCCGATCAGTCGGCTAGGGCCCGGTTCGCCCCCCATACATGGCCCACACCGACGAACTGTCGGCGATCATCCACTAGAAGTCGATGTGGCCGGCATGGCGTAGTGTCGCCAGCAGGATGCGTGCAGCCGGTCCCAAACACCGGCCTGTTGCCAATCGCGCGGGCGCCGCTCGTCCAGGCGCTTGCGGCCGGCTGGCGTCTTGTGCGCAGATGGTGGCGGAAGCAAGAGACGAACGATTTCCCATAGTTCATTTTCAACCGCTTCGCGTGCCATGTCGTCTCTTCACAGAACATACTGGAAAGCTGATTTGACCGCAATTATTCGATTTTGTTAGATGCTCTTATCCAGCTTCCCGTTGCAGAGTCCAAAATAACCGAGAGTTGGCGTTGACAAGCAAGGATTTCCACTGTTAATCTATGTTTAATAGACCGTTGAGTCGGACTATCAAACGGTATGCGAAGTTACACGTTTAATTGTGGTTGGTTATAAGCTGGGTTGGGAATTGAAAACGGCGAATTCTGTTCATTTCAACGGCGGCGCACATCTTGTCATCGATCACGTCGCACTTTTATTTCAGCATTATCTATGAGAGCTAATTCAATCTTCTGTGGTGCCACAGCGCGTTCGTCGGTCATGACTAGTGAGGTTTCAAAATGACATTAAAGTTTAAGGCAATTGATTGCTGGGTAAATACTAATCTCGGTGCCCCGGAAGGTGATGCCAACTACTTATTTCCTGGACTCGCCGAGCGATGGGCCAGGGGCACCACGCTCTCTCAACTCTGCGATGAAATGGATGCTGCTGGTATTGAAAAGGCGGTTCTCGTTTCCGGGTATGGCACCGGGGATACGTTGTCGTGGGTAAAAGATGCAGTGAACCGGTTTCCAGAACGGTTTGCCGCCTCTCATATTATCGATCCTCGTCAAGGTATGGATGCGGTGCGACTTGTCGATAGTCTTGTTCGAAATGACGGTTATCGTTTGATCCGCATGATGGCGCTCATGACTCAAAAGCCCTACGATGATGCAATATATTTTCCGATCTATTCGAAGTGCGCTGAGCTAGGGGTTCCGGTCAGTGTGAATGTGGGGTTCCCAGGGCCGCGAGTCCCGAGCAAGTGCCAAGATCCCTTCGCCTTGGACGAGGTCTGCCACTTCTTCCCTGAGTTGAAAATAATCATGGCCCATGGTGGCGAACCATGGACAGATCTTTGCGTTAAGTTGATGCTTAAGTGGCCCAATCTTTTTTACATGACATCGGCATTTGCGCCCAAGCATATTCCTGCGGCTATCATTCGCTATCTCAATACCCGTGGCGCCGACCGGATTATGTGGGCAAGTGACTATCCAGTGCTCACCTTTGAGCGATGTATGAAGGAGATCGCCGGGTTGGAAATTCGCGACGAGGAAACGTTGGCCAAATTTGTTGCGGAAAATGCCCGCAAATTGTTCTTCTCTGCTTAGAATCTATTTTGATAGGGCGGATTGTCACGTAATGAGCCGCATGCAAACCGCGACATAGCGAGGTAAGCTCAGCCTGTTTTTCCCGTCAATCCAATAATCGTCGAGATCGATTGATTCAGCTATGGGTTCGCTCGACTCCCAGCGCCGTTCTCCGCTGCTTTTCTCGCAGTTTTTTATAGCCGTGTCCTAGATCCATGCGCAGTCGCCGTCGCTGTTCTTTAGCCGGCCACGCCAGCATGTTCTTGGCTACTGTCTGTACTACCAGCTTTATGTCGTGTCGATTGACGGGCCCAATTTCTATCTCTATAGCCAATGGATCACTGTGCGCTTCTTTAGTGAGCAGACTGTGTTTGACGCCGCCTTTCCTCCAGGTTGGAGGGTTTTGGGCCAGTCCATTTCACTTCCCAGAGGCGCTTTGGCCATTGCTCCATCCAGGACAAGCCATTCCCAGTCGATACCCTTGAGCTCGTTCGCTCCGGATAAGACGGCACCAATATGGCTCGGCTTCGCGGTCTTTGTCTGTGTAATACCCAGGAAGGCAGCACGATGATGGTGGAAGGGAGGTAAGCCCCTCCAGGTTTTCGAGTCGTATCAGGAGTTAGTCCTGTTGACACGCCCTCCGAATTGCAGTAGGCTTCTTTAAAAGACCGTCGGGTCGGCATATAAATGAAAGGGAATTGGAAATATGAATACTCAAAATGCGTACGATGTAATCGTTGTAGGTGCTGGTCTCGGGGGGCTTTGCGTTGCCGCCTTGCTTGCGAAGATGGAAGGAAAGAAGGTACTGGTCTTGGAGAAGGAGAGTGGTATCGGTGGAAGGATGCATCACTTCATCGGCGATGATATCAAGACTAAAGAGGACTATCTCGGCCCTCTGGGTGCTTCAACCGGGTGGCTTGTTACGAGCGTTCCCAGCCTTCCAAAAATTATCGATGATGGCCTTCTGGCCGGTTACAAATTCGAACTCGGAATGCACGACATAGTCAACGGTACAAGTTCTAGGGTCTGCCACATTCTTGAAGCGCTCGGAGTACCCGTCGAGATCGTTCCACTGAAGGCATGCGGGTTCTGGAGTGACGGTAAACTGCATTCGATGACGCGCGGGCAGCTGCCTTGGATGGATGGGGACGACTATAGGGAAATGCGCGCGATTATTAGTGAAATGGTAAAGATGCCGGTGGATGAAATTCGAAAAAACCACCGTATATCACTCGCGGAGTATATCGCACCGAAGACCCAGAATCCTAAAGTGCTTGAGTTCTTTGACATCTTGGGTGCATTTACAGTCGGCATGAACTCGGCAAAGCAACTCTCCGCAGGCGAGTTTATTCTGGTGACACGGATGCCGATGCTTGGCGGGCTGCATTTTGCGGATGGTACGCTTGGACAAATGGGCGGAAAAGGATTTATGCAGATTGCCCATAATCTAGAAAGTATCATTACTGCCCAGGGGGGGGAAGTTCGCCTGGGCCAACATGTCGAAAACATTACGGTCGACTTTGGTACAGCAACAGGTGTCCGTGTAAGGAAGGAAGGTGGCTTCGAGGAATTTACCGCACCCACTATCGTCTGTAACGTGCCAATTAAACTTGCGGTCAAGCGCGAGCTAATTCCAAACGCGTATTTGTCGAAAGAGTTTATTGAAAAGGTTGCTAGCTTTGAGTCGAGCGGTGCGGTGACGCCAATCTTTGGGTTAAAAAAATCAGTAATTGATATTCCCGGCATGTTAATGACAAAGATCGCAATTGACGATCCGGCCTTCCCAGACGGAATTATGTTCGGATATGAGGCGCACTCATTGTTCATTGAAGGTAAAGCACCGAAAGGCAAAGAAATCATCGAGTGCTGGGTGGGATTGCCGACTTCAGAATTGCGTGAATTAAAGAGAACCGGAAAACTACAGCTACTGTGCGACAGCATCCTCGACTTCATGGACAAGAGCCACCCGGGATTCAAGGACTCATTGGAGTGGGCATTGTTCCCCGCCTTCGATTTCGTTACTTCAGTGGCGCCTACCCCAGCGCAGGCGTGGGACGGCCAGCTCGCGCCGAAAAGTGACGACATTGAAGGACTGTTCTTTGTCGGTGAGTCGGTAAGAAATTATGGCAAGTTTATGGACGGTGTTGCCTATGGAGCGCTCCTTTGTACAAATGAAATCACCGGAAAGAATTATATGCACGAAATATTGCCGCCCCATCAAAGAGAAATTTAAATTCGATGAATGACAAAAAGCCGGCATGAACAGGGGCAGCAGATGCGACTCACACGAATTTAAAAATCGGCCAGATAGTACTCAGACAAATTGCGAAATGCTCGATGTTTAATATTAGGAAGACGCGCTCATGCCGCCCGTTGAATCGCTGTAGAGGCTAGACGAGACGATCATGAGATATTTTTATCGCAGTGCTATCGTCGTGCAGTAGCTTTTGCTTGAAACAGCCATTTGCCTTCTATGCCTGATATGTAGCCATGAGCGCAGCGGGTAGCGTCGCATGGCGTAATAGCGGGATGGGCGATGCTGGCGCTTGTGAAACAGTAGGGTTGGTTAGCAAAAGGTGGCGGAGCGCACAGACGGGATTGGCGCGCAATATTGCTGCCGTCTGGGTGCTGTTCATCTCATTTTCTGTGAGAGGTGATAACAGCAGTCGTAGACACTGCTGGAGGCGGCCTGATAGCGAAGTGATTTGTCCTGTTTAGCGGCAAAGACAGTGCGTGTATGTCATGCAAAGAACATTGAGTTCATGCCGAAATAACAAGAGGTGATATGGACTATCGCGCAGCATTTAATCGAGGAATAACGCTATATCCGGAACGAGATGTGCTTGTTGATGGGGATCGGCGTTTTACGTGGAAGCAGTGGGGGGAACGGCAGCATCGGCTGGGAAATGCCTTGCTTGGCCTGGGGCTGAAGAAGGGCGACCGTGTCGGAGTGGTGCTAAAGAACTGTGCCGAGTGCTTTGATGCCTTTGCGGCGGGGGCGAAGACCGGGATCGTGGTGGTTCCGATCAACTATCGACTTAACCCTGACGCGATTTGCACCATCATTGCCGATGCGGAATGCCGGGCATTGCTGGTCCATACGGAGTTTGCTGCTACCGTCCAGGAGATGAGCGCGCGCTTGCCCGCATTGGAAGCCGTCATTGCAGTCGGGGGGGCGGTGGATGGCCTGTTGGATTACGAGTCTTTGCTGGCGAGTGCATCGTCAGCGGAGCCGCAAGCCGTGCATGCCGATGATGACCTGGCAGTCGTTATCTACACCACCGGCACGACGGGTGACCCCAAAGGCGCGATGGCGACGCGTCGTAGCATGATCATGCGGATGTGCTGCATCGCGATCGAGATGCAGTTCGGACCTGAGGATCGCTACCTGAATTCTTTACCAATATTTCACGTCGCGGGAATCATCGCATTAGGCGCACTATTCCGATGTGCGACAAATATTATCTTGAAGGACTTCATTCCGCTCGAATTCTGCCGTACGGTCCAGCAGGAAAAAGTCACCAAAGCCTTTTTGGCGCCTGCGGTTCTCAATGTTGTGCTCAATTTTGACAAGGTGAATGAGTACGACTTGAGCAGTCTGAGTCGTCTGCTCTACGGCGCCTCTCCTATGCCGCAGGAGGTTCTGAGGCGGACAATCAAGGTGCTCCCACACTGCGACATGATTCAGGCGTTTGGTGCGTCTGAATGCTTCACGATTGTCTTTCTGAGCCCCGGCGACCATCGGGAAGCATTAACGGGAGCGGGCCGTGTTGCAGGGCGGCTGAACTCGGCCGGGAGGCAGGCCAGTCTTTCAGAGGTAAGAGTTGTGCGCGATGACGGAACGAACGTCATCCCAGGCGAGGTAGGGGAAGTCATCGCCAGAAGTGGGCAAGTGATGGCAGGCTACCTGAACAAGCCAAAGGAGACTGCGGAGGCAATCCGCGATGGATGGTATTACACGCGGGATCTGGCGACAGTGGATGAGGATGGCTATATCTACATTGTCGATCGCAAGAGCCACATGATTATTACCGGTGGGGAAAACGTGTATCCGGCCCAAATCGAAAATGCGTTGTTCGACCATCCCAAGATTGCCAACGTTGCGGTCATTGGCGTACCGGACAGCAAATGGGGCGAAGTCGTCAAGGCCTTCATTGTGTGCAAGCCGGGCGAAAAGCTTACTGAGCGCGAAGTGATCGAGTTTTGTGCGCCGCGCATGGCCAGCTATGCCAAGCCTAAGTCAGTCGAGTTTCTTGACAGCTTGCCTGTGACTGCCACCGGCAAGCTTAACAAGCTTGAGCTGAAGAAAAAGTATTGGGCTGGATCGGCAAAAATGATCGGTTAGTACGGGAAGACGCACACGACAATCGAGTCGATGATTGAACGTAGCAGCCGCTCCAGCAACATAAAAAGCTCCTGTGCCAAAGTCGTCGCTAAGGCAAGTCGCCTGTGTTCAATTTACTTGTTGACAGATCGGATGGAGGGGGATTACATTTGACCCAGTTGTTAGACCGACCTGTCGGACGGTCTTGTAAGTGAGTGCCGAAGCGCCGGATGCGCACTTCATTTGATCGCGCACATACATCAGCGAAGGCGATGATTGTTCTCGGCAAGAAGTGTCTCAAGCAAGTGGTAAATGACCGTCTACGTTAAGGAGGCAGAATTGTTGTGCGGTCTGTCAGATTTGGGGATAGGATTATTCATGAAAATAACTGGAGGAAGACAATGACAATCAATATAGGACGTAAGAAGTATGCGGAGGCATGTATGGCTGCCGTATTTTCATTCGTCGCTGCGCATGCTTATGCAATAGACATTCCTAGCGAAAATCCGGATATCAGTATGCAGTGGGGAAATACCGTTCGCTACAATGCCGGATGGAGAGTTGAGAATCGCGATCCGGTTCTCGCTAGGAGTCCCAGCAATGATGAAGGGACAAACTCATTCAATCGCGGAGACATGGTCACTAATCGGCTCGACTTGCTAAGCGAGTTTGATTTCAGCTATCGAAAGCAATTGGGGTTTCGAATTAGCGGTGCGGCATGGGCTGACGCTGCATTCCATGATGATGTTAGAACCGGTCCCACCCTCGCATCGCGTGGAAGCTATTTCAATAATCAATTTTCAAACTTTACAAAGCGCTACCACAAAGGTCTCTCGGGCGAACTTCTCGACGCCTATGTGTTCAGTAACTTCGAGCTTGGCGGCATGCCAGGCGACGTTAAGATAGGTCGCCATTCGGTGTTGTGGGGGGAGGCTGTATTTTTGACGGTCAATAGCATCTCGCACAGTCAAGCGCCGACGGATGGGCTTAAGGCTGTAACGAACCCGGGTATCGACGCCAAGGAATTGGCGATGCCTATCGGACAGATTTCCGCGAACCTCCAGGCAACACCAGAGCTCAGCCTTTCAGCTCAATATTATTTCGAATGGCGCCCCTCACGGTCACCAGAAGGGGGAACCTATCTTGCTGGCACCGATTTTCTGTTGAACGGCCCAGACCGGGTGTCGCCTGCGCCCGGACTCTTTCTTAGGAACGGAGGAAATATAGAACCATCAGGAAGGGGCGACTGGGGCCTAGCCGCGCGGTGGCGTCCCTCGTGGTTAGACGGAACTGTCGGGGTTTATTACCGCGATTTTACTGAAAAAAATCCGAGCGTTAGCTTAAATATTCCCAGTAGGATCTACAACCCCGTGTACCCGAAGAACATCCAACTTATCGGTATGAGTCTTTCCAAGAATCTCGGCGGGATAAGCTTCGGAAGCGAGGTCAGCTATCGCAAGAACCAGCCGTTGGTAAGTTCCATTACGGATGGTAACCAGGAGGGGGCGCGCGGCAATACGTGGCACTTGCTGGCAAATGCAGTGGTTGCAATGGCGCCAAATGCGATTTGGAACAGTGCAACCCTAATTGGCGAACTGGGGTACAGCCGCTGGGATAAGGTAACGACCGGCCAAAATTATTTTCTCGGGTGCAGCCAAAGACCGGCAGGTGATCAAGGCGCAGGTACTGGTTGCGTCACAAAGGATGCACTGCAGGCTATGGTCCGCTTTACACCCCAGTGGTTGTCAGTGTGGCCGGGTTGGGATGTCAGTGGTCTGGCAAGCTATAGCCTCGGCTTGAAAGGCAATTCGGCCGTGGCAAACAATGGCACCAAAAATGGGGGGAGTTATAGTTTGGGAGCTACTTTCACCTATAACCAGCGGCATGACTTCTCAATTTCTTACAATGATTACCGAGCTACCTATGAACCGACGGCATCTGGCGTCACCCGTGTGACGAATGGCACTCAACGTCAGGATCGTGGCTGGGTCGTGCTGACCTACAAGGGATCGTTCTAAATCAATAACGAAACACACCAAGGAGATAGAAAATGAATTTGAACATCGCGTTGATTGGCCTGGTCGCTTGTATTTCCGTAACTGGCACGGCACGGGCTGCTGTTTCGCCTGATGAGATGAAAAAGCTCGGTACCACCTTGACGCCTTGGGGCGCCGAGAAGGCGGCAAATGCGTCTGGGACGATCCCTGCATACACGGGGGGCATTATCGAGATGCCACCGGGGTTCGTTAAGAGCAACCCGGGAGTAAGGCCCGATCCTTTTGATAAAGATAAGCCTCTGTACCGCATCGATGCAAAAAATGCTGAACAGCACAATGACAAACTCACCCCGGGAACGCTTGCACTGATTCGGAAATACCCGACTTTTTATGTTGACGTATATCCTACGCATCGGTCGGCCACTTACCCGTCCACGGTTCTTGAAAATACAGTAAAGAATGCAGAGAGATGCGCCCTCATCGCGGACGGCGACGGGCTAGACACCTCAAAAGGGTGCGGATTCGGCCTGCCGTTTCCGATCCCTAAATCTGGTCTTGAAGTAATGTGGAACCACGCCGCCCGCTATCGTGGTTTGTCCTTTGTGAGCAAAAATTTCTCAACTTACTATGTTAAGCCATCGGGTGAAATCGTTGTCACGCAGCGATCCAATCTGTACCGCGAACTGGGTCTGTATGACACACGTAAAAATCCGCCAGACACTTTCGGATTGGTCCGATTGGAGTATTACAGCCCAGCGCGTCTGAATGGTCAAACCACTCAGTATTACGACAGGGTTGCCGATAGCGAACGTCGGGCATGGTCTTATCAACCATCAACGCGTCGCGTCCGCTTGGCGCCGGATTTGGCAGGGGATGCACCGGTGAGTACAGTGGGCGGAGCGATGGTTTATGATGAAGAGCAAATCTTTTCCGGCAAGCGTGATCGCTACAACTGGAAGTTGGTCGGTAAGAAAGAAGTCCTTATCCCCTACAATGCATACAAGCTGACGAATTCTGACAATAGCAACGCATGCAAAGGGGACGCAAAGCTACTGCCGAACCACCTTAAGTCCGAATGCGTGCGTTGGGAAATGCACCGCGTTTGGCATGTGCAGGCCACCTTGAAAGAAGGGAAGCGGCATGTATATCAGAAGCGTGATTTCTTCCTGGATGAAGATACTTTCGCCGCTGGTATTGAAGAAAACTATGATAAGTCAGGCAGCCTTTACCGGGTAAACATTAACCCGGGTGTTCCTGCCTACGATCTTCAAGCTCCAGGAATCACTGATCAGTATATTCTTGATTTGGTCACGGGGATCTACATCTGGATGTCGCCAGAAGGTGGACACGTACACTATCCAGCACTTGCCCCGAGTTCATTGACGCCGGAATCAATGACGACGCATATTCTAAAACCGTAACGAGTATTGCATAGGGACACCTGCGCAGTATTGGCAGGTGCTTCCTGAGTCTTGAGCATTCAAGGTGGAGAGCAGAATGAAGGTTTCAGGTATTAAAACCGCGCTGGGATGCGTTCTATTCGTGGGCTTTGTTGCATCGGCAGCGGCTGACTTTAAGGATCCGTTGGAACGCGTGTCCACTTTGACACCGCTGGCACAACGCGGCCGCCTCCTTGCTGTTGCACAAGCCGGATCGAATTTGGTTGCAGTTGGGCCTCGAGGGCACATTCTCATTTCGCGTGACGCCGGCCAAAGCTGGCAGCAGGTGCAGGCTCCTGTGAGCTCCGACCTCGTCAACGTCCGTTTCCTCAATTCGAAGACCGGCTGGGCTGTGGGCCACGACGGCATTATCCTAAACACGACCGACGGTGGCCTAAGCTGGAAAAAGCAATTCGATGGCAATCAAGCCGCTGAGATCATTCGTCGCCACTACGGAAACTTGAAAGCAAGCACCAAAAAAATTGATGGTATAGCAGATATTCTGCGGATGGGTGATGAAGGTGCTGACAAGCCATTCTTCGATATCTTGTTCGTAGATGACAACGAGGGATTTGCCGTAGGAGCATTCAACCTCGCCTTTCACACCAAGGATGGTGGCAAGAGCTGGGCGCCAATAATTGACCGCACAGGAAATCCCAAAGGATTTCATTTGTATGCGTTGGCGGTCAGCGACGGAGTGTTATTCCTCGTCGGCGAACAAGGATTGCTGCGGCGGTGGGATCGGGCGAGTGAACGTTTTGTGGAAATGGATTCACCATATTCCGGCAGCTACTTCGGTGCCGTTGGGGATGATAAAGTATTAATTGTTTTCGGCATGCGCGGAAATGCCTTTCGCAGCAGTGATCATGGACAGTCGTGGACAAAACTTTCTGTCGGGGCCTTAGCATCGATTACTGGCGCGAGCCTCTTAGCCGACATCCTCCTAATATCAACCCAAGATGGCAAGCTACTGATAAGCGGCGACCGCGGAGAACTATTTTCGGAGGTGACGATTGCCACACCAATGCCTTCTTACTTCGGAGTAGTACGCATGTCGGATGAGAAAGCTGCGTTAGTTGGCAGCAATGGACCCGCCGTAGTCTCAATCAAGCATAAATATTTGAAGGTAGTTCGATGACAGACCGGATCCCACCAACAAGTGCCCAAGAATTCGACAAAAAGTCAGGTAATATTCTCGAGCGGCTTGTCTTCAATAATCGATCCAGCTTCGTCGCCATCTGCATTCTTTTGACGATAGCGTTAGGATTTTTCGCTTCCAAGCTTACTGCGAACGCCAGCTTTGACCGAATGATTCCACAGGATCATCCCTATATCCAGAATTATTTCGAGAGCCGCGACAAGCTTGGAGGCTTAGGCAATGTTTTGCGCATTGTGGTGGAAAACACTCAAGGCGATATTTTTGATCCTAATTTTTTGGAAATAACGAAACGCGTTAACGACGAATTATTTCTTACGCCGGGCGTAGACCGCGCGTGGGTAAAGTCGATTTGGATGTCGAGCGTTCGGTGGACAGAAGCAACTGAGGAAGGGTTTCGAGGCGGCTCAGTGATGCCGGATAATTTTGACGGAACGGCGCAATCAATTGAGGAACTGAAGCGCAACATTCGTACGGCGGGACTAGTCGGAAATCTGGTTGGGAATGATTACAAGTCCATTATGATCGTTGTTCCTCTACTCGAAAATGTGAATGGCCAACGTCTCGATTATGGTGCGCTAGGGGAACGTCTCGAGACCAAGATCAGGAACGAGTTTGAACCGGGTGGGCCCGCCGCGAAAGTACGTATTCATATTGTTGGCTTTGCGAAGCTGGTTGGAGATCTAATCGCAGGGATCCAGCAAATGCTTACCTACTTCGGAATTGCCATTCTGGTTACCGTCACCATAATACTTGGCTACACTCGATGCCTGCGTAGCACAGTAGTCGTTCTGGCTTGCTCGCTTATTGCCGTGTTATGGCTGCTCGGCCTGATTCAACTGCTCGGATTTGAGCTGGACCCGTATTCAGCGTTGGTGCCATTTTTGGTTTTTGCTATCGGTGTCAGTCATGGCGCACAAAAAATGAACGGGATCATGCAGGATGTCGGTCGCGGTATCCCGCGCTATGTGGCGGCGCGTTTTACCTTTCGCCGTCTATTTGTCGCTGGCTTGACAGCCTTGATTGCCGATGCTGCGGGATTCGCAGTTCTAATGTTTATTGACATCCCTGTCATTCGCGATCTGGCGCTGATTGCCAGCATCGGTGTCGCAATATTAGTGCTTACAAATTTGTTGCTGCTGCCAGTCTCGCTTTCCTATATCGGAATCAGCCCAGGTGCCGCGCGGCGTAGCCTCAATAATGAACGCAAAGAGCTTGGAGGGAGTGGATTCGGGGTGGTATGGACGCTTCTGGACCGATTTACGACGCGACGCTGGGCAATTGGAGCCATTGCAGTTGCGCTGCTACTTACCATTGTTGGCTATGCCCTAAGTCTGAACCTTAAAGTCGGAGACCTTGACCCTGGCGCTCCGGAGCTACGGCCCGACTCTCGCTACAACCGTGATACTAATTACATCAATGGCCATTACAAGATATCGAATGATCAGTTCGTAGTGATCGTGAAGACGTCTCCGGAGAGATGTGCAGATTTCCAAGTGCTGAAAGAAACAGAAAATCTTACTTGGGCTCTTCGCGAGGTTCCCGGTGTTACGGGCACGGTTGCTTTGTCGGACAACGTCATCAAAGTCGTCAGTGGTCTTCAAGAGGGTAATCCAAAGTGGCTCAGTGTGTCTCGCAACAAAATGCTGACGGGTGGTGCCGTGCACTGGACATTGAGCGACAACCCAGAGATGGTGGATAAGGACTGCTCAACAATTCCGGTGTTTGCCTATCTCGCTGACCACAAGGCGGAAACACTGCGCAATGTGCTATCGACGGTAGAGCGCTTCGCCGCAGAGCATAATGACAAGGACCTTCGCTTCCTGCTTGCCGCCGGGCCAGCCGGAATTGAAGCGGTTACCAATATCGTTGTCGAGCGAGCTAGTCGTACCATGTTGTTCTACGTCTATGCTGCAGTCGTGCTTCTGTGTTTCATTACATTTCGCAGCTGGCGTGCGGTCGTAGTCGCAGTAATTCCACTCGTTGTCACATCCATATTGTGCGAGGCGCTAATGGCAGTGTTGGGTATCGGCGTGAAAGTGGCTACATTACCCGTGATTGCCTTGGGAGTTGGTATTGGTGTCGACTATTCACTCTATTTGCTTAGCATTCAGATGGACAATCAGCGGGCTGGGATGCCACTCGCAGTCGCGTATCAGCAGGCCATCGGATTTACCGGAAAAGTGGTTGCCCTGGTTGGGTTCACGCTCGCTGCCGGGGTCATCACATGGGCGTGGTCTCCGATTAAATTTCAAGCGGACATGGGAATTTTGTTAACTTTCATGTTTCTATGGAATATGGTTGGCGCATTAGTATTGATTCCGGCGCTGTCATATTTTCTCTTGAATGAGAAGACGGCAATCTCGAATGAGACTACGCCGCAGTCGGCTGTTCCTGAAGAGTGGAGGGCAAATGTGAGCTAGATCTGTCGCCGCTATGGTCTTTTCGAAATGACGTACTACAACTCGAAAGAAAGTTATTCAGAATTCGGTTAGTCCCAGTCGTGTTGCTTGAAATAACTCGCGGCAGAAAATATCAGGTTCGAGAGAATGTACGTGGAATTCGCGTCGCCCCAGAACGCTTTATAGAACGTAGTTACCGATAACGTCGACGCTGACGCGCACTAGCAAGCTCACTCAAACGATAATGATCGATCGAAATGTGCGCTATATGTGCAATCTGTGCAATTGAATACAAATGGACATGTGGTGGAATGAATATGCAATTTGAAGAAGGCCGGGAACAAGAATACGGCCCGCGCGAAGCAATGGAATACGACGTTGTCATCGTCGGCGGAGGACCTGCCGGCCTGTCTGCGGCCATCAAACTCAAACAGCTGGCGGCGGAAAAGGGCAATGACATCGCCGTCTGCGTCCTCGAAAAAGGCGGCGAACTCGGCGCCCACATCCTGTCGGGGGCGATCATGGATCCGCGCGCGCTCACCGAGCTGCTGCCGGACTGGAAAGCGCTGGGCGCGCCGCTGCATACCGAAGTCACGGAAGACCGCATCCTCTTCCTGACCGAAACCAGGGCTTACCGGACGCCCGGCTTCATGGTGCCGGCCTGCTTTGAAAACCACGGCAACTATGTCGTTTCGTTGGGCAACGTCGTGCGTTGGCTGGGCCAGCAGGCAGAAAGCCTGGGCGTGGAAATCTTCCCCGGCTTTCCTGCCGCCGAAATCCTCTACAACGACGATGGCTCGGTCAAAGGTGTGGCGACAGGGAACATGGGCGTGGACCGCGAAGGCAATCCCACCGATGCCTTCCAGCTGGGCATGGAATTGCATGCCAAGTACACGCTGTTTGCCGAAGGTGCGCGCGGGCATCTGGGCAAGCAGCTGATGTCGCGCTATGACCTGAACCAGGGCAAGGATCCGCAGTCCTACAGCATCGGCATCAAGGAATTGTGGGAAATCGATCCGAAGCTGCACAAGCCGGGGCTGGTGATCCACAGCACTGGCTGGCCGCTCAAGAACGATACCTATGGCGGGTCCTTCCTGTACCACCTGGAAAACAACCAGGTCGTGGTCGGCTATGTGATTGGCCTGTCGTACGCCAATCCCTATCTGTCGCCGTACGAGGAATTCCAGCGCTACAAAACCCATCCGGCCATCCGCTCCTTCTTCGAAGGCGGCAAGCGCCTCTCTTATGGCGCCCGGGCGATTACCGCCGGCGGCCTGCAGTCGCTGCCCAAGCTGGTCTTCCCGGGCGGCGCCCTGATCGGCTGCGACGCGGGCTTTCTCAACATGAGCCGCATCAAGGGCAGCCACGCCGCCATCAAGACCGGCATGCTGGCCGCCGAGGCTGCCTTTGCCGCGCTGGGCGAGCAGCGCCAGCACGACGAACTAAGCTCCTACCCGGTGGCATTCGCGCGCTCGTGGCTGCATGAAGAATTGCACGTGGCGCGCAACGTCAAACCATGGCTGTCCAAGGGCCTGGTCCTGGGTTCCATCATGACCGGCATCGACCAGATGGTTTTCCGCGGCAAGGCGCCGTGGACCCTGCACCGCAACTACGCCGACCACGAGTGCCTGAAACCGGCCGCCGAATGCACGCCGATCGCCTATCCCAAGCCGGACGGCAAGCTGACGTTTGATAGGCTGTCGTCAGTGTTCATTTCGAACGCCAACCATGCGGAAGAGCAGCCGATCCACCTGACGCTCAGGAACGATGCGATTCCGGTGGGCGTGAACCTGTCCAAGTATGCGGGGCCGGAGCAGCGCTACTGCCCGGCCGGCGTATATGAATTCGTCAAGACCGATGCCGGCCAGGATCGCCTGCAGATCAATGCGCAGAACTGCGTGCACTGCAAGACCTGCGACATCAAGGACCCGAGCCAGAATATCGTGTGGGTCACGCCGGAAGGCGGCGGCGGGCCGAATTATCCGAACATGTAGGCGTATTTTTCCCCGGCTGTGCACGCCCAATTACACCTATTGAAAATTTAAGGGGGTCACCAAATGTGTAGTGAACTGATCCAATTAGAAATCGAGTCGGGTATAGCTACTATCTTCCTGAACCGTCCAGAAAAGCATAACGCGATGAACGACGACATGCGTACTCAGTTCATTTCCGCATTAGAGCAAGTGTCGGCTGATCCCGAAATCCGTGCACTAATCCTTACCGGTAACGGTAGAGGATTCTGTGCAGGGGGCGACATCGCTAGCATGGAGAGGCGCTTGAACGTGCCAGCGGGCGAGGTAGGCTTTAATGGCTGGCGTCGTCAGCAGCACGTTCATTATACCCAGTCGCTACTCCACACCATGCCAAAACCTACGATTGCGGCAGTGAATGGTGTGGCGGCCGGTCTTGGAGCGGATACCTCCCTGGCGTGCGACTTCGTCATTGCTAGCAGTGAAGCCAACTTTACATGGTCGTACGTCGCCCGTGGACTAGTCCCGGATGGGGGGGGGATGTATCTGCTGCCACGCCGCGTTGGTCTATCCAAAACGAAGGAATTGATTTTCAGCGGCCGAAAGGTCGATGCAGCTGAGGCGTTGAGTATCGGGATCGCAGATCGTCTCAGCTCGCCGGAAACGCTGTTGGCTGATGCCCGCGCATGGGCAATTGAACTGAGCAAGGGATCGCGGACAGCGCTTGCGCTGAGCAAAACAATTGTTAATCAAAGCTTTGAGTTATCCGCCGAGCAAATTTTTGCACAGGAAAGCCAGGCTCAAGGGATCTGCTACACGAGCAATGAACACCGCGAATCGGTCATGGCTTTTTTGGAACAGAGCATAGGTAAGTCGAAGGGGAAAGCATGATGTTGAACAATTGTATTCGTATTGAACGGGAGCATGATATTGCCATTGTAGTGATCGACAATCCTCCGATCAATGCCGGATCGCTCGAAGTGCGAAGCGGATTGCTGGCTGCTATCGAAGAAGTGAAGTTTGATGTTGCTGTTAACGGCATTGTCATCATCGGCGCTGGAAATACGTTTGTCGCAGGTTCCGATTTGCGTGAATTCGGACAACCGCTTGCAGATCCCCAGTTGCCTGCCGTCATCGCGGCGATTGAATCCTGCGAAAAACCGGTCGTGGCAGCATTGCATGGTGCAGCACTGGGCGGCGGATACGAGCTTGCCCTTGGTTGCGATGCAAGAATTGCGCTTGCAGGCACTGTGGTTGGCCTGCCTGAAGTAACACTCGGCATCATTCCTGGAGCGGGCGGCACGCAACGCTTGGCTCGTCTGGCTGGCATTCCGAAGGCGATCTCCCTCGTCTGCAGCGGTGAGCGAGTATCTAGCGAAGAGGCGCTGTCTCTCGGCCTCATCGACAAGGTGGCGGCAACAAGCCTGCGTAAAGAAGCCATTTCTTTGGCACGGGAAATGCGTGGCAGGAAAGCGAGAGTGCGGGATATGCCCGTGCCTGTGTGCGACGAGTCCTCGATCACCAAGGCGGCCGAAAGTGCATTGCGCGCCGGGAAATGCCGTCCAGCGGTGCATGCGGCAATCAACTGTATCAGTTTGGCCAAAACACTTCCTATTGACCTCGCATTGGTGGATGAGCGTAGCGCATTTCAATCACTGCGGACGTCGCGGGAAGCACGCGCGTTACGCCACCAGTTTTTCGCACAACGTGACGCGGCCAAGCACCCGGCACTTGAAACTGCCATGCCACGTCCGATAAAAAACGTGGCAGTGATCGGTGCCGGCACAATGGGGGCAGGAATTGCCATTGCTGCACTCGATGCCGGTTTCGACGTCGCCGTACTAGAGCGTGACGACGTCGCACTCAGCAGGGGTATTGACCGCATACGCAATCACTATCGCAGCCGCGTCGACGCCGGAAAGCTACACGCCGCCGAAGCCGCAGCGCGCGATGCGCGTCTGAGGGGAAGCCTCGACTGGTCGACGGTGGCTGTTGCAGACCTCGTGATTGAGGCCGTATTCGAGGATTTGCAGATAAAGCAGGATGTCTTTCGTCTTCTGGATGAGGTGGCGCGCCAAGGCGCCATTCTAGCGTCGAATACCTCCTATTCAGACCTTGATGCGATAGCCGCCGTGACTTCGCGCCCGCAGGACGTCGTCGGACTCCACTTTTTCAGCCCGGCACACGTGATGCGTCTTCTCGAAATCGTACATGGGGCTGCCACGTCGCCGGAGGTTATCGCAACAAGCTTGCAATTCGCAAGACGTCTACATAAGCAACCCGTAGTGTCTGCCAACGCATTTGGCTTCATAGGCAACCGGATCTATGCAGCATATCGACGCCAATGCGAGTTCATGCTGGAAGAGGGGGCCTCTCCCCAGCAAGTTGATGCCGCCCTTGAATCGTTCGGCTTTGCAATGGGCCCCTTCACCGTAGGAGACCTTTCCGGCCTCGACATCGCTTGGCGGATGCGCCAGAGCCTTGCCGCTACACGCGACCCGATGGCACGCTATGTCTGTATTCCAGACTTGCTCTGTGAAGCCGGACGCCTCGGACGCAAGAGCGGTGCCGGCTACTACCTGTACGAGCAGGAAGGCGGGGCAAGGCGGCCCGATCTGCTAGTGGAAAAAATCATCAATAGTGCAAGAGCGGCCAAAGGTATCGTTCCTCGCCAAATTGGCGACGATGAAATCACGAAGCGCGCCCTGTTGGCGATGACCAACGAAGCCGCGCTGCTTCTCCAGGAGGGTGTGGCGCACAGAGCAAGCGATATCGACGTGGCGATGGTAAACGGCTACGGTTTTCCGAAGTGGGAGGGCGGCCCAGTATTCTGGGCGAGCGAACGCGCGGTTGATCAGCTGGAAGAGGAGTTCGACTGGCTCGCCGAGTTAAGCGGACCTGGATTTGTCCGCGGCGACGCGCAGCAACTATTTCCTTCTAACCGTGAAGTGTGAACGAACCGTCACGTGGAGTACAAGCGCAAAGCATTTCTAGTGTCATGAGTTTGAAATTCGCAGACAAAATCGTTCAATACTGGCCATGATGTCATCAGCGGACTTGGTCCAGACAAACGGCTTGGGGGCGGCGTTATTGAGTTTGAGGTAATCGCGAATGGCGTCTTCCAATTGACGGGTCGAACGATGGGTTCCGCGGCGAATTTGTTTTTCGGTCAGCGTGGCGAACCAGCGCTCGACCTGGTTGAGCCACGAAGCAGAGGTCGGCGTGAAATGTACGTGGAAGCGCGGATGACGGGCGAACCAATTGCGGATGGTTGGTGTCTTGTGCGTACCATAGTTATCCATCACCAAATGAATGTCCAAATCGCTCGGAACGGAGGCTTCGATCGTGCGTAAGAATTTCAGAAATTCACTGCTGCGATGCCGCCGGTGCAACTGCCCGATGACTTCGCCCGTGGCAATGTCGAGCGCGGCAAACAAGGTCGTCGTGCCATGACGTTGGTAGTCATGGGTGCGCCGTTCTGCAACGCCAGGAGCCAGCGGCAAGATTGGCTGGGTCCGATCCAACGCCTGAATCTGGCTCTTCTCATCGACGCACAGCACCATCGCCTTGACCGGCGGATCGATGTACAGCCCCACGATGTCGCGGGTCTTCTCGACAAACAGCGGATCGGTGGATAGCTTGAAGGTTTCCTGACGATGCGGTTGCAAGCCAAATGCGCGCCAGATACGGCTGACCGCCGTTTGCGACAGCTTAGCTTCGCGTGCCATGGTGCGCGTACTCCAGTGCGTGGCGTTCGACGGTTTCTCTTCCAGCGTCTTGGCGATCACGGCATCGACGCGCGCATCATCGATCGTGCGCGGCGCGCCCGAGCGGGGGGCGTCCAGCAAACCATCCAATCTCATTTGCACAAAGCGCCCGCGCCATTTCGATACCGTCTGCCCCGTCACTGCAAGTTTGGCGGCGACCGCCTTGTTCTCCGCTCCGTCGGCACATTCCAGCACGATGCGCGAACGCAGAGCCAATGCTTGCGCCGTCTTGCGTCGGCGTGCCCAAGCATGCAATTGTTCTTGTTCTTCTGCGCTCAACACCAACGCCGCTTTCGGTCTGCCTGCCATATCATCCTCACTGTCGAAAACAATAAAACTGGGACAGCGAACAGGCAAAATAATTCAACGAATTTCAAACTCAGGACACTAGAAAGGACTACCCATGACCCGTTATGCCTATTATTTGTGATGCTATCCGAATGCCTTTCGGCCGCTATGGCGGCGCATTGGTTTATGTATGAACGGATGAGCTTTAATTTAAATGAAAATGCGCGTCACTGAACTCTTGGGTTGCCGAGACACGATCATCCAAGACGGCATGATTTGGGTGGGCGCGACAAGATTGCCTCGGCCGTGTCCAATGCGGGCGTGATGGGTATGCTGCCAGCACTCACACAGCCTGCTCCAGAGCACTCGGCGAAGGAAATCGCGCACTGGCGCACGTTCACCGATCGGCCGTTCGGCAGCATCCTGACAATTCAACCGTCCGCCAATCCGCCACCTTACGAGGTTTGTCGCGATGCGGCGATTGATTTCGGCGTGACGGTTTTGAGAATCGTCCTGATGGCTGCGCTTTCCGGGATAGGCACTTGCGTCGAATAGATCCAGGGCATGATTTGTCCTAACGAACTGAAAACCACCATGATTACTGAAACGTCTGAATCAGTTGAGCGCCGTCTTATCCACCAGCGTCGGGTTACGTGCAGCGGCTTCGCCCGGTCAGATGGCACCTGGGACATCGAGGGCCATCTGATTGATACGGTAACAGAGTCCGTCGAGCTCGTCACTGGCACGATTGCGCCCGGAGAACCGAT
The DNA here is from genome assembly GCF_003590835.1 of Noviherbaspirillum sedimenti. Taxonomy (NCBI): domain Bacteria; kingdom Pseudomonadati; phylum Pseudomonadota; class Betaproteobacteria; order Burkholderiales; family Oxalobacteraceae; genus Noviherbaspirillum; species Noviherbaspirillum sedimenti. The sequence goes on along the minus strand of NZ_QYUQ01000002.1, from coordinate 3,168,313 downwards.
GCACGAGATGCGCTTATGCATCACTATCGATCTGGAGATGCGTATCATTGACGCGCAGGCCAGGACCTTGCACGGGCCCTACCCGGTATGTGGCGAAATCAACGCGACGTACCGGTCCCTGATTGGTTTGCAGATCAAGCCTGGGTTCACGCAGCTCGTTAAGCGCCAGTTCCGCGACGAACTGGGATGCACGCACCTGAACGAGTTGTTGCCGCCGATGGCAACGGCTGCATTTCAACTTCTCCTTCCTATTTGGGCCCAGATGGGGAAGCCGTTCAACATGGTCGGCGGTTGCCACGCACTACGTTTTGACGGCGACATTGTGCGTAAGTACTTTCCCGACCAATTCCGAGCGCCCGACTGAGTTCGTCGGTAAAACCGCATCGCGCTCGTCCGGCCTATCGCAATCAATGCGTCGCGCCGATTGCGGCAATGCAGTTGCTGCCATATGTTTGTTGGCGCCGATCAAATATTGACCCATCGCTGGAGTGGAGTGAACCCCTGGACATGGACCGGAAGGGGTTCATTCTATAGATGGGTCAATTTTCGGTCGGTGCCAACAGGGTGCTGAATTTGGCCGCAATCGATAGACAGGCAATCACAATAGTAAGCCCGGGATGGGCGGGCTTGAGCCCATTCTAGATCCCCCGTGATTCCGTCTGGCTGCCATCTTTGGCCCGCGGACGAAGTCAGGTGCCGTTGCGCTTCGTAACAATCAATGGCTTCGCGTCCGACGCGTTGATGCGCCGCCGGCCTTCTTCCACCGCCGGCAGGGGCGACACCTCGTGCATCGTGGTCAGGCTGCGTTTCGCCAAGCCCTGGTAGGTCAGGGTGCCCTCATGTTTCCATGCGATTTCCTGCGCTGTGAGTTCGCGAATGACCTTCGCCGGGACTCCCGCCACCAGCATGTCAGGGGCGATCTCCATGCCGGCACGAACAAAGGCGCTCGCGGCGACGAAGCTGCGCTGGCCGACGGTGGCTTCGTCCATTACCACCGCGTTCATACCGACCAGAGCGTCGCGCTCTATGATGCATCCATGTAGCACTGCACCATGGCCAATGTGGCCGTTTTCCCCGATTACAGTGTTGCTTGCTGGAAAACCATGCACGACGCAGGTGTCCTGCACGTTGGCGCCCCGTTCCAGGATGATTCGACCAAAGTCGCCGCGCAGTACGGCGCATGGACCGACATAACAGTCTGGGCCGATTATCACGTCGCCAATGAGCACCGCAGTGGGATGAACGTAAGAGGAGGGATCGACGACGGGAATAACGCCCTCAATAGAATAAGACGGCATGGATTTTCCTGGTGGGCCGCCCAGCATGCTCGGAAACAAGGCGGGCGACGGCATGGGATGGTCATAAGGAATAGTCTGACCCCGGAGTGAAAACTATTTTATAACAAACCGACTCGTCGGTCCATAAGATGACGGCGGTTGGTATGCAGCAGTGCGACGGGGTGGCGCTGAATGCGGCGAGGTTTTCTTCGGGGGCTTGCCCCGCCGCCTTTTGTTCAAGCTACGCGAGGAAAAGGTCGTTCTTGGCGCTGGGTGCCAGAGCGGCCAGCGTCTCGTTCTCCATGATGAGGCGCACCTCGTCTCACCGCTACTTGCCCGACACCACCTGCTTCCCATCGGTATATTGTGCAGGAGGTGCGGTGTCGGGAGATCCGCGAATTGGACAATATCGTCCTGAGGCGAAAGCCTGTCGTCGCGGGTTCTTGTGACGTCGCAGAATGCGATTGCACGATCCCATCGACTATGGCGCGCGCGATGTGGCGGGCACCTGGTCGGCTTCGTCCTGATGTTCAACCTTGCCATCCATTGCGCGCATCGCTGAAGCGATACTTAAGCGCGTCATGGGGAGCTTGCTTCTGTCTCGGATGCCAAAGAAATAAATGCAGGTGGAACAGGTTCTTAGTTGACATGCTGTTTCAATCTACCTAAACTGGCACCATAAATAGACCGTAGCGTCGGTCTATTTTATATGTGGGTGCGTTTCGATCACGGGGTTACGGCGATTTTTCCCGAAATCTTCGCGCTTCCTTGTTCATATCGGTAAAGGAGTTGGATTGATGGCAACAGCAAATAACTATGACGTAATTATTATCGGGGCGGGCCTGGGAGGTCTGATTTCCGGGGCGATCTTGGCAAAAATGGAGGGGAAAAAAGTACTCGTCCTGGAAAAAAATCCCGATATTGGCGGGAAAATCATGTCTTATGGATATCTGCACAATCCTGACATTACCGAAGGCGAATATCGAAAAAGTTTGGCGGCCTGCGGCCATTCTTCGATTGTGCACTCCGAGCCGGCATTTCCAGAAATCATGGAAAAGCATGGTTTATTCAAGAACTATATCGTCGATACCGGGTGGCATCAAATGTCGCTTGGCCCGAGAAATCGTTTCGCTCAAATTGCCAATGCCCTTGGTAAAAGCATCCCGATTTCGCCGACAGTCGGCTTTTTGTATCACCAAGACGGCAAATTTATGCAACTCAGCGACATCGCCAATTCTTGGCCAAAAGAGTCGCAACAAGAACGCAAGAGGGTTGCAAAATATACATCGTTGATCTCAAAGGAACAATCGCATCAGTACGATCACGTTGACTATCAGGCTTTCCTCGAGTCCATAACGAACGATAAGAATGTCATTGATTATTATGGTTTGATGGGCTGCTACTCTGGCGGCTTGAATTGCCCGACGACGGTCTCAGCCGGTGAAATTATTCGGGTCAACAATATGAACAACATGGCTGGGATGCATTTCCAAAAAGGCGGGGGGGGCGGCGTCGTTACCGGCGGATTCAAGATGGTGGCAAACATTTTCGCCGACGTGATCCGGGAAAGTGGTGGCGAGATTCGAACCAATAGCCGTGTCACAGAAATCGTCGTTAAGGACCGCAAAGCTGTCGGCGTGCGCCTCAAAGAAGACAGTGGCGTGGAGCAGGAAATCAACGCGCCAGTCATTATTAATAACATTCCTCCCCGCTACCTTGGGAATATTCTTCCTCAAACGTATTGGCCGATGGAGTTCAAGCAGAGAATTGAAAATCAGTTTCCTTTGGCGGGACTCTTGGGATTCATTGGTCTCAAGGAGCCGATCGAAAAAGGCGACGGTCGAAAGGGAGATTTCAGTATTAGGCAACTACCTGGTACTGAAGAGCTGGATGTGATTGGCGAAGGCTCGATTTTCTCGTTTGAACAAACTAGCGAGGTTGATCCGACTCGAGCGAAGAATGGTAAATGTCTGATGAATACCTGGATTTCACTATACCCAAAAAATCCATTTGGCGCGACGGAAATCACAAACGACGAGTTGATCCAGAAGATGATACAGTTAATTTATGACTTCTTCAGAAAGCAATACCCGCAGTGGGATGATGTTTACGAATGGGGCTATTTCACCCGAGCCAAGGATATGTACGGCATGTCGATTTGCCCTGGTCAGCTTGGCGAGCGTCGCCTGCCAGTTAAGCACCCAACTGTCGAAAATCTCTATCATACCGGTGATACGGTCGCACAGTGGGGTATTGCAAGCGACGGGGTTGGATATGGCGCTCTTCTAACCGTGGGAGAGGTTACCGGAAAAGACTATAAATCGCTGATCGCACCTTGGGGGCGCTAGTTGGAGATTATCCGAGTCGAGATTAGCACAACAATTATTTGAACCGATCGGTCAACCAAAATTCAAGCCGACGAGCTCGGCAACGGCAAATAGACATGGAGGAGGCGGAATGGACTATCGCGCAGCATTTAATCGAGGAATAACGCTATATCCGGAACGAGATGTGCTTGTTGATGGGGATCGGCGTTTTACGTGGAAGCAGTGGGGGGATCGGCAGCATCGGCTGGGAAATGCCTTGCTTGGCCTGGGGCTGAAGAAGGGCGACCGTGTCGGAGTGGTGCTAAAGAACTGTGCCGAGTGCTTTGATGCCTTTGCGGCGGGGGCGAAGACCGGGATCGTGGTGGTTCCGATTAACTATCGACTTAACCCTGACGCGATTTGCACCATCATTGCCGATGCGGAATGCCGGGCATTGCTGGTCCATACGGAGTTTGCCGCTACCGTCCAGGAGATGAGCACGCGCTTGCCCGCATTGGAAGCCATCATTGCAGTCGGGGGGGCGGTGGAGGGCTTGTTGGATTACGAGTCTTTGCTGGCGAGTGCATCGTCAGCGGAGCCGCAAGCCGTGCATGCCGATGATGACCTGGCAGCCGTCATCTACACCACCGGCACGACGGGTGACCCCAAAGGCGCGATGGCGACGCGTCGTAACATGATCATGCGTATGTACAGCGCCGCCATCGAGATGCAGTTCGGACCAGAGGATCGCTACCTCGGCTCATTGCCGATGTTCCATGCTATCGGCCTAATTGCACTAGGAGCAGTGTTTCGCTGCGCTACAAACGTCGTTGTTAGGGATTTCGTGCCATTGGAATTCTGCCAAATGGTCCAACAGCATGGCATCTCAAAAACGACTTTGGTCCCGGCAGTGCTCAATATGGTGCTTGATTTTGGCAAAGATTACGATTTAAGCAGCATGAGTCGTCTGCTCTACGGCGGCGCACCCATGCCTCAGGAGATTCTGAGGCGAACGACCAAGATGTTTCCGCGCTGTGAGATCATGCAGGCACTTGGTGCTACCGAATGTTTATTCATATCGGTGCTTAGTGTTGCCGACCATCGGGAAGCATTAACGGGAGCGGGCCGTGTTGCAGGGCGGCTGAACTCGGCCGGGAGGCAGGCCAGTCTTTCAGAGGTAAGAGTTGTGCGCGATGACGGAACGAACGTCATCCCGGGCGAGGTAGGGGAAGTCATCGTCAGAAGTGGGCAAGTGATGGCAGGCTACCTGAACAAGCCAAAGGAGACTGCGGAGGCAATCCGCGATGGATGGTATTACACGCGGGATCTGGCGACAGTGGATGAGGATGGCTATATCTACATTGTCGATCGCAAGAGCCACATGATTATTACCGGTGGGGAAAACGTGTATCCGGCCCAAATCGAAAATGCGTTGTTCGACCATCCCAAGATTGCCAACGTTGCGGTCATTGGCGTACCGGACAGCAAATGGGGCGAAGTCGTCAAGGCCTTCATTGTGTGCAAACCGGGCGAAAAGCTTACTGAGCGCGAAGTGATCGAGTTTTGTGCGCCGCGCATGGCCAGCTATGCCAAGCCTAAGTCAGTCGAGTTTCTTGACAGCTTGCCTGTGACTGCCACCGGCAAGCTTAACAAGCTTGAGCTGAAGAAAAAGTATTGGGCTGGATCGACATATCCAAAGTCGACGACATGATGCAAGACCGATTACAGCCGAAAGTGAATTAGATCGGCGAAACGGATCAGTGCTTAGCGAAGATAATCGACGCTCGTATGTGATTTCGCGAAGCTGAGGAAAGTTGCTGCCAAGTGAGGAGCGAGATGAGCGTTCTGTTCCTCGAAAAAGGAAACCCGAAATAGTGATGAAAGCCCTTGTTTGTAACAATTTCGGAGATGTGAACACGCTCTCTTATCAAGAGATGCCTGATCCGAATGCAGGCTCTGATGACGTTCTCGTACAGGTACGGGCCGCCGGTGTGGTGTTCACTGATATTCTGCTTGCCGAAGGCAAGTACCAGACGAAGCCCGCCTTGCCTTTTATCTTGGGGACTGAAATATCAGGAGATGTTGTTGCTGTCGGAAGTAACGTCACCCGGTTTAAGCCGGGGGATCGGGTAATGAGCCTGGCAATGAATTTTGGTGCTTTTGCAGAAAAAATTGCATTACCGGGATGGTTGCCAACACGATTACCACCAAACATTTCCTACGAATCTGGCGCGGCGATGATGTCGTCGACTGCGACTGCTCAGCATGCATTGCGACAGCGTGCAGACATGCAAGTTGGTGAAACCTTAGTCGTTACCGGGGCCGCGGGTGCGACCGGTAGTGGCGCAATCCAGGTTGGAAAAGCTATCGGCGCACGGGTAATCGCAGTCTGCTCAAGCGACGAGAAGGCGGCTTTTGCGAAGTCTCAGGGGGCCGACGAGACAATCAATTACACAAAGGAAGATCTAAAAAAAGCGATTAAGGAGCGCACAGGCGGTCGCGGCGCCGACGTTGTCTTCGACACTGTCGGCGGCGATGTGTTTGGTGCATGTGCGCGGGCTATGGCTACCAATGGACGATTGCTCGTGGTTGGTTTTGCATCAGGAAACCTACCGATCTTACCGGTCAACTTAACATTGGTTAAGGTTTATTCCGTCATTGGCGTACATTGGCTTACCTTTGTCAGGCAGCAACCGGAGCTCCATGCAAAAAATATGGAAGAACTGTTAGTCTGGGTGGAACAAGGAATCATAAACCCCGCGATCGATTCAGTCGTCCCCCTTTCGGAAGGCGTTGCAGCACTCAAGAGGCTGTCCAGCCGCAGGGCAATGGGGAAGGTTGTTATCAAGCCATGAAACGCTACGCGTTCAATGCTGATGAGTTCTAAATCTCGCCCTCAAATTTTGGCACGATGCGTCATTGCCGCGAACGCGCCGGCACCACGCTATCAAAAGCTCGGTCATTGTGAGTTGCGTCGACGCCATTAGCGAGACAGAAGTGATTGAGGGCTTTGTTGAAAACGCATTCGTGCACGGGCGGCAGCACCGCATTACGTATCGGTATGAGAAGGCAGTAGCAATCGCCATTAATATTCAGTACGAGTTTGTTGCGAACTTGAATTTAGGGGTGGCGCAATGAGCGGTCGTCAATGTACGGCGCTCATGTTGAAGGGGTGTGAACAACGGAGTCTTAGCCATCGGTAACGATTGGATACCCTCGAATTGGAAGAGACGATGTGATACGGCACAGTCTCAGTATGACTGGAGAAAAGGCCGGAAAATACCCTGCTGGGAATCGGGTGATCGTGATTGGGGCGGATCTACGGGGGGAATTTGATATCCCGTTAGTGGCAAACCGCATCGGGCCAGCGATCGACCAAGTCGATTTGGTTGTGCTCAGTCATGTGCATGAGAATCACGTCGCGGGCCTGCATCGTTTGCTACAGGCCCATGTTCAAGTGCATGAAGCCGATTGGGCGGCGCTGCAATCGTGGGAGGGCTTAGCGCGATACTTCGGTTACGCCGACAATGATGATGTGTGGCCAACCATGAAGGCCGTGGCCGAGCTTGATCTGAATATCTGGGTCACTTCGCACCATAGGGCGGTGCTGAACGAGCGCTCTGTAGAGCGGCGTAGCATAAGCATGCATCTTGATGAACTGATAGCGGAAGGGGGGGGCATACTTCCAGATGGGCGTTATCAAGCGGTGTAACGTGGGAGATAAATAAAGAGCTGTGGGCAAACAAAATTCTAAGGTGTAAAATAGTCCGTCCAGACGGAATGTTTATAAAGGGCAGTGTCGCTGGCCTATCTGAATGTGATGAGCCAGATAAGGAATCCACAACCGAAGTGAAGTCGGAAATTCAAGACCAGCACTGAAAGTTATTCGTTTTTGATTCTTCAAAAGGGAAAAAGGCGTGAATTTACAATTTACTGCAGATGAAGAAGCGTTTAGAGAGCAAGTTCGATCATGGATAAAAGCTAATCTTCCAGAAGAATGGAAAGTTAACAACGTAAAAAACGATCGGGATGCTCGTGATCACATCGACCAGGAATGGGACAGATTGTTATTCAAGCAAGGCTGGGCGATGATCTCATGGCCGAAAAAGTATGGAGGCATGGATGCCACGCTGGCGCAGCAACTAATATTCTACGAAGAGATGGCCAAGGCAGATGCTCCTAAAGGTCTTTGGCAAGGTAAAGGTCTTGTTGGCCCGACTATTCTCACGCACGGTACCGAAGAACAGCGCGAGAGGTTTATTCCGCCCATTCTCCGCGGAGATGTAGTGTGGTGCCAAGGCTGGTCCGAGCCGAATGCCGGCTCAGATTTGCCGAACCTGAGAACGAAAGGCGTCATCGATGGCGACTACCTTGTAATCACCGGACAAAAAATATGGTCTACCTGGGCTCATATTGCAGACTGGTGCTTCGCTTTGGTAAGGACTTCTAACACCCAGCCAGGCCACAAGGGATTGACTTATGTACTGATCGACATGAAGACGCCAGGCGTCACAGTACGACCAATCAGGCAGATTACTAAGGACAGGGATTATGGTGAAATATTTTTTGACGAGGCACGCATTCCATTGAGCAACGTGGTGGGTGGTATTGATAAAGGCTGGTATGCCGCGATGACGACATTGGCCGACGAGAGAACTTCCGCTTATTTCGATCTGCCTATCCGGCATCTCCGCATACTTGAACAATTAGTGGATCTTGCGCGACATACCGTTCGAAACAGAAAGCCCGTCATACAAGACCCAATCATTCGACAGAAGCTGGCACAGTGCCGAATAGAGATTGAAAGCTTTCGATATGCGGTGTTGCGCACAGTAAGCGCGAAAATCCGTGGCCAGGAACCTGGAGCAGAATCATGGATCCTGAAGGTCTATTGGACAGAAATAATGCAGCGTCTTTCGTCTGTCGCCCTAGATATTGAAGGACCGTATTCCCAAATTATGAAGGGATCTGAGCGGGCAATCAGCAATGGGCATTGGCCTTATTACTATCTTTGGATGAGATGCGAAACCATAGCGGGCGGAACCTCGGATATCAACCGAAATACGCTCGCAGAACGTATTCTTGAGATGCCTCGTTAGGAATGATTATGTTTAATTTTGGACTAAATGACTACCAGATAGCGCTAAAAGAATCGGTTCAGCGCTATCTGCACAGCGAGTGCGATTTGCATACCATTCGAAAAATCATCGAAAGTAGCGATTGTTTTTCAGAAAAGGTCTGGAATGATCTCGCAAATTTGGGTCTCTTGGGAATGAACGTTCCTGAAGAATTCGGCGGGAGCGGACTCGGTAGTGTTGACTTGGCCGTTGTAATGGAATGTCTCGGTAGCATTCCACTTCCAGGTCCATATCTTGAAACAATAACGGTGGCGGACATGCTCGTCAAGGCCGGCACAGACGAGCAGAGGAAGATGTATCTGCCGAAAATCGCCGCAGGTCAGTTAGTGGCGACCTACGCTATTGACGAGCCAGATGGCTACTGGTGCGCTGATGCAGTACAGGCCACCGCCGTACACTCAGGGGACGACTACTCTCTGAACGGACGAAAACTATGGGTCCCGTATGCCAACGTCGCGGACCTCATAATATGCGCTGTACGAACCTCGCAAAATCTCAATAGCGAGGAAGGGATCAGCCTCATTGTGTTTGACCGCCAACAGCTTGACATTCCGGTTATGCCCTTGAATAGCATGGACGAATCGTACCGATTATGTGAAATTAATCTGGATGGACTCCGGGTGCCCAGCGCAAACATACTTGGCAAAATTGACCAAGGGTGGCCGATCTGGAAAGAGGGAAAGGGTCTTGCAACGCTGCTCGCTAGCGCAGAAATGATTGGTGGAATAGATAAGTCCCTCCAAATGGCGGTAAGTTATAGTAGAGAGCGTGTACAATTTGGAAAGCCGATTGGCAGTTATCAAGCCATTAAACATCGCTGTGCTGACATGCTTACGGACCTGGAGGCAGTGCGAGGTTCAGTATATTACGCCGCATGGGCGATGCAAAATCAATTGCCAGACGCTGAGATAGCCATTTCCTCTGCCAAGGCATACGCTTCGGATGCCTATGTCCGAACCGCGGAAAAATCATTACAGATATTCGGCGCTATCGGCTTCACCTGGGAGCATGATATTCACTTTTATCTAAAGCGAGCTAAACGCCTCGAAATGGCCTTCGGTGATGCGACATTTCACCGCGAAAATGTCGCAGAAAACTGGCTTGGACCAAGCTGCTGAGAACGCAGATGGAGTTGGCGTTCCGCACCGATGATGTCCGCGATTTTGTGTGATCTTGTTTTCGATTAATGTTGCGGCATGCGCTCATCGAACAGGAAGGTGAACCGGTTCAGGCCTGCCTTCCTTTTCTGGATGGGCATTGTCCATTTCTTGCTGATGTTGCGCAGTACCAAATAATGCAGCTTGATCAAGACGTCGTCATTGGAAAATGATTTGAGGTTTTTGGTGACCTTGCGCAGACTCATGTTGAGCGATTCAATGTAAGCGCCTCATCTGTACCGTCTGGACGAGAGTATCCAAATAATCCACGATAGTTCCCGCTATTTTTTAGTGGGAACTATCGTGGATTCATTGATTTTAGAGGGGCGTCGCAAACGGCGCCCGAACTTTCCGGTCGCGTTCAAGAAGCAGCTCGCGCAGCAGGCCAGCGAGCCCGGCGCTTCCGTTTCACATCTGGCGCAGCAGCACGGCATCAACGTCAACATGCTGTTCAAATGGCGGCGACATTTGGTGGCTGGCCTGTTCGATGCTGCGCCGGCGCCTCAGGCCATGTTGCCAGTCACGATTGTCGAGACAGCGGCAGCGGTCGCGCCCGCATCAACGCCTCGACTTCTGGCGACGACAGAGACGGCAAGCACAACGGACACGCGCGTTGCGCGACAGGGCATTATGGAAATTGCCATCGCCGATGTGACGCTCCGGTTTGATGGCCACGCCGATCTGGCCATGCTGCATGCAGTCCTGCGGATGTTGCGCGCATGATGGGCCTGCCGGCGGGAACGCGCATCTGGATTGCCGCAGGCATCACCGACATGCGGGCCGGCATGAATGGCCTGGCGGCCAAGGTGCAAATGACCCTGGCCGAGGAACCCCTCTCCGGCCATGTGTTCGTCTTCCGTGGCCGGCGTGGCAATGTCATCAAGGTGTTGTGGGCCACCGGCGATGGACTATGTCTGCTCATCAAGCGGCTTGAGCATGGCCGGTTCGTCTGGCCGCAGGCCGACAGCGGCAAGATCCACCTGACCCCGGCGCAGCTGTCCATGCTGCTGGAGGGGATCAACTGGAAGCAGCCGGAACGCACCGGGCCACCGCTTTCGCTGTTGTAAACATCCCCGCAAGCGCGTAAACTGCCGCGCATGCCTGTCACCCCCGCCTCACTGCCGGACGACATCGATGCCCTAAAGACATTGCTATTGCGCCGCGACGACGAGCTCCAGCAATTGCGCCATACCGTGTCGACGCTGGAGCTGGCACTTTCCGTGCGCACGCTCGAAATCGAGCAGCTGCAACTGCAGATCGCCAAACTCAAGCGCATGCAGTTCGGCCGCAAGTCCGAGAAGATCGACAAGAAACTCGAGCAGCTGGAAACGCGTCTGGAAGATCTGCTTGCCGAGGAAGGCGCTGCCGAACAGAAGCAGCCGGAAACAGTAACGCCCCGGCAGAAGTCGGCACGCCAGCCATTGCCTGACCACCTGCCGCGCGAAGACCACATCATCGAGCCAGAGGTCCAAGCCTGCCCGGCATGTGGCGGCGACCTCAAGTCGCTCGGCGAAGACGTTTCCGAACAGCTGGAAATCATCGACGCCGCCTTCAAGGTGATTCGTCACGTACGCCGTAAAAAAGCCTGTGGCTGCTGCGACGTGATCGTCCAGGCGGCCGCACCGAGTCGGCCGATCCAGCGCAGTTTCGCCGGCCCCGGTCTGCTGGCCAACATCGCCGTGGGGAAATTCGCCGATCATCAACCGCTGTATCGCCAATCGGTCATCCACGCCAGGAAAGGGGTGGATCTGGATCCCGCCACCACAGGGCGCTGGATGGGCGCATGCGGTGTGCTGATTACCCCTCTGGTGGAGGCACTGCGCCGCCATGTACTGGCCCCGGGCAAGATTCATGCGGACGAGACGCCGATGCCGGTACTGTCTCCCGGCAATGGTCAGACGAAGACGGGCCGACTCTGGGTGTACGTCAGGGATGATCGCAATGCCGGCTCGTCCGCTCCAGCGGCCGTGTGGTTTGCCTATTCGCCGAACCGCCAGGGCCAGCATCCGCAGTCGCACCTGGCCGGATTTGCCAGCGTGGTTCAGGCTGACGCATTTCCAGGCTTCAACGCGATCTATGCGGATGGCCAGGTAAAGGAAGCGGCATGCTGGGCACATGCCCGTCGCAAGCTCCATGACCTGCACGTGCGTAAGGCTACGCCCACCTCTACCGAAGCGCTGCGACGGATTGGCGAGCTGTATGCCATCGAAGCGCAAATCCGTGGGCAACCACCGGACGAGCGGCAACGGATTCGGCAACAGCAGGCCAGGCCCCTGCTGGACGATCTTGAAATCTGGCTGCGACAGCGGCTGTTGACACTATCGACCCAATCGGACACGACCAAGGCCATCAACTACGCGCTCAACCAGTGGCAGGCGCTGGTCTATTATTGCGACGATGGCATGGCAGAGATCGACAATAATATCGCGGAGAATGCCTTGCGCGGCGTCTGTCTTGGCAGGAAGAATTTCCTGTTCCTGGGGGCTGACAGCGGTGGCGAGCGTGCTGCCGCCATGTACTCGCTCATCGGCTCAGCCCGCCTCAACGGCATCGATCCGGAAGCGTACCTGCGCCATGTGTTTACCCACATCGCAGACTATCCGATCAATCGCGTGGCAGATCTCCTGCCATGGAACGTCGCAGAGCGCCTGAAAAAATCAGCCTGAGTCCCGCATCACCATCAGCACCGAAAGTCAATGACGGTGCTGATGAGGTGCTTACGATTCAATCGTATTGGTCGTGTAGATCACTTTCCGGATTTCTGCCGGATAATCGAAAAATGGCACGATGCGCACCCAGTTGCGCTGTCAGGACTTTACGATCAAGTCGAAACTACTACAGATCAACGCATAATCCGCACCCAACTGGACATCGAGTTCGAACAGGCGCGTTGCCGTTTATTTAATGGTCACGGCGGTGTAGATGGCGCGCAGATCGGCCAAGACTGCCTTGCGCAGATTCTAGCCAACAAAGTTCAGGCTGTAGCGCACCATGGGCAAGATACACAGCTGCACCGCCGTTTTTGGGAACTCCGATTCGATTGCTTCCGGAAAGCCCTTGGATTGCAGTAGTTTTAACTATCTCCGGAGAATGGCCAGACCAGCAGCTGAGTGATTCTGTCGACGTGTTGCATGTGAATCATCCATTCAAAGGCAAACAGAATTAGATCTGTGCTTCTTATGCTCAAATCGCGCCTTGCTCACGCAGTAAGCTTACAGTTTGAACATCGATACCCCATTCGGACAAGATCGCGGAGGTATGTTCACTGGCATGCGCTGGAACAAGGGGCATCTCCGGCTTAGTACGGCTGAACCTCGGCGCAGGCGCAGGTTGCATTACTCCGTCAATCTCGACGAACGCCTCTCGATCCCGATTGTGCTCATGTTGGATCGCTTCATCCCAGTCAAGGATTGGGGTTACGCAAGCATCGCTACCGTCAAAAATTGCAGCCCATTCGTCACGATGGCGCGTCTTGAAGATCTTGGCAAGACGGCTTTTCAACTCCGGCCACAAGGCCTTGTCCATCTGATTGTTAAACAACGGATCGCTCACGTCAAGGCCAAGCAACAGGGCTTTATAGAACTGAGGTTCGATTGCTCCAACGCTCACGCACTTGCCGTCTGCACATTCGTAAGTGCTGTAAAAATGCGCAGCGCCATCCAGTAGGTTGTCACCTCGTTGATTGGACCACAAACCAGCTTCATTCAACCCGAACATCATCGAGGAAAGTAATGCAGAGCCGTCTGTCATCGCGGCATCGACTACTTGCCCTTTACCCGATTCGCGCGCCTCGAGTAGTGCGCAAACAACGCCAAACGCGAGCATCATTCCGCCACCGCCGAAGTCGCCAACGAGATTCAGCGGGACCGCGGGGGGCGCCCCTCGGCTCCCCATGGCGTTTAAAGCTCCGGAGAGCGAAATATAGTTGATATCGTGGCCAGCAGTCGCAGAGAGCTTGCCAGTCTGTCCCCAGCCTGTCATCCGGCCGAATACCAGCTTTGAATTTCGTTTGCAACAAATTTCCGGACCCAAGCCGAGCCGTTCCATAACTCCTGGACGAAAGCCTTCAATCAATGCATCGGCTCTGTCGATTAGTTGCAGCATGGCGTCGGCGGCACCCGGCTTTTTTAGATCTATTGCCATTGAGCGTCTGCCGCGTGCCATGACATCAAACTTGCTATTTGAAACTGGCGTCACCGAGCTACTATTTTTCGATTGAATACGTATAACTTCGGCACCCATATCAGACAGCATCATTGCACAAAACGGCCCAGGGCCCATACCTGCAAATTCCACAATACGGATTCCATTCAATGGTCCAGCCATTAGAGATTCTCCTACAAGAAAAATTGATTAAACCGAGCCGCGGCCGAGTGCAGCGATAAGCTGCGGCACGACCTCGAACAGGTCGCCGACGATGCCATAGTCGGCCACACCGAAGATCGGCGCTTCGGCGTCCTTGTTGATCGCCACGATCACCTTCGAATCCTTCATGCCGGCCAGATGCTGGATGGCGCCGGAAATTCCGACTGCGATGTACAGCTGGGGCGCCACGATCTTGCCGGTCTGCCCCACCTGCCAGTCATTCGGCACGTAACCCGCATCCACCGCGGCGCGCGAGGCGCCCATGGCGGCATTCAACTTGTCGGCCAGGGGTTCGAGGATCTTGAAGCTCTCGCCCGAGCCCATGCCGCGCCCGCCCGAAACGATCACCTTGGCAGCCGTCAGCTCAGGCCGGTCGGACTTGGCCACTTCGCGCGAGATGAACGCCGACTTGCCGAAGTCCGCCACGGCCGGAATGGCTTCCACCGGCGCGGAACCACCCTCGGCAGCGGAGTCGAAGCCGGTGGTGCGCACGGTGATCACCTTGACCGGGTCGCTCGACTGCACGGTGGCAATGGCGTTGCCGGCATAGATCGGGCGCTCGAAGGTATCGGGGCTATCGACCTTGGTGATTTCCGAAATTTGGCCCACATCCAGTTTGGCGGCCACGCGCGGGGCGATGTTCTTGCCATAGGCAGTCGCCGGGGCGAGGATGTGCGAGTAATCCTTGGCCAGCGCCAGCGCCAGCGCCTGGGCCGCGACATTCTCGGCCAGGCCATCGGCAAAATGCGCGGCATCGGCCACCAGCACTTTACCGACGCCCGCAAGCTTCGCCGCGGCTTCGGCGGCAGCGCCGCAGTTGTGGCCTGCAATGAGGACATGGACTTCGTCGCCGCAGGCAGCGGCAGCGGTGACGGTGTGCGCGGTGCTGCCCTTGAGGGAATCGTTATCGTGTTCGGCAATGACGAGTGCAGTCATGATTTTCCAGATGAAGTAATCGGCCTGGGCAGCGATGGCGCCGCTCCTCAGGCTGCTTGTTGAATGGGTTGCTGGCATGCATGGTCATCTTGTTCCCAGCCCAGCTGGCGCCGGATCTGTTTGGCATCCGGTATCGGCGCAGGATTCTGCCTACGCCTGGCAAGCCATTCCCTGATTTGCTCTTTGGTGGGCTGGTGGATGTTTTCCATGACAATGGTTCCTGTGCTGTTCGGATATGGCTAAATGACTTTTGCTTCATTCTTCAGCTTGGCGACCAGCGTGGCCACATCCGGCACGATGATGCCGGCCGAGCGCTTGGCCGGCTCGACCACTTTCAGTGTCTTCAGGCGCGGCGCCACATCCACCCCCAGGTCTGCCGGCTTGACCACGTCCAGCGGCTTTTTCTTGGCCTTCATGATGTTGGGCAAGGTCACGTAGCGCGGCTCGTTCAGGCGCAGGTCGGTGGTGACGATGGCCGGCAAGGCCAGGGAGACAGTTTCCAGACCGCCATCGACTTCGCGGGTCACCACGGCGCGGTCGCCTTCGATCACGACTTTCGAAGCAAAGGTGGCTTGTCCCCAGCCCAGCAGACCGGCCAGCATCTGGCCGGTCTGGTTATTGTCGTCATCAATGGCTTGCTTGCCAAGAATGATCAGTTGCGGGGCTTCCTTGTCGGCCAGCGCTTTCAAAAGTTTCGCCACCGCCAGCGGCTGCAGCTCGGCATCGGTCTCGACCAGAATGGCGCGGTCGGCGCCGATGGCCATGGCGGTGCGCAGGGTTTCCTGGCATTGCGTCACGCCGCAGGACACCGCCACCACTTCAGTGGCCTTGCCGGCTTCCTTGAGGCGCATGGCTTCCTCGACGGCGATTTCATCGAAGGGATTCATCGACATCTTGACGTTGGCGATGTCCACACCGCTGCCGTCGGACTTGACGCGCACCTTGACGTTGAAATCGATTACGCGTTTGACTGTTACTAAGATTTTCATGTAACTCCTTTAATTGTCAAGAAAGTAAATTCCGGATCTTGCTTCGCGAGTGAAGGAATTGGCGTCGGTCGGCAATTTTATGATCTACCGACTCGTCGGACTAAATATTAACATTATGCCGTGCCATTTCCTTCTACTTTCTCGAGACGTGTGTAACTACTTTTTGAAAAGTTTTTGAAACTGCAGCCTCGTATTCCAGTTGCGCTGAGCGATTCTTGAAATCGAACGAATGGTCGGGCTACCCGTTTCGGCTTCTTCGCTGAGCTCTAGTGTTTAATTGAAATCACGCCGCTGCTTCGGTGAGAACCACTTGCGCTCTTTCGTCATTTTTGCCCTTGGCGATGCTGGCGTGACGCTTATCGTTTATCTTTACCTCAATTCAATGAAGGGTGTTGACAACGAATCCAACCTACAGTAATCTAGCCCTATTCGCAGACCGTCTGGTCGGTTTATGTAAGAATTGGAGTCGGTCGTAGCTTCCCGCTCCGACCGTTTGAGGTGTCCGGAGTTCAGATCATTCGTGAGATCGTGGAGAGCAGATGGGGATTATTCAGTCATCAATTGCAACGTCAGCGCAATCATTTAAAGAAAACGATGCACACTACCGTCGGCTAGTCAGTACGCTGCACGAAAAGCGACACGTGACTTTCCAAGGCGCTAGTCAGAAAATCAAGGAGCGGCATTTGGCAGCCGGAAAATTGCTGCCGCGAGACCGCGTTCATGCACTCATTGATCCTGGCGCACCGTTTCTGGAACTTGGTGTGCTCGCCGGAGGTGAATCTTCGGGGGCGGCGCAACTCGGGGCGGGAATCATCACCGGCATCGGCCGCGTTCAGGGCCGACTTTGCATGATTATTGCCAACGATTCGACAATTAAAGGCGGCACCTACTTTGGCATGACGGCGAAGAAGCATGTACGTGCACAAAAAGTCGCCAGACGGTATCGCCTGCCAACAATTACGCTGGTTGACTCCGGAGGCGCATATTTCCCCGAGCAGGCTAAAGTGTTCCCGGACGAAGGGCAGTATGGGAGTGTCTTTCACAACATTGTCCGCCAGTCGGCTGAAGAAATTCCACAGCTTGCGGTGGTGCACGGAACGTGCGTGGCCGGCGGAGCTTATGTCCCCTCGCTATGCGAACAAGTTGTAATCGTCCGCAATCAAGGCTACATGTTTTTGGGGGGGCCAGAAATCACCTTTGCTGCGACCGGTGAGAAGGTTGATCGTGAGTCTCTGGGTGGTGCCGAAATGCATACAAAGGTCAGCGGGGTCACGGATCACATAGCGGACAACGACCGCCACGCATTAGCAATTATGAGGGAAATTATTGCTGGGTTGCCGCGCCAAGGAGGCTATATCAGGCCTCCTATCAAGGCTTTGCCGCCACGTTACGACCCGAAAGAAATCTACGGCATTGTTAGTAACAATCCGAGGTTTCCCACTAATACACGGGAGATATTGGCGCGGCTTTTGGATGACAGCAGGTTTAGCGAATTCAAGCCTGACCACGGCGATACGCTGCTTTGCGGATTTGCTCACATTCACGGATTTGAAGTCGGGGTTCTGGCCAACCTGGGAGTGCTGTTCACAGAAAGCGCGTTAAAGGCAGCGCACTTTATTGATCTGTGCTGCAAACGGCAGGTGCCGCTGCTGTTTCTTGCCGACATCGCTGGCTTCATGGTGGGCCGAGACGCCGAGCGTAGTGGGATTGCCAAGGCCGGCGCCAAGATGATCACTGCAATGTCTTCAGCTAATGTTCCGAAGTTTAATCTCATCATCGGCGGATCCTACGGCGCAGGTCATTTGGCCATGTGCAGCCGTCAGTTCGAGCCGGATCTGGTCTTCGGTTGGCCTAATGGACGAGCTGGGCTAATGGGCCCAGACCAAGCTGCGACGACGTTAGCTATGGTGCAGAGGCAGAAGCGGGAACGAGATGGCGAGGTCTGGTCGGACGAAGAGGAAGAAGCATTTAAGGTCCCAATCAAAGAGCAATTCGAGTCGTTCGCAGACATCTACAATTTTGCCGGCAACTTATGGATCGACGACGTAATCGATCCTGTGGAAACGCGTACGGTCTTGGGGTTGGCTCTGGACTTGGCTGCGCGCCGCCCCCTGGAGGCAACGAAGTTCGGCGTATTTAGAATGTAACGGAGCGTTGATGTGATCAAGAAAATACTAATTGCCAATCGTGGGGAAATCGCTTGTCGCATTGCGCGGACCTGTCGGCGCATGGGTTTGCCAGTCGCCACAGTCCATTCGGACGCGGACAAAGACTCTCTTCATGTACGTGAAATCGGCGAATCGGTCGCTATTGGAGCTGCACCTGCAGCGCAGAGTTATCTAAACATTGAGGCGATTCTACGCGCGGCTGAAAAAGTTGGCGCAAATGCGATTCATCCTGGCATTGGCTTTCTTTCAGAAGACCCAGTTTTTGCCGAAGCAGTAGAAGCGCATGGGCTGATCTTTATCGGGCCACGTCCGGATATCTTGCGACGTTTTGCCGACAAGTGGGCGGCAAAACATGAAGCACGCCAAGCTAATGTGCCAGTCATTGGTGGCAGCGAGGGTAGCTATAACAACGCCGAAAAGATCGATCGGCTAATCCGCGCCGAAATGCGTCTTCCCGTTGTTCTGAAAGCCGCAGCAGGCGGCGGTGGGCGGGGCGTACGAGTGGTTCGAAGTCAAGAAGGTTTGCTCGAAACCATTGAGTCAGCGATGCGCGAGGCGCAGTCGTCGTTTGGGCGTCCAGACTTGATTGTTGAAGAGTTTATCGAAAACGCAAGACATCTGGAAGTGCAGATTGCCGGCGACGGGAAAGGCTCTGTGATTCACTTGTTCGAACGAGAATGTTCGCTGCAACGTCGTTTCCAGAAAATAATTGAAGAAGCGCCGGCCGTGAATCTATCGGCGTTTCTGCGCGAGCAAATTATCGCAGATGCTGTAAAACTCGGTGAAAGTGTGAACTATCGTAGCCTGGGAACCATTGAATTCCTGGTGTGTGAAGATCGTTACTACTTCTTGGAATGCAATCCGCGCTTGCAAGTGGAGCATACAGTGACTGAAGAGGTCACTGGCGTGGATCTGGTGGAGTTGCAAATTGCGATTGCGAACGCAGCCGCATTGCCAAAATCGCAGCATCAGATATCTCTCAGCGGGCATGCAATTCAAGCCCGGGTCTATGCAGAGGATTCGGCGGCTGGCTTCATTCCATCCACTGGGCGCTTGCAATACGTTGACTTTCCATGGGGCGAGGTCCGAGTAGAGACGGGCGTGGAGAGCGGCTCCGAAATCACGCCCTATTACGACCCTATGGTCGCTAAGCTCATTGCCCATCGGGGAACACGGGCGCAGGCGCTAGATTCTCTCCTCGACGCGGTAAATCGCACGGTAGTGTTCGGCGTCGAGACCAATCTAGGCTTTCTTGCCAAACTACTTGAGCATCCGGTCGTAAGGGCGGGAACGGCTGATAATCGTTTTATTGACCGGGACTTGACACTGATCGCTTCCGCACATAGCGAGCGAGACGTGGTGGCTATGGCTGCATTGTTGGCTTTGTCATGCTGGAATGATGCTGATTCATCTGATAACACCGGTCTCTGGGCGGGGCACGAAGATTTCCTCGGATGGAATTACACGGATGGTACTGAGCACTTCCCGGGTCTGCCAGCGTTCTCTTTGGTTGCCGACGATCGCCGTATTTGGCCAGTCACAGTAGGACAAATGACAGCCGAAGGCCTGATGTTGCTCATTGATGATCAGACATTGGCAGTAAGTGTGAGGTCTCAATCACCAGGCCGTTACCAGTTCACGCTCCAGCAGCGCGTATTCACCGTTGCAGCGAGCGTGTCGAATGACAAGGTGCATCTTCAAGGGCCGTTTGGCAAATGCGCGTTTTCAGTAGTTCCATCGCTGTCCTTGGATGCCACAGCCGGCGCATCTAACGGCCAAGTAAGAGCGCCAATGATGGGCATGGTGTCCAAAGTGATTGTGAAGCCAGGAGGCGTGGTGGCGGAAAACGATGTGTTGGTTATTCTGGAATCAATGAAGATGGAGTTATCAATACATGCGCCGTGCAGCGGAACAGTAAGCGCAGTTGTGTGTGCAAACGGAGATATGGTGGAACGTCACCAATTGATTGTTGAGATCGAGCAGTCAAATTAATTTTTGAATTGGTATGTAAACGCCTACACGAGTTAACGAACGGGAGAATATACATGAGTGACATACCGCGCGCAGTCATATTTCACGAGGAGGGACCTCGCGAAGGTCTGCAGATCGAAAAACAGATATTTCCGCTATCTGAACGAATTGAGCTGGTCAACGCTCTGGGGGAAACCGGGCTATCACAGATTCAGGTCGGCTCCTTTGTCAATCCGAAGGCAGTGCCGTCGATGGCTGATATCGATCAACTGTTTGCAGGAATCACGCCTCGTAAAGACGTTCGCTATACCGCATTGTGGCTGAATGAAGCCGGCTTTCGGCGTGCAATGTCAACTCAGAACGTCGATATTAGTGCCTTCCTAATGCTATACACGACCGACGCGCTGAGCCAACGCAACAATAATTGCAGTGTGGCGAATATGCAGCAACGCCAAAGACAATGGGTGCAACTCTACCAGGACGCCGGAAAACCGATCGAGTCTGCCTATATCGTGACAGCCTTCGGCTGTAATCTTCAGGGCGAAGTGCCCCTTTCGGTAATGATGGATTCCGTCAGGTTTATCGTTGACCTGTCTTTGGAGCATGGCTTTCCGCTTCCGCGGATCATGCTTGCCGATACTGTCGGCTGGGCGAATCCGGAAGAAATCAAGCGGCGCGTCGGCGCCGTGCGAGAGGCGTATCCGGAGGCGAAGCTGGGTTTGCACCTGCATGACACGCGAGGCATTGGTGCAGCCAATTTCTTCGCCGCGCTTCAAATGGGAGTAGATCTGTTTGACAGTTCCGTGGCCGGACTGGGAGGATGCCCATTTGCAAACCATGCGAATTCACATGGCGCAGGGAATATCTGTACAGAAGACATGGTGTTCATGTGCGAAGAAATGGGCATTTCGACTGGTGTGGATCTCGATCGGTTGATTGAGGCAGCGCTGCTGGCCGAGCGCATGTTCGGCAGGAGTCTGACCGGCAAGCTGATGCATGCTGGCAGGCCGAAACGGGCACCATTGCGGTCGGCGATGCAGCAAACATCGCTGAATTGATATGACGACCTAACAGCTAATCAGTTGGAGAAGTTGATGAATGAGATGACTATAAGCGAGAACCCGATCCTAATCCGTATTGACGATGGAATCGCCACGGTGACAATCGATCGACCGGGGCAACGAAATTCACTCTCCGTCGAAGCGTGTAATGGCTTGTACGAAGCGTGGGAAAAGATTGATCAGGACCCCAGCGTACGCGTGGTGATTCTCACCTCAAGTGATTGCGGAACATTTTGCGCGGGAATGGATTTAAAGCAGGCCGCCGCGCTGAAACGTGACACTGGCAAGGATATTCTTACTTTTATGAAAGATCCTTTTCATTACCGCATGCGTCGAGTAAAGGTGCCTATTATCGCCGCGATGACAGGGCATCTCATGGCGGGCGGTATGCTGATGAGCTTGAACTGCGATATGCGCGTGGGCCTGTCTGGTTCTCGTGTCGGCATAACTGAATCAAAGATTGGACGCGGATCACCTTGGGCCATGCCGCTTCTGTGGATGATGCCTCAGCCACTGCTGATGGAGATGACGTTGACGGCGGAACTTATGCCTATTGAGCGTTTTCACGACATCGGATTCATCAACTACCTTGAGGAAACTCCGGAAGCAGTACGACAACGCGCGCTCCAGCTAGCACAACAGATTCGCGCCAATGCACCGCTATCGGTGGAGGCCGGAAAGCGCTCGATTCTTACGGCGATGAGCGTGGGATGCGATACCGGATTGGAAATGGCTTGGCAGATTTACCGCCCGGCGTATGCAAGCGACGATGCACAGGAAGGCGCGCGGGCGTTTGCGGAAAAGCGTGCGCCGCGTTGGACAGGACGTTGAGCGTAGCGAGAACGGCGGGCTGATTTGCCTTAGATGAGGACATGGTACATGCGTAATTCGGCTTCTGATATATGGCATCCTGACGAAACGTGGCTGACGATCTCGAACCTCGTGACTTTGATGCGCCGCTTGGGAACACCATCTTACGATGTGTTTCTCAAGCTATCAGTTGACTCTCCAGAGAAGTACTGGGAAGCAACTTTGGAGCATCTTGGCATTCAATTTGATCCGCCTGCGGAGCAGTTCCTGGATGTCTCAGAGGGTAAGCCATGGGCAAAATTTTTCCCTGGTGCTGGCTTTAATTTCGCCGCTGCCTGCGTGCGGCCCCCGGCTGATTGCCCGGAACGGGTTGCGCTAAGCTGGGAAAGCGAGGACGGACGCTGCGGAAATATGAGCTACGTCGAGCTGGAGAAGCGTACGCGCCAATTCGCTGCCGGCTTGCTAAAGCTGGGAGTGAAACCAGGAGACCGTGTCGGCCTGCTGTTTCCGAATATTCCCGAAGCAGTGATCTCCTTCCTCGCCATCTGTTACATCGGCGCAATCGCGGTACCTCTGTACAGTGGTTACGGAGTGGATGCCATCGTGAGCCGTCTTATGGATGCAGAAGTGATCTGTCTGGTTACCGCGGACGGATTCCTGCGCCGTGGCCGATATGTATCTCTCGCCAAATTGGTTAGTGCCGTGCAAGAGCGCATATTGTCGCTCGAAAAAGTGGTCATGGTGCGCCGCGAAGGTGACGCGGTAGTACCGTTCCCTTTCTACGATTGGCATATCATCGAGAACAATGGAGATGTCGCTACGGCTGCGCCTACCGCTGCAAACGATCCGTTCATGGTGATCTATACCTCCGGCACCACAGGAAAACCGAAAGGCGCGGTTCACGTGCATGGTGGATTTCCATTAAGAGTGGCACAGGACGTCGCCTACCTGTTTGATTTCAAAGCTGGCGATCGCTACTTCTGGATGAGCGATATGGGCTGGATGGTCGGTCCGTTCTCGATTTGCTCAACGTTGATGCTCAAAGGTAGTTATGTGATTTACGATGGATCACCGGACGTGCCCGATATCGGGCGCTTGCGCGACATCGCTGCGCGCCATCGCGTTACACATTTCGGTAGTTCCCCCACCTCAGTGCGCGCCATGGCGGCCGATGAGAACGTCGCACTGGCACCAAATGCGAGCGATTTGCGGGTGCTGATGACCGGCGGTGAAGTGATGGACGCCGATTCCCATCGTTGGTATTTCCAGCGTTTCGGTTCGGGAAATCTGCCTATCATTAATTATACCGGCGGCACCGAAGTTTCCGGCGCAATCCTCACCAATGTAGTCGTCCGACCGATTGCACCTTCGCGCTTCAACAGCACGGCTCCCGGCGTGAGCGCCTGCGTTGTCGATTCCACCGGCCAAACAGTGCATGGAGCACCAGGAGAGCTGGCGATCGCACAGCCCTTCGTCGGGATGACACGCGGCTTCTGGCGCGATACTGAGCGCTACCTCGAAACTTACTGGTCGCGCATGCCCGGCTTATGGGTGCATGGAGATTTGGCAGTTGCAGAAGAGGACGGGCAGTATCTTTTGCTTGGCCGTTCCGATGACGTGATGAAAATCTCTGGGAAACGGGTCGGCCCTTCCGAAGTGGAAGGCATCGTCGCCGATGGAAAATGCATTACTGAGGCGGTGGTGTTTGGTGTGCCAGACGCTCGTAGTGGCGAGGCCATGGTGGTACTGGTAGTGCGGGGCAGTGATCAGGAATATCCGGACGGACTGGACCAGCAGGTGACCACATTGCTGCGGGCAGCAATGGGGCCGACATTTCGACCCCATGCCGTGGTGCCAGTGCAGCGGATTGTGAAAACGCGTAATGGTAAGGTAATTCGGCGGCTCGCGCGCCAAGCCTGGCTGGGAGAAGCGCCCGGAGACCTTAACTCGGTAGAGGACCCAACGGTATTCGGTGAAATGGCAGAGTCTTGCCGGCTCTATCGGGAAGAACATGGCCGCGGAAGTTGATTGTAGAGGCAAACGGGGGGGCGGGCTGCATGCTGACCGGCCTCTGGCTGTTACTAATTAATATGGAAAGAATTTTATGAGCATTCAATATTTCAATGAAGAACATGAGCAACTGCGCCGACTCGTACGGCGCTTTGTTGAGAGCGAGATTAAGCCTTACGCTGATGAATGGGAAAAAGCACGAATGGTGCCGCGTGAGGTCATCAGGAAGATGGGTGAACTAGGATTTTTTGGGATTCGTGTGCCAGAGCGATTTGGCGGCGCCGATATGAATGTCCTTGGCTGGGTGGTGCTAGCCGAGGAACTGGGCCGATCGACCTTTGCGGGAGTGACTGGTGTGGCTACAATCCATTCCATAATGGCAGCGCCTCACCTGCTGCATGCAGGTACCGAAGCCCAGCTTGAAAAGTACATGCCCGGGATAGTCACGGGGGAAATTCTTACGGCGATTGCAGTCAGTGAGGCCGATGCCGGATCCGATGTCGGCGCAATTCGTACGCGGGCTGTACGTAGCGAGCGCGGCTGGGTGCTCAACGGCTCCAAATTCTATATCTCCAATGGCGTCAATGCCGACGTCTATTTCGTTGCGGCGCGTACCGACTCCACTGCAAAAGGTGCCAACGGAATCAGCATGTTCATCGTCGAAAAGGGAACCCCCGGATTCCGTGTCGGCCAGCAACTCGAAAAGATGGGCTATCACTCCAACGACACGGCGGAGCTGATTTTTGAGGACTGTGTGATTCCTCATGAAAATCTATTGGGCGTTGAGGGAAAAGGCTTCTATGCCGTCATGAAGAACTTCCAAAACGAGCGCCTCGTGCTTACTGCATCCAACGTCGGCGAGGCGATGACGGCCCTTAAGATGACGATCGACTACGTGCGCGAACGGAAGACCTTTGGCTTGCCGCTGATCGAACGGCAAACAATTAGCCATCGCCTGGCGATGTTACATGCGCGCGCCGAGGCAGGCAGGCAGCTTGTCTATCATGCTGCATCGCTACTTGCGAAGGGTGAGCAGGCGGTTCGGGAAGTGTCCATGTGCAAGGCCTACTGGGGCGAGTTGGTCAATGAGGTAATGTACACATGCCTGCAGTTCCACGGTGGATTTGGCTATCTGCGCGAGGGGAAAATTGAGCGCATGGCGCGCGATGCTCGTCTATGCTCGATCGGCGGTGGTGCAACTGAGATTATGCTCGATGAAATTGCAAAGCGTTGGGACGACGTTCCATACTGGATGTAGATATATGTCGACCACACAATGCTGTAACTAAGCGCTGCACACAATTTCAGGGAGATTTTATGATTGATGCGATTCATGACAACGATGCACCGGAGATTTTGATAGAACGTCGGGACGGGGTGGCAATCCTGTTGTTCAATCGGCCACGTGCCGCGAACGCGCAAGGTTTTACTTTTGGTGGCGCCCTCTTATCAGCGCTAGACGAGATAGAACGGGACGATTCTGTGTCCGCGATCGTGATCAGTGGCGTTGGGAAAGTTTTCTGCGCAGGCGGAAAAATCGGCGAGATCATGAAAGTAGATGGCGTGGATATGGAAGAGCAGTTGCGGGCGATCCGACAAACCTTCCGTGCCGTCCAACGCATTCGGGAGCACGATCTGCCAGTAATCTGTGCGCTCAACGGTGCAGCGATCGGCGGTGGTGCAGCATTGGCGCTGGCGTGCGATTTGGTGGTGGCAGCGGAGGAAGGCTCGTACTCTTTCCCATTTGGCCGTCTCGGTGCTGCTGCTGCGGACATGGGATGCGCATATCTACTCCCCCGCATTGTTGGTACCGCGCGCGCGAAGCAAATTCTGTTGACTGGCGCCACGATCAATGCCCATGAGGGAAGGGCGGACGGATTGTTTGTCGATGTGGTGCCTCGTGCAGAGGTTCTGGATACTGCGGTCGCTTTAGCCCGCAGTATTATCGCTGCCGGGCCCAGGCGAGCTGTAGCTGCGACAAAGCAGATACTGCTTCGAGGCGAGTCGGCGGACTACGCTACATGCACCTCATATGAGCTTTACCTACAGTGCTATATGTTGAGCACCGACGGGCATAAGGAAAGGCTTAAGGGTTTTCTCGATAGTCGGAAAGCGTAACTTCTCTATGCACACACGTGCTGGGGAAATGATGTTCTGAGGGATATGAAAGAACTATTGCATTATGACTAATGTAAAGCACGATTTTTACGGAAAGGTAGTCCTGGTAACCGGAGGTTCATCCGGAATCGGCCGGGCCGCAGCTCTCAAGTTTGCCAGTAGTGGCGCGCAGGTGATTGTTGCTGACGTCGCCGAAGTCGCCGGCAAGAAGGTCGCTGAGGAGGCCTTGTCTTTAGGGGGGCAAGCATTATTTGTGCATGCCGATGTAAGTCGAATGGACGCTTGTCAGGCTCTGGTGGACAAGGCTATATCGCATTTTGGTCGACTGGACTTTGCCTTCAACAATGCCGGTATTATCGCTCCACTTTGCCCGGTGGGAAGCTGTAGCGAGGACGTTTGGCACAAGGTACTCAATGTAAATCTCACCGGTGTGTTCAATTGCTTGAAGTGTGAGGTAGCGGTAATGAAAGCGCAGGGAGGGGCGATCGTCAATACTGCTTCGGTGATGGGTTTAGTTGGCGCTCAGGGAGCAGCAGCCTACTGTGCGTCAAAACATGGTGTGATTGGTTTGACAAAGGCCGCGGCATTAGACTATGGGCGAGATGGAATTCGAATCAATGCAATCTGTCCAGGCTTTGTCGACACGCCAATGATTGAAGGCAATGGAACTAACGCAAACAAGTCCGCCACGGTCGCCAGTCGTAGGGCAGCGATCCGCCGCCTGGGAACACCTGATGAGATCGCCGATTCGGTGCTATGGCTTTGCTCTGACGCGGCTTCGTTTGTTACGGGGGCGGCGTTAAGCGTCGATGGCGGCTTCGCTGCATGTTGAACCGTCTGTTGGATGCAATTCAACACTTTGTTTATTTAAAGGTATCAAGTTCTAATGTCAAGAATTCGCGCTGATGACTATGAAGAAAAAAAGAATGGCATCCTAAGTGTCGCAGCAGCGCTATTTGCTGATCAAGGTTATTCCGGTTGTAAGATGCAGGATATTGCCAAGGCATGCAACGTCTCAAAATCGATGCTTTATCATTATTTTGAAAAAAAAGAAGATGTTTTGTACGAGATACTTAGCCAGCATCTATTGAGAATAGTTACCTTGTTCGAAGAATATCAACCGGATTTGGGCACTAACGAAACCGATATTAACCAATATTTTCGTACGTGCATTGCATTGTACTTGGAGCGATCGAAGGCTTCGCGCGCGCGACATGTCGTCGCGTTGCATGACCGAAGATATCTAACGTCCGAACAAAAAAGCAAGATCGTTAAACTGGAACGAGACATTCTAGATCGCGTTAGTACGGTATTGCAAAAGGTTGATAGCAGTTACGAGCAAAGCGAGTATCGAGCGCATTCGCTACTGTTAATCGGCATGATGAATTGGGTTGAACTCTGGTATCGGAGTTCAGGAAAGATATCTCCCGACGATTTCTACGATAAGGTGACAAACCTTTTCTTGCATGGATTCGTGAAAGAGCGACGTGGTGTCGGGGTTAATGCACGATAAGTGGCCTAGATTCAAACAAATCCGCTAGTCAAAGATTACCCAAGTAGTATTTATTACGGCAAACAAGGCGACAACGCATTCTAGCAATGATTGTGCACAGGAAAATACCCCAAGCGGCGTTGACCTTTCTGAAATTCGCGCCGGAGAAATAGCCTCTGTTGAAAAAATCTGGAACGCTATAATTTTTTATTAAAGACCGACAAGACGGTATTATTAACGTGGTTCGGATTGCACGGTTTTTCGCGTGTTAAAAGAAACTGGAATTTCAATCAATATTCATGAAAGAGGCGTGATGACTGAAGCGTACATATTTGATGCTGTACGGACCCCACGCGGTCGAGGCCGCATTTCCGGAGCACTCCACGAAGTTGCTCCAGCACGCTTGGCAGCAACGACGTTGCGCGAACTACGCGAGCGAAGCAATCTAGACACCCGCATGGTCAACGATGTGATCCTCGGTTGCGTTGAGACGATTAACGAGCAAGCTGCAAACGTCGCTAAAGCCGCAGTTTTCGCGTCCGGCTTCGATCCCTCTGTGCCAGGCATTCAGGTAAATCGTTTTTGTGGATCCGGCCTTGAAGCATGCAATTTCGCAGCAGCGATGGTGAAATCAGGACAAGCCGAGCTGATCGTTGCCGGCGGTGTTGAGAGCATGTCTCGCGTGCCGATGTTCTCTGCCGGTGCACCTTGGGTGACTGATCCGCAAATTACCATTCCACATCGCATTATCCCGCAAGGCGTCGCAGCCGACCTGATCGCGACAAAATGGGGATACGGCCGTCAGGAAGTCGACGTGTATGCAGCCGAAAGCCAACGACGTGCAGCACATGCCTGGCGTGAAGGATATTTTAAATCCATAGTGCCAGTGCGTGACTGCAACGGTCTGATCATTCTCGAACGCGACGAACACATGCGGCCGGATACGACGGTTGACAGTCTGGCGATGCTGGAGCCGTCTTTCACTTCGCAAGGTGAAACGCTGGGATTTGATGCGGTTGCACTGCATCGCTATCCAGAGCTTGCGGGAGTGAATCATGTTCATCACGCGGGCAACTCATCAGGTATTGTAGATGGTGCATCTGCGGTGCTGATCGGTAGTGCGGCTGCAGGCAAAGCACAGGGGATGAAGCCGCGCGCACGGATTCGTTCATTCGGCACGGTAGGGTCGGAGCCAACCATCATGCTTACCGGCCCGGCAGCCGCTGCCCAAGCGGCCTTGCGTCGAGCCGGCCTCAATGCAACTGATGTGGACCTTTATGAGTGCAACGAGGCTTTTGCAGCAGTGGTTCTACGCTTCATGGACGCGCTCGACGTCCCGCACTCTAAAGTAAATGTCAATGGCGGTGCCATCGCCTTCGGCCATCCGCTTGGTGCAACCGGCGGCATGCTTATCGGCACTCTGCTCGACGAGCTCGAGCGACGGGATCAAAGCATCGGTGTCGTCACAATGTGTGTTGGGGGTGGCATGGGGTCGGTCATGGTGATTGAGCGTGTTTGAAACACTTTCTGTGAAAACCTTTGAATTTGGACAACTGGAGAATATTGGAATGATCGAATACTGCGTAGACGACGGTATCGCGACGCTTACCTGGAACGTCACCGATCGCCCGATGAATGTTATTAATCAGGTATCGGCAGAGGCATTTGGCGTTGCTGTGGAGCGGGCAATTGCGGACGAGCGCGTCAAGGGCATAATTATTACCTCTGACCGTCGCGAATTTGTGGCAGGCGGGGACTTGCAGTTAATCCTTAATATTAAGACTGCCGAAGAGTCTATGTCTATTACCCATAGGCTGAGCGCGACCCTGCGAACATTGGAGCGCTCCCCAAAGCCCTTTGTTGCGGCCATCAATGGCAGCGCACTGGGCGGGGGATTAGAGATCTGTCTGGCCTGCCATCGCCGCATCGTAGCGGACAATCCAAAAATTGAACTTGGTCTGCCTGAGGTTACCCTTGGACTGCTACCTGCGGCCGGGGGCACACAACGACTTCCACGAATGATTGGGATAAAGCATGCACTGCCCTTTCTGACAGAAGGTCGTAGGCTCAATCCACAGGCAGCGCTAAAAGCTGGACTCGTCGACGAGATTGTGCCGGCAACCACATTGCGGGAGCGTGCGCGTGAGTGGTTGCTTGCCGAAGGTGCGCTACACGTTGTAAAGCCTTGGGACGAAAAAGCCTTCAAATTTCCAGGCGGTGCCGTTCAAACAAGCGGCGTACAGCAGATCTTCGCCGGAATCGCTGGTCAGACGCTCGCTAAAACGCAAGGTATCTACCCTGCACCTGAAGCAATCCTGGCGTGTATTTACGACGGTTGTCAAGTTGACATTGATAGCGGCCTCAAAATCGAGCAGCGGCACTTTGCGCGCCTGGCGATTTCAGTGACTACTAAAAATCTGATTCGCACTAAATTCTTCTCCATTGGGGAGGCCAACCGCCTTGCTCGTAGGCCCAAGGAAATTCCGACCAGATCGTTCCGCAAAGTGGGCGTTCTTGGCGCGGGGATGATGGGGGCCGGTGTGGCTCATGTGAGTGCTGTCGCCGGTCTCGACGTAGTCCTCCTCGATGTTAGCGTTGAATCAGCAAAAAAAGGGAAGTCCTATTCTGAGAAGATTCTGAGCAAACAAGTCGCTAACGGCAGGATGGATCTGGAGACGCGCGACCGGATCCTGGCCAGGGTATTGCCGACGGATGACTATTCAATGTTATCTGATTGCGATATCGTCATTGAGGCGGTATTCGAGGATCGTCAAGTCAAGGCGGAAACTACCCGCCGTGCGGAAGCGGTACTCCCGGATGATGCCATTTTTGCCTCCAATACTTCGACACTACCGATCACGAGCCTGGCGAGCGCATCGAAACGGCCGCATCAATTCGTCGGGCTGCATTTCTTTTCACCTGTCGAAAAAATGCCGCTCGTGGAAGTGATCCGTGGCGAAAGCACCGGCGATGCCGCGATTGCGCATGCGATGGATTTTGTAAAGTTGCTGCGCAAGACGCCAATTTTGGTAGGTGATTGCCACTCGTTCTATGCGAATAGAGCGTTCGGTCGCTTACCATACGAAGCGATGATCCTTCTGCAAGAAGGAGTGTGTCCCAATTTAGTCGAAAACGCTGCCCGGCAGGCAGGAATGCCAATGCCAACGCTTGCTCTTGTCGATGAATTTTCAATCGAATTGCTATACAAGGTCCTCAAACAAAATCGTGCGGATCAAGGGGATTCATATGTTGAGCAAGGACAAGACGCAGTCTTGGTTGCGATGGTCGAAAAATCTGGCAGGCTTGGCCGCAAGAATGGAAAAGGGTTTTACGACTACACGCCTGACGGCAAGAGAACACTCTGGCCTGACCTTGCTCAACACTTCCCGACAAGCACAGTACAACCAAGTTTGGAAGAAGTGACAAAGCGCCTCATGTATGTTCAATCTGTCGAGGCCGCGCGGTGTGTCAGCGAAGGCATCGTGACTCCGAAGGACGCCGATGTTGGTTCATTGCTTGGATGGGGATTCCCTGCCGCGCTCGGTGGCGCAATTAGTCAAATTGACACAATCGGTGCAGAGCAATTTGTGGCTGAATGCGATCGTATGGCTCAAATCTATGGCGAGCGCTTCGAAGTGCCAGCGCAACTACGAGAAATGGCTGCCTGCGGGGAGCGCTACGTAGCGTAAGGGATTTAGTTGAAATCGTTCTTCTGATGTCTCCTCTCTAGCGCCTTTTCGCTAGGGTTTTTCCCGCTGTCGATTGTGCTTAAATTCAACCGGCAGCGGGATTTTTTTGACTCAGCTTGCATATCTGCAATTCTGCACTCGGCCCATAGTGGATCAAGCAGCGTCTGGTGTCGTGTCACCGCCGGGTCAGTCGGCTGGTCAGTTCTGGCAACTTCAGGGAATGACTTGTATGGTACTCGCGAGTGCGAATCGGATGCCATGATGGCACTTTTGGTGTGTGCACTTCATAAGATCGATCCACGTATATCTCATCAAATAAATTGCATTGACAACCTTCAGAAGGGCCTGTTATTCTAGTTATTAAATAGACCGTTGTGTCGGACTATAAATTGAAGTGTAAGGCGCGGCGATCTCTCACCATCGAACATCGGGAAGAAAAAAGGGGCAAACACAATGAATTTTCTGCTCACAGAAGGACAGCGCGAATTTCGTGCCGAGCTCCGTTCCTGGCTCCAGAAAAACTTGCCAGAAAACTGGCGCAACGGCCGTTTTGTCGAGCCATTAACCGAAGCGGGGCGCGGTGAGGCGCTTCGTAAGTGGGAACGTAAGCTCTACGAAGCTGGATATGCAGGGCTTCATTGGCCGAAGGAGTATGGCGGTCATGGTCAAACGTTAACTGAACATTTTATTTTTGGCGAAGAAAGCGGGCGTGTTGCTGCGCCAGAAGGCATTAACCCAATCGGACGCGAGTTGGTCGCTGGCATGCTGCTGCATGCCGGCTCTGAAGAGCAGAAAACGCGGTTGCTCCCGCGTATCGCGGCATGTGACGATATCTGGTGTCAGGGATTCTCAGAGCCGAATGCTGGTTCGGATCTCACATCCCTCAAAACTCGTGCCGTTCAGCGAGATGGCATGTGGATCGTCACGGGACAAAAGATCTGGACAAGTTATGCGCAGCATGCCGATATGTGTTTGCTGCTTGTGCGAACCTCAACGGAAAAGAAGAACTACCAAGGATTGACCTTAATGGCGGTGCCAATGACTTCGCCGGGCATTACCCGGCGCGGCATGCAGCAACTTGACGGTACTTGGGATTTCAATGAAGTGTTTTTCGACGAGGTCGCGGTGCCACCGGAAAACGTATTAGGGCCTGTTGGCGAGGGATGGGCTGTGTCTGGCGCCGTTCTCGCAATTGAGCGCGCTACAACAAGATTGTATCGGCAGCAGCGGTACCTGAATGAACTGCAGCACGCGTATCGAATCGCCAAGAGGCGGCGTCCCAATATCGACGAGTCGGATCTTGCCAGGCAACAAATTGCTGAGGCGTACAGCCAGTTGTTAGTGCTGCGGGCTCTCAATGTACGCTTTGTGGGGAAAATTGTCGCTGGGGAGAAAGTGGGCTCTGAGGCAAGCATACTTAAGCAATGCTGGAGCCACTTTCATCAGAACTCCACGGGAATCATTGCTGACCTGCTTGGAGAGGATCACTGGTTCCCGGAAGAGGATTCCCTTGGCAGCGAACGTTTTATGCCAGTGTATTTTCATTCGAGAGCGGAGACTATCTTTGCGGGAACGTCAGAAATCCAAAAGGACATCATTGCCGAGCGCCTGCTGGACTTGCCGCGCACAAGGTAGTCTTAGTTTGTAATGTGGTCATTCACGAGATACCGAAATTTTCGTCATGAGGTGGTTTATGTATAAATTTGTCACAGACGAGCACCGCATGATCGGTGAGACGGCCCGTAGGCTTTTCAGCGATCTTGTAGCTGAGGACTCGGCGGAAATTCAGCACGGAATGGGACGTATCAACAGTATGCAGGTTGGGCGTGCGTTAGTTGATCTCGGCATTTTCCCCTCTTCCGCCGACGATTCTTCAATGGCATCGGCGTTGGTGCAAAGCCTCGTGGCATTGGAAGCGGGCGCCGCCTGTCTCCCCTTTCCGGTGCTTGAAAACCTCGTTGCGAGTGCGGTAAGAGTGCAAAGCAGCACGCCGTCAATCGCAAGTTCAGAGGTGTTTTTTACCCTGCCCGGTTCTGACTGCGATGGGCACGAACGACTGGTTATGGAAAATGGTCGCCTCAGCGGTTCGGCGAGGCTAGTGCCATATGTCGATTTGGCGACGCGCACATTTGCCGTTGCAAAACAAGGGAATAATACCGTCCTGGTAGAAGTGAACATGGTAGGCAATGACATCGGGCGCGCGCAACGTCGCACGGTAGAGATAGATTATCCGGTGCAAGACATTATCTTTAAAAATTCCGTTGGCAGTGTGCTCGCAGCGAATACAGATAGCAACACCAGTCTCGTAAAACTTTTTGAGCAGCGGTCGAGCCTGCTGGCTGCAGCAGAAATCGCCGGTGCCTGTCGGCGCATGGTCGGAATGACTAAAGAATACCTGTTGACACGGACGCAATTTGGCCAAGTCCTAGGAGCAAATCAAGCGCTGAAACATGCTCTTTCAGACTGCCATGTAAGTGTTGAAGCATTGGTGGCGAGCATAGAATACGCTGCTGCAGCGATCGATGCGGAAGATGTTGATGGGGAAGCTGCAGTGTGCGCTTCCAAGCATTTTGCAACAACAGTTGGCAAGTCCGTCGCTGAGTGTGCTCTTCAGCTACATGGGGCAATTGGCTACACCATGGAGTTCCCTTTGCATCGACTCATGCGGAGAGTATACCGACTTGGCGTATCTCATGGATCGCGTCCAAAGCAAGTCAACCGCTTGTTCGACACTTTTCAACGGTGTGCCTGACACGCGTTCTGCTACACCGGCATCAATAACCTAACCTCGAAAGTCTTACTATGACGAACCGCTATGAACGCTATTCAAGTTTGAAGTTTGATCGTCCGCATCCAAAGGTGCTACGTATTATCCTGAATTCGCCGCTTAAACTCGGCGTAATGGATCCTGTTATGCATCGCGAGTTGTCAGAGATTTGGACGGATATCGATACCGACCGAAGTGTCAACGCCGTGATTATCACTGGTACCGGAAAGTCATTTTCGGCCGGCGGCGATCTCGAGCACGAACTTAAGGTAGCCAAGGACTATGACTTGCGTATGCAGGCAATGAAGGAAACCAGGGATCTTGTATACGGCATGATCAATTGCTCCAAACCCATTGTGAGCGGCATCCGCGGATGGGCTGTAGGTGCAGGGGTCGCCTGCGCACTATTGGCCGACGTGTCAATTGCCGCAAAGGATGCGAATTTTATGGACGGACATACGAAGATCGGTGTTGCGGCAGGCGATCATGCTTTGATCATCTGGCCGCTCCTCGTAAGCATGGCCAAAGCAAAGTATTACCTCATGTGCTGCGAGAAGCTGGATGGCGCTGAAGCAGAACGCATCGGATTGGTGTCTATGGCAGTCAATGACGAGGAAGTTGAGAGTCATACAATTGCGGTCGCAACAAAGCTAGCAGAAGGCGCACAGGCTGCGATCAGGTGGACAAAGTATTCTCTCAACAGCTGGGTGCGAAATGCTTCCCCAATTTTTGACGCCTCGGTCGCCTATGAATTTATGGGCTTTGCCGGGCCAGAGGGTTGGGAGGGCATGCAAGCTTTCCTGCAAAAGCGTCCTCCGAATTTTCCAACCGAAACGACGATATAACATACTAAGTTATACAGGAGAAAAGTGATGGCGAGATTTATTCTGGCTGCATTGAGCAATCCAGTAAATGGCAAGGAAAATGAATGTGGGGATTGGTATGACCAAACTCATATTCCGGACATGCTTGAGGTGCCTGGGGTGCTCAGTGCGCAGAGGTTTCAGTTGTTGCGTCTCGCGCCTTCTAAGACGTTTCACCAGCGCTACTTATGCCTCTACAATTTTGAGGCAGAAAACGAGGAGAGTGCGAAGGCGATCATTGAAATTCTGAATAAGCAGAACCTTCCACTGAGCACCGCACTGGCTGTCGAGACAGTAGCATTGGCCGTGTATAAGGCTACGGGGCCAGAGCAGTGGAATGAGATATTGAAGTGAGTTTCCCAGTACAGTTTCTTTCTCTAATATGGCTTGATGCACGCGATGAAAAATGGCATGGAAGAATTTGGTAGGCCAAGTAAAGAAAAAGTAAGGCTTTGGTTAGTGGATCGCCTGCGAAAAAAGCACCCGCCACTTGACGTAAGGCAGATCCAGGTCGAGATTGGATGGCGGTCCGTTTCCAAGCCGGCGCTTGATGAGAAGATTTGCGAAATTGCGAATTCTCCAATAGGTGCTGCTTTTGAAAGAAAATAGATGTACGTGAGGGGGAGACCAGCGTTCGCCAAATTTGTGTTCGTGAAACCTCGCCAATCCACGCTTGATTCATCAATTGCCACGATATTCAACAACGCGGGGAGATGGCATGGCTCGCGGGGGTGGGCGCGTTCGACCATGTCTATCCGCAATGTGCTGATAACAGCAAAGTAAAGGGTATCAATGGAATTCCAGACAATATGTTACAGCGTTGAAAATGGGGTTGCTCGCCTGACGATGAATCGGCCAAAAGTTCGCAACGGATTGAATGACCAGATGGCGCGCGAGCTGCGGGAGGCAGTGCGGCTAGCTGTCACCGATGCACAAGTGCGAACCTTGTTATTGACCGGTTCTGGAAGCGCCTTTTGCTCGGGAGCTGATCTCGGCAATGTTGATACGAGTTTTGATCCGGCGTGTCGCGCTGCGCAAAGCGAAAGTTCCTTGCGGTTTGTGCGAGATGCTATCAACCCGCTCATGATTAGTCTCCACCACTGTCCGAAGCCAGTGGTCGCTGCGGTCAATGGACCAGTCGTGGGTGGGGGGATCGGGCTGGCGCTGGCAGCCGATATCGTGGTTGCTACTGAGTCTGCCCGCTTTCTGCCCAAGTTCACGCCATTGCTTGCCTTGATCCCTGATCTTGGTTGTACCTGGATGCTGCCACGGCTTATTGGACGTGCGCGGACGCTCGGGTTGTCCATGCTGGGTGAAACTTTCAGTGCTCGACAAGCCGAGGAGTGGGGACTCATCTGGCGCTGTTATCCCGACTCCGAATTTTCCGGTGCTGTTGACGAACTGACTGCCCAGCTCGCGCGCGGTCCGATCTTTGCGCTAGCCGCGGTAAAGACCGCTATACGCGAGTCTGCCCACACCGATTATGACCAGCAGCTACTAAGAGAGATGGAGCTTTCCGCGCAATGCGTGGCCACTGCCGATTTCGCCGAGGGAGCAGCGGCGTTTCTAAGTAAACGTCCCCCTGTATTCGGCTCAAGTGGTAATACGGATTGCGAAAATTAAGTGTATTAGTAAAAAGGGTTATCCGAATGGGACCGCGCAGAATGGCGTGCGGCCTACCGACATAAACATACTTGCATCCGGCCATCGATCGGTCGGGCGGAGTGTAAGAAATTTAATGACAACATACAAGCCGAGAATCAATGCCGTCGTGCTCGTCAGCGTTTTGAAGTCATTGATGCGGATACGACCGGAATGCCCTTGCCTGAGTTGCAGCTGCCGCTGGTCGTTGTGTTGGCTTCACGTACCTGCCGTTCCGCTTCAAGCTCGTAACATGGGACGCCTCGATGTTGCTTCGGCTTTTCTGGCCAACGATATAAATGGCTAATCGCTCGAAAAAGTCAATAATTAATGATATTTTGGTAAGGGAAAGTTATGGAAAATTTCACGCAGCTCAAGGTTGATATTGAGCAATTCGTCGCGACACTGACGATGGACAATCCGCCAGTTAACGCCCTCAGCCGTACCTTGAATGACGAGTTAACGGCGGCTCTCGACGAAATATCCGAGCGTGACGATGTGCGCGTCGTAATTCTCACCGGCGCAGGAAAGATATTTTGTGCCGGTGCGGACCTCAAGAGCAGGGCAGAAAACATTAAGAAGGCGGGCGATCTTCCGGCTCATTCGAGACGGACTCGAGAGTGTTTTCACTCTATCCGAGAATGCACAAAGCCTGTGATTGCAGCCATAAATGGCCCTGCTCTAGGAGCTGGCCTTGCAATTGCTGCGTCAAGCGACATCCTATATGCTTCCGAAACCGCATGCCTCGGGCTGCCCGAAATAAATGTCGGGCTAATGGGTGGCGGACGTCACGCCATGCGGCTTTTCAACCACTCTCGACTACGCCGTATGATGCTAACCGGCTATCGCGTTCCCGCGTCTGAGCTTTACCGTCTTGGTATTGTGGAAGAATGCGTCGCCCCCGATCAGCTATTACCCATGGTCATCGAATTGGCGCGAGAAATTGCTTCCAAGAGCCCCATTGCTTCCAGCAAGGCGAAACATACCTTGAATACGATTGAGGATATGAGCTTGCGCGATGGCTATCGTTACGAACAAGACATGACGGCGATCATCTCGGCGACAGAAGACTCCAAGGAAGCGCAGCGTGCTTTCATTGAAAAGCGGCCGCCCGTTTTCATCGGCCAATAATTTGCCAGGCGAAAGGCTTCCTTGTCTCGGCGTTATCCAGTCAAGCCAACTAATTACTGGAGACATCCGCATGAACGCGCCCATCGGTTATTTCGTCACCGGCACCGGCACCGACACCGAGATCGGCAAGACACTGGTGTCCAGCGCGATGCTGTATGCACTGGTCCAACATGGCGTGCGCGTCGCCGGCATGAGCCCGTTGCAGCGGGCGCGCGCTTAATCGAGAGCGTCTGGCACAACGAGGATGTGGACATCGTCGCCGACGCCGGGAATGTGCTGCTGCCGGTTTCCCTGGCCACGCCGTATCTCCTGCGCGATACCGCGGCTGGCGTCGCCGCTGGCCCAAGTGGCCTTGGCACATCTCGATTTTTGGTATTGCCTGGTTGGCCGAAAGTGCGCGCCGCAAGTTCCGTTTCACTTTGATGCAAAGGAAGTAATTCATGTCGTCACAACCGATCACATTCCGGCAGATTTCGACTCCCGCCGAACTACGGGCCATCGCCGCACAGCAATGGCCGGTCGACAAGGTGTTGGAGCTGTTCAACCTGCCCTTCAACGATCTGGTGTTCCGTGCGCAACAGGTACATCGCGAACACTTCGATCCGCAGGAAGTTGAACTGGCAACGCTGCTCTCGATCAAGACCGGCGGCTGTCCGGAGGATTGCGGCTACTGTCCGCAAGCCTCACGCTACGATACTGGGGTCACCGCACAAAAACTGCTGGAACTGGACACCGTGCTGTCCGCCGCGCGGGAAGCACAAAAGCATGGCGCCACGCGCTTCTGCATGGGCGCCGCCTGGCGCGGCCCGAAGGACCGCGACCTCGATCATGTGGAGGCCATGGTACGCGGCGTCAAGAACCTTGGGCTAGAAGCGTGCGCCACGCTCGGAATGTTGGAAGACGGCCAGGCCGAGCGCCTCGCCGCCGCAGGACTCGATTACTACAACCATAATCTCGATACTGAACCGGAATTCTACGGCGATATCATCAGCACTCGCAGTTATGAGAATCGCCTTGATACGCTCGACAAGGTGCGCAACGCCGGCATCAAGGTGTGCTGCGGCGGCATCGTCGGCATGGGTGAATCGCGCCGCCAACGCGCCGGATTGATCGCGCAGGTCGCGAACCTCGATCCGTATCCGGAATCTGTGCCGATCAACCACCTGGTGCAGGTGGAAGGCACGCCGTTGCACGGCATCGATCCGCTCGACCCGCTGGAATTCGTGCGCACCATCGCGGTTGCACGCATCACGATGCCGAAAGCGCGCGTGCGCCTGTCGGCCGGCCGCCGTGAAATGGGTGAAGCAGTGCAGGCGATGTGCTTCTTGGTCGGCGCAAATTCGATTTTCTATGGCGACAAGCTGCTGACCACCGGTAACCCGGAGGCCGATGTGGACCGCGCACTATTTGAAAAGCTCGGTCTACGGAGCCACAATTCAACCATCAGAAAGTGCGCGGAAAATGATTCGACATCACGGTGAGATCCCCATGAAATTTCGTCGGCCAAAAGTGACGTAAAATTGACGTTACTTGGGAAAGACTGGAAATGAAAAAGATGCCGAAACAGGCATATACGACTGAGTTCAAGGCGCTTGCCGTCAAGCGCGTCACAGCCGGCGAATCAATCACGGCCGTGGTAAAGGAATTGGGGCAAGGCGACTGCGGCAGGTAAGCTCAAAGGTGCTGGCAGAAAAGTCGTCACGCCGGAACAAATGGAACTGTCCAGACTGCGTGCCGAGAACGCGCGTCTCAAGCGGGAGAAACCCAAATTATCAATATTTCGATGTCGGCTATTTACCTGCCTTCGGCGGGTACAATTAGACTTTAAAAATGCGCTTTCCGGAGTAAGACAATGATTCAATGTGACCAAGGTCCTGAAGCAAGTGTTGGTCAGCATGTCATGGATACATTCGATTTGGCTGCGCATGTTTGACTTGTTACAGAAATTTGGAGCCATTTCCAAAGTAAGCCTTCGGGGGCAAGCAGTCTGATTTTGCCATCGTTGCCGGCATGCTTCAGCCGGCGTGCGGTTGCCGAGCGCAGAATGCGGTCGCTCGTTATTGTAAAACTGGCGCCATTTCTCAATGACGACTTTTGCCTCCCGCCGTGTCACGAATCATTCCCTGTTCAGGCATTCTTCGCGCAACTTGACGTTGAAGCTTTCCACAAAACCGTTCTGCCAGGGACTTCCTGGTTTTATATAGGCAGGGCCGATATTCTGGTCCCGCAGCTACTTCATCACCGCCGTCGCCGTAAATTTCGCACCGTTGTCTGGTAATCCCCCCGGAAGTTAAGCGCTTAAAAATGGGGGGATTACCGTGGAGGCCTCAACATCTAGGTAGGACAGCGCTAGTTTGCTGACTTGGATAAAATTCAACTTGTATTGGAACTGTTCAAAAAGTGAACCAAGTCTATTTTGGACGTCGTCAAGGTTGACGCCCACTGGCGCTACTATTCCAATTACAAGCTCGCAGTTTTTTGAATGATTTTGAAGAGGCATGATTTTTTTGTAATGTGTCAAACGCACCACGGTAGACATTCCTAGCCTATGATGTGGGAACCGCTGTTTAATTTTTGTTGATGTAAAAATTCATAAACTGATAAAAGCTTTCGTAATTCCGCTACTAGGTAAGAAGCTTGACCTATGAATCCATGGATTGCGATGCAATTTGATACTTGGCTAGCTCTTGTTGAAACTGTGGTCGGGCGCTTTCATCAACGCCAGTATTCATCAAGCCTTTATTTTCCAATTCAAGCCAGAGCTGCAAGCCGGCCACGATTCCAAAATTGTCTTGTTCAGGATCAAGCCCATTAAGATATATTTCTGGGCGTAGGGCCATGTCTTCTGGATGCCATCGCTTAATACCAAGGCTCCACATTCCATCACCCTGCCAGCCAAGTAAAGTTTTCCCCTCTGATAATTTCTCAATGACTTTCTTCCGCGCAAAAATGCCATGTACATAAACTTCATGCTTCCAAGCGATTGCGATGCATGCCGTCAAATAAGCACGGGACTTCCAGTAGGAAAACGACCAGTTATTACACAAATGATAGCGATAGATCGGCTTTTCGCCTATAAAGCCAATTGATTCCTGCAAAATAAGCAAGGCTTCTGCATCTCGCTCTTTTTCAAGAGGAGCGACCAATATGCCATTCAATTCTCCATCCGGATTATTTTGTTTTAGGGTTTCGAGTAAAACCGCGAAGCCTTTGGGATCCTTATAGAAATCGTGGCAAAGATGTGCCTGAAGATCCGCTCCATCCATCCATTCTCGGCGAACTGCAAAACGCGCACATGCCGCGTCTAGGATAGCTTCGTCTAGCTTTAGGAGGAGCGAAGCATCGTCCTGTAGGTCCAGCATCTTGATGCCATGACCAAAATATCGGGGAATCTGGTTACGGTGAACGCCGTAATTTTCAAAGAGGCGGATGAATCGGGACGCCACCGATTCGATTGGCGGATTTTGCTTGGCGTGATGCCATTTCTTGAATCGATCCCAAAGTTTCAAACATCGATCCCAAAGATTCAAACCGGCGACGATTTCACTAAACACCAATAAATCCCCTTGCGTAATTAGCCTGACGAAATGACGAATTCAGCTTCCGTGAATTCCTGATCGCTGATTGATATCTTTTAATGTATATGGCGACAACAATATTGCGCAAATTGTAATTCTATGAGATGTGGATGCGGAATGCTGATTAATCTAGCACTCTATTTCTTTTTTCAGCCCAAAACGACTTTAAACGGTAAATGCTATGGCAAATCCCAATCAAACTGTCGTGGATAGGCAAAAATTGTATGAGGAGGTGTGGGCAGATCCCGTTGTGATTGTCGCCAAGCGCTATGGCATTTCCGACGTAGGGCTCGCCAAGATTTGCAAGAAACTGAGCATACCGCTGCCGACCCGGGGATACTGGGCCAAAGTCAAAGCGGGACGGATCATGAAAAAGATGCCTTTACCCAAGCTCAAGGAAAACAGCCCCCAAGATGCGGTACTGAGCAAGGTCGATCCAGTAAGGAAGGCAGCGGAAACGGTCGCCAAACAAAAAATAATCAGTCACGGAGAGGACCTTGAAAAGGCAATCACCGTTCCGACGGAACTCGTTGATCCCCATCCCCTGGTGAAAGCTGCCGGCAAACGGCTCAAACAACGGGAGGGTGTAAGCGACGAGAAAGGTCTTCGGGCAGCTCCGGCTGAAGTGTTGCATCTTCAGGTTTCCAGTTCATCGCTTGACCGCGCGCTATTGATCGCCGATTCCTTGCTGAAGCAACTTGAAAAGCAGTCCGTCACGATACGCATCGATGCGCAGCGCAAGGAAACGCTCCTGGATCTTGATGGCACGGTCGTC
Source organism: Noviherbaspirillum sedimenti (assembly GCF_003590835.1). NCBI lineage: Bacteria > Pseudomonadati > Pseudomonadota > Betaproteobacteria > Burkholderiales > Oxalobacteraceae > Noviherbaspirillum > Noviherbaspirillum sedimenti. The sequence goes on along the minus strand of NZ_QYUQ01000002.1, from coordinate 3,126,071 downwards.
TCGTTCAGCATCACCGAACGGGTCGAACGTACTACCCACGTGGATACGCCCGCCGAAAGGCGGGCGAAAGAGCGGTATCGGAGTCGGTCAATGCTGGATGTGGCGATGCCATATCCGCATACCCCTGGATATGACTATCGTCCGACCGGAATATTGACCATTTCAGCAGGCCGGTGGCCCTCACGAAATTGGAACGATACAAGTCGCACGCCGCTCGAAAAGCGCATGGCAGAGATCGTTACCGGACTCATTGCGCTGATCGAGGAGACTAGGGCAAAAGAAGCAGAAGAAGCGCGGCAGAAAGAGGCGCGTCGGCTTCGAGAGGAACGATATGCTTATCTTGTGCAGCGGCGCGAGAACGAATTGGCGCGATTTAAGAAGCTGGAAACCGATGCCATCAATTGGGAAAGGGCGGCACGTCTTCGAGGCTATATAGCGGCGCGCGAACAGAAACTGATTACCGATATGGGGGCTCGACCGGAGCACGCAGACTGGATAGCGTGGGCGCTGGCCAAGGCTGATTGGCTCGATCCGATGATGCAGGTGTGCGATACGATTCTGGATGCACCAGAGCCGAAACGGCCTGGGTATTATTAAGTAATAGAATCAATCGAGATAGTTGGACAGCTGATTTTATTGTGCACTGCAAGAATTCAGGACGACTGATTGTGCAGCATCGCCTGAATCAGATTTTCAATCAGCGCCTTGTCACGCTCCCCTAGTGCGCCGAAGTCGCTCAACAGCTTGTCTTGGCGCCGCCTTTCCTTATTGCCGACCACGGCACCAGCTTCAGAATCGTCCGCGACAGCGCCGTAACGCAGCCATTGCACTGATACACGGAGCCAGGTTGCCAGAAAACTTAGCTTCTCTTGCTGGGGAATCGCCTCGCCGGACAGCCACTTGTACGCGGCCGTCGTGCCGATCGTGCTATGGCGGGATCGACGATTGAACTCGCGCGCCAGGACTGTAGGACTTAGAAGCGATTCATCAAAATCGGCAATGGCACGCCGAAGCCGGTCGCTGAACGCTTGTCTTTCCAGTGCAGCAGTCTTCTCGGAGGCGGATTTCATGCGCCGTACATTACCGCTTGCAACATTCACTATCAGTGATCGTGTTTATTCACTAATAATGAATTAATGACAAATATCCGTTCAAAAACAGACTGATCAATACGTCTTGAATGCATCAGAACTAAAACAGCATAGGCAAGAAGTGAGGTTGTCCTGGTAGGACACGGTGCGTCAATGCAGGGTAAAAATCAAAACATTTTTCTCGAAAGCCCTCTTGAATTCGAAAAGCGCTGTGGGAAAGTAAGGCATTAACGCCCGAAAGGAACATCGTTATGACGAACTCCTCAGTAATCCAGATACATCCCATCCTTCGAGAATTAGCACTCCAACTTCCACTGGTCGGGGATTCGAGCTGGACCCTGACATGCATCACGGAATTTGGAGCGAGCCGCGAGCAACTACGGATCACGCTGGACGACAGCGACGATCTGATCGTTGAAATGGGGGCGCTGGATCTGCCGCGGAACGCAATGTATTTGACGGCATCGGGTAATTGGTCAGCCTGCATCGGCCGCAGGCAAGTAATGAGCCGCTATTTCAGGCGGTACGGAACCATGTGTTGGGCACGATACGCGAATGCTGCTTACCGCGAGTCCAGTTACCGTAACGGCGAGGGTATGTAAAGCAAGCCACTTGCCAAGTTACAGAATACGACGGATTAACAAAAATTGAATAAAAAACAGGTCTATCGCCTTATTTACTTATGGTGTTTAAGTATAAACTCCAGTGGTGAATTTCTGCAAAATGTCCAGGGCGCCGATTTGGCTCGGAAAATGCCTTTAAAAATATGAACAAGAAAATTCAGGGAGAGTAACTATGCATAGAAGAGTTCGGACAATACGAGCGTCCATGGCTGTATTGACGACATCCGCGTTAGTTGCTGCGTGCGGAGGTGGTGGGGGCGATGCGGCTGGTAATACCACGGTTACGACAACGACCACTACGACGAGCGCTGCAAGCACGATCCAAAACAGTGGTATTACTGCAGCGACCTATGGTGTCGGCAGCGATAAACTAGCCGGTTATGCTTACCTGAATGCCCAGCGGCTGGCTTGCGGTTTCGGACTATTGCAGCAGGACGTAAAACTGGATATTGCCGCTCAAGCCCATGCGGACTATCAAATCAATAATAATACGTCTGGTCATGGAGAGAACAGCGTGGCGTTCCCGGTTGGCTTTACCGGCGCGAACGTCTATGACCGCAATCTCGCGGCCGGTTATTCGTCGACAACCTGGGGCGAGGGAATCGCATATTCTTTCCCTGCCTATGGCACAGACCTCGGCCAAACCAACCTCAAAGATCTTTTTGCTGCGCCTTATCACGGCCGAACGCTGTTGCTCGGCTACCGCGACATCGGCATTGGCGTAGGCTCAAACGCATTGCGCCGGGTATACAGCATCAACGTTGCGACGACCGACGCTCGCTCAACTCAGCACTTGGCCGGGAACGTTGTCGCCACCTATCCGTGCGCCGGTACAACGGGTGTTTTGACGAAAACTTATTACGATGAGTCTCCGGCGCCTATCGCAGGTCGAAATCTAGCGACCCAGCCAATCGGCCACCCGGTCTACGTAAAGGCGCGTGACGGGAAAAATCTGATGTTTTCCACGGTCGATCTGCGCGTAGATGGTGGCAATACCGCGCTGATGCTGAACCGTCTGGACCGTACCACGGACCAGAACAACAGCCTCACCGACGGTTCGATGATCATCTTTATGCCAGATGCCCCGCTAGCGACCAACACCACCTATCGTTTCACCGCGGCAGGCACGAACAACGGTGCGGCAGTGAACATCAACTTCACATTCACGACAGGGGCATTCTGACAGGGTTGGCAAGACTTGCGGATCGCCCTAGCGGGTATGTCAACCGGTACCTCGCCGTCTGACGTGGCGTATGCAGGATAAATCATCAAAGGTCACGAGCGTTAGAAGCATGAAAGGAGTCAAAGCAATGACCGCAGTCACATGTCCGTCTTGTCAAAATCATGTTCATCCAAGGCTTTGGAATTACTCGCCATGGTATGGCTACATCACTTACATGAAAACCCAACATTTATGCAATATATGTGGCGCAGTCATGTACGAAACCGGTGGTGGGATACGCATTGGAATGGCAATTTTTTGCGCGATCTGTATTGCCCCATTCGCTTACGTGATTCTTTCATTAGGCGGCCATGGAACTGTTTTCAGCGGGCTTTTTAAGCTGGCATTGGCGCTTCTGCAGCTCTATTTTCTGTACCGGCTGATTTGCTGGATCTCCAGCAAGCTCAAGCGGTCCGATCCGGCGCCGCAATATACGGAGGCGAATCCCGAACAGTCGCCACAATCGCCGGGTAATCCGGTTTCGCGAATCGAAGCAATTGAAAAACTGGTTGCGTTCAAGGAGCGAGGATTGTTGACGCAGGAAGAATTCGAGAAGGAAAAAAGAAAAATTCTGGAAAATTAGCGGGCTGCGATGCCTGCTATGACCGAAGAATTTTGAACGGCTGATCGAATCTGAAAGCAACTGCGAGACTTTCCAGTATCCATATTCCATAAACGCAATACCATATTCAGGGGAGAATATATTTTGTCGAAAAACAGAAAAATCAAATTGGGCGTCTCGGCGTTTGCCTTTGCACTTCTGCTGGGTTGCGACAAGGCGGAGCCCGTACGCGACATTGCATACTATCAAGGGCTGGGTTTTGAAAAATCGCTGGAAAGCTTGAGAGCTTGCGTACAAAAGAAAAAGGCTTTGCTAGAGAAAAAAGATGCGGAAGGTCTTGATCAATTCGCGAAATCTACGCAGAACATCAATTGCCGCACAGCATTCAGGTTCGTAATAAAGGAAGCAGCGCAATCGCTCAGTGTGCGAGCCCAAGAAATTCAGAAGATGAATACGCAAGATGAGGTAAAGATTCTTCGCGATAAAATCCATGCAGATATGGAGACAAAACTCTCTGGTATTGATTCCGTTGTGGAAGACTGGCAAAGCGATGCCATGCCGCTTGGATTGGCGATAAGAGACCTAAACCAGAAAGCTGCAAACAGAATATCAAGAATCGATATCGACTCGTGGAAGAAGCGTAAGTAGTATGTGATTTCTTGCATACCAAAAACTCTCAACCAGGGACTCCTTCAATCTCGATACTGGATCGTCCATGAACCACCGGAAGAAAAAGCATCGCATTTACGCCATGTCCAAGACGTATCATGAATCACGTCACTGGTTAACCGACGAGGAATATGCATGGAAATTCATGCGGCCAGTGGGACGGGAATTCGCTAGCCCGGATTTCGAGCGGTTAGCAGAGTTGGATGCACTCGCCGATGCAGCTGTAGCAGCTGCCAATCTTGCAGCCACATCAATGGACGAGACTGAGCGGTTTGTTCATGAATCGAATCAGAGAATCCAGTCAATGGAATGGGTTCACGCAAAGACAAGAAATTCTCATGACGACCGAGGTTAGCTTAACGAACTAGTCTGACGAATAAAGGCGAATGGCGAAATGAATTCGATTGGCGGCATCTACAGAATGATTAGGCTCGCGACATGATCCTCTTTCTCGATTTTGATGGCGTGCTGCACCCTGAATTCTATAAGCAAGGTGAAGAGCTATTTTGCCGTCGAGATAAACTCGAGACGATCCTGCGAGATTACCCGCAGGTCGAGATCGTCATTTCCAGTACCTGGCGGCAGACACGATCGCTCTCCGAACTGCAGGCGCTGTTTTCCCCTGATATCGGCCCCCGGATTATCGGAGTGACGCCGGATTGGCGGGATCTGCCTGAGTTGTGTGATGTCATCGGGAATTACCCACGGCACGTGGAGGTGGAAGGGTGGTTGCGGCAGGCTAATCGTGTTTGGGAGAGTTGGGTGGCACTTGATGATCGCGGCTACTGGTTCAGGCCGTTTTTGAAAAATTTGGTGATGTGTGATGCGGCAACGGGCATCAATGATGTCGTTGAGGTTGAATTGAGGTTCAAACTCAGCCATTGATGTTTTGTCCTGCGATTCTCATTAATTAGTGAGGAGAATGGTTATGAATGCATGTGATGTGCGAAGGATCTTCAGAAGCAGCTTGCGTTTGTATTTCGCGCCACTTGTCGGGGCATACAGGCAAGTCAAGATTGAGATGGGCCGGATTGAGCGGGAACGCAATCGAAGTTAAGAAAAATGGCGTTGGCGAGCAATCATGAAAAGCAGAACCAGAAAGCGCACTATTTATTCACGTCAATACTCGAGTTCGGCGATCCGATCGCGTGGTATGTCGCTGCATGATAATGAGTCAGTGGCCCTTGTATCGGACGCAATCCGGAAAGTAAAAAAGAACCGGACGGGCACAATCGATTAGGCGGAAATTGATGAGATGCGAAAACGTGGGCGTCGGTAGAAATCACGTCACTGGCTAACCGACGAGGAGTATGGTTGGGAATTCATGCGGCCAGTGGAACGGGAATTCGGTATTGCGGCATGATTCTCTTTCTCGATTTTGACGGCGCGCTACACCCTGAATTTTGTAATCAAGGTGAAGAGCTACTTTGCCATCGAGAAAAGCTCGAGATGATTCTACACGATTACTCTCAGGTCGAGATCGTCATTTCCAGTATCTGGCGGCAGACATGATCGTTCGCCGAACTGCAGGCGCTGTTTTCAACCGACATCGGCGCCCGGATTGTCGGATTGACGCCGGATTGGCGAAATCTGCCTGCGTTGTGTGAGGTCATCTGGAACTACCCACGGCACGTTGAAGTGGAGGGCTGGTTGCGGGCAGTCCAATCGCGTTTTGGAGAGTTGGGTAGCGCTCGATGATTGCGGCCACTGGTTCAGACCGTTTTTGCCAAATCTGGTGCAGTGTGATCCCGCAATTGGTATCGATGACGTCGTCTAGCGAAAATTGCGGCTCAAGCTGAGTCAATAATTTTTCCTTCAGAGGTGCTGCGATGAAAAACCACAAACAAGAACTCCTTGTCCGAATGCAGCGCCAATACCATCGGAAACATCCATGGCGCTTGAATCACAATGGCTTGTACGTTCCACACTCCTACAATGAAACACGGCCGGATAGTTTGTCGCGGTGGGATGATGTCGGATTCATTCTCAATGGCCGTCGCATTATCGTCTGGTGGCAGCACCCGCGCCATGTCTATGGCAGCGCGATTGACGAGCAATCCTGGGTTGAAGCTGGTCCCGGCCCGCAGGATGACTGGCTGTTGGATGGGACGACGACGAATTACAAGCGGGTTGGTAAATCGCGCAAGAAGATCGTCAGCTACACCACCCGCCAACCTTCGGCTGAGCAAGAGGCACACTACAAGCAATTGCGCTTAATTCGCGAACGTCTGACTGCCGAAGGCATTGATCTGGAGGTCAATGCCTCGTGGAAACGCGAACGCTTGAATTGGGCCACGGGGATCAGTTTGATTGTTCCGCTGGAGGTCAGAAACGAGGTTGAACTGGCTCAGGTTGCCTCGTTGGCGCGACGGCTGCTTGTGGGGCAAACGACCTTGGAGAAGGAGTTTCCTGGCTATCGGTATGGCAAGAATGAGTGGATTAAAGAGCAGAAAGCAGCGGCCAAATGACAACTTCAATGCTAAAAATCAGCCACAAAATCACACGTTGCTAAAAATCAGCCACAAAATCACCCGTTGCTAAAAAATGGCCAAAAAATCGCAACGTACAAAAATGTCGCAATGGATCGCAATGGCTGAATGTAAAAGCTTATCTTTTCTGTCGGGTCGGAAGAGGAGCGGATATAACAGTCCACAATACCCTGAAAAGTGTCACCAGTGGTGACACTTTTTGTGAACCTTGCTTTATGGATTCCTCCCTGTAGATTATGTAAAGCCCCCCTGATTGAAGGCGTCGATAATTTTTGATTGGAGAGAAACAGTGATTTGGAAAATAGCCATCGGATATTTGGCCGCTATTGTTATAAGCGTCGGATTTTTTTGAGTGCTAATCTTCCATTCGACTATTAAATTCCAATTGCACGAGGCCCAACGTCAGTGCGCATCTGGTTTCGCGAACTTTCAAATCAATCTTTTCACCATTTTTTACATGGCTGTAAAGAATTTCTCCTAATTCAGGAAAGCGCTGAAAATTCCATCGCATTCTTTTTTTCCCATTTTTGTCTCCAGAAAGTCGTCCGCCCTCAATCGACACGACATTGATCAGATCTGCATGATTTCGCCCTACTTGTAAAACTTTTGCGGAAATTGCGATAGTGACTGGGTTTGTGGCAAAGCGTCGGAACTGCTCAAATTCTAGCGTGTGATTGCCAGCCGAATCTCTAAAAAATATTTTTCTTTTTGGGAACATGCTGCACGCAGCATGGATTGCCCGAAGTTTTTTTCGCTCGACTGCATCATAAGCAGATTGATCTATTTGCTTGATAATATTCCCTGGATTTGTCCGATAAAGAAATTTGCCTGCCAATTCCATGGACCCGAAAAGAGATCGGCGGATTTGCTGTTTTTCTCTCTCCATAAGGTCTTCAACGTATTGCCCGTGCAACCACTTATCTTCGTCAGCCGCGAGTCGCAATTCTTGTTGTATTGGTGCTGGCAGATTGAGACGAAGCCAAGTAAATCCACTCTCGTCAAAAGTGAAAAATTTAAGACGATCATAGAGCCCACATGGAAAAATCAGTACTTCAAGTAAGTTCTTTAGCGAGGCTATTTTCAGGCGTTCTTCGTCGATTGAAATGATTCCAGTCGGGAATAGCGTAATATCGGCAACCCAGGTTGATGGGGTCATTCTCGATCCTGCTGAAAAGATGAATCTGATTCTGTAATCGATTGAGAAACCATTGCGATTAGCATGAGTGCATGAAATCCCGCCATTGAGCTCGCCGCGGACGAAGCACTTTCGGCCAGATCGGGAGACTGGCTGGTAATAATTAGGTAGCGTTTCGGACGACCGCTGCGCTCATCAACAATCTGAATGCGGGGCAATACTCCGAAGATGTTATTCATCACTTGGTCGACATCAGCCGTAGCTTGAAAAACAGGGTTGTCGAATGCCCGAAGAGGATGAGGTCTCTGTGTTAGTGCAAATCCGTCCAATGTGCTGACACGGACTAAGAGACTGGATGGCGAAATCTCACAGTGGTGCAGAAAAATCGCAATTGCTTTGAAATCTGAAATGTTGTCCAGACAGAGGTAACCCTGCTCCCAGAGGTGTGACCACCCTACGAGGGCGGGGGCAACCGATTGGTGCGCCGACCGACTCAGGAGGAATTTTCGGATTTGCGAAAATTTCCTGCTACTACACCGATTCATATCCGGAAATCGTCCGAGTTGAAACTGTTCCATCAGAATTTTCACGGGGCTGTCTGTGCCGAGCGCTCGCAAGATACTTCGGTTGAGGAATATCGGCCCGCCAACCTGAATCGCCGAACTGGCTATTCTTTCAACGGTGGTTTGAGGAAGTGCATTGCGCAGGCACACTGACTCCACTGGGCGTCCGTCGGCAATATCGCGCAGAACATTTTCTATGACATTGAAGTCGAGCGGCCGGGCGGTCGCAAGAGTGAATACGTCGGGAGGGACGGTGGTTTCGAAGCGTGTCGTGACGGGTGTTGAATCCAATGTGCTGCCATAGGCATCAAGTATTTCCCAATGTAACGTATCCTTTTCATGAGTATCCTTGTCATAAGTCTTTCGTTGCAACTTTTTGCGTATGGTCGCTTCTTTAATGTTGGTCCAGCGGGCAACATCCGCACTGTTAAGATCCACTCTGCGTGATGCACGGTCAATTGCCGTGCGAAGCGGGCGCTCCGGGAGATGGAAATACCAACTAAAAATGGTTTGACTAGATGCATGTCCGAGGCGGCTCGACAGGATATCAATTGCGTTAATTTCGCCAAGTGGGCCGTGGTTGCATAAAACATCCAACATTTGAAATGAAATTCCATGCCGTAGCATGTGGAACTTGGCTGAATCATCACCAGTAACAATTTTTAATAGCTTGTTGATGCTTGTTCGGGTGGCGCCAACCCGGTAAAGACTGCCGGCACGATGGGGGTCGCCAAAAAGAAATTCGTCCGGCATCGCACCTTCAAGTGTGCGTCGTGCCACCCATGCCAACAAATGTTCCGCTGCGATGGGGCACGTAACTGCAATTTTCCTGCGGGAGCTTTTTGTTTTTAATCCGACGTCGTTCCGCTTAGGCGCCACTTCAACTTCAATCACACCCTCGATCACGCAGATGTTTGAGAGCCTCAAATGCAATGCTTCCCCGATTCGAAAGTGCAGTGCATGCCCCAATTCGAATAGCACACGGATCTGCTGAAGAAGCCGTTTGTCGGCGTTGTCATGGCTATGCAATAACAGATTACGCAGATGAGAAACTTCGTGCTCCCAAAACAGATTAGCGCGGGGGAGCGGATCTTCCGTTTCAGAAAGTGGAACCACAAGCGGAAGAAAGTCATGCACCTGCACTAGATAGGTATGAAACGCGTGCAGTGCTGCTCTGGTGACGGTGCCGGAGACACCTTGCGTCATGATTTTTGCGTAAATATTCTGAAGCTCTGTCATTTCAAGATCCAGAGGATGCGTTTTGGACGCAGCTAATTCCGAGTACAAGACGCCAGAGACGGAAGAAACGTATGCGCGCACAGTTTTGGGATTCCCGCTCTGGGTTTGCGGAGTGCCACAGGTTGTCATATGCCAGGTCCATCCCAGCAGCAGGGCGGCAATCGGACCGGCGACCTTGCATTGCGGTGCAAGGTCAATTAGTGCCTGCAGGACGGCCTGTCGCCCCGTGTGTTTCGATAATTGGGCGACCTGGCCGGTTGCGGCAGTCAACAAGGGGATGAACCAGGAGCCGCTTGCCGGAAGTGCGTTTTCGTACAAAGCGTCGAGAACAGTTGATTCCACGCTCTCTGTAGATACCAACTCGTCCGATACTTTCTTCGATGCCAGAGGCCTGTGCGATGCATATCTCGCCCATGCACTGTCCGGTAGTGCGGCGATTGAAGCAACTCGCTTTACATGACAGAAAAGCGGATTGGGAAGGATGCTGAAATAATAAGCCTCCGCATCTTGCGAAAATTCCGTTAGATACTCATCGGGATCTGAGCGTAGCCTTGGCAGGTAATGCATTTGGCGCAATTTTTGACTGAAACGCTTCAATGCATCATGCCAATTAGTGCCAGCGTTGCATTGCGCTATCGTGATCCTTGTAAATGTGCAAATTTCGCGACGGTCAACTCGCCGATCTTCGGCTATCCAACTGACGTAATGCTTGCTTTCAATCGCATATACGTTATTTACTGCACTCAAGAATAATTTGAGTTCCGATAGATTGACGAGGGCCTCGGTTGTTATAGCAAGCGCGATCAGCTTTGCCTCCGGGTCATCATGAAATACGAAGCCTTTTATCAACTGTTTCTGAAAGGAAGCAACTCTGGCAGCTCGCTCGCCAGCCCCGATTGTCGGAGATAAATGCTTGCGTCCCCCCTCGTGGGCAATTATTTTGATAGAAGATTGCGTTGCCATCGGGTTACCTCTTTGCCAGGCCAATAACAGGGAAAATGCCGAGCTCAAGCAGTGTCTTTTGCTGCACTGATGTAATGCGCGCAAACGCGTCAGCGAGTGTCCCGTCCGAGGTCGACGAAAAATTTTCTAATCCAATCGTTTCGTGGCGCATGAAGCGATTGATATCCGGGGAAGATAGGCCAGCCACTCGTAGGGTGTTTTCCCAAAAATGCCTTGCGCCGTCGCCCTTGTGCCGAAGTTCGGGAGGCAATGTCTGCTCGATATGGTGCGAACCGATAAATTCGAGTTGCTGTTCCTGAAAGTGAAACAGCAGCGGAACCGCTTCTCCTGTGAAGATGCGTTGAATGTGCTGGCGGACGGGGTGAGTCGTTAACCAATTTTTACGCGCCAAGCGCTGGTCAAGGCAGCGGCAATGCGCGAGCCAGAGACGTACCTGTTCGGCCAGAAATGGTGAAATCGGAACAGGCGAATGACCGTCCAGCAGTCCTACTTTTTTGTCAAGAATGCTGGTATAGCTCGCCCCGGAAGGAAATGTCGCTGCTGTGAAACGAAGTACATTGGTTGCGCGCGCCGCGGTCATTAATTCGAGCGTGGCACCACAAAGATTGGCGTAATTTGCATGATACGTTGCCAACCCCAGGATCGAGTATTTTTTCCCGGGATGTGTGTCAGAGACTTGTGCGGCCAAGTTTGCATGACGACGCATGATGGTTTGCCGTTCGGGCATAATTACTGAACCGGTCGCTGGCCCAGCTTCCAAGGGGACTGGAGCGCCCCAACCGATGTGGTCGTAGAATTTGGCCGCCCCCAGAGAAATTTCCTCCCGACTTATAACGATGTAATGATTCTGGGCATTTCCGATCAATTGAAAATCCGCAACGATGTGCGCTGCGGCAGCGCGATTCACCCCCGCTTGTAAGGCGATTGCGCCGCGGGCCGCAATCAGCCTCGAACGGCTGGGAATGATGTTCGAGTGTGGGTTGTAATGGTGGGTGCGGTTTTTATTGGCAAATAAATGCTGCTCGCTGTCTAGATCGCCTAGCGTCTGCGCTCTTGAGTTATTCATATACGCTTGCCGAAGCGCCTCTGCCAAAAATATTGGAAGTGGGCGGCAGGCAATGAAGTTCGATGGTATGCAGCCTGCCAGCGGCGCTTTGGCGCGTGCAATGATGGTCGAGAAATCTGTTTTGATGATGCCTGCGACAACGTCAATAACGATCACCCAATCAGATATCTCCGGAAGCAGTATCGGTACTTTGCGAGACATTCCTGGTGGAACGCCGACCAATAGATCTAGGCATAGAAAGAGCGCTGCCATGTCTCCTTGCTCGACGTCGCGTCGAAGGAGCCGCGTGCTGGCAAAAAAATCGGATGGGGTTTGCATTGCAAGGTTCTGGGTCGCTTTGCGATCCTCGGATCTTGCGAAGTTTATTTCACTGAAAATATGGTTGCGGTAATAGCCTGAAAAATGTTGTCGTTCTAGATTCTCGTCGGCGGTCCAACCCTTGGGACGGTGTTTTCGTATTGCTTCAAAAGTTTTGCGCTGCAACTTGGTATGGATTTCCTCTGGAAGGACAAACGAGGTTTTTAGGTGCTTTGCTGCACTCTTCAAAATTTTGATGGATGACTCCCTGAGGTTCCCTCCTGATACTGCGCAGTGGGCAATTTCGCCACCGAGATACTCGAGTACATTTTCTGGCACCGAGGTTGCCTGTAGGCTGCACAATGCGCTCCACCCAGGGAATTCCGTTTTTATTCCCTGCATTGCCAGGTCAGGATCCAAATCGTCGTGCGTCAGCGCCAAAATTGGCGTGACGCGGGCAAGAAAATCGTTCAGTTCTGTCAACTGCTCTGAGTGGAATGGCAAATTGCGGCTAAATGTTTCAAGAGCAGACCTGCACAGAGTCAGCACGCTGCCCACCAGCGGCGCACCTTTTGATGCACCGAGAACCGTCAGGATGCGGATGATCCGATCTTTGTCGGATGCTGTGATGAATGCAGTTGCTGTTGCGGGAATGCTTGTGTGCAGAGAAGGGTGAAACTGTCGCATATGAGTCCTTTTCGGTTAAGTGATGAGAACGACGAATGCCGGACTACCGGCGTTAGGCTGCCGAACGACAGCTAGCGCAACCGAAAAGGAAGCGGGCCTGGCAAAGCAGGCGGAGATTGGCGAAATGCCAGGCGAACGAATGGCTAGCCTAGATGTTTAGACTAAAGTTCGCGAAAATTCCGGGAAGGGCAGAAAGAAAGGAAAAAATGAAAAGGGAGTCAGGCGACTCGACTTTTCTCCTGCGGCCTCATGCTGATTTGCACGAGGCATATAGATCTGGTTTCAAGAACCAAGGCAGCGAAGCACAAGTTCGTGCAAGACTGCAAATTTAGGCTAGGTTGGCGAAGCCCTGCCAGCTCAGGGTGGAAATAATTTAACTAAAAATTTTTTGTTTTGCAAGAAATTTGTGGTTTAATTGATTCGGTTAATAGTCATATAGTTGGCGTTTCAGTTGAGTTTCTTGTGCCAGCTAGTGTGACTAGTTAAACATAATCGGTGTGAATGGTTGTTTTGTGGTCACGAAGCAAAAGAATGAAAGACAAAAATAATCAATGAGTTAGCCGATTAAGCACTTTTGCCGTAAATTCAACTGCTGTTTATACCCAGCAAAATTCTTGCACTCCGAAGCCACAGTGAGGGTGAGCACTGACTAGATTTGTCTGTGCCCACGCTGTGCCAAATTGTGCCCATGGATTTTCGGGCAATTTCGCAAATTAGCAGTTTTTGACCTTTGGTCAGATTTGAGCACGAGGCTGATTAAATTAGCTAAAGCCTAATCTGTTCTACGCGGCCACGAGAAAATTGCCAGGATACCCGGAAAGATGCGCCGCCTTTTATCTTCTCGGCTTGATCCATATGTCGACAGCGCCTTCGGACCTGATGTGAGTTTATTTTCCACACGCGGATCGGACTAGCGTCAGTACCGCTCCTTGTCAGGCATCAGTCTGGAGAGAACGGTCTTCCGTGTCTGAAAGCAATTCGGAGATTACGCCGCGCAGCCATCGAACGCCCGGGTCGTTGTGATAGCGCTGATGCCATAGTTGCTTGACTTCATATCCCGGTAGGGGAAACGGCACAGGCAACACTTGATATGCCCCTCTGCCTTGCAGGACAAAACTCAGTCGTTCCGGGATAGTCACGATCAGGTCTGTATGTTCGACCACGGAGACAGCGCCGAAGAAATTCGGGATTTCCAGCACAGTACGTCGAAAAATTCCCTGGCGGGCGATTTCGTGATCAATGATCTGTGGCGCCGCGCCAGTGGAGCCGATCGTCGCGTGATTTTCGGCTTCGAATTGCTCGAGTGTCAGTGTACCGGCGATACGCGGGTGGTCCTTGCTGGCCATGCAGACGAAATTCTGCAAAAACAAAACCTGTTGATAAACGCCAACTTCCAACTGGGGAAATGAACCGAGGGCAAGGTCAATGTCGCCACCTTCCATCTGCCGCGCGAGATCATTAGGAATCGAGACGACACGGATGCGGATACCCGGCGCTACCGCCCGCAGTCTTTTCAGTAGGCCTGGCAGTAGCACAACCTGACTGGTATCCGTCATGCAGATCGCAAATGTGCGGTCCGAAGAGGCCGGATTAAATTCGTGTCGTCGGCCGAGAACCGTATCGAGCGCCTCGATCACCGTGAGCACGGGCTGCACCAGCTCCTCGGCGAACGGCGTGGGCGCCATCCCTGATGAGGTGCGTACGAACAATTGATCGCCGAAATGACTCCGGAGTTTTGACAGCGCAACGCTGACCGTTGGTTGGCTAAGTCGTAGTGCCTGGGCAGCACCGCTTACGCTCCGGCTTTTGTAGATCGCATTAAAAATAGCAAGAAGGTGAACATCGATTCCGGTCATGGAGTAATTTTTCCTACTATTAAAAAATCGAATACATCTTATCAAATGTATTGCATTTACAGAATAATGCTCTGCTCTTAGGATAGCGCCATCACCTAAGCCAATCACCGCCGCAACTGCATCGCGCGGGGCGGCCGATTGACAAGTCCGAATGATGGAGGAGAGAACGCTATGCAGGATCTTGGTCGCCTGGAAGACCTGCCGGAAGAATATCGCTCGGCACTGACCGAACAAAACCTGGTGCCGCTGTGGCCCAGTTTGCGTGCAGTATTGCCGCCTGGCAAACCCATTCCGCGCACCCAACCCGCATTCTGGTCCTACCAGGCCCTGCGTCCGCTGCTGCTCAAGGCAGGCGAATTGACGCCGATCGAAAAAGCCGAACGCCGCGTGCTGGTGCTGGCCAATCCCGGACATGGCCTGGAAAAGATGCAAGCAAGCTCGACCATTTATCTTGGCATGCAACTGCTGCTGCCCGGCGAATGGGCACCGGCACATCGTCATACCCCGAATGCGGTGCGCATGATCGTCGAAGGCGAAGATGCCTACACCACGGTGAATGGCGAAAAATGCCCGATGCAACGCGGCGACCTGATCCTGACCCCCACCGGCCTGTGGCACGAACACGGCCATGACGGCGACAAGCCCGTGGTCTGGCTGGATGTGCTGGATTTGCCGCTGGTGTATTACATGGAAGCGTCCTACGTCACCGAAGGCAAGGCGCAAGAAACGAATGCCGAAGCCAACAACCGCGGCTATCTGCGGGGCGGCGTGGTACCCACGCCGGTGTTCGAACGCGCCACGCAGCCATTCCCCATGCTGCGCTATCCATGGGCCGACGTTCGCGCCGCGCTGCTCTCCCTGGCGACATCGCAGCCGGAAATCGAGACGGTGCAGGTAGCGTATGTCAACCCGGAAAACGGCACCGACTGCCAGAAAATTCTCGGCTTTTCCGCCCTGATGCTGCGCCCGGGAGAACGTCTGGCACTGCCGGTACGCTCCACCGCCATGGTCTTCCATCAGATCGAAGGCGGCGCCGACGTCAGCGTCGCCGAACGCCAGTTCGCGCTCGCTGAAGCCGACACCTGCTGCGTGCCTGGCTTTGAAGCCGTCACGCTGGCAAATCGGTCGACTACCGAGCCCGCATTCATTTTCATCGCCGACGACGCTCCCCTGCAGAAGAAGCTGGGCGTCTATGAAGTGCGCAACCAGAATTATTGAGAACATCATGGCAGATACCAAATACGTCTTCAATCCCGAGCCTGTCTATTCCCTGCCGATCAAGGGCAGCGATGCGCACTTTCCTGTCAAGCGGATCTTTTGCGTCGGCCGCAACTATCACGCGCACGCCATCGAGATGAGCCGCCCGGTGGACAAGGCGACTTCCCGCCCCTTTTACTTCACCAAAGCCAATTCGACACTGGTCGAATCCGGCGCGACCGTTCCCTATCCGGCCGGCACGCAAAACTATCACTATGAGATGGAACTGGTGCTGGCCATCGGCGCCCCGGCCTTCCGTCTGGATCAAGCCGACGCGGCGAAAGTCATCTACGGCTACGCCGCCGGCCTCGACATGACCCGCCGCGACCTGCAACTGGTGGCGCGCGACCAGGGCCGCCCCTGGGATCTTGGCAAGGACTTTGAAAAATCGGCGGTATGCACGGAAATCGTCCCCGTGGGTGACCTGGGCGTATTGAAGCAAGGCGCCGTCTCGCTGCAAGTCAATGGCGAAACCAAACAGAGCTCGGACCTTAGCCAGCTGATCTGGGACATCCCCGAACTGCTGGCCGACCTGACGCAGTTCTATCATCTGGAACCGGGCGACCTGATCTTCACCGGTACGCCGGAAGGCGTGGGCGCGGTGAAGCCGGGCGACCGCATCACCGGTCATGTAGATAAGGTGGGCGACATCGCGCTGACCATCGGCCAGCCGGAATAAGAAATCAGAGCAGAGGCTTCCTGGATAGGATGCCCGAAAACAGAAATGCAGCAAGGAGACAAATCATGAGCCAACAACTTCCCGTACTCGTCGCCGGCGGTGGCATCGGTGGTTTAGCTGCGGCACTTGCGCTGGTTCGCCGAGGTTTTCGGGTCAAGGTGATGGAACAGGCCGACCAGATCGGCGAAATCGGCGCGGGAATTCAGCTCGGACCGAATGCGTTCCATGCATTCGACGCCCTCGGCATTGGTGACAAGGCGCGCAGCCGCTCGGTGTTTACCGACTACATGGTCATGCATGACGCTATCGACGAATACGAGGTCGGCCGCATTTCGACCGGCGAGGCTTTCCGCAAGCGCTTCGGTAATCCCTATGCGGTCATTCATCGCGTCGATGTGCATAAGTCGCTGCTCGAAGGAGCACAGGAAACTGGCCGCGTCGAATTCCTCACCTCGACCCGCATCGAGCGCATCGAGCAGGATGACGGCAGCGTGACCGTCTACGACCAGCATGGCAATGGCCATCGCGGCGTGGCCCTGATCGGCGCCGACGGCGTTCGCTCCGTAGTGCGCCAACAATATGTCAACGACCCGGCGCGCGTGACCGGCCATGTCGTCTATCGTGCAGTCGTCGACAAGAAGGACTTTCCCGAAAATCTGCAATGGAACGCGGCCAGCATCTGGGTCGGGCCGAATTGCCACCTCGTCCACTATCCCTTACGCGGCGGCGAGCAGTACAACGTCGTGGTGACCTTCCACAGCCGCGAGCAGGAAGAGTGGGGCGTCACCGAAGGCAGCGCGGAAGAAGTGCAAAGCTACTTCCAGGGCATCTGTCCGAAGGCGCGCCAGCTGATCGAACTGCCCAAGAGCTGGAAGCGCTGGGCCACCGCAGACCGCGAACCAATCGGGCAATGGTCGTTCGGACGAGCCACGCTGCTGGGCGACGCCGCTCACCCGACCACGCAATACATGGCGCAGGGTGCGTGCATGGCGCTCGAAGATGCGGTCACGCTGGGTGAAGCGTTGCGCGTACATGACAACAATTTTGCCCTGGCGTTTGACCTCTACCAGCGTTCGCGCATCGCCCGCACCGCGCGCATCGTGCTGTCGTCGCGCGAAATGGGCCGCCTCTACCACGCCAAGGGCGTCGAGCGGCTGATCCGCAACGACTTGTGGAAAGGTCGCACGCCGGAACGCTTCTACGATGCCATGGAGTGGCTGTACGGCTGGAATGTCAACAATTGCCTCACCGCTGAGAAGTAAGCGCGGAACTGGAAACCTTTCGCCGCGCCGCACCTGCAGTGCAGCCTGACGCCGGTTGACATTTCTTTTTTAAGTGTGGCTTCCCAACGCTGGGGCAATTGGCAATAACAGAAGTAGTTGGCGTGTAGCGCTATCCGTACGTACTTAACTTTCAGACGGATTTTGTATGGCCGGATAGCGTAATTTTGAAAATAAAATTATCCTAAAGGAGGATGACAATCTATGTCGAAACTAACCCATATTCTCGTTACCGGCACACTAGCTTCTTTGTTGGCTGCCCCGGTTTCTGTGTTGGCAGAAGCTTCACTGCCGCCGGAAGGCAGCTTGATGCGTTCCCTGTTCGGAAATGATATTTCCGAGCGGATGGGAGGAATTACCATCTCTGGATTTGCACAACTTGGATACGTCGCAAGCAGCAACGGAAATCCAAGTGATGGCGGAGCAAACGGGCCGGCAGCACCCAATGGCGATACTGGGTTTCAGCTCAACAATCTGCAGGTCCATGTCGATAAGCCTCTGAAAAGCAATATTATCCCGCGTGGATTTGGATTGCCCGGGCCTGTTCCTCAAGAATATGATTTTGGATTTGAGACTCGCCTGACCTATGGAAGGATGGCCATCGCTCATCTCATGGCTGGTTGGGATGACAACTGGTCGAGAAACCAAAAAGACCCTGTAAGCGGCACTCGGGACCGTCATCATTATCTGGCCAATTCGGAAGCATTCCTGAAGGCTTACATGCCTTGGGGAAATGGCACATCCTTACTGGTAGGTCGATTCCTTTCCCCCGTCAGTAATGAGGTATCCCTATCTACCAGCCAGACTCCTTTAGGGAATTTCTTTTATAGCCGTCCTTATACCTTTTTCGGTGAACCGGTCACTCACCTGGGTTTCTTACTTTCTACAAATTTGTGGCGTAGCGCGCAAGCCGGACTGTGGACCGTCGAGGGAGGGATGGTGAATGGCTGGAGTAACAGCCAGGACAACAATTCTGAAAAGAACCTGGTAGGTGCACTGCATTGGAGAAGCGCGAATCTTGCAACCGGATTCGATTGGCGTTTCATTGCAGGAAATGACCAAAATGACCCAAATGGACCCTTCCAGTTTGGTGCGAATCGAATCATCTCTGACCAGAACCAGCTCCGTCAGGTTCACTCGTTTGGTGGCCACCATATCTTTGGAGATGGCAAATGGAAGGCATACGGCGAACTCGTGATCGGGAAACAGGCAGGCGATGGTAGAAGCAGCACCATCGATATCATTGGTGGCCCCAATTTCTCGGGTGCCAAATGGAATGGTCAGACGCTTGGCCTTCTGTATGCTGCAGACGAAAAAACTGGATATGGCGTCCGTTTCGAGAGATTTAAAGACCGTGATGGTTTTGGCTTATATCCCCTGTCCATGGTGAAAACAGACTACTACGCTACGACCCTGGGAGCGAGTCATCTTGTGACTAAAAACGTCCGCGTGCGTTCCGAGCTCAGGCATGACTGGCAAAAAAATAACAATGGCGTAGGCGCGTTCTACGGCGGAAAGGACTCAAAAACAGCACTTTCTGCAGACCTTGTGGTTTGGTTCTAAAAGTAACCAGGCCACCACCAGATACGAACTGTAACTACACGCGGCATATTTGATGCGACCAGGAGCTTGTCTAAACAATGGTTTTATACGATCATATGGTTGCCGAGACAAATATGTCGTAGCAATTAATCGGACAGCCGGCATGCTGGCTAGCACAAGACTCATAGATATCCAAAATTGAAGGAGACAACCATGAATAAATTAGTGAATTGGTCGGTACCCCGTTCAGCAGCCGTTATTTGCGCTGCAATAGGCATGCTGACGACCGCTGCAGTCCAGGCAGCGGATAAAGAGGCAGTGGTGGGTTTCGCTATCGCCCAATCCGGCATGTTCCAACCATATGATGAAGAAGGAGCGAAAGTCGCTCAGTTATTCATTGACCAGTTGAATGCCAGTGGCGGACTTCTCGGCCATAAATTGAAGTCAGTAATGGCTGATACGAAATCCGATCGCGTAGAAGGTGCCAAGGCAGGCAACGCCGTACTGAAAGACGGAGCGAAGCTCGTTTTCGTCACATGCGACTACGATTTTGGTGCGCCTGCGGCGCTGCAAGCAAACAAGGCCGGCGTAATGAGTGTATCGCTTTGCGCTGGCGATCCAAAGATGGGTCCGGTGGGTGCCGGAGATAATGTGTTCAGCTCCACCATCGCCGCCCAGGTTGAGGGCGCAACACTGGCTGAATGGGCATACAAGCAGAAGAAGGCGCGAAATGCCTACGTCCTTTTGGATAGCACGATCGAATACACGAAATCGGTCTGCGCAGGCTTTGACTGGGCTTGGGAAAAGAATGGCGGCACGATTATTGGCCGCGATACCTTCCGCAATGGGGATCCAAGCATTGCAACGCAAGTGACCCGAATCGCAGCCGCGATAAAGGAAAAAAAAGCGGATCTAATTATGCTTTGCTCTTACTTGCCGGGCTCAGCAACTGCGTTGCGTCAGCTCCGGGCGGCTGGCATTGATCTCCCGATTGTCAGTGGCCAAGCGATGGCTGGGACGTTCTGGACAGGTTCGGTGCCTAACTTAAGCAACTTCCATGCGGTCATGCAAGCTTCAACCGAAGGGGATCCCCGTTCCTCAGTCAAGAAGATCCTTGATGCGTACAAAGCCAAGTACGGTAAGCCACTTGGACAGGCAACCGGTTTGCCCATCTATGCGTGGATGGAGCTCTGGGCGCGGGCCGTCAAAGAGGCGGGAAGCTTCGATGCCAAGGATGTCGTAGCAAAAATGAACCAGTACAAGGATGTCTCCACGAGTCTTGGCCCTTACAGTTTCTCGCCCAAGCTCCATATTCAGGATCGCGCAGAGATGGCGATCGTGAAAATAGATGGCGGAAAACAGACCGACGTAACCATTATTCCGCCTGGTGATCCCATCCCCGTAAGCGTACTTTACCGTACACAAAAGAAATAAGCTCGGCGGCGAGCACCTTGCCGGTGCTCGCCTCGCCCATCACATAAAACACAGTACTCGAGCTGCTATCCGCAGAGGATGTTTATGCAGATGTCAATTTTGAGAAGACGAGACACGCTAATGCGATCTGCATTTGCACACACCCCTATTGTGCAAGTTCTGTCCGAGAAATCAATGCTGATGAAAGTCTCTTCAACCAGTCAGCTACGAGCGCTTTAAGATCTGATCAAACATGAGCGAATTAAAAGTAAACGACGTAAGCGTCAGGTTTGGCGGTGTCAAAGCAATCTCTGACGTGACTTTGTCGATCTTCCGCAAGGAAGTACTGGGGTTAATTGGGCCGAACGGTGCCGGAAAAACCACGTTGGTGAATTGTATTTCTGGTTTTCAAAAACCCACCAGCGGACAAATACAGCTCGAAGGCTCAGTAGTGTCAAATTGGTCGCCGGCATTGTCACGCAAAAGGGGCATCGCGCGGACCTTTCAAGGCGGCCGTCTTTTCGGCTCCATGACGGTATTGCAAAACGTCGAAGCAGCGGCACTGGCGCTCGGTATGCATCGCAATTCCGCGCGTGCAAAGGCATGTGAAATGTTGCAGTGGGCCGGTTACACCGGATCATTGGAGAGGCCTGCTGAAACGGTGGCGTATGTCGACGAACGCCGGATCGGCATTGCCAGGGCACTTATCGGTGAGCCAAGTTATGTACTTCTCGACGAGCCTGCCGCTGGCATGTCGGATGTGGAATGCGAGCAACTGATGCGACTTATCAAAGAAATTCCCGAACAGCTGGGTGCAGGCGTGCTCCTGATTGAGCACAACATGCAACTCATTACTAGTGTTTGTCATCGTGTGCATGTGTTGGACGGCGGCAGCACGCTGGCCGAAGGGCAGCCTGCTGAAGTGCTGCGAAATAAAGCTGTGATGGCGGCATACCTCGGGGAGGAGTCATGAGCCGCCGCATCCTGGAAGTTCAGTCCTTGAGCGTTAGTTACGGAAAAACGCCTGCATTGCGTGGACTAAATCTTCACGTGGACCAAGGCGAGGTCGTTTGCATTGTCGGACAAAATGGCGCAGGCAAGTCCACCACGATGAATGCGGTTGCAGGCAGTCTGTCAGGTCGCAGAGAATCCGGCTCGATTAGCCTGAATGGGATTCCCTTGCAGGGAAAGTCACCTGAAGCCATTGCGAGATTGGGAATAAGCATGGTGCCGGAAGGTCGACATGTGTTTCCCGAAATGTCGGTATTGGAGAACTTGAAGGTTGGTACCTACATGCGCCCCAACCGCAATCGGGTAGCGCAGGAACTTGACACGATTTTCCAGTTGTTCCCGCGTTTATATGAGCGGCGCCACTCTGCAGCAGGCAATCTTTCAGGAGGGGAGCAGCAAATGCTCGTCATCGGACGTGCTGTTCTAACCGATGCCAAGCTGCTCCTGATCGACGAGCCCTCTCTAGGCTTGGCCCCGCGTGTGACAGAAGACGTATATCGCGCCTTGCTGAAATTGCGGGAGACCAAAGGATTGACCTTGCTGATCAACGAACAAAGTACAAATCGCGTCTTACGATACGCTGACCGCATATACGTCCTGCGTGGTGGAGAGGTAAGGTTGACGGGAACCCCGGACCGCCTAAGGGATGGCGATACCATTCGTGAGGCGTATTTCGGTCTGCCTGGCGTATCTAATCCATTGGATATAGAGGCTTAAAAATGAATATCGGACAAACAATCCTGGATGCGGCCAGTCTCGGCAGTCTCTATGCTCTCGTGGCCCTTGGGCTCGGGCTTCTGATTGGCGTACTGCGTCTTATCAACCTGGCACACGGGGATTTCATCACGGTGGGCGCCTATTCACTCATTGTTCCCTCGGTCGACGCGACCTCATTCATGCTCTACCAGGGATGGCATTGGTCCGCCGTAGTCCTGATGGTGTGCGTCGTCGTGATTGTCCTGGCGCTGGTGGTGGACCATGGTCTGTTCAAGCCACTTCGACAGGCAAACGTTGGCACCCTGATGATTGCTTCATTCGCACTGAGTTACTTTTTGCAGAATGCAGTGATGATGATTTACGGCGCGCGGCCTAAGGGTATCGATCTGTGGTCCAGTCTGGGCCAAGGCATCGAATTTTTCGGGATTCGCGTGTCGTTGTTACAGGTAACGACTATCAGCGTGACAGGTTTACTTCTCGTCCTGGTAGGCGGACTGCTGAAGTTCACACCGATAGGTATCCAGATGCGCGCCGCAGCGTCGGATTTCCGTATGGCCAGAATGCTCGGGGTACGGGGCAACCGAGTCATTGGCGCTGCCTTTGCGCTCAGTGCGATTCTTGCCGCAATCGTATCGGTCCTGTTCGTTGCCCAAACAGGCGCTTTAAGCCCCACCATGGGCGTACCTTTGGCACTGTTTGGTTTTATCGCCACTGTCGTTGGTGGGCTGGGCAGCTTGACTGGGGCTGTCGTGGGAGGATTTCTCATCGGGGTGGTCATGACGCTTTTCCAGTCGTTCCTCCCCGACGAACTTCGCAACTTCCGGGAAGCCTTCACGTTTACATTAATTGTTGCTGTATTGATGTTCCGGCCAAAAGGTCTTTTCCCTTCGAAGACATTAATTGACAGAGTTTGAAATGCACATAATGACAAATTCAAATAGCAAACTTCGAGCGTTCTCCACACCGCTGCTGTGGAGTCTATCGCTGGGATTGATTGTATTGGTCGCTGAATTTTCGGGAGACCGAGGATTTTCTATCAGCACAACTGAAATGCTGATTCGTCTCATCGCGGTGGTCGGAATTTACACATTTATTGGCAATTCCGGAATTGTGTCGTTCGGCCATGTCGGGTTTATGTGTCTTGGCGCTTATGCTGCGGCTTGGGCTGGCTGTGATCCGGAATGGAAGGAGATCATGCTGACAGACTTACCAGAAATATTACGCAGCCATTCCTATGATTTGTGGGTAAGTCTGACATTTGCCACGATCCTTTCCGCAGCGGTCGCAATGCTGCTTGGCTTAGGCTTGATGAGGCTTTCCGGGATCGCCGCAACGATTGCCACGTTTGGGTTCCTCATGATTCTCAACAGTGTCTTTGCCAATTGGGATGCGCTGACCGCCGGCACCAGTTCTATCATCGGCATTCCGACCTCAGTGACAGTGGGCAAAGTATGGCTAGCCGCCGTCGTCGTGATCGCGGGCGCTTGGTGGTTCCAGAATTCGCGGACCGGGGTGCTTCTGCAAGCGACACGAGAAAGTGAGCCTGCTGCGCAATCAATTGGCATTGAACTGACTCGCGTGCGTTTGGCCGGATTCGTATTGAGCGCAGCGATCTGTGGTTTTGCCGGGGCCTTATATGCGCACTTTACCGGCTTCCTGTCACCGGATTCCATGTATCTGGACACAACGTTTATTCTGCTAGCCATGCTAGTGATCGGTGGAATGCAGAGCCTGTCTGGCGCCATACTGGGCGCAATCCTCGTTTCATGGCTGATCGAACTGTTGCATCTTGGTGAGGCAGGTTTCAGCATTGGCGCCAACGCCATTCGCTTACCGGCTGGATCGCAGCAGCTAGCCCTTGCCTTTGTATTGGGTGCCATTTTGCTCATTCGTCCTCATGGGCTGATGGGACGCAAGGAGTGGACAATTTCCTTGAAAAATCGTCGAAGAGAAGCTCAGCTCCCCTCGAAAGAGGTGTCTCTTAATATCTAACTGACAAAAGAATCGCTCTTCATAAACTTGTCTTGGTGAGTAGCGCCGGCCTGCCCCGTAAATGGATTTTTTTTAACGATAGTGTCTTAGCGTGGATATTACAATTTCTGATCTACAAGTCCAAACCGATGTTAGACGTGCACTCGAGGAAGACGTCGGTGCTGGTGATTTGACTGCAGCCTTGATCCCGGCACAACAAACGGCGCGAGCGATCGTCATTTGTCGTGAATCCGCAATTATTTGCGGACAGGCTTGGGTGATGGAGGTGCTTAGACAGGTGGCTCCCTCGGCAAGGGCGGTTTGGAACGTTTCGGACGGCCAGCGATGTGAACCTAATCAGCCAATCGTCGAGATATACGCAGGTGCGCGAGAGCTATTGACCGCTGAACGCACCTGCCTGAATTTTCTACAAACGCTCAGTGCCGTGGCCACCAAGACTGCGAAATTTGTGAATGCCGTGGCCGGTACGAGGGTCGCTATTCTTGATACTCGCAAGACTATCCCTGGGCTTCGCATGGCGGAGAAATACGCAGTGCGTTGTGGTGGGGGCAAAAATCATCGCATGGGACTCTTTGACGCCATGCTGATCAAGGAGAATCATCTTGCTGCTGCCGGGAGTTTGACTGCGGCCTACCAAGCGGCATTGCGATTGAAAAATACTGCAAAATTCATCCAGGTTGAAGTAGAAACATTGGAGCAGCTCAATGAAGCGCTCCGGGCTGGGGTCTCGATGGTGTTACTCGATAACATGTCACTTGATCAGATTCGCCAGGCCGTGAAGATTGCCGATGGACGATGCAGCCTTGAAGTTTCTGGCGGCGTCACTTTTGAAACGATCAAGGAATTGGCTGAAACAGGCGTTGACCGTATATCCATTGGCGGTTTAGTCAAGGACGTGCAGGCGGTTGACTTCTCAATGCGCTTTAGCAAACCGTCTCACGAGAGCGAGGGACCTGTATCGATGCCGCCATTTGCCAAATAAAAAAACGCCACATCCACACAGAATAGCGATTGCAATCGCACATCTGGTCTTTGATTGTGGCATTCGCCGCTAGCTTCTATAAAGTAAACGCGGCCGCATTCTGCCGCGTTTTTCCCCATCACTTGTTTCTTATCTGCCCAAGCTTTTGACGTGCCTTTCTCCTGGCGTGGACAGAATCGCTTCCAGATCGGTCATGTCGGCTTCTGTTGGTGGCCGCTCACAGCGCGTTCAGATACGCCAGTGTGTCGGCCAGCGATACGACATCGGCGTATTTTGCGTTGAGGTCAAACAAGCTTTGTTCGTGTGACGCGACAGACCGGTCGCCAACTGCTTCGTGCACGACCATCGGCCGGAAGCCGTACTGGCACGCATCCACTGCCGTGGCGCGTACGCACCCGCTCGTCGAGGTTCCCGTCAAGATCACCGTGTCCGCGCCGAAGGAAACCAGGCGCGACACCAGATCGGTGCCGAAGAAGCAGGAGGCATATTTTTTGTACAGCATGGAGTCGGTCGATGACCTGTGGATGCGTGCATCAATCTCGTGTCCGTCGCCGCCGGCCTTCAAGCTGGACGCGCCTTTTTGCTTGATGGCCCAGATGCCTGCGTCTCGCAGTTGGTCGTCGTCGTATCGCACCGCGGTGAGGATGACCGGGATGTGTTTTTCGTGAGCGACATCGAGCAGTTGATTGGTGGCGTCCACCTGGATGTCGAGATTGGAGCCAAACGGACGACCCGGGTCGGTGAAGCCCTTGGCGAGGTCGACCACAATGATGACTGGCTTGCTTCCAAAGCCGATCGGCATGCCAAAGCCGCGTTGACGAAAGAATTCCTCGTCGGAGATCTTGTTATCTTGATTCATGGTTAACTGTTAGAGGTTGATGACAGAACGATGTGCCGGACGGCTTC
The DNA here is from genome assembly GCF_003590835.1 of Noviherbaspirillum sedimenti. NCBI lineage: Bacteria > Pseudomonadati > Pseudomonadota > Betaproteobacteria > Burkholderiales > Oxalobacteraceae > Noviherbaspirillum > Noviherbaspirillum sedimenti. Next base: position 3,099,830 of record NZ_QYUQ01000002.1, on the reverse strand, counting down.
TGTGAATGCCGGAAGGTTATCCCACGGGATCATGTGACCTGCGCCCGGAATCCGGATGTAATCGGCGCTCGGCAAGGCCTGCTGAAGTTCCGCCGCACCTTGTGCGGTCACGACTTGGCTGTTTTCACCGAAGATCAGATGACTTCGCGCATTGACCACTTTCCATGACAGGAAAAAATCCTCCTGGTGAAACATGCGCCACGATGCTTCAACGGCTTTCTCCGAACAGGTCGGCAGCCACTGCAGGCGATCGAGCAAACGTGCATCGCTCCAGCTTGGTGCACTCTTGCGCATAGATTCCAGCGTTGCGCCCGCGGACGCACTACGAATGCCCTCGATATAAAAATTCAGTGGTATCGGATAGGGCGCCCCGTCATGACCTGATAGCGGTGGATCGACCACGATCAGCCGGCCTGCGAGACCCGGCCAAAGCACATCGAAATGGGCTACGATGCGCGCTCCCATCGAGTGACCCAACAAGATGGGGCTCTCCAGTTGGAGCTGTTCGCACCAGACGCGCAAGTCAGCGGCATAGTCGTCCAACGCATATCCAGTTTCCGGAGCGTCCGAAAGTCCGCGGCCTCGCGAGTCGAGCACGATCACCCGATTCGGTAATTTCAGCGCCTCGACCACGAAGGCCCAAGTGGCGGCCGGGCTGGTAATCCCCGGTACGATAAGCACCGCGGGCGCCTGGCCGGGCCAATCCAGCGCACTCAGGCCCACCTTGCCGTTCTGAGCGCGGCGCTGCACCGCGCCCGCCGGCATTGAAGCACTGCGCTTGGCATCGCTCATGATGTGTGGTTCCGCGCTGGACGATCATGGGCTGAGAAGATCTCGTCCAGCCCGACGCCACCTACGCCCCAATGGGAGGGTGGCACTTCCTCGATCAAGACATTCACCGAGGAGACCGGCACACCCAGTTCCTCGACGATGGTACTCGTCAGACGCTGGATAAGTCGTTTGCGCTGCTCAGGTGTAGGGTGCTTCGCGCATGCTAGTCTGAGAAGAGGCATATCAGTGTTCCTGTCTATTTATAGTACATGCCGCCGTTGACACCGACAGTCTGTCCGGTGACAAAGCCTGCATCGGGGCTTGCCAAATAGGCAATTGCTTCCGTGATGTCATCGGTCTTTCCGCGGCGCTTGATCATCTGCAACGGTAACACATCGTCGAAGTGCTCCGCGATTTGCTCCATGACACCTTCGGTTTCGATCAATCCCGGAGCGACCAGGTTGGCGGTGATGCCAAATGGACCGCCCTCCGTGGCGACGACACGCGTGAAACCGATTACACCGGCCTTGGAGGCCGCATAGGCGCTGACACCCGTCAGACCGGTGAACACAACGGCAGAAGACAGGTTGACGATACGACCGTATCTCATTGCCTTCATGGCCCTGAACACGGCCCGCGTGCATAGAAATGTGCTGTCAAGGTTGATCGCCATGATCTTGCGCCAGTCTGCGTACGACATGCTTTCAAGGGGAATATGCGGATAAAAGCCGGCATTGTTGACCAGAATGTCAATGGCGCCGAGCCTGGCCGCGACGGCTTCCATAGCCTGCCCGATACCTGCCTCATCAGTCACATCAAGGGTTAGTCCTACAGCGCGTCCGCCCATTTTTTCAATCTCGCGCGCGCCGGCGGTGGCAGCATCGCCGTCAATGTCCAGCAAGGCAACGGCAGCGCCTTCGGCAGCGAGTTTTTTTGCCGTAGCCAGGCCGATGCCGCGCCCGGCACCCGTAATTGCTGCAACTTGGTTCTTGAATCGCATCGTTCATTCCTTGTTTCGGTGAGTGTGTAAGTGGGCTTGCGTGCTCAGAGGTCAAGCACCAGCAGGTCAGACTTGCAACGCCCCACGCAGACCATCATGAATTTCCCTTCCTCGCGTTCTTCCGGCGTCAGTACACTGTCGTGGTGTTCAGGCTCACCGCCGATGACGCGCGTCTCGCAGCTGCCGCAGTAACCTTCCTCGCACGAGAAGGGGACAGGGATCGCTGCCTTTACCAGCGTCGCTTTCAGGCTCTGGCCGGCCGCCACGTCCAGCGTCAGGCCGCTTTTTGCCAATTCGACCTTGAATGCACGCTGCTCTCCGCCTCCATCCTGCTTTTGCGTCGTTGGTGCCGAGAAGCGTTCGATATGCAGTTGTGCACTCTTTCCCGCCTCCATACAGACCTGCTCCAGTGCGTTCAGCATGGGACCTGGGCCGCAGCTGTATAGCGCCGTGCCCGCAGCGACGTGCGCCACTAGCCCTGCCAGATCGATCAGGCCGCTGCTGTCCTGCGGCAGCAAGCTCACCCGTTTGGCTGGGTATTGGGCCAATTCCTCGACAAATGCCATACTTTCGCGCGTGCGGCCGCCATACACCAGCTGCCAGGGGGTGCCTGCAGCATGGACAGCGCGCAGCATCGGGAGCAGTGGCGTCACACCAATGCCACCGGCAACGAATAGATAGGCGGACGCTTCTTTCAGTGCAAAGTGGTTTCGCGGCACGCTGACCTGCACAGCCACGCCGGGTGCCAAGGTTTCGTGCGCCTCGATAGATCCGCCACGGCCGTTGGCGTCTCGCAGAATACCCACGCGGTAACGCTGGCGATCAGCTGGGTCTCCGCACAAGGAATATTGGCGTATGGTGCCCGATGGCAGATGCAGATCGATGTGTGCGCCAGGCTCCCAGACAGGTAGCGTCGCGCCGCTTGCGTCGACCAGGTCGACGGCGATGACCTCGGGTGTGGCGAGCTCAACCCGCTCGACAATTAGCGTGTTCAATGAAGTGGACATGTTGTATCTCCTCGCTGTGTGCTTAGGCCGGGACTTTCTTCGGGTCCCATTCGACCATCAGCTTTTCCAGTGCCAGCACCGTCAGCACCGGCAGATAAGTCAGCTTTTGGTTCTTGACGATATGTGCATCGGGAATGCGGCGGAAGAACTCTTCCATGCCCACTTTGATTTCCAGCCGCGCTAGCGGATTACCCAGGCACATGTGCCGGCCATGGCCGAAGGCCAAGTGCTCCACCGCGTTCGCGCGACGGATGTCAAACTTCTCTGGATTGGGAAATTTCTGTGCGTCCAGACCGCCGGCGGTAAACAGCAGCCAAACGATTTCGCCCTCAGGGATGGTGGTGCCACCCATCTCCACGTCGCGCGTGGTGATGCGGAACAGCCCGGGTGACGTGCCACGGCGGCGTAGCGTTTCTTCCACGGCGCCGCTCATCAACTCCGGGTGCTGTCGCAGGTCGTCCCACTGATCGGGATTTTCTTCCAGCAACTGGAACATTGCCCCCATCAAATTAGGCGTCGTGTCATTTCCGGCGGCCACCAATTCATTAATGTGGCGCAGGATACGTGAGCGGTTCACTAAGGGCTGACCGTCGGGACCTTTGGCCTGCATCATTTTGGTGAGCACATCATCACGGGGATTCGCTTCACGGTCTTTGGCCAAGGCATCAAAGAATTCGAAGCACTCGATCAATCGGGTCCAGCGTTCGCGTAGCTCGTCTTCGGCCATGGGCTTGGTCATGGACTTGGGTGAAAATACAGAGAATAAATCTGCAGTCCACTGACGGTAATCGGCGGCACGTTCGGTCGGAATGCCAAGCAGCTGCATGATGACTTCCAGCGAAAATGGATACGCATAGTCATACATGAAGTCGCAACTGCCTTTGGCGATGAACTGGTCGATCAGACGATTGGCGATTTCACGGGAAGGCTGTTCCATCTTGGCCACAGCGCGCGCCGTGAAGAACGGCGCCACCGACATGCGAGAACCGGTATGCTCGGGCGGATCAATCGCGACGAACAACTCTTTCTCTGCATCGGGAGGCACGCGATGCGCCAGATCATCCGGAGGCGGGATCAGACCCAAAGCCTTGGACGAAAATGTTTCGTAATCGCGCGCCGCATTGCAGATGTCGCTATAGTGCGTGATTACCCACATCTTGAGAGGTTCGTGATAGAACACCGGCGCTTGCTCTTGCGCCTTCTGGATCATCGGTACCGGGTTGTTCAGAAACTCTTCCGAGAGCGGATCAAAGCCTTCAACTGTCGGGAAGGCGTGTGCGGTTGCTGTGTTCATCTTGTCTCCTTAGATTAATTAGAATCAATGTTTGACGATTAACTCGGGAACGGTGAATTCACCGTCCACCAGGATTGGTTTTTCATCCAGGAACACGCTACAGTTGCGAAGCGGGATATCCATGTGGGCAGGGGTGTCGTTATCACCACCAAGTTCAGTGTTGGGGCCGGTTGCAAACATGACGTTGCCGTAGAAGGCCCGCGCCTCCTGAGACAGGCTGCGCAATGTTTGCTTCATCGTGGTCCAGTTCACGTTTTCATTGATGCCCCAGCCAATGTGGGAGATGCCATAGGCGCGCGGATCGTTGAAACCCGACAGGTAGGAGCGCATCATCTCTGCATCAACACCGCCTTCAATCGCAGTGATCATGCCCTCGCGAATGGTCACATGAATGGGGGTGTTCACGTAGCTTCGGAATGGTGCGGCGATGATGTCGCCAGCATCGATGACCACCTTGCCGTTGACGCCTGTAGGTGCGCCGGCGGTGAACAGGAAGCCACTCGGCCACATGTCCCAGCGTCCAGGCTCGTCGGTGTAACCGTACTGACTCACCACTGGGAAATGCCCCAGATCATATGTGACGTCAGTGCCTGCCTTGCTGGTGATGTGCATCTTTTTAGCAGCTTTGAGCAGGTCGTGGCTCAATTCCACACGGCGGCGTTGATCCTCGGTAGGGAACATCTGCTTCAAAAGCTCCGGTGGCTCAATGCAAGTGAGTACGCGCGCTCCGGCCTTCTGGATCTGATGTTGTTCGTCGGACCATAACAGGAATACCAGATCAATGACCAGGTCGGCTTTCTTTAGCGCTTCAATAGCGGCCTTATTGCCGACCAGCGGATTGATGCCAACCTCCGTAAGCGCCGGACCGTTCAGTACCGAAGCGGTGTTACCCAGCCGTACATTGAAGCTCTCTGCCCCCAGCTTTCGCGCGGCCGCGACAAAAGCATCGGCATAGTCCAAACGGTCATTGCCTTGTGATAAAACGATGACGGTTTCACCAGGTTTGACCTTGCACATCTCCAGTTGCTTTTTGCAAAGTTCTTGAAAATCAGACCAGTTGATCATTGGGTATCTCCTTTTTCTTACGGGATTGCATGTATGAAACTTGTCTGGACAAATAGATGGTTTTGTTGTGCCGTTACGCGGCAATTCACTGCCATCAATTACGCGCGGACTGCTGAACTGCCTGGTTTTTTTCCGGCTGAGGGCACAAGGGAAAATGGCCTATCATTGCGGCCCCAGGTGCCGCACTCAGATCTTGAAGCCTTCGTACGTGGCTGGATGAAATATTTCGTCGATACTCATCCGGCGCGCTGACAGCCCTTGGGCATGGTGCTGCCGAACGAAGGTTTCCAGCGTCGGCAGGTTCTTTGCCACGCCATAGGACCAGAAATCAAATCCCATCAAGTTCCGTGCGGCCTTTAACTGCTCTTCTACAAAAGGGAGCGTGATCTTGGTTGCCGACGTTTCACTCAAACTTTCCAACGCCACTGTCTTGGCTTCTTCGAACGCTTTGAACAGCGCCCCCGGCAGCCATGGATGTTTGGCGGCGATCTCTTTGCGGACACCTAGTACGTGCATGATTGGAAAGATTTCTGTACGCTTGAAGTAGTCTTTTGCGACCGCGGTTGGATCATCAAATAGCCAGCCCACGTTGGGGTTTTTGATCGCAGCACCGCTCGGTGCTCGCGGGGCAATGAAGCCATCGATCGCACCCTGATCCAGCAGTGAGGAGATGGTTTCTCCCTCGGGGGCATGCTCCAGTCGGACGTTAGGGGGGAGCTCCAACTTGATTTTCTCAATGCGACCAGGTTCATCGATGCCACCCAATACCCATGTCACATCTGCCGGATTGACCCCGTAATCATCCATCAAAATGGCGCGCGCCCACACCAGTGCAGTCAGTTGGTATTCAGGGATACCGATTCTCTTGCCCTTCAGATCGGCAGGTTGATGGATGCGATCCTTGCGCGCGTAGATTGCCGTATGCCTGAAGGCCCGCGACAGAAATACCGGAATACCGATGTAGGGGCTTTCACCCCGGGAATGTTTGATCAAGTAACTCGAGAACGACATTTCGGTGACGTCGAACTCTTGATTGCGAAATGCTCGAAAAAATATTTCTTCGGGCGACAACGCCATGAAAACTGGATCCACGCCATCAATCTGGGTACGGCCACTAAACAGGGGCCGCACGCGATCATAGTTTCCAACGGCTATCGACAACTGCAAATTGCTCATGAATATCTCCTGAAAATCTCACTTCTGGCGGCTATCTCGCCGCCTCATGCCCGAGTAGGGACGCTCGACTTATAACTCTGTGCTCCCGCATTCGTGGCAGCGTACTTGTCGCCATTGAGTCCTCACCGGGCTTAACCCAGGCGGACCGGACAACCGCAACCTACCGACAGAGCCAAAATTATATTTGTCTAGACAAGTACAAATCATGTCAGGTCAAATTTGTTTAGTCAAGTATTTTAAGTCGCTCTCGGTTTTCCGCGCATTTTGAGCCTTATAATTAGCCATGTAAGGGCTGTTATAAGCGGTAAATCAAGAATCAATAGTCCCTTGATACAAGAAGGATCTTTCATGAGAAAGACCTTGTAAGTCCGATTCTGGCCAAATGCTTTTGAAATTGGCCCCGTAATTACTATTAGAAATGAAATCCAAACCAGAAAAAATAACCGAGCTTCACGATTACCTCGCCTATTGGCTACATCGCCAGTCGGATTCGGTTCTGAAAAAGTTCGAACGTACACTGGCCGAATACGGCGTTACTCATGCTCAATGGTACGTCCTGATTACCATCTATCATCAGGACGCAGATACACCGCAATCCATCGCGAAGCGCATTGACATCGATATTGGTTCGGTAAGCCGCGTTATTGATCGACTAGTCGCCAAGGGTTTGCTAGTCAAGCGGCCTCACGCGGAAGACAAGCGATCGGTTTTCCTGGAATTGACGACTGACGGGGAAAAAGTTATTTCGACATTGGCCGCCATTGCTCGACAGCAGGAGGGCGAATGGCGCGCATGCCTGACGGAGACCGAGACCAAGGCCTTCGGAGCAGCGCTATACAAGCTGCTTGAGGCGCAAGGAATCCAGCCCACTGGCCGACTGTGGACAAAATTCCGAACTTAGTACGCGTCTGGCGACCCGCAAGTAACTTGATACCAGTTGCGCGATCTAACAGGTCGAAGGTTCCAAGGCGCGTCTATGTGTATGAATCGCTGACAATACAATGGCGTCAAGCCCGTCGCCGTGGTTCACATCGACGTGGTCCAGCAGAAGCTTCCGCATGCCCGGCGCCCAGAATTTTTTCAGGTGATTTGCGATTTCGCTTGAAGCTTCCTGCGCGTCCGGATAGGAGGCGAAAAAGGCACCGATCTGGTTTGCCATCTTGATCAGGTTCTGTATATCCATTTCATTTAATCCGATTCAATCGTGTTGGCGTTGGTATAGGCGACGAAATTATCTCCTCGCGCAAAGGCGACCAGGGTCAAACCACATTGCTGGGCAGTGCGCACTGCCAACGCTGTTGGTGCGGAGATGGCAACTAGTGCCGGGATCCGGACAGTAGCCGCTTTTTGTACCATTTCCACACTGGCACGGCTGGTTATCAGCGCGAATCCGAAATCCGTGTCCATGCCAGTCATCGCCATTGCGCCCGCCAGCTTGTCCAGAGCATTGTGGCGCCCGACGTCTTCGAACACTGCCAATATCCGGCCCTCGGCCGAGCACCAGGCGGCCGCATGTGTAGCGCCGGTGAGGCGCGCGATCGGCTGGTGTGCGCCAAGTCCGTGCAATGCTTGCCGGATCGCCGATGCCTGCAGCGGACGGTCCCATGCCATCGCGGGCACTGGGCGCAGCACTTGATCGAGCTGCTCGGTGCCACAGAGGCCGCAACCTGTGCGGCCGGCCAGATTGCGTCGCTTTGCCTTCATCGCCATGAATGCGCCGCTGCTGACCGTCATGGAAACCGTGATGCCGGCTGAGCTATGCCGGATCTCGATGTCATACAGTTCCCGTTTGCTTTGAAGAATGCCTTCGGTCAGCGAAAAACCGAGGGCGAATTCTTCCAGGTCGCAAGGCGTCGCCAGCATCACCGCATGGGCGATGCCGTTGTACTCCAGTGCAACCGGGACTTCTTCCGCCAAGTCGTCGTGCGATTGCCTGCGGTCGCATACCGCCAGGCGAGCGACATCGTGGCGGCTGGTTGGAGGCAGAGATTGTGGATCCGTCACCCACTTCATGGCGGCCTCAGCCAGCATCAGCGAGCGTGCCATCGGCCACGTCCAGCAAGTCGAGTTGCGTCTTGTTGAATTGCTGGTATTCTCTCTGCCATTGCGAGGGATGTGCTACCGGCATCACCTGCACCGCTGTGACCTTGTACTCGGGGCAATTTGTTGCCCAGTCCGAATTGTCGGTCGTGATGACATTGGCGCCTGATTCTGGGAAGTGGAAGGTCGTGTACACCACGCCCGGCTGCATCCGGTCCGTGACCTTGGCCCGCAATACGGTTTCTCCGGCTCGGCTCTGGATGCCGACCCAGCTGTCATCCTTGATGCCCCGTTCTTCCGCATCATGAGGATGGATTTCAAGGCGGTCTTCCGCATGCCAGCGGACATTCTCGGTGCGCCTGGTTTGCGCGCCCACATTGTATTGCGACAGGATGCGCCCGGTCGTCAGGATCAGCGGGAATCTGCGGGTCACCTTCTCGTCGGTCGCGACATATTTGGTCAACATGAACCTGCCCTTTCCGCGCACGAACTGATCGCTGTGCATGATCGGCGTGCCTTCGGGCGCATGGTCGTTGCACGGCCACTGGATGCTACCCAGGCGGTCAAGCTTTTCGTAGCTGACACCCCGGAATGTTGGCGTCAGCCGGGCGATCTCGTCCATGATCTCGGATGGATGGCTGTAATGCATGTCATAGCCGAGGCGCTTGGCAAGCTGTATGGTCACTTCCCAATCCGCATAGCCGGCACGCGGCGGCATGACCTTGCGTACGCGCGAGATGCGCCGTTCGGCATTGGTGAAAGTGCCATCCTTTTCCAGAAAGGAGGATCCCGGCAAGAGCACATGGGCGTATTTCGCGGTCTCGTTCAGGAAGATGTCCTGTACCACGATGCATTCCATCGCCGACAGCGCCGCCGCGACATGCTGGGTATTCGGATCGGACTGCACGATATCTTCGCCTTGGCAATACAGCCCCTTGAAGCTGCCGTGCAGCGCGGCGTCGAACATGTTGGGAATCCGCAGGCCCGGCTCGGACTGAATCGATACGCCCCAGGCTTCCTCGAACTGTATCCGGGTCGTGGTATCGGACACATGCCGGTAACCGGGCAGTTCATGCGGGAAGGAACCGATATCGCAAGATCCCTGGACATTGTTCTGGCCGCGCAGCGGATTGATGCCGACGCCTTCGCGGCCGACATTGCCGGTCGCCATTGCGAGATTCGCGATGCCCATCACCATGGTGGAACCTTGCGCATGTTCGGTCACGCCCAGGCCGTAGTAGATGGCGGCATTTCCCCCTGTCGCATACAGGCGCGCGGCTTCACGGACATGCGTGGCGGACACACCGGTCACGCTTTCCATGGTCTCAGGGGAATTTTCAGGCTGCGCAACGAAGTCGCGCCATTGCCCGAATGTCCTGTCCTCGCAGCGTTGCGCGATGAACGCCTCATTCAGCAAGCCTTCTGTTACGATCACATGGGCAAGCGCATTGACGATGGCGACATTGGTGCCGGGCTTTAGTTGCAGATGATAGTCGGCGCGCACGTGCGGCGACTTTATCAGGTCGATGCGTCGAGGGTCGATCACGATCAGCTTCGCTCCCTGGCGCAGGCGCTTTTTCATGCGCGAGGCGAATACCGGATGGCCATCGGTCGGATTGGCGCCAATGACCATAATCACGTCGGCGTATTCAATCGACTTGAAGGTTTGCGTGCCGGCAGATTCGCCTAGCGTCTGCTTCAGGCCGTAGCCGGTGGGGGAGTGGCATACGCGGGCGCAGGTGTCGACGTTGTTGTTACGGAATGCCGCGCGCACCAGCTTTTGCACCAGATAGCCTTCCTCGTTAGTGCAGCGCGAAGAGACGATGCCGCCGATCGAGTTTACTCCGTGCTCGTTCTGGATACGCCGAAATTTCGACGCTGCATAATCCAGCGCTTCCTCCCAGGAGACTTCGCGCCACGGGTCGGTAATTTTGTTGCGGATCATTGGCTTGGTGATGCGGTCCTTGTGGGTCGCATAGCCCCAGGCAAAGCGTCCTTTCACGCACGCATGGCCCTCATTGGCTTTGCCATCCTTGTGCGGCACCATGCGCACTACCTCGTTGCCTTTCATTTCCGCTTTCAGCGCGCAGCCGACGCCGCAATACGCGCAAGTCGTGACGACGCTGTGCTCAGGCTGTCCAAGCCAGATGATGGATGTTTCCTGGAGCGTGGCGGTGGGGCAGGCTTGAACGCAGGCGCCACACGATACGCATTCCGATTCCATGAAAGACTGGTCTTGCCCTGGTGATACGCGTGACTCGAAACCGCGACCGGAAATGGTCAGTGCGAACGTGCCCTGGATTTCCTCGCACGCGCGCACGCAGCGGCTGCAGACGATGCACTTGGACGGGTCGTAGGTAAAGTATGGATTGGATTCATCCTTCTTGCTATCGAGATGGTTAGCGCCGTCAGCGCCATAGCGCACTTCGCGCAAGCCGGTGACGCCGGCCATGTCCTGCAATTCACAATCGCCGTTGGCAGGGCAGGTTAGGCAGTCCAGAGGATGGTCGGAGATATATAACTCCATGACGCCCTTGCGCAGTGATTGCAGCTTGGGCGATTGTGTGCGTACCTTCATGCCTGCTTCCACCGGCGTCGTGCAGGAGGCCGGATAGCCACGCCGTCCTTCGATCTCGACCAGGCACAGACGGCAAGATCCGAAAGGTTCCAGGCTGTCGGTGGCGCACAGTTTGGGGATGTTGACACCGCTTTGCGCTGCGGCGCGCATCACCGAAGTGCCGGCGGCGACCGTCACCGGGATGCCGTCGATTTTCAGCGTGACCTGTTCCGTGGCTTCGCGAAGCGGCGTGCCGAAATCGTACTTGAGGATGGTTTCGTTCATTGCATTCTCCTAGGCTTCGCTTTGCCCGGATGCCGGCTGGCCAAAGTCTTCCGGGAAGTGCTTGAGTGCGGAAAGGACTGGATAGGGCGTCATGCCACCCATCGCGCAAAGCGAGCCGTGCAGCATGGTGTCGCACAGGTCGCGCAACAGGGGAATTTGCTTGTGACGCTCCTGGCCGGCAAGGATCTTGTCGATCACTTCGGTGCCGCGCGTGGAGCCAATGCGGCAGGGCGTACATTTGCCGCACGATTCGATGGCGCAAAATTCCATCGCATAACGTGCCAGTTTCGCCATGTCGGTGGAGTCGTCATGCACCACGATGCCACCGTGGCCCAGCACTGCCCACAGTCCGGCAAAAGCTTCGTAGTCGAGGGGGGTATCCCATTGCGATTCCGGCAGGTAGGCGCCAAGCGGCCCGCCGACCTGCACCGCCTTGATTGGGCGGCCGGAGGTGGTGCCGCCGCCATAGTCGTAGAGGATCTCGCGCAAGGTGACGCCGAAGGCCTTTTCGATCAGGCCCCCACGCTTGATATTGCCAGCAAGCTGGATCGGCAAGGTGCCGCGCGAGCGGCCCATCCCGTAGTCGCGATAAATCTGGGCGCCTTTGTCGAGGATAAGCGGCACGGTGGCCAGCGATAGCACGTTGTTGATCACCGTCGGTTGGCCGAACAGACCTTTGATGGCGGGTAGCGGCGGTTTGGCCCGCACGATGCCGCGCTTGCCTTCCAGGCTTTCAAGCAGCGCAGTTTCCTCGCCGCAGATATAGGCGCCGGCGGCCTTGCGCACTTCGAGATCGAAACGCTGACCGGACGCCCGCACATTCGAGCCGAGATAAGCATGGTCGTACGCAGCGCGAATTGCCTCATTCAGTGTGGCGATCGAATGCGGGTACTCGCTGCGTACGTAGATGTAACCCTGTGTTGCGCCAACGGCGAGGCCGGCGATCGTCATGCCCTCGATCAGCATGAAGGGATCGCCCTCCATCGTCAGGCGATCGGCGAACGTGCCGGAATCGCCTTCATCGGCGTTGCAGACGATATATTTTTGCATTGCCGGCGTGTCGAGTACGGTCTTCCATTTCACGCCGGTTGGAAAGGCTGCGCCGCCGCGGCCGCGCAATCCGGAGTCGGTGACCGTCTGCACGATTTCTGCGGCTCCCAGTGTCAACGCGCGCTGCAACCCGCGATAGCCACCATGCGCCAGATAGTCGTCCAGAGAGAGGGGGTCAATGACGCCGATGCGGGCGAAGGTCAGGCGCTCTTGCCGCTTCAGGTAGGCAATTTCCTCTACCAGTCCGAGTGCGCGTGCATGGTTGCCGCCGAGATGAAAGTCGGCCTCGAACAGGCTGGCGATATCGGTTTCATCGATCGGGCCATAGCCGACGCGGCCGCGTGTGGTTTCAACCTCGACCAATGGCTCCAGCCACATCAGGCCGCGCGAACCGTTGCGTATCAGTTGTACTGCGATGCCGCGCTTCGCTGCTTCTGCCGCAATTGCGTTGGCAACACTGTCGGCGCCTAGCGCCAGTGCGGTGGAATCGCGTGGAACAAAAATCTTGATTTTCACGCCGACTCCCTGGTTTTCTTTATTAATGCATCGAAGCGGGACGGCGTCACGCGCGCATGCACCTCGTCGCCGATCATGATGGCGGGCGAGGTCGCGCAGTGGCCGAGGCAATAGACTGGCTCCAGGGAGTACGTGCCATCAGCGCTGGTCTCGTGCATCCTGCAGCCCAGCCTTTGCTCGGCATGTGCGATGAGTGTTGCCACACCCAAGCTCTGGCATGCCTCCGCCCGGCAGATACGCACTACATGCCGCGCCGGCGGCGTGGTGCGGAAGTGATGGTAAAACGTAATCACGCCATGCACTTCGGCGCGTGAGAGATTGAAGGCATCCGCAATCAACGGCACCGACTCTGGCGGAATGAAACCGGTCGCATCCTGGATCGTGTGCAGGACCGGGAGCAATCCGCCCGGCTGCGCTGCGCCGGCGTCGATCAGGGCCTGGATTTTGGCCAGGGTGAGAGGCGAAGCCGCCTGGCAAGTGGTGTTCTGGTCCATTAGATATATGAAATCAAAAGCATATATGAAAGTCTTTTCTTAACATTGTTAATTACAGTAGCATAGGGAATACCGCTCTTCAATATGATACAAATTGCATATATATGAAAATAGAAATCCGCCCTGAATGGCTGCTGAAGCAGGCGAATGGCTTAGCCGTTTCGCTCCCCCTGTTACTGCGACTGCTGACCGCCATCCGCGATCTGGGCAGCATCAACCAGGCGGCGGCCAGGCTCGGCTTGTCTTATCGTCATGCATGGGGATTGCTGAAAGAATTCGACAAGCAGTTCGGCGCGGCACTCGTGCAAAAGGTGCGTGGGCGCGGCACGCAGTTGTCGCCTCTAGCGGAAAAACTGATCTGGGCGGACAAACGGATCGAGGCGCGGCTTTCGCCATTCCTCGAAAGCCTTGCCTCGGAGTTGGAGCGCGAGTTGGCAGTGCTGCTGAGTCGCGACATTTCGGCGCTGCGCATTACCGCCACACATGGCTTTGCGGTGGATGCCCTGATGAAGCAACTAGGCGCGAACGATATCAGCGTCGATCTTCAATACCGTAACAGCACGGAAGCCGTGGCTGCGCTGGCACGGGGCGAATGCGACATGGCCGGCTTTCATTTGCCCGAAGGGGAGTTCAGGCAGGCTGCCGCCGCACAGTATTTGAAATGGTTGAATCCGAAGCGCCACACGCTGATTCACCTGGCGTTCCGCAGGCAAGGATTATTCGTCGCCAAAGGCAATGCTAAAAGCATTCTCAGCCTCGCTGACCTCACGCGTGAAGGCGTGCGTTTCGTGAATCGTCAGAACGGATCTGGCACACGCATGCTGCTTGAACTGTTCCTCCAGGCGCAGGGCATCAGGACTAGCGACATCAACGGCTATGAAAGCGCCGAATTCACGCATGCCGCGGTGGCCGCCTATGTCGCAAGCGGGATGGCGGACGCCGCGTTCGGAGTGGAAACCGCAGCAAGGCGCTTCGATCTCGATTTCATTCCCGTGGCGAGGGAGCAGTATTTTTTTGCGGTCGATTCCGCTCACCTGAATGATTCGGCGCTGGCGTTAGCCGTGACGCTGATGCGGAGCGACGAGTTCAGAAAATCTATCGATGCGCTGGCAGGCTATGACGGCACGCGTTCCGGCGCTTTGGTTGATATGGCCGTCTTCGGAAATTGATTTTATAAGCATTCCTTGGACAAACTCTGTTCTGCGCAACGCGGCGGGTGTTTGTCTGCTCAGAGGGGATGTTAAGCAGGTGCTCAATGCAGGCCATCGCTGGCCGAAGACTTGCTTGCCGGCCACTACTCACTGCACGGGGTGGGCTACAGTCGTGACTGGTTGTTGCCGAAAACTCCAATGCCCTATTCATTAAATAACAGCCCTGATTGGGGCTTTTATAAAGCATTAAGGCTCTCATAGGGGTTATTATTAAAATTTTTGGATGCGTTTCGGTATTTTTACTATAATGGCTCTCATGGAAGCCATTGAGAAGCATAAAAGCCCCGAACAGAGCCGTAAGACTAGCCTTCCGGTGCCTGCCCCCGTATACCGCGCTCTCGGCAAGCTAGGGGAGGACCTCAATCGTGCGCGCCGCCGACGCAAGCTTACTCAGCAGGAAGTGGCGAAGCGCATCGGTGCCTCACTCAATACGGTGAAGCGACTTGAGAGTGGCGACCTAAAGGTTCCACTTCACTTCCTGGCGCGGATGCTGTTCTTGTTTGGCGAGTTGGACCGCCTAGGCACTTTGCTCGACAGCGGGCAGGATGAAATTGGCCTGACGTTAATGGACGACCGACTCCCCCAACGTGTGCGCCCGAGTAAAAAGCGCGAGAACGCGTTCTGATACAGAGAGGCCTCTCGATGAAGGCAAAAGCTTCGAAGCTCAATGCGCAGGAGTCAGTTGAGATACATCTCGGCTCGGCAGGCACGCTTGTAGGCAACTTGACGTATGTGCGCCAGGGCCAGCGCGAGCTGTCGCAGTTCGCTTACGCATCAACGTGGCTGGATAGCCCGGATGGCTTTGAAATTTCACCAGACCTCCCGTTTGAAGCTGGACATGCCACAAGGCGCGCGTCCTCCAAGGTCGACGCCGTTTTCCACTCTGCACTCTCGGACAGTGCTCCGGATGCCTGGGGCAGGCGTGTCATTGAGCGCGCGCATGCAAAGGCTCGCAAGGAGAATCCTAATCTTGCACCTCGCTCCGAACTCGACTACCTGTGCGCGGTCGATGACTTCAGCCGCGTTGGCGCACTGCGCCTGCATAAAAGCGGGACTTATTTGCAGACAGTCGATGCCGGCCGGCGAACAACGCCTCCCTTGTTGGAACTTGAACACATGTACTCGGCCAGCCGGGCGATTGAGAACAACAAGGAAACGGTTGACGACCTGAAGTACCTGCAAGGAAAAGGCACGTCCTTGGGAGGCATGCGACCCAAGTGCACTGTGCTCGATGAGACAGGCAAGCTGGCCATCGGTAAATTCCCAAGCGTGAACGACACCTTCAACGTCACCCGCGGCGAAGTGCTTGCGCTGGTTTTATCGCGGCGTGCAGGTATCAATACCGCTACAGCGCGCGCCATTTCTGTCAAGGGAACGGCCGTCGCGCTCATCGAGCGTTTCGACAGGGCCCCGGGCGACAAGAGAATTCCGTACCTTTCAGCTGCCTCGATGCTTCAGGCCTCACGAGAGGAGACCCGTGCGTACACCGAGATTGTCGATGTCATGCGGCAGAGATGTGCAAATCCCGACCAGGATGCCCGGGAGCTGTGGCGCCGACTGGCCTTTAATCTGCTCATCACCAACACTGACGACCACCTGCAAAATCATGGCTTCCTTTATGCGGGCGAAGGCCAATGGAAGCTGGCGCCATCGTTCGACGTCAATCCCATGCCCGGAAAGCTGCGGGAATCGAAAACGTGGCTGAGTGAGGACACCGGGCCTATTGAGTCGGTGCAGATGCTACTCGATGCGGCGCCGTACTTCTCCCTCACGACTGCCGAGGCGCATGACGTGCTGGCAGGCGTGCTGGCGGTTGTTGAGGACTGGAAAAAAGTGGCTTTAAGTGATGAGGTGGGGCTTACCGCTCCTGAGCTGACTGCATTCGAGGACGCCTTTGAGCACGAGGTGACGGAACAGGCCCGCAGGCTGCGGCACATTGGTCCATAGGCTGGGCACGCAGCTGATGGCATCCAGCCGAAGGCTTTGGGCCAACTGCTTTATTAACAGCCCTGCTCATTGTGGGGCACAGGCGGCGTACAGTGAGTACTGGCATATCGATCGCGAGGTCGCTGTCGTCAACAAGACGGACGAAACCGTGCGCATCGCATGGAACCAGCTGATCAATGGGCGCGAACGCGAGGAGCTGCTCGCGAGTGCTGCAGGCATTTCCTACGATGTCATGCAAAACCGCAAGCGCTTGCGTGACGCCGGCTGCGCTGGGACTGACCGAGGGGAAGTTTGCCTTGCCCGTAAAGCCCTTGTCGCTTGACGTCGGAACACTGGACGCCGATATTGCCGCACCGGTCGCCCAACAGAAACGATAATGACGCGAACTACCGAAGGTGGATAGCAGCACGGGCGGAGCTGGAAAGCAGCGGCACCAGTCCTACCTTGTTAGTTATTCGATTTTTGAATAACAGATGTGCGCAGAATAAATTATGAGAATAGGGTGCGACGCGATATAGTGATCACGTCTCCTCCAATCTCCTCAAAGAATTGGATTCAGCCCGCAAGCCGTAACGCTAGCGGGCTTTTTTTTGTCCGCAGATTCGCATGATGCAAGAAGATGCAAACGCAGCAAGGCGCCTGCATCTTCTCTTTGGCCCTTGGTTTTATCAGGCGGCGAGTTCGCGCTCGATCGCGGCTGCCAGCTCGGGATCCTCCGGGGTGATGTCGGGTGCAAAACGACCAACGACCTTGCCGTTACGACCGATCAGGAACTTCTCGAAATTCCACAGGATATCGGTCTCATTTTCCTGCTTGATGCCATATCCGGCCAGCTTGGCGCGGAACTCGCCACCTTCCTTTTCCTGCGCACGCGGCTGGGCCGCGATCAATCCCTGGTATAAAGGGTGTTGTCCCGGACCCTTGACGACGATTTTTTCAAACATCGGGAAAGTCACGCTAAACCTGCCGGTGCAGAATTCGCCGATTTCCGCGTTGGTGCCCGGCTCCTGGGCGCCAAATTCATTGGCCGGGAAGCCGGCGACGACGAGGCCATCGGCGTGCTTCTCGTCATAGATCTTCTGCAGCGCCGCATACTGCGGCGTCAGGCCGCACGCAGAGGCGACATTTACCGCCAGGATGACTTTGCCACGATAGGCATCGAGGGTGGTTTCTTCACCGTTGATACGGCGCAGGGGAATTTCAAGAAGCGATGGGTTCATTGTCATAGTGAGCGAGTGGGTAATCAGATGCTTGATTGTAGTCTTTTGCCAGAATTTCAGCCCATCCATTGAAATATCCCTGTCATATCCGGCCGTTAAGCTTCGGCGCAGTCTCGATAGATAAAGGCCAGTCCGGGCCTTTTTGCCTTTATTCCAGGGGAACCATGGCACAGAAAAAAATCCTGCTGTTGAGCGTTTCGGCCGGTGCCGGACACTTGCGCGCCGCCGAAGCGCTGCGCTGCCATGCAGCGGCCTTTGGCGGTGCGGCGCAGGCCACGCACCTGGATGTCATGGATTTTGTGCCCAAGACTTTCCGCAAGCTGTACACGGATTTTTATATCAAGCTGGTCAACAAGGCGCCGGCGTTGTGGGGTTACCTCTACCAGTTCACGCATGAGGCCAAGCCCAACAGTTACATTGAACGATTGCGCCGCGCCGTCGAACGTCTGAACACGGCGGCCCTGCGTCGCGAGATCGAGCGCTTCAAGCCGGATGCCATCATCTGCACGCATTTCCTGCCGGCCGAGCTGTTGGCGCGCATGATCCGCAAGGAACGCCTGGCTTGCCCGGTGTGGGTGCAGGTGACCGATTTCGATTTGCATCGCATGTGGGTGCACGAAGGCATGGCCGGTTATTTCGCCGCCAACGAGGAAGTCGCCTGGCGCATGCAGGCGTGCGGCATTGCGCCGGAACGCATTCATGTGACGGGCATCCCGATCATGCCGGCCTTCGCCGTGCCGCCGGATCGTATCGTTTGTGCGCAGGAACTCGGCGCCGATCCCGCCAAAACGACCTTCCTGTTGATGGGCGGCGGTGCCGGCCTGGGCAGCATGGATGCGGTTGCGGCTCGTCTGCTGGCGCTTGAAGGCGATTTCCAGTTAATCGTCCTGGCCGGCAAAAATGCCGCGGCGCTGGCCGCGCTGCAGTCGCTGGCGGTGCGTCATCCGGGCCGCCTGTTCCCGCAGGGATTCACCGACAAGGTCGAGCGCATGATGGCGTGCGCCGACCTGGTCATCACCAAGCCGGGTGGCCTGACCACGTCGGAGTGCCTGGCGATGGGCTTGCCGATGATCGTCAATGCGCCGATTCCCGGCCAGGAAGAGCGCAATGCCGACTTCCTGCTGGAGCAGGGCGTGGCCATGAAAGCGGTCGATGGCGTGGCGCTGGAATACCGTGTCAGGCATCTGCTGGAGCAGCCTGCCTTGCTGGCGCAGATGCGCGAGCGCGCGCGGGCGCTGGGGCGCCCGCTTGCGGGGCGCCTGGTTCTGGAGCCGGTGCTGGCAGCATGATCGCCTGCACGCTGATGGGATGCCAGTAACTACTCGGGAGCGCAATCCATCAGCAGCAAGGAATCCACTTCCAGCCGGCGCCCTCGCCATCCTGTGCGGTTGCAGGTATCCTGACAGTTGCCCGACAAACCAACCTGAACCACGAACCATGGCGCAACATATCCGCGCTGTCGACGATACCGCGGATCTTGCCGTCCTTATCGGCTACCCATGGCAATCCCGGCTGCTTCAGGCAGCCTGCGCAACAGGAGCATTGCTGCAATTCCGATAGCAGGCCCAGGCAACAGAATCAGGAAGACCCACTGCCAGCTGCTGAGCGTTGCCGCTGCGAGCGGCAACAGCCAAATCGTCACTACTGTCAGCATGAAACCGATGCCGAGCTGTATAGTCAGCGCGGTCCCTACATACATCGGGTCGCCCAGTTCGGTGACGATCGTCGAGAATTGGGCCGAGTCTGCAACAACTGAAAAACCCCACACCAGGCCGACCAGGATAAACAGCCACGCTGGTCCATCAAACACAAACCCGGCCAGCAGGGCACATCCGCCTGACAGGCCCATCATTAGGCTGGTTGTCAGCGTTCTGCCAATCCTGTCACCAAGAATCCCTCCTGCGACGCAGCCAATCGCACCGACAGCAATGACTGCGAACGTCAGATAGGACGCCATTGCCGGACTGCCGATCTGCTGGAGTTCCAGTGCCATACGGGCAAAGGTCAGGAACCATGCCCACATTGCGTATAGTTCCCACATATGGCCGAAGTAACCAATACTCGCCAGTACAATCCCCCGGTTAAAAAATACCTGCTTTACTCGTCCGGGATTGAACGGTGCGCGTGGAAATGGGTAGGGCCCTTCATTAACATACAGCACCAACAACAGTGCGCCGGCCGCGGTAGCCGCCGATGTCGCAATAATAACGATTTGCCAGTTCAATCCGCCAATGGCATTGACCAGATGCGGTGACGCCGAGCCCAAGGTAACTGCGCCGACGAGTACACCCAGGGCGACGCCTCGTCCCCTCAGGAACCAGGTGGCGATGAACTTCAGAGAGGGTGGATAGACGAGGGCAAGGAATACCCCTGTCAACATGCGCAGCCCTATGCCCGGCAATGCGGCGTCTACAAAAAGCATTCCCAGGTTGGCGATGGCGGCGCCCAGGGAGCCGCAGATCATGAGTGTCTTCGCTGGCATGACATCGGAAAGCCCGATGACGCTGGAGCCGACAGCACCGATGACAAATCCCACCTGCACACCGATCGTCAGCCACGCTGCCAACGAACTGCTCAGCTGCCATGTTTCCATTAATTGCGGAACGACGGCGGTGGCCGAGAACCACGTTGTCATCGTCAGTACGATACAGACTGCCAGGATGGACAGTACTTGCCAGCGCTTGGCTGCAGCATGTGCTGCTGCGGCAGGCCCTTCCATCTGAGCCGTCGAGAAAATCTTTAATCCTTCCGCTGAGGCATCCACATCTGATCCTTGCTTTTCAGGCTGGCCATTTCAGTGCTTGGTACCAGTGGGCGATCGGGCGCCCTGAATCCGGCAGCACTGCGTCATGGGCGGCAATCGATCAACGATTGCCGCCTCGGTTAAGGACTTATAACTACCTCGTCACTGCGCGACGGGGGCTCTTCTCTTTGGCGCCGCCGATGTGCTCCTTGAAGGTTTCACGTGCAAACAGGGTCGCAATAACGCTGATCACGCCAAGTCCGACCAGATACCACGCCACGCCGTCCGTGCTGCCTTTGTTGCTGGCGATCAGCGCCGCAGCGACCATGGGGGCAATACCGCCTGACAGCACTGCGCCG
This sequence comes from Noviherbaspirillum sedimenti, assembly GCF_003590835.1. NCBI lineage: Bacteria > Pseudomonadati > Pseudomonadota > Betaproteobacteria > Burkholderiales > Oxalobacteraceae > Noviherbaspirillum > Noviherbaspirillum sedimenti. The sequence goes on along the minus strand of NZ_QYUQ01000002.1, from coordinate 3,079,095 downwards.
ATCGCGTAGCCGATGTTTGCGCCACTCAGCCGGACCTTGGTGCCAAACAGCTCGGAATAGTAGACTGCTTGCGGCCCGTACATCGCATCATGCAAAACGTTCAAGCCGATTACGATCGCAATGGTGATCAACACGACCGATTTTGTCTGCACCAGGTAAAAGAATGGGAAGATGAACAGTACCGAGGCGATGCATCCGAACATGTAGACGGGCTTGCGGCCGATCTTATCCGACAGATAGGACCAGGCAGGAATCGTAAAGATGCCGACAATGGAAGCGATAATAATCGCATTCAAGCCGACCGAACGGGGCATGTGCAGCTCCTTCACGATGTAGCTGAGCATGAACACGCTATAGATGTAGAACACGGCGTTCTGCAACATCTTCATGCCGATCGTGACCAGCAGCGTCTTCCATTGTTCCCGCACCACTTCGATTGCGGGGTTCTTGGCGACTTCCTTTTGTTCGACCATTTCCTTGAATGCCGGCGATTCATGCAATTCCGAGCGGACAAACATGCCGATCACGATCATCACAATACTCAGCAGAAATGGAATGCGCCATCCCCAGCTATACAAGGCCTCGTCCGTCATGTTGCTTGAGACCAGAGAGAAAACCGCAGTTGACGCCAGCAAGCCAAGTGGTACGCCAACCTGCGGCATGCTGCCGAACAGGCCGCGCTTGTTTTTCGGCGCATGTTCGACCGCCATCACCACTGCGGAGCCCCACTCCCCACCGACGGCAAAACCCTGCAACAGGCGCATCAGGCACAGCAGTACGGCAGCCCACACGCCGGCAGTCTCGTACGTTGGCAGCAAGCCGATCGCGACTGTACTGCCGCCCATCATGAGCAATGACAGCATCAGGATCTTCTTCCGTCCTACGCGGTCGCCATAGTGGCCGAAGACAGCGGCGCCAACGGGCCTGGCGATGAAGCCAACGGCATAGGTGGCGAATGCTGCAATGACGCCCAATGTCGGATCGACGCTCGGAAAGAACAACTTTGGAAAAATGAGTGCGGCGCAAGTGCCGTAGATATAAAAGTCATACCATTCCACTGCAGTGCCGATCAAACTCGCCATCGCCACTTTGCGATGTTGCGGTGCTTCTGCTTTTTTTGCGTCGTCATTCGTTGGGGAAAGTGCGTAATCTGTTTGCATGATGTCTCCTCGATCTCTTTCAAAGATGCTTGGGCTTACTTGTTATTGAGCGGGACGGTGAAGGTTGTCGCAGTTCCTTTCAGGCAGACGTCGCCGTTTTGGTTTCGAATTGTCGTGGCGATCTTGCAGATGGGTTTGTCTTGTCTTACCTCCAGGATTTCCACGCGTCCGGTAATGACGTCACCCGGATAGACGGCCTTGACGAAACTCCATTCGACACCCAGGAATACGGTGCCTGGACCCGGAAGGTCTTCGGCAACCACCGCATTGAGGATGCCGGAGGTAACGCCGCCTTGCACGATCAATCCGCCAAAGACGGATGCTTCCGCGGCGGCTTTATCGAAGTGCAAAGGGTTGCGATCGCCCGACATGTCGGTGAAGAGAGCAATAAAGCGCTCCTCGATCAGCTTTGAACGCTCTGCAACATCACCTACTATCGGCATGCCGTTGGTGACACCCAGCCAGCCGTTTTTCTCGTAAAGATTCGCTGCCATTTTGGACTCCTCTTCAAAGTGAATTGTTCTTAAACCCGCTCAATCAGTACTGCAAGTGCCTGTCCGCCGCCGCCGCACAATGTTGCGATCCCGCGTCGCACCCGACGCCTTTTCATTTCCATCGCCAGCGTGAGCAGCAGGCGAAATCCCGTCCCCCCAAGGGGATGGCCAATGGCGATCGCGCCACCGTTGACGTTGACGATGTCATACGGGATGTCCAGGTCGCGGCTCGATGCAACAGCCACGCCGGCAAACGCTTCGTTGATCTCGAAAAGATCGATTTGAGATGCTTTCAGTCCCTGTTGCGACAGGAGCTTGCGCATGGCAGCTGCAGGCTTCAGATGGAGCGAATAGTCGGGGCCGGCAATGAATGACCAGTCAACAATGCGTGCAAGCGGTTGCTCCCCATGCGTACGGACCGCGGCCTCGCTCGCGACAATGCCGATGCTCGCGCCGTCGGCCATCTGGGATGCATTGCCTGCTGTGATACTCCCCCCGGCAGAGAATGCGGGCTCGAGTTTGGATAAGGCTTCCATGCTGCTGTTCGGGCGGACACCTTGATCGCGAGGCGGCTTGTCGAGCGCATCGGATACGGCGGCCATTTCTGCCGCGAGCAGATTGGCAGCCGCCGTCGCGCGCTGATGGGAGTGGTAGGCCCATTCATCCTGCATCTGCCGCGAAATGCCAAGTTCCCGGTTGCAGGCGTCCGAAAGCATCCCCATCGATTGGCCGCTGAGCGCGCATGTGAGGCCATCGATCATATAGGTGCGCCGCTCGCCTTCAGCGGTGCCGCCGGCGTCGAGAAGCGGGGCATTGGTCATCGAATCAAAGCCGCCGACGACGTAATGCGAACCTTCATTCGTGCGTATGCGACGTGTCGCGTCGCATACTGCCTCAAGGCCGGCGAGGCAGACGTTATTGAGCGTCAAGGCGGGCGTGCTGCTGTCGATCCCTCCTTTTGTGGCGGCAATGCGGGCAGGGTTCTGGCCGAGCCCGGCTTGCACCACCGATCCCAGCAGTACGCCCGACGGACGCCTGGCAAGAGGGTGTGCCACCGCGAGCTGACGGATCACGGTCGCCGCAAGGTCGGTGGCAGTGTAGGCAGCCAGTTGCCCACCGAGGCGGCCAAACGGGGTCCGCAGGCCGGCAAGCAGGTACACGTGGGCGAGGTTTTCATTCATGGCTTTCCCCTGTTGGCACGCGGTCCGGTTCAAAGCAAGGGAGGATGAGTTCGCCGACGCGCGTCATATGCAGCTTGACAGGCATCCCGACCATGACTTGATCCGGGTCGACACCGACCAGCAGGCTGAGCATGGTTGGGCCTTCCTTCAGTTCAATCAATGCAAGCGCATAGGGGGCCATGGGAGTCCATGCAGGATGTCCGGGCTTGTGAACGACAGTGAAGGTCTTGATTCGGCCTATGCCTGAGGCCTCGCGCCAGCTGAGCCTGTCGCTCCAGCAATGGGGGCAGAGGGCGCGAGGGTAAAAGACCCATTTCTCACAGCAATTACAGAACTGGAGCTGGAACCTGTTTTCCTGGACGCCAGTCCAGAATGGACGGGTGATTGCGGTAGGAATCGGTCCTGGCACCCGCAAGTCTTTCAAAAGCTCGTACATCAGGCACCTCCAAGTATTAGCGCGGTTGCTTCACTCATCGTGGCACCGTTACCGGTGACCAGCGCCAGGTTTGCGTTGGCAATTTGACGAGCGCCGGCGGTATGCCGTAGCTGGCGTACCGCTTCGACGATGTGCGTCATGCCGCCTGCCAGATCCGGTTGGCCAAATCCCAGCTGGCCGCCATGCGTATTGAGCGGCCGGTCGCCGTCGAAGCCCAACGAGTGCTCTTCAACCCACCGGCCGAATTGACCGGGGCGGCACAGGCCCGCATCCTCAAGCGTGATGGCGGTCATAACCGTATAGCAGTCATACAATGACAGCAGATGCATGTCGTCCGCTTTCACGCCGGCCTGGGAAAATGCCTGCATCATGGAGGGTTTTAGCGGACCGGTCGTGAGTGAAGGCGCCTGGCTCAAGGCCCGATGCGTGATCTTTTCCCCTGCGCCGAGAAGATGCACCGGGCGGTGCCGCAAAGTCCGTGCTCTTTGGGCGCTCGTGACCACGACCGCCTCGCCCCCTGCTACCGGCATGACGATCTCGAACAAGTGAAGAGGTGAAGTAACGAAAGGGCTGGCCAGCACATCGTCCACCGTTGCCGGTTTTCCATAGAAGATGGCATCCGGATTGTGCTGGGCGTTGTGTCTCGCCCAGGCGGCGATTTGCGCAAACTGGCGCGGCGTGCTGCCGAATTCCGCCATATGGCGCTGCATCAGCATCGCATAGGGGATATTCGCACCGGAAGCGCCGAAAGGCACGTCAAATTCCCGAATCGGGTTGCGGTTCGGCGAGCGCGGTGCTTCGGCTTCACGCGTGTTTGCCAATACGCACACGACCGCTTCGCACATCCCGGCAGCAATTGCAGCCGCTGCCCGCCACACCATGCCTGCACCGGATGCGCCGCCCAGGTCGACGACGTTCGACATTTTTGGCTGCAATCCGAGGTATTCAGCGACAGTCGCGGGAACATGCTGGGGCGTCTCGCCTACCTGCGGTCCGACAAGGAGGCCGTCGATCGCGTCCTTTTCCAGCCCCGCGTCTTCGACGGCTCGTTTGACGACTTCGGCAATCATGCCCAGTGTCGTTGCGCCATTCGTTGTCCGGGTCGGCTTCAGTTCGCCGACACCGACAATGGCAGCTTTTGCAAAGGCATTCATCATGCTGCTTCCGCAAAAAGATTGGCAAAGTCTTCCAGGCAATCCGGATTGGCGATCGACCCCAGGTTTTTGATTTCCTTGCCGGAGACAACCGAGCGAACCGCCCCCTCAACTTTCTTCCCGCTTAGCGTGTAGGGGATGCCGCGTACTGCAGTGATGTGATGGGGAACATGACGGGGGGATGCCTGTTCGCGTATTGCGGCACGCAAGGCGCCAATCCTGTCGGCGGTGAGCTCTTGTCCCTCCTTCATGACCAGGCAAAGCACAATTTCCTCGTCCCCTGGAACCGCATGGCCAAAGACGATGGAATCCTGAACCCAGGGATACGATTCCACCACGCGGTAGATTTCGGCAGTGCCGATCCGCACGCCGCCTGGTTTGAGTGTTGTGTCGGTCCGGCCGTAGATGATTACCGTGCCGTTGATCGTCTGTTCTGCGAGGTCGCCATGGGTCCAGGTGTCCTCGCGTTGGCTGAAATAGGTATCCCGATACCGCTGGTCGCCGTTTTCACCCCAGAAGGTGAGCGGCGCACTGGGAAACGGCTGTGTGCACACGAGGTCGCCCTTGACCCCGATGACCGATGCGTTTCGGTCGTCAAATACATCCACGGCCATGCCGAGGCCTTTGCAGGTAATCTCCCCGCGTCGCACGGGGTGGATGGGAGAGCCAAGAACGAAACAACCGATGATTTCCGTGCCGCCCGAGATGGACGCAAAGATCATGTCGGATTTGATCGACGAGTACACCCAGTCGTATTGTTCCGGCGAGACCGGAGCGCCGGCCGAGAGTACGCTGCGCAGGCGGCTCATGTCGTGGCGCTGGCCGACGATGTAGTTGCTTTCCATGAGTGTGGAAAGATATTTCGGGTTTATGCCGAAGTGGGTAACGCCTGCTTCCTCCGCAATTTTCCAGAGGATGCCCATATCGAGGCGATCGTCCCGCTTGACCATTGCGGCGCCGTCATAAAGCAGAATCGCGGCGCCGGCTGCCAACCCTGAGATGACCCAGTGATACATCATCCAGGCCGTGTTCGTATACCAGCTCAGTGTATCCCCCGGCTTGACGTCGCCATGCAGCACATGTTCTTTATAGTGCTGCAGCAGGGTTCCACCGGCACTGTGCACGATTCCTTTGGGGAGGCCCGTCGTCCCTGATGTGTACATGATGTATAAGGGATGGTTGAACGGGCATTGCTCGAAAGAGAGCGGCTGGGCGGGCACGTTGCAGATATCCTCCCAGCTATGGACGCTGGCATTGCTGTCGTTTTTGTAGGCAGTCGAAGGCGTCGTCAGGACCAGATGCTCGACGCCGGCCATGCCTTTAATGACGGTATTGAGACGATCGCTGACCTCGAACAGCTTGTTGTTGTATCGGTAACTCGTTGCAGCGATGACGACCTTGGGTTGAATCTGGCCGATCCGGTCGATGATGCCGGCGGCGCCGAAATCCGGCGAGCAGGAAGACCAGATCGCACCAAGTGAGGCCGTGGCCAAAAGTGCAACCAATGCATCCAGGTTATTTGGCAGGATGGCGCCAACGCGGTCGCCGCGTGTCACGCCAAGCTTGCGGAGGGCTTGCTGCGCCTGGGAGACGCGTTGCCGCAATTGTCCCATTGTCACGCGGCGGACGATGCCGTCCTCATTGGCTTCAATAATCGCCAACGCATCATCTGGGCCCTGCAGGAGGTTTTCGGCAAAGTTAAGCGATGCCTCAGGAAACCACTTCGCGCCAAGCATGGTTTTTCCGGGCTGACGTTCCAGGGCGATACTTCCCTTTTCCCCTTTCACGCCGACGAAATCCCAGAGCGCACTCCAGAATTCTTCTGGACGACCGATTGACCAGCGGTGCAGTGTCTCGTATGGCGCACCGGCAAAACCATTAAGCTTTGCAAAGCGGGTGATATTGGCGTCTGCAATCAGTTTTTCACTGGGCTGCCAAAGGATATTCCGGGATATTGGGTCGATAAAAGGGGGCAACATTTGAGGTCTCCATTCCGACTATAAATTTATTTGTACCGATCGGTCGATATGTACCGATCAGTCGGTACTTTAGATTTTGCGATTGGGTACGTCAAGTGATTTTGCTGGGTTTATTGGTGTCTTTTGACAGAAATCAAGTTCTGACGGCCTGCACTAAAGGGAGAAAAAGTTATATACTTTAAATAATTTGTACCGATCAGTCGATTTTATGATTGCTTGTTAAGTAAGACGCTGACTACGAACTCGAGAGGAAAAAATGCAGACGTCACTTAAATCACATGCGGACCTATCGCCACGGCAACGGATCTTGAAGATTGCCGCCAAGCTTTTCGCCGAACGCGGATATCATGCCGTAGGCATGACTGAGCTGGGTGAGGCCGTAGAACTGGGTCGCGGCACCTTGTATCACCACATTAAGAGCAAGGAAGACGTGCTGTACGACATTAGTCGTCATTACATCAGTAGCCTTGTGGAACACGGTAACCACATTTTGAAGACTGAAGCCGATCCCAAGCTCAGGCTCCAACTACTTGGCAAGCACTTGATGACAACCATTGCAGATCATCAAGCGGAATTAACTGTTTGCTTTCGAGAAATTTATTCGTTAACTGGCGAGCGGAGAAATGAAGTGCTAATGCTCCACGGGGAATACGAGCATATTTGGCGCCAGGTATTAATCGACGGGGAGAAAAAGGGGATTTTCCGTCCCTATAACCCGATTCGCCTCAAAGGACTATTGGGCATGTTTTTCTATACTTACCTGTGGATGAAGCCGGATGGAGCACAAGGCCCGGAAGCCATCGCCGATATTTTCAACGAGATAGTGCTTGCTTCTGTGGCCGGCGTCTGACTCTTCTGCGCCGCCCCCTTCATATCCCGGCTGGGCACAATGCCGACTTTTTGCTAGAGCATGGCGGGGCGCCTGGTTCTGGAGCCGGTGCTGACAGCATGATTGTCTGCACGCTGATGGGATACCAGTAACTTCTCGGGACTGCAATTCATCAGCAGCAAGGAACCCACTTCCAGCCGGCGTCCTCGCCATCCTGTGTGGTTGCAGGTATCCTCACAGTTGCCCGAAAAACCAACCCGAACCAGGAACCATGACGCAATATATCCGCGCTGTCGATGCTACTGCCGATCTTGCCGTCCTGATCGGCCGCTTCCAGCCTTTTCACAACGGCCATGCCGCATTGCTGCGGCGGGCGCTCGACACCGCGCCGAGGGTGGCGGTTGTGCTGGGCTCGTCGTGGCATGCCAGGAGTGCCAGGAATCCGTTCAACTGGCGCGAGCGTGCGGCGATGATCGCCGCCAGTCTGTCGGCGCCGGAACGCGCCCGCGTCGAATTCATCCCCTTGCGTGATTATTATGACGACGGGCGTTGGTCGGCGGCGCTGCGCCGGGACGTGGACGCGCATGCCGGGCCAGGCGCACGGATTGCCCTGGTCGGGCACTTCAAGGATGACTCCAGTTATTACCTGAGCCATTTCCCGCAATGGCAATTGATTGCTGCGGAAAACGCCGGCGGCATTGACGCCACTGCGATACGCCGCATCCTGTTCGAAGCCGGCAGTGCCGCAAAGGCGCTCGCCGCGCTGGAAAGCCTGGTGCCGCCCGCGGTGTGGCAGGCACTGCAGGCGTGGCTGGCTTCAGCCGAATATGGCGCGCTGGCAGAGGAATACCTGCAGGTGGCGCAGTATAAAGCGGCCTGGAGCGTGGCGCCTTATCCGCCGATTTTTTCCACGGTGGACGCCGTCGTCACTGCCATCGGCCACGTGTTGCTGATCCGCCGCGGCGGTTTTCTCGGCAAGGGGCAATGGGCGTTGCCCGGCGGCTTTGTCGAGCCGCGCGAGCGCCTCCTGCAAAGCGCCTTGCGCGAACTGGCCGAAGAAACCCGCCTGGCGGTGGCCGCACCGATTCTGCAGGCGGCGCTGCGCGAGGTGAAGGTGTTCGATCATCCGGACCGCAGTCAGCGCGGGCGCACCATCACCCATGCGCACTTCTTCATCCTGGGGGGCGGTGAGCTGCCTGCGGTGGAGGCGGCCGACGATGCCGCCCAGGCGCGCTGGCTGCCGATTGTGCAACTGGCCGGCATGGAAGAGGAATTCTTTGAAGACCACTTTCATATCCTCGACCGCTTTTTGCATTTGCTTAACGAATAATCAAAATAATGCCGGCCTGGCCGGCATTCCATAAACTCATGCCGCCATTCCAAATGCGAAATGGCGCGGGTTTGCCTGCAGTGGAATAATCCGGACATCCTCCAACCGGTAGTAGTGGCACAGTTAAACAAGGGATGTCATGGAATTTGACCTCAACGAAGAACAGCGGGCATTTGCCGATACAGTGCGCCGTTTCGCAAAATCTGAATTAGCCGCAGGCGCTGTCGAGCGCGCCCATTCCCATGGCTATCCATGGGAAATCGCCGCCAAGCTGTCCGAGATGGGTTTGCTTGGGATTACCATCCCCGAAGCAGACGGGGGCCAGGGCGGCTCCCTTATGGATGCCGTGATCGCCATCCAGGAATTGGCGCTGGTATGCCCGAAAAGTGCCGACGTGGTTCAGGCCGGCAATTTCGGTCCGATCCGTACGTTTGCCATGTATGCGAATGCGGAGCAAAAAGCCCGTTTTCTGCCGGATTTATTGGCAGGAAAGAAGTTGATGTCTCTGGGCATGACCGAACCGGATGCGGGCTCCGCCGTGACGGACTTGCGCACGTCGGCGCGCCAGGACGGTAATGACTATGTCATCAACGGCACGAAGATCTTTTCTACCCATAGTCCGGATGCCGACCTTTTCCTGATCTACCTGCGTTATGGTCCGGGCGTCGGCAATATCGGTTCGGTGCTGGTCGAACGCGGCACGCCCGGTTTCACGATTGGTCAGCCCTCGGCGTTCATGAGCGGTGAACAGTGGTGCCAACTGTATTTTGAGGATTGCCGCATTCCCGCGGAAAACATCCTCCTCGGCCCGGGCGGCTTCAAGAAGCAGATTTCCGGCTTTAACGTCGAGCGCATCGGCAACGCTTCGCGCGCGCTGGCTCTGGGCCGCTACGCCTACAATGAAGCGCGCGAGCATGCGCTGATCCGCGAACAGTTCGGCCGCAAGCTGTGCGAGTTCCAGGGATTGCAGTGGAAATTCGCTGACATGGCGGTCAAGCTCGACGCCGCCCAGTTGCTGCTCTACCGTGCCGCCGTGAATGCCGACAAGGGAGCACCCTCCGCCTATGATACCGCGGTCGCCAAGCTCCATGCAAACACCACCGGCTTCGAAGTTGCCAATGAAGCGCTGCAAGTCATGGGCGGCATGGGCTACAGCCAGGAATCGCTGGTCGAATACTGCGTGCGCCGCACGCGCGGCTGGATGATTGCCGGCGGCTCCATCGAAATCCTGAAGAACCGTATCGCTGAAGAAGTGTTTGGCCAACGTTTCGACCAGCGCAAATAGAATGACTGAAGCAATGAACCAATTGACACCCGAGGCGCTGCGTCGTGCCTTGCTGGAACCGGGCAGCCTCGCCCTGGTCGGCGCCTCCGATGATGCGGCCAAGACTGCCGGTCGTCCACTGCATTTCCTGCGCAGCGCCGGCTTCAAGGGCACGATCTATCCGATCAATCCGAATCGTGAAATCGTCCAGGGCGAGCGCGCGTGGCCATCGGTCGCATCCCTGCCGGAAGCGCCGGACCATGCCTATATCCTGGTCCCTACCGAAGGCGTGATGGCTGCGGTTGAGGAATGCGCCGCGCGCGGCGTCAAGGTAGTGACGATCCTTGCCAGCGGCTTTTCGGAAGCCGGGCATGAGGGCGCCGAGCGCGAGCAGCGCCTGCGCGATATCAGCGCACGTAGCGGCATGCGCATCCTCGGGCCCAGCAGCCTGGGCGTGGTCAATCTCCACCAGCAACTGGTGCTGACGGCGAACGCTGCCTTTGCCGAGCCAGGCCTGCCAAAGGGAAAAATCTTTGTCGCCTCGCACAGCGGCAGCATGATCGGCGCACTAGTGTCGCGCGGCATCGCCCGCGGTGTCGGTTTTGCCGGACTGGTCTCGGTCGGCAATGAAGCGGACCTCGGCATTGGCGAGATTTGCGCCGCCACGCTGGACGACCCGAATATCGATGGCTACATGCTGTTCCTGGAAACCATCCGCAAGGGCGAAGATCTGCGCGCATTCGCGCTGGGCGCCGCCGCCCGGGGCAAGCCGGTGATCGCCTACAAACTCGGCCGCTCTTCCGCCGCCGCGGAACTTGCGGTCTCGCATACAGGCGCGCTGGCCGGCGAAGACGATGTCGCCGATACCTTCCTGCGGGATTGCGGCATCGCCCGCGTCGAGACGCTGGAAGCACTGATCGAGGGCTTGCCCTTGTTGCGCAAAACCCCTCTGGCGTCCGCCCATGGCGGCCGCCCTCGCGTCGGCGTGGTCACCACGACAGGCGGTGGCGCTGCCATGGTGGTGGACCAGCTGGGCGTGCGCAATGTCGATGTGCAGGAGCCGTCTCCCGAAACTTTCGCCCGGCTGGCGGCCGCCGGCGTCAAGGTCTCGCCAGGGCGCATCGTCGACCTGACGCTGGCCGGCACCCGCTATGAAGTCATGAAAGGCGCGCTCGACGTGTTGCTGTCGGCCCCGGAATTCGATCTCGTGGTCGCGGTGGCCGGTTCGTCCGCCCGTTACCACCCGAACCTTGCTGTGCGGCCTGTGATCGACAGCGCCAGCTCGGCCAAGCCGCTGGCGGCGTTTGTCGTGCCGGAGGCGCAGGAGGCCCTGGCGCTCCTGACGGCTGCGGGCGTGGCGAATTTCCGCACCCCGGAAGCCTGCGCCGACGCCATCGCTTCCGCATTCTCGCGCCGCGTGCCCAAGGCTGCGGCGCTGCATGCGGGTCGGGTGGCCGGCGACGGCCGCATGCTGGATGAACTGGAAGCTTACGGCGTGCTCGACCGTCTGGGCGTGCCCCATGCGCCGGCGATTGCAATCGACGCTAATGCCGCTGTGCTGCCCGATCTGCCGGTTTCCTATCCGGTGGTTGCCAAAGTGTTGTCTGCCGAGATTGCCCACAAAACCGATGTTGGCGGGGTGGTGCTGGGCGTGCGCGACGCAGAAGGCCTGATGCGCGCCGTTGCCGAAATCAGGGACAACGTCACTCGCCGGCGTCCGGGCACGGTGGTCGAGAAAGTCATCGCCCAGCCCATGGTGGAGAGCATTGGCGAAGTGCTGATCGGCTACCGGCTCGATGCGCAGGTGGGGCCTGTCGTCATGCTGGCCGCCGGCGGCGTGTTGACCGAAATCTATCGCGACCGCAGCCTGCGGCTGGCGCCGGTCGACCTGGCTACGGCAAAGGACATGATTGCGGAAGTCAAGGCGCTGGAAGCGCTCGCCGGCTACCGCGGCAAGCCAGCCGGCGATCTCGACGCTGTGGCGCAAGCCATCGTCGCGCTGTCGCAGCTGGCGTGTACCGAAGATCTGGTGGTGGCCGAAGCGGAAATCAATCCGTTGCTGGTACGCCGCGCCGGCCAGGGCGTGGTCGCCGTGGACGCGCTGGTCAGGCTGGCTTAATTCAAGGAAGACTGCATATGGAAAATTTGGCGCAACTTGTGAATGCCGATGAACGACTGGTCTGGAAAGGCCGTTTCATCGATACGAGCTTTATGGTGGAAGTGGGGGAGACCGCATACCTGATCAAGGTGACGGAAGGGCGCATTGCCTCGGTGACGCGCGGGCCCTTCGTGATGCCGAGCTGGAGCTTTGCGTTGCGCGCATCGCGTGAAGAGTGGGAGCAATTCTGGCTGCCGGTGCCGCCGCCCGGATCGAACGACCTGTTCGCCTTGATCAAGCGCCGCGCGCTGAAGGTTGAGGGGAACCTGCACCCGTTCATGGCCAATCTCTTCTATTTCAAGGGCGTGATGGCCGCGCTCCGCACAGGTGGAAACAAATGATGAAAAGCTACTTCGAACCCATAGTGGGCCGCTATCTGCACCTCGAACTGCTGGGCAAGCCGCACCGCCTGTATGTCGAGGAAGCCGGGCAGGGCATTCCGCTCCTGTGCCTGCATACGGCCGGTTCCGACACGCGTCAGTACCGCGCACTCCTGAACGACCCGGAAATCCTGAAGCGTTTTCGCGTCATTGCCTTTGACTTGCCCTGGCATGGCAAGTCGTCGCCGCCGGCCGGCTGGCAGAATGCAGACTACCGCCTGACTTCGCGCGACTACACCGATATCATCATGGGCGTGGTCGATGCGATGGCGCTGGACAGCCCGGTGGCAATGGGCTGCTCGATCGGCGGGCGCATCGTGCTGCAGCTGGCGCTGGAGCATCCCGAGCGCTTCCGCGCCATTATCGGCCTGCAATCCGGCGCGCATGTCGATCCTTACTATGACGTCACCTGGCTGCACCGCCCGGACGTGCATGGCGAAGTCAGCGCGGCGGTAGTCTCCGGCCTGGTAGGACCGCTGAGCCCGGAGGCCGAGCGCTGGGAAACGCTGTGGCACTACATGCAAGGCGGCCCAGGCATCTTCAAGGGCGACCTGTATTTCTACAAGCAGGACGGCGATATCCGCGGCCGGGTGGCCGAAATCGATACCAGCCGCTGCCCGCTGTATCTGCTGACTGGCGAGTATGACTATTCTTGCACGCCGGAAGACACGATGGATCTGGTGTCGCGCATCAAGGGCGCGGATGCGACCATCATGAAAGGCCTCGGTCATTTCCCGATGAGCGAAGACCCGGAAACTTTCTTGAGGTATCTGCGCCCGGTTCTCGACAACATTCTCGCGTCCGGCGCAGCCGGCCAGAAGGCGAACTAATGGTTGCCGTCTTGAACCCCTTATCCGAAGCCCTTGCCCGTTCGCGCGTGCGCCTCGAGCGGCACGGCGAGATTGCCGCCATCATCATTGACAATCCTCCCGTCAATGCCGGCTCGCGCGAAGTGCGGTGCGGGCTCCTTGACGCCATCTACATGGTGGCAGCCGAAGACGCCATCAAGGCCGCGGTCCTGATCGGCGCGGGTTCCACCTTCGTCGCCGGCTCGGATATCCGCGAGTTCGGCAAGCCGCTCGAAGAGCCGCAACTGCCGCTGGTGCTCGCTGCCATTGAGGCTTGTCCCAAGCCGGTGGTGGCGGCAATCCATGGCGCCGCGCTCGGCGGCGGCTTCGAGCTGGCGCTGGCGTGCGACGCCCGCGTAATGCTGCCGGATGCGGTGGTGGGCTTGCCGGAGGTAACGCTGGGCATGATTCCCGGCGCCGGCGGCACCCAGCGCACTCCGCGCCTGGTAGGAGTGGCGGCGGCGATCGAGATCATTTGCTCAGGACGCAGAATCAAGGCGGCAGAGGCCGTCAGCCTGGGCCTGGTGGATGCAGTCATCGAAGGCGATCTGCGGACCGGCGCGCTGGCGTATGCCCGCGCACTGGGCGCAGCTTCACGCAAGCGCCGCCTCAGCGAGGCGGCGCTGCCGCCCGAGGAGCCTGAGCGCATCGACCAGGCCGAGCGCGAAGCCCTGCGCGCCGGGCGTGGCCGGCCCCAGGTCGTCAAGGCGATCGAAGCGATCAAGTCGGCAGCGGTGTTGCCATTTGCGGAGGCGCTCGCCAGAGAGCGCGAGGCATTTCAGCAGCTGCGCATGAGCGACGAAGCCGCGGCCCTGCGCCATCTCTTTTTCGCGGAACGCGAAGCGGCGAAGGTGGCCGGCCTGGAAGGCGCCGTGGCCGCCGACATCACCAGGGTCGGGATTGTCGGCGCCGGCACCATGGGCACCGGCATCGCCATCTGCTTTGCCGACGCCGGCTACATGGTGACCTTGATCGAACAGGATGCGCAGGCCCTGCAACGCGGCATGCAGCGCCTGCAGGAAACCTACGAACGTTCGGTGAAGACCGGCCGCCTCGACGCGGGACTGGCGCGCACCTGCCTGGAACGGATTGCCGGCAGTATCGAGTTCGCCAGCCTGGCCGATGCCGACCTGGTGGTCGAAGCGGTATTCGAGGACCTGGCGGTCAAGACTGAAGTGTTCCAGCGCCTCGATGCGATTCTGCGGCCTGGCGCGATCCTCGCGTCCAATACATCCTACCTCGACCTTGACCGCCTGGCAGCTGCCACCGGCCGTGCGGCGGATGTGGTGGGGCTGCATTTCTTTAGTCCGGCACAGGTGATGCGCCTGCTGGAGGTGGTGCGCGGCGCAGCGACCAGCGCCCATACCCTCGCCACCGCGCTGGCGGTGGCAAAAAAGATCCGCAAGCTTGCCGTGGTCGCCCGTGTCGGCGAGGGCTTCATCGGCAACCGCATTTACGCGGCATACCGCCGCCAGTGCGAATTCATGCTGGAAGAGGGCGCTTACCCGGAACAGGTTGATGCGGCACTCGAACAATTCGGTTTTGCCATGGGACCGTTTGCGGTTGGCGACATGTCAGGCCTCGACATCGCCTGGCGCACACGCCTGCGCCTGGCGGCAAGCCGCGACCCGCGCGAGCGCTACGTCGAAATTGCCGACCGTCTTTGCGAACAGGGACGTTTCGGCCAAAAGACGGGCGCGGGCTGGTACCGCTATCCACCGGGCGCGCGCAGGGGCGAAACCGATCCCGAGGTGCGGGCGCTGGTCGAGGCCGCATCGCAGGCAAAGGGCATTCCCCGCCGGGCATTCGATGCCGCAGAGATCCAGCGTCGCGCTCTGGTGACGATGATCAACGAGGCGGCGCTGATCCTGCAGGAAGGGATTGCAGAGCGCGCTGCCGACATCGACCTGGTCCTGGTGAACGGTTACGGCTTTCCGCGGCACGAGGGCGGGCCGCTGTTCTGGGCCGGTCGCCGCAGCCGCAATGAGCTGCTGGCGGAGCTTGATCATATTGCCGAAGTGTCAGGGCCGGGGTTCAGGAAGGCGGATATCGCCAGCCTGCTGGAGCAGCAGCGATAAGAGCAGGAAGACTGTGTATGGAAAATTTTTCGTACGTCAATGCAGCAAGCGAATAGCGAACATCTATACCTATTAAATTTCGAGACAAGGATATTCAAATGAAAAAATTGATCTGCAGCGCCATTTCCATCCTCATCGCCAGCGTCGCGCCCGCCCATGCACAGGAAAAGGTATCCGACGGCATCGTGAAAATCGGCGTGATCACCGACTTGTCCGGCCTTTATTCCGACAACGTCGGCCCGGGTTCCGTGCTGGCGACCCGCCTGGCTGTCGAGGATTTCGGCGGCAAGGTCCTCGGCAAGCCGATTGAAATCGTCACCATCGACCATCACAACAAGGCCGATATTGCCTCGGCCAAGGTGCGCGAATGGATTGATCGCGACAAGGTTGACGTGATTACCGAGCTGGGCAGCAGTGCCGTGGCGCTCGCCGCCATGAAGATCGGCGCAGAAAAGAACCGCATTACCATGGTCACCGGCGCGGGCGCGACGCGCATCAGCGGCGAGGATTGCACGCCGACGAATTTCCACTGGGTATATGACACGTTTGCGCTGGCCAACGTGGCCAGCAAGGAAATGGTGGCGCGTGGCGGTTCGAGCTGGTTCTATATCGCGGCGGACTATGCTTTCGGCCATGCGCTGGAAAACGACGGTACTCGCGTGGTCAAGGATGCCGGCGGCACGGTGCTGGGTTCGGCCCGCTATCCTATGCCGGGTTCGGATTTCAGTTCCTATCTGCTGCGGGCGCAGGCTAGCGGCGCGAAAGTGGTGGCGCTGGCAAATGCCGGCATGGACACGCAAAACGCCATCAAGCAGGCAAAGGAATTCGGTCTGACGCAAAAGCAGCAGGTTGTCGCCATGCTGATGAGCATCGCCGATGTCCATTCGTTGGGGCTGGAACAGGCGCAGGGTATGTACTTTACTGAAACCTTTTACTGGGACCTGAACGACGATTCGCGCAAGTTCGCCCGTCGCTTCTTTGAAAAACACAAGCGCATGCCGACTGCGCTGCAGGCTGGGCAGTATTCGGCGGTACTAAGCTATCTGAAAGCGGTGCAAGCTGCCGGCACCGATGACACCAATGCGGTCGTAAGCAAGATTCGTTCGATGCCGATCAACGATGCGTTCGCAAAAAATGGCAAGGTCCGGGCTGACGGCAAGATGATCCATGATAATTACCTGGTACAGGTCAAGGCGCCGAAAGAGTCGAAGACGCCGTGGGATTACTACCGTATCGTCAAGACCGTGCCGGGCGAACAGGCGTACTCATCACTGGCCGATAGCAAGTGCCCGCTGGTCAAGAAATAATTAATCAAGGAATCATCCATGAATCCGCAATATCCTGCATTAGCTCTATATATCGCCGGCGAATGGCTCGAAAAAGGCTCGCGTGCATCCGAGCCCGTAATCGACCCGGCAACCGGCGACGTGATTGGCGAAGTACCGCATGCCACGCCGCAGGATGTCGAGGCGGCGTTGCAGGCAGCCGACGCGAGTTTCAAGACCTGGCGCCTGGTGGCGCCGGTCGAACGCGGCCGCATCTTGCGCACCGCCGCCGCTTGGCTGCGCGCGCGCACCGATGAACTGGCGCCGGTGGTTACGCTGGAGTCGGGCAAGCCGCTGGCCGATTCGGTACGCGAGATCACGGTCGCTGCCGAAATGTTCGACTGGGCCGCGGAGGAGGGAAGACGCGCCTACGGACGCATCATCCCGCCTCGCGTCCAAGGCATGCGCCAGATGGCCACTCTGGAGCCGGTGGGTCCGGTTGCTGCTTTTTCCGGATGGAACGCGCCGGGCATCACGCCTTCGCGCAAGATTGCCGGCGCCCTGGCCGCAGGCTGCTCGATCGTTATCAAGCCCTCCGAGGAAACGCCGGCAATTGCGCTGGCGATCGCCCGCGCGCTGGAGGAATCTGGCCTGCCCAAAGGCGTATTGAATATGGTGTTCGGCAATCCCGGCCGCATCTCGACGCAATTGCTGGAGTCGCCTATCACGCGCCTGGTGACTTTTACCGGTTCGACCGCGATTGGCAAGTCACTCGGCGAGATGGCCATGCGCACATTGAAGCGCGTGACGCTGGAGCTGGGCGGCCATGCGCCGGTCCTGGTCTTCGGCGACGCCGATCCGCAGGCGGCGGCGGCGGCGATCATCACGGCGAAGCTGCGCAATGCCGGACAGATCTGCACCTCGCCCACGCGGATGTATGTGCACGAATCGATCTACGCCGCATTCGTCAAGAGCATGGGCGATCATGCCCGCGCCTGGCGCGTGGGCAACGGCTTCGACAAGTCGACCCAGATGGGGCCGCTGGCGAACGTGCGCCGCCTGCAAGCGATCGAGAGAATGGTCGCCGACGCCGCCGACCGCGGTATCCGCATTGAGGCAGGCGGCAAGCGCATCGGCGACAAGGGATTTTTCTGGCAACCGACCATCCTCGATAATTTCAACAACGATTGCCTCGCCGCCAATGTCGAGCCGTTCGGCCCGCTGGCGATGGTGCGTCCCTTTGACAGTTTCGATGGCGCGATCGCCGAAGCCAATCGCCTGCCGTTCGGACTGGCGTCGTATGTTTTTACCAATGACATACGCACCGCCAGCCGTGCCAGCGATGCCATCGAAAGTGGCGTGGTATGCATCAACCATTGCCAGGCATCGCTGCCGGAAACGCCGTTCGGCGGCGTCAAGGATAGCGGCATCGGTTCCGAAGGCGGTATCGAGGGCTTGCGTGAATTCATGCAGGTGAAGTACGTCAGCCAGGCCTAGGCCGCTTGTCTTGAAGGCCATTCGTTCCGTCCTGGAGCCGGTATTTCCAGGCTTGCTGCCGTTCTGCGGCGCGCTGGTGATCGGCATCCTTGCCGCGCATCTTTGCACCTGGCTCAAGTCGCCGTTGCCATGGATGATCGGTCCGCTGCTGGCGACGGCGGCGGCTTGCATGAGCGGTTGCCGCCTGGTTTGCCCGGTACAGGGCCGGCAAGCCGGCCAATGGGTGATCGGTACCGCGCTGGGCTTGTATTTCACGCCGGCGGTGCTGAAAATCTTGTCTGCCTATCTGGGTTATATCGCTGCGGGAGTGATTTTTGCGCTGTCGCTAGGAATTGCCTGCGCATGGCTTTTGCACCGGATAACCGGCGTCGACAGGAAGACCGCATTCTTTGCCATGGCGATCGGCGGCGCTTCGGAAATGGCGGTGCAGGGCGAACAGCATGGCGCCCAGATGGACAGAATCGCCGCGGCGCATAGCCTGCGCATCATGCTGGTGGTAATCGCGCTGCCGTTTGCCTTGAAATTCTGGGGCGTGCATGGGCTCGATCCCTTCCTGCCGGCGACCAGGCAGGTGCATCTGCCCGGCCTGGCCGGCCTGATTCTTTTGACAGCTTGCCTCGGGTATGTCTTGCAGCGCCGGCAGGCGCCGAATGCCTGGGTGCTCGGTCCTCTCATCATGAGCACAGGCCTGACAGCCTGCGATATCCAGTTGTCTGCATTGCCGCAATGGATCATCAACGGTGGCCAATTGCTGATCGGCGTATCGCTTGGCACACGCTTTACTCCGGCCTTCTTGCGCGCCGCGCCACGCTATCTCGGCGGTGTCGCGTTGTGCAGCGTGGCGGCGATCCTGCTTGCCGCCGGATTTGGCTTTGTGCTGGCGCAGCTATCCGGCATTCACCCGGCGACGGCCATACTCGCCACTTCGCCCGGCGGCATTGCGGAAATGGCGCTCACAGCCAAAACCCTGGAACTGGGCGTGCCGATTGTGACGGCATTTCATGTTGTTCGCATGGCAGTGCTGGTGCTGGTCATCGGACCGCTGTTCAGTTTCCTGAGTGCGCGTGGATTCAACGATACGCATTGATTCAAGCGGTAGCCAGTCTCGCGCTTCGAAAAAGTTATGGGCGCATGATGAATGCGAACTGGCCGGCAGCGGCAAACTGCCCGACAATTTTGCTGTGCAGTGAAACTGCAATTCGCAATCAACTTTAGTCCAGAGAAATCTCATGAAAATTTTGGTTCCAGTCAAGCGTGTGGTCGATTACAACGTCAAGGTGCGCGTCAAGTCCGATGGCTCGGGCGTCGAACTCGCCAACGTCAAGATGTCGATGAACCCCTTCGATGAAATCGCGGTCGAGGAAGCGATACGCCTGAAGGAAGCCGGCAAGGCCACCGAAGTCATCGCCGTGTCCTGTGGCGTGACCCAATGCCAGGAAACCCTGCGCACCGCCATGGCCATCGGCGCCGACCGCGCCATCCTGGTGGAGACCGCAGCTGATCTTGAACTGCAGCCCTTGGCCGTGGCCAAGCTCTTGAAAGCCATCGTCGAGCGTGAGCAGCCGCAACTGGTCATCCTCGGCAAGCAAGCCATCGATGACGACTGCAACCAGACCGGCCAGATGCTGGCGGCGCTCCTGGGCTGGGGGCAAGCCACCTTCGCTTCCAAGGTCGTGATCGAAGGCGACAAGGCACTGGTGACCCGCGAAGTCGATGGCGGTCTGGAAACCCTGTCGCTGGCGCTGCCGGCCATCGTCACCACCGACCTGCGCCTGAACGAGCCGCGTTACGTGACCTTGCCCAACATCATGAAGGCCAAGAAGAAGCAGTTGGATATCCTCAAGCCGGAAGAGCTGGGCGTGGACGTGACGCCGCGTCTCAAGACCCTCAAAGTGGTGGAGCCGCCCAAGCGTTCCGCCGGCATCATCGTGCCGGACGTGGCAACCCTGGTGGCCAAGCTCAAGAACGAAGCCAAGGTCGTTCAATAATCACTAATACTCAGTCCCGCAATTATTCATCTACAGGAAGACATCATGACTGCATTGGTCATTGCCGAACACGACAACGCTTCGCTCAAAAGCAGCACTGCCCATGCCGTGACTGCCGCCGCCCAATGTGGCGGTGAAGTCCATATCCTGGTTGTCGGTCAAAGCTGCGGCGCAGTTGCTGTCGCTGCCGCGCAATTGGCCGGCGTGGCCAAGGTGCTGGTGGCCGACGCGGTGTATTTTGCCGATGGCCTGGCCGAGAATGTTGCCGCCCAGGTGCTGGCGATTGCAAAAGACTATTCGCACATCCTCGCGCCGGCCACCGCCTACGGCAAGAACATCGCGCCGCGCGTGGCGGCCAAGCTGGACGTGGGCCAGATTTCCGAAATCACCAAGGTCGATGCGCCCGACACTTTCGAGCGCCCGATCTATGCCGGCAATGCGATTGCCACCGTGCAATCGATCGATCCGATCAAGGTGATCACCGTGCGCACCACCGGCTTTGATGCCGCAGCAAGCGGCGGCAATGCCGCCATTGAAGCCCTGCCTGTCGTTCCCGACTGCGGCAAGTCGGCGTTCGTGTCGCGTGAAGTGGCCAAGTCGGACCGTCCGGAACTGACCGCTGCCAAGATCATCGTGTCGGGCGGGCGCGGCATGGGCTCCGGCGAGAATTTCAAGATTCTCGAACCCCTGGCCGACAAGCTCAATGCCGCCATGGGCGCTTCGCGCGCCGCGGTGGATGCGGGCTACGTGCCCAATGACTGGCAGGTGGGCCAGACCGGCAAGATCGTCGCGCCCCAGTTGTATATCGCGGTGGGCATTTCCGGCGCGATCCAGCATCTGGCCGGCATGAAGGATTCGAAGACGATTGTGGCGATCAACAAGGATGCGGAAGCGCCGATCTTTGCGGTGGCCGATTACGGCATCGTCGGCGACCTCTTCGAAATCGTGCCGCAGCTGGTGGATGCGTTATAAGCTGGCTTGCGCCGAGGGCCGGGAAGGGGTAGCGCGAATCTTGTCGAGCAGCCATTCCCGGAAGATGCGCACGTTGCGCGGTGTGGAATGCCGTTCCGGTTGCAGCAAATAATAGGCAAAAGGGCGCTTGACGATTTGCTCAAAGGGACAAACCAGAATGCCTTTCTCAAGCTCCTGGTCGAGCAGCGCAATCTGGCCGATGGCCACGCCCAAACCATCTACCGCCGCCTGATAGGTAAGAATCGAACTGGAAAACTCCATGCTCTCATGGTGCTCCGCAAGTTCGGGGCGTCCCACCGCCGACAGCCAGTCGGGCCAATCGCTTTTGCGGTAATGGGAGTGCAAAAGTCGGTGCTGTTTCAAGTCCTCCAGGGTTTTTAGCGGCACTTTTCCTTTCAGCAAGGCTGGGGCGCAAACCGGCGCAATTTCATCGTCAAGCAAGCGTTCGCACACGCTGCCGGGCCAATTGCCGTCGCCAAACTGGATGGCGAGGTCGATATTCTCTTTCTGAAAATCGATGGGCGTGACGTTGGTGCTGATTCGTACTTCAAGATCCGGGTGGGCTTCCTGGAATTCGGGCAGTCGGCGCATCAGCCATTTGGCGGCAAAGGTCGTGTAGGCCCGTACCTTGATCGGTCCGCCGCGGGTGCTGGTCAGGAGGTTCTGGGTTGCCGCGCTGATTTGTGCAAATGCCGGCCCGATGTCTTGCTGGTAAGCATGGCCGATCGCTGTTAGCGTAACACCGCGCTGTTCACGCTCAAACAGTTTCACGCCGAGATACTCTTCGATCAGGGAAATCTGGCGGCTGACCGCCGACTGGCTTACATACAACTCTTCAGCGGCCTTGGTAAAGCTGCCGAGTCTGGCGACAGCTTCAAATACGCGCAATGGGTTTAAAGGCGGCATTGCTCGGGACATAATCTCTCCTTGCTTCCCGAGCATTATATAGCGATCGGATTGACTCGCGAACACAACAAAGGCGTATCTGTTGCCAGCCACTGCTAATCAGTAGCGCATCAATCCTTCAGATACTTGTTGAGCCGCTTTGCGGCATTACGCAAATGCGTTTCCGCCGCCAGCGCCGCCGCTGCAGGATCGCGTTTTTCGATCGCCTGCACGATCGCCTTGTGCTCGCCCTGCACCGCCTCGACCAGGTTGTTGTAGTTCGCCGCAGTGTTGCTGCGCGCCTGCCGGATCAGGCGTCGCACATGCTGTTCCAGATACTCGTTGAGCATCTGGAAGTGCGGGTTCTTGGTGGAGTCGACAATGGCCTGGTGGAAGGCATAATCCTCTTCGTCGCCGAGCTTGTCGTTGACGATGGCGTACTCCATGCCGATCAGCGACTGCTTGATCCGCTTCAAGTCTGCCGGTGTGTGGCGCAGGGCGGCATAGCGTGCCGCCGCCGCTTCGATGGTCACCAGCAGCTCGATGACATGTTCCAGGCCCTGGGCATCGTCCAGCGCCATGGCGTCCAGGCGGAAGGCCTGGCGCGAGCCGCGCTCGTTGACGAACACGCCGCGCCCTTGCTGGGCGCTGACGATGCCTTCCGACTTCAGCTGCGATACCGCTTCCCGCACCACCGAGCGGCTGACCGAAAATTGTTCGCCCAGCTCCTTTTCGCTGGGCAACTTGTCGCCCGGCTTGAGCCGCTGCGAGCGGATTTCTTCATTGAGCCATTCGACGATTTCTTCGGTCAGCGAATGTGACGGCACGCGTGCTGTTTCGTTTCTCATGATTCAAAGCATCAATTGATATACAGGCCGCCATTGACTTGCAGCGTTTCCGCGGTGATGAAGCCGGCCAGCGGCGAGCACAGGAAGGCAATGCCGCCAGCGACTTCTTCGGCCGTGCCCAGCCGCTTGAGCGGGGTGTTCTGCAGCAGCGTTTGCTCGTTTTTGGCCAGCAAGTCTTTGGTCATCGGCGTTGCAATGATACCCGGAGATAATGCATTGACGCGGGTTTTTGGGGCAAGCTCCAGCGCCAGGCTGCGCGAAAAGCTGATCAGCGCACCCTTCGAGGCCGCATAGTGGGCATGCGCGTAGCTGCCGCGCTGCCCCGCCACCGAAGTCAGCGTGACGATCGAGCTGCCTTCATTCAGGTAAGGGATCACGGCGCGGCAGATGTAAAAGCTGCCGTCCAGATTGATCTTCATGAGGCTGTGCCATTCATCGTCGCTCATGTCTGCCACGAGTTTTTCCGGATAGATGCCGGCGGCATGCACCAGGTGGTCGATGCCGCCGAAGCGCGCCGCCACTGCCTGCGCGGTATCGCGGCAAGCCTGGGCGTCGGAAACGTCGGTTGCATGCACGCTCACCTCGGCGCCCGGTGCGAGTTCCAGCAATTCAGCTTGCAATGCCGCCAGCGCGGTCGGGTTGACGTCGCTGAGCGCTACGCGGGCGCCGTGCTGCACCACCAGCCGGGCAGTGGCGCGGGCGATGCCGCCGGCAGCGCCAGTGATCAAAAAGTTCTTGTCCTTGAATGAAATCATCTTGTCTCCTTCGGATTGAAATAGGTTTTTTCAGGTCGGGAGCTGCTGGCGGTTGACACCTTAAAAACTCGTCGGTAGAATCGCCACACAACTTGTCTGACATGTTTAAAAGCTTATCAGACATCCGGATAAAATCCTACTGCGGCAAGTGCGAAATACTTGCCGACAAGCAAAGAAAAAGACCAGTCACCGCATGTACGGATGGCGGCGTGAACCAGGAGACAGCATGGCGATTGCCAGCAACACAGGTGTTATCAGCGGCAAGACCCGTGTGGTGGCGATCGTCGCCGACCCGATCGGGCATGTGCGCACGCCGCAGGCTTTCAATGCCCTGATGGCGCAGCGCGGCGTGGATGCCGTGATGGTGCCCTTCCATGTGCAGCAGCAGGATTTCGCCAGCTTCATGGCTACTGCGCCGCTGATCCGCAGCCTCGCCGGCCTGGTCGTCACGATCCCGTTCAAGGAAACCATTCT
This sequence comes from Noviherbaspirillum sedimenti, assembly GCF_003590835.1. NCBI lineage: Bacteria > Pseudomonadati > Pseudomonadota > Betaproteobacteria > Burkholderiales > Oxalobacteraceae > Noviherbaspirillum > Noviherbaspirillum sedimenti. The sequence continues at coordinate 3,055,120 of NZ_QYUQ01000002.1, read as the reverse complement.
CTCCCACTGTACCGAGCTGACCGATGCGGCGCGCCGCGTGGGCGCGGTCAATATCGTGCGCTTTGCCGACGCCGGCAATGGCGCGCGCAGCGTGATCGGCAGCAATTTCGACGGCGCCGGCTTTTTCGGCGGCCTGCTGGCCCAGGGCCACCAGGTGGCCGGGCGTCGTGTCTATCTGGCCGGAGCCGGCGGCGCCGCCAAGGCGATCGCGCATGCGCTGGCCGAGCAGGGCATTGCCGCACTCGGCATTTACAATCGCAGCGCCGAGCGCGCCGAACAGCTGGCGCAAGACTTGCGCGCGCATCATCCGCAATTGCAGGTACACCTGGCCGATGCGGCGCCGGCAGATTACACGCTGGCCATCAATTCCACTTCGCTGGGCCTGAACGAAGGCGATGCGCTGCCGTTTTCGCCGGACCGCCTGCCGGCCGGCGCCGTGGTGGCCGAAGCGGTGATGAAAACCGATGTCACGCCGCTGCTGGCGCGCGCTGGTGAACGTGGCCTGACGGTGCATTTCGGCCGCCACATGATGGAAGTGCAGATCGAGCGCATGGCGCAGTTCCTGAACTTGATTTGACAAGAGTTTCAACAAAGTAGTGCAACGCGGCTTGTGACACCCTGAACTGCAAGCCTTTTTTAATCCAGGTTTGATGTCGGTATTACCGCCGTGCCTGATCGTGTGACATAACCATAATGGAGATATCTCAATGAAAAAGAAACAAATCAGCTTGTCCATCTGCGCGCTGTTTGCCGCAGGCGCAGTGCAGGCGGCGCCGCTGAAGGTGGCACTGGTGGAAACGCTGTCGGGCCCGCAAGCCTCCACCGGCCTGCTGTACCGCACTGCGATCAAGTTTGAGCTCGACCGCATGAATGCGGCCGGCGGCTGGAGCGGCGCGCCAATCGCCGTTGCCGAGTACGACAACCAGGGCGGCACCGCCGGCGCCTCCGATAAAGTCAAGGCGGCAATTGCCGACGGCGCCCAGATCATCATCCAGGGCTCCTCGTCCGCCGTGGCGGGCCAGATCACCGAAGACGTGCGCAAGCACAACCTGCGCAACCCCGGCAAGGAAGTGCTGTACCTGAACATGGGCGGCGAAGCGCTCGAGCTGACCGGCGACAAGTGCCACTTCTACCACTTCCGCTTCACCACCAACGCCATCATGCGCATCAAGACCCTGGTGCCGGCAATGAAGGAAGCCAAGGCGCTGGGCGCCAAGGTCTATGCGATGAACCAGAACTATTCCTGGGGCATGGACGTGGACAAGGCGGTCAAGGACAACGCGGCTGCGGGCGGCTACACCGTGGTCGAAAGCACGTTGCATGACGTCAACAAGATCCAGGATTTTGCGCCTTACGTCGCCAAGATCAAGGCCAGCGGCGCGGATTCCGTGCTGACCGGCAACTGGTCCAACGACCTGCTGCTGCTGATGAAGGCGACCCGCGCGGCCGGCCTGAAGACCAGGTTCGGCACCGTGTTCCTGGATCAGCCGGGCAATATCGGCAATGCTGGCGACACTGCGCTGGGCCACTACGTCTCGCATACCTACAACGTCGAGGCCAACAAGGAATCCGAAAAATTCGGCAATGAATACAAGGCCAAGACCGGCCACTACCCGGCCTTCATCGAACCGCAGACCATCGTCGGCATGCAAATGCTGGCGGTGGCACTGAAGGAAACCAAGCCTGCCGGCGACAGCATCAATGTCACCGAACTGGCCAAGAACCTGGAAAAGGCCAAGATCATGGGGCCGATGGGCGAAGTGACGATGCGCGCGGCCGACCACCAGGTCCAGTTGCCGATGGTCGTCTCGCGCGTCGACAAGGGCGCCAAGTTCAAGGTTGACGGCACCGACATGGGCTACAAGGTCGTCAAGACCTTCAGCGCCAGCGAAGCCGCCAACCCGGTGCAGGCATCCTGCAATATGCAGCGCCCCTCCTAAGGCGCTGTGAAAGGCGCGCGTCCGTGACATGGCACGGCGCGCGCCGCGACGAGGCGGCGGCGCCATCGGCCTGCCACCGCCTGGAAAGTTCTGCTGCGCAGGGAATGCGTGGCGCGGGGTCCGATTCCCCGCACATTCTGGAATAAGCTCATGGAATTCTTCACTGTATCGCTGATCAACGGCACCATTTACGGCTTGCTGCTGTTCATGGTTTCGGCCGGCCTGACCCTGATCTTCGGCATGATGGGCGTGCTCAACTTCGCCCACACCTCCTTTTACATGATCGGCGCCTACCTGGCGTACAGCCTGCAGAAGGTGATCGGCTTCTGGCCTGCGATCATCATTGCGCCGATCATCGTCGGCTTCCTCGGCGTCGTCGTCGAGCGCGTTTTCCTGCGACGCGTGCACAAGTACGGCCACGCGCATGAATTGCTGGTGACCTTCGGCCTGTCCTTCATCATCGCCGAGGTGATCAAGCTATTTTTCGGCAACTATCCGGTCAATTACCAGGTGCCGGCATCGCTGAACTTCGCTGCGTTCCAGCTGTTCGGCACCGATTACCCGTTCTACCGCCTGATGATGGGCGTGATCTCGCTGCTGATGTTCGGCCTGATCTTCCTGCTGCTGTCGCGCACCCGCGTCGGCATCGTGGTGCGCTCGGCGATCTACCGGCCGAAGATGGCCGAGGCGCTCGGCCATAACGTGCCGCTGGTGTTCATGGGCGTGTTCGGCGTCGGTGCTGCGCTCGCCGGCCTGGCCGGCGCGGTGGCCGGCGCCTTCTACACCACCAATCCCAACATGGCGCTGGAACTGGGCGTGCTGGTGTTCGTGGTGGTGGTCATCGGCGGCCTCGGTTCGCTGGGAGGCGCCATGGTGGCATCGATCCTGATCGGCCTGATCTCGTCGTTCGCCGTCGGCATCGACTTGAGCGCCGCCGACCTGCTGGCGTATGTCGGCGCCGGCGACTGGGCGCAACAAGTCGGCGGTTTGCTGACGCTGAAAGTATCTTCGCTGGCAGCGACGATTCCGTTTGCACTGATGTTGCTGGTGCTGCTGGTGCGTCCGTCCGGCCTGATGGGAGAAAAGGAATGAACACGATGAACAATTCGCTCGACAAGGTCGCCGTCGCGCCGGCCGCTGCGGCCCGGCCAGCGGGCCTGCCAATGCTGCCGAAGATCCTGGTGGCGGCGTTGCTGATCCTGTTGGTGGCGATGCCGGGCTTTCTGTCGCCGTCGCTGCTCAATGCCGCCATCCAGATGCTGATCGCGGCGCTGTTCGCCAGCGCCTTCAACGTGCTGGCCGGCCAGGGCGGCATGCTGTCCTTCGGCCACTGCGCCTACTATGGCATCGGCGCTTTCGCCACTCTGCACGCGATGAATGCGTTCTCCGGCCAGGGCCTGCTGCCGACGCCGCTGCTGCCGATCTTCGGCGCCATCGGCGGCGCCCTCATCGGCCTGGTCGCCGGCTGGTTCTCGACCAAGCGCAGCGGCGTGTATTTTTCGATGATCACGCTGGCGCTGGCGGAACTGCTGCACGCCCTGGCGCCGCATCTGAAAAGTGTTTTCGGCGGTGAAGGCGGCGTGCCTTCCATGCGCATGCCGGCCTGGGGCTTTACCTTCGGCACGCCCACCGAGGTGTATTACCTGACCCTGGCCTGGGTGGTGGTGTCGCTGGCCCTGCTGTATTTCTTCACGCGCACGCCGCTCGGCCGCCTGACGCTGGGCCTGCGCGAAAATGCGCACCGCCTGAAGTTCCTCGGCTATAACGTGCACATGGCGCGCGTGATGGTGTTCGTGATCTCGGCCACCTTCGCCGGCATCGCCGGCGGTCTGCTGGCCATGAGCAACGAAGCGGCCAATTACTCGCTGTTTGAAGTGCGCCTGTCGTCCGAAGTGGTACTCAATTCCTACATCGGCGGCGTCGGCGTGTTCTTCGGCCCGGCGCTGGGTGCGGCGGTGATGACCTTCTTCGGCTACGCGGTTTCCGACCTGACGCGCTCCTGGCTGCTGTACCAGGGCATCATCTTCGTCGCGGTGATGATGTTCCTGCCGTCCGGCCTGTCGGGCATCGCCGTCTGGTGGCAGGGCAGCAAGCAGTCCGCCGCGACCCTGCTGCGCTACATGCTGGGCTGGACCGCCGGCACCCTGGTGAGCGCCGCCGGCGTGGTCTTCATCGTCGAACTGCTGCAGCGCGCGCTGGCCGACGATTACCAGTTCCTGCTGGTGGCCGGCCAGGCCTGGCCGGCAATCCAGCTGTTCGGCCGCGCCTGGCTGCCCGGCGCCGTCACGACCTGGCTGTTGCCGCTGGCGCTGCTGGCGATCGGCATCGCGATTCTGAAATTCACCAGCGCCCGCTGGCAAGCGCTCAACGACGGGGAGGCGGCATGAGCACGCAAGTCCACAATCAAGTCAGACCGATTGCGCTGTCGCTGCGCGACGTCAATAAATCCTTCGGCGAGGCGCACATCATCCGCGGCGTCAACCTGGAGTTGTTCGAAGGCGAGCGGCATGCCATCATCGGCCCCAACGGCGCCGGCAAGTCGACCGTGTTCCACCTGATCTCCGGCCAGTTCAAGCCCAGTTCGGGCGAGATCAGGCTGGGCCAGCAGCTCATCAGCGGCCTGCCGGCGGAAAAGATCAACCACCTCGGGCTGGCGCGCTCGTTCCAGATCACCAACATCTTCCCCAAGCTGTCGGTGTACGAAAACCTGCGCCTGGGCGTCATGCAGCGCTTCGGCATGCAGTACACCCTGTGGCGGCCGATCGCCGGCTACGTCAAGGTGCGCGAGCTGACCGAGCAGTTGCTGGAGCAGGTGCGCCTGACGCGCCACCGCGACACGCTGGGCGGCGAGCTGTCGTATTCCGAGCAGCGCTCGCTGGAGATTGGCATGACGCTGGCCTCCGACCCCAAGGTGCTGCTGCTGGACGAGCCGATGGCCGGCATGTCGCGCGAGGAAACCGACTACACGGTGGACCTGCTGCGCGAGCTGACGGCGGGCCGCACCCTGATGATCGTCGAGCACGACATGGACGTGGTGTTTTCGCTGTGCGACCGCATCAGCGTGCTGGTGTACGGCCAGGTGGTTGCCACCGACACGCCGGAAAACATCCGCAACAACAAACAGGTACAGGAAGCCTATCTGGGCACGGAGGTGGCGGCATGAGCCAGACCAAGCAATCCACGCCGCTTTTGCAAGTCAGGGATTTGCATGCGCACTATGGCAAGAGCCATATCCTGCAGGGCGTTTCTTTCGATGTCGGCCGCGGCGAGGTGATCAGCCTCCTGGGCCGCAACGGTTCGGGCCGCTCCACCACGGCGCGCGCCATCATGGGCCTGGTGCCGCCGACCGGCGGCCAGGTGCTGCTGGACGGCCGCGACCTCGCCGGCCAGCGGCCCTACACGATCAGCCGCGCCGGCATCTCCTTCGTGCCGGAAGAACGCGAAGTGTTCGGCAACCTGACGGTGGACGAGAACCTGCAGATGGGCATGCAGCCCGGCCACGACGATGCGCCCAAGTGGACCGTCGAGCAAATGTTCGATTTTTTTCCGCGCTTGAAGGAACGCCGCAGTACGCGCGCCGGCAACCTCTCCGGCGGCGAGCAGCAAATGCTGACCATGTGTCGCTCCCTGCTCGGCAACCCGAAAGTGATCCTGATCGACGAGCCGACCGAAGGTCTGGCGCCGAAGATCGTCACAGTGGTGGGCGAGGCGATCCAGGAAATCCACCGGCGCGGCGTCTCCGTGGTGCTGATCGAACAGAAGCTGACCATCGCCATGAAAATTTCCACCGGCGTTTGCCTGCTGGGCCACGGACACATTGTGTTTCGCGGCACCCCGGATGAACTGACCGGCAATCCGCAACTCCTGAAAGACTGGCTGGCAGTATGAGCAACGTCCAAGACACCACGCAAAAAGACATCGACGCCCATGCGTTGCATGCAGAAGTGCAATACAAGAATTTTTCCGACCTGGCCGGCAAGGTGGTCTTCATCACCGGCGCGGGCAGCGGCATCGGCCGTGCGATGGCAGATGCCTTTGCCGTCAATGGTGCGCGCCTGGCGCTGCTCGACATCAATGCCGAGCTGTTGAACAAGGCGCAGCAGGAACTGCAGCAAACCTGGCCAGGCATCGAAGTCGAAACCGTCGTGGCATCGATCACTGACGACGTTGCCGTGGAAAACGCCGTCGCCGCCGCGCAGGCGCGCTTCGGCCGCATCGACGTGCTGCTCAATAACGCCGGCATTTCGATGAACAAGCCGACGCTGGAGCTGGCCGCCGCCGACTGGCGCCGCGCCATCGACATCAATCTCAACGGCGCCTTCTATTGCGCGCAGTCGGCGGCGCGCCGCATGATTGCCCAGGGCAGCGGCGTGATCCTCAATACCGCCTCGATGTATGGCACGGTGGCCGCGCCAGAACGCGCCGCCTATTGCTCGAGCAAGGCCGCGGTGGTGATGCTGACCAAGGTGCTGGCGGTGGAATGGGCGCCGTCCGGCCTGCGCGTGAATGCACTTGCGCCCGGCTACGTGCAGACAGCGCTGACCGACGAGCTGGTGCGCACCGGCCGCATGGATTTTGACGCCCTGATCGCCCGCACGCCGGCGCGCCGCCTCGGCAAGACCCACGAAATCGCCACGCTGGCGCTGTTCCTGGCGTCCGACAGCGCCGCCTACATCAATGGCCAGGCCATCGTCGCCGACGGCGGCTGGTCCGCTTACAGCTACATCTGAATCCAACCTAATTCATATCCTCTATCTGGAGATTGGCACCATGTCAGACCATATTGCACTCGTCCCGGCGTCCAACTGGGTCGAATTGCGCACCACCGATGCCGACTGGGCAGCCGCCGACCCGGCTGTACTCGGCACGCTGCTCACCCACGCGCACCTGATCCGCGCGTTTGAAGAAGTCGTGCTGGAACTGGCCATGGATGGCCTGGTGCACGGCCCGGCCCACTCTGCCATCGGCCAGGAAGGCGGCGCCGCAGGTTCCATCGTGCCGCTGACGGCGGCCGACCAGGTCAACGGCTCGCACCGCGGCCACCATCAGTTTCTGGCCAAGGCGCTGGGTTATCTCACGCCCAACGGCATCGATCCGCAAGCCGAACTGACGCCGGAAATCGACACGCTCTTGCAGCGCACGCTGGCGGAAATTCTCGGCCTGGCGCAAGGCTTTTGCAGCGGCCGCGGCGGCTCCATGCATTTGCGCTGGGAAGAAGCGGGCGCGCTCGGCACCAACGCCATCGTCGGCGGCGGCGTGCCGCTGGCGGCAGGCGCTGCCTGGGCGCACAAGCATGCCGGCACCGATGCGGTGGCGGTGTCCTATTTCGGCGATGGCGCGGTGAATATCGGCTCGGTGCTGGAAACCATGAATCTTGCCGCAGCCTGGAAACTGCCGCTGTGCTTCTTTATCGAAAACAATGGCTACGCGGTTTCCACGACCGTGAATGAAGCCACTGCCGAACCGCGCCTGTCGGCGCGCGGCCTGGCTTTCAACATTCCGAGCTGGAAGGTTGACGGCATGGACCCGCTGGCAGTGTACCTGGCGATGAACGAGGCGCTGGCCCATATGCGCGCCGGCAAGGGCCCGACCGTGATCGAAGCCGATGTCTACCGCTTCTTCCACCAGAACGGCGGTTTCCCCGGCAGCGCGTTTGGCTATCGTACCCGCGAGGAAGAGCAGAGCTGGCGCACGCGCGATCCGCTCGAACTGCTCGGCACCAAAATGCAGCAGCGCGGCCTGATCGATGCCGCCGGCATCCTGGCGCTCAGAAACCGCATCAAGGCATCGATGGCCAAGGCAGTCGCGGCGTTGACCGAAGCCGATCCGAACGGCAAGGCTGGCAAGAAGCGCATCCGCCCGGAACTCTGGCCGAGCCCGGATTTCCGCAACGTCGGCGTGCGCGGCGACCTGTCCGAGCTGAACGGCGCCCGCACCGAAGAGCAGGCCAGCTTTTCCGGCAAGCTCGATACCCGAAAATTCATCGATGTGGTGGCCGATGTGATGGACCGCCGCATGAGCGTCGATCCCAGCGTGGTGGTGATGGGCGAAGACGTGCACCGTCTGAAAGGCGGCACCAACGGCGCCACCCGCGGCCTGAAAGATAAATTCCCCGACCGCACCCTCGGCACGCCGATCAGTGAAAACGCTTTCGTCGGTCTCGGTGGCGGCATGGCCATGGATGGCCGCTTCAAGCCAGTGGTCGAATTCATGTACCCGGATTTCATGTGGGTGGCGGCCGACCAGGTGTTCAACCAGATCGGCAAGGCGCGCCATATGTTCGGCGGCGATATCGAGGTGCCGCTGGTGTTGCGCACCAAGGTGGCTATGGGCACCGGCTACGGCTCGCAACACTCGATGGACCCGGCCGGTATTTTCGCCACCAGCCCGGGCTGGCGCATTGTCGCCCCCTCCACGCCGTTCGACTATGTCGGCCTGATGAATGCGGCGCTGGCGTTGAAAGACCCGGTGCTGGTGATCGAGCACGTCGACCTGTACAACGCGTCGGGCATCGCGCCGGTGGAAGACTTCGATTACCAGATCCCGTTCGGCAAGGCCGCCGTGCGCCGCGCTGGCGCCGAAGTGACGGTGCTGACTTATCTGTCGATGGTAGCGCACACACTGGAAGCAGTGGAGCAGACCGGCATCGATGCCGAGGTGGTCGACCTGCGCTGGCTGGACCGCGCCAGCATCGACTGGGACACCATCGAAGCCAGCATCAAAAAGACCAACAATGTGCTGATCGTCGAGCAGGGCTCGATCGGCACTTCCTACGGCGGCTGGCTGGCCGATGAAATCCAGCGCCGCTACTTCGACTGGCTGGACCAGCCGGTGCAACGCGTTTCCGGCAGCGAAGCTTCGCCGAGTATTTCCAAGGTGCTGGAACGCGCCGCTGCGGCGCGCACCGAGGAAGTGGTCGAGGGTCTCAAACAAGTCATGCGCGACAAGGGCGCAGCCTGATCAAGGAGAAACAGTTATGAGCATCAATATGATCGTGCCGATGGAAGTCGGCATCGCTTGCCGCGACCTGCCGAAACTGCGCCGCTTCTACGAAGAAGTGATGGGCTTTTCCTTTGTCAGCGAAATCCAGATCGGCGCCGACAAGGCAGCGCAATCGGCGTTGTCGGCGGAAGGCTATACCGTCGTGCGCCTGCAGACCAATTACGGCGAGCGCATCAAGCTGCTGGCGCCGAACACGCCGCCGGCGCCAGCCGCCGCCGCGAAATACATCCTGGACAAACCCAATGCCACCTATCTGACGTTCATCGTCGAGGATATCGAAGCTGCCATCGGCAAGTTGCTGGAAGCTGGCATCGAGTTCATGACCGGCAATCAGCGCGCGGAAGTGCGCCCCGGCGTGTACCTGGCATTCTGCCGCGACCCCGAAGGCAATGTGCTCGAACTGGTGCAATACACCGACATCGGCGCTTATCGCGCCGACTTGAAGAAATAAGGACGCGACTGAGATGGCTAAACTAATCAAGATGCCGGAGATTGCCGCGAATGCCACCTCGGCGGTGATCAAGGCATGGACCAAGCAGGAAGGCGACGCCGTCAAGGTCGGCGATGTCCTGGCTGAAATCGAAACCGACAAGGCGCTGATCGAGTTCGACGCCGACGAAGCCGGCGTGCTGGGCAAGATTCTGGCGCCGACCGGCAAGGATATCGAAGTCGGCGCGCCGATCGCGGTGCTGTTTGCCGTTGGCGAAACCAATGTCGATATCGATGCGGTACTGGCCGCAGCCGGCGTGGCAAGCGCGCCGGCGCCTGCTGCCATTCCTCTGGCTGCGATTCCCGAGGCCGCCATTTCCGGGACCGCAGTCGCTGTGCCCCCCGCGGCAGCACCTGCTGTGACGGCAGCATCGGCGGCAGTGGCCAATGGCGGCAGGATTTTCGCCAGCCCGCTGGCGCGCCGCCTGGCCCAGGATCGCGGTCTCGATCTGCGTGCATTGCAGGGCAGCGGCCCGCATGGCCGCATCGTCAAACGCGATGTCGAGACGGCGGCAGCGGCGCCGACAGCGCCGGTGCAGACTATTGTAGCAGGCACAAGCCAGCCAGCCGCGCAGATTGCCGCCGGGGTGGGCTCACCGTATGTCGAAGTGCCGCATTCCGGCATGCGCCGCACCATTGCGCGCCGCCTTACCGAGAGCAAGACCAGCATCCCGCATTTCTACCTCAAAGCGGACTGCCGCATGGACAAGCTGCTTGCCCTGCGCGCCGAGATCAATGCCGCTGCACCGCGTAAGATTTCCATTAACGACTTCATCGTCAAGGCGGTTGCCGCCGCCCTGCGCGCCATGCCGGACATGAATGTGAGCTGGACCGATGCCGCCCTGCGCAAGTATGCCCAGGCCGACATTTCCGTGGCGGTTTCCACCGAAGGTGGCCTGATTACCCCGGTGGTGCGCGCGGCGGAAAACAAGTCGCTCTCGGCCATCAGCGCCGAAGTGGCTGACCTGGCGGCGCGCGCGCGCAGCAATGCGTTGGCGCCGGAAGAGTACCAGGGTGGCAGCTTCACCATCAGCAACCTCGGCATGTTCGGCATGAAGGAATTCTCCGCCATCATCAATCCACCGCAGGCGGCAATCCTCGCGGTCGGCGCTACCGAACAGCAGGCGGTGGTGGTCGATGGCGTGCTTGCCGTGGCCTCGGTGATGACGGTCACGCTGTCGGTGGATCATCGCGCCATCGATGGCGCGGTCGGCGCGCAATGGCTGGCGCTGTTCAAGCAATACATCGAAAACCCCTTGAGCATCCTGATCTGAGGCCAACGTGACCCAAGCACAATATGATCTGGTCGTCGTCGGCGGCGGCCCCGGCGGCTACGTCGCGGCGATCCGCGCAGCACAGCTCGGCCTGAAAACCGCACTGGTCGAAAAGGCGCAGCTGGGCGGCATCTGCCTCAACTGGGGCTGCATTCCCACCAAGGCGCTGCTGCGTTCGGCCGACGTGCTGCGCATGGTGCGCGACGCCGCCCGTTTTGGCGTCAAGGTGGCGCAGCCCGAGGTCGACCTGAAGACCATGGTCGAGCGTTCGCGCGCCGTCTCGGCGCAATTGCAGGGCGGCGTCGGTTACCTGATGAAGAAGAACAAGGTCACCGTCGTCAACGGCCATGCCAGGCTGGCCGGCAAAGGCAAGCTGGAAGTGAGCGGCGCCGAGGGCAAATCGACTTTGTCCGCGCGCCACATCATTCTGGCCACCGGCGCCCGCGCCCGCGTCCTGCCGGGCCTGACGCCGGATGGCGACAGCGTCTGGTCCTACCGCGAAGCCCTGGTGCCCACGCGCGTGCCCAAGCACCTGGTGGTGATCGGCGCCGGCGCCATCGGCATCGAATTCGCCAGTTTCTACCATGCGCTGGGTGCCAAGGTCAGCGTGGTGGAAATGGCCGAACGCGTGCTGCCGGTGGAAGACGAGGAAATCTCGGCCTATGTCGGCGAGTCGCTGCGCAAGGAGGGCATGCAGCTGTACCTCGGTTCGCGCATCGCATCGAGCAACAAGCGCGGCGCCGGCCAGGCCGCTGAATGGACGCTGACGCTGGATGGCAAGCACAAGGAAACCCTGACCGCCGACGTGGTACTGACTGCGGCCGGCATCGTCGGCAATGTCGAGGAGCTCGGCCTGGAAGGCACCGCGGTCAAGGTCGATCGCAGCCATATCGTCACCGACGCCTATGGCGCCACCGGCGAACCGGGCGTGTACGCGATCGGCGACGTTGCCGGCGCGCCATGGCTGGCGCACAAGGCCAGCCACGAGGCCATCATTTGCGTCGAAAAGATCGCCGGCAAGAACCCGCATGCGCTGGATGCCAGCAAGATTCCGGCATGTACCTACAGCCATCCGCAAGTCGCCAGCGTCGGCATGACCGAAGCGCAGGCGAAGGCGGCGGGACGGCAGATCCGCGTCGGCAAGTTCCCGTTTGCCGTCAACGGCAAGGCGCTGGCGATGGGCGCGACCGGCGGCTTCACCAAGGTGATTTTCGACAAGGCCAGCGGCGAACTGCTGGGCGCGCACATGGTCGGAGAAGAAGTCACCGAAATGATCCAGGGCTATACCATCGCGCGCGAGCTGGAAACCACCGAAGCGGAATTGATGGAAACAATCTTCCCGCACCCGACGCAATCCGAAGCCATGCATGAAGCGGTGCTGGCAGCGTACGAACGCGCGCTGCACATCTGACCTATTTTTGAAGGACATCATCATGATCACCCTGAACAAGCCGGCGCTGTTCCGCCAGCAATGTTATATCGATGGACAGTGGATCGACGCCGATGGCGGCGCCGTGCTGCCCGTTACCAATCCCGCCACCGGCGAAACCATCGGTTCCATTCCCAAGATGGGCGCCGACGAAACCCGCCGCGCCATCGCAGCGGCCAACGCCAGTTGGGGCGCTTGGCGCAGCAAGCCGGCCAAGGAGCGTGCCGGCATCCTGCGTAAATGGTTCGAGCTGATGCTGGCCAATACCGACGACCTGGCGCGCATCATGACGGTCGAGCAGGGCAAGCCGCTGGCCGAAGCCAAGGGCGAAGTGGCCTACGCCGCCTCCTACCTTGAGTGGTTTGCCGAGGAAGCCAAGCGCGCCTACGGCGACACCATTCCGGGTCCCGCCGGCGACCGCCGCATCGTCGTCATCAAAGAACCGGTCGGCGTGTGCGCGGCGATCACGCCGTGGAACTTCCCGGCGGCGATGATCACCCGCAAGGCCGGCGCGGCGCTGGCGGCCGGCTGCCCGATCGTCGTCAAGCCCGCGACGCAGACGCCGTATTCGGCGCTGGCGCTGGCGGCGCTGGCCGAGGAAGCCGGCGTGCCGCGCGGCGTGTTCTCGGTGGTGACCGGGTCTGCTGCCGCCATCGGCGGCGAAATGACTTCCAACCCGATCGTGCGCAAGCTGACGTTTACCGGCTCGACAGAAATCGGCAAGCTGCTGATGCAGCAATGCGCCGGCACCGTCAAAAAGACTTCGATGGAACTGGGTGGCAATGCGCCGTTCATCGTCTTCGACGACGCCGACCTGGACGCTGCCGTCGAGGGCGCGCTGGCCAGCAAATACCGCAATACCGGCCAGACCTGCGTGTGCGCTAACCGCCTGTACGTGCAGGATGGCGTGTATGACCAATTCGCCGAAAAGCTGGTCGCGGCCGTCAACAAGCTCAAGGTCGGCAACGGCCTGGAAGGCGGCGTCACGCAAGGCCCGCTGATCGACGCCAATGCCGTGGCAAAGATCGAAGAGCATATCGCCGACGCTGTCGCCAAGGGCGGCAAGGTGATCGCCGGCGGCAAGCGCCACGCGCTCGGCCAGACCTTCTTCGAACCGACCGTGGTGCGCGACGCCAGCGCGGAGATGCTGGTGGCGAAGGAAGAAACCTTTGGCCCGCTGGCGCCGCTGTTTCGCTTCCACTCCGACGAGGAAGTCATTGGCTTGGCCAACGATACCGAATTCGGCCTGGCCAGCTATTTCTACACCCGCGATATCGGCCGCGTCTGGCGTGTTTCGGAAGGGCTGGAATACGGCATGGTTGGCATTAACACCGGCATCATTTCCAACGAGGCGGCGCCGTTCGGCGGCGTCAAGCAATCCGGTATCGGTCGCGAAGGCTCCAGGCATGGGCTGGATGACTACATGGTCACCAAGTACCTGTGCATGGGCGGCATCTGACGCCGTAGGGCAGGGGCTGGGGATCAGATATTCTCCAGCCCTCTGTGCAACATCTGCAACATCGCGATCACCTGCCTTTTCAACGCCGCCGGCGCCACCCTTCTTATCTCCGGCACCTGCGTCAGTCTCTCCATGCACTGTCCATGCGGGCCGCTGCAAGGCCGCAGACGGTCGCTGTCATCTTCCGCCACTCGGCTAATACCTGTCGATATAGCTTATCCTGTGAGCTACTGACGCACTAATATGGCGTCTGCGTAACAAAAATGCAAACAGGACGCCTGCGCATGGTTCGCAAGCAGGCAAGCAAGGGGGAATCATGACGGCAAATACCAAAGACAAACTGGTCATCGCAATCTCGTCGCGGGCATTGTTCGATCTCGACGAAAGCCACCAGGTCTATGTCTCGCAGGGCGTCGAAGCCTATTGCGCCTACCAGACCGCGCATGAAAACGATGCCTTGCAGCCGGGCGTGGCGTTCAATCTTGTCAAGAAGCTGCTGGCGCTGAACGCGCCCGACCCGGCCCATCCGCGGGTCGAAATCATCCTGCTGTCACGCAACAGCGCTGACACTGGCCTGCGCATCTTCAATTCGATCGAACATTACCAGCTCGATATCACGCGTGCGGCGTTTTGCGGTGGCGGCAGTTCGCACCGCTACATCCAGGCCTTCGGCGCCCACCTGTTCCTCTCGACCGACCAGGACGACGTGCGCCAGGCCCTCGATCTGGGCCACGCCGCCGCCACCATCCTGCCGTCGCAGGTGGGGCCGCGCGCCGATGCGCAGTTGCATATCGCTTTCGACGGCGACGCCGTGCTGTTCTCGGACGAGTCGGAACGCATCTACAAGCAGCAGGGCTTGCAGGCCTTTGCCGCCAATGAAAAAATGGCGGCGCATACGCCCATGACCGGCGGGCCGTTCAAGGACTTCCTCGCCGCACTGCACCGCATCCAGGCCGAATATCCGGCGGAAGCTTCGCCGCTGCGCACCGCGCTGATCACGGCCCGCGGCGCGCCGGCGCACGAGCGCGTGATCCGCACCCTGCGCGAATGGAACATCCGCATCGACGAGGCGCTTTTCCTGGGCGGCATGAAGAAGGGCGAATTCCTCAAGGCCTTCGGTGCCGACATCTTCTTCGATGATCAAAAAGGCCACTGCGATTCGGCGCGCGAACACGTCGCCACCGGCCATGTGCCGTACGGCGTGGCCAACGAGGCATGTAAAAAAATTACGGAATCATGAAAGTTTGCGGCGCATGCTTGCATGCCGGCGCAATTCATATGACCATGTTTATCCTTGGCCAGCCTCGCGCTGCCTGATCCACCGACTTAATCAGCATTTATGCCATCCAACCTGAGCCCCGGCTTCATCGCCATCCACGGCAACCAGCTCGAACAATTGCGCGGCGCCGTGTTCGGCTGGCTGCGCAACAATCCGCTGGCGCCGCTGGAACAGGAGATCGTCCTGGTGCAGTCGAATGGCGTGGCCGAGTGGCTGAAAATCGCCCTGGCCGAGGAAATGGGCGTCTGCGCCTCCACCCGCATCACTTTGCCGGCGCGCTTCCTGTGGGAAGCCTATCGCGGCATGCTGGGTCCGCAACAGGTGCCGTATCGTTCCGCGCTGGACGAGTCGACGCTGACCTGGCGCCTGATGCGCCTGCTGCCGACGCTGCTGGCGCAGGCGCCTTTCGCGCCGTTGCGTCACTTCCTCGCGGACGGCGATCCGGAACGCCGCCTGCAGCTGGCGCAGCGCCTGGCCGATTTGTTCGATGAATACCAGGTCTACCGCGCCGACTGGCTGGCCGACTGGGCCGCCGGGCGCGATGTGCTGCGCGGCGCCGCCGGCGAAGCGGTCGCGCTGGCCGACGACCAGCGCTGGCAGCCGCAGCTGTGGCGCGCGGTGCTCGCCAGCCTGCCTGAAGCAGAACGCACCGACGGCCGCGCCGGCGTGCACCAGCGGTTTCTCGACGCCATCGGCGCCGGCGCCGCACCTGCCGGCCGGGGCTTGCCGCGCCGGGTAGTGGTGTTTGGCGTGTCGGCCCTGCCGCACCAGACCCTGCAGGCGCTGGGCGCGCTGGCGACGCACATGCAGGTGGTGGTGGCAGTGCCCAATCCCTGCCGTTACTACTGGGGCGACATCATCGCCGGACGCGACCTGCTCAAGGCCAGCCGCCGCCGCCAGCAGTTGCGCGAGGGTCGCGACCTGGCGGCACTGCCGCTGGAACAGCTGCACGCGCACAGCCACCCGCTGCTGGCGGGCTGGGGCCGGCTCGGGCGCGACTTCGTGCGCATGCTCGACGAATTCGACGACGCCCAGGCCACCCGCGAACATTTTTCCAACCTGCGCATCGACCTGTTCAGCGAAGGCGAGGGCGAGTGCCTGCTGCAGCAGGTGCAGGCATCGATTCGCGACATGCTGCCGCTGGATGAACATCCGCGTATTGGCATTGCCGCGGACGATTGCTCGATCGAGTTCCACGCCGCCCACAGCGCGCAGCGCGAAGTCGAAATTCTGCACGACCGCCTGCTGGGCATGTTCGCCGACCAGGCAGGCGGCACGCTGCGGCCGCGCGACGTGGTGGTGATGGTGCCGGACATCGAAGTGTTCGCGCCGTCGATCGCCGCCGTGTTCGGCCAGTACGGCCGCCACGATGCGCGCTGGATTCCTTTCGAAATCGCCGACGTCACCGAACGCCAGGTCAATCCCTTGCTGGTCGCGCTCGAATGGCTCTTGCGCCTGCCGCAGCAGCGCTGCCTGCAAAGCGAGGTGCGCGACTTGCTCGAGGTGCCGGCGCTGGCGGCGCGCTTCGGCATTGCCGAAGCCGACTTGCCGCGTCTGGGGCAATGGATCGAGGGCGCGGGTGTGCGCTGGGGCCTGGACCGCGAGCATCGCGCCAGCCTCGGGCTCGGGCCGGCCGGCGAGCAGAACGCCTGGATTTTCGGCATCCGCCGCATGCTACTGGGTTACGCCAATGGTGCCAGCGCCAGCTACGCCGGCATCGAACCCTATGCCGAGGTCGGCGGCCTGGATGCCGCGCTGGCCGGCGCCCTGGCGAGCTTCGTCGAGAAGCTGCTGGCCTGGCGCGGCGTGCTGGCCGGCGACGCCACACCGCAAAACTGGGGCGCGCGCGCGAGGTTGTTACTGACCACCTTTTTCGACGCCCGCGACGAGCGCGACCGCCTGACCATCGCCAGCCTCGAGCAGGCGCTGCAGTGCTGGCTGGAAGACTGCGACACCGGCGGCTTTAACGAGCCGGTGCCGCTGGCGGTGCTGCGCGAAGCCTGGCTGGGCGCCATCGACGAGCCGACCCTCGCCCAGCGTTTCGTTTCCGGCGGCGTCACCTTCTGCACCCTGATGCCGATGCGCGCCGTGCCGTTCCGCGTGGTGTGCCTGCTCGGCATGAATGATGGCGATTATCCGCGCCGCGCCCGCCATGCCGACTTTGATCTTTTGAACCAGCCGCAGCTGGCGCGTCCGGGCGACCGCTCGCGTCGTGACGATGACCGTTACCTGATGCTGGAAGCCTTGCTGGCGGCCCGCGAAAAACTGTATGTCAGCTGGGTCGGCCGCAATGTGCGCGACAACAGCGAGCAGCCCGCGTCGGTGCTGGTGTCGCAATTGCGCGATTACCTCGTGCGCGGCTGGGACCTGGATCTGCACCAGATTACCACCGAGCACCCGCTGCAGCCGTTCAGCCGCCGCTATTTCGAGCAAGGCGGACTGCTGACCTACGCCCGCGAGTGGCGCAGCGCCCATGAAGACGTACCGCAGCAGGAAGCGCAAAGGCTGGCGCCGCTGGCGATGGAACAGTCGGCCAGCCTGAAGCTGGGCGATCTGGCACGCTTCCTGCGCCAGCCGGTCAAGTATTTTTTCCGCCAACGCTTGCAGGTAGTCTTCGCCGCCAGCCCGCTGGTGGGCCAGGACGAGGAGCCCTTCGGCCTGGACGGACTCGAGGAATACGGCATTGCCGCCTTGCTGCTGGATGACAGCGGCCCGCGCGAAACCTTGGTGGAAGTCCCGGCCCGCATGCGCGAGCGCGCCGCGTGCCTGGCGCGCCAGGGTGTCTTGCCGATCGGCCTGATGGGCCGGCACTGGCAGGATCAACTGGTGCGCGACCTGACGCCGGCGCGCAGCGCCTGGCTTGAACTGTGCGGCAGGTTTCCCCATGCCGCCGGCAAGCTGCCGGTTGCATTCGGCCACGCCGGCCTGCGCCTGGACGACTGGATCGACAAGCTGCGCAGCAACGGCAGCGGCACCGTGTGGCTGGAACAAAATCCCGGCAAGCTGACCAGAACCGTCGACAAGCAAGCCGTGGCGCGCGCCGACAAGCTGTTCGGCGCCTGGGTACGCCAGCTCGCCGCCGCCGTGGCCGGGCAGGAAGTGAGCGGTTACCTGGTCGGGCGCGATGCGGTCCTGAAGATGGCGCCGCTGGACCCCGATGAGGCCCGGCAAACGCTCGGCGCCCTGCTGGAATTCTGGCGCGACGGCCTGCAGGCTCCCTTGCCGGTGGCCTGCAAGACCGCCCTGCGCCTGTGCGAAGACGGCGACGAAAAACTCCATGAATTCTACGACGGCGGCTACAACACCAGCGGCGAAGCCAGCGAAGAACCCTGCCTGGCGCGTCTGTGGCCGGATTTTGCCGCACTCGACGCCGCGCCGCAATGGCGCGAGACGGCGCTGTCCCTGTACCAGCCGCTGCTCGCCTGGAGGAATGGCGCGGTGGAAGTCATCGCGTATCAACAGCAAGAACAGCAAGAACAACAAGGAGCTGCGGCATGAGCCAGCCACTCGATCCGCTGCGCTTCCCGCTGAAAGGCTCGCGCCTCATCGAGGCCAGCGCCGGCACCGGCAAGACCTGGACCATCGCCGCCCTGTACGTGCGGCTGGTGCTCGGGCATGGCGGTGAAGAGGGCTATGGCCGGCCGCTGGCGCCCTCGGAAATCCTGGTGATGACCTTCACCCGCGCCGCCACCCGCGAGCTGTCCGACCGCGTGCGCGCACGCCTGCTGGAAGCAGCGCATTGCTTTCGCGGCCAGGCGCCGCAGGCGCATGACACTTTTCTCAGCGAGCTGATCGATTCCTGCCCGGACGAGCAGGAGCGGCTGCAGGCGGCGCACCGCCTGATGCTGGCGGCCGAGGCGATGGACGAGTGCGCCATCTTCACCATCGATGCCTGGTGCCAGCGCATGCTGCGCGAGCATGCCTTCGACAGCGGCAGCCTGTTCGACGAGGAACTGGTCAGCAACGAGGAAGCCCTGTTCCGCGATGCGGTGCGCGACTACTGGCGCCAGCACGTGTATTCGCTGGACGGCAAGACCCTGGCCGCCTTGCTCGACTGCTGGGAAAACCTGGCAGCGCTGGAAGCCGGGATGCGCCAGCTGGTCAGGCATGCCGGCCTGTTCGAAGACACCGGCGAGGAGGCGCTGGCGCAGATGATCGCGCGCGTGGCAGAGGAACAGCAGGCGCTGGCGGCCGCGCTCAAGCCAGGCTGGAGCGCGCGCTTGGCGCGCATGGCCGCGTGGGTGGAAAAGAACCGCAAGGGCTTGAGCGGTACGAAAATGAAGCAGTCGACGCTGGACGAATGCTTCGCGGCCCTGCGCGCCTGGGCGGAAGATGCAAACGCCATCTTGCCTGAGGAAGGCTTTCGCAAACACGGGCAAAAGCTCCTCCCTGAAAAGATCGCCGCTGCCTTCAACAAGGATTTTTCCGCCGCCGTGCCGGAAGATTTCGACGCCATTGCGCCGCTGCAGCAGGCGTTGGCTGCAATCGAGCCGCTGGCGCACCACATCCAGCGCCATGCCGCCTGCCGGGTTTCGCAGCGCATGAGCGAGCTCAAGCAGCGCCGCAGGCAGTTCGGCTTCGCCGACATGCTCACGCGCCTGCGCATGGCGCTGGAAGGCGGCAATGGCGAGGCGCTGGTGCGCCGCATCACCGGCCAATATCCTGTTGCGCTGATCGATGAATTCCAGGACACGTCGCCCGAGCAATACCGCATCTTCAACCGCCTCTACCGCATTGCCGACAATCCGGACAAGCTCGGCCTGTTTTTGATCGGCGACCCCAAGCAGGCGATCTACGGCTTTCGCGGCGCCGACATTCACAGCTATCTCGACGCCCGCCGCGCCACGGCAGGGCGGCATTACCTGCTCGGCACCAATTACCGCTCCACCGATGCGCTGGTCAAGGCGGTCAACCGCGTGTTTCTGCACGCCGAAGGCGAGCCGGATGCGCCAGACGCGCCAGGCAGGCTGGGCCATTCCGGACATGCGGCCGGCGCCTTCCGCTTCCGCCGCAATGATGAAAACCCCTTGCCGTTCGAGTCCGTCGCCGCCCATGGGCGCAAGGAATGCCTGGTCGATTCGGCCGGCGCGGTTGCCGCCATGACCATCTGGTGTTCTGCCAGTGCCGAGTTGACTGCGGAAACCTACCGCGCGCATTTCGCCGCCCAGTGCGCCGAGCAGATCGTCGCCTTGCTCGATGATGCGCAGGCGGGCTTCATGCAGGCGGGTGAATTCACCGCCCTGAAGCCGGCCGATATCGCCGTGCTGGTGCGCGACCGTCATGAGGCCGCTGCGGTGCGCCGCGCGCTGCAGCGGCGCCGTGTTCCCAGCGTCTATCTGTCCGACAAGGATTCCGTCTTCGCCAGCCCGGCGGCGGCCGATCTGCTGTTGTGGCTGCACGCCGTCGCCAGCCCGCTCGACGCCGGCCTGGCGCGCGCCGCCTTCGCCAGCCGTACGGCCGGGCTTGGCCTGGACGAACTGGCGCAGCTGGCGGCGGACGATCTGGCATGGGAAGCGCGCATCGAGCAACTGAAGGCGTTGCGCGCGGTCTGGCAGCGCCAGGGCGTGCTGGCCATGCTGCGCCGCTTCATCCACGAGCTCGGCCTGCCCGCCACGCTGCTGCGCGAGACCGGCGGCGAGCGTGACCTGACCGACCTGTTGCACCTGGCCGAACTGCTGCAGGGCGCCAGCCAGAACCTGGATGGCGAACATGCCCTGATCCGCTGGCTGGCCGAACAGATCGACAATGACGGCGAGGGCGGCGATGAGCGCATCCTGCGCCTGGAAAGCGATGCCGAACTGGTGCAGGTGATCACCGTGCACAAGTCCAAGGGCCTGGAATATCCGCTGGTGTTCCTGCCGTTCGCGGTCAGCGCCAGGGCGGTCGACCGCAAGAACCGCCGCTTTTTCGCTTTTGCCGATGACAGCGGCGCGCGCCGCATCGACTTCACCCTGTCCGAGGCAGCGCGCGATGCGCTGGACGCGGCGCGCATGGAAGAAGATCTGCGCCTGCTGTATGTCGCCCTGACGCGGGCGCGCCATGCCCTGTGGCTGGGCGTGGTGTCGCTCAAGGACAAGATCCACGACAGTGCCTTCGGCTATCTGCTGGGGGGCGGCGCCAAGATCGACGGCGCGGCGCTGATGGTGAAATTGCAGGAGCTGCGCGGCGATTGCGCCGGCATCACGTTACGCGATGCCAGCGCCGATTGCGGCCACACCGTGCTGTCGCGCCGCGACCGCCAGCCGCAGCTCAGCGAGATCGCGGCCTACGCCGCAGGTTTCGAGCGCAACTGGAAAATCGCCAGCTATTCCTCCATCACCCGCGAGCTCGGCAGCGCCCCGGCGCCGGCCACGCCGCTGGCGGACAAGCTGGCCGAGGATGACGACCGCCTGGCCTTCGGCAAGTTCCAGGACACCGCCTGGCACCGCTTCCCGCGCGGCTCGCTGCCTGGGCAATTCCTGCACGCGCAGCTGGAATGGATGGCCAACGAAGGTTTTGCCATCGTCGATGAGCCGGGCTTCGACGCCCGTCTGTGTGCGCGCTGCGAGCGGGCAGGATGGGGCCACCGCCAGGACGATGCGGTGGCCTGGCTGCGTGCGGTTGCGGCGACAACGCTGCCGCCGCTGGGCGCGGCCTTGCGCGAGCTGGCGCTCGCCATGCCGGAAACCGAATTCTGGTTCCCCGCAAACGAGCTCGACACCGGTACGCTCGACGCCGTGTGCCAGCAATATCTGCTCGACGGCATGGCGCGCGCGCCGCTGTCGCCGCGCCAGCTGCATGGCATGCTGCGCGGTTTCAAGGATCTGGTGTTCGAGCATGCAGGACGCTATTGGGTGATGGATTACAAGTCCAATGCGCTGGCCCCCAACGACGCCGGCTACCACCGCCAGGCATTGATGGCCGGCATGGCCGCCTGCCGCTACGACGTGCAAGGCGCCATCTACCTGCTGGCGCTGCACCGGCTGCTGCAAAGCCGGCTGGGGCCGGACTACGATCCGCAAACGCAGCTGGGCGGGGCGATTTTCTATTTTCTGCGCGGCCTCGACAATCCCGAGACGCACGGCTGTTACCACCTGCCGGCGCACACGGCGCTGCTGGACGCGCTGGATGCATTGCTGCCTGCACCGGCAGCCATGGAGGATTGCGCATGACCCAGGTAAACGCCTTGCTCGAAGGCTTCGACAACCTGGTCGAGGCGGGCTTGCTGCGCCGGCTCGGCGCCGCCTTCGCCCGCTTCATTACTTCCCTCGGCCCCACGCCGGCGCCGCTGGCGCTGGCCTGCGCCCTGCTGTCCGAACTCGAAGGGCGCGGCCACAGTTGCCTGAAGCTTGACGAACTGGCGGCCGACCCCTGCGCCCTGATGGGCTGGACGCGCGAGCAGTGGGATGCCTTGCTGGACCGCAGCGGCCCGCTGCCGCCCGACGCCGGCGCCTGGTGCACGGCCCTGGCCGCCTGCGAGCAGGTCTGGGTGGTTGGTGCAGAAGAACACCGCCAGCCGCTGGTGCTGGACTGCGACCGGCTGTACCTGCGCCGCTACTGGCGCAATGAAACCCTGGTGGCGCGCCAGGCCGCAAGCCGTGCCACGCGTCTGCGCGAGGTGGATGCCGCGCGGGTGCGCCAGTGGCTGGACCTGCTGTTCGACGCTGGCCAGCCCGGGATGCAGGCGGATGGTCCCGACTGGCAAAAGATCGCCTGCGCGATTGCCGTGCGCAGCAGCTTTTCGATCATCACCGGCGGCCCCGGCACCGGCAAGACCTACACGGTGGCGCGCCTGCTGGCCCTGCTGTTTGCCCTGGCCGAAGAACCCGAGCGCCTGCGCATCGCCCTGGCCGCGCCGACCGGCAAGGCGGCCGCGCGCCTGAAGCAGTCGATCGACGATGCCCTGGGTGGCCTGGTCGCCCGGGTCGGCACGGCGCTGCCGCTGGCCGGGCTGGCGGCGCGCCTGCCGGCCGCCGGCACCTTGCATAGCCTGCTGGGCGCGCGCCCCGACACGCGCGCGCTGCGCCACCACGCCGGCAATCCGCTCGAAGTCGATGTCCTGATCGTCGACGAGGCATCGATGGTGCACCTGGAAATGATGGCGGCGCTGCTCGACGCGCTGCCGCCGACCACCATGCTGATCCTGCTGGGCGACAAGGACCAGCTCGCCTCGGTGGAAGCCGGCGCCGTGCTGGGCGACCTGTGTTTCGATGCGCAGGCGGGCCGTTACACGCCGGCGAGCGCGCAGTATGTGCTGGCGGCCAGCGGTCAAATAACCCCCGCCGCGATTGCCGGCACGCTTGCCGCCACGATCGCGGCCAGCGGCGACGCCCTGGCCCAGCAGACCGTCATGCTGCGCAAGAGCCGCCGCTTCGGCGGGCCGATCGGTGCGCTGGCGACTGCCGTCAACGATGGCGACGCGCTCGCTGCGGCAGCCTGCCTGCGCGCTCGGGAAGATGCCGCCTTGCGTTGGCTGGAGCCTGCGCGCCAGACCGATCTGCTAGGGCTGGCCATCGATGGCCGCGCCGGCGCCGAGGGCGGTTACCGCGCCTACCTTGCATTGCTGCGGCAGATGCCGCCGGCGGGCGATGCCGCCGCTTATGAAGCATGGGTAAAAACGGTGTTGCTAGCCTTCGATACCTTCCGCATCTTGTGCGCGGTGCGCGAAGGCGAATGGGGCGTGGCCGGCATCAACCAGGCAATCGAGCAGCGCCTGGAAAGAGAAGGCCTGATCCGCCGCCGCGGCGAGTGGTACACCGGCCGTCCCGTGATGGTGACCCGCAATGATCATGGCGTCGGCGTCTTCAATGGCGACATCGGCATCGTCCTGCCGGACCTGGCGCGGGCGGATTCGCAACGCGTGTATTTTTTGAATGGCGACGCGGTGCGCAGCGTGCTGGCGACGCGCCTGGCGGCGGTGGAAACCGCCTATGCGATGACGGTGCACAAGTCGCAAGGCTCGGAATTCCGTCATGTGGCGATGGTCCTGCCGCACGAAGCCGGCCAGGTGGTAGCGCGCGAGCTGGTCTACACGGGCATTACGCGTGCGCGCGAATTTTTTACGCTGGTGACGCCGGCTGTGGCAGTGCTGGAGGCGGCGGTGGTGCGCAAGACGCAGCGGGCGAGTGGCTTGCGGGTCTTGCTGGGGGAATTGGCGGAGAAACAACAGCCGGCATAATTACTGTTTATTTATACAGTAGTTGTGCTAGAGTAGCGTTGCGTTCAATGTCAATAATATACAAGAAAGGCTAGCACCATGGCAAACATGACGTCTTCTCTCCCTGCCGGATTCAATCCTGCTTCCGTTGCAACATCCGTCCAGCTGCGCGTCGGCCGGCGCGAAATGTCGCTCGGCCGCGACTTCCGCACCCGCTATTACAGCGCCCATCCCCTCATCGAATGCAGCCCCGGCGTCGCCCCGGGCCATTTGCAAATCCTGCTGTTGCGCAGGTGGCTGATCGTGTTGTCGAAAGCCCGCTGAACGATTACCGTGCCATCGCCGGCATAATGGATTATGCTGAATTGAAAAAGGAGGCGATCATGGCAAGCGAACAGGATTGGCAAACCGAGTTGTACAAAGACATGGAAATTTATGTCACCGCGCTGCCGCACGAAGGTTCCACTGCACTCTGGGACTATGCCGTGCGCATCGCCTGGCCGGGCGAGGATCCCAGCAGCGATAGCGAAGTGGTCGGCAAGTCCGGCGACGACGGCGACTTCCCCACCCGGGAAGCGGCGATTCAGGCCGGTCTGGTCAAGGGATACGCGCTGGTCGAGGGCTTGAGCAAGTAAGCAGGAAATCAGCTTCAGGAGCTAAAGCAGGGATAGGCGTCTTGCTTGGCGTGCCTGGCGTTTTCGCGCGTAATGCGCTGCATTTTCGCCAGCACCAGTTTCGCCAGCTTGCTGTGCCTTTCCTGCGTTGGCGTGTGATTTGTCTCGCCGCATAAGAGGCCCGAGACCAGCACCATGCCGTCAGCCAGCATGGCCTTCAGATCGCCGCCCGAGAGTTCAGGCAGACTGGCCAGATAGGCTTCGGCTTGCAGGATAATCGGCGCGCTGCCATGCAGGGGCGCGCCAGCGCGGTTCAGATTGATCATTTTGTTGTCATCAAATCATTAATGAAGCTGATTATTTTCCGATGACAAACTTTTGTTTTTGCGTTTGAACAAACTTCCGATAATTGCCCAGCATCAGTACAAGGATTTGGGTCCGTAGTTGTAATCCCAGGCACACGCCAGGCCGCGGCAATCCGTCTGCAGCATGCGATAAATAATGCTGCCGGCATTATCCTTGGCGCGGAAGTGGCCGATGCCGTTGCTGGCGTCGCCGCCCATGCGGTTGAAGGGCGATTTGTCCGACCAGTCCAGATCAAGTTGCGCCGCATCTGCGCCGGCGCCGATGTCGATTTGTGCCTTCACATTGGGCGCGGCGTCGAATTTTGTGGTCTGGTTGCAGCCGGAGCGCACGCCCGCAGCCGCGCAAGCCACCTCATCCTTGTAGCCGGCGCCGATGGTATAGAACATGGTGGCGGGCGCATGCCGGGGCGCCTCGCGCAACGAGGTGTCGCTGCCGCTGCCGGTCCAGCGGTTGGTCACCCAGATCAGGCCGGCAAAGCCTTCCGGATAAAAACCGAAAATATTGCTGTCCGCCAGATTCTGCGACCCGCATGTCGGCGCCTGCGGGTTGGCGAAGCCGGTCAACTGGCAACTGGCCAGGCCGCGCAGGCCGCCGGCGATATTGACGAACTTGCGCACCGAACCGTGCATCTTGTAGTAATGCAGGGTCGCCAGCGTCTGCGTCACGCCCAGCGAATGGGCCACGATATCGACCTGCGGCTTGCCCGTATACGCCTGCACCGCCAGGATGAAATCATGGATGATGCGGTACTTGGCCGGCTGGTGGTAATTCTTGCCGACGTTTTCAAGCTTGCGTTCCTCGGCGTTCAGATACGTTACGCCAAACAGTTCGCAATCCTTGTAGCCGCGCGCCTTCATTTCCGCATACACCGAGCGCGGCGGCGTCGGATAGCCGGTGACATTGCCGGGCGGCGCATCCCAGCTGACCGCGCCGTCGGCGTTGCCGTGAATAAATATCACCGGGGTCCTGTGCGCCTTGCAGGCGCTGCCGCCAAAACCGCCGTAGCCGGTGCCGGGGTTGAATCCCCCCGCAAACTGCTGGTCCGTCCCCTTGCATACGCTTTTTTCATGGATGCCGCAGCTCAGCGCATGGGCGTCGTTGGGCGCTGTCGCGCCGCTGGCGGCTAGCAGAAACAGGCTGACGAGGATCATGCGGGAAGTGGGCGGACACGGCAGGGTAAACGGAAGTAGTCGCATCACGATGGGCGCTCCGGGGGCTAATACTACAGCTGTAAGTTTGGAGAATATTTGGTGATTTGGCCTGTCCAACGTGAGGATGCGTTGGAGGACTGGTGATGGAAGGCATTGTAAGGCGGCATGTTGAATTGAGCGAAATTTAATACGCTGCGGTTTGGTTTGTGGGATCACTCAGATAAGGAATCGAACGTTTCTTTGACGAGTCTTCTTAACCAGGTGTTCGCCTCATCGTGGTGGTATCTGGGATGCCAATGCTGACGCAACGTGAATTGAGGAAGCGGGATTGGAGGGGGGACCATCCGTACTGTATTAAACTTTGAAAAAACTGTGCCCAGTTCGCGTGGTACCGTTGCAATTAGATCGGGATTGCGCTCAATGATTAGCGGGATTGTTAAAAAATGCGGCGTTGTAAAATAAATTTTGCGTTCTCTGCCATAGTCATCTACCACGCTGTCATAGTAACCTTCCGTCCGATCAGCCAATGCAACAGTAATGTGCTCCATTTCAAAATACTGATCAACCGAGATTTCATCGCCGATTTTCTTATTCTTGCAGCTGACGATCGTAGTGAAAGAGCGCATGTAAAGCTGTTGTTGAAAGAGCCCCTTGGGAATCGAATGCAGTGAGCCTAAAGCCAGATCGATTTCACCTGATTCAAGCGCGTTAAAAATTTCCTTGGGACGGATCCGTATCGATTGAATCGTGCAGTTTGGTGCAGCTTCCCGTAACCGCTCAATCAATGGCGGCAAAAAGATTAACTCTCCAAGGTCCGTCATACACAGACTAAAGGCACGCTTCGCTTTTTTCGCGTCAAAGCGAGTGGCGACCAACAAATCATTTCTAATCGATCCCATCACGCCAAGCACTGTCGCTGCGAGATCCTCAGCGCGCGGTGTAGGCTTCATCCCGCGTCCCGTTTTGACAAACAATGGGTCGTTGAAGAACTCCCGTAGCCTGCGTAAGGCGTGACTCATTGCGCTTTGCGACATGCCAAGTTGGTCAGCAGCTTTACTGACATTTTGTTCACGAAGCAGAGCGTCGAAGACGGCGATGAGATTCAGATCCAACGATGCGTTATGCGCGGTATTCATAATCATTATGATCAATTGCTTATTTACGCATAATAAAACAAATCCTAATATGCATCCATCGCATATGTCATATATGTTGTTCGTATATGACCTCAAAAGGAGACCGGGATGTTTATCAAGAATTGCTGGTATGTCGCTGGCTGGGATAAAGAGGTCCCGCAAGACGGCTTTCTAAGCAGAACTATTGCCAATATGCCATTGGCAATATGGCGCGACAGCCATAACAAAGTCATTGCCTTCGAAGACCGCTGCTGCCATCGTGGCGCGCCGTTGTCGAAAGGCCGTAGAGAAGGTGACTGTGTGCGATGCATGTATCACGGTCTGAAATTCGATGTGAAAGGCATTTGCATTGAAATCCCGTCTCAACCGAGAATCCCGCCTCAGGCAAAAGTCCGCGTATTTCCAGTCGTTGAAAAGCATCGCTGGATTTGGATTTGGCTGGGCGATCCCAGCCTTGCTGACGAATCGTTAATCCCAGACACGCACTGGCTCGATGACCCGGCTTGGCGCAGCAACGACGGGTACATTCACTATGACGTGAATTACCTGTTGATCGCCGATAACTTACTTGATTTCTCCCATCTCCCCTATGTGCACCCAACCACGCTTGGCGGCACCGAGGACTACGCAAAAGTCCAACCCAAAGTCGAACGTACCGATCGTGGTGTCAAGATTACCCGCTGGGCGTTGAACATTGATCCGCCGGCCTTTGTACAAAAAGTGCATCCGTTCGAGGGCAAGGTCGACCGCTGGAACATCTACGACTTTATCGCTCCAGGGATCTTGCTGATGGACTCCGGCATGGCTCCTGCCGGAACCGGCGCTCCGGAGGGAAATAGAGTCAATGCAGTCGAATTCCGCGGCTGCCAGGCCTTGTCGCCTGAGCATGACAATTCAACCCATTATTTCTTCGCTCATCCGCATAATTTTGCGATCGACCGGCCGGACGTCACTGATTCGATTCACCAAAGCGTGGTGACAGCCTTTGACGAAGACCGCGAAATCGTGGAGGCACAGCAAGCCATGGTCGCGCTTGACCCTAACTTCAAGATGGTCAACCTCGGCATTGATGCGGCGCTTTCACAGTTCAGATGGATTGTGAGCCGTGCAATCGAGCAGGAGAACAAGAGTGCCGAGCCAGCCTGAAACATATGAAGTTGTTATCGCCGAGCGCGCAATTGGCGCTGATGGCGTCGTGCAACTCGAATTGAAAACCTCCGATGGCCGTCCGCTGCCAGATTTCGAGCCTGGAGCCCATATTGATGTCCATTTGCCGAACGGATTAGTGCGTCAGTATTCTCTCTGTAATTATCAGCCAGCGCCTGACACCTATGAAATCGCAATAGGCCTTGCTGATGCTTCCCGCGGCGGATCAACTTATGTGCACGAGTCGGTACTGGAAGGTCACAAGTTGCAGATCAGCGCACCGCGTAATAATTTTGCCCTGGTGCCGGATGCGTCGACATATGTCTTTATTGCAGGCGGAATCGGCATTACGCCAATCTTAAGCATGATTCGCTGGTGCGAAATGAGCCGGAAGAGGTGGCGCTTGCTCTATACAGTACGCAGCAGAAAACGGGCAGCCTATCTCGATCAGTTGCTGGCGTTCGATCGCGACAATATCTTGCTGCATTTCGACGATGAAAAACAGGGATATGCCGACGTAGCAAAGTTTATTGCTGATCTAGACGCGCAGGACCATATCTATTGCTGCGGCCCAGAGCCGCTTATGAATGCAGTTGAGAAGTCAGCGCACGCGCATCCTAAGCATGCAGTGCATTTTGAGCGCTTCAGTGCACCGTCTTCTGATAAACAGGCGCCGAGCGACACCTTCGTGGTCCGCTTGATAAGAAGCAAGCTGGAAATCACTATTCCAGAAGATAAAAGTATTTTGGAGTGCTTGGAAGACGCCGGCGTCCTGATGCCATTTTCATGTCGAGAAGGGCTTTGCAGAAGCTGTGAGACCGCTGTATGCGCAGGTGTACCAGATCATCGTGACTATGTACTGACTGATGAGGAACAAGCTTCGAACAAGACCATGATGATCTGTGTATCGCGTGCAAAAAGCAGCGTACTTGACCTCGACCTTTGATCTGATGAAGTCATAAATTCGGCGTTCGACTGGAAATAAAGCAGTACAACTAATGGACAGTTTTTATTGGTTCAACCGCAAGCATTGCGAATGCGAGCGGGCTATTACAACTAGGAGAAGACATGAAATCATTTACCAAATTCAAGTTGATTGCTGCAGCACTGGGTATGGCGCTGTCAGCAGGTGCTTTCGCACAGAACATTAAAATCGGCGCAATTTTATCCGTGACCGGACCGGCGGCATTTTTAGGTACGCCGGAGCAGCAAACCTTGCAGCTTTACGTTGAAAAGATTAACAGTGAGGGCGGTCTGCTCGGTCGCAAGCTGGAACTTGTCAGCTATGACGACGCGAGTGAAGCAAATAAATCCAACTCATTTACTAAACGTTTGATCGAAGAAGACAAGGTCGACGTCCTGATCGGCGGAACAACCACCGGCAACACAATGGCAGCCGTGCCTTTGGCAGAGCGCGCCGGCGTGCCGTTTATTTCGCTTGCAGCGGGCATCGCAATCGTCGAACCAGTGAAGAAATGGGTCTTCAAAACACCGCATAGCGACCGGCAAGTGGTCGAGCGCGTTTTGCGCGACATGCAAAAGCGCGGCTTTAAAAAAATCGCATTGTTATCGGAAACCAGCGGTTTCGGACAGTCCGGCCACAAGGAAGTTTTGGCATTGGCGCCTACTTTGGGAATGGAAGTTGTTGTGGTCGAGACCTATGGCCCAAAGGACACTGATATGACCGCCCAGCTAACGAAGATCAAAGGCAATCCCGCCGTTCAGTCGGTGTTTGTTTTCGGTCTCGGCCAGGGGCCGGCAATCGTGTCAAAGAACATGGCGCAACTTGGTATGAAGACGCCACATTATGAGTCGCACGGCGTCGCATCTGAACAATTTATCAAACTTGCCGGACCCTCTGCCGAAGGCATCCGTTTGCCAGCAACAGCGCTCTTAGTGCCAGAAAAGCTGCCGGCTGGCGATATCCAAAAGAAGGTAGTGACTGACTATACCAAAGCATTCAACGATCGTTACAAAGTCGATCCATCTGCCTTCGGCGGCAACGCACACGACGGCATCATGTTGTATGTTGATGCAGTCAAACGCGCCAATAGCACCGACAAGGAAAAGGTCCGCGCCGCGCTGGAATCGACCAGGAAGTTCGTCGGTACCAATGGCGTCGTGAACATGTCCGCGACTGACCATAGCGGCCTGGATTTGTCTGGCTTGCGAATGCTGGAAATCCGCAACAACGACTGGACGCTGATCAATGATTAAGCCTCTAGTCTAGTTGAAGGCAGGCGCTGCCTCTAAGCGCTTGCCTTCAACCGGCTTCTCTCCACGAGTTCTGTTTTAGCGGCCGAATGGCCCGCAGGGCCCTGCTTTGCCTAAACCGGAGTAAAACATGTCGTCCGAATTTCTACAATTTCTCTTTTCCGGCATTACCCAAGGCTCTACTTATGCGCTGGCCGCATTGGGATTTGCCATGATCTATAACAGCAGCGGGGTCATCAACTTTGCCCAAGGCGAATTCATCATGGTCGGCGGCATGGCTGCTGTCTTTCTCGCACAAATTGGTATTCCGCTCTGGTTGGCAATTCTGTTAGCAATTGTCATCGCCGCTGCAGTCGGCATCTTGATCGAAAAATTGGCTATTGAACCAGCCGGCAAGGGGGAAGTCGTCAATCTCATCATTATCACGATCGGCGCTTCCTTGGTCGTCCGCGGACTGGTTGAAGTCTACCTGGGCAAGGGAAATCACATACTGCCCTCATTTAGCGGTGACGCGCCGTTTTCGATACTAGGGGCGACGATCTTGCCGCAAAGCTTGTGGGTACTCGGCGTAACAGTATTAATCGTTAGCGCCTTAGGCTGGTTCTTTAACCGTACCCGGCTTGGCAAAGCAATGCTCGCCACCTCCCACGACAAGCTGGCGGCACAGCTGGTCGGCATCAATACCAAACTTATTCTTCTGTTGAGTTTTGCTTTGGCTGCGATGCTGGGTGCCGTCGGGGGCATTCTAATCGCCCCAATTTCTACGACTTCCTATGACGTCGGAATCATGCTTGGGCTAAAAGGCTTTGTAGCAGCGACACTTGGCGGCCTGGGCAGTGGTGCTGGCGCCATCGTTGGGGGCTTGCTTCTGGGTGTGGCAGAGGCCATGACGGCGGGATACATATCCTCTGCATATAAAGATGCAATGCCATTCGTCCTCATTCTGTTTTTATTGTTCTTTATGCCGCGTGGATTGTTTGGCGCCAAAGTAACGGAGCGTGTATGAGTAAGCAAGCTACAGTATCTAAGCCGATTGCCGTCAGACCAATCGCTCCTATGACTGCTCATGTCAACGAAGGATTACTACGGCGCTTCGGCGGTTTGGTCGTGATCGGTGCGGTGTTGGCCCTGCTGCCCCTTATTCTTCCGAATAACTTCTATCTCGACCTGGTAATCCGGATGGGAATCAATGCCATCGTTGTGATTGCTTTGAATCTTCTGGCGGGTTACACGGGGCAAATCAGCCTTGGTCATGCAGGGTTCATGGGAATCGGCGCCTATTCGACCGCCATACTTACCGTGCATTTCAATTGGCCTCCGTTCGCCGCGCTGTTGGCCGGTATGGTCGCCAGCGGCGTGCTTGCGCTGTTGGTAGCACGACCCATTTTAAAATTAAAAGGGCATTACCTTGCGATGGCGACGCTTGGTCTCGGCATGATCATCAGTATTGCAATAACCAATGAGGCCAAATTTACCGGCGGTCCAGATGGCATCACGGTGCCTGCTCTCAGCTTTCTTGGCATTGAGATTAACGGCGAAAAACAATGGTATTGGGTTGTTGCCGCACTTTTGCTATTGGTTTTGGGAGGGGCAATCAACCTTGTGAATTCGCCGGCGGGACGTGCATTGCAATCGATTCACGGCTCCGAAGTGGCCGCACGCGTAGTCGGCGTCGATACTGCCGCCTTTAAAACCAAGATGTTTGTTTTCTCGGCAGTGATCGCCAGCTTCATGGGCAGCGTTGCTGCGCATTATGTCGGCTTTTTGACGCCAGGCATCGCTGGCTTCTTCCATTCGGTCGAGCTCATGACGATGGTCGTCGTTGGCGGTATGGCATCGATCTATGGATCAGTCCTCGGCGCAGTTCTCCTGACGCTGCTGCCTCAATTACTCGCGAAGTTTGAAGGTTGGGAGACGGTTGCGTTTGGCGCGATCTTGATGCTGACGATGATCTTCCTGCCTAAAGGCGTGGTGCCAAGCTTGTCGTCGCTCTGGCGCAAGAAAGGAAACTGAAATGATTCGCGTCGACAATCTCACCAAGACGTTTGGCGGTTTGAGCGCCGTGCAGGACGTGAGCTTCGAAATTCCGGAGCGTGGTGTCTATTCCGTGATCGGCCCGAATGGCGCCGGGAAAACCACCCTCTTTAACCTGATTACAGGAATCTACACCCCGACTAGCGGTGTAACTCGCCTCGGTGGCAAAGATGTGACTGGCCTTGCACCCGATGCGCTTGCAGCCCTGGGTATTAGCCGCACCTTCCAGAATCTGCAAGTGTGCATGAATATGACTGCGCTCGAAAACGTCATGACCGGTGCGCACTTGAGGCTGTCGCAGAGCTTTTTGGCCGCGATTTTCCGACTGCCGAGCTTACGCAAGGCAGATGACGAATGTCGCCAGGAGTGCGCCGAGCTCATGCAATTTGTCGGTGTCGGGAAATATGTCGATGCCCATGCGAACAGCATGTCGTATGGCGCTCTGAAAAGATTGGAGATTGCCCGGGCGTTGGCTGCAAAGCCGAAAATTCTTTTTCTCGACGAGCCCGCCGCTGGGCTGAATCACACTGAAACGCATGAGATTGAAGAATTGGTGGTCAAGATCGCGCAATCAGGCATCACTGTCGTCCTCGTGGAACACGACATGAAAATGGTGATGAACATATCGGACCGCATCCTCGTGCTCAATTACGGCAAAAAACTCGCCGAAGGCACTGCGGCGGAGGTACGCGTAAATCCAGACGTAATCGCCGCCTATTTGGGCGCGTCCGTATAAAGAGGGCCTTGGCATGCAAACAATTGACATTATTCAGGCTGAAGTGCCTCATAGAAGTGCGACCGGAACCGGCCGGGTGATGATGGAAGTAACCGGATTGACCAGCCACTATGGCCGGATTAAAGCGCTGCACGGCATAGATCTGCAAGTGAAAGAAGGACAATTGGTTGCCTTGGTCGGCGCTAATGGCGCCGGCAAAACGACGCTGCTACGCACGATATCGGGCGTGCAGCCTGCCAGCGGCGGATCCATTCGTTTCATTGATTCGGATATAACGCGCCTACGTGCCGACCGGCGGGTAAAAGCTGGCATTTGCCAGGTGCCGGAGGGGCGGCGGGTATTTGGCCCCCTAAGCATAGAGGACAACATCAAGCTGGGAGCTTTTACAAGACCGGCATCTGAAATCGAAAACGGACTTGCAAAAATGTTCGAGCTTTTCCCCGTGTTGAAGGAAAAACGCGCACTCCCCGCCGGAACCTTATCCGGCGGTCAGCAGCAAATGCTCGCGATGGCCCGCGCGCTAATGGGCAGTCCAAAGTTATTGCTTCTCGATGAACCAAGCATGGGTCTGGCCCCATTACTGGTTGACGAGATTTTTCGAGTCATCAAAGACCTGAAGGCCCAGGGAATAACAATCGTCCTTGTTGAGCAAAACGCCCACGCCGCTCTTTCCATTGCCGATATCGGCTATGTACTCGAGACCGGAAAAGTTTTGCTCAGCGGCCCGGGCCGGGAGCTGTTGCAGAACGAACAGGTGAAAAAGGCCTACTTGGGAATTTGAATCCAAGTGCGCCCGGCTTGCCTACCTTAAATCATTTATCTGGAGTTTCATCATGACTGAAAAGAAATTTGCGTCTCAAGCTGATCTGGAAGAGAAAAAGACCAGCTTCATTAAGTTGTCTGACAATGCATATGCCTATACGGCGGAGGGCGATCCGAATTCGGGCGTCATTATCGGTGACGACAGCGTGATGGTGATCGATACCACCGCCACGCCCGCAATGGCGCAGGCGCTGATTAAACACATCCGGTCCGTAACTGATTTGCCGATTAAATATGTCGTGCTATCCCACTATCATGCGGTACGGGTGCTGGGTGCTTCGGCTTATTTTAAGGAAGGCGCTGAGCAGATCATTGCTTCACGAGGCACCTATGAATTGATTGCTGAGCGCGGCGAGCAGGATATGCAGTCTGAGATCGAACGCTTTCCACGTTTGTTCGCCGGCGTCGAAACTGTTCCGGGTCTAAGCTGGCCGACGATGGTCTTTGAAAAAGAGATGACGATCTTCATGGGCAAGTTGGAAGTCAAGCTCATGCATATCGGTATGGGTCACACCAAAGGCGACACAATCGCTTGGATTCCGTCTCAAAAAATCTGCTTCTCCGGCGACCTGGTCGAATACGATGCAGCGGCCTACACCGGCGACGCGCAGCTGGAAGAATGGCCAGCAACGTTAGAAGCACTTCGAGCCATGCAGCCCGAAAAGCTTGTCCCGGGCCGCGGACCAGCATTATTGAATCCAAAAGAAGTTAATGCAGGGATTGATTACACGAAAGATTTTGTGACGACCTTGCTGAGCTGCGCCAAGGAAGCTGTCAAACAAGGAAAGTCATTGAAAGACGCAATGGCCTATGCGCGTAGCGTGATGGATCCGAAGTTCGGCGATGTGTTCATTTACGAACATTGTTTGCCATTTGATGTGACCCGTGCAGTAGACGAAGCCAGTGGCATCAAGCATCCACGCATCTGGACTGCCGAGCGCGACAAGGAGATGTGGCACTCGCTGCAAAGCTGAAGAAGCCTCATTGGGGTCGCGCCACCTTTCAATTGATTGGTGGCGCTGCGCAGGCGCGGGAAATTTCAGATTGGATTTGGCAGAGCAGAGATTATGGATAAGGATTATCAAAAAATTGAATTCAGCTATACGAAGCCCTCAAAGTTTCAGGCTGCTTCTGACGCACCGTTTCCTGTCGTCGTAGTGGGCGCTGGTCCGGTTGGCTTATCTGCTGCGGTCGATTTGGCCCAGCAGGGGATCGAGACAATTTTGCTCGACGACAGCAACAGGCTATCAGAAGGCTCACGAGCGATTTGCTTCGCCAAGCGCACGCTTGAAATTTTCGATCGCCTGCATTGCGGTGATCGCATGGTCGACAAGGGCGTGAGCTGGAATGTCGGTAAGGTATTTTTCCGCGACGCTCCTGTTTATAGTTTTAATCTGCTGCCGGAAGAGGGGCACAGACGTCCCGCCTTTATCAATTTGCAGCAGTACTATGTGGAAGGCTTCCTCTACGAACAGGCAATCCAGGAAAAGAACCTCGATCTGCGCTGGAAGAACAAGGTGGTTGGCTTGCAGCAGCTCGATGACTGCGTTGTATTGACAGTCGAGACGCCGGAGGAAACGTATGAGCTTCGTGCGAAATATGTCGTAGTAGCGGATGGCAGCCGCAGTGCGATTCGAAATTTTATGGGATTAGAAAGCAATGGTCGCGTTTTTAAAGATCGGTTTTTGATCGCCGACGTCAAAATGTGTGCCGAATTTCCTACAGAGCGCTGGTTCTGGTTCGATCCGCCATTTCACCCAAATCAGTCAGTGTTGTTGCACAAGCAGCCAGACGATGTTTGGCGCATCGACTTTCAGCTTGGCTGGGATGCGGACCCGGTCGCCGAAAGGGACCCGGAACGTGTTATCCCGCGTATCAAGGCCCTGCTTGGCGAAGATGTCGAATTCAAACTTGAGTGGGTCAGCGTGTACACCTTCTCTTGTCTGCGCATGGAAAAGTTCCGACATGGCCGGGTTCTGTTCGCTGGCGATTCTGCGCATGGTGTGTCGCCATTCGGCGCGCGCGGGGCAAACAGTGGCGTGCAGGATGCAGATAACCTTACATGGAAACTCAAGCTGGTTTTGGCTGGCAAAGCGCCCGATACATTGTTGGATACGTATGGGGTCGAGCGTGAAGAGGCTGCTGATGAAAATATCCTCAATTCGACACGGGCGACTGATTTTATTACGCCAAAAAGCGCAGTCAGCAAGATCTTCCGTGACGCCGTACTAGAGCTCTCGAAAAATCATGGCTTTGCCCGACGTATCGTCAATAGTGGAAGACTATCCATGCCGACCACCTATACCCGGTCGCTCTTGGCAACGCCCGATATCGACACGTTTGCGGGAAAGATGGTGCCAGGTGCGCCATGTACGGATGCTTCGATTGCAGTTGACGGCAGACCGGGATGGTTGCTCAGTCTGTTAGGAGGCGACTTTAACGCATTGTATTTTGCGGACAAGAACGGCCCTTCTTCCAAAGAATTGGATGCCTTGCATTCCTTGTCTCATGCAGATCTGCCAGTAAGGCCAATCGTCGTGATGCCTGCGGAGAGCAATTCGGTTAAATTTCCCGGCCTGACGGTGATTACGGACAGCACGGGACTGCTTAAGCAACGTTTTGACGCAGTGCCGGGCACATTTTATTTACTACGGCCGGATCAGCATGTCTGCGCGAGATGGCGCACCTTCGATTTGAATAAAGTCCGTGCTGCCGTCGGGCGCGCGACATGTAACGTATAGAAGGAGCAAAGCATGAGTCAATCATTAAATTTGGAGCCAAACCTCGACCGAGTCGATGACTTTTATCAGATGCTGATCGATACCCACCAAGGTTTGAGCGATGCAGAAAGCCAAACGGTCAATGCAAAGCTGGTTCTGGTTTTGGCTAATCACATCGGTGACATTAATGTCCTAAAACAGGCTCTGGAAATCGCGAAGGCCGGAGCCTAAACACAACAGACGCACATTTGTGCCGGTCTGGGGGCGAAGCGGCGACGGCAGGCGGGCGCACGTGCCCAATATCTTGACGCCGCAAGTACGCCACCCAGTTACTCACGATTTGAATGTGGTGTGATCTTTACTGCTCTTGAAAATTGATACCTGCATTAAAGGAAACGCATGAATACGATTTCTGATAAGAGAATGGCCCCGGTCGATTTGCCAGTGCAAATGGCTTATCAATCCGGCTTCGCCAATGAATTCGCAACCGAAGCACTTCCGGGTGCCTTGCCGATAGGCCAAAATTCTCCGCAGCGCGCTGCATACGGTCTGTATGCAGAACAGCTCTCTGGCACTGCATTTACCGCGCCTCGTAGCCATAATCGGCGTTCGTGGCTTTACCGTATCAGGCCAGCGGCCGTACATCAGCCCTTCAAGCAAATTGACCATGGGCGCATCGTGTCAGACTTTTCACATGTGCCGCCAACGCCACCGAATCAATTACGTTGGGATCCGTTGCCAATCCCAACTGTGCCTACCGACTTCGTTGGAGGTTGGGTAACAATGGCAGGAAATGGGTCGCCGGACGCGCAGTCAGGTTGTGCCATTCATTTATACGCGGCCAATCAATCGATGTCAGGTCGATTCTTTTACAATGCTGATGGCGAATTGTTGATCGTGCCGCAGCACGGACGTTTGCTGATCTCAACCGAGCTTGGACGCCTTGAAATCGCACCGCAGGAAATTGCCGTTATCCCGCGCGGCGTGCGCTTCCGTGTAGAGTTGCCTGATGGACAGGCACGCGGCTATATTTGCGAAAACTTCGGCGCATTATTCCGGCTTCCGGATCTCGGGGTCATTGGCTCCAACGGTTTGGCTAACCCAAGAGATTTTCTTACGCCACAAGCCTGGTATGAGGACGTTGAAGGCGAGTTTGAATTGGTGGCGAAGTTTAATGGCTTTCTCTGGAGCGCCGCAATCGGTCACTCGCCTTTGGATGTGGTAGCGTGGCATGGTAACTATGCGCCGTACAAGTATGACTTGCGCCGTTTCAATTCCATCGGGTCGATTAGTTTTGATCATCCAGATCCTTCAATCTTCTTGGTACTTCAGTCACCAAGCGACACACCTGGCGTGGATACGATCGACTTCGTGATTTTCCCACCACGCTGGTTGGCGGCAGAATCAACGTTTCGGCCGCCGTGGTATCACCGCAATATCGCAAGCGAATTCATGGGGTTGATTCACGGCGAATATGACGCCAAAGCAGAGGGATTCGTGCCTGGGGGCGCGAGCCTCCACAACTGTATGTCAGGCCATGGTCCGGATGCAGAAACCTTCGACAAAGCCTCTAATGCGGACACATCGCGGCCCAATAAGGTGGCAGATACAATGGCTTTCATGTTCGAGACACCCGCCGTCATCAAGCCAACCCGGTTCGCATTGGAGACCGCTCAGCTGCAAAGCGAATACTTCCAATGCTGGCAAACACTGAAGAAAAATTTTGACCCGGAAAAAAATGAAATCTGATCCCACTACATTGCCTTCACTGAAAAGCTGGGTACAAAGTGCCAATGCTCCAGATACTGATTTCCCAATGCAGAACTTGCCTTTCGGTGTATTCCAAACGGCTGATTCGCCGGCAAGGGTCGGGGTCGCCATCGGCAGCGAGATACTGGACTTGGCGGCGCTTGCCGACGTGGGTCTTTTGCACTGCGAGCCAGGCGTTTTCTCGCGTCCGCGTCTGAATGATTTCATTGCGCTGGGACGCGTGGCTTGGCGCAACGTCCGGGAGCAGATTAGCGCACTGCTTTCGGAATCGAACCGGACATTGCAAGACGATGGCGGGTTGCGGTCGAAAGCCCTGATCTCTCGGGCGCAGGCTACCATGTTGCTGCCGGTTGACATACCGGGCTATACCGATTTTTATTCATCCAAAGAGCATGCAACCAATGTCGGCATGCTGTTTCGCGACCCTCAAAACGCATTGCTGCCGAACTGGTCGGAGATTCCGATCGGCTACAACGGCCGCGCATCGTCCGTGGTGGTAAGCGGCACGCCGGTCCGCCGGCCAAATGGGCAGATCAAATTGCCGGACCAGGAACGGCCGATTTTCGGTCCATGTCGCAAGCTCGATTTGGAACTGGAAACCGGATTTATCGTCGGCGTGCCGAATCAGCTTGGCGATCCGATTCCTTGCGAAAGGGCGGAGCAGCATATCTTCGGCATGGTGCTGCTGAACGACTGGAGCGCGCGCGATTTCCAGGCATGGGAATACGTGCCGCTAGGCCCGTTTAACGCCAAGACCTTTGCGACGACAATTTCGCCTTGGGTCGTAACCATGGATGCGCTGGAGCCGTTCCGCACCGCACAGCCGGTGCAGTCGCCCGAACCTTTGCCTTATCTCCGACATGAAGGAAAACATGCGTTCGACATCGAACTGGAGGCATTGTTGAAGCCGCAGCAGGCGGCTGAACCGACGACAATCGCCCATACCAACTTCAAATACATGTATTGGTCGATGGCGCAGCAGCTGGCGCACCACACTGTGTCCGGCTGCAACACCCGGGTCGGCGATCTCATGGGTTCGGGCACGATCAGTGGCCCGACGCGTGATTCACTCGGATCGCTGCTTGAAATGACTTTCAACGGACGTGAGTCGATCACCTTAAAAACCGGTGAAAAACGTGCCTTCATCGAGGACGGCGATGAACTTGTATTGCGTGGCTGGTGCCAGGGCGAGGGGTTCCGCGTCGGCTTCGGCACATGCCATGGTGTGGTGCTTCCCGCCAAGCCCTTTGAATAAGCGACACCAATCTGCCGCTATACAGCCATTGGCGCACGGAAGCGATGGTGTCGGAAAACCTGGCGAATGCTCGGATCAAATGAGCAAACCCGGTTGGCGACGTCGACTTGATTGACCGCTCGTGCTGGAGTGGTAATCAATAGACCGCGTTGACCGGGTTTTGCATTTAATAAATTTCTCTGCAAATGGATAAAGTCGAGCTTACAGCTGTAGTGCTAAAAGCCGCATTCTAATCCAGGGCCATCCTACCGATCTTGACCTTCAGACAGTCTTGCGCCAGATAAAAGTGGACGGCGGCACGGCTGGCGAGGACAAGGGCGAGTCACTGGCAATGAAAAAATCATGGCTGCGTTGCTCCTCTCTCATTTCCAGGGTGAAGCCGTCATTGTTGCCAGGCAGCTGGCTCAGCAGCCTGGCAACATGGCGATACAGGGCAAGGCCAGCGACAAGCGCAGCCGACCCGGAAAGAATGAATATCACTGGCATTTTCATCTCCTTTTCGCACATGTGTGCTAAATTACTTCAAAAAAATGCATCCATCACCGCAGACCAGGCTGGTCAAGGTAATCGAAGCTGCGGTAAGTCGATATCAGCCGCGCATAGGCCCGGCGCATGCGCTCCGGGGCTTTGGGATCGTGCAAAAAGCGCACATCGTGCATGAGGCCGACGATCAGGCTGTAAATTTCAAAAATCAATTGCTCAGGCTCCGTGTCCGGCCGCAGGTGGCCGGCTTCCAGCGCTTGCAGCACCGTCTTGCGCAGCCCGGCGCGCCACTGCTGCACACCTTGCTGCAAGCGGTCGTGCAAGGGACCGGCGACGTCGTCGTACTCGAATGAACCGGCCGTATACAGGCAACCGGAGGTGGCGTCGGCCATGCAGACGCGCCGGATCCAGTTGTCGACAATCGCATTCAGGCGCGGCAGCCCGCGCGGCAGCGCCAGCGCGGGCGCGAAGACCTGGGCCGCGAAACGCCGGTCGAATTCGTCCAGCACCGCCTGCTGCAACGCTTCCAGCGAACCTACCCGGGAAAACACACCGCTTTTGCTCAGATCAAGCTGCTTTGCCACTTCGCCCAGCGACAGCTTGCCAATGCCTTCGGCAGCCGCCAGCGCCAGCCCGGCATCGACGATGGCGGCATAGGTGAGTTCGCTTTTGCTGGTTACAGTATCCATGCAATGAATTTAGCACACATGTGCGAAATTGGCAAATCGACGACGCCTATAGATCAATGCCGGGCGTATTTTTTTACAGTTAAGGCATGGCCGGGTGCAGGAATGTGTTGCAAAGAAACAATTGCCCCAGCATGCGCTCGCGCTATGTCAAGCATATCAACAAGACAAAGCGGCGCGAATGCGGCAAGCTTGCCAGACCGGCGCCGCTGATCGGCCCATCCGATCGAGGAGATCGATTTGAGAAGAAAACGCACTGCCATCGCGATGGCAATGGTTGCCGGACTGATTGCCATCGTGGCGCCGATCCTGGCGGCGCTGTACCTGGCCAGCAGCCAGAGTCTCGACGAAGAAATGGCGCGGGCAGCTGCGCTGGCCGTCGAAGTGCTGCGCCGCAGTGACGAAACCAGCAACCAGATTTCTGCCGCGTTTGAAAAGCTGGAGGCCGCGCATGCCGACGATCCCTGCTCGCTGACAAACATCGAACGCATGCGCGAGCTCGATCTGGGCTCGACCCAGCTGCAGGCGGTCGGCTATGTTGCCAACAATAAGCTCATGTGTTCTTCGCTGGGCCGCCATGGTGCCGGCTTTTCTGTGGGCAAGCCGGACTACGTGAATGCCAGCGGCGTTAGTATCCGGACTTCGGTCAAGCTGCCGTTTGCGCCGGGCATGCCATTCACCATTGCCACCCGGGAGCAAAGCGGCTATGCCGCCATCGTCCATCGTGACCGTGCGCTGGATGTGGCGCTGTACCGCCCCGACATGTCGATCGGCCTGGCCGGCAGAAGCAGCCGCGAACTGATTCTGAGCCGTGGTCCGTTCCAGCCGGAATGGCTGGAAGGGATCCGGCAGGGACGCAAAGGCAGAGCGTTCGACGGCAAGTATGTGCTTGCCACCGAGCCCTCGGAAAAATACGACTATACCGCCTATGCCGCCGTGCCGGCTACCTATCTCCACGCCGGCATGCGCCGCGCCGCACTGGTGCTGGTGCCGGTCGGGATCGCGGCCGGCCTCGTGCTGGCGCTGGCGGTGTTCTACCTGACCCGGCAGCAGTTGTCGCTGCCCGCGCTGCTGCGCGTTGCGCTGCGCGCGGACGAGTTTTTCCTTCTCTATCAGCCGCTGGTCGATCTGCAAAGCGGTAAATGGCATGGCGCCGAAGCCCTGATTCGCTGGCGCCGTCCGGACGGCGAACTGCTGCGGCCGGACCTATTCATCCCCGCTGCGGAGGAGGGCGGCCTGATCCGGCAATTGACGCAGAAAGTGATGGCACTGGTGGTGCGCGATGTTTCCAGGCTATTGCAACGCCATCCGGATTTTCATGTCGGCATCAACCTGTCGCCCGCGGATCTGCACAGCGACGCCATCGTCGGCGAATTGCGCAACATGCTGCAAACGGCCGGCATCGGGCCAGGCAGCATCATGGTGGAAGCGACCGAGCGCGGCTTCCTCCAGACCGAGCATGCCACCCAAACAATCAAGGACATCCGCGCGATGGGCATCGGCGTGGCCATCGACGATTTCGGCACCGGCTACTCCAGCTTGTCCTATCTGACCACGTTCGAACTGGACTACCTGAAGATCGACAAGTCCTTCGTCGATACCATCGGCACCGAAGCCGCAACCAGCCAGGTCATCCTGCACATCATCGAAATGGCGAAATCGCTGAACCTCAGGATCATCGCCGAAGGCGTGGAAACCGAAGCGCAGGCGCAATACCTGCGCGAACACGGGGTGCATTACGCCCAGGGCTGGCTGTACGGCAAGCCGATGCCCATCGGCGAGCTGGCCAGCCGGCTGGCTGCCTGATGGTCAACTTGGTCGATTGACATTGCAAAATATCGATCCCTGGTCTGGTCAAGCTGTCGGGGGAGTTGACGTTTGCGCAAGTACAGGCTAGCTTCTTGCTTGATGAATTATTTGCAAACTTTTACCTGGATAGCGCCATGCCTGATCAAGCAACCCCGTCCACGCCGTCCATAACACCACCAAGTCCACTTGGTCTCCTGGAGCCGCTGCTGATGACGCTCTATGATGGCGTCACCGCATCCAACGGTTTCCAGGATTTCCTGGCGGCGTTCGCCAGGACATTCAATGTGGCCGCCATGTCGCTGTTCATCCAGCATCGGGAAACGCATGAAATGAAGGGCTTGTGGCTGCACGGGATTACGCCGGAGTGGGCGGAGCGCTATGCGCTCAATTATGTGCAAGACGATATGCTCGCCCAGCACGTCATGGGCGCGCCGATCGGCCATTTCTACGCCAGTAACCTGGATGTGCCGCAGCCGGAACTGATTCCGCAGACCAGCTTCTACCGGGAATGGGTAGTGCCGCAAGGTTTTGCCAGTGGCGCGGGCGCGGTGATCCTGCGCGAAGGCGCCTGGTTTACCCAGTCATTTCTGTTGCGTGCCGCAGGCCAGCCGCCCTATACGCGCGAGGAGCTGGCCAGGCTGGATGCGCTGGTGCCGCATCTGCAGCGCGCACTGCAGATGCGCGAGCGTTTTGCTGCACTGCAGGCAAGCCGGGACGTGCTGGCGGGCGGACTCGACGTGCTGGCGATGCCGACCATCCTGTTCGATGAGCACAGCCGCGTGGCACACATGAACAGGCGCGCGGTGCAGCTGCTGGCGGATGGCAAGGTGCTGCGCCTGGAAGCGCGCCACCTGGTCGCTGTCGATGGCGATGCCAGCCGCAGACTGAATTTCGAGATCAGCAACGCCATCCGCGTCAGCCGCGGCGAGATGATCGCGCTCAATGAAGTCGTACTGGTGCCGAGAAGCGGAAAAATGCCGCTGATGCTGATGGTGGCGCCGGTCCGGCTTGGGGGCGGACAGGGGCATGGCGCCGCGCTGATGTTCGCCTTTGACCCGCAGGCTGCGCCTGGCCTGACGACTGGCCGCATACGCAAGCTCTTCGGACTGACCGAGACCGAGGCCGCGCTGGCGGTTGCCCTGTGCAGCGGTAAGACCCTGGACGATGTCGCGCGCGAGAGGTCGGTCGCACCCAGCACGGTAAAAACCCATCTCAAGCATGTCTTCAGCAAGACCGGGGCGAATCGCCAGACCGAACTGGTGTCCCTGCTGCTTGCCAGCCCCGCCTATTTCCTGGCCGATGGTGGCCAAGCCGAACAGTGATCTGCTGCGGGCTCCTGCACATCGGCGCAGGACGTCGGACCGCAGCGGCCGCGATTGTTAAAAATTGAAAATTCTCCCCCGAATGGGGGATGGTTGCAAAAAATAATTTCTCCTAGGATACGATCATTTGATCCAATTTACCAGGGAGATAATCATGAAGGCATTCAGGAAAACCACTATCGCCGCGGCTTGCGCCGCGGCTTGCGCCGCGGTTCTGCTGACCGCCTGCGGCGGCGGGGGCGGTTCGACCGCCAGCACGGGCGGCACGGGCGGTACCGCCCCGACGGTTACCATTTCCGGCACCGCCGCCGCAGGCGCGGCGCTGGTCGGCACCGTGACTGTCAAGGATTCGACCGGCAAGACCAAGACCGTGCCGATCGGCCCCGGCGGCGGCTATTCCGTCGATGTGACCGACATGACCGGACCGTTCGTGTTTCGCGCCGAGGGCAGCGTCGGCGGCAGGACCTACGTGATTCATTCTGCGGCGACCGATGCCACCAAGACCGTCAATGTCACTCCGCTGA
This sequence comes from Noviherbaspirillum sedimenti, assembly GCF_003590835.1. Lineage (NCBI taxonomy): Bacteria > Pseudomonadati > Pseudomonadota > Betaproteobacteria > Burkholderiales > Oxalobacteraceae > Noviherbaspirillum > Noviherbaspirillum sedimenti. The sequence goes on along the minus strand of NZ_QYUQ01000002.1, from coordinate 3,010,324 downwards.
CCGACCTGATCGTCGCCAACATCGCTGGCCAGATCGCTGAGAATTTCTTCGACAATCCCGACGCGAAAAAACTGACGCCTGCCACGCTTGCAGCGCAGCAAACCGCTTTGCGCGAACGCCTGCAAACCGTCCTGACCGCACTCGGCGTCGATGCAGCGGTTGACCTGCTGCATACTCAATTCACCGTGAACAATACCAAGCTCGACGCCGCCCTCGACGTGCTGCGCGTGAGTGTCGATCCCGCCACCAATCTGGCGACGATTACCAACGTCATCACGCAGGAAAAAATCGAAGACAACCTGGCGTCGACCACCGATGCGACCAAGCTGACCGATACCACGAACGTCGCTACCGGCCTGACCGATCTGCAGGCGATCGTTGCGACGATGAAAACCTTCAGCGACTTGTTTGCCGCGGGTCTGCCTGAGGAAGCGAAGATCCTGGCTTTGCTGCATACGGACTTCCTGCACCAGGACCAGCTCGGAGCGAATTTCGCCGCAGAAGCGAGCGGCATGCCCGAAAATGTCGGAATCAAGTTCACCAACGTCGAGCTGCAAAGCCTCGTCGGCGACACGGCGAAGGTAAGCTTCGACGTAGTCGACAAGAACGGCGTGCTGGAGCAGCATGATCGTGATTTCCAGCTGAAGAAAGTCGGCGACAAGTGGCTCTGGCTGGGTAATCAGAGCAAGCTTGAGGTCGAGCAGTTTGCCATGAGCTTCCAAGTGCACTCGAACATTCAGGCCACCACGAAGACGACCGGCATTGAATTCTGGATCGAGGACCTCGACGGCGCCAACAGCCCGGCCGTAAGTTATGCGGTCGTCACCGGGCCGGGCCTGCCGGATGCTGGCGTAACGCTTACCAAGCCAGGCTCGGGCGGTTCCTGGTTTATCAGCGGAGGTTCGGGTTTAACAAATCATAATTTTTATCCGATCACAACGGATGCCGCCATCAACAGCATCCCGGACAATGCCGTATACACTATTATCGTCCGTAATGGTAACAACACCGTATTCGCCACTTACGAGAAGAAGTTGCCGAAACGCCCCTACACCCATGCGGAAATGGCAACGCTGGCCTTCCCGATCATCACTGCGCCTACCCTGACCCAGCTGGCGCCGTACGCCGGCGGGACGCTCAACGGCATTCAGGGAACGGTGCCGGCCAATGTGAAGTCGGTCTGGGCGGCGCTGCTGCACAATGGGAATTATGTGGATGGCTTGTTCAAGGCCGGCGAAGGAAAATTCGGCCCGTTCAGCCTCACGCTGCCATCCGGTGCGTCGTCAGGATTCCGTTCTGTGCGGGTGTCCTACATCGACGGCTTCTACCGCGAAGCAATCACCGTCCACCACGTCAGCAATTAAAAACGCACAGCCGGACGGCGGACTGCCGGAAAGCCCACCGTCCCGGTTTGTTCAACTCCGCTATTGCCCGCACTGCTATCGCATGCGGGCAATTTCATTTGTGAGTCCATTGGCAGGACCGGCGCCCAGAGCCCGTGTTGCGGCGGAAAATTGCCCGAATGCGCGTGCGGGAACGTCGCGCACCTCAGCTTCATCTAATCGGGTCTGCATCCCCGAATGGATGGGGATAGCGTTTACCCGCATCACCAGCCCGGGCCGGGCGGCATAAGAAGGCGCCCGCAGGGCGCGGCCAGAAAAATGGCCATCAGGGGGAAATGGAAACAGTTGCAGCCTGTTTGCTGCACGCCCGCTGAAGGAGCTTGGTCATGCAACAGGCAATATCATTCGGAACGGCAGCACTCGATAGCAAGTCCCTGGCAATCGGTGACCCCAGCATTTCCCGGCGGCGCTGCAGAATACGCAAGCTGATCGTTTCAGGCGCACTAGGGGTCACCGCCATGCTCGTGGCCGGTTGTGGCGGCGATTCTGACGAGCCGGACCCAGAATTGGTCGCGCAAGGAAAGCAGATTTTCCGTTTCGACACCTTCGGCGACGAAACGCAATGGACCGACACCTTGCGCCTGCACGAAGTCATTCGCACCGCAGTCGATCCGACCACTGCATTGTCGGTAGGATTGAAAGTGGATTCGGAAGCATTGCCGCCGGCCGTCGTGCAGGGAATACAAAACGGCAGCATCAACCTGAAAAGTCCGGATACGACAGTTGCCCTGCTCAAGTTGAATGCCGTCGTCGGCCTGCAAGGCAAGGTTGAAGTCGTCAACGGCAAGGATACGCTCACGCGTGTTGGCGTCACCTGCGCCCTGTGCCATTCGACCGTGGACAATTCCTTCGCGCCCGGCATTGGCAAACGGCTCGACGGCTGGCCGAATCGCGACCTCGATCCGGGGGCAATCATAGCCCTTTCACCGGCGCTCGATGCCGTCAAGAAAGCAGTGTACAACTCCTGGGGCAAGGGCAAGTATGATCCGCGCTTCAACCTGGATGGGCAAAACGGTCCGCAAGTCATCCCGCCGGCATACGGACTCAAGGGCATCCATCGCATCACCTCCACCGGCGATGGCACGGAGATCGCCTATTGGAACCGCTACGTCGGTGTCACGCAAATGGGCGGGCACGGCACGTTTTTCGAGCCGCGCACCGGGGTGAACGTGACGAATGGCACGGACGATCTGATCTCATCCAAGCTGCCGGCATTGCAGGCCTATCAGCTGTCATTGGCCGCCCCGCCGCCGCCTGCCGGTAGCTTCGATGCCTCAGCCGCACTGCGGGGGAGTGCAGTCTTCAAAGGCGCGGCCAGGTGTGCCAGCTGCCATAGCGGGCTCGAATTTACGGATGCCAACGTGCGCCTGCATCTGCCCAGCGAGGTGGTCAGCGAACCCGAACCCCTTGGCGTTCCCAGCTATGCTTCCCGCAGCGCGACGAAAATGTATCGGACCGCGCCATTACGGGGACTCTGGCAGCACCCGCCATATTTCCATAACGGCACGGCTGCCACGCTGGAAGATGTCGTCCAGACCTACAATACCAGGCAATCGCTGGGGCTGACGGCGGCTGAAATCGCCGACCTGGTGCAGTATCTCAAGTCACTGTAAGCGGAGGTCAAAGGCAAGTGGCGGTTATCGGCAAACCTGCAGCATTGCCTTTGAATAGCCACTTGCTTCCGCTATTCGGGATATAGTGAGGGATCGGTCGACCCGCGTAAATTTCCTGCAGGGCGTGTCAATCAAATTTAATGCGAAACAAGAGATGCGTTTGCGAAACGCGCAAGATACATTACATCGGACCTCGCATTGCAGCATGTGCTTCCGGTAAGCGCCGGGAGCACACCGTATAAATTGAGGCAGGCAAATGAGAAAAGTCTATTTCTGGGTAACAACTGTTGCCTGTATGCTTTATGCCGCCTCGGCATTTGCCAGCCTGGCGTCTGCCCAGGAAGCGCCGGATGTTTTGGTCAAGCGCGTGAGCCAGGAAATCATCGATCTGGCGACCAGCGACAAGGAAATTCAGGCCGGCAACCGCCAGCGAATTCTGGCGGTCGTCAATGAAAAAATTCTGCCGCATGCTGATTTCCGCCGCGCCACCGCGCTGGCAGTCGGACGCCACTGGCGCGGCGCGACGCCGGAACAGCAGGAACGCCTGATCAGCGAATTCCGTGACTTGCTCATGTACACCTATGCCGGTGCCATGTCGCAAATCAAGAAGGGGTATCCATTGCGCTTCCTGCCGTTGCGCGTCGAGCCCAACGCTGACGAAGTTGAAGTGCGCTTCGAGGTGAGGCGTCCCCAGCGCAGCGCCGAACCGATCCGCGTTAGTTACCGAATGGCAAAATCAGCAGATGGCTGGAAAATTTACGACGTCAACGTGGTCGGGGTGTGGATGAGCGAGGCATACAGAAACACTTTTACCTCGGAAATCAACCGCGGCGGTATCGCCGGGCTGATCGAGACGCTGGCGGAAAAAAATAAAAGTCTGGCGGCAAGCGCCAAGGCGTCCGCCAAGGCGCTATAGATCAGAAAATCTGGCCAACAATTCTGGCCAGTAATTCTGGCGCCGCGGCAAACACGCCTGGCCTAGCGCCGGTCGGTGCAGATTTCCCGTGACGGCTCGGCCTCGCACCGTTTGTCGATGATGAAATTCACCAGTAACGAACCCACGATGCCGATCACCATCAGGATCAGCATTGTCTGCACGATGGTGATGCCGCGCATTTTTTTAAGCGTGTGGTGCTGGGCCATCCGATAATCCTTTTCAGCCTGCCTTCCTTGAATTTTCCCCAGCGCTAAAAGCATTGCATCCAGGTACCGTTGCGCGTGCAGAGCCGTCCCGCATCATTCAAATACGTGCTGCCCGCGCCATTATTGTACCGGTTGCCGGCGGCATCCCGGCATCCCCCGGGATCGCAGCCGGTCAGCGGGACTGGCCGCTCCGGCCGAACTGCTTGCGGCGGCTGCGGAATGGCCATGGGTGGCGGGGTGGATTGCGTGGTGGTGGATGGTGTTGAAACGGTGTCGGGTACACGGGCGGGCACGGCCCTGCGGATCACGCGCTGCTCCTTCTGTCGGATGGGCTCAAGCCCCGACTCGGGGGGCGTTTCGCTTGCAGCAAGTGAGTCGACAGGAAAATGGAGCAAAAGCGCAAGTGTGCAGAGTGTGGGCCAGTTCATGCAATGGAATTCCAAAAAGAAATCCGCTATTCAACAATGTTTTATGAAGTCTGCCAGACCACGTCCTGGCTGAGTAGCTGTTCAACGGCAGGCGCAGAAAGGGGTTTGCTGAAATAATATCCCTGTATATCATTGCAGCCATTTAAATGTAAGAAGGCAAGTTGTTCAGACGTTTCCACGCCTTCGGCAATGACCCGCAAGTGCAGGTTGTGGGCAATCGAAATGATCGAAGTGACGAGTACCGCGCCATTCGAATGTGTGGTGATATTTTGCACGAACGACTGATCAATTTTCAGCACGTCGATAGGGAAACGTGCCAGGTAAGACAGGCTTGAATAACCCGTACCAAAATCGTCGACGGATATTTTCACGCCGAGTGCCTTAAGCTCGTGTAACTTGAGAATCGCAGTTTCCACATCGTGCATCACCATACTTTCAGTCATTTCAATTTCCAGGTACTCTGGATTTAATTGCGCCTGCGTCAGGATGCTTGTAATGGTCTGGACGAAATCCGGCTGCGCAAACTCAATGGCCGAAAGGTTGACGGCGACCCTGAATTTGCCAACCCCGGCGTTTTGCCATGCCTTGTTTTGTGCGCAAGCCGCATGCAGTGCCCATTTTCCGATCTGAACGATGAGGCCGGTTTCTTCTGCCAGGCCGATGAACTGGGCGGGCGGAATGACGCCAAGATCGGGATGCGACCAACGAATTAACGCCTCAACGCCAACGATTTTCCTGGTTTGTAAATCAATTTGCGGTTGGTAGTGCAGCACGAATTCGTCATTGTCGAGCGCCTTGCGCAAGTCGCCTTCCAATTGCAATCGCTTGAGCGTGGACGCATTCATGGATGTTTCAAAAAACTTGAAATTGTTGCCGCCCAATTCTTTCGCGCGGAACATGGCAATATCGGCGTGCGATATCAGGAGATTCGGATCGGTGCCGTCATTGGGATAAATCGCAATACCGACGCTGCAGGTGACAAAGAATTCCTTGCCTTCGACAAGGGCCGGTTTGGCTATCTCGGCTAGCAGTTGCGTGATCGTTTCCTCGGCGCCACGCTTGTTGCCATCGCCAGGAAGAAGCAATACAAATTCGTCCCCGCCAAGCCGCGCAACGGTATCCACACCGCGCACGACGCGACGCAACCGGGCCGCCACAATCTGGAGTAGCGCGTCGCCGGCATGGTGACCAAGACTGTCATTCACAAACTTGAAACGGTCGAGGTCGATAAACGCTATCCAGATCGAATGCTGATAGCGGGAAGCATACGAAATAGCCTGGGCCAATTGTTCCCGTAGCAAATTCCGGTTGGCCAGGCCAGTCAGCGTATCGTAGTTCGCCCTGAATTCAAGTTCTTCTTCATAGCGCTTGGTTGCCGTAACATCGTATTGCATGCAGACATAGTGGTGGATCTCGCCACGCTCATCTCTTACCGGCGCGATATAGACATCGTTCCAGTACATTGTGCCGTCCTTGCGGTAATGCCGGAAAACGGCATGGGCTTCCTGTCTTGCATTAAGGGCGGCTTCCAGCCCGGCGATCGCCTCCTGGTCCGGTTTTTCTCCTTGCATCAGGCACATCGGCTTGCCAATGACATCCTTTGCCGCATAACCGGTAATGCGCTCAAATGCCGGGTTCACGTATTCGACCGGGAAATCGGGACGCTGGGCGCCAGCGATGACGATGGCATTGGGGCTGGCATCGATGGCGCGCTGCCGCAACTGCAGCGCAGCGGCTGTGGCGCGCAGTTCTGCCGTGCGCTGCCGTACCAGTTCCTCGACACGCTGCGATTGCGTAGCCGCGGCATGGCTGCGCACGGCCACGGCAATACTGAGAAAAATCCCGGTAGCCAGTATCAGCAGGGAGCCAAAGTGGAGGGTGGCCAAGGGCGTGGACGCCGATGAAACGACAATATGCCAAGGCTTCCCTGCCAGATCAAAAGTATGGGAAACGTCCCTGACTGGCGCGAAAGCAGGCCATCCAGGAAAGCCGAATAAGGCTTCCCCATTTTCTGACGGCTGGCTTCCGTTCCTGAAGACAAGCGCAGCCGCATCGGCACTGTCTGCGGCATAGACAGCGATATGGATGCCGGGCATGAGCAGCAAGCCGGTGTCTTCCAGGATTTTTCTGACCAGGTTTTCGGCAATGAATACCACTTCGGTATCGCCGATGACGGCGGCGCGCCGCGACGGTATGTCCAGCAGTAGCGCATTCCGCCGATAGACCGGTATATGAATCGTGAAGCCCTTTTTTTCGCCTTGTAAAAGGATCTTCAGTCCGGTCGCCGCAGGACGGCCTGTATCGGTCGCTCGCCAAAAAGTTTCCGCCTGCATCGGGTCGAATAATGCATCGTAACCTAGTGTGACCTCATTGCCTTTCAGCGGCTCGACATAATCATTCACCAGATACAATTCGCGGGCCGATGCCGGCACGAGCTGGCGACCTTGCAATTGCGTTATTTTGAATTCAGGAAAAATTTTCCGAACGCTCGCCTCATAGTGCTTCCGTCTATTGGCCGAAATCAGGCGATGGAAGACAAAGGATTGGATATAGGGATATTTCGACAAATACGGTTGCGTAATCTGCTGAAACTGGTGACGCGTGATTTCCTCATTGCTGACCATGAACAATTGATTGACCGATTGCAGGCTGTCAATGGATACATTGATGCGATCGGTGAGCGCAGTAATCCGGACATGCGCCCGCTGCGCGAAGTCAATATCAGCCTTGCCGGATTCGAGCCAATATCTCGTCGAAAACAGGGCAAGTGTCAGTCCCAGTACTACAACAAATGCCACTATGGCACGCGACATCGGCAAGGAAAGAAGCCGTTGCCTAGCCATTCTAGCTTTTCAGCAAGTTGCCTTGCATGACATGGAGAGGACAGATCATTTGGCTTCCCTGGAAAACTGACGAATGTAATAAGTATGATACGACGATCGGTGTGGCTCCAGAGCTGAATCGCAAGAAAAGCCTGCGCGCGCCGCCGGGAGGGCGGCAAGGGTCAGGTGGTTCGGCTATAGTGAACCACCTGACCATCCATGGAGGGTTTGCCATGAATCCTGCTGCAGGTAAAACGCCACCGGTTCTCGAAAGCCTGAGCGCCATTACCCTGGCGACACGTGACATGGCGCGTGCCGTGCACTTTTACCAGGCGCTCGGGTTTGCGCTGACAGCCGGGGGAGCCGACGCGGCATTTACGACATTCTCGGTGGGACCGTCGTGTTTAAACCTGATTGCCGAAACACACGGGCCAATCCATTGGTGGGGGCGCGTCATCATCCATGTTTCCGATGTCGATGACATGTACCACAAAGCGCTTGAGGCAGGGCTTCGCCCACTGTTTGCGCCGCGCGATGCACCTTGGGGCGAACGCTACTTTCACCTTCAGGATCCGGATGGCCACGAACTGAGCTTCGCCCGGTACTTGTCTGCGTAACTATTGCACTGAGTATTGCACTGAGTATTTCACTGGCTGAAAAACGCCTCGACCTCGCGCAGACGGCGTGCCTTGTCCTCCGGCGCCAAAAAGGCCGCCGAAAAACTGTTGCGCGCCAGCCGGCGCGCGTGTTCCCTGGTCAAGGGCAATGCCTCGAAAGCTGCAATGAAGTTGTCATTGATGTAGCCGCCGAAGTAGGCCGGATCGTCGGAATTGACGGTGGCGACAATGCCAGCCTCCAGCAGCGCCAGCAGATTGTGATCCTGCAGTCGCTTGAACACGCACAGCTTGAGGTTCGACAGCGGGCATACGGTCAGTGGCGTTTGCTGGCGCACCAGGCGCTGCACCAGCGCCGGATCCTGCATGCAGGCGACACCGTGGTCGATGCGCTCCGCATGCAAATCATCCAGTGCGGTCGTGATGTAGGCCGGCGGACCTTCTTCGCCGGCATGCGCGACCAGATGCAAGCCAAGCCCCTTGCAGCGCGCGAATACCCTGGCGAATTTTTCGGGCGGGTGGCCGCGTTCGGAAGAGTCGAGGCCGACGCCGATCAGCTTGTCGCGGTACGGCAGCGCCGCTTCGAGCGTGGCGAACGCTTCTTCCTCGGACAGGTGCCGCAGGAAGCACATGATGAGTGCGCCAGTCATCCCCCACTTTTCCCGGGCATCCTGGACCGCGCGATGGATGCCATTGACCACGGTGGCAAACGCCACACCACGGGAGGTATGGGTTTGCGGGTCGAAAAATAGTTCCACATGCCTGACGTTGTCGTTGTTCGCCCGCTGAAGATACGCCATGGTCATGTCGTAAAAATCTTCCTCGGCAAGCAGGACGCTGGCGCCGGCATAGTAAATGTCGAGAAATGACTGCAGGTCCGTGAAGGCATAGGCGCTGCGCAGCGCGTCTACGGAAGCGTAGGGCAGGGCAACGCCGTTGCGCCGGGCCAGGGCAAAGATCAGCTCCGGCTCCAGTGAGCCTTCAATGTGGATATGGAGTTCTGCCTTCGGCATTTTTTCGAGAATATTGCGCAGGGTGGCATCCATAGTCTAGTCCAGTGATGGTTGTGATGATGGGGGCATGGCGAAAGCATAGCGCATCGGGCGCGCCATGCCGATAAAGATGTTAGCCAGAAAGGCGGATTGGCGCGTACCTATCGAATGTGTCGGTCTCTTATCGGAGGAAATTTTATTTACTGATTTGTATGTACCCAATGCTCCGCAGCGGAGAATCGACTGGGGAGAAGTGGGCAGGAACCGTTCGATTACTATTCAGCTTGTAACGATTATCAGGTGCTCACCAGGCAAGTTCAAGGATTTGATGAATATCTGCTTCGGACGTAATCGGGCGTGGGTTACTTCGTACCATCATGTTTTGCATTGCCCCTCTGGCAATGGCATCAAAATGCGAACGCTCGACGCCGACATCGCGCAATCGGGAGGGCTGGCCGAGGGCGGCAACGAGATCGGCTACTGCCCGCGCCGCGTCGCCATCGTCACGCCCCATCGCCCGAGCAACCAAGGTCTGGCGTTCTGCGTTGTTCGCGCGGTTCCAGGTCAGGACGCTCGGCAGCATCACGCATGAGCAATGTCCGTGCGGTACGTTGGCCACAGCGCCGAGTTGATGGCCAATGCCATGGCTTGCGCCCCACTCCACCCGGCCGAGCCCCGTAGAGGCAAGCCACACCCCCAGTTGACTTTCCAGCCTGGCGTCCAGATTGTCAGGCGAAATATGATTGGTGTGCAGGGACTTCGATAGCATGGACAGGCCATGCAGGCAGGTTCCGTCAGTGAACGGTTGGGGATTGCGCGAGCAAATGGTCTCAACGGCGTGATCGACTGCACGAATTCCGGTGGATAACCAGAGATCAGCAGGCGTATGTACAGTCACCGCTGCGTCCAGAATCACCACCTGTCCGCCGATGAGACGGCCATGGTAAAGGTCCTTGACTTGGCGCGTGTGGTCGGTCGCGCCACCGAGACTGGAAAATTCTGCTCCCGATAGCGTAGTCGGCACAATGATCTGACGTAGCGGTGGATCATTAACCACGGGGACAAGCCGCTTGCCATCCTCGCCGACCCTGATGCGGACCCGGTCGAAGTCCTCGACACTGCGGATATCTTCGGCCAACGCCATGAGCATTACCTTGACAGTGTCGATCGGGGTTCCGCCACCTATCGTCACGATGAGGTCTGGCTGCAGGCGGCGCACTTCGGCAGCCAAGGCCAGCACCGATCCGCGCGGCACATGTTCGACACATTCGTCGAACATGCCTACACACCGCTCGCCCAGTGCCTGCCTGAGCTTGGCAATGACGTCGGTCTTGCGACTGAGCGTCTTGCTCGCAACGATCATCAGGCGGCTCTTGCCAAGCTTGCTTGCTGTTTCGAGCACGGCTTCATGCGCCGGGCGGCCGAAAATAACGCGATCCTGAGCCAGAAATTCATAAGTGCCGGACATTGTCATGCTTGCTCCCTGATGAAGTTGATGCCGCCAGGTGGGCGGCATGCCAATCCTGATGGCTTTTGGTGGGAAATCTGGCGCAAAAAGAAGTGCAATGCCGGTGCGGCTGCAATCGAAAGCAACTTCATTTATGTCTCCAATGCATCCATAGATGCCGCATTTTCTGTGGGTCTTTATTTATGTTGACCTTGCTGGTCACTCCCTTGCTCCTTCAAATATTAATGAGCTTAATCACTGAGCGTCAAGTACTTATTCCAACCGGACGAAAATTATACTCAAGGGTCATAAAGTTCTTGTTTAGCCACGCCACATGATCCTGCGGTGCAGCGAATTTCCGTACGGATTTATTTGGCTGGAATGGAGATTTATCAATTAAATTTATTTGCCGTATGGTTCTGTTCATTAATAATCAATGACTTGCGACATATCAATTTCTTCAATAAATATCTTGACTATCCAGGATTTTCTAAAGTAATCTTTGCTAAACCATGAGTATTTATATTAACCCGCAGGTAGAAAACTAGATCGTATATCAGCTGTGATGCAAGTATTGACTTGAAGGAGAATGCGGTGGCAGGCGTAATCAGTGCAGAAGAGCAATTAGAAATTTACCGGCGGATGTGTTGTATCCGAGCCGTCGAACTGAGACTTGGGCGGCTGTTCGCCGACGGCGAGGTTCCTGGATTTATCCATCTGAGCGTGGGACAGGAAGCAGTGGCAACGGCGCTGGGCGTAGTGCTGCGCAAGGATGATACAGTTGCCTCGACGCATCGCGGGCATGGCCATGCGCTGGCCAAGGGCGTGGACCTGAACGATTTCTTCCTGGAGTTGATGGCCAAGGAAGAGGGTATCTGCAAGGGGCGGGGCGGCTCGATGCACGTCGCGGATCTGTCGATTGGCATGTTGGGCGCCAATGCGATTGTGGGCGCGAGCGTCCCGATTGCATTGGGCAGTGCGCTGGCGCACCAGGTCCGCAAGACGGATGCAATTGCCGTTGCCTTCTTTGGCGATGGCGCGATGGCCGAAGGTGTGCTGCACGAAAGCATGAACATGGCCTCATTGTGGAAGCTGCCGCTGCTGTTTGTATGCGAAAACAATGGCTGGGCGGAGTTCTCGCCGACCCAAAAGCAGTTTGTCGCACCGCTGGACAAGCTGGCGTCGGCTTTCTCGATACCGCACGTCAAGGTGGGCGGCAATGACGTCATGGATGTCATTGATGCCGCCAGTGCCGCCGTGGAGCGGATCCGTTCTGGCGCCGGGCCGCAGGTCATCGAGTGCATCACTCATCGCTGGCGCGGGCACTACGAGGGAGATCCGCAGAAATACCGTTCCAGTGACGAACTGGCCGGATTGGGCGAGCACGATCCGCTGACGCGTCATGAAGCCAGCTTGCTCAAGCAGGGCGTGGTAGCGAGCGCCGTAGAGGCGATCCGGCATGAAATCGACGAACTGGTCGAACAGGCGGTTGCCAATGCGCGCAATGGCCGCAGCCCGGACTGGAGCGCTGCAATCAGCGATGTCTATACCAACATGGAGGCGAACTGAAATGGCCGAACTTAGATTTGCGCAGGCCATCAATCGTGCCCTGGCCGAATGCATGGAAGAAGATCCGGCTGTATTTGTGTTTGGCGAGGACGTGGCCGAGGCGGGCGGACCGTTCGGCGTCACCCGGGGCTTGCATGCCCGCTTTGGCGAAGACCGTATTCGCGATACCCCGATTTCCGAGGCATCCATGTCCAATGCCGCCGTAGGCGCGGCGCTGAGCGGATTGAAGCCGGTCCTGGAAATCATGTTCATGGATTTCATGACCTTTGCAATGGATGCCCTGGTCAATCAGGCGGCAAAAGCGCGCTACATGTTTGGCGGCCAGGCTTCGGTGCCGCTGGTGGTGCGCACGCCGCATGGCGGCGGCATCAGTGCCGGGCCCCAGCATTCGCAGTGTCTGGAAGCGTGGTTTGCGCATGTGCCAGGCCTGAAGGTGGTTTGCCCGAGCAATCCGGCGGATGCCTATGGGTTGATGAAGGCGGCCATCCGTGATTCGGATCCGGTGATCTTCGTGGAAAATAAAGCGCTTTACGCAATGAAGGGCGAGCTGGCAGATGACGCCGGCCCGATCCCGATCGGCAAGGCCAGGCTGGTACGGGCCGGCAAGGACGTGACCATCGTGACCTATGGCGCAATGGTCGCCAAGACCGAGCGCGCCGCCGCTACCCTGGCCGAACAGGGGCTCGACGTCGAAGTGCTGGATTTGCGCAGTATTCAGCCCTGGGACGAGGCCGCCGTGCTGGAATCGCTGCGCCGCACCCATCGCCTGCTGATCGTGCATGAAGCAGTCGAGGCTTTCGGGGTCGGCGCGGAAATTGCCGCCCGCATGGCTGACATCGGCTTTGACGAACTGGATGCGCCGATCATGCGCGTTGCCGCGCCCTTTGTCCCTGTGCCGTTTGCACCCAGCCTGGAGCGCCAGTACCAGCCCGGGGAAGAACACATCATCGCAGCAGTGCGCAAGCTTTGCGCCTAAATAAAAATGGAGACCCAATCATGACCGAACGTAGTCTTGTTCTGACCGAAGTGCGTGAGAATGTCGGCATTCTCACGATCAACCGGCCTGAGGTGCATAACGCGCTGAGCACGCCGCTGCTGCTCGAGCTCGAGCAGGCCCTGCTGCAATTCGAACGCGATTCGCAAGTGCACGTTATCGTGGTGACCGGTGCGGGTGACAAGGCATTTGTGGCGGGTGGCGATCTGTCGGAGATGACGGCGCGCCATGGCATTGCCCATTACGAGGAATTCGGTGAAGACATTCACCGGGTGATGCGCCGTTTTGAAGCCTGCGACAAGCCGACCATTGCTGCGGTCAATGGCTGGGCCCTGGGCGGCGGCACCGAGCTGCTGCTGTCGCTCGATATTCGCCTGCTGGCCGAGACGGCACAGCTGGCCCTGCCGGAAATCGGCCTGGGGCTGTTTCCCGGCGCCGGCGGCAGTCAGCGCATCATCCGCCAGATTGCGCCGTGCTTTGCCAAGGAACTGATGTTTGTCGGTGAGCGCATCAGCGCACAGGATGCGGTGCGCATGGGCCTGGCTAACCGGGTGGTGGCCAAGGAGCGCCTGCTGGATGAGGCGCTGGAACTGGCGCGCAAGATTGCGCGGAAGTCGCCGCTGGTCCTGAAGCTGCTCAAGCGCACCCTGCGCGATGGCGCCGAAATGCCGTTGACAGTGGCGCTGGCGCATGAGCAGGCCATGATCGGCCTGGTATTCGATACGGCTGACGCACACGAGGGGATGACAGCATTCCTGGAGAAGCGGCAAGCCAATTTCACCGGGCGTTGATGATGAGCGGCATGAACGATCTGCTGATGCCCAAGCTCGGTCTGACCATGACCGAAGGGCTTGTGGCCGAATGGTGCGTGGCGCCTGGTGACAGCGTCAAACAAGGCGATATCATCTTTGTGGTGGAAACCGAAAAGGTTGCCAACGAAATCACTGCCGACGACGACGGTGTAATGGGTGAGATTCTGGTTCCTGTCGGAGAGACGGTGCTTGTGGGCACAATCGTGGCGCGCTGGACCGGCCCCGGCCAGCGTGCTTCGGCGGAAACTGCTGCGGCGCCCGCTGCAGAGCCAAAGCCTGCGTCTTTGGTGGTGTCGCAGCCGCAAGCGCAAGCAACGCCTGCCAATCCCGCTGTCCGGATCGTGGCGACGCCGCTGGCGCGTCGCCAGGCCGAGGAGCTGGGCGTGGCACTGCAAACCGTGCAGGGCAGCGGGCCGCATGGCCGTATCAAGGCCGCTGACGTGCGCGCGGCTGCAGCCAGGAAGGAAGGGACGTCTGCGTCCTTGCCAGCGAAGCAAGCGGCGATCGCTCCGGCCGCCGAACGTGCGCCAGCCAGCAGCCTGGTGCAGGCCATGGCCCGGCGCATGGTGGAGGCCAAGCAGAACACGCCCCATTTCTATCTGTCCGCAGAAGCGGAGGTGAGCGAACTGCTGGCCCTGCGCACGCGGCTCAATGCCCAGCAAGGGCAGGTAAAGCTCACGCTGAATCACTTCATTGTTGCCGCAGTGGCGCGCGCCCTGGAAGCCTTGCCGCAACAGAACCGGATTTGGGACGGTGGCGACGTGGTGCAGTTCCGTACCATCGAAGTGGGCGTCGCCGTGTCGACCGAGCGCGGTCTCATGGCGCCGGTATTGCATGACCTTGGTGGCTGCAGTCTCGACGAGATCGCCCGGCGGGCCGACCAGCTGGTGCAGCGCGTGCGTGACGGCAAGGCCTCGCGTGACGACATGCAGGGGGGCGCAATCACCGTCTCCAACGCCGGCATGTTCAACGTGACCTACATGACGCCGATCATCAATCCGCCGCAGTCGGCAATTCTCGGCGTCGGCAGCATCCGCGACGTGTTCCGTCCGGACGCGAATGGCGCGCCTGTCCTGAAGCGCGAGATGGGCCTGGTTCTGGCGGGCGACCATCGCCTGCACGACGGTACCAGCGGCTTGCAATTTCTCAATCGCGTCATCGACTTCCTGCAAGACCCATATCTCCTGCTGCGCAGCGGGAAAGCTGATAAATAACACATACAGGCGAACACCATGGACTTTTCACTGAACGAAGAACAAAAGATGATGATCGAAACCGCCCGCAAGGTGGGCGCGCAATTCGGTCTGGAGTATTGGGCGGAACTGGATCGCAACAAGGCCTTTCCCAAGGAATGCTGGCAGGCGATCTGCGAAGCAGGGCTGGTAGGTGCGGCGCTGCCGGAAGAATTTGGCGGCTCCGGGCTGGGCATGTTCGAGCTGGCCCTGATCATCGAGGAGCTCGCGGCAGGCGGCGGCGGTGCCACGCTGGGGCAGCTGTTCATGATCAATCCGATCTTTGGCGGGGTTTCTTTGTCGCGGTTTGGCAATGCGGCAATGAAGGCGGATCTGCTGCCGCGCCTGGTGGCGGGGGACTTGAATTTCTGTATGGCGCTGACCGAACCGGATGCCGGCACCAACAGCCTGGCGCTGAAGACCATGGCCACGGCCGATGGTGAGGGCTGGCGCCTGAATGGCCAGAAAATCTGGATTACCGCGGTGGATTCGGCCGAAAAGATGCTGGTGATCGCGCGTACCCAGAAGCCGGAGGAAGTGGCGCGACCGATCCAGGGCATTTCCATGTTCATGATCGACGTCAAGCGGGCTGGGTTGACCTTTGCGCCGATTGAAAAGATGGGGACGAATACACTGAGCTCCTGCTCCGTGTTCTTCGATAATGTTCGCATCGAGCCGCACGAGCTGATCGGGACATTGCACAACGGTTTCAAGGAATTGCTGGATGTTTTGAACACCGAACGCATCGTGACGACTGCTGGCATGGTGGGGGCCGGACGTCTTGCCACCCGGCTGGCGGTGGATTACGCTAAAGATCGCAAGATATTCGGCAATACGCCGATTGGTGCCTACCAGGGCTTGCAGTTCCCGCTGGCGCAGTCGCATGCCGAACTGGAATGTGCCCGACTCATGAACCTGAAGGCCGCAGCCCAATGCGATCTGGGCCAAGCTTATGGAACCGAAGCCAATATGGCCAAGCTGATCGGTTCCCAGGCCGCCCTCCATGCCATCGAGCGCGGCGCGCAGACCATGGGCGGCATGGGCTATGCGAAGGAATACCACGTCGAGCGCCTCTGGCGCGACGCCCGGCTATTCAAGGTCGCGCCGATTTCCGAAGAGATGATCCTGAATTACATTGCCATCCATGACCTGGGATTGCCGAAATCGTATTGAGATATTGCCAGCAATAGAAGAATACCGGGCGGGCCGGCGAGATCACGGACCACGCGGGTAGAAGGAGACAAAAGATGCTCAACTTGAGTGCATTGATCAGGTACCACGCCATGGTGGCGCCACAGCGGCCGGCAGTCATCTATCAGGACAAGGCCATTTCCTATGGCGAGTTCTATGATCGCATCCGCCGTACAGCGGCATTTCTGCAATCCTGGGGAATTGGCCCGGGCGATGTCGTCGCGCTGTTCCTGAAAAATAGTCCGGCATTTCTCGAAATCGCGTTTGCTGCCAGCTATCTCGGTGCGGTGTTCCTGCCGATTAACTACCGCCTGGCACCGGCCGAAGCCGATTTCATCCTGAAGGATGCCAAGGCCAGGCTGCTGTTCGTGGATGAGGAATTCAAGGCTATCCAGGCACTGGAAATCGACAAGGTCGTGCTCGATGCGCAGCATCAGGAAGACTTCAGTGGCCAGGCCGCTGACGGATTGCACATTCCGGAGCAGGTAGCGCGCGGTCCGGAAGACTTGGCACGGCTGATGTACACCTCGGGAACCACCTCCCGGCCAAAGGGCGTGATGCATACCTATGGCAATATTTCCTGGAAATCCATCGATCATATGACCGTCCTCGGGATCAACCGGGAAGACCGGCTGCTCGTGGTGGGGCCTTTGTACCACGTCGGCGCGTTCGATTTGCCCGGAATCGCTGTGCTGTGGGCGGGCGGGGTCCTTTGCGTGCATCGGGAGTTCGATCCGGAGGCGGCGCTGGCGGCCATCGAGCGACACCAGCTGACCTGCGGCTGGATGGCGCCGGTGATGTTGAGCCGCACCCTGGCCGTCGAGCAGCCGGAGCGCTTCGACCTTTCCTCGTTCCGCTGGTGCATCGGCGGCGGCGAGAAGACGCCGGAATCGCGTATTCGCGACTTTACCCGGGTATTTGGCGCCGGCCGCTATATCGATGGTTTCGGGATGACCGAAACCTGCAGCGGCGATACGCTCATGGAAGCCGGATGGGAGCTGAAGAAAATCGGTTCCACCGGCCGCGCACTGCCCCATGTCGAAATCCGGATCGCCGATGACTCGGGCAACAGTTTGCCGCCGAATGTCGACGGCGAGATCTGCATCCGTGGCCCTAAAGTCACCAAAGGCTACTGGAACGCCCCGGAAAAAACCGCCGAGAGTTTTTACGGCGATTGGCTGCGCACTGGCGACATCGGGCATCTGGATGAGGACGGCTTCCTGTTCCTGACCGATCGCGCCAAGGACATGATCCTCTCCGGTGCAGAGAATGTCGCGTCGTGCGAAGTCGAAAATGTCATCTATCAATTGCCTGAAGTCGCCGAGGCAGCCGTGATTGGCGTTCCCGATGAAAACTGGGGCGAACGCGTGGTCGCGGTCGTGGTGCTCAAGCCTGGGGCGAAGCTGACGTATGAGGCACTTGCCACCCATTGTCGCCAGTACCTGGCCGGTTTCAAGGTGCCCAGGGAATTAATCCTTGCCACTGACCTGCCGCGAAATCCTTCTGGAAAAGTTCTCAAGCGGCGCTTGCGGGAAGAGCATCAAGGCCCCAAAAATTAATCTTATAAAAATACGCTGCACACAGCGCAACAGGAGATGATGAAGATGACGACGAACATGGCTGGCATATTTTCCCGTTTTGTTGCCGGGCTCGCGATGGACTCGATCCCGGCGGAGGTAATCGAAAAGACCCGCGCCTGCATCCTGAACGGCTACGGGATCGCACTGGGATCGCATACGACCGCTTTCTTCCCGGTGGCGGCGCGATCCGTGCTGATGATGGATGGCGAGCGTGAAAATGGCGCCACCTTGCTGCGTGACGGACGCAAGACGAGCCCGGCAGGCGCAGCGTTGGCAAATGCGGCGTTATTTCACGGCCGCGCACAGGAAGATACCTGTGGCGTGGCGCATTTCGGCGCCATCCTGCTCCCTTTGCTGACCGCCTTGATCGAGAATGACGAAGGTGACGTCGCCGACTTTATTCCCGCCATGGTTGCCGGCTACGAAGTGGGCGGAGCACTCGAGTCTGCCTATTCACCGCAAACCACGGCCGCTGGATTGCGGGCCACCCCCCTCTACGGGACGATTGCCGCTGCCGCTGCAGTCGCAAGGCTGTGGAAGCTCGACGTTGAACAGACGGGCGCCGCCCTTGCCAATGCCGCTTCGTTTACCGGCGGCATATTGCAGTCTTTCGGCGACGGCACGGATGAATGGCGCTATCAGGTCGGGATTGCCGGCCGCAATGGCCTGACTGCGGCAGCGCTTGCATTGCAAGGCTCGATTTCGGCTGCAAATGCTTTCGAAGGTCGCGCTGGATTTGTCCGGACGTTCGTGCGTACTGACTGCAATGTCGAACACTTCCTGGAAAAGCTCGGCCGCGAATGGTCCGTCATGAAAGTGACCTTCAAGCCCTATCCGGTGTGCGCATTGAACCAGACGCCGGTGAATGCGGCATTGCGGCTGCGAGAAAAAATTCAGGCGCCGCTGAAAAGCGTCAAGTCGGCAAAAATTTATCTCAATCCGACCGTGGTCGGATACGCCGGAATGAATTCGCGCGGCCCTTTCAAAAGCGTCTCCGGAACGCTCATGAGCATCCAGTATTGCGTCGCCACGACCTTGCTCAATGGCGTCCCGACAGTGGCGCAGATGAGCCAGTTCGATGACCAGGACATTAACGCATTCATGTCGCGGATGACGCCGATTCCTGATGAGTCGCTTGGATTGCTGGCTTGCCGTATCGAGGTTGAACTGGATGGGCAACCGGCACCGCTCATCGAGGAATTCCAGGCCGACCACGCGACATACAGTTACGACCGCGCCCGCGTTTCCCGGCTCATCCGGCAAATCGGCGAAGAAACCGGCGTCGCTGCGGAATCCTATGCGCGTCTTGAAAAGTTTGTTGAAGAATTGCCGCGAGCTGATTTGAACGATGTGCTGAACGCATTTCGGCCAATTCAGCATCCGGTCGATGTTGTCGTGAGTCGCGCCAATCTGGCGTAGTGCTGTATCAATGTAACTATAAACCAAGGAGACAAAAACCATGAACTGGCGCAACAATCCCAAAAAAGCAGTCTTGATGGCAGCGATGTCCGCTGCCGCGATGATGACATCTGTCGCGTTTGCCGCAGATACCATCAGGATCGGCATGACCTCGGCGCTTACCGGTCCCTACAACGAATTTGGCGAAGGTAACCGTCGTGCGGTCGAACTCGCGGTCGAGCAGTGGAATGCCAAGGGCGGGATCAACGGTAAGAAAATCGAGATCGCCATGCTGCTCGATGACCAGCTCAATCCGGATCGGGCAGTACAGAACATGCGCCGCATTCTGGATGACAAGAGCATCGTCGGGATCATCGGGCCGGCTGGCAGCGGTCCGACGCTGGCGGTGATCGACATGGTGCAGGCCGATGGCCGCCCCTACATGAACCCGATCGCCCAGACGCCTGTGATTACCTATCCCGATGGTGTTCCCGGTGTTAAGCCGCGCCCGAACGTGTTTTCTTTCGCCTTGCAAAACGATGTCGAGTCGGTCGCGATGGGCGAATACCTGGCGAAGAACTTCAAGCGCATTGGCGTCATTCATGAAAGCACTGCCTATGGCGTGACCGGCATTGAATATCTGGGCAAGTCGATCGAGAAGAACGGCGGCAGCAAGCCGGTTGCGGTCGACTCCTATAACCAGGGCGCCCAGGACATGACTGCGCAAGTTGCGCGATTGAGCCGCGCCAATGTCGACGTCATTGCTGCAATCGGCCTGGGCAAGGACCTTGCCGTGCTGCGCAGGACCATGGCCCGCCTGAATGTCAAGGCACCGCTGGTGGCGGCAAATGGCGCGCTGGGGCAGCCTTATCAGGAAGGCGCCGGCGACCTCACCATTGGCACGCTGGGAACCATGATCGGCGCATATAGTAATCCGATGCGTGAGGCGACTGCCGAATTCGCCAAGGCTTACAAGGCCAAGCACGGTGTTGACCGCTGGTGGGGCAACGATCCGCAGAGTCCGCAACTGTTCATGGCGATTTCCGTTTCGAACGGCTATGACGCTGCCAATATCCTCTTCGAGGGCATCCGTCGCGCCAACTCGACCAACCCCAAGGATATTATTGCCAGCATCGAATCCATCAAGGATTACAAAGGCGTCAACGCCATCTACTCCTTCTCGAAGGACAAACACCACGGCGTTGAAAGTGATGCCGTGCGTGTGTTCAAGTATGAGCGGGAAGGTAATGCGGTAAAACTGAAACCGGTTGCCCGCTGAGCAAGTAACTGAGCCGGCCGGCGAAAGCCGTCCGGCTGTCCTGATCATTGTGGAAGGTGCTGTATGGATTTTTTCATTCAAATGGTGGTCTCCGGCCTGAGTGTCGGGGCGGTCTATGCCCTGGTTGCCCTCGGGCTCAATCTGACATTTTGGACGACAAAGGTCCTGAATTTCGGTCAGGGGGCAGTCATGATGGCTGCGGCCATGGTCACTGCAATGCTGGTTTCCAAGGGGGTAAGCATACTGGTCGCCATTGGTGTGGCACTCGCTGCCGCGGCGCTGATCCTGTTCATCGTCGAACTCATCGCAGTCAGCCCGATGCGAAAGCTCCCTGGAAGCATGGGCTGGGTTGTTTCCACGCTGGGTGTGGGGATTTTCCTGCAGGGACTCGCCAGCTGGCTGTTTGGCACCCAGGCAGTGGCCTTCCCGGATGTTCTTTTCAGTAGCGCAGATACGGTCGAGTTATTTGGCGCCTATATCTCGGTGCAGTACATCGCCGTTTTCATCATCTGCGTGCTCATCGTCGGTTTGATGGAATTGTTTTTGCGCCGTTCTATCTGGGGCTTCGGCGTCATGGCGGTGGCGCATGACCGTGAACTGGCATCGTTGCTGGGTATACCGGTTCGCCGCGTCGTGATCGGGTCTTTCCTGGTCAGCGGCTTGCTCGCCGGGATCGCAGGCATTCTGGTCTCGCAAGTCTCGGGCACGGTTGACCCGAATTTCGGCATGCACCTGCTTATCCTGTCCTTCGTCGCCGCTGTTGTCGGTGGCATGGGGAGCGCCGCGGGCGCGCTGGTCGGCGGCCTCACGCTGGGCATCATGGAAAAACTGGTCGGCGGCTACGTTTCACCCGCTGCGGCCGAAATGGTGGCATTCATTCTGCTGGTCGGCGCATTGACTATTCGTCCGCAGGGCCTGTTTGGTAAACGCGAAACGGTTAAGGTGTGATCTTCATGAAAAAACTGGTAGAACTGATCACGAACACGTGGGTGCTGGGCGCGTTCGCTCTTGCATTTGCGATCGGCGCGAGTTTCGCCGATATCGGCACGGTGCAAATGTGGAGCTTCGTCCTGATCAATATATTGTTGGCTCAAAGTATCAATCTTCTGACTGGCATCACGGGGCAAATTTCACTGGGTCACGCGGGTTTCTTTGCCATTGGCGCGTATGTTTGCGCCGCAGTCCTGAAGACCTGGGGTATTCCCTTTCCTCTGGCTTTCGTGCTGTCCATCGTCACAACTGCGGCGGTGGGTTATGTTTTGGCGATTCCCGCCGGCAGGGTGCGTGAATTCTATCTCGCGATGATGTCCCTCGCCTTTGGCCTGATTGTCTATGAACTTGCGCGTGAATGGCGCGGGGTAACGGGAGGCATCATGGGGATGCGTGGCATTCCCTCGTCGCAAATCGGCACCCTCAATCTGTTCGGCTGGACGATCGACACCGTGTGGTACTTCCGGATCATTCTGGTAGCGCTGCTGGGCGTGATGCTCGCCTTGCGCAATTTTGTCAAAAGCCATTTCGGCCGTGCCTTTTTCGCCGTGCATGTCAGCGAGATCGCAGCGGGAACGCTGGGCATCTCGCAAAGCGCAACGAAACGTGCCGCCTATGCCATCAGTGGGGGTATCGCCGGCCTGGCAGGCGCATTCTATGCGCCCCTGGTGGGCTACCTTACGCCGGAGAGCTTCGGCATGATGCGCTCGGTCGAGGTGCTCGTGATGTCCATCGTCGGCGGCCTCGGCTCCTTGACCGGGCAGGTCCTCGGTGCCGTTGTCTTCACCTATTTGCCGCAAAAGCTTCAGGCATTCAACGACTATCAGTACATGGCTTACGGCCTGATCCTGGTGTGCGTTTTTACCTTGCTGCCAAAGGGCCTGGCGGGGCTACTCAAAACCAGGACCCGTTACTGCAAGTTCGAGCAGTCGGACCTGGGGCAGGGAAGGGAAGCCGCGACACCCTTGACCCGCCGCGATGTGCAAGGCCGGGCAGAGCCTCTGATCCGGATCCAGGACGTGACCATGGAATTCGGCGGCTTGCGCGCCCTCAAGGGCGTGTCGCTTGAACTGCGCCGGGGCACGATTACCGCGCTGGTCGGCCCGAATGGTTCTGGCAAGAGCACTTTGGTGAATGTCATCAGCGGCATCTACAAGCCGACCTCCGGGCATATCTGGTTCAATAACGAGGATATCGGCGGCTGGCCATCGTTCCGTGTTGCGCGGGCTGGCATCACGCGGACATTTCAGGACCCGCGCAATGTGCCAAGTTTCACCGTTCGCGAGAATATCCTGATGGGCGCCAACCGCTTGTATCTGCATGGCGCCGTCGGTGCGGCTTTCAACACGGGGGCAGCGCAAGCCGAAGAGATGCAATTTTTGCGGCGGGTGAATGCGTTGCTGGATATCTCCGGACTGGCAATGCATGCAGACGACATTATCGGTGACCTGCCGTATGGCATTCAGCGCCTTGCCGAAGTTGCACGCGCATTGGCCAGCGATCCGGACCTGCTCATGCTCGATGAACCGGCCGCCGGGCTTTCGGAGCAGGAAGCCGAACAGCTGATCAAGCTCATACGCATGGCGCGCGAAAACGGCGTGGCAGTCATGGTGATTGACCACCACATGGACTTCCTGGCCGGGCTCGTCAATGAAGTGGTCGTCTTAGAGGCCGGAGAAGAGATTTACAGAGGTGATATGGAAGGGATGCGCTCTAACAGCGCGGTAATCGAGGCCTATCTGGGCACTGAGGAGGCCTGTCATGCTTGAGGTTCGTGAATTGCAAGTTGCCTATGGGGCGATCGAGGCGGTACGGGGCGTTTCACTGACGGCGCGTCCTGGCCATATTACCGCATTAATCGGCGCGAACGGCGCCGGGAAGTCTTCCCTGATGCGTGCCATCTCGGGCGTGACCCGGCCGCGCTCCGGGCAGATTCTGCTGGACGGCTGCGATATCACGCGCATTCCGCCCCACGAGCGCGCCCGCATGGGCGTCGCGCATGCCATGGAGGGCCGCCGCATCCTGCATCAGCACACCGTGGACGAGAACCTGATCACGGCCTGGCACTTCCGCAAGCCCCAGGGCAGTTTCAAGGCGGCGCGCGATGCGGTGTTTGCACATTTCCCGATACTGGCGGAACGTGCGAATGCCAAAGCTGGAACATTGAGCGGCGGACAGCAGCAAATGCTGATCCTCTCCATGGCGACCATGCATGCGCCGCGCCTGGTGATACTCGATGAGCCTTCGCTGGGACTGGCCCCGATCATCGTTACCCAGATATTCGAGTTCATCAAGGAATATTGCAGCGTGGGTGAGCGCGCGATATTGATCAGCGAGCAGATGGCAAACCTGGCCCTGAAGGTCGCTGACTATGGTTATGTGCTCAAGCACGGCCAGTTGGCATTTGAGGGAGACAGTAAAACCTTGCAGGAAGGCGGGCTTGCAGGCCTGTCGAGTGCCTACCTTGGCGGTTCCTGAACTGTCCGGATCTGCGATAGAAGAGATTATTGAAAGTGAGTATGCAAATGAACCAGAGTGTAGATCTGAACGTCGACCTGGTCGTGATCGGCGGCGGGCCAGGCGGTTACACTGCCGCGTTTCGCGCCGCCGACCTGGGCATGTCCGTAGCCCTGGTGGAAAAACGCAATGTACTTGGCGGCGTCTGTCTGAACGCCGGTTGCATACCGTCAAAAGCCTTGCTGCAAGCAGCCAAACTGCTCGAGGAAGTGGCGGAATGGAATGAGCGCGGCCTCGAGTTCGGCAAGCCGGTGATCAAGCTCGATCGCTTAAGGGACTGGAAGGATTCCGTGGTTTCCAAGCTCGCCGGTGGTCTTTCCGGCCTGGCGAGCAAGCGCGGCGTCAAAGTGTTAAGTGGTGAGGGTGTATTTGCCGGCCCAAATATCCTGGAGGTTGCCGGTCAGGGAAGCGTGCGTTTCAATAAGGCAATAATCGCCGTTGGTTCCCGGCCAGTGCGGCTGCCGTTCCTGCCGGATCATCCTGGCATCATGGATTCCACCTCCGCCCTTGCGCTCGAGGACCTGCCAAAGCGCTTGCTGGTGCTGGGCGGTGGCGTGATCGGCCTGGAAATGGCTTCCATCTATGCCAGCCTGGGTTCGGAAGTCAGTGTGGCCGAGCTGACTGATGGACTGCTGCCGGGATGTGACCGCGATCTCGTGCGGCCCCTGGAAAAACGGCTTGGCGCGCGGCTCAAGGCCATCATGACGGGCACGCGTGTCAAGGCGGTAGAAACACTGCAAGAAGGTTTCAAGGTTGTTTTTGAAGGCGCCAAGGCGCCATCGCCGCAGATCTATGACCGGATCCTGAGCGCCGCAGGGCGCCGGCCGAACGGCGATGGCCTGCATGCCGACAAGGCGGGCGTCAATGTGGATGCCCAGGGTTTCATCAAAGTAGATAGTGCCCAGCGTACGAATGTGCCGCACATTTTTGCGATCGGTGACGTCGTCGGAAATCCCATGCTGGCCCATAAAGCCTCATATGAAGCCAAGATTGCTGCCGAGCTTGCATCAGGGATGCATGTCACCAATAGCGCAAAAGTCATTCCCTCTGTGGTTTATACCGATCCGGAGGTGGCATGGGTCGGCTTGAATGAAACGGCCGCCAAGCGGGATGGGATTGCTTTTGAAAAAGCCACTTTCCCCTGGATGGCCAGCGGACGTTCCCTGACGATGGGGCGGGATGAGGGTGTCACCAAGATTCTGGTCGACCCGGTGACGCGGGCTCTGCTAGGAGTAGGCATTGTCGGTCCGCATGCGGGCGATCTGATTGCCGAGGCGACCCTGGCCATTGAGACAGGGTGCGAGCCCGGCGATGTCGGACTGACGATTCATCCTCATCCGTCACTGTCCGAGACCTTTGCCTTTGCCGCCGAAGCATACGAGGGTACGCTGACAGAACTGTATATCGGTAGAAAAGGATGATGTACCATTCGTTACCCGCTGCTTGGCCGGATTGGTCGAGGGCACACCATGCATAGCATGTAAGACTTGAATTAGGAGATGAGGCGTGACTGCCTGGAAAAATTTAGTACCTAACCGGAAGGTATTGCATCAGCTGAAGCGCGAAGCGGTTTTGCGGCAAGCTGTCACGGCTTTCAGCAAGAATGGGTTTCATGCTACATCCCTGGACGACATCGCCAACAGCGTGGGTGTGACCAAGGCTGCGCTGTACCATTACTATCCGAATAAACATGCCTTGCTATTCGAGGCATTCAGTGAAGCGCTGCGTGTCGCCTTCGAGTGTCTTGAAAAGGCGAAGCTGGCGGGAAGCAATGGCCTGGAACGTTTGCAGATGGCCCTTGAGGGCTACCTGAATGTTTCATTGCACGAACTGAGCCGTTGCGTCATTCTGACTGAAGAGCATGCCCTGCTTCCGGAGCATAAGGAAATCATTTTTCAGAAGCGGGATATGTACGAAGGCCAGCTGCGTGAACTGGTGCGCGAAGGAATACGTGACGGCAGTGTCATTCCGTGTGATCCCAAGCTTGCGATCTTCACGATTTACGGTGCAATCAATTGGGTGCCCAAGTGGTTTCGGGAAGAGGGCGTATGGACCAATGAGCAGCTGGCCTTTGCGATGGCGCAGTTGGTGTGCAGATCAATCGCCGCGAATCCTCTCCCTGCATTGCCCACCGACGTGTCCCAGATCAAGATGGAAGAATGAATCATGAAAATTTTAGTTCCCGTCAAGCGCGTGGTTGACTATAACGTCAAGGTGCGGGTCAAGTCCGATGGTTCGGGCGTCGATACTGCCAACGTCAAGATGTCGATGAATCCCTTCGATGAAATCGCCGTCGAGGAAGCCATGCGCCTCAAGGAAGCCGGCAAGGCGACTGAAGTCATCGCCGTTTCCTGCGGCGTGACGCAATGCCAGGAAACATTGAGAACCGCCATGGCCATCGGCGCCGACCGCGCGCTCCTGGTCGAGACTGATGCCGACCTGCAGCCGCTGGCGGTGGCCAAACTCTTGAAAGCCCTGGCCGACCGCGAGCAGCCGCAACTGATCATTCTCGGCAAGCAAGCCATCGATGACGACTGCAACCAGACTGGCCAGATGCTGGCCGCCCTGCTGGGCTGGGGGCAAGCCACCTTTGCTTCGAAAGTCGTGATCGAAGGCGATCGCGCCGTGGTGACCCGCGAAGTCGATGGCGGTCTGGAAACCGTCTCCCTGGCCCTGCCGGCCATCGTCACCACCGACCTGCGCCTGAACGAGCCGCGCTACGTGACCCTGCCCAACATCATGAAAGCCAAGAAAAAGCCGCTGGACGTGCTCAAGCCGGCCGATCTCAACGTCGATGTGGCGCCAAGGTTGAAAACCCTGAAAGTGGTCGAGCCGGCCAAGCGCTCGGCCGGCATCATCGTGCCGGATGTGGCGACCCTCGTGGCCAAGCTGAAGAACGAAGCCAAGGTCATTTAGCCCGATCCGAACCGCACAGGAACCATTGTCATGGAAAACATTCACCAGCCCACCAAAGAGCAAATCAGGGAATGGCTTGCCAACCGCAGGCAAAGCCATGCTCCGCTCCCCGAGGCGGCGCATATCCGGCAACAACTGGGCTGGGAGCCGGTTGACCGTCCCTGCGAAGAACGTCCCATTCAACAAGCAGCCTGAGCGATAACGCCATCCCCGCTCAGGCCCATCATTTTGTCAGGAAAACCATGACTGCACTCGTCATTGCCGAACACGATAACGCTTCGCTGAAAAGCAGCACTGCACACACCGTCACCGCTGCCGCCGCCTGCGGCGGTGACGTCCACGTCCTCATCGTCGGCCACAACTGCTTCGTTGCCGCCGAAGCCGCAACGAAGCTGGTGGGTGTCGGTAAGGTGCTGGTGGCTGATGTCGCGCATTTTGCCGATGGCCTGGCCGAGAATGTCGCGGCGCAGGTGCTGGCGCTGGCGAAGGACTACTCGCACATCCTCGCCCCGGCGACTGCCTATGGCAAGAACATCGCCCCGCGCGTGGCCGCCAGACTGGATGTCGGCCAGATTTCCGAAATCACCAGGGTCGATGCACCCGACACCTTCGAGCGGCCGATCTACGCCGGCAATGCGATTGCCACCGTGCAGTCGCTCGATCCGATCAAGGTGATCACCGTGCGCACCACCGGCTTTGATGCCGCAGCAAGCACTGGTAATGCCGCCGTCGAGACCATTCCTGCCGTGGCCGACTTCGGCAAGTCGGCCTTCGTCTCGCGTGAAGTGGCGAAGTCCGACCGGCCAGAACTAACCGCGGCCAAGGTGATCGTCTCGGGTGGGCGCGGCATGGGCTCGGGCGAAAGCTTCAAGATCCTTGAACCCCTGGCCGACAAGTTGAATGCCGCCATGGGCGCTTCGCGCGCAGCGGTGGATGCGGGCTATGTGCCCAATGACTGGCAGGTGGGGCAGACCGGCAAGATCGTCGCGCCCCAGCTGTATATTGCCGTGGGCATTTCCGGCGCGATCCAGCATTTGGCCGGCATGAAGGATTCGAAGACGATTGTTGCGATCAACAAGGATGCGGAAGCGCCGATCTTCAGCGTGGCCGATTACGGCATCGTCGGCGACCTGTTCGACATCGTGCCGGTACTGGTGAGAGAGCTGGGCTAATCCGATTGCCGCTGAATCGAGAGTGCAGGTCGTTTCTGCGGCTCGTCATGCTGGGAGCAGTTGCGCAAATGTGAGAAGGGCTGTTCCTGGGTGGGAAGCCAACCGCCCCTCGCAAGGCAGATCCCATGTCGGCTACTTTCATAATCTAAACCCTCTATTTCTTTGCGTTGAAAATCTGAATGTTGGCGTTTAAATTGATTTAAAATGAACCGTGGTTCATGAGTCATTATTTATAAAATAAAACTGTGGGGACATAATATGACCAAGGGCGCTCAAAAAGTCGTAGTGGTAACTGGCGGTGCCAGCGGCATCGGCGCAAGTTGCGCAGAGTTGCTCACCAAGGAAGGCTACACCGTAGTCCTGGCCGATATGCAAACAGAAAAGGCGCAAGAGATTGCTGCAAGCATTGGTGCAGTTGCATATGGTTTTGATGCTGCTGACGAAGGCAGCATCCGGAACCTGGCGCGAGAAGTAGAGCGAGACGTTGGTCCCGTCTACGGATTGATCAATAGTGCAGGCATTACGCAAAAGCCATTGCCACCCGCCGAATTTGGCATGGACCAGTGGGATCATATACAGAACGTTGACTTTCGCGGTTCCTATATTGCCGCCCTTGCATTCTCTGAGGGGATGCTTGCTCGCAAGCGCGGTGCGATCGTGAACATTTCCTCGATTGCGGGATTGTCGTCCATGCCCCTGCACTCCTACGCGCCGGCCAAAGCAGCAGTTATCAGCATGACGAAATGCCTTGCGGCGGAGTGGGGGCCTTCAGGCATTCGTGTCAACGCAGTCGCTCCAGGTTATACCCTGACGCCGCTGCTTGAAGAAGCGATACGACGCGGTGAGCGTGAAGTTTCAGGCGCTTTGCAGAACACACCCTTGGGACGCCTGGTTCTCCCCGCCGAGGTGGCCGCTGCCGTCTGTTTTCTGTTGTCCGATGGCGCCAGCGCAATCACCGGAGTTAACCTGCCGGTTGACGGCGGCTGGTTGGTTGGATGTACCTGGGACATGTATGGCGGCTTGCGCAAGCCAACCTGAAGGTGGTCGCGCGTGCCTTCATTAAATCAAGACGAATCACCGCCAATGTCCGTTGCAATGTATGTCTTCATGAATTTTCAAGACAATTAACCGGCGCTTGATTACTGTCATGGACGAGCAATATCTACTTAAAGGCT
The DNA here is from genome assembly GCF_003590835.1 of Noviherbaspirillum sedimenti. Lineage (NCBI taxonomy): Bacteria > Pseudomonadati > Pseudomonadota > Betaproteobacteria > Burkholderiales > Oxalobacteraceae > Noviherbaspirillum > Noviherbaspirillum sedimenti. The sequence goes on along the minus strand of NZ_QYUQ01000002.1, from coordinate 2,981,037 downwards.
TTCACGATGAGACAGAAAAAGCCAGCAATTCGGGACGAGATTTCGACCGCAACCGGGGACGATAAAAAGCCAGTGCAGCAGATTGAAAAACCTCCGCGCGGCAAGCGACGTATTGAGAAATCAGAGCAGATTCGCGAGGCGTTGCTGGCGGCCACCGCGGACGTGGTAGGCGAGAAGGGCTATGCAAATACATCGATTGCCCTAATCACCCAAAAGGCCGGCGTCGCACAGGGCACTTTCTACAATTACTTCGAATCTCGTCAGGAAATTCTGGATGAAGTGATGCCGGCTGTAGGTCGGAATATGCTGGCCTACATCAAGGGGAAGCTGGGCACTGGCCAAAATTTTGCGGAACTCGAAGATGAACAATTCCGCGCGCTTTTTTCATTTTTACAGATAGCACCGAAGTTCTCGCGGATACTCAGCGAAGCCTACTTGTTCTCGCTGCAGGGCCATAAACGCCATATGGAAACGGTTTTCAGCAACTATATGCGTTTCCTCATGCGATCCAAGACGCATGGTGAATTCCCGGGCTATGAGCCGCATGAATTGGCGGTGATCGTGCCCATTTTAATGGGCGCGCGTGACTATCTGGCCCGCAACTATATGCAGGAAGAAGGTGGTGTCCCGACGCTGCAGAATTCCGTCGCGGAAACGTACATGAAGTTTGTCCGCTATGGACTCGAAGGAGTTCCGCCGTCCACCAAACCACGGAAGAATGCGAAAAGTAACAAGCAATAAGGTGAACTGATCGTGATACCCAGTGCCGCCGATAGAGTGGTGCAGTTTATTAATCCGGCAATTATTTGTCGTGACTAAATTAAGTACGTTTCCCTCTAAGGCCAGGGAAAAATAGGTAAGACATTTAATGGCCGAAACAATAATCTAGGAGATAAATTATGAAATTGTTACGCAAAGCTAACTTGAAGGCAGTCGCCATTGCCATATCGTCTGCATTCGCATTGGCGCAGGGAGGGAATGCGTCTGCGCAAATATCCGGCGACACGATCAAGATCGGCTTAATCACAGATTTGTCAGGTGTATACGCCGACATCACTGGGCCTGGATCTATTGAGGCCATCAAGTTGGCGATTGGGGACTTTGGCGGTGCTATCAACGGCAAGAAAATCGAGCTGGTGGTCGCAGATCATTTGAACAAAACAGACGTTGCAGCGAGCAAGGCGCGTGAGTGGTTTGACCAGCAAGGGGTTGACCTGATCATCGGCGGCGCAAATTCTTCCACGCAACTTGCAATTTCAAAGATCGCTGCGGAGAAGAAGAAACCCTTTATCTCTACTGGCGGGATAAGCCCACGGCTAGCGAACGAGGACTGTACAGCTTACACAGTGGCATGGTCCTATGACACTGTTGCTCTTGCAAGAGGAACTGGCGCGGCGATCGTCAAACAGGGTGGGAAAAGTTGGTACTTCTTGAGTGCAGACTATGTTTTTGGTGCGGGGCTTGAAAAAGACACTTCCGACGTTGTCAAGAGCCATGGCGGCACGGTAGTTGGAAGTACCAAGTTTCCACTTTCTGCATCGGATTTCTCTTCATTTTTGTTGCAGGCACAGGCCTCCAAGGCGCAAATCCTTGGTCTCGCATCTGGTGGCGGCGACACCATCAATGCGATTAAAAGCGCCAGTGAATTTGGCATTAACAAAACAATGAAACTTGCTGGCATGTTAATTTTTGAGCACGATATTCAATCGCTGGGCCTCGAAAAAACCCAAGGCATGTACCTGACTTCCGCATGGTATTGGGATATGAACGAGGAGACCCGCGAGTGGACTAAGCGTTACAGGGATAAAACAAAAAAATTCCCTGGGAATCTACACGCGTCAGACTATTCGGCAGTGTCCCATTACCTGAAGGCGGTCAAGGCAATTGGGACAGATGATGCCGACAAAGTGCTGGAGCAAATGAGAGCGACCAAGGTCAATGACGTCTATGCAAAGGACGGTGTGATCCGCCCTGACGGTCGCATGGTCCATGACCTCTATCTGATGCAAGTCAAGACTCCCAAGGAATCGAAGTATCCGTGGGACTACTACAAGCTCATCGAAACGATTCCAGGTCAACAGGCGTTCATGAACAAAGCTGAATCGAAGTGCGCGCTCTGGAAGTAATCGAGCAATTGAATGCCTGACTCAAGCATCGCGCTCCCTTCAAAAAGCAGGGGGCCGATGTGGTCGTTGATATCCCCTGAATTCAACGACGCGGTGGAACGGACTTACGGATAAAAATATTTTTTGAAATCCAGCCGTTTTGTTTCATTGCATTTGCCGTTACCCTGTAACGAAGTAAGGAATGGACCAGCACGCATGGATGCTCACCTGAAAAATCCCGGCACCAACGCCGTTGCAGTCGCCGCGGCCAGGCTGTTTCAAGGCTTGCGCATCGGTGACATCGAAGTCGCCAACCGCGTCGTGATGGCGCCGATGACGCGCAGCCGTGCCGATGAGGCAGCCGGCGATATACCGGGCAGCGAATTAAACATCGAATACTATCGGCAGCGCAGCAATGCCGGACTGATCATCACGGAAGGTACACCTGTATCGCCGCTGGGCAAGGGCTACCTGGCGACGCCAGGGATCTATTCCGACGCCCAGGTCGAAGGCTGGAAAAAGATTACCCAGGCTGTCCATGATGCCGGATCGAAGATTGTTGCGCAGATCTGGCATGCCGGGCGGGTCAGTCATCCCGACCTGACCGGTGGCGCCCAGCCCGTGGCGCCTTCGGCGGTGCAGCCCAGGGGTGTGGCCTATACGCGCAATGGCAAGGTCGAACTGCCGGTGCCGCAGGCCTTGAGCACGGAAGAAATCGCCGGCGTGGTCGAGGCATTCCGCCGCGGCGCCGCCAACGCCATCCGCGCCGGGTTCGACGGCGTCGAAATCCACGGCGCCACCGGCGGCGCGCGCGACGTGTCCGGCTTTGATTTTGCCGGCGCGCGCCAGGTTTTCAAGGGTGTCTACATCGCCAACAATGGCTACGACCGCGACATGGCGATCGATGCCGTGGGATCGGGCCGCGCCGATGCGGTTGCCTTTGGCCGCATGTACATTGCCAACCCGGACCTGGTGCAGCGCTTCAAGGCCAATGCGGCGCTCAATGCGCCCAATCCGCAAACCTTCTACGTGCCCGGGCCGGCGGGTTACATCGACTATCCGGCTCTGGCAGAAGCGGCCTGAAACCCGGCCTGCGGGCTGGGCAAACCAACACCACGCCGGGCACCGGCAAGTATGCGGTGGAAGCATCCGCCTTCGGCTTCACGCCGAAATCGGTCGCGTCGGTTGACCTTAACACTGGCGGCAAGTCGGGTGTGAACTTCACCCTGCCTTAAGTCCTCAGTCGGCGCGGCTGCGTCTGATCACCTGACTGACACCGGACGTGTATCATTCACGTTCGGTGCTTTTACATGGGCCGCAGCAAATGAACCAAACGGCGATCGCTTTATCAGACTTTCATATTTTCCTTTTCATTGCCAGCGTGACTCTGCGCAATGTCGGACCCATGCCATCTACCAGGAGCCGCGCCATATGAATCCAGAATCCGCCCAGGCCATCGATGTTTTTTCGCCCTACGAGCTGGGCCCGCTGCAGCTCAAGAACCGCGTGGTGATGGCGCCCATGACCCGGAGCCGGGCCGGGCAGGGCAACATTCCTTCCAGCATGGCTGCCACCTACTATAGCCAGCGTGCGGGGGCGGGCCTGATCATCACCGAAGCAACGCAGTCGAGTCCCGGCGGGCAAGGCTACATTGCGACGCCGGGCATTCACAGCGAGGCCCAGGTGGCAGAATGGCAAAAAGTCACGGATGCCGTCCACCAGAAAGGCGGGCTGATCTTTCTGCAGATGTGGCATGTGGGGCGCATTTCCCATCCCGACTTTCGCGGCGGAGAATCACCGATAGCGCCATCGGCCATCGCGCCGCGCGGCGTGCAGACCTACACCGCGCAGGGCTTGCAGGACATTCCCGTGCCGCGCGCCCTGGAAACGGCCGAGATCCCGGCCATTGTCGAAGGGTTTCGGGAAGGCGCGAAGAACGCCCGGGCGGCCGGCTTCGATGGCGTCGAAGTGCATGGCGCGAACGGCTATCTGCTGGACCAGTTCCTGGAAGACGGCACCAACCAGCGCACCGACCAGTATGGCGGCAGCGTGGAGAACCGCGCGCGGCTGCTGCTCGAAGTCGTCGACGCGGTGGCGCAGGTATGGGGCAGCGAGCGGGTCGGCGTGCGGCTCTCGCCGGGCGGCAGCTTCAACGACATGTGCGACAATCGCCCGCAAGAGACCTTCAGCCATGTCGTGCGTGCGCTTGCCAGTCGCAAGCTGGCCTACCTGCATCTGATCGAGCCTGTCCAGCCCCAGGGCGAACATGCGATGCCCGATCTTTCCGCCAGATTTTTCCGACCGCTTTATCCGGGCACGCTGATTGTCGCGGGCGGCTATACGCTGGCGCGGGCCAACGCCGTGCTGCAGGCGGGACAGGCGGATCTCGCGGCATTCGGCCAGCTGTTCCTGGCCAACCCCGACCTGGTGGAACGGTTCAGGCGCGGTGCGCAGCTCAATACGCCCAATCCGCAGACTTACTACGGCGGCGGGGCGGAGGGGTATATTGATTATCCGGCACTGGATGCGACGCAAGCAGTTCGATGACATTTTGAAGCAAGAAATGAAATATCTGGCGGCTTACCCCGAAGATTTGAAGAAACAGGTTCAGGGGCTCATCGCGGAAAACAAACTGGCGAGCCTGCTGCTAAAAAAATATGCGGTGGCGCATGAAGTTCGGACCGACAAGGCGCTGTATCAATACGTGCAGGATCTGAAAAACGCATTCCTGCGCAATGCGGAGCCGATCAGCAAGGTGGGTTTTGATAACAAGATTCATGTGCTCAAGCATGCGCTGGGAACGCACACTTTCATCTCCAGGGTGCAGGGCGGCAAGCTCAAGGCCAAGCATGAAATCCGCGTCGCTTCCGTATTCAGGAACGTGCCGATCGAGTTCCTGCGGATGATCGTCGTGCATGAACTGGCACATTTGAAAGAGAAGGAGCACGACAAGGCGTTTTACAAGCTCTGCCAGCACATGGAGCCGGATTACCATCAGTTCGAATTTGATCTGCGCTTGTATTTGACCCATATCGATCTGGCGGGAGGGGCTTTGTGGGGCGGGCAGGCTGAGGCTGCATAGCCTCAAGCGGCTAGCTGGAAATCGTGTAGTTTGACCACCCGCAATGTGCGTCTTCATGGGTACCAATTTCACGCGCAACTTTTAGACTTTTGCAAAGTCTCTGGAAGACATCTGGCGTCCGAATTCCGAAGGAGTTCATCATGATGTTCAAGTCAGGTTTTGCAGCGGTCATGGGAGTCGGGGTGGGGCTGCTTTGTTGCAGTGCGCTCGCTGCGGCGGCAGGGGATAGTAGAGATGGCGTCAGGAATTCCATCACCGCCCGGCTCGATGCCACGCGCTACAACCCTGGAAAGATCGGCAGCGCCATCCTGGTTCCGGTCCGCGACCAAACAGGGATTACGTTGACCATCAGCGGCGTGCCGTCGGAGACGTCGCGGCCAATCCATCTCTATTCCTATCTGTTTGAAGGTTCTTGCGAGGGTGGGGAGTCAGGAATGAAGTACGCTCTGACCAAAAACGTCCTGGCTCAGTCGGTGAATGATCCGGAGGCCATCGGCGCATTCCAGGGGCCAGTTCGGATTAGCCAACGCGTCCCCGTGTCCTTTGACCGGCTGCGGTCCACCCCATTTGCCATCAGTGTACGGCTGGCGCCGGCAGATGGAAATCATGAGATATTCTGTGGCGACATTCCGCGGTGAAATTGGCTGATCAGGCTCTCTTTCTTGACGATGACAGGGGGACGCCTGCGGCCCGGCGCGTCGCTGCGCGCCTTTCTAACAACTTATGAAATGATGCCGCACGCGAAGTGCAGCATCGTCAGATAGGTATCCGCCCGTTTCTCCTATCGCACCAGCAGCCGGCGAAACCGGCCGCACAGGCGACACTATTTGCTTAAATATCGTCAGCATTCATCTCAAGTGCGTGAACACCGGGATCGAATGTTAAGATTGCCGTCTGTCTTGCACAAAATACATTGCTTAATGACCAAGCCGTTCGGCCCTAAAAGCCTGAAGATGCGCATGCTCGTGGCGGTGCTGATCGTGATTGTCGCTGCCATCTGGGGCTTCGCGGTACGCATGTCTGCCGTGTTGCAGGCGGATCTTGAAAAAATATTGATCGCGCAAATGTCGGCAACGGCCGACTTTGTCACCGCCGACCTCGACAGCGAGCTGCAGCTGCGCATGGATTTGCTCAGCCAGGCGGCAGCCGCAATCACGCCGGCCATGCTGGCCGATCCGGCGAAAATCCAGCGCCTGTTTGAACAGCGCAGCCTGTCGCGCGAGCTGTTCCCGAACGGCTTGCTGGTGGCCGATAAAAACGGCGCCATCATTGCCGATTATCCGCCACGCCCGGGGCGTGTAGGCACTTACATCGGCGACCGCGAGCATTTCCGCGCCAGCATGACGACAAACAAGCCGTATGTCGGCACGCCCGTGATCGGCCGCTTTTCCAATCAGCCAGTCGTGCCGTTCGCAATGCAGTTGCGGGATGCTTCCGGTGCTGCAGCCGGCGTGCTGACCGGGGGCATCTCGCCGTTAGACCCGAATCTGTTCAAGTTCCGCGAGAACCTCAATCTCGGCATGATCGTGCGGGTCGTGGTGATGTCGGCCAAGGCAAACATGATCGTCTTCGCCGACAACCAGAAACGGATCATGCAGAAGCTGCCTGCGAAGGGCCTCAATCCTTTGCTGGACCGCCGGCTGGGCGAGCGGATCGAGGTGCCGGGCATTGCCGTGGTTTCCAACGGCGTCGAGGCACTGAATGTGAACCGCTTCATGAAGACGACCGACTGGATGGTAATCACCGGCGTGGCGACCAAGACGGCGTTTGCGCCGATCAAGACGCTGCAGCGCGAAATCTACCTGACGGCGCTACTGATGACAGTCGCCATTGCCGCGCTGTTGCACCTTATCTTCACGCGCCATCTGCGCCCGCTGGAAGACGCGGCAAAGGCGATCGGGCACATGGCCGAACACGGCAATGCCTTGACGCCGCTGCCGGTGGCGCAAGATGACGAAACCGGGCGGCTGGTCAACAGCTTCAACCGGCTGGTGGTTGAGCGCAACCGGCTTCATGCAGCGCTGCAGGAAAGCGAAAGCACGCTGAAAAAAGCGCAGTCGGTGGCAAACATCGGCAGCTGGACCCTCAATATCGCCGACGCAAAGGTGACCTGGTCCTCACAGACGTACAAGATTTTCGGCATCCCGGCCGGCACGCCATTGTCTCGGGAATTTGTTCTCAACTGCGTGCTGCCGGACGACCGGGAACTGGTGAGCAATGCATGGCAGACCGCCTTGCGCGGCGCGCCGTTTGACGTCGAACACCGTTTTGAAACCGCCGAGGGCATGCGCTGGGCGCATCAGCGGGCGGAGATGACGTTCGACGATGCAGGGCGTGCCCTGATGGCGATCGGCACCGCGCAGGACATTACCGACAGCAAGGTGTCCGAGGCGTATATCGAATTCCTGGCCTATCACGATGCATTGACCAAGCTGCCCAATCGCCTGCTGGCCAAGGATCGGCTGGAACTGGCGATGGCGTACAGCGACCGTTCGCATGCCAAGGCGGCATTGCTGTTCATCGATCTCGACAGTTTCAAATCGGTCAATGACTCGCTCGGCCACCTGATCGGCGACGCCCTGCTCAAGGCAGTGGCGACGCGCCTGCGCGAAAGCGTGCGCGAAACGGAAACCATCAGCCGCCAGGGTGGCGACGAATTCCTGATTGTGCTGTCGGACATGCCGGACAACGAGGCGATTGCCAAAGTGGCGGAGAAGGTGTTGGAAAACATGGCGCGGGTGTTCAATATCGATGGCCTGGAATTGTTCGCCACGCTGTCGATGGGCGTGGCCGTTTATCCGGACGACGGCCGCGACTTCAATACGCTGCTGAAAAAAGCGGATACAGCGATGTACCACGCCAAGGAAGCCGGCCGCGATACCTACCGGTTTTACGCCGAGCAGATGAATGCCGAAGCCAGCGAGCACCTGAACATGCGCAATGGCTTGCGCCTGGCGCTGGAGCGTGGCGAGTTCGTGCTGCATTACCAGCCGCAGATCAGCCTGGCCAGCGGCCGGGTGGTCGGTGTCGAGGCGCTGATCCGCTGGAATCATCCGGAACTGGGCATGCTGCCGGCCGGCAGCTTCATCCCGACGGCCGAGGATTGCGGCCTGATCATCCCGATCGGCGAATGGGTATTGCACGAGGCGTGTCGGCAGGCAGTCGCCTGGCAGCGCGCGGGCCTGCCGCAATTCCTGGTTGCCGTCAATCTGTCGGCCGTGCAGTTCAAGCGCGGCGAACTCGAAAAAAGCGTCGGCGCGGCGCTTGCCGCATCGGGCCTGGACCCGGCGCTGCTGGAGCTGGAGCTCACTGAATCGGTGCTGATCCACGATTCCGACCAGGTGCTGGCGACGGTGCGGCGGTTAAAGGCGCTGGGACTAAAGCTCGCCATCGACGATTTCGGCACCGGCTATTCCAGTCTCGCCTATCTCAAGCGTTTTTCAGTCGACAAGCTGAAGATCGACCAGTCGTTCATCCGCGACCTCGGCAGCGACATGGAAGAGTCGGCGATCGTGCGTGCCATCATCCAGATGGCACGCAGCCTGAATCTGACGACGATTGCCGAAGGCGTCGAAAGCGAACACATCCTGCACCTGCTGCGCAGCCTGCAATGCGACGTGGTGCAAGGCGCGCAGGTGGCCATGCCGATGGCGGCCGACGATATCGCAGCTTATATCCCCGGGGCGGGCAAGATGCGTTAGCGTCCCGGTATGGGACAATTGGCAGACACGCATTGTCCAATTCAACCCGCCCCGCTTTTTCCTCTTTCTTTCATGAAAATCCTCGAATATGCCGGTCTCGACACGTCGCGCGTCAAGGCCGCCTACCACAAGGTGACCGAAGCCATTGCTCGCGAAGACTTTCGCGCCGCGCAGGTCAAGAAACTCGCCAACCTGACCCACGGCAAGTTCTACCGCGCCAGACTCGATGGCGCCGACCGCCTGCTATTCTCGCTGGTGCGCCATGGCGATGAGGTTTGCGCGCTGATGCTGGAAGTCATCGAGCACCATAATTATGACAAGTCGCGTTTCTTGCGTGGCGCGGCCATCGACGAATCGAAAATTCCCGACTGCGGTGCCGCCGAGGCAATGCGGGAGGCGCAGCCGATGCGCTACCTGCATCCCGAGCGTTGTGCCGTCCACCTGCTCGACAAACCGATTTCGTTCGACGATGCGCAGGAAGCGATCTATCGCCAGCCGCCGCCGCTGATCGTGGTCGGCAGCGCCGGCAGCGGCAAGACCGCGTTGACACTGGAAAAGCTCAAACATGCCGAAGGCGAGGTGCTGTACGTCACCCAGTCCGCCTACCTGGCCCGGAATGCCCGCGACCTCTACTATGCGAACGGCTTTGAACACGCAGGGCAGGACGCCGTGTTCCTGTCCTACCGCGAGTTCGTCGAGTCGATCCGCGTCCCCACCGGACGGGAAGCGCTCTGGCGCGATTTCACCGGCTGGTTCGCCCGGATGCGGCAGGCGTTCAAGGGCATCGACGGCCACCAGGCGTTCGAGGAAATCCGCGGCGTCATCACCGCCGACGCCGCCGGGGTGCTGTCGCGCGACGCCTATCGGGCGCTCGGTGTGCGGCAGTCGATCTATTTCGGCGATGAGCGCGAACTGCTCTACGACCTGTTTGAAAAATATCGCGCCTGGCTCGCCGAATCGACACTGTTCGACCTCAACCTGGTTGCACACGAGTGGCAGGCGCTGGCCGCACCTCGCTACGACTTCGTGGTCATCGACGAAGTGCAGGATCTCACGAGCATCCAGCTGGCGCTGGTGCTCAAAACGCTGAAAAAGCCCGGCAACTTCCTGCTGTGCGGAGATTCCAACCAGATCGTGCATCCGAATTTTTTCTCATGGGGACACGTCAAGAGCTTGTTCTGGCGCGATCCGCAACTGGCGCAGCGGCAGGAACTGCGCGTACTCACCGCCAACTTCCGCAATGGCCCGGAAGCGACCCGCGCCGCCAACCAGCTGCTGAAGATCAAGCAGCGCCGCTTCGGCTCCATCGACCGCGAAAGCAACTTCCTGGTGCAGGCAGTCGGCGGCAGCGCCGGCCAGGTGGCGCTGGTGCCGGACAAGGACAGCGTCAAGAAGGAACTCGACCAGAAGATTCGCCAGTCGACCCGTTTCGCCGTCCTGGTCATGCGCGACGAGGACAAGGCGGAGGCGCGCAAGCACTTCGGCACGCCGCTTTTGTTCTCCATCCATGAAGCCAAGGGGCTGGAATACGACAACATCGTGCTGTACCGTTTCGTGTCCGACCACCGCGCGCAATTTACCGAGATCGTCGACGGCGTCGACAAACAGGATCTCGCGACCGACATGCTCGACTACCGCCGCGCCAAGGACAAGAGCGACAAGTCGATGGAGGTCTACAAGTTTTTCGTCAACGCGCTCTATGTCGCACTTACGCGCGCCATCCAGAATCTGTACTTGGTCGAATCCGACACTGCGCATCCGCTGTTTGAGCTGCTCGATCTGGCCGCGGGCGGACAGATGAAGGTGGACGCCGGACAATCGACTCTGGAAGACTGGCAGAAGGAAGCGCGCAAGCTGGACCTGCAGGGCAAGCAGGAACAGGCCGACGCGATTCGCCGCAACATTCTCAGGCAGACGCCGGCGCCGTGGCCGGTGTTTGACGAGGCAAAGACCACCGAGTTGCTGGCCAAGGTGTTTCGCGAGCAGGCGCCCGGCAGCAAGCAGCGCCAGCAACTGTATGAAATCGCCGCCTGCCATGATGAGCCGGCACTGGCCGCGTGGCTGGTTCAGGAAGCCAAATTCGAGGTGGCGAGGAGCTTCCCGCAGCAGCGCGCGACGCTGGGCCGCAAGAGCTACACGCCGTACTTTGCCAACCACTTCAAGGACATCCTGCAGCAGTGCGACCGGCATGGCGTCGAGCACCGCCTGCCGATGAACCAGACGCCGCTGATGGCCGCCGCCGCCGCCGGCAATGTGGCGCTGGTCGAAGCGCTGCTGGAGCGCGGCGCCGACCGCGAGGCGGTCGACCACTTCGGCAGCAACGCGCTGCACTGGGCCATGCGCGAAGCCTTCCGCGACGCGAAGTTCGCGCGGGGTCCGTTCGCCGCGCTCTATGAGTTGCTGGCGCCGGCCAGCATCGACGTCAACACCGGCGAACGCCTGGTGCGCATCGACCGCCATCTGTCAGAGTATTTCCTGTTCCAGACGCTGTGGGCATTGTTCAAGTCGCGCTTCACGGAAAAGCAGCGGCGCCCGTATGGCGCGTTCGAGACGCACGCGGTTCTGGAAGCGTGGCAGCATCTGCCGGCGAATGTCGTCAAGCCGGAGCGCAACAAGCGCCAGCACCTTTCCGCCGTCCTGTCGCGCAACGAAGTGGAACGCGACTATGCCTATAACCGGGCGCTGTTCGTGCGCATCGCGCAAGGCTGGTACCAGTTCAACCCGCACCTGTCGGTGCGCCGCAGCACGCAGGATGGCGAGGCCTGGGTGCCGGTCCACCAGGCGCTGAACCTGGCGTTCATCGGCGAGTTCGCCTGGGATTTCGTCTGGGAGCGCGTCGATGCCTATCTGGCGATGGCGGACTTGCCGAAACGCGGCACGCCGATCGCCGGCGAGCGCGCCATTGCACGCTGGCAAGCAGCAGAGCGCGAGCGGGAACAGCGCGAGGCCGAAGTGCGCGCCGCGCATGAACGCCTGCGGAAGGAAATTGAAGCGCGGAAGAGGCGATGAGAGAGGGTTTTGCCTTCCAGAGCCCGCAAGCCTATTCCTCACTCAGCCTACTTCGCACTCAGCCTATTTCTTGCGAGGGTCATCGCCTGGATTTACATAAGTGATTGCCCAAGGGCCGACACCGTGAAGCTGAACTTCGGTCGCCTCTTTTGTCATGGCAAAGTGGGTCGTTTTTGGCTGCATGATCGCGACACTTCCACGAGACAGGGCTTTCATCTTCGACTCGTCGAACTTGTCTCCCATGCCGAGATGAAATGTCCCCGAGATGACGGTGACATGCTCAATAGCCGGATGCCAGTGGGGCGGGATTTTATAGTTCGCAGGGAATTTCAAGCGGAACGTGAAGGGATTTGCTTGATCGAGTGGTCCTTGAATGAGGGCCATCTTTGCTCCTGGCGGCAGGGATGGAATGTCGCTCCACTTCATCTGCTCAGGAGTCACCATAATGTGTTCTCCCGATTCAGCCGCGCTTGCCGAAATGCTGAACGCTCCTGCGCAGGATGCCGCGACGAAGAGAACAGCCAGATTCTTTCGCATAATAAAGCTCCATTTGCAAAATGCCACGGGCCCTGTCGCCTGAGAGAAGCAGCTAGGGACGTATTGTTTTCACTTGCTAGTGGCTTAACTCGCTCCCTTACAGAATATTCGTCAGAGCCTTCAGGCGAATTTTGAGCGAGATCAAACGATCATCCGTATTGAGGCGTAAGAGCTTGAATGTGCTTTCCGGATATGGCCCGACGCCGTCTTAACTATAAGAAACGAATTGCTATGTCGCCGCATTGCGTCTTATAAAAACAGCGATCTATTCAAGATTGTTGTCGAAAATCAATATAACGCTGAAAACTTTCCTACAGAATAAGAATTTCCACGTGGAAAAATTAAGGCAGCTGGGGCGATTTCCTTTCCCTTCTGCTTACCAGAAAATCTGAAGCAGATTGCGTGCCCCCCACACACCGGCACACCATCCGCTCTATGTAAGGATAAGGAGAATTTATGAAGGGAATTGTGTTTCGCGAATTCATCGAAATGGTCGAAGAGCATTTTTCTCCGGAAACCGCTGACAAGATCATTTCTTCGTCCAATCTGTCGACGGCGGGCGCGTACACCACGGTAGGCACCTACGATCATCGGGAAATCATTGAACTCGTCGGCCACTTGAGCAAAACGACCGGCCTCCAACCACCCGAGCTGCTGCGCGCATTTGGCGCACGCCTGTTCAAACGCTTTTCCGAACTCTATCCTTCGCACTTCGCGGCACTGCATTCCACCTTCGATTTTCTTCGCATTCTTGACAGCAAGATTCATATAGAAGTGAAGAAGCTTTACCCCGATGCCGAACTGCCTTCATTTCAGCACGATTTCCCGGAGCCGGATCGCATGATCCTCGTCTACAATTCAAGACGCCCTTTCGCCGATCTGGCTGAAGGGCTGATCGGCGGCTGCATCGACCACTTCCGCGAAACCATCGCGCTGGCGCGCGAGGATTTGTTATGCGCGGACGGCACACGTGTCCGGTTCACGCTGACGAGGCAGTTCCATGGACAGCCGCATTGAATTGTACGAACGCCGTCTGAATCGGGAGGCCGCCGCCCGCAAGCAGGCCGAGGCGCTGCTCGAACAGAAGAGCCAGGAACTCTTTGAAAGAAAGCTGCAGGAGCAGAAACTGGCGGAGACCGCCCTGCGGGAAAGCGAGCAGCGTTATCAACTGCTTGTGGAATTGTCACCCGATGCGATTCTGATTGCGGCAGAAGGGCGGATTACCTATGCCAATGCCGCCGCCGCGCGTCTGTTCGGCGCTCAGGAGCCGGCCGATCTGCTTGGCTACACGATGCTGAACCTTGCCGCCCCGGCTTGCCGGGCGAATGTGGCGGCGGCGATGCTCGATCTGGAACAGAATAAGGTTTGTCCCACCGTCGAAGAACAGGCGTTTCGACTCGACGGCACGATCATGGATATCGCCATGACCCGCATCGCGTTTATCTATCGCAACAAGACGGCGGTTCAGATCGTGGCGCGCGATATTTCCGAGCGCAAGCGTCTCGAAAAGCAGCTTAACCATCTGGCGACGCATGATGCGCTGACCGGACTGCCCAATCGCAACCTCCTGACCGACCGTCTGCAACAGGAAATTGCGTATGCCAGGCATCACAACAGGCAATTCATGGTGTCTTTCATCGACCTGGATCGCTTCAAATGGATCAACGACAGTCTGGGTCATGAAGCAGGGGACACCTTACTCAAAACCGTGTCCCGCAGAATGTCTGGCTGTCTCCGCAAAGAGGATGCGGTGGCGCGCATCGGCGGGGACGAGTTCGTGCTCTTCCTGCGGCATGCGGATAAGGATAATCCGTACGAACACATGCATGTCGTCGATCGCGTCGTGGAGGCCGTTTCCACCCCCATGACGCTGAACGGTCATGAAGTAACGATCACCTGCAGTCTGGGCTGCAGCAGCTACCCGGATGACGGACAAAGCGCTGAGGCGCTGCTCCAGTGCGCCGATGCCGCGATGTACAAGGCAAAGGAGATGGGGCGCAACAAGATAAGGCTTTTCGACCCGGATTTGCGGGCGCAAATCGACAGGAAAGTCCGACTGGAAACCGATCTGCAGCAAGCAATCGAACGGGATGAACTCATGCTGCATTATCAGCCACAGGTCGATCTCCAGAGCGGCCGCATCGTGGGGCTGGAAGCGTTGTTGCGCTGGCGGCATCCCGAGCTTGGCGAAATCGCGCCGGCCGAGTTCATTCCGCTGGCGGAAGAAATGGGACTCATCATGCCCATCGGCGCATGGGTGATCCAGGAAGCCTGCAAACAAAACAAGGCGTGGCAACAAGCGGGCTTCCCGCTGATACGGGTGGCCGTGAACCTGTCGCCGAAGCAATTGAACCATCCTGGACTGGTCGACTTTGTCGCTGGCTGCCTGTCCGCCACCGCGCTCGATCCAGCTTGCCTCGAACTGGAATTTACCGAGAGCGCATCCATGGACGACCCCAATACGATCATCCCCCTGATGCACCAGCTGAAAAAACTGGGGGTGAGCCTGTCGATCGACGATTTTGGTACCGGATATTCGAATATGAAGTATCTAAAAAACTTCCCCATCGACAAGCTGAAATTGGACGGTTCTTTTGTCCGGGAGATCACGACCGATCCGCGCAGCCTGGCGATCGCCGACGCCATTATCGCCATGTCGCACCACTTGGGCCTGAAAGTCGTTGCGGAGATGACCGAAACCGATGCGCAGATCATGCTGCTTATCGCCCGAGCCTGCGATCAGGCGCAAGGCTATTATTTCAGCAAGCCGGTGCCCGCCGAGCAGTGCGCAAGATTGTTGCAGATGGGCTGCCTGCCGCTTCCGACCAGCGGGAAGCCTGTCCTTCGAACCCTAATGCCGTTCACTTACGCAGCAGTCGGGAATTAAGACGACGGTCGCACATCGCACTCCTTCCTCTTCAAGGAGAAGGAGAAGGCAGGGATGGGTGTCAGTGGCCGACACAGTGCAGTTTTAAACCCATCCCCACCCTAAGAAACGGAGCGTCGTCTTGCAAGCCGACGACGTTCCGCAGGCGCGGGGCAGTGCCTCGCGCACCGGATGCTTGTGTAAAAACCTCCGGTGCGGGCGCTGGCCCGGTGTCAAAATGCTCACCACCCCACAACTGGAAACCGCTGGCACACGCTCCGATATGATCCGCTTCAGCTGAAACAGCGTGTTTCAGTTGTCATGAAATGGTGCGAGCCGTACAATGCTGTTTTTGGTGCCCGCGGACACGTCTCTGTCCGCAGTTAAACGGGAAACACCAGTGCTCTGCACTAAGGTGTGCTGCCCCCGCAACGGAAAGCAAGCGTCACGATTCCTGTCGTGACAAGTCGTCTCTCAACGCCACTGTGCATTTGCATGGGAAGGCAAGACGGTTGACTTGCTAGCCCGGATACCGGCCAAACAAGTGGAAGTGTGCGAACGGGGATGTTCGCGATACTGGCAGCGCATGTTTCGGCATGCCGCACGCTATTTCGCTCGCTTATTCAGTTTGTGCGCTTCTGTTCAATTCGACCTGCGGGGAAGCGGGCCGGTTGCTTATCGCACAAAACTCAACAATGAAATCTTCTGTTTTTGCGGGCCCTACCAGCCTGGCTGTAAAACCATTCGCATTGGCAATGGCGGCCGTCGTGCTGGGCATTTGGGCACCGTCGGCGTATGCCGAGCAACAAGAATTGCCGACCGTTACCGTGCAGGGGAGCCGCGTAACCAGCGGGGTGGCGCTGGACGCCGAAGCAGGCACCGCCACGCGGCTCGGCGTCTCAGTCAAGGATGTGCCAGCCAGCGTGGAGATTCTGACGCAGGAAGCCATGCGTGCGCAAGGCAGCCGCACCATGGTGGAGGCGGTCGAGAAAGCCGCCGGTTTCAGCGGCGGTTTTACAGGCGGTACGCCCGGCACGTTTTCGGTGCGCGGTTTCACTAATAATGGCGTGGCTTTCCTCCATAACGGCGTGCGCATCCCGGGAGGAACGGGCATGTCGAGCCGCAACATGGATGTTGCCAACTTCGACCGCATCGAAGTACTGCGGGGGCCGGCCTCGGTGCTGTACGGCGAAGGCGCGATCGGCGCGGCGGTCAACTTCATTTCCAGGACGCCCAGCCGAAAACAGGCGCCGTTCGAGGCAAGCTACGCATTTAGCAGCTTTAACTCCCATCGCTTGCATGCCGGCACCGGCGGGCCGGTCAAGGAAGGCGCGGCGTATTACCGGATCGATGCCAGCCTCAACGACTACGGCAGCCATGTCGAAGACAACCGCAGCCGTTTGGAGCGACTGACCGGTTCGCTGCTGTTCACCCTCGCGCCCTCACTCGACTTGACGCTGGAATTCGACAAGATGCGCGATCGCCAAAAGAACGCCTATTGGGGCACGCCGCTGGTCAATGGCCGCATCGATCCGGCATTGCGCCGCGTTAATTACAACAATCTGAACGATGACCGCTTCGCCGCCGATACCACCTGGCTGCGCGCCAATCTATCCTGGACCCCGAACGCCCAGTGGGAAGTGCGCAATCAGTTGTATCACTACGACTCTTACCGCGATTGGCGCAACGTCGAAAACCTCACCTATAATGCCGGCGCGGCGCCAACGGTCACACGCTTTTCCTGGGGTGATCTCGATCATGATCACCAGGTGACCGGCAACCGGACCGAAGCCCTGCACAAGGGATCCCTTGGGGCGCTGGAAAACCGGCTGGCGATCGGCATGGATGTGAACGCCACGCGCTTTGCCACGGCCCGCAACGGTTTTCCCGCCGCGCCGCAGACTGTCGACGCCTTCAATCCGGCACCGGGCTCTTTCGCCGCAGCCACGCCGATCAACCGCTCGCCCGCGCGCAGGGTCGGCATCGACCAGTGGTCGATCTTCGCCGAAGATCAACTGTCCCTGACGTCGGCGCTGAAACTGGTCGGCGGCCTGCGCCATGACCGCTTCGACGTGAACTGGACTTATTTCGATCTCGCCGGCGCGCCAAGCGAATCGAAAACGTACTCGGCCAATTCCTACCGCGCTGGCCTCGTCTACGATGTGCTGCCGAACCTGACGCTGTATGCATCCTACGCCACGGCGGTCGAACCAGGCGGCACGCTGCTGCTGCTTAACCGCAACCAGAGCCAGCTCGCCCTGTCGCGAGCCAAGCAGTGGGAAGCGGGCTTAAAGCAAGGCTTCTGGGCCGGCAAGGGCGAATGGACGCTGGCCATCTACGATATCGTCAAAACCAATGTTTTCGTGCCCGACCCCGTCAATCCAGCCAACCGTCTGCCTGTTGGCCGACAGTCGTCGACCGGCGCGGAAGTCAGCGTCAGCCTGCGCCCTACCCGGCAGTGGACGCTGGACGCCAACCTGGCGCTGGTGAATGCGCGCTTTGACGATTTCAGCGAAGGCTCGCCGCCCGTATCGCGCAATGGCAACACGCCGACGTTCGTACCCGAAGCTGTCGCCAACCTGGGCGTGCGCTATGCGCCGGATGCCCAATGGGAATTCGGTACCTGGGTTCGGCGCGTGTCGACAGTGCATACCGACAACGCCAACACCGTCAGGTTGCCCGCTTATACGACCCTTGATCTCGGCGCGACCTATAAAGTCAGCAAGCGGCTGGAAATCGGCATGCGCGTGCGCAACGCCACCGATGCGCTGTATGCGCATTGGGCCTACCGTCCGCAGCAGGTCATGATCGCCGAGCCACGCACTTACGAGGCTTCGGTGCGCGCAAGCTTTTGACCGGCGCGATGGGGAGCGCAATTAAAAGAGCCGTGGTCTTCCTGCACCGCTATTTCGGCATGTCGCTGGCCCTGTTTTTCCTGATGTGGTTCGCCAGCGGCCTGGTGCTGCTGTATGTACCGTTTCCGCGCCTGACGCCGGCCGAACGCATTGCGGCTTTGCCGCCGCTTGCGCTGGAACGCTGCGCGGTGACGCTGTCGCAAGCGCTGGATGCCTTGGCGCTGGATCAGGCCGAAGCAGTGCGCTTGGGCATGCTGGACGGCCGGCCGGTTTATCGCATCCTGGCAACGGGGAAATCGGCGCGCTGGCAGGCCGTGTTTGCCGACACCGGCGAACGCGTGACGACGGTGGATGCGCAAGCGGTCGCGGCAGGCTTCCAGGGCGGCGGCACGGCACGCCAGGTGGACAGTTTCGAACTCGACCAATGGACGGTGTCGGCAAACCTGCATCCTTACCGCCCCTTGGCTGAAGTCGACATGCAGGACGCGGATGGGACGCATCTTTACGTGTCGCTGGCCAGCGCGGAAGTGGTGCGCGACACGCGCAGGATGGAACGTTTCTGGAACTGGATCGGCGCCATTCCGCACTGGATTTACCCGGTGCAGTTGCGCCGTCATGGCGACATTTGGCATCATGTCGTCGTCTGGCTGGCGCTGCCGGGCGTACTGGTGACGATGACGGGACTGTTTGTGGGACTCGTGCGAGTGCGCTTCGGCAAGGGCGACGCGGGCCGCCGCATTCCTTTCCGCGAGCCGGTGTTTCGCTGGCACCATGTGCTCGGCCTGTCCGGCGCGCTGCTGGCGCTGGGCTGGATCTTCAGCGGCCTGATGTCGATGAACCCTTTCAGCCTTTTTCCATCGTCAAAGCCCGACCCGCAACTATTGGCCGCCTGGCACGGCGGCCCGTTGAGCCGCCGCGACAGCGTCGAGGCAGGCCTGCTGCGCGGGCTGGCAGGGCAGGGTATCAGGGAAGTCGAATGGCATCGGCTGCGCGGCGTGACGGCTTTGCAGCTGCGTAAGTCGCTGCTGCCCGCGGACCTGCTGCTGCCCCGGCAAGGAACAGTCAGCAGCGGATGGGATGCGATGGCGCTGGAGACGGCGTTGCGCCACGCTAGACCGGACGTGGCGCTGGAGTCTTTTGCGCTACTGACAGAATACGACGACTACTATTACAGCACCGCGCCGGAGACCGGCGAGCGGCCGCTGCCGGTGGCGCGTGCGACGTTTGCGGACGGCGAATGGTATTACATCGACCCGGCGAATGGACGCATCGTCAAGCGCCTTGCTGCAGCCAATCGCTCTCAGCGCTGGCTGTATCAGGGTTTGCACAGCATGGATTTTCCAGTTTTGCGCGATCGTCCCGGACTGCGCAAAATTCTCATCACCGTGTTCCTTTTCTTCGGGATCGGCATCAGCGCGACCGGCGTCATACTCGGATGGCGGCGGTTCTCGCGAATTCGGTCGAAGTTGGAGGTATGAGTCACCATGAATAAAGTGGCTGGCGACATAAGGCGCCCTGCGGCCCGGCGCGTCGCTGCGCGCCACACCGCCCCGCAGATTCTCCCGGCTTTGCGCCTGCAGGCGCAAAGCTTCGAATCCCCCACGCGCACATGCGCGCTTCTCTCCGCCAAAACGAAAAGCCCCGCGAGTGCGGGGCTTTTGTGTTTTGGAGAGGGGAAGCCTAATCATGCCTTGAAAGCCGCATGAATAAAGGGTTTTCGGTTTTTTCAGTTGCGATATACCGTCACTGATACTGTCAAAATATTTTTCATCTAGCCTTCGCAGGTTTTCATGATCAAGCCGCTAGTTCAAGATGCGATGTTTTTTCTGTCTGTGGGGTGATTGCAACAATCTATAAGGTTTTTTTTAAAAATAGGCAAAGTTGATGAAGGGTGCACCTACAGCATAATGCGATGTTTCTAGGACTTCAGGTTGCGCATATGCTGCCATTTGTCTGTGAGAAAAGCAGTGTCGCTCCAGATAGTTGCCCATTGACAACTTAAGAGTTATGATCAGTATTTTGTCGATTAAGCAAGTCCATGAAGAATACTATTTTTGCCGCCGTAGCGATGCTGCTTGCATTTGATGCCAATGCGCAGGGAAACAACGGATTCGTTGCGGAAAAAATTAATGCCTGCCGCAAGTCCGGCGAGATGGCGGCTGCAACCTATGAACTGTATAAAGAGTCACCGGGTGCAGTCGGACGTGCGCGTGGTCTGCATCCCGTCAACGATAGGGCAATTGATGCCATGCAAAAAGGGATTGTGTCCGACAAGCAGGGCGCGTTCCAATTGGGGATGGCTTATTGCTTCGACTATATTGATGAACAGGCCGCAAAGCGATAATCAAAAGATTCCGCGCTCGATTACTGGAGTCAGTCAGTGGTGACTTACCTATCAAGGCGGCAAGGAAAAGTGAATGCCTTTCCTTGCCGTCCTGATTACTGGATGATTACGCCGGTTCCGTTAATGTGTGAAATGGCGATAGTCGGGTGTCCTTCGATGTGCCCGAAGTGGGCAATTGCGAAGCCGCGATCCTCGGAGCGCTCAATGGTCATGACTTCCAGGTGATCGCATAGAGTTTCAAGTGTGACGTGTTGCATTGTATTTCCTTTCAAAGTTCGGCCCTTTTAATACCGGGGCCGTGACGGGTTTTGTGTTAATTTGCATGAAATCGTTAAGCGTTGCTTACGCGTTATTTTGCTTAAATAATAGGCAGTTGACGTGTCTGATGGTGTATAAGGTTGACGTGTCTGGTCAGTTTCGGAAAATTGAACGTGTTTGTTGCTCTCTTTCAGACACGTCAAGAACGTTGCTGCGTAAGGCTGGCGGCATGTCTGAGAACCAATCGGAGCTTTGCTCCGAAAAGGGGGATACATCATATGTTCTTGCTCACTTTTTCTTGCTCATTGTGAGTCGTTTTTCGATCAGGGTCTCATTCACTTTTTGAAGCTGCCTTGCGGCTATGTCCCGCGTGATTTCGATACCTGTCAATTGCGTGTAACGGATCGCCGTTTCAGCCGGACTGCCACCCGCCATCCGCGAGCAGAGCCATAGAGCATGGCGGCGCACTAGGGTCGTGTGGGCGGCCTCTTCTGTAAATTTCTTGGTGCGCCGGACGGAGTGCAGATCATCCCGCAAAGCAGAAAATACTTGCTCATGCGCCGCTTGCGTTGTCGCGTCGTGCTTCTTGATCGGCGCGGAACGAAGCCAGGCGCAATCCCATTGCTGGCGCTCGGTCAAACTCATTGACGCGACAATCTTCCATGCCGGCCGGCGGCCTTCATAGAACACATATTCCGCCGCCCGATGAAAGGCGGATTCGGAAAACGCAAACAATTCACGGTAGCGCATGTATCGGATGCTTTTAACGTGTTCTGGATACCATCGTCGCAGCCAGCGCAAATCGGCCAGTAACAGATCAAACCGCTGATCCAGGCTGTAACTTGTTTCTGCCGCGTGCAAATGCCGGAAGGCTGGCGGGATGCCTCGTGCGGTCAGTTCGTCGGCGATCAAGAATGCAGCAACCCGCTTTCCGCTTGCAATGGCTCGCCCGAACAGATCAATCAGTTTATCCCTGTCAAGGTTGACAAGCCTTTGCCGGAAAGCGTCAACCTTGTCAGTTGGAGTGGATTGCAGCAACGGTGCAAGCGGTTGGAATGCCGCGCCGGATGCTGCATCCGTAGCTTGAACATTTGGCCGCATTACAGACCCGCTATGCCGTTTTCCAGTTCCGGCAATAGGTCGGTAAGCTCCAGCGCGAAACGATCCCCTAGCGTCTCGTATGCTGGCGCTGCATGATGGATGCAATCCAGGATGCTTTCAGCGCCAGCGCCCCCCATTCGGAGCCGGTCTGCAAGTTGCTCATGCTGTGTGCTGCCACGCTGGAAGTGCTTCAGGAATGCTTTCGCTTCCCAAAGTTCGCCAACGTGTGCCGTCGCTGCCAGGATTGTCGGCGTAAGGGTGCCGGCTTCGTCGGCAAGCCAAGAAACCGCTCGCTTTTGGTTTGGATCAAGTTCAGAGAATTTCAGCTTTTTCATGTCGGTTCCTTTCATTGATCGGCCACGAAAACAATGTGCGCGCCTTGCCCTGCAAGGTCTTTGATTGCAACGAAGTCGCGCCCGGTAGTGTCGAATCCGAAAACAACCTGAAAACCGATAAATTTGCTTTCGTGTGACGCGCCAGTGATGCAGGACGAGGCAAGAAATTCATCAAGCTGTGCATCATCCAGCATGCCGGAATTGCGCATGAAGTGATTGCGCTCCATTGCGGCAAGGTGGTCGCCGCGCTCTTGCATTTCTTCAGGGGTGGGGTCGAAAGGGGCGCTCATACTGGCACCCCACGTTGAAGGAGGCTGCGGATGTCTTCCGCTCGCCATGCCGTTACCCTGGCCGACAGCTTATAACCAGCAGGATAGATGCCGGCTTTGATACCGGCCCACCATGCCGATTTCGAGATAGGAAAGAAGTAGAGAACGTCCGGCAGGCGCAAATAGCCCGTTTCGGGAAATTTTGGCGCGGGTGCAAATTGGTTCATGCGGTAAAGCTCCTAGAGGTCTAATGGATTCAGCGGGATGCTATCCAGACTGATTATAGTTAAGACCAAAGTTACTTCATTTGCATGCAACACCCAAGCACCATAAGTAACGATGAAGTGACAAATAGTTGCAAATGTGGAGCTAAGCCATCGGCTCGGAGCCGCCGCTTTGTTTGCGCTAGCAATGAGCCAACGCCTTAAAATTGATCTTTGATTCCTTTTCGTTCATGCTGCCTTCCGCCCGAAGTTACCCGCCACCACGTTACCGCTCGCTATGCCGTCAATGAAATTTGCCCAATCCTGCATCATTACTTTGCGTTCTGCTAGGAATTTCGCCCGGTCATAGGCGCTTTCCACTTTGTCTTTGTGGGCGTGCGCTAACTGACGATCTACGACCTCATGCCGATACCCTAAACGCTCTTTAATCGTGCTCATTGCCAGTGCTCGGAAGCCGTGGCCAGTCATTCTGTTCTGGTAGCCCATACGTTTCAATGCCATCAGGATCGCGCCGTTGCTCATTGGCTTTTTGTGATCGCGCTGATTGGGGAAGAGATATTTTCCACCGCCGGTCAGTGTGTGCAACTCGTTTAGCAGCGCTAGCGCTTGTTTTGATAGGCAAACATGATGATTAGTCTCATCTGGGTTTACGGTCAGCTTGCCGCGCTTCATTCGCTGCCAAGGAATGATCCATTCGCCATTTGCAAGGTCGATTTCGGCCCATGGGGTTTCGATCAATTCACTGGTGCGGACGAAGAGCAGCATCATCAAGCGCAGAGCAATCCGCGTGGGCTTGAACAGGCGTGCATCGTTCTTGTCCATTGCCGCCAGAAAGGCCGGCAATTCATCGGCCGTGATCGCGGCAAAGTGTCCGGCTTTGGCCGGCTTCAATACATCCTTCAGATCCGCAGCCGGGTTGCGGTCGGCGATACCGGACTGTATCGCATAGCTAAAAACACGCGCACAGGTCGCTTTGATGCGGTGCGCAACCTCTTGCGCGCCCCGACTTTCGATCTTACGCAATGCTGCAATCATCTGTTGGGGCGTAATGGTAGCAATCGGCATTGATCCAATTTCAGGAAATATATCGATTTCCAAGCGCCGCATTGTGTCTTTAGCAGTGGATTCCCGCCATGAGGCCAACTTGTTTGTGTGCCATTCACGGGCGAGCTTTTCAAAGGTATTGGCCGCTGCCTCGCTTTTGAGGCGCTCTCGATCCTTTTTATCTTGGCCGGGATCGATACCTTGATCTAGTAGCTTGCGCGCCGCCATGCGCTTCGCTCGGGCGTCCGCAAGCGATACTTCGGGATATTTGCCGAATGCTAGTGTCCGGCGTGCGCTGCCGTGCCGGTAGTCCATGCGCCAATATTTCGCGCCGTCAGCGTTGATAAGCAAATATAAACCCCCGCCGTCCGTTAATTTGTAGGGCTTGTCTTTGGGTTTGGCCGTGCGTGGCTGCACGTCAGTCAGTGGGTGGGCTAGTTTTGGCATTTTGACGGTATCCGTTTTGGCGGTATCAGTTAATACCGTTAAACATACCGTCAAAGATTCTGGATTGCAATGGACGGTAAAAACACTCTACAAACAAAAAAACCCGCATCAGCACTGGGCTTGACGCGGGTTTCTGGACTTCTTTGGACTTCTTAAAACAACATACTGGCGGAGAGAGGGGGATTCGAACCCCCGGTAGGCTATGAACCTACACACGCTTTCCAGGCGTGCGACTTAAACCACTCATCCATCTCTCCTGGATTCAGGTTCGCAATGCGCGAAGCCGCAGATTATAGCAAATAATTCCGCCACTAATCGGGATATTGCAGTCCTGACACCGAAACAGCGCGAATCTGTCCTGCCTTAGGCCGGTGTGATCACCACCTGATAGTCGCCGCCGAGCAGGTTGGAGTGGCCCTGCACCAGCAGCGCATGGTTGGCGCGGTCGTAATCGTAGGCATGCAGCGGCGGCGAGAACAGCAATTGCGGAAAGCCCGGCAAGAGTGCCGGGGCCTTTTGCAGCGATATCTGGCCCAGGTCTTTGCCCTGCTTGCGGATGCGCACCACCGTCGAATGGCGGTGGTGAATTTGCTCGGAATGGTATTCCACCTTGGCCAGGAACGTGGAATTGCCAGAATAATCGACCAGGAAACTGGGCTGGTCGCGCCAATGTTCAGTAAAGTCGTCGAGCGCTTGCATATTTATGCTCCGGATGGCTGTATTGTTGTAATGGAGCAATTACACGCTAAAAGGTTCCGCATGGGTATCCCATAAATATGGGATTTCTTGGGAATTTCTTGCAAATTGGAAATTCTGGTACAAAATGAAACCAGGGGCCAACCCGCAGCCCTTGTGCCGTGGCGGCAGAGCGGGAAAGGGAGGGCGTATGGCAACGTACATTCACCTCAAGTCCTGCGTAATCGGACTGTTCGGACTGTTCGGACTAGCCGGACTGGCGGCGGTGCTGGCCGCGCCGGCACGGATCGCGGTGGCAGCCGACCTGGGACGCGGTTTCATCCGGCCGGCATCGATGTCGTTCGAGCAGGTGTTCGGCCAGATCGACCGCGGCGGGTCCGGGCTGGCGGCTGATTACTTTGGCGTTGGCGGCCTCGGGGTCAGGCTTGACAGGGCCGCAGTCGCCGCCGATATTGCTGCCCCGCCGGCCCTGGTCAATCCGTATTTCGTCCTGGCGCCGAATTCCGCGCATGTCGGTATCTCGCGCGAACTGGGCGGCGTCCGCATCAAGTTCGGCATCCTGGGCAGCGGCCTTGCCCACAGCATGGCACTTCGCGCCTTCGACCCGGATGCGCTGTCGCCGGCACTGATGACGGTACAGCCACGCATCAATGCGCGCGTGCTGGAATTTTCCTATGCCTTTGATCGTGCGGCGCTGTCGTTTTCCCTCATGCGCAGCAAGGAGCGCAATCCCTGGCCCGGCAGCCGGCGCACCGTGTCGGCCTTTAGCCTGGGGGCGCCGACCAGCTCGGCGCAGTTGACCGGGGTCTGGCTGCTGGCCCCGAAAATCGCCCTGGCGGCGCAGGCATCTTATGGTCGCAGCCCGGGCGGCAGCGGCCTGGCTGGCGACACCGTGCGCAGCAATGCTTTTTCGGTCGGGCTGGTGGCCTCCGACCGCTACCGCACCGGCGACCGCTTTTCGCTGACGCTGTCGCAGCCGATCCGCACCTACCATGGGCTCCGGGAACGGGAGGCGACAGGCGTCGCAATGGGCGCGCCTGCGGTGGTGGCGAACGGGCGCGAGCTGCTGGCGGAAATGAATTATGTCGCCCCGCTGGGGCAGGCCGCCTATGCCGGCTGGGCCGTGTCGCTGCGGCGCCATCCCGATAATGTGGCGGCCGCACCATCCGAAAAACTGCTGGCGCTGCGCTACGTGCAGCAGTTTTAATGCCACTCCGGCATCATCGTATATGATGCGGGTTCGCGCGTTTTGCGCGCCCCGGAGAGCGGCTATGGCCTTGCAATTGACGACTTTCAAAATCGCCGAGGAGGCGGCGCTGGCACTGGCCTTGCAAGTGAGTGAGGACTTGCGAATGGCCTTGGCATCAGGGCCGGCTGGCGGCCGTGCCTTGCTGCTGGTGTCCGGCGGGCGCAGCCCCTTGCCGTTTTTCGCAGCGCTGGCGCAGCAGCCTCTGCCTTGGGAGCACATCGATGTCTCGCTGGTGGACGAGCGCAGCGTATCGTCCGGCGATCCGGATTCCAATGCCACTCTGGTTGGTAAGCACTTGCTGACTGGCGCCGCAGCAGCGGCGCGGCTGTTGCCGCTAATGGCGGTGGTGGCCAAGGCGACCGATCCGTGGCTGTGGGCGCGGCGTTCGGCGCAACTCGCCAATGCCAATCCGGCGCTGGCGCGGCCGGCGGCCATCGTGCTCGGTCTTGGCGCCGACGGCCATACCGCTTCGTTATTTCCTGACGCGCCGCAATGGCCGGAGGCAGCCAGCACCAGCCGCCGCTATGTGGCACTGCAGCCGGGGCAGGCGCCGCATGCGCGCGTGTCGCTGTCGCTACGGGCGCTGGCGGCGCAGCGCGTTTGCCATGTCTGGTCGGGTGGTGCTGCCAAGCTGGATGTGATCATGCGCGCACAGGCGCTGGCGGCGGCGGTGGCCGATGGCCTGATCGATGCCGCCGTGCTGGACGACGCCGGCCCGTTCGCCCGCCTGGTGGCAGATCCGCACATCACGCTCAAGGTTTATCACAGCCAGGCATAGCCGCGTTGCTCATGCCACTTTCATTTGCGTTTCACTTGCGGCACGGCGGCCGGGTGCTGGCAAAACGCTTCCACAGTTTGCGCAGTTGCGGCTGTTCCAGCCCGGCCGCCGCGCTCAGGTAGCCGCGCACGTAACCGGCCGCGCCGGCCAGCGTGGCTGTGGCGGTGTCGGGCTCTTGCAGCTTGCCCAGCAAGCCGTCGGCCACCGCCGCATCGTTGAGCCAGCCCAGTGCATCCTGCAGGTCGGCGAGCGCCGCCACGTAAGCTTTGACGCGTTTGGGCGGGTGCAGTGACTGGAAGAATTCGGTGGCGTAGCGGGTTTTCTTGGCGGCGATGCGCAGGCGGTGCCGCGCTGCCTGGTCGGCGTGCGCCAGCCGCCGGCCACGGCGCAGCAGCGCGGCCTGGTCGCGCGCCAGCACTTGACGGGAAAATTTTGGCAGCGGCGCCGCCAGTTTTCTCTGCCGCTGCCCGCGCAGGCCGTCGCGCCAGCGGGCACCGGCCAGCCAGGCGCCGAAACCGAGCGCCAGCCGTGCGAAGCGCGCCGAGGCAACCGCGGCGGCGGCTTGCCGGTGTTGTTCCTGGACGTTTTTTTCGATCGCCTCTCTCAGCAGCGCCATGCCGCTCTGGTCGGGCACGGCGGCGGCGATGCGCGGCAGGGTCGCGTCCAGCAATACCTCCCAGTCGCGCGCCTGGCCCAGGGCCTCGCCCAGCCATGCCAGTTCGGCCAGCAATTGCGCCGGGCAGGGCGCCAGGTCCTTGAACAGCTTGAGCGCCGAGCGCAGGCGACGCAAGCCGACCCGCATCTGGTGGATGCCTTCGGGATCGATTCCCTCGACCACGGCGGCTTCGTTGCCCTGGATTTGCGACAGGCAATTGGCCATGATGACCCGGAATCCTTCCTCGACGGTCAGCTCGCGCGCCAGCCGCACGGCGCTGGCATGGACAATGGCGGGGGCTTGCGGCTGGTACAGCGCATAGCCGCGTTCGGCCTTGCTGCTGTTGGACAGGCGCAGCGGAATACCGCCGTCGATGAGTGCCAGCGCAAAATCGAACAGGTGTTCGGGGATGCCTGCCTTGAGCTCGATTTCGATTTCACTGACGGCCGATTTTTTGCCCCGGCATGCGATGTCGCCTTCATCCAGCACGAATTCGACCAGATCGCCCTGCGGCAAGCGCAAATCCCAGAGGGTGCGGCGGATGCTGGTGGTGAAAGCCGGCTCCAGGCTGGCGGCCAGTTCCGGCTGGCGCAGCAACTTGGCCCAGCCGCTGTGGGCATCCAGGCGCTGGCCCAGGGTGGCCAGATCCGGTTGCGGACCCGGCACCGGGGTTTCCCATTCGTAGCGGCTGTGCAAGCCGCTGGCCACGCCGCCGCCGCCTTTCAGGGTCTGGATCCAGGCGCCGTCGGCTTCGCGCACGCGCAAGCCGGCATGGCTGTTGCGGATGGCTAAGTCCGGCGTGTCGAAATAAATGTCGTGCATCGGCAGCGTGCGCGGCGGCGCGCTGGCGTATTGCTGCAATAGCGGCGACTGGCGCAGGGCCTTGACGTCATGCGGCGCAATCAGCAGCTTCAGTTCGATTTCCATGGCGTGTTTCGCGAAGCGATGTGCGTTTGATGCAAGCTAATGCAAGCGTCGCGCAAGCGGCGTAAATGGTCTAGATTATATGAAGCTTTCCCGTAGCTGGACGCATGAACATGAAACTGTTGACGTGGAATATACAATGGGGGCGCGGCGCGGATGGCCGCGTCGATTTGGCGCGGATTGCGGCGCATGTGCGCCGCTTGGGCGAATGCGATGTGATTTGCCTGCAGGAAGTCTCGTGTGCCTATCCCGAGCTGGAAGACAATGACGGCGCAGACCAGTTCGCTGTTCTCGAACAATTGTTTCCAGACTATGTGGCCACCGCCGCGTTCGCCATGGATGCCGATCCTGGAGATGGCGTGGGTGGCAGGCGCAAGCGCTTCGGCAACATGCTCCTGTCGCGCCATCCGGTGCTGCAAGTGTTTCGGCACCTGTTGCCCTGGCCCTGCGATCCGCTCGCGCCGAGCATGCAGCGGGTGGCGCTGGAAGCCAACCTCGCGACGCCGCAGGGCTTGTTGCGCGTCACGACTACCCACCTTGAATACTATTCGATGCTGCAACGGACGGCGCAAATCCAGCGCCTGCGCGCGCTGCATGCCGAGGCGGTGGCGCACGCGCGCCAGCCCGGCCCGGGCAGCGTGGCCGACGGACCGTTTTCCGGGGCGCTGCGGGCAGCGCCGGCGATCCTTTGCGGCGATTGCAACTTCATTCCGGATTCGGCCAGCCGCATCCAGCTCCTGCAACCGATCGATGCTGTCACGCCGCCTTATCTGGATGCCTGGACTCTGCTGCATCCCGGCACTCTCCACGCCCCCACCGTCGGCCTGTACGACAAGCAGCAATGGCCGGGCACGCCCTTTACCTTCGACTACTTTTTTGTCAGCGAAGACTTGCTGCCGCGGCTGCGCACGATTGCAGTCGATACGGCGAGCGACGCCTCCGACCATCAGCCGCTGCTGCTGGAACTTGCCTGAAGCGGGACCGCTGCCCCGTCCGGTCGCAGCAGGTGCCGCACGCGGCGGCTGACGAAGATGGGCAGGTATTCCGTGATCCGGGCGAGGGGGCGCATTTCGGCCAGCACCATTTCATAGACCGGAACGATTACCAGCAGCGGCCATGCGGTGCTTTCGGCGAGGGCCTGGATGCAACGCTGGTGCTTGCCGCGTTCGGCGGCATCGCCATACAGGACATCGGGCGCAGGTCGCCTGCGGGTGACGGTGGATTGCCGGAACCGCAGGCGCGGCCGTGCCACGCCTAGGGTTGCCGCCGTGCTGCGCCGATGATATTTCATGGCAGGCACCTTATCCGGGAAGGGGAGACTCGATGCGCGGCGCGTCAAGCTTGCACAGGCCGAAAATCGACCTGCAATAGACCACCCGGTGGTTGCAAAGTTGCCTGCCCATCGGCGGCAGTACGCGTGCCGGTGCACATATCAGGGCAATGCCGACGGGATAGATGAAAATGTTGCGCCGCAATATGCGGGCAGCCGACTGGCCGTTCGGCCCGTCGTAGTTATTTCCAATAGGAAATATACTTTTTGAAAATTAGTATCAGGAGACTGCCGTGCCGACCGAAAATCGCCTGTTTCCCAGGCAGGTGGATTTGTTGTATCAGCAAGCCAAGGGTACGGCGCTGGCTTCCGTGGTGACTGCGCTGCTGGTGGCCGCTACGGTGGCGCCAGCGGTGCCGGAGGTTTTGTTGTTGGGCTGGCTGGCGGCAGTCGTCGTTGCCGCCGGGCTGCTGGTGGTCATTCACGGCAGGCGTCGGCGCGCCAGCGACGCCGAGCAGAATGCCTCCCTGTGGGCCAATCGTTTCGCCGGCTGCGCGGCCTTGGCCGGGGTGTGCTGGAGCCTGTGCCCCATCCTGTTTTCCGCCCATGTCGGCTTCGAATATCAACTTTTGCTGGCGGTACTGGTGCTGGGTGTGAGCGCCGCTGCCTTGCCGATGTTTTCGGCGGTGCCGCGGGTTTACCGTGTGTTTGCGCTATCTGCGGTGGCGCCGCTGCTGGTGTGGGGCATGCTGGCCGGTGCCACCGCCAGCCGCGAACTGACCGTGATGGCGGCAGTGTTCCTGCTGCTGATGCTGCTGACCTCGAATCGGCTGGCGCATACCTTGCGGGAGGCGCTGCGCGCGCAGTTCAACAACGACGCGTTGGTGACTTCGCTGCAGGACGAGGTGGCAACCCGCCAGGCGGCCGAGCAGGCCGCACTGCAATCAACCACCACCGCGCGCGCCAGCCAGGCGCGTTTCGAACAGCTGGCCGCGGTCGCCAGCGAAGGCCTGGTATTCCACGAGGGCGGCATCATCATCAACGCCAACCAGGCGTTCGCCCGCATGCTGGGCACTTCTCCCGATTCCCTGGTCGGCCGTTCGCCGCTGGAATTTGCGATTCCTGCGCATCGCGCCAGGCTCAAGGAAAAGCTGCGCTCGCACCGCGACGAGACTTATGAAATCACGCTGGCCGATGCCGCCGGCCGCGAAGTGCCGCTGGTGGTGCAGTCGCGCGATTTCGATTACGAAGGCCGGCGCGTGCGTCTGGCGGCGCTGCGCGATGTCAGCGACCAGCGCGCCGCCGAGGAGCGGGTGCGCTACCTGGCGCAGCACGACGGCCTGACCGGCTTGCCCAACCGCAGTCATCTGCTGGAAAGCTTGCGCCAGTCGCTGTCGCTGGCGCGCCGCCAGCAGTTCAAGCTGGGCTTGCTGATGTTTGACCTCGACCGCTTCAAGGCTATTAACGACAGCCTGGGGCACGCCGCCGGCGACGACCTGATCTGCGCGGTGGCCGAGCGCCTGAAGCAGAACTTGCGCGCCGAGGACCTGATCGCCCGTCCGGGCAGCGATGAATTCCTGATCGTCCTGCCTTATGTGAACGATTCGCAAGACCTGGCGCGGGCGGCGCTGAAGCTGCAGCGCTGCTTCGAGATGCCGTTTGTGATCGAACGCCAGGACTTGTATCTGACCCCCAGCATCGGCATCGGCACCTTCCCGGATGACGGCGACACGCCCGAGCAGCTGGTCCTGCGCGCCGAAACCGCGATGTATCAGGCCAAGAAGGCCGGCGGCAACGGCTTCGCCTTCTATGCCGCCGAGATGAGCGCGCTGGCGCGCGAGCACCTGGCCCTGGAAAACCAGTTGCGGCAAGCCATCGAAAACCGCGAATTCCATCTGCACTACCAGCCCCAGCATGACTTGCAGAGCAATGCCATCGTCGGCGTCGAGGCGCTGATCCGCTGGAACCGGCCCGGCCAGGGCATGATCGCGCCGCTGAAATTCATCCCGGTGGCGGAAATGTCCGGCCTGATCGTGCCGATCGGCGAATGGGTAATGCAGGAAGCCTGCCGCCAGGCGCAGGACTGGCAAATGCGCGGCGCCGAGCCGATCGGCGTGGCGGTGAATGTTTCCGCGCGTCAGTTCAAGGATCCCGAGCTGATCACCAAGATTGCCCAATGCCTGGAAAGCACCGGACTCGATCCGCATTTGCTGGAGCTGGAGCTGACCGAGAGCATCGTGATGGAAGACCCGGCAAACAGCGCCGCGCGCCTGAAGAAGATTCGCGACCTCGGCGTGTCGATCTCGATCGACGATTTTGGCACGGGCTATTCTTCACTGTCCTACCTCAGGCAGTTTCCGATCGACATCCTGAAAATCGACCGTTCCTTCGTGCGCGATGTCAACGTCGATGCGCACAATGCCGCCATCGTGACCGCCATCCTGGCGATGGCGCGCCAGTTGCAGATCGGCGTGGTCGCAGAAGGCATCGAAACTGCCGAACAGCAAGCTTTCCTGGCCCAGCATGGCTGCGGTATTGGCCAGGGCTTTTACTTCAGCAAGCCGGTGCCGCCGGCTGACTGCGAAAAGCTGTTCGAGCGGCGCCCGGCCCGCACCCTGGCTTTCGGCATAGTGCGATAGCCCTGCCATTTCCCTGCCGTACTCCCGGGTTTGGGCGCACCGCCCAAATTGGCATACAATTAACGGCAAACAGTTCCCGTCAGGCGGCGGGATCAAGCCAGTATGCCGTGCCAGCAGACGGCGCAAAGGGGAGTGAGAGTGGCTATCGAGGTGAAGGGTCAGGCAGCTGATCGTGCGCAAATCCTGATTGTCGATGACGTTCCGGCGAATGTCGTCGTGCTTGGCAATGCACTGGCCGACGCCTATGAGGTGCGCTTCGCCACTTCCGGCGCGGAGGCGCTCGAACTGGCCGAGCGCGCGCCGCCCGACCTGATCCTGCTCGATGTCATGATGCCCGGCATGAGCGGTCACGAGGTGCATCGGCGCCTGCGCCAGCACATCAACCCCTTGCTGCGCGATACCGCCGTCATCTTCGTCACCGCCGATAACTCGCTGGGCAGCGAGCTGGCCGGCTTCAAACTGGGCGCCGAGGATTACATCACCAAGCCGATCGTGGTGCCGATCCTGCTGGCGCGGGTGCGCAACGTGCTCGAACGCAGCCGCCGCCGGCGCGACCTCGAACTGTCCCTGGTCAGCGCCGAGCAGGGCTTGTGGGAGTGGCGTCCCGAACAGGATGAAGTCATGTTCAACGCCAACTGGGCCATTCCGCTCGGTTACGCCCGCGGCGAGATGGCGCCCTGCGTGATGAGCTGGCGGCAATTGGTGCATCCCGACGACTGGCCGGCCCTGTTTGCCGCGCGCGACGCCTATTCTGGCGGCGAAGCCAGGCTGTTCGATCCGGAAATCCGCATGCGCCACAAGGACGACGCCTACGTCTGGATGCAGCTGCACGGCAAAGGGGTCGAATTCAATGCCCACCAGCATCCCGTGAGGCTGATGGGCACTTACATGAATATCAGCCGCCGCAAGCATGCG
Organism: Noviherbaspirillum sedimenti; assembly: GCF_003590835.1. Taxonomy (NCBI): domain Bacteria; kingdom Pseudomonadati; phylum Pseudomonadota; class Betaproteobacteria; order Burkholderiales; family Oxalobacteraceae; genus Noviherbaspirillum; species Noviherbaspirillum sedimenti. The sequence continues at coordinate 2,947,734 of NZ_QYUQ01000002.1, read as the reverse complement.
GAAATCGAACTGCGCCGCCGCGAATCGCAGCTGGCCACCATGATCGCCTCGCTGCAGGACGCGGTGCTGGTACTGGACCGCGCAGGCCATATCACCATGTGCCATACGCCGAAGGATTGCCGGCTTGGCTTCCTGACGCAGGACGTGGTGGGCAATGCGTATGGCGCGGTGCTGCCGCGCGAACTGGGGCGGCAGCTGGCGCAGTCGATCGCCGCAGCGGCCGACTGCCAGTGCACCGCGCAGGAAGAGTTCGACCTGGAGCTGGACGGCCAGCGTTGCTGTCTGCAACTGACCGTCAATGCGCTGGCGGGGGCCGATGCGAATCCGACCGGTTATCTGGCGGTATTGCAGGACATTACGCTGCGCAAGCTGGCCGAGGAAGAGATCCGCACACTGGCCTTCTACGACCAGCTGACCCGGCTGCCCAACCAGCGCATGCTGCGCGACCGCCTGCGCGCGGCGCTCGCCGACAGCGCCCATGGCAAAGGCGTGGGGGCGCTGTTGTTTCTCGACCTCGACAATTTCCGCCGCCTCGAGCAGGCGCAGGGCCGCAGCGTCGGCGACCTGGTGCTGGTCGAGATGGCGCGCCGCATCGAGCAATCGGTGCGCAGCGGCGGCATGGTGGCGCGCCTGGGTGGCGACAAGTTCCTCGTGCTGCTGGAAAACCTGGGCGACAGCGAGGTCGAAGCCATCAGGCTGGCGGGCATGATCGGCGAGCGCATCATGGCGGCGGTGGATAGTCCGGTGGCAGTGGCCGACAGCGAGTATCGCATTTCCGTTTCGCTGGGCGCGGTGCTGTTTTCCGGCCAGCGCCAGGGCGAGGAAGCGCTGCTGCAGCAGGTGGAGCTGGCCATGTACAGCGCCAAGTCCAAGCCGGGCAATGCGTTGCGCTTCTTCGAGCCGGAAATGCAGGCCAGCGCGCTGACCCGGGTCGCCCTCGAGCAGGCGCTGTACAAGGGCCTGGCACTTGGCGAGTTTTTCCTGTTGTACCAGCCGCAGGTCGACGGCGCGGGCCACATCGTCGGCGCCGAAGCCCTGGTGCGCTGGCAACATCCGCAAGACGGCGTGCTGGCGCCGGGGCATTTCATCCCGCTGGCCGAAGATACCGGACTGATCGCACCGCTCGGCCTGCATATTCTCGAAACGGCCTGCCGCCAGCTGCGCCACTGGCAGGGCAATCCGGCCACCGCCCACCTGTCGATGGCGGTCAATGTCAGTTCGCGCCAGTTCGAGCGATCCGGCTTCGTCGAGGATATCGAATTGCTGGTGCAGGCCAGCGGCATCGATCCGCACCAGCTCAAGCTGGAAATCACCGAAAGCCTGTTGCTGGAAAATACCGACAGCATCGTGCGCAAGATGACGCGCCTGCGCGAAATCGGCATCAGTTTTTCGCTGGACGATTTTGGCACCGGCTATTCATCGCTGGCTTACCTGAAGCGGCTGCCGATCGACCAGTTGAAGATCGACCAGTCTTTCGTGCGCCATGCGCCCGGGAGCAGCGTCGATGCCGCCATCATCCGCTCCATCATGACGCTGGGCAGCAGCCTGGGCATCCCGGTGATTGCCGAAGGGGTGGAGACGGATGCGGAGCGGCGCTTCCTGGCCGAGCAGGGCTGCACCCTGTTCCAGGGCTTTTACTTCGGCAAGCCTTGCGTCGTCGCCGACTTCGAGGCGCTGCTGGCACGCGCCGATAGCTTGGTGGGCTCCTGAACCCTGAACTTTATTGACTCACTGACTTCAGGCATTGAGTTCACGCATTTACTTCACTCACGCCTGCCCGGCCCGCTGCAGCATGAATCGCTGCAGCGCCGCCAGCGCCACCGCATAATTCAATACGCGCACCGGCCGCACCACCGCAACAAAGGCTGGCGCCAGCGCGCTGCCCTTGAGTAGCGCCTCGATCCTTTCTGTCGTCTGGATTGCGGCGAACTGCCGTGCCGTGAGTTCGCCGTGCAGGGTTTCCAGCAAGGGCAAGACCTGTTCGTCATTATGCAGGCCCAGGCTGGCCGCGACGGCGGCAACGGCCGCGATGGTCGATGCAGCGCTCGCCGCCAGCGCATCGAGCTGTGCCAGCGCCAGTGTGCATTCTGTCGCCAGCGTCTCGGCCAGCGCTTTGACCGATTCCACGGCGTGCGGCTGCGCTTGCCTGACGCAGATCGCCAGCGCGTCGGCAGCGGTGCCCACGGCCGTCAGCCCGAGGTTGCCGGCCTCGCCTTTCAATTCATGCGCCAGCCGGTACAGTGCATCGCTGTCGCCGGTCGCGGCATGGCGCCGCAACGCGGCGGCGGCGTGCCGGTGGCGGTCGGTAAAGCTTGTCAGCAATTGCTGGTACAGCGCGGTATTGCCGTGCAGGCGGGCCAGCGCCTGTGTCACGGCGACGCCGGGCAAGTCACGCGCCAGCGCCGCTGCTTGCGTCTCCCTTGCCGCCGTGCCGGACGCATTGATGTCGGCCGGCACGGCGACCGTAGTGGGCGTAGCGGCCGTAACAGCGGCGGTGACCTTGGTCCCGGCGGGTTGCCTGATCCATGCCACCAGGCGCTCGGCCAGTTCCAGCGGATCGACCGGCTTGGCGATGTGATCGTTCATGCCGGCAGCGGCGCTGGCGATGCGGTCCTGGCCCATTGCCGCCGCCGTCATCGCCAGGATTGGCAAGTCGCGGCCGTGGTCCAGCTGGCGTATGCGCCTGGTCGCTTCCAATCCATCCATGACCGGCATGTGCAGGTCCATCAGGACCGCATCGAAGCGGCCGCCGCGTACCTGCTCGAGCGCTTCCTGGCCGTTGCCGGCCAGCGTGACGCGCAGGCCGCCTTGCAGCAAAAATTCGCGCGCCACTTCCTGGTTCAGCGGATTGTCTTCCACCAGCAGTACGTGAGCGCCGCGGATCTGCGCCAGCGTCGCGCGCGGACCCGCATGGTGCTGGCGTGCATCCGCGGCGCGCGCCTGCTGGGCCTGCTGCGGATGCTGGATGGCGAGGATGGCGTCGAACAGGGCCGAGGGCACCACCGGCTTGGCCAGAACGGAATCGAGACGGGTGGCGCCGGCTTCGCGCAGCAGCTGGTCGCGGTCATGCGCGGTGACCATCGCCATGATTGGCGGTGAATGGATGCGGCCGTTTTGCGCAGCCTGTGCAACTTCGTGGGCCACTTCCAGCCCGCTCAGGCCGGGCATTTTCCAGTCCAGCAACAACAGGTCGAATGGCTGGCCGGCGGCTTCGGCGGCAAACACCAGCTCCAGCGCGGCGGCGCCGGAGGTGCAGGTCGCCACTTCGAAGCCCCAGGCCGCCAGCAGCTTGTCGAGCAGGGTCAGCGAGGTCTCCTGGTCATCCACCACCAGGGTCTTCATCGGGCGCAACTGCTGCAGGTGTCCGATCTCTGCCGCGGATTGCGCGGCGGCCTTGCCGAAGTGCGCGCTGAAGCTGAAGCTGCTGCCGCGGCCGGGTGTGCTGGCCACGGCGATTTTGCCGCCCATCAGCTGCACCAGGTACTGGCAGATCGCCAGCCCCAGGCCGGTGCCGCCGAACTTGCGGGTGATCGAGCTGTCGGCCTGGGTGAAGGCCTCGAATATCCGGTCTGCCTGTTCCGGCGCCATGCCGATGCCGGTATCGCGCACGGTCGCCTCCAGCACGACCTGGTCGCCGCTGTCTTCCTGCAGCGCCAGCCGTACGTGCACCTCGCCGGCATCGGTGAACTTGACGGCATTGCCGACCAGGTTGTTCAACACCTGTTCAAAGCGCAGCGAGTCACCCACCAGCCGGCGCGGCACCGCCGGATCGATCTCGACGAACAGTTCCAGGCCTTGTTCCTCGATGCGGCCGATGAACAGGTCGGCGACATTCTTCAGGCTGCGCTCCGGTTCGAATTCGGTCTGCTCCAGTTGCAGCCGGCCAGCTTCGATTTTCGAATAGTCGAGGATGTCGTTCAACAGCCCCAGCAGCGCCGCCGACGAGGTCTGCACCTTTTCCAGGTAATCGCGCTGGCGCCCGGCCAGCTCGGTTTGCAGCACCAGGTGGGTCAGGCCCATGATGGCATTCATCGGCGTGCGGATTTCATGACTCATGTTGGCCAGGAAGCTGCCTTTGGCCTGCGAGGCGGCTTCCGCGGCTTCCTTGGCTTGCTGCAGTTCACGCGTGCGCTCCTCGACCTTCTGTTCCAGGTTCTGGTTGACGGCCTTGAGTTCCTGCATCGAGGCGGACAGGCGGCCGCGGCTGTCGTTCAAGGCATTGACCAGCGTGCCGAGTTCGTCGCGGTAGGGATAGGCGATTTGTTCGGCTGGTGCGGCGTCGCCGGAAATACGCCACTCCGCCACTGTTTCGGCAACCCGGGTCACGGTGTCGGCCAGGCGATAGCGGATGGTCCAGGAAAACAGCAGCCACAGGCCGGTGGTGATGAACAGCGAACTGGCCAGCACCACGAAAAAGCCGTATTTGAAGCGCTCCCACAATACCTGGTGGCTGGAGTACAGGTGCAGGTAGCCGATCAGGCGCTTGCCTTCGCGCAGCGACTCATACACCAACGGCGCGCTCTGGCGGCGATGCGGGCTGAAGATCGTGCCCGCATCGCCGTCATCTGCGCTTGACAGATCGCCATCGGCCGCCAGCGTTCCGCCCGTGGCGTCGGCGACGCGCACGCCCGAGACGATGGCATTTTGCCGCAGCGCGCGCGCCATCGATGCCAGTGCTGGCGTGTCCAGTTCCCATACCGCGGTGGTGACGCCTGGACCGACCGTGGCGCCGAGCGAGGCCAGATCGCGCACGATTGCGCGTTCGACGGTGAAATATTGGATCGCCAACTGGACACCGGTGGCGCTCAGCGCCAGTACCAGGTACCACGGAAACATCGTATACAGCAGGCGCCGCGCCAGCTTTTGCTTGGCCATTCTTGTTACTCCCCTGTCAATCCTGAAGGATTGTCTTGTCGATTGTCGTCATCTATTGTCGCCACCACCAGCGCGTGTCCGGCTCGGCATTATTCTTTGGCAGGGCCGGGTTGCGCAGTCGCAGCACCTGGCGCCGGTCCTTTTGCAGTGCGGCGATTTCTTCCGCATGATAGCGTTCGAACAGCTTGCGGAAGGAGCCGTCGGCCAGCGCCAGCTGCAGGCCGCGTTCGATGCGGCTGGCCAGCGCGGTGTTGGTCCGGCTGACCCAGAAATACACCGGGTAGGGAAAGTACAGCGCCTTGCTGCTTTCCAGCGTCAGCTGCGGGTAGAGATGGTGGTGTTGCGCCAGTTCGCGCGTGGCTTCGTTCAGGCCGCGCGGAAAGGCGTCGAAGCGGTGCGCCTCCAGCATGCCATAGAGGTTTTCATGGCTGGTGGAGGTCTCGACCGTAAAGCCGTTGGCGCGCATGATCGGCAGGTCGGCCCACTGGCTGTTCAGGCCGAAAGTCAGCTGGCGCAGTTCCCCTGCTTCCATGCGGGCGATGCGCGGCTGGTCGGCGGCGCGGATCACGAACACGCGGTAGCCGACAATGCCGCGCAGGATATCGATCCGGACCGGCCGCGCCATGGCCTCGCGCTCCACGTTGGTGCCCAGCGCAATGACGTCGATCGTGCCTGCCTGCAACATCAGCATGGCGCGGTTTTGCGTCGCCTCTTCGGCCTGCGGCTGCAGCCGCATCACGCCGCCGTCATCCTGGGTATGCGCCAGCGCCAGTTCCAGCAGCTTCCAGCGGAAGTCATAGATCGGCCCGGTGGGGTAGACGCGCAGCGTGGCAGGCGGTGCCGCCGGGGCGGCCCAGGTGGCGCCGGCGGCAAGCAGGATGGCGAGGCTGGCGGCGAGACGAAGCAGGGGACGCAACATGTTCGGCCCGGATCAGCGCGCAGGGCGTACGTCCGCAGTGCGTACCCCATCACGCGTGACGAGGGCTTTTTTCAAGGCATCCTGGGCGTATTCGACATCGCGTGCCATCCGCATTTGCCGGCTGAAGTAGGCCTGGTTATACGATAGCCCGCCATCGCTGTTGTCGCGCTGCTCGCCCGGCAAGGCCCTGGCGCCGGCGGCCTGGCGTTTTTTCGCATCCTCCAGCAGCATTTCGGCGCGCATGACTTCGGCCAGGGCCGCATCGGGAACCGCGATGGTGCTCTTGCCGGGCGCCGGCGTGCGCAGCGGGTCGACGCGTTGCAGCGGGGTCGGCGTGGTTTGCGGCGCTACCTTCGGACGCTGGCCGGGCTCGGTGCTCCACAGGTTGCCCTTGATTGGCGGTGTCATCGTGATGGTGTGGTCGAGCCTGGCGCCGGCGACGGCTTCATCGGAATAGACGATACGGCCGTCCGGCAGCACTTGCCGGTAGATCCGGGTGGCTTCCTGATGGGCTGGCGCCTCCCGGACGGCGCCAGCGGCGGCTTGTGCCAGCGCCCCCGGTGCCAGGCAGGCGGCGAACAGCGCGGCGGCCGGCAGCAGGACGATGGGTTTCATGTTGCGCTCCTCGGGGTAGGCTTCTGGCAAACGAACGACGGGACAATGGGGCGATGATGCCATCTTGCCAAAAAAAGCAGAAGATGCCGTCGTTTGCCGCAAGGCTTGCTATCGCTGCTTACCGGATGTTGATCTTGTTTCATTATGTTACACGTGCTGGCCTTGCGCCAGTGTAGGATGCTCCACATTGCCGGTGGGCAGACGAGCCGGGCGGCGTAGCCGGTATAATCACGCCTGAACTCCAATCCTGGCGCCCGGCGCCGCATAGACTGAAATTTTCATGCTCGCAATACAAAGACAAGAAATCATCGACTTGTTCCAGCACGCGCTGGCGCCTATCGTCGCCGGCAGCGATCTCGTCCCGGCCGTTGTGCTGGAGCGCCCGCGCGACCCCGCGCACGGCGACGTCGCCTGCAATATCGCCATGCAGCTGGCCAAGCCGCTGAAAAAGAACCCGCGCGAACTGGCACAGGCGCTGGTGGCCAACCTGCTGGCCAGCCCGGGACGCGAGGCGCTGATCGCCAGCGCCGACATCGCCGGTCCCGGCTTCATCAACCTGCGCCTGGCGGAAGCCGCCAAACAGGCCGTCGTCAGCGCTGTGCAGCAGCAGGGCGCGCGCTTCGGCAAGGGCGAGGGCGGCGCCGGCAAGTCGGTGCTGATTGAATTCGTCTCGGCCAATCCGACCGGTCCGCTGCACGTCGGCCACGGCCGCCAGGGCGCGCTGGGCGACGCCCTGGCGGCGCTGTTCGAGCAGCAGAGCTACGCCGTCACCCGCGAGTTTTACTACAACGATGCCGGCGTGCAGATCGGCACCCTCGCGTACTCGGTGCAGGCGCGCGCCCGCGGCCACAAGCCGGGCGATCCGCACTGGCCGGAATCGGCCTACAACGGCGACTACATCGCCGACATCGCCGCCGATTTCCTGGCAAAGAAAACCGTGTCGGCATCCGACGGCGCGCCGGTCACCGCCAGCGGCGACCCCAACGACCTCGAATCGATCCGCCTGTTTGCGGTCGCCTACCTGCGCCACGAGCAGGACCTCGACCTGCAAGCCTTTGGCGTGAAGTTTGACAACTACTATCTCGAATCCTCGCTGTACCACGATGGCAAGGTCGAAGCCACGGTCAATGCACTGGTCAAGGCCGGCAAGACCTACGAGCTGGACGGCGCGCTCTGGCTGCGTTCGACCGATTACGGCGACGACAAGGACCGCGTGATGAAAAAGTCCGATGGCAGCTATACCTATTTCGTGCCGGACGTGGCTTATCACATCACCAAGTGGCAGCGCGGTTTCGGCAAGGTCATCAATGTCCAGGGCAGTGACCACCACGGCACCATCGCGCGCGTGCGCGCCGGCTTGCAGGCGGTCGGCGTGGGCATCCCTGAGGGCTATCCCGACTATGTGCTGCACAAGATGGTGACCGTGATGAAGAACGGCGAGGAAGTGAAGATTTCCAAGCGCGCCGGCTCTTACGTGACCCTGCGCGACCTGATCGAATGGTCGGCCGGCGAGGCTGCCGCCGACGCCGCTGACGCCACTGACAACGCCGGCGCGCGCGACCTGACGCGCGGGCGCGACGCCGTGCGCTTCTTCCTCATTTCGCGCAAGGCCGATACCGAATTCGTCTTTGACGTCGATCTGGCGCTGGCGCAGTCCGATGAAAACCCGGTGTATTACGTGCAGTACGCGCATGCGCGCATCTGCTCGGTGTTCAACCAGTGGGGCGGCGACGAAGCCGGCCTGGCCGGTGTGGACCTTGCGCCACTGAATTCGCCGCGCGAGGCGGCCTTGCTGGCGCGGCTGGCCGAATACCCGGACATGCTGCAAAAAGCGCTCGACGAACTGGGGCCGCATCAGGTAGCTTTCTATCTGCGCGACCTGTCCGGCGATTTGCACAGTTATTACAATGCCGAACGGGTGCTGGTCGATGACGAATCCACCAAACTGGCACGGCTGGCCTTGCTGCAGGCAACCCGCCAGGTATTGCGCAACGGCCTGGCGCTGATCGGTGTATCGGCGCCGTCAAGGATGTGAGCGACTCTCTTTTCGGAAGCGGCAGGAATTACATGAATTACAGGCACAATCAAGCCGGCGGCACTTTTCTCGGGATTATCATCGGGCTGATCATCGGCCTGGGCATTGCAGTCGGGGTGGCGGTCACCATCAACAAGACTCCGATCCCTTTCGTCGATCGCGGCTTCAAGCCCGCCAAGGATGCCGACACGGGCCAGATGCCGGACTTGAACAAGTCGCTGTACGGTAACCGTGAACCGGCCAAGCAGGCGGCCAAGGAATTCCAGAAGGACGCCGAACCCGCCGTCAGCGCCGAACCCGCCGGGGCCGGCCAGGCGGCGCCGCCCAACCAGGCCGCAGTCGCGCCTGCCAAGGCGCCTGCGGTTGACAAACCCGCAGACAAGCCCGCCGACAAGGCCAAGCCGGCCGATGGCGGCGCAGCGGCCAAGGACGCCGCTGCAGGCGACGAGAAGTGGTCGTATTATCTGCAAGCCGGCGCGTTCCGCGAACAGGCCGATGCGGAAAACGCCAAGGCCAAGCTGGCCTTGCTGGGCGTCGAAAGCAGTATCAGCGAGCGCAACGGCGATGCCGCCACCGGCACACTGTACCGTGTAAGGGTGGGGCCGTTCGCACAAGTCGATGCAATGAACAGGATCCGTTCAAAGTTGTCTGAGAATGGGGTGGATGTGGCGGTTGTGCGCATCCAGAAATAATTTTTTTATAAGGAACGATATGCGTCTTCTTTCTCGATTTTTCATGGCAGTCGGTTTTTCCCTGCTGGCGGCAAGCGCAAGCGCAACGCCGGACAATCCGCAAAACGGCAAGGATTACCTGACCCTCGAAAAGCCACAGCAAACTGAATCCGCCGGCAAGGTCGAAGTCACCGAATTCTTCTGGTATTCCTGCCCACACTGCAGTGCGCTGGATCCGGCGCTGGCGGACTGGGTGAAAAAGCAGGGCGACAAGATTTCCTTCAAGCGCGTGCCGGTGGCTTTCCGCGATTCCTTCGTGCCGCAGCAGCGCCTGTATTATTCCCTGGAAGCGATGGGCAAGGCCGACGAGCTGCAAGCGAAAATTTTCCGCGCGATCCACGTCGAACGTCGCCAGCTCGACACCGAGGCGCAGATCGTCGAATTCATCGCCAAGGAAGGCGTGGACAAGCAGAAATTCCTCGACCTCTACAATTCCTTCGGGGTCGATGCCAAGGTCAAGCGCGCCGTGCAACTGCAGTCGGCTTACCAGATCCAGGGCGTGCCGACGCTGGCGGTCGATGGCCGCTACCTCACCGCGCCGTCGATCGTCTCCGAGGGAAATGGCCGCATGCCGGAGCCGGCCTTGCACGCCGCCACCCTGAAAGTCATGGATAAGCTGGTGACCATGTCCGCCAAGCCGGCGGCGAAGAAATAAGGCGCGCGGCCTGACGGTCGCCGCCCATCGGTCCGCCGCTCGCAAGACGGCGGACTTTTTTATTTTCAAGAACAATCGACATGCAACGAGTTTTCATCACAGGCGCCTCCAGCGGCATCGGTGCTGCGCTGGCGCGGCGTTATGCCGAACAGGGCGCGTGCCTTGGACTGGTGGCGCGGCGCGCCGACGCGCTGCGGCAACTGGCCGCCGGCTTGCCGAATCCGCAGCGCCACCGTTGCTATCCGCTTGATGTCACCGATCACGCGGCCCTGGCGGCCGCCGCCGCCGATTTCATCGCTGCCACCGGCGGCGCCGACGTGGTGGTTGCCAACGCCGGCATTTCGGCGGGAACCCTGACCGAATATGCCGAAGACCTGGCGGTGTTCGAACGTATCCTGGCCACCAATCTTTGCGCCACGGTGGCGACGTTTGCGCCATTCATCGCGTCGATGAAGCGGCAGGCGGGCGAGGGCGGCGTCTGCCGCCTGGTGGGCATTGCCAGCGTCGCCGGCATTCGCGGCATTCCCGGCGCCGGCGCCTACAGCGCCTCGAAGGCGGCGGTGATCAGTTATTGCGAATCCTTGAGGGTAGAGCTGCGCGACAGCGGCATCCGCGTGGTGACCATTGCGCCGGGTTATATCGATACGCCGATGACGCGCATTAATCCTTACCGCATGCCTTTCCTGCTGACGGCCGAAAAATTTGCCGCGCAGGCGCAACGGGCGATCGATGCCGGCGCCAGCTATCGCGTGATTCCTTGGCAGATGGGGATGGTGGCAAAGCTGTTGCGGCTGTTGCCCAATGCGGTGTTCGACGCCCTGAGCGCGAAGGCCGGGCGCAAGCCGCGCAGCTTGCCGGACTAGCCTGGCAAGCTGGCGCTGCCGGCGGCTAGTCCTTGGCGCGGTTGATGCGCACGAGCAGGCGGATCATTTCGCGTGCAATCATGCGGTGATGATCATCCAGGCGCTGCAGGTCGGCGATCAGCTTGACATCGGCGGAGTCGAAGCGCTCCGCCACGTCGCCGCCGGCGCCGCCGGCACGCTGCTCTTGCTGGCCGCTGCCGAAGCGCAGCCATTCCGCCTGAACCCCCAGCCATTGCGCCAGGGTGCGCAGCTTTTCCTGGGTGGGGATGGCTTCACCCACCAGCCATTTGCGGGCGGCGTGGACCGTGATCGGGCGGCCCGTAAAGCGGATGTTGAATTCTCGCGCCAGCTGGGTCGGGCTGTCTGGGGAATAGTCAGCGTTGCGCAATGCCTGTTGCAAGCGCTCGCTGAAATCTTCTCGTTCTATCGATGCTTTCATGACGCGCACTATTCCATGTCAAAGGGTGGCAGTGACTCTAATGGTCGCGGGAACGATTGCTGTTTGCAAATCCGCGTAAAAAACAGTCTGAGAATGGGCTCTGGTAGACCAGGAGACCGTGAGGCGATGGTGTCGCACATCTCAGGGAAGCGACGATTAATGTTCACAAAAACCATTGCAAACTATACAGCAAGTGTAATGTAAATTACACGACATGTCAGCCGGAAATTCAGTTACATTCAGTTACATTGCGGTGCCATGCCGGTGAACTTGCAGGGGTGGAAGCGGCATTGTTTGTTAGGCAACTTTTTGAGGGGTGCCGTATTGGCAGGACTTAGCGTCGTTTTCAGCGCGGTTTTCCAGCGGCGGTCAATACGGCTGACCGGTCAATGAAAGTCATTGTTGCTTCTGCAATTGGTTACAAATTCTCTGCCTCTGGGGCGGCAAGCGTGAAGCGGAACACCCCGTCGGCGCCTTGCAGGCGCCGCAAGTGGCCCGCAAGCCACAACTGGTGCAGGTGCGCGAGCGCCTCGCCCAGGGCAAAGGTCAACTGGTGCGCATCGAGTGCACGGCGAAACATGATCGGCACGATATCGGCCGCCGAGCGTGGCGCTTCGCGACAGGCTTCCAGCACTTCCGCGAGACGTTCAGCATGGTGTTCGCGCAATTGATTGATGCGGACATGGAGGCCACGGAAGGGCTTGCCGTGCGATGGCAGCACCAGGGTCTCGGCGGCGAGCGCGTCGTACTTGCCCAGCGAGTCGAGGTAGAGCTGGACCGGATTGGCTTGCGGTTCGATAGGAAACACCGAGACATTGGTGGAAATCCGCGGCAGCACCATATCGCCGGAAATCAGCACGCCGAGGCTGTCGCAGTGCAGCGCCACGTGCTCCGGCGCATGGCCGAAGCCGGTGATGACCCGCCAGTCGCGGCCGCCGATCGGCAGCACCTGGCCGTCCTGCAGGCGGATGTAGGATTCCGGCACTGCCGGCACCAGCGAAGGATAGTAATTTTTGCGTGCGTCGAGCAGTGCCGGCATGGCGCTGTCCTGCATGCCATGGCGTTGCAGGTGCGGGAACATCGCGGCATCAGCGACGCCAGGCAGCTTGGCGTGCATCATGCGGGCAAACGCGTATTCGCCGGCGCTCATCCACAGCGGCGCCTGCCAGCGCCGGCACAGCCAGTCGGCCAGGCCGAGATGGTCAGGATGGAAATGGGTGGCGATCACGCGCAAGACCGGCAGGCCGCGCAATTGGTTGGCGAATATCGATTCCCAGGCGGCACGGGTGGCATCGTTGGCGATGCCGCAATCGACGATGGTCCAGCCTTTCACCGGGCCAGCGTCGCCCGCCATTTCATCTTCCAGTAGCCACAGGTTGATGTGGTTCAGGGCGAAGGGCAGGCCCATGCGCAGCCAGTACACGCCGGGCGCGACTTGTATGAGGGTGGCTGGCGCGGGCAGGTTGTCAGCGAAGGGGTAGTCGAGCTGGGATTCAAGTGGATTCATGAGGGGCGGCAGGAGCGGTCCAGGGGTCGTGGGCATGGGAATTGCAATTATCGCAATTTCCGGCGCATTTTCTTTTGTGTTGCATGCGCCTACAATGCGCTTCATTGCAACGGGATTTTAAACGCAATTGGTTAAACTAGCGGCTCCGGCCCTCTTGTAAAGAGTCAGATGCAACCCGACTTCCCCAAACTGCTGTCTTCGCAGATCGCTTTCGATATCGCGCGCACCATCCTCGATGGTTTCGACAAGCATTACCGGCTGTTCCGCCAGGTCAGCCAGCAAGCCAAGGATTTTTTCGAAAAGAGCGACTGGGCCAACGCCCAGCGCACCGCGCGCGAGCGGATTTCCTATTACGACAAGCGCGTGCAGGAGTGCGTGCAGATTCTGGAGGATGAATACGCCCCGGACGACTTGTCGGACGAAGTCTGGCGCGAGGTCAAGTTGCACTATATCGGCCTGCTGATCAACCACAAGCAGCCGGAACTGGCGGAAATTTTCTTCAATTCGGTGTGTTGCAGCATCCTGCACCGTACCTACTTCCATAACGATTTCATCTTCGTGCGTCCGGCGGTCTCCACCGAATACATCGAGCCGGTGCAGGGCATACCGACCTACCGGGTGTATTACCCGGGACGCGAAGGCATGCGCAATGTCTGGAAGCACGTCGTCAACGAGTTCAAGTTGCAGAGCGAGTTCGTCGATCTCGACCGCGATGCCGCCTACGTCGAGCAGCGTATGGATGCAATCTTCGGCAATGTCGAGATCGAATCCAACTACCAGGTGCAGGTGCTGGCCAGCCTGTTTTACCGTAACAAGGGCGCCTATATCGTCGGCAAGGGCATCAACGGCAACCGCATTTATCCGTTCGTGATTCCGATCCTGCAGAACCGCAAGGGCAGGCTGCTGCTCGATACCGTGATCTTCGACCCGGCCCTGATCACGGTGCTGTTTTCGTTCACTCGCGCCTATTTCATGGTGGACATGGAAGTGCCATCGGCCTATGTGCATTTCCTGCGCAGCATGATGCCCTACAAGCCGCGCAGCGAGATCTATACCATCCTGGGCTTGCAAAAGCTCGGCAAGGGATTGTTCTATCGCGACTTCCTGCACCACCTGCATCATTCCTCCGACCGTTTCCAGGCCTCGCCCGGCATCCGCGGCCTGGTGATGGTGGTGTTCGAATTGCCGTCCTTCCCTTACGTGTTCAAGCTGATCAAGGATTATTTCCCGCCGCCCAAGGACACCACGCCGGCGCTGGTGGCGGAAAAATACCTGCTGGTGAAAAACCACGATCGCGTCGGCCGCATGGCCGATACCCTGGAATTTTCCCATGTGGCTTTTCCACGCGAGCGCTTTTCCAAGGAATTGCTGGCGGAATTGAAGGAGGTGGCGCCGTCGCTGGTCGAGGAAGAGAGCGAACAGATCGTCATCCGCCACCTGTATATCGAACGCCGCATGGTGCCGCTGAATATCTGGCTGACGAAAGCCGAGGAGCGTGGCGACGCGGATGCGCTGGAACACGGTATCAAGGAATATGGCAATGCCATCAAGGATCTGGTCGGCGCCAATATTTTTCCTGGCGACATGCTGTACAAGAACTTTGGCGTGACCAAGCATGGCCGCGTGGTGTTTTACGATTATGATGAAATCGAGTACATCACCGATTGCAACTTCCGCGCCATTCCGGTCGCGCGCAATGAAGAGGATGAAATGTCGGCCGAGCCCTGGTATCCGGTCGGCAAGCACGACGTTTTCCCCGAGCAGTTTGAAACCTTCTTGCTGGGTAACCCCAGCGTGCGCAAATATTTCCTCAAGCATCATGCCGACTTGCTCACGCCGGAATTCTGGCAGAATCGTAAACAGCGGATAATGCAGGGGTATATCGAGGATGTATTCCCTTATCCTCAGGAAATGCGCTTTTGCAACCAGCCGCATGCAGCGAGCGCATCCGCGCAAGCAAGTTACTAAATTGGGGGCAGCGGTACTCTGTCCCCAACACTTTCTAACTAACATTTTTAACTACTTGGAGAGACCATCATGCAAGATCCCATCGTTATCGTCGGTGCCGCCCGCACGCCCATGGGCGCGTTCCAGGGCGACTTTTCCACGCTTTCGGCCAATGAGCTGGGCGCGGTCGCCATCCGCGCCGCCGTCGAGCGTGCCGGCTTGGCACCCGAGCAAGTGCAGGATGTCATTTTCGGTAATTGCCTGATGGCAGGGCAGGGCCAGGCGCCCGCACGCCAGGCCCTGATCAAGGCCGGGTTGCCGACCTCGACCGGCGCCGTGACCCTCTCCAAGATGTGTGGCGCCGCCATGCAGGCCACCATGTATGGCTATGATTCCATCGTTGCCGGCACCAACGAAGTGGTGGTCACCGGCGGCATGGAATCCATGACCAACGCGCCCTACCTGGTGCCGAAGGCGCGCGGCGGCTACCGCATCGGCCACGGCATGATCTTCGACCACATGATGTATGACGGCCTGGAAGACGCCTATGCGCGTGATGCGAGCGGCGCCGGCCGTTCGATGGGCACCTTTGGCGAGGATTGCGCCGCCAAGTATGGCTTTACCCGCGCCGATCAGGATGCCTTCGCCATTGAATCGGTCAAGCGCGCCCAGGCAGCCACTGCCAACGGCTGGTTTGCGCCGGAAATCGCCGCGGTCACCATCTCCGGCCGTGGCGGCGATGTCGTCATCGACAAGGATGAAGGCCCGCTCAAGGCCAAGCTCGACAAGATCCCGAGCCTGAAGCCGGCATTCAAGAAAGATGGCACCATCACCGCTGCCTCGTCCTCCTCGATCAACGACGGTGCCGCCGCGCTGGTGCTGATGCGCGAATCGACCGCGAAAAAACTCGGCTGCAAACCGATCGCCAGGATCCTCGGCCACGCCCGCCACTCGCAGGCGCCGGAATGGTTCACCACCGCACCGGTCGGCGCCATCGCCAAGCTCTACAGCAAGGTCGGCTGGAGCACCGAGGAAGTCGACCTGTTCGAGATCAACGAGGCGTTCGCAGCGGTGCCGATGGCGGCCATGAAGGAGCACAACATTCCGCACGAAAGAGTCAATGTCCATGGCGGCGCCTGCGCCCTGGGTCATCCGATCGGCGCCTCCGGCGCGCGCATCATCGTCACCCTGATCGGCGCCCTGCAGCGCACCGGTGGCAAGCGCGGCGTGGCTGCGCTGTGCATCGGCGGCGGCGAAGGCACCGCCATGGCCATCGAGTTGATGTAATGCCGGAAGCCCCTCCCGGCGACGGCGAGGGGCTGGCCTGCAGATGCATCAGGACTGAAACAGAAAGAACAGTATGCCGACCGCTCTCGTCATTGGCGCCTCGCGCGGTATCGGCCGCGAATTCGTCAGGCAATTATTACGGGATGGCTGGAAGGTCTGGGCGACCGCGCGCGACGACGCCAGCCTGGCGGAATTGCAGAGCGCCGGAGCGCAAGCGCTGAAGCTGGATGTGGCGCAAACCGACTCGATCGCCACGCTCGGCTGGCAGCTCGATGGCGAAAAGCTGGACCTGGCGCTGTTTGTCGCCGGCGTCTATGGGCCCGGCCATGGCGCCGAAACGGCGCCGACCAGCGCCGCATTCGACCAGGTGATGCACGCCAATGTGCTGGGCGCCATGCAACTGATCCCGACCGTGGCGCCGATGGTGGAAGCAGCGCGCGGCAAGTGCGTTTTCATCTCCAGCATCATGGGCAGCATCGGCAGCGCCACCGCCAGCATCGGCTGGGTCTACCGCGTCTCCAAGGCCGCGCTCGACATGGTGGTCAAGTCGGCCTCCTTCGACTACCGCCATGCGACTTTCGTGGCATTGCACCCGGGCTGGGTGCAAACCGGCATAGGCGGACCGAACGCACCCGTCCCGGTGGAACAAAGCGTTGAAGACATGCTGGATGTGATCGGCAAATTGCAGCCCGGCGATAGCGGCAGTTTCTATAGCCATGACGGCACCCGGCTGCCATGGTAAGCAAGGCCGGTTCCAAGTCGATGGCGCGCACCAGTGAAATCTCCAGGTGTCCATGCGGCGGCAGCGATTATGCGGCGTGCTGCGGCCGTTTCATTGCGCAAGGAAAAATCCCGCAAACCCCCGAAGAATTGATGCGTTCGCGCTATAGCGCCTATACGCTGGGCGACGAAGCCTATGTGCGCGCCACCTGGTGTCCGCGTACCTTGCCCGAGGGGCCGTTGATCTCTGCCGAGCCGGGCATGAAATGGCTGGGACTGGACGTGCGCCGGCATGCCGGCACCGGCGACGAGGGCGTGGTTGAATTTGTCGCCCGCTACAAGGTAGGCGGGCGGGCGCAGCGCATGCATGAAGTGAGCCGCTTTATCCGCGAGGCGGGACGCTGGTATTATGTGGACGGCAGCTTTCCGGATGGTGGCGCATGAGGGCCGCATGACTTATCACACCCTGCAAATCGAGCATGGCGGCGGCATGCTGGCGACAGTCTGGCTGAACCGCCCGGGGCAGTACAATGTCCTCGATTCCCGCATGCTGGATGAACTGATTGCGGTATTCGCAGAACTCGGCGCTATTGCGCAGTTGCGTGCGATCGTGCTGGCAGCGCGCGGTCCGCAATTCTGCCTGGGCATTGATCCCGATTGGCGCCAGCAGCTGCTTGCCAATGCGGCAGACCGCTGCGGCGCGGAGGCGCGCCTGGCGGCCCTGCTGCAGGCCATCCATGCCTGCGCCGTGCCGGTGGTGGCGAAAGTGCAGGGCGACTGTCATGGCGCCGGCACTGGACTGGTGGCCGCCTGCGACATCGCGCTGGCCGCCGGCCATGCCGGCTTCCGCCTGCCCGAGTTGCAGCCCGACATGCAGCCCGACGTGGCGCCTGTGGCGCATATTCCCTGGGTGGCGCAAGCCATGGGCGCGCGCGCGACGCGGCGCTATCTGCTGACGGCGGAACGTTTTTCCGCCTTTGAAGCCAAACAATTCGGCCTGGTGCACGAAGCGGTGGCGGCCGATGCGCTGGACGAACGCGCCGATGCCATCGTCGCTGCCCTGCTGCAGGCCGACAGGAAAAAAGTTTTTGGAGACGTTATTTGGAACAAAGTAAACAAGCCGACTGGATCGCCCGCAGCCTGAAAAGCGTCTGGCATCCCTGTACGCAAATGCAGCATCATGAAAACGTGCCGCTGGTGCCGGTGGCGCGTGGCCAGGGCGCCTGGCTGTATGACGCCGACGGCCGGCGCTACCTGGACGCCATCAGTTCCTGGTGGGTGAACCTGTTCGGCCATGCCAATCCGCGCATCAATGCAGCGCTGAAAGACCAGCTCGACCGCCTCGAGCATGCCATGCTGGCCGGCTTCACCCACGAGCCGGTGATCGAGCTTTCCGAGCAGCTGGCGCAGCGCACCGGCCACGCCCTCGGCCATTGCTTCTACGCTTCCGATGGCGCTTCCGCCGTCGAGATCGCCCTGAAGATGAGCGTGCACGCCTGGCGCAATGGCGGCCGTGCGAGCAAGCGCGAATTCGTCTGCATCAAGAACAGTTATCACGGCGAGACCCTGGGCGCGCTGGCGGTCACCGATGTGCCGCTGTTTCGCGAAGCCTACGGCAGCCTGCTGCAGCAGGTGCACGTGGTGGCCAGCCCCGATGCCCGCGCTACGCGCGATGGCGAATCGGCGGCGGATGTCGCCTTGCGCGCCGCCGGCGATCTGGAGCGATTGCTGCAGGAGCGCGCCGACCACATTGCCGCAGTAATCGTCGAGCCGCTGGTGCAGTGCGCAACAGGCATGGCCATGCACGACCCTGCCTACCTGCGCGAGGTGCGCGCCCTGTGCGACCGTTACGGCGTGCACCTGATCGCCGATGAGATCGCGGTCGGCAACGGCCGCACCGGCACTTTCTTCGCCTGCGAGCAGGCCGGCATCTGGCCGGACTTCCTGTGCCTGTCCAAGGGCATCAGCGGCGGCTACCTGCCGCTGTCGCTGGTGATGAGCACCGATGCGATCTACCAGGCCTTCTACGATCGGGATGTCGCGCGCGGCTTTTTGCACTCGCATTCGTTTACCGGCAATCCGCTGGCGTGCCGCGCTGCGCTGGCGACCCTGGCGATCTTCGAGGAAGACGATGTCCTGAATCGCAACCGCGACAAGGCCGCGCGTATTACCCAGGCGCTGGCGCCGCTGGCGCAGCACGAACAGGTGCGTCATTTCCGCCAGCGCGGCATGATCTGGGCCTTCGATGCGGTGATCGACGATGCACAGCAGGCGCAAAGCTTCTCGCGCCGTTTCTTCACCACCGCGCTCGAGCATGAATTGCTGCTGCGTCCGATCGGCACCACGGTCTACCTGATGCCGCCGTATATCCTCGATGAACAGGAAATCGACCTGCTGGCCGAGCGCACGCACAGCGTATTTGAAAAGGTACTCAAAGGATGAAACTGCTCGACGATCTTCAGCAACAGCTGGGCCAGCTGCAGGTGCAAAGCCTGCAGCGCCGTCGCCGCACTGCCGATTCGCCCTGCGCGCCGCGTGTCGTCGTCGATGGCCGCGACATGCTGGCCTTCTGCAGCAACGATTACCTCGGCCTGGCGGCGCACCCTCAGGTGGTCGAAGCCTTGCGCGAGGGCGCGAGTCTGTATGGCGCCGGCAGTGGCGCCTCGCACCTGGTCAGCGGCCATGGCCGCGCCCATGCGCAACTGGAAGAAAGACTGGCGGAGTTCCTGGCGCCGCATCTGGAACAGGCCCGCGCGCTGTATTTTTGCACCGGCTACATGGCCAACCTGGCGCTGCTGGGCGCGCTGGGCGGCGCCGACGCAATGATTTTTTCCGAGGGCATGAACCACGCCTCGCTGATCGATGGTTGCCGCCTGGCGCGCGCGCAGGTGCAGGTCTATCCGCATGGCGATATTGACGCGCTGGAAAAGATGCTCATCGCCAGCACCGCCGCCACCAAACTGGTCGTCACCGACAGTGTCTTCAGCATGGATGGCGATATCGCGCCGCTGCCGCAACTGCTCGCCTTGTGCGAGCGTCATGACGCCTGGCTGGTGATCGACGATGCACACGGTTTCGGCGTGCTGGGCGAGCATGGCCGCGGCGCCCTCGAACATTTCGGCCTGCGTTCGCCCAACCTGGTCTACATGGGCACGCTCGGCAAGGCGGCAGGTGTCGGCGGCGCCTTTGTCGCTGCCCACGAAACCGTGATCGAATGGCTGGTGCAGCGCTCCCGCCCCTATATTTATACCACCGCCGCCGCACCGGCCCTGGCGCATGCCTTGCTGACCAGCCTGGACCTGATCGCCGGTACGGAAGGGCACGCGCGCCGCGCACACTTGCAAGCGCTGATCGGCCAGCTGGATGCCACGCTGACGCTGCAACGCTGGCAGCGCCTGCCATCGATCACGGCGATCCAGCCGGTGGTGATCGGCGCCAACCAGGAGTCGCTCGATGCCGCCGCCGCCCTGCATGAGCAAGGCTTGTGGGTGCCGGCCATCCGTCCGCCGACCGTGCCACGGGACACCGCGCGCCTGCGCGTGACACTGTCGGCGTCGCATACCGTGGAACAGGTCGCACAACTGGCGCGCGCCCTCAATGCGCTGGAAGCCAGGACGGCATGAGTCACGGCTGCTGAAACACATGTTCTCACAACAAACAGGAGGCTCCAGATGACTGCATCTTGCGCATATTTCATCACCGGCACCGATACCGATATCGGCAAGACCCTGATCGCCTCGGCCATGCTGCATGTGCTGGCGGAAAACCGCATCCGCGCCGCCGGCATGAAGCCGGTGGCCGCCGGCGCGGTACTGCGCGATGGCGCCTTGCATAACGACGATGCCGATGCGCTGGCGGCGGCAGCCTCGGTGCCTTTGCCGGTGGAACTGGCCACGCCCTACCTGCTGCGCGAACCGGCTTCGCCGCATATCGCTGCCGCCATGGAAGGGATCGAAATCGACCCGCAGCACATTCAGTCCTGCTATGATCGCGTGGCTGGCATGGCGCAGGCGGTGGTGGTCGAGGGTGTCGGCGGTTTTCGCGTGCCGCTCACCGACCGTTTTGACACCGCCGATCTGGCGCAGCAACTGGGCCTGCCGGTAGTCATGGTGGTTGGCCTGCGGCTGGGATGCATCAGCCATGCCTTGCTGACCGCCGAGGCGATTGCTGCGCGCGGCCTGAAGCTGGTCGGCTGGGCGGCCAACGTGGTCGATCTGTCAATGCAGCATGGCATCGCCAACCTTGAAACCCTCAGCGCGCGCCTGCCGGCGCCGCTCCTGGGATGCGTGCCGCGCCTGCCGGCGGCACTGCCGGCGGCCGCTGCGGCACACCTGGATTTTTCCAGCCTGCCCGGATGGCCGGTAGTAACGGCGCAACGCGGCTCGCGTGAATGAATTTGCAAGGAATTGATTAACATTGTGGCTTTCAGGCCTGCTTGCATGCGGCTGAAAGCGATTGCCTGAAAAGGATTTTTGATGTCGTCGCAACCCCTGGTATTCCAACCTACCCCCGCGCCTGTGGCGCCCATCGTCGCCGACAAGTGGCCGGTGGAAGCCATCGCCGCGCTGTTCGAGCTGCCCTTTACCGAATTGCTGTACCGCGCCCAGCAGGTACATCGCGCGCACTTCAACCCGAGCGAAGTCGAACTGGCCACGCTCCTGTCGATCAAGACCGGCGGCTGCTCCGAGGATTGCGGCTATTGCCCGCAGGCGGCGCGCTACGACACTGGCGTGGTGGCTGAAAAAATCCTGCCGCTCGACACCGTGCTGCAGGCCGCGCGTGAAGCCAAGGCGCAGGGCGCCAACCGTTTCTGCATGGGCGCGGCCTGGCGCGAGCCCAAGGACCGCGACCTGGTGAAGGTCGAAGAGATGGTGCGCGAGGTGAAGGCCCTGGGCCTGGAAACCTGCGTCACCCTCGGCATGCTGGGACAGGGCCAGGCCGAACGCCTGCGCGCCGCCGGCCTGGATTACTACAACCACAACCTCGATACGGCGCCGGAATTCTATGGCGACGTCATTTCCACCCGTGAATACCAGGACCGGCTCGACACCCTGGGGCGGGTGCGCGGCGCCGGCATCAAGGTCTGCAGCGGCGGCATCGTCGGCATGGGCGAATCGCGCCTTCAGCGCGCCGGCCTGATCGCTCAGCTGGCCAACATGGAGCCGTACCCGGAATCGGTGCCGGTGAATAACCTGGTGCAGGTGGAAGGCACCCCCCTGTACGGCACCGAGGCGCTGGACCCGCTGGAATTCGTGCGCACCGTGGCGGTGGCCCGGATCACCATGCCCAAGGCGCGCGTGCGGCTGTCGGCCGGGCGCCGGCAGATGGGCGAGGCGGTGCAGGCCTTGTGCTTCGTGGCGGGCGCCAATTCGATCTTCTATGGTGAAAAGCTGCTCACCACGGGCAATCCGGAAATCGATGCCGACCGCGCCCTGCTGGACAAGTTGGGCATGGTCGCGCGCGGCACCGCCGTGGATGCGCGCTGCGAGATTGATGGCTAAGCATAACGCCTAAGAGATTGTTGAGCCGACGGCAATGCCGTGCGCGGAGGGGGCAGTGCATCCTCTACCGGGGGCGACGTGATTTGGCGCCACATTCTGGAGTTTTTATAAGACCATCAGCTTGATGGCCCGGACCCGGTACTTGTTACAAGTACCGGGTGATGTGTGCCAGTCAATGCGTTAATGCGGGGGCAAACGGTAACGAGGAGCATTGAGGAAATTGGCTTAATTTCAAGCAATCACCAACATATCATTTTCGTACTGCTCCTGGAGAATAGAGCCGGCTGGCTAGATCACTTTTGCGCAGACGGAGATGTGCTCTGATTCACAGACATCGCTCCAGCGAGCGAAGACTTCCTCCCATTTTTTATTGCCAGCAAGAGCCGTGAGAGCATTCGGTACGGCGTTTGCATCCGGCACTTCCCAAATATCATAGAGATGGCCCAAATCTCCTATGAATGGGGTGTAGGAAGCGAGCAGCTTCCAGCCGTGAGGCTCAAGAAACTGCGCTATCTCTTTAAGAATACTGACGGCTTCTTCGACACGCCCATATTTAATTTTGATGAGAACAACAAGATTCATGGACATTGTGAGTCTCCTTTAATTGAATTAATTTATAGTCCAACTGAAAGTGTTTCGTGGGCCGATGAAAGAACACGTTATTCACTTTCAGATTGCAAAGCTGCAAGTACCTGGTATTACAGCTGTAATTCATAACTGGGCACACCTACAGTTGAAGCGGCAAGCATGGGGAATGGCATGATGATGGCCGCCGGAGAAGACAGTCGACCACTTTCAATATCCTCCGCTCCAATCGGCATATAACTGCAGTACTAGATGCGCCAAGGCGCTATTTGCTTTAACAAGGCGCCCTTCTCTTCTACACGGTCTCCCAACAGTGCAAAGCCGCCCACGCTACTGTCGGCGTTGCGGTATACGGCGCGCATGCTGCCTGCTTTCCCGTCAGTTTCCCAGGCGCCGTCTTGTTGCAATGGCGGTGCTACCACGGTTGGCATTGCAGGGGTTTTGACGACCACGGGCATTGCAGGATAAGTTACCTTGGCAGGCGTGCCGAACAGCGTTTTGGCCAATGCGCGGGCACACTGCATGATTGGCATCACATACGGTAGCAGCAGGTTTTCGACCTCGGCACAATCGCCGATTGCATAAACATGCTCGGCGCTCGTGCGCAAGCAGGCATCTGTCACGATGCCGCGCGCAGTCGTCAGGCCGGCGGCCTGTGCCAGCATAATTCGTGGTACAAGCCCGATTGCCGACAGCACCAGATCGACCTGAAGTGATTTCCCGCCAGAGAGCGACAGGCGGTAGCCATCATCGCTGCGGTCGACAGCCACCGGAGTGCAGCCTGGCCACAACTGTACGCCGATGCCGCTCAGCGCATCCGCCATCACCTGTCCGGCGGGCTCTGGTAAAAAACGGCTCAATGGCCAAGACGCCGGATCGATCAGATCGACCGTGATGCCGCCGCTTGTCAAATCATTGGCAAACTCGCAGCCGATCAAGCCCGCACCTAGTATCGCTACTCGGCGCTTGTCATGCAGCAAGGTATGGAAGCGGAGATAGTCCGCCAGGTCATTGACCGACAGTACGTCTTCTGCCGCATCGCCGGCAAGATCGATTCGGCGTTGGTCGGCACCCAGTGCTAACACCAGCGATTGGTAGCCGGTGTCCTGGTGGTTGATCTGGATGGTGCGGGTCGCCGGATCCAGTGCCGTCACACTGCTGTAGGGAAGTACTTCGGCGTGCAACTGCTCGGCCATTTGAGCAGCGGAATAGCTGGCGATCTTGGCAGGGTCTTTTTTTTGATGAAAGACATTGGACAGCATTGGCTTCGAATAAAAGCTGCCGCAGTCACGGCTGACGATTTTCAATGGTGTGGTTGCGTCCAGTTTGCGAAATTCCCGTGCGACGGTATATCCCGCAAGTCCACTGCCGACAATGATGATCGGTTGCATTTTTAGTTTATCCCTGAAGCGCGGTGGCGCTAATTAAGTTGCAACCATGGCCATTTCGAAATCTGCTTTCCCTACGCCACAGTCTGGACATTCCCAGTCGTCGGGAATATCTTCCCAGCGGGTGCCGGGTGGAACGCCATGTTCAGGCATGCCCTTGCTTTCGTCATATTCCCAGCCACATATCACGCATACCCATCTATTCATTTTTTTGCAATTCCTTGTTATTCGATAGCGCTGGCGACCGGCGCCGTGCCGGCTCGCCAGCTGGCGGTCACTTCATTGCATCGGCGACAGTTTCGGCATTGACCCATTTGCGCAGGGTTTCCTGCATATGGCGGATCATGAATTCGCCGTCCTGCAGAATCATTACGTCCTTGGCGCCGGATTCCAGGCCTTTCTGGATGCGCTCGCAGTTGGTAACGTCTTCGAGTACGATTTCAGCCCAGCGGGCGGCATAGTGTTCCAGCTGCAGCCGGTGACGAACCGAGCTTGCCTTCGGTATCCGGATGGTGAGAATCCAATGTGTCGCGTCGCGGGACAGTGGCCAGAATTCGTGCGTCCAGTAACCGCCGGTCGAGTAATCGATATTGAAATTGGGGAAGATTGAGGTGACGTCTGCCGACCAGCAGGACTCTTTGGTTGGATTGATTGCCGGGTGCGCCCGCAGTCGCAGAACCTCGTCGTTCACATCGCTGCCCAGCAGGCCGCCGGTATCAATTTTGCAGGCGATACGTTCCACTTCCGAGTCGGGTGGCGGAGCGTACTCCGGATTGCCGTAAGCGGACCAGGCGGCATGCAGGCCGAATGTATTTCCGCTCAACGGCCGTGCATATTTGTTGTGCACCGGATTTGCGAATCCTGGTGCCAGCGTGCCGGGGTGAATTGCCGGGACATGGTAAGACTCGGCAAATGCATCCATGATCAGCTTCCAGTTGGCATTGAAGCGCGCTTCAATGACCAATGTTTCATGGTCTTCCCCGAATGGTACGCCGGCATAGGCTTTGCCATAGGGTCCTAAAAATTCTTCGAGACTGATTTCCGGTTCGCGTTGCATGTTAACGAAAATCCAGCCCTCCCAGACACCGGTCGCAATCGGTGTCAGGCCACATTTTTTCTTGTCGAGATTGAAGAAGTTTTTCTGGTCTGGCACGCCGATCAGCGCACCGTCATTTTGGTAGGTCCAGTTATGATACTCGCAGCGAAAGCGCTTTTTTGTTCCACAGTCATCGTTAACCACCAGATTGCCGCGATGGGAACAGACATTATGAAAGGCCTGTACTTTGCCTGCTTCGTTACGGGTCACCAGCACCGATGCCTTGCAAATATCGATTTCCTTGACAAAGTAGCTGTTTTCTTCGGGGAGTTGGTCGACTCGTCCCACAAACAGCCAGGCCCTGCCGAAGACGCGCTTTCTTTCCAGTTCAAAAAAATCCGGAGAAATATACGAATCCACCGGAACCGGTTCGGTGGACAGTCCTGCCGCGAGCGTGAAGCTTTCCTTTGCACCTGCCTCTTCAATGCCTGCCCCGATTGTCATGTCGTTCATTACCCCACCTCTTTATTTCCGATAGTTTTCTGATGATCGCCGCCATTGCGTACTCCGCCGAATGGCCAGGGGCCCTGCGTTACGTTCAGGTCGTTCCGCAATTTCGCATTACGTGCTCTTGGCTGCCCATGAATTTCGACAGCCATGGCGGCATGCGCGATGGCCAGAAGTAGTTTGAAGAGGCGTTCAGCATCTTCGGGCATCTGATCGAGCGGGAACTTGTCGAGATGGGTGATGGCGTCTTCAGCCCGGGCAAGCATGGCATCATAAAAACTGCGGATGTCTTCCATGGATGCCAATGAACGCTGTTTCCAGCGTTCATTATTTGTGTCGCGCACCCAATAGCCGACGAACGGCTCCAGGTTCTCGAAGCCTTCCGGCAATAAGCGATTGGTCGTCATCGTTCAATCTCCTTGCCGAAGCATGCGTGGCAAGACTGCCGTCCTATTGATGGTGGCTTGATGCCCGGTCGTGATATGGATTGTGAGCGTGCCAGTATGCAAAATACCTTTAGGTATCATTGTTCTTGTCTCCTCATAAATGATGAATGTGTAACCGACGTATATCGATTTCGACAGCTTAAGCTTGCTGCACTTTTTTATGCTACAGCGATTGTTCTAGCAATAAACAGGCCAAAACTTAAGCCATTGATTCTTAAGATTTTTTTGTGGTTCGCTATTAGCTATGGGGGCTGAGCTTGACGTTTTCGTTACGCTGTATGCATCTGCGTGACGAATTCGTTGATCGCGGGGGGCATTAACCTGCACATGCCCGGGTACAGCAATGTGTGCCCGGACATCGTGCGTGGCGGCAATTAAAACATGCTTTCATTGTGAAACGATCTGACGACTTCGAGGAATGCCTTCAGAATCGGCGACTCGTCGTCATGCCGATAGATGCAGCTCAAGTCGACTACTGCATTAGGGGCATTTTTCAACGGGCGATAGACAACACCGGGCAGCTGTAAAGTGGTAGCAGACTTTGGCACCAATGAAATTCCAAAGCCACTGGCGACAAGCGCAATGCCGGTGACAGCATCTCCAACCGATTGTGATGCGATCGGAAGGAAGCCTTCTCCTCGGCAGAGATCCATGACCTTGTCGATGAAATTTGGTCGCGCGCCAGTCGGAAACAAAACCATTGGTTCGTTCTTTAGCGCCTGTAACTCAATTTCTTCTTCTTCCGCCAACGGATGCTGCGTGCTCACAGCAACCACGATTGGCTCGGTTGTTACCGGCTCGCTGCGAATATCCGGATAAGGCTCCAGCAGACGGTTGAAGCCCACAGTGATTCTTCGTTGCCGCAATGCATTGATCTGCTCGCTCTTTACCATGGTGTGCAGCACAACATTCACATCTGGATAGATGGTACGGAAGCGTAGTAACAGTTTGGGAATGACATCCAGCGTGCCTGAGCCGAAAATGGCGATGTCGATGCGGCCAAGATTTCCCTGGCCAGCACGCCGGGTCCGTTCTACTGTTTGTTCTATCAGCGAGTATAGATTCTTGCCTTCCTGCAGCAGCAGCTCGCCTGCCTGAGTCAGTTCGACACCCTTGGGCGTGCGTATGAACAGCTGGACGCCAATTGCCTCTTCCAGTTGTTGAATCTGTCGTGTCAACGGAGGCTGCGAAATGTGCAGAGCAACTGCCGCACGTCCAAAATGGAGTTCTTCTGCGACTGCAATGAAATATTTCAAGTGGCGGAATTCCATGCCTATCCAATACTCCTCTGTGAAGTGAACGAGTGGTTCAATCTGCGATGAAAGCGGCGACAAGCAGGTGGTTGGATAGCCGCGCTTTCCGGATGTTTCGGAGGAAAAATTTCCCCGTTTTTGGCAGCATACTATATACCACAGTAGGTTAGACTATGGATCGCAGACGCCCTCGTCACAGCTAATCCTGAGGGACATGTCTCGCGATACGGACGTATGCTTCTGCCATCAGGCGTGGCGCTCGCCCGTGAACTATAACGGAGACACACAGAAATGAAATTGACAGGCCTAATTGAGCGTTTGAATTTGCGCTCGCGGCTTCGCTTCGATCCGGAAAATGGCGAAATATGGCTTCATGAAAACCGGATGTTTTTACTTCATGCGCAAGCGTTCGGTGCCTTGCGCAAGGAATTGTTCGATTCCCTCGGCGTCGAGCGGGCACGTGGGCTTCTGGTGCGGATGGGCTTTGAGTCAGGCAAAAAAGATGCCGAACTAGCAAAGAGAATCGTCGGAGACAATGCTCTGGAAGACGTTTTTCTACTGGGTGCGGAAATGCACATGCTTGAAGGCATGGTGAAAGTGCGTGCTGTGGACTCGAAAATCAATCTTGAGCAAGGCGCTTATCACGGTGAGTTCATTTGGGAATATTCCAGCGAAGCCGAAGCGCATATTCAGCAATTCGGCATCGGCAATGAGCATGCTTGTTGGACCCAGATTGGCTATGCGTCTGGTTATGCAACAGCCTTCACCAATAAACTCGTCATTTTTCGCGAAATGGAATGCAAAGCTTGCGGGGCGGCGAATTGTCGCATCGTCGGCAAGCTGGCAGAAGATTGGGATGACCCCGACTATCTGTGCTATTTCCGTCCCGACAACATCCAGGGAGAGTTAACGGAGTTGCGGGAAGAAGTCGCGCAATTACGCGAAACCTTATCGAGTGAGAAGATGCCGGGCAGCCTTATCGGCGTATCGGACGGCTTTCGCAAGGCATTTAACCTTGTCAGCAAGGCTGCGCCAAGTGCTATCAGCGTACTTCTGCTGGGCGAAACCGGGGTGGGCAAGGAGCGTTTCGCGCGATGGCTGCATGATAACGGACCACGCGCAGACAAGCCGTTTGTGGCGATTAACTGCGCTGCGATTCCGCATGATCTGATCGAATCAGAATTGTTCGGCGTAACCAAGGGAGCCTATACAGGGGCAGACCAATCGAGGCCCGGCCGCTTCGAACGTGCCAACGGCGGCACGCTGTTTCTGGACGAAGTAGGCGAAATGAGCCTGGCAGCACAAGTCAAGCTCTTGCGGGTATTGCAAACCGGCGAAGTGGAGCGGCTCGGTGACAATCGGGTTTTCCAGGTGGATGTGCGTCTTGTCGCGGCGACCAATGTGAACTTGCAGGATGCTATTGCTGCCGGACGTTTCCGGGCAGATTTATATTATCGGCTTGCCACATATCCGATCACCATACCTCCGCTGCGCGAGCGGCGTGCGGACTTGCCTTTGCTGATTAATTCGCTAATTGAAAAACATAGCACGCGGTATCACAAGAAGGTCAGAGGTATAACTGACCGTGCGCTTCTCATGCTGTCTCAATATTCGTGGCCCGGAAACATCCGCGAACTCGAAAATGTCATTGAGCGGGGCGTATTGCTTGTGTCGGCGGGCGGCTATATTGAAGTGGACGATTTATTTGCCCAGATCGAGCAACTGCAGAGAGAAGGCCAAGAGATCGCCAGTGACGGCCACTTGCACGGCAAATCGGATGTCAGGACACCAGACGATTACGAGCAGCTGTTGAGTGATGGTTTTGATCTCAATGCCCACGAGGATAGCCTATTGAAATTTGCTGTGGACAAGGCAAACGGCAACCTCACCCATGCCGCACGCCTTCTCGGCATCACGCGCCGCCAACTGTCATACAGGCTTTCCAAGCGGCCGGAGAGCGCCGGCGAATAGCTGTACATCTAGTGGACTGTAACAATTGATTCGGGAGTGATTCGCTTGCTTGGATCGAAGTACTTCCACTTCACTGGCTTTGGCTGGGTGTTGTAGTGACGGATGTAACGCATGAGTTTTCTCTTGAGATCAGTCAGCGATGTGAAAACGCCCCGCGCAATGACGTCGCGTTCGATTTTTGCAAACCACAGTTCGACCTGATTCAGCCAGGATGAATATGTAGGAGTGAAATGCATATGCACCGTGGGATGCGCCTCCAGAAATGCCGCGACGAGCTTGGTTTTGTGCGCGGAGAGATTGTCGGCGATGACGTGGATTTCTTTGCCCTTGGGTTGGTTGGCGACGATGTCTGTGAGGAAGGCCACGAACTCAGCCGAGGTGTGTCGCACAGCGGTCTTGCCCAGCACCTCGCCAGTCCTGGTGTTGAAGGCGGCATACAACGACAGCGTGCCGTGCCGGTAGTATTCGAATCCATGGCGTTCGGCGCGTCCGGGCGACAACGGCAGCACTGGGTCTTTCCGATCCAGCGCCTGGATCGCAGTTTTTTCGTCCACGCAAAACACGGCCGCGTGCTGGGGCGGATTCATGTAGAGGCCAATCACATCGGCGGCCTTGGTTTCAAAGTCGGGATCGTTGGAGGCGAGATAGCCTTCGAGGCGATGCGGCTTGATGCCATGCTTGGTCCAAATGCGCGCGACCGCCATGTGCGAAATCCCCCCGCCCAGTTCGGCAGCCAGCTTGCGTGTCGACCAGTGCGTCGAACCATCGGCCGGTTTGTGTTTCGTGGTTCGGGCCAGGACGCGTGCCTCGATGCGGTCGGTGACCTTGTAGCGTTCCCGCCCGGCATGGCGCGAAAACAGTCCGGCAAGCCGGTCTGCGGAAAAACGCTTGCTCCAGAGATCAATGAAGCTGTCGCTGCAATCGAGCTTGGCGCGGATATCGGCCCAGGTATGGCCATCGGCCAGCAGCAAAATCAGCCGGGCGCGACGTGCAGTATCTGCCCGTCCATTCCTCGCACTGACCTGTTGTTGGAGCTCCATGCGTTCGCTTTTGGTGAGTATCATCATGCCCTCCATGAGCATGAGTATACTTCGTTTTTAAATGTTACAGTCCACTAGCTTCAAGGCTCTTTCCACCTGCTGGTGCGTCGCGCAGACCACCAGCAATCGACCCAACGCAATTCCCATCGGCTGATTTTTCTATCAGTCCGCATTGCCAAGATGCTTTTGCAGCCTCGGGCATGTCGCCAGACGTAACGCAGTATTCGCTGTCTCTGTACTGGCATGCATCTCTCCCTCGTAAGGCCAATCTCGCACGCGCTGCTACCGCGAGGCGACAGCACTGATGCCGGGTGCGCGCGTCTTTTAATCGCTGTACGGATTCGTACACCACTGCGTTGGCGTGAACCATTGCGTCATGCCATCCCGCATGGCTAAACGTGGATTGAATAAAAATATTATAAAAATCAATCACTTAAATGCTGGCATGGTCGTTGCTATTAAGTCGATACAAATACAGTCGCGCCAACGCTTGGTGAATTGCGCGCGGCATAACAAAGCTTAGGAGACGGCATGACAGCTTCATCGATGTTTGCGCAGACGCCAACTACTACGTCTGGGCAAATCGCAGCGTACCAATTCACGGTCCGGCTATCCAATAGCGGCGAGACCGTAGCTTGCAAGGCAGGCGAGACATTGTTGGCGGCAATCGCACGTACCGGGAAAAAAGGCATCCCGGTGGGCTGTCGTGGTGGCGGTTGCGGTGTCTGTAAGGTGGAAGTGCTATCTGGCCAGGTGCATACCCGGCAAATGAGTCGTCGTCACGTCAGCGAAGATGACGAGCGATCCGGGCGTCTGCTCGCGTGCTGCGTCTATCCGGCCAGCGACTTGCAGGTCTGCGCTATCGGCAGACTGGGGCAGCGCCTCCTGGCGACGTCAACCCATCAGACGATTCATTCGGGGCAGATGCGATGATATCCGATAAAAAAAATCGCACGGCCGTCAATCAGTTTAATCCCGCACACAAGTATGTGCGTATTCGCGAGCTGCGTAGTGACGGCTTCATTGAATTTGATTTTTCCGTCGGAGAGCCAGAGCTGTTCGTCGAGTTAATCCTTGCGGATGAAGCGTTCGACGCGTTCTGTTTAGCCAATAAGGTGACGATTCTCGTAGGCGAAAAAATGATTTCGCCGGGCGACGAGGAATGGTCATGGAATTTGCATGACGCCACCACGGAAAGATTCAAGTCCAGGCATTGATTAATGCAACTAATACCAGCCGCCACAATATAGAGGAGAACACATGCAACTCGATTTGCGCACTGTCAGCATCAAACCATTAAGACAGACTTTTGACCATATCGCAAAGCGTATCGGCGGTGACAAGCCAGCGACCCGATATCAGGAAGGGACGTTTGACGTTCAGCCGACAGAGCATTTTCATTATCGCCCGACATGGGATCCGGACCACGAGCTGTACGATCCGCGTCGGACAAAAATCGTGATGAAGGACTGGTATGCGCTGAAGGATCCGCGCCAGTTCTACTATGGCACCTACACAATGGCGCGTGCGCGCCAGCATGAGGCAGTCGAGGCAGGATTTGTTTTTGTCGAGTCACGCAATCTGACCGAGCAGCTGTCTGAGGAAGTCACGCAGCAAGCGCTCGAACTACTGCTGCCTTTACGCCACCTTGCATGGGGCGGCAACCTGAACAATACCTATATCTGCGCGTATGGATACGGCACCGCAATCACCCAGCCCTGCACATTTCATGCGATGGACCATCTTGCCATTGCACAGTACCTGACCAGGATCGGTCTCCTTCTGGCGGATGCCAACGCGCTCGATTCCGCAAAGCAGGCATGGCTGGTCAATCCGAAATGGCAAGGGCTGCGTCGCTATACAGAAAATCTGCTGGTCAAAAAGGACTGGTTCGAGCTGTTCGTTGCACAAAATTTCGTGCTCGACGGCTTGCTTTACCCGCTCGTCTATCAAAACGTCATTGACAAGAAGATGACGACTTCCGGGGGCGCGCCAATCGCCATGGTCACATCATTCATGACCGACTGGTACGTGGAAACCAGCAAGTGGATTGACGCGTGCATCAAGACGGCGGCGGCAGAATCGGAAGAAAACAAGGCGTTGTTGTCGGAGTGGGCGGCTTACTGGCGTGAGCGTGCTGTCGAAGCACTGGTGCCGCTGGTGATGAAGGCATTGAAATCGGAGGCTAATGAAACGCTCAATGTCGTTGTCGATGCATTCAATGCGCGTGCCGCCAGGCTCGGCCTGTCAATCTGAGGAGCCGCCATGCATAACGTATTCATTGCTCTGCAGGCCAGCGACGAAAGCCGCGCAATTATCGCCGCCATTGTCGAAGACAACCCCACGGCAATCGTCAACGAACAGCCGGCAATGGTCAAGGTGGACGTTCCCGGCCGGATGGTCATCAAACGCGAAACCGTGGAAGAAAAAATCGGACGTGACTTTGATCTGCAAGAACTGCAGCTGCACCTGATCAGCATTTCCGGTCATGTCGATGAGACGGCAGAAGAATTTACGCTGTTCTGGAAATGAATATAAACAATTGAGGGTACAAGGAGATATAGCATGGATATGCAAGTCAAGAAAAAGCTGGGGTTGAAAGAAAAGTACTCGCTGATGACGCGCGACCTGGGCTGGGAAACTACTTATGAGTCCATGGATGATGTTTATCCTTACATGAAGTTTGAGGGCATCAAGATTCATGATTGGGACAAATGGGAAGATCCATTCCGGCTAACGATGGACTCCTACTGGAAGTATCAGGCAGAAAAAGAGAAAAAGCTTTACGCCATTATTGATGCGTTTGCTCAAAATAACGGCCATCTTGGTGTCACCGACGCGCGCTATCTCAATGCGCTGAAGCTGATCATGTCAGCTTTTCCATCACTGGAATACAACTCGCATCGCGGATTTGCCCATATTGGCAGACAGATGCGCGGCGTTGGACCTGCGGTGGCGTGCCAGATGCAGTCGCTGGATGAAATTCGCCATGCGCAGACGCAGATTCACTCTCTCTCCAATTACAACAAGTACTACAACGGCCTCCATGACTGGCGCAACATGAACGACAAGATGTGGTACTTGTCGGTCTCGAAGTCATTCTTTGAAGATGCGATGACCGCCGGGCCATTCGAGTTCATCACGGCCATCGGGTTTTCGTTCGAATACGTACTCACCAATCTCGTGTTCGTTCCATTCATTTCCGGCGCAGCCCACAACGGCGACATGGCTGCGATGACATTCGGCTTTTCCGCGCAGTCCGATGAGGCGCGTCATATGACGCTGGGCCTTGAATTTATCAAGTTCATGCTGGAGCAGGATCCGGACAATCTCCCGATCGTTCAGGGCTGGATCGATAAATGGACATGGCGTGGCGTGCGGGTCCTGACGCTGGTTGCGATGATGATGGATTACATGCTGCCGAAGCGTGTGATGAGCTGGAAAGAGGCATGGGGCATTTACTTCGAAGAGAATGCCATGGCGCTCTTTGACGACCTGGCGCGCTATGGCATCAAGGTGCCGGCATGCGTCGAACAGATCCGCAAGGAGAAAGACCATATCTCGCATCAGGCATGGCTGGCTTTTTATACTGCAGGCGGGATGACCAATTTCCACACCTGGCTGCCAAGTGAAGAAGAAATGACATGGCTGGCGTCGAAGTATCCAGACACGTTCGACAAGTATTACCGTCCCCGTCTTGAATTCTGGAAGCAGAAGGCCGACAAAGGCGAGCGTTTCTATGGCACGACCATGCCGATGCTCTGCCAGACCTGCCAGATCCCGATGATGTTTACCGAACCGGATGACCCGACGCAGATTGCGTACCGGGAGACCACTTACCTTGGCGACAAGTTTCACTTCTGCTCCGATCACTGCAAATGCATTTTCGAAAAAGAGCCGGAGAAATATTCTCAAGCGTGGCTGCCTGCGCACCAGATTTCCCAAGGAAATTGTTTTGCTGAAGGCGCAGATCCGACGGCGCCGGATTTCGATCCCATCAAATCTGTCATGGCGTACTGGAACTTGCAATTCGGAAAAGACAATCTGGATTTCGAAGGATCGGAAGACCAGAAAAATTTTGCCGAATGGCGCCAGGCCTCTACAAAAAACTAAGGGGGAAGACACATGCCTGTTGTATCAATCAAGCTTTATCCGGTGGATAACAAGGACCGCAAAGAAAACTTTCATGGCGCGCAATTGCTGTATGTCGGTTGGGACAAGCATCTGCTGTTTTACGCGCCGACGGTGTTCTGCCTGCCACCGGATACCCGTTTCCGTGATGTCGTTGAAACGCACCTGGCCAATGCCTATGGCGTGCACCCGGAATTTTCCGGCATCGACTGGAATCAAGTGTGTTGGCTAAAGTCTGGCCAGCCATGGACACCGGACATGGATAAATCCATCGCGGAAAACGGCCTTGAGCATAAAGATGTCCTGCGTTTCCAGACACCCGGCAGAGATGGGCTTGCCGGAGTGGGAGTGTAAAAGGGGTCTATATGAGCTATCAACTGACGATCGAACCGCTGGGACGCACGATTGAAGTTCAGGCAGGCCAGACCATTCTTGACGCCAGCCTGCGCGCAGGCCTCCACTTGCCACATGCCTGCGGCCACGGTGTGTGTGGCACCTGCAAAGTGCAGGTGCTAGATGGTGAAATCGAACACGGCGAGGCAACGAATTTCGCGCTCATGGATATCGAGCGTGACGAACAGAAATGCCTGGCGTGTTGCGCAACGCTGCAAAGCGATTTGACGATCGAGGCCGATATCGAGGAAGACCCGGATGCGCAGGAATTTCCGGTTCAGGATTTTAGCGGTGTCGTCAGCAGAATCGAGGACCTTACGCCAACCATCAAAGGCATCTGGATTCGCCTCGATAGTCCAGGCGGAATGCGTTTTCAGGCTGGCCAGTACATCAATCTGAACATGCCGGACGGGCAGACGAGGCGCGCATTTTCGCTTGCAAATGCGCCCTCGGTGAACGGCGAAATCGAGTTGAACATTCGCCATGTACCTGGTGGCACAGTGACCGGCTGGATTCATCAGGAATTGCGCGAAGGCGATTGCGTGAGCTTGAGTGGCCCATATGGACGATTTTTTGTACGGAAGTCGGCCAATCTTCCTTCGCTTTTTCTCGCGGGAGGATCCGGCTTGTCGAGTCCGCGATCAATGATTCTGGAATTGATCGAGGACGGTTGCACACTTCCCATTACTTTGATCTATGGCGCGCGCAGCCGAGATGAGCTCTATTACCACGAGGAGTTTGATCGCCTGGCGGCTGAGCACCCCAACTTCACGTATATCCCGGCCTTATCTGGCGAGCTTGATGGCAATGGCTGGACTAGTGCCAGAGGATTCGTGCATGAGGTGGCGAAGGGGCATTTCAATAATGATTTCCGTGGACATAAAGCATATCTATGTGGTCCGCCCCTCATGATCGATGCATGCATTACGACGCTCATGCAGGGAAGATTATTCGAACGTGACATCTATATGGAGAAATTCTTTTCCGCCGCGGATGCCCAGCGTGTGCGCAGTCCTTTATTCAAAGCGATCTGATTCGTGGCGTCCGGTCAGGGGGGGATGGCAGCGCGCATTGAGTGCTGTGCCCATTGATACCGAAAAGGAAATGAGAGTTACCTCCAAAGGTATTTGACGGTATTGAGGTGCAAACCTAGACTCGATTTCAACAACCATCGCAGAACCAGTCGCTGATGGAAATGTTGTGACGAAAAACGTGATTACAGAGGTGACGATGAATGGTCGCTTCATTACACGCCCCGGTGTGCATTACTGATTAAAAAAGGCGAGATGGCATGCATCAAATAGAGAATTTTATTAACGGCGAGTTCACCTCCGCAATTGGTGGAAAGCGCTTTGAAAAGCGATCGCCACTGGATGGCAAGCTGATTGCCAGCGTCTCCGAAGCGGGACAGCTCGAGGTGGATGCTGCGGTAAGGGCCGCTCGCGCCGCGCTTCAGGGAGAGTGGAGCCGGATCACGATCGATCAACGGACGGAACTTCTGTACGAAGTCGCCAATGAGATCACGCGTCGCTTCGATGATTTTGTTGCCGCAGAAATGGCCGATACGGGGCAGCCGCATCATGTCATGACGCATGCCTTCATTCCGCGCGGTGCAGCCAATTTCAAGGTCTTTGCCGATGTGGTGAAAAACGTCGCAGCCGAGTCCTTTCAGATGGCTACGCCAGACGGGCGTGGCGCGCTGAACTATGCGATCCGCTCACCCAAGGGTGTCATCGGCGTTGTTTGCCCCTGGAACGCGCCATTCCTGCTGATGACCTGGAAAGTCAGTCCGGCGCTCGCATGTGGCAATGCCGTGGTCGTGAAACCTTCCGAGGAAACGCCGCAGACGGCAGCATTGCTTGGCGAAGTCATGAACAAGGTCGGCATACCGAAAGGCGTTTATAACGTCGTGCATGGCTTCGGGCCAGGATCGGCTGGAGAATTTCTGACCCAGCATCAAGGTATCAATGCCATCACCTTTACAGGCGAGACGCGCACCGGCACCGCCATCATGAAAGCGGCGGCCGAAGGAATGCGCGACGTATCGTTTGAACTGGGCGGAAAAAATGCCGGGATCGTGTTCGCCGATTGCGATTTTGACGCTGCAGTCGAGGGAATTTTCCGCTCATCCTTCCTCAATAGCGGGCAGGTCTGCCTGGGCACGGAGCGGGTCTATGTCGAACGTCCGATCTTTGAAAAATTTGTGCAGGCATTGAAGCTGAAGGCTGAGGCTGTGAAGTTCGGTCGGCCGGAGGATCACGCCGTGAATTTCGGCCCCCTCATCAGCCTGGAGCACCAGCGCAAAGTACTTTCCTATTACAAAAAAGCGCTGGACGACGGTGCCAGTCTGGTTACGGGCGGCGGCGTGCCCGACATGTCGGCTGAGCTCAAGGGCGGCGCATGGGTGCAGCCCACCATCTGGACCGGCCTTGCCGACGATGCCGCAGTCGTGAAGGAAGAAATTTTTGGCCCATGTTGCCACATACGTCCGTTCGACACCGAAGACGAAGTGGTCAAGCTTGCCAATGATTCCCAGTATGGGCTTTCCACGACGATCTGGACGCAACATCTTGCGCGTGCGCACCGCGTTGCTGCGCGCGTGGAAGTTGGCATTACCTGGATCAACAGCTGGTTCTTGCGAGATTTGCGCACGCCATTTGGTGGGTCCGGGCAATCCGGGATCGGTCGCGAGGGCGGCATCCATTCCCTGGAGTTCTATACCGAGACGCGCAATATCTGCGTCAAGCTTTGATAGGGGAAGACTCAGATGATGAATGCTCAGAAAATCGAGAAGTATGGTGATGAGTTGTACGAGGCATTGGTCGCAAGAAAGACGGTAGCGCCGCTGCTTGAGCGAGAGCCCGACATCACCATTAACGACGCATACCGGATTCAGCAGCGCATGATCGAGCGCCGCGTGCAGGCCGGAGAGACGATCGTCGGAAAAAAAATCGGTGTCACCAGTAAGGCAATCCAGGATTTCCTCGGCGTGTTTCAACCCGATTTCGGGCAGCTCACCTCGGGCATGAGTTATGCAGATGGCAGCACGATTGATATCGATACGTTGATACAGCCCAAGGCCGAGGCCGAACTGGCTTTTGTTCTCAAAGATGATTTGATTGGTCCCGGCATTACGGCAATGGATGTAATCCGTGCCACGGATTATGTCGTGCCCTGCTTTGAAATCGTCGATTCCCGGATTACCGACTGGAAGATAAAAATTCAGGATACGGTCGCGGACAATGCCTCATGCGGCGTATATGTGCTGGGAAAAACCAAAGGCGATCCGCGCACCTTGGATATCACGCTGGCCGGCATGGTGGTAGAGAAAAATGGCGAGCTGGTGTCGACAGGCGCTGGCGCAGCGGTCCAGGGATCCCCGGCCAACGCCGTTGCATGGCTGGCCAACACGCTCGGAGCACTCGGCATTTCATTCAAGGCTGGCGAGGTGATTCTGTCTGGTGCGCAATCAGCACTTTTGCCGATCAAAGATGGTGATGAACTTGTTTGCACCATCGGCGGCCTGGGAAGCTGCAAGGTTGCATTTTCTGGAAGGAGTGCGGCATGAGCCTGACATTGCAAAAGGAAGACATTATTCGCCTTGCGGAGCGCGTGGCTGAAGCGCAAACCACGGCCCATGTCATTCCGCTGCTGACAGAGGAATTCCCTGCAATGACCGTGGCAGATGGCTACGCCGTGCAACAGGAACTTCGTCGCGGCTGGGTCGTGCGCGGCAACCGCCTTATCGGCTGGAAGATCGGGCTGACATCCAAGGCAAAAATGCAGCAGATGAACGTGTACGAGCCAGCGATCGGATTTCTCACGCACGACATGGCACGGCCGGAAAATTCCACGATCGTTGCCGCCGGGATGATTCATCCGCGCGTGGAGTGTGAAGTGGCATTCGTCACCAGGCAGGCGCTGCGCGGCCCGGACTGTAACAGGGCGCAGGTGTTGGCGGCGACCGACTTTGTTCTGCCTGCCGTCGAAGTGATCGATTCCCGCTATGCCGCGTATAAATTTGACCTCCCCAGCGTCATCGCGGACAACAGTTCCAGCGCCCGTTTCGTGGCTGGCGGACGCGCGCGAAATACGTCTGATCTCGACCTGCGTACGCTCGGTGTAGTGATTGAGATTAACGGCGAAATTGTCGCCACGGGCGCCTCGGCAGCGGTACTCGACCATCCTGCAGAAGCGATCGCCAGGCTGGTCAATATCCTGCATGCGCAAGGTGAAGAACTGGCGGCTGGCAGTTTCGTCATGAGCGGTGGAATTACCGAAGCGATTCCGGTAAAGGCGGGCGATCACGTGACGGCACGATTTCAGGAACTTGGAAGTGTTTCCATGCGGTTTATATGACCAGCATTGAGCGCTACATGAAAGTTGATCAACGAAAAGGGTTCTACCAGCTCATTAGGGGAAAAAATGCCAATTATTGAAATTCACCTTCTTGAAGGCCGTTCTGTCATTCAAAAACGCGCCCTGATAGCAGGCATTACCGACGCAGTGACGAACGCCCTGGGTGTTAAATCCGATCAAGTAAGGATCTTGATTGACGAGTTATTGCCGGAGCATTTTGCGGTTTCCGGAAAAACCAGAGGGGAACATCTTGAGCGAGTCCATAGCGAGACTCTCAACGCGACTTATGGGATGGCAAATCATGAAAAAAATTAAATGCGCACTGATCGGCTCCGGCAATATTGGAACAGATCTGATCTATAAAATCCAGCGTAGTGCGGTGCTGGAACCAGTGTGGATGGTCGGGATTGATCCAGACTCGGAAGGTCTTGCGTTTGCCAGAAAGATGGGCATCAAGACAACCGCTGAAGGCATCGATGGATTGTTGCCGCATATTGAAGCAGATGGCATCAAGATTGCATTTGACGCCACATCTGCCTATGTGCATGCGGAAAATTCACGCAAGCTCAATGGGCTTGGCGTCATGGTAATCGACTTGACACCGGCCGCAATTGGACCGCTTTGCGTTCCCCCGGTCAATCTACGCTCGATTGCCGAACGTGGTGAGATGAATGTGAACATGATTTCCTGTGCGGGGCAGGCAACGATCCCCATCGTCTATGCGGTGTCAAGTGTGCAGCCCGTAGCGTATGGAGAAATCATCGCCAGCATCTCGTCAAAATCCGCCGGGCCAGGAACCCGCAAGAATTTGGATGAATTCTCTTGCACGACGTCGAACGCGATCCAGAAAGTCGGCGGCGCAAAGTCAGGTAAAGCAATGGCGATCATCAATCCGGCCGAGCCGCCAATGATGATGCGAAACACGATCTACTGCGAAACAGAAGGCGAGCCGGATCAGCCAGCCATCATTGCGTCAGTTCTGGCCATGATCAAAGAAGTTCAAAAATATGTTCCAGGCTATCGGCTTGTCAACGGCCCCGTCTTCGACGGTCATCAGGTTTCTGTCTATATGGAGGTGGCTGGCTTGGGCGACTACTTGCCAACCTATGCCGGCAATCTGGACATTATGACTGCAGCGGCAACGCGCACAGCGGAAATGTTTGCAGAACAGATGCTCGCCGGAGCACTGAAACTCTCGCCGAAACAGAAGGAGATCGCGTGATGTCTTTAAAAGGAAAAAAAGTATTTTTGCATGACATGTGTCTGCGCGATGGTATGCACTCCAAGCATCATCAGATGACACTGGACGAGATGGTGCGTGTTGCCACCGCGCTGGATGATGCCGGTGTCCCGTTGATTCAAGTGACGCATGGGGATGGTCTTGGCGGTCATTCACTGAATCTTGGGCGTGCGCTACATACCAACGAAGAATATCTCAATGCAGTAATTCCGAAACTTAAGCAGGCAAAAGTATCTGTGTTGCTGGTGCCTGGTCTGGGAAGCATGGACCAATTGCGTTCTGCGCGCGCATGCGGGGTGCACAGCGTGCATGTGGCTACGCATTGCACAGAAGCCGATGTCGCCGAGCAGCATATCGCCTGTGCGAAAAATCTGGGAATGGATAC
Organism: Noviherbaspirillum sedimenti; assembly: GCF_003590835.1. Lineage (NCBI taxonomy): Bacteria > Pseudomonadati > Pseudomonadota > Betaproteobacteria > Burkholderiales > Oxalobacteraceae > Noviherbaspirillum > Noviherbaspirillum sedimenti. The sequence goes on along the minus strand of NZ_QYUQ01000002.1, from coordinate 2,906,906 downwards.
GACCGGCTTTCTGATGATGGCGCACCTGAATTCTCCGGAAGGTCTGCTCAAGCAAGGATTGCTGATGGAGTCTTATGGCGCCAATTGCATTTATGTCACGGATTCCGCAGGTTACCTGCTGCCGGAGGATGTCAAGGCGCGTATCCGCCTACTCCGCGATGTCCTGAAGCCGGAGACCGAACTTGGTTTTCATGGCCACAATAATCTCGGCATGGGCGTGGCAAATTCCATCGCTGCATTGGAGGCCGGCGCAAACCGGATCGATGGATCGGTAGGTGGTCTTGGCGCAGGTGCAGGGAATACGGCGCTCGAAGTCTTCGCCGCCGTGTGCGATCGGATGGGCATTGAAACAGGTGTTGATCTTTTTAAACTGATGGACATTGCCGAAGAAATCGTTGTGCCATTGATGGATACCCTGGTGCGAGTAGACCGCGAATCGCTCACGATTGGCTACGCAGGCGTCTATTCCACTTTCCTGTATCCGGCCCAACGGGCAGCAAAGAAATATGGCGTGCCGGCGCGCGATATCTTGATCGAGATGAGCCGCAGAAAGTTGATCGGCGGCCAGGAAGACATGATTGAAGACACTGCGATGACGATGGCCAAAGAGCGCGGTCTTTTGAAAGCCGTTGCTTGATCAACCCTTGATGGGCGGTGGCCAGGCTGGCGGCCCTCATTGCAACAAATATTAAATAATTTTAAGGAGACGAAAATGGCACTAAGAGGCGTTCTGCGATTGGGCGAGGTTTGCATCCGGGTATTGGATATGAAGGCGGCCCGCCGCCATTATGGCGACCGCATGGGTCTGATTGAAGTGATGACCGACGCGGAGGGTAAGCATTATTACAAGGCGTGGGATGAGCATGATCACCACTGCATCGTGTTGCGCGAGGCAGACTCTGCCGGAATCGACTCCTTCGCATTCAAGGTTTACGACGACCAAACTCTTACGGATCTCGAAGAAAAGTTAAATGCCTATGGAATTCCGGTGGAACGTATTGCCGCTGGCGTCTATCCAAAAAGTGGTCGACGCTTGCAGTTTGTCCTGCCGAGCGGTCACACGATGCATCTTTATGCTGAAAAAGAACAGATCGGCAATACGCTGGGGACCAGTAATCCAGGGGTGATGCCAGACGAAGGTGTCGTCCGCGGCTTCCGGATCAACCGCATTGACCATGTGCTGTTAGGCGGCGTGAATATTGACGAGAACGCCAAGCTATTCCAGGAAGTGTTCGAATTCGATATGACAGAGCGTCTGGTGGATGCGGATTCCAAACAGTCGCTTGCGCTGTTTGTCAGTTGCTCTACCAAGCCGCATGATGTCGCATTCGTTCTGCAACCAGAGCCGAATCGATTCCATCATGTTTCCTTCCTTCTGGATTCGATCAACGATCTTTTCCATGCTGCGGACTTGATCGGAAAATATCGCATTCCCGTTGATGTAAATACCAACAGGCATGGCATTACACGCGGTGCGACGATTTATTTCTTTGATCCATCCGGTAACCGCAATGAAGTGTTCACCGGTGGTTATGTTCACTATCCCGACACTCCGGTGCTTACCTGGGATACGAGCGACCTCGGAGCAGCCTCTTTTTCCCAGGACAACACCCCGCGAGAAAGTTTCTTTAACGTCTTGACCTGATGGGCAGCGGCGATCCCGATCTTTAAAACTTGCCCTTTGCGCTGCTGTTGTCGGCAGAGCGCTTGGCGCGCGCTCATTCAAGACTTGTTGTCCGGGCGGTTGATGTGACTTTTTGGTCTGGAAAAAATTGTTGATACGGGTTCGGTATCGACGGTTGATATAAAAAGCATTGGACTGTAATGCCTTCGGAAAATAGCATGAATATCAGCCGTATTAGCCGCCCTTTAATACATGTGGAATGGTAAAAAAATGCAACGTGCTCTCAAACTTTTCATGTCCGCGCTCCCGCTGTTGATCGTCGGTGGCTTGCTCTATGCAGGACTTTTCATCAAGCCGGTGCCCGCCGGAGGCTCTGTATCAATTCCTGTTTTCGCGCGCGGCGAAGGCTTTTACGGCTTGTCGGTGGCGGATCGTTCAACGGTATGGGTCGTTGGCAGCAACGGAAAAATTGCGGCAACAGAAAACGGTGGCGCCGAATGGCAAGTTCAGGCTACCGGCGTCACAGAGACATTGCAAAGCGTGTCCGCCTGGGATAAGCAGCGTGCCGTTGCGGTCGGCAATGGCGGGGTGGTGGTGGTAACCGAGGATGGCGGCCAAAGCTGGCGCAATGTCGAAGTTCCAAAGTCGAGCATCGCAAACAAACTGTTGACTGTTTTGGTGCAGCCTGGCGGCAGCGCATGGGCGGCTGGTGAGGCTGGCAACATTCTGCATTCAACAGATTTCGGCACAACCTGGCGACAAGCCGGCGCGCACGAAGACTCGGCATGGAATGACATTGCGATCACGAAGAATCAGGTTTGGCTGGTTGGAGAATTCGGTCGGGTCAAGGTTTCCGACGACAACGGCGCCACTTGGCGCAAGGTCACGGTCCCTGCCAAAAGCAGCTTGATGTCGGTTTCGTTTAATGACGACGGGGTGGGTGTTGCCGTCGGTCTTGGCGGCATCGTTCTGGTCACGCGTGATGGCGGTGGAAAATGGGAGCTGGCCAGCAAGGCTTCGGCCGAGCATATGTTCAACGTGATGTGGGATGGCCAGCGCTGGCTGGCAGTGGGTGCCAACGGCGCGATTCTGGTGGGCGACGCCAAGGGCGCCGAATGGAAAGCGACCCGATTGTCCGAGCTCGATCGCAACTGGTACACCGCGATTGCAATGCATGAGGGGCATTACTACTTGTCCGGTTCGCGGGTCGTCGTGACGCCGGCAAACGTTTTGTAAGCCATATCAATGCCCAATTCCAGAGTGCGCCATTTAAAGAAGAGATACATATGAAGACTTCCAAATCAAGCAGGCTCGAGAAATTTGTCGAGGCATGCATCCGGCACCGTATTGCAGTTACCGTCATTTTTACGCTCCTGACACTGGTCATGGGATTCTTCGCTGCGCGGGTCGAAGTCAAGACCGTGTTTGACGACCTGCTGCCCACCAGTCATGACTACATTGAAGTACATAAACGCTTCCGCCAGGATTTTGGCGGATCGAATATGGTCAGCATCATGGTGGAAGTGGAGCAGGGCGATATCTTCAACATCGGAGCGCTCGAAAAAGTCAAGAAGCTCACCAACGATCTGGCGCTCGTTCATGGCGTCAATCCGTTCCAGATTCTCTCGTTGGCATCGAGTAAGTTGAAAGACATCAAGTCTTCTACCGATGCGATTGAATCGAGTCCAGTCATGTTCCCGGATGTTCCCAAGACGGCGCAAGAGATGGATGCGCTCAGGAATACAGTCCTGAAGAGCCCATTGATCTATGGGGCCTATGTGTCTCAGGATTTGAAGGCCGCCCTGATTACTGTCGACTTTTACGAAAATGAGGTCGATTACAGCAAGATTTTCCCCCAGATCATGAAGCTCGTTGATTCTGCTCAGGGCGACGGTGTGCGCGTACGGGTGGTGGGTGAACCTATCCTGTTCGGCTGGGTGGACTTCTATGTCCCGGAAACGATGCAGATTTTCATGATGACGCTGGCCTGCCTGTTGGCGCTGCTCTTCGTGACTGCGCGTACCTGGCGTGGCACCTTGTTGCCCTTGCTTGCCGGCGCAACGAGCGCTATCTGGGCGTTGGGTGCGGCGCGGTTGATCGGTTACAACCTTGATCCGCTGGTTATCGTGATTGCCTTCCTGATTACGGCGCGTTCGATTTCCCATTCCGTGCAACTGGTGACACGCTTCGGGGATGAACTGGCGACGGGCGCGTCGACGCCGCGTGCAGCAGCGAGTTCCGCGATGCTGCAGTTGTTCAAGCCGGGGATGCTTGGCGTGGTTGCCGATGCCGGATGCATGGTTGTCGTGGTTCTCACGCCAATCCCATTGATGCAAAAAATCTCGCTCATTGGCACCATCTGGGTGCTCACGATCGGTCTGTGCGCGTGCGTCATGACCCCGGTCTTGCTTTCCTGGGTCAAGCAGCCAAAGGGATTTGCGCATCCGATCAATATCGCCCCGGCCCTGGAACGCTTACTGGACCTTTGCATCGCGGTGGCGACATCGCGCCGGCGTTACTTTGTGTTGGCGGGCACGGCGGTGGTATTGCTCGGTTCCGGCGCATACGCTTTCAAGCTGCAGGTGGGTGACGCCGACGCAGGTTCGCCCATCCTGTGGCGGGACTCTCGCTATAACCAGGATGCCGCTGCCATCAATAAGCAGTTCCAGGGTGCGGACCGCATGTATGTTGTATTCGAAGGAAAGCAGCCCGGTGCGATCAAGGAGCCAGCAGTGTTGAATAGCATGGCGTCTATGCAGCGCTTCATGGGAGCGCAACCCGAGATCGGCGGCAGCCTCTCGCTCGTCGATATTTTGCCGATGGTAAATCAAGTGCTGCGCGAGGGTAATCCGCGCTACCGCGACCTTGGCCGGAGTGCCAACGAAAACGGCGAGCTGCTCTACATGTGGGGCCCCGATGCCGGCGATGCCGCCCGTTTCATGGAGCCGCAGCAAACTTCTGCGCCAGTAACTTTCTTTTTCAAGGACCATCGTGGCGAAACGATTCGCACGGCGATCCATCGCGTCAAGGAATTCATTGCGGAAAACCCGATAGAGCAGGGCAAGTACGTGCTTGCCGGCGGCCTGATTGGTGTGACAGCTGCCGTCAACGAAGTGATCTTTGCTGGTCAGATCGAGAGTATCGCCTTGGCTTTGCTTGTTCTCGTCATCTGTTGTGCCGTGGCTTACAGGTCCACGCGCGCAGGTATTTTTTTCATGGTGCCCGTGGTGCTGTCCAATACCATCACCTTTAGTGTGATGGCATGGCAGGGCATTGGCATGACCTTGAGTACGCTGCCGGTTGCTGCACTCGGAATCGGCCTTGGCGTTGATTATGCGTTCTACGTCGTCGACGCGATCCGTGAGGAATTGCATGAGAACGACAACCTGGAACTTGCGATCGCCAAGGCCTTGCGCACTGCGGGCATGGGCGTCCTGATTACCTCGCTTACCTTGACTGTGAGCGTGGTCCTGTGGTTTTCGTCATCACTGCGATTCCAGGCGGAGATGGGCATCCTGATGGCGATCTGGCTGTTCGTTTCTTCATTCAGCGCACTCTTCATTGTTCCGTCGATGGTCTACGTATTCAAACCGGAATTCGTGATGAGTAAGCGAAAAAAAACGGTCGCTGATTGCGGTGCGATGCCCGCGAGAAGAATGGTGATGGCCGCTTAGTGCATGAGCGGGCGACAGGCAGTGGTGGATTTAATTGGTAGTAATTAAATATGACAATGGAGGAGACATGAAAAATATATCAGACAAAACAATCGACGTGTTGCGACGATCTGCGGCATCCATTCTGGTGCTAGGGGCAGTTTGTAGCAATGCCATGGCTGCAGATGAACCGGCTGTTGAGGAAGAATCAAATGGGAATTATTTCAAGGTGGGTGGATACGCCCGCACCTGGCTGTCATGGAACCTGCGCGACAAGATCGATGTAACCAGTCCGCTCCCTGGGCAGCCGCCCTATTCCCAGTTGGGCGGCAAGGGAAAAATGATGATGCAGCGTGCAGCGGTGCAACTGACTGCCGATGCCAAGAGCGGTCCGGTGACATGGCGAGCAGTTGGCCGAGTGGATCGTGAAGCGATCACCTCCTATCAAAAGGAATTGCAATCGCGCTCTTGTTATAGCGCGACGATCGCGGGCTCGCCCGTGGGCCCCGGCTGCAATGTTCGCGATAGCTACAATCAAGGTGAGTTGCGTGAGTTTTACGCGGATTTTAATTTGGGTGAGCGCGTTTCCGTTCGTCTCGGCAAGCAACAAGTTGTATTCGGGGAGACCGATTTTTTCCACCCGAACGATTTGCTCCATGGCTTCGACTATCGCTGGCGCCTGTTTGGCGAGCCTGAAAGCGACGAGCTGCGCAAGCCGCTCATCATGGCCAATGTGAAGATTGCCGTGCCCGAGGCGCAAGGCAGTTTGCAAGTTGTGGTGCGTCCCGGCTGGGATCGCAAGAAAGACATCGGCAACACCTATGACATTTCAGGCGGACGCTGGTCGGCTTCGCCGAACATGGGTGTTGACTACCTGGCGTATGCAACCGCATTCAATTATGACCACCCGGACGCAGATTACAAAAAGGTCACAGGGGCGATTCGTTGGGCGGGCACGGCGGGGAACCTGAATTATGCGTTGGGTTACCAGCGCGTATTCCAGCCGGACTTCGTTCTCAATCCCTGTGGTGTGTTCGCCGGCGCGGGACAGCGGGATGCCAGCGGCTGCGTGGGAAGCCTGTATTACAAGCAGGCGCCGCAAAACAAGGCATATGGCGACTGGATTTATCCAATCATCGATGTCTTCGGATTCAGCGCCAGCGGTGAAAGCCAGACGATCGATGCGGTCGTGAACTTCGAGATGGCATACCAGAAAGGCCGTCTGTTCAATTCGAATTCGAATGTCAGCGGTGTGCCGAATGCCAGCGGTTTTTTCCAGATCCCCAACAATGCCGGCACGATGGGCCCGATCGTCAAGAAGGATGTGGTTCAGACCACCCTGCGGATAGACAAGCAGGTGCGTTTGCAGGATTGGCTTGGCACGAATGCCCCTTCGTTCTCGTCCATCCAGATATTTGACACCTGGGTGCCTCAATTGCGAAGTGGTGAGGACGTTGTCGCCGCGGTTGGCGGTGCGGCACCACTGCGCAAACATTACACGATCGGTACCGCGCTCATGCAGTTTCCGTACATGAATTCTCGGCTTACCTACATGTTGGCCGTTGGACGGGAGTTCCAGGCGCGCACCAGCTTCTTTATTCCGAGTGTGACTTACAACATCGGCAACAACTGGCGTCTTTCCGCTGACGCCGTGTTCTTCCGTGCTGATCACGCCAGGACCGACAATATTGTCGACCCAGGATATCAAAGCGCAGGCTTTGCCGCTATGAACCGCCATGACTACGCAACTATTCGTGCCACCTATCAGTTCTGAGAAAAGGAAATCGTGCAATGAACAACTCAATTATCCACGTATCAGCTAAAAAAATGAGGCCCACCATGCATACCATTACGTTGCGAAAAGCTGTCACGTCAATGGCAGTCATCCTGCTTTCCCTGAGCGCTTCGTCGTTTGCTGCGGAGTTGCCTGAGGGGACGGTCATCAGCAAGAGCAATCTCGACAAGGTTCGCAATGACACCTTCATGGGACACAAGATCGGTGATCTGTTGACGGAGAAGATGGAATGGATGGTCCGAAACTATGATAAGAAATTCCCGCTCGTGAAGAGCAAAGAGCCGACACTGGATCCGAAGTATGTAGAAGCGACAAAAAAATATTCTGGCCAGGTCAAGTTTGATCCGCAGACCAGGGAAGTGACAGGCTATGTCGCAGGCAAGCCATTTCCGAATATCGACCCGGCGGATCCGTTCGCCGGCGACAAGGTCATCTGGAATTATTACTACGGCGCATCGACCGGTTCGGACTTGAACCAGGATGTGCATTTCGTAACGGCGAATAAAAATGGCTACGAGGCCACGCAGTTCTATGCCTATCAGCGCATTTACAACCGCGGCCGCTTGTGGGGCGGGGAGATGGCTTTCCCGAGCGAGCAAGATGTGCTCCACAAGACAGCGCTGGTGGCGCGGGCGCCGCAGGACTTGAAAGGCGTGGGCACCATGACGGTGCAATACGATGTCGCTGGAAAGCTGGATGACCAGTGGGCATATATCAAGTCTGCCCGCCGGATCCGGCGCCTGTCCGGCAATGCCTGGATGGACAATGTTGCCGGGTTTGATTTCATCAATGACGACATCAATATCTGGAATTCACGCCCATCGCGTTACAAATCTGCCAAGCTGCTCGGCAAGCGTTGGATCCTTGCTGCAGTCGATGTCGAGCTCAAGCGCGTCAAGGACAAGGCGGGTACGGCCGAGGAGTGGCCACACCTTAATATCTCCCAAGGTTATGCGACGTCAACCCACAACGTCACTCCACGTGAAGTGTGGGTGGTCGAAGGAACCCCGCCCCCGGAGCATCCCTATAGCAAGAAGGTGGTCTACGCCGATGTTGCTACCAATGCGATTTATTTAGGTGAGGCGTATGACAAGAAAGGGGAGTTCTGGCGCTGGATGCAGTACAACTTTCAGACGAGAACTGGCGTTAAATCCGGCATCCGCTACATCTCTGTCGTGTCCGGAGAATACCTGGATGTGAAGTCCGGGCACTCGACCTTCCATACGGATCCCGGGGTGAACGATACCGGGATGAATGCGACCAAATTCAACGCCGAAATATTGGAAAGTTTCCAGTAGTATATTGACCTTGCAGCCGCGGCGGTCTCCGCCGCTGCAAATTTAAAAATGGGGACAAAGTGTATGAGCAAAGATGTAAAAAAAATTGAGGACCTTGCGAACGGCAAGCTTTCGCGGCGTAGTTTTTTGGGGGCCGCAGGGGCAGTTACTGCGGGGGCGCTGGGCGCACTCACACAGACGGCTTCTGCATCTACCAAGGGCGAGCAGCGCTTTGATGCCGAATACGACGTGATCGTGTGCGGCAGCGGCGCAGCAGGGCTGGGCACTGCGTTGTTTTCACGCTGGCAAGGCAATCAGGTGCTGGTTCTTGAAAAAGCGGGCAGTGTTGGTGGTACCACGGCCAAGTCGGGTTTCTGGTACTGGATTCCGAATAATGTCCCCATGCAAAAGGCCGGAATTGCCGACCCAAAACCTGATTTCATGAAGCTGGTCGCGCGCCTGACGGCGACGCATGCCTATAACCCAGCGCTACCAAAACTGGGATTGAGCGATTGGCAATACGAGATGTGTGAGGCGTTCTATGACACCGCCTCGACCGCAGCTGAATTGCTTAACGAGAAGAATGCATTGCCCTATCAGCATAGGAAGGAAGTACCTGACTATTGGGCCGAGTTGCCCGAGAATAAGGCGCCGACGGGACGTGCATTGCAGCCCGCAGGCGCAGAGCTGCATGATGGTGGCAAGTTCGGGATCCGTGCGCTCTCTGCTGCTGCGCGACGTGACGGCATTGCCATCAAAACCTCGCACCGCGTACAGGGCGTCATTCGCAACAATCGGGGCGAGGTCATCGGCGTCGAAGTGACGGCACCGGATGGGGGACAGTTGCGATTCCGGGCAAAAAAAGCGGTGGTGTTCGGTACCGGCGGCTTTACCCATGATCCGGAATTGCGTCGCGATTTTTTGGGGGGCAACATCGTAGGGGGGTGTGCCGCCAACTCGAACGAAGGCGACTTGATCCGCATCTCGAGTCCTTTGGGCATGCAACTTGGCAACATGAACCATGCATGGAATTGCCCGGTTGTGTATGAGAAAGCAGTTGCCAAGGAAGGTTCGATGTGGGGGGCATTCATGCCCTCTGGCGATTCGATGGTATTCGTCAATAAGTACGGACGTCGTGTCGTCAATGAGAAATTGCAGTACAACGAAATGACCCGTGCATTTTGGGCTTGGGACGGCACTAGGGAAGAGTTTCCGAACGCTTTGCTCGTTGCGATCTGGGACCAGCAGGCGCAAGACAACTGCGCTGAAGCAAATTATGGATCGTATATCGTTCCGCCCGGTAGCGATGACCGCCACGTGATCAAGGGGGCGACGCGGGCAGAACTGGCGAAAAATATCGCCGCGCGACTTGCAAAGTATCGCGAACAGGTCAATGTTACGCTGGCGCCGGAATTTGTCGCGAATCTGGATGAGACGATCAAGCGCTTCAATGGCTTTGCCCGCAGCGGAAAAGATACCGATTTCCATCGTGGCGAGCGCCCCGTCGAACTCTTGTTTAATGGCAATGTCAAGACTGCGCCAGGGAAGAAAAACCCCACCATGTCGCCCATCAGTGACAAGGGGCCGTTTTACGCTGCTTTGCTCGGGCCGGGTTCGCTGGATACAAAAGGCGGCCCAAGAACCGACACGCATGGCCGCATTCTTGATGTGAATGGCAAGCCGATTCCCGGTTTGTATGGGGTTGGCAATTGCGTCGCATCAGCATCTGGTCCGGCGTATTGGTCAGGTGGTGCAACATTGGGGCCGATCATCACATTCGCTTACCGTGCTGCCAATGCCTTGCAAAAGGAATCTGTGAAAGAGGTTTCGGCATGAAAAATTTCCATGTCTGGTGCGGTGGCGCACTACTTTTTTTTGCAAGTTCAGTGATGGCCCAAGCAACGAGCGGTGAGCTGGCATTGCCGGCCTTAGTTAAAAACAGCTGCGCCTACTGCCATAGTTTCAACAAGGGTGGTCCGAACGGGCAGGGTCCGAATCTCTACGGGTTAATAGGCCAAAAAGCCGGTAGCGTGCCCGGCTTCGCCTACTCTCCTGCGTTCAAGAAGGCACTGACGGGCAAGGTTTGGACCAAGGAGCTGCTCGATGCCTGGCTTACCGACACCCAACAAGTTGCGCCGGGTTCACTGATGACCTACTTCCTTGATGATGCCAAGTACCGAGGGCAAATCGTCGACTATTTGACGGGAGAAAAAGGGAAGTAGTCTCCGCGTTGGCGGGCGAGACGATCCAGGCACTCGGCTGCAATGGCTATATCAATGAATATCCGGCCGGACGCCTGTGGCGCGATGCCAAGCTCTACGAGATCGGCGCCGGCACCAGAGAAATCCGCCGCATGCTGATCGGCCGAGAATTGTTTGGCGAAACAGCGTAATTCAGTTTCTCCACCACTTCCAATGTGGTTTCAGCTCGTACTCTTCACGGATGCGAGCATTTTTTTGTCGCTCGCTACTGCGAAGCATTCTTCAATAATAGGTTAGCTTGATGACGCCCCAACATATTCTGGACCAGTACGGCCCGCCGCAATTCGATGCCGACCGCGTTTTGCTGGACAAGCTCGGCATGCGCGCTGCGAGATTGATGTGTAGCGTGCTATTGTCCTGGCAATTCATCAGACAGGAGTAGCACCATGTCAATCAATCAAACTTCTGTTTCAGCAAGCATGCCGACCCTGTACATCCCGCACGGCGCCGGCCCCTGCTTTTTCATGGACTGGAATCCGCCCGACACCTGGAACCGCATGGCGGATTTTCTCAAGGGCGTGGCGGCGACCCTGCCGCAAAAGCCGAGCGCCATCGTGCTGGTCTCGGGACACTGGCTCGAGCGCGATTTCAGTGTCACCAGCGGCCAGCACCCGGAACTGATCTATGATTATTACGGATTCCCGCCGCATACCTACGAACTGCGTTATGACGCTCCCGGCAGTCCCAAACTGGCGCAGCGCATCGCCGCACTGCTGGGCCAGGCCAGCATCGCCGCGCGCGAAGATGCCGTGCGCGGTTTCGACCATGGCATGTTCATTCCACTGAAGCTGATGTTCCAGGATGCCGACATTCCGGTGGTGCAGCTGTCGCTGCGTACCGACCTCGACCCGCAGGCGCACCTGGATGCCGGGCGCGCGCTGGCGTCGCTGCGCCAGGAAGGCGTGCTGATCGTCGGCAGCGGCATGAGTTTTCATAACATGCGCGGCTATGGCGATCTGCGCTTCGGGCCGGTTTCCGACGATTTCGATCGCTGGCTGACCGCGACGGTTGAATCCGCACCGGCGCAACGCGACGCCGCCCTGCGGCAATGGGAGCAGGGTCCGTCGGCGCGGTTGTCGCATCCGCCGGGCGCAGAGGAACACTTGTTGCCGCTGCTGGTGGCGGCTGGCGCCGCCGCTGCCGACAGCGGCCGCTGTGTGTTTGCCGACCGCGTACTTGAGGTGGCCATCTCGGCCTACCGGTTTGGCTGAGAGCGGCTACTGGAAACAGGCTGCAAGGGGGCGCGACATTTACGGCGTTGCGGGGCTTCCCCTATAATGGCGAACCTGCCTTGATGTTGCCCGGCGCAGCGTCGCGCGTGGCAAGAACCAGCAACAAACGGCCGGCGGCAATGTGCCGGCAGTAAATCAAACATGTGGATTTTTTTGAACGATCAAGCCGCTCCTGCACACTGCAGCGCCTGTCTGCAGGGAAATCGCCGACCAGGCAAGAAAGGATGAATTGCCGATGATTTCAGCACAAGAAGCACTACAGCGCCTGCGCGAAGGCAACCTCCGCTTCGTCTCGGAGACCGAGAGCAGTGGCGCCCTCACCAGTCAGAGCCGGCGCAGCGAAGTGGCCGCCAGCCAGGAACCGTTCGCCATCATCCTCGGCTGCTCCGATTCGCGGGTGCCGGCCGAAATCATTTTTGATCAGGGCCTGGGCGACCTGTTCGTTATCCGTGTGGCAGGCAACATCGTGGCGCCGTCGCAGGTCGGCAGCGTCGAATTCGCCGCCGAGCGTTTTCACACGCGACTGGTGGTCGTGCTCGGCCATTCCCGCTGCGGCGCCATCCAGGCGACCCTGGAAGAGCTGCAGCGGCCGACCGAAAACCAGTCGCGCAACCTGCATTCGATCGTCGACCGCGTGCGGCCCTCGGTGGAAGCGCTGCTCGCGACCGAATTGCGACATGACCATGGCGCCCTCGTGCACCATGCCGTGCGCGCCAACATCCGCGCCTCGGCCAACCATCTGCGGCATGGTTCGGAAGTCATCGAGCAACTGATCCAGAAGGAAGGCCTGGTGGTGGTGGGCGCCGAGTATTCGCTGGAAACCGGCCTGGTCGAATTCTTCGACGGCCTGCCGCCAGGCAGTTAAATCCAGGATTCCCGGATCATCGGATCGTCGCGTTCGCTGCGCTCGATCCTGAACAAACCCTTGGGCAGCTTGCTGCGCACATCATTGAGCGTGTCGCCGACGACATAATCGGCGGTCCTCCGGTTCATGTGCAGGCGACGGGCAACATACTGGTCCGGAAAATCGGGCGGCGCTTCATAAACAACCCAGATCGAGTCATCGTCTTCGGTTTCACTGTTTTGCCTGGTCATGCCGATGCCTTTATGAAGTGATAGAGTGGTATTAAACCATTGAATGCGATGCCGCGCATCAGGGTTTCCGCGGTTTTTTTATTCATATTGTCGCGTGCAAGGAGCACTGCATGGCCCCCTGGATCATCCCTGCCTTGAAAGCGGTGCTGCCGCATGTGGGCACCATCGTTTCGGCCGCCAAGCCGATTTTCACCAAGACAAGCGCCGATGCGGCCGGCTTGTCCGCGAACGCCCCGGTACAGCAGCAGATCGACGAGTTGCAGGCGGTGGCCGCCCAAAACGATGCGCACATCCGCGAACTGGCCGCGCAACTGCAAACCGCCGTCACGGCCCTTGAGGAAGCGGCGCTGGCAGCTGATGCCAAGGCGCAGCGCCTGCTGCGCCTCTGCGTGACCGCGATGGGCATTTCCGTGCTCGCTGCCTGCATATCGCTGATCCTGGTGGTCGGTCGCTAGGGCGGGCACCGCTGGTCCGCTGCGTCCGATGAACGATTAAAATGGCGGTACTTTAATTCTCGCAAGGCAGCGGAAAAATGACCGATTCGACAGACGCACTTTCGCAGGAAGAACAGTTGCGCGCCACCCTGAACGGCGAAACTGCGCGCTTTGCCTGGAAGGAATTGCAGCGGTTTTTTGCCGCTGGTACCGTGATTGTGGTGGACGATGCCCTCGACCTGGTCGAGGTCGCCGTGCAGATAGCCAGGGACAACAAGGCCGCCGTCGCGCAGTGGATGGCGGCCGGCCAGCTTGGCCAGGTCTCGGATGTGCAAGCGCAAAGCTGGCTGCAAGCCGATGCGGCGCTGTGGACCGTGGTGGTCAAGCCCTGGATCCTGGTGCAGCAGCGCGCGCATTGACCCGACTTCCCTGAAACCTTTCACGGAGCCACCGATGCCGACCTCGCACATCAACGGAATCGACCTGTACTACGAGGAATTCGGCGCCGGCGCGCCGCTGGTGCTGGTGCCCGGTCTGGGCGGCACGGTCGAGTCATGGCGCGCGCAGATTGCCCACTTCCAGCGCCGCTATCGCGTGATTGCGCTGGATAACCGCGGCTCGGGCCGCAGCAGCAAGCCGCCCGGCCCCTATACCATGGATGAAATGGCCGTCGACCTGGCCGGCCTGCTCGATGCCCTCGACATCGCCGAGCCGGTGCACCTGGTCGGCGCCTCGATGGGGGGCGTGCTGGTGCAATGCTTCATCCACCATTATCCCTGGCGTGTCGCGCAGCTGGTGCTGGTGTCCACCGGCGTTGCGGGAGGCGATCCGCACATTACCTTTCCTTCGATGGCAGTGCTGCAGAGGCTGGCCTTTCCCGGCACCACCCCGCAGCAGCGCATGCAGACCCTGTTCGGTCTGTATTTCCACCCGCAATACCTGGCGGCGCATCCGGAAGTGTTCGATGATGCGGCGCGGCTGTATGCCCGTATTGGCGCCCAGCCCGAGCACGCAACCAAGGCGCAGCTGATGGCGGTGCAGGATAGCAGGCCGTACTACAAGTGGCTGGGGCATATCAAGGTGCCGGTGCTGGTGATGCACGGCGAGGACGACGTGGTGTGGCCGGTGAAGAACGCACACACGCTGGCCAGGGGCATCGGCACGCACGCCGAACTGGCCCTGTTCGAACAGGCCGGGCATGTGCTGTTTCATGAAAAGGCGGTGCAATTCAACGTCCGCCTGGAGCAGTTCCTGGAGCGGCCGGGACAGCCGTAAGATGCCTCCCTCCGCCGCCGCCGTCGGCGCCAGGCGTTCAAAGTTTAGCGCTTGTAAAAGCCGCAGGTCATGACGATGTTGCCGACCGCGCAGACGTAGGCGGTCTTGGGCATGACTTCCTTGGTCACCGGGTGCACGAACTTGTAATCGACCCAGCCATTGCCCTGGGTGCGGCCGATGCGCAGCATCTCGACAATGAAATGCTTGCCGTCCGGGTCCTTGACCGCCTTGCCATCGATGCCAACCAGGCGCGGCAGGGTGCCGTGCACCACAATCCTGTCGGTGTCGTCGCAGGCCGACAGGTAGAGGTCGCGGTCGATCAGCTGGCCGGTTGGATTGCATACCTCGTCGAAGAAGGCCTGCTTGCCGTAAGTGCGCAGGATTTCGCAGCCGCGCTCGATCAGCGTCTGGGCTTCCTCGGCATTGCCGAATTCGCGCTCGCCCAGGTCGAACACCGATACTGCCTGGCTCAGCTGCACTGCCTGCTCCTGCAGGCTGACCACGGTCTTGGCGGACTGCTCGACCAGGGTGGCGTTCTGCTGGGTCATGCCGTCGATCTGCATCACCGCCTTGTTGATTTCCTCGATGCCGCTGCTCTGCTCGGCGCTGGCGGCGGCGATCTCGCTCATGATGTCTTCCACGCGCTTGACGCTGGTGACGATCTCCTTCATGGCGCGCCCGGCTTCATCGACCAGCTGGCCGCCGGCCTCGACCTTGCCGACCGAATCGCCGATCAGCGTCTTGATTTCCTTGGCCGCCGACGCCGAGCGTTGCGCCAGCGTGCGCACTTCGGCTGCCACCACCGCGAAGCCGCGCCCCTGCTCGCCGGCGCGCGCCGCTTCCACGGCGGCATTGAGCGCCAGGATATTGGTCTGGAAGGCGATGCCATCGATGACGGAAATGATGTCGACGATCTTGCGCGAGCTGTCCTTGATCGAACCCATGGTGGCGACCACGTCATCGACCACCCGGCCGCCCTTGACCGCCGAGCCTGCGGCGGAGGCCACCAGCTGGTTGGCCTGGCGGGCATTGTCGGCATTCTGGCGCACCGTCGAGGTCAGCTCTTCCATCGAGGAAGCGGTTTCCTCCAGCGAGCTGGCCTGCGTTTCCGTGCGCGCGGAAAGCGCAGTATTGTCGCCATTGACGAAGCCGGCCGAAGTCGCGACGGCGGTGGTGCCGGAGCGCACCTTGGCGACGATCTGGAACATGCGCTCGCTCATTTCCTGCAGCGATTGCTGCAGTTCCAGCAATTCGCCGTGCCCGCGTGCGCTGAAGGGCTCGCTGATGTCGCCCTCGGCCATGCGCCTGGCGATGGCGATGGCTTCCTGCAGCGGCGCGATGAGGCTGTGGCTGAGCCACCATGCGCATAGCATGCCGGCCACCAGCATGGCGGCGCCGGTGCCGGCGATCATCGCCTGGCTGGCATCGGGAGCGGCAGTGAAAAGGGCTAGCGCCGTCATGGCGGCCAGGAATGACAACAGGATGCCCAGGCTAAAGCGGAGCCGGACGCGGATGCTTGCATTTGCCAGATTCATTTGCCTTTGTCTCTATGAACTTGTTATTGTGTATGGCAGGCTTTGGCGATGGCGTATTATTTTTATGCCAATGTCCCCTCGGTTTTTTTATTGTACTGGTTTGTTTTCCGAGGGGAATGGGGAAAAGCTTATAAAAGCTAAATAAGCTGCCGAAAACGCCGCCGGTGTGACAAATCCGCACACTGGCATCGGCCGCGGCAGGTCAGCCCGTCAGCCGAACGCCGCTTCCCTGCTGGTGAAGTAAGCCTTGAGCGCCTTGCGGTCGAGCTTGCCGACCGGCGTCAGCGGAATCGTCTCTTCAATCGCCACTGATCTCGGCACCTTGTACGCGGCCAGCAATTCCTTGCAGTGCGCGCGCAGATCGGCTTCGCTGGCTTTCTTGCCGGGATTGAGCACCACCATCGAAACCGGGATTTCGCCCCACTTCTTGTCGGGGATGCCGGCGCAGATGGCGGCCGCCACTGCCGGGTGGCTGCGCAGGGCGTTTTCGATTTCTTCCGGCGAGACGTTTTCGCCGCCGGTAATGAACATGTTGTCGGCGCGGCCGACCACCGACACCAGTCCTTCCTCATCGCACACGGCCAGGTCGCCGGTATAGATCCAGCCGTCGGCGTCGAGCACCTTGGCGGTGCGTTCCGGGTCGTGCAGGTAACCGTCGAAGTTGTGGTAGCTGCGCAGGCACAGCACGCCGATTTCGCCTGGCGGCTGCAGCTTGTTGCGGTCATCTTCGGCGACGATCTTGTAATCGCAGCAGTAGAAGGGGGTGCCGACCTTGCGCGAATGGGCCTTGATGTGTTCCATGCCGGGTTCGCGGGCGAGGAAGGCGAAATTCGAAGGGCCGGCTTCGGTCAGGCCATACGCCTGGTTGGTCGGAATGCCGCGCTCCCAAAAGGGTTGCAGGGTTTCATTGGAGCAGGGGGCGGCGGCGGTGGTGATCAGCTCCAGCCCCGAAAAATCCGTTTGCTCGAACTTCGGATGGGCTTTGAGCATTTGCAGCATCGCTTCCACCACCCCCAGCCGGTTGATGACTTTCTGCTCGATCATGTCGAGGATCTGGCCGGCATCGAACTGCCGCAGCGGAATCGCCAGGCTGTTGCGCATGAACAGGCAGAAGAATACGTTCCAGCCGCCGACATGGAACAGCGGGAACAACACCAGCTCCCTGGCTTGCGGCGAGCCGGCCGACATCAGCAGCGCTTCGAAGGCATTCCACATCATTTGCCGGTGCGGCACGATGCAGACCTTGGGAACTGCGGTGGTGCCACCGGTGTGAATGTAAAGAAACGGATCGTTCATTGCCATCGGCACGGTGACATCGCGCGCTTCGGTGGCCAGGATCGCGTCATAGACATCGCTGGCGTCGCCAAAACAGATCACCGTCGGTTGCGGCGCCGGCAAGACGCTGTCATCGGCCAGCGCGGCGAACATGTCTTCGACAAAGATCACTTTCGGCAATTCGCGCGCCATCAGATCACGCAACTCCGGTTTTTGCAAGCGGTAGGAGAGCGGGCAAAGGATCGCGCCAATCTTGCCGCAGGCAAAAAATAAATCGATGCATTCCATGCGGTTGCGCGAAATCAGCGCCACGCGGTCGCCCTTGATGATGCCCAACTGGTCGACCAGGTAAGTGGCGACGCGCTTGGCGCGTTCATCGACTTGCCGGTAGGTGTAACGGGCGCCGTCATGCGGGTCGAAAATCGCTTCGAGGTTTGGCGTCAGTAGCGCCTTCTTGCCAGAATAATCGCCGACCCAATTCATCGGCAACGCATCGTAATTACGCGCGTCGGTCATGCATTCTCCTTTAGTGAGGCTTTGTCGAAAGTGATCTTCAATAACTTTCAAGCCCTGTCTCTCATGCAATCCGATACCGCTTCGGCCGTTTGCTTTTTTATAATGGAAGAAAGTCTAAACGCCTGTCTTGGCATTGTCCACTGGTAAAAATGCTATATCGACAATCTAACCGGCGACAAAAAAGGCGAAAGCGCGCGCCCCGGCCTCGGCCAGGACTATTTGCCGGCATAATGGCGACCGGGCAGGCGGTGCGGGCTTGAACACCCGCATCTTGCCGCCAACAGTGATCCTGACATTGATGGAAATTAAGACGCATGACTTTACCTTGGTATCAACCTGAAAAAGCAGTCAGCGGACCGGCCTACAGCCTCTGGTTCAAGCTGATGGCCACGGTCTTGTCGTTTGGCCTGGCAGCCTATGGCCTTTCGGTCGCACTGCGCTTCCCGCTGTTGCAGCTCGGTTGGGGCGTCAAATTGCTCTTGCTGGGCGCCGCTCTCATGCTCGGCGTCAGTTATTACTGGTTCCTCAAGGCACGCACCACCATCGATGAAAAAGGCATACGCCAAACCTCGCTCTATACGAAGCAGGTGGCATGGTCTGACGTGCGCGGCGTGAAAATGCTTAGCATTCCCTACGCCGGCTGGATTTTCCCGCCGCGTCTGGCGGTGCGTACGGGGACTGCCTTCATGACTTTCAATGGCTGCACACAAGACGTGCTGATCGAATTCGCCAAGATCGCGCTGGCTTACCAGAACACCCGCTGATTTTCTGGCGCGCCTTGTCCTGCGGCGCTGAATGCAGCATCTGATCATTCATCTCGCACACTTCTGGGGCGCACTTCCCTGGTGCGACCTGTATCGACGCCTCCCGCAGAGCACGTTACTGCCCCTGGACGGGCGATAAGCGCACCCAAAACCCCCCCGTTCCTGATGGCCTGGATGTTGCTTTATAGATATAAAGCACGGTCAAAGAGCAGGAAATTCACATGAATAACAAACTGTTATCTTCGCAGGTAGAGCGGGGGGCGATCGAGGCGCCGCGTGCCATCGCCCTGCCCGCACTGCTGGCACAGGTCGCGTTGCCCGAAACCATGGAAGCCGCTGCGGGCTTCGGCCGCTGGTGGCTCGATACCCGCGAGGCGCAGCTGGTCCTGTCGCATGGCGCGGCGCAATTCCTCAATGTGGATGCGGGCTTGCACCGCGCGCTGGAAACCTGTTTCACCCACGTCGTGCCGGAAGACATGCTGTTGTTGATCATGGCATTAATGCAGGCCAAGCTGCCCGGTGTGAAGCTTGACTATGAATTCCGGGTGCTGCAGGGCACGCGCGGCTTGCGTTGGCTGCGCATGCAATCGGTGCCGCAAGAGGGCGGCATCGCCGGCATGCATGCCGGCGTGCTGGTCGATGTCACTGCTGCGCGGCATATCGAAATGCGCGAGCGTTTCAGTTACGCGATGACGCAATCGCTGGTCGGCGCCGGTTCGCTGGACGAAGCGGTGCCGCGGGTAATCCAGCTGGTGTGCGAGAACCTCGGGTGGGAGTGGGGCGCCTACTGGCAGATGCGGCATGCGCCGATGGAACAGCCGCAGCTGGCCTGCCAGTATTTCTGGAATCATTCCGAATATGCGCTGGCGGCATTTACCCGCGCAAGCTGCGATATCCGCATGACGCCAGGCGAAGGCTTCATCGGCCATGTCTGGGACACCGGCCAGGCGTGCTGGATCGAGGATATGAAAAATGACAGCAGCTTTCTGCGGCGCGACAGCGCGCGCGAATGCGGGCTGGAATCCGGCTACGCCTTTCCGGTGTCGTATGTGACGGCCGATGGCCAGCGCCACAGCGTCGGCGTGCTGGAATTTTTCAGCACCTTGACGCGCCAGCACGATGCGCAATTGCCGAACCTGTCGGCGGTGATCGGCGGCCTGATCGCGCAGGCGGTGCAGCGCATGGAGCAACAGGAAATCATGCGTCGCCTGGCGCAGACCGATGACCTGACCGGGCTGGCCAACCGCAACTATTTTCACCGCCAGCTGGAAGAAATGAGCGCGGATGCCGGCAGGAGCGGCGCACCCTTCGGCTTGCTTTACATTGACCTCGACCGCTTCAAGCCAGTCAATGATGCGTTTGGCCACGACGCCGGCAACCTGGTGCTGCGCGAGTTCGCCCAGCGCCTGCAAAAGCTGGCGCCGCAAGACGTCTGCATTGGTCGCCTGGGCGGCGACGAATTCGCCATCCTGGCGCCGCTCGCGTGCCGGGCCGAGGCGATGCCCGCCTTGCAGGCGCTGGCCGAACGTGTGCTGGCGGCGGCGCGCATGCCATTCCAGTTCGAAGGCAATGACCTGAAAGTGTCCACCAGCATCGGCATCAGCGTGTTTGCCGAAAACGGCTGGACCCCGCAGGAATTGCTGCGCAGCGCGGACGAAGCCATGTACCGCAGCAAGAAGAGCGGCCGCAATGCCTATTGCTTCTGCTCGGACAGCGGTACCCTGCTGCTGGCGCAGCAGCAGACCTCGCTGGCGCGCCAGCTGACCATGGAAGCCGAGCTGCACCGCGCCCTGGCGGAAAACGAATTCCACCTCGAATACCAGCCGGTGTTCGACCATTACGGCGACCGCATGGTGGCGGTCGAAGCCTTGCTGCGCTGGCGCAAGCCCGACGGCGAGATGGTCCCTCCCGACCAGTTCATTCCCATCGCCGAAAAAAGCCGGCTGATCGTGCAGATCGGCCGCTGGGTGGTGCGCCAGGCCTGCCGCGACCTGGCGGTGCTGCACAGCGCCGGCCTGGCCGGCCTGCGGGTTAACGTCAACATGGCGGCCCCCGAATTCACCAACACCAGCCTGCCCTACGAACTGACCGAGGTGGTTGCCTCCTGTGGCATCGCCGCCCGGCACCTGTGCCTGGAGCTGACCGAAGGCCTGGTCATGAAGCAGCCGGAAAAGGTGCTGCCGGTGATGCAAATGCTGCGCCAGCTGGGCTTTCATATCAGCCTGGATGATTTCGGCATCGGCCACTCTTCGCTGTCGCGCCTGAAAAAGCTGCCGATCACCTCGCTCAAGATCGACCGCTCATTCGTCGCCGGCCTGCCGCACGACCGCGGCGACGGCGCCATCGTGCGTTCGATTATCGACCTCGGACGCCACATGAAGCTCGACGTGGTGGCCGAAGGCGTCGAAACCGACGCCCAGTTGCTGTACCTGGCGCAGTTCGGCTGCACCTACCTGCAGGGCTACCTGCTGAGCCGGCCGCTGCCGCTGCAGCAACTGATCGCCTTGCACCACAACGGGAAACAACAGCTTCGCCAGCCTTAAGGAATGCCGCCATGGAAAGCCACGCACCGCTACAGATCGACAACTTCCTGCCCTACATGCGCGACGTGATCCGGTGCGAACAGTCGCTGCATGAACTGAACCTGATGTGGCGCATGATCGAGTCCTCCGCCAAGATGAACTGTCCGACCGAGGCCAAAACCATTCTGCCGACCATGGCCGCCACCCGCGCCGGCTTCAACCGGCTGGAGCAGGAACTGGTGACCAGCCTGGTGCGTGAAAAGGTCGCCACCGTTTTGGCCAAGATCGGCGCCAAGGCGCAATACGTGATCGATATCGTGGTGCGCAACCTGTACGAGCGCACCGCCGATGTCGGTTTTCTCGCCACCGATCGCGAGTTGTGCGAATTTGTCGCCGGCGATACCGACAATGTCGATGCCATCCGCTACCGCCTGCGCGCCTACCGCAACAAGTACACCGTGTACGACGAGATCATGTTGCTCGATACCAAAGGCAACGTGCTGGTGCAGATCGACGAGGAAAGCCCGGTCGAGGGCAGCGTCGATCCGCTGCTCGGGCAAACCCTGGCGGCGTCGGGCTATGTCCAGACCTTCCGCGCCACCGACCTGCGCCCGTCCAGGAAGCAGGCGCTGATCTATTCGCAGCGCATGCTGCATCCGCAGACCGGCGTCGTGGTCGGGGTCTTGTGCCTGTGCTTCAATTTCGAGGAGGAGATGGCGGGCGTGTTCCGCTCGCTGCGCGAGGAGGAAGACCGCTTCAACATGCTGCTGCTGGACGGCGCCAACCGCGTCATCGCCAGCGCCGACCGCAGCTGGATCGATGTCGGCGCCACCGTGCCGGTCAACCGCGACGGCAGCCCGCGCCTCATGATCTATGGCGGCCGCGAATACCTGGTGCGCACCTTTGCCACCGCCGGCTACCAGGGCTACATGGGGCCGCCAGGCTGGCAGGGCCAGGTGATGATCCCGGTGGAGGTGGCGTTCAGCGGCGCCGCCAGCAATGCACTGGACGCGCTGGATCCGGCCAGCGCCGAAGGCCTGCTGACCCATGCGCACTCGTTCTGCCCGCCGCTGTTCGAGATCATGACTGCCGCCGACACCATCCGCCGCGTGGTCTGGAACGGCCAGGTCATGACCGCCGGTCAGCGCGGCGAGCTGCAGAAGCTCAAAACCATCCTCGAGCAGATCGGCGAAACCGGCAACCGCAGCAATGAACTGTTTTCGCAGTCGATCCGTGACTTGTACCAGACCGTGCTCGGCTCCAGCCTGGACGATGTCGAGTTCGTCTCGCATTTGCTGGTGGACCTGCTCGACCGCAATCTGTACGAACGTTCGGATGACTGCCGCTGGTGGGCCCTGACGCCGGAATTGCGCATGCGCCTGGCCGAGGATGAAATGGATCTGGAATCGGCCCAGCAGGTGAGCGCCATCCTCGATTACATCAATCGCCTTTACACGGTCTACACGCGCATCTTCGTGTATGACCGCAATGGCATGATCGTCGCCAGCAGCAGGGATGGGGAAGGCGGCAACACCATTGTCGGCGCCGCGCTCGATGCTGCCACGCTGGCCAGCGTCAAAGCCCTGCGCGGCGAGCAGAACTACCACGTCACGCCGTTTGTGCCGACCTCGCTGTATAAAGGGGCACCAACCTATGTCTACCATGCGGCGATCCGCGCCCCCGACAATGCCGGCGTGGTGGTCGGCGGCATCGGCATCGTGTTCGACGCCACGGTGGAATTCTCGGCAATGCTCAATAGCGGCCTGGCCGGCAAGGATGCCGCGCACGCCTTCTATGTCGACCGCCAGGGCCGCATCATTTCCAGCACCGATCCGGCTCGCCCGGTCGGCAGCGTGCTGGACATCGATCCGGTCCTGCTGAAACTTCCCGGTGGCAGCGGCACTTCACGCATTGTCGAAGATCGTGGTCACTACGCCGTCATGGGTTGCACGGCATGCAGCGGCTACCGCGAATTCAAGGTCTCCGACGGCTATGTCGACGACGTCCTGGCGGTGGTGTTTGCCTACTTCGGCGAGGTGCGCAAGATGGCGGCCAGGCACCGGCAGGAAACCGTGCTTGACGCCGGCGTCGGCGGCCGTGAATTCGCCACCTTCTTCCTCGACGGCGCCATGTTCGCAATCGCCGCCGAGCATGCGCAGCAGGCGCTGCCGGCGCAGCGCATCTCGCGCGTGTCGCTCGGTGGCAGGCCCGAGCGCGTCGGCATCATCTCGCTGGAACAGCAGGGCGAGGACAAGCGTTTCGCCTGGGTGTATGACCTCGGCCACCTGATGCGCGGCACACCCTCGCCGGTGGACGCCGCCAGCCAGGTGATGATCGTGTCCCACGGCGGCCAGACCATCGGCCTGCTGGTGGAAGACCTGCATGGCGTGCCGGAATTCGATGTCGCGCAGATCATTCCGACGCCGCTGGCCAACGGCGAGGGCGGCATGCTGATCACGCAGGTGATCAAGGCCAACGACGGCGACCTGCTGATCCAGGCCGTCAATGTCGACTACCTGTTCGCCGTGCTGAACGACCCTGAGGCGCCGAACGAGCCGCTGCTGCAGGATGCCGCCGCCGTCTTCGAATTGAAACTGGCGGCTTGAATCGGCGAACCGCGCTTCAGCAGAGGATCAGGCGGAAAGTGCCGCGCCCGGCCTGCTTGGCCTGGTACAGGGCCTGGTCGGCATGGTCGATCAGCGCATCGGGCAACAGCGGCTGCTCCTGGCAGTAGGCGATGCCGATGCTGGTGCCGATGCGCAGCGGCTGGCCCTGGATCTTGCAGGGCGCGCCGGCGTTGGCGAGGATCTTGCGGGCGATGCCTTCGGTCTCTGCGGTGCTGCCCAGCTGTTCCAGGATGATCAGGAATTCATCGCCGGCCAGGCGGCACACCGCGTCGGTTTCGCGCACGCTGGCCTTCAGGCGCCGGCCGAATTCCTTCAGCATCTCGTCGCCGGCCGCGTGTCCGAGGCTGTCGTTGATCGCCTTGAAATGGTCGATGTCGAGGAACATCAGCGCCATCGGTGTTCCTGCGCGGCGGCAGCGGGCGATCGCCTCGACCAGTTTCTCGTTCATCTGGTAGCGGTTCGGCAAGCCGGTCAGGGCATCGAAGCGCGCCATCTGCTGCAGCTGTCGCTGCACCGCATGCAGGGCGCTGACGTCGGTGCTCAGCGTGTAGATGCCAAGCACCGTGCCGTCGGCGGCAATGTCCGGCACAAAGGTGGTGTGCAGCTGGCGCAGAGTGCCGTCGCCGCCAAGCGTGGCAATGTCGAACTCGACCCGTTGTCCGCTCAGCGCCAGCGCGATGTTGGCCTGGCGCTCCACGTATCGCTCCTGGCCCAGCACTTCCGCAACATGGTGCTGCAGCACCTGTTGCGGCGGCACGCCGGTCCAGGTCTCGAAGGTGCGGTTGCAAAAGCCGTATTTCTGCTCGCGGTCGATGTAGGAAATCAGCACCGGCAGATTGTCGGTGATGGAGCGCAGACGCTTCTCGCTGCCGGCCAGTTTTTCTTCCGCCAGGCGCAGATCGGTGATGTCGCGCTCGATCCGCTCCAGCAGCGGCCGCACTGCCAGGCCCATAGTGGTGGTGCCGAGCGCCACCAAGGCCACCAGCAGCGCCGTCAGCAACTGCGTCTGTGCCTTCAACGGCGCATACAGGCTGTCGGAATCGCTCTGGATCACCAGCCCCAGGCCGAAGTCCTGCAGCGGCGTGTAGGCGGAGAATACCGGTACTTTGCGCAGGTCAAGAATCGATATCACGCCGCGTTGCCCGGCCAGCGCGCGGTGGATGGGCTGGTCGTGCGCTTTGCCTTCCAGGTGCGCGGGGATGCTGGTGACGCCGCTGTTGAAACGGCTGGGCGCGCACAGCGCCGCATCCTGCCGGCGGCTGCACAACAGGGCGTCGGTGGAGTCGCCGCTGGTCTGAATCACGTGCAGCAGCTTGTCGAATGCCGGCAGGGGTTGTTCGACAACCACCGTGCCGACCCGGTGCCCGTTCGCCAGGACCGGGGTTTCGGCATACAGCAGGTAATCGTCCTGCCACACCAGGTAGGCGTTCTGGCCGGCACGCTGCAGGTGCTGCGCCAGCGGCGCGCGCTCGCGCAGCACCTGCCCGCTGGCGGCAATCAGGCGGCCGTCGGCATCCAGCATGCGCACGCCGCTTGGGCCCGCGGTGAGCAGATTGCTGGCGGCGGTTTGCAGGAAATCGCGCGCTTCCCGGTCTTGAGGATTGGCGGCGAGGCGGACGAACTGCCGCTGCACGATGGGGCGGGTGACGATCGTGCGATGGAAGGCCAGCCTGTCGTCCAATATGTTGGCCATGGAAGTGGCGTTGGTGGTGGTGGCGAACAACATGTTGTCCGTCAATGCTTTTTCGAGCACATTGCGCACCACCGCGAAACCCGCCACGCCGGCGGCCAGCGCCACCAGCGTCAGCACCACGCCGGCGCGCCAGGTGATACGGCGCTGATAGGCGCTGGTGCCGCCCTGCCGCGGATTGTACCGATGCTGGCGCAGCAGCCACAGGCAGCAGCCGAGCATGCTCATGACGGCCGCCGTGGGCACCAGCATCTGGTTGAAACTGGCCAGGTGGTAAAGCGCATCCAGGCGCATGAAATAGCCGGCCAGCGCGGCCAGGCCGATCAGCATGGTGGCGGCGATCGCCACCATGCCCAGCCGATCGCGGCGGCGCTCGCGGCCCGGACGGGACAGCAGCAGCAACGCCATTCCGGCGCACAGGAAGCCAAGCGTGGTGTTCGGCGCCATTCGCCCCGGATACGGGATGGATGCGCTCGGCATGCTTGGCACCCGCACGAAATCGATCCCCAGATTGACGCCAAACAGGTGCTGGACCATGGTCAATCCCGGCAGCACCATCAGCAGCAGGATGCACAGCCTGAGCAGCACCTGCAGCGGCGGCTGGCGCTGCGGCAGGCATACGCAGGCGAGGCCGCTGGCCAGGAACATCAGCGGGGTATTCAAACCCATCTGCTCCGAACCGGGAATCAGGTGGGCAATCGCTTCAATCTGGAAGATCCAGCGCAGGGCGATCGTCGCGCCAAACAGGGCAATTGCCAGCCCGAGGATTTGATAGGCGTAAACCGGAAATTTTTTCATCTCAGCAAACTATTTCTTTTTGACAACAGCACCATACGGAGTATATGAAGTTCGGTCAAATGGTGAACGACCGTGCTTTTTTCCGTATAATCATCCGCATCCGCACTCTGAAAGGAAAAGGCCATGGCCCTGCCCGCCGTATTGCAACATTTGCGCTTGCCGGTGATCTGTTCGCCGATGTTCATCGCCAGCGGCCCGCAACTGGTGCTGGCGCAATGCAAGGCTGGCCTGGTCGGCGCCTTTCCCGCCCTGAATGCGCGCCCGGCGGCCATGCTCGATACCTGGCTGACCGACATGCAGGCCGAACTGGCCGCTTACCAGGCTGCCCACCCGCAAGCAATTGTCGGCCCGATTGCGGTCAACCAGATCGTGCACCAGTCCAACGATCGCCTGGCGCAGGATGTGGCGGTCTGCGTGCAGCACCGGGTGCCGATCATCATTTCCAGCTTGCGTGTGCCGCCCCCCGAGATGCTGGCGGCCATCCATGGCTATGGCGGCATCGTCCTGCATGACGTGATTTCGATTCGCCATGCGCACAAGGCGCTGGAAGCCGGCGTCGATGGCCTGATCCTGGTGGCCGCCGGCGCCGGCGGCCATGCCGGCGCCTTGTCGCCGTTCGCGCTGGTGGGCGAGGTGCGGCGGTTTTTCCAGGGGCCGCTGGCCTTGTCGGGCGCGATCGCCAGCGGCGACGCGATCCTGGCGGCGCAGGCGATGGGGGCGGATCTGGCCTATATCGGTTCGCGCTGGCTGGCGACCCGGGAGGCGAATGTCAGCGATGCCTACCGTCAGGCACTCCTTGAGTCCAGCGCCGCCGATATCGTGTACACCAACCTGTTTACCGGCGTGCATGGCAATTACCTGAAAAAATCGATCGTCCAGGCCGGGCTGGACCCGGACAATCTGCCGCAGTCCGATAAATCCGCGATGAGTTTCGCCTCCGGCGGCAATAGCGCTGCCAAAGCCTGGCGCGATATCTGGGGTGCCGGGCAGGGCGTCGGCCTGATCGATGACGCGCCGGCCGTCACCGAGGTGGTCGAACGCTTGGAATACGAATACAGGGAAGCGAAAAAACGTCTCGCCTTGTAGTTGCCAAAGGTGTTGCCGATGCGCGATGCTGTCAGTACGCTTTACGTCCTTTGTCATACTTACTGATAAAAAATGCGTGATGGAGGTTTTCCCGTCGCCCGGTACGCTCGCCTCTGCACAAAGACGCGCACGCGGCACCGGCATTAAAAAAACTTCCTGATGGAAAATGGAAAAAAGCGTTTTGCGTGCATTTTGCGATGTTTTTAAAACACAAAGCAAACATCGCCTCCTTGTAATCAGGGAACAATGTTAATCCGCCTCAAATTGGCAACAACTAATCAAAAAACCGCACGGATTTTTGGTTATTGTGCATTTCAATTCTATTCGTAAGCACTTAGTCTCCTTCTGCCGCCCTGCCAGCAAACTACTGCGTCAGGTGTTTTCTTGTTTTTTGATAAGCATGGAAAGCCTTATGCGCGACAAATTTTTTGGAAGGAAGGCAGCGCCGGCAGCGGACGGCCTGCGCAGCATCGCGCCGCTGGATAGGGAAATGCCTGCTGGTGACAGTGGCGGGATGGCCATTGATGTGCGGGGCCCATTTGCCGAAGCGATCGAACAAACGTCGATGGTCGCGTTGCAGGGCGTTGATCGTGACGGCATCATTTGTACCTGGAATGACGCCAGTGCAAAGCTGTATGGCATTGCGCGCGCTGACGCGATCGGACGGCACTTCTGCGATTTGCTGACTTTCCGCGGCACTACCGCTGCATTTGACGCCGTTCTGACGACCATGTGGGAGAGCGGACAGCCCGCACTGCCATGTGACTGGCAAGTCAGCACGGTGTCCGGCAAGCTGCTCTGGGTGTATTCGACCATGTTCCCCGTACTTGAACATGGCCAGACCCGGCAAGTCTTTTGCATGGATATCGACATCACCGACCGCAAACAGGCAGAGCAGGCGCTGCGCCTGTCGGCCCAGGTATTCGAGAACAGTCATGAAGGCATCATTATCCTGGATGCGCAATGGCGCATTGTCAGCGTCAATGCCGCGTTCACGGCCATGACGGGCTTTAG
Source organism: Noviherbaspirillum sedimenti (assembly GCF_003590835.1). Classification (NCBI taxonomy): domain Bacteria; kingdom Pseudomonadati; phylum Pseudomonadota; class Betaproteobacteria; order Burkholderiales; family Oxalobacteraceae; genus Noviherbaspirillum; species Noviherbaspirillum sedimenti. The sequence continues at coordinate 2,878,433 of NZ_QYUQ01000002.1, read as the reverse complement.
CGAGCAACAACTCACCGGCGCGAAGGAGTCGTTGCTGCGCTCGGAAGAGCATGATGCGGCATTTTATGACGCCATCCATGATGAAGTCAGCCGCAACGGTCATTGGCAAGGCGAACTCTGGGGGCGGCGCAGCAATGGCGAAGCGTTTCCAGCCTGGGCTTCCATCTCCGCCGTACCCGGCGGCGTGCGCGACATTGTCAATTTCATCGTCATCTTTTGCGACATTTCCGATCGCAAGGCGGCCGAAGAGCGCGTTCGCCACTTGAGCGAGCATGACATCCTGACCGGGTTGCCGAACCGGATATTGCTGCGCGACCGCCTGCAGCAGGCAATCGCCGCAGCGCGGCGCAACCGCGGCAAGCTGGCGGTGCTGTTCCTCGACCTCGACCGCTTCAAGAATGTCAACGATTCGCTTGGCCATCACATCGGCGACAAGCTGCTGCAAACCGTCGCCGAGCGCCTGAAGAAGTGCGTGCGCGGCAACGACACCGTCAGCCGCCAGGGCGGCGACGAGTTCGTCGTGATGCTGACCGAGATCGGCGGCGTCGAACAGGTGGCGCATATCGCCGCCAACATCCTGCATTCGGCCAGCATGGCCTACCAGATCGAGGGCCATGCCTTGACGATCACGACCAGCATCGGCATCAGCATGTATCCGGACGATGGTCAGGATATGGATGCCTTGCTCAGGAATGCCGACACCGCGATGTACCATGCCAAGGAAAGCGGGCGCAACAGCTATCAGTTCTTCAACCCGGACATGAATGTGCGCATGGTCGCGCGACTGACGCTGGAACGCCAGCTCAAGACGGCGCTCGAACAGGAGCAGTTTTTCCTGGCATATCAGCCGGAAATCGACATCGCCAGCGGCCGCATCATCGGCGTGGAGGCATTGCTGCGCTGGCAGCATCCGGACGCCGGCATGCTCACCCCCGGACATTTCCTTGAGGCAGCCGAGGCATGCGGACTGATCCTGCCGATCGGCGACTGGGTATTGCAAACCGCCTGCCGCCAGGCCAGAAGCTGGCATGACCAGGGCACGCCGATGATGGTCGGCGTCAACTTGTCGGCCATCCAGTTCCGGCAAAAGGATTTATTGCAAAAGATCCGGGAGGTGCTGCGGCAGACCGGCCTCGCGCCGCAATACCTCGAACTGGAAATCACCGAAAGCGTCCTGGTCGATAGCGCCGGCGCCGCGCTGGAAACCATGCATGCGTTGCGTGCAATGGGCGTGGTACTGGCAGTCGATGATTTCGGCACCGGTTATTCCAGCCTGAATTTTCTGAAGCATTGCCCTGTCGATAAACTCAAGATCGACCAATCCTTCGTGCGCCACCTGAGCGGCGATGCCAATGATGCCGCGATCATCCGCGCCATCCTGATCATGGCCAAGAGCCTGAAGCTGAAAGTGATCGCCGAAGGCGTCGAAACCAACGATCAGCTGGAGTTCCTGCGTTCGCAGGGTTGTGACGAATTCCAGGGAAATTATTGCACCCAGCCGGTGCCGGCCAGCGAACTGCCGCAATTCCCGCGAACAAACTGAGTGCGCCAGCGCCAGCCGGCGCACTCAAACGCTACTGCTTAACTGCTCAGCCCCGGCCGCTGTTCATCGGCAGTGCCGCGCACGCTCACGCTGACACGTTCGCCCAGCTTCTCGATCAGCTTTTCATTGAAAGCCGGAATGTCCCCCGGGCGGCGGCTGCTGATCCAGTTGCCATCGACTGCCACCTGCTGGTTGACCCAGTGGCCGCCGGCATTGCGGATGTCATCCTGCAGGGTCGGCCAACTGGTCAGGGTGCGTCCCTGCACCAGTCCGGCCGATACCAGCAGCCAGGCGCCGTGGCAGATCACCGCGATGGTCTTGCCGGCATCCTGCATGCTGCGCACGAATTGCTGCGCCTGCGGCGCGATGCGGATCTGGTCGGCATTGACCACGCCGCCCGGCAAGACAACCGCATCGAAATCCTCCGGATCGGCGTCGTCGAAGCTCAAATCGACGTCGAAGGTATCGGCCTTGTCGACATGCTTGACCCCCTGCACCGTGCCCAGGTGGGTGGACACGACCGTAACGCTGGCGCCGGCTTGTTGCAGCGCATCGCGTGGGCCAGTGAATTCGGATTGCTCAAAGCCATCGGTAACCAGAATCGCCACGCGCAAGCCTTCCAGTCCTTGCGTGTTTTCCATGATGTCGTCTCCTTGCGGGTCAAAATCAATGGAGTCGTGCGCGCCCCGGAAGTTCGGTGTGCGTGGCTCCGGCGCTATTGCCCGAACAGGTTTTTGATGGCCGAGCCGATGGCTTGCGGGGCATTGCCCAGGTGTTTTGCCAGGCCTTCGATGCTGATGCCAAGCAAGCCGGCGGTGGCTGCACCGATGCTCTTGGCAAAATTCTCATTGAGGGAAAAGCGCGGATCGTCGAGCTTGCCTTCCAGGGTGAACTGGATCGTGATGCGGTTGTTGCGGTCTTTCAGGCCCGCCACCACCGCTTGCCGCGGCAAGCCCATGAAGGTGCCGACGGCGCCGCTTTTTTCACGTAATTCCAGGTCGGTCAGGGTGAGCTTGCCCGGTGCATGCAGGCGGTTGGCTTTCACCGTCGATTGCAGCTGCATCTCGAGCGTACCGCGCTTGACGCCGGTTTCGGCGGCCTTGATCAGGTAAGGCTGCAGGGCGACCAGATCGACCCCGACCAGGCGGCTGTTCAACTGGGAATTTTTAGCGGCCAGTTCCAGCCAGCCGGACACCGCCAGTCTGCCGTCGCGCCGCACGCCCTTGATCACGCCATCGACCGTGACGCCGGTACGCCCGGCCAGGCTGGGCACTTGCAGTTGTTCCACGCTGGCATGCAACTGTTCCAGCCGCATGCGGTGCGCCGGTTGCTTGACGCTGGCATCGAAGAATTCCACCCGGCCGCCGCGCAATTCGACCTTGCCGATGGCGACCTCGATGGCGCCGTTGCTGGGGACGGCGCCGTCGCCCTGGTCTTTTTTCGTTTCCAGCAGGCTGGGCAACAGGCGCAGGCGGCCGCTGCGGGTGCGCAGCACCGACAGGTAGGCGTCGTCGATCGTGATGCTGTGGATGTGGACGCGCGAGCGGTCCGACAAGAGACCGCGCAGGTCGGGCACGATGATGATCCTGGCCGCTTGCAGGGTATCTTGCGCCGGCCAGTCGCGCGGCGCGCGGATGCGCAAGTCCCGCACTTCGATGGCCGACCAGCCGACGTCGATGGCGCCGATTTCGCTGGTCTCGCCCAGCGCCGCCTCGACCTGGGTTTTCAGCAGGGCAGTGGCGTAGCGCAGCCCGAAAAAGCCGGCCGCCGCCAGTGCCAGCAGCAAGACCAGGGCGATGCCGGCATAGCGCGCGCGCCGGCCGCCACGTGCGCTGCCAGTACCGCCGGTACCGACGGCGTCGCTCATGCAGAGATATTCCTGGCGCGCCTCATGCCGGCGCCTGCCCGGGGCTGCGCGCCCTGCGGGCGCTTGCCGTGCGTAGCCGCCAGGCTTTCACATGCCAGCGCCAGTCGATGCGGCCGGTGACGTTGCCCGCCGCATCCAGTCCCTCCACCGCGCCGTAGTACACCGCGAACATTTCCGCGCCGTGCGGGCAGACTGGACGGTGCACCGCGCCATCGCGTTCCAGCAGATAGCACCCCGGGCCGAACCAGACGTCCGGCTGATCGTCATAATAAAAGCCGCCGGCCAGCACGCAGCCTTCGACTGCGCCGATATGCCTGTGCATGGGCGCATCGACGCCGCCGGCCAGTCGGATCATGAGGGAAAAGCGGCCGCTGTCGGGGTCGGCGTGCAGCAGCTTGAAGTCGGCGCCGGGCAAGGCCCAGGGCACCCAGGGCAAGTCGTCGGGCTTGCAATAAATCAGGGTATCGCGTTGCATGGGAAGTTGCGTGGCTAAAACAATGGCTGCGATTGTCGCATGCGCTTATCCGGTTTGGGAAGTTTTGGCCGGAAGCGGGTTTGCCGAAGTGGGTCTAGTAAAACACCGCCAGCCACACCGTATCCGTGTCCGCATCGGTCGATTCGACGCGGTGCCGCGCATGGGCTGGAATATTCACGTAATCGCCCGGCGCCAGGCGCACCGGTTCATCCTGATCGGCGAAGCGCAGGCTGGTGCCGCCCTGCAGCAACAGCACCCATTCGTGCTGCTCCTGGTCATACCAGAAGCCGGGTGGGGAGCAATGCCCGCGCGAGACGATGCGCTCGATGCGCACGCTGTCCGAGGCGGCCAGGATCTCGGCGAATTCCTCTGGCAATTGTTGTGGAATGTTCTGGAGCAGATTGGCGGATTTCATCGGCGGCATTCATCGCAAGCATCGGGGTAGGCGACAGTGTAAATGCTGGCAGTGCATCAAGGTGGTGCTGCAAGCATAAGACTGCGGATTTTCGATGGCAGGGTGTCGATGGCCGGCGTCATGCCGCATCCGCAGTCAGCTCGCCCCGGCGAGTTTCCCACTCCCGCAGCCAGCCGGGCAATTCCGCCGCCGCCATCGGCCTGGCGACCAGGAAACCTTGCGCCACATCGCAGCCGCAGGCGCGCAACAGATGCCAGTCCTCCGACTCTTCCACGCCCTCGGCCACCGTTTTCATGCCAAGCTGGCGCGCCATGCCGAGGCTGGCTTCGAGAATCACCTGCAGGTAGGCGTTGCGGCTGGCGCCATGGACGAAGCTGCGGTCGATCTTGAGTTCGGTAAAGGGGATGTCGCGCAGCTGCGCCAGCGACGAATGGCCGGTGCCGAAATCGTCGATCGACAGGCCGATGCGTTTCAGGCGCAGGCGCGTCAGGATATCCAGCGGCGACAGCGGATCCTTCATCAGGCAGCTTTCGGTCACTTCCAGCACCAGGTGCGTGAGCGGCATGCCGGCCGCCGCCGCCGCGCGTTCGACCACATCGGGAAAGTCGAGCGCGCCGAGGTTGTCCATCGAGATGTTGACGGCCACCTGCAGCGGCAGGCCTCCCGCATGCCAGGCGCCACCCTGCCGCAAGGCGGCGCCCAGCACCATGCGCGTCAGGTCATCGATCATGCCATGGTCCTCGGCGATGCCGATGAACTGATCCGGCTCGACCAGGCCGTCGTCCGGATGCTGCCAGCGTACCAGCGTTTCGACGCCGATCAGCTCGCCGCTGGCGAAAGCCACTTTGGGCTGGTAATGGTTGATCAACTGCCCATCGTCGATCGCCTGTCGCAGCTGTTGCGGCGTATACGTCCTGGGGGTGGCGTCGGGCTTGCCGGCAACGCGCCGGGCATGACGGGCCAGCATCTCTTGCAGCGCCTGGGGCGCAACCGGTTTGTGCAGCGCCCCCAGCACATCGAGCCGGTGCGCCCTGGCCAGCCTCTCGGCGGTTTGCAAAACCCGCTCATCCTCGCCGCTGACCAGTGCCAGTCCGCCGCGATAGCCGATGTGCACCAGCTGGCGGACGAATTCGACGCCATCCATTTCCGGCATTTGCAGGTCGCAGAATATCAGGCCGAAGTGTGCGCTATTGCTTTCCAGCCAGACCAAGGCTTCCTGGGCCCGCAGGCAAGGAACGATATTGACAAAGCCGAGGTTGGCCAACTGACGGCTGAGGAGCTGGAGCGCGAAGGCGTCGTCGTCAACCAAAAGAATTTTCATGGCTTGCTCCTGCTTGCCGTGCCTGGTTCTTCAGCCAGCAAGCCGGCAAGTGCGCTGTCGGCGGCGCCCAGTGCCACGTCGAATTTCGGCATATTGCGCAGGACGGCATCCTTGTCCGCCGCTTTGCCGGCACGTTCCAGTTCGGCGCACACCGCCGCCAGCGCCAGCGCTCCCACCGATTGCGACGACGACTTGAGTTTGTGGGCAATGGCGCCGACCAGCCCGATATTGCCGGCGTCGAGCTCATGACGCAACTCCACTGCCTGCTGGCGCGCAATTGCCCGGTAATCGGCCAGCAATTCGCGCACGGCATCGTCGTCCGCGCCGACCAGGCCTTTCAACACATTCACATCGACCGCAGCCGCCTCGGGCGCGGCATTGTCCGGGGCGGCTACCGTTGCGCCAATGGTAGCCATATCGGCAGCCGGCATCCATTTCTCAAGAACGCGCTGCAGCACCTTGAGTTGCACCGGCTTGGTCAGGTAGTCGTCCATGCCGGCCGCGCGGGCAAGGCCGGTTTCGCCGCGCAGCGCATTCGCGGTCAGCGCCAGGATCGGCATATGCTGCTCGGGAGATTCCTCCGCCCGGATTGCCTTCGTCAGCTCGTAGCCATCGAGCTCCGGCATGTGCAGGTCGGTCAGCAGCAAGGCATACCTGCCGGCGCGCCATAGCTGCAGGGCCTCGACCCCGGTGCCGGCGACTTCGGCGGCATAGCCCAGCACGGCCAGCTGGCGCAGGATGACTTTCTGGTTGATGGCGTCGTCTTCGGCGACCAGGATCAGGCGACCCTGCGCCCGGGCCTCGGTGACGCCGGGTGGTGCTACCTCGGTTGCCGGCTGGTCGCCGGCTGAATAGTGCAACATTTCCAGTGCTAAGCGGCCGGCAGCCACCGCAACAGCATGCAGAAAACTGCCTCGCGGCAAGGCATCGGCATCCAGGCTGACGATGCCGGGCGCCTCAGCGCGCCCCTGCCGCCGGCTGCCGCGCGTCAGCAGCAGGTGGCGCACATCCTGGGTGGCTGCAAAGGCAGCATGCACTGCCTGCCGTGCCGCCTGCTGGTCGCTGCTGGCATCATGCACGACCACCACGGGTGGCGCAGCGCCAGCCGCCATCGCCGCCGCGGTTTCAAGACTGGCGGCGATATGCACCTGTGCGCCCTGCGGGGCCAGGTAGGCACACAGGTCGGCAGCGGCAATCTGCGGATTTTCGATCACGATACAGCTGATCCCATTCAGATCCGGCAATGCCTGCGCTGTTTGTTCCTCGGCAAGCGTGAAGGGTAATATGATTGTAAAGCTTGAACCGCTTCCCAAGGTGCTGTCAACCCTGATTTCGCCTTGCGTCAGCTCGACCAGGCGTTTGCAGATTGCCAGTCCGAGACCGCTGCCGCCGAAGCGGCGCGTGGTCGACGCTTCGGCCTGAGTGAAGGGACTGAACAGCTTGTCCACCGCTTCCGGCGCCATGCCGATGCCGTTGTCGCTGATGCGGAAGGCGATTTTCAGCGGTGCCGCCTGCAACACTTCCGCCCGTAGCCAGACGCGGCCGCGTTGTCCGGGGCGGTCGCCGGAAAACTTGATGGCGTTGCCCAGCAGGTTGTACAGCATCTGGCGCAGCCGCACATCGTCCGCCATGACGCGTTCCGGAATGGCGGGCGAAACGAACAGGTTCAGGTCGACGCCCTTGCCCGCCGCCACCGGCAGCAGCGAGGTACAAATCCCTTCGGCCAGGTCGCGGATGGAAAGCGGTGCCCGTTCCAGTTCCAGGCGGCCAGCCTCGATCTTGGAAAAATCGAGGATAGCGTCGATCAGGTTCAGCAGCACGCCCGCCGAGTCGCGGATGGTTTGCACCATTTCGCTCTGGTGTCGGGTCAATTTGCTGCGCGCCAGTACCTCGGCCATGCCGAGCACGCCATTCATGGGCGTGCGGATTTCATGGCTCATGGTGGCAAGGAAGGCGCTTTTGGCGCGCGAGGCCTCTTCCGCGTCGGCCCGTGCCTGCTGGAGCTGCGCCTCGGTTTCTTTCTGCTGGGTGATGTCGAAGGCGATTCCCAGGTAGCCGATGATGTCATCCGCGTTAGTGCGCAGCGCGGTGATCGACAGAAATACCGGCAGGCGCGAGCCATCCTTGCGCACATACGTCCATTCATCTTCGTAGACCTGGCTGCGTTTTCCCTTGGCGATGAAAACGTCGAGCCCGGGCTCGACCGTTTCGCCCAGTTCCAGGCTCAAGGCCGGTGCGCGTTCACGGATTTCCCGCTCGTCGTGAAAGCATAGGGGGTTGATCTTGCCAATGACTTCCTCGGCGCGGTAGCCCAGCATGCGTTCGGCGCCGACGTTGAAGGACTGGATGTTACCTTCGCGGTCGACCGTGATGATGGAAATGCGTGCACTGTCGAGAATCGCTTTCTGGAAAGTGGTCGTCGCCAGCAGCAAGGCTTCCTTGCGCTTGTATTCGGTGATGTCAGTCAGCTGGCCGAAGAAGCCCTGTACCTCTCCGGTCTCGTCGCGGTGGGGCACCAGGCTGGTCCGGACATCCATGCGGCTGCCGTCGGGGAGTATGCGCTGGTATTCGCCTTGCACCGTCTGTCCTGCCAGGACTTGGTCGATCCAGTGCTTGATCTTGCCGTACAAGTCTTGGCCCAGCGCTTGTTCCACCGTGGCGCCGACGATGGATTCGCTACCGTCTTTGAATAACTGCGCGTAAGCCTTGTTGTGGAATTTGAAGCGCTGGTCGCGATCGACATAGATGATCATGCCATCCACCGAATCGACCGTCAGGCGCAATATCTCGCTGCTTTCTTTTTGCTGCATTTCGGCAAGCTTGCGCGCGCGGATTTGCATGATCACGTTCAGGTACACTGCAAGCAGCATCATCAAGCCGATGGCGACCATGCTGGCCAGTGTCACCAGCGTGGTGTGGAAACGGCGCTGCGCTGCTTCACCATGCGCCGTGAAGTCGCGCAGGGTTTCGCTACCAATGTCGCTGGCCACATCGAAAAAATCCTGGCGTACCTGCATCAGTGGGGCGCCAATGTTGTCGGCGGGCCGGTTCGGCAGGGATGCATCCAGTGCCGGGTTGGGCTTGGCGAATGCGGACGCCAGTTGTTGCAGCCGGCGTTGCTGGCCGGCATCGTCTGCCAACAGCGGTTTCAGCGCGGCGATGTCGGCACCGATCCGCTTCAGGAAGAACGCGTTTTCGGCCAAATCGGCGGGATTGCCGGCGGCGGTATATTTGCGCACCGCCAGTTCGGCTCGGAGGTAGTCGTCCCGCACCTGCTGCAGGCCATTGAGGATTGCATTGATTTGATACAGTTGCTGGGAAGCTTCATGCGAGCGCGACAATGCGCCGTACAGCAACAGGCTCATCCCGATGATGATCGAGACAGTGGTCAGGAAACCAAAATGAATAATGCGTTCCATGCTGGAAAATCCGTTGTGCCGTACCAGCGCTCGCCGTGCTTGTCGTTCGCCTATTGCAAAAGAGGCAAGCACGGCCACTCCTCACCGCATGGTGCGCAAGGGACGGCCAAGTGCAATGCAATCATTCTACGAGCGTTCAAGCCTTGAACAACGGCAAGCCGAAAAACATGCACAAGAAGCCCGATTGCCAGAACGTGTGTTGGGGCTTTTTGTTTTCATTTATACCACAACTCCTGCGGCAACGGTAGCGGCCAGAAGACAAGCCGCCACGTTGTCAATTGTGCCCTGAAGTTTATCCTTGTTGGCCTGGATTTTTAATGCAGCGACTGCGGCAGCAGCAAGGGAGAACGCAGGCTGATGATCTGGCGCACATCGTCTTCATCGATCACTTCCACGCTATTCAAGCCGCTGGCGTCAACATCGACATACACTTCCTGCGGATGCGCGATCATATGGTCCAGACCTTCCATCACCACTTCGAAGATATCGCTTTTCGGATCATAGACAAGACCATACAGCGGTAGCCATTCCGCCTCGATCTGATGCCCGAGTTTGAGGGAATCAACAGCGATTTCGGCGGTTTTCCCAGCCAATTCCTTGGACATGGCGTCAAAGTAGGGACGCCAAGCTTCCTTTTGCAGTTTTGCAATGCTCATGTCAGTCTCCATGCCTGCGCTGATGCGCATATTTATCATTACTAAAGTAATTAGGCATGAAATCCTGGCCATTGTTCCTTGGCGCCGGCACAGTCACGATCGGCGTGCCGGCGTGCCGGCGTATCTGCGGGATTTGGAGGCTAAGGGCTTGAACGCTTATTGGTGCGGCCGATGGCCTTGCAGCAGTTCCAGTGCCACCCGGTGCGCTTCCGCTTCGGCCAATTGTTCCGTGGGGAAAACCACCTCGATAGTCACATGCTGCTTCGGAAAAAGATTGTTCATATGCATAGGATTGTGCGAGGGACCATACACTGCCACATACGCCCCCCAGCCTTGCTTGTCCGGCAAGTGGACTCCCTCATACTCGATCTCGAATTCATCGATCAGCTGTGACGGCATCGTCAACCCCGCTGTCTAAAATCACTTTTTGATCAAACGCGCATCGACAGTTGATATACCATGCTAGCGTGAACGTTATCGATGCTTCACCACCGCACATGGAGAACCGCCATGCCAGTTGAAGAATATACGCGCCGCGGCGGCAAGCGGCTAACTTATGTCATTGAGTATGATCAAGGCGAATACTTCATCCATCGAAATGGCATCATGAAAAAATCTTTCCCGGATGCCATAGTGACCGGCATATCGGCGAAAGAAGCCACGCCCGAATTGATGCTGAAGCTGGCCATCGGCGATATCGAAACCCTGAACGGCATGGATGAATAGGGAGGTGGCATGCATTCGACATTCCAGGCATCGGACTCCGGCCAGGCGGTGATCCAGAACGCCACCGCGATCGGCACGGAAAAACTGGTGGTGACCCTGCATCCGGAAAACGATTCCTCGGTCGATATCCAGATCCGCGAAGATGCCGGCGGCCAGGACGTGGTCTCCAGTTCGATCACCATCAACCAGGCTGGCTTGCAAAAGCTGGTGCAATGGCTGCGCGAACAGGGCGCGGTCGATTGAAAGCAAAACGGGGCGAGCATGGCTCACCCCGTTGCACTTGCCGCCGGATCGGCTTGGCAGCTTACCGGGTGACCGGCTTGTAGCGCACCCGCTTCGGCTTGGCGCCTTCTTCGCCCAGGCGCTTGACCTTGTCGGCTTCATATTCCTGGTAATTGCCGTCAAAGAAAGTCACTTGCGAATTGCCCTCGAACGCCAGGATATGGGTGGCGATGCGGTCAAGGAACCAGCGGTCATGCGAGATCACCAGCACGCTGCCGGCGAATTCCAGCAAGGCGTCTTCCAGCGCGCGCAGGGTTTCCACATCCAGATCGTTGGATGGTTCATCCAGCAGCAAGACGTTGCCGCCCATGAGTAAGGTCTTGGCCAGATGCAGGCGGCCGCGCTCGCCGCCGGAGAGGTTGCCGACGATCTTTTGCTGGTCGCCGCCCTTGAAGTTGAAGCGTCCGAGATAGGCGCGCGCCGGCATCTCGAAGCGGCCGACGGTCAGAAGATCGGCGCCGTTGGCAACGTCGTCAAACACCGTTTTCTTGTTTTCCAGTTGCTCGCGCGACTGGTCCACCAGGGAAATCTGCACGGTCGCGCCCTTCACCACTTCACCGCTGTCCGGTTGCTCGAGCCCCGCAATCATCTTGAACAGCGTCGATTTGCCGGCGCCGTTGGGGCCGATGATGCCGACGATGGCGCCAGCCGGGATCTTGAAGTTCAGGTCGTCGATCAGCAGACGGTCGCCGAATGCCTTTGACACATTCTTGAATTCGATGACTTCATTGCCCAGGCGCTCAGCCACCGGGATGAAGATTTCCTGGGTCTCGTTGCGCTTCTGGTATTCGTGTTCGGACAATTCATTGAAGCGTGCCAGACGGGCCTTGCTCTTGGCCTGACGGCCTTTCGGATTCTGCCGTACCCACTCCAGTTCCTTGGCAATGGTCTTTTGCCGTGCCGACTCGCTGGATTCTTCCTGCTTGAGGCGGGCGCCCTTTTGTTCCAGCCAGGAGCTGTAATTGCCTTTCCAGGGAATGCCGTGGCCGCGGTCGAGTTCGAGAATCCATTCGGCGGCGTTATCCAGGAAATAACGGTCATGGGTGATGCCGACCACGGTGCCGGGGAAGCGCTGCAGGAATTGCTCGAGCCAATCGACCGATTCCGCATCCAGATGGTTGGTCGGCTCGTCCAGCAGCAGCATGTCGGGTTTCGACAGCAGCAGGCGGCACAGGGCGACGCGGCGCTTTTCACCGCCGGACAAGACGCCGATCTTGGCTTCCCACGGCGGCAGGCGCAGGGCGTCGGCGGCCATTTCCAGTTGCTGGTTCAGGCTGTTGCCGTCGGAGGCGGCAATGATCGCTTCCAGGCGCCCCTGTTCTGCTGCCAGTGCGTCAAAGTCGGCATCTTCCTCGGCATAGGCGGCATACACCGCATCGAGCTTGGCTTGTGCTTCGAACACTTCGCCCAGGGCGGATTCCACCGCCTGGCGCACGGTCTGTTCGGGGTCGAGTTGCGGCTCCTGCGGCAGGTAACCGATGTTCAATCCCGGCATTGGCACGGCTTCGCCTTCGATATCCTTGTCGATGCCGGCCATGATTTTCAGCAGGGTCGATTTTCCCGAGCCGTTCAGGCCGAGCACGCCGATCTTGGCGCCGGGGAAAAACGACAGGGAAATATCCTTCAGGATATGGCGCTTGGGCGGGACGATCTTGCCCACGCGGTTCATGGTGTAGACGTAATTGGCCATGGTAAATACCGGAGTTGAATCCAAAAAAATGAAGAGTGCAAGGATACCGCATCGGGGAGCCGAAGGGTTGCCAGCGAACATGGGCACGCAGGGAAAATCCGACATTTCCAAGCATCGGGACGCTAACGCGCTTGCCGATGCTTCATGCTCCGAGCGTTTTGCCGGCGCGGCTGCGCCACAAGCCTTCCAGTGAATAGATGGCCAGGCCGCCCCAGATCAGGATAAAGCCGAGCAGGCGCGCGCCGCCGAGCGGCTCGTCATAGAGCGCCACGCCGAGCAGCAGTTGCAATGTCGGGGAGATGTATTGCAGCAAGCCTAACAGTGACATCGGAATGCGGCGCGCGCCGGTGGCGAACATCAAGAGGGGGATCGCGGTGATCGGGCCGGCCGCAGCCAGCAGCAACTGGGTCGACAGCGGCGCGCCACTGAATGCATTGGCGCCGGCGGCACTTTGCCAGCCAAGATAAAGCGCGGCGGCCGGAAACATCAGCAGGGTTTCCAGCGTCAGTCCTTCCAGCGCGCCCAGCGGTGCGGTCTTGCGCAGCAAGCCATAGATGCCGAAGGTCGCTGCCAGCAACAGGCCGATCCACGGCAGGCCGCCGCTGTGCCAGGTCAGCCAGGCCACCCCGGCCGCCGCCAGGCCGACCGCGCCCCATTGCAGCGACCGCAAGCGCTCGCCCAGCACGAGCAGGCCGAGCAGAACATTGAGCAAGGGCGTGATGAAATAGCCCAGGCTGGCATCGACCACCCGTCCGTGGTTGACCGCCCAGATATAAACAAACCAGTTCAGCGACAGCAGCAAGGCGCTGGCGACGAAACAGCCCAGCACTTTGCGGTCGCGCACGGCGCGGCCGAGCCATGCCCATTGGCGGCGCGTCATCAGCACGATGACCAGGAACAGCATTGACCAGACCGCCCGGTGCATCAGCATCTGCAGGGGCGGGACGTCCTGCACCGCCTTGAAATACAGGGGGAACAAGCCCCACACGGCATAGGCCACGGCGGCGTAAAGGAGACCGGAATTCATTAATGAGGAGGAGGAAAAGAAAAGCAGGGGTTGCAGAGAATGCGGAATGCAATTATCGCATCATGCAATGGCATCTGATATCGCTGTTTGGCAGAGCAGGCAGCCGGCCTGCCGCGCACGCCGTGCGGCGTGCGGGCGATCAGTGATGTTGCCGTCAGACCGTGCCGTTCTTGTCCAGTTCATCGGCGACGATTTCCTCGGGGTCGTTCGCCTCCATATCGCTTTCCCGGTCCAGGTGGGAGCGCATGCGCGCGGTATCGAGGTCGCCGGTCCATTTCGCCACCACCAGGGTTGCCACGCTGTTGCCGATCAGGTTGGTCAGTGCGCGCGCTTCCGACATGAAGCGGTCAATACCCAGGATCAGCGCCAATCCCGCCACCGGAACCCCACCCACCGCCGACAGCGTCGCCGCCAGCACGATGAAGCCGCTGCCGGTCACGCCCGCCGCCCCCTTCGATGTCACCAGCAAGACCGCCAGCAAGGTCAGTTGCTGGGTCAGTGTCATGGGCGTGTCGGTGGCCTGGGCCACGAACACCGCCGCCAGGGTCAGGTAGATCGAGGTGCCGTCAAGGTTGAACGAATACCCGGTCGGCACCACCAGCCCGACCACGGATTTTTTCGCGCCGAGGTTTTCCATCTTGGCCATGATGCGTGGCAGTACCGACTCCGACGAGGATGTGCCCAGCACGATGAACAATTCTTCCTTGATGTACTTGATGAGTTTCCAGACGCTGAAGCCGTGGAAGCGCGCGATGCCCCCCAGCACCACGAAGATAAACAGCAGGCAGGTCGCGTAAAAGGTCGCCATCAGCATGCCCAGAGAAACCAGGGAGCCGACGCCATATTTGCCGATGGTGAAAGCCATGGCGCCGAACGCACCGATTGGCGCCAGTTTCATGATGATGCCGACAATGCCGAACAGGATTGCGCCCATTTTCTCGATGAAATGGAACACCGTATTGTTGCGGCCGCCGAAGTGGTGCAGGGCGAAGCCGAACAGGATGGAAAACAGCAGTACTTGCAGTATATTGCCCTTGGCGAAGGCATCGACCACGCTGGAGGGAATGATGTTCAGGAAAAAATCGGTGGTGCTTTCCAGCTGGCCCGGCTCCGTGTAGGTCGCCAGGTCCTTGGTATCCAGCGACGCTGCATCGACATGCATGCCGACGCCCGGTTTTGCCAAGTTGACAATGATCAGGCCGATGACCAGGGCCAGTGAGCTCACTACCTCGAAATACAGCAAGGCCAGACCACCAGTCTTGCCGACCTTTTTCATGTCTTCCATGCCGGCGATGCCGATCACCACGGTACAAAAGATGATCGGCGCAATGATCATCTTGATCAGTTTGATGAAACCGTCGCCCAGCGGCTTCATGGCTGCGCCGGTTTCAGGATAAAAATGGCCAAGCAAAACGCCAATGACAATGGCGGTAATGACCTGGAAATAGAGGGTGCGATAAAAAGGTGTGCCGCTCATGCTGACTCCCAATGGATAAATAGGGACGGCGAAAACAGCGCAGCGTGGTACGCCGCAACTACAGAGGATGGGGGAGCAGAAACAACTGTTTTGATGCTAATGCACTGACATCGTTTGCGTTTTTGTAATCGTCGAATGGATTGGATTTCCTGGTGGAAGCCAATATTTTATCGCGTGCGATTGTGGAGTGACTATTGCGTTTTGTACGAATTGACAAAGGTTTCACAAACGATTAGATATTCCGTGGCGCGAGCCGTGCCGCACTGATGACATTAGCACAATTAGGCCGACAGGAAGTGAACGAAATCTCAGAAGAACTCGACGCTATCGTTGGAGACGCCGGAATACAGCAGGCCCGCGGCAATCAATTCTTCGTAGTGGCAGACCTGGTTGCGACCGTGCGTCTTGGCATAATACAGCGCCTGGTCGGCGTGGCCGACCAGCACCACCGGCGTTTGCGCGGAAATCTTCACGAAGCCCAGGCTGACCGTGACCTGGCCGACTTGCGGAAAGCTGTATTGCTCGACGCTGGCGCGGAAGCGTTCGAATATCCTGCGGGCATCCTCCAGCGTGGTCGAGCGCAGCAGGATCATGAATTCCTCGCCGCCGAAGCGGAAGATGCGGTCTTGCGCGCGGAACGAGGCGCGCAGCAGATTGGCTACCAGGATCAGCACTTCATCGCCATACAGGTGGCCGAAGGTATCGTTGATGCGCTTGAAATGGTCGATATCGACCATCGCCATCCAGTGCTCGCGCACTTCGTCGCTGCTGCGCCGCTCGTCGCCCTCCTGCCCGGTGCTGTCGGGCGGCGCGATATAGGCAGTCATCTTCGAGAATTTCTCGTCGAAAGTCTTGCGGTTCAGGAGGCCGGTCAGTGAATCGCGTTCGCTGTAATCGAGCAGATTCTGGAAATTGCGATACACATTCAGGATGCCGTTCATGACATCCTTCATCGCTGGCGTATACGGCGTCGCATTGACGATGTGCAGGCAAGTGCTGACTTTTTCGTTCAGCCAGACCGGTATCCACAGCACATGTTCGTTTTCGGCAGTGGTTTCCTCGATGCTTACACTGTGCTGTTCCATGCACGTCACGAGTGCCGGAAAATCACTGATCGGCTCGCCGCTCTGGTCGCCCTCGGCATGTTCTTCCATCGAAACCGCTTGGCCATCCTTGAGCCACACGCGCGGACGCACGAAGGTTTCCTCACGCACGCGGAAGATTTCGAGCACGCGCGCCTGCCTTGCGCCCACCAGATCGCTGAGCGCTGAAATAATGGAGATATCCAGCAGGTTATGGTCACGGTGTCCCGTGATTTCCACCAGATGTTTTAAAAGGTTTTCCATGCTCGGTGTCTTGGCCATTGACGCGTTCGATGTGCCGGTGACTTACATCGCCGGATCGCGCCGGGCGGGCCGGCGCGCACATTTGAGCGGCAAACAATAACCTTTCATTCTAAATGAGTTTCCATAAAATAAAGGTTTTGTTGGCTGGGAGAAATAAAACTGTAGCGCAGCTTGCACGGAATAAAAAACTTTTACATATACCTGGGTGACGCAGGCCCAACTTTCACGTTGCTATTCCATGATAAATAATTCCGGATAGAAACTAAATGCCTTTCATGCCGATATTTGTTAAATATTCTTAATTCTGAATTTCATCTTTCATCCGTCTTTGGGCAAGCGAGACGCAAGTACAGTCTGTTGGTCTGGCGATCGCCTTTTCTCGCTGCCGTCTCCGCCTGACTGGCCCGACATTTAACCATCAATGTGGAAGATAAACGACGATTAAGGAAGATTTTCACCAGGAACTGATAAACTTTCCGAAAAAACAACTACCCGTAAATAATACAAAAGGGGAGGTTCGATGTCGACCTGGCTTGCGAGAACATGAATACACCAATTAACTTCAAAAAAGTTCCTCCTGGTCCAAAAACGTCGTGGTTTGGTTTGTCGATTCTGCGCGAAATGCAAAAGGACGCATTGGGCACAGCGCGAAAGCTGCAGGAACAGTATGGCGATGCCCTGCATTTCCGGATGGCCAACCAGTCTTATTACTATTTTTTTGCGCCTGAACTGATTCGGGAACTGCTGGTGGAGCGTGCGGATGACTTCATCCGCCACGAGCGGGCAATCGAAGTCTTTTCACAGGTGTATGGCGACAATGTTTTGACAACGGAAGGGGAGACCTGGAAACGGCAACGCCGGATCCTGATGCCCGGCTTTGTGCCCAAAAGACTTGCCGGCTATCTGGACTTGATGGTCGACGCAACGACAGACGCTTTACATGCAGGCCTTCCCCAGGCAGAAGGAAAAAATCATGTGATCGATGTGGATGCTTTCACCACCGTCCTGACCATGGAGGTGATTCTGCGGGTGCTGTTCAGCCACAAGACCAGCCAGGAAGAATCACAGCAAGCCTTCCAGGCGACGCGTACACTCGAGCATCAGGGCATGCGGGAACTCTTCTGGCCCAAAACGCCGCCAGACTGGATGCCATATCCGGGCAGGAAGCAGAAGCTGCACGCCAAGGCCGCGCTGGAAAACCTGATCCATAGCCAGGTCCAGATGCGCCGTGCCGCGGTCAATGAACATGCGGACAAGACGGATTATCTTGCCATGCTCCTTTCCGCCCATGACGACGAGGCGAAAACGCCCTCATCCGCCAGGCTGACGGATGACGAAATCGGCGCCAACTGCATGGTTATTTTTGCGGCGGGGCACGATACCACGGCAACCGTGATGACCTGGTGGATCGGCCTCATGGCCCAGCACCCGCACTACGCCGGCCAGGCCAGACAAGAAATTGCAGAAGTGATCGGCGACAGGACGCCGACGACTGAAGAGCTGACGCGCCTTAAATGGGTCAACGCCACGATCAAGGAAGCCATGCGGCTCTATCCTCCAACGCCGAATCTGTTCTTCCGGCGCGCGATCCGTGATGTCCAGATTGGCGGATGGCATGTACCTAAAGGCGCTTCTGTCAATTTGCCCGTATGGCATGTCCAGCATGACGGGCGCTGGTTTGCCGATCCTGAGCAGTTCCGGCCGGAGCGGTTCATGCCGAATGCGCCGGAGATACCGCGTGGCGCCTACATCCCGTTCGGGCACGGCCCGCGCGTTTGCATCGGCCAGCATCTCGCCTTGATTGAGATGGCGTTGATCGCTTCTTTACTGCTCAGGGAATTTGATCTGGCCCTGCTTGAAGGACAAAGTCTGCCGAAGCCAAAAATCGACATGGTCTTGAAGCCGGAGAAAACCTTGATGGTCAATTTCACCAGGCGTTCTCAAGTAGCAATGAAAGAGGCCGTTGCCAACCGGGCTTAAATACCCGGCACCCAGTCCACTCGCTCCACTGACATGAGATTTATCCAGCTTCCAAGCACCGTGGCGCGCACAAGGCAGCAATTCTAGCGCGCGTTCGTTCTAATTGTTGCCCGTGGCAAGTTCCTCAATTATTTGCTGGGTAGATGCCCGCCTTCACCGTCCCACTTGGCGACTTCATTCGGATCCACTTCGAATCCCGGCGGCCGGTAAATGGCGGTTTTTTTCACTGCCTCATCAATTTCCGCCGGCGTCAGCAGCACAGTCGTCTTGCAGATCGCCGCGCCCGTGGCATTGACCCGTAGCGCCAACCCCGAGGCGGTGGCATTGTCCGGCAGTTCGCCGATGATGAAGACGTCGGTGTCGCCAAAGGCGTAATAAAAAGCTTCCACCGTGCCGTCCATCGATTTGAACAGCGCATCGACGGCCGCGCGGCGCTTGCTGCCACCTTCCTTGAGCAGACCGCTAATACCGTCACCAACGTAATTGGCTTGAATCAGGTATTTGGGCATGTGAACCTCCTTCCGGATCCTTGAGCGTAACCATTACTTTTTCAGTATATGTCGCCAGTGGCGTAGGGAAAGGCGTAAGTAAGGAAAGTTTGTAAATACCGTCAAATACCGTCTTATGGCCGTCTGATCAATAAACACGGGCAATAAAAAAGCGGATCTTGCGATCCGCTTTTCTGCTTGCACCCGGAAATCCGGGGCAATATGCGCCTGTCTTTACGGGCAGGTGTTGTCGATGACGTAGTAGTTGGTACCGGTCTGGCGCAACTTGGACTTGTAGAAAGTATTGTTCAAGCCCATGTTCTGGTTCGAACCATTGGCCTTCGCATACCCGGCACTGTTGTAGGCGCGGCCGGCAGTCACGTGAGCATAATTGCTGGTGTTAAAGCATGCGCCGGCAATGGTGGTCGTGGTGGTGGTGGTCGTGGTGGCGCCGGAGCTTGAGGTGTTGGTGCTCGATGTGCTGGTGTTGGAGGTGCTCGAGGTGCTGGATGTCGTGGTTGTCGTGCCGGTATCGCCGCCGATGATGCCGAAGAACTGGCCGATGTAGTAGCTCGAGCAGATGTTTACATCCAGGATGTAAGCGCCGGCTGTGCCGCACTGGCTGGCGCCGGTGCCTGGGTCGACTGGTGTGCCATGGCCCATGTTGGTGATGCTGTATGTTTCCACAATGGCATTGCCGCTGGCATCTTTATAGACCTTGTGCGGAAAGCCCGCGACGCTCTCGCTCACTTCTGCGGTTTGGTCGATGCCGTGGTAATTGGTCCACTGCTGCATCGTCTCATCCATGTTCATCGGCTTGACCGTCGAATCGGTAGAGCCTTGCCAGATCGAGACGCGGGGCTTGCGGCCGGTATAGCCGCTATAGCCGCTGCGGGCCAGGTCACCCCAGGCGGCCGGGGTCTTGTCGGTGCCCGGGCTCATGCAGCTGAAGGCCGCCGTCATGGAAGTGGCGCACTTGTAGGGGCCACCGGCGATCGGGGCGGCGCCGGCGAAGACGTCCGGATAGGCTGCGGCCAACACATTCACCATGTAGGCGCCTGCGGACAGGCCGGTGACGAAGACCCTGCTAGGGTCGATCGAGTGGTCGGCAGCCATCTTGTCGACCATTTGCTTGATCGACAGGGTTTCGCCCTGGCCGCGGACGATGTCGCCTGGTTCGAACCAGTTGAAACATTTGTTCTGGTTGTTGGCGCTTTGTTGCTCCGGGTACACTACGTAGAACTTGTGCTGGTTCGCCAGGGCAGTCCAGCCGCTCGCCTCGTAGGCTGCCGCTGTTTGGGTGCAGCCGTGCAGGGCGACCACCAGCGGGGCGTTCGCCGGCATGGCGGACGGCACATGCTTGTACATTTTCAGGGCGCCGGGGTTGGAGCCGAAGCTGGTGACTGCGGTCGCCGCGAAGGCGGAAGATGCACTCAGCGCCAGCAGGGTTGCGCCTGCGGCAAACAGGCCTTTTTTCAGGAATGATGAAAAAGGGGAGGAATTTTGAGTCGACTGTTCCATGGTGAATGTCTCCGAATTTTTTTGTGATTTTAATTAAGTAGCAACATTTTTTTAAATATTGCGATCTATTCGGTGCGATAGCTTAGGCAACATTTATGGACAAAATGGTGCCATAACAAAACGCGTTTGAGTCGAAATCACGACTGGCATATTGGCCAGTCATTTGTGTCTTCCATGTAAAAAACATGCAGTGCCGGCCCAGGAGTACCGAATATATGGGGTCAGAGTGAATTGATTTTCCCTGTCGTCGTTGATGCTGCAGGCGATTTATACATGATGGCTTTTGCCTGCCAGCAGGCCGCCCGATGCGCAGATACGGCCTTTCCTGGTTGAACGAAACCCGCCACAATGAATCTGATGCATTGCTTACCTGAGGCTTACCTGAGGCTTACTTGAGAGGGCATGACCAATGAAAAGATTGTTCCTGATCTTATGGCGCACCAGCAGGGTGGATTTGCGTCTTGCCTGGTTTGCACTGCGCCACCCGGCACGTCCGGTCTGGCTCTTGCCAGCCTTGGGCTTGCTGGGACTGTATGCGCTGTCACCATTCAGTTATGCCGTGCCGCTGCTGGGCGTGGTCGACGACCTCGTGGTGGTGCCGCTGGCCCTGCATGCATTGCTCAAGCTCTTGCCTGAACCAATACGCGCGAGTGGCAGCCGGCGTGTTCCTTTATAAAGCCAATTACTCGGCGAACAGGTCCGGTCCGAAAACTTCGTAGTGGATGTGCGGCTCATCGATTTTCTTGTTCATGAGCGCGTCGTGCTGCATGCGCATGAACGGCATCGGGCCGCAAATGTAATAATCCGCATCCTGCAGCAGGATGGCATCGGCAATCCGCGCGATATCGACCAGTCCGGTGAAATCGTAATCTTTCCCTTGCTGGTCGGCGGGTAGCGGATCGCTGTAAAAAGTGAACAGCTTGAAGTTCGGATACTGTTGCGCGGCTTGCCACAAGCGATCCTTCATGGCATGCACCGCGCTGTTGCGGGCGCCATGCACGAACGCCACTTCCCGCGCCGGATTCTGCAATGCCTTCTTGAGCATGCTGATCATGGGCGTCAAACCCACGCCGCCGCTGATCAGCACCAGGGGCGTACTGGCATTGACATCGATATAGAAATTGCCGAACGGCGGTGCCAGCTTGACCGTGTCGCCTTCCTTGATGTGGTCGTGCAGCAGGGACGAGACATAACCAGGATGAAAGCCGGCGTCGCCCGCTTCGCGCTTGACCGAGATGCGATAGCTTTTGCCATTGGGCGCATCCGACAGGCTGTACTGGCGGATTTGCCGCAAGCCGAGCTCCGGCACCTGGATCGCCAGGCCGATATATTGTCCCGGTTCAAAATCCGCCACCGGGCCGCCGTCCTTTGGTTCCAGAATGAAGGAGGTGATGACATCGCTTTCCGGCTGCTTTGCACGCACCACGAACTCGCGCCAGCCACTCCAGCCGCCGGTTTTCCCGGCGCGATCCTCAGTCAATTCGCTTTCCATGCCCATCAGGATATCCGCCAGATTTCCATAGGCTTGCGCCCATGCGGAAATGATGTCATCGGTGGCGGCATCGCCCAGCACTTCCTTGATCGAGGCAAGCAAATGCTCGCCGACAATCGGGTATTGCTCTGGCCGCACGCCCAGGCTCGCATGCTTGTTCGCAATGCCTTTCAATACCGCCGCCAGGCTTGCCGGATTTTCGATATTCGCGGCATAGGCGTAGACCGCGCGCGCCAGTGCCTGCTGCTGTTCGCCGCGTTCCTGGTGGCTGAGGTTGAAAATATTTTTCAGCTCGGGATGGGCAGCAAACATGCGCTTGTAGAAATGTCCGATGATCGCCTGCCCATGCTCGGCGAGGACGGGCGCGGTGGACTTGACGATGTCCTTGGTTTTCTGGGTCAGCATGGTGCTTCCTCCTGGCACATTGGGAACCACAATCCAAAAAATCATTCTAGACAATGGCGGCACGAGCGCCAGTCAAAATTTTTTGGGTGGCTTGTGTTTGCGCCAGTTCATGCATGATTGCCCGTTCCAATGGATATTCTTTCTGAAGGAGAACTTCATGGCTTACGTCGATGGTTTTGTTTTACCACTCCCCAAAAAAAATCTGGAGGCCTATCGTGAGATCGCGCAAAAAGCCGGCACGATCTGGCGCGAACATGGCGCGTTGCAATTTCGCGAATGTATTGCGGAGGACGTGAAGCCTGGCAAGCTCACCTCGTTTCCGCAAAGCGTGGATCTCAAGGAAGATGAGACCGTGGTGTTTTCCTGGATCGTCTATGCATCGCGCGCGGCGCGCGACGAAATCAACGACAAAGTAATGAAGGACCCGCGCATGGCTGACATGATGAAGCCGGAAGCCATGCCCTTCGATGGCAAGCGCATGATCTATGGTGGGTTCGAGGTGCTGGTGGATCTGTAAACTTGCTATTCCTGCGGTGGGTAGTCACGCAGGCTAATTTCATTTTGCAAATGCAACCGAACGAGGTCGGCGCTATTCGCGGCGCCCATCTTGTTCATGATGCGTGCCTTGTGCACTTCCGCGGTGCGTATACTGATTGCCAAAGCGTTAGCAATGTCCCTGTTGTGGCGACCAGCAACCACGAGCAGCAGCACTTCACGTTCGCGCGGTGTCAGCGTGGCATAGACTTGCGCATAGGCAGCGCCTGCACGACGTTTTTCATCAGCGCGTGCATGCTGCGAAAACGCCTCGTCAATTGCCTTGACCAATTGCGCTTCCTGTAACGGTTTTTCCAGAAAGTCGACTGCATGTGCGCGAAAGGCTTCGCGCGCGGAATCGACATCGCCATGGCCGGTAATGATGATCACTGGCAGCTGCGTCATCTTTTCACGCAAGATTTTTTGCAAGGCAAGGCCGTCAATGCCCGGCATGCGGATATCCAGTAACAGGCAACCGCGCATGTCATCGGACCAGGCATTTAAAAATGCCATGCTATCCGCAAAAAACGCCGTGCTGTAGCCATGCAGGCTCAGCAACAGGCCGAGTGCGTCGCGCACAGCGGCATCATCATCGACGATATATACGGTGTTATTGTTGCTGTTCATTGGAGTGATCAGTGCCAGTAGGGTTTGCAGGAAGCGTGATTTTCAACACGCCATGGGGGCTAGGCTCGATGGACAACGTGCCCCCATGCGTTTCGATGATGGAACGGCTGATCGCCAGTCCCAGCCCCATGCCGCTGGATTTCAGTGAGATGAAGGGTTCAAATAACCTTGCGCGAATCTTGTTCGCAATGCCCGGGCCATTATCCGCAATTCGGATCCAGATCCATGATCCATCCGTGCCGGCATCGATCGTGACTTTCCGTTCCTGATTATCCACCTGTTGCGTAACCGCCTGAAAGGCATTGGCAAGCAAATTTCTCAAGACGATTTCAAGCTGGATGCGATCGCCCAACAGCGTCGCCGCGGGCACATTGCAAATCACAAATTCAATTTTCTCGCTACGCGCTTGCTCCTGGAAGGGCGGGGTTGCCGCGTCAATCAACTCTGCCAGTTGCAGTTCCTCCAGGCGCGTTGATCCGGTGCGAAAAAAATCACGAAGACGCTTGAGCACATTGGCGGCCCGGTCCGACTCCGTCACCATGGCATTCACGGTTTTTTGCAATAGCGGGTTGCCCCCGTCACGCTCGATCAGTCGAGCGCAGGCGCTGCCATACGCGGCCAATGCCGTTAAAGGCTGGTTAAGCTCGTGGGCCAGGGCGCCTGCCATCTCGCCGGCAGCAGCAAGCCGTAACGACTGCCGCAATTCGTTGCTGGCACGTTGGGCGACATCGACCGCAATACCAATCAGAAAACCTGATAAGGTCAGCGTCAACACAAGCACCTGTACGTCGGGAACTTTCGCTGCATAAGCATTGGGCAGATAGGTCGCGGCCATGACGCAAACTTCCAGCGCTGCGGTGGCTGCCACTGCCCCCGCCATGCCCTGCCGCGCTGCCGCCCATGCCAGGGGAAAGAACAGCAGATAGTAGGCCATCGATTCCTTGGGCGGCTGATTCATTGACGTCCACAGTATCAACACGATGAGCGCCATGTAAGCTGCCGTTTCCCAATTCACCACTTTGGCGAACAAGTTGAATCGAGATTCGTAATCCGACAGGCAATAGGCTATCGACATGAATGTCACCATTCCCGCAATTTCGGCGACGCCATACCGGATAAGCGTATCAAACCAGGCATCGGACCCAACTACGCCGGTGCCCAACACCACACTTGCATACAGCATGCCGCTGAAAATGCTGGCGGGCGTCGCGGCGGCAAGCCACAAAATTAATCCCTTGTGGCTTGCCAGGAAAATCCCCTGGTCCAGGTGTCGTCGCATAAACAGCGCGATGGCGAAATAGCCAGGCAGCGGAAGAACGCCGATAAAAACCGACCATTCAAGCGCATCAGGTAACACCGGCACCACCCACGACGAGAGGGTGGCTGCAGCCGCCAGGGGAAGCAAGCCGCGCCAGCCACTGCGCAATAATATGAATACCGCCAGGCCCGCAGCAGGATGCCAGATCGGATTGATCGGCTGGTACCGCATGGGCGGTCCGCACAGGATATCGAGCGCGACATAAGCGCCGGCGCTACCAATGACCCACCAAAAATAACGCAGAGAATGCAATTCAGGCATGGTTGCTCAACGCGTCCAAAAATTGATGATGATACCGAAGATGGGACATTCGCTCAGCGCTGGCGCACGGATGCCGCCAAACGGACATTGATAAGTAAAACACGTACGTACAAGCCCCAATTTTTAATTTCTGGTGGATGTCCGATACTACCGCATAGCCAATCTTCTGGCATCAGCGCCAGGATCGGCCAATACGATGAATGAAGCTGTGCAGGCACATGGAGAAGAGTGGGCATGGGGGCCGCAGAGATGATTTTGGCAGCAACGGACTGGTCGGAAAATGCTCCCGTGCATCGGGAGCGCGCTTGATCACCCTTGGCCAGTGGACAGATTCTCCCATCCTGCGCTGGGTGGACGCGCCATTGAAGAGGAGCATTGCGCTGCGGCTTCTGAACCAGGTTTCCAGGCCGGTGCTGATTGTCAAAAAAGATTCTGAAAAGCCCTATCGCCGCGTCGTGGTCGCGGTCGATGGCACTGACAGCGCATGCGCCCACATTCAGCAGGCCTATGCACTGGCGCCGGATGCGGAGTTAATCCTGGTGCATGCAATGGCCCACTCTCCGGCAAACAGCGGACGCTGCGACGAAACGTTCGATGACAGGTTTCGCCAGATGCGAATGCGGCAGCATGAAGACGCGCTTAATCGCATCAATGATCTTCTGGAGAGATGCGGTGTCCCGCAACAACAGGTCGTGAAGGTGGCTGAATTTGGCTACGCACCGAAATTGATTCTGGATAGCGAGATGACATTCGCCGCCGATTTGCTGGTTATCGGCCGCAGCTCAAGCTCACGATTCAGACGTATTTTTTTTGGCAGCGTGACGTCGCAGATCCTTGTGAAGTCACGGAGCGATGTGCTGGTGGTGCCACCGAAGGGAACGGGAATTGAAACATTCAAGTGGTGAATGCATGTTTGACATCCAGCGAATACTTGCCACGACCGACTTCTCTGCAGATTCAGTCAATGCCGAATCAAGGGGAGCGCTACTTTGCCAGGATATGCGGCTGGATGCGCTCGAGTTGCTGACTGTTCAACGCACAAGATTAGGCGCCATTCTGGCGCATGCATTGCGAAACGATAATTCCGACCCGGAGGCGATGTTGGTTGCGCAGGCATTGCAGAAGCTTAGAAATGCAGAACAGCGGATCAGGTCTGCCTTTGATGTGCGCTGCCGCTATGCCGTGCGTATTGGCGACCCCGTTGCGGAAGTGCTCGCTGCATCGCAGTCCAAGGCGGCAGACATGATTGTCATGGCTAAGCCAACCGGAAGTTTTCTCGGAAACCTGAAGGAAACCGCGGCGGACAGGCTGATGCGAATGTCGAAACTGCCGGTGCTGCTTGTGCGGAATGATCCGCTCGGCAGCTATCGTGAAGTGCTCGTTCCCGTCGACTTTTCGAACGAGTCAAGGCACGCGGCCAGGCTGGCGTTAAGGATTGCGCCCAAGGCGAACATCATCTTCCTGCATGCATACCGTGTCTGGGCAGAAGGGAAGATGAGGGAGGCTGGCGTGTATGACAAAATTATCCATGCATATCGCATGAAATATCGCGAACAGGCGCGGCAGGAACTCAATCAATTCATAAAAGACCTGGGGCCAGTATCGCAAGAGATCACCCGCGTCGTCCAGTTCGGCTGGGCAGTGCCAGTCATTACATCTTACGCGAAGAGAGTGTCGCCGGATCTTATTGTATTGGGAAAACATAGCGGCTCACGCGTCGAGGAATTTTTGATTGGGAGCGTCACCAGGCGCACAATCGATCAGACGACAAGTGATGTTCTGATTACGCCAGGACATGATCCGGATCATGATGTCTGGTACGAACGGCCGGCTGCATAGTCGGCGCAATAAAAATCCCAAACAGCGCGCTTACGCCATTGTGCGTTTGCCATCCGATTACAGTCATTGTCGGCCGATTCATCGATCGGCCAGGGAGTCATGTCGCCATGGAGATCAAACGCTACTTAACACAGCATGATGCTGCCATATTATGCAAGCTTGCGGAGAGTCTGTTGCGTCTTGGAGAAGTCGATTTTAATGCCGGAGAAATGCTTCTCGAGATTCTTGCCACCTCCATCATATTGCCGGAACAAGTCCAGAAAAAAGACCATGTGGCGCTTTTTTCGGAGGTTACTTACTGCAGCATCAATCCTGACACGATGGATTCGATCGTGCTCGTGAGTCCGCAAGATGCGAATCAGGATTTGGCGCGTGTTTCCGTTGCTTCACCGATTGGCCTGGCGTTAATCGGCCATAGAGTCAAGAGCATCGTCAAAGTGACTTCGCCGTTCTGTCCCGCACATCCCATCAAGATCATTGACGTCAGATCGTTGATGCATGTCGAGTAGGCCTGAGGCATCCAGAAGATTCCTGCGTGAGATTTTGCATGGCCAATGCCGCAGATCTCCAGGCGCAGGTGCGGAGTTCAGTGGCAGTCGCATTGAAAGGGGAAGTAATGAATAACAGGCAGTATGAGCCGCAGCGGAAGGCAATGATGGAAAACCAATGGGCAAAACCTCTCGACGGCAAGCGCCACTTCGCCCTTCAATTGATTGTGCGTCGCAGTCGCCGGCGAAATCTGGTGAGGATCGTCGTTGCCGGCATCGCTGTTATGGCCATGCTTGCAAGCCTTTACGCGTAACGCATCGTTTGAATGCATTGTCGTTCAATGCGGGCGGAGTGCATGGATATGTGTGTACGTGATTTACGTACGTATGTATACGAATTTCGCAAATGATCCGGATGGCCGATACTCTCTCTCGTGCCTCGGTCATGAATAGATCAAACGTCTTTCGTGAAGTCTCCATATTGTCGCCGGTCGGGCTTGCATTGATCGGCAAGAAGCTGCATGGCATCGCAAAGGTGAATATGCCAATGGGATATATCGAGTATTTAAAAATCATGAGTGTCGAGCACAATCGCAATGCGCAGCTGAGGTAAGCCTCGGCTCATCGAAAACCTGGCTCTGGCTGATTCGCAAGCGAGCGCAAGGCAGCACGCCGCGCTTTTTTATCTGTATCGAAATGGACCTTAATAAAGAATTTGTCAAAGCCAAACGCCCTTGTGCAGATGGCTTTCGCTGGTTTCTGCGCAATTACCAGGAGGGCAGCGATTATCAGCCCCTTCTGGATGCGCTGGTGAGTGCCGGCAGAGTGGATGACGCCTGCTGGCTTCTCAATCAGTTTGGCCCTACGGACGCGGTCCTGAGCGTCGATGCAATTGACGCCGAGGCTATCGTATTCGCCGGGACGCTGGAGGTGCGCGGCAACATCGAGGTGGATTCGCTCCTACGCGCAGGCCGCACCATTCGCGCCGGCGGCGGGATACGCGCGGGCCAATCCGTCATTGCCGGAGAAGATATCCGGGCAGACGGGGGCATTCGCTGCGACGGCGCGCTGACGGCGGGCGGCGACATCAAGGCGGGATGGGGAATCGATGTTCAGGGCGATCTGCGCTGCGGCGGCGAATTGCGGGCCGAATGGGCGCTTTATTGCAGCGGTGAGCTTTCCGTGGGCGGTAATGCGATGGTGGGGCACGACCTCGTATCCGAAGGCGCGATCCGGTGCGGCAAGAACGTTCGTGCCGGCGGATCAATCACGGTCTCTGGCGACCTCCTTGCGGGCAATGGTGTTGAGGCTGGCGAGAGGATTTCTTGCCTTGGGCATCTGGAGGCGAACTGGGGCATCAAGGCGGGCAATTCCATCATTGCTGAAGGCGCCATCAAGGCCGGTGAGAGTCTGCATGCAAGTGAGGAAATTCGGGCGGGCGTGGGTTACGGGGTCTATGCAGGCTTGATTGTCCAGTTCGATGCCTGGGAAGCGAGCGCGAGGGTGCAAGCGCGATCGAAACCTGAGCGCCTGATGAGCGGCTGGTGGGCTGGCGTCTGCCAATAACCCCAACCCATGACATACTTGTTTGGAGAATGTGTTGTATCGCTTGTGCATGTCTTTGTCCCCTTTTCCTTGGCTGGCTCGCGTCCTCGAATTGCGTATTGACGTCACCGCGCCATCAGGGCTCGAACAAGAACTTGATACGCTCTACCGTCGCCTGCATCGACCCGGCGATGTGCTTTATGGCCTGCCCATAATTTGCATTAATTTCCCGGGATTTGTGTTCCGTTACCGTGAGGCTGACGGTGAGTATTACGTTTATGTCGAAGATTCGGCACGCCAGTGTTTGGCAGGGTACACCGTGTTCAATCGCCTGGTGGAAGTGAATCGCCGGGCTGATCCTTATCTGCGCGCGCCGCATTCCAAATACGCGCAGGCTTATCAGCGACGCGGCATCGCGACCGCCCTCTATCGCTGGTGGCTGGAGGCGGGAAATTGCCTGATCACGGGCGCGCGCCAGTCAGTGGGCGCCAATGCATTATGGCACTCGCTGGGCAGGCGGTACGACTTGATGTATGTCGACCTGCGTAGTAAATCCATGCGCGCATTGGGCAGGGATGTCGATCTCCCGACCCGGGATGACCTGCATACGCGCATGCTATTGCTCGGCAAAGGCTGGTGCCTCGATCGACTGGCAGCGTGTACCGGCATGCTGCTGCCTGCTGGCGATCTGGAGGACGTCCGCAGGCCTGATGCGTGGGGTACGAGTAAAATCGGCCGACGCGTAAAATAATTACAACAGCCACCCGCCTCGACAGGCTATTTTTTGAATTAACCGGGATAACAGCCGTTTCAGATGGTAATGGACTAAGGTGTTTGAAGCCCGAAGCCATGCCCTTCGATGGCAAGCCCATGATCTATGGCGGGTTCGAAAGGCGGGTTGATTTGTAACAGCAGTCGCGGCTGATTCCTGATCCACTTGGCCTCTGCTCTCTGTTTATTGGTACTATAAAACGCCCACTGTAGCGTTTTCCTGATAAAAGGAGCAAGCACATGCAAATTACCAATATCCTCGCCCAGATGGGTGGCCTGCAGTCAATGGCGCGCGAGCTTGGCGTCAGCGAGAGCCAGGCTGAAAGCGGTGCCGAGGCACTGATCCCGGCCATCCTTGGTGGCTTCAAGAAGCAAGCGCAGTCCGGTGGCACCGAGGGCTTGGGTGGTTTGCTCGGGCAACTGGGCGGCGGTGGCCTGCTGGAAAACGTCCTGTCGCCGGAACCAACCGACGTCAACCGCGGTAACGATGTTCTCGGACAGATCTTCGGCTCCAAGGATGTGAGTCGCGCGGTGGCGCAAAACGCCGCTGCGCAGTCCGGCCTGGAACCGAGCCTGCTCAGGAAAATGCTGCCGATGCTGGCAATGCTGGTCACCGGCTACATGGCCAAACAGGGCGTCGGCGCCGCGACGCAAGCTTCAACGGGCGGGGGACTGGGCGGCCTCGGCGGCATGCTGGGGGGGCTGCTCGGTGGGCAGGCCGGCGGCGCCAGTGCGGCGCAGGGCGGCGGATTGGGCGGCCTTGGCGCATTGCTCGACCAGAATGGCGATGGCAATCCGCTGGACGACATCCTGAGGATGATCGGCAAGTAATTGCACTGTCATTGCATTACAAGGGGGAGGGTAACAATGAGCTGGATCATTTCGCTGATTATTGGTGGTATCGTCGGCTGGCTGGCGAGCATCGTCATGAAAACCAATGCCCAGATGGGCTGGATCGCCAATGTGCTGGTGGGCGTGGTCGGTTCCTTGCTGGGCAACTGGATCGCCGGCCTTCTGGGTATCGCGGTCGCAGGCGGGGTCCTGCGCTTCGCAATCGCGATTGCGGGCGCGGTCCTGCTGATTTTCATCTTGCGCCAGTTCGGCGTCTTCCGGAAGGGGTGAGGCCACAGGCCCGCAGCCAGACGTCGCTGGATTTCGGACAGGCGAAATCCAGCGCGCTTCTTTTCAGAACTTCGGTATGGAATATGCCGCGCGGCAGACTGACTGGTGGCAAGCGATGCAGTTAGCGATGCAGAGCTGGTCCGCAAGCTGCTGGGCAACGAGTTCGAAGATATCGTCATTTCCATCAACGCCGAACTGGCTCTCCGGGATTTCGAGATACTGTGGATTCGCCCAAATGCTGGCCATTCGGAGCGCGGGCGCCACGTTTGACTAACATGCACGCTGACAAAATGACGCCGGATATCGCAAGTCCTGCCGCAACCCATTGCGGCGACGAATACGAGTAGCCGAGCGTAAGAGGAATGCCTCCAAGGAAGGCGCCGGTGGCATTGCCGATGTTGAAGCCGGATTGACCTAAAGAGGATCCCAGCATTTCAGCGTCTTTGGAATGCTCGATCAGCAACATCTGTATAGGCGGCCCCAAGGCTAACGCATTGGCTCCGGTTGCAAATGCAAGACAAAGCATCGCGGGTTGAGAACTGGCCAGAAGTCCATTCAGGCATAGCAGGACCGTCATCACGCTCAGCAGGATGGTAATGGCCTTGATTGGCGAAACCCTGTCAGCCAGCTTGCCGCCAACAAGAACGCCGATCGTCATCCCGACTCCGGCAACAGCCATGATCAATGGAATCGAGCGCGGCGTGAACATCGAGACGTCTGTCAGCAATGGCGCAATATAGCTGAACCAGGCGAAGAATCCCCCTGTGCCGATGGAGGTAATCGCGAGGGCCAGCCAAAGACGGGGGTTGCGGAATATTCTCAGGTCGTCGCGGAAGCTGGAATGCCTGTTCGGTTCAATGTGGGGAACCCATTTTTTCAGGCTGATGACGGTCAATAGCCCGATGACGGCAACAATGACGAATGTGATGCGCCAGCTGAAATTGTGCCCGACATACGTCCCGACCGGGACACCGAAGATGTTTGCGACGGTAAGGCCGGCAAACATCGTCGCCACTGCTGCCGCCGCTTTTCCCTCGCCCGCCAGGCGGCTCGCCACAATGGCGCCGACGCCGAAAAAAGCGCCATGCGGTAACCCGGCGAGAAAGCGGGAAATAATCAATAGGTGGAAGTCGGGAGAAAACGCCGATAACGCATTGAATACGGTAAACAGCATCATGAGCCAGATCAAGACACGCTGCGGCGCGTGTTTCGCCAGTGCGCCTGCCAGAATCGGTGCGCCGATGACGACACCTAAGGCATAGGCCGAGATCAGGTAACCTGCTTCCGCAATCGAAATGTGCAGATCGGTTGCGAGATCGGGCAATATGCCCATCATGACGAATTCTGTCATGCCAATACCGAACCCGCCGAGGGCCAAAGGGATCAGGTTCTTTTTAATCAATTTGAATCTTTTCCATGTGGTTGGGCATCCGCTATGCCAAAGCGACACCACCGAAAAAAAAGCCCGCCAGTCTTTCGATAGCGGGCTAAATCCAATTCAAGAAGATTTGGAGGAGACATAATCACTATATCTCCTCATCCACCCTTTGCCTTCTTTATTGTGGTGATTGCAGATATTCCAATGTGTGATATCAGCCCGCCCCTGACTTTGTCAGAGCATGACTATTTACCAATTTCCATGCGTTGGCACACTACTTTTGCAAACTTTGGAAGAATTGTGGCGGCTTCCAATGTAGGAAGAACCTTGCTCGATGAGGCTTCTGCGCAAGACTCTCCGTCAACTGACTGGTTTGCCAGTTCATTGATATAGCCAGACATGGCAGCAGGGCTGAACTCTGGATGGAACTGAACCCCCCACGCTGATTGTCCCACGCGAAATGCGTGATGCGGTTCAAACGCATTGCTTGCTAACAGAACAGCCCGCTCCGGGAGCCTCCGAACGCTTTGTCGATGCACGGCTTGTGCTGCAAATTCTTCCGGCAGGCTTTCGAACAGCGCATCATTTTTTGCGTCATTCGTCAGTTTAATGTGAATTGTCCCAAGCTCAATTCCGTCCGGGTGGTCGCCCACCTCGCCACCCAGCGCCTGCGCAAGAAGCTGATGTCCATAACAGATGCCGAGCACGGGAATATCTTCTGATATCGCAGAACGCAACCAAGCTGCGAGACTTTCACTCCATGAAGCCCGGTCAGTAACCATGCTATGTGAGCCGGTGACAATCGCTGCAGCAACTGTGGCAATACTAGGGAGCTCAACCATGTTGCGGGGGTCGACTACGTGAATTGGTAAGGGCAGAGGGCCAATCCCAGAGATGATCCATTCTTCAAAGTCGCCAATTTTTTCCGAAATACCGTCGAATGTTTCTCCAACTTTGAATACTATTAATGACTTCATTTTCCGCCAGTCCTGCAAAGTTGCTCTAACTTGGAAATGATCTCATAGGCTTCAAAAATGTGCAGGCAGGTCGGTTCAAATTCGAGATCACGGAGCCAACACCGGCCGGTATGTTCATTCATTTGACCTGCGTTGCCGCCGGCTGTTTGGTGTCCCGCCTGACGCGGCCCATGACTGGTGTCGCCGAAAAAAACGTAAGCTTGCCGGATGAATACAATACGCCGGTAATCACCAAGGCGGCACCGCATAGCTGCGCTATTGAAATTGCCTGCCCGAGCAGTACGCCGATCAATGCCGTGAAGAGCGGCACCAGATTAAAAAACACCGCAACCGAGGTCGCGCCCATGTGTCGCACTGCCTGATTCCACCACAGATAAGCGATTGCTGAACCAAACAGTCCCATGAAGGCAATTCCCGCCGCAATCGGCAACGGTGGCGGCGTCAGGAAGTCCGGCGCTGTCATCATCGCGAAAGCAGCCATCAAGGCAGCCCCTCCTGCAATCGAGCCGCCAGTCGTTTGAAGTGCCGACATGCCATGCACGAAGCGCTTCGGGATAATTGGGTAAACCGCAAAGCAAAGGCTGGCAACCATGACCAGCAAATCGCCAGTCGACAGCGACATTGCCGCGAGGGTGTGCCATGAGCCTTTGCTGACCACCACTATCACACCGGCAATGCCCAGCGCCATGCCGACCAACTGTTGTCGTGACAAGGATTCGCGGTTGACGAGGGCCGACAGTACGGCCGTCAGCGCAGGCGTGAATCCCATGATGAGCGCGCCATTGACCGCGGATGTCATGCGTAACCCATAGAACAGCGAAACATTAAAGCCGAACACGCCTATTGCCGACATCACCAGCAATCCGAACCCGCTGCGGCGTAGCGCGGAAAGCGACCATCCTTCGCGCATCGTAATGATCGGCACCAGGACCGCGGCAGCAATCGTAAAGCGCCAGGCACTGGCGAATAATGGCGATACCACTTCGACTGCATACTTCCCGATATGGAAGACCGATGCCCAAAACACGGTGACTAATACCAACCTCAGATAGATTCCCGATGAACTCATGATGATTGCTCCCAGATGGATACAGGGGTAGTATAGTTTTCTAAATATAAAAATCTCACAATTAATTTAGAAATCAATTTTCCATAAATGAAAAATCTGAGTTTCGACTGGAATGATTTGAAGTTCTTCCTGGCGACCGCCCGTCATGGCGGCTTGACCGGTGCGGCGGCAGCATTGCATACGAGTCCGTCCACCGTCTCCCGTCACGTGACGGCGCTGGAGGAACGTATGCAGGCAACGCTTTTTCTCCGTCAGCAAAGCGGTTACCAACTCACGGATGACGGCGACGCGCTGTTCAAGCATGTTGAGCAGGTCGAACAGGCCATGATGGCGGCGGAAAGGAATGGCCATGCCTCAGCGCAGCGGGAAATCACAGGGCAGGTTCGCCTTGCCACGTCGGAGACATTGGCAATTCACCTTATCGTGCCGAACCTGCATTTGTTCCGCGCGCAGTACCCCAGGCTAAGCGTCGAAATGAACATTTCACTTGCGCGCGCCAATCTGTCGAAGCGCGAGGCAGACCTGGCTTTGCGGATAGCGGACCCCGCCATCCGCGATGGCGGCGGCGACTATATCGTCAGCCGCGCGGGCACCCTGGACTTCGCGGCCTACTGCCGGGCCGGCTCAGCGGCCGCAAAGCTGGCCAGGAAAGCGCCGGATACATGGCAGCAGCTTGATTACGTTTCTTGGGACGAGGCCTGGGCCGACTTGCCCATGGCAAAGTGGCTTAAGGCCACTTTTTCGGAAAAATCGCCCGCACTCGCGTGCAATAGCATACAGGCACAGCACGTTGCCATCAGGGCCGGTATCGGCATCGGTGTGCTGCCATGCTTTGTCGGCGATCGGGATGCTTCGCTTGAACGGTTCGGGTCAAGCCAGCCTATTTTCTCGCGTGAGCTATGGCTGGTCTATCATCGCGATCTCAAGGCCAGTCAGCGCATGATTGCGCTGCGCGACTTTATTCAGGGCCTGGTTAAAAACCATCTCAGTTGAAATGCGGATGCCATTGCAACAGCCGGCGTCACCCTCTCAATGCACCATATTCCTGTCGCGCAATAGCTGGATGAACTGGTCTGCTGCCGGAGACGTTGCTCCCCCCTTCCTGGTGACGATGCCGAATGTCTGATATTTCGACGTTAGCTCGATCGGCAGGATGCGAAGCATCTTGTGGCGGGCAAAGAAGTCGGCCACATCAGTCGGTAGCAGCGCGACGATGTCGTTGCTGCGCTGGAGTATGGCAATAGTGACAAAAGACGAAGCAGTGGAAATCTGATTGGATGGCATGGTCATGCCGGCTGAGTCCATTTCCCGCTCCAGCAGAGTATGCATGGGCATGTGCTTGGGATAAACCAGCCAACGATGATCTTTAAGATGCCGCAAGCTCAGGTTCTCGTCCGGCATAGCCGGATGGCTGTAACCGACAACCACCGAAACGGGCTCGTCGCGTAGCGGCTGGTAAAGGTATTTGCCGGTGTCCAACGCCACGCTGGCGCGGCCTATTACCAGATCGAGATGGCCATCGTCCAGTAACGTCAGCATGCGCCTGCTGGTGTCTTCCACCACTTCGATTGCCAGATTGGGCTGACGTGTATGTAGCCAGTTTAGTATCGGCACTACTACGTCGGGAACTGCGCCCATGATGGTGCCGATCGCCAGCCGGCCGCCCTTGCCAGAGCGGATGTCGGCAATATCCTGGCACAGCGCGCCGAGGTCGGTCACCAGCAGCCGCGCATGGCGAATCACGCTGTGGCCAAACTGGTTCGGGATCATGCCGGTTTTGGAGCGTTCGAACAGCGGCGTGTCGAACATGTCTTCCAGTTCATGCAGCACTTTACTAGCCGCCGATTGCGTCATAGACAGCGCGCTGGCCGCCTTGTGCATGGACTTATGCTCATCCAATGCAATGAGTAGTTGCAATTGTTTCATGCGCAACCGCGACAGTAGCGCGTTGATAGTCTGCTTCATGAGTCGTAAAAGTGATCACATCATGGAAACTATTCAATATACATTGCATAGAGGATCAAATACAGTGGCTCCACAAAACATAAGGGCGGCTTCAACGCCAGCCTTTAGGAGACAAGGGCATGAGACTCATACAGTTCACGGACGGGAAGGGCGCGCGGCGCGTCGGCCTAGTTGGCAGCAGCACCGACGCCGACGAAATAGCGATCGTCCGCAACGCCCTGTCAACCCGGCAGATCGCGCTGGCTGCAATTGCTGCCGGCCACGGGCTGGAAGCCCAGGTTAAGGCGCTAGGCTTGCAAGGCAGCGTATCCTATGACGCCATCGTCGCCGAGTCGCGCATCCTGGTGCCGCTGGACCATGAGGAAGACCCTGCCCATTGCCTGGTGAGTGGCACCGGCCTGACCCATCTCGGCAGCGCATCGCTGCGCGACGCCATGCACCAGGCTCATGTCCCGGCGGAAGCCATGACCGACTCGATGCGGGTGTTTCGCTGGGGCCTTGAAGGCGGCCGGCCAGCAGCGGGCGCTGTGGGCGTGCAGTCCGAATGGTTCTACAAGGGCGACGGCGAAATTTTGATCCATCCCGGCCGCCGCATCCCGGTGCCGGCATTTGCCGAGGACGCGGGCGAAGAGCCCGAACTGACGGGCCTGTATGTCATCGGCCCCGATCGCAAGCCGTGCCGTCTTGGCTATGCGATCGGCAACGAGTTTTCCGATCACATCATGGAGCGCCGCAGTTATCTGTACCTGGCGCACTCCAAACTGCGCTACTGCTCGTTCGGCCCGGAACTGCGAGTAGGCGCACTGCCGTCGTCATTGTCGGGCTATTCCCGCATTATCCGCGACGGTAACGTAGTGTGGGAAAAGCGCTTTCGCACTGGCGAGGAGAACATGAGCCACACCATGGAAAACCTGGAGTACCACCATTTCAAGTACGCCCAGTTTTTGCGGCCCGGCGATGTGCATATTCACTTCTTTGGCTCGGCCACGGTGTCGTTCTCCGATGGCGTGGCCACCTGCGACGGCGACATCTTCGAGATCAGCCTGCCGGGTTTTGGCGCACCGCTTCGTAATGGCACTGTGCAGTTGGAGACCAAGTACCAGCCGGGCGAAATCCGGCAGCTGTGACACGAAAATAACAGGGCGGAAAAACCGCATGGAGACAAACGATGGATTACCAATTTGATTTCAGTTTTCTTGCCACTAGCTGGGGCGACATCCTGTCCGGCGTTGGGCTGACGATACGAATGTCGGTGCTCAGCATCGCGTTGGGTTTTGCGGCCGGTGCCGTATTTGCCATTACTCGGGTTTATGGTCGGCCATGGGCGCAAAAGACGGTGGCTTGGTACGTCGACCTGATACGCAATACGCCGCTGGTTATCCAGGCCTTCTGGCTGTTCTTTGGCCTGGCAGCGTTGCATGTGCGGGTGCCGGCCCTGACCGCAGCCGTGTTTGCGCTGGTAGTCAATGTCGCTGCTTACACCACCGAAATCATCCGGGCCGGCATTGAGTCCATACCCAAAGGTCAACTTGAAGCCGCCGAGTGCCTGGGCCTGAAACGCTGGCGCGTGATCTGGCACGTTATTCTGCCGCAGGCCGTGGAAAAGATGTACCCGTCGCTGATCAGCCAGTTCGTGCTGATGATGCTGGCGACCTCCATCATGTCGCAGATTTCAGCCGAAGAGCTGACTGCCATCGGCTATCGCATCCAGTCCGAGACATTCCGGGGTTTTGAAATCTACATCGTGATTGCAGTGGTCTACCTGATCCTGTCGTGGCTGCTGCGGCTGACGATGGAACAAGGCGCCCGCATTGCCTTTCCGCGCCGGCGCCGTCTTGCCGCGCAAAAATAAGGAGACACCGACATGCAAGGCATCACCATCGACCATCTGTTGTTCATCTTTAAAGGCGCGGGCTGGACCATCGTGCTTTCCGCCCTCGGCTTTATTGGCGGCGCGCTGCTGGGGGTCCCGGTGGCATTGGCGCGCAGCAGCCGCAATGCCTGGCTATCGCGCAGCACCGGATTCTTCGTGCAAGTGATTCAAGGCGTGCCGCTGCCGGTCATCATGTTCGTGGTCTATTTCGGCATCAGCATTGCCGGCTTCGACCTGCCGGCGCTGGTGGCTGCTGGTCTGGCGCTAACCGCCTACGCCGGCGCCTATCTCGGCGAAATCTGGAAAGGTTGCATCCAGGCAGTGGCGCGGACGCAGTGGGAAGCAGCAGAATGCTTGGCGCTGACGCCGGCACAGACGGCTGCCTATGTGATCCTGCCACAGGCCGGACGCATTGCGATTCCGCCTACCGTGGGATTTCTGGTGCAAATCGTTAAGAACTCATCGTACGCGGTGGTAATCGGCTTCTTCGACTTAACTTATTCATCGCGGGTGGTCAATAACTCCACTTTCGAACCCTTTGTTGTGTTCACCATCGCGGCGCTGATCTATTTTGCGATGTGCTACCCGCTGTCCCGGTTGGCGTCGCGGCTGGAACGCAAATACAAGAAAAACTGACGCTGAATCACAGCATATACGAAGTAACAGGAGACTCCATGGACAGCATCGTTAAATTTCAGAAAGTGCGCAAATCCTTTGGCAGCGCCGAGATTTTGAAGGGCGTCAGCCTTGAAGTCGGCAGGGGCCAGGTGGTCGCGCTGATCGGGCGCAGCGGCTCCGGCAAGAGTACGGCGCTACGCTGCATCAACGGGCTGGAGACCATCAACAGTGGTGAGTTGGAAGTCTGCGGCCGGGCCATGCACAAGCCCGGACTCGACCTGCAATCGCTCAGGAAGGATGTCGGCATCGTATTCCAGAGTTACAACCTGTTCCCGCACCTTACGGTGGAGCAGAACATCACGCTGGCGCCACGCAAGGTCAACGGCACAAACGTGGCCGAAGCACAGGCCATTGCGGCCGATGTGCTGAAGAAAGTTGGTTTGCAGGACAAGGCCAATGCCTACCCGGAGCAACTGTCTGGCGGTCAGCAACAACGTGTGGCGATTGCTCGCTCGCTAGCGATGAAGCCAAAGCTGATGCTGTTCGATGAAGTGACATCGGCGCTGGATCCTGAACTGACTGGCGAGGTGCTGAAGGTGATCGAGAACCTGGCCGCTGACGGCATGACCATGGTGCTGGTCACGCACGAGATGGCGTTTGCCCGCAACGTGGCCGACCAGATCCTGTTCATGCATCACGGCGTCGTGTGGGAGAGCGGTAACGGCGACATGTTGAAGCAACCGGCCACCACCGAGCTTAACCAGTTTGTCTGTAGTGGACTGTAATTAAACGTTTGTATTTAATCGGTCGCAAGACCAATAACGAGGAGTGAGACCATGAAGAACCGTCGTTTCGTACTGGGCAGTCTGTTGGCCATGACTTTGCTGGGCAGCGCATCGCTGTCGTTTGCCGATGCGCTGGACACCATCAAGAAGCGCAAGAAAATCTTGGTAGCGGTAGATATCGGCGCACCACCGTTTGGCATGCTGGACGCCCAGGCCAGGAAGAGCGGGTCCGACATCGAGGCGGCACAGTTGCTGGCCAAGGATCTGGGCGTGGAACTGGAGGTGGTGCCAGTGTCCGGCCCGAACCGGGTGCCTTTCCTGCTGACCAAGAAGGCTGATGTGGTAATGGCTTCCTTCTCGATCACGGACGAGCGCAAGAAAGTGATCGACTACTCGCTGCCATATGCTGTGCTGCAGGTCGTGGTCGGCGGTCCGGCGAAGCAAAAGCTTGCCAGCTTTGCTGACTTGTCAGGCAAGACGATTGCCGTCACTCGCGGAACCACTAGCGATCAGGAACTGTCGCGTGGGGTCAAGGACGTGTCCAATGTGACCGTCGTGCGTTACGAAGACGACGCCACCACGAACACCGCGGTCGCTACCGGACAGCAGGACTACATCGCCGCCGCAATGAGCGTGCTCCCGCAGGTGAAGAAAGCCAATCCGTCGCGCGATGTCGAATCCAGGTTTTCCATGAAGGGCTTCCCGCTGGGCATAGGCATCCGCAAGAACGAGCCCGAACTAAAGTCTTATCTGGATGGCTGGGTTCGCACCAATGTGCAGAACGGCAAACTTAACGAGATTTACAAGAAGCACTTTGGCACAGCGCTGCCTGCCGACATGCTGAACTAAACGTCAACACCAAGGAATTCCCGACATGCCAGCCATGAATGACATAATCAAGCCAGCTGCGAACGCGGCGGTACAGGCAATTCGCCTGCATAAGGACGATGACGTCGTCATCGCCCGCAACCAGCTCGTGGGCGGCACCGTGCTGGAGTGCGAAGGCGTGCGGGTTTCCGGGCTGATACCAGCGGGCCACAAGGTCGCGGCGCGCCATATCGAACAGGGCCAGGCGGTGAAGCGCTACGGCCAGATCATCGGCTTCGCCAGCCGCGCGATACAGCCGGGCGAACATGTGCATACCCACAACCTGGCCATGGGCGACTTTAGCCGCGACTATGCATTCTGTGCCGATGCAAAGGCGACCGTCCCGGCGCAGCAGACCGCCTCCTTCGACGGCATCGTGCGCCACGATGGCCGGGTCGCAACGCGAAACTATATTGGCATCCTGACGTCGGTGAACTGCTCGGCGACAGTGGCCCGTGCCATTGCCGACCGCTTCCGACGCGACGTTTTTCCCGAGGCGCTGGCCGCCTATCCGAATGTCGATGGCGTGGTCGCGCTCACCCATGGCGTGGGCTGCGCGGTTGATCCCGACGGCGAGGCCCTGGCCATGCTGCAGCGTACGCTGGGCGGCTATGCAGCCCATCCCAACTTTGCCGGTGTGCTGGTCATCGGGTTGGGCTGCGAAACAAATCAGATCTCGCGCCTGATGGAAACCCAGGGCTTGATCGAAGCCGACTTCCTCCGCACTTTCAATATCCAGGAAACCGGCGGCACTGCAAAAACCATAGAGCATGGCGTCAAGCTGGTGCATGGCATGCTGGCGGAGGCGGACAAGGCAAGGCGTCAGCCGGTGCCGGCCAGGCATCTGGTGGTGGGACTGCAATGCGGGGGCTCGGACGGCTATTCGGGCATTTCGGCCAACCCGGCGCTCGGTGCCGCCGTGGATCTTCTAGTGCAGCATGGCGGCACCGCCATCCTGTCGGAAACGCCGGAAATCTATGGCGCCGAACACCTGCTGACGCGGCGTGCGGTGAATCGCGAAGTCGGCGAGAAGCTGGTGAACCGCATACGTTGGTGGGAAAGCTATTGCGAGCGCAACAACGCGGCGATGAACAACAACCCATCGGCCGGCAACAAGGCTGGCGGACTGACGACCGTGCTGGAGAAATCGCTAGGCGGCATCGCCAAGGCCGGCAACACCAACCTGGTGGAAGTTTACGAATATGCCCAGCATGTGTCGGCCAAGGGCTTGGTATTCATGGACACGCCAGGTTACGACCCGATCTCGGCTACCGGTCAGGTCGCGGGTGGCGCCAACCTGATCTGCTTCACGACAGGACGCGGTTCGGCCTATGGCTGCGCGCCGGCGCCCTCACTGAAAATCGCCACCAATAACGCACTCTGGGACCGGCAGCAGGAAGACATGGACTTGAACTGCGGCACCATCCTGACCGGCGAAGCAAGCATTGCCGAAAAGGGGGCAGAACTGTTCCAACTGATGCTCGACACTGCTTCAGGCAAGCGCAGTCGCAGCGAACAGCATGGCTATGGCCAAAATGAATTCGTTCCCTGGCAAATCGGCGCCATCACTTAAGCAATCATCCGAACCCCCATTACATCATGGAAGGAAATACAGCATGAGCAACAAGAGCAATAATCGGGCCGCCTACCGCGGCGTATTCCCGGTCGCCCCAACCATTTTCAAGGACGATGGCAGCCTGGATCTCGACGGCCAGCGCCGTTGCCTGGACTTCATGATCGACGCCGGCTCACACGGTATCTGCATCTTGGCGAACTACTCGGAACAGTTCGTGCTGAGCGACGAGGAGCGCTCAGTGCTGGTGCAAACAACGCTGGAACATGTGGCGGGCAGAGTGCCCGTCATTGTCACCACGACCCACTTCAGTTCGCGCATCTGCGCAGAGCGCAGCCGGGCCGCCCAAGACGCCGGCGCAGCCATGGTGATGGTGATGCCGCCCTATCACGGCGCTACCTTTCGGGTCGCTGAGCGCGGCATCTACGAGTTCTTCCAAACCGTTTCGGATGCGATCAGCATCCCTGTCATGATCCAGGACGCACCGGTGAGCGGCACCATGCTGTCGGTGCCTTTCTTGGCGCGCATGGCAAAGGAAATTGAAAACATTTCCTACTTCAAGATAGAAGTGCCACAGTCGGCAGCCAAGCTACGCGAACTCATTTCTCTGGGCGGCGACGCCATCGTCGGTCCATGGGACGGCGAGGAGGCCATTACCCTGATGGCGGATCTTGACGCCGGCGCTACCGGCGCAATGACAGGCGGCGGCTACCCGGACGGCATACGCAAGATCTTCGATGCCTATGCAGCTGGCGACACTGAGACGGCAGCGCAGCATTACGAGCGCTGGCTGCCGCTGATCAATTATGAAAACCGTCAGGGCGGCCTGGCGTCGGCCAAGGTGCTGATGAAGGAAGGCGGCGTGATCCGCTCAGACGCAGTGCGCCATCCCTTGCCCCAAGTGCATCCGGCCACCCGGGAAGGGCTGCTGAAGGTCGCGCGCCGGCTAGAGCCGCTAGTGCTGCGTTGGGGCCGTTAAGTCTTTTAATAGGGAGATACAATGAACATTCAGGGCGAACTATTGATAGGCAGCCGAGGCGTCCGCGGCAGCCAAGCCACGAGCCGCGGCATCAACCCCGCAAGCGGCGAGCTGCTGGAGCCGGCATTCGGCAGCGCTAGCCAAGCCGACCTCGACCAGGCCTGTGCGCTGGCCCGCGACGCGTTTGACGCCTACCGAGAAGCTCCGCTGGAAGTTCGCGCCGCCTTCCTGGAAAAGATCGGCGACAACATCATGGCGCTGGGAGACGCGCTGATCGAGCGCTGCGTTGCCGAAAGCGGCTTGCCCCGCGCCCGCATCGAGGGCGAACGTGGCCGCACCGTAAGCCAGTTGCGCCTGTTCGCCGGCGTGGTCAGGGCTGGCGACTTTCTCGGCGTGCGCATCGATCCAGCACAGCCCGAGCGCAAGCCGCTGCCGCGTTCCGACCTGCGCATGCGCTACATACCGCTGGGGCCAGTGGCGGTGTTTGGCGCCAGCAATTTTCCACTTGCCTTCTCCGTCGCCGGCGGCGATACCGCATCGGCGCTGGCGGCCGGCTGTCCGGTAGTCGCCAAAGCACATCCTGCTCACCCAGGCACATCGGAGCTGGTCGGGCGGGCGGTGCAGCAGGCCGTGCGCGACTGTGGTCTGCCGGAAGGCGTTTTCTCGCTGCTGTTTGACAGCGGCTTGTCGATCAGCCAGGCGCTGGTGGCTGACCCCCGCATTAAGGCAGTGGGCTTCACCGGCTCACGCGCCGGCGGCACGGCGCTAATGAAAATAGCGGCGGACCGTGCGGAGCCGATTCCGGTGTATGCAGAAATGAGTAGCATCAATCCTGTGCTGCTTTTTCCGCATGCGTTGGCTGCGCGGGCGGAAGAGACCGGGAAGGCTTTTGTATCCTCACTGGTTCTGGGCGCCGGCCAGTTCTGCACCAATCCCGGCCTGGTGCTGGCGCTGGATGGTCCGGACCTGGGCCGCTTTATCGCTGCCGCCGCGCAGGCCTTGGCAGAAATGCCGGCATCCACCATGCTGACACCTGGCATCCACCGAGCCTACGAGGCCGGCGTAGCTCACATCATGGCGCATACCGCGGTCACTACGGAAGCAAGGGGCAAGGCTGGCGGCTTGCACCAATGCCAAGCCGCGCTATTTACGACGACGGCGGACGCCTTCCTCCGTCACCCGGAGTTGCAGGACGAGGTCTTCGGCGCCGCGTCGCTGGTCGTGCGCTGTCCCGATATGGCGACACTGCGTGGCATCATCGAAGCAATGGAAGGCCAGCTGACTGCGGCTCTGCATATCGAGCCGGCAGATTACGACGCAGCGCGCAGCCTGCTGCCGGTGCTCGAGCGACGGATGGGCCGTATCCTGGTAAATGGTTTCGGCACCGGCGTCGAGGTTGGCCATGCGATGGTGCACGGCGGGCCATATCCGGCGACCGCGGATGGCCGCTCCACCTCAGTTGGCAGCCTGGCGATCGACCGCTTCCTGCGACCAGTGA
This sequence comes from Noviherbaspirillum sedimenti, assembly GCF_003590835.1. NCBI lineage: Bacteria > Pseudomonadati > Pseudomonadota > Betaproteobacteria > Burkholderiales > Oxalobacteraceae > Noviherbaspirillum > Noviherbaspirillum sedimenti. The sequence goes on along the minus strand of NZ_QYUQ01000002.1, from coordinate 2,834,216 downwards.
GTTACCAGGATTTACCCGACGCGCTTCTTCCAGATGCGCTGAAGACGGAAAATCCTCTACACCTTAATCGTCGGCTGGACGGGGCATTGCAGTTCGTTAGATAAGCTATGTACGTCAAGCCAGCGGGCCGGCCGGTATTGCGACAATAGCAGACACTCGCAAAATCTTGTTGACCGGCCGAATCCAAGGTCGAAAGCGGACATTCCCGACTGACGTTATTGTCGCCCGACAGACTTTATTGTTGGGCGACAAAACGTTAATCCCTACAAAAATAGTCGAAAACAAATAATCAGATTTGATGCCGGCTCACGTCGTCGTGCAGTTTAATCAGTGACATGTAAAGTCGTAAACAAACTAAATTAGCGCAGTGCTTTGATTGATTTTGTAGTTAATAAAGTCGAAAACAGCATTTGGCTGTTTTTAATGAAATGAACGGGTTTTTGAGCCGAAACAGGCTGTCCAGCCGACGGCTGCTGGAAATGCATCGTTCGCGTTCCGCCGACGTGGTCGTCACTGCGGTGAAATATCGGGAATACGTCGAGCACGGCCGCACGAAGCAAGAACGCAGCACGTTTCAACACCGGCTTGGCACGCTGAAGGGACTGGCGATCTTGGCACGTGAGTCTTATACCACCGTCTATATCGCCATCGGCAATATCCTGGCGGCATTCGATGCAGCGTCAAATCTGAGTGAGCGCCCAAAGAAGGGGGAAATCGATGCCTTGGCAGGGCGGCTATCCGAGTTGGGGGCAACGCGATAACGTGTATCGACGGTAACTTGTCTTTGTAATGATCCTTACGAATAAAATTTCCGGCTATGGCTTCCACATCTGACTCCCTGTTTGCCGAACGTGTACGCGCCAGCTTTGAGCGTCAAAATGCCATGAGTTTAATAAAGGCAAGCTTGCCAGTCATTGAGGATTTCCGCGAGCTTTGCAGCAGCATTAGGCGTTTTTCCTAGGCCCCGTACTCTTTCATGGCGAGAGCCCGGAAATGCTGAGCGGCAGCGCTCTCCATATTGGGGCGATAAACCAGGCCCAGGCCGATCTCGGAGGCCGCCGGCGGATCTATCAACTTCCTGAATACGACGTTTTCGCTTTGGAATCGTTGTGTGCTCGACGGAACGAGTGCCACCCCGAGACCACTTTCAACTAGGGCGAGAACAGTCGGCACCTGCACCGCTTCCTGGGCTACCCTTGGAATGAAACCGCTCTGCTCACACGCTAGCATGGCCGCGGCATGCAGGCCGGCTGCTTGCTCGCGGTTGTACATGACGAAGGATTCATCTTTAAGATCGCCGAGCGAGAGGATACTTTTGTGTACGAGTCTGTTGCCGCGCGGCAGCGCTACGGCGAAATGTTCGCGTTCAAGTTGAAGCAGCACTGCAGTTGCTACTGTCAGGAGCGGCGTGCGCACCAGCCCGACGTCGAGTGTGTCCTCTTCCAGCATTTGCATGATACGGGCGGAGGTTGCCTCCCTTAGGACAAGTTCCACGCCCGGATATTCGGCACGATATCGAGGTACGAGCCTTTGCAGCATTCCATAGGTCGTTGAGCCGACGAACCCTATATGCAAGGCGCCGCCCGTGCCTTGTGCTGCGCTCTTTGCGGCCTCGGAGAATTGTGCGCCATGAAACAGAAGCCGGCGTGCCTCAATCAGCGCGGCCTTGCCGCTCGGAGTAAGTGATACGCCGCTCGAGGCTCGTTCAAAAAGCTTGGTACCAAGTTCTGCCTCAAGCTTTTGTATCGACACTGTAAGCGGCGGCTGCGCCATATGCAAACGCTCCGCCGCCTTACGGAAATTAAGCGTTTCGGCCAGCACGACGAAGTGACGAATTCGACGAAAGTCCAAATCAACACCCTTTCCTTATGAGGTACGAATTCCGGGTCGTTCAACCCTTGAATACCGGCTCTCGCTTTTCCAGAAACGCCGCAACCGCTTCGCGATGGTCGACAGTCTGGTGCGACAAAGCCTGGTAAGCGGCGGACAGTTCGAGCACGGTATCGAGCCGCGCATGTATTGCTTCTCTCATCAGACGCTTGGCAAGCCGCACCGCATGCGGAGGGTTTGCGGCGATCTTGAGTGCAAGGTTTCGTGCCGTTGGGAGCAGTTCTTCCGGCGGGACTACGCGGGATACCAGATTCCACTCCAGTGCTAACTGGGCGTCGATGACCTGCGCAGTGAATGTCATCTCGGCGGCCCGTGATAGTCCGATGGTGCGCTGCAGCAGCCAGGCGCCGCCGTCGCCAGGGACGATGCCGATCTTGGCAAAGCTCTCGGCGAACTTGGCGTTGACTGATGCGATTCGAATATCACACATGCACGCCAGATCAAGCCCAGCGCCGAGTGCAGCACCGTTTACGGCGGCAATCACAGGCACTTCCAGGTTGAACAATGCGTGCGCGAGGCGTTGTATGCCCTGGCGATACTCTTGACGTATCTGTATGCCGCTGACATCCCCTGAAGACTGGCGCTCCATGTCCTTAATATTACCTCCCGAGGAAAAGGCACTGCCGGCGCCTGTCAGGATGACGGCGCGTACGCTCGGGTCATTCTCGATGCGTTTGATTGCTTCAATAAAATCGGACACAGCGCTGTTGCCGGTGAGCGGATTACGGCGCTCTGGCTCGTCCATTGTTAAGGTAACGACGTGATCGTCCTGTTCATACCGAAGAAAGGCTGACATGTATCCTCCCGTTTTCCATTGCGTTGATCGAACTTGCGAGGCTAGGGTATTAACGCCGGCACGTCCAATATCAAAGAGAGTTTTACTGATACAAAAAATATATCGCAAGCGGTCGCCGCTGAGCTGAACATGGCGCTGAGTGATACATGAATAGTATCACTGTTCGGTAATTTAATATTGGACCGGCGCGGCGTGCCCAATTATTCTCTTGTTCAAGCAAGTTTGGAATCGATAGGAGAAACATGAAAACTGCATTGGGGCACCTGAAAGTTCTGGACCTGACGCGCATACTTGCCGGCCCCTGGGCTACGCAAAACCTCGCCGACATGGGGGCGGAAGTAGTCAAGGTGGAACGCCCTGGGGTGGGGGATGACACGCGCGGCTGGGGGCCTCCTTTCGTGAAGGATCGTGACGGGCGAGACTCCACGGATGCTGGGTATTTCATGTGCACGAATCGAGGGAAAAAGTCGATCACGATTGATCTGGCGTCTCCGGAGGGGCAGCAGATTGTGCGCGACCTGGCGAAAGACGCGGACGTGCTGGTCGAGAACTATAAGGTTGGTACGCTCGCGCGCTACGGTCTTTCCTACGAGGACCTGCAATCTCTGAACCCGCGCCTGGTTTACTGCTCCATTACCGGATTCGGCCAGACCGGCCCGTATTCGTCGTTGCCTGGTTACGATTTCGTTTTCCAGGGAATGGGCGGACTCATGAGCGTGACCGGGCAGGCGGATGATGAGCCCGGCGGGGGGCCTGTGAAATCAGGGATCGCAATCACCGATCTACTGACAGGGATGTATGCGACCGCAGCGATCCTTGCTGCCCTTGAGCACCGCAATGTCAGCGGTAGGGGGCAATACATCGACATGGCGCTCCTCGACTGCGTCGTCGCCGTGACCAGCAACCAAGCGCTCAACTATTTCCTGTCGGGAAAGATGCCGAAACGGCTCGGTAACGCCCATCCGAACATGGTGCCCTACCAGGTGTTCCGCTGCAAAGAAGGCGACGTGATCGTGGCAGTGGGCAATGATCGCCAGTATGCAGCCTTCTGTCGTGTGATCGGGCGGCCCGATCTGGGCGATGACCCGCGCTATAAAACCGTCGAGATGAGAGTGCGCAACAGGAGCGAACTGATTCCGGAGATTGCTCGGACTATGCTGACAAAAACCATGTCTGAATGGGTGGGGGTGCTGGAGCCCGCGCAGGTGCCCTGCGGCCCGATCAACAACATGCAGCAGGTGTTCGAGGATCCGCAAGTACGACACAGGGAAATGAAGGTGTCGCTTCCCCATTCGCTTGGCGGTGTGGTGCCGGGCTTGGCCAATCCCATGCGGTTTTCCGACACGCCGATCCGTTATGAGAAGGCGGCGCCGACGCTCGGGGAGCACACCGAAGAGGTGTTGAGCCACAAGCTAGGGTTGTCCGCGGAGCGTATTGCTGAATTGAGAGAGCAGGGTGTGCTCTAAGACCAAGGGGAACAAAGTCATGTACAACTATAAGGAGACGCGCTGATGAGCGAACTATTGAGCCAGTTTCGCCTTGCCCGCCTGCCCGATGAGGCTGAAGCCTTCCGATCTGACGTCAAGGCTTTTCTTCGTGCCGAAATGCCGCCGGCTCCCGCCGACGTGCGTTCGCGCTCGTGGATGGGCTTTTCGGCCGAATTCAGCAAAAAAATGGCCGAGCGCGGCTGGGTAGGTCTTACCCTCCCGCGTGAATACGGTGGCGCTCAGCTGGACGCCTTCTCCAGATTTGTACTGGTCGAAGAGCTGCTGGTCTCGGGTGCGCCCGTTTCGGCACATTGGATCGCCGACCGCCAGAGCGGCCCACTTATCCTCAAGTATGGCAGCGAGGCACAGCGCCGAGCATACTTGCCCAAAATATGTGCTGCCCAGGCCTTCTTCTGCATTGGCATGAGCGAGCCCAACTCCGGGTCAGACCTGGCAAGCGTAGGCACCAGGGCGACCAAGGTGGCCCAAGGATGGCGTCTCAGCGGACGCAAGATCTGGACCACCAATGCGCCGCATTGCCACTACATGATCGCGCTGGTGCGGACCTCAGGCACGGCCGAAGACCGACATCGCGGACTGTCCCAGTTCATTGTCGACCTATCACTGCCAGGTGTCACCGTTCGCCCTATACACGATCTTGCCGGCGACGCACATTTTTCCGAGGTGTTCTTTGACGATGTCCTGTTGACGGACGACGCACTGATAGGCAACGAAGGGAGCGGTTGGGAGCAGGTAACCGCCGAGCTGGCCTTCGAACGCAGCGGACCGGAGCGCATTTACTCCAGTATCATTCTACTCGATCATTGGATTGCTTGCCTGCGCAGGAGTGCCGACGGCGAGGCGCACCAAGAAACGATAGGCCGTCTTGCCGTGCACCTCGCGACATTACGCAATATGTCCATTACGGTCACCAGCCAGCTGGTGCGAGGCGCGAGCCCGATTGTGGAGGCCGCGCTGGTCAAGGATATCGGCACCGAGTTCGAACAGTCCATTCCTGCCATCATAGAATCCGCGATCGCCGGCGATCCTGACGTCGATATTGACCCGGACCTGTACCGCACTGTCGCCTACCTGAGTCATATATCGCCAACGTTTTCGCTGCGCGGTGGAACCCGCGAGATACTGCGCGGCATGATTGCTCGCGGCCTCGGGCTGCGTTAGAAGGAGTTCCCATGTTTGCAGAAGCCCTAGAAGATATTTTGAAAGACGTGAGCGCACCCGCCGCGGTTCGTTCGATTGAGGCCGGCCAGTCGCCCGCTTTGCTGTGGGCCGCTATTGCCGACGCGGGTTTCCTTGAGTTGCTTGCATCTGAAGAGAACGGCGGAGCAGGGCTGGCGCTGCCGGACCTTTATCCCGTGCTAACGATGCTCGGCGCCCATGCTGTTCCGGTTCCGTTTGCACAAACTGCAGCTGCTCGCGTGTTACTGACGCCCGATCAGGTTCCAACAGGCATGTTGACTTTCGCGCCCGTCGTCCGACGTCTCGCAAACGGCAGTATTTCCTGTCCGCTGGTACCGTTCGGCCTCATCGCCGATCACGTTCTGGCACAGGAAGAAGATCGCCTCTATCTATTACCGGCAAAAGATGCAGTATGCGAGCCTACCGGCGTCCATGGCAGTCTCACGGCAACTCTCTCATGGAGGGGCGACTCCGGGGTTGCCGCAGCGGCTGCTCCTGGCGTGATTGCGACCTTCGGAGCCGCCATTCACTCGGCGCTTATAGCCGGCGGAATGCAGAGAGTATTCGGCATGACCTTGCAGTACGCGAATGATCGCGCACAGTTTGGCAAGTCAATCGGGAAATTTCAGGCGATACAGCATCAGATCAGCGTGGCGGCTGAGCATGTGGCCGCCTCGTCGATTGCCGCGGAGTCAGCGTTCCAAGGAGTAGGGCCGGTGCCAGAGCTTCTCGCCGCAGCCATTGCCAAGTCGCGCACCAGCGAGGCCGTACCACTGGTCGCATCCATCGCGCACGCGGTGCACGGTGCGATCGGCGTGACTGAGGAATATGATCTGCAACTCTACACTCGTCGCTTGCATGAATGGCGGATGTCGCATGGCGCGGAGAGCTATTGGAACAGAGTCGTGGGACGTGCCGTGATCGCTTCCGATACCAGCCTTGTGAGTGACTTTGTTCGTACAGCCTGCGCTTCTCGGCCGGCATTTGCATAACTAAAGGACTAATCACCCAGCGGAGACAGGGATGCTAAAGCCCGTGCTCCCATGCCGTACCTTTTTGCATTCCGCATTGCTCGTCCTGGGTGGCGCTATCCTGCCTGCCTCGCATGTCGTTGCCCAGGGTTTTTCATCGCGCACCATCAAGTTCGTGGTGCCATTTCCACCTGGCAGCGACACCGACACATCAGCGCGCCATTTCGGGAAAAGCCATCGGACATGGTCGGGCAGTCAGTGATCGTCGAAAACGCCCATGCGGCAATGGCTTCATAAGCAAGTGTTCAAAAGTTTTTTGAGAAAACGTGTTTCAACCCACGATAATGCCGGCGCACATCACGTTCCAGCACGGCCAGCAGTCGCCGATACTGCCGTGCATCGCGTGTGTGTTGCAGCTGATTGCGCATTCGCCACCACCTGGCGGCTCCTAGCTTCGCGGGCAGGCACGGCTGGATTTGATGGAGCCTTCACATCGGCAACTCATTACCTTAATAGACCCAAGCCATGATAGACGTAAAAGTTGCGGTAAATCCGATCAGGAAAATACTTATCGCTAATCGCTCCGAGATCGCCATCCGCGTCATGCGCGCCGCGGCTGAACTCGGCATCCGTACGGTTGCAATCTATGCTGCAGAAGACCGATTCTCACTGCACCGCTTCAAGGCAGACGAGAGTTATCTGATCGGCGAAGGCAAGAAGCCGATCGCCGCCTACCTCGATATCGACGGCATCATCCGGGTGGCGAAGGAAGCCGGGGTCGACGCTATCCATCCCGGCTACGGCTTCCTGTCCGAGAATCCGGATTTCGCCGACGCCTGCGCTGCGGCCGGCATCCGCTTTGTCGGCCCGAACTCGACGGTGATGCGTACTCTGGGCAACAAGGTCGCCGCACGCAACGCGGCGGTCGCCGCCGACGTGCCGGTAATGGCAGCCACCCCGGCGCTGCCGCATGACCTGGAGCAGGTCATCCAGATGGCTGCGGAGATCGGCTACCCGCTGATGCTCAAAGCGAGCTGGGGCGGAGGCGGGCGCGGCATGCGCGTGATCGAATCCGCAGCCGAACTGCCCGGCCAGCTGGCGGTGGCGCGACGCGAAGCGGCGGCCGCCTTCGGCAATGACGAGATGTACCTGGAAAAGCTGGTGCGACGCGCTCGACACGTCGAAGTGCAGCTGCTCGGCGACACACACGGCAAGCTGGTGCATCTGTTCGAACGGGATTGTTCGGTGCAGCGGCGCAACCAGAAGGTGGTCGAAAGCGCGCCGGCGCCGTACCTGGACGACGCCGGCCGCCGAGAGTTGTGCGAAGCGGCGCTGCGGCTGGGCCGCGCCGTCGGGTACACCCATGCAGGCACTGTCGAATTTCTGATGGATGCAGATACCGGCATGTTCTACTTCATCGAGGTCAATCCGCGCATCCAGGTGGAGCATACGGTGACGGAGCAGGTCACCGGGGTCGATATCGTCAAGGCCCAGATCCGCATTACAGAGGGTGCGCATATCGGCGGCGACGGTGAGCTCGCCTGCGGCGTGCCACTGCAGCAGGACATCCGGTTGAACGGCCACGCGCTGCAGTGCCGCGTTACGACCGAAGACCCAGAGAACAATTTCACGCCGGACTATGGTCGCATCACCGCCTACCGCAGTGCATCCGGCTTCGGCATCCGCCTTGACGGCGGTACCGCTTACTCCGGCGCGGTTATCACGCCTTACTATGACTCGCTGCTGGTTAAAGTGACAGCCTGGGCCGGTAGCGCCGAGGAAGCCATTGCCCGCATGGACCGGGCGCTGCGTGAATTCCGCATCCGCGGCGTGTCGACCAACCTGGCCTTCCTGGAAAACGTCATCAACCATCAGCAGTTCCGCGCGGGCCAATGCATCACACGCTTCATCGACACCACGCCTGATCTGTTCCAGTTCTCCCGTCGGCGCGACCGTGCTACCCGCCTGCTACGCTTCATTGGCGATGTCAACGTCAACGGCAACCCGGAGATGAAGGGCCGCACGATACCAGCGCAGATGCCGGCGCCGGCACTGCTGCCGCGCCTGTCGGCCGACGGTCCGGTTGTACCCGGTACACGCGACAAGCTCAAGGAACTTGGCGCCGAGGGCTTCTCGCGTTGGATGAAGGACGAGCGTCGCGTGCTGCTCACCGACACCACCATGCGCGACGCCCATCAGTCACTGTTCGCCACCCGCATGCGCACCCATGACATGCTGGCAATCGCGCCCTACTATGCGCGATTGCTGCCGAACCTGTTCTCGCTCGAATGCTGGGGCGGCGCGACGTTCGACGTCGCCATGCGCTTTTTAAAGGAAGACCCATGGGAGCGTCTCGCCGGACTGCGCGAGCGTGTACCCAATATCCTGTTCCAGATGCTGCTGCGCGGCTCCAATGCGGTCGGCTATACAAACTATGCCGACAACGTAGTGCGCCATTTCGTAGGGCAGGCTGCCGCTGGCGGTATCGATCTTTTCCGCGTGTTCGACTCGCTCAATTGGGTCGAAAACATGCGTGTGGCCATCGATGCCGTGCGGGAGAGTGGAGCCCTATGCGAAGGCACCATCTGTTACAGCGGCGATATGCTCGCGCCAACACGCAGCAAATACAATCTGCAATATTACGTCAGCATGGCGCGCGAACTGGAACGCGCCGGCGCCAACATCATCGGCATTAAGGACATGGCCGGGATCTGCAAGCCAGACGCGGCACGTGTGCTGGTAAGGGAACTGAAGGAAACGATCGGCTTGCCAATCCACTTCCACACGCATGACACCAGCGGCATCTCGGCCGCCTCGGTTCTGGCCGCGGTGGATGCAGGCTGTGACGCGGTGGATGGCGCTATGGACGCCATGAGCGGTCTCACCTCGCAACCGAACTTAGGTGCCATCGCTGCCGCACTGGATGCTAGCGCCCGTAATCCTGAAATGGATCGTCAGGCTATGTTCGAGATCTCCCAGTATTGGGAAGGTGTTCGCCGCTACTACGCGCCGTTCGAAGCCGATATCCGCGCTGGGACTTCCGACGTCTACCGCCATGAAATGCCCGGTGGCCAGTACACAAACCTGCGCGAGCAGGCGCGAGCGATGGGACTGGAGCACCGCTGGACCGATGTGTCGCAGACTTATGCCGATGTGAACCAATTGTTCGGCGACATCGTCAAGGTAACACCGACTTCCAAGGTGGTTGGTGACATGGCGCTGTTCATGGTCGCCAACGACCTGACGCCGGACGAGGTGCGCAATCCGGACAAGGAAGTGGCGTTCCCGGAGTCGGTGGTCTCGCTTTTCAAGGGCGACCTCGGATTCCCGCCGGACGGCTTCCCCAAAGATCTGGAACACAAGGTGCTCAAGGGCGAGCTGCCGCTGTCTGGCCGTCCCGGCGCGTCCTTGCCAGAGGTCGACCTGGCTGCGGTGCGGGCCGAAGTCGAGGCCAAAGTTGCCTGCGAGATAAGCGAACAAGAGCTATCGTCCTACCTGATGTATCCGAAGGTGTTCTGCGAGTACGCGGCGCACCGGCACGAGTACGGCAATGTGAGCACCTTGCCCACGCCGGTGTTCTTCTACGGCTTACAGGCCAACCAGGAGATTTCGGTCGATATCGATCGGGGCAAGACTCTGATCGTGAGCCTGCACGGATCGGTCGAGATGGCGGAGGAAGGGCAGTGCAAGCTATTCTTCGAGCTCAACGGGCAGCCGCGCATCGTCCGGGTCGACAGGGCGGGAGCGGTCGCGACGGTACAGCATTCACGGGCTGAGGACGGCAATCCTGCACACGTCGGCGCTACGATGCCGGGCATGATTGTGACGCTGTCGGTGCAGGAGGGGCAGCGCGTGGCCCGCGGCGATCCGCTGCTGTCTTTAGAAGCCATGAAGATGGAGACCGTGATCCGGGCCGAGCGTGACGGCATGGTGCGCAAAGTCCACATCAGGCCTGGTGCGGTTGTCAGCGCCAAAGACCTTCTAGTCGAGTTTGAATAATCAAGATTACCTCCAATGAACAATCTGATAGAACAATACGGCCCGCGCGAAGCGATGGAATACGACGTACTGATCGTTGGCGGCGGTTCTGCGGGCCTGTCGGCGGCGATTCGTCTCAAGCAGCTGGCGGCGGAACAGGGCCGAGAGGTGTCGGTCTGCGTGCTGGAAAAAGGCAGTGAGGTGGGTGCCCATATCCTGTCCGGCGCGGTGATGGATCCGATCGCGATCAACGAGCTATTTCCGAACTGGAAGGAGCTTGGCGCGCCCCTCAACACCGAAGTGACGGAAGACCGCTTCCTGTTCCTGTCCGAGACCAAAGCGTATAAGACGCCGAACTTCCTGCTGCCGGCCTGCTTTCAAAATCACGGCAACTACGTCATCTCCCTGGCCAACGTCGCCCGCTGGCTGGGCCAGCAGGCAGAAAGACTGGGTGTGGAAATCTTTCCGGGCTTTCCGGCCGCTGAAGTGCTCTATAACGATGACGACTCGGTCAAGGGCGTGGCCACGGGGAACATGGGCATCGATCGCCATGGCAACCCGACCGACGCATTCCAGCTCGGCATGGAGCTGCATGCGAAGTACACTTTGTTCGCCGAAGGCGCGCGCGGTCACCTCGGCAAGCAGCTCATGGCTAAGTTCGATTTGAACCGCGGCAGGGATCCTCAGACCTATGCCATCGGCATCAAGGAATTGTGGGAAATCGATCCGGCTATGCACAAGCCTGGTTTGGTGATCCACACCGCCGGCTGGCCGCTGGATGCTGGCACCTATGGAGGTTCTTTCCTCTACCACCTGGAAAACAACCAGGTGGCGGTGGGCTACGTGGTCGGACTGGCTTATCAGAATCCGTATCTGTCGCCATACGAGGAGTTCCAGCGTTACAAGACACATCCAGAGATCCGCAAATTCTTTGAAGGCGGCAAACGTCTTTCTTATGGCGCTCGCGCCATTACGGCAGGCGGGCTGCAATCCCTGCCCAAGCTGATATTTCCGGGCGGCGCGCTGATCGGTTGCGATGCGGGCTTCCTCAATGCTTCCCGCATCAAAGGCAGCCATGCCGCGATGAAGACCGGCATGATGGCCGCCGAAGCCGCCTACGCCGCACTAGGCGAAAATCGTCAGCATGACGAGCTGGCGGCGTATCCGCAGGCTTTCGAAAAGTCCTGGCTGCATGAAGAGCTATTCAAGGCACGCAACTTCAAGCCCTTCATGGCGCGCGGCCTGTACAGCGGCACGCTGATGGTCGGCATCGACCAGGTGCTGTTCAGGGGGAAAGCGCCCTGGACCGCCAAGCACAAGCATGCGGATCATGCATGCCTGCGTCCGGCGTCCGAGTTTAAGCCCATCTTCTATCCAAAGCCTGACGGCAAACTGGCCTTCGACCGCTTGTCCTCGGTGTTCATCTCCAACACGAACCATGCCGAAGAGCAGCCGGTGCACCTGACACTGAATGATCCGACCGTGCCGGTCAACATCAACCTGCACAAGTATGCGGGCCCAGAACAGCGCTATTGCCCGGCCGGTGTGTATGAATACGTCATGAACGAGAGCGGTGAAGAGCGTCTGCAGATCAACGCGCAGAACTGCGTGCACTGCAAGACTTGCGACATCAAGGACCCGACTCAGAATATCGTCTGGGTGACGCCGGAAGGCGGCGGTGGGCCGAACTATTCTAACATGTGAGCAATCGGGACAGCAGAGCCGGCAAATGCCCCGCCCTCACGTAAGCGCGTTCCTGCCCGCTTGCTGGTCACAGGCAGCCGCTCCGTGGTACGCCCGCCGATACTGAATCGGTATCAGAATCACGAAAAACAATATTGGACGCGCTTTTCATGATGCTATTATCCTTTGAGACATACCGGAGAAGTGCTTGTACTTTTTGGAATGCCAAGCGTGTCAATCGTCATGCACAGGCCGGGGACTAGAGAAAAGGAGACGTTAATGAACATCAAGAAGACATTGCTTTCGGCAATGGTAGGAGCCCTTCTAGCAGTATCGGGTCCAGTGCTTGCACAGAACGACACTGTAAATATCGGCGTTATCACAGATTTGTCCGGTTTATACTCGCAACTCGGCGGAAAGGGGTCGATCATTGCGGCCCAGATGGCAGTGGAGGATTTTGGCGGGAAGGTCTTAGGCAAGCCCATCAAGCTTCTGACCTTCGACCATCTCAACAAGCCGGACGTCGCTGCCACGAAGATCCGCGAATGGGTCGACCGTGACAACGTCAGCATGGTCACCGACGTGCTTAGTTCTGCGGTAGGGATCGCCGCCCAGAAGTTGCTCGCCGATAAAAATTTCATCATTATGAATACCGGCTCGGCGACCTCGGCGATCACCAACAAAGAGTGCTCGCCATACAGCACCCATTGGTCGTACGACACGCAGGCAGTGGCCGCGTCTACCGCGACCGCAATCGTTCAGGAGAAAGGGCGTACCTGGTTCTTCATCACGGCCGACTATGCATTCGGACATACGATGCAGGCGGAGGCCACTAAGGTCCTCCTTGCTAATGGAGGCAAGGTGGTGGGTTCCGTTCGTCATCCGCTAGGTGCCTCGGACTTCTCCTCCTTCGTCATTCAGGCGCAAACTTCCGGGGCAAATGCTGTAGTCCTCGCGAACACGGGCGGCGATGTCTCAAATACGATCCGGCAGGCGAAAGAGTTCGGGCTGATTCAGAAAGGACAACAGATTGCGCCCTTGCTTATCTTCGACAGCGATATCAAAGCACTTGGCCTCGATGCCGCCCAAGGTCTGAAGTATACGACAGGCTTTTACTGGGACTTCGACGACAAGACCCGCGCATGGTCGAAGCGATTCTTTGAACGGAGTAAGTTCCAGGCAAACATGGTTCAGGCCGCCACATATTCCGCGACCCTGCATTACCTCAAGGCCGTTCAGGCAGTAGGCAGCCTCGATCGCGACAAGGTGATGGCAAAGCTGCGGGAAATCCCGATCGACGATATGTTTGCCCGGAACGCTAAACTGCGCCCTGACGGACTTCTCGTGCATGACATGTACCTGGCCGAGGTCAAAAAGCCATCCGAATCAAAGGGGGAGTGGGACATAGCCAAGGTCATCAGGGTAATTCCGGGCGAGAAAGCCTTCGCTCCATTGTCCGAGAGCGAGTGTCCTTATCTGAAATCGAAATAACAGTTTTGTGGGCTTGGGTGGCGGCGAATATAAATGCCGGAAGCCCAAGCGCTCTCCGCGATATTGTTTCCGAACGAGGAACTTGCAATGAAATACCTGAGTTACGTTGACGGTGAATGGATAGGCGGTACGCATTCCGAGCCGAACATCAATCCATCTGCGCCGGCTGAAGTGATAGGGATGGCGCAATGGGCAACACCGTCGGATGTTGAGGCCGCCTTTGCTGCCGCCCGTCGCGCATCACGCCCCTGGGCTGAGGTGCTCCCTGCAGCCCGCGCTCAAATGCTTCGTTTCGTCGCAGATGAACTCCTGGCTCGCGCCGACGAACTGGGACGACTGCTGGCTTTGGAGGAGGGAAAGACACTTCGGGAGGGTATCGCTGAGGTGCGCAGGAGTGCGGATATTTTTCACTTCTACGCCGGCGAATGCGTACGGGGCGCAGGCGAATTTCTGCCCGGCCTGCGCGCGGGAGTCACGGTTACGGTAAGTCGAGAGCCGATCGGCGTTGCGGCGCTGATCACTGCCTGGAATTTTCCGATGATGCTACCGGCCATGAAGATCGCAGCAGCTCTCGCTTACGGAAATACCGTCGTGTTCAAGCCATCCGAGTTCACGCCGGGATGTGCGGTTGCATTGACTGAGATCATATCGCGCTCACACATACCACGCGGGGTTTTCAATCTCGTCCTTGGAGCCGGGATTGACCTGGGACCGGTTCTAATCCAGCATGCAGACGGCGTGAGTTTCACTGGTTCGACGGGTGCTGGCAGGGCGATTGTCGAGCAGGCCTCGAAGCGGCTCGTCAAGGTACAAGCCGAGATGGGAGGGAAAAACCCTTTGATCGTAGATGCCGACGCAAACCTGGACTTCGCGGCGGAAATCGCAGTACAGGGCATGTTCCACTCGACCGGGCAAAAATGTACTGCAACCAGCCGCCTCATCGTCATGTCGTCGATTTATGCTCAATTCATAGACAAGCTGATAAAACGAATTGACAGCATCGCTGTAGGTGACGCTCTGTCCGACAAGACAGAAATGGGGCCGGTTGCAAACGAGGCACAGCTGAAAAAGAACCTCAGCTACGTGGATTTGGGGCAGCAGGAAGGGGCGACGCTTGTGCGTGGCGGACGCAGTGTTGAAAGCGACACTGCCGGCTACTTCATGCTGCCAACGCTGTTTGTCGATACGACTTCACGCATGCGCATCAACCAGGAAGAGATATTCGGGCCAGTCGCTGCAGTCATGCGTGCCCATGATCTTGACGAGGCAATTCATATTGCAAACGATGTAGAGTTCGGACTTTCGAGCGGAATCTGCACGCAGAACCTATTGCATGCTGAGCAATTCCGTCGTCGATCCAAAGCGGGAATGGTCATGATCAACGCTCCAACGTCGGGAGCAGATTTCCACGTGCCACTTGGAGGGCAAGGACAGTCGGGTTATGGCGGTAAAGAGCTGGGCAGTGCGGCAATCGACTTCTATACTGAGACGAAAACTGCGTATGTCAACACCGCGCCGCAGATGTGAGACAGGCGGCACATTTTCAATAGGAACTAGAGATGAGCGAAGTTATCGGTTTTATCGGGCTGGGTGCCATGGGGCTACCAATGGCATCAAATCTGATACGAAAAGGTTTTTCCGTTATTGCTTACGATATTGATCAGGAAAAAATCAAGAAGCTCGCAGCGCTTGGGGCGAAACCCGGTGGGAGTATCGCTGATACTGCGAGTGCTGCTTCTATCGTGGTTACGATACTCCCCGCGACCGAGCATGTGGAGAAGGCGGTGCTCGGACAGCAGGGTGTGTTGCAAAACCTGAAGCCAGGAAGCCTGCTTTTGGAGATGAGCACTATCGATCCCCATGTTACGGACAATGTGCAGATAGCGTGTCAAGAGAAAGGCATTGGCTTTGTCGACGCCCCCGTGGGACGCCTGGCGAGTCATGCGGAACGGGGAGAGTCGTTGTTCATGGTGGGCGGATCGGTAGAGCATGTCGAACGGGTCCAACCGCTGCTCAATGCAATGGGCACAACCATTCATCATTGCGGACCGGCGGGAGCCGGAATTCGCATGAAGGTTGTCAATAACTTCATGTTGCTTGTTACCGCCCAGGTAACGGCAGAGGCCATCCTTCTAGGTTCGAAGTTTGGCCTTTCCGTCGAAACAATGAAGAAAGTAACCGCGGACACGACGGCAACGAATGGTCAGTTCCAGGTCGCTTTTGCGACGAAATGTCTGAAGGGAGATTTAAACCCCGGCTTCACGATCGATCTCGCCCACAAAGACATCAGCCTGGCGATGGAAGCAGCGCGGGAACTTCGCGTCGGCCTGCCCGTGGGTGCGGCTGCCCGGGAAATGATGGGTATTGCGCGCGGTAGCGAGTACGCGAGGTGTGACTACTCCGCCATGCTGGACTTCATCTGCGGCGCAGCTGGCGTCGAGCCGCCCCGGCTTCCAGGTTAACGAGATCCCGGCGGAACGCAGGGTCGGCGAGTGCAAGCATGAAAGCGATCGGCATCTTACCAGGGGATTCTAGACTGGGAGGCAACGCACTCACCAGCCTGGAATTAGAACGTCCGGTTCCCAAACCGAGAGACATTTTGGTCCAGGTTGAGGCGGTATCAGTCAATCCACTGGATATTAGGATGCGCAATGCACCGCTGGAGGCGGGCTTCCAGCCGCGAGTTTTAGGCTGGGATTGTGCCGGCATCGTCTTGGATTGCGGGTCCGAAGTCAGACTCTTCAAGCCAGGCGATCATGTGTTCTATGCCGGCAGCATCACGCGTACAGGCACTAACGCCGAACTGCATTTGGTGGATGAGCGGATTGTGGGCGCGATGCCAGTGTCACTCGATTTTGCACATGCAGCGGCACTACCACTGGCGTCGTTGGCAGCATGGGAAGCACTATTTGACCGCCTGTGCATATCTGACGCTGGAGAAAACTCGGGCAAGACGCTGCTTGTCATTGGCGGTTCTGGGGGGGTGGGGTCGGTAGCGATCCAGCTAGCCAAGGTCCTCGCTAGGCTGCAGGTCGTTGCCACGGCTTCACGCTCGACATCACAGGCATGGTGTCGTCAGTTGGGTGCCGACATTGTGATTGACCACCGCGCGGATCTCAGGACGCAGCTGATTGATTACGGTCTGTCAACGGTCGACTACATTCTGTGCTTGGCCGATACCGATTACTATTTCTCGACGATGGCTAGCCTTATCAAACCGCACGGTCATATCTGCGCGCTAGTGGAAAGCGCAAATCCCTTACCGATGAACCAATTGCGGTCCAAAAGTGCGTCGTTCAGTTGGGAGGGGATGTTCACACGCACGTTGTACAGCACACCCGACATGATTGAACAGCATCGAATACTGACGCGTATTGCGACGCTTGTTGATGAGGGGCGGATGGGCAGCATAGCAACCAAGATCATTCACGGCATGACTGAAGTGAATTTGAGGCAAGCACATGCTTTTTTAGAGGCCGGTGGCATAGCAGGCAAGATCGTGATATCAATGCAACCGCCTTTATGAATGCAATATCCCAATTAGCAAATTAACCAAGCTGAATTTACTTAATAACTGACCTGACAATCATGACTACTTCTCTTTTTGACCCGCTGACACAGCGGAGCGTTACACTTCCAAATCGAATTGCTGTCAGCCCCATGAGTCAATACTCAGCTAATGATGGCTTTGCCAATGATTGGCATCTTGTGACCTATGGAAAAATGGCTCAAGGCGGAGCAGGATTGGTGATGGTTGAAATGACTGCGGTCGAGCAGTCCGGCCGTTCTACC
The DNA here is from genome assembly GCF_003590835.1 of Noviherbaspirillum sedimenti. Taxonomy (NCBI): domain Bacteria; kingdom Pseudomonadati; phylum Pseudomonadota; class Betaproteobacteria; order Burkholderiales; family Oxalobacteraceae; genus Noviherbaspirillum; species Noviherbaspirillum sedimenti. Next base: position 2,816,928 of record NZ_QYUQ01000002.1, on the reverse strand, counting down.
TATGGAGACCTGGGGATTTGGCACAACGAGCACATCGAGCCCTTAGCCCGTATCGCAAGGTTTGTCACGTCGCTCGGATCTGTTCCTGGGATTCAGATCGGTCACGCTGGGCGTAAGGGGTCAATGCAGCGACCATGGGAAGGCTACGGCCGCCTATCGCCAAAGGAAGCGGCAAAGGGCGAACTTCCATGGCAAACAGTAGCTCCTTCAGCCATATCTTTCTCCAACGATGTTCCAGCGCCGTTAGCCTTGGACGAAACGCGAATCCAATCGATTTTAGATCATTTCGAGGCAAGCGCACGACGTGCTGCGCAGGCAGGCTTTAAAATCCTCGAAGTGCACGCGGCCCACGGGTATTTACTGCACCAGTTCCTTTCGCCCTTAAGCAATCTTCGCGATGACAAGTGGGGCGGCACCAGTGCACGCCGCATGGAATTCCCACTTGCGGTTCTTAGGCGAGTTCGGGCAGCGTGGCCTAATGATCTTCCTTTGTGGTTGCGTGTATCCGCGATCGATGGGGCCGATGAGGGGCGGACGATTGAAGACACCATTGAGTTCGTTCAGGCGGCAAAAGCAGAGGGCGTCGATCTCGTGGATTGTTCGTCCGGTGGCATTGCCGGCCTTGCTACATCCGGGAATCGAGCTCCCCCGAGCCTAGGCTTCCAAGTACCTTTTGCCGAGGCTGTACGGCATGGGGCCGATGTCCCCACAATGGCAGTCGGGCTTATTGTGACGCCAGAGCAAGCAGATCAGATTGTGCAGAGCGGGAAGGCAGATGTCGTCGCACTGGCGCGAGAACTTCTTGAGAATCCGAACTGGCCGCACCACGCAGGCAGAATGCTTAACGGGCGGAGCTTTGACGCATGGCCTCCACAGTTTGGCTGGTGGCTGGATAAGCGCGCCATTGTATTGGATCTACTGGCGAGCCAGTCCTCTACAGACTGATGAAAAATCACTTTACATCCGCTACTGACGCGACCCTGTTCATTGCAATTTTCCTGTATGAATGATGTTGGTTACTGACTGATCACGTCGGAGGGCTTTTCTATTCTGCGGAATAGTAGAAATTGGCTCCCCAGCGATGGCAATAATGCCGGCGCAGATAGGTTTGCTGCATCATTCGTTCGATGCCAATTACTTGGCTGGCACAACTATGGCAAGGTTTCTTGCCGTAGTTGTGCCAGATAGGTGACTGTCTCCTATTTATCGTCTCCGTCCGGGATCACCACATCCGCCGCTGCCCCAACGGCTTTCGCTGTGACTTTGACGCCTGTGGCCACCACGGTCACAGCCGCATCTGCCACGGCCACGACCGCACAGCCCGAGACACTGGCAACGAATAGCGCTGGTAACAGCCAGCGACACCAGCGCACAGTAAAGAGATCGGGCAGCAAAAACTGGCGAATGACTTGCGTTAGGTTTCGGTGCAATCGCATGTTCCCATTTCAATACAGTAAATCCCGACAGACTTTATTGTTGCTAATCAATGGCGCCGCCAGAACCTGCCCGTCATTCGACGGTCACGCTCTTGGCCAGGTTTCTGGGTTTGTCCACATCCGTCCCCCGCGCCAGTGCCGTATGATACGCCAGCAGCTGCAGCGGAATCACATGCAGGATCGGCGACAGCTTGCCGTAGTGTTCCGGCAGGCGGATCACATGCAAGCCATCGCTGGAAGTGATCTTCGAATCGGCGTCGGCAAACACATACAGCTGGCCGCCGCGAGCGCGCACTTCCTGCATGTTGGACTTGAGCTTTTCAATCAGCGTATCGTTCGGCGCGATCGTCACCACCGGCATTTCCTCGGTCACCAGCGCCAGCGGGCCGTGCTTCAGTTCGCCGGCCGGATACGCCTCGGCGTGGATATACGAGATTTCCTTCAGTTTCAGCGCGCCTTCCAGCGCGATCGGGTAATGCAGGCCGCGCCCGAGGAACAGGGCATTTTCCTTGCGCGCGAATTCTTCCGCCCAGGCGATGATCTGCGGTTCCAGCGCCAGCACTGCGCCGATGGCCACCGGCAGATGGCGCAGCTGCTTCAGGTAGCCTGCCTCCTGTTCATCGCTCAGGCGTCCGCGCACCTGCGCCAGCGTCAGCGCCAGCAGGAACAATGCCACCAGCTGGGTCGTAAATGCCTTGGTCGAGGCCACGCCCACTTCCACGCCGGCGCGGGTAATGTAGGACAGCGCGCATTCGCGCACCATGGCGCTGGTGGAGACGTTGCAGATCGTCAGCGTATTGACCATGTCCTGCGCGCGCGCATGCTTCAGGGCCGCCAGCGTGTCGGCGGTTTCGCCGCTTTGCGAAATGGTGACGACCAGCGCATTCGGATTCGGCACGCTGTCGCGGTAGCGGTATTCGCTGGCGATCTCGACATTGACCGGAATTTGCGCGATTGATTCGATCCAGTATTTCGCGGTGAGCCCGGCATAATAACTGGTGCCGCACGCCAGGATCAGCACGGCATCGATTTTCTTGAAAATGTTGTAAGCCTTGTCGCCGAACAGCTCCGGCATGATGGCGGTGACGCCCTCGAGGGTGTCGCCGATGGCGCGCGGCTGCTCGAAGATTTCCTTTTGCATGTAATGGCGGTAGGGGCCGAGCTCGGCTGCGCCGGAGTGCGCATGCACTGTGCGCACTTCGCGGGTCGCAGGCTTGCCCTGGGCGTCGACCACCCAGCAGCGCTGCAGCTGCAGGTCGACCACGTCGCCTTCTTCAAGATAGATGATCTGGTCGGTGATGCCGGCCAGCGCCATGGCGTCCGACGCCAGGAAATTTTCGCCTTCACCGACGCCGACGATCAGCGGCGAACCCTGGCGCGCGCCAATGACGCGGTGCGGTTCGTCGCGGCAAAACACGGCAATCGCATAGGCGCCATGCAGGCGCTTGACCGCCTGTTGCACGGTTTCGAACAGGTCGCCGGTGTACATCTGGTCGATCAGGTGGGCGATGACTTCGGTATCGGTCTGGCTTTCGAAGACATAGCCGGCAGCGGTCAGTTCGGCGCGTAATTCATCGTGGTTTTCAATGATGCCGTTGTGGACCAGGGCAATGCGCTCGCGCGAAAAGTGTGGATGGGCGTTGTGCGACGCCGGGGCGCCATGGGTGGCCCAGCGCGTGTGGGCAATGCCGGTGAAGCCGGCCAGGCCGGTATTTTCGACTTGGGATTCCAGCTCGGCCACGCGGGAAGTGCTGCGCGAACGCTTGAGCATGCCATCGACGTGCAGGGCGACGCCGCAGGAATCGTAGCCGCGGTATTCGAGGCGTTTCAGGCCTTGCAGGAGGATAGGCGTGATATTGCGTTGCGCTACTGCGCCGACGATGCCGCACATGGTTAATCCTTTGAATCGGTTAAATAATGACAGTATCGTAGGAGAAAGGCGATGAAATAAGTTTGCGAAATATTCAGTTAAATGGATTTATATTTCTCTTTCAGTTTATTGTGGAATATAATTTCATTTAAAAGTTAAATGTTTAATTAAATTGCGCGAAATGGACGATTTGCCACTGGATGAACTGGACCGCCGCATCCTGAACGCCTTGCAGGACGATGCCGCGCGCACCAACAATGAACTGGCGGCGCTGGTGCATGCCTCGCCGCCGACTTGCCTGCGCCGCGTCAAGCGCCTGGTGGACGCCGGCGTCATTGAACGTCAGGTGGCGCTGCTGGCTGCCGACAAGGTCGGTGCGGGTCTCACGGCAATCGTCGAAGTCACCCTCGATCATCAGGCCGCCGAGCGCATGACGGAATTCGAGACGCTGGCGGCGAAGGAGGGCGCGGTCATGCAATGCTACCGGGTCTCGCCCGGACCGGACTTCGTGCTGGTGGTGCAGGTGGCCGACATGCCGGCTTACCACGCGCTGGCGCACCGCCTGTTCGCATCGCACGCCAATGTGCGCAATGTGCGCAGCTTCTTTTCCATCCACCGCAGCAAATTCGAGACGCGCATCGCGCTTTGAGCGGCGCCGCGGCGGGCTGCGGGCTACCTACCGCAAGCGGGCAGGGTGCTAGAATCTGGCCGTCGCATCCCCACATTTTGCAGCCCCCGCCATGACCGAATCCCCTGTTTCTCCCGACAAGCGCCTTGCCGCCTTCGCCCGCAAACCCGTCGTCTTGCGCTCCGTCCTGGGCCTCGTTGCTTTTGTGCTGCTGTTCGGCTTGTTCGGTTATTTCATCCTGCCCGGCATACTGCAGTCGCAGGCGCAGCGCCTGATTTCGGAAAAGCTGCACCGTCCCGCCAGCATTGGCAAGGTCGAAGTCAATCCTTTCGACATGGCGCTCACCGTGCGCGATTTCAAACTGATGGAGCCGCAGGGCGATGTCGTATTTGCTTCTTTCGAGGCGCTGACGGTCAACCTGTCGGCGCAATCGCTGTGGCGGCTGGCGCCGGTGGTGCAGGCGGTGCGCCTGGACAAGCCCTACGTTCACCTGGCGCGCACTGCTGCCCACCACTACAACATCGACGACATCCTGGCGCTGGCGAGCCAGCCATCGCCCGAACCGGAGCCGGATGCCGGACCGGCGCGCTTTTCCGTCTATAACATCCAGCTGGTGGACGGCCGCATCGCCTTCGAGGACAAACCCACCGGCACCAGCCACGCGGTCGAGGCGCTGAATATCGGCCTGCCTTTCATCTCTTCGCTGCATTCCCAGGTCGATGTCTTCGTCGAGCCGCTGTTGAGTGCCAAGGTGAATGGCACGCCGCTTTTATTCAAGGGCAAGGCGCGGCCTTTCGCCGATACCCGCGAAGCGCTACTGGAACTGAACCTGGATGGCCTGGACCTCAGCCGTTTTGTCGATTACCTGCCGTTCAAGCCGGCGTTCAAGCTCGCAGGCGCCCGGCTTGACACCCGCCTGACCGCCAGTTTCGTGCAGCCGCACGACCAGGCGCCGGCGCTGACCCTGTCAGGCTCGGCCAGCCTCAAGTCGCTGCAGCTGGCCGAGCCGGGTGGCAAGGCCTTTTTCAAACTGCCGGAACTGCGCGTGACGCTGGACCACACGCCGGTCCTGGGAAACAGTTTTGGGGTGGCGCGACTGGAGCTGAATGGGCTGGATGCGGAAGTGAACCGCGACCGCCAGGGCCGCATCGACGTGCAGCGCCTGTTGGCTGTGCCTACGTCGGCGCTTGCGCCGGCGCCGGTAAAACCTTCGGTTGCGGCGTCGCCGGCGGCGAAATCCGCCCCCATGCGGGTGATGCTGGGCGAGCTGGCCATCCGTGGCGCAGCCTTGCGTTACACCGACCAGCAGCCGGCCGCGCCGCTGGCCGCCGGCGTGGAAAAGTTCGACGCCACGCTGCACAAGCTCGCGCTCGACACCGGCACCAGGCGTGTCGATATCGCTGAAATCGTCTCCGGCAGCGCCGGTTTCCAGGTGCGGCACGACAAGCTGGAAGCTGGCGCAAGCTCGTCAGCAAACCCGGCAGCAAGCTCGTCTGCAACCCCGGCCGCCGGCGAAACCGCCAAGGGCGCATCCCGGTCCGCCGCCGGCAAGGATGAAGCCGGCTATGTCGTCGGCGTCGGCCGCATCGCCATCGAAAATTGGTCGGCTCGCCTGGAAGACCGCAGCCAGCCGAAACCAGCGGTCACGGTACTGGCGCCGGTCGGCCTGATTCTGACCGACCTGTCCACCGCGCCGTCCGCCCGCAGCAAGCTCGCGCTCAAGGCTGGCGTCAATCGTGGCGGCCAGCTGGCGCTGGACGGCACGCTCGGCCTGTTGCCACTGCACGCCGACCTCAAGCTGGACCTGAAGGAAGTCGACATGCTGCCGCTGCAGCCCTACATTACCGACAAGGTCAACCTGTTGCTGACGCGCGCCAGCCTGTCCGGCAAGGGCGCGTTGCAACTCGACCAGACCGGCGGCGGCGCCTTCAAGGGCGGCTTCAAGGGTGACCTCACGCTGGGCAACCTGGCGACGCTGGACAAGCTGAGCGGCAGCGATTTCCTGCGCTGGAAATCGCTCTACTTCGGCGGCGTCGATGTCCGTCTGGAGCCGTTTGCGCTGGCGATCGACCAGATTGCCCTGAGCGATTTCTTCGCTCGCGTCATCATCGACCCTAGCGGCCGCATCAACCTGCAGGATATTGCCAGTACCCATCCGGGTGATCAGAAAAGCCTGACCGAGCGTGACGCGCACGGCGGCGCGACAGCTACTGCCAAACCGGCGCCGGCCAAAACCGTGGCGCAGGCGACGCCGGACGTGACACCGGCAGCCAAAATGCCGCCGATCACAATACGCAAGCTGACGCTCCAGGGCGGCCGGGTGCGCTTCACCGACAACTTCATCAAGCCCAATTACACCGCCAACCTGATGGACCTCGGCGGCGTGGTGCAGGGCTTGTCGTCGGATCCGACCAGCAGCGCCACGGTCGACTTGCGTGGCCAGGTCAACAGCGCGCCACTGACGGTGGCCGGCCGCATCAATCCCCTGAAGGGCGATCTCGCCATGGATCTGCAGGCCAGCGTGCGCGACATGGAACTGGCGCCGCTGTCGCCGTATTCGGGGCGCTATGTCGGCTACGGCATCGAAAAGGGCAAGCTGTCCTTCGAAGTCGCCTACAAGGTCGACAAGCGCCAGCTGAGCGCGCAGAACCGCCTGATCCTCGACCAGCTCACCTTCGGCGACAAGGTCGACAGCCCCAATGCCCTCAACCTGCCGGTGCAGCTGGCCGTGGCGCTGCTGCGCGACCGCAACGGCATCATCGACCTGAACCTGCCGATCGCCGGTTCGCTCGACGACCCGCAGTTCTCGATGGGCGCGGTCATCGTCAAGGTGTTCGTCAACCTGATCAGCAAGGCGGTTACCGCGCCATTTGCCCTGCTCGGCTCGCTGTTCGGCGGCGGCGAGGAACTGTCTTACCTGGAATTCGAGCCGGGCCACGCGGCTATTCCGGGGGCGGGCGAAGACAAGCTGAAGTCGCTCGCCAAGGCGCTCGCCGAGCGGCCGGCATTGAAGCTGGAAATTGCCGCCCGCACCGGCGGCGACGCCGAGATCGAAGGCATGAAGCGCGCCGCCATCGAACGCAAGGTACGCGCGCTCAAGCAAAAGGACATGGTGGCGCGCGGCGAACCGGCGCCGGAACGCGGCGTTACGGTCAAGCCGGAGGAATACCCGGCCTTGCTGAAGCGGGTCTACAAGGAGGAGAAATTTCCCAAGCCGCGCAACCTGGTCGGCCTGCAAAAGGACTTGCCGGTGGCGGAAATGGAAAAGCTGATGATCGCCAATACGCAGACCGATACCGACGACCTGACCGCGCTTGGCAACCGGCGCGCCCAGGCAATCAAGGAATGGCTGCTGAAGAGTGGCCAGATCCCCGGCGAGCGCATCTTTATCCTGGCCACCCGCACCGGCGCGGCGGAAGGCAAGGCCGACGCGCAAGGCGAAACGAAAGAAGGCAAGGGACCCGGTCCGAGCCGGGTCGATTTCTCGCTTAAATAAATAAGCGCTTACTTCTTGAGCTTCACCGGCCGCTGCCAGCCCGCGATCGACACCTGCCTGGCGCGCGACACGGTCAGCTGGCCATCCGGCGCATCCTTGGTCAGCGTGGTGCCGGCGCCCAGCGTCGCCCCTTTGCCGACCCGTACCGGCGCCACCAGTTGGGTGTCGCTGCCGATGAAGGCGTCGTCCTCGATCACGGTGCGGAACTTGTTGGCGCCATCGTAATTGCAGGTGATGGTGCCGGCGCCGATATTGACGCGCGAGCCGACCGTGGCGTCGCCCACATAGGCGAGGTGGTTGGCCTTGCTGTGCGCGGCGATCTGGCTGTTTTTGACTTCGACGAAATTGCCGATATGGACGTCTTCGCCCAGTTCGGTGCCGGGACGCAGGCGCGCATACGGGCCGACCTGCGATGCTGGTCCGACAATGGCTTCCTCGATATGGCAGAACGGCTTGATCTGCGCGCCGCGGCCGATGGTGGCATTGCGAATCACGCAATGGGCGCCGATCGTCACGCCTTCTTCCAGCGTGACCTTGCCTTCAAAAATGCAATTGACGTCGATCGACACGTCGCGCCCGCACGCCAGACTGCCGCGCACATCGATGCGCGCCGGATCGGCCAGCGTCACGCCCTGTTCCAGCAGGGCGCCGGCGATGTTGTGCTGGTGGATGCGTTCCAGTTCGGCCAGTTGCACCTTGCTGTTGACGCCCAGGGTTTCCCACGCCGCCGCCGGTTGCGCCGAGTGCACCGGCATGCCTTCGGCAACCGCGCGCGCGACGATATCGGTCAGATAGTATTCGCCTTGCGCATTGTTATTCGACAGCGTCGCCAGCCAGCGCTTGAGCGCCGTGGTCGGCGCCACCAGGATACCGCTGTTGACTTCGCGGATCGCCCGCTCGGCTTCGCTGGCATCCTTCTGCTCGACGATGCGCACGATCTCGCCGCCTTCGCGCACGATGCGGCCATAGCCGGTGGCGTCTTCCAGTGCCACCGTCAGGATCGCCAGCTTGTCGGTGCCGGCGCTTTCCAGCAGGCGCCGCAGGGTGTCTGCAGTGGTCAGCGGCACGTCGCCGTACAGCACCAGGGTCGGCACCGTTTCATCGAGCTGCGGAATCGCCTGCATCACTGCATGGCCGGTGCCCAGTTGCGGCTCCTGCTTGGCGAACGAAGTGTCATCGGCCTTGAGCGCGACCGGCACGGCGTCGCCGCCATGGCCGTAAACGACGCACAAGCGGGTCGGCGCCAGCGTACGTGCGGTATCGATTACATGTGCCAGCAGCGGTTTGCCTGCCAGCGGGTGGAGGACTTTCGGCAGCGCCGATTGCATGCGTTTGCCCATGCCGGCGGCGAGGATGACGACGTTCATAAGAAAATAATGAAGGAAATAATGAAGGGGGAGCCGAAAGCTTGGTATTTTCGCAAAATTCTAGCATGCTCCCGTGCGACGCCTGTTTGATTGGCGTCGACACGGGAGCTGGATGGGGATGAATCAATCGTCCGCGTGCAGGCGGATGATGGTGGATTCCGCCGCAGGCGTGGCGCAGGGTTCCTCGTCGAAGGCAATGTCGCCATCCGGATCGGCCACGCCGGTGGCGGCCAATCCAGCGAAATCGAAGCGCGTGCGATCCATCAGGTGCGATGGCACCACAGTCGACAAGGCCGAGAAGATATTCTCCACGCGTCCCGGGAATTTCTTTTCCCATTCGCGCATCAAGCCCTTGATCTGCTTTCTTTGCAGGTTTTCCTGGCTGCCGCACAAATCGCACGGAATGATCGGGAATTGCTTGAGCTCGGCATAGCGCTCGGTGTCGCTTTCCTTCACATAGGCCAGTGGGCGGATCACGATGTGCTTGCCGTCGTCGGACTGCAGCTTGGCTGGCATGCCCTTGATTTTGGCGCCGAAGAACATGTTCAGGAAAAAGGTTTCCAGGATATCGTCACGGTGGTGGCCCAGCGCGATCTTGGTCGCACCCAGCTCATCGGCGACCCGGTACAGGATGCCGCGGCGCAGGCGCGAGCACAGAGAGCAGGTGGTCTTGCCCTCGGGGATGACGCGTTTGACGATGCTGTAGGTATCCTGATTCTCGATATGGTAAGGCACGCCCAGCTTTTCCAGATACTCGGGCAAGACGTGCGCCGGGAAATTCGGCTGCTTCTGGTCGAGATTGACGGCGACGATGTCGAAATGGATCGGCGCGCGCTCGCGCAAGGTCATGAGAATATCCAGCAGGGCGTAGCTGTCCTTGCCGCCGGACAGGCAGACCATGACCTTGTCGCCATCCTCGATCATGTTGAAGTCGCCGATGGCCTGGCCGACCTGGCGGCACAGGCGCTTGTGCAGCTTGTTGTTTTCGTAGGCGGTCTTTTCCGCCTTTTTCAGGTCGGCCGCTGTCGTGGCGGACTGCAGCGTGGTTGGCGTGATTGTGGCTTCCATTGCTTACAGCTCCTTGACGTGAAACACTTCCACCCCGACCGAATCGCAGTCCGGATAGACATCCGGTTTTTCGGTCGATACCCGCACCGCCCGCACCTTCGGGTGCGCCAGCATGGTCCGCGCGACATCGTCGCACAGGGTTTCCTGCAAATGCACGTGGCCCTCGGCCATGCGCCGGGCGATGGTGCTGCGGATGAAATCGTAATCGACCACTTCATCGAGCTGGTCGGCCTTCGGCGTCGATACCGCCAGCGGGATGAACAGGTCGACATTGATCAGCACGCGCTGCTCGCCCCGCTTTTCGAAATCGTGCACGCCGATATTGATCTGCACTTCGTAATTACGCAGGAACAGACGGCGGCAATCGGAGAGTTCCGGGTGAAAGAGGGTGGCAAGCATAATTTTCTATCAATTATTTTGCGATGAACATCACATCGCGTTGCAGGGGAATCAAGTGCTGGCCGCCATCGACCAGCAGGGTGGTGCCGGTGATCGCCGCGGCTTCGGCGACGAAGCACACCGCCGCGGCGATGTCTTCAGGCGTGCTGGACTTGCCCAGTGGGGTAGCCTGGTGCGCCTTGGCGAAACCGGCCTCGGTCTGCTCGCCCGACACCAGGCTGATGCCCGGCGCCACGCCCACCACCCGCACCTTCGGTGCCAGCGCTTGCGCCAGCACCGTGGTGGCGGTGTGCAAGCCGGCCTTGGAGAGCGTATACGACAAAAAATCCGGATTTAGGTTATACAGTTTCTGGTCGAGCAGGTTGACCACCACCGCCTGTGCGCCGGCCGGCGTGGCATCGTGCAGGGCGCGTGCCAGCATTATAGGCGCGGCCAGGTTGGCATGCATGTGCGCGTCCAGCCGCGCGTAAGCAAAGCTGGCGGCGTCATCGTAGTCGAACAGCGAAGCATTGTTGACCACGCAGGTCACCGGGCCGAGTGCCGCCGCCGCCCGTGGCAGCAACTCCCGCACCGCGGCTTCATCGGCCAGGTCGCACTGCAAGGCTGCTGCGCGCTGGCCGGTCGCTTCGATCGCGCCCACCACTTCGGCGGCCTCCTTGCCGGATTGACCATAATGGACTGCCACATGCCAGCCCTGCCCGGCCAGTGCGAGCGCAATGGCGCGACCGATCCGCTTGGCCCCGCCTGTCACCAGTGCAACTTTTTGTCGATTTTCTGTCATATTGGGTGCTTATTTGGTCAAGCTTGTGGAAAAGCCAGCCTGCTCAGCTTGAGCAATTGCGACCGACGATGAATTTTTCACTCGGCATTTGCCGTTTTCACTACAATAACGCCATGCAATTGAACTTGCCCGAACCGTCCGCGGATGCCCTGTATGCATCGCGCTCCCTGCAAACCCTGATTGCTAACGACATCCGTCACAATTCGGGGTGGATTTCCTTTTCCCGCTTCATGGAACTGGCGCTGTATGCGCCGGGGCTGGGCTACTACAGTGGTGGTGCGGCAAAACTCGGTAAAGACGGGGATTTTACAACCGCGCCGGAAATCACGCCGCTTTTTGGCGAAACCCTGGCCCATGCGGCCGCCGGGCTGATGGCGCAAAGTGCGCCGCAAATCATTGAATTCGGCGCCGGCAGCGGCAAGCTCGCGCGCGATGTCCTCACCGAACTGGCGGCCATGGGCGTGGCAGTGCACCGTTATGCCATCGTCGAAGTGTCGGGCGAATTGCGCGCGCGGCAAAAGGAAACCCTGCGCGGTTTTCCCCAGGTGGTCTGGCTCGACCACTTTCCGGCCGCTTTTTCCGGCGTCGTGCTGGGCAATGAAGTGCTCGACGCCATGCCGGTGCACCTGGTCGTGAAAACCGAGCAGGGCTGGAAAGAGCGCGGCATCGGTCTTGCCACCAAAAAGTTCGTCTACCGCGACCGCGCCTGCGCGCCGGCGCTGATCGCGCAAATCCCCGATGCCGAGCACTTGCCCATTGGTTACGTCACTGAAGTACACCCGGTGTCGATCGCCTTCATGCGTTCGCTGGCCGACATGCTGGTGGCCGGCTATGACCAGAACGGCCACGGCGGCGCCGCGATCCTGGTCGATTACGGCTTCCCGGCAGCGGAATACTACCTCGGGCAGCGCGCCCAAGGCACCCTGATGTGCCATTACCGCCACCATTCGCACGACGACCCGTTCTTTCACCTCGGCCTGCAAGACATTACCGCCCACGTCGATTTCAGCGCGATGGCGCGGGCCGCCATCGAGGGCGGGCTCGATATGCTCGGCTATGCCAGCCAGGCGGCCTTCCTGCTCGACTCCGGCATCGGTGACATCCTGCTGCGCACGCCGCCGACCGACAAGCTGCGCTATCTCCCGCAAGCCAATGCCTTGCAAAAACTGACCTCGCCGGCGGAAATGGGCGAGTTGTTCAAGGTGCTGGTGGTGGGAACGCATGTGCATTTGCCCGAGAAATTTGCCCGCAATGACCGCAGTTACAAACTGTAAGCCTCTGGCCGGAGTGCCGCGATGATCCGCTGGCTGCTCGTCATCTTCCTCGCCCTGCTGATTTTTTCCGCGCTGCTGCCGTGGCTGGAAAAGCTCGGGGTGGGGCGGGTGCCCGGCGACGTGCGCTTCCGCCTGTTCGGCCAGGGGGGCTGCCTGCCCTTCGGATCTGCACTGCTGTGGTATCTGCTGGTACTGGTCGTCGCCGAGTTGGTCTGAACCCATGTCCGCGAAGCTGCCTCCCACTCTGGAAGAATTACGCGCCCGCTACGGCGACCGCTACAAATGGCTGGTGCTGATCACGGTGTTGATCGGCACGACCGCATCGATCACGTCTTCCACCATCGTCAATGTCTGTTAATTAACTCTGACCCCAATTAAAAGCGGCGCCTATCGCGTGTTTTATTGCTTCTACGTAATATACTGGTGTGATCAGCCATTCCCATAAAGCAAGTAGGCCTGACAGGACAGATGACAGACTTTAGCCAACTTACCGCGTTGATCATTGACCCCAACCCGGGCATGCGCGCCAATTTGCACAACATGCTGAATTTGTGCCATCTGACCAAAGTCGAACATGCGGTCAGCGCCGGGGCGGCGATCCGCCAGCTGCAAGGGAAGTCCTACGACATCATCATTTGTGAATATGATCTGGGCGAAGGCCAGGATGGCCAGCAGTTGCTGGAAGACTTGCGCCACAACCAGATCATCAGTCTCTGGGCCATTTACTTCATCGTCACTGCCGAGCGCGCGTATGAAAAAGTACTAGGCGCCGCGGAGCTGGGTCCCACCGATTACATTCTCAAGCCGTTTACTGCGGACATGCTGCTCGAGCGCATCGTCCGCGCCCTCGACAAGCGCGCGATTTTCCAGCCGGTGCACCAGTTGATCGCCCAAAGCCGCCTGCATGAGGCGGTGACCGCCTGCGCCACGGGTGCGGCCAGCCAGCCGCGCCATGCCAATGATTTCATGCGGCTGCGGGCGGAGGTGCACATGGCGCTGGGCGAGGCGCAGCAGGCGGAAACGATTTACCGCCAGCTGATTGAGATGCGCACAGTCGCCTGGGCTCGCCTCGGTCTGGCCAAGGCCGTTTACCATCAGGAACGCTTCGCCGATGCCGAAAGCCTGTTGCGGGAGCTGGTGGCAGAAAACAACAAGTACATGGATGCCTACGACTGGCTGGCCAGGACCCATGAAAAAATCGGCCAGCTGGCCCAGGCCCAGCAAGTGCTGCAGGACGCCGTGGCGATTTCCCCGCATGCCGTACGGCGCCTGCGCAAGCTGGGCGAAGTGGCGCTGGCCGCCGGCGACGTTGGCATTGCCGAACGCTCTTTCCAGCAAGTCGTCAGCAAGGCGCGCTACTCCACATTCCGCGATCCGGAAGATCACGTGAAACTGGTCAAGACCCTGGTGACCAAGGGCGATACCCAGCAAGCGGCTACGGTCATCCGGGATTTGCAGAAATCCCTGAATGGCAACGACAAGATGCCGGCTTGCCGTGCGCTTTCGTCGGCCTTGCTGCATGAATCGCTGGGCGATGCGGTGCGCGCCGCCCAGGAACTGGAGGCGGCGGTGGCCGCCTGCCGCGAACCGATCGGCATGTCGGCCGAGATGAAGATGGTATTGGCCAATACCTGCCTGGCCAATAACCTGGATCAAGGCGCCAGCGAAGTCATGCTCGAGGTGATGAACAATGCCGCCAATGGCGCCGAGATGGCCAGGGCGATGAGCATATTCGAGCGGCATGGCCGCGCCGATCTGGCCGAAAAAACCGCCCAGGAAAGCCGCCGCCAGGTCGTCGAGCTGGTGAGCTCCGGTGCCGACAAAGCGCGCCAGGGCGATTACAAGGGGGCGGTGGAGGCGATGCAGGCAGCCGTGCAAAAGCTGCCGGACAATCCGCAAGTCATCTTCAATGCTGCCGTGGCAATCCTGAAATACCTGGAAAACCTGGGATGGGATCGTCAGTTGGGGGAGCGCTGCCGGCGCTTGATCGACCGCGCCCGCGAGCTGGAACCCGCCAATCCACGTCTGGCGTCCTTAGCCGAATTGCATCGGCAAATCATGCGCAAGCACGGCCTGGACTGACCCACGACTGCAATCACCAGCAATGGCCCGAAATGGCCCCGCCCTGCAATCGCTGCCGTTTACGCCGAATCAGGACGCGGCATCCAGCCAGGCGGGCAATTGCTCCGGCGGCCGCGCAATCAGCGCACGCTCGCCGATGACGACGATCGGGCGCTGCAGCAGGCGCGGCGTGCTGGCCAAGGCCGTCAGCAATTCCGCATCGCCTGCCTGGGCAAGATCGAGTGCGGCGTATTCTTCTTCATTCGTTCGCACCATCGCGCGAACCGTGCCGCCCAATTGCCTGTGTAGCTGGGTCAGCTGTTCCTGGTTCAAGGGGATCTTCTGGTAATCGACGACATCGAGCCGCCATCCCCTGGCCTGGGAAAATTCTTCAACGATTGCTAAAGCTTCACGCGACTTCGAGCAACGCGGGTTATGGTAGAGAGTGATCATGGCGAAAAATGAAGCAAATGACCCATAATTCTAGCTATTTCCGATGATGCCCGGATAATTTGGTATTGTTGACGGTCTACATCTTTCTTTATTTTATACTTGAATCGATGTCAAATCAGAAAGAATCATTGCCGCCGACCGTGCCAGATCCGAACAATGAAGGTGAGCGCACACCTTCGGAGCTTGCCGCTAAAAATAGAGATCTGGCAATTCCCGCTTACCTGAAGCAGGATGAGGCGCCGTGGTCGCTGGCTTGGAAGATCGTGGCAGGACAGGTGCGCAGCGCCTCCAACCAGATCGGCCGACGCTTGATGCGCCGCACCTTAAGAATTGGCGTCTCCGCCCGCATCTTCCACCCTGAAGTCGGTGCCAAAGGCTTGCGTGGAAAAACCCTGCAATATCTGGAAGAATCGATCGCGCAATGGGTGATGTCGCGCGATGTCCTGGTCTTCATGATCCCGACGGTGAATAATGCCGGGCTATTGCATCCCAGCAATATCAGATTGCGCGACTATGCCAAGCATCTCGATGGCCTGGTTTTGCAAGGCGGGGCGGATGTCTCGCCGCATTCTTATAGCCAAGCAGCAACCAGGCCGGAATGGAGCGGCGACCGCGCCCGCGACATGTATGAACTGGAATTGCTGCATGAATTCATTGAAGCCGGCAAGCCTGTGCTTGGCATTTGTCGCGGATGTCAATTGATTAACGTTGCTTTCGGCGGCACCCTGTATCAGGACATTGCCACCGATGTGCCCAGCGCGATCGCCCATGTCGACGACGCCTATGACAGTCATTACCATCCGATCCACTTCCCGCAGGGGTCATCGCTGGCGCCGCTGTTTGCGGAGCATGCTGAACCGCTGGTGAATTCCATTCATCATCAGGCTGTCAGGGAGCTTGGGCGCGACCTCGCCGTGGAAGCGGTTTCGGGTAGTGACAATATTGTCGAGGCGATCCGCTATCGCAAGGCGCCATTTGTCATGGGTTTGCAATGGCATCCCGAGTTTCACCGCATCGGCACGCCGGGCTTGCTCGACTGCACGCCGATTCTCGATAATTTCCTGCGAGCAGCACGCGAAACCCGTTTCTAAAGTAGAATTCGCGGCCCCGGCAAGTTCCCGCAGGCCTTGGAGAGGTGGCGTGAATTCATGTAATTTTGTCCTGATCGTGGCATATGAGGGACGCTCAAAAGCCGTTGAAGAGCGTATTTTCTCAAAAAAATACAGGCAAACTATGAATGCTGGTTGACAAAACCCCGCGCGATATCTATAGTTTGGGGTTCCCTGCGGAGGGGTGGCCGAGTGGTTAATGGCAGCAGACTGTAAATCTGCCCTCTTACGAGTACGCTGGTTCGAATCCAGCCCCCTCCACCAGGTCAATCAAATGGCCGATGCAGAGAAAAGCTAGAGCGGTTTGAAGTAACAGATTGCAGTCCTCGCGGGTGTAGCTCAATGGTAGAGCTGAAGCCTTCCAAGCTTATGACGAGGGTTCGATTCCCTTCACCCGCTCCAGAGTTGTGCTGGACACGCCGAGAGGTGTCGGAAGGCAAGAATAAGCCCTTTTAGCTCAGTGGTAGAGCACTCCCTTGGTAAGGGAGAGGCCACGTGTTCAATCCACGTAAAGGGCACCATATGTCAGGGTTGGTGGGCCGGAATCGGGTGCAATAATGCGCTGGATGGCTTGTCCGCCAATCAGTTGTTTCAGCAAGACGGTCGGGCGCGTGCCTGAACATTCTCATACTATCGTTAGGAGTCTAAGATGGCAAAAGGCAAGTTTGAGCGGACGAAGCCGCACGTGAATGTGGGCACGATTGGTCACGTTGACCATGGCAAGACCACGCTGACCGCAGCAATTGCGACGGTATTGTCGAAGAAGTTTGGCGGCGAAGCCAAGGCCTACGACCAGATCGATGCAGCGCCGGAAGAAAAAGCGCGCGGCATTACCATCAATACCGCCCACGTTGAATACGAAACCGCCAACCGCCACTACGCGCACGTTGACTGCCCAGGCCACGCCGACTATGTGAAGAACATGATCACCGGCGCTGCCCAGATGGACGGTGCGATCCTGGTGTGCTCGGCTGCCGACGGCCCAATGCCGCAAACCCGTGAGCACATCCTGCTGGCGCGCCAGGTTGGCGTGCCGTACATCATCGTGTTCCTGAACAAGTGCGACATGGTGGATGACGCCGAGTTGCTGGAACTGGTCGAAATGGAAGTGCGCGAGCTGTTGTCCAAGTACGAATTCCCGGGCGACGATCTGCCGATCATCCAGGGTTCGGCCAAACTGGCGCTGGAAGGCGACACCGGTCCGCTGGGCGAGCAAGCCATTCTGAAGCTGGCCGAAGCGCTGGACACCTACATCCCGACGCCTGAGCGTGCTGTGGATGGTGCGTTCCTGCTGCCAGTGGAAGACGTGTTCTCGATCTCGGGTCGCGGCACCGTGGTGACCGGTCGTGTCGAGCGCGGTATCGTCAAGGTGGGCGAATCGATCGAAATCGTTGGTATCCGTGATACCCAGACGACGACTTGCACCGGCGTGGAAATGTTCCGCAAGCTGCTGGACCAGGGTCAGGCTGGCGACAACGTTGGCGTGCTGCTGCGCGGCACCAAGCGTGAAGACGTCGAGCGTGGCCAAGTGCTGGCCAAGCCGGGTTCGATCAAGCCGCACAAGCATTTCACCGGCGAGATCTATGTTCTGTCGAAAGACGAAGGCGGCCGTCACACCCCGTTCTTCAACAACTATCGTCCGCAGTTCTACTTCCGTACCACGGACGTGACTGGTTCGATCGAGTTGCCGAAGGATAAAGAGATGGTTATGCCTGGTGACAACGTTTCGATCACTGTCATGCTGATCAATCCGATCGCCATGGAAGAAGGTCTGCGTTTCGCTATCCGTGAAGGTGGCCGTACCGTCGGCGCCGGCGTGGTTGCAAAAATCATTGATTAATCATTGGGGAAAGAGTTTATGAGGCGCCGCCGTGCGCCGAATTACTCTGTCCCCAACTGATTGGAAAAGTAATTAGAATGATGTGGTGCTGTGCAGTGTGTAGTAAGCTGGATGTGCAGCATGCATCATTAAAAGTTAGCTGTAGGGGCGTAGCTCAATTGGCAGAGTGACGGTCTCCAAAACCGTAGGTTGGGGGTTCGAGGCCCTCCGCCCCTGCCACCGATTCAGGTGCAGGGCACCGAAAGCAAAAA
Organism: Noviherbaspirillum sedimenti; assembly: GCF_003590835.1. Taxonomy (NCBI): domain Bacteria; kingdom Pseudomonadati; phylum Pseudomonadota; class Betaproteobacteria; order Burkholderiales; family Oxalobacteraceae; genus Noviherbaspirillum; species Noviherbaspirillum sedimenti. The sequence continues at coordinate 2,798,895 of NZ_QYUQ01000002.1, read as the reverse complement.
ATAGTATGTCTAACAATCCCGTACAGACCGTAAGCACGTCCAGCGACAAAATCAAGGTCGCATTGGCCGTGTGCGCCGTGCTTGCAGGTGTTGTTGGTTTTTATGTGTTGGCTGGCCAGCAAACGCTTCTGCGTGCTGCTGCCTTGGTTGGTGGCTTGGTCGTGGCAGCGCTGGTGCTGTGGACTGCCGAGCCTGGACGTAATTTCCTGGCCTTTGCCAGGGAAGCGGTGCGGGAAACCAAGAAAGTGGTTTGGCCTACCCGCAAGGAAGCCATGCAAATCACCGGGGTCGTCTTCGGATTTGTCGTCGTCATGGCGATTTTTCTCTGGGGAACCGACAAGCTGCTGGAAGTCGTCTTGTACGACCTGATTCTGGGCTGGAAATAATAATGAGCGAGAATATTCAAGGCGACGTGCCGGCAGTAGCGCAAGACGTCGTGCCCGCCGCTGCCAGCAAGAAACGCTGGTATGTGGTGCATGTTTATTCCGGCATGGAAAAAAGTGTGCAACGTGCTCTGGTCGAGCGCATTGCGCGCGCCGGCATGGAAGGCCAGTTCGGTCAAATCCTGGTGCCAACCGAGGAAGTCGTTGAAGTCAAGAACGGTCAGAAGTCGGTGACCGAGCGCCGTTTCTTCCCGGGCTATGTCCTGGTCGAGATGGACATGACTGACGACACCTGGCATCTGGTAAAAAATACCAACAAGGTGACCGGATTCATCGGCGGCAAGTCCAACAAGCCGACGCCGATTCCACCGCATGAAGTCGACAAGATCATGCAGCAAATGCAAGAGGGCGTCGAAAAGCCGCGTCCGAAAGTCTTGTACGAAGTTGGCGAAATGGTGCGCATCAAGGATGGCCCATTTACCGATTTCAACGGTAACGTCGAAGAAGTCAATTACGAAAAATCGCGCGTCCGTGTTTCGGTGACCATCTTCGGTCGTGCAACTCCAGTCGAACTCGAGTTCGGCCAGGTCGAGAAGGTGTAAGAACGCACCGGTTTTTCGGTGCGGACAAAAAGTCTGACCTTAAAGGCGCCGGCGCAAGACCCAGATTTCAAGCCCCATGTCGGGCGGCACGCAGTTGTAGTTGTGTGAAACGGCATTGCAGCATCAGGCAGTACAGCAGTTCAAGAGGAGCCCTGGTAACTTCATGAGTGAACGGGCGCTACTACTCAATCAATACAGGAGCCATCATGGCCAAGAAAATCATCGGTTTTATCAAGCTGCAAGTCCCGGCTGGTAAAGCAAATCCTTCCCCTCCGATCGGTCCGGCACTGGGCCAACGCGGTTTGAACATCATGGAATTCTGCAAGGCATTTAATGCCCAGACCCAAGGCGTCGAACCGGGCTTGCCGATTCCCGTCGTGATCACCGCCTTTGCCGACAAGTCCTTCACTTTCGTGATGAAGACGCCGCCGGCAACCATCCTGATCAAGAAAGCCGCTGGCATCCAGAAGGGTTCCGCCAAGCCGCATACTGACAAGGTTGGCAAGATCACCCGCCAGCAAGCTGAAGAGATCGCAACGACCAAGCGTCCGGATCTGACGGCTGCTGACATGGAAGCAGCTGTGCGTACCATCGCCGGCTCTGCTCGTTCAATGGGTATCACGGTGGAGGGTCTGTAATGGCTAAGTTGTCCAAACGCGCCCAGGCGCAAAAAGCAAAAGTCGATCGCATCAAGGCCTATCCGTTCGATAACGCTATCGCACTGATCAAGGAATTGGCGACCGCCAAGTTCAACGAATCGATCGATGTTGCCGTGCAACTCGGTGTGGATCCGAAGAAGTCGGATCAAGTCGTCCGTGGCTCCGTGGTGTTGCCTGCTGGTACTGGCAAGACTGTGCGCGTTGCCGTGTTCGCCTCCGGTGACAAGGCTGAAGCTGCCAAGGCTGCCGGTGCTGACGTCGTCGGCATGGAAGACCTGGCCGAGCGCGTCAAGGCTGGCGACATGCCTTTCGATATCGTCATCGCTTCGCCGGATACCATGCGTATCGTCGGTACCCTGGGTCAGATCCTGGGTCCGCGTGGCCTGATGCCGAACCCGAAGGTTGGCACCGTTACCCCTGACGTCGCCACGGCTGTCAAGAACGCCAAGGCAGGCCAGGTGCAGTACCGTACCGACAAGTCGGGCATCATTCACGCCACCATCGGCCGCAAGTCGTTCGCCGACGCCGACCTCAAGTCCAACCTGTTGGCCTTGATCGAAGCGCTGAACAAAGCCAAGCCGGCTTCCAGCAAAGGCGTGTACCTGCGCAAGGTCGCGATTTCGTCGACCATGGGCGCTGGTGTGCGCGTGGATCAGGCAAGTTTGTCGTAATTGCGGGACAGAGTTTATGAGGCGCCGCCGTGCGCCGAATTACTCTGTCCTCAACTGATTAAGAAGAATTAAGTCCCCTTGTGGCTGGATTTGACGAGGGGCGCATCTTTGGGCTGCCGTCCCTGCAGCAGGAGCGCAGGGGCGACAGGCAATCAAAGACCGTTGGGCGGCGTGCAGCAGTCGGGCACAAAGATAAACAGGGAATGAAAATAATTATTCCTTACCCAACGCAGATGGTGAACCCGAACAAGTTTTGTAGTCTCTAAGCTGGTCTGCCAGTATGGAACTCCTAACTTCGGACGCCGTGTTCGAACCGATGCAAGGTAAGTAGCCCAATGGCTATGTAGTAACCGAGCATTATTTTTGGAGGTTGATCTTGAGTCTCAATCTGAATGACAAAAAGGCTGTCGTCGCCGAAGTCTCCGCCCAGGTAGCAAAAGCGCAGACCGTCGTCGTCGCCGAATATCGTGGCATCCAGGTTGGTCACTTGACGCAACTGCGCGCCAATGCGCGTTCCCAGGGTGTGTACTTGCGCGTATTGAAAAATACGCTGGCTCGTCGCGCTGTCGAGGGAACCGCGTTTTCTGGCCTTGCCTCCGAAATGACCGGTCCGTTGATCTATTCGATCTCCGAGGACGCCGTTGCAGCAGCGAAAGTCATCAGTGACTTTGCTAAAACCAACGACAAACTGGTCGTCAAGGCAGGTAATTACGCAGGTAAATCACTGGATAAAGCCGGTGTGACTGCGTTGGCCAGTATTCCTAGCCGTGAAGTTCTGCTTGCCCAGTTGCTGGGCGTGATGCAGGCGCCGGTATCGGGATTTGTGCGCGGTCTGGCTGCTTTGTCAGCCAAGAAGGAAAGCGAAGCTGCGTAATTCGCGGATGTCGTTTTCGCTTCATGCGTTGGTACCGATTGGATGTATTACCCAAAATAATTTAGGAGTTTTAAATGGCAATTAGCAAAGAAGACATTCTGGAAGCCGTAGGTGCGCTGTCCGTGATGGAATTGAATGACCTGGTCAAGGCATTCGAAGAGAAATTTGGCGTGTCCGCAGCAGCCATGGCTGTTGCCGGTCCTGCAGGCGGCGGTGCAGCTGCTGCCGCTGAAGAGCAGACCGAGTTCACCGTTGTTCTGGCCGAATTCGGCGCAAACAAGGTTGGCGTGATTAAGGCAGTGCGCGAAATCACCGGCCTGGGCTTGAAAGAAGCCAAGGATCTGGTTGACGGTGCACCGAAGCCAGTCAAGGAAGGCGTTTCCAAGGCTGACGCGGAAGCCGCCAAGAAGAAGCTGGAAGAAGCTGGCGCGAAAGCTGAAATCAAGTAATTTCAGTTTGCCAGGGCGTTGGTTGTTTCAAGTAACGCCGGAGTCAAAGTGCGAGACCTTCCCAGGAGGGCTTCGGCTTTGGCTCCTTTGTCGTTTTTGTTTTTTGCGGAAAATGCGACTTGCCTGCAGCGGATAGCCAGCCGTAGCAAGTTTATGAAAGTACCGGGAGCCGAGACTTGAGCTTTCGCAGATGATGGGAAAGGCACCCCTTTCTCGTGGCGAAACCTGAATTCTTCATCCTACCTGTCACTCACGGAGTGTCCATGCACTACTCATTTACTGAGAAAAAGCGCATTCGCAAATCATTCGCGAAACGCGCTAACGTCCACAACGTTCCGTACCTGCTCGCGACTCAGCTTGAATCCTACACGGGATTCCTGCAAGCGGACAAGGGCCCAGCGTTGCGAAAAAATGAGGGCTTGCAGTCCGCCTTCACGTCCATTTTCCCGATCGTGTCGCACAATGGTTTTGCGCGTCTCGAATTCCTGTCGTATGTGCTGGGCGATCCTCCGTTCGATGTGAAGGAATGCCAACAGCGCGGGCTGACCTTCGCCTCGCCGCTGCGCGCCAAGGTGCGCCTGGTGATCCTGGACAAGGAATCGCCGACCAAGCCGGTCGTCAAGGAAATGAAGGAGCAGGAAGTCTACATGGGCGAACTGCCCCTGATGACCGTCAACGGCTCGTTTGTGATCAATGGCACCGAGCGCGTCATCGTCTCGCAGCTGCACCGCTCCCCCGGCGTGTTCTTCGAACATGACCGCGGCAAGACCCATTCCTCCGGCAAGTTGCTGTTTTCCGCGCGCATCATTCCTTACCGCGGTTCCTGGCTGGACTTCGAATTCGATCCGAAGGACATCCTGTTCTTCCGCGTCGACCGCCGCCGCAAGATGCCGGTGACGATCCTGCTGAAGGCGATCGGCATGACGCCGGAGCAGATCCTGGCGAATTTCTTCGTGTTCGACAATTTCACCCTGCGCTCGGAAGGCGCGGAGATGGAATTCGTCGCCGAACGCCTGCGTGGCGAAGTGGCGCGTTTCGACATCGCCGACAAGTCCGGCAAGGTGATCGTTGCCAAGGACAAGCGCATCAACGCCAAGCATGTGCGTGAAATCGAAGCCGCTGGCGTCAAGTACATCTCGGTGCCGGAAGACTATCTGCTTGGCCGCGTGCTGGCGAAAAACATCGTCGACGCCGACACCGGCGAAGTCATTGCCAATGCCAATGACGAACTCACCGATGAGCTGCTCGGTCGCCTGCGCGATGCCCATGTCACCGATATCCAGACCCTGTATATCAACGACCTGGACCAGGGCGGTTACATTTCCCAGACCCTGCGCACCGACGACACCGCCGACCAGACCGCCGCACGCGTGGCGATCTACCGCATGATGCGTCCTGGCGAGCCGCCTACCGAAGACTCGGTCGAGGCACTGTTCAACGGCCTGTTCTACAGCGAAGATCGCTACGACCTGTCGGCTGTGGGCCGCATGAAGTTCAACCGCCGCATCGGCCGCGACGAACTCACCGGTACCATGACCCTCTCCAACGAGGATGTGCTGGCTGTCATCAAGATCCTGGTCGAATTGCGCAATGGCCGTGGCGAAGTCGACGATATCGATCACCTGGGCAATCGCCGTGTGCGTTGTGTCGGCGAACTGGCGGAAAACCAGTTCCGTGCCGGCCTGGTGCGCGTTGAGCGCGCCGTCAAGGAACGCCTCGGCCAGGCCGAAGCGGACAACCTGATGCCGCATGACCTGATCAATTCCAAGCCGATCTCGGCGGCGATCCGCGAATTCTTCGGTTCTTCGCAACTGTCGCAGTTCATGGACCAGACCAACCCGCTGTCGGAAATCACCCACAAGCGCCGCGTCTCGGCCCTGGGCCCGGGCGGTCTGACCCGCGAACGTGCCGGCTTCGAGGTGCGCGACGTGCACCCGACCCACTACGGCCGCGTGTGCCCGATCGAAACCCCGGAAGGTCCGAACATCGGCCTGATCAACTCGCTGGCGCTGTATGCCCGCCTGAACGAATACGGTTTCCTGGAAACCCCGTATCGCAAGGTGGAAAACAGCAAGGTGACCGACCATATCGACTACCTGTCGGCAATCGAAGAGGGGCGTTTCATCATCGCCCAGGCGAATGCGACCATCGACGGTAACGGCATGCTGTCCGACGAGCTGGTGTCCTCGCGTGAAGCCGGTGAATCCATCCTGGTGTCGCCGGAGCGCGTGCAGTACATGGACGTGGCGCCGGGCCAGGTGGTGTCGGTGGCAGCTTCGCTGATTCCATTCCTTGAGCACGACGATGCGAACCGCGCGCTGATGGGCGCCAACATGCAACGTCAGGCCGTGCCTTGCCTGCGTCCGGAAAAAGCTTTCGTCGGCACCGGTATCGAGCGTACTGTTGCAGTCGACTCGGGCACGACCGTGCAAGCCCTGCGTGGCGGCGTGGTGGATTACATCGATGCCGGCCGTGTGGTGATTCGCGTCAATGACGACGAAGCCACTGCCGGTGAAGTTGGCGTCGATATCTACAACCTGATCAAGTACACCCGTTCCAACCAGAACACCAACATCAACCAGCGTCCGATCGTGCAAGTTGGCGACCGCGTGGCCCGTGGCGATGTCATCGCCGACGGCGCCTCGACCGACCTGGGCGAACTGGCGCTGGGCCAGAACATGCTGGTGGCCTTCATGCCGTGGAACGGCTACAACTTCGAAGATTCGATCATGATCTCGGAGCGTGTAGTGGCCGACGACCGCTACACCTCGATTCACATCGAGGAATTGTCGGTGGTGGCGCGCGACACCAAGCTGGGCGCCGAAGAAATCACCCGCGATATCTCCAACCTGGCGGAAAACCAGTTGGCACGCCTGGATGAATCGGGCATCGTCTACATCGGCGCCGAAGTCGAAGCCGGCGACGTGCTGGTCGGTAAGGTGACCCCGAAGGGCGAAACCCAGCTGACCCCGGAAGAAAAGCTGCTGCGTGCGATCTTCGGTGAAAAGGCGTCCGACGTGAAAGACACCTCGCTGCGCGTGCCTTCCGGCATGGTCGGCACCGTCATCGACGTGCAGGTGTTCACCCGCGAAGGCATCCAGCGCGACAAGCGCGCCCAGCAGATCATCGACGATGAACTCAAGCGCTATCGCCTCGACCTGAACGATCAGTTGCGCATTGTTGAAGGCGATGCCTTCCAGCGTCTGGAGCGCATGCTGATTGACAAACTTGTCAATGGCGGCCCGAAAAAGCTGGCCAAGGGTACTGCAATCACCCGGGAATACCTGGCTGACCTCGACAAGTACCAGTGGTTCGACATCCGTCCGGCCGACGACGACATGGCAGCGGCACTGGAAGCGATCAAGGAATCGATCGCCGAGAAGCGCCACCAGTTCGACCTGGCTTTCGAAGAGAAGCGCAAGAAGCTGACGCAAGGCGACGAACTGCCGCCGGGCGTGCAAAAGATGGTCAAGGTGTATCTCGCCGTCAAACGCCGCCTGCAGCCAGGTGACAAGATGGCCGGCCGTCACGGTAACAAGGGTGTGGTTTCGCGTATCGTGCCGGTGGAAGACATGCCTTACATGGCGGATGGCACCACCGCCGATGTCGTGCTGAACCCGCTCGGCGTGCCGTCGCGGATGAACGTTGGCCAGGTGCTGGAAGTCCATCTGGGCTGGGCCGCAAAAGGCCTGGGCCGCCAGATCGAACGGATGCTCAAGCAGCACACCAAGGCTGCGGAAATGCGCACTTTCCTGACGACGATCTATAACGAGTCCGGCAAGCAAGAGGATTTCGACCAGTTCAGCGACGAGGAAGTGCTGCATCTGGCCGACAACCTCAAGAACGGCGTGCCGTTCGCCACCCCGGTGTTCGACGGCGCGCATGAAGAGGAAATCCGCCGCATGCTCGACCTGGCCTATCCGGACGACGTCGCCAAGCACCTCGGCATGACGCCGTCGAAGAACCAGGTCACCATGTACGACGGTCGCACCGGCGAAGCCTTCGAGCGTAACGTCACGGTGGGCTACATGCACATGTTGAAGCTGCACCATCTGGTGGACGACAAGATGCATGCCCGCTCGACTGGCCCGTACTCGCTGGTGACCCAGCAGCCGCTGGGCGGCAAGGCACAGTTCGGCGGCCAGCGTTTCGGTGAGATGGAAGTGTGGGCGCTGGAAGCCTACGGCGCCTCTTACGTTCTGCAGGAAATGCTGACTGTCAAGTCGGATGACGTCAACGGTCGTACCAAGGTTTACGAAAACCTGGTCAAGGGCGATCACGTGATCGATGCCGGCATGCCGGAATCGTTTAACGTGCTGGTCAAGGAAATCCGTTCGCTGGGTATCGATATCGATCTCGAACGCGACTGATTTCGGCCGAAATGTAGTAAAACGGGCTGCCGGCATGTGTCGGCAGCCCGCAGTTGTTGGCAGGTAGGGGAAGCGGCAATCGTTCCCGGTATCGGTGGAACTCTGTCCTGGCGAGGGCGGGGCTCTCCCGCCGATGCGAACAGGGTAGAAGCGAATGCATGCTTCCGCACATACCGCCAAGCGTTTTTCACGCCTTACTGGAGTGATACAGATGAAAGCACTGCTCGATCTATTCAAGCAAGTTCAGCAAAATGAACAATTCGACGCCATCAAGATTGGCCTGGCGTCGCCCGAGAAAATCCGTTCCTGGTCCTACGGCGAAGTCAAGAAGCCGGAAACCATCAACTACCGTACTTTCAAGCCGGAGCGTGACGGCCTGTTCTGCGCCAAGATCTTTGGCCCGATCAAGGATTACGAATGCCTGTGCGGCAAGTACAAGCGCCTCAAGCACCGCGGTGTCATCTGCGAAAAGTGCGGCGTCGAAGTCACGCTGGCGAAGGTTCGCCGCGAGCGCATGGGTCACATCGAGCTGGCCTCGCCGACCGCTCACATCTGGTTCCTGAAGTCGCTGCCGTCGCGTCTGGGCATGGTCCTCGACATGACCCTGCGCGACATCGAACGCGTGCTGTACTTCGAAGCCTATGTCGTGACCGATCCCGGCATGACCCCGCTGAAGAAGTGCCAGATCATGTCGGAAGACGACTACGCCGCCAAGTATGAAGAATACGGCGACGACTTCACCGCATTCATGGGCGCCGAAGGCATCCGTGAGTTGCTGCGTTCGATCGACATCGATCGCGATGCGGAAACCCTGCGCCAGGAATTGAAGGATTCCAAGTCGGAAGCCAAGATCAAGAAATACGCCAAGCGCCTGAAAGTGCTGGAAGCGTTCCAGCGTTCCGGCATCAAGCCGGACTGGATGATCATGGAAGTGCTGCCAGTGCTGCCGCCGGAACTGCGTCCGCTGGTGCCGCTGGACGGCGGCCGCTTCGCGACCTCCGACCTGAATGACCTGTATCGCCGCGTCATCAACCGCAACAACCGTCTGAAGCGCCTGATGGAATTGCGCGCGCCGGAAATCATTACCCGCAACGAGAAGCGCATGCTGCAGGAAGCGGTCGACTCGCTGCTGGACAATGGCCGTCGCGGCAAGGCCATGACAGGCGCCAACAAGCGTCCGCTGAAGTCGTTGGCCGAAATGATCAAGGGCAAGGGCGGCCGTTTCCGTCAAAACTTGCTGGGCAAGCGCGTCGACTACTCCGGCCGTTCGGTCATCGTGGTGGGTCCGCAGCTCAAACTCCATCAGTGCGGCTTGCCGAAACTGATGGCGCTGGAACTGTTCAAGCCCTTCATTTTCAACAAGCTCGAACTCATGGGCCTGGCGACCACCATCAAGGCCGCCAAGAAGCTGGTCGAAGTGCAGGAACCGGTGGTGTGGGACATCCTCGAAGATGTCATCCGCGAACATCCAGTCATGCTGAACCGCGCGCCGACCCTGCACCGTCTGGGCATCCAGGCGTTCGAGCCGGTCCTGATCGAAGGCAAGGCCATCCAGCTGCATCCGCTGGTCTGCGCCGCCTTCAATGCCGACTTCGACGGCGACCAGATGGCGGTCCACGTGCCGCTGTCGATCGAAGCGCAGATGGAAGCCCGCACCCTGATGCTGGCCTCGAACAACATCCTGTTCCCGTCCAATGGCGAGCCGTCGATCGTGCCGTCGCAGGATATCGTGCTGGGTCTGTACTACGCCACCCGTGAGAAGATCAACGGCAAGGGCGAGGGCATGATGTTCCCGGACGTCTCCGAGGCGATCCGCGCCTACGAGAACAAGGAAGTCGAGCTGACCACCCGTGTCACCATCCGTATCACCGAGTACCCGAAGGATGCGGTCAGCGGCGAATTCGTCAAGACCGTCAAGCGTTATGAAACCACGGTCGGCCGCGCCTTCCTGTCGGAAATCCTGCCGAAGGGCCTGCCGTTCACCGTATTGAACAAGGCCCTGAAGAAGAAGGAAATCTCCAAGCTGATCAACACCTCGTTCCGCAAGTGCGGTCTGCGCGCAACCGTCGTGTTCGCCGACCAGTTGCTGCAATCGGGCTTCCGCCTGGCGACGCGCGCCGGCATCTCGATTTGCGTCGACGACATGCTGGTGCCGCCACAAAAGCACACCATCATTTCGCAAGCCGAACACGAGGTCAAACAGATCGAGCAGCAATATGCTTCCGGTCTGGTGACCGCGGGTGAGCGCTACAACAAGGTGGTCGATATCTGGGGCAAGGCCGGCGACGAAGTCGGCAAGGCCATGATGGACCAGCTGAAGGTCGAAGACGTCATCAAGCGTGATGGCACCAAGGGCACCCAGGAATCGTTCAACGCGATTTACATGATGGCCGACTCCGGTGCGCGCGGTTCCGCCGCCCAGATCCGCCAGCTGGCCGGTATGCGCGGCCTGATGGCCAAGCCGGACGGCTCGATTATCGAGACGCCGATTACCGCGAACTTCCGTGAAGGCCTGAACGTTCTGCAGTACTTCATCTCGACCCACGGCGCCCGTAAGGGCTTGGCCGATACCGCGCTGAAGACTGCAAACTCGGGTTACCTGACCCGTCGTCTGGTCGACGTCACCCAGGATCTGGTGGTGATCGAGGACGATTGCGGCACCGCCAATGGCGCCGCAATGAAGGCGCTGGTCGAAGGCGGTGAGGTCATCGAAGCCCTGCGCGACCGTATCCTCGGCCGCGTTGCCGCAACCGACATCGTCGACCAGGAAACTCAAGAAACCGTCTACGAAGCCGGCACCCTGCTGGATGAAGACGCGGTTGAGGATATCGAACGCCGGGGCATTGACGAAGTCAAGGTCCGCACGCCGCTGACCTGCGACACCCGCTATGGACTGTGCGGCAAGTGCTATGGCCGTGACCTCGGTCGTGGCTCGCTGGTTGCCGCCGGCGAAGCCGTCGGTGTTGTCGCTGCGCAGTCGATCGGCGAACCGGGCACCCAGCTGACCATGCGTACCTTCCACATCGGTGGTGCGGCTTCGCGTGCCGCGGTTGCCTCTTCGGTGGAAGCCAAGTCCAACGGCACGGTACGCTTTACCGTGACGATGCGCTACGTTACCAATGGCAAGGGCGACCAGATTGTCATTTCCCGTTCCGGCGAAGTGCTGATCACCGACGACCATGGCCGCGAGCGCGAGCGCCACAAGGTGCCGTACGGCGCCACCCTGATCGTCAAGGATGGCCTGGCCATCAAGGCTGGCACCGCGCTGGCGACCTGGGATCCGCTGACCCGCCCGATCATTACCGAATACGCCGGCACGGTGAAATTCGAGAATGTCGAGGAAGGCGTCACCGTCGCCAAGCAGATCGACGAGGTCACCGGCCTGTCGACCCTGGTGGCGATCGATGCCAAGCGCCGTGGCACCACTGCTGCCAAGGTCGCCCGCCCGCAGGTCAAACTGCTCAACGAGAAGGGCGAGGAAGTCAAGATCGCCGGCACCGAGCATCCGGTGACCATCGGCTTCCCGGTTGGCGCGCTGATCACCGTGAAAGACGGCCAGCAAGTCAGCGTCGGTGAAGTGCTGGCGCGTATCCCGACCGAATCGCAAAAGACCCGCGACATTACCGGCGGTCTGCCGCGTGTTGCCGAACTGTTCGAGGCGCGTTCGCCGAAGGACGCCGGCATGCTGGCGGAAGTCACTGGTACCGTTGCTTTCGGCAAGGAAACCAAGGGCAAGCAGCGCCTGGAAATCACCGACATGGAAGGCAACAAGCACGAGTTCCTGATCACCAAGGACAAGCAAGTGCTGGTGCATGACGGCCAGGTGGTCAACAAGGGTGAAATCATTGTCGATGGACCGCGTGATCCGCAGGACATTCTGCGCCTGTTGGGAATCGAAGAGTTGGCCCGTTACATCGTCGATGAAGTGCAGGACGTGTACCGCTTGCAGGGCGTGAAGATCAACGACAAGCACATCGAAGTGATCGTGCGTCAGATGTTGCGTCGCGTACAGATCGTCGACGCCGCCGATGCCAACTACATCCCGGGCGAGCAGGTCGAGCGTTCCGAGCTGTTGGATGAAAACGACCGTGTCATCGCCAGAGGTGGTCGTCCGGCAACCTATGAAAACGTGTTGCTCGGTATCACCAAGGCCTCGCTGTCGACCGATTCCTTCATCTCGGCGGCTTCCTTCCAGGAAACCACCCGCGTGCTGACCGAGGCTGCCATCATGGGCAAGCGCGATGGCTTGCGTGGCCTGAAGGAAAACGTCATTGTCGGTCGTCTGATTCCTGCCGGTACCGGTCTGGCGTTCCACCGTGCCCGCAAGGAAAAGGAAACCTGGGAAGCCGAAGAGCGTACGGCGATGTTGCAGGCTGAGCAATCCGCCCGGATCACCGAAGCCGACGTCTTCCCGACCGAAAACATCGGTACGTCGGAAGGCGAAGCGTAAGCGTATTGCGTATCAGCAAAACGGCGCCGGTGTTCCGGTGCCGTTTTTTTATTATGCGGCAACTACCGCCAAGCTTCATTACAAGCCGCAATGACGCTGGCTTGACAAGTAGTTTGACGGCGACAAAAATCAGGGCTATACTCGCGAGTTCTCGAATTTAAGCTCGCCAGGGCTTAAGCGTTCTTTGGTCTGCACTTCGCCTTCCGCGACGCTTTTCCCCTGTATATGGCCGAATCGAAGGCGTGGGTTTTCACGCACGTATTCCCTTAAGTCCCCGGACAATCGTTTTCGGGTTTGTAGTATCAATAACATTTTGTTGGATTTAGACCGATGCCAACCATCAATCAATTGATTCGCCAGCCGCGCGTATCTGCGCGCGTCAAGAGCAAATCGCCGGCGCTGGAAAACAGCCCGCAAAAACGCGGCGTTTGCACCCGTGTTTACACCACCACTCCGAAGAAGCCGAACTCGGCGCTGCGTAAGGTGGCCAAGGTGCGTCTGACCAATGGTTTCGAGGTTATCTCGTACATCGGCGGTGAAGGCCACAACCTGCAGGAACACAGTGTCGTGTTGCTGCGCGGCGGTCGTGTGAAAGACTTGCCGGGTGTGCGTTACCACATGGTGCGCGGTGCCCTGGATACCCAAGGCGTCAAGGACCGTAAGCAAGCCCGCTCGAAGTACGGTGCCAAGCGCGCCAAGGCTGCGAAGAAGTAAACAAGGTTTCCGTCGTTGCCGGCGGATTGAAATCGGCCCGGAGGGGTCGAGTAAGTGGGTGGCTATGATGGTCCCCGCGAGCGCGCAGGAATAAAAAGCCTGGCGTTCAACTGAAGAGAATTGAAAGGAAGATAAATGCCACGTCGTCGTGAAGTCCCCAAACGGGAAATTCTGCCGGATCCGAAATTTGGCAATGTTGATGTTGCGAAGTTCGTGAACGTTCTGATGCTGTCCGGTAAAAAATCGGTCGCCGAGAACATCATCTATGGTGCGTTCGAACACATCCAGGCCAAGTCGGGCAAGGATCCGCTGGAAGTTTTTTCCGCTGCGATCAGCAACTGCAAGCCGATGGTGGAAGTCAAGTCCCGCCGCGTCGGTGGCGCCAACTACCAGGTGCCAGTCGAAGTGCGTCCGGTGCGCCGCATGGCGCTGTCGATGCGCTGGTTGCGCGAAGCTGCCAACAAGCGCAGCGAAAAATCGATGCCGCAACGTCTGGGTGGTGAGTTGATGGAAGCGGCTGAAGGCCGTGGCGGCGCCATGAAGAAGCGCGATGAAGTGCATCGCATGGCAGAGGCGAACAAGGCGTTCTCGCACTTCCGCTTCTAATGAGATGAAAGCCTGGTTCGAAAATGGAGCCAGGCTTTTCATGTATCTAATTTGTTCGAAGCCGGGCACCCGAAAAGTGGTGCTCGGTTTTGTGCGTTAAACGACTTAGGATTAATTATGGCTCGCAAGACCCCCATTGAGCGCTATCGTAATATCGGTATCTCCGCTCACATCGATGCCGGCAAGACCACCACCACCGAGCGCGTTTTGTTCTACACCGGTGTAAATCACAAACTGGGTGAAGTGCATGATGGCGCTGCCACCACTGACTGGATGGTGCAGGAGCAAGAGCGCGGCATCACGATTACGTCTGCTGCTGTCACTTGCTTCTGGAAGGGCATGGCGAACAATTACCCGGCGCATCACATCAACATTATTGATACCCCGGGCCACGTTGACTTCACGATTGAAGTCGAGCGTTCGATGCGTGTGCTGGATGGCGCCTGCATGGTTTACTGTGCGGTGGGTGGCGTGCAGCCACAGTCTGAAACCGTATGGCGTCAAGCTAACAAGTACAAGGTCCCGCGTTTGGCATTCGTCAACAAGATGGATCGTACCGGCGCAAATTTCTTCAAGGTTTACGATCAAATGCGCGCGCGTTTGAAAGCGAATCCTATTCCTATTCAAGTGCCTGTCGGTGCTGAAGATACATTCGCCGGCGTGATTGATCTGGTCAAGATGAAAGCCATCATCTGGGATGACGCTTCGCAGGGCATGAAGTTCGAATACGGCGATATTCCGGACAATCTGTTGGCTGACGCGAAAAAATGGCGCGAAAACATGGTCGAAGCCGCCGCTGAAGCATCGGAAGAGCTGATGAACAAGTACCTGGAAGAAGGTGACTTGTCCGAAGAAGAAATCAAGGCAGCGATCCGTCAGCGTACTATTGCCAGCGAAATCGTGCCGATGTTGTGCGGCACTGCCTTTAAAAACAAGGGTGTACAGGCGATGCTGGATGCCGTGATCGATTACTTGCCATCGCCAGTGGATATTCCACCGGTGCCGGGCATGAATGACGATGACGAGCCAACCGTGCGCAAGGCAGAAGATACTGAAAAATTCTCGGCATTGGCGTTCAAGATCGCAACCGATCCGTTCGTTGGTCAGTTGTGCTTTATTCGCTGCTACTCCGGCACGTTGAATTCAGGCGATACTGTCTTGAATTCCGTGAAAGACAAAAAAGAGCGTATTGGCCGTATCGTTCAGATGCAGGCAAATGAACGTGAAGAAATCAAGGAAATGCGCGCAGGCGATATCGCCGCTGTCGTTGGTTTGAAAGATACGACGACCGGCGATACCTTGTGTGACGATAAAGCGGTTGTTGTTCTCGAGCGCATGGTCTTCCCTGAGCCAGTGATTTCCCAGGCAGTTGAGCCAAAGACCAAGGCTGACCAGGAAAAAATGGGCCTGGCGTTGAATCGCCTGGCGGCAGAAGATCCGTCGTTCCGTGTGCGTACCGATGAAGAGTCCGGCCAAACCATCATCGCCGGTATGGGTGAGCTGCATCTGGACATTATCGTTGATCGCATGAAGCGTGAATTTAACGTTGAAGCGACCGTTGGTAAGCCACAGGTTGCGTACCGTGAAACCATTCGCAAAACCTGCGAAGAAATCGAAGGCAAGTTCGTCAAGCAATCCGGCGGTCGTGGTCAATACGGTCACGTGGTTCTGAAGATCGAACCGCAAGAACCAGGTAAGGGTTTTGAATTTGTCGATGCCATCAAGGGCGGTACGGTGCCGCGCGAATACATCCCTGCAGTTGAAAAGGGTGTGCGTGAAACTTTGACCTCGGGGGTCCTCGCCGGCTATCCGGTGGTTGACGTGAAGGTCACGCTGTTCTTCGGTTCCTACCATGATGTCGATTCGAACGAAAACGCGTTCCGTATGGCAGCATCGATGGCGTTCAAGGACGGTTGCCGTAAAGCTAGCCCAGTGATTCTGGAGCCGATGATGGCAGTCGAAGTCGAAACACCGGAAGACTACGCCGGTAACGTCATGGGCGATTTGTCCTCGCGTCGCGGCATGGTCCAGGGTATGGATGAAATCGCTGGCGGCGGCGGCAAAATCATCAAAGCCGAAGTGCCTTTGTCCGAAATGTTTGGTTATGCGACCTCGTTGCGCTCGTCAACTCAAGGTCGTGCAACCTACACGATGGAATTCAAGCACTACAGCGAAGCGCCGAAGAATGTGATTGACGCAATCGTCAGCACCAAGGCTAAATAACAAAGCATTATTGCGGGACAGAGTTTATAAGGCGCCGTGGCGCGACGAATTGCTCTGTCCCCAACATATCAAGCAAGTAAATCGTTCTTTTTGAAGGAATAGGAAAATGGCAAAAGGCAAGTTTGAGCGGACGAAACCGCACGTGAATGTGGGCACGATTGGTCACGTTGACCATGGCAAGACCACGCTGACCGCAGCAATTGCGACGGTATTGTCGAAGAAGTTTGGCGGCGAAGCCAAGGCCTACGACCAGATCGATGCAGCGCCGGAAGAAAAAGCGCGCGGCATTACCATCAATACCGCCCACGTTGAATACGAAACCGCCAACCGCCACTACGCGCACGTTGACTGCCCAGGCCACGCCGACTATGTGAAGAACATGATCACCGGCGCTGCCCAGATGGACGGTGCGATCCTGGTGTGCTCGGCTGCCGACGGCCCGATGCCGCAAACCCGTGAGCACATCCTGCTGGCGCGCCAGGTTGGCGTGCCGTACATCATCGTGTTCCTGAACAAGTGCGACATGGTGGATGACGCCGAGTTGCTGGAACTGGTCGAAATGGAAGTGCGCGAGCTGTTGTCCAAGTACGAATTCCCGGGCGACGATCTGCCGATCATCCAGGGTTCGGCCAAGCTGGCGCTGGAAGGCGACACCGGCCCGCTGGGCGAGCAAGCCATTCTGAAGCTGGCCGAAGCGCTGGACACCTACATCCCGACGCCTGAGCGTGCCGTGGATGGTGCGTTCCTGCTGCCAGTGGAAGATGTGTTCTCGATCTCGGGTCGCGGCACCGTGGTGACCGGTCGTGTTGAGCGCGGTATTGTCAAGGTGGGCGAATCGATTGAAATCGTTGGTATCCGCGATACCCAGACGACGACTTGCACCGGCGTGGAAATGTTCCGCAAGCTGCTGGACCAGGGTCAGGCTGGCGACAACGTTGGCGTGCTGCTGCGCGGCACCAAGCGTGAAGACGTCGAGCGTGGCCAGGTGCTGGCCAAGCCGGGTTCGATCAAGCCGCACAAGCATTTCACCGGCGAGATCTATGTGCTGTCGAAAGACGAAGGCGGCCGCCACACTCCGTTCTTCAACAACTATCGTCCACAGTTCTACTTCCGTACCACGGACGTGACCGGTTCGATCGAGTTGCCGAAGGATAAAGAGATGGTTATGCCTGGTGACAACGTTTCGATCACAGTCATGCTGATCAATCCGATCGCCATGGAAGAAGGTCTGCGTTTCGCGATTCGTGAAGGTGGTCGTACCGTCGGCGCCGGCGTGGTTGCAAAAATCATTGAATAATCATTGGGGAAAGAGTTTATGAGGTGCCGCCGTGCGCCGAATTACTCTGTCCCCAACTGACTAAATAAAAAGATTTTAATTTGCCGTAGTTGGTAAAACCTCTACGGCTCGCTCTTTAAAGGAAAAACAATGTCGACTCCGAATCAAAAAATCCGCATCCGTTTGAAAGCATTCGATTATCGTCTGATCGACCAGTCCGCCCAGGAAATCGTGGAAACTGCCAAGCGCACCGGCGCTGTGGTCAAGGGCCCGGTTCCGCTGCCGACTCGCATCCAGCGTTTTGACGTGCTGCGTTCCCCGCACGTCAACAAGACTTCGCGCGATCAGTTTGAAATTCGTACGCATCAGCGCCTGATGGATATCGTGGATCCGACCGACAAGACTGTCGATGCCTTGATGAAGCTGGATTTGCCGGCTGGCGTCGATGTTGAAATCAAGTTGCAGTAATACCTGATCCTGATCCGAAATTTCCTTTCCGGGTATTGTAAAGGGCGGAATTTCGGGTTATGATCATCGGCTTTGGTGCGGGTTCGCAATTTGCGGGCCCGCATATTATTTGGTAGTACAAACATCAGCCCCGCCCAATCGCAGGTGGGAATGGAGAAAACAATGACCCTAGGCCTTGTTGGTCGCAAGGTTGGTATGATGCGCATCTTTACGGAAGATGGGGATTCGATTCCTGTTACCGTTCTGGACGTGTCGAACAATCGCGTGACGCAAATCAAAACGCCTGAAACAGATGGTTATTCCGCTGTTCAGGTCGCATTCGGCGCTCGCCGCGCCTCCCGTGTCAACAAAGCAGCAGCCGGGCATCATGCCAAGGCTGGTGTGGAAGCTGGCACTGTCCTCAAAGAATTCCGTATCGACGCTGCCAAAGCTGCCGAACTCAAGGCGGGCGACGTCGTCGCTGTCAGTCTGTTCGAGGCTGGTCAGAAAGTGGATGTGCAGGGCGTCTCTATTGGTAAAGGTTATGCCGGTACCATCAAGCGCTACAACTTCGCTTCCGGTCGTGCATCCCACGGTAACTCGCGTTCGCACAATGTGCCGGGCTCGATTGGTATGGCGCAGGATCCGGGTCGCGTGTTCCCGGGCAAGCGCATGACCGGTCACATGGGTGACGATACTGTTACCGTGCAAAACCTGGAAATCGCTCGCGTTGACGCAGAGCGCCAGCTGTTGCTGGTCAAGGGTGCCGTGCCTGGTGCGAAAAACGGTCAGGTCGTCGTTCTGCCTGCTGTCAAAGTCAAAGCAAAGAAGGGAGCTTAATCGATGGAACTCAAGCTCTTGAATGAACAGGGTCAAGCTGCATCGAACGTTGCTGCGCCGGATACTATTTTCGGCCGTGACTATAACGAAGCGCTGATTCACCAGGTGGTCGTTGCTTATCAGGCTAACGCGCGTAGCGGTAACCGTAAGCAAAAAGACCGTGAAGAAGTCAGTCACACGACTAAAAAGCCATGGCGTCAAAAAGGTACGGGCCGCGCTCGTGCCGGTATGTCGTCTTCGCCTCTGTGGCGTGGCGGCGGTCGTATCTTCCCGAATTCGCCTGACGAAAACTTCTCGCACAAGGTCAACAAGAAGATGTATCGCGCAGGTATCTGCTCGATCCTCTCGCAGTTGGCGCGCGAAGGCCGTCTGTCCGTCGTGGAAGGTCTGTCGGTCGATGCGCCGAAGACCAAGCTGCTGGCGCAGAAACTGAAAGGCATGGGTCTGGAATCCGTGCTGGTTATTACCGACAGTCTCGATGAAAACCTGTTGCTCGCTTCGCGCAATTTGCCGAACGTGCTGGTGGTCGAGCCGCGTCATGCCGATCCCGTATCGCTGGTGTTCTTCAAGAAAGTGCTGATCACCAAGCCGGCGTTGGCAAAGATTGAGGAGATGCTGGCATGAATGCTGTCGTCAAACATAGCGAAGAGCGCCTGTTGAAAGTCTTGCTGGCGCCGGTCATTTCTGAGAAGGCAACTTTTATCGCTGAAAAGAGTGAGCAAGTTGTGTTCCTGGTGGCGCGTGATGCCACCAAGCCGGAAATCAAGGCTGCCGTTGAAATGATGTTCAAGGTCGAAGTGGAATCGGTGCAAACCGCCAATCGCCTGGGCAAGGAAAAGCGTTCCGGTCGCTTCATGGGTCGTCGCAATCACACCAAGCGTGCGTTTGTGTGCCTGAAGCCCGGTCAGGAAATCAACTTCAACGAGGAGGCTAAATAATGGCACTCGTGAAAATGAAACCGACCTCGCCAGGTCGTCGTGGCATGGTCAAGGTCGTCAATCCCGACCTGTACAAGGGCCGTCCGCTCGCCAGCCTGATTGAGAAGAAGTCGAAATCTGCCGGTCGTAACAACGATGGTCGTATCACCACCCGTCATATCGGTGGTGGCCACAAGCAGCACTATCGTGTGATCGATTTCCGTCGCAACAAGGATGGTATTGCAGCGAAGGTCGAGCGTATCGAATACGATCCGAACCGTACTGCGCATATCGCTTTGCTGTGCTACGCCGATGGCGAGCGCGCATACATCATTGCGCCGAAGGGCGTGGCGGTGGGCGACCAGTTGGTCAGCGGCTCGGAAGCGCCAATCAAGGCCGGTAACTGCCTGCCGATTCGCAATATTCCGGTTGGCACCACGATGCACTGCGTCGAAATGTTGCCTGGCAAGGGCGCGCAAATGGCGCGTACCGCTGGTGCCGGCGTTGTGCTGATGGCACGCGAAGGTACCTACGCTCAGGTGCGTCTGCGTTCGGGCGAAGTGCGTCGCGTGCATATCGAATGCCGCGCAACCATTGGTGAAGTTGGCAATGGCGAACACAACCTGCGCAAGATCGGCAAGGCCGGTGCTACGCGTTGGCGCGGTATCCGCCCGACAGTGCGTGGTGTGGTCATGAACCCGATCGATCACCCGCATGGTGGTGGTGAAGGTCGTACGTCGGCAGGTCGTCATCCGGTTTCGCCGTGGGGCCAGCAGACCAAGGGCAAGAAGACGCGTCGCAACAAGCGCACGACTTCCATGATCGTCTCGCGCCGTGGCAAGAAATAAGGGGTAACACATGACACGTTCATTGAAAAAAGGGCCGTTTTGTGACGCCCACCTGGTGAAAAAAGTCGAAACCGCGCAAGCGATCAAAGACAAGAAGCCCATCAAGACCTGGTCGCGCCGTTCGACGATCATGCCGGACTTCATTGGTCTGACCATCGCGGTACACAACGGCAAGCAACACGTGCCGGTGTATGTATCGGAAAACATGGTTGGTCACAAGCTCGGCGAATTTGCGCTGACCCGGACGTTCAAGGGTCACGCTGCCGACAAGAAAGCCAAGAAATAAGGTGCGATGATGGAAACTAAAGCTATTCTCCGGGGCGTACGCCTGTCGGAACAAAAGGGCCGCTTGGTTGCTGATCAGATTCGCGGCAAAAAAGTCGATCAAGCCTTGAACATTCTGGCTTTTAGCCCGAAAAAAGGCGCAGCGATCATCAAGAAAGTGCTGGAGTCCGCAATTGCGAATGCTGAGCACAATGATGGCGCCGATATCGACGAGCTGAAGGTCAAGACGATTTACGTTGAACAAGGTACGGTGTTGAAGCGTTTCACCGCCCGTGCCAAAGGCCAAGGTAATCGTATTTCCAAGCAATCCTGTCACATTTACGTGACTGTCGGTAACTAAGGAGTCACGATGGGACAGAAGATTCATCCAACCGGTTTCCGTCTTGCAGTGACGCGTAACTGGGGTTCGCGCTGGTATGCTGGCAACAGCAACTTTGCCAGCATGCTGAACGAAGATCTGAAGGTGCGTGAGTACCTGAAGAAGAAACTGAAGAACGCCTCGGTCGGCCGTGTCGTTATCGAGCGTCCTGCAAAGAACGCCCGCATCACGATTTTCAGCTCCCGTCCGGGCGTTGTGATCGGCAAGAAGGGCGAAGACATCGAAGTGCTGAAGTCGGCGCTTGCCAAGATGATGGGCGTGCCGGTGCACGTCAACATCGAAGAAATCCGCAAGCCGGAAATTGACGCACAGCTGATTGCCGATTCGATCGCGCAGCAGCTGGAAAAGCGCATCATGTTCCGCCGTGCGATGAAGCGTGCGATGCAAAACGCCATGCGTCTGGGTGCTCAGGGCATCAAGATCATGTCGTCCGGTCGTTTGAACGGCATCGAGATCGCCCGTACCGAATGGTATCGCGAAGGTCGTGTGCCTCTGCACACCCTGCGCGCCGACATCGACTACGGCTTTGGCGAAGCGGAAACGACCTACGGCATCATCGGTATCAAGGTTTGGGTTTATCGCGGCGATCGTCTCGCCAGCGGCGAAGCTCCGACCATTGAATCGCCGATCGAAGATGACAAGAAGCGTCGCGGCCCGCGCCGTGACGATGGCAAGCCGGGCAGCCGTCCGCGCACTGCTCGTCCGGAAGCTCAGGCTCCTGCAGGTGTGCCAGGCGCTGCTGCGCCAGGCGCCAAGCGGGTTCGTGCCAAGAAGCCGGAAGGCGCTGCCCCGGCTGAGAAAGCAGGAGAATAAACATGCTGCAACCAGCACGCAGAAAATATCGCAAAGAGCAAAAGGGCCGCAACAAAGGCATCTCGCACGAGCGCGGCACTGCCGTTTCGTTCGGCGAGTTCGGCCTGAAGGCGATCGGTCGCGGCCGTATCACGGCCCGTCAGATCGAAGCGGCGCGTCGCGCAATGACTCGTCACATCAAACGTGGCGGCCGTATCTGGATCCGTATCTTCCCGGACAAGCCGATTTCGAACAAGCCGGCTGAAGTCCGTATGGGTAACGGTAAGGGTAATCCCGAGTACTACGTCGCTGAGATTCAGCCTGGCAAGGTACTGTACGAGATGGATGGCGTCGATGAGACGCTGGCGCGCGAAGCGTTCCGCTTGGCCGCTGCTAAACTGCCGTTGTTGACGACTTTTGTTGTTCGTCAAGTCGGCCAATAATTGGAGTGAAACATGAAAGCATCTGAACTCCGCGGCAAAGACCAGGCAGCACTGGCAAAGGAATTGACCGAGCTGCTGAAGGCGCAATTCAGCCTGCGTATGCAGGTGGCCACTCAACAACTGAGCAATAATTCCCAGTTGAAGAAAGTCCGCCGCGATATCGCACGGGTGAAAACCGTCATGAACCAGAAGGACGCCAAATAATGAACGATCAAGTGAAACCCGCGTTGAAGCGCACCTTGGTTGGCAAGGTCGTCTCCGACAAGATGGACAAGACGGTGACTGTGCTGATCGAGCGCCGCGTCAAGCATCCGCTGTACGGCAAAATCATCATGCGTTCCAATAAGTATCACGCGCATGACGAAGCCAACCAGGCAAAAGAAGGCGATACGGTTGAAATCCAGGAAGGTCGTCCGATTTCGAAGACCAAGGCCTGGACCGTGACGCGCGTCGTCCAAGTAGCACAAGTGGTTTAATAGCATTGCGTAGTTGAATAGTATTGCGGGACAGAGTTTATGAGTCGCCGAAGGGCGGCGAATTACTCTGTCCCCCAACATTATGAAAAAAGGGAACGAGCCAGGCTGTCCTCGGACCCCAGCGTAATAAAAAGCTTGCAGGCCCGGCATTTTTCTGTCATTATGCCGGGCTTGGTTCTCGTAAAGTCATTTGCGGGAACGTGTAGTAAAGCTCTGCAGTTTGTTAAATTGTCTTAGCAAGAGTTTTGGAATTGTCCACCCAATCGGCGGCCTTGTATTGCAGGGTTGGCGACGGGACCAAGACTGACCGTGATGCTGCATTGTGCGGAATCCGGGTTAAGTTGGGAAAGAAAACATCATGATTCAAACTGAAAGCCGGCTCGAAGTGGCCGACAATACCGGTGCGCGTGAAGTCATGTGCATCAAGGTGCTGGGTGGTTCCAAGCGCCGCTATGCCAGCATTGGCGATGTCATCAAGGTAACGGTTAAATCCGCTGCCCCGCGTGGCCGTGTCAAGAAAGGCGAAATCTATAATGCCGTGGTCGTGCGTACCGCTAAAGGTGTGCGCCGCCAGGATGGTTCGCTGGTGAAGTTCGATGGCAATGCTGCAGTCTTGTTGAACGCTAAGCTTGAGCCGATCGGTACCCGTATTTTCGGGCCGGTTACTCGTGAGCTGCGTACCGAGCGCTTCATGAAAATCGTCTCCCTGGCGCCTGAAGTTCTGTAAGGAGTCGTCATGAGCAAGATTCGTAAAAACGACGAGGTAATCGTCCTGACCGGCAAAGATAAAGGCAAGCGCGGCGTAGTTCAGCAGCGCGTTGACGCCAATTATGTCGTGGTAGAAGGTGTGAATGTCGCCAAGAAGGCGGCCAAGCCGAACCCGATGACCGGTGCAACTGGCGGCATCGTCGACAAACTGATGCCAATTCATGTGTCCAACGTTGCATTGTTCAATGCAGCGACTGGCAAGGCCGATCGCGTGGGCTACAAGACTGTGGATGACAAAAAAGTCCGCGTCTACAAGTCCAGCGGCGAAGTCGTGAAGGTGTAATGATCATGGCCCGTCTCCAAGAATTCTACAAACAAAAAGTCGCTGGCGACCTGACCGCGAAGTTCGGTTACAAGTCGGTCATGGAAGTCCCGCGTCTGACCAAGATCACCCTGAACATGGGCTTGTCGGAAGCTGTTGCTGACAAGAAGATCATTGAGCATGCTGTTGGTGATCTGACCAAGATCGCTGGCCAGAAGCCTGTCGTGACCAAGGCGCGCAAGGCTATCGCGGGTTTCAAGATTCGCGAAGGTTATCCGATCGGTTGCATGGTGACCCTGCGCGGCGCACAAATGTACGAGTTTCTCGATCGCCTGATCACTGTGGCGCTGCCGCGTGTACGTGACTTCCGTGGTGTATCCGGTCGTTCGTTCGATGGTCGTGGTAACTACAATATCGGTGTGAAAGAGCAGATCATTTTCCCCGAAATCGAGTACGACAAGATCGATGCGCTGCGTGGTATGAATATCAGTATCACCACGACTGCGAAGACCGACGACGAGGCAAAAGCGCTTCTCGCCGCATTTAAATTTCCGTTCAGAAACTGAGGTTGCCATGGCAAAACTGGCACTGATTAACCGTGAACAAAAGCGTGCTGAGCTGGTGAAGAAATTCGCTGGCAAGCGTGCCGAGTTGAAGGCAATCATCGACGATCAATCCAAGTCGGAAGAAGAGCGCTACGAAGCGCGCCTGAAGTTGCAGGCGTTGCCGCGCAATTCGGCGCCGACTCGCCAGCGTAATCGCTGCGCCCTGACTGGTCGTCCACGTGGCACTTTCCGCAAGTTCGGTCTGGGCCGTATCAAGCTCCGTGAAATCGCCATGCGTGGTGAAATCCCGGGTATGACTAAAGCAAGCTGGTAATAGGGGAATATGCAATGAGTATGAGCGATCCTATCGCCGATATGCTGACCCGCATTCGCAATGCACAAGTTGTGCAGAAGACTACCGTGGCAATGCCATCTTCCAAGGTGAAAATTGCCATCGCTAATGTGTTGAAGGCTGAAGGTTACATCGAGGATTTTGCTGTTGCTTCGGCAGATGGCAAGTCCGAGTTGAAAATCGGTTTGAAATATTATGCTGGCCGTCCTGTCATCGAGCGCCTGGAGCGGGTTTCCCGCCCTGGTCTGCGCATCTACAAAGGCAAGGACGAAATTCCAAGTGTCATGAACGGTCTGGGTGTGGCGATTGTGTCGACCCCGCAAGGCGTCATGACTGACCGCAAAGCGCGCGCGACCGGTGTCGGTGGCGAAGTTATTTGCTACGTCGCCTAAGGAGTGCAAGATGTCTCGTGTAGGTAAAATGCCGATTGCACTGCCGCAAGGCACGGAAGCAGCCGTAAGTGCAGAGCAAATCACTGTAAAAGGTCCTTTGGGGAGCTTGAGCCAGTCGCTGAATGGCCTGGTAAAGGTCCAGAATGACAATGGCACCCTGAAGTTTGAGCCGGCCGATGAAAGCCGCGAAGCCAATGCCATGTCGGGCACCTTGCGTGCGCTGGTCAATAACATGGTCAGTGGCGTCACCAAGGGTTTTGAACGGAAGCTGACACTGGTCGGCGTGGGCTACAAGGCCCAGGCTCAAGGTGACAAGCTCAACCTGTCGCTCGGCTTCTCCCATCCGGTGGTGCATCAGATGCCGGCTGGCGTCAAGTGCGAAACCCCGACGCAGACGGAAATCCTGATCAAAGGGATTGACCGCCAGCGCGTTGGCCAGGTTGCCGCCGAAGTTCGTGCTTACCGCAGTCCTGAGCCTTACAAGGGCAAGGGCGTCCGTTATTCGGACGAAGTGGTAATCATCAAAGAAACCAAGAAGAAGTAATAGGGGCTGATGATGGACAAGAAACAATCACGTCTGCGCCGCGCAACTCAAACCCGCGCTAAGATCGCAGAGCTCAAGGTGAACCGCCTGGCAGTGCACCGTACCAACTTGCATATCTATGCAAGCATCATCGGTCCGGACGCAAAAGTGCTGGCTTCGGCCTCGACGCTGGAAGCGGAAGTGCGCCAGCAACTGGCAGGTCAATCGGGTGTTGGCGGCAATGCTGCCGCAGCTGCCCTGGTAGGCAAGCGCGTTGCGGAGAAGGCATTGCAAGCCGGTATCGCCGAAGTCGCGTTCGACCGCTCCGGTTTCCGTTATCACGGCCGCATCAAGGCAGTAGCAGAAGCTGCCCGTGAAGCCGGTCTGAAGTTCTAAGGAAGAATCGTCATGGCAAAGATGCAAGCAAAGCAGCAAAGCGACAAGCCCGATGACGGCATGCGCGAAAAGATGATTGCGGTTAATCGCGTCACCAAAGTGGTGAAGGGCGGCCGTATCATGGGTTTCGCAGCGCTGGTCGTGGTCGGTGATGGCGATGGCCGCATCGGCATGGGCAAGGGCAAGTCAAAAGAAGTGCCAGTCGCCGTGCAAAAAGCGATGGAAGAGGCGCGTCGCAAGATGATCAAGGTCACCTTGAAGAACGGCACCCTGCAGCATACCGTCAACGGCAAGCATGGCGCCTCCAAGGTGCTGATGGCGCCGGCGAAGGAAGGTACCGGCGTGATTGCTGGTGGCCCGATGCGCGCTATTTTCGAAGTGATGGGCGTGACCAACGTGGTGGCCAAGTCGAACGGCTCGACCAACCCGTACAACATGGTGCGTGCGACCCTGAACGGCCTGGCCAAGATGAATACTGCCTCGGAAATCGCCGCCAAGCGCGGTCTGTCCGTTGAAGAAATTCTGGGTTAAGGTGATCGACATGGCAAATACAGTCAAAGTGAAACTGGTCAAGGGTTTGATCGGCACACGTCAGGATCATCGCGCTACGGTGCGTGGTCTGGGCCTGCGCCGCGTGAATTCCGTTTCGGAGTTGCAGGACACTCCGTCGGTGCGCGGCATGATCAACAAGGTTTCGTATCTCGTGAAAGTGATCTCGTAAGCCTCGCGCTTATGAGTGGAGCAAACCATGGAATTGAATAGCATTCAGCCGGCAGAAGGCGCAAAGCACGCCAAGCGTCGCGTCGGTCGCGGTATCGGTTCGGGCCTGGGCAAGACTGCCGGTCGCGGACACAAAGGTCAGAAATCCCGTTCGGGCGGTTTTCACAAGGTCGGTTTTGAAGGCGGTCAGATGCCTCTGCAACGCCGCCTGCCGAAGCGTGGCTTCAAGTCGCTGGCTACACCGTACAAGGCGGAAGTTCGCCTAGGCGATCTGGAGAATCTCCCGGTTGCTGAAGTCGATGTGGTGGCATTGAAGCAGGCTGGCCTGGTCGGTGAATTGGCGCGTGTCGTGCGTGTCATTCTGTCCGGTGAAATCAGCAAGAAAATCACTCTGAAGGGCGTGATCGCCACCAAGGGTGCGAAGGCTGCGATTGAAGCCGCTGGCGGCTCTGTTGCGTAAAGTTACGGCTAACCTGGAGTAAGAATTGGCTACTGCTCCTCAAACTGCCAAGCGCTCGGCGAGCGGTTTTCCGTGGGGCCGTCTCTGGTTCCTGCTGGGCGCATTGGTGGTGTATCGGATTGGTGCGCATATTCCAGTGCCGGGCATTGACCCGACACAGCTGGGTGAACTGTTCAAACAGAACCAGGGCGGTATCCTGGGCATGTTTAACATGTTTTCCGGTGGTGCGCTGTCGCGTTTCACGATCTTTGCGTTGGGGATCATGCCGTATATTTCGGCGTCGATCATCATGCAGCTGCTGACGGTGGTTTCGCCGCAGCTCGAAGCGATCAAGAAAGAAGGCGAGTCGGGTCGTCGCAAGATTACCCAGTACACGCGTTATGGCACGCTGGGGCTGGCACTGTTTCAGGCGTTCGGGATTGCTGTTGCGCTTGAATCGCAGGCTGGTCTGGTGATTGACCCGGGCATGGCGTTTCGTCTGACCGCGGTGGTTACGCTGGTGACTGGCACGATGTTCCTGATGTGGCTTGGTGAACAGATTACCGAGCGCGGTTTGGGCAACGGTATTTCGATCATCATTTTCGCTGGTATTGCAGCGGGACTGCCAAGTGCGCTGGGTGGCTTGTTCGAACTGGTTCGCACCGGTTCCATGAATGCCCTGTCGGCGATCTTGATTTGTGTGGTGGCGGTCGCTGTGACTTACCTGGTCGTGTTTATCGAACGTGGTCAGCGCAAGATCCTGGTGAATTATGCCAAGCGTCAGGTCGGTAACAAGATCTACGGTGGTCAGAGCAGTCATTTGCCGCTGAAGTTGAATATGGCTGGCGTGATTCCGCCGATCTTCGCTTCGTCGATCATCCTGTTTCCGGCGACGATCACGAGCTGGTTCACTTCATCGGGCGATGTCACCAATCCAGTGGTGCGCTTCCTGAAGGATCTGGCTGCCTCGCTGGCACCGGGTGAACCGATTCATGCCTTGTTGTATGCAATCGCCATCGTGTTCTTCTGCTTTTTCTATACCGCACTGGTATTCAATAGCAAGGAGACGGCCGACAACCTGAAGAAGAGCGGCGCGTTCGTTCCAGGGATTCGTCCAGGTGAGCAGACTGCGCGCTACATTGACAAGATTCTGACGCGTCTGACCCTGGTTGGTGCGGTGTATATCACCCTGGTGTGTCTGTTGCCGGAATTTATGATCGCCAAGTGGCAAGTTCCTTTCTACTTTGGCGGCACATCACTGCTGATTATCGTGGTGGTGACCATGGATTTCATGGCGCAGGTACAGAATTATGTGATGTCGCAGCAATATGAATCGCTGTTGAAAAAGGCAAATTTCAAGGGTGGCCTGCCGCTACGCTAGGCGTCAGGAGAATGAGCTAGGCGCATGGCGAAGGATGACGTAATTCAGATGCAGGGTGAGGTTCTTGAAAACCTTCCGAATGCGACGTTTAGGGTCAAGCTGGAAAATGGTCATATCGTGCTGGGCCATATTTCGGGCAGGATGCGAATGAATTACATCCGCATCCTGCCTGGCGATAAGGTAACTGTGGAAATGACGCCGTATGACCTGAGTCGTGCGCGCATCGTGTTCCGCACCAAGTAGTGACTGATTAGGGACCGGTTTTTCACTCTGTCCCACGTTGTTTTAGAAAATGAAAGAAAGAGGGCAAAAATGAAAGTGCTCGCATCCGTAAAGCGGATCTGCCGCAACTGCAAGATTATCAAGCGCAAGGGCGTTGTTCGTGTGATTTGCACCGAACCGCGTCATAAGCAGCGCCAAGGTTAATTAACGTTATTGATCGAGGAATAACGAATGGCACGTATCGCAGGGGTTAATATCCCCAACCATCAGCACACCGTGATTGGCCTGACCGCCATTTATGGCATTGGCCGTCCACGCGCACAGGATATCTGCGTCAAGACCGGAGTCCCGACCAATAAAAAGGTCAAGGATCTGGATGACAACGAACTGGAAAAACTGCGCGATGAAATCGGCAAGTTCGTCGTCGAAGGCGATCTGCGCCGTGAGTTGTCCATGAACATCAAGCGTTTGATGGACTTGGGTTGCTATCGCGGCATGCGTCATCGCAAGGGCTTGCCGTGCCGCGGTCAACGCACACGCACCAATGCCCGTACCCGCAAGGGCCCGCGCAAGGCAGCGCAATCGCTGAAGAAATAATCCAGGCATTAGTCGGATTCAAGGAAAACCATTATGGCAAAAGCACCAAGTAACGCCGCCGCAGCACGCGTGCGTAAAAAAGTCAAAAAGAACGTCGCTGAAGGTATCGCGCACATCCACGCTTCCTTCAACAACACGATCATCACGATTACCGACCGCCAGGGCAATGCCCTGTCCTGGGCGACTTCGGGTGGCGCCGGCTTCAAGGGCTCGCGCAAATCGACCCCGTTCGCAGCCCAGGTGGCGGCGGAAGCCGCCGGCAAGGTGGCAGTGGAGTGTGGCGTGAAGAATCTGGAAGTGCGTATCAAGGGCCCAGGCCCGG
Organism: Noviherbaspirillum sedimenti; assembly: GCF_003590835.1. Classification (NCBI taxonomy): domain Bacteria; kingdom Pseudomonadati; phylum Pseudomonadota; class Betaproteobacteria; order Burkholderiales; family Oxalobacteraceae; genus Noviherbaspirillum; species Noviherbaspirillum sedimenti. The sequence goes on along the minus strand of NZ_QYUQ01000002.1, from coordinate 2,769,272 downwards.
GCCGTGAATCTGCGGTGCGCGCATTGAACAATCTGGGTATCAAGATCACCCAGATCCAGGACGTGACTCCGGTGCCGCATAATGGTTGCCGTCCGCCGAAGCGTCGTCGTATCTAAGTTGTAATTTGCTGTTGGCAGTAAATTCGCCCGCCAGGTATACTGGCGGGTTTTGTCCTTAAGACCACCGTTTGATTGCCAATCGATCAAACTAGCGCCTGGCCATTGCTGGCTCGGGGCGTCATTTATATACAAAGGAAATTGTTGTGGCACGTTATATCGGACCTAAAGCAAAACTCTCCCGCCGCGAAGGCACCGACCTGTTCCTCAAGAGCGCCCGCCGCTCGCTGGATTCCAAGTGCAAGCTGGATTCCAAGCCTGGTCAGCATGGTCGTACTTCCGGCGCCCGTACGTCGGACTACGGCAACCAGTTGCGTGAAAAGCAAAAGGTCAAGCGTATGTACGGCATCCTGGAGCGTCAGTTCCGCCGCTATTTCGCTGAAGCCGAGCGCCGCAAGGGCAATACTGGCGAAACCCTGCTGAAGTTGCTGGAACAGCGTCTGGACAATGTCGCTTATCGCATGGGTTTTGGTTCGACCCGCGCTGAAGCGCGCCAGCTGGTCAGCCACAAGGCATTCACCGTCAATGGCACCGTTGTGAACATCGCTTCCTATCAAGTGAAAGCAGGCGACGTGGTTGCCGTGCGTGAAAAGGCCAAGAAGCAGACCCGTATCGTCGAAGCCTTGTCGCTGGCCGAGCAAGTTGGCCTGCCTTCCTGGGTTGCCGTTGATGCCAAGAAGATGGAAGGCACTTTCAAGGCAGCTCCTGACCGCAGCGAAATCGCCAACGACGTCAACGAATCGCTGATCGTCGAATTGTATTCGCGTTAATACAATTATCTGTATCAGTTGGGGACAGGGTCCGGTTGTCGGAGCGCTGTCCCCAAGCAGTTTGAATTTCCCGTTCCACAATAGTCGATTTACTCCATCAGCCTTATCGGTGTAACGAGCCGAGGGTATTGAAAAGGACATTCCTCCATGCAAAACAGCTTGTTGAAACCCCGTATCATCGAAGTAGAAGCGCTCGGCGCCGGTCATGCCAAAGTCGTGATGGAGCCGTTCGAACGCGGCTATGGCCATACGCTCGGCAACGCGCTGCGCCGCGTCCTGCTGTCGTCGATGGTCGGCTATGCACCGACTGAAGTGACGATCGCCGGTGTCGTGCATGAGTATTCCTCGCTGGATGGCGTGCAGGAAGACGTGGTCGACCTGTTGCTGAACTTGAAGGGTGTCGTGTTCAAGCTGCACAATCGCGACGAAGTCACCCTGACCCTGAAAAAAGAAGGTGAAGGTGCTGTGCTGGCGTCGGACATCGACCTGCCGCACGACGTTGAGCTGATCAATCCGGATCACGTGATTGCCCACTTGACTGCGGGCGGCAAGCTCGACATGCAGATCAAGGTTGAGAAAGGCCGTGGCTATGTGCCTGGCAATGTGCGCCGCCTGTCGGAAGACACCAACAAGACTATCGGCCGTATCATCCTGGATGCGTCTTTCTCGCCGGTGCGTCGCGTGTCTTACGCCGTTGAATCCGCTCGCGTGGAACAGCGTACCGACCTCGACAAGCTGGTCATCAATATCGAAACCAATGGCGTGATTTCGCCGGAAGAAGCGATCCGCCAGTCGGCTCGCGTACTGGTTGACCAGTTGAGCGTGTTTGCTGCCCTGGAAGGCACGGAAGCCGCTGCTGAAGCACCGTCGCGCGCACCGTCGGTCGATCCGATCCTGCTGCGTCCGGTGGATGACCTTGAGTTGACCGTGCGTTCGGCCAATTGCCTGAAGGCGGAAAATATTTACTACATTGGTGACCTGATCCAGCGTAGCGAAAATGAATTGCTGAAGACCCCGAACCTGGGCCGCAAGTCCTTGAACGAAATCAAGGAAGTGCTGGCTTCGCGTGGTTTGACCCTCGGCATGAAACTCGAGAACTGGCCACCCGCCGGTCTGGAGAAGTAATCGCGACCGGGGCCGCCCAGCGGCCCTGGAGCGACGCAGTACAAGCCATTAATACCGACCGGCCCGCGACTATGCCTTGTGCCTAGTCGATCGAAGAGCTGGATATAAACTGTCATCTGAAAGGAAATACCATGCGTCACCGTCACGGCCTCCGTAAACTGAATCGTACCTCCTCGCATCGCCTGGCGATGCTGCGCAACATGACTGTCTCCCTGCTGCGTCATGAAGCCATCAAGACCACCCTGCCGAAGGCCAAGGAACTGCGCCGCGTCGTCGAGCCAATCCTGACCCTGGGCAAGACCGATACTCTGGCCAACAAGCGTCTGGCATTCAACCGCCTGCGTGACCGTGAGATCGTCGGCAAGCTGTTCTCCGAACTGGGCCCGCGTTATGCGACCCGCAATGGCGGCTATCTGCGTATCCTGAAAATGGGTTTCCGTCAGGGCGACAATGCACCGATGGCTTTCGTTGAACTGGTCGACCGTCCGGAAACCACCGAGGCAGTGGAAGATACCAGCGCGGAATAATATTGTCGCGCCACTCTGCGATAATGAAAAAAAAGCCAGGCACTGCCTGGCTTTTGTTTTTTATGCCGGTCATTATCTGTGGCAATATAGATTATATTTACAGCGAACTTGTTAAACATGGGTGATCCGGCCATCCTTTCAGTAGAAAATTTACGCAAGTCCTATGGCAAAGGCGAGGACAGGGCCGCGGTGGTCGATGACTTGTCCTTTTCCCTCCAACGTGGCGAATGTTATGGCTTGCTGGGACCGAATGGCGCCGGCAAGACGACCACATTGCGCCTGTGTCTTGGGCTGACAGCGCCGGATGCCGGCAGCATCACTCTGGTCGGCAAGGATGTGCCCCATGAGGCCCGCGAAGCGCGCCTGCGGGTGGGGGTGGTGCCGCAGGGCGACAACCTCGATCCGGATTTTACGGTCGCAGAAAATCTGCTCGTCTATGGCCGCTACTTCGGCATGGATGACACCACGATCAAGGCCCGCATACCGGCACTGCTGGAGTTTTCTAACCTGACGGCGAAGCGGGATGCGCGCATCGGCGAACTGTCGGGCGGCATGAAGCGCCGTCTGACATTGGCGCGTGCGCTGGTCAATGATCCGGACCTGATTTTCATGGACGAGCCGACCACTGGTCTCGATCCGCAAGCACGCCACATGATCTGGGATCGCCTGAAATCGCTGCTGGCCGAAGGCAAGACCATCCTCCTGACGACGCATTTCATGGATGAGGCCGAACGCCTGTGCGACCGCCTGGCGGTGATCGATCACGGCAAGCTGATCGCGGAAGGTTCGCCGCGCGAATTGATTGCCCGGCATATCGAAGCCGAGGTGGTCGAGGTGTATGGTGACAATGCGCTGGCCTGGGGTGAGCGGGAGGGGCGCGGCAAGTCGGCGCGCCTGGAAGTCAGCGGCGAAACAGTGTTCTGCTATACCAACGATGCGCAAGCGCTGCTGGAAGGGCTGCAGGCCATGCCAGGCATACGCTATCTGCATCGGCCGGCGAACCTCGAAGACTTGTTCATGAAGTTGACCGGCAGGGAAATGCGAGATTGAGATGACGGATCCCTTATATCGACTTCCGCAGTTTTCGCTGCGCTTCGTGCCGATCTGGCGGCGCAATTTCATGGTCTGGAAAAAGCTTGCCAAGGCCAGTGTGCTGGGTAATATCGCCGATCCCTTGATCACCCTGATTGCCTTTGGCTACGGCCTGGGTGGACTACTCAAGAGTATCGACGGCATTCCGTACATCCAGTACCTTGCTTCCGGATCGATTTGCATGTCGATCATGATGGCGGCCTCGTTTGAGGCACTGTATTCGGCATTCTCGCGCATGCATGTGCAAAAGACCTGGGACGCGTTGATGAATGCGCCGTTGTCGCTGGATGACGTGCTGCTTGCGGAGATATTGTGGGCGGCCACCAAATCGCTGTTTTCCGGCGTGGCGATCCTGGCGGTCATGTTCGCGCTCGGCATTGGCCTGCACCTGCAAACCTTGCTGGTGTTGCCCTTGCTGTTCCTGATCGGGATGTGCTTTTCCGCGATCGGCTTGATCGTCAATGCGCTGGCCCGCGGTTATGATTTTTTTACCTATTATTTCACGCTGGTGCTGACGCCCATGGTTTTTCTCTCGGGGGTATACTATCCGGTCTCGCAGTTGCCGCAATGGCTGGAACGACTGTCGCAATGCCTGCCCTTGCGTGCTGCAGTCGAACTGGTACGGCCACTGATACTGGGCGGCTGGCCGGACCGGGTGGTGCTCAATCTTGCCATCCTGCTGATCTACTGCATCGGCGGCTTCTATGTCGCCGTGCTCCTTACCCGCCGCCGCCTGCTGACATGACGCCGCCCGGGCGGCCGAGGGAGTGATGATGGAATCGGTGCTGCTTGTGATGACGAACATGCCGGATGCGACAAGCGCGGAGCAACTCGCGCATGCCTTGGTGAATGCCCGCCTGGCGGCCTGCGTCAATTGCCTGCCCGGCGTGCGATCGGTCTATCGCTGGCAGGGGGAGGTCGAGCAGGCGGAAGAAACCACCTTGCTGATCAAGACCGTGCAGGGCCGTTATGCGGAACTGGAAGCAGCCATCCGCAAGGCGCATCCGTATCAAGTCCCGGAAATTATTGCAATCGCACCAAGTGCTAGCTGGCCGGCCTACATGCAGTGGATTGCGCAGGAAACCAGGAAGGAAGTCGATGTCTGAACGTTTTACCGCACTTTTCGCGCTTATGCTGCGAACATTTTTTCTGGCTGTATTGACGCTGGCGACAGCCGGCGCGCACGCCGAAGACGAGTACCTGCCGCCAGAGCAGGCATTCAAATTTTCCGCCAGCATGAAGGACGCGGGCACCATTGCAGTACGCTTTGATATCGCCGACGGCTATTACATGTATCGCGAGCGCTTCGGCTTCACGGCGGAAGGCGCAAGCCTCGGCACGCCGCAACTCCCATCCGGCAAGGTCAAGTTTGATGAAACTTTCCAGAAGGATGTCGAGACCTATCGCAAAGCAGTGACGGTGCTGTTGCCGGTCGAAGCTGGCGGCATTTTCAAGCTGAACGTGGCGAGCCAGGGCTGCGCCGACAAGGGCTTGTGCTATGCGCCAATGGCGTCGCTCGCGGAACTGGATGTGCGCGCCGTGCCGTCATCCGGGACATCGGCCGGCGTGAATGTGCCGGTGTCGGAAATGGGGCGTATCGAAGCGGCGCTCAAGAGCGGCAGCCTGCTGGCAATCGTGCCCTTATTCCTGATCCTCGGGCTGGGTCTGGCGTTTACGCCATGCGTTCTGCCGATGGTGCCGATCCTGTCCTCGATCATCGTCGGCGAGGGTGCGCAGGCCGGCCGCAAGCGTGCCTTCATATTGTCGTTGGCGTATTCACTCGGCATGGCACTGGTTTATACCGCGCTGGGTGTCGCCGCCGGGCTGATCGGCGAAGGGCTGGCAGCAGCACTGCAGAAGCCGCCGATCCTGATCGGATTTGCCGTGCTGATGCTGGCATTTGCGCTGGCCATGTTCGATGTCTATCAAATGCAGATGCCAGCCTTCATCCAGACCCGGCTGTTGCAGGCTTCGGAAAAGCAGGCGCACGGCAAGCTGCTGGGCGTTTTCGCCATGGGCGCACTGTCGGCATTGATCGTTGGCCCCTGCGTGGCGGCGCCGCTGGCGGGTGCGCTGATTTACATCAGTCAGACGCGCGATGTGCTGGTGGGCGGCGGCGCGCTGTTCGCGATGGCGGCGGGCATGAGCATTCCCTTGCTGTTGGTGGGGATTTCAGCCGGTACCCTGTTGCCGCGTGCCGGCGCCTGGATGGCGGAAGTCAAACGCTTCTTTGGTGTGCTGATGCTGGCGATGGCCTTGTGGATGGTATCGCCCTTGTTGCCGGGGAATCTGCAAATGCTCGGCTGGGCTTTGCTGGCGGGCGCTTATGGCGCATTCCTGCTATGGAGCAGGCGCGCCGGCTGGCTGGCCAAGGCATGCGGCCTGGCGTTCGCGCTTGTGGGGGCGCTGCAGCTGACAGGCGTGGCGACGGGTGCGAGCGATCCGTTGGCGCCGTTGGCCAAGCTGCGCGGCAATGAAGTCCGTCATGTCGAATTCATGCGGGTGAAGTCACTCGCCGAACTGGAAACGGCAGTGGCGCAGGCGCGGGGCAAGACCGTCTTGTTTGATTTTTACGCCGACTGGTGCGTCTCCTGCAAGGAAATGGAGAAATTCACTTTCACCGATCCTCGCATCCAGGCGCAGATGGGGCAGATGGTGCTGCTGCAGGCGGATGTGACGGCCAATAACGAGGATGACAAGGCGCTGCTCAAACGATTCAAACTGTTCGGTCCGCCTGGCATTGTGTTTTTCGACAAACAAGGACGTGAAATTCCGGGCGGCCGCGTGATCGGTTTCCAGAATGCGGAACGTTTTCTACAGTCGTTGGAGCGCGTCAACCCGATATAGCAAAATGTTATTTGTAATGTTGATAAAAGTCGTTGGCTGGCGGGTGTAGTCTCGTTATATTGTTCCTGCACAATTAACCGCATAAGGAGCATGACATGAGTTTGCATCTGGGCGATACCGCACCTGATTTCGAGCAGGATTCTTCTATCGGCAAAATCAAATTTTACGAGTGGGCTGGCGATTCGTGGGTGGTGCTGTTTTCCCACCCGGCCGATTTCACGCCGGTGTGCACCACCGAACTGGGCCTGACTGCCAAGCTCAAGGGCGAATTCGACAAGCGCAATGTCACGGCAATCGCCCTGTCGGTCGATCCGGCCGACAAGCACAAGGACTGGATCAAGGATATCGAGGAAACCCAGCAGACCGTGGTCGGCTTTCCCATTATTGCCGACGCTGACAGGAAGGTCTCCGCGCTGTATGACATGATCCACCCGAACCAGTCGGAAACTGCGACGGTGCGCTCGCTGTTCGTGATCGATCCGCAAAAGAAGGTGCGCCTGACCATCACTTACCCGATGAGCACCGGCCGCAATTTCGATGAAGTGTTGCGCGTGATCGATGCGCTGCAGTTGACCGACAAATATACGGTGGCTACGCCTGGCAATTGGCGCGATGGCGACGATGTGATCATCCCGCTGACGGTGCAGGACGAGGAAGTGATCAAGCAGAAGTATCCGAAAGGGTACACTGCGCCGCGCCCCTATCTGCGACTGACGCCGCAACCCAACAAATGACTGTTTGATAAAGCAAAAACGCCCGGCAATCCCGGGCGTTTTTTCGCAGCGCATGCCTGCAAGCGTCTCAGTTATCGGCGTTGCGGTCTTCCAGAAAGCGCTTGCGCCGGAAGATCAGCAGGGCGAGCGCCACGGTCACACCCATCGTGCCCATCACGATCCAGAAGCCATCATGATTTTCCAGCAGCGGCATGTCGATGAAGTTCATGCCGAAAATCCCGGTGATCAGGGTTAAGGGCATGAACAGCGCAGTCAGTACCGTCAGGGTGCGCATGATTTCGCTGGTGCGATGCGCCATGGCCGAAAAATGGATCTGCACTGCCGACTCGATCGACGCTTCCAGCCGCCGCGCGTGGTTCAGAACCCGCGTCACATGTTCCATGACGTCGTTGATGCGCACCAGCAGCAGGTCCTTGGCGCGACTGTTTTCGCCGTCGTGCGCGGTATCGACGAAATGGTCGCGCAACTCCTGCAAGGCGTCGTGCTGCTCCTCGCACAGGAGGTCAAGTTTGCGCAATTCGATGCGCGCATCGAGCAGGGCCATCCAGTCATTGAACGGGCGGCGCGGATTGAGCAGCGCGCGCTGCCAGCGGTCGATCTGGGTGGTCAGCGGCTGGCGTAATTCCAGGTATTGGTCGACCATCGCATTCAGGAGGCGCAGCATTAATTCCCGCGGCGAAGCTGGCGGCCGTCCGGCATGGCTGGCGCCTGCCTTGGGCTGGTAATCGAGCAGACGCTTGCGCGCTTGCTCGATGGTGCGGCCAGGTTCGCCGTGCACTGTCACCAGCGCGTGATCCAGCACCAGGAAGGTGACCGGCTGGGTCACCAGTTTGCTCAACGCCGGTGGAATCTTGCGCCTGGCTTCGGCGTCCGATGCCGCCTGAGGGACGGCATCGCCGTTCATCTCTTTCGACAATGCCAGCTTGCGGAAGACCACCAGTTCATAGTCGCGCGTCGAATCGAAGTAGGACGGGTGCTTGAGGTTGACCGCATCGCTGACATGCAGCTCGTGCAGCTGGACGCCGGTGATGCGTTCGATGGCCGCGCGCCATGCCGGCACATCTGCGCTGACTTCGGCATGGCTGGCGTCGAGCCAGAGGAAGCCGTCTTCACCCAGCGTGCCTGTATCGGCTTCGCTGATGTGCCTGGCTTGTTGCTCGCTGATAAAGAGGATATCCATGGAGGGGTGCCGGCGGCTTTGTCTGACGGGTTCAACCGGCTTTCAGCAGGCGTGCGATGTCGCGGGCGAAATAGGTCAGCACGCCATCGGCGCCGGCGCGCTTGAAGCACAGCATGGTTTCCATCATGGTTTTGTCGTGGTCGAGCCAACCGTTTTGCGCCGCCGCCTTGATCATGGCGTATTCGCCGCTGACCTGGTAGGCGAAGGTCGGTACCCGGAATTCCTCCTTGACCCGACGCACGATGTCCAGGTAGGGCATGCCGGGCTTGACCATCACCATGTCGGCGCCTTCGGCGAGGTCGAGGGCGACTTCGCGCAAGGCTTCGTCGCCGTTGGCTGGATCCATCTGGTAGGTCGCCTTGTTGCCCTTGCCGAGATTGGCGGCCGAGCCGACCGCATCGCGGAACGGGCCATAGTAGGCCGAGGCGTACTTGGCGGAATAGGCCATGATGCGGGTGTAGATATGACGCTCTGTTTCCAGCGCAGTGCGGATGGCGCCGATGCGGCCATCCATCATGTCGGAAGGAGCGACGATATCGACGCCGGCATCGGCCTGGATGAGCGCCTGCCGCACCAGCAGTGCGCTGGTTTCATCGTTCAATACATAGCCGCTGTCGTCGAGCACGCCGTCCTGGCCGTGGCTGGTGTAGGGGTCGAGCGCGACGTCGGTCAGGATGCCCAGTTCCGGGAAGCGCGCCTTCAGTTCGCGCACCGCGCACGGCACCAGGCCGTCGGGGTTGCCGGCTTCGCTGCCGTCAGGAGTCTTCAGGGCGGGATTGATGACCGGAAACAGTGCCAGCACCGGAATGCCGAGCCTGACGCATTCTTCCGCGACCGGCAGCAGCAGATCGACCGACAGGCGCTCGACGCCCGGCATTGATGCGACAGGCTGGCGCTGGTTCTGGCCGTCCAGAAGAAACACGGGGTAAATCAGGTCGGCCGGTGTAATCACATTTTCGCGCATCATGGCGCGGGAAAATGCATCCCTGCGCATGCGGCGCATACGAATGGCGGGGAAGGCGGGGGTGTTGGGCGTAGTGGACATGGCGGGAACAGGAATGGGCATTCCGAAAATTTTAAACAAATTGGGAAATGATTGAAACTTTTAGCAAAGGTCAGACTCTCAGCAACAGGTGATTCGTTCACCTCCCGCTTCTCCTCCCTGAGCGGGGCCTATCGTGACATAAGCGATATGGCGTTCGTGCCCTGAAGATACTCCCCTTTCTTCAGGGCTTTTTTTGGGCGTTTTTCCGATTATTCACGAATTTTCTGGCGGCGCTGCCGGTTTTTCAAGCGGCTCTGCGTCGTCGTCGACGCCGGTTTGTAGCGCTTCCTCTGCGTCATTTGCTTCCTCTGCAGCCAAGCCGAGCAAGTCGAGGATGCGCTGGTTGGCTTCGTCCAGTCCTTCGCGTTTCAGGGCCGAAAACAATTGCACCGTAAAGGGAAAGGGGTGGCCTTCCGCATCCACATAGCTGCCCAGCAGGGTGCGCGCCTGGCGCAGTGCATTGGCCTGGTCATTGCGGTTGAGCTTGTCGGCTTTGGAGAGGATGCAGTGGATTGGCTTGCCGGTCGGGGCGAACCACTCCAGCATCTGGATATCCAGGTCGGTGAAGGGACGGCGCGCATCGACGATCAGGACCAGCGCGCACAATTGCTGGCGTCTCTGCACGTAATCGCCGAGCAATTTCTGCCAGTGCAACTTGGCTGTTCCGGATACTTCAGCATAGCCATAACCCGGCAAATCGACCAGCAGGGCGCGGATTTCATCGACCCGGGTTTCGTCCTTGCGGTGCTGGCCGACATGGGCGCCGCCGATGGAAAAATAATTGATGTGCTGGGTGCGGCCGGGGGTCTTGGAGGCAAAGGCCAGTTTTTTCTGGTTGCACAAGGTGTTGATCGCCGTCGATTTGCCGGCGTTGGAGCGGCCGGCGAAGGCGATTTCGGGGACTTGCGTGTTAGGCAAATCGCGCAGATGGTTCACCGTGGTGAAGAAGCGGGCTTGCCAGAGTAGGGACATAGACGGTGCAGAAAATACATTGAAGTAGGCGAAATGCCGAAAAGCTATTGTACAATAAGGGGTTGCGGTTATTGCGTTGCAAAATCAAGCCGTTTGCGGAATTATCGGAGCGCGGCGACATGCCGTCTTGCGGCCAGAATATTAATATTAAGTCTCAGGGTGTTTGAATGAAATTTCTCCCATTTGTGAAATCCTTGTGCGTAGGCTTGCTGGCCGTGTCTTCCATGGCGTTTGCCGCCGATGCTGTAACGAAAAAAGCCGATCCGGCACGCGGCGAAGCGATCTATACGAACGGCGATGCGGCCCGCAATATTACGGCTTGCCTGGCTTGCCATGGCGCCGCCGGCAATTCATCCATCGCGCAAAACCCCAAACTGGCCGGCCAGCATGAAGCTTATCTTGCCAAGCAAATGCACGATTTCAAGGGCCCGCAGCGCAACAATGCCGTCATGACGACGATGGCCAAAGCCTTGAGCGATGACGATATCCGCAATATCGCTGCCTATCTGGACCAACAGGTACAAAAGCCGGGCGCGGCCAAAAACAAGGATACGGTCGAACTTGGCAAGAAAATCTATCGTGGCGGCATCGCCGAGAAGAGTGTGCCGGCTTGTGCGGCATGCCACACCCCGAGCGGCGCCGGCATTCCGGCCCAGTTCGCCCGGATTGGCGGCCAGCACCAGGATTATACCGCCGCACAATTGACCGCATTCCGTTCCGGCGTGCGCAAGAACAGTCCGCAAATGACGACCATCGCCAAGCGATTGTCGGATGAAGAAATTCAGGCAGTGGCGGATTACGTAGCTGGCCTGAAATAACGAGCGTCGTGGCCTGCATGGGTTGAAGGGGGGTGGCGCAAGCCACCCCTTTTGTTTTTTTGTAGAGAAAATGGAAACAACTACTTCCGGACTGCAGTTGAATACCAGGCGCCGCTGGGTCGCCGATTTGGTGGAACTGATTTCGTCGATGCGTTTTGCCATCAGCCTGCTGACGCTGATTTCGGTTGCTTCCGTCATTGGCACCGTGCTCAAGCAGAATGAGCCGATGACCAATTACGTCAACCAGTTCGGGCCGTTCTGGTTCGAGGTATTCGGCAAGCTGGGCCTGTACGCCGTGTATTCGACCTGGTGGTTCTTGCTGATCATGGCCTTCCTGGTGCTATCGACCTCGCTGTGCATTACCCGTAATGCGCCGAAGATGATCAAGGACATGCGCAGCTGGCGCGAAAACGTGCGTGAGCAATCCTTGCGTAATTTCCACCACAAGGTCGAATGGCGCGTGGCTATGCCGCCGGCCGAACTGGCCGGGCAATTGCTGCAACGGGTCGTCGCCAATGGCTACAAGGCCAAGATGGTCGACAAGGGCAGCGCCACCCTGATCACTGCCAAGCAGGGCGCTGCCAACAAATGGGGCTATATCTTTGCGCACAGCGCGATCGTCATCATTTGCATCGGCGGCCTGCTCGATTCCGATTTGCCGATCCGTTTCCAGGAGTGGGTATATGGCAAAACGCCCTTCGACGGCAATGGTGTCATTGCGCAAATTCCGGCGCGGCACCGGCTGGGTGACGGTAATCCCAGTTTTCGTGGCAATACCTTCATTCCGGAAGGGGCGAGCAGCAGCACCGCGATCCTGCCGCGTGCCAAGGGCGTGTTGATCCAGGATTTGCCATTTACCCTGCAACTCGACAAGTTCGTCATCGATTATTACTCGACTGGCATGCCAAAGCTGTTTGCCAGCCATGTGACGGTGATCGACCATGATACCGGCAAGCGTTTTTCGACAGTGATCAAGGTCAATCAGCCACTGATTCACAAGGGCATGGCGGTGTACCAGTCCAGTTTTGATGATGGCGGCAGCAAGCTCAAGCTGGCCGGCTACCCGATGCGCGGCAGCGGCCATACCCGGTTCGCCATCGCCGGTGAAGTCGGCGGCGCGACGCCGCTGGCGGCAGCGCAGGCCGGCGACTATACGGTGGAATGGTCGGGTTTCCGGCCATTTAACGTCGAAAATATGGCGAACAATGGCCAGGACGTGCGCGCGGTCAATGCCGGGCAATCCTTCAACCAGCGGTTTTCTGCAGGCCTGGACAAACAGCTCGGCGCGGCGGCCAGGGGCGCCGACAGCAAGGCATTCAAGAATGTCGGCCCCAGCGTGCAGTACAAGCTGCGTGACAAGACTGGCCAGGCGCGTGAATTTCATAATTACATGTTGCCAGTGCAAACCGAAGGCGGCGAAGTGTTTTTGGCCGGGGTGCGCGATTTACCCAGCGAGCCCTTCCGCTACCTGCGGATTCCGGCCGATGAAAATGACTCGGTGACGGAATGGATGCGCTTGCGCGCCGCACTGTTGACCCCGGAATTGCGGGCACAAGCAGCGCACCGTTATGCCGCGCGCGCGTTGCCGGGAACGGATGCCGCGACCGCAAAGCTGCGCGAACAATTGCAGGCATCGGCGCAGCGCGGCCTGGCGATTTTTGCCGGCGCCGAACAGGATGCCGGCTATGTCGCGGTGTCACGCTTCCTGCAAAAGGTGCCGTCGGACCAGCAGGAAAAAGCTGCCGATATTTTCATGAAGATCCTGAACGGCACCCTGTGGGACCTGTGGCAGGCTGCGCGTGCCCAGGAGCGCCTGACGTTGCCTGAACCAACTGAAAAGAATGCACGCTTCATGCAGGTGGCGGCCAATGCGCTGGCCGATTCCTTTGCCTATGGCGCACCGGTTTATCTGCAACTGCAGGAATTCACCGAAGTCAAAGCTTCAGTATTGCAAGTGACGCGCTCGCCTGGCCAGAAAGTCGTGTATCTGGGCTGCCTATTGCTTGTGCTAGGGATTTTCGCCATGCTGTATATTCGCGAACGGCGCGTCTGGATCTGGATAAAATCGGATGCGACAGGCAATGCCCAGGCGCTGATGGCGATGAGTTCCCAGCGCAAGACGCTGGATTTCGACAAGGAATTCGAGATATTCCGGCAGCAACTGACACAATCCGGCGCCGTTGCGCCGGGAAATTTTGCAAACTGATATGAAGCACACTTTGCCGGGCCGGCAGCGGCCTCGGGCAAGCGGAGAATCACCATGGAATTGACCCAGAATAGCGCCAAGGCATATACGCCGGCCCCCGGTTTTTTCAAACGCCTGTCGCCGTTCGACTGGCTGTACGCGGTGGCCCTGACGGCGGCAATGCTGTTTGCCCTGCAGCGCTATAACGCATACATGGATTATTACGAGCAGGGCATCCTGGTCCTGTCGGCGCCCACTTTCATCTGGCTCGGCTGGTACTGGAAACCGGTGCGCTGGCTGATGGCATTGCTGGGCTTGCTGGCGCTGTCGGCGATCGGCCTGTATGGCGGCGCGCTGGATGCGGCCAACCAGAAATTCCTGCTCAAATATCTGTTATCGAGCCAGTCGGCAATTTTATGGATGGGCACGCTATTTTTCCTGGCCAACCTGTTTTACTGGGTGGGCTTGCTGGCCCGTTCGGAAACCGGCAGCGCGCTCGGCAGCGCCCTGTGCTGGGCGGCGGTGGCGATGGGCTTTACCGGCATGCTGGTGCGCTGGTATGAGTCTTACCTGGTGGGCAGCGACGTCGGCCATATTCCGGTGTCCAATCTGTATGAAGTCTTTGTGCTGTTCTGCCTTTTGACCGCCTTGTTTTACCTGTATTACGAACAGCATTACAAGACCCGCCAGATGGGGGCCTTTGTGCTGCTGATTATTTCCGCTGCAGTCGGGTTTCTCCTGTGGTACTCCGTCACTCGCGATGCCGCGCAAATCCAGCCGCTGGTGCCGGCCTTGCAAAGCTGGTGGATGAAAATCCATGTGCCGGCCAATTTCATCGGCTATGGCACCTTTGCGCTGGCGGCGATGGTGGCGGTCGCTTATTTGCTGAAATCCAAAGGCATCCTGGCCGATCGCCTGCCGTCGCTGGAATTGCTGGATGATGTGATGTACAAGGCGATCGCGGTCGGCTTCGCCTTTTTCACCATCGCCACCATCCTGGGCGCCCTGTGGGCGGCCGAAGCCTGGGGCGGTTACTGGTCGTGGGACCCGAAGGAGACTTGGGCCCTGATCGTCTGGCTCAACTATGCAGCCTGGTTGCACATGCGGCTGATGAAGGGATTGCGCGGGCAAGTTGCGGCCTGGTGGGCGCTGGTCGGCTTGCTGGTGACTACCTTTGCGTTCTTGGGCGTAAACATGTTCCTGTCGGGCTTGCATTCCTACGGTGAGCTCTAGGAAGTGATCTAAATTTTTCAAGGCGGATGGAATAAACTGGGTGTCCTGATTGTTTACCGGGGTGCGGCTGTTGTTTGCCGTACCTTCGATCAACCCATTTAGTGAGGACTTCATGAAATTCTTTTCCGCCTTTCCCGCAGTATTCATGGCTGTGTTGCTGGCCGCGTGCGCATCGATGGCAGGCGCGCAAGCGCCGGTCAAAATGGCCGATGGCGTGCTGACCAACCCGGCCGGCATGACCTTGTACACTTTCGACCGCGACAGCGGCGGCAAGAGCGCTTGCAACGGTCCCTGCGCCACCAACTGGCCACCGCTGACGGCGCAATCCGGTGACAAAGCCGCCAGTGACTACAGCATCATCACGCGCGACGACGGCAAGCAGCAATGGGCTTACAAGGGCAAGCCACTGTACACCTTCATCAAGGACCAGAAACCCGGCGACAAGACGGGCGACGGCTTCCTGAGCAACCAGTGGCATGCAGCAAAACCTTAAGGCACTGGCGTTCCATGCTGGATTTCTCCCAGGAATTGGCCTTGCAGATCCCGCGCTTGCGGCGCTATGCGCGGGCGCTGACCCACAATGCCGCCTGGGCGGATGATCTGGTGCAGGATACGCTGGAGCGTGCCCTGCGGCGACGCTGGCTGTTTCGACTCCAGAGCAACCTGACGGCCTGGCTGATGACCATCCTTTACCGTCTGTATCTGAACGAGGCGGCACGCTACCGCAAGGCGCAGGAAATGCAGGCGGCGCAGCTGCCGGAGCCGGTCGGCCGGGACGAACATGGCTGGCAGATCGACATGCAACGCGCCCTGGCGCGCTTGTCTGTCGAACATCGGGCTGTGATCGTGCTGGTGGGGCTGGAGCAGGTCAGCTACCAGGAAGCCGCGGAAATCCTGGGAGTGCCGCCAGGGACCATCATGTCGCGCCTGGCGCGGGCGCGCAGCCAGTTGCGGGCGATATTGTCGGGGCAGGTGGATGCAAGCGCAGCGCCAGTGCATTTAAGCAGGATCAAGTGAAATGACGACACCGATCGGTGAAAGGGATTTGCATGCGTATGTCGATGGCCAGCTCGATGCCGACCGTCGCGCGCAAGTCGAAGGCTATCTGGCGAGCCAGCCGCCGGCGCAGGAGCAGGTGCAGCATTGGCGTGAACAAAATCGCAGCCTGCATCGCCTGTATGATGGCGTCATGAATGAAGCAGTCCCCATGCAGTTGACGACGGCTTTGAAGCCGCAGCCGATGCTGCGCGCGCTGGCGGCGGGCGTTGCCTGCCTGGCGTGCGGCGTGGTCGCCGGCTGGTTTGCCCATGGCTTCATGGCGCCACCAGACGTCGCTTCGTCCGGGAACTCAGGGTTTGCCAGGAATGCGCTGGCTGCCCATGTGGTTTTCGTTGCAGAACAGCGCCATCCGGTCGAAGTGACTGCTCAGCAGGAGGCGCATTTGCTGGCCTGGCTATCGAAACGCCTGGAAGCGCCGATCCACGCGCCTGATTTGCGCGACCAGGGCTTTACCCTGCTCGGCGGGCGTCTGTTGCCGGGGGACGATGCGCCGCTGGCGCAATTGATGTATGAATCGGCGGCAGGCGAACGCCTGACACTGACCATTCGACATGCGGCCCGGCAGCAGATGGCGGGCGGTTTTCAATTGCTGGAACAAAACGGCAATGCGGTGTTTTACTGGATCGATCGCGATTACGGTTACGCCTTGTCGGGTGGCATCACCAAGGCGCGCATGCTGGACGTCGCCCAAGCGGTGCATGCTCGTCTGAAATTGTAATCCGGGGTGTAAGGTTTGCGCCGGATAATCGACTATCCTGCATCTCAAGCCCAGCGATGATGGAGTGTCCATGTTAATCAAGCCCAATCCCAATGGTACCGACCGGCCGTTTGCATCGGAAATCACGCCGCGCGAAGTCTTCGAATCGCGCCGCCAGTTCATCCAGCAACTCGCGCTCGGTACGATTTCCGGCGGCGCCTTGCTGGAAATGGCGACGCGCCAGGCTTTTGCCCAGTCCGCCACTGCGCAGAAACTGGTCGCAAAACCGAATTCCGCCTATGTGGTGGTCGACAAGCCGACCGCGTACAAGGACGCGACCAGCTATAACAATTTCTACGAATTCGGTACCGACAAAGCCGATCCGGCCAAATATGCGGGTACGCTCAAGCCGAGTCCGTGGACAGTGAGCATCGAGGGCGAGATCAATAAGCCGCAAGTCCTCGATCTCGATGGCTTGCGCAAACTGGCGCCGCTGGAAGAGCGGATCTACCGCTTGCGTTGCGTTGAAGGCTGGTCGATGGTGATTCCGTGGATCGGTTATTCGCTGTCGGCATTGATCAGGAAGGTCGAGCCGAACGGCAATGCGAAATATATCGAATTCACCTCGCTCGCCGACAAGCGGCAAATGCCGGGCTTGGGCAGTCCGGTGCTGGACTGGCCCTATGTCGAAGGCTTGCGCCTGGATGAAGCGATGCACCCGCTGGCGCTGTTGGGCCTGGGGATGTATGGCGAAGTCTTGCCCAACCAGAATGGCGCGCCGGTGCGGGTGGTCGTGCCATGGAAATATGGCTTCAAGTCGGCCAAGTCGATCGTCAAGATCCGCTTTACCCGCGACCAGCCGAAAACCGCGTGGAACCAGGCGGCGGCCGCGGAATACGGTTTTTATTCCAACGTCAATCCGCAAGTCGATCATCCGCGCTGGTCGCAGGCCAGCGAACGCCGCATCGGTGAAGACAGCTTTTTCACGCGCAAGCGCAAGACCCTGATGTTCAACGGCTATGCGGAAGTCGCTTCGCTCTACACCGGCATGGACTTGCAAAAGTTTTTCTGAAAATTGAGGAGGACGCGTCGATGTTTCATCCTGCGCCAAGACAATTACAGGTCATCAAGGCGGCCGTGTTTGTTGCGGCGCTGTTGCCGCTGGCGCGGCTGGTCTGGTTTGGCTTTGCCGACCGGTTGAGCGCCAACCCGATTGAATTCATCACCCGCAGCACCGGCGACTGGACCCTGTATTTCCTTTGCCTGACCCTGGCGGTGACGCCGCTACGCCGCCTGCTGCAGTGGCCCTGGCTGATCAAGTTGCGCCGTATGCTCGGCTTGTTCTGCTTTTTTTATGCCGTGCTGCATTTCACGACATTTCTCTGGTTCGACCACTTCTTCGATATCGGCGAAATGTGGCGCGATGTCCTCAAGCGGCCGTTCATCGCCGTCGGTTTCACTGCCTTTGTCCTGTTGATTCCGTTGGCGGCTACCAGCACCAATGCGATGGTCCGGCGCCTGGGCGGCAAGCGCTGGCAATGGCTGCACCGGCTGATTTATGTGATTGCCCCGCTCGGCATCCTGCATTTCTGGTGGATGAAGGCGGGCAAGCATGATTTCGCCGAACCGATCCTGTTTGGCGTCATCGTCGCCATCCTGCTCGGGGCGCGGCTGTACTGGCGCTTCCTGCGCAACAAGACGCCGCCATTGCGTGCCGCGCCGCGATGAGCAGGGGTGCTCTTGCGCCAGCCTTACGCCAGCAGCTTTTCTTGCGCGAACAATTGTTCCGGCAGTTCGCGCGGGCGCACCAGGTGCATCGCCGCGCCATCGACGATAACTTCGGCGGCGCGGCCGCGGGTGTTGTAGTTGGACGACATGGTCATGCCATAGGCCCCTGCCGACAGGATCGCCAGCAGGTCGCCTTGCGCGATATTCAGCGCGCGTTCGCGCGCCAGCCAGTCGCCCGATTCGCATACCGGCCCGACCACGTCATAGGTGCTGGCGCTGCCGTCGCGTTGGCGCACCGCCTGCACGCCGTGCCAGGCTTCGTACATGGCCGGGCGCATCAGGTCATTCATGGCGGCGTCGACGATGGCGAAATTCTTGGCGTCGCCATGTTTGAGGTATTGCACCTCGGTGAGCAGAATGCCGGCATTGCCGACAATCGAGCGGCCCGGCTCGAACAGGATCGTGATCGGCGCCTTGTCATGGCGCGCGGCGCGCCAGGCGTCGATGCGGGTGAACAGCCGGCCCAGATAATCGCCGACCGCAACCGGCAGTTCCTGGTCGTAGACGATGCCGATGCCGCCGCCGATGTCGAGGTGGTGGATGGCAATGCCTTCGTTGCTCAGGGTGTCGATCAGTTCGATCAGCTTGTCGAGCGCTTCCAGCAGCGGAGCGTCATCGAGCAATTGCGAACCGATATGGCAATCAATGCCGGTCACGCGGATGTGCGGCAAGCCGGCGGCGGTGCGGTAAATATCCAGCGCTTCCTCGAAAGCGACGCCGAACTTGTTTTCCTTCAGCCCGGTCGAGATGTACGGATGCGTCTTGGCATCGACATTGGGATTGACGCGCAAGGAAATCGGCGCCTGCTTGCCGAGTTCGGCGGCGACTTCGTTCAGACGGTGCAGTTCCGGCAGCGATTCGACATTGAAGCAGAGGATATCGTGCGACAGCGCCAGCCGCATTTCTTCCCGGGATTTTCCCACGCCCGAGAAAATCACCTTGCGCGGGTCGCCGCCGGCGGCCAGCACGCGCAGCAATTCGCCGCCGGAGACAATGTCGAAGCCCGAGCCCTGTTTTGCCAGCAAGTTCAGGACCGCCAGGTTGGAATTGGATTTCACCGAATAGCAGATCAGCGCCGTCTTGTCGTCGCGGCCATGCTTTTTGCAGGCATTGGCGTAGGCACCATAATTTTCCAGCAGGGCAGCCTTGGAATAGACATAGGTCGGTGTGCCGAAGCGCTGGGCAATCTCGGTCAGGGGCAGGTTTTCGGCGCAAAGCACGCCGTTACGGTAAGAAAAGTGCGACATGGCGAGTACAGGCTTATTTCGAGGTGGGTAAGGGGGCGCTCGGGGCAGACTCCGACGCCGGCGCCGCTGCAGGTGCTTTCGCAGGCGCAGGCACGGGTACAGGTGTCATGGCCGCGGGTTTGCTGGGCAGGTAGAGCGGTCCGCGCAGCCCGCAAGCGGCCAGCAACAGCGGCAGGGCGACAGCCATGCCGCAGAGGCTTAGCCGTGATAAATTGAAATTAGAATTCACGATTACAATCACGATTTACAGAATTGCATTGGAGTGTAGCATGACCGAATCAGAATTCCTGGACCTGGCGGATACCACCCTGAACGATATCGAGCGTGCGCTGGAAGCCGCCGCCGATGCCGCCGGCCTGGATGTCGAATGCAGCCGTGCCGGCAATGTGCTGGAGATCGAATTGATCGATACCGGCGCGAAAATCATTGTCAACAGCCAGGCGCCGATGCAGGAAATCTGGGTTGCCGCGCGTTCCGGCGGCTTCCATTACAAACGCTTTGCAGGGCGCTGGCAGGATACCCGCGGCGACGAGGAACTGTTCGCCGCCCTGGGCCGCCTGGTGGGCGATCAGGCCGGTTGTGCCATCCGGCTCGAGCCCGCCTGAACTTTATTGGCGAACTTTATTGGCTGAAGCAGCGCCGGGCGGCCACGGTCAGCACGGTCAGAATAACTGGTTCTTGACTTCGTCCCCGGTTTTGCCTGCTTCTGCCGGCGTACCGTTTTGCGGTGCTTCGGCCGTGCCCAGGTTGCGCACCCCGCTGCCGGGCGGATTCTCCGCGTAATAGAATTCGCTGCCGACCTGGATGACCCCATCCGGAATCACGCTTTCCATCACGGGGATGTCTTTCAACGCCTGCTGCATGTAATTGATCCAGATTGGCAAGGCCAGGCCGCCGCCGGTTTCGCGGTTGCCGAGGTTTCTTGGCTGATCGAAACCGATCCAGGCGACGCCGACCAGCTTGGGCTGGTAGCCGGCGAACCAGGCGTCCACCGAATCATTGGTGGTGCCGGTTTTGCCCGCCAGGTCGGGCCGCTTCAATACCAGTGCCCGCGTTGCCGTGCCGGATTTGACCACATCCTTCATCATGCTATCCATCAGGAAGGCATTGCGTGCGTCGAGAACCCGGTTGGCTTCATCGCCGGCGCGCTCGGGCACCGCTTGCGACAAGACCCGTCCGCTATTGTCGGTGACCCTGGAAATGATGTAGGGGCTGACCTTGTAGCCGCCATTGGCGAACACGGCATAGCCGCCGGCCATTTGCAACGGCGTCACGTTGCCGGCGCCCAGCGCCAGGGTCAGGTAGGGCGGATTTTTGTCGGCATCGAAACCGAAGCGCGTAATGAATTCCTGTCCGTAACGCGCGCCGACTTTGTGCAGGATGCGGATCGAGACCATGTTTTTCGATTTGGTCAGACCCCTGCGCATCGACATCGGGCCTTCGTACTTGCCATCGTAATTCTTCGGCTCCCATGCCTGGCCGCCAGTCTGGCCGGCGTCGAAGCTGATGGGCGAGTCATTGATGATGGTTGCCGGCGACAAGCCTTTTTCCAGCGAGGCAGAGTAAATGAATGGCTTGAACGAGGAACCCGGTTGGCGCCATGCCTGGGTCACGTGGTTGAACTTGTTGCGGTTGAAGTCAAAGCCGCCAATCAGGGCGCGGATCGCGCCATCTTCCGTATTGGCGGCAATGAAGGCCGCTTCGACTTCCGGCATTTGCGTCACGTGCCAGGTCTTGCCTTCCTGGGTCACGCGGATGATGGCGCCGCGCCGGATGCGCTTGTTGGGTGGCGTCTTGTCGCTGAACCCGCTGGCGGCGAAGCTCAAGCCGGCCGCCGGGATGTCGATTTCCTCCCCCGTGACCAGCATGGCGCGTACCTCCTTGGGCGCTGCTTCCAGAACCACCGCGGCGACGATATTGTCGCTATCCGGATGGTCGGCCAGTTCCACTTCGATGGCGTTATCGGCTTCTTCCTTGTTTGCCGGAATTTCCATGTAGCCTTCCGGTCCGCGATAGCCATGGCGCTTTTCATAATCCATCACGCCACGGCGTAACGCCAGATAGGCGGCATCCTGATCAGACTTGGTAATCGTGGTAAAGACATTCAGGCCGCGCGTGTAAGTGTCTTCCTTGTATTGTTCATACACCATCTGGCGTGCCATTTCCGCCACATATTCGGCATGGATGCCAAATGCGGCGCTATCGGTCTTGACCTTCAGTTCTTCATCGCGGGCTTGTTCATACTGGGCTTGCGTGATGTGGCCGAGTTGGTACATGCGCAAGATAATGTATTGCTGGCGTGCCTTGGCGCGCTTCGGATTGGCAACCGGATTGTAGGCCGATGGCGCTTTCGGCAAGCCGGCCAGCATGGCCGCTTCGGCCACGCTCAACTCGGCCAGTTTTTTGCCGAAATAAATTTGCGCTGCCGAGGAAAAACCGTAAGCCCGCTGTCCCAGGTAAATCTGGTTCATGTAAATCTCGAGGATCTGGTCCTTCGACAGGTTTTGCTCGATCTTCCAGGCCAGCAGCATTTCATACACCTTGCGCTTGACCGTTTGCTCGCTTGACAGGAAAAAATTCCGGGCGACTTGCTGGGTGATGGTGGATGCGCCCTGCTTGGCGCCGCCGCTCAGGTTGTGCAGGGCCGCACGCAAAATGCCCAGATAGTCAACGCCGCCATGTTCGTAAAAGCGGTCATCCTCGATCGACAGCACGGCTTTTTTCATGATGTCGGGGATATCCTTGACGCGCACCATATTGCGGCGTTCTTCGCCAAATTCCCCGATCAGTACATTATCAGCCGAGAAAATGCGAAGCGGAATTTTTGGCCGGTAATCCATCAAGGTATCCAGCGCCGGCAAGTTGGGATAGGCCATCGCCAGGATGAAAATGAGGACCAGCACGCCTGCCAGAAACAGCGCGGCAAAGGTGCCGACCAATGCGGCCAGCCAGCGCAGCACGGCGACGAGCAGGGAGCGGGGCGCGGGCTGGGTGGTTTCGCCAGCGGAAGGATCTGACATCATGCGGTTTATCTAGGAGGAACGTAATCCGGACCATTATAAACGCCAGGCAAATCGGCGGCGGACGTGCCTCAGAGGAACTGACTAAAACAAAAGCGGAATCCTTGTCGCGTGGGGTTTTGGCAACGGATTTATAAATTACTATACGGAAATTGCTTTACACTCCAGCAAGCTTATTGCTAGGATTTAATGTAACGTTTGACAAAAGTCGTCTAAACACTGGTTTTTAAACAAGATTTTCTACACGCAATTTTTATTCGTCTGTTAGGCAGGTAGTGGGGCGAACAGTTCAATACAAGAGTGTGTTTTCGGGGGAGACCTGGCTTTGGCTCTAGATCTTGGATCCTTATTCGGCAAAGCAAATTCGCCGCTGGTTGGCCTTGACATCAGCACCTCGGGCGTGAAGCTCGTGGAGTTGTCGCAGGTCGGCAAAAATGAATTGCGGTTGGAGCGTTTCGCTTCAGAATCCTTGCCGCGTGGCGCGGTTGTCGACGGTAATATCGAAAACATCGAACAGGTTTCCGAAGCAGTGCGGCGCGTCTGGAAAAAAAGCGGCACCAAGGCCAAGCACGTAGCCTTGGGCATGCCTCCGGCGTCGGTCATTACCAAGAAAATTGTCTTGCCGGGCGGCCTGCTGGAAGAGGAGCTGGAAATTCAGGTGGAAACCGAAGCCAGCCAATACATTCCTTTTGCCCTGGATGAAGTCAGCCTGGACTTCGATGTGTGCGGCCCGGCGCAGAATTCGCCGGAAGACGTGGAAGTGCTGTTGGCCGCTACCCGCAAGGAAAAGGTCGAAGACCGCGTGGCGGTGGCGGAAGCAGCCGGCCTGAAGCCGCTGGTGATGGATATCGAATCCTACGCCGCACGGGCTTCGGTCGATCGCCTGATCGTCCAATTGCCGAACGCTGGCCAGGGCCAGATCGTGGCGCTGCTGCAAATTGGCACCCAGGTGACCCATATTTCGGTGTTGCTGGATGGTCAGACCATTTACGAACGCGAACAACCCTTCGGCGGCGGCCAGCTGACCCAGGATATCGTGCGCGCTTACGGCCTGTCGCATGAAGAAGCGGAAGCGAAAAAGAAAAGCGGCGATTTGCCGGAGGGATATGAGCGTGAATTGCTGGAGCCTTTCCTGGAAAACGCCGCGATGGAAGTGACCCGCGCAGTGCAGTTTTTCTTCACCTCGACGCCGTACACCCGGATCGACCAGATTTTCCTGGCGGGCGGTTGCGCGTCGATTCCCGGCCTGGTTGAAGTCGTCGCCGAACGCACCAAGATTTCCGCCTCCGTTGTCAGCCCTTTCAAGGGGATGCAATTGGCATCAAGCATTCGCGAGAAACAATTGCGTACGGACGCGCCCGCATATCTGGTGGCCTGCGGTCTGGCGATGCGGAGGTTTGATTGATGGTCAAGATTAACCTGCTTCCTCATCGCGAGGAAAAACGTAAACAACGCAAGGCGGGCTTTGTCGCCATGCTGGGCGCTGCGGCGCTGGTCGGTGGCCTGATCGTGCTGGCAGTCGGCGGCATTATCGCGGCGCAGATTGCCGGGCAAAACGAGCGTAATGAATTCATCAAGGCGGAAAATGCCAAGCTCGATGTGCAGATCAAGGAAATCGCCACTTTGCGACAAGAAATCGAAGCCTTGAAGGCGCGTCAGCAAGCGGTCGAAGACTTGCAAAGCGACCGCAACCAGCCAGTGTACATGATGGATGAGCTGGTCAAGCAAGTGCCGGAAGGCGTCTATCTGAAGTCGTTCAAGCAGGAGGGGCAGCGAGTGGTATTGAATGGCTATGCCCAGTCCAATGAGCGGGTGTCGGAATTGCTGCGCAATCTGGGCAACAGCTCGCCGTGGCTGCAGAAACCGGATTTGATCGAGATCCGCTCCACCGGTATCGGCCAGGGCAGGGATGCCAAGAGGGTGTTCGACTTTACCGTCAATGTCGGCATCAAGCGCCCGCGCGACCAGGAACAACAACAGCAAGCCGCAAGTGCGGCCGGCACTGCTGCGGCGCCGGCGGCGCCCAAGGCACCTTGACAGGAATCGCGCCATGGCAGATTTGAAAAATTTTGGCGAATCTTTGTCCGCGCAATTCCGCGGCTTGAACGGCCGTCATCCCGGCTTGTGGCCAATCGCGCCGCGCCTGTTATGCGCCTTGGGCGCATTGGCCGTGGTGGCGTTCCTCGGCTGGTATCTCTACTGGAGCCCGCAACTGGAAGAGCTGGAAATGGGCAAGCAGGAAGAAATCAAACTCAGGGCCGCTTATGAGGATAAGGTCAGGCAAGCGGTCAATCTGGATGCCTTGCGCAAGCAAAAGGAACAGGTCGGCGAATATGTCGCCACCCTGGAAAAGCAATTGCCGAGCAAGGCGGAAATGGATGCCCTGCTTTCCGATATCAACCAGGCCGGCCTGGGACGGGGTTTGCAATTCGAATTATTCAAGCCGGGCCAGGTGGTGGTGAAAGACTATTACGCCGAATTGCCGATCAATATCAAGATCACTGGCAATTATCATGATGTTGGCGCTTTCACCAGCGATATCGCCAATTTGCCGCGCATCGTTACCTTGAATAACCTGCAGCTGACGACCTTGAAAGAAGGTGCGCTGAGCCTGGATGCAGTGGCTAAAACATTCCGCTATCTGGACCGTGAGGAAGTGGAAGCGCAACGTGCGGCAGCAGGTGGTAACAAGAAGGGCGGTAAAAAATGACGATCCCTCGCTTTTATTGCGCTGGCCTGGCGTTCGCCGCCGCGGTGGGTTTGAGTGGCTGTGATGATGGCGGCATGCAGGAAGTCAGGCAATGGATGGATGAGGTCAGGCAGAACGCCAGGGTGAATGTCCCCAAGCTGTCCGAACCCAAGAAATTCCTGCCCTTTACCTATGCCCAGCGCGATAACGTTGATCCGTATAGCCCGAGCAAGCTGGCGATCGCCTTGGCCAAGGCCAAGGCAAATTCGAATAGCGCCTTGAAGCCGGACATGGATCGCCGCCGCGAAGCGCTGGAAAGCTATCCGCTTGATGCCCTGCGCATGGTTGGCACCTTGCAAAAGCCGGGGATCAATTTTGCCCTGATACAGGCAGAAAAGACGGTGTTTCATCTTAAAGTGGGAAATTACGTCGGCCAGAATTTCGGCATGATCACGAACATTACGGAAACTGAAGTTGAGTTGAAAGAAATCGTCCAAGATGCGTCCGGCGAATGGGTCGAACGTCAAGCCAAGTTAGAGTTGCAGGAGAGTAAAAAATGAATGCGTTAAAAGAACAGTTCAAGAATGCCGGCGCACGACAATCCAAGGCGTGGCGGCTTCTCACCCTGGCGGTTCTTGGCAGTATTTGCGCATTCGCCAATGCCCAGGAAAATGCGATTGAGTCGATCACGGCCAACCAGCAAGGTGCCAACGTCGTCGTCAAGGTGACAATGAAAAACCCGCTCAGCAAGCCGCCGATCGGTTTTTCCATTACCAATCCTGCCCGCATTGCCCTGGATTTTCCTGCGACGGCGAACGCCACGGGCACTTCGGCGCAAAACATCAATCTCGGTGATGTGCGCAATGTGAATGTGGTACAGGCCGGCGAACGTTCGCGCCTGGTGTTTAACCTCTTGCGTCCATTGAACTATGCGACCGCTGTCGAAGGCAACGCGGTCGTGGTAACAATTGATGGTTCCGGCGGAGTCGCTACCGCAGTCAATGCCGCCGGCTTGCCGGTGGCCGCTGCCCCGGTCCCGGCCGGCAAGTCGGCGCTGCGCGATATCGATTTCCGCCGCGGTGCAATCGGCGAAGGCCGTGTGGTGGTCAACTTGCCAAACAACCAGGTTGGCGTGGATGTGCGCCAGCAGGGCCAGACCATCGTGGTCGATTTTCTCAAGATGAGCTTGCCTGAAGTGCTGCGCCGTCGACTGGATGTCGCCGATTTCGGCACGCCGGTACAAACCGTGACTACCATCCCGATGGGTGAAAATGTGCGTATGGTGATTACGCCGACGGGGCTTTGGGAGCATAGCGCTTACCAGAGCGATACCCAGCTGGTGGTTGAAGTCAAGCCGATCAAGGAAGATCCAAACAAGCTGACGCAGGGCACGCAAGGTTACCGCGGCGAGCGCCTGTCGCTGAATTTCCAGAACGTCGAAGTGCGCGCCGTATTGCAAGTCATCGCCGATTTTACCGGCTTGAATATCATCACCAGCGATACCGTCACCGGCAACCTGACCTTGCGCCTGAAAGACGTGCCCTGGGACCAGGCGCTGGATATCGTGATGCAAGCCAAGGGCCTGGACATGCGCAAGAATGGTTCGGTGCTGTGGATCGCGCCGAAAGATGAATTGCTGACCAAGGAAAAGCTGGAACTGGAACAAAAGGCGCAAATCGCCGAACTGGAACCGGTGAAAACCGAAATCTTCCAGCTGAATTATCAAAAGGCGGAATCCTTCAAGCAGGTTTTTGCTCTGGATGGCGCCGGTGGCGGCAATAACCGCATTCTGTCCAGGCGTGGCAGCGCCGTGATCGATCCGCGCACCAATCAATTGTTTGTCACGGATATTCCGTCCAAGCTGGAAGATGTGCGCAAACTGATCCAGAAGACCGACGTGGCATCCAGGCAGGTGTTGATCGAGGCACGTATCGTCGAGGCCAGCGATACGTTCAGCAAGAACCTGGGCGCAAAACTCGGCTTCGGTTTGCAAAGTACCTTTAATGGCAACAGAATCGCGGAAGTGGGCGGCCAGCAGACCGGTACCGTCGGCGCTGCCGGTGGGTCGGCTGCCAATGCCATCGGCCTGAATTCGCCTGCCTTGGCAACAGTGAATGGCAATGCAGTGAACTTGCCGGCGGCTGGCTTGCTTGGCAATACCGCCGGCACCGTCGCGATTTCCTTGTTTAACGCCGCCGCGACCCGCTTCATCAGCCTGGAACTGTCCGCACTGGAAGCCGACGGCAAGGGTAAGATCATTTCCAGTCCGCGCATCGTTACCGCCGACCAGTTGAAAGCCTTGATCGAGCAGGGTACCGAACTGCCGTACCAGCAAGCCACCAGCAGTGGCGCGACTTCCGTCTCCTTCCGGAAAGCCAACCTGAAACTGGAAGTCACACCACAAATCACGCCCGATGGCAATGTAATCCTGGATGTCGATGTCAACAAGGATAGCGTCGGTCAAGCGACGACTGCCGGTTTCGCGATCGATACCAAGCATGTGAAAACCCAGGTGCTGGTGGAAAATGGCGGCACCATCGTGCTGGGCGGGATTTTCCAGCAAACCGAACGGGATTCGGTATCGAAAGTTCCTCTGTTCGGCGATATCCCGGTACTGGGCAACCTGTTCAAGACCACCAGCCGTACCAATGACAAGACTGAACTGCTGATCTTCCTGACGCCGAAGATCCTGAGCGACAAGCTGGCGGTGCGTTAATAAAAGAGAGAAATTTCGCAAATCAGCGCCTGGGCTCGCGCGAATGAGGGAAAAGCAATAAAATTGCGGGTCCAGCCCTGATTTGTATGAATAAAAACATTTTCCTCGTTGGCCTCATGGGCGCAGGCAAGACTACCGTCGGCCGTGCCCTTGCCAAAAAACTCAACCGGCGTTTCATCGATTCCGATCATGAAATAGAGGCGCGTACCGGCGCCTCTATTCCTGTGATCTTTGAAATCGAAGGCGAGCAAGGTTTTCGCCAGCGCGAAGCCGAAGTGATTCGTGACCTGACGACCCAGCAAGGCATCGTGCTGGCAACCGGCGGCGGCGCCATCCTCAACCCGGAAAACCGCGCATGCCTGAAGGCGGGCGGTGTAGTGATTTATTTACGTGCCAGCATTACCAGCATCCTGCAACGCACCAGTCACGACAAAAGCCGACCGCTGCTGCAAACCGCCGATCCGCGTCAGCGCCTCGAAGAACTGGCGCGGGTGCGCGAACCCTTGTACCTCGAAGTGGCCGACCTGGTCATCGAAACCGGTCGTCCTAACGTACAATCACTGGTGCAAACCATATTGAACGAGCTTGAACGCCTGTCGGGCCCGGAGCCTGAGCCTGTTGCCGCCGCTCCGGACGCCTGAGTCCCAGTTTTTTTAACCGAGATAGCCATGTCTACCCAGTCTTTCGCCCCCATCGATCTGCATGTTGATCTTGGTGAGCGCGCATACCCGATTACCATCGGCCAATCCCTGCTGGCGAATGCCGAACTGGTGGCGCGCAATGTCGCCGGTCGCCGTGTCGCGGTGGTCACCAATACGACCGTGGCGCCACTCTATCTGGCGCAGCTGACGGCATCCCTGCAGGCCGCCGGCAAGGAAGTTACGCCCATTATCTTGCCCGATGGCGAGGAAGAGAAAAACTGGGAAAATCTGATGCGCATCTATGATGTCTTGTTGGCCGAGAAATGCGACCGCAAGACTACCCTGGTGGCGCTGGGCGGCGGCGTCATCGGCGACATGACGGGCTTCGCTGCCGCTACCTACATGCGCGGCGTGCCATTCGTGCAGATACCGACCACGCTGCTGGCGCAGGTCGATTCCTCGGTGGGCGGCAAGACCGGCATCAACCATCCGCTCGGCAAAAACATGATCGGCGCGTTTTACCAGCCGCAGGCAGTGATCGCCGATACCCTGACTCTGGATACCTTGCCACTGAGCGAGCTGTCGGCCGGCCTGGCCGAAGTCATCAAGCATGGGGCGATCATCGATGCGGCATTTTTCGACTGGATCGAGGCCAATATCAGCAAGCTGATGGCGCGCGATGCGCCGGCGATCGCGCATGCCATCCAGCGTTCCTGCGAAATCAAGGCGGAGGTGGTACGCCAGGATGAGCGTGAAGGCGGTTTGCGGGCAATCCTCAATTTCGGCCATACCTTCGCCCACGCGATCGAGGCCGGCCTCGGCTACGGCAAGTGGCTGCATGGCGAGGCCGTTGGTTGCGGCATGGTGATGGCGGCGGAATTGTCGCAGCGCCTGGGCTACATCGATGCCGCCGCGAAGGCGCGCATTGCCGCACTGGTGCGCGCGGCTGGCTTGCCCACGGTGGCGCCGGATCTCGGCGTGGCCCGCTGGATCGAGCTGATGCAGGTCGACAAGAAAAACGAGGCGGGCCAGATCAAGTTCATCCTGCTGAAGCCGCTCGGCGCGGCCGTCATCACGACCGTGCCGCAAGAAGTTTTAATCGAAAGCATCAACGCCTGCGTCGGCTGATATGGACCTCGAAGCCTGCCTCGCTCCCTATGCGGCACATTCGGCCGCCTCGCGAGGCCGGCACTTTGCCGAGCCGCCGCCCGGCTCGCGCACCGAATTCCAGCGCGACCGCGACCGCATCGTCCATTCGACCGCTTTTCGCCGCCTGGAATACAAGACCCAGGTATTCGTCAACCATGAAGGCGATCTGTTTCGCACGCGCCTGACGCATAGCATCGAGGTGGCGCAGATTGCCCGCGCGATCGCCCGTAACCTGCGCCTGAATGAAGACCTGGTGGAAGCGATTTCGCTGGCGCACGACCTCGGCCACACGCCTTTCGGGCATGCCGGCCAGGATGCCTTGAACGAATGCATGGCGCAGTACGGCGGCTTCGAGCACAATCTGCAAAGCCTGCGCGTGGTCGACAAGCTGGAAGAGCGCTACGGCGCGTTCGATGGCCTGAACCTGATGTTCGAGACGCGCGAAGGGATTCTCAAGCATTGCTCCATTCCCAATGCGCAGATGCTGGGCGAGATCGGCCTGCGCTTCATCGAAAAAAAACAGCCGACCCTGGAAGCGCAGCTGGCCAACCTGGCCGATGAAATCGCCTATAACAACCACGATATCGACGACGGTTTGCGTTCCGGTTTGCTCTCGATCGAACAGTTGGACGAAGTCGATTTTTTCGCACGCCACCGGCGCGAGGCGCAAGCGGCGTTTCCCGGCATTGGCGGGCGTCGCATGATCAATGAAACCGTGCGCCGCATGATCAATACCTTGATCGTCGACTTGACCCGGACTTCCGCAGAAAAAATCCTGGCTGCCGGCGTGCAAAGCGTGGCGGAAGTGCGCAGCTCGCCGGCGCTGATCAGCTTCTCGGACGCCATGCGTCAGGAAGAAATCTTGCTGAAGCGCTTCCTGCGCGAGAACCTGTACCGGCATTACCAGGTCAACCGCATGACCAGCAAGGCGCGCCGCGTCGTACGCGAGCTGTTTGAAGCCTTCATGGCGGAACCGCGCCTGCTGGCGCCGGACTACCAGGTGGGGGGCGATGTCGCACGGCAGGCGCGCAAGGTGGCCGATTATATTGCCGGCATGACCGATCGCTATGCCATGCGCGAGCACCGCCGCCTGTTCATGATCGACGAACTCTAGCAGCTCCCTACAGCCAGCAGCGAAGTGGATGGGCATGCGCCGGCCACGCCGGCTGGAAAAAGTCCTCCACCATTTGCGGGCTGACATCCTCCAGCCTCGCTGGCGACCATACTGGCTGCATGTCCTTGTCGATGACGGTGGCGCGGATTCCTTCGGCCGCATCGCCGTGCGCGAAGCACCGCCGCATCATGGAGCGCTCCATGTGCAGGCATTCCTCGATCGCCATGCCGGCGCCGCGGCGCAACTGCTGCAGTGTCACGCAAAGCATCAGGGGAGAGCGCTTGCGCATGGCGGCCAGTGTGTCTTGCGCAAATGGCGCTGGATCGGCAGCCAGTGAAGCCATGATGGATGGCACATCATCAAACGCAAAGTGGCGGTCGATGGCGCCACGCTGCCGCGCCAGTTCGCTGTCGCCCCATTCCCCGGCTTGCATGGCAAATTCCCGTACTTGGGCTGCAATATCGCTGTGGCGCCGCGCGCTCAACAAGGCCGTTTTCAGGGCTGGCAGTTGGGCCGACGGGATGCAGACATCCGCCAGGCCGGCATACAGGGCATCGGCTGCGCCGATGGCATTGGCGGTCAGCGCCAGCCAGGTGCCAAGCTGGCCCGGGCAACGCGACAGGAAATAGCCGCCACCGACGTCCGGAAACAGGCCGATGTTCACTTCCGGCATGGCGATCTTGCTACGCTCGGTGACGATGTGCAGCTTGCCGCCGGAATGGCATTGTGAAATCCCCATGCCGCCGCCCATCACGACGCCGTCCATGATGACGATGTAGGGCTTGGGATAGTGGTGGATCAGGCGGTTGAGCGCGTATTCTTCGGTGAAAAAATCGTCCAGCAGGCCGCTGCCGTGCCGGGCCGTTTGCTGGGCTGTCTGATAAAGGAAACGGATGTCGCCACCAGCGCAAAAGGCTTTTTCGCTATTGCTGCAGAGAAGTACTGCATCGACCGCGTCGTCATCGCGCCAGTCCAGCAGTGTGCGCGTGATCGTGCGCACCATGTCCAGCGACAGCGAATTCAGCGCTTGCGGGCGGTTGAGGGTCAGCAGGCCAATGCGGTTCTGGACACAGGTCAGAATATGTTCGTTCATTGTTCTCGATAATAAAAAAGGGCGCCTGGATTGCGCCCCTGATGGGATCTCTGAAAATCAGCGCTGGAAGCGGCTTACTCCTCCGGCGCGCTGGTGGCCGATGCAGGCAAGTGCTTGATCGCCTGGTGCTGATGGTCCTGGATCATGGTTTTGTACTTGATGACCTGGCGGTCGAGCTTGTCGATCAGGGCGTCGATTGCCGCATACAAATCGTGAGCGATGGATTCGACATGCACATCCTTGCCACGCATGCGCAGCGTGATTTCCGCTCTCTGGCGCTTGTCTTTCTCGGCGAGCTTGTCTACGGTCAGGATGACCGCAGCATCAATGACATGGTCGAAGTGGCGCCTGATACGCTCCAGCTTTGCATGCACATATTCCCGGATGGAAGGGGTCAGTTCGAGGTGATGTCCACTGATGGTCAGATTCATACAGCGCTCCTTGGGATGAGGTCACTGGCGGTTCGTGGTCGACAAACATGCTTGGCCGCCCGAACACAGCAACAAACACAACAAATACTACAAAGACTTGCGCAGGTTAACCGGGGGGATTCTCAGGGCTTCGCGGTACTTGGCCACAGTGCGCCGGGCCACCACCATGCCTTGCTCCTCCAGCATTTCTGCAATCTTGCTGTCCGAGAGAGGGTTCTTGGTGTCTTCTGCTCCTATCAATTGTTTGATCAGTGCCCGTATCGCCGTCGATGAAGCTTCGCCGCCGGATTCAGTGGCGACATGGCTGCCGAAGAAGTACTTCAGTTCAAACATGCCATGCGGCGTCAGCATGTATTTCTGGGTTGTTACACGAGAAATAGTACTCTCGTGTAAACCAAGTGTATCAGCAATTTCACGTAACACAAGTGGGCGCATGGCAACGGCGCCATGGGAGAAAAAATTGCGCTGCCTTTCCACGATGGCTTGCGCGACGCGCAGAATCGTATCGAAACGCTGACGCATGTTCTTGACCAGCCATTTTGCTTCCTGCAATTGCGACGTGAGTGAGCCCTCGCCCTTGTTTTTCTTGAGGATATTCGCATACAAGGCATTGACCCGCAGCCGCGGCATGACATCGTGGTTAAGGGTCACTTGCCAGCCATTCTTGCCGCGTTTGACGATGACGTCCGGGACGACATAGTCGGCTGCATCGCTGGCGAAGATGGCGCCGGGATGCGGATTGCATTGCCTGATGACGTATTGGGCTTCGCGCAAATCCTCATCGTCGCAATCGAGCAGTTTTTTCAGCTTGTTGAAATCGCGCTGGGCGAACAGGGAGAGGTGCTGCTCCACGATCGTCAATGCCATGCGCCGCGTCACCATCGGGATTTTCGGCATGCGGCGGATTTGCAAGGCCAGGCATTCGGCGGCATTGCGCGCACCGACGCCGGCCGGATCGAAGCTTTGCACCAGTTTCAGGGCGATCGTCAATTCTTCCAGTTCGATTTCCAGTTCGGCGGGAAGCCGGCCATGGATTTCTTCCAGCGGTTCTTCCAGGTAGCCGTTGTTGTCGAGCGCATCGACGACCAGTTCGACCAGCGCGCGGTCGCGGATTTCATGTGAACCGAGGCGCATTTGTTCCAGCAAGTGTTCACGCAGGGTGACATGGTGCGCTTCCAGTTGCGGACGGGCGTCGTCGTCTTCCGGGGCCTTGCCGGTGCGCGCGACATCGTCGAAGCTCCATTCGGCCTCGCCGTTGCCGGACTCCTGGGATTCGCCGCCTTCGCCACCTTCGTAGGTGGATTCGCCATCGGCTGCCGGCGCTTCTTCGGCCGCGGACTTTTCCGCCGTGCCCGCATTTGCGTTGATGGCGCCGTCGGCCAGCAGCCGCACCGAGTGGTCAAGCGGATCGTCGACGCGCTCCAGCATCGGGTTGTCGGCGAGGATTTGCTCCAGTTCCTGCTGCAGTTCCAGCGTCGACAATTGCAGCAGGCGTATCGACTGCTGCAATTGTGGCGTCAATGCCAGATGCTGGGAGACGCGTAGCTGAAGGGACTGTTTCATGGAGATGCGCTTGCTTACATCCGGAAGTGTTCGCCGAGATAGACGCGGCGTACCGATTCATTGGCGATGATGTCATCCGGGCGGCCGCTGGCCAGCACCACGCCCTGGTTGATGATATAGGCGCGGTCGCAGATGCCCAGCGTTTCACGCACATTGTGGTCGGTGATCAGCACGCCGATGCCGCGTTCTTTCAGGAAGCGCACGATGCGCTGGATTTCGATGACGGCAATCGGATCGACGCCGGCAAAAGGCTCATCCAGCAGTACGAAACGCGGGCTGGTGGCCAGCGCGCGGGCGATTTCCACGCGGCGGCGCTCGCCGCCCGACAGCGACAGGGCCTGGTTGTCGCGCAGCTTTTCAATTTGCAGCTCCGCCAGCAGCAGGTCGAGCTTTTCTTCGATCGCCGCTTTCGACAGCGACTTGCCATTCTCATGCTGCAGTTCCAGCACGGCGCGGATATTCTCGGCGACGGTCAGCTTGCGGAATACCGAGGCTTCCTGCGGCAGGTAGGACAGGCCAAGGGTGGCGCGCCGGTGGATCGGCAGGCGTGAAATGCTGACATCGTTGAGCGCGATCTCTCCCGCATCGGCGGGCACCAGTCCGACGATCATGTAGAAGGCGGTGGTCTTGCCGGCACCGTTGGGACCGAGCAATCCGACCACTTCGCCGCTGCCGACTTCGAGCGAGACGTCGCGCAATACCTGGCGTGCGCCATAACTTTTCTGTAATCCGCTGGCAAGCAGTCTGCTGCTCATTCTGGCAATCCTTGTGTCATTTCTTTGTTTCGTTGCGCGGCTGGATGACCGCCTTGATGCGGCCGGCGCCGGGCTTGCTGGTGTCGGAAGGTGTGTTATTGACGGCGAAAAATTCAGTACGGTTATCATAGGAAATGAATTCCCCTTCGACTTCGTCCGTGATCTTATTGCCTTCCAGGCGACGCATCCTTGCTTTTGAAAACAGTTTCGCGACATCGGCCTTGTTGTCATATTCGATGCGGTCGGCTTCGCCTTCGATCCAGAGGTTTTCGCCGCCATCGCGCTTTTGCCTGAAGCTGGCCAGTTTTCCCTGGCCTGCGTACAAGGTCGCGAACTGGTAACCCGCGGGATCCTGCGTCACCACCATCTTGTGCGCCTTCATGATGAGCGTGCCGCGGGTCAGCACGACATTGCCGGTGAATGTGTTGACTTGCTTGACATCGTCGTAGGCCATCTGGTCGGCTTCGACATTGGTCGGCTTTTCGGCATCGGCTTTTTCAGCATAAGCAAAGCCGACGGCAAGCATATTGAGCGCAAACAGCGATGCGAAGAAAAATCGTTTCATGGAATATAGCTTAATCGATGCATTAAGATTGCCCGGCATTTAATGCCTTGCCCTGGGCGGAAATATGCCCTGGACGCGGCTTGCCAGGGTGACTTCGCCGGTCGCTTGATTGGCGAACATGCCTGTGCCCTTCAATACCGAGGTGCCGGAAATGAGTTCCACCGGACGGTCGGTTTTCATGACTTCATCATCCGGCAGCACCAGCATATAGTCGGATGTCAGACGTAAATGTTGCGAACTTGCCGAAGCCGGCCTGTCCATCGCGACATTTTTGAACAGGCGTACCTCGCTCATGTCGCTGTTGGTGAGAGCACGCTCGGCCACGATCGTCGTCGTCGGCCGCTGCGCGCTCAAGGTTTTCATGACCGGGCGAGCGATTTCATAGGAATCGTCCTGCGGGTTATGGCTCATGCGCTCTCCGGCGATGTGATAACGGGCCTGGCCGTTTTTCGCCAGCCTGACAAAATTGAAGTGCTCGACGTAGTAGTCGGGGTCGGTGCGCTTGGCGATCGGCGCGTTGTCTTCCATGCTGCGGCGCATGACATCGAGCAGCCAGAAACTGCCCAGCGCCAGCAGCACGGCGACTGCCAGTACCATGCCCAGCTGAAAACGGTTGGCCGTGGCGCGCCGGTCTCTCATGCGAGGTAGGGCGCGAGCGCCGCCTGGTAATTGCCCTGGGCGCGCAGGATGAAATCGCACAATTCGCGCGCCGCGCCGGCACCGCCGGCGGCGCGGGTAAGGTAATGTACACGACTTTGCACTTCGGGGTGGCCGTTCGGCACGCTGGCGGCAAAGCCGACCCGCAGCAGGATCGGCAAGTCGATGACGTCATCGCCGATAAAACCGCAGGCTTCAGGGGTGATGCCGGTTTTGTCCAGCAGTTGCTCGAATGCCGCGCGCTTGTCGTGCACGCCCTGGTGGACGTGAACGATGCCCAGATCGCTGGCGCGGCGCGCCACCAGCGCGGACTGACGTGCGCTGATGATCGCCGTGGCGACGCCGGATTGCTGCAGCAGCTTGATGCCATGCCCGTCCAGCACGTTGAAGGTCTTGATGACCTCGCCTTCCGGACCATAGTGCAGGCTGCCGTCGGTGAGGATGCCGTCGACATCGAAAATCATCAACCGTACACGTGCTGCGCGCTCGTTCGCCTGGTTTTGCATCAGATCACCTTGGCCCGCGTCAGGTCGTGGATGTGCAGGGCGCCGACCAGCTTGCCATCGTCATCGGTGACCAGCAACTGATTGATCAGGAACTGCTCCATGATCTGGGCGGCGTCAGCCGCCAGCTGGTCGGGCCCGATCGTGTGCGGGTTGGCATGCATGACGTCGGCGATGATCAGCTTGCTGAAATCCTGCGTGTGTTCGAGCAGGCGGCGCAGGTCGCCGTCGGTGAAAACACCGATCGGGCGGAAGGCGTCGTCGACGATGGCGGTCATCGCAATGCCTTTCTGGCTGATTTCCATCAGCGCGGCCGATAGCGACAATCCTGCCGTCACAGCGGGAATCGCGGCGCCGCTGCGCATGACGTCGCGCACATGGGTCAGCAGGCGCCGGCCGAGCGCGCCGCCGGGATGCGAACGGGCGAAATCCTCTTCGCGAAAGCCGCGCGCGTCCAGCAGCGCCACGGCCAGGGCGTCGCCCAGGGCCAGGGTGGCGGTGGTGCTGGCGGTCGGCGCCAGGTTCAGCGGGCAGGCTTCCTTGTCCACCGCGACATTCAAATGCACGTTGGCCAGTTGCGCCAGGGTCGAGCCGGGCTTGCCGGTCATGGCGATCAGCTTGGCGCCCATGCGCTTGATCAGCGGCACGATGTCCAGCAGTTCGGCGGTCTCGCCGGAATTGGAAATGGCGACAAAGGCATCCTGTTCGGTAACCATGCCGAGGTCGCCATGGGCGGCTTCGCCCGGATGGACATACAGCGCCGGGGTGCCGGTTGATGCCAGGGTGGCGGCAATCTTGCGCGCGATATGGCCGGACTTGCCCATGCCGGACACGACGACGCGGCCCTTGCATCCGAGCAGTAATTCCACTGCATGCGTAAAGTGCCGACCGTCAGTCGAGGCAAATCTCTGCTGCAGTGCAATAATTGCATCCGCTTCGATTTGCAGCGTTTCGCGCGCCAAGTGCAAGACGCGTTCGGCACTTTTTTCATCAAAAGTTTTCGTCAAGGTTTTTTCATCGGTTACACTCATATGAGAAGTATAAACGAAATGGGCAAGCAAAAAACCTGCCAGAAATAAACTAAATATCGTTCTTGAGTTAACACAATCGGCAGTTCACTCGCTGCCATCCCCGGTAAACCATGTCTTCGGCACTTGAATTAACCCTATTGTTGCTGGGATCCGCAGTCCTGGCCGTCGTGGCTTTCCGTAGCCTGAATTTGCCGCCAATGCTGGGATACTTGCTTGTAGGTATCTTTTTGGGGCCGCACGGGTTCGGTCTGGCCAAGGAAAGTCCGGCCACGCATACCCTTGCCGAGTTCGGCGTGGTGTTCCTGATGTTTTCGATCGGCCTGGAATTTTCCCTGCCCAAGCTGTCTTCGATGCGCCGCATCGTATTCGGACTCGGCATGGCGCAGGTGCTGCTGACCACGGTGGCGGTCATGACCTGCGGCTGGCTGCTGGCCTGGCTGTTGCCGCAACTGGTCGATATCGGCTGGCAAGCCGCCTTTGCCCTTGGCGGCGCGCTGGCAATGTCCTCGACCGCGATTGTCTCCAAGCTGCTGGCCGAGCGGCTGGAACTGGAAAGCGCACACGGACGCAACATCATGGGTGTGTTGCTGTTCCAGGACCTGGCTTTCGTGCCGCTGCTGATCCTGGTGCCGGCGCTGGCGCGCCCCGGCCAGGGTTTGCTGGTCACGCTGGGCTGGGCGTTGCTGAAGGCGGTGCTGGTACTGGTGCTGCTGCTGGTGATCGGGCAAAAGCTCATGCGCGGCTGGTTCCGGGTAGTGGTCAAGCGGCGCTCGCAGGAATTGTTCATGCTGAACCTGCTGCTGGTCACGCTGGGGGCCGCATGGATCACGGACAAGGCGGGCCTGTCGCTGGCGCTGGGCGCCTTCGTGGTCGGCATGCTGATTTCGGAAACCGAATTCAAGTACCAGGTGGAGGAGGATATCAAGCCCTTCCGCGACGTCCTGCTCGGACTGTTTTTCATCACCATCGGCATGCTGCTCGATGTGCGCCTGGTGATTGCGTACTGGTGGCTGGTATTGTTGTTCCTGGGCCTGATCATCCTGCTGAAATTCGGCGTGATCGCCGCGCTCGCCAGCTTGTCCGGCGCGCCTGTCGGGGTGGCATTGCGCACCGGCCTGGGGCTGGCGCAGGCCGGTGAATTCGGCTTCGTGCTGCTCAACCAGGCTGGCGCCTTGAAGCTGATGGATCCGCTGCTGATCCAGATCGTGCTGGCGTCGATGGTGCTGTCGATGCTGGCCGCGCCCTTTATCCTGGCCAGGGCCGATGCGATTGTCATGCGGCTGTCGGCCAATGAATGGATGATGCAGTCGCTGGCGCTGACCCAGATCGCTACCCGCACCATGGGTGCGCAGCAGCATGTGGTCATCGCCGGTTTCGGCCGTACCGGCCAGAGCCTGGCCAAGCTGCTGGAAGCCGAAGGGATCGCCTACCATGCGCTAGATCTCGATCCAGACCGCGTGCGCGATGCCCAGGCCGGCGGCGCCAGCGTTTCCTACGGCGATGCCACGCGCCGCGAAAGCCTGGTGGCGGCCGGCATTCATCGTGCCGCCGCGCTGGTGATTACTTATTCCGGCACGGCTTCGGCGTTGAAAATCCTGCATTTCACCCATGAGCTGGCGCCAAACTTGCCAGTCATTGTGCGCAGCTACGACGACCGCGATCTGGACAGGTTGCGCGCCGCCGGCGCCACCGAGGTGGTGCCGGAAGCGATCGAAAGCAGTCTGATGCTGGCGTCGCATGCGCTCCTGCAGTTGGGTGTGCCATTGCGCAAGGTCGTGCGTCGGGTGCAGACCACCCGCGAGCAGCGTTATGCCTCGTTGCGCGGTTTTTTTCATGGCGCCACCGATGCCGGCGAGACTGCCGACAGCGTGCAGTTGCGCTTGTATTCGGTGCCTCTGGGGGAAACTGCCTATGCGGTCAACCGCACCCTGGCCATATTGCGGCTGGATGAGCTTGGCGCCGAGGTGACCACGGTGCGGCGCGGACAAAGTCGACTCAAGGTCGATGGCGCGACACTCCTGCAGGCGGGCGATACCGTGGTCTTGCGCGGACCGGCAGCGAGCCTGGCGCTGGCCGAGGAGCGCCTGTTGAAATCCTGAAACAGCCATCTGCACGCTGCTGCCTCGCTTGCTCCGGCCGGCCAAAAAATATTCCTGAATGAATTCCATCACCATGTTTGAACGCATCCTCACCATTATTCTGCCGGTCTTTTGCATCATCGCGGTCGGCTATGCCTATACCCGACTGCGCGGCAGCGCAGTCAAGGCCGACATGGCGTCGGTCAATCGCCTCTGCACGGATGTCCTCAGCCCCTTGCTGGTGTTTACCGCAATGGCGGCCAAGGACTTCGACCTGGCCCAGAATGGCATGCTGATCGCCGCCGGCGTACTGATCTCGCTGGGTTCCTGCCTGCTGGCGTGGCCGCTGGCGCGGGCCTTGGGTTACGATGTGCGTACCTTCCTGCCGCCGATGATCTTCAACAATTGCGGCAACATGGGCTTGCCGCTGGCGGCGCTGGCTTTCGGTCAGGCCGGTCTGTCGGCGGCGGTGGCCTTGTTCATGGCATGCAACCTCGTCTATTTTTCTCTCGGCATCAAGATCCTTGCCTCTGGCAAGCCGCAGGCGCAGAACGCCACCTGGCGCTTGTTGCTCAACCCGATGATGCTGGCCATGATGGCCGGACTGGCAGTTTCGCTGGTGCGCATCGACTTGCCGGCACCCTTGTTTCAGGGTCTGAAGATGCTGGGAGAGGCGTCGATTCCTGTCATGTTGTTTGCGCTCGGCGTGCGCATGCGCGACATGACCCTGAAAAGCTGGCAGATCGGCCTGGTCGGCGCTGCCGTCTGTCCGCTCGCGGGACTGGCCGTGGCGTGGGGATTGGACCTGGTGTTGCCGCTGCCGGCGGCGCAGCGCGCCCAGATGTATTTGTTCGCGGCCCTGCCGCCGGCGGTATTTTGCTTCATGATGGCCGAGCGCTACCAGCAGGAGCCGGACAAGGTGGCGTCGATCGTCTTGCTGGGCAATCTGGCGGCGCTGCTGTTCGTGCCGTTTGGTCTCTGGCTGGGCCTGCGCCACTGAGTTTGCCGCAGGCCGCAGGTTGTCGCAGGCGCCTGGTCAGGCAGTCGGCCTGCGCTCGAATCTGCCTGGCGCCATTTGTGCGCCATCGGCGTCGGCAACCGCAACCTGCTCGACTTGTGCCGCCGCCGGGCCGCGCCAGGCCCAGGCAATGATGCCGGCCAATGCATCCGCATCGCCCGCCACCAGCGCTTCCACTGAGCCGTCAAGGCGGTTGCGCACCCATCCCGACAGTCCCAATGCGCGCGCCTCGCGTTCGAACGCCGCGCGGTAGCCCACGCCTTGCACGATG
Source organism: Noviherbaspirillum sedimenti (assembly GCF_003590835.1). NCBI lineage: Bacteria > Pseudomonadati > Pseudomonadota > Betaproteobacteria > Burkholderiales > Oxalobacteraceae > Noviherbaspirillum > Noviherbaspirillum sedimenti. The sequence goes on along the minus strand of NZ_QYUQ01000002.1, from coordinate 2,728,543 downwards.
CCGGAGATGCGCAAATGCCTGGCCATGCCATTGCCTTGTGCCGGATTGCTAGGCATCGGCCTGCCGCCTCATCGCTTCTGCAGCAGCGGCGCCAGGTACTTGCCGGTGACGCTGTCCGGATTGGACGCGACATCTTCTGGCGTGCCGGTGGCGATGATGCGGCCGCCGCCGGCGCCACCCTCGGGACCGAGGTCGACCAGCCAGTCGGCGGTCTTGATCACATCCAGGTTGTGCTCGATGATGACGACCGTATTGCCCTGGTCGCGCAGACGGTGGATCACCTTCAGCAGCAGGTCGATGTCGTGGAAATGCAAGCCGGTGGTCGGTTCGTCGAGGATGTAGAGGGTGCGGCCGGTGTCGCGCTTGGATAATTCCAGCGAAAGTTTCACGCGCTGTGCTTCGCCGCCGGACAGGGTAGTGGCGCTCTGGCCCAGCTTGATGTAGCCGAGACCGACATCCAGCAGGGTGTGCAGCTTGCGGGCGATGACTGGCACGGGCCGGAAGAATTCGTGCGCATCCTCGACCGTCATATCCAGCACTTCGGTGATGTTCTTGCCCTTGTATTGCACTTCCAGGGTTTCGCGGTTGTAGCGCTTGCCGTGGCAGACGTCACAGGGCACGTAGACGTCCGGCAGGAAGTGCATCTCGACCTTGATCACGCCGTCGCCCTGGCAGGCTTCGCAGCGCCCGCCCTTGACGTTGAACGAAAAACGCCCGGCCGCGTAGCCGCGTTCCTTGGCAGTCGGCACTGTGGCGAAGAGGTCGCGGATGGGCGTGAACAAGCCGGTGTAGGTGGCCGGATTGGAGCGCGGCGTGCGGCCGATCGGCGCCTGGTCGACGGCGATGACCTTGTCGAAGAATTCGAAGCCGGCAATCGTCTCGAACGGCGCCGGTTCCGCCTGCGAGCCATACAGGTGGCGCGACGCGGCGTTGTACAGGGTATCGTTGACCAGGGTCGATTTGCCCGAGCCGGAGACGCCGGTTACGCAGGTCAGCAAACCGACCGGCAAGCTCAGCGAGACGTTCTTGAGATTGTTGCCGGTGGCGCCAGTGATGACGAACTGCCTGTGCGGATCGGTCGGCGTGCGTTTCTTGGGCACGGCAATGGCGCGCTTGCCGTTGAGGTATTGCGCGGTCAGCGATTTCCTGTTTTTCAGGATATCGGTCAGGCTGCCCTGGGCGATCACGTCGCCGCCGTGCACGCCGGCGCCGATGCCCATGTCGACGATGAAGTCGGCGGCGCGGATGGCGTCCTCGTCGTGTTCGACCACCAGCACGGTATTGCCGATGTCGCGCAAATGCCTGAGGGTGTCGATCAGGCGGTCGTTGTCGCGCTGGTGCAGGCCGATCGAGGGTTCGTCCAGCACGTACATCACGCCGGTCAGGCCGCTGCCGATCTGCGATGCCAGGCGGATGCGCTGCGCTTCGCCGCCCGACAGCGTATCGGCGCTGCGCTCCAGCGACAGATAATCGAGGCCGACATTGTTGAGGAACTTCAGGCGCGAGATGATTTCCTTGATGATGCGGTCGGCGATCTCGCGCTTGGAGCCGGTCAGCTTCAGGCTTTCGAAAAAGGCCAGCGTGTCGCGCAGGGGTGTGGCGGCGACTTCGAAGATGGCGCGCTGCTGGCGGCCAGCGCCGATCTTGACGTGGCGCGCTTCGACCCGCAGGCGCGCGCCGTCACAGGAAGGGCAGGCTTTTTCATTGATGAACTTGGCCAGCTCCTCTTTCACCGCCATCGAGTCGGTTTCGCGATAGCGCCGCTGCAGGTTGTTGACCACGCCTTCGAAGGTGTGTTCGCGCACCACGGTGCGGCCGCGTTCGTTGATGTAGGCAAAGGGGATGGTCTGGCGGCCGGAACCGTACAGGATCACTTGCTGCGCCGGCTCTGGCAACTTTTCGAAAGGCGTGTCGAGGTCGAAGCCGTAATGCTCGGCCAGGCTCGAGAGCATCTGGAAATAGAACTGGTTGCGCCGGTCCCAGCCCTTGATGGCGCCCGAAGCGAGTGAAAGATTGGGGAAGGCGACGATGCGCTTGGGATCGAAGAATTCGATATGGCCGAGACCGTCGCATTCCGGGCAGGCGCCCATCGGGTTATTGAAGGAAAACAGGCGCGGCTCAAGCTCTTGCAGGGAGTAGCCGCAGGTCGGGCAGGCAAACTTGTTGGAATACAGGTGCTCGGCGCCGCCATCCATTTCCAGCGCGATGGCGCGGCCATCGGCCAGGCGCAGGGCGGTTTCGAAACTTTCGGCGAGGCGCTGCTTGATGTCGGCCTTGACCTTGACACGGTCGATCACCACGTCGATGGTGTGCTTTTCGGTTTTCTTCAGCTTCGGCAAGTCATCGGCTTCAACGATCCTTGCCGGCTGGGTGCCGCTCTGCACGCGAAAACGCACGAAGCCTTGCGCCTGCATCGCGGCGAACAGGTCGACATGCTCGCCCTTGCGGTTGGCGACCACGGGTGCCAGGATCATCAGCTTGGTGTCTTCCGGCATCGCCAGCACGGCATCGACCATTTGCGACACCGATTGCGCCGCCAGCGGGTTTTCCGGATGGTCGGGGCAGTAGGGGGTGCCGACCCGCGCATACAGCAGGCGCAGGTAGTCGTGGATCTCGGTGACGGTGCCGACGGTGGAACGTGGATTGTGCGAAGTGGCCTTTTGCTCGATCGAGATCGCCGGCGACAAGCCTTCGATCAGGTCGACATCGGGCTTTTCCATCAATTGCAGGAATTGCCGGGCATAGGCCGAGAGCGATTCGACATAGCGCCGCTGGCCTTCGGCGTACAGTGTGTCGAAGGCCAGCGAAGACTTGCCGGAGCCGGATAGGCCGGTAATCACGATCAACTGGTTGCGCGGAATATCGAGGTTGATATTCTTCAGATTATGCGTGCGCGCGCCGCGAATGCGAATTTCTTCCATGGGATCAATGATTTATTGTGGCGGTGTCAAAGTGGCATTTCAGGGGAACACGGCCGGCAAGTAAGTTGGGTCAACCTGCTACTATAGCGGGTTTTGAAGTGGGCGGTAAAACGCCGGTCGAGTCCTCAATTTATGTCTTTCCAAGATTCTGCAATCGCCAGCGCGCGCATGTCGTCCGTCGAAATTCGTGCCAGCGTATCTTTGGCCGCGATATTCGCCTTGCGCATGCTGGGCCTGTTCCTGATCCTGCCGGTGTTTGCCGAACATGGCAAAACCATGTCCGGCGGCGATAACCTGGCCATGGTCGGTCTCGCGATGGGGATCTACGGCCTGGCGCAGGCGTTTTGCCAGATTCCCTTTGGCGTGGCTTCCGACCGTTACGGCCGCAAGCCCGTGATCATTGTCGGCCTGCTCATGTTTGCCTTCGGTGCGGTGATCGCTGCGCTCGCCAGCGATATCCTGTGGGTGGTGGTCGGGCGCGCATTGCAGGGCGCCGGCGCGATTTCCGCGGCGATTACCGCGCTGATCTCCGACGCCACCCGTGAACAGCACCGCACCAAGGCGATGGCGATGGTGGGCGGATCGATCGGCCTCACCTTCGCGGCGTCCATGGTCGGCGCGCCGCTGCTGTACCAGGCCATCGGCATGAGCGGGATTTTCTGGCTCACGGGCGTGCTTGCGGTGGCGGCGATTGGCGTGGTGCTGTACGTGGTGCCGGCGGTGCCAGTGGTCAAGGCGCGGCGGGTCGCCTTGCCGGAAGTATTGAAAAACCGCGAATTGATGCGCTTGAATGTCGGCGTATTCGTGTTGCACCTGACCCAGGTCGCCATCTTTATGGTGGTGCCGGCGGCGCTGGTGCAGACGCTGGATTTGCCGCTGGCGAGCCACTGGAAAATCTATCTGCCGGTGGTGCTGGCTTCTTTTATCCTGATGCTGCCGCCGATTTTTATCGGCGAAAAGTTGGGCAAAATCAAGCAAATATTTGTTGCAGCGATCATGATGTTGTTGTTTGTGCAACTTGGCTTGTGGTGGTGGCTGACGCAAGCCGGTGGTGCTGCCTGGCTGCTGGTGGGTTTGCTGCTGGTATTTTTTATTGCATTCAATATTCTCGAAGCCAGCCAGCCCTCGCTGGTGTCGCGGATTGCGCCGCCGGCGGCCAAGGGCACGGCGCTGGGCGTCTACAATACCTTGCAATCCCTTGGTTTGTTTTGTGGCGGCGCGCTGGGTGGCTGGCTGGTGCAGCATGCCGGCGGGGTGGCGGTATTCCAGGTGGGTGCCGGACTGACCATGGTCTGGCTTATAATGGCAATTAACATGAAAAATTTGCCACGTCGCGGCCAAGCGGCGGTGGCAGCTTAACAGGAGAAATGCATGGCATCGGTCAACAAAGCTATCATCGTCGGCAACCTCGGACGCGATCCGGAAACGCGTTACATGCCCAATGGCGATGCGGTCACCAACATTGCCGTCGCCACGACTGAGAACTGGAAAGACAAGAATACTGGCGAAAAAAAGGAATTGACCGAGTGGCACCGGATCACCTTTTACCGCAAGCTGGCGGAGATCGCCGGCCAGTATCTGAAAAAAGGTTCGCAAGTCTATGTCGAAGGCCGCCTGCAGACGCGCAAGTGGACCGACAAGGATGGCAACGAGCGTTACACGACTGAAATCATCGCCGACAGTATGCAAATGCTGGGTGGCCGGCAAGGCATGGGCGGCAATGCGCCAGCCGATGACGAGTACGCGCAGGCACCGGCGCGGCAAAGCAGCGGTGGCGGTGGCGGTAGTGCGGCAGCCCGTCCGGCATCCAAGCCGGCACCGAACTTCTCGGACATGGATGACGATATTCCGTTCTAATCGACAATCCCGGAGCCATTCCGGGATTTTTTTTGTTTTCTTTTAATGGGGTCAGAGTCAATTATTGGCTGATCGCCATTAAGTTTCGCATCATACGGCGCTACACGACAGGATTGCTCTCATGGCCCGCCTTCCCCGACTCGTGGTTCCCCATCAACCGCATCATGTGATTCAGCGAGGTAATGATCGCCAGGCAATTTTTCGCGACGATGAAGACTATCGCGCCTTTCTGAAATGGTTGCGTGAAGCTGCGCGGCAATTCAAGGTCGCCCTGCATGCCTATGTCCTGATGCCCAATCACGTGCATTTGCTGGTTTCTCCCGCCGATGCAGCGGGACTGGGGAAAATGATGCAATGGATCGGGCGCTATTATGTTCCCTACTTTAATCATAAATATCAACGGGTTGGTACCCTCTGGCAGGGACGCTACCGGACCAGCGTGATCGATTCGGAGCGCTATTTCATGACCTGTTCGCGCTATATTGAATGCAACCCGGCGCGCGCCGGGCTGGTGGTCGATCCGGCGCGTTATCCGTGGTCCAGTTACATGCACCACATTGGCGTCGTCGCGGACCCCTATATTACGGAACACCCGCTGTACTGGAGCCTGGGGAATACGCCGTTCGAGCGCGAAGCAGCTTACAAGGCGCTGGTGGAGCAGGCACTTACAAGCGAGGAAGTTCAGGCCTTGCAGGATGCCGCTGATACGGGGTGGGCCTTGGGCTCAGCGCAATTCAAGGCAGGTCTGGAGCGGCAGGTGCAACGCCGTGTTCAGCCCGGCAAGCGGGGGCGGCCCCGCAAGGTGGTGGCACCCGATGCGCCAGGGGCGTCAGGCGAGGAAAATAACTAGGATCGAGAGTGTCACTATGGCATGCATTTCGTGCATTGACTCTGTCCCCATTAAAAAATGCCCCGAATTTGTGCATTAATAATTCGACTCTGACCCCATTTTATAGTGGTTGATATATCTTTTGCGCTGCACTATTCTTGGTTTTTGATTCCATGAATAGCGGAGAAGTGTATGCACGCGCAAGGTTTGTACGACCCGGCCAATGAGCACGATGCTTGTGGTGTTGGTTTTATTGCCCATATCAAAGGTAAAAAGAGCCACTCGATCGTTGAGCAGGGTTTGCTGATCCTGAAAAATCTCGACCATCGGGGCGCTGTCGGTGCCGACAAGCTGATGGGCGATGGCGCCGGTATTCTGGTGCAGATTCCCGACCAATACTACCGCGAAGAAATGGCCAAGCAGGGCGTGAAGCTGCCGCCGCCGGGGGAATATGGCGTGGGCATGGTGTTCTTGCCTAAAGAAAATGCTTCGCGCATGGCGTGTGAGCAGGAAATCGAGCGTGCCGTATTGGCTGAAGGCCAGGTCGTGCTCGGCTGGCGCGATGTGCCGGTGGATTTCGACATGCCGATGTCGCCCACCGTGCGCGCCAAGGAACCGATCATTCGCCAGATTTTCATCGGCCGCGGCGCCGACATCATGGTCACCGATGCGCTCGAGCGCAAACTGTATGTCATCCGCAAATCCTCAGGCCACGCAATCCAGGCGCTGAATCTCTTGCACGGCAAGGAATTTTTCGTGCCGTCGATGTCGGCCCGTACCGTCGTCTACAAGGGCTTGCTGCTGGCCGACCAGGTCGGCGTGTATTACAAGGATTTGCAGGATCCGCGCTGCGTCTCTGCGCTGGCACTGGTGCACCAGCGCTTCTCCACCAATACCTTCCCCGAGTGGCCGCTGGCCCACCCGTACCGCCTGCTGGCGCACAATGGCGAGATCAATACCGTCAAGGGCAACTTCAACTGGATGCGCGCGCGCGAAGGCGTGATGAAGTCGGCCGTGCTGGGCGACGACTTGCAAAAGCTGTTCCCGCTGATTTATGAAGGCCAGTCCGACACCGCCAGCTTCGACAATGCGCTCGAACTGCTGGTGATGGCCGGCTACCCGATCGCCCAGGCGATGATGATGATGATCCCGGAAGCCTGGGAAAACCACACGCTGATGGACGACAACCGTCGCGCCTTCTATGAATACCATGCCGCCATGATGGAGCCGTGGGACGGTCCCGCCGCCATGGCCTTCACCGACGGCCGTCACATCGGCGGCACCCTGGACCGCAACGGCTTGCGTCCGGCGCGCTATATCGTCACCGATGACGACCTCGTCGTGATGGCTTCCGAATCGGGCGTGCTGCCGATTCCGGAATCGAAGATCATCCAGAAATGGCGCCTGCAACCGGGCAAGATGTTCCTGATCGACCTCGACGCCGGCCGCATCATCGACGACAAGGAACTGAAGGATACCTACGCCAACGCCAAACCATACAAGCAGTGGATCGATTCGGTGCGCATCAAGCTGGGCGAACTGGACGCCGAGCCGGTCGAGCCGAAATCGGCAGTGCCGCTGCTGGACCTGCAGCAAGCCTTTGGCTACACCCAGGAAGACCTGAAGTTCCTGATGTCGCCGATGGCCGCCACCGGCGAAGAGGCCATCGGCTCCATGGGCAATGACTCGCCGCTGGCCGTCATGTCCAACAAGAACAAGACGCTGTATAACTACTTCAAGCAATTGTTCGCACAAGTGACCAATCCGCCGATCGACCCGATCCGCGAAGCGATGGTGATGTCAGTGGTGTCTTTCATCGGTCCGAAACCGAACCTGCTCGACACCAACAACATCAACCCGCCGATGCGCCTGGAAGTTTCGCAGCCGGTGCTCGACTATGCCGATATCGCCAAGCTGCGCAATATCAGTGCGCATACCGGCGGCAAGTTCAAGTCGCATGAACTGAACATCTGCTACCCGCTGGCCTGGGATAAGGAAGGCATCGAGGCGCGCCTGGCATCGCTGTGCGCCAAGGCCGTCGACGCCGTCAAGTCCGGCCACAACATCCTGATCATTTCCGACCGCAAGGTTGGTCCTGACCAGGTCGCCATTCCCGCCCTGCTGGCCACTTCCGCGATCCATCAGCACCTGGTCGCCAAGGGCTTGCGCACCTCCACCGGCCTGGTGGTGGAAACCGGTTCAGCGCGTGAAACCCACCACTTCGCCCTGCTGGCAGGCTTCGGCGCCGAAGCGGTACACCCGTACCTCGCCCTCGATACGCTGTCCGACATGGCCAAGGGCCTGCCGGGCGACCTGTCGCCGGAAAAAGCCATCTACAACTTCCAGAAAGCCATCGGCAAGGGTTTGATGAAGGTCATGTCCAAGATGGGCATCTCGACCTACATGTCGTACTGTGGCTCGCAGATTTTCGAGGCGATCGGCCTGAATAGCGCGCTGATCGACAAGTATTTCAAGGGCACTGCGTCCAACGTCGAAGGCATTGGCGTGTTCGAACTGGCCGAAGAAGCGCTGCGCCTGCACAAGCTGGCATTCAGCACCGATCCCGTGCTGGCCAATGCGCTGGACGCCGGCGGCGAATACGCCTACCGCGTACGCGGCGAAGACCACATGTGGACGCCGGACGCGATCGCCAAGCTGCAGCATTCGACGCGTTCCAACAACTTCAACACCTACAAGGAATACGCGCAGATCATCAACGATCAGAGCAAGCGCCACATGACCTTGCGCGGCTTGTTCGAGTTCAAGATCGATCCGGCCAAGGCGGTCCCGCTCGATGAAGTGGAGTCGGCCAAGGAAATCGTCAAGCGCTTCGCCACCGGCGCCATGTCGCTCGGCTCGATCTCGACTGAAGCGCACGCCACCCTGGCCATCGCCATGAACCGTATCGGCGGCAAGTCGAATACCGGCGAAGGCGGCGAGGATGATGCACGCTACCGCCAGGAATTGAAAGGCATTCCGATCAAGCAGGGCACCACGCTGGCGGACGTCATCGGCCATGACCAGATCGAAGTCGATACGCCGCTGCTGGCAGGCGATTCGCTGCGCTCGAAGATCAAGCAAGTCGCTTCCGGCCGCTTCGGCGTCACCGCCGAGTACCTGATTTCGGCAGACCAGATCCAGATCAAGATGGCACAGGGCGCCAAGCCCGGTGAAGGTGGTCAGCTGCCGGGCCACAAGGTCACCGAATACATCGCCAAGCTGCGTTTCTCGGTGCCGGGCGTCGGCCTGATTTCGCCGCCGCCGCACCACGACATTTACTCGATCGAGGATCTGGCGCAGCTGATCCATGACCTGAAAAACGTCAATCCGCAAGCCTCGATTTCGGTCAAGCTGGTCTCCGAAGTCGGCGTCGGCACGGTCGCTGCCGGTGTGGCAAAAGCCAAGGCCGATCACGTCGTGGTCGCCGGCCATGATGGCGGCACGGGCGCATCTCCGCTGTCGTCGGTCAAGCATGCCGGTTCGCCCTGGGAACTCGGCCTTGCCGAAACCCAGCAGACCCTGGTGCTGAACGGCCTGCGCGGCCGCATCCGCGTGCAGACTGATGGCCAGATCAAGACCGGCCGCGACGTCGTCATCGGCGCGCTGCTGGGCGCCGACGAATTCGGCTTCGCCACCGCACCGCTGGTGGTCGAGGGCTGCATCATGATGCGCAAGTGCCACCTGAACACTTGCCCGGTCGGTGTCGCCACGCAAGACCCGGTGCTGCGCGCGCGCTTCTCCGGCAAGCCCGAGCATGTGGTGAACTACTTCTTCTTCATCGCTGAAGAAGTGCGCCAGATCATGGCGCAGCTGGGCATCCGCAAGTTCGACGACCTGATCGGCCGCGCCGACCTGCTCGACAAAGCCCGTGCGATCTCGCACTGGAAAGCCAAGGGCCTGGATTTCTCGAAGATTTTCCACCTGCCCGAAGTCGCTGCCGACGAGCCGCGCTTCCACGTCGATGTCCAGGAGCACGGCCTCGAAAAAGCGCTCGATCACAAGCTGATCGCCCAGGCGAAAGCCGCACTGGAAAAAGGCGAGAAAGTCTCCTTCATCTCGCCGGTGAAAAACGTCAATCGCACCGTCGGCGCCATGCTGTCGGGCGAAGTGGCCAAGCGTTATGGTCACGAAGGCCTGCCTGACGACACCATTCACATCCAGTTGCAAGGCACCGCAGGCCAATCGGCTGGCGCTTTCCTTGCGCATGGCATCACGCTGGACTTGGTGGGCGAAGGTAATGACTACGTCGGCAAGGGCTTGTCGGGCGGCCGCATCATCGTGCGTCCGAACACCGAATTCCGCGGCCGCGCGGTTAACAACATCATCAGCGGCAACACCTTGCTGTATGGCGCCATCGCCGGTGAAGCCTTCTTCAACGGCGTGGCCGGCGAGCGTTTCGCCGTGCGCAATTCCGGTGCCACCACCGTGGTGGAGGGCACCGGCGACCATGGCTGCGAATACATGACCGGCGGTACCGTGGTCGTGCTGGGCGCCACCGGCCGCAACTTCGCGGCAGGCATGTCGGGCGGCATCGCCTATGTGTACAACCCGGAAGGCGACTTTGCCGGCAAGTGCAACATGGCGATGGTCACGCTGGAGCCGGTATTGTCGACGGCAGAGCAGGAAACCACGATCGACCGCGCCTACTGGCACAGCACGCTGCGCAATGGCGAAAAGCTGAGCGATGAAGCGATCCTGAAAGGCTTGATCGAGCGGCACTTCAAGCATACCGGCAGCACGCGTGCGCGCAACCTGCTCGATGACTGGGCCAATGCCCGCAGCAAATTCGTCAAGGTGTTCCCGACCGAGTACAAGCGGGCCCTGGGCGAAATGCATGCTGCCGCCCAGGCCAAGGAAAAGGCCGTCGCCTAAGGCTTGAACCTGCAGGCGAGGGCGGCTGGCTGCCCTCGCCAACATCCCCGAATCATGGCAAGGGCACCGCGTGCCCGCCAAACGCATAAAGAAGGAAGAACATGGGAAAAGTAACCGGTTTTCTGGAATTCCAACGCTTGCAGGAAGCAAGCGAAGCGCCTAAGTCGCGCATGAAACATTACAAGGAATTTACCGTCCATTTGAGCGATGCCGCCGCCAAGGTGCAAGGCGCGCGCTGCATGGATTGCGGCATTCCGTTCTGTAACAATGGATGTCCGGTCAACAACATCATCCCCGACTGGAATGACCTGGTCTATCATGGCAATTACCGCCAGGCGCTCGATACGCTGCATTCGACCAACAACTTCCCGGAATTTACCGGCCGCATTTGCCCGGCGCCCTGCGAAGCTGCGTGCACGCTCGGCATTAACAGCGACGCCGTCGGCATCAAGTCGATCGAGCATTTCATCATCGACAAGGGCTGGGAAAATGGCTGGGTCACGCCGCAGCCGGCAACAAGCAAGACCGGCAAGAAAGTCGCCGTGGTCGGTGCCGGCCCGGCGGGTCTTGCCGCTGCCCAGCAACTGGCGCGCGCCGGTCACGACGTCACCGTCTTCGAAAAGAATGACCGCGTCGGCGGCTTGCTGCGTTATGGCATTCCCGACTTCAAGATGGAAAAGTCGCACATCGACCGCCGCGTCGAGCAAATGAAAGCCGAGGGCGTGACTTTTCGTACCGGTGTATTGGTCGGCAAGGATTTTCCCGCCAATGTCCTCAACTGGGCCAAGGAAACCATTTCGCCGGAACAGCTGGACAAGGAATTCGACGCTGTCGTGATTGCAGGTGGTGCCGAAAACCCGCGCGACCTGCCGGTGCCCGGCCGTGAATTGAAGGGCGTGCATTTCGCCATGGAATTCCTGCCGCTGCAAAACAAGGTCAACGCCGGCGACAAGCTGAAAGACCAGATCCTGGCCACCGGCAAGCACGTGGTGGTGATCGGCGGCGGCGACACCGGTTCCGATTGCGTCGGTACTTCCAACCGCCATGGCGCCGTCGGCGTGACCCAGTTCGAACTGATGCCGACCCCGCCGGAAGAGGAAAACAAGCCGCTGGTGTGGCCGTACTGGCCGTACAAGCTGCGTACCTCGTCTTCGCATGAAGAAGGCTGCGAGCGCGACTGGGCCGTGACCACCAAGCGCCTGGAAGGCAAGAACGGCAAGGTCGAAAAGCTGATCGCTGCCCGTGTCGAGTGGAAAGATGGCAAGATGGTTGAAGTGCCAGGTTCCGAATTCGAAATCAAGGCCGACCTGGTGCTGCTGGCCATGGGCTTCGTCTCGCCTGTTGCGCAAGTGCTGGATGCCTTTGGCGTCGACAAGGATGCGCGCGGCAATGCCAGGGCCACCACTGACGGCGAAGCTTGCTACCAGACCTCGGTACCGAAAGTCTTTGCCGCCGGCGACATGCGTCGCGGCCAGTCACTGGTGGTATGGGCGATCCGCGAGGGTCGCCAGTGTGCCCGTGCAGTCGACGAGTATCTGATGGGCAGTTCGGTGTTGCCACGGTAATGGATCGCCGCGCTTCAGCCCGCAGGCTGAAGCGATTTGCGCTGTACGCCCACTCCAGTAGTGGGCGTTTTTGTCAGAGCAACAAGAATAGCCATGTTTTTCACGAAAACATGATAAAAATCGCAAGGAAATCCAGTTAAACCGTGTTGTATCCGGTCCCAGTGAGCAGCAGAGGCAAGGGTTTCTGCTCTACAATCTCACTAATTAACCAATTCGTCATTTAAAAATTCGTGCCTGACTTCGTAGAAATTCGCGACGTGCATTTCGGCTATGGAGAGCGGAGCATCCTCTCCGGCCTCAACATGGCTTTCCCGCGCGGCAAGGTGGTGGCAGTCATGGGAGGTTCCGGCTCCGGCAAAACCACCATCCTGCGCCTGATCGGCGGCCAGTTGCAGCCAAAAACAGGCTCGGTGACGGTCGATGGCCAGTCGGTGCATGCGCTCGACTCCGCCAGCTTGTACGCCTTGCGTCGCAAGATGGGCATGCTGTTCCAGCACGGCGCCTTGTTCACCGACTTGACGGTGCTGGAAAACGTCGCCTTTCCCTTGCGCGAGAATACCGATTTGCCGGAAGAGTTGATCCACGACCTGGTCTTGCTGAAGCTGCAGGCGGTTGGCTTGCGCAACGCCGCAAACCTGAAGCCGGCGGAGATTTCCGGCGGCATGGCGCGCCGCGTCGCACTGGCGCGGGCGATTGCACTCGATCCGCAGTTGATCATGTATGACGAGCCATTTGCCGGTCTCGACCCGATCTCGATGGGCGTCACTGCCAACCTGATCCGCACCCTGAACGATGCCCTCGGCTCTACCTCGATCCTGGTGTCGCACGATGTGCACGAATCGTTTTCGATTGCCGATTACGTGTATTTCCTGTCGAATGGCACGATCGTGGCGCAGGGCACGCCGAACGAGATGCGCGCCTCGTCTGATCCTTACGTCAAGCAATTCGTGCATGCTGAAGCGGATGGGCCGGTGCCTTTCCATTACCCCGGCAAATCGCTCGCCGACTCGCTCGGACTGGAGCGTGGCCGATGATCCTCGACCTCATTAGTGTCCTGGGCCGCATCCTGCGCGTCTATGTCGGTAACCTCGGCTACGCGACACGCCTGTTTTTCGCCACCCTGGGGGCCTCGCTGGCATTGTGGCGGCGGCCGCGCCTGGTGGTGAGCCAGTTATTTTTCATCGGCAATCACTCGATGGTGATCATTGCCGTGTCCGGTTTGTTCGTTGGCTTCGTGCTTGGCTTGCAAGGGTATTACACCCTCAACCGTTACGGTTCCGAACAGGCACTCGGCTTGCTGGTTGCGCTCTCGCTGGTGCGTGAACTGGGGCCAGTGGTGACGGCATTGTTGTTTGCCGGCCGTGCCGGGACGTCTCTGACGGCGGAAATCGGTTTGATGAAGGCTGGCGAACAACTTGCAGCAATGGAGATGATGGCGGTTGATCCGTTGCGACGGGTGATCGCCCCGCGCTTTGTCGCCGGCGTGATCGCCATGCCGCTGCTGGCAGCAATTTTCAGCGCAGTCGGCATCCTCGGCGGTTATATCGTTGGCGTGCAATTGATCGGTGTCGATGAGGGCGCCTTCTGGTCGCAAATGCAGGGAGGCGTCGATGTCTGGAAGGATATCTTCAACGGTGTCCTGAAAAGCCTGGTATTCGGCTTTGCGGTGACCTTCATTGCCTTGTACCAGGGTTATGAAGCACAGCCGACCCCGGAAGGCGTGGCGCGGGCAACCACCCGCACCGTCGTGACCGCTTCCCTGACGGTATTGTGGCTGGATTTCCTGATGACTGCGCTGATGTTCAATTGAGCCGTGCCCGGTTGATGCGAAATGAAATTCAATAAAAAAAGTGAAATTGCTTATCTAAAGTAGTCTAATTATTATGCAAAGAAAATCTTTTGACCTGTGGGTCGGCTTGTTTGTCTTGACGGGTGCCGTGGCCTTGTTGTTCCTGGCTTTAAAAGCGGGCAACATGAGCACGTTCTCGTTTGAGAAAACGTATTCTGTCGTCACTAAATTCGACAATATTGGTGGTTTGAAGCCGCGCGCGCCCGTCAAGAGCGCCGGCGTGGTGATCGGGCGCGTGGCCGAGATCAAATTCGATGACAAGAGTTTTCAGGCAATGGTCACCTTGGAGCTGGAAAACCGTTATCAGTTTCCCAAGGATAGCTCCGCCAAGATCCTGACTTCGGGGTTGTTGGGAGAGCAATATATTGGCCTGGAACCGGGCGGCGATACCGTTAATCTGGCCGCCGGCGACCGCATCAAGATGACCCAGTCTGCCATCGTGCTGGAAAACCTCATCAGTCAATTTCTCTTCAGCAAAGCCGCTGAAGGTGAGGAGAAAAAATGATGAACAGATATTCCCATAGAGTCAGCGCCGTGGCTGTTGCCATTGCCCTGACCGGTTGTGCCAGCAGTCCGCATGATCCGCTGGAAGGCTTCAACCGCGCCATGTTCACGTTTAACGATACGCTCGACAAGGCGGCCCTCACGCCTGCCGCGAAGGCCTACCAGGCTGCCTTGCCGTCATTTGTGCAAACCGGCATCGGCAATTTCTTCGGTAATCTGGGGGATGTTTGGACTGGCGTGAATAATTTCCTGCAAGGCAAAATCGAAGCCGGCGCCCAGGACGTGGTCCGTGTCACGGCCAACTCGACTTTGGGCGTGCTGGGCTTGTTCGATATCGCCTCGGACGCCGGCGTGCCCAAGCATTCAGAGGATTTCGGTCAAACCCTGGGGAGCTGGGGCGTGCCTTCCGGCCCGTATGTAGTGCTGCCTTTCTTCGGCGCTTCGACCGTACGCGACACCGCGGCCTTGCCGCTGGATATTTATGGCGATCCCTGGACTTACAAGGAGCCGTTGCGTTGGCGTAACACCGGCACCGTGCTGCGGCTGGTCGACCGCCGCGCGTCCTTGCTGGATGCCTCCAATCTGCTGGAGGATGCGGCCCTTGACCGCTACCAGTTTGTCCGTGATGCTTATATGCAAAGGCGCCTGAGCCAGGTCTACGATGGCGATCCGCCTGCTAACGGCAACAATGGCAAGGAAGACCGGGACAGCCAGGAGTAAGGGTGCCGGCGTGCGTGGCGTGTGTGGCGTGTGCCAGGGACAGCGCGTTCGGGGCCGCTAAGGCATAATATGGCAATCGGCCCTCGGGGCTCTGCAGAAGGTAGATGACTATGTTGAAAAAAATACTGACGATGATGCTTGCCAGCGCTGCGTTTGCCTTGAGCGGCATTGCCGCCGCGCAGGAAGCGCCGGATGCGCTGGTCAAGCGGATCAGTGCTGAAGTGCTGGATGCCGCCAATAGTGATAAGGATCTTCAGGGCGGGAATCACAAGAAAGTGCTGGCCCTGGTTGAAGCCAAGATTTTGCCGCACGTCGATTTCCAGCGCATGACTGCCCTTGCTGCCGGACGTTACTGGCGCCAGGCTACGCCCGAGCAACAACAGCGCCTGTCTGAAGAATTTCGCGACCTGCTGATCTACACCTACTCGGGTGCGATTGCCCAGGTCAACGACATGAGGCTTGAATTCAAGCCTGTGCGTGCCGAGCCGTCGGATACGGAAGTGGAAGTGCGCTCGCAAGTTCTGCGGCCGCGCGGCGAACCGATCCAGCTCAACTACCGCCTCGAAAAACAGGCGGCCGGCTGGAAAATCTATGATGTCAACGTCCTGGGCGCCTGGCTGGTGGAATCGTACAAAAGCAGCTTCGCTACCGAGATCGGCAAAAATGGCATCGATGGCCTGATCAAGGTATTGGACGAGAAGAACAAGCGTCTGGCTGATGCGGCGGCCAAGCCAGCCAAGAATTCCTGATTTCCAGATTTCCTGAGACGCCGAGCCAGCATGTTTCGTCCCACCTCGCCATTGAATGTCGACACCGCCAAGGCTATTTATCAGGCCGGGCTGGCGGCTATCTGTGCGGGGCAAACCAGCATCGACCTGACGGACCTGGTTCAGGCCGATTCCAGCGCGGTGGCGGCATTGGTGGGTTGGCAACGCGCAGCCTTGCGTCAAGGCAGCGCTCTTGTTTTTACCAATCTGTCACCGAATTTGCGCAGCCTGGCTGCGCTATATGGCGTGGCGGAATTGTTGCCACACCATTGAAGCTCTGACCAGACTTTCTTGTTGTCAGCATTCTGCGGCCTGAAGGCCGGAAATCCCCTATAATCAAGGGTTTCGCCAAGGTACGCCGTCGCCGGCAAGCCGACGGCGCCCTATGCAGGAAGCGCATCAGCCATCATGGCGGCAATCCAGATCACCAATGTTAAAAAAGGCTACCAGTCAGTGCAAGCGCTGGCGGGCGTCTCGCTGTCGATCGCACAAGGCGAATTCTTCGGCTTGCTCGGGCCGAACGGCGCCGGCAAGACCACGCTGATTTCCATCATCGCCGGCCTGAACCGCGCCGACAGCGGCAGCGTCAGTATCCATGGCCACGATGTCGTGCGCGATTACCGCCAGGCGCGCCGCATGCTCGGCGTGGTGCCGCAGGAACTGGTGTTCGACCCCTTCTTCACGGTGCGCGAAACCCTGCGCATGCAATCCGGCTACTTCGGCCTGAAGAATAACGACGCCTGGATCGACGAAGTGATGCACCATCTCGACTTGACCGGCAAGGCTGAGGCCAACATGCGCGCGCTGTCCGGCGGCATGAAGCGGCGCGTGCTGGTAGCGCAGGCGCTGGTGCACAAGCCGCCGGTGATCGTGCTGGATGAGCCGACCGCCGGTGTCGATGTCGAATTGCGCCAGACTTTGTGGCAATTCATCGGCCGCCTGAATCGCGAAGGCCATACCGTGGTGCTGACCACCCATTACCTGGAAGAGGCGCAAGCCCTGTGCAACCGCGTCGCCATGCTCAAGGCTGGCCAGGTGGTTGCGCTGGATACCACCGCCGCCCTGATCAAGCGCATCTCCGGCTCGCAACTGGTGCTCAGCTTGTCGCAAGGGCACTTGCCCGACAGTCTGAAGTCCCTGGTGACCCACCCGGAAGAGTTGCTCGGCGGCCGCAAATATACCCTGCGCGTGACGGACTACGCCGAGGTCGAGCCGATCCTGGCACGCCTGCGCGAAGCCGGCGCGCGCATTGAAGACATGCAGTTGCAGCAGGCGGATCTGGAAGATGTTTTCATCCAGATCATGGAGGGCGAGAAATGATCGGTTTCCAGACCCTGTTTTACAAGGAAATCCTGCGTTTCTGGAAAGTGGCGACGCAAACCATTACCGCGCCGATCCTGACGGCCATGCTCTACCTGCTGATCTTCGGCCATGTGCTCGAAGCGTATGTGCAGGTTTATGACCGCATCAGCTATACCGCATTCCTGGTGCCGGGCCTGGTGATGATGAGCGTGCTGCAAAACGCCTTTGCCAATTCCTCGTCCTCGCTGATCCAGTCCAAGATCACCGGCAACCTGGTGTTCGTCCTGTTGCCGCCGCTGTCGCACTGGGAACTGTTCGGCGCCTACGTACTGGCCGCTGCGGTGCGCGGGCTGGCGGTTGGCGTCGGCGTGTTCGCCATCACCGCCTGGTTTACCGAACTGTCCTTCGCTGCGCCCTGGTGGATCGTCATATTCGGCTTGCTCGGCGCCGCCATCCTCGGCACCATGGGACTGATCGCCGGCATCTGGGCGGAAAAATTCGACCAACTGGCGGCCTTTCAGAATTTCCTGATCATGCCGGCGACCTTCCTGGCGGGCGTGTTCTATTCGATCCATTCGCTGCCGCCATTCTGGCAAACGGTCTCGCACTTCAACCCGTTCTTTTACATGATCGACGGTTTCCGCTACGGCTTTTTCGGCCAGTCGGATGTCGATCCATTGCTGAGTTTCGCCATTGTCGGCGTGTTTTTCCTGGTGGTGGCAGGCATCGCCATCGGCTTGCTGAAAACCGGCTACAAGCTGCGTCACTGATCTGCGTCACTGAGCGCGTTATTAATTGTGTCATCCAACACGGCTACTTGAGGAACTGAAATCATGCTGCCCACCCCGGAACTGGTAAAGAGCTACATCGCTGCCGGCCTCGATTGCACCCACGTGGAGGTCGAAGGCGACGGCCAGCATTTCACAGCCGTCATCGTTGCCGAAGCCTTCGCCGGCAAGCGCCCGATCCAGCGCCATCAGCTGGTGTATGCCGCCCTCGGCGACCGCATGAAGGCGGAAATCCACGCCTTGTCGATGAAAACCCTGACGCCGCAAGAGTACAAGAACAATGGATAAGTTACTGATTACAGGCGGCAAGCGCCTGGCTGGCGAGATCGCCATTTCCGGCGCCAAGAATGCCGCGCTGCCGATCCTGTGCGCCGGCCTGCTGAGCGCCGACACGGTGCAGTTGTCGAACGTGCCGCACTTGCAGGATGTGGCCACCATGCTCAAGTTGCTGCGCCAGATGGGCCTGGGCATCGAGCAGGATGGCGACCGGATTGCCCTGAATGGCGGCGCCATCGACAAGCTGGAAGCGCCTTATGAAATGGTGAAAACCATGCGCGCCTCGATCCTGGTGCTGGGCCCCTTGCTGGCGCGCTTCGGCGAAGCAAAAGTATCGCTGCCGGGCGGCTGCGCGATCGGCTCGCGCCCGGTGGACCAGCACATCAAGGGCCTGCAGGCGATGGGCGCGGAAATCACCATCGAGGCGGGCTACATCCACGCCCGCGCCAAGAAGCTCAAGGGCGCGCGCATCACCACTGACATGATCACCGTCACCGGCACCGAAAACCTGCTGATGGCAGCGACCCTGGCCGAAGGCGAGACGGTGCTGGAAAACGCCGCGCGCGAGCCGGAAGTGACCGACCTGGCCAACCTGCTGGTGGCCATGGGCGCGAAGATCGACGGCGTCGGCACCGACCGCCTGGTA
Organism: Noviherbaspirillum sedimenti; assembly: GCF_003590835.1. Classification (NCBI taxonomy): domain Bacteria; kingdom Pseudomonadati; phylum Pseudomonadota; class Betaproteobacteria; order Burkholderiales; family Oxalobacteraceae; genus Noviherbaspirillum; species Noviherbaspirillum sedimenti. Next base: position 2,709,647 of record NZ_QYUQ01000002.1, on the reverse strand, counting down.
ATCCAGGGCGTGGACAGGCTGCATGGCGCCAGCCATGCGGTGATCGCCGACCGCATCGAGACCGGCACCTTCCTGTGCGCGGTGGCGGCGGCCGGCGGCGACATTACCCTGACCAACACCCGTGCCGATATCCTCGACGTGGTGCTGGAGCGGCTGCGCGAAGCTGGCGTGATCCTCACCTTCGGCCCGGACTGGATCCGCGCGCAAATGGCGGCGCGGCCGAAGGCGGTGAGTTTTCGCACCACCGAATATCCTGGCTTCCCGACCGACATGCAGGCGCAGTTCATGGCGCTCGATAGCATCGCCGAAGGCGTCGGACGCATCAGCGAGACGATTTTCGAAAACCGTTTCATGCATGTGCAGGAGCTCAACCGCCTCGGTGCCGCCATCGAGATCGACGGCCACACCGCGCTGGTCAAGGGCGTCGAAAAGCTGGTCGGCGCGCCGGTGATGGCGACCGATCTGCGCGCTTCGGCCTCGCTGGTGATTGCGGCGCTGGCGGCGCAGGGGCAGACACTGGTGGACCGCATCTATCACCTGGATCGCGGCTACGACCGCATGGAAGTCAAGCTGTCGGCCGTGGGCGCCGATATCGTGAGGGTGAAATGATGGAACAGCAACTGACGCTGGCCTTGTCCAAGGGCCGCATTTTCGAGGAAACCCTGCCATTGTTGCAGGCGGCCGGCATCACGGTGACGGAAGATCCGGAAAGCTCGCGCAAGCTGATCCTGCCGACCAACGACCCGCAGGTGCGCGTGATCATCGTGCGCGCCTCCGACGTGCCGACTTATGTGCAGTACGGCGCCGCCGATTTCGGCGTGGCCGGCAAGGACGTGTTGCTGGAGCATGGCGGCGAAGGCCTGTACCAGCCGATCGACCTGAATATCGCCAAATGCCGCATGTCGGTGGCGGTGCAGGCCGGTTTCGACTACGCCAGCGCGGTGCGCCACGGCGCCCGTCTGCGCGTGGCGACCAAGTACGTGCAATGCGCGCGCGAGCATTTCGCCGCCAAGGGCGTGCATGTCGACCTGATCAAGCTGTACGGCTCGATGGAACTGGCACCGCTGGTCGGCTTGTCGGATGCCATCGTCGACCTGGTCAGCAGCGGCGGCACGCTGCGCGCCAACAACCTGGTCGAGGTCGAGCACATCATGCCGATCTCGTCGCGCCTGGTGGTCAACCAGGCGGCATTGAAACTCAAGCGCGAGCGGCTGCAGCCGATCCTGGCCGCCATCGAGCGCGCCTCGCAAGGAAACAATTGATCGCGCAGGCCAAGCTGCGCCGGAAAACGCCATGACTATCCAGATCCGCACCCTCGATTCCGCCCAGGCCGATTTCAGGCAGCAGCTGGCCCATGTGCTCGCCTTCGAAGCTGCCGAGGATGAGGCGATCGACCGCGCCGCTGCGACGATTCTCGCCGCAGTCAAGACGCGCGGCGATGCCGCCGTTCTCGAGTACACCAACAAATTCGACCGCTTGCAGGCGGGCAGCGTTGCTGCCCTTGAAATCCCGCGTGCGCAATTGCTGGCGGCGCTGGAAGCTTTGCCGGCATCGCGCCGCGGCGCCCTGCAAACCGCCGCCGACCGCGTGCGCGCCTATCACGAGCGGCAAAAGATCGAATGCGGCTCGGCCGGTTTCAGCTATACCGAAGCCGACGGCACCGTGCTGGGGCAGAAAGTCACGCCGCTGGACCGCGTCGGCATCTACGTCCCGGGCGGCAAGGCCGCCTATCCCTCTTCTGTGTTGATGAATGCCATTCCCGCCAAGGTGGCCGGCGTCGCCGATGTCATCATGGTGGTGCCGACCCCGGATGGCATCAAGAACCCGCTGGTGCTGGCCGCCGCCGCAATCGCCGGCGTCGACCGGGTCTTCACCATCGGCGGCGCACAAGCTGTCGGCGCGCTGGCCTACGGCACCGACACCATCCCCGCCGTGGACAAGATCGTCGGCCCCGGCAACGCCTATGTGGCGGCAGCCAAGCGGCGTGTGTTCGGCGTGGTCGGCATCGACATGATCGCCGGGCCGTCGGAGATTCTGGTGTTGTGCGACGGCAGCACCGACCCCGACTGGATCGCCATGGACCTGTTTTCGCAGGCCGAGCATGACGAACTGGCGCAATCCATCCTGCTGTGCCCTGACGCCGCCTATATTGATCGAGTGCAGGCCAGCATCGACAAGCTGATCGGCGACATGCCGCGCCAGGAAGTCATCCGTACTTCGCTGACCAACCGCGGCGCCCTGGTCAAGGTGCGCGACATGGCAGAAGCCTGCGAGATCGCCAATTTCATCGCCGCCGAACACCTGGAAATCTCGGCTGCCGAACCGCAGCGCTGGGCCGACCTGATCCGCCATGCCGGCGCGATGTTTCTCGGCCGTTATTCTTCCGAAGCGCTGGGCGACTATTGCGCCGGCCCGAACCACGTGCTGCCGACATCGCGCACCGCGCGGTTTTCCTCGCCGCTGGGCGTGTACGACTTCCAGAAGCGTTCCAGCATGATCCACGTCAGCGAAGCCGGCGCGCAAACGCTGGGCAAGGTGGCGGCCGAGCTGGCGTACGGCGAAGGCCTGCAGGCGCATGCGCGCTCGGCCGAGTACCGCCTGAAATGAACTGCCCGCAGAGCAACAGGTGCGCCAGGATGTCCGCGTGAGCGCCTGGCTGAACCAGATTTACTGCGAGGATGCGCTGGCCGGCATGGCGCGCATCGACGATGCTTCCGTGGACCTGATCCTTGCCGACCCGCCATATGGTTTGGGCAAGGATTACGGCAACGATTCCGACAAGCTTGATACCGAAGCGTATCTGGCCTGGATGCAGGCATGGATCGATATCGCCCTGCCCAAGTTGAAAGCCACCGGCAGCCTGTATATCTTCCTGACCTGGCGTTATTCGCCGGAAGTGTTCGTGATGCTCAAGCAGCGCCTGACCATGGTCAATGAAATCATCTGGGACCGGCGCGTACCGTCGATGGGCGGCAGCACCCGGCGCTTTTCATCGGTGCACGACACCATCGGCTTTTTCGCCAGGTCGCGGGATTATTATTTCGACGTCGACGCCGTGCGCATCCCCTACGACGAGCAAACCAAGAAAGCCCGTACGCGCTCGATTTTCGTCGGCGCCAAGTGGCTGGAGATGGGTTACAACCCCAAGGATGTCTGGAGCGTGTCGCGCCTGCACCGCGAGCACCGCGAGCGCGCCGATCATCCTACCCAGAAGCCGCTGGAGATCATCGAGCGCATGATCAAGGCATCCTGTCCGCCGGGCGGCGTGGTGCTGGATCCCTTCATGGGCAGCGGCACCACGGCGGTGGCGGCGAAGCGCTGCGGGCGCAACTTCGTCGGCTTCGAATTGAATCCCGATTACTGCGACTTGATCCAGCGCAGGCTGGACGACTTGCCGGCAGAGCCGGCAGCGACGGAGCAGGTACAGTGAGGCTGGGCCGCATGACGGCGGGACAGGATTTTTTTGTTGTTGTCCATGCAAGGCCGGGTGGGGCAAACGCAGGGGATTGCCAACTATCCGGCCGCGCGCAGAATTCCAGCCGAAAATATGGGTAAAATGCTCGCATAATTATTGTCTGTTACGGAAAGCCATGTCCAAGCAACGCAGCGCGGAAGTGACGCGCGACACCAACGAGACGCAAATCCGCGTCGCCATCAACCTCGACGGCAGCGGACAGCAAAAGCTGAATACCGGCGTGCCCTTCCTCGACCACATGCTCGACCAGATCGCCCGTCACGGCCTGATCGACCTCGACATCGAAGCCAGGGGCGATTTGCACATCGACGCCCATCACACCGTCGAGGATGTCGGCATCACGCTTGGTCAGGCGGTGGCGAAAGCGATCGGCGACAAGAAAGGCATCCGCCGCTACGGCCACGCCTACGTGCCGCTGGACGAGGCGCTGTCGCGGGTGGTGGTAGATTTTTCCGGCCGTCCCGGCCTCGAATACCACCTGCCGTTCACGCGTTCGATGATCGGCGCTTTCGATGTCGACCTGACCCGCGAATTTTTCCAGGGCTTCGTCAACCATGCCCTGGTGACGCTGCATATCGATAACCTGCGCGGCGACAATGCCCACCACCAGTGCGAAACGGTGTTCAAGGCATTCGGCCGCGCCCTGCGCATGGCGGCGGAGCTCGATGCCCGCGCCGCCGGCACGATTCCCTCGACCAAGGGCAGCTTGTAAAAAACGGATGATGCCGATTTGGATCGGCGTCGCGCTTGAAGCTTTATCATGAACAAAATTGTAGTGGTGGATTACGGCATGGGCAACTTGCGCTCGGTAGCGCAGGCCTTGCGTCATGCTGCGCCCGAGGCCGATGTGCGGATCTCGGGTGATGTGGCTGACATTCGCAGTGCCGACCGGCTGGTTTTGCCGGGGCAGGGAGCGATGCCCGATTGCATGCGCAACCTGCGCGAATCTGGCGTGCAGGAAGCCGTGCTGGAGGCAGCGCGCAGCAAGCCCCTGTTTGGCGTATGCGTTGGCGAGCAAATGCTGTTCGACTGGAGCGAGGAGGGCGATACGCCCGGGCTCGGCCTGTTGCCAGGCAAGGTCGTGCGTTTCCGCCTGGAGGGCCAGTCGCAGCCCGATGGTTCGCGCTACAAGGTGCCGCAAATGGGCTGGAACCGGGTCAGGCAGTCTCTGTCACACCCGTTATGGCAAGGTATCGCCGACGACAGTTATTTCTATTTCGTGCACAGTTACTACGCCGTGCCGGATGATCCGGCGCATATCGCTGGACAGACGGAATATGGCAATCTGTTCACCTGTGCGATTGCCCGGGATAATATTTTCGCAACGCAATTTCATCCGGAAAAAAGCGCAGCCGCAGGTTTGCGCCTGTACAAGAATTTCGTTGACTGGAAACCGTAAATTCCATTGTTGCCCACCTTAACTTAACAACCACAAACTACCCGCTAGCCATGCTGCTCATACCCGCTATCGATCTCAAGGACGGTCACTGCGTTCGCCTGAAACAAGGCGACATGGACCAGGCCACCGTGTTTTCCGATGACCCCGCCCAGATGGCGCGGCATTGGCTACAGCAGGGCGCGCGTCGCCTGCATCTGGTGGACCTGAATGGCGCCTTTGCCGGCACGCCGAAGAATGCCGCTGCGGTGAAATCCATCATCCGCGCGGTGCAGGATTTCGCCACTGAAAACGATATCGAGGAAATCCCCATTCAGCTGGGTGGCGGCATCCGCGACCTCGACACCATCGAACGCTACCTCGATGGCGGCCTGTCCTACGTCATCATCGGCACCGCCGCCGTGAAAAGCCCCGGCTTCCTGCACGATGCCTGCAGCGCCTTCCCCGGCCAGATCATCGTCGGCCTGGACGCCAAGGATGGCAAGGTGGCCACCGACGGCTGGAGCAAGCTGACCGGCCATGAAGTCATCGACCTGGCAAAGAAGTTCGAGGATTATGGCGTTGAGTCCATCATCTATACGGACATCGGCCGCGACGGCATGATGGGTGGCGTCAACATCGAAGCCACCGTCAAGCTGGCGCAAAGCATGACGATCCCGGTCATCGCTTCCGGCGGCGTGCACAGCATCAAGGATGTCGAAGCCCTGTGTGCGGTAGAGTTCGAAGGCATCGAGGGCGTGATCTGCGGCCGCTCGATTTACGAAGGTACGCTCGACCTGCGCAGCGCCCAGGAGCGCGCCGACGAACTGAGCGACGCGGAATAAAAGCGGAATCATTGAAACAACAAGTATCAAGGTTAAACGAAGCAGATCATGGCGCTGGCTAAACGCATCATTCCCTGCCTGGATGTCACGGCGGGCCGTGTCGTCAAGGGCATCAATTTCCTCGAGCTGCGCGATGCCGGCGATCCTGTCGAGATCGCCCGTCGCTACGACGACCAGGGCGCAGACGAAATCACTTTCCTCGACATCACCGCAACTTCCGACGAGCGCGACCTGATCCTGCACATCATCGAAGCGGTTGCTTCCCAGGTATTCATTCCGCTGACGGTCGGCGGCGGCGTGCGCGCGGTCGAGGACGTGCGGCGCCTGTTGAACGCCGGCGCCGACAAGGTCAGCATGAACAGCGCTGCGGTAGCCAACCCGCAGCTGGTCTACGAGTCCGCGCAAAAATATGGCTCGCAATGCATCGTCGTGGCGATCGACGCCAAGCAGAGCGGCGACGGCCGCTGGGAAGTCTTCACCCATGGCGGACGCAAGGGCACCGGCCTGGATGTGGTCGAATGGGCGCAAAAAATGGAACAGCTGGGCGTGGGCGAACTGCTGTTGACCAGCATGGACCGCGACGGCACCAAGAGCGGCTTCGACTTGGCCCTGACGCGCGCGGTGTCCGACGCCGTCAATGTGCCGGTGATCGCCTCCGGCGGCGTCGGCGGCCTGCAGGACCTGGCCGACGGCATCAGGCTGGGGCACGCCGATGCGGTGCTGGCTGCCAGCATTTTCCATTACGGCCAGCATACGGTCGGCGAAGCCAAGCGCTTCATGGCAGAACAAGGCATACCGGTGAGGCTGGCATGAGCGCCAACGACAAGTGGCTGAACCATGTCAAGTGGGACGAACATGGGCTGGTGCCGGTGATCGCCCAGGAAGTCGGCAGCAATGACGTGCTGATGTTTGCCTGGATGAATCGCGATGCCCTGGCCAGGACGGTCGAGCTGGGCGAGGCGGTGTACTGGAGCCGTTCGCGCAAGAAGCTGTGGCACAAGGGCGAGGAATCCGGCCACACCCAGAAAGTCCATGAAATCCGCCTCGATTGCGACCAGGACGTGGTGCTGCTGAAGGTGACGCAAGCCGGCAGCATCGCCTGCCATACCGGCCGCCATTCCTGTTTCTTTGAAAAGCTCGAAGGCGGCGGCGAATGGCGCGCGGTCGAGCCGGTCCTGAAAGATCCGGACAGTATCTACAAGTGAATAGCGAAAACCATGAGTGAAACTTTGAGCCGCCTGGCGGCCGTGATCGAATCGCGCAAGCTGGCCAATGGCGGCGATCCTGACCAATCTTATGTGTCGCGCCTGTTTTCCAAGGGTGACGATGCGATCCTGAAAAAAATCGGCGAAGAAGCCACGGAAACCGTGATGGCGGCCAAGGATGTGCGCGCCGGCGCCGAGCCGTCCAAGCTGCTGTACGAATGCGCCGACCTGTGGTTCCATTCGATGATCATGCTGGCGCAGTTCAATTTGACGCCGCAGGATGTGCTGGAAGAGCTGGCGCGTCGCGAAGGCATTTCCGGCATCGAGGAAAAGGCCAACCGCAAACTGCAGGCGCGCGAACACGACGAACGCCAGGATTGAATATCAACAGCCGCAAGGAGAACGCATTGGATAACTGTATTTTCTGCAAGATTGCAGCCAAACAAATCCCGTCGAAAACGATTTACGAAGACGACGACGTCATTGCGTTTCATGACATTAATCCTGCCGCGCCGGTCCATTTTTTAATCATCCCGAAATATCACGTTGCTACACTGGCTGAGTGCAATGAAAGCCATGCCGCATTGTTGGGTAAAATGATGTTGCTGGCGCCGAAGCTGGCGCGGGAAGCGGGATGCGGTTACACGCCGGCGGCCGAAGGTCCCGGCCAGGGCGGTTTTCGTACCCAGTTCCACATCGGCCCGGATGGCGGACAGGAGGTGTACCATCTGCATTTGCATGTACTGGGTGGCCCGCGTCCATGGCGCGGCTTGCGCTAAGCTGATACAAACTTTTGATACTGGGACGCCTGGCGTTCCGCAAGGAGAAGCAACATGGGTTCATTGAGCATTTGGCACTGGCTGATCGTCCTGGTGGTCGTCATGCTGATTTTCGGCACGAAAAAACTGGGAAATATGGGGGGCGACCTGGGCAAGGCCGTCAAGGGTTTCAAGGATGGCGTCAAGGGCGAGGAAGACAAGCCCGCTGCGCCGGCGGCGCAAGTTGCCGACAAGGCCACCATCGACGTTGAAGCACGGGAAAAGAACAAGGTTTAATGGATGAGATGCAGCATCGCCCCTGACGCCGGCCGCCAACCATGATCGATATCGGACTGACCAAGATTGCCCTGATCGGCGTGGTGGCGTTGGTGGTGATCGGCCCGGAGAAACTGCCGCGGGTGGCGCGCCTGGCCGGCACCCTGTTCGGTCGCGCGCAGCGCTACATGAGCCAGGTCAAGGCCGAAGTCGGCCGTGAAATAGAACTGGACGAGTTGCGCAAGATGCAGCAGGAAATGCGGGACGCTGCCAGCGAGGTCCAGCAAGACCTCGAGGAAACCGGGCGCACCATCCATGCCGCCGTGAGCGAGGCGGCCGACGCCGCGCTGGAGGTTTCCCCGTTCGGCGCGCCGACACCGGAACGCCTGGCGGAAAAAGCCAGGAATTTTCGCAAGAAAAAGCTACTCCGTTCTTCCGCCATTCCATCCTGGTACAAGCGGCAAAGTGGTCACAGGACGCGCGTCGTGTCGGCTGCCGCGCGCGTCGCGAAGTATCGGCCAGCATCTGCCGGCGGCAAATCCTCCGCCTTTTTCCACTGATGCACCTGGCTGCCTTGCGGCAGCAAATCCATGACTGACGATCCAGATTTCGCCGCCGCCAAAGATTCGTTCATCTCGCACCTGTTCGAGTTGCGCAATCGCATCATGAAAGCCTCTGCCGGCATCCTGATCGTCTTCGGCATCCTGATGCTCATGCCCGGGCCGGGGGCGATTTATGATTTCCTTGCACAACCCATGATTGCGGCCTTGCCGCCTGGTTCGAAACTGATCGCCACCGGCGTCATCACGCCTTTCCTGGTGCCGATGAAAATCACCCTGCTGGCCGCCTTCATGGTGGCGCTGCCGTGGGTGCTGTACCAGGCCTGGGCGTTCGTCGCTCCGGGATTGTATGCGCATGAAAAGCGGCTGGTGGCGCCGCTGGTGATTTCCACTTCCGTGCTGTTTCTGTTCGGCGTGGCGTTCTGCTATTTCCTGGTGTTTGGCCAAGTTTTTAAGTTCATTTATACCTTCGCGCCGCAGTCAATTTCCTTCGCCCCGGATATTGAAAACTATCTCGATTTCGTCATGACCATGTGCCTGGCCTTCGGTCTCACTTTCGAAGTGCCGGTGGTGGTGATCGTGCTGGTGCGCATGGGCCTGGTGTCGGTCGAAAAGCTCAAGAGCATTCGCCCCTATGTGATCGTCGGCGCCTTCGTGATCGCAGCGATCGTCACGCCCCCCGACGTGATGAGTCAGTTGTTCCTGGCGATTCCCCTGTGCCTGCTGTTTGAACTGGGCTTGCTGGTGGCGCCGCTGTTCGTGCGGATGACGCAAAAGCCGGAAGAAACGGCCTGAAAGCTGAAAGCGCCTGGTGGTGGCGGCGGTAGCGACCCGATAACGCTGCCGGGGAAGCCCTTGCTCAGGCCTGTGGCACTTGCCGCAGCCAGGCCACCAGCGGATAGGCATCACGAAACCCGGACAGCAATTCTTTCTGTAAATCCGCCGGGATATTCTTCCGGATGCTGGTTTCCTTCCACACGATAAAACTTTTCAGCTTGATCGCTTCGATGTGCGGGCTATCGGCATCGAAGCCCTTGGGCGGGCGCGCCAGCTTGCCTTCTTCCTGCAAGCCGCCAAAGCCTTGCGTGAGTTTTCGGTTCTTCAGCAGCTTGCCGAAGCCGGCGGCATCGTCGATTATTTGCTGGCGAATTGCGCGCAAGCGAGCCGGCGGCGGCAGATATTCGCCACCCGATACCAGCAGCATGCCGTCGGCATCGATATGAAAATAATATGCCGGCCCGCCACCCTGGCTTGGCCTTTTCAAACCGCTGGCGGTGATCGCCGCGGCAAAGTGGGTCTTGTAGGGGCTCTTGTCGCGTGCAAAGCGCAGGTCGTGGTTGATCCGGAATAAGGCCTTTTTCGGATTGCAGGCGACGACCGCCGGATCGAATTTGGCAATGTCGGTGATCAGTTGCGTCACCAGTTCGAGGAATTCGGCGCGCAGGATATCGTAGCGCGGCTTGTTCATCACGAACCAGGCGCGGTTGTTGTTTTCCGCCAGTTCGGCCAGAAACTGCGACAGCTCGCGTACGTGCATGGTTCGCCTCTGCCTCTGGATTATTCCCGTTGCTCGCGCCGGATCAGCGGTCGCTTGCCGATCACCACATCCAGGCTGGCCTGCTGGTGCTTGCGCAGGACGGTGATGCGGGCTGTTTTGCCGGGCCGCAGCTGGGCGATCAGGTTCAGCATTTCAGTGGTGTCGTTGACAGTCTGGCCATCCACCGCAATCAGGATATCGCCCGGCCGCATGCCGGCGCGGTCGGCCGGGCCGTCGCGCAGCACGCCGGCGATGATGGCGCCGGTTTTTTGCCCCAGACCAAAGCTTTCGGCGAGTTCCGGCGTAATATCCTGCGGCTCGACGCCGATCCAGCCGCGCACCACCTGGCCGGTGCTGATGATGGAATCCATCACGGTCTTCACTGTACTGACCGGGATGGCGAAGCCGATGCCCAGAGAGCCGCCCGAGCGCGAATAGATCGCGGTATTGATACCCAGCAGGTTGCCGTTGGCATCGATCAGGGCGCCGCCGGAATTGCCGGGATTGATGGCGGCATCCGTCTGGATGAAGTTTTCAAAGGTGTTGATGCCCAGGTGGCTGCGTCCCAGCGCCGAAACGATGCCCATGGTGACGGTCTGGCCAACGCCAAAAGGGTTGCCGATGGCCAGCACCACATCGCCGACTTTCGATTGTTCGACCCGGCCCAGAGTGATCGACGGCAAGTTTTCCAGATTGATCTTGATCACCGCCAGATCGGTTTCCGCATCGGCACCGACCACTTTGCCCACCGCCTTGCGGCCATCGGCCAGCGCCACCTCGATCTCGTCGGCCGCTTCAATCACATGGTTGTTGGTCAGGATATAGCCCTGGGTGCTGACGATGACGCCGGAGCCAAGGCTGAATTGCTTTTCATCCTGCTCGTCCAGGCGATCGCCAAAAAACCGGCGGAAATTCGGGTCGTCCAGCATCGGGTTGCGCTGGCGCGAAGCCTTGGAAGTGTAGATGTTGACCACCGAGGGCATGGCCCGCTTGGCCGCCTCGCGATAGGAGCCCTGCATGGCGACAAGATTTGCGGGCGCTTCCTGCACCGGCACGGTCGACCAGTTCAGGCGCACATTCTCGGTGCCCCCCAGCATGCGGCCTGCCCATTCGGGCTTGAGGCTCGCTACAATGAACCAGATGGCCAAACCGATGGTAACGGTTTGCGCAAACAATAACCAATGACGTCGCATAGGAAGCAGGAAGTATGGAACAGCAGATAGTGGACAGGAATGAACTCGATGCGTTTTTGGCGCAAACGCTAAATATCGCACGTTTCCGCGATTATTGCCCAAACGGCTTGCAGGTGGAAGGGCGTGCCGGGATCGCCACCATCGTCAGCGGCGTCACCGCCAGCCAAGCCTTGATCGAGGCCGCGATCCAGACCGGCGCCGACGCCATCCTGGTGCACCACGGTTATTTCTGGCGCGGCGAGGATGCCCGTATCGTCGGCGTCAAGCAACGCCGCATCGGCAGTCTGCTGGCGCACGGGATCAACCTGTTCGCCTACCACCTGCCGCTGGACATGCATCCTGAACTGGGCAATAACGTCCAACTGGCAAGCCGGCTGGGATTGCAAGCCGATGGCCGTTTCGGCGAAGACGATCTCGGCTGGCTGGGCCGCGCCGCAGCAGGCGTGGATACTGTCGGCGCGCTGGCGGGCGTGGTCGAAGCCGCGTTGGGGCGCGCGCCGCAAGTCATTGGTGACCCCGCGCAAGCACTCGGCCGTATCGGCTGGTGCACCGGCGCCGCGCAGAACTTGCTGGGCGATGCCATTGCCGCCGGCGCCACTGCCTACCTGAGCGGCGAGATTTCCGAGCCGACCGTGCATCTGGCGCGCGAAACCGGTGTGGCGTACCTTGCCTGCGGCCACCATGCTACCGAACGCTATGGCGTGCAGGCACTGGGAGAACACCTGGCGCAACGCTTTGGCATCGCCCACTATTTCATCGACATCCCCAACCCGGTGTAAGCCGGGCTGGGGCAGGGGGGGCATTGCGCGGTGCTTATTTTTTCAGCGCGTCGCGAATTTCCCGCAGCAACAGCACTTCTTCGGCGGTGGCTGGCGCTACCGCCGGTTCGGCTTTCTTGAGCTTGTTGATGAGGCGCACCATCTGGAAAATGATGAATGCCAGGATCAGGAAATTGAGCAAAATGGTCAGGAAGTTGCCGTAAGCAAGTACCGCCCCGGCCTTTTTTGCTTCCGCCAGCGCCAGCGTGGTCCCCTGGTTGTTCAGCGGGAGGTAATAGTTGGAAAAATCCAGGCCGCCGAAAACTTTGCCGACCAGCGGCATGATCAGATCCTGCACGACCGAGTCGACGATCTTGCCGAAGGCGGCGCCAATGATTACCGCAACTGCCAGATCCATGACATTGCCTTTGACGGCAAATTCCTTGAATTCCTTCATCATTCCCATGGCAGTTCCTTTTTTTAATTGCAAAAATACATCTTATTCTAACCGGGTTTGTCAGGGAATTCATGCGATTGATCGGCATCAAAAATTATCAATACAAAGAATTGATGAGCGATGAGATACCTGGGGTAGCGAGAGCTTGGCCATTGAAAAGTTCCCGAAAAATAGCTTTTCGGCATGGATTCCCTTTGAAAGGCTTTCTGACTCCGTTATAATTTAATGTTGCTAGAAGTTTTGTGCAAGTTTCGCAATTTGACTAAAAATCGGGGTAGGTATGAGTAACGAAAAGCAGGTCGATTCAGGCCGGCGCGGTTTGCTCGTCGCCACATGTGCGGCGGGCGGCGTGGCGGGTCTGGCCACGGCTGGAGCCTTTGTGTCCACCTTTCAGCCTTCCGAGCGCGCTAAGGCCGCCGGTGCGCCGGTGGAAGTGGATATTTCTGGCCTGGCGACAGGCGAGTTGAAAACCGTGGAATGGCGCGGCAAGCCGGTGTGGATCCTGAAGCGTTCGCCGGAAATGCTGGCGGGCTTGCCCAAGCTGACCGACAAACTGGCCGATCCCGATTCGAAACGTACTCCGGATGACCTGACGCCCGAATATGCGCGCAACGATCACCGTTCCCGCGATGACCATGCGGATATCCTGGTGGCGGTCGGCATTTGCTCGCACCTGGGCTGTTCGCCGACCACCAAGCTGCAGGCGGGGCCGCAGCCCTCGCTGCCGGACGACTGGCAAGGCGGCTTCCTGTGCCCCTGCCACGGCTCGCTCTTCGATGCCGCCGGTCGCGTCTACAAAAACGTTCCTGCCCCTGACAACCTGCAGGTGCCGCGCCACATGTACCTCTCCGACACCAAGCTGGTGATCGGCCAGGACGAGAAAGGGGAAGCATAATTATGGCTTTCGTAGAAAAAAAACTGCCGGCCGACGCGCCCGCCGCCGCCAAGGCATTGAACTGGGTGGACTCCCGTTTCCCGCTGACCAAGTTGTGGAATGACCAGTGGGGCAAGTATTACGCGCCGAAAAACTTCAACTTCTGGTACATCTTCGGCTCGCTGGCGATGCTGGTGCTGGTGATCCAGATCGTCACCGGCATTTTCCTGGTGATGCACTACAAGCCGGACGCCAACCTGGCCTTCGCTTCGGTCGAGTACATCATGCGCGATGTGCCCTGGGGCTGGCTGGTGCGCTACATGCACTCGACCGGCGCCTCGGCCTTCTTCATCGTGGTCTACCTGCACATGACGCGCGGCCTCTTGTACGGTTCCTACCGCAAGCCGCGTGAACTGATCTGGCTGTTTGGCGTCGGCATTTTCCTGGTGCTGATGGCGGAAGCCTTCATGGGCTACCTGCTGCCGTGGGGCCAGATGTCCTACTGGGGTGCCCAGGTGATCGTCAACCTGTTCGGCGCGATCCCCTTCATCGGCCCGGACCTGTCATTGTGGATTCGCGGTGACTACGTGGTGTCGGATGCGACCCTGAACCGTTTCTTCTCGTTCCACGTCATCGCGGTGCCGCTGGTGCTGCTGGGCCTGGTGGCGGCGCATCTGATCGCGCTGCATGAAGTGGGCTCGAACAACCCGGACGGCATCGAAATCAAGGAAAACCTCGGTCCAGATGGCCATCCGGTCGACGGTATCCCGTCGCACCCTTACTACTCGGTGCACGATATCTTCGGCGTGACGGTGTTCCTGCTGATTTTCAGCGCGGTGGTGTTCTTCGCGCCGGAAATGGGCGGCTACTTCCTGGAGTACAACAACTTCCTCCCGGCCGATCCGCTGAAGACCCCGCTGCATATCGCGCCGGTCTGGTACTTCACGCCGTTCTACTCGATCCTGCGCGCCACCACCACGCAATTCATGTATGCGCTGGAAATCGCCGTGGTCGCCTATGTCGTGCTGATCATGTTGCGCACCAAGCTGGCCTCCGCCATCAAGGGCGCGATCGCTGTCGTTGCCCTGGTGGCGCTGGTGGGCATGTTCATCTTCGATCCGAAGTTCTGGGGCGTGGTGCTGATGGGCGTGTCGGTGATGATCCTGGCCGCCTTGCCATGGCTCGACCATTCGCAGGTCAAGTCGATTCGCTATCGTCCGAGCTGGCACAAGTATGTGTACATGGTGTTCGGCATTGCCTTCCTGGTGCTGGGCTACCTTGGCGTGTTGCCGCCGACGCCAGGCCGTACGCTGGTGGCGCAGATCTGCACCTTCATCTATTTCGGCTTCTTCCTGCTGATGCCGTGGTGGAGCGCGATGGGCCAGTTCAAACCAGTGCCCAAGCGCGTGACTTTCCATCCGCACTAAGCCGCAAAGGATAAAAACATGAAATTGCTGAAAAAACTACTCGCAGCGCTGGCGTTTGCGCCGGCCATGGCGATGGCAGCCGGCGGCGGCTTTCCGCTGGAAGCGGCCCCTGACCATACTCGCAACCTGGCATCGTTGCAAAATGGCGCCAAGTTGTTCGTCAACTATTGCCTGAACTGCCACGCCGCTGCCAGCATGCGCTACAACCGCATGCGCGACATCGGCCTCTCCGACGAGCAGATCAGGGACAACCTCCTGTTCGCTTCGGACAAGGTGGGCAGCCTGATGACCGTGACCATGGCGCCCAAGGATGCCAAGGAATGGTTCGGCGCCACGCCGCCGGATCTGTCCGTGATCGCCCGCGCCCGGGCCTCCGGCGACGGCAGCGGCCCGGATTGGCTGTATACTTACCTGCGCACTTTCTACAAGGACGATACCCGTCCGACCGGCTGGAACAACATGGTGTTCCCGAACGTCGGCATGCCACATGCCTTGTGGGAGTTGCAGGGTGTGCGCAACGCCAAGTTCCAGGACGTCAAGGACCCGCACGATGCGACCAAGACGATCCACCAGTTCGCCGGCTTCGAGCAAGTCCGTGCCGGCAAACTGTCTTCCCTGGAATACGATCACCAGGTCGCCGACCTGGTCGGCTTCCTGACCTGGGTTGCGGAACCGGCGCAGGATACCCGCCGCCGTCTCGGTGTCTGGGTCTTGCTGTTCCTCGGTATTCTGGTATTACTGGCCTGGTTGTTGAACCGGTCCTACTGGAAAGAAGTCAAATAATTTAAAGCCCCCCTACAGGGTGGTTGAATCGGGGTGAGTCGTCACGCGTCTCACCCCTTTGTTTCTAAGGAACTACAAAAATGATGGTTCTCTATTCGGGCACGACCTGCCCATTTTCCCAGCGTTGCCGTCTCGTCTTGTTCGAGAAAGGCATGGACTTCGAAGTCCGCGACGTCGACCTGTTCAACAAGCCGGAAGATATTTCGGTGATGAATCCCTACGGCCAGGTGCCGATCCTGGTCGAACGCGACCTGATCCTGTACGAGTCGAATATCATCAACGAATACATCGACGAGCGCTTCCCGCATCCGCAACTGATGCCGGCTGACCCGCTGATGCGTGCCCGTGCCCGCCTGATGCTGTTCAATTTCGAAAAGGAATTGTTCATTCACGTGCACACCCTGGAAAACGACAAGGCCAAAGCCACGGACAAAACCCAGGAAAAGGCACGCGCCGAAATCCGCGACCGCCTGACCGAACTGGCGCCCTTGTTCCTGAAGAACAAGTACATGCTCGGCGATGAATTCTCCATGCTCGACGTGGCGATTGCGCCGCTGCTGTGGCGCCTAGACCATTACGGCATCGAATTGTCGAAGACGGCAGCGCCGTTGATGAAATATGCCGAGCGGATCTTTTCCCGTCCGGCCTATATCGAGGCACTGACCCCGTCCGAGAAAGTGATGCGCCGTTAAACATGTCCGAGACTTCGACCAAACCCTACCTGTTGCGTGCCATTTATGAATGGTGCACCGACAATGGCTACACGCCTTACCTGGCGGTGATGGTTGACGGCCGCACCCGCGTGCCGATGCAGTTCGTGAAAAATGGCGAGATCGTCTTGAACATCAGCTTTGACGCCACCAGCGGCTTGCGGATGGATAACGATTTCGTTCACTTTAACGCCCGCTTCGGCGGCGTCGCGCGCGATCTCGTTATCCCCGTGGATAACGTCATCGCAATCTACGCGCGCGAGAACGGCCAGGGCATGGCCTTTGAGGTCGCCAAGCCCCCCGCCGGCGAAATCGCCGGACTGGAAGACCAGATCGACGGGGTATCGCGGCCCGAACCTGCCGGCCTGACTTCCGTGCCGGCACCGGGCGCCGACAAGGCCGATGGCGCTGCGCCCGATGGGAATGACGAACCACCGAAAAAAGGTGGGCGTCCGACGCTGACCCGCATCAAATAATCCAGTACAATACGGCGTCGTTCAGTTTTGCCGACTTAGCTCATCTGGCAGAGCACCTGACTTGTAATCAGGGGGTGGCGGGTTCAAGTCCTGCAGTCGGCACCATGATTCAAGCAAAAAGCCCAAGCCGCAATCTTGGGCTTTTTGCTTTCCGACAGAGCATCACGGGTGCTGAAAATGCAAAAGCCGCCTCGGTGGGCGGCTTTCCAGGCAATGCATATCTGCCTTGTTATTTTCTGCTGTTACGCCGGCTGAAGCCTAGTCCGATAAGGCCAAGCCCGAGAAGTGCAATCGGCGCTGGTGCTGGAACCGAGGTGGCGCTGTCCAGCGTAATGTTGTCATAACCTATGCTGCCGTATTGGCTGGTGATATTAAGCTGGGTCAGATTGGTGAACGAAGATAGCAACGAAAACGTCTGAAACGCTTGTGAGTTTGTGTCGGTAGTGAACGATTGCGTCACCGACCCGCCGCCGTTGAAATAACCCGTTACCCAAAAGCTTGTTCCGTAACCGCCTTGCCATTCGGTCGCATCGAGCGATTGTGCGGAAAAGCTGCCGCCACCAAACTTTGTAATGACGATGGCCGAACTATTGTCGTGCAAATACCAGTCTGTGCCGTTGGCTGCATAAGATGAAACATTGGAATCGACAAAATGACCGTGGCTTGTATAAAAATTAAAGCCATTGAAAGTTTGTGTGCCGCTTTCGTAACTCAAGCCATAGGAGGGCGCGATGCCTTCCATGTCCAGAACAGTGGCGGATGCGGCCGCTGAAGAGAAAATCATTGCCGACGCAACGAAACCATACATCAACTGCTTTAATGCCCGTGTACTGACCATGATTATTATATGGACGCCTCCCGTTTGCCAAGGAATTCATCGTGTGCTGTTGGACAGGCTAGGCTGCAGTTTTATATCCGGCCTTGTTGCAGGTCGAACCTGCTGGCCTTAATGGAATCCGCTGACCCACGCCTCATTTCCTTGACGGGCTGTTAGCCCAGAAAATCATTCAGGCTTCGTGAGTCCCGGTCTGACCTGTTTGCCATCACACTTTGTACCTTGCGCAACCTTTCGACGTGCCCATCCTTTGTTACAAACTGGTTGATTTCAATGTCAGCCGACTCACGCCGGCTTGACGCTCACATAACTTCTTTCATACTGCCGATCATGCGCCAACAACGCCCAGATCGTCCGTGCCATCTTGTTGGCCAGCGCCACCGTCACCACATTCGGCGGCCGGCGCTTGCTGATCTCTTGCACCCACGCGCTTGGCTCCTTCGCATGCGTGAGCACCGCTCGGGCACCGTGAATCAGCAGCGTGCGCAAGTACGTGTCGCCACGCTTGCTGATCCCCAGAAGCCGCACCCGGCCGCCCGTACCCGTTTGGCCTGGTGCCAGCCCGAGCCAGGCAGCGAACTCGCGCCCCGACTTGAATGCTTTGGCATCGCCCATCGTCGCCACCGCCGCCGTTGCCGTCAGCAAGCCGACACCGGGAATCTCGGCAATCGTCTTGCATGCCTTGTCTTGCTTCAGCCACGCCGACAGCCGCTGCTCGATCGCGGCGATCTGCTGGTCGAGCTTTTCCAGCATTCCCCATTGCTCGCGCAATGTGTCGATCAACACCGCCGGCAATCGATCACTCAATCTTGCCAGTACATCGCTCATGGCCCGGTCCAAAGCAGCTCGGCCAACCGCCATCACTTCGCCGTATTCCGTCAGCAAGCCGCGCAACCCGTTGCTTTGCATCGTGCGGAACTTCACCAGTTGCTGCCGCATTCGATGCAGCGCCAGTACCGCCTGTTGCGCCTCCGTCTTGACCGCAACTGCCTTGACGCCAGGCTGCTGCACCGCCATCCAGATCGCCCTTGCATCAGCCACGTCGTTCTTGTTGCCGTGTACGAATGCCTTGACCGCTTTGCCTGGCATTAGCTTCACCTGGTGCCCCATCTCCATCAGCCGCCTTGCCCAATGCTGGGCACCGCCGCAGGCTTCCATGCCAATCAGGCACGGCGCACGGTTGACGAAATGCTCCAAAAATCCAGCACGCTTGATCTGCTTGCTGGTGATTTCGCCCGTCTCCATATCCACGCAATGCACTTGGAACACGCGCTTTGCCACATCAACGCCATATACGCTATGCTTCATTTGGGTTCTCCTCCCTCAAGTGGTTTGTTCAGAACTTCCACTTTGGCACATTTGATGCCGTTGGGCTGTGAGAACCCCTCTTCTCTACTTATCCCTCCGACTCACTTCATCGGTACCCTTGCGGGGGGAGGCGTCCATTCCATTTCCTTTGAGTTTTCAGTTGGCAATGAATGCTACCTAAGATTCCTTAAGGCAAGATTTATGCCGATAAATAATATCCATTAAAATCAATGAGATAGAAAAAATGGCTTGAAGTGGTGTAAAAAATTTCGACAGTTCGGCCTGGCTTTTTTATTGTGCAGCAGGGCCGGCGACGGACATTGTTGTCAAATGTGTTACATTGCGCCGATTTCACAAAAATATTTTCAAAAATAATTTGGAGACTGCCAATTGAAACGACTGACTGCCGTCGCACTACTGTGCCTGTCGCTGCTCGCGCCGGGTTGGCTACATGCCACGAACGCTGCACCGATGCAGCTGGTCGCCGCCGAAATCGCCCGGCAGGAAGGCAAAAGCGGCGTGCACGTGCTGGATACCGGCACCGAGGCGCTGATCACCCGTGCCTGGCTGGTCGAGCAGGCGCAGGAATCGATCGAGGTCCAGTACTTTATCTGGAGCACTGACAATATTGGCATCCTTGCGGCGGAAACGCTGTTGCGCGCGGCAGAGCGGGGCGTGAAGGTGCGCGTGATCGTCGATGACTTGCTGATCAATGCGCCCGACAAATCGCTGCTGGCGCTGGCGCATCACCCGAATATCGATATCCGCATCTACAATCCGAAAAATTCGGTCGGTGTCACCCTGGCGCGGCGCGCCTTCAATGCGCTTACCGATTTTCGCGGCATTAACCAGCGCATGCACGACAAGACGTTCATTGTCGATGGAAAGATCGCCGTGGCCGGCGGGCGTAACATGGCGGCCGAATACTACGATTACAATCACGAATTCAATTTTCGCGACCGCGATGTCTTGCTGCTGGGGAGCGCCGTCAAGACCATGCAGGCCAGTTTCGAGCGCTTCTGGGAAAGTCCGCTCAGCGCCAGGGTCGAGGATTTGTACAACGGCCTGGGCCTGATGCAAAAAAATGTCAGTGCCGATAGCGACGAGGTCCAGGCGATCTACCGCGAGCTGGGCGCATATGCGCAAGCCCCGGAAAATTTCGCACCTGAAGTACGGCAGGCAATCACCGCTGCGCCGGCCGCCTTCGCCGAAATCGCCAGGCAGATTGTCTGGAGCAGGGTCGAGTTCATCAGCGACATGCCCGGCAAGAATGCCAACACCTTCTCGCTTGATGGCGGCGGCCTGAGCACCTCGGCGCTGGCGGAAATGGCAGCGCAGGCGCAAACCCGGATCACCATCCAGTCACCCTACCTGGTGTTGTCCAATGAAGCCATCGAACTTTTCAGAGGCATCCTCGCGCGCGGGGTGACGGTTCGCATCAACACCAATTCACTGGCATCGACCGACAACATCCAGGCTTTCAGCGGTTATCGCAACCAGCGCAAGAAGCTTCTGAAAATGGGTTTCGAAATTTTCGAGTACAAACCCTATCCCCAAGTGCAACAGGCGCTGATGAACAGGTTCGAGGCAACCAAAAACAAACAGCTCGTGTTCGGCCTGCATGCCAAGACGATGGTGGTGGACGGCGCCCGGGTCTATGTCGGTACCTACAACTTCGATCCCCGTTCACAGAACCTCAATACCGAAGCCGGCGTCATCATTCATGACGAGAGCGTGGCGCGAAAAGTGGAGGCGGCCATCGAAGTCGATATGGCGCCGGGGAATAGCTGGAATGCGGCAAGCGATGACCCCGACCGGCATGTCCCGCTGGCCAAGCGCAGCAAGGTGCGCCTCTGGCAAAACCTGCCGATCAAGCCTTTGCTGTAAACGCGAATCGTCCGCGCAGCCTGAACGTCGCTTCGACCGCCTTCCATGCGGTCCACAGGATCAAGAGGGCCAGCGCGAGATTTTCTCCACCTTCCAGCGCCACGCCAGATCGGATGGCCAGGGTGATGCCGGCGCCAGCCAGCGCATACAGCAATAGCGCAAGCGCCGCCGCCCGGCTTTTCCAGCGCAGCAGACACAGCCCACCTACCGCCAGGATGGCGGCATGAATCAGCAGCGAATTGCCATACTTGAAGGAAAACGCTGCCTGCACCGCCGCCCAGAACAGCATGGCAATCGCACATTCGCGCGCCATGCTGGATGCCGTTTCGCGCTTGTCTATCCTGGCCAGCCAGGCGCTGTATTTTTTATCCGCCATAATCCCGTTTTTTGAGTTTGCCGCGCTCAGGCTTCGCCGCCGCGCAGTCCTTGCCAGCGCGGTGCCAGCGCATGTTCGATCATAAACAAATCCAGCACCCGGCCCAGCGTATGGTCCACCATCTCTTCGATGCTTTGCGGCTTGTGATAAAAACCCGGCAGCGGCGGAAAGATGATGCCGCCCATTTCGGTGACGGCGGTCATGTTGCGCAGATGCGCCAGGTTGAAGGGGGTCTCGCGCACCATCAGTACCAGCCGGCGGCGCTCCTTCAGGACCACGTCGGCGGCGCGCGTGATCAGGTTGTCGGACAAACCATGGGCGATCGCTGCCAGGGACTTCATGGAGCAGGGGGCGACCACCATGCCATCCGACTGGAACGAGCCGCTGGCAATGGCTGCGCCGACGTCGCGCACGTTATGGACCACGTCCGCCAGCGCTTCGACATCCTTGCGCCTCAGATCCAGCTCCTGGTGGATGTTCAGCACGCCGGCTTCGGATACCAGCAGGTGGGTTTCCAGGCCCGGCATGCTGCGCAGGATCTGCAGCAGGCGCACGCCATACACGGCGCCAGTGGCGCCGGTGATGGCGACGATCAGCCGCCGCGGTTTGCCTGCGCCGGCTGGTCCGGACACGTCAGTCCTGCAGCAGGGTCTTCAGCTCGCCGGACTCGAACATTTCGTTCATGATGTCCGAGCCGCCGATGAATTCGCCCTTGACGTAGAGCTGCGGGATGGTCGGCCAGTTGGAGAAGTCCTTGATACCCTGGCGCACTTCCGGGTTTTCCAGCACGTTGATGGTAACGATGTCGGTGGCGCCGGCGGCTTTCAGCAATTGCACTGCTTTGCTGGAAAAACCGCATTGCGGGAATTGCGCCGTGCCTTTCATGAACAGCACCACCGGGTGCTGGGTTACGGTGTCTTTGATCCAGGTTTGTACGTCGCTCATGGCTGCCTCATTAAAGTTGATCCTGCCATTATAAAAGTATCCGGGCTGCGCTGCAGTTTACGATTTCAGCTTGGCGAAAGCCGCCGCCATCGCACTGTTGCCGGCCGGTTCGCGCACGTTCTGGTGCTGCGCCAGGCGCTTGGCGTCGTTGCGGTCGCCGCGCTGGGCCGGCTTGGCGCCAGGCTGCGGTGGCGCGTCCGACAGGCGCATGGTCAGGGCGATGCGTTTGCGCTTTTCATCGACTTCCAGCACCTTCACCTTTACCACCTGGCCGGCTTTGACCACCGTATGTGGGTCTTTGACGAACGTGTTGGACAAGGCCGAGATATGCACCAGGCCATCCTGGTGCACGCCGATATCGACGAAGGCGCCGAATGCTGCGACGTTAGTCACCACGCCTTCAAGGATCATGTCCGGACGCAAATCGCGGATTTCCTCGACGCCGTCCTTGAAGGTGGCGGTGGTGAATTCCGGGCGCGGGTCGCGCCCGGGTTTTTCCAGTTCCTTCAGGATGTCAGTGATGGTCGGCACGCCGAACTTGTCGTCGGCGTATTTGGCCGGCTGGATGGATTTCAGCAAGCCGGCTTCGCCGATCACGCTTTTCACATCCTTCTTGATGTCGGCCAGGATTTTCTCGACCAGCGGGTAGGATTCCGGGTGCACCGCCGAGGCGTCCAGCGGGTTGTCGCCGCTCATGACGCGCAAGAAACCGGCGGCTTGCTCGAAAGTCTTGTCGCCCAGGCGCGGCACGTTGCGCAAGTCGGCGCGCGAGGCGAACACGCCTTTCATGTCGCGATAGCTGACGATGCTTTGCGCCACGCTGCTGCTCAAGCCGGACACGCGCGCCAGCAGCGGCGCCGAGGCGGTATTCACATCGACGCCGACGGCATTGACGCAATCCTCCACCACGGCGTCAAGCGAACGCGCAAGCTGCGACTGGCTGACGTCGTGCTGGTATTGGCCCACGCCAATCGATTTCGGATCGATTTTCACGAGTTCGGCCAGCGGGTCTTGCAGGCGTCGCGCGATCGAGACCGCGCCGCGGATGGAGACATCCAGCTCCGGCAATTCCTTCGAGGCGAACTCCGATGCCGAATACACCGAGGCGCCGGCTTCGGACACCACGATCTTGGTGAGTTTCAGCTCCGGGCGCAGCTTGATCAAGTCTTGCGCCAGCTTGTCGGTTTCGCGCGAGGCGGTGCCGTTGCCGATCGAGATCAGCGCCACCTTGTGTTTTTCAGCGAGTTGCGACAGCGTGTGCAGCGCACCATGCCAGTCGTTGCGCGGCTGGTGCGGATAGATCGTAGCGATATCGACGACCTTGCCGGTTGCATCGACCACCGCAACTTTCACGCCGGTGCGCAAGCCCGGGTCCAGGCCCATGGTGGCGCGCGGGCCGGCGGGCGCGGCCAGCAGCAAATCCTTGAGGTTGCGCGCGAAGACGTTGATCGCCTCGGTTTCCGACTGTTCGCGCAGGCGCGTCATCAGCTCGGTTTCCAGATGCATGAAGACCTTCACGCGCCAGGCCCAGCGCACGGTGTCCGCTAGCCATTTGTCCGCGGCACGGCCCTGGTTGCGCACGCCGAAGGCTTGCGCGATGCGCGCCTCGCAGGGATTGTGCGGCGCATCCCATTTCGGTTTTTCTTCTTCGCTATCCAGGCGCAAGGCCACGTTCAGCATTTCCTCGCGCCTGCCGCGGAACAGCGCCAGCGCGCGGTGCGAGGGGATGGTGCCGATTGTTTCCGAATAATCGAAGTAATCGGCGAATTTTTCGCCGGCTTCCTGTTTGCCTTCCACGACTTTCGATTCGACCACGCCATGCTCGGTCAGGTACTCGCGCAGCGATTGCAGCAGTGCTGCATCTTCGGCAAAACGCTCCATCAGGATCTGCCGTGCGCCATCCAGCGCCGCCTTGGCGTCGGCCACGCCGGGGTTGTCGCCATTGGGCGTGGTAAATGCCGGCTTGAGGTATTTGGCGGCTTCTTCCTCCGGATTCAGGGACGGATCGGCCAGCAGGGCGTCGGCCAATTCCGTCAGGCCGGCTTCGGCGGCGATCTGGGCCTTGGTGCGGCGCTTTTGCTTGTAGGGCAGGTACAGGTCTTCCAGCCTGGTCTTGTCCTCGGCGTGGGTGATTGCGTCCAGCAAGGCGGGCGTCATCTTGCCCTGTTCTTCGATCGAGGCGATTACCGCGGCGCGGCGGTCTTCCAGTTCGCGCAGGTAGCGCAGGCGCTCTTCCAGCAGGCGCAACTGGATATCGTCCAGCCCGCCTGTGGCTTCCTTGCGGTAGCGGGCGATGAAGGGCACGGTGGCGCCTTCGTCCAGCAGGGCGACGGCGGCGGCAACCTGGGCCGGCTTGGCGGCGAGTTCGAGGGCAAGGCGTTGTTCGATCGAGGGCAGCATGTGGTGACAAAATGAGGAAAACAAGCCGGACATGATACGCAATCCATGCGATTGCGCCAGTCTTGACATTGAGGATAGTGAGGGTTTGCCACGGATGTTGTGATCGTGGCAATTGAAAGCGCATTAAAAAGCCTGGAAGCGCATTTGATGCGCATCCAGGCAAACAAAGACCGGAGAAGTTGGTCTTGGGAAGGAGGCTTTGGGCAATTTGGCCCCGGGCTTCCGCCTCGTTACATCATCGATTCATCCTGCGTCCTTCATTTTGCATCTGGCTGCGCTGCAGGCGCCGCGCGGCTGAATGCGTCGAGTTCGGCGCAGGCACCGTCGATCGCGACGATCGTTGGGTACGGCGTCATGTCGACCTTGAATCGGTGTGCGCTCTCGACCTGCGGTACCAGGTAAACGTCGGCCAGGCCGGGCGTATCGCCGAAGCAGAAGCGGCCGCGGGTCTTGTCGGCTGCCAGTTGCTGCTCCAGCGCGGCAAAGCCGGCCTCGATCCAGGTGGCGCACCATGCCTGCACGGCAGCTTCGTCGCAGCCGAGTTGCTTGCGCAGGTATTCCAGGATGCGGCGGTTGTTGATCGGATGGATGTCGCAGCCGACCAGTGCCGCCATCGCGCGCACCCGCGCCCGCTCGTCCGGGGCAGACGGCAGCAATGGCTGCCCCGGATAGCGTTCCTCCAGCCATTCGATGATGGCGGGCGACTGCGTCAACACCTTGTCGCCTTCGACCAGCGCCGGCACCAGGCCTTGCGGATTGAGCGCCTTGAAGGCATCGCCGAGGTGCTCCTCGGTGCGCAGGTCCACCGCGACATACTCGTAGGACAGGCCCTTGAGATTCAACGCGATGCGCAGGCGGTGCGAGGTGCCGCTGCGGAAAAAATTGTAGAGCTTCATGATTTTTTTGACCTTATTTTTCGGCAGCCAGGCAGTTATTCACGTTCCAGCCGTACAGCCATTCCATGGCATCGTAGAAACGCTCCGGCGTGCGGCCTTTCCACAAGTCGTTGCGTATCAGCCGCTCGACGCCGCTGGCATGGTAGATACGGCCCATTTCGCGCGACGACAGCACGATGCGCGCGGTGCGGGCAACACGCGAACGCTGGTACAGGTCGAACGCTTTGGCGATATCGTTGTCATGCACGCGCAGCGCTTCGCCCAGCGTAACGGCATCTTCGAGCGCCATGCAGGCACCCTGCGCCATGTATTGCGTGGTCGGGTGAGCGGCATCGCCCAGTAGCGTGGCACGTCCGAAAGTCCATTGTGCAATCGGTTCGCGGTCTGCGGTAGCCCAGCGTTTCCAGCTCTTGGGCAGCTCGATCAGCTGGCGCGCTTTCGGACAAATGTCCTTGAAATAGCTCTGCACCTCTTCCGGGCTGCCGTCGGTGACGCCCCATTCTTCCTTCTGCCGGCTGTGAAAGGTGACCACCACGTTGTACTGTTCGCCGCCGCGCAAGGGATAGTGCACCAGGTGGCAGTTCGGACCAACCCAGATGCTGGCGGCGTTCCAGCGCAGGTCCGCGGGAAAGTCCTTCTTGTCGACCACGGCGCGATAGACCACATGGCCGGTCACGCGCGCGGGGTCGCCGACATACTGCTGGCGCACCACTGAGCGCACGCCGTCGGCGCCGATCAGGGCGATGCCGCGATGGGCCTTGCCGTGCTGGTCGTATACGGTGACGCTGTTTTCATCCTGCTCGATGCGTTCGATGTGTGTCGAGGTAATGAGCTCGACGTGGCCGGATTCCTGCGCGCCTTCGAGCAGGGACTGATGCACATCGACGCGGTGGATCACCGCATAGGGATTGCCGAAGCGCTTGCGGAATGCCTCGCCCGTCGGAATGCGGCCGACCTCGTATTCGTCGATGGCGTCATGCATGACCATGTAGTCGGTGAACACGGCGCGGCTGCGTGCCTTGTCGCCGACACCGAGGGCGTCGAAGGCGTGGAAGGCATTCGGCCCGAGCTGGATGCCGGCGCCGATTTCGCCAAATTGCGATGCCTGTTCCAGCACCTTCACGTTAAAGCCGCGGCGTACCAGGGCCAGTGCCGCCGCCACGCCGCCAATGCCGCCGCCGGCGACGATTACGGGAAGTTTTTCAGCTTGCTCAGTCATTTCATGTCTCCTGCGTATGTCTTTATTCCGGCTGGCCGATGGTCAGGGAAATGTCGCCCACCTGATCCACATGACCGGTGATGCGGTCGCCCGGCTTCACCGCGCCGACGCCTTCCGGTGTGCCGGTGTAAATCAGGTCGCCGGGTTCGAGATGATAGAACTGCGTCAGGTCGGCCAGCAATTCGGGGATGTCCCAGATGAGCTGGTTGATATCCGAGCTTTGCTTGGCTTCGCCATTGACGGCGAGCGTGATGGCGCCTTGCTGCAACACGCCGAGGTCACCGACGGGGACGATTTCGCTGCACACGGCGGACTTCTCGAAATCCTTGCCGAGATCCCAGGGACGACCCTGGTCGCGCGCCACCAGTTGCAGGTCGCGGCGGGTCATGTCGAGACCTGCAGCGTAGCCGTAGATGACTTTCGCCGCGTCGGCCGGGTCCAGACGGAAGGCCGGGGCGCCAATGGCGACTACGAGCTCCATCTCATAGTGGTAGTTCTGGGTGCCTGCCGGATAAGCCACGGTGGCGCCGGAATCCACCAGCGTAGAGTTGGCTTTCGTGAAATAGAACGGACGGGAAGTCGATTTGTCCACCGGGCGATTCATCTCGACCGCGTGCGCATGGTAGTTGCGGCCGACGCAAAAGATCCGCTTGACCGGGAAGCGCGCATCGCTGCCCTTGATCGGCAGGGAATAAACCGGTTCCGGGCTGAAGACGTATTTGGTATCTGACATGATGTTTGTTCTCACTTGGCTTGGTTGCGAACTTCATAGACACCCAGCTTTTTCTGCAGGGGGGCGTCATCGGCGATAAAGATAAATGCGGGCTGGGTAGTCGACCGATTGGCCAGCGTAATGGACTCGAAGCCGGGGGCGCAGCAGGTATCGGCTTCCTTGAGCACGAACTGGCGGCCGGCGACGCTGACCTCGGCGCCCCCTTCGATCTGGTGGAATACCATGGCGGTGGAGCGCACCGGCAATTCCAGGCGCTCGCCCGGGCGCAGCATCAGGGAGGAAAAGCCGAGGATTTTCTGGCAGTCGGCGCCGTTTTCCGGATTGATATAGGCGACTTGCACGGCCTCGATTTCCGGCTGCGATCCGGCCAGTGCCAGCAGCGCGGCACGCACGTCGACCCATGGATAGCGCAGCATCGGGAATGACTGGGTCGAGCGGCCGAACACCGGCGCCGGCACCACGCCGCCACGCTGGTAGGCGCGCTCGGCAGTTTCGCCGGTCACTTCCTGAGCCTTGCCTTCGGTGACGTAGGACGCTTCCATGTAATACACCAGCGGCAGGTCCAGCACATCCAGCCAGACCACCGGCTTGTCGCCGTCATGGCCATGTTCGTGCCACAGGCCGGTGGGGGTCAGGATCAGGTCGCCGCGCTGCATCGGGCATTTCTCGCCGTCCACAGTGGTATAGGCGCCGTCCCCTTCGACGATCATGCGCACCGCATTCGGGGTGTGGCGGTGAGCAGGCGCCCACTCGCCAGGCAGCAGCAGTTGCATGCCCAGATAGATGGTCGAACTGGCTTGCATCTTTTCCAGGCCATGTCCGGGATTGGCCAGCACCAGCACGCGCCGTTCGGCTTTTTCGATCGGCGTCAGTTCGCCCGCCTTCAGCAGCAGTGGACGCAGGGACTGATAGGACCAGACGGTGGCCTGGGTGCGCGGGATGGGCTTGTCTGGTGGTAATACGGCCCGCAGGCTGGGCCACAGCGGTACCAGGTTTTGTTCGGTCAGGGCCGAACGGTAGTCTTCCGGAAGGTCTTCAAGGCGACCAAGATCCTGCATGGCAAAGCTCCTCAGCGTGGTGACCGGCGACGATCGTCAAGAACAGGCGCAGCAGGGGCGGGGCCGATTGACCGTGGTCGATTTGTTTTTAGTGTGGCCATCCTAAGAACTTGCGAAGACCTTGTACAGTCAATGGGTTTAATATGTAATATTCCAAATTCGAATAATCATTTGCCCATGCATTCGATTGACCTGCGGCTGCTGGCTGTCTTCGACGAAATCTACAAGACCGGTAGTGTGAGCGCCGCTGCCGACGCTCTCGAACTCGGCCAGCCGGCCGTCAGCGTTGCCTTGTCAAAATTGCGCCATCATTTTGGCGACCAGTTATTCGTGCGTACATCCGCTGGCATGGAGCCGACGCCTTTCGCCGAGCGCCTGGCCAGTCCCGTGCATGCCGTGATCGAGGCGCTCGACGTCGTGCTTGACCAGCATAATGAATTTGATCCCCGGACATCGAGCAGGACATTCCGTATCTGCATGACCGACCTTAGCCAGCCGGTGCTGCTGCCGGGACTGCTGAAGAAATTGCGCGCATCGGCGCCGGAAATTCACATCGAGGTGCTGCCGCTCACCGAAGATACCGCGCGCCGCCTCCAGACCGGCGAAGCGGACCTGGCGCTGGGCTTCTTGCCGCAACTCGAAGCGGGCTTCTATCAACAGGTATTGTTTCGACAGAATTTTGTCTGCATCGCAGGCAGTCATCACCCGCGTATTGGCGACCAGCTGACGCTGGCGCAATTCGAGGCGGAAGACCATGCCACCATCACGTCTTCCGGGTCGGCGCCGCTGATCATCGACCGCGAAATCGCCCGCCAGGGCATCAAGCGCCGGATCACGCTGAAAATATCGAGTTTCCTTGGGGCTGCGCTGGTCGTCGAGCACACCGACCTGATCGTGACGATTCCCAAACGACTCGGCGACATGTTGCGCGACCGCGGCGCCTACCGGATTTTTCCGGTGCCTTTTCCCCTGCCGGAGTACGAGGTCAAGCAACTCTGGCACGAGCGTTACCACAATGACCCGGGTAACCGCTGGCTGCGCGCCGTCATTTCGGAGCTGTTGTCCGAGTTGAAGCCCGCTGCTTGAAATTTTTCGCGGATATTGCGGCAACACCCGTGCACCGCATTGCGCGGGCACGGGTGTTGCCGGCGACGTCACGCCTTGGGCGCGAACAGCTGGAAGATGCTGGAAAAATCCAGCTGGCCATTGCCGGCCTTGCTGTGCAAATCGTACAGGCTGCGCGCCAGGCCGCCGAAGGGCACGTTGGCGCCGACCGCCAGTGCATTCTCGACCGCCAGCCCGAGGTCCTTCAGCATCAGGTCCACGCCGAAACCGCCGGCGTAGTCACGCGAAGCCGGCACGTTGTCCATCACCCCCGGACACGGGTTGTAGACTTCCAGCGTCCAGTTGCGCCCGGAACTCTTGGCCATGACTTCGGACAGCACCGTCGGGTCCATGCCGTTGGCAATCCCCAGCCGTAATGCTTCGCTGGTGCCGACCATGAGTATGCCCAGCAGCATGTTGTTGCAGACCTTGACGGTTTGCCCGGCGCCGCTGGGGCCGGCATGGAAGATGTTCTTGCCCATCTTTTCCAGCAAGGGCCGCGCGCGTTCCAGGTCGCTGCTGGCGCCGCCGACCATGAAGGTCAGGGTGCCGGCCTGGGCGCCGCCGGTGCCGCCCGACACCGGGGCGTCGAGCATGTCGAAGCCTCTTTTCGCGGCAGCGGCGGCCACCTTGCGCGCGGCTTCCGGGGCGATCGTCGAGCAATCCACCAGCAGGGTGTTCTGGCGCGCGTGGACGAGGATGCCATCCTCGCCCAGATAAAGTGCTTCGACATGGCGCGAGGCCGGCAGCATGGTAATCACGATCTCGGCATCAGCCACCGCCGCCGCCGCGCTGGCCGCTGCCTTGCCGCCGGCCTCTGCCAGGCTGGCCATCTGCGCCGCCGAGAGATCGAAGCCGGCTACCCTATGCCCGGCTCTGGCGAGGTTTTGTGCCATCGGCAAGCCCATGTTGCCCAGGCCAATGAAGGCGATATTCATAGTGGCCTCACTCTTACTTCATCGAGATGGTGGTATTGACGCGGCCGCCGTCGGCGCCTTCCTCGAACCAGCGCGCAGTGACAGTCTTGGTCTGGGTCCAGAACATGATCGCCTGCTTGCCGTTGGGGCCGAGGTCGCCCAGTTTGGAGGCGCGCGAACCGGTAAAGCTGAAGTAGGCGACCGGCACCGGAATCGGCACATTGATGCCGACCTGGCCAACGTCGATCTCGTTCTGATACTTGCGCGCAGCCCAGCCGCTGGAGGTGAAGATGGAGGTGCCGTTACCGTTCGGATTGCCATTGATGAAGGCGATGGCATCCTCCAGGGTGTCGACGCCGACCACGTTCAACACCGGGCCAAAGATTTCCTGGTCGTAGATATCCATGCCAGCCTTGACCTCGGAAAAGATGGTCGGGCCGACGAAGTTGCCCGATTCAAATCCCGAGACGCTGACCTTGCGGCCATCGAGCAAGAGCTTGGCGCCCTGGCTGACGCCGGTGTCGATCAGGTTCAGCACGCGCTCGCGCGCCTTCTTGTTGACCAGTGGGCCGACGTCGGTGTCGCGGTCGATGCCGGGGCCGACCTTGAGCTCCTTCGACTTTTCGACGATTTCCGGCAGCCAGTCGCGCGCCGCGCCCACCAGCACCACCACCGAGTTGGCCATGCAGCGCTGGCCGGCGGCGCCGAAGGCCGATCCCAGCAAGTGGTTGATCGACTGGTTTTTATTTGCGTCCGGCATGACGACGCAGTGGTTTTTTGCGCCCATCATCGATTGCACGCGCTTGCCGGCTGCGGAGGCGCGGTGGTAGATGTGGGTGCCGACATGGGTCGAGCCGATGAAGGACAGGGCGCGGATATCCGGATGGTCGCAGATTGCATTGGCCACGTCGGGGCCGCCGTGGATGACATTCAGCACGCCCGGCGGGAAGCCGGCCTGGTGCGCCAGTTCGACCAGCAGCATGGTCGAGCTGGGATCCTGCTCGGAAGGTTTCAGCACGAACGTGTTACCAGCGGCAATCGCGATCGGGAACATGAAGCACGGCAGCATGACCGGGAAATTGAACGCGGTGATGCCGGCGCCGATACCGATCGGTTGCAGCAGGTTGTACACCTCGACGCCGGTGGCGGCGTTTTCGGCGATCTCGCCCAGTTGCAGGCTGGTGATGGTGCAGGCATGCTCGATGGCTTCCAGGCCGCGGCTAACTTCACCTTCGGCATCCGGCAGGGTCTTGCCGTGTTCGCGGGTGATCAGCTCGGCCAGTGCGCCGACGTTCTCGCGCACCAGGTGCTGGAACTTGAGCATGACGCGCATACGTGCGCTGAGCGAAGTGTTGCGCCAGGTCTTCAGCGCTTGCTTGGCCGAAGCTACTGCTAGTTCGACTTCCTGCGGCGTGGCGAAGGGTACGCGCGCGACGACTTCCTGGGTGGCTGGATTGGTGACATCGCGCCATTCCGTCGATTGCGAGGGAAAGTGCTTGCCGCCGATGAAATGGTGAATGGTGGTCACGCTGGTTTGGTTGGCAATGCTGGTATTCATGGTGGTTCTTCCTAAGTTTGGAAATGACAATGGCTTGTGCGTTGGTGTATTACTTGGCGGCCTGCTTGACCAGCGGGCAGGTGGACTCCGCCAGCGGCTTGAAGGCGATCTGGGCCGGAATCGTGGCGAGCGTGTTGTAGTAATCCCAGCCGCCCTTGGACTCGGACGGTTTTTTCACCTGGAACAGGTACATGTCATGGGCGACACGGCCATCCGGGCGGATCGTGGCATTGCGCATGACCGCATCCTGGATCGGCAGTTCGCGCATCTTTTGCGCCACCACTTTCCAGTCATCGGTCTTGGCCGCGGCCACCGATTTCAGGTAATGCAACACGCTCGAATAGACGCCGGCCTGCACCATGGTTGGCTTGTTGCCCTTGTGGAGTTTTTCAAAGCGCGACGAGAAAGCGCGGGTCTGCTCGTCCATGTCCCAGTAAAAGCCCTCGGAAAAGATCAGTCCCTGCGCCACGTCCAGCCCCATCGAGCGCACGTCGCTCAGGAACACCAGCAGCGCCGCGACCTGCGGGCCGTTCTTGCCGCCCAGACCGAATTCGCGCGCCGCCTTGATGGCGTTGACCGTATCCTGCGCGCCGTTGGCAAGACCGATGACTTGCGGCTTGGCCGCTTGCGCCTGCAGCAGAAAGGACGAGAAATCATTGGCGTTCAGCGGATGGCGCACACTGCCTAAAACCGTGCCGCCGTAGGATTTGACGACCTCGCTGGCATCCTTCTCGAGCGATGCGCCGAAGGCGTAATCGACGCTGACGAAGTACCAGGACTTGCTGCCCTTGCGCGTCAGTGCGGCGGCGGTGCCGGATGCTGCCGAATAGGTGTCGAACATCCAGTGGAAGCCGTTGACCGCGCAATCCTCGTTGGTCAGGCGGGTAGTGGCCGGGCCGCTGTACAGCGCAATGCCGCCCTTTTCCTTGATCATCTTTTGCACCGCCAGCGCGCCGGCGGAATTGGTCAGGTCGGCCATCGCATCGACGTGGTCGCTGTCGAGCCACTCGCGGGCCTTGGAGGCGACGATATCGGCCTTGTTCTGGTGGTCGGTATAGATCACCTCGATTTTCAAGCCCTTGCACTCGGCCTTCAGGCAATCATCGATCGCCATGCGCGCCGCCACCACCGAGCCGGGGCCGCCCATGCCGGAATAGGGGCCGCTCATGTCGGTCAGCACGCCAATCTTGACAACGCCATCGGAAATTTGTGCCTGGGCGGCGCCGGCAAAGGCCAAAAGGATTGCAGCCAGGGATTGTTTGGTACGCAGCATCTTTATCTCCTTGTTTACGACTGGTTAAGGTTTTTTGTTGTGTGGGGCAGTATATTCAGGCTTTTATGCAATAACATAGAGAGTATTTACAAACTTGGTGTGCAAATATGCAAAACAAGATCCCTTCCCAGGCCGCCCAACTCAATTGGGATAATTTGCGGATTTTCCTGGCGGTGGCGCGCAGCCAGTCGGCGCTGGAAGCCGCTGCCCAGCTCGGTATGGACCATTCGACCGTCAGTCGCCGCCTGCACCGGCTGGAAAAGGAGATCGGCTCCAAGCTGTTCGACCGCAACCCGCACGGCCATTTGCTGACCAGCGCCGGGCACCGCCTGCTGGAACATGTGGAACGCATCGAAGGCACGCTGGCGCAAATCGACAGCGAGATCGGCGGCGGCGATCAGGTGTTGACCGGACAGGTGCGCCTGGGCGCCACCGAAGGTTTCGGCAGCTATTTTCTGGCGCCGCACCTGGCGCACTTCTGCGCGCGTCACCCGGCCATCACCGTCGAGCTGCTGGCCGTGCCGCGCTTCGTCAACCTGTCCAAGCGCGAAGCTGACCTGGCGATCAGCGTCGAGCGTCCGCAGACCGGCAGCCACGTGTTTTGCAAGTTGTCAGATTACCGGCTGCAGATGTACGCCACCGTGGAATACCTCGAGGCTCACCCGCCGATCTGTTCGCTGGAGGATCTGGCGGGCCACAGCATGATCGGCTATGTCGACGAGCTTTCCTTCAGCGCCGAGCTGCGTTATCTGCAGCAGCTTGCGCCTGCAGCGCCGGTGCCGCTGCGCAGCACCAGCATCGTCGCGCAATTGTTCGCAGCGCGGCGCGGCCAGGGGCTGGCCGTGCTGCCGTGTTTTCTTGCCGCTACTGCACCCGAGCTGGTGCCGGTGCTGCCGGGCATAGCCGATGTGATCCGCTCGTTCTGGCTGATTGCGCCGAAGGAGCGGCAAGAGGTCGCCCGTGTGCGGGCCTTGTGGGATTACTTGCGGCAGGTGAGCGAGAGTAATCGGGAATTCTTGATGGGGGTGGGGCGGGAGATTGTCTGGAACCGCTGAGGAAGAACTAGCGATCCAGCCTGGCCAATGCCGTCCCCATGAAGTCGGCAATCAGCTGCACGGTGTCGATCGCGCTCTTGTCGATGGCGGCCGGCTGT
Organism: Noviherbaspirillum sedimenti; assembly: GCF_003590835.1. Taxonomy (NCBI): domain Bacteria; kingdom Pseudomonadati; phylum Pseudomonadota; class Betaproteobacteria; order Burkholderiales; family Oxalobacteraceae; genus Noviherbaspirillum; species Noviherbaspirillum sedimenti. Next base: position 2,675,276 of record NZ_QYUQ01000002.1, on the reverse strand, counting down.
CCCAGCGAGAGCAGCCACAACACCCCCGCCGGTTTGCCCGCCACGCGGATCGGCAGCATCAGGTAGCTGCGCACGGTCTGCAGGGCTTGCAGAATTTCGCGGTCCTTGGCGGGGAAGGGCACTTGCGAAATTTGCTGTACGTCATCCACCATGAAATGGCTGTTTTGCGCATGGACTACCGCAGTCAGGCCATCGCCGACATCCTGCGCAAAGCGCAAGCCGTCGAAACGACGCCAGGTTTCCTGCAGATGCGCGTAGCCCGGCTTGAACACATCGTAGCGCAAGACCAGCGCCTCGCCCTCGCGCAGCACCACCGCCGCCATGTCGAAACCGTAACGGCGCAGCAGATGGCCGCAGACAGGCTCGGCCACGGCAGCCAGCGATTCGCCATGATTACTGATGGTTAGCATGCGCAACAGCTCGTGCTGTTCAAGCAAGCCGGTATCCAGAACTTCAAGCTGTTCGTGTTCCAGCGCCGTTGCGATGGCCGGGGCGACCGCCAGCAGCTTGTGCGCGATGGCGGCGGCTACCTCCGGCGTGACCACGCCCGTATCGAGGAAGGCCGAGAACACCCCGATTAGGCTCTCCCCACCATCGCGCTGAAGGCGAATCGGCCAGGCAGCGAAGGTACTGAATTGCCAGCGCTGGTACAAATCGCGGATCGTCTCCGGATAGGCGGCCACTGAGCGTCCGTCGATGATGTGCGCCTGGTTTTCGGAAAAGCACAGGCCGCTCACGGTCGAGGCATTCGGCTGAAAACGGAAACTGCGCAAGGCCGGCTCGATTTCCTTCAGGCGCGCTGGCAATTGTGCGCAGTGATTGACGAGCATGCCGTCGGCCGGGTTCCAGAGCGCGATGGCGTAGCCGTCGAAATCATAGCTGCGCATAATATTCCCGGCGACGTTGGCGAGGATCTCGTCCAGTTCCAGAAATTCCATGTTCATCGTATCCCCCTGATTAATCGATGCCGCCTGTTTTTGCCATGATGCGCCGGCATGCCAAGCTTATCGGACAATTCTAGGGAATAACCAACCGGGACGCTATCAGTTTCGGTGGTTGGCACATCGTGGTGGCATAATCCGGCACAAACAATTTTAATATTACAGGGAGTCATCGCATGGCCGCCACCAGCCGGAAAACCACTGCCGCCCGCAAGCCATCCGCCGCCGACCCGCGCCCCGCAGGACAGGTGCGCGCGCCCCGGCTGGCGTTAGCCCTCCAGGGATCCTTCGGCCATATCGATTACGCTGCCGGCCTGCTCGATGCCTTTCGCGCTCACAACCGCCGCGTGCATGACCAGCCTGCCGCGGCCGGAGCGAAGCCGCTGGATATTGCTACTGCCTCCGGCTGCGTCGAAATGCTGACCCCGCTCTGGCTCTACCTCGCCGACCAGAAAGGCGACCGATCGTTGCGCGCCGCCGTGCTTGACGGCGACAAGCATCTGGCGCCCTGGGCGCAGCAACGCATTGCCCCGCCCGTGGTGCGCCGCGATGCCTGGCACGGCTATCTTTCCGGCCTGATGGATGCGCAAAGCCGCTTCGCCGAAGCCGGCATGAAAATGTTCGCCCATGCCCCCGGCACCGCCGCCGCCGCCGAACTCAACGCTGCCTGGCAGAATATCGCCATGTTCGGTTCCGGCTTGCCCGGCCAGATCGCATTCAATCCATTTTTCACCGCCGGCAAGGAGGCTGCGCTCGGCGCGCTGTGCGCCGGTGAAACGGGCCCGACGGTATTTACCAACGCGACGCGCGCCAGGGATTTCCAGGAGATTTATCTCTACTCCGGTGCCGCCCCGGATGCCGAACAACAGCGTGCGCTCACTGGCAAGCGCCAGCAGCGCCAGGCCTTGCGCATGACGCCTGAATATTTCTTTGCCAGCGGCGCCCGTCCACCCTACATCGCGCCAATGCCGGTCACCGTGGATGGACAGACCGAGCACTGGATGGAAGGCGCGATGCGCTGCAACCCGCCGCTGGTGCCGCTGATCGACATGGATGCCACCCATATCCTGCTGATCCGTTTCTTCAGCAAGGACGTGCGCGACGAGCCCAACAACCATGCAGAACTGAATGAACGTTTCCTCGATGCGATTTTCAGTATTCCGCTGCAAAAAGAGCTTGAAAGCATCGAACTCAACAACCACATCGCCCGCTGCATGGAACAGGTGCCGGTCGATGCGCCGCTGGCGGAAAGCCTGCGCAAACGCCGGGAGATCACCATCCTCGATCCCGCCGATAGCAACAACCCGGCGGCTTCCCCGGCGTATATCGAATTCCTCAGCGAGGAACTGACCGCGCTATCCCACTACGACGGCCAAAGTCCGGCCCGCCGCGCCCGGATGTTCGACCGCGGCTTCCAGATCGGCCAGCAATTGATCAGTGACTTGCAGGGGCAATTGCCGTAGGCGCAGCAGGCTATGTTTTGGGGGAGCTGGCGCCCGATACCCGTTCGATCCCCGCCAGATCCTGCCAGCTTTGCACCTGCGTCAATCCCTGTGCCGCCAGTAGCGCACGAACGGCTTCGGCCTGATCGTAGCCATGCTCCATCAGCAGCCAGCCGCCTGCGGCCAGATGCCGGCCGGCGCCGGCGACGATGGCGCGCAAGTCCGACAAGCCGTCGGCATGGTCGGTCAGCGCGTTCGCCGGTTCAAAGCGCAGGTCGCCTTGCGTCAGGTGCGGATCGTCTTTTTCAATGTAGGGCGGATTGGCAACGATGACATCAAAATGCTGGTCGTCCAAACCCGCATACCAGTCGCTATGCAGGAATCGCACGTCGACTTGATTGTGCCCGGCGTTCTGACGGGCGATTGCCAGCGCGTCTTCGCTGGCATCCAGCGCCGTCACGCGGGCGTCCGGCCGCTGGTGTGCGATCGCTACCGCGATGGCGCCGGAGCCGGTGCCCAGGTCCAGCACGCGTGCGCCCTGCGGCAGGCGTTCCAGCGTCAGCTCCACCAGCAATTCTGTTTCCGGCCGCGGGATCAGCACGGCGGGCGTGACCATGAAGGGCAGTCCGAAGAATTCACGTTGCCCGACGATATAGGCGATCGGCTCGCCCGCCAGACGGCGCTGGATCAGGCTCGCCAGGAGATGCGCTTCTGCCGCGCTGAAGGGGTGCTCGGACTGGGTGATCAATTGCACCCGCGTCAGCCCCAGCGCATGGCTGGCGAGAATCCGGGTTTCCAGCGCCGGTAATGGCGCTTTGCGCAACAGGGCCGCCAGCGTATCGCCGGCGACGAGGGTGAAAAGGGGCGGCTGATCCTGCTGCACGGTACAGGAATCAATCAGCGCTGGCGCCTGAAGGCGGTCCAGCCGAGCACGATGGCAAGGATCACGAACCAGGCCGCCGACCATTGCGCCACCGACAGGCCAAGCAGGGCCGGGTATTCGGTGGTGCACAAACCATCCGCCTTGAACAGAAAGGGCAGCAATTCGGCCGTGAAGACCTTGTTGAGCGAAGTTTCCAGCGGGTCGATGCCGCAGGAGACATTCGGGTTGGCTTGCACCCACAGGAGCCAGCCGGCGGCGCCGATGCCGCCCAGCGAGGTCAGGAAGCCCAGGCCGGCGCCGGCGCGCATCAGCCGTTCCGGCAGAAAGGCGGCGACCAGGCAAATCAGCGCGATACCGGCGAAGATGTAGCGCTGGACGATGCACCAGGGGCAGGGCAGCATGCCCTTGCTGAACTGCAGGTAGAGCGCCGCGCCGATCAATCCGATCGCGACCATGGCGACGCCGAGCAGGGTGAGTTTTGTTTGATTCATCTTGGTTTCAATGTCCTATGAAGATTGGGGTGGCGGCTGCCGCTCACGCGCCTTCGCCCAGTTCCGCCAGCAATTCCGCCTGGTGCTCGGCCGCCAGCGCCGTGGTTAATTCTGTCAGGTCGCCGTCCATGATGAAGTCGAGCTTGTACAGGGTCAGGTTGATGCGGTGGTCGGTCATGCGTCCTTGCGGGAAATTATACGTCCGAATCCGCTCGCTGCGATCGCCCGAACCGATCAGCGACTTGCGCGTCGCCGCCTCTTTCGCCTGCTGTGCGCGCAGTTGCACGTCCTTGATGCGTGCGGCCAGCACCTTCATCGCCTGCGCCTTGTTCTTGTGCTGGCTGCGGTCATCCTGGCATTCGACCACGATGCCGGTCGGCAGGTGCGTCAGGCGCACGGCCGAATCGGTCTTGTTGATGTGCTGGCCGCCGGCGCCGGAGGCGCGATAGGTATCGATGCGCAAGTCCGCCGGATTGATGTTGACATCCTCGACCTCGTCGGCTTCGGGCATGACTGCCACCGTGCAGGCCGAGGTGTGGATGCGCCCTTGCGTTTCGGTGGTCGGCACGCGCTGCACGCGGTGGCCGCCGGATTCGAATTTCAGTTTGGAATAGGCACCGAAGCCGACGATGCGCACGATCACTTCCTTGTAGCCGCCCATTTCAGAGGCGGATTCGGAAATCAGTTCGACCTGCCAGCGGTTGCGCTCGGCAAAGCGCGTGTACATGCGCAAGAGGTCGCCGGCAAACAGCCCGGCTTCGTCGCCGCCGGTGCCGGCGCGGATTTCCAGGAAAATATTGCGCTCGTCGTTGGGGTCTTTCGGCAGCAGCATTTTCTGCAAGTCGATTTCGAGTTGCTCCATGCGCGCTTTTGCCGCGATGATTTCTTCCTGGGCGAATTCTTTCATGTCCGGATCGCCCAGCAATTCCTGCGCGGTCTGGACATCGCTGTCGGCTTGTGTGTAAGACTGATACAGTTCCACCAGCGGCCCCAGCTCGGCGTGTTCGCGGGTGAGCTTGCGGTAACTGTCCATATCGGCGGTGGCGTTTTCCTGCGTCAGCAAGTCGCCTACTTCCGCCAGGCGGTGGGTGAGCTGGTCAAGTTTGGCAAGCAGCGAAGGTTTCATGGGCATATCCGGTGTGGCATTCTGGGTGGTTCTGGGAATGTCGGGAAGTGGGAGCGGATCTTGATTGACACGGTCGCCGTCCTGCTGCTGCAGGGGCGGCGGGAAGAGGGCGCAGCTAGCGCTTGGTGCGGAACAGTTGCGGCAGGAGGGTCGCCAGGCGCGCACGTTCATCGCCTTGGGCTTCGTGCAAGGCCTGTTGGGGACCATGCAGGAACTTCGCAGTCAAGCCTTTCGACAGGGCTTCCAGCACGGTGTCGATATCCTCGCCCCGCGCCAGCAGCTTGCGTGCACGGTCCAGTTCGGCCAGGCGCAGGTTTTCGCTGGTTTCGTGCAAGTCCTGGATCAGCGGCACCATCGCGCGGCTGTCGACCCAGTGCATGAAGGATTGCACGCGGGTTTCGATGATCGCTTCGGCTTGCGTTACCGCCGCCTGGCGGTTTTCCATGCCGGTTTGCACTGCAGTGGCGAGATCGTCCACGGTGTACAGGAAGACATCGTCCATGCGTCCGACTTCGGCTTCAATATCGCGCGGCACCGCCAGGTCCACCATGAACATCGGCTTGTGGCGCCGCGCCTTGATGGCGCGCTCGACCAGCCCCAGGCCGATGATCGGCAGCGACGACGCGGTACAGGACACCACGATATCAAATTTGGCCAGCTGCTCCGGCAACTCGGCCAGGCGGATGGCGTGACCGTTGAAGCGGTGCGCCAGCGCCTCGCCGCGCTCCAGCGTGCGGTTGGCGATGGTCAGCGATTTCGGGTGCTGGGCGGCAAAGTGCGTGGCGCACAGCTCGATCATTTCGCCTGCGCCAATGAATAGCACATGCTGTTCGGCGATGGTGTCGAAGATCCGTTGCGACAGGCGCACGGCGGCAGCGGCCATCGACACGCTGTGGGCGCCGATGGCGGTGGTGCTGCGCACTTCCTTGGCGACAGCGAAGGTGCGCTGGAACATCTGGTGCAGGTAAGTGCCGAGACCGCCGGCGGCTTCGGCCTGGCGTACCGCATCCTTCATCTGCCCGAGGATCTGCGGCTCGCCCAGCACCATCGAATCGAGGCCGGAGGCGACGCGGAAGGCGTGGCGCACGGCGTTATCCTGCGGCAGGGAGTACAGGTAGGGACGCAGTTCCGAATAAGGCAGCTTGTGGTAATGCGCCAGGAAATGGCCGGTGGCGTCGATTGCCGCCTCGACCCCACCGGCCACGCTGTCCGCCGCATACAGCTCGGTACGGTTGCAGGTCGACAGGATTGCCGCTTCCTTGCCGGCATTGGCGATGCCATCGCGCCCGAACCAGGCGCGCGCCGACGCCACCGCCTGGCCGATCTGATCGGCGGGAAAGGCGACCTTCTCGCGCAGGGCAAGCGGCGCGGTGGTGTGGTTGAGGCCGACGGCAAGGAATTGCATTTCGGTCTAGAAATTACAGCTAGGGATAATGCAGCATTATAGCCGCTTGCACCCCAGCATGAGCAGTCGCGGTGCGACATGCTGGAGTCATGGTCAAAGTGGCAATTGTTCGGCTGGCACGACTGCGTTTCAAGCCGGCAGGGCGCTCGGCAGCACGATCGTGAACGTGGTGCCTTCGCCGACCTTGCTGGCGAAGCGGATCTCGCCGAGGTGACGCTCGACCACGGTCTTGACGAACACCAGGCCGAGGCCAATACCTTCGTGGCGTGGCTGGTTCGGCAACTCCAGCCGCTGGAAGCGGCGGAACAGCTTCAGCTGGTCGTGCGGCGCAATGCCATAGCCCTGGTCGGCGATGCTGCACAGCACATGCTGCCCTTCCAGCGTGGCTTGCAGCCGCACTTCGCAAGTCACGCGCGTGCCTGCAGGGCTGTAATTGATGGCGTTGGAAATCAGGTTGACCAGCGCGCGCGTCATCAGCGCGCGGTCGGCACGCACTGGATAGTCGCCTGGCAGAATCTCGGTGGCCAGTTCGATCTGCTTGTTTTTGGCCAGCGACCACATCTCGTCGGTGGCGTCGTACAGCATTTCCTGGAAATCGACTTCCCCCAGCCGGTACTCGTGCGATTCGGCGCGCGCCAGTTGCACGAAATTGTCGGCCAGGCCAAGCGTCTTGCGGCAGGCCTTTTCGATCCGGGCAAACAATTCTGCTTGCGGCAGGGCCGAGGCCGGGTCGTGCTGCAGTTCCAGCAGCGCTAGGATCGATGCCTGCGGCGCGCGCATGTCATGCGACAGGAAGCGCAAGGTCTCGTCACGGCTGCGCTCGGCGGCGCGGATCGGCGAAATATCGATCACGCTGACGATCCAGCCGGTCAGTTCATTGCTGGCCGAGTGACATGGCGCGCTCTTGACCAGCAGGTCGCGCCCCTGTTGATCCTGGGTGCTGATGCCGTCGGCCAGCAGCGGCGCATACTGAAGGTCAAGCAATTGCCACCAGTCGAAACGCGTGCTGATGGTCTGGTTGATCGGCTCCGGCGCGGCCAGCGAAGAAAACAGGTAGGGCAGCATGGCGCCCTGGACATCCTGGTGGCCGGCGAGTGCGAAGTACTGGTTGGCGTGCTTGTTGGCCAGCAGGACGTGACCGTCCACATTGGTGACCAGGGTCGCATCCGGCAGGCTGTCGAGATTATCCGAAATGAACTGGCGCAGGTCGCGTACCCGCCGCGCCGCATTTTCCATGGCGTTCATGCGGCGTTCCAGCACGTCTTCGATGATCGTGTCGCTGCTGGCGAGTTCGGGCAACACATGCGGTTCCCGGTCCAGGCGCATGAATTCCTGCCCGAGGTAATCGATCGCCGCTTCCAGTCGCCGCCAGCTCCAGAGAGGGTAGGAGATCAGCAGGGTCAGCAAGGCTGCCGTCGGTGCGAACCAGACGCCCATGCGCAGGGCGAAATAACTGGCGGCCACCGTCAGCAGCAGCATGCCGGCGTTGAGCAGCAGTGACAGGCGCGGCGACAGCAGGAAGTAGCCGAACAGCGCCACCAGCACCGGCAGGACGGAAAACAGCGCCGCCTGCCAGGGTTTGGCGATGGCGATTGCCTCGCCATCGAGCAGGCTGGCGAGGATGTTGGCATTGATCTCGATGCCGGCCATGGCGCCGGCGCCGCCGGATACCGGCGTCGGGTAGGAGTCGGTCATGCCGATGGCGGTGGCGCCGATCAGCACATATTTATCAGTGAAGAATTGCGGCGGGACTTCGCCGCGCAAGACCGAAACGTAGGGAATCGAGCGGAAATGGCCGTTATTGCCGGCAAACGGGATATGCAACTGGTTGCTGCGCTGCCAGTGACCGAATCTGATCGGTTTGCCGTCGATCGGCGCCTCGGGCTGCACGCTGGCGTTGCGCAATCCGTCACCCGGGGTGCCGGCATTGGCCAGTTGCAGCAGCGCCAGTGAAAAATGCGGCCACCACACGCCGTTCTGACCTTCGTAGAGGTAGGTGCTGCGCACCACGCCGTCGTTGTCATGTTCGAGATTGATGTGGCCGAAGGCGCGCGCGCCCTTGGCGACGTCAGGCGCCGGCAAAGCTGCGCTCAGCCCGGCGCCGGCATTGGTCATCACGACCGGCAGCACGGTACGCTGGTTCTGCTTCAGCACATCGGCCAGCGCCAGGTCGCCGGAGCGTTCGCCGCCGGCTTGCGTCAGCTCGGGTTCGGACATGATCACGTCCAGGCCGATGGCGCGCGGTCTGGCGGCGGCGATCTGGCCGATCAGTTCGGCGTGCAGGGTGCGCGGCCACGGCCAGCGGCCCAGTTGGGCCAGGCTATAGTCGTCAATGGAGACGATCAGGATATCGTCGCGCGCCGGTCGTCCGCTCTGGGAGATGAATTGGTCATACAAGGTCTGGTCCAGTCGCCCCAGCCCGTTTTGCCAGCCCAGGCCGCCCGCCAGCAGCACCATCGCGGCCAGGATTGACAGCCATTCGCGTACCGCGAGGCGCCGCACCAGGGGGGAGAGCCAGTTGGATGTCATGGAAAGCGATTGTTGCCGTGCGCGCCTCAGCGTGCCGTGCCGCTCCTGGCGTTGATCGGATTGCCATCATGGATGATCCACTGGTCGGTGACCACGAAGGGCTGGGCTGCCGAATAGGGGCTGGCGCTGCCATCCGGATTGTTGACCTGCACCCGCGCATAATAGGTGCCGAATGCCGGGCGCGGGAAGCGCGCTTCCGGAGCCGTGGTCTTGCTGGTATAGACCAGCCAGGAAAACGCCGGGTCGCGCGCTACCTGCACCAGGAATTGCTGGCCAGGGGCGCCGTTCCAGCGCAACGCCAGCTGCCGGGATTCGCCGGCTTCGACCGTGGGCGCGGCGGGCGCCGGGCCGCTTGCCGCAGGCTGGGCTGCGCCAAGCGTGAAGGCATGGGTGCTGGCAGGGCCTTCCAGGCCCAGCTTGTCGATCGCCGAGACGCGTGCGTAATAACTGCCGTTGGGCAGGCCGTCAAGCTTCATCCTGGTGCCTTTGGCATGGCCTTCCAGTATGATGTTTTTCGCTTCCTGGTCGGTGGCGACCTGGACATGGTAAGCCTGGGCGCCGGCCACCGGGGTCAGCACGAACTGTGCGCCATTCTGGTCCTGGCGCACAGGCGCGCCGGCCAGTTGTGGCGTCGGCAGCAATTCGACCGGCTTGCCGACCGTCCTGGCGTTGGTGATATTGCCCTGGCCGCCATGCAGGTTCTGCTTGTCCCGGCTGTTCGGGCGGGCCACCTCGACCTTGCCCGACAATACTTCGGTGGCCATGCCATTGGCGCCGAAGCCGACCCTGAACTGGGTGCCTCGCACGCCCGCCACCGCCATCGGCGTGCGCACCTCGAAGCGTCCCTTGTTCTGTTCCAGCGGCGCGACCCTGGATTCGATCTTGCCGTTGAGGAGCAGGATTTCCGTGCGCGGGCTCTTGGTATAGCGCGCCATGCGCAGTTTGGCGATGCGGATGCGGCTGTTCGACGGCAGGGAGATGCGCGACTGGTCGGGCAATTCCAGCGTCAGGAAGCTGTTGTTGCCGGTATCGATCTGCATGCCTTCGGTGATTTTCGCGCCCAGGCCGAGCAGCAGCTGTTTGCCCTCTTGCGAACTGGCGGTGATGCTGCCGGAAAGCGCAATCACCCTGGCTTCGCTGGGCTCGTCCTGCAGCAGGTCTGCCGGAATCGTGATCGGCGTGCCAATGGGTATCGCGGTATCGCTGCCGATATTGTTGGTCTTGCTGAGCGCGTGCCAGTTGTCGATCCGGGTCGTGAAACGCTCGGCAATGGACATCAGCGTGTCGCCGGCACGCGTGGCATAGACGATGCTGGCGCGGTTGACCGTGATTTGCTCGGCGTTGGCCGGGTTGGCCGACGCCGCCGGCAACCCGCTTGCCAGAAACAGCATCAGGAAGAATTGAAGGACGATAGTGCGCATGCTGGCTCCCCTGCGCAGCTTGCAAACCCCCCAGCCTTGTAGCCTGGATGCGTTTGGTCAGCGCTTTATTCGGTTATCTGTTCCAGACGATAGCCGTAACTATACACTGGCGCCAGCCGAAATCCATTTTCCGGACGCAACTGTAGCTTGCTGCGCACACGCGAGACATGGGTATCCATGGTGCGCGACGGGATGTCGACATCCCGTGACCAGACTGCCTCAAGGATATAGGCGCGTGACAGCGGCCGGCCCAGGTTGCGGAAAAACAGCAGCGCCAGGTCGAATTCCTTCTGCGTTACCTCGATCGCCTGGCCGTTGGCGGTCAGGCGGCCGGTGCGCGGTTCGAACACAAACTGGCTGAACTGGATCTGTTCGGCGCTGGTCTGGTTCGGATAGGCGCGCCGCAGCAGCGCCTGTACCCGCGCGGTCAGTTCGCCGCGGCGAATCGGCTTGATCATGTAATCGTCGGCACCGGCCGCAAGCCCGGCGACGATGTCATCCTCGCCCGAACGGCTGGTCATGAACAGCACCGGCAGGTTGGCGGAAAGTTTTTCGCGCGCCCACTGCAAAACCTCGGGGCCGCTCAGGTCAGGCACTTGCCAGTCGATGATCAGCAAGTCGAAGCTTTCGCGACGCAACTGGTTCAGCATCTCCTTGCCGCTCTGGAAGGGATAGCAGGTGTGGCCGGCCGATTTCAGCACCTGGCACACCAGGTCGGTCTGACTGTGGTCATCATCCAGTACTGCGATACGCATAACAATTGCCCCGGTTTTGGTTTTAATCTTGGAATGCTTCTAATCTACCAAGATTTACCGGTACAGGGAATTTGTTAATTCCTTGTTGACAATATTTAACATGTTCCGCGCAACAGATTGTTTGCAGCCACGCTTGTTCGAGGAGGGGAGGTAGCTATTTCCGGGGGGGGGGGCGACAAGCCCAACCGCGATCGGGGTGGCCTTTGAATTTGGTGGCCCGGGGCGGAATCGAACCACCGACACAAGGATTTTCAAGTCTTCCCATTCACTAAGCAATTCAAAGGCTTAAACAATTCATTCTACAAAAGCATGATCCTCCCTTCTCGCAAAGCCTTTGCCGGCGCGGGGGAGTTTGGAATTGTAGAACGAATTTTCATGTAATAACACGTCCGCTTGGTACGCACTGCGTATTGCGGTAAGATGCCAAGACTTACCGCAAACAAGGTGCGACATGGAAACCGTCAAACTATCCAGCAAAGGCCAAATCGTTATCCCGAAAAACATTCGGGATAACCTCCACCTGCCGCCCGGCACAGAATTTGTTATCAGCATGACAGCGACAGGCTTAACGCTCACCCCGACAACGCTATTCCCTAGGGTTACGGCGAGAGAGGTGCGGGGCTTCCTTGCCAAGCGGGGCAGGCAGATCCCCGATGATGTCGATATCAAGGCCAGCATTAAGGCCCGGCTCAAGGCGCAAGACGATGCAAGTAAGTGAGGTGCCGTCCCGATGATCGCACTTGATACCAACATCCTCGCTCGTTATCTGCTGAACGATTCGCCGGCACAGGCCGATATAGCCGAAAAATTGCTGCATGGTTCAGAAGCTTGCACCGCGCCCATTACTGTATTTCTGGAATTGGTTTGGGTTCTGGAGTGTTGTGATTGCGAACGGGCAGAAATTGCCAAATCAATTCGCTTATTGTGCGGGTTAGAAAATTTCAAACCACAGAATCTTGATGCGCTGGCATATACCTTACATTGGTATGAAGGTGGCATGGACTTTGGCGATGCGTTGCACTTGGCTATGAGTGCAAAAGAAACCGGGTTCAAGACGTTCGACAAGGCTTTCGTGAAGTGTGCCAGGACGCTGGAAACTCACCCTATTGTTGAACTGCCGTAAATGCCATTTGCCAGCACGCTAAAATTATCAAAATCTGTTTCTGATGCGGGTTACGGGCTATTTTTAACAAGGCGTGACCAAATAAAGCATTTTTTCTTGGCGCATGGGCGGGCAAATCGGAATGACTGCAGCAGCAAGATAACCCGAGTATTTCCCGAATCGGGTGACACAGACTCCGGAAAGCACTTAGCCCAACCTTGCGGGCTGGGCTAAGTGCTCGATTTTCTTGGTGGCCCGGGGCGGAATCGAACCACCGCCCCAAGGATTTTCAATCTTTGGGGCGCCCGTGTTGCCACACCGTCAGTTTGTCGGACCAAGGTTGTGCTACTGGTCGTCAATTTAACATAGTTTGTTGCCGATACAATCCGTCGCAAGTTCCGGTTGCCCATCGCGCCGCAGTCCTCCCTGGCAATACGGATTTTCTTCAAGGGACATTAAAGTAGCTGCCGCCCTGAAATTTGCACGATGACCGGCCACGGACTGGCCGGTTATCACATGCCGGGGAGCGTAGAGCGAGGTGTCTTTCTGGTGCGACGGTTTCGCCACAGATCCATCTGCCCTTGAGAATAATAGGAAAAGACCGGCAAGAGACAATCCGCATTCACGCAGGGTGATCTGGGTACTAAGAATTTTCTTGGATTTTGAGGACGTCATCGAAGGCAGCTTCCTCGTTATCTTCGGGATTATCATATCCATACAGGTCATCTACAGTTGAGACCTCATTGTCATCTTGCTCGTCACTATCAGCGTCATCTTGATCGTCACCAGCGTCGTCTTGAGCGCTTTCTTGCTCATCTACGACGACTGAAACTGCGGCAAGTTGGTCGATGGCGGTCCCGGCAGCAATTGCAGCTTTTCCTTCTGCAATTGTGATCTCAGTTGGAATATCTAGGCGGCCTTGCAGTGCAGCCTCATTAATTTTTGCCCATCCCTTAACATCAGTTACGGAGGCATCAACGTCATTTCGTTGGAGATTCTTTGAGGTCAGGCTTTCTGCGACCTCTGGACTGTAATCGTCTTTGAGTTCGCGAAATGCTTTGACTTGGGCCAGTAGATTGGCTGTACCGTTGCGTTCCGACATGAGTTCCTCCTGTATGATTTTTCACTGCCTTGACTGGATCGTGGACGTTCAATGTTAGCACTGAACCCGTGTGGACCGTATGTCTTCTCGGCGCCCATGCCATGGTGCTGGTGCGGCAGCGCAAGCAGGGCAAAGTCGTTAACTTTCCTTGGGCGGAGAGTCAAGCGCCAACCGAACTATGTGACCTCGCAAGCTCGAAGGGCTTTTAGGATGACCCCTATTTTCGTCGTCACAGTGGCATGGTGCTCGTGATGGAATTCGATGAAAATTCCGGCAAGACGCGGGGTGCATTTGACATCGCGCGCATAGTTCGTAGGATTGGCGAAGTTACCCAAATCAAAAACAGCACCACCGCTCACGCCGCGAGTCGAAACAGACCCGACAAGTATCCCGTTTGAATCTTTCGATTGCTTCCTGTCATAGCCAACAAATATATGGTCCTCCCCGGTTACGCTGAGCTTCTTCAGTAGGTCAGGGCTATCCTGATGAGTGGAGAAATAATGCCATCTGATTGACTGCACAGAATAATTTTTTCTGTCGATGGACTTGTTCTTTGTGTTCGGGTACCCGATGATCGAGTAAAGACGGCCATGATGGTCCGTCCTATCCGGAGCGATCTCGTCCTGCGAGATGTATTGAACATTGCCCATATCCGTAACGAACTTATCAGGCATTAGGTATGCTGCGAAGTCGTACCGATCCTTCAGCCGGTTTCCCGCTTTGGCCTCAGTAGCCCAAAATTCACCCTCTATCTTCAGCAACGAATGTTCGCCACCGACATAGAGTGTGGTGTCATTAATCTTATGTGCATCGATAACATGGGAGGCTGTCAGGAGCACATGTTTTCCGTCGATCTTAAGCAGTACGCAGGACCCCTCATGTACTGGCGTGCCTTGGGCTGTGCTGCAATATATAGGTCGAATGGCTTCCTTAAATCTATCTTTTGCGACTTCTAAGCAATGCTCCCCAAGTTCAGTGCCCAGTTCACCAGCTGTCTTGATTTCTGACATCACATTTTCTTTCGTTGGCAATTTGATTCGGAACTGTGGCGTGCTGCAGTCTGCGCATTGTACCCACAACGACCACTTGAGACGGCGATGCTTACGTCCGCAGCCGATGGTACCCCTTACAGTCGGTGCGCGCCCCCACAATGATGGTCGGAACGGCTTGTGCGCTTGAGCATAGATCACAGAACGCGATGGGGCAACTATCGAGGCGGCGTGGCTTCGGTCGATTGTCGATTCGGTCGATTCTTGCGCACCGGAACGAGAGATCTCGCGTAGCGTCAGGAGGAGTGATGACGGGCGCGTCGTTGTGATGATGCCCCGACTGCTCTGCGCGTTGGCGCAAGCAGGCAGGGCAGGGTTCATCGACTATGCTTCTTCGGGTATCAGGCGGTGAAGCAGGAATGCTGATTGCTCGCCTCTCAGTAGATCGTGCGCAGCTGTTGTTGCTCGACCATTCCCAGGTCGGCCTTGCGGTAACTTTCATCATTGGTGGGATTTCTTTTTTCTGATCCTGAATGGAAAAAGCCCAAGACCTTGTGATGGCTTGGGCTTTGGTTGGGGTAAACCGTCAAAATAATATGTGCGGCAAATTGCGGTTGATTGGGGACTGGCCCGCGAGCGCGTAACCTCATTTTTCGCGATGGCAGTACGCGCCACAAAGCCTGTCTGATAGAATCAAATTGCTTGCTTGCTTGTACTACAAACTTTGAAGTGAGACACTATGGCTGATGGCACGCAGGGCAAGTTACTGTCTCCGCTAAATGATATTGAGGTTGTGCGAGTGCTGCTCGCGGATTTGCACGATGATCTCGGCGGCAAGGTCGCGCGTTTTCATCAGCTTTCCGATCTTTCCGGGGTTCTGGGATCAACCGGAACAATGCTACCAGGAGGAGAGACGGCTTACGCGGCGTGGATCGAAGCACGGGCTAGTTTTGTTCACGGCAATTATGTGGCGACCGTGATGCTATGCCAAGGTCTCGCTGAACACGTGCTTGCCGCAGAACTTGTGTTGGGTATTCAGGCTGAAGAGCTTCCGAAAAAGATTTCGTTCCAGGAGACGCTGCGTCGGTGTCTCGCGAGGGGCGTATTAAGTCAGAACGATGTCGATGATTTGCGACGCCTGATGGACCTGCGAAATCCACTTTCCCACTTTCGAAATATCGATGATCTGTCAAATCTTTCGCGGCGGGCCTTGGGATCAGCGCTTTCTGCGCAGACCCATTTGCTACTTGATGCCACCTTTGCGGTCAGCATGGCGGTTCGCCTGCTAGCATTGCCCGCATTCCGATTGGGTGACTGATGTTGTGACTTGCACATATTAAGGGAAGTGGCGGAAGGCAAGGCGGGCTGGGTATTAGATGCGCCCCGCCCGTTTCGCAGTGAGCCTAGTAGTAATCATGAATTAACGATACCAAACACCAAATCCAGCCCGGCATTACTATCGACCGCCAACACCTTCTTGCGAATCTCAACGTCAATTAAATCAAGCCGCTTGATTTCGTTCCCTTCAAGCCGAATCAATTCGATACGGCCAAAACTCATCTTGTGTTTTGCCGCGAACTGCGCCAAGCCTTTTGCTTTGGCGTAGCTATCGGACAGTGCAGGCGAATGCGGTTCCAAAATGTCTACCACCATTCCATCTGCCTCGCGTCGTACGACCAGAAAATCCGGATACATCGGCCTATCTTCACCAGCCTGTTCATAGGGCAGCGACAATGCCCAGGGCTTACGCGGAATATTGCGCAGCCAGCCGACCAAATCCTCTTGCGCGATTTCAGCAGCGATAACTAGATGCTCCCAAGTATTCAACGCCGCTGTGAAATTCTCCTTGGCATCGACAAACAGATGCTGATCGTAATTCCGAAATGCCGGGTCTTTGGCGTCAATTGATTGCATGATTTCGGTGGGGGGAAGGAAGGACAGTGCTTCAGGCTCCTTCGCTATTTGCTGCACCTTGTTGTAGTCCTCTTGCTCTGCTGTCGTCAGTTTTTTTATTGCAGCTTTATTTTGTTTCAGTAATGCCTCGCAACGAGCGCCACAGACTGCTTCGAGCGTCTTCCATGTCTTCTCGTCTTGCAGCATCAAGAAAAGCTCAAGCCGAGAGCGGCTAGGCATTTCAGCGGCCTCGTCTTGATCGTAATGTGTCTGCCAATAGTCAAGGTGCAATCCTTCGCCTAGGCGTTGCCCAGCGCGATTGAATAGGTCGTTGATGTTTTTCTCGTCGAGTGCAACTGTAAGCGTTTGGCCATGAGTTTCCTTCCATGTACCTTGTTCGACGATCACAGCGTTCAGCGTGATCTGACCTGAACCTTTAACTTTTGCGTCGAAGTTTGGATCGTCGCCTTTTAGTCGCGCAAGTTCGGCGTCCAGCGTATCGATCACCAGCTTCTTGGAATCGTCCCACGCACTCATGTCTACTTCATGCATGGTCGTTAGAAGACGTGATAGTGCCATCAGGCGGCGCGTGTTAGATACTTTTCGTACTCGCTCCACACGGTAAGTCGGCAGGCTAGTGAGTGCTTCAAATGCTTCATCCATATTCGAGGCGCGCGTGAACGTGACCATTTTTGCGCCATCTTCCACGTCAGTAGGTGGAAGCTCCATCGGGTCGCCTTGCTTTAGATGGTTGACAACGCGTGTTAATCCCTCTTGATCGTAGTGGGGTAGGTACAGCGAAACCGTGTTCAGAATTTCGCTTCCCTCAATGCGACGCGCTAGTGGTGTGCGGACCATCCGCCCGATAAGCTGGGCAATAAGGGTGTCGTCTTGGGCTGTTCGGAATGACATCATCACTTCGGCGCGCGGGCAATCCCAGCCTGTGGTCAGTGCCATCTTGAACAGGATGAAACGAATATTCGTTTCTTCCTGGATTCGTGACGCGTCAATCTTGCGGATCAACACGCCGTTGACGGAAATCGGCGTATCGTGCTCGAAGCAATGGGCGATGTGGATGGGGTCAATTGGCCCGATCTCCTTCTCGATCGTGGCGATTACCTCGTTTAAGTCAGTACGTGACAAGCCATCGCCGCTGCCATCTTGCACTTGAATGATCAGCGCCGGATGCATTGGTGGTAGGCCCTGCTCTTGAGTATATTCCTGCCATTGGACTCCCATATTTCGCCACTGCTGAACTGCAGCGCGCAACATCGTGGTATCTGTCGGGAACGCCTCACTCGGGTGAAAAACCATTATGCGGTCTTTCAGCAAACCCGAGGCTCGTACGTCCAGTGGATTCACCTCGCATTTGCGCGGCGTCCGGTTGCTTTGCCCGTCGATCAGTTGTTGAAAGCGTTGCGGTGTGGCGGACACTCCCAGGATGAGGTCTATGGCGGGTATTTCTCCCTCAGATCCTTTGACGAACTTCTGCATCACGGTCTGGCGCGTTGCTTCATCATTGCGGTTAACCTTGGTGCCTCTATGTGCCTCGTCAATGATCAAGTAAAACCGGTCTTTTTTCGCTTTTGCCGTATTACTGATGGTTTCCCAAATAGTAAAGGCGCGTTTGTCACCACGGCCCGAAGTTAGCAGCTTATCCTTGCCCAATTTTTGTGTGTTGATGAAGTAGACTTTACCGCCGATAAACGTTTGCCGATCAAAGTCGGTGTCCACAATGATAAGATCACTGTTGCCCAACTTTGTGGATGCCGAGGCAATGCGCTTTTTGGATTGTTCGTTCAGCACAGGTTGATCTGAGAGCCACAAAAATACCGCGTCCGGTTCCGCGACAAAGCGGTCTGAACCCGTCAAAATTTCTTCAATCAGCGCCGCAGTGATAACCGTTTTGCCCGAGCCAGTAGGCGCCGCCAAAATCACCGCTTGGCGGTCGCCGCCTTCGGCCACCTCGCGTTTTGCGGGGTTCAGCTTTTTGATGAGCTGATCGACCGCATCATCTTGAAAGTCTTTGAGTTCCAATTTCATAGGGTAGAGTTCTCTGACAAATTGATACGGAAATTTTCGAGATAGTCTTTGTATAGCTGCACAACATGCAGCTCTGGCCATTCACGCCGCAGTTTATGCACCGTATCGTGCGAATTCGTGACGATAAACACATGCGTTAGGTCTGCCCGGTGGTCCACATGGCGTACAAATTCCTTGAAGCGCGTTTCCTGCATTAATACAGCGAATGGACAACCGTCGGGTAGCAACCATGGGGCATGCTCGTCAGGTGGGGCCGGGCGCGCGCCACGCGACCCAGCCATCATCCATAACACCGGCAAAACGGCAGCAAACTGGCGGCCCATCTGTATTTCTTGCGGATCGAGAAAATCCAACCGGAAGTATTCTAGGTTGGTCGCAAAGCCGTTAGCCAGGGGCCGTTTTTCGTCCTCACTGACAACCTGCGCCCCAAGCAATTCGATTATTTCGGTTTTAAGGCGAGTAAAGACACGATTTTCCATGGTGACAACAAAAATCTCGGTCACGTGGTCAGCTTCACCTAACTCTTCCAGCCAAGTCGATGCATGTTGTATGTCCCACAAAATCGAGACAGCCATGTCATCATTAAGGAGCCAAGGTGCGTCATCAACCTTGTTTTGGGGCACATTGGGCAATAGAGCGGCAACTTGTTTGCGTTGCGGTACCGTCAGATGGCGACCTTCTACAAATCCTAATTGACGAATATTGCGGGGTTTATCGCGCGGGACCTGCTTACCGGTAATGTAGTCGCCGGGCAGCGACGTACCATCGTCGCGTTCGCCGCGAATTGTAAATTTTGAGCGCGGCCATGTCACAGATCGGCATATTCCGTGCCGGTCCCATTCGTCCTGGCCCGGCTGCAATCCTTGAGCAGTCAGGCTTCGGGACTCTTCCTCGGAAACCTCATTATTGGTCACCAAAATACATTGGCGCTGGCCGCCGTCCGTGGCGTTAAGGAGGTTAACGGCATTAAGCGTGGTTCCGCTCCCAGCGAAAAAATCGACCAGAAGCGCATTGGGCTTATCTCGCACCACGGCGGCAACGGCATCCCGCACTGCATAGATGGATTTTGGGAACGCAAAACGTCCGCCTTCCCCAAGAATATTGCGCAAGAAACTAGATCCGTATGTGCCAGCGTCGTGTAAAGCGCGATGCCAAACGGTCTTTATTGATCGTTGTTCGCCTGCGACGTACTCAAGCGCTACCGCGTTTGTTGTCGCGTCGCGACTTACAATGCATATTGCACCTTCGTCGATCTGGCGCTGTGCCTTCTGGCCCAGATACAGAATCGTCCAAGTTTTGCGAGCTTCATCGTAACCCCCCAGTTTGACGTATCCTTTAGCAAGAAGAGTTCGCAAAGTCGGTGGGCTAACACGCCAATTTCCCAATGTGCCGTCGGTGCGAAAAGGCCAGGCGACCGTGTTGTCCACCGTTCCCTGGTCAGGCCGCTGGTCAAGCGGTAGTGGCTCGCCGATGCTGACGATCGTGCGCGTAGCGGGGTCGACATGAACAGGGAAAAATAACCCTGGTCGATCCTCTCGCCGTGAGTTAGTCCCACCGCGCAAAAGCCATTCCCAGCGCGGGTTGCGAAATCGTTTGTTGTCAGCACGGTCGGGTGATAAGAGGTCGTCCGCAGCTGGTGGAACATTTGCGTTCGGCATGAAAACGAATAAGGCATATTCTTCCGCCCGCGACAAACCGCCTTGCGCGACACCTTTCTGATTGATCACGATTGTCGCCATTTGCATGGTCGCATCAGGAAACTCCTGCTCCAGCAGGCAACCTAGGTGGTGAACCTCATGTTCGTCGATCGTGACGATCAATACGCCGGAATCAGGATTCAACAGCCGCTTGGCCAGCCGGAGGCGCTTGGACATAAAAGTCAGCCATTTGCTGTGCTGCCACGAGTCGTTGTCATCAACGTAATCGTTGTTGTATTTCCAGTCCCGTGCCCCTGTGTTGTATGGGGGATCGATGTAGATGCAGTCTACTTTTCGCTCGTAAGGGAAAAGTAACAGTTGCAGGGCGTGGTAATTGTCCGCCTCGATTAAAACATGGTGGGGAAGCGATGGGTCTCCATTTATTACCGAATCGACAGGTGTCAGCGATGGATAAATAGGCTCACCCATGCTGCGAATGATCACTAATTGCTCGACGGGGAATGTTTCGCGATCCCCAGCTATTCCTTGACTACCTATTTCTAGCTCGCAAAGGGCCTGTCCATTTTTAATCGCGACTACTCGCCAAATTACCGTCAAATCACCTGTTTTCTTGGCAACGCGTTCCCCCCGCTTAATCTTTTTACCATAGACGGGTACAAACTCTGGCTGGTGTTCTTCAAAGACCAGTCCGAATCGAGTGTGTTTTTTTAGATTTGCGACTTCCTCTGCAATGCTTAAGCGGAGTGCGGAATCTGTAATCTCGGCTATTTTTTCTTCGATACGTGCCATGGTGCTTTGCTTTGCTCGTGAGGCGGAATTTACGTGTAACAAACCTCGGGCCTCTTAGTAGGTCCTAGGCGATCTTAGTATGGAAAAGGCAAATGTTGCCCAAGTTTAACGTGGCAGTGAGTATGGTGGGGATATTAGGGCGCGTCAACGCAGAACTCGTTGATCGGGCGTAGCGACGTCAATGGCATCCCTCGTCGGGCGCGACGGCTACTTGGACGATTCGGACAGGACTTCCGATCAAAGCGGTGAGCACTTGTCGAGCCGGAGATGGACCGGAGCCAAGGACTGCAAGTTCTGGAAACGAAAACGCCAATCACGATGGATTGGCGTTTTGCGAGGTATATTCTTGGTGGCCCGGGGCGGAATCGAACCACCGACACAAGGATTTTCAATCCTCTGCTCTACCGACTGAGCTACCAGGCCAAGACGCGCAAGTATAGCAAAACTATTTGTTTCCGCAAAGTGCTGTATGAAAAATAGGCTTCAAAAACCGCTGCCGCTATAATGAGAGCCGTGGCAGCAGCACATTCAACCCTCTTGACGGCACCTAATCTCATGCATTTGCAAACCGACGTTTGTATCATCGGCAATGGCGTCATCGGCAAGGTCGCCGCCCTCGGACTGGCGCAAGCCGGCCTGCGCGTCAGCCTGTTGTGCGGCCTAGCTGCCCCGTCCTCGGGCGCGGCGGATGCGCCCTGGGACGTGCGCGTGTATGCCGTCAACCATGTCGCCCATACATTGTTATCCTCCGTGAAAGTATGGGAAGCCTTGCATGCCGATCGGGTCGCGCCAGTCGATGCCATGGATATCAGCGGCGATGGCGCCGAACATGCCGGCCATCTGCAATTTGATTCCTATGGCGCGCGGGTGGGCGAACTGGCCTGGATCGTCGAGGATGCCAACCTGAACCAGGCGCTGGATGCGGCCCTGAAATTTGCTTCGAACGTGCAAATGGTGAGCGGCCCCGCGGTGCGCCTGCACACCGATGCCGATGTTGCGCGGGTGGCGCTGGATAACGGCGACACGCTCGCGGCATCTCTGCTGGTCGGCGCCGACGGCGCCCATTCCTGGGTACGTCACCAGTGCGAGATCGGCATGGATTACCGTCCCTATGGCCAGCGTGCGATCGTCACCAACTTCGTTTGTGAAAAGCCGCACCGCGGCGTGGCCTATCAATGGTTTACGTCAGACGAGGGCATTGTCGCCCTGTTGCCCTTGCCGGGCGAGCGTGTGTCGCTGGTGTGGTCGGCGCCGGAAGTGCTGGCACAGCGCCTGCTGGCCGAGCCGCTGGAACAACTGGCGCAGCGCCTCGGGCATTATTGCGCCGGACCGCTCGGCCACCTGACGCCGCTGCAACCGGAAGCGGTCAAGTCTTTCCCTCTGGCGCTGATCCGCCCGCATGCGATCACCGCGCCGCGTGTGGCCTTGGTCGGCGATGCTGCGCATGTCGTGCATCCCCTGGCCGGACATGGCATGAACCTGGGATTCGCCGATGTGTCGGGCCTCATGAAAGTGCTGGCCGAGCGCGAACCACAGCGCGATTGCGGCGATGCCCGTGTGCTGGCGCGTTATGCCCGCGCCAGGAAGGAAGATATCCTGCTCATGCAACTGGCCACCGACGGCCTGGAGCGCCTGTTCGCCAGCGACTTCGCGCCGCTGCGCGTGGCGCGCAATCTTGGATTAAACTTCGTCGACCGTTTGCCTTTCCTGAAAAGGCAATTGATTTCCCACGCGCTGGGCCGCCAGCCCTGATGGCGGCAGCGCACCTGGATTAGGAACCTACATGAAAAGTATCAAACTGGCCGCAATCGGCTTGTTCAGCATCACCTGCGTATCGGCCTTCGCACAGAGCGCGGAAGAAGCCTCGGTCAAAAAACTGATTGAACCCCGCCTGGGCGACCGCGCCAAGGTGGTGTCGGTGACAAAAACGCCGTATTCCGGTCTGTTTGAAGTTCGCACCGATACCAACGACATCCTCTACACCGACAAGAAAGCGCAATACCTGTTCGTCGGCCGCGTCATCGACACCGCCACCTACGAAGACTACACCAAGGCGCGCGTCGACCAGATCAGCAAGGTCAAGTTTGCCGATCTGCCCTTCGATTCAGCGCTCAAGATGGTCAAGGGCAATGGCAAGCGCGTCATCGCCATCTTTGAAGACCCGAATTGCGGCTACTGCAAGCGCTTCCGCCACACCCTGAAAGACATGGACAACGTGACGGTCTATACCTTCATGTACAACATCCTGTCGGAGGATTCGGCGGTGAAATCGAAGAATGTCTGGTGCAGCGCCGACCGCCAGAAAGCCTGGGATGACTGGATGCTGAACAACAAGGCGCCGGCTGCCGCGCCGGACAATTGCCTGGCCAACCCGAATGACAAGATCCTCGCGCTCGGCCAGCAACTGAAAATCACCGGCACGCCGACCATCTTCTTCGTCGATGGCTCGCGCATTCCGGGCGCAGTCGATCTGAAAGCGATCGAAGCCAAGCTCGCGTCGATCAAGTAATCGCCCGCTTCATTCTTTAATGCCTGCCGCCATGGCGCCCGGAAGACGATTTCGGCGCCATGGCGGTTTTTCATTGGAATCCCTGAAATGAAAAAAAACATCCACTACACCATCGCGACGAAAGACCTGGCCGCCCATCTGTTCGAAATTACCCTGACAGTCGCCGCTCCGGACGTCGACGGCCAAGTGTTTTCCCTGCCGGCGTGGATCCCGGGCAGTTACATGATCCGCGAATTTTCCCGCAACATTGTGCACGTCCGCGCCGAAGCGCAAGGCAAAGCGATCCCGCTGCAAAAGCTCGACAAGCACAGCTGGCAGGCAGCGCCCTGCGCCGGGCCGCTGACGCTCCACTATGATGTGTATGCCTGGGACTTGTCGGTGCGCGCCGCCCATCTGGACCAGACCCATGGTTTTTTCAACGGCACCAGTGTCTTCCTGCGCGTGCTGGGCCAGGAACATGCGCCCCATGTGGTCGATATCCGGCGCCCGGAAGAGGAAGCTTGCCGGAACTGGCGCGTGGCGACTTCCTTGCACGAACTAAAGGCCCGGCGTTACGGTTTCGGCACCTATGTCGCCGCCAACTACGATGAACTGATCGATCATCCGGTCGAAATGGGTAACTTCGCCCTGGCGACATTCAAGGCGCATGGCGTGCCGCACGATATCGTCATCACTGGCCGCGTGCCCAACCTCGATATGCCGCGTCTGGCCGCTGACCTCAAAAAAGTCTGCGAAGCGCAGATTGCCATGTTCGAGCCGAAAAGCCGGCATGCGCCGATGGCGCGCTATGTCTTCATGACCCTGGCGGTGGGCGACGGTTATGGCGGCCTGGAGCACCGTGCTTCCACTGCGCTGATCTGCTCGCGCGCGGACCTGCCGGTACTCGGAAAAAAGGAAATGAGCGACGGCTACCGCACCTACCTCGGCTTGTGCAGCCACGAATATTTCCACACCTGGAACGTCAAGCGCATCAAGCCGGCCGCCTTCGCTCCCTATGACTTGCGGGTGGAAAGCTATACCTCGCTGTTGTGGCTGTTCGAAGGCTTTACCAGCTATTACGATGACCTGACGTTGGTGCGCGCCGGCCTGATCGACGAACAGGATTATTTCAAGCTGCTGGCGAAAACCGTCAACGGCGTCTTGCGCGGCGGCGGCCGCAGCAAGCAAACCGTGGCCGAATCCAGCTTTGATGCCTGGGTAAAGTATTATCGCCAGGACGAGAATGCGCCGAACGCCATCGTCAGCTATTACACCAAGGGTTCGCTGATCGGGCTGGCGCTCGATCTGACCATCCGAGGCCAGAGCAAAGGAAAAAAATCGCTGGACGACGTCATGCGCATCCTGTGGCAGCGCTATGGCCGCGATTTTTATGGCGATGGGCCGGAAGCCGGCCGCGGCATCACCGAAGCCGAGGTCGAAGCGCTGTTCGACGAAGCCACCGGCCTGTCGCTGAAGCGCGTCTTGCGCAGCTTCGTGCACGGCACCGATGACCTGCCGCTGGCAAAACTGCTGGCGCCTTTCGGCGTGATCCTGGCTGATGATCGCAAGGAGGCAAAGCCGGCGCTGGGCGTGCGCACGACAAAGGACGGTAACGATTGCAAGCTGGCCAATGTGTATGAAGGCGGCGTCGCCCACCGGGCCGGGCTGTCTGCGGGTGACCTGCTGGTGGCGCTCGATGGCTTGCGCGTGAACGCCGGCAATCTCGACAAATTGCTGGCGCGCCTGCGCATCGGCGACACGGTCACCATCCACGCCTTCCGGCGCGATGAATTGTTCAGCGTGGAGGCGACCCTGGCCGCCGATGACGCGCCGCAGGCAAGCCTGTCGGCACAAATGAAGCCGGCCGCAGCCGCCCGCTTGCGCGCGGCCTGGCTGAGCCGGTAGGGGATCAGCCGAACAGGCGGCTCAGTTCCAGTCCCGGATCGGGCGCGCGCACGAACGCCTCGCCCACCAGGAAGGCATTCACGTTGGCGTCGCGCATGCGCTTGACATCATCCGGCGCGAGGATGCCCGATTCCGTTATCACCAGCTTGTCGGGCGGGATGCGCGGCAGGAAATCCAGGGTGGTTTGCAGTGACGTCTCGAAGGTGCGCAGGTTGCGGTTGTTCACGCCCAGCATGGCGGTCTTCAGGCGCAGCGCCGCGTTCAATTCATCGGCGTCGTGCACTTCCACCAGTACGCCCATGCCCAGTTCGTGGGCGCAGGCTTCCATCTCCGCCATCAGGCCATGGTCGAGTGCGGCGACAATTAGCAGAATGCAGTCGGCGCCGAGGGCGCGCGCCTGGTATACGTGATAGGGATCAATCAGGAAATCCTTGCGCATGGCAGGCAGTGCACATGCCTTGCGCGCCAGCTGCAGGTACTCCGGTTTGCCCTGGAAAAACTGTTCATCGGTCAGCACCGACAGGCAAGCCGCGCCATGTTGCGCATAGCTGGCGGCGATTTCGGCCGGATCGAAGTTGGCGCGCAGAATGCCTTTGGAGGGTGACGCCTTTTTTACCTCAGCGATCACGGCAGCGCGGCCGGCAGCGATCTTGGCGCGTAATGCTGCCTCGAAGCCGCGCAAGTCGGCGCGCAATTCCTGGTTGCCTTCGACTTCGCGCCGCAGGCTGGCGAAGTCCTGGTATTTCTTGGCGGCGGCGACTTCGTCAACTTTGACCGCCAGGATTTTGTTCAGAATGTCAGACATGTCAGATGCAATCTAGATTTAGGGATAGGCGGGCGTTCAAGCCGCGCGGCTCAGTTCTTGCGTGACCTTCACGAATTCTTCCATCTTGGCGCGCGCCGCGCCGGAAGCCAGCACTGCCTGCGCCTTCGCCAGGCCTTCGGCGATCGAAGAGGCCAAGCCGGCGGCGTACAGGGCCGTGCCGGCGTTCAGGGCGACAATGTCGCGCACCGCACCCGGCTGGTTGTCCAGCGCCTCGAGCATTTTTACTTTCGATTCGGCCGCGCTGGCGACTTTCAGGTTGCGCGTGGCCGCCATTTGCAGGCCGAAATCTTCTGGATGGATTTCATATTCGCGGATTTTGCCATCGATCAGTTCGCCCACCATGGTACCGGCACCCAGCGTGACTTCATCCAGGTTGTCGCGACCCCACACCACTACGGCGCGCTTGGCGCCCAGGCGCTGTAGCACGCGCACCTGGATTCCCACCAAGTCGGGATGGAACACGCCCATCAGGATATTGGCGGCGCCGGCCGGGTTGGTCAGCGGTCCGAGGATGTTGAAAATGGTGCGCACGCCCAGTTCCTTGCGCACCGGCGCCGCATGTTTCATCGCCGCGTGGTGATTGGGTGCGAACATGAAGCCGATACCGGTTTTCTCGATCGACTGCGCCACCAGTTCCGGTTTCAGGTTGATATGCACGCCCAGCGCTTCCATGGCATCGGCGCTGCCGGACGACGAAGAAACGCTGCGTCCGCCATGCTTGGCGACCTGGCCGCCGGCGGCGGCCACCGCGAACAGCGCGGTCGTCGAGATGTTGAACGTATGGGCGCCGTCGCCGCCGGTGCCGACGATATCGAGCAGCTGGTCGGGATTGGCGACCTCGACCTTGGTGGCGAACTCGCGCATCACCTGGGCAGCGGCGGCGATCTCGCCGACGGTTTCCTTCTTGACCCGCAAGCCCATGGTAATCGCCGCGATCATCACCGGCGACATCTCGCCGCTCATGATCTGGCGGAACAGCGACAGCATTTCGTCGTGGAAGATTTCACGGTGATCGATACAGCGTGACAGCGCTTCTTGTGGTGTGATGGACATGGCGACTCCTAAAAATCATTTCGATTAAATTTCCCGGTCAAGACCGGCAGGCATTGCAGCCTGGTTGCCTGCAGCGGGACTGACACCGCGCCGGCAGCGATTCACGTCGGAATCGCCTTTATTCCGCGAGGCGCGACAGTTGTGCGCCATGCGCCTCGTTCATGTCCGCCACGCAAGCAATGCGTTCCAGCGCTGCTGTCTGCCTGCGACACAGGGTATTGCGTTCGCGCACATGGCGCGCTTCCAGTTGACGATATTCGCGCAGAAGACCTGGGCGACCGCCTCCCTGGGTTTTGTTGCGGATCGCCGCGCGCGTCGCCGCGCTCAGCTTGCGCAATGCATTGGTCGAGTGCAATTGCGCGGTTTCGACGCACAATTGCACGGCCTCTGCCGCCTGCTTCTGCGCCTGGCAGGTTTCCAGTGCGCCGGCGCTGGCGGCAGCAGCAGCCAGCAGCAGGACACAGGCAAGCAGGGCGCGCATCTCAGCTTGTCAGAAAATTCTTCAACAGCGCGTGGCCATGTTCGGACAGGATCGATTCCGGGTGAAACTGCACGCCCTCGATGGCGAATTCCTTGTGTCGCACGCCCATGATTTCGCCATCCTCCGTCCAGGCCGTCACTTCCAGGCAATCCGGCAGCGAGGCGCGCTCGATTGCCAGCGAGTGGTAGCGAATCACGGTGAACGGATTAGGCAGGCCTTTGAAAACACCGACGCCGGTATGCTCGATGGAAGATGTCTTGCCATGCATGACTTGCTGGGCCCGCACCACCTTGCCGCCAAAAGCGGCACCAATGCTCTGGTGCCCCAGGCACACGCCGAGGATCGGCAGCTTGCCGGCGAAATGCTGCAGCACCGGCACCGAAATGCCGGCCTCGTGCGGCGTGCAGGGGCCGGGCGAAATGCAGATGCGCGCCGGATTCAGCTTCGCGATTTCGTCGAGGGTAATTTCATCGTTGCGATAGGTGCGCACATCCTCGCCCAGTTCGCCGAAATACTGCACCAGGTTATAGGTGAAGGAATCGTAGTTGTCGATCATCAGCAGCATCTCAGTTTCCTCCATCCAGTCCGTCCTGCACCTGCTCGGCCGCGCGCAATACCGCGCGCGCCTTGTTCTCGGTTTCCTGCCATTCCATTTCGGCCACAGAATCGGCCACCACGCCGGCTGCCGCCTGCACATACAGCATGCCATCCTTGAGCACGCCGGTGCGGATCGCGATCGCCAGGTCCATTTCGCCGCCGAAGGACAGGTAGCCGCAGGCGCCGCCATAGATGCCGCGCTTGGTCGGCTCCAGTTCATCGATCAGTTCCATCGCCCGCACCTTCGGCGCGCCTGACAGGGTGCCGGCCGGGAAAGTGGCCTTCAGCACATCCAGGTTCGACATCTCCGGTTTCAGCGTGCCCTCGACATTCGAGACGATGTGCTGCACGTGCGAATACTTTTCGATCACGAACTTGTCGGTGACCTGTACGCTGCCGATTTCGGCGATGCGGCCGATATCGTTGCGCGCCAGGTCGATCAGCATCACATGCTCAGCGATTTCCTTGGGGTCAGCCAGCAATTCCTTCGCCAGCTGCTGGTCGAGTTCCGGCGTCGAACCGCGCGGGCGGGTGCCGGCCAGCGGGCGGATCGTGACTTTCTTCTTGCCATCCGGGGTGGCTTCGTTACGCACCAGGATTTCCGGCGAAGCGCCGACGATCTGCATGTCGCCGAAATTGTAAAAATACATGTAAGGCGAAGGGTTCAGCGAGCGCAGCGCCCGGTACAGCGACAGCGGCGCATCGACATAAGGCTTGCGGATGCGCTGACCAACCTGCACCTGCATCAGGTCACCCGCCATGATGTATTCCTTGGCCTTGGCCACGGCCTTGAGGAAATCCTCTTTGGCAAAATCGCGGACCGATTCGGTGCGCACCGATGCTGAGGTTACCGGCGCATCCACTGCGCGCCGCAGCATGGCGCGCAAGTCCTTCAGGCGCTGCTGAGCCTTGCTATAGGCTTCCGGCCGGGACGGGTCGGCATACACGATCAGGTAGAGCTTGCCCGACAGGTTGTCGATCACCGCCAGTTCCTCGGTAACGAGCAGCTGGATTTCCGGCAAGCCGAGGTCATCCGGCGGCGCCCCGTGTTCCAGGCGTTTCTCGATGTAGCGTACCGCATCGTAGCCGAAGTAGCCGGCCAGGCCGCCGCAAAAGCGCGGCATGCCGGGGCGGATCGCCACCTTGTAGCGTGACTGGAATTGCGCGATGAATTCGAGCGGATTGCCCTCATGGCTTTCCACCACTTCGCCATTGCACACCACTTCAGTACGTTGGCCGAAGCTGCGCAGCAGCGTGGTGGCCGGCAAGCCGATGAAGGAATAGCGGCCGAAGCGTTCGCCGCCCACCACCGATTCGAGCAGGAAGGAGTTTTTGCCAGCCTGCTGTGGCTGTGCCAGTTTCAGGTAGAGCGTGAGTGGAGTTTCCAGGTCGGCGAGGGCTTCGGCGATCAGGGGAATGCGGTTATAGCCTTGCGTGGCCAGCGATTTGAATTCGAGTTCGGTCATGGTCCTCTCCAGGCGCTATTGTAGAACGGACAGGCAACAGCGCGGGATTTGTGTCAAAAAACGTTGCCAACCATGCAAAATGGTCGGCGGCAGCAGGCTTACAGTGCCTGGAATTGCCAGCGTCGCCATAGCCAGGCCTCGAAGGTGCCGGGCGGTGCGATGTCACGTTTTTTGACGAGGAACATGCGGTTGAATTATGCAGAAATGAGTTGAGATGCTTCAAGTAACGAGGAAACTATACCATCCGAATCGATTTCATGTACAGCTTGCCCATGATTGTAACCATAAGGCACGTTCAATACCCGACATCCCGCGGCGCGCGCCGCCAGCGCATCATTGGATGAATCGCCGATGGCCACCACTTTCGGCGGCGCTAGGCTGAAATCGGCGCACACCTGCAGCAGCGGCTGTGGATCGGGTTTTTTCCTCGGGAAGGAATCGCCGCCATAGACAATTTCAAAATACGCCCGCAAACCGGTCTTTTCCAGCAGGGGCAGCGCGAATGCCAGCGGCTTGTTGGTCACGCAAGCTAGTCGCAAGCCCTTGTCGCGCAACGCTGCCAGGCCTTCGCGGACCTCCGGATAGACGCTGCTGTATTCGCCGTTGATGGCCACGTAATGCCGCTGGTAGGACGCCAGGGCAGCGTCGAAATGCTGCTCGGCCTGGTCTGCCGCATAATCGACCGCCAGCACCCGCCGCATCAGGTTTTCCGTGCCCTTGCCGACGAAATTCTTGATGGTCTCGATATCGAGTGGCGCCAGTCCCAGGTCGGCGCGCATGCGGTTGATCGCCACATGGAAATCCGGCGCCGTATCGACCATGGTCCCGTCCAGGTCGACGATGGCGGCGCGAATGCCGCTCAGCAGAATGGGGTCGCGCGCCGTCATGCGGGTGCCAGTTCGCGGCGCATGGCGTCGATCACGCCCTTGTAATCCGGCTTGCCGAAAATGGCCGAGCCGGCGACGAAGGTGTCGGCGCCGGCGCGCGCCGCCTCGGCGATATTCTCGATCTTGATACCACCGTCGACTTCCAGCATGATGTCGCGCCCCGAATCATCGATCAGCCGGCGTACCGCGGCGATCTTCTGCAGCGCCTGCGGAATGAAGGACTGGCCGCCAAAACCCGGGTTGACCGACATGATCAGGATGATGTCGAGCTTGTCCATCACATGATCAAGGTAATGCAGCGGCGTGGCCGGGTTGAATACCAGGCCGGCCTTGCAGCCATGGTCGCGGATCAGTTGCAGGCTGCGGTCGATATGTTCCGAAGCTTCCGGATGAAAAGTGATGATATTGGCGCCAGCCTTGGCGAAGTCGGGAATGATGCGGTCCACCGGCTTGACCATCAGGTGCACGTCGATTGGCACTTCCACGTGCGGGCGGATTGCCTGGCAGACCAGCGGTCCGATCGTCAGGTTCGGCACGTAATGGTTATCCATCACGTCGAAATGGATGATGTCGGCGCCGGCGGCGACGACGTTCCTGACTTCTTCGCCGAGGCGGGCAAAGTCGGCCGACAGGATGCTGGGAGCGATACGGTAGCTTGGCATGATCATGGTCTTTCAAAGAATCCGCTATTTTACCGCCGTGCTTGCGATAATTCCTTGCATCATGGCGGAATTTGGTGTGCAATCATTTAATGAATTTGCATGGTTTGCATCGCAAACACGCCAAACTTGCACGAACTGCATGAGGCGGATCACCGAGGAATGTATGGCATCTTATGAAATGACGGTATCGGTGCGCACGCGCCACCTGGAAGACCAGTCCGAACCCGACCGTTCCAAATACGCGTTCGCCTATGCGATCACGATCAAAAACACCGGCACGGTAGCGGCTCAGCTGATTTCCCGTCACTGGGTCATCACCGACGCCACCAACCAGATCGAAGAAGTGCGCGGACTCGGCGTCGTCGGCCAGCAGCCCTTGCTGCAGCCGGGCGAACAATTCGAATACACCAGCGGCGCCACCCTCAAAACCCCGCAAGGCTCAATGGCCGGCGAATATTTTTGCGTTGCCGAAGACGGCGAGCAATTCACCGTCAAGATTCCTGAATTTGTTTTATCCTTGCCGCGCACCTTGCACTGATCAGGATTCCTGGTCTTTCGATGACGCCAGTTCTTCCCGCTTCTGCGCGGGCGGATTTGGCTTTTTTGCCGACGGCATGGTCCACCACACGATAAATACCAGAAGAAACAAGGCCACGCCGGCCTCCAGCAGCAACAGCCACATTGTTTTGACCCATCATGAAATATAACCGTCTCAGTTTACTCGTATCCACGTTTTGCGTCGCCTTCGGCTTGCTGGCGTGCACCACTGTTCCGCCCGAAACCCGGCCGGGGTTGCCTGAGCCTGTGCCGGCCAAGCCGGTTCCAGTCGAAACCCTCAAGCCGGTCGCCTTTGCCGATCTGCCGGGCTGGCAAGAGGACGATTTGCGCCAGGCCTGGCCGGCTTTCCTGGTTTCGTGCCAGGTCCTGATTAAAAAACCCGACTGGAAAGAGCCTTGCGAAATCGCCCGCGACGTCAATGCGGCCGATGCCAATGCCATCCGCGTATTCCTGGAGAGTTTCCTGGTGCCGCACCGGGTTGCCAACGCCGATGGCAGCGAAAATGGCATGATGACAGGTTATTACGAACCGCTGTTGCGCGGTGCCCGCAAGCGAGGCGGACCCTATCAGACGCCGCTGCATGGCGTGCCGGATGATTTGCTGGTGATCGATATGGGGACGCTTTATCCGGAATTGAAAAACATGCGCCTGCGCGGCAAGGTGATCGGGCGCAAGGTCGTCCCGTATCTTTCGCGCGGGGGCATGGAACAAGCCAATTCCCTGTCCGGTAAGGAATTGCTCTGGGTCGATGACCCGGTGGAAGCCTTCTTCCTGCAGGTTCAGGGATCTGGTCGTGTCCAGTTGGCCGATAGCAAGGAAACCGTACGGGTGGCCTATGCCGACCAAAACGGCCATCCCTATAAATCGATTGGCCGTTACCTGGTCGACAAAGGTGAAATGACGCTCGCCCAAGCCTCGGCGCAAAGCATCAAGGCCTGGGTTGCTGCCAACCCGGCGCGCCGACAGGAAGTGCTGAATGCAAATCCCAGCTATGTCTTTTTCAGGGAAGAAAAGCTGCCTGACCCGCAGCTGGGGCCAAAGGGCGCGTTGGGTGTGCCGCTCACCTCGCAGCGCTCGATCGCTGTCGATCCGCAATTCATTCCCCTTGGCGCGCCGGTCTTCCTGGCAACTACCCGGCCGAATTCCGGCCAGTCGTTACAGCGCCTGATGCTGGCACAAGATACTGGCGGCGCGATCCGTGGTGCAGTGCGCGCCGATTTTTTCTGGGGTTATGGTGCTGCGGCTGGTGAGAGTGCGGGGAAAATGAAGCAGGCTGGCCGGATGTGGGTGCTCTTGCCAAAAATGCCAGCTGCGCGCTGACCGTCCTGGCGTCGCCATAAGGCGCCGCTAGTGCGCCAGCGTCGCCACCCGCAATTCCCTGGCGAGTGCGCTATCCATGGTCGACGAATGAAGAAGTAGCCATTCCGGCAGTAAATTTTCAATGATATGGCGTCCGAACTGGGTGTCACCTCCAGCAATCCTCGCGCGGCCGTGAAGCAGGTCGCTCAGGATGCTGGCATGCTGCTCTCGGTGGTGTTTTAATTCTGGAAAGCCGATTTCCTCCATCCAGCGCTCTTCCGCGCGGAAGATGCGTTCCACCTTGTGCAACAAGGTATCGTAGCCTTCGCGGAATTCCCGATCCACTCCCGTACTCAGCCGCATCAAGGCCACCATAACATCATGATGCAAGGCATCCATGTAGGTCGCGCCAGAAGAGATTTTAGACAGCCAAAAATGAAATGACATGGGAGCAGGGCCGATCAGTACACCTGGCAAGCCGGCAGCGCGAGGAGACCACCCACTTGACACGGCATTTGTTAGGTTTCGGATAAATAAGTAAAGTGCTTCTGATGGTAGGGGTTCTGGCTATGCACGAATTGACCGGCCACAAAAAGTTACGACAGTTCGTCGGGCGGATTGCGCAAACTCGATTCCCGACGTGCAATCGCCTACAATCATGGAAATCACATTTTGCTAATGCTGTGTAAATAAGGAGAAGAACTGATGGAGTACGCGAATATCCTCGTGGAAGTGCAGGGCAAGGTCGGCCTGATTCGCCTGAATCGCCCGAAAGCATTGAATGCGCTTAACGATGAGTTAATGGATGAGTTGGGCATCGCTTTACAAAAATTCGATGCTGATGAGGCGATTGGTTGCATCGTTTTGACCGGCAGCGAAAAGGCCTTCGCCGCTGGTGCCGACATCGGCGCCATGGCCGGCTACAGTTACATGGATGCCTACAAGGGCGATTACATCACCCGCAACTGGGAGCAGATTCGCCGCATCCGCAAGCCAGTGATCGCTGCGGTCGCAGGCTATGCCCTCGGCGGCGGCTGCGAGCTGGCCATGATGTGCGACTTCATTATCGCCGCCGACAGCGCCAAATTCGGCCAACCCGAAATCAAGTTGGGGACGATTCCCGGTGCCGGCGGTACTCAGCGCCTGCCGCGGGCTGTATCCAAGGCCAAGGCCATGGATTTGTGCCTGACGGCGCGCATGATGGATGCAGCCGAAGCCGAGCGTGCCGGCCTGGTATCGCGTATCGTTGCAGCGGATAAATTGATTGACGAGGCAATTGCAGCGGCGACTGTCATCGCCGGGATGTCGTTGCCAATCGTTATGATGGTCAAGGAATCGATCAACCGTGCCTATGAATCCACGCTGGCGGAGGGCGTGCAATTCGAGCGGCGCCTGTTCCACAGTACATTCGGCACCGAAGACCAGAAAGAGGGTATGCGCGCCTTTATCGAAAAGCGTCCCCCCAACTTTGCGAATAAGTAGTAGAATAGCGGGCTCGGCACCTGAATTTCAAAGTTTGGGTGCCGAGCGAGAGTCTCAAGTGAGACTGCCCTGAAAAAGGGTAGTGACGAAATCTTCAAAGTACGTCATAATCTCATCTTTCTGCTGCTGACGAACACAACGCTTCGCAGCGACGCTGATAACACGGCGGAGCAGAAACCAAGTTCTTTAAAAATTAACAGCCGATAAGTGTGGGCGCTTGATGGAGTGCAGCGCTGGGTAACCAGCGTCAAGCTTAAAATATCAAGTGCTCGCACAGAAGAAAATAGGTCAGTCCGCAAGGATTGATCCTGTCAGTATTTTGAGTGAGCGACGGTTCTTCGGAACCTGTCCGCAAGGACACAAAACAGAGATTAAACTGAAGAGTTTGATCCTGGCTCAGATTGAACGCTGGCGGCATGCCTTACACATGCAAGTCGAACGGCAGCGCGGACTTCGGTCTGGCGGCGAGTGGCGAACGGGTGAGTAATATATCGGAACGTGCCCTGGAGTGGGGGATAACGCAGCGAAAGTTGCGCTAATACCGCATACGATCTACGGATGAAAGTGGGGGATTCGCAAGAACCTCATGCTCCTGGAGCGGCCGATATCTGATTAGCTAGTTGGTAGGGTAAAAGCCTACCAAGGCATCGATCAGTAGCTGGTCTGAGAGGACGACCAGCCACACTGGGACTGAGACACGGCCCAGACTCCTACGGGAGGCAGCAGTGGGGAATTTTGGACAATGGGGGCAACCCTGATCCAGCAATGCCGCGTGAGTGAAGAAGGCCTTCGGGTTGTAAAGCTCTTTTGTCAGGGAAGAAACGGTTCTGGCTAATACCCGGGACTAATGACGGTACCTGAAGAATAAGCACCGGCTAACTACGTGCCAGCAGCCGCGGTAATACGTAGGGTGCAAGCGTTAATCGGAATTACTGGGCGTAAAGCGTGCGCAGGCGGTTGTGTAAGTCTGTCGTGAAATCCCCGGGCTCAACCTGGGAATTGCGATGGAGACTGCACGGCTAGAGTGTGTCAGAGGGGGGTAGAATTCCACGTGTAGCAGTGAAATGCGTAGATATGTGGAGGAACACCGATGGCGAAGGCAGCCCCCTGGGATAACACTGACGCTCATGCACGAAAGCGTGGGGAGCAAACAGGATTAGATACCCTGGTAGTCCACGCCCTAAACGATGTCAACTAGTTGTCGGGTCTTAATTGACTTGGTAACGCAGCTAACGCGTGAAGTTGACCGCCTGGGGAGTACGGTCGCAAGATTAAAACTCAAAGGAATTGACGGGGACCCGCACAAGCGGTGGATGATGTGGATTAATTCGATGCAACGCGAAAAACCTTACCTACCCTTGACATGTACGGAACCCTGCTGAGAGGCGGGGGTGCTCGAAAGAGAGCCGTAACACAGGTGCTGCATGGCTGTCGTCAGCTCGTGTCGTGAGATGTTGGGTTAAGTCCCGCAACGAGCGCAACCCTTGTCATTAGTTGCTACGAAAGGGCACTCTAATGAGACTGCCGGTGACAAACCGGAGGAAGGTGGGGATGACGTCAAGTCCTCATGGCCCTTATGGGTAGGGCTTCACACGTCATACAATGGTACATACAGAGGGCCGCCAACCCGCGAGGGGGAGCTAATCCCAGAAAGTGTATCGTAGTCCGGATTGGAGTCTGCAACTCGACTCCATGAAGTTGGAATCGCTAGTAATCGCGGATCAGCATGTCGCGGTGAATACGTTCCCGGGTCTTGTACACACCGCCCGTCACACCATGGGAGCGGGTTTTACCAGAAGTAGGTAGCTTAACCGCAAGGAGGGCGCTTACCACGGTAGGATTCGTGACTGGGGTGAAGTCGTAACAAGGTAGCCGTATCGGAAGGTGCGGCTGGATCACCTCCTTTCTAGAGTATGCATGCAAGTTGAGCGCTCACACTTATCGGTCTGTTAGTTGAAGAGAACAGAAAACAGTGCCCGCAGCACCACGGGGCAATTGAGGTCTGATCAAGCGGGTCTGTAGCTCAGCTGGTTAGAGCACCGTGTTGATAACGCGGGGGTCGTTGGTTCGAGCCCAACCAGACCCACCAGGAATACGGGGGTTTAGCTCAGCTGGGAGAGCACCTGCTTTGCAAGCAGGGGGTCGTCGGTTCGATCCCGTCAACCTCCACCAGTTTCACAAAGGTCAAACCACAGTCAGTCAGTATGACGAGACTCTGGTTTGGTTTTTAGAAGACCATTGGCTGTTTTGTTCTTTAACAATCTGGAAGAAGTAATAGTAAAGAAATTTATCAGTTGGCCTGATGCAGGAATGCATTGGAAAGACTGGTGGGTTGTGATTGTATCAATCATCGAAGTATGAAAGCGTTCCCGCGCAAGCGAGAATGGCTGGATTACGGCAAACGCAACAAACTCAGAATAACTCTATGACGTCTCTTGGAATGGGAACAAACCGAGAGATCAACGTTATAGGGACAAGTGACTAAGTGCACATGGTGGATGCCTTGGCGATTACAGGCGATGAAGGACGTAGTAGCTTGCGATAAGCTGCGGGGAGCTAGCAAACGAGCTTTGATCCGCAGATTTCCGAATGGGGAAACCCGGCCCTTTGGGTCATCACTCACTGAATACATAGGTGTGTGAGGCGAACGTGGCGAACTGAAACATCTAAGTAGCTACAGGAAAAGAAATCAACCGAGATTCCCAAAGTAGTGGCGAGCGAAATGGGAAGAGCCTGCAAGATTTAGCATTGTTGATAGTGGAATGCTCTGGAAAGTGCAGCCATAGAGGGTGATAGCCCCTTACACGAAATCAGCGTTGTGGAACTAAGTTTGCGACAAGTAGGGCGGGACACGTGAAATCCTGTCTGAACATGGGGGGACCATCCTCCAAGGCTAAATACTCGTAATCGACCGATAGTGAACCAGTACCGTGAGGGAAAGGCGAAAAGAACCCCGGAAGGGGAGTGAAATAGATCCTGAAACCGTGTGCATACAAACAGTAGGAGCCTCGCAAGGGGTGACTGCGTACCTTTTGTATAATGGGTCAGCGACTTACATTCAGTGGCGAGCTTAACCGAATAGGGGAGGCGCAGAGAAATCGAGTCCGAACAGGGCGACAGTCGCTGGGTGTAGACCCGAAACCAAGTGATCTACTCATGGCCAGGATGAAGGTGCCGTAACAGGTACTGGAGGTCCGAACCCACTAATGTTGAAAAATTAGGGGATGAGCTGTGGGTAGGGGTGAAAGGCTAAACAAACTTGGAAATAGCTGGTTCTCTCCGAAAACTATTTAGGTAGTGCCTCTTGTATCACCATCGGGGGTAGAGCACTGTTATGGCTAGGGGGTCATCGCGACTTACCAAACCATTGCAAACTCCGAATACCGATGAGTGCGAGCAAGGGAGACAGACGTCGGGTGCTAACGTCCGGCGTCAAGAGGGAAACAACCCAGACCGCCAGCTAAGGTCCCAAAGATTGGCTAAGTGGAAAACGAAGTGGGAAGGCTAAAACAGTCAGGAGGTTGGCTTAGAAGCAGCCACCCTTTAAAGAAAGCGTAATAGCTCACTGATCGAGTCGTCCTGCGCGGAAGATGTAACGGGGCTAAGCCAGTCACCGAAGCTGCGGATATGTCTTAGGACATATGGTAGGAGAGCGTTCTGTAAGCCTGCGAAGGTGTCTTGTAAAGGATGCTGGAGGTATCAGAAGTGCGAATGCTGACATGAGTAGCGATAATGGGAGTGAAAAGCTCCCACGCCGTAAGCCCAAGGTTTCCTGTTCAACGTTCATCGGAGCAGGGTGAGTCGGCCCCTAAGGCGAGGCAGAGATGCGTAGCTGATGGGAAGCAGGTTAATATTCCTGCACCGTCGTGTGATGCGATGGGGGGACGGATCGCGGAAGGTTGTCCGACTGTTGGAATAGTCGGTTTGTGCATCAGAGAAGGCCCTTAGGCAAATCCGGGGGCGTAATTCAAGGGTGTGCGACGAGTGGCCTTGTGCCGCGAAGCAATCGGAAGTGGTTCCAAGAAAAGCCTCTAAGCTTCAGTCACATGATGACCGTACCGCAAACCGACACAGGTGGGCGAGATGAGTATTCTAAGGCGCTTGAGAGAACTCGGGAGAAGGAACTCGGCAAATTGGTACCGTAACTTCGGGATAAGGTACGCCCTAGTAGCTTGACTGGCCTGCGCCAGGAGGGTGAAAGGGTTGCAATAAAATGGTGGCTGCGACTGTTTAATAAAAACACAGCACTCTGCAAACACGAAAGTGGACGTATAGGGTGTGACGCCTGCCCGGTGCTGGAAGATTAAATGATGGGGTGCAAGCTCTTGATTGAAGTCCCAGTAAACGGCGGCCGTAACTATAACGGTCCTAAGGTAGCGAAATTCCTTGTCGGGTAAGTTCCGACCTGCACGAATGGCGTAACGATGGCCACACTGTCTCCTCCCGAGACTCAGCGAAGTTGAAATGTTTGTGATGATGCAATCTACCCGCGGCTAGACGGAAAGACCCCATGAACCTTTACTGTAGCTTTGCATTGGACTTTGAACCAATCTGTGTAGGATAGGTGGGAGGCTTTGAAGCGGGGACGCCAGTTCTCGTGGAGCCAACCTTGAAATACCACCCTGGTTTGTTTGAGGTTCTAACCTTGGCCCGTTATCCGGGTCGGGGACAGTGCATGGTAGGCAGTTTGACTGGGGCGGTCTCCTCCCAAAGTGTAACGGAGGAGTTCGAAGGTACGCTAGGTACGGTCGGACATCGTGCTAATAGTGCAATGGCATAAGCGTGCTTAACTGCGAGACTGACAAGTCGAGCAGGTACGAAAGTAGGACATAGTGATCCGGTGGTTCTGTATGGAAGGGCCATCGCTCAACGGATAAAAGGTACTCTGGGGATAACAGGCTGATTCCTCCCAAGAGTTCATATCGACGGGGGAGTTTGGCACCTCGATGTCGGCTCATCACATCCTGGGGCTGTAGCCGGTCCCAAGGGTATGGCTGTTCGCCATTTAAAGTGGTACGTGAGCTGGGTTTAAAACGTCGTGAGACAGTTTGGTCCCTATCTGCCGTGGGCGTTGGAAGTTTGAGGGGGGCTGCTCCTAGTACGAGAGGACCGGAGTGGACGAACCTCTGGTGTACCGGTTGTCACGCCAGTGGCATTGCCGGGTAGCTAAGTTCGGAAGAGATAACCGCTGAAAGCATCTAAGCGGGAAACTTGCCTCAAGATGAGACTTCCCGGGAACTTGATTCCCCTAAAGGGTCGTTCGAGACCAGGACGTTGATAGGCTGGGTGTGGAAGTGCAGTAATGCATTAAGCTAACCAGTACTAATTGCCCGTGCGGCTTGTCCCTATAACCTTGATGTTATAGATGATGAGTAAGCTGTGTATGCCATGATCGATTCTGGCAATCACAACCGCCAATATTAAGTAGTACCCTGAACTATTGCTTCTTCCCGGATTGCGTTGTTTGCGATGCCCAGGTCAACGGGCACCACAAGCGACACTACAAGTTATGCCTGATGACCATAGCAAGTTGGTACCACCCCTTCCCATCCCGAACAGGACCGTGAAACGACTTCGCGCCGATGATAGTGCTGCAACCAGTGTGAAAGTAGGTCATCGTCAGGCTATTACCCCAGAAACGCCCCACCCTCGAAAGAGCGTGGGGCGTTTCGCTTTGGATTTTCGGTGCGTGACATTGCTTCCTGTTCCGCGATAGGCACCTTCTGCACCGCGGCCCCATCGGGGCGACTTCTTGCCTCAGGCTGCCTTGCTCTGCCGCAGGGGCCATTCGAATCAGCTAACACATGGTTTCCACGTAAGCACCCGGTTTGAAAAATGGGCGCCGTAGCGCCCATTTTTATCAGACTGCGACCTTCTGCGTCTGGGGCAAGCCCTGGACAATCAGAAGGTGTGTTTTACGCCCAAAGCAAAAGTCGAAGCGGTTTCGCCAGCGACCAGACTCGATCCGGTGAAGGAAGTGCCCGCATTGAAGGGTTGATAGACACCGTTCGCATCATTGTCCAGTCGGCTGTAGTACACGCCGACGTTGGTGCGCTTGGACAGGGCCTGGTCGTAGCCCACGGTGTACATCTTGGCGCCGCTATCGTTGCCAGTGCTGGCCGCGAGGCCAGCATGGCCGACAGACAGGTCGCCAGCCTTGGTGACGCTGCCCAGGATGGTGCCGTTGCCGATGGCATAGCTGACCGGGATTGACCATGCGGTACGAGAAGACTTGCTGCCACCGACGGCTTCCCGAGTGGCGCGGTCGGCCATCATGCCCAACTTGAGGCTGCCGAACTTGTAGGAGCCAGTAAATCGCAACTGCTTGTCATCGGTGCCGGGAACAAAGGCCGTGACGCCGGCATTCGTGACGAAGGAGCCCCGCCCTTCCGCAGTGAAGTCGCGATACGCCAGCGCTAACGCCAGCGGGCCGTTGGCGTAGGCACCTTGCAGGAAGTATTCGCGGCCATCACTGTAATCGTTCCTGCCGTTAACGGTGCCTTCATTGGCAGCGCTGGCAGTGGATATGCCGACCATACCGCTGAAGCCGCTAATGACCGGCGAACGGTAAGTGACCGAATTGGCGCGACGAGTGGTATCCAGATTGCCGACCGCCTGATTCAGAATGGAGTAGGTTGCAAGCATGCTGGTCGGCACGGCGAGCAAGTTGCCGGAGGCGGACACATACTCTGTAGTCAAGCCCTGGGTTGACATCCATGAATGCTTGCCGGCAGTGACTTGCCCCCAGTGGCCTTTCATGCCGACGTAAGTTTCGCCATTGCCCAGGCCGTTGCCGGTAGCTGCTTGAGCAGTGCCAACGTCGGTGTTGAAACGGTTTTCCACGTAGAACAGGGCTTTCAGACCGCCGCCCAGATCTTCAGTACCGGACAGCCAGAAGCGCGAAGCGTAGTCGTCGTCAATGCGCAGTTCGTTGCTGGTTTGGCGAGTAGTGCTGCTGATCTTGTAGTTCTTCACATTGGCTTGAAGTACGCCGCCGATCGTAAGATTGCTCTGTGCTTGAACAGTTGTCGCGCAAGTGCCCAGGATGGTGAGCGCAAGTAGTGAATTTTTCATTTGGATATTATTAAAATTGAAACGCAAAAATTAAGTTGTGAAGCAAAAGCTGCCTTTACCTTCAGTAGCGACATTAGTTCTCCTTGAGCTTGCGAAGTGGTTTTTTAGGGAATGCCAGTGCTGGCATGTCGCCAGAAAGGGATGGCCAGGCTGCACCGGTTAGGCTGCGTCTAGCACATAATTTGTGCAGACTGCTCTGGCCTTTATCCAATAAGTGCCCAGGTGTGCAGAGTGCACTATGTCCTACCAGCGATACTGCAAGCCGACACCGACCATGCTCGCGGCTTCATTGCCATCCCGACCTTGCCCGCGCGTGACATGCATGGCCTTGAAGCCGAGATCCACGCCATTTTTCCAGACGAAGCCCACACCCGCCAGGGTGTTGAGGGCGAAGCGGCTGCCTTGCGGGCGACCAGCCAGGTTGTAGGAAATCGACTGGTATTGCGGTCCGGTTCCGGCTTCCGCATAAAATCCGCTGCCGTCATTGCGTTGATAGCGCAATACCGCGGCTAATCCGAGATCCTGAGTTGTCGGGGAATAGCCGGGCAGGTTTTGCGGGACGGGCGATAAGTCGCGGGATAGCGCGGCATCCCAGTAGCCGCCCAGATAGCTCTCCTTGCTTTGCAACCATTGGGATTGCCACTTCGATTGAAAGCCGAGTCGGCCGACTTTGATCTGGCCGGTTGGCATTAGGTCATAGCGGGAGGCTGCATGCGCAAGGCTGTGCTGGGCAAGCAGGGAAACGAATAGCGCGAAAAGTGCACATTGCGTGTAGCGCTGATGATAATTAGCCATTTTCCCCTCCCCAATTAGTTTTTTCAGACAGTATGGTGAAAGTCTGACGCAGCGTATTTGCGAAAAATTAAAGATATTTGCAAATGGCAATTTTTTGATGGCGTCATTCAAGATAGGGAATACGTCGGTATTTCACAAATAACAAAGTAATCTGATCGTCGCACATTGAGTATGATCCAGGGCATAAAAACCACCATGAATTGTCAAATTGCCACGCCTTGGATCGCTCGACGGCGCGCCGCCAGTTGGCCAGTCGCAGTTGGCTCTCCGCCGCAGCCATGGCGGGCTCGAAGCGCCGTTCCATGCTCCAGTGCGTGGCCAATTCCTCCGGTGACGACCAGAAGCCGACCGCGAGACCGGCCAGATAGGCCGCCCCGAGCGCCGACGTTTCGGTCACGGCTGGCCGCACCACCTGGACGCCCAGAATGTCGGCCTGGAATTGCATCAGAAGGTTGTTGCTGGCGGCTCCGCCATTGACCCGCAACTCACTCAGGGGCAGCGCGGAATCGGCCTGCATGGCCTGCAGTACGTCGGCAGTCTGGTAAGCGATGCTTTCCAGCGCCGCCCGCGCAATATGCGCGCGCCCGGTACCGCGGGTCATGCCGACCAGGGTGCCGCGCGCATAGGGATCCCAATGCGGCGCGCCGAGGCCGGCGAATGCCGGCACCAGCATGACGCCGCCAGTGTCGGCCACCGACCCGGCCAGGGCTTCCACCTCGGATGCGTGCTGGATAATTTGCAAACAATCTCGTAGCCACTGGATCGTGGCACCCGCCATGAAGACACTGCCTTCCAGCATGTAGGTGGTGTCGGCACCCGACCGCCCCTCGAGCGTCCAGCCGATAGTGGACAACAGGCGGTTTTGCGAGCGGATGGCAGTATGTCCCGTATTCATCAGCATGAAACAGCCCGTGCCGTAAGTATTTTTGGCCATGCCGGGGTGGTGGCAGGCCTGGCCGAAAGTGGCTGCCTGCTGGTCGCCGGCTAGGCCTGCCAGCAGCACCGGTGCGCCGAAGCAATCCGGGTGGCAGTGGCCGATCCTGGCATTGGCGGGGACCACGGTCGGCAGGATGGCGCGTGGAATATCCAGCAGCTCGAGCAGTTCATCATCCCACTGCAGGCTGTGCAGGTTGAACAGCATGGTGCGCGAGGCATTGCTGGTGTCGGTGACATGCGCGCCGGTCAGTTTGAAGGCGAGCCAGGAATCGATCGTGCCGAAGGCGAGTTCGCCGCGCTCTGCGCGCTCTCGGGCGCCTGCGACATGCGCCAGCAGCCATTGAATCTTGGTGGCGGAAAAATAGGCATCCAGCTCCAGGCCGGTCTTGGCCTGCACCAGATCGGCCAGGCCCCGTTGCCGCAGCGCGTCGCAGGCGGCGGCCGTGCGCCGGTCTTGCCAGACGATGGCATTGGCGACCGGTTTGCCGGTGACGCGGTCCCAGAGCACGGTGGTTTCGCGCTGGTTGCTGATGCCAATGGCGGCAATTGCGGCGGGCGACAGCTGATTTTCGCGCAGAACCTGGCGTGCCACCGCGAGCTGGGTTTCCCAGATTTCATTGGCATCGTGCTCGACCCAGCCTGGCTGCGGGAATATCTGCCGGAACTCTTGCTGGGCGCAGCCGCGGATGTGCCCGCCATGATCGAACAGGATGGCGCGTGAACTGGTGGTGCCCTGATCCAGCGCGAGTATGTATTGCGGCATGGGGGATCCAATCAAACCTGACAATGTGCGCTGCTGACCACAACGACGGCCATTCAGCCTTGCCGGCTATCGACATCGGACGTGCTTTTTGTGATGATACTGCAGCATTTCGCGGTACAACCCGAACAGAGAAGGAAATTCATGAAGGCAACAACATCGCCGGTGCGCGTGGCGTTTCTGGGAATTGGCCTGATGGGCCAGCCGATGGCGTCGCGGCTGCTGCGGGCGGGATATCCGCTCACCGTATGGAACCGTACGCCAGCCAAGGCCATGGAACTGGAGGGGTTGGGTGCCAACGTCGCCGATACGCCAGCGGCAGCGGCCAGCCAGGCCGATATCGTCATCACCA
The DNA here is from genome assembly GCF_003590835.1 of Noviherbaspirillum sedimenti. NCBI lineage: Bacteria > Pseudomonadati > Pseudomonadota > Betaproteobacteria > Burkholderiales > Oxalobacteraceae > Noviherbaspirillum > Noviherbaspirillum sedimenti. The sequence goes on along the minus strand of NZ_QYUQ01000002.1, from coordinate 2,631,086 downwards.
TGCTGGGGGACGGCGCGGCGGTGGCCGCAGTCATCGACCTGGCCGCGGCCGGCTTGCGCACCGGGATGCTGGTGATCGACATGAGTTCGACCCGGCAAGCCGAAGCGCAGGCGCTGCACGCCAAACTGCAGGCATTGGGCGTGGCCTTCATCGATGCGCCCGTTTCGGGTGGCGTGGTAGGCGCCGAAGCGGGCAGCCTGGCAATCATGGCGGGGGGCGCCGAGCAGGATTTCGCTCGGGTCGAGGCGTTGTTGCAGGTGCTGGGCCGGCCCACTCTGGTCGGGCCGGCGGGTTGCGGCCAGCTGGCCAAATTGTGCAACCAGCTGATCGTCGGCGGGACTCTCAACATCGTTGCCGAAGCCCTGCTGCTGGCACAGGCCGGTGGCGCCGATCCGGTGGCGGTGCGTGCGGCAATCCGTGGCGGTTTTGCCGAGAGCCGTATCCTGGAAGTGCATGGGCAACGCATGTTGGAGCGCAATTTCCTCCCGGGCGGCCAAGTCAAGAGCCAGACCAAGGACCTGGAAAACGTCCTGGTCGCGGCTGTTGCCGCCGGCATTCGTCTGCCGGTCACAGAACTGGTAACCGAGCGCTACCGCAGCATTCTTGCCGCGCTGCCGCTAGCCGACCAGTCGGCAGCACTGCTGGCACTGGAGCGCATCAATCCGGGCGTGCGGGTTGGCACCCGGCCGGACCAGTTGCCTTAATGGCGGCCGGACCTGCCGTTTTTCAGATCACCGTACGAGAAAATTGAAACCTATGAAGCGAATTGGTGTGTTACTGGCGATGTCGTTGGCAATTGGCGGCTGCGTATCCAACCCGTCGGCGGAACAGGCGTCGCAGGATGGTGCGGCTGCGCCGGCGCAACCGCTGGCCGACCGTCTGACAATGTTCTCCGGCGGCCCGGCGGGCGGGCTGCCGCAGGGCTGGCAGCCGATGGTGATCTTCAAGCAGAAGAAGCGCACCGATTACAGTCTGGTCGCGGAACAGGAGCGGACGGTGCTGCGCGCGCTGTCGGCGAATGCTTCGTCGGGACTGATGCAGCACGTCAGCATCGAACCGCGCGAGCAGCCGTTGCTGCGCTGGCAGTGGAAGATCGGCAGCCTGGGGGAACGCATCGTGCAGGCGCAGGAGTTGATGGAGGATGCGCCGGCTCGCATCATCCTGGGCTTCGACGGCGACAAGGGCGAGCTGTCGTTTTCCGAACAGATCCAGTTCGAAACCGCCAAATTGATTACCGGGCACGATTTTCCCTACGCGACCCTGATGTACGAGTGGCATGGCAATGAACCGGCTGGCACCATCAGGCAGAACAAGCGTTCCAGCCGGATCCGCAGCGTGGTTGTGCAGAGTGGAACTGACGCCATTGGCAAGTGGCGCGAGTTCGAGCGCAACATCGTCGAGGATTTCGAGCACGCCTATGGCGAAAAGCCAGGGCGCCTGATTGGCGTCGGCATCCTCACCGACAGCGACTATACCGGCGAGACGGTGGAAGCCTGGTATGGCGATATCCGCCTGCTGTCGCAGAACCGGTAGCGCTTACGCAGCTGGCCGGGCCAGCCAGGCTTGCGCCAGCCGCACCCAGTAACTGGCGCCGATCGGCAGCAGTTCATCGTTGAAATCGTAGCTGGGGTTGTGCAGGTTGCATGGCCCCAGGCCGTGGCCGGCGGCACGGTGCTGTCCTTCGCCGTTACCGAGGAAGACATAGCAGCCCGGTTTTTCCTGCAGCATGAAGGCGAAGTCTTCCGCCCCCATGGTCGGTTCTACTGCGGTGTCGACTTGTTCCGCACCGACCATGGCTTGCAGTACTTCGACGGCAAACGCAGTTTCGCGCGCGTGGTTGACCAGGGCGGGATAGTTGCGCTGGAAGCGGAAATCGACCTGCGCCTCGAAGGCCGCCGCAGTATGGGCGGCGATCTGTTCCATCCTCGCTTCGATCATGTCCAGCGTGGCAGTGCTGAAGGTGCGCACGGTCCCGATCATGCGTGCTTCGTCGGGAATGATATTGGTGGCGCTGCCGGCGTGGATCTGGGTAATCGACAGTACGGCGGCCTCAAGGGGGTTGCGGTTGCGCGAGATGATGGTTTGCCAGCCCTGCGCGATCTGCATCGCCACCATGATCGGGTCGATGCCCTTGTGCGGCTGCGCGGCATGGGCGCCCTTGCCGCGGATGACGGCTTCGAATTCATTCGAGGATGCCATCATCGGGCCGGGCACCACGCCGAATTGGCCAGCCGGTATTCCAGGCCAGTTATGCAGGCTGAATACGGCATCCATCGGGCATTGCTCGAACAGGCCGTCTTCGATCATGCGCCGGGCGCCGCCGCCGCCTTCTTCCGCCGGCTGGAAAATCAGGTAGATGGTGCCGTCGAAATCGCGCTGCCGGGCCAGGTGCCGGGCAGCACCCAGCAGCATTGCGGTATGGCCGTCGTGGCCGCAGGCGTGCATCTTGCCGGCATGGCGCGACGCATGCGGGAAACTGTTGATTTCCTGGAGTGGCAACGCATCCATGTCGGCGCGCAGGCCCAGCGCCCGTGTGCTTGCGCCATTCCTGAGTATGCCGACCACGCCGGTGCCGCCAAGGCCGCGCAATACCGGTATGCCCCATTCGCCCAGTTTTTGCGCCACTACGCCGGCGGTGCGCTTCTCTTCAAATGCGAGTTCGGGATGGGCGTGGATGTCATGCCGGATTTGCCGTAGTTCGCTCTGGGACTCTAGTATGGAATCGATCAATTTCATGGCTGTTGCCGGCGCGGGCAGTGACATAAGTATTAGCGGGCCTGTCGATCCGCCTCCGGTTTGCTCGTGGTGTTTGCATATATATTACGCTACTGTGCCGCCACCCGTCGCCCGCCGGCTGCGCTTTTGACAAGCTTCGACTTGGTTTTTCCTGACGGCTGAACTTTTTCGGCTGTGTAAGTCTCATTAAAGGGGAAGTGCTGGGCCAATCACGGTATAGACGGAATTTTGCGGTTTTTGTTGTCAGGAGTGGAGCAAGGCATGGTTAAAAAGTGGCGGATCGGTTTGTTGTGCGGACTGGCGATGCTTGCTGGCGGTTGCACCCAGCTGGGTTATTTCGTGCAGGCCGCGCAAGGCCAGCTTTCATTGATGGCGCAGGCCCGGCCGATCGATGACTGGCTGGCGGATCCGGCGGCAGCCGACAAGCTGAAAGCCCGGCTGGCCAGGGTCAAGGAGATACGCCACTTTGCCGCGCATACGCTGGGCTTGCCGGACAATGGCACTTTCACCACCTATGCTGAATTGAAGCGACCTTATGTCTTGTGGAATGTCGTGGCCACGCCAACGCTGTCGCTGCAGGCAAGGCAATGGTGTTTTCCGATTGCGGGTTGCGTAAATTATCGCGGTTATTACAGCAAGGAAGAGGCGCAGACCTATGCCGCCGCACTGCGCAGCGAGCATTACGATGTCCAGATTTCCGGCGTACCCGCCTATTCGACCCTGGGCTGGTTCGACGATCCGGTATTGTCGACTTTCGTCGAGTATCCCGAAGCGGAACTGGCGCGCCTGATGTTCCATGAACTGGCGCATCAGGTTGCCTATGTGCCCGGCGATTCTCGTTTCAATGAATCCTTCGCAGTCGCGGTCGAGGAGGTCGGTGTGGAGCGCTGGCTTGACACCTATGGGGACGAGAAAATGCGGGCCGGCTACCGTGCGCAAACGGCGCGCAAGCAGGATTTCCTGGCGCTGTTGCTGAAGACGCGCCAGGCGCTGCAAGCCAATTACGCCAGCACTGCCAGCGACCAGCAGAAAAACACCAACAAAATGCAGATTTTCCAGTCCATGCAAGAGGACTATCGGACATTGAAGCAAGGCTGGGGCGGCTATGCCGGCTACGACCGCTGGTTTGCCGAGCCGCTGAACAATGCCCATCTGGCGCTGGTGGCAACCTATCATGACTTCGTGCCGGGATTCCGCGCCTTGCTGCACCAGGAAAAAGACCTCGGCAAATTTTATGCGGCGGTGCGTACGCTTGCGGCGCTGGACCAGTCGCAACGGTCTCAGCGCCTGGCGGGCCTGGTGCCCGTCATTCCCGCCCCTGGACAGGCCGTCATGGCCGAAGGCGAGGGACTGCTGGCCCATAATCATTAGTAATGTGCCGCACCGCAATATTCTTGCGTGAATAGGAAAATTGATCGAATATTGCCTAAAACACTTGCACCTGAAAGCTTCGCCCGCTAGCATCGAGTTTGAACAATAGCAAGTTGTTCGGCAATCGGTGCAATTGGCAAATACTTATAAAGAGAGACAAGGGCATACATGGACAAGTTTTGGCTAAAATCTTACCCTGCTGGAATTCCTGCCGAAATTGACCTGGGTCAGTATCATTCCCTGGTTCACCTGCTAGAAGAGTCATTCCAAAAATATGCGACGCGCGATGCTTTTGTCAGCATGGACAAGACCATCACGTTCGCCGAAGTCGATGCGATGTCGAAAAAGCTGGCGGCGTGGTTGCAATCCAGGGGATTGCAAAAAGGTGCGCGCGTAGCCCTCATGATGCCCAATGTATTGCAATATCCGGTGGCGATGGCTGCGGTATTGCGTGCCGGCTATATTGTAGTCAATGTCAATCCTTTGTATACGCCACGTGAACTGGAACACCAGTTGGTCGATTCCGGGGCTGAAGCGATCGTCATCCTGGAAAATTTTGCGCATATCCTGCAGCAAGTGATCGCCAAAACCCAGATCAAGCATGTGGTGGTGGCGAGCATGGGCGAACTGCTCGGCGGTGCCAAGGGCATGCTGGTCAATTTCGTCGTACGCCATGTCAAGAAAATGGTGCCGTCCTATGCATTGCCGGGCGCGGTATCTTTCAACAAGGCCCTGGCCGATGCCGCGCGCATGAATTTGCGTCCAGTGAGCTTGACCCAGGACGATATCGCTTTTCTGCAATATACCGGTGGTACTACGGGCATCGCCAAAGGCGCGACTTTGCTGCATCGTAATGTGCTGGCCAATGTGCTGCAGTCGGATGTGTGGCTGGCGCCCGGACTGGACAAGGCGCCGAAGGTTGAGCAAGTCGTGATGGTGTGCGCATTGCCGCTTTACCATATCTTCGCGCTGACAACCTGCTTTTTGCTGGGCACACGTATCGGTGCGCTCAACATCCTGATCGCCAATCCCCGCGATATTCCGGGATTCATCAAGACGCTGTCGAAATACCGCTTCAACATGCTTCCTGCGGTAAATACGTTGTTCAACGGCTTGTTGAACAATCCGGAATTTGCCAAGCTGGATTTTTCGGCGCTGAAGATCAGCGTTGGCGGTGGCATGGCGGTGCAAAAGGCGGTAGCCGACCAGTGGATCAAAATCACCGGATGTCCCATTGCTGAAGGCTATGGTTTGTCGGAAACGTCACCGGTGGTGACCTGCAACCTGGCCGATGCCAAGGAGTTCAGCGGCACGATCGGTTTACCGTTCCCTTCCACTGAAGTTGTCATGCTCGATGATGCCGGCAATGCCGTGCCGGTGGGGCAGTCCGGCGAAATCGCCGTGCGTGGTCCCCAAGTCATGGCGGGATACTGGCGGCGTCCGGACGAAACCGCCAAAGCCATGACGCCGGACGGTTTTTTCAAGACCGGTGACATTGGTATCATGGATGAGCGCGGTTATGTTCGTATCGTCGACCGCAAGAAGGACATGATCCTGGTATCCGGTTTCAATGTCTATCCGAATGAAATCGAGGGCGTGGTTGCCGAACATCCCGGCGTACTGGAATGCGCCTGCGTCGGCGTGCCTGACCCCCATTCCGGCGAGGCAGTCAAGCTGTATGTGGTGCGCAAGGATCCATCGCTGACGGTGGAACAATTGATGGATTATTGCAAGCAGCAGTTCACGGGGTACAAGCGGCCAAAATTCATCGAATTCCGCGATGCGCTGCCGAAAACCAACGTCGGCAAGATCCTGCGCCGGGAGTTGCGCGACGAACAGAAAACGGGTTGATTGTCAGGATCGGGCCGGGCTCCGGTCTGATCCGCCAGCCCCCAAGACCGCCTGCCTGACCGGTGGTTTTTTTCGGACGTAGCGTTTGGAGCGGGTGGGCTAGTCCAGAACCGGCAAGGTGCGTGGCTTGCGTTCTTCGTCGGTGGCCACGTAAGTCAGCGTGGCTTCGGTGACCTTGACCGTTTCCGCCTGCAGGCGGTTGCGCTCGGCATACACTTCCACGTTGACAGTGATCGATGTTTTGCCGACCTTGACGATGTCCGCATAAAAAGTCAGCACATCCCCGATGAATACCGGGTGTTTGAAAAGAAAGGAATTCACTGCAATCGTAGCGACCCGGCCATTGGCGCGCCGCGCCGCAGGCAGCGAACCGGCAATGTCGACTTGCGCCATGATCCAGCCCCCAAATACGTCGCCATGGATGTTGGCATCGGCCGGCATCGGCAGAACGCGCAATTCCGGCATTTTTCCTGGTGGTAGGGTGGTGCGCTGTTCGTTCGACATTCGGTCTTTCCAGTAATTTCAGTTTTTCAATCGCGGCCATCGCAGTGGCAGGGATTGATAGAATGGATGTATTTCATCGCTTGTTTGTCCAAGCATAAACCATTCTGATCGTTTTTCCTTCCCGTAATGCGACGCAATTCCAATTCCGAGCCAGCTCCCGTCATGCCGTCCAGCCACCAGCGCCGTGACTGGACCACCATCAAGACCCTGTTGCCGTACCTGTGGGCGTACAAGGGGCGGGTCATGCTGGCGCTGGCTTTCCTGGTCGGCGCCAAGTTGGCCAATGTCGGCGTGCCGCTGGTCCTGAAGCACCTGGTGGATCACCTCACGCTCGGCCCCGGACAAACGCGCGCGTTGCTGGCGCTGCCGATCGGCTTGCTGCTGGCGTATGGCTTGTTGCGCCTGTCCACCACCTTGTTTACCGAATTGCGCGAATTCGTGTTCGCCAGGGTGACCCAGCGCGCGGTGCGCACGATTGCCCTGCAAGTGTTTCGCCACCTGCATGCGCTGTCGCTGCGCTTCCACCTGAACCGGCAAACCGGCGGCATGACGCGCGACATCGAGCGCGGCACGCGCGGCGTATCTTCGCTGGTGTCGTACACGCTGTTTTCCATCTTGCCGACCCTGATTGAAATCGGCCTGGTGATCGGCTACCTGGTGCTGCAATACGATATCTGGTTTTCCGTGATTACCGCCGGCGCGCTGGTCACCTATATCGCTTTCACCGTCGTGGTGACTGAGTGGCGCACGCATTTCCGGCGCAGCATGAACGAGCTGGATTCGAAAGCCAATACCAAGGCCATCGATTCGCTGATCAATTATGAAACGGTCAAATACTTTGGCAATGAAGAGCTCGAGGCGCGGCGCTACGATCAGGACTTTCAGCGCTATGAAAATGCGGCAGTCAAGTCGCAAACCTCGCTCTCGCTGCTGAATACCGGGCAGTCGCTGATCATTGCGGCGGCCGTGACCCTGATTCTCTGGCGCGCCACCAGCGGCGTGATCGATGGCAGCATGAGTCTGGGCGATCTGGTGCTGGTGAATGCCTTCATGATCCAGTTGTATATCCCGCTCAATTTCCTTGGCGTGATTTATCGCGAAATCAAGCAGAGCCTGGCCGACATGGATCGCCTGTTTTCGCTGTTGCAGCAGGAGCGCGAAGTGGCCGATGCGCCGCATGCGAGGCCACTGGTGATTGTCGGCGCCGAAGTGCGTTTCGAGCATGTCAATTTTTCTTATGAAAGCAATCGCCAGATTCTTGCCGATGTCGATTTCACCATCGCCGCCGGCACGACCACCGCAGTGGTCGGCCACAGCGGTTCCGGCAAGTCGACGCTGGCGCGCCTCTTGTTCCGGTTTTACGATATCCAGGCTGGCCGCATCACCATCGATGGCCAGGAATTGCGCGATGTCACGCAAGCCTCGCTGCGTCAGGCGATCGGCATCGTGCCGCAGGATACCGTGCTGTTCAACGATACGATCGAATACAACATTGCCTATGGCAAGCCAGGCGCGTCGCATGAGGATATCGTCGCCGCGGCGCGGGCGGCGGCGATCCATGATTTCATTGTCTCGCTGCCGGAAGGGTACAACACCATGGTGGGCGAGCGCGGCCTGAAATTGTCGGGCGGTGAAAAGCAGCGCGTGGCCATCGCCCGCACATTATTGAAAAATCCGGCGATTCTGATTTTCGACGAGGCGACGTCGGCGCTCGATTCCCGCGCCGAACAGGCGATCCAGGCGCAGTTGAAAGAGATCGCCAAAGACCGCACCACGCTGGTGATCGCGCATCGCCTGTCGACCATCGCCGATGCCGCGCAAATCCTGGTGCTGGACCACGGCAGGCTCGTCGAGCGCGGCACGCATGCCGGCTTGCTGGCGGCGCAAGGCGTGTATGCGCAAATGTGGGCCAGGCAGCAGGCGCAAACGGCGCCTGCTGCCGGCGAGGCGAGCGCCGATGCCGACATCGGCACTTCGGGCGCTTCCAGCGCTGTTGCATAAATACCCGGGACAAGGACGACGGCGGCCATGGCGGCCGTATCCTTGCTAAGATGGGTGGGTTGAAGTTTGCGGGTTCAAGATCGACGCAGCGGACCACGGAGGAGACACATGCCCACTTCCCATCAAATCCCCAGCTACCTGACCCAGCATGACATCGGCCCCTGGGGCGTCTATCTCGAGCAGATCGATCGCGTCACGCCTTATCTCGGCGCGCTGGCGCCCCTGGTGGAAACCCTGAAACGCCCCAAGCTGATCCTGGCGGTGGATGTGCCGATCCGGCGCGACGATGGCAGCATCGCCCATTTCGAAGGTTACCGGGTGCAGCACAATACCGCGCGCGGCCCGGGCAAGGGCGGGGTGCGCTTCCACCAGAGTGTCACCTTGTCGGAAGTGATGGCCCTGGCGGCCTGGATGACGGTGAAGAATGCCGCAGTGAATGTGCCGTATGGTGGCGCCAAGGGCGGCATCCGGGTCGATCCAAAGACCCTTTCGCGCGGCGAGCTGGAGCGCATGACGCGGCGCTACACCAGCGAGATCGGCATCATCATCGGCCCGACCAAGGATATCCCGGCGCCTGACGTCAATACTAACGAGCAAGTCATGGCCTGGATGATGGATACGTATTCCATGAACGCGGGTAATACAGTATCGGGCGTGGTCACCGGCAAGCCGGTGTCGCTGGGTGGCAGCCTCGGGCGTCAGGCCGCTACCGGGCGTGGCTTGTTCGTGGTCGCTTGCGAGGCCGCCGCGAGGAGCGGGCTGGCGATCGGCGGGGCACGCATCGCCATCCAGGGTTTCGGCAATGTGGGCGGCGTCGCCGCGCGTCTGTTCGCCGAAGCCGGCGCGAAGGTTGTCGCGGTGCAGGACCATCTGGCCACGGTGGTGCGCGACAGCGGACTGGATACCGCTGCGCTGCTGGTGCATGCGGCTGCAAGCGGCACGGTGGCCGGGTTTGCCGGCGCCGACACCCTGCCGGAGCAGGACGCCTTCTGGGCGGTCGATTGCGATATCCTGGTGCCGGCGGCGCTGGAGCAGCAGATTACCGCGGCCAACGCCCATGTCATCCGCGCTTCGATCATTGTCGAAGGCGCCAATGGCCCGACCACGCCGGCCGCCGACGACATCCTGCAAGACAAGGGCGTGTTGATTGTGCCGGATGTGATCGCCAACGCCGGCGGCGTCACCGTCAGCTATTTCGAATGGGTGCAGGATTTTTCCAGCTTTTTCTGGACCGAGGATGAAATCAACCAGCGCCTGACGCGCATCATGCGCGAAGCCTTTGCCGCCGTCTGGCAACTGGCCGAAGAGCGCAAAGTGTCGCTGCGCACTGCCGCCTTTATCGTCGGCTGCAGCCGGGTATTGCAGGCGCACGAGATGCGCGGCCTGTATCCCTGAAGCGGCGCTGGTCCGCGCCGGCCGTCCGACCGTCGCGCGGAAGGGGGCAGGAACGGTGCAGGAAAGGTAAAATGGCGGCTCGACAGAATGAGCCAGCGAGCCGCCATGCCTACCCCAGCAAACCTTCCCGTCAGCATCACCATCACCCGTCCCGACGACTGGCACCTGCACCTGCGCGATGGCGCGGTTCTCGCCGATGTCTTGCCGCATACCGCGCGGCAGTTCGCGCGCGCCATCGTCATGCCGAACCTGAAACCGCCCGTGACCACCACTGAACAGGCCGCCGCCTACCGCGCGCGCATCCTGGCGGCGCTGCCGGCCGGCCTGCAGTTTGAACCGCTGATGACCTTGTACCTGACTGACAACACCCCGGCCGATGAAATCCGCCGTGCCAAGGACAGCGGTTTCATCCACGCGTTGAAGCTTTACCCGGCCGGCGCCACCACCAATTCGGACGCCGGCGTGACCGACCTGACCAAGTGCTACAAGACCCTGGAAGTGATGCAGGAACTGGGCCTGCCGCTGCTGGTGCATGGCGAGGTGACCGATCCGGCGGTCGATGTGTTTGACCGCGAAGCTGTGTTCATCGAACGGGTGATGCAGCCCTTGCGCCAGGCCTTGCCTGAACTGAAAGTGGTGTTCGAGCACATCACCACACGCGAGGCTGCCGATTATGTGGCGGCGGCCGATCGTTTTGTCGGCGCCACCATCACGGCCCACCACTTGCTGTACAACCGCAACGAGATTTTCAAGGGCGGCATCCGCCCGCATTACTATTGCCTGCCGATCCTGAAGCGCGAAGAGCATCGCCTGGCGCTGGTCAAGGCGGCCACGTCCGGCAGTGCCAAATTTTTCCTCGGCACCGATTCGGCGCCGCATCCAAAGGGCTTGAAGGAACATGCCTGCGGTTGCGCCGGCTGCTACACTGCGCTGCATGCGTTGGAACTGTATACGCAAGCCTTTGATGCCGCCGGGGCGCTCGACAAGCTGGAAGCCTTTGCCAGCTTCAATGGCCCGGCGTTTTATGGCTTGCCGCGCAATGCCGGCAGCGTGACCCTGACGCGCGAAGCCTGGACCTTGCCAGTCGAATTGCCCTTCGGCGAGACCAGCCTGGTGCCGCTGAACGCCGGCGAGACGATAGCCTGGAAGCTGGCCTAAGCGGACCGACCGGCCAGCATCGATGGCGGCGCCTTTTCTGCAGCAGATTGATTGGGAAAGGCCGTGGCTATCGTTATTGCGGCCAAGCGCACAGCCCATCCTGGCCGCGCCGGACTGGCGCGCCGCCCTGAACGATGCCGCGCATGCCGCAGGGCTTTGCAACCAGCGTGGCTTGCCGATCCGTTTCGTGCCGCAAGCCGATCTGCCGGCTGGCGTCGCTTATGAGGAATTCATCGGCGCGACCGGCGGTGTGCCGACCCGCGACAACCTGCATGATTTTTTCAATGCGCTGGTCTGGCTTACCTTTCCGACCATCAAAAAACAATTGAATGCCTTGCAGGCAGCGGAAATCACCAGCCGGGCGGCACGCGTCATTACCGAAGACAAGCCAGGCGGCGCGCGCGGCAAGTTGCGCGATGCGGCGACGATTTTCGATGAAAATGCAGCCTTGCTGGTGTGCTCTGATCCGCAGTGGGTTGACGCCTTGCGCGCCCATCGCTGGCAAGAAACCTTGCTGGAACAGCGGCCGGCGTTCGGCAATTCCGTTGAAATTTTCCTGTTCGGCCACGCCCTGATGGAAAAACTGGTCGCCCCCTACAAAGCGATCACCGCACACACCTGGGTGGTGCCGGCGGATGCGGGGTTCTTTTCACTATCCCGGCCACAACAGTGCGCATGGATAGACGATACGATCACACGGCAATTGCAAGACGGTTTGCGCACAGGCGATTTCACGCCCTTGCCCGTGCTTGGTGTGCCCGGCTGGTGCGCTGGGCAGGATGCGGATTTCTATGCCGACCGGCAGGTATTTCGTCCACCGCGGCGCGCGGCATGAAAAAAGCCGCCAGGCGCGAACCTGGCGGCTTTGGTGCTGCAAAGCGTGAGAATTAACGCTTCGAGAATTGCTTTGCGCGACGTGCTTTGCGCAGGCCGACCTTCTTACGCTCGACTTCACGTGCATCGCGGGTAACGAAGCCGGCTTTCGACAGTTCCGGTTTCAGCGCTGCATCGTAATCGATCAGGGCGCGGGTGATGCCGTGACGCACAGCACCCGACTGGCCGGATTCGCCGCCGCCATGGACGTTGACCATGATGTCGAACGTTTCCAGGTTGCTGGTCAGTTCCAGCGGCTGACGGATCACCATCAGGCCGGTTTCGCGCGAAAAATATTCCGAAGCCGGTTTGCCGTTGACAGTGATCTTGCCGCTGCCTGCCTTGATGAACACGCGCGCCACTGCACTCTTGCGACGGCCGGTTCCGTAGTTGTAGTTACCGATCATGTCCGTTCCTTACAGTTCGAGTGCTTGGGGTTGCTGGGCAGCGTGCGGATGGGAGGCTTCCGCGTACACTTTCAGCTTCTTGATCATCGCGTAGCCGAGCGGGCCCTTGGGCAGCATGCCCTTGACGGCTTTTTCCAGCGCGCGACCGGGAAAACGCGCTTGCATTTTCTCGAAATTGGTTTCGTAGATACCGCCCGGATAACCGGAGTGACGGTAGTACTTCTTGTTCAGGGCCTTGGTGCCGGTAACGCGCAACTTGCCTGCGTTGATCACGACGATGAAATCGCCCGTGTCGACGTGCGGAGTGAATTCGGGTTTGTGCTTGCCGCGCAGTCGGAGTGCCACTTCGCTGGCAACACGTCCGAGGACTTTGTCCGTCGCGTCAACCACGAACCAATCGCGCTGGACCTCGTGGCCTTTTGCGGAGAAGGTTTTCATGATGACTTCCTAATGGGATAAATGCTCAATAATGGCGGTTCCGCTTGCCCAACAGCAGCGTTTTGCGGACTCGACCTTGTTATCTTCTTTCTGAGCAAATGAAAGAACCGAAAATTATAGCCTTTTCAAAGGCTTGCCGTCAAATTCTATGCCCATCGGGTTTCGGCCGGCATAAAAAAAGCCCGAAGCAATGAGGCTTCGGGCTGAAATCCACGCCAAAGGAGGAGGGTGGAGGAGACAAAGCTTGATTGCATCCGTTTTGAATAAACACCCGCAATCGATGAAACCAGTGTAGGTAAGCTTATTGTGCAATGCAAGAAAATTATGCAATTTACATCCGGATAAATCAATTCCCATTCAGGTGAAATATTTTTATTGTTTAAATTCAATCACTTGTAAATTGAGATGAGTTCTTCGATTATTGCTGCGGCGTAGCAATTTCGCCGCAATTCCTGCTCTTTTGAAATCTTTTTCGCAACAATCGTCACTGTTGCCCTTGCTTATTCAGCCGGCGAGAACAGCTACAATAATGGCACTTAATTGAGGAATGGATCGACCATGGAATGCACAGTGCGCTGGGCCGGCTTGTCCGGGATGACTTTTTTGGCGGAAACCGGTTCCGGCCATGTAGTGGCGATGGATGGAGCCCCTGAAGGGGGCGGGCGCAATCTGGCGCCGCGCCCGATGGAAGTGGTGCTGGCCGGCACGGGGGGCTGCACTGCCTACGATGTGGTACTTATCTTGCGCAAAAGCGGTCAGGACATCCGCGGTTGCGATGTCAGCCTGAAATCGGAGCGTGCCGAAAAAGACCCGAAAGTCTTTACCAAGATCCACTTCCACTTCATCGTTCGCGGCCGCAACCTGAAATCCAACCTGGTCGAGCGGGCAATCAAGCTGTCGCACGAAAAATATTGTTCCGCTTCGATCATGCTGGAAAAAACCGCTGAAATGACGCATTCCTTCGAGATCGTCGAAGATGATGCGGCGCCGCAAGCGGCATGAGGCTATAAATAATAGGCTGTCGATGTCATGAGCTTGGCCATGCCGCGCATGGCCAGCTGCACTGGCGCCGGCAAGCTGGCTGCGCCAAGCCCATTGGCCGCGGCCCCGTGCGCCACCTCATCCTGGCGCATTTGTTCGACAATGGCGCGCGACTTGGCATCCTCGGCCGGTAGAAGGTCCAGGTGGCTGTTCAAGTGCGCCTCGACCTGGCGCTCGGTTTCCACCACAAACCCCAGGCTTTGCGCATCGCCCAGGCGTGCGGCGACCAGGCCGATGGCGAAAGCGCCGGCATACCAGAGTGGATTCAGCAGGCTGGGGCGCGAATCGAGTTCGCGCAGGCGCTGCGCGGTCCATGCCAAGTGGTCTTCCTCTTCCCGTTGTGAAACCTCGAATTGTTGTCGCACAGCGTCGTTTTTGGCGAACAGTCCTTGTGAAGCGTACAGCGCTTGCGCGCACACTTCGCCGACGTGATTCACCCGCATCAGGCCCGCGCTGTGGCGGCGCTCGGCGGTATCCAGCACACTTTCGGGCGCCCCGCGCGCCGGGTTCGGCCGTCCGGCAGCGGTGATGCCGGCCACGGTTCGCAAGGCGCCATCCAGGCCGATGATGAATTTGTCGAGTCCGCGCATTTCGTTGACACTTCCTTAACTAACGTTGTCAGAGGCTTATCTATTAGAAATGAATTGTTGCACCGAAGCGACACAACCCTCGCCATATTGCCATAAAAACCAAAATTGCTTTGCCCTGGGTGCCGGATTTTGCTGAAATGGCACATAGCTTCTTGACCAATAGGATTAGAAGTGCCGGCAGGGACGTTTCCACTAGTGGCCTTGCTGGATGCAACAAAACAACTTTAGCTTCACAACTCTCGGAGAAATATTAATGAAAAAATCGCTACTCGCACTCGCAGTTCTGGGCGCCTTCGCTGCCGGTACCGTTCAAGCACAGACCAATGTTTCGATCGGCGGCGTTATTCGCGCCAACATCAAGAGCTACAAGATCAGCAGCACCGCTCGCCAAACCAGCAACGAACTGCGCATCGACGACGACTTCAACTCGCGTTTCTGGTTGACCGGTACTGAAGATCTGGGCGGCGGTCTGAAAGCCCTGTTCTACGTGGAAAACCGTTTCAACACCGACGTCGGCACTGCTCAAGGCGCTACCGGCAACGGTCTGGGCAACGGCGACACCTTCGTCGGCCTGAGGGGCGACTTCGGCCAAGTGACCCTGGGTAAGCACACCTGGATGTCAACCCAGGGATTGACTACCGAATTGATTACCGGCACCGGCACCGTTGCTTCGATCCCGACCAGCATGCTGGCTACCTTCAACGTGTTCGATCAAACCGGCGCGGGCTATCTGGACACCACCCGCCGCCTCAACTCGATCACCTACCGTACGCCGAACATCAGCGGCTTCAGCGGCACCGTCGGTATCGCTGCTGCTGGCGGCCTTAGCAACGAAGGCGTTGTTACCGCGGGCAATCCGAACTACAACGATGGCAAGGAATACTTCCTGCAAGGCGCGTACGCCAACGGCCCGCTGTACCTGAACCTGGCCTACTGGGACGCTGAAGTTGAAGGCGGCACCGGTGCTGACGTCCAGCAACTGCGTTTCTCGGGTTCCTACAAGTTCGCCGGCTTCAAGGTTGGCCTCGGCGTTGACCGGGCTGAAGTTCAGCCTGTTGCCGCCGGCGCCAATTTTGGTGGCAAGATTTCCCGTACCGCATGGTCGATCCCGCTTAGCTATGCCATCGGCAACGGCACCGTCATGGCCAGCTTCACCAAGGCTGGCGATCGTACCGGCGTGACTGATTCGGGCGCCAAGATGTACACCGTGGGCTATGACCAGGCCCTGTCCAAGCGCACCAACGTCGGCGTGTTCTATAGCCGCCTGGACAACGACCGTAACGGCGCTTACCAGCCGTTCCTGGCAGGCACCACCTTCACCGGTACTGCTCCGGTTGCTGGCGAAACCGCTTCGACCTTCGGTGTCGGCATTCACCACACCTTCTAATTGTCCAGGGGTTTCCCCTGACAAGCAGAATGTCGTAGTTTGACAAGAAAAGCGGGCGCTTCGGCGCCCGTTTTTTTTCGCGTATTATTTGAATCATTGCGGGCGTGTGGGATTGCCAGTCCGTAAGCACGTGACTTTGCAGACGCGCTTCCCTGCGGTTACACTGTACGGGCCCGTCTATCGCAATGAAAGCATGCCATGCCGCTACGTCTTGCCGACTATCCCCAGCTTCGACTGATTGCCTGGAATCGCAGGGAAGATGATCTTGTCGAAGAAGACGAAGTCCTTGCCATGTATGAGCGCAACTGGCGCTACGTGGATGAGGCCATGCTGGATCGAAAAGAGCAGCAGTTGATCGACCGTCTGATTCGGCAGTACGGCCATGGGGTCTTGAATGTTTAAGCGACCACATCACCAGCGGGTCGCCAAAGTACTCCACGCATTCAATCGTGATTTGTTACAAGAAGCCGAGTGTTATTTTGGCGGCGGCACTGCCATTGTGCTTTCCCTCGATGAATACAGGGAGTCTGTAGATATCGATTTCTTGTGCGCTTCCAACGATGGATATCGGCTATTGCGCAATACCGTTTCCCAAGACCTTGGGCAATTATTGACAGAACCGATCAAGCATCTGCGCGAAGTTCGTGCGGACCGGTACGGTATTCGAACCGTGCTTGAGGTGGATGGAATCCCGATCAAGGTCGAAATGGTCAGTGAAGGGCGCATTGCCATCGAGGGCGGACTTGATCTCCCATATTCCCGCCGTTCTGGGAGCTGCATCCGCCAATATCCCGATTAATATGGATAAGTAGTCACTGCAGCCCGGCGATAAAATACAGAAAATAGCTCCCCCGCATGGGGCGCTACAAGTTTAGCCATTGCATTATCACGTCGCCCACTATTTTCCCTGGAATCCACTTGAACAGAATCGGCCGCAACGATCCCTGCCCATGCGGCAGCGGCAAAAAATACAAGCAATGCTGCGCTCTGCGCGAGCCGGCAGCGCCGCCAGCAGGGCGCGAAAATGCCCGCCAGGTCCTGCAAGCGGCGCTCTCACACCATCAGCACGGCCAACTCTCCGCAGCGGAGCCGATCTATCGCCAGGCGCTGGTGCTGGCCCCGGCCGATGTCGATGCGCTGCACCTGCTCGGTGTGCTGTTGCACCAGACTGGCCGCCACGCCCAGGCAGTGGAGATGATCGGCCAGGCGCTGGCACTGCAGCCGGACTTCGCCGAAGCGCACAGCAACCTGGGTGAAGCCTGGCGCGCCATGGGGCGACTGGTTGAGGCCGAGGCTTGCTTTGGCCGGGCGCTGGCGGCAAAAGCCGATTACCCGCAAGCGCACCACAACCTGGGCTTGACCCTGCATGCGCTGGGCCGGCCAGACGACGCCATTGCCGCGTTCCAGCAGGCCTTGTCGCTCAAGCCCGATTACGTCGAAGCCTTGCTGGCGCTGGCCAGGCTGTTGCAGGGGCAGGGCGAACTCAAGAAAGCCTTGCTGTGCTGTCAGCGTTTGTTGCAGATCCGGTCTGACGAGGACGGCCATTGGCACCTGTATGCCGGCATCCTGGAATTATTGAGCGAAGACGCTTTGACGCTGGTCGATCGGGACTTGCTGCTGCGTGCCTTCGACAAGAATGTGCTGGATCCACAAAAGCTGGAACGGATGACGACTGCCATCGTTTGTAGCGATCCCCAGGTGCAGCCGCTGCTGGCTGCAGCAAACGACCCGCAAGGTGGTGTGGCCCGGATCGCCGCGGCACTGGCCGACGGCAGTTTGCGACCCCTGGTAGAAATGCCGCTGCTGCTGGCGCTCCTGGAGCAAAGCCTGATTACCGACTACCGGCTGGAGCGGTTGCTCACGCTGGCGCGGCAAGTCATGCTGGCGGCGGCCTCGCGAGAAGAGTCGGCTGGACCGGCGGCCGACGTGCCAGCGCTTGAGCGTTTCGCCTGCGCACTGGCCCTGCAATGTTTCGCCAACGAATACCTCTATACGGTGACGCCGCAAGAGCAGGAGGTGCTCGCCGCCCTGACGTCCAAGGTTGCCGGCGTCCTGGATCAGCAGGCCACTTGCCCGGTCATCAAGCTGGCGCTGCTGGCTTGCTACCAAGCCCTGTATCGCGCCCCCTTCGCAGCGAAAATCCTGTCGGCAAACTGGCCGCAGGGATATATGCAACTGCTCTTCGAGCGCCAGTTGCGCCAGCTGCTTGAAGAGGAGCGTATCAAGGCGCTGATCCCCGGCGTGAGCGGAGTGACCGATGCGGTTTCGCAAGCGGTGCGTCAGCAATATGAAGAAAACCCCTATCCGCGCTGGCGCCGGCGCGGCAAGCCTGGCATTGCGCAGCCGCTGCGCGAAGCCCTGCACCAGCGCCTGCCGCACTTTTCTTTGCCGGAGCGGTTGCCGGCGGCGCCGGATATCCTGGTCGCGGGCTGTGGCACCGGCAGCGACGCCTTCCAGGTTGCACAAGCCTTCGCACATGCCAGCATGCTCGCTGTCGATATCAGCAAGACCAGTCTTGCCTATGCCATGCGGGCGACGCGGGAATTCGGCGTTGCGGATATCGATTTCCGCCATGGCGATATCCTGGAGCTGGGTGCGCTGGAGCAGAAGTTCGACTTGATTGTCTGCAGCGGCGTCTTGCATCACATGCGTGACCCGCTGGCAGGCTGGCGCGTGCTGACGGGATTGCTGCGCCCGCACGGCTACATGAACATCGGCCTGTACAGCCGTCGCGCGCGGCGCGAGGTGAGCGCGCTGCGGGAACTGGTGGTGCAAAAAGGCTATGCTGCCACACGCGAAGGTATCAGCCGCTTCCGGCGCGACGTGATGCAGGGCGGTAGCGGCATCGACATCGGCGACATTGCCATCAGCCCGGATTTTTACAGCACCAGCGCTTGCCGCGACCTGATCTTTCATGTGCAGGAGCATGTCTATTCGCCGCTGGAAATTGCAGCCTGTCTCGACCAGCTCGGCCTGCAATTCCTGGGTTTTGAATTTTCCAATCCGGAAACCCGCAACCGCTATCTGGCCCGCTTCCCGGGCAACCCGGCCTGTGATTCGCTGGCCAACTGGGAGGTGGTGGAAGAAGAAAATCCGGCTATTTTCGCCGGGATGTACCAGTTCTGGGTAAGCAAGCGTGGCTGATTGCCACCGACTTCTCGTAAAATACTGGCTTGTTGAAGCGTGAGGAAATTATGATCAAGGTTGGCATTGTTGGTGGTACCGGATATACCGGCGTGGAATTGCTGCGTATCCTGGCGGCGCATCCTGAGGTGGAATTGGCCGCCATCACGTCGCGCAAGGAAGACGGCTTGCCGGTGGCGGACATGTTCCCCTCGCTGCGCGGCCATGTCTCGCTGGCCTTTTCCGCGCCGGAAAAGGCGAAGCTGACGGAGTGCGACGTGGTGTTTTTTGCTACGCCGCATGGCGTGGCGATGGCGCAGGCGGCGGAATTGCTGGCGGCCGGCGTGAAAGTCATCGACCTGGCAGCCGATTTCCGCCTGAAAGACACCGCCGAATTCGAAAAATGGTACGGCATGCCGCATTCCTGCCCGGACTTGCTGCGCGAAGCCGTGTATGGTTTGCCGGAAGTGAACCGGGAAGCGATCAAGCAGGCGCGCCTGATCGGCTTGCCCGGCTGCTATCCAACCTCCATGCAATTGGGCTTTGCGCCCTTGCTGGCGCAGGGCAAGCCGCTGGTCAATGAATCCGCGCTGATCGCCGATTGCAAGTCCGGCGTGTCGGGGGCTGGCCGCAAGGGCGAGATTTCCTCCCTGCTGGCGGAAGCTTCGGATAATTTCAAGGCTTATGGCGTCAAGGGTCATCGCCATCTGCCGGAAACCGTGCAGGGGCTGCAGGCCATCGCCGGGCGCAAGGTTGGCCTGACCTTCGTGCCGCATCTGGTGCCGATGATCCGCGGTATCCATTCGACGCTGTATGCGACCATCCTGCCGGAAGCGCGCGATACCGATTTCCAGGCCTTGTATGAAAATCATTTCAAAGGCGAGCGATTCGTCGATGTCATGCCGGCCGGCAGCCATCCGGAGACCCGTTCGGTGCGCGCCTCGAACATGCTGCGCATCGCCGTGCATCGCCCCGGCGGCGGCGACTTGCTGGTGATCCTGGTAGTCGAGGACAATCTCGTCAAGGGCGCAGCCGGCCAGGGCGTGCAATGCATGAATATCCTGTTCGGCCTGGATGAAAAAACCGGCCTGGCGCATGTGCCGGTGTTGCCGTAAGCGGCGCGTATCCCGTTCATGAGTCTGAGGAAACTGTTCGGGCCATCGCTGCGCATGAAGCTGTGGCGCCGGCGCCTGTCGGTCGCCGCGCCCAGGGTCAGCATCCGGCGCCATCTGCCGTGGCCGCTGCGGCTCTTGCTGGTGACGGTTGTGCTGGGCCTGGCCGGTGCGATCGCCCTGGCTACCTACGATCTGGGGCGCAGTCTTGCCGGGCGTGGCAGCGGTGTCAGCGGGGTTGGCGCAGATGACGTGCGCCAGTTGCGCGAGCAGCTTGCGCAGGCAAGCGCCGAGCGCGATCGCTATGCCGGCAGCGTCGATGCCGCCGGGAGCCAGTTGCAGATCGAGCGTTCCGCGCAAACGCAACTGGCGGCACAAGTCAAAAACCTGGTGACCGAAAATGCGCGCCTGAAGGAAGACCTGGCATTCTTTGAAAGCTTGTTGCCAGCCAGCACAGGTGCGCAAGGGATTACGATTCGCCGCCTGACTACCGAGATGATTGCGCCAAATCAATTGAAATATCGCTTATTAGTGATGCAAGGCGGTAAGGGAGACCGTGAATTTGCCGGAAACTTGCAATTGGCGGTGAGCGTGGTGCGCGATGGGAAAAGTGCTATGATAATTTTCCCTGACAGCAAATCAGGCGAAAGCGATAAGTTCAAGCTCGGCTTCCGGCATTATCAGCGGCTGGAAGGAATGTTGAGCTTGCCGGAAGGCGTCACCTTGCAAGCCGTGCAGGCGCGCATTCTTGAAAAAGGCCAGTTGCGCGCGCAACAGTCGGCCAAGCCGTAAAAATTGTCAAAGGAGTGCCATCATGTTTGGCAGCAAAAGCAAAAGCACCATCGATAGCCTGATCGGCTTATCCACCAGAATCGAGGGCAACCTGCATTTCAAGGGGGGGCTGCGTATCGATGGCCATATCCGCGGCAATGTGATCGCCGATCCGAGCCTGGCCAGCATGCTGGTGATTTCCGAACATGCGGTGATCGAGGGCGAGGTGCGCGCGGCGCACCTCGTGGTCAATGGCCAGATCAACGGATCAGTCTATTCCTGCGAGTTGCTGGAATTGCAACCGAAGGCGCGCATTACCGGCGATGTCAATTACAAGGCGCTGGAAATGCATGGCGGCGCCCTCGTGTCCGGCAAGCTGACGCATGACCAGGTGGAAGAGCCGGTGTTGAAACTGGCGGCGCCGGCCAAGCTGGTCGGCACGAATACCTGAGTATTTGTATCGGGTTATAATGCTGCATCTGCCGTAACGTTTCCAGTAGGAGTAAGTCATGAATGCCATCACAGAAATGCCCGCACCGATCGTGTTTACCGACAGCGCCGCCAGCAAGGTCGCGCAATTGATCGAGGAAGAGGGCAATCCCGACCTGAAGTTGCGCGTATTCGTGCAGGGCGGCGGCTGCTCCGGATTCCAGTACGGATTTACCTTCGATGAAATCGTCAACGAAGACGACACCACCATGTCCAAGAACGGCGTGCAATTGCTGATCGATTCGATGAGCTACCAGTACCTGGTGGGCGCTGAAATCGATTACAAGGACGACCTGGAAGGTGCGCAATTCGTCATCAAGAACCCGAACGCCACCACCACCTGCGGTTGCGGCTCGTCGTTCTCGGCTTAGGCTTTTCTGCTCTCGCACAAAGCGCAGCGTAGTCTGCGCTTTTTTTGCGTCCGCTGTATGCGCATCGCAGGTTCGCCGCCGAATGGCCGCATGGCTCAGGCCGGATACAGCGCACCCAGGATGCGGTCGCCCCGGGCGCCGGTGACCGCCGGCAGGTTGCCTGGCTGACGCAGGCAAAAGCGCTGCGCCAGCCAGGCAAAGGCGAGTGCTTCGACATGGTTGGGCGGCATGCCCAGCGCCGCGGTGGAGTCGACTGCGATGTGCATATGGTGTTGCGCCAGGGCGCTTTGCAGTTGCAGCAGCAGATGCGCATTGCAGGCGCCGCCGCCGCAGATGTAGACGGCAGCGGCACCCGGGGCATGACTGGCAATGGCGTCGGCCAGGGTGGTGGCAGTAAAGGATGCCAGGGTCGCCTGCACATCCTGGGGGGGGGGTGTGGTGCCGGTCATCTCGGCTGCAGCGAGTTTCTGCCGCAGCCATTCCAGGTGGAACAAGTCGCGGCCGGTGCTTTTGGGCGGCACCAGGCTGAAAAATGCTTCGTCGCGCAAGGCGTCCAGCAGGGTTGGCAAAACCCTGCCGCTGGACGCCCAGTCGCCATTGCTGTCATACGCCAGACCCTGGTGCAGGCCGATCCAGGCATCCATCAGGACATTGCCGGGGCCGGTATCGAAGCCGATTATTCCTGGCGTGCCTGGCGCGCTGGGCATAACCGGGTTGGCGTCCCCGCTTCGTGGCGGCAGCACGCTGATGTTGCTGATGCCGCCGATGTTGGCGACCACTCTCACCGTATCGGCAGCGGCAAATACCGCCTGATGGAAGGCGGGCACGAGCGGCGCACCCTGGCCGCCGGCGGCGATGTCGCGGCTGCGGAAGTCGGCGACCACATCGATGCCGGTCAATTCGGCCAGCAGGGCGGGGTTGTTGGTCTGGCGGGTATAGCCCAGTTCCGGGCGGTGCCGGATGGTCTGGCCATGCACGCCGATGGCCGCGACCTGCCGCGGCGCCACCCCCGCCTGCGTCAGCAGACTGACAACGCAGGCGGCATAGTGGCTGGCGAGGGTATTGGCGAGCAGGGCTTCACGGTGGATCTCATCATTGCCGGCCGCTTGCAGCGCCAGCATGTCGCGCCGCAGCTCCGGTGGGAAGGCGATATACGCGCTGGCCAAGGTCTCGATCGGGCCACCACGATAATCGGCGGGGAAGGCGGCGAGAACACCATCGGCGCCATCCAGGCTGGTGCCGGACATCAGGCCGATATACAAAGATGAGGAGGAAGCTTGTGGGGGCATAAAAAAACCGTTCATGAAGGTTTGATTTTACAAGCCTTGGGTCACGAACGGTTTTTTCCGGGGCCGCCGCCGGGCGCGGCGATCCCGCTTACTTGATTGCGGCCAGGCGGGTATCGGTCCCAGCCGGATTCAGCAGGGCGAAACGATGCAGCATGTCCGAGGCCACGCTGCGGAAGCGTTGCAGGTTTGCCCCGGCCAGCGGCTGGGTCGTGGGCATGTCGACTGCCATCGGGTCGCGCGCGACATTGCTGACGCGGAATTCATAGTGCAGATGCGGACCGGTGGACCAGCCAGTGCTGCCGACATAGCCGATCAGTTCGCCCTGGTTGATTTTCATGCCTTTGCGGATGCCGCTGGCGAAGCGGCTCATGTGCGCATAGGCGGTCGAATAATTACCCCAGTGCTTGATTTCCACGACATTGCCGTAGCCGCCCTGGGCGCCGACATACTGGACCACGCCATCGGCTGCGGCGCGGATCGGCGTGCCGGTCACGGCGGCGAAATCAACACCCTTGTGCGCCTTCCACTTGCCCGAAATCGGGTGCTTGCGCATCGAAAAGCCCGAAGATATCCGGGAGAATTCCAGCGGCGATTTCAGGAACGCCTTTTTCAGGGACTTGCCGTCGAAACCGAAATAGCCGCCGCCCTGGCTGCTGCCCGGCTCGTCGAACCAGACTGCCTGGTAGGGGCGTCCGCCATTGACGAATTCCGCGGCCAGTACGCGGCCGGCACGGATGTATTCACCACCTTGCCAGAAAGTTTCATAGACCACGTTGAAGTGGTCGCCGCGGCGCAGGTCGGAAGCGAAATCGATGTCCGTGGAAAACATGTCAACGATTTGCGTGGCGACATTGTCCGGGATGAGCGCCAGGTCGGTGGCGGCAAACAGCGATGAGCGGATTTCGCCGCTGCGCATTTCCACCCGCTTTTCCAGGGCTGCCGGGGTCTGTTTCGCCGTGAACCCGTCGCCGGCACGCTGGATCATCAGGTTGCTGGCAGCGTCGCGGCCATTGCCCAGCGTCGTGCGCAGCCATTGCAGCTGACCGTCCGTGTCGGTCTGCGCCTGGACTTGCTTGCCGGGCTTGAGCTGCAATACCTGGTAGGCCGCATGGTCGGTCTTGATGAACTCGGCGGCGGCCGCATCGTCCACGCCCAGGCGTTTGAGCAGCGTGGCGAGGCTGTCGCCAGCGCGGACTTTTTCTTCGCGGACGTAATATTCAGGGGCTTCCTGATGGGCGGCGATCTGGCTTTGCAGATCTGGCAAGGCCAGTTCCAGCGCGACCGTTTTTACCGGCAGGTCGGCGGCGTCCGGCGCCATTGGCGCAACACCAGCGGCGCCAAATGCGCACACGGCCAGCACCAGTGCCGAATAAGACACGATGCGGGACTTGCGGGTAGAACCGAACAGCTGCTTGGCGCTTGTGCCCATGTTGATCAATTTATCTCTAGAGAACATGCAATCAGTTAAAATCAACCGTTTTCTTTCCCTGGTTTTTGCTGTTATTTGATTGGCAGCAATGTTGAGGGGCGATCGGTGATTATACCTAGCCAGGAAAGATTCTCAAACGAAGTTTATACAGATGACTGGAAATTTGAAATTGACTGGTAATAAGGACATGATTGATCCTGCTGCGCCGCAGCAATCTTCTGCATTATCTGATGCCGTGAGGCAAGCTTTGGCGATCACCAAGCGCGGCGTTGACGAATTGCTCATCGAATCCGATTACATCCAGAAACTGGTGCGCGCCGAACAGACCGGCAAGCCTTTGCGCATCAAGCTGGGTCTCGATCCGACCGCGCCAGATCTGCATCTGGGCCACACCGTAGTCCTGAACAAGCTGCGGCAGTTGCAGGATCTCGGGCATCAGGTGATTTTCCTGATCGGCGACTTCACTTCGATGATCGGCGATCCATCCGGGCGCAATATCACCCGGCCGCCGCTGACGAAAGAACAGATCGAGCAGAACGCCCGTACCTATTTTGCGCAAGCCAGTCTGGTGCTCGACAAGGAGCGCACCGAGATCCGCTACAACTCGCAATGGTGCGACGCCCTCGGCTCTGCCGGCATGATCCAGCTGGCGGCCAAATACACGGTGGCGCGCATTCTCGAGCGTGACGATTTCACCAAGCGACTGAAGGCCGGCACGCCGATCTCGGTGCACGAACTGCTGTACCCGCTGATGCAAGGCTATGACTCGGTGGCGCTGCGCTCGGATCTCGAGTTGGGTGGCACCGACCAGAAATTCAACCTGCTGGTGGGCCGCGAGCTGCAAAAGGAAAGCGGCCAGGAGCCGCAATGCATTCTCACCATGCCGCTGCTGGAAGGCCTGGACGGCGTGGAAAAGATGTCCAAGTCCAAGGGCAACTACATCGGCATCACCGAGCCGGCCAACACCATGTTCGCCAAGGTGATGAGCATCTCCGACGACATGATGTGGCGTTACTATGAATTGCTGTCGTTCCGCCCGCTGGAAGAGATCGCCGCTTTCAAGCGGAGTGCCGAAGAAGGTCGCAATCCGCGCGACATCAAGGTGCTGCTGGCGCAGGAAATCGTCACGCGCTTCCATTCGGCCCAGGCCGCCGGCGATGCGCTGGCCGATTTCGACAATCGCGCCAAGGGCGGCATTCCCGACGAGATTCCGGATGTGAGTCTTGCCGGTGCGCCGCTGGGCATCGGGCAATTGCTCAAGCAAGCCAACCTGTGCGCGTCGACTTCGGAGGCCTTGCGCATGGTCGAGCAGGGCGGCGTGCGCATCGATGGCGCCGTCGTCAGCGACAAGGGCCTGAAGGTGGATGCCGGCGCGTTCGTGCTGCAGGTTGGCAAGCGCAAGTTCGCCCGCGTCACGCTGGCCTGAGGCGCCTGCCATGATCGCACTGCTGCAACGCGTGGCGCAAGCCAGCGTCAGTGTCGATGGCGAGGTCGTTGGCGCCATCGATGCCGGCTTGCTGGTCCTGTTGTGCGCCGAACGTGGCGACACTGAAAAAGAAGCCGATGCCTTGCTGGCCAAGACGCTGGCTTACCGCGTATTCGGCGACGAATCCGGACGCATGAACCGCAGTGTCGAGGATGTGGCCGGCGGCTTGCTGCTGGTGCCGCAATTTACCTTGGCGGCAGATACCCGTTCCGGCACGCGCCCCTCGTTTACGCCGGCCGCTGCGCCGGCAGACGGGCGGCGCCTGTTCGATCACGTGGTGCGCCGGGCGCAGGGCCGCCATGGTGCGCAGCGAGTGCAAGCCGGGTGTTTCGGTGCGCACATGCAGGTGACGCTGGTCAACGACGGTCCGGTGACCTTCTGGCTGCAAGTGGCCCCGCCGCGCTGAATCTTTGCGATTACCCACCTGGGTCAAGCCGCCGCGCGCAAGTTTTTGGTATGTTTGTTTTGCGAAAGCAGGACGTCAAGACCTTTCCTTACAGGAGAATCGCATGAAATTCTGGAGCAATTCCTTTCATGACGGCGCTGTCATCCCGGGTGAATACGCCTTTTGCGTAATCGATCCGCTGGCCCATGTGACCTTGTCCTCGAATAAAAATCCGCATCTGGCCTGGAGCGACCTGCCGCCGGGTACCGGCTCGCTGGCGCTGGTGTGCCACGATCCAGATGTGCCGTCGCGCGGCGAGGATGTCAACCAGGAAGGCCGCACCGTGCCGGCGGATTTGCCGCGTGTGGATTTCTTCCATTGGGTGCTGGTGGACCTGCCGCCGCAACTGGCTGGCATCGAAGCCGGCGCCTGCAGCAATGGCGTGACGCCGCGCGGCAAGCCGGGCCCGGGGATCGCTGACCCCGCGCTTGCGCCAGCACGGCATGGCATCAACGACTACACCGGCTGGTTTGCCGGCGACCCGGACATGGCCGGCGATTACCACGGCTACGACGGCCCTTGCCCGCCATGGAACGATGCCATCGCGCATCGCTATGTTTTCACCCTGTATGCGCTGGATCTCGCCCGCTTGCCGGTCGAAGGCAAGTTCACCGGCGCCGATGTGCGCGCGGCGATGGCAGGACACGTCCTGGCGCAGGCGCAATGGTCCGGCAGCTATACCCTGAACCCCGTCTTGAGCAAGTGAGCGCCGCATGACCGAGATACTACTGATCCGCCACGGCGAAACCGACTGGAATACCGAACGCCGCCTGCAGGGCCACCTGGATATCGCGCTGAACGCCGAAGGCGTGCGGCAGGCGCAGGCACTGGGGCGGGCCTTGCGTGGCGAAGCGCTGGATGCGATCTTTTCCAGCGACCTTGGACGCGCCAGGCAAACCGCGCAGGCGATCGCCGCCGGACGCGGCATCGCGGTGCAGATCGAAACAGGATTGCGCGAGCGCTGCTATGGCGCCTTCGAAGGCTTGCGCCATGCCGACATTCGGGAGCGCTATCCGCGCGAGTATGCGGCGTGGCAGGCGCGCGAACTCGATGCCGTGCTGCCTCCCGGCGCGCAACCCGCCGAAACCCTGCGCGACTTTGCCGCGCGTGCGGTTGGCGCGGTGGCGGGGCTGGCGGTGGCGCATAATTTGCGGCGGATTGCGCTGGTGTCGCATGGCGGCGTGCTCGAATGCATCTGCCGCGAAGCCCGCGGCATCGGCTGGGCCGCGCCGCGCGACTTCGATATCCGCAACGCCAGCATCAACCGCTTGCACTGGAACGACAGCGCCTTGCGCGTGCTGGAATGGGGCGATATTGCCCACCTGCGGCAGGATGTACTGGATGAAATCGACCGCAGTTGACCCCAATTGGGTTCGAGATGCGGCGAATGGATGGGGGCAGAGGGCGTTTTGGGGATAAAATAGCGGATTCCCCCTTCGCCCATCCCCTGTCGTGAACATCGGCCCATATTCATTGCGCAACAATGTTTTCGTCGCCCCCATGGCGGGGGTGACTGACCGGCCATTCCGGCAATTGTGCAAGCAGCTGGGTGCCGGCTATGCGGTGTCAGAGATGGCTGCGTCCAATCCGCGCCTGTGGCAATCCGAGAAAAGTACGCGCCGCACCAACCACGATGGCGAAATGGAACCGAAAGCGGTGCAGATCGCCGGCGCCGATCCAAGCATGCTGGCCGAGTGCGCCCGCCACAACGTCGCGCGCGGCGCCCAGATCATTGACATCAACATGGGCTGCCCGGTCAAGAAGGTGTGCAACAACTGGTGCGGCTCGGCGCTGTTGCAGGACGAGCAACTGGTGCGCGACATCCTGCAAGCCGTGGTGGCATCGGTCGATGTGCCGGTGACCCTGAAATTTCGCACTGGCTGGGATCGCGCCAACAAGAATGCCCTGACGATTGCGCGCATGGCTGAAGACAGCGGCATCGCCATGCTGACGCTGCACGGCCGCACGCGCGCCGACGGCTATAGTGGCGAGGCGGAGTACGCGACGATTGCCGCGGTCAAGGCGGCCGTGGGCATCCCGGTGGTAGCCAATGGCGATATCGATACGCCGGAAAAGGCGAAATATGTGCTGGAGCTTACCGGCGCCGACGCCGTGATGATCGGCCGGGCGGCGCAGGGGCGCCCGTGGATCTTCCGCGAGATCGCCCATTACCTGCAGACCGGGGATTATCTGCCGGCGCCGACGGTGGCCGAAGCGCGGCTGGTGATGGCCGAGCACCTGCAGGCGCATTACGCCTTTTATGGCGAGTACCTGGGCGTACGCACGGCGCGCAAGCATATCGGCTGGTATGTGCGCGAGCTGCCGGGCGGGGAGGAATTCCGCCGCCGCATGAACCTGCTGGACCAGTGCCCCGATCAACTCGCGGCGCTGGAGACTTTCTTCGATCAGCAGTTGGGGTATGGCGAGCGGTTACAATATGGTCTGGCCGCCGACCGGCTTGTCGCTTGAGCGGCGGTGGCGAATTTTCGATCTGTACACAATGAGCAAAGACAATATCCAAGACGTCGTCAGGAAAAGCCTGGAAAAGTATTTCAAGGACCTGGGCGAACAGCAACCGACGAACGTCTATGAAATGGTGGTTTTCACCGTTGAAAAACCCATTCTTGAGGCGGTGATGGCGCGCGCCGAGGGCAACCAGTCGCAGGCGGCCGAGATGCTGGGCATCAACCGCAATACGCTGCGCAAGAAATTGCAGCAACACGGTTTGCTCCAATAATTTCCTTATCTTTTTGCAAGTCCAATCATGATCAAACAAGCTCTCATCTCCGTTTCGGACAAGACCGGCGTCCTTGAATTCGCGCGCGAACTGTCGACCATGGGCGTCAAGCTGCTGTCCACCGGCGGCACCGCCAAGCTGCTCGCCGAGAATGGCCTGGCTGTCACCGAAGTCGCGGATTACACGGGCTTTCCGGAAATGCTGGATGGCCGCGTCAAGACCCTGCATCCGAAGGTGCATGGCGGTATCCTGGCGCGCCGCGATTTCCCGGAGCACCAGGCAGCTCTCGCCAAGCACGATATCCCGACCATCGACATGGTGGTGGTGAACCTGTATCCGTTCCAGCAAACCGTGGCCAAGGACCAGTGCACGCTGGAAGACGCCATCGAAAACATCGACATCGGCGGTCCGGCCATGCTGCGCTCCTCCGCCAAGAACCATAAGGATGTGGTGGTGATTTGCGATCCGGTCGATTACACCCGCGTGCTCGCCGAGTTGACGGCCGGCGCCGGCGAAGTCAGCTACGCAACCAAGTTCGACCTGGCGAAAAAAGTGTTTGCGCATACCGCAGCATACGACGGCGCCATCACCAATTATTTCACGGCGCTGGGCGAAGACAAGGCGCACGCCACGCGTAGCGCCTATCCGGCCACGCTCAACCAGCAATTCCTGAAAGTGCAGGAAATGCGCTACGGTGAAAATCCGCATCAGTCGGCTGCTTTTTATCGCGATGCGCAGCCGGTCGCGGGGGCGCTGGCCAACTATACCCAGCTGCAGGGCAAGGAACTGTCATATAACAATATCGCCGACGCCGACGCTGCCTGGGAATGCGTGAAAACCTTCGATGCCACCGCCTGCGTGATCATCAAGCATGCCAATCCCTGCGGCGTGGCGATCGGCGCCAATGCGCTGGAAGCTTACAGCAAGGCCTTGCAGACCGATCCGACTTCGGCCTTCGGCGGCATCATCGCCTTCAATTGCGAACTCGATGGCTTCGCTGCCGAAGCGGTGGTCAAGCAATTCGTTGAAGTCCTGATCGCGCCTTCCTTCAGCGCGGAAGCCAGGCAGATTTTCTCCGCCAAGGCCAATGTGCGCCTGCTCGAGATCCCGCTCGGCAAGGGTCTCAACCAGTACGATTTCAAGCGCGTCGGCGGCGGCCTGCTGGTGCAGTCGCCGGATGCGAAAAACGTCATGCCGGCGGAATTGCGCGTGGTGAGCAAAAAGCAGCCGACCCCGCAGCAACTGCAGGATTTGATGTTCGCCTGGCGCGTGGCCAAGTTCGTCAAGTCGAACGCCATCGTTTTCTGTGCCAACGGCATGACGCTGGGCGTCGGTGCCGGCCAGATGAGCCGCATCGACTCCGCCCGCATCGCCTCGATCAAGGCGCAGAACGCCAAGCTGTCGCTGGTGGGTTCGGCGGTGGCGTCGGATGCCTTCTTCCCGTTCCGCGACGGCCTCGATGTGGTGGTCGATGCGGGTGCTACCTGCGTGATCCATCCGGGCGGCTCGATGCGCGACCAGGAAGTGATCGACGCCGCCGACGAGCGCGGCGTGGTGATGCTGTACACCGGCATCCGCCACTTCCGTCATTGATGCAAGGTTTGTGAAAATCCTCGGCATCGACCCCGGCTTGCGGATCACCGGTTTCGGCGTGATCCACAAGCAAGGCAACCAGCTGACCTATATCGCCTCCGGCACCATCAGGACGCCGGACGGCGATTTGCCGCAGCGTCTCAAGACCATCCTCACCAGCCTCGGTGAAGTGGTGCAGACCTATCGCCCGGATTGCGCGGCGATCGAAAAAGTGTTCGTCAACGTCAATCCGCAATCGACCCTGTTGCTCGGGCAGGCGCGCGGGGCGGCGATTTGCGCCCTGGTGGCGGCCGACTTGATGGTGGCGGAATATACCGCGCTGCAGGTCAAGAAGGCGGTGGTCGGGCATGGCAAGGCGCAAAAGACACAGGTGCAGGAGATGGTGCAGCGCCTGCTGAAATTGCCGGGCGCACCCGGCCCCGATGCGGCTGATGCCCTCGGGGTGGCGATTTGCCACGCCAATAACAGCGATGTGCTGGGTATTCTGGGCGGCCTGGCGCCGGCGCTGGCCAAGCGCGGCTTGCGGGTGCGTGGCGGCCGCCTGGTGGGCTAAGCCTCCTGCTCCGCGCGTCGCGCCGCTACCTCGAAGCAATTGTTCCAGTAGGCGTCCTCGCCATGCAGGAAGGCCCAGATGCTTGCGGCAAGATATATCACGGGAAATGCAAAACCCCAGTGCGCGGCTTGCCTGACATGGGCCAGTTCATGGGTGAGAATGCGTGCAGTGAGGCCTTGTCGTTGCGCAATGACGATATGGCCAATCGCCATGGCGCACATGGCGCCGAAAGGATGGCCTTCGAGCATGCGGTCGGCCAACGGGCCGCGTACCAGCAGCGCCGGAGTCGGTCGCATGACGATATCGATGCGGCCGCGCAACAGCAGGGTGGGCAGCATCAGCAGCAATGCCCCCAGCAGGGTCAGCGGCAACGCCCACAGAATGCCTAGCAAGATGCCGATTCTCGAAGGTAACACTTGCCAGCTGCGCGCGGGCGGGGAATGGGCGGTAATGCGCATGGCATTGGCTCTTTGTCCTGTATGATGGATGCAATTTACTGCAAAATAGAGCGATATGATAGGCCGTCTTTCTGGAATCTTGCTTGAGAAAAATCCACCACAGCTGCTGATCGATTGTCATGGCGTGGGATATGAAGTGGGGGTGCCGATGAGCACCTTTTATAACTTGCCCGCCCTCGGCGAGAAAGTGGTGCTGCTGACCCACCTCGCGGTACGCGAAGATGCGCATTTGCTGTATGGCTTTGCCAGCGTCGAAGAACGCAATGTGTTCAAGGAATTGATCAAGATTTCCGGCGTCGGCGCGCGCACGGCCTTGTCCATCCTTTCCGGCATGTCGGTGGCCGACCTGGCACAGGCAATCACCTTGCAGGAATCCGGCCGCCTGACGCGGGTGCCGGGTATCGGCAAGAAGACGGCTGAGCGACTGTTGCTGGAACTGAAGGGCAAGCTCGGCGCCGACCTGGGTGCTGCCGGCGTGTCTGTCCATGGCGACGCCAGCGGCGATGTCATGAACGCCTTGCTGGCGCTCGGCTATTCGGACAAGGAAGCCGTGCTGGCGCTGAAGCAGGTACCTGCGGGCACTGGCGTATCCGAGGGCATCAAGCTGGCGCTGAAAGCCTTGTCAAAGGGTTGATATGACGATCCAGACCGACAATTTCTCAGAGCAACGTATCATTGCCGCAACGCCGGTATCGCCCAACGAGGAAGCGATCGAACGCGCCTTGCGGCCGAAGCAGCTGGATGAATACGTTGGTCAGGAAAAAATCCGCGATCAGCTGGAAATCTTCATCAGCGCTGCCAGAAAGCGCCGCGAAGCGCTCGACCATACCTTGCTGTTCGGTCCGCCCGGCCTTGGCAAGACTACGCTGGCGCATATCATTGCGCGCGAAATGGGCGTCAACCTGCGCCAGACTTCAGGGCCGGTGCTGGAACGCGCCGGCGACCTGGCGGCGTTGTTGACCAATCTGGAAGCCAACGATGTGCTGTTCATCGATGAGATCCACCGTTTGTCGCCTGTGGTGGAGGAAATCCTCTACCCGGCGCTGGAGGATTATCAGATCGATATCATGATCGGCGAAGGCCCGGCGGCGCGCTCGGTGCGGCTCGACCTGCAGCCATTCACCCTGGTCGGCGCCACCACCCGTGCCGGCATGCTGACCAATCCCTTGCGCGACCGTTTCGGTATTGTGGCCCGCCTGGAGTTTTATACGCCGGAGCAACTGGCGCGCATCGTCAGCCGCAGTTCGGCCTTGCTGCATGCGCCGATCCAAGATGCCGGCGCACTGGAAATCGCCCGCCGCAGCCGCGGCACCCCGCGTATCGCTAATCGTTTGCTGCGTCGGGTGCGCGACTATGCCGAGGTCAAGGGCACCGGAGAAATTACGCAGGAAATAGCCGATGCCGCCCTGAAAATGCTGGATGTCGATCCGGTCGGTTTTGACTTGATGGACCGTAAGTTGCTGGAGGCGGTATTGTTCAAATTCAATGGCGGCCCGGTCGGCCTGGACAATCTGGCAGCGGCGATTGGCGAAGAGCGCGACACCATCGAGGATGTGCTGGAACCTTATTTGATCCAGCAAGGCTTTTTGCAACGTACGCCACGCGGCCGCATCGCCACGCCGGCGGCGTATATGCATTTCGGTGCCACTGCGCCGCGCACCAGCCCCAGCGGCGACCTCTGGGGCTAGCCTGCCAAGCGCTTTGACGGGCGGGAATAAATCGAATCCTTTGCGCTGGAACGAGTCCAATCGAGGACCATTTCCAGTACGAGCACGCCATGTTGATGTCCAGTCAGGCAAATCGTTATGCACTCCAATTGCTGGAGGCGCGCACCAAAGGCAGGCAACTGTCGCCGCTGTCGGCGCGGGGGGGCTTGTCGATTGCCGATGCGTACGAGATTGCCAAGACGATTGCCGATATCCGTATTGCCCAAGGCGAAATTCCGGTGGGGCGCAAGGTGGGTTTTGCCAATCGAAAATTCCATGCCAGGGATGGCCTGGTAGGAACCGAGGGCATGCCTTCCTGGTCGCCTTTATTCAATAGCACGGTGCGTTATGTGGAAGACAACCAGGGGCTCCAGAGTCTGGCGGGGGCCTTGCAACCGCGCATACAGCCGGAGGTCATCTTCAAGCTGGGCAAGGCGCCTGAGCCGCATGTCAGTATCGATGGCCTGGCCGATTGCATCGAATGGATGGCGCATGGGCTGGAAATCGTTACCTGTCCCTATCCCGACTGGCACTTCGAGGTGGCCGATGCGATTGCCGCCTTCGGCTTGCATGGCGCCTTGCTGATTGGCGAGCCGAAATCGCTGTCGCAGGCCTCGCGCCATCATCTGGTGCAGGTATTGGCGGACTCCAGCGTTTCCCTTTCGCGCAGCGATGGCGACGGCTATACCTTGTGCGCCGCCGGCTTTGGCAGCGAGGTGCTGCACAGCCCGGTATTTGCGCTGAAGCGCTTGCAGTGCCTGCTCGCTTCGCAAGCGCAATTCCCGCCGCTGGCCGCCGGCGAAATCGTCAGCACCGGCGCCTGGGCCGAGGCGTACCCGGTGAAACCGGGGCAGACCTGGATTACGGCGTTTTCGGGCGTAAGTTTGCCGGGTTTGCACATTTCGTTTGTATAAGCGCCCCAGAGGGAATCACGCAAGGGGCGTGTCTTGGCTTGCATTGCCTTGATCGTCGCCGGCATCGGCGGACTGACGCTGCTGTCTTAAATCACCAGGTCGCCGTACGGATCGGCTGGTTCGAAGACATACACGGCGTTGCCCATGACCTCACCGCTGAAGAAATAGTTGAGCAGCAATTTGGGGATCTTGTTGACGCCGAAATCCACGGCCCGCTCGATGATCGAGATGCCTTCGCGGATGCAATAGCCATTGAGCGTAAAGACGGTTTCCGGACGCGCGACTGCCTGGAAGCGGGTGCCGAGGGACTGAATTTTCGCGTGCAGGCTGCGGCCGTAATTGGCCACCATGTCGCGGCTGACAAGGTCGCAGATAATTTGATGATTGGGAAATCGTTGCTGGAATGCGGCAAGGAAATCCTGGATTTCCGCTTCCGACAGATAAATGAATACACCTTCGACCACCAGGATCACCGGGCCTGCCGGCGCGATTGCGGCGAGCTTGTCTTCCAGTGTCTCGCTGGCAAAGTCGATGGCGATGCGCTGCAGCGGATTGTGACATTCCCTGGCCGGCAGACGTTCATTTTTCCAGGAAACCACCGGCGGCTCATCCAGTTCGAACCAGTTACCGCCGGCGAGACGATAAGGACGGCTGTCGAAGCCGGCGCCGATGGTGACAATGCAGCTTTCCGGGCACTTTTGCAATTGTTCCCGCAAGAGTTCATCGATGATGCGATGGCGTACAAGAATGCTGGCGTTGGCGTTCTGTTCTTCCCTGAACAGTTCGTAGATGCCCACGCCATACTCGGACATGAAGAGATGGGCAAAATTATCCCCGCACACTGGATGGGCATTGGCCGCATCCTGCATGCGTACGCCACAACAATAAAATGCCAGGCTGGAAATCGGTTTCACGGCGAATCCGCGTCCTTCAATGCCATTCTGTCCTCTTGTCGGAGACCGCGCGCGGATCGTGACGCGTCTAGCGCCGGCCTTTATTGCAACTTCACCAATTGCTCGCGCAATTTTTCCAGGGTCGCGCTGAAATTCACCAGGCGTTCCTTTTCCTGTGCCACCACTTGGGCTGGCGCCCTGGCAACGAAGCTTTCATTGCCGAGTTTTGCATTGACCTTGGCAATCTCGCCTTCCAGCCGCATCACTTCCTTAGACAGCCTTTCACGCTCTGCGGTGACATCGATTTCGACTTTCAGCATTAATTTTACGTCACCAACGATCGAGACCGGTGCCGGCGATTGCGGCAAGCTATCGACCACCTGGACTTCCGATAGCTTGGCCAGGGCTTGCAGGTAGGGCGCGAACGACTGCGCTGCTGCCTTGTCGCCGCTGGATTCGATAATCAGCGGTACGCGCAGCGCCGGCGATAGTTGCATTTCGCCGCGCAGGTTGCGGCAGGCATCGGTCAGCGATTTCAGTTGCGCCATCCAGCCTTCCGCCTGCTCGTCGATTTTCTTCGCTTCGGCCTGCGGATAGGGCTGGCGCATGATGGAGTCGCCGGCCGGGTCGAGCGTGCGTCCGGCCAGTGGCGCAACCGTTTGCCACAATTGCTCGGTGATGAAAGGGATCACCGGGTGGGCCAGGCGCAAGATGGTTTCCAGCACACGCAAGAGCGTGCGGCGGGTAGCGCGCTGCTGCGCTTCCGTGCCGTTCTGGATTTGCACTTTCGCCACTTCCAGGTACCAGTCGCAATATTCATCCCAGATGAATTTGTAAATGCTGGAAGCGATATTGTCGAAGCGATAATCGGCAAAGCCTTTTTCCACTTCGGCTTCAACGCGCTGCAGCAGTGACACGATCCAGCGGTCGGCCTGGGAGAACTCGCGTCCGCCTTCGCCGCAGGTAGCCGGATCGAAACCGCAATCCTTGCCTTCGGTATTCATCAGCACGAAGCGGGTGGCGTTCCACAGCTTGTTGCAGAAGTTGCGGTAGCCTTCGCAGCGGCTCAGGTCGAAGTTGATGTTGCGGCCCAGCGAGGCATAGCTGGCCATGGTGAAGCGCAGCGCATCGGTGCCATAGGCCTGGATGCCCGACGGGAATTCCTTGCGGGTGGCCTTTTCGATCTTGGCCGCATCTTTCGGATTCATCAGGCCGGTGGTGCGCTTGCCGACCAGCTGGTCGAGTTCGATGCCATCGATCAGGTCGATCGGATCCAGCGTATTGCCCTTGGACTTGGACATTTTCTGGCCGGTAGCATCGCGCACCAGGCCGTGCACATAGACTTTCTCGAACGGTACCTTGCCGGTGAAATGCGTGGTCATCATGACCATGCGCGCGACCCAGAAGAAGATGATGTCGAAACCCGTCACCAGCACGGTGGAGGGCAGGAACATCTTGTAATCCGGGGTTTCTTCCGGCCAGCCCAGCGTGGAGAAGGGCACCAGGGCGGACGAGAACCAGGTATCGAGCACATCGTCGTCGCGGCGGATTGCTTTGCCGCCGGCCTGGGCTTTGGCATCTTCCTCGTTGCGGGCGACGTAGATCGTGCCGTCCTCGTCGTACCAGGCCGGGATCTGGTGGCCCCACCAGAGCTGGCGCGAAATGCACCAGTCCTGGATATTATTGAGCCACTGGTTGTAGGTGGTGGTCCAGTTTTCCGGAATGAACTTGATCGCGCCGTCGGCGACTTTTTCCAGCGCCACTTCGGCGATCGATTTGCCGGGGAAATGCGTACCCTCAGGGGCGGCCTTGCTCATGGCGACGAACCACTGGTCGGTCAGCATCGGCTCGATCACCACGCCGGTGCGGTCGCCGCGCGGCACCATCAGTTTGTGCGGCTTCACTTCTGCCAACAAGCCCTGCGCATCGAGGTCGGCGACGATCTGCTTGCGCGCCTCGAAACGGTCCAGGCCCTGGTATTGGGCCGGGCCGTTTTCGTTGATCTTCGCGTCGAGTGTGAAGATATTGATTTGCGCGAGGTTGTGGCGCTGGCCGACGGCGTAGTCGTTGAAGTCGTGCGCCGGGGTGATCTTCACGCAACCGGTGCCGAATTCCTTGTCGACGTACTCATCGGCGATGATCGGAATCTGGCGGCCGGTCAAGGGCAGCTCCAGCAACTTGCCGACCAGGTGGATATAGCGCTCGTCGGTCGGGTCGACTGCCACGGCAACGTCGCCCAGCAGCGTTTCCGGACGGGTAGTGGCAACCGTAAGGGAGTCTGAGCCCGCTTTACCATCCGAACCTACCAACGGATAGCGGATATGCCACATGAAGCCGTCTTCTTCTTCCGACACCACTTCGAGGTCGCTTACTGCGGTGTGCAGTTTCGGGTCCCAGTTCACCAGGCGTTTGCCACGGTAGATCAAGCCTTGCTCGTACAGGCGCACGAACACTTCGGTGACCGCCTTGGACATCTTGGCGTCCATGGTGAAGTATTCGCGGCTCCAGTCGGTGGAGGCGCCCATGCGGCGCATCTGGCCGGTGATGGTCGAGCCGGATTGCTCTTTCCATTCCCAGACTTTTTCGAGGAATTTTTCCCGGCCCAAATCATGGCGCGTCACCTTTTGCGCATCGAGCTGGCGCTCAACCACGATTTGCGTGGCGATGCCGGCATGGTCAGTGCCGGGAATCCAGGCGGTGTTATGGCCGCGCATGCGGTAATAGCGCGTCAGGCCATCCATGATCGTCTGGTTGAAGGCATGACCCATGTGCAGGGTGCCGGTCACATTGGGCGGCGGCAACTGGATGCTGAATGCGGGTTTGCCGGCGTCGGTGGTGGCGGTATAGTAGCCGCGCTGTTCCCATTCGGTACGCCAATGTTTTTCAATCTCGGCGGGCTCGAAAGATTTGGCTAATTCCATGATTTGAAGTGTCTTTTGCGAAACCTCACATTATAAGGGACGCATCGCCCAATGGCCGCCGCTGGATGTATAATTCGGCGAGACCAATGCAATTGGTCCATGCTAGGGGTCCTGGCCGATGACAGGGTTTTAACGGTGATTTTGACTGTTTTAACTGTGCGGCCGGGTGAGAAACACCCTCGAACCTGATCTGGGTAATGCCAGCGAAGGGAAGCAACCGGAAACGATTGTTTTTTTGCCATATTTCCGCCTTTCCTTCGCGATTTGATTAATTTTCGGGGCAGCACGCTGCCTCGTCCAAGCAAGAGCGAAGGAAGACATGAACGCCAATCCCCAATTCCTGGCAGCCACCGCCACGGTCGACGAGGCCGCCATCCAGCCCTTGCCGAATTCGCGCAAGATTTACGTTGAGGGCTCGCGCCCGGATATTCGCGTGCCGATGCGCGAAGTCAGCCAGAGCGATACGCCGGCGTCGATGGGCGCGGAAAAGAACCCGCCGATCTTTGTCTATGACACCTCCGGTCCGTACAGCGATCCGGCAGCGAAAATCGATATCCGCTCCGGTTTGCCAGCCTTGCGCGCCGGCTGGATCGACGAGCGCGGCGATACCGAAGAGTTGCCGGGGCCCAGCTCCGCTTATGGCATCGAGCGCCTGAACGACGCGAAACTGGCCGAGTTGCGCTTCAACCTGCACCGCAAGCCGCGCCGTGCCAAGGCTGGCAAAAACGTGTCGCAAATGCATTACGCGCGCCAGGGCATCATTACGCCTGAGATGGAATACGTCGCCATCCGTGAAAACCTGCAGCGCAAGGAGTACCTGGAAGGCCTGAAGACCTCCGGCCCGCTGGGCCACAAACTGGCCGACCTGATGGGCCGCCAGCATCCGGGGCAGAATTTTGGCGCTGCCATTCCTGCCGAAATTACGCCGGAATTCGTGCGCGAGGAAGTCGCGCGCGGCCGCGCCATCATCCCGATGAATATCAATCACCCGGAAATCGAGCCGATGATTATCGGCCGCAATTTCCTGGTCAAGATCAACGCCAATATCGGCAACTCGGCCGTGACCTCGTCGATCGGCGAGGAAGTCGAGAAAATGACCTGGGCGATCCGCTGGGGCGGCGATACCGTGATGGACCTGTCCACCGGCAAGCATATCCATGAAACCCGCGAGTGGATCATCCGCAATTCGCCGGTGCCAATCGGCACCGTGCCGATTTACCAGGCGCTGGAAAAGGTCAATGGCAAGGCCGAAGACCTGACCTGGGAAATCTTCCGCGACACCCTGATCGAGCAAGCCGAGCAGGGCGTCGATTACTTCACCATCCATGCAGGCGTACGCCTGCAATACGTGCCGCTGACGGCCAAGCGCATGACCGGGATTGTGTCGCGCGGCGGCTCGATCATGGCCAAGTGGTGCCTGGCGCATCACAAGGAATCCTTCCTGTACACGCATTTCGAAGACATTTGCGAAATCATGAAGGCCTACGACGTGTCGTTCTCGCTGGGCGACGGCTTGCGTCCGGGCTCGATCTACGACGCCAATGACGAAGCGCAACTGGGCGAACTGAAAACTCTGGGCGAACTGACCCAGATCGCCTGGAAGCACGATGTGCAGGTGATGATCGAAGGCCCCGGCCACGTGCCGATGCACCTGATCAAGGAAAACATGGACCTGCAACTGGAACAGTGCCACGAAGCGCCGTTCTATACGCTGGGGCCGCTGACCACCGATATCGCGCCGGGCTACGACCACATCACCTCCGGCATTGGCGCCGCCATGATCGGCTGGTACGGTACGGCGATGCTGTGCTATGTGACGCCGAAAGAGCATCTGGGCTTGCCCAACAAGGATGACGTCAAGGTCGGCATCATCACCTACAAGCTGGCGGCGCATGCGGCCGATCTGGCCAAGGGGCATCCCGGCGCGCAGATCCGCGACAATGCCCTGTCCAAGGCGCGTTTCGAATTCCGCTGGGAGGACCAGTTCAACATCGGTCTCGACCCGGACAAGGCGCGCGAATTCCACGACGAGACCTTGCCAAAGGATTCGGCCAAGGTGGCGCATTTCTGCTCGATGTGCGGCCCGCATTTCTGTTCGATGAAGATCACCCAGGACGTGCGCGACTATGCCGCGGCCCAGGGCATCTCGGACGAGCAGGCGCTGCAAAAAGGCATGGAAGTGAAAGCGGTCGAATTCGTCAAGAATGGCGCCGAGATCTATCGCAAGCAGTAATGGATCAGGGCAGGCAGATGGAAATCGAACTGAACGGCGCGCCGCATCCGCTCGCCGACAACCAGAACGTGCAGGACCTGATCGCCGCCCTCGACTTGGCCAACAAGTCGCTGGCGGTGGCGGTCAACCGCGAAATCGTGCCGCGCCACCTGTGGGCGCAGCGCGTGCTGCAACCGCGCGACCGCGTCGATATCGTGCGCGCGATTGGTGGTGGATAAGCACTTGCAAGCGGCGAAGTGGCACGCCCTATGAGCATCATCGCTTGTTCATGGGAACAGAGAAAGCAAAGGAAACAAAATGAACCCGATTGATTGTCCCGGCATCCAGCAAGAACAAGGCTTGACCATCGCCGGCAAGACTTACCGTTCGCGCCTGCTGGTGGGCAGCGGCAAATACCGCGACCTCGAAGAAACCCGTGCGGCCACGGTGGCCAGCGGCGCCGAAATCATCACGGTGGCGATCCGCCGCGTCAACATTGGCCAGGACCCCAATGCGCCCAGCCTGCTGGACGCGGTGCCGCCATCCGAATTCACGATCCTGCCCAATTCGGCCGGCTGCTACAACGCCGCCGATGCCGTCTATACCTTGCAGCTGGCACGCGAGTTGTTAAATGGCCACAAGCTGGTCAAGCTGGAAGTGCTGGGCGATGAAAAAAGCCTGTTTCCGAACATGCCGGAAACCCTGAAAGCGGCAGAAATCCTGGTAAAAGATGGTTTCGACGTGATGGTATATTGCAGCGACGATCCGATTCAGGCGAAAATGCTCGAAGAAATCGGTTGCGCGGCGGTCATGCCGCTGGCGTCTTTGATTGGCTCGGGCATGGGGATCCTGAATCCGTGGAACCTGTCGCTGATCATCGAGCGTGCCAAAGTGCCGGTGCTGGTCGATGCCGGCGTCGGCACGGCCTCGGATGCCGCCATTGCAATGGAGCTCGGCTGCGATGGCGTGCTGATGAATACCGCCATTGCCGGCGCCCGCGATCCGATCCGCATGGCACATGCAATGCGCCTGGCAGTCGAGGCCGGCCGTGCCGCTTACCTGGCCGGCCGCATTCCGAAAAAATTTGTCGCAGCACCCTCGTCACCGATGGAAGGACGTCCTCTATGAAGCGACCCAGTGTGCTGGTGTTC
Source organism: Noviherbaspirillum sedimenti (assembly GCF_003590835.1). Classification (NCBI taxonomy): domain Bacteria; kingdom Pseudomonadati; phylum Pseudomonadota; class Betaproteobacteria; order Burkholderiales; family Oxalobacteraceae; genus Noviherbaspirillum; species Noviherbaspirillum sedimenti. Next base: position 2,589,681 of record NZ_QYUQ01000002.1, on the reverse strand, counting down.
TCCGGATCTGATCCGAGCGGCGGTGCCGGCATGCAGGCCGATGTGCAGGCCATCGCTGCGCTGGGCGCGCACCCGCTGTCGGTGCTGACGTCACTGACGGTGCAGGACAATGACCGCGTGTATGCGGTGCACCCGGTTCCCGCCACACTCCTGATGCAGCAGGCGCAAGTCCTGATCGAAAAAATCGAGATTGCCGCCGTCAAGATCGGCATCGTCGGCAACCGCGCCAATGCCGAGGCGATCGCCGCCATCGTGCAGCAACTGCGGCAAAGCCGGCCCGACTTGCCGGTGGTGCTCGATCCGGTGCTGGCCAGCGGCCACGGCGATGCTCTGGGGCTCGACGACGCCGCCAACACGCTGGCGCCGTTGATGGCGCTGGCGACCCTGGTCACGCCCAACCTGCCGGAAGCCACCGTGCTCTCCGGCGGCGACCGCCGCACCGATTCGCAAGCCGAGGCCTTGCTGGCGCAGGGCTGCCAGCACGTGCTGATCAAGGGCGGCCACGCGCATGACGACAAGGTGGTCAATCGCTGGTTTACCGCGGGCGAATTCCGTTCCTGGGCCTGGCCGCGCCTGGCCGGCGCCTTCCATGGTAGCGGCTGCACCCTGGCTGCGGCGATCGCCGCCTTGCTGGCCAACGGCAAGCCGATGGCCGAAGCGATCGAGGATGGCCAGGCTTATTGTCACCAGGCGCTGGAGCATGCTTACGAGATCGCAGCAGGGCAACTGATCCCCAGCCGTCCGCGCCCCTACATGAAGGCAGCATGATGAAGGGTTTGTATCTCGTCACCCCGGACTGGGATGACACGCAAAAATTACTGGAAATCACCGAGTTGGCCTTGAAGGGCGGCGCGGCGCTGGTGCAGTACCGCCACAAGACGGCCGACGCCGGCCTGCGGCGCGAACAGGCTGAATGCCTGTTGTCGCTGTGCCGCAGCTATCAGCGTCCGCTGGTCATCAATGATTTCGTCGACCTGTGCCTGGCCATCGATGCCGACGGCATTCACGTCGGCGGCACCGACGCCACGGTCGCAGAAGCTCGTGCCGTCGTCGGTCCGGGCAAGATTGTCGGCGCCTCCTGCTACGGCGACTTGCAACTGGCGCGCGCCGCCCATGCCGCCGGCGCCAGCTATGTCGCCTACGGTGGTTTTTATCCTTCGCGCGTGAAGAAGTATCCGGTGACCACGTCGACCGACATCATCGCCCGCTCGCATGCCGAGGTGCCGCTGCCGGCCGTCGTCATCGGCGGCATGACCGTCGAAAACGCCGCGCCGCTGGTGGCAGCCGGTGCCGACATGGTCGCGGCGATCAGCAGCATCTATCTGGCCGCCGACCCGCAAGCTGTGGCACGCAGGTTCGCCGGGCTGTTTCCGGCGTAGGGCCCGGGGTCGCGTCACGCTGCACGCTTGCGGGACGGTGAGCATCGCGTTCACCGCCCCGTTTTGTCGAGTTTCTTTACATTTCGCTGCATTCTTGTTGCTAAATATTAATATAAACAATGACTTATGCTGGTGGCATATGTATTGCTTTAAGGGCAAAGGTTGGTCTTTTAATCCATTTGTCCCCAAGGAATAAGAAATGAAACGACTTTTTGCTTTGCTGATGTTTTTGTTGGCTGGTTCAGCCAATGCTGCGCTCATCACTTCCACCGCTGATGCCGCACTGGCCGGCGCCACTATCGAAACTTTTGATTCGGCTGCCGACGGCGATTATGCCTCACTCGCACTGCCGGGCGTGACCATCGTTGGCAATGGCTCGCCGATGTCGATCGACTCTTCCTATGCCTCGTCCTATGGTATTGGCGGCAAGACTTTAAACAACAGCAGCAGCTCGCCGCTCAGCTTTGACCTGGTGTTTTCGAATGCCGTTTCGGCATTCGGTATCTGGGGCGGTGCCGTCAATAATTCCTGGGTCTATACCGCCTATGACGCAGCCAATAATGTTCTTGAAAGCATTACTACTTCGCCTGCCTGCTGCAGTCCGATGTTTTTTGGTATTGCCAACAGCGCCGGTATCAGCCGCGTGACCCTGAATGGTTTCGGCGACTGGGTGATTTTCGATAACCTGTACACGGTTGCCGGTGGCCAGAATGATGTGCCGGAGCCAATTTCACTGGCCTTGTTCGGCCTCGGTCTGGCTGGACTTGCCGCAATGCGTCGCAAGAACAGCGCTGCCTGAGCCTGTCGCGCCAGGCAGTAACAAAACGGTCTGCCGCGGCAGACCGTTTTGCATTCGGCGTCGCAATCGCTGATCCATGCCATCATGCCAACGCCTGCGGCGACCGCTTCCTGTTTGACTTGCGTCAAATGCCTGCCTCCTGCCGGGCGTGTGCCGGTTGCCACTCGCCGGGTGCCGGTACATATTGAATCGATCGCGGTCGTGTTCGCGCGGTTTCATCGGAGGTTCGTATGAGCTATCACCTGGAAGGCCGTCTGCTCGAGGTTTGCAATTGCAAGGTGCTGTGCCCTTGCTGGATCGGCGAAGATCCTGACAACGGCACCTGCGACACCATCATCGCCTGGCGCATAGACAAGGGGGCAGTCGACGGCGTCGATGTGAGTGGCAACACCATCGCGGCCGTGGCCCATGTGCCCGGTAATATCCTGCAAGGCAACTGGACTGCCGCGATCTACGTCGACGACCAGGCATCCAAGGCGCAGGAAGAGGCTCTGCTGAAAGTCTATACCGGCCAGGCCGGCGGGCCGGTTGCCGAGCTTGCCAAGCTCATCGGTCAGGTCGTCTCGGTGGAGCGCGCGCCGATCAGATTCACCGTGGTCGGGGGCAAGGGCGAACTCGAGATTGGCAAGAATTATTATGCCGAACTCGAGCCGTATCTCGGCCCGAGCGGCGGCCCGACCACGCTTGCCGACACCGTGTTCTCGACGGTGCCGGGGGCGCCGGTATTTGTCGGCAAGGCGCCAACCTATCGATCCAGGAATGCCGCCCTCGGCATCGACCTCGACATCAAGAACCATAACGCCCTGCAGAGCACGTTCGCCTTCGACGCATGAGTTCGCCGGCAGGCGCGCCGCCGTCCGGCGCCGCGCGTCACCAGCGCGTGTTCTTGCCGCTCATGGTGGCGCTGATTACACTCGCGTGGCTGGCATTGTGGGCGTGGTCGCGCAGTCCGTACGGACGATATCTCGAGCATGGCGACTGGACGGCGTCAGGGCCGGCGGCATTTCTGTGTCGCGTCGTTCCCGCCGGCGGCGTGGTGGTGCCCATGACCCTCTATGCGGCCGCGTGGATCTTCATGACGGCAGCCATGATGCTGCCGACGACCTTGCCCTTGTTTAATGCCTTCGACCGCCTGACGGCCGCGCGCCCGGATCATGGGCGCCTGGTCCTGCTGCTCGGCCTGGGGTACATGACGGCCTGGGGCGCGTTCGGGCTGCTGGCGCATGCCTTGCACAGTGTCTTGCTGTTCCTGCTCGCCAGCGTGCCCGTGCTGGCCTGGCATGGCTGGGTGATCGGCGCGGCGACCATTGCGCTGGCCGGCGCATTTCAGTTCAGCAAGCTCAAGTACCAGTGCCTGGAAAAATGCCGCACGCCCCTGAGTTTCATCATGCAGCGCTGGCGCGGGCATGCGCCAGGGTGGCACGCGTTCTCGCTGGGCGCGCAGCATGGCCTGTTCTGCGCCGGCTGCTGCTGGGCACTGATGCTGTTGATGTTCGCCTTCGGCGCCGGCAGCCTGGGCTGGATGCTCCTGCTTGCGGCGGTGATGGCAATCGAAAAGAACGTGCGCTGGGGCCGGCGTCTCGGCACGCCGCTCGGTGTCGCGCTACTGGGCTGGGCCGCCGTCGTGGTGGCGATGCATGTCTGAAGTACGTCTCAGCCAGGCAGGCTTGCCTGCGATCGTCCTCACTGCGGTGGCAATGCTCGCCTTCGCGGCCAATTCACTGTTGTGCCGGCTCGCGCTGCAGCAGCGGGGTATCGATGCCGCCAGCTTTACCAGCATCAGGCTGGTTGCCGGCGCGATCACGCTCGCCATCATCGTGCGCTTCAGGGCGCAACGCTCCTTGCCCGGCAATGCCGACTGGCTTTCTGCGGCGATGTTGTTTGCTTATGTCGCATTCTTTTCCTTCGCCTATCTCACCTTGTCGGCGGGAACGGGCGCATTGATTCTGTTCGGCGCGGTGCAATTGACGATGCTCAGCGCGGGCTTGCGCGCTGGCGAATCGTTTGGAATCATGGCCTGGCTCGGTCTCGCCCTGGCGGTTGCGGGGCTGGTTTACCTGGTGTCGCCGGGTGTCGCGGCGCCGCCGCTCTTCGGCGCGGCGTTGATGACGGTCGCTGGCGTGGCGTGGGGCATGTACTCACTGCGCGGCCGCGGCGTGGCCAACCCGCTGGCCGCCACCGCGGGCAACTTCGCGCGGGCGACGCCGCTCGCCCTCGCGCTTAGCCTGGTCTTCGGCGACAAGGCGTACGCGGATACGACCGGTGTCGCTCTGGCTGTCGCTTCCGGCGCAATCACGTCCGGCATCGGCGATGTGATCTGGTATGCCGCGCTAAGCAAGCTTTCCGCCATGCGCGCAGCCACCGTCAGTTGTCGGTGCCACTGATCGCCGCATTTGGCAGTGTGGCGTTCCTGTCGGAAGCGCTAACGCCACGGCTGGTGGTCGCCAGCGCGGCAATCCTGGGCGGGATTGCGCTGGTGCTGACCAGCAGGTCGCGCAAGCCCGGCCGTAGCGTCGATCTGCCTGCAACAGGCCAGCAGGACTATAATCTGGGGATGCAAAAACTCCTCCATAATCTTAATCCTGAGCAACTCGCTGCCGTCACTCTCCCTGCGCAATCGGCCCTGATCCTGGCTGGCGCCGGCTCCGGCAAGACCCGCGTGCTGACCACCCGCATCGCCTGGCTGATCCAGACTGGACAAGTCTCGCCGAGCGGCATCCTGGCGGTCACCTTCACCAACAAGGCGGCCAAGGAAATGCAGGCGCGGCTGTCGGCGATGTTGCCGATCAATACACGCGGCATGTGGATCGGCACTTTCCATGGCTTGTGCAACCGCTTGCTGCGCGCGCATTACCGTGACGCCGCATTGCCGCAGACCTTCCAGATCCTCGATTCGCAAGATCAGCTCTCGGCGATCAAGCGGCTGCTCAAGGCAAACAATATCGACGACGAAAAATATCCGCCGCGCAATTTGATGTACTTCATCAATAGCGCCAAGGATCAGGGCTTGCGCGCCCACGAAGTCGATGCCTATGACGATTTCAACCGCAAGTTCGTGCAATTGTATGAACTGTATGACCAGCAATGCCAGCGCGAAGGCGTGGTGGACTTCGCCGAACTGCTGTTGCGCACCTATGAACTGCTCTCCCGCAACCAGCCACTGCGCGAGCATTACCAGGCGCGCTTTTCGCACATCCTCGTCGACGAATTCCAGGACACCAACGACTTGCAATACAAGTGGCTGAAGATTATGGCCGGCAAGCATAGTGCGGTGTTCGCGGTCGGCGATGACGACCAGAGTATTTACGCATTCCGCGGCGCCAATGTCGGCAACATGATGGCCTTCGAGCGCGAATTCCAGGTGCAGAACCTGATCAAGCTGGAACAGAATTACCGCTCGCACGGCCATATCCTCGATAGCGCCAATACCCTGATCGCCAACAACAGCAAGCGTCTGGGCAAGAACCTGCGCACCGACGCCGGCCATGGCGAACAGCTGCGGGTGCAGGAGGCGTCCAGCGACTTGCAGGAAGCGCAGTGGATCATCGAGGAAACCAAGAGCCTGATCGCCGAAGGTGCGGCCAGGAGCGAGATCGCGGTGCTGTACCGCTCCAATGCGCAATCGCGGGTGATCGAGCATGCGCTGTTTTCCGCCGGTATTCCCTATCGCGTGTATGGCGGCCAGCGCTTTTTCGAGCGCGCCGAGATCAAGCATGCGATCGCCTACCTGCAGCTGATGGACAACCCGCACAACGATTCAGCCTTCCTGCGGGTGGTGAATTTCCCCACCCGCGGCATCGGCGCGCGCTCGCTTGAGCAATTGCAGGATGCGGCGCGCCAGTACGGCATTTCGCTGTACGCGGCGGTGCCTTACGTGGCCGGCAAGGCCGGCTCTTCGCTAGGCGCTTTCATCAAGCTGATCGAGGGCACGCGCTTCGAAACGCAGAACCTGCCGCTGCAGGAAATGGTGCAGGTGGTGCTGGACGCCAGTGGCTTGCTGCCGCACTACCGCAATGAAAAGGAAGGCGCCGATCGCATCGAAAACCTCGAGCAGCTGGTCAGCGCGGCGATGCTGTTCGTCTCCGAAGAGGGCTTCGGCATCGATGCCCCGGCCCTGGTCGGGCCGCCAGCGCAAGCCGTCGCGGGAGCGGCGGTGACCACCGGCGATGGCGTGGAAATCATCGATGCCGACGCCCCGCTGGCGACCATCATGTCGCCGCTGTCGGCGTTCCTGTCGCACGCTTCGCTGGAGGCCGGCGACAACCAGGCCCAGGCTGGCCAGGATGCGCTGCAACTGATGACGGTGCACTCGGCCAAGGGACTGGAATTCGACGCAGTGTTCATCACCGGCCTGGAAGAGGGCCTGTTCCCGCACGAGAATTCGCAGCAGGAGCAGGGCGGCATCGAGGAAGAGCGACGCCTGATGTATGTGGCGATCACGCGCGCCAAGAAGCGCCTGTATCTGAGTTTTTCGCAAACGCGCATGCTGCATGGCCAGACCCGCTACAACATGAAGTCGCGCTTTTTCGATGAATTGCCGGACGAAGCGCTGAAGTGGCTGTCACCACGCGTGCAGCAGCATCACTGGTCCGCGCACACGGCCAAGGCGGCCTGGGTCGATGCGCCGCAAGCCGGCGCCAATGCCATCGCACAAAAAATCAGCAGCAAGGGGATCGGCTGGAAGATCGGCGAATCGGTGTCGCACCAGAAATTCGGCGAGGGCGTGATCGTGAATATCGAAGGCGGCGGCGGCAATCCGCGCGCGCACATCAATTTCGGCCGTCACGGCATGAAGCTGCTGGACCTGGGCGTGGCGAAGCTGGAAAAAGTGGCGCGCGCCTGAGCGCTTTGGATGGCGCGCGCCTGAGCGCTTTGGATGGCGCGCGCCGGCGCGCCGCCTTATTCCGCTGCCGCTTCCGGCGCCGAATAGGGGCGGCCGAAGAATTCCGTATAAGTCGGATAGAACGAGCAATACATGATGACCGTCAGCACGATCGACAGCGGCATCAGCACGAACAGCGCCAGCGTCTTGCTGGCCGCCAGCGCCAGGATGGTGCTGGCGACGGTCGGCAGCAGAATGCCCAGGAAGAACCAGGCCAGGCCATAGAGCAGGAAAGCCTTGCCGGCGTTTTTCACGGCAAAAAAGCTGTAAAACACCGCCTTGGACAGGGGCATGTCTTTCCACGCGATCAGCGGTGCGGCATACCAGAACGCCATTGCCGCCGGGGTGTAGACGGCGGCGGCGAACAGCATGCCCAGCGGCATGGCCGACTCGCGCACTTCCGGCGAATCCAGCGCCAGCTTGCCGTTCATGACATTCCAGAACACGCCGCCATCGACCAGGCTCGATGCCGCCACCGCCAGTACCGCCGCCAGCAGGTAGAGTGCGCCCAATAGCAGCAGTGAACGGAAGGCTGGCGAGCGAAAGCCGGTCAGCAAGAGGTTGGGATAGACGCGCCGGCCCTGCTCGACGTGCACGCACGCCTGCATGAAGGCCATGGCGAACACCGGCACCAGGATCAGTGGCAACACCGCGCCGATGAGGGGAAGCAGGTTCAGGGCCAGCATCAGGAACATGTAGCTGATGAAGAGCGTGGACAACTCGGCCGGTTGCTTGCGGAACAAGGCAAAGCCTTGCTTGACCCAGAGCCAGCCGGCGGATGCGGGCAGTTTATTCATGTCAGAACAGTATAGGAATGGTGCCGTCGATACGCTGGCGCAGGATGCGCTCGAAATGCGCCGGATCGTGCGGGGTCAGCATGTGGGCGTCGCGCGGCAGATAATAGTCGTACAGGCGCGACAGCCAGAAGCGCAGGGCGCCGGCGCGCAACATGGCTTGCCAGGCGACCTGTTCGTCCGCGGTAAACGGTCGCACGGCATGATAGGCCTCGAGCAGCGCGCGCACCCGTGCCTCATCCAGGACGCCGGTGGCCAGGTCGATGCACCAGTCGTTGACGGTGACGGCGACATCGAACAGCCAGGTGTCGCAGCCGGCGAAATAGAAATCGAAGAAGCCGGTCAGGCGTTCGCCCTCGAACATGACATTGTCGCGGAACAGGTCGGCATGAATCGGACCTTGCTGCAGGCGCAGGTAAGTCGCGGAACCGGCGAAAGCTTCCTGGAAGTGCATCTCTGCCCGCAGCAAATGCTGGCGTTCATTCGACAGGTAGGGCAGCACCGTCGGCGTGGTGGCATTCCACCAGTCCAGGCCGCGCAGGTTGGGCTGGTGCATGGGAAAGTCGCGTGCGGCCAGGTGCATCCTGGCCAGCATGGTGCCGACCGCGGCGCAATGTGCGGGCCGCGGCGCCAGCTGGCAGGCGCCTTGCAGGCGGGTGACGATCGAAGCCGGCTTGCCATGCAGGCTGTGCAGGATGACACCATTCTGGTTGGCGATCGGCGCCGGCACCAGCACGTCATGCTGCGCCAGGTGCTGCATCAGATTCAGGTAAAACGGCAATTGCTCGAACGTCAGCTTTTCAAACAGAGTCAGGACGTATTCGCCGGTTTCTGTCGTCAAGAAGAAATTACTGTTTTCAATGCCGCTGGAAATGCCCTTGATCGCCAGCGGTTTGCCGAGCGGGAACTGGGTCATCCATTCTGTGAGGTCGTCCAGGCTGACGGGAGTAAATACTGCCATGAGTTAATTTTATTTTTTTGCGGGCGCGGGCTGCAATGTTGGCGGCGGCTCGACTGGTTGCTGTTGCAATTTCTTTTCGCGGTTCATATCGAACTGCAGCACTTCAAATTGCGCCGGTTTGGCCGCGATGCTCTGGCCATCGCCTTGCTGGGCATTGCCGGGTTCGTCAGCGGGCTGGACCCGGTAGGTGCTCTTGCCACTCTTGACCTTGACTTCCGTGCGCTTGCCGCCGGGCGCACGCTTTTCCGTGATGGTGCTTTTCTCGCTCGGCGGTGTGATGGTGACCGCGGGCGCCTGGCCCTCTTCGAGTTTTTCCAGGCGCGGCGGCGGTGGCGCCTCCGCGCGTTCCTGGGCCAAGGCAGGCAGGCTTGCCGTAGCGGCAGCCATCCACATGCCGGCCAAAAGATAATGGCGGATCTGGCGCATAGAATTCTTTGATCGCATAAGCGAAATCCAGGTTGCTGAACAAGATATCAAACAGCAAATCGGCGCAAGTCGGCCAGATTGCCATTAACATGTTCATTGTAGCAAACCGCGCTGATTTTTCTGCAATTAATCCGCTGCATGCGACTTCGGTTTTTACAAATACAAGTTTTTTTGCCGTTCTTCGTCGCTTGGCTCAAATTCGCGCTCTTCATAAAATGCAAAGATCGCATCGACCACGTTTGCCGGCTCATCGATCAATTGCACGATTTCCATGTCTTCCGGGCTGATCATGCCGTTCTTGACCAGGCTATTCTGGAACCAGTCCAGCAGGCCGCGCCAGAATGCGGCACCGACCAGAATCACCGGGATACGGCGGGTCTTGCCGGTCTGGATCAGGGTCAGCACTTCAGTCATTTCATCCAGCGTGCCAAAACCGCCAGGCAAGACGACATAGGCATCGGCATACTTGACGAAGGCGACCTTGCGCGCAAAAAAATGACGGAAGCTGATCGAGACGTCTTGCCAGATATTGCTGACCTGTTCGCGCGGCAGTTCGATGTTCAGGCCGACCGACAGCGACTTGCCTTCGAAGGCGCCTTTGTTGGCGGCTTCCATGATGCCGGGGCCGCCGCCCGAAATGACTGCCAGGCCGGCGTCCGACAGGCGCCGGGCGATATCGACGCCCTTGGCATAGTAGGGGTGCTCGGGCGTCATGCGGGCCGAGCCGAAGACCGAAACGGCCGGCCGCAGTTCGGACAGGTGTTCCGTGGCCTCGATAAATTCTGCCATAATCGTGAACATATGCCATGACTCGCGCGCCTTTTTGGCGGTGGCGCGCTCCATGTCCCCGAGCTGCAGCAGCCGCGGCAGCTTTTTTCCATTCTGTTCCATATGCACAAAACCCTATTGTTAGTTGACGGTTCCAGTTACCTGTACCGCGCTTTCCATGCCATGCCTGACTTGCGCAATGCCGAGGGCGCGCCGACCGGCGCCCTGTACGGCATGATCAACATGCTGCGCCGCTTGCATAATGATTACCCGGCAGCATACATTGCCTGTGTTTTCGATGCAAAAGGCAAGACCTTCCGCGACGATCTGTATGCCGAGTACAAGGCCAACCGCGCCAGCATGCCGGAAGACCTGGCGCGCCAGATCGAACCCGTCCATGCAGCGGTCAAGGCCATGGGCTGGCCGGTGCTGGTAGTTGAGGGCATCGAGGCCGACGACGTCATCGGCACCCTGGCGGTGGCGGCGGTAAAGCACGACATGGATTGCGTGATTTCCACCGGCGACAAGGACCTGGCGCAGCTGGTCAATGGCCATGTCACCCTGGTCAATACCATGAGCAATGAAACGCTCGACCGCGCCGGCGTCATCGCCAAGTTCGGCGTGCCGCCGGAACTGATCGTCGATTACCTGACGCTGGTGGGCGATACGGTCGACAATGTTCCGGGCGTGCCCAAGGTCGGCCCCAAGACTGCGGTCAAGTGGCTCACGCAATATGGCAATCTGGATGGCGTGATTGCGAACGCCGACAAGATCGGCGGCGTGGTCGGCGAGAACCTGCGCAAGTCGCTGGACTGGCTGCCGCAGGCGCGCGTGCTGGTCACCGTCAGGACCGATTGCCCGCTGGCGCCGCACATGACGACGATCGCCGAATCGCTGCCGGCGCAGCAGCCCGACCGCGAGGCGCTGATCGAGGTGTACCGCCGTTACGGCTTCAAGACCTGGCTGCGTGAAGCGAGCGCCGCCGATGCCGGCCAGGGCTCAGGTGCGTCGGCAGGCGCGCCCGCTGCGGATGGGGCGCAGGCCGGCCTGGCGCAGGCGGCGCTGTTCGCCGCCGAACCGGCGCCCGCGGCCGAATATGAGCTGGTGCTCACTGAAGCGCAGCTGGACCAGTGGCTGGCAAAAATCGACGCCGCCGCGCTGACCGCGATCGATACCGAAACCACGTCATTGATCCCGATGCAGGCGCAGCTGGTCGGCATTTCGCTGTGCTGTGAAGCCGGCAAGGCGGCCTACATCCCGGTGGCGCACCGCTACCCGGATGCGCCGGCGCAGCTGTCGCGCGAACTGGTGCTCGGCAAGATGCGCGCCTGGCTGGAAGATCCGGGCAAGCCGAAGCTCGGGCAGCACCTGAAATACGACAGCCACATTTTCGCCAACCATGGCGTGCAACTCAGGGGCATCGTGCACGACACCCTGCTCGAATCCTATGTGTACGAGTCGCACCGCACGCACGACATGGACAGCCTGGCGCTGCGCCACCTGAACCGCAAGACCATCACCTTCGAGGAAGTGTGCGGCAAGGGCGCCTCGCAACTGTGCTTCGATGAAGTCGAACTCGGCCGCGCCACCGAATATGCCGCCGAAGATGCCGACGTCACCCTGCAGCTGCACCAGTCGCTGTGGCCGCGCATCAAGGACGATGCCGGCCTGGCTTACGTCTATCAGCATATCGAGGTGCCGACCTCGGTGGCGCTGCAAAAGATCGAGCGCAATGGCGTGCTGATCGACCCGGCCCGGCTGGCGACGCAGTCCGGCGAGCTTGGTCGCCGCATGCTGGAAATCGAACAGGAAGCGTATGCGCTGGCTGGCCAGCCATTCAACCTGAATTCGCCCAAGCAGATCGGCGAAATCTTTTTCGGCAAGCTGAACCTGCCGGTGGTGAAAAAGACGCCCTCCGGTGCACCCTCCACCGATGAAGATGTGCTGCAAAAGCTGGCCGAGGACTATCCCTTGCCGAAGATATTGCTCGACTACCGCAGCCTGTCCAAGCTGAAATCCACCTATACCGACAAGCTGCCGAAGATGATCGATGCGAATACCGGGCGCGTGCACACCAATTACGCGCAGGCGGTGGCGGTGACGGGGCGGCTTGCCTCGAACGACCCCAATCTGCAGAACATCCCGATCCGCACCGCCGAGGGCCGGCGCATCCGCGAAGCCTTCATCGCGCCGCCAGGCAGCGTGATCGTCTCGGCCGATTACTCGCAGATCGAGTTGCGCATCATGGCGCACATCTCGGAAGACGCCAGCATGCTGCGCGCCTTCGCCGAGGGTATCGATATCCACCGCGCCACCGCTGCCGAGATTTTTGGCGTGGCGGCGGCCGATGTCACCAGCGAGCAGCGGCGCTATGCCAAGGTGATCAATTTCGGCCTGATCTACGGCATGAGCGCCTTCGGCCTGGCGGGCAACCTCGGTATTGAGCGCGCGGCGGCGCAGATGTACATCGAAAAGTATTTCCAGCGTTTTTCTGGCGTCGCCCAGTACATGGCCGACACCCGCGCCCAGGCCAAGGCGCGCGGCTATGTGGAAACCGTGTTCGGTCGTCGCCTGTGGCTGCCCGAGATTAATTCGCCGAATGGTCCGCGGCGGCAAGGCGCCGAACGCGCCGCCATCAATGCGCCCATGCAGGGCACTGCCGCCGACCTGATCAAGCTATCCATGATCGCCGTGCAGGACTGGCTGGAGCGCGATGGCTTGCAGTCGAAGATGGTGATGCAGGTGCATGACGAACTGGTGCTGGAAGTGCCGCAGGCCGAGCTGGCACTGGTGCGGGAAAAATTGCCGGCGCTGATGGCGGGCGTGGCGCAGCTGAAGGTGCCGTTGATTGCCGAGGTGGGGGTGGGCAACAATTGGGACGAGGCGCATTAAGCCATATCAAAAATTGAAGGGGGCGACGGTGCGGGCAGGGTGGATCTTGTTATGCTGTTGGCCGTCGTATTGGTGAAGTCTTGATGTGTATGCTTGATTATTTCGGGAGGAATGCATGAAGGATCTGGAACTGGAAATCGATAGCCTGGCTGCGAAAACGCCTTTGTCGGCAGAGTTCGACCGCCGCCTGTTTCTGCAGACTGCGCTCGGCACCGGCTTTGCCGCTGCGGTATTGCCGGTGTGCGCGCAATCCGTGATCAAGACCGATACCGAAGGTCTGGACGCCGGCGAGGTAACGCTCACAGTCAACGGCCAGCAGGTGCCGGTATATCGCGCGCAGCCCAAGGGCAAGACCAATCTGCCGGTGGTGCTGGTGGTGTCGGAAATCTTTGGCGTGCACGAGCATATCGCCGATGTGGCGCGCCGTTTCGCCAAGCAGGGTTACCTGGCGCTGGCGCCCGACCTGTTTGTCCGTCAGGGCAATGCGGCAGCTTACGGCTCGATCGCCGAGCTGATGAAGGAAGTCGTTTCCAAGGTGCCGGACCAGCAGGTGATGGGCGACCTCGACGCCTGCGTCGCCTGGGCCGCGAAAAACGGCGGCAATACCGGCAAGCTCGGCATCACCGGCTTTTGCTGGGGCGGGCGCATCACCTGGCTGTATTGCGCACACAATCCCAAGGTCAAGGCCGGCGTCGCCTGGTATGGCCGCCTGGTCGGCGACAAGACTGCGCTGGCGCCGCGTCACCCGGTCGATATCGCCGCAGACCTGAAGGTGCCGGTGCTGGGCCTGTACGGCGGCAAGGATGACGGCATTCCGCAGACCTCCGTCGGGCAGATGAAGGCGGCGCTGGCAAAGGGCAAGAGCAAGTCGGAATTCGTTGTGTATCCGGAAGCCGGTCATGCCTTCCATGCCGATTACCGGCCAAGCTATGTCGAAGCGGCTGCCCGCGATGGCTGGACGCGCTGCCTGGCCTGGTTCAAGGCGCACGGCGTGGCCTGAAGCCGTCGCTTGCAGAAAAAGTACGGCGGGCGCCGTGCTTTTTTCAGGGGCCAGGCATGGGCGCGTTTGCTGAAACCAGCCGCATGTGTTTTAATTTGGCTCCTCCCCGTACTGCACAGGTTCCAAAATTAACTCGACGCTGACTTCCATCCTGCTGACCACCATGCTGGCGGGGGTGGTGAGCATATCCGCCGCTGCCGTTCTTTCTTTTGGCCTGCTGGGGAAAATGGTGGACCGCATGGTCAGCCTGTCGGTCGGCATCCTGCTATCCACTTCGCTGCTGCACGCCCTGCCCACGGCCTTCGAGGGGCATGCCGATCCGCGCGCGCTGTTCGCCACCCTGCTGGCCGGCCTGCTCGGCTTTTTCCTGCTGGAGAAGATGGCGGTGCTGCGTCATTCGCATCATTACGAAGGCGACGGCCACCATCACGAGCATGGCCACGACGCCCACGAAGCCGGCAAGTCCGGCTGGATGATCCTGATGGGCGATGGCCTGCACAACTTCACCGATGGCATCCTGATCGCCGCCGCTTTCCTGGCCGACCCCAGTCTGGGCATCATTGCCGCGGTCGCCATCATCGCCCATGAAATTCCGCAGGAAATCGGCGACTTCATCGTCTTGCTCAACGCCGGCTTTTCCCGCGCCCGCGCCTATGTCTACAACCTGCTGTGCAGCCTGATGGCGGTGGCTGGCGGTCTGCTTGGCTACTTTACGCTGGAACAGGCCACCGACTGGATTCCCTACGTGCTGGTATTCGCTGCCTCGGGTTTCATCTACATCGCCGTCAGCGATCTGATGCCGCAAATGCAGCGGCGCGCGACCTTGCGGGAAACGATTCCGCAGGTGCTGCTGATTGCGCTCGGCGTGGCAATCGTGCTGTTCCTGACTGGCGGCGATCACGCTCACGCTCACTGAGCCACTGATTTGCCGGCGATCAGCTGGCAGACAAGTCGTGCTTGACGCAGGGATTGGCTGCGCTCAGACTGACAGAAGCGCACTGGATGCGCGCGAGCCTTGCGCAGGCGTCAAGGTGCGATAGATTTCCTTTCCTCGGGCAAATTGGCCATGAAAGAGAAAGAATTGCGGCTGGCGGTCGTATTCTTCGGCGGCGTTTCGCTCGCCGTCTATCAGCATGGCATCAACCGTGAAATCCTGAACCTGGTCCGGGCATCAAAGTTGTATCACCGCAACAGGGCGGACGACGGCAACGTTGCCTCGGCCGCCCTGGAATTTCACCGCCGCTATCCGGACGAGCCGCAGCGCTCGACCGGGGACGTCTATCTGCAGTGCCTTGAATCTGTCGGCCAGCAGCTTGCCCTGCGGGTGATCGTGGACGTGATTTCCGGCGCTTCTGCCGGCGGCATGAACGGCATTGCGCTTGCCCGCGCCCTGGCGCATGACCTCAGCCTAGCGCCGCTGACCGACATGTGGCTGAAGGAAGCCGACATGCTCAAGCTGCTGGCGCCGGAGGCCAAGGCGCGGCTCTGGAACAAATGGATTTTCTGGCCTTTCGTGCGGCCCCTGCTGACGCGGCTCCAGCGTGAAGGCTTAATCGTCGGCAAGATCGATGCCGAAATGGCGGAGCGGGTCTCCGTATTTTTGCGCTCGCGCTGGTTTAAGCCGCCGCTGGATGGTCGTCGTCTTGCCGCCCTGGCCCTGGATGGCTTGACTGCCATGGAAAACCCCGAGGGCGGGAACGAGTCCCTGCTGCCGCCAGGCACAAGGCTGGATCTGCAAGTGACGGCGACCGATTTTCGCGGCCTCGACCGGCCGATTTTCATCCACGATCCACCGGTGGTAAAGGAGCGCGAACATCGGCGCATCTTGCGCTTTTGCCTCGAGCATGAGAAAACCGGTCATCTGCAAAGCGACTTTGATCTCGACAATGTGCCGTCGCTGGCATTCGCGGCCCGCGCGTCGGCGTCTTATCCCGGGGCTTTTCCACCGGCGCAGGTGAGAGAAATGGATGATCTGCTGGCCTCCCTCCACCGGCCCTGGCCCGCGCGCTCCCGTTTTCTTGCGCGGAATTTCAGCGGCTATCGTGACCAGGGATTGCAACCGGAAGAGGCGGTGCTGCTGGATGGCAGCATCCTCGACAACAAGCCGATCATGGCGGCACTCGAGGCCATCCGCACCCACAGCGCCTACCGTGAGGTGGATCGTCGCCTGGTTTATATCGACCCGCATTCGCGCCTGGACAAACCGCCGCCGAGCAGTGGTGTGCCAGGGTTTTTCACGGCCTTGCGCGGGGCGCTCTCCGACCTGCCTCGCATGGACCCGACCTACAATGAACTGGCCAGCGTCAGCCATTACAACAAGCATGTACGGCGCCTGAAGGAGACCATCGACCATTCCAGGCGCCAGGTGACGAAATTGCTCGAGCAATCAACCGGCGGGCGGATCAGCGGCAATTTCACCATCAATGACTTGCGGCACTGGCGCCTGACGTCTACCAACCAGCTGGCCGGCACCACGATCGTCTATGACTCGTACATGCGCGCCCTGGTCCTGGAAGCGCTGGATTTCGTCGTCGAACTGATCAACTGGGCCTGCGGCTTTGCCAGGGATTCCACGGCGGCGCACAAGGTAGAGGAAGCGATCGAGCTGTGGGCCGAAAGCCAGTCGATTCTGCTGGCAGACTCCTATCGCATGCCGGATAACCCCCAGGAAAACGCCGACATGCCTGCATTCGGCAGAATGGTGATCGACTTCGGGCTCGTGTATAAAAAGCGCCGGCTGCATTTCGTCCTGCATGAGATCAATGATCTGTATGAAAATGCCCCTCTGCAAGATGGCTGTTCGCCGGAACCCGAGGACCTCGATCTCCTCAAGATCCAGATCCACAAGCTCATCGATGAAATGGTGATGTACGACGACGCCCATTTCCTGAGCGAGCAGGCAGTTGCCATGTGCCGCAAGCTGTTCGTGGCGGATCTGGCGCGCATGGAAAGCAGCCAGTTTGTCAGCGCCAGGAATGCCGCCATCACGAACCTGGTCAAGCGGCTTGGCATTGAATGCGACCTGGCCCGCCGCAACGACGATGCCGACGCGGTGTTGTCGTCCGCATTAGTGCTCAATCTCGCGCCCCGCTGCCGCAGCGCCATTTTGACCAGCTATCTGGGCTATTTTTACTGGGACATCATCCTCCGGCCAGTGGTGAGCGCCTTGTCGCTGGAGGCCGGGCCGATCGAGGAAGTATTGATCGACCGTATCAGTCCGGACGATGCGCTGAGCCTGACTGCACCGGAAGCGGCGCGGATGCTGCTGGGTGGAACCTTCGCCGGCTTTGGCGGCTTTCTCAGCCGCGCGACGCGCGAGAACGATTATCTGTGGGGGCGGCTGCATGCCATCGACCGGCTGTTCGATATCCTCGCCAGCACGGTGACCGCGAGTACGGCGGCGGCGATCGATTTTCATGCATTGAAAAAGGCGGCATTCGAGCGGGTGATCGAGGAGGAAGCCGGGCGACTCACCCTGATTCCCGAACTGGTGGCGCGACTCCGCGAGGCGATTGCCGCCCTCTGAAATGCTGGCGGCGCGCGCTTTCCTAATCGCCGCTGGCCACCGGCCGCGCCGGCTCGGCGCACCATTCGCTCCAGGATCCCGGATACAGCGCCGCCCCCGGCAAGCCCGCCACTTCCAGTGCCAGCAGGTTGTGGCAGGCGGTGACGCCCGAGCCGCATTGCATGGCGGCGGCCTGCGGCGAAGCGATGACTGCTTGCCATTCCGCCCGCAATTGCGCCGCCGGCTTGAAGCGGCCATCTTCCTGCAGATTGTTTTTGAAGAAACGGTTTTGCGCGCCCGGGATATGGCCGCCGACCGGATCGATGGTTTCATTCTCGCCGCGGAAACGGTCGGGCGCCCGGGCGTCGATGACGGTGAGCGTCTGTTCCTGCAGGTTGGCGACGAGCGTGGCGGCATCGACGGTTGTGACCAGTGGCGCCTGCGCGATGATGTCGCCATAGGGCTTGCCGCGCAGTTCGGCCGACAGCCACATGCCGGACGCGGTCCAGGCCTGCACGCCGCCGTCCAGCACCGCCACCGCATCATGCCCTATCCAGCGCAGCAGCCACCACAGGCGGGCGGCGAACATGCCGCCCTGGGCGTCATAGGCGATGACCTGGGATTTGTTGTTGATGCCCCAGCGGCGCAGGGTTTCGACAAAGGCTGCGCGTTCGGGGAGGGGATGGCGGCCGCGAAAAATACCTTGCGCGTCGGTCTTGCTGCCGGACAGGTCGCGGTCCAGGTGGGCGAATTGCGCACCCGGGATATGGCCGGCCTCGAAGGCCAGACGGCCGGCGTCGGGCAGGGCCAGGTCGTGCCGGCAATCGATGACGACCCAGTCCGGCTCGAGCGCGTGCTGGGCCAGTTCGGTGGCGGAGATCAGGGTGGTGTAGCGCATCGCGGGCTCCCGGGTTACTGCGCGCATTGTAATACGTTGCTGCGCTCAGACCTCGATTTTGCCGCGGTACCATTCGTGGAAGTGCTGCATGCCGTCTTCCATCGGCGACTGATACGGGCCGACTTCATTGACGCCGCGATCCAGCAGGATCTTGCGGCCGGCATCCATGCGCTGCGCGATCTCGTCGTCCTCGATGCAGGTTTCCATGTAGGCGGCACGCTCGGCTTCGACAAATTCGCGCTCGAACAGCGCGATCTCTTCCGGGTAGTAGAACTCCACCACGTTGGTGGTCTTCTGCGGGCCGTTGGGCCACAGGGTCGAGACCACCAGCACATGCGGATACCACTCGACCATGATGTTCGGGTAGAGCGTGAGCCAGATGGCGCCATGCTTGGGCGCTTCGCCGTTGCGGAACTTGAGCACCTGCTCGTGCCATTTCTGGTACACGGGCGAGCCGGACTTTTGCAGGCCGCGGTTGACGCCGACGGTCTGCACGCTGTAGTCGGGACCGAATTCCCAGCGCAGGTCGTCGCAGGAAACGAAGCTGCCGAGGCCCGGATGGAACGGCTCGACGTGGTAATCCTCCAGATAGACCTCGATGAAGGTCTTCCAGTTGTAGTCGCACTCATGGACTTCGACGTGGTCGAACATGTAGCCGGAAAAATCCAGGTCCTTGGCCACGCCGAGATTGGCCAGCAGGTCGCGCACCTTCACGCCGTTGTCCTCGAACAGCAGGCCATTCCAGTTCTGCAAGGGCGTTTTCGACAGGTTCAGGCACGGCGTGTCGGCAAAATGCGGCGCGCCGATCAGTTCGCCCTGCAAGTCGTAAGTCCAGCGGTGCAGCGGGCAGACGATATTGCCAGCGTTGCCGCGGCCATTGAACATTTTCGCCTGGCGATGGCGGCAGACATTGGACAAGAGTTCGATGCCATGCTGGCTGCGCACCAGCATGCGGCCCTCGTTTTCCCAGGGCAGCGTGGCGTAGTCGCCCGCCTCGGGCACGAGCAATTCATGGCCGGCATAGCGCGGACCGCTGCGGAACAGTTGTTGAATTTCCTGCGTTAGCAGGCGTTCATCGAAGTAAACGTTGACCGGAAGTTGCGCATGCGAGCGCGCGAGCTTGGCAATAGTAGCCAGATCGGACATCCCCACCCCCAAATTAATTTGCACCAACCTAAGAGAGAAAGAATCCGCAAAAACCTGTGTTCAAACAATATGAAACGGAAATTTTGGACAGAACCCGCAATTATACCCGACCCCGTCAGGAAGAGGTATTCCGTCGCGGAACATGTCATGGTTGCGAGAATGGCATGCTTGAGGATAAGATTTCCAGAAACCAATCTCGGCTACGGCATGCGCTTTCTCTTTTCCTCCAAGGATCATCATTCATCGTGGCGCTGGCATGGATTGCTGGCTCTGCTGTTTGTCGCCGCCTTCGCCATCGAATTGTTCGGCATGCGCCTCCTGGCCGTGACCGAATCCCGCCTGGCCGATGTCTACCAGCGCCGCCATGCCGCCGAACTGGCGCCGGACCCCGACATCGTGGTGGTCGATATCGACGATGCCAGCATGGTCGATATGCAGGAAATTGCCGGACTCTGGTCATGGCCGCGCGAAATCCATGCAGATTTGCTGGAGGTGTTGAGCGAATTCCAGCCGCGTGCCATCGTGTTCGACATGACGTTCTCGGTGCGCGATGCCAGGCGGCCGGCCGGCGATGCGCGGCTGGACGAGGCGATCAAGGCGGCGCCGGCGGCGTACCTTGCCGCGACACGCCTGGCGGCCACGGGTGATGCCGCCGGTGTGAAGCTGGCGCCGCTGGCAGCAGCCTTCGGTATTGGCCATGGTAGTCAAAGCGGCCAGGGCGGTGCGCAAGCCGCCATCGAACTGCCGCATGTAATCGGACGCGACGCCTGGCGCCTGGGCCTGATCAACAGCGTCAAGGATGCCGATGGCCTGCTGCGGCGCGGCGCCTTGCTGACCGAGGTGCATGGCTGGCAATTGCCGTCGCTGCCGGCGCGGGTGGCTGCTGGCCTCGGCGTCGCGCTGCCGGAAGGGCAGGACTTTCTCTTGCGCTGGTCGCGGGAGCTGCACCGCCACTACTCCTACGGCACGCTGTACAAGACCTTGACCGAGCAGCGCATGCAACTTGGCGAAGCCGAACGCCGGGCCTTCGATGCACAACTGGCGCCGCTGTTCGGCGACAAGATCATCGTCATTGGTGCTTCCGCCGCCAGCGCTTTCGATCACCACCTGACGCCGATGGGCAGCAATATCCCCGGCGTCGATATCCTCGCCAGGGCGATCGACAATCTCAAGAACGGGCAAATGGTGCGCAGCGCGCCGGTCGCCGTGCCGTTTGCCTTCGGCGCAATGCTGATTGCCGTTCTGGCCTGGGCGTTTGCCCGCCGCAAGAATCCTATGGCTGCCGGCCTGGCGCTGGCGCTGGTTTCGCTGGCCGCACTGGCGGCAGCCGACGCTGCGCTGGCGCGCAATCTGCTCGTGCCGATGGCTACGCCGCTGGCGTTCGCCTGGGCCTGGTACCTGCTGGCGGCGATCGGCGGCTACCTGCGCGAGCGCCGTTCGCGCGAACAGGCAGTTTCGCTGTTTGGCCGCTTCCTCAATCCGAACGTGGTGCGGCAGATCGTCGAGCAGGGCGAAACCGTGGAAAGCCTGTCGGGCCGCACCTCGCAGGTTTCGGTGCTGTTTTCCGACATCCGCGGCTTCACCACCCTGTCGGAGGCGCGCGCGCCGCATGAAGTGGTGACCCTGCTGAACCGCTACTTCGAACGCCAGGTCGATGTCGTGTTCCGTCATGGCGGCACGCTCGACAAGTTCATCGGCGACTGCATCATGGCGTTCTGGGGCGCGCCGGTGGATGACCCCGATCATGCCGCGCATGCCGTGGCGGCGGCGCTGGAAATGCAGGAAGTACTGCTGGAATTCAAAAAGGAGCTGCAAGCCGAGGGCGCCGACAGCGCCGGTTTCGACGTCGGCATCGGTGTACACTCCGGACCCGCTGTGGTAGGCTTTATTGGTGCCCAAAAGAAACTTGACTATACGGCGATCGGCGATACCGTCAACCTCGCCAGCCGGGTCGAAGGACTGACCAAGGGCGTGGCGCGCGTGCTGGTCACGCGCGCAAGCATGCAGGCGTGCGGCCACCCTGATGGGATCCGTTTCGTCGCGCACGGTGCGTTTGCAGTCAAGGGGCGCGCCGCCGAAGTTGAATTGTTCGAACCCGTGAGGAAGCCGTAATGAGAGCCCATGCCTTTGCGCTCCTGCTGGTCGCCTGCGCCGCGCAGGCTGAGCCGGCGCTGAGCAACCGCGCCACCGACGTGCTGGCGCAGCCGCAATCGGATGCCGCCAGGCTGGCGGCGCTGGCAGAGAGCGACAAGGTCGAGGTGCTGCGGCGCAGCGGCGCCTGGAGCGAAGTCAGGACCGGCGCCGGCAAGACCGGCTGGGTGCGCATGATGCACCTGAAGCCGGCCAGCGCGGAGGGCAAACCTGACGTTGCCGCGCCCAACCCGGCGGGCGCGCTGGCCAAGCTGCTCGGCGCCGGCCGCAGCGGCAACACAGCGACCGTAACTACCGGCGTGCGTGGCCTGCAGGAAGAGGATCTGCAAAATGCCAGGTCCAATCCGGTCGAGTTCCAGAAAATGCAAAAATACACCGTATCGACAGAGGCCGGCCAGGCGTTTGCCCGGCGCAGCAGCCTGGCGCCGGCGCAGATCGGCTATCTGGAGGAGCGGGCGCCGGCATCGGCGCCTGCGCGTGGGGGCGAGATGGCTCCCGGCATGGGGGGCGGCTGACATGCGCACGATCGCGAAGATCACGATCGCGCTGGCGCTGGTGCTGGCATCGGGTGCCGCCGCCGCACAGTTCGGCGGTTTTACCATTCCCGGCCTGGGGCGCAGCGCGGACAAGGGCAAGGCGCCCGACCTTGGCAGCCTGCTGGGCAACCTCGGCAAGGCGCTCAAGGAACCGACCGCGCAGGAAGAGGTGGCGCTCGGCCAGGAATTTGCCGCAACCCTGCTGGGCGCCAAGCCGCTGCTGAACAAGCCGGGTGTGCAGCGTTACGTCAACACGCTTGGACGCTGGCTGGCATCGCAGACCGAGCGGCCGGACCTGCCGTGGACTTTCGGCGTGCTCGATGACGGCGGCTACAACGCCTTCGCTACCCCCGGCGGCTATGTTTTCGTCACCAAGGGATTGCTGGATCGCATGCGCAGCGAAGCCGAGCTGGCCGGCGTGCTAGCGCATGAAATCGGCCATGTGCTGAAAAAGCATCACTTGAATGCGGTCAAGGCCAGCGGCTGGACGGGTATCGCGGGCGAGCTGGTGAGTGCGAAAACCGGCGACAACGCGCAAGTCAACGAGTTCGTGAAAGGCGCCGTGCTGAAAGTGTTTGCCAGCGGTCTCGACCAGGACGACGAGTTCGAGGCCGACCGCCTCGGCGTGGTGATCGCCGCGCGCGCCGGTTATGACCCGTTCGGCTTGCCGGCGGTATTGCAAGTGTTGCAGGGCGAAAGCGGCCAGGATGCCAGCTTCGCCCTGATGTTCAAGACCCATCCGGCGCCAGCCGAGCGCGTCAATCGTCTCGATGCGCTGATGCAGGGTCGCTTCGATGGCTTGCCGGCCAACCCGGGCAGGCCGATCAAGGAACGCTTGAAGGAATTCGGCAGGTAGAGCGTGGTTCAGCGCCTGAAAGCGACCACATGGTCGATTTCAAGCCGGATGCCGATCTTTTCGCCGAGCGCATGGTTGTGGTGACTTGGCACCAGCGACAATACCCGCGTGCCGCTGGGAAGTTCCAGCGTGTAGAGGAATTCCGCGCCGCGAAACGCCCTGGAGACCACGGCAGCCTGCAAGGGACTGGCATCGTCATGGATCAGGTCGTCGGGGCGCACCAGCACATCCACCGTGCAGCCCAGGCAGCAGTCCTGCGGCATCCTGGCAGGCACCGCGCCCAGTTCGATCTCGATCATGTCCGGCGCCGCCACGACGCCAGGCACCAGCACGCCTTCGCCGATGAAGTCGGCGACGAAGCGGTTGGCCGGTTCATGGTAGAGCTTGTAGGGCGTGTCCCATTGCTGGATCACGCCGTGGTGCAGGATGCCGATCTCGTCGGCGATGGCGAAGGCTTCATGCTGGTCGTGCGTGACCAGCACCGCAGTGGTGTTCTGCTGCTTGAGGATGGCGCGCACTTCCACGGAGAGGCGCTCGCGCAATTCGACATCCAGGTTGGAAAACGGTTCGTCCAGCAGCAGCAGGTCGGGCTGCGGCGCCAGCGCGCGCGCCAGCGCCACGCGCTGCTGCTGGCCGCCCGACAATTCGTGCGGATAAGCCTTGCCGAGCGTCTGCAATCCCACCACTTCCAGCATTTCGTCGACGCGGCGCCGGCTGGCGTCGCGATCCAGGCCGCGCAGGCCGAAAGCGACGTTGCGGCGCACGTCCAGATGCGGAAAGAGGGCGTAGTCCTGGAACACCATGCCGATGTGGCGCTGTTCGGCCGGCATGGAAAAATCGTGGTTGCTCACCAGGCGGCCGTTGACGTGGATGGCGCCGGCGCTGATGCTTTCGAAGCCGGCGATGCAGCGCAGCGCGGTGGTCTTGCCGCAGCCGGACGGACCGAGCAGGCAGCCGATCTGGCCGCGCCCGAGCGTGAAACTCAGGTCGGAAAAGGTGTCGGTCCGTTGATAAGAGTGGGAAATACCGGCCAGCCGCAACATGGCCTCGCCGCCGGCGCCGCTCGAAGAAGAAATAGTCATCCCGCTATTCTACTGCCCGGATTGCCGGGTCAACAGCATCACCGGCAAAAGCCCGACGAGCACCAGCACGACCGCCGGCAAGGCGGCCAGCTCCCATTGGCCTTCCGAAGTCATTTCAAAAACCCTGACTGCCAGGGTATCCCAGCCGAACGGACGCGTCATCAGCGTGATCGGCATTTCCTTCATGACGTCGACAAATACCATCAGGGCCGCGGTCAGGAGGCCGCCGCGCAGCAGCGGCACGTGTACCTGCGCCAGCAGGCGCCAGCCATAGAGGCCCATGCCGCGCGCGGCTTCTTCCTGGCTGCGCGTAATGCGTTGCATGGCGCTGTCGATGGCATTGAAGCCCGGGGCAAGGAAGCGCGCGACATACGCCAGCAGCATCACCGTCAAGGTGCCCTTGAGGACGCTGCCGCCACTGCCGCCCAGTTGCGGCAGCCAGGCCAGCAGGCGGTTGTCCAGCCACGCCACCGGGATGAAAATGCCGACCGCAAGCACGGTGCCGGGAACCGCATAGCCAAGCGTGGACAGGCGCGCAAAAAAGCGCGTCGGCCAGTCGCGGTACACGCGCAAGGCATATGACAGGATCAGGCCGGCCACGACCACCAAAACGGCGGCGATTGCCGACAGCAGCACCGAATGCCAGATAAACATTGGGTAGCGGGCGTCGAATTCCTCGGCGAACACGCTGGCGCTCCAGACGACCAGCTGCGTCAGCGGGATGGCGAATGTTGCGCAAAAGAACAGGCCGAGCAGCAGGCTGACTGTCCAGCCCAGGGCGGGTTTCAGGCGGTAGGTCGTGGCCTGGCTTCTGCCGCTGCCCTGGTAGCGGCGTGCGCCGCGCCAGCGCTGCTCGGTTGCCACCAGAGCGAACACGATCAGCACCAGGATCGAGGCCAGCTGCGAGGCGGTCGACAATGAAAACAGGCCGAACCATGCCTTGTAGATGGCAGTGGTAAAGGTATCGTAATTGAAGATGGCGACCGTGCCGAAGTCGGCCAGGGTTTCCATCAGCACCAGCATGATGCCGGCGACAATCCAGGGGCGCGCCATCGGCAGGGCGATCCTGACGAAGCCCATGCGCCGGGAAAGACCCAGCGACTGGCCAGCCTCCAGGGCGCGCCTGCCCTGGGTCATGAAGGCGTTGCGCGCCAGCAGGTAGACGTAAGGATACAGCGCCAGCGACATCACCAGGATCACGCCGCCGCGCGAGCGGATGCGCGGAAACCAGGCGCTGCTGCCAAACCATTCGCGCAGGAGGGTTTGCAGCGGGCCGGTAAAGTCGAGCAGGCCGATCGCGACGAAGGCGGTGACGTAGGCCGGCATCGCCAGCGGCAGCATCAGGGCCCAGGCGAAAAAGCGGCGGCCGGGGAATTCGCAGACGGCGGTGAGCCAGGCCAGCGTCACCCCGAGCACGCCGGTGCCGAATGCGACGCCCAGCGACAGCCACAAGGTGTTGAGCAGGATGTCCGGCAGTACATGCTCGGCCAGGTGGTTCCAGACTTCCGACTGCGGATACAGGAAGGAGGACAGCACCACCACCAGCGGCACCAGCGTCACCAGCGATACCAGGAAGGCGGCCAGGCGCCATCCGGTCAGCCAGCGCGCCAGCGCAATGCGCGGCAGCCGCAGCGGTGGTGCGCTGACGGGGGAGGCGGCTGGAGAGGCGTTTTTCATGGCAATTGGTGCTCTGCGAAAATGAGGCTGATAGCCTGCTATTGGCTTTGAAACGGCAAAGGCGGACCGCTAGTAGCCGTCCGCCTTTGCTTCGCTGCGCTTGCGCGCGGCGGCCGGATTACTTGTAGCCGGCGCGGTCCATCAGCTTGACCGCAGTGGCCTGCAATTCTCCGGCCTTGCTGACATTGATCAGGTTCGGCTTGAAGCTGCCCCAGCCAACCAGCACCGGATCAGGCTTGACTTTCGGATTGACCGGAAATTCCATGCCGGCGTCGGTGTACAGGTTCTGCGCCTGTTCCGAGGCCAGCCATTCGATCAGCTTTTGCGCCCCGGCCGGATTTTTCGCGTGCTTGGTCACGCCTGCGCCGGAAACATTCACGTGCACGCCGCCGGTTTTCTGGTTGGCCCAGAAGATGCCGATTGGCTGGTCCGGTTTCTTTTCCATCAGGCGGCCGTAGTAATAGGTGTTTGCAATGCCGACATCGCACTGGCCGGCGCCGACCGCTTCCAGCATCTTGGTATCATCGGAAAAGACGTCGGTGGCGAGGTTGTTCACCCAGCCCTTGACGATCTGCTCGGTCTTGGCTTCACCGTGCTCCTCGATCATCATCGCTACCAGCGACTGGTTATAGACCTTTTTCGAGGTGCGCAGGCACAGGCGGTTTTTCCATTTCGGGCTGGCCAGGTCTTCGTAGGTCGAGAGATCTTCCGGCTTGACGTTCTTCTTGTTGAAGAAAATCGTGCGGGCGCGCACCGACAGGCCGAACCACTGGTTGCCGGGGTCGCGCAGGTGGGCAGGGATGTTGGCGTTCAGCACAGTCGATTGGACCGGCCGCAACAAGCCTTCATGGGCGGCCTGCCACAGGTTGCCAGCGTCGACGGTGATCAGCATGTCGGCCGGGGTGTTGGCGCCTTCGGCTTTCAGCTTTTCCAGCAGCGGACCTTCCTTGTCGGTGACGAACTTGATGGTCGTGCCGGTCTGTTTCGTGTAGGCGTCGAACATGGGCTTGATCAATTGCTCGATGCGGGCCGAATAAACCACGACTTCATCGGCTGATGCGGTGGACGCAAAGCCCAGGGCGGCGACGGATGTGACGAGCAGGGCGGACAGGAATTTCATGGACTTTCCTCCAAGAATAATAGAAAAAGGGTTGTCGATAATTATAGGCAAAAAGTCGTCATTCGCAAATGAAAATCATTATCGTTTATATTCGTTCGACGACGTCCGATCCCGGGGAGGTTGGTTTGTTCTAAAATAACGGGTTAGCTTTCAGTTTGGATCTTTATGTCAAAAAAGAATGTTCCCGCCAGTGAACCGGCATCGTTCGAGCAGGCGATGGCGGAGCTGGAGCAATTGGTGCTGCAAATGGAGGCGGGCGAACTGCCGCTGGAAGCCTCGGTCGCGGCCTACCAGCGCGGTTCCGAACTGGTCAGGTTTTGCGCCGGTCAGCTCGACAAGGTGGAAAACCAGGTCAAGGTCCTGGAAGGCGACATGCTCAAACCCTTTGTCGTGGCTGGCGCCGACGGCGCCGGCACTGTTGCCAACGAGGATGCGGCATGAGCACACCGGCTTTTGGCGACTGGATGAAGGGCGTGCAGAGCAGCATGGAACAATCCCTGGCGGATTTCCTGCCAGCTGAATCCGCGCCGCCGCAACAACTGCACGCGGCCATGCGCTATGCCGTGCTGGATGGCGGCAAGCGGGTGCGTCCGCTGCTGGTGTTTGCCGCCGGCGCGCTGTTTGCCGCCCCCGCAGCCGAACTGGCGCGTGCGGCGGGGGCTGTCGAAATGATTCATGCCTATTCGCTGGTGCATGACGACATGCCGTGCATGGATGATGATGCGCTGCGCCGCGGCAAGCCGACCGTGCATGTCAAGTATGGCGAAGCCACTGCACTGCTGGTGGGCGACGCCCTGCAGTCGCAAGCCTTCCTGGTGCTGGCCGAAGGCGATGCCGAGCCGGCGCGCCAGCTGGCCATGCTGCGCCTGCTGGCGGCGGCGTCGGGCTCGATCGGCATGTGCGGCGGCCAGGCGATCGACCTGGCCAGCGTCGGCCTGGCCTTGTCGCTGGATGACCTGGAACAGATGCATCGCCTGAAGACCGGCGCGCTGCTGCGTGCCTCGGTGCTGCTGGGTGCCTGGTGCGGCAAGGCGCTCACCGAAGCCGAGACGGCCGCGCTGGACGCCTATGCGGCGGCAGTCGGCCTGGCATTCCAGGTGGTCGACGATATCCTCGACGCCACCGCCGATACGACGGTGCTGGGCAAGACCGCCGGCAAGGATGCGGCCGACAACAAGCCGACCTATGTATCGATCCTGGGCCTGGAGCAATCGCGGGCGCTGGCGGAGAAGCTGCGCGGCGACGCGCACCGGGCGGTGCAGCCCTTCGGCGACCAGGGCTTGCGCCTGCGTCAGCTGGCGGATTTGATCGTCGAGAGACAGTCTTAAGAAAAGAATAGTCGAAAAGATCCTCATGGACATGCTAAATAAAATCAACAGCCCCGCCGATCTGCGCAAGCTGCCGCGCACCGAACTTCAGCCGCTGGCCGGCGAATTGCGCGCTTTCGTGCTCGATTCGGTTTCCAAGACCGGCGGCCACCTGTCGTCCAACCTCGGCACGGTCGAACTGACCATCGCCCTGCATTATGTTTTCAACACGCCGGCAGACCGCATCGTCTGGGATGTCGGCCACCAGACCTATCCGCACAAGATCCTGACCGGGCGGCGCGAGCGCATGTCCTCGCTGCGCCAGTTCAATGGCATCTCGGGCTTCCCGCGCCGCGACGAAAGCGAATACGACACCTTCGGCACGGCGCATTCGTCGACCTCGATCTCGGCGGCGCTCGGCATGGCGCTGGCGGCAAAAACCAAGGGCGAAAGCCGCCACGCCATCGCCGTTATCGGCGATGGTGCGATGACGGCGGGCATGGCCTTCGAGGCGCTCAATAATGCCGGCGTGTATGACGATATCAACCTGCTGGTGATCCTGAACGACAACGACATGTCGATCTCGCCGCCGGTGGGCGCATTGAACCGCTACCTTGCGCGGCTGATGTCGGGCAAGTTCTACGCCGCTGCGCGCAACGTCGGCAAGACCATGCTGCCGGCGCCGATGCTGGAACTGGCCAAGCGCCTGGAAGAGCATGCCAAGGGCATGATCATGCCGGCCACCATGTTCGAGGAATTCGGCTTCAATTACATTGGCCCGATCGACGGCCACGACCTCGAATCGCTGGTACCCACCTTGCAAAACCTGAAGAATCTCAAGGGGCCGCAATTCCTGCATGTGGTCACCAAGAAGGGGCAGGGCTACAAGCTGGCCGAAGCCGACCCCGTGCTCTACCACGGTCCCGGCAAGTTCAACCCGGCCGAAGGCATCAAGCCAGCCAAGGCCGGCAAACTGACTTACACGCAGGTTTTTGGCGACTGGCTGTGCGACCAGGCCGCAGCCGACAAGCGCCTGATCGGCATCACTCCGGCCATGCGCGAAGGCTCGGGCATGGTGCAGTTCGAGCAGCGCTTCCCGGACCGCTATTACGATGTCGGCATCGCCGAGCAGCATGCCGTGACCTTCGCCGCCGGCCTGGCGTGCGAAGGCCTGAAGCCGGTGGTGGCCATTTACTCAACCTTCCTGCAGCGCGGCTACGACCAGTTGATCCACGATGTCGCCCTGCAAAACCTCGACGTCACCTTCGCGCTGGACCGCGCCGGCCTGGTCGGCGCCGACGGCGCCACCCACGCCGGCAACTATGACCTTGCCTTCCTGCGCTGCATCCCCAATATGGTAGTGATGGCGGCTGCGGACGAAAACGAGTGCCGGCAGATGCTCTCCACCGCTTTCCAATATAATGGGCCGGCTGCGGTGCGCTATCCGCGCGGCGCCGGCATCGGCGTCACGGTGCAACAGGATTTGCAGGTGCTCCCGCTGGGCAAAGGCGAAATCCGGCGCGCCGGCAAAGGCATTGCGATCCTGGCCTTCGGCACCATGCTGGCGCCGGCGCTGGCCGCCGCCGAGGCTTTGAACGCCACGGTGGCCAACATGCGCTTCGTCAAGCCGCTGGATGCGGAACTGGTCAGGCAGCTTGCCGAAACCCATGAGGCACTGGTCACGGTGGAAGAGGGGGCGCTGATGGGCGGCGCCGGTTCCGCGGTGGCCGAGGCGCTGGCTGAAGCCGGTATCGTCAAGCCGATCCTGCACCTGGGCTTGCCGGACAAGTTCATCGACCATGGCGATGCGGTCCAGTTGCTGGCCATGTGCGGACTGGATGCCGCCGGTATCGAGGCTTCGATCCTGCAGCGCTTCGGCAAGGGCGAACCGCGCCTGGTCGTCAATAACTGAATTTTTGAAAGAGCTGCGATGAATACGCGCGATCTGAACCTTACTACCATCCCCGACGTGCAGAGCACGGTCGATACCCGCCGCCTGACGATCCAGCGCGTCGGCGTCAAGGGCGTGCGCTATCCGGTCACCGTCAAGACCAGTTCCGGCGCGCAGCCGACCGTCGGCACCTGGAACATGTACGTGCAACTGCCGGAAGAGCAGAAGGGCACGCACATGTCGCGCTTCATCGCGCTACTGGAAGGCAATCGCGCGCCGCTCGACATCGCGCATTTTTCCGCGCTGATGCGCAAGATGGTCAAGTTGCTGGAAGCCGAGGCCGGCCGCATCGAACTGACTTTCCCGTATTTCATCAACAAGACCGCGCCGGTATCCGGCGTCGAGAGCCTGATGGATTATGAAGTCGGCCTGACCGGCGACATTCGCGGCGACCAGGTCGAAGTCACCCTGAAGGTGATGGTGCCGGTGACCAGCCTGTGCCCCTGCTCGAAAAAGATCTCGGCCTATGGCGCCCATAACCAGCGCTCGCACATTACCGTCAACGCGCTATTGGCCGGCGACATCCTGGTCGACCAGCTGATCGCCAAGATCGAGCAACAGGCTTCCTGCGAACTGTTCGGCCTGCTGAAGCGCCCGGACGAAAAGTACGTCACCGAGCGCGCCTACGAGAATCCGAAATTCGTCGAGGACCTGGTGCGCGACGTCGCCGGCATGCTCAACGCCGACGGCCGCATCGTCGCCTATACGCTGGAAGCGGAAAACTTCGAGTCGATCCACAACCATTCCGCCTACGCGCTGATCGAGCACGACAAGCGCGCGCAATAACGCGCAACAGCGCGCAAAAAACCGGCGCCGATGCGCCGGTTTTTTTATGCGCGCCCAGCTTCAGTCTTCGGTGCGGCGCTCCCGGTTCCACAGGACATCGCCGCCGCCGGCATGGCGGTTCAATACGCGCGCCAGCACGAACAGCAAGTCGGACAGGCGATTGAGATATTGCCGCGGCCGTTCATGCAATGCCTCGACGCGGCCGAGTGCTACAACGCTGCGTTCGGCGCGGCGACACACTGCGCGGCACACATGCGCCAGCGCCGCGGCGCGCGCCCCACCCGGCAGGATGAATTCCTGCAGCGGCGGCAGTGCCGCATTGTATTTTCCCAGGCAGGCATCCAGGCGCGCCACGTGCTCGTCGCTCACCAGGCTGTAGCCGGGGATGCACAATTCGCCGCCCAGGTCGAACAGGTCGTGCTGTATGGAGAGCAATTCTTCGCGCAGCGTCGCCGGCAGGTCCTCGCACAGCAGCACGCCCAGTTGCGAATTGAGTTCATCCACGTCACCCATGGCCAGCACGCGCAGGCTATCCTTGCCGGTGCGGCTGCCGTCGCCCAGGCCGGTGGTGCCATCGTCGCCGGTACGGGTGGCGATTTTCGAGAGTCGATTTCCCATATACTTGCAGTAAGATGTGTGCTTATCGGGCCCCCATTATTCCAGATATTCCAGACGCCAGAACATGATCAATACTTTTGTCATCCTGCTGCTGTTCCAGCTTGTCGGCGAAGTCGCCGCGCATGGCTTTGGCCTGCCGATTCCCGGGCCGGTGATCGGCATGCTGCTGTTGCTGCTTTACCTGATGGTAAAACAGGGTGCCGCGGAGAAACTGGCGCCGACCGCGCATGGCTTGCTGCGCCACCTGTCGATCCTGTTCGTGCCGGCCGGCGTCGGCGTCATGCTGCATGGCCAGCGCATCGCCGACGAATGGCTGCCGATCGTGGCGGCGCTGGTGCTCAGCACCGTGCTGGGGATGGTCGTGACCGCCCTGACCGTCAAGTGGTTGCAGAAATGACGCCGGATTTCACCAGCATCTGGGTCTACCTGTCGACCTCGCCGCTGCTGTGGCTGACGGCAACGCTGCTGGCTTACCAGTTCGCCCTCGGCCTGCATGCGCGCGCCAAGGCCAGCCCGCTGGTCAATCCGGTGATGATCGCGGTGGTGATCCTGGTGACGCTGCTGGCACTCACCAACACCCCCTACCGGAATTATTTCGAGGGCGCCCAGTTCGTCCACTTCCTGCTGGGGCCGGCCACGGTGGCGCTGGCGATCCCGCTGTACCAGCAACTGGCGAAACTCAGGCGCCACTGGTTCGCCTTCCTGGCCGGCACGCTGGTGGGGTCGACTGCGGCGGTGGCCGCCGCCATGGGCATCGCCTGGCTACTGGGCGCCTCGCCGGCGGTGGTATTGTCGCTGGCGCCAAAGTCCGTCACCACGCCGATCGCCATGGGCATCGCCGAAAAAATCGGCGGCCTGCCTTCGCTGACGGCGGTGATGGTGATTGTCACCGGGATCGTCGGCGCTTCACTGGCGCAGTTCTTCATGCGCATCATCAAGATACGCGATGACAGCATTTGCGGCTTTGCCATGGGCGTGACGGCGCATGGCCTGGGCACGGCGCGCGCCTTCCAGGTCAGCGCGGAAATGGGCGCCTTCGCCGGCCTGGCGATGGGCATGACGGGCGTGCTGACGGCGGTCCTGCTGCCGCTGGCGCTGAAACTGTTCGGAGTGATTTAAGGCAGCCTCGCCTCAGGCGGGCGAGGGCTCCGCCAGCAGTCGCTCGATGTCGGCGCGCAGTTCGCGCGGTGCGGTGCGCGGGGCGTAACGCCGGTAGACGCTGCCATCCTTCTTCACCAGGAATTTGGTGAAATTCCATTTGATCGACCGTGTGCCCAGCACGCCGCGCGCCTGGCTTTTCAGATGCGCGAACAAGGGATGCGTGTTGGCGCCGTTAACATCAATCTTGGCGAACATTGGAAAGCTCACGCCATAATTTTTTTCACAAAAGGCGCCGATTTCGGCCGCGCTGCCCGGCTCCTGCCTGCCGAACTGGTTGCACGGAAAACCCAGCACCACCAGGCCGCGCTCGCCGTATTCGCGATACAGGCTTTCCAGTTCGGCGTACTGCGGCGTAAAGCCGCATTTGCTGGCGGTATTGACGATCAACAGCACGCGGCCGCGATACTGGCCGAGCCCGACCTTGTCGCCGGCCTGGCTGTCGGCGGCAAAGTCGAATGGCGTGCTCATACGATGCCCAGGTGTTCCGTACCCTTGGAGAGATCGCGGCCCTGCGCATCCTTGCCACGCAGCTTGATCGCCAGGCGCAGGTCATTGACCGAGTCGGCATTGCGCAGTGCGTCTTCGTAGGAAATCTTGTCGGCTTCGTAAAGGTCGAACAGCGCCTGGTCGAAAGTCTGCATGCCCAGTTCGCGCGATTTTTTCATGATTTCCTTGATCTCGTGGACGTCGCCCTTGAAGATCAGGTCCGAAATCAGCGGCGAGTTCAGCATGATCTCGACCGCCACGCAGCGGCCCTTGGTATCGCGCAGGGGAATCAGGCGTTGCGAAATCATGGCCTTGAGGTTCAGCGACAAGTCCATCAGCAATTGCTGGCGGCGCTCTTCCGGGAAGAAGTTGATGATGCGGTCGAGCGCCTGATTGGAACTGTTGGCGTGCATGGTGGCCAGGCACAGGTGGCCGGTCTCGGCGAAGGCGATGGCGAAATCCATCGTCTCACGGTCGCGGATCTCGCCGATCTGGATCACGTCGGGCGCCTGGCGCAGCGTGTTTTTCAGCGCAATGCCCCAGTCCTCGGTATCGACGCCGACGTCGCGCTGGGTGACGATGCAATTTCGGTGCGGGTGGATGTATTCGACCGGATCTTCAATGGTAATGATGTGGCCGTAACTATTTTCATTGCGGTAACCAACCATGCCGGCCAGGGTGGTCGACTTGCCGGAACCGGTGGCGCCGACCATGATCACCAGGCCGCGCTTGGTCATCACCACTTCCTTGAGGTTTTCCGGCACGCCCAGTTCTTCCAGCTTCGGAATCCTGGTGGTGATGGTCCGCAAGACCATGCCGACCCGGCCCTGCTGCACGAAGGCGGAGACGCGGAAGCGTCCGAGGCCGCCGGGGCTGATGGCGAAGTTGCATTCCTTGGTCGCCTCGAATTCGGCGGCCTGCTTGTCGCTCATGATGGCGCGCGCCAGTTCGATTGTGTGCTGCGGCGAGAGCGGCTGGTTCGACACCGGCGTCATCTTGCCGTCGATCTTGAACGCCGGCGGATAATCCGCGGTGATGAACAGGTCCGAGCCATTCTTGCTGACCATCAGGCGCAGCAAGTCGTTCATGAATTTGGTTGCTTGATCGCGTTCCATGGCGCTTCCTTATACTGTGTGCGGCAGATTTGTATCAGCCAGGGAAATTTTCCGGGGTCTTGGCGGCGGCGCGCGCGGCGCCCGGGGAAATGACATTGCGGCGCACCAGGTCAGTCAGGTTGCTATCCAGCGTCTGCATGCCGACATTGGCGCCGGTCTGGATTGCAGAATACATCTGCGCAATCTTGGCTTCGCGGATCAGGTTGCGGATCGCCGGCGTGCCGATCATGATTTCATGCGCGGCCACGCGGCCGCCGCCGTCCTTGGTCTTCAGCAGCGTTTGCGAAATGACGGCTTGCAGCGATTCCGACAGCATGGCGCGCACCATTTCCTTTTCCTCGCCGGGGAAGACGTCGATGATACGATCGATGGTCTTGGCCGCCGACGAGGTGTGCAGGGTGCCGAACACCAGGTGGCCTGTCTCGGCGGCGGACAGCGCCAGGCGGATGGTCTCGAGATCGCGCAATTCGCCCACCAGGATCACGTCCGGATCTTCGCGCAGCGCCGAGCGCAATGCCGCCGTAAAGGAGTGTGTATGCGGCCCCACTTCGCGCTGGTTGATCAGGCATTTTTTCGAGTCATGCACGAATTCGATCGGGTCCTCGATGGTCAGGATGTGCGCGTACTCGGTTTCATTGACATGGTTGACCATGGCGGCCAGGGTGGTCGATTTGCCGGAGCCGGTCGGGCCGGTCACCAGCACCAGGCCGCGCGGTTTCAGCGCCAGGTCGCCAAAGATCTTCGGCGCGTGCAACTGTTCCAGGCTCAGGATCTTGGAAGGAATGGTACGCAGGACTGCCGCAGCGCCACGATCCTGGTTGAAGGCGTTCACACGGAAACGCGCCAGGCCGGGAATCGCGAAGGAAAAGTCGATCTCCAGTTTTTCTTCATACACCTTGCGCTGGCCGTCGTTCATGATGTCATACACCATGCCATGCACATCCTTGTGTTCCAGCGGCGGCAAGTTAATGCGGCGCACGTCGCCGTGCACGCGGATCATCGGCGGCAGGCCGGCGGACAGGTGCAAGTCGGAAGCATTATTCTTGACGGAGAATGCGAGGAGTTCGGAAATGTCCATTTATAATCCCTGAGCCGTTCGGAAGGCGCCAATGCCGCAATGAGGCAAGCGTGGGTGGTGCATGTTAATTAAATTGAAATGTTACATCGTGTAAAGTAATCCGATTATGTCCGTAATTGCTCAGAACTTGCAAGCCGTGCAGTCACGGATAGCCCTGGCGGCGCGCGCAGTGTCGCGCGAGCCCCACGAGGTGAGCCTGCTGGCGGTCTCCAAGACCTTTGGCGCCGACGATGTGGCGGCGGCGGTGGCCGCCGGCCAGGCCGCCTTTGGCGAAAACTATCTGCAGGAAGCGCTCGACAAGATGGCCCTCTTGCGCGAGTTGCTGCCCGAAGCGGCGCTGGCCTGGCATTTCATCGGCCCGATCCAGAGCAACAAGACGCGGCCGATTGCCGAGCATTTCGACTGGGTGCATTCGGTCGACCGCGAAAAGATCGCCCAGCGTCTGTCGGATCAGCGCCCCGCCGACCTGCCGCCGCTGAACGTCTGCATCCAGGTCAATGTCAGCAATGAAGCCAGCAAGAGCGGCGCGCAGAACGACGAAGCCGCCGCCATCGCGCGCGCGGTAGCGGCCATGCCGCGCCTGCGCCTGCGCGGCCTGATGGCGATTCCCGAACCGACTGACGATGTCGCACAGCAGCGCGCTGCTTTCCGCCAGGTGCGGCAATTATTCGAATCCTTGCGTGCCGAAGGCTTGTCGCTCGATACGCTGTCGATGGGCATGTCCGGCGACCTCGAGGCGGCGGTGGCTGAAGGCGCCACCATCGTGCGCGTGGGCACGGCGATCTTCGGCCGGCGCGATTATTCACGCCAGTAAGTGCGAGTAAGTACCACACAAGAACCGCACAATAATCCAACAGAATTCAACCGCAACAGAAAGACCAACATGCAAAATAATTTGAAAATCGCATTCATCGGCGGCGGCAACATGGCCACCGCCCTGATCGGCGGCCTGGCCGGCAAGCTGACCGCCGGCGCCAACATCCATGTGGTGGACCCGAATGCAGCCGCCCTGCAAAAGCTGGCGCAGCAGTTCGGCGTCAGCACGGCGCAGACCGCTGACGCGGTCCTGGCGCAAGCCGACGTGATCGTACTGGCAGTCAAGCCGCAGCAAATGAAGGAAGTCGTGGCGCAACTGCTGCCGCACATCGGCAAGCAGCTGGTGCTGTCGATCGCCGCCGGCATCCGCGCCGCCGACCTGTCGCGCTGGCTGGGCGGGCATGGCGGCATTGTGCGCAGCATGCCGAATACACCGGCGCTGATCGGCAAGGGCATCACCGGCGCGGTGGCGCTGCCGGGTGTCTCCGCAGCGCAGCGCGAAGCGGCCGATGCGATCCTGCGCGCGGTCGGACAGACCGTCTGGCTCGATGACGAAGCGCTGATCGATCCGGTAACGGCGGTCTCCGGCAGCGGCCCCGCGTATGTCTTCTATTTCATCGAGGCGATGCAGCAGGCAGCGCAGGAAATGGGCTTGTCTATAGAGCAGGGCACGCAACTGGCGATCGCGACTTTCATCGGCGCCTCGCAACTGGCGGCCGATTCCACCGAGCCGGTCTCGGTCCTGCGCGAGCGCGTCACATCCAAGGGCGGCACCACTTACGCGGCGCTGACCAGCATGGAAGCCTCAGGCGTAAAGCAGGCCATCGTCAAGGCGCTGCATGCGGCTTCCGCGCGAGGCCGAGAGCTGGGCGAAGAGTCCGGCAGGGACTGAGGCATATTCGGCAAGGGCTTGTTCGGCAATGAATTTCGCCTGATTCAATGCATCCATGGGCGAATGCACACCGCGTCCGCCGCGATTGAGTACATGTGTATAGATCATCGTGGTGGACACGTCCGAGTGCCCGAGTAATTCCTGCACGGTGCGGATGTCATAGCCTGCTTCCAGCAATTGCGTTGCAAATGAATGGCGGAAGGTATGGGAAGTAACGCGCTTGGCGATTTTGGTCTCGGCAGTGGCGCGCAGGATGGCACGCTGATAGGTCTGTTCGTACATGTGATGGCGGCGTATGACACCGGAACGCGGATCGGTCGATTCGTGATCTGACGGGAACACCCAGAACCAACCCCACTGCATGCCGGCGCGCGGATATTTCAGCTCAAGCGCATCCGGCAGCGCGACGCCCATGCGCTGCCCATCGCGGTCAGTGTCATACAAGATCCTGGCGGCAGAAATTTGTTCGCGCAATGCGCCCGCCAGCGAGAGTGGCAGAACGGTCATGCGA
This sequence comes from Noviherbaspirillum sedimenti, assembly GCF_003590835.1. Taxonomy (NCBI): domain Bacteria; kingdom Pseudomonadati; phylum Pseudomonadota; class Betaproteobacteria; order Burkholderiales; family Oxalobacteraceae; genus Noviherbaspirillum; species Noviherbaspirillum sedimenti. The sequence continues at coordinate 2,552,088 of NZ_QYUQ01000002.1, read as the reverse complement.
TCCTTGCCGCCCTTGCCATGGCGAATGGTGATTTCGCGCCGCGCAAAATCGACATCCTTGACCCGCAAACTTACGCACTCCATCAGGCGCATGCCGGTGCCGTACATCAGCTGCGCCATCAGCGCATGGGTTCCCTGCATGCGCTGGAATATCGCTCCGGCTTCCGCCGGTGTCAGCACCGTCGGGCGCCGTGGCGGCTTGGTGGGGCGGTGCAGATCGTCCAGCCACGGCAGATCCACCCTGAGCACTTCCTTGTAGAGAAATAACAACGCGCACAAGGCTTGTCGATGCGTGGCCACCGCCACATGGCGTTCGTTGGCGAGGTAGGAAAGAAAAGCCTTTACCTCTGCCGCGCCCATTTCCGCCGGATGACGCAAGCCGTGAAAGCGGATAAACCAGCGTGCCCAATAAACATAGACTTCTTCCGTTCGCAGGCTATAATGCTTGTCACGAAGACAACGTTTCAAGTAATCAAGTAATTTTGGCGGTTTAGCGTCCGCTGTCGAATTTCCGGGAGTTGTGACGTTTTTCATCGTTAATTAGGACTGTATTTTTGTACAGTCTATCGTCAGAGCCCCGGTGAATACTGCGTTTTCACAAATTTGCAGTCCCGGGTTAGGTGGCGCCAGGCCAGATTAGGCGGACGCCGGATTCCGGCGCAATTAATTTCGTGACGTTTTTTGCGTTTAATTAGGACTGTGTTTTTATGCAGTTCATCGTCAAAAGCCGGTGGATACAGCGTTTCCGCGAGATTGGCAGCCGGGGTTAGGTGGCAGGTCGCCAGAAAAAACGGACACTGGTGTCCGCCTAATTAAAGTTGAACTAAACCGCTGCGCGGTGGAAAGAGTCACAACCAGCAGCGGGCATTGAAGCCATGCGTTTCCTACGCTGTAACGGGGGATTTCCCCGGCACAGAAAAGGAAACGATCATGAGCCCACTGCGCAAGCAGATGCAGGCCGACATGGTGCTGCGTGGCCTGGCGGCACGTACCCAGGAAGCCTACATTGCCGCGGTTGCCGGCCTTGCCGGCTATTACAACCGTTCTCCCGAACAACTGTCGCAGGAAGATGTCCAGCAGTACCTGCTCCACCTGATCGAGGCGCGCAAGCTGAGCTGGTCGACGACCAACCAGGCCGCCTGCGCGCTGCGCTTCCTGTTTCACATCACGCTCAAGCAGCCTACTGCTGAATTCACGATTCCCAACCGCAAGGCGCCAGCCAGACTGCCCGAGATCCTCTCGCGCGACGAAGTCCATCGCATCCTGGACGGCTGCAGCAACCTGCGGCATCGGGCCTTGCTGATGACGACCTATGCGGCCGGCTTGCGCGTGACGGAAACCTGCCGGCTGAAGGTTGGCGACATCGACAGCGAGCGCATGATGCTGCGTGTGGCCAACGGCAAGGGCGGCAAGGATCGCTATACGCTGCTGTCAGCCGCGCTGCTGGACACCTTGCGGCAGTACTGGCGGACCCGGCCTTCGCAGGACTGGCTGTTCCCCCGCACGGACGGCCGTCAGCCCATCGGCATCTCGCAAGTGCAGAAGATGTACTATGCGGCCAAGCGCCGCGCCCATGTCACCAAGGCCGGCGGCATCCATGGCCTGCGCCATGCCTTTGCAACGCACTTGCTCGAAGCCGGCGTGGATATCCATACCATCGGCCGGCTGATGGGGCATGACAAGATCACGACCACCGCCCGCTACCTGCATCTGCAGGGGCAAGTGGCCAGGACCGATTCGCCGCTGGACCTGCTGTCGTCGCTTTTGTCCAAACGTTAGGGCGTGGCCCACCGCGGCCGCATCGCACTGGCCGACATCTTCCGTCAACACGGCAACGCCTATCTTGCCGCGCATGCGCTTGCGCCTGCGCAGGCCAAGGCCTGGCGCGCCATCGTGTCATGCCGCACCGCTGCGCTGGGCGGCCATGTCCTGCAATGTGCCGATTGCGGCGCCACCCGGCATGTGTATCACTCGTGTCGCAACCGTCACTGTCCGACATGCCAGAGCCGGGCCAGGGACCAATGGATCGCCGCAAGGCATCGCGAATTGCTGCCGGTGCCGTACACTCACCTGGTTTTTACCCTGCCGCATGCGTTGAATGGCCTGGCCGGCAGCCACTTCCGGCTGATCACCGACATGCTGTTCGAGGCGGCATCCGGCACGCTGGTCGCGTTCGGCGCCAACCCGCGCTGGCTGGGCGGCAGCCTGGCCTTCTCTCTGGTACTGCATACGTGGTCGCAGAACCTGATGCGGCATTTGCATGTGCATGCGCTGGTGGCCAGCGGCGCGCTGACTGGCCAGGGTCAGTGGATTGCTAGCCGCCGCGGCTTCCTGTTTCCGGTCAAGGCGCTGTCGCAGGTGTTTCGCGAGAAGTTCATCGATGCACTCAAGGCGGCACGTGGCGACGGACAGCTGCGGCATGCGGAAACGGACAGCGCCCACGGCTGGCGCACGCTGCTGCTGGCCCTGCGCCGGCATGACTGGGTGGTGTACGCGAAACAGCCGCTGGGCGGGCCTGCCCAGGTGCTGGATTACCTGGCGCGCTATACGCACCGGGTGGGCATTTCCAATGACCGGCTGGCCAGCCTGGCCGAAGGGGAAGTGACATTCCGGGTGCGCGACAATGCCAGCCCCGGCAAGAAGCGCACCCTGCGCTTGCCGGCGGAGGCCTTCATTGGCCGCTTCCTGCTACATGTGCTGCCGTCGGGATTCAAGCGCATCCGGCACTACGGCATCCTGGCCAACCGCCACAAGCAGGCGAAGCTGGCACAGTGCCGTGCTGCGCTAGCAGTCCCGCCGCCGGATGCGCAGGTCATCGAGAGCGTGGATGCCTTCATGCTGCGGGTGGCGCACATCGACATTGGCTGTTGCCGGCATTGTGCGCACGGGCGACTGCGGGTGATCGAGGTGATTGCGCCGGTGCGCCTGCCATTTCTGCGCTGCCTGGCGACCGGCCCGCCAGGAGCCAGGGGTGCGGCATGAGAGGCGACGCAGTCAAGGCATGGCGAATCCCCTGGCCAGGCCGGCGTTCGCCGCCAGCGGCAAAATTCCCCTTCCGCAAAGGGGTTTCAGGGTGCATGGACGATTGCTGCTGGCGCCGCGCTGTTGCAGAACTGCCGTCAAGATGCAACACCACCGCCACATTCTTGCCAAAACAGCCATTCCCCGGCTTACAATCCCCATAACCACCGCCGGTGTGGCGGTTCAGTCCAACAGCGTTTATCTGCCGCTGCACGGCAGTAGCCCTTGGCTTGCACTGCTGGAGCGGCAGATAAACTCTATTCGTTAAATTTCAAGGAGCGAACTTTTGGCAGTGAGTAAAGAAGAAGTCGTCGCGTTTATGGCTGCGGAATTCCCGCAGAGTAAATGCGTAGTCGAGGTGGTTGGCAATTGTGGAGCGACAGTGTCACATCACGTTGGGCCGGATGAGTTGAGGCCAGGCGGCACGGTGTCGGGCCCGGTACTCATGGCCGTTGCGGACGTGGCGTTGTATGTGGCCATCCTCGGCGAAATCGGAATTGTTCCCTTGGCAGTGACTACGAGCTTAACTATCAATTTCTTGCGCAAGCCACCGGGTCACGGCCGCATCATCGGCGTGTGCAAGCTCATGAAGGTTGGGCGGTCACTCGCGGTGGGCGAGGTGGCGCTGTACTCGGAAGGTTTCAGTGAGGCGGTAGCCCACGTCGTGGGAACGTATTCCATTCCACCCAGGCGGGAAGGTTGAGTTTGAGACGGAGGTTGCTTGTATTGTGATCGTTGAAACTTAATTTTTAATTCAACGGTGACGCCTGCGGCGCCCGCCAATAAAACGTTAAACATATAAGGTTCGGCCAGAGAAAATGGAGGATTTTCCTGTAATGGAGCTATTTGCGGAATTGTTCGCTTGGCACCCATACAGGTGTGGGCTGGTCGCCCTAGCTTTATCTGTATCTGTATTTTTGCCGTTCTATAGAATTTTGGCGAGGATGTGCTTCTTCCTGGCTGCGCTGGTATGGTGGTGGCTGACCTACACTGAATTCACCACTCCGCATGATTTAAATATACGCGTAGATCTAGTGTTCACTTTGCGAGCCGCAATGTTTTTAGGGATTGTGGCGATGGTGGCAATGGCTATTGGATGGAGGCGAAATGTTTAACTTGTCATATATGGACTCCTCCCATAAATCAAGAAACTGATCGATAGGTCTGGCATGAGGGATAAGCCTGCAGTCGTATATCCGGCATCTGATGTGGACTCTGCTGTGGTCCGTGCCGACATGGAATCTGCGTCACCATTGCGCCAATCGTTACAAGCGGCAGGCAAGCTGCCGGAAAAGTTATCGGCGTCAAACGGTGTGGGTGTTTCCCGGTGTGCCATGATGGGCGATCAATCTCTACGCAAAGGCGGGTGGGTCAAGGGTCATGCAATCGGGTCATGCCGGCATCGCATACGCGGTGCGTTCGATTTTCTTGTTCATGCGCGTCACCATGCCGGTATAAGGTTCGCCATCCCTGAGCGCGGCATAGCAAATGCGCGCCAGCTTGTTGGCCAGGGCGCAGGCTGCCTTGTTGTGGTTGGTGCGGCCCTGGACCGTCAACGCCCAGTGCCGCAAGCCGTCGATCTGTCGTCCGGCCGCATGCGCCACACTGGCCGCTCTCAATACCGACCGCGCCCCATGGGTGAGCAGCATGCGCAGGTAACGATCACCGCGTTTGGAAATGCGCCCGAGATGCCGCGTGCTGCCGGACGAATGTTCCTTGGGCGTGAGGCCAAACCAGCTGGCGAAATGGCGCGCATCCTTGAAGTGGCTGACCTGGCCGCTGGTGGCCGCCACCATGGCGGTCGCGGTGAGCAAGCCGATGCCGGGAATCGACAGGAGCGTGGTGCACGCAGGCGACTGTTTGGCCAGTTCGGTGAGTTCACGTTCGAGCTGGGCAATGCGGACTTCGAGCAGGCGGATTTCCTCCACCAGCAGCGTCATCGTGCCACGGATCAAGCCAGGCACGGCGGAATAGGGATCGGCCAGGACGCGACTGATTTGTTCCAGGCCGTTGCGGCTCCCAGCCGCAACGGAAATGCCGAACTCCCGACAGAAACCGCGCAAGGCATTGATGCGCGCGGTGCGGGTGCCCATCCAGAGCGAACGGGTCCGGTGCAGGCCTTGCAAGGCTTGCTGTTCGATGGATTTGACCTTGACGGGGATGATGTCGGCGCAGCGGGCGGCTTCCAGCAGGGCGCAGGCATCGGCGGCATCGGTCTTGTTGCGCTTGACGTAGGCGCGGATGTAAGCCGCCGGCAGCAGCTTGACTTCGATGCCCAGGCTGTTGAGCCAACGTCCCCAGTGATGGGCCGAGCCGCAGGCTTCCATGACGACCAGGGATACCGCGCGGTTGCTGAACCATTTTTCGAATTGACTGCGGGTAAGCCGATGTTGCTCGGTGACACGCCAGTGGGCATTGGCCACGGCAAGTTGAAAGACGGATTTGGCCAGATCAACGGCCACAGTAGTAGCATACATGGTGGACTCCTTTCGTTGACGACTGATCTCCATCCCCACGTCGACCAGTGCGCCTACTATCGCGCAAAAAGACGGGAGGAGTCCATCCCATCACTCAACCAGGACACGCCACATAAAGCTGCCGCTTCGCGGCTCATGTTGTGTGCCTGTTAGTTCGGCGTTATGCATAAGGGAGAAATGATGTCCGGTGAAGTAACAGGTGGTGTCCGAGTAATCCTTCGGCTTGAAGGGTTGGTCGTCCTTGCTGCGGCCTTACTTGCGTATTCCAAGTTCGGAAATGGTTGGGGTGTATTTGCAATTTTCTTCTTGGTACCTGACCTTGCGTTTTTAGGCTATCTGATGGGGCCAAGGGTGGGTGCGGTCGCCTATAATTTTGCGCACTCGTATATCGGCGCAGTTGCTTGCTTAACTGCTGGCTTATTACTCTCCATGCCACTGTTACTAACTGCCGGCTTGATTTGGTGTGCCCATATTGGATTTGATCGCATGCTTGGCTATGGCCTCAAATATCAAGCTGGATTTGGTTTTACCCATTTCGGACGGATCGGTAAACATGCATAAGGCCTTGCTCAACCCGGACACACAACAGATAGCTGCCGCTGAAGCACACGCGCTCACTGGCAGATGACACGTTCTTTAGGCCTCTCCCGCGCAAGGAGCCACAATGACAATCGCTGCAAACATCATCGTTGTTCTAGTCGCCCTGCTACACATATACTTCCTTGTTCTGGAAATGTTTCTCTGGGATAAGTCCGTAGGTCGCAAAGCCTTTGGGCTCACGCTAGAGCAAGCACAGTCAACGAAGGTACTCGCGGCTAACCAAGGCCTGTACAACGGCTTCCTGGCAGCCGGGCTCATTTGGGGACTAAGCATGGGTAGCGCAGGCATGCACATCAAAGTCTTCTTCCTGTGCTGCGTGATCATTGCTGGCATCTATGGCGCGGCAACCGTCAGCAAAAAAATCTTCTTTGTGCAAGCACTCCCGGCAGCCATTGGCATGGCTCTCATGTGGCTCGCTTAAATGTCTGAGAATGCCCGATCTCAAACACGCAGTCATCTTTCACCAGTCAAACTGGTCGCCCCTTATCTTTAGCGTTGGCCACCATCGACAACAAAGGAGAAAACATGCAAACCGATGAAGAGCAAATCCGCAATCTTGTTGCGACGTGGATGGCAGCCACCAAAGCAGGCGACGTTGATACGGTCCTTGGGCTGATGGCGGAGGATGTGATTTTCCTTGTGGCGGGCAGGCCGCCCATGCGCAAGAGCGAGTACGCTGCGGCGGCCTGGCAACAGGCGCAACATGGCGCACCCAGCTTCGACGGCACGAGCACGATTCAGGAGATCAAGGTGGTGGGCGACTGGGCGTTCATGTGGGCTGAACTCACCGTCATCGCGACGCCAGCGGATGGCGCGCCGCCGATGAAGCGCGCCGGGCACACGCTGACTGTCTTCAAAAAGGAGCAAGGAAAATGGTTGCTGGCCCGCGACGCGAATCTGTTGACGCCTGTGTGTGCGCCGGATAAGAATCAATGAATTACAACGCAAGAAATTTGTCAAAATCTTTATTTCTCTGCAGCGTTGTTAATTTTTTGCAGCGTTGTTATGCCGCAATGAGCGTATCCAAATGAAACCACGTATTTCCGTCATTACCTTGGGAGTGGACGACATCGAGCTGGCGGTGGCGTTTTACCGTGATGGTCTCGGGCTAAAAACTGACGGAATTATTGGTCAGGAATTTGAATACGGCGCAGTTGCGTTCTTTGATTTGCAGGCCGGATTGAAACTGGCGCTTTGGCCCCGCAAAAGTCTTTCCCATGATTCCGGATTGCCGGTAAGCGCTTCAAGTGCAACCGAGTTTACATTAGGCCACAACGTCGCCTCGAAAGAGGAAGTGGACGCCGTCATGAAACAGGCGGAAGCCGCGGGTGCCCTTGTCGTGAAGCCGGCACAGGAAACATTTTGGGGCGGCTATGCCGGCTATTTCCAGGATCCTGACCAGCATCTCTGGGAAGTGGTATGGAATCCGCAGTTTCTGCCTCAGGACTGAAGCATGACTAAAGCATCAATGGGGGGATGGCGACCTCCGGCCGCCATCCCCAAACTATCCTATGCGCTAACGCTATAGCGCCTCAGCGCTTCAACTGCGCCAGATCGCGCACCGCACCACGATCCGCCGATGTCGCCAATGCCGCATACGCCTGCAAGGCCTGCGACACATAACGCTCACGATCCACCGGCTTCCATGCGGCATCGCCCCTGGCTTCCATGGCGGCGCGCCGCTTGGCCAGATCGGCATCGCTGATGCGCAGGTTGATGCGGCGTTGCGGGATGTCGATGTCGATCATGTCGCCTTCTTCCACCAGGCCGAGCGCGCCGCCTTCCGCCGCTTCCGGCGAGGCGTGGCCGATCACGAGCCCCGAAGAGCCGCCCGAGAAGCGGCCATCCGTCAGCAGGGCGCAATGTTTACCCAGTCCCTTGGATTTGATGTACGAAGTCGGGTACAGCATTTCCTGCATGCCGGGACCGCCCTTGGGGCCTTCGTAGCGGATGATGACGACATCGCCGGCGTGCACGGTGTCGCCGAGGATGCCTTCGACTGCGGCGTCCTGGCTTTCAAATACGCGGGCCTTGCCGCTGAAAACCAGGATGCTTTCATCGACGCCAGCGGTCTTGACGATGCAGCCTTTCTCCGCGAGGTTGCCGTACAAGACAGCCAGGCCGCCGTCCTGCGAATACGCATGCGCCTTGTCGCGGATGCAGCCGGTGCTGCGGTCGGTGTCGAGCGATTCGAAACGGTTGGCTTGCGAGAAGGCGACTTGCGTCGGCACGCCGCCCGGTGCGGCGCTGAACAACGATTGCACGGCAGGGTCTTGCGTGAGCTTGATGTCGTTGCGGGCAATGGCGTCTTCCAGCGATGTGCTGTGGATGGTCGGCAGCGAGGTGTCGAGCAAGCCGGCGCGGGCCAGTTCGCCCAGAATGCCGATGATGCCGCCGGCGCGATGCACGTCTTCGATATGGTACTTGTCGGTCATCGGCGCGACCTTGCACAGGCATGGCACCTTGCGCGAAATGCGGTCGATGTCGGCCATGGTGAAGGGCACTTCGGCTTCATGCGCGGCGGCGAGCAAGTGCAGCACGGTGTTGGTAGAGCCGCCCATCGAGACGTCGAGGGCCATGGCGTTTTCGAATGCGGCCTTGGTGGCGATGTTGCGCGGCAGGACCGAGGCGTCGTCCTGTTCATAGTAGCGCTTGGCGAGTTCGACGATCAGGCGGCCGGCGCGCAGGAACAGTGCCTTGCGGTCGGCGTGAGTGGCGAGGATTGTGCCATTGCCCGGCAAGGCCAGGCCCAGCGCTTCGGTCAGGCAGTTCATCGAGTTGGCGGTAAACATGCCGGAGCAGGAGCCGCAGGTCGGGCAGGCCGAACGTTCGATCTCGGCGACGTCGGCATCGCTGACGGTGTCGTCGCCGGCCTTGATCATGGCATCGACCAGATCCAGCTTGATGATTTTTTTCACGCCGTCGACCACCTTCAATACCTTGCCGGCTTCCATGGGGCCGCCGGAAATGAACACGACCGGGATGTTGAGGCGGAACGCCGCCATCAGCATGCCCGGGGTGATTTTGTCGCAATTGGAGATGCACACCATCGCATCGGCGCAATGCGCATTGACCATGTATTCGACCGAATCGGCGATCAGGTCGCGCGACGGCAGCGAGTAGAGCATGCCGCCATGGCCCATGGCGATGCCATCGTCGACGGCAATCGTGTTGAATTCCTTGGCAACACCGCCGGCTGCTTCAATTTCGCGCGCGACCAGCTGGCCGAGGTCTTTGAGGTGCACATGGCCGGGGACGAACTGGGTGAAAGAATTGACCACGGCAATGATCGGCTTGTCAAAGTCACCATCCTTCATGCCGGTGGCACGCCAGAGCGCGCGCGCGCCTGCCATGTTGCGGCCATGAGTAGTGGTGCGGGAGCGATATTGCGGCATGATTTTCTTCCAAAAATGAGTTGTGCGTAATGTGCCTTGCGCCAAACCGAATGTCAATTTCGGCAAGGTCGTTTTTTTATGGGCTGTTGTTTGGCGTGGCGGGGGAACCCTGAAGCGAATATCAGGGATTTTCCATCCTGCATGGAGGTATTTTAACGCCCTCCAATCGCATTTGCAGCGCGTCATCTAATTGCACGGCATTTTGGGAATACGAGTCGTAATAAAAAAGCCGCTAGCATTCTTGAAAGCGAAACATTTTTACATGAAAAATACCAAGCTAAGCCTGTGGGCCTTCTTGCTGGTTTTGACCGGCTTGGGGCTGCTGGCCGATACGCTGGTGCCGGCGCCGTTCACTTATTTTTTATTCTGCGCCGTGTTCATGCAATACAGCGGTGTCCTCGGGGTTGGCGTCATGAGCGTGGACATGCTTGCTGGCGGTGCGGCCGAAATGGCCGGAGTCATGGCTGGGCAGGCTCGACGCCGGGCGAATTCGTGCTGCCGTGCCGCAATGGCAATCGGCAAGCATCTGGTTTTGCGGTCCGCCCGACTTTGGTCAGGCGTTGCGCAAGGATTTTTTGGCCAGCGGGGTAGCCTCCGCCGATTTTCACCAAGAATTGTTTCAGAAGCGCTAAGCCGGCAGAAAAGCGCCTAGCGCCGCATCATCAGAAACCCGATCACCAGCCCGGCAACGGCGCCGATGCCCACCGATTGCCATGGGTGTTCCTTGACGAATTGATCGGTGGAGCCCACCGCATCGCGGGTGCGGATGCTGACTTTCTTTTCCATGTCCGACAAGCCGCTTTTTGCCTTGCCCAGGGATTCCTGGACTCTGGCGCGGGTACCCTGGTAACGTTCGCCCAGTTGTTGTCCGCTGCTTTTGATCGCTTCGCCTGCATCCATGGCGGCGTTCTTCAGATCGCTTGCCAGCGACTCGCCCTGCTGTGTCGTTTGTGAACCGTATTCCATGTCGGTATCCCCCGTCTAAGTAGAGCTTTGAGTGTAAGCACGGGGTCCGGGCGTGGCTTGCGCGGTATCAAATCATGGAGGGCAGCGCGTAATCCAGAGCGACCCCGGCAAACAGCGCCGCGCCCAGCCAGTTGTTGTGACGGAAGGCGGCAAAGCAGCGCATGCGCTCGCGCTCGCGGATCAGTTGATAGTGGTAAATGGCGCAGCCGACCGCGACCAGCCAGCCGGCGAAGAACCAGCCGCGCAGGCCGGCTTGCCAGCCCACTGCCAGGAATGTCAGCAAGGCCACTACATAGCACAGCATGATGATGGCGACATCAAAGCGGCCGAAGGTGAGGGCGGAAGTCTTGATGCCGATGCGGATGTCGTCGTCGCGGTCCACCATCGCATACTCGGTGTCATAGGCCAGCGTCCAGAATACGCTGGCGACCAGCAGCAGCCAGGCGGTTGCCGGCACGCTGCCCTGCGTGGCGGCATAGGCCATCGGAATGCCGAAGCCGTAGGCAATGCCGAGATAGGCCTGCGGCACGGGGAAGAAGCGCTTGAAGAATGGATAGGTGGCGGCCAGCACCACGGCGACTACCGACAGTTGCAGCGTCAACAGGTTCAGGAAGGGCAGGATCAGCAGGAAGGACGCCACCGCGAGGACGGCGGCGACGGCCAGCGCCTCGTGTCCGCTGATCTTGCCGGAGGTAATGGGGCGATCGACCGTACGCTTGACGTGGCGGTCGAAATCGCGGTCGGCATAGTCGTTGATGGCGCAGCCGGCCGAACGCATGAGGGCGGTGCCGATGCTGAAGATCACTACCAGGCGCCAGTCCGGGTGGCCGTCAGCCGCCAGCCACAGGGCGATCAGGGTGGGCCATAGCAGCAGCAGGACGCCGATCGGCTTGTCCAGGCGCACCAGGCGCAGATAGAGTTGCAGGCGGTTTTCAGTCAGGGGGGCGGTGCTCATTCTTGCTCTTAACTTTCAGTGACGACGGCGTCGGGCAGCATGGTTGCGCCCGGCAGTTTGCAGGAAAGGATGCCCTGGCGCACCGCTTCCAGCGCCGCCTGGCGGGTGAAGCTCTTGCGCCAGGCGATGACCACCCGGCGCGAGGGTATCGGATCGGCAAAGGGCACGTAGCGAAGCATGCCATCCTTGTCCGGCGTTGGCGGCACCGAAGCGGCCGGCAGCACGGTCAGGCCGATGCCGGAGGCCACCATGTGGCGAATGGTTTCCAGCGATGAACCTTCAAAGGTGCGTGCAATGCCGTCGCCTGCCGTGGAAAAACGCGACATTTCCGGACACACTTCCAGCACCTGGTCGCGGAAGCAGTGGCCCGCACCCAGCAGCAGCATGGTTTCCGACTTGAGGTCTTCGGCGGGGATGGCGGCGTGGCTCGCCCAGGGATGGTTCTTCGGCATGGCCACCACGAAGGGCTCGTCGTACAGGGCTTGCATCTGCAGACCGGAACTGGGCAGCGGCAAGGCCATGATGGCGGCGTCGAGCTCGCCCTGGCGCAGCAGTTCGATCAGGCGCGTGGTGTAGTTTTCCTGCAGGATCAAGGGCATTTGCGGCACATGCTCGATCATGGACTTGACCAGCTGCGGCAACAGGTAGGGGGCGATGGTGTAGATCACGCCGAGACGAAACTGTCCGGACAGCGGGTCCTTGTTCTGCCTGGCCAGTTCCTTGATGGCGGCGGTCTGTTCCAGCACGCGCTCGGCTTGCGCGACGATTTGCGCGCCCAGCGGCGTGACCGAGATCTCGCTGCCGCCGCGCTCGAAGATGATCACGCCGAGCTCGTCTTCCAGCTTCTTGATCGCTACCGACAGGGTCGGCTGGGCGACGAAGCAGGCTTCGGCGGCGTGGCCGAAATGCTTGTGGCGCGAGACGGCGACGATGTACTTCAATTCGGTTAAGGTCATCTGGCTGGTTCTCGTTGGTAGCTGCAAGGATAACGCAGAATCGCGATTGTCATTGTGTCAAGGGGCGCGGCGGGTCGTTTAAACCTTCAGGAATTCCTCTTTTTCGCCCAGCCAGCGCGCCAGGTGCCGGGTCACCGTGGCGGGATCGTTTTGCAGCAGCATGTGCGCCGTGTCGCGCGCTTTTTCCACCAGCCACTGGTCGGTTTCCAGATCGGCGAAGCGCAGCAGCGCCTGGCCAGACTGGCGCGCGCCGAGGAATTCGCCGGGGCCGCGGATTTCCAGGTCGCGCCGGGCGATCTCGAAGCCGTCGGTGGTTTCGCGCATGGTCATCAGGCGCTGGCGGGCGACAGGGCCGAGCGGGCTCTGGTACAGCAGCAGGCAGACGCTGGCGGCGGCGCCACGGCCGACGCGGCCGCGCAACTGGTGCAATTGCGACAGGCCGAAGCGTTCGGCATGCTCGATCACCATCAGCGAGGCATTTGGCACATCGACGCCGACTTCGATCACGGTGGTGGCGACCAGTACATGCGTTTCGCCACGGATGAAGGCCTCCATCACCATCTGTTTTTCGGCGGGCTTCAGGCGGCCGTGCACCAGGCCCACGCGCAGGTCGGGCAGGGCCGCCTGCAATGCGGCGTGGGTGTCTGTCGCGGTCTGCAGTTGCAGCGCTTCGGACTCCTCGATCAGCGGGCAGACCCAGTACGCCTGGCGGCCTTCCTGCGCCGCCGCGTGCACGCGCGCGATGACTTCCTCGCGGCGGTTCTGGTCGACCACGCGCGTGACGATGGGCGTGCGCCCCGGCGGCAACTGGTCGATCACCGACACTTCCAGGTCGGCGTAATACGTCATGGCCAGGGTGCGCGGGATCGGCGTGGCCGACATCATCAACTGATGCGGCACGGTGGCTATATCTCCCATGCCATCCGGGCTATCGGCGGGTGCAACATCGGCTGCAACATCGGCCAGGCCCTTGTTGCGCAGCGCCAGGCGCTGGCCGACGCCGAAGCGGTGCTGCTCGTCCACCACCACCAGGCCCAGCTGCTCGAATTGCACGCCTTCCTGGATCAGCGCATGGGTGCCGATCACCAGGCGCGCATGGCCGGATTCGATTTTTGCCAGCGCTTCCTGCTTTTGCTTTTTTTTCAGGCTGCCGGTCAGCCAAGCTACCGGCACGCCCAGCGGTTCCAGCCAGGCGGCGATCTTGTGGAAATGCTGTTCGGCGAGGATTTCGGTGGGTGCCATCAATACCGCCTGGTAACCGCTGTCGATGGCCTGGGCGGCGGCCAGTGCGGCCACCACGGTCTTGCCGCTGCCGACGTCGCCCTGCAGCAGGCGTTGCATGGGATAGGGCTGGTGCAGGTCGGCGCGGATTTCGGTGAGCACCCGTTGCTGCGCCGGCGTGAGCTGGAAGGGCAATGCTGCGAGCAGTTCAGCCGAAATTTCGGCGGTGCGCGTCAAGGGCGCGGCGCCCTTGTTGCGCCGTGCCTGCTGGGCGCGCTTGAGCGACAGCTGCTGCGCCAGCAGCTCGTCGAATTTCATGCGTACCCAGGCGGGATGCGAACGCTCTTCCAGCGCGTGTTCGTCGACCTCGGCCGGCGGGTTGTGCAACAGGCGCACGGCTTGCTCGAAGGGCATCAGGCCGAGCGCGGCGCACAGGGCGTCCGGCAGGGTGTCGTGCCAGTCGAGTTGCGCCAGGGCGTCGTGGATCGCCTTGCGCAGCAGGACTTGCGACAAGCCTTCGCCGGCTGGATAGACCGGGGTCAGGGCGGTTGGCAGGGGCGCGCCTTCATTGATGACCTTGTAGGCCGGGTGCACCATTTCGGCGCCGAAAAAGCCGTGGCGCACCTCGCCGCGCGCGCGCACCCGCGTGCCTTCGGCCAGTTGCGTGGTCTGGCTGCCGTAGAAATTCAGGAAGCGCATCACCAGCGGCCCGCTGTCGTCGGCGATGGTGACCACCAGTTGCCGGCGCGGGCGGAATTGCACGTCGCAGGAAGTCACCACGCCTTCGACCTGGGCGTGCGAGCCGCCCATGAAGCTGGCTGCGGCGATCGGCACGACTTGGGTTTCGTCCTCGTAGCGCATCGGCAGGTGCAATGCCAGGTCGATCGCCGTTTTCAGGCCGAGCCGGGCCAGCTTGTCGGCCACCTTGTTGGGGCGGGCGGCTGGCTTGCCGGAGGCGGCGGATTTGACGGCAGGGCGGGGCTTCGGTGCGGGCATTTGGGTGTTCGGGCTATAAAGTTGCCGGCGCAGCGTAGAATAGCGGGTTTATCCGCGGGTTTATCCGGATTGCCGCTATCGTTTCACGCTACGGTGGCCATGATATTTTGCCACGCGGCCCACTTCCTCGTCATTGTTTGTAGTATGTATTCACTTTCCGATTTCGATTTCGACCTCCCGCCCGAGCTGATCGCGCAAATCCCGCTGGCCTCGCGCAGTGCTTCGCGCCTGCTGGAAGTCGATGGCAGCCGCCTGGCGGACTGGCACTTCGCCGACATTGTCGATTTGCTCTCGCCGGGCGATTTGCTGGTGTTTAACGATACCCGCGTGCTGAAGGCGCGCTTTTTTGGCGTCAAGCAAAGCGGCGGCAAGGTCGAGGTGTTGATCGAGCGCATCCTCGACAACCGCACTGTCCACGCCCAGGTGCGCGCCTCCAAGTCGCCGCAGCCGGGCAGCACGATTCGCCTGGCCGACGCTTTTGATGTGACGGTGGGCGAGCGCGCCGGCGAGTTCTTTACGCTCGGCTTCCCGTCCGATGTGTTCGAGCTGGTCGAGGCGCATGGCCGCCTGCCGCTGCCGCCGTATATCGCGCACGCCGCCGACGACTTCGACGAGGAGCGCTACCAGACCGTGTATGCGAAAGCGCCGGGTGCGGTGGCCGCGCCCACTGCTGGCCTGCATTTCGACCAGGCTTTGCTGGCGCGCCTGCGCGCCAGGGGCGTGCAAACGGCCTTCGTCACGCTGCATGTGGGCGCCGGCACTTTCCAGCCGGTGCGCCATGAAAATCTCGCCGAACACAAGATGCATAGCGAGTGGTACACGATTGCACAGGAAACCGTCGATGCGGTGCGCGCCGCGCAAGCCGCCGGGCGCGCCGTGGTGGCGGTGGGCACCACCAGCCTGCGGGCGCTGGAATCGGCCTCGCAATCCGGCAGCCTGCAAGCCGGTAGCGCCGATACGCGCCTGTTCATCACGCCAGGCTATGTTTTCAAGACCGTGACGCGCCTGGTGACCAATTTCCATCTGCCCAAATCGACCTTGCTGATGCTGGTGTCGGCGTTTGCCGGCTACGATGCCATTCGCGCCGCCTATGCGCATGCAATCGCGCAGAAATACCGGTTTTTCAGCTATGGCGATGCCATGCTGTTGAGTCGAGTCTAAGAAAAGATTTTTATGCTGAAATACCAACTGCTCAAAACCGATGGCAAGGCCCGCCGCGGCCGCCTGACCCTGAATCACGGCACGGTCGAAACGCCGATTTTCATGCCGGTCGGAACCTATGGTTCGGTCAAGGCGATGTCGCCACAAGAATTGCACGAGATCGGCGCCGAGATCATCCTCGGCAATACCTTCCATCTGTGGCTGCGCCCCGGCACCGAGGTGCTCGACAAGTTCGGCGGCTTGCATGACTTCATGGGCTGGGACCGGTCGATCCTGACCGATTCCGGCGGTTTTCAGGTGTTTTCACTGGGTGAAATGCGCAAGATCACCGAAGAAGGCGTCAAGTTCGCCTCGCCCATCAATGGCGACAAGCTGTTTTTGTCGCCCGAAGTGTCGATGCAGATCCAGAAGTCGCTCAATTCCGACATCGTCATGCAGTTCGACGAATGCACGCCCTATGAAATCGATGGCCGCGCCGCCACCGCGAAGGAAGCCGCCGATTCGATGCGCATGTCGCTGCGCTGGGGGCAGCGCTCGCGCGATGAATTCGACCGCGGCGAAAACCCCAATGCGCTGTTCGGCATCGTCCAGGGCGGCATGTTCGAGCATTTGCGCGACGAATCGCTGGCGGGACTCGAAGAGATCGGTTTCCACGGCCTGGCCATCGGCGGCTTGTCGGTGGGCGAGCCGAAGGAAGACATGCTGCGCATCCTGGCCCATATCGGCCCGCGCCTGCCGGCCGACAAGCCGCATTACCTGATGGGGGTGGGCACGCCGGAAGACCTGGTGGCCGGGGTGGCCAACGGCATCGACATGTTCGATTGCGTCATGCCGACGCGTAACGCCCGCAATGGCTGGCTGTTTACCCGTTTCGGCGACATCAAGATCAAGAACGCCCGCTACAAGGACGATATGGCGCCGCTGGACGAAACCTGCGGCTGCCACGCCTGCCGCAATTTCTCGCGCGCCTACCTGCATCACTTGCATCGTGCCGGCGAAATCCTCGGGGCGCGCCTGAATACCATCCACAATCTTTATTATTACCTGCAATTGATGCGCGATATGCGCGCGGCGATCGAGGCTGGCGAATTCGCGCTCTTCGTTGCCCGCTTTGCCGCGGAACGGGCGCGTGGCGTCTGATCTATATGGCAATTCACCCCGGTAAAACGATGTTCGGATGCTAAAATGCCGGGTCAATTTTATTCAACCCTAATCACTGGAGTTTAACGTGTTCATTTCCAACGCATATGCACAAGCCGCCGCCGCTGGTCCGGAGTCTAGCCTGATGAGCTTTTTGCCAATCATCATCATGTTTGCTGTGCTGTATTTCCTGATGATCCGCCCGCAAATGAAGCGTCAGAAAGAACAGAAAACCATGATGGCAGCGCTGGCCAAGGGCGATGAAGTCATCGCCGCCGGTGGCGTGGTGGGCAAGATCACCAAGGTCACTGAGGCGTACGTGACACTGGAAGTGGCCAACGGTACGGAAATCGTGGTGCAGAAAGGCGCAGTCGCCACCTTGTTGCCGAAGGGCACAGTCAAGGAACTGTAAGCGCCCGACGGGCCCGCCGCGGCGGGCCGGTTCGACGCCGTTTTGTTACCGAACGAACGCTGGAGCACCATGAATCGCTATCCCTTCTGGAAGTACATCATTATTGTTTTCGCGCTGCTGTTCGGCGTGCTGTATACCCTGCCTAACTTCTTTGGTGAATCGCCCGCGGTGCAGATCAGCAGCGGCAAGGCCACCATGAAGTTGACCAGCAGTACTGCCGAGCAGGTGCAACAGGCGCTGCAAAAAGCGGCCATCAACACTGACGGCGTCGTGTTCGACCAGAGTGGCACGCAAGGATCGGTGCGGGTGCGCTTCGCCGATACTGATACCCAGTTCAAGGCCAAGGCGTTCCTTGAAAAGGAATTGAATACGGATCCGAGCGACCCCGCTTTCCTGATCTCCTTCAACCTCTTGCCGAACACGCCGCAATGGTTGCAAAGCCTGCGCGCCATGCCGATGTACCTCGGCCTGGACTTGCGCGGCGGCGTGCATTTCCTGATGCAGGTCGATACCAAGGCGGTGATGAACAAGCGCGTCCAGGGACTGCAAGCCAGCGTGCGCAGCATCCTGCGCGACAAGAACGTGCGCCACGCTGGCATTTCCCGCAACGCCAACGTGATCGACGTCACTTTCCGCGATGCGCAAACCCGTACCCAGGCACGCGACGCGCTGAGCAAGGAATTCGCCGACGTCGTGTTGACCGACGTTGCCAGTGGCGAGGATTTCAGGCTGCAGGTGGCCTTGCGTCCGGAAGCCATCAAGGCCACGATGGAAGACGGCTTGAAACAAAACATTTCGACCCTGTCCAAGCGTGTCAATGAACTGGGTGTGGCCGAACCGGTGATCCAGCGCCAGGGCGCCGACCGCATCGTGGTCGAATTGCCGGGCGTGCAAGACGTCTCGCGCGCCAAGGACATCATCGGCCGCACCGCCACACTGGAAGTGCGCCTGGTGGATGAGTCGGTCACGCGCGGCACCGAGGCAACTGCGGCGGTGCCGTTCGGCTCCGAACTGTTCAAGGTCGGCCGCGGCGCCCCGGTGGTGCTGTACAAGGAACCGATCATTACCGGCGACTATATCTCCAATGCTTCCGCCACTTTCGACCAGAACCAGCAGCCGGCTGTAGCGATCGACCTGAACGGCGATGGCGGCCGCAAGATGCGCGACGCTACCCGTGGCAAGATCGGCAAGGATATGGCGATCGTGCTGTTCGAGAAGGGCAAGGGCGAAGTGCTGACGGTGGCGACCATTCGCGACGAGCTCGGCTCGCGTTTCCAGATCACCGGTTCGGGTTCCTCCACGGAATCCAGCGACCTGGCGCTGCTGCTGCGCGCAGGCTCGCTGGCCGCGCCGATGGAAATCATCGAGGAACGCACCATCGGCCCGCAACTGGGCGCCGACAATATCGAAAAAGGCTTCAAGTCGGTGTTGTACGGCTTTGTCGCCATCGCCGTCTTCATGGTGATCTACTACCACCTGTTCGGCTTTTTCAGCGTACTGGCGCTGTCGATCAACCTGCTGCTGCTGATCGCGATCCTGTCGTGGATGCAGGCGACGCTGACCTTGCCCGGCATGGCGGCAATCGCCTTCACCCTGGGCATGGCGATCGACGCCAACGTGCTGATCAACGAGCGCATCCGCGAAGAGCTGCGCGGTGGCGCCTCGCCGCAGTCGGCGATTGCCGCCGGCTTCGACCATGCCTGGGCGACCATCCTGGACTCGAACGTAACCACCATGATCGCCGGCCTGGCGCTGCTGATCTTCGGTTCGGGCGCCATCCGCGGCTTTGCCGTGGTGCACTGCCTGGGTATCCTGACCTCGATTTTCTCGTCGGTGTTCGTCATGCGCGGCATTACCAACCTCTGGTATGGACGCAAGAAGAAACTGGCCAGCCTGTCGATCGGACAGATCTGGAAGCCGGAAGCTTAAATTAACGTATTGTGGGACAGAGTTAAGCGAAGCGGTACTCTGTCCCCAACTGACTAAGATGGGTCAATAATGGAATTATTCCGCATCAAAAAAGACATTCCCTTCATGCGCCACGCGTTGATTTTCAACGTGATTTCGGCGCTGACCTTTGTCGCTGCCGTGTTTTTCCTGGTTAGCAAGGGCTTGCACCTGTCGATCGAGTTCACCGGCGGCACCGTGATGGAAATCGCCTACCCGAAGCCGGCTAACCTGGATGTGATCCGCACCACCATCAACCAGCAGGGTTATGCCGATATCCAGGTGCAAAGTTTCGGCACCGCGCAGGACGTAATCGTGCGCCTGCCGGCGCAGAAAGGCGTCAGCTCATCGCAGGTAAGCGAGAAGGTGATGACAGGCCTGAAGGCGCAGGATGCCACGGTCGAATTGCGCCGCGTCGAATTCGTCGGTCCGCAGGTCGGCGAGGAACTGGCGCACGATGGACTGATGGCGCTGGGCATGGTGATCATCGGCATCGTGATCTACCTGGCCATCCGCTTCGAGTGGAAGTTCGCGCTGGCGGCCATCATCGCCAACCTGCACGATGTCATCATCATTCTTGGCTTCTTCGCCTTCTTTCAGTGGGAATTCTCGCTGACCGTGCTGGCGGCGGTGCTGGCGGTACTCGGTTATTCAGTCAACGAATCGGTGGTGGTGTTTGACCGCGTGCGCGAAACTTTCCGCGATCGCCGTTTCGGCAAGCTGGAAACCCCGGAAGTGCTGAACCACGCGATCACCAGCACGATTTCGCGTACCATCATCACCCACGGCTCGACCCAGATGATGGTGTTGTCGATGATGCTGTTCGGCGGGCCGACCATTCATTACTTTTCCATCGCCTTGACCATCGGCATCCTGTTCGGCATCTATTCCTCGGTGTTCGTCGCCGCCGCCGTGGCCATGTGGCTGGGCGTCAAGCGCGAAGACTTGATCAAGCCAGTCAAGCCCAAGGATGAAACCGACGGCGCGGTAGTCTGACGCGTCGTGAGGTTGAAAAAAGCCGGCGCATGCGCCGGCTTTTTTACTGATTGGCATCCAATCAGGATGGCGTCATTTCTTGCTGCCCGCCATGGCGGCATCCAGGCTGGCTTTCAGCCGGCCCAGTTCGCGTTCCAGGGCGGCGAAATTCTCTTCCGAATAGTCGAGGAAAGGCTGGCGGCAATGCTGCACGTGGCCTGGAAAAATGCGTTCGAATTCTTGCTGGCCAGCCTCGGTGAGCCGTACCACGGTGCAGCGGCGGTCGTCGGTCTGCGCCACGCGCCGGACCAGCCCTTGGGCTTCGAGGCGGTCGATCACGCCGGTCAGCGTGCCCTTGGTGATCAGGGTGTGCTCGCCGAGTTCGCGGAAGGTCATGCCTTCGGTGTTGCCGAGCGTGGCAATGATGTCGAATTGTGATGGCGTCAGTTTGGTGCGACGCAAGTCCAAATTCGACAGCTGCTCGAAGGTCTGGTAGCACTGCGCCAGCAGGCGGATGCTGCGGAAAAAACGTTCTGCCATAAGAATAAAAGGGCGCCCGGTGTGCCGGACGCCCTGAAAATGAAGCTGGCGCGTGGCGCCAGCTTCGAGTTTAGTCAGCCTTCAGGGCTTCGACTTGGATGGCGAGTTTCACTTCTGGCGAGAAACCCATCTTCACGCCGTAGTCCAGACCGAAGTCGGCGCGGTTGAACGTCCCGCTGGCGTCAGCGCCGCAGGCTTCGCGCTTGAACATCGGATGCTGGATGCACTTGAACTTGTTGATTGCCAGGGTCACCGGCTTGGTCACGCCCAGCAGGGTCAATTCGCCTTCAACGGCCACCGGGGTGATGCCATTGAACTTGATCGACTTGCTCTTGTAGGTGGCGGTCGGGAATTTCTCGACGTTGAACATATCCTTGCTCTTGGCATGTTCGTTCATCTTGTCATGGCCGAAGTCCAGCGAGGCGGCGTCGATGGTGATGTCGAGGGAGCCGGTCTTGGCGGCAGTGTCGAGAACGATGGTGCCGGAAGATTTGTTGAACTTGCCGCGCCAGAGCGAGATGCCCATGTGGTCGGCTTCGAAGCTCGGGAAAGTGTGGTTCGGCTCGATGTTGTAGGCGGTCGGGGCGGCAAATGCCGAAACCGCGGCGAAGGCCAGTGCTGCTGCTGCGATGTGCTTGAGTTTCATGCTTGAATCCTTGTCAGAGTGATAGAGAAAATAAAACAGGGGTGATGAACGATGGCAGGGAGATTTTTCTCCCTGGCCTTCTTATTGCGCCGTAACGACGCGGAATTTGATGACGACTTCGTCGGCGACCATGCTGGTGTCTTTCCATTCGCCTTCGCCGATGTTGTAGGTCAGCCGCTTGATCGGCACGGCGCCTTCGAAAATCTGGTTGGCGCCTTCTTTCTTCACCGTCAATGGAAAGACCACGTCGGCAGTCTTGCCCTTGATCGTGAGCTTGCCGGCGACGTCGAGCTTGCCGCCGGCGGCCGGTTTGATACTGGTCGAGGCAAAGCTGGCTTTGGGATGCTGGGCGGCGTTGAACCACTCCTTCTTCATCACTTCGCCATTGAATTCGGCGCTGCCGAGGTCGAAGCTGGCGATGTCGATATCGACATTGGCCTTCGAAGCTTCCGGCTTGGCGGCGTTGTAGTCGATCTGTGCAGTGAATTTCTTGAACTTGCCGTCGACCGGCACGCCCATTTGCTTGGAGACGGCAGACACGCTGCTCTTGGCGGCGTCGACATTAAGTGCGGCGTAGGCCAGGCCGGACAGCGCCAGGCACAGGAGGGCGGTGCTGCCGGTACGGATCAGTTTGCGTGGTGTCATGTTGCTAGTCCTTTTCGGAAAGTGCTCGGGAAATCGATAGGGAAGACTCAGGGCAGCATGCGCTTGAGCACGCCGTCGCGGTCGATGAACTGGTGCTTCAGTGCTGCGGCCATATGCACGGCCACGGCAGCCAGCAAGCTCATGTTCAGCCAGTAATGCACTGCCTTGAGCACGACCTTCAATTCAGGATTGGGTTCGATCAGCACCGGCAGCGGCAACACACCGAGATAAGTCACCGGCACGCCGGCGGCCAGGCTGTAAAAATAGCCGGATACGGGAATAGCAAACATCAGTACGTACAGCAAGCCATGCAGCAGGGAAGAAATCTTGACTTGCCAGGATGGCATGCTCATCGGCAGCGCGGGCGCTGCGTGTGTCAGGCGCCACAGCAGGCGCATGGCAGCCAGCGCCAGCACGGTAACGCCGAGCCACTTGTGCCAGGAAAAATATTTCAGCTTGGTCGGCGTCAGGCCCGGGATGTCGACCATGGTCACGCCCAGTGCGAACGCGGCAATGATCAGCAGGGCGATCAGCCAGTGCAGGGCCATGGGGGTCTTGGTATATTTTTCCATGTCTTTTTAGAAATTTGTTCAGTTTTAATTAGTTCGCATTAGGACTAATATAGCAAAAAAATCGCAAGCGTGCTTGCCGTCAAAAAATGGCGGCAAGCACGCTTGCGGCGGACGTGCCCTTAGATCTTGTGCGCCAATTCTGCGGCGATACCGATGTAATTGGCGGGCGTCATTGCCAGCAACAAGTCTTTCGCATCTTGCGGGATTGCCAGACCGGAGACGAATTCGCGCAGGGCTTCTTTCGAGATGCCCTTGCCGCGCGTGAGTTCCTTCAGTTGCTCGTAGGGGTTTTCGATGCCGTAGCGGCGCATCACGGTTTGCACCGGTTCGGCCAGCACTTCCCAGGTGGCCTCGAGGTCGTCAGCCAGGCGCGCCGGGTTGACTTCCAGCTTGTTCAGGCCGCGCAGGCAGCTGTCGTAGGCCAGCAGTGTATAGCCGAAACCGACGCCAATATTGCGCAGCACGGTGGAGTCGGTGAGGTCGCGCTGCATGCGCGACACCGGCAATTTTTCCGCCAGGTGCTTGAGCACGGCGTTGGCCATGCCGAGGTTGCCTTCGGAATTCTCGAAGTCGATTGGGTTGACCTTGTGCGGCATGGTGGAGGAGCCGATCTCGCCGGCCTTGGTGCGCTGCTTGAAGTAGCCCAGCGAGATGTAGTTCCAGATATCGCGGTTCAGGTCGAGCAGGATGGTATTGGCGCGCGCTACGGCGTCGAACAGCTCGGCCATGTAATCGTGCGGCTCGATCTGGATGGTGTAGGGATTGAAGACGAGTCCCAGGCGCTGTTCGATGACGTTCCTGGAAAAGGCTTGCCAGTCGTAATCCGGATAGGCCGACAGGTGCGCGTTGTAGTTGCCGACTGCGCCATTCATCTTGCCGAGGACGTCAACGGCGGCGATGCGTTTGGCGGCGCGCTGCAGGCGCGCCACCACGTTGGCGATTTCCTTGCCGAGCGTGGTCGGGCTGGCCGGCTGGCCATGGGTGCGCGAGAGCATCGGCAGCGCGGCGTTGGCGTGGGCGATTTCCGTCAGCTTGGCGACGAGTTCTTGCAGCGCCGGCAGCATGACGGTGTCGCGGGCAGCTTTCAGCATCATGCCGTGGGAAGTGTTGTTGATGTCTTCCGAGGTGCAGGCGAAGTGGATGAACTCGGCCGCGCCTTGCAGTTCTTCCGTGATGGATGCATCGATGTTCAGCGTGCGCGCCGGCAGATGGGCATAGCTCGATGGCAGCGGCAGGCCGATGGATTCCTTCAGCCAGTACTCGACCGCTTTGACGTCATGGTTGGTTACCGCTTCGATTGCCTTGATGCGGGCGGCATCGGCTTCGGTGAAATCGGCGGCCAGCTTGTCGAGCAGGGCGCTGGCGGCAGCCGAAAACGGCTTGATCTCGGCAAATCCGGCGGCCGACAGCGCCTGCAGCCATGCAATTTCGACCTTGACGCGATGGTGCATGAAGCCTGCTTCGGACAGGATCGGGCGCAATTTGTCGGTTTTGGCGGCGTAGCGGCCATCGAGCGGGGAGAGGGCGGAAAGCGCGGAGAGTGACATGGCAGGATTGGTGAAATGAAGAAGAATAATCCGCCATTTTACCATTCGCGGGCAACGCCAATCCGCCGTGCCATGGGCGCTGGCGGGTACCGGCCCGCGCCCTGCTGATAGGGTGCCAGTGGCAGCCGGTGGTATAATCGGCACCCGAATTTCCCCCCTGCAATCGCCATGAAATTGATCGGTTCCCTCGCCAGCCCGTATGTGCGCAAAGTGCGCGTGGTCATGGCGGAAAAAAAGCTTGACTACCAGTTCATCCTTGAAAACGTCTGGAGCGAGGACACCACCATCCATGAGGCCAACCCGCTCGGCAAGGTTCCCTGCCTGGTGATGGAAGACGGCGGCGCCATGTTCGATTCGCGCGTAATCGTCGAATACCTGGATACCTTGACGCCGGTGGGCAAGCTCATCCCCGGGCAGGGACGCGAACGTGCCGAAGTCAAATGCTGGGAAGCGCTGGCCGATGGCGTGCTCGATGCCGGGGTGCTGGCGCGCCTGGAACGCACCCAGCGTCCCGAAGCGCAGCAAAGCGCATCCTGGATCGCGCGGCAACTGGGCAAGGTGAATGCCGGGCTGAATGCGATGTCGGTCGGCCTGGGCGATAAGCCTTTTTGTGCCGGCAACTATCATACGCTGGCCGATGTGGCGGTCGGCTGCACGCTCGGCTGGCTGAATTTCCGTTTCCCCGAAATCAAATGGGGCGAGGATTATCCCAATCTTGCCCGCCATTTCGACAAGCTGTCGGAACGGCCGTCATTCAAGGATACGGTGCCGCAGTAACTCAGTCTTCCATTTGCGACTGCAGGTAGTTTTGCAAGCCGATTTTGTTGATCAACTCGATCTGCGTTTCCAGCCACTCGATGTGTTCTTCGGTATCGTCCAGGATCGCCTGGAAAATCTGGCGCGAGACGTAATCGCCGGCGGCTTCGCAAGCCTTGATGCCATCCTTGACCGTGGCGTGCGCCGCCTGTTCCAGCTTCAGGTCGCAATCGAGCATTTCCGGTGTCGATTCGCCGACCATCAACTTGTTCAGCGCCTGCAGGTTTGGCAAGCCTTCCAGCATCAGGATGCGATTGATCAGATTGTCGGCATGCTTCATCTCGCCGATCGATTCGTCGTATTCCTTCTTGCCGAGCTTTTGCAGGCCCCAGTGCTTGTACATGCGGGCATGCAGGAAATACTGGTTGATCGCAGTCAATTCATTGGTCAGCTGCGCATTCAGCAGCTTGATGATGTTGGCATTGCCTTTCATGGTCGCCTCGGCACGGGTGAGAAATCGGTTTGAGAATAACAGGATGATAACGCAAACCGGCAGCGACTTGTTGCGGCATTTGAGAGGGCGATTGCGGCGCCCTCCTGCCGTAAATGAGTATTATTTCGCGTTCGGATCGGTGATGAAACCGATCTTGGTCAAACCGCCGGACTGGGCCGCCGCCATGACTTGTGCCACCGTTTCATATTGGGTGGTGCGTTCGGCACGCAAGTGCAGTTCCGGTTGCGGCGCATGTTTTGCCGCTTCGGCGATGCGCAGCTTCAGCTGCTCCATGTCAATCTGGTCCGCATTCCAGAACACCTTGCCTTGCGCATCGATCGCCAGGTTGATGTTGTCCGGCTTGGTTTCATTCGGTTGATTGACCGCCTGTGGCAGATCGACCTTGACAGTATGGTTGATGACGGGGATGGTGATGATGAAGATGATCAGCAACACCAACATCACGTCGACCAGCGGCGTCGTGTTGATCTCGGGGTTGAAATCATCGTCATTGCTGTCGGAAAAAGAACCCATCGACATCAGGAGGCTCCCACGACTGCTAGCTTGCCGCTGCCTGCGCCATCCTTGCCTGTGCCGCTGCGGGCGCCGGTGACGAACAGGGCATGCAGGTCAAAGCCGAACTTGTGCAGGCGCGCGGTGACATTCTTGTTGCCGCGGACCAGGGCGTTATAGCCGAAGGATGCCGGAATCGCCACTGCCAGGCCAAGCGCGGTCATGATCAACGCTTCGCCGACCGGGCCGGCCACCTGGTCGATGCTGGCCTGGCCGGAGGAGCCGATCGATACCAGGGCGTGGTAAATGCCCCAGACGGTGCCGAACAGGCCGACGAAAGGCGCACTCGAGGCGACTGACGCGAGCACCGCCATGCCGGTCTGCAGCTTGGAAGTTACTTCATCGATGGCCTGGCGCAGCGACAGGGTGATCCAGTCGCTCACCGACAATTCGTCGTGCAAATGCCCCTGGTGCGCGCTGTGGTGCTGCATGGCGCCGACGCCGGCGCTCGCCAGCACGGCAAATGGATTGTTGCTGCCGAGCGTAGCCAAGCCTTCTTGCAAGGTGGTGGCATCCCAGAACTGGTGGCCAGCGGCCTTGGCCGCGCGCCGGTACTGCAACAGTTGCAGCGCCTTGGTGACGATCACGTACCAGGAGGCGATCGACATGGCGATCAGCAGGACAGCGACGCTCTTGGTGACAAGATCGCCTTGCTGCCACAGGTTATCCAATCCGTACGGACTTGCTTGCATGATGTTGTTTCCTCAGTTATCCAGTTGAAAGCTGATCGGCAAAATCGCATAGACCGGGACTGGCCTGCCATTTTCCGTATAGGGTTTGAAGACGGCGCGCAAGGCCGCCTGGCGCGCAGCTTCGTCCAGGCGCGGCACGCCCGAGGACTTGTGGATGTCGGCGCGTTCGGCGCGGCCGCGTTCTGTGATCAGGATGCGCAGCATCACCGTGCCTTCCTCGCCCATGCGGCGCGACAGCGCCGGGTATTCCGGGCGCGGCGGCTGCAGGTATTCGACGCCGCTGGTGACGGTGCGGGGCTGAACTGGTGCCGCGGGTACGACCGGGCCGGGGGTGGCTGTTGCCGGTGCGCTGTTGGCCGGTGCGGTCGCGGCTGCCGGTTCGGCGGGGGCCGGCGCCGGCGCCGGCTCGGCTTGCGTGGTGATCGCTTTGGGCGCGGGTTGCTGCGGCGGTTTGGGGGTGACGACCGGTTTCACCGGTTTCGCCGGCTTCGGGACGGGCTGCGGCAGGGGCGGCTGCGGCGCTGCGGGTTTGGGCGCCGGCGCCGGCTGCGCGGCGATCAATATGGCGACGATTTCCTTGGGTTCCGGTGGTGCCGGCTGTTGCATCAAGCCGCTTTGCATGACATAGAAAAAACCGATGTGCAGCAGAATCACCAGTCCGAGCGGGCCCGCTTGCTTCAGGAGATGTCCTTGTCGGCTGGGTCCGTTGGCGGGCGTCGGGGCGTCGGGAGGCTGGCTGGCAAGCATGGAAAATGGATGGATGGACGGGCGCTCATCGGCAAGGCTTTCTGATGATGCAAGGGATGTCATGATACCGGAAAGCGCCATCCGCCTGATTAGGCCGCCATGGCCTGCATGGGGAACAGCATCGACGGCTTGGTTTCCCGGCATTCGCGCAGCACTTGCTTGGCGCACGAATGGCATTTGCCGCAGCAGGTGCCAACGTCCAGGTGCTTGCGCAAATCCGCCAACGTGGTCATGCCTTCGTCAGCCGCCTGGCGGATTTTTCGATCGGAGACATTATTGCAAACACAAACAATCATTACGTTACCCGATAAGTCAAATAGGGAAATGCGTACTCACGCAGTCAGAATCAGCTTGTTTTGCTGCGTTACCCGCAGCTTGTAGATCCGGCCGCCGTGGTCGATTTCGACTTCGCGCGCCAGCTCGAACAAATCCTGCGACATGAGCCGGACGACCGCACCCGACCCTACTGGGACAATTGCCGAAGGCGGTGACGGTGGCTGTTTGCCGGAGTTTGAGGCGCTGTTCATTTGCAATCTAACTATGAATGAGAACAATTCGTATTTAGATTATGGGGTAGTTGGTGGAATTATGCAAGTACTTCATTCAATGCGATGGCGTATGGATCTGCCCTGCTTTTTGCCGATATGGCTGTAGGATTGGATTCGATAGAAAGCTAGATTTTTCCCAGGAAAATTAAATTTCCTAAAAGAGGCTACCAAGAGGTGGCCTCTTTTATTTTAGGGGACGTCTGTAGCAAGCGGAACAGCACCATACCGCGCTTCACCCATTGCTTGAGCGTCAACAGCCTTGAGATGGCCGCATCACCCTTTGCGCAAATGTCCGGTAGGTAGCGCCGTGGTGTATTTGACCTGACTGAGGGCAAAACTACTTCTGATGCTTGCGACTCCTGGTATCTGCGTCAAGCACTCCAGCAGCAGGGTCTGATATTTGATCAGGTCTTCGATCACCACGCGCAGCATGAAGTCTGCCTCTCCGCTCATGAGATAGCACTCCATGACTTCCGGCCGCATGGCGATGGCGCGCGTGAAAACTTCAAGGGAGTCCTTGTCTTGCTGCTTGAGCGTGACATGGACGAAGACGTTGACCGCAAGCCCAAGCTTCAGCGGATCGACCAGGGAAACCGAGCCCCGGAGAACGCCACTTTGCTTCAAATCCACCACGCGACGCCAGCAAGGCGACGCTGACAGGCCTATCCGTTCCGCCAACTCGGCGTTGCTCAATTCCGCATTCTGCTGCAGCTCATCCAGGATGCGGAGGCTGGCTTCATCCAAGATCACATGGCTCAAGAATACTTTCTCCTTATTATGGAAAAAACTAGGTAAATTTAACCCAATTATGACTTGTTGAAGGTTATATAGGTAATTAATTTCTGCTGAATATGCGTAATATGTTCTGCAAATAGACAATTTCGCGTCCGTCTCATGAACATATCAAAAACGTCATTTAGCCCGTCTCGGGCTGACTCATCGCCGCTCGCCGGGAGCGGCACTTTGGCTTGGCTCGGGGTTATGGTGTTGCTTTGGGGACTTAGCTGGCCCGCAACCAAACTTGCGCTGGATTCCGTGCCGCCCCTGTGGCTGGCTGCCATCCGATTTGGCAGCGCCGCATTGTGCTTGTTCGCCTTTCTCGCGGTCCGCGGCTCACTGGCATTCCCGCCTCGGGCAGACTGGCCCATCGTCGCCAGCATGGGACTGCTGCAGATGATGGTGTTCACGGGCCTGGGCATGATCGCCATGACGCACGTGGACACGAGCCGCGCGGTGCTTCTGGCATACACTACGCCGTTGTGGGGTGTGATTGCTGGGTGGTTACTGTTTCGCAATGCTCCTACTCGATGGCAGCTCCTTGCTCTGGCTGTGGGCTTGACGGGTATTGGCCTGATTTGCTCGCCTTGGGAGATGGACTGGGCTGCACCGGGTGCAGCCATGGGGGCGGTCTTCCTGGTGATCGGCGCCATCAGTTGGTCGGTAGTGATCCTGCATATCAAGCGCCATCGGTGGACAGCATCACCGTTGTCGCTTGCGCCCTGGCAGATGCTGATTGCCACTGTGCCGCTCGCTGGTTTTGCATTGGCACTGGAGGGTTCTCCAGCCGCGATCCCGTTTGATCTGCGGCTCCTGGAACTGCTGTTCTTTATCGGTCCAGTGGCGACTTCGGCCTGCTTCGTGATTTCTGCCGAGCACGGCCGCCGCATCAGCAGCTTTGCTATGTCCACCTTCACGCTGGGCGTGCCACTGGTCGGCATCCTGGCTTCGATACTGCTCCTGGGTAACCGGTTGTCTCCGCTTTTTGCCGCGGGCTTGTGCCTCATCCTCGTCGGCATGGCGCTGGCTGCCGCAGCGACTACGCGACGAAGCACTTGATACCAGTTCACTCCGCTAAATGGACGTATGCTGCGCGCACATTGCGCGGCGCATACAACAAATGACAGGAAACTACGTGGCGATCCTACTGCAACTGTCCACGGCCGCTGCCGCCAGGAAAATTTGGCAGCAGGCTGGCTTAGCCGAGGTAATCCAGCATTTCCGGACCGAATACTTCCCGATGCAGTCGCGCAGCCGGTGTCCCTGCAGCGATCAGCGCCTGCCATTGCTCGCGCATGAAAGCCAGCGGCCCGCACAGGTAGACATTGGTTTCCGTGCGCGGCCAGGATGGCAGCCGGACCGCATCCATGCGGCCGGCATGGAGATCGCGCGCGGTTGTTGCGGACGCGGTTTCATGGAAGGTGAGCACCCGGAGGTTGGGCATGGCCGCCTTGGCGGCGGCGACATCGGCCTGGTGGGCGTGATGCTCCGCGTCGCGCGCGGCATGCGCAAAAATCACATGGCGCGCCGGATTGACCCGGGCGATGTGGTTCAGTGCCGCCACCATCGGCGTGATGCCGACCCCGGCCGACAGCAGCACGACCGGCTCGCTGGATTCCACGTCGGGGGTGAAGTCGCCGAAGGGATGGGTGATCTGCAGGATGTCGCCAGCCTTGACGTTTTCATGCAACCAGTTCGATACCTGGCCGGCGGGCGCTTGCGGATTTCCCGCTTCGCGCTTGACCGAAATGCGCAAATGCGCCGCCAGCGGCGTGTCCGACAGGCTGTATTGCCGCAACTGCCGGCTGCCATCGGCGAAGCTGACCGCCACGCTGACATACTGGCCCGGCTTGAATCCCGGCAGCGCCTTGCCATCGACGGCTTGCAAGGTGAATGACAGCACATCCTCGCTTTGCCGGACCACTTCCGTAACACGGACGGCGCGCAATTCGCCCGCCGCGACGCCGGCCTCGGCATACAGTTCGCGTTCGGCCGCAATCAGGGCGTCGGCAAGTTCGCCATACGCTTCATCCCAGGCCGCCAGCAGCGGCGCGGTGGCGGCTTCGCCCAGGGTTTCCTGGATGGCGCCCAGCAGGTGGCGGCCAACGATGGGGTAGTGTTCGGCGCGGATGCCCACCGAAGCGTGCTTGTGGACGATGCGCCTGACCACTGGCGCCAGGGCTTGCGCATTGTCGATATTGGCCGCATAGGCAAACACGGCGGCCGCCAGCGACTGTTGCTGGGCGCCGTTGGCCTGGTTGCCCATGTTGAACAGCTTGGTCAGTTCGGGGTGTTCGGCAAACATGTTGCGGTAAAACGTGCTGGTGATGGCAAGGCCGTGCTCGCGCAATACGGGCACGCTGGCATCGATGTAGGGACGTGAAGCAGGTGAAACCATATTTCCTCCAAAATTATGCATATAAAATGCAACTTAAAACACAAAAAACAAGCTCATCGAGTGAGCGGTCAGGCAATCTCCAGGCGGGCTCGAAGCTTACGCCAGCTGTTTCATGAAGTCGCGCTGCATGCGCACGATTTTCTCTCCGGTTGATCCTGCGGTAATG
Source organism: Noviherbaspirillum sedimenti (assembly GCF_003590835.1). Taxonomy (NCBI): domain Bacteria; kingdom Pseudomonadati; phylum Pseudomonadota; class Betaproteobacteria; order Burkholderiales; family Oxalobacteraceae; genus Noviherbaspirillum; species Noviherbaspirillum sedimenti. The sequence goes on along the minus strand of NZ_QYUQ01000002.1, from coordinate 2,520,767 downwards.
TCGGCCAGGGTGTAGCGGTCCATGGCGGCGTAAAACGCCCGCAAGCCATCGGCGAGGGCGCCGCGCAATATGCAGTCGGGGCTGAGGCGGCACGCCTGGCCGCTGCAATCAGCCAGTTCCGCTTCGCCTTCCAGTTGGCGCAGGACGGCGCCGATCTTCAGCGACGCCGGTGCGACATGCAGGCGCAGTCCGCCATTGCGTCCGCGCGTGGCCTGTATCCAGCCGCAGCGCGCCAGCTGGCCGACCACCTTCACCAGATGGTTGACGGGGATGTCGAACTGGCTGGCAATTTCGGCAACGGTCACCGGCGCGGGACGTTCGCCGCTGCGGGCAAGGTAGATGAGGACACGAAGTCCGATATCGGAAAATCGGGTAAGGCGCATGGCAGTCAATGAGTTCAGGCAAGCATTCTATCAAACATGCTTTTAAGATGCACCTTTTATGTTGCGGCCTGCCATGCGCGCATTCGGCTTGTCAGGCTTTATCGATTGATGATGCCGCCGCCCAGGCAAACCTCGCCCTGGTACAGCACCGCCGATTGCCCCGGCGTCACCGCCCATTGCGGCGTGGTGAAGGACAGCGCGAATTCATCCGCGCCCATTGCCTGGAAACTGCCGGGCACATCGGCTTGCCGGTAGCGGGTCTTGGCCGACAGCGCAAGCTCCACGGGCGGCGTGCCGGCGATCCAGCTCGCCTGCGCGGCCACCAGGCTGGTCGACAGCAGCCACGGATGATCGTGCCCCTGAACCACGTAGAGCGTGTTGGTCTCGATATCCTTGCGCGCGACGTACCAGGGATCGCTGCCGCCATCGGCGTTCTGGTGGCTTTTCATGCCGCCGATGCCGATGCCCTTTCTTTGCCCGAGGGTGTAAAAGGACAGGCCGACGTGTTCGCCGACGGTTTCGCCTTCGGGCGTTTTCATCGGTCCCGGCTTGTAGGACAGGTAACGATTGAGGAATTCGCGGAAAGGGCGCTCGCCGATGAAGCAGATGCCGGTCGAATCCTTTTTGGCGGCATTCGGCAAGCCGATTTCTTCGGCGATCCGACGCACTTCGGTCTTGTGGATTTCCCCCAGCGGAAACAGGGTTTTCGACAACTGCGCCTGGTTCAGCCGGTGCAGAAAGTAGCTCTGGTCCTTGCTGGCGTCGACTGCCTTGAGCAGTTCGAAGCGGCCGGCATTGGCCCCGCTGCCGGCTTCGCGCACCCGCGCATAGTGGCCGGTGGCGATCAGGTCGGCGCCCAGCTTCATGGCATGATCAAGGAAGGCCTTGAACTTGATCTCGGCATTGCACAGCACATCCGGATTGGGCGTGCGGCCGGCCTGGTATTCGCGCAGGAATTCGGCGAATACACGCTCCTTGTATTCGGCGGCAAAATTGACCGCCTCGATATCGACGCCGACCACGTCGGCGACGCTAGCGGCATCGATCCAGTCCTGGCGCGACGAGCAATATTCGGAATCGTCATCGTCTTCCCAGTTTTTCATGAACAGGCCGATCACTTCATAGCCTTGTTGCTTGAGCAACCAGGCCGATACCGAAGAATCGACGCCGCCGGACATGCCGATCACCACCCGTTTAGCCATTGAATGCTCCGATGGCATCCGGATGGGTGTACAGCAGCGACAGCGGCGCGCGCTTGCCCTGCCGGTAATCGTCCACGCACTGCAGCACCAGCGGACTACGGTGTTTGTCCCGGCTAGCCAGCAATTCGTCGTAATCCATCCATACCGTGCGCAGGATGCCTTCGTCCAGCGGCTGATCGTAGCCGGCGCCCAGTTCGCCGGAGAAGGCAAAGCGCAGGTAGGTCACTTCCTGCCCGGTGCGTGAAGACAGGTAGCGCGACATGTAGACGCCGACCAGGGCGGTGGCTTCGAAGTCGTGCGCGGCCTCTTCCAGGGTTTCGCGGGCAACCGCCTGGATCAGCGTTTCGCCCGGATCAAGGTGGCCGGCAGGCTGGTTGAAGCGGATGCCGTCGCTGGTTTCTTCTTCCACCAGCAAAAAGCGGCCGCCGCGCTCGATGATGGCGGCGACTGTGACGGCGGGTTTCCAGGTTGCTGAAGTCATGTCGGGGATGGCCGCGCAGCACATCGCAGCCCATGAGGCAGGCAAGATGGCCGCAGCATTTTTTGAAAGACCGTCATTTTACCGTGACGGTAAGGATTTATCGCGGCTACCAGGGCGGCGATGTGGTGGTCGCAAGGGGAATGGGGAGGGGGGCCAAGGCGATAATACAATCGATGTATTGATTTTTAGCAAGTTGACTTGAGGAATTGTCTGGAAAATGGTCGAAAAGCAAGGCATTATTTCATGATGTCGAACAAAGTTTGTGTATATTTCTTTTGGGAAATATATCGCCAGAATTCCGGCGTTTTGACGATATTGCCGCAGGTGCTACGACAGCGCGGAATTGCGTGTAATATTTCACGGGTTTTTTCGATTTTTCGGAAATCCATGAAAATCGGCATTGCCGCCGAGCTCGCGACGGGTGCCGAATGCGCTCGTATTATTTTTTCCATTGCTGTCCACTGATACAGGCGCGATGGTAGCAACATGCAGTAATGCAGTCAGGAGAAGTAAATGCAACGTATTATGTTACGCGCAAAGATCCACCGCGCATCCGTCACCCAGTGCGACCTGAATTACGAAGGTTCTTGCGGCATCGACGAAGAATTGCTGGAGGCGGCGAATATCCTGCCGTTCGAAAAAATCGATCTGTACAACGTCAATAACGGCGAGCGCTTTTCTACCTATGCGATCAAGGGCAAGCGCGGCAGCGGCGAAATTTCCCTCAACGGCGCCGCGGCGCGCCTGGCGCATCTGGGCGACTTACTGATCATTTGTACTTACGCCCCAATGAGCGACGAAGAGATAAAAACCTATCAGCCGAAAATTGTTTTCGTGGACGACAATAACCGGATGACCGGTCTGAAGAAATAAAATTTGCGGCGTGCTTCGATCGCCGCAGATCAGGTTTTGAAAAACGATCCCGCTGCGCCTGGGAGGGCTTAGCGGGATCGGTGCCATTAGAGGCAAGGCAAGCCCTCAAGCAATTTCCGGGCACGCAAAAATTACAATGAAACAGGGAGGTAAGACTTATGGCTTTAGTGATTGGGATTCCCCGGGAAACTTATCCCGGTGAAAAACGTGTGGCAACCGTGCCTGAGGTGGTGGAAAAGCTCATCAAGCTGGGCTTTGCCGTCGCCGTAGAATCCGGTGCGGGGGACGCGGCGAATTTCAGCGATGACACCTATCGTGCCGCTGACGCGCAGGTAGTCGAAGGTGCCGCTGCATTGTGGGCTGCCGCCGATATCGTCTTCAAGGTGCGTGCGCCGGACGCCAATGAGCTTGCCCTCGTGCGCTCCGGCACGACGCTGGTCAGCTTCATCTGGCCGGCGCAAAACCCGGAACTGATGCAGCAGCTCGCCGCCAGGAATGTCACCGTGCTGGCCATCGACTCGCTGCCGCGCCAGCTTTCCCGCGCTCAGAAGATGGACGCGCTGACTTCCATGGCCGGCATCAGCGGCTACCGCGCCGTCATCGAGGCCGCCAATGCCTTCGGCCGTTTCTTCAATGGCCAGATCACTGCTGCCGGCAAGATCCCGCCGGCCAAGGTCTTCATCGCCGGTGCCGGCGTGGCCGGCCTGGCTGCCATCGGCACCGCCGCCAACCTGGGCGCAATCGTGCGCGCCAATGACACCCGACCGGAAGTGGCGGACCAGGTCAAGTCGCTGGGCGGCGAGTTCGTGAAAGTCGATTACGAAGAAGAAGCTTCCGGCGGCGGCGGCTATGCCAAAGTGATGTCAGAAGGTTTCCAGCAAGCCCAGCGCGAGATGTACGCCAAGCAGGCCAGGGAAGCGGATATCGTCATCACCACCGCACTGATTCCTGGCAAGCCGGCGCCGAAACTCATCACCGCCGAGATGGTGCAATCGATGAAGCCGGGCAGCGTGATCGTCGACATGGCAGGCGAGCAGGGCGGCAATTGCGAATTGACCGAGCCGGGCAAGGCCGTGGTCAAGCATGGCGTGACCATCATCGGCTACACCGATTTGCCGAGCCGCCTGGCCAAGCAATCGAGCACGCTGTACGCCAGCAATTTGTTGCGCCTGACGGAAGAGCTGTGCAAGACCAAGGATGGCAAGATTGACGTCAACATGGAAGACGATGCCATTCGTGGGCTGACCGTCATCAAGAATGGCGAAGTCACCTGGCCGCCGCCACCGCCCAAGCTGTCGGCAGCGCCGGCAGCCAGCGCCGCCAAACCGGCTGCCGTGCCTGCGCCGAAGGCGCATGGTCACGGCCACGGCGCCCCGGCCTCCGGTACCAGCATCGCCATCACGTTCGGGATTGCGGCTGCGTTGTTCTGGCTGATCGGCGCATTTGCCCCGGCGGCCTTCATCGGCCATTTCACGGTGTTCGTGCTGGCTTGCTTCATCGGTTACATGGTGGTGTGGAACGTCACGCCAGCCTTGCATACGCCGCTGATGAGTGTGACCAACGCGATTTCCAGCATCATCGCCATTGGCGCGCTGGTGCAGGTTGCGCCACCGCTGGAAGGCGGCACCGGCCGCCCTGACGACTGGATCCGCTGGCTGGCCGTGATCGGCATCGTGCTCACCGCAATCAACATGTTCGGCGGTTTCGCCGTGACCCGCCGCATGCTGGCGATGTTCCGCAAATAAGTATAAAGAAAGGCGAAACTCAAAATGTCTGAAAGCCTCACTATCGTCGCCTATCTGGGCGCAGCGATTCTTTTCATCCTGAGCCTGGGTGGCTTGTCTCACCCGGAAACCTCCCGTCGCGGCAACCTGTACGGCATCATCGGCATGACGATTGCCGTGCTGGCAACCATACTTGGCCCGCGCGTTGCGGCAGCCGGCATTCCATGGGTCGTCGGCGCCATGGTGGTCGGCGGCGCCATCGGCCTGTATGCGGCACGCGTCGTGAAAATGACGCAAATGCCGGAACTGGTGGCGTTGATGCACAGCCTGGTCGGCCTGGCTGCCGCGCTGGTCGGCTACGCCAGCTACATCGACCCGGCAGCATCGGCGCATTATGCAGGTGCTGAAAAGACCATCCATGACATCGAGATTTATGTCGGCATCCTGATCGGCGTGGTGACCTTCTCCGGTTCGCTCATCGCCTTCGGCAAGCTGTCGGCCCGGATCGGCGGCAAGCCCTTGCTGCTGCCCGGCCGTCACTTGCTGAACCTGGCAGGATTGCTGGTGGTGGTTTACTTCGGCATCCAGTTCGTGCGGGCCGAGTCGATCGAGGCGGGCATGCTGCCGCTGGCGGTCATGACGGTCATCGCTTTCCTGTTCGGCATTCACATGGTGATGGCGATCGGCGGCGCCGACATGCCGGTAGTGGTGTCGATGCTGAACAGCTATTCCGGCTGGGCGGCGGCGGCGACCGGCTTCATGCTGTCGAACGACTTGCTGATCGTGACCGGCGCCCTGGTGGGCTCCTCTGGTGCGATCCTGTCCTACATCATGTGCCGCGCCATGAACCGCAACTTCCTCAGCGTGATTGCCGGCGGCTTCGGCGGCGGCGCCGGCAAGCCGGCGGCAGCCAAGGGCGAAGCAGAGCCGCAAGGCGAAGTGGTGGCAGTCAGCGCCATCGAAACCGCCGAGCTGCTGCGTGATGCCAGGAACGTCATCATCGTGCCCGGCTACGGCATGGCGGTGGCGCAGGCGCAGCACATCGTCAACGAAATCGTCCAGGACTTGCGCGAAAGGGGGATCAATGTACGCTTCGGCATCCATCCTGTGGCAGGCCGCATGCCAGGTCATATGAACGTGCTGCTGGCCGAAGCGCGGGTGCCTTACGATATCGTCATGGAGATGGATGAAGTCAACGCAGACTTCCCGGAGACCGATGTGGCGATGGTGATCGGCGCCAACGACATCGTTAATCCGTCGGCGGCGGAAGATCCGGCCAGTCCGATCGCCGGCATGCCGGTGCTGGAAGTCTGGAAAGCCAGGACCTCCATCGTCATGAAGCGCAGCATGGCTTCCGGCTATGCGGGTGTCGACAATCCGCTGTTCTACAAGGAAAATAACCGCATGCTGTTCGGCGACGCCAAGAAGATGCTGGACGACGTGCTGGTGGCTTTGAAGGCAAGCTGAGCGCGTTGGCGCAAGAGAAAAAACCACGTGCCAGGCACGTGGTTTTTTTTCATCTAACGCCAGCCGAACATCATCTGTTCCGCGAGAATTTTTTTGGCAGGCTTGAATACGTCAAACAAGCCCAGCGACAGGCCGAGCAATCCTTGCACGGCCGGCCTTTGCGGGGTGTCGACGAAAATGCGCGCCATGACGTCGGTGAGGCGGATCGTCACATCGCGATCGGCTTTCTGCTCTGTGGCGAACCGTTCCAGCATGGCCGGCGAGGCATCCTGCGCCAGCAGCCGCGCCAGCACAGTGGCGTCGCGCAAGCCTAGGTTCAGGCCTTGCCCCGCCACGGGGTGCAGGGTTTGCGCAGCATTGCCGATGGCGACCGTGCGCGCCGATGTCGCCGGGCCAGCGTTCAGGCCGAGCGGGAAAGTATTGCGCTGCGAAACCTGGGTGAAGCGTCCCAGGCGATTGCCGAAGGCCTCGCCCAGCGCCGCCAGGAAGGCCGTATCCGGCAAGCCGATCAGGTGTTCCGTGCTGGCCGGATGGGCGCACCACACCAGCGCATAACCGTCATCCTGCGGCAGCAAGGCCAGCGGCCCCTCGTCGGTGAAGCGCTCGAAGGCGCGCTGCGGCAGCGGCGCGCTGGTTTTGACATGGGCGATGATGGCGATCTGGCCATAGTCGCGGCGCAGCGACTTTGTCGTTTGCGCGCCGAATACGCCGCCTTCGGCCTGCACCAGGATGCGGGTGGAAAGTGCCGTGCCGTTTTCCAGTTGCAGATCGACGCCATCGGCCGTCTCGTTGACGGCATCGGCATGGGCCGGGCGGATCACCTGCGCGCCGGCCGTATAGGCGGCATCCGACAGCGCCGTCACCAGTTGGCCGTAGCGGGTGACATAGCCCAGCGCCGGCACGCCGAATTCGCTGCGGTCGATCAGGGTGCGGCCGAAATGGCCGCGGCGCGAGACGTGGATCTGGTGGATCGGGTCGGCTACCCTGGGCCAGGCGCCGATGCCTTCCAGTATCTGCCGGCTGCCGTGCGACAGCGCAATCGAGCGCGGGTCCTGCGCCACCTGGTCAAGCGTCTTGGCGTCGATCAGCGCAATGCGCGCGGGCGCCGCGCCGCGCCTGACCAGCAGGCTGGCCAGCGCCAGGCCCACCGGGCCGGCGCCGAGGATGGCGATGTCGAAGTCCTTGCCGGGGTTGCTGCCGGAGTTGCTGCCGCTGTTGCTACGGTCGGGCGCCATCCTTTTACCCCTGGCGCATGACCGCTTCGATTTCGGCCACCGTCTTGGGCGCGGCTTGCGTCAGGATTTCGCAGCCATCTTCGGTCACCAGCGCATCGTCTTCGATGCGGATGCCGATGTGCCAGTATTGTTCCGGCACGCCTTGCGCCGGCCGCACATAGATGCCGGGCTCGACGGTGGTGACCATGCCGGGGCGCAGGATGCGCCAGGGCTTTTCGCCTTCGACGGCAGCCTCGCCGGGTTCGCGGTAATCGCCGACGTCGTGCACGTCCATGCCCAGCCAGTGGCCGGTGCGGTGCATGTAGAACTGCTTGTAGTCGCCCTTGGCGATGACGTCGTCGAGGGTGCCGACCTTGTTGGCGTCGAGCAGGCCGGTATCGAGCATGCCCTGCGCCAGCACCTTCACGGCGGCGTCGTGGGCGTCAGGGAATCGCTTGCCCGGCTTCGTTTCGGCGATGGCGGCGTATTGCGCCGCCAGCACGATTTCATACAATTCCTTCTGCGGCCCGGAGAATTTGCCGTTGGCCGGGTAGGTGCGGGTGATGTCGGCAGCGTAGCTGTCGAGCTCGCAGCCGGCGTCGATCAGCACCAGGTCGCCATCCTTCATCCTGGCATCGCCGGCGCGATAGTGCAGCACGCAGGCATTGGCGCCGGCGGCGACGATCGAGGTATAGGCGGGAAATTGCGAGCCGTGGCGGCGGAATTCGTGCAGCAGTTCCGCCTCGATCTGGTATTCATGCATGCCGGGACGCGAGGCGCGCATGGCGCGCTCGTGCGCCTGCGCCGAAATGACGGCGGCGCGGCGCATGGTGGCGATCTCGTCGCCATCCTTGAGCAGGCGCATTTCGTTGAGCAAGCCATGGATGTCGTGCGCCGCCGAGGGCGCGGCCACGCCGGCGCGCGCCTGCTGGCGTACCACATGCAGCCAGCCCTGCACCCGTGCATCGAGCTTGCTGTCGCTGCCCAGCGCGTAGAAGATCGACGGCGCATTGGCCAGCAGCTTCGGCATTTCCGTATCCAGCGCCGCGATCGGGTAGGCGGCGTCGAAGCCGAAGCTGGTGCGCGCGGCTTCCGGGCCATAGCGGTAACCGTCCCAGATTTCACGTTCGAGGTTTTTCTCGCGGCAAAACAGGATCGATTGGGTGGTCTTACCGACCACCAGCACGACCACCGCTTCCGGCTCGGCAAAGCCGGACAGGTAGTAAAAATAGCTGTCGTGGCGGTAGGGGAAATCGGCATCGGCATTGCGCGGCACTTCCGGCGCGGTCGGGATGACGGCGACGCCGCCTCCGCGGGATTGCATGTGCGCGATCAGCGCGGCGCGGCGGGCGGCAAAGGATTTCATTTCGACCTCGCAGGAGTCAGGGGGGCGTTCAATTGTTCGAGCCGTTCGGGGGTGCCGACATCGGTCCAGTCGCCGCGATAGACTTCGCCGCCGACCCGGCCACGCGTCGCATACTCGCGCAGGATCGGCGCCAGCGCCGCCTTCTCGCCGGGCGCAACCGCATCGAACATTTCCGGCCGATACACGCCGATGCCGGAAAAGGTGAAGCGGGGCTCGCCTTCGTTGGCGATGGAAAAATTATTCAGGGCGAAGTCGCCATGCGGGTGATGCGGCGGATTTTTCACCAGATACAGCCAAGCCATGTCGCGCCGGTCGGCCGGGTATGGGTTGCCCCAGGGGTCATTGGCTTCCAGCACATCCACCACCTGCTTGAAATCGAAGTGCGGGCAATAGATGTCGGCGGCGACCGCAACGAAGGGCTCGTCGCCCAGCAGGTGGCGCGCACGGGCGATGCCGCCGGCGGTTTCCAGCGCCGTGCCCTCGGCCGACCAGGCGATTTTCGCGCCGAATTGCGCACCGTTACCCAGCGCTTCCTCGATCATGTGGCCGAGGTGGGCATGGTTGATGACGATGTCGGTGATCCCGGCGCGCACGAGGTTGAGGATGTGCCAGACGATCAGCGGCCGGCCGCGCACTTTCAAGAGCGGTTTGGGACAGGCATCGGTCAGCGGACGCATCCGTTCGCCGCGTCCGGCGGCAAAGATCAAGGCTTTCATTAGAAGGTGTATCCCACTCGCGGGCCGCGTTCTTCCAGCACGTCGAGCAGGCGGATCAGCGGTATCAGTTCGCGGTAGCGGGCGGCGGCCTTGCGCGTGTATTCCATCACCAGCGGCAGGTCTTTCAGGTAGCCGTCCTTGCCGTCGCGGTGGTACAGGCGCGCGAAGATGCCCAGCACCTTCAGGTGGCGCTGCACGCCCATGAATTCGAAGTCGCGGTAAAAGGCGTCGATGTCGGGGCTGACCGGCAGGCCAGCGCGGCGCGCACGCTCCCAATAGCGGATTGCCCAGTCGAGCACCATTTCCTCGTCCCACTGGATGTAGGCATCGCGCAGCAGCGACACCAGGTCATAAGTGATCGGGCCATACACGGCATCCTGGAAATCAAGGATGCCCGGATTGCCTTTGGATAAGACCATCAGGTTGCGCGAGTGGTAATCGCGATGCACATACACTTGCGGCTGCGCCAGGTTATTGGCCAGCAGCACATCGAATACCTTGTCCAGGCTGGCTTGCTGTTCGGCGGTGAGAGTGACGCCCAGGTGCTTGCCGATATACCATTCGGGAAAGAGCTGGAGTTCGCGCATCAGCATGGCACGGTCGTATTCCGGCAGGACGCCAGGCTGGCTGTGCACCTGCAGCAGCACCAGCGAGTCGATGGCGTCCAGGTAGAGCTGGTGGGCGGTATCGGCGTTGAGCTGGTGCAGGTAAGTGGTATTGCCGAGATCGGACAGCAGCAGGAAACCTTGCTCGACATCCTGTGCCAGGATCTGCGGCACCGACACGCCGGTCTTGCCGAACAAATCGGCCACATGGATGAAAGGGCGCACATCTTCCTGCGGCGGTGGCGCATCCATCACGATATAGGTGGCATTGCCAACGCCATCGACACGGAAATAGCGGCGGAAACTGGCATCTGCCGAGGCCGGACGCAGCGAATCCGGATTCAATACCGGTTCGGCAAGCGTGCCTAGCCAGTGTTTTAGTTGTATTAAGCGCAAGTCGGAGGGATTTGATGTGGGCATGGAACGTGCAGGAATGCTGTTGAAGGTGCGGATTCCCATATAATAAGGGATTCGATTCAAAAAATCGCCTGCTATTGCATGCATGGCGCATGCCGATAACGCTAACAATGGTCAACAGGCTCTAGCATGGTTTTGTTTTTTTCATGATCCGGTTTCCCGCATTTTCCAATTCGCCGGTGCTTCTTTGCATGGTGACAACGACCGTGGCGGCCGCCGCTTTGCCCGGCGTCGCGGCGGCGCAAGCCACTGACAAGGACGAGCCGGTCAGCATCAGCGCCGAACGCATGACCGGGCGTCCTGATCGCGAGATCAATTTCGACACCAATGTCGAAATCATCCAGGGCACCACCGTCATCGAAGGCGACCGCGCCACCTACAACATCCTCAAGGATGAGGTGGATGCCAGCGGCCATATCCGCATGCGGCGCATGGGCGACAACTACACTGGTGAATCGGTGCGACTGCGCATCGATTCGGGCGAGGGCTTCATTACCCAGCCGACCTACCATCTGCAACGCAACAATGCTCAAGGCAGCGCCGAGCGTATCGATTTCCAGTCGGAAGACGAGGCGCTGGTGTCGGAAGGAACCTACAGCACCTGCGAAAGCCCCGATCCGGACTGGTACCTGAAATCCTCGCGCTTGCGCCTGGACAAGACGCGCGATACCGGCTTCGCCACCAATACCCTGGTGTATTTCAAGGGTGTGCCCATCCTCGCCGCGCCGGCCATGTCCTTCCCGCTGTCTGATGCCCGCAAGTCGGGCGTGTTGCCGCCAACGATAGGCAGCACCAACAAGGGCGGCCTCGAAGTGACCGTGCCGTACTACTTCAATATCGCCCCTAACCGCGACCTGACCCTGTATCCGAAGCTTATTTCGCGGCGCGGCGTGCAACTGGGCGCCGAGGGCCGCTACCTTGGCGAGACCTATACCGGCGAAACCCGGGTCGAATACCTGCCAGGCGACCGCGAGATGAAATCCGACCGCTATGCGCTGTCGTCGATCCACACCCAGAGTTTCGCCCCGGCCTGGACCTTCAACTGGAACCTGAATACCGCCTCCGACGACAAGTATCCGGACGATTTCGCCAGCACCATCACCACCAGCAAGCAACGCCTGCTGCTGCGCGACATGAACCTGACCTATGGCGGGACATTCTGGTATGCCACCCTGCGCGCCTCGAATTACCAGGTGTTGCAGGATCTGGCGGCGCCGATTGCGCGGCCCTATGACCGCCTGCCGCAGTTTACCTTGCGAGCGGAGAAGCAGGACGTCAATGGCTGGGACTGGTCGGCCGACGTCGAGGCCACCCGTTTCTGGCACCCGGACAACCTGGCCGGGGATCCGGTTTTCGCCCAGCCGAATATACTTTATCCGCAGGCCGGCAACCGCGTGGTGTTCAATCCGAAGCTCTCCTATCCGATCCTTCGTCCGGGCTTTTTCCTGACGCCGAAACTGTCCCTGCATGCGACCAGCTATTCGCTCGACAACCGGGCCATCGGCGCACCGACCAGCCTGAACCGGACCTTGCCGACGGCTTCCATCGATTCCGGCCTGGTGTTCGAACGCGATGCCAACTTTTTCGGCAATGCTGTCAGCCAGACGCTGGAGCCGCGACTGTTTTATGTGTACACGCCGTACCGCGACCAGAGCCAGTTTCCCTTGTTCGACTCCGGCCTGGCTGATTTCAATTACGCCCAACTGTTTTCGGAAAGCCGCTTCGTCGGTCATGATCGCGTCAGCGATGCCAACCAGCTGACGGCGGCGCTGGTCTCGCGCTTCATCGAGCCCTCCGGCGCCGAGCGGGCGCGTGTCGCGGTCGGCCAGCGTTACTATTTCGCCGATCAGAGCGTCACCCTGCCGGGCATCCTGAACAGCCAGACCCGCTCCGACCTGCTGCTGGCCGCCGCCGGCAAGATTTCGCAGGCGGTCAGCGTGGAAGCCAATATGCAGTACAGCCAGAGCTTGCGCACCATGGTGCGCGACAATTATGGCGTGCGCTGGCAGCCGGGCCCGATGCGCGTGCTGAACCTGCAATACCGGCGCGATGTGGCGAACCTGCTGTCGCCGCTGGAACAGATCGATATGTCGGCGCAATGGCCAATGTCGCAGCGCTGGTATGGCGTCGGCCGCGTGAATTATTCGCTGAACGACAAAAAGACGGCGGAGGCCTTGCTCGGCCTGGAATACAAGGCCGACTGCTGGATCTTCCGGGTGGTCGCACAACGTACGCCAACTGCGGCAAATACCGCTACCACCGGTTTTTTTGTTCAGCTCGAATTGAACGGCCTGTCGCGCATCGGCTCCAATCCGCTGGAGGCCTTGCGCCAGAATATTCCGGGCTATCAGCTGATCAACCAACCCGGCGGCAATTCCCGCTAAGTTCTTACCTAACTCATGGATTCACTGCACATTATGCGAAACACCCGCCCTCCGTTTTCCCGCAGCGCGCTTGCATGCATCCTGTCCTGTCTGACGCTGGCCGCGGCTCCCGACGCCTGGTCGCAGTTCAAGCCGGGCGCGGCCCCGCTGGCGCCTGCCGCGACCAGCCCTGCGCGCATCCGCACGGTCGATGCCATCGTCGCGGTGGTCAACAACGAAGTCATCACGCAGCAGGAACTGGCAGACCGCACCGACATGATCGCCAGGCGCATCGCCGCGCAGGGCCAGGGGCAGGGCGGCATGCCACCGCGCGCCGAGCTGCAGCGGCAGGTGCTGGAACGCATGATCGTCGAATCCGCGCAACTGCAGCTGGCAAAGGACATGAACATCCAGGTCGATGACACCATGCTCGACCGGGCGGTGGCGCGGATCGCCGAGCAGAACCGCATGACACTGCAGCAGTTCCGCAGCCAGCTGGAACAGGAAGGCACGTCGTTTGCGAAGTTCCGTGAAGAGATCCGTCACGAAATCATCATGCAGCGCCTGCGCGAGCGCGAAGTCGACAACCGTATCCAGATCAGCGAATCGGAAATCGAAAACTACCTGGCGGAAGACGCCGGCGCCGGGCATTCGCAGCAGGAATGGAACCTGGCGCAGATTCTGGTGCGCATCCCCGAGAACGCCTCGCCCGAGCAGATCGAGCAGCGCCGGCAACGTGCCGAGCAGCTCCTGCAGCAGCTGAAATCGGGCGCTGACTTTGCCAAGCTGGCGGCAGCTTCCAGCGATGCCGACGATGCCCTGAAAGGCGGCGAACTCGGCTGGCGCAACCAGGATCGCCTGCCGCAACTGTTCGTCGATTCAGTGGCCAGCCTGCAGCCGGGCGAAGTGGCGCCGCTGGTCAAGAGCGCAAACGGTTTCCATATCCTGAAACTGGTCGGCAAGCGCACGCCGAGCGTGGTGCGCGCCGGCGCCGGCAATGGCGCCGCTGCGCCGACCTCCATCACGCAGACCCACGCGCGTCATATTCTGATCAAGGTCAACCAGATCGTCTCGTCGCTCGACGCCCAGCGCCGCCTGCAGGAGCTGAAGCAGCGCCTGGATAACAAGGCTGCCACCTTCGAGGAACTGGCCCGTTCCAATTCCAACGACCTGACCGCATCCAAGGGCGGCGACCTTGGCTGGATCTATCCGGGCGACACCGTGCCGGAATTCGAGCGCGCCATGGATGCATTACAACCGGGACAGATCAGCGAACCGATCGAATCGCCCTTCGGCTTCCACCTGATCCAGGTATTGGAACGCAAGACCGAGGATGTCTCGAAGGAACGCAAGCGCCTGGTCGCGCGCCAGGTGCTGCGCGAGCGCAAGCTGGAAGAAGCGACCCAGGAATGGCTGCGCCAGGTGCGCGACCGCGCCTATGTCGAATACCGTAATGAAGAAAAATAATGCCTGAGCAAGTCACGTCGCAACAAAGGCCGACGATCGCCATTACGGTCGGCGAGCCGGCCGGCATCGGCCCTGAAATATCCCTGCGGGCGGCGTGGCAGTTGCGCGGCGAAGTCAATTGCGTGCTGGTTGGCGACGCTGCTTTCCTGGCGCAGACGGCCGAGACGATCGACCCTGAAATGCGTCTGGCGGCGGTGTCATGGATGGCGGTTTCCGATGCCGGCTTGCCGCGCTTTCCGGCGGACCGTCTGGCCGTGATCGATTGCCCGCTGGCCGAAGTGGTGGTGCCGGGCCGGCTTGATTCGCGCAATGGCCGCGCGCTATTGCAGATGCTGGATATCGCCATCGCGGGCACGCAGATGCGCCTGTTCGACGCGGTAGTCACGGCGCCACTGCAAAAGAGCACAATCTACGATGCCGGTGTCGCCTTCACCGGTCATACCGAATATCTGGCGCAGAAGACCGCCACGCCGCAGGTGGTGATGATGTTAGCCGGCGGCGACGCGCCGCATCCCCTGCGCGTGGCGCTGGCGACCACGCACCTGCCGCTGAAGGATGTGCCGGCGGCGATTACCGTCGAAGGCTTGTTGCGCACGATCGAAATCATCCACGCCGACCTGCAGGCAAAATTCGGCATCGCCAGTCCGCGCATCCTCGTGACCGGCTTGAATCCCCATGCGGGCGAGGGGGGCTATCTCGGCCGCGAGGAAATCGACGTCATCGGCCCGGCGTTGCAGGCGGCGCAGGCGCGCGGCATCGATGCCACCGGTCCCTATCCAGCCGATACCCTGTTCCAGCCGAAATACCTGCAGGACGCCGATTGCGTACTGGCGATGTACCACGACCAGGGACTGCCGGTGCTCAAGCACGCCAGCTTCGGGCGCGGCGTCAATATCACGCTCGGCTTGCCGATCATCCGCACTTCGGTCGACCACGGCACCGCCCTCGACCTGGCCGCGCGCGGTCTCGGCCATGCCGATTGCGGCAGCATGATCGAAGCGATCCGCACAGCGGCGCACATGGCGGCGGCGTCCGCTTCTTCAAGGAAGTCATGAAACACATTCCCCGCAAGCGTTTCGGCCAGAATTTCCTGACCGACGACGGCGTTTTGCACGACATCATCCGCACGATCGATCCGCAAGCCGATGACGCCATGGTCGAGATCGGCCCGGGCCTGGCGGCGATGACCAGGTTGCTGCTTGACTCGCTCGGGCAACTCCATGTGGTCGAACTCGACCGCGACCTGGTCGCGCGCCTGCAAAAGAATTTCGATCCGACGCGCCTGGTCGTGCACTCGGCAGATGCCTTGCAATTCGATTTCTCCAGCATTCCGCGACCGGCGGGAAAAAAGCTGCGGGTGGTCGGTAACCTGCCCTACAACATTTCCAGCCCCTTGCTGTTCCATCTGGCGCAGATCGCCAGCCAGGTGCAGGACCAGCATTTCATGCTGCAAAAGGAAGTTGTCGAAAGAATGGTCGCCGAACCGGGCAGCAAGGCGTTCGGGCGGCTATCGGTGATGCTGCAGTGGCGCTATCACATGGAGCTCATGTTCGTGGTGCCGCCGACTGCCTTCGATCCGCCGCCGCGGGTGGATTCGGCCATTGTGCGCATGATCCCCCTGCAAAATCCGCTGCCTTGCGACCAGGCCAGTCTGGAAAAGGTGGTCACCAAGGCATTCTCGCAGCGCCGCAAGGTGATCCGCAATTGCCTGGCCGGGATGTTTACCGAAGCTGAGCTGATCGATGCCGGCATCGATCCGCAGGCGCGGCCGGAAGCGGTGCCGATGCCGCAGTTCGTTGCCTTGGGCAGGCGTCTGTCAGCGGCATAAACTCCCCCCGCCGCTCACCACGGCGACTCAGAGACCGTGCTCGATCAACTCGATCTTGTAGCCGTCCGGGTCCTGCACGAAGGCGATCATGGTGCTGCCGCCCTTGACCGGGCCTGGTTCGCGCGTCACGACACCGCCGGCCGCCTTGATGCCGTCGCAGGTGGCGCGGATGTCGTCGGCTGCGATGGCGATGTGGCCGTAGGCGTTGCCCAATTCGTACTTGTCCACGCCGTAATTGAAGGTTAGTTCCAGTTCGGCATGCTCCGGGTTGCTTCCGTAGCCAAGATACGCCAGCGTGTACTGCTGCTCGGGACGGTCGACGGTGCGCAGCAGCGTCATGCCCAAAAGGCGGGTGTAGAAATCGATGGAACGCTGCAGGTCGCCGACCCGCAGCATGGTGTGGAGGATGTGCATGCTGCAGTCCTTGTCAGAGTGGATAACTGAGGCGCAGGATGGAGAAATTCGCGCCGTCGTTGGGTTGCTTGATGCTGGCATTCGAGAAGTGCTGGAAGCGGAAGCTCAGATCCAGTTTGTTGGCGAACACGTAGCCGACGCCGAGGTGGTCGCTGAACTGGAAGCGGGTCGATAACTGGTGGCCATTGTTGTCGTAATAGCCGCTAAGCAAATTGGCACCGATGCCCAGTTCGCCATACCAGCCTTGCAGATTGTCTTTCTGCCAGCGAAACACCGGCGTGATGCCGATGGTCGTGATGTTCTGGCGATTGCCGGGAATATCCAGGTGGCGGTCGCCGCGCCAGTGACCCAGGTTGAGGTCCCAGTAACCACCGATATGCGTGCCGTTGGATTGCCACCAGCGCTGTTCCCATTTCCACTGCACGCCCACCCGCGCCAGGTCGCTCTTGTTGCCGGCGCCGAGTTCGAGCGAGACCGAATCCACCGCGCGAGCCGGCACCTGAGACGCTGCCATCAAAAGGGCGATGGCAGCCAGTTTGGAAGCAAGGGTATTCATGATTATCTAAATTGTATCGGGAATTTTGAGAAGGCAGGCAACGTGACGCAGGTCACGTTGCCATTAGACAATTATTATATACCCCTGAATGCTAGGCTGCCTTGGCCACGACGACGAAATCGGCCGCCGATTTTTTGGTGAACACCAGTGCGGCCAGCGTCAGCAGCGCGGCGATCGCAAGGTAGTAGCCGACATACTGCAGGCCATGGTTGGTGGCCAGCCAGGTGGCGGCATACGGCGCCAGCGACGCGCCCAGGATACCCCCCAGGTTGAAGGTCAGCGATGAACCGGTGTAGCGCACCTCGGGCGGAAACAGTTCGGCCAGGTAAGTGCCCAGCGGGCCGTAGGTCAAGCCCATCAGGGCCAGGCCGAGCGACATGAACAGCGTCACCTGGACGATGCTGCCGGCGACGAACAGCGGCGCCAGCATGAAGCCGAACACGGCGATGGCGGCGGTCACCAGGATCATTGTCTGGCGGCGGCCATGACGGTCGGCCAGCATTGCCGACAGCGGGACGGCCAGGCCGAAGAAGAGCACCGCGAACAGTTGCACCACCAGGAAGTCATGGCGGGAATAGCCGAGCGCAGAGGTGCCCCAGCTGAGCGCGAACACGGTCATCAGGTAGAACAGCACGAAGGTTGCCATTGCGCTGACGGTGCCCAGCACCAGCGGCCGGGTATGGTCGCGCATCACGGTCAGCACAGGCACCTTGACGCGCTCCTGCTTGTCCAGCACTTTCTGGAATACCGGTGTTTCGGTGATTTGCAGGCGCACGTACAGGCCCATCAGCACCAGCAGGGCGCTGGCCAGGAAGGGGATGCGCCAGCCGAAGTCGAAGAACTGCTGCTCGGTCAGCACTTCGCCCAGCAGCAAAAAGCTGCCACCGGACAGGAAGAAACCGATCGGCGCACCCAGTTGCGGGAACATCCCAAACCAGGCGCTTTTGCCGGGCGGAGCATTTTCCGTGGCCAGCAGCACCGCGCCGCCCCACTCGCCGCCCAAGCCAAGACCCTGGCCAAAGCGGCACAGCGCCAGAAGGATTGGCGCCATCACGCCGATCGAAGCATGGGTAGGCAAAAGGCCGATGGCTACAGTGGAAATCCCCATGGTCATCAAGGCAGCTACCAGCGTCACCTTGCGGCCGACGCGGTCGCCGTAATGGCCGAATACGGCCGAGCCAAGCGGGCGGGCGAAGAAGGCGATGGCGAAGGTTGCCAGCGATTGCAGGACTGCGGCGGTCGGTTCCGAAGAGGGGAAAAACAGCTTGGGAAAAACCAGGACTGCTGCCGTCGCGTAAATATAGAAATCGAAGAATTCGATGGTGGTGCCGATCAGGCTGGCGAACAATACCCGGCCCGGGGAATTGATAGTCCCCGCATTGGCTTGATGCGTGCTCATTGCTTTCCTTGTTTGAATGTCATGGCGAAATGCGGCTGCCAGGGCGGCATTGGAATAATCCAACGGCCCGACGGATTGCATTCAGCGGAACGGAATGACGTGGTGCATCCTGGCGCTGCGGCTGCAAACCGGGCAGGCGTGTGCGCAGGGAGCTGGCGGCGAAAAGGCAATGCGGCGACGACATCCGCCGGCTGATCAAGCCAGGCGGCGCGTCACCGGTCGAATGAAGCCGGGATGTTAGCAGGATCGGCGCATCGCCGCGCCCAAAACTAGCGCACGGGAAAATTGTCTCATATATTAGTGAATTTTGCTCGGCGGGTCAGAATACCGGCAAGGTTTCCGGCGCATGGTCGCGCAAGGCCTTTCTGGCTGACTGGAATTCCGGGAAGATCGATTGCACCGTCGCCCAGAAACGCGGGCTGTGGTTCATTTCGCGCAGGTGCGACAGTTCGTGCGCAATCACGTAATCGATCAGTGGCAAGGTAAAGTGCACCAGGCGCCAGTTCAGGCGGATGCGGCCATCGGCAGTGCAGGAGCCCCATTGTGTGGTGGCCGAGGAGAGGGAAAAGGCGCGGTAGGCGACCTCCAGCCTGGCGGCATATAGCGGCAGGCGTTCGGTGAAGATGCGCCTGGCCTCGCCCTGCAGCCAGCCTTGCACGCGGTCTTTCAATTGCTGCTCGCCGGCGTCCGCCGGCAGGCACACGGTCAGCTCGCGCGAGGCTTCCAGGAATTCGATGCCGGCGGAACGGCCGCTGGCGATTCTGAGGGTGATGTCAGCGCCCAGGTAGGGCAGGGTGGCGCCATCGCGCCACTGCATTTGCGGCTGCAGGCGGCGCGCCGAGCGTTCGCGCCGTTGATTGAGCTTGGCAAAGATCCAGCGCTGCTTTTCGTGGATTGCGCCTTCGATCTCGGCGATGCTGACCCACTTGGGCGCGGTCATGCGCAAGCCTTCGTCACCGATCAAAAAGCCGATCGTGCGGCGCTTGGAGCGGACCAGGGTGTATTCCAGCAGGTGGCTGCCAAGCTGGATGCGCCGCTTGCCCGGCGTCGGGACACTGCTGGCACTGTTGGAAACGACGGGGGGCGGTGCGAATGGTGTCGCCGGCGCTGTCGGTGCTGCGGGAGCCGCAGATGCCATAGGTACACTGGCCGGCGTCGTCGCTGCAGCAAATAAATCCAGCTGCAGCGCAAGCTGTTGCGGGTCGGGCGAACTCTGGCGGAGCAGTTTCAAGGTTCGGTCGCGTGGTTGGATGGCTTGCGGGCATACACCGCGGGCGAAATCACCCGCATTTCCGATTCTATCCAATTTTCGACCTGTTGCATCATTTCCGCCGGGTTCAGGCCTTGCGGCGAGAGGGGTTTGCCGATCGAGACGGTGATCAGGCCCGGTTGCTTGATGAATGAGTTCTTCGGCCAGCATTCGCCGGAATTCATCGCCAGCGGCACCACCAGCGTATTGGTTTCGACTGCCAGGCGGGCGCCGCCGCCCTTGTACTTGCCGCGCTTGCCGACCGGGATGCGAGTACCTTCAGGGAACATGATGATCCACTGGCCGTCGGCCAGGCGTTTTTTGCCTTGCGTGAGGATCTGCCCGAAGGCGTCGCGGCCCTTGCTGCGGTCGATCGGAATCATGCGCAGCAGGGCAATACCCCAGCCGAAAAATGGAATATAGCCGAGCGCCTTCTTGTAGACGAATACCAGCGGTCGTGGCATGGCAGCCAGATAAAAAATGGTTTCCCAGGCCGACTGGTGCTTCGACAGCAGGATCACGGGGGCGTCGGGCAGGTTTTCCCAGCCCTTGACCTCATAGCGGATGCCGCAGATGACGCGGGCGGACCAGATCACGAACACATTCCAGCGCGACGTCCAGTAGTAGCGGCGGGCATAGGGCAGCGGCGCGAAAAAAAAGCAGAGCGGCGCCCAGATGAGGGTGGCGAGCACCATCAGCAAGGCAAACAGGAGCGAACGCAGGAACAGCCAGAAGCGCGACATGGAATCAGCCTATCTTGAAAAAAGGGGTCAGGGGGTGCCGGTGGCGGCCGGCGCCGGGGCGGCCGTCAGGATGTGCTCGACGGCGGCGGCGAGGTCGGGAAAAATCAGGGTGCCCGGCGGCAGGCCGCCTTTGTCGCGGGTTTGCTCGCCATTGCCGGTCAAAACCAGGTAGGGAGTGCAACCCGAGACGAAGGCCGCCTGCAGGTCGCACAGCGAGTCGCCGACAACCGGCACGTCCTTCAGGTTGACATCATAGCGCTTGCCGATGGCGCGCAGCATGCCGGGCTTGGGCTTGCGGCAATCGCAGTTATCCTCGACGGCGTGCGGGCAATAAAACACTGCATCGATATCGGCGCCCACCATCTGCGCAGCTTCGTGCATCTTCTGGTGAATCGCGTTCAGCGCCACGATGGAGAGCTTGCCGCGTGCGATGCCGGACTGGTTGGTGGTCACCACCACCCGGTAGTCCGCCTGGTTCAGGCGGGCGATCGCCTGCAGCGCCCCCGGAATCGGGATCCATTCCTCCGGCGACTTGATGTAGCCTTCGGCGTACTGGTTGATGACGCCGTTGCGGTCCAGGACGATCAGTTTCATGCTCGATGCTCGCGGATGTGGCCGGTCGCCGTCACGCGGCCAGCTTGGAAATGTCGGCCACGCGGTTCATCATGCCGTGCAGTTGCGACAGCAGCGCCAGGCGGTTGTTGCGCAGCGCGAGGTCGTCGGCCATCACCATGACATCGTTGAAAAAAGCGTCGACGTTGTCGCGCAACTGCGCCAGCGCCTTCAGGGTGCCGGCGAAATCGCCTTTGACGAACGCGGCGTCGATTTTCGGCGCCAGCGCGGTCATTGCCGCATGCAGGCCCTGCTCGGCGGCTTCCTGCAGCAGGCCGGCCTGTACGGCGCCGGCGGCGACTTCGGTTTTTTTCAGGATGTTGGTGATGCGCTTGTTGGCGGCGGCCAGCGCTTCTGCCTGCGGCAGTGCGGCGAAGGCTTGCACCGCTTCCAGGCGCTCGACGATATTGGCGAGCGTGTCCGGCTCTTGCGCGACCACGGCTTCCACTTCGTTTTGCGTGAAGCCGCGTTCGCGCAGCAGGCCGCGCAGGCGGTCATACAAAAAGGCGCGGATGTCGGCGTCGGCCTGCTTGAACTGCGGATTGCCGGCAAACAGCTGCGCTGCTTGCGCCAGCAAGTCGGCAATCGACAGCGGCAGGCGCTTTTCCAGCAGCATGCGCAAAATGCCCAGCGCATGGCGGCGCAGCGCAAACGGATCCTTGTCGCCGGTCGGCGCCAGGCCAATGCCCCAGATGCCGACCAGGGTCTCGAGCTTGTCGGCCAGCGCCACCGCGGTGCCGGTGGCGGTTGCGGGCAGGGCGTCGCCGGCAAAACGCGGCTGGTAATGCTCCGAGATCGCCTGCGCGACTTCTTCGGCTTCGCCGTCGTGGCGGGCATAGTAGGTGCCCATGATGCCTTGCAGCTCGGGGAATTCGCCCACCATGTCGGTCAGCAGGTCGGTCTTGGCCAGCAGCGCGCCGCGTTCGGCCAGCGCGACGTCGGCGCCGATGGCGCGGGCGATGCCGCCGGCCAGGCTCTTGACGCGCTCGGTGCGCTGCGCCTGGGTGCCCAGCTTGTTATGGTAGACCACGTTTGCCAGTCCCGCCAGGCGGTCGGCGAGTTTCTTTTTCTTGTCCTGCTCGAAAAAGAATTTCGCGTCCGACAGGCGCGGGCGCACCACGCGCTCGTTGCCGCCGATGATGTGCTGCGGGTCGGCGGTTTCGATATTGGAGACGATCAAAAAGCGCGAGCGCAGGCGCCCGCCGTGATCGGTCAGGGCGAAGTATTTCTGGTTGGTCTGCATGGTCAGGATCAGGCATTCCTGCGGCACGGCGAGAAATTCCTCCTCGAAGTGGCATTCGTAGACCACCGGCCATTCGACCAGCGCACTGACTTCATCGAGCAGCGCTTCCGGCATCAGCACCTTGTCCTGGCCGGCGCGATCCAGCAGCGCCGCGCGGATTTTCTCCTTGCGGTCGACCACGCCCGGCACGACCTTGCCCTGCGCTTCCAGCAGGGCGGCATAGCTTTCCGCATTCGGCACCGCCACTTCGCCTTGCGACAGGAAGCGGTGGCCGAGCGTGATGCGGCCGGCGGCAAGACCCAGGATCGCCAGCGGCACGACTTCGGCGCCATGCAGCGCGATCAGCTTGTGCACCGGACGCACGAACTGGACGTCGGCGCCGTCCGGGTGCTGGTAGTTCATGACTTTCGGGATCGGCAGTTTGGCGATGGATTCTTCCAGCGCCGCCTGCAGGCCCAGGTGCAGCGGTGCACCGGCTGCGGTATAGCTGTAGAAGAAGCTCTCGGCCTTGCCATCCTGGGCGCGTTCCAGTTGTTCCAGCGTGATCGCGTCAACCTTGACGACTGCGGCCAGCGCCGCCAGTTTCTTGGCCAGCGGCGCGCTCGGTTTGCCGGCAGCGTCCAGTGCCACTGTCACCGGCAGTACCTTTTCGCGGATCGCCTTGTCGGGCGAGGTGGCGCGCACACGCGTGACAGTTACCGCCAGACGGCGCGGGGTAGCGTAGGTGGTGGCGACGGCATCGGCTTCGAGGAAGTCGCGCGATTTCAGGCCGTTGACGATGCCGGCGGCGAAGGCTTCGCCCAGCTTGGCCAGCGCCTTGGGCGGCAGTTCTTCGGTGAGGAGTTCGACTAGCAGAGTCTGGTTCATTGCATTCTCGTTATTGATTGTCGCCGCACATCGGG
Source organism: Noviherbaspirillum sedimenti (assembly GCF_003590835.1). Taxonomy (NCBI): domain Bacteria; kingdom Pseudomonadati; phylum Pseudomonadota; class Betaproteobacteria; order Burkholderiales; family Oxalobacteraceae; genus Noviherbaspirillum; species Noviherbaspirillum sedimenti. Next base: position 2,497,543 of record NZ_QYUQ01000002.1, on the reverse strand, counting down.
AAGCCGAGCTTCTCGCGCGATTCGAAATAGGCCTGCGCCACGGAACGCGACAGGTTGCGGATGCGGCCGATATAGGCGGCGCGCTCGGTCACGGAGATCGCCCCGCGCGCATCCAGCAGGTTGAAGGTGTGCGCGGCTTTCAGCACCATTTCGTAGGCCGGCAGCGCCAGCGGCACTTCCATCAGGCGCTTGGCTTCGGCTTCGTAATTGCCGAACAGCGAAAACAGGAATTCGGTGTTGGAGTGTTCGAAGTTGAAGGTCGATTGCTCGACTTCATTCTGGTGGAACACGTCGCCATAGGTCAGGCGCTTGGTCACGCCATGCTCTTCCCACTCGGTCCACACCAGGTCGTAGACGTTTTCCACGCCCTGCAGGTACATCGCCAGGCGTTCAATGCCGTAGGTGATCTCGCCCAGCGTCGGCTTGCAGTCGAGGCCGCCGACTTGCTGGAAATAGGTGAATTGCGTGACTTCCATGCCGTTCAACCAGACTTCCCAGCCCAGGCCCCAGGCCCCCAGGGTCGGGTTTTCCCAGTCGTCCTCGACGAAGCGTACGTCGTTCTGCTGCAGGTTCAGGCCGAGCGCCTGCAGCGAGCCGAGGTAAAGCTCGAGGATGTTTTCCGGCGCGGGTTTCAGCACCACCTGATACTGGTAGTAGTGCTGCATGCGGTTCGGGTTCTCGCCGTAGCGGCCGTCCTTGGGCCGGCGCGACGGCTGCACATAGGCGGCGCGCCACGGCTCCGGGCCGATCGCGCGCAGGAAGGTGGCGGTGTGCGAGGTACCGGCGCCGACCTCCATGTCGTAGGGCTGCAGCAGGGCGCAGCCTTGCGCATCCCAGTATTCCTGCAGCTTCAGTATGACTTGTTGAAATGTGAGCATGGTGGGTTTTTCGTCCCCGCGACGGGGAGCAATGGAATCGGTAAAACCCAAGATTTTAGCGGTTTTTACCTGTCTCCGGCTGCTTTCCAGCCTTTTTCCAATGCAAGAAGCGTGCGATTGCCAGCGCCAGCAATGCCAGCAGCACGGCCGGTCCGTTACCGAGCAGGATATACGGCGTGGCGCCGATGTACCCCTGGACTGTGGCAGCCAGCACGCCTTGCTGGAAGGGCGGCAGCTGCGCCGTCACCCGGCCCTTGTGGTCGATCACGGCGGTGGCGCCGGTATTGGTGGCGCGCAGCATGGGGCGGCCGGTTTCCAGCGCGCGCATTTGCGAGATCTGCAAATGCTGCGGCAGGGCGATGGTGTCGCCAAACCAGGCGATGTTGGAAACATTCAAAAGCACGCTGGTTTGCGGGATCTCGCCGAAATGGCCGGCTGCCAGCTGATCGGCGATTTCCTCGCCAAACAGGTCTTCGTAGCAGATGTTGGGCAGTATCCACTGGTCCTTCACCTGGAATGGCGCCTGCAGCGGCGCGCCGCGCGTGAAGTCGCCCAGCGGGATGTGCATCATGTCGACGAACCAGCGAAAGCCCGGCGGGATGAATTCGCCGAACGGCACCAGGTGGTGCTTGTCATAGCGGTACGCGGTGCCTTGCGCGTCGGGCGTTCCCGCGGGCGCCAGGCCCAGCACGCTGTTGGCATAGCGCCCCGGGCCGTCGGACATCGGCAGGCCGACGACGATGTGGCTGCCCGACTGGCGTGCAAAGGCGCCCAGGCGCGCCAGGTAATCTTCGGGCAACTGGTGCGACAGCAGGGGCAGCGCGGTTTCCGGCGTGGCGATGAGGTCGGCCGGCTGTTGCCGAATCATGAACTCGTACTCGGCCAGCGTGGTGGCGATGCGCTCGCGCTCGAACTTCATGTCCTGCGGCACGTTGCCTTGCAACAGGCGCACTGCGATGGCTTCGCCGTGTTTTCCGGTCCAGGAAACCGTCTGCAAGCCCCAGCCGGCTGCCAGCAATACGGGCAGCAGCAGCAGCACCGGCATCCTGTGCCTGGGCAGGAGCGCCAGCGCGCCGGCGGCCAGTGCCGCCAGCCAGCCGATGCCATACACGCCGACCAGCGGGGCGAAGCCGGCCAGCGGACTTTCATTGTGGGCGTAGCCCGAGACCAGCCAGGGAAAACCGGTGAATATCCAGCCGCGCAGCCATTCGCCCAGCGCCCACAGCGCTGGCGCCACCAGCAACAGCGTCAATGTGGCAGAGAGGTTCCAGCGGCGCCGCAACCAGGTGGTGGCGCCGGCGGCCAGCGCGGCAAACAGGCCAAGCCATACGGCCAGCAGCGCCACGGCGAGTGCCGCCATCCAGGATGGCATGCCGCCGTAGTGATGCATGCTGACATACAGCCAATGCACTCCGGCGGCGGCCCAGCCCCAGCCATAGGCAAGACCGAGCGCGGCGCCCTGCTGCACCGAGGCGGTGCCGTGCAGGAAGTGGAACAGCAATGCCAGCAGCAGAAGTTGCAGCGGCCACAGGCCAAAGGGGGCGAATGCGAAGACATTGGCGGCGCCGGCGGCCAGCGCGACCAGCAGCATGGCAGCAAGGCGGAGGGCGGGACGGCGGGCGGCGCCGGCGCGAACCGTCATGCGTGCCTCAGTTGCCTGCGGCAGCCGGCGCCGCCGGCAGTTTTTCGACCAGCAGGATATGCACCCGGCGCGCGTCGGCGCGCAAGACCTGGAAGCGCAGCGCGCCGATGTCGAAGACGTCGGCCTTGTGCGGCACCCGGCCCAGGTGCGTGACGACCAGTCCACCGATGGTGTCGACCGCATCTTCCGCCAGGCCGGTGCCAAGCGTCTCATTGAACTGGTCGATTGCGGTGATGGCGTTGACACGCCAGCGCGCGCCGAATTCGCCGTCGCGTACCCGCAGGATATTGTCATCGGCCTTTTCGATATCGAATTCATCCTCGATATCGCCGACGATCTGTTCCAGCACATCCTCGATCGTGATCAGGCCGGCGACGCTGCCGTATTCATTGACGACGATCGCCATGTGGTTGCGATTGGCGCGGAAATCGCGCAGCAGGACATTCAGGCGCTTCGATTCCGGGATGAAGGTGGCCGGGCGCACCATGTTGCGCACATCGAAGGACTGGTCGGCGTAATAGCGCAGCAAGTCCTTGGCCAGCAGGGTGCCGACCACCTTGTCGCGGTCGCCGTCGACTACCGGAAAACGCGAATGGCCGGTCTTGAGCACCAGCGGCATCCATTCTTCGATGGGAGTGGCAATATCGATCACGTCCATCTGCGGGCACGGCACCATGATGTCGCGTGCGGACAGGTCGGATACCTGGAATACGCCTTCGATCATCGACAGCGCGTCGGCGTCGATCAGGTTGCGCTCGTGAGCGTCGTGGAGGACTTCGAGCAATTCCGTGCGGTTGTCGGGCTCGGGGGAAATCAGGGCGGTCAGTCGTTCGAACAGGGAGCGGTGCGGCTTGGTGTCGAATGATCTGACGCTACTAGGGTGCTCTTGCATATGGCGGGGAGCCGTTGTTTTGGGACCCCATAGAATACACCAAAATCCAGCGCGGTCCATCAATCAGGCCGCCGGGCATGTCCGTCTGGCCCGAATGACAATGGCCGGACGGCGGTATTCCCGCTACAGGAATACCGCCGCCGGGGCTTACTTGCTTGTCGGACTGTCGCCTTTCGGCGCCTTTACCGACAGCACCAGCAAGGCGGTCATCGCCAGCAGGGCGGGGATTGCCAGCAGTGCCAGGATCTGGCTGAACGGCAGTTTCATGCCGAGCAACACACCACCGGCGAGGGCGCCGAGGATGCCGCCGGTGCGGCCGATGCCCAGCATCCAGGCGATGCCGGTGGCGCGACCCTGGGTGGGATAGATCGGCGCAGCCAGCGCAGGCAGCGAGGCCTGGGCGCCGGTCACCATGATCCCCGCCAGGAATACCAGCGTGGCGAACAGGCCGACGTTGCCCATGCTTTGCCCGACTGCCACCAGGAGCACGGCTGCCACCACGTACACGCTGGCCAGCACGCGCGCCGGCGAGAACCGGTCCATCAACAAGCCGCCAACCAGGGTGCCGATGCCGCCGCCGAGCGGGAACAGCGCGCTCACCAGCGCGGCTTTTTCCAGGCTAAAGCCGGCATCCTTCATCATCAGCGGCATCCAGCTCGTCAGCAGATAAAAAATCAGCAAGCCCATGAAATAGGTGGACCACAGCATCAGCGTTGCCACCACGTAGCGTCGTGACAGGATCAGTCCAAGGGCGGATTGTCCGGGCTTGCTCGTGACCTCCGCTGCGTCGCTGGTGAATCTGGCAACGTGGCTCAGGTCGCGCTTGCAGATGCGCTGCATGACCTTTCTGATGGACGCTGCCGGATAATTGCGGGCTGCCATGTAGGAAGCCGATTCCGGCAGGTACAGCGCCATGACGGGCACGAACAATAGCGGCAGCACGCCACCCAGGATAAACACGCTTTCCCAGCCAAAGTGCGGGATCAGGCCGGCGGAGATGATGCCGCCAGCCGCTGCACCCAGGGGGAATCCCACATACACGGCATTGACGACCAGCGAGCGTCGCTTGGCCGGCGCCAGTTCAGCCATCAGCGTCACCGCGTTCGGCATGGCGGCGCCGAGGCCCAGTCCGGTGAGAAAGCGCAGGATGGCCATCGATTCGATCGAGCCGGCGTAGGCGGTCAGCAGGCTGAAGATCGCAAAGAACATGCTGGATATGATCAGGACCGGTTTGCGTCCGAAGCGGTCCGCGCTGGGGCCTGCCAGCATGGCGCCGAAGGCGAGGCCGAACAAGGCTGCGCTCATCACCGGCGCCAGTGCGGAACGGGCGATGCCCCATTTCGATACCAGCGCCGGCGCAACATAGCCGATGATGGCGGTATCGAATCCATCCAGTGCCAGGATGGAAAAGCAGAGGAACAGGACCAGATACTGGTATGCCGACATCGGCTGCTCATCGATCAGCGTTTGCACATTGACCGAATTGCGGGAATCTGGCGAGGCGCCGCGCCTGCTTGCAGTGGCGGCGTTGGCGGTGGCGTCGAGGGCGATCTGGGTCATGCGCGGCCTCCGTCGCAAACGGGGGAAATGCGTAAAGTCATGCTTGTCTCCTTGTGCCTTCGTCGAGGCTGATTTCTAATTGACCGCAATGGCTGCTACCTGCTTCCATGCGGAGCATTGGTGTGTAACCGAGGACGATAGTAGGGGCGGAAAAGCGCGGGCGTCTAATACTGTTGGCGTACTTACGCATACCTTGCTGGTATGAAGAGCGCGAAGAGCCGATGCCGCAGGGCGCACGCTGCAGGACGCGTCCGTGCGAGGACAGCCTGATGTGTTGCTGGGATGAATGGCCTACGCGGCGCAGGCTGGGGATTGATCTTGCCGGGGAGAATTTAGCCGGTCCGAGACGGCTTCAAGCGGCTTTCTTTAAGGGAGGGGGATTCAATCGGCCTGGTAAGGATTGGCAAACCCCAGCCGCGCCAAAATCTCGACTTCCAGTTGCTCCATCTCGGCGGCATCCTCGTCGTTTTCATGGTCGTAGCCCTGCGCATGCAGCACGCCGTGCACCACCAGGTGGGCGGCATGTTCCTGCAAGGTCTTGCGTTGTTCGGCGGCTTCCTTTTGCAGCACGTCACTGCACAGCACGATGTCGGCGCGGGTGGGCTCGTCTTCCGACTCCGTGTAGGGGAAGGTCAGCACGTTAGTGGCGTAGTCCTTGCCCCGGTATTCGCGGTTGAGTGTGCGGCCTTCGTCGGCGTCGACGAAGCGGATGGTCAGTTCGGCCGGCGCCAGCAATGCCGCCTGCACCCAGCGCCGCAGTTGCGGGCGCGTGAGTTGGTCCCGCAGGCGCGGGTCGGGATATTGCACGGAGAGCGAGAGTTCAGGCCTAGTTGCTGACTTGGGTGCTGGCTTAGTTGCTGATTTAATCGCTGGCTTTGTCATTTTTTACACGTACAGGCTTGTTCGCCGCCTCGTAGGCATCGACGATGCGCCCCACAAGCGGGTGGCGCACCACGTCGGCGCTGGTGAAATGGGTGAAGGCGATGCCGCGCACTTTCTTGAGGACCTGGGCCGCATCGACCAGGCCGCTCTTCTGGTTGCGCTGCAGGTCGACCTGGGTGACGTCGCCGGTGATCACGGCCTTGCTGCCGAAACCGATGCGGGTCAGGAACATCTTCATCTGTTCCGGCGTGGTATTTTGCGCCTCGTCGAGGATCACGAAGGCGTGGTTGAGGGTGCGTCCGCGCATGTAGGCCAGCGGCGCAATTTCAATTGCCTGCTTCTCGAACATCTTCTGGGTGCGGTCGAAACCGAGCAGGTCGTACAGCGCATCGTAAAGGGGGCGCAGGTAGGGATCGACCTTCTGCGCCAGGTCGCCCGGCAAGAAGCCCAGGCGTTCGCCGGCTTCCACCGCCGGCCGCGTCAGCACGATCCTTTGCACGGCGTCGCGTTCGAGCGCATCGACCGCGCAAGCGACGGCCAGATAGGTCTTGCCGGTGCCGGCGGGGCCGACGCCGAAGGTGATGTCGTGTTCGACGATGGCCTTGAGATACTGGTTCTGGGTCGGCGTGCGGCCGCGCAAGTCGTGGCGGCGGGTTTTCAGTACCAGCGGCTCGCCGGCGCCTGTTACGCCCTGATCATCTGCGGCCGGTTCTGCTGCGGCGCCTGCTTCTGTCGCCCGCGCCGGCCGCGCGGACTTGCGCGCGGTTTGCGCATGGCCGGCGCGCTGTTCCACCAGCGCCAGTTGCACGTCGTCGATCGAAATGGTCTTGTCGGCGACCGCATAGAAGCGTTCCAGGATGGCCAGCGCATCGGCGGCCAGGGTGCCGCTGACGATGAATTTCTCGCCGCGGCGGAACACTGTCACGTCGAGCGCAGCGGCGATCTGCCGCAGGTTTTCATCCATCGGCCCGCACAGGTTGGCGAGCCGCTTGTTGTCGAGCGGCTGCGGGATGAAGTGCAGCGGCTCTACAGGGGTCTTTTTCACGTTGGCCTTAGTCTTGCAGCACCAGCGCGCCGCGCAGGGAATAGGAGTAGCTCTCGGTGATGGTCACGTCGAGCATCTGGCCGACCAGGCGCGCCGCCTGCGGACCGCCGTCGAAATTCACCACGCGGTTGCATTCGGTGCGTCCCTGCAGTTCTGCCGGGTCCTTGCGCGACGGCCCTTCGACCAGGATGCGCTGGGTGGAATTGACCAGGGCGTCGCTGTAGCGTCGGGTGTTGTCGCCGATGACTTTCTGCAGGCGCTGCAGGCGTGCCAGTTTTACTTCGTGCGGCGTGTCGTCGGCCAGGTTGGCTGCCGGCGTGCCGGGGCGCGGACTGAAGATGAAACTGAAGCTGTTGTCGTAGCCAATGTCGTCGATCAGTTTCATCATCGCCTCGAAATCGGCGTCGGTCTCGCCGGGGAAGCCGACGATGAAGTCGGAGGAAATCGCGATATCGGGGCGCACTTCGCGCAGGCGCCGGATGATCGACTTGTATTCGAGCGAGGTATAGCCGCGCTTCATCGCCATCAGGATGCGGTCCGAGCCGTGCTGCGCCGGCAGGTACAGGTGGTTCACCAGCTTCGGCACTTTGGCATAGGTGTCGATCAGGCGCTGGGTGAATTCCTTCGGATGGCTGGTGACGTAGCGGATGCGCTCGATGCCGTCGATCTCGGCGATGTATTCCACCAGCAGGGCGAAGTCGGCGGTCTCGCCATCGGTCATGGCGCCGCGGAAGGCATTGACGTTCTGTCCCAGCAGGGTGATTTCCTTGACGCCTTGCGCGGCCAGGCCGGCGACTTCGGTCAGCACGTCGTCGAAGCGGCGCGAGACTTCCTCGCCGCGGGTATAGGGCACCACGCAATAGCTGCAATACTTGCTGCAGCCTTCCATGATCGAGACGAAGGCGGTGGCGCCTTCGACGCGGGCCGGCGGCAAATGGTCGAATTTCTCGATTTCGGGGAAGCTGATATCGACTTGCGAGCGGCCGCTGGCGCGCCGCTGGGCCAGCAGGTCCGGCAGGCGGTGCAGGGTTTGCGGGCCGAACACCACATCGACGTAGGGCGCGCGCTTGATGATCGCCTCGCCTTCCTGGGAGGCGACGCAGCCGCCGACGCCGATTACGAGATTCGGGTTTTTCAGCTTCAGCTCGCGCACCCGGCCAAGATCGGAAAATACTTTTTCCTGCGCCTTTTCGCGCACCGAGCAGGTGTTGAACAGGATCACGTCGGCGTCTTCCGGCGTGTCGGTCTTGACCAGGCCTTCGGCGGCATTGAGCACATCGGCCATCTTGTCCGAGTCATACTCGTTCATCTGGCAGCCGAAGGTCTTGATGAATACTTTCTTTTGCATTGAGTCCAAAAACTAAAACGGTGTAACGGTGAGATTTATCGGACCGGGTCCGGCAGGATCTGTGCCTGCGGGGCCTGGGCCGCGTTGATTTTTTGCTGGGCCGGCGTTTGCGCCGCTTCCTGCTCTGTGAGTATCCAGACGCGGTCGACGTTGCCCTGGAAATCCTCGGTATAGTTGACCATCAGGTTGTTGCCGGTAACCGACGCAGGCATCTGGATCAGGTTCTGCTCGTTGAAGATGCGCCCGCCTGCCGACATCCGGCGTGGCTGGCCATTCAAGGCGATTTCCGGGAAGGGGCCCATATTCAGCACCCCGCGCTTGGCGTTCGCCGGAAATGGCCGCTCCAGGGCGAAGGCCGACGTAGCAAGGAGTGCCAGCATGCAAACGGTCAGAAAGCGTTGAATCCTCATGTCGAACTCCGTTGCGATGGGAAAGCGGGGATGGGAACGGGATGCCTGGCAGATTTTTCGGTCGGGGGTAAAAACCCTAAAGAATCAACCGCTTGCGACTGCATAAAATGCCGCAAGATAGGGCAAAGTGTACCCGAAGTTTGCCCGAAGTTTGCCCGAAGTTTGCCCGAATTTTATCATTTATGGGCCTCGGCATTCACCAGAGTTCCTTTTTGTACTCGATATTTTCCTCGTCATACAGGTCGTAGATCAGGTTCAGCAAGGCCTTGATGTCTGGCGATTCATCCCGCATGCGCATGCTCATGATGATGGGAGAAACCAGGTTTTGTTCGTTCAATTCCATGTAGGTGACATCGCTGCGTCGGAGGTTGAGCATGCTGCTGGGCAGGATGCTCACGCCCTCGCCGGCGGCCACCAGGCCCAGGGCAATCTGCAATTCCCTCGCTTCCACGATCTTGTGCGGCGTGAGGGCGCGATCCTGGAAGGCTGCCAGCACCTGGTCGGCATAGCTGGGGCGCGGCGCCTTGGGATAAATGATCAGCGTTTCGGGCACCAGGTCCAGCAAGGTCAGGGTGGGCTTGGCGAGGGTGAGCGGATGTTCGGAGGGCAGTGCCGCCATCAGTCGTTCCTCGCGCAGCACGATGCGCCGCACGTTCGGATCTTCATGGCGGATGCGGCCGAAGCCGACATCAATCTTGCCTTCCTTGAGTGCCTTGATCTGCTCCATGGTGGTCATTTCGTGCAGGCTCAGTGCGACTTCACTGTATTCGGCGCGGAAGCGGCGGATGATTTTGGGCAGCATGCCGTACAGGGTCGAGGCCACGAAGCCGACTGACATCTTGCGCTCGATCTGCCCCACGCGCTGGGTCATTGCCTTCAGTTCGGCAGTCTGCGCCAGCAATTGCTGGGCGTGGGCAAGGCAGAACCGGCCCGCTTCGGTCAGCTTGAGCGGGCGCGAACCGCGTTCGAACAGGGTGACGCCCAACTCCTCTTCCAGTTGCTGGATTTGCCGGCTCAGGGGCGGCTGGGCAATGTGCAGGCGCTCGGCGGCGCGGGTGAAATTCCGCTCTTCCGCGACAGCGACAAAGTAGCGCAGATGGCGCAGTTCCATGTTCATACCTGTGTGGTATTGAGCAATACTAATTCAGTGTTGGACGTCGCGAAATGGCTGGATGTATCGTCCAGATCAAATCGAAATTGATCAATTTTATACCTTAATAATATCGCACGATCGGTTGAGATTGTTTCGGCACAGATGCCGGCCAACTAAATTTCCGCTAGGAGACATACATGATCGCTACCCATCCGGACAACAATCCGAAACTGAAGAGCCTGGACGACTATCTGGTCGAAAACAAGGAAACCGGCGACTACCGCGTACATCGCAGCGTATTCACCGACGAAGCCTTGTTTGAACTGGAAATGAAGCATGTTTTCGAGGGCAACTGGATTTATCTGGCCCACGAGAGCCAGATTCCAGACAATAACGACTATTACACGACGTATATCGGCCGCCAGCCCATCATCATCGCGCGCAACCGCCAGGGCGAACTGAATGCGATGATCAATTCCTGCAGCCATCGCGGCGCCATGCTGGCGCGTTATAAGAGTGGCAACAAGGCCACCTATACCTGCCCGTTCCATGGCTGGACTTTCAACAACAGCGGCAAGTTGCTGAAGGTCAAGGATCCGGAAGGTGCGGGCTATCCCGATTGCTTCAACAAGGAAGGCTCGCACGACCTGAAAAAGCTCGGCCGTTTTGAAAACTACCGTGGCTTCCTGTTCGGCAGCATCAACCCGGACGTGGCGCCGCTGGCCGAGTATCTGGGCGAAGCCGCCAAGATGATCGACATCATGGTGGAGCAGTCGGCCGAGGGCCTGGAAGTCTTGCGCGGTTCCTCCACCTATACCTTCGAGGGCAACTGGAAGCTGGGAGCGGAAAACGGCGCGGATGGCTATCACGTTTCGGCCGTGCACTGGAACTATGCCGCCACCACCAGCCACCGCAAGCAGGAAGCTGCGCGCGAAGACAATATCCGCGCGCTGGACGCCGGCCAATGGGGCAAGCTCGGCGGCGGATTCTACGCCTTCGAGCAGGGCCACATGGTGCTGTGGAGCCGTTTCGCCAATCCGGAAGATCGTCCCAACTACCTGCGTCGCGAAGAGCTGGTCGAGCGCTGCGGCGCCGAGAAGGCGCACTGGATGCTGCATAACTCGCGCAACCTGTGCCTGTATCCGAACGTGTATCTGATGGATCAATTCAGCACGCAAATCCGCGTCGTGCGTCCGCTGTCGGTCAACAAGACCGAAGTGACGATCTACTGCATTGCCCCCAAGGGCGAATCCGACGAAGCGCGTGCGCGCCGCATCCGCCAGTACGAGGACTTCTTCAATGCCAGCGGCATGGCCACACCGGACGACCTGGAAGAATTCCGCGCTTGCCAGCAAGGCTATGCCGGTAGCGCCCTGGAGTGGAACGACATGTGCCGCGGTTCCAAGCACTGGATCGATGGCCCTGATGACGAGGCAAAGAAGATCGGCTTGAACCCGGTCATGTCCGGCATCAAGAACGAGGACGAAGGTTTGTACACCGTGCAGCATCGCCACTGGCTGGAAGTCATGAAAAAAGCCTTGCGTGCAGAAGGAGAACAAAAATGAAGAGCATTGATATCGCCGCCATCAACAGCTTCCTGTACCGCGAAGCCCGCCTGCTGGATGACGAACAATGGGAGGCATGGCTGGAATGCTATCACCCGGAGGCCGTCTTCTGGATGCCGTCGTGGGATGACCGCGACAAGCTGACCACCGACCCGCAGCGCGAGATCTCGCTGATCTACTATCCGAACCGCCAGGGCCTGGAAGACCGCATATTCCGCATCAAGACCGAGCGCTCCAGCGCCACCATGCCGGATACCCGCACCAGCCACAACATCGCCAATATCGAGCTGGAAAATCGCGAAGGCGACGTCTGCACGGTGCGCTTCAACTGGAACACCCTGAGCCATCGCTACAAGACCAACTACAGCTACTTCGGCATGTCGCGTTACGTCATCGACTTTTCCGGCGACAGCCCGAAAATCCTGAACAAGTACGTGGTGCTGAAAAACGATTACATCAATCAGGTGATTGACATCTACCACATTTAAGCAGCAAGTTCGAGGAATTGGCAAATGAGCTACAACATTGCACTACAGTTTGAAGACGGCGTGACGCGTTTCATCAGCTGCGAAGCGAATGAAACCTTGTCCGACGCGGCATATCGCCAGAAGATCAACATCCCCCTGGACTGCCGCGACGGCGCTTGCGGCACTTGCCGCGGCCTGTGCGAGACAGGTTCCTACGACCTGCCGCCGTCGAGCTATATCGAGGATGCGCTGACCGAGGAAGAAGCCGCACAAGGTTACATCCTGGCATGCCAGACCCGGCCGAAGTCGGATTGCGTGATCAAGATCGCCGCCTCGTCGGAAGCCTGCAAGACCGGGGTATCGTCCTTCGAGGGCACGTTGGCTGCAGTCGAGCAGGTGTCGGAATCGACCATCGGCTTTTCGATCCAGCTCGATGACGCCGCAGCCTTGAGTTTCCTGCCTGGCCAGTATGTCAATGTCGGCATTCCCGGCACCGCACTGACCCGCTCGTACTCGTTCAGCTCGGCGCCGGGCGCGGCGCAGTCGTCGTTCGTGGTACGCAATGTGCCGAATGGCCGCATGAGCCACTTCCTGGCGTCCGACGCCAAGGCCGGGCAGAAGATCTCCTTCGCCGGCCCCTACGGCAGCTTCTACCTGCGCGACGTGCAGCGGCCGGTGTTGTTCCTGGCGGGCGGCACCGGCATTGCGCCCTTCCTGTCGATGCTCGACGTGCTGGCCGCTGCGGGCAGCGCCCAGCCGGTGCGCCTGGTGTTCGGCGTGACCAATGACTTCGACCTGGTGGCGCTGCAGCAGCTGGACGCCATCAAGGAAAAACTGCCGCAATTCGATTACCGCACCTGCGTGGCCGCCGCCGAAAGCGCGCATCCGCGCAAGGGTTATGTGACGCAGCACGTCGAGCCGGAATGGCTCAATGGCGGCGATGTCGACGTTTACCTGTGCGGGCCGGTGGCCATGGTGGAAGCCGTGCGCAACTGGCTGAAGGAAAGCGGCGTCACGCCGGCGTCCTTCCATTACGAAAAATTTTCTGCAAGCAGCGAGATCTGATCATCATGCGTACCTATACTCGTTTTACCGACAAGGTTGTCATCATCACCGGCGCCGCGCAAGGCATCGGCCGTGGCGTGGCGCTGGCTGCCGCCGAAGAGGGCGCACTGCTGGTGCTGGCCGACCGTTCCGAGCTGTTAGAGGAAGTGGCGGCGGAAATCAGCGCGCAAGGCGGCAAGGTGCTGACGGTGTATGCCGACCTGGAAACCTATGCCGGCGCGCAGAAGGTGGTGCAGAGCGCGCTTGATGCCCATGACCGCGTTGATGTGATGATCAATAATGTCGGCGGCACCATTTGGGCCAAGCCTTACCAGGAATACCAGGAAGCGGAGATCGAGGCGGAAGTGCGCCGCTCGCTGTTCCCCACGCTTTGGTCGTGCCGCGCTGTATTGCCGGGCATGGTGGAGCGCAAGGCGGGCGTGATCGTCAATATTTCGTCGATCGCCACGCGCGGCATCTATCGCATTCCCTACTCGGCCTCCAAGGGCGGCGTCAATGCCATGACCGTCAGCCTGGCGCTGGAACATGCGGCCGACGGCATCCGCGTCAATGCGGTAGCCACTGGTGGCACCGAAGCGCCGCCGCGCAAGGTGCCGCGCAATCCAGTCAAGTTGTCGCCACAGGAAGAAGTCTGGTATCAGGGTATTGTCGACCAGACCAAAGCATCCACCTTGATGGGCCGTTACGGCACCATCGACGAGCAGGTGCGCGCCATCCTGTTCCTGGCTTCCGACGAAGCTTCCTACATCACCGGCACCATTTTGCCGGTGGGCGGCGGCGACCAGGGCTGATCCCGGTCGTTTGCTCTGGGCGTGAAGCACACCTTTTAATTGATGAGGGGCTCACCCTCGCGGGTGACTGTCGCAAAGTGAAAAACGGGCCTTGTCGTGCCCGTTTTTCTTTTAAAAAATTAATGTCATGCCTTGATCATTCTCTGAGTCGCTGCGAATGCAGATGGCGTGAAATATAATTAGACACTGCCAACGCAATCCCGCTGGGTAGCCAGGTACATGCAGGGAGCGAACTGGTCGGGGACGCCGGACAAACCATGCAGAAGATCATGCAAAGCGTGCAACGCGTGACCGACCTGATGAGCGAGATCAGCGCTGCCACGGTCCAACAAAGCAGCGGGATTGATCTGATCAATCAAGCGGCAGCAGAAATAGAAGGAGTCACTCGCCAAAACGCCAGGCTCGTCAAGGAAACAGCTCTGGCTGCCAGCAGTCTCCAGCTGCAATCTCAGCAACTTGCCGAGTCGGTTGCCGTCTTCAAGGTGTCGGATGCGGGCGACATTCAGGCCGAAGCGCTTTTGCCCGAAAACGGGCGCAATGATGGCGCCATGGTCGTGCCGGGCGCCTACCTCACTTGCTAGCTGCAACCCGGACGAATCACGGCCTTGCGGGGCGAACTCTCGTTGTGATGTCGGAGCCTGCGACTCAATCGCTAAACGATTCCTTTTTGAGCGCGTATTCCTTTTCTGCGCTTTCTCAACAAGCGCCCGAATGCGCGGGGTATTGTGAAACATCCCAGAAAATGTTCATTTACCGTTATCGTTGAAAGGAGCCAGACCATGATCCGTAAAATTGTAGTCACGTCACTTCTTCTTGCTCCACTGCTTACCTTTGCCCAGGGGAATGGCCAAAATGGGAATGGGAATGGTCATGCTTATGGTCATAGGAATAGGCTGCATGCGCCCGAAATCGACGGCAGCAATGTCGTGCTTGCGGTTGCTCTTCTCGGCGGCATCCTTAGCCTGGCCCGTCGGCGCGACAAGCGTTCATCCAGGCCGGACACACTTTGATGTGAGAGGCGTCGGCATGCCCAACGCCATGTTCCCTGTCGCCGCATTTTCCGCTGGCTGCTTGTCCGGCGGCGCCGGCGGCTGATGCATAGGCCCATTGCCACCGATTCCACTTTGCGAGCAGACCATTCATTGCCGCCACAGGCGGGCGCAATTGCGCATCCCAGCAAGGCCATGCCATGGCGTTTTGCGGCCGAGCGCCGCATCATTCTGCTGCTGGTCTATATTGCGGCCCAGGCGGCCGTCCTCAAGCTGACGATACATCCCAGGACTGACGGTGGGTTTCTCTCGATACCGGGGGGATTGTTCCAGCCCTTGCTGTATTTCGGGCTTGGCGTGTTCCTTTTTCTGTCGACCCGGTTCAGGCCGCTCTGGGATGCGCTGCTGGAAGACGCAGGAAGCTATCGCTGGCAACGACTGCTGATACCGCAGGCCGCCGGTTATGTGCTGCTGTTCTTTTCGGCAAGCAGGCTGCTGCCGACCGCATTCACTGCGATGCCCGCCGCTGGCGGACCGGCCTCAGGCTGGTGGATCGCCTTGCTGGCTGCCAGCATCGTCCTGACTTCCGCATTGTCGCTGGGACTGATCGCCCCGAAAAATTACTGGATCAGGTTCGTTCGGAAGCAAAAGGCGATATTCCTGCTTGCCTGCATTTTCCCGCTCAGCCATTTCCTTGTCTATTCGCTGGCCCTGCGTTCGGAAGACTGGCTCAGCGGGCCGACCATTGCCGTGGTCAGGTTCTTACTCGAACTGGTTTACAACAATATCCACGCCGATTTTCAGACCAAGATCATCGGGACACCGCAATTCGACGTCATCATCGATCACCTGTGTTCAGGCTATGAAGGCATAGGAATGATCACCGTCTTCCTCATCTGGTATCTGCACAGTTTCAGCAAGGACTTTCGCTTCCCCGCCGCGCTTCTGCTCTTTCCCGTTGCCGCGCTGACGATCTGGTTGTCGAATTGCCTGCGCATTGCCCTGCTGATCGCCATAGGCTCGTCGTTTTCGTCGGACGTGGCGAAGGAAGGGTTTCACGTCAACGCAGGCTGGATATTCTTCATCGCCGTGGTGCTGGGCATGGTGGGCCTGGCGCGCCGCAGCAGCTTCTTCAGCCGCCATGTCAGCGCGCGCGAGGTCGTGGTCGACGCTGGGAATGCGCTTGCCATTCCGTTTCTCGTGATGCTGGCCGCCACGCTGCTCGCCTCTGCGTTCTCTTCCGATTTTCAATGGCTGCACCCGCTCAGGACCATCGCCACTGCCGGCGCTATCGTCCTGCTGTGGAAGCACTTTGATCTCGACGCTGGCGCACCCCGGCTTTTTCCGGTGCTTGCCGGTGTGCTTGTTTTCCTGCTCTGGATTGCGCTGGTGCCGCCTTCGATTGAAGCGGATCGGGCATTCAGCGGCAGTCTGTTCGGCGTGTCCGTGCTTTGGTCGACGGCGTGGATAGTGCTGCGCATGGCAGGTACTGTGGTGGTGGTTCCGATTGCCGAGGAGCTGGCATTCCGCGGCTATGTTCCAGGGTTTTTTTCCGGCGGAGATGCGGCTGGACAGGCGGGCGGCCCGATCCGGTGGGCGCCCTTCATCTTGTCCTCGCTGCTGTTCGGCGCGCTACACAGTTTCTTCGTGGCCGGCGTAATTGCCGGCGCTGTCTACTATCTGGTGCGCCAGCGTACAGGCAGGTTGTGGGACTGCATCGTCGCGCACATGACGACCAATCTGCTGCTGTCTGTCCATGTGCTTGTTAGCGGACACTGGTCGTACTGGTAAGTCCACAGCGCCTGCGCGCCTATCGGGCCCGGGCAGCCGCTATAGCGCTGTGACGCAGTTTGACGATTCGATCAAGAAGAACTTGGTCGTTGTTCGCCATGGAGGGAGGGGGCTTTCAAAGGCAATCTGGTCGATGAGGGTGGCGCGGTACGCGCGCTTGCCTTGACGTCAGCCAAAAAAGTATGCGCGGATGAACAGTTCCTTTGGTCCGACGCGCAAAAAATCCGTGCGCAAAAAAAAGCCGACCTGCATGGGATAGGTGGAGTGGAACAGTCTGCGGAAACCCGCATGGATAAAGGATTTTCTTTTTTTGAAATTCTGAAATACCGTCACTGATACCGTCAAAAAAAATTCTGCAGCCTGTCTCGTGGGGGGCGTTACGTTGTCAGCACTGTATTAGAGAAAATTAAAGTCGTCTGGGAGCACTCCGAAGACGTTCCGAAAATTTCG
This sequence comes from Noviherbaspirillum sedimenti, assembly GCF_003590835.1. Classification (NCBI taxonomy): domain Bacteria; kingdom Pseudomonadati; phylum Pseudomonadota; class Betaproteobacteria; order Burkholderiales; family Oxalobacteraceae; genus Noviherbaspirillum; species Noviherbaspirillum sedimenti. The sequence continues at coordinate 2,480,675 of NZ_QYUQ01000002.1, read as the reverse complement.
GTCGCCCCATGCCTTAACCTCATCGGCTGTGCCAGCCAGGGGAGGCAACCGTAAGCCCTCAGTTGAGCACGTATTGCAGGGGTTTCTACTGCTGTTTTTAGTGGCGGACGGTTGACCGTGTGCCGACTGGTCTCCCGAGCTTATGAGTACTGGCGCGGGTTGTTGCGGGTATTTGCGAAATGCCAGACGGTTTCTGGCAAATTCGTTGCCTCATTCCGAAGGCTCACCGGTGCCGATCCTGTATCCCATCGCCCGGTAGCCTCGCTGCCGCTTGTCCCACATCCGTAGCAGCGCCGGGTGGCCGGTGTCCACGCAATCGATGATCCGCACGTTCGTCTTGCTGGCGTGTTCGCGATGCAGGCGGCCAGCGTACTGCTGCAACGTGCCCTTCCAGGAAATGGGCATAGCCAGCACCAGCGTATCGAGGGGCGGGTGATCGAAGCCTTCCCCAACAAGTTTACCAGTAGCCAACAAGATGCGTGGCGCGTCGGGCGGCAATGCATCCAGATCGGCAATGAGGGCTGCGCGTTGTTTCTTTGACATTCTGCCGTGCAGCACGAACAGTGCTGAAGCCACACCGTCGAGGGCAGCCCTGATTGCGTCGAGATGTTCGGTGCGCTCAGTCAGTACTAATACCTTTCGACCCTGCGCGTACGCACCCTTGACTTCGGCACCGATGGCGTCGGTCCGGGCCTGGTCGTTGGCAAGATGCCGAAATACGTCCTGGATGCCGGCCTCGGTCGGCAGGTCGATCCGAGTGAAGCGTGATCGTGGGAGCACCTCCAGGTCATGGGGCGCACCCGCCGGTTTGGCCGCCGTGTAACGAATTGGCCCGCACTGCATGAAGATGATCGGCTGCTGACCATCGCGGCGAATCGGTGTCGCCGTCAGGCCCAGCACGTACTTGGCCTTGGTCCGCTTCAGGATAGCGTCGAAGGACACGGCGCCCACGTGGTGGCACTCGTCCACGATCACCTGACCGTAGTTTTCGACCAGGGAATTGACCTCGCCTTGCCGGGATACGGACTGCATCACAGCAACATCGATCTTCCCGGTGGGTTTGGCCTTGCCGCCGCCGATGGTGCCGACCACACCTTTGCCGACACCCAGAAAAGTCTGCAGGCGCTCCTGCCATTGCTTGAGCAGTTCAGTGCGATGTACCAGCACCAGGGTGTTGACGCCCCGGCGCGCGATCATCGCGGCGGCGGTGACAGTTTTGCCGAAGGCGGTCGGAGCGCACAGTACACCGGCGTCGTGGTGCAGCATTCCAGCGACTGCGGCCTCCTGGTCCAGTCGTAAAGTGCCGACGAAGGACATCTCAATTGGCTCACCGCCAAAGCGCTCGTCGCGCAGATCGCAGGCGATGCCGTTGTCCCGCAGCAGGTCCAGCGCCGCATCGAGGCAGCCGCGTGGCAAGGCGATGTGCTGCGGATAGTTCTCCGCGTTGCCGATGACGCGCGGCTTGTCCCACACCGACATCCTCATCGCCTGGGCCTTGTAGAACTCGGGGTTCTGGAAGGCGGCCAGACGGATCAGCCGGTTGGCCAGTGCCTGCGGCAGTTGGGCTTTCTCGAAATAGATCAGGTTGGCCAGCGTCACGCTCAGCTTCTTGGTCGACGTGCTCTCCCGCTTCCAGGGCGTGGCCAAGTTCTCATCGTCAATGAAGGTGACGTCCAGCGGGTGGACGCCGCCCGTGGCTCGCAGGATGGTCGGCTCGATGTCGTGTGCGGCCATCGGCTGGAGGGAAGCCAGAAACACCCATTGATCCGGGTGCGGGCGCAGTTCGGTATCGACGAATACGCTGCAGCCGCTTTCGCGGGGCCACTTCTGCAGCGGCAATGCGATCAGGTTGCCGAAGCCGCCTTTGGGCATCGTGTCCTGGTTCGGGAACAGCCGGTCATAGGACTCCAGCTTCAGTTGCCGGGTGCGCGAGCAGGTATGGCTGATGATGGCCGTGCCCAAGCGCCGGGCATCGCGTGCTGAAACGCGGCTGGTGAAGAACACCCATGCGTGCGCGCCTCGACCAGACCGAGAGATCTCCAGCGCAGCCGGCACCCCCAGCTCTTGGCAGGACTGCATGAAGGCACGGGCATCGTCGCGCCAATCGGCCTCGTCGAAGTCGACGGCCAGGAAGTAGCAGCTGTCGTCCTCCAGCAGCGGATAGACGCCGACCGTGTGCTCGCTGGCAAGATGGTCATAGATCACCGCATCGGACAGCGGGATCAACAGGCGATTACTGCAGTCGCCACATTTGATGCGTGGCTTCTCACATACCCCGGCGCGCCACTCGTTGGCGCAGGCCGGGGCGTAGCCTGACTTGCCGGTGGTATTGCCCTCCCAACGGACCGGATAGACATCTGTGCGCCCACGAAACAGACGGCGGAACAGCGCCACCTTCTCAGCAGTGGAAAGCTGGGAGAGTCCAGGCTCTCGCGCCACCTGAACGGTCGGCTGTGGCGGCCGCCACTCGATGCCGTGGGCGTCGAGCAGCGCGATCAGGCGGGCGTTTTCGGCCTGAAGGGTTGCAACGGCAGACTGGTCAGTCATCGACCCCATGCTCAGCAAGCAATTCATCCATGTCGTCGCCGACGCCGTAACCGAAGTTGTGGCAGATGCGTCGCACTTCGTCCAGGCGTTTCAAAAGGGCCGGTCGTGCCGCGTCGGGCAAGGCGGCAATGGCCTTCAAGGCCTGCTCGAACATCCGTACCAGTGCATCAAAGTAGCCTTCGTCCTGCAGGCCAATATCGCTGCTGAAACCAGCGGCCCGCTCGCAGTAGAAAACCATCAGTTCCGCCAGCCCATCGGGTTGCCCAACGGCTTTCTTGTAGTCCGCAATCGCCTTCTTGGCCTTGGCGACCGAGGTGTCCTGTTTCTTGAACACATCCGGCCATAGCCAGCGGTCGATGGTGGCCTTGTACAGCTTCAGCACGTCGCCGCCGAGCGCGAAGCGGGCGTGCAGGAAAGCCTGGTTGTCCTTGCTGGTCGCGTACAGGTCTTGCACCAGTCCGATCAGGCCTGCGCGGTCGAAGTCGGCCAGTTTGGTCTTGACATCACTCCAACTGGGCGTGTTCTTCTTCGTGGCCATTCGCCCTATTCCTCGTCGATGCCCTGCTGGCCGCCGGACTCGATTCGTTTGATCACCCGGTCAAAGTCGCTCTCGAAGAGTCGGTCTTGCACGATGCGGTACTTCTCGAATTCACTTTCGGCATGCGACCGCGCCATCTCGGCCGAGACCCTGCCAGCATCCCGCAGAATGTCGCGCTCGGTGAACTCCAGGAATGCATCCAGCCGCTTGGCCCAGTCTTCCATCGTCATCGGGATCTTGCGATTGGCACGATCCTCGGCCAAGTCGAGGTACGAACTGACGATGCGCCCCAGCGATTCCAGCTCCTGCTGGCTGAGGTAGTTCTTGGCGACGACCACATCGGTCCTGAGGATCTTGCCTTCAGGGGCGCGCTCCCACGACGTAAGCCCCATTTGCGGTTTGGTGCTATCGGCACGCTGCACGATCAGTTCGGCTGCCGTATGCCCATGGATCGCGAAATGCAGTTTGTTCTGCACCTTGGCGAAAAAGGCCTTGGTGGTCGGCGCTTCGCGGTTGTAATCCACCGCCGTGGCGTAGATGTCCGTCACCTTCTGATAGAACTTGCGCTCCGACAGCCGGATCTCGCGGATCTCGGCCAGCAGGCGCTCAAAATAGTCCTCACCAAGGAAAGCGCCGTTCTCCAGCCGCTTCTTGTCCAGCACAAAGCCCTTGATGGCAAACTCGCGCAGCACGCCGGTGGCCCACTGGCGGAACTGGGTGGCCCGCACGGAATTGACCCGGTAGCCCACCGAGATAATGGCGTCGAGGTTGTAGAAATCAACATTGCGGGTTACCTCCCGGCGGCCCTCGGTTTGAACTGTCCGGAATTTCCGGAGAGTTGCCTCCCGCGCCAGCTCTCCGGATTCGTAGATGTTTTTCAAGTGTTCGCTGACCGTGCGCACATCCACTGCGAACAGTTCGGCCATCAGCTTCTGCGTCAGCCAGACGGTTTCATCCTCATAGCGCGCCTCGATGCTTTGCTCGCCAGCCTGGCCGGTGAAGATCAGGAACTCGGCGGTGCTGTTGCGGATGAGTTTTTTGTCGTGCCCGGTCATGCTTGCTCCTTCATGCCACCGTTACTTGGCCGTTCATCAGCAATGGCAGCAGCCAGTCGCGGAGTTGGGTGAGTTCGCGATTCTCACGTACATGCCTTTCTATTTTCGTGATTGCTAGATTGAACAATTGCTGGTAACTGAGGAGCGTCTGCGTTGCGTAATTCGGAAGCGCAACACCGTACTGTTTAAGCACCGACCAATCGGCACGCGGCATTTTGGAGCCGGTGCTGGAAGCTGTGGCAGCTTCAACAAATCTATCGGAAAAGACTGTTTGCAAAGCCAGTCCGACAAGCGATGCGTTTCTTGCGCGCATCACAATAGCGTCAGTGGATGCGATTCCGTCCATCATCGCGAACCCCACTTTGTGGAAATACGGCCTAATCTTTCCAAATAGGATATCTCCGGCGCAGAAGGCGGTCTTGTTGCTTGTGGCTTTTTCGGCCAATGCCCAATTTTCCAAAACAATGGATTTACGTGCGATGTGCTCCAGCCCGATGTAAGGCGTATTGCCGTCCAGATCCATCGGGGTAACATTATCCCTGACTTCATCGACGATCTCATCGAGTTGGACCGCATCCCACCCAATCGGAATCTCCCGTTTTAGCATAGCGTTGTAGACCATCTTGCCGCCGGAGGATTTGTAGGGTTTGCCGTTGGCGTCGGGGAAGTCGAACTGCACGAACCAGTAGTCGTACAGCGTTTTCGCCATCGCTTCAAGTTCAGCGTTGATGCAGTTGTTGCAGTCGATCTTGGCGTCGAGAGTTGAGAGAACGTTGGCGATTTTTTTTTGCGCTGCCGGTAAGGGAACGGATATTTTTATTGGATAGACGTAATTCCTATTCAGGGATGGCTGTGCACTACCTGAATTCAGCTTACTGAAGTCGAGATTCTTCAGAAAATAATAAGCGAAGTACGGGTCGTTTCCTTTGAAATCGGTAACGAACATCGCGGTGTTGTGTGGCCAAAAATCTTCATTTGCGAAGTGAATTTGGCCAAACGAGCCGCCGCATCGACCCATAATAATTCCTGGAGCGGGAGCCAACGCTCTGTTGTGAAAGCCATTCTGACCCGCTGCTCCCATTACGGGCACGTTACCAGGTTCGCGCTCGTCTTCAGTTAGGTCATATCCTCTCTGAAGCGATATAAACCTGCCAACCGTCGTTTGCTCCCACTCACTCATACCGTAACCCCGACAACTGCTTCTTGATCTCTTTTTCCAGCCCTGCCGATTCCTTGAACAGCGCATCCAGGTTGTCCGTAAACCCCTTCATCTTCGCGGCAAATTGCGCCGGCGTCAGATCGCTGTATTCAATCTTCACTTCGAAATACTGCCCGGCGCTCAAGGAATAATTCTTGGCGGCGATCTGGTCGTAGCTCACCACCACCGAAAAATCCTCCACTGCCTGCCTGGCGTTGAAGGTGGCGATGATGTGGTCTTCTTCTTCCGTCGAAAGCAGGGTCTTCTGATTCTTGCCATCCTTGACCTTGGCGCCGAGATTGGAAGCGTCGATCAGCACCACGTCGGCCTTGTTGGCGGCGTCGATAAACAGAATGGAGACGTTGGTGCCGGTGGTGGCGAAGATGTTGCTGGGCATGGAGACCATGCCGGCCAGCATCTTGTTATCCACCAGATGCTGACGGATGCCCTTGTCGATGCCGCTTTGCGCGGTGATGAAGCCGGTGGGCACCACCACCGCCGCCTTGCCGCCGGGCTTCAGCGAATAAATGATGTGCTGTAAAAAGAGCTGATAGATGGCCATTTTGTCGACGGCCTGCTTGGGAATGTTCGGCACCCCGGCGAAGAAGCGCTCCTGATGCTCCTTGGTATCCAGTTCATTCCTGAAATCGGAGAAATCCATCTTGAACGGTGGATTGCTGACGATGTAATCGAATTTCTTGAGCGCCTTGTCATCCCGATGGTAGGGGTGGAGCATGGTGTTGCCCTGGATGATGTTGGGGATGGAGTGCACCAGGTTGTTCAGGATCAGGTTCAGGCGCAACAGGCTGGAAGATTTTTGCGAAATGTCCTGCGAATAGATGCTGCAGCGCTGCTCGCCGATGGCGTGGGCGATGTTCATCAGCAGCGTGCCGGAACCGGCCGATGGGTCGTAACAGCTTACATTCTTGATCTTGCCGCGTACCGGTTCCGGCACGAGGATGGCAGCCATGATCTTGGCAACGGCGTGCGGGGTATAGTACTCGGCGTATTTGCCGCCGCTGTCCTTGTTGTAATCCTTGATCAGGTATTCAAACAGTGCGGCGTAGAAATCGTACTTTTCGTTAAAGATGCGCTCGAAGCTGAAGTCGCCCAGCTTGTTGATGATGGCGCGGCAAAAGGCGTCGCGCCTGGAGGGATCGGCGATGAATTCGCTGACCCGATCGAACAGGGTGATCTTGGCGCCGCCATCGGTCTTGACCGCGAAAATGTCGTTGTTGCTGATGGCGATGTCGCGCAGGGTGTCGTCAAACAGCTTGGCGAATTCCGGTGCGGTCTGACGGTTCCACAGGTGAGCAATGAAGTGCTCGGGTTTCAGCCGGGCGGTGTCTGGCCCCATCCGGCGATGCAGTTTGCCAAGTTCGTCATCGCTCAGGCTGGCGATGACCTGCTCCCACTTGTCGGCCTTCGCCAGGGTTGGCCGGATCTTTTTGGCTTCGAAGGCGAATTTGTCATTGAGAAATTTATAGAGAAAGACCTGGGTGATGATCTTGAATTCATTGCCATCGTTGCCCAAGCCATAGGCGGCACAAATACCCTTGAGGCTGTCGATCAGCTCGCGGGTGCGTTGTTCAAATTCCTGTGTTACCAACTGCGTACTCCAGTTCTACTGCCAGAGGCAAATTCATTAATATATTCGGTCACAACCAGATGGTTGATGGTGTCAGCGGCGTCAAGATTAAGGGGGATCTTTTGACGGGTCTCGAATTCGCCCAACACGATGGGCATCATCATTCGCTCGAAGTAGCCTTCATTATCCAATAGCTGCATGTTTTGCAGCACCTGTTCATCGGCCTGCTGTTTGACGCCAGAAAGGGCCTCGAAGAGGCGGCGCTCGGTTTGCGTCATCGTGCCGCGCTCTTGCAGCCGCTTGTGGATGCGGGTGTATTTGACATCACCCCGGTATTTGGCGCGGAGCTGGTGGTTCTGGCGGTTCAGCTCTTTCACTTTTTCGTGAATGGCATTGAGCGCGCCGATATTGGCGGTCATCTCGATCTGGCTGACTTCGTTGAGTTTCTTTTTCTTGAACAATCGCTCCAGCTCTTCCTTGAGGGTGATGAACTTCGGGTCTTGCTGGTCGAAATTGTCAGCCAAGGCTTCGCGGGTTTGGCGCAGCGTGTTCTTGAGCTTGTCGGCCAGCACCAGCTCTTCTTCCTTGACCTTGGTGAACATGAACAGCACATCTTCCAGTGCGACATTGAGCAGGTTGCTGGTGTCGGTGCTGGATTCGATGCTTTCCTTGAGGTTGAGCAGATCGAGGTGGTTGCAGGTTTCGCGGTAAAGCTGGTTGAGCTTCTGGAAATCTAGCTGCTGAAGCAGCGCGTAGTCGCCCTGCAGACGGATCAGATTGTAGAGGTTGCGGGCATCGGCCAGCGCTTTCTTGAGGGCCAGCACCGTGGCGCGGTCCTGAATCTGGCTGATCTGCTGGGAGAATATCTCGGCGTTTTCGATGTTAAAGCTGAACAAGATGTCCTTGATCGCTTCGATTTCCTGCGCAATCTCTTCTGCGGATTTGAAGAGCTTGGAGTAATGCTCGATTTCGTCGCCCAGCTCGGTTTGCAGCTCGTCGAAATAGGCCTTGTTGGTGGCATCGAACTCTTTGCGGATGTCGGCGAAATCGACGACATAACCGTAGCGGAAGTCCTTGTAGGTGCGGTTGACGCGGGTGAGTGCCTGCAGCAGGTTGTGCGAACGGATCACCCGGCCAAGGTAAAGCTTTTTCAGGCGCCTGGCGTCGAAGCCGGTGAGCAGCATGTTGTAGACGAACAGCAGGTCGATCTTGCCGGCCTTGAAGTCCTCCACCCATTGCTTGCGCTCATCCTTGCTGCCGACATCGTGCAGGATCAGCGCCGCGCTCCTGGCGCGGTTTTCCAGCAGGGTGCGTGCGGCGTAGCTTTCGGGCTGCGCAGCGGCGATCAACGCCTGCGCCGAGTCCTGCACGGTGTACGCGGGCGAGGGCTGGGCAGCATAGACTGTTTTGAAAATCTCGAACATCTGCCGGGCCTGCTCGGCGCTATCGCAGATGGCCATGCCGCCAATGCTGGCGTCGCCTAGCGCGCTGCGACTTTTTTCGAAGTCACGCACAATGTAATCGAGCATGGGCTCGACAAATTTCGGATGTGCGTAAATGAGCTTGCGGTCGATGTCGCCCTGCTGCAACTCCACGGCGGCGAGCGCTTCTTGCAAGGTGAGCTTGTAATTTGTGGCAATCTCTTCGCGGATCAGGCGCAGCGTGTAGCCGTCGGCGATGGAGGCGTTGTAGTAATATTTGTGAATGTAGTCGCCAAACAGCGCGCGGGAGTTGTAGTCGTCGCCCAGTAGCGGGGTGCCGGTGAGGCCGATCTTGATGGCGTTGCGGTCGGACTGGCTGAGGTTGGCCAGAAAACTGCCCTGCGGGTTGTAGCTGCGATGCACCTCGTCGAGAAAGTAGACGCGCTGGATGCTGACGTCATAATCCTCGGCGCGCACCACGTCAGGGTCATCCTGAAACTTCTGGATGTTGATCACGGTGATTTCGGGCTTGCCGCTGTGGTTGTGCAGCACCTGCGTGGTCTTGATGTCGCGGGCAAAGGCTTCGCGACTGTCGATGGTGTGCACTACCAGCCCGCGACCGGCGAACTCACGCTGCGCCTGAATGAGCAGGTCAAGCCGGTCAACGATGAAGTAGAACTTCGGAATAATGCCCTGGCGTTGAAAGTAGTCCGTCAGAAAACGGGTGTTGTAGTAGGCCAGCGCGGTTTTGCCGCTGCCCTGGGTGTGCCAGATGATGCCTTTGCGTACGCCAGCATCAAGCTTGCGCTCGATTGCCTTGGTGGCGAAGAGCTGCGGGTAGCGCATGACGTGCTTTTGCAGGCCATCGGTTTCATTTACATAAACCAGCGCAAAACGCAGCAGGAAGGCCAGACGCTCAGGGCTGAACAGCGAGGTGCAGATGCGGTTGGTCGGCGTATCGGGTGATTTGTTGCTGAGAAATTCCGGACTGTGCTTGATGACGTTGAGGTTGTTGTCGCGCAGTACTTCGTTTTCAAGCGTGTCATCTTCATCAGCCAGAAGCTGGGTGATGTCCAGTGTTTCTTCTTCGCGGAAATAGTTGAAGACTGGCGAGTCATAAGACGGGCTGGCATAAAACGCGCCTTCGATGGGCTGCGGCGAGCCATCGTCGTACTCCATGTTGTTGGAGAAGACCATCAACTGGGTGATGTTGATGAAGCGGCGGAAGCGCGGGTTGCGGCTGCGAGTGATGATGCGGTTGCGCTCGGCCAGCACGCCTTCGCGGTTGTTGGGCTTTTTGACCTCGATGAAAGCCAGCGGCATGCCGTTGATGAGCAGCGTGATATCGGGCCGGAACTCGTCGTCGCCGTTCTTGCAAGTCAGCTCGGTAACAGCGTGGAAGCTGTTGTTGTCGAAGTTCTCGAAGTCGATCAGCCGGATGCCCGAGCGTTCCAAAAGCTTTTCGTAGAAGGCCTTGCCGAGATCTTCGTTATCCAGCAGAAGTTTGACGTCAGCCAATAGTCGGCCGATGTCGTCGCTTTCCATGCCGGGGTTGATCCGGGCGATGGCTTTACGGAAGATCTCAGGGAAGATGTTGGTTTCTTCATCCCAAGTGGCGTCTTTCAGGGAAAGATAGCGGTAGCCAAGCCGCACCAAATGCAGGATGCAGGGGATCTTGACGCGTGAGTCTTCACTGAAAACCATCAGGTTTGCTCTCCCTTATTGTTCTTGCCGCACTGGATTATTCGAATCTTCATCCGCACCACCGGCACGCACCCATTCATCGACCTCGGAGAGCTGGAATTTCCACAGCCGGCCGATCTTGTGCGCGGGAAGACCCTTGCGCTCGCGCCAGCGGTAGACGGTGTCCTTCACGACGCCCAAGTGCTGGGCGACTTCGCTTGCGGTGACCCACGGTTCGGCGTGCATGGAATTGGTATTCAGACAATTTCCTCAAAGTCGTCTTAAATCGTTTCTAGTCTAACAGACGATAACTTCATCGGCCATTGAAAATGGAAAACGCCATCGTGCCTGAACAACTTGATTGGGCGCCCGTTCGGCTGCAAACCCAAGCAGGACGCAGAGCTGGCGTTGTCATCCGTGGCCACATCCGTGGCCACATCCGTGGTGACATCCGTGGTCGGCTGTTTCGCCAGCGGGTGCACCGGCAGCCGAACGACAAACGACGCCCGCTCGTCATCCGTTTCAAACAGCGGCGCAGGCGAGCCATTGGCCGCCATGACCTTCAAGATTTTCGGGATGCCGGTCGAGCGCCCCTCCGTCAAGTCCAGCTCTTTCAGAAATTCGCCAATGCGACGGTTCCGATAACGTCGGCTAACAGCCCGGCCCGCCTCAAAATCAGCCAGGCGGATGGACCGGTCCGGCCCCGGAAAACTCAACACCACCAGCTCTTCGCGGCTGATGCGCACTTCGATCGGCTCGCGTTCCTCATATGAGCGGTGATACACCGCATTCACGATCGCTTCTTCAATCGCCGCATAAGGAAAGTTCCAAAGCCGGGTGGCCTCAGCCCGGTCCGGGTGCTTGATGACGGTCTCAAAGTAAGCGCGATATCTACCCCACCGGTGGCCAGGCGTTTTAGCTGATAGCGAAGTGAAACGGCAGCAGGTCGACGACGCCCGCGCCTGCCTGGCGTTTCGGCAGTTCGGTCAGCACGTGGCGCAGGTAGGCATAGGGTTCGATGTCGCAGGCGCGGCAGGTCAGCATCAAGCTGTAGAGGATGGCACTGGCGTCCGCGCCCGCGACCGAACTCGAGAACATCCATGCCTTTCGTCCGATGGCAAACGGGCGGATATCGCGCTCGATCAAATTGTTGTCGATGGGTGCACGGCCGTCATCGATATAGCGATAGAGGTACAGCCACTGCCCAAGCGCATAGCTGATTGCCTTGCCGATCAGTGATTGCGGCATGACCTCGGCCTGGTTCTTGATCAGCCATGTATGCAGGGCGTCCAGAATCGGACGGCTTTTCTCTTGCCGCCAGCGGTAAATTTCATCGAACAAGGTACTGCCTTCGGGCGGCGGTTTCTTTTTGACCGTGGCCTCGATGTGGTACAGCTTGCCGATCATGTCGAGCGCTTCCTTTGCCCGCCCAGAAGGGATTTTTTGCGCCTTGAGCGCCTCGTCGAAACGGCGTCGCACGTGGGCCATGCAACCCAAATGCTTGATGCCGGCCAGCATGCGCCAGGCAGCGTAGCCATCGGTCATGACGGCCCCCTCATAACCGTTGAGGAAGCGTTGCGGATGTTCATGTCCGCGTCCGGGCTGATACTCGAACAGCACGACCGGCCGTTCGCTGCCGACGGCCGTACGGTACACCCACATATACGAGGTGTTTTGCGCCTTGCGGCCCGCTTCGTTGAGCACCTGCACCTTGGTTTCATCGCCGTGGATGAACTGATTTTTCAGCAGTTCCTGGTGCAGGGCCGCGTACAGCGGTGTGAGCAACACGCCCGCCTTGATGCACCATTGCGCCAGCGTGCCGCGGGCAATATCGACATCGCCGCGCAGTAGCCAGTCATGCTGGCGATACAGTGGCATGCCATCGGCGTATTTGGCCGTCAGGATGGTCGCCACCGTGCCGGCGCTGGCGTTACTGCCAGGGATGGGCTGCGGCGGCATGGGACTGGTGACGATCTTGCTCGATTCGCCGTGGCGGCAAGCGTATTTGAAACGCACGTGCTGCAGCACCTGGACCTTGCCTGGAATGATGTCGAGTTGTTCGCTCGTCTCCTCGCCCATTCGGTGCAAGGCACCCTGGCAGCAGGCGCAGACCTTCTCCGCATCGGGGAGGTCGTGTTCAACGCGCTTGCGCGGCAGATGCACCGGCAAGGCACGGCGGCCGCGTTTCCTGGACGGCACCTTCGGCGTATCCTCCTCGCCCTCATCCTCGACTTCCGGAAACGCGGCGGCGTCTTGTTCGGCTTCGTTGAACAGGCAACCCTGGGCGCCCAATTTCTCGCTCGACGGCGCGAACCGCTTCAGTTGCGCCAGCCGGAACTGGTCCTCCAGGAATGAAACGCGCTGCTGCAATGCGCCGATCTGCTCTTGATCGATGGCGGCGCGTCCTTCCAGTGCGCGGATATAGGCGCGCAACTCAGGGGGCAGGTTGGCAAGTTGCTCAGGTGGGTACATGCAGTGACTTTACCAAACCGCTTGCCGTTTTAGGTTTACGTCATTTGCCTGTTTTTGAAATATTTTTCGTTAGCGCATGGCGCGTGGTGCCATCGGCTGGTGTGCTACCGCGCTTTGCCATTTCAGGCCGTCGATCAGCCAGCGTAACTGGCGTGCCGTCACCGCCAGCGCCAGCGCGTCGCCAGCGTCGTCTGGCCAGTGGAACCGGCCCTGCTCAAGGCGCCGGCAATGCAGCCAGAAGCCGTTCGTGTCCCAGTGCAGGATCTTGATCCGGTCGCGGCCACGGTTGCAGAACACGAACCAATGCGGGCTGACCGGATCGAGACCCAGGGTGTCGGCCACCACCAGCGCCAGGCCGTTGATCGACTTGCGCATGTCGTGGTGGCCGGTTGCCAGGTAAACGCTGCCTTGCGGCGTGCCCCACATCAGCGCAGCGCCGCCAGGACGGCGCCGAGCCAGCCCACCTGCGCCTGGCTGCGCAGACGGATCACATAGCCGTGCGGCGTTTCAAGCTCCAGCATCGGTTCGCAGCTGGAGGCGAACGGCAATGCAACGAGTTGCGTGGCCGGCGACGTCGCCGTCATCAGCCGCTTGCGCCAATAGTGGAACGACGACTCGGTCACGCCATTGAGCGCGCACCACGACCGGATCGTCTGCCCTGATTCGGCATGTTCCCGCAGCCGCGCCGACCATAGTGCCTGTTTCGATTCTTCTTGCATGTTCGTGACTCCATGAGTTGATGGAGCCCCGATTATGGTTGCCGAAATTCAGCAATGGAAGGTGGGGGAAATAGCGCGCTTACGTCTCAAACAGATAGTTGCGCTCGATGTAGCCGCGGCGCGGCGAGCTTCGGCATTTTGACGGTATCAGTTTTGGCAGTATCGGCAGATGCTGTTACTCATACCGTAAAAGAAGGGGATATCAACGGATGCCAAAAGTCATCAAAAAACAAAAAACCCGCATCAGCACTGAGCTAGAGGCGGGTTTCGGGACTTCTTGGAACTGCTTTGAATATTCTTTTGGTGGTGATAGGTGGATTTGAACCACCGACCCCAGCATTATGAGTGCTGTGCTCTAACCAACTGAGCTATATCACCACGATAGCCCTCTAGTATGCGGTGACGGCATGCAATTGTCAAGCGGGACCGCGCAAAAATTGCGCGTCAAATGCCCGCAAGCCCTTGAAAACATGTCAAAAAAACGCGTCTCATTCGTCCAGGGCGCGACCAAGCTGCTGCCACACCAGTTCAGTCGCATTGGCATCATTGCAATCGACTACGATACGGTCTGGCATCGAGCGCAGCCAGGTCAGTTGCCGCTTGGCCAGCTGACGCGTGGCGGCGATGCCTTTTTCCCGCAATTCCGCCAGGCCATAGGCGCCGTCCAGGTATTCCCAGGCTTGCCGGTAGCCGACGCAACGCATTGAGGGCAAGTCAAGATGCAGGTCGCCGCGCGCGCGCAGGCGCCGCACTTCTTCCAGCAAGCCGTCCGGCGCTTTCAGCATGACATCGAAGCGCGCGGCGATTCTGGCGTGCAGGACGCTGCGATCCGAAGGTTCCAGCGCGATTGGCAAAAGCCGGAACGGCAACTCGACCCGCGGCGCCCTGGCCAGCAATTGCGACATCGGCTGGCCGGAGAGCGCGATGATTTCCAGCGCGCGCTGGATGCGCTGGGCATCGTTGGGCTTCAGGCGCGCCGCCGTCTCCGGGTCGAGCGTGGCCAGCCGCGCATGCAGCGCCGGCGTGCCAAATTGTTCGGCTTCGCGATCCAGTTGCGCGCGCAGTGCCGGGTCGGCCTGTGGCAGGACATCGAGGCCATCTTGCAAGGCCTTGAAATACAGCATGGTGCCGCCCACCAGCAGGGGTAATTTGCCGCGCGCCTGGATTTCCTCGACCAGCCGCAGCGCATCCTGGCGAAACTGCATCGCCGAGTAGCTTTCGGTCGGGTCGAGAATGTCGATCAGGTGGTGCGGCACGCTGGCGCGCTCGGCAGGCGTTGGTTTGGCCGTGCCGATATCCATCTCGCGGTACACCAGGGCGGAATCGACCGAGACGATCTCGGCTGGCACGTGGCGCGCCAGTTCCAGCGCGGCAGCAGTCTTGCCGGAGGCGGTCGGGCCCATCAGGGCCACCACCAGCGGCTTGCGTGGGGGAGAGGTGGAAGACATCGATTGGCCGGTCCGGCTATTGGCCGCGCAAGAACAGTTTGTCGAGGTCCGACAGTGCCAGCTGCACCCAGGTCGGGCGGCCATGGTTGCATTGGTCGGAGCGCTCGGTATGTTCCATCTGGCGCAGCAGGGCATTCATTTCCGGCAAGGTCAGGGCGCGGTTGGCGCGCACCGCGGTGTGGCACGCCAGCGTGCCGAGCATTTCATTGCGGCGCTCGAGCAGTACGCGCGAGCCGCCGAATTCACGCACGTCGCGCAGCACGTCGCGCGCCAGGGTCTGGGCATCGGCATTCTTCAGCAGCGCCGGCACCGCGCGCACCGCCAGCGTGGTGGGTGACAGCGCGGCGATATCGAAGCCGAGCGAGCGCAGGGTATCGCGGTTTTCCTCGGCGGTGCCGACTTCCACCGCATCGGCGTGGAAGGTCACCGGGATCAGTAGCGGCTGCACCTGCAGCGCGTCTTCATCCAGGGCAGTCTTGAACTGTTCATACAGGATGCGTTCGTGCGCCGCGTGCATGTCCACCAGCACCAGCCCGCGGGCGTTTTGCGCCAGCACGTAGACGCCGTGCAGTTGCGCCAGCGCGTATCCCAGCGGCGCGTCGTCGTTGCCGGCTGCAAAAGACGGCGCCGGTGCAAACGAGGCGAATGGTGATGCTACCGATGCGTCGGATGCGGCCGGCCACGGCGCTGCGGCCGGCCCGGCGTAGCCCGCTGGCGCTGCATTGCCGCTATCCGGGGCAAACAGGGCGCCATACTGCGCCGCCCCTTGCGCCACGCCAAAGCCGGCCGCCGGACGGGCGGCGAACTGGGCATGGAACGAACTCTGCTGCTGTTCGCGCATCCAGGGCAGGGCAGGCGAGGCCGCCGCCTGTGGCGCCGGCACGTTGCCGGCGGCGGTGGCGGAAGTCTGTGCCAGCGCGCGCGTGACGGCGTGGAAGACGAACTGGTGGATCGCGCGGCTGTCGCGAAAACGCACCTCGATCTTGGCCGGATGGACATTGACATCCACCAGGGCGGGATCCAGCTCCAGCGCCAGTGCGTAGCAAGGATAGCGGTCGCCGTGCAGCACGTCCTGGTAGGCGGCGCGCACTGCGTGGGTGAGCAGCTTGTCGCGCACGAAGCGGCCGTTGACATAAAAGTACTGGCTGTCGGCGCGTCCGCGCGAGGCGGTCGGCAAGCCGACGTAGCCGGCCAGGCGCAGCGGCCCGGCAGCTTCTTCCAGGGCAAGGCGCGCCTGCGCGAATTCCTCGCCCAGCACCTGGGCGCTGCGGCGGGCGTTATCGCTGACATTCCAGTGGTCGACCGTCTTGCCATTGTGCGTGAGCGAAAACGCCACGTCCGGGCGGGACAGGGCGATGCGACGCACGACTTCGGCGCAATGGCCGAATTCGGTCTGCTCGGACTTGAGGAACTTGCGCCGGGCCGGCGTATTGAAGTACAGGTCTTGCACGTCGACCGTGGTGCCGGTGGCGCCGGAGGCGGGCGTCACCTGCAGGCTGGCGCCGTCGATTTGCCAGGCGTGGTCGGCGTCTGCCGTGCGCGAGGTGAGGGTAAGTTGCGCCACCGACGCGATCGAGGCCAGCGCCTCGCCGCGAAACCCCAGGGTGCCGACTTTTTCCAGATCGGCAAGCGAAGCGATCTTGGAGGTGGCGTGGCGCGCCAGCGCCAGCGGCAATTGCCCTGTGGCGATGCCGCGGCCATTGTCGGTGATGGCGATGCGCTTGACGCCGCCCTGTTCCAGCCGCACCGTGATCTGGCTGGCGCCGGCGTCCAGGGCGTTCTCCAGCACTTCCTTGACCACTGCGGAGGGGCGTTCCACCACCTCGCCGGCGGCGATTTGCGAAATCAACTGGTCGGGCAGGGCCTGGATCGGACGGAGGGCAAGCTGGGGCGCATTCATGCTGCGATTATAACGTGGGGCGCGGCCTGCAAGCTGGTGTATCATGACGCCGCATTAAGGGGAGAATATGGATTTCATGCAATTCCTCGACATGATCCTGCATGTCGACAAATCACTTGGCCTGGTCATCGAACAGTACGGCACCCTGATCTATGTATTGCTGTTCGCCATCGTCTTTGCCGAAACCGGCCTGGTGGTCCTGCCCTTCCTGCCGGGCGATACCTTGTTGTTCGTGGCCGGCGCCTTTTGCGCGACGGGTGCAATGGATCCCTGGCTGTTGGTGGTCCTGCTGATCATCGCCGCCGTGACGGGCAATACCGTCAATTACTGGATAGGCAAGGCCATCGGTCACAAGGTGTTTACCCACGATTACAAGTGGCTGGACAAGGGCGCCTTGATCAAGACCCACCTGTTTTACGAGAACCACGGCGGCAAAACCATCGTGCTGGCGCGTTTCGTGCCAATCGTGCGTACCTTTGCGCCATTTATCGCCGGCGTATCGGTAATGAGCTTCGGTAAATTCCAGTTTTTTAATTTTGCCGGCGCCATCCTGTGGGTCGCGGGCCTTGTCGCTGCCGGTTATTTCTTCGGCAATATTCCGCTGATCCGCGATCACCTCAATACCATCGTGCTGATCGGCATCGGTGCTGCGGTGGTGCCGCTCATGCTGGGCGGCCTCTGGAAGTTTTACAAGAAAATGGCGCGCCGGCCGTCTTGAAACGGCGCGCCGGCCGTCGTTTTTAAAACTTTTCCGTTAAACCTTCCTTTAAAACTCTTCCCAGTCGTCGTCGCCCTTGGCGCGCGCCAGCGCCAGCTTGCGCTCCGCTTGCGGCGCACGGGCGGCGACGCTGAGCGCCGGGCTGGCTGGCTTGGCCGGCGCCGGGGAAGATAACGATTCTTGGGCGGCTGGCCTGGCCGCCTTTTTGGCAGGCAGCGCGCGCGTGGCAGCGCCGTTGACCTTGAATACCCCCACCACCTGCGACAGCTTGCCGGCCTGGGATTGCATGCTTTGCGCGGCCGCCGCGGACTGTTCGACCAGCGCGGCATTCTGCTGCGTGACATCGTCCATTTGCGTGATGGCCATGTTGATCTGCTCGATGCCGGCGGTTTGTTCCGTGCTGGCGGCGGTGATTTCACCCATGATGTCGGTGACGCGGCGGATGCTGGTGACGATTTCCTGCATGGTGGAGCCAGCCTGATCGACCAGGCGGGCGCCGGCATCGACCTTTTCCACCGAGTCGCCGATCAATCCCTTGATTTCCTTGGCGGCAGCAGCCGAACGTTGCGCCAGCGTGCGCACTTCCGCCGCCACCACGGCAAAGCCGCGTCCCTGTTCGCCGGCGCGCGCCGCTTCCACCGCGGCATTCAAGGCCAGGATATTGGTCTGGAAGGCGATGCCGTCGATGACGGCAATGATGTCGACGATCTTTTTCGAGGAGGCGTTGATCGAGCCCATGGTGGTGACCACCTGCGACACCACCGCGCCGCCCTGGATGGCGACGTCCGAGGCCGACTGCGCCAGGCTGTTGGCCTGGCGGGCATTCTCGGCATTCTGCTTGACCGTGGAGGTCAGTTCTTCCATGGAAGATGCCGTCTGTTGCAGCGAACTGGCTTGCTGTTCCGTGCGCGATGACAAGTCCAGGTTGCCCGCGGCGATCTGGCCCGAGGCGCTGGCGATTGCTTCGGTGCCGTTGCGCACCTGGCCGACCAATGCCGCCAGGCTGTCGCGCATGCCGCGCAGCGCATGCAGCATGCTGGACTGGTCGCCGGCCCGGGTATCGATGGCAACCGTCAGGTCGCCGGCGGCGATCTGTTCAGTCACGCGCACCGCATACGCCGGTTCGCCGCCAAGCTGGCGCAGCAGGCTGCGGGTGATCACGAAGGCGGCGGCCACGCCCATCAGCAGGGCGATGCCGCCCAGTGCCAGCATCAGGTTGCGGGCACTTGCATATTCCCGTGTGGATGCAAAACCGTAGGTGATGCTTTGCTTGTCCACCGTTTTGACCAGTTCGTCGAGGCCGGCCAGCCATTGCCGCTGCACCGGCCGTACTTCCGTCAGCAAGATCCGTGTGGCTTCCGCTGCCTGCTGCGCTTGCCCCAGTTCCATCGCCTTGCTCATCAGGGGTACAGCGGCGCCGGCAGCCTCCTTGATTTTGGCCAGCAAAGTCCGGGTCTCCGCGTCGGCGGCGGTGGATAGCATCTGCTCCAGTTGTTCCTCGGCGCTGCGGTATTGCCGTTCCTGTTCGCGGATGCGATCGATTTCCTGCGCCAGTTCGTTGGCGTCGCTGACCAGGGCGACATTGCGCAGGGCGATCATGCGGTCCATGACCGAGTTGCGCATGGTCGCGGCCAGCCTGCCTTGTACATTGTTGACGGTCAGGACCTGTTCGAAGCGCTGCTGGACTTGCGCCATGTTGACGATGCCCAGCGCGGTAACTGCGCCCAGCAGGACCAGTACCAGCGCAAAGCCGATGCTGAGCCGGGTGCCGACTCGGGTGTTTGCAATATTCACTGTATCTCCTCGTTTTTATTTCAGGGCGCAATCGCGTTATGTCACGGCGCAATCGCGTTATGTCATGCGGTTCTTCGCCAGCGGCGGGTTTTTTGCGAAGTATTTCCGGATGCCGGTCAGAATGGCCTCGGCCAATTGCTCCTGATAGCCTTCGTCGGTCAGCTTGGCTTCTTCTTCCGGGTTCGAGATGAACGCGGTTTCGATCAGGATGCTGGGGATGTCGGGCGCTTTCAGCACGGCGAACCCGGCTTCTTCGACGTTGGCCTTGTGCAATCGGTTGATGCCGCCGATTTCGCGCAGGACGGCACGGCCGAGCTTGCGGCTGTCGTTGATCTGGGCGGTGGTGGACAAGTCCAGCAACACGCTGGCCAACTGTTTGTCATGCCCCTGGATATTGACGCCGCCAATCAGGTCGGCGGCGTTTTCCTTTTTCGCCAGCCAGCGCGCCGCGGTGGACGATGCGCCTTTTTCCGATAGTGTGAAGACCGAGGCGCCGCGCGCGGTCGGTTCGACCCAGGCATCGGCATGGATCGAGACGAACAGGTCGGACTGCACCTTGCGTGCCTTTTGCACGCGCATATGCAGCGGCACGAAAAAATCGGCATCGCGCGTCATCATGACCCGCATGTTGGGCTGCTCCTCGAGCTTGGCCTTGAGGCGCTTGGCAATCGCCAGCACCACATCCTTTTCGCGGCTGCCTTTGCTGCCGATGGCGCCGGGATCCTCGCCGCCGTGGCCGGGGTCGAGCGCGATGGTGATCATGCGCGTCAGCTTCGGCAGCGGTTCGGCTGGTTCTATCCTGGCGGTGCGGGTTTCAACCGGCCTGGGTTCGGGTTCGGGCCGTGCTTCTGCGTGCTGCGGCTTGCCGCTGCCCGCGGCCTCCCTGGCCTGGCTCTGCGCGATCAGTACTTCGATCGGATCCGGCGGGTTGACCGGGTAGAGGTCGAACACCAGGCGGTGCTGGTAGTCGCCGACCGGGGCCAGCGTGAAGACTTGCGGATCGATCGCCGCTTTCAGGTCGAATACCAGACGCACCACGTTGGGCCGGTTCTGGCCGACCCGCACTTGCTTGATGTAGGGGTCGTTGGCCTGGATCTTGGCGACCAGCTCCTTCAGCGTCGGGTTCAGTTCGATGCCGTCGATGTCCACCACCAGCCGTTCCGGGTCCTTGACCAGGAAATGGCTGACCTTCAGGTTGCTGTCGTTTTCAAGGGTGACGCGGGTGTAGTCCTCGGCCGGCCAGACCCGTACCGCAAGGATGCGCGCGGCATGCGCCGGCAGCGGCGTCAGGACGGAGAGCAGGAGGGTGGCGCCGGCGCCGAGGACGGTGCGTCGTTGATGCGACGGGAGCGTCGCCGGAATCAAAGGTTGGGTGCGAAATGGAGTCTTTCGAGACATGCTCTACCCTGGTCGGACAATGCTTGCAATTCTACATCACGTCCGTCTTTAGTGATGCCAAGAAACACTTCAATGTCGGGGGCGGGCAACACGCCCTGGGCCTTTTCCGGCCATTCGACCAGGCAAACCGTGGCCGGATTGAAGTATTCGCGGAAGCCGGCGTCGAGGAATTCCTCGGCGCTGCCCATGCGGTACAGGTCGAAATGGATGACTTCGACCGGCTTGCCGCCGAGCGTGACCGTATAGGGTTCGGCCAGGGTATAGGTCGGACTCTTGACATGGCCGGCATGGCCGGCCGCGTGCAGCAGCGCGCGCGTGAGAGTGGTCTTGCCGGCGCCGAGATCGCCGTGCAGGTAGATGGTCAGTCCCGGCGCCAGCGCCAGGGCCAGCGATTCGCCCAAGGCCAGGGTGCCGGCCTCGTCGTGCAGAAAGGTTTTAAAATGGTGCATATTTCGAATCCCGGATCAAGGAGCGCAGTGGCGCGCCGTTTTCATTTTCCCCATTGGCCTGTGCCCAGATGACCTCGCAACCCGACATTGCCGCGCTCGCGCAAGCCATTCCCGCCTGGGGCCGCGAACTCGGCCTGGCCGAGGTGCGCATTGCCGGCATCGACCTGACGCAGGAGGAGGCTGGCTTGCAAGCCTGGCTGGATGCCGGCATGCATGGTGAAATGGATTATATGGCAAGCCACGGCATGAAGCGCGCGCGCCCGGCCGAGCTGGTGCCGGGTACCTTGCGGGTGATAACCGCCCGTCTCGATTACCTGTCGCAGGCAGGGGCGCAGGACTGGCGCGTGGCGGAACGGCAAAGACAGGCCGACGCAGGCGCCGCGGTGGTGTCGGTATATGCCCGCGGGCGCGATTACCACAAGGTCTTGCGCAGCCGCCTGCAGCGCCTGGCCGAGCGCATCGCGCAGACGGCGGGACCGTTCGGCTATCGCGTCTTTACCGATTCGGCGCCGGTGCTGGAAGTGGCGCTGGCCGGCCAGGCCGGCCTCGGCTGGCGCGGCAAGCACACCCTGTTGCTGAATCGCCAGGCGGGGTCAATGTTTTTTCTGGGCGAGATCTATACCGATTTGCCGCTGCCGGTGGATGTGCCGGTGGATGCCCATTGCGGCACCTGCCATGCCTGCATCGACGCCTGTCCGACCCAGGCCATCGTCGGGCCGTACCGGCTGGATGCGCGTCGCTGCATTTCCTATCTGACCATTGAATTGAAAGGCAGCATTCCGGAGGAATTGCGTCCGCTGATCGGCAACCGCGTCTACGGCTGCGACGACTGCCAGCTGGCTTGTCCCTGGAACAAGTTTGCCCAACGTGCCGTCCTGCCCGACTTCGAAGTGCGCAACGGCCTGGATGGCGCCGGCCTGGTCGAGTTGTTCGCCTGGAGTGAGGAAGAATTCAACCGCCGGCTGGAAGGCAGTCCGATCCGCCGCATCGGCCACGAGCGCTGGCTGCGCAATATCGCCGTGGCGCTTGGTAATGCTGCCACGGCCGGCAAGGCGCAGCCGGACATGGTGGCGGCGCTGCAGTCGCGCGCCGATCATCCATCGGAACTGGTGCGCGAACACGTGGCCTGGGCGCTGGCGCAACACCAATAGCCTTTCGACACACGCCAGACTGCGCGCAATGCCCAATATTGCGCCGCAAAAATCCGATCGGCTGAAATTTGTTATTTCAGCTCCGTTCTGCAGCGCTTTGAGCGCCTGAATTTTACCGCTTTCCCCGTATTTCCTCCCCTCTCGTCTAGTAGGCAGGCGATCGACGCCGCGTTCGCACCGTACTTGCGCGCAATAAAACGGCCGCTCGCACCGCAGCAATTTAAACCGGGCGAAAAATAGCTGTTGCATTTCACATTCAATGATCTTATATTTCATGATGTAATGTCTGATATATCAGAAAAATATTGTGAAACATCACAAAGTAGTGGCTTGCGATTCCTAATCAATTTGCAATTTCAGGAGACAACATGAAATCCCATATTCAAGCAACGAGTTATCGTCTGGCGGCAGGAGTGGGGCTGGCGACTGCCCTGGCTTTTTCAGGCAATGCGTTTGGCGCCGACCCGGAAGTATTCAAGATCGGCGGCGTCGTTTCCCTTTCCGGCACCTACGGTGTTTTTGGCGATGACATGCGCAAAGGGGTGGAGCTGGCCATTGAGCAGCGCGGCGGCAAGGTGCTGGGCAAGCCGATCCAGGTGGCATGGGAAGACGATGAAACCAAGCCGCAGCCAGCGGTACAGAAAACCACCCGCCTGATTGCGGATGGTGCGCAAATGATTTTCGGCGCGGTCAGCTCGGCCTCGAGCATCGCGATCATGAATATCGCCAAGCAGCGCAAGATCCCGCATCTGGTGACGATGTCGGCCGATGACAAGATCACCTTGCCGGGCGCTTCGCGCTACACCTTCCGCACTTCCAACACGCTGGGGATGGAACAGCGCATGGCGCTTGCCTACAGCAAGGATCAGAAACTCAAGCGCGTCTATGGCGTGACGGCGGATTACCAGGCCACCCGCGACAGCTGGGAATGGTATCGCAAGGAAGCGGAAAAGGCCGGCATCGAGATTGTCGGCGCCGATTTCCCGCCGCTTGGTAACCGTGATTTCTCTTCCATTGCCGACAAGATCGCCCGCTCCAATGCGGATGGCATTGCCTTGTTCATGACCGGTTCGGACTCGATCACCATGGTGAAACAGGCTGGCCAGGTCGGACTTGGCAAAACCCGCAAGATTTTCGGCCCGGTGATCGCCGATGAAACCATGGCGGCAGGCGTGGGGCCGACCTCGGTCGGCGTCAATTCCGGCGTGCGTTACCACTTTACGGTTGATAATGCGGCGAACAAGAAGTTTGTCGAGGCATACCGCAAGAAATACAACGAATTCCCGTCGAGCGCGGCAGGTGAGGCGTTTGACGGCATGGCGTGGTGGCTGGACGTGGTGGAAAAGACCGGTTCCTGGGATCGTGAAAAATGGGTTGAGGCATTTGCCGGCAGCGTGCGCGAGAACTCGCTGGAAGGCCGCAAGGAAATGAACGCATGCGATCACCAGGCCCGCCAGGATGGCTTGTGGGGAGAAGTCGTTGCCGGCAAGGCGCCGCAACCTGCCTACGTCATGAAAATCGCCAAGTTGTATCCTCCGAAGGAAATTTTCGAGGACTGCAAGCAGTAATCCTCAGTAACCCGTGCGCCGGGATGCGGCGGGGGCCATGCCGCCCGCCGCATCCCGCCTGACCGGTCATCCCGGCCGGACGGCGTCGCACGCCCTTCCGTACCTCACCGAGATCAACTATGTCCACGATCATTATCGGGCTTAGCCTTGGCATGCTGTTATTCCTGCTGGCATCCGGGCTGACGCTTATCTTCGGCATGCTGGGCGTCATCAACTTCGCCCATGGCGCCTTGTACATGCTTGGCGCCTACCTATCCTTTGACATTGCGCATCGCACCGGCTCATTTGCGCTCGGCGTCATCGTGGCCACGGTGGTCGTCGGCCTGGCTGGCATCGCGATGGAAAGATTCGCATTGCGTCCGCTATACAACCGTCCGCATTTTTACCAGCTGGTCCTGACCTTCGGCTTCATCCTGGTGCTGACCGAAGCGGTCAAGCTGTTCTGGGGCCTGGGCTACAAGGAAGCGCCGATGCCGGCGCTGCTGTCCGGCTCGGTCGATATGTTCGGCAGCACCATCCCGGTCTATCGGCTGTTTGTCATCGGCTTCGGCGCCGCCGCCGCGATCGGACTGTTCGCAGCGCTTGAACGCAGCACCTTCGGCATGCTGGTGCGTGCGGCCAGCAGCGACAGCGAAATGGTGCAGACGCTCGGCCTGCCGGCATCGACCATCCGCACCGCGGTCTTCGGCTTCGGCGCCGGCCTGGCCGGACTGGCCGGCGCCATTGCGGCGCCGTTGTTCCCGATCGAGCTGGGCATGGGGACCAACACCATCATCGACTGCTTCATCGTCGTCATCCTGGGCGGCCTGGGCAATATCCGCGGCGTGGTCGCGGCCGCTCTGCTGATCGGCATGGTGCGCGCGATCGGCTACACCTTTATGCCGAGTTGGGTCGATGTCCTGACGTTCGCGATGCTGATCGCGACGTTGCTGACACGTCCGCAAGGCCTGTTTTCCCGTCCCGTGAGGTCCGCATGAATCTGTCACGCTTCGATGTACTGATCGGCCTGTTGATGATGCCGGTTATTTTCGCGCTGCCGTTCCTGACGCAGGACGATTTCTATCTGAATCTTGCGACGCTGGTCATGATCTGGTCGATTTTCGCCGTCGGCTTCGATTTCGTGTTCGGCTCTTTGGGCATGGTGTCGTTCGGCCACGCCAGCTTTCTCGGCATCGGTGGCTATGCGCTGGCGATCGTCACGCAAAGATTCGGTTTGCCGTTCGAGGCCGGCGTGCTGGCGGCAATCATCCTGGCAGCATTCTGTGCCTGGGTATTCAGCTTTTTCGCCCTGCGCGTCTCCGGCATATTTTTTGCGCTGGTGACGCTCGCATTGTCGCAACTGCTGTACATCCTCGCCGACAGCAAGCTGCGCGAATGGACTGGCGGCGCCGACGGCCTGCCCGGTGTGGCCCGCCCGGAAATCCTCGGCATCGATTTTTTCAGTTCACTCAATTTCTACTGGTACGTGGCGGCGATTTTCGTGCTGGTGATGGCGGCCATTGCCATGGTCCGCAGCTCGCCGTTCGGCCGCGTCATCCGGGGCATCCAGCAAAATGAAATTCGCACCCAGCAGCTTGGCTATGACACGCATCGCATCAAGCAGATCACCTTCCTCGTGTCCGGCGCCATCAGTGGCCTTGCCGGCGCCTTGCTGGGGTCGCTGCTGATGTACGTGAATCCACAGATGCTGCACTGGAGCACCTCGGGCGACGTCATCATCATGACCCTTCTGGGCGGCGCCGGCACCTTGTGGGGCCCGGTTGCCGGCGTCATGATCTTCGAAATCCTGAAGGAATGGCTGAGCGGCTGGACGCCGTACTGGTACGGCATCCTCGGCATCATCTTCATCCTGGTGACCCTCTACTTCCCGAAAGGGGTGTTGGGAGAAATCCAGGCATTCGCAGGCCGGATTCGCCGCCGCGGAGGTAAATCATGAGCAATATCGCATTGCAATGCGCTAACGTGAGTGTCAGCTTTGGTGCCCTCAAGGCGATCGACAACGTCAATTACGATTTCGAGGCAGGGCGGGTGTACGGCCTGATCGGCCCCAACGGCGCCGGCAAGACCACGCTGCTCAACGTGCTGGCCGGCCGTCTGTTGCAGCATCAGGGCAAGGTCATGTGCCATGGCGAGGATATTTCTGCGCTGGCGCCGCATCTGCGCGCACGGCATGGCATCGGCCGCAGCTTTCAGATCACGAAGATCTATCCTGAAATGACGGTGATCGAGAACCTGCGCATCGCCGCCCAGATCAAGCATTCGCGCTTCATGCCGTTCTGGATCGCGCCGCGCTACGACCGCAGGCTTGCCGACGACATCGATGCGATGCTGAAAATGACCGGCCTGGCAGCGCATCGGCATGACATTGCCGGCGCCATGTCTTACGGCTTGCAGCGCGCGCTGGAGCTCGGTCTGACCTTGCTGCCGGGGCCGCGCATCCTGCTGCTGGATGAGCCGCTCGCCGGCATCGGCCACCAGGAAATCGAGGCGGCAACACGCCTGATCCAGAGCGCTTCGGCCGGCCGCACCGTCCTGCTGATCGAACATAACATGGACGTCATCATGTCACTGTCGGAGCAGATTGTCGTCATGTGCAACGGCAGCGTCATCGCGCAGGGAACGCCGGAGCAGGTCAGGGCCGACGCGACGGTGCGCTCGGTTTATCTGGGAGAGGATGAATAACCATGATTGCACTGGAAAACGCCTTTGTTCAATACGGCGCTGCACGCGTACTGAGCGATGTGAGCATCAAGGCGGCGCAGGACGAGATCATTGCCATCGTCGGCCGCAACGGCGCGGGGAAATCCACCACGCTGAAAACCATGATGGGGCTGCTGCCGCTGCAGCAAGGCCGGCGCCTGTTCCATCAGCAGGACATTTCCCGCCAGGCGGTCGAGAACATCAGCCGCCTCGGGATCGCGCTGGTGCCGGACAGCCGCCGCATTTTTCCGAATCTGTCAGTGATGGAAAACCTGCGCATGGGTGCCCTGGCGCACAAGCCCGGCTATTGGACGATTGCGCGCGTGCTGGAAATATTTCCCCGGCTGCAGGAGCGTATCGGCTTCGGCGGCGACCAGTTGTCCGGCGGCGAACAGCAGATGCTGTCGATCGCGCGCGCCTTGCTCGGCAACCCGAAAATTCTCTTGCTGGACGAGCCGACCGAGGGACTGGCGCCGCTGATCGTCAACCACCTGATCGAGATCTTTACCCTGGTGCACCAGCAGGGCACCGGCATCGTGCTGGTCGAGCAAAATCTCAAAGTGCCGATGCGCCTGGCGCACCGGCAGTACGTGCTGGACCATGGCGCAGTGGCCTGGTCGGGCACCGCAGCCGAACTTGAAGCGCAACGTGAAACTGTTGAATCGATCATTACCACAGGAGTGAATCATGAGCACTAACCGTACATACATCGTCGGCGTCGGCATCACGCCCTTCGGCAAGCAACTGGAAACCAGCGTCAAGGACCTTGTGCGCGAGGCGGTGGGTGCAGCCTTGACGGATGCCGGATGCGACGCCGGTATGCTGCAAGGCGCTTACTTCGCCACCGCCGGCCAGGGGCCGATCGAAGGCCAGTACATGGTGGCAGGGCAGGTGGCGCTGGCGGCGGCGGGCATTACCGGCATTCCGGTGGTGAATGTCGAAAATGCCTGCGCCAGTTCCAGTACGGCTCTCAATGCGGCCCAGATGTTTGTGGCCGCGGGCGCAGGCGACATTTGCCTGGCAGTGGGCGTCGACAAGCTGTTTTCGACCGACAAGGAAAAAAGCTTTGCGGTATTCGATGGCGCCTGGGACGTGCATCAGGCCAGCCAGCAAATGCAAGCCTTGATGGATCTGGCTCCCGGCGTCAAGCCGCCGGAAGATTATGTCGAGCCGGGCAAGCGCAGCGTATTCATGGATATCTATGCCAGCCTGGCACGACTGCATATGCAGACATTTGGCACCACCCAGCGCCAGATTGCCGCCGTGGCGGCGAAAAACCACGTGCATTCGACGCGCAATCCGCTGGCCCAGTTCCAGTATCCGCTGACCATCGACGAAGTGCTGGCGGCGCGCGCCGTGTCCTGGCCGCTGACCTTGCCGATGTGCGCGCCAATCGGCGACGGCGCCGCGGCAGCCATCATCTGCAACGAAGCGGGCCTGAAGAAATTGCAGAAAAGCCGCGCGGTGCGCCTGTGCGCCAGCGTCTTGCGCAGCGCCACCGATCGCCCCGCCGATCAGTACGAGCGCCATCTGTGCCATCTGGCGGCGCTGCAGGCGTATGAAATCGCCGGCGTCGGCCCGGCCGACATGTCGCTGGCGGAAGTGCACGATGCCACCGCGTTCGCCGAGATTCAGCAGACCGAAGCGCTCGGCTTTTGCGCTTTCGGCGAAGGCGGGCCAATGGCCGAATCTGGCGCCACCACGCTCGGCGGAAAAATTCCGATCAACGTTTCTGGCGGTTTGCTGTCGCGCGGCCATCCGGTCGGCGCCACCGGTTTGGCGCAAGTCTATGAAATGGTGACGCAGCTGCGCGGCGAAGCCGGCGCGCGCCAGGTCGAGAATGCCCGCTTTGCAATCGCGGAAAACGGCGGCGGCTTCCGCGGCGTCGAAGAAGCATCGACCTCGATCATCATCCTTGGCAGGCAATGAACTAAATACTGATTATCAGCAGACCCATCACGAGGCAACCATGAATCTGAGCCATCTCTTTCAACGCAGTGTGCAACAGTATCCGCAGCGTCCGGCGCTGGCCCGAGGCGTAAATCCGGCCCTGACTTACTCGGAGCTGAACCGGCGGGTGCGGTCGCTGGCATACTGGCTGCGCCATACGCTGGGATTGCATGCGGGAGACCGTGTCATGCTGGCGATGAAAAACTGTCCTGAGTACATGGAATTGATGCTGGCCGGTTGGCATGCCGGGTTGTGTCTCGTACCGGTCAACAGCAAGCTGCACGCCAATGAAATCGATTACATGCTGCGAGATTCCGGTGCGCGCGCCTGTTTGTCGCAAGGCGAGCTGCTGCTGTCGCTGCAGCCGGTGGCGGCGCAGGTCGATGGCTTGCAATTGGTCGATGTGGCATCCGAGGCGTACCGCTCGGCGATGAACAATCCGCCTCTCGAGCCTGTCAGCGACAGTGACAGCGACCTGGCGTGGCTGTTCTACACCAGCGGGACGACTGGCCGGCCCAAGGGCGTCATGCTTTCGCATGCGAACATGGTTTGCGCGGCCATGCACTTCTATTCCGACGTGCAGCCTGTCGCCAGCGACGACGTGCTGGTGCATGTCGCGCCGATGTCGCACGGCAGCGGCATTTACAGCATCCCCTATTTCATCAAAGGCGCGTTGCAGGTGGTGCCGGACTCCGGCGGGCTGGATGAAGCCGAACTGTTCCGGCTGTTCCGGCATTACGACAAGGTCAGTCTGTTTGCGGCGCCGACCATCGTGCAGCGGCTGGTGCAGCATGCCCATCACCACCCGGTGAGCTGGCCAGGATTGCGTGCAATGCTGGTCGGCGGGGCGCCGTTTTACGTCGAAGACATTAAAAGTGCCGTGCAATGCTTTGGTCCGCGCATTGCTCAAATGTATGGCCAGGGTGAAAGTCCGATGACCATCTCCGCCTTGCCGGCGGAGCAACTTGCCAGCGCTGTCGCCGAGAATGACACGGCCATGCTGGCATCGGTGGGTTTTGTGCAGACCGCGATCCATGTGACGATTGTGGATAGCGACAACCAGCCGGTTGCGGCCGGCGTGACCGGCGAAGTGATCGTCCGGGGGGCGACCGTGATGGCGGGCTACTGGAATAACCCGGACGCAACCAGGCAAACTGTGGTGGACGGTGCGCTGCGCACCGGCGACATCGGCTTGCTGGACGATCGGGGCCTGTTGCATCTCAAGGATCGCTCGAAAGACGTTATCATTAGCGGAGGCACCAATATCTATCCGCGTGAAGTCGAGGAAGCGCTGCTGACACACGAGGCGGTCGCGGAAGTTTCTGTGGTCGGTGCGCCTGATCCGGAATGGGGCGAAGCGGTTGTCGCATTCGTGGTCTGCCATCAGGGTGCCACGGTGAGCGCGGCGGAGCTGGACGGGCTGTGCATTCAGAGCATTGCCCGTTTCAAGCGGCCGAAACGTTACGTTTTCGTTCCTGAATTTCCTAAAAACAGCACTGGAAAAGTATTAAAGCGGGAGCTTCAAAAAAGTATCGCCGTCGCGGAATGACGGCATCAGGATAAAGGTATCAGAGTGAACACATCGGGAAAATTGTTCGATCGTGAGGCGGTCAGCCAGACCGAAAAAGCATACGTTGCCCTTGAAGAGATGATCGTCACCGGCGAACTGCCGGCTGGCAGCCAATGGTCTGAGAGCGTGCTGGGGGAACGGATCGGTATCGGCCGCACGCCGACCCGCGATGCGCTTCAAAAGCTGGCGTTCCAGCGGCTGGTGCACATCGCGCCCAGACAGGGCATCTTTATTTCTGAAATCGATTACCAGGGCCAGCTGCACATTATCCAGTGCCGTCGCGAGATTGAGAGACTGATTATTCCGCAGGCTACGCTATGTGCGACCGAGCAGGAGCGCGCCGAGATGTCGAAGTTGATTGCAGAATTCGAGAATCTGAAAGCCCGCAAGGACATGCGCAAGTACATGCGTGTGCATTTTGACCTGACAAGGGTGTTGGGACAAGCCTCGCGCAATAGCTATGCTGCTGAATTCTATGCAATGCTGCAAACATTGGCACGGAGGTTTTTGTATTTTCATCAGGACCGTTACCCCAGTCTGGCCAAGATTTGCGATATGCATATCGACCAGCTTGATGCAATCATCAGCGGTTCATCGGAGGCCGCGCTGGTCGCTGGCGCTGCCCGGAATGACTATGCGGAAGAGCGGGCCAGAAATATCCTGATGGACCTGATTGCCACCTCAGCCGTGACCGTTTCAATCAATAACCGGAAAAATTAAAAATCCATGCGAGTCGGTTTTATCGGTTTGGGAAACATGGGCGCCCCCATGGTGGCGAACCTGCTGAAGGCCGGCCTGGCCGTGATTGTGTTCGATATCAATCCAGCAGCGGTCGCAGCGGCTGTCGCCGGGGGCGCGGTTGCTGCCGGCTCGGCAAAAGACGTGGCCGCGCAATCCGGGCTGGTGTTGACTACCTTGCCTTCGCCGCGGCATGTGAAGCAGGTTTACCTGGCAGAGGATGGCATCCTGGCCGGCGCCGGGAAGGATACTGTGCTGGTTGATTGCAGCACGATCGATCCGCAGACCGCGCGCGAGTTGGTCAGCGCGGCGGCGGCCAATGGCCGGCAAATGGTGGATGCGCCGATATCCGGCGGCACCCTGGGCGCCCAGGCCGGCACCCTCACGTTCATGGTGGGCGCGGAGGCCGACTTGTTTGCGCGCATCGAGCCAGTGCTGAAGCACATGGGTAAAAACATCATTCATTGCGGCGGCCCCGGCAGCGGACAGGTGGTCAAGATTTGCAACAATCTGCTGCTGGCGATTTCCATGACGGGCACCAGCGAAGTCATGGCCCTGGGTGCCAGGCTTGGGGTCGATCCGAAGGTCCTGGCAAGCGCCATCAACACTTCATCCGGTCGCTGCTTCAGTTCGGATACGATGAATCCATGGCCCGGCGTGTCGCCCAATGCCCCGGCATCGCATGGCTATGCGCCCGGTGGCACGGCTGAAATAATGCTAAAAGATATCAATCTGGCGGTGGATGCCGCGCGTGAAGTCAAACAGCCGGTGATGCTGGGCGCGGCTTCGCAACAACTTTATCAGATGCTGATTGCCCGCGGTTGGGGAGAAAAGGACCTGTCGGCGATCATTCAACTTTATCGTGACCAGTAAGCTCTACAGCCATACGCGACGTTTCAGTCCGCCAGTGCCAGCCACAGCGGCAGGGTAAGGGCTGACAAGACTGTGCCGGCAGAAATCAGGAAAGCGACGAACGGACCGTTGCCGCCCATGCGCGCCGCCAGCACATAGGCGCTGGACGCAGTGGGCAAGGCGGCGAACATAACGGCGATCTGCAACTGCAGGTGCGGCAGTTCCAGCCAGCGGCCGATGACAAAGGCAATTGCCGGCATCGCCAGTAGCTTGACGGCGGTAAGCCAGATGGCCATGCCCTTGGCTTCGTGCAGTCCGGACAGGCGCAAGCCGGCGCCGACCAGGATCAGCCCGAGCGCGATCGAGGCATTGCCCAGCCGTGACAGGCTGGCTCCCAGCACTTCCGGCACCTGCAAGCCGGCCAGGTTGAACAGCACACCGCACAGGGTCGACATCAGCAGCGGGTTTTTTACCATTTCGCGCAGCAGGCCGCCGTCCTTGCGGGTGAGCGCATGGACCGCTGCCATGTTGGCGGTCGGCACGGCAAAACCGATGATCAGCGCCATCAGGCCGACGCCCTGGTCGCCGGCCAGGCGCGACGCCAATGCGAGTGCAATATACGAATTGAAACGAAAGGCAGTTTGCACGCCGGATTCGAACAGCATCGGTCCGGGGCGGAACAGCGGCTTGGCCAGCCAGCCCAGCGCGATGCCGCCGGCCAGGGTCAGCATCGCCGTCTGCAGCAGCTTGCCGGTGCTGGCAAATTCCAGCGGCGCGCGTGTGGTTGAGTAAAACAGCAGCGCCGGGAACAGGATGTAATAGACCAGTTTTTCCGCGCCGCTCCAGAAAGCCTGGCCCCAGTTGGTGGCGCGGAACAGGATAAAGCCCAGAAAAATCAGCGTGAAGTCTGGCAGCAGCAGGGAAGCGATCGACATGAAACCGGAAGGGAAAGCTAGGGCGGGAAATAATGCTGGAAGATACTCGGCATGCCATGTTTCTGCAAGCTAATGATTTTCAGCTGCCCCAGAACAGCGCATAATGCCGTTTTCGCACTATGCATTTGCACTATTGGAAAGGTCACCATGGATTTCAGCAGCCCTCAGTTCTGGATCGCGCTCTTGCAGATCGTCGCCATCGATATCGTGCTGGGCGGCGATAACGCGGTCGTGATCGGCCTGGCTTGCCGTCGCCTGCCGCCGCGCGAGCGCAAGCTCGGCATCCTGTGGGGCATGGCCGGCGCCATCGGCTTGCGCGTGGTGCTGATCTTTTTCGCGGTGAGCCTGCTGGCGGTGCCTTACCTGAAAATCATCGGCGCCGTATTGTTGTTCTGGATAGGCATCAAGCTGCTGCAGCCGGAACCGGAAGAGGGCGGGCATCAAATCGAAGCCGGCACCACCCTGTTTGCCGCGATCAAGACCATTATCATTGCCGATGCGGTGATGAGCCTGGATAACGTGATTGCGATTGCCGGCGCCGCCGGTGACCACCTGGGCCTGGTGATTTTCGGGCTGTTGCTGTCGATTCCCATCATCCTGCTGGGCAGCCAGCTGGTGATCAAGCTGATGGACCGTTTCCCGATCGTGATCGTGGCCGGCGGCGCGCTGCTGGGCTGGATCGCCGGTGGCATGCTGGTGTCCGATGTGGCCGTCCACGATCAGGTCATGGCAGCGCTGCCGCTGGCCAAGTGGCTGGGCCCGGCGCTCGGCGCTATCGCGGTGGTGGCGGTCGGCAAGGCGCTGGCTGCCCGCACCGAGGCGCGGCGCGCCACGGGCTTGCAAGATCTGGCGGAAGCCAAGCAGTCGGAGCAGCCGCCCGCGGCCTCTTGATTCGCCCTTGCAAAATCATTCAAACCATTCACTGCGGAGAGGCAGATGTCCAAGATCCTGATTCCTATCGATGATTCTCCCAGCGCCTTGCGTGCGCTGGCTTACCTGGTCAAGAAAATCCAGACGGGGCGTGAAAACGCCGAGCTGCATCTGGTGAATGTGCAGTTTCCGCTGCATGGCGGCGTCTCTACCTTCATCGACGCTGCGCAAATCAGGCAAATTCACCAGGAAGACGCCGTCAAGGCGCTGGCCGGCGCGCGCAGCGTGCTCGACGAAGCTGGCATTCCTTACCAGACCCATGTGTTTGTCGGCGAGCCCGCCGAAGTGCTGGCGCGTTTTGCCAATGAACAGGGGGTCGATGAAATCGTCATGGGCAGGCGCGGCCAGAACCAGATTTCCACCATGTTGCTGGGCTCGGTTTCGCTCAAGCTCTTGAATCTGGCGAAAGCGCCGGTGCTGCTGGTAAAATAGCGGCGCTTTATTGTTGGAACAAATTTTGTTGATTGGCATCAGGGAAAAAGCCAGCTTGTTTGATATTCCTCAGATAGGTCTAAGTTTCCCCTGCTACAGTGTCTTTCCACCGGCATTCTTATGTTAAGCAACGCGCATATGCATGCATCATGCGGATGAATGTTGCTGAGTGGAAAGCCGTCAAAGGAAAGCAACACCGGACGAGTAGCGAGGAGACAGCAAAAAAAGACGGATTACACCGTGTGATGAGGAGACAGGTATTTTGAGAATGCCGCTACCAAAGCGGTCCAAAATGCCACAGCCAGGATTTGGGCGCGTCGCAAGACGCGCCCTTTTTATTATTGCTGCGCCGTTTTTATTGGCATTATTGCCGGTTCCTCTACGGCCGCTTTTACGCTAAGCTTTCTCATCATGAATTCCACGCAGTCCGGCCATATTTTTTCCGCGATCGTTGCCGCGCCTTTCGGCTTCGTCGGTATACGCAGCGACCAGGAATGGGTGCGCGAACTGGTCTACCTGCCGCCTGCGTTCGGCGCGCAAGCCCCGGCGAGCCGCCTTGCCGAAAAGACGGCGCGCCAGGTCGAGTGCTATCTGGCGCAAGCCGATTTTCGCTTCGACCTGCCACTGGCCGAAAGTGGCACCGCTTTCCAGCGCAAGGTCTGGCAAGCGATTGCCGCTATTCCGCGCGGTGAGGTGCTGACCTATGGCGCGGTGGCGAAACTGCTCGGCTCCGCCCCGCGTGCGGTCGGCCAGGCCTGCGGCGCCAACTGGTTTCCACTGGTGATCCCCTGCCACCGCGTGACTGCCAGCGGCGGCCTCGGCGGCTTTTCCAACCATGATGACGCCACCGGCTTTCATGTCGGCGTCAAGCGTTGGTTGCTGGCGCATGAAGGCGTCGCCGTTTGACAGTTAACGCCGTCAGCCCCCGCAAGCCGCACCGCGCCGCTGTCCCGGCCCCAGCCTTGCCTGCGGCCGACCAGGCCGCCATCGACGAATTCTGCGACATCCTCTGGCTGGAAGACGGCCTGGCGAAGAATACGCTGGAAGCCTACCGGCGCGACATGCGCCTGTTCGCCTCCTGGCTGCGGGCTGAGCGCGACCGCCACGTGCACGCCGCGCAGGCGGAAGACCTGCACGCCTATTTCGCCGCCCGGCATGCCGACACCAAGGCCACATCGGCCAACCGGCGCCTGGCGGTATTGAAGCGTTTTTACCAGATGGCGCTACGGCAGAACAGGATCGCCGCCGATCCCTGCCTGCACATGCAGTCGGCCAAACAGCCGCCGCGTTTCCCCAAGACCTTGTCGGAAGCCCAGGTCGAGGCGCTGCTTTCTGCCCCGGATGTCGCCACGCCGCTCGGTTTGCGCGACCGCACCATGCTGGAACTGATGTATGCCAGCGGCTTGCGCGTGTCCGAACTGGTGCTGCTCAAATCGGTCGAGGTCGGCATGAACGAGGGCGTGCTGCGCATTACCGGCAAGGGCAACAAGACCCGATTGGTGCCCTTCGGCGAGGAAGCGCGCGGCTGGATCGAGCGTTACCTGAAAGACGCCCGGGCGGCGATCCTGAACGGCCAGGGCGACGATGCGCTGTTCGTCACAGCCCGTGGCGGCGCCATGACGCGGCAGATGTTCTGGACCCTGATCAAGAAATACGCGCAGAAGGCCGATATCAACGCGCCGCTGTCGCCGCACACCTTGCGCCACGCCTTCGCCACGCATCTGCTGAATCATGGCGCCGACCTGCGCGTGGTGCAGCTGCTGCTGGGCCATGCCGATATTTCAACCACGCAGATCTATACCCATGTCGCGCGCGAGCGCCTGAAGCTGCTGCATGCGCAACATCATCCGCGCGGCTGAGCGCGCCTGAGCAAGCCTCAAGGCAAGGGCAAACTCGCCGGCGCAGCCGCCGGCAAAGTCGCATCATGCAGGGCCAGCCTGACCAGCACGGCGCCGTGGTCGGAAGCCTGCGGCAGGCTCAGCTGGACATGGTCGTTCAGGTACAGCACTTCCATCACCGCGCCGACCGCATCCGGCCAGTCGGGATGGAATTCCTTCGACACCAGCACATGGTCGAGGGTGTTGAAGACGCCCTCATGCATATGGCTATAACCGACATCGCGCGAAAAATCACGCCGCGTCTGGATGCGATAGCTGTCGAACAGGCGGCGGCTGAAGCCGTCCATATCGGCAGCCTGGGGCAGAGGCCGCCCGGCGCCCGTCACCATCTGGGTGGTGACCGCTTCGGCGATGTCGTTGAAGTCGCCCATGACCACCAGCGGCGCATGGCCGTCTGCCGGCATCAGGCCGTCAAGCACATGGCGCAGGCCCACCGCCTCGGTGCCGCGGCGGTACAGCGAGCGCAGCGAAGCCAGGTCGGACAGGGCGGGATCGGTGACATCCTCGCCGTCGAGATAGTCCGGCCGCTTGGATTTCAGATGCACCACCAGCACATTCACCGTCAGGTGCGGCGCGATCCGCACCGGTACGTATAGCAAGGGCCGGGTAAAACGCCTCAGCGGGCTGTCCAGTCGCGCCAGGCGCGCCAGCAGGGCCGGCGGCAGTTCGTGGAAAGCGGCCGGGGCGGCGGCGAACGGCAGCCGCGACACCAGCGCCACGCTCGGCGTCAGCGGTTCGATGGCAGGATCCGGATCGAAGCCTGCATGCAGCGCTTCGCGGTAATCGCGGGTGCGCGCCAGCACCGTCCTGAGGCAGGATTGCGAAAAGATTTCCTGAAAACCAATTACATCGGCATCGATTTCGTCGATCTTGTGCGCCAGCCAGTTCAGCTTGGCTTCGTATTCCTCCGGGGTGTAAGGCGGCAGGTTGTCGTAAAAAGTCATGCCCGGCGGCGCCAGATTGCATACATTGAAGGTCGCAAAGCGGATTTCTTGTTGCATAATAGCCCCCGGTTTCAATCTGCGAATCAATCTGCAAACAGGTTTAGCGTATCACGCATGGCAAAAAAAGAGCACGTTTCCGAAACGCCGGCGACGCAATTCCTTCGCCGGCATGGCATCGCCTTTTCCGAGCATCCGTATGCCTATGAAGAGCACGGCGGCACCGCCGTCTCCTCGCGCGAACTGGGCGTGGACGAGCATTGCGTGGTCAAGACCCTGGTGATGCAGGACGAGGCGGCAAAACCGCTGATCGTGCTGATGCACGGCGACCGCAAGGTCTCCACCAAGAACCTGGCGCGGCTGATCGGCTGCAAGTCGGTCGAACCTTGCAAGCCGGAAGTGGCCAGCCGCCATTCCGGCTATCTGGTGGGCGGCACATCGCCCTTCGGCACGCGCAAGGCGCTACCGGTATTTGTCGAACAAAGCATACTGGGGCTGGAAAAGATTTATATCAACGGCGGCCGGCGCGGCTACCTGGTCGGACTGGATCCACAGGTGCTGATGGCAAGCTTGCAGGCCAGGCCGGTCAATTGCGCGCTTGAGGATTGAGCGCTTCAAAAATGTAGGAAAGTTTCAAGGAAAGATAATGACTGTTTTGCTATTTGCGCTGGCTGCTTACCTGATCGGTTCACTGTCGTTTGCCGTGGTGGTCAGCCGCGTGTTCGGCCTGGCCGACCCGCGCACCTATGGCTCGAAAAACCCCGGCGCCACCAATGTTCTACGCAGCGGCAACAAGGCCGCGGCGGTACTGACCCTGCTGGGCGATGCCTTCAAGGGCTGGCTGGCGGTGTGGCTGGCGCAGGTCTTCGGGCCGCAATACGGCATCGGCGACGGCGGCATCGCACTGGTGGCGCTGGCGGTATTCGTCGGTCACCTTTGGCCGGTCTTTTTCAAATTTGTCGGCGGCAAGGGCGTGGCGACGGCGCTGGGCGTCTTGCTGGGCTTGAATATCTGGCTTGGCGTGGCGACACTGGCAACCTGGCTGATCGTCGCCTTTGCCTTTCGCTATTCTTCGCTGGCGGCGCTGGTGGCAGCCTTGTTTGCGCCGCTTTATTACTTCTACAGCCGGCAGTTCAGCACCGATCCCATCCTGCTGGCGGTGGTGGCGATGAGCGCACTGCTGATCTACCGCCACCGCGCCAATATCGCCAATCTGTTGGCCGGCAAGGAAAGCCGCATCGGCAGCAAGAAAAAAGGTCAAAAACAGTAGCCTGCGCCAAACGCCTGGTGCACGGCGCACGCTGCATCGTTACAGCAGCAGGAAGCACAGCATCGCGACGATGGTTGGCGGCAGTGCGGCAGCGAACAATCCGAGCGGACTGATGGATTCTTCATCGAAGCTGCCCTTGAGAATGGCAAAGCCTGCCGGGTTCGGCGCATTGGCGATCACGGTCAGGCCGCCGCCGGTCACGGCGCCCGCCACCAGGGCATACTTGGCCGTGTCAGAGATGCCTTCCACCAGCGACCCGAGGTAAGTCAGCGCCGCATTGTCGGTCACTGCGGTCAGCGCGGTGGCGCCGAAAAACAGCACGGTGGCATCCATCCCCGCCAGCAGCGGTTGCAGCCACCATTTCTGTTCGCCACCGAGGATCACCAGGCCGGCCAGGAAGAACGCCACCATCAGGCCTTCGCGCAACATCAGGGGATCCTGGTATTTTTTATAGGCTTCGGTGAATCCCAGGAAAAACAGGAGCAGGCCGAAGAACACCACCGGGTGGTGGATGAAGTACACCACGCCGAGCAGGAACAGCAGGTGGATGGCGATGACCAGCAGCGGCATGCCCTCCTTGCCGGTGTCGGCGGCAGTGGGTATCGCCAGTCCCGCCAATTCCTTGCGGAACACCCAGGCCGCGCCGGCCGCGTTGATGGCCACCGCCAGCGCCGCCTTCCAGCCGAACATGCTCAACATGAAAGTCAGGTCCCAGCCCCACTTGGCCGCCACCATCAGTACCGGCGGCGCCGCATAGGGCGTGAGCACGCCGCCGATCGACACGTTGACCAGCAATATCCCCAGCGTCACATACTTCAGGCGCGGCGAAATCGGCTGGCGGTAATAGCGGTCGCGCAGCAGCAGGGCAGCCAGGGTCATGGCGGCTGGTTCGGTGATGAAGGAGCCGAGCAGGGGCACCACGATCAGGCAGGTGACGTAATACGCAATCGAAGCCGACAGCGGCAGGCTCGCCGAGATCCAGTCCACCAGGCGCCTGGCCAGGTGCAGGATCGGCCGGGTGCCGGCCATCACCAGGATCACGAACACGAACAGCGGCTCGGTCAGGTTCTGCTGTTCCAGGTAGCCGACGGCAGTATCCAGGTCGGCCGTGGCGGCCATGAACAGGATCAGCACCATGGCCCAGAAGCCGAACACGGCCTCGACTTCGCCCAGCAGGTGGAACAGGCCCGCATGGCGCGGATGGGTATGCGACAGGTGGTCGAAGAACTTGGTGGAAAAGGTATGCAGGACCGCGATCGCAAACAGGGCGGCACCGGCGTACTGGATCAATTGG
The DNA here is from genome assembly GCF_003590835.1 of Noviherbaspirillum sedimenti. Taxonomy (NCBI): domain Bacteria; kingdom Pseudomonadati; phylum Pseudomonadota; class Betaproteobacteria; order Burkholderiales; family Oxalobacteraceae; genus Noviherbaspirillum; species Noviherbaspirillum sedimenti. The sequence continues at coordinate 2,441,518 of NZ_QYUQ01000002.1, read as the reverse complement.
GCGGAAGGCATGTCGGGTTCCCGAAAGGGACAAACGTCAAAGCCTCATTTTCCCATAGATAACACTCTGAAAGATTCGCACAGGCGGATAGCGATCCGCCCAAGCTTACGCCGGCGGCAGTTCTTCCAGCGGCCAGCGCGGCCGCACCTGGAAGGCGTAGTCGCGCGTCGCGGCAGCCGGATTGCGCGCCAGTCGCTGGGCGCCGGCGAAGGCGATCATGGCGCCATTGTCGGTGCAGAATTGCAGTTCCGGGTAAAACACGCGGAAGCGCTTTTTCTGCGCTGCGGCGTTCAGGGCTGCGCGCAATTGCGCATTGGCGCCGACGCCGCCGGCGATCACCAGCCGCTTCATGCCGGTCTGTTTCATGGCATCGAGGCATTTGGCCACCAGCACCTCGACGATGGCGTCGACGAAGGCGCGGGCGATGTTGGCCTTGTCCTGTTCGCAGATATTGGCCGGATGTTTTTTCACCAGCGTCAGTACCGCCGTCTTCAGGCCGGAAAAGCTGAAGTCGAGGTTCTTCGAGTGCAGCATCGGCCGTGGCAGCTTGTAGGCGGTCGGGTCGCCGAACTCGGCCATGCGCGAAATCGCCGGCCCGCCCGGATAGCCCAGGCCCAGCAGCTTGGCCGACTTGTCGAAGGCTTCGCCTGCCGCATCGTCCATGGTTTCGCCCAGCAGCGTGTAGCGGCCGACGCCATCGACTTGCATCAACTGGGTGTGGCCGCCGGAGACCAGCAAGGCGACGAAGGGGAATTGCGGCGGGTCTTGCGCCAGCAGGGGCGAGAGCAGATGGCCTTCCAGGTGGTGCACCCCGAGTATGGGCTTGTCCAGCGCCAGCGCCAGGCCGCAAGCCACCGAAGCGCCGACCAGCAGCGCCCCCGCCAGGCCCGGCCCCTGGGTATAGGCAATGGCATCGATTGCCGCCAGCGGCGCGCCGCTTTGATCAAGGACTTGCTGCAATAGCGGCAGCGCGCGGCGGATATGGTCGCGCGAAGCCAGTTCCGGCACCACCCCGCCGTAGGCTTCGTGCATCGCCACTTGCGAATACAGGGCATGGCTGAGCAGGCCGCGTTGCGTGTCGTACAAGGCGACGCCGGTTTCATCGCAGGAGGATTCGATACCGAGGACAAGCATGGGGAGCGAGGCGCAGCGTTCGCAGACGCTGTTGGTTTGGATCAAGTACAGATTGTAGCGTATTCCGTTACCAACAGCGTCCGGCGACGAGAAAGTTGAGTCCGGATTTCATCCTCTCGCTGCAGGCAACAAAAGTATGCCGCATTGCAGAAATATTCAATGCGCCACTAATAGATATGGCATCAAACCGCATCCGCCCATGCCTTGCTTGCGTTGATCGCGCGCCGCCAGCCTTGCAGGTAGGCTGGCGCATTGTCCGCATCGTCGCCGGGCGTGAAGCGGCGATCGAGTTTCCACTGGCTCTGTATGTCTCCGATGCCGCCCCAGTAGTCGACCGCCATGCCGGCCAGATACGCGGCGCCAAGCGCCGTGGTTTCGGTGATTCTCGGCCGGATGACATCGACGCCGAGGATGTCCGACTGGAACTGCATCAAGAGGTCGTTCGCGACCGCGCCGCCATCGACGCGCAATTCCGCGATCCTGCTTCCCAAGTCCGATTCCATCGCCTTCAGCACTTCGTAGGATTGGTAGGCGATGCTGTCGAGCGCGGCGCGGGCAATATGGGCCGATGTGGTGCCGCGGCTCACGCCGAACAGCGTGCCGCGGGCGCGGGCGTTCCAATGGGGCGCGCCCAGGCCGGCGAAGGCCGGCACCAGGTATACGCCATCGCTATGCGGCACCGAGCGCGCCAGGGCTTCGATTTCCGAGGCGCTCTTGATGATGCCCAGGCCATCGCGCAGCCATTGCACGACCGCGCCGCCGATGAAGATGCTGCCTTCCAGCGCGTAATTGACGTGCTCGCCGATCTGCCAGGCGATCGTGGTGACCAGATTGTTGCGGGATTCGATCGGCTGGTCGCCGGTGTTCATCACCAGGAAGCAGCCGGTGCCGTAGGTATTCTTGGCCATGCCGGGCCGAATGCACATCTGCCCGAACAGCGCGGCCTGCTGGTCGCCGGCGATGCCGGCCAGCGGGATCGGCGAGGGAAAGACGGCAGTGCCGGTACGGCCGTAGACTTCGGATGACGAGCGGACTTGCGGCAGCATGCTGCGCGGGATCTGCAACGCTTCCAGCAGTTCCTCGTCCCATTCCAGGCGATGAATGTTGAACAACATGCTGCGCGACGCATTGGTGACATCGGTGACGTGCAGCCTGTGCTCGGTCAGGTTCCAGGCCAGCCAGCAATCGACCGTGCCGAAGGCGAGCTTGCCTTGCCCGGCGCGTTCGCGCGCCCCCGGCACGTTGTCGAGGATCCAGCGTATCTTCGTCGCCGACCAGTAGGAATCGATCGGCAAGCCGGTTTTCTTGCGCACCAGCGGTTCCAGTCCGCGCGTCTTCAATTCATCGCAGAAATCGGCGGTGCGGCGATCCTGCCAGACGATCGCGTTATACACCGGCTGGCCGGTCTCGCGGTCCCAGACGATGGTGGTTTCGCGCTGGTTGGCGATGCCGATGGCGGCGATCGACGCGCTGCTCAAGCCCGCGTGCGTCAGGGCTTCGGCGGCGACGCCGGCCTGGGTCGACCAGATTTCCTGGGGATCGTGTTCGACCCAGCCGGGTTGTGGATAGATTTGCCGGAATTCCTTTTGCGCCACCGAGACGATGTTGCCGGCGCGGTCGAATACCAGTGCGCGCGAACTGGTGGTGCCCTGGTCGAGTGCGAGTATGTATTGTTCAGCCATTACAGTATCTCTTTGCAATTCATGAAGAATTTCCAGCGCGGGTTCAAGGCGCCGGCGTCAAAGCCCCAGATAAGCCCGCTTCAAGCCCTCGTCGGCCAATAGTTCGGCGCTGCTGCCGGTCATCACGACCTCGCCGTGCTCCAGCACGTAACCGCGCGAGGAGTAGCTCAGCGAACGGTGCACGTCCTGTTCCACCAGCAGGATGGTGATGCCGCGCGCATTGATCTCGGGGAGCTTCTCGAAAATCGACTCGACCATGATGGGCGCCAGGCCGATGGAGGGCTCGTCCAGCAGCAGCAGCTTGGGCGAGGTCATCAGCGCGCGTCCGATCGCCAGCATCTGCTGTTCGCCGCCGGAAAACGAGCGCGCCAGCTGGCGGCGCCGTTCGGCAAGCTTGGGGAACATGCCGTAGATCCATGTCAGGTTTTCGCGGCTGCGTTTTTCGTCGCGCAGGATGTCGCCGCCGATGCGCAGGTTATCCTCGACGTCCATGTGGCCGAACAGCCGGCGCCCTTCCATCACCTGCGCCAGCCCCAGCCGGGCAATCTCGTGCGATGGCAGGCCGTTAATGCGCTCGCCGAGGAAGCGGATCTCGCCCGACTGGGTCGGCAAGGTGCCCATGATGGTGCGGATCAGGGTCGATTTGCCGGCGCCGTTGGCGCCGACGATGCTGACGATTTCGCCGGCCTGCACCGACAGGGATACCTGGCGCAAGACCTGGACGTCGCCATACCCCGAATTGATCTGTTTGACTTCAAGCACTGGCGGCTCCTGATGACTTGGAATGGGCGTCGCCCAGGTAGGCGGAAATGACCTTGGGATCCGAAGCGACGGCGGCCGGCAGGCCTTCGCTGATCTTCTGGCCGTGATGGATCACGACGATGCGGTCCGACAGCCGCATGACCGCCTGCATATTGTGTTCGATGACCAGCACGCTGATGCCGTCGCGGCGCAATCCCTGGATCAGGTCCAGCATTTCCTCGGTCTCGACCGCGGTCAGGCCGGCCATCACTTCGTCGAGCAGCAGCAGTTTGGGCTGCGTCGCCAGGGCCTTGGCGACCTCCAGGCGCTTGCGCCCGGACAGCGTCAGCGTGCGGGCGATGGTATCGCCGCGGCCGCCCAGGCCGACGCGATTGAGCACCTGTTCGGCGACGCGCCGGGCGTCCTGGCGCGAACGGTGATGCAGGAAGGCGCCCACCATGATGTTGTCGAGCACCGTCATGTCGCCGAAAGGGCGCACGATCTGGAAGGTGCGCGACAGCCCCGCCGCGCACAGGGCGGGCGCGCCCATGCCGTGGGTATGGCGGCCGTCGAAATGGATCTCTCCCTCGGTCGGATCCAGGAATCCCGAAGCGAGCGCGAACAGCGTGGTCTTGCCGGCGCCATTGGGGCCGATCAGGCCGATGATTTCGCCGGCGTTGACGCTGAAGCTGACATTGTCGATGGCGCGCAAGCCGCCGAAGCGCTTGCTGACGTTGCGGTATTCAAGTAGTGCCATATTGTTGTGCCTTTCCCGCCGCTTGGCGCCGCGTCGAAATTTTCTTCAGGATCGCCACCAGGCCATTCGGCTGCACCCGGATCACGATCATCAGTATCAGTCCGTACAGCATCATGTCGACGCCGACCATGCCGCCGGAAACGTGGCGCGCCAGCTCTTCGGCCGGATGCAGCAGCAGCGCGCCCAGCAAGGGCCCCCACAAGGTGCCGCGTCCGCCGATGATGCAGATCACCGCGATGACGACGCTGAAGTTGACGCCGAACACGATCTCCGGCGCGATGTACATGACGAACTGCGCATAGAAGGTGCCGCCGATGGCGGTCATGCCGGCGCTGATGATGGCGGCCAGCAGCTTGTAGCGGGTGGTGTTGACGCCCAGCGCCTGCGCCGCTTCCTGATCGTTGCGAATCGCGGTCAGGTAATAGCCGAAGCGCGAGCGCAGGATTGCCCAGTTGACCAGCAAGGCGACGGCGGTCAGCACCGCGATGATGACGAAATAAAACTCTTTGCTGGTGTGCTGGAAATACAGCGGCGCATCATGCAGCAGCGGCACTTCCATGCCGCGCGAACCGCCGAGCAGGCTGTCGGCGTTTTCCACCAGTGTCTTCAGCACCACGCTGGCGGCAATCGTGGCCAGGGCGAAGTAGGCGCCGCGCAGCCGGAAACAGGCGGCGCCGATCAGCACCGCCGCCAGTATCGCCAGCGCCACGCCGGCCCACATGCCCAGCCAGGGCGAGATGCCGAGGCGGCCGAACAGCCAGGTCGAGGTGTAGGCGCCGATGCCGAAGTAGGCCGCATGACCGAGCGACAACTGGCCGGCGATGCCGCCCAGCACGTTCCACGACAAGGCAAGGTAGCCGAACATCAGCGTGATAATCGCCACAGACAGGATGTACTGGCTGCCGCTGATCAAGGGAGCCGCGATCAGCACTACGGCCAGCGCGGTCAAGGCGCCGCGTCCGAAAAGGGATTTCGTCATATTACTCTTTCTCCACGCCAAACAGGCCAGCCGGGCGGAAGTACAGTACCGCCAGGAACAAACCGAAAATCAGGGCTTCGGCATAGGTCACCGGCATGAACTGGCTACCGACCGATTCCAGCACGCCGACCAGGATGCCGCCCCAGAAGGCGCCGCCAATCGAACCTATGCCTCCCAGCACCACGATGACGAAGGCGCGCATGCCGAAGACGTCGCCGACGAAAGGATTGACCGGGTAGAGCGACAGCAGCAGGCCGCCGGCCAGGCCGAGCACCAGCAGGCCGATCGCAAAGGAAAGCTGGAAGATGCGCGCGCTATTGATGCCGAGCACGCCGGCCGCTTCGCGGTCCTGGCCGGTGGCGCGGATGGCGCGCCCAAGGCGGGTCCATTTGAGGAAACCCACCAGGCCGGCGGTCGCCAGCGCCGAGACCGCCAGGCTGGCCACTTGCGGATAGGTCAGGATGTAGTCGGAAAAAATCAGCAAGCCATCGTTCCACGGCGAACTGACAGTACGATTGTCGGGGCCGGCGATGGTCAGCATCGCATTGTTCATGAAAATCCACAGACCCGTCGTGAAGATCAGCACGCCAATCGGTTCGCGCGCGATCTCTTTCTGATAGATGGCATCGATCAGATAGCGTTGGGTCAGATAGCCGATCGCAAACAAGGCCAGTGCGGTCAATGGCAGCGTCAAGAGTGGGTGCAGACCGGCCTTCATCGACAACCAGTACGAGACATACATGGCGAGCATCAGGAAGGCGCTGTGTGCGAAGTTGATGATCTTCATGACGCCGAACTGCAGACTCAGTCCGAGCGCGATAAGACCGTAGAGAGCGCCACTGGCGATACCGCTGAGCAGAGCTTGTATTAGGGTCGTGGACATAAAAAGTATTCCGAAAAACTTCGCCTCGAAGTGCGCGTCATGCCAGGCCAGTGGCCCGGCATGACGCGGGACGATAAAAATGGGTTTGTGAAATTGCTTACTTCGCCGCGGCGGCCGGCCAAGCCATCTTGTAGTCCTTCACCGCCACGTTGGCAGGCCAGACGGTGTAGTACTTGCCGTCGGAAATCTGCTGCATGACGTAGCGTTTCTTCTGGTTCTGGCCCTTGGCGTCGATCTCGATGTCATAGCCCAGCAACTTGGTCAGGTCGGTGTTCTGGATCTTGGTGCTGGCCAGCGCATTGCGGATCGACTCCGGATCAACCTTGCCGGCACGCTCCAGTGCATCCTTCAGGACCCACACCGCACCGTAGGCGCTGACCGACAATTCGTTCGGCTCGACCTTGTAAGTGCCGCTGAAATCGTCCCAGAAGCGCTTGGCGAACGGCGTGGTGACGGTCGAGGCATAGCCCGCCCAACCGTTGGTGGTGAGCACGTGGTTGGCAACTTCCTTGCCCACCGACGGCAGGAAGTTGGTGTCGATCTGTCCTGCGGCGTTGCCCATGTAAGCCATCGCCCCGACTTTCATCTGGGCAAACAGCTTGTGCAACTGGATCGCATCGCTGGAATAGGACGTCGCCACGACGATATCCGGTTTCTTGCCTTTCACCTTCAGCACCAGCGGGCGCAGGTCGGGCGAATTCGGCGGATAGGCTTCGTCCAGCACCACGTCGACGCCGATTTTCTTGAAACCGGTGCGCAGCGTGTTGGCCATGTCCTGGCCCCAGTCGGTGTTTTCATAGAGTATCGCCACAGACTTGGCCGGCTTGCCGGTGGTCTTGTTGACGTAATCGACGAAATCGACCGTGCTCTGGGCATTGCCGTAGGCGGGCACCTGGACCGGACGGAAGATGTATTTGAAGCCGCGCTCGGTGATGTCGGCCTTGGCCGCCAGATCGACCACCCAGGGCGTCTTGTACTTTTCCGCCACCACCGTGGCCGGGAAGGTGGTGCCGCTCTGGAAGGCGCCCAGCAGGACCGGCGTCTTTTCGCGGGTGATCAGGCGCTCGGCTTCCGTGATCGCGACCTTCGGGTCGCCACGGGTATCGGCTTCGACCAGCTCCAGCTTCGCCCCATTCAAGGACTTGATGCCGCCGGTATCGTTGATATGCTTGACCGCCAGATGGGTGGCGCGGCTCATGTCGCGGCCGATCGAGGCGGCGGCGCTGCCCGAGAGGGGAATCAGATAGCCGATCCTGACCGGATCGGCGGCAAATGCCGGCATGCCCGATAGCGCCAGCGTGGCGGCGACGACGGCCGTGGCGGTCGCGGACTTGAGGGCCAGCTTGGTGTTTCGTTCCAAACGTCGAGATTTTAACATTTTAGAGTGTCTCCTTTGGTGATGTTCCTGAACCGATTCAGGATGAAAAAACAGGGTGTCAAGAATTCCGATCAATTCCAGTCAAATCCGATCAAGCCAGCGCCCGGTAAGCGGCGGCGATCAGGCGCTCGGCGCGGCTATTCAACAGAACGCCGGCGCCCATCTGGTTCATCGTGTAGGCAAAACCCATGCGATGCCGCGGCGAGGCGAAGGCGACCGAGCCGCCCGCGCCGACATGGCCGAAGGCATCGTCGCCCAGCACCGCGCTATCGCAGCCGCGCGCACGGTTGTCCATGCTGCGCTGGAAGCCGGCGCCGAAGCGGGTGGGCACCTGCAGGCAGGCATCGAGATGGGTGGCCGAGGAAATCTCGGTCGCATCCTTCAAGCGCTGTGGGTCGATCAGTTGCAGATCGCCGCGCGCGCCATCCATGGCCAGCGTGCCATACAGGCGCGCCAGGCTGCGCGCGTTGCTGATTCCGTTGGCTGCCGGGATTTGCGCCGCATGGCCGATCCGCTTGTTGAATCCGCTCGGCCGCCAGCCGCCGGTATTGCGGAAATACAGCGCGGCAATGCTGTCCGGCTGCTCGGCAACGATGGCTTCGAAGGCATTGCGCGGCTGCGCGGCCGGCGGCGCCGGCACGATGGCGGCCACCCGCTCTTCGTGCTCCTGCGGCAAGCCGATCCAGAAATCGAGCTGCAGGGGAAGCGCGATGCGCTGCTGGAAGAATTCGCCCAGCGACAGCCCGGACACCCGGCGCACCAACTCTCCCACCAGCCAGCCGAAGGTCAAACCGTGGTAACCGACACGGGTGCCCGGTTCCCAGAACGGCGCTTCGCGCTCGATCCGGCCGACCATGGCATCCCAGTCGAACACGCTGCCATCCGGGAGCTTTTCGCGCAAGGCCGGCAAGCCGGCGCTGTGATCGAGAAACATGCGCGGCGTGATCGTGCGCCGCGCGCTGTCACCGAAAGCCGGCCAGTAGTGATGCACCGGCCGGTCGAGGTCGAGCAGGCCGTCCTGCGCCAGCAGGTGGGCGCACAAGGCGGTTGCCGGCTTGGTGTTGGAAAACACCACCGACAGGCTGTCGCGCAACCAGGGGCGCTGGCTGGTGTCGGCATAGCCGCCCCAGAGATCGACCACCGGTTCGCCGTCGATCTCGATCGCCAGCGAGGCGCCCAGTTCGCCGCCGCCGATGAAATTTTCAATGAAAGCGTCGCGCACGCCTTCGAACCGCGGCGCGCACCAGCCCGCGACGAGATGACGCGGGTCGGCGCTCAATGCATGCAGGGTGGATTCAGTGAGTGCTTGCACGTTCATTCTCAGCGGGTTTTCGGCGCGTAGGCGGAGTAGCCGAGCAGGTAGCGCACATCGTTGGAAAAGCCCGCCGCGACTTCGGGCGACAAGGTCGAGGTGAAGTCGCAGAAGCCCCGCAACCAGGACAGGTTGTAATTGCAAAGGATGGCGCGGCGCGGCTTGTCGGTGGTGTTCTGGCCGGAGCGATGCCAGGTGTTGGACAGCCAGATGGCAACCGACCCGGCCGGCGCGGTGAGGGTGACCTCACCTTCCATTGGATCGCTACCCCAGGGCGGAGACTTGCGCAGCTTGTGGCTGCGCGGCATGACGCGGGTAGCGCCGTTATGCTCGGTGAAGTCATCCAGCAGCCAGACGTTCTGGATCGTCAGCGGGAATTCGGGCAGCGGTTCGGCAATCTGGCCGAGCGGCGCATCGACGTGCCACGAGCCGCCGCCTGTGTGCGGCCCGATGCTGGTCGACTGGAAGTCGTGCAGGTTGCAATCCTGGCCGAGGATGTGGCGCACCATCGACAGCACCACGGGATGCTCGACCAGCGGAGCAAGGTCGGGCGCCTTGTTGATCAGGTTCCAGACGCGCTGGGATTTGTCCTGGTCGAACAGGGTCGGCAGAGGAATGAGATTCTTCGACACCTTGTTGAACGGCACCGGCCAGCGCGTGTCGGCGTTCTGGTGGCGGTAATACCGCACGCGCGCGACCATGCGTTCGGCTTCGGCATCGCTGATGTCGTAGGACTTCTTGTAATAGGCGGAGATCTCCGCTTCGTCCTCGGCCGGTGTGCCCTCGGTGGGATGGAAGGGCTGCGCCAGCTCCTTTTCCATCAGTTCCGCGACACGCTTGCGGGCCAGTTCCAGTTGCTCTTTCGAGAGCACGTTTTCGATGACGGCATAACCCTCTTCAGCAAGCTGCTGAGTCACCGCCTTGATATCAATTTGACCAGTCATTGCATCTCCTTTTGAGCTTCTGGTTGAACATGTTGCTTGGTTGTCGTTTCGGCAGTCGCCGGCACCGCGCGCAGTTCGCCGCGCGCCAGCTTGCCGACGCCAGTCTTGGGCAGCCCGGGGGCGAAGCCGATGGCGTGCGGAATCTTGTAGCGTACCAGTTGCGCGGCGCAATGGTTGAGCAGGGCTTCGACGAGCGGCGCGGCACCCGGATCGGCGACCACCCAGGCATGCACCACCTGGCCGTAGCGGGGGTGGGGCACGCCAAAGGCGGCGGCTTCCCGCACGCTGGGATGGGACAGCAGGACTTCCTCGATCTCGCGCGGATAGACGTTGAAGCCGCCGACATTGATGGTGTCGTGCTTGCGGCCCTTGATGAAAACGTAGCCGTCCTCATCCATGCAGGCGATGTCGCCGGTATGCATCCAGCCGTCACGCAAGACGGCGGCGGTCTCGTCCGGGCGGTTGCGGTAGCCCGCGCTCACGTGCGGCCCGCGCACGCGGATCTCGCCGGCTTCGCCCGGCGCCAGCACGCGCGAGGCATCATCGATGGCGACGATCTGCAGTTTGCTGGCGGGCACTGGCAAGCCCACCGAGCCGGGCTTGCGCACGCCGCGCGCCGGGTTGTAGGTCATGCAAGGGCCGGCCTCGCTCATGCCATAGCCTTCGAGGATCGGGCAGCCGGTGAGTTCTTCCCATCGCCGCAGGACTTCCTGCGGCAGCGGCGCCGCTCCCGAATAACAGGCGCGCAGGCTGCGCAGATCGGCGCCGGGCAGCTCCGGATGTGCAGCCAGGCTGTGGTAAATCGCCGGGGCGCCGGAAAACGAGGTCACGCGCCGGCTGCCGATGGTCTGCAACACCGCCGAGGCGTCGAAGCGGCGGTGAACGATGAGTTCCGAGGCGGCGTAGCATGCCAGGTGCAGCGACATCGCCACGGCCGATACATGGAACAGGGGCATCACGCACAGGACGGTTTCGGCGCCGTATTGCGTGGGCAGCAGGGCTTCGCGCTGCGCCAGATTGAAAGCCAGATGGCGGTGGCTGATGTTGACGCCCTTGGGGCGTCCGGTGGTGCCGCCAGTGTATTGCAGCGTCGCCAGGTCGTCATGGCCGGGCAAGTCCTCGGGCAGGGCATGCGCCTGCTCCGCGAGTGCGGCAAACGAGGCGCCGCCGGAGGTGGCGATGAAGCGCTCGGCGGGCAGGCCCGGGCAGCATGCGGCGATATCGGCTTTCGCCGTCTGGTCATGCACCACCATGCCGGGCGCGGCATCGTCCAGCATGAAACTCAGTTCCCTCGCGCTATAGCCGGGATTCAGCGCCACCACCTGCGCGCGCAAGGCATGCACGGCATAGGTTGCGATGGCCAGGTCGAGCGAGTTTTGCATCACCAGCGCCACGCGCTGGCCGGGACCGACGCGCTGGCGCCAGCTTGCCGCCAGCGCTGCCACGGCCGCCGCGTACTGCCGGTAGTTCAGCCGCGTGCCTTCAAAGCTGATGGCGGCCGCCTCGGGGCGCTCGCGCGCGGCCTCGGCCAGCATGTGCACGACCGAGGCGGGAATGCGCGGCAAGCCGCCGCTGTCCGGAAGCAGGTGTTTCATTGCGCGGACTTGGCAGCGAGCTTGTTGGCGATGCGCAGGTCGGTCTCTTCCCAGACCGTGCGCTTGACGCGCTCCTTGCCCAGCAGGGTGATCGGGTCCTGATTGTCGATGTGGCCGAACTGCCCCTTGTAGATGCTGTAGCCGCAGAGCTGCTGCAAGCGGGTCGGGAAGCGTGCGGCGATTTCGCGCGGAATGCCGAGCTGCAGGTTTTCCTGCTGCCGCATCCAGCCGGCGCAGTAATAGCAGGACAGCGCATAACGCCGTTCCTGGCTCGAATTGGCGCCGCCCTTGTGCCAGAGCGCGCTGTCGAACAGCATGACGCTGCCGGCCGGCATGGTGGCTGCAACGGTCTTGACCTCGCTGCCGTATTTCGGCGGGCTGTCGTACTTGTGGCTGCCCGGAACGATTTGCGTGGCGCCATTGGTTTCGGTGAAGTCGCTCAAGGCCCAGATCGCATTGACCGAGATCGGCGCGCGCGGGCGCGGCAACGGCAGCAACTGCGTATCTTCATGCAGCGGCTGCTCCTGCTGGCCGGGGTCGAGCGTCAGGGTGCACAGCGACGACAGCAGCAGTTCCGGATCGAGGATGGATTCGCTCAATTGCAGGATGTCGGGCTGCAAGGCGACTTGCCAGAACAGTTCGTCATAGACCAGCAGATTGTTGATCCGCACCGTCTTGAAGCCTTCGAAGGAAGTCTTGGCATAGCCGAAACCATGTTCGGCCTCGACCCGCAGCAGCGCCGCAATCAGGTCCTTGACGACGGCAGGGTCGATCAGGCGTTCGAGCACGACATAGCCGTCGCGGTCGAAACGTTCGCGGTAATCCTTCAATTGTTCAGCGCTTGGCATATTCGCTCGTCTCCGTTTGTTTTGCCGAGGCCGACCTGCACCGGTCGGCCCCTCATCGTTTTTTTCAATCCTGTCGCGTCGTGGCTGCTTCAAACCTTGGCCGGGGCGCTCAAGCCGGCATTCGCACCGGCGGGGCAGGGTGCGCCTGCGGCGCGCCGCAGGTCGGGCATGCGGGCCGCGATCCAGGCGTTCAGCAGGGGCTCGACGCCCCGTTCTAGATGCAGGCCGAGCTTGGAGCGCCGCCACAGGATGTCGGCGCCGGTAGCGGCCCATTCGTGCGCGACCAGGTATTCGACCTCGGCCGCGAACAATCCGGGCGCGATTTCCTCGCCCATCTGGTCCGGCGCGGTACGGCCGGTCAGCAGCAGATGGATGCGGGTCCCGTAGGCGCGCGCATAGCGCGCGACCAGCGGCGCCGGCAGCCAGGAATACAGTTTCTGCAGATCCTGCACGTAGCGATCGAACTCCAGTACCGAGCGGTTCGCCGGCCGCTCGCCATACAGGTCGCCGCCCGGCAGGCAGGCATGCTCGGTCCAGGCGCCCCGATGGTTGCCCAGGGCCGGTGCGATCCGATCAACGGCTTCCTCGGCCAGCTTGCGGAAGGTCGTGATCTTGCCGCCGAATACAGACAGCAGCGGCGCGCGCTTGCCGTGGCTATCGCCGGCATCGAATTCGAGGCGGTAGTCGCGCGTCACGGCCGAAGCGTTTGCCGATTCATCTTCCAATAGCGGACGCACGCCGGAATAGGACCAGACGACGTCGGCCGGCGTGATGCGCTTCTCGAAATAGTGGTTGGCCAGCCCGCAGATGTAATCCACTTCGCCCTCCTCGATCGCGACCTGGTCGAGACTGCCGCGATAATCGAGGTCGGTGGTGCCGAGCAACGTAAACTCGCGCTCATACGGGATGGCGAATACGATGCGGCCGTCCGAATTCTGAAAAATGTAGGCGTAAGGATGGTCGAACAGGCGCGGCACGACGATGTGGCTGCCCTTGATCAGGCGCAGCGCCTTGTTCGATTGCTGGCGCACCGAAGCCTGCAGGAATTGCGCAGCCCACGGCCCGGCGGCGTTGACCAGTGCGCGCGCGCGCACCGTCAGCGCACGGCCATCGGCGGTGCGCAGCGCCGCGGTCCAATGGTCGGCGTGGCGCTCCACGGTTTCGCAGCGGCAGCGGGGCATGATCTTGGCGCCCTTGTCGGCGGCGTCGATCGCGTTCAGCACTACCAGCCGGGCGTCGTCCACCCAGCCGTCGGAATACTCGAAGCCGCGCGAGAAGCCGGCGCGCAGCGGGGCGCCGGCCGGATGGCGGCGCAGGTCGATGCCGCGCGAACCGGGCAGCAATTCGCGCCGCGCCAGCAGGTCGTACATCAGCAGGCCGGCACGTATCATCCAGGCCGGGCGCTGGCTGGACTCATGCGGCATGACGAAGCGCAAGGGCCACATGATGTGCGGCGCTGCCCGCAGCAGTACCTCGCGTTCGATCAGCGCCTTGCGGACCAGTTGGAATTCATAGTGTTCGAGATAGCGCAGGCCGCCGTGGATCAGCTTGGTCGAGGCCGAGGAGGTGTGCGAGGCCAGGTCATCCTTCTCGCACAGCAATACCGACAGGCCGCGTCCGGCGGCGTCGCGCGCAATGCCGGCGCCGTTGATGCCGCCGCCGACGACCAGCAGGTCGCACTCAATGTGATGGGATGCTTGTTGCATTGTGCTTGTGTGAAAAGCCGGCTATGCCGCCTGTGTTTGTCTCTGCACTAGAAGATACGATATGATACGAACACAAGTCAACGATAAAATGATCATTTGAGTTCGATATAGTTCAGTGGGTTTCATTAAATGCAATTAAACGAACAAAAGAAACGGAAAAGGAGCTGAAATGACGTTCAATCCGCGTCAGCGCCGATTGCTGGAACATGTGCGCGCCCAAGTCACGGTGTCGGTGGAAGACTTGGCGCGCCAACTGAGTGTGACGCCGCAAACCGTTCGGCGCGACGTCAAGCAAATGGAGGAAGCCAAGCTGCTGACGCGCTATCACGGCGGCGTCGGCCTGCCGTCTTCGGTCGAAAACATCGACTACAACCAGCGCCAGGTCATGAACAGCGACGCCAAGCAACGTATTGCCGCCGTCGTCGCCGCCCGCGTGCCGCCCGCCTGTTCGCTGTTGATCAACATCGGCACCACCACCGAGGAAGTGGCACGCGCGCTGGCGCACCACCCGGACTTGCACGTGGTGACCAACAACCTGAACGTGGCGGCGATCCTGGCCGACAACCCGAAATGCGAAGTCATCGTTGCCGGCGGCGTGGTACGCAACCGCGACCGCGGCATCATCGGCGAAGTCACGGTGGATTTCATCCGCCAGTTCAAGGTCGATATCGGCATCATCGGCATCTCGAGCATCGATTCCGACGGCACGCTGCGCGACTTCGACCCGCGCGAAGTGAAGGTGGCGCAAGCCATCATCGAACAGTCGCGCGCGGTCTGGCTGGTGGCGGACCGCGACAAGTTCGGCCGGCAGGCGCTGGTGCGCATGGCCCACCTGTCGCAGGTTGACGTGCTGTTTACCGACGCGCCGCCGTCGGCCGCGATGGCAAGCGTGCTGGAGGAGGCCGGAGTGGAAGTGGTGGTGGCGCCGTAGTTCAACCCGCGACGGTGCCCGAGAGATCAACCAGGCGTGTACGCGCGCGTGAGGCCGACGTCATCGACCCGCATCAATTGCGTATGGCCGCCCGAGCCCAGCAAGGCGACGCCGGTTTCATCGCAGGAGGATTCTATGCCGAGGACAGGCATGGGGAGCAGGGGATGTGAAGTGGGTGCGGGTTGGTGCGATTCTTGCGTGAGATTGTCGCGTAATCTGCCGTGGTCGGCGTCCCGACCACGTAAACAATTGGCAATCTGATAAACATGCAGGCTTCAACCAACGAACTCCGATCGCTGCGCATCGTCGTGGTCAATAGCGTGGTGCCGCCGGAAGACGAGCACAACGAGGCCGCCTGGGCGGCCGCCGAACGCGCGCGCGCCTTGCGCATCGGCCTGCTGGAAGCAGGCTACAACATCATTGCCGTGTTCCCGGCCGACATGCACCTGCCGGAACGGGTCGCCCAGCTGCAGCCGGACATGATCATCATCGACGCCGAGTCGGACGCCCGCGACGTGCTCGAGCACGTGGTGGTAGCTACCCGCGATGCCCGCCGGCCGATCGTGCTGTTTACCGAGGATGACGACAAATCGAGCATGGAGGCAGCCATGGATGCGGGCGTGTCGGCCTATGTGGTGGCCGGACTGCATGCCGAACGTGTCAAGCCGGTGCTGGATGTGGCACTGGCGCGCTTCAATGCCGACCAGAAGCTGCGCGCCGAATTGTCTGATACCAAACTCAAGCTGGCCGAGCGCAAGACCATCGAGCGCGCCAAGGGGCTGCTGATGGAGCGGCACAAGCTGAGTGAACCGGAAGCCTATGCAAAGTTGCGACGCCTGGCGATGGACAAGAACCTGAAACTGTCCGACCTTGCCCAACGCATCCTGGACGTTGCCGATCTGCTCGGTTGAGCCGTCTTTTAGCAGACTCTGCACAGGAGTTGTGCATCGACGAGCGGAAATTGCCACGAATGCGTGCAAATTGTGGCGATCAGGGCTGGCACGCGGATTGCACTGGAATTACGATGAATAAATGATGGCCGCGCGGCCAACGTCGGTTGCGCAGCCAGGACAAAGGCGTCTTTGCCAGCAGAGCCATGCTCGCTGGCAGGATGCCTTTTTGTTTTTCCGCGCAAAAGCCTATCAGCAGGAGCAGTAATGACAAAACACGCATTGGGTGGATTGGGTGGATCGCCCGCCGCAGGCGCCTGGACCGCCGGCTCCGATCGTCCGGAAAAGCAGGAAGTCCGGATCGGCTTCATGCCGCTGACCGATTGCGCCTCCGTGGTGATGGCGTCGATCCTCGGGTTTGACAAGAAATACGGCATATCGATCGTGCCGACCCGGGAAGCGTCCTGGGCCAGCGTGCGCGACAAGCTGGCCAGTGGCGAGCTGGATGCTGCGCAAGCCTTGTACGGCCTGGTGTATGGCGTGCACCTGGGGATCGGCTGCGCCCGCCGTGACATGGTGGTCTTGATGACCTTGAACCGGAATGGCCAGGCGATCACCTTGTCGAATCACCTGGCCGGCAAGGGCGCGCGCGACGGCGCATCGCTGGGCAGGCTGATCAAGCAGGAGCCACGTCATTACGGCACGTATACCTTTGCCCATACTTTCCCCACCGGCACCCACGCCATGTGGCTGTATTACTGGCTGGCCGCACACGGCATGCATCCGCTGCGCGATGTGCGCGTGGTGACTGTGCCGCCGCCACAAATGGTGGTTAATATGGCGCTCGGCAATATCGACGGCTTTTGCGCCGGCGAGCCATGGAATCATCGCGCGATCGCCGATAACGTCGGCATCACCGCTGCCGCCAGCCAGGACATCTGGCCGGGTCATCCGGAAAAAGTGCTGGGCGCGAGCGCCGGATTCGTGCGCCGCTACCCGAATACCGCGCGCGCGCTGACGGCGGCCGTGCTGGAAGCCAGCCGTTGGATCGATGCTTCGGCGGCCAACAAGCTGCGCGCGGCCGAGACTATCGCCGGCAAGGCCTATGTCAATACCTCGGTCAATGTGATCAGCCCACGCATGCTCGGCCATTACAGCGACGGCACCGGCGGCAGCCACGACGATCCGAACTGCATGGCATTCCACCAGGATGGTGCAGTGAATTTTCCCTACCTGTCCGATGGCATGTGGTTCCTGACCCAGCACAAGCGCTGGGGCTTGCTGAAAGAACATCCGGATTACCTCGGCGTGGCGCAGGGGATCAACAGGATCGATTTGTACTGCGAAGCGGCGGCCATGGCCGGCGTTGCCGTGCCCGATAATCCGATGCGCAGCAGCACCCTGGTCGATGGCGTGGTGTGGGACGGCAGCGCACCGGCCGCCTATGCCGATGGCTTCGCTATCCGTCATGCCTGTGCGGCTTGAGGGAGTCGGGTCGCGCCATTTTGATGCGTGTGCACGCAAATGGCGCAAAAAAATGTTCGCCAGTATGGTGGCATCCGGGGAAATGCGGCGCTTCTGGCTGGCACGTCAATTGCATTAAGGTAGACAAGCGCCAATGATGGCGCAGCAATCAACGATTATTCCGACCAACGATGGTCGGGATGGTCCGGGACAAAGGTGTCCGTGTCGTGCGGGATTTTTCCGCAGCGGCCGGGCACCTTTTTTTATTTGGATTTTCGGATTTGTATTCCATCCCAGGGAGAGCAGCATGACAAAGCAAGACGACAGCACCAACATCTCGCGCCGTTCCATTTTGAAAGCCGGCGCAGTCATGACAGCGGGCGCCTTCGGCAGCCTGGCCATGGGCGGCGTGTGGGCGGCCGGTTCCGACAAGCCGGAAAAGGAAGAGGTCAAGATCGGCTTCATTCCGCTGACCGACTGCGCCTCGGTGGTGATGGCCTCTGTGCTGGGCTTCGACAAGAAGTACGGCGTCAAGATCATCCCGACCAAAGAAGCGTCCTGGGCCGGTGTGCGCGACAAGCTGGTCAATGGCGAGCTCGACATGGCGCACGTGCTGTACGGCCTGGTCTACGGCGTGCACCTGGGCGTGTCTGGTCCCAAAAAAGACATGGCGGTGCTGATGAACCTGAACCACAACGGCCAGGCCATTACGCTGTCGAAAAAGCTGGCGGACAAGGGCGCGGTCGATGGCCCCTCGTTGGCCAAGGTGATGGCCAACGAAAAGCGCGAATATACCTTCGCCCAGACTTTCCCGACCGGCACCCACGCCATGTGGCTGTATTACTGGCTGGCTTCCGCCGGCATCGATCCCTTCAAGGATGCCAAGGCGATCACCGTGCCGCCGCCGCAAATGGTCGCCAACATGCGCGTCGGTAACATGGACGGCTTCTGCGTCGGCGAACCCTGGGGCCACCGCGCCATCATGGACGGCATCGGCATCACCGCCGCCACCACCCAGGATATCTGGAAAGACCATCCGGAAAAGGTATTGGGCACCACCGCCGACTTCGTCGACAAGCATCCGAATACCGCGCGCGCAGTCATGATGGCCATTATCGAAGCCGGCAAGTGGATTGATGCCGGCCTGCAGAACAAGCTGAAGATGGCTGAAACCGTGGCGCAGAAGTCCTATGTCAACACCAGCGTCGACGCCATCAACCAGCGCATCCTGGGCCGTTACCAGAATGGCCTGGGCAAGACCTGGGACGACCCGAACCACATGAAGTTCTTCAATGATGGCCAGGTCAATTTCCCTTACCTGTCCGACGGCATGTGGTTCCTGACCCAGCACAAGCGCTGGGGCCTGATCAAGGACCATCCGGACTACCTGGCCGTGGCGAAGCAGATCAACAAGGTCGACCTGTATAAGGAAGCGGCATCGGCGATGAAAGTCAGCATCCCCAAGGATGTCATGCGCACCAGCAAGATGATCGACGGCGTGGTCTGGGACGGCAAGAACCCGGCCAAGTACGCCGACGGTTTCAAGATCAAAGCCTGATTTACATTATCTGGAGTCATCATGAGCGCAGTTATGAATACCCGAATGAACGAACCGGCAGTGCCGGTTGCCGAATCGCCGCCCGCCAGGGCGGTCAAGCCCGCCGTTGCGGAAAAAGCGCAAGCAGTCGCTGCTGCACAGGTCCAGAGCAATGGCCGGAAAATCTCGTTCAAGCCTTTCCTGCTGGCGGTGCTGCCGCCGATCCTCGGCCTGGCGTTGCTGGTCCTGATCTGGGAAATCGTTGCCGCCAAAAGCAGCGGTATCCCGACGCCGCTGGTGACGCTGAAGGCCGCGATCGTGCTGTTTTCCGATCCGTTCTACCAGAACGGCCCGAACGACCAGGGCATCGGCTGGAACATCCTGATGTCGCTGGAGCGTGTCGGCACCGGCTTCGGCCTGGCCGCACTGGTCGGCATCCCGATGGGCTTCATGATTGGTCGCTTCAAGTTTTTGTCCGGCATGTTCAACCCCATCATCAGCATTTTGAAGCCGGTGTCGCCGCTGGCCTGGCTGCCGATCGGGTTGCTGGTGTTCAAAGCTGCCAACCCGGCCTCGATCTGGGCCATCTTCATCTGCTCGATCTGGCCGATGATCATCAATACCGCCGTCGGCGTGCAGCGCGTGCCGCAGGACTACATGAACGTGGCGCGGGTGCTGAATCTGTCCGAGTGGAAGATCGTCACCAAGATCCTGTTTCCGTCCGTGCTGCCATACATGCTGACCGGCGTGCGCCTGTCGATCGGCACTGCCTGGCTGGTGATCGTTGCCGCTGAAATGCTGACCGGCGGCGTGGGGATCGGCTTCTGGGTCTGGGACGAGTGGAACAACCTGAACGTGCCGCATATCATCATCGCGATTTTCGCCATCGGCGTGGTCGGGCTGCTGCTGGAGCAGGCGCTGGTCGCCATCGCCAAGGCATTCACCTATGAAGATGTACGCAACTAAGCGTGCGCAGCTGACCCTAACTGAAAGAGGAAACCATCATGGACAAGCTGAACAACAAGTTTATCGAGATCACCCAGGCAGAAATGTCGTTCACCACCAAGAAGGGCGTGTTCCACGCACTCAAGGACATCAACCTGACAGTCAAGAAGGGCGAGTTCGTCACGCTGATCGGCCACTCCGGTTGCGGCAAGTCGACCTTGCTGAACCTGATCGCCGGGCTGCTGACGGCGACCGAAGGCGCGCTGCTGTGCGCCAACCGCGAAATCAGCGGACCATCGCCGGAGCGCGGCGTGGTGTTCCAGAACCACTCGCTCTTGCCGTGGCTAACCTGCTTTGAAAACGTCTATCTGGCGGTCGAGCGGGTGTTCGGTGCCGCCGAATCGAAGGCGCAATTGAAGGAGCGCACCCGTGCGGCGCTGGCGCTGGTCGGCCTGACCCACGCCGAGCAAAAGCGTCCGCATGAAATTTCCGGCGGCATGAAGCAGCGCGTCGGCATTGCCCGCGCACTGTCGATGGAACCCAAGGTGTTGCTGATGGACGAACCGTTCGGCGCGCTGGATGCCCTGACCCGCGCACACCTGCAGGACGAGTTGCTGAAGATCGTCGCCAAGACCGGCTCCACCGTGGTGATGGTGACCCATGATGTCGATGAGGCGGTGTTGCTGTCGGATCGTATCGTCATGATGACCAACGGGCCGGCGGCGACCATCGGCGAGATCCTGGAGGTGAACCTGGCGCGTCCGCGCGAACGCGTGGCGCTGGCGCAGGATGCGCAGTACATGGCCTACCGCACCGCGGTGCTGGAATTCCTGTATCACCGGCAGGCGCATCCGGCGATGAAGGAAGCGGCGTAGATGGATAGATCGTGCGCGATGCGCACGATCTCGCTAGCGCAACACCAGCAGATAAAGCAGCAAGAGATTCACCACAATGGATATCGCCGCAATCGCCCGCCACAACGACAGGGGATCGCGCTTGGCCAGCGGCGTGGCCACCGGTGCGGCCAATGGCCTGCTGGCGCCACGCTCCAGCGCCAGCACCAATTCCTCGGCCGTCTCGAAGCGCAGCAAGGGGTCGCGCGCCACCGCTTTGAGCAAGACATTTTCCAGCCAGAGCGGCAGATCAGGCCGGTAGCGCGAGGGCGGCACCGGCTCGCCGAAACGCGGCCGCTGGAAAGGCTCGATCTCGCCATAGGGATAGTGGCGGGTCAACATCTGGTACAGGGTCACCCCGGCGGCATACAGGTCGGTCTGGCGCGAGGGCTGCCCACCGTCGAACAGTTCCGGCGCCAGGAACGAGGGCGTGCCGGCCTGCGGCGCCCGCGCAGCGACGTCTTCTTCCAGTCCGGATTGCGCCACGCCGAAGTCCAGCACCCGTAATTCGCCATCGGCGCCCAGGTGGATATTGGCCGGCTTGATGTCGCGGTGCAGGATACTGCGGCGGTGCAGGGCGCCGATCGCCCGCGCCAGTCGTGTGCCATGGCCGATCGCGTCCGGCACGGTGAAATGCTTGCCGCTGTCGAGATGCTGCTGGATGGTCGCGCCTTCATGCCAGGTGCAAAGGTAATACAGGTAATTCTTTTGCGCGGGCGTGACGACTTGCGCAAAGAAGCGCGCCACCGCGCGCTTGGCCAGCCATTCCTCGTGCGCGAACGCCGAGCGTTCGTCAGCATCGTCGGCGCGGTCGGGATGCAGTGTCTTCAGCACCAGCGGACGTTGGCTTGCCAGGTCAATGACGCGGTAGACCAGGGTCGCCTGGGACGCGTGCAACACAGCTTCCACCCGGTAGCCGTCGATCGACTGGCCGACTTTCAGTTTTGGCGGCAGCGGCAATTGCCGTGATGCCGAGACCGCATCGCGCAGGTTTTCCTGCGGCAGCGCATCGATGCGCAGCGCCAGCGCACTCGCATTGTCGCTGGAGCCGGCCCGCAGGGCGGCGGCGACCAGTGCGGTGGCAGTCGCTTCGGCGTCAAGCTTGCCGGCGGCCAGATCGCCCAGCAGGGCGGTCATGTCGTATTCGGTTAGCGCCGACCAGACGCCATCGGTGGCCAGCAGCAGGATATCGCCCTCGCGCAGCTCACCCATGCCATGGTCGATCGCCAAACGGGAATCCAGGCCGATGGCGCGTGTCAGCACGTGCTGCATTTCCGGACGGTCCCATACATGGTCGGCGGACAGCTTTGTCAGCTTGCCTTCGCGCAGCATGTACAGCCGGCTGTCGCCGACGTGGGCAAAATAATAGAAACTGCCGCGCACGACCACGCAGGTCAGGGTGGTGGCCATGCCGGACAGTTCCGGCCGGATCGAGCCCTGCTGCTGTACCCAACTGTTGATTGCCTTCAGCACGCGCTCGAGCGCTTGCGTGACGGGCCAGGTATCGGGCGTGGCGTAATAATCGGTCAGCAGGCCGCGCACCGTATATTCGGATGCCTGGCGGCCGCCTTCGTTGCCGGAAACGCCATCGGCGATCGCAGCCAGCAAGCCCTTGGTGGAAACCTCGGGCTCGCCAGGCGTGACCATGCCGACGAAGTCCTCGTTGCGGGGACGGGTTCCAGCGTCGGTGGCATGGCCGGCGGAGATCAAAAGTGGCATATTTGTGGGACAGAGTTTAAGAGACGCCGCAGCGCGTCGAATTACTCTGTCCCCAACATTATATAGATCAGATTTTCGCCGTCGTCATCGCCGCGCTGCCCCAGGTGGTGCGCCAGCGGCCCTTCACCAGCGACAGGCCGATCAGGGCGATCACCGCCAGCGAGGCGAAAATGACCAGGCCAGCCTGATAGCTGCCGGTCAGCTGCTTCGCATATCCCAGGCTGGACGCCAGGAAAAAGCCGCCGACGCCGCCGGCCATGCCCACCAGCCCGGTCATGACGCCAATCTCTTTGCGGAAACGCTGCGGCACCAGCTGGAACACTGCGCCATTGCCGGTACCCAGCGCCAGCATTGCCATCACGAAGACCAGCACTGCCGTCATCGGCGACTGCAAGCCGACGCTGGCGATGAACAGGAAAGTCGCCGCCAGCATGTACATGATCGACAGGGTCTTGATGCCGCCGATGCGGTCGGCGATGCGGCCGCCGAGCGGGCGCACCAGCGAACCGGCGAATACACAGGCGGCGGTGAAATAGCCGGCGGTAACCGCCGACAGCCCGTACTGACCGTTGAAGTAGATCGCCAGCGACGACGCCAGGCCGGAAAAGCCGCCGAAGGTAACGCCATAGAAAAACATGAACCACCAGGCATCCTTGTCCTTCAATACATGCAGGTACTCGACCATCGATTTCGGCGGCGGCGCCGACGGCGCGTCCTTGGCAAATACCATATAGACGACGAAGGCGATGCCCAGCGGGATCAGGCACCAGCCGAAGACATTCTGCCAGCCGAACGCCAGCGCCAGGCCGGGAGCAAACAGGGCGGCAAAGGCGGTGCCGGAATTGCCGGCGCCGGCAATCCCCAGCGCCGTGCCCTGGTGTTCCGGCGGATACCAGCGCGAGGCCAGCGGCAGCGCCGCTGCGAAGGCGGCGCCAGCCACGCCCAGCAGGATGCCCAGCGTCAGGATGCTGGAATAAGTGTCCAGATTGCCAAGCCAGGCCCAGAACATGCCGGCGATGACGATGACCTGGCCGATCGCGCCTGCCGTCTTCGGTTTCAGATGGTCCACCAGCACACCCATGACAATGCGTAGCAGCGCGCCGGCCAGCAGCGGCGTGGCGACGATCATGCCTTTTTGTGCAGCCGACAGACCGAGATCTTTGGCGATCAGTATGCCAAGCGGCCCGAGGATTACCCAGACCATGAAACTCAGGTCGAAATAAAAGAATGCGGCCAGCAGTGTCGGCGTGTGACCCGCCTTCCAGAATGATGATTTTTGCATAAGTCCCCGCGGGTCCAAAAAAGTGAATGCCATGCCCTATGCAAGTGCCATGCCATCATTTTTGTGCACACATATAAGAGGCGAATTTCAAAAATGATCCGACGCGGTGCCTTGCACCAAATAGGACGGGCAAATTCACCATGAGGGGGCGTCCTTGCGTTTTTTCTGGCTTTTTCCCTGCACCGACAACTGGCATTGCTTTTGCTAGAGAGAGGGAGAGAACAACGAGGAGGGTAGTGCAATGAAGAAGCTGAAACTGGTAATGGTGGGTAACGGCATGGCCGGTGTGCGCACGCTGGAAGAGCTGATCAAGCTCGCTCCGGACGTCTATGACATCACCGTGTTCGGCGCCGAGCCGTATGCCAATTACAACCGTATCCTGCTGTCGCCGGTGCTGGCCGGCGAGCAGACCATCAAGGACATCATGCTGAATGATGTCGATTGGTATGAAGAAAACAATATCACCCTGCACCTTGGCAAAAAGATCACCAGGATCGACCGCGCCAGGCGACTGGTGATCGCCGAGGACGGCACCACGGCGGAATACGACCGCCTGCTGCTGGCCACCGGTTCCGACCCCTTCGTGCTGCCGGTGCCGGGCAAGGATCTGGAAGGCGTGATTTCCTACCGCGATATCCAGGATACCAATGCCATGATCGAGGCGGCCGCCAGACACAAGCAGGCGATCGTCATCGGCGGCGGCCTGCTCGGCCTGGAAGCTGCCAACGGCTTGAAGCTGCGCGGCATGGAAGTGTCGGTGGTGCACCTGTCGGACACCCTGATGGAGCGCCAGCTCGACATGGTCGCCGGCAAGATGCTGCAGAAATCGCTGGAAGAACGCGGCCTGAATTTCCTTCTGCAGAAAAATACCCAGGAAATCCTCGGCGACAAGGATGATGGCAAGAGCGGCCGCGTCAAGTCGGTGCGTTTCAACGACGGCACCGAAGTGCCGGCGCAGCTGGTGGTGATGGCGGTCGGCATTCGCCCCAACACGAAGCTGGCGGAATCGGCCGGGCTGCACTGCAACCGCGGCATCGTCGTCAACGACACCATGCAGACATACGATCCGCGCATCTATGCCGTCGGCGAATGCGTCAACCACCGTGGCACTGCCTACGGCCTGGTGGCGCCGCTGTTCGAGATGGCCAAGGTCTGCGCCAACCACCTGGCCAACTTCGGCATCGGCCGCTACCAGGGCTCAGTCACCTCGACCAAGCTGAAGGTCACCGGCATCGACCTGTTTTCCGCCGGCGATTTCATGGGCGGCGAAGGCACCGAGGAAATCATCCTGTCCGACCCCATCGGCGGCGTCTACAAGAAGCTGGTGCTGAAAGACGACAAGCTGGTCGGCGCCTGCCTGTATGGCGATACCGTCGACGGCACCTGGTACTTCAAGCTGCTGCGCGAAGGCAAGGATATCACCGAGATCCGCGACACCCTGATGTTCGGCGAATCCAATACCGGTCGTCCCGGCGATGTCGGCCACGAAGGTTACACCAAGGCCGCCGCCATGCCGGACGACGCCGAAGTCTGCGGCTGCAACGGCGTGTGCAAGGGCACCATCGTCAAGTCGATCAAGGAAAAAGGCCTGTTCACCCTGGAGGACGTGCGCAAGCACACCAAGGCGTCGGCGTCCTGCGGCTCCTGCACCGGCCTGGTGGAACAGATCATCATGGCGACCGCCGGCGGCGATTATTCGACCTCCGCCAAGGCCAAGCCGATGTGCGGTTGCACCGACCACACCCACCAGGAAGTGCGCGACGCCATCAAGGCCAACAAGCTCTTGACGATCCCCGACGTGATGCAGCTCATGGCATGGCGCACGCCCAACGGCTGCTCGTCCTGCCGCCCGGCGCTGAACTATTACCTGATCTCGACCTGGCCGCACGAGGCCAAGGACGATCCGCAATCGCGCTACATCAACGAGCGCTCGCATGCGAACATCCAGAAGGACGGCACCTATTCGGTGATCCCGCGCATGTGGGGCGGCGAAACCAGTGCGTCGGAACTGCGCCGCATCGCCGACGTGGTCGACAAGTTCAAGATCCCGACGGTGAAGGTCACCGGCGGCCAGCGCATCGACTTGTTGGGCGTGAAGAAGGAAGACCTGCGCGAAGTCTGGCATGACCTCGGCATGCCGTCCGGCCTGGCTTATGCCAAGGGCCTGCGCACGGTGAAGACCTGTGTCGGTTCCGAATGGTGCCGCTTCGGCACCCAGGATTCGACCCGCATGGGTCAGGAGCTCGAGCGCGAGCTGGCGCGCATGTACTCGCCGCACAAGGTCAAGCTGGCGGTTTCGGGTTGCCCGCGCAACTGCGCCGAAGCCGGCATCAAGGACGTCGGCGTGATCGGCGTCGATTCCGGCTGGGAGATTTACGTTGCCGGCAACGGCGGCATCAAGACCGAAGTCGCGCAATTCCTCGTCAAGCTCAAGACCCACGAGGAAGTCATGGAATATACTGGTGCCTTCCTGCAGCTATATCGTGAAGAGGGCTGGTACCTGGAACGCACGGTGCATTACGTCGGCCGTGTCGGGCTGGATTACGTCAAGAAGAAGGTGCTGGAAGACGAAGCCA
This sequence comes from Noviherbaspirillum sedimenti, assembly GCF_003590835.1. Taxonomy (NCBI): domain Bacteria; kingdom Pseudomonadati; phylum Pseudomonadota; class Betaproteobacteria; order Burkholderiales; family Oxalobacteraceae; genus Noviherbaspirillum; species Noviherbaspirillum sedimenti. The sequence continues at coordinate 2,415,322 of NZ_QYUQ01000002.1, read as the reverse complement.
ATCGCAAGGCGCTGTACGAGCGATTGCTGTTCTCCCTGGATGGCGAGCCGGATCCCTGGCACGAGCCGGAAAAGGCGATGGTCGACACCCGCCAGTTTGCGCCCCTCAGCCTCTGATGCCGTCTGATCCACCTATCGAACAAGGAAGAAGCATGACTCAACAATGGAAACCGATCTGCCAGGTGGGCGACATCCCGGTGCTGGGCGCGCGCGTGGTGCAGCGCGCCGGCCAGACCGACGTTGCCGTGTTCCGCAACAGCGAAGACAAGGTATTCGCGCTGCTCGACAAGTGCCCGCACAAGGGCGGCCCGCTGTCACAGGGCATCGTCTTCGGCGAGAAGGTCGCCTGCCCGCTGCACAACTGGAACATCGAACTGGGTTCCGGCTGCGCCGTGGCGCCGGACGAGGGTTGCACGCCGAAGTTTGCCGTCAAGGTGGAAGACGGCAAGGTCTACCTCGACGTCAATGAACTGAACGCGCTCGGTCTGGAGGCGAAGGCTGCATGAGCGAAATCCGGCAAACCAGGGCGACCTGCTGCTATTGCGGCGTCGGCTGCGGCGTGATCATCGAATCCGACGGCCAGCAGGTGCTGGGCGTCAAGGGCGATCCCGCGCATCCGGCCAACTTCGGCCGTCTGTGCACCAAGGGCAGCACGCTGCATTTGTCGGCCAGCCCGGTGCTGCAGCAGCAGGCGCGCGCGCTCTATCCGGAAATGCGCACAGACCGCAACGCCGCGCGCACACGCACGACCTGGGATGCCAGCCTGGATGCAATGGCGCAAAAATTCGCCGACACCATTGCCCGGCATGGTCCGGACAGTGTCGGCTTCTATATTTCCGGGCAGCTGCTGACCGAGGATTACTACGTCTTCAACAAGCTCGCCAAGGGCCTGGTCGGCACCAATAACGTCGATACCAATTCGCGCCTGTGCATGTCGAGCGCGGTCGCCGGCTACAAGCAAACCCTGGGGGCGGATGCGCCGCCGGCCTGCTACGAGGATATCGACCTGGCCGATGTGGTCTTCATCGTCGGCTCCAACACGGCCTATGCGCATCCGATCCTGTACCGCCGGCTGGAAGCGGCGCGCCAGGCCAATCCGCTGATGAAGGTGATCGTCGCTGATCCGCGCAAGACCGACACTGCGCGCGAGGCTGACCTGTTCCTGCCGATTTTGCCCGGGACCGATGTCGCGCTGTTCAATGGCATGCTGCACATCTGCCTGTGGGAAGACCTGGTCGACGCCGCCTATATCGAGGCGCATACCGAAGGCTTCGCCGAACTCAAGCAAACCGTGCGCGACTACACGCCGGCCTATGCCGCCCAGGTCTGCGGCATCAGCGAGCAGGATCTCGTGGCGGCCGCGCGCCTGTTCGGCAAAGCCAAAGCCAGCCTGTCGCTGTATTGCCAGGGTTTGAACCAGTCGGCCTCCGGCACCGCCAAGAACGCCGCCCTGATCAACCTGCACCTGGCTACGGCGCAGATCGGCAAGCCTGGCGCCGGCCCCTTCTCGCTGACCGGCCAGCCCAACGCCATGGGCGGGCGCGAGGTCGGCGGCATGGCCAACCTGCTGTCGGCGCACCGCGACCTGGCCAACCCCGCACACCGCGCCGAGATCGCACAACTGTGGGGTATCGATGACGTGCCGGCCAAACCCGGCAAGACCGCGGTCGAAATGTTCGAAGCGGTGCGCGCCGGCGAGATCAAGATCCTGTGGATCGCCTGCACCAACCCGGCGCAGTCGATGCCGGACCAGAAATTGATCCGCGAAGCCTTGCGCAAGGCTGAACTGGTGATCGTGCAAGATGCCTACAAGACCACCGCCAGCGTCGACTACGCCGACATCCTTTTGCCGGCCACTACCTGGAGCGAAAAGGAAGGCACCGTCACCAATTCCGAGCGCCGCATCACGCGCCTGCAGGCCGCGCTCGACAAGCCCGGCGAGACGCTGCACGACTGGGAAATCGTGATCCGCTTTGCGCGCAAGCTGGAAGCCAGGATGGGCCGGGAACGCACGCTGTTTCCCTATGAAACTACCGAGGAAATCTGGAACGAGCACCGCGAATCGACGCGCGGACGCGACCTCGACATCACCGGCCTGAGTTTTCAAATTCTCGAGCAGCAGGGCCCGCAGCAATGGCCCTATCCGCAAGGCGCCGCCGGCGGCAAGAAACGCCTGTACGAAGACGGCGTGTTCCCCACCGCCAGCGGTCGCGCGAAATTCGTCAATACCGTCTACCAGCCAGTGGCCGAGCCGGTCGATGCGCGCTACCCCTTCCGCCTGACCACCGGGCGCCTGCGCGACCAGTGGCACGGCATGAGCCGTACCGGCACGGTGGCGCAACTGTTCGCACACCAGTCGGAGCCTACGGTGGTGATGGCGGCGCAGGACATGGAGCGCCGCTTCATCAAGGCTGGGGACCTGGTGCACGTCACCAGCAGGCGCGGCTCGCAAATTCTGACGGCGGTGGCGGGCGACGATATGCGCCCCGGCCAGGCGTTCATCGGCATGCATTGGGGTGAGGAATACGTTTCCGGGCGTGGCCACGATGGTGACGGCAGCTATGGCGTAAACGCCCTGACACTGCCAGCAATCGATCCCTATTCCAAGCAGCCCGAACTGAAGCACGCGGCGGCGAAAATCCTCAAGGCGGAATTGCCCTGGCGTTTCCTGGTATTCGGCTGGGTCGACAAATCGCAGGTGCTGGCCTTGCAGGCGGCCATGCGTCCGTACATGCGTCGCTTTGCCTATGGCTCCTGTACGCTGTTCGGGCGCGACCAGGTCGGCGTACTGTTCCGCGCGGCGGACGATTATGCCGCCGAGCCGGCGTTGCTGGCCGAGATCGAAGCGAAGTTCCAGCTGGTCGGCGCCGACGTCTTGCGCTACGACGACCGCAAGCGCGGCAATACGCGCCGCATCCTCGTCAAGGATGGCAAGCTGGCTGCGGTGGCCCTGGCCGGCGACACTTCCGCCGAACACTGGCTGAAGGAATACCTGGAGGGCGGGCAAGCGGTCGCTGCGCTCGGCCGCCTGCTGCTGATGCCTTCCAGCCAGGCGCCGCAAGGTTTCAAGTCGCGTGGCAAGATCGTTTGCAACTGCTTCAATGTTTCCGAAAGCGAGATTTGCGATACCCTGGCGGGCATGAGTATCGGTGGCGACGCCGACGCCAGGCTTGCCGGTTTGCAGAACAAGCTCAAATGCGGCACCAATTGCGGCTCTTGTGTGCCGGAATTAAAGAAGATCATTTTTGCCCAGCAATCGTCGATGAAGGCGGCGGCTTGATGGAGTAATCGGGGTAATTGATTAATGGCGTAAGGCATATCGTGATGCGCCGGACGTGCCTTCGTAGTAAGCTTCGCGCATGGATCCCTTACACCAAAACCAACCCCTCGCCGCCGCCCGCTTCATCAAGGAAATCGGCCGCGGCAAGGATGGCGCGCGCAGCCTGACGCGCGCCGATGCCGACCTGATGTATAGCGCCATGCTCGATGGCCGCGTCTCCGACCTCGAGCTGGGCGCCATCCTGCTGGCCATGCGTATCAAGGGTGAATCGGTCGACGAGCTGGCCGGTTTTCTCGACGCCGCCGAACGCTCCTTCGAGCAATTGCAGGCGCCCGCCGGCGACTATGCGCCGATCGTCATCCCCAGCTACAACGGCTCGCGCAACATGCCCAACCTGACGCCGCTGCTGGCCCTGTTGCTGGCCCGGGCCGGTGCGCCGGTGCTGGTGCATGGCGTGCTGCATGATCCGAAACGCGTGACCACCGCCGAAGTTTTTCATGAGCTCGGCCTGCCGCCGGCGGGTTCGGTGCAGGCCGCGCAAGCCGAATTCGAGCGCGGCGTGCCGGCTTTCATGCCGATCGACATGCTGGCGCCGAAGCTGGCGCACCAGTTGTCGCTGCGGCGCATCCTCGGCGTGCGCAGCTCGACCCACACGCTGGTGAAGATCATGCAACCCTTCCTCCAGCCTGCGCTGCGCTTGACGTCGTATACGCACCCGGAATACCTGGAAATGCTCAGCGCCTATTTCACCACCGCCGCGCCGCCAGAGCGTGGCGATGCCTTCCTGATGCGCGGCACCGAAGGCGAAACGGTCGCCAATGCCCGGCGCGCCCAGCAGATCGAATGGTTTCATGAAAATCAGCGCACTATTCTGGTGCAAAAGCAGGGGCCGGTCGATGAAATTCCGCCGCTACCGCCCTCAAGTGATGCACAGACGACCGCGTCATGGATCAGGGAAGCGCTGGCCGGGGCACAATCCGTGCCGGGACCCATCGCTGAACAGGTGGAACAGTGCTTGCTAGTATCGAGACAGATACGAACAAGGCAGATCCATCATGTATATTCAAACGACATCTCCGGCTAAGGTTTATCTCGTGGGCGCCGGCCCCGGCGACCCCGAACTGCTTACGCTCAAGGCCGTCAGGGCGATCGCCAGCGCCGATGTGCTGCTGGTCGACGACCTGGTCAATCCCGAGGTGCTCGGACACGCGTCGCCATCCGCGCGTGTTGTCCACGTCGGCAAGCGCGGCGGTTGCCAGTCGACGCCGCAGGAATTCATCGAGCGCCTGATGATTTCGGAGGCGCAAGCCGGCCGCGTGGTCACGCGCCTGAAGGGCGGCGATCCCTTCATTTTCGGCCGCGGTGGCGAGGAGCGCGAACATTTGCGTACCGCCGGGATCGAGGTCGAAGTTGTCAACGGTATCTCCAGCGGCCTGGCGGCGCCGGCCTCGCTGGGCATTCCGCTGACTCACCGCGACTGGAGCCAGGGGGCGATATTCATCACCGGTCATGGCAAGACAAAAGAGGCTAATCCCGACTGGGAAACCCTGGCAAAATTGACTCTGACCCTGATTATTTACATGGGGGTGGCACGCTGCCGCGAGATTCAGGCGGCGCTGCTGGCTGGCGGCAAGGCGGCGGATACGCCGGTCGCCGTGATCCAGGCTGCCACCGGCGCGGCCCAGGCGCAATTGATCACCACCCTGGGGCGCTTGCCGGAAGACCTGGCGGCGTCGCAGCTGGGCAGTCCCAGCATCATCGTCATCGGTGACGTGGTGCGTTGCGCCGATTTTCATGGCACTGCCCTGCCGGAGCAATACCGGCAAATGTAGGGCGGCTCGCGACCCGGCGTACGGTGTCGTTTACAATCATGGATTATCCCGTTCGCATAATCCATGAGCACCCAATTCGATGTTGCAGTAATCGGCGCCGGCGCTGCCGGCATGATGTGCGCCGCGGTTGCCGGCCAGCGCGGCAGGAAAGTCGTCCTGATCGACCATGCCGGCAGGCTGGCGGAAAAGATCCGCATCTCCGGCGGCGGCCGCTGCAATTTCACCAACCGCGACGCCGGCCCGCAAAATTTCCTCTCCGACAATCCCCACTTCTGCAAGAGCGCGCTGTCGCGTTATACCGCGCGCGATTTCATCGACCTGGTCAGGCGCCATCGCATTGCCTTCCATGAAAAGCACAAGGGCCAGTTGTTTTGCGACGACACTGCCGAAGACATCATCGCCATGCTCAAAGCCGAATGCGAGCAGGGCAATGTCGCCTGGCGCATGCCGTGCAAGGTGGTAGACATCGGCAAGAGTGGCGAGGCATTCCGCATCGACACCGAGGCCGGCGAAATTCTCGCAAAAAGTGTCGTGATCGCCAGTGGCGGTCTGTCCATCCCCAAAATCGGCGCCACCGATTTCGCTTACCGCATCGCCCGCCAGTTCGATCTCCGGCTGGTCGAGCCGCGTCCGGCGCTGGTGCCGCTGACCTTCGACGCCCAGGCCTGGCAAGCTTTCGTGCCGCTGGCCGGCATCGCCCTGGAAGTCGCCATCGAGACCGGCGAAAAGAAGACCCGCGGCCATTTTCTCGAAGACTTGTTGTTTACGCATCGCGGCCTGTCCGGTCCGGCGGTGTTGCAAATCTCCAGCTACTGGCAACCCGGCACGCCCCTGACAATCAACCTGGCGCCGCAGGAAGACCTGGCCGAATTGCTGCTGCAGGCCAAGGCCGGCAGCAAGAAAAATCTCGCCAACACGCTGGCGCAATGGCTGCCGGCGCGGCTGGCGGAAAGCTGGCTGCAGGTGCAGGGCATGCAAGGCGACGCGCGCCTGGCGGACTTGCCGGACAAGCCATTGCGCCAGCTCGGCGAATCGCTCAACCGCTGGAAGATTGTTCCGGCCGGCACCGAAGGCTACAAGAAAGCCGAAGTCACGCGCGGCGGCGTCGATACGCGCGAACTGTCGCAGCAGAGCATGATGGCCAGTAAAGTGCCTGGCCTGTACTTCATCGGCGAGGCGGTCGATGTCACCGGCTGGCTGGGCGGTTACAATTTCCAATGGGCATGGTCGTCTGGCGTGGCGGCGGGGCAGGCGGCATGATCGCCAAAACCAGCAAATATCTTCCCATCCCGAATTAAACCTGCTAAACTCTTTTTCTTTCCCTATTTCCCGGTTTGATTTTTACATGACCACTATTCGCCTGAAAGAAAACGAGCCGTTCGAAGTTGCCATGCGTCGCTTCAAGCGCACTATCGAAAAAACCGGTCTGCTGACCGAGTTGCGTGCGCGTGAGTTTTACGAGAAGCCGACTGCAGAGCGCAAGCGTAAGCTCGCCGCTGCCGTGAAGCGCCATTACAAGCGCATCCGCAGCCAGCAGTTGCCGAAAAAGCTGTTCTAAGTTTTCGTCCGCCGGTGTGCGGACCTGTCGCAAACCCGCTCCGGTAACGGTCCGCAGCGGGTTTTGGCGTTTTTGAACTGATCGACATTGGAGCTGGCATGAGCCTGAAAGAACAGATCACCGAAGACATGAAAGCCGCCATGCGCGCCAAGGACAGCGCCCGCCTCGGCACCATCCGTCTGCTGACCGCCGCCATGAAGCAAAAGGAAGTCGATGAGCGCGTCGAGCTCAACGATACCCTGGTGCTGGCCATCATCGAAAAGATGGTCAAGCAGCGCAAGGATTCGATCACCCAGTTCGAGGCTGGTGGTCGCCAGGACCTGGCCGATATCGAAAAGGCCGAGCTGGCCATCCTGACAGCCTACATGCCGGCCGCCCTGTCGGACGCCGAAGTGCAGGCCGAGGTCGCCGCCGCCATCGCTGCCACGGGTGCGGCAGGCCCGCAGGACATGGGCAAGGTAATGGCTATTTTGAAGCCGAAACTGGCCGGGCGCGCCGACATGACCGCGGTCTCCGCCGCGGTGAAAGCAGCGCTGGCCAAGGCCTGAGGGTGGCGGCGCAGCGCCGCTGCCCGACGCGGCAGATGCGGCAGTCCCCATGATCCCGCAATCCTTCATTCAGGACTTGCTCAACCGGGTCGACATCGTCGACGTGGTGGGCCGCTATGTCCAGTTGAAGAAGGGTGGCGCCAACTTCATGGGGCTGTGCCCCTTCCATAACGAAAAATCCCCCAGTTTTACCGTCAGCCCGTCCAAGCAGTTCTACCACTGCTTCGGCTGCGGTGCGCACGGTACCGCAATCGGCTTTTTGATTGAATATTCCGGCGTCGGCTTTGTCGATGCCGTCAAGGATCTGGCGCAGGGTGTCGGCATGGTCGTGCCGGATGCCGACGACCGCCTGCCGCCGGCCCAGCGCGCCGAGGCGCAGGCCCGCACGCTGGCGCTGTCGGAAGTCATGACGCGCGCCTGCGACCATTACCGCCAGCAGTTGCGCGGCGCTCCGAACGCCATCGCCTACCTGCAAAAACGCGGCCTCTCCGGCGAGATCGCCGCCCGTTTCGGCATGGGCTACGCCCCCGATGGCTGGGACAGCCTGCGCACGGTGTTTCCCGAATATCAAAACGACGCCCTGGTCGAAGCCGGCCTGGTGATCGACAAGAGCGAGGAGGAGGGGGGCGATGGGAAAAAGAGCGGCAAGCGCTACGACCGCTTCCGCGACCGCATCATGTTCCCTATCCGCAACACCAAAGGCCAGGTGATCGGCTTTGGCGGACGCGTGCTGGATCAGGGGGAGCCCAAATACCTCAACTCGCCGGAAACGCCGCTGTTCCAGAAGGGCAGCGAGCTGTATGGCCTGTTCGAGGCGCGCCAGGCGATCCGCGAAGCCGGTTATGTGCTGGTCACCGAAGGCTACATGGACGTGGTGGCGCTGGCCCAGCTGGGTTTTCCGCAAGCCGTCGCCACGCTCGGCACCGCCTGTACCCCGATCCATGTGCAAAAGCTCTTGCGCCAGACCGACCATGTGGTGTTCAGCTTCGACGGCGATAAGGCCGGCCGGCGCGCCGCGCGCCGCGCGCTGGACGCCTGCCTGCCCTACGCCGGCGACAATAAAACCATCCAGTTCCTGTTCCTGCCGCCCGAGCACGACCCGGACAGCTATGTGCGCGAATTCGGTGCCGCCGCTTTCGAGCAGCAGATCAAGGACGCCATGCCGCTGTCGCGTTTCCTCCTGAAGGAAGTCGCCGGCGAGCATGACCTGCGCACCGCCGAAGGCCGGGCGCGCGCGCAGTTCGATGCCAAGCCCCTGCTGCAAGCCTTGCCGGCGTCGGCGCTGCGGCTGCAGATCGTGCGCGCGCTGGCGCAGATGACGCAATCCACCCCGGCCGAGATCGAGGCGCTGTTCGAGCTGTCCAAGCCGGTCGCCCGCGCCCGCGTGGCGCCGCCGCGCAGCGGCCGGCCGGCGCCGGTCGGCCTGGAGCGGCAGATCCTGCGGCTGTTGGTCGCCCATCCGGCGCTGGGCGCCGGGCTCGACCAGGCGGCGCTCGATGTGCTGGCGCGGCTGGCGCCCGAGCGCGCCGAGATATTGCTGCAACTCGTCACCGTCAGTCGGGCGATGGGCGAACAAGCCAGTTTTGCCGCCCTGGCCGAACAATTGCGTGCGTCCGGGAGCGAATTTGACGATTTGATTGCGGAAATTGCGGCCGATCAAGAATCTGATGCCAATGCGGCGCGTCTGGAGCTTGCCGGCGCGTTGCGGCAGACTAAAATGAAACTGGTAAAGACTGAAATGGAACAGTTGGCCGCCGCCGGCCTGCAGACGGAAGAGGGGCGCCAGCGTTACCGCGAATTGATGTTGTTGCAGGATCAATTGCGCCGTGAGGCCGAAGCTGAAATCACGCAACGATAATTGGTGGTCATTCAGGCAAGTATCTTTTGTGGCTTTGGAGGAATCCTCTTGCCTGTGCTACAATTAAAAGCTTTTGATTCAAGGCCTTAGCGCACTTTATCCGCGGCATTGCTACGCATACGGGATAACGAGCAGATGCGCATTGGGTTTTCCGGCTGGAACGAGTGCATTACTTACCTGAACCGCGTAGCAAGATTAACCTCTAATTGACAGTTGATTCCATGGCGAACGCAATGAAGAAGTCCGCGACCAAGACCTCCGCGAAAACTCCGAACAAAGCCGCGAAAAAAAATACCAAGCCGAGCGCCGCCAAGAGCGCCGCCAAGCCGGCTAAAAAAGCTGCGCCCGCCAAAACCGCAGCGGTCAAGGGCAAGGATGTGAAAGCGCCGGCGAATACTATTGCAAAAGCTCCGGTCAAAACCTTGACGAAAGCTACTTCGGCCCCATCTAAGGTGGCTGCGAAGGCGGCGCCGAAAGCGGCTGCGGCCAAACCTTTATCCACGGCTGCCGCCAAGACGGCGTCCGTAACAGCGAAAGCCCCTGTGACCAAGAAATCCGAAGCGAAATCGACCGGCAAGGCCAGCAAGACTGCACCAGTGGAATCCCAGCCGACCATCCTGGTGACGTCTGCCGCGCCGGTCAGCCAGACCACCGATGCTGCCGCACTGGCGGCCATCGACACCTCCGGTTATGTCTTGCCTGGCGTGAAAGTGCCTGGCCGCCGCGGTCGCAAGCCGAAAGACTTCCAGCCGGAAAACGATGAAATCGCTGCGCTGAACGCCGTCGAACGGGCCGAACTCAAGGCCGCCGACAAGGCGCGCGCCAAAGACCGCAAGGCCAAGGAAAAGGCCTTGCTGAAAGAAGCCTTCTCGTCTGACGTGGAAGCCTCCGAGGAAGAGCTTGAGCAGCGCCGCCAGAAACTGAAAACCCTGATCAAGCTGGGCAAGGATCGTGGCTTCCTGACTTTTGCGGAAATCAACGATCACTTGCCGGAAAATATCGTTGATCCGGAAGCCATCGAAGGCATCATCGGCACCTTCAACGACATGGGCATCGCCGTCTATGAGCAGGCGCCCGATGCCGAGACCCTGTTGCTGTCGGATGCCGTCGCCAATGTCACCTCCGACGAGGATACCGACGCCGCCGCCGAAGCAGCGCTGTCCACCGTCGATTCCGACTTCGGCCGCACCACCGACCCGGTGCGCATGTACATGCGCGAGATGGGTTCGGTCGAGTTGCTGACGCGCGAAGGCGAGATCGAAATCGCCAAGCGCATCGAAGAAGGCCTGAAAGACATGATCCAGGCGATTTCCGCCTGCCCGACCACGATTGCCGAAATCCTCGCCGCCGCCGAGCGCATCGAGGGCGACGAGATGAAGGTCGATGAAATCGTCGATGGCATGGTCGACATGAATGCGGCCGACACCGTCGTCGTCGCCGCGCCGGCCGTTGAGGAAGAAGACGAGGACGAAGAGGACGAGGAAGAAGAAGAGGAAGAGGAAGAAGAAGCCGCCAGCGCAGCCGGTGGCGCAGCCGGCTTCTCGGCCGAGCAGCTCGAGCAGCTCAAGCGCGACGCCCTCGAAAAGTTTGCCAACATCTCGTCCCAGTTCGACAAGATGCGCAAGGCCTTCGAAAAGGAAGGCTACAACTCCAAGTCCTATGTCAAGGCGCAGGAAACCATTTCCAACGAATTGCTCGGCCTGCGCTTCACTGCCAAGTTCGTCGAAAAGCTGTGCGACACCCTGCGTGGCCAGGTCGATGAAGTGCGCCATATCGAAAAGCAGATCCTGGATGTGGCGGTAAACCGCTGCGGCATGCCGCGCACCCACTTCATCAAGGTCTTCCCGGGTAATGAAACCAATCTCGACTGGGTCGATGGCGAAGTCGCCGGCAATCACGCTTACAGCGCCGTCCTGGGTCGCAACGTGCCGACCGTCAAGGAATTGCAGCAAAAACTGATCGACCTGCAGTTACGCGTCGTCCTGCCGTTGCCGGACCTGCGCAACATCAACAAGAAAATGGCTGCCGGCGAAATGAAGGCCCGCAAGGCCAAGCGCGAAATGACCGAGGCCAACCTGCGCCTGGTGATTTCGATCGCCAAGAAATACACCAACCGTGGCCTGCAATTCCTCGATCTGATCCAAGAAGGCAACATCGGCTTGATGAAAGCCGTGGACAAGTTCGAATACCGTCGCGGCTACAAGTTCTCGACCTATGCGACCTGGTGGATCCGCCAGGCGATCACGCGCTCGATTGCCGACCAGGCACGCACCATCCGTATTCCGGTACACATGATCGAGACGATCAACAAGATGAACCGCATCTCGCGGCAAATCCTGCAGGAAACCGGCGCCGAGCCGGATCCGGCCACCCTGGCATTGAAGATGGAAATGCCGGAAGACAAGATCCGCAAGATCATGAAGATCGCGAAAGAGCCGATTTCGATGGAAACACCGATCGGCGATGACGACGATTCGCATCTGGGCGATTTCATCGAGGACAACAACACCCTGGCGCCGGCCGATGCCGCGCTGCATGCTTCGATGCGCGGCGTGGTCAAGGATGTGCTGGATTCGCTGACGCCGCGCGAAGCCAAGGTGCTGCGCATGCGCTTCGGCATTGAAATGTCCACCGACCATACGCTGGAAGAAGTGGGCAAGCAATTCGACGTTACCCGCGAGCGCATTCGCCAGATAGAAGCCAAGGCCTTGCGTAAATTGCGTCATCCGTCCCGCTCCGACAAGCTGAAGAGCTTCCTGGAAGGCAATTGATCGAGTAAACTCTCGTCTGGGGAAATAAAAGCTTTAAGGGCCTCTAGCTCATGCTTGGTTAGAGCAGCGGACTCATAATCCGTTGGTGCCGTGTTCGACTCACGGGAGGCCTACCAATAAAAAAAGGACTTAGGTGAAAACCTAAGTCCTTTTTTCTTATCTTGCGCGCCATCCGGTGCGAACCGCGATCCCATTGCCTGAACCTTTTCCCATCCCCAGGGGTCAGAATTTTTTTGTCGAGGCTTGGATGCGCTGGGCTTTCCAACGTGAATGGAAGGAGATTACGATGGCAGAGAAAATGAAGGCTGCGGTGGTGCATGAATTTGGTCAACCGCTTGTCATTGAAGATGTCGACATTCCTGCGGTGGGCCCAGGTCAAATCCTCGTTAAGGTGGTTGCTACAGGCGTTTGCCACACTGACGTCCATGCCGCCGACGGAGATTGGCCTGTGAAGCCGGCCCTGCCTTTCATTCCGGGACACGAAGGGGTTGGCTATGTGGCGAAAGCCGGCGCGGGAGTGAAGCTCGTAAAAGAAGGCGACCGCGTCGGCGTGCCATGGTTGCATACGGCATGCGGTCATTGCGAGCACTGCATTACGGGATGGGAGACGCTGTGCGGCGAGCAACAGATGACCGGTTACTCCGTTAACGGCGATTATGCCGAATATGTTCTTGCCGATCCGCTTTACGTCGGAAAACTTCCGGATAACCTCGATTTCGCGCCGGCGGCGCCGATTCTGTGCGCCGGGGTGACCGTCTACAAGGGACTCAAGATGCTGGAGCGCAGGCCGGGCGAATGGGTTGCAATTTCAGGTGTCGGCGGGTTGGGCCACATGGCGGTGCAGTATGCGAAGGCAATGGGCTTTCATGTGATTGCCGTCGATATCGACGACGCGAAACTGGCTCTCGCCAAGAGCATTGGCGCAGACATGACGATTAACGGTGCAACGCAAGATGCTCCTGCCGTGGTGCAATCGGCCATTGCCGGTGCTCATGGGGTATTGGTCACCGCGGTGTCGCGCTCGGCTTTCACCCAGGCGGTAGGGATGCTGCATAAACGCGGAACGATGACCTTGGTCGGATTGCCGCCGGGTAGCTTTGAACTACCGATCTTCGATGTCGTGCTCAATGCAAAGACGATCAGGGGATCGATCGTGGGCACCCGTAAAGACTTGGAAGAAGCATTGATGTTCGCCGGCGAAGGTAAAGTCAAATCCCATATTTCGATTGATCGTTTGGAGAACGTCAACGCCATTTTCAGCAAACTAAAAAGTGGCCAGGTCGAAGGACGAATTGTGATGGAAATTTAGGGAATTGATGGCAAGGGATTAGCATTGATTTCCCATTTAATCTCACCAGATGCGCCCAGGGCGAATAATTAGGCGCCAATTCCCTGGATTGAATCGGGCGCCGCGCGCAGGATTACAGTCGCCAAACGCCAGTGGCGTATAATAGGAATTCCGATTGACATACCTCCTCCCGCCCACGCCCTTCTTGGTGCCGTGTCCAACCCATGGGAGTCCCACCAGAAAACATGTCCGACAATCAGTCCGCCACCGCGCAACAAACTCCTGCCTCCGTCCGTTTCGAAGATTTCGGCTTATCGCCTGACATCCTGCGCGCGCTTACCGACCAGGGCTATGTCCATCCGACGCCGATCCAGGCGCAAGCCATCCCCATCGTCCTGCAGGGACGCGACGTCATGGGCGCGGCCCAGACCGGCACCGGTAAAACGGCCGGTTTTGCGTTGCCGATCATCCAGCTGTTGCTGGCACATGCCAGCAACAGCGCCTCGCCGGCGCGCCATCCGGTGCGCGCGCTGATCCTGACGCCGACGCGCGAACTGGCCGACCAGGTTGCCGACAACGTCAAAGCCTATTCGCATTACACATCGCTGCGCTCGACCGTGGTGTTCGGCGGCATGGACATGGCGCCGCAGACCGCCGCCCTGCGCGCCGGCGTTGAGATCGTCATCGCCACCCCGGGACGCCTGCTGGACCATGTGCAGCAAAAGACTCTGAACCTGTCGCAAACGCAAATCCTGGTGATGGACGAAGCCGACCGCATGCTCGACATGGGCTTCCTGCCGGATTTACAGCGCATCATCAACCTGCTGCCCAAGCAGCGGCAAAGCCTCATGTTTTCCGCGACCTTCTCGCCGGAGATCAAGAAGCTGGCCAACAGTTTCCTCGACAAGCCGGTGACCATCGAAGTTGCGCGCAGCAATGCCACCGCCGAGAACGTCACCCAGATCATCTACAAGGTCGCCGAGGAAGCCAAGCGCCAGGCGGTTGCCCACATCGTGCGCGAGCGCGGCCTCAAGCAGGTGATCGTGTTTTCCAACACCAAGATCGGCGCCTCGCGCGTGGCGCGCGAACTGGAAAAGCAGGGCCTCAAGGCTTCCGCCATCCATGGCGACAAGTCGCAATCCGAGCGCATGGCGGCGCTGGAAGCATTCAAGCAAGGCGAGATCGAAATTCTCGTGGCAACCGATGTTGCCGCGCGTGGCCTCGACATTGCCGAGCTGCCCTGCGTCATCAACTACGACTTGCCGTATAACGCCGAAGACTACGTCCACCGTATTGGCCGCACCGGCCGCGCCGGCGCCCTGGGCGATGCGATCTCGCTGGTGACCGACAAGGACGCCCGCCTGCTGGCCGATATCGAGAAGCTGATCAAGAAACAGCTGGCGCCGAGCGAACTGGCCGGTTTCGTTCCGCATGCCGAGCACGGCAGCGAACGCCGTCCGCGTCGCGAAGAGGCGCCGGGAAGTGAGCGGGAACGTGGCGAACGTGGCAGCAGCGAGCGTCGGCCGCGCCGTGATGAGGAGCGCACCAGTTTCAGTTCCAGCGCGAGCCCGCAGGGGCGGACCGCCGGGCGCAGTGCGTATGGACCTGCACCGCGCCGGGAAAAGATCGATCCGTGGTTCCTCAAACCCTATGAGCCGTCCCAGCCTGCGCCGGCCAATGCCGCTGAAAACAGGGGACAGCTTGCAAATGGCACTTCTTCCGGCAAGCCGCAAAAAGCCAAAGTGGCGGCACTGCTGGGCGGTCCGCCCAAGCGCTGATTTCGCTGCCTACTGGCTATCTGTGGCGTACCTTCCACGCCGCCACCGCTTGCTGCCAGAAGAGCGCCACTGACTGTGGCGCACCGACCTCCAGTCCCAGAAACCGCGCCGCCGCCATCAACTCTGCCAGCGGCACCTTCACATCGAGCGCCATCGCGCCGGTTTGCTTCGACAGCTTTTCGCCCGCAGCATTGGTGAGCACCGGCACGTGCATGTAAAGCGGCGTCGGTAATCCCAGCAATCGTTGCAGGTAAATCTGCCTCGGCGTCGAATCCAGCAGGTCGGCGCCGCGCACTACATGCGTGACACCCTGGTCGGCGTCATCCACTACCACCGCCAATTGATAGGCCCAGAAACCGTCGGCACGTTTCAGCACGAAGTCGCCGACTTCGGTAGCCAGCTGTTGCGATACCGTGCCCATCCAGCGGTCCTCGAACGTAATCACGTCCATCGCAGCGCCGGCATCCGGCACCCGCAGGCGAAACGCCCGCGCCGCCTTGCCGGCGGCCAGGCCATGACGACAGGTGCCCGGATAGACCGCCGCGCCATCGGCGGCGATGCCGATGCGTGAATCGGCGATTTCGCGGCGCGTGCAGCCGCAGGGATAGACCCACGGCGCCAGCCGTGCGAACGCCGCCGCGTACAGGGGCTTGCGCCGGCTCTGCCACACCACCTCGCCATCCCAGTGCATGCCGAAGGCCGCCAGCGTCGCCAGGATATCCTCGGCCGCGGCCGGCGAGCAGCGCGGCTCGTCGATATCCTCGATGCGTACCAGCCAGTGACCATGATGCGCGCGGGCGTCCAGAAAGCTCGCCATGGCGGCCACCAGCGAACCCCGGTGCAAGGGGCCTGTGGGGGAGGGGGCGAAACGGCCGATGTAGGTCATTTGTCGATTTTAGAGCTTCCCTTATCTTCTCGATGTGCACAGCGATTTCATCAGCGGGCTAGCCACAAGAATCGTGAGCCCACTGCGTGCTATGGATGCGTTTCCATCCGTGCGCCCGCCGGCCGACCTTTGCCCGGTGATCGAGGTTGACGGGAAAGACTATTTTCTAGATACGCCACAACTTGACGCAATCCCGGCAAATGAACTGAAGGATCATGTTCGTTCGGCCCAGGGCAACCAGTTTCAAATCATGACCGCATTGGACAAGGTCTTTGGCGGCTATTAAAAACAAGCCCATTTTGTGTGAATTTAAACGTATATTATAATGTGTATTCAATTCCCTTTGATTAGAGGTTTCCATGGATACATTGCTTACCACTAAATCTGCGTCGCTCACAGAGTTGCGCGAGCCTGGCAAAGTTTTAGCGCATGCTGGATCCACTCCTGTGGCAATTTTTAACCGTAATGCCGTTGTGGCTTATCTTGTCCCGGCCGAGGCTGTCAATATCATTCCGCACGCCAAGGCATCGGATGCCGATGTCAAAGCGGTACTTTTGCATCGTCGCAAGGTAATTGAACCGACGTTGAAGTACCTGGAAGATAAATAGGCATGATCGGTTTGACAGAGGCGCACGTCATCATGATTCATGATGACGTGATTAATTCAAACGAATTGCAGGGACTTGCGTCAGACAAGTCGCTTGCATCATGCATCGATCGGATTGATAAGCGCATCGACTATGCTTTGATTGGCGATGTCTATCATCTTGCCGCATGTTATGCCGCATTCATTGCGCAAGCACACGCATTTAACGATGCAAACAAAAGAACAGCGTTTGCTGCCATGGATATGATTCTGGCACTGAATGGCATTGAGCTGGAATATGATCCTGTCATTGCCGGCGATATGATCATTAGTATTGTTACAGGACAGGTTGACGAAAATGACCTTGCAGCCTGGCTTCGCAAGCAGTAGGGCGTAGAAGTGCTTGAACAGCACCTGCATTAATGAGCAAATTAAAATGAGCAAATTAAGCCACCAGCCCCTCGGCGCCCAGCTCCTGAGCGCCGACTTGACACCGCATGGCCCGCTTTTCTATAACAGTCCGATCGTCAATAGCGGGTATGCGCCAGCCCGCGGCGGCGTACCCGTCCTGTTTCCGCAGTTTGCCGAGTCTGGTCCGTTGCGCAAGCATGGCTTCGTGCGGGACATGCCGTGGACCTTGCGCGAACATCGGCAAGACACCGTTGCAGAAACCATCTGCTACACCCTGGAGATTTCCGACCAGGACATCGCAAGCTGGCCGCACGCCGCCAGCCTGCAGTTGACGGCCGAAGTGCAGCCTGGCCGGCTGACGATCGAGCTGAGCATCCGGAATGCAGGGAAGAGCGCGTTTGCATTCACCGGCGGCTTGCATCCCTATTTTCGCGTGCAAGACCTGGGGCAGATGCGCATCAGCGGTCTGCAAGGGCTGAAGGTGCAGGACCGTTACCAGCCGCAACTGGCGGTCGATGAGGCGCAGGCCCTGATGCTGGGCGCCGAGCCATTCGAGCGGCTCTATGACGGTTGCCCGGACCTGACGCTTTGGACGGGTGAGAAAAATTTGACTCTCTCTGCCAGCGGTTTCGATCAATGGATGGTGTGGAATCCGGGTGAAGCAGGCGGGCGGCAGCTGGCGGACCTACCGGATGCAGACTGGCAACGGTTCGTCTGCATCGAGCCCGTACGGGTGACGCGGCCAGTACAACTGGTGCCTGGCGAGACTTTTGCTGGCACGCTCACGATCTTGTAAAGGAGTTCAGCCGTCTCGATCAAGGGGATGAAGACATCATTTTTTGCATCGAATGGCACTAAAATTGATGAGAGAATGAATCCATTAATTTGAGGAGCGGTCATGCGTACTACTATTATCCTGGATGATGACTTGCTGAAAAGAGCCCATGCTATTTCCGGTAAAACCGAGCGCAGCGAGCTTTTGCATGAAGCCTTGCGCGCCTTGATCGAACGCGAAGCGGCCAGGCGGCTGGCAAGACTAGCCGGTAGCCAACCCGACGCCAAGGATATCCCGCGTCGCCGTGAGGCATTGCATGGTACTCGTTGACACCTCAGTATGGATCGACTTCTTGCATTGAAGCTGGCGCATTATCACGCGCATTGAGTTTCCAGAAGAAATCACAGAAGACCAGCAAAATCGATCTGGAATTGGCTGGATGGCAGCTGCTGCCGGCTTGCATGTTGAAATGCGCGTGCTGGCACTTGTATGATAATCAGCAGCGCCCGTATACATCCTGAAATCGCACGATATCGTCTTCGCCGACGTATTCGCCGCTTTGCACTTCGATCATGACCAAGTCCAGCACGCCGGGGTTTTCCAGCCGGTGCTTGTGCCCAGCCGGGATGAAAGTGGATTCGTTGGTGGCGACCAGCAGTTCACGTTCGCCATTGACAACCTTCGCCATGCCGCTGACGACAATCCAGTGTTCGCTGCGGTGATAATGCATCTGCAGTGACAGCGAGGCGCCCGGCTTGACGACGATCCGCTTGATCTTGAAGCGCGGGCCTTCTTCCAGCACGGTGTAGGTGCCCCAGGGGCGGTGGACGGTCAGGTGCAGCTTGTGCGCTTCGTGGCCTTGTGCCTTTAATGCTGTGTACAGGTGCTTGACGTCCTGCGCGCGCGACCTGTCGGCCACCAGCAGGGCGTCCGGCGTATCGACGATGATCAGGTTGTCGACGCCGACTGCGCCAACTACACGTTTGTTGCTCTGAATGAAGCAGTTGGTAACGTCGTGCAAGTGCGCTTCGCCATTGATGCGGTTGCCTTGCCCGTCTGAATTGGTCAGATCGCCCAGTGCACTCCAGGACCCGATATCGCTCCAGCCGATATCGCAGGGAACAACGGCAACCTGGCTGGATTTTTCCATGACAGCGTAATCGATCGAGTTGTCCGGCACTTGCGCAAAGCTATCCGGTTCGAGCGCAATCTGGCTGAAGCCTTTGCCTTCGGCGGTGCGGGATGACTGGATGCAGGAAGTCGTCGCGGAAAGAATATCCGGGCAGTGTTTTTCCAGCGCCTGCAGCATGATCCCTGCCTCGAAACAAAAAATGCCAGAGTTCCACAGGAAGCGGCCGGATGCCAGATATTCCCGGGCTTTTTCCAGCGTAGGCTTTTCTATAAAGCGCACTACCTGGTTGCCTTCCGCTTCAATATAGCCATAGCCGGTTTCCGGGGCATCAGGCTGAATGCCGAAAGTGACCAGCTTGCCCTGGCGGGCCAGCACCATTGCTTGGGCGACTGCGCTGGAGAACGCTTCCTGGTCGGTAATCAGGTGGTCTGCCGCAAGCACCAGCATGACAGCGTCTTCGCCATGCCTCATCGCTACATTCAGCGCCGCTGCGGCGATTGCTGCAGCGGTATTGCGGCCGAAGGGTTCAAGAATGAACGAAGTAGCGAGGCCCTGTTTGTTGACTTCGCGGAAGTCGTCCTGCGTTTTGAAAAGCAGCTCGCGGTTGGTAACGGTCAGGATTTCTTTTGCCTCAGGAAGGTTCGCCCCGCGCAGAAAAGCTTTTTGCAGCAGGCTTTGGTTATCCGCCAGCCGGATGAAAGGTTTCGGATGCATTTCGCGAGAAACCGGCCATAACCTCGAACCCGCACCGCCGCACAGGATGGTTGGAACGATGCTCATAAAGCTCCCTGATGATTTTAGTTCTTAAATGACATTCGAAATGGAGCATCATGCTTGGCATGAATGCATTGATTTATATGAATATTGTATTACAGGATTAATGTCAATTTTGGCAACGATGGCAAATTGATTGCAAATCTTGGTTACACTATTGCGCCTGCGCCTGCACGCAAATTGCAATCCCTCCAGGTTCTGAATGAGAATTCTAGCGATCCATCAAAATTTCCCCGGACAATACAAGCACCTGCTTGGTCATCTAGGGACAAGCGGCAAGCATGAAATTATCGGCGTCGGTCAGCATCGCCGCGTCGATATTCCTGGCGTGAAAACAATCCTGTACAAGCCGAGCCGTGTCATAAGGCCCGATGCTCACCACTATCTGAAGACGACCGAAAATGCCGTGTTGAATGGGCAGGCGGTCTTGCGGGTCTGCATGGATTTACGCAATAAGGGCTTTCGCCCCGATGTCATTCTCGGTCATGCCGGCTGGGGCGAAACCCTGTATCTGAAAGATGTGTATCCGGACGTGCCGCTGATCGGCTATTTCGAATTTTTTTACCGCGCGGTCGGCGCGGATGTCGGCTTTGACCCGGAATATCCTGCCAGTTTGGATGACAAGCTGCGCATCAGGACATGGAACATGCCGCACCTGCTGGCACTTGACGGCGCCGACTTCGGACAGACCCTGACTACCTGGCAGCGGAATCAGGTTCCGCAACGATACCATGACATGATCCATGTCATTCATCGGCCGGATGCCTGGTCATCGGCTCGCGTACGCCACCGGTGATGGAAGTCCTTGAGCACAGAAAAAACGGCTTGCTGGTTGATTTTTTCAGCACGGAGCAGATTGCAGATGCGGTCGTCGAGGCACTGGATCAACCACAAAACATGCAGTTACTTCGTCAGAACGCCCGGCAACGCGTCATCGACCATTACGATCTGCATTCGGTTTGTCTGCCGCAACAACTGCGCCTGATCGGGCAGGCTAGCATGCGGTAATGAATGAAACTTCGTCTATGGCACAGTTTGATCAGATTGAATTAATCGTAAGCGCCTCATCTGTACCGTCTGGACGATTTTATCCAAATAATCCACGATAGTTCCCGCTATTTTTTAGTGGGAACTATCATGGATTCATTGATTTTAGAGGGGCGTCGCAAGCGGCGCCCGAATTTTCCGGTTGCGTTCAAACGGCAGCTGGCACAGCAGGCCAGCGAGCCTGGCGCTTCCGTTTCCCATCTGGCGCAGCAGCACGGCATCAACGCCAACATGCTGTTCAAGTGGCGGCGCCATTTGGTGGCTGGCCTGTTCGATGCTGCGCCAGCGCCTCAGGCCATGTTGCCCGTCACGATAGTCGAGAGAGCGGCAGCGGTCGCGCCCACATCAACGCCTCGACTTGCGGCGACGACGGAGACGGCAAGCACAACGAACACGTGCGTTGCGCGACAAGGCATCATCGAAATCGCCATCGCCGATGTGACGGTCCGATTCGATGGCCATGCCGATCTGGCCATGCTGCACGCGATTCTGCGGATGGTGCGCGCATGATGGGCCTGCCGGCGGGAACACGCATCTGGATCGCCGCAGGCATCACCGACATGCGGGCAGGCATGAATGGCCTGGCGGCCAAGGTGCAAATGACCCTGGCCGAGGAGCCGCTCTCCGGCCATGTGTTCGTCTTCCGTGGCCGGCGAGGCAATGTCATCAAGGTGCTGTGGGCCACCGGCGATGGACTATGTCTGCTCATCAAGCGGCTTGAGCATGGCCGGTTTGTCTGGCCACAGGCCGACAGCGGCAAGATCCACCTGACCCCGGCGCAGCTGTCCATGCTGCTGGAGGGGATCAACTGGAAGCAGCCGGAACGCACCGGGCCACCGCTTTCCTTGTTGTAAACATTCCGGCAAGCGCGTAAACTGCCGCGCATGCCTGTCACCCCCGCCTCACTGCCGGACGATATTGATGCCCTGAAGGCTTTGCTATTGCGCCGCGACGACGAGCTCCAGCAATTGCGCCATACCGTGTCGACGCTGGAGCTGGCACTTTCCGTGCGCACGCTCGAAATCGAGCAGCTGCAACTGCAGATCGCCAAACTCAAGCGCATGCAGTTCGGCCGCAAGTCCGAGAAGATCGACAAGAAACTCGAGCAGCTGGAAACGCGTCTGGAAGATCTGCTTGCCGAGGAAGGCGCTGCCGAACAGAAGCAGCCGGAAACAGTAACGCCCCGGCAGAAGTCGGCACGCCAGCCATTGCCTGACCACCTGCCGTGCGAAGACCACATCATCGAGCCAGAGGTCCAAGCCTGCCCGGCATGTGGCGGCGACCTCAAGTCGCTCGGCGAAGACGTTTCCGAACAGCTGGAAATCATCGACGCCGCCTTCAAGGTGATTCGTCACGTACGCCGTAAAAAAGCCTGTGGCTGCTGCGACGTGATCGTCCAGGCGGCCGCACCGAGTCGGCCGATCCAGCGCAGTTTCGCCGGCCCCGGTCTGCTGGCCAACATCGCCGTGGGGAAATTCGCCGATCATCAACCGCTGTATCGCCAATCGGTCATCCACGCCAGGAAAGGGGTGGATCTGGATCCCGCCACCACAGGGCGCTGGATGGGCGCATGCGGTGTGCTGATTACCCCTCTGGTGGAGGCACTGCGCCGCCATGTACTGGCCCCGGGCAAGATTCATGCGGACGAGACGCCGATGCCGGTACTGTCTCCCGGCAATGGTCAGACGAAGACGGGCCGACTCTGGGTGTACGTCAGGGATGATCGCAATGCCGGCTCGTCCGCTCCAGCGGCCGTGTGGTTTGCCTATTCGCCGAACCGGCAGGGTCTGCATCCGCAGTCGCACCTGGCCGGATTTGCCGGCGTGGTTCAGGCTGACGCATTTCCAGGCTTCAACGCGATCTACGCGGATGGCCAGGTAAAGGAAGCGGCATGCTGGGCACATGCCCGTCGCAAGCTCCATGACCTGCACGTGCGCAAGGCTACGCCCACCTCTACCGAAGCGCTGCGACGGATTGGCGAGCTGTATGCCATCGAAGCGCAAATCCGTGGGCAACCACCGGACGAGCGGCAACGGATTCGGCAACAGCAGGCCAGGCCCCTGCTGGACGATCTTGAAATCTGGCTGCGACAGCGGCTGTTGACACTATCGACCCAATCGGACACGACCAAGGCCATCAACTACGCGCTCAACCAGTGGCAGGCGCTGGTCTATTATTGCGACGATGGCATGGCAGAGATCGACAATAATATCGCGGAGAATGCATTGCGCGGCGTATGTCTTGGCAGGAAGAATTTCCTGTTCCTGGGGGCTGACAGCGGTGGCGAGCGTGCTGCCGCCATGTACTCGCTCATCGGCTCAGCCCGCCTCAACGGCATCGATCCGGAAGCGTACCTGCGCCATGTGTTTACCCACATCGCAGACTATCCGATCAATCGCGTGGCAGATCTCCTGCCATGGAACGTCGCAGAGCGCCTGAAAAAATCAGCCTGAGTCCCGCATCACCATCAGCACCGAAAGTCAATGACGGTGCTGATGAGGTGCTTACAATTAATCAAACACCCGCGCATCCTTAAAACTAGGCGCTGCAGCATCCTTCTCCGCAAGCAGCACATCCGCCGCCGGAATTTCCGGCCACTGGATGGCCAATTGGGGATCATTCCAGACGATGGCGCCTTCCGACTCTTTATTGTAGAGCGCCGTCGTCTTGTACATAAACTCGCTCGTTTCGCTCAGGGTGATAAAGCCATGCGCAAAGCCGGGCGGTATCCAGAGTTGACGCCGATTTTCGGCGCTCAACTCCACGCCCACCCATTTGCCGAAGGTCGCAGAACTCTTGCGGATATCGACCGCGACATCCCATACCCGGCCTTGCGTTGCGCGCACCAGCTTGCCCTGCGCGTAGGGCGGCAACTGGAAATGCAGGCCGCGCAATGCCCCACGTTTGCTGTAACTGTGGTTGTCCTGCACGAATGGCACGGCATACCCCACCGCTTTTTCAAACACGGCCTGGTTATAGCTTTCCATGAACCAGCCACGATCGTCTGAAAAAACGCGCGGTTCGAAAATCAGCACTTCAGGCAGTGCGGTGGCAATCACATTCATTTTGAAAACGGTTCCTTGAGAATGTTTTGTAAATACTGGCCATAGCCATTCTTGCTCAGCGGTTGCGCCAGTTTTGCCAATTGTTCGCTGCTGATAAAACCATTGCGCCAGGCAATCTCTTCCGGGCACGCCACCTTCAAGCCCTGGCGGTGTTCCAGCGTTGCGATGAACATGCTGGCTTCCAACAAGCTGTCATGGGTGCCGGTATCCAGCCACGCATAACCGCGCTGCATGATTTGCACATTCAATTCGCCGCGCTCCAGGTAAGCCTGGTTGACCGCGGTAATTTCCAGCTCGCCCCGCGCGCTCGGCTTGACTGCCTTGGCGATGTCGACTACCTGGTTGTCGTAAAAATACAGGCCGGTCACCGCGTAATTGCTCTTGGGTTGGAGCGGCTTTTCCTCGATGCTGCTGGCCTTGCCTTGCGCATCGAAGTCCACCACGCCGTAACGCTCGGGGTCGCGCACATGGTAGGCAAACACGGTAGCGCCATGTTCCTGCGCATCGGCTGAGCTCAGCAATTGCGTAAAGTCGTGACCATGAAAAATATTGTCCCCCAATACCAGCGCGCTGGGCGAATTGCCGATGAAGTCGTCGCCAATGATGAAAGCCTGCGCCAAGCCATCCGGGCTCGGCTGTACCGCATACTGCAGATTGATGCCCCACTGCGAGCCATCGCCCAGCAACTGGGTAAAGCGCGGCGTATCCTGTGGCGTGCTGATGATCAGGATGTCGCGGATGCCAGCCAGCATCAGCGTGCTGAGCGGGTAATACACCATCGGCTTGTCATACACCGGCAGCAGTTGCTTGCTAATGGAGAGCGTGGCCGGATGCAGGCGGGTGCCGGAGCCGCCGGCCAGGATAATGCCCTTGCGTTGTGTCATGATGAATGAGGTAAGGTGTCTAAACAGATCAGATGATTTCAGTAAGCATGCGCTCGACACCTTGCTGCCACGCGGGCAGGGTCAGGTCGAAGGCGGCTTGCAATTTGCTGGTATCCAGACGGGAGTTGTGCGGGCGCGTGGCCGGCGTCGGGAAAGCGCTGGTCGGCACCGGGTCGATTGCCTCAATGTCAGTTTTCAGTGTCACGCCCGCACGGTGTGCATGCGCCACCACAAATTGCGCATACCCATGCCAGGAAGTGGCGCCGCCCGCCGCCAGATGGTACAGGCCCGCCAACGCTGGCTGCGTCGAGATGCTACGTATTGCATGCGCGGTCACATCGGCGAGCAGATCGGCGCCAGTCGGCGCGCCGATCTGGTCATCGATCACCGTCAGGCGCTCGCGTTCCTTCGCCAGGCGCAGCATGGTTTTGGCAAAGTTGCCACCACGCGCCGCGTACACCCAGCTGGTGCGAAAAATCAGGTGATTTGAGCAAGCCTCGGCAATCAGGCGTTCGCCCTCGAGTTTGGTGGCACCATACACACTCAGCGGGGCCGGTGTATCGGTTTCCCTCCAGGGTTGATTGCCACTACCATCAAATACATAATCCGTCGAATAATGCACCAGGCCGGCACCTACGCGATGCGCCGCTTTGGCCAGCACGCCGGGCGCCAGCGCATTGATCGTGCGCGCCAGTTCCGGTTCGCTCTCGGCCTTGTCCACAGCCGTGTGCGCTGCCGCATTCACGATAAAAGCGGGCCGCACTGCGTCCACGGTCGCGGCCAGGCCTGCCAGATTGCTAAAGTCGCCGCACAGATCGGTACTATCAAAGTCCAGCGCGACCACCTTGCCCAAAGGCGCCAGGCTGCGCTGTAATTCCCATCCCACTTGCCCGCCTTTGCCAAACAGCAGGATCGTCATTGGTGCTTTCATTCAGTGCGCTCCGCATAATTGGTTGCGACCCAATCGCGGTAGGCGCCGCTTTGCACATTGGCCACCCATGCCGGGTTATCCAGATACCACTGCACAGTCTTGCGGATGCCGCTGTCGAAAGTTTCAGCCGGTTTCCAGCCGAGTTCACGCTCGATCTTGCCGGCGTCGATGGCATAGCGGCGGTCATGGCCCGGGCGGTCGGTGACATAGGTAATCTGCTCCGCGTAAGGCTTGCCATCCGGACGGGGCCGCAATTCATCCAGCAGGCCGCACACCGTGTGGACGATGTCGATATTCGGCATTTCATTCCAGCCGCCGACGTTATAAGTCTCGCCAAGCTGGCCGGCTTCCAGCACCCGGCGAATCGCGCTGCAGTGATCCTTCACGTAGAGCCAGTCGCGGATTTGCATGCCATCGCCATACACGGGCAACGCCTTGCCCGCGAGTGCATTGACGATCATCAGCGGGATCAGCTTTTCCGGGAAGTGGTATGGCCCGTAGTTGTTGGAGCAATTGGTGGTCAGTACCGGCAAGCCATAGGTATGGTGGTAGGCGCGCACCAGGTGGTCGCTGGCCGCCTTGCTGGCCGAATAAGGGCTGTTGGGCTCGTAACGATTGGTTTCACTGAAAGCTGGGTCGTCCTTGCGCAAAGAGCCATAGACTTCATCGGTCGAGACATGCAGGAAGCGGAAAGTGCTTCGCGCTTCGCCGTCCAGTTGACCCCAGTAGGCCCGCACTTCTTCCAGCAAGTGGAATGTGCCGACAATATTGGTCTGGATAAAATCTTCCGGGCCATGGATGGAGCGATCAACATGGCTTTCCGCTGCAAAATTCAGGATGGCGCGTGGCTGGTGTTGCTGCAACAGGGATTTGACCAGTTCGCTATCGCCGATATCGCCCTGGATGAAGATATGGCGTGAATCACCATCCAGGCTGGCCAGATTCTGGACATTGCCGGCGTAAGTCAGCTTGTCCAGGTTGATGACGGGTTCATTCGTTTGCGCGAGCCAGTCCAGTACAAAATTCGATCCAATGAAGCCCGCGCCGCCAGTAACTAAAATCATGTGAAATCTTTACTTGAAGTAATTTTAAGTCAATTCCGAATTTTACTTAAAAAAGCAGGGAATCAGGGAGATTTCGTGCGGTAAGGTGCGAGAAGTGTAGGTGGGACGGGCGAATGGCGGACGTTATACATGCAATTATGCAAACAAATTGTGGGCGTGTAACAGTAATTAACTTTTGGTTTTGAAAATGAAAATTCAAATAAACAAAAGCAAAAATAATGCTTTCTTTAAAGCCACAAATTCACGATTTCTCGTAGCCCGGCATGCTAGAATCGCCAACAATTGATAATAATCAAGCTGTCATATTTGCATACTATATTTGGCAGCCGGTGATTTCCACTGAACTAATGGTAGGGGTGCCGAATGTGGTTGGCGCAATGTTTGCTTATAGTTTCCTGGGTTTAATTTCCTAAAATTATTTTTTTCTTGTCATTGTTTCGCCGTGGTCCAGATTTAATTGAATCTGACGGCTTTTTTCGGGTTGTCGGATTTGTTATCAGTGCTGCGAACATCGATGAAGTGCGCCTGGTGCGGTTACCTCGTGGTTGGTGGCGCGCAGGCCTTTGCTGCGCCCGCATTGAATGGCCAGACCGGCTACATCAATATGCCCAGCGCCGCGGTGGCAGCTGATGGCAGCTTCAGCCTGGGCTACAGCTACGATAGTCCCTACGGCGCACTCTGGGTTACGTCCACCTTTCTGCCGTTCCTGGAAGTAACCGGCCGCTATGTCTCGATCACCGGCATCCCGGGCTTTTCCAACGATCCTAACGCTTTTGGCGGCAAGTACGGCCGCTACAAGGACAAGGTGATCGATACCAAGCTGCAGCTATTGGAAGAGAGCGGTTGGCGACCGGCATTCGCACTGGGCATCACCGACGTGTTCGGCACCGGGCTGTTCAAGGGCCAATATGCCGTGGCCAGCAAAACCTTCGGCGTCAACCGCAACCTGGAAGCCAGCATCGGCTACGGTAACCAGCGTCCGGATGGCGTATTCGCCGGCGTGCGCTGGCAGCCGCAAAGCCTGCCAAACTGGGCACTGGTGGCGGAATACGACGCCAATGATTACCCGAAGGACTTCCGGGCAGCGGCAACCTCCGCCGGCCAGCGCGAAAAGGGCCCATCGGTCGGCGTTGAATACCGCTGGGGCTGGCTGGGCGTGCAGGCCGCGCGCCACCGCGACCATTCCAGCCTCAACGCCTATGTGAGCATTCCATTCGGCGCGCGCGAATTCATTCCCAAGGTTTACGAGCCGCCGTATTACCAGCCCAAGCATGCGCGTCCACGCCCCACGCTGGAGCAGTGGCGCAACGATCCGGCGCATGGCGCCGCCATGATCGATGTCCTGGGCAAGCAGGATTACAAGAACATCCGAGTGGAGCTAAAAGGCCATACGCTGCACCTGGCGCTGACCAATTCGCGCATTTCCAACCTGGGGCGCGCGGTCGGCCGCGCCACCCGCATCGCGCTGGCGTTTGCGCCGGCCGAACTGCGCAGTATCCATGTCACCTATACCCGGCTGGAACAGCCGGTCGCCACTTACGAATTCTTCGACCTCGACAAGCTCGCCGATTACCTGGATGGCCGCATCCCGCGCCAGGCGTTCCTCGAAAACGTGCTGTTGCGCTACCCGAACCCGGACGACATGCTGCAAGCCGACCGCGAGGGCGTGCTGGTTGGCGTCAAGGACAACACCGGCCTTGAAGTGCGTACGGTGCACGAAGGCGAGAGTATCCAGCTGATTTCCGAAGACCGTGAAGCCAACCGCTTCAAGCTGGCGCCCAAGCTCGGCTTTTTCTTCAACGACCCCAGCGGTGCGCTGCGTTATGAAGTGGCGGCTGCCGCCAACTACAACAAGCGCCTGGGCAACGGGCTCTACCTGAGCGGCGCCATGGGCTTGAAGCTCATCGAAAACGTCAGCGACGTCAAGCAGCCTTCCAACAGCCTGCTGCCGCACGTGCGCACGGATGTTGCCGAGTACAAGCGCGGCAACCGCCTCAAGCTGCACCGGCTGCTGGTC
Organism: Noviherbaspirillum sedimenti; assembly: GCF_003590835.1. Lineage (NCBI taxonomy): Bacteria > Pseudomonadati > Pseudomonadota > Betaproteobacteria > Burkholderiales > Oxalobacteraceae > Noviherbaspirillum > Noviherbaspirillum sedimenti. The sequence continues at coordinate 2,386,838 of NZ_QYUQ01000002.1, read as the reverse complement.
AACCAGTACATGATGCCGGCGGAACGCTGGTATGCGCGGGTATCCGGCGGCCTGTACGAAGAAATGTACCGGGGCGTCGGCGCGCAGGTGCTGTATCTGCCCAAGGACAGCCGCTGGGCTGTCGACCTGACGGTGGACGCGCTGCAGCAGCGCGATTTCCAGGGCTGGTTCGGCAAGAACAGCTACCAGACCATGACTGCCTTGGGCGCCTTGCATTACCGCCTGCCGTACGACATGACAGCCACCGCGCGGGCAGGACGCTTCCTTGCCAAGGATGAAGGCGTGCGCATGGAATTGAAGCGCCGCTTCCAGTCCGGCATCGAAGTCGGTTTCTGGTATACGCGCACCAACGGTAGGGATATCACTAGTCCCGGCACGCCGAGTTCGCCCTATTATGACAAGGGCATCTTCCTGTCGATTCCCCTGCGCAGCATGCTGCCCAGCGACACTCAGGCAGGCGCCGGCATGGCGATATCGCCGTGGACGCGCGACGTCGGCCAGATGGTGGCCTCGCCCGGCGACCTCTATGACATGGTGGAGGACTCGCGCCGCGACATGAACACCTTCGATGGCCTGGGCAATTTCGCCGAGCGGCCCGACGAGCAAAATCTTCCTGCCGTCAATCCGCCGGTACAACCATTGCGCGATCCGTGGCCAGCCATGCGCAGGCGCCTGGAAAATTCATCCTCGGCCCTGCCGAGCGCGCCGGATCTGTTCAAAGGCGTGGGGCTTGCTGCAGGCGCGCTCGTGGTTGCCTCGGTCAGCGACAAGAAAATCGACCGCTTTGCCAAAGACCATGCCGGTTCGAATGCAATCAAGGGTCTGGACCGCTTCGGCAAGGCGATGCCGGTAGTCATGCTGGGGGCGGCCGGCTTGGCGGCGGCGCTGGGTGGCGAGCGCATGCAAAATACCGGGCTGATCTCGCTGCAGTCGGGCGCGGCGGCCGCTGGGCTCAGTATCGCCGGCAAGCATATGATCGGGCGCGCCCGACCGATGGATGAGATGGGTCATTGGGCGCGGGCGCCCAAACGCTCCGATTCATCCTTGCCCTCCAATCACGCCTCGGTCGCTTTCGCCGCGGTGACGCCCTTCGCCAAGGAGTACGACGCACCCTGGCTGTATAGCGTGGCTGCAATTGGCTCGATGGGGCGCGTGGCAGCCAGGAAGCACTGGTTTTCCGATGCGGTGGTGGGCGGTCTTCTCGGTTACGCCACCGGCAGCTGGCTGTGGGAGGCGCAACGCCAGGGCAATAAGTCCTACGTGTCGTTCAATGGTGGCGGTGGCGAATACGGCGTTACATGGCAAACCACTTATTAAAAATCCTTCAGACAAAGAACTGCATGAACAAGAACAGCTTACCAATCAAGCCGCTAGTGAAATTCCTGTGCGCTGCCTGCGTGCTGGGGACACTCTCTTCATCTGGATGGGCGCAGAGTGGCGGCAGAGGCGCCACGGGCGGCATGGAAATGACCAGCGGCGGTGGTTTGCCAACCATTACGAATCGCGCCGACCAGCGTCAGCTGGCGAGCCAGGTGCAGACCCGGCCGGCCAAAGCCACGGGCAGCACAAAAGATTCCTTTGAAGCTTATGTGGAAACAGTCACCGGCGGCCGCCTGGCGATTTATGGCAAGGATTTGTTTGGCGATGTGCCAACCACCTTCGCCCCCATCGATGCTGTGCAAGTGAACCCGGATTACGTCATCGGCACCGGCGACGAATTGCAAATCCGTGGCTGGGGCATGGTCGAGATCGACGTCACCGCAACCGTCGATCGCAGCGGTGCCATCTATATCCCGCAAGTTGGTGCGGTCAAGGTGGCTGGCGTTAAATACCGCGATTTGCAAGACCACCTCAAGAAAGCGATTGGCAAGATTTTTAGCAATTTTGAGTTGACCGCAAGCATTGCGCAAACACGCGCGCTGCAAATTTATGTGGTGGGTCATGCGGTGCGACCGGGCACTTATACCCTGAGCGCCATGAGCACATTGCTCAACGCGCTCTTCGTATCGGGCGGTCCGGACGCTTCCGGCTCCATGCGTAATATCCAGGTCAAGCGCGGCGCCGAGACGGTGACTACCTTCGACTTGTATGACATGCTGTCCAAGGGCGACAAGAGTCGCGACATCAGCCTGCGCGACGGCGACGTGATTTATATTCCGGAAGTCGGGCCGCTGGTGGCGCTGACCGGTAACGTGAAAAAGCCAGGGATTTTCGAGTTGAAGGGGACGTCTTCCGTTGCCGACCTGCTGGCGCTTGCCGGCGGTGTGGACTCGTCCGCAGACCAAAAGCAAATCATCGTCGAAAAGAACGTCGATAACCAATATCAGACCGTAGCTAAGCTGTTGGCCGACAAGTCCGCGAGCGGCCGTCTGGCAACCATCCCCGTGCGGCCCACCGATATTTTGCGCGTGTTCTCTCCCGCAGCAGTGCCGGTCCAGGTGCAAATCCAGAATGAGTACGTGCGGGTTGCAGGTGAGGTCAAGCAAAGCGGCGTGTTTCCGATCAAGAAAGGCGAGACGCTGAGAGAGTTGATTGCCCGACTGGGCGGAGCAACGGAAAACGGCTATGTGTACGCCACCCAGCTGAAACGTGAGTCGGTACGGCGCATCCAGCAAGCCAAGCTGGATGAAGTGGCGACACGCTTTGAACGCGAACTGGAAAGCGTCGCTACGCAGCGCCTGGCCGGCACCACAGACAAGGACAATGTCGCGACAATTTCAGCGGAGATCGAGCGTCAAAGGCGCCTTGCCCAGCAGCTTCGTGCAGTAAAGGCTGAAGGTCGAATCGTGCTGGAGCTGCCGGATGGCGAGGCGCAGGTAAAGCATTTGCCTGACTTGGCTCTACAGGATGGCGATAGTATTTATATTCCCCGCAAACCTGGCACCGTGGATGTGCTGGGCTCGGTATTCCAGCAAAATGCTTTTATCCACAAGCCGCGCCGCAGCGTCAGTGATTACCTTACATTGGCGGGCGGCCCAACTGCGTCCGGAGACACTTCGGAAATGTATGTAATCCGTGCAGATGGCACGGCGCAGGGCAGTAATGACAGCTGGTTTAGTGGCGTGGGCGGTGCAGCGGTTAATCCTGGTGACACCATCGTGGTGCCGGAAAAAATCGATCGTACATCGTGGCGACAAAGCCTGAAAGAATGGACTGCGATTTTCTTCCAGTTCGGTCTGGGGGCGGCAGGGCTGAAGGTCTTGAAGGATTAAGGAAAGAAAGCGATGAATCAGCAACTGGATAGCAAAAGCGACCGTCAGGAAATCAGGGAAGACGAGCAAGATGAAATTCATTTTCTCGATCTGTTGATCGTCCTGCTTCGCCATAAAAAGCTAGTGTTCGGCATGCCGATCCTGTTCGGCGTGCTGGCGCTGAGCGTCAGCACGCTGATAGCGCCAAAATTCACCAGTACGGCGACGATCATGCCGCCGCAGCAGCAAAGCTCCGGCATGGCTGCCATGCTTGGGCAACTCGGTGGCCTGGCCGGGGTGGCTGGTATTGGCGGCATCAAAAATCCGAACGACCTTTATGTGGGGATATTGGGAAGTCGCACGATTGCCGACAATCTGATCAAGGAGTTCAAGCTGCAGGATCGATATGAAAGCAAGGTTATCGATGATGCGCGCAAGGCCTTGGCCGGTGTCAGTCAAATTGGAGCGGGCAAGAAAGATGGTTTGATCTCCATCAGCATCGAGGACAAGGACCCCAGGTTTGCCGCTGAACTGGCGAACGCCTATGTCGCTGAACTGATTAAGCTGACCCAGACTATGGCGATTTCAGAAGCATCGCAGAGGCGTCTCTTTTTTGAGCGCCAGTTGAAAGAGACTAAAAACCAGCTGGCCAATGCAGAAGTGGCCTTGCGTACCACTCAGGAAAAAACCGGCATGATCCAGCCCGAAGGCCAGGTGCAGGCCATCATTGCCAGCATCGCCCAGATCAAGGGCACGATCGCCGCGAAAGAAGTCCAGCTGAATGCCATGCGTACCTTCGCAACCGGGCAAAATCCGGAGCTGTTACGCACGCAGGAGGAGCTCAGGGCCCTCCAGATGCAACTGCTCAAGTTGGAAAAGAACCAGCCCTCCAAAGATGGCGATTTCATGGTGCCAACCGGGAAAATCCCAGCGGTCGGCGTCGAGTATGTCCGCAGTCTGCGTGAAGTAAAGTATTACGAAACCATGTTCGAACTACTGGCGAAGCAATATGAGTTGGCCAGGATCGATGAAGCCAAAGACTCGTCCATGATCCAGTTGCTGGACAAGGCCGTTCCCGCTGAAAGAAAATCGAAGCCAAAGCGGGCGGTCATTACGCTGCTTGGCGTGGTGGCTGGTGGCATACTTGGCATACTGCTGGCATTTGCGTGCGAAGCTTACCGACGCTCCCGTCAAGACCCCGAAACTAGCAATCGTTGGCAAGAGTTGTCGGAAACATGGAAATTCAATAACAAAACCATTGGCAATTCGAAGTCATAATGAACAACATTACTCCCATTATCTTGTGTGGCGGTTCAGGTACGCGGCTGTGGCCATTGTCCCGCGCGGGCTTTCCTAAACAATTCCTTGTGCTATCGGGCACCAACAGCTTATTTCAGCAGGCGATCGAGCGCGTCAACGGACTTGCGGGGAGCGATATCAAGGTCGGCGAAACGCTGGTGGTCACGAACGAAGAGCATCGATTTCTGGCGCTGGATCAACTAAGGGAGTTGAAATCCGTTGACGCCAGATTATTGCTGGAACCTGTTGGCCGAAATACCGCCCCTGCCTTGACGCTGGCCGCCCTGCAAGCCACAGCGAATGGCGAAGATCCTATACTGGTAGTCACTCCAGCGGATCAGACGGTGATCGATAGCCAGGCATTCACAGCAGCCTTGCAAGACAGTGTACGAACTGCGGCCTCGGGTGCCATCGTCATCCTTGGCATTACGCCGGATCGGCCGGAAACCGGCTATGGCTACATCAAGCACAAGAGCGAACCAGGGCAACACGGCGAACATGCTGTCGTCCAGTTCGTTGAAAAGCCAGATCTGGTCACCGCACAAGGCTATGTGGATAGTGGCGAGTATGCATGGAATAGTGGCATATTCGTGCTCAAAGCCAGCGTCTGGCTGAAAGCGTTACGACATTTTTGTCCTGATATCGCTGCCGCAACTGAAAAGGCCTGGGAGGGCAAGGCCGCCGATACCGCATTTGTCCGCCCAGATAAAACGATGTTCGCGCAAATTCCCGGCGAATCGATCGACTATGCCGTGATGGAACAGTGCCCCGGCAGTGCATTCCCGATCAGGATGGTGTCGCTCGCCGCAGGCTGGAACGACTTGGGGGCTTGGGATGCGGTGTGGAACGTGTCGCCCAAGGATGGAGCCGGCAATACCCACCTGGGCGACGTGCTTGCCACTGACAGTCGCAACACCCTGGTGCATGCGACCAGCCGGCTGGTGAGCCTGGTAGGTGTCGATAATCTGGTCGTTATTGAGACCCCGGATGCTGTCCTTGTTGCTGACAAGTCCCGCTGCCAGGATGTCAAGCATATCGTCACGGAACTGAATCAACAGCAGCGCGAAGAGCACACCCTGCACCGTAAGGTTCATCGCCCCTGGGGTTGGTATGACAGCATCGACGAAGCAGAGCGTTTCAAGGTCAAGCGTATCCAGGTGAAACCGCAAGCCAGCCTCAGCCTTCAAATGCACTACCATCGAGCAGAGCACTGGATCGTGGTGAAAGGGACGGCAGAAATTACCTGTGGAGACAAAACAATTGTGTTGTCTGAAAACCAGTCCACTTATATTCCCTTGGGGGAAACTCACCGTCTATCAAATCCAGGGACAATTCCGTTGGAAATCATCGAAGTGCAATCGGGCAGTTATTTGGGAGAGGATGATATTGTTCGATTTTCAGACACTTATGGGCGAAAAACGTGAGCAGAAAGAATTTATTGAGTATCAAAAACTTTTTTGGCATTCTTTCCATTTAAAAATTTTTGTCAAAATTTAACTTGCGTGGTCACAGTCGTAATATGCAGTGGCGAAGTAGGATGTATTTTGATCTGAACGTATTGGCTACAAATTGCTATAGCGGGCGAACGTATTATTTTATTTATTCCATAATGTGGCGTTACTACATAAAGATTTGCCGGAAATTACACTATTTTGTTATTCGGGCAGCCCCACGTTTGAGGGCAATATTGGTGCGAAGCATACTTGGCGTCAATGCGACGGCAATTGGTGAGAAGACAAAATTCCGTGGCTTAGAATTCATCCATCTTGGGCACAATTTTCGTATTGGCGATTTTTGTTGGATCGAAGCGATCACCGAATATGCGGACCAACATTATTCTCCAAAGTTATCAATAGGTAATGATGTGTGTGTCAGTGATCTGACTCACATATCATGCCTTGAATACATTGAAATTGGGGATGGATGTCTGTTGGGAAGCAAAATTTATATTGGAGACCACAGCCATGGGCCGACACACAACCTTAATTCCGACGATCTAAGTACTTACCCGAGTCGTCGACCGTTGGCAAACCCAAGTGCTATTCATATCGGTGCGGGATGTTGGCTTGGTGATGGCGTGGTAATTTTGGGGGGCACACGCTTAGCTGCGGGTTGCATAGTCGGAGCGAACAGTGTGGTTCGATTGATTTGTGATCGTCCTGCAGTCGTGGCCGGAGTTCCGGCAACAATTATTCGATATTTAGATTAACGCATATGAATATAAAGAAACAACGGCCAAAATTTTCTATTTGTATCCCTGCATATAATCGAGCACGGCATTTGACGGCATTGCTGGATTCTATTTTTGCGCAAAGCAACCAATCGTTTGAGATCGTGATTTGCGAAGACCAATCGCCTGAGCGCACACAAATTGCGATGATTGTAAACAAGTATATAGAGAAGTATCCTGGGCGTTTGCTTTATTACGAGAATGAACAGAACCTTGGATACGATGGAAATATTCGGAACCTAGTGTCAAAGGCTAATGGTGAGTATTGTTTTTTTATGGGCAATGACGACATCATGTGTAAGGGGGCGTTGCATAACGTGCAAACGGTCCTTGAAACATATCCAAATGTCGGATTGGTCTTGAAGAGTTACGCGTGGTTCGACGGTGATCCGGATCATGTCAATCAAACTGTAAGGTATTTTTCAGACGAGCATTTCATGAATGCTGGTATGGAGGCAATCTCAGTTTGTTATCGGCGCGCAGGGGTGATATCTGGCTACATTGTTCATCGCGACTTGGCTAATCAAGCGGCTACTGATGAATTCGATGGTACCCTTTATTATCAGATGCACTTGACGGCATACGTACTGGCTAGGATGCCAGCAGTCAGTACGCCGGAAACACTGGTGTTGTGTCGTAATGGTGAACCTCCAGATTTTGGAAACAGCGGATCTGAAAAAGGTATATTCACACCAGGAAGATATACGCCAGCGGCTAGAATTCGTATGATTACAGGGGTAATCACGATTCTTCAACATCATCATGAAAATGGTGACATCGGGAACGAAGTCGTTGAAGCTGTAATGAAAGATTATGCAAACTATTTTTATCCTTATATTAAGGATCAACTCGAACTATCGATAGGTGAATTTTGGGCCTTGTATAGATCCTTTGCGCAATTGGGGTTTGCGCGCTATCCAATGTTTCATCTTTATTTTCTTGTCGGATACATTTTAGGTGAGCGTCGCTTTGACAATTTGACTCGATTAATTAGAGCGCAGCTTGGCCGTAGTCCACATTTTGGATTGAAAAATTAGCCTCCTTTACATACCTGTGTTCTTAAAATAAATTACAAATCACACGGGAAGATTTTCATGTCTAAATTAAATAAAAACTCGATATTCTGGACGGTATTTCTAGTTGCAATTTTTTACTGTTCATATCGGTATCCATTGCAAATTAATTCAAGTCAGACAAGCCCAACGTATACAGACACTCCATTTTTGCTACAAATCGGGAAGTATTTAATTTTCCTTTTCTTTTCATTTGTTGCATTGTTTTTTTTGAGATTCAGAATTAAGTCTGCAAGTCAATTATTGTACACAGCGAGTACTTTACTTTTTGTTTTATATGTAACTATTAAAGGAATTGTAGTTGGTGAGATAGAATTTTTGGAAATCGCCTTTGCGCCAGCGGTATCGTTAATAATTGTTCTTGCCACCAAAAATGTGCGATTTGATTCATTGCAGTTTTTTTTAAAGTTCTTACTATTTTTTTCATTAGGTGTCAATTTTTTACAAATTGCCCTATTTTTTTTAATCGGGCGCCTTCCAGCATTGGCATATAGCGACTCTTACAGCGTACGTTTTGGTAGCTTTCTTGATGATCCCAATGGCTTTGCAGCATTATGCTTTTTATTAATTGGTTGGGTGTATTTTTCAAACTTAAAAAATAGACGCTTAATTTTGTTGGGCTTGATTGTTTCTTTGTTGGTGACACAATCGCTGACTGCAATAGGGTTTTTGATCTTAATATCTTTCTTTATATTGTTTTTTGGTGGTAATTTTGCAAGAGCCTCATTAGTTTTTTCGTGCTTGTTGCTCGCTACCCTAGTATTAATTTTTTGGGAACAGATTCTTCCTATTGCAGATTATTTGATTTCTAGCAAATCACAAAGCATTGAGGAGCATTTGAATCATGAGAACGTTGGTTTTGATTTAAGCATCCTGTCCATACTTATAGGTTCGAACGACATTTTGTTCGTTGAGTCCGGATGGACATATCTGTTTTTGAATTTTGGAATTGTAGGACTATCCCTTTTTTCAACAATGATGATTACGTTACTTTTCTCTTTAAAAAAGTACATAAAAACTAGCCGGGATGTTAAGGAAAAAGCAATTCTTTGGGGGTTAATAATATATTGTTTGTATTTTATTATTGGTATGTTGAATCTGCCATTTGTAAAGGTTTTTCCAATTAATATTGTGTTTTTTCTTATTTCTACATCTGTTGTATTTCTTCGAATAGAATCGGTTATTTCTGGAGGTAATCCCCCCATTTTTAAGCGAGCCTGAAGGTAGAGGCTAAGCGGCCAAGGCCAATTTCTGTTTCGGGGTGATACCACCGAGGGCCATGTGGGGCCGTTCGTGATTATAGGTCCATAGCCATCGGGTGGCGAATTCCTGCACCTCCTCAATGGTGTCGAACAGGTAGTGCGCCAGCCAGTCATAACGCACTGTCCGGTTGTAGCGCTCGACATAGGCATTATGCTGCGGCTTGCCTGGCTGGATATATTCGAGCCGAATCGCTCGCCGGTCGGCCCAGACCTGCAATGCCGCACTGACGTATTCCGGGCCATTGTCGCAGCGAATCATGGCCGGCTTGCCTCGCCATTCGATGATGCGATCCAGGGAGCGAATCACCCGCTCCGACGGCAGCGAGAAATCCACTTCCATGCCCAGGCCTTCCCGATTGAAATCATCGATGACGTTGAACAACCGGATTGAGCGACCATTGGCCAGCTGGTCATGCATGAAATCCATCGACCAGACTTGGTTGATGCCTTCTGGCTCGGCCAGCGGTTCTGGCTTCTCCCGGACAAGGCGCTTCTTCGGCTTGATGCGCAGGTTCAACTCCAGTTGACGATAGATGGTAAGCACCCGGCGAACCCATCTTGACGGCCGGGTGTTATTGCACCTGCGTCCAGCGATGCGGCAGCAGATCACCGATGCGGCTGGCCGGATGGGAAGGCAGCCGTTCCAGGATGTCCTTCATATACGCGTAGATATCGTGACCGTTGAGCCGTGCCGAGTGGATCAGGCTCATCACTGCCGCGGCACGCTGGCCGGCGCGCAAGCTGCCGGCAAATAGCCAGTTGTTGCGCCTATGCCAAGCTTGGCATAGACGAAAGGGGTGGCTGTTTAGCGACACGCCGGCTGGTGCGCATGCCAGCGCCGTGATTTACTCACTCGTGCAGACCGCCAAGGCCAACGGCGTTGAACCGTATCAATGGCTGTGCCAGGTGCTGCGCGATTTGCCCGCGGCGAAAACCGTCGATGATGTGGAAGCGCTGCTGCCCTGGAACATCGGGGCCGGGTCCGACGGCCAAGTTTCCTTGCCAGGCGCATTGCTGTGAGCCGCGTTTCCCAGCAGGCGCTTGCTAGCGCCATCCAAGTGATACGAGCCATGGACATACGGCAAAAGGAAGCCCTTGCCGATGAATTGTTCCGTGTCCAGCCAAACATGTTCGGTTCTGTGCTCGTCTTGCAGCGCATGGGCGTGTCGCTGGAAAAAATGGACTTCGCGCTCAACCTGCTGTTCATTTGCTTCCAGGCGATGAAAGAAACAGGCTTGACCTGGCCGTTGATCACCGAAGCCGAGCAGGACAAGCAGATGGCGCGCTACGTGGCCGCTGTTCGCTTCGGCGAAGACCTGCGCCCGGCGCAGAGCGCGCGGGCCATGATGCAATACCTCAATGCTCACCCGGAGCGGCCCCTACTGGCCTACGTTACTGCAGAACTAGCGACCTGGCTCGCCAGCATTGCGCCGGACGAATCCGACAAGTATGTCATGCTGGTGCGTATTCCGGCGAACGTGACCGCTCATTCCGGGCTATCGTGACCGCTGCGCATGAGATGGTGTTACGCGGTTAAATTGTAATGTCTGCGGTCACGATGGGTCGATGTTTTTCTCCTTTTTGATGGTTTTAGGGCGTTGTGTGCGCAGCGAATCGCCGGTCAGGGTAAAACGGTGATTGCGCTGCATGATTCTGTCGAGGATGGCATCGGCAATGGTGGCGTCGCCGATCCACGCATGCCAGTGCTCCACCGGTAATTGACTGGTAATGATCGTGGCCTTGTTGGTGGCGCGGTCGTCAATGATTTCCAGCAGGTCGGAGCGCGTCATGCTGTCAATCGCCCCCATGCCCCAGTCGTCGAGGACGAGGACATCGGTCCTGGCGAGCTGGAGCAGCCATTTGCCGAAGGTGCCGCTGCCGTGCCGGATGCGCAGTTCTTCCTGTAGACGGGGCACACGCTGATAGATCGCAGAGTAGCCGCGCCGACAGGCGTACTGCGCCAGTGCGCAAGCGAGCCAGGACTTGCCGGCACCGGTCGGTCCGGTAATGAGGACACTGTGGCCGGCACTGACCCAATCACCCAACGCCATGCTCATCACCTCGCGGCGGTCGATGCCCCGGCTGGGGCGCGTATCGATATCTTCGATGGTCGCCTGGCCATATTTCAAGTGCGCGTTTTTGAGCAGGCGCAGCAGCTTGCGATCATTGCGGCTATTGACTTCACGGTCGACCAGCAGTGCAAGGCGTTCTTCGAAGCTCATCGCCGCCATGCCAGGCTGGGTCAACTGATCTTCCAGGCCAGCTGCCAGACCGTCCAGTTTCAGGGTGCGCAGTTGCGCCAGGGTGGTATGCATCATCATCTTCAAATTCCTTATTGATAGTAGTCGGGGCCACGGACGTGGGCATGGTCGGGACTGACCCAGTCGCCGGCCGCCGCGGGCTTGCCTTGGTCGCGATGATTGGCGAGGATGTCGCGCACATGGCGGTACCGGCAGGCGCCCAGTTGCAGGGCCAGCGTGCACGCCGATTCGAGCCTGGGCTTGCCGTACCGTTTGGCCAGCGACAGCAGGCCCAGGCAGGCGCGGTAGCCGTGCTCGGGGTGTTTGTTCTCGGCCATTAGTCGCGTGACTGCTTCCGCGGTCGCGGGGCCAATGCTCTGGCCCCAGTGAATGAGCCGCTGCGGGGTCCACTCCATGTGAGCGCGGTGGGCGGCCGGCATATGCGCGGCGAAGGTGGTAAAGCCGCCTTGGCGAGGGTTACGGGCATGACTGGCCACGCGCTGGCCGCGATGCAATATCTCCACGACTGCCGCCGTGATGCGCGCTTCCAGCACCTGACCGACCAGAGCGTGCGGCACGCTGTAGCGATGGCGCTCCACTTCCACGTGGTAGTCGATGTGCACCCTGACGGTCTTGAAGTGCGCCATTTCGTAGCGCTGCAACGGCAGCGGAAGTAGCGCTGGTGCATCAAGTTCGGCAAACGCACTGGCGCGGCTGCCGGGCAGCTTCTGAAACGGCTTGTCGTTGAGCCTTGCCAGCAGGGGCGCCATGGCCGCATTGACTTCGTGCACGCTGGCAAACTGCTGATGGCGCAGACGCGCCATGATCCAGCGTTCGACGATCTGCACCGCCGATTCAGCCTTGGCCTTGTCTTGCGGATGGCGGGGGCGTGCCGGCAGAATCGAGGTGCCATAGTGGCGCGCAAAGTCGAGCACGGTATCGTTGCTGCGCGGCTCGTAGCGGTTGGCGTCGGCGATCATGGCCTTCGGATTGTCGGGGACGATGAGCTGGGGGACGCCGCCGAAGAAGTTCAGCGCGCGCGCCGTCGATTCGATCCAGTCTGCCATCGTCTCGCGCGGCGTGGCACAGGCGTAGGTGTAGCTGGAAGCGCCCAGTGCGGCCACGAAGATGTGGGCGCGGCTGCCGTCAGACAGGCCGATGGTCGGCCCCGCGTAATCGATGAACAGCTTCTCGCCGGCCCGATGGACCTGGCGCATGGAACGCTTGAGTTGCCGGGCAAAGCGCCGGTAATTCTCGCAGAACTGGGAGTAGGCGTAGGTGTGGGCATCGGCGTGATCGGCCCGGTACTCTTCCCACAGCAACATCAGCGTCATGCCCTTGCGCCGCAATTCCTGGTGCAGGCGGCCGTAGTCTGGTTGAACATGGTCACGCGGACGTTCGGGCGCCACCAGCAGCCGCCGTTCCAGCGCGGCTTCGTCGGCATCCTGCACGACAGACCAGTCCAGGCCCGCAGCGGCGGCCAGCCCGACATATTTGGTGACGACGCCTTTGGAAATGCCCAGCGCGGCGGCGATCTGTTGATGCGAGAGTTTGGCGTCCAGCTTCAGACGCAATACGTCTTTTATCTTACGCATATTGATCCTTGGTACGGGCACGCTGTCTCCAGACAAAAAGCTGGAAGCGTACCCGTTCGGTTGCACTATGCGTAACACCACTTCTGCGCCGTACGACGCCATTCCGGTATCGTGACCGATGGTTCTGGTATCGTGACCGCCGATTCCGGGAATGGCTGTAAATCGGTCACGATAGACCAGAATGAGCGGTCACGATGCGCCGGAATGACCGGTCACGATAGACCGGAATCGGCGGTCACGATGGGCCGGAATACCCACTGGCATGCGCTAACGTCGTGAACTGCATCGCCTTCGTTCCAGTGCCTGGCGCCGCCAAGAAGCCCTGATTCGCCCTAAGCTCAGGGCATATCATGCCGGCCTCAAGAGCGGGCGACAAGGCTGGGGTTAATGGATCGCTTACCGTTGATGCCATGGGCCATGGCTACGCGCGCGACCGACATGCCGGGTTGTTCGCATTCGGCCAGGATGTGCGCCTTGAGCGCTGCGCCGTAACGGCGCCGTCTGATCTTCGTATCGGTCATAGATGTCCACCTGTTTTTAGGTGGGCACCATGATCCTTATGCTTAAGGCGCTTCTCAAGATGACATTACCGGGGGCTTACGATAGATGCGGTAGACGCGCTTGTGATTCCATGGAAAGCCCTTCACATTGCGCAAATACAGGAAACACAGGCCAAAGCCCCAGTTGCGCTGGTTGGTGGTCAGCCGAATCAGCCAGTCGGCGATGACTTCGTTCTCCGCCGACAGCTTGGCCTGGTAGCGATAGCAAGTCTGGCTGATGCCAAACATCAGGCAAGCCAGGTGGATGCTGACCGATTTCTGTTGTACTGCCCAGTAGGCCATCTTGCGCCGGCAAGATGGCCTCACCACTTTTTTTGCATGGCCTCGGCAATGATTTCCGCCTTCAGGCGCTCCTCGGCATACATCTTCTTCAGGCGCCGGTTCTCTTCCTCCAGCTCCTTCATCCTGGCCATCATGGAGGCCCCCGACAAGCATCGGTTACAACTTAGCTTACGATTCGACTCTGAAAGAATCCAAGAATAACTCGTGCTGTATATTTGATGGCTCGACCTGCAGAATGTAGGTATAAAAGTAGTGTTCGCTCAAATGATGGAGCTAGAGAAAATCTGGATACATATATGTTTTTAATTTCTTTGGCGGAATAACTGTCATACGAGACAAGATACATTTTCTTATGTTTAATAGAAAAAAAATCCAGTGAGATAGAGGAATATATTAAAAGGAATTGTCGATAACTTGCTTCTGCGTTGGATATAACACTTTCCGAAATGTCATATGCATTTTCAATAGAAAAGGACCAGTTTTTTGAATGTAGAAAAGACATCCACAAATGTTGCTCGGCAGAGAATCGATGTAATACTGTCTTGGACGGAGCCGATGTTGGTATTTGATGATTTGAGTACCATCTTATCTCTGTGTCGGACATTAACTTACAAGAGAATATCGTTCTTATATCTTCAGTTTTTCCGAAAAACAAAAAATCGGATACATGATATGCCATGTGATATCGTCGTCTTGGATTTCTAAAAAAATCACGAATGACAAGAATTCTATTAGACTCGGAAGCGTCAATTCCATAGGTTTTGCAACCATTTTCATATTTCTTAATCAGCACTGGGGATTTGAAATAACAATCGGTCCTGGTCTTGACTGCATACTTTGTTTTGACACGGATTAATCCTTCTCTTGATGAGACAATTTGCCGATTTATGTTGTAGTAAATATTTCGACAATCATCAACGATACAAGACCCCGGGTCACGACTCAGTGCCAGTTCATCATATTGTAGCCCTGTTAAATCAGAACCTTCCCAAGTCGAAAGGATAATAGTACTGCCCGGGAAATTTTTTCTTATCGAGGATATAGCAAGTAAGGTTGCTCTTTTATCTGATACTGCGCCTTGCACAACAAATGTGATTTCATCATTTTTAATCATGAGCAGAAATTCCTTTTCATTTCTGCGATCGTTTTGTTAGCATAAGATTTGTTAACAAAATAATTTGACAGTTGTCCAATAAACATTGAAATCGATAGCCCTATGACCCCGGAAATATTTTGAATGGAATAAGCGCAAATCGTAAACAACATTACGAACCCCAAGTTTGCGATTACTACATTCCAATATTTGTTATTTGCTTGGCTAATAATTGCGTAACCAACTTCTATAGAAATTAAAGAATTTGCGCAGAACAAGAAAAAAAGTATTGCAAACAATGTATTTTTATTATCAAGTGGTTTGCCAATTATTATGAAAAATTCGGGTGCTACAATGCATACCGCAATGTAAAGTAATAAGAAAAATGCAGGAAATATGTAGGTAATTTTTCTTAGTAAATCCTCAATGTTTCCGATGGAATGGTGTTTTAAACTATCAACAATTTTATTAATCAGTAATTTGTGTGTTGGTCCATAAGAAACAGAAAGTGCTGCATCAGATATTTTTTTTGCATAAAAAAATAAGGAAGCTTGGCCAGCGGAATACATTGAAAGATAATTTGTGATCGCCCATCCCAGAAAAAAATTGTGTACATTGTGGGCAAATCTGACTTTAAGTCCAATTAAAACAGTGTCAATGAATTTCTTATTTATTGTTAAGGATTTAAAATCAATTATCTTGATTGTAAATAGAAAAGATAATAAGAGAGCTAAACATGAGCCAATTAGATGTGCATATGCCATCTCATTAATTCCTCCAACTCCAGAATCAAAAAGCAATGCCATCGTCACAAATGATGTAGGTAGAAATGTCAGAGTATAGGAAACTGCTAATTGATCTATTGCGTTTAATACTGCTAGCAGAATCTGGAGCGGTAAATAACAAACAAGGGAGATTGTGAAAATACTTAGCACACCAAAAACCATCTCCTTTCTGGCATCTGTTAGACCGAATGCAAAAATATTTAAAAGTAATGGCTTGGTAAAGAAAATTACTGTTGTTAAAAGTAGTCCGGCAATAGTTGCGAACGATAAGTATGTGAACAAAAACTGATTTTTTTCCTTTTCACTTATTATTCCGCGATAAGTAAAAATGAATTGCTCGGAAAATAATTGATAAATTAATGATAATGTGGCGTAGATGGTGAAACCTAAGAAATATGTGTCACTTTGCGCTGAAGAACCATAGTTTTTGTAAATCAAAATCACGTTTAACATTCCAATTGCAATTCCAATTGCATTGATAATGTTGTATCGGAATTTAAATAAATCTTTCATTTCGCCGTTTTTCTTTTTTCACTTTTTTCTCGATGCGACCCCGCTTTGGTCAAAGTACTTCATACTCGTTTAGTCTGTACTCAAATTTTTTGAAGTCTGGTTGATTATTGATTTCAGAAATTAATATGTGCCAGTCTGAATGTGAAAGTCTACCTAGCAATTGATTTTCATTATATTGAGGGATGCCTGCCCAATTATATTCTTGGGCGGTATATTTCGACCAAAAGATATCTACTTCTTCTTTGTCGATCAAAATTAGAGCAGATTTAATAAAATCATAATAAGAAGGGTAATCTGCAGAATCATTTAATCCAATTGTTTTTGCAAAATTCCGATGCACAAAAATTTCGGCAACATTCTCGTTAACAATATCAATAACTTTATAAGGTTTGCTGGCGTACTCGCTTGCAGAACGATTTCTAAGGTCATTTTTAAAGTCCCACATCAAATATAAATCGTCAGTGTATCCAAACTGAAACATGTCGCATAAAGACCATGGTCTGTAGCGACACGATGTAATAGACAGTTCTACAATTCGCCCATTCAAAATTGTGTTGTTTTTTACCGGGTATGCTGCCACCAGACTTTTTAAATAGCTTAAAGCCCCTTGACGATAAATTCTTTGGTCTGTACGTGTTTTTAAACAGAAAAGTCTACCTTGACCTTTCATGTGGCTTATTCCGGCTAAGGTCGTGGCTTTTTGTAGATTGAGATTATGGGAGCCAAGTGTTTCTGGTTTTGTTGAATAAATTACTGTGCAGTATTTTTGTAGATCCTGCATTGACTGTTCAACTTCATGTGAGGCCCAAGTTGATAAAACGATTTGTGCGTTCGGGAATATTCGTTTGTATAATTTCACTGTCTCTAAGGTAAAGTTGTTCGTAGAGACATATGGCCCCTGCACTACAATACCTACATCTTCATCATTTTGCTTCCATATGCTGTCGATTTCAATTTCATTCGCTTTCTTAGGTCGAATGTGAAATGTTACGAAACCATCACCTTTTTCGTTTAACTCATATGCTAGTTTCCCCAGTATCTTAATTAAGTTATGAGGCTTGATAAGAGATAACGCATTGGCAATTAATCTTAGCAATAAGCCGATTAAAGTTTTTATTACTCTTCTTGATGCATTTGATATATATGATTTGTATATCATTTTCTTTTCTGTTCGTTCTTTACTAAAATTAGAAATAAATTCATTTTTATTTTCTAATCTACGGATATTTTTTGTTATAAAAAAATTGGTCACCGTACCCCATCTGGGTTTTTTAACTACGGTTACCAAAATCTTAATCGATCGTACAAATCTTTTATCAATTGTCAAGTGTTTTGGAAGGAGAATCCGGAGCTGACTAACCATGAATGGATTGAGTTGAGGCCAACTAATCCCCAGTGATTTGATAGGCTGGCGTGACGATGACGACCGAGAGCGAATCATTTCACCTTACACTTTAGTCTGAGCTGCCAAGGTAAGTGCTTGGAAGAGTATTGCATCAATGGTTCAGGCAGCATGCCAGTGCCTTCGATGCTCGTCTTACGGAAATGCGCTTACACCGGAGCGATGTTCGTTATCGCTGGTTATAAAGATAGTGCTTTGGTCAATTACTTTTTATTTCTAATGTAGTGCTCCGTAACCACACACGCCTCGTATTCAGACGGTGTTCCACAGAACACTACCTCATCGGGAGCGATTAAGTGATATTTGATGGTCTTACCTGCCTTAATCATACGATTGTAGAGAGGCGCTACGTAGTACTCACCTTTAACCGTGTCCTGTTCCTTAACGGCCGCTTCGAATATCGCATCAAAGTCTGCCTTGCGTTTGAAGTAATATAAACCGTCACTGCACAGGTCAGAAACACGGTCTTTTTCCGTGGTGCGCAGGACATTATCGTTGTTGCTTGGAAGTACGAACGACCAATGTTCCCCATCTCCTCTAAAGACCTCAAGGTAGCCGTCGCATTCTGTAACGAAAGTAGGTTTGCGAAAACAGGGGCGGAAAGTGTCAATGTTAAATATGTAGAGTTCTTCATTGGGCGCTAAGTCTCGGATACCCAAATAAACAGTCTCTGCCTGGCCGCGAGTATCACGATCAAATGGCACTAGGACATAGTTCCTTACGCCTATGCGCGCGAGCTCAGAAGTAATGAAGCTTTGAGCGTTGTAGTCCGTGCGACATAGGAAGATGAAGGTGTCAGATTCGAAATAATGCAGGAACGATTCGATTACATGGGAAAACACAGTAGTACCGTGCAGTGGTAGCTGATATTTTGGGACTTTGTAGCCTTCTTTAAAGAAGCGAGAGCTTAGCCCGACCATAGGGATAACAAACATATCAGACTTCCTTCCAAAAAACGTATAGTCGCAGCGCGTTAGCAAGAAATGCTCGTTGGCGTTCAGGTCTATCTCGGTGCAGGGGGAGCATAGAAATAAAAAGTAAAATTACGAGTGGCATGACCTGTCGAGATGTTAGGCGCAACAGCGAATTGTTTCTCTCAAAGCTTTGCTGTATGGCGGCAATAGTATCGTCCAAATGGATCTTGAATTCGAAGTTAAGCGGGGTGGGTTCATGTAAGGTGAATAGACCGGCGACAATGTGGTCATAAAGCCCAAATAAAGAATGAATGAACTTTGCAACGTCGTATCTTAAATCACCAAGAATAGTCAAGTCTCCATCCACGTTGATGCCACGGGGATCTACGACCTTGAGGGCATTTGAACGGGAATCAAAAAGTATGTTGCTGAAGCAAAAATCCCCATGGGATATACCAGGCCGGATTGGTAATTCTAGAGCGGCGCCCTGACACTCAATAGTGATTTGCTCCAATGAGGGGAGTTGTTTCCCATTCAGGCTGGTTGGGTCTGAGAGGCAGTAGTTCGATTCTTCCACAAATTTCGAAAGGCGAAAATTGGTTTTGTCTGAGACCAACTTGGTGAAGTCATACTGAATTTTTTCCTTCTGAGTGTGAGTGAGGACCTCGGCGTTCTGAAAGTCATTTAGCACTGTGTCTGCCAAGTTGAAGATCCTACGCCAGAAGAGCAGTGGAAGACTGCCGTGAACGTACAATTCATTCAAGGGCAAGTAAGGTAGGTATTCAAGTGCGTAAAATCGGCGACCGTTGTCTAAGTCATTTCGTATGAGTTGTGGCGCATAGCGCTTAACAGAGTAGGGGAGAGATGCAAACCAATTAGCTTCTGCTTCCATTTTTTGATGCTGGAAACTGGATTTGAGCACGACGCCGTCTGCTATGTGAAGTTCATTGAATGAACGCTGTGTGGTGATCTTGGCACGAGAGCGGAAGTAATTATTTACATGACCCATGTCTAACCAATCATCGACAATCGTGAATTGCTGCGGACAACTGCGCTGATATATGCGCACTGCATCTACAAACTTACCACGAGCCGAGGAGAGAGAGCGGGCAAGTAATTTTATGTCGCTGAAGGAGAAATAGCCGCACCACACCTTCTCGCTAGTCGCATCCTCGGATTCAATTTCCCATGGATAATCGTCTTCCGCTTCGGCTAATGCTATTACATTTTCAGAAAGCGGAATTTTGCTCAGGTAAGTATCCCCATGGAGAATCCGCAAGGTTTCATCATACTTGCCAATGCTGTTGATCACATATAACAGTGAGTCACCGAGCGACAGGCCATCAGGTACACTAATTACGTTGACATTAAGTCTTTTTAACAGAATTTCATCTGTAGTACGCAATGAGTACGCATCGGTAATAGAGAGATAGATGTCGAGATTCGGAAAAGTAGTACGAAGCGATGTGACTTGATGCTCGTAAAGCCGCTTATTGCCAATAGGTACCAAAGCCGGTGGCAGTTTTCCTAGTTCTACTTGAAACTCCGTGGAGATAAATGCGCCTGATGTAATGAGGATCATTTCCTGATTCCCACCAAGTGGCAGATTTCTTCATGAGACAGCAAAAGGAATTCTTCAGGCCGTATAGCCTTATCATCTACATAGAACCCCTCGGTACCACACCAAGGTTTTCCTGTATATATTTCATCATAGGGAACATGGTGTTTATTCAACCATTCGATGATGATGGGCAGCGTATTGGCATTGATCTTGCCAATCGAGCCTTCATAAGTTCGCATATTTCGGCTTGTGTTAATGGCAATCTCGTACCCCAAATTTTTATATTCACGCATCTTTGCGATCATTTCAGTTTTGGGGGCGGAATTTCGATAGTCACCCTCAATAGTCGTGCAGAGAGTTTCATCAAGGTCGAATATAAGGCGCTTCATATTAATGTCGTAAAAACAAATTCTTCGGTAATATAATTAAATGGTTGGTATCTTCCACGTCCGATTGGAGCATCAAGGCCTATTTTTAGCTCTGGAGTCTTCTATATTTGCTTGGGAAGATAATTCATTAGCGTGACTTTTCATTAGCGTGACTTTTTAGCTATATCTTACATGGTCAAAATATTTATATAACCCATGTCACGCTTGGAAGTCTTAGTAATTGGGTTATCCCTCTATCCATCATGGGAGGGGATTTTTCGTTCAAGGTTAAATCAAAATTGATCGAAAATTTCGAATGGTAAATAAGCAGCCGTGTCCACTAAAATTTTTACCATTTGGCTTATGACAAAATAGCTATAGCTGGCTATTAATTAGGTCTCGCATATTTTGTTTGAAAACTATTTTGTCAAAACGTAATGAATGGGCGCGAAGTTTGCTCGGATCAAATTGCACATTACCCGATTCTACCTTTTGAACCGCCTCAATGAGTGCATCAAGCGTTTGCTCATGAAAGAGTATTCCTGTCTTACCATCAATCACAGTATCCAAGACTCCGCCTCGTCCATAAGCAATCACCGGTGCGCCGGCAGCCATTGCCTCGACCGGAACAATTCCGAAATCCTCCATGCCTGGAAAAATCAAGCCCTTGCAGCACTCTAGATGCTCTTTGACTACAGAGAATGGCTGGCGCCCGAGAAAACGGATATTCGGTGCCGCACGCGCCTTAAGCTCAGCATATAGTTCACCCTCGCCAATAATCACCAATGGCAAATTCAGTCGATTGAAGGCATCGACCGCAAGATCAGAGCGCTTGTAAGCGACTAGTTGGCCAAGGCATAAATAGTAGTCACCTCGTGGTCGGTCTGCTACGAACTCGCTTGTATTGACCGGCGGAAAAATTACCTCTGATTCGCGGCGATAGTATTTACGAATGCGCGAAGCAATAAAGTTTGAATTCGCAACGAATGCATCCACGCGATCTGCCGATGCGCGATCCCACACGCGTAACCAATGCGCAAGGATCGGAAAAAGTAAACGAATCGGAATTGCTGCCTTGCCCAAATACTCATGGTACATATCCCATAAATATCGCATTGGAGAATGGCAGTAACAAATATGCAGGGCATCGGGGCGGGTCACAATTCCCTTGGCTGGTCCTGACTCGCTGCTGATTATCAGATCATAAGCAGTCAGATCCCACTGCTCTAGTGCCAATGGCATGAGAGGTAGATACTTCTGATAATGACGGCGAGCTCCAGGAAGACGGGAAATCAAAGAGGTGAATATCTGCCCTTTGAATCCCGGGCCCAAGGTCGCACGCACTAATGCTTCATCGCAGACATGAACATATAGATCAGCATCGGGAAATAATTCCAGCAAGGCTGAAACTACGGCCTCCCCACCTCGATTACTCAACCACCAATAATGGACAATGGCAACTTTCATGGTGCCCGCCTCAAAGTCGTAATCTCTTCGTCGAGAACCTGGGTTACCCTTTGTGCTACAGCATCCCAAGAAAACCGCTTAGCCTGTTGTATGCCTCGCTCGATTAGCACTTGCCGCAAACCTTGATCAGTCACCACACGTTTAATTCCATCCGCAATCGCAACTTCATCCAGTGGGTCTACCAGGATTGCAGCATCTCCAGCAACCTCGGGCAAGGAGGTCACATTAGACGTAACAACCGGCGTACCGGATGCCATTGCTTCGACCACTGGAAGGCCAAACCCCTCATACAACGTCGGAAATACTAAGGCTATTGCGCTACGATAAATAGATGGCAGTTGCACCTCAGTTACCTTGCCCAAAAAGACAACCCTTCCTTCTACTCCAAGCTCACGTGCCAGGTCAGCCAATCCACCACCCTCTGGTCCTGTGAATAAAAGACGAATATCCAAGGCTATATCTGCTGCAGCAAACGCGCGCAGAAGTCTTTGCTCATTTTTGTGTGCTTTACGATTTCCCACGCAAAACAGGTAGCGATAGCCGGGCGTATGGCGCTCACCATCGGGAGTAAAGTTCGTTGAAACGCCGTTACCAACATTGATGACTTGTGAGGCAGGCATTTTGGCCCATTGGATGATGCGCTGCCTGGAGTATTCGGAAACGGTGAGCACTTTGACAGCCTTGCGGCACGCACGGCGCATCACCCATTGATAATACAAGCGTTTCAATAGATTGCTGTTGGCTGCAAGATCAATATGATTCAGGTCGTGAATGGTAAAAATATATCTATTCAGTCCAAACAGAGGCGCATTGTAACCGGGAGAAAACCAGAGCGAACGGCGGTCCGCTACAATTTTCCAGGTGAGATAAAACACATCGAACGGGCTGGTGGGAGACAGGCGTTTAAGAGAATTTGTGGAAAGCTCTTTCACGCGATTAGCTAGTTCTTGTGAGAACCTGCCAATGCCATGAGCCCCGAGCCACCTTTGGTCAAATTTGACTATCATCTGGAGAAGTTAAGACAAGATGCATTCATTGTTTGTAAAAATTTCTGGAAATCATCCTTAACTTCTGGATGTTTCAATGCAAACTGTACGGTGGCTTGAATGTAGCCTTGTTTGCTGCCGCAGTCGTATCGGATGCCATCAAACTGATACGCCAGAATCGTTTCTTCAGCAATCATCGTTGCAATTGCATCGGTGAGTTGTTGTTCTCCGCCAGCACCAAGCTGTATGTTGTGCAGGTGCTTGAAAATCGATCGCGACAAAATATAGCGGCCGACGACGCCCATGTTGGAGGGGGCATCTTCCAGCGCTGGGTTTTCGACGATGCCATTGAGTTTCAAGATGCGATCGCTGATTGTGGACCCATCGATGACGCCATATGAACGGCTTTTGTCGCGGGTAAAAAGCGGGTGCCGAGGCCGGCAACCGGGAACACTGCTTTAGTGATTTTCTTTTGCATGAACGTGATTCAATTGCTGTGGGCCAGACATATCCTGGTTGGCGCGGGATGGATTTTCTACAAGATCACGTTTAGTAAGCACCATCCCGTTTGAGGATTACCTTGACTGTCCTGATCAAAATCACGATATCGTGGAACCAGGACCAGTTCTTCACATACCATCCATCGAGGTAGACACGGGAGTCGTAACTGATGTCGTTTCTGCCGCTGATTTGCCACAAGCCGGTAATGCCGGGCTTGGCTTTCAGGTATAGATCCACCTGGTTGCCGTAGCGCTCCAGTTCCGCATCCACCACCGGACGCGGGCCAACCAGGCTCATTTCTCCCTTCAGGACATTCCACAGTTGCGGCAATTCGTCCAGGCTGGTTTTTCTGAGGAAGTGACCGATCGGGGTGACGCGTGGATCGTTTTTGAGCTTGAAGTCACGTTCCCACTCCGCTTTCGCTGCCGGGTCGCGCTCCAGCAGTTCCTTCAGGAGTTCGGCCGCATTTGTCTGCATGGTACGGAATTTGTAGCAGGGAAAACTCTTGCCATTCTGGCCGATGCGCTTATGACCGTAAAAAATTGGCCGGCCCGATGCCGCGACCTTTACCGCGATCCAGAGCAGCAGTGGCGAGCCGATAATCAGCAGGCTCAGCGAAGCGGCGATGTCGAAGCTGCGTTTTAGAATGCGCGGGGCACGGCGCGCTAGATTGTTGCGTACCGTCAGGACCAGGATTTCATGGCTAAAGAAGTGGTTGACTTCCATGCCGTACAGGGGGAGGCCACGCAGCGATGGCACGATCTGCATGTCTTGATCGAGGTCGCTGAGTTGTTGGACCAGTTCCGGGCGCGCATTGATCTCACCTTGTTCCAGGGCGAGCACGACGTGCGGGTTGCCAAGCTGCGTTAATGTCGCCTGCAATTTGCGCGGTAACGAAATAAGCGGAATGCTGCGCCCGCCGTTATCCTTGTAATTAATCTCCGGTTTGGCCTTACCTTCCGGCACCAGGAATGCAATCAAGCGGTACCCCATAAGCGCTTCGTCTTCAAATGCCTTGGCGGTTTCCAGCAGGTTGTTGCCAGTGCCGATAATCACCATCGGCCGGACCCAGCCGCCCATGGCAGTCAATGTGTGTTTTGCCAGGCCGCGGCTGATTAACAGAAGGCCAGGGGCAAGCAGCCATTTCAGTAGGATGTCGGCGCGGGAGAGCGGCCATTCCGCAAACAGCACCAGCGCGGATTCGACGAGCCCGATGATTAAAAAAATCTTGAGGACTTCACGAAGTTCATTCCAGAAGGGCCGGCGCTTCCAGTAATGGCCCTTGGTCCAGAAAGCGATGATCGATAACAGGATCAACGCGAACTGCCCTTCCACGCGCTGGTAGTCGCTTTGCAGCATCGGTGCTGGAAAAATGCCGGTGATGGCTTGTGCCTTGAATAGCGAAGTGATGACGGCCGTCAGGTAAAAAGTTGCAAGCAGGGCGAGTGCATCGAGGCCTACCAGAATCCATTTTTCACATTCTTTTCCGAAGTACCATGGGGATTTGGTCACTACGATATTTTCAACCAGCTTCATGCTTATTCTTTAAATGTTTTCCAGCAGTTAAACCCCGTGACAAGACGACTGCGCGAGATGTAAACGCAATAGCTTGATTTGAAACAATATTGTATTAAAAATCAGCTTCTGTTAGCAGGTATTTTAACCTTTTGGCAATGATAATTTGTTTATGCCGTTTTAAAAAACAACAATTGTAAAAATCCGTTAGATAAACAATGTTGTTTTTTGAGAAAACGCATGACCCGCTTGGCAGTTCGGTTTTAAGTTCGAACTGAGGAACTTCCGACATTGCCGTTAAATAATTTTTAGAGCGATTGCCATGATGAACAGACAGCAATTATTCAATTTGATGAATGAAGCGGGTTTTAGTACCGACTGGGTAGGGTATGGCGATGTCCAAGAAACTCTTGCGAAGTATGAAAAGTTTGCTGAACTCATTGAAGATAAATTGATGACGCGCCCGGCTTTCAGGAGCGAAAGCAACGCTGATAAACACCTGTAATCGGTATCGCCGTTGATATAAGATACTCAGCATTGGGTTTCGCATATCCAATGTAAAAGGCCAGCGGTGGAGCCGTCCAGGCCGGAAGTATTGCCTGTGGCTAGACGCTGCTGAAGGTTCTTGGCCAAGGTCTTCCCTAGCTCAACGCCCCATTGGTCAAAGCTGTTGATACCCCAAACTACGCCGGCCACAAACACGCGGTGTTCGTACAATGCCAGTAAGGCACCCAGCGCAGTCGGGCTCAGTTCGTCGAGCAGCAGTACGGTGCTTGGGCGGTTGCCGGGAAAGTCTTGGTGGCCGGGCAACTGGCCAACACCGGCCTCGGCACCTGCCATAAGTGCCTGGGCTTGCGCCAGACCGTTGGCCAGCAAGGTGTCGTGGTGGCCTTCGAGGCAGTGAGCGGGGCGTCGCACCAGCACAAATTCCGTCGATATGCGCTGGGTGCCTTGGTGCAGCCACTGAAAGAACGCGTGTTGACTGTTGCTGCCCACCTCGCCCCAGAGGGCAGCAGTGGTGGGGTAGTCCAGTGCCGTTCCGTTTGCATGTACGCGCTTGCCATTGCTTTCCATTTCCAGTTGCTGCAAGTAGGCTGGCAGCCGGCGCAGGCCGTGGTGGTATGGCACCAGGCAACGGCTAGCCAGCTGCAAGAAGCTGCTGTTCCACACATCCAGCAGCCCCAACCAGACCGGCAGGTTGGCCTGCAGCGGGGCATCCGTAAAATGCGCGTCCATGGCCGCGGCACCGCGTAGCAGTTCGGCAAAGCCTCCCGCGCCTATGGCCACTGCCAATGGCAAACCGATGGCGGACCAGAGGGAGTAGCGGCCGCCAACGCCCTCTGGCATGTGCAGTATCCGACCCATGCCCATGGCGGTGGCCAGTTCCGGCTTGGCAGTAACCGCAACGAAATGCGGGCCCGCGTTCACGCCACCCTGGGCATGAAACCAGTCCCAGGCCGAGCGCGCATTGCGCAATGTTTCAACTGTGGACCAGGACTTCGACGCCACTACAAACAGGGTGCGCTCTGGCGTCAAGCCTTGCAGCGTTTGGTGCAGGTCGTGTCCATCCAGGTTGCCGACAAAATGCAGACGTTGACCGCAGCTGTGATGCGGCTGCAATGCCTGCACTGCCATTTCGGGGCCCAGACCAGAGCCTCCAATGCCGATGTGAACAATATTTTCAATGGCCGGGTTGGCGCGTATGGACTCTGCCAAGACAAGCATGTCTTGCAGACCCTGCAATCGTTCATCGGATTCCTGCGCAGTGTTCGTTGCAATGCCGCTGAAACGGGTGCGCAACCAGGCATGGAGTGCCGGACGCTTTTCAGTCGGATTGACAATGTCGCCCGCCAGCAGCGCGGTGCGGCGCTCATTCAGGCCAGCGTGCTCGGCAAGGTTCAAGAGCTTCGCTAGCACCTCCCTATCCCAAAGATTTTTTGACAAATCGGCCCGCACATGGGGGGCTGATATGCTTAGCTCTTCAAAGCGCTGGGGCGTCTTGTTGAACGCGCTGCGTAGATCAAAAGCCTTGGCATAATATTCGGCCAACTTGGCAACGGATTGCCACGCAACATTTTTTTCCGTGTCCATAAATCATTATTGTTTATTGCAGTTTCGCATGAATTGACTTATGCCGACCGCTCACGTTCTCTCTTGTAACCACGTCGCGAATTCCTTGCCGATTTCCTTGTGGTGCTCACCCAGATCTACCGTCGCTTGCAAAAAGCCAAGTTTGCTGCCGCAGTCATAACGCGTGCCTTGGTAGCGGTAAGCAAATACTTTTTCGCGCCGCAGCAACTGCGCAATGCCATCGGTTAATTGAATTTCACCGCCAACGCCGCGTGGCAGGTTTTCCAGTTCAGTGAAGATGCCGTGCGTAAGAATGTATCTGCCTGCCACTGCCAGTGTAGTCGGGGCCACCTCGGGAGCAGGCTTCTCTACGATGCCTGATACATCTAGCAGGTTCTCGGTCACCGGCTGACCAGACACAATGCCGTAGCGGCGGGTGTGCTCGCGCGGCACATCTTGCACGGCCAGCACGCTGGCGCGCCATTCGGAAAACTGCTGCACCATTTGCGCCATCACGGGTGGCTCTCCCACCATCAGGTCATCGGCCAGCAATACAGCGAATGGCTCTGCGCCGACCAATTCCTTGGCGCACAGTACCGCGTGCCCCAGGCCGAATGCGCGGGGCTGGCGTACGTATACGCAGCTCATGTCGTCCGGCGCAATCGAGCGCGCCAGCGTCAATAATTCTTGCTTGCCCGCCGCCTCCAACTCATTTTCCAATTCGTAGGCCGTATCGAAATGATCTTCCACGCTGCGTTTGGTGCGGCCCGTCACAAAAATCATCTGGCGGATGCCGGCGGCGTAGGCTTCTTCCACTGCATACTGGATCAGCGGTTTGTCGACCACGGGCAGCATTTCTTTGGGCGAGGCCTTGGTGGCAGGTAGAAAACGGGTGCCGAGTCCTGCAATTGGAAATACGGCTTTTCGGATGAGGGGATTAGTCATTTTTTACGGAAGATTTGGTAATTCTGAACTTTGGCAAGCGCATTCGTCGTGCATGGCGACGCACTTACAGCATCGGCTAGAAAGATTTTTTCGGGGGTTTTCGTTGGAATAATGGAAATTGCGCAGCTGTACAACCAGGAAATTGACAAATGCCGAGTAGGAAAATAACAGCGCAAAAACTTCATGAAGCTCACATCTTTATCGGTTATTACTTGTTTTTTGTTCTGTGCGCTGTATTTGAATTTAACAATACATTTTCGCATTCAGCCGCGATGTCGCAGGGAATTGCGTTGGTATTAGTTAATTTTAGCCGACGACGACATTTTCCATAGGAATTTATATTTACTTTTTGCAAATATGTCTGGTTAATTAAGTAAATATAATCCCGGGATGTTACCGCACTATAACTTTGCAAGAGTGCTTGTTTGAGGTAATGGTGTTAAGAATTGTTAAATGCCAAGTTGCGAAGGGGCGCATGAAAAAAGCGACCCCTAAAGGTCGCTTCGCATCAATCTACGCCGGCGCTTTGCCGACTGTATCCTGTCACGTCACTGGATTAGTGGTGTGTGGTAGTGGAGTGGCTGGTGGTGCCTTCGTTGCTGGCGACAGCAGCCAGCACGCCAGCGGCAGCGACACCTGCCGCAATTGCGCCGAGCGAGACACCGGCGATAGCGCCAGCGCCAGCAGCGGCGCCAGCGGCAGCAGCGCCTGCAGCAGCAGGAGCAGCTGCCGCAGTAGCAGCGCCAGCAGCAGGTGCAGCTGCTGCAGTAGCAGCCGCAGGTGCAGCCGGAGCGCCAGCAGCAGAAGCGGCAGCAGCTTGAGCCAGGACTTGGCCGGAGAATGCGCTCAACAGGGTGAGAGCTACGAACAGTTTTTTCATGGGAAAACCCTTTCTTATTAACGGCGGATGCAAAAAATACAGCTTAGGAAATTGTAGTACATAAATATTGCATTATTTTAATAATACATGATTAGTTGCCATGGTGTTCAGAAAAAACCACAAAAATCTACTGATTTTTTCAGGTGTTTTATTATTTTAACAATGTCGTCAACATCGTTTGATCTGCATCGATCCCAACGGGAAATCACTTAGGCGCGATCAACCTCCCTCCTCGCCGCAATCCTTACCCTAAGGACATGACAAGACTGGCTTGCATGCCTTGTCTGTCGGTTCCTGGTTCACCAGCGGCACATGGGGGGGGAAATGGCAAATTCATCGCGGACGCGCAGCAGTTTCTGGTTGGTGAAGATGGCTGCACTGTGCTTGTGGACGTGCTCCCTGAACGGCTACGGCCAGGCGGTGGCTCCCTGGCCTGATCAACCTGGTGCCGGCACCGTTGCGTTTGACGCAATGAGCACAACGGTAGGCGTGGACGGCGTGACGCGCAGCCGCACCGCGGAGGATATGGATGGCGCGGACAATGCCATCACGGCGGCGCTGGCTGATGGTCTGACGACAGGCGTGGCGCTGACTGCTGGCGGCGCCATCGAGATGAATCCTCTGCTGTCTTCGCCGCTCGGCCTGGTAGCCATGACTGGCCTGAAAATCGGCCTGATCAAGTTTGCCGAGACCCTGCCGGAAGAGGAAAAGCGCACGGCGATGAAGGCGGGCTCGGCAGTGTGGGGTGGCGCCGCAGTGAATAATCTGATGGTGCTGTTCGCGGCGCCCGGGCCGTGGTCGATCTTTGCCGGGATCATGATGGGCATCGCCACCTGGATGCATATGGATGGCCAGTATCAGGAGCAGGATCGCCTGGCCGCATTGCGCGCCGCTGCCGTGGCGCAGGCGGCCGGGGCGCCGGCGCGTGCGGATGCTGTGGAAGCGGGGCAGGGTGGCGCTGGCATCATGACGGCGGGCGCCGAGGTGAGCTTGTCTGCCGGCGAATGAGCGTTGGATTGGCGTGGCAAAACCCGCCGGAGCGGGTTTTATGTACTCATGGGGAGGCCTATGCTGCCAATTTATGTTCTTGCCTACTAGCTTCGCGCTCTTTTTCTTCGGCGGCCTTCTCGTTGGCCAGCTGAATGGCGATCCGCTTATATTCGGCGTCAGCAAAGCGCTTCAGTGCATCACGCATCAGTGGTTGGTAGCCAATGCCATGGTGCTTAGCTATAAATTTAAAGTCTTCAATCAACTCTTTATTCAACCGAATTGAAATTGCTTGCAGACAAAGGGCATCATCAACTTGCTGCTCAATCTCTTTGGGTGCGCGCTTGGCATGTGCGGGATCTCGGCCAAGCTCGCCAGACTCCCAAGCCTCTGCTGTGCCTTCGATTTTTGCCGTATTTTTCATTACTCTCTCCAGTTAAATAGCCTTCATTTACCTTCGCGCTCGTATATATCTATTTCTACTTGGCCTGGCTCATAAGCCGACTTCAAATAAATGTTTCCGTCGCGATAAACATAAATAATTTTGAGTAACCGTCCTCTATTGGTTTCGGCAATAAACCACAAGGTAGGCGGGTCTGTTCGATTGTTTTCCCTATCATCAATAAGGTTGACGCCGCATTTGTTATCAAAGCATTGGTCAACTTCGTCGGGGGTTACTGTGTGCTTGGCGTCTAGTTTGCCATCTATTCTTGATGAGATAATGATCGGTCTCATTGGTTCACTTTGTATATACAAATATATTTATTCTTTGGACATATTGCAACGCGTAGTTCTACGATGCTTGAGAAGATTCAGCGGAAAACAATCACACTATTGCGAATAAGAAACATTTTAGGCAAAAATTGGTGGACGTCGAACTATACATCACCAACGGTCGTATATACAAATACTTTAATGCAATGTTGCAATAGATGCATTCCAATTGGGGAGCAAGGGATGCCCACCAAGCCAGCCCTAAGCCGCTTTATTTATCGGGCTGCGGTTAATCGTCCAGTCGGGTAAGGCAAGGATGCCGGTCAATTTGGAACATAACCTTTGTTTGCCGAATCAGAACGTGATTGCTCATACTTCGCTTGCAGCGTAGGGGCAAGTTTTTCGATGAGCGCATGTATCGCTTCACGTTTTTTTATCGAGGCCGCTCCCGGACTGTAAGCACAAAGCGCCTCACCAATGCATTCCATGATCGTGATTTCTTCGACTTGCTTCCATGTCACCTTGTTGGGGGCGCCCCCGGCTTGCTTAATCGCGGCGTCCGCATTTCTCCAAAATGTAGATGACACTCCAGCAGTGTGCTCAAGTTTTGGCAAATCGTCGATTCGCGCTTGCACTTCGAAATCGTGTTGTGCATTCTTTAGTCGCCCAAGCTTCAGCCGATCAGGGATATCTTCTTCCCGCGTCGTATTCTTGGACAGGAGCATGCCATCGACATCCAGTGTAATGATGGGAACGCCATTCACCATCACGGTCTGGATATGCTTGCGCAAATCCTCAAACGAGTTTTCGGCGGCGACGTAAAGCAAATCAACATAGATTTCAGCTTCCAATGCCGTCGAAAAGCCTTTGTCCATCCATTCTGGGCGCAACGCGGCCAGGGCTTCCTTTCCATTGGGGAGGGATTCCAATGCTCGTAGCAGCCGTTTGTTGTTTTCAGCGTTGATCGGAAGAAGCAAATCTATGTCCTTCGTCATGCGCGGGAACCCATGCAGAGCCATGGCGGCGCCACCGATCACCACATACTCGACGCCGCAATTGGCAAGCGCTTCGGCAAGCATGAGCAGATCTGACTGATTGGGTTGTCTGTTTGCGCTCATGGATGGATTGTCCGCAACTTGTGTTGCAGGGCGAATTGTACTTCGCGCTCCCGGTCGAAACGGTTTTTCTCTTCCATGGAAGCAAAGCATCGGGCCGTCGCTTGCCTCTCGGGTGCATCCGTGAACAGCGTATTTGCTCCGTCTTGAAGGCGTCCCCAATTATCGGCAAGCCACTGGAAACGCTCGGCGCCAGTCATCGATTGCACATGTAATGCTTCTTTTACTTCGCGATCATGTTGATAGATCGAAAGTTCATTTGCTGTCTTAAAGCTTTTGACTTCCATTCCATTTTTCCATTGATTGGCGCAACGACAAGAGTATTAATTTTATGATAGCTCACATTTTAAATGAAGACTGGCATGCAGGCGCCATCCTGGTGCGTTCATAACGTTGGCATTTTTAGCAAGTCCGGGCCGCGCCAAGGACATCAAGTGAACTGGCGTGTCCGAAGCCATTGGGCAAACACCGCTTCCTCCATTGTTCCGCCTGCCACACCCAGCATGGCTTGAATGGCATCTGGCTGGCTGAACTGGATTTTTATATCATTGTCGAGCAGGAAAAGCCGCGCAACGATCCATGCTGTACGTTTGTTGCCATCGGCAAAGCCATGATTTTTTGCGAGGCCGTAGGCATAGGCGGCTGCGAGATCGAATACATCTGGCGCAGGATCGCCGTAGGTATCCAGTTGCTGCGGACGCGCGAGGGCGGCCTGGATGGCATTCATGTCGCGCACGCCATCCAGGCCGCCGTGCTGGGCCAACTGGACATCATGCACTGCCAGTACAACGTCCTCCCTGACCCAGCGCCAGTTCATTTGGCCAGCACACGAAGGATTTCGCGATCGTCGTGCATGATTTGTTCGGCCAAGGCCATTTGCCGTGCAAAATCCGGGTTGTAGGGAGTGAGGCGATATCCGCCGCCCGGTGCCTCGGTCAAATACAGCGCATCGCCTTTTTGCACCCCCAGTTTTGCCTTGGCTTCTTTATTCACGATGAAGCCTTCGGATGCGCCTACCGTTGTCAATTTGAAAGTCAGCATGATGCCTCCGTATATATATAATAAACATTATATATTGCGAAAGTCGGATCTTATTATTTTTTGCGACTGTTTTGCTTCACCTGCATGGCGCGAGCTATGCGGTTGCGCAACGCGGGCAGAACTTCCCATAGATGAATAACGGCGATGCCTGCGCGCTCGGCTTGACCACCGCATCACAATTGCGGCAACGGATTTCCCCGGACGGTTCCAGTTCGGGGTTGAGAATGAGTCATGCTGTTTCGGTTATTTCGTTTTCGAATATTTCGTTTATAATGATGTTAGTCTGAATTTTATCCTCATGAGGAGATATCTATGAATGCTCCCGCAGTCACCAAAACCCTGCCTTCGGAAGAGGACATCGCGCTTGCCCGCGAGTCGGGTCGAGCGTTGTCAACCGTCTTGCTGACCCGCTCTGAGACTCAGCAAATCGACTTTCACGATGACAAGGGAGCCGTGCGTGCAGTGAATATGCCGACCTCGGCTTTGCGCTTGCTACTTGAGGTGCTCACTGAAATCGGTCAAGGCAATGCCGTGTCGATCATCCCCATCCATGCAGAATTAACCACGCAGGAAGCTGCTGACGTGCTGAACGTCTCTCGTCCCTTTCTTGTCCAGTTGCTGGAAAAAGGTGAGATGCAGTTCCGCAAAATCGGCACCCATCGCCGAGTGCGCTACCAGGATGTGATCGCCTACAAGACGCGGATTGATGCCAAGCGCCGCAAAGCACTGGATGAATTGGCGGCAGAGGCGCAAGAACTCGGTATGGGGTATTGATTGGATGGGTTCACATTTCACCGTCGTCTACGATGCCTGCGTTCTCTATCCAGCCCCACTGCGTGATCTGCTGATGCATTTGGCGCTCTCTGATCTATTTCGGGCGCGCTGGAGCAACATGATCCACGACGAGTGGATACGCAATGTTCACGCGAACCGTCCCGATCTCAGCCTTGATCGTTTGGAGCAGACGCGCGCTCGGATGAACCATGCTGTACGCGACTGCGTTGTTACCGGCTTCGAGTATATGATTTCGTCGGTCAATCTGCCTGATCCGGACGACCGGCATGTGGTGGCGGCCGCCATTCATTCCGGGGCCAGCCTGATCGTCACATTCAACCTCAAGGACTTTCCGCCCAAGGCGCTCAAGCCTTATAACCTGGTCGCCCAGCACCCGGATGACTTCATCGTTGATCTTCTCGATCTGCACCCGGCTGGCGTGCTGGAGGCGGCGGCCAGCCATCGACGGTCATTGAAGTCGCCACCCAAGACGGCAGACGAATACCTGGACACTTTGCTGGCACAGGGATTGACGCAATCGGTGGCGGTGATGCGCCAATGGATTGTGGCCATGTGAGCGGCTGGAGGGAGAAATCAGGCCCGCATCTTTCGGCGCAGCCGCTGCGTTGAAGGCGGCATTGGAAGAACCCGATCCTCCGTACGGTTACCCCTCCGCGCAACGCGGGCAGAACTTCCCATAGATGAATAACGGCGATGCCTGCTCGCTCGGCTTGACCACCGCATCGCAATTGCGGCAGCGGATTTCCCCTGACGGTTCCAGCTCGGGGTTGAGTGCCGTGCGGTAATCGAACACGAAGCAGGATCCCGTGTAATGAACGCCGCCGACTTCCTCGAAATATTTCAGGATGCCGCCTTCCAGCTGGTACACGCTTTCATAGCCGATATTCTGCATGTGGATCGCCGCCTTTTCGCAGCGGATGCCGCCGGTGCAGAAAGTAACCACGGTCTTGTCGGCCAGTTCATCCTTGTGCTTTGCCACCACTTCCGGGAATTCGCTGAATTTCTTGATGCGGTAGTCGAGCGTATTGTCGAAGGTGCCGACATCGACTTCGAAGGCGTTGCGGGTGTCCATCATGACCACCGGCTTGCCGGCGTCGTCAACGCCAGCGTCCAGCCAGCGCTTGAGCGTCTTGGCGTCGACTGCCGGTGCGCGGCCTTTTTCCGGCTGGATCAGCGGCATCTTCATGGTGATGATTTCGCGCTTCAATTTGACCAGCATGCGCTTGAAAGGCTGGTCGTCGGAATAGCTTTCCTTGACTTCGATATCGGTAAAGCGCGCATCGCTGCGCAGCCAGGCGAGGAAGCGGTCGACCGAGGCGCGCACGCCGGCGAGGAACAGGTTGATGCCCTCCGGCGTGAGCAGGATGGTGCCTTTCAGGTCGAGTTCCTTGCAGATGGCCTGGAACTCGGCGCGCTTTTCTTGGGTGTCGTCGAAGCTGATGAACTTGTAGGCGGCGATGTTGACGATGGGGGTGGTGGCTGACTGCATGTAAATTCTCTAAGTCTTTGATTTGGCGCCATTATAAGCCTTGCTGGGATGAATTTCGAGATTCAACGCATTTCTGCCGCGAGTCGATCCGGCACGTCACCATGCGCCATGCGCTATATGAAATTGCACCCATGAAATTCAGGTACGAGCAGGTAAAATAGCCGGATGACTTCCCCGCAATTTATCCATCTCCGCCTCCACTCCGAATATTCGATCGCCGATGGCCTGGTGCGCATCGATGATGTTGTCAAGGCGGCAGCGAAAGACCAGCAGCCGGCGCTGGCCATCACCGACCTGGCCAACCTGTTTGGCATGGTCAAGTTCTACAAGGCTACGCGCGGCAAGGGCGTCAAGCCGATCGTCGGTTGCGACGTCTGGATTACCAACGACGACGACCGCGAGAAGCCTTCGCGCCTGCTCTTGCTGGTCAAGAACCGCGACGGCTACCTGCAGTTGTGCGAACTGCTGAGCCAGGCCTGGTTGACCAATCTGCATCGCGGCCGCGCCGAAATTCGCGCCGAATGGCTGGAGAAATTGCCGCCGGGCGGACTGATCGCCCTGTCGGGTGCCCAATACGGCGATATCGCCATTGCGATCGAGAATGGCAAGCTGGCCGCTGCGGAAAGATGCGCGCAACGCTGGGCGACGATCTTCCCTGGCCATTTTTACATCGAAGTGCAGCGGCCCGGCCATGCCAACGCCGAGCCGGCCCTGCGCCAAGCGGTGGCGCTGGCGGCCCGACTTGGCTTGCCGGTGGTGGCGACGCACCCGGTGCAATTCCTGAGCCCGGAAGAATTTACCGCCCACGAGGCGCGCACCTGTATCGCCGAGGGGGAGATCCTCGCCAATACGCGCCGCGTCAAGCGCTTCAGCGAGCAGCAGTATTTCAAGACGCAGGAAGAAATGGCGGCGCTGTTTGCCGACATGCCGGCCGCCTTGCAGAATACGCTGGAAATCGCCCGGCGCTGCAACCTCAACCTGGAGCTGGGCAAGCCCAAGCTGCCGCTGTTTCCGACTCCGGACGGCATGTCGCTCGACGATTTCCTGGCGCATGAGGCGCGCACCGGCCTGGAGCAGCGCCTGCTGCAACTGTTTCCGGATGAGGCCAGGCGCGAGGCAGTGCGGCAACGCTATGAAGACCGCCTGAAATTCGAGACCGATACCATCATCAAGATGGGCTTTCCCGGCTACTTTCTGATCGTGGCCGACTTCATCCAGTGGGGCAAGAACAATGGCGTGCCGGTGGGGCCGGGCCGCGGCTCCGGCGCCGGCTCGCTGGTGGCGTATGCGCTCAAGATCACCGACCTCGACCCGCTCCAGTACAACTTGCTGTTCGAGCGCTTCCTGAATCCGGAACGCGTCTCGATGCCCGACTTCGATATCGACTTTTGCCAGGAAAACCGCGACCGCGTGATCCAGTACGTCAAGGACCGCTACGGCCGCGATGCCGTGTCGCAGATTGCCACCTTCGGCACCATGGCGGCCAAGGGCGCGGTGCGCGACGTGGGCCGCGTGCTCGACATGAGCTACATGTTTTGCGACGGCATCTCCAAGCTGATCCCGTTCAAGCCGGGCAAGCAGGTGACCATCGCCGACGCGATT
Organism: Noviherbaspirillum sedimenti; assembly: GCF_003590835.1. Taxonomy (NCBI): domain Bacteria; kingdom Pseudomonadati; phylum Pseudomonadota; class Betaproteobacteria; order Burkholderiales; family Oxalobacteraceae; genus Noviherbaspirillum; species Noviherbaspirillum sedimenti. Next base: position 2,350,363 of record NZ_QYUQ01000002.1, on the reverse strand, counting down.
GAAGAAGAGCCGCTCCTGAAGGAGCGCATGCAAAACGAGGAAGAGGTCAAGCAACTGCTCGATCTCGCCCAGCAGGTCGAGGGCATCGCCCGCAATATCGGCATGCATGCCGGCGGCGTGCTGATCGCGCCGGGCAAACTCACCGATTTCTGCCCGCTCTACTCCCAGGGCGGCGACGCCGGCGTGGTGTCGCAGTACGACAAGGATGACGTCGAGGCAGTCGGCCTGGTCAAGTTCGACTTCCTGGGCCTGACCACGCTGACGATCCTGGACCGCGCGGTACGCTACATCAAGATGCTCGATCCGGCCATGGCCGATTTCGCGCTGGAGCGGCTGCCGCTGAATGACCGGCCATCATATGAGTTGCTGACCAAGGCGAAGACCGTTGCCGTGTTCCAGCTTGAAAGCCGCGGCATGCAAGGCATGCTGAAGGATGCGCGGCCAGACCGCTTCGAGGACATCATTGCGCTCGTGGCCCTGTACCGTCCGGGCCCGATGGACCTGATTCCGGATTTCTGCCGCCGCAAGCATGGCGAGCGCTTCGACTATCCCGATCCGCGTACCGAGGGCATCCTGTCCGAGACCTACGGCATCATGGTGTACCAGGAGCAGGTGATGCAGATGGCGCAGGTGATCGGCGGCTATTCGCTCGGCGGCGCCGATTTGCTGCGCCGCGCGATGGGCAAGAAGAAGGCCGAAGAGATGGCCGAGCACCGCGAGATATTCCGTGCCGGCGCCGCCAAGAACGGCTTGACGCAGGAAAAAGCCGACGAGATCTTCGACTTGATGGAAAAGTTCGCCGGCTACGGCTTCAACAAGTCGCACGCCGCCGCCTACGCGTTGCTGTCGTATCACACGGCTTACCTGAAGGCGCACCACCCGGCCGCGTTCATGGCGGCCAACATGTCGCTGGCGATGGACGATACCGACAAGGTCAAGATCCTGGTCGAGGATGCGGTCGATATTTGCGGCCTGACATTGCTGCCGCCGGATATCAATCTCTCGGATTATCGTTTCATGCCGGTGGGCGCGCCGGGCAAGAAGGCCATGCAGATCCGCTATGGCCTGGGTGCGGTCAAGGGCTCGGGCCAGGGCGCCATCGAGGCGATCGTCGCTGCCCGTGCGGCGGGGCCGTTTACCGACCTGTTCGATTTCACCAAACGGGTGGACAAGCAGCAGATCAACCGCCGCACCATCGAGTCGCTGATTCGCGCCGGCGCCTTCGATTGCTTCAAGGTCGACCGCGCCATCCTGCTGGCTTCGGTATCGCTGGCGCTGGAAGGCGCTGAGCAGGCCCAGGCGGCCGCCAACCAGGTCAGCCTGTTCGGCGACGACAGCGACATGGCGGCGCCGCCGGACTACATCAAGGTGCCGGCCTGGAGCGAGAAGCAGCGCCTGACTGAAGAAAAGGCCGCGCTCGGCTTTTACCTGTCAGGCCACCTGTTCAATGCCTACGCGCCCGAGGCGCGCAAGTTCGTGCGCACCAAGCTGGCCGACCTTGCGCCCTCGCGCGATCCGCGCCTCATCGCCGGCGTCATTACGACGGTACGCACGCAGATGACCCAGCGCGGCAAGATGGTGATCGTCACCCTTGACGATAGTAGCGCCACGGTGGATGTGACGGTGTATAACGAGCTGTACGACCAGCACCGGGGCTGGTTCAAGGAGGACGAATTCCTCGCGGTGCAGGGCAAGGTGTCGGAAGACCGCTTCTCCGGCGGCCTGCGCATCACCGCCGAGCGCGTCATGGATATCTCCGCCGCCCGCGCCGCCTTCGGCAAGGCCCTGCGGCTGTCGATGAATGGTCAGGCCGATGCGCAAAAGTTGCGCGAACTGCTGGCGCCCTACCAGCAAGCCGAAGACGCCTGCCGCATCATCGTGCAGTACACGAAGGACGGCGCGCTGGGCGAGTGGCAGTTATCGGACAGCTGGCGCGTGCGCGGCGACGATGCCTTGCGCAGCCAGCTGGGCGCATGGCTGAAGGACGAGAACGTCTGGTTTGAGTATTAGGCAGGGGGCGATTTTGCTTCCGCTTGCAGAGCAAGGCCGCTGCGGGCGGCCAGCAGTGCCATCATGAACATGAAAAAATGGCTTTCGCGTGAACTCCAGAGCGGCGAATTGACCAGGCTATTCACTGCCAGCAGGCCTGCCAATCCCAGTAGCAGCGTGCGTGAACTGATGTCCTGGTCGCGCAACGCCAGCCATACCATGGAGGCCATCAGGGCCAGATAGGCAAGAATGCCCAGCATGCCATGATCGGCGCCTAAAAACAGGTACTGGTTATGCGGGTGCCAGTTAAATACCGGACACCATTCGGGCTTTTCGACGATCCGGCAGATTTGCGTGTGGTAGGCTCCTGTGCCCCATCCCAGTAGAGGCTTTTCCATGATCAGTTCGGGGGTTTTCCGGTAGTTGTACAGGCGGTGCCCGATGGATGACTGATTGTCTGTTTCGCTTTGCCGGGCTTCCACTGCCGCCCGTTCAAAGCGTTGCATCAGCGACTGGGAACTCATCAGGGTCACGCCCAGGCCGAGAACGCTGGCGATGAGCATGGCCCAGAGCGCCTTGCCGCGCAGGGTGGCAAGCACAAAGATCAGCAATGTCGTCGCCAGCAGAAGATAGCCGGACCGGCCGTCGGACAGGTGCGTGATGCTCACGGCGGCCAACAGGGCAATCGCCAGCCAGGCCGCGCGTCTTGCGACGGTTTTCTGGGCCTTGGCAGACACCAGCGACCACAGCACGAAGAAGGCCATCATTACGTTTTGCGTGATGTAGTCACCAAAGACGTGATGGGAAAGCCCCCATCCGGGTGTCTGGGTTTTCGACCAGGGCAGGACAAACCAGAGGTTCATCCAGGTCGACGCCAGAATGAACAGCATGGCTGCCGTGAAGGCGACCATGCAGCGGCGCTGCCAGGTGCGGTCGCCGAGGATGGAAAAAAGTACGGCAACGAAGAGCAGCTTGGCGTACTTGGTGAGATGCAGGGTGATATCCGCTGCGGGCGCCGCGGAATAGCTCGCGCCCAGCAGTATCACGCCATATAAAAGCAATGCCATCATGATCACCGGATTGGCGCGGATGGCGTGCCAGTGCGCGCGGTGATTGCCACTGAAGATCCAGGCAAGCAGCAACAGCAGCGTCAGGGCATTGGCGACGCCCATGGCGACGGGGAATGTCAGGAAAACCAGCGTTGCCAGGACCGGCAGTGTTTTTGCTAGCGGGTGCATGGTTGGCACGCTCATCCACGCATGGCAGCTTGTTCCAGCCTGCCGGCATCGTATTTGATTGCGGTGTGGCGGAAGAAACACTCAAGCGCGATAAAGAAACAAAACAGGAAGCCTGCTGCGCCGCACAGGAAGCCGCGCCGGAAAACATAGAGCTTCAGGAAGATGGCAAGTGCCGAGGCCATGCCACGCAGCACGCCGCCTTTTTTGCCCGCCTGCGCGCGTTTGGCCGCGCCGAGCTGGACATATTGCGCCAGCTTGTTGAGGCTGCTGTAGATCGATTCGCGCGAATAATGCAGCAAGCGGGCGCGGAATAGATGTACCGCTCGGCTGTCGCCATGCATGTCGGCGTGCTCGTGGACCAGGCCGGTGAATTCGCGAATCGACCCGGTGCGGAACATGCGCTGGATGCCGCCGGTACTTTTCATCAGCGTCAGCGGCCGGCCGAACGCTACCTGGTTCCATTGCACTTCCCAGATTTCGTCCTTGCCGGCGGCGACCACGGCGGCGATTTCCTGTTGCAGCGCCGGCGGTATTTCCTCGTCGGCGTCGAGAAAGAAAATGTAGTCGCCCTTGGCATGTTGCAGGACGCGGTTGCGCTGCACGGCAAAGCCTTGCCACTGTGGATAGGCATGGACTTCGGCGCCAAGCGCAGCGGCAATTTCACAGGTTCGGTCCTTGCTGCCGCTGTCGACGACGATAATCTGGTCGGCGAATTTCGCGCTGGCGATGCAATTGGCGATGCGCTTCTCTTCGTTGAGCGTGAGAATGCCGATCGTCAGTTTCGGCGACGCGGCGTTTTTTTCAGGTTGTCCTGGCAATGGCTGGTTCATGTGGTTTGTGTGTGGTTCGCCTGCGCGCTATACGGGATGGTGGCTGCGCACAGGCCGCGGATGCGGCCAAGCAGGCGCGCCACGTAGCGCGGCGCCGGCACCAGCAGTCGCGGCAGCAGCGCAGCGACTGCCAGCGCCAGGGTTTTTCGGCGCAGGCGTGCGGCATGTGCTGCGCCCAGGTGCTTTTCCGTGAAAATCAGCTTGGACTGGGCATGGTGATAGCCGCGGTAGAATTCTGCGCGCAGCGGGCTGTTGCCGCGCACCGAGCCGCGTGACAGGTGGGTCACCGTGACATGAGGCGCCACAATGATTGCTTTGCGCCTGGTGAAAATGCGTTGGCATAAATCTTCATCTTCGTAGTACAGGAAAAAATCTTCGTCGAAGAAGCCGATTTCCTGCATTGCCGCGATATTGATCAGCATGACTGCGCCGCAGACGAAGCCGACGCAGCAAATGCCTTCGGCGGCGGGCCCGCGGGAGCGCCAGTGGGTGCCCGGCCAGCGGTAGCTGACCTCGACTTCGCCGTTGCGGCGGATCAGATGCGGCGCAATCATGGCCGCGTCCGGATAGGCCCGCGCCACTTCCAGCAGGCGCGCCAGCAAATCCGGCGTCGGCAGGCAGTCCGGATTGAGCAGCAGCGCATAAGGGGTTTTTACCTGGCGCAGGGCCAGGTTGTTTGCCGCGCCAAAGCCACGGTTTTCCTGATTGCGCAAGATCAGGGCGTTCGGCATGGCGCGCGCCACCGCTTCCACTGTGCCATCGTTGCTGGCATTGTCGACGATCGTCACATGCGGCAGCGCTGCCAGCGTCGGCGCCAGGCCGTCGATGCAGTGGGCACTGTTGTAAGTGACAACGATGACGGTGACGTCAGCGCTACCTGGTGGGGATGTCATATCGTTATTTCCAGTGTTCCGGCTTGCAGAACGTGACTGTGCGGCGAAGGCCGGATTTTATCATGGGGAAAATTCCGTCCCCTCAGCCCGCCGGCAAGGGCGCGAGGGAGGCATTGCACAAGTAGTCGCAGCCGGGGGATAATCGCCGATTCGATACCGTTTCCATTTATCCCTACCAGGCGGAGTAATTTTTGACAACACCCAGCACCGTGGCGACGACTGATGATCGCGTGATCCTATGTATGAAATGGGGCGTCAAGTACGGTCCGGAATATGTCAATCGCTTGTACGCCATGGTGCGCCGCCATTTGCAGGGGACGTTCCGGTTTGTCTGCCTGACCGACCGCAATGAGGGCATACGCTCGGAGGTGGAGTGCCTGCCGATTCCCGATCTGAGGCTGCCCGAAGGCTTGCCCGAGCGCGGCTGGAAGAAACTGACAACATTTGAGGCTGACTTGCATGGCTTGCAGGGAACGGCGCTGTTTCTCGACCTGGACGTGGTAATCACCGACAGCATCGATTGTTTTTTTGAACAGCCCGGCGAATTCCTCATCATCCATGACTGGAAGCGGCCCTGGCGCGTCACCGGCAATTCATCCGTGTATCGCTTCAAGCTGGGCGCCCATGCTGACGTATTGGCGCAATTCCGCGCCACGCAGGCAGAGGCGCGCAAGACCTTCCGCAATGAGCAGGCCTACCTGTCGGATGTCTTGCACAAGCAGGGCAAACTTGCTTATTGGCCAAGCGACTGGTGCTGCAGCTATAAATATCACTGCATTCCGCGCTGGCCATTGAATTACTTTCTTGATCCGAAAATCCCTGCCGGTACGCGCATCGTGATCTTTCATGGCGAGGTCAATCCGCCGGATGCGCTCGACGGCAGGCGCAACCGGGCTTTGCGATTTGTGCGCCGGGCGCCCTGGATCGCCGCGCACTGGCGTGAATAACGGACGCATAACAGTCGCATAACGGACGAATAACGGACATAGAGGGCAATGACATTTCCTGAGCATTTGAAACGCCTGGTCGGCATGCTGGCGCCCTACAAGGGACGCCTGGCGCTGGCCTTGCTGGGCATGGCCCTGACCGCGACTACCGAGCCGGCGCTGGCGGCGATGATGAAGCTCCTGCTCGACAAAGGGTTCTCCGGCAAGCCGAGTTTTTCGCTCTGGGCGGTGCCGGCCTTCGTGGTCGGCATTTTCCTGTTGCGCGGGGTGTCTACCTTCCTCACGACCTACATGATCTCGTGGGTTTCGACCCGGCTGCAGAATCGCCTGCGCGAGGCGATGTTCGGACGGTTGCTGGATGTGCCGCTCGGCTATTACGCCAGGAGTTCGGTCGGACAAGTGATCAATTCGATGATGTTCGAGGTGCAGCAGATCGTCGATATGCTCAAGAATGTCTTGACGGCGATGATCCGCGACAGCCTGACCGTGGTTGGCTTGCTGAGCTACCTGTTCTGGCTGAACTGGCGCCTGACCCTGGTGACCCTGGTACTGATCCCGCTGATTGCCGGCGTGGTGCGCCTGACCGGCAAGCGCTATCGCCGGCTGACCACGACCTTCCTGGAAATCAATGCCGAGCTGACCCAGGTGATCGAGGAAACCACCCGCGCGGTCCAGGTGATCAAGATCTTCGGCGGCCAGCACTATGAAAAGACGCGCTTCGAGCGGCGCGCCGACAAGCTGCGCGGCTTTGCCATGCGCATGGCCAGCACCTTCGCGGCCACCGTGCCTGTCACGCAGGTGATGACGGCTTGCGCGGTGTCGGTGGTGATCGTGATCGCGCTGCTGCAGGCAGGCGAGGGCCAGGCCACGGTGGGCGGCTTCGCCTCCTTCATCACGGCCATGCTGATGCTGTTGACGCCTTTGAAACACCTGGCCGAAATCAACGGGCCGCTACAGCGCGGGCTGGCGGCAGCGGAAAACGTCTTCGGCCTGATCGACGCGGCGCCGGAGCGCACCGGTGGCAAGGCCCTGCCAGGACGCGCCGCCGGCCGGCTGGACTTCATCGATGTCGGTTTTGCCTATCCGGGACAGGAGCGCGCGGCGTTGACAGGGGTGAATTTATCGATCCAGCCGGGCGAAACCGTGGCCTTTGTCGGCACTTCCGGCGGCGGCAAATCGACCCTGGTGAACCTGGTGCCGGATTTTTATACGCCGACTGCCGGCGAAATCCGTCTCGACGGCGAAGCGGTCGGACAACTCGCCCTGGAGAGCCTGCGCGCGCAGATCGCCATGGTCAGCCAGAACGTGGTGCTGTTTGACGATACGGTCGCTGCCAACATTGCCTATGGCGACGTGCAGCCGGACCGTGCCCGCATCGCGGCGGCGGTGCGGGCGGCGCACCTGGAGGATGTGATCGCCAACCTGCCGCAGGGACTGGAGACTTCGGTTGGCAACAACGGCATGCGCCTGTCCGGCGGCCAGCGTCAGCGCCTGGCGATCGCGCGGGCAATCTACAAGGATGCGCCGATCCTGATCCTCGACGAGGCGACGTCGGCGCTGGATACCGAGTCCGAGCGCGCCGTGCAGGCGGCGCTGGATGAATTGATGCACGGCCGCACCACGCTGGTGATTGCGCACCGGCTGTCGACCATCGAGCGCGCCGACCGCATCGTGGTGCTGGACGGCGGCCGCATCGCAGAGACCGGCACCCATGCGGCGCTGCTGGAAAAGAACGGCATTTACGCCAAGCTGTACCAGCTGCAGTTTTCGTAGGGCAGATCGGAGGCGGATTCGGTATAAACGGAACATATTTTTTTTATAAAAATCTAAGGTTTGTTCTGTTCAACTGGATAAATGATGAAACTCGATGAGATCAAACAGGGCTTGTCTTCGTGGCTGGATTCGGTTGCTGAGGGCTGGCAACATTTGCGTCAATCAGCTTCCAGCGCACTCACCGGATTCCGGCCCGGTCAACATACCAATCTGCCGACAAGAAGCGATGTCGATGATGCGTTTTACTTGCCGTCGATTGGCTGGTCCATGCTGGGTGGCGATGTGTTTGAAGATGACCAGCGGGTGATTGTCCGGGTGGAAGTGCCAGGCATGGACAAAAACGAACTGGATGTGCAGGTGCAGGGCGATGCGCTTGTCGTGCGCGGCGAGAAACGTTTCGAGCGCGAGGATACGGAAGGGCGCTATCGCATCCTGCAATGCGCTTACGGCGACTTCCGTCGGGTGGTGCCGTTGCCGACAGCCGTATTGTCCGATCAGGCCAAGGCTATTTACAAAAACGGTGTATTGCGGGTGGAACTGCCGAAAGTGCAGGTAGACAAGCCTCGTAAGGTGAGGGTCGAGGTTACGGATGCATGATTTGTTCTTTGCCGACTATTGAAATCAAGCTTGAACACGAATCTTTTTTGATCATCATGAAATACACTCAATTTTCTACGCCCTACGAATCCGAGTTTACGCAATTCATCAAGCAATTCAAGCGGCAACATCCAGATACCGAGAAAAAACAGCGTGAAGCACGCGCACTCTGGTGGGACAAGCCACCGCTCGATCTGGACGAAATGGCGCGTGAACGAATGTCTGATGTAAAGATGAAACCTTACGAGTATGATTAAAGGTTGAATGTTTACATTAGGATGATGTCGTACTGTTCCTGGTGGAACTGCGACTCGACCTGCAGCGAGATTGGCTTGCCGATGAAGTCGCCCAGCATCGCCATGTGCTGCGATTCTTCTTCGAGGAACATGTCCACCACTACTTGTGAGGCGAGGATGCGGAATTCGCGCGGGTTGAACTGGCGCGCTTCGCGCAGCAGTTCGCGCAGGATTTCATAGCAGATGGTGCGGGGGGTCTTGACTTGGCCCTTGCCGGCGCAGGCCGGGCAGGGTTCGCACAGGATATGCGCGAGCGATTCGCGGGTGCGCTTCCTGGTCATTTCCACCAGGCCCAGGGCGGAGAAACCCGAGACGGAAATCTTGGTGCGGTCGCGCGCCAGCGCCTTGTGCAGTTCGGCCAGCACGGCGGTCTTGTGCTCGGCGTTTTCCATGTCGATGAAATCGAGGATGATGATGCCGCCGAGGTTTCGCAGCCTGAGCTGGCGGGCGATGGCGTGCGCCGCTTCCAGGTTGGTCTTGAAGATGGTGTCGTCGAAGTTGCGGCCGGTGACGTAGCTGCCGGTGTTGACGTCGATGGTGGTCATCGCTTCGGTCTGGTCGACGATCAGGTAGCCGCCGGATTTCAGGTCGACCCGGCGCCCCAGCGCCCGCTGGATTTCTTCTTCCACGCCGTACAGTTCGAATACCGGGCGCTCGCCGGTATAGTGCATCAGGCGCGGCAGTACCGAGGGCGTGTAGGTGCCGGCGAACTGCTGCAGCATCAGGAAGTTTTCGCGCGAATCGACCTGGATGCTGGAGGTGTCGTCGTTGACGAAGTCGCGCAGCACCCGTTGCGCCAGGTTCAGGTCCTGGTACAGCAGCGTCGGCGCCGGCTGCGTCTTGGCGCGGGCGCTGAGGTTGGACCAGGTCTTGCGCAGGTAATCGACATCCATCTGCAGGTCGGCTTCGGAGGCGTCCTCGGCCATGGTGCGGATGATGAATCCGCCTTTTTCTTCGGGCGGCAGCAGGCGCTGCACGCGTTGCTTGAGCAGCTCGCGTCCGGCTTCGTTTTCGATGCGCTGGGAGATGCCGATGTGCGGATCCTGCGGCAGGTAGACCAGCATGCGCCCGGCGATCGAGATTTGCGTGGACAGGCGCGCGCCCTTGGTGCCGATCGGGTCCTTGACCACCTGCACCATCAGCGCCTGGCCGTCGAATAGCAATTTTTCGATGGGCGTGAGGGTGCCGCTGCCTTCGCGCGAGCGGGCTTCCCAGATATCGGCCACGTGCAGGAAGGCGGCGCGTTCCAGGCCGATGTCGATGAAGGCCGATTGCATACCGGGCAAGACGCGCACCACCTTGCCGAGGTAGATATTGCCAGCCATGCCGCGCGACAGGGTGCGCTCGATGTGCAATTCCTGCACGCTGCCTTGCAGGATCAGCGCGACCCGGGTTTCCTGCGGGGTGATGTTGACGAGAAGGTCTTCGCTCATGGAAAGGTTCAGTGGCCGCTCAGTGGCTATTGACGCCAAGAATGCGCACGCCAGCCTGGCGCAGCAACTGGGTCGTTTCGAACAGGGGCAAGCCCATGATGCCGGAATGGCTGCCCGCGATTTCCTCGATGAAAACTGCCGCCATGCCCTGGATGCCGTAGCCGCCGGCCTTGTCGTAGGGCTCGGTGCTCATGCAATAGGCATGGATCGCAGTTTCATTCAGGGCGGTGAAACGCACGGCCGAGCGTTGCGTGACTTGCCAGGTGTCGTCGTGATGACGCACGGCGATGCTGGTCAGGACCTCATGGGTACGCCCCGAGAGCAGGCGCAGCATCTCGGCCGCTTCGGCGTAGCCGGCCGGCTTGCCGAGAATGCGGCCATCGACCACCACCGTGGTGTCGGCCGCCAGCACCGGGCGAATTGGCAATTTGCGCCAGAGCATGGTGTGGTGCGCGCACTCGGCCTTTTCCAGCGTCACGCGGGCGACATAGGCATCGGCGGCTTCATCCGGCAGGACTTCTTCGCTGACTTCCGGCCCGCGCGGCGTCTGGTCGCGCAGCAGCAATAATTCGAATTCCACCCCGATCTGGCGCAGTAGCTCGCGTCTGCGGGCGCTCTTGGAGGCGAGGTAGATTTTCTGGTCGCTTTGTTTCATGCCCTGCTTGGTCAAATGTCTTTTTTACGTGCCAGTTGGTTTGACTATACCCGGTGATAGGGGTGATTTTGCGTGATCGACCACGCGCGGTAAAGCTGTTCTGCCAGGAGTACCCGCACCATGCCATGCGGCAGGGTCAGGCTGGAAATGCGTACCAGCAGATCGGCGCCAGCCTTGAATTGCGCATCCAGGCCGTCCGCGCCGCCGACGACGAATGTAACATCCCGGCCATCTTGTTGCCACTCTGTCAGATATTTGGAAAGTTGTACAGTAGTAATGTCCTTGCCGCGCTCATCCAGCGCGATGATGCGCGCGCCTTTCGGGATGGCCGCCTCGATGCGGGTGCGTTCCTGCGCCATGACAGTCTCGGCGGTCCTGCCGCCGGCACGGTCGGCCGGCTTGATTTCCTTGAGGAGCAGGCGGCATTCAGGCGGCATGCGCTTGGCATATTCGGCAAAGCCGGTTTCGATCCAGACCGGCATCTTGTGGCCGACCGCGGCGATGATCAACTGCATGCCTGGCGCTTATCGCTTATCAGGCTTTTTTTGCCGGTGACTTCTTCGGCGGTGCCTTGCGGGTGGCGACCTTCACCTTGACGACGTTGTCGGCTGCAGATTTGCCGGCAGTTTTGGCTGCCGTCTTGCGCGGCGCGGCGGTCTTCGTTGCGGCGGTTTTGCTCGCAGTGGTTTTGGTGGCGGTCCGGGGGGACTTCGCCGCAGTCTTGCTGGCTGTTTTCGCTGCTGTTTTCGTCGCCGTCTTCGTCGCAGTCTTCGTTGCCGTTTTGGCAGCGCCGGTGGCGGTCTTGCGTGCCGGGGCCTTTTTCGGCGCTTCTGCGACGTCGATCTCGGGCTGGCTGGTCGTCAGATGGCGGCCGCGCTTCTTGGCGGGCGCTTCCTCTTCGTCCGGCTCAGAGGCGGTGCGTTGCGAGACGCGCTTGGCGGCGCCCATCTTGACTTCCGTCACGCCCCAGATTTCTTCCAGGCGGTAATAGTCGCGGATGGCCGGTTGCATGATGTGCACGATCATGTCGCCCAGGTCGACCAGCACCCATTCACCGGTGTCCTCGCCTTCCATGCTGACGAGCGTGCCGCCGTTTGCCTTGACCTTGTCGCGTACCGAGGCGGCCAGCGCCTTGGTTTGCCGGTTGGAGGTGCCGGAGGCAATCGCCACGCGGTCGAACAGGCTGGTCAGCTTGGTGGTGTCGTAGACACGGATGTCTTGGGCCTTGACGTCTGAGAGGGCGTCAACGACGAGGGCTTGTAGTTTTTTGATATCCATGCGGGGCTTGGTTCCGGTAGAGATGATGTTGTTAGGCGTAGTTTAACACTGCCGGCGGCGACGGCACCGCCGGCAAGCGCTTATTGCTTGTTATTGCCTAAAGGCAGCAGGTGCTTCAGACCCACTCGCGGTGGATCAGGAAATTGGAATACAGTTGCGCTTCGGCGCTGCCGGCAGCCGGGCTCCAGTTGTAGCGCCACTTCACAACGGGCGGCAGCGACATCAGGATCGATTCGGTGCGGCCGCCCGATTGCAGGCCGAAATGGGTGCCGCGGTCGAACACCAGGTTGAATTCGACATAGCGGCCGCGCCGGTACGCCTGGAAATCGCGCTCGCGCTCGCCGTAGGGGGTGTCCTTGCGACGGCTGAGGATGGGGACGTACGCCGTCAAGAAAGCGTCGCCGACGCTTTGCGTCATGGCGAAGCTTTGTTCGAAGCCGAGGGCATTGAAATCGTCGTAAAAAATGCCGCCGACGCCACGCGGTTCATTGCGGTGCTTGAGGAAGAAATAGTCGTCGCACCATTGCTTGAAGCGCGGGTGCAGGTCGCCGCGAAACGGCGTCAGGGCATCCTTGCAGGTCTGGTGGAAGTGGCGGGCATCTTCCTCGAAGCCGTAATAGGGCGTGAGATCCATGCCGCCGCCGAACCACCATACCGGTTCCTGGCCTTCGGCGATGGCGATAAAGAAGCGCACATTCATGTGCACCGTCGGCGCATACGGGTTGCGCGGGTGCAGCACCAGCGACACGCCCATGGCTTCCCAATTGCGCCCGGCGATTTCCGGCCGGTTGGCGGCTGCGGACGGCGGCAGGTTCTTGCCCATCACATGGGAAAAGCCGACGCCGCCGCGCTCGAAGACATTGCCTTCCTCGATGATGCGCGAAATGCCGCCGCCGCCTTCGGCGCGCTCCCAACTGTCGGTGAGGAAGGGCTTGCCGTCGATGGCTTCCAGGCCGCCGACGATACGGCTCTGCAGTTCGAGCAGCCAGGCTTTGACGGGGGCGGTGTTCATGTTGGTCGCTGTCATGCTTATTGCTGTCATGCCTAGCGCTTGATCGCGCGCCAGCCGATGTCGTGGCGGTATTGCATGCCGCTGAACTGGATTTTTTCCACGGTCTGGTAAGCCTGGCGCTGCGCCATCTTGACGCTGTCGCCCAGGCCGACCACGCACAATACCCGGCCGCCCGATGTCACCAGGTGGCCGTCAGCGCTGGTGGTGCCGGCATGGAAAGTCACGCAATCGCTTGTCTCGGCGGGGATGCCGTGGATGGCGTCGCCCTTGCGCGGCGCTTCCGGGTAGCCGGCGGCGGCCATCACCACGCCCAGCGCGGTGCGGCGGTCCCATTCCAGTTCGATCTGGTCGAGCGTGCCGGCGACGGCGTGTTCGAGCACGGTGAGGTAATCGGTCTTCAGGCGCGCCATGATCGGCTGGGTTTCCGGGTCGCCCATGCGGCAGTTGAATTCCAGCGTCTTGGGGTTGCCATCCTTGTCGATCATCAGGCCGGCATACAGGAAGCCGGAAAACGGGATGCCGTCGCGGGCCATGCCCTGCACGGTCGGCTGAATGATTTCGCGCATGACCCGCGCGTGCAGCGCGGGCGTGACGATCGGCGCCGGCGAATAGGCGCCCATGCCGCCGGTATTGGGGCCCTGGTCGTCATCCAGCAGGCGCTTGTGGTCCTGGCTGGTGGCCATCGGCAGGATGTTGTGGCCGTCGACCATGACGATGAAGCTGGCTTCCTCGCCATCGAGGAATTCCTCGATCACCACGCGGGCACCGGCGTCGCCAAGCTTGTTATCCGACAGCATGGCATCGATGGCGGCATGCGCCTCGTCCAGGCTCATCGCCACGACGACGCCCTTGCCGGCGGCCAGGCCGTCGGCCTTGATGACGATCGGCGCGCCCTTGCGATTGACATAGTCGTGCGCGGCAGCAGCGTCGGCGAAGGTCTGGTATTCCGCAGTGGGAATGCCGTGGCGCTGCATGAAGGACTTGGCGAAATCCTTGGAGCTTTCCAGTTGCGCGGCTTCTTTGGTGGGGCCGAAGATTTTCAGGCCGAGGTCGCGGAAGATGTTGACGATGCCGGCAGCCAGCGGGGTTTCCGGGCCGACCAGGGTGAGGCCGATGCCTTCCTTGATGGCGAATTGCGCCAGCCACGCCGGATCGGTGATCGCCACGTTTTGCAGGCGCGAATCGAGTTCGGTGCCGCCATTGCCGGGCGCGACATAGACCACCTGGATGCGCGGCGATTGTGCGATTTTCCAGGCCAGCGCGTGTTCGCGGCCGCCGGAACCAACTACCAGTACTTTCATGTTCTTATTCCTCGATTACGGCGTTGCTATAGACGTCCTGGACGTCGTCCAGGTTTTCCAGCGCATCCAGCAGTTTCTGCATTTTTTCGGCATCTTCGCCGGTGAATCCGGTTTCGGTGGCCGGTTTCATCGTGACTTCGGCCATCTCGGCCTTGAAGCCGGCCTTTTCCAGTGCATCCTTGACTGCGGAAAAATCGTGCGGCGGGCACAGCACTTCGATGCCGCCTTCGTCGTCGGTCAGGACGTCCTCGGCGCCGGCTTCGAGCGCCGCTTCCATCAGGGCGTCTTCATTGGTGCCGGGGGCAAAGAAGAACTGGCCGCAATGCTTGAACAGGAAAGCTACCGAGCCTTCCGTGCCCATGTTGCCGCCGAACTTGGAAAAGGCGTGGCGTACTTCGGCCACGGTGCGCACGCGGTTGTCGGTCAGGCAATCGACGATGATGGCGGCGCCGTTGATGCCATAGCCTTCATAGCGGATTTCTTCGTAGTTGACGCCTTCCAGGCCGCCGGTGCCGCGCTGGATGGCGCGAGTGACGTTATCCTTGGGCATGTTGGCGTCGGCCGCCTTGTCCACCGCCAGGCGCAGGCGCGGGTTGGCATTGATGTCGCCGCCACCCATGCGCGCGGCCACCGTGATTTCCTTGATCAGCCGGGTCCAGATCTTGCCACGCTTGGCGTCGGTTGCCGCCTTCTTATGCTTGATGTTGGCCCATTTGCTATGTCCTGCCATGACGACTCTTTCCCGTAAGCGTTTGCAAGTATCTGTTTGTGAAGGGAAAAACGGGGGTTTTTCGATCCGGCCTGGGCGACCGCAGACACCAAAATGAGTGCGGATTTTACCATACCGGCACCGTCCCAAAGCGACCCTGCGCAAGGTCCATGCCCACCGGGCGAACTGGCGGCGACGGCAGGCAGATGGCCGGCAGACAGTAGGCAGATAGTAAGCGCGCGTGGCAAGGAAGCTGCGGAAAGCCTACAATCCGTGCATGTCTGCAAGTTTTCCCTCTCAAGCGCCGGCGCGTCGCGCGTTTCTGGCCGGCCTGGCGATCGCGGTCCTGGGCGCGGTCTTTTTCTCCGCCAAGGCGATCGTCGCCAAACTGATTTACCGTTACCACGTCGATGCGGTTACCCTGATCGCCTTCCGCATGCTGTTTTCCCTGCCATTCTTTGCCGCCATCGCGCTCTGGCAGGCCGGCACGGCAGCGCCGCTGTCGCGTGTCGAACGGGGCAAGATCGTGCTGCTCGGGCTGATCGGCTACTACCTGTCGAGCTTTCTCGATTTCCTTGGTCTGCAATACATCAGCGCCGGCCTCGAGCGCTTGATCCTGTTCCTGTCGCCATCCTTCGTCCTGCTGATTTCCTTCGCCTTCCTGAAAAGGAAGGTCGCGCGGCTGGAGTGGCTGGCCTTGATGGTTTCCTATGGCGGCACGGCGCTGGTATTCCTGCACGATGTGCGCGCCGGCGGCGGCAATATCGCCCTGGGCGGTAGCCTGGTGCTGGCCAGCGCGATGAGCTATGCGCTGTACCTGCTGCTGTCGGGGGAGCTGGTGCGCAAGGTCGGCACCCTGCGCCTGGTGGCCTATGCCATGTGCGTCTCCAGCGCGGCGTGTATCGTGCAGTTTTTCCTGCTGCGGCCGGCCGCCATGCTGGTGCAGCCTGTCGAGGTGTATGGCCTGTCGCTGGTCAATGCCGTATTTTGCACGGTGCTGCCGGTCTACCTGACCATGCTGGCGGTGGAAAAGATCGGCGCGGCCAGCGCTTCCCAGGCCGGCATGGTCGGGCCGGTATCGAACCTGTTCCTGGCGGCGCTGATCCTGGGCGAGCCGGTGACGTCGATCCAGCTGGCGGGCACGGCGCTGGTCTTGTGCGGGATGTACCTGTTGTCGCGCAAGAAGGTTTGAGCAGGCTTACAATCACGTCATCCCACATCGATCATCCATTTACCAGGCGAGGCGCGCATGTCTAAAGCAATCAGAATTTCCCGGGTCGGCGGCCCGGAAGTCATGGAATATGTCGAGGTCGACGTTGGCGCGCCCGGGCCGGGCGAGGTGCGGGTGCGGCATGCCGCCATCGGTTTGAATTACATTGATGTGTATTACCGCAACGGCGCCTATCCGCAACCCTTGCCGGCGGGGCTGGGCATGGAAGCGGCTGGAGTGGTCGAGGCGGTCGGCGCGGATGTGACGCACCTGCAGCCCGGCGACCATGTAGCCTATGCGGCGCGCCCGCCGGGGGCCTATGCCGAGGAGCGCGTGATGCCAGCCGCGCAGGTGGTGCGGCTGCCGGCGGCGATCGATTTCGATACCGGCGCGGCGATGATGCTGCAGGGCCTGACGGTGCAATACCTGTTCCGTCGCACCTATCCCTTGCGTGGCGGCGAAACCATTCTGTTCCATGCGGCTGCCGGCGGCGTCGGCCTGATCGCCTGTCAGTGGGCGCGGGCGCTGGGCGTGACCATGATCGGCACGGTCGGCTCGGATGAAAAAGCCGCGCTGGCCAGGGCGCATGGTTGCGCCCATGTGATCAACTACAACAAGGAAAATTTCGTCGAACGGGTGCGCGAGATCACCGGCGGCGCTGGCGTGCCGGTGGTGTACGACTCGATCGGCAAGGATACCTTTACGGGATCGCTGGATTGCCTGGCGCCGCTGGGCATGCTGGTCAGCTTCGGCGCCGCCTCCGGCCCGGTGCCGCCGTTTTCTCTGCAGGAACTGGCCTCGCGCGGTTCGCTGTATGTGACCCGGCCGACCTTGTTTACCCATATCGCCAGGCGGGATGACCTGGAGCAGATGGCGGCCGAACTGTTTCTCATGGTGGGAAGCGGCAAGATCAAAATCCCGGTCAACCAGCGTTACGCCCTCAAGGATGCGGCGCAGGCGCACCGCGACCTCGAAGCCCGCAAGACCACTGGCTCGACCATCTTGCTGCCTTGATTGCTTAATTGGGGTCAGAGTTCAATTTCCCGGAGTCTCTTCATGTAATTGGGTGTAATTGGGGTCGGAGTGCAATTTCCAGGATCTTTTGAAAATTTGTTTCTGACTTGAATTTGCCGCCGCGATTTGCCAGAAATTCCGGCTTTATAAAATTAACTCTGACCCCATTTTTTTGATTTACCTCGACTGCAATTCACGGCTGGTTTGCCAAGAATTCTTGATTTTGAAAAATTTGACTCTGACCCCAATTTTTTATGCACTCTGACCCCAAATTGACTGAGCCCAAAGATGATTTGCCGAAGTTCGGGCGCTTGCTGCTTGTGCTGGTCGCCGCGGTGCTGCTGGTGGTGGCGATTACCGTCGCTTCCGAGGCTTATTATTCCTGAGGGGCTTTCGTCTTGGCTTCCTTGAACTCGAGTTCGACCTGACGTGGCACGCCGCTCTTGCCGGGGAAATCGGCAAAGGCGCTTTTGACCATGTAAGGCATGGCCGCCGCCAGCGACGCGGTCTTGCCTTCGCTGATAACGGTGACGTCGTACAGTTTCTTGCCATCGCTGACGCGCGTGATGCCGACCTGCAGCTGGCGCCGGTACAGGCGGTAATTCGATTCCTGATAGCTGACTACCGGCGGTGAATACCAGAACGGGTCATAGAAGGGATCGTAATAGCGGTAGGGCCAGCGCGGACCGTAGTAGGGTGCGCCCCAGCCGGAATTGACTACGACCGGCTCCACTATCCGTACGTCGCGCTCATTGACCTGGTAAGCCAGACCGATTTTCAGGGCGGCTTTCCCGGCCGCGGCGGGGTCGGTAAAGCCCAGGCGCAACAGTTCGTCGCGCACCAGGTTTTCATAGTTGCGGTATTCCAGGTCATTGTCTTGCGCGCGGCTGCGCTCGAAGACAAAGGATTGGTCAGGCAGTTGCGCCGGCCATTCGTGGAAGGCCGTCACCTCGCTGCGCAGGGTGGGGGCGGCGCAGCCGCCGAGCAGCAGCGCCAGTGCTGCCAGCAGGATCAGGGGCAAACCGCGTTTCATTGCATGCTCCGGTTAATTCAATGACATCCTGAATAATAGTTGCACCGCCAGGAAAAACAGTAAAAAATTGTAAGCGTGACGATCCGGACTGCGTTCTTGCTTACCCTTTAACGCGGGCTCTCGAAGAAAATGTAGTTGCTGCCAAAATCGCTGATTTCAAAGTACACCTTCTTTTCGCCAGAGTCGGCCACCATGTTCTGGTTTTCATCCAGGATGCCATAACCATAACGGTAAGAACGCGGCCGGGCATCGTCTGTTCCCATGGCGGTGGAAATCTTGTCGATGTGCAGGAAGCGCCGCGCCAGCTTGTCGCCGGCATAGAATTCCAGCACGCCATTGGTGCCGGTCCAGTTCTGCACCGAGCGGCTGATCTGGTTTTGTTGCTCTTGGGTACAGGATACGAGTCCAAGCATGAGGCAAAGCAGGGCGGCCGCTGATACAAATTTCATGATTCTCTCTTGGGATTGGTAAAATCCTATTTTGCGCCTTTCTTTTGCAGGACTCCACCTTGATGCGTACCGATACCCCTCCGACGATCTATCGCCAGCAATATGCCGCTCCCGCTTACCGGGTCGAACAGGTCGAGATGGGTTTCGATCTGGATCCTGAAGATACCCGGGTTGCCACCCGCAGTACCCTGGTGCGCAACCCGGACAGCCCGGAAGGCGACCTGGTGCTGCACGGCCACGAATTGCGGCTGGTGCAGATTCGCATGAATGGCAAGGTCTTGTCGCCCGGGCAATATCAGCTGGATGGCGACACCCTGCGCATTGCCGGCGCGCCGCACCGCGTCACCCTGGACATTGAAACCGCCCTGCAGCCCGGCCGCAATACCTCGCTGATGGGCTTGTATGTTTCCAGCGGCAATTTCTTTACCCAGTGCGAAGCCGAGGGCTTCCGCAAGATCACCTATTTCCCGGACCGGCCGGATGTGATGGCGAAATACACCGTGATGCTGCGCGCCGACAAGGCGCGCTATCCGGTCTTGCTTGGCAATGGCAACCTGGTCGAGCAAGGGGATCTGGGTGATGGCCGCCACTATGCCCTGTGGGAAGACCCTTTCAAGAAGCCGTCCTACCTGTTTGCCCTGGTGGCCGGCAACCTGGTGTGCCAGGAAGAAGCCTTCCAGCTCAAGTCCGGCCGCGAAGTCCTGCTGCAGGTGTGGGTCGAGCACGGCAACCTCGACAAGACCCAGCACGCTATGGATTCGCTCAAGAACAGTATCCGTTGGGACGAGGAGCGCTTCAATCTGGAACTGGACCTGGATCGCTTCATGATCGTGGCGGTGGGCGACTTCAACATGGGCGCCATGGAAAACAAGGGCCTGAACATTTTCAACACCAAGTATGTGCTGGCCAACCCGCGCATCGCCACCGATATCGATTACGCCAATATCGAAGCGGTGGTCGGCCACGAATATTTCCACAACTGGACCGGCAACCGCGTCACCTGCCGCGACTGGTTCCAGTTGTCGCTGAAGGAAGGCCTGACGGTATTTCGCGACCAGGAATTTTCCGCCGACATGATCGGCAGCGCTTCGGGACGCGCCGTCAAGCGCATCGAGGATGTGCGCGTGCTGCGCCAGACCCAGTTCCCGGAAGATGCCGGCCCGATGGCGCACCCGGTGCGCCCGGACTCCTACATCGAGATCAATAATTTCTACACCGTGACCGTGTATGAAAAGGGCGCCGAAGTGGTGCGCATGTACCAGACCCTGCTGGGGCGCGACGGCTTTAACCGCGGCATGGCATTGTATTTCCAGCGGCACGACGGCCAGGCTGTGACCTGCGACGATTTCCGCTCCGCCATGGCCGACGCCAACCGCCGCGACCTGTCGCAATTCGAGCGCTGGTACAGCCAGGCCGGCACGCCGCATGTCTCGGCTACCGGTGAATACGATGCGCAAGCCCGCACCTATACCCTGACGCTGGCGCAAACCTGCAAGCCGACGCCCGGCCAGGAACAGAAGCTGCCTTTCCATATTCCGGTGGCGGTCGGCCTGCTCGACGCCGGCGGCCACGACATGCCGCTGGTGCAAACCCCGGGTGCGGTGGCGGCCGATGCGCAGACCACTGCGGTTCTCGAACTGACTGAAGCGCACCAGAGCTTCGTGTTCCACCAGGTGGGCGAGTACCCGGTGCCTTCGCTGTTGCGCAATTTCTCGGCGCCGGTGGTGCTCTCCCATGACTACACCGATGCCGAGCTGGCCTTCCTGATGGAGCATGACAGCGACCCCTTCAACCGCTGGGAAGGCGGCCAGCGGCTGGCCACGCGCCGCCTGCTGGTGCTGGTCGACAAGCTGCTGCTGACCGATTCGGCGGCGCAGACCTTCGATGGCGACGCTGCCGACGCGGCCGCTGCCATGGCCGCAAGCGCCGGCGCCCCGGTCGCCGAGCAGTCCGCGCTGGTGAGTGCACTGCGCAGTACCTTGCGCCACACCGGGCTTGATCCGGAGTTTCGCGAGGTGGCGCTGACGCTGCCTTCGGAAACCATGCTGTCCGAACAGATGGACGTGATCCATCCGCACGCCATCCACCGCGCGCGCCAGGCGTTGAGGCGCGTCCTGGCCGAACAGTTGCGGGAAGACCTGGAGGCGGCTTACCACGACAACCAGACTCCCGGCCCCTACAGCCCGGATGCGCAGTCGGCCGGCAAGCGCGGCCTGAAGAACCTGGCCTTGTCCTACCTGTCCGAGCTCGACGATGAGCGCACGCATGCGTTGATACAGACACAGTACGACCACGCCGGCAACATGACCGACCGCATGGCGGCGCTCACCGCCCTGGTCAACAGCAGCGCGCCCGGCCGCCAGGCAAGCCTGGAGCATTTCTACCGCGACTTCGAACACGAAGCCCTGGTGATCGACAAATGGTTCACCCTGCAGGCCACCGAGCGCAGCACCGATGTCGCCGCGGTGCGCGCACTGGCGCGCCATCCGGCCTTCACCCTGAAAAATCCCAACCGCGTGCGCAGCCTGGTGCTGGCTTTCTGTAGCAGCAACCCGGCGCAATTCCATGCCGCCGACGGCAGCGGCTATGCCTTCTGGGCCGAGCACGTGATTGCCCTGAACGCCATCAACCCGCAGGTCGCCGCGCGCCTGGCGCGCGCCCTCGACCGCTGGCGCAAGTATGCGCCGCCGCTGCGCGAAAAGATGCGCGCCGCCCTGCAGCGGGTCGCAGACACCCCGGCACTGTCGGGTGACGTGCTTGAAGTTATCTCGAAATCCCTCGCCAACTAAAGAAACACCATGACAACCAACACAAAACGTATCAGCCTTACGCAATTCCTGGTCGAAGAACAGCGCCTGCACAACACCGTGTCGGCTGAACTGCGGCTGTTGATCGAAGTCGTCGCCCGTGCCTGCAAGACCATCAGCCACGCGGTCGGCAAGGGCGCCCTGGGCGAAGTGATGGGCAGTGCCGGCAGCGAAAACGTGCAGGGCGAAGTGCAGAAGAAGCTCGACGTCATCTCCAACGAGATCCTGCTGGAAGCCAACGAGTGGGGCGGCCACCTGGCGGCCATGGCATCGGAAGAGATGGAAACCATCCACCTGATTCCGAACCGCTACCCGAAGGGAGAATACCTGATGCTGTTCGATCCGCTCGACGGCTCTTCCAACATCGACGTCAATGTCTCCATCGGCACCATCTTCTCGGTGCTGAAGGCGCCGGAAGGCATGGCTTCGCCGACGGAACAGGATTTCCTGCAGCCGGGCACGCACCAGGTCGCCGCCGGCTATGCCGTGTACGGCCCGCAAACCGTGCTGGTGCTCACCACCGGCAATGGCGTCAACTGCTTCACGCTCGACCGCGAAATGGGTTCGTGGGTGCTGACCCAGCAGAATATCCAGATCCCGGCCGACACCAGGGAATACGCGATCAATGCGTCCAACGCCCGCCACTGGTATGAACCGGTGCAGCGCTACATCGGTGAGCTGCTGGAAGGCAAGGCCGGCCCGCGCGGCGTCGATTTCAATACGCGCTGGATTGCTTCGATGGTGGCCGACGTGCATCGCATCCTCAACCGCGGTGGCATCTTCATGTATCCGGCCGACGCCCGCGAACCGGACAAGCCTGGCAAGCTGCGCCTGATGTACGAAGCCAACCCGATGGCGTTCATCGTCGAGCAGGCCGGCGGCGCCGCCACCAACGGCCCGCAGCGCATCATGGAAATCCAGCCGACCGCGCTGCACCAGCGGGTGGCGGTTTTCCTGGGTTCGAAGAATGAAGTCGAGCGCGTCACAGGCTATCATCAGGAGGCCTGATTGCGCCGGGTGAGGCATTGCTGGCGGAAAGAACGAATTCTTTGCTAAAATAGCGAACTTCGCTGATGTAGCTCAGTTGGTAGAGCAACTGATTCGTAATCAGTAGGTCGGTGGTTCGATTCCTCTCATCAGCACCAGTAATATCAAGGGTTAGCGCTGTAGTAAGTGCTAACCCATTTTTTTTGGTGCTACCAAGGTGCTACTGCCCCTTTGGTCCAGTGTCTAGAAAGCATCAAGAACCCTTGCAACTTTCTCGGCGAGGCTATCCAAATGAGCTGGCCTCCAGCTTGCCCATTTATTTGCTTGGGGCATGGCTAGGCTGGGGATTACCATGACCACCGGCCTGTAATTCCCAAAGTGTAATTCCGTGCTAACGACATCGCTCGTTGGGTTTTCTGGCAGTCTAGGCAAAGGTTGGCCCAAGGATTGCTCTAAAGCAGTCCTGACACTTTGCCCATGAGCAATCAAAATTGGCGGCTGGATCACCTTCAGCAGTGTGTGGAAAATCTCTTCGCCCCTTTTTGTCCCGCCTGCATGCACTTCTTGCGCCAAGTCGCGGCTCATGGGCGTCGAGTAGCAAATGACATTGGTTTCCAGGACTTCATGAATGCCCTGCTGCGCTAGCCGGGTTGTCAGCGTTTCGATGACTGGCCGACTTCTGGATGATTTTCCGTCTCGTACCGCATGGTAAAGCTCATCGCAGGTTTCGCCATTTCGATTGAATAAGGCATCAATATGGCGTTCATGGCTTCCCACCTTTTCGATAGTGAAGGGCGTCGCCTGATTTTTACCAATAATGAAGACTTTCGCATTCTGTGGATCGCGCATTCTCGTCATCCAAGGGCGCGGATATTGCCCATTGTGTGGCAGGGTCAGTTGCTTTATCAGATTTTCAAAGGAAGTGTTCATGGCTGCGTAGACTGACGAGAATTCTTGGGCGTGCGAAGAGTGGATAAGCTAACATTCGTCACTATATTCCTTTTGGCAACATATATTGTTTTATGATCGAAGACATCAAAAAAACCCTCTGGGCCACCGCCGACAAGCTGCGCGCCAATATGGACGCAGCCGAATACAAGCACATCGTGCTCGGCCTGATCTTCCTGAAATACATTTCCGACACCTTCCAGACCCGCCGCGACGACCTGACCCGGCGCTTTATCGACCCCAACGACGACTATTTCATCCCCGACGCCGACCCGGGCCTGTTGGCGAGCGAACCGGAAGAGCGCGACTACTACACCGAAGTCAACGTCTTCTGGGTGCCCGAAGCGGCACGATGGGAAACCCTGCGCGCGCAAGCCAAGCAAGCCGACATCGGCAAGCGCATCGACGACGCCCTGGCCCTGATCGAGACGGAAAACCCCAAGCTCAAGGGCATCCTCGACAAGCGCTACGCCCGCGCCCAGCTCCCCGACGGCAAGCTGGGCGAACTGGTGGACCTGGTGTCCTCCATCGGCTTCAATGCGCCTGGCCAGCAGGCGCGCGACCTGCTCGGGCAAGTGTATGAATACTTCCTCGGCATGTTCGCCAGTGCCGAAGGCAAGCGCGGCGGCCAGTTCTATACGCCGGCCTCCATCGTCAAGACCCTGGTGGCCATCCTCGCGCCGCACCACGGCAAGGTGTACGACCCCTGCTGCGGTTCGGGCGGCATGTTCGTTCAATCGGAAAAATTCATCGAGGCGCACGGCGGCAAGATCGGCGACGTCTCCATCTATGGCCAGGAAGCCAACCCCACCACCTGGCGCCTGGCGGCGATGAACCTCGCCATTCGCGGCATCGACTTCAACCTCGGGCGCGAACCGGCCGATACCTTCGTGCGCAACCAGCACGCGGACCTGCGCGCCGATTTCATTCTGGCCAACCCGCCATTCAATATCTCCGACTGGTGGCACGGCAGCCTGACTGGCGACCCGCGCTGGGTTTATGGCGACCCTCCGCAAGGCAATGCCAATTACGCCTGGTTGCAGCATATGCTTTACCACCTCAAGCCAACAGGCCGTGCCGGCATCGTGTTGGCCAATGGTTCCATGAGTTCCAGCCAAAACAACGAAGGCGTTATCCGCTCTGCAATGGTGGATGCCGACGTGGTCGAAGTGATGGTGGCGTTGCCGGGCCAGTTGTTCTTCAATACCCAGATTCCGGCTTGCCTGTGGTTCCTGGTTAAGCAGAAGACCCACCGTAAGGGTGAGGTGCTGTTCATTGATGCCCGCAAGCAGGCCACCATGATTAGCCGCGTGCAGTCTGAGCTGACTGACGAGGTGATTGAGCGTATCGCGAGCGTTGTGGCTGCTTGGCGCGGCGAGGCAGAGGCTGGTGAGTACCAGGACATTGCTGGCTTCTGCCGCAGCGTCAAGCTGGCTGAAATCGCCCAGCATGGGAATGTGCTGACTCCTGGCCGCTATGTTGGTGCGGAAGAAGTAGAAGACAACGACGAAGACTTCGCCACCAAGATGCAACAGTTCACTGAGAAGTTGGGGGAGCAGATGGCCAAGGGCGTGGAACTGGACCAGCTGATTCGGCAGAAGCTAGGAGGGCTGGGATATGAGTTCTGAGTGGATACGAACCACAATAGGCGAACAGGCAACGCTGCAACGAGGCTTTGACATTACAAAAGCAACGCAGCGCCCAGGTCCTATACCAGTTGTCTCCTCTGCTGGTATCAGCAGTTGGCATGACACAGCGATGGTCAGCGGTCCTGGCGTTGTATTAGGTCGAAAAGGGGTCGTCGGCAGCGTCCATTTCATAAAGGAAGACTATTGGCCGCATGACACATCCCTCTGGGTTAAAGACTTCCACGGAAACGATGCATTGTTTGTCTACTACTTCTTTCTCGCCCATGCGAAAGAACTCAGCGCGCTAGATGTCGGTTCGGCCAATCCAACACTGAACCGGAATCATGTTCATCCCATTGAGGTTTCTTGGCCTACTCCTGAAGAACAATGCAAGATTGCCAGAATTCTCGGCCTCATTGATGACCGCATCGCCCTCCTGCGCGAAATCAACGCCACCCTCGAAGCCATCGTCCAAGCCTTGTTCAAATCCTGGTTCGTGAATTTCGACCCGGTGCGCGCCAAGCAGGAAGACCGTCCGCCGGAAGGAATGGATGCTGTCACTGCCGCGCTCTTCCCGGATGGTTTTGAGGAGTCGGAATTAGGATTAGTGCCCATAGGATGGCAAGTAACTCCTGTAGGCGATGTTATCGAAAGCGTTGGCGGCGGAACCCCGGATACCAAGGAGGCAAGCTATTGGGAGTCCGGCGAGTATTGCTGGACCACGCCAAAAGATCTGTCGGGCATTCAATCTCCCATTTTGCTCGACACTGAACGCAAACTGTCGGCCAAAGGGGTGGCAAAAATAAGTTCGGGGCTTCTGCCCGCTGGAACATTGTTGATGTCTTCGCGTGCGCCGATTGGCTACTTGGCCATTGCACAAATCCCGTTGGCGATTAATCAGGGCTATATTGCCATGCCACCCGGCGGCCAGCTTTCTCCGTTGTTCATGCTGTTCTGGTGCAAGCAAAATATGGAAGCAATCAAGGCACGTGCTAATGGATCAACTTTCATGGAAATCAGTAAAAAGGCTTTTCGACCGATTCCCATGCTCGTTCCACCTTCGCCTGTGCATGAGGCATTTGTAAATATTGCTGGCAGTTTGTTTGAGCGACTGGTCGAAAATGAAAAACAGGCACAAACCCTTTCCAGCTTGCGCGACACCTTGCTCCCCCGCCTGATCTCGGGCCAGCTCCGCCTGCCGGACGCGACTTCGGAAATCGACGTAGCATTGGCTTGATTCTGAATGCCACCTTCATTGCCACAACGTCCGATGGTACGCAACGTTGAAGCAGAAGTTGTTCTGGCGCCCAAGCTGCGTGCCGTTGCGCATCGGCGCAGGGCGCGAGGGGGAGGCGGATTTCGATTGCCGTAATTTTCCAGGGTGGGGCACACGTTTATCGCGGCTTAATCCCTCTTCAACGCATACCGCGTACTTCGCCCCTGTCCGCTGACAAACAGCAGGCCGTGTTCCGCCAGCGCCGTCAGATCGCGCGTCGCGGTCGCCTTTGACGCTCCAGTGATTGCGCCATATTTTTCCGCGCTCAGCCCGCCCTGAAAACCGCTGTCGCCGACATCGAGCAGCTTCTGTATTGCTTTGCGCTGCCGCTCGTTGAGCGGCACGCCGGCATGCTGTGCCCAGAACCGCTGCTTGGCAAGGGCCGCCTGGATGATCTGGCCGGATTTTTCGCAGGCCTCGGCAAACTGGTGGGCGAACCAGGCCACCCAGCCGGTGACGTCCAGTGCGCCGGACTGAGCCTGGTTGAGCGCATCGTAATATGCGCGCCGGTTTTCCCGAAGCTGGCGCGACATGCTGTAAAGGCGCGTGGCGGCGCCCAGATCCTGCGCCAGCGCCAGATCGACGATGGCGCGGCCGATTCTGCCATTGCCATCCTCGAAAGGATGGATGGTCTCGAACCACAAATGCGCCAGGGCGGCGCGGATGAGGCCATCTTCGCCGGCAGTGGCTGATGAATTGAACCAGTCGATAAAGGCGTCCATTTCAGCGGCCACACGTGCCGATGGCGGCGCTTCATAGTGAATGACTTCCTTGCCGGGGCGGCCGCTAATGATTTGCATCGGGTCGGAAAACGAACGGTAGCGGCCCACCTCGATGCGCCGAATGCCGGAAGTGCCGCCGGGGAAGAGCGCAGAATGCCAGCGGCAAAGCCGGTCGGCATCCAGCCTGTCGGCAAATGCGCTGCCGGCGTCATGCATCACATCCACCAGACCGTCCACATTTCTGGCGACCGGGCCGCCTTCGCCCAAGCCGAGTTTACGGGCCACGGACGAACGAACGGCATCCAGGTTCAGGGCTTCGCCTTCAATCGCCGCCGTGGCAATCACCTCGTCGACCCAGATGGCATTCGTGATGCTGGCCAGTTGCTCCAGCCCGATGGCTTCTGCCCGGCCAAGCACGCTGCCTTGCGCTCGTCGGGCCGCACCCAGTTCCGGCGCGAGTGTCGCCAGGTCATAGCGTAGCGCTGGCCAGCCTGGCTGTTGCCAGATGTATTTTGCTGAATGAGGCGAATTCATGTCATTTACGGCTCAATATTTGAGCTGAAAAGATAGCATATTCGGCTCAACAAGGAAGAAAATTTTTAAGCTGCATTATGGTATTGTTATTGCTTGCAAGAATGATACCGATAATGACTGAAGACCAACTCGAACTGGAAACCCTCGGCTGGCTGGCCGATACTGGTTACACGCCCTTGTACGGCCCCGATATCGCGCCCGACGGTGATAGCCCGGAACGCGCCCACTACCGCGAAGTCATCCTTGCCGGCCGCCTGCGCGACGCCATCGCCCGCTTGAATCCTTCGGTGCCGGCGGCCGCGCGCGAGGATGCGCTGCGGCAGGTGCTCAATCTTGACACGCCCGCGCTGCTGCCAGCCAACCGCAACTTCCACCGCATGCTGGTCAATGGCGTACCGGTGGAATACCAAAAAGACGGGGAGACACGCGGCGACTTCGTGCGCCTGATCGACTTTGCCGATGTCACTGCCAACGAATGGCTGGCGATCAATCAGTTCTCGATCAAGGGCGCCAAATATACCCGCCGCCCCGACATCATCCTGTTCATCAATGGTTTTCCGTTGGTTCTGCTGGAGCTGAAGAACCCCGCCGACCAAAATGCCGATATCTGGAAAGCCTTTGACCAGATTGAAACCTACAAGGAACAAATCCCGGATGTGTTCCAGTACAACGAGGTACTGGTGATTTCGGATGGCACCGAGGCGCGCATGGGGGCGTTGTCGGCCACTGCCGAGCGTTACATGGCCTGGCGCACGATTGACGGCATCACGCTTGACCCGCTGGGGCAATTTAACGAGCTGGAAACCCTGGTGCGTGGCGTGCTGGCCCCGGCCTATCTGCTGGATTTCCTGCGTTTCTTTGTGCTGTTCGAGGATGACGGCACGCTGGTCAAGAAGGTCGCCGGCTATCACCAGTTCCATGCAGTGCGGTCAGCGATCAATCAGGTCGTGGCGGCGTCGCGCCCGGATGGCAATCACAAGGGCGGCGTGGTGTGGCATACACAGGGATCTGGCAAGAGCATCACGATGACCTGCTTTGCCGCCCGCGTGATGCGCGAATCGGCGATGGAAAACCCAACCATCGTCGTCATCACCGACCGCAATGACCTCGATGGCCAACTGTTCGGCGTGTTTTCGCTATCGCAGGATTTGTTGCGTGAGCAGCCGGTGCAGGGTGAGACTCGCCAAGACTTGCGCGCCAAGCTGGCCAACCGGCCATCGGGTGGTATCGTTTTTGCCACCATCCAGAAGTTCATGCCTGGCGAGGATGAAGATACATTCCCGGTACTTTCCGACCGCAGCAATATCGTCGTCATCGCTGATGAAGCGCACCGCACGCAGTATGGCTTCGAGGCGAAATTCAAAGGTGATGCCAAGGGCTACCAGGTCGGCTATGCGCAGCATCTGCGCGACGCGCTGCCCAACGCGACTTTCGTCGCCTTTACCGGCACTCCGGTTTCCAGCGAAGACCGCGACACGCGGGCCGTGTTCGGCGACTACATCCACGTCTACGACATGCAGCAAGCGCGCGATGATGGCGCGACGGTGGCGATTTACTATGAATCGCGCCTGGCCAAGCTCGGCTTGAAGGAGGATGAGCTATCGACTATCGATGCCGAGGTCGATGAGTTGGCTGAAGACGAGGAAGGCGACGAACAGGCCAAGCTGAAAAGCAGATGGGCAGCTCTGGAAAAGGTTGTGGGTGCCGCGCCGCGCGTCCATCAAGTGGCCGCAGATCTTGTCGCGCACTTCGAGGAGCGCAACAAGGCGCAAAACGGCAAGGCGATGGTCGTGGCGATGAGCCGCGAGATCTGCGTGCACTTGTACGATGCCCTCGTCGCCTTGTGGCCCGACTGGCATGACGCTGATCCCGAAAAGGGCGCAATTAAGATCGTCATGACCGGCTCGGCCAGCGACAAGGCACTGCTACGCCCGCACATATACTCCAAACAGGTCAAGAAACGGCTGGAAAAGCGGTTTAAAGACCCCGCAGATGCATTAAAGCTGGTGATCGTGAGGGACATGTGGTTGACCGGCTTTGACGCGCCCTGCGTGCATACGCTGTACGTGGACAAGCCGATGAAGGGCCATAACCTGATGCAGGCGATTGCGCGCGTAAACCGCGTGTTCCGCGACAAGCAGGGCGGCTTGGTGGTCGATTACATCGGCATTGCCAACGACCTGAAGCAGGCCCTCAAGGAATATACCGCCAGCAACGGGCGTGGCCGGCCGACTGTCGATGCGCATGAGGCGTATGCGGTCATGGAAGAAAAGTTGGACGTGTTGCGCGCCATGTTGCATAGTTTTGACTATAGCGGTTTCCTGACTGGCGGGCACGGCTTGCTGGCCAAGGCCGCCAATCATGTCCTCGGCGTCCAGGATGGCAAGAAGCGCTTTGCTGACACCGCCTTGGCCATGTCCAAGGCATTCACGCTGTGCTGCACGCTGGATGAGGCCAAGGCAGCACGGGAAGAAGTGGCGTTTTTCCAGGCGGTGAAGGTGCTGCTGACCAAAAAAGATATCAGCGCCAAAAAACTGGCCGACGAGGAACGGGAGCTGGCGGTTCGCCAGATCATCGACTCGGCAGTGGTGTCCACCGAAGTGGTCGATATTTTCGGTGCAGCGGGGCTGGACAAGCCAAACATCGGGATTCTCGATGACGATTTCCTGAACGAAGTGCGCAATCTGCCGGAGAGAAATCTTGCCGTGGAATTGCTGGAGCGGCTGCTGGAAGGGGAAATCAAGAGCCGCTTCGCCAGCAACCTGGTGCAGAACAATAAATTCTCGGAGTTGCTTGCCAACGTCATCAAGCGGTATCAGAACCGCTCGATTGAAACCGCGCAGGTGATCGAGGAATTAATCGAGATGGCCAAGAAATTCCAGGAGGCGGCTGACCGGGGCGCGGACTTGGGCTTGAATTCCGATGAATTGGCCTTTTATGATGCACTGGCCAACAATGAGGACTCTGTGCGGGAGTTGGGCGACGAGACACTTAAAAAGATCGCCCATGAACTGGCGGAAAGCTTGCGCCAGAATGTCAGTGTGGATTGGTCCGTGCGGGAAAGCGTGCGGGCGAAATTGCGGCTGATGGTCAAGCGCATCCTGCGCAAGTACAAGTACCCGCCGGTGAAGCGGGAAGAGGCAGTGCAACTGGTGCTGGCGCAGGCGGAGACGCTCAGTGCGGAGTGGGCGTGACCGCGACCAGCACTTTCCTGTATAAGTCGTAACTTTATCCGACA
Source organism: Noviherbaspirillum sedimenti (assembly GCF_003590835.1). NCBI lineage: Bacteria > Pseudomonadati > Pseudomonadota > Betaproteobacteria > Burkholderiales > Oxalobacteraceae > Noviherbaspirillum > Noviherbaspirillum sedimenti. The sequence continues at coordinate 2,319,566 of NZ_QYUQ01000002.1, read as the reverse complement.
GGGTGTGTCAGATGGCGAAATTCCGAGTTCGTCCCCAGGCTGCCGAAATTCGTTGGCCCACTCACATGCATGGCACCCGATTGACTGCTATGGAATTTTTGAAGTTGGGCAGTCAAAATCGGCAGCCTGGGTCAAAATCGCGTCAGCGACAACACTTATACGCCTCTTCCCATTGCCTGGGTATCAAGTCCCACATTGCCCGTTTGATGGAGCGCACCTTGGGAGAGGGATGGGCTGACGTGAAGATTCTCAGGTTCATGCCTTCCAGAAGCTTTTGAGCACGTCCGGCCTTACCACCCACCAGAACCACGGTCTTGATTTTTGGCAGCAACAGCAACAGGTCGTTCAACTCTTCCACACCAGAGCGGCACTCGGCAACCGTCATGCTGATGGTTCCGTTCCAGCCTGGTATCACGTTCCATAGCACCACCCGCTTTCTGGGAATACCGGCCGCAACCATGAAGTTGAATGTCGCTTCAGCCGTTGGATCATCGTTGTTACGCGAGATGAAGCCAGATCCTTGCTTCTTGCCAGTGGGCGAAGTCATGGGGCCGGGCTTTTCCATCAGAAACAGCATGTCCGCTTCTACCCCGCCATCCATCGGGTCAAAGTCCTGAAATTCCCACGTCGGATGCTTTGCTCTCAAGCTCTCTACATACTGCGTTAATGGAGCAATGTGAGCTTCCCCAAGCATCTGGCGACGAAGAGCTATCGCTCCAGGCAATCGCAATAAGCGAGGCACGTCTTCAATTTTGTTCGTCATATTCACCATCTTTCTACAGGCGAAAAATTACTCGATACTCCCGGGGCATCCATCCCCTCATCTGAAAAAACTGACTACACTTTATGCTTGTTGGAGCTCGTCGGTAGGCACGCATTGAGTTGGTCCATCCCACTCATCGAGCGTCCACTTTCGCCCCTCAAAAGTACAAGTGTCAGGAATCTGTGCTGTCATTTTTATTTTTCATCAACTTCCGGCAATTGGGGTCCGCGCCTCATTGAATCAAGAAAGCCAAGTGTCTTAACATTGTTGCATTACCATCGAAGCAATATTTTGATAATGAGCAATTAGCAACATCTGACACCACAGTGGTACTGGTGGAGCGAGCAGTTGGTGGCGGCGCAGGCCGGCGCGAAAGTGGTCTTCCTGTCCAAGCAGCCGAAAGCAACCGCCTGAGGGTGGCCTCTCCTCGGAAGTCAAAGACAAGCTACACATGCCGGTCACCTCGCCAGCGCCACCGGCATCTCCTCCCACCGCGTCGTAAACCGGGGACTCCTGTTTTCCGACCTCATGCTCCAGCGCCGCTGCATGCCGGCCGCCCCCACCATCACGGTATTTCGCCCATACGCCCGATTCAGGGTATCGACGGCCCGCATCACGGCGGCCGACTGGACAGCGCCCTTCCCCTCCGGGTCGAACAGCGACGCCTGCCTTATGCCTGCCGGCGACAGCTCAAGCAGCATGACGCCAGCCTTCTTGTAGGCATAGCCTGGCCGATAGATGCGCTTCAAACCCGCCAGCGCGGCGGCCGTCAGCCATCGGGTATCACTGGTCGCCTCTGCAAGCGGCATCACCACGCCGTTGCCGTACTGCCTGTCCTGCGGCCGGAACTGGTTGGTATGGATAAAGACGTAGACGGCGCCGCACACGGCATGCTGATGCCGCAGCTTTTCGGCAGCGCGCGTCATGTAGGTCGCTACCGCCTCATTGAGTTCATCGAGCACAAGCACCATCTGGCCGAAGGAGCGCGAGGTAACGATTTGCTGTTTGGGCGGCACGGCATCTTCCAGCGCCAGGCAGGAAATGCCACGCAACTCATTTCCGGTGCGTTCCATCATCACGCCGAACTGCGCCCGCAACCACTTGGGCGACGCCGCGCGCAACCCTGTGCATTACCTGTGCATGGACCGTAGGCGTTTCCTGTAGATTACACAATGGAAAGGTCTGTGAATAGATTTCCATATCGGTTTTTGAGCAGCGCAACATTTCTGATATGAATCAGTACCTTACCAATATTTCCTATGAGATATCCACCGAGTTGCGCACAGAATTTGTGTGTAACTTATGCCGAATTTTTAAGCATTGCATTGACGGGCCGGAAAACAGACGAATTCGTACAGGCCGCCCGAAACCGTTGCCGAATGGTCGGCGTGGAGCGACCGCGCCGACCACCCGCACCGTCAAGCGCACTTGATACAAATCAATATCTCAAATGCAAGGAACACTGGGTGACGAAATGTCTTGTATAGTTCCGCCCATGCAACTTTTGGAGTGAGACAAAGTTTTCAAAAGAATAGGTTGCATCCACCGGAGCTGGCGGTCGGCAATAATACCGGCACCAAATACCAAGCCCTCCCTTCTGCGGAGGGCTTTTCAATTGCAGCTCAGCTTTGAGCCGACCCCTGATTGCGCATTCGCATTCCCGCCAGAAAACGACGGCTTAAAAACAAAAAAGCCCGCACTCGGCGGGCTTCGCTGCCATGGCTATGTTGGTTTAGACGTTCTTACTTTTCTCCGACTTGCGACGGGATGCGATAAAGCCGAACAGACCAACACTGAGCAGGGCAAGAGATGCTGGCTCTGGGACCTGATGAACATCATTGGTAATGATACGGAAGTTTCCAATATGAGACGTATCCCCGCTACTTGTGTCGCCTGCAAAGGCTCCAAAATAGTAACGCTGAACGAAGAACCCAGATGGATCGTTACCATTTGAAACCATCAATACTTGGTCCCCGGTAGCATCCGTAGTTGAAAGTCCAGTAGGCAGAAAATCAACAATTAGTCCTCCCCCTGAAAAATTAAAACTATTGGTGATGGTAAAAGCCAATTCATAGTTGTATGGGATGTTATCGCCCGTTGGCACTGCCGGCGTTGAATTGGTAGCAATTGTAGTGAAAGGGCTTGCTGCAATTGTGCCGCCGTTGTTTGTTGTTGCTGCTAAGGAGATGGTAAAAGATAAAGGCAAATCGTTTGCCTGACCTAAGTCGTAGGCCAGAATATCTCCCGGATTAAGAGTAAATGCAGGAAGATTCTTATAAATGAAGCCCATATGAGGATCATAGAAAGCGGGACAGCCGAATGGGATGCAATTTACAGGTCCGAAGGAGTTGGTTCCTTGCACTGTAATGACGGCTGCTTGCGCGCTCATTGATACAAACAGCGCAGCTACAACGGTAAAGACGTTTAGCCTCCAGCCTCTCATGATGTGAACAAATCGCTTTATTGCTTTCATAAAGTTCTCTCCTTTTTCATAAGTTTGGGAAATTAGTAATAGCAAGTTTAATACCACCTTGATAAATCAATGAGTTACGAGAAGCGCGCCTGCTCAGTGTAAAACTTCTCGACATGCAGAATTGGGAGATGACGCGGAGGATATTAACCATTGCATGCCGGAATAACTATTTATTGGCCCGTTGGAAACCGACCGTTTGCCAACAGGGTCGGATTGATGCCGATCAGACTGTTGAAAAAGTAGGCTTTCGACTTTCCGGCATGTTGGATATTCTCCAGCTACCTTTCCAACACGTCGGGAACATCATATGGCGACATTCGCATACACCAGGGTCAGCTCTACCGGGCAGACCGTCCAGAACCAGCGGCTTGAGATCGAACGCGCCGGCTACCAGGTCGATTACTGGTTTGCCGACGAAGGCATCAGCGGCGCGATCCCGGCGGCGCAACGACCGCAGTTCAAAGCGATGTTGGATAAAATCCGCGATGGCGAGACATTGATCGTCAGCCGGCTCGACCGGCTCGGGCGTGATGCCATGGATGTCACCGCGACGGTCAAGGCGCTGGCCAAGCGCAAGATCAAGGTCATCGTGCTGCAACTCGGCCAGCTCGACCTGGCATCCGCTGCCGGCAAGCTGATGATGGCGATGCTCGGGGCCGTGGCCGAGATGGAGCGCGACCTGCTGATCGAGCGTACCCAAGCTGGCCTAGAGCGCGCCAAGGCCGAAGGGAAGGTGCTCGGCCGGCCGGCCAAGACCACGTCGGAGCAGCGCGCCAGCATCATCCAGGCGCACGGCAAGGGCACGTCCATCAGCGCACTGGCGCGGCAGTTCGACGTGGCGCGGGCGACCATCCTGGCCATCGTGAAGCCGCAGCAGGACGCCGTGGCGGCGCCGGCGCAACAGCCGCCCGCCGATGCCACACCGAAGGCCCATAAGCGCGCTGGGAAGCCCGCTGCGGCCCGCATGGCTGTTGAATCGAACATGGCGCAGCGCGTGACCCTGGAACAGAAGCATGGCCAACGTCGCCTGCCCGCCGTCTGACCAGGCGGAGCAGGAATACGGCACCGGCTACTGATCTGCGCCAAGGACCCGCCACCGGCCCCAGCGCGGCGGCCAGCCACGACTCGGCCAGGTGCTGGCCTTCCAGCCCTTCCTGCACGTCCGGCAGCAGCAGGCGGTCCAGGCCCACGCGCCCGGAAATATCCCACGGCGTCAGGCGGCTGAGACCATGCACCATGACTTCGGCGGTCTTGTCGCCGAAGGTCTCGGCCAGCAGGTTGCGCAGGGCCACTTCGGCATCCCACGGCTCGTCATCGTCGTGGCCCAACAGCGACGCCAGGGCCAGGAGCGGCCCCACCACCGGCAGGCCGAGGGCGCCGGCGGCCAGCGCATGCGTGACCAGGAGGCCGGCGAAGGTCTTGGCGGCCTGGCGGTCGCCGCGCACGGCCAGTTGCGCATTGTGTCCCAGCGTGAAGATCATGTTTTGCGCATACTGCTTGAACAGCAGCAGCACGCGGGCGACGTTGCCCTGCATGATGCGCGGGCGATTGCCGGCGCTGTAATCGAACTGCGACGCATACACGTCCTCGACCGCGCGGGCATAGGTGCCGGCGTGGTCGGCGCCGCCCTGGCGCGCCAGACGGTAGGCCGCCAGCAGGGCGGCCTGGCGGTTGAAGCGCTCGGCGTGATGGAACATGAACGAGGCGATCTTCATGACCGGGCGCAGCTTGCCCCACAGCTTGTGGTCTTCGCCCTGGGCGATGCCGGCCAGGTCATGCGCCATCGACACGTCCACGGCGCCGTCCTTGATGGCTTGCTGGATCATGGCCAGCTCGTCGCCGGCCAACATTTCGGCGAGGCTGTTCTTGCTCTTGGCCACACTGCTGGCCGCCGTCAGCAGCGCGGCTGCTGCGCGGCCGAAGCCGTACTTGCCGCCCAGGATCGGCAGGGCCACCAGCGGCACCTGCGTCAGGTTGACCGCCGCCGAGGCCGGCGACAGGCCGAGATAGAACAGGAAGCCGGCCGAGGTCAGCGCGGTCGCCAGCGGGTGGCTGTTGGGGTTGAGGTAGGCGTCATGGCGCTTGTGCATTTCGTCGATGACCTGCTGCGCGGCGACCTGGTCGTAATCCTCGACTTGGGCGTTGGCATCGGCGTGTTCCTGCATGTCGTCCAGGCGTTCGCTCAACTGGTCGGCGTAGCGCAGCTTGGCCAGGTAGCGCGCGCCGTGGAACATGTTGTGGGCGAAGGCGCGGCGGGCGTCCTGCGAAAAGCCCGGCGTGCCCTTGCGGTGGATGCCGTGCTTGGCCCAGGACAGGTCGGGCAGGCTGGTCAGGTAGAGCTGGTTGATGGCGTCCTGCAGCTCGGGGCCGACGCCGGACTGGCCGAGCACGCCGAACAGTTCCTTCAAGAAGCCGCGTCCGACCATGTCGCGCGCGGCGTTGAATTTGGCGCGGCGCGTCACCTTGCTGACCACGTAGCCGCGATTGGCCGGGTACTGCGCAAGCAGCTTGGCGCGCAGCGCCTCGGCCTCGGCCAGGGTTTCGGCGAAATGCACCGCTTCGCCATGGTGGCCGTTGTCGTCCGATACGCGCACCAGGTAATCGCCGAAGCGGGCCAGCGGGAAATACACGCCCTTGACGCGGCCGAAGAATTCGCTGTCCATGCGGGCCAGCAATTGCGCACGGTGCGGATGGTCCGGCAGCGCGCGCAGGATGCGCTCGCGCACGGCGTCCTTGACCGCCTGGTAATGCGTCTCGTAGGCGGCGCGGGCCTCGCGGTAGAGCGTCTGGGCGGCGTGCGAAAGGGCCTCGAAGCGGGTCTTCAAGCCCCGGTACAGGGCCGGGATGACGCCCGGCGGCATCGGCTTGTCGGGGTCGATTTCGTAGCGGGTGGCGTCGTGCATCAGTTCGGCCAGTTTACCCGCGTCTGGCAGCTTGCCCCAGCGGTCGGCCAGGGCATCGGCGGCGGCGCCGGCGGCGTTCTTGTCGGCGTCCATGCGCATGACCAGGTTGCTGTATTGCTCCATCAGGTCGGTCTGGCCGGGGCTGGTCTGGAACAGCGGGCCGAAGTAGTCGACCAGCTGGCGCCGCCCTAGCATTTGCAGGCCGATGCCTCGGTAATGGGCCAGGCGGGCGCCGAGGCCAAGCTTTCCGCCGGTGGCGGCGGCCGCGCCGCGTGCCAGCAGACCATCGTCGTCGCCGATGGAAAACAGCGGGATGCCGCGCAGGTGCTTGCTGGCAACGATGGTGTTTAAGCCGCCGACGCCAGTGTAGCCGCCCAGGCCGGTGTAGTAGCCCAGGCTGATTTCTGGGGTGAAGCCGGCGTCGATGTAGTCTTCCAGGGTGCCGCCGGCCGAATGGCGCACGATGATGCCCAGGTCATGCTCGGCGGCAAAGGCTTCGGCGGCCTGTGCGGCGGCCAGGCCGTCGCGCAGCACGACTACATTGCCGTCGTCGTCGAGGGCGTAGGTGGTGGCTGTTTCGCCGGGGTAGGTGGCTTGCTCGAAGGCCGCCAGCGCACGACGTAAGGCGCGCGCGGTGTCCACGTCCCGTAGGGCCGGGGCGGCGTCGCGGTAGCGTGGATCGTCTCGGACGGCAGCGGGTAGCTTGTCATATTGCTCAGTATAGGTGTGATTGGTCTTGCGGGGGAGCAGCGCTCCGCCCGCCGTGTCTATACTGGAAGTGCCGTCAGCTCCCATACCGTGGCGCGTACCCGTAGACGCGGCTTGCGTAGGCAGGACGGGATCGAAAACTCCTCCCTGTCCGCCTGACGGCCTTTTCTCGAACTCGGTTGAGGAGTGAACTGCAGTTGATCACATATCTTCGGCTTGACACTACACGCGGTCGACTGCAAGACCTGCATCAAAGGCTTGGCCGACGCCCTGGTGCTGATCGGCTGGCTTGAAGATTTTGTACGTTCTGGAGGGGATGGTAACTCAATGCCCGCCCGATGTTGCTGCCAGTGCCGACTGCAATAGCCCAGGCCATAGTGCTTGCGGTTGCAGTCCGGCAGCGAACAGCTTCGCTCCCCCGGCGCAGCAAATTCACTAAGGTCGGTCGATCGGTCGGCATACCGAGCGTTAGATGTGTAGGCCTCCAGTAGGCGGGTAACCCGCTCGATGCTCCTGCATTTGGTCAGCACCAAAAACTCCAGCATCAGTTTCACATCGACTTGATCGTAATGGAGGTGCTTAAGCTGAAGCTTTTCAGCGAGTGCCAAGCGCCGTTGAATAAAGCGGTGCAACACGTCGACTCGTTCTGCCTTTTCGCCGACAATGCGTCCACCAATGAAAGAGAACAGCCGACCTATTCGGGAAAGGCCCCAAACGTTGACATAATAAATAGCTTTCGACCCATTTTTGACGAGACCATTAGGGTTATTGCGCGGGTTCTTTTCCGGCACTACGCTATCAACGCCCATACGTTTAAGGATGTCGACGCACTTCTCGATCATCGCGTAATCGCAATTGGTCCAAATCACCTTTGGCACTACCCGCAGAGTCTGCGTCCGGTTTTTGCGGCGATTTACCAGCAAACAGATGCTGCCTTCGCCTTCTAGGAAGCCAATCAGCCACCCGATGTCGAGTCCGCTAACCCTAGCTTTCGTTGTGTTGGTGGCCATATTGGTCCTGGTCATATTGCAAAGACGTATTCCGCGCAATTCCGAAGACACCACTAAGTAATACTAAGCATTCCTTAGTGTTAGGTCAACCAAATACTCAGATTATCTTAGCCTTTAGGGGCCAAGAATGTCTGTGTTCACGAAGAGACTGAAGGAAGCGCGCACTCGCGCCGGCCTGTCCCAGGAGCGCTTGGGCGTTATGGCAGACATCGACGAGATGTCATCGAGTGCACGGATGAATCAGTATGAGCGCGGAAAGCACGAGCCTGACTTCTCAATGGTCGAGCGCATCGCCAAAGCGCTCAACGTGCCCGAGTCCTACTTTTACGCGAAGGATGATGAAGCTGCTTGGCTGCTGGTGGTATTTCATCGAATGTCGCCGTCGGACCGCCACAAGTTGGTCGGCGTGGCGCGCGAGATGGTCTCATGATTTCGCAGCGGCCTTCGGTCCCTCGCGACATTGCAGGACCACGTACTGCCGCCATACCTGGAATCCGCCGGCATTACACGCTGGTGGTGTTGACTCTGGACCGGCTCGGGCGTAACGCCGAATCAGGTGTCGCGCAGCTTGCGTGTGGTGCGTGATCGCGGAGTACTGGCCTTGCCGCTGTTTGACTTGCGACGGGTGCCGCTGCTTTGCCTGTCCGGAGACTCGGCGACCGGGGCATCGCTCTCGTTGGCTGCTTGCGGCTCGGCCGTCACGGAGACCGGAACGGGCGACTCGGGTTCGTTCGTGCCGGCCAGCTGGGCGTCCGGCATGGCATCACCGGGCGGAGACGGCGGCGCGGGCGCCGTCGGGCGGGCGCGCAGGAACAGAGCCCTGATGCGCTCGAAGCGATTCGCGGCATGGACGCTGAGCTCGCCACTGGCCGCCAACACATGCTTGATGTGATCGAGATGCGCATCGATCTCAGCGGCGCTCTGCCCCTCGAGCAGGGCCGGGATCGCTTCCAGCGCCGCCTCCCGGTCATGCTTGAGGATGAAGAACTGCTCGCGCAGAAGGTGCTTGAAGTTGGCCAGCGGGATGCCTGGCTCCAGCTTCGCACGCGCGGCGCGCATCCGCTTGAAATTGCGTTCGTCGGTGGCAGGCGCCCCGCCCAACACATAGATGATCGAGCGCATCACCGCCTCGTGCCTGCCACCTTCGGCGATACGAACGCGCAGCTCGGCCTGCCGGCGCTCGATGAAGCGCCGATGCTCGAGCTCGGTGCCGGGGCGGCGGCGATTCACATGGGCGTCGCCGCCGATGCCGACGAGAGCCTGCAGCAGCGGCTGGCCATAGATATCCAGAAAGAGCCGCTCGCTGGACCTGTCGCGCAGGTCGCGCCAGGCATCGAGGCCGCGGGTGATCTGGTCGGAAAAGAGACTCTCGGCCATGCGGAAGACATTGTCCTCGCCGACCGGATTCCGATCGGCCCGCACCTTCTCGGCCAGCACTGGCAGTGGCGCCGTCAGTGGGTTGCGGTCGGAAAGCAGCTCGTAGCCCAGGCGGTTGGGATGCATGCGCCGCATCCATTTCGCCGACTCGGGCGTCGCCAGCGCGCGGATCCAGGGCTGCACGAACAAGCGATAGAGGCCCAGGTTGATCTCGGAGATGCGGGCCACGGTGGCGAAGCGGGTGTCATCTTCGGGACGATGCTGGATCTCCCGGTCAAGCTCCTCCACGGTGCGCGACGTGAACTCCAGCAGGTACTCGCGCTCGATCAGTCCGGCATCGCTGCGCTCATCGGCGCGGGAAATCGAGGCTTCGTAGAGTCCTGGCGGCAGCACGTCGATGTAGTCCATGTTGGCGGTGAACTCGGTATGTTCCTTGCGCGAGACGCTGCCCGATACGAAGATGCCCAGGTGACCGGTGGTGTCATGCACGCAGTAGACGATGGTCTGCTCGTTGGCGATGATGTCGTCGACCCCTTCATAGAGGTCGCGCACCCAGCCCAGGGCTTGGGGCGGCGGGGTAATGTCGTCGCCCCGCGAGCAGAATACCACCACCGGCGAACGCACGTTGCTCAGGTCGATGCGACGCCCGTCGGAGGTCACCAACTGGGCGGTGGAGAGCCGGTTGCCGACGAACAGGTTGTCGACGATGTACTGGATCTCCTCACCGCCGAGCACCACGTGGTCACCCCACCAGCGCTCGAACTCCAGATAGCGCCTGCCCTCGATATCCACGCTGTTGAACAACCGGTACTGCTTGGTCCACCAGGTGTTGGCCGGGTTGAGGTTTTCGAAGTTCTGCACCAGCCAGGCACCGTCGAACAGCCCGCTGCCCAGGTCGCTCAACAGCGAGGTCATCCAGCTGCCGCCGGTCATGCCGCCGGTGTAGCGCATCGGCGCCTTGCCGCGTTCGCCAGCCCAGTAGGAAAGCGGTGTGCCGGCGATCAGGATAGGACCGAAGAGGTCCGGCTCCAGAGCCGCGGCCATCATGATCTGCCAGCCGGCCTGGCAGTTGCCCACCACTATGGGCTTTTCCGAGGTTTCCGGATGACGTTCGATGACGTGACGCAGAAAGGCGGCCTCCCCGACGACCACGTCTTCTACCGTCTGCCCCGGCTCAGGATAGGGCAGAAAGCCGATGAAGTAGCAGGGATGCCCGGCGCGCAGGGCCACGCCGATCTCGCTGTCGGACTTGAAGCCACCGATGCCGGGGCCATGCCCAGCCCGCGGGTCCACTACCACGAAAGGTCGCATCAGCGGGTCGATCTTGATGCTCGCGGGGGGTAGGATCCGCAGCAGTTCATAGTTGACCGGCCGCGGCAGCTTGCGACCGTCCATCAGCACCTCGGTCTCGAAGCGCATCACGCTGGGCTTGGTCTTCTCGATATGCTCGAGGTACTGGTTACCCCGACGGCGCATGACATCCATGTAGAGCACGCTGCGCTCCAGTGCATCCCGCCAGTAGTCGAAGGCGGAACGTCCGAAACCGAACGGATCCATGAAGGCCAGCACGGCTGCCGAAGGTGTCGGTATCAGGGAATTCATTTTGGACTCCATGAGTTGCCATGGCGGATGGCAAGCGACATTCGCCACGAAAGTCGAATTTGCTGCAATGCACTATAGTTCAGGATATGGGTTCCGACAGCATAGGTTACATTTTTTTAAATTCAAGTTGTTGGGCGATGATTCGGTACCAATCGGGGCCAAATTTATGCGCTGCTACATGGTAGACGCCGTTTCGCAGAGTCAGTACGAATCAAGCATGTTGACCCAAAAACCAAGCATTAACCAAGGGACAGCATGTTCCTAATATGCCAGTGAACTATCCGGAAGTGTTGGCCGGGCTTTCCGCCGCAAAACTTCGTTCCCCTAAGCCCTGCAAACGGCACTGTCAACTTAACGTAGCTAAAGCAAAGAGAGGGCTGGTCGGCCGGTGCTCACCCTGCGGTAGACGGATTTTGGGTGCCGCCGGTGATGTGATGCCACACAGCGAAGCGTTTGGTCAGCTGAATACGATGCTGCGCGGCGCCGAGGCGCTGGCGGTTAATCGCGAAATGTTGGCGGATCGGCCCGAAGCTGGACAGGAATTGTTGTGTCCGTCTCGCTGAACGAAAACCCTTCATGCGCCGCTCCCGTTCCCGTGTCGGCTGGTGGCTATTCTCGGCCCGGTTGTTGACCCGGGCCGCTGCTTTCACGAATACATGCTTGACGCCGTCGAGGGCTGGCAGCTCTGCTTTCGCGGCCGGATAACTGCGCAACTGGTCAGTGACGATCTTTCGTGGCCCATTCGGATATTGGGCCAGCAGCCGCTGGAAGAAGCGTTTGGTGGCGGCTTTGTCGCGGCGTTTTTGCAGCAGGATATCGAGTTCGGCCCCATGCTGGTCGACGGCACGCCATAACAGGTAAGGTTCACCGTCGATGTTGACGAAGACTTCGTCCAGATGCCAGGTCGTACCGGGCACCGGTCGCACCTGCTTCGCTTGCCGTGCAAACTGCCGACCGAACTTGTCACACCACCGCCGGATCGTCTCATAGCTCACTATCACGCCGCGCTCAAAGAGCAGCTCTTCGATATCCCGCAAACTGAGCTGGAATCTGAAATACCAGCGCACGGCACAACTGATGACCGCTCCGGGGAAACGATGGCGATGATAAAGGGCTTTGGGTGTCTTCATCGATCAACTTTACCAGCGTTGATCATTAACGTGACAATGCCTCAGTAAGGGTTATTGCCCGGCCCATACAGCACGCCACGTTGGACATACAGGGAGTACGTACTACCGCCACCGTTCCGCAGCCAGTTGACCATGTCGAAGTGGCCCCCTGCCGCCTGAGTGAGCTTATCAACCTGTACCGACGAGACTTCGAGCGGGGTTTTAGGCTTGACAATCAAGGAAGTGCCCGGGTCTTGCGGCAGTTGCAAGAAGTACGCAGCCCCAGTTCCGCCGCTGTTGGCACGCACGGTGGCGATGTCACCATCGATCACGACGGCAGTTCCCTCGTCGACACCGATGGCCCGTGCAGCACTCCAGGGCATACCGTCTTTAATCATCCTCGCCAGAAAGGTCACCAGGCGTCCCATGCGGTCGCGGCTCACCAGATGGGCATCCACGATCGTATTCTGGAGTTTGGGAATGGTCTCCAGGAACGTGTCGTCAAGGGTGAGCCTGCGGTGATACGGGTTGCTGAGCGCATCTGACGAAGTGATCGTGCCGTACTGTGCCGAAAAATCTACAGCGCCCAACACGGCGAGGCCCGCGCTCGTTCCGCCGATAGGCACGTTTTTCGGAAGCAGCACAGTCCTGATAATCGCCTCGACGGAAGTCTGGTTCCACTGACCGATGTAGCTCCACTGGTCGCCTCCGGCGATGAACAACACGTCTGCCCCGAGCATGACGCTCGTGACCTTCGGATCGTTAGCCCCATTTGGAGTTTTGATGACAAGGGTTTCGACCGAATCGACGCCGTCCATGGTGAACAAGTATGGGTTGTAGCCATCTGCACCTGAAGCGCGGATGACGACGACATCAATCTTGTTGGTGGCGCTACCTCCAGCCTTGGCAATCATGTCCTTGAAGGCCTGATCAACGTCGAGCCCGCCACCCATCAGCACAGTCATCTGCGATGTAGGCTGACTGGGTGACCTATCGGTTGAATTACCCGTGAGGTAAAAATCGAAGTCTTTGGTGCTGAGGGTAGGCTTGGCGCCAGTTCCGCTGCCGCCGCCCGCCGCCTGCACAGGAGAAATAAGAACAAACGAAGCGGCGGCCAGAGCCAGTAGGTCGCGAGCCAATCCAAGCCAAGCGCGGCGTGTAGGATTTTTCATCTTTTTATTCCTATGCGTTAAGTTGATGGCGGCCAGACTACTGGGATACCTTGATCAACGAAATTTGCGGACTTGTCTTGATAAATAGGTTTGCGTAGTGCGAACGACAGTATCGTCCGACAGCACAGTAACCGCGGCATCAAAACACTCAGATGGTCAATTCCGAACTGGCGTACAAGCCGAACGTTACAGGGCGAATGTCGTGGTTGTCAACACACACGCGAATTGGGGATGCTCTTGGGTTTGCGTGGGCGCAATCTCTTGTGTTGGCGCGGCGACTGGGCTGTTGTCGGTTTCGAAGAAAAATTGTTAAGCTGACCGGCTGCAACGGGTCCAGGCTGTGTAAAAACAGAAGGTACAGAGATAGATGCGCCGGCGGCAAGGCTTGGTCGCGGACTTGATTGGCTTTATGGGATAGGAAGCAGCGTGTTGCTGCGGAAGGTCGATCAGGCCTTGGCCAGTTTCATCATCAATTCTGTACCCAGAATGCTGAGGAGCCGCTTGAAGTTATAAGCCAGCACATGCAGGCTCATTTCCGTGCTGACCCGGTCAAGGGTCTTCGTCAGGAAATGCGTGGCACCCATCCATGCCTTGAGGGTGCCGAATGGATGCTCCACAGTTTGCCGTCGCAAGCGCATTTGGTCAGGCGCTTTACTGAGCCGTTCCTGCATCGCGTCAATGACCGCTTCATGCTCCCATCGTTTGATGCGACGTTCCGGACCGGTTGTGCACTGGGGCTTGAGCAGACATCGCCTGCATTCCGGGGTCGCGTATGCATTCAAGGTGAGTCCATGTTCAACCGTTGCAAAGCGGCGCGTCATTGGGTGACCGGCGGGACAACGGTACTCATCCCGATCGGGCATGTACACGAAGTCTTGCTTGCCGAACCGGCCGTCTGCCTTAGCGCCTGACGTGAGCGGCTTGGGGACGTATGCGGTGATGCCAGCCTGGTCGCAAGCCAGGACTTCTTCGCCGCTAAAATACCCGCGGTCTGCAACGACGGCCAACTTCTCAATGCCCGTGGCTTTTCGTGCTTGTTCAGACATGTTCGCCAACTGGCTTCTGTCGTTGCCAATATTGGTGACTTCATGAGCGACGATGAGGTGATACGTCGTATCGACAGCAGTCTGCACGTTGTAGCCAACCATTCCAGTGCCACGGCCACTGGTGGCCATGGAGCGGGCATCGGGATCGGTCAAGGATATCTGCTGATCAGGCGCATCCTGAAGGCGTACCTCAACCTCCTTCAGGTGCTGCATCTTTTCCTTCAGGAGGGTGATCTTGTCCTGCAGTCGGGCAGCCTTTGCCGGCGCTTCTGCAGGCTCCGTGCGGTCAGCTGTGTCCAGCATGCTCAGGTAGCGCTCGATACTGACCTCGATCTGCTGCATGCGCGCCTGGACCTTCGCCTTGGTAAAGTTTCGGTCGCGGTTATTGACGGCCTTGAACTTGCTGCCATCAATGGCTACAAGCTGCTGCGTAAACAGGTCCAGATTCCTGCACAGCAGCACGAATTGACGACAGACGTTTCGTATTCCGGTGCCATTGTCCTTGCGGAAGTTGGCGATCGTCTTGAAGTCCGGTGTTAGCCGGCCAGTCAGCCACATCAACTCAATGTTGCGCTGGGCTTCACGTTCCAGGCGGCGGCTTGACTGAATGCGGTTCAGGTATCCGTAGATGTAGATCTTCAACAGGTCGCCTGGGTGGTATGCAGGGCGCCCAGTGTTGGCAGGAGCAACACCTGCAAAACCCAACGTTGCCAGATCCAGTTCATCAACAAAGACATCGATCACCCGCACAGTGTTCTCTTCTGCCACATAGTCGTCCAACTGCTCAGGAAGCAAGATGCCTTGTGTTCGATCGCTGCCTTGGATGAAGCGTTTCATTCGACACCTCGACGCTCATGTGAGATATCAGTATGACAAGCCGTAGCAAAATTCGTTTACTTGATAAGCGCGTTTTTACACAGCCTGGGTCGCTTTGCGACATTTGTGATCCTAAAGGAGATGCACGAGCTGCGAAGTGCTGTTCAAAGTGCTAAAGGAAAAAATATAGATGCGCACATTCGGGCTGGTGTAGCGATGCTGTATGCTCATTGGGAAGATTTCGTTAAAGGAGCTGCAAATGCGTATGTGAGCTACCTGTCATTTCGCGGGGATCGCATGTGTGACCTAAAGCCTTGCTTCGTCGCTTTAGGTATGAAATCAATAATGTTATCTACTCAGACATCAGCGCAATCAGCTATTGCAGTAGCCACCGTCTCGTATTTAATCGATGAACTGAATAGGCCAATTAAATTACCGGCGGTTGAGGCAATCAGTGCGCAGAGCAATCTGAACTCAGATGTGTTCACGAACATCGTTGGCTGGATCGGGATCGTTCCGGCAAAGTATTCAACCCGCTTCACGCTGATCGACAAGACTTTGTTAGGGACACGTAATGGGATAGCCCATGGAGAATATCTGGTGATTGATACGCCGCGTTTTGATAGCCTAGTAGAAGAAGTTCTTGATCTTCTGCGCTGGTTTAAGACCGACATTGAAAACGCAGCCGTTCAAAAATCTTTCTTGCGGGCTTGAGCTTCTCAAGTCGAACCACATAGTTAAGAAAGCCACACACTACTTTACTGGCGTTCCTTTTTTCACGTTTTTTAAACGGGCGTATTTCCGCGAGGGAGAGGTGGATTTCGATTGCCGTAATTTTCCAGGGTGGGGCGCACGTTGATCGCGGCTTAACCCTTCTTCAACGCATACCGCGTACTTCGCCCCTGTCCGCTGACAAACAGCAGGCCGTGTTCCGCCAGCGCCGTCAGATCGCGCGTCGCGGTCGCCTTTGACGCTCCCGTGATCGCGCCATATTTTTCCGCGCTCAGCCCGCCCTGAAAACCGCTGTCGCCGACATCGAGCAGCTTCTGTATTGCTTTGCGCTGCCGCTCGTTGAGCGGCACGCCGGCATGCTGTGCCCAGAACCGCTGCTTGGCGAGGGCCGCCTGGATGATCTGGCCGGATTTTTCGCAGGCCAAGGCGAACTGGCGTGCGAACCAGGCCACCCAGTCGGTAACGTCCAGTGCGCCGGACTGGGCCTGGTTGAGCGCATCGTAATACGCGCGCCGGTTTTCCCGAAGCTGGCGCGACATGCTGTAAAGGCGCGTGGCGGCACCCAGATCCTGTGCCAGCGCCAGATCGACGATGGCGCGGCCGATTCTGCCATTGCCATCCTCGAAAGGATGGATGGTCTCGAACCACAAATGCGCCAGGGCGGCGCGGATGAGGCCATCTTCGCCGGCAGTGGCTGATGAATTGAACCAGTCGATAAAGGCGTCCATTTCAGCGGCCACACGTGCCGATGGCGGCGCTTCATAGTGAATGACTTCCTTGCCGGGGCGGCCGCTAATGATTTGCATCGGGTCGGAAAACGAACGGTAGCGGCCCACCTCGATGCGCCGAATGCCGGAAGTGCCGCCGGGGAAGAGCGCAGAATGCCAGCGGCAAAGCCGGTCGGCATCCAGCCTGTCGGCAAATGCGCTGCCGGCGTCATGCATCACATCCACCAGGCCATCCACATTTCTGGCGACAGGGCCGCCTTCGCCCAAGCCGAGTTTACGGGCCACGGAAGAACGCACCGCATCCAGGTTCAGGGCTTCGCCCTCAATTGCCGCCGTGGCAATCACTTCGTCGACCCAGATGGCATTCGTGATGCTGGCCAGTTGCTCCAGCCCGATGGCTTCTGCCCGGCCAAGCACGTTGCCTTGCGCTCGTCTGGCCGCACCCAGTTCCGGCGCGAGTGTCGCAAGGTCGTAGCGTAGCGCTGGCCAGCCTGGCTGTTGCCAGATGTATTTTGCTGAATGAGGCGAATTCATGTCATTTTCGGCTCAATATTTGAGCTGAAAAGATAGCATATTCGGCTCAACAAGGAAGAAAATTTTTAAGCGGCATTATGTTATTGTTATTTCTTGTAAGAATGATACCGACTTTCGCCGGGCAAAGCCAAGCCCGGCAAGACCCAGTCCCAACAGCGCCAGCGAAGCCGGCTCGGGAACGTCGGACGTCGTCGTCGGCAGCGCCAGCAACTTGATCGTCGCGGTTTGGTTTTGAGTGCCAGTGTTGCTGAAGGAAAGGTCGAGCAGATCAATTTCGAATTGACCGCCTGAACCAAAACCCACAGCAAGCGGATTCCAGCTCAGCGTGTAATCCACAGCAGAATCGCTGATTGAGCCTTGAGTGGCCACGCCGGTCGCCGTCAGGGTTTGCGTTGTCCCCAGCGGATTGGTGAAGACAAAGGAAGCAAGCACGCTGAGATTGTCCATTTCATTGTTGTTGATGCCCGGGTTGCCGCCACTGCCGGTGTTGGGCTCAGCGAAATTCACCGTCCCGATGGTGAAAGTAAAGGCATCGTTAATGGCGTTCAGGGGGAAGCTCTGCAGCATACCCGTGTTCGTGAACAACACATTCAGCAGCGTACCCCCATTCTCGTCATTCGAGCCAGTATCGATGCCGTATCCGGAGCCAGGCGTGAGGGAGGCGGTGACATCTAAGGTGATGGCCTGTGCCGTCGACGCAACCGCAAGGAACCCAAGGGATGCCATGCCTAAAGTCATTTTCCTGAATAGCTTCATTTGATATTCTTCAAGTTGGGTTGTATTGCTTTTTCTAATCAAGCAAGTACGGCACCAATTCTATAAATATCAAATTTTTCAATGGGTTATTGGATTTGCATTTTGAAATTCGGCGAGCACTGTAAAGCTCTTCGATACGGTGCCCGGACCGGGCGACTTACGGAGATTCCGGTTCCTCTGGCGCGGCGCTTTCTCTTTCCGGCGGCAGGGTCTTTTGCATGTCCTGCCGGCTGAGTCGATGCGGCCGGTGCGGCGACTCGGCCGGTTCGTCGATCGGAAGAATGTGCTGGTCACCCGACTCTTTATGCCGCTTCATTTGCATCGGATCGGAAGACTGGACATGCGTCCGGTTTGGCTTGCTGATAGTCATTACGAGCTCCTTTTGTAAATCCATGCGCTGGAAAAAAGACTGCAGTAAAAATGCCCAGGCTGGAAGAGCATTTAGATGGCTGCGGATGAATGGAGTTCGAATGGAGTTCGGGCCGAACGGCGCGCCGCGAACCAAACTTCCAGTGCGGAATCTTATATGCTGTGCTGGATGATTTTGATACGGGGTTTGAGCCATGAAACCTGCCATGTTCGCCCGCTGCTGCGCCATTGCTATCGCCATGCTCGCGTTCGGGACGAGTGCCGCTGGGCCGGATGCGCTCTCCTATCAGGCCAGCAGGGACGCCGATGGCGTGCAGCGGGTTGCCTTGGTGGGCGGCAACTATTTCTTTCGACCTGAGCATATCGTCGCGCAGGCCGGTCAGCCGCTGGAGATCAGCGTGAAGGTGGAGCCGGGCGTCGTCCCGCACAGTTTCGTGCTGGAGGCTGCGGATGGCACCTCGCTGGCGGACGTAAAACTCGGTGAAGAGGCGCAAACGCTGCGCTTTAACCTGACGGCCGGCAAGTACGTATTCTATTGCTCGAAACGGCTGCTGGGTTTCAAGAGCCATCGCGAGCGCGGCATGGCCGGCGTGCTGGAGGTCAGGGAGTAGCGTGTGCTATGGAGCCTATTCGCCGTCGCACTGGCCGCTGAGGTCATGGCCGACCCGCTGGACGAGGCCGAAGCCCGTTTCCGCGCGCTGAATTCCTATCAGGTTACGGTGCAATCGACGGCCGCCGATGGTGAGCGGCAAGTGATCCATTATTTCTATCGCAAGCCAGGCTGGGTGCGGATGGAATTCGTCCAGCCGCACGCGGGCCTGGTGCTGATCTACGATCCGGCCGTGCGCAAGGTGCGTCTTTGGCCATTCGGCCTGAACCATCGGCCGACGCTGACCTTCGCGCCGGACAATCCGCTGGTGCGCAGCCGCAGCGGCCAGCGGATCGATCGCTCCGACGTCGGTGCGCTGCTGGCGAATCTGCTGCAATTGCGGGCGCGCGGCCGCATGACGCCACTCGGCGACACGGAACTCGCTGCGCAGTCAGCCGCAGGCTTCGATATCCTTGGTGATGCGGGCAATGCCGTGGCTGGCGTGCATCGTTATCGGGTGTGGCTGGCGCATGACACCCGGTTTCCGTTAAAAGTGGAAAGTTTCGATGCTGCCGGCGACCTGATCGAGACGGTCGACATGCGCGATGTCGAAATCGACGTCCGGTTTTCCGAGCGGTTTTTCGCTCCCTGATCTGACGAGGATCGCATGCGCGAAGCCGGCAATCATCACTATCATTTGACCACGCTGTGGCAATTCGATGCGCCGCTCGAGATCGTGTGGGATGCGATCTTCCACTCGGAAGCGTGGCCGGGATGGTGGAATGGTGCCGAATGCATCGTCACCCTCGAGCGCGGGGAAGCAGACGGCCTGGGGGCGCGGCAGCGTTACACCTGGAAGGGCGTACTGCCGTATCGTCTGAGCTTCGTCATGCGCGTGACCCGGATCGAGCCTTTGCGGCTGCTCGAAGGCTGCGTCGAGGGCGATCTCGAAGGCACAGGCTGCTGGCGCTTCGAACGGGATCAGGGCCTCACCACCGTGCGCTACGAATGGCAGGTGCGCACGACCCGATTGTGGATGAACCTGCTGGCCCCGCTGGCGAAGCCGCTGTTCCGCTGGAACCACGATGCGATCATGCGTGCAGGCGGCATCGGCCTGGCACGACATCTGCGCGCAGGCCGCAGCGCGCAGACGGCGCGCTCCTGCTGAGATGCGTCAGGATTTGCGCAAGACATTCCTGAAGAGCTTGTCGAGCAAGCCGGGACTGGTGCCGTCCTGCGGACGGTCGGTACGGCGCCGTTGTTCTTCCCCTTGCCGCATGCGGTCTTCGCGGCGGCGCCGCTGGCCGGCGAGGACATACCGCTTGATTTCTTCGGCCATGTCGTGGGCGCTGGCATAGCGCTTTTCCGGGCGCTTGCTCATGGCGCGCATGACGATCGCCGACAAGCCTTCCGGCACTTCCGGGTTGATCTCATGCGGCGCTTTTGGCGCCCTGTGGGCGATTTTTTCCAGCAGCTTCTCGACGTTTTCCGCCACGAAGGGCCTGCGCCCGGTCAGCATCTCGTACATCACCGCGCCCAGCGAATAGATGTCGGTGCGGTGGTCCACTCGGGAATAGGTGGCCTGTTCCGGCGACATGTAGTTGGGCGTGCCCAGCAGGTTTTCCTTGCAATAGAGGGTGAAGGGCGCATCGTCGCTGCCGGCGAATTCATCGGCCACGCGGTTGGGCGCGCGGGCAATGCCGAAATCCATCAGCTTGGGCTGATTGTCGGCCACCAGGAAGATATTGGCCGGCTTGATGTCGCGGTGGACGACGTTATTGTTGTGCGCGAAGTCGAGGGCGTTGGCGAGCCGGTAGATGATCGAGGCGACGTCGCTGGTGGCGAACTTGTGCTGGGTTGCCAGCAGCCGGTGCAGTTCGGTGCCCTGCAGGTATTCCATCGCGATATAGGTCGTGCCGCCTTCCGAGTAAGCTTCGTAGATCGTCACGATATTCGTGTGGTTCAGCCGTCCCGAGGCGCGCGCTTCATTGATGAACTGCTCTTCGATGCGCTTGCGCTCCACCGCCGACATCGAGGGCAGGAAGGTCTTGATCGCGACTTCGCGGTCGATGACCGGATCGTGGCCGAGATAGACGCAGCCGATGGTGCCGCGGCCGAGCTCGCGAATGATACGGAAGCGGCCGATGCGGTTGACGGTGGCTGTGCTGATGGGGATGGCGGTGGCAAGGGTCATGTGCAGGAAGAATGCCATTAACATTGCCAGTTTGCCAGTATTTTTTACGCTATCCTGCGAATAAGCGGCAAATTGCAGCATTCTTGTGCGCCCTGGACTGCGGGGCCGGTCGCCACTCCGTGATATCCTGCACTCCTTTCGAAATCCAATTTTTTTACCCTGAATGAGTATGGACACCACCGCGCCCAGCCCTTTTCAAGTCGCCCGTGCGCTGCTGAAGGAATTGCAGGCAAATTTTGCCGTTTTGCGCGATTGCCAGCCGCTGGCAATCGGCATCGACAAGCAGCTGATTGGCCGTCAGCCCGATCTGAACCGCAAGGCGCTGCGCATCGCACTTGGCATGCATACCAATTCATTGCGCTACCTGAAGGCGATGAAAAAGGCCACGGCCAGGTTCGACCTCGACGGCAACGCCGCCGGTGAAGTCACCGAAGAGCAGCGCGCGCATGCGGCGAAGATGCTTGACGAGCGGCTGAAGAAGGATGCCGAACAGCGCAAGGCGCAACGCCAGACGCAGGAAGCACAGAAAAAGGCCGAGGAAGAGGAACAGCGGCGCTCTGAAAAACTCAATCAGCTGGCAGCGAAGTTTTCCCGCACACGCTGATCTGGCGGTGCCGGGCACCAATTCGGCCCGGTTTGGATTGACCTGGATCAACCACATTTGCTGCACTGCGCTCGTACACTTGGGCATCCGGCCTGTAAAAAGGCCCGCCCGATTGAGTCACGAGGAGTGCGCAGCATGACAGTCCCAGCAGAGTTACCCGTCACCGGTCCGCTTGTCCAGTTCGACGCCGATCTGATCCGCCGTCACAGCAGGCAGGGGCCGCGGTATACCTCGTATCCGACGGCAGACCGCTTCACGCCGGGATTCGGCACGGCAGACTACCTGCAGGCGGTGTCCCGCGTGCGCGCGGCGGGTGCGGCAAAACCCCTGTCGCTCTACGTGCACATCCCGTTTTGCGAATCGCTCTGCTACTACTGCGGCTGCAACAAGATCATCACGCGCGAGCATGACAAGGCGGATGTCTACCTCGACTATCTGCGGCGGGAAATCTCGATGCAAGCCCGCCTTTTCGAAGGCATCAACCAGGTCGAACAATTGCATTTCGGCGGCGGCACGCCGACTTACCTGTCGAACGCGCAGATGGATGGCTTGCTGGCGCACTTGCGCCGCGCGTTCGACTTCGCCCCTGACGAGGTCGGGGAATATGCGATCGAAATCGATCCGCGCACGGTCGATCCGGCGCGCGTGCATGTGCTGCGCGCGCAAGGGTTCAACCGCATCAGCCTGGGCGTGCAGGATTTCGATGCGGAAGTGCAAAAGGCGGTCAATCGCATCCAGCCGCAGCAACAGACCGTCGCGGTGATCGAGGCTGCGCGCGCGGCAGGTTTCCGTTCGATCAGCATCGACCTGATCTACGGCCTGCCCAGGCAGAACATGCGGACGATGCGCGCGACGCTGGCGAAGGTGATCGACGCCGATCCGGATCGCATCTCGATCTACAACTATGCGCACATGCCGCAGTTGTTCAAGTCGCAAAAACTGATCCTGGAAGAGGACTTGCCGAGCCCCGAAACCAAGCTCGACATGCTGGCCTTGTGCATCGAACGGCTGACCGGCGCCGGTTATGTGTATATCGGCATGGACCACTTCGCCAAGCCCGGCGACGACCTGGCGGTTGCGCAGCACGAAAAACGCCTGCAGCGCAATTTCCAGGGTTACTCGACGCATGCCGAAGCTGAACTGGTGTCATGCGGCGTGTCCGGCATCAGCGCGGTCGGCGGCACCTACAGCCAGAACGAGAAAAAGCTGGAAGCTTATTACCTGCGCATCGATGCCGGCGAATTGCCGGTGACGCGCGGGCTGGCGCTGCAAGCCGACGATTTTTTGCGCCGTCGGGTGATCCAGTTGCTGGCATGCGATTTTGCGCTGTCGATGCCGGCGCTCGAAAAGGAATTTGCCATCGACTTCGGCGCTTACTTTGGCAGCGAATTGCAACAGCTGCAGGCGCTGCAGGAAGACGGCCTGCTACGCCTGGCCGAGGGCGAAATTATGGTGACGCCCAAGGGGCGCCTCCTGATCCGCAATATCTGCATGGTATTCGACCGCTATCTGGGCATGCCGCACGCAATCAAACTGGAACGCCTGCGCTACTCCAAAACCATCTGAGCGCGGCGGCGATACGGGCCGACTGCCAGCCACAGGGCCAGTCCCACGGTGGCGAAAATCAGCTGACCGGCCGCCAGCCATAGCACCGAGCCCCATAACAACGGCGCGATCACGCCGGCGACGAGGGCGCCCAGCATGGTTTGCACGAAGGACTGGCAGGATGCGACCGTGCCGCGAATTTCGGGGAACAGGTCGAGCACCATGAAAGTCACCCCGGGCGCCACCACCGACATGCCGAAGCAATAGAAAAACAGCGGCACGACCGACCATGGCAGGGCCGGTGGGAAAAAAGCATGGTAAAGGACATTGAACAGTCCGGCGCCGATCAAAAAGCAGAAACCGATGATGACTTGCCTTGGTACCGGCATTTTCCCGGCCAGGCGGTTGGCCGCCAGCGCCCCCAGGAAAATCCCGCCCACGGCCGGGATGAATTGCCAGCCGAACTGGCCGGGACCCAGCCCAAGGTGCCGGGTGATGAAGATCGGCGCTGCGGCAACGTACAGGAACAGCCCGGCGAAATTGAAGGCGACCACGCCGGTCTTCAGATGGAACCGCGGCGAGCGCAGCACTTTCTTGTAGCTTTGCGCCAGGAAGGCGGGGTTGAACGGTTGCCGCTGTTCGGGCGGCAGGGTTTCCGGCAGGCGCTTGTAGCAAAACCACAGCAGCAGTACCGTAAAGGCGAACAGGAACAGGAAGATCGAGCGCCAGTCCAGCAGCTTGACGATCCAGCCGCCCAGTATCGGCGCAATCGCCGGCGCGATCGAAAAGATCATGGTCACCAGCGACAGCAGGCGCGCGGCGCGCGCATCGGCGTACATGTCGCGGATGACCGCGCGGCCGATGACGACGCCGGCGCCGGCCGACACGCCTTGCAGGATGCGGAAGGCCCACAGGTATTCGACGCTGTGCGCCGCGGCGCAGCCCAGCGAGGCGACGGCAAACACCGCCAGCGAACCGAGCGTGATGTTGCGCCGGCCAAAGGCATCCGACAGCGCGCCATGCCACAGGATCATCAGCGCGAATGACAACATGTAGGCGGTCAGCGTCTGCTGCACTTCGATTGCGCTGGCATGCAGCCCGGCCTGGATGTCGGGGAAGGCGGGCAGGTAGGTGTCAATCGAAAATGGTCCAAGCATCGCCAGGCCTGCCAGCAGGATTGCCAGCAGGGTAGGGGAAGGGGGGCGGATATGTGTTGGCGCGGGCGTGGGCGTGGTCTGCATGGGGTCAGGCCGTCCCGCCACGCATGCCGGTCGCCGCCGCCGTCAGTGCATAGGAATGCCGGCGCGCCGTGTGGCTGAAGATTTGTGCGGTGATCATCAATTCATCGGCGCCGGTGCGCGCGACGAAGGCGTCGATGCCGCGCCGCACCGTGTCCGGGGCGCCGATGACGCTGCACGACATCGTGTGCTCAAGGATCGCGAGCTGGTGCGGCATCAGGCTGTCGACGTAGCCTTCTACCGGTGGCAGCAGCGGCGTCGGATTGCCGCTGCGCAGGTTGACGAAGGCCTGCTGCATCGAGCTGGCAAGGAAATGCGCTTCTTCGTCGGTGTCGGCGGCGAACACGCTCAAGCCCAGCATCACGTAGGGTTTTTGCAAATGGCGCGATGGCCGAAAGCGTGCCCGGTACAGGGCGATGGCATCCATCATCTGCGCCGGCGCGAAGTGCGAGGCAAAGGCATACGGCAAGCCGAGTTCGGCGGCAAGCTGGGCGCCGAACAGGCTGGAGCCGAGAATCCAGACCGGCACCTGCAGGCCGGTGCCGGGCACCGCCCGCACTGTCTGGCCTGGCCGTGGCGGTTCGAAGTAATGCATCAGCTCCAGCACGTCCTGCGGAAATTGATCCGCGTCGGAATCGAGGTTGCGGCGCAACGCGCGCGCGGTGGCCTGGTCCGAGCCTGGTGCACGACCGAGGCCGAGGTCGATGCGGCCCGGGAACAGCGACTCCAGCGTGCCGAACTGCTCGGCGATCACCAGCGGCGAATGATTGGGCAGCATGATGCCGCCGGCGCCGACGCGGATGGTCGAGGTGCCGGCAGCGACATGGCCGATCACGACCGCGGTGGCGGCACTGGCGATGCCAGGCATGCTGTGGTGTTCTGCCAGCCAGTAGCGGTGAAAGCCCAGGCGCTCGCAATGGCGCGCGAGGTCGAGCGTATTGCGCAAGGATTGCGCGGCATCGCTGCCTTCTGGGATAGGGGAGAGGTCGAGTACGGAAAGAGGCGCAATAACGGATGGGGCAGACATATCAGGCAGGCATTCAGCGATGCGCCAGGGAGTGAATAGCCTGAAATTGTAACCAGATCGGCTGGAGTTCGCTGGCGCGCCCGCGACGAGGCCGGGGTGTCCTGCGAAGAATCAATACGCCAGGCCGGTCAGCTGCGATAAATAAGGATGCGAACAACCCGGCAAGGAAGTTGACATGGATGGATGGTGGCTGGACGTATGGGGCGTCATCCGGCAGGAATTTTCCGATCTGCCGAGCGTCGCCGAATTTACGCGAACCTGCGTGCGGCTTTCCATGGCCTTGCTGCTGGGAGGAATCCTGGGCTATGAAAGGGAATCGGCGGGAGCGTCCGCAGGCTTTCGCACCCATATGCTGGTTGCGCTCGGTTCGGCCCTTTTCGTGCTGGTGCCGCTGCAGGCAGGCACGCCGCTGGAAGACATGACCCGGGTGTTGCAGGGCGTGATCGCCGGCATCGGCTTTCTCGGCGCCGGCGCCATCATCAAGCTGGGAATGGGGCTCGAAATCCGCGGGCTGACCACCGCGGCCAGCATCTGGCTCACATCCGCCGTCGGCATTGCCGCCGGCATGGGGCGGGAAGCGACCGCAATTGTCAGCACGCTGTTTGGCCTGGCGATTCTTTCGCTGGCACGCCTGCTCAAAAAGCCGGATCATTCCGGATCAGACAAGGTATCCGAGTAAGAATTTTTTTCATGAAACGGGCAGGCATGCGAACAATCGTGAATGGATGGATGAGGCGCGGGTTCATGACCTTGTCGTCTTTGCTGGCGCGGATCGGATTCGCTGAAAAATCGGCATTGTTGACGATGGCCGTGGCAGCCACTGCCTTTTATGTCTTTAGCGAACTGGCTGATGAAGTGAGCGAGGGAGAAACACGGGCATTCGATGAAGCAGTCTTGCTGGCTTTCCGCAATCCGCAGAATTTGTCGGATCCGCTCGGCCCGCGCTGGCTGGAAGAAATGATGCGCGACTTTACCGCGTTGGGTAGCTTCGGTGTCCTCACGGTACTGACGCTGGTCGTCATCGGATTTCTGGTGCTGGTGCGAAAGCGACATGCTGCGCTGATGGTTGCCGGTGCGGTGATCGGCGGCGTACTGGCAAGCCACTTGCTGAAATGGGTTTTCGATCGGTCACGCCCGGATCTCGTGCCGCATGGCGCGTTCGTCACTTCCCAGAGCTTTCCGAGCGGGCATGCAATGCTGTCTGCCGTCGTTTTCCTTACCCTGGGCGCATTGCTTGCACGCTCACAGGAAAATGTGCGCCTGAAGATTTATTTTTTGAGCATTGCAGCTTGCCTGACCGTAGTGGTTGGCATCAGCCGCATTTATCTCGGGGTGCATTGGCCCACGGATGTCATTGCCGGTTGGGTGGTTGGCATTGGCTGGGCCCTGTTGTGCTGGCTCACCATGTTATGGCTGCAGGGGCGCGGCAAGGTCGAACCGGAAAGCAACAACAACGGATGACAAGCAACCTGCTTGCATTAAGCTTTTGTCAGTATAAATATTTCCATGAATAAAATTCTAAAGAAGGAAATTGTCTCCTTTGCTAAACAGGAGTGTGAACGATTGTAAATTGCTTATGATTTGCCATATTTATGGGATGCAAATGACTATCTCTGCGCGTAAGCTGCCGGTATGCCTTGCACAAGACTTGCGCTGATAAAAAGGATTTCGCGCAGGCTGATTACATGCGGTCGGCGCCCGACGCGATATGCGACATCAAGCACGGCATCGCTTCTCCCTTCAATTTGAATCACTCTGGAAGGACCGTAAAATGGATGCCGTTATCAGTTTTTTCCCGTTTCTCGCTTCGCCTGAAGTTACACAAACGCTGGTGTCGATTGCACTGGCAGCAGTGGTATTTTTTTACTTCGTCCATCTTTTGCGCAAGGAAGAAACGAGTGCGCTGGTAGATGAGGAAAAAGGCGCAGCCGATGTCTGCCCCAATATGCGGCACCAAGCCTGAACAGGCCGTAGCAGACCTGAACAAACCATGCCGGGTCTTGGACAGTTAACCGATTCCTCAATTAAATTTACTTGCCAATTCACATGACCGCTATTGCTTTGTTTTGAGATTGCTCAAAACAAAGCATTTCTGTTCTTACCGCCATTGCTCCTACTCAAAAGGCATGGACCATGTTCTGACACGATAAGCAGGCTCGTTCTTCTCTGTTTTTATCGTCGGAAATCCCATGCTGCAAACTCTCCGGAAACTCCCCGGTTACATCTGCTTCGTCCTGCTTGGCGTTTGGCTACTGCTATTGCCATGGTCAATAGCACGGGCATTCGGTTTCAATGATGTGGCCAGCCAGGCCAAGCGTCTGGCTGTGTCGTCTTACAAGACACCGGAAAATAATTTACCCACGGCGCTGACCAAGCTTGGCTACGATCAATATCGCGATATCCGTTTTCGCCACGATCAGTTTTTGTGGCGGCGTGAACGCTTGCCCTTCGAGCTGGCTTTTTTTCATCAGGGACCGCTGTACGACAGTCCGGTCGGCATCCATGAAATCGTCGGCAAGCGGGTGCGTCCGATTCGGTTTTCCCCGGAGCTGTTCGATTACGGCAAGAATCGCATCGATCCGCGCGAAATGGACGGCCTGGGCTTTGCCGGCTTCCGGGTGCATTACCCGCTGAATACCTCGCAGTACAAGGACGAGGCACTGGTGTTTCTGGGCGCGAGCTATTTCCGCGCGCTCGGCAAGGGCCAGCTGTATGGTCTTTCGACGCGGGCGCTGGCCATCGATACCGCCGTCGCTTCGGGAGAGGAATTTCCGCGTTTTGTACAATTCTGGATCGAGCGGCCGCAAGCACATGCACAGGAACTGACGATCTATGGCTTGCTCGATTCCCCGCGCGCCAGCGGGGCCTACCGTTTCGTCCTCAAGCCTGGGGAAGACACCGCAATCGAGGTCAAGGCGCGCCTGTACCTGCGCGAGCCGCTCGCCAAGCCGGGCTTCGCCCCCCTGACCAGCATGTATCTGTTCGGCGAGAACCAGCATGCCGCCAGCGATGATTACCGGCCGGAGGTGCATGATTCGGATGGCCTGGCGATCCATGCCGCCAGCGGCGAATGGCTCTGGCGACCGCTGGTCAACCCGAAGCGCTTGCTGGTGACATCGTTTGGATTGACCGATCCGCGCGGCTTCGGACTGATGCAGCGCGATCGGCAATTTGTCAGTTACCAGGATCTGGAGGCACGCTATGAAGCGCGGCCCAGCGCCTGGATCGAACCGAAGGGCAAATGGGGCGCCGGCCGGGTGGAATTGGTGCAAATTCCAACGCCTGACGAAACCAACGACAACATCGTCGCCTTCTGGGTGCCGCAGGCCATGCCAGCTGTCGGCGCGCCTTTTGACCTGGAGTACCGCGTCGTCTGGCAAGGCCAGCAACAGGCGCGCTCGCCGCTGGCCTGGGTGACGCAAACCCGGCGCGGGCATGGCTACCTGGCAAAGCCCGATGACAGCATTGCCCTGCTCATCGATTTCGAAGGGCCGGCATTTCAGCAACTGGCGGCCGATGCCCGCGTCGAAGCCAGCTTCAGCGCCGACGCCAATGCCAGGATCCTGGCGCAGCAAGTTTACCGCAATGCGGTCACCGGCGGCTGGCGTGTCGCTTTGCGGCTGCATCGCGCGGACGACAAGAAAGCGGTGGAATTACGCGGCTATTTGCGCAACGCTCAACAAACCCTGTCCGAGACATGGAGCTATATCCTGCCCGCCGAGTAAGGCTTGCGCCGGCGGCTGCTGCGGCTACGGCCGTGGCGCCGGTCGAGGCGTCGGGCGGTGCGGCACGCGTCGACGGCCTGCCGCTGGCGCCCGGCTTGCGCCGTGCCGCCATGCTGCCGCATTCGTGGGGCGTGCTCAATCCGCTGTGGCGCAGGGGCAAGGCATGCGCACAAGAGGCACAAGAGCGCGACACGGTCGATGGTTCCGACCCCTTGGGACAATGGCAGCATCCTGGCAATTTGCGCCGCCTGAGCTTGCTGTTCATGATGTTGGCGCAAACTGCGCTGGCGACCCAGGCCATGGCCAGGGTATTGCCCTATCAGGGGCAGCCGCCGCTGGAGATCGCTGCCCTGGTCTTGTTCGCTCTTCTGTTTTGCTGGGTATCGGCCGGCTTCTGGACGGCGCTGGCGGGTTTTCTGGTGCTATGGCGCGGCGGCGACCGCTTTGCTGTCTCGCGCGAGGCGGCCCGTGAAGGACCGCTCGACGCGGCGGCCAGGACGGCGATCGTCATGCCCATCTGTAACGAAGATGTGGCGCGTGTGGCTGCCGGCTTGCGCGCCACCCATGAATCGATCCGCCAGACCGGCGAGCTGGCCTGCTTCGATTTCTTTATCCTGAGCGACAGTAACGACGCCAATGCCTGCGCCGCGGAACTGGTGGCGTGGGAGCGCTTGTGCCGCGAGCTCGATGGCTTCGGCCGTATTTTCTATCGCCGGCGCCGCCGCCGGGTCAAGCGCAAGAGCGGCAACATCGATGATTTCTGCCGCCGCTGGGGCAGCGCCTACCGCTACATGATCGTGCTCGACGCCGACAGCATCATGCGCGGCGACTGCGTCAGCGCCCTGGTGCGGCTCATGGAAGCGCACCCCGGCGCCGGCATCATCCAGACCGCGCCGCGCGCCGTCGGCCGTGAAACCCTGTATGCACGCATCCAGCAATTTGCCGGCGCCGTCTACGGGCCGCTGTTTACCGCCGGGCTGCATTACTGGCAACTGGGCGAATCGCATTACTGGGGCCACAACGCCATCATCCGCCTGGCGCCTTTCATGGCGCATTGCGCGCTGGCGCCGCTGCCGGGACGCGGCGGCCTGTCTGGCGAAATCCTCTCGCACGATTTCGTCGAGGCGGCGCTGATGCGGCGCGCCGGCTGGGCGGTGTGGATCGCCTACGACCTCGATGGCAGTTACGAGGAGTTGCCGCCCAACCTGCTCGATGAGCTCAAGCGCGACCGCCGCTGGTGCCACGGCAACCTGATGAATTTCCGTCTTTTGGCCGCGCGCGGCATGCATGCGGTGCACCGCGCGGTCTTCGTGACCGGCGCCATGGCATACCTGTCGGCGCCGCTCTGGTTTGCCTTCCTGCTGCTGTCAACCGTGCTGCTGGCCCAGCATACGCTGGTCGAGCCGGCGTATTTCACCGAGCCGCGCCAGCTGTTTCCGACCTGGCCGCAGTGGCATCCGGGCCGCGCGCTGGCCTTGTTCAGCGCCACCGCCACGCTGCTGTTCCTGCCCAAGCTGCTGGCGGCGCTGCTGGTATGCAAGAACGGCGCGCAGACGTTCGGCGGACGACTGCGGGTGGTGATCAGCATGCTGCTGGAGTGGCTGTTTTCGATGCTGCTGGCGCCGGTGCGCATGCTGTTCCATACCCGCTTCGTGCTGGCGGCATTGCTTGGCTGGCGCCAGGGCTGGAAGTCGCCGCCGCGCCAGGATGCGCAAACCGGCTGGGCCGAGGCGCTGCGCCAGCATGGCTGGCAGGCGCTGCTGGGGCTGGGCTGGGGCGGCCTCGTCGGCTGGCTCAGCCCGGCTTTCCTGCCATGGCTGCTGCCGATCGCCGGCGCCCTGGTGCTGGCGCCGCTGCTGTCGGTATGGTCGAGCCGGGTGGCGCCGGGCCGCTCTGCGCGGGCGGCGCGATTGTTTTTGATTCCGGAGGAAGTTGCGCCGCCGGCGGAACTGGCGGCAGCCTTTGCAGATGCAGATGCCGGCGCGGCCGGCGATGGCGGCAGTCACGCGCTGCCGGGCTTTGTCGATGCGGTACGCGATCCCGTCATCAATGCACTGGCATGCGCCGCAGTGCGGCCCCATCCTGTGCTGCCGGCGGCCACGCGTGCAGCGCGCATGCGCCTGCTGGCCAGGGCGCTGGATGCGGGGCCGGACGCGCTATGCAACGACGACAGGCTGGCCCTGCTGGGCGATCCGCTGCTGCTGGCGCGACTGCATCGGGAACTGCGCAGCGAACTACGGACCTGGCCGGCCTGGGCTATTTATCGAGCAAGCCCTGGCGGCGAATGAATGCGACCACCTCGGCGACGCCATCGCCGCTGCGCAGGTTGGTAAACACGAAGGGCCGCGTGCCGCGCATGCGCTTGGCATCCTGTGCCATTACGTCGAGATTGGCGCCGACATGGGGGGCGAGGTCGGTCTTGTTGATGATCAAAAGGTCCGAGCGGGTGATGCCGGGGCCGCCCTTGCGCGGAATCTTTTCGCCGCCGGCCACATCGATCACATACAGGGTCAGGTCGGACAGTTCCGGGCTGAAGGTGGCCGCCAGGTTGTCGCCGCCGGATTCGACCAGGATCAGGTCAAGGTCGGGAAATTCCGCGCTCATGCGGGCGATTGCTTCGAGATTGATCGAGGCATCCTCGCGGATCGCGGTGTGCGGGCAGCCGCCGGTTTCCACGCCCATCAGCCGCTCTGCCGGCAGGGCGTCGGCGCGCAGCAGGATTTCCATGTCCTCCTTGGTGTAGATGTCATTGGTGATGACGGCCATGTCGTACTGGTCGCGCATGGACTTGCACAGCATTTCGCACAGGGCGGTCTTGCCGGAGCCGACCGGGCCGCCGATGCCGACGCGCAGGGGGTTGGAGGTTGGGGTCATTTGTTTTTCCTGAAATTTTTGGGAAGGTATTTAGCTTCGATACAATCTGCTGTATTGCACCTCATGCTGCATCGACAGCAGCGATAGTCCCGGCGCCCAGTTGCTCAGCTCGTCGTCGGCCAGTTGCTGCGCGGTGGCCGCCGCCTGTTCCAGTTCTGGCCGCAACGACAGCAACAGGCGTTGGCCGGCCACCTGGCCGAGCGGCACCGATTTGACGCAGGCCAGCACCTGGTTCTCGGCCCATGAAAACAGCATGCCCAGCAGGGCTTCCGGCGCCGGCACTTCCAGCGCCACCGCGGCGTATGCCAGCGCGACGGGGAAAGAGATTTCCTCCTGCTGCGCCAGCATGGCGCGCAGGGCATCGTCGCCCAGCTTCAGGTCGCTTGCAAGCTTCGCCAGCGAATATCCCATCTGGATGGTTTCGGCACGAAACTCGGCGGTGTCGCGCGCCGCCAGGAAGCGTTCGCTCCATACGGTCACCAGTTCGGCGTCGCGTGCGCCCCAGGCGTGCAGCAGGCGCCACAGCACCGGCGCCTCGAAGCGCGCCACCACTTCTTGCAGGGCAGCGGCAATCCACGCCCGCGCAGTAGCTTCATCGTGCACCAGGCGGCATTCCATCGCCGCTTCCAGCCCTTGCGAATAGCTGTAGGCGCCCACCGGCAGCGACGGACTGGACAACTGCAGCAGGTGCAAAAACGCTGCGGCCTGCATGGTCAATCGCGCGGCTCGGATGCCACCTGCGCCGGCCGGTGGATCTTCTGGCGCAATGGCACCGGTGCCAGCAAATTCGGATGCTCGTCGCCATGGTGGTGATGGCCGCCGCCATAGGCGCCGGCTTCCGGCTCGAACGGTGCCTGTTCTTCAGTCACGGTTGCGCCCAGTCCTTGCAACATCTCTTTGAGCACCGCATCCTGGCGAATGCGCAAAAAGCCCGCGCCGACCTGGGCCTGGGTGTGGCGGTTGCCGAGGTGGAAGGCGCAGCGCAGCAATTCGCGCGCGGTGGCGCACTCGACGCGGTAGGTCGCTTCCTGTGCCGCTACGACCTTCATCACACGGCCGTCGTCGCCGCGCAAAAGGTCGCCATCGCGCAGCACCGTGCCGCGCACCGTGAAGACTGCGACTTCCTCGCCGGATGCCAGCGTGGCGCGCTGGCGGCTTTTTTCACGCAACTCGAAAGGCAGTAACAGTTCGCCGTCGATATGGTCGGCGTGGTCGATTTTTGTATTCAGGGTCAGCATCGTCATTCCAGCAATTCTCAGAATTATCAGAACAGGAAATAGCGCTGCGCCATCGGCAGTATGCTGGCCGGCTCGCACACCAGCAGCTCGCCGTCGGCGCGCACTTCATAGGTTTCAGGGTCGACTTCCATTTTTGGCGTGGCGCCGTTGTGGATCATGTCGCGCTTGCGCAGGTGGCGCATGTTTTTGACAGCCATCACCGGCTTGTTGAGCTTGAGTTGCTCGCCGATGCCGGCATCAAAGGCCGCCTGCGAGACGAAGGTCAGCGACGTCTTCAGGCCGCCGCCAAAGGCGCCGAACATCATGCGCGAATACACTGGCTGCGGCGTCGGGATCGAGGCATTGGGGTCGCCCATCTGGGCGGCAGCGATCATGCCGCTCTTCAGGATCATCGAGGGCTTGACGCCGAAGAAGGCCGGTTTCCACAGCACGATATCGGCGATCTTGCCGACCTCGAGCGAGCCGACCACGTGCGCGATGCCGTGCGTGATGGCCGGGTTGATGGTGTATTTGGCGATATAGCGCCTGGCGCGGAAATTGTCATTACGGCGCGAATCTTCCGGAAGAGAGCCGCGTTGGGTCTTCATCTTGTGCGCGGTTTGCCAGGTGCGCATGATCACTTCGCCCACGCGACCCATGGCTTGCGAGTCCGACGACATCATCGAAATGGCGCCGATGTCGTGCAGGATATCCTCGGCGGCGATGGTTTCGCGGCGGATGCGCGATTCGGCAAAGGCGATGTCTTCGGCGATCGCCGGGTCGAGGTGGTGGCACACCATCAGCATGTCGAGGTGTTCGTCCAGGGTGTTGACGGTGTAGGGCCGGGTCGGGTTGGTGGACGAGGGCAGTACATTGCCTTCGCCCACCGCCGCGATGATGTCCGGGGCATGGCCGCCACCGGCGCCTTCGGTGTGGAAGGTATGGATGGTGCGGTCCTTGAAGGCTGCCAGGGTGTGCTCCAGGAAGCCACCTTCGTTGAGCGTATCCGTATGGATCGCCACCTGGATATCCATGCGGTCGGCCACCGACAGGCAGTTATCGATCGCCGCCGGCGTGGTGCCCCAGTCTTCATGCAGCTTCAGGCCGATGGCGCCGGCGCGGATCTGTTCTTCCAGCGGCACCGGCAGGCTGACGTTACCCTTGCCGAGGAAGCCGAGATTCATCGGGAAGGCGTCGGCCGCCGCCAGCATGGAGTGGATATGCCACGGGCCAGGCGTGCAGGTGGTGGCGGCGGTGCCGACCGCCGGGCCGGTGCCGCCGCCCAGCATGGTGGTCACGCCCGACATCAGCGCTTCCTTGATCTGCTGCGGGCAGATGAAATGGATGTGGGAATCGATGCCGCCGGCGGTGACGATCATGCCTTCGCCGGCGATGATTTCGGTGGCGCCGCCGATGGCCATCGTCACGTCCGCCTGGATGTCGGGATTGCCGGCCTTGCCGATGGCGGCGATCCTGCCGGTTTTCAAGCCGATGTCGGCCTTGACGATGCCCCAGTGGTCGAGGATCAGTGCGTTGGTGATGACGGTATCCATGACATCGGCGTGGTTGCGTTGCGACTGGCCCATGCCGTCGCGGATGACCTTGCCGCCGCCGAACTTCACTTCCTCGCCGTAGGTGGTGAAATCTTTTTCCACTTCGATGAACAGGTCGGTGTCCGCCAGTCGCACGCGGTCGCCGACGGTGGGGCCGAACATTTCTGCATACGCCTGTCGCGATATCTTGCTCATTTGCCGTCCTCGTCCTTTCTCAATGCGCCCATGACCTTGCCATTGAACCCATAGACCTTGCGTTCGCCTGCGAGCGCCACCAGTTCCACGGTGCGATCCTGACCGGGTTCGAAGCGCACCGCAGTGCCTGCCGCGATATTGAGACGCATGCCGTAGGCCAGCTTGCGCTCGAACAGCAGCGCCGGATTGGTTTCATAGAAATGGAAGTGCGAGCCGACCTGGATCGGGCGGTCGCCGCTATTGGCCACCTTGACGGTGGTGGTTTGGCGGCCGACGTTCAATTCGATGTCGCCGTCCTCGATCAGCATTTCACCTGGGATCATGGCTTTTCTTAAGGAATCGGGTGGTGGACGGTAACCAGCTTGGTGCCGTCGGGGAAGGTGGCTTCGACCTGGATATCGGGAATCATCTCCGCCACGCCTTCCATCACATCGGCGCGGGTCAGGATTCGGGTTCCTTCGGACATCAGTTCGGCAACCGAGCTGCCGTCGCGCGCGCCCTCCATGATGGCTGCGGTGATCAGCGCCACCGCTTCCGGGTAATTCAGCTTCAGGCCGCGCGCGCGGCGCCGCTCGGCCAACAGGGCGGCGGTAAAGATCAGCAGCTTGTCTTTTTCCCGCGGAGTCAGTTCCATTTTTTATCCTTTTCAGTCAAGACTGTAGCGTGTGCAGGGAACACGCTCCCTTGTTATATCGTTGGTCTGGCATTCTCCCTGCATCAGGTTTGCCAGATCCGCGGCACGATCGCGTCGCGCGCCAGCAGGGCTGGACGCAGCAACTGCCAGGCGCCGATCATCACTTGTCGGGCGGTTTCGCTGGAGTTGCCCAGGTAACGCAGCACGCACACCTGTTTCATCTGGCTAAGACCAGTCTGGCCGGTCCGGCCGTCGCCATTGGCGATGCAGGCCGCCTGTTCCCGCAGCGCCTGGATGAGCGGTGCCGGCATCGCCTTGCCGACCGCTATCAGCGTGGCGCAGACCGTATGTCCTGCCAGTGATAAGGGGCTATGCATCGCGCTGCCGCCGCCGTCGATGGTGCCCTGCTCAAACCAGACCAGCTTGCCGCCGCGGCGGACGCTGGTGCGTTGCCCAATCCGGCCGGCATCGAACGATTCGCCCGAGCGGGTGCGGCCGAAGCACAGGATATCCCAGCCGATGTAGCTGGCATCCTGTGCCAGCACGACTTCCTGGCCGAGTTGCACGTCGGCGCCATTGAAAAAAATCGTTTCCTGCGGCAGCCATTCCAGCGTCGTTCTGGCGCCGGCTGTCAGCCGCACATCCTGGCGCGAACCATGGCCGTTGGCGCGGTACCATTTAGCCGCGCCGGGGGTCGTCACCAGCGCACGGGCCGCGTCCTGCAGGTTGGCCGCGATTGCCAGCTGGTCGCCGCCGACCACGCCGCCCGGCGGATGCACGACGATGGCATGGCAGACGCCGGGGCCTTCCGGATACAGCGGCTTTTGCACGCGCAGCGGTCCGAGGTGGGTGCACTCGACCAGCCGCGTGGTGCCCTGGTCGTCGGCAAAGCCGAGCGACAGTCGTGCCTGCCAATGGGCTCTGGCAGGAACCGGCCTGGTCACGTCGGGTATGGCCGGTGGCATGACGGTGGCCACTGCGTCGTAGTCCATTTTCATTTTCGGGCTATACCGCCAAATGCCGCTTCACATCGTCGCCAGCCATTTGCGCATGGGCGCCGGCGGCGACCACTTCGCCGCGCGACAGCACGATGAACTTGTCGGCCAGCGCATGGGCAAAATCGAAATACTGTTCGCATAGCAGGATCGCCATGTCGCCGCGCTCGCGCAAGAGACGGATCACGCGCTCGATATCCTTGATGATCGACGGCTGGATGCCTTCGGTGGGTTCGTCGAAAAAGATCAGTTTCGGATCGGCGAGCAACGCGCGTGCGATTGCCAGTTGTTGCTGCTGGCCGCCGGAGAGGTCGCCGCCGCGCCGGTGCAGCATGTCCTTGAGTACCGGGAATAGCGCGAAAACATCCTGGCGGATCGCCGATGCATGGCGGCCGGGCTTGACCGCCATGCCCATGCGCAGGTTTTCCTCCACCGTCAGGCGGGCGAAGATTTCGCGGCCCTGCGGCACATAGGCGATACCGGCGCGGGCGCGTTCGTGCGGTTTCATCCGGGTGATGTCGACGTCGTCGAAGTACACCTCGCCACCGGCCACCGGCAGCACACCCATCAGGCATTTCAGCAGGGTGGTCTTGCCGACGCCATTGCGGCCGAGCAGCGCCAGGCATTGGCCTTTTTCCAGCGACAGCGAGACGCCGCGCAGGGTGTGCGCCGCGCCGTAATACTGGTTGAGCTGCTTTACGCTAAGCATTCGGTTCACCTTCCCAGATACACTTCAATGACCCGCTCGTCGGCCTGCACCTGCTGCATTGTCCCTTCGGCCAGCACGGAACCTTCATGCAGCACAGTCACCTTGCCGCCCTGCGCGATTTCGGTGACGAAGGCCATGTCATGCTCGACCACGACGATCGAATGCTTGCCGCGCAATTCATTGAGCAGTTCGGCGGTGCGCACCGTTTCGGCGTCCGACATGCCGGCGACAGGCTCGTCCAGCAGCAGCAATTGCGGCTCCTGCATCAAGAGCATGCCGATTTCCAGCCATTGCTTCTGGCCGTGCGACAGCAGACCGGCCAGGCGGGTTTCCTCGCCGTGCAGGCGGATGAGCTTGAGAATTTCCTCGATCTTGCCTTTCTGTTCCGAGCTCACGCGAAAGAACAGCGTCGGCGCGACGCGCTTGTTCATCTTCATTGCCAGTTCGAGGTTTTCGAATACCGTGTGCTGTTCGAACACGGTCGGTCGCTGGAACTTGCGGCCGATGCCGGCGTGGGCGATTTCATATTCGGCCATGCTGGTCAGGTCCATGGTCTGGCCGAAGAAGGCGGTGCCGGAGACCGGGCGCGTCTTGCCGGTGATGACATCCATCATCGTGGTCTTGCCGGCGCCGTTGGGACCGATGATGCAGCGCAGTTCGCCGACGGAAATATCGAGGTTGAGCTGGTTGATTGCCTTGAAGCCGTCGAACGACACCGTAATGTCTTCCAGGTACAGGATCGCGCCATGGGTGGTATCGACGCCTTCGCCCTTGATTGCAGCATTCATGCTGCCTCCCTGTCTTTTCTCAGTTTCTTCACCAGCCCCAGTATCCCCTGCGGCATGAACAGGGTGACCAGAATGAACAGCAGGCCCAGCGCAAACAGCCACAGGTCGGGGAATGCAGCGGTAAACCAGCTCTTGAGGCCATTCACCGAGAAGGCGCCGATGATCGGGCCCAGCAATGAACCGCGGCCGCCGACCGCGGCCCAGATCACCATCTCGATCGAATTGGCAGGCGACATTTCCGACGGATTGATGATGCCGACCTGCGGCACATACAGGGCGCCGGCAATCCCGCACAGCACCGCCGACAGGGTCCAGACGAACAGCTTGAACCACAGCGGGTTGTAGCCGATGAACATCAGCCGCGATTCCGAGTCGCGCACTGCCTGCAGCACACGGCCCAGCTTGGAGCTGACGATCCAGCGACAGAGCAGCAGTGAACCCAGCAGCAACAGCAGCGTGACCAGATACAGCGTGGCCTTGGTGGCGGCATCGGGAATGGTGAAGCCGAGAATGCGCTTGAAATCGGTGAAGCCGTTATTGCCGCCAAAGCCGGTATCATTGCGGAAGAACAGCAGCATGAAGGCAAACGTCATCGCCTGCGTGATGATCGAGAAGTACACGCCCTTGATGCGCGAGCGGAACGCAAAGTAGCCGAACACGAAGGCCAGCACGCCCGGCACCAGTACCACCAGCGCCATGCAGTACCAGAAATTGTCGGTGAAGGCCCAGTACCAGGGATATTCTTTCCAGTCGAGGAACACCATGAAGTCCGGCAGGTGGCTTTGATAGACGCCGTCGCGGCCGATGGCGCGCATCAGGTACATGCCGTGGGCGTAGCCGCCCAGCGCGAAGAACAGGCCGTGGCCGAGCGAGAGGATGCCGGTATAGCCCCACACCAGGTCGAGCGCCAGCGCCGCCATCGCGTAGCACATGAACTTGCCGACCAGCGCCACCGTGTAGGTGGAGACATGCAAGGAGTGGCCGGGGGCAAACGCCAGGTTCAGTACCGGCAACAGTGCCAGCAGCAGGGTGCAGACGACGATGCCGATCCAGGCGGGACGGGAAAACAGGGATGAGCTCATTCCACGCTCCTGCCTTTCAGGGCAAACAAGCCTTGCGGGCGTTTCTGGATGAAGATGATGATGAAGACCAGGATGGTGATCTTGGCGATCACGGCGCCCACCGAGGGTTCGAGGAATTTGTTGAGTTCGCCCAGGCCGAAGGCGGCGATCACGGTGCCGGCCAGCTGGCCGACGCCGCCCAGCACCACCACCATGAAGGAATCGATGATGTAGCCCTGGCCGAGGTCGGGGCCGACATTGCCCAGCTGCGACAGCGCGACGCCGCCGAGTCCGGCGATGCCGGAGCCGAGGCCGAAAGTCATCATGTCGACGCGGCCGGTGGAGACGCCCACGCAATCGGCCATGCGGCGGTTTTGCGTGACCGCGCGCACGAACAGGCCCAGGCGCGTCTTGTTGAGGATGGCCCAGACGGCAGCCACCACGAACAGCGCAAAGAAAATGATCACGATGCGGTTATACGAGAGCACCAGCGAGCCCATGACGGTGACGCCGCCGGACATCCACGAGGGGTTGGCGACTTCGACGTTTTGCGCGCCGAAGATGGTGCGTACCAGTTGCATCAGCATCAGGCTGATGCCCCAGGTGGCCAGCAGCGTTTCCAGCGGGCGGCCATACAGCCAGCGGATCACGGTGCGTTCCAGCACGATGCCGACTGTCGCGGTGACGATGAAGGCAGCCGGCAGCGCGGCCAACAGGTAGGCGTCCAGCGCCAGCGGGAAGTAATTGCGGAACACCAGCTGGCACAGGTAGGTGGTGTAGGCGCCGATCATCAACAGTTCGCCATGCGCCATGTTGATGATGCCCATCAGGCCGAAGGTGATGGCCAGGCCGAGTGCGGCCAGCAGCAGTACGCTGCCCAGCGACACGCCATAAAACAGGTTGCCGACGAATTCGGTGCGCGCCAGACGCGCATTCAGGTCGCTCAGGGTACGCACGACTTCGACGCGGACCGTTTCTTCCGGCTCGGCATACGAGCCGTCCGGGTTTTTTTCGAGCATCCCCAGCAGCACCGGCTTGAGGCTGGCATTGCTGCTGGTGGCCAAGGCTTTTACCGCGGCCAGGCGCAGTGCCGCATCCGGCGAGACGAGGTTGGCCGTGGCTGCGACCAGTTGCAGCATGGCCTTGATTTCCGGGTCGGTTTCTTTTTCCAGCGCCTTGTTGATCAGCGGCGCCTGGGCGGCGCTGGCGCTTTTTTGCAGTTCGCTGGCGGCGGCGAGGCGCTCGGTGCGGTTTTCGGACAAGAGTTTTAATCCGGACAGCGCGTCTTCCACCGCGCCGCGCAAGCGGTTATTGACGCTGATGCCATCGATCCCATCCGGCATGGCGACCTTCTGGCCGCTGGCCGGGTCGAATGCCTGGTCGTCTTCAACGATGTAGACCTTGCCATCCGGCGCCGCGTAGAGCGCATCGTTCTGCAATGCATGCAGGAGCTTGACGGCGTCGTCGCTGGCCAGCGCGGCAATCCTGTTGACTGCTTCGATGCGCGCATCGGGATCATCGCCGGCCAGCGGCGCCAGCAATGCCGCGTCGATGGCGGCCATGGCGCCGAGCGAATGCGCCAGAAGCCAAATCAACACCAGTAATTTTTTCATTGTTTAAACGCCCGACGTACGCAGGAAACAAGAATCTGCAGGCAAAAAAACGGGACGTGGGCAAAGAAGAAGCCACGCCCCGGCCTGCACCTTTACATCATGCTCGCTGCAGGATGCGCCCCTCATGTGGCAGAGGGGCGTCCGGATTACATTTTCTGCTTGCCTTCGTTACCTGCAATGTACGGGCTCCAGGGTTGCGCACGCAGCGGGCCCTTGGTTTTCCAGACCACGTTGAACTGGCCGTCACCCTTGATTTCGCCGATCATCACCGGCTTGTGCAGGTGGTGGTTGGTCGGGTCCATGGTCAGCATGAAGCCGGAGGGCGACTTGACGGTCTGGCCGCCCATCGCTGCGATCACCTTGTCGGTATCGGTCGACTTGGCCTTTTCCACGGCCTGCTTCCACATGTGGATGCCGACATAGGTGGCTTCCATCGGGTCGTTGGTGACCACGGTGGAGGCGTTCGGCAGCTTCTTGGCGGCGGCATAGGCTTTCCACTGCTTGATGAAGGCAGCGTTGGCCGGATTCTTCACGGACTGGAAGTAGTTCCAGGCAGCCAGGTGGCCGAGCAGCGGCTTGGTATCGACGCCGCGCAATTCCTCTTCGCCCACCGAGAAAGCGACTACTGGCACGTCGGTGGCCTTCAGGCCGGCATTGCCAAGTTCCTTGTAGAACGGCACGTTGGAGTCGCCGTTGATGGTCGAGATTACTGCAGTCTTGCCGCCGGCAGAAAATTTCTTGATGTTGGCGACGATGGTCTGGTAGTCGGAGTGGCCGAACGGCGTGTAGACTTCATCGATATCCTTGTCGGCCACGCCCTTGGATTTCAGGAAGGCGCGCAGGATCTTGTTGGTGGTGCGCGGGTAAACATAGTCGGTGCCGAGCAACACGAAGCGCTTGGCACCGCCGCCTTCCTTGGACATCAGGTATTCGGTGGCGGGAATCGCCTGCTGGTTGGGTGCGGCACCCGTATAGAAGACGTTTTTCTCCAGTTCTTCGCCTTCATACTGCACCGGGTAAAACAAGAGGCTGTTCAATTCCTTGAAAACTGGCAGCACCGATTTGCGTGATACCGAGGTCCAGCAACCGAACACGACCGCCACCTTGTCCTGCGAAATCAGCTGACGCGCCTTTTCGGCGAACAGCGGCCAGTTGGAGGCGGGATCGACAATCACCGGTTCCAGCTTCTTGCCCATCACGCCGCCCTTGGCATTGATCTCCTCGATCGTCATCAAGGCCACGTCTTTGAGCGAGGTTTCGGAAATCGCCATCGTTCCCGACAGCGAGTGGAGGATACCGACCTTGATAGTATCGGCGGCGAGAGCCTGGGGCATCCAGTCGGCATAAGCGAGGGTCAAAGCGCCGATAGCGGTCGCCTTCAAGAGGTTGCGACGGGACATGCGTTTCTCCTACAGTGGGTTGTCTAAGGATTTGTGGCAAGTTGCGAATTTGTAATGAGCACAAGTTGTGCCAGAAGCAGCGGGCGCAGTATTGGGGTTGATTCCCCTTGCATTGCCTTAAAACGGTGCGAGATGGGCGCGGTCTGGTGCGAGAAGGGAGGGGGTGTGTTGCAAATTGGTGCGGGGTTCTGGTGCTGCATCAGCGGATGCAACAGACAGGTGCTTTGTGCGTTGCCTGCCAGGATAGGCCCGATATTCGCTTTGGGATTCGGTCACTGGTATTTAACAACGATGAAAAAGGGAAGATCTGATGCGTATTCACTATTTCAAGGCCGCAGTCGCAGCGGCCGCCACTTTCTTTAGCGGTGCTGCGCTGGCCCATCCCGGCTACGCCCATGGTGTCCTTGCCGGCGTGCTGCATCCGTTGCTGGGACTCGATCACCTGCTGGCGATGCTGGCGGTCGGTATCTGGGCTGCCCGCCTGGGCGGGCGTGCCCGATGGCTGATGCCGGCGAGCTTTCTGGTGTGCATGGCGCTGGCCGCCGGCATCGGGATGGCCGGCATCGCCATGCCGCTGGCCGAAGGCGGGATCGCCGCTTCGGTGCTGCTGGCTGGATTGCTGATTGCCTCTCCAGTGATAATGGCGCCGGCTTTGGGTGGGCTGCTGGTGGCGCTGTTCGCGCTGGCGCATGGTTACGCGCATGGTATGGAAATGCCGGCACTGGCGTCGCCCTGGCTGTACGGCGCCGGCTTTATCCTGGCGACGGCAACGCTGCATGCGGCCGGTTTGTTCGTTGGCGGCAGGTTACAGCAGCAAAAATGGGGATGGACGGCGGCCGGTTCCGCGATCGCCGCCTGCGGCGGCTGGATGCTGTCGGCGGTGGCATAGCAGGCCTTCGCCTGCTCCTGGTCTCTTGTACAATGTGTTGCAAGTGCCGGTGTTTCGCCGGCATGCCGGACCATGCCGATACAGGAGTTGACGATGAGCGAAATCCGTTCGCGCAGCGCGGCTTTTTGCCAGCGCTTTCGCCTTGATTTACCGATCCTGCTGGCGCCGATGGCGGGCGCCTGCCCGCCGGCCTTGTCGATCGCCGTGGCACAGGCCGGTGGCGCCGGCGCTTGCGGCGCGCTGCTGATGCAGCCGGCCGAAATCGCTGCCTGGGCGGACGCCATGCGCGCGCAAACCGACCGCCCGTTCCAGATTAACCTGTGGATTCCCGATCCGCCGCCGAAGCGCGATGCCGCGCAGGAAGCGCATGTGCGCGAATTCCTCGGCAAATGGGGCCCGCCGGTACCACTGACGGCGGCCGATGCCGTC
This sequence comes from Noviherbaspirillum sedimenti, assembly GCF_003590835.1. NCBI lineage: Bacteria > Pseudomonadati > Pseudomonadota > Betaproteobacteria > Burkholderiales > Oxalobacteraceae > Noviherbaspirillum > Noviherbaspirillum sedimenti. The sequence goes on along the minus strand of NZ_QYUQ01000002.1, from coordinate 2,276,189 downwards.
CCCCAGGATTTCGCCGCCCAGTGCGACGCGTTGCTGGCGGCGCGGCCGGCGATCGTATCCTCGATCATGGGCCTGTATGCGCCGGCATTCGTCGAGCGCTTGAAAGCCGCAGGCATTGCCTGGTTCGCCACTGCGACCACGGTGGCCGAAGCCAGGGCGGCGGAAAGCGCCGGCGCCGACGCGGTCATCGCCCAGGGCATGGAAGCGGGGGGCCATCGCGGCTGCTTCGAGGCGGCGCGCGCGGAGGCAACCCAGTCAGGCTTGTTTTCGCTGTTGCCGGCAGTGGTCGATGCGGTGCGGGTGCCGGTGATTGCCACCGGCGGTATTGCCGATGCGCGCGGCATCGCCGCGGCGCTCACCCTGGGCGCGTCGGCGGTGCAGATCGGCACCGGCTTTTTGCGTTGCCCGGAAGCCGGTATCCATCCGGCCTGGGCACAGGCGCTGGCCGCCGCCCTGCCGGAAAAAACCGTCCTGACGCGCGCCTTCAGCGGCCGCGCCGGGCGCAGCCTTGCCACCGACTATGCGATTGCCGCCGCTGCGCCGGGCGCGCCGGCGCCGGCGCCATATCCGGTGCAGCGCGGCCTGACCGCGACCATGCGCAAGCATGCGCAGGAAACCGGCGACTTGCAGCGGATGCAGGCCTGGGCAGGACAATCCGCCGCGCTGGCGCGCGCCGTACCGGCCGCCGACCTGGCGCGCGCGCTGTGGGAAGGGGCGCAGCGCCTGCTGCCATAGTTGGCGCTTACTTCGGTTGCCGCGCGAGGCGGCAATTTTCTGCCGGTGCCGAGGTAATCTCAGCGCTGGCTGGCATCGAGCTGCTGCGTCAGCCATGCGCCGAAATCATTCTGCATTGCCGCGTTCAATTCATGCACGGCATCGTATTCGCGGTAGCGGAGTTGCACTTCTTTTTCCTTCAGCAGGCGCTCGGCGCTGCGGGCGAATTCGACGGTCAGCTTGCCGTCGGCGACGCCATGGGAAACAAAGCCGGCCAGCTTGCGCGTCTGTTCGTTCGGCGCCGTGATCGGGGCGATCTCCGGCAGGATGCGTCCGCTCAGGATGCCGAAGCCGGCAACGCGGTCCGGGCGCGTCAGCGCCACACTGGCGCTGAGGATGCCGCCCTGGCTGAAGCCGGCGATCCAGATCCGCTGCGGATCGACGCCATAAGCGCCCGGCAAGCCTTCGATGAATTGCAGCAGTGCGGCACGCGACTGCTCCGCCTGCTGCGCATTGATCACCGGGCCGCCCGAGGCGAAGTTGACGTTGAACCAGCCGAACTGCGCCGGGCCGAAAGCGAGCGGGCCGCGCGCCAGGATCACCAGCAGGCGCGGGTCCTGACGCTGCGCCAGGTCGATCAGGTTGGCTTCGTTGGCGCCGACGCCATGCAGCAGGATCAGGCAGGGGACGGCGCCGCCGGCGTTTTCCGTTGTGCCGGCCGCCGCGGTACCAGCATGCGCGGTATCAGCCGGTGCGGTACCAGCCTGCGCAGTACCAGCTGGACTGCGCAGGCGATACGCCAGCGGCAGGGCGGGATGGGTGACGAGTTGGTTCAGGCTATGTTCCATGGCGGTCTTTCAATCTGTCGGTTCAGTTTAATTTATTCGCGTGCATTCACGCGAATGCGTATACGTCCATTGCCAGCACGCTGTATTCGACGCTGGCGTGGATGCGTTCGGCCTTGGCCGCCGCGCCGGCGGCACCCATGGCGGCATACAGCGGCATCAGGTGCTCGTCGGTAGGATGGTTGCGCGCCGCATGCGGCGCCTGCTGGCGGTAATTCAGCAAGGCTTCGCGCTCGCCGTTGTCCAGCTTGTCGGCCATCCAGTCGCTGAATTCGCTGACCCAGGCCGGCGCGGCCGCATCGATGTCCTGGCCCCTGAATTCGTACAGGTTGTGCGTCAGCGAGCCCGAGCCGATCACCAGCACGCCCTGCTCGCGCAGCGCCGACAGGGCCTGGCCGAGTCGTTCGTGCGCAGCCGGGCTGGCGCCGCGCAGCACCGACACTTGCAGGGTCGGGATGTCGGCCTGGGGGTACATCAGGGACAGCGGCACCCAGGCGCCATGGTCGAGGCCGCGCGTGTCGCTGCGCTTGACCGCAAAACCTGCAGCTTCCAGCAGCGCCGCCGCCTGTTCGCCTACTTGCGGGGCGCCCGGCGCGGGATACTGGATTTCGCCCAGGGCGCGCGGGAAGCCGCCGAAGTCATGGATGGTGGCGGGTTGCGCGACCAGGCTCACGGCGGGGCCGCCAACTGACTCCCAGTGGGCGGAGACGACCACGATGGCGTTCGGCCTTGGCAGCGAATTGCCCAACTGCTGCAGGAAGCGGCGCGCCGGGCTGTCGACCAGCGCCAGCATCGGTGAGCCGTGCGAAATGAAGAGCGTCGGTAAGCGGGACATAGGGATCTCCTGGTTGCAAATGATACGGCGGTTGGCTAAGGACTGGCGCACCGTGCCTGCAGCGCCGGCAGTGCAGGCACAGGGGCGCAAGTAACATCAGGTTATGCAGGCACTATAACAATATTGATTAATGGGATAAATATGCGTTAGCATGACATTTTGTTTCATTAATCGAGACAATGGACAAGTTCCAGGAAATGCAATCCTTCGTCGCAGTGGTCAATGCCGGCAGCTTCGTCAAGGCGGCCGATACGCTGGGCACTTCCAAGGCGGCGGTGTCGCGCCATGTGGCCGAACTGGAACAGCGCATTGGCGCACGTCTGCTGAACCGCACTACCCGCAAGCTTTCACTGACCGACGATGGCGAGGCGTTCTATCATCACTGCGTCGAAATCCTTGAATCCATCGATGAAGCCGAAGCGGTGTTGAGCGCGCGCAGCGGTGAGGCCAGCGGCCGGGTGCGCGTCAGCGCGCCGGTCACCTTCGGCATCGCGTACCTGGCGCCGCTGTGGGGAAAATTCCTGGCGCTGCATCCGCGAGTGACGCTGGATGTGTCCTTGTCGGACCGCACGGTCGAGCCGGTGGAAGAGGGCTATGACCTGGTGATCCGCATCTCCCAGGCGCCGCACCCGACCCTGATCGGGCGCCAGCTGGCGTCCAGCCGCGTGGTCCTGTGTGCCTCGCGGGCCTATCTGCAAAAGCATGGCGAACCCCTGCACCCGCACGAATTGGCGGGGCACGACGTGATTTCGTACTCTTACTGGTCTTCGCGCGACGAATGGCGCTTCGAGGGACCGCATGGTCCGGCGCAGGTGACCGTGCGTTCGCGCCTGACTGCCAACAATGGCGACACCTGTCGCGCCGCGGCACTGGAGCACCAGGGCATCATCCTGCAGCCGGACTTTCTGGTTGGCGAGGATTTGCGCAGCGGGCGGCTGGTTGAGTTGATGCCGGACTACCGTTCGGCCGAACTTGGCATTTATGCCTTGTATGCTTCAAGAAAGCAGTTGCCGCTGAAGTTGCGGCACCTGATCGATTTCCTGGCGGAGGCGTTCAGGCAGCCTGTATGGCGTGCGCCTGCCGGAAAAACCAGTGCCAGGGTTCATAGATGAAACCCAGCGCATTGGCGCGCGGGTAGGAGAGCGTGTAGCCGAAGCGGCCTGCATGCGCCGTCAGCCAGGTGAAAGCGTCGGTGGCATCGAATGCTTCTTCGGTGGGCGCGCAACCCGGCGTGTTGATGTCGATGGCGCAGCCGCTGTGATGCTCGCTGTAGCCGGGTGGCGCGCTCAAGGTCAGGATGGTATCGATCGCCAGGCCCTGCGCAAGCTTGCTGCGGATGATGTCGACCTGCCGCTCGATGCTGCGGAATGCCGACACCAGTTCGATGACGATGCCATCCTCGCCTGCAGCCTGTTTCATGTCTTGCCATGCCAGTGCCGCCGCCGGTATCAGCAGATGGGTGTTGCCGCGCGCGTCGGTCTCGGCTGCCACCAGCTGTTGCGCTTCCGCGTGGAAGGGCAGGCGCTTGGCGGCAATCAGTTCTTCGGCAATGCCAAGCACGGCGAGTTCGCGCTTGATCCGGTCGAGGTGGGCGTGTCCAGGCATGGCTATCTTTTACGAGACGGCGCGCAGCAGTTCGGACGCGCTCGCAGTTTCCGCATCCGCATCCGCCTGCACCATTGCGGCAGCGTTGGCGGCAACCTTGCGGGGCGATACCTGTTTCATGCGTACCCGCCGGCCAAACGCCGTGATGAATGCCGCATATTCATCCGAGCAGGGATGGATTCCCAGACTTGCTGCCTTGGCCTTGCCTGTTTCTATGGTGTCCTCTGCATCGTACGCAAAATCGCCCATATCCCAGGCCGATTCATGTTTGTGTGCCAACGTCATTCGCATCTTTGTTTCCCGCTTGCTAAGCTATTTGATCAATGATTTTCATGGAAATTTATTTTCCGTGATGCAAGCAACTTTAGCGCGCTTGTCGGTGCCTATCAAGGGGACGCCCGCAGGGAAAATGAAAAATATTTGCGCTATGCCACAGCATGCGTGCTGCTTGTTATGCGGACGATAATGCACGTCCGGCAATGTGATGACAGAGCGGCATTTTCGCGGAATTTTCACGGCATTATGCAGCTTTGATATGTTTGCCAACTGTCAGAATTCAGCATAGAAGCCGGCATGAAAAATGCCGCGCAATAGTTCATTGAGCGGCATGCGTGATTGCGCTGCCGGGATGGCTGGCGCTGCAGGTGTTGGCGAAAAAATTACGCTGCCTGGCGCTCCAGCACTTGCACGGTATCGCCGCCGATGGCGGAACGGTAGAGCGGGGAAAAATCGTATGATCGCATGGTGATATCCTCACGAAGTAAGCGATATTGTCGTGGGCCGGTCTGGCCCGCCTGGCGGACCTCCGGTGAGCATCCGCTGGTCTCAAGATAGGATTGGTGCTGGGCGTTTCAAGATCTTGAAAAAACGCCTTTGATTTCCACTTTTAAGGATTCGGCTGTGACGCTCAATGAACTGTCCATGCAAAACACGCTCCACGAATTCTGGTTTGGCTTCAGTCAAAGCGATGCCGAGCTTGCGAACGAAAAGGCAAAGCTGTGGTGGCGTAAAAATCCGCAAGCCGATGCAGAGATTCGGCAGCGGTTTGAGGCATGGGTGACCAAGGCCGCAAACAGGGAGCTGGATGCCTGGTCGCGCAGCGCAGCTGGCTGCCTTGCCCTGATACTTCTTTTGGATCAATTCCCCAGAAATATTTACAGAGACACGCCGCAAGCGTTCGCATTGGATCCGCTGGCCCTTGCATACTGCAAGGAAGGGATGCGGAATGGCTTCGACATGCTGCTGCGCCCGATTGAGCGGGTATTTTTCTATCTGCCCCTGGAACACTCGGAGTCCCGCGAAGATCAGGATCTTGCCGTTGCCCTGTTTGAAAAACTACTGGCCAGCGTGCCGCTGCCGCAGCGCCCGGTTTTTGCAGGTTTCCTGGATTTTGCGGTACGCCACCGGGATATCGTTGCACGGTTTGGCCGCTTCCCGCACCGTAACAGGATACTGGGGCGCCCGTCCCGGCCGGAGGAGCTTGAATTCCTGCAGGAGAAAGGCTCGTCGTTTTGAGCGCGATTGCAATCACGCCGCCATCGCATGCCAGGCGGCTGGCCTGCCTGACCTGCCTGCGGCCGCAGCAAGCCTGCATCTGCCGCTGGATTACGCCGGTCGCGCATGCGGTTGAAGTCGTGATCCTGCAGCATCCGCTGGAAGTGGCGAATGCCAAGGGCAGTGCGCGCCTTTTGCATCTGAGCCTGCCGCGCAGCCGGCTGGCCGTCGGCGAGGTATTTGCGGAACAGGCATTGCAGGCGCTGCTGTACGCGCCATTTTCCTTGACACAGGAGAGCGGCACAGCCGCCGCTCCGGACGCCATGCAAGCGGTTTTGCTGTATCCGGAAATCGCCGGCGTAGCGCCGTCTCCCCCTCTGGCGCCGGCGCTGTTGGCCGTGCCGGAAAAATTGCGCCTGGTCGTGCTGGATGGCACATGGCGCAAAAGCCGGAAAATGCTTTACCTGAATCCGCTGCTGCAGCAGTTGCCGCGCTTGCCGCTGCTGCAGGCGCCGCCATCGCGCTACGCGATCCGCAAGGCGCATCGCCCGCACCAGTTGTCAACGCTGGAAGCGACGTGTCATGCGCTGATGCAGCTCGAAAACTGCGATCCCAAATTCCAGCCGCTGCTGCAGGCGTTTGACGGCTTTGTCGCGCAGCAGCTGGATTACCGCCCGCCCGCTTAGTCATTCATACTGCAAAGCAGCGCGCATCGGCCAGCAGTGCATGGAATTCTTGGTGCGGCAATGCCGCGCTGAAGTAATAGCCTTGCCCTTCCTCGCAGCCATTTTCCAACAGGAATTCATACTGCGCGCGGGTTTCCACGCCTTCCGCCACCGCCGTGCGCTTCAGGCTGTGCAGCAGGGCCAGGATCGCGCGTGTAATCGCCACATCTTCGCTGTCGCCTGGCAGATCCTTGATGAAGGAGCGGTCGATCTTGACGCTGTCTACCGGCAGGCGCTTGAGGAAAGCCAGGGAAGAATAGCCGGTGCCGAAGTCATCCACGGACAAGTGCACGCCAAGCTGTTTCAGTTGCTGCAGCGTGCTCATCAGGCGTTCGGCATTTTTCATTACCATGGTTTCGGTCAGCTCCAGCGCCAGGCTGCTCGGGGAAAGTTTGGCCGCCTGCAGGAAATGCCTGACCTTGTCGCAGAAGCGGTCATCGGTAAACTGGCTGTAGGCAAGGTTGACCGCGATCCGGATGGGCGGCAGATGTTGCTCCTGCCAGTCGCGGCAGTGCCGGCATGCTTCAGCGATGGCCCACCATCCCAGTTCGGTAATCAGCCCTATTTCTTCGGCCAGGGGAATGAAGCGGTGCGGCAGCAGCAATCCGAGTTTCGGGTGATGCCAGCGGATCAGCGCTTCGGCGCCGCTGATGCGGCCATCCTGCAGGGTGACCTTGGGCTGGAAGTACAGTTCCATTTCGCCGCGCTCGAGCGCGTGCCGCAAGGCGCCTTCCATGGCATAGCGTTCCAGGCTTTGCGCAGCCATCGCCGCCGAATAGTAGCGAAAGCCGCCCCTGCCTTCGTTCTTTGCACGGTACATCGCAATGTCGGCATGCTTGATGAGCGCCTCGACATTGCTGCCATCGGTCGGATAAGTGCTGATGCCGATGGAAGCGCTGATCGCGTATTCCTTGCCGCCGACGTGGAAGGGGCGTTCCATGGACGCCAGGATTTTCTGCGCCACCGCCGGCACATGCAGCGGATCGGTGGACGCTTCGATCAGGATCAGGAATTCATCGCCGCCCGTCCTGGCGACGGTATCACTGTCGCGCAGGCAGTGACGCAGCCGGTGCGCGCATTCGATCAATACCTGATCACCGGTGCTGTGGCCGGCGCTGTCGTTGATGCCCTTGAAGCGGTCAAGGTCGATGAACAGGACGGCAAGCGGCTTGCCGGTACGGTGCGCGTGCGCGATCGCATGTTCGAGGCGTTCCTTGAGCAGCATCCGGTTGGCGAGTCCCGTCAGGGGGTCGTGATGGGCGAGATGGTAAATTTTCTGCTCCGTCTTCTTTCTTTCGGAGACGTCGCGCACCACCAGCAAGGTATCCTGCCGGCCCTGGATGATGAATGGGGTCGCCGCCAGTTCGATATCGGCCGTGCTGCCGTCGCTGCGCGCGATCCTGCCGTCTGCCGAGACGATCTGCTTGGGTTGGGCGAGTCGTTGCAGGGCGTTGGCAACGATGTTCCTGTCGTCTGGGCAAATTGGCACGCAGAACGCCTGCCATCCGTTCGGAGGCGCGTCAGGCCGGCGCGATGCCGCCCAGGGCTGCCACCAGGCTGGTGAGCATGCCATCCAGTTCGCCGGTCATGAGGGCGAAGTCGGTGTCGAAGCGTTCATCCTCGTCCTTGGAGCCGCCGCCGGCGTTTTCCTTCAGTACATCGAGCGCGGCGACGCGCTTGACCGCCAGCGTCTCGGTCAGCACGAAGGAAATTTTGTCGTTCCAGGTCAGGGCCAGCTTGGTGCAGCGCTTGCCGCTCTTGATGTGACGGCGGATGTCGTCGGCTTCCAGGGTGTGTTTCACATAGCGCACGGTGGCCTTGTTTTCGCCCGTGGAAGTCAGTTCGGTATCCTGGTCGACAGTGAAGCTGTAGGGGGCCTCGTCGAGTTCGAGCCAGCTGGTCATGGCTTCGCCGGGCGAGCGCACTACTTGCAGGGCGGTCACTGCCAGGTTGGGAACGGAGCGCAGCAGCCACTTGAAGACATCGTCGGTCTTGGCCGGGCTGGCGGCATCGACGACCAGCCAGCCATGCACCGGGTCGATCCAGACGTGGGTGCTGTTGCTGACGGCGAAGGCGCGCGGCAGCAGTTCATCGGTGACCTGTTCCTTGACGTCCTTGCGCTGCTTCTTGCCGGGCTTGTAGCCCTGCTGTTCTTCGATGTCGGCCAGCTTGAGCTTGGTGAACTGATTGATCACCGAGGCTGGCAGCAGCTTTTTCTCGGTGCCGAACCGCAGTAGCATCTGGCGGTTGACGGTATGCACCAGGCCGCCATTGTCGCGCGGCGCCAGCCAACCCTGGCTTTGCATGTCCGAGCTGCCACAAGGCTGGAAGTCTTGCTTGGCAAGCGCGTCTTCGAGTTCATCGGCGCCGAGGGTCCACGGCGAAGTCAGTTGAAATATTTGCAGATTCTTGAACCACATGTCATGTCCTGTCGAGTGCGGAGTGCGGGTAGGGGTCGGCGCAAGTGCGGCAAGCAGCGCGCCGGCAATAAGGCGAGCCGGGCAGGATAGCGGAAAATGCTGGTAGGCAAAAGGTCTTGACAGGATTTTCCGGCGCCTCTGCCGGCGGCGGCGCGTCGCTGCGTCTGTGTCTGTAGCGTACTTAGACGCGGCGGTTTTTGGTCTGGCGCTTGTCCGCCAGTTTCGTGCCATGCAGCTTGCGCTGGGCGCGCGGACGTGATGTTGCCTTGGTGGCGGCCGGGGCCTGCGCAAGGGCAGTCATGGCGGTCGGGCGTCCTTCGAGGTGGCGCAGAACGTTTTCGGCATCCGCCATGCGCGCGAAGCTGTCCCTGGCATTGAGCAGCACTACCACCACATTCTTGTCGGCGGCTTTCATGCGCATGATCAGGCAACGGCCGGCTTCGCGGGTGAAACCGGTTTTCGATAGCTGGATATCCCAATCCTGCTTGCCGACCAGGCGGTTGGTGTTACGAAAGTGCACCAGATGGCCCTTCATGTCGACCTGGTCTTCCGTGTTGGTGGTCAGGCGGGCGATGTCGGGGTAATAGGCGGCGGCGCTGGCCATCTTGACCAGGTCGGTCGCCGTCGAGCGGTTCTGCGGCGACAGGCCGGTTGGCTCTTCGATCACGGTATTGCGCATGTCCAGCGTCTTGATCTTTTGCTGAACTGCCGCCAGAAAGGCATTGCGGCCGCCCGGGTAAGTCCGGGCCAGCGCTGCTGCCGCACGGTTATCCGACGACATCAGCGCCAGTTTCAGGACGGTGGTGCGTGGCAGGACCGCGCCTACCGGCACGCGCGAGGAACTATGCTTGACGATGTCGACATCGGCTTCTTCAATATCGATCAATTCCTGCATATTTTGTTTGGCGTCCAGCACCACCATGGCGGTCATCAGCTTGGTGATCGAAGCGATCGACACCACCGCATTGGCGTCTTTTTCCAGCAATACCTTGCCGCTGCCTTCCTCAAATACCATCGCATGCTGCGAATGAAATGGCAGCGCGAAGGCGGACGAAGCCGAACACAGGAGAAGGGCAAGCAGGGTTTTTTTCAACATGATCCGGCAAAAACAGAAAATTAACGCACAGCGTCTATCTTACCGCTTTAATGCTGGACAATAGTGCCAGTTAACCAGTGTTTTTTTAGGGAAATCAAGAAAACCTTGTTTAGCATGCTAGCCTGAGTGGCATGCAGCAGGCTAATGTTTAGCCGAAAGGAAACTTTAAATGGATTTTTGCAATGGCATGGCGTTTGGCTCAGGATGAAGCCAGACGCAAGACTGTGGGGGGCTTATTTCTCAATAGGCATCAATAGGCGTCGTAGACCGACTGGCGCCGCTCGAACAGGGGGTGGGTGCCGGAATAATCGATTTCCCGGCGCCGGGGATGGTCGCCACCGGCAAACATGCTGAGCGGGGCGCGGCGTTCCAGGCCGTGGTCGGCGTACCTGCGTGCGCGCCGGTTGGCGCGCAACGCCGACCATCCGGCGAACAGGGCAAGGCCGGTTGCGGCGCCCAGCAGCATTGGCGTGGCGCCGGTGAAACGGCGTCGCGACTTCGGCAGTATATGCAATTTATGCAATTGACGATCGTCATCCATGGCTTCATCCTCTGCGATGCATTGTCGGAATACATTTCATCTCCAGCATACGTAGAAAACGGCCTCTGGCATTGTTGTCGATCCAAGCGCACGTCAATCGAAGGCAAAGTTATAGAACAGGGTGAATGCGGAGCGGGCGCCGGTGTCGATTTCCAGGCTGAGCTTGCGCGAAATCGTATAGCGCAGCAGCAATACACTGCTGGCGGTTTCCAGCCCTTGTTCGATGCCGATATGCAGGCGCGACGAAACTTGCTTGCCGATGGTGACGATGCGCTGCTGCAGGCTGTCGCTGCTGGTGCCCAAGCTTAACTGGTCCAGTCCGAAGGCGCCCGCCAGCCCGGCTTGCACGCCGGCGGCAGCACCCTGGGTCAAGAGTGAGGCAGCCGCATCCTGCAGGGCCGCCAGGTCGGCGCCGCCGGTGGCGGCATCAAGTCCGCGCCCGAGCACCAGCCAGGAGAGTTTCTCCGCATCCGCCACCGCCGGTTCCGACACCAGCACGATGCGCGGCGTCAGTGCGGTGCCGAGCACGGCGACGCCGGCTTCGACTTGCTGGCCGCGTCGCATCGCCAGGATGTCGAGGCCGGGATTGCCGGGCGGGCCGTTAAAGTACAGCAAGCCCTTTTCGATATCGAGCTTGCGGCCATAGGCGGCAAACGTGCCGCGCACGATACGCATGGCGCCTTGCGCCTTCAGTTGTTCGCCGGCATCGTTTTTGAACTGCAATTGCCCGACCAGCACGGCATCTATGCCACGTCCGCGGATGACAATCCCTTCACCCAGTCCGATCACCAGGTCCAGCGCCAGCGGCGTGACTGCTTTCCTTGGCGTCGCGCCGACCACCACCACGTCGTCAGACAGCGTCGGCCTGTCGGCCTGGCCGATATCGATCAGGCCGGAATCCGCAGTGAAGCCACCAGTTGCCTGCAGGCGTCCCTCGCGCAGGCTGACTGCGCCATCGCCACTGACCACCAGCTTGCGGTCGCTGCGTACCAGCAGGGGGTAGCGTTCGGCTTTGAGCGTCAGTTGCACGTCGGGCTGGGCGCCGGCCAGATCGATCGGTCCGGCAATGCTCAGCTTGCCGGGGCCTTGTGCGAAAGTGAGGTTGTGCACCAGCAGCCGGGTATCCTGGAAGCTGGCAGCAAGGCTGCCGCCGCGCAAATCCACCCCGAGGTCGGGCAGGGCCAGGCGCAAACTGCGACCGTTGACCTGGCCAGCCAGGCGTGGTGCGGCCAGGCTGCCGGCAATGCTGAGTGCGCCGTCCAGGCTGCCATCGGCGATGGCGGTGGCGGCAATCATCGGCGCAGCCCAGCGCAGCGTGGGAACCGTGAGTCTGGCGCCGCCGGACAGTGCCGACTGCGGCGAGATGCCGAAGCGGCCCGCGCCGCCCAGCGCCAGGCCGGCGTCGACTTCAATGCTGCCCAGGTTGGCGCCATCGGCATGCAGCTGCAACTGAAGTTTGCCGCTGCCGGCGCGGGCGCTGGCTTCCAGGCGCGTGAGACCCAGCGCCACCGGCGCCATGCCGCGCGTGGCAAGGTCGCCACGCTCGCGCCGCAGCGATAGCGTGCCGCTCGGCACGCCCGCCAGCCGGACATCCCATTCCCCTCCGAACAGCAGGTCGGTACTGATATCCGGCTGTGGCCGCAGGTAGGGCAATAATGCCGCCAGCGGCAGATGTTCAAAGCGCCCGCGCGTCTGGATGCCTTGCTCGTCGCGCCGTAATTGTTCAATCGCCAGAATGGCGTCGTCCATTTCCAGCCGGAATTGCCGCAGCTCGATGCGCTGGCGCGAAACTTCCAGCGGCGCGGCGCCTGCAAGCCGTGCCTGCAGGCGGCCGCTGCCGCTTAGCTGGTCGATGCTGCCTTGCCAGCGCAGCGCTTGCGCCTGCAGTGCGCCGCTGGCCTGCAGGCGCCATTGCTGTCCTGCCTGCGCCAGGCTGGCGACCAAAGTGTGGCGGCCGGTGGTGCCGCTGGCATCGACAGTGAGGCTGTCGGCGCGGTAATCCGCTGCGGCGATTTTTTGCGCACGTACTTGCAGCGTCAGCGGCGCATTGGCGGGCGGTGCGAAACGCAGGGACGCCGCCAGGCTTTCGGCTTTTGCGGCGCCGCTGCGCACGCCCTGGGCGGTGGCGTCCATGCTGGCGCGGCCCAGCAGCCAGGGCGCCTTGCGGTCCAGATCCAGCTCGCCGCTGCCATGCAGGCTGTCGAGCTGCAGCAAGTCCTGCAGGCGTAAATGGCTGGCATGCCATTCGGCGGCGATGCGCGGGCGCGTGAAGCTGCCGCGTGCCGTGCCTTTGGCTTCGAGCGCGCCGGCAAATCCCGCGCCGAATTGCGCCAGGCTGGGGGCGGCCAGCGCGAACGTCAATTGGCCACCCTGTGGCTGCAGCTGGCCGGCGATATCGAGTCGGTTGACGCCGGCTGCGAGCGTCAGTTTCGGGATATCCAGGCTGTCGGCATGCAGACGGGCGCGTCCATTCCCTTGCAGGGGCTGGTTCGCCAGGCGGCTGTCGGCGATGCGAAAATCCAGTGCGGCGGTGAGCTGCGGCGCCAGTGCGCCGCTGAGGGAGAATTCGCCGTTCAGGTACAGATCGGGAAAGCCGTTGAACCGTCCAAGGTCTTGCAGATGGAAGCGGCTGACGACGCCGCTGGCGGAAAATTCCCGCTTGCCGGTCAGCTGCTGGCGGCCGCTGGCGCGCAGCGTGCCGTCGCCCAGCCTGAGTTCGGCGCGTTGCAGCGCCAGCGCCTCGTCGGCCAGCGTGGCCTGTGCCGACAATGCCAGGCGGCGGCTTTGCAGTGGTTCGGACAGTTCCAGCGTGAATTCCTGGCGGCCGGCGACATGCCGCACGACGGCATTGCCGGCCAGGCGGGTGGCAAGCACGCGGCGGTCGAGTCGGCGCAGGTCGAGCGCTGTTGTCGCCAGCGCCAGGTCCAGCGTGCCCTTGGCAAGCTGAGCGCTGCCGCGGATGTCGCCCGCCGGTTCGGCGGCGGCACCGAGCGCCGCGGCAATGGCGTCGAAGTGCAGCCCCTGCGCATCCTGGCGGAATCGGCTCGACAGCGCGCGCAGCGGCAGGCGGCCGGCGTCGTAAGTGCCCGCTTCCGCGTTGGTCAGCGTCAGCGTGCCGCCTGCGGTGCTGGTTGCCAGCTTGCCGCTGAGGCGGGTGCGCGGCAAGCCGGCGCCGAATACGGCAAGGTCCAGTCCCTGCAGGTTGATTTCGGCGTCGCCCAGTGGTAAATCGGAAAACGGCTGCAAGCGCGCCCGCCCCTTGAGGCTGGCGGCACCCATGGCAAAGTCCATGCCGGTTTGCAGTTGCGCCAGACTGCCGTCGAGCTGCAGCTTGCCGGCGCCGGCTAGACGCTGTTGCCCGATGAGCGCGTCGGCCTCGGCGTGAAAGACGCCGCTGAGCGGGTAAGGCCGGGTGTCGGCCAGCTCGGCCTGGCCGCGCATGCTGCCGTGGAACTTGCCCACCCGGGCGCCGGCAGCGCCAGTAGCGGCGTCGCTCTGCATATCGGTACTGGCCGTCAGTTTTTCGAGCGCGAGGCGGTAGCGCGCGCCATCGTAATCCAGGTGCATGGTGAAAGCGCCCAGTTCGACCACATTCAAGGCGCCCCAGTCGAGCCTGCCGCGGCCGACTTGCACACTGTCGATGTTCAGCCGCAACGGCAGGGAAAGGCTCGCCGGCAGTGCGGCCGGGGTTGCCGGCTGGCCGATGCGTTGCCTGATCTGGATTGTGCCGATGCGCAGCGTCGTGACATGCAGGCGTCCCTGCAAAAGCGCCTGCGGCCGCCAGTCGAGACGGATATCCTGCAGTTCCGTTTGCAGGCCGGCGCTCTGCAGGGTCAACTGCTGCAGATGCAAGGGCCCGGTCAGCCGGCCGTCGACTGCGCCGATCCGGACGTTGCCGCCGCTGGCGGCGGCCAGCGCCGACAGCACCGCGCGTGCGCCGCCGGTGGTCGCGCCCAGCCAGACGAACAGCGCCAGCAAGCCAAGGGCAGCCAGCGCCAGGGCAGCGGACACGAGACGCCGGCGGCGCCGTGGTGGTGCTGGCGCTTCAGAAGACATAGCCGACCGAAAAATGCAGATGCGGCTCGCTGGTCGCATGGCCGTAGGCGAGGTCGAGGTTGACCGGGCCGATCGGGCTGCGCCAGCGTGCGCCGATGCCGCTGCCATGGACGAATTTGAAATTGCGCCAGCTGTCGGCGGCATTGCCGGCGTCATGGAAGACGGCGGCGCCCCATTGCGGCGTGATCCGGTACACCAGTTCCGCGCTCGCCACCGCCACCACGCGGCCACCGACCACGGCGCCGCCCTGTTGCACGCCCAGGGTTTCAAAGCCATAACCGCGCACGCTCTGGGCGCCGCCGGTACGGAACAGCAGGTCGCCTGGCACTCTGGTGCGATCGGCGATCAATACTTGGCCGATCTGGCCGCGCAATACGCTTTGCCAGTTGCGCTGCAGCGGCGCGAGCCAGGTGGCGCGGCCAGCCATGCGCACGATATTGGCCTCATTGACCACTCCCTTGGGGCCGGCGCCGAATTCGAGCGACGCCACGTAGCCGCGGCGCGGCGTGAGCAGGTTGTCGACGCGCCGGCGCGTATAGCTGTAGGCGGCGATAAGAGCCTGGCGATTGTTGACGCTGCCGTCCGGCAGTTTCTGGTTGTCGGCGAAAAAGGCGATGCCGGCGGAACGTTCGTCGATACGGCTGGGGGTGCTCATGCGTGCGCCGGCGCGGATCTTGTCAATGATTTCGCCGGCGGTGGTGCTGCGCTCGAAGCGCGCATTAAAATTGGGAATCCAGCCGTTGCGCCTGGCGGGCAAATACAATGCGCCGTCGAGCAGACTGGTCTCGCGATTCAATTCCAGCTGTGTCTGCAAGCGCCAGTCGCGTTGCAGGAAATTACGGTCCAGCCATTTTACCTGCACGCCAGCGCCGGTATCGGTGGAAAAGCCCAGCCCCAGCCCCAGATGCTTGCGCTGGTTTTCCGCCACGTTGAGCTTGACCGGGACGTGCTGCGGGTGGGCCGGATCGAGGTCGATGCTGGGGAATGCCGAACTGAAATAGCCGGTGTCGGTCAGGCGCGACTGCAATTCATTCAGCTTTTCCTGAGAATACCGTTCGCCGGGCTGGATCGGGTTGAGGCCGTCGATCATGGCGCGCGAGTAACGCTGCAAGCCTTCGATCTGCAGTTCGCCGAAGGTGAAGGCGGGGCCGGAATCGATCTCGACGACCAGCGTGGCGCGCCGCTGTTCCGGTTCAATGCGCGCTTCGCTGGTGCGGATGGCGGCGGCCGGGTAATCGCGCACCAGCAAACCTTTCAGCAGGGCATTCTTGGCATCGCTCCAGGCGGATTGGGTAAACCGCTCGCCCGGCTTCAGGCCCCATTGGCGGCGCAGGCGTTCGACGCGCTGGGGATAGGCGTCGACCACCGCGCCGTGAAAGCGGATATCGACCGTTTCGATGGTGGTCGGCGCGCCAGGTTCGATGCGAAAGCGCGCCAGCCGCTGGTCGCCCTCGGTCAGCAGCTCCGCGGTGACGACGGGCGAGAAATACCCTTCGGTGGCGAGCAATTCGCGGATTTGCTGCGGCGTGATGCCCGCCAGGCGGCGCCATTCCTCGTCGGAGATGTCAGGATCGTCTTGATGGCGGCGGATGTCCAGGTGCAAGTCGAGCAGTTTGGAAAATTGTCCGGCACCCTGGATTTCAACGGTATAAGCATGCGCCGTGCCGGCCGCGGCCAGCCATAGCAGCACGCCGAGCGCGCGCAACAGACGGTACAGCAGCTGGCGCAGCAATTGACGGCACACCGTGATAGTCCTCGTGAATAATGGGTCGCTTGCGTAGCGCTTGTAAACAGGATGATGGAGGGCCATGGGCCACACGCGATGCATTGTAAATCAGTTTATTGCTTTCCGATTATTTCAAGGCAAGGCAAGGCAAGACAAGGCTAAAGCGGCAGGTTGCGGCCGGGGGAAAGAAAAAACCCGCTGCAGGAATGCAGCGGGCAAAACTCCAGATCTCGGAGAAGAAAGAGGAGACGCACACGACGAAATGCATCGGGTGCTTGCCAGGGTTCAGGGGCATGCGCGGAATCGCTAAAAACCTGCATGTCTGAGTTGACAGGCATAACCATAACCGCTGCACATGACAACAGTGTGACGGAATTCGGATTGGCGATTTTACATTTGGCATGGTTTGCGCTGCGTCAGCGAAAGTTTGTACCATTCATCATGCTGTCACAAAGCAGGGTTAGGATGCTTTATCCGCAGTACATGCAACCGATATGCATGACGGCGGGCAGGTGCGCCGGGCCCGATAGAGTCGGGCTGGCCCACCAACCAGATTCTTGTCCTTCGGCGAATTCTCGCCAAGTCTCCTTTTAAATGGGCTTTTCAGCGCCTTACTGGCGCACTGCTCCCGGCCTGCCGCCGTTGCGCCATCGTACCGTATCCCTTGCTCAGACCCGGCCATTTCGTACTGCAAAGCCCGGCAATTGCATCCCCATTCATTACCCTGTCATAAATTTATTGCAATATGGTAACGCTGGTACTCCGTACAGCTACTGCGTGCAATTGGAATTTTTCATATGAATATCGTGTTTCAACCCGCCATTCGCCTGATGCGGCGTCTCCGTCTGTTGCCCAAGTTTTCCCTGGTGACCTTGCTGGTGCTGGTGCCGCTGCTGCTGGTCAGCGCGCTGCTGATTGAGGAATTGAACCGCTCGATCGCCTTTGCCGAAAAAGAGCGCGTCGGTGTACGCCATGCCCGACAGGTAGAAGATTTGCTGCGACTGAGCCAGCAGCACCGCGCGCTGCGCCACATGGTCTTGGGCGGCAACGCCGCTGTGCGTCAGCAAGCCAGCCAGGCGCAGCAGGCGATCAACGCCGGCATGGCGCGTCTGGAAGCCGATGCGGCCGCGCGCGCGGCGCTGGGCACTGGTTCATCGCTGGAAGGCATCAAGCGCAGCTGGGCCTTGCTCCAGGCGGGCCTGGAGCAGGCCAAGGCGAAAGACAGCAATGCCGCGCACGGGGCGTTGATCGAGCAGTTGTACAAGCTGAACGCGCTGATTGCGGATCGTTCCAACCTGACGCTCGATCCGCAGGTCAATACCCATTACCTGATCGTCGCCTTCATCAAGTCGTTCCCGGAGGTGGCCGACGGCGTGGCAGAAATCAGCGGGCGCGGTGCCGCTTATATCGACACCGGTCTGTTCGAAGCCAATGAAGACGTCATGCTGAACGCTGCAGTGATGGTCGCGGAACGCGACCTGGCGCGTATTTCGGTACAACTCGATGCCATGTTCAGGGCGAGCCCGGCGTTGCGCACGGCGCTGGCGCCACAAGAGGGCGCGATCCGGCAAGCCGGCGCCTTTCTCGAGCGCGTCCGCAATGAGGTGCTGAAATCGGTCGACCAGAGCTCTGGCGCCCGCTTCCATGACGCCGGACGCCAGGCGCTTGACGGTCTGTACGGCTTTGCCGACGCCGCCGCCGTGCGGCTCGACCAGGCTTTGGCGCTACGCATCGAACGTGATGTCCAGCGGCGCAATCTGATCCTCGGCGGCGTTCTGTTTACGGTGCTGCTGGCGCTATACCTGCTGGTTGGCTTCTATGCGTCATTTTCGACCGAAGTGCGGGCCCTCGATCTGGCGGTTGGACGCGCCGCCGGCGGCGATCTCAGCCACCGCGTGCGTTCCGACGCCATGGATGAGATCGGCACCTTGCTGAACGCGTTCGGCGAAATGAACACCGGCCTGGCGCGCATGGCCGAGGAGGTCCGTTCCGGCACACGCAAGATGGCGGTCGTCTCGCGCGACATCGCCGCCGGCAATGCCGATCTGTCGTCGCGCACCGAGGCGCAGGCCGGCGCGCTGGCGCAGACCGCGGCGGCGATGGCGGTGCTGACTGCCGCAGTCAGGCAAAATACCGACAATGCGCAGCAGGCCGACCGGCTGGCGTTGTCGGCGTCGCAGATTGCCGCCAGCGGCGGCCAGGCGGTCGAACGGGTGGTGGGCACCATGGACTCGATTACGCAGTCCTCGCGCAAGATCGGCGACATTATCGGCGTCATCGACACGATCGCGTTCCAGACCAATCTGCTGGCGCTGAACGCGGCGGTGGAGGCGGCGCGCGCCGGCGAGCAGGGCCGCGGCTTTGCGGTGGTCGCGGCCGAGGTCCGCAGCCTGGCGCAGCGCACCGCCGGGGCGGCCAGGGAAGTCAAGTCGCTGATTCTGGACTCGATCGACAAGGTCGATGCCGGCAGCGCCCAGGTCGGCGCTGCCGGCCAGACCATGCATGAGATCATCTCTTCGGTGAAGCGGGTCGCTGACATCATGCAGGACATTACCGCCGCCAGCCATCAGCAGCGCAGCGGCATCGAAAACGTCAACCAGACACTCGTCAGCATGGAGCAACTGACCCAGCGAAATGCCGCGCTGGTGGAGCAGGCAGCGGACGCCACCGAAAGCATGCATGCCCAGGCCATGCACGTGGCTCAGGCGGTGTCGATGTTCAAATTGGAGTAAATGCCCTATTCAGGACGCGATTTCCGCAAGCCGGGGCGCTGCAGCGAAAACCGGCTGCTGCCGCAGCATGGCAGCCATCTCGGCCGCAGGCATTGGACGCGAAATGAAATAGCCCTGGACTTCGTCGCAGTCCAGCGCCCTCAGGATCGCCAGCTGCTGCATGTTTTCCACGCCTTCGGCCGTCACTTTCATGCCCAGCGCATGGGCCATCGAGACGATCGCCTTGAAAAATACCTGGCCTTCGCCGGCCTTGCCCAGTTCGGCGGTGAAGGCGCGGTCCACCTTCAATGCGTCCATGTCGAGCCGCTGCAGTTGCGACAGCGACGAGTAGCCGGTGCCGAAATCATCCACCATCAGCTTGATGCCGCGGCTGCGGATGGCGGCGAGCTGGTCGGCGACGTCGGCCTGCTCGCCCATCATCGCCGATTCGGTCAATTCGATCTGAATGTCGCTGGCGGCGATGCCGTGCCGCGCGATGCATTCCAGTAAATGGCCCTTGATGTCGCCTTCGTTGAACTGACGCGCCGAGACATTCACCGATACCGGTACCGTCGGCAAGCCGAGCATTTTCCATGCGGCGATCTGCGCACAGGCCTTGTCGATCACCAGGGCGCCCAGCGGCAGGATCAGCCCTGTGCGCTCGGCCTCCGGGATGAATTCGAGTGGCGGGATCATGCCGCGCACCGGGTCGATCCAGCGCACCAGCGCTTCCATGCCGCAGATCTCGCCGCTCAAGGCGTTGACGCGCGGCTGGTAATGCAGCACGAAGCGGTCCAGTTCGATCGCCTGGCGCAGCGCCTGCTCTATCTCCAGGCGTTCCTTGAGGCTTTCGTAAAGTTGCGCCTCGTAAAATCGGTAGTGGCCCTTGCCGGCGGCTTTGGCTGAATACATGGCGATATCGGCGTTTTTCAGCAGGGTTTCCGCCTCCATGCCATCGTCCGGATAAACGCTGATGCCGATCGACGCGTGGATCGACTGCCGGCGGCCGCCCAGTTCCAGTGGCGCACGCAAGGCCTGCGCAATGCGCTCGGCCACATGGGCAGCAGCGCTCCTGTGGCCGACCTGCTCGACGATGACGGTGAATTCGTCGCCGCCCAGGCGCACGATCCGGTCGCTTGGGCGCAGCACCGATTTGACCCGCTGCGCGGCGATCTGCAGCAGCTTGTCGCCGGCAGAGTGGCCGAGCGTGTCGTTGACGTTCTTGAATTCGTCGAGGTCAAGGAACAGCACTGCCAGCATGTCGCCGTTCTGGTGCGCACGCTGCATCGCCAGCGGCAGGAAACGGAACAGCCAGTGGCGGTTGGGCAAGCCGGTGAGGGCATCCTCATTGGCCAGGCGCAGCAGTTCCTGTTCATTCTTCTTGGCCTGCGAGATGTCGCGGATGGCCATCGCCAGGCCGGTCTCGGATTTGACCAGCCGGCGATGCAGCCATTTGACCTTCAACGGGCTTTCCGGCGGCACCCGGCATTCATCCTCGTACACGCCGGAGGCGCAGGCGACCCGGAACAGATCCAGCATGATCTGGAACAGCGGGCCCGGATACATTTCCGATAACAGCATGCCGATCAGCTCGCCGCTCTGCATGCCGTAAAAGCTGGCGCCGCGCTCGTTGGCATCGGCTACCAGCCAATCGACGATTTCGCCGTCGCCGTCCTGCAGTGGATCGAGGATGAAAAAGCCTTCATTGGCGCTGTCGGTGGCCAGCCGGTAGGTTTTGCGCAAGGCCAGCGCCTGGCGTTCCTGGCGGGCGACGCGCACGCCGAAGATGGCGCCGACCAGGGCGACGATGAGCAGGAATACCGTGCCGCCGAGGGCGACATTGCGATAGGTATTCCAGATCTGTTCATGCGGCGCCAGCAATTCCTGTTGCGACAGGCCGACCATCACGGTCAGCGGATAGCTTTTCAATTCCTGCCAGGCGACAAAACGCACCTTGCCATCAGTAAAGGCGTCGGCATCGGACAATAGCCGCGGCTTGCCGATATCTTGCAAGGCCGCCAGGTCGCCGATCGCCGCGCCGCTGCTGTGCTTGTTGCCGATGGTCTCGGCACGCAAGACATGGTCGTCGCCGAGCACCGCCAGCAGCCCGGATTCGCCCAGAATTGTACCGTCGTAAAAGGACAGGAAGTATTCCGGCTCGACCGCAATCAGCACCACGCCGTCGAAGGAGTCATCTACCGTATCCAGGCGCCTGGTGAAATGGATGACGGACGAGGAATCAGCGCGCTTGAGGTCAGGCTTGCCGATGCGCAGCGCAGTCGAGATGTTAGACCGGTGGAATTGAAAGTAAGCGTTCTTGGCGTAATCTGCATCACCCAGCATCGGTGCCGTGCTGGTGACCGGGCGGCCGTCGCGGTCGATCACGGTCACTGCAATGAAGGTGGAAGCGGTAAACAAGCCATCCTTTTTCAGGTCTTCCAGGCGCAAGCGCCGGTTCCAGCGCTCCCAGTCCGATTTGACGTGCATCGTGATCTGGTCCATCTGTTCCAGGCTGCGGCCAAGGTAGGCGGCATACGCGCGCGACAGCGAGGCCGTATCCTTCAGGGCCTGGGCTTCCAGTGCGGACCGTTCAGCGGCCTGGCGGGCCTCGACGAACAGCCACAAGGCGGCGCCGGCGACCAGGCAGATGAGGGGCCAGAAAAAAATGAGGTTCTTGCTGCCTTTGTTGGCAGGATGGTGTTTCATGCTGAAGATTGCCTGTTACGTGGCAAAATGAGTTGGCAAGCGTACGCCATGCTATTGCCAATTCATGACAAGACGATGACCAGGGTAGCGGCTTTATGATGCAATCCATCATTTTTCAGTCGCGTTTTCCGGTGCCGGAAAACAGACCCACGACTCTGGTGTATCCTGCATCCTTTGCGATGTAATTAGTTGAAGCGAGGTCTTGCATGCTGGCGGCAGTGGATTTGGGTTCGAACAGTTTTCGTTTGCATATCGGCAGGCAGGATGGCGATGCCATCCGCATCGTCAAGAGCGAGCGCGATCCGATCCGGCTGGGTGCCGGTCTTGACAAGAACATGTTCCTGACCGACGCGGCGATACAGGCTGCACTCGATTCGCTGGCGCGCTTTCGCACAGTATTGAACGCCTATCCGCTGGATGGGGTGCGCGTGGTTGCCACCAACACCTTGCGCATTGCCAAGAATGCCGCAGCGTTCCTGCCGGCAGCGGAGCAGGCAATCGGTCATCCGATCGAAATCATTTCCGGCGAAGAGGAAGGGCGCCTGATCTACATGGGGGTGGCCAGCGTGCTCGGTTCCCCCGAGGAGCGGCGCCTGGTGATCGACATCGGCGGTGGCTCGACCGAACTGATCGTCGGCCAGGGTTTCGGTATCGATTTGGTGGAATCCTTCAGCATCGGTACGGTCAGCCACAGCCACGCCTTCTTTCCCGACGGTTTCATCACCGAGGAAGCCTTCGACAAGGCGATCCTGTCGGCGCGCAGTCATTTCGAAGATGGCGTGCCGGCTTTCCTGGAACGGCAATGGGGCAGCGTCTACGGTTCTTCCGGCACCATCCGCGCCATCGCCGATGCCATTGTCAGGAATTCCCTGGGCGACGGCAAGCTCTCCTACAAGAGCATGGAAGCGCTCAAGGCACGCCTGATCGAGTTCGGCCATGTCGGCAGGATCGACCTGCTCGGCATGAAGCCGGACCGCGCCGCCATCATCATGGGCGGGCTGGCCGTGCTGATGGGCGTCTTGCGCGAGTTGCGCGTCAAGAACCTGCAGCCGCTCGAAGCCGGTCTGCGCATGGGCGTCTTGCGCGATCTGCAATTGCGCGCCACCCGGCGCGATCGCCGCGAACTCTCCGTGCAGGGTTTCCTCGAACGCTTTGCGCTCGATGCCACGCGCGCCGACCGCGTTGCGCAAATCGCCAGCGGCCTGTATGCGCAATTGAAGCCGTCCTCGAATGCCTACGAAAGGCAGTTGTACTGGAGCGGCCTGCTGCATGAGGTCGGCATGGTGGTGTCGCACAGCGGCTATCACAAGCATGGCGCCTACATGATCGAAAACGCCGACCTGCCCGGGTTTACCACTGGCGAGCAGCGCCTGTTGAGCAAGCTGGTGCTCGGCCATAAAGGCAATCTGCGCAAGCTCAACGGCATGCTGGCCGATGCCGATTTCGCCAAGGCGGTACTGGCCCTGCGCCTGGCCGTGATGGCCATGCATTCGCGCATCGATGTATTGGCCGACGAACTGCGCGTGAAAATGAAAAGCCGTATCGAGCTCGAGATCCGGCGCGACTGGAGTCGTCAGCACGCCACGCTGGCCTACTGGATCGAGAAGGAACAGGAGTGGTGGGCCGAAGCCGGTATCGAGTTTGTAGTACGCAATTAAGTTGTCTTTTTGAATAAAATTGTATATATTATTTATACCATTTTATGAAAGGAAGCGACATGGCAAGCAAAGTTCCGACCAAAGCGCCCGCCAAGGCGTCCACCAAAGCCGTGGCGACGCCGCCGCGCAAGGCCGCCGCCCAGCCTGCGGACGCCATTCGCAAACCGGCCGCAGCAGCCAAGCCGGCTGCCGTAGCCAAGCCGGCACCGACGCCGCCAGGCGCCGTCAAGCCGGTCGTCTCCAGGAAAGCCGTGCCGGCGAAATCCAACGCAGTTGCACCAGCCGCAGCGTTGGCCGCGCCCAAGGACAAGCCCAAGAAGCCCAAGCTGGTGCGGGACAGTTTCACCATGCCCGAAGCCGAGTACAAGGTTCTGGCCGACCTCAAGAAAGCCTGCATCAAGGCCGGTTTTGAAGTCAAGAAGAGCGAACTGTTGCGCGTCGGTGTGGCGCTGATGCAGCGCGCCGATGTCGCTCAGCTGCAGCAGGTTTTGGCGACGCTGCCGTCACTGAAGGCGGGACGCCCCAAGAAGGCGAAGTAAGCCCCTCGTAAACCCCTCGCTTGCGGCGAGGTATGCGTCCCGCCGGGTGTTGTCATGTCATTAAACTGACACGGAACTGTCATTTTCTCGAAGTAATCTATCGTTACGCTTGGATCATCTTCATAACCAGGATGATGATCCATGCGTCAACTGAATGCGGCTCCGGCGGAAAACCCGTCTAGTTCCTCGAAGTTCGTTCTCAGCCTTGCCAGTACCCCGGAAGAGGTGCGCGAGGTGCAGCGCCTGCGTTACCAGGTGTTCGTCGAAGGCATGGGGCTGTCCGCCCTGGCCAATGCCGAACGGCTGGATCGCGACGAATTCGATCAGCACTGCGACCACCTGATCGTGCGTGACGCCCGCTCGCTGAAGGTGATCGGCACCTACCGCGTCCTGAGTCCGCATGCGGCGCGCCGCATCGGCCTCTACTACTCCGAGCAGGAGTTCGAACTGTCGCGTCTGAACCATTTGCGCCCGAATATGGCCGAGGCCGGCCGCGCCTGCATCCACCCGGATTACCGCAGCGGCGCCGTCATCATGCTGTTGTGGGCAGGCCTGGCGGATTACCTGAAAAAGGAAAACTGCCATTACCTGATCGGCTGCGCCAGCGTCAGCCTGGCCGATGGCGGCCAGAATGCGCTGTCGATCTACCATACCTTAAACGAGAACAACATCGCTCCGGCAGAATACCGGGTGCGCCCGCGCCTGCCGTTCCCGGTGGGCGAACGCAATCCGGAGCATCAGGGCGCCTTTATCCCGCCGCTGATCAAGGGTTACCTGCGCAGCGGTGCCTGGGTGTGCGGCGAACCGGCCTGGGATCCTGATTTCAATTGCATCGACCTGTTCATGCTGATGCCGCTGGCCAATCTTGACAGCCGCTATGCCCGTCACTTTCTGGAGGCGCGCGCAGCATGAAGCCGAGCGAGCAGTTTCTGGCAGACGCATTCCGCGAGCATCAAGCCGCGGACCGGTCGACGGCGTCGGAGAGGGGGCACAATGGCACCCGCTTTCGCGCCATCTGGATTTCCGATATCCATCTCGGCACTACCGGCTGCCAGGCGGCCCGCCTGCTGGAATTTCTGCGCGCGACTGAATCGCAAACGCTGTACCTGGTCGGCGACATCATCGATGGCTGGCAACTGAAACGCCGTTGGTACTGGGACCAGACCCACAACAACGTGGTGCAGACGGTACTGAAGAAAGCGAAGAAAGGCACCGAAGTCATCTTCGTCCCGGGCAACCATGATGAAGCGGTGCGCCAGTTCATCGATCTCGATTTCGGCGGCATCCGCATCCGCGACGAGCTGGTGCACGTGACGGCGCAAGGCAAGCGCATGCTGGTGCTGCACGGCGACCGCTTCGATGGCGTGATCGCCTGCGCCAAGTGGCTGGCCTATGTCGGCGACAGTCTTTACACCGTGATCCTGAAGTTCAACCAGGTGTACAACAGCTGGCGCGCCCGTGCCGGCTTGCCATACTGGTCGCTGTCGCAATACCTGAAACTGAAGGTCAAGAACGCGGTCAGCTACATCAGCTCGTTCGAACATGCGCTGGCGGCGGAAGCCAAGAAGAAGGGGCTGGACGGCGTGATTTGCGGTCATATCCACAAGCCGGAAATCCGCGATATCGACGGCATCACCTATTGCAACGATGGCGACTGGGTAGAAAGCCTGTCGGCGCTGGTGGAAGACCTGAATGGCGAATTGCGCCTGGTCAGCTGGCAAGAAATCATGGGACTGCAGAAACAAGCCAGGGCAGCAACAAGCGGAGAATTATGCGTATCGTAATCGCCACCGACGCCTGGGCGCCGCAGGTCAACGGCGTCGTCAATACGCTCATGGCGACGCGTGAGCGCCTGGAGCGGCTGGGGCACGACGTGCTGGTCCTGTCAGCGGCAAACATGCGGACATTTTCCTGTCCCACTTATCCGGAAATTCGCCTGGCGTACCGGCCGTACCGCAAGGTCGCCCAGGCCATCGATGCCTTTGCACCGGATTGTATCCACATTGCCACCGAAGGGCCGATCGGGCTGGCCACGCGCAGCTACTGCCTGCGTCAGGGTTTGCGTTTCACGACGTCCTACCACACCCGCTTTCCGGAATACATCCGCGCCCGTTTCATGCTGCCGCTAGGCTTGAGCTACCGTTGGCTGCGCTGGTTCCATGAGCCGGCCAGTGCCGTCATGGTATCGACTCCGGCCGTCATGCACGATCTGGCGCAGCGCGGCTTCGGCAAGCTGGTCTTGTGGGGCAGGGGTGTCGACACGGGCCACTTCAAGCCGCTCGCACGCGAGCACGCCGGCATCGAAGGCCCGCTCTACCTGTACGTCGGCCGCCTGGCGGTGGAAAAAAATATCGACGCCTTCCTGGCAATGGGTTTGCCGGGCACCAAATGGGTCATCGGCGACGGCCCGCAGCGCGAGTCGCTCGAACGCCGCTATCCATCGGTACACTTCCTCGGCGCGCGTGCGCACGACAAGCTGGCGCCGTATTACAACTGTGCCGATGTCCTGGTCTTCCCCAGCCTGACCGATACTTTTGGGCTGGTCATGCTGGAAGCGATGGCGTGCGGGGTGCCGGTTGCCGCCTATCCGGTGGCCGGTCCAATCGATGTGGTCGAACAGGGCAAGACCGGTGTGCTCGACCACGACATTGAACGCGCCTGCTTCGAGGCGCTGCGCCTGCCGCGCGAGCAAGTCCGGCAGCATGCATTGAAATACTCATGGGAAGCGGCGACCCAGCAATTTCTTCGCAATCTGCGGCCGGCCGCCAAAACCAGGCCCGCCGCTGCCTTTCCGCCTTCGATACTGCATCTGGGCGAAATGTCCGAATCTTCGGTTGCATGAACCTTACTTCATCACCAGGTCAGGCGCCACCACGGCCTTGAGGTAATTGTCGCTGGAGCCGTCGCGTTCGCGCTGGGCGATCCACCAGATATTGCCCTTGCGTATGGTCCAGTCTTGCGTGCTGCCGCACAAAAGCAGGGCCGCCGCCTGGCCGAAGCTTGGCTGATGGCCCACCAGCAGCACCGGCTCCTTGCCGTCGGGCCAGTTGGCGGCGGCCAGTAGCGCTTCCGGTGTCGCGCCGGGGGCAATTTCGGGGCATATCCTGAATTTGCGTTCCAGCGCCTGCGCTGTCTGCAGGGTCCGTACGGTCGGGCTGACCAGTATGCGGCAGCGGCTGGGCAGGTTGCGCTCCAGCCATTGCGCCATCTTTTGCGCCTGCCGCACGCCCTTGGGGGTCAGGGCGCGCCCTTCATCGGGTTCACCGATCTCCGCTTCCGCATGGCGCCAGAGCAGGATGTCCATGGCTTATTTGGCCAGCGGCGAACCGAGGGTTTGCATCAGGGTTTGCTGGGCGCCGTAGGGTTTTTGTTTGCCGCGTGGCGTCCTGTGATGATAGCCGCCATCTGGTTCGAGTTCCCAGGCGTTCAGGTTATCCTTCAGATAGGGGTTCAGGCCTTCTGTGATCACGCGCTTCTTGAGCGCCTTGTCCAGCACCGGAAAAGCGACCTCGATGCGCCGGAACAGGTTGCGGCTCATCCAGTCGGCGCTGGACAGGTAGACATCGTGGGCAAGGTCGTTGCGGAAGTAAAAGATCCGGGTATGTTCGAGGAAACGGCCGATGATCGAACGCACCTTGATGTTTTCCGACAGTCCCGGCACGCCCGGGCGCAAGGCGCAGGCGCCGCGCACGATCAGGTCGATCTTGACGCCGGCGTCGGAAGCACCATACAGCGCACGGATCACGGATTCGTCCAGCAAGGCATTCATCTTGGCGATGATGCGCCCCGGGCGGCCTTCGCGGGCGATGCGCGCTTCGTTCTGGATCGAGCGGATCAATTCCTTTTGCAGCGCGAACGGCGCCAGCCACAGGTGGTTGAGTTTCTTGGGCCTGGCCAGGCTGGTCAGGTGCAGGAACACTTCATTGACGTCGCGCGTCAGTTCGGGGCGCGAGGTCAGCAGGCCGAAGTCGGTGTAGAACTTGGTGGTGGTCGGATGGTAGTTGCCGGTGCCGAGGTGAGCATAGTAGCGCAGGTTGCCTTCCTCGCGGCGCAGCACCAGCGCCAGCTTGGCATGGGTCTTCAGGCCGACCACGCCATACACCACCTGGGCGCCGACCCGTTCCAGCCGTTCGGCCCAGTTGATGTTGGCTTCCTCGTCGAAGCGCGCCATCAATTCCACCACTACCGTGACTTCCTTGCCTTGCTGGGCCGCCGTAATGAGCGCTTCCATCAGGTCGGAATTCATGCCGGTGCGGTAAATGGTCTGTTTGATCGCCAGCACATTGGCGTCGCTGGCGGCGCTGCGGATGAAATCGACCACCGGCTGGAAGGACTGGAAAGGGTGGTGCAGCAGCACGTCCTGCTTGCCGAGAATGGAAAAAATGCCGCCTTCGGCAAGCCGGGCTGGAAAGGACGGGGAAAACGGCGCAAAGCGCAGCGTCGGCGCGTTGACGTAATCGACGAGTTCGAGCAGGCGCACCATGTTGACCGGACCGTCGACATGGTAGAGGCGGTGCATCGGAATGGCAAACTGTTCCAGCAGGAATTGCGACAGGTACTCGGGGCAATTTTTTGCGACTTCCAGCCGCACGCCAAAACCGAAGGAGCGCGTCTGCAATTCGCTTTGCAAGGCTTCGCGCAGGTTCTTGACTTCCTCATCGTCGACCCACAGGTCGCTGTTGCGGGTGACGCGGAACTGCGAATACCCCAGCACTTCGCGGCCGGCGAAGAGGTCGGCGATATGCGCATGGATCACCGACGACAACAGGCAAAATGCCATGCCATCCTCGCACAGCTCGGGCGGCAACTTGATAATGCGCGGCAAAACCCGCGGCGCCTTGAGAATGGCGATGGCCGTACTGCGGCCGAATGCATCCTTGCCCGCCAGTTGGACGATGAAGTTCAGGCTCTTGTTGACGACCTGGGGGAATGGATGGGCCGGATCCAGGCCGATCGGCGTGAGCAGCGGCCGCACTTCGCGTTCGAAATAGGATTTGACCCAGGCCCGTTGCGCT
Organism: Noviherbaspirillum sedimenti; assembly: GCF_003590835.1. Lineage (NCBI taxonomy): Bacteria > Pseudomonadati > Pseudomonadota > Betaproteobacteria > Burkholderiales > Oxalobacteraceae > Noviherbaspirillum > Noviherbaspirillum sedimenti. Next base: position 2,247,503 of record NZ_QYUQ01000002.1, on the reverse strand, counting down.
TCATTGCGGTCCTGGTGGCGCAGCAGGTGGATACCGTGGAGCGCCAGTTGCGGCAGGATTTCCTGGTTCAGGACGGCATACTGCCGTTCAACCAGTTGATGGCATTCTTCATCAATGCGTTCGAGGGGCTCGACGAAGCCAGGCGTTCCTGGTGTGTTGCCTTCGCGCTGGTCCTGCGCCAGCATGCTGGCAATGCGTACTTCGAAAAATTCGTCGAGGTTGCTGCTGACGATGCACAGGAAGCGCAGCCGCTCCAGCAGGGGAATCTCGGGATCTTCGGCCTGCGCCAGCACGCGGCGGTTGAAGGCCAGCTGCGACAATTCGCGGTTCAGGAAAATCTCTGCCGCATCCGGGGCGACTGCGGGCTTGCGGGCGGCTTTTACACGTTGATCCATGCGGCTCCGTGATGTTGGCATGAGGCTGCGCAATAAGAACTGGCACGGCGTCCAGAAGTTTGATTGATCATACTATAACAGCCGCAGCGCCTGCGCCAGGCCGGGCACCGACGCCGGATATGCAGGCAGCTGCTTTTTGGGCGCAAAGAACTTCAATTATATTTTGAAAATATGACATATCCATGACAATACTATCGTCGACGAAAGGCCGGATGCCGATATGCCGGCCACAGCATTTCTGTAAGACATAAAAAACCCCTGGAGCGGATCCCGGGGCTTTTTCGAACGACCGGCATGCGCCGGCCAGTGCCTTGCTCAGTAAGTCAGCTTGATTTCGAAAATCCGCGTTGTGCCGCTGATTTCGTTCGCGACCACCATCAAAGGTTTGCCGTTAGGCGACTTTGCTGCCGGAATCACGATCAGGCCCTCAGGTCCGAGATCGCCGGTGGCGCCGGTACGGGTATTGATGTAGGTCGCATGCTTGGGGGCGGCCGGCGCAGTCACGTCATACACCATCACGCCACCGACGCGCTCCAGGCTGATGAAGGCATAGACCTTGGCACCGAAGCGCTGCAGCACCACGCCTTCAGGCTCAGGGCCCTTGTTGGGGCTGCGGCCGTCGAATGCGTATTCGTCGTGACCGGTGTTGAACGTAAAGTCGAAGCCAGGCGTACCTGCCAGCGTGGACGTGATGGTTTCGAAAGCGTCGCCGGAGTCATACACACGCGCACCGGTGGCCGCGTTCCAGATCGAGAACGAACGTCCGCCGAAGGCATACAACTCGTTACACTGGCCAGCGCCGGTTGAACTGTTCAAAAAACGACGGGCTACGGTAAGGGTAATTACCGTAGCCCGTCGCGCGGAACCTGCTATCGCAGTTGCTGATTAAGTACCTACGCGGCCGCCGTCATTCTTGGTGATGACGATGGTTGCCGAACGCGGCCGGTTGCCGGCGCCGAAGCCGGCATTGCTCGGCCACTGGCTGGTGTACTTGGTCGGATCACCGATATCGGCTGCCTTTGTGCTTTCGCCCGGATGCTGGATATTGACGAACAATGCCTTGCCATCCGGAGTTTCGCAGATGCCGGTAATTTCGGAAGCCTTCGGACCGACCAGGAAGCGCTTCAGGGTGTCGGCCGTCGGCGCCTTGCCGACAGGGGTGGTAACGTTGAGCTGGCTGCTATCGGCCTTGGTATAGCTCAGCGTCTGCGCAGCCCCGTCGCCGATCTGACCCGGCAATGCCGCCAGCATCATGCAGTTGGTGACGTCGGTGTAAGCGCCATCGTCGGTCTGGATCCAGCAGATGCCGGTCGAGGGGGTGAATGCCAGGCCATCCGGGCTGGAAAAGTCCTGGTCGTCGGTGAGGCTCGACAGATTGACCAGGGACTTGCTCGCGCTGGCTTCGGCGCCGAACAGGTACACGTCCCAGGTAAAGGCGGTGGCAGCCGCGCCGGCCGCGCCCTCACGGAGGCGGATCAGGTGGCCGTTGGGGTTACCCGCTTGGGCGGTGGCGCCCTTCATGTCCGTGTAGGCACGCGGATTGGCGGCATCGGGCGGCGTGGTCGCCGAATTGACCGTGCGATTAGAGTTGTTGGTCAGAGTGAAGTAGATCTCGCCGTTGGCAGGATTGGTGGCACACCATTCCGGGCGGTCCATCTTGGTCGCACCCACGGCATCGGCTGCCAGGCGGGCATTGACCAGCACATCGGCCTGGTCGGCAAAGGCGTAGCCGGCATAGCCGGAGATTGCCGCGTTGCTGATGCTGAGCTCGATCCACTGGCCGCTGCCATCGGCATTGAACTTGGCGGTATACAGCTTGCCGGCATCGAGGTACTTGTCGCCGGTGGCGATGCGATCGGCAGCAGTCGCATCTGCCGGGTCCCAGTTGGCGTTGGACACGAACTTGTAGATGTATTCGCCGCGCGAATCGTCGCCCTGATACACGGCGAGCGGCTTGCCGGCTTCCAGCTTGCCGAAGGCGGCGCTTTCGTGCGCGAAGCGGCCCAGCGCGGTGCGCTTCTTGATCGACTTGGTCTTGTCGTACGGATCGATCTCGACGATGTAGCCGAAGGTGTTCATCTCGTTGCGATAGTCATCGGCGGCGGTGGCGCCGGTCACGCCGATGTTCCAGCGCGCGTACTTGTCGTCGGCGCCAGCCGACTCCCAGCCATGGCGCGACGCGCCACCCTGCGACTTGCCGTAACGGTTGAGCGAGGTCACGCTCTTGTCATTGCCGCGCGCGGCATTGTCAGCGGCACCGCGGGTAAAGTAGCCGTTCCAGTTCTCTTCGCCGGTGACCAGCGTGCCCCAGGGCGTCTTGCCGGTGCCGCAGTTGTTGATGGTGCCGCGCGTGGTGGTGCCGGCGGTCGAATATTTGGTGGTCATCAGCGCATTGCCGCGCGCCGGCCCGGCAATCTCTGCGACCGTCATCGGCGTGATGCGGCGGTTGAACGTCGAGTCTTTCACATAGGCCCAGGCTGCGCCGGTTTTCTTGACTTCGACGATGGCTACGCCGTGAATTGGAATTTCCTTGTCGACTTCGGCTGCCGGACGCGGGAGCGTGGTGGTGCCGCCATTTGCATGCAGGAAGAATGACGCCTTGGTTTCGTCAGTCGTGGCTTCATGGTTCATGCCCAGCAGGCCGCGATCGACCGAGGTCAACGACGGCGTGCCGGTGCCCGACAAGCCGAACCACTCCATGCCGTCGTGATGGTCACCGGCGCGGTTGTCGTAATCGGTATCGGTGCCGTCGTTCTTGTAGGCCGGCGTCGCGGCCGCGAGGGGGTCGCCCAACGCGTAGATGATGGAAGCAGTATAGCCGGCGGGAACGACGACGCTGTCGGCCAGGCTCTTGCTCACGGCAGCAAAGCCGAGCAATTTTTCAACTGGCGCCGGTGGTACGGGAGCAAGCGCGACCACTTCGCTGCTGCCGCCGCAGGCGGACAAACCGATCGAGCCGAACAGGGCGCTGACTGCCGATACCGCGCCGCCGCGCAGCATATTGCGGCGGCTGATGCGGGCGTTGAGAATTTCGCCGAATTCAGAATTATTCGAAGTGTTGTGGCCAATATCGTCAGAATCGATATGTGTCAGCGGAAGATCCTTGGGCTTGTTCATGCATCTTGCTCCGGTTGAGGTTAAGGCGATAACCTGCGGGAGTGTAGATAAGAAACATTACGTTGACGTGACGGCTTGGTTACAAGCGTGTTACGGAAGAGGCGTCTGAGATATTGTCCAGCGCAGCAGTCAAGCTGGCGACGCTGGCCGCGCGTCAGCGGTGGCGCGCAAGGCAAGATACAGGCGATCGTCGTCCTGGCCGATTTCCGGTGGGCGCTCCGGCCATAGGCGGGAAGGCGGTGCATTCAAGGCCAGCGCAATGGCGCAGCGCGCCCGCCGCGTGCCTTTGCCCGAAGCGGCTGCCGACAGCATGGTGGGCGCATCCCGGCCACTTAGCCCGATGCGGCCAGCAAGCTCGCGATTGGACATCTTGCCGAATTTTTTGACCAGCAAGAGTTTGACCGGAGACATTCTCGGCACCGGCATTTGTTCCGGGCAGGCAGCGGCAAGTCGTTCCCTGATATTCCTTGCCAGTTCGGCTGGTGCCAGCAGGGCGGGCAATGCCGCGCCACTCACGCGAGTTTCTTGCAGCCAGGTCGCCATGGCCTGTTCTGCGGCCGCCAGTGCGTCAGCGCGCGTTTCGCCTACGCCCCTGCAGGAGGGCAATTCCGGAACCTCCGCGACATAAGCCTGGCCATCATGGTGCAGCAGGATGCGGTAGGGCGGATGAGGCGTGGCGGCGCCGGGGCAGGCCGCGTGAGCGCAACCGTCTGGCGGCACCGTTACACCGGATTCCTCGATATTCGCCAAGCGCATGTCCCGCCCTTGTCCTCTTTAATTACCGACACCGCCGTCGGTTTGGAACTGCCGTGGCCGTGATGGGCGGCTGCTCACCGACTGGAAGGCGACCTCGCCGATATGGGTCGCGTGGTCGGCGATGCGCTCGATGTTTTTCGCGCAAAACAGCAGATGTACAAGTCCGATCACCTGCTGCTGGCTGGCGTTCATCATGGCGATGATGTCGGCAAAAATGTCGGCGTGCAGGGCATCGATCTCGTCGTCATCCGCAGGCATTGCCTGGGCCTTTTCTGCATCGTGCGCGATATACGCGTCGATCGCATTGCGCAACTGCTCCGAAGTCAGCGCCGCCAGGCGGCGGATCTTGTCGGTGACTTCTACGGGCAACGGTTCGGCGGCGATGGTGATGGCGCGCCGGGCGATGTTTTTTGCCAGGTCGCCGATGCGTTCCAGGTCTTCGACGATGCGCAGTTCCGCCAGCACTTCATCGAGGTCGTTGGCGACCGGCTGGCGGCGGGCGATCACGTTGGCGGCGGCGGCGGACAAATCGCGCCGCAGCGCATCGACCATGCGGTCCTGATCGATGACGCGTTGCGCCATGACGGTGTCGCGCGCCAGCAGCGACTGGACGGCGTCGGCGAATTGCACGCCGGTGAAGTCGCCCATGGCACCGACGCTGGAAGCCAGTGTTTGCAATTCCTGGTCATAGGATTTGACGATATGTGGAGTACTCATGCGATTTTCTCTCATATTGGTTCAGACAGGGATTAGCCGAAACGTCCGGTGATGTAGTCCAGCGTTTGCTGATTGCCCGGCTGGGTGAACATTTGCTGGGTCTCGCTGAATTCGACCAGCTTGCCCATGAACATGAAACCGGTGTAGTCCGAAACGCGTGCCGCCTGCTGCATGTTGTGCGTGACGATGACGATGGTGTAACGCGTTTTCAATTCTTCCAGCAGATTTTCCACCTTGGCCGTGGCGATCGGATCGAGCGCCGAGCAGGGTTCGTCCAGCAGCAGCACTTCCGGTTCCAGCGCCACCGCGCGGGCGATCACCAGGCGCTGTTGCTGGCCGCCGGACAGCGACAGGCCGCTGCTGTCGAGGCGATCCTTGACTTCATCCCACAGGGCGGCCTGGCGCAGGGCGCGCTCGATGTTCTCGTCCAGCGTGGCGCGGTCCTTGATGCCCAGCAGGCGCAAGCCGTAGGCGACGTTTTCATAGATCGACTTGGGGAAGGGGTTCGGCTTCTGGAACACCATCCCGACCCGCCGTCGCAGGTCGGCCACATTGACGCCGCGCTCGTAGACGTTCTTGCCATCGACCAGGATCTGGCCCTCGACGCGGCAATCGTCCACCAGGTCGTTCATGCGGTTAAAGCAGCGCAGCAGGGTTGACTTGCCGCAGCCAGAGGGGCCGATGAAGGCGACCACCTGGCCGCGCGGGATATCCATGCTGACGTCGTACAGCGCTTGCGTCTGGCCATAGAACAGGTTGACGTTCCTGACTTTCAGCGCGACGTCCGGATCGACCAGGCCGGCAAAGCCGGCCGTCGGCTGGGCAATCGCGGCATTTGCCTTCATGCCAGGCAGGGCGGTTTGGATTGTGGTTTGCATGGGTTTTACCTCGATAAATTATTCAGTTGTGTTTGCCGGCGCCGATCAGACCGATTCCAGGCCGCGGAGTTTTTCGCGCATGCGGTTGCGCAGGCGGATCGCGGTCATGTTCAGGACCATGATCACGATCACCAGCAGCAGGGCGGTGGCGTACACCAGCGGGCGCGCGGCTTCGACGTTGGGGCTCTGGAAACCGACGTCGTAGATGTGGAAGCCCAGGTGCATGAACTTGCGCTCGAGATGGATGAACGGGAAATAGCCATCCAGCGGCAGCGTCGGCGCCAGCTTCACCACGCCCACCAGCATCAGCGGCGCCACTTCGCCGGCGGCGCGCGCCACCGCCAGGATCAGGCCGGTCATCATGGCCGGGCCGGTCATCGGCAGCACGGTGCGCCAAAGCGTTTCGGCCTTGGTTGCGCCCAGTGCCAGGCTGCCCTCGCGCACCGAACGCGGCACCCGCGACAGGCCCTCTTCGGTGGAGACGATTACCACCGGCAGGGTCAATAGCGCCAGGGTGAGCGATGCCCACAGGATGCCGGGGCTGCCGAAGGTCGGCGCCGGCAGCGATTCGGCAAAGAACAGCTGGTCGATATTGCCGCCCAAGAAGTACACGAAAAAGCCCAGGCCAAATACGCCATACACGATCGAAGGCACGCCGGCCAGGTTGTTGACCGAGATGCGGATCATGCGGATCAGCGGGCCTTGCCTGGCGTATTCGCGCATGTACACCGCCGCCATGACGCCCAGGGGCGTCACGATCACCGACATCATCAGCACCATCAGCACGGTGCCGAAGATGGCCGGGAAGATGCCGCCTTCGGTATTGGCTTCGCGCGGGTCGTCGAAGGCGAACTCGCCCATCTTGCGGAAATAATGGCCGATCTTGTCGAACAGGCCCATGGCATTGGCGCGATAGACGTCCGCCACCAGCGCCAGCTTGATTTCCACTTCCTTGCCATCCATGACTTCCGCCACCAGCGAGTCGCGGCCGATATCGGCGCGCAGCGCCTGCAACTCCTGCTGCACGACCGCGAAGCGCTCATCCAGCTTTTGCTTGCGTGCCGCCATCGCGGCCTTGTCGGCCTCGCTCAGCGTGCCCTTGATTTCGGCGCGGCGCTGTTGCAGGCGCAACTGTTCGATGCCATGGTTGATTTCGCCGATGTCATCCTTTTCGATCTGGTGGATCTTCCTGAACAGTTCGCCGGCGCGTTCGAAGCGCTTCTGCAACTCGGGCCAGGCGGTCTCGCCGGACGCAACCACGGCGCCGTTTTCCTTGACCGATTTCAGATGGCCGTAGAAATTGCCCCATTCGTGGCGCTCGATGGTGAGTACATCGCCGGGATAGCGCATTTCCCCCAGCAGCGGTTCCGGAAACCAGCGGAAGTCGACGCCGCTGACGTCGCGGTTGCCCAGTTTCACCAGCAGGCGGTTGACGAACACTTGCTCGCCGCCGATGTCAAAGCCCGCCTCCTTGAGCCGCTTGACCGACACTTCCTCGCGCTCGCGGATTTCGCCGATCAGGCGAATCTGCCTGCCATCCTTTTCCTTGTAGGTGGTTTCCGCCACCGGCTTTGGCCAGAAGTGACCGAGGCCGCGCATGGCGGTCAAGCCCAGTACGCCAGCGACCATCAAGAGCGCCAGCGCTACCGCGCCGGCGGTCAGCCAGATCCAGGGGGTGCCTGATTTGAACCAGTCTCGCATGTTGTGAACTCCGATTAGATAGTGCTGTACTTTTCACGCATGCGCTGGCGCACCAGTTCAGCGAGAGTGTTGACGATAAATGTGAAGGCGAACAGCACCAGCGCCGACAGGAACAGCAGGCGGTAGTGGGTTTCGCCGACGCCGGCTTCCGGCATTTCGACGCCGATGTTGGCCGACAGGGTGCGGAAACCCGAGAACATGCTGAAATCCATCACCGCGGTATTACCGGTAGCCATCAGCACGATCATGGTTTCGCCGACCGCGCGGCCCAGGCCGATCATCACCGCCGAAAAAATGCCGGGGCTGGCCGTGAGCAGTACTACGCCCACCAGGGTTTGCCAGGGCGTCGCGCCCAGCGCCAGCGAACCCGAGGTCAGGTGCTTGGGCACGCTGAAGATGGCGTCTTCGGCAATCGAGAAGATGTTGGGGGTGACCGCAAAGCCCATGGCGATGCCGACCACCAGCGAGTTGCGCTGATCGTAGCTGATGCCGAGCTCGTTACTGAGCCAGCTTGGCAGGTCGCCACCGAAAAATGCCGCCTCGATCGGGTGGCCGATCTGGAACAGGAACCACAGCATGAACGCCACTACCGGCAATTGCAGCGCGGCTTCCCAGCCTGGCGGCACGCGGTTGCGCAGGTTTTCCGGCAGCAGTTGCCACAGCCAGGCGGAGCCGACCAGCGAGACCGGCAGCAAGACAATCGACAGCAGTACGCCGGCCAGGTTGTTTTCCACCAGCGGCGCCAGCCACAGGCCGGCGAGGAAACCCAGGATCACGGTCGGCAGGGCGCCCATCATCTCGATGCTCGGCTTGACGATGGTGCGCATCTTCGGCGTCATGAAGTAGCCGGTGAAGATGGCGCCCAGCAAGGCCAGCGGGATCGAGATCAGCATCGCATAGGCGGCTGCCTTGATGGTGCCGTAGGTCAGTGGCGCCAGGCTGAACTTCGGTTCGAAGTCCGAGTTGGCGGCCGACGATTGCCAGACATAATCCGGCGCTTCATAGCTTTCGTACCAGACCTTTTGCCACAGGCTGGAAAACGAGACTTCCGGATGGTCGTTGTGCACCGCCGCCGAATATACCTTGCCGGCGGCATCCTGCGCCAGGTAACCATTGCCGCGCGGCGGAATGCCCAGCACGGTGAGCGCCTGGTCGCTCAGCTTCTTGTTGAACAGCAGACGGTTCGAAGTGGCGAAGTAGCTGCCGAGGTTGCCCTGGCTGTCGCCGGCAATGAAGGCCTTGCGGTTGAATTCCGGCGCGAGTGCGGTGACGGCGCCTTGCATGGGATCAAAAGTGCGGATGCGGGTCAGGATGAAATGGTTGGATTCCTTGCGCACCGGGAACCACTGCGCCAGATTGCCGCGATTGGTGCCGACGATGATGGAGAAACCGCCGCTCAGCATGGTCAGTGCCGTGACTTTTTCGCCGGCGTCGGTCAGTTGTACCGTTTCGATCAGCCTGGGCTGAGTCTTGTCGCCAATGTCATAGCGGGCCAGCGCGCGGTCGCCATGCAGCACGTACAGTTCGCGCTGCTTGGATTCCACCAGCAGGCGACGGATGTCCGACGGCGGCAGCACGATTTCCGACTGCTCGACCTGGCTGGTCGATTCGCCGGTCATCAGGTTGTTGGTGAGACTCACCGCGGATACCAGCAGGCGACCGTCCTCGGTCAGCGCGACGATGGTGGAACCCTCCTCGGATTGCTGGATCGCCAGTTGCACGATTGGTTTGCCTTGCGGATCGATCACCAGCGGTTCTTCACCCAGCGGGTATTCGATCGACGGCGTGATCAGCCGCTTGTTGTCCGGATAGGTGACCTGGTAGCCTTGCTTGACCAGCACCACACGGCCATCCGACAAGCCGAAGCCCAGCGCATAGGTGCGCCGTTCGCCGCTGGCGTAACTGGTGACCTGGGCGCCATCCGGCAGCTTGATGGCATGGCTGGCCAGCACCTGGCCGCTGGCGAAGCTGAAGAAGCTGATCGCGCCCCTGGCGCCGACACGGATGCCGATCTCGCGCTGTTCTTCGCCAGACAGCGCAGCGGTATCCTGGCCTGCCGCGCCCGGTACGGCGAACTGGCTTTCCTGCTCGATCGTGGGCGGGGTAAACAGCGGCACGACGACGCTGGCGAGATAGAAAAAGATGGCCGAGATCGCGACGATCACGCTGATGCCGCCGATCGACATCAGATGCTTGAACAGGCGATCGATCAGCATGCGGCGGCTCATCGGACGGTTTCCGAGCACGGCGGTCGCGCCGCTGGCCGGACTCTGACGCTGGCTTGTGGTATTCATGGAGATTTTGTGTGTTTTAAAATAAAACGAGGGCGACGATAAGCCGCCGCCCTTTTGCGATCCTTGCGCATGCGCCCGGAACCAGGCATGTCGCACCTGGCTCCGCGGCGCTTACGTCGCTGCGCGAATCTGCTTGAAGCGCTCGATGTTGGCGAGCGGGCGGCCCTTCTTGTAGCTATCCTTGTTCATTACCCAAACCAGCGTCTCGCCTTTCGGGCCGGCGCCGATATCGGTGTAGGAGTAGGGCACTTCGCCGAAGGCGGCGAAGGCTTTCATGTCCTGCAGGTTGCCGAAGACGTAGAAACGGCCGTTCTTGAACACTTCGCCATGGAAGTCCTCGGCAGCCGGCAACTTGTCCTGGTAGACCAGTTCGCCCAGGCTCGGCTGGTTTTTCTTGACGTCGTCGCTGGTGATGCCATAAACGACGGTTTCGCCTTTCGGACCGGTACCGATCTGGGTACGGGTCAGCGCCACTTCGCCATTGGCGAGGTATTGCAGGTAATTCCTGGTGTCGCCGAAGGCGTGGATACGGCCGCTTGCCGGCAGAATGATGAAGAATTCCTTGGCCGACGGTGCCGCCACAGCCGCTTTTTCGGCTACCGGGGCTGCCGGCTTGGCTGCCGGCGCAGCTGCCGGTGCAGCTGCCGCTGGCGCGGTCTGGTTCATGTCGGTGGCGCAGCCGCTCAGGGCCAGTGCCGCAGCCGTGCCCGCGAGCAATGCCACCATGCGCATTTTTTGCTTCATGCCTAACTCCCTCGTATTAAAGATCATGCAGCAACGGTGCCGGCGTGCCGGTCTGGATTCTTCCGCGCTGCCTGTTGAATTCGATCTGCTGCCGCGGCTCGCGGCAGCATGTCATGACTGATTCCCGCACATGAAAAGGCGGGAGGGTGCGGCGCGCAGAACGCGCCGCGGATGCTGCTTACTTGCTCAAGTCCTGGCTGGCCTTGAGCGCCATGCGTGCTGGCATTGGCACGAAGCCATCCTTCACCACCACGGTCTGGCCTTGCTTGGACAGCACCATCTTGAAGAACTCGCGCTCCAGCGGCGCCAGCAGCTGGTTCGGCTTCTTGTTCACGTACACGTACAGCACGCGCGCCAGCGGATAGGTGCCGTCAATTGCGTGGGCGGCATCCGGCTCGACGAAAGGCTGGCCGGATTTCTTCGCCAGCGGCAATGCGCGCACGCCGGATGTCTTGTAGCCGATGCCCGAGTAGCCGATGGCGTTCAGCTGGGTAGCGACGCTTTGCACCACCGAAGCCGAACCCGGCTGCTCGGCGACGTTGCGCTTGAAGTCGCCCTTGCACAGTGCGATTTCCTTGTAGTAGCCATAGGTGCCGGAGACCGAGTTACGGCCGTACATGGCGATATCGCGGCTGCCCCATTCGCCCTTCATGCCGACTTCGCCCCATTTGGTCACATCGGCAGCGCCGCCGCACTTGCGGCCGACCGACATGATGGCGTCGATGTCTTGCAGGCTCAGGCCCTTGATCGGGTTGTCCTTGTTGACGTACACGGCCAGCGCGTCGATCGCGACCGGCACGGCGTATGGCTTGTAGCCATGCTTTTTCTCGAAGCCTTCGACTTCCTTGGCGGTCATCATGCGGCTCATCGGGCCGAAATTGGAGGCGCCTTCGGTCAGTGCCGGCGGCGCGGTGGAGGAGCCGGCGCCCTGGATTTGAATATTCACGTTCGGATAGAGACGCTTGAACTCTTCCGCCCACAGTGTCATCAGGTTATTCAGCGTATCGGAACCGACGCTGGTGAAGTTGCCGGCTACGCCAGCAGCTTTTTGATAAGTCGGCAGACCGGCATCGACCTTCACTGCCTGGGCCTGGACGCCCTGGGTCAGCAGCGCGACGGATGCAACGCCCATTGCTGCAAACACTTTTTTCAAATTCATTGATCAACTCCTATTGTTTGTCAAAGAAGAAACCGAAATTTCTGAAGCGAATTCTAGGGATGGCTTGTGACGGGGTTGTTACAAATAGGAAATTTTTTGTGACGATTGCATGACATGGCGGTGCTGCCGGCGCGCATCAGAAAAATTTACATTTGTCATCATTACTTCATGCCTATGTCATACGGCGGCTATATATTTGCCGTCAGATTTGCCGTCAGGAAAATAGTCCATGCATGCAGACAGGCGGATGTTCAAAGGCATTTAATCGAAGGAGCAATACAAGTGGCAAGTATCGAAGATCTGTACAGTTCCATCGCCAATGCGGCTTCCAGCGCCGGTGCACATGGGAGCTTGGCAGTGCATGCGGGGCAGCTGGCGAGCGCAGTCCCGGCCATCGGCCCGGACATGACCAATGCCGGGCTACAGGAATTTTTCCGGGATCATCCCGACATGGAAACCGTGGCAATCGTCGAGGATGATGTTCCGGTCGGCCTGGTCAACCGCAATGCTTTCATGGAGCAGTACAGCAAACCCTTCAGCCGCGAGCTTTTTGGCAAAAAATCGTGCCTCGGTTTTGCCGATGCCGCGCCTTTGATCGCTGCGGAGGATGCGCCGATCGAAGTGCTGGTGCGCCATGCAGTCGAGCCGGATGCGCGCGTCATGAAGGATGGCTTCATCTGTACCCGGGGCGGCAAGTACTTCGGCCTTGGTACCGGCATGTCGCTGTTGAAGGCGATGTCGGATATCGAAGCGGAAAAGACCCGCCAGCTGCTTTCCAGTATTGACTACGCTTCAGCCATCCAGCAATCCAACCTGCGCAGCTCCAACCAGGAACTGCTGGCAGCCATGCCCGCTGCGCAGCTGACCTGGTTGCCGCGCGATGTGGTCGGCGGCGATTGCTATTTCTTCCGTACCACAAAAAACGGCATCTTCGGCGCCATTATTGATTGCACCGGCCATGGCGTGCCGGGCGCCTTCATGACGCTGATTGCCCTGTCCTACCTGGAAAACCAGGTCGCGAGCGGCGCCGAGGAACCCGACCCGGGCGTGGTGCTCAGCGGACTGAATACCTACATCAAGAAAGTGCTGGGCCAGCGCAACGAGGAAAAGAAACCGGGCAGCCAGGCGGCGGACAAATCGGACGACGGCATGGATGCCTTCATGTTCGTCCTGACCGAAGCCGCCAGCGCCTTGCATTACGCCGGCGCTCGCCTGGAGCTGGCGCTGGTGCAGCCGCAAGCCGAAGAAGTCAGCCTGTTCGAGGGCGACCGCATGGGCGTCGGCTACAGCGACACACCGGACGATTTTATTTTCCGTTCGCACCGCGTGCGCCTGCCGGCCGGCTATCGCGCGCTGGTTACCACCGACGGCGTGATCGACCAGATCGGCGGCCCGAAGAGTATCGCGCATGGCCGCCGGCGCCTGTACCAGATGCTGTCGGAGGAACGGGCCCTGGCGCCGAAAGAATTTTCTGCCTTGCTGCTGGAGCGCTTCGCCGAATGGCAAGGCCAGCAGCGCCGCCGCGACGATGTCTGCTTCCTCGCCTTCGCTGCCGAGGGCCAGGCATGAACTTGCGATCGTTTGAACAGTTCCAGGAGGGGGCCGCGCATGCCGGCGTAATTTATTACTACGCCGGCTGCTTTGACGGCGACATGATGAATGTCCTGTCGCGTGCGCTCAAGGATAAGCTGGAGTACGAAAACGTCAGCGGCCCGGTCAAGCGCAAGCTGTTTTCCAGCTTTGTCGAGATGGCGCAGAACATCCTGCACTATGGCGGCGCCCCCGGCAATGGCACTTGCCCGGAACCGGGCAAGCCCGGCGCGATTGGCATGGGGCAGGCGGAACAATCCTACTGGATAGCCTGCGGCAACCTGGTGCCGAGCGAACAGGTTGAGCGCATCCACGGCAAGCTGACTGCGCTGAAGAGCATGTCGCTGGCGGAAATCAAGGCCGCCTACCGCCAGCAACTGGCCAATGACGAGCATGAGGCGACCGATGCCATCAGCAAGGGCGCCGGCCTGGGCTTGTTGACGATTGCACGCGACAGCACCCAGCCAATCGAGTTCGAATTCGTTCCGCATACGCAGTCGGCGGGGCGCTTTTCCTATTTTTACTTGAAGACAGTGATTTAATTTTTCGGGAGCCGAAAAAATGCAAGCCATTAAAACAGTCCGCACGGACAGTACGCCAGAAGTCATTTTCAACCCGGTGCACAACACCCTGTTTATCGCAGGCGAGTGTTATCCGGAGAATCCGAACCTGTTTTTCCAGCCGATCATCGGCACGATGCAAGCGCATTTCGACAACAAGGTCTCGGCGAAATTTTATGCACGCATCCGGCTTTCCTATGTCAACAGCGCCTCGACCAAATCGATGCGGCAACTGTTCATGGTGCTGAACGAAGCCGCCCACGCCGGTTGCGCAGTCGATATCGATTGGGAGTTCGATGAGGAAGACGATGCCATCCAGGATCTGGGCGAGGACTTGATGCATGGCCTGGGCGTTACCTGGCTCAATTTTAACGAAGCGCCGTTCGTGGCGTGATGTCGTCGTGCGCCGCGCGGCTCCCCTTGAGGCAGCCTGGGATGCGGTGAAAAAGGAAAAATATATGCTGGCACAAACCATGGCAAGTACCGGGCTCGTTTTTTCAAAGACCGAAAAAGGGCGCGAGGAAATGTCCAGCCGTGCCCATGGCCTGACCCCCATGCAACGACGCGTGCTCATCATCATTGACGGCAGCAAGGACCTGGAGACGATTATTGAAATGGTCCCGGCAATGGTGCCGTCGGGACAGTTGCAGGAAATTCTCAGCCACTTGCTGGAGCATGGCTTCATTGCGCAGACGGACAGCGATGCACGCGGCCAGTCCCATGCTGGTGCATTGCGCGCAACACCAGTGGAATCTGCCGCGCCGGCGCCGGCGCCAGCTGCGCGGGGCAATGCGCCCGTGGTGGCGCCGGCCGCCAGCGGCGCCGAGGCCGGGGGCGTCTTGACGGAAGACCCGGCGACCATCCGCCTGGTCAAGGATTTCATGACCACCACTGCGCAAACCTATCTTGGCTTGCTGAGCGCCCCCGTGATCCAGCGCATCGAAAAAGCCGGAACACCTGCACAGCTGATGGCCGTGGCCGGTCACTGGAACATGGCCTTGCGCGATTCGCCGCAGGGAAAGCGCTTCGCCAGCCCGTACCTGGATCAAGTGAAATCGGCGCTGGTGACTGGCGCCAAAGTGGTGCTGGGCGAAGCGAATAGCAGCAGCTGAATGCCAGGCGAAAGCCCGGATCTATTGCAATTCCCGGCGTTCCAGGAACAGGCTGTTGCCGCTCATGGTCTTGGCTTGTTTCTTGGCGTCCGCTGCGGCGGCGGCAATCTGGTAGCTTGAATAATGGCGCGCGGCGTCGATTTTCACCACGCCGAGTGACAGCGATACCAGCGGATGGAACACCCGGTTGCCACGCCGGTCTTCGCTCACGTAACCGCCATTGCTGCGGTCCGCGGCGCTGAAAAACGCCGGCGTCTCCGCTGCGAATGTCTCCAGTATGCCGTCGCAGCGGCATTTCCAATCGGCGCTCTGGAACAGGATGATGAAATCGTCGCCGCCGACATGACCGAGGAAGTCCACCCCCGGCACGCAATAGCGCGCCAGGATATCGCCGGTCAGACGGATGATGTCGTCGCCGCGCAGGTAGCCGTAAACATCGTTGAACGGCTTGAAATGGTCGATATCGCCGTAGCAGACATTGAATTCGACACCGGCGGCGAGGCGGCGGTCGATTTCTTCGTTGATTGGCACGTTGCCTGGCAACTGTGTCAGCGGATTGGCATAGCGCGCCGCATTGATCTGCATCTGGGTGATTTCCCGCATCACGTCCTGGCTGGAGCCCACGCCGATGTACTGGCCATGGTCGGTGATGGTGAAGCCGTTGGAGAAATGATGCGACTTCGCTTCCACGATCATCAGGCTGATATCCTGCAGGGACGTGTTCTTGTCGACGGTCAGCGGCTCCGGTGTCATGAAAGCGGTACAGGAGCGTTTGCCATACAGTTCGCGCTGATAGGGCCGCGCCAGCCGGTCGATGAACTGGAAGCGGTTGATGATCCCGAGCGGTACGCCATTGCGCACCACCGGCATGACTTCCAGCCCGGCGTCGGCAGCGAAGGTCGTATACACGGCGTTGGTGGAGGTATCCGGCGTTGCTACCGGGACGATACGCAACAGCTTCAGGGCAGTCGGCAGATTGAAGCCGCGCTGGTTGCCGGCGGTGGCCAGGGCAGCATTGTGGCGGATGCGCGCCACCAGTTCTGCGGTGATGGCGAGCGCCGGTTGCGCCAGCGGCCTGGCGATGCGGTAACCCTGGCCCCAGCCGATGCCGAGTTCCTGTAGCAGTCGCAGTTCAGTGTCTGTCTCGATACCTTCGGCGATCGTGACCGTGCCCGATTTGCGGGCGATCTGCTGGATCGATTGCACGAATTGCAGCTTCACCGGGTCACGGTCGATGCCCTGGATGAAATGCATGTCGATCTTGACGTAATCGGGCCGGATTTCCGACCACAGGCGCAAGCTGGAAAAGCCCTCGCCGAGGTCATCGATGGCGATCTGGATGCCCAGGCTGCGGCAGCGCCGCAAGACTTCGCGCATGGCATCGTAATCGTGGATCGCCTGGTTTTCAGTCATTTCGAGGATGATGCGTTGCGGTGCCACGCCGATCAGGTGCAGCTGGGCGAGCTTGTCCGCAATAGTCACGCCTGCCTTGATCAGGCTGTCCGGACTGATATTCAAAAAAATTCTGCCGGGCAGCGCCAGTTCGACGAATTTTTTCAGGATGACTTCGCTGCAACAGTCTTCCAGCTGCGGCCCGAGGCCGGATTGTCGTGCTGCGTGGAACAGCTGGGCGGGGGCGTGCAGCGCACTGCCTTCCGGGCCGCGGATCAAGCCTTCATAGCCGATCAGTGCGCCGCTGTTCATGTCGACAATCGGCTGGAACACGGGGGTAAGCAATCCTTGTTGCAGAACCTCATGCAACTGCAAGCTTGCGTGCCCGCCGTCCATCGGCTGTTTGACCTGCTCGTCTGGCTGACGTGCGACTGTGTCCATGGCGGGTAAACGATTCTATATGCAAGGGAGTAAATAATTTTCTGACGACCATCATAAATTTTCAATGTGACAAGGTAATGTCATGCTGCTCCTGTTTGTCATCGAGGTAATGAAGATGTCATAAACCGGGTTTAAAGTTCGCTGGTAACTTTGATCAATCAAAAGGAGTCTCCATGCGTTTGAATAAATTCGTTCCTTCCCTGATTCTGGCGGCAGGCGTCATCCTGACCGGTGGCGCAGCCCAGGCCGCAGATATCACCGGCGCCGGCGCGACCTTCCCCTATCCGATCTATTCCAAATGGGCCGAGGCCTATAAGGCAGCCACCGGCACCGGCCTGAATTACCAGTCGATCGGTTCCGGCGGCGGCATCAAGCAAATCAAGGCCAAGACCGTGGAATTCGGCGCCTCCGACATGCCGCTCAAGCAGGAAGAGCTGGAAAAAGAAGGCCTGATGCAATTCCCTGCCATCATGGGCGGCGTGGTGCCAGTGATTAATGTCGACGGCATCGCCCCCGGCCAGCTGAAGCTGTCCAATGCGGCATTTGCCGGCATTTATCTGGGCAAGATCACCAAATGGAATGCGCCGGAAATCGCTGCCGACAATCCTGGCGTGAAGCTGCCGGCCGAAGACATCACCGTGGTGCATCGCGCTGACGGTTCCGGCACCACCTTCCAGTTCACCGATTACCTTTCCAAGGTCAACGAAGAATTCAAGACGACAGTTGGTGTCGGCAGCGCCGTCAAGTGGCCCACGGGCGTGGGCGGCAAGGGCAACGAAGGCGTCGCCGCCAACGTGCAGCGCATCAAGAATTCGATTGGCTATGTCGAGTACGCCTATGCCAAGAAAAACAAGATGGCCCACACCCAGCTGAAAAACCGCGATGGCCAATGGGTGCAGCCGGACGATGCCACCTTCAAGGCGGCCGCCGCCGGCGCGCAATGGGACAAGACCCCGGGCTTTGCCGTGGCGTTGACTGACCAGGCCGGCAAGCAAAGCTGGCCGATCACCAGTGCTTCCTTCATCATCATGCACAAGGTGCAGGCCGATGCTGCCAAGGGCAAGGAAGTGCTGAAATTCTTTGACTGGGCCTACAAGAACGGCGGCGCCATGGCAACCGAACTCGATTACGTCGGCATGCCGCCGGCCGTTGTCAAGCTGGTGCAGGATGCCTGGAAAACCCAGCTGAAGGACGAAGCTGGCAAGGCTGTCTGGTAAGAAAAAAACGCAATGTCACGAAAAGCGGGCGCTCTTTAAAGAGCGCCCGCTTTTTTTTTCAGGGGTGAACTGAGAATGTCATCAAAGGAAATATCGTCGGCCAGGGTATAGGTACGCAGCAGCAGCGCAACGGTCCCCTCCAAGGCCGGCGCTCAGGCAGGCGGGCGTTTGGCCGCTTCGGCCATGCCGGACAGGAGATCGATCGGCATCGGGAAAATAATGGTCGAAGCCTTGTCGCCGGCGATATTGGAGAGCGTTTGCATATAGCGCAGCTGCATGGCGCCCGGTTGTTGCGCCAGCACATGGGCTGCCTGCATCAATTTTTCCGATGCCTGCAATTCGCCTTCGGCATGGATTACCTTGGCGCGCCGCTCGCGCTCGGCTTCCGCTTGCCGCGCAATGGCGCGGATCATCGATTCATCGAGATCGACATGCTTGATCTCGACATTCGCCACCTTGATGCCCCAGGCATCGGTCTGGGCATCCAGCACTTGCTGGATATCGACATTTAAGCGCTCGCGTTCGGCCAGCATCTCATCCAGCTCATGTTTGCCGAGCACCGAGCGCAAGGTGGTTTGCGCCAGCTGGCTGGTGGCCTCGAAAAAATTGGCGACCTGAATGATCGCTTTTTCCGGATCCACCACGCGAAAGTAAATGACTGCATTGACCTTGACCGAGACATTGTCGCGCGAAATGACATCCTGGGTCGGCACATCCAGTACCACGGTACGCAAATCGACGCGCACCATTTGCTGGATGACCGGGATCAGCAGCACCAGGCCCGGCCCCTTGACGGCCCAGAAACGGCCGAGCTGGAACACCACCCCGCGTTCGTACTCGCGCAGGATGCGCAGCGATGAAAAGAGCAGGATCAATACCAGGATGAACAGGCTGCTGAATCCGAATCCGTAAAACATGGCTATGCTCCTTTATCGTGAAGATCCAGCGGGGCGACTTCAAGTACCAATCCCTTGCGGCCTATCACCCGCACCTTTTGCTGCCGCTGCAAGGGCGTCACGCTGACCGCACGCCAGGTTTCGCCACCCAGCCTGACCCAGATTGCATCGCCTGCGACATCCAGCACCTCGGCGACGCCGCCACGCATGTCATCGAGGCCGCCGACCCTGGCGCGTCGGCGCGTCTTGAGTGCGACACCGGTCATCGCCGCGATCAGGAGCGCGCTCAGCAAGGCGAGCGACGCTACCAGTGCGGGCGGAATCCCGAATCCCGGCAAATCGGTATCGATCAGGATCAGCGCGCCGGCCACAAAGGCGGCAATGCCGCCCAGGCCCAGCGCACCGAAGCTGGGCAGGAAGACTTCGGCGACCATGAAGGCCAGGCCCAGCAGGATCAGCGCCAGGCCAGCGTAATTCACCGGTAAAAGCTGCAGACCATACAGCGCCAGCAAGAGGCAGATGGCGCCCAGGACCCCGGGCGCGACTGCGCCTGGATTCATGAATTCGAACAGCAAGCCGTAGATGCCTATGGTCATTAGCAACAGTGCGATGCTCGGGTCGGTGATCGCCGCCAGAATTTGCGTGCGCCAGTCGGGCTGGTACGGCAACAGCGGCGCGCCGGCGGTTTGCAAGAGCCGGGTTTCTGCCAGCACCTTGATTGTCTTGCCATCGAGCTGGGCCAGCAGGGCAGGGGTGTCGGCCGCAAGGTAATCGACCACGCCCAGGCGCAGCGCATCTTCCGCCGGCAGGCTCACCGCTTCGCGCACCGCGCGCTCGGCCCAGTCCGCATTGCGGCCGCGCAATTGCGCCAGTCCGCGGATATACGCCGCGGCATCGTTGACTTGCTTCTGCCGCAAGGGCGTGGTTGCGCTTTCGTCCGGCGTTGCCGGTTTGCCTGACTGGCGCTCGTCTTTATCCCTTTTTTCTTTGGATGGCTCCGGATCCATGAAGGGCGCGTGCAATGCGACCGGGGTGGCCGCGCCCAGGTTGGTGCCGGGCGCCATGGCGGCAATGTGGCAGGCATACAGGATATAAGTGCCGGCGCTGGCAGCGCGCGCGCCGCCTGGTGCGACATGGCAGGCGACCGGCAACGGCGCCGACAGGATGGTTTTGATGATGGCGCGCATGGCGGTATCCAGCCCGCCGGGCGTATCCAGTTGCAGCACGACCAGCTGGCTTCCTTCCTGGGCGGCACGGGCAACGCCACGCTGGACATAATCCGCTCCGGCCGGACCAATCGCGCCGGTTAGCGTCATCACCGTGACGGGTCTGGCAAGGGCCAGCACGATCGAGGGCAATACAGCCAGCACCAGCATCAAAAAAAATTCTGATAATTGCGTGCGCTTTATCATGACCGTTCCGGTAGGCCCTTCCAAACTACAAGATGCGATACCGCAATACTGCCAATGCCGGCACGCAGGGTGTTGACGCAATTGTTCGATTAAAATTGAGATCGTTTGTAGATTTTATTGTCAATCTCGAAGTGAATGCAATCTGGCTGTAAATCAAAAATTGTTGTAATACTGCGAACAAAGTGCAATGCGGCGCATGAAAAATTCCGATGTTGCAACTAATCCAGAATTCATTTGTCTGAAGCCAAATTAGTCAAAGAAGGCGCGCTAAGCTCGCACAGCATTTCTTTCAGCTCTGCAATTCCAGCGCGATCATGCCATTGATCGTGCTCAAGGCTATAAATAGCGCCAAAAAGATCACAAACCCTTGCATATGCAGAAATTTTTCGGCGCCTCTTTATTTCGTTTCAAGAATTTTCTTGATAAACCCCGCTTGTTGAAGCGACACCTCCTTTGGGCAATGTCATGGCCGCTGGGGGCACTGTTGCTCGCCCTGCTGGGCTGGTTCCTGCTGCTGTCGGACCTGGAACATGGCCGGCAACGCGCGGAAGCCACCGCCATGCGGGAAGCGCTGAATATGGCAAAAAACTATGCCGGACATCTGGTGAGAAGCTTCGATATCGTCGACCAGACCCTCCTGCATGTGCGGTATGAATGGGAGTTGACAAACGGCAAACTTCAGCTTGAAACGCTCAACAGAAAAAAGCTATTTCAGGCAGGCTCGCTTTTTGACGTAACGATTGTGAATCGCAATGGCAGAATCGACACCAGTACCATGGCCAATGTCAGAAATTCCTATATTGGCGATCGACAATTTTTTACGGCACAAAAATTCGCCATCATCGATTTTCTGTATTTGGGCGGCGCAGTGTACAGCCCGGGTCTGGCGCGCGACATCGTGCATTTTGCCCGCAGCCTGAGTCAGCCCGACGGCAGCTTTGCCGGCACGGTCATGGTGGGCGTGGGGGCCGAGTATTTCACGACGACATACACTGAAATCAGTCTCGGCAAGCACGGCCTGCTCGCCCTCGTGGGCGATGATGGCGCCATGCGGGCAACCAGGGTTGGCAACACGATCAACAATCGCGGCGTGTTTGCCTTTACCAAAATGCCGCAGTTCACCATGCTCTGGGGAAGCAAGTTGATGGAGGGGGAAACCTGGTTTGCCGACGGCCGTCCCCGCTATATCGGCTGGCAGCAAATTGAAGGTTATCCGCTGGTGGCGATCGCCGGCCTCGACCAGGCCGATGCGCTGGCGCCATACCTGGCAACCCGGGCAACCTCGATTCGCAATGCTGTCCTGGCATCCGTTGTGCTGTTCTGTTTTGCCATGATCGCCATGATCCTGTCGATCCGGCTGGCATGGCGCAAGCACCAGCTCGAACAAACCCAGGCCACCTACCGGATGGCGACGGAAGAAGGCCACGAAGGTTTTTTCATTGCCAAACAGGTGTGCGACAAGGAACGCAAGATGGTCGATTTTGTTGCGGTCGATTGCAATTCCTATGGCGCCAGGCTGTTCCAGCAGCGGCGCGAAGGGGTGATCGGCAAGCATTTTTCCACCTTGCTGCCGGAGCCGGAACGCCAGGAATTCATGGTGCGCATGATGCAGGCGATGGCATCGAGTTTCTACGAAGGCGAATTGCAGGCGACCGGAGAATGGTCGGCGCCCGTGAAGTGGGTCCATTTGAAAATGGTGCGTTCCAACGACGAACTGGCCATCACCATGCGCGACATCAGCGATACCAAGGCGCATGTGAGCGAACTTGAGCGCCGCGGCAATGAAGATGCCTTGACAGGCTTGCCCAACCGCCATTGGATCCAGAGCTTCCTGCCTCAGGCGATCGCCCGCGCGCGCACGGAACACAGTATGCTGGCCTTGCTGTTCATCGATCTGGATGGATTCAAGGGCATCAATGACACGATGGGACATCCAGTTGGCGATGAACTGTTGCGCTACACGGCTGAGCGCCTGAAGGTGGCGGTGCGTCCGCATGACCACGTCGTGCGCCTGGGCGGCGACGAATTCGTGGTGATTGTCGAACAGCTCGAAGACAGGCACGACGTTGCCCACGTCGCTGATCGGGTGGTCGCCGCATTCAAGGAAAAATTTCGCCTGTCACAGGGCACGCATTTGATCGGCACTTCGATCGGTATCAGCGTTTTCCCTGAGGACGGCATGGACGCCGACACCTTGCTGCAGAATGCGGATATCGCCATGTATGCCGTCAAAACCGCGGGCAAGGGCAATTACCGCTTTTATGAACATCAATTGTATGAAGACTTGCGCAAGCGCGTCGACCGCGAACAGGAATTGCGCCACGCGATAGAAAATGACGAACTTCTCATCTACTACCAGCCGCGCCTGGACATCAAGACCGGCATGGTATCGAGCATGGAAGCGCTGGTGCGCTGGCAGCATCCGTCGCGGGGCTTGATCGAACCGCTGGAATTCATCGGGCTGGCCGAAGAAACCGGCCTGATTCTCGGGATTGGCGAACTGGTCCTGGACAAGGTATGCGCCCAACTGGCCACCTGGTCACAGCGGGAGCGGGAAATATTGCCGGTATCGGTCAATGTGTCGCCGCGCCAGTTCAATCATCGTCATTTCATCAAGGTGGTTACCGCCTGCATCAAGCGCCATCGGATACCCGCGCAATTGCTGGAAATAGAAATCACCGAATCCTGCATGATGGGCGACAGCCATGACGTTTCTGCGGCCCTGGCAGCCTTGCAGAAAATGGGCATCAAAATCCTGATCGACGACTTTGGTACGGGCTATTCGTCACTGTCACAGCTGCAACGGCTCGATTTCGATGTGCTGAAAGTCGACCGCGCGTTCACCTCCGAGGTTGCAAAGACCGAGGAGGGTAAAGTGTTTTTTACCGCCATCATCACCATGGCACATGCGCTTGGCATGCGTGTGGTTGCCGAAGGCGTGGAAAACGCCCGGCAAATCGAAGTCCTGCGACGCCTGCAATGCGACGAGATCCAGGGCTTTTACATCGCCAAGCCCTTGCCGCCGGCGGCAAGGCAATCCGATTTCCCGCTGCAGATCATGCCGGTGTTTGTCTGAGCCTTGGCGGCTCGCCTGCGCTTATTGGCTATTGGCTCGTCTGCGGCTTGGTGGCTCCCCTGAACCTTAGCGCGGCTGATCCGCCGGCAGTATTCTGCCGATGCGCCATGTTCGCAGAAAATCGAAGTGTTTTTTCAGGCTCAGCGAAGGTTTTTCAATCCAGTGCCATGACGCGGCGGCAAACAGGATCGTCAACGTTGCGGCGACCGGGAACAGCAGCCACCATTCGCGCAAGCCCGGGAAAAAATGTATCAGGGTTTGCTGAATGGGGAAATGGAACAGATAAATGCCATAGGAATAATCGCCGTTTTGCAACAAGGGGACGCGCGGTATTTTCAGCGTGCCCAGATACACCATGCAGTATGTCAGCGGAAATGCGGCAACATAGGTCGTACCATCCAGCGGCAACAGAAAATAAGACAGGATCGCCGCCGCCGCGAACAGGGAAAAATGCAGCGGGATATGTTCTTTCCAGTGAAAGAAGGCGATGCCGATGAAAAAATAATACAGGATTACATGCCAGGGAAAGGTCGAGGTCGGATTGCCGAAACCATTGACGACATTGAGTATCGCCACATACACGGATGCGGCGAGAAACAGGCGTGTGTACAAGGTCGGCCTGTACACAATCGAACTCAGCATCAGCAGGGACATCGCGAAATAACAATGAAATTCCGGGCGCAAGGTCCACAGGGCAATGTTGACGATGTGGGGCACCGGATTATCGGCAAATACGCCCGGCAGCGTGTAGCGGACGATGCTGATGATGTTGCCGAAGTATTCGAAGAACTGGTGGTCGCTGAAGTAATTCTTCAGCGGCACCGTGGTCAGCAGCGGGCCGAGCAGCAGGGCGCACAAGGTCACCTCAACCGCCAGCGCTGGAAAGATGCGCAGGCCCCGGTAGGTCAGAAACAAAGGTACCGAGCGGGTGCGCAACGCGCTTCCCGTCACCAGGAAGCCGGAGAGGCAAAAAAACATTGGCAGCAAAGCCAGGATGATGGGATAGAAAAAAGTTGGCACGTAGGCCGAATAGCGGCTGCCATAGGAATTCTGGATGGAATGAAACAGCAGGATGCACAGCGCCAGGCCAATGCGCAATGCATCAAAGCCGGGACCGGCGCCGCGATTTTTTTCCAGCACCGTTGCGACGGTCGGCAAGTTGGCAAACAGGTTGACGATGTTGCGGGTCCCATCCATCGTGCCTGCCTTTCTGATCAGTCCGGACAAGTTCGTTGCCATCTTCTGAACTCCTGTTTTATGCCGTTACAAGCAGGCCAATGCCACCATGCTGACGGCTGGTACGCACTTTTGCATGATTCATCCGCCGATGCGCGCCAATGGATTGCCGGGCTGTGCCGCCGACATGACCTGGGGCGGCGTCTGGCGCGGCAAAATCCGCTTTTTCAATTGCAGGGATGGCTTCTCGATCCAGTGCCAGGAGAGCGCCGACAGGGCGATCACCAGTGGTACGGCCAGGAGCAGCAGCAGCCACCACGTGCGCAGGAAAGGGAACAGGTGAACCAGGCTTTGCAGGATGGGAAAATGCAGTAGGTAAATGCCGTAGGAATAATCTCCCTTCTGCAGTAGCGGAATGCGGGGCAGCCTGAGCATGCCGGCATACACCGTGCAGTAAGTCACGGGAATCGCGGCCAGGTAGACCAGGCCCTGGCGTGACAGCATGAGTGCAGCCATTGCCAGTGCAAGCGCAAACAGCAGTGGATGGGCCGGGATCCAGGCACGCCAGTGATAGGCGGCGATCCCGGCGAAAAAATAATAGATGATCACGTTTGGCGGAAACAGGTCGCCGGGATTGCCGTAGCCGAACAGCGCGTTACTGGCCGTGAGCAAAGCAGTCGCGGCCATGAAAGTCGCGCTGTACCAGCCGCGCCGATATACCAGCGTGGATGCCATCAACGCCGCCATGATCAGGTAGCAATAGAATTCTGGCTGCAGGGTCCACAAGCTGCCGTTGACGATTTTCGGCAGCGGATTGTCGAGGAAGACGCCGGGCAGTTCCATGCGGACGACGCCGATGATATTGCCGAAATAAGAGAAGAATTGCTTGGTAGTGAAGTACTCGGCCAGCGGCAGGCTGGTCATGAAGGGGCCCAGCAAGAGTGCGCACAGCGTCACTTCGACCGCCAGCGCCGGAAAGATGCGCAGTCCGCGGTAAGTCAGGAAAACCTTGACCGAGCGCGTGCGCAGCGCGCTGCCGGTAACCAGGAATCCGGAAAGGCAAAAAAACATCGGCACCAGGGCAATGATGAACTGGTAAAAATTGCCGCTGATGAAGTCAAAGCCACTGCTGTCGGGGGCCAGCAGGAGGGAATGATAGGTCACGATGACGAGGGCCAGGGCGATGCGCAGTGCATCGAAACCGGGACCGACGCCGCGGTTTTCCTGCATGACCGTGTCGAACGAGCGAAAGTTACGATGACGTACCGGCATTGTCGCCTCGCTGGCGCTCGCCAGCGCCCCGATGCCGGGCGCCGCTGGTGTCGGACTATGCGTCATTTTGGGCTGGGTTGATTTGCAACGCAGAATTATTCATGTCATGACTATGAAACCGGCACCGTTTTATGGTTGTGACATTGGCCAAACACGCCCGGGATTGTGGCTAATGTGTTGGGAATTTCCAACGCCGGACAGGGGGGGCAGGGATGTCCCGGTGCCTGTTTCTGGAAAAAAAATGGCCCGCACACGGAAGCCGTGACGGGCCAAACTCAACACTGGAGAAGCGTTGGAAGAGACAAGATTACTATAGAGGAATGCTGGTTTTCGCACATCCCATATTTATGGGATATTTTGGCGTTGAATGATGGTATATTTCTTGTAACACCCTTTGGTAGTTGCTAATAAACAATAAAAATGTCTTCTCTGTGCTTTCCTGCGGCCTGCCGGCCCAGTTCAATGCCATGAGCCAGCCATCGGAACCGGATCTGGCGCCGGCGCGTGTGCTGGTGGTCGAAGATGATGCGCTGACCAGGGCGGCCTTGTGCCTGTCAATCGAGGCCGAGCCAAGCCTGACGCTGGCAGCTGTTTTCGACAACATGCAGGCGGCGCTGGACTGGATGCTGCTTGGCGTCATGGATGTCCTGCTTACGGATCTTGGATTGCCCGACGGTTCCGGCATTGATATCATCCGCGCCTGTCGTCAATTGCATCCGCAATGCGATATCATGGTGTTGACGATGTCGGCCGATGAAGCCAATGTGCTGGCCTGCATCGAAGCGGGCGCCTCCGGTTACTTGCTCAAGGGGGCGCACAAGAGCGATATTGCGCGCGCGGTGCTGAGCATGCGTGCAGGCGGCGCGCCGATGAGTCCGGCGATTGCGCGCATGGTGCTCGAACGCATCCGCACCGGCAAGCCTGCTGCTGCCTCCAGCGACAAGAAGGCGCGGACGGAAAGCCAGCTGACCAAGCGTGAAAAGACCATCCTCGACCTGATTGCGCGTGGTGATTCCTACGGCAATATCGCCAGCATGCTGTCCGTGTCGGTCGGTACGGTGCAGACCCACATCAAAAGCATTTATGGCAAGCTCTCCGTGCATTCGCGCGGCGAAGCCGTGTTTGAAGCGCAACGACAAGGGCTGCTCAAGCGCAGTGCCGATTCTGTCGCGGAAAATCCTTAATATTGTTTCGCCGGCCTGCGACCGGTATGGACGGCCACCGCTACGGTAAATATCCGCTTTGAAATGCTGGACTTGATGCTGCTTTCCAGTTCAAACTGGCAGGGCATTCATTTACCGAGATTAGCGCACACATGAAATACGAGGTCATCGATACCCAGATCGCCCCTGAAGGGCGGCTCGAAGTCTTGTCCAAAGCGGAAGTCGCCAAGTTGCGCGACACCAGCCAAGGCGGCTTGTACACCATTTTCCGCAATTGTTCCCTGGCCGTGCTTAACTGCGGTAACGCCATGGATGACGGCAAGGAACTGCTGGAGCGTTTCAAGGATTTTCATATCAGCATCCTGCAGCGCGAGCGCGGCATCAAGCTGGATATCAAGGGTGCGCCTGCTTCCGCCTTCGTCGATGGACAGATGATCAAGGGTATCCACGAGCATTTGTTTGCGGTATTGCGCGACGTGATTTTCGTCAGCAATGAAATTCAGGACGATCCCAGGTTCGACCTGGCGTCGTCCGAAGGCACCACCGACGCGGTCTTTCATATTCTTCGCAACGCCAACATGCTGCGGCCACTGATCAATCCCAACATGGTGGTGTGCTGGGGCGGCCATTCGATTTCGCGCGGCGAGTACGAGTACACTAAAAAAGTCGGCTACCAGATCGGCTTGCGGGCAATGGATATCTGCACCGGTTGCGGACCCGGTGCCATGAAGGGACCGATGAAGGGCGCGGCGATCGGACATGCCAAGCAACGCATCAGCAGCGGCCGCTATCTGGGCGTCACCGAGCCTGGCATTATCGCCGCCGAAGCGCCGAATCCGATCGTCAACGACCTGGTGATCCTGCCGGATATCGAAAAGCGCCTGGAGGCTTTCGTGCGGCTCGGGCATGGCATCGTAGTGTTCCCCGGTGGCGCAGGTACGGCCGAGGAAATTCTGTATATTCTGGGGATCCTGTTGCATCCGGATAATACCGAGCTGCCATTTCCCCTGATCTTCACCGGCCCGCACAGCGCGGCAGCGTATTTCGAACAGATCGACCGTTTCATCGGCGACACCCTCGGGCAGGAAGCGCGGCAGCGTTACCAGGTGATCATCGACGATCCGGCCGCAGTGGCGCGGGAAATGCAGGCAGGAATCAAGCGGGTGCGGGAATATCGCAAGGAAAAGGCCGATGCCTATTATTTTAACTGGCGCCTGAAAATCGACCGCGAATTTCAGCAGCCTTTTTTCCCCACGCACGACAACATGCGCAACCTGAAGCTGCAGCGCCAGCAGGACAGCCACTTGCTGGCCGCCAACCTGCGGCGTGCCTTTTCCGGCGTCGTGGCCGGCAATGTCAAGGACCAGGGCATCCGTGCCATCGAACAGTACGGTCCCTTCGAAATTCATGGCGACGCCGATATCATGGCATCGATGGATGCCCTGCTGGCCTCATTCGTCGAGCATCACCGCATGAAATTGCCTGGCAAAAAATACATACCCTGTTACCGCATCGTCAAATAGTGCCGGGTCTGGCATGACTCCGCGCGCCATCCTTCTCGAGCTGTTCCAGGCGGCGGTGGCGGCTCAGCCTTGCTGGTGGAGCCGGTGGCTGGCATCAGCCTGGCTGACAAGCAGCAAGTGACGCAAGCCATGTTCCAGGCCGGTGCAACGATCCGTGAGCTCAACGGTGTGCGCCAGGCATTGTCGTTGGTCAAGGGCGGCGGGCTGGCAGCGGCCGCCTGGCCGGCCCGGGTGCTGACGCTGGTGATCTCGGATGTGCCCGGTGACGACCCCGCTTTCGTCGCCTCCGGTCCGACCGTGGCGCCGCCGGCAGACCCGGAGCCGCCGCTGGAAATCGTCGCCCGCCTGGGGCTGCGCCTGCCACCGCATGTGGTGGCCGCGCTGGGGCGTCCTGTCACGCGCACGCCACAGGATTTTGCGCATTGCCGTACTGAATTGATCGCCACCCCGATGCAAAGCCTGCAAGCCGCCGCGGCGCGCGCGCGAATTGGGGATCGCGCCCTTGATTCTTTTCGATTGCATCGAGGCGGAGGCAAGGGAAGCCGCACTGGTACACGCCGGCATCGCGCAAAGCATGCTGCATTTTCTGCGCTGGGTAACCTGGTCATGACCGGGCCGACCCACACCAATGTCAACGACTTCCGGGCAATCCTGATCCGTTGAGCGATTGCCTGTTTGGAGCGGACGCCGGCATTGCCCGCAACGCCACGGCTGCATCGGCTTAAGGCAGGTTAAAGCAGATCCGCGTTTTCGTTGCGGATTTCCCGCGCTTCTTCGATCATGCGCCGCTGTTCATTGCGTTTGCGGTTGATCGCGGCATGCTGTTCGGCGGTCATCGGCGGCGCAGTCATCAATTCCTTCAGATGCGCCGAGTTGCTGTAATTATTCCTGCTGAAATGATCCATGCCAGACTCCATCAAAGGTAATGCATACTCTCCGGCAGCAATTTCCAGGTCCAGGCATGCCATTTGCGCCGGCAGAGGCTTCCTGTGCAAAATATGCTTGCAAGCACAGAAAACTCAAGAAGTATTGTGCCCGAAATTAAGTTCGCAATCATGCCAATGCCCATTTTTTTTTAAGACTTGTGGGATCCTGTACAACGCCAATCCATGATCCGGCCGGCTGTGCATCATCATGGCATCCGTGTTTGAAAACTTTGACTATTGTCAATATTGTAGTTTTGCCGGCTATTATGATTTAATGCGGCAACGAAGAAGGATTTTGCAATGAATTCGCGCCAAAAGCAGGGGATGCGCAATGCAAAATGCAGGAACCAGACTCCATAGCTGGTTACAATAAGCGAACTTTTGCTTTAAGTGCCGCTGCTGGCAAGCGACAATCTGTTGATCGCCAGAGGGTGTCCAAGCAAAGAGGAATGGCTTATCACCAATTGGATAATCTTTTTTGCCGTCATAAGGGAATTGAAATGAGAGACGTCGTAATTGTTGCAGCACAGAGAACCGCAGTCGGTAAGTTTGGTGGCTCCCTGGCGAAAATTGCCGCTTCGGATCAAGGAGCGCATGTGATCAAGGGTTTGCTGGCCAAGACCGGTTTGTCGGCCGACGTGATCAGCGAAATCATTCTGGGCCAGGTGCTGACTGCCGGCGTCGGCCAGAATCCGGCACGCCAGGCACTGATCCGTGCCGGTGTGCCCAGCATGGTGCCCGCCATGACGATCAACAAGGTGTGCGGCAGCGGCCTGAAGGCAGTCCATCTGGCTGCCCAGGCCATCATGTGCGGCGACGCCGAGATCATCATCGCCGGCGGCCAGGAAAACATGAGCGCTTCGCCGCACGTGCTGAACAATTCCCGCGACGGTTTTCGCATGGGTGACGCCAAGCTGGTCGACACCATGATCAATGACGGCTTGTGGGATGTGTATAACGGCTATCACATGGGCGTCACTGCCGAGAACGTCGCCAAGAAATACGACATTTCGCGCCAGGAGCAGGACGAGTTTGCGGTCGCTTCGCAAAACAAGGCCGAAGCCGCGCAAAAGGCCGGCAAGTTCAAGGATGAAATCCTGCCGCTGGAAATCCCGCATAAAAAAGGCGTGATCGTTTTCGATACCGATGAATACGTCAAGGAAGGCGTGACCCTGGAGTCGATTTCCGGCTTGCGTCCGGCGTTTGACAAGGCCGGTACGGTAACCGCTGCCAACGCTTCGGGCATCAACGACGGCGCCGCCGCCGTGATGCTGATGAGCGCCGACAAGGCCCGTGAACTTGGCCTGGCGCCGCTGGCGAAAATCAAGGCATATTCCTCGGCCGGCGTCGATCCATCGGTGATGGGCATGGGCCCGGTGCCTGCCGCCCAGCTTTGCCTGAAGAAGGCCGGCTGGACGCACCAGGACCTGGACCTGATGGAAATTAATGAAGCATTCGCGGCCCAGGCCATTGGCGTCAACCGCGAGATGGGCTGGGATACCAGCAAGATCAACGTCAACGGCGGCGCGATCGCGATCGGCCATCCGATTGGTGCATCTGGATGCCGCATTCTGGTGACGCTGCTGCATGAAATGGTCCGGCGCGATGCCAGGCGCGGCCTGGCCAGCCTGTGTATCGGCGGCGGCATGGGTGTGGCGCTGGCAGTGGAAAGGTAAGATCGCTGCTGCATGTTTGCGCACGGCGGCAGGGCAGGGCTCATACTGTTTGGCATGAGCCTTGCGTACTGTTGTGCTGGCGCGAGTGCCGTTCTGGCCGGGGCGTTTTTTATTTTTTTGCGAGAGGATAGGACATGGCACGAATTGCACTGGTGACTGGCGGCATGGGCGGTCTGGGCGAAGCGATTTGCATCAAGCTGGCCGCCCTGGATTACCTGGTCATCACCACTTACTCACCCAGCAGTACCAAGGGGCCGGCATGGCTCGAAGCGATGGCGCAGCAAGGCTACAACTTCCGCGCCTACCCCTGCGATGTCGCGAGCTATGAATCGGCGCAGGAATGTATCGCGCAAATCGAAAAGGACGTGCGTCCGGTCGATGTGCTGGTCAATAATGCCGGCATCACGCGCGACACGACCTTCAAGAAAATGGACAAGACCGACTGGGATGCGGTTATCCGCACCAACCTGGATTCCGTTTTTAACATGACCAAGCCGGTGTGCGATGGCATGACCGAGCGCGGCTGGGGCCGCATCATCAACATTTCCTCGGTCAATGGCCAGAAGGGCGCCTTCGGCCAGACCAACTATTCCGCCGCCAAGGCCGGCATGCATGGCTTCACCAAGGCGCTGGCGCTGGAAGTGGCCCGCAAAGGGGTGACGGTCAATACCATTTCGCCGGGCTATATCGGCACCAAGATGGTGATGGCGATTCCGGCGGAGGTCCTCGACAGCAAGATCATTCCGCAAATTCCAATGGGACGTCTGGGCAAGCCGGAAGAAGTGGCGGGACTGGTTGCCTATCTGGCTTCGGACGAGGCGGCCTTCGTCACCGGCGCCAATATCGCCATCAATGGCGGCCAGCACATGTATTGAGGCTGGCGTATTAAGGCCGGCGACGGCGGGCAGCAAGCCCGCCGTCGTCAGCGTCAGGCCGCTGCCTGCTGGTCGACCAGCGCTTGCAGCCGTTCGACCAGGACCGGCATGGGTTCAAAGCCGGCGGTGACGAGATCGAGTTCGCGTCCACGTTCCAGCACCAGCGTTGGAAAACCTTCCACACTCCACTGTCTGGTGAGAGCGAAATCGGCGCCGGTGGCATCGATCATGGCGGCACTGCTCCAGACTAGCTGAAACCCTGCAGCATCGATGGCATGGCCTGCTGCCGTCATGGCCTGCGCACCAAGCTCCGCCAAGACTTCAGGCTGCGTAACGTCGCGCCCTTCGGCAAAGAAGGCTTGCTGGATCGCATGAAAGACCGGCAGGCTGGTATGCGGCGCAAGCTGGCGTGCCGTCACCACCGCCCGGCAGGCCGGTTCAGTATCGTAGGAAAATCCCTCGGCATCCAGCGCGGTGCTGCAAAAAGCCAGGCCGGTTGCCGTCTCAACCTGCTGCCAGTGTGACAGGAACTGCTGCCGTCCTTCGGCATCGAGCGGCTGCTGCTGATAGGGGCGCAAACCGCCAACCACGATCTCCACCGGCACTTCCGGCAATCCTTGCTGCAATGCGTTCAGCTCCGGTGCAAAGCCATAGCACCATGAACACATGGGGTCGGCGATGAATAACAGGGTGGCCATGGCGCCTCTTTCTATTGGTCAAGTTGACTATGGTTTCATTTTGCCAGTCTTTGACCATTCCAGTGCCATAAACAGCGGTGAATTCGCGGTCCTGATCCCCTGATTGTTTATTGTTTGACCCAACTGGTCAGACGTGGCTGCGAGGAGACGCGAAATTCGATGTTGATAATGCCGATCGAACCGGCCGGTCCAGTGACGAAATTGTGTTCTGGCTTGACCGGAAATAAAAAATTATCGCGGATGAAAATATCAGTGTGGCAGTTGGCGCTGGCATTGTAAAGCTGGTCCTTGACCTCGTCCCAGACGCCTTCCGTGATCCAGCCATACAGGTAAAGTTGGTTGGGATACAGCTTGCTGTCGGAATCCAGGTAACCTTTCTGGTTCTCTTGCAGGGTGGGGTGGGGAGGCGGGCACTGGCCAACCGACAGGTCGATCCAGCCATCGCTGATGGCATAGGCTTCCTCATTCTGGTAAGTGCCATCCTTGACGAGTAATTGCCATTTGCAACTTAATTCAAGCCGTTTTTCCAGACCGCATTTCTCGGTCCATAAGGACTGGCCATCGCTGACAGTCAACTGGGTGCGGATCACTTGTCCGATCAGGGCCGGTTCGCACTTGCGGATCTCGTCGATATTTTCGTGCAAGTTCCAGAAAAACCATTTGGTGCGTTCGCTTTCGCTCATTGCGCCCAAGTCGACTATTTTCTTGAGGCCATAAGGTTCGATCGTGCGGATAACGTCCTTGCGCAGTTTTTCATTGATTTCATCCAGTTCGCGTTGCACTTTCTGGGTGGGCACATGTTCCATCGGCAGCTCCAAAATGAATTGACTGTTTTTCCTGCTTCGGCTTGAAAAAGAAGGGACATGTGCCTTTGATCAAAAGCGCATGTGAGCGTTAGAACGCGATTGCTTCCAGCAGTTTCGTGCAATTGCACATGCCCATGCGCAGCCGCTTGCGTAGCAGGTAAAACAGTACAGGGAAACCTCAGGCAGGATTTGCGTAATGCAGAAAGAGCGGCAGAAAGAGCGGCCGAAAGAGCGGCCGAAAGAGCGGCGGAAAAATGCGGCGGAAGGCTGCGGAGAATTCCGGCTCAGGACGCTTTCAGGCTGGCAGGCATCGCCTGCATCCAGACTTTCTGATTGCCAAGCAAATCCAGTAGTTTGGAAAGCGGCACTGGGTGGCTGAAGTAAAAGCCCTGGTATTCATCGCAGCCGAATTGGCGCAAGGCCTCGGCTTGCTCTTTCTTTTCGACGCCTTCTGCCACCACGCGCATGCCCATCGAGTGGGCCATGGCGATGATGGCCTGGGTGATGGCGGTATCGTTGGGGCCGTTCGGGATGTCCTGGATGAAAGAGCGGTCGATTTTGAGACTGTAGACCGGGAAGCGCTTGAGGTAGGCCAGCGAGGAATAGCCGGTGCCGAAATCGTCGATGTCCAGGCGAATGCCCATTGCCCGCAGGCGGTTCATGATTTCCACCGCTTGTTCCGGATTGTCCATCACCATGCTTTCGGTGATTTCCAGTTGCAGCAAGTCGGGGTCCAGGGCGGTCTGTTCCAGCAGCTGTTGCACGGTGTCGGGGAAATGGCTGTCATCGAGCTGGCGCGCGGACAGGTTGACCGCGACCCGCACCGGGTAGCCGCTGGCCCGGTTGATGGCGTGCGTATCCTCGCAGGCAATGCGCAGAATGTGCTTTGACAGCGGAATGATCAGGCGAGTCTCCTCAGCCAGCGGAATGAAATGCTGCGGCGGCAACAGGCCCAGGTCGGGGTGCTGCCAGCGCACCAGCGCCTCGACGCCATTGATGCGGCCGGTGTAGACATCGACCTTGGGCTGGTAGTACAGGGCCAGTTCCTGGTTGTCGATGGCCCGGCGCAATTGCGATTCGAGCGCCAGGCGCTCCACCGAATGGGTGTTTTTGCTGGCCGAATAAAAACGGAAGGCATTCTTGCCGTCGCTCTTGGCGCGGTACATGGCGATATCCGAGTTTTTCAGCAGCGCCATCGCATCGCCGCCGTCGTCGGGGTAAAGCGCGATGCCGATGCTGGCCGACAGGTGGCATTCCTGGCCATCGACGTAAAATGGCCGCGCGGCTTCTTCGAGGATTTTTTCGGCGACGCCGGCGGCGATCTGGCCATCTATCAATTCTTCGATCAGGACATAGAATTCATCGCCGCCCATGCGTGCGACGGTATCGTTTTCGCGCAGACAGCCACGCATGCGCTCGGCGAATTCCTGCAAGGCCTGGTCGCCTGCACTATGGCCGAAAGTGTCGTTGATGTTTTTGAAGCGGTCGAGATCGACGAACATCACCGCCAGCTTTTTCTGGCGCCGGTGCGCCGACTTCATGGCGTGGTTGAGGATCTGGTTGAACAGCGCCCGGTTCGGCAAGGCCGTCATCTCGTCATAGTGGGCGAGGTAGCGGATGCGGTCTTCGGTTTCCTTGTTTTCGATGGCGATGCCGGTCAGGTTGGCGGCGATTTCGATCACCTGCAATTCATTTTCGCTCGGCTGGTGGCGTTCGCGGTGGTACAGCGACAGTGCGCCCAGTACCTTGTTGTTCTTGCCGAAGATCGGCCATGCCGAGCAGGTTTGCAAGCCATGAGGCAGGGCCAGCTCGCGCCACATGATCCACAGCGGGTCGCTGGCAATGTCGGTCGCCAGCACCGGTTCGCGGCGGAATGCCGCGGTGCCTGCCGAAGCATGGCAGGGGCCGACTGCCAGGCCGGTCATGGCGTCCACAAAGCCCCGGGGCAGGGAGGGCGCGACGACCGCATGCAGGTGGCTGCGCTCGGCATTCAATAGCGCGATGGCGCACTTGCCGCGTTCAGACTGGTCTTCGATCAGACGCGTGAGGGTGGCGAGAATATCCGGCAGCGCTTCGTCGCCGGCGATCATGCCGAGAATTGCATTCTGGGCGTGTTGCAATGCTTCGGCCAGTTTGCGCGCGCTGATGTCGCGCATGACGATCTGCACTGCCGGCGCGCCCAGGTAAATGAACTTGGAGCCCGATACCTCGGCATGGAAGGCGGTGCCGTCGATCTTCAGCCAGACTTCCTCGACCTGGCCGGTTTGCAGTTCGCCCATTGGCAGGGCAAGTGCGCGCTTCTTGCTGATATCCTTGTAATCGGGATGCACGAAGGGGCTGACCGGCTGGCCGAGCAGTTCGCCGGACTGGCGGACGCCGAACAATTGCAGGCAAGCCTGGTTCAATAAAACAAACTTGCCGTGCTGGTGCACGAAAATCGCTTCCGGCGACAAATCGATCAGTTGCCGGTAGCGTGCCTCGCTGTCGGCAAGAATCGCCTGGCTTTGCTTCCATTCGGAAATGTCCCGCATGTAAGCGGTAAATACCAGGCGGTCGCCCAGGGCGATGGGCGCCACTGCGACTTCCACCGGAAAGCGCATGCCCTCGGCATGCATGGCCCAAAGTTCGATGCGGCGCTTGTGCAGCGGGCTATCGCTGTTTTGCAGCAAATCGGTCATGCCTTGCTGGAACTGCGCACCCGAATCTGGCGTCAGCAGGCGCTCGGCCAGTGGCTGGCCGATGATGTCTTCGCGCGCATGGCCGAAGGTGCGCTCCGCCGCCGGGTTGAAATCAATGATGAAGCCGCGCTCATCGCAGGAAATGATGCAGTCCAGCGCCGCCTGCAGAATCGCGTTCTTGAGATTTTCGCTGTTGGCGAGCGCCGCTTCGACCTCGGTTCGCTTGGCTTGTTGTTCGAAATTATCAAGGGCGAATGAAATTTCATTCGTCATTTCTTCCAGTAATTCGATCAATTCCTGGTCAAAATAGTCGCGATCTTCCGCGTAAAGCAGCAGCGCGCCGATAACCTTGCCGGCCTGCCGGAAGGGGAAACTGCCAACCGAGCGGAAGCCGACGCAGTTGGCCAGTTCGATCCATTCCTCGTGAAAACCCATGCCGAGAAAATCGTTACAGATGCTCGGACGCGCTTCACGGATCGAGATGCCGGCAGGCCCCTTGCCTTCCGCCTTGTCGGCATCGATGGAAATCCTGGCAATCGGCGTCGGCGGCAGCTTGGTGCCATGTCCGGCCACCGGCACCAGTTCCTGCGATGCCGGGTCGATCAGGCGCACCATCGCCATCTGGAAGCCGCCGCGTTCGACCGCAATGCGGCAGATCTGATTGAATAGTGCCTGTCGATCCCTGGCATGCAAAATGGCCTGGTTGGTCTGTCGCAACGCTGCGTACAGGTCGCGCAACCTGCCAATGCGTTCCTCATGCGCCTTGCGCGCCATGATGTCGGTCAGAACGCCAACCGCACGCAGCGCCAGTCCATCGGCATCGCGCTCGGCCACCTGGCCAGACAGGCTGACCCAGCGCCAGCCAATCTTGCTGTCCTGCAGGCGTAAATCCACTTGCACGCCTAATTCGGGGTGAGGCAAGCTGTCATGCAGTAATTCTGTCCATTGTTCCTTGACCGTAGGTAAATCTTCCTCGTGGATCAAGGCATGCAGCGCGGAGACCTGGGAAATACCTTGCAGCGGCACATGAGAAAAGCAGGCAGGCAGTTCGCTGCTGACTTGTAAGGTATTGGCACCGATATCCCAGTCGAAGGCCACATGCCCGCCGCTGTTGAGTGCCAGGCGCAATGGCTCACTGATAGTCCGGGAAGATGGATTCATCGGGCGGCAAGGGCGCTTTAATAGCGCTTTATTTATCAACAGCGCACCGGTTCTTAATGAATAGTGGGCGCCAACTTTTTGATGTACATCAACTGTCGCGTTGATAGATTATCACCAAACAGCCTGTGAAATAAAGCGGGATATGCTGCCGTTTGGCAGATTGGAGACAAGCCGCGGCCGCGGCGGGCTTGCCAGGCGCGCGAAGACCTTACAGCTGGCGCGCCTTGAAAGTATCGCAGTCCTCTATCCGGCCGCGTTCCAGGCCGAGCGAAAACCAGCGCGTGCGCTGGGCGGAGCTGCCGTGGGTAAAGGAGTCCGGCACCACATGGCCCTGGGACTGGCGTTGCAAGGCGTCGTCGCCAATGGCGGTTGCCGCGCGCAAGGCGCCCTCCACATCACCCTGTTCGATAATGCCGCGCGCCTGGTTGGCATGGTGAGCCCAGACGCCGGCATAACAATCGGCCTGAAGTTCCGTGCGTACCGACAGATTGTTGGCCTGCACTTGCGACATGCGGCCTTGGGCGCGCCGGACCTGTTCGTCGATGCCAGTCAGGTGCTGGACATGGTGGCCGATTTCATGGGCGATGACATAGGCCTGGGCGAATTCGCTATTGACCTGGAAGCGCTCGCGCATCAGCTGGAAAAAGCTGAGGTCGATATACAATTTCTGGTCGGCAGGGCAGTAAAACGGCCCACTGGCAGACTGGCCGGTGCCGCAGGCGGTGGGCGTGGCGCCTGCAAACAGGACCAGGGTCGGCGGCGCGTAGGTGGCATCACTGTTGCGGAACAAGGCGCTCCAGGTATCTTCAGTGTCGGCCAGCACGGTACGCACGAAGCGGGTTTCGGTATCGTTGGCCGGCGCTCCGGCAGGCGTTTGCGCTTGCTGCACCGAGGTGACATTGCCACCGCTCATCATTTCAATGACAGTGAGCGGATTGATGCCGAGAAAATAGGATGCCACCAGGGCGATGGCAATCGTGCCCAGGCCAATCGAGCGTCCGCCAAAGCCGCCGCCGCCGCTGCCGCGGCGGTCCTCCACATTGTCGCTTTCGCGGTTGCCTTCCCATTTCATGGCTGTCTCCTGGATTGGGGGCACTGCATAGGTACCTGCTTGCAGGAACTGCTAGTCGGCCACCTTGCGTGCGCGGCAGGTAAAGCCTGGCGTCAGCTAGTGTAGCGCAAGCAGGGCATGACCGGCAGCGGGTAAAGCTAGTCAACCCGAATGCGCACATCGCCGAGCTTGACCACCTGGCCAGCGCGGACCTTGCATGTCTTGCGCAATTCGGTCTGGCCATCGACCATGACTACGCCAGAGGCCACCAGCATCTTGCCGGCGCCGCCACTGTCGCACAAGCCCGCGAGCTTGAGCAACTGGTTCAATTCGATATGGTCGCCTTCAAGCGCAAAGCGGATTTCCTGCATGGTGATTCTCCTGTTCTCTGCAATCAGGGCTGACGGGTCAGCGCCACCTTGACGATATAGGCGAATACCGCCAGGGCGGCAAGGAAGGCGCTCAAGCGCACTGCTTTGGTTTTACCGCGCTTTAAGGCAATCGTCCCCAGGATGATATAGGCAATCAGCGCAATCAGTTTGGCGGTCAGCCATGCTTCGACGAACGGGTACTGGGCGCTCCAGAACACCATCACCAGGGCGCTGGCCAGCAACAGCGTGTCGACCACATGGGGAACGATTTTTACCCAGCGTTGCTGCAGCAGGGGCGAAGCTTGCAGCATCCAGATCCCGCGCAAGAAAAAGAGCAGGAAGCTCAAGGCGGCGCACGTGATGTGGAGGTGTTTGACAGCGAGGTAACTCATGGCGGGGCAGGCTGGCCTGGCAGGCCGGAATTGACGATCCGGCATTTTAGCCTGAATGGCACGCCGGCGGCAGCAGTCTTCGGCAGCCGAGCGCAGGGCCTCAGGCCTGTGCGACCTGGTTGCGTCCGGCGTGCTTGGCGCGGTAAAGCGCCGCATCGGCGTTGGCGATCAGGGCGCTGGCATCCTGCCCGGGCACCAGGCTGGCGACGCCAAACGACGCCGTAATATGCGGTAACGGCTTGTGCATGTCGCTGAAAAAAATCGTTTCGCGCAGGCTTTCGCACAGGCGGTGGGCGACACCGGCGGCACCCTTGCAATGGGTATTCGGCAGGAGCACCAGCAATTCCTCGCCGCCGTAGCGCACCGCGAAATCGCGCGGCCGCAGTGTTTCTGTCAGCACCCTGGCCGCCAGTCGCAGGACTTCGTCGCCGGCCTGATGGCCGTGTTCGTCATTGAATTTCTTGAAGTGGTCGATGTCGAGCATGATCAGTGAAAACGGATTGTCGGCGGCACGCGTCTGCTCGATCAGGAGCGGCAGGTTCTGCTCCAGCCAGGCGCGGTTTTGCAATCCGGTCAGGCTATCTGCCAGCGACAGCTGGCGATAGAACTCGCCGACCCGGTGGCGCCGGCGCAGTTGCGCATTGGCGGCGCGGATGCGAAACGACAGCAGGTGCAGCAGGTTGCGCGCAACGCCATTGGATTGGTCGATCAATTGCCAGAGCTGCCCGGCCTCGATGACCAGCAGGTCGGAATCCTGCAGGGCATGGATGGTCGCCGCCTGCGTCTGCTGGTCGAGGACCGTCAGTTCGCCCACGCATTCTCCCGGCATCAGCCGGACATCGGCGACCTCTGCCGGCCCGCTTTCCAGATCAGGCTGGCAGGCGCGTAGCGCGCCGCGCAACAGGATGTACAGCCGCGCACCGGCGCAGGTGTTGTCGAGGACTGTTTCACCGGCGGCGACCCGCATCACCTGGCATCCGGCCAGCAGGCCTGGCAGCGCCCCATCGACGACCCCCTGGAACAACTGCAGTGCGTCGATGGGGTGGCCGTAGTCAGCGAATGTGTTCAACAATTCCATTCTGGTCCCTCGCAGGTGCACCCGCTTGCCGCATGCGGAAAAAGGCCATTATGCCAATAATGCCTCCCCATGCATACCTGGCGCACGGGCAGAAAAGCGACATGTGATGTATTTGAAACAAGTTATCATCTGCGTGCAATATGTCTGCAATACCGGTCGCCGCCGCCCGTCGCTGGCGGTCGCCGTCATCCACTTCGATCCATTACAAAAATCCAGCAGCAAGTGGATCGCCGCCGACTGTGGCAGCGTCAAGCCGGTTATGGACATGCATCCGGAAAAATCAAAATAGGCGTCAAAACAGGCGGGTCGGCGCGCTACCGTTTCAGCTTATCTCGATGCGGCGCTGCGCCCCGACGGTCCAGTCGTGCAGGACCGAGTACCCGACCGCCAGCATGGTCGGCCCGATGAACACGCCCAGAAAGCCGAAGGCGATGGCCCCGCCCAGCACGCCCAGCAGCACCACAATGAAGGGCAGACCGCCGCCTTTGCTGATCATCAGCGGCTTGATCACGTTATCCACACTGCCCACTACCAGCGCGTTCCACACGACCAGGAAAATCGCCCAGCCGAGCGCCCCCTGGCTGTAGAGCCAGATGGTTGCCGGTATCCAGATCAAGGCCGGCGCCATCGGAATCACCGAGAGAAAGAATGTCGCCAGCAGCCAGATGGCGGCGCCCGGCACGCCTGCCAACCAGTAACCGAGGCCGGCCAGCACAGCCTGGACCAGCGCGGTGCCGAGAATGCCATAGACGACGCCCTTGACCGTGCCGCCTGCCAGTTGCAGCAGGTATGGGCCGCGTTCGCCGGCGATGCGTCGCACGCCGCCCAGCAGCCATTCCAGCGCCACATAGCCGCCGATATAAAAGAAGAAGGAAAAAATGATGCTCAGCGCCAGTTGCAACAGGCCGGCGCCGGTGGCAGCTCCCAAGGTAAGCAGCCACTGGCCGAGCGGGGCGGCCAGGCGGTTGCGGACGAAATCGGCGAATTCCGCGCCGCCGTGCATCAGATCGTTCCAGAACGCCAGGATGCGCGCACCGACCAGCGGCAAGCCGGCGATCCAGTCCGGCAGCGGCGGCACCCCGCGCTCGATCAGCTTGTTGACGATCGCCCTGACTTCATCGGTTTGCTGCGCCAGTCCGAACAGGGCGAAGGCGAGCGGGCCGACCCCGCACAGCAAGGCCAGCAATACCATGATCAATGCCGGCACGATGTGCTGGCCGCGCATGAGGCGCACCAGGCGGATATAGATCGGCCAGGTGCAAAAACTGATGATGGCTGCCCACAGCAGCGGGGCAAAAAACGGCGCCAGGATATACAGGCAGCCGCCAATCAGGGCCACCATGGCCGTGACTGCGACGATACGTTCGATCAGTCTTTCATTTTTTTGCATGAATTCATGGATGGATGGAAAAACCTTCACTTTGACGCACGATTGTCACGCTGGCAAGCGCAACGCCTCCACACTGTTGCGCAATGCCATAAGCTTTTCGGGGACAGCCAGTACTTACGTCTGGTATTTGCTGGCGATCAATGTGGTGCATAACACAATTGGATATGTTTAATAAGCTTAAACAAGAATTATTCGCGGAACTTTTTCCTCCGCAATGAAGTCTTGTGTTATCAGCAATGGCCTAAAAGCTATTGCGGTTAATGACAGATTCATTCTTTCTAGAGGACATCATGGCTGAACACGCTCTCTCATCCCAGGAAAGCTATAACCCGAACCATTTGCTCGACTTTTTGCTTGAAAAGATGGCCTTGAAAAACGATGCGGCCCTGTCGCGCAAGCTGGAAGTAGCCCCGCCTGTGATCAGCAAGATCCGCCACCGCCGCTTGCCGATTGGCGCATCGCTTTTGATCAGGATGCATGAAGTCACCGGCATGACCATTCGTGATTTGCGCGATTTGATGGGTGACCGCCGGACCAAATACCGCTTGAGTGATGCCCAGGG
Organism: Noviherbaspirillum sedimenti; assembly: GCF_003590835.1. Taxonomy (NCBI): domain Bacteria; kingdom Pseudomonadati; phylum Pseudomonadota; class Betaproteobacteria; order Burkholderiales; family Oxalobacteraceae; genus Noviherbaspirillum; species Noviherbaspirillum sedimenti. The sequence goes on along the minus strand of NZ_QYUQ01000002.1, from coordinate 2,205,248 downwards.
CAAACCCAAGACGAGTGAAAACGTTGGAAACGTCCAGCAACAGGCAGGTTCGATGCATTGAATCTGCGCTGTGCTGCGCATGCGCAAGTCAGGAATAACGCACTGTTGTTCACCGGCACATCCTGTTGATGGCTGGCCTGAACAATGACGATGCGCAACATTGCGCTTCTTTATTCGTTGCATTGTCGCGAGGATGGCTTTGCTGCTTCGTGCGCTGGCCAAGGCTTTCTCATGTGGTATTTGTGAGTGACCTATAGAATTTGCATCGGGTTTTTCTGGAAAAACTCGACTGGCAAAAAGGAATAGGTCAGCACGACCAATGTGGATGGGTTACGCAGGCCTGTAGCACAGGTAGAATTGCTTGCTAGTATTTCGCGGAAATTGACTTCAATGCGATGCGGACGCGTGTGTTCCAGGATCGATTCGATTTTCACATCCTTGCATGCATTGCTGCCGCGGCCCAGAAAAACACCGATCACCATGTTTTGTGAAAAGTTGATTGGTGGCAGTGGAGGGGATGGCAATATGCCCGCCGTATGTTCGCGCCATAACGCATCCCATGCAACGATATCGCGAATGACGACCAGGCGTTGCGCTCCGATGGCGGAATCGAAGGTCGGGGAAATTTTTTGAAAGGGCAAGACTTGCACGTGATCTTGCGGCAAGTCGTCGAAAAACAGCAGCGAGATCGATGCGCCGCCACAGCCGGCAAGAAACAGGCATGCGATTGCCATCAGCCATGGAATAAACGGTTTTCTGAACATCATCGCTCGATCAAAACCTGCAGCGCCGACCGTAACCATTGTACAGCTTATCCTGATATGCCCGGGCCGCGGATGTGCACGCGGCCTGTAAAAACAAATTTAGCGCATTGCCGCGACCTTCTCAAAGGACGAGTTGGTGGCCGCTGTACGCGCCCAAACCGTATCCATCGCCGAGATATGGGTGGCAAACCATGGCGACAGCAAGGGCAGTATCTTGCGCCCGAGCTGGCAATCGCCCACCAGCACACGGGATTGTGCGTGATGCAGCAAGCGCAATAGCTGGGCGTGCTCGGCCCGGTGTTCCTGCAACATGGCGGTCTCCAGGCCCCCCATCCACTGTTCCTCGGTGGCGAAATCGCGCTCCAGTTCGGCGACAAATTTCGGATAGCGGATGCAAAACTGCGCATCCGAAGCATCGGTCATGGCATCCAGTTCCGAAAATAATTGCGGATAGAGCTGTTTGATCCCTGCTTCATCGAGGGTGGCTGCGGGCGAGATACCGTAAGCTTGCATGAGTGAGGTCCTTAACGAAAAGTTATAAAAAGTTATAAAGTCGTTCAAATTGCGTCTTGCCAGCAATGCGTCAGGAAAAAATGTCGGATAGTCAGATCAGGCCATACGGTAATTGGTCGGGAGATAGAAGTATTGATGATAGTCAAAACATGTGTTGCCTGTGCAAGCGATGATAGAACTCTCCGGCGAAAGCGGGGAAAAGCCCAGCAGCACCATTTGCGTTACCGATCCATTCTGAGAAAGCGCCATGACTCGCCCAGATTCACTATTCGAAGCCGCAAGCTATGACTTGAACAAATTCATAGAGCGGCGCATCACTGAACGCCGCGCATGCCAGCGTGATGCCAGCGACCGGCGCCAACCGCCGAGTGCGCAAATGGCTGGTAATGCCGTTCCATCTCCTGAAAATAGCCTGCCGGAACAGTCGCCGCAGCATTGATCGATTGGTCTGCATGCTGCAAAGACGATGGCCGCGTCAGAACAAAAAAAAATGGTGAGCATTGCCGCCGATGGCGTGCACATGGAGGGCATGCTGGAGTTGCCCCTGCATGCTGTGGGGATAGTGTTGTTTGCCCATGGCAGTGGTAGCAGCCGCTTGAGTCCCCGCAATAATTATGTCGCCGGCGTACTGCGTCATGCCGGCCTGGGTACTTTGCTGCTGGACATGCTGACGCCCGGCGAAGACCAGACGTATCAAACCCGCTTCGACATTTCCCTCCTGACGCAACGACTGGAAGCGGCGCTGACGTGGCTGCAGCGGCAAGGCGCACCGCTTTCCACCTTGCCGGTCGGCCTGTTTGGCGCCAGCACTGGCGCGGCTGCGGCGCTGCGCTTGGCAGCCCTTTCGCCCCGACTGGTGCGGGCTGTCGTCAGCCGCGGCGGGCGCCCCGACCTGGCAGGCACAGACGCCCTCGATCGGGTGCAGGCACCGACCCTCTTGCTGGTGGGCGGTCTGGACGAGGTGGTGATCGACTTGAACCGGGCGGCATATGACCGGATGCAGTGCGAAAGGCAATTGCGCATTGTGCCAGGGGCTACCCACCTGTTCGAAGAACCCGGCACTCTCGAGAGCGTAGCGCAACTAGCTGCCGACTGGCTGTTTCTGCACCTGACGGCGACGCGCATGCCTTGAAACGACTTGCAAACTGTTGCGAAAATACGTGCGTTTCTTGATCAACTTTCTACACGTTCGATAAATGCATTGACGAATGCTGCGCGGATGCCGCTGGTGGTCATGCTGCATGGCTGCGCGCAGACAGCGTCGCAGTTTGCGCAAAGCACGCGCATGAATCAGCTTGCGGATAAAAAGGGATTTGCTGTCCTGTATCGCCAGAAAACCGCCAGCGCCATACGCGAAGCCGCAGCCCGGCTGGTGCATTTGCCGGTCATGCCGGCAAAACTTATGGCTACTATTTCGGCAAGAAAAACCTGCTGCAGGTTTGCGAGATCAGCGAACTTGGCCATGCCTGGAGCGGTGGCGATGAATCGGTTAATTTCAGCGATGGCGGCGAACGCTCCAACGGAACGCGCTAGGGCCAGTCTCGCCTGACACTGGCGGCGCTCAGGCCCGCGCTGGATTGAATGGCCCTTGGGGGCTAGATTGCCTGGCAGATTTTGTGGATTTGCTCGCGTATCCAGCGGCAAACCATATCCTGGTGGTTGCGCTCCGGCCAGTACTGGCGAACGGTGGGCGTCGGCAGTGCCAGCGGCGGCGCGAGCACTTGCAGGCCAAGATGAGGCGGCACCAGCCGCAGCAGGCGGCGCGGCATGGTGGCGACACCATCCGTCGCGGCGATGATGAAGGGTAGCGCCAGGAAGTTCGGGACGACCACGTGGATCTGTCGCTGAAAGCCATGGGGCTGGCAAGCCTGGTCGATCTTCGATAATTGCGCGGCGCGCACGGCAAGGCCAACGTGTCGCGCCTGCTTGTATTGTTCCAGGCTCAGTTGGCCCTGAATCGTCGGGTGGCCGCGGCGCACGATGCAGACGAATTCTTCGGTGCACAGATCCTGGTGCCGGTACTGTTCATTCAAGGGAGGTATGGCGCCAATGATCAGGTCCAGTTCGCCGTCATTCATGGCGGTGTGCAGATTGACGCGATCATCTGGCACCACCCGGATCTGCAGTTTGGGCGCCTGTTCATCGACCATGCGGATCAGCGGCGCCAGGATCAGGCTCTCGCTATAGTCGCTCATCGCTATCCGCAGGCGCCGATCGGTCTGGCGGATATCCAGTGCAGTCTGCGCCTGCAGAGCCTCCTGCAAGCCTTCCAGGGCGCGCTGGATCGGCTGGGCGATGGCATCGCTGTATGACGTCGCCGCAACGCCGTGGGTCTGCCGCACGAACAGCGGGTCTCCAGTATTTTGCCGCAGCCGGTTCAAGGCCTGGCTGATGCCCGGCTGGCTGATCCCCAGGCGGCTTGCGGCGCGTGACAGGCTGCGCTCGCGATAGACGGCATCAAACACGCGTAACAGATTCAAATCCAGCTTATTGATATCCATTTTCTTATATCAGTTAATGGCCTTTAATGGCCTTTGTTTGTCGTCAAATATCATAACGCATATTATCCTTTTGGCATTATCAATCTGGAGCGGATGAATGCCTGAATTGCCTCCCTTGCCGCGCTTGCGTGTGCTTCATTTGCTGGCAATGGCGGGCTTCTATTTCTGCGCAGGGGCATTCCTGATGCAATTTCCGCGCATCATCCTGCGGTTCGGCGGCAGTGCGCAGGACGTGGGGTGGATACTGGCGCTGGGATTGGTCCCGGTGCTGTGCCTTGCCGGCGCGGTGGGGGATTGGAACCGCCGTCGGGGCGGTCGTTGGCCGCTGGTGGTCGGCGGCATATTTGCCGTGTTGGGCAATGTGCTGATGCTCTGGGTCGAGCATGTCGGACTGGGGATGCTGGCGCTGCGCATGCTGTTTGCAGTCGGGCATGCGATGGTGTTTGGCACGCTGTTCGCGCAGGCGGCGTTTCTGGTTGATCATCCGCTGCAGCGCGCACGACTGATCGGCTGGCTTGCGGTGGTGATCCAGGTGGGCAATGCGATTGGCAGCGTGCTGGGCGAAATGGCGTATCTCAGGGGGATGGTCGCATTCTGGCTGGGAAGCGCCGGACTTGGGTTGGTGCTGGTGGCGCTGGGCGCCTGCTGGTCATTCAAGCCGGCTGCCGTGGTAGCGCCTGCGCAAGCACCGGCCATCAAGCTGCGCTGGCCGGGCGAAATCTGGGCGATTGCCGCAGTGGGCATGGCCTTCGCCGGCATGACGCAATTTCTGCCGGCGTTCATCGACCATCTTGGGCAGAGCGGTGTGGTCGCCGAGCCGTTTGCCGCTGCCTGGTTTCTTACGCCAGCCTTGCTGGTGGTGGCGCTGGTGCGTCTGGCCGGCGGCTATTTCGCCGCTGTACTGTTGCGGCCCTGGGTGCTGGCCATCTGCCATTTCGTGCTGCTGCTGACCATGCTGCTGGTGCCGTGGATGCATGGGCCCCGGCAGGCGATGTTACTGGGACTTGCTTTCGGCCTCAGCTATGGCTGGTTGTACCCGGCGCTGAGTGCCCTGGCGTTCGACCGTGTGCCGGCGCAGGCCAGGGGCAGGGTGGCGGGCTGGCTGGTGGCGGCTTTTGAAGTGGGGTTTCGCCTGAGCCCGATCGGTCTCGGCGCGCTGATCACCCTGGTTGGATACGGTGCCATGTTCTTCGGCCTGGCGCTGGCATATGCTGCTGTGCTGTTGATCGGCTGGGGTGTGACAAGGAAGTCGTTTCAGTTTGCGCCAGCCGGCGTTTGAAAGGGAGAAGCATGAATGTTGACGATAAAAAGCTGCAGGATGCAAAGCTGCACATTGCACTGGAGCAGATCGATGCCGATTCGTGGGAAGCGCTGTGCCGCGCTGTGCCTGTCGAGGTGGCGCTAGCTTTGCAATTATCTGTGGAACGCCAGGGCAATGTCGTCATCTCGCATTGCCTGGTCGCTGACGCACCCTTGGGCAATCGCGCCATTGCGCTTGGCCTGGGGGCTTCTTGTACGCGCGAACAAATCCTGACGCTGGCAGCCAGATTCAGGGCGACTGGCATGCGCAATTTTGCGTTGCAGATCAGTCCCCATGCACGTCCTGCAGAACTTGAGCAATGGCTGGCTGAAGCCGGGTTGGTGCTGCGCGGCTATTCGGTCAAACTGGTGCGCGACAATGCGCCGTTGCAGGGAAATGATTGGGACATCCGGCTGATCGGACTGGATGACAAGGCGCTGTTCGGCGATGTATCGGCGCGTGGCTTCGAGCGGCCACCGATCGTTGCGCACTGGATGGCAGCGACTGTCGGCTTGCCCCGTTGGCGCCACTATCTGGCTTTTGTCGATGGCCAACCAGCCGGGGCGGCGGCCATGTATGTCGATAACGATGTCGCCTGGCTGGGCATTGGCTCGACCTTGCCGGCATTTCGCCAGCGCGGTGTCCAGCAAGCCTTGATTGCGCGACGTATTGCCGATGGCATTGCACTCGGCATGCGGTATTTTGTGGCTGAAACGGAAAGCTTCAATACATCGTGCCAGAACCTGATGCGGGCAGGGTTTTCATGTGCTTATGAGCGACCTAACTATGGCGTGGTCGTCCAAGCGTAATGTTGTCGAAAAAATTTACACTAAGTAATAATTTTAGAAATGCAATTGTTAATGACTGTTATTTATTTAACATTTTTTTTTCGGAATTTTTCTGCATCGGCCCAGTTCATTGATGACTGAAATTTATTAAATAAAATCAATGACTTGCCTAGTGCATGCAACGCAGATAAAAAAACCTTCCCGGCAAAATGTGAACCGATCTCGACTTGGCCTGCTTCGTGCTTACTGCAGAGAAAATCATTTTTGCCAAGGAATTTTATATGTTCAAGACGCTGCTGATAACCGTTATAACGGCGCTGGCTATTTCCGCAGAGGCTCAGGCGGCACCGCTGGCTGTTGACGGCACCATTGCTGACTGGAATGTCTTGTTGAAGGATTCGACGAGTCGACGCCAGCCAGCAATTTCGCCACCGTGGCTGCGCCGGCTGGCGCCTTGCTGCTGGGTTATGCGATCGAGGACACGAACGATACAAAAAATGATTATTACCTCGGGCCGCATTACGGTGGTCAGAACTATGATGTCGAATTCATGGCGGTCGCCTACCAGGCCGGCAAGATATTCCTGACGATCGCCACCGGCCAGCGGCCGGACAATGGTGCGCAGTATTACAGCCCGGGCGATATCCGCATCGTCGATAACAATAACAAAGTCTATGGCATCGAAGTTGGCGGTGGCGCGGGCGGCACCGGAATCAAGCAGGGTGCGATCAACGAAGGCGCCCAAGGCACCACCTACACGTTGAACTCGAATGGCTATACCGTGTCGTCTGCCAATGCCGCAGCCGCCCAGACCGCCGGCAGTATCTGGTCGAATGTCCAGTGGATGAGCAGTCCCATCGCCGGTGAAACGGCGGGGGTGCAGTTCAATGCCGGCGTCAATTCTGCCAAGCTCGGCATGGCCGATTACGTGTACACGCGTGATGATGTGACCAACCAGCATTCCGTCATTGAATTGTCGTTCGAACTGGCCATGTTCAGCAATGCGAGCGCACTGGATTTTTTCTGGGCGCCATCCTGCAACAATGACGTGCTGAACGTGCATGCTGATGTGTCACAGGTGCCGGAACCCGCAACACTGGCTTTGTTTGGCGTGGGATTGCTGGGATTTGTGCGACGTCGCCGCACTGGCAAAAAGTAGTACTGATTCGCAGGTGGTTTTATTGCGGTCTAGGATTGGATTCACGAGGCTGGCTTGGGCAGCGGCACCCGATGATTTTTCCGTAGTTCGTTGCAGTGCTCGCCCATGTATTGCAAAAAGCCCCGGGCGTCAGCCTTGACTTCATCGCTTAAAGTTTCAGCGAGAAATTTTTCGCGCGCGCTGTCGAATTCACTCTTGACCCGCAGGCGGTCCTTGTCCATCAATACTTCCGCGCTGTACAGGCTGATGTTAGCCATCTGCTGCAGCTGCTGTTTCAATTCCGGCTTGCTGACCCCGCTGGTACCAAATAAATAAAAGGCGGCGCAACGCAGATAGCGGCGCGCCAGCTGGGTATCGTCTTCGCTGGCGGCAATCGCAGGCAGCGTCGCGGTACTCAGCAGCACCAGCATGGCGACCAGACGCTGGCCCGACTTGGGAAATTTGATTGGCATTGCAGCATACCCCGGAATGTGCTTGCTTCCATGGTATATGGAAACCAACCGTATTGCCAAACTGGAACAATATCTCGCCCTTGTCTCAATGGCGTGTCCTTCGCCTCTCCCTGATGATGGCGGGCAGGGCATGCAAGCAGAATTTTGACAAAATTCAAACCGTTCGTCCCTATGCGGAAGAGAATGTTCTACAGCACTTGTCAGCCTGTCTGAACGCACAAGTCAAACAAGATCGTTCAATGCCAACTGGAGTCGACGACGATGGATTATCCGCAACCGCTACTGTCCGGCACCACCTTGGGTAAATTCATGCTTGCGGAGATGGCTGGTACGGATAAGGGCCAAGCCTGGTCCCTGGGTGACCTGGCTTACGATCTGGGCGATACCTTCGAGAGCGGGGTGGCCAAGGCAGCCAAGGCCGGCATCCGTCCCGGTTCGAATGAATATGCGGCTTTCATCACGGCATTTTCGCGCCGCGTGCGCTCACGCCAGGTCGCGCCGCAGAAGCCGCATTTTTCATGAATGAAGTCCGCATTTCGTCTATCTTGAGGGCGGCAACTTGACATCGCAATTCTTGCCGCCATCTGGCTTTCGCCCTTGGCCCATCAAATGCTTCTCCCGCATCGCGGCATGCGACTGTAGCCATCCCTCGTCGTTTGACTGTCATTCGCGCCAGCAGGGCGATATGACTCGCAATTAAGCAAGGAAAAACCTCGAAGCAGGACGGCACTGGATTTTTTGTGCAGGCGCAAAAGGGAGCCGGTCAAGCCGGGAATTCAGCAGCACCCCGCTGGTCATCTTTTAAGGCAATTTTTTTTCATAACCTGATAGGAGACGACATGAGCGACATGGAAATACAAGACGGTTACCAGCCAAATCGTTTGCTGGATACCTTGATCAAGGAGTTGCATCTCAAGAACGATGCGGCGCTATGTCGCACCTTGCAAATCGGACCGCCGTTGATCAGTAAGATCCGTCATGGCAGGTTGCCGGTCAGTGCGTCGATCCTCATCCGCATGCATGAAACGACTGGCCGCAGCATTCGTGAGTTGCGTGAGGTATTGGGCGACCGCCGGGCAAAGTATCGTTTCGGTGACATCATGGGCAAGCCCAAGTCGGCCGGCCAGCCTCAGCAAAGCGGTGCCATGCATGCCGCCGAAGCGGGCATGGCCTCCTGAGGCTTGATCCTGCGGCCATGCCAGTTGCGGCAAGGCTGATGCCCATGCGAGCAGGGTGATCCGCCTTGCCTGCATGGGTCAGTAGCGATATACCGTATTGTTTTCAACACGAACGCGGGTGCCGACCTGTAGATCGTAGAGATTGTCCTGCACGATGGTTTGATACGCACCATTGTCCAGCCGCACGCCAATCTGGTAGCGGTTGCTCTGCGCGCCGCCTCTGCGTTTTTCAATTTCATTGCCGGCGATTGCGCCGCCCACAGCGCCAGCGACCGTCGCCGCGGTTTTGCCGCTGCCACCACCCACCTGGTTGCCGAGCACACCGCCGACCACTCCGCCAATAATCGCGCCGGCACCACTGGCCTGGCCGCTGGCCGCCTGCGTCAGTTGTATCGAGTCCACCACGCCGAAGGAAACCTGGTAGGGCGTGCTGTTCGACGGATAGGTGCTGGTGGTGGCGGGATAGATGGCAGGATAGGGTTGCGATCCGTAGGGGCCGGATTGACCGGGGCTGGCGCAGGCGCCGAGCAAGGCTGTCGCGGCGATGGCGGCGAGGGCCGGAGTGAGGAAAGTTTTCATGATCAGACTCGTTGGGATAACGGAATCATTAAATACCAGCGGCCGCGACGGGGCCAGACGCAATTGGTAAAGGTTGCAACAAAATGTATCAGGTGTGAAGGGGGCGATAACCGCCCAAAAATGGTGCGTGCCGCAAGCGAGTGAATTGGCGAAAATGTTGAATTAAGGCAATAAAATCAATCTGTTAGCGAAATATTTTTTATTAACAATATTTCACCTATGATATATTTCATTCAAGAAAAATATGAAAAATTGTTTCATGTAATCGGCTGCGGTCGGGGGGAAATGGGAATGAAAAAACTATCCAAGGCGATGCTGCCAAGAGTTATCTTGCTGATGGGCGCATTGCTGGGCGGTTGCGGCGGTGGCGGTAGCAGTGTGGCTTCCACGACAACGGCTGCCACCACCACGACAACAACGAGTACAACCACTACCAGCCTGCCGATTGGTGGCACTGTAACTACCCTGCAGGTTGAAAGCACAAGTGCGGGTGCGCAAGGTAATGTGCCATTGACGTTTGGCCAAGTGTTCGTTCAGGGGGAAGTTGGGTCCAGCGAGTCCATCACCGGCACGCTGGCCGACGGTACCCCGCTGGGCTTGCAAATCGATGCCAAGGCGAGTCATGCCGATGGCTCTTTACGCCATGCCGTGATTTCGACGGTACTGCCGCAACTGGCTGCCGGACAGTCGCAGACAATCAAGTTGGTCAAGACTGCCGCCTATACGGCGACACCTTCGGCAACAGCCTTGGCGGATTTGCTCAATGGCGGATTTGATGCCAGAGTCAATCTCACGATCGGCGGCGTTGCCTACAGTGTCTCGGCAAAAGACCTGCTGCAGTTACCTAATCCCACCAAGTGGCTTGTTGGACCATCTGTCAATGAATGGCTGGTGTCGGCGCCATTGAAAACCGCCGGCGGTGTAGTGCATCCCCATCTGGTGGCACGTTTTGCGATCCGGGCCTATGCTGGAATCAATAAAGCCAAAGTCGATGTGATTGTTGAAAATGGCTGGGCGTATGAGCCTAACCCGCAGGATTTCACCTATGACGTGCAGGTCGAGGTCGGCGGCCAGACTGTATACTCCAATAACGCGCTGACGCATTATCATCATGCGCGCTGGCGCAAATCGTTCTGGTGGGGGACGGCTCCGCTGGCGCACATTAAGCACAATACAGCTTATTTGATTGCATCCAAAGCCGTGCCGAATTACGACCAGAGCATCACGATATCGGAAACCGGCTTGGCCAATCTTAAAATGAATTTTGATGCGGCATCGATCGAGCCAATGGGCAACGGTATTGCCACGCCCTATATGCCAACGACCGGTGGCCGGCCTGAAATCGGTCTCATCCCTGGTTGGGGAGCAATGACAGTCTTGAGCATGGACAAACGTGCCAAGGATGTCACTTTAGGTATGGGTGACTTGTCCGGAAGTTGGCCCACACACTATCGCGATAAAGTAACAGGCCGTCCGATCAGCCTGGCTGACTACCCTTACATGACGTTGAATGGGCCATCCTCCGATTCATTTAACCCGACAGCAAATCGTAACGAGGCATTGCCAGGTTGTACAACGGTTTGCAATAACCCCAATGTGGCGGATACAGCGCATCAACCGGCATTTAATTATTTGCCTTACTTACTAACGGGGGAGCACTATTACCTCGAAGAACTGCTGTTCTATACCATGTGGAGTGTAGGGGGCGGTCATCCGGTGTATCGGCAATTAGAGCAAGGCCTGGTAGCATCGGACCAGGTTCGAGGGCAGGCTTGGACCTTACGGAATGTTGTAGACGCTGCCTATGTCCTTCCGGATAGCGACCCAATGAAAGCACAATTCAATGCCATATTGGCTGCCAATCTCGCATGGTTCAATACAACCTATACGACGAATGCAAGTGCAAATGTATTTGGTGCTTTGACCAATGGCTATGCATTTTCATACAATAACGAAACAGGAATCGCGCCATGGCAGGATGATTTTTTTACTTCCGTTATCGGACATGCAGCGGAACGTAATTTTTCCGGAGCACCTGCACTGTTGGCATGGAAAGCCAAATTCCCTGTTGGGCGCATGGCTGACGCAGGATTCTGCTGGGTGATGGGATCTGTCTATACATTCAATATGCGGCCTACCAACACGAGTCCGTTTTTCACTACCTACGCACAAGTCTATCAGGCGACGCTCTCTGCTGCCTTGCGGGCGACAGCATGTGGTAGTGCCGCGATGGCGCAACAAATTCAGTTGGAGGACCCGGGCACACCCATGATTGCCGGAGCGATGGTTGGATATCCACAGTCTTCAATGGGCTTCCCCGCCAATATGCAACCGGCTCTTGCATATGCCAAGGATTCTGGTATCGCGAATGCAGCAACTGCCTGGAGTATTTTTAATCAGCGACAAATGAAACCGGATTACTCAACAGACCCGCAATTCGCCATTGTTCCAAGATAGGGTGCACAAAAATATTTTCTTTCAAATGGAAAGATTTGGTCAGGTGTAATTCATTGTTGCTGTAATAAGTCGCAAGTTGTTCAGGATTCTCCAGGAGGGTTCGTACGATGAATGGGAATTGCCTGACGAATCTTTGACTGTGGGTGCGCGGAATATAGCTATCAAATTAATTCCCGTCTCGGCACGACGGGGATTTTTTAATTCATGAAACCTTTTGGGCCTGTACATCGTCGAGCTATTCTTCTCGAAAATATAAGCAAGTCGAAGAATTAAAGTTGTGCAAGACGACAACGTCTTTTTTTATCGTGTCAATTGGTCCCATAAAACTAGTGCGACAATTTTGCTTTGAAACAAAGTAGTCAACTCAATACCAAGCAATGATTCGATTGCGGCGTTCCTTATTCATTACGTTTTTTTCGTCCAATTCTGCAATGGCGATGCAGTTTGGCGTAACTCTTGTACTTTCACGATTGCTTACGCCTGCAGAAGTCGGAATTTTTTCCATCACCGCGGTATTTATTGGCATTTCCCACACCTTCCGGGATTTCGGGGTGACCAGCTATTTGCAGCAAGAAAAGGATCTGACGCACCAAAAAATTCGGTCCGCCATTGGCTTGCTCATCACGACTTCATGGATCATCGCGGCTTTCATATATTTTGCAAGCGATTATGTTGCCGCGTATTTCGGACAACCAGGGATTGGCGCAGTAATGCGCGTAATGAGTATCAGTTTCACATTGTTACCCTTTGCTTCCCTGTTTTATGCGTTACTGTCGAGGGAGCATCAGGCCGGGAAGCAGGCCATCGTCAATCTCCTAAGCACGATTGCCTATGCAATTACATGCATTGCATTGGCATCCTTGGGATTCAGCTATATGGCCTTGGCTTGGGCAAATGTGGCGAACATCGCTGTCTCAATTCTGACCTATATCCCATTACGTCCCAATGGAATCAGCCTAATGCCATCTTTTCGAGGATGGCGCAATCCCATAAAATTTGGTGGTGGCTCTATCATTGGCAGCTTGTTCGAAGACATCTATATTTCCATCCCCGATCTAGTGCTGGGCAAGCTAAATGGCCCGCATAGTGCAGGCTTATATAGTCGCGCCAATGGTTTAGTCGGCATTTTTTTGCAGATCGCCGGCCCCACTGTCACATACAATGCACTGCCCTATATTGCAAGAAATTATCATGCGCTGGCTCCGCTTGGCGCAATGCTGGCCAAGTCAACCAGTTATCTAACCGGACTCGCCTGGCCAGCGTACATACTGATTGCGGTGTTTGCTGAGGAGATTATTGGGCTGCTTTACGGGAAAAGCTGGATTGAAGCCGCTCCGCTAGTGGTATTTATCTGTAGTGCCAGTGCCGCGCGTATTGGGTACATTTTGTGCCAGCCCGCATTGACTGCCATAGGAAAGCCGTATCTTTTTGCAATCTCCACCAGTATTGGAATAATTGCCAGGCTCATTCTCATTTACATGATGGGCGCCAAAGATATATTAACTTTGGCATTGGCGCTGTGCATCGCCGATTTGCTCACGACCCCCGTTGCGGCGCTGCTCATGGCCAGATATTTGGGCTACAGCATTCGCATGTCAGCTGCCGCGCATATTCCAAGCGTTAAAGTCAGCGTTTTTTGTTTCATGATAGCTTTCATGTTGAAAATTCTATTGCCCTCTGAGTGGCCAGAAATTCTGGTATTGCCATTGATTGGCATAAGTATGGGGAGCACTTGGCTGATCGGTATTCTATATTTTAAGCATCCTCTTGTAGACGAGATCCCGTCGCTATTGAAACGTATTTTCCCTCAAAGACTGGCACTTCGAATCAGCCAATTTATTAAAACTGGAAAAGCAAATGCCTGACGCATTACAGAGCCAAGCAGCGACGTTGAGCCTCATTATTCCTGCCTATAATAGAGCCGACCTGATCTGCGAAACCATTGAGAGCGCACTCAAGCAAACTAGGCCATTTGCCGAAATAATTGTTGTTAACGACGGATCGACTGATCATACACTCGACGTCTTGCAAAAATACATTGATCGAATCCAAATCATTCAAACACCCAACCAAGGGGTGCAAGCCGCCCGTAACGAAGGGGTTGCGGCAGCAAACAGCAAATACATTACATTGTGTGATTCGGACGACCTGCTGGATCCAAGATTTGTCGAAATACTGCAATCCTGCTTAGAAACTTCGCCGGACTGCGACATACTCTATTGCAATTTTATTCCGTTTGATGAGCATTCGAATTATCCAGATAAATTCAGTTTGGCACCGGATTGGTTTTTCGATGGTGCAGAATCAAATGGAAATTTGATTACTGAAATCCCGGATTTATATGTGCGCCTGATGACGTATCAGCCATTATTCCCTACCGGCAGCACGATGAAGAAAGCCTTTTATCAGGAAATTGGGGGATATGACAGCAAGTTTAAAAGTGTTGGTTCAGAGGATTTGGAATTTCTATTACGGGCTGTAAGCTTAGGAAGGCTTGGTGTGTTGTTGCAACCGCTTGGCCGCGTGAGAAAACATGCGGGGAATGATTCCAGAAACTCAATGAGGCAATCTGTGGGCGAAGCATTGATATTTGAATATGCGTTGAAAAATCATCCGCGCGCATCGGTCTATCAAGATATCATTTTGCAAAGCATAGAAAAACGACGTATAGGCGCGTTTAACGATGCATATGCACAAGGGGAATTCACAACTGCCAGTGAAATATTTTCACTATTGCGGGAGATTCCAAGGGATTTGAGGGTATTGCTCAAGAGAATGATTATGGCGCTTCCTTCCTTGCTAAAAGAAACGGCCTGGCGAGTCACGCAAAAATAATTGCGTATTGCATCGGTAATCCTCCCGGTTGAATCCGTCTCGCTTAAAAATGGGGGGATTACCATTGGATAAAGCGTACGGTGTGAAAAAGCATTTGGAACAGGCCACTCTAGTACTTGTACCGAAATTTTTTAGTCGAGCAGCTTCACAGCAATCTTGAGCTAGGTGTTTAGCAACATGAACGCATCCCGTTCATTGAGCTTGAGAGGGTTCGATTTTTCGCAGTAGCCTAAACTGCTTCAGTAACACAGCTTTCCTGAGCAATTGCATGAATACTGGCGGTCGACGATTCAGGTCAGGTACCCCGTAACGCCCAAGGAATCCATCCAGTGCCCCGAGCAGGCAGGCTTCGGCTTTTGCATTCGAGCCCCTGCGGTAAAGCCTGTTGGCAGTAAATAATGCTCTATCCAATAAACGAAGTCGAATGAAGCGGCGATAAGGCTTTGGCGTGTGCTTAAGCCAAAATCGAAATGAATTTCGCGATGTTAAGTAAAAATAATAAGCGGGACGTTCCTTGATATGCGGCTGGGCGTGCCTCACAATGGCCTGCGTGGCCATTCGACTCGTCCAAGAAGCGCATGAAAGCCGCGCGCCGATATCATCGTCTTCAAAATAGGCAAACAGACCTTCATCAAGGAATCCTGTGGACTTAAGGGCGGCAATCCGGAACAGGACGACGGTGCCGGCGACCCACATGTCCGTTAAATGATTGGCTTCGCGATGAAGTGCCTCATCGATCGTCCTTGGTCTGATCGAATCGAGATTTCCCCAGTCATGTTGGGCGCCGCAAAAATCGAGAATTTTTTCATCATGCAGTGCGACAATTACTGGCGACACGGCTCCGCATGTTGGATCCGATTCCATGATGGAAACCAAATGCCCCAGCGTTTCAGGCGTAACGATTGCATCGCTGTTTACCAGCCAGATAAAATCCGCATTTTCTGCAATGGCCATCTGAATTGCAACGTTATGTCCCCCCGCGAATCCAAGATTGTCTTTTTTTCGAATTATGGAAACCACTTCATGATTGATCCCCTGCCTTAAGGCTTCCCAGTTTTCACTGGCTGAACCATTGTCGATCACTATTACATGAATTTTTAGCGATTCGGTTGCTTGCATTTTCAAAACGGAATTAACACAATTGATCGTGCTTTCCGATGTGTTCCAATTGAGAATGCTGACAACGACTGAATGAGTTTTAGTCATGGATTTCAGTTCAATTTAATTAAGCGTGTTCTTGACAATACAAATGCAGCAGGAATGCTAATGGCTGACATTGAAGTTTTTTGTTCGTCGAGAATTTTCATGTAATCAAAATTGTCACCGACTAAATTTTTCTAGAAAACATCAGTGTTCGAAAACGCCCCGTGAGCATTGTCGTCATCAAAATAAATTCAGTCGATATTGGATGGCGAACCAGGAAAATTGCAGCTATCCACGTCATGGTGGCTGTCACCGCGACAATCGCCAGTCGGATGATGGCATGGTAGTTGACGAGCACGTCAATGGGGATCATGGCGGACACGACGATCCCGGTAACGGCAAGGCTTTTCCAGCTTCTCTGAATTACTTGTCCAATTGTGATGGAGGTGGTGCGGCGAACAAAAAAATATGCAAGCGCACACTGAATGGCTTCTGTGGCCACCAAAAAAAGAACCACAGTCTGCAAGCTACCTGTCATGGCGCCCGCTGCTACCATGGCAACCCTGATTCCCTGGGCGATGATTCCGTAGCGCGACAATAAATCGACACGACCGGTGGCATTGCAAGTTGTCCCGACAAGTGAGGATAGTGCCGCGAAGCAGGCTCCGTAGCAAAGCATGCTGGTGTAAGGTGCGGCTTCAAGCCACTTCTGTCCGAATAGAACCAGTACGGCATCATGAGCAAAAATGGATAGCACTGCGAACAGCGGCCAAGTGATAACGCTGAAATATTCGATCGATCGCAACAAAAGTTGGGAGACATCACCACTCTTGCGCTGGTCCCCGGCCATCGACGTTAAAACCACTGGCATAGCCGAAGATAAGACGGATTCCTGGACCATGCTAGTCAATGTCCCTGAGCGACTTAGAAGGCCGACAGAACTGAAGCCCAATACTTTGCCGACTATGAGGTCGCTGGCCCGCTGGCCAAGCTGTTCAGCTACGCCAAAGGCGGTCATATGCAACCCAAATTGCGTAATCCTGCGCCAGCATACCAGAGAGAGACGATAGATCCCTAAATCGCGCCAGAGCAGGTTGGCGACCAAAACAATCGCAATGGAACTTACTAATGCTCCCAAAGCCAGTGCTTTGGCGCCCATTCCAATCCAGGCTAAAAAAATGGCAACAACGGCATTGGCAACTGAGCCCGCCACGCTGACTTTAAACATGTCAATGAAGCGTTGATCACGTAGCATGAGAGCCAAGCTTACTGTCGAAAACGGCGAAATGAGCAGTCCCAAGGTTGTTATGTAGATAATTGTCGTAATCTCGGGATTGGCATAGTAGGAACCCAATGGCCCGGAAATCACTAACAGGATGACGCTCAATGAAACAGCGATTAGCAGCGATACCGTAAAAGCAGTATTGGCTTTTTCCGACGTCATTTCCGCCTCTTTGACCAAAAAGTTTCCCACGCCAAAATCTCTGAGCGCATGAGTGATCGCAGTAATTGCAACGCCAACCGAAAAAACCCCGGTTTCCTCGGGCGAAATTAATCGGGATAGGGTAATGACCGATGCTATCCCAATCAGCATTTGCACATGCTTTTGCATGAAAGAGATAACGAGATTTCTACGCATGGTTATAGCACTTCCATGGTGGTGCGCCCGAAAGCATTCTGGGTTTGTGCATACTCAATGGCCGTCGCCTCAGGCAGGCGACTGCGATAGGCCCTGTCGAGATTGCATTGCTGGGACAAATAGCGTTCCTGATCGAACGTGGACAGGAGACTATTTACCGTTGCAAGCATCTCATTTTCATCGCCACAAATATAGCCGATGTCGCCGAAGCGATTGGTCAATTCTCTGATCACCGGCGTGTCGAACGAGACAATCGGTTTGCGCCAACGCAGGACATCGAGTAAGACACCACTCGCGGACAACCCGTAATAATCCATGTTATACGGCAGGACAACGTATTGTATGTTGGCCAGTTCCTGTTCGAATAATTCATGAGATAGCCAGTCTTTAGAAAACGGTCGTGGTCCGCTGATGCCACTGAGATCGACATTCTGGCAATTGGCCTGCAGCTTTCCGACGAGGCGGAAATCGGCAGCGATCGCGGCTTGTTTTTCAACCCGGAGCGCCAGGCGGGCAAATACATCAAGTCCCTTGGAGCGGCCAGCAATTCCTAAGAGTCCAAACCGAAGGTGCTCCCGTGTTGGACTGGAAATTTGCCAGTCTATTTCGGTATTCATGCAGGGGTGGTGAATAATGTCTATCATGCGGCCGACGGATGGAATCAATGCCGCTAAATTGGTGCGAATGTGCGATTCAAGGGCGATAAATCTAACATTTGGATGATTTGCGTAGGCGAGGCTACTAAAGTAGTCGGAAATTCGCCGAAAGGGATTGCGACTACGCGGAAATCGCACGTTATTAACGTCGCCGTGCAGAACAAGATGGCACCGGAAGCCTGGATTGAAATGCCTGAACAGTTTGGCGGCCCATATGTGATGAGGCTCGCCGGTAAGAAATACCACCTGGACTTGTGGCGCGAACCCGCTCCATTTGCCATAGGTTTTACGAAGAAAAAGGAGGGTCGTCACCGTACGCCAAAAAAAATTTCGTCGTGGTGCAGGGGGGGGGATGTCGGTTATTTTTTGCAGACGGCCATCTAATAACGGGTCAGGTTCGGGTAGCGCTTTTTCAAGGTGTGACTCATGCGCATAAATTACCAATTCCCGACTGGGAAAGGCGTGCGCTGCTGTCTGCAACATCGCTCTGGTAAATGGTGCGTGCGATGCCCCCATTTGAGCCAACTCATAAAAAAGGATCATTAACTTGCCTCTGAAAATTCGTTGGACTTTTTTTCATGCTTCACATCAGTCGGTTCGGGTTTTCTCGCAGGAGTCTTTCGCAAGTCTTTAGGAATAGGTTGGCAACGGATTTTGTATTGTTTTCCAATGCAAGTTGAAGCCCGTTTCTGCCCATGTTTTCTGCAAGTTGAGGGGTTCGGAGCAATTCAATTATTGTTGTGGCGATGGTTTCTGGGTTTGTGCCATCCACCAAAAAACCAGTCTTTCCGTCGACAACAGCTTCTACTGCGCCGCCTGCGCGTCCCCCAATTACCGGTTTTCCGCACGCGTTGGCTTCACGAAATACCAGTCCGAATCCTTCTGTGTCGCCGTCAGGCATGGTTCGATTTGGCATGAGAAATACATCGCACGTACGAAAATACTGGACAAGTTCTTCGTCAGATACTTTTCCTACGAGAGTGACATGGTCTGATAAGCCTTCCTTGTAAATGAGACTTTCAAACTCGGAACGGCATTCGCCATCGCCAACTATCAGGTAATGAATGTGAGGCATTTCGGTTACAACCCTTGCCATGGACTTGATAGCCATATCAATACCTTTTCGTAGGACCAGGCGCCCAACAGTGAGTACGATTTTTTTTTCATAAAGCTGGTGCTTGGCGAGCAGGCCGTAATCTTTTATTCCAGGAGTGAAGCGGTCGGTATCCACACCATTTTGAATCAGTGTGATTGCAGCGGGATTCAATCCCATGGATTGGGTGAGTGCATCGCAAGTGAAGGAGCTGACAGCGACCACTTTATCGGCAGCCGCCAAATAATGCCGTCGTTTATTGCCGTGCAGTCGTCCCCCTGTGGCCGTGGTGATCTCCTCGCCATGAACGTAAATAACCAGTTTGCAACCGAATATTTTTTTTAATGCGATGCCAAGCCAACTGCCTGTGACGAGTTCTCCGATACAGACGACATTGATTCGATGTCGATAAACTAGGAGTGCAGCGGTCATGAGCATGCGGGCATACAGTGGCAAGTCTTGAAATACCAGACGGTACAACGATACTAAGGTGTTGGCCGGGGGAGGGGCCATCAATGGGCGGAGCAAACTTATACGGTCAACTGGAAATGCAGCCGTACTGTCATGTTGTTGCCAGCCTTCGATCTCTTGATTATTCAAATAATTTCTTTTTGCCGTGAGAACTCTGATGCTTTCAAGGGGTAATTTTTCACACAGGTTTTCATATACAACTGCGGACCCCCCGTGAATGGGAGGGAAGGTGCTTGCCACCAGCAGGCATTTCACTTCGCCTTGGTCTACGCCATTTGCGGCCGGAATCAGCGGTACGTGCTTCTCTCGGGTAAAGAAATTGCGTGCAAGCTGGTAAGCAATATGGGTGTCGTTAATATCCCAGGGAGAAAATCGCGCTAACTGATAAATATCCGAAGAACTGGTCGCAGTGCCGCCGCTTGTGGCTACAGCAGCTTTGTAGCCGCAGGATTTCACCATCCCGACGTGTTTGGCGCTGTAATCTTTTAAAGGACGGCCGTTCGGATATGCAAATAAATTGACTGTGTCACCGATAATTGCTTCAAGTTCTTCTTTGCAGCCGCCGATTTCAGCCTTGGCTTGCTCATCCGTACACTCATTCAGAATTGGATGTCTTATGGTATGTGCGCCGACTTCAAAGCCTTGACTATGTAATTCACGGACAGAGGCGGCATCAAATGGCCTTGGCAAGATGATTGCAGTCCTTGCTTGTGTCTCCAGCAATTCAATGGCGGTCAATCGTTCTTTCAGCGGCGCATATTTCAGCCGCTCCTGCAATTCCGCCACCAGACGAATCCGACTCTGCGGGGCGCTAAGATCTCCATAACTCCCGAATCCATAGGGTAGGGAAATGCCGTGATCAGGTAGAGCGCGAACAGCAGCGAGAATTCGCTCATGCCATAGGGCCGGTCCCGAGAGTTGCTCAGTCGTGACAAAGAAAGTGGCGGGTAAATTACGTTTGCGTAAAGCTGGTCCGACGGTTTCTATCCATTCGGCATAACCATCATCGAATGTAAGTGCCACCGCACGATTGGGAAGACTATCCCGCGCAAGCGCGTCAGTGGCTTCGCCCAATGGCAGCACATTTGACGTTGCTGCTATGAATTCGAGAATATGTTCAAATCGATCAAGACAAAGTTCAGTCGGCGCCAATGGATCGGCCACTTCTGGCACCTTGTGGAAGAGGAGTACTGTAAGTCGTCCTCTCGGTCCACCAGGTGAAAGCAAGGAAAAGAGTCCGCTAACGATCGTCGAATTCATGGGAGATTAATGAGTCAAATCGTTCTGGAATTTATTGATTTTGTTGGGTGCCGGTGTTCTGGTTTTCTGCTGCGGGACATGTCCATCGCGATTGGAATTCAAGATCAGCACTTTTTCTAATAAGACTAATATTAAAATAATATCGTAGTACAAATCGAAATACGCCAAGGATAGGAACGCCCCTCCTACTGCAAATCCGATAATGCTTACTTGAACCATTTTTGCAAGATCGCTGGCCCACTTGAGTTCTTCTTTTTCTTTGCAAAACTTGATGATCCGGGTACCGGTTCGCCAGGAAAAATACATTAACAGGAGATACATTGTCAGACCAATGAATCCATGGTCTCCCAAAACCTGGAAATAGATGCTATGCGCCACATGATAATCGAGAGGATTGGGCGCATAGGCAAGAAACATTCTCGGTGAAAACACATTAAAGCCGCCACCCAAAAAATGATTTGTGGCAACATTGATTGCAAAATACCAGGCATTAAAACGCCCCATGGCCGAGGCATCCTCCTGGAAATTATCAATGGTTTGCATTCTGGCAAACCATTGCTCCGGCATCACCGCATATACAAGCAGTACTATGAAAATGAGTGCAGAGCCGGTGAGTATTTTTTTGGGACTCTTCAACCACAAAAAAAACAGCATGACTCCCCCTCCGAGCAGTGCCCCGCGGGAGTATGAACCTACCGCCGCTATTACGGTACAGATGACCATACCCGTCAAACCGATGCGCAGCCATTTTTTGTCAGCATGTACCCGCATGTACCAGATGATGGGTAGCGTAGCAATGAAAGCCAGTGCAAGTGAGTTGTTTTCGTAAATATAGCTTCCTTCCGGCCCCCATACCTTGTGGCTACCGCCGGAAGCCAGTGTGAAAATCCCCCCCTTTAGGCCATAGATTCCCAGTGAAAGTCCGACTACCCAGACAAATGCCTTGATGTCCTTTTCCGTGTTGAGCACAAGCATGGCAATCAAAATGATGAAAAGACTCTTCATCACCCGATCCCATTCTTTCCATACCAATCCGGGTTCTAATGCAAAAAAACTTGTAAACGTCATCCATGCCAGGAACACAATTAATGTAAGCGTTACCGGAGTCACTGGAAATCGCTTTGGCTCTCTTGTGAACAAAAGGCTTAACAGTGTTACAGCCCCCAATACTGCTGCAAAAGGGAACGCATAGGCTGCGCCATAAGTAAGCCTATGCGGATTCATCAGGCTGATCCACGTGAACATCAGCACGCCGATAGCCGGGCGTTTTAGAATGTAGGGCAACGATCCAAAAACGATCGCAAAGATCAGGAGATCACGCACGGATTATTAGGCGTTCAAACATTTTTTCCACACGTATTGCATTGCCATTCCAGGTTAGCTCCTGATCAGAAATTGTTTGGCGTGCATTTTCTGCAAGCTGGGCGCGCAGCGTGTTACTCCTGCAGAGCCTGCTGATTGCTTCGGCAAGCCCGCTAGCGTGTGCGGGGTCAAACAAAATCGCATTGTGGTTATCTTTAAGTATCTCCATGAGATTCGGCTGCGCCGGCCCCACGATAGCTTTGCCCAGCGCCAGATACTCGAACAGCTTCAGTGGCGAAGCATACGCGACCACCGCCGGTTGCAGCGCGATATCGAACGCCGCGACATAACGCGCCACATCATCGCGCCCGACAATGCCGGTAAAGCTGACCCGATGGCTGATGTTCAGTGCGCGCGCCTGCTCTTCAAGCGCCGCGCGCACCGGCCCGTCGCCCACCACCAGCAAGTGCCGGCTCGATTCCGCCGGATCTGCTGCGATCAGGTCGATCACCTTGTCCAGCCCGTGCCAGTCGCGCACGAAGCCGGTGAATCCCAGCACCAGCTTGCCCTGCAGCCCCAGTGCGGCTTTCGCGGCCTCGGTGTCCGGCGCCTGCGCAAAGCGTTTTTCATTGATGCCATTCGGGACCACCACGATGCGCTCGCGCGCGACCCCGTAGGCGGCGACGATATCCGCCAGCACCTGCGTCACCGGCAACACGTAGTCTGCGTTGCGCCATGCGTAAGCTTGCGACCAGCGCGCCAGGCGCTTCAGTGACAAGCCATCGTAACGCGCCCGCTCCTCGAAGATCGGCGCATTGATTTCCAATAGCATGGGCAATTTGTATCTGCGCTTGAGCCAGATCCCCGCAGGCAGGAACAGGTTGTAACGCTCGTACAGGCAATCCGGTCGATGCAGCTTGACGGCCTTGTCCAGGCGTCGGTATGCCACCAGCGAATACGCCAGCTCCATCAGTTCATAAAACCATTTCGGCAGATGGCGCTTGAGCCAGGCGACCAGCCCGGCATCGGAACCGAAAGCCTCGCTCTCCGCACTGGGCGGTGCCACGATGATGACCTCATGTCCCTGCTCGCGCAGGGCATCGATCATTTCCTCGATATGGACGTACTGACCATCCTTGGAGCGGGTGCGGTGATGGTAGAGAATTTTCACGGGCGGAACTCCCCCAGTATCTTGTCGAACAGGGCGATTTGTCCCGCGGTGGTGTCGTCCCAGCTGAATTTTTCCGCGTAGCTTCGCGTGGCTTCGTGGGCGGGGTAATTTTCGCGCAGCTTGCGCACTGCGTCGGCGACGCCCTGGGGTGTGCGCTCGGCCATCAGGATGCCGGCTGCCGGCGCGGCGACGACTTCCGGCGTGCCCCAGACATTGCTGGCGACTACGGGCGTGCCGCAGGCCATGGATTCAAGCAGCACATTGGCCCAGCCTTCGCGGCTGGAGGCCAGCACCATGGCATCCGCGGCGCCGTAATAATTGCGCAGTTCGGTTTGCGGCAGTGCGCCCAGGAATCTCACGCGCCCGGACACATTCAATTGCTGCGCCAGCGCTTCGAGCCTGGCGCGTTCCGGTCCGCTGCCGGCAATCATCAACCGCGTATCGGGTAGCGCCGGCAGGGCCGCGATGATCAAGTCATGCGCCTTGCGCGGTTCGAGCAAGCCGACCGACAGCAAGGTGAAACCGGTCATGCCGAGAGCAGCGCGCACCGTGGCGCGGTCCACTGGCTGGAAGCGCTGCAGATCAACGCCATTGCGCAGGGGCGTAATGCGATCGGCGTCGATGCCGAGCCCAACTATTTCTTCTTTCAGCGCATTGCAGACGGTAATCATGCCTTGCGCCCGGCGGCCAGCCCAGAGGATCTGCGTGCGCGGCAAGGGGTACTGCGGAATCAGGTTGATGTCGGTACCGCGTGCGGTAATGACCACCGGTTTGTTGAAATGGCGTCCCAGCATGACGGCGGCGACGCCATCCGGATAGAAATAGTGGGCGTCAATCAGGTCAAAATCGTAACCCGCGTCGATGATGCGGCGCACAGTTGGTTTGACCGATTGCGCGAGCAGGAACGGCGCCAGGGTCATGCCAACTTTGGGTGGCAGGACATAACGCGGGTGTTGCACTTCGATGCCGGCGCGGCTTTCCACGGCCGGCACTTTGGCATAGCCAGCGTATCGACCGAAGCGAGGGTGCGCGGAGGGAAACCAGGGTACCGGTGCGACCACCCGGGATTGCACCTTGCCGCTTGCCAGCAGATAGCGCAGGCGTGTCTCCACGAATATCCCGTGGTTGGGTTTTTCCGCGTTGGGAAACAAGGTGCTGAAGGTAAGCAGTTTCATCCGGGCCCAAGGTCCGGCAATTCTCAAATTGCCAGTTAAAATCAAGACAAGTAAAACATTTGCAATATTCTAATATTAAACATTTACTACTAGTAATTTATTAAGTATATTCTTTTCAATAAAATGTCGGCAAGCTTGTTTCTGCAACAAATTTTGATTTAAAATTTTTTAACATTTAGCTAAATAAATTCATGAAAATCACCATCATCGGAACGGGCTATGTCGGCCTGGTGTCGGGCGCGTGCTTCGCGGATTTTGGTAACAATGTCCTGTGCCTGGACGTCGATGCCCGCAAGGTCGAGATGCTCAAGGCCGGTAGCATTCCGATTCACGAGCCCGGCCTGGATACGCTGGTTACACGTAATTTCGCCGCCGGGCGGATCGCTTTCACCACCAGCTACGATGAAGCGGTAGAGCATGCCGAGGTGATTTTCCTTGCGGTTGGCACGCCGCCTGACGAGGATGGCAGCGCCGACCTCACGCATATCCTGTCAGCGGCGCGCAGCATCGGCCAGCGCCTGAGCCGGCCGGTCGTGGTGGTGGATAAATCCACGGTCCCGGTTGGCACCGCCGATGCGGTCAGCCAGGCGATCCGCCAGGAACTCGATCGCCGCGCTGCGCGCATCGACTTCGCGGTGGTCAGCAATCCTGAATTCCTGAAGGAAGGCGCGGCGATCGAGGATTTCATGCGGCCGGACCGCATCATCATCGGCAGCAACGACGAGCAGGCGACCAAGGTGATGCGGCAACTGTACGCGCCATTCAGCCGCAACCACGACAAGATGATCGAAATGGATGTGCGCAGTGCGGAATTGACCAAGTATGCCGCCAATGCCATGCTGGCGACCCGCATCAGCTTCATGAATGAATTGTCCAACCTGGCCGAGGCGCTGGATGCGGATATCGAGGCGGTACGCATGGGGATCGGCTCCGACCCGCGCATCGGCCCGCATTTCCTGTATTCCGGCATGGGCTTCGGAGGCTCGTGCTTTCCCAAGGATGTCAAGGCCTTGCTGAAAACTTCGGTCGACCATGGTCGTACGCTGCATCTCCTGAAAGCCATCGAAACCGTCAACGAGGCGCAAAAGGGCGTCCTGTTCGAAAAGATCGCGCGCCACTTCGGCGGCCGCGACGAACTGTATGGCAAGACCATCGCCTTGTGGGGCTTGTCCTTCAAACCCAATACTGATGATATGCGCGAGGCGCCCAGCCTGGTGCTGATCCACCAGTTGCTGCAGGCAGGCTGCCGCATCCGCGCTTACGACCCGGTGGCGCGCGAGGAGGCAGGACGGATTTTGCAGGCGACCAGAGCGGAATGCCTGCGCTCGGGGCAACTGGCGTTGGTGGCATCCTCGTCCGAAGCGATCGAGGATGCCGACGTCCTGGTGCTGGTGACCGAGTGGAAGGAGTTCCGTGCGCCGGATTTCGGCCTGTTGGCCAGTACGTTGCGCAGCAAGGCGATTTTCGACGGCCGCAACCAGTACGACCCCGAAATCGTGCGCGCCGCCGGCTTGCGCTATTACGGTATCGGCCGCCGCAATCCCTGGACGAACCAGTGAGCAGCGCAGGCAAGTCCATCCTGGTGACCGGCGCCGCCGGATTCATCGGCGCCTTCGTCGCCGCCCGCCTGGCCGACATGGGGTACCAGGTCATCGGTTGCGACAATTTCAATGACTACTACACGCCGCAGCTCAAGCGCGACCGGGTGGCAGCGTTGCTGGCGCCACGGGGCGTGCCTTGCCTGCCGCTCGAACTGGCTGACGCGGCGCAGGTCGAGCAGCTGTTCGCACAGCACCGGCCGGCGCTGGTGGTGCACCTGGCGGCGCAGGCCGGCGTGCGTTATTCGCTGCAGAATCCGGCGGCCTATATCCAGTCGAACCTGGTGGGATTCGCCAACATGCTGGAGGCTTGCCGCCAGCACCAGGTCGAGCATCTGCTGTATGCCAGCAGCAGCAGTGTGTATGGCGCCAATGCCAAGGTGCCCTTCAGCGAGAGCGACCGTACCGACGAGCCGGTCTCGCTGTATGCGGCGACCAAGAAATCCAACGAGCTGATGGCGTATTCCTACAGCCACCTGTACCGTTTTCCGGCTACCGGCTTGCGCTTCTTTACCGTGTATGGCCCCTGGGGCCGGCCGGACATGGCGTATTTCAGCTTTACGCAAAAGATGCTCAAGGGCGAGATGATTCCGGTGTTCGCCGGCGGTGAGCTGCGGCGCGACTTCACCTACATCGACGACATCGTCGAGGGCGTGGTGCGGCTGCTGTTCAAGCCGACCGTGGCAGAGAATGGCGCGGCGCCGCACGCGGTCTTCAATATCGGCAACCACCAGCCGGTGCGCGTGCTCGAATTCATCCGGACCCTGGAAAAGGTGCTGGGGGTCGAGGCGCGGATCGATTTTCAGCCGATGCAGCCCGGCGACGTGCCGGCCACCTATGCCGACACCGCCGCCTTGCGCGCGCACGTCGGCTTCGCGCCGGCCACGCCGCTGGAACAGGGGTTGGAGCGCTTCGGCGCCTGGTACCGAACCTGGGCGAATTAGGCCGTTTCCTTGCGCAGGAAGGCTTCGAACATCAGCAGCATCCAGATCGGCGCGCTGTAATCGCGCCGCCCTGACTGGTGCTGCTCGACCATCTCGGTAACGAATCCCATGTCGAAGATGCCGCTGTCGGCCATTGCCGGACCCAGCAGGGCCTCGCGCACGCGCTGCCGCAGCGGCCCGCGGAACCAGCTGGCCAGCGGAATGGAAAAGCCCATCTTGTCGCGGTACAGGATGTCTTGCGACAGCTGCGGCTCCAGCGCCTTCTTGAAAATGTACTTGCCTTCCTGGCCGCGCAGCTTGAGCGAGGAGGGCAGGCCGGAGATCCATTCGACCAGCTGGTGGTCGAGCAGGGGCACTCGCACTTCCAGTGCGTGCGCCATGCTGGCGCGGTCCACCTTGGTCAGGATGTCGCCGGGCAGCCAGGTTTTCATGTCGAGGTACTGGATCAGCGACAGCGGATCATCGGTGGGTGCGACGCCGGCGTGGCCGCGCATCACTTCAATCGCGTCATATCCTTGCAGCGTACGGCGAAATGCCGGGCTGAACAGGCGCGCGCGCAGTCGATCCGGCATCACCGAGACGCCATGAAAATAGCCGTCCACCAGATCGCGGCTGAGCGCTTCGAAGGTGGTCTTGGCACGCAGGAAGCGTGGCACCCGGTCTGCCTTGGGATAGATTTTTCCGAGCACGCCGAACAGCGGCTTGCGCAACGCCAGCGGCATGGTCGAGCGCACCCGCTGCTCCGCCATTGCCAGTCGGTGGCGCCGGTAGCCGGCAAAATTCTCGTCGCCACCATCGCCCGACAGTGCCACCGTGACGCGCTTGCGCGCCAGCTGGCAGACGCGGTAGGTGGGTATGGCCGAGCTGTCGGCATAGGGTTCGTCGTAAAGCTCTGCCAGGGTGTCGAGCAGTGCGTAATCGTCCTTGTCCACCGTTTCGCTGTGGTGGCGGGTCTTGTATTGCGTCGCCACTTGCGCCGCATATGCGGATTCATCGTAGGCGGGGTCGTTGAAGGCGATCGAGCAGGTGTTGACCGGTTCTTTCGTCAGACTGGCCATGGCGGCGACGATGGCGCTGGAATCGACGCCGCCGGACAGGAATGCGCCCAGCGGCACTTCGGCCACCATGTGCGATTGCACCGCTTCGCGCAGGCGTTCGTTCAGTTCGCTGGCGGCATCGGCCTCGCTGATCGGGCCGAGCGGGCGGAACGGCACGTCCCAGTATGGCTGCGGTTGCGGCATCGCCTCGCCCACGCGCAGCGTCAGCGTGTGTCCGGGCTGCAGCTTGAATGCGCCCTGGTAGATCGTGCGCGGTTCCGGCACATAGCCATAGGCGAAATAATCCTCGACGGCGCACGGGTCGATTGCGCGCGGCATGCCGGGATACGCCAACAGCGCTTTCAATTCGGACCCGAAGATGAAACTGCCATCGGCCGACTGCGCGTAATACAGCGGTTTGATGCCCAGGCGGTCGCGCGCGACGAACAAGGTCCTGGCATTGCGGTCCCAGATGGCGAAGGCAAACATGCCGCGCAGGCGCTCTACGCAAGCCGGCCCCCATTGTTCCCAGGCGTGCACGATCGCCTCGGTATCGCTGTGGGTGCGGAACACATGGCCCAGTCCGACCAGCTCCGCCATCAACTCGCGGAAGTTGTAGATTTCGCCGTTGAATACGATGACCACGCTGTCGTCTTCGTTGAACAGCGGCTGCTGGCCGGTGGACAGGTCGATGATGGACAGCCGCCGGTGGCCGAGTCCGACCCCGGTTTCGAGATGCAGGCCGCCTTCGTCGGGGCCGCGATGGTGCTGGCGCTCGTTCATCGCATGCAGCGTTTGCCGCTCGATTTGCCGTTCGCCGCGAGGGTCGAAGATGCCGACTATTCCGCACATGATCTGATGGGTTCCCTGAAAGATGTTTTATTGGCCAGCAGCGCCTCGTACAGTCCGGCATAGGCGGTCAGCATCGCCTGCACGCTGTATTGCCGCTCCACACGCAGGCGGCCGGCCGCACCGGCCGCGCCGGCGTGGTCCGGCCTGGAATGAAAGGAAAGCAGGGCAGCCGCCAGTGCGGGCGCATCGGCGGGTGGCACCAGCAAGCCGCTGATATTTTCCTCGACCACTTCCGGCAGGCCGCCTACCCGCGTGGCAACCACCGGCAGGCCGCAGGCCATGGCTTCCAGCACGGTGACCGGCGTGCCTTCGGCCAGCGACGGCAGGACGAACAGGTCGAAGCCACGTATGATGTCGGCGATGTCGGTGCGCGCCCCGGGCAGCCAGACGACTTCAGCCAGGCCTGCGACGTTAACTTTTGCCCGCAATTTTGGCAGCAAGGGGCCGTCACCGACAATGGCCAGCCGCAGGCCGGAGGCATCCGGCAGTAATTGCCGCAGATGGATAAAGGCATCGACCAGGCCGAGGTGGTTCTTGACATCCTGGATGCGGCCGACCGTGCCGATGACGAAGCAGTCGTCGCCAAACGGCGTCGGCGCTATCTGCTGTGTTTCCGCCGGGCGGGCCGGCCCCGGATGGAATTGCCCGGTATCGACGCCGTTATGAATCAGCTGCACTTTCGCTGGCGGTATGCCGACTACCGTTTGCAGCCAGTGCGCAAGATCGCCTGACACGGGAATGTAGCGGTCGATGAAGGGCACCAGCAGCCTGCGCAGGAGATTGTGCTTCGGATTCTTGCCTTCCGGGTCGGCGGCGTCGCGGCCGTGTTCGGCGTGGATGCGGATCGGCACGCCGGCCATGGCCGCGGTAAAGGCATACTCGATCGCCGCCAGGTTATAAGTATGCAGGATGGCCGGCTTCAGGCGGCGCAGCAGGCGCCAGAGCTTCAGGTGCGTCGACAGGCCCAGGCCGGCCGGTTTGTGCAGTGAGAACAGGGCGACGTCGGGGACACGGATCTTTTTGGCGAAAGCCGAGTAATCGGTCAGGCAGACCACTGCATGCCGGTAGCGTTCGGCGGGCAGGCGGTTGACGCATTCGACCAGCAGGGTCTCCAGGCCGCCAAAATCCAGGCGATAGACAAGGTGAACAATGAGCGGACGGGTATCGATTGCGTGCATCGCGTGTCCCGGTCTCAGGGCAAGGACTGGCGGTTGGCCGCCAGCATGGCTTCGAGTGGTGCCAGGTTTTCGGCGAGAAAATCGCGCAGGGTGGCGCGCGCCTGTTCGATATCCTCGGTGAGCGGTGCATAGGCCATCAGCGAGGCACCATCGTCGCGCTGGCGCAGCAGCTTGAGCTTGGCCTGCAGCAGTTTGCCGGTGTAGTCGCTGAGGAGAAAACCGCCATCGATCCAGTACCACTGCCACACCAGCAGCTTGCCGGATGCGCCTTGCAGTTGCGTTTCGCGCACGGCGAGCTGCTGCCCGGCCAGCGCTGTCTGATGGCCGCGGCTGGAAATCCTGCGCCAGCTTGGGTCTTCATCCACCACCAGGCGGTTTTGCGAGTTGATCAGTTCGGAATCGTCATGCTGGTTGCGGTAATACAGCAGCGTCAGCCCGGCCTGTTGCGCATTTTTGCGGAAAAAACGGCTGATTTCAGCGTTCGGCGTCTGGAAGTGCGGCTTCCAGTCGGTGAACCGCGCGCCGGCTTGCCAGCCTGGCCGGAAGCCGGACAGGTCGGCTTGCGCCAGGGGGGCGCCGGAGTGCTCCAGGTAATAGCCATAGGCGGGCCAGAGCGCCATGGCGGCGATGGCGGCAATCGCAGCGGCAGCCATGCGCCCACCTGCCGTCGAAGCAGCGGGTGACGCAGGCACGTCCGGGGGCGTTGTCTCTTGAAGCAAGGCATCCGTGGGCGCCGGGTTGTTTGCGCGCGGCGCATCCTCGCGCCAGAAGCTGCCGATCCAGAACATCAGGAACATCACCAGGCCGAAGAACAGCCAGCCATAGACCAGGTGATCGACGCCGACGGCCAGTTGCATGCCGCTGAAATGGCCGATCATGACGATCATGAAGGCGCGCGCGCCATTGGCGACGATCGGCACTACGATCGACACCAGCACGAACAGCAGCCGCCGCTGCCACGAGCGGTATGTGAGGTAGGCGTACAGGCAGCCGAGCGTGACCGAGGAAATCAGGTAGCGCACGCCGCTGCAGGCTTCCACTACCGACCAGTCGCCGGAGGGCAGGGAGAAATTGTTCCCCTGACGCAGGATCGGGATGCCGGTTGCTTCGACCGCTGCCACGGTGAAATCCGCCGTCAGTCTGATCAGGGGATCGATGAAGATATCGCCGAAAGGCACGGCGAACAGCAAAAACAGCAGGGGAAACGCCAGCCGCGAGGAAATCCGCCAGCCCAGCACGGCCACTGCGGCGGCAGGAATCATCGCCACAAAGGCGTATTGCCTGAGCACCTGGACATCGCCCAGGTAAGCCAGCAGCCAGCCGAAGCCGCAGGCCGCCAGTAGCAGCAGCGCCGGCCACCAGGGGGCAGGCGTCAGGCGCGCCAGTTTGC
The DNA here is from genome assembly GCF_003590835.1 of Noviherbaspirillum sedimenti. NCBI lineage: Bacteria > Pseudomonadati > Pseudomonadota > Betaproteobacteria > Burkholderiales > Oxalobacteraceae > Noviherbaspirillum > Noviherbaspirillum sedimenti. Next base: position 2,173,813 of record NZ_QYUQ01000002.1, on the reverse strand, counting down.
CGCGCTCGCGCCAGACCAGCCACAGGCTGATCGGCAGGATGATATAGCCGTGGGCGAAGGTTTCCGAACTGTTCCAGATTGCGACGATCGAACGCGCCGTGGCAAAGTAGATGATGAACGGGGCCAGCAGCGTTGCCCCCACGGCACAGAGGATCCAGAATCGGGAGCGGGCGTCAGATTGCGAAATCACCGGGCTGCCTTTCTTTGCAGGGAATGGGGGGTGTCATGCGCGCGGGAGCGTGGCGCCGCGATTGCGGCAGGACTGGCGACCAGCAGGGCATCGACCGCGGCCAGGTGGGCTGGCCAGGCGTAATTCGCCAGCACGTTTTCACGGGCACGCATGCCCAGCGCCGCATCCGGCTGCGCCAGCTGTTGCAGGACTGCGGCGGTGAAGCTTGCGGCATCTTCTGCCAGCAGCACGTCTTCGCCCGGGCGGGCGGCAATGCCTTCCAGCGCTTGCGCTGAAACCACCACAGGTTTGGCCATGGCCATGGCTTCCAGCACCTTGTTCTGGATGCCACGGGCAATGCGCAGCGGTGCCACGGCCGCGTGCGCATGCGCCAGGTAAGGACGCACATCCGGCACCGTGCCGGTGACGCGCACGCCAGCCTGGGCGGCGAGCGCCTGGACCTGCGGCGCCGGGCGGCTGCCGACGATATAAAAAACCGCGTCCGGCCGTTGCGCGCGCACCGCCGGCAAGACTTCACGGGCGAACCACTGCACCGCATCGATATTGGGCCAGTAATCCATGGCGCCGGTAAACACCATGGCCTTTTCATCCACGCCGTAGGGATTGTCGAACGCGTGCAAGGGAGAAAAATACTCGGCATCCACGCCGTTGCTGAAATGGCCGGTTCTTTCCGCGCTCTCGGGCGCCAGGGCGCGGAACAGTTGCGCTTCTTCCGGTGAGACGAACAGCGCGGCATCGAAGGCGGCCGCCACCTTGCGTTCGTAGGCCAGCAGCGTGCGGGCCTCCCTTTGATAAATCCACTTCATCGGCCAGCGCTTGCTGGTGGCGTATTGCGCCCACTTGTCGGAATCGACGTCGACGAAATCGATCACCCGGCGCACGGCGGACAATGTGGGTAATGCGCCTTGCGGCGGCGCGACGAATTGCGCCATCGCCGAGGAAAACACCAGGACCTTGCCGATTTGATGGCGGCGCATGGCTTCATCCACCCAGGATTGCAAGGCGGCGTTGCGATAATAGTCGAGCGTCAGCGGCCGGCCGGCGAACAGGCCGCCGAGGCTGCGCAGGCGCGCGCGGCGCGGCGCAAGCTTGGCGAAGTGCGTATCCGCGCAGATTTTCCTGACCGTGTCGGCGTACTGCCAGTCATCCGCATCGTCGATGAAGCTGCCGAGATGGACGTGGTAGCGCTGCGCCAGATGCCGCAGCAAATGCCAGGAGCGGATCTTGTCGCCCTTGTTGGGCGGATAGGGGATGCGATGCGCAAGGAAGAGTAGATGTTCCACGGCCTATCCCAGGTTCCTGACGATGTAGGGGCCGATGCGGTTGGCCCACGCCAGCGGCATGCGCTGCCACATCTTGATGAACAGTTGATACTTGGGATTGAGGGGATTGGTGTCCGGTACCGCCTTCGATTGATGCAACTGATACTCGTAATGCAGCGGTGTCGGCTCGAAACCCCAGTTCTTCTTGAAGTCAAAGGAGCCGGTACCCAGCTTGCTGCGGCCGAAGTCGAAAATCCGGTAGCTGCGGGCGCAGGCGCGGCGCATCAGTTCCCAGTACATGAAATCGTTGCCGGCGACTGCGCGCGCTTCATCTGTGCCGCCGCCATAGTAGGGCAGGACCTCATCGCGGAAGTAAAAGCTCATGACGGCGCAGACCGTGCGGCCTTCGTTGGTGATGACCAGCAGTTCGCAATCGTCGGCGAACACTTCCTTGAGGATGGCGAAATATTTTTTCGAGAATACCGGCGTGCCGAGCCGGTGCACGCTGGTCGAGTAGGCGTGGAAGAAGCGTTCGATGTCGGCATCGATTTCGCTTTGCAGGCCGGCCTTGATTCCCTTGCGCACCATGGCGCGCTGCTTGCGCGGAATCGCCAGCATGTTCTTTTCTTCGTCCGGATCAATCTCCTTGCGGAAGGTGACGTACAGCGGTTTGGAGACCCAGTCGGCATGTTGCGGCTGCAGGTTCCGGTATTCGAGATGGCCGACTTGCAACTGTGCTGCCAGCTGTTGCGCCGCTTCGTCGAGCACGCGCCTGGCCGCGTCGGTTGCGGCGATGCCGCCATAGACGCAAAACGGCAGCGCCGCGAGGGAATGTCCGAACAGCCGGCTGTTGATTTCGGCCAGCGGCAATACGCCCAGGATTTCGCCGTCAGACTCGACGTAAAGGAAATGGGTGCGGTGGCCGAACGCGCGCTCGATCACCTTTTTCCAGCCGGCGCGGTGAAAGAAAGTCGCTTCCGCAGATTGCTGCACGAAAGCATCCCAGCGGGCGGCGTCGGCATCCTGCAGGGAACGCACTTGCAGGTCGGCATGCGCCATGCAGTCCGGAATGGCGTGGTCGGCATGTCCGGCGGCTGGGGCCGGGGCTGGTGCCTGGACTGGAGTGCGGGCGGCGTTGGCGGTATTCATTTCTGTTCGAGAAAAATCTTGTCCATGCGGTCCCAGCGGAAATCGCGGGTCAGCGCTTGCAGGCGGTCTTCCATGCGATGCAGGTTGATGTAATGGCGAAAGCGGGTCTTCATGCCGATGCCAGCCTGCCGCGGCTGGTCCGGATCCAGTTCCCAGGGATGGAAATAGAAGATGCCGGGGCTGCTGTCGTCGCGATTGACCTTCTGCAGGAACCAGCGTGACAGCGCATAGGGAAAAAACCGGAAATAACCGCCGCCGCCGGCGGGGAAGTTCCGCTCGAACATGCGCACTGTGGTGATCGGCACTTCCAGCAACCGGTCGCGGCCGTTCGGATAGAAGGAAAAGCGTGGCGCGTCCGGCATGCCGTAGTGGTCATGGCGGATCGGGTAGATGCTGGAGCTGTAGCGGTAACCGGCTTCGAGCAATACATCCAGCGCCCACAAATTGTTGCTGCCGATGGAAAAGCTCGGCGCCCGGTAGCCCAGCACCTGCTGGCCACCGATGTCCTCCAGCAGGGCCTTGCTGCTGCTGACGTCCTGGCGGAATTCGGCTTCGCTCTGGTCGGATGCGCGCAGGTGGCCATAGCCATGGCTGGCCAGTTCATGGCCGCCGGCGACGATGCGCCTGATCATGGCCGGGTAGCGCTCGGCGATCCAGCCCAGCGCAAAAAATGTCGCCTTCACATTTTCGCGCTCGAACAGCGCCAGGATGCGCTCGATATTGCGCTCGACGCGGCAGGGGAGCTTGTCCCAGCTGTCGCGGGAAATGTGCGGGGCGAAGGCCGAGACCTGGAAATAATCCTCGACATCCACTGTCATTGCATTGCGTATCAAGGTCGTCATGTCAGCTCATGCCTCTTCTTCCGGAAGTTTGCGCGGGCGTGGCGTGGAGACGATTTTCTTGACCGCATCCAGGATGGATACCACCGAGCGTTCCATTTTCGACAGGCGCTCATTCATGTTTTCCAGCACTGGCAGAGCCTGCGTCTGCAAAGGATTTTCCGCATCGCCGTCGACTTGGGTTTTTTCCGCTTCGCGCTGTTTCGCCACATCGACCGGCAATGCGAATTCCTGCTGGATATCGGCAATCACTGAAGCCACTTCGTCGCCACCAAAGGCGTGCAATTCTTCCAGGTAGCCCATCAGGAACAGGCGATCGCACAGGGTATTGATGCGACGCGGGATGCCGCCGCTATAGGCATGGATGGCGGCGTAAGCCCCTTCGGCAATGGCGGGGTCGTCGCGCCAGCCGACGGTATGCAGGCGGTGCTCGACGTACGCCCGGGTTTCGGCGGCGTCCAGCGGTCCCAGGTGGTAGGTCGCGATCACCCTTTGCACCAGTTGCTGCATGTCGCCGCTCAAAAGCGTCTTGCGGAACTCCGGCTGGCCGAGCAGGAAGGTTTGCAGCAGCGAAGCGTCGCTGGTCTGGAAATTCGACAGCATGCGCAATTCCTCGACTGCGCGCGGCGTCAGGTTCTGCGCTTCGTCGACCACCAGCAGGGCGCGCTTGCCCTGGGCGTGGCATTGCCGGAAAAACTGTTCGAGCCGGGTCAGCAAGGTCGATTTGCTGGCATCCTCGAACGCCAGGCCGAATGCCGCTGCCACCATGCGCAGGATATCGTCCGAGTCGACATGGGTGGTGACAATCTGGGCGGCGTGGATCTTGTCGGACTCCAGCTTCGCGAACAGGTTGCGCATCAGGGTGGTCTTGCCGGCGCCGATTTCGCCGGTGATGACGATGAAGCCTTCGCCCTGCGACAGGCCATAGTCAAGATAGGCCATGGCGCGCTTGTGGCCTTTGCTGCCATAAAAGAAGTGCGGGTCGGGCTTCAGCTGGAAAGGCTTGGCGGACAGACCGTAGTAAGACTCGTACATGAATCGCCTCGTGCCGCTAGAAAGTCAGTAAAAGGGAAGCCGTGAGGGCGTTCTCGCGCACGTCCCGGCCGGGCTGGTTGTATTCCTGCTGCAGGTGGCGATACTCCAGCGTTCCCTTCAGCTTCGGTGCGAATTGGCGGTTCAGCGCCAGCCGGTAGGTGCGGGTATTGGTCAGCAGGCTGGTGGCAAGTGACTCGGCGCGCACATAGCCCAGGCCGGCGCTCAAGCTGGTACGGGAAGTGGGGTGCCAGTTCCACAAGGCGTCGATGCCGGCTTGATGCGTATCGTCTTCCTGCGCCAGGTTGGCGGCGCCCAGCAAGGCGGTATCGGCCGCACGGGCTGTCTGGGCGCTGCGATTGGTGTCGAACAGGCTCAGCAGCAGCGTGTTCCTGGCGCCATTGATCGCCACCGATGCCTGCCAGCGCTTTTCCAGGAAGACACGGTTGGTCAATGAATTGACCGATGTATTGAGCGATGCCGGCAAGCCATTGTCCTGGATGATTTTATCCACTGCTTGCTGGCGCAAGGCGTCGTCGGGGATACCCGCTTGCAGCATCTGGTTGAGAAATGCCGAAGTGTCCAGGCTGGCCGGCACCTGGAATTGCGATTGCGTGGTGCTGATCTGATCCCCATAGCTGACGACCCAGACGGTGTTGCGGGCACGGTGCCGGGCCAGCAGGGAATAAGATTTGCCAAAATAGCGATGGCCGGCGCTGGCCTCGAGATTAGTCCTGCTTGTGGGCGCCCAGGATACGCCGGCCTGCCAGAAGCTGCCTTGCGGCTTGGCGCCCAGCGAGAGGTAATTGCTTTTTTCGTAGCCGACGCTCGAGGTCAGGGCGAAGCGCGGCGTCAGCAGGTAGCGCAGGCTGGCTGCGGTTTCTTCCATGCGCAGCGAATTCGCATTGTCGTAATCGGTATCCTGGCGGCTGTAGCGCCAGCCCCATCCCACGGTACGAAAGGCGGCGCCACTGTCGAGACTGAGCCGGATGCTGTCATTGCTGCTGTCGAGCAGCCCGCCGGCACTGCTGGCGACCGCATCATGGGTGTAGCGCATCTCGGCCACGGCGGCGCTGCCGAAGCGATGGCGCAGGTAGGGGCTGAGGCTGTAAGTCCGGATGTCAGTGCGGTTGCTGCTCGGGTTGGCCGTGCTGGCTGGCTGGATGTCAAAAGGCGAAATGGTTTGCTGGCTGAGCGATGCCTTGCCGTTCAAAAAAAAAGCTGATCGACCAGTTCAGCGTCGGCATTGCCGATGAACTGGTGGTTGCTGCTGAAGCCGCCCTGCCTGGCATAGGCGAAATTCTGCATTTTGTAGTTGGCCTTGAACTTCAGGCGTGGCCCGTCGCCGGCAATCGCCAGGCCCGGCGTGACCTGGGTAATGAATTCGCTGCGTTCGGTACCGCGCGGCGTCAGCCGCAGATTGTCGCTGTAGATCTCGGCCAAGCCGACGCTGGGCGTGAATGTCCACTGCGCGGCGCCGGCGCCCGGCGCCGCCAGCAAGAGCAGCGAGGCAAGCGCCGATACCGTCGCCACCGAAGTTACAGGCAGCCGGCCCCGGCTTGCATTCAGCCTAGTTATAGTAGCGGCCATAATATTCTTCGCCCGAAAATCCCCTGGACTTGTTGTACAGCAGGCTGATGTTGGTCGACGCGCCAAGCTGGCGCAGTACTGCCTTGACCGCGTGTTGCGTGGTTTTCTCGGCTTCCACCACCATCACGATCTGTCCCATCTGGCTGGCCAGCACGCGCGATTCGGTGGTCAGCAATACCGGCGGCGAATCGAAAATCACGATCCGGTCTGGATAACGTTTGGCGATCTCGTCGAGCAGGCGGCTCATCGACTGGCTGGCCAGCAGTTCGGTCGCATGGCGATGGCTTTTCCCCGCAGGCAGGAAACTCAGGGAATCGATATTGGTCCTGAGCATGACATCGGCCAGATCCAGCTTGTCATCTAGCAAGACATCCATCAGCCCGGTGTCATTTTTCAAGCCGAGGAAATGCGGGACCGAGGGCCGTGCGACGTCGGCATCGACCAGCAGCACCGTATGGTCCATTTCCATGGCAATGCTGATGGCCAGGTTCACCGCGCAAAAGCTCTTGCCTTCGCCGGGCAGCGAACTGGTCACCATGATCAGGTTGGCGTGATTCGACGCAACGCCGCTCGCCCGGTCGAAGGCCTTGTCGATCAGCGGGCGCTTGATGAGCCGGAATTCCTCGGCGATCGCAGTCCTGCCGCCATCCGGGGTGACCATGCCGAGGTCGTGCAGGCGGGCCAGGTTGATCTCCACCCGTTTCGATGTCGCGCCTGTGCTTGCCCTTGCTTCGGCTGCGGCTGCGGGTGTCGGTACTGCGGGTACTGCGATTTTTTGCGCAGCCTCGGCGGCGCTGGCGATGATGGGTGCGCGCGGCGCGTCACCCTTGCCCTGATCCAGCTTGTCGATCGCTTTTTCGATTATGCTCACGCTAAACCTCTATCATCCTGGCCGGCCGCATGCGATTGCCGACGCCAATTCCGTATTGAATTCATGATGCGGCTGATGTGCATCGCGCTTGCCTAGGCGCGCAGCAGCATGAATGACATCAGGCCGCCGTACAAGGCAAGCAGGCCCATGAATGACAGGCCAAAGGCCACCAGCCTTTTCTTGCGTCGCCGCTGTTCCTGATTGGTCCAGATCATCGATACCGTACCCAGTATCGGCAAGCCGGTTTCATTGCGCAGTTCGTTCTGGCTCAGGAAAGTCGGCCGGATTTTACTCATCAGGAAGGCAAACGCAATCCCCGCCACCAGGGCGCCCGCCAGCAAGCCGGAAAACAGCAATGCGCGCTTCGGACCAGTGGCTTGCAAGGGCAGGGTCGGCGGGTCGATCACCCGGAAGGTCATCATTTCCGTCGTCGCACTCAACTCATCGGACAGCTTGGCGGCCTCGCGGCTGGCAACCAGCTTTTCATAGTTTTCCTTGTTCACCTGGTAGTCGCGGTTGAGCTGGGCCATCTGGGTTTCGATCTCCGGTGCCGCCAGGCTCATTTGCTTCAAGTGGGCAACGCGCGAGGCGTATTCATCGACGCGTGCGCGCATCGAGGCCGCTCTGGCTTCCGCTGCGGAGAGTGACACTTTCAACTGCTGCAGCATCGGACTGTAGTTGGCACCGGGGTCGCCGCCGGTTTTTTTCTGTTTGGCCTCTTCGAGCTTGCGCGCCTCGAGCTGGGCGATCAGGCGCTTGGTCGAAACGATATCGGGATGCTGCTCGGTAAACTGCAGGTGCAGGTTGTCGAGGTTCTTCTGCAGGGACTGGATCCGTTCATCGATTTCAGGATTGACGACACTGACCGGTGCCGGCGCGGCGCCGCGGCCGCCATCGTCCCCCGATATCTGGCGTTTGATCGCATCCCGGGCCTGCTCGGCTTCGCGCAGTTCCAGCCGGGCCTGGTTCAGGTTTTCCGATACTTCATACAGCTTGCTGCCATAGTCGCCACCCTGGCGCGGCAGCAAGCCCATGTTTTTCAGCTTGAACTCCTTGAGTGCATTTTCCGCTGTCGCCAGCTTGTCTTCATAGGTTTTTATTTGCGCATCGATAAACTGGATCGCCTTGGCGGAATCGTTTTTCTTGCCGCCGAAACTGCCTTCGACGAAGATGGTGAGCAGCGACTGCACGATGTCCTTGGCCAGCCTGGGCTTTTCGCCCGTGTAGGAAATGGTGTAGATATCGTTCTGGATCGTGCCATTGATCTTGATCCGGGAAATCAGCTCGTCAATCAGCTTTTCCTTGTCCTTCGCCGTGCCGGTCTTGATATCCAGGTCTACCATGCGAATGACCCGTTCGACATTGGGCCGGCTCAGCAGAGTGCGGCTCATGATTGAGACTTGCTGTTCCACATTGGGCATCGTGGTCATGCCCGACAGCAGTGGTTTGAGCACACTTTGCGTGTCGACGAACACCCGGGCGGAAGACTGATAGGTGTCGGGCAGCTTGAAGATGACGATGCCGCCCGCCAGCGCCACCAGCCAGGCGATCCCCATCGCATACCAGCGGTATTTCGAGACCCCTTTTACCAGGGCCAGCAACTGAGATACCAATTCCTCCATCTTGCCAGATTCTCCGTGTAGGACAGGTCGGCGCCAGCGTATGCAAGGGCGAAAGGGTCAGCCTGTATGCGTGCCTATGCTGCGCGAGCGATGATCAGTGACGATGTTGCCAAATTGAAAAATAAAATTCTCGCGGAAATATAACATTTTTGCTACTAAGTAATCGTGTAATTTTGCAATAGTTATTACTTTTCAGGGCATTTTTTGCTTGTCGGGATAATAAATTTCCATACGGAAAGTTAGCTTCGAGTATTTGACTGAAATTTACTATTTTTTGAAAGAAAAATGGTGATATTAGTGTTACTAAGGAAATTTTTATCTTATGGTAATGGTAACATCGTGTTGTAATTTCATTGCCAAGTGGCATGCGCCGGTGGAGCGCCTCACCTCTCATACTGGAAAAAAGGAAACTCAAGTGAAAGTGCTTTTCCGTGAGCTCGTTAAAATACTGGGCCTGGCGGCATTTGGCCTGGCCCTACTTGTCGTCGGCGGCTGTACCACCGCGCCGCAGTTGTCGGTCGCCGCAGCTGCGGCGCCTTCTTCGCCGCGCGATTACCTGATCGGCCCCGGCGATACCGTCAGCGTCACCGTCTGGCGCAATCCCGAAGTGTCAATGTCGGTGGCAGTGCGTCCCGATGGCAAGATCACCACGCCGCTGGTGGAAGATCTGACCGCCAGCGGCAAGACGCCGACGCAGCTGGCCAGGGATATCGAAAAGGCGCTGGCCAAATTCATCCAGCAACCGGTGGTAACGGTGATCGTCACGGCGTTTGTCGGCCCGTATAGCGAACAGATCCGCGTCATCGGCCAGGCAGCCAAGCCGCAGGCGCTGGCTTACCGGCAGGGCATGTCCTTGATGGATGTGCTGATTGCGGTGGGCGGTGTCACCGAATTTGCGGCTGGCAATCGCGCCAACATCATTCGCAACATCGATGGCAAGCAGCAACAGCTGGCAGTGCGCCTGAGCGACCTGATCCGCGATGGCGACATTTCTGCCAACGTGCCAATGCAGCCGGGCGATATCCTGGTCATCCCGGAAAGCTATTTTTAGTGATTGCCAGCGTGCCGGGCTGGCCGGCAGCAGCAGGCTAGACCAGCACTTCCAGCGCTTGCGGGTGGCCGAGGAACGCCGACGGGCTGGCACTGCAGCCATAGGCGCCCGACTGGAATATGACGATCAGGTCGCCGACATCTGCTGCTGGCAATTCCATGCGCTCGGCCAGCATGTCCAGCGGCGTGCATAGCGGCCCGACCACCGAAACGGTTTCCCCACTTTTCTCGTTCATGCGGTTGCCGACGGCGACCGGATAATTCTTGCGGATCACCTGCCCCAGGTTGCCGGAGGCGGCCAGGTGATGGTGCATGCCGCCGTCCGTGACCAGAAACACCTGGCCGCGCGAGACCTTGCGGTCGATCACCTGCGTGACATAGATGCCGGCTTCGCCGACCAGATAGCGCCCCAGCTCCAGTGCCACTGTCGCGCCGCCCAAGGCGGCTTGCGCGCGCGGCAGCCAGTGCGCCAGATTGTCGGCGATCGGGCCCACCTGCAGCGCCGTCTCGCCGGCGAAATAGGGGATGCCGAAGCCGCCGCCGATATTCAAGAGGCGCGGCGCTTGCGCGGCGTGGTCGGCCAGCCGCAAGGCCAGCTCGAACGTCTTGCTCTGGGTTTCCGCAATTGCCTGGGCGTTGAGGCATTGCGAGCCACTGAAGATATGCAGACCTTGCCAGTCGAGCCCGAGCTCGCTGATGCGCCGCAGCAGTTGCGGCGCCTGTTCCACATCCACACCGAATTGCCTCGGGCCGCCGCCCATTTTCATGCCCGAGGATTTCAGTTCGAAATCCGGGTTGATCCGCAGCATGACCATTGGTCGCAGCCCCAGTGCCTCACCGATGCGGGCGACGCTTTCCAGTTCGCGCAGCGATTCCAGGTGCAGCACGGCGCCAGCGGCAATTGCCTGCGTCAGCTCGGCGTCGGTCTTGCCCGGTCCGGCAAAACTGATGTGCTGCGCTTGCATGCCGGTATCCAGGGCGACTTTCAATTCGCCGCCGGAAGCGACATCGAGGCCATCGACCAGGCTGGACATGTGCTGCACCAGCGCCGGCATTGGATTGGCCTTGAGGGAATAGTGCAGGCGCAGGCCGGCGGGCAGCGCCGCCCGCAACTCGCGCGCCCGCGCCGTCAGCAAGGCGCGGTCATAGGCATAGAAGGGTGTGCGGCCGACGCGCTGGGCCAGGCGCGGCAAGGCAATGCCGCCGATGTGCAGGTGGCCGTCGCGCACCGGGAATTGCGATTGCGGCGCATGCCTGGGTTTGTCGCTGTTCATGATTCAGCCTCATTTTCAAACAAGCCGGAAAACGCTGCCTGCAGCGCCTTGCGGTCGATCTTGCCATTCGGGTTGCGCGGCAGGTCGTCGTCATGGACGGCGATATGCAATGGCACCATGTAGGCGGGTAGATGACGGCGGCATTCCTGCAGCAGCAATTGCGGCGTTACGCCATCGTCGCCCGGCTTGACGACGGCCACGATGGCTTGCCCGAGGCTCGGGTGGGGTACGCCGAAGGCCGCGGCTTCCGCCACCAGTCCGGTGGCCGCGATGACTTCCTCGATTTCAGTCGGGCTGATGCGATAGCCGGAAACCTTGATCATGTCGTCGCCGCGGCCGACAAAGTACAGGAAGCCGTCTTCATCCATCTTCACGGTATCGCCCGACCATACCGCGATTTCCGCCAGCGGCAGGCCGGCGCCGTCACCCGGCAGGGGGCGGAAGCGCTGCGCGGTACGCTCGGGGTCGTTCCAGTAACCCAGCGCGACCAGCGCCCCGCGATGCACCAGTTCACCGGCTTCGCCGGCAGCGCAAGGCGAACCGTCCGGGCGCAATACCATGACTTCAGCGTTGGGAATCGCCCGACCGATCGAATCCGGCCGCCGCGCCAGTTCGTCCGGCGGCAGGTATGTGGAGCGGAAGGCCTCGGTCAGGCCATACATCAGGAACACCTTGGCCGCCGGCAGGGCCTGACGCAACAAGGCCAGGGTCGTCTGCGGCATGGCGCCGCCGGAGTTGGTGATGTAGCGCAGGGAATCCTGTTGCGGCCAGGCTTGCCGCGCCAGCTGCATCCACAGCGCAGGGACGGCAGCCAGTCCGGTGATGCCGTGTTCGGCAACCGCGGCAGGTATATCCCGGGGCAGCAGGTAATTCATCAGCACTGCGGATGCGCCGACCTCGAACGCGGTGGTCAACTGGTTCAGGCCGTAATCGAAACTCAGCGGCAGCACCGCCAGGATGCGGTCGCCAGGGGTGTTTTGCAGATAGCTGGCGACGCTGGCGGCGCCGGCCACCAGGTTGCGGTGCGACAGCACCACGCCTTTGGGCTGCCCGGTGCTGCCGGAGGTGTACAGGATCGCCGCCATGTCGCCGTCGATGCGGCGATGCGGCAGTCGACCGCTCGGGCCACGGGCGCCGGCCAGCAGGCTGTCCCAGGCAAGCACTGCGCAGGAGCTCGCAATGGCCGGCGGCGCGGCCGTTGCCGTCACCACAACCGTGTGGAGGGCGGGGCAACCGGCCAGCGCATCGCCCAGCATGGCCAGCCGCTCGGCCGATGTCACCAGTACCCGCACGTCGCAGTCGCGCAGGATATGGGCCAGTTGATGGGATTTGAGCAGCGGGTTGACCGGCACGAACACAGCGCCGGCGGCGGCGGTGCCGAACATGGCCGCCACGCCTTCCAGTCGCTTTTCCAGATAAACTGCGACCCGCTCGCCGCGCTGCAGGCCAAGCCCCAGCAAGCCTTGCGCAAATGCCTCCAGCGCACCGCCCAGTGCGGCATAGTCCCAGCGCTGCCGTCCGTAGGCCAGTGCAGGCGATGCCGGCGCCTGCATCGCCTGGCGAATGATCGACTCATGCACGAGATGGGACATTGACATGGCTGGTGTTACACCGCAGTTCAAGCCTGCTTGACGCCGTGGCGGGTCATCAGATCGTAAATGGTCGGCCGGCTCACCCCCAGCATTTCGGCGGCCTTGACGATATTGCCGTCGGTTCGCGCCAGCGCCTTTACCAGCGCCTTGTATTCAGCCTCGTCGCGTATCTGGCGCAGGTTGAGCGGCTCTTCCGTCGCGCCGGACTCCGCCAGCCCGAGGTCGTCGGCGGTGATCTGCGGGCCGTCGGTCATGATGACGGCCCGTTTGATGCAGTTTTCCATTTCACGCACGTTGCCGGGCCAGGTGTGGCTTTCGATCATGGCCAGGGCGTCGGCGCTGAAATTCAGGCGCGAGCGCCCCTCGGCGTCGCTGAAGCGGTTCTTGAAGTGGTGCGCCAGCAAAGCGGCGTCGCCGATGCGTTCGCGCAAGGGCGGAATCGTGACGACGATCTCGCTCAGCCGGTAATACAGGTCTTCGCGGAATTTTCCGGCGGCGGTCAGTTCCTTGAGTTTTTGGTGGGTGGCGCAGACGATGCGCACGTCCACCGGGATTTCCTTGTGGCCGCCGATCCGCTCGATCACGCGCTCCTGCAGGAAGCGCAGCAGTTTGGCCTGCAGCGCCATTGGCAGGTCGCCCACTTCGTCGAGGAAGAATGTGCCTTCATGGGCCAGTTCGATCTTGCCGACGGTTTGCTTGGCAGCGCCCGTGAAGGCGCCTTTTTCATAGCCGAACAATTCGCTTTCCAGCAGATTTTCGGGAATCGCGGCGCAGTTGATCGCCATGAAGCGCTTGTCGCGGCGCGGGCTCAACTGGTGCAGCGCGCGCGCCAGCACTTCCTTGCCGGTGCCGCTTTCGCCCAGCACCATCACGGTGGCAGAGGAGGGCGCCACCTTCTCGATGCTGCGGCACACTTTCAGCATGCCGGGATCGCGGCTGACGATGCCACCCATCGGGGAATCGCCCTGGGTCTGCAGCAGCTGGCGGTTTTCCTGCTGCAGCGCATGCAGGAAAAAAGCGCGTTCGATCACCAGCGCCAGCAATTCGGGCTCGAAGGGCTTCTGGTGGAAATCGTAGGCGCCCATGCCGATCGCCTTGACTGCATTGGCGCGTTCCTGGTTACCGGACAGGACGATGATCTTGGCATCCGGTGTCAGCGCCAGGATCTGCTGCAAGGTCGCCAGTCCTTCCGAGGCGCCGTCGGGGTCGGGCGGCAAGCCGAGGTCCATGGTGATGACCGCAGGCTCGTGGCGCCGCACTTCGGCCAGAGCAGCGGCGCGGTCGCCTGCCACCAGTACCTCATATGCGTCGAAGCTCCAGCGCAACTGCTTTTGCAGGCCCGGGTCATCTTCGATGACGAGCAGTTTTTTCCTGTTTTGGCTCACGTATTCCCTTTTGCCCTGATTACGCCCTTGTTCGTTCCAATACTGTCTTACGCAGCCAGATCGGCCGCGCGCTCTTCTTCCTGTCGCAGCGGCAGGCTGAGGCGGAAAGTCGTGCCTTGCGATGGCCGGCTTTCCACCTCGAGCCGGCCGCCCAGTTCATTGACGTATTCGCGGCTTTCGAACACGCCGATGCCCATGCCGCCTGCCTTGGTCGATTCAAAGGGGTGAAACAGTTTCTCGCGGATGAATTCCGCGCTCATGCCGGTGCCGCTATCCTTGACGGTCACGACTGCGCAATCCGCCTGCCGTTCCAGCAGGACGCTCACTTTACCATCCTTGGGTGTGGCTTCGATAGCATTCTGGATCAAGTGGCCGATCACCCGTTCCAGGCGCGACCAGTTGGCGAACACGGCAAGCCTGCTGTCGGCGACATCAAGCGTCGGCTTGGGTTCGGCTCCGGATTTTGCTGCGACTGCTTGCCGCAACAGCTGTTCCAGCGGCAGCGAAGCCGGCGTTTCAACCGATATGCCCCTGGCCAGCTTTTGCAGCAACAGCTTCATCTTCTGTACCGAGAGATCGACGGTTTCCAGCATGTCTTGCTGGAAGGCCGGGTTGTGCTTGTGCTTTTCCGCATTCGACAGCAGCAGCGAGAGCTGGAATACCAGGTTCTTCAGGTCATGCACCATGAAGGTGGACATGCGGTTGAAGGATTCGAACTGGCGCGCCACCATCAACGCGTTCGCGCTTTCCTGCTGGGCCAGGTAACTCGCCGCCTGGCTGCCGGCGATTTTCAGCAAATCCAGCACTTCCCAGTTCAGGCTGATGTGGCTGCGCGGTTCGGCCAGCACCATGAAGCCGAACAGCTTGCCTTGCAACAGCAGCGGCACTACCAGCCGCGCCCGTGGAAAATGCAGCAGCCATGGCGGGATGATGGCTTCGGTCTGGTTGCCGGTAGCGGCGCGTTCCTCTTGCAAATCGACGACCCATTCCTTGTTTTCCAGGAAGCGGCAAAACACGCCATCGAGCGCTTCAGTCGCGTCGGGAGGCGTCAGGTTCCAGTGCGCGGTCGCTTCGCACTGGCCGGATTCGCGTGCAATGTACAGGGCACCCGCGGGGCTTTCCACCAGGTCCGCCACTGCCTGGATGGTGCGCTCGCCCAGTTCGGGGCCTTGCCTGGACAGGGTGCGGGTAAAGCGCATCCACTCTTCCCGGTAGTCATAGCCATAGCTGTAGAAATGCTTGCTGATGAATACCCGCAGCCAGGCGCGGCAGGCGCCGGAAAACAGCACCGCAGCCAGCAGGACCAGGGCACCCGACAGGAACACCGCCTGCATCACGTTGCCCCAGTTGCCGCCGAAGAAACGCAGGTAGTAGCCGGCCGCCGCCATGGCCAGGAGATAGATGGCCGAACCAAACAGTGCAGCCGAATGGTAGAGCACCCGGCGCGACACGGAAATTCCGGGCGACCACTGCGGATTGCGCGCGGCCGAAATCGCCAGCAGCGGCACTGCCAGCGCATTGACGCCGCCGCGGGCAGTCCAGATTTCGGGATTGACGTGACGGAACAGCATGGCGTCGCTGTACAGATAGAAATCATAGGCGAACATGCCGCCGATGCCGAGGCAGGCAAACTTGATGCCCCAGCGCTCGCGCGGCGGCGTATTCCTGAACAGCTGTTCCACCAGCAGCATGCCGGCGATTGCCAGTGCGAGCCGCGCGAGCGGGGTGGCGGTCAAGCCAATCAAGGCAAACAGGAAAGCGGGCTGCAAGAAAAACACCGCAGCCATAAGCGCCACGCCGACCAGGAAACGTTTGCTTTTCAAAACGGCGAACAGCCTGGCGCCGCTCGCCGGCTTCAATAGCACGAACAGGAAGGCGCACCAGCAAGCCCCGCGCAGCAATTCCAGAATGTGCGAAAGCAGGGGCACGGGGGTTGCCGAAGCCGCTTGCCAGGCCAGTGCCGCAGCCCAGCCGGCGCTCAGCAGACAGGCGCTGGTGACGGCCATGCCGTGCAAGCGGCCGCGCCAGCTCGTCAGCAGCAGCATGCTCAAAAACAGGAATGCCAGCGCGGCGCTGGCATAGCTCACGGTCGCGATATTGCCTAGCATGCGATGCGCTCCGCCGCCATTAACGCGCGCCCTTGCCCAGCAACACCACCTGCAAGGTATCGATCAGGATCAGGATGTCGAGGAACAGGCTATTGTTCTTGACATAGTAGAGGTCGTACTGCAGTTTTTGCACGGCATCCTCGACCGAGGCGCCGTAGGCATAACGCACCTGTGCCATGCCGGTGATGCCGGGCTTGATGCTGTGACGGACGTTATAGAAAGGGATTTGTTCGTTCAGCTGCTGCACGAAGAAGGGGCGTTCCGGGCGCGGTCCGACAAAACTCATTTCGCCTTTCAGCACATTCAGGATCTGCGGCAGTTCATCGATGCGCAGCTTGCGGATGATGTTGCCGACGCGGGTGGTCCTCGGATCGTTCGATTTCGCCCACTGGGGGTTACCGGCCTTTTCAGCATCGTTGCGCATGCTGCGGAACTTCAGGACCATATAGGTTCGGCCATCCTTGCCGACCCGCTCCTGCTTGTACAGGATCGGCCCCTTGTCTTCGAGATAAATGCACAGGGAGGTGATCAGCATCGCCGGAATCGATACCGTGAAGATCAGCAGGCTGACCACCAGGTCGAAGCTGCGCTTGCAAAAGGCGCGCAAAAAGCTTTGATCGAAGCCGGTGCCGAACACCAGCCAGCTCGGTTGCAGCGAGTCGACGCGGATCTGGCAGGCTTCGCGTTCGAAGAAGGTGGCGGCATCCGTGACCTTGATGCCGTTGAGCTTGCAGTCCAGCAGTTCCTTGATGGGGAGGTTGCCGCCGCGGCGGTTTTCCACCGAAACGATGATTTCTCCCACGTTATGTCTGGTCGCCATGGCAGCCAGCGGCTCGCCGCCTTGCAGCATGGCGGAGGCGACAACGCGTGTGTCTTCCCCCGACACCGGGACATAGCCGACGATGTGATACTTGTGGTAGGCAATATTGTGTTTGGCAAGCTGCCCGCATTCCTTGGCCAGCGCGCCGCTGCCGACGAAAATAATGCGTGATTCGAGCAGGCCGAATTCCGAGGATTTGAAAATCAGCACGCGCGCCAGCAGGATTCCCGTGGCCGATATGACGATAACCAGGCCTAGAATGCCGCGGCCAAAATACAGCTCGGGCAGCAGATAGAAAACCAGGGTCAGGATGCCGAAGCCGAGGGCGAAGGCCGGCATCAGGCGCAGGAGGGTATTGCGAAAACCTTCGCGGTATTTGAGTTGATACATGCCCAGCGCGCTCATGCTGAAGAGCATGGTCATGGTAAAGGCGCAGGCTGGCAGGAAGAAGCGGTCGAAATGCGCCGCGAAGCTGTCCGTCGTATCGCGGAAGCGAATGCTGGTGCCGAGATAGACCGACACGATCAGGACAAGAACTTCCACGGCAAACAGGATGGAAATTATTTTGGATACGTGGTGATTGGATATTCGTAACATCGCCAGTCTGCAGAAAAATTGCCCCATTGAAAAAAAGGCTAGTCAAAAGATTACTACAACTTATCAACATTTCCCACAGTCAAATTGTGAAAAATCGTGTAAAAATCGTTTAAAAGTTTCTATGTGGAATTAAAATTGCAGATTATCTGAGCGCCCCTGAGAATTCCCCATGAAAGTTGGCGGATGCTCGAAGCAGGCGCGCATGCAAAAAAACCCGCCTTCCAGAAAAGGCGGGGTTTCTCGGAAACCTGGAGCAGCTGGCGCTACGCCGTTACCATGATGTTGATGCGATGATCAGGCCTGCTTCTTGCGCCGTGCAAGTCCCGCCAGGCCGGCCAGGCCGAGACCCAGCAAGGCCAGCGAACCCGGCTCGGGAACAGTGATGGACTCGACATAGACCACCATGTCCTGGTAATCCTTGTCCGAATAGGCCGCCAGCTGGTCTTCCCATGCCAGGATGAAGCTCGCCGAACCCCACACGCCCGGCGCTCTGGTCGGCAGCTTGATCCAGTCGCCATCGCCCTGGAAGGCGACCAGCTGGTCATTACCGCCGTTCAGGCTGGCTTGCGAGTAAAACGTCGGGCCGTTCGCGGTGCCGAGATAATAGCCAAACAAGGAGCTGGTGAACTGCACGCCGGTGCCGAAGTTGACCGAAAACTGGTTCGAGTCGTTGACGCTCAGGAACGCCTGGCCGCCGCTGGAGGCAGCGCCGCTGAACAGTTGCAGGTAGGTCGTCGGATTGTAGATATCGTAGATGCCGAAAGTATTCGTGCTTGCACTGCCGGCAACTTCGATGATCATGGTCGAGACGGAACCGCCGGAGGCTTCGATCAGGAACGTGCCGCCTTCATCTGCCTGGTTCAGGTTGACATCAGGTGCGGCCGACAGCGACGTGCCTGCAGCAGTGTACAGGCTGTTGATCACGGTTTGCAGATCGGGCGATTCCCCGCCCAGAAAAACCGGCGTAGCGAAAGCTGACGTCGAGGCGACGAGCGCAACGCCAGCCAGAAAAGATTTGATCATGTTCATATTAACCTTCCTTAAGTGCTGTATGCATTCAAAAATTATTGTTTCGGCAAACATAAAGCAGATAGCGTGCCAGTCAATAAAATCAACTACTTACAGAAATTTAAGGGGGTGAGTGTAAGAATGGTCGACACTGAAAAGATGGCACGCAAGCCGAAACAATTTATTTCAGGCTAACTGCGCTCGTTGATAAAAAGTTACTTCTGAAAGGATGGGTGGATTTTCTATACAGCGCAGTAATTTTCCGAACGTAGTTTTGTGTTTCCGGATAAGGGGGGGCCGCGATGATATTGCACCGCGCGTTCGCCGGCGTTATATGCCGCAACCACCAAGGGGACATTTCCCTGAAAAAAGGCTAAAAGCCATTGCAAGTATGAAAGCGCCCCCTTGATGTTTTCTTCGGGATCAACCGCATCCTTTACCCGGAATCTTCGTGCTGTTTCGGGTATCAATTGCATCAGGCCATGGGCATTTTTAGGCGAGACTGCCCGCGAATTGAAAGCGGATTCCACGCGGATGATCGCCAATGCCAGTTGGGGATCGATGCCATAGCGCGGTGCCAGTTTGTGTACGAGATCGTAAACCGGCCCTCTGGGATAAACAGGCGCCAGACTTTCCAGGTCGACAGGGGCGGGCGTCGGAGGCAGCAGGCAGGCGGGCAGGGTGAATGCCGCATCGGCAGGAATGTAGCGCAGCATTTCCTGCGCCTGCGTGTGTCCCTGGCGGGCGGCCATTTCGAAGAAATGCCGGGCAATGCCATCATCCCTGTCGATCCCTCTGCCATGGGCATACATCCATCCAAGCGCGTACTGGGCGTTTGCATGGCCAGTTTTTGCCGCCATGCAATACAACGCAATTGCCTTGCGATAATCCTGCGGCACGCCTTCGGCATGTTCATGGCGTGCGCCCAATGCGGTCTGTTCTTCTACAGAAAGTTTTGTAATGCCATCCATAGCGCCAGCGAATGCTTCGCCTGCGCGGGCAGTATCGACTGCGAGGCTGTGCATTGCCAGCATCAACAACAGTATGAACAGCGTGCGGCCAGTCATGAGTGCGCGGGGGAGCCGGTCAATCTTCCGGTTTCGATGAAATAAACGCCTTGTGAAACAGATGCTGCGCCAGCAGCAGGGGCGGCATGCGCAGCCAGTTGGCGCGTATGTACAGCAGCGTGCGGGCGATGCCGCTCAGGCTGTCTGTACATCCCGCATGGTCCGGCAAGAGGGCGCGCAGGAAGAGCGCATCCATCATGGCCAGCAGGGCATTGCCGGGGCGGCCCAGTTGCGCCGCCTGTGCCAGTGTGTCGGGCGGGATGCTGGTATGCAGCATGCGGGCGGTATAGCGCAATGCGTAAAACAAGGGCCGGGTCAGTTCCAGCGCCACGGCGCGTTCAATCAGCAGCGGCCAGAACGCCGGCTGGCGGCCGAAATGGCGCAGCAGATTGTCGAGGTCGACCAGGTCGCGCAGGCCGTTCTCCAGTTCGCCGTCATGGAACAGATGCACGGCGCTGTGCAAGACCATGTCGGCCGGCGCCAGTGTCAGCAAGGCGGTATGCCCCGCCACCGGGCATGCCGCGGCGCGCAGTTTTGCGGGGTCGGGATGCACGGGAGCGGTTTCCGGCACGATCGCATGATGCACATCGATGACGGTCATGCGGCGGATATGCCGCATCGGCGGCAACTCGTGCATCCAGGTGCGGTAATAGCGCTGGTCGTAGGCGTCATGGTGGGTCGCTGCCCAGCCATGCAGCATCAGCGCCGCTTCGACTTGGTCCAGCTTTTCTTTGGGGACCAGGATGTCGATATCGGAAAACAGCCGGCCGCGCGCGCCGGGCAGTTGCGCCATGACATAGGCGGCGCCTTTGAGCAGGATGATGGGCACGCCACTGGCTGCCAACGCTTGCCCGATCAGGGAAACTTCATGACGCACCGCCAGCACATGCCGTTCGGCGAGCGCATGTGCCCAGCCGAGATGTTCGCGCGCCTGCGCGGGGATGGCTGCGAACAGGCCGTGCTCATTCACGATAGCGTGAAGACTGGCCAAGAGGTTGGCTTTGCGCGCCTGGCGGATCAGCATGTCCCAATCTGCCAGCCCGAACGAAGCAAGGCGATCCGGTTGCCGCAGCGCTTGCAATAGCAGAGGCGGTGCTGTCATGGCAGCAGGGCTGGCAGCGCCAGCTGGTTGAAGGTATCGATGGCTTCATCGAGCTTGCTGTACGTGAAGTCGTAGCAGGACGATGCGCCGATCAATCCTGCCAGGCTGGCGAAGCCTTGCTGGCCCAGCAAGCTGTAATTGAAGGCATTGTCGGCGGCGCGCATGAAGGCGCGGGCTTTCGGCACGACAGTCAGGCGCGCATCGGCGCCGGCTTCGTAGCGCGGGAAAATCACCCAGCCGGGACGGGCGCATTCGCTGGCGCGGGCAACGCTGTCGGCCGGCGCTTTCATGTGCGCCACCGTGCCTTTCATGGTATCGCGGACCTGGCGGCTGAAGACCGCGTCCGGCGTGTATTGGCGCATGATGTCGATCGAAGCATTTTTCAGGCTCACCGGCCGCGGCAGCGGAACGACGCAGCCGTCCGCGATGCGGATCAGTGCCAGTTCGTCCGACAGCAGGCGCCAGCCGCGTTGGGCCAGGGCGGCGCACAGGGTGCTTTTGCCCGAGCCTGGCGGGGCCGGCAGGATGACCGCATGGCCGTGTTTTTCCAGCACGGCGGCATGGATGATCAGGTAGCTTTGGGCGTGGCTGGAGACGCACCAGTTCAGACCCCATTCGAACATGGGAAAGGCCTGGTCGGCCGGCAGCGGCTTGAAAGTGCGGGTGCCGTCGAACAGGAACAGCACCTGCGGCTTGAGCCAGCGCCGCAAGCCGTTGGGCAGGGCAAGCCGGATATGGAAGTCGGCGAAATCCTCTTCCTCGGCCAGCGGGTAATCGGCATACAGCAAGCCGATGCCTTCCGCAGCGGCGGCCAGGGAGGTATGCACGCGCGTGACGAAAGGGCCGGTGCGGATGCATAAACCGCGCTCGCGCAAGCGCTGCTGCAACTGTGCCGGGCTCAGGGCGGAAATGTTCAAGGTGAGACGGCGGCGATCAGGCCAATGCCGGCAAGCTCGGCGAGCATGGCGTCCACGTGCGTATGCGCCTCTTCAGCTGTCAGGTCCGGCCAGTGCTGCTCAAGCGTGTGCGCAAGCGCGGCAATATCGCCCGGGGCTTGTGCGATCGCCGCCAGCAAGCGGGCGGCTGCCAGGCCCAGCAAGTGGGTATTGCCGGACAGCGCATCGTAGACCACGACTTCATCGTCCCAGGTGCGCGTGTGCAGCGACTGCGGGGAGATGGCTTGCCATTTCATGAAAGTGGGTATCTGTTCGCAGGCGCGGCAGGCAGTTGGGGCAGAGACCGGCCATCAAGCTTGCGTGGCTTTGAGGTAATAAACAATGTCAGGGGCGCTCCATTGCACGGTGGCGATGGGCGAAAACACGCCTTTTGACTGCCATTCGGCAAACATGGACAGGATGGTTTCGACAGTCAGGAAAGGCGTCCAGCCTTTGACTGCATTCAGGTAGGCGGCGACCAGGTGCATGCCGAGGTTGTGCTTGTCATCCTGCTGGGGCGTCAGCAGCTGGAGGAAAGTGTATTGTGCGTAAACGGAAGTCTGGCTGGTCGTAAACACGCTGCTGAATTGGGTATCCGTCGCAATCGGCCAGCTGCCTTCATGGTTTTTCCAGTAGCCGGGCGACCTGCCCTGGCACACCGGTTGTGGGCCATGTGTGCTGGCATTGCCGGAGAGAAAGCCAGAAGGTGACTTGCATACAACATTTCCCAGCACGGGACGGCTTGCCAGGCTCAGGATGACCCCCGAGATGCCCAGCCCGGTTTTGGCAAAATGCCGACGGGATGGATTGGTAGCGTTCGCGTCCCCAAGGGCGGCGTCGGGCACGGCAACGTCGCCACTGGTTTGGTCCTGACTGCTTTTTATCGTCATGTCACGTTCCGTCGGGAGGTCTCTTGTGATTATTCAGGGTTGTTTCTGCGGATGGGCAGTTGGCGCGTTTATATAAACTAAACATCCCTTAAGCAATATACATTCCAATGCTGGTTAATTTATTAATTGTACAATAAGAATCAGAAACTTAGCGCACAGCATCTCTCTGGAATTTTTCTAAAAAGAAAAATTTTCTTTTTAATGTAAAAAAACCTGACATACGAAATTTCATGAGGAATATATCGAGTCATTGATTTTTATTAAAAATTTTTAGTGTTGTCTGAAGCATATTCTTCAAAATGCACGGGGGCAAGACTGCCACGGTTTGCCTCAAAAAATAAATAAAGGGAGATGTGTTGCAGCTTGCTCAATTATGGCCAGGCCCTGAGTTTTCTCCTGCGCAAAGCCTGTTTTACTATACCCAGCGCATGGTGACCGCCCCGGTCATGCGCCGGATGATTGTTTCCGGTTTATGTGCGCTTGTGCGCCTGCGCGCAGGCGCACAACGGATTGACCAGGCGACGGCAACGCAGGTCAATGATGCCTCGCGATTGCTGAAGGCGGACGGATTTGCTGCGCTGGGGACACTTTTTACACCGGCGCAACTTGTTGAAATCCATCGATTTTTGGCAGATAAATTGCTGGAGGAGCATGGCCCGCGCGGGCGAACATTTCCTCTGAAGGCGGCCCCGGCGGATATGCGCATGGCCGATTATGGCCTGGGCGATGTGCTTGATTGCCCCCACATCCTGCAACTGGCGAACAGTCCCGCATTACTGTCACTGGCAACGCAATACATTGGCTGCAAACCGACGCTGTCGGCGATCGGCTTGCGCTGGTCCTTTCCTGTCGATGCGCCGGGTGAAGGCTTGCAGGCGTTTCACCGCGATTCGGATGACTGGCGCTTCGTGAAAGTGTTCGTCTATCTCACCGATGTGGAGCACGGCTGCGGACCGCATGTCTATGTAAAAGGCTCGCATCGGGCGCCTGCGCCACTGCGTCTGCGCACCTATGGCGATGAGGAATTGGGAAGGGCGTACGGTGACGAGCAAATCGTTTCGGTGACCGGCCCCGCAGGTATGGGCTTTGCCGCCGATACCTACGGTATCCACAAGGGCGAAGTGCCGACGACGCGGCCACGCCTGCTGCTGCAATTTCAGTATTCGATTTTGCCCGTCTATGCCTATCGTTATCGCCCGCTTGCCCGCCAGGGGGCGCAGGCGTTCGATGCCTATATCAACCGTCTGATTTTGCGCTGAGGCGGCACTGCACTCGGGCTCACCATGAGCGCAGCCAATCCCGGGTCCAGGTGGCGACTTGTTCGCGCCATTCCTGTTGTGAAAAAGTGTGGTTGGCGCCCGCCAGCCGATGACGCCGGATTTTTCGGTCACGCAGCAATTTTCGCCATTGCCGCGACGTGGCGATCAGGTCCGAGAATTCTTGCGCGGTCATGTCGTCGCCGCTTAATACCAGCAGGATCCGGCCATTGAAGCGGTTTAGTCCTTCATACATTTTTTCTGGCAAGGGCATGGCGCTGGATGACGCATGGACCGCAGGCGCCTGGTCTGTTGTATCCGGGCGCTGGCGCGATTGCAGCGCCGTGCGAAGCATGGCCAGCAGCGAATGGCCGGCGGCCTTGCAAGCGAAGCGGCCGCGCGCAATTTTTTGCCAGAGCCCGGGGTCGAATACCCGCTTCAGATAGTAATGCTTCAGGTACGCCCTGGCCGCGCCTTCGCCGGTCCTGACCCAGGGATTGAGCAGCGCGAGTCCGCACACGCGTTCATCCCGATGGGCGTAAAAAGCTGCGGCGGAAGCGGCATCGCACAATCCCCAGATGGCGACTTCCTTCAGGCCGGGCACGGCCGCCATGAACTGGTCGATCGCCGCGCTGATATCGTCGCCGATATCTTCAAAGTTTTGGATTGCACCCTGGCTGTCGCCCATGCCGCGGTAGTCGAAACGCATCGCCGGGATGCCTTCCGATGCGAGTTGCCGGGCTAGCAGCGTAAATTGCCGGTGACTCCCGGCGCGATATTGCGGACCGCCGACCACGATCAACACGCCGCGTGAGGCCGTTTCGGCGGGCATGCTCAAAATCCCGTACAGCCAGGCTCCCTGGCAGGGAAAAGCGAGGGCGCGTTCCTCGAAATTCATGTTGGCGCGACGCCGAAAGCGGCGCTCGTGGCCGATAATAAATCCGGACAATCGACGGTTTCCTGCGCTATCCAAAATGCCGGACATTGCAACTGATGCATGCGCAGATCGACCGAATTTTGCGTCCAGGCGGCGGCCAGGCGGCTGGCCGCCGGCGTTAGCGGGCGGTCCGCGCCCTGCATGAGTTCGAACCAGTAGGTGGTGCAGCGGGGCGGTGCCAGGATGGCGGCATCCGTGGTATCGATGGCTTGCGCGAGCGCCGGCGCGAGCCGGTAGCCGGCGACTTCCACGCTGGTTCCTGTCTGGAGTCGGGCGCGCAGCTGCCGCGTGCCATTCTCGCCTTGGGACTGGCCGGTGAGCATGTCGGCGGCAAGTTGCAGTCGCAGAAATTGCGTCAGGAATAGCTCGCCCCGCAGGACCGGTTGCCAGAGCAGCAAACCCTGGATTTCTTCGTGAAAGCCGCTGGCAAAATCCAGCGCCAGCAGGGCGCCGAGACGCAGGCCCCACAGGCTGATCGGGGCAGCGGTTTCATGGCGCAACCAGGCGTAAGCATGCGCCAGATCCTCCTTCCAGATTTCCCAGCGCGCATCGGCGAAGTCGCCGCTGCTGTCGCCGCAACCCAGCAGGTCGATTTGCAGGACGGCGTAGCCTTGCGCAGCGAATGTCCTGGCCTGGCGTGCTGCCATGCGCCGGGATTTGTTCATTTCCTCGGCAAAGGGATGAACGTAAATAATGGCACCCCGGCAATCATTCTTGCTGATAGGCGCGTGATAAAGACAGAAGCGATTGCCGGACCCGGCATCGAGGAAAAACGGCCGCGCTGAAGGAATCTCCTGCGGCGTGTTCATTGCACCAGTTTGCTGTCGACAAATGCCGCCAGGCTGGCGACCGTTTCGAAGGTGCTGGCGCTGATGTCATCGTCCTCGATCATGATGCCGAAGCGGTCTTCGAGCGCGGTGATGAGGTGAATGACCGCCATCGAATCGAGTTCGGGCAAGCTGCCCAGCAAACTGGATTGCGCATTCAGGCTTTCCGCGCGGGCGCCCAGGTTCAGTGTTTCGGCCAGCAGTGCCTTTATCTCTTCGATTACTTGCATTGTCTTCGCTTTGTTGTGCGGGCCCGAGTTGATCAAGGGAAAATTTATGCCAGGCGTGCAGCATTGCATGAGTCGGGCAGACGCGCCCGATATTCATGCCTGTGATGATACCTTAACAACTATGAAATGGGGAGGCGTATTGCTTGGGAGAATCTATGCTTCCTCGGGGAAATCTTTGACGCATTGTGCGCAGTTTTGCTCTACGTCAGGTGAGGGGAAATCTTGTCGATGGGTTTTACAGTATTTAAATGTTTTCCGATGGAAAAATTCGTAAGTATTTGAAAATTAATGAAAATTCATGCTGGCATAGTTGTCGCTTTAAGTCGCTTTGGTAACTGGTTTTTGAAATCCTGGCGAAAATAATTTAAAGGAGTCAATCATGAAATTTTCCAAGTTGAGTTCTATCCTGGCAGCATTGACTTTGTCGATGGCCGCCAGTTCGGCAAGCGCATTGGTTGTTACCGCAAATAATAATGCAACAGCCTTGGCAAATGCCTTGGGCGGCTCCGGCGTTTCCATCAGCAATGCCACATTTCTTTCGACAGCAAGTTCGACTGCGACCGGCACATTTACCGGCGGCGCGGACTCGGTCGGTTTTGCCAGCGGCGTTTTGCTGACAACCGGAACTGTCAACTGCGCTCCGGGCCCGAATACTTCCGCCAACTGCGGCGACACTTCCGGTACGACCACTTCATTGAAATTCGATTTCACCAGCGATACCGGTAACGTCTATTTCAAGTATGTGTTTGCGTCGGAAGAATACAATGAATGGGTGGGCTCGCAGTTTAATGACCAGTTCGAATTGCGCCTGAATGGCGTAAATGTTGCCCTGTTGCCTGGTGCTGGTGGTGTCGTTTCGATCAATAATGTCAATAATGGCAGCAACGCCGCCTACTATCGTGACAACACGGTTTTGGGCCTGGATCTCGGGTATGACGGTTTGACTACCGTGCTGGTTGCGCAGGCAACAGGCATCACTGGCACGAATACGTTTGAATTCCTGATCAAGGACCTGGGCGATTTCGCTCTGGATTCGGGCGTGTTCATCGAAGCCGGCACCTTCTCCGGTACCAATCCGGTGCCGGAGCCGACCGGCCTGGCCCTGTTCGGCCTCGGTTTGCTCGGCCTGCTGGCTGCAAAGCGTAAAAAGGCCTGAAATTCTCGCTGCGCGAGCGGATCTGGAATGAAGATGGCAGCCTGCGGGCTGCCATTTTTTTCGTGGGTTCTTGCTGGCTATTCGTCCGCCTTGCGCGCCGATTCGGCCGATCTTTGCTATCCTGTTGCTTCATTTTAGTTAGCAAGTTATGGCCATCGAAATCGAACGCAAGTTTCTCGTCACCGGCGACGCCTGGAAGCGCGCCACCGCGGGCGTACTGTACCGGCAAGGATATCTGTCTACCGACAAGGCGCGTACCGTGCGTGTGCGCATCGCCGGCGAACGGGCTTTCATGACGGTCAAGGGCCTGGCGGCAGGAATTGCCCGCCCCGAATTCGAGTATGAAATTCCACTTGCGGATGCCGCCACGCTGCTGGAGACCTTGTGCCTGAAGCCGCTGATCGAAAAGCGCCGCTATACGCTGGCCTGCAAGGGGCTGTGTTGGGAAGTCGATGAATTCCTCGGCGATAACCTGGGGCTGGTGGTTGCCGAAGTCGAGCTCGACAGCGTTGAGCAGGCGATCGCCTTGCCCGAGTGGATCGGCAAGGAAGTCACGGACGATGCGCGTTATTTCAATTCCAGCCTGATTGCGCACCCCTTTTGTCAGTGGTGAGGCGGCTGGAGCAGCGATGAGCAGGTCCAATCGACGCAAACTCAGCGCGCCCTTGCCGGTGCGTGATGGCGTTTCGCCCAGTTACCTTTGGCTGGGGGAGGGCGTCTGGGAAAACATGCTGGCCTTCATGGTGGCGCGTTTTCCCGCAGTGGGCGAAGCCGAGTGGACTGCGCGCATGGAAAAGGGCGAGGTGGTCGATTTGCAGGCAGCGCCCGTGCGGCCCGACAGCCCCTATCGGCGCGGCACCTGCATTTTCTATTACCGCGCACTGGCGCACGAGACGCCGATCCCCTTTGCCGAGACCATCCTGTTCCAGGATGCGCATATCCTGGTCGTCGACAAGCCGCATTTCCTGCCGGTGATTCCGAGCGGGCGCTTCGTGCGCGAAACCCTGTTGGTGCGCCTGAAACACTCGACTGGATTGCAGGACTTGACGCCGCTCCATCGGCTTGACCGTGAAACCGCCGGCGTGGTGCTGTTTTCCCATCACTTGGCAACGCGCGGCATTTACCAGTCGCTGTTCCAGCAGCGCGCGATGGACAAGGTTTATGAAGCCCTGGCGCCGACGCGGCCGGACCTGGTCTTTCCCATGACCCGGCGCAGCCGCATGGTGGATGGCGAACCGTTCATTTGCATGACCGAGGTCGAGGGCGAGCCGAATGCGGAAACGCATATCGAAGTGCTGGAAAACCGTGGTGCGTTGAGCCTGTATCGCCTGCGCCCGGTCACCGGCAGAAAGCACCAGCTGCGTTTGCACATGGCGGCGCTGGGCATGCCGATCGTCAATGACACCTTTTACCCGGTGGCCTTGCCTTGCAAGGGGGACGATGTTTCCCGACCACTGCAATTGCTGGCGCGAGAAATTGCCTTTACCGATCCCTTGAGCGGTGAACTGCGCCGCTTTGCCAGCGAAAGACGGTTGGAGCACATGCCTTGAGCGGCATTGCGGCATACAATGCCGCTTTTCCCGCAAATTCCTGATTATTCCCATGAGCGCACGTTTGAGCTTGGACCGTATCCTGCAGTCGCAGGGATTTGGCAGCCGCAAGTATTGTCGCCAGTTGATCGCCGACGGCGAAGTCTCGGTCGATGGCACTGTCGTCAACGATTACCGCGCCAGTTTCGATACTGCCGGGCTGGTATTTTCCATCTTCGATGAGGAGTGGACTTACCGCGAGCACATCTATATCGCCCTTAACAAACCGGCCAATTTCGAATGTTCACGCAAGCCCAGCCACCACCCGGGCGTGCTGACACTCTTGCCGGAGCAATTCTCGTGGCGCGATGTGCAGCCGGTCGGACGACTGGACCATGACACGACCGGCTTGCTGCTGCTGTCGGACGATGGCGCCTTCATCCATGCGCAATCCTCGCCGCGGCGCCATGTGCCCAAGCTGTATGTGGCCACCACCCATGACCCGGTGACGCCGGAACTGGTCGCGCAATTGCTGGGCGGGGTGCAGCTGCATGACGAGCCGGCGCCGCTGGCCGCCGTCACCTGCAACATGCTGGACGCGCACCGGCTGCAGATCGTGCTGGAGCAGGGCAAGTACCATCAGGTGAAACGCATGCTGGCGGCGGCTGGCAACCATTGTAGCGCGCTGTGCCGCACCGCCATCGGCGGCCTGACGCTGGATGCGCTGGGCTTGGCCGAGGGCGAATGGTGCTATCTGGCGCAGGCGCAACTGGATTTGCTGACGCCCGCGGCGGCGCCGGCGGCCTGAGCAGGGCACGAATCATGACTTCCTCCAGGCCTGTGGTGGCGGTGGTGGGCGGCGGCCCGGCCGGCTTGATGGCTGCCGAAGTATTGAGCCTGCACGGCATGCAGGTCGATGTTTACGACGCCATGCCATCGGTTGGCCGCAAGTTTTTGCGGGCCGGCATCGGCGGTTTGAATATCACGCACAGCGAAGCCTATGATGCTTTCTGTGGCCGTTATGGCGATCGTCAGCCGCAGTTGCAGGCAATGCTCGACCGGTTTCCGCCGAGCGCCTTGCGCGCATGGGTCCACGGGCTGGGTATCGATACCTTTGTCGGCAGCTCGGGCCGCGTATTTCCGACACAGATGAAGGCCGCCCCGCTGCTGCGGGCCTGGCTGCATCGCCTGCGCAGCGCAGGTGTGCGCTTGCACGTGCGGCATCGCTGGCTGGGCTGGAATGCCGATGGCACATTGCGGCTGGCGCATCCCGGCGGCGAAATTTCGATCAAGCCGCAGGCCACGGTATTGGCGCTGGGCGGCGCCAGTTGGCCGCAATTGGGGGCGGACGGCGCCTGGTTGCCGTGGCTGCAGGCGCGGGGCGTAAAGATCGCGCCATTGCAAAGCGCTAATTGCGGCTTCGAGGTGGCATGGAGTGCGCATTTGCGCGACAAATTCGCCGGCGCGCAGCTCAAATCGGTGTCGCTGACATTTACCGATGCGTATGGTCGTACTGAGCAGCGCCAGGGCGAAATGGTGATTGGCGCGCATGGCGTCGAAGGCAGCCTGATTTATGCGTTTTCGCAGCGGTTGCGCGAGCACTTGAATGCCCATGGCAGCGCTACCTTTACGCTTGACCTGGCGCCCGGGCGCGACGCTGCGCGGGTGTTGGCCGATGTGAGTCATCCGCGCGGATCGCGCTCGATCTCCAGCCATCTGCAAAGCCGCGTCAGCATTTCCGGCGTCAAGCTGGCCTTGTTGCACGAAGCGCTCAACAAGGAACAGTTTGCCGATGCGGCTACGCTGGCGGCGACAATCAAATCCCTGCCGATCACCGTACGCGCAACCCGCCCCGTTGCCGAAGCGATCAGCACCGCCGGTGGCGTGCGCTTTGACAGCCTTGATCAAAATCTCATGATCACCGCGCTGCCTGGCGTTTTTGTCGCCGGCGAGATGCTTGATTGGGAGGCGCCGACCGGCGGGTATCTGCTGAATGCCTGCTTTGCCACCGGTTTGTGCGCGGGGCAGGGCGTGCGCGACTGGCTAGGCACCGCTGCAAATGCCGGAATGGATTGAATTATTGAAATTTGATTGATGCGCCGCACAATTTTATTCTTGATTTCGCTGCTGTGACTCCTACAATAAAATTATCTGTAGCGGTCGAAGTCGAGGAGGCAATCATGTTTACTTTCCGCGATCATTTTTCCGATGCCAGTCAGAGCAGTACGGAAATTCAAATCGACTTGAATACAGCTTTGTACGGCAAGCTCCTGGACAGCGCGCGAAGGTTTGCCGATTTGAATGCGCCCGCTGCCAGAGCATCATTGCAAGAGGCCGGGGAAATGTTACGGCAGGGTATGCAGTCTCATAGCACGCAGGAACTGACCATGCTGGCGGGAGCGCAGGCGCGGGCGTCCTCCCGACGCGCTGCTGCATATGCCTGCAATTGTGCGGGGATTGCCGCCGGTACGCACGCCGAGCTGATTGCCTTGCTCGGTGCTCAGATGGCCGAAACCAATACGGAAATTGCAGAATTGGTCGCCGATATTTCCCGTAGCGCTCCCGGGGAATACAGCCGCTTCATCCATGCGATGCAGCTGAGCTTCGATCATGCGAATGCACGTCTTGAACAAATCATTCAGGCCAGCAGGCAAGTCCTGGATACGCTGGAAACCAATTGCATCGCCGCCGCCAGGCAGTTTGACAGCGCCGCCAGGCAAGTACGTTCGCATTAGGCGGGAGCGGGCGCTGCGGATGCATCGTGACCAGCGCATGGTTCCGCTTTTATGCCGAACTCAACCGGTTCGTCGCCCCGCCGCAGCGCCAGCGCAGCGTCGAACGTGTCTGCGCGCAGGATGCCAGCGTCAAGCACATGGTCGAGGCGCTTGGCGTGCCGCATACGGAAGTGGCGCTGATCCTGGTGAATGGCCGACCGGTTGATTTTTCCTATCGCCTGCGCGAGCAGGATCATGTCAGTGTCTATCCCCGATTCGCCTGCCTGATGCCGGCGCCGCCGTGCGCATCGTTGCAGCCGTCGGGCCATTCAGTGTTTGTCGCCGATGCCCACCTGGGGCGTCTGGCGCGCGATCTGCGCATGTTGGGATTCGACGTTTTGTATCGCAACGATTTTTCTGACGACGATATCGTTCGCATCGCCGTGCAGGAGCAACGCATCGTGCTGACGCGCGACCGCGACCTCCTGATGCGCAAGCCGGTGGCGCGTGGCTGCTATCTGTACACAATCGATGGCGACCAGCAGTTGCTGGACGTGATGGCGCGTTATCGGCTGGCTGGCGAAATCAGGCCATTGTCGCGCTGCCTGAATTGCAACGGCTTGCTGGCGCCGGTGTCGAGGGATGCGGTGGAAGATGATTTGCCTGCGCGCAGCGGCGCCTGCCATCAGCGTTTTCGCCGCTGCGCCGGTTGCGGCCAGGTGTACTGGGAAGGATCGCATGTGGTGCGCATGCGCAAGCGCATCGCCGCCCTGCTGGAGGCGGTGCGCCCGCTTATGGACAAGCGCCTGATTTAAAAATTCACGCGCATGCCCAGCACCAGGTTGCGGCCCGCCAGCGGCACACTATCCTTCAGCACCGAGGTCGCTACGCGAATGTCCTGGTCCAGCAAATTTTTTGCCAGCGCAAACCAGGTTATGCGGGAATGGCCGTACCGCTGAGTCCATGACAGGCTGGCATCAACCTGCGTGTAGCCGGCCGTGGGGCTGGTTTCAAAGGTGGCCAGGCGGTCCTGCTTTTGCGCGTGCAGCAGTGATATGCCGCTGCGCCAGTCGCCCTGGCGATAGCCGACATCGACGCCATAGCGCGTGGCCGGTTGCAGCGGCAGATTGCCGGCACCCTTGAGATGGCCGCGCGAAGTGTCGGCAAAGCCGCGCAGCGACCAGCCTTCGCCGCGCAGGTTGTAGCTGACTTCGGCTTCGGCGCCGCGGATGGTGGCGTCGCCTTGCGACCAGAAGCGCTGCGTGAATTCGCCGGTCGGATCGATTGCGCCGGCTTCGTCCACCCTGGTTCCAGGGATGCGGCCGTAGACGAAATTGTCCACCTGGTTCTGGAACAGGTTGGCTTTCCAGCGCATCAGCCCGGCGGTTTTCTGCAGGCTGATTTCGAAATTGTGCGAGGTTTCCTTGCCGAGCGACGGGGAGCCGATATCGAAAGTCGAGGTCGATTCGTGCGGGCCGTTGGAATACAGTTCTTCGGTGCTCGGCGCGCGCTGGGCCCGCGACCAGGTGAGGCCGGCGCCATAGCCCGGCATGAATTGCCACAGGCCGCCGAGCGAATAGGAAGCCAGGTCGAAGTTGCGTCGCGCCAGGCCGCTGGCGGCATCCGGCGCGCGCTTGACCGCTTCGATGCGCATGCCGGCGCTGGCGCGCAGCGGGCCGAAGTCGCGTTCCTCGACGAGGAATCCGGCCACGGAAGTCGAGCGGGTTTTCGGCACGGCGTCGGGCGTGCCGGTGGCGGCCGACAGCGCCGCGAAGTTGCTGTGCTCGGTCTGCATGCCGAAACTGCCGCGCCAGCCAGCCAGCGGCAGGTGCGTGGCTTCAAGGCGGGCTTCCAGCGTGCGGTTGAGGAAGTCGGTGACGGGCGTGCCATCCTGCTGCTTTTCGGTGTGCGTGTAGTCGGTGGCGCCGAGCTTGAACTTGATCGCGGCCAGTCCGGGCAGCGGGTCCTTGAACAGGCCATCCACATCGTAGCGGTTTTTTTTGAGATCAATGAAGGCGCGCTCGTCGGTAGGGATGCCGTAATGGTCGTCGAGTGTGCCGACCGAGGCGCCGATGTGGCCCCAGTCAGCCACGTGCGACATTCCCAACCCCACATTGCGCTGGCGCGTGAAAGCGTTGGGCAGGCGGCCGGACGCCGATGCCGGATTGGCCGGCGCAGCCAGACCCGGGATGCGATAGTCGTCGGTCTCGTGGACCTGCGCATCGAGGTGCAGGCCGATATTGCCGGCGCTGCCATCGACGGCGAGCGACAGCGCTTTGCCGCGATCGGCCGAACTTGCGCGCAACTCGGCTTCACCGGTGGGCTTGGGCAGCAGCATGGTGGGGATGCGTTCATTGACGACGTTGACCAAGCCGCCAATGGCGCCGGAGCCGTACAGCAGTGCAGCCGGTCCGCGCAGGATTTCGATCTGGCGCGCCGTGCCGAAATCGGCGGCGACCGCGTGGTCATTCGACAGGCTGGAGACGTCGGACACCGCCATGCCGTTTTGCAGGATTTTTACGCGCGGCCCTTCCATGCCGCGGATGATGGGGCGCGAAGCGCCGGCGCCGAAGGCCGAGGCAGACACGCCCAGTTCGTGCGACAGGGTCTCACCGAGCGAGGTGCCCAGCTTGTCGCGCAATTCGCTGCCGGCCAGGATCTTGGCCGGGGTAAGGATTTGCGCATCTTCGCTGGCGCTGAAAGGGGTGGCGCTGACCACCACGGGTGCGAGGGTTTGCGGTTCGGTCTGGGCGAGGGCGTGCAGCGGCAGGCTGGCCGCGGCGGCCATGGCGGTAACCATTGCGCGCGCCATGGGCGTACGTTGAAAGTTCATGCTGATTTCCTGAATAGATTAATGCGCGAAGCGCCGCCATGCGACAGGCGGACGGTTCACGGAAAGTCGGGTAAAGCGCAGGAGATCAGACAGGCGGCGGCGCGCGCGAGGAAAAATGCCGCAGGAAGGGGGCGTCCCAGGAGGCGAAGGCGAGCCATAGCGCCAGCACCTGGGCGCCCGGCACGACCGCCAGGCTCACTGGCGGCGAGTTCAATGCGGCGGCAAGTGCGGTCGCATCGAACAGGGCGCAGGAATGTTCGAGGGATTTGTCGTAGTTGGCGTTCGTCTGCAGGGACGCCTGGCCAGCCTGGGCTAGTTGGACTGTTTGGGCCGGTTGCGCCAGGCCGGCGTGTTCGATGCGGTGCGCCAGTCCCAGCCATTGCGCAAACAGCAACGCCAGCACGAGCAGCAAGGTGCTCAGGGCAGGACGTCGATGCAGGGCAGTCGGCGAGGAAGGCAGGGACAAGGCGATGTCTATCCGTAAATTTGGGGAGGCACAGGCAATCCGAAGGGAACGCGTTTTGCAATTCTAGCAGGTGCAACACCCTGGCGCCAATTCGGCCGCTGACGCGTGGACCGGTGTAAACTCTGTCGCTTTGCATTTTGGAGTGAAGCCAAGCATGCGCAATATTCTGTCGCGCGGCCGGTCCCTGTCGTCCTGGATCAAATCCTTTTTGCCGCAACCGGTGCCGATCAATGGCGCGGAGCGCCTGCGCGCTTGTTGCGGCGCCTTGTTCGGCATCCTCCTGACGGGTCTGGCGACACGGCTGGCGCTGGGGCCGGGCGCTGCCGTGCCGTTGTTGATCGCGCCGATGGGCGCGTCGGCGATCTTGCTGTTTGCCGTGCCATCCAGCCCCCTGGCGCAACCCTGGTCCATCATTGGGGGTAATACGCTATCGGCGGCGATCGGGGTTGCCATTGCCGGCTGGGTCGTCGATCCGCTCTGGGGTTCGGCGATCGCGCTGACCCTGGCGATTGCGGCGATGCTGGCCTTGCGCTGCCTGCACCCGCCCAGCGGCGCCATTGCGCTGATGGCCGTGCTGGGCGGGCCGGCGGTGCGGGCGCTGGGCTATGGCTTCGTGCTGATGCCGGTGGCGCTCAATTCGGTATTGCTCTTGTTGCTGGCGCTGTTCTTCAACAATGCGACCGGGCGCCGCTATCCGCACGCCTTGCAGCCCGAGCATGCGAATCTCCACCGTACCGCCGATGCACCGCCGATCGACCGCCTCGGCTTCACGCCGCAGGATCTGGATGATGTGCTCAAACAATACAACCAGATGCTGGATATCAGCCGCGACGACCTGGAAGAACTGTTCATGCAAACCGAGCGGCATGCGTTCCGCCGTCGCCTGGGCGAGATTACCTGCGCCGACATCATGTCGCGCGACGTCATCACGGTCGAATTCGGCACGCCGCTGGACGAAGCCTGGAATTTGCTGCACTGGCATCGGATCAAGGCACTGCCGGTGGTCAACCGGGCGCGGCGGGTGGTGGGCATCGTCACCCTGGTGGATTTCCTGAAGCACGCCAATCCCGATAAATTCGGCAGCGTCAACGACAAGCTGCGGCAACTGGTGCGGCCCAGCGGCGAGACACATACCGACAAGCCGGACGTGGTGGGGCAAATCATGAGCAAGGGCGTGCTGACTGCCAGCACGGATACGCACATCGTCGAACTGGTGCCTGTGCTGTCGAACGGCGGCAAGCACCATGTGCCTGTAGTGGATGTCGAAGGGCGTCTGGCGGGCATGCTGACGCAGTCGGACCTGATCGCCGCGCTGTATCGCGGGCAACTGCTGGATCCAGGCGTTGCCGCCTGAGTCCGCTACACCCGCCACCCGCGCGGATCGGCCAGATTATTTCCTGCCGCTGCGGGCAGGCTTGCCGGACCTGTCGGACCTGCCGGTCGCTGCAGTCGCGGTTGCCTGGCCTGCGCCCTTGCGCTGCAGTCGGCCGCCCGCCGGCGTGCGCGCAATAGCGGCGCCGTCACGCGGCCTGGGCAGGCCGAATTGCTTGGCCACCCTGGCCGGCGCCGGGCTTTCCTTGCGCTTTTCGATGGCGCTCAGTGCTGTGCTCGGCGCGGTATTGCGCGGCACCAGGCAGCGGTCGCCGCTGCCGATCAGGTCGGAGCGTCCCATCTTCTGCAGGGCTTCGCGCAGGATCGGCCAGTTTTCCGGGTCGTGGTAGCGCAGGAAGGCCTTGTGCAGCTTGCGCACCTTGCCCAGGCGCGGCGTCTCCACGGCTTCCGAATCCCCGGTCACCTTGTGCAGCGGATTCTTCCTTGTGTGGTACATGGTGGTCGCCAGCGCCATCGGCGTGGGCAGGAAGGTCTGCACCTGGTCGAGGCGGAAGTCGTTTTTCTTCAGCCACAGCGCCAGGTTCAGCATGTCTTCATCGGTGGTGCCGGGGTGGGCGGCGATGAAGTAGGGAATCAGGTACTGTTCCTTGCCGGCTTCCTTCGAATACTTCTCGAACAATTCCTTGAAGCGGTGGTAGGCGCCCATGCCGGGCTTCATCATCTTCGACAGCGGGCCGTCTTCGGAATGTTCCGGCGCGATCTTCAGCAAGCCGCCGACGTGGTGTGTCACCAGTTCCTTGACGTATTCGGGCGAGCGCACGGCGAGGTCGTAGCGCAGGCCGGAACTGATCAGGATTTTCTTCACGCCGGGGATGGCGCGCGCCTTGCGGTAGAGCTGGATCAGCTTGCTGTGGTCGGTGTTGAGGTTCGAGCAAATGGTCGGGTACACGCAGGACAGGCGCTTGCACGATTCCTCGATCTTCTTGTCCTTGCAGGCCAGGCGGTACATGTTGGCAGTCGGCCCGCCGAGGTCCGAGATGGTGCCGGTGAAGCCCTTGGTCTTGTCGCGGATATTCTCGATCTCGCGCAGGATCGACGGTTCCGAGCGGCTCTGGATGATGCGGCCTTCGTGTTCGGTGATCGAGCAGAAGGTGCAGCCGCCGAAGCAGCCGCGCATGATGTTGACCGAGAAGCGGATCATGTCCCAGGCGGGAATTTTTGCCTTGCCGTAGGACGGGTGCGGCGCCCGCGCATAGGCCATGTCGAAGACGTAATCCATGTCTTCCATCGCCAGCGGCAGCGGCGGCGGATTGAGCCAGACGTCACGCTCGCCATGCGCCTGCACCAGCGCACGTGCATTGCCGGGGTTGGATTCGATGTGGAACACGCGTGAGGCATGTGCGTACATGACCGGGTCGTCCTTGACCTGTTCGTAGGAGGGCAGGCGCACCACGCTCTTGTCGCGCTGTTCCTTCAATGCCGCCTGGCGCTCTTCGCGCGTCATGATCTTGATCGGCCTGAATTGCGCCTCGGATTGCGCTTCGGCTTGCGGCTCGGCTTGCGGATTCTTGCCGGTCGCGCAGTTCTCTTCCCCGGCCGGTGTCATCGCGTACGGGTCGGTGTGTTGCTCGATCTTGCCCGGCGTGTCGATGCGGGTCGAGTTCACCTCGCTCCAGTCGTCGGCCGGCTTCCAGCCGGCCGGCACCATGAAGGCGGTGCCGCGCAGGTCGCGGATGTTCTTGATCGGCTCGCCCGCCGCTAGGCGGTGGGTGAGGTCGAGCAGGGCGCGTTCGGCATTGCCATAGATGAGGATGTCGGCCTTGGTATCCGGCAGCACCGAGCGGCGTACCTTGTCCGACCAGTAATCGTAATGGGCAATGCGGCGCAGGCTGGCCTCGATGCTGCCGAGGACGATATTGGTGTCCGGGTAGGCTTCGCGCGCGCGCTGTGCATACACCGTGGCGGCGCGGTCGGGGCGCTTGTTGGGTTCGCCATTGGGTGTGTAGGCATCGTCGGAGCGGATCTTGCGGTCGGACGTGTAGCGGTTGACCATCGAATCCATGTTGCCGGCGGTGATGCCGAAATACAGGCGCGGCTTGCCCAGTGCGCGGAAGGGTTCCGCCGAGTGCCAGTCGGGCTGGCTGATGATGCCGACCCGGAAGCCCTGTGCTTCCAGCAGGCGCCCGACCAGCGCCATGCCGAAGCTGGGGTGGTCGATATAGGCATCGCCCGTCACCAGGATGATGTCGCAGGCATCCCAGCCGAGCGCATCCATTTCCTTGCGCGACATGGGCAGGAAGGGGGCGGAGCGGGGACGGGACCCTTTCGGGACGTAGGCAATCAGGTTTTTCGGGGCAGGCATGATGGGGCGGATTGTACAGGAAACGGGCCGGCGGCATCGGCTGCCAAGGCTTTTTTCGGAGGGGCTTGAATCATTTGGAAATTCATTAACTACTTGAAATAACAAGGATTTTGCCGTCCTACACGATGCTGTTGCCGTTAGAGAAGGGCGACGGCGTTGACCCTGGGGACGCCTTGGCGTATCGTGCCACAGTTATTTTTTTGATCAGGGAACCGGACATGGACGAGCAATACGAGGATGGCTTACAGGTGCGCAAGCAAGTGATGGGCGATGCTTTTGTCGAAAAGGCCTTTGCCAATGTCGATGACTTCACCAAACCCTTGCAGGATTACATCACCCGCAATGCCTGGGGCACGGTATGGTGCCGCGAAGGGCTGGATTTGAAGACCCGCAGTTTGGTTACCTTGTCGATGCTGACGGCGCTGGGCCGCTCGCATGAATTGAAGGGCCATGTGCGTGGCGCCCTGAACAATGGCGCCAGCGTCGATGAAATTCGTGAAGTGTTGCTGCATGCCACCGTGTATTGCGGCGTGCCGCTGGCGGTGGAAGCCTTCCGCGCTGCGCACGAAGTACTGAAAGAAGCGGGCAAGGTCTGAGCCGCGCATAAAAAAACGCCGCGCTGGCCTGCGGCGTTTTTATTTATCGGTGGGCTGCGGCCCTCAGGTCTTGTCGGACCATACCACCTTGTCGTCGATGGCATACAGCTTGCACGGCGCGGCGCTGTTTTTCTGGCAATTGGCCAGGGCGCGTTCGGCCGGGTCGTCGCCATCTTCGACCCAGCTCCAGGCGCCGCTGGGCGACAGGGCAAAGGCGCGCGGCTGGGATCTGGTCAGGAATTTGCGATATTGCTCGCGCCCCTGCTCTTGCAGGTGCGGCACGGCAGTAGCATCGGCAATCGCGGCAAAATCGCTGCTCGCGGGCGGGGCCGGTTCTGCGATGTTGAAAATTTCCTCGGCGGGCATACCGATCCGGCGCAGGAATTTCTCGGTTTCCGGCCACCAGATGCGCACGCCATCGCGGCTGCCGCTCATGGCATGCGCATCGTTCTTGAAGGCGCCGAATTTGACCAGGGTCGCCTTGCCGCCGGCATGGGTATATGCCTGGTGCATCTTGCTGGCCAGTTCGTGGTTGAAGTAGCTGTCGTTTTCGCCATAGAACCAGAGGCTGGGGATACGGGTCTGGCCGCCGTAGGTGCCGAAGGCACGCACCAGCGATGCTTTCCATCGACAGCCTTCGGTGCGCAAGCCGCCGGCGAAATTGAGCACGCCTTTGACGCCCGGAAAATCGTGCGTGGCAAAAGCCATTGCCGTCAGGCCGCCGTATGACTGTCCGCCGACCAGGATGCGGTCCGGATCGGCCCACGGCTGCCGCACTGCATAGGCCAGCACATCGTGCAAGTCATCGGCCTGGATCTGACCGTTGGCGGTCATATCGCAATGCTGTTCGAGATATTCGCCGCTGGACCTGGAAAATCCGGTGCGCATCGGGATCACCACGACGTAGCCGCGCTTGACGAATTCGCGGCTGATGGCGAGAAAGCGTGTGCGTTCCTGCGCCCGCGGATCGCCCAGGGACTTGCCGTGGTTGAGTATCAGCAGGGGAAAAGGGCCTTCGCCGGGCGGCATGAATATCGTGGTTTCCAGTGCGCCATTCCAGCCGTGCGCTTGCGCCGTCGCAGGGGCCTTGCCC
This sequence comes from Noviherbaspirillum sedimenti, assembly GCF_003590835.1. Classification (NCBI taxonomy): domain Bacteria; kingdom Pseudomonadati; phylum Pseudomonadota; class Betaproteobacteria; order Burkholderiales; family Oxalobacteraceae; genus Noviherbaspirillum; species Noviherbaspirillum sedimenti. The sequence continues at coordinate 2,134,099 of NZ_QYUQ01000002.1, read as the reverse complement.
GTCGCAGCGGCGACATCGGCGCCGCTCGATTTTTCTTGCTTGCCGCTCCATGAGGCGGGTCGGGACTGCACCGGGATCATGACCACGGCTTCATTCAAGCCCGGGTCGAGCGGCGCGGCCCTCTGCGCCACGCAATCATTGGTCCACAGGGCAATGGCGGGAAGGGCGGCGAGTGCCAGAAGCAACATCAGGCGGCGTGCGGTAGGACGGGGAGCGGCAGGCAATCGAAGCATACGGGCAAACGGCTTTGCAAAATCGGGAACAGGTCTTGCGATGGTCCGGGCCGAGGCACGGGGCGATCCGGAGAAGTGTTGCAAAGCCAGGGGGAAACCCGACCAGGCATAGTGCCTTTCCTCCAGTAATTTTCCCCATTGTAAAGAGCGATTTTCTGCAGTCAATGCCAAACTGGAACAACTCCGAAAGAAATTTTCAGAGGGATATAAAAGCAATATGCTTTAGGGGGAAATTGCTGTGAAGTTAGCAAGAAAATGCAGCAACCAACATGCCAATCAGGAACAATCAGGAAAATAAGGGGCGCGTTTATGCAGACTGACCATGCCTGCTTGCGTCATCTATTGTCCGAACGCAATCAATATCCGGAGCGTGCCATCCAGGTCAGCATCGGCATCGGCTAGCCAGATGAGTCAGCGCAAGTGAGGGTGAAGCGCTGGCTGCTTCAGAGGCTGCACACGCGATTGCGGCCGCGTTCCTTGGCCTGATACAAGGCCTGGTCGGCGCGGTTGAACAGGGCTTGGCGGTCGTCACCCGGGCGGTATATGGTGCAGCCGGCGCTGACGGTGACCGAGCGCTGGCCGGCGCACGTTGCGAATGCCTGGCATTCAATGCTGTCGCGGATGCGTTCGGCCAGCTGAATGGCGCCTTCCAGCCCGCATTTTGGCAGGATCAGGACGAATTCTTCGCCGCCATAGCGGCAAGCCTTGTCGGATTGGCGCGTATGCCTGCCGATTTCTTGCGCCACCGCGGCCAGTATGTCGTTGCCCGCGGCATGGCCGTTGGTGTCGTTGAAGCGCTTGAAATGGTCGATGTCGATCAGCAGCAGCGCCAGCGGCTCATGGTCGCCAGCGCGTGCGGTTTCGTGCAGGCGCCGGACCAACTCATCTTCGAATGTGCGGAAATTGAACAGGCCCGTGAGCTGGTCGGTGGAGGCCTGCTTTGCCAGTGCCTCCACCTTCTCTTCCAGCATTGCATTCAAATGGCGGATTTCCAGGACCTGCTCCTGGCTGGTCGCATACAGTTTGCTGTTGGTGATGGCCGTGCCGAGGAAGGACGAGAGATCGCCGAGCAAATCCAGATCGGCATTGGAAAGCTCGACCGTGTGTTCCAGACTGTACAGGGCAAAGATGCCAATCGGTTTCTTGTGATGGCGGATCGGCGAAATGAAGAGAGTGCGCGGCGTGCGCAGAATGGCCAGGCTTTTCTTGTCGTAGCCGGCCAGCGGCAGGTGGCGAATTTCCTGAAAGTCCGGGAACACCATGGCTTCATCCCGCAGCATTACGTAAACCAGGCCGCTGGCGGTGGGGTCGAGCGGATAGGGCGTCTGCAGCAGATGGTGCTCCCATTCCTGGCGGAGTGATTCCAATTGCGGCCTGGCCGCGATCGCCTTGCGGAAATGCAGGTGATCATCTTCGACCAGGTAAAAACTGGCAAGGTCGAATGGCAGCTGACGAATCAGTTCGGCGGCGAACAATTCATAAATCTTGTCGAGCGAAGTCAGACTGGTCATATCGTCCAGAAACTGCAGCAAGCGCTGGTTTTCCGCCACCGCGGCGGTCGCTTCATCGTGCAGCTGTTCCAGATGCGAAAAGTGCAGCCAGCGCGACAGGCTAGCAAGGAACAGGCCCAGGAGTTCCTGCACCTTGGCGAAATCTTCATCGGGAATGGCCGGGCCTTGCTTGAGCAGGACCAGTACACCGATCGGCGCGCCCGCGGGCGCGCCGGGTGCGCACAGCGGCATCCCGGTCATTTCCTGGATTTTCCAGTAGAGCAGGATGTTTTGTTCCTCGCTGTTGGCGTTGCCGGGATTGACGCGCACGAGCTCGCGCGTTGCCATGGCGCGCGCATTCAACTGGCCGTTATCCAGCGGGATCTTGTAGCCGAGGTAGGATTGCTCGAGGTTCTGGTATTCGGCGGGGTAGCGGATTTTCAGGCAACTGAGATACCCCCCGGAGGCATCCCGCATATTCACAAGATAGCCATCCGCCACGCCCAGTGCGACGATTTCTGCGCACAGCAAATCGAGCAAGTCGTCCAGACGTTCGGCATTGATGATGCCGTTAATGATTTGATATGTCCGTTCTGGCGCCAGAAAGGGCATTTCACTCCCCCAATATTTTTATACTTGTTGTTACTTTACCTTGATTCCGGCTTAACGGCCAGTTAACGGCCAGTTAACGGCCAGTGTCGGCTAGGCGCATCCTTGCCGGAAGCGCTGGATCGCCGAATCCACCATGCCTTCGGCGCTGCCGGTGGCGATATATTGCTCGCGCAGGTAAGTGGCGTCATTGCCCTCATGGCTGGCCTGGTACAGGTGCTCGAACGCCGCCAGGCTGCCCAGTTCGGTGGCGTGCGGTTCCATGCGGCGCAGGGTGGTCAGGATATCTTCGCGCAAGGAGAGCGTTTCATGGGTTTTCGGATGCACAATGGTGCCATCCAGGCCGAACCGGCAAGCCTGGAAGCGGTTGTAGTTATAGACCAGGTAATCATCCTCGGCGGGCGCCGGCTCTTCGCGTTGCAGCAAATGGCGGCACAATGCCTGCAGATAGCAGGCCAGCGCCGCCGCCCGCTCGACGCTCAGGGGCGTATCGCAGACGCGCAGTTCGATGGTGCCGAATTCCGGCTTGGGGCGGATGTCCCAGTAAAAATCCTTCATGCTCTTGACCACGCCGGTATGTTCCATGCGGGCGAAGTAATCGTGTTCAAACTCGTCCCAGCTGTGCAAAAACGGCGCTCGTCCGCTCAAGGGAAAAGCCGAGACCGAATTCAGTCGCGCCGAACTGAACAGGGTATCGCGCCCCTGAAAAAACGGCGAGGAGGCCGACAGGGCGATGAAGTGCGGCACATAACGGTTCAGGGCATGCAGCAGGTAGATGGCATCGTCGCCGGAAGCGCAGCCGATGTGCACGTGCTGGCCGAACACCGTGAATTGCTTGGCCAGGTAACCATACAGCGCCGAGACTTCCTTGAAGCGCGGCTTGGAAAATATCCGGCGTTCCGACCATTGCTGGAATGGATGAGTGCCGCCGCCGCACACGCCGATGTTCAGCTGGTCGGCGGCATGCACCAGGGTATCGCGGATGCGTTGCAACTCATCCAGCAGGCCGGGGAAATCCGCATGCACGCCGCTGTTTATTTCGATCATGCTCTCGGTGATTTCCGGGGTCACGTTGCCAGGGAAGGGCTTGCGCGACAACAGGTCCAGCATGTCGGGGCTGGCCGCCACCAGGTCGAAGTCGGAAAGGCTCACCAGCTGCAATTCCAGCTCGACGCCCATGGTCAGCGGCCGGGATGTGTTGAAGGGTTCCAGCGGCATGTCAGTTCTCCTCGCTTGAAGTTTCGCGGGCCCAGATCAGTGCGCGCTGCGTGAGGATCGGGCCGATCACTTCCATCACCAGCACCATGGCCGCCAGTGGCGCCAGGTGGCTTATCAGGTCGATCTGCAGGAATCGGGTCTGTTCCAGCATCAGGATCGCGAATACCGACGCCGGGCTCAAGGCCAGGCCGGTCAGCAAGCCCTTGCGCCAGGAAATGCCGCTGACGCGGGAAAACAGCGTCACGCCGACGATCTTGGCCAGGATGCGGGCAACGATGAGCAGCAAGCCCAGGCCGATACCGGCCAGGGCTTGCTGCCACTCCAGCGTGGTGGCGACGAAGATGAATAGCGGAATCACCAGCAGGTCGCCCAGCACACCGAAATTGCGCTGGGTCTGGCTCAGGGTTTCGCGTCGATGGCGCGCCACCAGGCCAAAGGTCAGGGTGCTCAGGATGGGCGAGAAATGCAGCGCATGCGACAGCGCCACCAGCAGGATCACGCCAATGGCGAAGCCGACCGTCGCATCGCTGCCGACATTGCCGAGCCGGCGCCGCAGTGCCGGGATCAGCACGCCGAACAGCGCGCCCAGCAGGGCTGACAGGATCAGTTCCACCAGACTGTTCCAGCCGGCCTTGAGAATGCTGCCGGAACTCTGGAACAGCCAGTAGCCGATGATGACCTTGAAGGCGAACACTGCCATCACCGAATTCAGCGCCGACAGGTGCAGTGCGCGCTCGGTCACCTGGCCCGAACTCGATTGCTCGTTGATCACGCGCAGGATCCCCGCCGGCGAGGTGGACATCGCCAAGGACGCCAGCAGCAGCGCGGTCATGGTCGGTGCACCATACCAGGTTGCAATGTAATAGACCACCGCAAAGGTCCCAAGCGCCTCGGCCACGCTGGAGGCGCCAATCCAGGGATTGACTTTCAGCCAGTGCAGGTTGATCCGATAACCAAGCTCGAACAGGATCAGGCCGAATGCGACATCGGCCAGCACCAGCATGTTGCTGTCGGCCGCTTTCGGCAGGAAGCCGATTTGTGTATTCGCGAGCAGGAAGCCGACCAGGCCATACAGGCTAATGCGCGGCAAGCCGGTCCAGCGGTGGCCGAATTCACCGGCCACCCAGCCAATGGCGATGGCAAACGGCCAGGCCAGTTCATACGGGATCGACAGGGTTTCGAGCATGGGCGGTCCTCATGAAAAATGGGTGTTGCTTGGGGAATCACGCCGGGCGCGCAGGATGGAGCCGCATGCCATTGATCGGTTCTCCATGCGTGGTGCGCTGCCAGTGGAACTGAGCCGATCTGATGCCTGGCTTCGGCATGCATGCAATCGGCTCAAGGGCGTGAACGAGGGGGCGACGGTGCCGTGCATTATATGCACCGTCGCTTAAGGGGACCTTAACTTGCTTGCCGCTTGCTTTCGAGCGGATTTACTTTGCAATCTTGTCGTCGATGCTGGGCGCGCCAGCGCCATATTTGACAAATAACAGGAAGCCACCTGCCATCGCCAGATTTTTCAGGAAATTATTCATCTGGCCAGGCTCGGCAAAATTGGTGTGGGCAATAAATGCAGAACCGATGCTGAACAAGGCGAGGATGGCGGCGACCCAGCGTGTCTTGAGACCGAACAGCAGGGCCAGTCCGCCGCCGAGTTCGATCAGGATGACCAGCGGCACCAATATGGCGGGCAAGCCAATCGATGTGAAATACCCTTGGGTGCCGCTATAGCCGGTGAGCTTGCCCCAGCCCGCAATGATAAAAATGAGCGACATCAACAACCGTGCTGCGATTTCCAGTCCCTTGTCCATCTTGCTCTCCCTTTGGTTGACACAACGCAGACTGGATTGCAGCCAGGAAGCCGCAATCCGGCAAATTGGTTTTATTTCTGTGCCTGTTTTTTGGCGATCTCCGCAACATGGCGCCCCTGGAAGCGCGCCATCGCCAGTTCATTTTCGCTTGGCATGCGCGAACCGTCGCCGGAAGTGATGGTAGACGCGCCATAGGGGCTGCCGCCGGAAATCTCGCTCATGGTCATTTGCCGCGTCTCGGAATAGGGCAAGCCGACGATGATCATGCCCTGGTGCAGCAGGGTGGTATGGAAACTGGTCAGGGTGGTTTCCTGGCCGCCGTGCTGGGTCGCGGTGCTGCTGAAGACGCTGCCGACCTTGCCCACCAGTGAACCATTCATCCACAGGCTGCCGGTCTGGTCGAGGAAGTTGCGCATTTGCGCGCACATGTTGCCAAAGCGCGTAGGCGTGCCGAAGATGATGGCGTCCGCCTCGGGCAATTGCTCCACCGTGGCCACCGGGATGTGCGCAAAGGCCTGGCGTGCTGCCTTGGCGCCGGATTTTTCCAGAACCTCGTCGGGCACCAGTTCCGGCACTTGCAAAAGCCTTACTTCGGCGCCCTCGACCTCGCGCGCGCCTGCCGCCATTCCTTCAGCCATCTGGTAGATGTGCCCATAGGAACTGTAGAAAATAATTTGTATCTTGACAGACATGCGACCTCCTTTGATAGGGTGGTGCGGAATTTCTGTGCAATGTTTTTCAGCTTAGTTGATATATAGCATTCTTGCAATTGTCTTGAATCTTCCGCTGAATATGTCACCGGCGCGCCATATCAAGGCTCCGAGCTCGATAAGATGGGACGCAATATGGCGCATCTGGCGATTTTCGCCCTGTTGTACAGACTGTCAAACACAAAGATCAATCTTTGCCATGAAAGTGCTGACCTGGACATCTTTCTTTGGTGCCATCCTGGCCGCGCACTTCATGCCGCGCCAATCCGACTCCCTTCGTGGCTTCCTCGAAGCCCTTCCATTTTTCAGTATATGCCGCCACCCAATAACTACTCAACAAGGGTGGGTCCTCGTCCTGAGCCGATGAATATAGTGGCCTTGTAGTAAAAGCCCACGGGCAAAAATTATAAGTCGGAGACAAACATGAATATTTCGCTTCCATTCGGAAGCACTGAAGTTCTCTTCGAGAAGAGCGGGGGCGCTCAGGCCTGGCATCCAGGTAAAAACTATCAGTCACAGGAGACATAGATGAATCACCACGATATTAATTTGACTGCCGCACAAGTCGACAAACTCGGCAAGGCTTACGATCCGCTCGACCATGACGTCAAGCAGGACCCCTATCCCTACTATGCCAAATTGCGTCGCGACGAGCCCGTCAAGTGGATCGAGGGTTTGCAGGCATTCGCGGTCTCGCGCTATGACGATGTTGACATTGTGCTGAAGGATGCAAGCATCTTCAGTTCAGCGCAGTTCTGGCCGGCCTTGCTGGGCGAGTTCGACCCGGTGCCGGAAGTGCCGCCGATGATTTCGATGGATCCGCCAAATCATATGCAGCTGCGCAAGCTGGTCAATCGGGCCTTCCTTCCTACCCAGGTCAATGCGCTGCAGCAGCGTAGCGCCGACATCGCCAATCAGCTGATCGACGATCTGGTCGCGAAGTACGGCGCAGAAGGCAAATGCGACTGGGTTTGGGATTTTACTTCGCTGTACCCGGTGACGGTGATTTCCGAGGTGCTGGGGGTACCCAGCGAGCGTCGTGCCGAATTCAAGGTGTGGGTCGATGACGTGCTGGGCGCGGCCAATCGGGCCGCCTATGGTCCGGAGCGCTTGGCGGAGATCCGCAAAAGCTCGGACGCGGTGCGCGCCTTCTTTGAGGAATTGTATGACCAGCGTAGCGCCAATCCTGGCAGCGACATGATTTCCACGCTGATCCAGGCCGAAGTTGACGGCACCAGGTTGACCCGCATTGAAGTCATCCAGATGGCCATTCTGCTGTTGATCGGCGGCGTCGAAACCACGACCAATCTGCTCGGTTCTGCGCTGGTGGAATTCAGTCGCCGACCTGAAGTGTATGCACGGGTGCGCAACGATCCTGCGCTGATTCCGGCATTTATCGAAGAGTTGCTGCGCTTTAATCCTACGGTGCAAATGATCTTCCGTCATACCACGCGGGATACCGAGCTGTCTGGCGTACATATGCCCAAGGGCTCTGCTGTCATGGTGCTGCTGGCCTCTGCGAACCGCGACGAAACCCGCTTTGACGATTCGGAATCCTTTGACCTGGACCGCAAGCCCTCGGCCCCCTTGATGTCCTTCGGCCAGGGACCGCATTTCTGTCTCGGCAAGTATCTGAGCCTGATGGAGACGCGCTCGGCACTTGAAACTGCATTCAAGCGTTTCGAAACGCTCGCGTCGGTTTCGGAAGAAGTCGAATGGATCGATTCGTATTTTGCCCGAGGTCCGCACAAATTACCGGTGCACTACAAGGTGAGATAAGTGCAACTCTTGATCTACCGGACGACGTCATGACCAGAATTAACGATTGCTTTAATCTGCTCGATTTTGAAAAAGCGGCCCGTGAACGTCTGCCCAGTCCGCTTTTCCATTACATCAGCGGCGGCGCCGATGATGAGACTACCAAAAGCGCTAATACATCGTCGTTTGACCGGTACCACCTCACTCCCGCTTTTTTGCGCGACATCCGCAAGGTGGACATGCGGCGGACAGTCTTCGGAGTGGACCTCGCATGGCCAGTGATGCTTTCCCCCACCGGCTTGACCGGGGTCTTTCATCCCGACGGGGAAAGGGCCGTGGCCCAGGCGGCGGCAAGTAGCGGCGTGGCCTATTCGCTGTCCACGATGGCGACAACCAGCATCGAAGATGTGGCGGCCGCAGCCAGGGGACCGAAAATCTATCAGCTGTATTTGCTGAAAGACGATGCCGCCAACATCGAGATGATCGATCGCTGCAAGGCCGCGAACTTCGACGTCCTGTGCCTGACGGTCGACACCGTTGTGGCCGGCAATCGCGAACGCGACCATCGTACCGGCCTGACGGTGCCACCGCGATTGAATCGCCGCAACATCGTCGGATTCGCCAGGCGCCCGGCCTGGTGTCTCCGGTATCTCGCAGGCGGCGGCGTGAGTTTGCCGAATATTCCAGCCGGCGATGGCAATCAGAATCTGGGCACGCTTGCCGCCTATTTTGCCGCCAACATGGAGCAGAACATCACCTGGTCGCGCGTCGAACGCCTGATGCGTCACTGGGGCAAGCCGTTCATCGTCAAGGGCCTGCAGTCAGTGGCGGATGCGCGCAACGCCGCCGCAAGCGGGGTCACCGGCATCGTTGTCTCGAACCATGGCGGTCGGCAGCTAGACGGTGGCGCCGCCACAGTCGATCTGGTCGCCAATATGGTCGATGCAGTCGGCGACCGCTTGGAGGTCGTCCTGGATAGCGGCGTGCGGCGCGGCAGTCATGTCGTCAAGGCGCTTGCGATGGGCGCGCGGGCCTGCATGATCGGGCGGCCCTACCTGTATGGACTTTCCGCATTTGGCAAGCCCGGTGTCGAGCGGGTCTTGGGCCTGTTACGGCAAGAAACCGAAAGAACGCTCGGCTTGATTGGCTGTGCCAGTGTCGACGAAGTCAGTCGGCGGCACATTACGCCTGCGGACAGGTTGCCAGACTTTCTGCAATACGCGGCAGCAGAGCCGAACCCTACTACCAAATTTACCCGGAGTATGAAATGACAAACATTGTTCCTGAATTCAAACACTTTGTGGCCGGCAGCTTTGCGTCCGGATACGCCGACAGCATCAAGGTGTACAACCCTGCGAATGGCGTATTGCTCGGCGCGATACCGGATGGAGATGAAAATCTGGTCAATGATGCAGTCGCCGCGGCTCGTGCTGCCCAGGACGGCTGGGCAGCCAGGCCGGCCAATGAGCGTGGCCAGTATCTGCGCCGCATGGCTAAGATCGTTCGTGAAAATACTTCGCGCCTTGCGCGAGTCGTTGCAACAGAGCAGGGGAAAGTGCTGTCGCTGGCGGAAATGGAAGTTTTCATGGCCGCCGAATACCTGGACTACATGGCGGAATGGGCGAGGAGAATCGAGGGCGAAATTATCTCCAGCGATCGGGCGCGCGAAAACATTTTTCTGTTTCGCCGGCCGATGGGGGTTGTCGCGGCGATCTTGCCATGGAATTTCCCATTCTTCATGATCGTCCGAAAAGCGGCGCCGGCGCTTGTCACGGGCAATACGGTCGTGATGAAGCCCAGCGAGGAAACGCCTTATAGCGCCTACGAATTCGCCAAAATCGCCGCCCAGGTCGAGTTGCCGACCGGCGTATTCAATCTGGTGGGCGGATTGGGCCAGAGCGTCGGACAGGCGCTGGTGGGACACCCCGGGATCGACATGGTCAGCTTCACCGGCAGTTCGGCAGCCGGCTCGGCGATCATGGCAAATGCCGCGCGCAACATCACCAAGGTCAATCTTGAACTTGGCGGCAAGGCACCCTCGATCGTACTGGCCGATGCCAATATCGATCTTGCCGTGACGATGCTGAAGGTATCCAAGTCCATCAATAGCGGGCAAGCCTGCAACTCTACCGAGCGGGTTTTTGTCGAGCGCGCCATATACGCCGAGTTCAGCGACAAACTCGCGGCCGCGGTGGCATCGATCAGTTTCGGCGATCCGCTGGGAGCCACTCCAGTCGACATGGGACCCCTGATCAATCGCGCCAGTGTCGAAAGGATCGGCCAGCTGGTGGATGATGCCAGGGCAAACGGCGCCGAGATACTGACTGGCGGCAGTCGTGGCGAAATCGGCGATGGCTGCTATTTCAGGCCGACCGTCATTGCCAACACCAATGCAAACATGCAGATTCTGAAACGTGAAATATTCGGCCCGGTGATCCTGGTCGAGCCGGTCGATGATCTCGATGAGGCGATCAAATTGGCCAATGCGAACGAGTACGGCCTGAGTTCATCGATTTTCACCAGCAATCTCGGCTCGGCCATGCATGCGGTCAATTCCCTGAAATACGGTGAAACCTACGTCAACCGGGAAAATTTCGAGACGATCCAGGGCTTCCATGCAGGCGTGCGGCGTTCGGGTATCGGCGGCACAGACGGCAAGCATGGCTTGTATGAATACATGCATACCCAGGTGGCATACATTCAGAATTGAAGTGGCGTTGTAAAAGCTACAGCGGACATTTACTGTGATCTTGAAAGTAACCGCTGGAGAAGACGCGATGCACATTTCTTATGGCAGTAGCTTGAAAGTAAGCACCCCGTGCAGTCATAGCACGGGGTCACTCGGTCGATTCGCGCCGTAGCCATTAGTTGGCGATTGCGCACATATTTCTAAGGAGACGCTTTAATGAAAAAAACTGAACAACTCACCGATTTGTCCCGCCGCGCCGCCTTGGGCAAGGCTTCCAAAATGGCGCTGTCCGGCGGTGCACTCGCTCTTTTGGCGGGGAATGCTGCAATGGCTGCCCAAAGAGCCGGGGCGAAGACCGCCGGTGCCCAGCGCAGCAAGAATTTCACGACGGCTGAAGATTGGGTGACGGCATTCTTCAATAAAGGCGCCGACGTGGTGCTCGGCTATTACGACGATAAATTTATCTGGGAAGATATCGAGTTTGGGCAAACCATCGCAACCAAGGAAGAGCTGCACAAGGCATTCCTGGTGTTTAACAATTCCGGTCCCGAATCGCCGTTCGGAGTGCATAAGTTCGAAATGATCAGTTATGACGGCGGCGTCGTTGCGCCAGGATCGAAAGCCGAGAAGAGAAAAGCCGCTGCGCCGGCGGACTGGAATGCAAAGGATTACAAGCGTCTGGCTAGCAATATTCTGCTCGGTGCCGATTTCGAGTACGACGAGTGGGGCTACATGCAGTGGGTGTGGCAAGCCACGCATAATGAAGATTTCTTTGGCATTCCTGCGAAAGGAAAAACCACCTATACCCGCGGTACGACGACGCAATTCTATCGGAAAGGAAAAATTGTTCGCTGCCGCACGCATTGGAATTTCCGCGAGTTCGCAATACAACTGGGCGTGATCCCGGCGCCGGACGAAAAATGGCGCAGTGTGCCCAATGCTGAAGCGAAAGCGTTGAGGACATGACCATGCGCTATTCGATCCTGGGACGGAGCGGATTACGGGTTTCAAAAATGTGCCTGGGCACGATGACTTTCGGGCCTGGAAGTGACTGGTCCCGCCCGGAAGCAGAATCGCGCGCGGTATTTGAAGCCTATGCCGAAGCTGGCGGAAATTTCATCGATACCGCCAACATGTACACCGGCGGCGAAAGCGAACGTATCGTTGGCCGGCTGGTGGCGAGCGATCGGGAGCGATTCGTGGTCGCCACCAAGTATGCCAATGCGGTGCCGGGAAGGAATGACGCCAATGCCGCAGGGATGCACCGCAAGAGCCTGACGCAGTCGCTCGATGCCAGTCTCAAGCGTCTTGAACTTGACTACATCGATCTCTATTTCGTCCACTGGTGGGATTTCACCACGCCGGTGGAAGAGGTCCATCGCGCGCTGGACGACGCGATCAGCGCCGGCAAGATCCTGCATATCGGTTTGTCGGATGTGCCGGCATGGGTTGTGTCGCGCGCCCAGGCGTTCCATGAGTTGCGCGGGCTTGCCCCGATCGCCTGCATGCAGCTTGAGTACAGCCTCGTGCAGCGGTCCATCGAGCGAGAGCACCTGGCTTTGGCCAACACCTATGACATCGGCGTGACTGCATGGTCGCCGATGGCAGGCGGCATTCTGAGCGGGAAGTACACCCGGCAAAATCAGCATGGCGGCTCTGTGCGGCTGGAGTCGATGCAGTTGCAGGAACTCAATGCACGCAACCGCACAATTGCGCTGGCGGTAGATGCTGTCGCGGATCGTCTTGACGTCGCCTCTTCGCAGGTGGCGCTGGCATGGGTGATGTCGCGCGGTGTCATCCCGATCGCCGGAGCGACATCGGTCAATCAATTGCGAGAAAACATCAAGGCAAGCGAACTGGTACTGGATGCGGCGACGTTGCGAGAGCTTGATCAGGCCAGCGCGTTTGATCTCGGCCATCCCTATTCGATGGTGGATTGGGAAATGCAGAAAGCGCTCGGCTATGGCGGCATGTTTGATCAGATCGATATGCCATATTTCCCGTCAGTTAGATAACAGCATGCTCGTTCGGCAACTGCCGTATGTCCGACATTAGCGTCAATTAGCATGGCGTCGGCGCTTGCCAGGGACGGACGGCCATTGCCGGTATAGATATCGTTGGGAAAGCCAACGATATCTATTTTTTTGCGTCCAGCGCTAGTGCGCAATGATGCCGGTACGCCGCGCCTTGTCGACCGCATCGACACGGTCGACGACATCCAGTTTGCCGAAAATGTTCTTCAGGTGCCACTTGACGGTGTCGATCGAAACATTCATTGTTGCGGCGATACGTTTGTTCGGCATGCCCTGTGCGAGCAGTTTAAGAACATCGCACTCGCGCGTACTCAGCCGGTTTGGTCCAGTATTCGCATAGTCTTCTTCACGGCGCGGGGACATCTCGCGGCACGCTTGCTTGTTCGTGTTGAATGCGGCCAGGATGGTCCCGAAGTGCTTGTCCAGGACCCCGTTGCCAGGCTCTTCGGCAGCGAGCCTGGCGCGGGCCGATACAAGCAGCGTTTGGCAGGCGTGCCCTTCATCCGTGAAGCTGCGCACCATTCCCGAGCGGATGCTCAGCCGAACTGCATCGCACATCGCCATGGCTGCTTTCTCGGTGTTTCCCTGCCTATCAAGCGCCATCGCGCGCAGCAGCTGGATGCAAACCATGATGCCGTGGCGGCAGGCGATCACCGGCGTGCCGGCCAGCGAGTCCAGCAAGGCCAACGCGCTGTCGGCGTCGTCACTGGCAATGGCGCAGCGCACGCGCGACAGGCGCGCGATCAGCGGCATCTCCATCGCATTGCCCAATGTCGCCCATTTCGGCTCGGCGCCATAGGGGATGGCGAGGCCTTCAAGTTGTTGCTGCAGCAGCAACGCGGTGAGCTGGTCGCCCTGCAGCAGCGCCATCCTGATCCGTTCGCCGAGCGATGCCGCGATCGGCCGCACCAGGCCTTTGCTGGCGCCGTAGGTCTTGAGCTGGTCCAGCAAGTCGCAGGCCGCATCCATATCGCCCCGGATGAAGCGCAGCTTGGCGCCAGTCAGGTAAGCCTGCACCACGCTTTCGAAAAACAGCAACTGGTTCATGACGTCGAGCCGTCCTGCCAGCAGGCTTTCTGCCTCGGCGAGCGAGTTGGTTTCGTAAAGCACTTCGGCCAGATAGCTGGCGACTGCGCATGCCGGCGTCGAGCGGCGACCGAACTTCTCCTCGGCGAGAGCGAGAGCATCGCGCAAGCCAGAAATCGCCGTGGCAAAATCGCCCTGCATCATGAATTGCCGGGCAAGGAAGCTGCGGTCGTACGAAAGGGCGATGGTCCATTTTGTTTTTTTCAGGTTTTCCCTGAACAGGGTCTGGAATGCCTTGACCTTTTCAAACTGCCCGGCATAGCCGTAAGCATAACTCAGGACATTGCACGCGACAGTGTTGTGGAATACATCTCCCGACGGCATTGTCATGGCGTCGAGCTCAAGCGCAACGTTGCTGTGCTCGCTGATGCATGCCAGGGCGCTTCGGCATACCGCGAATTCGAATGGCGTGATACCGCCTGGCAATGACACGCCGGCAGACAGGCCATCCAGTTCGGTTTGGGAGCCCGTCAGGTCATTGCTCAATGCTAGCGCCCAGAATTTCGCCAGGCGCAAACGCCAGCGCGTTGCCAGCAGTTCTGCGGGGACGTTGGCGACCCAGGCAAGGACGTTGTTCAGGTTGCCTTGCTCGACGGCCGTCATGGCGCATCGTTCAATCAGGTCATGGGCGTAGGTATTTTCGCCTGCGCTTAGCGCATGCTGGACCGCCTCGATCAGATAGCCCTGTTTCTCGAACCACACGCTGGCCTTGAGATGCAGGGCCGGCAGGTCCACCAGGGCCAGCGTACTGCGGCATATTCGCAGGAAGCTCGAGAACTGGGGCGAATTGATGGACTCGGGATCCTCCAGAAAGTCGCTTGCCTTGGCATGGAGCCCACCCAGATGTTCCACAACGCGCTTCACCAGTTGACGCCGCAAATACTCGGCAAACAGTGGATGGAAGCGATACCAGTTATCTTCATGATCAAGCGGCACGAGGAGCACGCCGTCGGATGCCAGTTTTTCCAGCACTTCGTCGACATGGGATACGCCGATGACCGCTTCACACAGTGGCGCTGCGAAGCGGTCGAAGATTGACATCTGCACCAGCAGGTCGGCCGTTTCCGGCGGCAGGCGTTCGAAGGTGCTCTGCAGTATCGACTCGGAGAGATGACTGTGTGCTACGGCCAGCGCGCTTTGCGTGCCATGCGTATTGCCGTCGGCCCGCCAGGCCATCGACAGCATCTGGATTCCAGCCACCCAGCCTTCCGTGGCATCGTGCAGCGTGCGGCTCTGCTCCGGTTCGACCTGATCGGACACGCGCTCAGCCAGCAACGCATGAGTCTCGTCGAAGGTGAAGCGCAACGACTTGACCCCGATCTCTGTGATCCGGTCGTGCACCCGCAGTTGATGATGGGGGAAGGGTAGTCCGGTGCGCGAGGAGATAACCAGGTGAAAGTTGGTGGGGGCGTAATCGAGCACGCGCTCGATCATGTCATGGATGTCCTGGTTGACGATGTAGTGGTAGTCCTCGAGCACGAGATAGATCTCGGCGTCAAGTGTCGAAAGATCATTGATCAGGGCAGTCACGAATGAGGAGATGGCGTTCGTTTCGCCACGCCGGTAGACGGCAAGTGCGCCTTGGCCGAAGTCGCATCCGGCCTGCTGCAGGGCGGCTATCCAGTATGTGAGGAACTGGCTCTCTTCATTATCGGATGCATCCAGGTTGATCCAGCCAACCTTGCATCCTTGAGTAACCAGGCTCTGGCGCCATTGTGTGAGCAACGAGGTCTTGCCAAAGCCGCTCGCGGCCTTGATGAAAATGAGGCTGTGGTAGGCCTCTTCATTGAGTCGGTCGATCAGGCGTGCCCGGTCGACAAGCTTGCGCCGGTAGCGCGGTGGAACGGTTTTGGTCGTGATCATGGCTGAACCTCGAAGTCGTCTCGACTAAATTCGGTTGGCAAAGAAGCATCCAGAAAGAGGAGCGATGGCGTCAACACATTGACGCCATCGCGATGTGTTGACGTGTCCTCTTGCAATGGAAATTAGCGCGAAAAAATTAAATTCTGGTATGCCCGGCACAACGCACTGCCGGAGACAAGGACGCGAGCTTGCACCCTGCGCCAGCACTGGCTTGCGCGATCGCGGCTGCAGGGGATGAATTGCAATAAAAAATGAATTTCAAAATATTCATGCTTGTCTCCAACTTTTAATTTTTAAAGAGTATGTCATAAATTTTCTGCCCTCCATACCCCTTCCATGCTGCAGATTTCGAAAAGAGATCGAGCGAATAATCCGAAGCCGGCCAGCTACCCAATAACCCCTCAAGAAGGGTAGGTCGTCGTCGAAAGCCGATGGATATAGTGACGCTGTACTACAAAAAGCTGTCAGGAAAAATAAAAGTTGGAGACAAGCATGAATATTTTTGATTTCTTCCGGAATGGCTTTTCACACCCTGCTGCCGTGATCTCGCGTGCTGGTGCTGCGGGGGCATCCCTTCTTTATGGTGTGCTGGTGCAATGGGCGCTTCCATTCTTCATGTCCTGAAACGGCCTGCGCCGGGTGAGCAAGCACGCTCCCGTCGCATTATTCAAAATCGGCGAGCCCCTGGGTTCAAGGAGACCTAACATGGTAATGACAGCCGTTCTGCCCACACAAAATTCATCAAAGAAAAATGATGAGGCAGTGACAACTATCGCTCTGCTTGTGAAAAAAAATGGCATTTCCCAATCGCTCTTTTCTCGCTACTGGCGCGATGTGCACGGGGTGCTGGCGGCGCGCATCCCTGGCTTTGAATCCTACCTTCAGTTCCACCTCGATGAGCCTTTGCAGGATGTTGAGATGACGGTGAAAACCGCGACTGCCGCGATTGGGCGTTCGGTTAAGTTCGATGGCATTGCGGAAGTTCTCTATGAAAAAGAACAGGACCGTGCTGGCCTGGCGACGAGCGCAGTGGCTGCGCTGATCCAGGAGGACGAGCGCAATGTGTTTCAGACTTCGCTTCTGTACAACCTTGCGCCGGGCGCAAGCCGTACGTATGTAGACCGGTTGGCGCAGGATGGCAAGCCGGACGCCGAACGGCCGGAAGCAGCCAGTGCCTTCCTGCTGGTCGGACGCCGGCCCGAACAGGCGGGGGCGGATACCGTCGGCGCGATTGAGAGCACCTTGCTGCCTGCGCTGCTGGATCGTGCAGGCGTTTTGAAATTGCGGTCGCATGTGCTCATTTCCGGCGACCCGCATTGGTGGAGTCCCGCCGGTGTCGAGCATGCACAGACACCCGAAACCACCTTTGACGTCGCGATCCAGATCGTCTGCCAGGATCAGTCGAGCCTGGCTGCTTGCCTGACGGAAGTGTTCTCTGCCGTTGGTGCGACGCTGTTCCAAAGCATCGGCAATGTCCATGTGTATCCGATCCGGGCAGCCTACCGCATGGTCGATGCCGGACGTCCCACCCAGCTTGGCCTGCGTGGTCTGGATGTCATGCAAACCATAGACGCAATCGGCGCCGACAACCAGCGGCAGGATGCCGTCTTGAACTGTATCTATGGCATATCTGCCTCTGCGTCCTAAGCGGATGTGGCGGCAGGACAGGCGGAAAGGCGCGAATAATCCTGCGCCCCGCGCGAATGAATTACCAGGAGGATGTGATGATTGAAGTAGTTGTGAAAAAAAAGCAGCATGAAGCGGAAGACATCGTCAGTCTTGAATTGGCTCGCTGCGACGGGGGCGTGCTGCCGCCGTTCTCGGCCGGCGCCCACATTGACGTGCAAGTCGGCGATGGCTTGCTGCGACAGTATTCATTGTGCAATCACCCGTCGCAGCAGCAATCGTACCTGATTGCCATATTGCGCGACCCGGTTTCGCGCGGCGGCTCGGTGGCCCTGCATGACCGCGTCCAGCAAGGCGATACGCTGATGATCAGCGAACCTCGCAATCTGTTCCCGCTGCAGCACGGCGCGGGCCGTTCGCTGCTGATGGCGGGCGGGATTGGCGTAACCCCCATGCTCTGCATGGCCGAGTACCTGTGGCATACCGGTGCCGATTTTGAAATGCATTACTGCGCACGCGCGCAGAACCGGATGGCTTTTTATGATCGCATACGGAACTCCGCTTTTGCCGGTCGCGTGTTCTTTCATGTTGACGACGGTGCCGACGAGCAGCGGCTGAATGCTCCAGAACTGCTCGTCGCGACCGCTGCCCAGTCCGGGACGCATCTCTATGTCTGTGGCCCGACGGGCTTCATGAAGGCGATTCTCACTGCGGCGGATGCTGCCGGCTGGCCGGGAGAACGCCTGCACCGCGAGTATTTCGCCGCGCCGGAATCTGCAGACCCATCGGCGAGCCGCGCGTTTGACGTGAAGATTGCAAGCACCGGAGCGGTCTACACCATCGAAAAGGATAAAAAAGTCACGGACGTCCTGGCGCAGAACGGCATCAGCATTCCCGTCGGCTGTAACGAGGGAGTCTGCGGCACCTGCCTGACGCGGGTGCTTGATGGCGAGCCGGATCATCGGGACGTTTGTCTGTCTGACGCCGAGCGCGCGGCGAATGACCAGTTCATGCCTTGTTGTTCGCGTGCCAGGAGCCAGCTTCTGGTTCTGGATATTTAAATAGGAGATAAAAAATGAATCTTAAATGGGCGCAACACTGGATCGGACTCTTCGCCAATGGCACCGACGAGTTGATGACGCTTTACTCGCCAAGCTTTCAATTCGAAGACGTCAATTTCGGCATACAGATCAAGGACGATCCGGCGGCATTGCGGAAGTTTTTTTCCGGCTTCGTGATCAGCAATCCGGAGCTGAGCTACAACAAATTCGATGTGTTTGATTACGTCGGCGATGACAAGCTCGGCTCGTTCCAGTGGACCTGGGAAACCAAGCATGCAGGTGACTTCCTGGGGCGGCCGGCAGCCGGCAAGATCACCAAGACCCGGGGCGTGACCGTGATGGGCTGGAAAGACGGCAAGATCATCCTCGAGCGCAGCATCTGGGATGCGATCCCGGTGTTCCAGCAGCTTGCAGCGGCATGAGCGAGGGCATCCCGGCGGCGCTCTGAAAGCTGCCGCCGGGGCGGCCGCGCGCGCTGATGGCGTTCAGCAAAGAAGCGGTCTGGATGGAATCATATTTTGCAAGCGGGCTGCAGCGCTGCCCGTGAAACTCAAGAAAGGTGATAACGATGAAACCCATGCAGCGGGTTGGTTCCCTGAAGGAACTCAAAGACGGTAAGCCCCTGGATGTCACTCTTGACGGCCAGAAAATCGCTGTCTTCTACATCAAGGATGAAGTCGTGGCGACCAGCGGTAAATGCCCGCACGCGGGCGGCCCGATCCAGTGCGGCGATCTCGAGGGGGCTTGGCTGACTTGCCCGTGGCATGGTTGGACCTTCGATCTGAACAGCGGTGTGTGCACTGATGATCCTTCGCTGGCCCTGGACATCTATCCGGTCAGGGTCGACGGTGATGACATTCTGGTGGCGGTATGAATACAGCCTTGCTGGATCAGTTGCGCGAAATCGTGGGCGCGGCAGGTGTGATTGCTGGCAGCGAGGTGCGCTCGCGTTACCCTGGCTTTTTCATGTCTGAAATCGGTGCGGACGCCATCGTGCGTCCGGCAAGCGTGGAGCAGGTTTCGCAAGTGCTGGCGCTGTGTAATGCCGCTGGCCAGCCGGTCGTGGTCCAGGGGGGCATGTCGGGCTGGGTGCGTGCCACCCAGACCCGGGCTGGCGAGATCGCGCTTTCACTCGAACGCATGAACGCCATTGAAGAAGTTGACCTCGCCAATCGCACTGCTACCGTTCAGGCTGGCGTCGTGCTCGAAACCTTCCAAAATCATATTGAAGGATTCGGGCTGAGCTTCCCGCTCGATCTGGGCGGACGCGGATCCTGCCAGCTGGGTGGCAATGCCGCCACCAATGCCGGTGGCATGCGCGTGATCCGTTACGGCATGATGCGCGAACAAGTGCTCGGCCTGGAGGCGGTGCTGGCCGACGGCCGGATCGTGTCGTCGATGAACCGCATGATCAAGAATAATACCGGTTACGACTTGAAGCAGTTATTCATCGGCAGCGAAGGCACGTTGGGCGTGATTACCCGCCTCGTACTCAGGCTGCGCGAACGTCCGACCAGCAGCAACACCGCTCTGGTCTGTGCGGACAGCTTCGATCAGATATCCCGGCTGTTGCGCCACATGGATGGCGCACTGGGGGGCCAGCTCAGCGCCTTTGAGCTGATTGATCATAATTTTTACCGGACAAATACCGGTGCCGGCCGGCATGCGGCGCCGCTGCCGGCCGACAAGCCGTTTTACGCGATCATCGAGGCGCTCGGCGCCGATCAGGAACGCGATACGCAATTGTTCGAGCAGGCCCTGGGCCAGGGCCTTGAACAGGACTTGTGCAGCGACGCCATCATTGCGCGCTCCGAGCGGGAGCGCCAAGGAATCTGGGCCATCCGCGAGGATCTGGAGCATCTGGTGCGCGACTTCCAGCCCTTCTATGCGTTCGACGTCAGCCTCGCAGTGGGACATATGGAAGCGTATATGCGCGAAGTGACCACACGTCTGCGCGCGCGCTGGCCGCAGGGTGCGATCGCCTTCCTCGGTCACGTCGGTGACGGCAATCTGCACATCGCGATCGGCGCCGGTGGCGAAAATGACCGGCATGCGGTCGAAACCTGTGTCTATGAACCGCTGCGCGCGATCAGTGGGTCGGTGTCGGCCGAACATGGCATCGGTTTGGAAAAGGCGGCCTGGTTTCCGATCAGCCGCAATGAAGTCGAGCGCAATCTTATGCAAAGCATCAAGCTGACGCTCGACCCGAACGGAATTCTCAACCCCGGCAAGATATTCGCTGCCGAAACGGCAGGGAGCCCATGATGCCCGCCCTGCGACTCCACGGCTACGCCGTCAGTAACTATTTCAATATTGTCCGTGCGGCGTTGATCGAAAAGAACGTGGAATTCGAGATTGTCACAGTGCGCGCCAGCCAGCAGCCTGATTTCCTCGCGCACAGCCCAATGGGGAAGATCCCGGTGCTCGAGACGCCGCAAGGGTGGATGAGCGAGACGGTCGCGATTCTGGAATATATCGAGGACACGCAGGACGGCCCGTGCCTGCATCCGGTCGATCCTTACTTGCGTGCGCGCGGCCGCCAGATCATCAACATCATCCAGATGTATGTGGAGGCGCAAGTACGTACGCTGTATCCAGGCGTGTTCATGGATGGAAAGAACAGCCCGGAGACGGTCGAGGCGGTGCGCCGGATGCTCATTCGTGCCAGCAGCGCGCTGGGCCGTTTTGGCGCGCCCTGGCCTTTTTTGCTGGGAAAAGAACTCAGCTATGCCGATCTGTTCGCCTACTACTGCTTCGATATCGCCGAGCGCGTGACGTGCTTTGAATATGGCCGTTCGTTGCTGGCCGAGACCGAAGGACTGAAAGCGTGGTTCGCGCTGATGTCGAAACGCGCAAGCAGCAGGGTCGTTATGGCCGACTTCGACAGTGCGCTGGGCAGCTATCTGATCGAGAAAAACGCTGCATACAATTTAGGCAATGAGAAATGGAAGAACTATGCGCAACGTAACGCTTGACGATAAATATATTTGCGAGAACGGTTCCGTCCTGATGTCGGGGATCCAGGCGCTGGTTCGCCTGCCGCTGCTGCAGCGGGGCATTGATCGCAGCGCCGGACTCAACACCGCCGGCTTCATCTCCGGCTACCGTGGCTCGCCGCTGGGCTCCTACGATCTGGATCTGTGGCGCGCACGCAAGCTTCTCGAGAAGAATGACATCGTGTTCCAGCCCGGCGTCAACGAAGACCTGGCGGCCACGGCCGTGTGGGGCACCCAGATGCTGGCGACGACGCCACAGGCGAACAAGGATGGCGTGTTCGCGATCTGGTATGGCAAAGGCCCAGGGGTGGATCGTTCATGCGACGCCTTCAAGCACGGCAACATCGCAGGCACCCATCCGAACGGTGGCGTGTTGATCGTCGCCGGCGACGATCATTCGGGTAAATCCTCGACCGTCGCGCATCAGAGCGAGGTCGCGCTTATGCATGTCGGCATGCCGATCCTGGCGCCTTCGAATGTCCAGGATGTGATCGACTTTGGCCTGCTGGGTTTCGCGATGTCGCGCTACACGGGCTTGTACACCGGATTCAAGCTCTGCAACGAGACACTTGAACAGACCATGACGGTCGAAATCGGCGCGCATGCCAAGGGCCCGGTCTTTCCCGACCGGGGCGAGTTGCCTCCTGAAGGCATTCACAATGTTGCCACCCATGTGGATCGCCAGCGCTCCGAGGTCGTCGCCAAGCGCTATCGGTGGCCGCTTGTCGAGAAGTTTGTTCGCGCCAACGGCATCGACCGCGTGCTGATCGATGCCCCGGTGCGCAAGCTGGGGATCGTTGCAACCGGCAAGGCGGTGCAGGATGTGCTGCAAGCATTGAAGCTGCTCCATCTGGACGCTGCAGGCGCTGCCGGGCTGGGCATCTCCTTCTACAAGCTGGGCTGCATGTTTCCCGTCGAGCGCGAAGGCTTGTCGGAATTCGCCGCCGGCCAGGCCGAGCTGTTGTTTGTCGAGGAGAAGGAAGGGCTTACCGAAAATCAGGCCAAGACGATCCTCTACGGGCGGGCGAATGCACCTCTGATCGTCGGCAAGACCGATGAAGACGGGACATTCATGATCCCCTCGGATGTCCAGCTCGAACCGATCCAGTTGGCAATTGTTATTGCAGAACGCCTGCGCCGGTTGGCTGTGGCTGCAGATCCCGTCTATGCCTGCGCCAAGGTGCTCGCACAGCAGATGGAAAGCGTGGCCGCAGCCAGCCCGGCCGGCACGGTACGCACACCGTACTTCTGTTCTGGCTGCCCGCATAACACCGGCACCCGCAAGCCGGACGGCAGCTATGCGGCCGGCGGCATCGGCTGCCACGCGATGGCGATGTACAGCGACGACAAAATGCTGCCCAATACGCAAATGGGCGGCGAGGGCGGGCATTGGTACAGCCTGGCAAAATTTTCGGACATGCCGCACATTTTCCAGAACATGGGTGACGGCACTTACTATCATTCAGGGCTGCTGGCGGTGCGCGGCGCTGTCGCGGCCAAGGTCAACATCACCTTCAAGATCCTGTTCAACGATGCCGTCGCGATGACTGGCGGGCAGCCCGTCGACGGACCGCTGTCGGTCGGCGACATTACCCGCCAGGTGCTGGCGGAAGGCGCCGTGCGCTGCGTCGTGGTCACCGACAATCCGGGCCACTACGGGTCACAGAGCGGCCTGGAAGCAGGAGTGACGGTTCACCATCGGGACGATTACGACAGCGTCCAGCGCACCCTGCGCGAGATCAAGGGCGTCACCGTGATCGTCTATGAACAGACCTGCGCCGCCGAGAAGCGCCGCCGCCGCAAGCGCGGCACGTATCCGGACCCCGCCAAGCGCATGTTCATCAACAGCGATGTGTGCGAAGGCTGCGGCGACTGCTCGGTCAAGTCGAATTGCGTGAGCGTCTGGCCGAAGGAGACCGAACTTGGCCGCAAACGCCAGATCGACCAGTCCAGCTGCAACAAGGACTACAGCTGCGTCAAGGGCTTCTGCCCGAGCTTTGTGACGGTGCTTGGCGCCGAGCCGCGCAAGCCGGAGCGTACTTCGCTGTCCGGGGATAACATCGACGGTCTGCCAGTGCCCGCCATTGCAACGCTGAATGACGGCGTGTACAACATCATGGTCTCGGGTATCGGCGGCACCGGCGTGGTTACCGTCGGTGCGCTGCTGGCGATGGCGGCGCACCTGGAAGGCAAGGCCTGTTCAACGTTCGACATGACGGGCCTGAGCCAGAAGAACGGCGCCGTGTACAGCCATGTGCGGATCGGCGCCAAGGTCGATGACCTGGGGGCGCAGAAACTGGGCATCGGCGAAGCCCACCTGGCGCTCGCCTTTGACGCCGTGGCTGCGCTGTCCAAAGAGGCCGTGAACACACTGGCAAAAGACAAGTCTGCGGTCGTGGTGAATGCCCGCATCACGCCGACGCCTGCCTTCCAGCGCAATCCGGATCTGCAGATTGATCAGCCCTTGCTGGTCAATAGCCTGGGCAAGCTGGTTGGAGATGGCCGCCTGTATGACGTTGATGCGACAGGGCTGGGCCTGGCCCTGCTCGGCGACTCGATTGCCGCCAACCTGTTCATGCTCGGCTACGCGTCACAGAAGGGCCTGCTGCCGGTGTCGCCCGAAGCGCTCGGACGCGCAATCGAGATCAATGCGGTGTCGGTCGAGTTCAACAAAACTGCGTTTGCGCTCGGGCGCTTGCTGGCGGCTGATCCAGATCGGCTTGAGCAGAAACTAGTGCGCAGCCGGCCGGAGCCGGAGCTCGAACCATTGAGCAAGCTCGAAGATATCCTGGCGCATCGGGTCGCACTGTTGAGCGCTTACCAGAATCCCGCCTACGCGCAGCGTTACCAACGGCTGGTCGAGAAGGTCGCCTCGGCGGAGGCGCGGATTCAGCCGGGCAGCACTGCCCTGGCAGTCGCCGTGGCACGCAATTTTGCCAAGCTGATGGCTTACAAGGATGAATACGAGGTCGGCCGTCTCTACAGCCTGCCCAGCTTCAAGCAACAGTTGAAGGAAAATTTCGCCGGTGAAATGAAGCTGCGCTACAACCTGGCGCCGCCGCTATTCGCCAAGCGCGATCCGCTTACCGGACAGCTGGTCAAACGCGAATTCGGTTCCTGGGTCGGCCATGCCTTCGGCCTACTGGCCCGCCTTAAATTCCTGCGCGGTACGGCGTTCGATGTATTCGGCTACACCGAGGAACGGCGGATGGAGCGAGGACTGATCGACGACTACGAGGCGCAGCTGACGATGATGGCCGGAGTGCTGACAGCTTCCAACCATGCGGCCGCAGTGGAATTTGCCGGCTTGCCGGCGCAGATCAGGGGCTTTGGCCACATCAAGGAAGCCAACGTCAAGAAAGTCAGGCAGATCGAGCCGCAGATACTGGCGAAATTCAGGAACCCGGCGCAGTTTGCAAGCACCGCCGTGAAGTTTGTTCCGCTGCAAAGAATCGACTTGGCGCGGGAGACGCAAGCCGGTCTGGAAAATAAGCCATCCACGGAAAAAGTGTGATGACGCCATTTTACGAATCTTCAATATCAACAGAATTAACCGGCTCCTGAAAGGAATTGCCATGAGTGGATTTTTGAATGACTTGTTTTCTATCGAGGGAAGGACCGCGGTCGTGACTGGCGGCGCCAAGGGTGTCGGCGCCATGATCAGCCGGGCACTGGTGCGGGCCGGCTGCAAAGTGCTGGTAGTGGCGCGCTCGGCAGAGGAGGGCGAGCGTTTCGCCGCCGAGCTGGCGCGCGAGGGCAGCTGCACCTTCCTGCGCCATGACCTGGCGACGATGGACGGTGTGCGTGCTGCCGCTGGCGCCATTGCGCAGCACGCGCCGGCACTGGACATCATTGTCAATAATGCCGGCGCGTTCAGCGCCGGCCCGATCGAGGCGGCTGACGATGCCAGCTGGGACCGCGAAGTTGCGCTCAACCTGCGCGCACCGTTTTTCCTGGTGCAGCAGTTGCTTCCGCAACTGGCCGCCGCAGCCAAGGCAGGCAGCCCGGCGCGCGTCGTCAACATCGGATCGATTGCAGGCTTGTGGGCCAAGAGCAGCCAGGCCTATGCCTATGGCGCGACCAAGGCCGGACTGCATCACCTCACCCGGATGCTCGCCTCCGATTTGACGGCCCGCAATATCACCGTGAATGCCATCGCGCCGGGCTTTTTCCCCAGCGATATGACGGCCGGGTTCTTCACCGCTGCCCCCGGCCTGAAAGAACAGATGCTGGCGGCGATCCCGGCGCACCGGCTGGGGTCGCCGGAAGATGTCGGCGGTGCCGTGATCTTCCTGTGTTCGCGCGCGGGGGCCTATCTGTCGGGCGCAATTCTCCCGGTCGAGGGCGGCCTGTGGTCGGCATAGCGTGCTGCGCCATTTTCGCAATGACGTGTTGATGCGCAGACGGGCCAGGTGGGATTGCCCCGTTTGCAATGAAAATTTGAAAGTTCAGGAGGAAATGAAATGACGACAGCCTTGATTTTTGACCATGTACGTACGCCCCGCGGACGGGGACGGCCTGATGGCGCGCTGCACGAGGCGACCGCGGTGCATCTGGCCGCCACGGTGCTGGCCGCGCTGCGCGACCGCAACAAGCTTGATACGCGCACGGTAGATGATGTGATATTCGGCGTAGTCATGCCGATTGGCGAGCAGGGACAGTGCCTGCCCCGGCTCGCTGCCTTGCAGGCCGGGTATGCGCAGGAAGCAGCGGGGGTGCAGATCAACCGTTTCTGCGGATCCGGGCTGGAGGCCTGCAATATGGCCGCTGCAAAAATTGCCGCTGGCTCGGATGGCTTCATTGTCGCCGGCGGTAGCGAATCGATGTCGCGTGTGCCCATGCTGTCCGATGGCGGTTGCTGGAGCGTGGACCCGGTCACGGCATTTACCTCCAATTTCATTCCGCAGGGAGTCAGCGCCGACTTGATGGCGACGCTCTCGAACTATAGCCGTGCCGATGTGGATGCGTTTGCGGTGCGCAGTCACCAGCGCG
This sequence comes from Noviherbaspirillum sedimenti, assembly GCF_003590835.1. Classification (NCBI taxonomy): domain Bacteria; kingdom Pseudomonadati; phylum Pseudomonadota; class Betaproteobacteria; order Burkholderiales; family Oxalobacteraceae; genus Noviherbaspirillum; species Noviherbaspirillum sedimenti. Next base: position 2,107,924 of record NZ_QYUQ01000002.1, on the reverse strand, counting down.
CTGCCCATGCCTGGGCGGAAGGGCGCTTCAATGCTTCGGTGGTGCCGGTCAAGGGCATCCTCGGAGAAATCCTGCTGGCGCATGACGAGACTGTTCGGCCGTCATGCACGCTGGCCGATATGGCTGCGCTCAAGCCGTCTTTCGCCGAAATCGGACGTGCCGCCGGTTTCGACGCGCTGGCGATTCAACGCTATCCGCAAGTGGAGGCGATCGGCCATGTCCACCATGCCGGCAATTCATCCGGTATCGTCGATGGCGCATGCGCCATGCTCATCGGCTCGGCGTCCGCCGGCAAGGCAGCCGGCCTGAAGCCGCGGGCGCGCATCCGCGCCTTTGCCGAAGTCGGGTCCGAGCCGACCATCATGCTGACCGGCCCGTCATTTGCCGCGGAAAAAGCCCTCAAGCGCGCAGGCATGCGTGCTTCGGACATTGACCTGTTCGAGGTCAATGAGGCGTTTGCCGCCGTACCCATGCGCTTTGCCGAAGCACTGGATATCGATTTCGACCGGATCAATGTCAACGGCGGCGCCATCGCCATGGGGCATCCGCTGGGGGCGACCGGGGCCATGATTCTTGGCGCCGCGCTCGACGAACTGGAACGCAGCGGCAAGTCGACTGCGCTGGTCACCTTGTGCATCGGCGCCGGGATGGGCGTTGCCACCATCATCGAACGCGTCTAGGACTGCGATCCGGTCCAACCTCATTATCACAGGAAGCTTATCCATGATTACCACTGAAATTAACGCAAGCATCGGTCACCTGATCATCGACTTGCCCGGCCGCTCGATGAACGTGTTTACCCCGGCCCTTGCCGATGAAATGGGAAGGCAATTCGAACGGCTCGTTGGTGACGACGCGATCAAGGCAATCGTGATCAGTTCGGCCAAGAGCAGTTTCATCGCTGGTGCCGATCTGGAGCAGATGGCAGACCTTGCCGGGCCGGACGTGAGCCCGGCCGACGCGCTGCAGCGCATCAGCTGCTATGGCAATCTGTTTCGTCGGATTGAGACTTGCGGCAAGCCGGTCGTTGCTGCGGCAAGCGGCACAGCATTGGGTGCCGGTCTGGAACTGATGCTGGCATGTCATTACCGCATCGCCGCCGACAATTCACGGGCACAATTTGGATTGCCGGAAGTTAAGCTTGGACTATTGCCCGGCGCCGGCGGCACCCAGCGTCTACCGCGCATCATCGGTGTGGCGCGCAGCATTCCCTTGCTGACCAAGGGTACCGCGCTCAGTGCCCAGGATGCGCTCAGCCTTGGCATCCTGGACGAAATCGTTCCGCCGGATCAATTACGCAAGGCGGCAGAAACGGCTGTGTCCGAGGGCCGGGTCAAGGCCAGCGCGCCTTGGGACGAGAAAGGCTTCCGGCTACCCGGCGGTGACTGTTATGCGCCCGCCAATGCCAACGCCCTGGTGGCCGCGAACGCCGCAACGCATGCGTCGATCCGCGACAATTACCCGGCACCGTACGCAATTCTGCGTTGCATTTACGAAGGCGCTCGCCTGCCGATCGGCAAAGCGTTGCTTATCGAACAAAAGCATTTTGTCCTTCTGGTGCAGGGAAGTGTCGCCCAGAACATGATCCGGACCCTGTTTTTCGCCAAGCAGGCTGCGAGTAAATTGGCGCGCCGCCCGGCAGGCATCGCGAAGTCGCAGGTTGGCAAAGTCGGTGTGCTGGGTGCAGGATTCATGGGCGCCGGGATTGCGCAAGTGTCGGCAGCAGCGGGGATTGACGTCGTGCTGCTCGATCGCGATCTGGCCACGGCGCAGCGCGGCTACGACAACATCGCCCAGGCGCTTGAGATCGAGGTGAAAAAAGGCCGTCTGGCGCAGGCCGCTCGCGATGCATTGTTATCGCGCATTGGCGTGGCCGACAGCTACGCAGCGTTTGGCGATTGTGATCTTGTGGTGGAGGCTGTCCTTGAGGATGCAGCCTTGAAAGCGAGCGTGACCAAGGCGACTGAAGCGGCCACCAGCGCCAATGCCATCTTTGCGACAAACACCTCGGCGTTGCCTATCAATGAACTGGCAGCGTCCAGCATCAGGCCGGAAAATTTCATCGGACTCCATTTCTTTTCGCCGGTCTCCAGGATGGAGTTGGTCGAAGTCATCGTGGGCAAGAATACTTCAGCGCAAACGCTGGCCCGATCGCTTGACTATATTCAGCAGATACGCAAAACGCCGATTGTGGTCAACGACGGCTACGGATTTTATACCTCGCGCTGCGTTGATGCGTACATACGGGAAGGCATCCGCCTGCTGGCCGACGGCGTCAGCGCCGCGCTGATCGAAAATGGCGGCGTCGCGCTTGGCATGCCGGTCGGGCCACTGGCGCTGGCCGACGAAGTGGGTATTGACGTCTTGTACCACATTGGCCATTTGTTCCGCGCGCGCGAGGCTGGCGCCTGGGCCGATGACCGCCACGTGGCGCAGAACCGTATCGTCGATTTACTGAAAGAGTGCAAGCGCCTTGGCCGAAAATCCGGACACGGCTTCTATCTGTACCCTGGCGACGCGCCGAAGCGTCTGGACACCGGGTTCGTGGGGCATGCGCGCGAGATCGATATCGCTGAAGTCAAGGAGCGCCTGCTGTACGCGCAAGTGATCGAGGCGGCGCGTTGCTGGGCCGATGGCGTCGTGGTCGATGCCGCCGAAGCGGATCTTGGCGCGCAGCTGGCCTGGGCATTTCCATCCTGGCTGGGTGGTCCATTTTCGTTCATCGACGGGATTGGCGCGCAAGCGTTCGTCAAGCAATGCGACCAATTCGTGGCGCTGTACGGGCCACGCTTTGAAGTGCCGCAGTTGCTACGCGAATTTGAAACCAAGGGAGGGCGTTTTTATACCGATGGCGTACCAGTGCAATCCCCTCTTCGGGGGGCCGCAGCATGAGCCTTGCCGCGCTGGATTTTGATGCTGTCAGCGGGATCGCCTGGATTTCGATCAACCGGCCGCAAGTCCTGAATGCGATTGACATTCCTCTTGCGTATGCCCTGCGTGACTGCATTCTTCCGCTGGTCGACGATCGCCGCGTGCGCTGTGTCGTATTAAGGGGAAAAGGGCCTGCTTTTATGGCGGGCGGCGACGTTGGCCGTTTCGCCGAGGACTTCGACCAGGCCGAGACGGTCGTCGATGAGCTTCTCGGCGCATTAAATCCGGTCATAGAGGCCTTGCGCGCCATGGATGCCCCGGTGCTGGCTGCGGTGCATGGCGCCGTCGCCGGCGCTGGCCTGGCATTTGTGTCGGCTTGCGACATCGTGGTGGCAGCCGACAGTACGAAATTTCTGATGGCCTATGACCGGGTAGGCGCAGCACCTGATTGTGGCACGACATATTTCCTTCCCAGGATACTTGGCGTACGCCGGGCGGCGCAGTTCATGCTGCTGAGCGAGACATTGAGCGCAGCGGAAGCGAAGGACATCGGGCTGGTCAATTTCCTGGTGCCGGATGGCGCGTTATCGGCGCGGATTGAAGAATTGGCCAGGCAGGTCGCTGCCGGTCCCACCCGTGCCTATGGCCAGTACAAACGTCTGGTACAGGATTCCTTTTCCAGTCCGCTGCACGACCAGCTTGAGGCCGAACGAAAGGCCTTCAGGGCGGCGACGAGGACAGCGGATTTCATTGAGGGGGTAAGCGCATTTTTGGCCAAGCGCCGTGCGAATTTCAAAGGCCGATGACAGGGCGTCTCCGGGTGACCCGGCCAGCCACCCTATAACCACTCATGACGGGTGGGTTGTCGCCCGAAGTCGGTGGATATAGTGACTTCATATCACAACAGCCATCAGGCTAAAAATTATAAGCTGGAGACATGTATGAATAGTCGAGATTCCGTCCGGAATAGTTATTCACACCCCCGTTTGCGCGGTCGCGTGAGCTGCAACGGTGTGGCGCCTCCCCCCCCCCCATCAATCCTGCACTGGCCGTTATCGAGTGCGCTGGATGCTTCCTTTGATTTTTTCCAAGCCAACGAGCCCGCCGGGCTCATGGAAAAAAATTTCTTAATAACAACAGCAAGGAGTTTTATAGCAGACAGCAATTTGAATGACACGTCAGCAGCATGAAGAAGGCATGCCACCTTTCAAGGGGGCATCTTTGTCCAAGGGAATAATAAAACGGAGGTGACATGATGAGCGATATACAGATTCGCGGTTCACTGCCTTTGACTGTGCTGGCGTCTGCGCTGGCTGTCATGGGTGGGGTGGGGCAGGCTCAAGCGGCCAACTTGAAAAGTGGCGGCGATTGGGACGTCAATCTCGATACGACGGTGCAGTATACGGCTGGGTGGCGAACCCAGGAGCGGGATGACGCGATCGGCAATCATCCTTTCTTTGCCGAAGGCGATTACAAGTTCGACAAGGGTGACATGGTCACCAATCGCGTCCAGGGCATGGTGGAGTTGCAGGGTGTGTACCAGAAAAATACCGGGTTTCGGCTGTCGGGTTCTTACTGGAAGGACTTTGCCTACGATGACAAAGTCAGGACCAATCCCAATCCGGCTTTTTCTACTTTCCTGAGCTATCCGAGCGGCGTCTATTCGCCGGAAACCAAAAAATGGCATCTGCAGGGCGGCGAGATTCTGGATGCCTTCGTGTTTCACAATACAAAAGTGGGCGAAACTCCCCTCTACCTGAAGGCTGGCCGTTTCACGCAGCACTGGGGCAATGCCTTTTTCTTCGGCTTTTCCAATATTGCATATTCCCAGCATCCGGTGGACTACGTGAAGGCGTTCACGCAGCCTGGATCCGAAGTCAAAGAACTGTTCCTGCCGCGTGCGCAAGTCATGGCATCGGCTGACCTGACGCCGGAGTTGTCGGTCAGTGCCCAGTATTTCCTGGAGTTTCGCGCTAACCGCTTTCCTCAAGGCGGAACCTACCTGGGGCCGTTCGATATTCTTTACTCCGGCCCGACCAGCGGCGGTGCTGTTGCCGGATTGTTCGGCGGTCCGGTCTCGGCCGGGAAGTCCTATAAGCCCAAGGGCATCAATAACAACTTCGGCGTCAAGGCTGCATGGTCGCCGGCTTGGGCGGGTGGCGACATCGGATTTTATTACCGGCAGTTTGATGATGTACAACCATGGGCTGCAGCGGATATCTACGCGGGCGGCGGGGGCGAGGTTCATCAGACATTTGCGAGAAAGAGCAAGTTGTTTGGTGTGAGTTACGAGCGCACCTTCGGCACGCTTAGCACCGGCTGGGAAGTTTCTTATCGCACCGATACGGCTCTGAATAGCGCATTCTCGAACGGCCTGGTGGGCGTTCCGTACCGCGAGGGCGCTACCGGCGACATCGTCAACGTCATTGCCAATGGCTTGTACACATTGCCTCAAACCCCGCTTTGGGATACTGGCTTGCTCATCGCGGAAATGTCCTATACCCATCTTAACCGGGTAAGCCGTAACGCCAACCTGTACAACGGGGTCGGCTATGCCAGTTGCCGAGACAGCGTCAACGCAGCGCTGCCGGGCGCCAAAGCCGATGGCTGTGCATCGAAAAATGCTTTGGCGGTGGCATTCCTGTTTGAGCCGCAATGGTTGCAAGTCGGGCCAGGCATTGATCTGAGTGCGCCGATGTCCTTGACCTACGGGGTGCACGGCAATCCGGCTTATGCCGCCGGTTCGTTCTATGCACAGGGAACAAAAATTTTCTCGGTCGGCGTGAAAGCGACCATCCGCCAGAAAACCACCGTGGCGCTTCAATACAACGGATATAAATGGAATACGAGCCCGAAAGCCAATGTGCCTGGCCTGGGTACGTCGTACGCCGGTTTCGGCGGGAATGGCCCTGTCGCATTGAATGACAAGGGCTGGGTACAGCTGACTGTAAAAACTTCATTCTAGATTTGGAGACATCAATGAAAAAACTCAAATGCATCGGTGGAACTGCATTGGCCCTCGCGGCTTCCATCCTGTACGTTCCTGCGTCTTTCGCAGCGGTTTCCGCCGAAGAGGCGAAGCAATTGGGAACGACACTGACCCGTTTCGGCGCGGATGCCGGGAAAAATGCAGACGGATCAATTCCAGCCTATACCGGCGGCCTGAAAAAGAGCCATCCCGCCGGCGCCAACCAGTACGCCGACCCGTTTGCCAACGAAAAGCCGCTGTATGCCGTCACCGGCAAGAACATGGGCGAATATCAATCGCTGCTGGGTGAAGGGACGAAAGCGCTCTTGCAGCGATTCCCGACATATCGCCTGGATGTTTATCCGACTCATCGAACCATGGCCTATGCGGACTGGTTTGTCGACAATACAGTCAAGAACGCCACGACGGCGAAGCTTGGCGGCGAGGTTGAAGGGGATAAGGTGACTGGCGCCGCACCGGATGGTGAGCCCCATCAGGGTATTCCATTTCCGATTCCAAAATCGGGATATGAGGTGATGTGGAACGCCATGTTCCACTTCGCTCCGTCGATTTCCATGTTGAGCAATTCATCGTGGCTGGTCGATACGAGTGGATCCAAGATTCCATTGCCTAACTTTTTTGCGGCCTATATGCATCCATGGTCCGAGCAGACTGGCAAGTTGAGAAAAGACGCGTACAACGCCGTATTCGGATTCTGGACCACGCTGACCTCGCCGCCGACACAGGCCGGGACTGTATTCCTGAATTACTACCAGCCCGATGCCGCTGCGCCGACGCCAATCTGGATCTATACGCCAGGCCAACGCCGGGTACGGAAGGCGCCTGAGTTCGCTTATGACATTCCGATGTCTGCTTATGCAGGGGTGCTGTTCTGGGATGAGCCATGGGGCTTCGTCGGCCGCATGGACAGGTTCAACATGAAGCTGGTCGGAAAGAAGGAAATGATCGTTCCCTATAACGTATTCGGGGTGACCAATCAAATGACTTCCGACGAAGTGCTCGGCAAGCAGCATGTCAATCCAGAGGCTGTGCGCTGGGAGAAGCGTCGCGTCTGGGTGGTGGAGGCGACCAGGAAGGAAGGCGCGCGTCACGCCTACAGCAAGCGGGTGTTCTATGTAGAAGAGGATTGCTGGTGTTTTGTCGGCACGGAATCGTACGACAATGCCGGAAAACTCTGGCGCGTCGCCAATCTGTACCAATGGCCGGCCTACGATGTGGGCGGCGTCAACAGTAATACCTTTGATTTTATTGATCTGCAAAAAGGGAACTACCTGGTGATCAATACCGGTGTCAAGGACAAGGATAACTATGTCCGTAACCACAAGAACGCGGATGGACTCACCATCCACTTCAATCCTCAGGCAGTCGCTGCCGGTAGCGTTCGCTGACGGTTGAACCACAGCAGGCGCGAATCTGGCGCCTGCTGTGGTTCTTGACCAAAGACGGTATTGGCCGTTTTCCTGAGTTCTTATTCGAATAGAGAATTTGAGATGAATTTCATTTGTCGCAGTGCAGTCGTTTGTTCGCAACGACTGAGGATGATCGGCTTGTTATTTTTGGCTATGTTCTGCGGCTTGCTCCCCTGCGCTGTGCAGGCGGCCATTCAGGATCCTCTGGATTTCCCGTCGATCCCCGTGGGCGGCCTGAGCGCGCGTCCGATGCAGGCAGTCGGTACTGCCGGGGAAAGGCTGGTTGCCGTCGGTGCCAGAGGGGTCATTGCCATCTCGGATGATCGCGGAAAAACATGGTCCCAAAGTGCGTCCCCGGTACAAAGCGACCTGGTAGCTGTACATTTTCCAACCGCGAAAATGGGCTGGGCGGTCGGGCATGATGGCGTGGTGTTACATAGTCAAGACGGCGGCAAGACATGGCAAAAGCAGCTTGATGGCCGCCTCGCAAAAAATTTATTCGTACAGTATTACAAAGCTGGAGCGGAATCGGGAAACGCTGCCTACAAGGCGGCCCTCGGCGCAATCGAACGCAATTACAAGACTGGTCCGACCTTGCCGTTGCTGGATGTGTGGTTCGATGATGAGCGAAACGGATTTGCCGTAGGCGCTTTCGGGCTGATTATTGCGACGACCGATGGCGGTCGTACCTGGATCCCCTGGCTGGATCGCATCGACAATACGGAAATGCTCCATCTCAATGCCATTCGTGGCGGCGACGGCGGTATTTATATTGCCGCAGAGCGTGGGGCGGTATTTCGGCTGGATCGCGCAAACGGCCGCTTTGGCGCCATTGCCACCGGTTACACAGGCAGTTTTTTCGGGCTGGCTGTCTCTCAAAACGTGCTGCTTGCCTATGGCCTCAAGGGTGCAGTGTACCGCAGCGCTGATCATGGACGAACCTGGGATGTGGTGAATGTTCCGTCACAGACGACGATCAGCGGTGGCACTGTCTTGAAAACCACGGGGGCATTCGCCCTGGTGAATGTCGCAGGAGAAATGCTCATGGGCGATGCGACAGGACTTCGGTTCTCCGCCAGGCAGGGTAAAAAGGGGTGGCGTTATACGGGAATTGCCCAGATCCCTGGCGAGCAGTTGTTGCTGACGGCGCTCGAAGGAATCCAGGTCGCGCCCCTGAAGTGACACTGATGCCGGTGCAGGAACTTACGTGAATTTACTTGGAGTATAAACAAATGGCGCTCACAACCAGTCACAGCGATGCAATGCCGATCATGGCCAGCGTCGGGGACTTCGACAAACGATCAGGTAATTTGATCGAACGGCTTGTTTTCAATAACCGCGTGTTGCTGGTAGTAGTCTGCTTCATCGTGACGGTAATGCTTGGATTGTTCGCGACGCGATTGCAAGTCAGTGCCAGTTTCGAAGACATGATGCCGCAGTCGCAAGAGTTCGTCCGAAACTACAAAGCACATGCGGCCTCCCTTGGCGGGCTCGGGAATTCGGTGCGCATCGTGGTCACGAACACATCAGGCGATATTTATGACCCAAAATACCTGGAGACGTTAAAGCAAATCAACGACAAGGTATTCTTGTTGCAAGGCGTTGATCGCTCCTTCATGAAGTCGCTCTGGATGCCCGTGGTGAGATGGACGGAAATCGTTGCGGAGGGATATCAGGGTGGTCCGGTGATGCCGGATGGATTCACCGGCTCGCCTGAGAATGTGCAGCAACTTCGTAACAATGTGGTGCGCTCGGGTATTGTGGGATCGCTGGTGAGCACCGACCACCATTCCAGCATGCTGTTTGTGCCACTGATCGAAAAGGATCCGGTTACGGGAAAGGCAATTGACTACAAGGCGTTTCGCGACCAGCTTGAAGCGCTGCGGAGTTTCGAAAAAGATGGCGTGGAAATCCATGTCATCGGTTTTGCAAAGCTTGTCGGCGACCTGATTCATGGCTTGAGCGAGGTTTTGACCTATTTTCTGTACGCCGCCGTCATCGCTGTACTGATCATTCTTGCTTACACGCGCTGCTGGCGCAGCACGCTGTTAGTCACCGGCTGCTCGCTGGTTGCCGTGGTGTGGCAAATGGGATTAATGCAGATATTCGGATTTTCGCTGGATCCATATTCCATCCTGGTGCCCTTCCTGATTTTCGCTATCGGTGTATCTCATGGCGCACAGAAGATGAACGGCATCATGCAGGATATCGGTCGCGGAACGCACAAATACGTGGCGGCGCGTTATACCTTCCGTCGTCTCTTTCTTGCGGGGTTGACGGCGCTGCTAGCCGATGCGGTCGGCTTTGCCGTGCTGGCCTTGATTGATATTCCAGTTATTCGCGGCCTGGCTTTCGCCGCAAGCGTTGGCGTGGCAGTGCTGATTTTTACAAACCTGATCCTGATTCCGGTGGCGCTGTCCTTTACCGGGGTGAGCAAGGGGGGCGCAGAATACAGCATACGCAGTTTGCAGGGAGTCCATCCCGTCGTAAACTGGCTGAGCCGGTTTTGCGAAAAACGCCGCGCGCTTGGTGTCATTTCAGTCACGCTGCTATTGGCAGTGGCCGGCGTGCTGGTCAGTCTGCAACTCAAGATTGGCGATCTTGATCCGGGCGCCCCGGAATTGCGGCCGGACTCGGTTTATAACCAGGACAATGCATATATTACGAAACATTACCTGCTATCCAGCGATCAGTTTGCGGTAATTGTGTCGACTCCGCCGAATGGGCTGGTCACCTACGAAGCGATGCTGGAAATGGATCGCCTCGAGCAAATACTACGGGATCTGCCCGGCGTACAGACAACGGCGTCTGTCGCCAGCCTTGCCCGTCGTTATACTTCGGCTGGTTTTGAGGGATCCCCGAAATGGGAAACCATCAATCGTGATCCGTTCGTGGTGCAGGACGCGATGAGCATCGTGAATAATTCCAGCCCGGAATTGTTCAATGACAGTCGCTCGGTCGCCCCGATCATTGTTTACTTGACGGATCACAAGGCAACCACGCTGACACGTGTGGTGAAGGCGGTCGAAGACTTTGCAAGCAAGCACAACACGGCAGAGCGCAAGTTTCTTCTGGCCGCGGGCAATTCGGGCATCGAGGCGGCGACGAATATCGCCGTGGAGCGGGCAAATCGCACCATGCTTCTTTACGTCTATGCAGCCGTTGTCCTGTTATGCTTCATTACATTCCGTAGCTGGCGCGCAGTCGTGGTCGCGGTGGTGCCCCTGGTTGTCACCACCATCCTATGCGAAGCACTGATGGTGATGCTCGGAATCGGCATCAAGGTTGCGACCTTGCCGGTTACCGCGCTGGGGGTAGGCATCGGCGTTGACTATTCGCTCTATCTCTTGACCACGCATCTGGTGTTTCAACGTCAGGGCAGTTCAGTGCGCGACGCCTATATCAGTGCATTGACATCCACCGGAAAGGTCGTGGCGCTGATCGGCGTGACGCTTTCCGCAGCTGTCATCACGTGGGCAGGGTCGCCGATCAAATTCCAGGCTGATATGGGGATTCTGCTGGCCTTCATGTTTTTATTGAACATGGTCGGTGCGCTCATTCTGGTTCCGAGTCTCGCAGCGTTTCTTCTGCCATCCAAAGCTGTATTGGAAACGGCGAAGAAAGGTGTGCGGCCGGAAGATGCGGTTACCCGTAATTTGCCGGACATGCGCCATCGTGCATGAGTTGATTGGATATCAGCGCATTGACTGAATTTCGAAAAGGACAATGAGAGGATTGCCAGCAGCTTTGTCCGTCTGGCAACGTCCCATTCAGCTACTTCGCGGCATAATTTGCGCAACAGGTGTTTTGGATTTTGTCGGCATGCCTCCCCAGGCCAAGGGCGAGCATCCCAAATAAAACGCCCAGTGCATGTAGATGATGCACTGGGCGTTCATCGGAATGTCAAAAATTGTTCCGACCTATATTGCGTGTCCACTTAAAAAAATTCCGAACTTTTTGCTTGTGCCCGGAATTTTGTCATGGAGCAACACTTATCCTGCAGATTACGCGAAATTCTTCGCAGCAAAATCCCAGTTCACCAGGCTCCAGAACGACTCGATGTATTTCGGCCGGGCGTTGCGGTAATCGATGTAGTAGGCGTGTTCCCAGACGTCGCAGGTCAGCAGCGCCTTGTCGGCGGTGGTCAGCGGGGTGGCGGCGTTGGAGGTGTTGACGATGTCAACCGAGCCGTCAGCCTTTTTCACCAGCCAGGTCCAGCCGGAACCGAAGTTGCCGATGCCGGATTTGGTGAACTCTTCCTTGAACTTGTCGAACGAGCCCCACTTGGCGTTGATGGCATCCGCCAGGGCGCCGGTCGGTGCGCCGCCGCCGTTGGGGGTCAGGCCGTTCCAGTAAAAAGTGTGGTTCCACACCTGGGCCGAATTGTTGAACACGCCGCCGGAAGACTTCTTGATGATGTCTTCCAGGCTGGCGTTTTCGAATTCGGTGCCCTTGATCAGGTTGTTCAGGTTGGTGACGTAAGCCTGATGGTGCTTACCGTAATGATATTCCAGGGTTTCCTTGGAAATGTGCGGTTGCAGGGCGTCCATTGCATAAGGCAGGGCGGGCAGAGTATGTTCCATGGGCTTATCCTTTCTTCGTTTGCTAGAGATGGTTTTTTAGAAAGCCGTTCATTGTATGCTGGATGCGGCAGGATTGCAGCGGATGGCGCCGCCACATTGAGCTACTCCACCAGGCCCGGCTGCACCGAGGCGACGCCGACCTCCACCACGCCTTGCGCCAGGCGCAGCGTGATGTTTTCGCGCGGATGCACTTGCGTCGGCGCACGCACGATATTGCCGCGCGCATCGGTCACCATGGCATAGCCGCGTTCCAGGGTGCGTTGCGGATTGAGCAATTCCAGCTGTCCAGCCAGGGCCGCCAGCGCCAGTCGCCGCTGCGCCTGCAGGTTGGCCATGCTGCTGTCGATGCGCCGCGCAGACTCCAGCAGCTGGCGACGCCGGGCAGCGGTTTGCGGCAACCTTGCCGACAGGCGGATGCTGGCCTGGGTCAGGCCATGACGCGCCCGCGTCAGCGGCGCCCGGGTGGCATGCGCCAGGCGCGTCTGCCATCCCTGCAATTTCAGGCGTTCGTGGCGGATCAGTGCCGCCGGACTGGTCAGCCGGCGCGACAGCCAGTCGACACTCTGGCTCGTGTCCGCCAGTCGCCGCCGCAAGGCGCGCGTGAGGTCATCGGCGTTGGCTTCCAGCGTTGCAAGCCAGTCGCTACGCGGCGTCGCCGCCAGTTCGGCGGCGGCGGTCGGGGTTGGCGCACGCAGGTCCGCGGCGAAATCAGCCAGGGTGAAATCAGTTTCGTGGCCGACACCGGAAATCACCGGCATGGCGCAGGCAACAATGGCGCGCGCCACACCTTCATCGTTGAACGACCACAAATCCTCGATGCTGCCGCCGCCGCGACAGACCAGCAGCACATCGCACTCGGCGCGCGCGGAAGCGCTCCGGATCGCCTCGGCGATTTTTGCCGCAGCGCCGTCGCCCTGCACCGGCGCCGGGTAAATGACTACCCGCACATGCGGGGCGCGCCGCTGCAAGGCGGTCAGCACATCGCGCAAGGCCGCCGCCTGCAGGCTGGTGACGATGCCGACGCTGCGGGCAAAGGCGGGCAGGGGACGCTTGCGTGCCGGGTCGAACAAGCCTTCGCGCGTCAATTTTTCCTTCAACTGCAAGAAGGCTTCATACAGATTGCCCAGCCCGGCGCGCCGCACGGCTTCGACGTTCAGCTGGTAATCGCCGCGCGGCGCGTACAACGTGACGAGTGCACGCACCTCGATGCGGTCGCCTTCCTTCGGGATGAAGCCGGCATACTGGGCGCGGCCGCGAAACATCACGGCGCGCACCTGGGCGCCTTCATCCTTCAGGGTGAAATACCAGTGGCCGGAGGCAGCGCGGGTGAAGTTGGAAATTTCTCCCGATACCCATAACAGGGGGAAATTCCTCTCCAGCATGCGCGCGACATTCTGGTTCAGGGCGGAAACGCTCAAGACCTGCTGGCTGACATCATTGCCAGCAGGAAAATTATCGGAAGTCATATATTTTTGAATCGCAGAATCTGTCCACAGTGCTATGAATTTGCCATTCTTTTCTCATAGGACATAATGTTGCTATTGGTTAATTTCAAGCGTTTGATTTTAAAGAAGAATTTTATTTTTGTAAGCTTAGAGGAAACAGGAAAGTTTTCTTAAATCAAGTACTTTGCCTTCATGCCAGAAAATACCCACAAACTTATCCACAGCACCGCCGTAATGTTATACGCCGCTCAATTCGTCATGGGCATGGTTTTTTATTGCCTGTCCTTGTCTGCAAGCGCAGTGGGCTGACTGCAAGGCTGGCCGCCAGGTACATCAGCGACACAGCGTGTAATTGGTGTGGGAAGTCAGTCTTATGGCCTTTGCACGGATCCGTGCAATCCATTTTTAAAGCGCCATCGATTCTATACGTTTATCGGGCCAGCAATGCAATGATGCTTGCTCCCAATGGCTCAACACGATACATTCTGCATCTTGCGCGGCATGCCGCGCTCCCCCCTGACTGCATCGTATTGAGGAGTAGCTTTTGTTCGCCATTATCCAAGCGGCCGGCTGGCCGATCTGGTTCCTGCTGGTCGCCTCCGTTATCGCCCTGACCCTGATCATCGAACGCATACTGTACCTGCGCCGTCGCCGCATCCTGCCGCCCACCCTGCTGCAGGAAGTGATACGTGTCTATCACAACGGCAAGGTCAATGCCGAGGTCGTCAGCAAGCTGGAACAGAATTCACCCTTGGGCCGCGTACTGGCTGCCGGCCTGCGCAACGTCGATGCGCCGCGCGACGTCATGAAGGAATCGATCGAGGAAGCAGGGCGCGGCACCGCGCACGAACTGGAGCGCTTCCTGACCACCCTGGGCACGATCGCCAGCCTGGCGCCGCTGATGGGCCTGTTCGGCACCATCGTCGGCATGATCGAAATTTTCGGTGCGCAGAATAACACCGGCACCAATCCGGCCGAGCTGGCCCACGGCATCTCGGTGGCCCTGTACAACACCGGCTTCGGCCTGGCGATCGCCATGCCGGCGCTGATTTTCTACCGCCATTTCCGCGCCCTGGTCGACAGCTTCATCGTCGACATGGAACAGCAGGCGGTGAAATTCGTCGATATCGTGCATAACGCACGCAAGTAAAAGGACGTCACCAGCATGGCTATGGACTTTCGCAAGGGGCGCATGCGCGAAGACCCGGAAATCAACCTGATTCCGTTCATCGACGTGTTGCTGGTGATCCTGATCTTCCTGATGGTCACCACCACTTACAGCAAATTCACCGAGCTGCAGATCACCCTGCCGACGGCGGACGCGGAAAAATCGCTGCAGCGGCCGTTGGAGATCAATGTCGGCGTCGATGCGCAAAACCGCTATGCCATCAACAATGCCCGGGTGGCATACCACGATCCCGCCACGCTCGCCGAGGAGCTGAAAAAAGCCGCCGGTGAAGGCGGCAACCGCGAAGACCCGGTGATCATCATCAACGCCGATGCCACCGCCGCCCACCAGACCGTGATCAACGTGCTGGAAGCCGCGCGGCTGGCCGGTTTCGCCAAGGTGACCTTCGCCGCCCAGACCGGCGGCAAGAAGTGAGCGCTGCCGGCCATTGCCATTGATGCGCCCGAACCTCGAATCGGCACTCACGCGCGCCTGGCTGCGGCGCGGCCCGCTGGCACTGGCCTTGCTGCCCCTGGCCTGGCTGTTCGGCCTGCTCGGCGCGCTGCGCCGCAGGCTGTATGCGGCCGGCTGGCTGGCCTCGACGCGCCTGCCGGTGCCGGTGGTCGTGGTCGGCAACATCTTCGTTGGCGGCACTGGCAAGACCCCCCTGACCATCTGGCTGGTGCAAGCCTTGCGCGATGCCGGTTATGCGCCGGGCGTGATTTCGCGCGGCTATGGCGCCAGCCAGGCAGTGCCGCGCCTGCTTACGCCCGACTCCCTGCCGCAGGACGTCGGCGATGAGCCGCTGCTGATTGCCGCGCGCGCTGGCTGCCCGGTAATGGTCGGGCGCGACCGCGTGGCCGCCGGCCGCGCCTTGCTGGCGGCGCGACCCGAAGTCGATCTCATCCTGGCCGATGATGGCCTGCAGCACTATGCCTTGCGGCGCGATATCGAAATCGTCCTGTCCGACAGCCGCGGCAATGGCAATGGCTGGCTGTTGCCGGCCGGCCCCTTGCGCGAGCCGGCCGGCCGCCGCCGCGATTTCACCGTCGTCAATGCCAGCCAGGCGGTGCCGGGCATGCCGGCATCGGCCATCCGCATGCGGCTCGAAGGCGCGCTCGCCGAACGCCTCGCCGACCGCACCCAGACCCGGCCGCTGGCGGCGTTCGCCCAGGCGGAAGGCGCCGGCAGCGCAAGCACGCCGCCGCGCCTGCTCGCTGCTGCCGGCATTGGCAATCCGTCACGCTTTTTCGCTACGCTGCGCGGCGCCGGCCTGCGCTTTGCTGAAATGCCATTGCCCGACCATTACGACTTCGCCGACAACCCCTTTGCCGATGTGGCCGCCGATATCATCCTGATCACGGAGAAGGATGCAGTAAAATGTCGGCAACTGAATGCGCTGAAAAACGATCCCCGCCTGTGGGTGGTGCCGGTGACGGCACGGATCGAGGGCGCATTGCTCGACCAACTACTGGAGAAACTTCGTGGACGCTCGCCTGCTTGATATCCTGGTTTGCCCCTTGTGCAAGGGACCGCTGGTATACGACAAGAAAGCCCAGGAATTGATTTGCAATCCTGACAAACTGGCTTATCCGATTCGTGACGGCATCCCCATCATGTGGGCCGATGAGGCCCGCGACCTCAACGCCAAACCCGAAGCCGCGCCGCTGGCCGATTGAACGCCGCCTGACCGGCGCAACAACAACGATGTCCTTTACCGTCATTATTCCCGCCCGGCTGGCCTCGACCCGCCTGCCCAACAAGCCGCTGGCCGACCTTGGCGGCAAGCCCATGGTGGTGCGCGTGGCCGAGCGCGCCGCCCGATCGGGCGCCGCGCAAGTGGTCGTCGCCACAGATCATGCCGACATCGTCGCCGCCTGCCGCCAGCATGGCATTGCCGTGCAAATGACCCGCGCCGACCATCCCTCGGGCACCGACCGCATCGCCGAAGTCGCCGCCGCGCTCGGCCTGGCGCCGGACGCCGTGGTGGTCAATGTGCAGGGCGACGAGCCGCTGATCGACCCCGACCTGATCGCGGCCACCGCCGCGTGCATCGCGCCGGCCGTGCCGATGGCCACCGCCGCCCATCCGATTACCGAGGTCGCCGAAGTATTCAACCCGAACGTGGTCAAGGTGGTGCTGGACCAGGTCGGGCGCGCCCTGTATTTCTCGCGCGCGGCGATCCCCTGGCACCGCGACGGCTTCGCCCGGACCATCGAGACTTTGCCCGCCGGCTATGCGCCGCTGCGCCACATCGGCCTGTATGCCTACCGCAATGCCTTCCTGCAGGCTTACCCGCAACTGGCGGTGTCGCCGCTGGAGCAGATTGAGGCACTGGAACAATTGCGCGTGTTATGGCACGGTTATCCGATCGCCGTGCATGTCACCGGCAGTGCGCCGGCCGCAGGCGTCGACACACCCGAAGACCTGGCGCGGGTCAGGCGTTTTTTTGACGGCTGAATGACAGAAAACGGACCGAACTCCCAGTTTGGTCAATTTCTGTGGTAAGTTTCGTACAAAGTTAGTGTGGTATAAAAGCATTTATATAATAAATAATCACCCTGCGTCCTGGCTGCCACTGCGCCGGATGCGCAACCGATTTCAAAACTTGTTTTAGGAAATGCAATGCGTCTCATCCTTTTGGGAGCGCCTGGTGCCGGCAAGGGTACACAGGCCACTTTTATCAAAGAAAAATTCAATATTCCGCAGATTTCGACCGGTGACATGTTGCGCGCCGCCGTCAAGGCCGGCACCGAACTGGGCCTGGCCGCGAAAAAGGTGATGGATGCCGGCGGCCTGGTGTCCGACGACATCATCATCGGCCTGGTCAAGGACCGCCTGAAGGAGCCGGATTGCGCCAATGGCTACCTGTTCGACGGTTTTCCGCGCACGATTCCCCAGGCTGACGCCATGAAGGAAGCTGGCGTGGCAATCGACTATGTGCTGGAAATCGACGTACCCGACGAGGCCATCGTCGAGCGCATGAGCGGGCGTCGCGTGCATCCGGCTTCCGGCCGCACCTACCATGTCAAGTTCAACCCGCCCAAGGTCGCCGGCAAGGATGACCTGACCGGCGAAGAGCTGATCCAGCGCGACGACGACCAGGAAGCCACCGTCCTGAAACGCCTGCAGGTCTACCACGAGCAGACCGAGGTGCTGGTGGGCTATTACAACCAGTGGGCCGAATCCGGCCAGCCGGGCGCGCCGAAATACCGCAAGATCGCCGGGGTCGGACCGGTCGAGAGCATCCGCGACGCAGCATTCGCGGCGCTCGAAAACTGAAACGGAAGCGGACCTTGAGTCCGCTTTTTTGCATCTCCAGGGTTTTTGTCAGGCACTGACGGAACCGGCCCCCTAGAATAAAAAACAAAAGGGCCGCGAAAAGTTTTGCAGTTGTAGCAACTGAACTTTGTCGTCATAACAAGGAGGAGACAATATGGCAGATGCAGCTCTATGGTTCGCCGTCGCCTGCGGCTTGATCGCCGTCATCTACGGCATGATTTCACGCAGCTGGATCCTCAAGCAGGATCCCGGCAATGCGCGCATGCAGGAAATCGCCGCCGCCGTGCAGCAGGGCGCGGCCGCCTACCTGGCGCGGCAGTACAAGACCATCGCCATCGTCGGCGTCGTGCTGGCGATTTTGATCGGCGTGTTCCTCGGCTTGACCACGGCGGCCGGCTTCGTGCTCGGCGCCATCCTGTCGGGCGCCTGCGGCTTCATCGGCATGAATGTTTCGGTGCGCGCCAACGTGCGTACCGCCCAGGCCGCCACGCGCGGCATCGGGCCGGCGCTGGACGTGGCCTTCCGCGGCGGGGCGATTACCGGCATGCTGGTGGTCGGCCTCGGCCTGCTCGGCGTTTCCCTGTTTTTCTGGTACCTCACCGGTGGCGTCAATGTCGACGCGGCCGCGTTGAAGCCGCTGCTGGGCCTGGCCTTCGGCGCCTCGCTGATCTCGATTTTTGCGCGCCTGGGCGGCGGCATCTTCACCAAGGGCGCCGATGTCGGCGCCGACCTGGTCGGCAAGGTCGAAGCAGGCATCCCCGAGGACGACCCGCGCAACCCGGCGGTGATCGCCGATAACGTCGGCGACAATGTCGGCGATTGCGCCGGCATGGCGGCCGACCTGTTCGAGACCTATGCCGTGACCCTGATCGCCACCATGACCCTGGGCGCGCTGATGGTCACCGGCGCGCCGCTCAACGCCGTGCTGTACCCGCTGCTGCTGGGCGCCGTGTCGATCATCGCATCGATTATCGGCTGCAATTTCGTCAAGGCTTCGCCCGGCATGAAAAACGTCATGCCGGCGCTGTACCGCGGCCTGATTGTCGCCGGCGTGATTTCGCTGGTGGCGTTCTACTTCGTTACCGACTGGCTGTTCCCGCAGCCGGTGCAGGTGGCGAGCGGCCAGAGCATCGGCGCCTTTGCCCTGTTCGGTTCCTGCGTGGTTGGGCTGGCGCTGACCGCCATGATGGTGTGGATCACCGAGTTCTATACCGGCACCAATTTCTCGCCGGTCCAGCATATCGCCCAGGCCTCGACCACCGGCCACGGCACCAACATCATCGCCGGCCTTGGCGTGTCGATGAAATCCACCGCGTGGCCGGTGCTGTTCGTGTGCACTGCCATCTGGGTGTCTTACGGCCTGGCGGGCCTGTACGGCATTGCAGTGGCCGCCACCGCCATGCTCAGCATGGCCGGCATCGTGGTGGCGCTGGACGCCTACGGGCCGATTACCGACAATGCCGGCGGCATCGCCGAAATGGCCGATCTGCCGGCCAGCGTGCGCGCCATCACCGATCCGCTCGACGCCGTCGGCAACACCACCAAGGCCGTCACCAAGGGCTACGCCATCGGCTCGGCCGGGCTGGCGGCGCTGGTGCTGTTTGCCGACTATACCCATGCGCTGGAAGCGCGCAGCATCAGCCTGCGCTTCGACCTGTCCGACCACATGGTGATCATCGGCCTGTTCCTCGGCGGCCTGATTCCTTACCTGTTCGGCGCCATGGCGATGGAAGCGGTCGGCCGCGCCGCCGGCGCCGTGGTCGAGGAAGTGCGGCGCCAGTTCCGCGACATCCCCGGCATCATGGAAGGCACCGGCAAGCCGGAATATGGCAAAGCGGTGGACATGCTGACGACCGCGGCGATCAAGGAAATGGTGGTGCCGTCGCTGTTGCCGGTGGTGGTGCCGATCGTGGTCGGCCTGGTGCTCGGACCGGTGGCGCTCGGCGGCCTGCTGATGGGCACCATCGTCACCGGCCTGTTCGTGGCGATTTCGATGTGCACCGGCGGCGGCGCCTGGGACAATGCCAAGAAATACATCGAGGACGGCCACCACGGCGGTAAGGGCTCCGACGCCCACAAGGCGGCGGTGACCGGCGACACCGTCGGCGACCCCTACAAGGATACCGCCGGCCCGGCGATCAACCCCTTAATCAAGATCATCAATATCGTTGCGTTGCTGATCGTGCCGCTGTTGCCGGCGGCCGGCCTCTAGGTCGTCGCGCCGCATCCCCATTTCGAAAGGCAGCTGCGGCTGCCTTTTTTGTTGTCGCTTTCGCTCGAATCCTGGGGCGTGATGCGCTATAGTGCGTGTTCGATTGAAATTTTCATTTTGCCAAGGCAGGGGACAACATGCAGATCCAGAATAACGTATTCATCATCACCGGCGCCGCTTCGGGACTGGGCGCGGCCAGCGCGCGCATGATCGCCGCCAATGGCGGCAAGGTGGTGCTGGCCGACGTCCAGGTCGAAGCCGGCGAAAAGCTGGCAGCTGAACTGCAGGGCAAGTTCCTCAAGTGCGACGTCACCTCCGAAAGCGATGCCGCAGCGGTCGTGGCCGCGGCCCAGTCGCTCGGCACCCTGCGCGGCCTGATCAATTGCGCCGGCATCGCGCCGGCGGCGAAAACCGTCGGCAAGGAAGGCCCGCACCCGCTCGACCTGTTCCAGCGCGTCATCAGCATCAACCTGATCGGCACCTTCAACATGTCGCGCCTGGCAGCCGACGCCATGTCGAAGACGGCAGCCGGCGAGCAGGGCGAGCGCGGCGTGATCATCAACACGGCCTCGGTAGCCGCCTTCGACGGCCAGATCGGCCAGGCCGCTTACGCCGCATCCAAGGCGGCGGTGGCCGGCCTGACCCTGCCGATGGCGCGCGACTTGTCGCGCAACGGCATCCGCGTCATGACCATTGCCCCCGGCATTTTCGAAACGCCGATGTTGCTGGGCATGCCGGCGGAAGTGCAGGATGCGCTGGGCAAGATGGTGCCGTTCCCGCCGCGCCTGGGCAAGCCGGCCGAGTACGCGCACCTGGCCAGGACCATCATCGAAAACGTCATGCTCAACGGCGAGACGATTCGTCTGGACGGCGCCATCCGCATGCAGCCGAAGTAAGGCTGGCGGCCGCGCGAGCTTGGGCGTATGTTTTGCGCATCATGCGGCGCTCGGAAATCCCCACAAGGCACGGCGGCTTTGCTAATCTTGCAGCATGGTGGGAGATCAAAATAAAATCGGCCTGTTATTGACTGGCGGCGGCGCGCGCGCCGCCTACCAGGTGGGCGTACTGCAGGCCGTGCAGGAAATCCTGCACGACGCCGGCTGGGCTTCGCAAAGTTCGCCGTTCGACATCATCTGCGGCACCTCCGCCGGCGCCATCAATGCCACCGCGCTGGCCTGCCGCGCCGACAACTTCGCCGAAGGCGTCGGAAAATTGCTGGCGGTCTGGGATAATTTCGCGGCCGAGCAAGTCTATCGCGCCGATTCGCTTGGGGTGCTGCGCTCCGGCGCCCGCTGGCTGTCGCTCATGTCTTTCGGCTGGCTCTTGCGCGCCTGGCACGCCAACCCGCCCAATTCGCTGCTCAACAATACGCCGCTGGTCAGCCTGCTGCATCGCATGCTGGACCTGCCGCGCCTGGATGCCGCGCTGGCCAGCGGCGACCTGCACGCGCTGGCAGTGACGGCTTCATCCTATACCGCCGGGCATCACATTACCTTTTACCAGAGCGCGGCCGAGATCGCGCCCTGGAAGCGCAGCCAGCGCATCGCCCAGCAGACCCAGATCGGCGTCGAACACCTGCTGGCATCGTCGGCCATCCCGCTGATTTTTCCCGCTACACCGATCTATTGCAATGGCCATCGCGAATATTTCGGCGATGGCTCGATGCGCCAGCTGGCGCCGATTTCGCCGGCGATCCATCTGGGGGCCGACAAGGTGCTGGTGATCGGCGCCGGGCGCCTGGTCGAGCCGGCCCCGGAGGCCCGCGCGGCGGCGACCTATCCGAGCCTGGCGCAAATCGCCGGCCACGCGCTCTCCAGCATTTTCCTAGATAGCCTGGCGGTGGATATCGAACGCCTGAACCGCATCAACAATACCTTGTCTTACCTGCCGGAAGAGCATCGCGGGAAAACCTCGCTGCGGCCGATCGACATGCTGATCATCGCCCCATCGGAACGGCTCGACGACATCGCCAGCCGTCATGTCGGCAGCCTGCCGTTACCGATCAGGACGCTGTTGCGCGGCATCGGCGCCACTGAAGTGCGCGGCGCAGCGTTGGCGTCCTATCTGCTGTTCGAGGCGAGTTATACGAGTGAGCTGATCCGGCTCGGTGTGAAGGATACGCAGGCGCGGCGTGATGACGTGCTGGCTTTCTTTGGCGCCGACCGTCGCGTCAGCCGGCGCGGGCCGGTGGCGCCATCGGTCGTCGAGCAAATGTCGGCTGGGGCAGAGTAGGAGGATGAAGCAGGGGGATCAATCCCGGTCGCGGTAGCCCCAGGCGCCTTGGCGGGCATTGCCGTCATTGTGGCCGCGGTCGTGATGGTGATGACGGTGGCGCGGGCGCTCGACATAATACGGTTGGCTATAGGTGACATAGCCGGGCGCGCCATACACGATCACCGGCGGCTGCTCGACATACACCGGTTGCGGCTGCACATACACCGGCTGGGGATAGGAATAGACGACCGGCGGCGGTGCGTAGACCACTGCTGGCCCCGCCCCAACGCTGATCGACCAGTTGACGCCCGATCGGTCGCCTGCCTGGGCTGCGGGTGCGCTGGCGAGCAAGGCAAAGGCAATTGCCAACAGGGTGCTGGGGAAGAGGGCGGATTTCATGATGGATTCCTTGGTTATTCATTGCTATTAAACGCCAATTTGTCGTCGAATGCCAAAATCCTTGCGTCAAACACCGGTAAATTTTGAAACAATTTGTTTCCGCTGCCTTTGTTCGTAGGCGGATCCGGCTTGTCGCGCGTTGTTGTTTAAATGGAAATTAGTTGATTCATTGTCTGCAACAAGTTACGCTACGGTATCTAAACCGAACATTTGTCTCAGAAACATAGTATTGCTATTATGAAATATTCTGCCATGAACATCGCGAAAAGCATTGTTTTTGCTTTCATCGCCTTGTTTCTTTCCTTAAGTGTCTGGGCCAGGGGGCCGGCGCCGCTCGATGGGATCGCGGTGCGCGAGTTGCCGGTCGAGGCACGGCAAACCTTATCCCTGATCAAGCAAGGCGGACCCTTCCCGTACGCCCGGGATGGCGTGGTGTTTCGGAATTATGAGGGGATTTTGCCAAGGGAGCAGCGCGGGTATTATCGTGAATATACGGTGAAAACGCCTGGCGTGCGCCACCGTGGCGCACGCCGCATCATTGCCGGTGGTGCGCCACCACAGGGACAGGAATACTTTTATACCGATGACCACTATGTCAGTTTCAAGCGTATCAGAGAGTAAAGGCACCGGCGAGGAAAGTGTGAATTTGCTGGTGACCGTTTCGCCCAATGTAGTGCAGTCGATCCGCGCCTTTCGGGTGACCGATTTGCAGCAGGAAGCCGCGCGCCTGGGCCAGCATTTTCTATATGCCTATTGTGCAGATGCAACTACCAAGCAGCAAGTCCTGGGGATCATCGCCAGTGCGTTTCATTTTCCCAAGCATTTCGGCAAGAATTTCGATGCCCTCGAAGATTGCCTGACCGATTTGACACATAAATCGGGTCAGCAACCGGGCTTTTTGATTGTATTGGAGCAACTTCCGAACACGCCAAAATTCGACAAGGAAGCCCGCGAAACCCTGCTGGACGTGTTCCGCGATGCCGCCGATTTCTGGGCCGACAAGAAAGTCCCCTTCAGGGTGTTTTATTCCTTTCAATAGGCAGCGCTAGCGCGGCATCCTGCCGGGCAAGGGCGGCGGTACGGTACAATGCCGGCCATGAAAAACATTGTGATCCTGATTTCCGGACGCGGCAGCAACATGCAAGCCATCGTCGAGGCGGCACGCGCGGAAAAATGGCCGGCGCGTATCGCCGCCATCATCAGCAATCGCGCCGACGCGAGCGGTCTGGAATACGCGGCAGCTGCCGGTATCCCGACTGCTGTGGTGGTCAGCAAGGACTACCCGGAGCGGTCCGACTTCGATGCTGCCCTGCGCGCGAAAATCGACAGCTACACCCCCGATCTGGTGGTGCTGGCCGGTTTCATGCGCATTCTGACTGCGCCCTTCGTCGAGCATTATGACGGGCGCCTGCTGAATATCCACCCATCGCTGCTGCCGAGTTTTCCCGGTTTGGCCACGCACCAGCAAGCCTTGAGCTTCGGCGTCAAGGTGCATGGGGCGAGCGTGCATTTCGTCACTGCCGACCTCGACCACGGACCCATCGTTGCGCAGGCAGCCGTGCCGGTGCTGCAGGACGATACCGAGCATGTGCTGGCCGAGCGGGTGCTGGCGCAGGAACACATCATCTATCCGCGCGCGGTGCGCTGGTTTGTCGAAGGGCGTCTGTCGATTGAGAACGGCCGCGTCCATCTCGCCGACCAGGCGCAATAACAGCAAGAGCGCCTGCGCCAACCTGTAATATTACTGAAGGATTCCCCATGAGATTGCCTCCCGCAATCATCGGTCATACCGACGAAGTCTTGCGCGAAGTCTTGCGCCTTACCGGCCCGGCCGACGTTACCCTGTCGCGCTATTTTCGCGAGCATCCCAAGCTGGGGTCGCGCGAGCGCGGCGTGATCGCCGAAGCCGTGTACGCCATCCTGCGCAACCGGCTGGTCTATACCAATTTCGCCGAGTCTGGTATCGGTGCGGCCATGCGCCGCATCAGCCTGCTGGGCCTGGCCGATACGGTCGGCATCGATTCCCTGGGCGGGCTGCTGCCGGAAGAGGTCGACTGGCTCACGCGGGTGCTGCAGATCGACCGCGCTACCCTGCCGCTGGCATTGCGCAGCAATCTGCCGTCCTGGTTGTTCGACAAGCTGCTGGCGCGCGAAGGCGAAGCCGGGCTGGTGGAACTGACCGAAGCGATGAACCGGCCGGCGCCGCTGGACTTGCGCGTGAATGCCCTGAAAGCCGCGCGCGAGGATGTGGTGCGCGAACTGGCTGCAGCCCCCATCATTGCCGAACCGACGCCATACTCGCCGCTGGGCATCCGCATCCACAAGAAACCGGCGCTGCAGAACTTGCCGTTGTTCCAGAGCGGCGCCATCGAAGTGCAGGACGAAGGCAGCCAGTTGCTGGCGCAGATCGTCGGCGCCAAGCGTGGCGAAATGGTGGTCGATTTCTGCGCTGGCGCCGGCGGCAAGACCCTGGCGCTGGGCGCGAACATGCGCAACACCGGCCGCCTGTACGCCTTCGACGTCTCCGATAAGCGCCTGGCCAAGCTCAAGCCGCGTCTGGCGCGCAGCGGTTTGTCGAACGTGCACCCGGTCCTGATCGCGCATGAAAACGATACCAAGGTCAAGCGCCTGGCCGGCAAGGTCGACCGCGTGCTGGTCGATGCGCCCTGCAGCGGCCTGGGCACCCTGCGCCGTAATCCGGACATGAAATGGCGCCAGACGCCGGCGTCGGTTGCCGAGCTCAACGTCAAGCAGGCGGCGATCCTGGCCGGCGCGGCGCGCCTGGTGAAGGCGGGCGGGCGCCTGGTGTATGCCACCTGCAGCCTGCTGGATGAGGAAAACCAGGCGATCGTCGAACAATTCCTGGCGAGCCACGAAGACTTCAGCCTGGTGCCGATGCACGAAGTGCTGGCCGAGCAAAAGATCGCCCTGGAGATGCAGGACTACCTGCAACTGACGCCGCAACGACACCAGACCGACGGTTTCTTTGCCGCGGTCCTGCAACGCCGGAAGTAATCTCATGAAGTCGACGCTGTTGTCACCGCTGTGGCAGGACGTCTGGAACGACCTGCAGCATCCGGATGTATTTTGGCAAATCGTCACGATCGGCCTGTGCATTGCCGTCTCCTGGGGCCTGGCGCGCCTGTTGCGGCCGCGCCTGTCGGCACAGGACCGCGAGCAGCGCCTGCGGCGTCTGGGCGTGGAAGGCATCGGCCCGGCGCTGTGGCCCTTGCTGGCACTGCTGCTGATCTGGCTGGCGCGCTGGCTGCTCGGCCAGTGGCAGCCAGTCAATCTGCTGCGTCTTGCGACTGCACTGATCGGCTCTTTTGCCCTGATCCGCCTGGCTTTCTATATCCTGCGCCGCGCATTTGTGCGTGGCGGCCGGATCAGCGCGACCCAGCTGTTGTTCGAACGTGGCTTCTCCACCCTGGTATGGGCTGGCGTGGCCTTGCACATCACCGGCCTGCTGCCGGAGTTGATCGGGTTTCTGGGGCAAACATCGCTGCCCATTGGCAAAAGCCAGGTATCCCTGTTGGCGATCCTGCAGGCAGCGGTCTTCGTCGTCATTACCCTGGTCGTGGCGCTGTGGATTGGCGCGACGCTGGAAGCGCGCCTGCTGCATATCGAAGGCATGCATCCCTCGCTGCGGGTGGTAATGGTCCGCCTTGGCAAATCTGTGCTGATCGTGGTGGCGGTGTTGTTCAGCCTGTCGCTGGTCGGCATCGACCTGACGGTATTGTCGGTGTTCGGCGGCGCCCTCGGCGTCGGCCTTGGCCTGGGCTTGCAAAAAATCGTCAGCAATTACGTCTCGGGCTTCATCATCCTGCTCGAGCGCAGCCTGGCTATTGGCGATGTGGTGACGGTCGATAAATATACCGGGGCAATCCGTGAGATCAATACCCGTTACACCACCCTGCGCGGTGGCGACGGCGTTGAAGCCATCATCCCCAATGAAATGCTGCTTTCCAATGCAGTACAAAACCAGTATCTGAGCGATCGCTCGATTCGCCAGGCTACCAAGGTGACGGTGGGGTATGAATCGGATATCGACCATGTACTGAAATTGTTGCTGGATACTACTGCCGGCGTGCCAAGGGTGAGCCAGGATCCGGCGCCGACCGTTTTTCTCCTGAATCTCGGGGCTGATGGCCTGGACCTGGAAATTGGTTTCTGGATCGCCGATCCCGAGAATGGCAAGGCGAATGTGTTGTCTGATGTAAATGTCGCTATCTTGCGTGCCTTGAGCGCGAACAACATAAACATTCCTTACCCGCAACGTGAAGTGAGATTAATTAACAAAATTGAAACTTGAACTCTTTGGGGGTTTCCCCTGAAAAACGAGTACAATCCTGAAAAGACCAATAAAAACAGCAAGATAAGCGTGGCCGTGCGGGGGACTGCAGGGCCAAAGAGATGAATTTTTCTGGAGCAGTCATACTTTGGACACAATATTGAATTTTCTGGCGAATGGTCTGACCGGCGCCAGTGGTTGGGACGTGCTGATTTACACCCTGGTGGTGACGCATCTCACTATCCTGGGCGTGACGATTTACCTGCACCGCTGCCAGGCCCATCGCGGCCTGGAGTTGCATGCCATTCCCAGCCATTTCTTCCGTTTCTGGCTGTGGATGACCACCGGCATGCAGACCAAGGAGTGGGCTGCGGTGCACCGCAAGCATCACGCCAAGT
The DNA here is from genome assembly GCF_003590835.1 of Noviherbaspirillum sedimenti. Taxonomy (NCBI): domain Bacteria; kingdom Pseudomonadati; phylum Pseudomonadota; class Betaproteobacteria; order Burkholderiales; family Oxalobacteraceae; genus Noviherbaspirillum; species Noviherbaspirillum sedimenti. Next base: position 2,080,663 of record NZ_QYUQ01000002.1, on the reverse strand, counting down.
GCGAAACCGAGGAAGATCCGCATAGCCCGGTTACCCGCGGCATCAAGAAGGTTTTCTTTGAAGGCGCGGAACTCTATCGCATCGAAGCCAAGAATGCCGAAACCACGGAAAAGTATGGTCATGGCACGCCGGATGATTGGCTCGAGCGCAATCTGTACACCAAGTACAGCACCCTGGGCATTGCGATGATGTTGATCATCAACGTATCGCTGTTCGGCATCATCGGCCTTTCCGTCTGGGCTGTGCAAATGATGTGGATCCCGATCAACGCCGCCGGCATCATCAATGGCATTGGCCACTACTGGGGTTACCGCAACTACGATTGCACCGATGCTTCGACCAATGTGTTCCCATGGGGCATCATCATCGGTGGCGAAGAACTGCACAACAACCATCACACCTTTGGTACTTCGGCGAAATTTTCGTCGAAATGGTACGAGTTCGATATCGGCTGGATGTATATCTGCATCCTGAAAAGCGTCGGCCTGGCCAAGGTCAAGAAAATCGCGCCGGCGCCCAAGTTCGACCGCAAAAAGCTCGTGGCCGATTTCGATACCCTGCAATCGGTGATCGCCAATCGCTACGACGTCATGGGGAAATACGCAAAATCGCTGAAACAGACCTGGCATGATGAGCTGGAACACCTGAAAGCCAAGTCGCAGATCGAATCCCGTGTGCTGAAATCGTCGCGCAAGCTGCTGCAAAGCGAACCTGCCAAGCTGGCCGAGCCGCAGCAGCAGCAATTGTCCGCCGTGCTGGCGCACAGCAAGCCGCTGCAGACCATGCATGACATGCGCGTGGAACTGGCCGCCATCTGGGACCGCTCCCACGCCAGCCGCGAGCAATTGCTGCACCAGTTGCAGGACTGGTGTGTCCGTGCCGAAGCTTCCGGCATCAAGGCTTTGCAAGAGTTTTCACTGCGCTTGCGCAGCTATGCCTGATCCGGCATCTGCCTTATGAACAACGGCCCGCATTGCGGGCCGTTGTTATTTGCGGTGCATACATATGTCGTCCGAAATAAAACTACATTTTTCGGACAAGCTCTTGCTCAATGTCCGAAAAAGATATATAAATATCGGACAGGAGAGATAATGTCCGAACTCAAATCCCACATCTTTGCCCTGATCGAAGCGGCTGAACCTGGACAAGTTTGGGTGCCAACCGACTTTGCACAGTTGGGCAGTCGTGATGCCATCGACAAGACCCTGCAGCGCATGGTGCGGGCGGGAGAGTTGCGTCGCATCGACAGGGGCCTATATGACAGGCCCAAGTTCAACAGCCTGACCAAGCGCCCCACAACCCCGGACTACCGCGCTGTGGCGGAAGCCATTGCCCGCCGTGATCAACTGCGCCTACTGGTAGACGGCATGACCGCCGCCAATGACCTCGGCCTGACCGATGCGGTGCCGGCTCGCGTCACCATCCATACCGACACCCGCCGTCGCGCGGTTCAGCTAGACAAGCTCACCATCGAGTTCAAGCAGACGGCGCCTAGCCGTCTTTACTGGGCGGGGCGTCCGGCCATGCGCATCGTGCAGGCGCTGCACTGGTTGAAAGACACATTGACTTCGGAGCGTTATCCTATCCTGAGCAAACTGACCAAGGTGCTGGCCGACCCTGTACACGGCGCCGCGATCCGCCAGGATCTGCTCGATGGCTTCAACGTATTGCCGGCGTGGATGCAAAGCTTGGTCCGTGAACTCCCCGGATGTGACCCGCAGGCTGCATCAACAGCGACACGTCAATCTCCCGGTGTTGAAAAGCCACCGTCTGTGCGCCGCCGCTCGGCCAAACACGTGGAGGCCAGTTGAATCCCGCATTCCATACCGTCATCACCGCCAGCGATGTCGAGCGGCGAGACTTATTTCTCGGCGCTGCGGCTCGCCTCGGTACAGGGGTTCAGAACGTCGAAAAGGATTTCTGGGTCTGCTGGACACTGGATGCCTTGTTCAACGGTCTGGCGGTCGGTGGACCCCGCCTGCTGTTCAAGGGCGGCACCTCGCTCGCCAAGGCCTTCGGCCTCATCTCCCGCTTTTCCGAAGACATTGACATCACGGTGTTCCGTGATGATTTGGGACAGGGTGCCGAGGTTGCCGACCTGGATGCGCTGAGCGGGAAGAAGCGCCGTGCACGCCTTGAAGCCATCCGCGATGCATGTCAAGCCTATGTCGCAGGACCGTTGACAGCGCAGTTCACTCACCTTGCGGCATCCGTCATTCCCGAGGACCGTTTTCGACTGGAGCCCGACCCCGACGACAAGGATGGTCAGAGCCTCCTGTTCTGGTATCCGGCGGTCACTGCTACCACCGACGACTACATCCGCTCAGCCGTCAAGATTGAGGCCGGTGCCAAATCGGCACTCGATCCGCATGTCGCTGCCTCCATCACGCCGTATGTCACACAGGATCTGCCCGACCTGGACTTGACCGTGACGAACGTGATCACTGTGAAGCCCGAACGCACCTTCTGGGACAAGGTCATGATCTTGCACGGCCTACGCCAGTGGCACGATCGTCGCAGCGAGCTAAGGCACGGAGGGCAACGCGTCTCGCGCCACTACTATGACGTGCATCAACTGATGCAGGCTCCGTTGGCGGCCGTATGGCAGAGTGATCACGCGCTGGCGATCGACTGCGCTCGCCATGCGAGGTTGTTCTTTGGCAGCGCAGATTTGGGGCTCGATATTGCAGTACCCGGAACGTTCAAGCTGACACCGAGCCCAGCGATGAGAGATGCGCTCGAAAGAGACTATGAAGCGATGGCCGGCATGGTCTTCGGCGACGTCCCTCCACTCGATGCAGTACTGGACAGTACGAAACGATTCGAGCAGATCGTCAATGGCGCTGGAATGGCAGCGCTTACCACGAAAGAGACGCAACACCCATGAGCGACTACTTCAGTGATAGAGAGAATGGCGCTCGCGCCCGTACCGATCAGGTGATCTCACCCGTCGTGTGGGCGGGACTGGTGGGGACGGTGCAAGCGCTGGTCAACAGCGGGGCTTTTGGCCAGCGGTTTCCCGAGCGATGCCCGGACGGACAAGCGGTCTGTGGCAGCGACACGGGTGCGCTTGCCGCGTCCGTGGTTGCGGAGATGCCTGGCTTGTCTTGGCCGTTGGAAACGACTCGTGTGGAAGAGGAAGGATTTTTCTCGCAGCGTCAGCCGTTTGCGCCTGACACCATGCTGGTGCTGGATTTCGTGGAGTTCGTGTATGCCGCCGTGGCGCAACCGATCCCGGGCAAGCATCACGACTATTTCAACCATCATCATTTGATGTTCGACCAGGCGGCTGGGCAGGAAGAATTCCGCAAGACCGTCAACCGCATTTTTGCGCGCAATGGCGTGGCGTTCGAGATGCTGTCGACCGGCCGCATCGTGCGTGTTCTACCTCCCGTGCTTGGCGACGATCTCAGGCGAACAGCGTTTTGTAGCGGTGATCGCACGCTGGACAACATGCTGGAGGAATGTCGGACCAAGTTTTCCGATCGCAATCCGCTTGTGCGCCGCGAAGCGCTGGAACGCTTGTGGGACGCATGGGAACGGCTCAAGTCACTGGCGGACCCTGGCGATAAGAAGCGGTCGATCAAGATCATCCTTGATGCCGTGGCTGCAGAACCGTCTTTGCGATCACGACTGGAGGCGGAAGCGATGGAACTGACGACGATTGGCAATAGCCATCTCATACGGCACTCGGAAATCAACCAAGTCGCCGTCATTGATGTGGATCACGTCGATTATCTGTTCCATCGCCTGTTCGCGATGATTCAACTGATGCTCAGAAAAAAGGGGAACGTGTGAATGCTCGAACGCCGCACCGGGACGCAATCCGGATACTTTTCATTTTGAACGCCGGCAGCATGCCATGGGCAGATCCGAACGACCCGACGGTCGCCAAGATTTTCAAAGGCGAGGCGCGATTGCATGCCTTCGACTTCTGGATGCGCAACCCGGATTATCTGGCTAGCGAATTGTTGGACGGCTACGAAGCGACAGGCAATGCCACCCACCGTCAAGCTGCGGAAGCGATCTTCGAAAGCGATGAGCCTGACTTGCGGCGCATTCCGATGATCCGCTATCTGTTTGGTGCCTATGAGCGCCTCGACGATGCGCTTTCCTTGCTTCGATCACGCGACCTAGTCCGCATCACTGGTATCAAAGGGAAGGTGAAGGTCCACGAAACCAATTTCATCCTGACGGTTCGCGGGGTAGATGTTTGTTCGAATGCTGTCGTACAGGAACCAATTCTTAAATGGTATGCACAACGGGCAGCCTTGGTCGCGGACATTGCCGGCACACGTGGTGGTGGTGCTCTGAAGGATAAGCAGTACGAGCAGGCAACGTATGCTCAAACCCAGCTCGGCGGGATCATTCCTCCTATCGGCACGGACGTGCAACGAAGACTGAATCAACTCAAACAAACCGCCTGAAGGAGGAGACATGGCAAAAGAAAGCATGGAATGGCTGGACGCCATCGCAAGCCGAGCGAAGGTCGATACGAGTCGCGTGGAGTCAGTGTTGACCGCGCGGCATATCGTGCCAACCCCAGTGCTGCCCGCTCCGCGCAGGATAAAGCTTCTGAGTATTGCCTTCGGAGGGACGAAGCAAGGTGTAGAGGACGATGGACGCTACACCTTCGAATGGCAGGGCCTCAGTGAAGGACTCTGGGGAATGATGACGGACCGAAACCTGCGCGGGAAGTCATCGATCATCGAAGTCGTACGCTGGCTGATGCGCGGCAGGCCGTCTCCGAATCTTCAGGATGACGTCAAGACTTGGATACACGACGCCTGCTTGCGATTCGATCTCGATGGGCTCGAACATGAGGTGCGGCTCGATTGTCAGAATGGAGCCTCTGGAACGCTGAGCCGGCGTTCATCGACGACGGCGAACCCTACGGTGCTCGCGTCCTTCAATAGCGATAAGCAGTTCGAGATGGTCATGTCGGACTTCTTTCAGCGTGCGTTCTCGATGGAGGGTCTTGCGACATGGCGCGAAAGCGATTCCGAAGAAAAGACCGGCCATGCGGTCGTTCATGGTTGGCCGGCGTTGTCGGGTGCGATGTTCATCGGCACCAACTACGACGTAGTGCTCGGCGATCTGCCCGCTACGACAGGAACTCAGGCGCGTCTGATGCAGATGTACCTGGGTGTTCCGTGGGTCTCGACACTGGCCACGGCAGCGGCGGCACTGAAACTCGTCGAGTCTGGAAATGAATTGGATGTCCGCCGCCGCAATCAAGGCGCGCGTGCCAAGCAAATCCGCGTCAAGGAGATCGAAGCGTCGCTTGCAGAGAAGCGAGAAGCACTGAGTGCGCAACCCTCGGATGAGGCAATCCAGGCTGAACTGTCGGTGCTTAGCGGCAGGTACTCGGAAACCAAGCGTCGGGAGAAGGCGATGCAAGATCGGCTTGATCGAGAGACGCTCGCAGAACAGCAGGCAAGCGCCGCCCACTTACAGGACCGCCGGGAGCTACAGGCACACCAGGATTCGACAGCGGCTGGCTCAATCTTCCGTTTGCTCGACCCGAGTTGCTGCCCGCGTTGTGATCATGAGATTGACCAGGCACGAAAGAAAAAGGAAGCTGCCAGCCATTCATGCTCGGTATGTGGAGAGAACATTTCGAGCAGCGAGGACGCGGATGTTCTGAGGAAAGAGCTTGAGGCGAGTGTCAAGGCGTCAAAAGCGGCGTTCGACAAGGCCGAGAAGAACCGTGGTCTGGCCGATAAAAGTCTCCAGGCCTTGCAAGCGGATCTGGAGGGCATTCAAACGAAGAGCGAAGCGTTGACGCTGCAGCTTGGGTCGTTCGACGCTCGAAAATTTCTTGCCAACGAGATCGCAGTGCTTGAAGGTCGCCTCGAAGAAGCTGGCTTTGATCCTGGTAGCGATGATGTCTCGGATGACGAAGCCGTTGTGCTCAAAGCCATTGTCAGCGAGACGGAAACACGATCAAAAGCTGTCCGCGACGAGTTTCTGGCAGAGGTTTCCATCAGCCTTCTTCACTTCGCCCAGCGCTTTGGCATGCACAGCTTGTCGAAGGCTCAACTGCGCGGGAATGCGAGCCTGATCCTGACGAAGGGCGGGGCCGAGACATCGTTCAGCAAAGTGACGAAAGGCGAACGCCTGCGACTGAAGGTCGCCACAGTTCTCGCCATGATTCAGGTCGGTGAACGAAGAGGTATCGGAAGACACCCCGGTCTGATGATGATCGACTCGCCCGCTGCCCAGGAAATCGCGCCAGAGGATCTTCGTGAACTGCTCTCGGGATTGAAGGATATTCGTGATGAACTTCCTCATCTGCAGATTTTCGTTGCTGGTGTGACCTCTAAAGCAATGAACGATCACATCCCTGACAGCCATCGCAGAGAAGCCATTAATGGAGGCTACCTGTGGTAGCAACCGCCCCGGGGATTCAACTACATCCGGTGGAAGTCGCGCTACATGTGTTGTTGAGCCAAGGCAAAGTGCCAAGCGTCGATGATCTGGGCGGATTCGACGCTATTGCTCAGGCTACCCCATCGCTGGGAGCATCGCCTTTGGCCGGCGAGATATTGTCGGCAGTTCTCCGAGGCGCGAGCGACGCATCGGTCAAGGATGTGCATCCATGGAAAGATCTGATCGATCGTCTGGTACGGGCGGCCACAAGCGATGTTGTGTTGATCGAGATGGTCGACGCGCTGGATGCTTGTCAATTGCCGGACGGCACCGCCAGCGACGTGTTCATGGCTTTCTTGCAGAAGGCAGTTGATGTTTCCGGCGCTCTCACGGGCTATGCTCGCGCCGTAGCGCTTGAAGGAGCTTTCCGCATGGCTGCATCTGATCGCCGGATGCAGCTTCGCCTACTGGATGCCTTGTTGGGCATTCAGGTCTCCGACGAGTCGCATTTCCTTCGCCATGCCGCCAAGATCATGGGGATCGCCCACTCTCATTGGCGCGAAGCGGAGTTGGTGGATAGGCTGCGCATCTTCTCCGAATGTGAGGACGCGGCCTATGAAGCCAGCTTTGAGTTGGGGATGGCCGGCCTGGCATCGGCTCTCGACGAGCCGAAGAGAGCGGTGGCGAACTCCTTCTTTCTGGACTCGCTGCAGTGGTTCAAGAAAGCTGAATCAATGAAAGAAGCGACGCCAGAGGCCGCGCTGTATGGGGAATGTCTCACATTGTTGACGGACTTCGACGCGCACAAGACTGACGTTGAGTTGAGAGCGCGCAGCGCGGCGATTCACAAATCGGCCTTCGAATTGCTTGCCTGGCACGCCGATGCAAATTCGCCCGCATGGTTGGGCGCGCGGCATGTTCAAGCTGCATGCTGGAACGATCTTGCCGCAGTGCTCGCGTCTCTTGCTGACAGTCTGCAACAGGCCAGCTGGTGGGAGCCCCGGGTTGTGATCGAATGTCAGGTGCTGGCGGCTTACAGCGCGGGGCGAACGGTCCTGAAACGCAGTCGTGATGGATACCTGGAGACTTTGCTGCGTCCCAGGATCGAGTCTTCGATCGCGCAGCGCGAGGGGCAAGCGTATCTTCTGAAATGCTGGCTCAAAAAAATCGGGAGCACGAGCAGGTTCCCGAAGCCGATGCGATCCTGAGCGGCATTGACCGTTTGATGACCACTGATGCAGAGGTCCAGCGAAACCCCACTGAGGCAGCCACCGTTTGGGCGCCGGTTGCTGCCGTACTGTCGCAAGCCCGCTGCAGCAAAGAAACCGAACGGCGCGCCATCGAAGTTGTCTCGAACGCATACGCATTCAGTCTCGAAGGACTCAGCACGGCAGAGATCGATATCTTTGACCATTGCTTGGCCTCGGTGGAGTACCACCCAGACTACGGAGACAGCGTCCGCGGTGCCAAGCTGTTCAGCACAGTTTTACTGTGGACGACCAGATTTCTCAAAAATCGTCTGGAAATCACGAAAAAGGATGATCCATCGGTCGCTTATCTGTTCGAGACATCTGACGGGACATTGGCGCCAGAGAGTGCCCTCCAAGACGACTATTTTCGGTGGATAAGTACCCAATCTGCATCGGGTGAAATGGAGCCCACGAATCTTGGGGGCGGACGTGCCGACGTGGCGCTGAAGGCCACGGGAGAGCGCATGGTGATCGAGGTCAAGCGCGAGACGGGCGATGCATCGTTTGATTCATTGGCAAGTCACTACGCGGGACAGACTACCGATTACCAAAACGTCAGTATTCGATTGGGGTTCCTGCTTGTCCTTGATCTAACTGCTCCGAAGCTCGAAGGTACGCCGCACATACGATCTTTGGTGCAATGCCGCTCCATACGGCGGTCAGGTGAAACCGAGCCGAGACACGTCGTGATTGTCAAAGTGCCGGGCCGACGTTACTTGCCAAGCGCTGTCAGTAAAAATGCGAAGCTTTCAGATACTGCTGTGAAAGCAACTAGAAGGCAACCCAAGAGAGTGAAGGTGGCTCCCCCAAACGTGCCGAACTAGCCCAGAGAACTTTGAACGCATACAAGGGGTTTATGCTGGGTGGCTTGTGTCATGGCATGACTTGGTATTGAAGACTACCTTTATGGTCAGCGACCTTCCATGCAGAGAATATACCTCTGCTGGCGTGGATAAAAATTGGATATGGAGAGACTCAATGCTTGAGTGGTACTTGGAAGTGAATGCCGTGTTTCGGGCGATGCGCCAGAAAGCAATCGACGCGCAGGGCTTGCTCGCGGGCGACGACAAAGCTGGCGCGAAATTAGTCAATGGTTATTTGAAAACCGACTATCAATTGCTTCGTAAGCTTTGGACGGATGCAGGTTTCTCAGAGCAAGACATGGGCAACCTCGGAAGGCATATTGGATTTGGAGATGCTAATGACTATGACGACATCCTCGCGCGTGATCTACCGCAAGTGGAGGCCGAGGTTCATCGCTAGGGACGTGTCAGGAATTTTGTGCGCTGAGGTCGGGTTAAAAAAACCCCGCAGGATTAACTCGCTGCGGGGTTTTTTTACTGAAGCCGAAGATCGCTTACTTGATCTTGGTTTCCTTGTATTCGACATGCTTGCGTGCCTTGGGATCGAACTTCATGATCGCCATTTTTTCCGGCATGGTGCGCTTGTTCTTGGTGGTGGTGTAGAAGTGACCAGTACCTGCGGTCGACTCCAGTTTGATTTTGTCGCGGCCAGATTTCGCCATGATGATTCCTTTACTTATCCAGTTGAGAGCGGAGTAGCGTCATGCTTGACTCAGCCCCCCAATGATTGGGTTTAGACTTTTTCGCCACGGGCGCGCATGTCGACCAGGACGGCATCGATGCCGATCTTGTCGATGACGCGCAAACCGGCGTTGGACAGGCGCAGGGAAACCCAGCGATTTTCCGACTCAACGAAAATGCGGCGATTTTGCAGGTTCGGCAAAAAGCGACGCTTCGTTTTATTGTTTGCATGGGAAACATTGTTGCCGACCATCGGCCCCTTCCCGGTGACTTGGCAAACACGTGCCATGACTGACTCCTTTAAATATTCCAGAATTGGAAAAAACGAGAGTTTAGCGGAAAAATACCGATTTTTCAATGACTTGCGAAAAACAACTGTGTCTTTTCATGTTTATTGTATTTAACAATTTAAAGTGATGCGATGTGACAATGCAAAGCATCGTCTATCCATCGCCATCGTGTCTCCATCACTCACAGCAGGCGTCACAGCTGCCCGTGTTCGGCAAAGGAATGCACATGGTGGCCGGCGACGATGAAATGGTCGAGCACGCGCACATCCACCAGCGCCAGCGCCTGCTTCAGGGCTTGCGTCAGGCTGTGGTCGGCGGCGCTCGGCTCGGGCGTGCCGGAAGGGTGGTTATGCGCGAAGATCACGCTGGCGGCATTACGTGCCAGCGCGGCCTTGACCACTTCGCGTGGATAGACGCTGGTGTGGGTGAGGGTGCCGCGAAACAAATCCTCGCTGGCGATCAGGCGGTTTTTCACATCCAGGAACAGCACCACGAAGATTTCATACGGCTTGGCCGTCAGCAGCAATTGCAGGTAGTGCCGCACTGCCTGGGGCGAGCTGAGTACCGCGCCGGCCTGCAGTTGTTCAGCCATCGCCCGTCGCGCCAGTTCCAGCACTGCCTGTAACTGCGCATACTTGGCCGGGCCCAGGCCGTTCATTTCGGAAAACTCATGCAGTTTTGAAGCAAACATCCGGTTCAGCGAACCGAAATGCCCGACCATGTCACGTCCCAGGTCCACCGCGCTCTTGCCGGCCACGCCCACGCGCAGAAATACCGCCAGCAGCTCGGCATCGGACAGCGCCTGTGGGCCATGCCGGATCAGGCGTTCGCGCGGACGTTGTTCTTCGGGCCAGTCGGTAATTGCCATGAGTGAAGAGGATAGATTCTTGCCAAGAAATGGTTTTGCGGGCGCGCAAGACTGGCATAAACAGCGCTAGGGGGCCAACGTGGCTTAAAATAGGCGGCTATCCTGATTTTCGGAATATTTCATGTCAAATTCGTCACACCCGCTCGTCACTGAATCATCCTACCTTACTCTGCATTACCGTCTGACTTCGATGGCGGGCGAGGACATCGTCAGCACTTTCCAGGACACCCCGGCAACCCTGCAACTCGGCCACGGCCAGCTGGCGCCGCCGCTGGAAGCCTGCCTGCTCGGTTTGCCCGAAGGTACACATCAAACCTTCGAGCTGCCGCCGGAGCAGGCATTCGGTCCGCGCAATCCGGACCTGATCCAGCGCGTCTCGCGCGCCACCCTCGATGAAAACTCCGCGCCCGGCGAAGCCTACGCGGTTGGCGATCTGGTGGACTTCGCCGCGCCCGGCGGCGGCCGTTTTGCCGGCATCTTGCGGGAAATTAACGACAATGACGCCCTGTTCGACTTCAACCATCCCCTGGCCGGTCAGCAGGTCAAGTTCGAAGTCAAGATCATCGGCATTCTGTAAGCAGCAAGCTGTAATATTCAAACCTGTGGCAATGTTCAGCCAGTGATAAGGATTCAGCATGGACAAGGAAGTATTACTGGCGCAGCCGCGCGGGTTTTGTGCGGGAGTGGACCGTGCCATCGAGATCGTCGAGCGCGCCCTGCTCCAATTCGGTGCGCCGATCTACGTACGCCACGAAATCGTGCATAACGCCTATGTGGTGGAGGACTTGCGCAACAAAGGCGCGGTCTTCATCGAGGAGCTGGCGGATGTCCCCGCCGGCAATACCGTGATCTTTTCCGCGCACGGCGTCTCCAAGGCGGTCGAAGTCGAGGCGGCTGCGCGCGGCCTGAAAGTGTTCGACGCCACCTGCCCGCTGGTGACCAAGGTGCACATGGAAGTCGCCAAGATGCGCCGCGAGGACCGCGAAATCATCATGATCGGCCACGCCGGCCATCCGGAAGTCGAAGGCACCATGGGCCAGACGGAAGAGGGCATGCACCTGGTCGAGACCGTCGCCGATGTCGACAAGCTGGCCGTGCGCAATCCCGACCTGCTGGCGTATGTCTCGCAAACCACGCTGTCGGTGGACGACACCGCCGACGTCATCGCCGCCCTCAAGCGGCGCTTCCCGAGTATCGCCGAGCCGAAGAAGGGCGATATCTGCTACGCCACCACCAACCGCCAGGAGGCGGTCAAGTTCATGGCGCCGCAGGTGGACCTGGTGATCGTGGTCGGCAGCCCGAACAGTTCCAATTCCAACCGCCTGCGCGAAGTCGCGCGCAAGAAGGGCACCGAAGCCTATATGGTGGACAATGCCGGCGAGATCGACCCCGCCTGGCTGGCGGGGAAAAAACGCATTGGCGTCACTGCCGGCGCCTCCGCCCCGGAAATCCTGGTGAACGAAGTGATTGCACGCTTGAAGGCGTGCGGCGCGCAAAGCGTGCGAACGCTGGAGGGTGTCGAGGAACATGTGACTTTCCCGATGCCCAAGGGCCTCGGCGGGCAGCAGGCAGCCCAGAACTGAGCAAGGAAAAATGACGGCACCCGCGATGAAGCTCCCGGGTGCCGTTTGATTATTTGAATATCAGGAACGATTTTTGCTGGGCAGGAGACAGCAGCAAAAAATCGTACAACGACTTACTCAACGGCTTCATACAATAATTATTACAATGGATATTTTCATCCAGCAGATCGTCAACGGTCTGGTATTGGGCAGCATGTATGCGCTGATCGCCCTGGGTTACACCATGGTGTACGGCGTCCTCAATCTCATCAATTTCGCCCATGGCGAAGTGCTGATGATCGGCGCCATGACCGGCCTGACCATCCTCAATGTGGTGCAGGAAGTCGCGCCCGGCTTGCCGGGACCAGTGCAACTCCTGATTGCGATTGCCGGCGCGATTCCCGTCTGCGTGCTGGTCAATGTGCTGATCGAGCGGGTGGCTTACCGGCGCCTGCGCAACGCCCCGCGCCTGGCGCCGCTGATCACCGCCATTGGCGTATCGATCCTGCTGCAAACCTTCGCCATGATGATCTGGGGCCGCAACCCCTTGCCCTTTCCTCAGGTGATGCCCTCGCAGCCCTATGAAATTTTCGGCGCGCTGATTTCCTCCACCCAGGTCATGCTGCTGCTGTTGGCAGCGGCGGCGATGGCTGCACTGGTCTTCCTTGTCGAGAAAACCAAAATGGGCCGCGCCATGCGCGCTACTGCGGAGAATCCGCGCGTGGCCGGCCTGATGGGCGTGGACGCCAACCGCGTGATCATGTTCACCTTCGCCGTCGGCGCCGCGCTGGCGGCGGTGGCCGGCGTCATGTGGGGCGCGAATTATTCGTCGGCGCAGTTCGCCATGGGCTTCACGCCCGGCATCAAGGCGTTTTCCGCAGCAGTGCTGGGCGGTATCGGCAACATCTATGGCGCCATGGCCGGCGGCATCCTGCTGGGCCTGATCGAAAGCCTGGGCGCCGGCTACATCGGCGAACTGACCGGCGACTTCCTCGGCAGCCAGTACCAGGATATCTTCGCCTTCATCGTCCTGATCATCGTGCTCACCCTGCGGCCGTCCGGCATCATGGGCGAGCGCGTGGCCGACCGCGCATAAGGGGCGCCAGGTGTTCTACTTCAACTACCGCCTCCATCCGCGCAAGACCGTCGCCAGCCTGGCTGTGCTGGCCGTATTGCTGATCGCCTTTCCCTTCGTCGCTTCCCAGTTCGGCAATTCCTGGGTGCGCATCATGGATTACGCGTTGCTCTACATCATGCTGGCGCTGGGGCTGAACATCGTGGTCGGTTTCGCCGGCCTGCTCGATCTCGGCTACATTGCCTTCTACGCCCTGGGCGCCTACATGACGGGCCTGCTGGCTTCGCCGCAGTTCGCCGTGGTGCTGCAATCCTTCGTCGACCAGTATCCCGCGCTGGGCGCCGCGCTGGTGTCTTTCTTCGGTCCCGAGATCGCGCAAAACGGCATCCACCTCTCGGTGTGGCTGATCGTGCCGCTCGGCGCCTTGCTGGCGGGGCTGCTGGGCGCCTTGCTGGGCGCACCGACCCTGAAGCTGCGCGGCGACTACCTGGCGGTGGTGACACTCGGCTTTGGCGAAATCATCCGCATCTTCATGACCAACCTGAGCGGCCCGGTCAACATCACCAACGGTCCGCAAGGCATCAATCTCATTGAGCCGATCCGCATCGCCGGCGTCTCGCTGGCCGGTGAAGCCGGTTCGCAATCGACCGTGCACATCGGCGGCTTCGCCATGCCCTCGGTGAACGCCTATTACTTCCTGTTCCTGTTCCTGTGCCTGGCGATCGTCTTTGTTTCCTACCGCCTGCAGCATTCGCGCCTGGGTCGCGCCTGGGTGGCGATCCGCGAAGACGAGATCGCTGCCAAGGCGATGGGCATCAATACCCGCAACATGAAGCTGCTGGCCTTCGCCATGGGCGCTTCCTTTGGCGGCGTCGCCGGCGCCATGTTCGCCTCGTTCCAGGGCTTCGTTTCGCCGGAATCCTTCACCCTGATGGAATCCATCGCGGTGCTGGCGATGGTGGTACTGGGCGGCATGGGGCACATCCCCGGCGTGATCCTCGGCGGCATCCTGCTGGCAGCCTTGCCGGAAATTCTGCGGCATGTGGTGGAGCCGGCGCAGCAGCTCCTTTTCGGCAAGATCATTATCGAAGCCGAAATCCTGCGCCAGCTGCTCTATGGCCTGGCCATGGTGCTGATCATGCTGTTCCGTCCCGCCGGCATGTGGCCGGCGCCGCGCCAGGAAGACCGGCCCGACGCCGACATCGATGAACCCGCCAAATCGACCGATGTGGTGGCGGCATGACGACGGATATGGCGCAGGGCATGCAAGCCCCCGTGATTCTCGACATCGCCGGCGTCGGAAAACGTTTCGGCGGCCTGCAGGCGCTGGCGGATGTCAGCCTGCGCGTGCGCCAGGGCCAGGTGTATGGCCTGATCGGCCCCAACGGCGCCGGCAAGACCACCTGCTTCAATGTCATTACCGGCCTGTATCAGCCAGACACCGGCAGCTTCATCCTGGGCGGCAAGCCGTATTCGCCCTCGGCGCCGCACAAGGTGGCGGCCGCCGGCATTGCCCGCACCTTCCAGAACATCCGCCTGTTCGGCGAAATGAGCGCGCTGGAGAATGTCATGGTCGGCCGCCACGTGCGCACCCACCAGGGCGTGCTCGGCGCCATCCTGCGCCACAAGGCCGCGCGCGAGGAAGAGGCGGCGATCCGCCGGCGCGCGCTAGAGTTGCTCGACTATGTCGGCATTGGCCGGCTGGCCAGCCGTACCGCGCGCTTTCTTTCCTACGGCGACCAGCGCCGCCTGGAAATCGCCCGCGCGCTGGCGACCGACCCGCAATTGCTGGCGCTGGACGAACCGGCCGCCGGCATGAACGCCACCGAAAAGCTGGGCTTGCGCGAGCTGCTGCTGAAGATCAAGGCCGACGGCAAGACCATTCTCTTGATCGAGCATGACGTCAAGCTCGTCATGGGCTTATGTGACCGCATCACCGTGCTCGACTATGGCAAGCCGATCGCCGAAGGCACCCCGGCCGAAGTGCAGAAAAGCCCGGCGGTGATCGCAGCCTACCTGGGAGGGACTGGCGCATGAGGCAGCAAGGAATCACGCGGCAACGAACAACGCAGCAAAGCGAGGCGGCCGAGCCCGCAGCCGAAACCGTCCTGCGCATCGAGCAGCTGCACATCGCCTACGGCGGCATCCACGCGGTCAAGGGCATTGCACTGGAGGTAAGGCGCGGCGAACTGGTGACGCTCATCGGCGCCAATGGCGCCGGCAAGACCACCACGCTCAAGGCCATCACCGGCACCTTGCCGGAATGCCGCGTGGATGGACACATCGACTACCGCGGCCGCGCGATCAAGGGACTGCATTCCTTTGAACTGGTGCGCGAAGGTCTGGTCATGGTGCCGGAAGGGCGCGGCGTGTTTGCCCGCATGACGATCCGTGAAAACCTGGCGATGGGCGCCTATACCCGCAAGGACCAGGCCGGCATCGACGCCGATATCGAGAAATGGTTTGCGATATTTCCGCGTCTGAAGGAGCGTGCATCGCAACTGGCCGGCACGCTTTCCGGCGGCGAGCAGCAAATGCTCGCCATGGCGCGTGCGCTGATGAGCCAGCCACAACTGTTGCTGCTGGACGAGCCCTCGATGGGCCTGGCGCCGATCATGGTGGAAAAGATTTTCCAGGTGGTGCGCGACATTTCGGCGCAGGGCGTAACTATCTTGCTGGTGGAACAGAATGCCCGGCTCGCGCTGCAGGCAGCCGACCGCGCTTACGTCATGGATTCCGGATTGGTCACCATGGCTGGAGCGGCTGATGAATTGCTACACAATCCCAAGGTGCGTGAAGCCTATCTGGGCGAATCCTGCGAACCTTGATGTACTCAGTAAGAATGCTGTGTCGGTTCAGCTTGGCAACAGTACCAGGGAAATCAGGGATATGCCGATCAAAAATGCTGCTAGAATCAACATCACGATGAATTGGATTTTCATTTGTCCATCCTCCGTCAGGAAAGATTAGAAAATCGCCATGGGTGCAAGTTCCGGCAACGGCTGGGCTGTTGCCAGAGTGGGCTTGATTATCATCAACGTAGCGGAATGCTGGTTTGACGCAAGACGGGCGGTCTTCACCCGGAATATGATGCAATTGCCGGAAGTGGCAGTTTCGCCGGCAGGGCAATTCATGAAAGGGGTGCGGCATGAAGCGGAAATCCACCGGCATTGCAGCCATGGCAGTGGCAACCCTGTTCAGCGGTTGCGGCGGCAGCGACAGCGCAGCCATCACCGAGAACTTTACCATCGGTCCGTCCACCACCACCACGCTGGCGACCGGCAGCGCCCAGGGTCTCTATGAAGGCGTCGCCTCCAACGGACGCTACTTCAATACCCTCGTTCTGGAAAACGACCAGTTCACCATTATCTACGGCAACCGCTTGAATAATGTCTTCACCGTAACGGGTTTGATCACCGGCAGCGGGCAATCCGGCAATGGCAGTTTCAGCTCGACCGACCTGAAGGATTTTCCTGCCGGCGGTATCCCGCTTGCCGGCACCCTGAGCGCATCCTTTATTCCCGCCACCAGCTTCAACGCGGTAGTCAACCGCGCCGGCCAGGCAATCACTTTTGCAGGCACGGTGCCATCCAGTACCAGCTATGTGTACAACTCCTTGGCCAACCTGGCCGATATTGTGGGTGCCTGGGACATGACCACGTTGACGGGCGAACCCGTGGCGCTGAACATCGCCGCCAATGGCAGCTTCACCGCCGCTTCTGCGGGATGTGGTTTTACCGGCACCATCGCGCCGCGTGTTTCAGGCAGGAATGTGTTCAATGTCGTAATCACCTTTGGCCCCGCGCCCTGCGTGCTGGCAAGCCAGACGGTATCGGGACATGCGGTGACGTATCTCCTGGGAAATGGCCAGCGTCAGTTGATTGCCGCAGCAACCGATGCGACGAAGAACAATGCCACAGTGGTGTTTGGCGCGCGTTGAGCTGCCGCCGCAGCCCTTCAAGAATCGGTTATTTACGCAGATGCGTGCTGCGCCAATATCGCGGTCAACAATCCAGGGAATCGGCTTTCGATGTCCGCACGGCGTAGCTTGTTCATGTGGATGGTCCCCGTATTTTCGGTTAACACCAGCCCCGCTTCGCGCAATACCTTGAAATGATGCGATACGGTGGACTTTGGTCGCCCGCCATCCAGTTCGCCGCAGGTAGCGGCCTCCACACGCGCCAGGTGCCGAACGATGTCCAGGCGGATCGAGTCGCTCAAGGCGTACAGTACGCGTTCGAGGGACAGCTCGCTGGCAGCAGGATGTTTGTAGGGGCGCATAAGCAGCATCATACACCTTGGGTTATACTCATTCCATTGTTCGTATATATTCGAACTAACGAACAAAATCTTATCCATTTGCAAAAGGCCTCCATGTCCGCTTTATTCCAGCCCTTCAAATTAAAAGACGTTACGCTGCGCAACCGTATCGCGGTGCCACCGATGTGCCAATACATGGCCGTCGATGGTTTGATCAGTGACTGGCATCTGTCGCACTACGCCGGCATGGCGCGTGGCGGGGCCGGGCTGGTGATCGTCGAAGCGACTGCCGTCGCGCCCGAAGGACGTATCACGCCGGGCTGCGCGGGAATCTGGTCCGACGATCTGGCGCAGGCGTTCGTGCCGGTGGTGCAGGCGATTAAGGCGGCTGGTTCGGTGCCAGGTATCCAGATCGGCCATGCTGGACGCAAGGCTAGTGCCAATTTGCCATGGGAAGGCGACGACCATATCGCCGCAGGCGATGCGCGCGGCTGGCAGACCATCGCTCCTTCGGCGATAGCATTCGGTGCAGGTCTGCCGAAGCAGCCTCAGGCGATGACACTGGACGATATCGCCCGCGTGCGTCAAAACTTCGTCGACGCAGCCGTGCGTGCACGCGAGGTCGGTTTCGAATGGCTTGAATTGCATTTTGCGCACGGCTATCTGGCACAGAGTTTCTTTTCCGCGCATTCGAACCAGCGTGACGACATCTATGGCGGTAGTGTTGAGAACCGAGGCCGTTTCCTGTTGGAGACGTTGAAGGCAGTACGTGAAGTGTGGCCGGAAAACCTGCCGCTGACGGTGCGCTTTGGCGTGATCGAATACGACGGCCGCGATGAGCAAACGCTGCTCGAGTCGATCGGCCTGGTACGCCAATTCAAGGCGGCTGGCATGGACATGATCAGCGTCAGCGTAGGCTTCACGATTCCCGGGACATCGATTCCT
This sequence comes from Noviherbaspirillum sedimenti, assembly GCF_003590835.1. NCBI lineage: Bacteria > Pseudomonadati > Pseudomonadota > Betaproteobacteria > Burkholderiales > Oxalobacteraceae > Noviherbaspirillum > Noviherbaspirillum sedimenti. The sequence continues at coordinate 2,062,497 of NZ_QYUQ01000002.1, read as the reverse complement.
TGGGGGCCGGCCTTCATGGGGCCAGTGACCGAGCGGGTGCGCCGGGAAGCGGACGTGCCAGTGTCGTCTGCCTGGGGCTTCGGTACGCCGGCAATCGCCGAGCAAGTAGTAAAAGCGCAGCAGCTCGATGTGGTCATGGTGGGCAAAGCGCATCTGGCTAATCCGCACTGGGCTTATTCCGCCGCCAGGGAACTGGGCGTCGAGCGCGCATCGTGGACCTTGCCCACACCTTACGCGCACTGGCTCGCGCGTTACTAATTGGTGCCCTCAGGCGCTTAGCCCCGAAATCGGGCCGCTTGATCGAGCACACGCGTCACGTGGTGTCCTGCAATGCCGAAATCCACCGCCAGATCGATAGCCTCCTTGCTGTAGTCATCGACGATGGTCGGCACTTTGATGCGCCGGCCATTGGCCAGCGCATCGCTGACAAAATCCATAGACCAGACCTGGTTCGGGCCAGAGGGCAATTCGAGCGCTTGTCGCTCAAGCCGAATCGCGAATAATGAGGTTTCCTGTGATTTTTCGCTGGTATAGCGGCAGGATTTCGGTGGCATTGATTTGATGGTGTAGGCATTCAATAGCGGCGCGGCCAATCGAAGCGATATCTTGTTTGAAAGTCGTCAGGGGAGGGTAGAGGTATTCGCAAATAGGCAAATCATCATGACCTACAATTGCCAAATCCTTGCCCGGTATCAGGCCGAATCTCCGGAGCGCCGTCATTGCGCCGATGGCCAAGCGGTCAGTACCGCAGACCAGCGCCGTAATGCCGTCGGCTTTCCAGGTACCACGGCCGAGCCAGTTGAGCACTTGTTGCAATGCATACTTTTCGAAATCCCATGACTTGATGGTTTCTTCGGGCGCAATGACGCAAGGCGGCAGGTTCGCTTCCCGCATGACTTCGAGGTAGCCGGATAGACGTTCCTGTGGTGAGGGGCTCGCAACTGGGGGCGCGCCAAGGAAAGCCGGTTTGTGGCCGTGGCTTATCAGATAGCGCGTCAGTAGCGACGTGCTTTGCCGGTTATCGTTCATGACGTAGTTGCAGTCGGCATGCACGTAACTATCCAGATAGACGATGGGAATCTCTTTCTCCAAGCGTCGCAGTAAATCTATATTATCGGGCGCCGCGACCGCGGTGAGCACGACGCCGGCGACTTTCATCGAGCGCAATGCGCGCAAGGCGGATGCTTCGCCTGCCGGGCTGTTGTATGAACATTGAATGACGAGATCCATGCCAATGGCAGTCGCCTCTGCTTCGATGACCCGCAGCGCCTCTGCGAAAAACGGTTCGCTGATGACGGGAAGAATAACGCCGATCAGATTCGATTTCCCCTTGACGAGACTGACCGCGTGCGGGTCCGGTACATAGGCGAGCACTCGACACGCGTGTTCGATGCGCGCACGCGTGTCCGGCCTGAGGCTGCTGCTGCCATTGAAATACTTGGATACGGTCGCTCGCGAAACTTTCGCGAAGTCCGCCACATCATGCATGGTTGCCATGCCTGACTTGCGCAAGTCTATTGAGTCGATCTGCGAACCTGGAGAAGATTTCCGACTCGCATTGCTACTATTTTTCATAAATAAACTTTACGCGTGTAATGTTTTTGGTGGTGAGTAATCAACATCCGTGCCGTACTTCATGGCAGTAATTCGTCACGTGTGACAATCTATAGTTTCTTCATTCGTCATCATAGCAAACTAATCGAATAGCGCGCTTTCTTAACAACAAAAAGTGTTAAAAAGCCATTTTCCTTCGGAATCATGCGGATTTGAACATTGTTTTACGCATTGTAAAAATATCTTTTCAGTAACCGATTTTTTATTTTAAAAGCAGAAAATACCTGTTGACACGCCAAATTAGACACGTGTAAATTACAGCTTATGCCTTTGGTATTTCATGCTGGGGCAAATGAGTAAGTACACATGCTTGCCAATTCAATAAAAATCTTTTGGAGACGTTTCAATGAAAAAATATGCTTTGCATTCATGCATCGCCGCGCTGGTATTGGGTTCGTCAGGCGCAGCCCTTGCTGCCAAGCCCTTGAAGGCGATCGGCATTTCCGTCAGTGATCTTGCAAATCCTTACTTTGTTGCAATTAGCAAGGGAGCTGCGGACACGGCAAAAAAAATCGGTGGCGCCGGCGTCAAGGTCACGACCGTTTCGAACAAATATGATCTCAATACCCAGGTCGGCCAGATCGAGAATTTCATCGCCAGCAAAGTCGACATCATCATCCTCAATGCTTCCGATCCCAGGGGCGTTGGTCCGGCTCTGAAAAAAGCAAGAGACGCCGGCATCGTGGTGGTGGCCGTCGACGTCGACGCCGAGGGCGCAGATGCGACGGTCATGTCCGATAACGTCATGGCCGGCGCCGAATCCTGCAAGGTGATCGCCAACCGCCTGGGCGGCAAGGGCAATGTCGTGATCGTCAACGGCCCGCCGGTCACGGCGGTGCTCGACCGCGTCGCTGGCTGCAAGAAGGTATTCGCCGGTACCGGCATCAAAGTCCTGTCTGACAATCAGGACGCCAAGGGAAGCCGCGACGGCGGCATGGAAGTCATGGCGAACCTGCTGACTTCCTACCCGAAGATCAATGCCGTTTTTGCGATCAACGATCCCTCCGCGATCGGCGCCGAACTGGCCATCAGGCAGGCCGGGCGCAAGGATATCGCCCTGATTGCCTCCGTCGATGGCGCGCCCGATGCCGAGGCGGCGATCAAGGCCAAAGACAGCCTGTTTGCCGTTTCCACTGCCCAGAATCCCTACAAGATGGCTTCCATGGCGGTGGAAATCGGTTACGGCATCATGAATGGCAAACGCCCGGAAACCGCCAAGGTGCTGATCCCGACGCCGGCCATCACCAAGGACAATGTTGCAACCTACAAGGGCTGGACGATGAACTGAACGCGCCGCCAGGCGAGTTCGTCGCGGTGACGGATGCATCGTCACCGCCTTGTTGGGTACATCTTTGTCATGGTCGGAGGACCTATGGAATCTCCAATGCAGCAGGCGGTGCTCGAAGTGTCGGGCATCAAAAAGAGTTTTGGCGCCGTCAGGGTGCTGAATGGCGTGAAGCTGCGCGTGTTTGGCGGCGAAATCCACGCCTTGATGGGCGAGAACGGCGCCGGCAAAAGCACGCTGATGAAAATCCTTGCCGGCGTATACCAGCCTGACGAAGGCGAGATCCGGGTTGCCGGGGAAAAGGTGCGCATCGCCGATCCGGCAACTGCACGCGGTCTGGGCATCAACCTGATTTACCAGGAACTGTCGGTGGCGCCCAACCTGAGCGTGGCGGAAAACATCTTCATGGGGGCGGAGCCGCGCAACCACCTGGGCATGGTCAACCTCGACCAGATGCATCGCCGCACGGAAGAAGTGCTGGAAATGCTGGGCGCGCGCTTTGCCCCGGACACGCTGGCCAGCGAGCTTTCCATCGCCGATCAGCAGCAGGTGGAAATCGCCCGCGCGCTGATTCACAAGAGCCGCGTCCTGATCATGGATGAGCCGACGGCGGCGTTGTCGGATCGTGAAACGGAGCGCCTGTTCGAGGTGATGCGGCGCCTGCGCGACGACGGCATCGCCATCATCTATATCAGCCATCGCATGGCCGAGGTGCGCATGCTTGCGGACCGGGTGAGCGTGCTGCGCGACGGCACTTTCATCGGTGAACTGGACCGGCAAGAGGCAACGCCGGATGCCGTCGTCAAGATGATGGTGGGCCGCGAACTGGGCGCGTTTTACGAACACGCCTCGTCGCGCCAGCCGGGACCGGTGCGCCTGAAAGTCAATGCCTTGCACGGCGGCAGGGTGGCGCCCCTGTCGATGACGGTCCGCGCCGGGGAAATCGTCGGCCTGGCGGGCCTCGTCGGGGCTGGCCGCACCGAGCTGGCGCGCCTGATCTTCGGCGCCGACAAAAGCGCCGGCGGCAGCATCGAGCTCGACGGCAAGGTGGTATCGATCCGCCATCCGGCCGACGCGATACGCCAGGGCATCGGCTACGTGCCGGAAGACCGCAAGGGGCAGGGCTTGTTCCTGCAATTGCCTTCACTGGTCAATATCACGATGAATGTGCTGCGCCGGCATTCCCGCTGGTGTGTATTGAAACAGGCCGAACTGATGCGGATCACCGAAAGCGCCATCAAGCGCCTGGCGGTGAAGGGCGCCGGACCCAGGGGGATCATCGGCGGCATGTCCGGCGGGAACCAGCAGAAGCTGCTGTTTGCCCGCTGGCTGGAAATCAATCCCAGGGTGCTGATTCTCGACGAGCCGACGCGCGGCGTCGACATCGGCGCCAAGCAGGAAATCTACAAAATCATCCACGAACTGGCCGATGCCGGCGTGGCGGTGATCTGCATCTCCAGCGAGTTACCCGAAATCATAGGCATCTGCGACCGCGTCCTCGTCATGCGCGAAGGATCGCTCATGGGCGAACTCGGCGGCGACCGCATTACCCAGGAAAACATCATGGCTTTGGCAACCTATGCCAAGGCAGCATAAGGAAAGCATCATGCACGGCAACACCACCAAAACAGTTATGACAGCAACGTCGCCTGGGCAACTCATGCCGCAGATAGAGAAGGAAAGCATCATGCACAGCAATATGGGCAAAACCATTCGCAAAGCATTCGGCGCCATGGGCATGCTGCCCGTCTTGATTGCGCTGTATCTCGCGTTCTACTTCCTGACAGGCTATTTCTCGGAAGACGGCGTGTCGAACTTTGCGACGACCGCCAACACCATGAATATCCTGCGCCAGACCTCGATCAACCTGGTGCTGGCGACCGGCATGACCTTCGTGATCCTCACCTGCGGCATCGACTTGTCGGTGGGCTCGATGCTGGCCGTGTCGGCGGTGCTCGGGATGCTGACTTCACTATCGCCGGAACTGGCCTGGCTATCCCTGCCGGCGTTCCTGCTCTCCGGCCTGGTGATGGGCTTGCTCAACGGCGTGCTGGTTGCCGGATTCAAGATCAATCCCTTCGTGGTCACCCTGGGCACCATGACGGCCCTGCGCGGCGCAGCCTTCCTCTTCGCCGATGGCACCACGATCCTGAATCGCGACATTCCCAGTTTCGCCTGGATCGGCAACGCGGAGTTGCTCGGCTTGCCCTACCTGGTATGGGTCGCCGCCGCCCTGGTGCTGTTGTCCTGGTTTATCTTGCGGCGCACCGTGCTTGGCATGCATATCTATGCCGTCGGCGGCAACCTGCAGGCAGCCCGGCTGACGGGCATCAAGGTCTCGCTGGTGCTGGCATTCGTGTATGCATTCAGCGGCCTGTGCTCGGGAGTGGCCGGCGCGATGTCGGCGAGCCGGCTGTACGGCGCCAACGGCAACTGGGGCAGCGGTTATGAACTCGACGCCATCGCCGCCGTCGTGCTGGGCGGGACCAGCCTGATGGGCGGCGTGGGTTCGATCTGGGGCACGGTGATCGGCGCCCTGATCATCGGCCTGATGAACAATGGCCTCACCATCCTGGGCCTGTCGTCCTTCTGGCAGTATGTCGCCAAGGGCGTGGTCATCGTTCTCGCCGTCATGCTGGACCGCTGGCGTCATCAAAGCCAGGTGAACTGAGATCATGGCGACGATCCCTTTTCCGCGTTACGTGGTCTTTGGCGAAGCCTTGACAGACATGATACGCCAGGACGATGGCTCCTGGCGCGCGATGCCCGGCGGCTCTTGCTGGAATGTGGCGCGGGTCGGCGCCCGCCTGGGCGTGCCGACCGGCTTTGCCGGCGCGGTCAGCATGGACATGTTCGGCGACGACCTTGAACGCATGGGAAACGAAGCCGGGCTGGACCGCCGCTTCCTGCAACGCGTCGATGCGCTGCCTTTTCTGGCCATGGTGACGTCAAAAAATCCGCCGAGCTATTTTTTCATTGGCGAAAACAGCGCCGACCTCCAGTTCGACCCGGCCCTGCTGCCCGAGGGCTGGCTGCGGGCGGCGGAAGTGATCCATGTCGGCAGCTTGAGCCTGGCGCGGCAGCCTTTGGCCGCACGGCTGGTGGAACAGGCCATCGCGGCGCATCGCGCCGGCAAGCGCATCGCCTTTGACCCCAACATGCGGCAGCACATGGACACCGCCCAGTATCAGGAAACATTCCGGCTGCTCGCTTCCATTGCGAGCTACATCAAGGTATCCGACGAAGACCTGGAGGGACTTTTTCCAGGCCTGTCACCGGCACAGGGGCTCACGGCATTGCGCCAGCTGGCCCCCGGCGCCGAGATCCTGTTGACGCGGGGAGCGGCGGGCATGAGCCTGCTGCGCGGCGACAGCGTCTGGGAACAGCCGGCATTCCGCGTGGAAGTGGCGGACACCGTCGGCTGCGGCGATGCCGCCATGGCCGGATGGATGAGCAGTCTCTTGCTTTTTCCGGGTAGCGCGCCGGCCCGCCATCTGCAGACCATTGCAGCGGTCGCAGCCCTGGCGGCAACCCGGGCCGGGCCCTACGCGCCGTGCCGCGACGAGGTCGCATTACTGCTGAATCAGAGAAAGCAAGGCGCAAGCGCATCGTCAATACAGGTTTGTCAGCTGGCTTCTTTGGCCAATCATTGAAAAAGGAGAGGGAGCGAAAGTCAGGTAAAACAGCACAGCGATGCGCAGATAAAGATTGATCCCGTTTGGTCGGGAGGGGGACATTTTTCCTGTAAGCCGGGAAACCACTCCGAGACAAAACGATGATTGGTGAAGGAAGCTTTCCCGCTACGACGGGAAGGAGAGGGCGCTTTTTTTCCGAAATTCGGCAGCGTCCCCAAAGGAACATGAAAAACGGCATCGGCCGCTGTTCAAGTCGCATCGACGTACAAAAAAACAGGATCGCTACACAGGATAGCCGTCCAATGACAAAAATTCAAGGAGACTGTATGAAGAAGCATTATCTGAAACAAATTGGACTGGCCGCCGCCGTCATGGCAGTCGGCCAAAGTGGTTTGGCCCTGGATTTCAACGGGTATTTTCGCGCCAATGGCGGCTCAAATTCCGCCGGCGGCGCCCAGACCTGTTTCGGCCTGGCAGGCGCGGGCTCGAAATATCGCCTCGGTAACGAATGCGGCATCTATGGCGAGCTGCTGTTAGGCCAGGATATCGCCAAGGTCGAGAACGGCCCCGGCTTCAAAGCCCATGTCATGCTCGGCCTGAGCAACGCCACCGCCAATTCGCCGAGCCTGACCAAAGGCGGCGGCGAAGTCGACCTCCCGCAAGTGTATCTGACGGCAGACAAGATACCGGAACTTGGCGGCGCAACCGCCTGGATGGGGCGCCGCTATTACAAGCGCGAAGACGTCCATATCACCGATTTCTTTTACTGGAATCCGTCCGGATTCGGCGTCGGCCTGGAAGATTTGCCGGTCGGCGACCTGAAGTTCAGCTATGCGCTCTTGCGCGATGACAGGCAAACGATGCCGACTATGCAGAACGGCGATTCATCCACGCGCCATGACTTCCAGTTGCGCGGCTTGAAAGTCAATCGCGGCGGCACCCTGGAATTCGGGCTTGCGCTGATCGCCAAGGATAGCAATCTGCCGAATCGCCACGGCGGCTCCATGCTGACCGTGCAGCATCGCCAGACCGGATTGTTTCTGGAGGGTGAAAACAAGCTGGCAGTGCAGTACGGCACTGGCGCTGGCGTCGCCAACGGCGGCACCGGCGATACGTCCAATGGCAGCGATGTGCGCCGTTTCCGGATTGTCGACGGCCTGTACGCGCAAATCAATGAAAAACTTGGCGGGCAATTGATCGCCGTCTACCAGAAAGATACCGCCAACGACCCCGCGAAATCCGCAGTCTGGACGAGCCTGGGAGGGCGTGTCTCTTATGGCTTGACTAATCACATCAAGCTGCTGGCCGATCTCGGGCAAGACCGCGTGACGCCGCAAGGCGGCGAAACGCGCCGGCTGACGAAGTTCACGCTCGCGGCAGCGCTGTCGCGTGGCCCTGGCTATTACGCCCGGCCGGAGCTTCGGGTGTTCTATACGCGCGCAAACTGGAACAACGCGGCCCGCACCGCGGCTGCGGCGGGCGACCCGTTGTCGGCCAGCGGCGTGTTCGGCAATGCCAACAAGGGTTCGGTGATCGGCATCACTGCCGAGACGTGGTGGTAAGCCGCACGGGGAATTGAAAAATTTCCCGATTTTAAAGTTTGTTGAATTTCAAGGATATTTTGCGCGATGAAAACACTCGATAAAACCGATGCCTGGGTAAGCTTGCAGGCGCACTTCAACGAAACGCATGCCACGCACATGCGCGACTTGTTCGTCACCGATCCCGGGCGCAGCAAACGCTTCAGCCTTGATGTGGCGGGCATTTTCTGCGACTACTCAAAAAATCGCATTAACGACACGACGCGCGAACTTCTTGTGCAACTGGCGCGCGAGCGAGGCGTCGAGGCGCGCCGGGACGCCATGTTCAGCGGTGCGCCCATCAATCGCACCGAGGGCAGGTCCGTACTCCATACCGCCCTGCGCAGCAAGGAAGCCTTGTCGGTCATGGGCGTGGATGTCGCCGCAGCGGTCGTCAGGGAAAAGAACAGGATGGCGGCATTCAGTGAAGCCGTGCGTAACGGTGTGCCTGGCGTTGCCGGCAAGGGCATGATTCGCGATGTGATCAACATCGGCATCGGCGGATCGGATCTTGGCCCCAAGATGGTGACGCAAGCGCTGCCGGTGACCGGTCCGCGCCTGCATTTTCTATCCAATCCGGACTCCAATGCGGTGCATCGCATCCTGGAAAAACTCTGTGCGGAGGAAACCCTGGTGATCGTATCGTCCAAGACGTTTACGACGCAGGAGTCGCTGACTAACTTCCACACGGTAAAGCAATGGTTGAGCGAATTTCTGGGCAGCGAACGTGACGCCATGGCGCAGTGCGTCGCCGTCACCGCCAACCCGGCCGCCGCGGCAGCCCTGGGATTCGCCGAAGAGCGCACCTTTGTTTTCTGGAACTGGGTGGGCGGGCGCTATTCCCTGTGGTCGGCGATCGGCCTGCCAATCATGCTGGCGATCGGCGCCGACCAGTTCGAGCTCCTGCTCGACGGCGCGCGCGCAATGGATCAGCATTTTCGCCATGCCGCCCTGGAAGAAAATATGCCGGTCCTGCTGGCGCTGCTGGGGATCTGGTATCGCAACTTTCATCATGCGCCCAGCCACATGATCGCGCCCTATGACGCGCGGCTGGGTGAAGTCGTCCCGTATGTGCAGCAGCTTGACATGGAAAGCAATGGCAAGCGTGTGGATATCCGGGGTAACGAGCTTGGCTATGGCACCGGACCATTGATCTGGGGTGGCCTTGGCATCAATGGGCAGCATGCGTACTTTCAGCTGCTGCATCAGGGCACGCACTGGATCCCGGTCGACTTTATCGGCGTCATGCATAGTCCAGGCAGCATAACCGAACACCAGTGGGTGGTTCATGCCAACATGCTGGCCCAGGCGGAGGCATTGATGCTGGGGCGTAGCACCGCGCAAACGTATCGGGAATTGCGGACGGCGGGGTTAAGTCTCGAGCGTAGCGAGTACCTGGCGCGACACCGCACTTTCCCGGGCAATATCCCGTCGACGACCTTGCTGCTGGATACCTTGACGCCGCGAACCCTGGGCGCCCTGATCGCACTTTACGAACACAAGGTGTTTGTGCAGGGCGTGATCTGGGACATCAATTCCTTCGACCAGTGCGGTGTGGAACTCGGCAAGCAGTTGAGTACGGATATTTTCGCGGAACTGGCGGGCGCCGCGCCGGTCGTCCATGACGCGTCGACTACTGCCCTGATTGCCCGGATCAAGCGGTTTGACAATCCCGAGCCGACGCATTCATGAGCACGTCTTTCGATACTTTACCTGCCGTGTCTCTGAGTGCAAACGCCTCGTCCTGCGCGCCGGCCGCACCATTCGTGCGCTTTATGAAACTGGAGGGCGGCCTGCGGGATGGCGTCGAGGTCTGTGAAGTGCACAATGGCAGGCTCAGGCTGTGGCTGTTGCCACAACGCGGCATGGGGATCTGGAAGGCCTGGCTGGATGGCTTCGAAATCGGCTGGCAGGCGCCGATCCGCGGGCCCGTGAATCCCCGTTTCGTGCCGCTCGCTGAACCGGACGGCCTCGGCTGGCTCGATGGTTTCGACGAGCTGCTGTGCCGTTGCGGCCTGGAGAGCAATGGCGCGCCAGAATTCGATGCGCGCGGCATCCTGCGCTATCCGCTGCACGGCAGGATCGCCAACTTGCCTGCCCGGTGCGTGGATGCGCAAATCGATGCGCAGACTGGCGAGATCGCCGTCAGCGCGGAAGTCGATGAGAGTCGTCTCCATGCGCAGAAGCTGCGTTTGCAATCGACGACGTCCAGCGCGGCGCACAGCAACACGATCCGGGTGCGGGACCGGATAACAAACCTGTCGGCCAGGCAGGGAAGCGGCCAGATGCTGTACCACATCAACTTCGGCGCGCCCTTGCTCGACGCCGGCTCGCGCATTCATGCGCCGGTACGCACCCTGGTGCCGCGCACGTCCCATGCCGCCGCCAGTGTCGAACAGTGGGATAGCATTGAAGCGCCCGATGCGCAATTCCAGGAGCAGGTTTATTTTCTCGATCTGCTGGCCGATGAGCAAGGGCAGACCCAGGTGCTGCTTCACAATGCCAGCGCTGAGCGGGGCGTCAGCCTGCACTTCAGCCGCAGCCAATTGCCATGCTTTACCCTCTGGAAAAATACCGCAGCCATGGCCGATGGCTACGTGGTTGGCCTGGAGCCCGGGATCAATTTTCCAAATCCGCGTTCCTTCGAAGCGCGCCATGGTCGCGTTGCCGCGCTCGATGCCGGCCAGTCGAGGGAGTTGGCGCTCGATATCGAAATTCACGGCAGCGCCGCCAGTGTGGCACAGGCGGCTGCGGCAATTGCACGCTTGCAGGCCACCGTGACTCCCACCCTGCACGCCGCGCCGCTGTCCGGCTGGAGTGCCGAAGCAAGCCGTCAAGATTAAGGAGAAGAATATGTTGAATGAAAAAATTGCCGCGGTGACGCGACGCATACAAGAACGAAGTTCCCTCTTGCGGGAGCAATATCTGCAACAGGTGCGGCATGCTGCAAAGTACACGGCAGCGCGTCAGCATGTCTCGTGCACGAATTTCGCGCACGCGATTGCGGCGGTCGAACGTGCCGACAAAATCCGCCTGCGGGAAGAGCGTCCGCCCAACCTGGCGATTGTGTCATCCTACAACGACATGCTGTCGGCCCATCAGCCTTACCAGCGCTTTCCACAGATTATCAAAGAAGCGGCGCGGCAGGCGGGAGCGGTGGCGCAGTTTGCCGGCGGCGTTCCGGCGATGTGCGATGGCGTTACCCAGGGCCAGCCAGGGATGGAGTTGTCCTTGTTCAGCCGCGATGTGATTGCCATGGCGACCGCCGTGGCCCTGTCCCACGGCGTCTTTGATGCCGCCCTGTACATGGGAGTGTGCGACAAGATTGTCCCGGGCCTGCTGATCGGCGCGCTGCAGTTCGGGCATTTGCCCGCGATTTTTATTCCGGCCGGGCCCATGACCTCGGGCCTGTCCAATGACGAGAAGGCAAAAATTCGCCAGCTTCACGCGCAGGGCAAGCTTGATCGTGCCGCCTTGCTCGAGGCCGAACTCAAGGCTTACCACGGCCCCGGCACCTGCACTTTCTATGGCACCGCCAACAGCAACCAGATGCTGATGGAGATCATGGGGCTGCATTTGCCCGGTGCTGCTTTCGTGACGCCCGATACGCCCCTGCGCGATGCGTTGACGGCGGCAGCGGCCCAGCGGGTAGCCCGGTTGACGTTCGGCAGCAAGGAATTCACCCCTATCGCGGAAGTGATTGATGAAAAGGCGATCGTCAACGGCATCGTCGGTCTGCTGGCGACAGGTGGATCGACCAACCATACCATCCATCTGGTGGCGATTGCCCGCGCCGCCGGTATCGTGATCGACTGGAGCGATTTTTCCGATCTCTCATCGGTCGTGCCGAGCCTGGCACGGATCTACCCGAATGGCAGTGCGGACGTGAACCATTTTCATGCGGCGGGCGGGATGGGATTCCTGATCCGCGAACTGTTGGCAAACGGCCTGCTGCATGCCGATGTGCGTACCGTGGCTGGCCCCGGATTGGGCCATTACAGCCAGGAGCCTTTCCTGGACAACGGCCAGTTGTCATGGCGCGAAGCGCCCGGCGAAAGCGGCGATCCGGAAGTGCTTCGACCCTGTGCCGATGCATTTGTGGCGGACGGTGGCCTGAAACTGCTTACCGGAAATCTGGGCCGGGCAATCATCAAGGTGTCATCGGTGAAACCGCAGCATCGGGTGGTGGAGGCGCCTGCCCTGGTTTTCGATAGCCAGGAGGCGGTGCTGGAGGCGTTCGAACGCGGGGAATTGAACCGCGACTTCGTCGCCGTGCTGCGCTTTCAAGGTCCGCGCGCCAATGGCATGCCGGAACTGCACAAGCTGACGCCGGCCTTGGGCCTGCTGCAGGAACAGGGTTACAAGGTGGCCCTGGTGACCGACGGCCGCATGTCCGGCGCATCCGGCAAGGTGCCTGCCGCCATCCATGTCACACCGGAATGTCGGGCCGGCGGCTTCCTGGCGCGGGTGCGCGATGGCGATGTGATCCGCCTTGATTCCGAGGCCGGCATTCTGCAGGCGATCACGCCGGGCGATGAGCTGGCTCGGCGCCCGATGCCGGAAACAGACCTTTCCATGAATGGCTTTGGCTGCGGTCGTGAACTCTTCGCCACGGCCCGAGAAAACGCAACCAGTGCCGAACAGGGCGCAATCACTTTTTTGGGGGCGTTGACCGCTCCCGCGGCTTAAGGAGCGCAACATGAACATAAAGGAAATTCTTGCCGCCAGTCCGGTGATGCCGGTAATCGTGGCCAATGACGTCACCGCCGGTGTGGCGCTCGCCCGCGCCCTGGTCAATGGCGGTATCCGGGTGCTCGAGGTGACCCTGCGCACTCCGCAGGCACTGGATGTCATTCGTGGCATCTGTAATGAAGTGCCGCAGGCGATTGTGGGGGCCGGGACGATTACCAGGGCCGGCGATATCGACGCCGTGCTCAAGGCCGGTGCGATGTTCGGTGTGTCGCCTGGTCATACGCCGTCGCTGCTTTGCGCGGCCGCTGGCAGCGGCCTGCCCTTTCTGCCGGGCGTAATGACGCCCTCGGACGTGATTGCGGCACGGGAGGCGGGTTACGCGGCATTGAAGCTGTTTCCGGCCCAGCAGGCAGGCGGCATCGAGATGCTCAATGCCATGGCCGGGCCTTTTCCGGACGTGGTGTTCTGCCCCACGGGTGGTGTCAATCCGGAGAATGCGGCGCAGTTCCTGGCGCTGAAAAACGTCGCTTGTGTCGGCGGTTCCTGGCTGGTGCCGCCGGCGCTGGTGGCCCGAGGCGAGTGGCTGGCGATCCAGTCGCTCGCTGTCCAGGCGGCAGCTCTGGGAAATGCGCGGGGACCAGGGGCAGCCACAATCGAACGTGCCAACTCGCACTGCGATGGGAAGAATGAACAGAATGCATAAGCCAATGGAAGTCGATCTGGTTATTTTCGGTGGCACCGGCGACCTTGCCATGCGCAAGTTGCTGCCGGCGCTCTACCACTTGTATTGCGATGGCCTGCTGGCATCCGGCGCACGCATTGTCGGAGTCGCCCGCGAGGAGTTGGACCGCGCTGCTTACCAGGCCAGCGCGCGACAGCAGTGCGAAGGCCATCTGGGCAAAAATTTTTCGGAATCCAAGTGGGAAGGATTTACCGCCCAACTCTACTATTGCACGATTGATGCCCGCAAGCTGACGTCTTATGCATCGCTGGCCGAATGCCTCGGCAGCCGCAATGATCGTGACCGGGTATTTTATTTGTCGACCTCGGCTGCCCTGTTCGCCGATATCTGCAGGAATCTGAGCGAAACAGGATTGATCAGCCCGCAGTCGCGGGTAGTTCTGGAAAAGCCGCTGGGCCATGATCTGGAATCGTCGCGCCAGATCAATGACCAGGTGGGGCAATTCTTCCATGAAACGCAGATCTATCGCATTGACCACTACCTTGGCAAGGAACCCGTGCAAAACTTGCTTGCTTTACGGTTTGGCAATGCTTTATTCGAACCATTGTGGCGACGGGATTGCGTGCGTGATGTCCAGATCACCGTCGCGGAACAGCTAGGTGTCGAGTCTCGCGGGGAGTTTTACGATGGTACCGGCGCACTCAGGGACATGTTGCAGAACCATTTACTGCAATTGCTGTGCATCGTTGCCATGGAACCTCCAGCGTCGATTGCGCCTGACGTGGTGCGGGATGAAAAACTGAAGATCCTACGAGCACTGCGCCCCATCAAAGGGCATGACGTCGCGGCAAAGACCGTGCGCGGCCAGTATCGTGCCGGCGCGATCGCGGGCAAGCCGGTCCGTGGCTATCTCGAAGAAGATGATGTCCCCAACGATAGCGACACGGAAACCTTCGTTTCCATCAAGGCTGAAATCGATACCTGGCGCTGGGCCGGCGTGCCATTTTTTCTACGCACCGGCAAACGCATGCAGGAAAAGCTGGCAGAAATTGTCGTCAATTTTCGCGAACCGCCGCATACCATTTTCAACTCTCCGGTTGGCGCATTTACCAATCGCATGGTGATCCGCATGCAGCCCGAGGAAACTGTCGAACTGCATTTGCTGGCGAAACAACCCGGTGAAGAGGTGCAGTTGCGGCCGGTGCAACTCAACCTGGATTTCTCTGAAACGTTTCGCACCCGCCGTCTGGAAGCCTACGAACGGTTGCTGATCGACGTGATGCGGGCCAACCTCACCTTGTTCGTCCGCCGTGATGAGCAGGAGGCTGCGTGGAGCTGGGTGGAATCCATCATGGCAGGCTGGCAGGCTTCCCAGGAAAGGCCGCGGAACTATACCGCCGGCACCTGGGGACCGGCGGCATCCAATAGCTTGATGGCTAGCAGCGGCCTTCAATGGCACGAGGAAATCTGATGAGTGAGATCCTGCGAAACGACTATGCCACGCAAGCGGATCTGGATGAGGCCCTCGCAGGGTTTGTCGCCGACAAACTCGCCGAGGCGATTGCGCTTCGCGGCAAAGCCAGCATGGTGGTTTCAGGCGGCAACACGCCTAAGGGCTTTTTTGAGCGCTTGTCCCAGCGGCCTCTGCCGTGGGCTCAGGTCAGCCTGACCTTGGCGGACGAACGTTGGTTGCCGTCTTCCGACCAGCACAGCAATGAAGCCGGCATCCGCAGCAACCTGCTCCGCAACGCCGCTGCCGAAGCCCATTTCGTCCCGCTCTTTGACGGCTCGGCGACAGCGGCGGCGGCGGTGCCGGCGGTCGCCCAACGCCTGGCGTGCATGGCGCGGCCCTTCGATGTGGTAATCCTCGGCATGGGCATCGATGGCCATACGGCCTCTCTTTTTAGCGGAACCCAAGAGGGGCTGCAGGACGGGGGCGATATGCTGCCCTGCGTTGCAGTACCCGCACCATCGGAGCCCAATGTGCCGGTGCCCCGCCTGAGCCTGACTGCAGCAACTTTGACTGATTGTCGCCACTTGGTATTGCACATCACCGGCGTCGCCAAGCGGGAACTGCTTCAGCAGGCGCTGCGGCCCGGCCCTGTCGCAGAGTTGCCTGTCCGGCTCGCCCTGCGCCAGGAACGTCCGCCCTGCCGGGTATATTGGGCTCCTTGAACCCAGCCTGCTTTTCGCTCCGCCACAATTCAAAAAAGCGCCATGTCCACTATAAACGCCTCAACAGAACTTACATCCGTGTCAGATAAACATAACTGCATGCTGCGCAAGAACATCCGCATGCTCGGCGGCATGCTCGGTGACATCATACGTACCCAGCATGGCGAAGAGATATTCAATCTGGTCGAGCAAGTGCGAACGATCTCGCTTCGATTTCATCGGCAGCACGATCCTGCTGCGGAGCAGGAGCTCGGCAATATATTCTCGACGCTCTCAATCGACCAAACCAACATTTTAATCCGCGCCTTCAGCTACTTTTCACAGCTCGCAAATATTGCAGAAGACCAGCATCTGATTTTTTCCCATCGCCTCCGTGGGGATGAAGCCGGCAAGCCTGGTGCGAGGAGGGTGGCGCAGGTGCTGGCGCATGTCGCCGCTGCGGGAATCGCGCCGGAAGCGCTGTTGGCTACCTTGGAAGGCATGCATGTGGTGCCCGTACTGACTGCCCATCCCACTGAAGTCAAGCGCAAGAGCATACTGAACTGTCAACGTGAAATCTCTGATTTGCTATCCCGCCGCTACCGCATGACACTGACGCCGGATGAAACCGAAACGGATAATGCCGCGCTCTATAGTGCCGTTCTGCGGCTCTGGCAAACCCGCATGCTTCGCAGCGAGCGACTGACCGTGATCGATGAGGTCAAGAACGGATTGTCCTATTACGATTACACCTTTTTCCAGCAAATCCCCCGTCTTTATATTGCCCTGGAAGAAGCGATGTGCAAAGCCACCGGCAGGAAGGTGGCGCTGCCGCCATTATTGACCATGGGTAGCTGGATTGGCGGCGACCGGGATGGCAACCCATTCGTGACGGCAGACGTTCTCAAAGAAACTCTGAGTCTTCAGGTAAACCATATTCTGCAATTTTATCTGAAAGAGTTGCATGCCCTCAGTGACGAGCTATCCTTGTCGAACCTTCTGATTCCGGCGTCGCCGGCATTGATCGCTTTAGCCCATGCATCGCCAGATCAGTCGGTGCAGCGCACTGATGAACTTTATCGTCGTACCGTATTGGGCATTCGCGCAAGACTGGCAGCCACAGCGCAGAAGCTCGTGGGGCTGGACAGCGGATTGCCTTTTTCCAGGCAAGTCGAGCCGTATTCCGATGCGGATGCTTTGGCTGCTGATCTGGATGTGGTCTTTCAATCCTTGATGAGCCACGGCTCTGCACCCCTGGCGAATGGGCGCCTGCGGCGTTTGCGCCATGCGGTCGCTGTATTCGGCTTTCATTTGGCTGCCATAGATCTGCGGCAGAATTCGGAAGTGCATGAGCGAACAGTCGCTGAATTGCTGGAGGCGGTTGCACCAGGAACCTGTTACTTGCAGTTGCCAGAAGAGGAACGCATCGCCCTCCTGTCCCGCGAGTTGCAGAGCCCCCGTCCACTTGCGTCCGGTACGCTCCGCTACAGTGATGAAACAGAAGGGGAGTTGGCGATTTTCCACATCGCCGCTGACAGCCATCGCCGCTACGGCGCCGCCACAATCGGCAACTGTATCGTTTCCAAATCGGCCAGTGTTTCCGACCTCCTCGAGGTCGCAGTGTTGCTGAAGGAAGTGGGTTTGTTACGGCCGCGCGAAAGCCAGCTTGACCTCAACATTGTTCCCCTGTTTGAAACCATTGATGATTTGCGTGCCGCCGGATCGGTCATGTCGGGATTATTGCAGCTGCCTTTCTACCGCCGTCTGCTGGCGTTCCGAGGAAACATGCAGGAAGTGATGCTTGGATATTCAGACAGTAACAAGGATGGCGGTTTTCTGACATCCGGCTGGGAGCTGTACAAGGCTGAAAGGGCGCTAGTGGAAGTGTTCGCTGCCCATGACCTGACGCTACGTCTGTTCCACGGGCGCGGTGGCTCCGTTGGGCGAGGAGGCGGTTCGAGCTATGAAGCCATCCTGGCCCAACCGGCTGGCGCTGTGCAAGGGCAGATTCGGCTGACCGAACAGGGCGAAGTGATCGCATCAAAATATGGCAACCCGGAACTCGGCCGTCGCAACCTCGAAGTGCTATTGGCAGCAACCCTCGAAGCAACCATCCTGCATGACCGCGAACCGGTTCCTTGCGAGTCATACGTTGAAGCCATGGAGCTCCTTTCTGGCCACGCTTATGCGGCCTATCGTTCACTCGTCTATGAAACCGACGGATTCGAGCGCTACTTTTGGGAATCCACCGTCATTTCCGAAATTGCCGCGCTGAATATCGGGTCTCGCCCGGCATCCCGCAAGAAAACCACGTCTATCGAAGACCTGCGGGCCATACCTTGGGTATTCAGTTGGGCGCAATGCAGGCTGATGCTGCCTGCCTGGTACGGGTTCGGTAGTGCCGTCGAAGCATTTATCGCCAAGCACGGTGCACCTGGACTCGCCTTACTGCAGGAAATGCATCAGAAATGGGGGTTCTTTGCCACCACCCTTTCGAACATGGATATGGTGATTGCCAAAACAAATTTGGGAATTGCCTCACGCTATGCTGGTCTGGTGAAGGACGCGGAACTGCGGGATGTGATTTTCCCGCGCCTTTGCGCCGAGCACAAGCGCACTGTTGCCGCGCTACAGAACATCACTGGTCAGGTCAAACTTCTGCAGCACAATCCCGTGTTGTCGGAACCGACGGCCAACCGCTTTCCTTATCTGGATCCAATCAACCAGGTCCAGGTCGAGCTACTGCGCCGCCGCCGCGAAAATCATGACGATGCGCTGGTTCGTCGCGGGATCCATTTGTCGATTAATGGCGTTGCCGCCGGCCTGCGCAACAGCGGATAACAATATCAAGCTCGCACAGAATCATGCTGATCAAAAAAACCCTCATCCCTTTGGCCCTCGGCGGCTTTGGCATTGGCATGACAGAGTTCGTCATGATGGGCATTCTGCCCGATATCGCCACGAACCTGAAAATTTCGATTCCCGAGGCGGGTTACCTGATCTCCGCCTATGCCTTGGGCGTCGTCCTCGGCGCCCCGATTCTGGTCGGCACACTGGCAAATCGTCCGCCGAAGAGTGTTCTGATCTGGTTCATGATTCTGTTTACCGCATTCAATGCATTATCGGCATTCTCTCCCGACTTCCATCTGCTTGTCATTAGTCGCTTTCTTGCCGGATTGCCCCATGGCGCATTCTTCGGCGTTGGCGCGGTTGTGGCGAGCCGTCTGGCGGACGAGGGGAAAGTCGCTGGGGCGGTGGCAACGATGTTTGCGGGGCTGACTATTGCGAACATCATCGGTGTGCCGGCAGGGACTTATGTCGGCCACAATTTCAGCTGGCGCTTCGCTTTTCTCATCGTTGCCATCATCGGGCTTCTTACCGTCATCAGCCTGAAAAGATGGGTTCCCCACATCGATGCGAACAGCAGTGCCAGCGTCATCAGCGACATGAAGATATTTCGCAACCCGGATCTTTGGCTGGCGCTCGCGATAACGTCCATCGGCACCGGAGGATTTTTCGCGTGGTTTAGCTACATAGCGCCATTACTAACCGATGTCTCGCTGTTCGCGCCGCGCTCGATTCCTTTGATCATGGCCATTATCGGTGTCGGGATGACCGTCGGCGTCATCCTTGGCGGCAAGTTGGCGGACAAATTTGCTCCGATCAAGGCCATTACCATTCTTTTGGCCACGATGTCCATCCTTCTTGCTCTGAACGGACTTCTGGCCAGTTCCCAGTATGTAATGCTTTGCCTCGCGTTCACGACGGGCGCGACTGCGATGGCCTTGGGACCGCCCATACAAATGCTGTTGATGCAACATTCAAAAGGCGCTGAAATGCTCGGATCTTCTTTAGGTCAATCAGGCTTCAATATCGGCAATGCCACGGGCGCCTTCCTTGGCGGCATTCCGCTTACTCTCGGCTACTCGTATTCTTCTCCGCAATGGGTGGCGACAGGACTTGCAATTTCTGGCGGAATTTTGTCAATGATCATGCTCGTTAAAAGTCCAATCCGCTCTCCAAGTCGGGGATTGGCGAGAGGCGTGCCCTGATTTGGCGTAAGGCATCGCTATAATTTGTTGGGTGCTTTTTATCGAAATGAATGTTGTTCTGCTTCCGGGAAATACCAAAATTTTCGCTGCTGAAATGGCGTTTCTGGGGGGAGATAAGGATTGAGAAGCTTAAAGATTTTACGTTTTTCCAAACGAGCATGACGGATGGAGTCGCCATAATATTCGTCAAACAGACGGTCAAAAGATCCATCCTGGATGGCTTTTTTCAGACCGGTTTCCAATACCTCTGCCAACACTACATTCTTCTTGTTAACAAATAAATAGTACGCAGTGGGGTAATGCAATACGATCGACGGTTCAATCATCAGCTTGGCAAGCGGTCGCTGTTGCAGTTCCCTCTCGACTTCGATAATGGCGCGAGGAAAATAATCAACGCGGCGCGACCGCAGCATCTTGAAATTTCCTTCATAAGAGGCGATTCCTTCAACGCGGAATTCATTGGCGCGCAAAATCTCAACATCTGGCCAATCGTGTCCCTGTACGGCAAGCAAGTGTTTTAGTTGCTCGACTTTGTGAATATTTCTGAATTTTTCCCGATCTTCTTGCCTGATCAGGAAAATACGCCAGCCCAATAAGCCCTTATCAATCGGAATGCGAATTGGACGCAAGTGTTGTTCCCGCTCTACCGACGTCATATAGGCCGCGACGTCAATGCCCGCGTTATTTTCCAATTGTACCAAGGCTCTTTTTTGCGACATCAGTATTGAACTTTGCTTTAGCACATAGGGGCCGCCAGCCTTGTCAATCGCCAATTGCAGCATCCGGACGACATATTCATGACGGACATCCTTGAACGATTCAGGCGCAGGATAAACCAGCGTCGTCTTCGCCAATAGCGCAGAGGAGGCTGCCATCAATAAAAGCAGGGAAACAATCTTTATCGTTATTCTTTGTAGCGGACACAAAAACATGGTCGCCTCGGTCGGTTGATGAGTAATATTTTTTGGGCGCGCAACTACGAACGCATTGAAACACAAGCATTTCCTACTCTTATCAATACAGCTTATCCACATGGTTGCCGACAGCACATTGCTGCTCTGGCGTAAATTATTGCGACGCATCGCGTCAGGATTTTCGAACCTAACTATACTGAAATTCGAGCCGAAACGGCATGCATCTTTTCCGCTGAAGATCCATGCGCCACCTGGTATGTTTCAATTGCCGATAATTAAATGAGAATGACGAGAATAGAACATCGCAAATTCGGTCACGTCGTGCCACAGCCACCGTCGTCCTGAAGGAACGGCACTATGCGTTGGAAAGAACGAATCTGGAATGGCTATGCGGCGCATCGAGTGGGGTATCGGTTCGTCGTCCTTGTCATTCTCATCAGTGCGCTATTCACCATCATCGCCACCGGCGTCCAGATGTACGCCGAATATCGGCAGGGGATGGAGACGATCAAGAGCCGGCTTCTTCAATCGCAGAAAATTAACGGCCCAAGTCTTGCCAATGCACTCTGGACATTCGATGAAGGCCAGATAAAAATCATCATGCATGGCATTCTCCAAGTACCGGACGTCCAATATGTCGAGGTACGAACATCCGATGGCGAATTTTACCGTGCCGGAAATCCAGCGGAAAACGCGCCATCGATCAGCCGCTCTTTCCCGATAATATATGCACCAAATGGACAGATGCTCGGCACGATGAAAATCGATGCGACTCCTACTGGCATTTATCAAAGGATAGTCGAACGCATACAGATCATCGCTGGCACCCATGCCGTCCGAATGCTGGTCGTCGCCATCGCCTTCCTGTTTGTTTTCCGACGGCTGGTTGCCCGTCATCTGGATAGGATGGCCGGGTATGCGCGTCAGTTTCGTCTTGATCGCCTAAACGTGCCGTTGACATTGAATCGACCAGTGAGTCCTCATGCGCCGGACGAATTGGAGCAGGTGGTGAATGGCGTGAATGAGATGCGCGAAACCCTGTTGCAGGAGATGAGCCGGCGTGCGCATCTGGCAAATGAACTGACGTTAGAGCGCAATCTGCTCGCTACAATACTTAACACGACCGGTGCGCTAATCATCCTGGCAGATACCGCCGGACGGATTGCGCGCTTGAACCAGGCAGCGGCGAGAGCCTGTGGCTATAGTGAAGAGGAAATTGCTGGAACATTCCTATGGGAAGTTTTTTTCCTCCCCAACGAAGCAACTCTACTCAAATCATTGCTTGCCGATCTACAGCAACAGACGCAAGGCGTTCAATATTATGGCGGCTGGATCCCTCGTGAAGGCACACAGCGCGAGGCGCTATGGTCAATCACCTACTTGGCCGAAAGTCCAGAAGGCTCGCCTTACATCGTCTGCACAGGCATCGATATCACCGAACTCAAACAGGCGCAGCAGCGGGCGCATTATTTGAGCAACTACGATGGCCTGACCGGATTGCCGAACCGGTTGTTGCTGCATGATCTCTTGCAACAGGCCATTTCTCAAGCCGAACGCGTCAGCAGGCAGCTTGCCGTTTTAATGCTTAGGCTAGGCCGAATCGATGACATAAGACACACCCTCGGACGGAAGATTGCCAACGCATTGTTGCAGCAGGTCACGCAACGTCTACAGAATGATGTGACAGGAGAAGCCACGGTAGCCCGTGCGTCCGACGAAAACTTCGGCGTTTTCTGCGACATGGCCGATAGTCGGGCCGTTCTTTCGCTTGTACAAAGCGTCGCCAAATCACTGGAGCAGCCTTTTCAAATTGAGCAACATGAAATTTACTTGAAACCGCATATCGGCATTGCACTCTACCCGCTCGATGCAACGGATGCAGATCAACTGCTGCAAAATGCCGAAGTCGCGCTGCAGCGAGCAGTAGAAAGCAAGACACAGGCACAGCCACATCAGTTCTTTACCCGGGCCTTCAACGAACGCGCCAATCAACGATGGTTGCTGGAAAAAGAGCTACGGCAGGCATTGCAACACGGCGAATTTCGTCTGTACTACCAGCCGCAAGTTGGGCTGGCAAGCGGCAAGGTGGTCGGTGTCGAAGCCCTGATTCGCTGGCTGCACCCTTCTCATGGAATTGTGAATCCCGCCGACTTCATTCCCGCAGCCGAGGAAATGGGCTTGATTACCGGAATCGGCGAGTGGGCGCTGCGTGAAGCGTGCAGGCAAAACAAAGCGTGGCAGGATGAGGGCATTGCTGCGATAACAATGTCGGTCAATCTGTCATTCGTTCAATGCACAACCGGGGACATTATTGATGTGCTGGATAGCGCCTTGGCGGAGACAAAGCTGGATCCGCGCCACCTTGAAATCGAAATAACGGAAAGTCTGTCGATGGAAGACCCGGATCATACCATCCGTCTCATGCAGAAGATAAATGATCGCGGAATCTCGCTGGCGATTGATGATTTCGGAACTGGCTATTCAAATCTCGGATATCTGAAACGATTTCCGGTCAAAAAACTCAAGATCGACAAGTCATTTGTCAACGATATTGCCCATGATGTGAATGATCTTGCGATTTGCAACGCCATTATTGCAATAGCGCACGTCTTAGGCTTGAAAGTCGTCGCGGAAGGCGTCGAAACGGAGCGGCAATTAAAATTGCTCGTCAAGCACCATTGTGATCAAGTACAGGGATATTATTTCAGTCAGCCATTGTCGGCCGCCGAATGTACTTCGCTATTAGTATCGCCAGAGTGCATCTGGCACGGTCAAGATGTCCCCGTCCATGAGTTCCAACCAGGCATGACCTAATTGTTGTGTCACGCTCAGGGTCGCACTTTGCACGGGGGGGGCTGCTGGCTAACTCTTTGATCTGGTTGAGGAATTTCTGGATTCTTGGTCGCCGACAGGAATCGAGCCTGTAGCTACCTGACTGGCGCGACGGAAATTGCCAGGACAGGTGCTGCATGATGTCTAAAAATTCCTTACTGCTTCACTTTGCAGCGCCAGTCACGTCCGCCACATATTTGGCGAGCGTCTTGACTTGCTGCTCGGTCAAGCCTTTGTACGCCGGCATCTGTCCGATACCGTTGCGCACTGCCTTCTCGACGCGCGACGCATCCGGCTTGAGTTCGTCCAGGTCAGGGCCGATCGCGCCTTGTGCGCCGGCGTGTTCCAGCGAGTGGCACAGGGCGCACGCAGGTGCCGCTGTCTTGGTAAACAGCTTCTTCCCTTCCTCCATATTGACCTGGGCCAGCGCATTGCTGCCGGCAAGGGCGGCAACAGCAGCAAGCGCAGCGCTTGCTGCTTGTCTTACGTAAAACGGCATGCTTTTCCTTTTAAACGACGGTGATTTGCATGGCGTGGTCACGCCAACTGTTGTTATTATAGCCTGCGGCATTTTCCATGCGTTCCTCCGGCTGGCGATTACCTTTGGAATCGGTCGCGCGGCAAGCCACGGTGTAAGTCCCGGCGGCCAGTTTCACCGGCAGTACGAATTGGCGCCATGCATAGCGGCCAAGGTCGGGGCCGACAAATTTCGCAGCTTGCCAAGTCTTGCCGCCGTCAATCGAGACCTCCACGCCACGGACGGCGTTAATGCCGCCGAAGGCGACGCCCTTGATCTGCACCAGGCCAGCCTGAACCGGAGCACTGTCCGTGGCCGGGCTATTGATCCACGACTTGGCGCTCATTTCCCATACCGATGGCTGGCTGGGATCGCCTTTTTGTCCAGGGGGCGAGAGGCGGTAGCCAGTCCGCTGGATGGCCGCATCTGACTGCTCCGCGGTAAAGGCGAGGCGCTTGATGTATTTGATACTGTTCACGCCGGTATAGCCGGGCACGATGAGGCGCAACGGGCCGCCATGGGCATGCGGAATCGGCGCGCCGTTCATTTCCCATGCCAGCAGCGCGTCCTGCATGGCGCCTTTGGGCACCGAGCGTTCCACAATCACGCTCTTTGGATCGATCTCCTCCGGTAACTTCTCGCCACCCGTGCCTGTCATGTAGGCAGTGCCGTCTACCATGCCGCCCAGCGCTTCGACCACGGCGCGCACCGGCACGCCGCTCCAGATCACGCATCCGGCTGCACCGACCTGCCAGGGCGTGCCGCTCGGCTTGCTCGGGAAATAGCCGCGGCCATTGCCGGAACACTGGAGCACCATCGCAATGGTTTCCAGCCCCATGGATTTGAGTTCCTTGACCGTCAACTTGCGTGGGTTTTTCACGCCTTCCACCGAGATTTCCCATGCATCGCGGTCGGCGACGATGCTGACATTGGGGGCGGGAAGATTGTTGCGGATATACAGTTGATCGGCTGGCGTGATGATGCTGGTGCCGAACGCAGCCCGCTTCGTTTCCAATGTGTTGCCCGTATGGACAATCATTGCATTCGGATCTTTCCATGCAACGTAAGGCGGCAACGGCTTTCCTGCGGACGTTGGTGGTGGGGCGGACGACGTATCGGCTGCCTTTGCCAGGCCCGTCATGGAGGCCGCGATCACAGTGGCGCTCCCGGCCATCAGGCGGCGACGCCCAAGATTAATTACCTGGTCTGCAGGAACCGAGGCGGTTTTTTCTGACATTTTGGTCTCCTTTTGGCAAGGATGGTTATTGGAACATCGGGTTCACTGCATGGTAGCGAGCGCACGCATATGTCATCACAGTTTTATCGAGAAGCTTTGATCGAAACAGGTAAGTAGTATCAAATTTATGCTATTCCCCTCCGAGGAAGCAGCATTTCCCGTGAGCCGCATTTGCCCCACCAATACATATAAAAATAATGTAAGCGGCCAAACGCGTGATTCCACACCGTGCTATTACGCTATTACAACTGTGTTACGAAAATTGTTCCCTAAAGTGGACCCATCGGTCAAGATACTTTTTGAGCGAATTTAAGCTGTGCCCATTTTCACCTCCGCAGCTGGTCGGCGCTGCCCCGTACTGCTTATTCCTTGCCACTGGAGAGGGGTATCTCCAGTGGCCGCCTCCCGGCAGGACGGGGTCTGGGGCAGAGCCCCAGGGCCTCCCCGATCACGCTATTTCCATGACTGGCAGTTCGGCGCTACCGTATTTATCAACGATCAGTGCCCCCCTCCCTGTCCGCTCGCATACACCTGGCTGGGCGTCTTATAGCCCAGTGACTGGCGCGGCGGTAAGGGTAAGTGCAAGCGTTTTGAACATCTGGTTGTCTCCTTGTTGTCATGTGCCTTCGGCCAGGGTCCAGTGGCCAGGCTTGCTGCCGGTTGTCTTGTGAATACATGTTATTGGGGGACGGTACTGAAGCTGTGTAGCCACTTTTCACAAGAAATTTCGGATGTCTCGTGATAGCTTTGGGTTTGATAGTATTCGCCTAGTGGACTGTAACAATTGATTCGGGAGTGATTCGCTTGCTTGGATCGAAGTACTTCCACTTCACTGGCTTTGGCTGGGTGTTGTAGTGACGGATGTAACGCATGAGTTTTCTCTTGAGATCAGTCAGCGATGTGAAAACG
Organism: Noviherbaspirillum sedimenti; assembly: GCF_003590835.1. Lineage (NCBI taxonomy): Bacteria > Pseudomonadati > Pseudomonadota > Betaproteobacteria > Burkholderiales > Oxalobacteraceae > Noviherbaspirillum > Noviherbaspirillum sedimenti. The sequence continues at coordinate 2,036,394 of NZ_QYUQ01000002.1, read as the reverse complement.
CCCCGCGCAATGACGTCGCGTTCGATTTTTGCAAACCACAGTTCGACCTGATTCAGCCAGGATGAATACGTAGGAGTGAAATGCATATGCACCGTGGGATGCGCCTCCAGAAATGCCGCGACGAGCTTGGTTTTGTGCGCGGAGAGATTGTCGGCGATGACGTGGATTTCTTTGCCCTTGGGTTGATTGGCGACGATGTCTGTGAGGAAGGCCACGAACTCAGCCGAGGTGTGTCGCGCAGCGGTCTTGCCCAGCACCTCGCCAGTCCTGGTGTTGAAGGCGGCATACAACGACAGCGTGCCGTGCCGGTAGTATTCGAATCCATGGCGTTCGGCGCGTCCGGGCGACAGCGGCAGCACTGGGTCTTTCCGATCCAGCGCCTGGATTGCAGTTTTTTCGTCCACGCAAAACACGGCCGCGTGCTGGGGCGGATTCATGTAGAGGCCAATCACATCGGCGGCCTTGGTTTCAAAGTCGGGATCGTTGGAGGCGAGATAGCCCTCGAGGCGATGCGGCTTGATGCCATGCTTGGCCCAAATGCGCGCGACCGCCATGTGCGAAATCCCCCCGCCCAGTTCGGCAGCCAGCTTGCGTGTCGACCAGTGCGTCGAACCATCGGCCGGTTTGTGTTTCGTGGTTCGGGCCAGGACGCGTGCCTCGATGCGGTCGGTGACCTTGTAGCGTTCCCGCCCGGCATGGCGCGAAAACAGTCCGGCAAGCCGGTCTGCGGAAAAACGCTTGCTCCAGAGATCAATGAAGCTGTCGCTGCAATCGAGCTTGGCGCGGATATCGGCCCAGGTATGGCCATCGGCCAGCAGCAAAATCAGCCGGGCGCGACGTGCAGTATCTGCCCGTCCATTCCTCGCACTGACCTGTTGTTGGAGCTCCATGCGTTCGCTTTTGGTGAGTATCATCATGCCCTCCATGAGCATGAGTATACTTCGTTTTTAAATGTTACAGTCCACTAGTATCTGGCCACTCTGGTGGCAGTCGATATCTGTTTCATCCGAGACGGCAAGTAACTGGCCCAGACGGTTTCCTGTCCGGTGCTTCGTTTCATGTATGCATCATTGAATTGAAAGGAGTGTCTCACCTTGCCTTTGCCGGCCCCAACTCCGGAGCGGGAGCTCCTTCACACGCGAACCGTCACGTTCAAGGGATATCGCAGAAACGACAATCTGTGGGATATCGAGGGTCATTTGACGGATGTGCGTTCGCACGATATTGCTTTCCCGGGCGTCAGCCGCGCCGCTGGCGATCCGATCCACGGCATGTGGCTGCGGCATTCTGGAAATACGCCCAGGGCCAGCAGCTTTTCCTTATTGGCGTATCGGTACTTCAGGCGCCAATACCGTGCACCGTTGGGTTGCACTAAGCAGGTAGACAAAAGTTTTTTGACATAGAATTTGTCCATGATGTTGAGGCTGAAGCGAGCGATCATGGAAAGCGAAAGACTAACGGCCAGCGAGCGGCGACAACTGTTAAACGTTCTGCGACAGACGCACGACTTGCGACAGTACCGGCGCGCGCTTGCCGTGCTGGAGTCGGGTTGCGGCAAGGCGGCGGCAGAGATTGCCGAGTCGTTGCAGGTAAGTCGGCAGAGTGTGTATAACTGGATCGAAGCCTTTCGGCAAACACGCGATGTACAGGCACTGGCTGATGCACCCCGGTGCGGACGGCCTGTCTCGTGGAGTGGACAAGCCCAGGCGCTGTTGCAAACCCTGTTGAAGGGCATGCCGCAGGATCTTGGCTACTTTGCGACCCAATGGACGGTGCCGCTACTGCAGGAGCAGCTTTGGCATAGCCTCGGTTGCCACTATTCTGCCCGGACGGTGCGGCGAAGTCTGCACCGGCTCGGCTATCTCTGGAAACGTGCGCGATATGTATTGGCGCCGGATCCGGAGCGCGAGAAAAAAACGGCAAATTTGCCGCGCCGTGCGTGGCTTGCCAGAGCGCAGCGTGCTGCTGGTCGAAGATGAGTCGGATTTGCTGCTGTTCCCGCCGTTGCGCGCGACGTGGTCGCAACGCGGCCAGCCGGCACAGGTGTTGTTGAGCGGCTGGAATGCCAAGAGGGTGGTGTTCGGATGCATGAATCTGACGACGGGTCACCGCTTGTTTCAGGTGCGATTGTATCAACGCGCGGAAGACTTCCAGGCATTTTTGCATTGCGTGCATGGACATTATCGCGGTTGGCATGTCACGCTGTTGTTGGATAGTGATCCCAGTCATACGGCAGAATCTTCGCAATGTCTGGCTGATCGGCTGGGCATGCGATTGCTTTGGTTGCCCAAGCGCGCCCCCGAACTGAACCCCATGGATACCTTGTGGGGGCAAGGCAAGGATGTGGTCAGCGCCAACAAGCAATATGCCGATATTGACGAGCAGGTCGATTTATTCATCAGCTATTTGTATGGCCTGTCGAACAAGGAAGTATTGCAAACCTCCGGTGTGCTATCCAGGCACTTTTGGTTGCATCGCATTTTGTCAAAAAACTTTTGTCTACCTGCTTAGAAGGAACATGCCGCCGCCATCTGCTAGCTTGTAGGCCTTGTCCTTGGGCTTTGCGTTCTTGCATTCGGTCGCAGTGAGCTTCATTGGGGGTATTTTTTAAAATTGGCACTTGGGGGTAGAAAAGTACCCCAAATGTACCCCCAATATTCGTGGATGTAAATGTACCCCGTTGGACGGCATAAAACAAAAAACCCGCGCCATCACTAGGGTTGGCGCGGATTTTTAGGCCGCTTTGGACAGCTTTGGAAGGGTACTTGGTCCCGCCGACAGGAATCGAACCTGTATCTAGCGCTTAGGAGGCACTTGTTCTATCCATTGAACTACGGCGAGACGCTTGCAGGCAGTAAAAACATGCTGCGACCGAGATTATAGCCGAGCCGGCCGGGAAAATAATACGAAATCTGCTGGACTCGGTACAATGCGGGCTTCATCTATATTCACCATGGGCTTGCCGTATGCGCGCATGCCCGCTTTCACTCGGTTCCTTATGGCAGTCATTTCCCTTTCCGATGCGCAACTCGCCTTCGGCCACGTCCCCTTGCTCGACCATACTGATTTTTCTCTGGAAACGGGAGAGCGGGTCGGCTTGATCGGCCGTAACGGTACCGGCAAATCGTCCCTGCTGAAAATCATCGCCGGCAGGTCCAAGCTGGACGATGGCTTGCTGGTCATGCAGCAGAGCGTGAAAATCGCCTATGTCGAGCAGGAACCCCATTTTGACTCCGAGATGTCGGTATTCGATGCCGTCGCCGCGGGCCTCGGTAACATGCAGGCGCTGCTGGCCGAATACGACGAGTTGACCACCCAGTTCGGTGGCGACAACGACGAAGCACTGATGGATCGCATGCACGATATCCAGGTGCAGCTCGACGCCGCCGATGCCTGGAATTTCAAGAGTCGCGTCGAAGCCACGCTGGACCGCCTGAGCCTGAAAGGCGATGCGCTGATGGGCACGCTCTCGGGCGGCATGCAAAAGCGCGTGGCGCTGGCGTGCGGACTGGTTGGCGCACCTGACGTGTTGCTGCTGGACGAGCCGACCAACCATCTTGATTTCACCTCCATTCTGTGGCTGGAAGGCCTGTTGCGCGATTTCAAGGGCAGCGTCCTGTTCATCACCCATGACCGCCGCTTCCTTGACAATGTCGCCACCCGCATCATCGAACTCGATCGCGGCCGCTTGCTCTCCTTCCCCGGCAACTTCAGCGCCTATCAGACGCGCAAGAAGGAATTGCTGGAAATCGAAGCGGTGGAAAACGCCAAGTTCGACAAGTTTCTGGCGCAGGAAGAAGTGTGGATCCGCAAGGGCGTGGAAGCGCGTCGCACCCGCAATGAAGGCCGGGTCAAGCGTCTCGAAGAATTGCGCGGCACCCGCAGCGCACGGCGCGACGTGCAGGGCCAGGTCAAGCTGGATGTCGCCTCCGGCGAGCGTTCCGGCAAGATCGTCGCCGAACTGGAAAACGTCAACAAGGATTATGGCAGCAAGGTGATCGTGCGCGATTTTTCCACGATCCTCATGCGTGGCGACAAGATCGGCCTGATCGGTGCCAACGGCGCCGGCAAGACTACGTTGCTGAAACTTATTCTCGGCGAGGAACAACCCGATGCCGGTACAGTGCGCCAGGGTACCAAGCTGCAAGTGGCGTATTTCGACCAGATGCGCGCGCAGTTGAATGAAGAAACCAGCCTGGCCGATACCATCGCGCCCGGCAGCGACTGGGTCGAGATCAATGGCCAGCGCAAGCACGTCATGACTTACCTGGGCGACTTTTTGTTTGCGCCCGAGCGCGCGCGTTCACCGGTGAAGTCCCTGTCCGGTGGCGAGCGCAACCGCCTCTTGCTGGCGCGCCTGTTCGCCAAACCGGCCAACGTGCTGGTGCTGGATGAGCCAACCAATGACCTGGATATCGAAACGCTGGAATTGCTGGAGGAATTGCTGACCGACTACGACGGCACGGTTTTCCTGGTCAGCCATGACCGTACCTTCCTAGACAATGTCGTTACGCAAGTGATCGTTGCCGAAGGCAATGGCCTGTGGCGCGAGTATGTCGGCGGCTACAGCGACTGGGAGCGCGTGCGCCCGGCGCCTGCTGCAGTCTCGGCCAGGGCGGCTGCGAAAGGGGAAGCGAAGGCGGAAGCCGAGGCCGCCGCGGCTGCGGCGAAGGACGTGCCGCCCGCAGTCAAGCCAAAGAAGCTCAGCTACAAGGAGCAGCGTGCGCTGGATGAATTGCCGGCGCTGATCGCCAAGCTGGAGGAAGAACAGAAGACAATCACGGCGCGCCTGGCCGATCCGGAGTTGTATGCAAAGCAGCCGCAGGAAGTGCAGGCGCTGAACCAGCGCTTTGCCGAAATCGACGACATGCTGCTGGACTGCCTGCAAAAGTGGGAAGCAATCGAGGCGCTGGGCAAGTAATAACGGCGCCTTTTCCTTTCTCGGGAAGCGCTTGCAGCCTGGTTTTTACTGTAGTCCCTCGCCCGCCCTGCGCAATGCCGTCAAGCGCTCGCGCAGGCTTTGCGCATCGCTTGCATATGGGCATTCCGACAAATAGGCCTGCAAGTCTTCCAGCGCGGCTTGCGGGTAGTCCAGGTGGGCATACGCCAGGCCGCGGTCGCGCCGTTCCGTCACTTCGTTCGGCAGCAGAATCACCAGCCGCTGCTGCACCTCCAGCATGCGTTCCCAATCCTGATGTTCGGTAAACAGCGCTTTCAGATTGTGCAGCATGCGCGCGAGAATTGCGCGCGGCGACGCAGTTTGCAGGTAAGCCGCCAGTGATAGTTCAGGTTGGTGATAATGGCCCAGATAAGGGGCCAGCCGTTCTTCCAGTTCTTCCCGCGTCAGGCTGGCGCCGTTGAACGGGTCGAGGATGATTTCACCGGACGGCACCGACAGTTTCATCAGGAAATGTCCTGGAAAGGCCACTCCGCGAACTGCCAGGCCAATCTGCTGCGCCAGTTCCATGTAAATGACCGCCAGCGAAATCGGAATGCCGCGGCGGCTCTCGATCACCCGCTGCAGGTAGCTGTTGCCTGGATCATAATAATCGTTGACGTTGCCGGCAAAACCAAGTTCATTGTAGAAAAAATGGTTCAGCATGCGCAGCTTTTGCACGTCCGAGGCACCCGCAGGCAAGCGGCGCAGTACTTGGGCGGCAAAGCCATCGACGGTTTCCTGTACGGCAGCGAAATCGAGCCAGGGATCGGCATCCTGGGCGATCGCCAGCGCGGCTTCGAACAGGGGGAAGTCTTCGTCCTGTTGCACCAGTGCGGAAAAATAATCGAGGGCGCTGATCATCATTGTCGCAAGCCGTCAGTCAGTATATTCATTCATCATAGTGCCCGCCTGTTCCCGGCGCAAAGGACTCAGGCCGTGCTGCGCTTGAAATCGCGGAAACGGAAGCCCATGGCAAACAGCGCGGCAAAGTAAATCATCCCACAGGCAACCCCCACCAAGGCGAGCGCGCCAATGCGTTGCAGCGGGTGGGCTTGCAGCGCAATCCAGTTGAAATGGCCGGCGCTCCACAAGGCAGCGCCCGCCATCAGGGTCACGGCACCCGCCAGTTTGATGAAAAACAGCGCCCAGCCGGCGCGCGCCTGGTAAATGCCGCGCCGACGCAAGCCCCAGAAAAGCAGGCCGGCATTCATGCAGGCACCCAGGCCGACCGACAGCGCCAGGCCGGCATGGGCAATCCAGGGTACGAAAGCGATGTTCATCAACTGGGTGGCAATCAGGACGCCAATGGCAATTTTGACCGGCGTTTTGATGTCTTGTTTCGCGTAAAAGCCGGGTGCCAGGATTTTTACCAGAATCAGGCCCAGCAGGCCGACGCCATAGGCGATCAGCGCTTGCTCGGTCTTGCCGACTGCGGCGGCGGAGAATTTGCCGTAATGGAAAAGCGTGGTCGTCAGCGGCTCGGAGAGCGTTGCCAGCCCGACTGCTGCCGGCAGCGCCAGCAGGAACGTCAGGCGCAAGCCCCAGTCGAGCAGGGCGGAATATTCGGCCGGGTCGCCATCGGCATGGGCCTTGGACAGGCTGGGCAAAAGGATGGTGCCGAGCGCCACGCCCAGCATCCCGGTGGGAAATTCCATCAGGCGGTCGGCATAGTTGAGCCAGGACACGCTGCCGTTTTCCAGACGCGAAGCGATGTTGGTATTGATGATGATGCTGAGCTGGCCGACCGAGACCGCGAAGGTGGCCGGCACCATTTGCTTCAGCACGCGGCGCATGCCAGGGTCGCGCCAGGCGACCAGCGGATTGAAGGCAATGCGCGGCAACATGCCGATTTTTTTCAAGGCGGGGAGCTGGATGCCCAGTTGCAGGATACCGCCGATAAACACGGCAATTGCCAGGGCATACACCGGTTGTTTCAGGTGCGGCGCCAAAAAGAGCGAAGCGGCGATGAAGGACAGGTTCAGCAATACCGGGGTGAAGGCAGGTACGCGGAATTCGCGCCAAGTGTTCAGGATGCCGCCAGCCAGTGCGACAAAGGACATGAAGCCGATATACGGGAACATAATGCGTGTCATCATGACGGTCGCATTGAATACCTCGCCTTCGTCTTTCAGGCCGGTGGCGATGAGATACACCACGGCCGGCGCGGCCAGGATGCCGGCGAGGCTGGTTCCTACCAGGGCCCAGACCAGGATGGTGGCCACATGATCGGCCAGCTCCTTGGTGGCGGCATCGCCGCGCTGGTTCTTGTATTCCGCCAGGATGGGCACGAAGGCCTGGGAAAACGCCCCTTCGGCGAACAGGCGGCGCAGCAGGTTGGGGATGCGGAAGGCGATGAAAAAGGCGTCAGTATAGGCGGAGGCGCCAAACGCCCGGGCAATCAGGAATTCACGCAACAGGCCGGTGATGCGCGACAGCAGGGTCATGCCGGAAATGGTGACCAGGGCTCGATACAGGTTCATGGGGCAATTATAGCTTGCGGTAAAGAATGGATTTGCCATTCCATTGAAAAAAGCTTATACTCGACGGCTTTACAGAATTTGGCTCGTGGTACCTATCGATTGGTATTGCGAATGCATCACTCGGACATCGTTTAGGATATTTTCATGGCAAATACCGCACAAGCGCGCAAGCGTGCTCGTCAAGCAGTCAAATTGAACGCTCACAATTCCAGCCAGCGTTCGACGCTGCGCACCGCAATCAAGGCAGTGCGCAAGGCGATCCAGGCCGGCGACAAAGCCGCTGCTGCGCAGATTTTTCAGGCTTCCGTGTCGACCATCGACACCATCGCCGACAAGAAAATCATTCACAAGAACAAGGCTGCCCGCCACAAGAGCCGCCTGTCTGCTGCCATCAAGGCGCTGGCCTGATAGCTGCTTCATCATGTCCGCCTGAGTTCGCTCGGCGGGAATGATGGAGTAAAAAACACAAAAGCCGCGTGCTGCACGCGGCTTTTGTTGTTGGTGTTTTGAACTTTATCGAACTTTAGCGCGGCAGGCCGTCCACAACGGTGCCGGGCTTGATGTTTTTCTGCTTGAACCAGCCCTGGTTCATTTCCAGCGCATACTTGACCGGTTTGTCGCCGCAATGCGATTCGGTGCTGTGCGGCTGCATGTCGGCGATATTCACGATTTTTCCCTGTTCATCGATGAAGGCGACCGATAGCGGCAGCGGGGTATTCTTCATCCACATGCACACCGTCGTCGGCGCACCGAACAAGAACACCATACCTTCATTCGGGGGCATTTTTTCCCGGTACATCAAGCCTTGCTCGCGCTGTGCCGGGCTGGCAGCCGCTTCTGCCTGGATGACATGGATGCCGATATTGAGCGGGATGGTGCGGAATTTTGCCGCCTGCTGGGCGCCGGCCGAGCTGGCGGCAAGGATAAGCGCCGCCGCAAGCGCGGGGCGAAAAAGACGGGCAAGAGTGTTTTTCATGGCATGGCCTGGCTGTGAAGTCAGACTGGATGATACAAAAATACTGGAAAACAAAAAAGGCAGGACGCGCCTGCCTTTTCTGCATGGCTGAAGTGAATTACTTGACGGCTGCAGGAGCGGCTGCGGCAGGCGCTGCAGGGGTTGCGGTAGCAGGAGCGGCGTGCTTGGCGTGCGTGGCCTTCTTGGTGGTTTTCTTGGTGTGCGTTTTCTTGGCCGGTGCTTTTTCAGCAGCAGGCGCAGCGGCAGCCGGAGCAGCCGGGGTGGCCGGAGTTGCAGAGGTTGCAGGAGCAGCAGCTTGGGCGAAAACGGAAGTGGCAAACAGACCGGCAACCAGGGCAGCGATAATCTTCTTCATTTGATACTCCTAAAAGAGGTGATCATGAATGTGGCGATTCTGTTGAATCACAGCCAATAACGGGATTCAGTGCACCTGGTTGACAGTTTTTTGAGGGAACCCAAAATTCTGTCCGTCGCGCAATCGCCGGTGACTAGCGGCGCAACTCGCTCGTAGCCACTTCGCGCCATTCCCCCGGCATCAGCGGGTGGCTTGCCAGCGTAAAAGGCCCAATGGCGATGCGTACCAGGCGCAGGGTAGGGAGGCCGACCGCAGCGGTCATGCGCCGCACCTGGCGGTTCTTGCCTTCAGTGAGTGTAATTGCCAGCCAGCTGGTCGGATTGGTGGCGCGCTGCCGGATCGGCGGATCGCGCGGCCACAGCCACTCCGGCGGCAGGATTTGTCGCGCATGGCAGGGCTGGGTGGTGAAATCGCCCAGGTCCAGCGGCCCGGACAGGCGCGCCAGTTGCGCCGCATCGGTCTGGCCTTCCACTTGCACGATATAGGTTTTCGGCTGCTTGTGCGCAGGGTGGCTCAGCTCATGCTGCAGTTTGCCGTCATCGGTCAGCAATACCAGGCCTTCGCTGTCGGCGTCGAGCCGCCCGGCAGGGTAGATGCCGGGTATGGACAGGTAATCGGCCAGGCTCTGCCGCCCAGGGTGGGGCGAGAACTGGCACATGACTTGATAGGGTTTGTTGAAGAGGATAAGCGGCATATTGATTTTAGACAGGGCAAGCACGCAAGCGGCCCGCATCATTGTACTTGCATGACTTGGGCGCGGGCGCCTGTGAACTGCTGCAAACAGGCCTTCCAGCGCTTGTCAGCGGCCCAAATTATTGCCACAATATGGCACAAAGTAAAATTCTAGTGCATAATACGAAACGTTGTCTTATGTCTTATATAAGACTCGCACTCGATTCAGAACCGGCGCTTGTAAAAAAACACCGGGCCATTTCCTCCTTCCATCCGGAGACCAAGATGTTTCAACATATTAAAGTACCCGCCGACGGCAAGAAAATCAGCGTCAATGCCGACTATTCCCTGACTGTTCCCGACAATCCGGTGATCCCCTATATCGAGGGTGACGGCACCGGCGTGGATATCAGCCCGGTCATGATCAAGGTGGTCGATGCCGCTGTCGCCAAGGCTTACGGCGGCAAGCGCAAGATCAGCTGGATGGAAATCTATGCCGGCGAAAAATCGACCAAGGTGTATGGCCCGGACGTCTGGTTGCCGGAAGAAACCCTGCAAGTCCTGAAAGACTACGTCGTCTCGATCAAGGGCCCGCTGACCACCCCTGTGGGCGGTGGCATCCGTTCCCTGAACGTGGCGCTGCGCCAGGAACTCGACCTGTACGTCTGCCTGCGTCCGGTGCGCTACTTCAAGGGCGTGCCTTCGCCGGTGCGCGAGCCGGAAAAGACCGATATGGTGATTTTCCGTGAAAACTCGGAAGACATCTACGCCGGTATCGAATGGGCCGAAGGTTCCGACGGCGCCAAGAAATTGATCGATTTCCTGGTCAAGGAAATGGGCGTCAAGAAAATCCGCTTCCCGGGCACTTCCGGTATCGGCATCAAGCCGGTGTCGCGCGAAGGCACCGAGCGCCTGGTGCGCAAGGCGATCCAGTACGCCATCGACAATGACAAGCCGTCGGTGACCATTGTCCACAAGGGCAATATCATGAAGTACACCGAAGGCGGTTTCCGCGACTGGGGCTACGCCCTGGCACAACGCGAATTCGGCGCCGAGCTGATCGACGGCGGCCCGTGGTGCAAGTTCAAGAATCCGAAGACCGGCAAGGACATCATCGTCAAGGATTCGATCGCCGACGCCTTCCTGCAGCAAATCCTGTTGCGTCCGAACGAATACAGCGTGATCGCCACCCTGAACCTGAACGGCGATTACATTTCCGACGCCCTGGCAGCACAGGTCGGCGGCATCGGCATCGCGCCGGGCGCCAACCTGTCGGATTCGGTGGCGATGTTCGAAGCGACCCATGGCACCGCGCCGAAATACGCCGGCAAGGACTACGTCAACCCGGGTTCGCTGATCCTGTCGGCGGAAATGATGTTGCGCCACATGGGCTGGCTGGAAGCTGCCGATCTGATCATCAGCTCGATGGAAAAATCGATCAATTCGAAAAAGGTCACCTACGACTTTGCCCGTCTGATGGAAGGCGCTACCCAGGTGTCGTGCTCGGGCTTCGGCGATGTCCTGATCGAACACATGTAATCTGCGCCTGCAGATGCATCAAAAGCCGGACCTGGTCCGGCTTTTTTAATTGATGCACCTGCTGCGCCAGGTCTGCGCCATGCGTGCAGCCTGGCCGGCAATAAAAAAAGCCCCGCGGTAGCGGGGCTTTTCATTCAGCAAACTGACTGTAATCAGGGCGCTTGAATATTGGAAGCTTGCTTGCCTTTGGGGCCTTGCGTGACTTCGAACTGGACTTTTTGACCTTCTTTGAGGGTCTTGAAGCCATTCATCTGGATTGCGGAAAAGTGTGCGAACAGATCTTCGCCGCCATCATCCGGAGTGATAAAGCCGAAACCTTTGGAATCGTTAAACCACTTGACAGTACCTGTTGCCATAAAAGCTTCTTTCAAATTGAACTAATCACACGAGCCGTAAAAGCAAGAAGGCTCGCGCAGAGCTGCCCTCTCCAAACCTGCTCACTTCTTATTAACAAGCGCGCAACTTTCACCCTTGCCAATATTGTTCATTGTTCTAGGAAAAAAAGATAAAGTCAAGGCCTATCGGCAAGGGAATTTGTCGATTTATGCGTGATCGCAACAATTTCCACTTGTTTTACGCTAGGCAGGTGCCATCTGCGCACTATCAAGAAAGGGCGTAATATCGTTAAAAATTGTAGTGTGAATTATTTTCGGGCGTTGCGTACCTAAGTGAAAGCATTAGAATAGACGCATGGCAACTAAGCATGACAACAGTACGGTACTGGCGCGGCAGGAGCAAAAGCTCAAGCCCCCTCCCATGTACCAGGTGTTATTGTTAAATGATGATTACACCCCGATGGAGTTCGTGGTGGCGATCATCCAGGAATTTTTCAGCAAGGACCGTGAGACTGCCACGCAAATTATGCTCAAGGTGCACCGCGATGGAAGAGGAATGTGCGGCGTGTATCCCAAGGATATCGCGTGCACAAAAGTCGAGTTGGTATTAACCCACGCCAGGAAAGCAGGGCATCCCTTGCAGTGCGTGATGGAGGAAGCATGATTGCGCAAGAACTTGAAGTTAGTTTGCATATGGCCTTCGTGGAGGCGCGCCAGGCCCGGCATGAGTTCATCACTGTCGAGCACCTGTTGCTTGCGTTGCTGGACAATCCGTCGGCAGCCGAAGTATTGCGCGCCTGCGCCGTCAACATCGACGACCTGCGCAAAACGCTGACCAACTTCATCAGCGACAACACGCCGACGGTGCCGGGCACCAGCGAAGTCGATACCCAGCCGACCCTCGGTTTCCAGCGCGTGATCCAGCGCGCCATCATGCACGTGCAGTCGGCGTCAAATGGCAAGAAGGAAGTCACCGGCGCCAACGTGCTGGTGGCCATCTTCGGCGAAAAGGATTCGCATGCGGTGTACTACCTGCACCAGCAGGGCGTCACGCGCCTGGACGTAGTGAACTTCATTTCGCACGGCGTACGCAAGGACCAGCAGGGCGATGCGCAAAAGTCGCCCGAAGGCGGGGAAGACCCGCAGGTCGAAGGCCAGGCCAAGGAAAGCCCGCTCGAGCAGTTTACCCAGAACCTCAACAAGGCAGCCGCCGAGGGCAAGATCGATCCGCTGATCGGCCGCGAAGCTGAAGTCGAGCGCGTCATCCAGACCCTGTGCCGCCGCCGCAAGAACAACCCCCTGCTGGTGGGCGAAGCCGGCGTCGGCAAGACCGCCATCGCCGAGGGCCTGGCCTGGCGCGTGACGCAAGGCGATGTGCCGGAAGTGCTGCAGAATGCGGTCGTGTATTCGCTTGACATGGGTGCGCTGCTGGCCGGCACCAAGTATCGCGGTGACTTCGAACAGCGCCTCAAGGCAGTGTTGAAGCAGTTGAAGGATAACCCGAACGGCATCCTGTTCATCGACGAGATTCACACCATTATCGGTGCCGGCGCGGCGTCGGGCGGCACGCTCGATGCGTCCAACCTGTTGAAGCCGGCGCTGTCGAGCGGCCAGCTCAAATGCATTGGCGCCACCACCTTCACCGAATACCGCGGCGTATTCGAGAAGGATCACGCCCTGTCTCGGCGCTTCCAGAAGATCGATGTCAATGAGCCGACGGTCGAACAGACCGTGCAGATCCTGCGCGGCCTGAAGTCGCGTTTCGAGGAACACCACGGCATCAAGTATTCGGCATCGGCCCTGACCACGGCGGCAGAACTGGCGGCCCGTTTCATCAACGACCGCCACCTGCCGGACAAGGCCATCGACGTCATCGACGAGGCCGGTGCGGCGCAACGCATTCTGCCGAAGTCCAAGCAAAAGAAAACCATCGGCAAGGCCGAGATCGAGGACATCATCGCCAAGATCGCGCGCATTCCGCCGCAAACGGTGAATCAGGATGACCGCAGCAAGCTGCAGACCATCGAGCGCGACCTGAAGAACGTCGTGTTCGGCCAGGATCCTGCGATCGAGGCGCTGGCGTCGGCCATCAAGATGGCGCGCGCGGGCCTGGGCAAGACCGACAAGCCGATCGGCTCCTTCCTGTTCTCCGGTCCCACCGGCGTCGGCAAGACCGAAGTCGCCAAGCAGCTGGCCTTCATCATGGGCATCGAGCTGATCCGTTTCGACATGTCGGAGTACATGGAGCGTCATGCGGTCAGCCGCCTGATCGGCGCGCCACCGGGCTACGTTGGCTTCGACCAGGGCGGCTTGCTGACCGAGGCAATCACCAAGAAGCCGCATTCGGTGCTGCTGCTTGACGAGATCGAGAAGGCGCATCCGGATGTCTTCAATATCCTGCTGCAGGTGATGGACCATGGCACGCTGACCGATAACAACGGCCGCAAAGCGGACTTCCGCAACGTCATCATCGTCATGACCACCAATGCCGGCGCCGAAAGCCTGCAGAAGCGCACCATCGGTTTCACCGAGCAGCGTGAAGCGGGCGACGAGATGGCGGATATCAAGCGCATGTTCACGCCGGAATTCCGCAACCGCCTCGATGCCGTCATCAGCTTCAAGGCGCTGGACGTGGAAATCATCCTGCGCGTGGTGGACAAGTTCCTGATGCAACTGGAAGAGCAGCTGCACGAGAAGAAGGTGGATGCCATCTTCACCGAAAAGCTGCGCAGCTACCTGGCGAAGAAGGGCTTCGACCCGTTGATGGGCGCGCGGCCGATGTCGCGCCTGATCCAGGACATGATCAGGAAGGCGCTGGCCGACGAACTGCTGTTCGGCCGCCTGGTCTCGGGCGGCAGGGTGACGGTGGACCTGGACGAGAAAGACCAGGTCAGGCTGGATTTCATCGAAGGCGACGTCGTACCGCCTGCAGCGCCGCTGGAGGCCGCCGAGATCGAGTAGGTCGATCAGGCCAGCCCGGCACACCGCAGCCGCAAACAAAAAGCCCGGCGCATGCAAATGCGCCGGGCTTTTGATTTTGTCGCCCTAGCAGGTCAGGGACTAGGGCAGCAGGGGACGTTTTGCCGCCTGTTTGCTGCGGATTTCGGCGGCCGCCTTTTCCAGTGCTGCCAGGCGCGCCTCGCTGTCCGGGTGGATGGCGGTATAGCCGTTCGCCACCGAGGCGGGCGTGCGCTCGGCCAGCCCGCGCCAGAACGCCGCTGCGGCGCTGGCGTCGTAACCGGCACGCGCCGCCAGGTAGAGCCCCAGGCGGTCGGCCTCGGCATCCAGCGTCGCTGGATAGGGCGTCACGCCGGAGCGCCCGGTCATGGTGTCGAGATCCGGATTGACGCGAATCAGGTTGTCGATAATGCCGCCCATGGTGGCGCCCAGGCGCTGTCTGGCGGCATGGCCGAGGATATTGTGGGCCATCTCGCGCGCGATCACATAACCCAGTTCCTGGTCCGAGCGCGCGAAGTTCAACAAGCCGCGGGTGATGACGATGCGGCGGCCGTCGGCGTAGGCATTGACATGGTCGGCGTTGCCAAGGTCGATGCTGAAGCCGCAGGACTGCGTGAGCGGCACTGTCAGTGATTGGCGGGCGTCGTTGCGCTCGACCGTCAGCTTGACCAGCGAGCGGCTGCGCACCAGCGGCGCCAGCACGGCGGCGGCCTGGCGCTCGGCCTGGTCGCCCGGCGGGAGTTCCTTGTTGTCGGCGGCGATCAGGATGTCGCCGCGGCGCACGCCGACGCGCTCGGCGCCGCTGCCGGCCAGCACGTTGGTGACCTGCAGGCGTTCGCCATAGCCGAAGGTCTGCTGTACGGTTTCGGCCAGATCGGCCGAATAGGAATACTTGTTTTTGGCGGCAAAGCCGAGCAGCTTGTACGCGTGGGACTTGCACAGCGGCGCGTTATTCACCAGCAGCGGGCCGGCGACGCGATCGATCCGGCTTTGCGCCTCCGCGATGGCGCGCAAGGCCTGCTGTTGCGCAGAACCCGGCGCCGCCGGCGTGCCGCCGATGACCGGAGTCGGTTGCCCCGGCTGCTGGGGCGGCATGGCGCAGGCTGCCAGCAGGGCGGCCGGCAGCAGCAGGCAGGCGAGGCGAACTGGCAGTCGCCTGCGGCCGGGATTGCGGGAGATGCGCTCGGTCATGGAAAATCCTTTCAATGTTTGCCGGTGCTGCCGAAGCCGCCGGCGCCGCGTTCGCTGCTGTCGAATTCCTCGACCACATTGAAACCGACCTGCAGCACCGGCACGATCACCAGTTGCGCCAGCCGCTCCATCGGGTTGAGGACGAATTCGCTCTGGCCGCGGTTCCAGGTCGACACCATCAGCTGGCCCTGGTAGTCGGAGTCGATCAGGCCGACCAGGTTGCCCAGCACGATGCCATGCTTGTGGCCCAGGCCGCTGCGCGGCAGGATCATCGCCGCATAGCCGGGGTCGCCGATATGGATTGCGAGGCCGGTCGGGATCAGCTGGGTTTCACCCGGTTTGATTGTCAGCGGTGCATCGATGCAGGCGCGCAGGTCGAGCCCGGCGCTGCCGCCGGTGGCATAGGCGGGCAGCTGCTCTTGCATGCGCGGGTCGAGAATCTTGACGTCGATGATTTTCATGGATGGAGGCGGGAGTAAGGGGAAATCGTGAATCGAATTGAATCAGATGCGCCGCGCAATCGCGGCGACGAGTTGGCGCGCCAACTCCTGCTTGGTCGCGCGCGCCAGCGTGGTTTGCCCGCTGTCTTCGAACAAAATCAGCTCATTGTCGTCGCGGCCGAAAGTCTGGTGGCCGATGTTGCCGATCAATAGCGGGACGTTCTTGCGCTGGCGCTTTTCTTCGCCATACTGTGCCAGGTTCTCGGACTCGGCGGCAAACCCGACGCAATAGGGCCGGTTGGGCAAGGCGGCCACCGTGGCCAGGATGTCGGGGTTGGGTTCGAGCTGCAGTTGCGGCGGAGCGCCGGCCGCAGTTTTTTTCAGCTTTTGCTCGCTGGCGCCGACCACCCGCCAGTCGGCTACCGCGGCCACGGCAACGAAGATATCCTTGTCGCCGACCTGCGCCAGCACCGCGTCATGCATCTGCTGCGCGGTTTGCACATCGATGCGCGATACGCCATAGGGCGTCGGCAGCGCGGTGGGCCCGGCTACCAGGGTGACTTGCGCACCGGCTTCGCGGGCGGCGCGGGCAATCGCAAATCCCATCTTGCCCGAGGACAGGTTGGTGATGCCGCGCACCGGGTCGATCGGCTCGAAGGTCGGGCCGGCGGTCAGCAGCACGCGCTTGCCAGCCAACAGCTTGGGCTGGAATGCGGCCACTATTTCTTCGAACAATTGTTCGGGTTCGAGCATGCGCCCCATGCCGGTTTCGCCGCAGGCTTGCGCGCCGGCGTCCGGCCCCAGCACCAGGATGCCGTCGTCTTTCAGGCGGGCGACATTGCGTTGCGTCGCCGGGTTTTGCCACATCTCGACATTCATCGCCGGCGCCACCAGCAGCGGCAGGCCGGTCGGGCGCGCCAGGCACAGGGTGGACAGCAGGTCGTCGCAGGCGCCGTGCGCCAGCTTGAACAGGAAGTCGGCCGAACAGGGCGCGATCACGATGGCATCGGCCTCGCGCGAGAGATCGATGTGCGCCATGTTGTTGGCGATGCGCCCATCCCACTGGTCGGTATAGACCGGCTTGCCGGTCAGCGCCTGCATGGTCACGGTGGTGATGAAGTGGGTGGCAGCGTCGGTCATCGCCACCTGCACCGAGGCGCCAGCCTTGCCCAGGGTGCGTGCCAGTTCAGCGGCCTTGTAGCAGGCGATGCCGCCGGAGAGGCCCAGGACGATTTTTTTTCCAGCGAGTTCCATGCGCAATGCTCCCTGCATTATTTTTTCACTCGTCGCAACTCGTCGAGCACGAACAGCACCGCGCCGATGCAGATTGCGCTGTCGGCCACGTTGAAGGCCGGCCAGTGCCAGCCGCCGACGTGGAAGTCGAGGAAGTCGATCACATGGCCATAGGCGATGCGGTCGATCACGTTGCCGATGGCGCCGCCCAGAATCAAAGCCAGTGCCCAGCAGAACATGCGTTGGCCGGCATGGCGCCTGAGCAGGTGGACGATGAACAGCGCGGCGCCGATGCCGAGTGCCGTGAAGAACCAGCGCTGCCAGCCGCCCTGGTTGGCAAGGAAGCTGAAGGCCGCTCCCTTGTTATACACCAGCACCAGGTTGAAGAAGGATGTCACCGCCACCGATTCGCCATAGGAAAACAGCCGCGTGATGGTGATCTTGGAGAGCTGGTCCAGCAGCAGGACAATGGTGGCAATGCCCATCCAGGGCATGAGGGAATTGCCGCCGCTTGTGGAGAAACCGCTTTTTTTTGCCATGGCTATCTCTTTCAGGCGAACTTGCGCGCTTCGCCGGCGCCAAACAGGTTGGATACGCAACGGCCGCACAGGCCGGCATGCTCGGCATGGGCGCCGACATCGGCGCGGTAGTGCCAGCAGCGTTCGCATTTTTGCTGCACTGAAGGCGTGACCAGTACCGCTTCTTCATCGGCGCTTGCCACCTGCGTTACCGTTGCCTGCGAGGTGATCAGGATAAACCTGAGGTCGTCGCCAAGGCCGTCGAGCAAGGCGTACTTGTCGCCGGCCGCCTTGATTTCCACCTCGGCCTGCAGGGACGAGCCGATACCACCGGCCATGCGCACTTCTTCCAGCTGCTTGGTGACTTCGGCGCGCAACGCCAGCAGACTGGTGTACTTGCCCAGCAACGCGTTTGCATCGGCGACTTCCGGCAGCACGTGCCAGGTTTGCGTGAAGATGGTTTCGTCGCTGGCGGTATAGGCTGCCTCGCCGGCAAGGATCGGCCAGGCTTCCTCGACGGTGAACGACAGGATCGGTGCCATCACCCGCAGCAATGCCTGGCTGATGTGCCAGATCGCGGTCTGCGCCGAGCGCCTTGCCGCTGAAGTGGTGCCGGCGGTGTACAGGCGATCCTTCAGGATGTCGAGGTAGAAACCGCCGAGATCTTCCGAGCAGTACATCTGCAGCTTGGCGACCACGGGGTGGAATTCATAGGCGTCGTAGTGCTGCGTGATTTCGGCCTGCAGCTGCGCCATGCGGGCGATCGCATAGCGGTCGATTTCCAGCAGGTCGGCAGTCGGCACGGCGTCTTTCGCCGGATCGAAGTCGGAGGTATTGGCCAGCAGGAAGCGCAGGGTGTTACGGATACGGCGGTAGGCTTCGGTGACGCGCTTCAGAATTTCATCCGAGATGGTCAATTCGCCCGAATAATCGCCGGACGCCACCCACAGGCGCAGGATGTCGGCGCCGAGCGTATCGAATACCTTTTGCGGCGACACCACATTGCCGACCGACTTGGACATTTTCTTGCCTTCGCCATCGACCACCATGCCGTGCGTCAGCAAGGCCTTGTACGGCGCGCGGCCGTTGAGCATGGACGAGGTCAGCAAGGAAGAATGGAACCAGCCGCGATGCTGGTCGGAACCTTCCAGATAAAGATCGGCCGGGAAGTGTGATTGCACGGCATGCGAACCGCGCAGCACGGTCTGATGGGTCGAGCCCGAGTCGAACCAGACATCGAGCGTGTCCCTGTTCTTGACGTAATTATTGGCGTCGTCACCCAGCAGTTCTTTCGGATCGATTGCTTGCCAGGCTTCGATGCCGCCTTGCTCGATGCGCTTGGCGACTTCTTCCAGCAGTTCAGGCGTGCGCGGATGCAGTTCGCCGGTTTCCTTGTGCACGAAGAAAGCCATTGGCACGCCCCATTGCCGCTGGCGCGACAAGGTCCAGTCGGGACGGTTGGCGATCATGCCGTGCAGGCGCGCCTTGCCCCATGCCGGATAGAACGATGTTGCCTCGACGCCGGCCAGCGCCGTTTCACGCAAGCTGTCGTTGCTGTCATTCGGCTGGATATCCATGCCGGCGAACCATTGCGAGGTGGCGCGGTAAATGATGGGTGACTTGTGGCGCCAGCAATGCATGTAGCTGTGGTCGAACATGACCAGCTTGAACAGCGAGCCGACTTCTTCCAGTTTGGCGCAAATTGGTTTCGATGCTTCCCAGATCGTCATGCCGGCGAAGAAAGGCAGCCAGGAGGCATACTTGCCGTCGCCCATGACGGGTTTGAGAATCTCGTCATCCTTCATGCCATGCGTCTTGCACGAGATGAAGTCATCCACGCCATAGGCAGGAGCGGAGTGAACGATGCCGGTGCCAGTGTCCAGGGTTACGTAGTCACTTACATAAATTGGTGACAAGCGCTGGTAGCCGGGATCGGCATCATGAAAGGGATGCTTGAAATTGATCATGGAGAGCGCTTCACCCGGCGCGGTCGCAATGATCTTGCCTTCCAGTCCGTAACGCTGCAGGCAGGCAGCAACCAGCTCTACTGCCAGCAATAGCAAAATCGTTTCGCCATTGCGTTCGGTCTGCACCAGCGCATAACGATGGTCGGGATGCACGTTCAGTGCCTGGTTGGCCGGGATGGTCCACGGGGTGGTGGTCCAGATGATGGCGTAACCTCGCATTTCAGCCCCATCCTTGGTCGGCAGCTTGTCGAGGCCGAAGGCGTGGGCGAGCTTGTCCGGTTCCGCGAACGGGAAGCCGACGTCGATCGCCGGATCGCGTTTGTCCTGGTATTCGACTTCCGCTTCGGCCAGCGAGGAGCCGCAGTCGAAGCACCAGTTGACCGGTTTCAGGCCGCGGTAGACATAGCCCTTTTGCATCAGCTTGCCGAGCGTACGCAGTTCATCGGCTTCGTTGCCGAAATCCATAGTCTTGTAAGGGCGATCCCATTCGCCGAGAACGCCCAGGCGGATGAAGCCGGCTTTCTGCCGCTCGATCTGCTCGCTCGCATAGGCGCGCGACTTGGCCAGCACTTCGGTGACGGGCAAGCCCTTGCCGTATTGTTTCTCGATATGGATTTCGATCGGCATGCCGTGGCAATCCCAGCCCGGCACGTAGGGTGCATCGAAACCGCCCAGGGTACGCGCCTTGATGATCATGTCCTTCAGGATCTTGTTCATCGCATGGCCCATGTGGATGTCGCCATTGGCGAATGGCGGGCCGTCATGCAGTACGAACATCGGGCGGCCCTTGGCCGCCTTGCGGATGCGTTCGTAGATTTTCTTGTCCTGCCATTGCTTGACCCATTGCGGCTCGCGCTTGGCGAGGTCGCCGCGCATGGGGAAGGGCGTTTCGGTCATGTTGACCGGGTATTTGCTTTGCGGCTTGGCGGCCGGCTTGTTCGGTTTATTGTCGGACATATTGTCTTTTCACTGAAATTCGGAATACTTTGCATGGCGCCAGGCTTGCGCCCGGGGCCGCCGGGGGAGTGCGCGGGCGAGCGTCAAATTCGGTCGGTGGCCGATACGGCCATCATCCCGGTCTCGCGGAAATGGTCGCGCGCCTGCTCGGCATCGCGCAAGATTGCCGCCGTCAGGGTCGGCAAATCGGCGTATTTTTCTTCGTCGCGCAATTTCTTCAGGAATTCAACCCGCACGACCTTGCCATAGCAGTTGCCGGCATAGTCCAGCACATGGGTTTCCAGCAGCACCCGGCCGCTGTCATCCACCGTGGGGCGCACGCCCAGGCTGGCCACCGCGGGCAGCGGCTGTTCTGCAAGTCCATGTACCAGTACCACGAAAATGCCGGACAACGCGGGGTTTTTGTGGGCGACGCGCAGGTTCAGGGTCGGAAAACCGAGGTCGCGGCCAAGCTTCTGGCCATGGATGACATGCCCGGAAATCGTATAGGGATGCCCCAGCATTTGTGCCGCCCCGCCAAAATCTCCTGCCGCCAGGGCTGCGCGGATAGCGGAAGAGGAAATCCGCTGGTCGCCGTCCATCACGTTCGAGAGCGATTCGACATGGAAGCCATGGCGCCGGCCGGCATCGACCAGGTAGTCGAGATTGCCGGCCCGCCTGGCGCCAAAGCAGAAGTCCTCGCCGACCATCAGCCATTTCACATGCAAGCCTTGCACCAGGATCTTTTCGACAAAATCCTCTGGCGACAGCGCGGCGAAATGGGCGTTGAAGTGTTCGACGATGACGCGGTCGACGCTATTGCCGGACAGTGACAGCAATTTGTCGCGCAGGCTGGCAATGCGCGCCGGTGCCTGCACTGCACCTTTGCTTACTTGCGCGAAAAATTCGCGCGGGTGCGGCTCGAACGTCATGACTGCGGCTTCCAGCCCGAGCCGATCGGCGGCCGCGCGCAAATGCGCCAGCAGCGCCTGGTGGCCACGATGCACGCCGTCGAAGTTGCCGATCGTCAGCGCGCAGGGCGCGCGAGAGGCAGCATTGGGAAGTCCGCGAAATACTCTCATCAAGACAAAAATTGAAAATGCCGCAAAACCTTGAATTATAAATCTTTTCCGGGGGTTCCTGACGGGAAAACCGGATTGCGCTGCGGCGGGGCGGCTTTACAGCTCTGCTACAGCGCTACATCTCCCCCCAAAGGGCATTCAGCGCCGCCAATGCTGCCATGCCGGCGGTTTCCGTGCGCAAGATGCGTGAGCCGATGGACAAGGCGAGGGCGCCATGTTGCATTGCTGTATCTTCTTCCTCCCCTGACAAGCCGCCTTCCGGGCCGATGATCAAGGTAAGGGCCTGGGGCGGGTGATGACGCGCCCAGGCGGTCAGCGACATTTCGGCGCGCGGCGTCAGCAGGATGCGGCGGTGTATATCTTGCCGGGCGATCCAGGATGGGTAATTGGCAATGTCGGCGATTTGCGGCACGCGGTTGCGGCCGCATTGCTCGGCTGCCGATACCGCCACGCCTTGCCAGTGTTGCAATTTTTTTTGCGCCCGCTCGGCTGCCAGGCGCACCACGCAGCGCTGCGCAGCCAGCGGTTGCACGCCTGCAGCGCCCAGCTCTACCGCTTTTTCGATGATCCAGTCCATCTTGGCGGCTTCCGGCAAAGCCTGGGCCAGGATGATGGCATGTGCCAGCTCCGCTTCGCGCCGGGAAAATGCCTTGATTTCCGCCGTTGCCCCCCGCTTGTCGATACTTGCCAGGGTGGCGGCGTATTCGCCGCCCTCGCCATTGAACAGGGTGAGCGTGTCGCCCGGCGCCAGGCGCAGGACCTGGACATGACGGGCGACCGCCTCCGGCAAGGAAATCATCTGGCCGATTGCCAGGGCGTGGGAACAGAAAAATCGCGGCATGGCTGCAGTATCCGGTCAATACGCTTTTATTATCAAAGGTCTGGATCGTATCCCAAAATGCTTGACGGGTGGCCGGCTCTGGTAAAATAACCGGCTTTGCTCCGGCGCACGCTGATTCATCGTCTGCAACAGCGCGCCTGCAACAGCATTTCCTTTCTAATTTGGTAAAGTTCCCTCATTCACATGACTGCCTCGCTCCCGACCTCGAAGATGGCCAATGCAATTCGTGCATTGGCAATGGATGCTGTTCAAAAAGCCAATTCCGGGCATCCCGGCATGCCGATGGGGATGGCAGAAATTGCCGTGGCGCTGTGGTCGAAACACTATCGCCATAACCCGGCCAACCCGGGCTGGAGCAACCGCGACCGTTTTGTCCTGTCGAACGGTCATGGCTCGATGTTGCACTACGCCCTGTTGCACCTGGCCGGCTACGACTTGTCGATGGAAGAAATCGGCAAGTTCCGCCAGTTGCATTCCAAGACCCCGGGTCATCCGGAAGTGGACATCACGCCAGGCATCGAAACCACCACCGGCCCGCTCGGCCAGGGCATCAGCAACGCAGTCGGCATGGCGCTGGCGGAAAAACTGCTGGCGGCCGAATTCAACCAGCCCGGCTTCAACGTCGTGGACCACCACACCTATGTGTTCGTCGGCGACGGCTGCCTGATGGAAGGCATCTCGCACGAAGTGTGCTCGCTGGCCGGCACCTTGCGCCTGTCCAAGCTGGTCGTGCTGTACGACGATAACGGCATTTCGATCGACGGCCATGTCAGCGGCTGGTTCCAGGACGATACTCCGCAACGTTTCGAAGCCTACGGCTGGAACGTGATTCCTGCGGTCGATGGCCATGACGTGGCGGCGGTCGATGCCGCCATCGCGCAGGCGCGCGGCTCTGACAAACCGACCCTGATCTGCTGCAAGACCGTGATCGGCAAGGGTGCCCCCAACATGCAGGGCACCGACAAGGTGCATGGCGCGGCGCTCGGCGACAAGGAAATCGCCGCCACCCGCACAGCGCTCGACTGGCCGCATGCCCCTTTTGAAATCCCCGCCGATGTGTATGCCGTCTGGGATGCCAAGGCGGCCGGCGCGGCCCGCGAAGGCGAATGGAATACTTTGTTCAAGGCCTACGGCGAGCGTTATCCGCAGCAGGCTGCCGAACTGGTGCGCCGCCTGAACGGTGAATTACCCGGCAACTTCCAGCAAACCGTGGACAGCTATATCGCCGCCTGTCTGGAAAAGAAGGAAACCATCGCCACCCGCAAGGCCAGCCAGAACGCCATCCAGGCACTGGCGCCGGTACTGCCGGAATTCCTCGGTGGTTCGGCCGACCTGACCGGCTCCAACCTGACCAACTGGAAGGAGTGCGTCGCAGTACGCGCCGACCAGGCCGGCAACCACATCAACTACGGTGTGCGCGAATTCGGCATGAGCGCGGTGATGAACGGCGTCGCCCTGCATGGTGGCTATATCCCCTTCGGCGCAACCTTCCTGACATTCTCGGATTACAGCCGCAATGCCCTGCGCATGGCGGCACTGATGAAGATCCGCTCGATTTTCGTGTTCACCCATGATTCGATCGGCCTCGGCGAAGACGGCCCGACCCACCAGTCGGTCGAGCATGTTTCCAGCCTGCGCCTGATTCCTGGCCTCGACAACTGGCGTCCGTGCGACACGGTCGAGTCGGCGGTGGCCTGGGCCAGCGCAGTCGAGCGCAAGGATGGTCCGAGCACCCTGATTTTCTCGCGCCAGAACCTGCCGTACCAGGAGCGCGATGCCGCCCAGGTCGCCAACATCCGGCGCGGCGGCTATGTGCTGAAGGATGCGCCGAACGCCAAGGCGATCCTGATCGCCACCGGCTCCGAAATCGAACTGGCGGTGAAGGCCGCCGACGAACTGGCGCAGGCGGGCGTGCCGGTGCGCGTGGTGTCGATGCCCTCGACCGATGTGTTCGATCGCCAGGATGCTGCCTACAAGGCCAGCGTACTGACTTCCGGCGTGCCGCGCGTGGCGGTCGAAGCCGGGGTGACCGGCTTCTGGTACAAGTATGTCGGCCTGGAAGGCGCCGTGATCGGCATCGATACCTTCGGCGAATCGGCACCGGCAGGCGTGCTGTTCAAGCACTTCGGCTTTACCACCGAGAAGGTCGTCGCTGCCGTGAAGCTGGTGGCCGCGAAGTAAGCAAATTGCGGGACAGCATCCTTGCAATTGGGGACAGAGTTAAGTGAAGCGGTACTCTGTCCCCAACCGATTAAGGTAGAGCGGTACTCTGTCCCCAACAAATTAGAGACAAATTAGCGTCAAATTCGATTTTCAGCTCAACCAAGTCCAGGAGAAAACCATGACCATTCGTGTCGCAATCAACGGCTATGGCCGTATCGGCCGCAACGTCCTTCGCGCTCACTACGAAGGCGGTAAAAAGAACGATATCCAGATCGTCGCCATCAACGACCTCGGCAATGCCCAGTCGAATGCCCACCTGACCCGCTACGATACGGCGCATGGCAAATTTCCCGGCACCGTCGAAGTCGACGGCGATTACATGATCGTCAATGGCGACAAGATCCGCGTGTTCGCGCAGCGCAATCCCGCCGACCTCCCATGGGGCGAGCTGAATGTTGACGTGGTGCTGGAGTGCACCGGCTTTTTCACCACCAAGGAAAAGGCTTCGGCCCACCTGAAGGGCGGCGCCAAGAAAGTCATCATTTCCGCTCCGGGCGGCAAGGATGTTGACGCCACCATCGTCTTCGGCGTCAATCAGAACGTCCTGAAGGCGACTGACACCGTCATCTCGAACGCTTCCTGCACCACCAACTGCCTGGCTCCGCTGGTCCAGCCGCTGAACGAGAAGATCGGCCTGGAAACCGGCCTGATGACTACCGTGCATGCCTACACCAATGACCAGGTGCTGACCGATGTGATGCACGAAGACCTGCGCCGCGCCCGTTCCGCCACCCAGTCGATGATCCCGACCAAGACCGGCGCCGCCGCCGCTGTCGGCCTGGTGCTGCCGGAATTGAACGGCAAGCTGGACGGTTTCGCGATCCGCGTGCCGACCATCAATGTCTCGATCGTCGACCTGTCCTTTATCGCCAAGCGCGACACCACCGTGGACGAAGTCAACGCCATCATGAAGGAAGCTTCCGAAGGCGCGCTGAAAGGCATCCTGACCTATCAAACCGAGCAACTGGTGTCGGTCGACTTCAATCACAACCCGGCTTCGAGCAATTTCGACGCGACACTGACCAAGGTGTCGGGCCGCCTGGTGAAAGTCACTTCCTGGTACGACAACGAGTGGGGCTTCTCCAACCGCATGCTGGATACCACCGTTGCACTGATGTCGGCCAAGTAATTCTGGTTGTATCAAGATGAAAAACGCCCCGCTGGCCGGGGCGTTTTTTATGGTGGTGCGCAGTCCGGTTCAGCCGAATATGCGTGTCCAGAGCTGCCTGACTGCTGCCGCGTCCTCCTCCACGCGTGCCACTTCCACGCGCGTCTTGTCTTCGCCCTGCAGCCGGATCTGGTGCTGCAGCTTGCGGTAGCTGCGATAGGCGTTGGCCACCTGCTCGGCCAGCGCGGCATCGATCAGGCCGAGCTTGCCGCACAGTTTCAGCAAGGCGATGTTGCCGATATCGGCAACCAGTTCCGGATGCTGTGCGGCGTAGCGCAGGATCAGGTACTGCACCATGAATTCGATATCGATCATGCCGCCGTCGTCATGCTTCAGGTCGAACAAGGTGCTGGCATTCGGATGGCCGGCGTGCATCCGCTGCCGCATCGACATGACTTCCTGCCGGAGCGCCTTGTCGTCGCGCGGCTGGCGCAATACCGTTTCGCGGATCGCCTCGAAGCGCGCGCCGATGGCGGCGTCGCCGGCGCAGAAGCGGGCGCGTGTCAGCGCCTGGTGTTCCCAGATCCAGGCCGATTCCGCCTGGTATTTTTCAAAAGAAGCGACGCTCGTGACCAATAGGCCACTGGCGCCGTCCGGGCGCAGGGCGACATCGACGTCGAACAGGATGCCGGCGGCAGTGTGGCTGGTCATCCAGGTGATGAAGCGCTGCGCCAGTTTGGCGTAGTGGGCCGGCGCTTCCTGGTCGTCGTCGTCGTAGAGGAAAATGACGTCGAGGTCGGAAGCGTAGCCGAGTTCCTTGCCGCCCAGCTTGCCATAGGCGATCACCGTGAATTGCGGCGTTTCGCGGTGGCGGCTGGCGATGGTTTGCCAGGCTGCCTGCACGGTGGCGCCCACCAGGATATCGGCCAGCGTGGAAAGATGGTCGGCCAGCCTTTCGACGCTCAGATCGCCTTCGAGGTCTTGCGCCAGCAGACGCATCAATTGCGCGTGATGCATCTCGCGCAGGATATCCATCTGCCGCTCGGTATCGCCGGCCGCCGCATCCATCTGGCGCTGCAGTTCGGCGCTGAAGGCAGACCAGTCCGGCGCGGCTTTCAGGGTGCGGTCGTCAAGCAATTCATCCAGCAGGATCGGATGACGCGTCAGGTATTGGGCCGCCCAGTTACTCGAGTGCATCATGCGAATCACCCTTTTGAGCGCGTGCGGGTACTCGATCAGGAGCGCCAGATAGGCGGCGCGCCGCACGATCGCCTCGAAGAAGTCGAGCAGGCGGTTGAGGGTGACAGTTTGCGTGTCGCGGCAGGCGGCAATCAGGGGCAGGGCGGAATTGATCAGGGCGATGACGCGGTTGCGGCTGGTCGCCGGCAGCGATTGCAGGCGCGCCGACTGCCAGGTCGCCAGCAGGCGCTGGGCTGCCGCGGACGGGTCGACGAATCCCAGCGCCGCCAGCGACGCTTGCAAGGCGTCGGGGTCGTCGCCATGCGCCAGCGCGGCCTGGATATCCACCTGGCTGCCGTCCTCGTCGCTGTCCTGGCCGCTCTTGTCGGCGAAAATCGCGTCGAACCGTGCGGCCACGAAGCGGCGCCAGGCGTCCAGCGCCGTCAGCAGCGCCGGCGTATCGGCAAAGCCCATCATGTTGGCGATGGTCAGGCGGTCTGCTTCATTGGCCGGCAGGGTATGGGTCTGGCCATCTTCCAGGTACTGCAGGCGGTGTTCCAGATTGCGCAGGAAGGTGTATGCCGCGAGCAACTGCTCAACCTCCTCGGCGCCCAGCAATTGCTTGGCTGCCAGGGTGCGCAAGGTGGTGCGGGTGGAGCGGTCGCGCAGTTCGGCATCGCGGCCGCCGCGGATCAGCTGGAATACTTGCGAAAGGAATTCGATTTCGCGGATGCCGCCGCGTCCCAGCTTGACGTTGTGGCTGCGCTCCGGGTGCCGGGTTTCCTGGCGTACGACCTCGGCGCGGATTTGCGCATGCATGCCGCGCATCGCCTCGATCGCGCCGAAATCCAGGTAGCGCCGGAAGACGAAGGGCTTGACGATGGCTTCGAGTGCGCTGATATCCTCGGCCTGGCCGGTCAGCGCGCGCGCCTTGACCCAGGCGTAGCGCTCCCATTCGCGCCCTTGCACGATCAGATATTCCTCGACCATGCCGAAGCTGGCTGCCAGCGGCCCCGAGGCGCCGTTCGGCCGCAAGGCCATGTCGACGCGGAAGGTGAAACCGTCCTCGGTGATGTCGCCGATGTCCTTGATCAGGCGCTTGCCAAGGCGCGTGAAAAATTCATGATTGGACAGGGATCGCTGGTCGGCGCTGTCTGTGCGGGTTTCGCCGTCTTCCGGATAGACGAAGATGAGGTCGATGTCGGATGAAACATTCAATTCCCGCCCGCCCAGCTTGCCCATACCAAGCACGATCAGCTCCTGGCGCCTGCCGGATTCGTCGCCGATGGGCGTGCCGTGACGCGCGATCAGTTCCGTGCTCAGCGCTGCGACATGGGTGCGCAGCACGAACTCGGCCAATTCGCTGATGGTGGTCACCACTTCGTTCATGTCGGCGCGGCCGGTGAGGTCACGCTCGATCAGGACGGCAACGACGAGGTTGCGCAGGCGCCGCATGGCGCGCGGCAAGGGCATGCCGGCCGCCATTTCATTTTGTAAAACTTTGGCAAAAATCTCCGGGCCAAGCGATAATCCGGCAAGGCTTGCCGCCATTGCCGGGCGTGCCGGATCGGCCGCCAGCCAGCGCGAATAAAACCGCGAGGAAATGGCACCAGTCAAAGAATGAATTGTCATAGGTAAATTGCAGTGAGCGTGGCCATGCCGGCTTTCTGGCGAGCAAGACTAGGGGCTATGGGTATGATTGCGGATAAGGCATGATTTTTATTACTTTATTGTACGCCGGGTTTGGTGCGACAGTGCTGAGGCCGTTGCCAATTGCGATTTCCCAAGGTCAAAACCCCCGCGAGGCAGGGACGAAGCGCGCCGATTGATGCCAAGAGACCAATATTTTCCTTCCCCGATACGCCGGCACCTTGGTGCATTCTGGGCGACGGCGCGGCATGCGTGGCGCTACGCCAATATCGCCAGCCACCACATTCTGGGGGGGCTGTTCAAGCTGCTGGTCCTGGCCTATTTCCTGTTTGCCGCACTGATCCTGGTGCTGCGCTACGCAGTCTTGCCGAATATCGACGTCTACAAGCCGGCCATTGAGCAAATGGCCAGCCGTGCGCTGGGGCGACAAGTTGCGGCGGGCAGTCTGCAAGCTTCGTGGCGCGGCCTGCGCCCGCACCTGAGCATGACCGACGTGGTGGTGCGCGACCCCGCCGGCCAGCCGGCCCTGGTATTGCCGAGGGTGTCGGCAACCCTCGCCTGGTCTTCGGTGCTGGTCGCCGACCTGCGGCTGCAGCGGCTGGAAATCGACCAGCCTGACTTGGCCATCCGGCGCGACAGTGACGGTCTGCTCCACGTTGGCGGCATCCTGGTGGATCTGAATCAGGAAGGCGATGGCAAGGGCATGGACTGGGTGCTGGCGCAGGAGGAGATTGTGATTCGCGGCGGGCGCCTGAGCTGGCTGGATGAAAAGCGCGGCGCCCCGGAACTGGCATTGCAAGGGGTCGATTTTGTCATGCGCAACCATTGGCGGCGCCATCGCTTCGCGCTCAGGGCGACACCACCCCCGGCATACGCGCAGCCGCTGGATGTGCGCGCCGACTTTCAGCATCCGCACTTTGCCAAACGGATTTCCGACGTCAGGCGCTGGACCGGCGACTTGTATGTGGACGTGCGCGAAACCGACTTGACAGTATGGAAAGCCTACGTGAATTATCCAGTCGAGCTGACACAGGGGCGCGGCTCGGTGCGCGCCTGGCTCGCTTTCGACCAGGCCAGGGTTGCCGATTTCAGTGCCGACCTGTCCCTGGCCAATGTCCACACCCGCTTGCGCCACGATTTGCAGCCGCTGGATCTGGCGCAGGTCGATGGCCGCATTTCGGTCAGCGAAGAAATCGACCCGCAGCGTCAGGACGGCACGCCGACTTTCGGTGCCCATGGCCATGCGATCGCACTGGCCAATTTCTCGTTCAGGACTCGGGAAGGGCTGGTATTTCCGAGCACCACCTTGTCCGAACGCTATACTCCTGCCCGGAATGGGCAGCCGGAAAAATTCGAGGTGACGGCCAAATTGCTCGATTTGCATACCGTTGCCAATTTTGCAGAAAAATTGCCGCTGCCCGCCGGCCAGCGCGAGATGCTGGCCGACTTTCTGCCGCGCGGACAACTCAAGGATTTTTCCGTGCAATGGCAAGGCAGCTATCCCGCGCTGGCAGCGTATCGCGTCAAGGGGCATTTTGCCGGCTTGAGCATGCAGCCCCAGGCGCCGCGTCCGGCGCGCCCGAAGACTGCCACCCAGCCGGCCCAGGCAGCCTTGCCGGCGATTCCC
This sequence comes from Noviherbaspirillum sedimenti, assembly GCF_003590835.1. Lineage (NCBI taxonomy): Bacteria > Pseudomonadati > Pseudomonadota > Betaproteobacteria > Burkholderiales > Oxalobacteraceae > Noviherbaspirillum > Noviherbaspirillum sedimenti. The sequence continues at coordinate 2,006,145 of NZ_QYUQ01000002.1, read as the reverse complement.
GGTTTTGCGAACCTGAGCGGCGCGGTCGATGCCAGCGACAAGGGCGGCAGCTTTCAGGTGCTGTCGAATGGGCTTGAACTGAATCTGCCAGGCTATTTCAGCGAGCCGGTCATGGCGTTCGAAAAACTCGACATGCAAGCCAGCTGGACCTTCCAGAAGGACGAGCAATTACTGCTGGAAATAGACCGTATGGACTTTGTCCAGGATGGCCTCGTGGCCTCCCTGTCGGGGCGGCATCTGATGCCCTTGCAGGCCCGGCAGGGCGCACCGCTTGGCCAGATCGACCTGTCCGGCAAGATCGCTGAACTGGATCTTGCCAAGGTGGGGCGCTACCTGCCGCTGCAAACGCCGCCGGAAACCCGCGCCTGGCTGGCGGGCGGCCTCGAAAGCGGCAAGGCGCACAATCTTGCGCTCAGGATCAAGGGCAATCTGGCCGATTTCCCCTTTCGGGCCGAGCGGCCCGGCGTCAAACCGGCAGGCGAATTTACCTTGAGTGGCAGGATCGCCGATGGCCGCCTGAATTACACGCCAGGCGTATTCGCGGCGGATGGCAAGACGCCGCTCTGGCCGCTTCTGCACGACATTCAGGGCACGATCGCCTTCAACCGCGCGCGCCTGGAAATCAATGCAAATAGCGGCAAGACTGGCGGGGCTACGGTAAGCAACGTCAAGGCGGTGATTCCGGATCTCCTGTCCGATCACCCGCTGCTCGATATCGATGGCCAGGCAGAGGCGGCATTACAGGATTTCATCGCTTATGTGAACACCAGTCCGGTGGCGGAATGGATCGGCCACTTTACCGAAGACAGCAAGGCCAGCGGCAAGGCGAAACTGGCGCTGAAGCTGCAATTGCCGCTGAACGACGTCGAAAAAGCGACAGTGCAGGGGGCCTTGCAATTCCTTGGCAATGATATCGGCCTGTTCAATGGCTTGCCGACCTTGTCGGCCACCAGCGGCAAACTCGAGTTTTCCGAGCGGGGCCTTAGCCTGCCATCCATCAAGGCGGGTTTTCTGGGCGGTGCAACGACCATCACCGGCAGTACCCTGCGCGACGGCAGCATCGTGATCAAGTCTGCTGGCAACCTGACCGCCGACGGCCTGCGCAAGGCCTATGCCGCGCCGGCCATGCAGCGCATCGGCCAGCGCATCAGCGGCGGCACGCGTTATGCGGCCCAGATCCGCGTCAAAGCCGGCGGGCAGACTGACGTCACGGTCGAGTCGAGCCTGCAAGGCATTGGCCTGGATCTGCCCGTGCCCTTGAAAAAGGCGGCCCGCGACACGCTGCCCTTCAAGCTGGAATTGACCAGCAAGGGGGATGCCACTGCGGACAGCTTGCGTGACGAAATCAGGCTATCTGCCGGCACCGCCATCGCGGCCTGGTATGAACGCGAAAAGCCGCGCGCCAACCATGCGTCCTGGCGGGTCTTGCGGGGAGGCATCGGCATCAATGTGCCGGCACCGCAGCCAGATAGCGGCGTGATCGTCAATGTCAGCTTGCCGTCGTTGAATATCGACGCATGGAGCCAGCTGGTGTCGAGTATTCTGGATGGCGGCAAGGCGCCGTTGCCGGCAGGCGTAGCCGGCAACGGCGCAAGCGCTGCAGCGACCCTCGACCTGTCGCCGTATCTCGAGCCGGAAGTACTGGCGGCGCGCGCCACCGAGCTGATCGTCGCTGGCAAGAAGCTCGACAACGTGGTGGTGGGCGCTTCGCATCTGCCGGGTGCATGGCAAGCCAATATCGATTCCGATCAGGCATCCGGCTACGTCACCTGGCATGAGTCGCCATCGGGCAGGGGACTGGGCAAGGTGACGGCGCGCCTGGCGTCGCTGGTGGTGCCGAAGTCGGCCGCCTCGGATGTGTCGGAACTATTGGAAGGGAAGCAGGAAACTTCGTCGATCCCTGCGCTGGACATCACTGCGGAAAATTTCGAACTGTTCGGCAAGCGCTTTGGCCAGCTGGAACTGCAGGCCAACAACATGCGTCCGTCGGGCGGCATGCGCGAATGGCGCATCAACAAGCTGGCGATTGCCAATCCGGACGGCGAATTGCAGGCCAAGGGAAAATGGCTCAGCCGCGATGGTGTCAGTCAGTCGAGCCTGGATTACACGCTGGATATTGTCGATGCCGGCAAATTGCTGGACCGTTTCGGGTTCAGTAATGTCCTGCGGGGCGGCAAGGGGAAAATGCAAGGCGAATTGCGCTGGAAGGGCTTGCCTTTTGCGCTGGATATTCCCTCGCTGGATGGCCAACTGAGCCTGGATGTCGGTGCCGGGCAATTCCTTAAGGTCGACCCCAGCGCCGCCAAGTTGCTGGGCGTGTTGAGTCTGCAATCCCTGCCGCGCCGCCTGGCGCTGGATTTCCGCGATGTGTTTTCGGAGGGCTTTGCCTTCGATGGTATCGTCGGTTCGGCGGCAATCGCACACGGCGTGGCAACAACTGACAATTTCAAGATGCGCGGCGTGAGCGCCACCGTGCTCATGGGCGGCACGGCGGATATTGCCAAGGAAACCACCAACCTGCATGTGGCGATCATCCCCGACATCAATGCGGGCGCTGCCTCGCTCGTGTATGGTTTGGCAGTCAATCCGGTGATCGGCCTGGGTACCTTCCTGGCGCAACTGTTCTTGCGCGATCCCTTGATGAAAGCCTTTACCTTTGAATACCAGATCACCGGCCCCTGGAAAGACCCGGTGGTCACCAAACTCGGCCGGAAAAGCGACGCTGCCGCCGGCCAAAGCGGTGCTGCCGGGGCCAGGGCCAATAGCGAAACGGTGAATTAATGCCATGACCAATCCCATGCAAAAAAATATGCCAATCAAAGTCGCCGCAGTGCAAATGGTTTCCACGCCTGATGTGGAAGAAAATTTCGCGGCTGCGCGCCGCCTGGTCGCCGAAGCGGCCGGGCAGGGCGCGCAGCTGGTCTTGCTGCCGGAATACTGGCCGGTCATGGGCATGCAGGACACGGACAAGCTCGGCCTGGCCGAAGCCCTCGATGGCGGACCGATCCAGCGCTTCATGTCGGATCTCGCCCGCGAGCACAAGCTCTGGCTGATCGGTGGCACCTTGCCGCTGGTGGCGCCGGAAGCCGGCAAGGTAATGAATGCCACGCTGGTGTATGGCCCGGATGGCGCCATGGTGTCGCGCTACGACAAGATCCATTTGTTCAGTTTCACCAAAGGCGAGGAATCCTACGACGAGTCGCAAACCATCGTGCACGGCAAGGATGTTACGGTGTTTTGCGCGCCTTTCGGCGACATTGGCCTGTCGGTCTGCTATGACCTGCGCTTTCCGGAGCTGTACCGCGCCATGGGACCGGTATCGTTGATCGTGGTGCCGGCGGCGTTTACTTACACGACCGGGCGGGCGCACTGGGAAATCCTGTTGCGCGCGCGGGCCATCGAAAACCAGTGCTATGTGCTGGCGGCCGCTCAGGGCGGCAAGCATGTGAACGGCCGGCGCACCTGGGGCCACAGCATGCTGATCGACCCGTGGGGGGAGGTCAAGGCCGTCTTGCCGGAGGGCGAAGGCGTGGTGACAGGGGCGTTCGATGCGGCGGAACTGGCGCGCGTGCGCGAAAACCTGCCGGCATTGCGGCACCGCAAGTTGTGAGTGGCCGCCGGCACAGCGCCGGCTTGCCAGATGTTCTACAATGCCCTTTTGCCGGACTGGTTTCATCCGCTCCGGTAACCTTTATCTCTCCAGCCAGCACATGAACCCATTTGAACCGAACCTGACCGCGCTTGCCACCGCCCGCGACATCCTGCTCACGCCTTTCGGGCTGGATGAATCGAAGCTGCTCACGACGCTGGGCACGATGTTTACCCACAAGGTCGATTATGCCGACCTGTACTTCCAGTTCACCAAGAATGAAGGCTGGAGCCTGGAAGAAGGCATCGTCAAGACCGGCAGTTTTTCGATCGACCAGGGTGTCGGCGTGCGGGCGGTATCGGGCGACAAGACGGCGTTTTCCTATTCCGACGAAATTTCCGAACGTGCCTTGAATGAGGCTGCTGCCGCCACGCGCACCATCGCGCGCCAGGGGACAGGCAGGATCAAGGTGGCGCAATCCATCCAGCTCGGCGGCAGCCGCCAGCTGTACTTGCCGAACGATCCGCTGGTGTCGCTGGACGCCACGCAGAAAGTGAAGCTGCTGGAAAAGGTCGAGCGCATCGCCCGCGCGCGCGACCCGCGCGTGGTGCAGGTCATGGCAGGGCTGGCCGGCGAATACGACGTGGTGCTGGTGGTGCGCAGCGACGGCGTCATCGGCGCCGACATTCGTCCGCTGGTGCGCCTGTCGGTGACGGTCATCGCCGAACAGGATGGCCGCCGCGAGATGGGTTCATCCGGCGGCGGCGGGCGTTACCGCTACGATTACTTCACTGATGAGTTGCTGGAGAAATACGCGGCCGAGGCAGTCGATTCGGCGCTGGTCAATCTCGATGCCCGGCCGGCGCCGGCCGGGCCGATGACCGTGGTGCTGGGGCCGGGCTGGCCGGGTGTGCTGCTGCACGAGGCGGTCGGTCATGGCCTGGAAGGCGACTTCAACCGCAAGGGATCGAGTACCTTCGCCGGTCGCATCGGCGAACGTGTCGCCGCCAAGGGTGTGACCGTGGTGGATGATGGCACGCTGGCCGACCGCCGCGGCTCGCTCAACATGGATGACGAAGGCAACCCGACCCAGTGCACCACATTGATCGAGGATGGCATCCTCAAGGGCTATATCCAGGATACCTTGAATGCGCGTCTGATGAAGATGCCGGTCACCGGCAATGCGCGCCGCGAATCTTTTGCGCACCTGCCGATGCCGCGCATGACCAATACCTACATGCTGGCTGGCGACAAGGACCCGGCCGAAATCATCGCCTCGGTGAAGAACGGCCTGTACGCGGTCAACTTCGGCGGCGGCCAGGTCGACATCACCAATGGCAAGTTCGTGTTTTCCGCCAGCGAAGCCTACATGATCGAGGACGGCAAGGTCACCTATCCGGTCAAGGGCGCGACCCTGATCGGCAATGGCCCGGACGTGCTGCATCGTGTTTCGATGATCGGCAACGACATGTGCCTGGATCCGGGCATCGGCGTGTGCGGCAAGGAAGGCCAGAGCGTGCCGGTGGGCGTGGGCCAGCCGACCATGCGTATCGATGGCATGACGGTCGGCGGTACGGCGTAAGGCAGCCCCGCGGGCGTCAAGCAGGGGATTTTTTGTTAAAATGGGACATGTGCTTGCCAAATGGCCCGATTTGCTGCAATATTTCCCTATCAGAGAAATATTTTTGTGATATTCATGAAACCCGCACGCTTTTACTTTTATTTTTACTTTAGCTATTCCAGCCCAACGGCGGTGGAAAAGCGGTAAGCGCGCGAGTAAAAAGCTTAAACCGAATTTCTGAAAAAACCGCCAGTGATGGCGGTTTTTTTGTTAACCCTACTGGAGAAAAAGATGCCGCGCACTGACGATCTGAGGATCCGAGAATTGAAAGAATTGACCCCCCCTTCGCATCTTATCCGCGAGTTTCCATGCTCGGGCAAGGTCGGCGAAGTCGTCGCCAATGCGCGTACGGCATTGCATCGCATCCTGCATGGCCAGGATGACCGCCTGATGGTGGTGATCGGCCCGTGCTCGATCCACGATCCCAAGGCCGCGCTGGAATACGCCAACCTGCTGGTGAAGGCACGTGAACGCTTCGCCGGCGAACTGGAAGTCGTCATGCGCGTGTATTTCGAAAAGCCGCGCACGACGGTCGGCTGGAAAGGCCTGATCAACGACCCTTACATGGATAACAGTTTCCGTATCAATGACGGCTTGCGCATGGCGCGCGAGTTGCTGGTCAAGATCAACGAGATGGGCTTGCCGGCCGGCACCGAATTCCTCGACGTGATCAGTCCGCAGTATTTCGCCGACCTGGTGAGCTGGGGCGCGATCGGCGCCCGCACCACCGAATCGCAGGTGCATCGCGAACTGGCATCCGGCCTGTCCTGTCCAGTGGGCTTCAAGAATGGCACCGATGGCAACATCAAGATCGCGGTCGATGCGATCAAAGCGGCATCGCAGCCGCACCACTTCCTGTCGGTGACGAAGGGCGGCCATTCGGCGATCGTCTCGACCGCCGGCAACGAGGATTGCCATATCATCCTGCGTGGCGGCAAGGCACCCAACTTTGATGCCGCCAGCGTGGAAGAGGCCTGCCAGGGCATCGCCAAGAATGGCCTGGCAGCACGCCTGATGATCGATGCTTCCCACGCCAACAGCTCGAAAAAACCCGAGAACCAGGTGCCGGTGTGCGCCGACATCGCCGGCCAGGTCGCCAGCGGCGATACCCGCATCGTCGGCGTGATGGTGGAATCGAACCTGGTGGCGGGCCGCCAGGATCTGGTGGAAGGCAAGGAGCTGGTATATGGCCAGTCGATCACCGATGGCTGCATCGACTGGGAACAAAGCCTGGGCGTGCTGCAAGGCCTGGCCGATGCGGTCAAGCAGCGCCGCTTGCGGGATACGGAAGAAGCCTGAGTTTCACCAATTTCACCAGGCTATTCATGATGCATGCGATGGGCGCGGGTTTTCCGCGCCCATTTTGTTATCAATAGCGCCTGGAGAGGGTAAGCAGATCGCCTTCGCGGCGTATGTCGGTGCGGTTCAGGAAGGACATGCCGAGCAAAATGACCGGCAAGCCGCCTTCATGCACGGTGGCCTCGACCTGGTTCAACTGGATATCGCCGATCCTGACGGTATCCAGCGTGACCCGGTACACCGGCTTGACGCCGTTGGCGGTGCTGGAATAGCCAAGCTGGCCTTTCTTGTAATCGATCCCCAGGCGCGTGGCGTCGCCGGAGGGCAGGGCGATCATGCTGGCGCCGGTATCGACCAGCATGCGCACGGTACCGCCATTGATTTGGCCTTGCGCCATGTAGTGGCCCTTGCTGTCGGCGTGCAGGGTGATGCTGGCCGGGCCGGAAGGCGCAGTGCGATTGAAATGCTCGCCCAGTTGCAGGGTTTGCCGCTTGCCGTTTTCTTCCAGCGTGGCCGTGGCGCTGCCAACGCTCGTCAGTTTGATAGTGCCGGCCACGGTATTGCCTACCGAATAGGTCTTGGGGTTGCCGCCGTTGACCACCAGGACGGCCTTGCCGGGAAATACGCCGATCAGGTCGATGTCGGCGGCAGCGACGCCGCCCGCATACAATGCGGCCGCCAGCAGGCTAGTTGCTACGCATGAAATCGAGCGCATGGCGGGAGCTATTAGTCGAGAAAAGGGGTTCCGGCAGAATTTCCTGATGCAGGCGCAACAGAGTATGGATTTCATCCCAGACTTCAGGGGGGAAGCCGGCACGGCCGCCGCGCTCGTCGATGGTCAGCTTGGTGAAGTAGGTATTCAATTCCTTGAATCCCCACAGCGCCTGGATGGCCGACAGGATGTGCGGGAATTGCACTTCCAGGGCGCTCATGCAGGACGCTGGCTGGTCGCCGCCCTGGGGCACAGCGTCTGCGGTGGCAGGCGGGCTGGAGGCGGGGAAGCGGTAGCGCGGCATGATACTCTCCCAGAAATCGAGCATGCTAATCGCGGAAATTGTTGAATTCCAGCGGTAGATCGGTGACGTCCTTCTTCAGCTGCGCAATTGCCGCCTGCAAGTCGTCGCGTTTGGCGCCGGTGATGCGCACGGCTTCGCCCTGGATGCTGGCCTGCACCTTCATCTTGCTATCCTTGATGAGGCGCACGATCTTCTTGGCAGCGTCGGATTCGATGCCATTCTTGATCTTGATGACCTGCTTGACCTTGTCACCGCCGATTTTCTCGATCTTGCCATTGTCCATGAAGCGCACATCCACGTTGCGCTTGACCAGCTTGGCGGTCAGGACGTCGCGCACCTGATTCAACTGGAATTCCGAATCGGCATACGCGGTCAGGTCGCGTTCTTTTTGCTCGATACGCGCATCGCTGCCCTTGAAATCGAAACGGGTCGCGATTTCCTTGTTTGCCTGGTCTACGGCGTTCTTGACTTCAACCAGGTTGGCTTCGGAAACGACATCAAAAGAGGGCATGACTTTAAATCCTTATTCAGCGGCGGCAGTTTTCACATGCCGCCAGTAATTGCATATTCAATAAGCTGCCATTCTAACCAACCCCGCAACAGGTGGCTAGAGGCTTGTCATCCTGGAAAATTGGTGAAGATCAAGTTAGCTTGCGACATTGGCTGCCAGCGCAAGTGTCCCTGTCATGGCGCCGGCTTGCGACTATAATTTGTCCCCTATGACGGCTATTCCCATTATTCAATCCGATTATCCCCTGCGCGACCATAATACTTTTGGTATAAATGCAATTGCGAAACGATATGTAACAATTACTTCTGCAAAGATGTTGCTGGAGGTGAATGTTTCTTCGGAATTGGCTGGTTTGCCTCGCCTGGTGCTGGGGGGCGGCAGCAATATCCTGTTGACCGGCGACTTCCCTGGCGTTGTATTTCACATGTGCATGAAGGGCATCGATATCGTCGGCGACGATGCCGAGATGACCTACGTGCGCGCGGCAGCCGGCGAGAACTGGCACCAGTTGGTGCGCTGGACCCTGGCGCGAGGTTTGGGCGGGCTGGAAAACCTGTCCTTGATTCCGGGCAGCGTCGGAGCTGCGCCGATTCAGAACATCGGTGCCTACGGTGCCGAGCTGAAGGATTGCTTTCATAGTGTCACCGTCCTCGATCTTGAAAGTGGTGCCGTGTCGACCCTGGACAAGACGACTTGCGCCTTCGGCTATCGCGACAGCATCTTCAAGCAAGCCTTGCGCGAACGCTCGGTGATCCTGGATGTCAGCTTTGCGTTGCCGAAACAATGGCAACCCAACCTGCGCTATGCCGAGTTAAGCCAGGAAGTGACAGCACGCGGCTTGTCCGACCCGAGTGCGGTGGAGATCAGCGATGCCGTGATGGCCATTCGTACCCGCAAGCTGCCCGATCCGGCCGTAATCGGCAATGCCGGCAGCTTCTTCAAGAATCCGGTGGTACCGGCGCAGCAGCGCCATGCCTTGCTGGAACGCTATCCGCAACTGGTCAGTTATCCGCAGGCCGATGGCAGCTACAAGCTGGCCGCTGGCTGGCTGATTGATCAGTGCGGCTGGAAAGGTGGCAGCCTGGGCGCGGCCGGAGTCTATGAAAAACAGGCTCTGGTGCTGGTGAATCGGGGCGGGGCTTCCGGCCAGGACATACTCACCCTGGCGCGCAAGATACAGGACGATGCGCTGGCCCGCTTCGGTGTAAGGATCGAGCCGGAGCCAGTGTTCGTCTGACCCGCAATTGCAAAGGGCCGCATGGAAGCGGCCCTTTGCATACGAATGCCTTGTGTCGGCGGGTCAGGTTCAGCCGAAGTGGCAGACGTAGTCGACGGTTTCCAGGGTTTCGATATCAAAGCTGGAATTGCCCGGTACTTGAAAACGCTGGCCGGCTTCGTAGGTTTGCCATTCGCCATCCTTCTGGCGCACGCGGCATTTGCCGCCATTGATTTCCATAATTTCCGGTGCGCCGGTGCCAAACGTCAGCGACGATGGAAAAATCACGCCGATGGTTTTCTTGGTGCCGTCAGGAAAAATGATGTTGTGCGAAACGCATTTGCCATCGAAAAAGATATTCGATTTCTTGATCACCGAAACGTGGTCGAATTGTGTGCTCATGATGTCGTGTCTTCCGTTGAAAGAGGGGTTACTCGTCGCTGTCTTTGTTCAGGCGCGGCAGTGCAATTGACGAGCTAGAAGAGAGTAAACCAGCCTTGCTGTAGATGCCAAGCTTGGCGCGCGTGTCAGTGATGTCCAGATTGCGCATCGTCAATTGTCCGATGCGATCTTGCGGCGTGAAGGCACCTTCGCCTTTTTCCATGGTCAGGCGTTCCGGCTGGTAGCTCAGGTTGGGCGATTCGGTATTCAGGATCGAGTAATCGTTGCCGCGCCGCAGTTCCAGCGTGACTTCGCCGGTGATGGCGCCCGCGACCCAGCGCTGCGATGCTTCACGCAGCATGATTGCTTGCGGATCGAACCAGCGGCCCTGGTACAGCAGGCGGCCGAGCTTGCGGCCGTTGTCGCGGTATTGCTCGATCGTATCCTCGTTGTGAATGCCGGTGATCAGGCGTTCGTAGGCGATGAACAACAGCGCCAGGCCCGGGGCTTCGTAGATGCCGCGGCTCTTGGCTTCGATGATGCGGTTTTCGATCTGGTCGCTCATGCCGAGACCATGGCGGCCGCCGATGCGGTTCGCTTCCAGCAGCAGGTCGACCGGGTTCGCAAAGGTCACACCGTTCAGGGCGACCGGACGGCCTTCCTCGAAACGCACGCTGACTTCCTCGCGCTTGACTTCGACGTCGTCGCGCCAGAACGCCACGCCCATGATGGGCTCGACAATCTTCATGCCGCTGTTCAGATGCTCGAGGTCTTTCGCTTCATGCGTTGCGCCCAGCATGTTGGAGTCGGTCGAATACGCCTTCTCAACCGACATCTTGTAGTCGAAGCCGGACTTGATCAGGAACTCCGACATTTCCTTGCGCCCGCCCAGTTCCTGGATGAAGGTGTCGTCCAGCCAGGGCTTGTAGATGCGCAGCGCCGGATTCATCAGCAGGCCGTAGCGGTAGAAGCGTTCGATGTCGTTGCCCTTGAACGTGCTGCCGTCGCCCCAGATGTCGACCTGGTCTTCGTGCATCGCGCTGACCAGCATGGTGCCCGTTACCGCGCGGCCCAGCGGCGTCGTGTTGAAGTAGGTGACGCCGGCGGTCGAGATGTGGAACGCGCCGCATTGCAGCGCGGCGATGCCTTCTGCGACCAGTTGTTCGCGGCAATCGATCAGGCGCGCCAGTTCGGCGCCGTACAGCTTGGCCTTTTGCGGGATCGCCTCATAGTCGGTTTCGTCGGGCTGGCCCAGATTCGCGGTGTAGGCATATGGAATCGCGCCTTTCTGGCGCATCCAGTGCAGTGCTGCGCTGGTGTCGAGCCCGCCGGAAAAGGCGATGCCCACTTTTTGGTTGACGGGGACGGACTGGAGTATGGTCGACATGATTTCTGATTCGCCTGCTTGAAATGTGAATGAAGTTGAAGGGACGATGATGTGCCGGGCGTTAACTGACTTGGACGGTGACTAGGCGAGCCTGCCCAGGACCAGGTATTCGAGCAATGCCTTTTGCACGTGCAGACGGTTTTCCGCTTCATCCCATACCACTGACTGCGGACCGTCGATCACTTCCGCCGCAACTTCCTCGCCGCGGTGGGCCGGCAGGCAATGCATGAACAGCGCATCGGATTTGGCACGCGCCATCTTGGCGGCATCGACGATCCAGCCATCGAAGGCTTTCAGGCGCGCGGCGTTCTCCTCTTCGAAGCCCATGCTGGTCCAGACATCGGTGTTGACGAGGTGGGCGCCGGCGCAGGCGTCGGCCGGATCGGCGAACACGGTGTAGCGGGACTTGTCGGCAATCGCCAGCGCCGGGTCGATCGGATAGCCGGCCGGGGTCGATACGTTGACGTGGAAATCGAAGACTTCCGCCGCCTGCAGCCAGGTATAGAGCATGTTGTTGGCGTCGCCGATCCAGGCCACGGTCTTGCCGGCGATGCTGCCGCGATGCTCGATGAAGGTGAAGACATCCGCCAGCACCTGGCAGGGATGATATTCGTTGGTCAGGCCATTGATCACCGGTACGCGCGAATTGGCGGCGAAACGTTCGATGATCTCCTGGCCGAAGGTGCGGATCATGATCACATCACACATGCGCGACATGACTTGCGCCGCGTCCTCGACGGGCTCGCCGCGGCCAAGCTGGCTGTCGCGCGTGTTCAGATAGATGGCGGCACCGCCCATCTGGTGCATGCCGGCCTCGAAGGACAGCCGCGTACGGGTCGAGTTCTTTTCGAACACCATCACGAGGGTGCGGTCCGCCAGCGTGGGATGCGGTTCGTAATTCTTGAATTTGCGCTTGATGAGGCGCGCCCGTCCCATCACGTACTCGAACTCGTCGAGCGTGAAATCGGAAAACTGCAGAAAGTGTTTGATTGCCATAAATAGAAACGGCGGCAAGGGTGGCGCCTGCCGCCGGTTAATGTAACTGCTTCAATTATATGGGTTTTGTCGCTGGAATGACAGCCTGGGGCTGGTAGGGCTTATAAGTAATTGTAAATATGGAAATATTTCATTTTTATTGCCTGCATTTGGCTTGCCACCACTCAATATCCGATCGTCTGTGACGCCTCGTGCACCAGTTGCCGGTACAAGTCATGGCGGATCGGTGCAATGTTGCCGGAAGTGACCGCTTCCAGCACCGCGCAGGCCGGTTCGTTCAGGTGGTGGCAGTTATAGAATTTGCACTTGCCCAGATGCGGCGCGAATTCGACGAAGGCGCGCTCCAGCATGCCTTCGCTCAGGTGATACAGGCCGAATTCCTGGAAGCCAGGCGAATCGATCACGCTGGTGTCCTGGTCGATCGCATACAGACGGGTGAAGGTGGTGGTGTGCTTGCCGGTATCGAGCGCCGCCGAAATCTCGCGGGTGGCGATCTCGGCATCGGGCACCAGCAGGTTGATCAGCGAGGATTTTCCCATGCCCGACTGGCCGATGAAAATCGAGCTCTGCCCGGCCAGCAGCGGCTCCAGCAGGGCGCGGGCGGCGTCCGGGTTGGCGCGCACGGAAACTTCATGCACCGGATAACCCAGCCCCGCGTACAACGCCACGCGCTGGCGCACCTTGGGCAGGAGTTCCGTCACGTCGGTCTTGTTCAGGATGATGTGCGGCGTGACGCCGGCAGCTTCCGCCGCGACCAGGGAGCGTGAAACCAGGTCGTCGGAAAAACCCGGTTCGGTGGCGACCACGATCAACATTTGCGTGACATTCGCCGCCAGTAGTTTCGACTTGTACTGGTCGGAGCGAAACAGCAGGGTCTTGCGTTCGGCGATGGCTTCGATTACGCCCTGGTTGGGCGAGGTTCGCTTGATGTCGACGCGGTCGCCGACGGCGACATCACTTTTCTTGCCGCGCGTGACGCAATGCAGCAGCTCGCCGTCGATTTGTCCGAGGTAATGCCGACCGTGCGCGGCGATGATGGTGGCGGTCAGGTGCGCCATCAGGAATGCGCGCCGTCGTACGAACCGGCGAACACGGCATCGACCTTGGCGGCGCAGATGAAGTCGTTTTCCGACAGGCCGCCGTTGCCGGCATTGACCGAATGGGTATGGTATTTGACGGTGCAGCGGTTGTAGGCGACGCTGAGTATCGGGTGGTGGTCTTCGGCGTGGATCATGTAGGCAATGGCGTTGACGAAGGCCAGGGTTTCATAATAATTCTTGAAATTGAATGTGCGTGTCACCCGGCCTTCCTGCAATTGCCAGTCTGGCAGGATGGCCAGGTAATCCTGTACTTGGGCATCATTCAGGGCACTATCCTGATGCCGGCATTTTTTCTTCAGCAGGTCGGCGGTCGTCGTCATCATAGGGGTTTTCCTCAAGTGGTCTGGCTGCCAAGCAGTCGCTCGATGCGCAGCGCCGCCGGCGGATGCGAATCGTAGAAAGCCGAGTGCAGCGGGTCCGGCGTCAGGGTCGAGGCATTGTCTTCGTAAAGCTTCACCAGTGCGCTGACCAGGTCGGGAGCATGGGTATGTTTGGCGGCGAAGGCATCGGCTTCGAATTCGTGTTTGCGCGAGCTGATCGAGGTCAGCGGCGAAAACAGGAAGGTGAATACTGGCAGCACCAGCGCGAACAGGATCAGCGCCATGGCGTCGTTGCTGGCGCCGAGCATGGGGTCGACACCCAGGCCGGTGTAGAACCAGGTCTGCGTCTTGAGGTAGCCGAGCAGGGCGAGAAAGCCGAGCGAGAGGGCGAACATGACGACGATGCGCTTGACGATGTGCTTCATCTTGAAGTGGCCCAGTTCGTGCGCCAGCACGGCTTCGACTTCCTGCGGCGCCAGGCGCGCCAGCAGCGTGTCGAAAAAGACGATGCGCTTGGCGGTGCCGAAGCCGGAAAAATAGGCATTGCCATGGGCGCTGCGCTTGGAGCCATCCATGACGAACAGGCCCTTGGAGGCAAAGCCGACCCGATGCATGAGATTTTCGATACGCGCGCGCAGACTGTCGTCCTGCAGCGGCGTGAACTTGTTGAAGAGCGGTGCGATGACGGTCGGGTACAGCACCAGCATCAACAGCTGGAAGCCGCTCCAGACCAGCCAGGCATACAGCCACCAGAGGTCGCCGGCCTTGTCCATCAGGGCCAGGATCACCCATGCCAGCGGCAGGCCGATGGCGGCGCCCAGCAGCACGCCCTTGACCAGGTCGCTGAAGAACAGCGCGGGCGTCATCTTGTTGAAGCCGAATTTTTCCTCAAGGCGGAACTGGGAATAATAATTGAAGGGCAGGTCGATCAGGCCGGAGATCACGGCAAACGCCGCCAGCAAGGCGATTTGATATGTCATGCCGGGGCCGGTAAGGTCGAGGACCGTCACCGACAGCCATTGCAGGCCGCCGAAGAGCGTAAACCCGAGCAGTACGGCCGTATTGACGACAAGCATCACCATGCCCAGCCTGGTCTTGGCGACGGTGTAATCTGCGGCTTTTTGATGGGCGGACAGCGCGATCTTTTCCGAAAATTGGGCCGGCACATCCTGGCGATGCGCCAGGATGTGCCGGATATTGCGCGAGCTTAGCCAGAAGCGCACCGCCAGGGTGAGCAGCAGAAAAGCGATGAACAACAGCGAAAACACGTAAGAATTCATTCTTGGCCTGTGAGAAAATATCGGACTTCCAAGGAAAAACAATTATGTCACAACCTACTGATCTGCAAGTCCCGGTGCCGGCCAATCCGGCGCGTCCGAACGAATTTAACCTGGTCTGGGTCGATATGGAAATGACCGGCCTCGATCCCGATACCGACCGCATCATCGAAGTTGCGGTGGTGGTGACCGACCCGCACCTGAACGTGCTGGCTGAAGGGCCGGTATTTGCCATTCATCAATCCGATGAGGCGCTGGACCGCATGGATGCCTGGAACAAGGGCACCCACGGCCGTTCCGGCCTGATCGACCGGGTCAAGGCCTCGACGATTACCGAAGCCGATGCTGAAAGTGCGATTATCGCCTTCCTGAAACATTTTGTGCCGGCCGGAAAATCTCCGATGTGCGGCAATTCGATCTGCCAGGATCGCCGCTTCATGGTGCGCGGCATGCCAAAGCTGGAAGCATTTTTTCATTACCGCAACGTTGACGTCTCCACGCTGAAGGAATTGTGCCGGCGCTGGAAGCCGGAACTGGTCAGCGGCTTCAAGAAACACCAGAAGCATACTGCGCTCGCCGACATTATCGAGTCGGTTGAAGAACTCAAGTACTACCGCGAGCATTTCATCAAGCTGTAAAAACTGCCGGCGCCCGGCCACGCCCGCCGAGCGCCATTCCGGCTTCACGCTTGCTGGGGTTCCGCGCCGCAGCACTTCTTGAATTTCTTGCCGCTGCCGCAAGGGCAGTCGTCATTGCGGCCGACCTTGGCTTCGGCGCGCTCTACGGTCATGACTGCCGACTTGCGGTGCGGCAGCCAGTATTTGTGGATGTTCGGAATCGCCGCCTCGACCTCGATGGCAAGCTTGTGACGTTTTAAAGGATCATCCACCAGCACCATGTCCTCTTCCTCGATTTCTTCAGCGCCCAGCAGGTAGATCGAGCGCATCAGCGGAGCAAGATTGGAATCCCAGATCGGCGCCCAGGCATCGGCGCGCAAGTCGACCCCTTCCAGGAAACCCCAGGCCCAGGCTTCACCGTCAATGACTTGACGGCCTTCCCATTCGTATTCGCAAAACAGCGGTTCAAACTCCTTGGGCGCGACTTCAAATGTCATCACCACTTCATTCATGAAGCGCGCAATCAGGCTCATGATGCGGCTGCATTCCTTGTCCGACTTGAATTCCGGTGTCTTGCCCGAAGCACCCCAGACCCGTGGCAGCCATTCCGGCAGCAAGACTTGCTGCGGGCCAATCGCCAGGGCAGTCAGGTAGCCGTGCAGGCTATCCATGGTCATGCCGTCGTCGGCGCAACGGTCCGACAACAGGAACTGGTCGAGTTCGTCGAATTCCTTGTCGGAAATCGGTTCTTCAATATTCATGGACATGCCTTTGGGTCTGGTGCGAAAAAATGGCACCTTACCATTTTACTGGCCGGGGCGCTGCCTTGAATTGCATGAGAAAAATGCGATGTCACTTTGCTGGCCTTCTGTCCGTGGCAAATCTTGCCGATGAAAAAACTAATTCCTCGCATGGGCACCCGCAGGTTTGATGTAGTTAAACCAATTCATCCGCCACGCATGAAGAAGTCGCCAGTGACCGTTGGCTTGCAAGTGAAATTCGGTTTTTGATACAGGGCATCTGGCATCGCACCGGGCGCCGGAAAAGGCAGAAAAAGCCGGGAGAACGTATTTGCGCCGTACAATGGCGGACATGAATCCTGCCGCCATTCTCGCTACTCCCGCTTTTTCCAGCCTGACGCCCGATACGGTCCTTGACGCCCTTGAAGCCATCGGCCTGCGCAGCGATGGCCGCATGCTGGCCTTGAACAGTTATGAAAACCGGGTCTATCAGATCGGCATGGAAGACGGGCCACCGCTGGTGGCAAAATTCTATCGCCCGCAGCGCTGGAGCGATGCGGCGATCCTGGAAGAGCATGCCTTCGTCGAGGAGCTCGTCGAACGCGAAATTCCGGTGGTGCCGGCCTTGAATCTGGACGGTAAAACCCTGCACGTGTTCCAGGGTTTTCGCTTTGCCGTCTTTCCTCGCCATGGCGGGCGGGCGCCGGAACTGGACGATCCGGCCACGCTGGAATGGCTGGGACGCTTCATCGGCCGTATCCATGCCGTCGGCGCGATCCGCCCCTTCATCGAGCGTCCTGTACTGGATGTGGCCAGCTTTGGCGAGGAGCCGCGCGATTATCTGCTGGCGCACGGTTTCATCCCGGCGGAATTGACCGAGGCGTATCGCAGCGTGGCGGCGCAGGCGCTCGATGGCGTGCGCCACTGTTTTGCGCGAGCCGGGGAGGTCGCCGGCATCCGTCTGCATGGCGACTGCCATTGCGGCAATGTGTTGTGGACCGATGCCGGTCCGCATTTTGTCGATTTCGATGACAGCCGCATGGGGCCGGCGATCCAGGATTTATGGATGCTGTTGTCGGGCGAGCGCGCCGACCGGGTGCGCCAATTATCCGACCTGCTGGCCGGTTACGAGGATTTTTTCGAATTCAATCCGCAGGAATTGCATTTGATCGAGGCCTTGCGCACCTTGCGCCTGATGCATTACGCGGCGTGGCTGGCCAGACGCTGGGATGACCCGGCGTTCAAGCGCGCGTTCCCGTGGTTCGACACGCAGCGGTACTGGCAAGACCGGATCCTGGAATTGCGCGAGCAGATCGCATTGATGGATGAGCCGCCATTGTGGCCGGCGTGAAAAGCATGGCCAGTTGCGCAGGATATGGCCAGCTGGGGCGGCAGCGGCGACTCGGACTGTCCTGGGCGGTCAGACTTTTTTGCCGGCAGCAGCAAGCGCATCCAGTGCCGCAATGAGCTGGTCGACGTCGACAGCGTTGTTGGCGACCAGGACGGCGCGTTCGATGGCATCGTCGCGTCGGGTTTTCGGGAAAAAATCGAGCAGGTAATCCGCGCTTTCCACCCCGGCCATGCCGCGCCGGTCATCCTTTGCCAGGCGCCGCACATACCAGACCGCATAGCCGTTGGACTCTTCGCAACAATAGACTTCGGCATGGTGGAACGGTCCCAGAGGGGATTGATCTGGATCGGTTTGCCAGACAAGCTTGCGCCAAAGGTGGTTTTTTTTCGATTCGGTGATGTCGTGCATTTTGCGTCCTTGACTACTTTCTTGTCCTTCTCTGATCCGGATGTCTTGCAGCGCAAGCATACCGCATGACGAGTCTTCCCGGCCTTTTACTTGACGGTTTTTGCTCCTATAGTGGACGTATGGGCCGTTGCGCCCGGGTCCGTCAAGGAGAATGCAGATGGAGACGATTGCGCCCTTGCTGGCACGGCTGGGGATTGAATTGAAGCGCTACGAAGGCGCGGATTTACCCAGCTGCAGTCCGATCGACGGCGCGCTCCTGACGCGCCTGCGTAGCGATACCCCGGAACTGGTCGCGGCCAGGATCGGCCAGGCGCAGGTGGCACAGGCACGCTGGCGCATGGTACCGGCGCCGCGGCGCGGCGAGCTGGTGCGCCTGTTCGGCGAAGAGCTGCGCGCCCATAAGGCGGCGCTGGGCGAGCTGGTCACGCTGGAAACCGGAAAGATCCTGCAGGAAGGCCTGGGCGAAGTGCAGGAGATGATCGACATTTGCGATTTCGCGGTCGGCTTGTCGCGCCAGTTGTATGGCTTGACGATCGCGTCTGAACGACCAGGCCATCGGTTGATGGAGGCCTGGCACCCGCTGGGTGTGGTCGGCGTGATTTCGGCTTTCAATTTTCCGGTGGCGGTGTGGTCGTGGAATGCCGCGCTGGCTTTCGTGTGCGGCGATAGCGTGGTGTGGAAACCGTCGGAAAAGACGCCGTTGTGCGCCATCGCGGTGCAGGAATTGTTTGCCAGGGCATGCGCGCGCTTCGGCAGCGATGCGCCGGCTGGCCTGTCGCAGCTGGTGCTGGGCAATGCCGCATGCGGTGCGGCGGTGGCGGAGGATGCACGCGTGGCGCTGGTCAGCGCCACCGGCAGCACGCGCATGGGGCGCGAAGTCGCGCAAGCCTGCGCGCGGCGCCTGGCGCGCAGCATCCTCGAACTGGGCGGCAATAACGCCATGATCGTGGCGCCGAGCGCCGACCTCGACATGGCATTGCGGGCGATCGTGTTTTCCGCTGTGGGAACGGCAGGGCAACGCTGCACCAGCCTGCGGCGCCTGTTCATCCATGAACACGTGTACGACGCGCTGCTGGCGCGCCTGAAAAAGCTGTATCTGGCGCTGCCGGTGGGCCATCCGATGGATCCGCACACCCTGGTCGGCCCCCTGATCGACCGCGCCGCCTTCGAGGCGATGCAGGCGGCGCTGGCGGCGGCCAGGGCGGAAGGCGGACAGCTTCTTGGCGGCGAGCGCATCGCGCCGGACGCCGGTCCCTATGCATATTATGTGCGGCCGGCACTGGTGGAAATGCCGGACCAGACGCCGGTGATGCGGCGCGAGACCTTCGCCCCGATCCTGTACCTGATGCGCTACCGCAGCCTGGAACAGGCGCTGGCATGGCACAACGCCGTGCCGCAGGGATTGTCCTCCAGCATATTCACCCGCGACTTGCTGGAAGCGGAAATTTTTATGTCCGCCGGCGGCAGCGATTGCGGCATCGCCAACGTCAATGTCGGCCCCAGCGGCGCCGAGATCGGCGGTGCATTCGGCGGCGAAAAGGAAACCGGCGGCGGTCGCGAATCCGGTTCGGATGCCTGGAAGGCTTACATGCGGCGCGCCACCAACACCATCAATTACAGCGGCACCCTGCCGCTGGCACAGGGCATCCGCTTCGATGTGTGAACCGCCGCGCCGGCTATTGACGGGGATGATTCCCTTTGAGGCAGCTGTCGATTGCCCCAATCAGTTTGGCGGCGTTGAAGGGCTTGACCACGAATGCGCTGGCGCCTGACTGCCGGGCCTGCTGCACATTGTCCAGGGTCGACAATGCGCTGACGACTACGATGCCGATTTCCGGATGCAGCTCGCGCAGCCGTTGCGCGGCCTGATTGCCGTTCAGTTTTGGCATGTCGATATCGAGGAAAACGACATGCGGCTTCAGGGCCATGCAGAGTTCGACCGCCCGTTCGCCATCGGCTGCTTCTCCGACCACGGTATAGAAATGGTCTTGCAACAGCAGGCGCAGCGCAGCGCGTGTGGTGGCATCGTCGTCGGCCACCACCACATTGATGTTTTCACGTTTTTTGAAGGGCGCCAAGCTCGTGCCTCCTATGCCAGCAGCATGGCGCGCAGCCGGGCTTCTATTCTTGCGTACTCAGCCGCGATGGCCTGCAATTGCTCGCCCAGATTGCCCGGGTTGCCGTTGCGGCAGTCCAGTTCCATTGCCTGGCACATGGCCGCCAGACTGGACGCGCCAATCGATGCGCAACTGCCGCCCAGTGAATGCACTATCTTTGCCGCTTGTGCGGCGTCGCTTGCCGCCGCCGCTGACTGCAAGGCAGCCAGGCGTTTCGGACTGTCGCCCAGGTAGAGTTCGGCGAGCATGGCGAAGTCTTCCCCAAACATGTCGCGCATGGCCTCCAGCTCATCTGCTTCCCGCTCATCCGCTTCCCGCATCCTTGTATCCATTTGGCTTGGCATTTGGTTAAGTTGCTATTCTGCACATCTTAAGCGATCCCCCGTATGAATGGCAAAAACATTCTTTGCTTGCACGATGCAGGCCGGTGCGGCATTGGCACGCTTGCGACAGGGGAGGAGGCGTGATGCTGAATTGTCGGAAATTTTATTGCCAATAACCAAACTTTCGCAGTAATCTAGCGCCTTGGTCCGCCGGCACGGCAAGCGTCCGCTGCTTGCACGCCATCTGGCCGCACACAAGAATAAAAAGTCATTCCAGGGGAGTAAGGTATGTCCAACATCGCAGGCAAAGCCTATGCCATGAGCGTGATCACGCCGATCCGCTGGTACATGGCATGGATCAATAAATTATTTTTCTGGATTGCGCAGAATCGTTCTTCCACCCTGAAGGGGCTGATCACGCTGTCGCTGATCCACTATGCACGCTGGGTCGTCATCGGCCGCAGGCAGTTCCCGCATCTCCATCCGCAGCAGCCGAAAGAAGACCTGCGTTACAGCTACATGCTGTTCTTCAGTAATTTCAACGGCAGCTGGGATCAATATGTCGATTCCTTCACCTTTTCGATTCCCAGCGGGCTGGATCTGTTCTGGAAGTGGAATATCCGCTACCCGAATTCGGTGCCGCTGACCCCCTTTCACGAATACATCCGTTACAACCAGATCGAGACCACGCATTACTACAGCGCTTATCCGCTGGCCTCGTCCAACGACATCAAGGCGGCAAAAAAAGTCCGCCAAGCCTTGCTGGATTTCGAAACGCAATCGCAGCAGGCGCCGGAGCAGTTCATGCAGGGCTATCAGGCCATGCTGCGCCATGTGCAAAACGACCTGGGCGACATGCGGCCGACACCGATCGTCAGCATGGCCGCCAACCAGGTGGAAAAACGCCGCCGGCGCGACATTCGCAAGGAGCACGAACGCCTGGCAGCCCTGCGGGAGGAGCGCAAACATGCCTGACAAAAGCGGAAACGTCTATGCCCTGACCATCCTGTCGCCGATCAGGCCGGGTCGCCTGGATGAAGTCGCCTACGCCGATGTCGTGCGTAGCCGCCTGGATGCCTGGAATTTCCTGGAAAACAGTCCGATGGCCAAAGTGCCGCAGACTTACCTGTGCCGCTATTTCGTGCTGGATGATGTGTTTACCCAGTCCCTGGCCGGCGGCGACGTATTTGGCCCGCTGTTCGATTTCCTGTCGATTTTTTCCGATCGGGCGCGCCGGCGCGCCTTGCCTCGCGAAGACCATCTGAAATCGAAGTACCTGGTGTTTTCCTGCAACTTCCATGGCGATCTGGACAATTACCTGCGCAGCATGTGGCTGGCCGCCGGCAACGAGATTCGTCATGCCTGGGAGTTTTGCTATGCCTTCGACCAGGTACGCAATGCCGACGATTTTGTCGCTTACATGAAAAAATGCCGGCTGAAGGCGTCGCTGTTTTTTGACGGTTCCAATGACGACCCGCTGGAAGAGCAGTTGAAGGCGCTCTACCTGAAGCAGGAATTCGGCAAGTTCGTTGTCGAGCACCAGGGTTTGCCAGCCGAACAGTTGCAGCAGGCCTATCGCGAATTCATTGCGCGGGCCGAGCCGGCCAACCTGGCGGGGCCGAGCTGGCATCCGGGCCAGTATCGTTTGCGATAGGAGATGCGATGACAAAAGTGCTGGATTTGCTCGATATTCAGGGCAACGTGATCAAGGCGTATGGCCGTTTCAGCTTTCCGTGCGCGCGCTACCTGCTGTTGCGCATTCATCACGGCGAACGCGGGCGGGCGTTCGTTGCCGCGGTGGCGAGACAGGTGACTACGGCGGTGACCTGGGGCGATGGCCCGGGCCAGATGCCCAAGCCGTCAGCCACGACCAATATTGCCTTTACCTTCGCCGGACTGCAGGCGCTCGAATTGCCGGAAGCTTCCCTGCGGGGGTTCCCGCCGGAGTTCGTGATGGGCATGAAAGCGCGCAAGGCTATCCTGGGTGACAATGGCCCCAGCGACCCCGAGCACTGGGACCCGGTCTGGCAGGGCGAGCAGGTGCATGTCTTCATCTCGATCAATGGCCAGCAGCCGGAATATCTCGAGCAACGCTACCAATGGCTGCTCGGCCTGATTGCCCAAAGCGAAGGCGGCGTGTCGTTATTGCACGGTCATTGCGGCGACAATGGCGTCGCCGACCTGCCGTATCAGCCCGCCCAGGCATTGCCGGAAAATGGCAAACTGACCAGCAAGGAACATTTCGGCTATACCGACGGCATCGGCGACCCGGTTTTCGAAGGCTTGCCCGGCCCGGCGCGTCGCGTCGAAGGGCGCGGCAAGCAGACCGACAAGGGTTGGGAACCGCTGGCGACCGGCGAATTCATCCTCGGCCATATCGACGAAGCGAGGGAGTATCCGCCTGCGCCGGCACCGCTGTCACTGGCGCGCAACGGCACGTATATGGTGTACCGCAAGCTGCATGAAAACGTCGGCAGCTTCAACGACTTCCTCGACCGCGAAGGGAGTCGGTATCCGGGCGGCCGGGAGCAGCTGGCCGCCAAGTTTGTCGGCCGCTGGCGCGACAATGGCGCGCCCCTGGCCGATGCGCCCGATACCGCCAGCAAGCAGGATTGGGATCGCCGCTTTGCGCAGGCAGCACCGGCGGAAAAAGACCGGATGCTGAGCGCCTTCACCTTCGACCATGATGCCGACGGCGCCAAATGCCCGTTCAGTGCGCACGTGCGCCGCATCAATCCGCGCGCGTCGCTGCAGACCACGCCCGGCGCTTTCGATACGCCCGGGGCACTGGCCAACCGCCGCCGCATCCTGCGCCGCGGCTTGCCCTATGGCGAGGTCAGGGATCAACGGCGCGACGATGGCAATCACGGCATCATCATCCTGATGATGCAGGCCGACATCAAGCGCCAGTTCGAATTCGTGCAGCAGCAGTGGATCAATTACGGCAACGATTTCCGGGCCGGCAACGACAAGGAAATCATCCTCGGCAACCACGACGCGGAATATCCGAGCCGGGCGGTGCTGCCGGTAGCGCAGGACAGCGACCAGGCGCCGTACTTTTTGCGGAATATTCCGCGCCTGGTCGAAACGCGCGGCGGCGATTACTTTTTTGTGCCCAGCATGACGGCACTGCGCATGATCTCGGAGGGATCGGTCGATCCGACCTGAAGCGGATCGATGTCCCAGCCGGTCGGCTCCTGGCGCGGCACCTGGTTGCGTTCGTGCCGGAATGCCGAGATCAGGTCATAGACGACCCGGCGCGCGCGGTTGATGCCGCCCAGCGGCCGGTGCGCCGGCAGGCTGTGCCAGGGCGTGAAGGAAAGATTTTCGCCGAATGTGCGCTGCGCTTCAGTATCGAATTCCTGGCGCGGGATGCGGATGGTGGCCAGCTTGCGGTAGGGGGAGACCACCTCATCCCAGGCGCGGCCCGGGTCTTCGATCGGCATCGTATCGGCATCGGTCTGCAATTGCACTGCAAAGTCGAACAACGCGTCTTCCCGCCGCAACTGCTCGACCATGGCCGTGCGCAGATAATCGTCGGCGGGTGTGTCTGGCAGCGCGTCCGCGCGCTGGATCCGCGGCATCGTCGAATACTTGGCCGCGGTGGCGCCAAACAGGTAAGGGGTGGTGCTGAAATAGCGGATCTGCAGCGGATTGGCGAACTTGCGCAGTGACCTGAAAAGATTGCGGATCACGCGCCAGTGCAAACCGAAAAACCATATTTTTGACCACAGGCTGCCGGTCATGGCCTTGATCAGGTCGTCGAATTGCGCCACGTCCCGGGTGACGAAGGCATCGGTGCTGATCAGGATGAAATCCTGGGTCAGTTCGTTTTTCTGATCTTCCAGCAGTTTTTCGCCAGGCACGCCCATCAGCTTGATGGCCATGCCGCGAATGTCGCGGTCGCTATCCGGGCCCCGGCTCGGGCTTTGGTTGGAAAAGCGGATCCAGGCCTGGTAAGTCCGCGCCTGCGCGAATACGCCGACCTGCAATGCGGCCGGCAGATCCGCTTCGACAGTGAATTCGGCCCTGACCACGCCATGCATCTTGGGGTGGGCGTCGCGCCGCATGATGCCGGTCGGGTTTTCCCGGATGATTTTCGCCTGCAAACGCGCTGCCAGGTCACGGATGCGCTCTGCTTCGCCTGCGGGGATGGATTCTGTCGCCAGCTGTTCGTTTTTCATTGTTATCTGTGGTCTTGTAGTCTGTAGTCTGGATTTTCGGGTCATTTCATCCCCGGTTTGCCGTCGCGAGTATTGTCTCGTCAGGCTTTCGCCCATAAGATAGCAAAAGCGTGAAATAAATAACAAGAATTTTTGGGGGTGTTTTGCTGAAATTCGGCGCAATAGAGACACGGTTCTTTTGTCAGGCGACGGACGCGGCTGGTGCGCGGAGCGGGCTGCAGGTCAGCGATACGTTCGACCTCGCAGGCACGCTGGCGGTTTGCCAGGCGATCGTCGACAGCCTGGAGCGCTGGTATGCGCAGACGCCCATGCACCAGGCGCTTTGCCCCGGAAATATTCATATTCACGAAGACGGCAGCGTCGAGTTGCGCAATGAGGTGATGCCGCCGCTGGCTTATATCTCGCCAGAACAGACCGGCCGAATGAATCGCGGCGTCGATTACCGTAGCGATTTTTATTCGTTGGGAGTGGTGTTTTACCGGCTGTTGACAGGCGCGCTGCCCTTTTCGGGCGCTGCGGCGATGGAAATTATCCATGGCCATATCGCTCGCCAGGCAAGGCCGCCGGCCCACATCAACCCCGCAGTGCCGGCGGTGGTGAGCAATGTCGTCATGAAGCTGCTGGCGAAAAATGCGGAAGACCGCTATCAAAGCCTGGAGGGTGCGCGAGCGGATCTGCAAGCCTGTCGTGCGGTGCTGGAAAGTGGCGGCGTGTTGCCGGACTTCGAACTTGGCAAGGCCGATGTGTGCGACCGGCTGCAGTTGCCGCAAAAACTGTACGGGCGGGACACCGAACTGGCGCAATTGCGCCAGGCTTTGGATCGGAGCATGACCGTTTCAGCGGAATTTTTGCTGGTTACCGGCTATGCCGGCATTGGCAAATCTTCCTTGATCCATGAATTGCACAAGCCGGTCGTGACGCTGCACGGCTATTTCATTACCGGCAAGTTCGACCAGTTCAAGCGCAATATCCCGTATTACGCGATTGCCCACGCTTTCGGCGGATTGATCCGCCAGATACTGACGGAAAATGAAAGCCGGATCCAGGAGTGGAAGGCGCGGATCCTGGGCGCACTGGGTACAAACGGCCAGTTGATGATCGATGCCATCCCCGATCTCGAGTACGTCATCGGCAGGCAGCCGAAAGTTGTCCGTCTCGGCGCCAATGAGGCGTTGAACCGCTTCCGCTACGTGGTCCAGAATTTCATCGGCGTGTTCGCCAGGCGGGAGCATCCGCTCGTCATTTTCCTGGATGACTTGCAGTGGGCCGACGAGGCTTCACTCGAGCTCATCGAGCTGTTCATGAACGGTCTCGATCGCACGTCGCTGCTGGTCATCGGTGCCTGCCGCGACAATGAAGTGGATATCGCCAGTCCCTTGCTGACAACGCTCGAGACCATTCGCAACAAGGTTGCGGTCACCACGATTGAACTCAAGCCATTTGACGACGCCACGGTGTGTGCATTGATTGCGGATGCGGTCAAGGCGGCACCCGCTGCCGTGGCGCCGCTGGCGCAACTGGTGTATCGCAAGACGATGGGCAATCCATTCTTTGTGGGCGAGTTCATCAAAAATCTGGGCCGCGAGAAGCTGCTGCGCTTTCATGGCGGCCAGTGGCACTGGATGCTGGCCGAAATCGAATCCTTGCAAATTACCGATAACGTGGTCGACCTGTTGACCCGCGAGCTGGCCCGCCTGCCGCAGCAAACGCGGCAATTGCTGCAACTGGCTGCCTGCATTGGCAACCGCTTCGATTACCGGACATTGGCGATCCTGGCGGGGAAAAACGCCGATGAAACCCAGTTGTTGCTGCAGCCTGCCTTGCAGGCCGGGCTGGTGATGGCGCCCGACAAGGCTTTTGCCAGTCCGGAGATTTCATCGCATGTCTATCGATTTCAGCACGACCGGGTGCAGCAGGCCGCGTATGCGGAAATACCGGTTCAGGCTGGCAAGGCCATGCATCTGCAGATTGGCCGTTTGCTGACCGCCTCCATTCCTGAAGAGCAGCGCAGCGAGCATTTGTTCGATATTGTTTATCATTTGAATGCCGGCAGTGAACTGATCCCGGGCGACCGGGAAAAAATTGAACTCGCCAGGCTGAATTTGCTGGCTGCCCGCAAGGCCAAGGCGGCGGTGGCGCATGAGACCGCATGGAAGCTGGCGTCGAACGGTCTGGCATCGTTGCGCGGCATCGGTGAAACTCGCTCGCCGCTGCATTTTTCCCTGCAACTGGAACAGCTCGAAAGCGGATTCATGAGCCATCGTTTCCACGAAGTCGAGCGTATCGGCGAGTCGATGCTGGCGTATGCGTCCGACGATGTGCAAATGGCCCGGGTGTACGACGTCCTGATCCATTCCTGCCTGTACCAGGATCGCCACGCGGATGGCCAGGCGCTGGCGCTGCAGGCGCTGCGCATGTTGGGGGTCAAAGTACCCGCCAGGCTGATCAGGCCGGCCTTGGTCTGGCGGTTGTGGACGGTGAAGTGGCAGCTGGGACGCTTCGACAATCAACGCCTGCTGGATTTTCCTGAAGAAAGCGAGGCGATCGAGCTGCTGAAACAGAAAATCCTGAGCCGGGCGGTGTCGGCATCCTATGTTGTCAATCCTGCGCTGTTTCCGATCCTGACGTTCGAGCAGATCGAGCGTGCCCTGCAACGGGAGCGCTTCTCGCCTGGTTTGCCATGGGCGCTCGGCGGATATGCGATGGTGGCGATCCAGGGTGGCGCCATACCGCTCGCGACCCGGCTTGGCCGCCTGATGCTTGAATCGAATCTGAAAAACCAGCCGACCTGGCAAAAGGATAGTCATGGCGTGCGTGTCGGCTTCCTTGCGTACGGGGCGATTTTTCATTGGTCGCGACACTTGCTGGAGGCGCCTGAGCCGCTGTACGAAAATTATCAGGCCGGGCTGGATATCGGCGAATTCGAATATGCGTGCTACAGCCTGGTGTCGGCGCTGCGCGCTGAATTGCTGGTTGGGCGTCCTTTGGGCGGCCTCGCGGAAAAATTGCAAGGCGGCCTGGAGCGGGCAGTTCAGTTCAGGCAGAAAACCTCCTCGGACGCCCTCGCCATTTTTCTTCGCTACGTTTCGGCCATGCGTGGCGATGGCGCCGACCAGATGGAGGATGGCAGTCAAGCGCCCAGCACGACCAGGCTGACGCTGTTCCACCAGCACCTGTTCGAGGCGATGCGCGCATATGCATTCGGACAGTTCCCGCGGGCGCTGGAGCATAGCCGGGACGCCGAGCCCTACCTCGCCTCTGCAGCCTGCATGCCGTCGATCCCGTTGTGGCATTTTTGTCATGCGCTGTGCCTGCTGGCCTGTCATGCCGAAATGGGCTTCAGGCAGCGTTACGCCGTGTACCGGCAGATTCGGCAGTTGCAGAAAAAGCTGAAATTGTGGGCGAGTCACGCCCCCATGAATTATCTGCACAAATGGCAGCTGGTGCAGGCCGAGCTCAAGCGGGTGCAGGGCAAAACCCGGGAGGCGGCGGAATGGTACGATGCCGCCATCAAGGGCGCGCACGAACACGGTTATCTGAACGAGGAGGCGCTTGCCAATGAACTGGCCGCCAGATTTTACCTGGCCATGGGCAAGCTGATGTATGCGCGTATATACATGGCTGAGGCGCATGCCCGATACCAGGAATGGGGCGCGCTTGCCAAGCTGGCCCAGTTCGAACGCGCTTACCCGGAGCTGCTTGCTGCCGTGGCTGCGCCCGGACCTGCGCAAGCCGCCTTGACCCTGGCGCCGGCACAGCAGTACCTGGACATCGAAACCGTGATCAAGGCATCCAACACCCTGTCTGGCGAAATCCACCTCGACAAGCTGCTGGAAAAGCTGATGCGGATCCTGATCGAGAATGCCGGGGCGGAAAAGGGCGTGCTGCTGCTGCTGAAGGACGGGACTTTGCAGCTACAGGCCAGTATCGAAGGGGACCTCATCGAAGTCCGGCAGGCCACGCCGCTGGATGAGCAGGCGCGGCTCAGCCTGAGTGTTGTCAACTATGTCAAGCGTACCGGCGACAAGCTGGTCCTCGGTAACGCTGGTACTGACGCCCGTTTTAATGACGACCCCTACATCGCGCAAACCCGGCCGAGGTCGTTGTTATGCATACCTTTGCAAAAGCAAGGCGCGCTGGTCGGCATCCTTTATCTTGAAAACAACCTGGCGGTGGATGCGTTCACCCCCGAGCGCGCCGGACTGCTGCAAATCCTGTCGACGCAAATCGCCATCTCGCTGGAGAATGCCAGTCTTTATCACGACCTGGAACGAAAAATCGCCGAGCGCACCCGCGATTTGTCGATTGCCAAGGAAGCAGCGGAATCGGCCAACCGTGCCAAGTCGGAATTCCTGGCAGTCATGAGCCATGAAATCCGCACGCCGATGAACGGCATGTTGGGGATGATGCAACTGGCGAACATGGAGGCGACCAACCCCAGCCAGAAGGAATACCTGGAAACAGCGCAATATTCCGCGGAAGCCCTGCTGACCATTCTGAATGAAATTCTTGACTTTTCCAGGCTGGAAGCAGGCAGCCTGGAATTCGAATCCATCAGCTTTGATCTGATTAAAACCGTCGAAAGCGTCATCAACCTGATGTCGGCGCGCAGCCGCGAAAAAGTCATCGCCTTGCGGCTGGATTTTCCGGACAGCCTGCCGCGTTTCGTACAAGGCGATGTGGCCAGGCTGCGCCAGGTACTTCTGAATCTGATCGGCAATGCGTTGAAATTCACCGAGCAGGGCAGCATCACCTTGCGGATCCGGCAGTTGCCGGAGCACCCCGAGCGGTTGCGGTTTACGGTGAGCGACACTGGCATCGGCATTGCGCCCGCAGCGCAGGGCCGCTTGTTCCAGTCTTTCTCGCAAGCGGATAATTCGATTACCCGGCGATTTGGCGGCACCGGCCTCGGCCTGTCAATCTGCAAAAAGATCGTTGACATGCAGGGCGGGCAAATCGGCGTGGACAGCACCGAAGGGGTCGGCAGCGATTTCTGGTTCGAGCTGACGCTGCCATCCTCCGTGGCGCCGCATGAAAGGACGGTCGCCAGGGAGGTGCTGTCAACACCGACTGGCGGCATGACGATCCTGGTGGCGGAAGATAATGAAATCAATCAGAAAGTGGCGTTCTCGTTACTGCAAAAGGCCGGACATCGAGTGCATGTGGTGGCCGATGGCCTGGCTGCGGTAGCGGCGGTTCGCACCCAGGTCTACGACGTGGTCCTGATGGACATGCACATGCCGGAAATGGATGGTCTGGAGGCCACGCGCCTGATTCGGGCCATGGAAGCACCGTGCGCCAGCGTGCCGATCGTGGCATTGACCGCTGCAGGTGCGGCTTCCGATATCCAGACTTGCCTGGATGCGGGAATGAATTATTTCCTCAGCAAGCCTATCCGGATCGACAGATTGCGTGCCGTATTGATGGAATTGTCCGAGGCGGCCGAGGATTGAAAAGGCGATAACGCCGAAGTAAGCCGGATTTCCCCTTTTATTCCGTGCCTGGTTCGCCAGTATTCGTTTGATAATGCTTAATATGAAATTCCGGC
Organism: Noviherbaspirillum sedimenti; assembly: GCF_003590835.1. NCBI lineage: Bacteria > Pseudomonadati > Pseudomonadota > Betaproteobacteria > Burkholderiales > Oxalobacteraceae > Noviherbaspirillum > Noviherbaspirillum sedimenti. Next base: position 1,976,144 of record NZ_QYUQ01000002.1, on the reverse strand, counting down.
GTCTTTCCCAGATTAACGCCGCGCCGGATACCCACAACAAGCGGGAGTAATCGATGGATACGAATCAGGCAATGCGCAAGCATCCCAATCTGCGCGTGGCATACGCGGAAGATGAGCAGCCGGCATCATCGCAAGCGGCCGCTTTGGAATCCACCGGCCCGCAGGGTGGGATTGCGCTGCAAACCATTCGTGAAGCGATTGCCCGGGTCGAAGCGGAGGCGAAAGCCACGGTTGCGGCCGAAAACCGCGCGTATGCCGAAGCCCGCGCCCGCGCCCTGGCCGAAGACCGTGCGATCGCCGATGCCGCCGCCAGCGCCGAAGCGTATCAGCGCACCAAGGCTGCTGAAGAAGCGATTGCCCTTAGCCGCTCCCGCCTGGAAGCAGAGCGGCAGGCGCGCATGGCCAGTGAAGCGAAAATCGCCGCCGGCCACCAGGAACTCGCCGAACTGCGCGCCCGCGCCGAAGCCGACGATCAAGCCAGGCAACAGACTGAAGCGCGGGTTCGCGCCGAGCAGGAAGCCCGTAAACGCGCCGCCGAACAGGCTGCAGCAGAAGCAGAGCTGGGTGCGGTAGCTGCCGCAGCTGCACAAAGGCTGGAACAGGAAACCGAACACGCGCGGCGCCAGGTGGCGGAACGGGTCGCCGCCGCCAATGCCGCCCAGGCTGCTGCCGCGGCGCGCGCGCGCACCGAAACGCGCATGGCTGAACTGGCGCGCGAGCGTGAACGCCAGGAAAAGGAGGCGTGCCAGACCGCTGAAATGCTGGTGGCGGCCCGTAGCGAAATACTCGAGCGGGCGCAGGAACTCCAGCGCGCCGACGTATTGGCGCTGGAATCCACATTGAATCGCGTTCCCGCCGAAGTGCTTGCTGTTGAGCAGGCGCGGGCACGCGCCGCTACCGAACAGGAGCAGGAAGCCGTAGCCCAGGCGCGCATCGAGGCGGAAAGCCGGGTCCTGGAATCCTTGCACCTGCGGCTGCAGGCTGACCTCGACTTGCGCGACGCCGCCGTGCGTCGCGAGCAGGCCGAGGCGATGCGCGTGGTGACCGCACAGGCGCGCCGTGACGCCGAAGAACGCATCCGCCACGCCACCGAAGCGCGCATCCAGGCCGAGCGTGAATTGCAGGCATTTGCCATCGAACGGGTCGAAGCCGAGCATTACGCCGATGTCCAGGCGCGCGATCGGCTGGCCGCCGAACAGCAAGCCATCGCCGCAGCGCGCCAGCGCGCAGAACTTGAGTCGCAGGCTACAGCCGCTGCGCACGCTACGACCGCCGAGGAATCGCGCGCTGCGCAACTGGCTGCCGAGCGCGCCGAACTGGAACGCGCGGCCATGCACCATGCCGCCACACGGGTGGCGGTAGAACAGGAAGCGACCCTGCTGGCCGTCGAGCAGGCTGAGTTGCAGCGTGCCGCAGCACTGGCAGCGCAGGAAAAAGCGCAGCAGGCGGCGGAACTGGCGCGTCTCGAACAGGAACGCGTGGCGGCCGAACAGCGCGCAGTCGAAGTCTTGCGGGAAAAAAGCGCGCTTGAACAGGTGGCGACCGCCGCGTCGCAGGCCCGCATGCAGGCCGAACAGGAAAAGCTGGCGCTGCTGCGCCAGCGCGAACAAGTCGAGCAGCTCGCCAGAATTGCCGAGGAATCGCAGACGGCGGCGGCGCGCATTGCGCTTGCCAAGGCGCAGGAACAGGCTGAAATGCAGCAGATCGCAGCGCAGGCCGCGATGCAAAAGGCCAAGCAGGCGGTAGCGCTGGCAAGTGTCGAGCGCCAGTGCGCCAGGCAGGAGCAGGAAGCGCAGAATGCTCTGCAACAAAGGTTGAGCGCCGAGATGGCGCGTGCCGAAAAAACCGCGCAGTTGTTACAGGTGGAACAGCAGTGCCTGGCAGCCGAACAGGCTGCGCTTGCTGAAACCGAAGCACGCGCGCAGTCGCAGGCTGAGCAGGCTGAAGCCTTGCGCGGCAGGGAAGAGGTTGAACGTGAAGTGCGCCAGGCTTGCGAAGCGCAAGCCACCGCCGCCCGCCATATCACCGCGCAAACGAAGGAAAAGCTCCAGCAGGAGCGCAAGGCCGCTCAGGCGACATTGCAGCAGGCGCGTGAAGCCACAGAGCTTGCGCGCATCGAGCGCGAGCGTGCCGCTGCCGAGCAACGCGCGCTGCAGGCCTTGCAGGGAAAAGTGCAGGCAGAGCAAGCCGCCATGGAGGAAGCCGAAGCGCGTGCCCTGGCTGACCAGGAACATGCGGCCTTGACGCGCAGCAGCGAACAGGCCGGGCAGCAGGCGCGGCTGGCGCTCGAAGCGAAAAATGCCGCCCTGCGCGCAAGGGAAGAGGCCGAGCGGGAAGTGCAGCAGGCTTATGAGGCGCAGGCAATCGCCGCCAAACATCTGGCTGCCCAAGCAAAGGAAAAGGCCGATCACGAGCGTCATGCCGCCCGGGCTGCGCTGCAGCAGGCGCGTCAAGCCGCTGAATTGACGCGCATCGAACGCGCGCGCGCCGCAGCGGAACAGCAGGCGGCGCTGGCCATTCAGGAAAAATTACAGGCCGAGCAGGCAGCCCGGGAGCAAGCCGAGGCCCGCGCCCTTGCGGAACAGGCGCAAGCAGCACTGGCGCAGCAGCGGCAGGCGGCGGAGACGACAGCCAGGCTTGCCGAAGAATCGCGCCTGGAAACCGAGCGCAAGGCCCTGGAAGATGCTCGCCAGCAGGCTGAAGCGCAGGCCCGGTCTGCCTTGCTGCAAGCCAGGCTCGAGCAGGAAAAGGCACAGGCGCATGTGCTGGTCAGTGAATTGCTGGAAAAGCTATCGCAACAACGCGATGAAACCGATGACTGGCACTTCCGGGCTGAAACCCTGCTGGCCGAGGCGCCGTTGACGGTCGCCGCCAAGCCGGTCGCCAGCGGGCACAGAAAGGTGGTAACGGTATTGCTGGGCGCGGTGCTGGTGGCAGCCCTGGCGGGCGCGCTTGCCTGGCGCTTGCCCGCTGCCAGCCACCAGGCGGCCAGCCCGGCTGCAATGCCGGTATCGGCGAACACGGCCGTGACCTTTGCCGCGCCCGTGCCGGCTGCCGCAATGACAACGAAACTGAACCTGTCTTACCAGCTCGGTTCGCAGGCGCCGAGCGGGCAGAGCGAGGAATAATCCGCACGATCATCCCATCGCCGGAAGATGCTGTACCTGCAGTTTGGTGCAACATCTTCCGGCTTTATTTTAAAGTCGAATCTTTGTCATGGGAAAAAAAGCGGGCGACTCGGTATACAATGCCAAAACCCCGGCATTTATACTATAAAACAAGATCAATGAGAAAACCGTCTTTCCTGCCCACTGCTCCAATCGATTCAAGCATGCGAAACATGTACAACAAGACCTTGCTGGTTGGCGGCCTGGTGGCTGCATTGATGGCGGCGCCGGCTTTTGCCGATGACGCGGCAGATGTCGGCAAGCTGATGCGCGGGGGGCAGTTTGCCGAAGCGCTGGGCAAGGCGAATGCGTTTCTCGCGCAGCGTCCCAAGGACGCCCAGATGCGCTTCCTGAAAGGCGTGATCCTCACGGAACAAAACAAGTCGGCAGAAGCGATTGCCATTTTCACCAGGCTTACCGAAGATTTCCCCGATTTGCCTGAGCCTTACAACAACCTGGCCGTGCTGTACGCCTCTGGCGGACAATATGACAAGGCGCGCGCGGCCCTGGATATGGCGATCCGCACCAATCCCGCGTATGCCACCGCGTACGAAAACCTGGGTGATATCCACGCCAGGCTGGCCAGCCAGGCATATGACAAGGCCTTGCAGCTGGACTCCGGCAATACCGCCGCCAAGTCCAAGCTGACCTTGCTGCGCACGCTGGCGGTTGGCAATGTCAAGCCGGCGCCAGTGCCAGTCAGTACCCAAGTCGCTGTTGCAGCGCCCGTGCCAGCAAAGCCGGTGCTTGCAGCCCCGGAACCGAAGATCGCTGCGGTCGACAAACCGCTTGCCAAGCCGGCAACGAAGCCTGAACCAGCTGCAAAAGCCGAGCCGGCGCGTGACGATGAGCGCGACGACGTGCTCAAGGTGATCAACGCCTGGGCCAAGGCGTGGAGCAACCAGGACGTCAAGGCTTATCTTTCCTATTACAGCAATGACTTTCAGGCACCTGGCGGCCAATCGCGCGCTGCCTGGGCCGATGGACGGCGTGCGCGCATCGTCGGCAAGGAAGAAATCAGCGTCAAGGTCGAATCGCCCCAGGTTACGGTCAATGGCACTACTGCCACCGCCAAATTCCGCCAGGTGTATGTATCGGACAAGTTGACGGCCAACAGCCGCAAGACCCTGATCTTCACCAAGCAGGGTAGCAAGTGGCAGATCCGGCAGGAGCGCGCGGGTAGCTGATGTCGTGTTTTAGCGTGAAACCGGCGGCACGAATGGCCGCCACCCCGGCGCGTATGCTGGCCCTATCCTGTGCTTTTCTGTTTACCGCCGGCCATTGGCTGGCGAGTGCCCCTGCATTGGCCCAGGCCAGGCCGGCGCAAGTTGCCTCTGCCGGCAAGGCAAAGCCAGACCCGGAGGCACTGCTGCTCGAGGTGTACAAGGACCTGGGCGCCAATCGCCTGCGCCAGGCGCAGGCCAAGGCCGACGCCCTGGTTGAAGCCTATCCGACCTTCCGTCTTGGCCAGTTGATTCGCGGTGACCTGCTGCAATTGCACACCAGGCCGATTTCCACCCTGGGCGCCGCACCGAATGCGCCCGAGGACAAGCTCAAGAGTTTGCGCGACGAGGCAAGGGCACGCCTGAAGTGGCTGAAGGAAAAGCCCGACAACAACTTGTTGCCGCGGCCGGTCCTGCAATTGCGCGATGACCAGAAGCAGGTGCTGGTGGTCGACGCCAGGCGTTCGCGCCTGTATGTCTATGACAACCAGCGCGGTCGCTTGAAATTCAACACGGACTATTACATCAGCCAGGGCAAACTCGGCATCAACAAGCTCAAGGAAGGCGACCAGCGCACTCCCATCGGTGTGTACTACATCACGCAACGGGTGCCGGGCGCCAAGCTGCCCGATTTCTATGGCACTGGTGCCTTGCCGATCAATTACCCGAACGAGTGGGACAAGCTGAACGGCCGTAGCGGGTCCGGCATCTGGCTGCACGGGGTACCCAGCGACAGTTACAGCCGGCCGCCGCTCTCTTCCGACGGTTGCGTGGTATTGACCAATGCCGACTTGAATCAACTCTATCAATCCGTCGAAGCCGGCAAGACACCGGTCGTGATTGCCGATCGCGTGGAATTCGTCAGCCGGCCCAAGTGGGAAAGCGAGCGCAATCTCGCCAACCGTCTGGTCGCCGAATGGCGCCGCGATGTGGAAAGCCGTGATGCGGCGCGGGTGATGTCCAATTATTCCCGTCAGTACAAGTCGGAACGGGGCGAAAGCCTGCAGACCCTGAGTGGCAAGTATCAAAAAATCCTCAAGGGCGTGAAAAATATCTCAATGCAAATCAAGGATGCGACCTACTTTCTGTATCCCGGGCGCGATGATCTGATCGTTGCTACCTTTACCCAGGAATCGGCCATCGGTAAAACCCGCAATTCCGTGCGCAAGCGCCAGTATTGGGAGAAGGAAAGCGGTCATTGGAAAATCATCTCGGAAAATAACCTCTAGCGGCCCTGCCGGCGCTCCATTCGGAAAGATCGACGGCTGCCCCAGGCAGCCGTTTTATTTTGCTTTCCTTTCGGCAAATTCAGGACTATTCTTTAAGCAGCTTCCCTCAATCGGTCAGGGCATTATGGCAATCCAGGTCATTCTCAATAGCGCTGGCAGCAAGCTCTGTGTCCCTGGTTTTTTCATGGCGCGCCAGCCTGTCCTGGACCGTCGCCAGGAGGCCCTGGCCTTTGAGCTTGTGTTTTATCCCGTCGACAGCCAGGCCGAGGCTGCAGGCAGTGATCATCTAACCGCTGCCGTTATAAGCCATTTCGCGGAAATGGATATGCTGAAGGTGATTGGCGAATTGCGTGGTTTCGTCAATATCGATGAGCAAGTCCTCATGAGCGAGGTATTTCAGCATATCCCGCGCACCAAATTCGTTTTCTGCCTGGCCGGCACGGTCACGGCGACCGAGGCGGTGCTGCAAAGGCTTGGCGAGCTTGCCGCGCAGGGTTTCGTGTTTGGGGTGGATGAGGCAATGGCAGATGCCGAAAGCCTGCAAAAACTGATACCGCTGGCAGAAGTCATCAGATTCGACTTGCACAAGCGGACGCGCGAGGAACTTGTGCAGCTGACTTCCCAGTCCCATTTCGCCAACAAGAAACTGCTCATCGACAATGTCGACACACTGGCGCAGTTCGATGCCTGCCTGGCACTGGGATTTGACTACTTCCAGGGTTTTCACTTCGCTCGGCCGACAATTGTCCCGAACCGGCAACTGGCGCCGTCGCAACTGGCGATCATCGATATCATTGCGCTGATTACCAGCGATGCCGACAGTGTCGAGATCGAGGAACGCATCAAGCGCGACGTTTCTCTTGGCCTGAACTTGCTGCGGCTGGTGAATACCGCTGCCGTCGGCACACACCGTATCGATTCGCTGCGGCAGGCGCTGATGGTCTTGGGGCGCAAGCAGCTGGCAAGCTGGCTGCAGGTAATGCTGTATGCCCAGGCCGAGGAGAATGCCCCCAGCGTCAAGCCTTTGCTGATGCTGGCGACGGCGCGTGGAAAATTGCTGGAATTGATCGCGCAACGTCACCGTCCCGGCAATCGCGGCATTGCCGATGCCGCATTCACGGTCGGCATCATGTCGCTGATGGATGCGCTGTTCGGTCTGCCCATGGTGGAGATCCTCAAGCAAATCGCTGTGGTCGAGGAGGTCAGCGATGCGCTGCTGGTGCACCAGGGTTATTACGGGGATTTGCTGGCATTGATCGAGGCGATCGAGCGTAGAGATGCCCTTGCATTGTTGCCGATGCTAGGCAAGTTCCATCTGGATAGCGGTGACTTGTTCTTGCTGCAGGCGGAAGCCTATGAGTGGAGCAATAACGTTGCGCGCGCCATGCATCAGTAAAAGAAAAAGGGACTGCATGCTTTTCGTCATGCAATCCCTTTAAATTACTGGTGGGTTGTGAGTGGCTCGAACACTCGACCTACGGATTAAGAGTCCGCTGCTCTACCAACTGAGCTAACAACCCGAAGCCGAAGATTATACTGTATTTTTATAATTCCAGGAAGAAACGCGCTGCTCGCATGCGTGAATTCGGATAACTTCGGAAAAAATTCAAGGCGCCACAGGCGAGCGATATGAATTACTATGAATTCGAATACTGGCTATTTTCCATCACCATGATGCGTATGAATGACAGGAGAAATAGGAAAGCTGAACGAATCCAGAAATGAAAAGGGCTTGCATTTCTGCAAGCCCTTCATATTCTTGGTAGGCCGTGCGGGATTCGAACCTGCGACCAACGGATTAAAAGTCCGCTGCTCTACCAGCTGAGCTAACGACCCAAAGAAGGAAAATTATAATAATAAGTGGGCGGCCTGTCAATGCTGATCGTTGCTGCGCGCCAAAAAATGCAAAAATCAGAAGCGACAGGCAGACCCCCCACTTCTTATTTCAGGATTGCCAAACGTTCCTTGGCGGTTTTTGCGGCGGGCGCCTCCGGATACTTCGCCACCAGGCTTTCCAGCGTTTTTTTGGTGGCGGCGCGATCCTTCAGTTCCAGCTGGCAGGTGGCAATATTCAGCAGTGCATCAGGCGCTTTCGCGTGGTCGGGAAAATTCTTGACGACCGCCTGTTGCGCTACCATGGCATTGCGGTAATCGCGCAGCGCATAGAAGCTATTGCCCAGCAAATACTGTGCATTGGCCGCATACCCAGATTGCGGAAAGCGCCGCACGAAGTCGGCCAATGCCACCGATGCCGCTTTGTAGTCTCCCCCATTGAACGATGCCAGTGCAGCGTCATAGGATTTTTGCTCGGCAGGATCGACACTGATTTCCTTGCCATCGAACGTCACGCGCTGCGGTTCCAGCTTGCGCAGACGGTTGTCGAGATCGACGTAAAAATCCTTCTGGCGCTGCTGGGCATTGGCCAGTTCATTGCTCAGCACTTCAAGCTGGCCGCGCAGCCTTGCCACTTCCTGACGCAACTGTTCATTCTGGTTGGCCAGGTCGAGCACGCTTTTCTGGTTCGCCTTGCCGTCCATTTGTGCAGCGTTCTCCTTCTGGAACGCCTCGAACTTGCCGCGCAAGTCCACAATGGCCTTGCGCGCCTCGTCGTCGCCGAACAGCGCGTGGGCCGGCAGCGGCGCCAGGGAAGCTGCGGCCAGGCAGGCCGCAGCAAGAGCAGGGGAGACTAGCCTTTTCATTATTGGTAGGCCAGATCGGCGCGGCGGTTTTCAGACCAGGAAGCTTCATCGCTGCCTTGTGCCTTCGGCTTTTCCTTGCCAAACGAAACGGCTTCCATTTGCGCGTCGGCTACGCCCAACAGGGACAACGACTTGCGCACTGCTTCGGCGCGCTTCTGACCCAGCGCCAGGTTGTATTCGCGGCCGCCGCGCTCGTCGGTATTGCCCTGGATGACGACCTTGCGCCCCTTGTTGGCGCTCAGGTACTTGGCATGTGCCTCGACTACCGGCTGCGCTTCGGCCTTCAGCACGTAGCTGTCCAAATCGAAGTAAAAGCTGCGCTGTGCCAATGCGCCCTTGGCATCTTTCAGCGGATCGGTTGACTGGGTGTCGACGGTGGCGACGGTGCGGCTGCCATCGGTGCCCTGGGCCGGCGTGGCAGCGCGGTCTTCGATCGGCGCCTTGTCGTTCAGGCTGGTGCTCGAACAAGCGGAAAGTGCCAATGCGCTACACAGAATAAAAGCGGATGCGGAAAGTTTTTGCATAAAAAGCTCCTTGAGTTGAGAGTTGGTTGGGTGGATTTATTTCATGAACGGGCCCCAGCTGGGCTCACGGATATCGCCTGCCTGGGTGCTCAAACGGTACTTGGTGCGGCCATCGACCGACACCACCTCCAGCGAACCGCGGCGACCGGTTTCGGTCGCATACATGATGTACTTGCCGTTCGGCGAAAAGCTTGGCGATTCGTCGCGCGAGGTGTCGGACAGGCGCAGTTCCTGGCCATTGCCAAGATCCTGCGCATACAGCTGGAAGCGGCCTTCGCGGCGTGAAATATAGGCCAGCGTCTTGCCGTCGGGGGCAATGCGCGGACTGATGTTGTAGCTACCCTGGAAGGTCACGCGCCGCGCCTCGCCGCCGTCTGCCGGCATGCGGTAGATTTGCGGCCCGCCGCTGCGGTCGCTGGTGAAATAGATGCTCTGGCCATCGGCCGAGAACTGCGGTTCGGTATCGATGCCATTGGTGCTGGTAAGACGGCGCAAGCCGCTGCCGTCAGCATTGACTACATACACCTGGGTCAGGCCCTCGCGCGCCAGGGCGATGGCAAGCCGTCTGCCGTCTGGCGACCAGGACGGCGCCGAGTTGCTGCCCTTGAAGTTGGCCACGACGGTGCGCTCACGACTGACCAGGTCTTGTACGTACACCACCGGCTTCTTCTTTTCGAAGGAGACATAGGCGACTTTGGTGCCATCCGGCGACCAGGCCGGCGAGATGATCGGCTCGTTGGAGCGCAACGCAACATGCACGCTCTCGCCATCGGCATCCGCGACTTCCAGTCGGTATTCGTTGCCGGCCCTGGTTACATAGGCAACACGCGTGGCGAAAGCGCCGCGTACACCCAGCAACTTTTCGTAGATGTCATCGGCGATCTTGTGCGCTGCCAGCCGCGTGAATTGCGGTTGTACCGCCATCGCCAGGCCTGACAGCTGGGACGCTGCGAGCGTGTCGAGCAGCTTGTAGCGCACATCGAAGCGCCCGTCAGCCAAGCGCTGCACGCTGCCCACCACTAGCGCGTTGGCGCCACGCGATTTCCAGTCGCCGAACTTGACCGGTGTGGTTTCCGATATCGCTACGCCAGTGTCGATGATCTTGAAGTAGCCGCTCCGGGCAAGATCGGCCTTGATGATGGCGCTGACCTGTTGCGGCGCGACGCCTTCGTCGGCAAAAGCGGCAATCGCAATCGGGATCTGGTTGGCGCCGACACCGGAAATTTCGACGCGCAACTGGGCGTGTGCGGTCGCTGCCGCAAACAGCCCCAGAAGGGCGAGAGTGCGAAAAAAATCAAAGCGGAAGAGATGTTTTTTCATCATGGCTTACTGCTCTTTCGGTCGATGGATCACTGGAAAGTCGGACGGTACAGCACCGGATTTGTCGGCAGGGAAGGGCGCCGACAATTCGATCGCCCGCCGCACTGCATCGTCGAATGCCGGAATGCCCGAGGATTTCACCTTGCGTGGCGCGCCCCGCAAGGAGCCGTCCGGGAATAGCTGCACATCATATTCCACCGAAGGGTTGCCTTCCAGCCCGGGCGGAACGGAAAACGCCGTATTCGACTTGATTTTTGCCGCAACCTTGCCAGCATAGCCGGCATCGCCGCGCATGCCTTGCGATTTGACCGCTGTGCCGCTGCCGCCACTGCCGGCGGGGCCAGCGAGGTTTTTCTGCGCGTCCTGGCGCATTTGGGCCAGCAGTTTTGCTTCTTGGGCATCCTGCCGCTTTCTCTCGGCATCTGCCTTTTCTTTTTTCGCCAGTTCCTTCTTCTTGTCCTTCTCTGCCTGTTCCTTTTCTTCCTTCAGCCTGGCCAGGCGCTCGATCCGTTCTTCCTCTTCGCGTTGCGCCTTTTCTTTTTTCTTGCGCTCTTGCTCGAGCGCGATATCGGGTTTTTCCACGGGGGCTTTTACCGCGTGTTTCGGTTCGGGCTTGCTGACGGGTTCAGGTTCCGGCCTGGGCTCCGGCTCGGGTTCCGCCTTGGACGGCACTGGCGGCGGCAAAGCCTGCTGCGGGGCGGCGTCTTTCGTCTCCATATCCCAGACCTCGGCTTCCAGCGCCACCGGCGTTTCGCTTTGCCAGCGGATACCGATCCACAGGAAAATGAACAGCGCCGCATGCACCACCACCGCCAGCGCGATGGCGCGCCAGCGGCCTGGTTCTTGCGGAACGGAATATGGAGTCGTGTCAGCCATGATGCCGTTTATCTGGTCGCCAGCCCGACCCGGGTAATGCCGATCTTTTTCGCTTCTGACAACGCCTGGATCACTTCCTCGTACTTGATTTCCTTGTCGGCAGCGATCATCACCGGCATGTCGGGGTGTGCCGCATGCAGGTCGCGCAGGGTGGCGACCAGTTCAGTGCGGCTGGCCGTTGTCACGCTCTGGGCAGTACCTCCAGCGCCGCTTGCGCCGCTGCCGCCGATTTTCACGGAGGCCGACCCATCCTGTTTCATGGATACCTGGATGTATTCCGAGGGCGGCTGGGCCGACTTGCCGGCAGTCGGCAGATTGATCACGCTCGGATCGGTCATGGGCGCGGTGGCCATGAAAATCACCAGCAAGACCAGCATCACATCAATGTAAGGCACCACATTGATTTCAGACTTGAACTTGCGGCTACGGCCGCCGCGCAACGATCCGGAAAACGAGGAAGCCATCGATCTTTCTCCTTAACGGACCTGCCGTTGCAGGATATTCGAGAATTCCTCGACGAAGCTTTCGAAGCGGATCGCCATCCGGTCGATGTCGTGCGAATAGCGGTTGTACGCTACCACCGCCGGAATCGCCGCGAACAGGCCGATGGCGGTGGCGATCAGTGCTTCGGCAATGCCCGGCGCGACCGCTGCCAGGGTGGCCTGTTGTACGTTCGCCAGACCGCGGAAGGAATTCATGATGCCCCAGACGGTGCCGAACAAGCCAACATAAGGCGACACCGAACCGACCGAAGCCAGGAATGCCAGATGCGATTCCAGCGCATCCATTTCGCGCTGGTAAGCCGCCCGCATGGCGCGCCGCGCGCCATCGACCAGGGTGTTGGCGTCGACTGTGCCCTTGCCGGCAATGCTTGCCTTGGCCTTGTTGAATTCGCTCATGCCTGCCTCGAAAATGCGTTCCAGCGCGCCGGTCTGGCCGGTGTTGCGTCGACGATTCGAGACTGCGTCTTCATATAGGGTATTAAGATTGCCTCCCGCCCAGAAATTGCGCTCGAATTCTTCGGTTTGCGTCTTGGCGCTGCGGATGGCAAACAACTTGCGGAAAATATAAGTCCAGCTCATCAGCGAGACGGCGGCCAGCAGCAGCATGACCAGCTGGACCAGCAGTGATGCATTGGTAATCAGGGAAACAAACGAGAGGTCTTGTGCAACTGTCATAGGAAGGAGCGCTGTGACGAATAATGGAAAGGTTCAGTCGGTATGCGTAAAACGGCAATACCGGTGTGATGGAACTGGCAGGGCGATAGCGGGTTGCAGTAACGAGGCTTTATTCGGCATTGTTCAGTTTCAGACGCATGGAATCAGGAATGGCGCAAGGACGTAAATTCGCCTTGCCGACACAAACGATGGTCACCAATCCCTCTGCCAGCAAGGTCGCGTGTTCCGCCTGGAGGCGCCAGGCTTCTTGTCGGATTTGCAGGGAGGCACCCCCCACGCGTTCGACTACGACAACCAGTTTCAGTTCGTCATCAAGTTTCGCAGGCGCATGATACTCGATCGAAGCCTTTTTTACGACGAAAAGCAAGCCAAGATTATCCGCCAGCACATGCTGACTGTAGCCAAGTGCCCGCAGCCATTCGGTACGTGCACGCTCGAAGAACTTCAGGTAGTTTGCATAAAAAACAATCCCGCCCGCATCCGTGTCTTCGTAATACACACGGATGGGCCAGCTAAATGCTTCGTCGGAGTTCATGCTTTCTCAGTGCGCAGGCGTGGGTTGTGGCGGTCATTGTGAAGCCAGCAAGTCGCGCTTGATGGCGAAAGGAGAAAAGCCCTGGCATGTCGGCATCATCTCGATATGATTGATATTCACATGTGCCGGCAGGCTGGCAACCCAGAACGCAGCTTCGGCCACATCGGCTGCAGTGAGCGGCGCGGTGCCTTCATACACTTTCGCCGCCGCCGTGTCATCGCCGCGGAAGCGCACATTGGAAAACTCAGTGCCGCCCGCCAGACCGGGCGCAATATTGGTCGCACGTACGCCGGTGCCGGCCAGATCCGCGCGCAAATTCCGGGTGAACTGATCGACAAAAGCTTTGGTTGCGCCATACACATTGCCACCCGGGTAAGGGTAGGTGCCGGCGATCGAACCGATATTGATGATGGTGCCACTTCTGCGCGCCACCATCTCTGGCAGCAGCAGGCGCGTCATGGTGACGAGACCCTTGCAGTTCGTCTCGATCATGGTTTCCCACTCGTCCAGCGCGGCTTGATGCGCCGACTCAACGCCCAGTGCCAGGCCGGCATTGTTGATCAGGACATCGATCGGGCGCCATTCGTCAGGCAGGGCAGCCAGCGTCTCGACGATCGAGGCCTTGCTGGTGACATCCATGGCAATCGGCAGAACCGCCGTTCCCAATTCCGCGGCCAGGGCATCGAGCCGGTCGCGGCGGCGGCCGGTGGCAATCACCTTGTGGCCATGCTGTACAAACTTGCGTGCCATTTCCTCGCCAAAACCGGACGTGGCACCTGTAATGAAGACAATCATCATATCCTCTTGAATAACTGTTGATTATAGGCAAAATTATGCTGCGGCGCTTGCCCGAGCCCGTCAACGACATCCGTTTGCCCCTGCTGGCCTAACATTCATACCGCAATTCACCATGTGGCGACGGCGGTGCGGCAGCGGCTGAACCGCAGAATTCTTGCTCAAATCAAGGGCTTATCATACAATTTACGACCATTTCGTCTCACGTGACTGGCGAAAAACCGGAATACGCATTCCGGTGACAAGGTGGATATCCACCGGGGAACGTGAGATTTCTTCCGCCGTTCGCCTGGGCAGCCCAAATGGAAAGCACGATTGAGGCTGCCTGTCATTTCCTGTTGGCCCTCATTCGATTGAGCCCAGGCATTTTGAATTCATCAATTGGAGTAATTTCTCATGTTCGCAAAAGACCACACCCTTGCCAAGGTCGACCCGGAACTTTGGTCCGCCATCCAGCAGGAAAACACCCGCCAGCAAGACCATATCGAACTGATCGCTTCGGAGAACTATACATCGCCCGCGGTGATGGAAGCCCAGGGTTCGCAGTTGACCAATAAATACGCCGAAGGCTATCCCGGCAAGCGCTACTATGGTGGCTGCGAGTATGTCGATGTTGTCGAAACCCTGGCGATCAATCGCCTGAAACAATTGTTCGGCGCTGAAGCCGCCAACGTGCAGCCCAATTCCGGCTCGCAAGCCAACCAGGGCGTATTCTTCGCCATGCTAAAACCTGGCGACACCATCATGGGCATGTCGCTGGCCGAAGGCGGCCACCTGACCCATGGCATGGCGCTGAACATGTCCGGCAAATGGTTCAATGTCGTTTCATACGGCCTGAACGACAAGGAAGAAATTGATTACGAAGCCATGGAACGCCTGGCGCGCGAGCACAAGCCCAAGCTGATCATCGCCGGCGCATCTGCTTATGCGCTGCGCATCGATTTCGAACGTTTCTCGAAAATCGCCAAGGAAGTTGGTGCCTACTTCATGGTCGATATGGCGCACTACGCCGGCCTGATCGCCGCCGGTGTCTATCCGAATCCGGTGCCGTACGCCGACTTTGTTACTTCGACCACGCACAAATCCCTGCGCGGTCCGCGCGGTGGCGTGATCCTGATGAAGGCAGAATTCGAAAAAGCCATCAACTCGGCAATTTTCCCCGGCATCCAGGGCGGCCCGCTGATGCACGTCATTGCCGGCAAGGCGGTGGCATTCCAGGAAGCGCTGACGCCGGAATTCAAGGCTTACCAGCAGCAAGTCGTGAAGAACGCCGATGCACTCGCCAAGGCGCTGATCGAGCGTGGCTTGCGTATCGTCTCCGGCCGCACCGAGTCCCACGTGATGCTGGTCGATCTGCGTGCAAAGGGGCTGACCGGCAAGGAAGCTGAAGCTATTCTGGGTGCGGCGCACATCACCTGCAACAAGAACGGCATCCCGAATGACCCGCAGAAGCCATTCGTGACGTCTGGCATTCGCCTTGGTAGCCCGGCCATGACCACGCGCGGTTTCACGGAAGCTGAAGCGACCAAGGTTGGTCACTTGATCGCCGATGTGCTGGATAACCCGCAGGATGCCGCGACCATTGAACGAGTCAAGGCCGAAGTCAAGAAACTGACTGACGCCTTCCCGGTCTACGCGAAGTAATCTGCGTCAAAGCGCCTTCGTAACCCGTTTGGGGCGAAGGCGCTATCGAAGCCGGTTTCTCGAGGTGTAATGATTAGAACAAGAATCTCGCAATGAAATGTCCCTTTTGTCAGCACGAAGATACGCAAGTCCTTGATACGCGGGTATCGGAAGAGGGTGATTCAATTCGCCGCCGCCGTCGCTGCGTGCACTGCGACAAGCGCTTTACCACTTACGAGCGTATCGAGCTGGCGATGCCTGTGATCGTCAAGAAAAATGGCAGTCGCACCGAATTTGACCCAACCAAATTGCGCGCCAGTTTCATGCTGGCGCTGCGCAAGCGGCCGGTTTCTGCCGAAGCGATTGATGCCGCCATACACAGGATCGAAGAAAAGCTGCGCTCCAGTGGCGAGCGCGAAGTCATGTCTGGCCGCATCGGCGAACTGGTGATGCACGAGCTGAAGCGCATGGACAAGATTGCCTATATCCGCTTTGCCTCGGTTTACAAGAGTTTTGAGGATGTAACCGAATTCCAGGATGCGATCGCCGAGGTTGGTCAGGAGCGCAAGCCGGCAGGCAAATAAGCTTGCCGGGCAAGTCAATAATCTGGCCGGGGAAATTTCACGAAAAAAGTCGCCGAAAGAAGTGGACGGTTTCCGTTGCAAGCCCCATAATCCTGCTTCTTCGTTGCCACCGACGACTCGCAAGAGTGTTGAAGCGGCGAAGGAAGAGAAGTTTGATTGCGGAAGTTGGTCAAAGCAGTACGTCCTCCCTGGCAGCAAATCCCCTCGGTTGCATTGATCCGGCGCTTTGGCCCGGTTCCTTGTTTTTCAGGCCTGCGTGTCTGTGCCGGTGGATTGTCTGGTGTTCCGTCCGGCAAGTCCGGGTGGGGTGAAGGAGAGGCGGCGTTGGAGAGGGTTGAAAAATTCTTCAAAAACGCGGTTGACGAAAACTTTGAAACGCATCATAATCTTGCCTCTCTGCTGCTGACGAACAAAACGCTTCGCAGCCTGCCGGTCACCTGGCAAAGCAGAAAAGAAAGTTCTTTAAAAATTAACAGCCGATAAGTGTGGGCGCTTGATGGAGTGCAGCGCTGGGTAGCCAGCGTCAAGCTTAAAATATCAAGTGCTCGCACAGAAGAAAATAGGTCAGTCCGCAAGGATTGATCCTGTCAGTATTTTGAGTGAGCGACGGTTCTTCGGAACCTGTCCGCAAGGACACAAAACAGAGATTAAACTGAAGAGTTTGATCCTGGCTCAGATTGAACGCTGGCGGCATGCCTTACACATGCAAGTCGAACGGCAGCGCGGACTTCGGTCTGGCGGCGAGTGGCGAACGGGTGAGTAATATATCGGAACGTGCCCTGGAGTGGGGGATAACGCAGCGAAAGTTGCGCTAATACCGCATACGATCTACGGATGAAAGTGGGGGATTCGCAAGAACCTCATGCTCCTGGAGCGGCCGATATCTGATTAGCTAGTTGGTAGGGTAAAAGCCTACCAAGGCATCGATCAGTAGCTGGTCTGAGAGGACGACCAGCCACACTGGGACTGAGACACGGCCCAGACTCCTACGGGAGGCAGCAGTGGGGAATTTTGGACAATGGGGGCAACCCTGATCCAGCAATGCCGCGTGAGTGAAGAAGGCCTTCGGGTTGTAAAGCTCTTTTGTCAGGGAAGAAACGGTTCTGGATAATACCCGGGACTAATGACGGTACCTGAAGAATAAGCACCGGCTAACTACGTGCCAGCAGCCGCGGTAATACGTAGGGTGCAAGCGTTAATCGGAATTACTGGGCGTAAAGCGTGCGCAGGCGGTTGTGTAAGTCTGTCGTGAAATCCCCGGGCTCAACCTGGGAATTGCGATGGAGACTGCACGGCTAGAGTGTGTCAGAGGGGGGTAGAATTCCACGTGTAGCAGTGAAATGCGTAGATATGTGGAGGAACACCGATGGCGAAGGCAGCCCCCTGGGATAACACTGACGCTCATGCACGAAAGCGTGGGGAGCAAACAGGATTAGATACCCTGGTAGTCCACGCCCTAAACGATGTCAACTAGTTGTCGGGTCTTAATTGACTTGGTAACGCAGCTAACGCGTGAAGTTGACCGCCTGGGGAGTACGGTCGCAAGATTAAAACTCAAAGGAATTGACGGGGACCCGCACAAGCGGTGGATGATGTGGATTAATTCGATGCAACGCGAAAAACCTTACCTACCCTTGACATGTACGGAACCCTGCTGAGAGGCGGGGGTGCTCGAAAGAGAGCCGTAACACAGGTGCTGCATGGCTGTCGTCAGCTCGTGTCGTGAGATGTTGGGTTAAGTCCCGCAACGAGCGCAACCCTTGTCATTAGTTGCTACGAAAGGGCACTCTAATGAGACTGCCGGTGACAAACCGGAGGAAGGTGGGGATGACGTCAAGTCCTCATGGCCCTTATGGGTAGGGCTTCACACGTCATACAATGGTACATACAGAGGGCCGCCAACCCGCGAGGGGGAGCTAATCCCAGAAAGTGTATCGTAGTCCGGATTGGAGTCTGCAACTCGACTCCATGAAGTTGGAATCGCTAGTAATCGCGGATCAGCATGTCGCGGTGAATACGTTCCCGGGTCTTGTACACACCGCCCGTCACACCATGGGAGCGGGTTTTACCAGAAGTAGGTAGCTTAACCGCAAGGAGGGCGCTTACCACGGTAGGATTCGTGACTGGGGTGAAGTCGTAACAAGGTAGCCGTATCGGAAGGTGCGGCTGGATCACCTCCTTTCTAGAGTATGCATGCAAGTTGAGCGCTCACACTTATCGGTCTGTTAGTTGAAGAGAACAGAAAACAGTGCCCGCAGCACCACGGGGCAATTGAGGTCTGATCAAGCGGGTCTGTAGCTCAGCTGGTTAGAGCACCGTGTTGATAACGCGGGGGTCGTTGGTTCGAGCCCAACCAGACCCACCAGGAATACGGGGGTTTAGCTCAGCTGGGAGAGCACCTGCTTTGCAAGCAGGGGGTCGTCGGTTCGATCCCGTCAACCTCCACCAGTTTCACAAAGGTCAAACCACAGTCAGTCAGTATGACGAGACTCTGGTTTGGTTTTTAGAAGACCATTGGCTGTTTTGTTCTTTAACAATCTGGAAGAAGTAATAGTAAAGAAATTTATCAGTTGGCCTGATGCAGGAATGCATTGGAAAGACTGGTGGGTTGTGATTGTATCAATCATCGAAGTATGAAAGCGTTCCCGCGCAAGCGAGAATGGCTGGATTACGGCAAACGCAACAAACTCAGAATAACTCTATGACGTCTCTTGGAATGGGAACAAACCGAGAGATCAACGTTATAGGGACAAGTGACTAAGTGCACATGGTGGATGCCTTGGCGATTACAGGCGATGAAGGACGTAGTAGCTTGCGATAAGCTGCGGGGAGCTAGCAAACGAGCTTTGATCCGCAGATTTCCGAATGGGGAAACCCGGCCCTTTGGGTCATCACTCACTGAATACATAGGTGTGTGAGGCGAACGTGGCGAACTGAAACATCTAAGTAGCTACAGGAAAAGAAATCAACCGAGATTCCCAAAGTAGTGGCGAGCGAAATGGGAAGAGCCTGCAAGATTTAGCATTGTTGATAGTGGAATGCTCTGGAAAGTGCAGCCATAGAGGGTGATAGCCCCTTACACGAAATCAGCGTTGTGGAACTAAGTTTGCGACAAGTAGGGCGGGACACGTGAAATCCTGTCTGAACATGGGGGGACCATCCTCCAAGGCTAAATACTCGTAATCGACCGATAGTGAACCAGTACCGTGAGGGAAAGGCGAAAAGAACCCCGGAAGGGGAGTGAAATAGATCCTGAAACCGTGTGCATACAAACAGTAGGAGCCTCGCAAGGGGTGACTGCGTACCTTTTGTATAATGGGTCAGCGACTTACATTCAGTGGCGAGCTTAACCGAATAGGGGAGGCGCAGAGAAATCGAGTCCGAACAGGGCGACAGTCGCTGGGTGTAGACCCGAAACCAAGTGATCTACTCATGGCCAGGATGAAGGTGCCGTAACAGGTACTGGAGGTCCGAACCCACTAATGTTGAAAAATTAGGGGATGAGCTGTGGGTAGGGGTGAAAGGCTAAACAAACTTGGAAATAGCTGGTTCTCTCCGAAAACTATTTAGGTAGTGCCTCTTGTATCACCATCGGGGGTAGAGCACTGTTATGGCTAGGGGGTCATCGCGACTTACCAAACCATTGCAAACTCCGAATACCGATGAGTGCGAGCAAGGGAGACAGACGTCGGGTGCTAACGTCCGGCGTCAAGAGGGAAACAACCCAGACCGCCAGCTAAGGTCCCAAAGATTGGCTAAGTGGAAAACGAAGTGGGAAGGCTAAAACAGTCAGGAGGTTGGCTTAGAAGCAGCCACCCTTTAAAGAAAGCGTAATAGCTCACTGATCGAGTCGTCCTGCGCGGAAGATGTAACGGGGCTAAGCCAGTCACCGAAGCTGCGGATATGTCTTAGGACATATGGTAGGAGAGCGTTCTGTAAGCCTGCGAAGGTGTCTTGTAAAGGATGCTGGAGGTATCAGAAGTGCGAATGCTGACATGAGTAGCGATAATGGGAGTGAAAAGCTCCCACGCCGTAAGCCCAAGGTTTCCTGTTCAACGTTCATCGGAGCAGGGTGAGTCGGCCCCTAAGGCGAGGCAGAGATGCGTAGCTGATGGGAAGCAGGTTAATATTCCTGCACCGTCGTGTGATGCGATGGGGGGACGGATCGCGGAAGGTTGTCCGACTGTTGGAATAGTCGGTTTGTGCATCAGAGAAGGCCCTTAGGCAAATCCGGGGGCGTAATTCAAGGGTGTGCGACGAGTGGCCTTGTGCCGCGAAGCAATCGGAAGTGGTTCCAAGAAAAGCCTCTAAGCTTCAGTCACATGATGACCGTACCGCAAACCGACACAGGTGGGCGAGATGAGTATTCTAAGGCGCTTGAGAGAACTCGGGAGAAGGAACTCGGCAAATTGGTACCGTAACTTCGGGATAAGGTACGCCCTAGTAGCTTGACTGGCCTGCGCCAGGAGGGTGAAAGGGTTGCAATAAAATGGTGGCTGCGACTGTTTAATAAAAACACAGCACTCTGCAAACACGAAAGTGGACGTATAGGGTGTGACGCCTGCCCGGTGCTGGAAGATTAAATGATGGGGTGCAAGCTCTTGATTGAAGTCCCAGTAAACGGCGGCCGTAACTATAACGGTCCTAAGGTAGCGAAATTCCTTGTCGGGTAAGTTCCGACCTGCACGAATGGCGTAACGATGGCCACACTGTCTCCTCCCGAGACTCAGCGAAGTTGAAATGTTTGTGATGATGCAATCTACCCGCGGCTAGACGGAAAGACCCCATGAACCTTTACTGTAGCTTTGCATTGGACTTTGAACCAATCTGTGTAGGATAGGTGGGAGGCTTTGAAGCGGGGACGCCAGTTCTCGTGGAGCCAACCTTGAAATACCACCCTGGTTTGTTTGAGGTTCTAACCTTGGCCCGTTATCCGGGTCGGGGACAGTGCATGGTAGGCAGTTTGACTGGGGCGGTCTCCTCCCAAAGTGTAACGGAGGAGTTCGAAGGTACGCTAGGTACGGTCGGACATCGTGCTAATAGTGCAATGGCATAAGCGTGCTTAACTGCGAGACTGACAAGTCGAGCAGGTACGAAAGTAGGACATAGTGATCCGGTGGTTCTGTATGGAAGGGCCATCGCTCAACGGATAAAAGGTACTCTGGGGATAACAGGCTGATTCCTCCCAAGAGTTCATATCGACGGGGGAGTTTGGCACCTCGATGTCGGCTCATCACATCCTGGGGCTGTAGCCGGTCCCAAGGGTATGGCTGTTCGCCATTTAAAGTGGTACGTGAGCTGGGTTTAAAACGTCGTGAGACAGTTTGGTCCCTATCTGCCGTGGGCGTTGGAAGTTTGAGGGGGGCTGCTCCTAGTACGAGAGGACCGGAGTGGACGAACCTCTGGTGTACCGGTTGTCACGCCAGTGGCATTGCCGGGTAGCTAAGTTCGGAAGAGATAACCGCTGAAAGCATCTAAGCGGGAAACTTGCCTCAAGATGAGACTTCCCGGGAACTTGATTCCCCTAAAGGGTCGTTCGAGACCAGGACGTTGATAGGCTGGGTGTGGAAGTGCAGTAATGCATTAAGCTAACCAGTACTAATTGCCCGTGCGGCTTGTCCCTATAACCTTGATGTTATGGATGACGAGTATGCTGTGAATGCCATGATCGATTCTGGCAATCACAACCGCCAATATATATAGCACCCTAAACTATTGCTTCTTCCCGGATTGCGTTGTTTGCGATGCCCAGCTCAACGGGCACCACAAATGACACTACAAGTTATGCCTGATGACCATAGCAAGTTGGTACCACCCCTTCCCATCCCGAACAGGACCGTGAAACGACTTCGCGCCGATGATAGTGCTGCAACCAGTGTGAAAGTAGGTCATCGTCAGGCTATTTACCCCAGAAACGCCCCGACTTCGAAAGAAGCCGGGGCGTTTCGCTTTGCGCGGACGATTTATTTGCCTGCACATTCAAGGGGCGATCCACCCCCTTCTGCACCGCGGCCCCATCGGGGCGACTTCTTGCCTCAGGCTGCCTTGCTCTGCCGCAGGGGCCATTCGAATCAGCTAACACATGGTTTCCACGCTGTTACGCACATCTCAATTAAAACGTTTCCGGATTAAGTCGGAACGTGACGCTGTGCGGGTTGAGCGGCTCAGGCAGGAAGTATATTAGTAAGCACCTCATCAGCACCGTCATTGACTTTCGGTGCTGATGGTGATGCGGGACTCAGGCTGATTTTTTCAGGCGCTCTGCGACGTTCCATGGCAGGAGATCTGCCACGCGATTGATCGGATAGTCTGCGATGTGGGTAAACACATGGCGCAGGTACGCTTCCGGATCGATGCCGTTGAGGCGGGCTGAGCCGATGAGCGAGTACATGGCGGCAGCACGCTCGCCACCGCTGTCAGCCCCCAGGAACAGGAAATTCTTCCTGCCAAGACAGACGCCGCGCAAGGCATTCTCCGCGATATTATTGTCGATCTCTGCCATGCCATCGTCGCAATAATAGACCAGCGCCTGCCACTGGTTGAGCGCGTAGTTGATGGCCTTGGTCGTGTCCGATTGGGTCGATAGTGTCAACAGCCGCTGTCGCAGCCAGATTTCAAGATCGTCCAGCAGGGGCCTGGCCTGCTGTTGCCGAATCCGTTGCCGCTCGTCCGGTGGTTGCCCACGGATTTGCGCTTCGATGGCATACAGCTCGCCAATCCGTCGCAGCGCTTCGGTAGAGGTGGGCGTAGCCTTGCGCACGTGCAGGTCATGGAGCTTGCGACGGGCATGTGCCCAGCATGCCGCTTCCTTTACCTGGCCATCCGCATAGATCGCGTTGAAGCCTGGAAATGCGTCAGCCTGAACCACGCCGGCAAATCCGGCCAGGTGCGACTGCGGATGCTGGCCCTGGCGGTTCGGCGAATAGGCAAACCACACGGCCGCTGGAGCGGACGAGCCGGCATTGCGATCATCCCTGACGTACACCCAGAGTCGGCCCGTCTTCGTCTGACCATTGCCGGGAGACAGTACCGGCATCGGCGTCTCGTCCGCATGAATCTTGCCCGGGGCCAGTACATGGCGGCGCAGTGCCTCCACCAGAGGGGTAATCAGCACACCGCATGCGCCCATCCAGCGCCCTGTGGTGGCGGGATCCAGATCCACCCCTTTCCTGGCGTGGATGACCGATTGGCGATACAGCGGTTGATGATCGGCGAATTTCCCCACGGCGATGTTGGCCAGCAGACCGGGGGCCGGCGAAACTGCGCTGGATCGGCCGACTCGGTGCGGCCGCCTGGACGATCACGTCGCAGCAGCCACAGGCTTTTTTACGGCGTACGTGACGAATCACCTTGAAGGCGGCGTCGATGATTTCCAGCTGTTCGGAAACGTCTTCGCCGAGCGACTTGAGGTCGCCGCCACATGCCGGGCAGGCTTGGACCTCTGGCTCGATGATGTGGTCTTCGCGCGGCAGGTGGTCAGGCAATGGCTGGCGTGCCGACTTCTGCCGGGGCGTTACTGTTTCCGGCTGCTTCTGTTCGGCAGCGCCTTCCTCGGCAAGCAGATCTTCCAGACGCGTTTCCAGCTGCTCGAGTTTCTTGTCGATCTTCTCGGACTTGCGGCCGAACTGCATGCGCTTGAGTTTGGCGATCTGCAGTTGCAGCTGCTCGATTTCGAGCGTGCGCACGGAAAGTGCCAGCTCCAGCGTCGACACGGTATGGCGCAATTGCTGGAGCTCGTCGTCGCGGCGCAATAGCAAAGCCTTCAGGGCATCAATATCGTCCGGCAGTGAGGCGGGGGTGACAGGCATGCGCGGCAGTTTACGCGCTTGCCGGAATGTTTACAACAAGGAAAGCGGTGGCCCGGTGCGTTCCGGCTGCTTCCAGTTGATCCCCTCCAGCAGCATGGACAGCTGCGCCGGGGTCAGGTGGATCTTGCCGCTGTCGGCTTGTGGCCAGACAAACCGGCCATGCTCAAGCCGCTTGATGAGTAGACATAGTCCATCGCCGGTGGCCCACAGCACCTTGATGACATTGCCACGCCGGCCACGGAAGACGAACACATGGCCTGAGAGCGGCTCCTCGGCCAGGGTCATTTGCACCTTGGCCGCCAGGCCATTCATGCCTGCCCGCATGTCGGTGATGCCTGCGGCGATCCAGATGCGTGTTCCCGCCGGCAGGCCCATCATGCGCGCACCATCCGCAGAATCGCGTGCAGCATGGCCAGATCGGCATGGCCATCGAATCGGACCGTCACATCGGCGATGGCGATTTCGATGATGCCTTGTCGCGCAACGCACGTGTTCGTTGTGCTTGCCGTCTCCGTCGTCGCCGCAAGTCGAGGCGTTGATGTGGGCGCGACCGCTGCCGCTCTCTCGACTATCGTGACGGGCAACATGGCCTGAGGCGCTGGCGCAGCATCGAACAGGCCAGCCACCAAATGGCGCCGCCACTTGAACAGCATGTTGGCGTTGATGCCGTGCTGCTGCGCCAGATGGGAAACGGAAGCGCCAGGCTCGCTGGCCTGCTGTGCCAGCTGCCGTTTGAACGCAACCGGAAAATTCGGGCGCCGCTTGCGACGCCCCTCTAAAATCAATGAATCCATGATAGTTCCCACTAAAAAATAGCGGGAACTATCGTGGATTATTTGGATAAAATCGTCCAGACGGTACAGATGAGGCGCTTACGTATATTACTTGGACGTGCCCAGTTCGTTATTTCCTTCTACGAAAGCGATGAAGGCCGGGCCTGCCTGATCTGTCAGAGTCTCGCGGATTTTTCTGAAGAAGAAATCTGGCGTGCGCACGAATCGGAAAGCCTGGCATCGGATCTGGTGCGGCGGGCCATTGAATTTTCATCCACCGTCGCGTGTGATTTTTTTATCTTCAGTTACCCAGAACGCCACAGCAAGATCGGCAATAACGCCATGGTCTTGCTCGCTGCGGAGCGAGACATGACGCTGGCGCGATTCTTCAGTTGCCATCCCGATGCTTCAGGTGAGGAAAGTAGGGAGGACCTCCGCAGCGCCGCCCGCTGGAACGGTAGAACGTCGCTTCCCAGCTTGCGCGCGGCGGGCGTGAGCTTGTTGCTTGTTGCTTGTCGCTTGTCGCCGATGCGGTTACCGACCCGCTGTTGGCCGCCGAGCTTGCGGTTGCCAAACAGTTTTTCAAGGTGTTCATCTTGCGCGCCGCTTAAGCCAGTGTCGATGAACGGCAGTCGCTTAAGCCAAATCAAATGAAGTGATTTTCTCTCTGCGCCTCCCATGAATATGAGATGCGCGCCCGGTGTTTTCCCTAGTATCGTTTGCATTATCAAAAATGCAATGACACACAGGGCGACACCCATATGCGAAAACGGACAAAGCAAACAGGCGCGGGATTTTCATTGGTCGAAGTGCTGGTGTCCCTGTGCATCCTGTCGTTGGGCGTCATCGGCGCGGCTTCCATACAGTTGACCGCGCTCCGTACCACCCAGCAATCCGGGTTCCACAATATCGCACTGCAACTGGCGACCGACGTCGCCGACCAGGTCCGCATCAGTGAGGCAAGTAATCCCCTGCTGACACTGGATTTCAAAAGCAGCGAGCAAGCCGCCATACCCGCTGCGCTCTGTTATGGCGCCGCAGCAGGATGTGACGGCGCAAGCATGGTGGCATTCGCCAGTTACGAAGTACAAAGGCGGCTCCAGAATTTGTTGCCGCAGGGCCGGATCAAAGTCTGTCGTGATGCTACGCCTTGGGATGACAAAGCTCAAACCTATCATTGGGATTGTGGCAGCGCCGGCAGCGACGCACCCATTGTGGTCAAGGTCGGCTGGCGGAATCCGGGCGAGGTCAAGGCTGGCGCCGCAACGCTCGCGGCTGTTCCGCAATTCGTCTTGCTGGTCCGTTCCTGACGGGAGGCGCCATGTGGAGAAACTACATGCTTCATTGCCGGACCAGGCTGCATCATGCCGGGCTGACCCTGGTCGAGTTGATGGTGTCGATGTCATTGAGTCTGGTTGTGATTCTGGCCGCCACGCTGCTGTTATTGAGCAGTAAATCTGCCTACATTACAAACGATGACGTTGTGGTGATCCAGGAAAGCGGGCGCCATGCGATTGAACTCATTGTCAGGGCCTTGCACCAGGCCGGGTATGAGGACTGGGATGGCGCGGGTGCTATCCGGCTGACGGCGACGACTGACAGCGCCAACATCATCGGCATGGATGCGCGCAGCCTGAAAAGTACCGGCATTGCGATGGAGTCGCCGGTTAAAAAATCCGTAAACGGCAGCGACGTGCTGGGCATCCGTTTTCATGGCGCCGGTAGCGGCGAGCTTGGGGATGAAACCATGCTCAACTGCGCAGGCTTCAGTGTCGCTTCTTCCCTGAAGGACGGCACAGGAAGCGAGCGCGGCTGGAGCATTTTTTTCGTCGCCGAAGACGCCACCGGTGAGCCGGAACTGCGGTGCAAATACAAGGGAAAAAGCAGCTGGACAGCCGTGGCGATAGCGCGTGGCGTCGAGTCCTTCCAGATCTTGTATGGCCTCGATGAGGATGGTGACGGTGTTGCCAACGTGTACCTGCGCGCCAGCGAGGTCGACACCCTGGACGACGCCTTGTCGTTGGCCGGTGCGTCCAGCGCCGAACAGGCAGTCGACAAGAACCGCAAGACGCACTGGAAGAAAATTGTCACCATCAAGGTGGCGATCCTGATACGCGGTGAAAACGCCGCCCGCGCGGATGCCATTGGGAAGTCGTACGACTTGTTCGGCAAGGACTATGGCGATGCAATGGGCGGGACCGATCACGGCACCCGTATAGAGGAAAAGACACTGCCCGCCAAGAGCCGCAACCGGATCCGCAAACTTTTCGTCGCCACCATACAGTTGCGCAACCAGAGCATGGGAAACCCGGCATGAATCGGCGAAAAATGTGTGGTGCTGCACTCGTCGTGGCGCTGATCATGCTGATGGTTATTCTGATGCTGGGCCTCGCCGCTGCGCAGAGCGCTTTGCAGGGTTTGAAAACAGCGCGCAACGACAGCGATCGTCAGGTCGCCTTTCAGGCGGCCGAAGCCGCATTGCGGGATGCCGAAATGGATATTGAGCACTCTCCGGATGCCGGGAAGTCGCGCAGCGCCATTTTTTCGCGACGAAGCGCACTGGGCTTTCCGGCGCCCGGCGAGACTGGCTGCAATGGCGGCGCTGCAAACATTTATCTCGGGCTGTGCCGGCGCACCGCCATGGACACGGTACCCACCTGGCAAACGGCCGACTTTGGGGACGAGGCCGCCACCACTCGTTCAGTGCCTTATGGGACTTTCACAGGTCAGATCCTTCAAGTGGGGAAGGGGGCGTTGCCCAGCCGCCTGCCCCGCTACATCATCGAGCTCTTTTCTTATAACAAGCCGGGTGAGGCCGCCGACAAGCCCAGCTATTTCTATCGTGTTACCGCCGTCGGGTTTGGCGCGCGCGAAACCACGCAGGTCGCTTTGCAAAGTTTTTACCGGAAGGAGAGCGAGTGACTCGTCAGCAGAAAATAAAATTTATCGTAGCGACCAGGTCCTCAAGGGGGATCGCTCCGGTGTCGGTCTTGCTGTTTGGGTTGATGCAGCCTGCGTGGGGTGGCGTCCCCCCGGTGCAGATTGCCCAAAGCCCTTTATTGCAGGGCGCAGCTGGCATGTCCGTAATGGCGGTGGGCAGCACGGGCCTGGAATCCAGTGGCACATTTCTTTACCAGGCTGGCTTCGATGCTGTGTGGTGGAGCGGCAAGCTCAGGAAACATGCAATCGACGTTGCCAGCGATGGCAGCTTGCAACTGGCCAGCGTCCCGGAGTGGGATGCGGCAGATATCCTGAGCGGCCTGAAAAGCGTGCCAGCCTTGCCCTTGCCTGGGAATCGCAAAATCTATACCTCAAACCCCGGCATTGCATCCGGCATGGTGGAGTTCAAATGGGACAAGCTTGCGGATAGCCAGCGGGCGGCGCTGGATGCCTCGCCGCTTGACGGTGCCAGCGACGGACTGGGCGCGCAACGCGTGGATTTTTTACGCGGTGGTCGCAGCGCGGAATTGGGCCAGCCGCAAGGGATATTTCGTCTGCGCGATGGCGTGTTGGGCGACATCGTCAACAGCAACGTGGTCCATGTCGGGGCGCCGGCCCATGACGGCGCCGGCGCTGAATACCTGCAGTTTTACGCGGCGCGAAAGAATCGCGCGCGTGCCGTGTATGTCGGCGCCAACGACGGCATGCTGCATGCATTCGACGCCAAGGATGGCGTCGAGCTGTTCGCCTACGTGCCGCAATGTCTGATCCGCAATCTGAATCAGTTGAGTCGCCCCGATTATGTGCACCGGCCGTATGTGGATGGCGCGATTGCGGTGGCCGAGGCGCGCGTGCTGGGAAAATGGAAAACCGTGCTGGCCGCCGGCATGGGCGGTGGGGCGCAAGGCGTATTTGCGCTGGATGTCTCCGATCCAGCGGACTTTAATGGTGGCGCCGGGGTCTTGTGGGAATTTACGGACCACGATGATGCCGATATGGGCAATGTATTCAATGTGCCGGTGATCGCCAGGTTCCGCAGCAAGTTGCCGCCCGGCCTTCCCGAATATCGCCATTTTGTGATGGTAGCCAGTGGCTTGAACAATTACCGGGATGATGGTTATGCCAATCCTCTGGCGCCTGCGGTTCTGTTTCTGCTGTCGCTGGACAAGGGGCCAGATGAACCCTGGCAGCCTGGCGTAAATTATTTCAAGTTCAAGAAACCGATCCTCGATGCCGCATTGCCGAATGGCTTGAGTCCGCCCGCCATGGTCATCGGCGAGGATGGTGCAGTCCGTTACGCCTATGCCGGCGATTTGCAGGGCAACCTGTGGCGTTTCGACTTCTCCGGCGGCTTGCCTTGGAAAAAGGAAAACCAGGGCACCGCACCCTTGTTTGTTGCGCTCGATGATCAGCAGCGCCGACAGCCGATTACGACCCAGCCGCGGGTGGTGTTCGCGCCCGGCGGCGGTTATGTGGTTTTGTTCGGCACCGGTAAATTCCTCGAGCAAGTTGACATCGATCCCGCCGGATTCGCTAGCCAGTCCTTTTATGGGATTTACGATGCCGTGCAGGCGTCCTATGCAGTAGCGGGCCGCAGCCAGCTGGCGCCGAGAACGCTTTTCAAGGCAGGCAATGTACTGGAATTCGCCGGCCAGGAGTTCAGTTATGGTGCGGCGGCGGGTGGCAAGCGTGGATGGTATTTCGATTTCCTGGCGTCGGAAAAAACTGGCGAGCGCAGCGTCAGCAATCCGCTGGTGGCGTCGGGGCGGCTGTTGTTCAACAGTCTGATTCCGTGCGCCGCACCCTGCCTCGATAGTGGCGGGCGCAGCTATGTGCTGGATGCCCTGAGCGGCTTGCCGGTCGAAAAAAACACCAGCGGCATGATGTCGCAAGTGGGCATGTTGACGGCGCCGGCAATTCTCGAGACTTCTGTTTCAAGCGGCAATCGTAATCCATTTGGCAAGGCCATCGTCCAGCGCAAGTCTGCCGTCATTCATGCCGGCAGTGGCGGCGCCAAGGGCAGCTTGGCGGCCGGACAGGGAGATATCGAGGGGGGGCTCGCCAGTATCGGGGTGCCTGCCATGCGCTTTTCATGGCGCGAGATTTTGAAATGGCAGGAATTGCGTCTTGCCGCCAAAAAGAAATAGGCCGGCGATATGGATATGGATAAGCATTATCGGATGAAATTTCATTGGAGCGGGTTCACGCTGGTGGAAGTGATGGTGGTCGCCGTGATCATTGCTGTCCTCGCCGGTCTGGCTTATCCATCCTACCGCGATGCGGTTCGCAAGGCGCGCCGGGCTGAAGGCCGCGCGGCGCTGTTGCAAGTGCTGCAGCAGCAAGAACGCTATTACCTGCTGCATACCCGCTATATTGCGTTTTCTGCTGACTCGGCCGATGCCGATGCCAAGAAATTCAACTGGCATTCAGGTAACTCCGCTGCTGCCAGCGCCTATGAAATCAGCGGCGCTGCCTGCGCTGGCGCGACTCTGCAGGATTGCATCCTTCTGTCCGCGACACCGGGCAGCGCCAAGGTCGATAGCGCCTATGAGGATCCGCATTGCGGCGTGTTGTCGTTGTCGAGTACCGGC
Source organism: Noviherbaspirillum sedimenti (assembly GCF_003590835.1). Lineage (NCBI taxonomy): Bacteria > Pseudomonadati > Pseudomonadota > Betaproteobacteria > Burkholderiales > Oxalobacteraceae > Noviherbaspirillum > Noviherbaspirillum sedimenti. The sequence continues at coordinate 1,946,279 of NZ_QYUQ01000002.1, read as the reverse complement.
GCCAAACTTCCGGCCGGCAAGGACTGCTGGTAAGCCGATGATGCGCAAGTCCAGCACAAGTCGGGCGAGCGAGCGAACGGGTTTTTCCATGGTCGAGTTACTGACCGCGCTGGCGGTTGCCGCAATCGTCCTGGCGCTCGCGGTGCCGGGCTTTCAGTCGCTGATCCGCAACCAGCGCCTGAGTACCAGCGTCAACGCCTTTATCGGGGCGCTGCATCTGACGCGCTCGGAGGCGATCAGGCGTGGCAGCCGGGTCGATCTGGTGCCCGCGGACGGGGCCGACTGGGCACAGGGGTGGGTGGTTTTCGTTGATCAAAATGACAACCAACAAGCCGATTCCGGCGAAATGATCCTTGCAAGGCAGGCGGCGGTGGCCGGCGGCATGGCCATAAAATCGGTGCTGACCGATTCAAGCAAGCTCTATCTTGCATATAATGGCAGCGGACGCACGCGAACCAACGCCAGCAGCCAGACGCCGCAACTCGGGACAGTATCGTTTTTCCTCGACGGGAAGATCCGCAGCATCAAGCTGAATTTTTCCGGCCGCGCGCGCGTCTGCAATCCGGAACAGGACAAAACCTGCACCGGCGCCGATGACGCCGATTGAGACCGATTGACGTTGATTGACGCTGATTGAGGTGGCATCCAGCCCGGCGCGGTCAAGTCGGGCTGAGTCGTTTGCGCTTGCAGTATTGCCATCCTTGAATCAACTATCCGATCCAGCCTTGTGAACATTACAAACGACGACGACGGTATCCGCCTGGCCCTGGAATGGGCCGCCAAAGGCATGTTTATCACCACCCCCAATCCGCGGGTCGGTTGCGTTATCGTGCGCGCTGGCGAGGTCATCGGCGCAGGCGCGACCCAACCGGCAGGGCAGGCGCATGCCGAGGTCCAGGCCCTGCGTGACGCAGCGCAGCGCGGCAACGATGTGCGCGGCGCCACCGCGTATGTGACGCTCGAACCTTGCAGTCATCATGGCCGCACCCCGCCTTGCGCCGATGCGCTGGTCGCCGCCGGCGTGGCGCGGGTAGTGGCGGCGATCGGCGACCCCAATCCGCTGGTGGCAGGGCAGGGCTTGGCGAAGTTGCAGGCGGCCGGCATCGCGGTGGCTTGCGGCGTGCGCGAAGATGAAGCGCACGAAATGAATATCGGTTTTTTTTCGCGCATGCAGCGCGGCCGGCCATGGGTGCGCATGAAAGCAGCCGCCAGCCTGGACGGCAAGACGGCGCTCCACAACGGCCAGAGCCAGTGGATCACCTCGGAAGCGGCGCGCACGGATGGCCACTGGTGGCGCGCGCGCGCCTGCGCGATCCTCACCGGCAGCGGCACGGTCAATGAGGACGACCCGCAACTGACGGTGCGCGGCGTCGATACGCCGCGCCAGCCGCGCCGCATCGTGGTCGATAGCCGCTTGCAGATCAGCCCCGATGCGCGGGTACTGGCCGGCGGCGGCACCTGGATTGTCGCCGCCCAGCCCAATCCGGAAAAGGAAGCGCTGCTGCGCGAGCGCGGCGCCGAAATCATCATGCTGCCCAATGCCGCCGGCAAGGTGGATTTGCCGGCGCTCATGCAAGAACTCGGCCGGCGGCAAATCAATGAATTGCATGTCGAAGCCGGCTCGCGTCTGAACGGTGCGCTGATCGCCGAGGGGTGCGTCGATGAGTTGTTGTTGTACCTGGCGCCCAGCCTGCTCGGCGATGCCCAGGGCTTGTTCGACCTGCCTGCGCTCGAGTCGCTCGACGGCCGGCGCGCACTGTCATTTCACGAGGTCCGGCAAATCGGCGCCGATTTGCGTATCCTTGCCCGTTTCTCCTAATTTTTTATCTCGCCATGTTTACTGGAATAGTCGCCGCAGTTGGAAAAATTGCCACCATCACGCCTTTGGGTAGCGACCCGGATGCCGGCCTGCGCCTGAGCGTCGAAGCCGGCGGGCTGCCGCTGGCCGATGTCGCGCTGGGCGATTCGATCGCCCTGAACGGCGCCTGCATGACGGTGGTTGCGAAAACGGCAGCAAGCTTCGAGGTCGAGGTGTCGCGCGAAAGCCTGAATTGCACGGTCGGCCTGGATGCGCCGGGCGAGGTCAATCTTGAAAAAGCCCTGACCCTGGCTGAACGGCTGGGCGGGCATCTGGTATCCGGCCACGTCGATGGCCTGGGCGTGGTGCGCCGCTTCGAGCCGGTCGGCGAATCATATGAGTTGGTGATCGAAGCGCCGCAGGTGCTGGCAAAATACCTGGCTTTCAAGGGTTCGATCGTCGTCAATGGCGTCTCGCTGACGGTCAACCGCGTCGCCGATCTGGCAACGGGCTGTGAATTTTCGATCAACCTGATTCCACATACGGTCGAGGTCACCACGCTGCGGCATTTGCGCGCCGGCGCCAGGGTCAATCTTGAAATAGATCTGATTGCGCGGTATGTCGAGCGCATGCTGTCGCTGAGCGATTCAGGCCGATAAATCCGCGTTCATTAAACTGAGGCGTCAGGCTAAATCAATTAAAATAGCGGTCTACCGAGGAACCAATTTATGTCTTTAGCAACAACACAGGAAATCGTCGCCGAGTTGCGCGCCGGGCGCATGGTCATTCTGGTCGACGAGGAAGACCGTGAAAACGAGGGCGATCTGGTGCTGGCCGCCGAATTCGTCACGCCCGAAGCGATCAATTTCATGGCCAAGTACGGTCGCGGCCTGATCTGCCTGACCCTGACCGAAGAACGTTGCGCGCATCTCGAATTGCCGATGATGGCGACCCGCAACGGCACCGCATTCGGCACCAATTTCACGGTATCGATCGAAGCGGCCGAAGGCGTTACGACCGGCATTTCGGCGGCGGACCGGGCGCGTACCATCCAGGTGGCGGTGGCCAAACACGCCAAGCCCACGGATATCGTGCAGCCCGGCCACATTTTCCCGTTGAAAGCGCAAAAAGGCGGCGTGCTGATGCGTGCCGGCCATACTGAAGCCGGTTGCGACCTGGCTGAAATGGCTGGCCTGACACCAGCGGCGGTGATTTGCGAAATCATGAAGGACGACGGCAGCATGGCGCGCCTGCCGGACTTGATCGAGTTCGCACAAGAGCATGGCTTGAAGATAGGTACCATCGCCGACCTGATTCATTATCGCAGTCAACACGAGAGCGTCATCGAGCGCGTCGGCGAGCGTAGCGTGCAGACCGCATATGGCCGCTTCAAGTTGGTGGCTTACCGTGACACGCCCAGCGGTGGCGCGCATCTGGCGCTGGTGCATGGCGAGCCGCGCCCGGAAAATGAAACCCTGGTGCGGGTGCATCAGCCGGTTTCGGTGCTGGATATGCTCGATACCGAAGTTACCACCCATTCGTGGAACATGGCGACGGCGCTGAAGGCGATCCAGGCGCAGTCGCATGGCGTGATGGTCTTGCTTAATTGCGAAGAATCGGCAGAGCAACTGTTTAATCAGTTCGCCGCAATGAATGCGCCGGAAAAGCGTCCGCCGACGCGGGCCACGAGCATGGATTTGCGCACTTACGGTATCGGCGCGCAAATTCTCAAGGATTTGAACGTTGGCAAGATGCGCTTGTTGTCCAATCCGCGCAAGATGCCTTCGATGGCCGGCTTCAATCTGGAAGTGGTCGGTTTTCAAGAGCGGTCCTGAGGCTGGGGCCGGAATTGGAACATTGAATTTTGTATGCAGTTAATAGGGGAAAAGCCATGACAGTGGGAAGCTACGAATCGAATCTGGATGGCGAGGGTGTGCGCGTCGGGATTGCGCAAGCGCGTTTTAATGAAGTTGTTTGCCAGGGCTTGCTGACCGCTTGCCTGGCAGAGTTGCAGCGCCTGGGCGTAGCCGACGAGGATATCTTGCATGTGTCCGTGCCGGGTGCGCTGGAGCTCCCGCTGGCTTTGCAAAAACTTGCGGAAACCCAGCAATTTGATGCCTTGATCGCCATTGGCGCAGTCATCCGCGGGGAAACCTACCATTTTGAACTCGTGTCGAATGAATCCGGCGCAGGCATTAGCCGCGTCGGCCTGGATTATGGCATTCCGGTCGCCAACGCCGTGTTGACCACCGAAACCGACGAACAAGCTGAAGTACGTATGGTCGAAAAGGGCGCGGACGCTGCCCGCGTGGCCGTCGAAATGGCCAATCTGGCGATTGCCCTGGAAGACCTGGCGGATTCGACCGAAGAAGATCTGGCCTAAGGCGACATTCCCGCTGGCGCCTGGCGCCATTAACCCTGTTTTGATGCGTTCCGGCGCTAGCCGGAACCTCAGGTATTTTCATTCATGACACAAAAAGAACTTCACGCCAATTCCAACAAGAACCGCACGCCGCGTCATCGCGCGCGCGAGTTCGCCCTGCAGGGGCTGTATCAGTGGCTGCTGAATAACGAAGATGCGGGCGCCATCGATGCCCATATCCGCGAAGCGCATGGCTTCGACAAGGCCGATGCCGGGCATTTCGACGCCTTGCTGCACGGCGCGATCCGCGATGCCGGCGTGTTGCGCGAAGGGATTAGCCCCTTGATCGACCGTCCGATCGGCGAATTGTCGCCGATTGAACATGCGGTACTGTTGATCGGCGCTTACGAACTGAAGCACCATCTCGAGATCCCATACAAAGTTGTCATCAACGAAGCCGTCGAGCTGGCCAAGTCCTTCGGCGGCATCGATGGCCACAAATATGTGAATGGTGTGCTGGACAAGCTCGCCGGAAAAATGCGGGGGACGGAAGTCCAGTCTGCCCGCAAAGAGTAATTCCACAGGCAGTAATTCCATAGGAATTACGCTTGTAAGTATGAATTTCTCTCCTCTCGCATCCCGTCTCGGGAATATCGCGCCATTCCATGTCATGGAACTGGCGAAAATGGCTGCCGCCCTCGAGCGGCAGGGCCGTTCGATCATCCACATGGGCATCGGCGAGCCGGATTTTACTGCCGCGCCGGCGGTCATTGAAGCCGCCAGCCGGGCGATGGCCGAGGGCCTGACCCAATATACGTCGGCGCTGGGCTTGCCGGCATTGCGCGCAGCGATCGCTGGCCATTACTTGCGCACTTATGGCTTACAGGTGGCGCCGGAACGCATCATCGTCACCGCCGGCGCCTCGGGCGCCTTGCTGCTGGCGTGCGCGGCGCTGGTCGAGCAGGGCGCGGAAGTCCTGATGCCGGATCCATCCTATCCCTGCAACCGGCATTTCGTCGCCGCCTTCGAGGGCCAGGCGAAGATGATTCCCAGCGGCCCTGCGGAGCGCTTCCAGCTGACCGACGCCATGGTCCGTGCCAACTGGGGTGCGGCCACGCGCGGCGTGTTGCTGGCTTCACCTTCCAATCCGACCGGTACCTCGATCGATCCGGCTGAACTGGGTAGAATCGTCGCCAGCGTCACGGAACGTGGCGGATTTACCATCGTCGACGAGATTTACCAGGGCTTGAGCTATGATGCCGCGCCATTTTCGGCCTTGTCGCTGGGCGAGGATGTGATCGTCATTAACAGCTTTTCCAAGTATTTCAACATGACAGGCTGGCGCCTGGGCTGGCTGGTGGTGCCCGAGAGCCTGGTGCCGCATATCGAAAAGCTGGCGCAAAACCTGTTCATCTGCGCATCCGCCATTTCGCAATATGCCGGGCTGGCTTGCTTTGCGCCTGAATCGCTCGCCTTGTTCGAAGAACGCAAGGCCGAATTCCGGCGCCGGCGCGACTACATCGTGCCGGCGCTGGAGGAAATCGGCTTCCGCGTGCCGGTCAAGCCGGATGGCGCCTTTTATGTCTACGCCGATTGCAGTGCGCTGGCCGACGATGCCGACCGCCTCACTATCGATATGCTGGAGCAGGCAGGGGTGGTATTGGTACCGGGGCTCGATTTCGGCAGCCATGCTGCACGGCAGTATATTCGCCTCTCGTACGCCACCTCGATGGAAAATCTGCAGGAAGCGGTGGCCCGCCTGAAAACCTATTTCAAACGCGGGACAGGGCTGGCGCCGGGTTTTACACTACCAAAATAAAAAAAGGAGCCGGCTGGCTCCAGTTCGCAATCCAGTCAGGGCGCCTTAGCCTGAGATAGCCGCTACCGCAATCTTTTCGGATTCGATCTTGTGGTGTGGGGCAAGTGCTGCCGACTTGTCTTCCGCCGCCACTGCCTTTTTCGGCGCGGAGACGGCTTCGGCCGGCGAATTCGGCTCGGCGCTGCTGGCGACTGTGGAAACCACCGGTGCGGACTTGCCCGCCACTGCTTGCAGCCGGCGGTATTCAGCCAATACCCGTGCGCCATAACCGGAATCGGTGGCAAATGCGGCGGCACCCACGTAGCGCTTCAGGCCCGCTTCGACTGAGCCACCCTGCTTGACATAATCTTTCAGAATCGCCGAGCCGACCTTGATATTGGCAACCGGATCCAGCGCCGCATGGAGGCCGCCGTGCTCGCGAAACTTGTCGCGATGCACTTTGGACATTACCTGCATCAAGCCCTGCGCGCCCATGGCGCTTTCGGCGAAGGGATTAAAGCCGGATTCAATGGCGGCCACCGCCAGGATCAGCAGCGGATCGAGCTGGAGTTTGTGGGCGTTCTTGTAGGCTTCCGATACCAGCATGTGGGTGGCATCCGCCGCGACCCGGTAACGGCGTGAAATCCAGCGGGAAACGACCATTTGCTCATCCGACAGGGATGCCTTCGTGATTTCCAGGTCGATTTTGGCCGGTTGCTTCACTGCTGCCGGCTTGCCCGCAGCTGTCTGGCGAAAGGGTTGTGCCGGGGTATCCATCGGTATGGCCAGCCCGACATCCTTACTGACAACGACTTCGTCAATCTCGGCGCTTGCCGCTACCGTACTTGCCGCAAACGGCGACAGGGCTTTCAGATGCTCGGTGAAGTGCGGCTTGACGAACATCAAGGTCAGCGCGGCGATCGCGGCCACGCCCAGTACCATCAGGGAATGATGGGCGAGGGTCATGATGCCGCCCAGCGTAGCGCGGGCGAGCGAGGTGACAACTGTGGCGGATTGGTCGGCGGTCTTGCGACCGAGCATACCTCCAGCCTGGATAAATCGATGTAACATTGCTTCTCCTGAATCGTCACGGCACAAACAGTCCCCACGCCGGGCAAGCCCGGACTGATTCCTGTCAACGCCGTCAATCAGAAACATCGTCTGACTATGCATGGCGCAAAGTCAGACGGTCGATTTTGCCTGTTTTCAGCTGGCGGCGGCTATAAGCGGCACCGGACCCAGTGGCAGGCAAATTTTTCGGGGGGAAGGCTGACGCCTTTGGCAACACTCCTTAAAATGTCATGTGGGGCCCCGAACCCCGTGAACTGATTTGGTTTATTCTGCAGCACTTGTTCTTGTGTAAGGCTGCTTCCTCTTCAAGTGAGGCGAATTGTAGGGGCTGATTTATATCAAGTCAATCATATAAAAATTAAAATCAATAACTTATTGATATATAGAATCGCGCTGCACTGCAACAAAATTGAATATAAACAGTGACTTGGATGTTTTAGTTTGATACTGAACATGAGCTTAAAACTTTACAAAAAAACATGAAATATACAGATTTGCGCGATTTTATTAAGCAGTTGCAAGCAATCGGCGAGCTCAAGCGCGTCGGGCATCCCGTTTCGCCGCATCTGGAAATGACCGAGGTGTGCGACCGCACCTTGCGCGCGGGTGGTCCTGCGCTGCTGTTCGAGCATCCGACGGGGCACACCATGCCGGTGCTGGCCAATCTGTTCGGCACGCCGCGCCGGGTCGCGCTGGGCATGGGCGCGCAGGATGTCAGCGAGTTGCGCCGTATCGGCCAGTTGCTAGCGAGCCTGAAAGAGCCGGAACCGCCCAAGGGATTCAAGGATGCCCTGGGCCTGGGCTCCTTGCTCAAGGCCTTGTGGGATATGGCGCCGAAGGAGTCGCGCTCGGCACCTTGCCAGGACATCGTCTGGGAAGGCAATGATGTCGATCTGGCGAAGCTGCCGATCCAGCATTGCTGGCCGGGCGATATCGCGCCTCTGATTACCTGGGGGCTGGTGATTACGAAAGGGCCGCACAAGAAGCGGCAAAATCTTGGCATTTACCGCCAGCAGGTTTTGGCACGCAACAAGGTCATCATGCGCTGGCTGGCGCATCGCGGCGGCGCGCTCGATTTTCGCGAACATGCGATTGCCCATCCCGGCAAACCGTACCCCGTCGCGGTGGCGCTCGGGGCCGATCCGGCGACGATATTGGGCGCAGTCACGCCGGTGCCGGACAGCTTGTCGGAATACCAGTTCGCCGGCTTGCTGCGTGGCAGCCGCACCGAACTGGTCAAGGCGCTCGGCAGCGAACTGCGAGTGCCGGCGTCGGCCGAGATCGTGCTGGAAGGGCACATCTATCCGGATGCGGCGCATCCGAGCGGCTACGAACACGCCCTCGAGGGACAGGAGGGCACTAACGTGCCCCCCCGTCCGGTCAATGGTTACGAAATGGCCCTGGAAGGGCCATTTGGCGATCACACCGGCTATTACAATGAGCAGGACTGGTTCCCGGTGTTTACCATCGATCGCATCACCATGCGGCGCGATCCGATCTATCATTCCACCTATACTGGCAAGCCGCCGGATGAGCCTGCCGTTCTCGGCGTAGCCCTGAACGAGGTATTTGTCCCGCTGCTGCAAAAGCAGTTCTCGGAAATTACCGATTTCTATCTGCCGCCGGAAGGCTGCAGCTACCGCATGGCGGTGGTGCAGATGAAAAAATCCTATCCCGGCCACGCCAAGCGCGTCATGTTCGGGGTGTGGAGTTTTTTGCGCCAGTTCATGTATACCAAGTTCATTGTGGTGGTGGACGAGGATGTGAACATTCGCGATTGGAAGGAAGTCATCTGGGCCATCACCACCCGGGTCGATCCGGTGCGCGATACCACCCTGGTGGACCAGACGCCGATTGATTACCTGGATTTCGCTTCGCCAGTCAGCGGCCTGGGCAGCAAGATGGGCATCGATGCGACCAACAAGTGGCCGGGGGAAACCAGTCGGGAGTGGGGCCGGACGATTGCCATGACCGACGAAGTGAAGGCACGGGTGGATGCCATCTGGCAGGACCTGGGCATCTGATTGGACGGAGTACAGTCCTGCAGCATCGGCGCAAGTGCAAATTGCCAGGTGCAGTCCTGGCTTTGCTGGTAAAATGCGCTCGGCGGGCCCCTGCGCATTGTGGCTTGGTCAATCTGGTCAGGTCGGGAACGAAGCAGCCACAGCCGATCCCCACAAGTGCCGCAGACAAGGCTCGCCTTTCTTTTCCCTGTCATATTCTTCCGTTATCCTGCCGCAAGCTTCCATTTTTGGCAGTTGCCGGCCAGGTGCCAGTATCCTCTATCGGGTTTTTCGATCAAGGCTGATTGCTGGCAGCAATCTTGGGCATCTAGTACTATTATTTTGCCTTGAATCATTTTAGGCCCACCCATCTCCTCTCTCTGGTATGCATGTGACACGAAAGCAGTTCATTGCCGCAGTACTCGTTCTCGCCGCAGTCGCCGGCGTCGCTTATTTCATTTGGCAACGCAAGCCGGAAGCGCAGGTGCAAAAGCCGCGTACCCCGGTGCAAATCGTCAAAAGCGTGCTGGCGCAGCAAAAGTCGATTCCTGTCACGATCCAGGCCAATGGGTATGTCTCCGCGCTCAATACCGTCGATGTACGTCCGCAAATCCAGAACATTGTGCGCAGCGTGCATGTCCGGGAAGGGCAGGAGGTCAAGGCCGGGCAATTATTGTTTACGCTGGATGCCCGCAGCGATCTGGCCGGCGTCGAAAACGCCCAGGCACAAATGGCGAAAAACCGCGCTGACCTCGTAGAGGCTGAGGCAGCGCTCAAGCGCAACCAGGAACTACTGGCCAGAAATTTTGTTTCGCAAGCCGTGGTCGATACCGCGGCAAGCCGGGTGGCAGCCTTGCGCAGCACGGTCAGGGGTGACCAGGCGGCGATCCAGTCCAGCAGCGTTGCATTAAGCCATAACAAGATCAGTGCCAGCATCGGCGGCCGCCTGGGCGCGATCAGTGTGCGGCCGGGCAGCCTGGCACAACCCGGCGGCGATCCGATGGTGTCGATTGTCCAGCTTGACCCGATTGCAGTCAGTTTTTCGCTGGCGGAACGGGAACTGCAGCATATCCGCGCCAGTTACCCGGATGGCGCAGCGCCGGTGCGGGCGCAGCTGGCAGGCGGCCAGGAGGTCGGTGGCACGCTGTATTTCATCGACAATGCCGCAGATGCACAGACCGGCACCATCCGCATGAAGGCGCAGTTCCCCAACCAGGACCGCCGGATGTGGCCGGGCACCTATGTCAGTGTGCGGCTGGTGGCGCGCACGCTGCCCGACGCGGTGGTGGTGCCGGCGCAGGCAATCGTCACCGGGCCGGTGGACAAATTCGTCTACGTGGTGCAGCCGGATGATACTGTCAAGCCGCAGAACGTCGAGGTGCTGACGATTGCGCAGGGAGAAGCTGCCGTGGCGGGATTGAACGCCGGTGCGCGGGTTGTGGTCGAAGGAACACAAAACCTGCGCCCCGGCAGCAAGATACAGGAAGCCGGTGCAAAAAAAGGGCAGGGCGCGAGCGGCGCTGCGCGTGTGCAAAAGGACGCCGCCTGACAGGCGGATGTTGAAACGAAGCCGATCGAACCGTGAATATTTCCGAACTCTGCATCCGCCGTCCGGTCATGACCGTGCTGCTCTCCATCGCGGTCGTCGTGGTTGGCCTGTTCGCCTATGTTGGCCTGCCGATTTCTGCGCTGCCCAGCTATAACACGCCGATCATCAATGTTACCGCTTCGCTGCCGGGCGCCAGTCCCGAAATCATGGCGGCGTCGGTGGCAACCCCGCTGGAAAAACAGTTTTCGACCATCGCCGGGCTGGCTACCATCAGCTCGGCCAATACCCGCGGCAGCACCTCGATCACGCTGGAATTCAATGAAGACCGCGACATCGACGCTGCCGCCGTCGATGTGCAGGCGGCCTTGCTGCGCGCGCAGCGCAGCCTGCCCGAGGAAGTGACGTCATTGCCAGCCTACCGCAAGGTCAATCCGGCCGACCAGTCGGTGCTGCTGGTGGTGCTGACTTCGCCGTCCATGTCTCTGTCGGAACTGAACGATTACGCCGAAAACCTGATTTCGCCGTCGCTGTCGACCATCGACGGCGTGGCGCAGGTGTCGGTGTTCGGCCAGCGCCGCTATGCGGTGCGGATCAATGCGCGTGCCGATGAACTGGCTGCGCGCAACATGACCATGGATGAGCTGGCGGCGGCGATTCGCGCCGCCAACGCCAATACGCCAGTCGGGGTGCTGGACGGCCCGCGCCAGAGCCTGACCTTGCAGGCGAACCGGCAATTGCTGAATGCCGAGGCGTTCGGCAATCTGGTGATCGCCAGCCGCAACGGCGTGCCGATGCGCCTGCGGGATGTGGCTGATGTCGAGGATAGCGTGGAATCGGCCAAGAGCGGCAGCTGGGCCAATGGCGAGCCGTCGATCACCCTGGGCGTGCAGCGCCAGCCGAACGCCAATACGGTTGCCGTGGTCGATGAAGTCATCGCCAGGCTGCCGCAATTCAAGGCGCAGATGCCGGCCTCGGTCGATATCCGGGTCCTGAACGACCGCTCGGTGTCGATCCGCGAAGCGATCCATGACGTCAAGCTCACGCTGGTGTTGACGATCGCGCTGGTGATCATGGTGATCTTCCTGTTCCTGAAGCGCCTGTCGGCCACCATCATCCCGGTGCTGTCGCTGCCGATTTCGCTGATCGGCTGTTTTGCCCTGATGCACTGGCTGGGCTACAGCCTGAACAATATTTCCCTGCTCGGCATCACGATTGCGGTCGGCCTGGTGGTGGATGACGCGATCGTGATGCTGGAAAACATCGTGCGCCATATGGAGGATGGCATGGAGCCGCTGGCCGCTGCATTGAAGGGCTCGCGCGAAGTCGGCTTTACCATCGTCTCGATTTCGATTTCGCTGGTGGCGGTATTCATTCCTATCTTTTACATGCCGGGCGTGATCGGCCTGATGTTCCATGAATTCGCCGCCGTGGTGTCGCTGGCGGTGCTGGTGTCGGCCGTGGTGTCGCTGACGCTGGTGCCATTGTTGTGCAGCCGCTACCTGCGGCATGAAAAGCATGATGGGCACAAAAAGGAAAACTGGCTCAGCCGCTCGTTTGAAAAGCTGTTCCATGCCGTCCTGAATGCCTATGCCAGGGGCCTGGACTGGTGCCTGCGGCACCGGCGCTTCACGCTGACGGTGGCGTTGTCCACCTTTGCCCTGACTGCCTGGCTGTTCCAGAGCATGCCGAAAGGTTTTTTCCCCAGCGAAGACATCGGCCAGATTTCCGCCGTGGTGGAGGGGCCGCAGGATGCCTCCTATCCGGTGATGGTGGCGCTGGTCAATGCGGCGTCGGATGTCATGCTGAACGACCCGAATGTCGCCACCGTTTCCTCGCGCGTGAGCGGCAGCGATTCCGGCAGGATTTTCATTGGCTTGAAGCCGCGCAGCGAACGTGAATCGATGGATCGTGTGCTGGAACAGATGCGACGCAAGATCGGCGCCATACCGGGCCTGTCGATCTACCTGACGCCGGTACAGAACCTGCGCCTGGGCGGCCGTGCCAGCAAGAGCCAGTTCCAGTATGTGCTGCAAAGTGTGCGCGCCGATGAATTGAACGTCTGGGCCGAGCGGCTGCAGGAGCGTATGCGCGCCGAACCGATTTTTCGCGACGTGACCAGCGATTCGCAACTGAAGGGGCTGGAAGCGATGGTGGATATCGACCGCGATCGCGCCAACCAGGCCGGCGTCGGCATCCAGGACATCCGCACAGCGCTCTACAGCGCGTATGGCGAGCGGCAGGTATCGACCATTTTCACCAGCAGCAACAGCTACCAGGTGATCCTGCAAAGCGAAGGATCGGGCCGCCAGGATGAGGCCGACCTGAAAGATATCCATGTGCGCAGCAAGACCGGCGTGCTGGTGCCTCTGATGAGCGTGGCGACGGTGCGGCGTGCCGCCGGCCCGATCGCGGTCAATCATGCGGGGCAGTTGCAGGCGATCACGGTGTCATTCAACCTGGCGCCGGATGTGCCCTTGGGCGACGCCAGCGCCAGGATTGCCGAAATCAAGGCCGAGCTGGGCATGCCGGCCAGCGTGATCACCTCGTATGCCGGCGATGCCGCGGTGTTCCAGTCGTCGCAGACCAGCCAGGTGGCCTTGCTGCTGCTGGCGGTCGCCGTCATCTATATCCTGCTGGGGGTGCTGTATGAAAGCTATATTCATCCGATCACGATCCTGGCGGGCCTGCCGTCGGCGGCCATCGGCGCCTTGCTGGCACTTTCCCTGTTCGGGTTCGAACTGACCCTGATTGCCACCATCGGCATCCTGATGCTGATCGGTATCGTCAAGAAAAACGCCATCATGATGATCGACTTTGCGCTGGATGCGCAACGCAGCCAGGGCATGGCGCCGGTGGCGGCGATCCGCACGGCCTGCCTGTTGCGTTTCCGGCCGATCATGATGACCACGCTGGCGGCGCTGATGGGCGCGCTGCCGATCGCCTTCGGCCTGGGCGCCGGCGCCGAGTTGCGCCAGCCGCTGGGCGTGGCGATCGTCGGCGGCCTGCTCATGTCGCAGGTCATCACGCTGTTCATCACTCCGGTGATTTACCTGTACCTGGACCGCTTCAGCGGCACCGGTCCGGTGGAACTGGCGCCGGAGCTGCTGGCGCCTACGCTGCCGGCTGAGCCGGCCGTCAGGCCGGCCAAGCGCGCCTGAGGATTTCTTCCTGCAGCGTTGTCGACGCCAGGGTGCCATACACGCGCCCGCAGGCGGCATCGCCGCGACTGGCGATGAAGGCTTGCGCAACCGCTGCCGGCGCATGCTGCAGCATCAGGCAGGATTGCGCCGCCAGCGCCAGTTGCTGCACGAAGCGGCGCGCCAGCATTTCGCGCTGCTGCGGCGGCGTCGCCATGTCGTCCTTGACGCCATCGACCAGGGCGCGCACGGCGGGAGGCGTCGCGGCACGCTCCAGTTCCTCCAGCAGCAGCGCAAAGCCGTCGGGTTCGCGCTCGATGGCGCGCAACACATCCAGGCACATGACGTTGCCGGAACCTTCCCAGATTGAATTGACCGGCGCTTCGCGGTACAGGCGCGCCATCGGCCCGGTTTCGACATAGCCATTGCCGCCCCAGACTTCCATGCATTCGCCGCAAAATTCCAGCGCGCGCTTGCAGATCCAGAACTTCGCGGCCGGCGTCATGATGCGACGCCAGGCGCGCTCCAGCGGGTCGTCGGCGGAATTGTCGGCGGCATCGAAGGCGGCCGCCAGGCGCAGCATCAGCAGGGTGGCAGCTTCGCTTTCCAGCGCCAGGTCCGCCAGCACATTGCGCATCAGCGGCTGTTCGATCAACGGCTTGCCGAAGGCGCTGCGGTGGCGCGCATGGTGCGCCGCCTGCGCAAAGGCCTGGCGCATCAGGCCGGCGCTGCCGATCACGCAATCCAGGCGCGTGTAGCCGGCCATTTCGAGGATGGTCGGGATGCCGCGGCCTTCCTCGCCGACCAGGATGCCGTGCGCATCCTGGAATTCGACTTCGCCGCTCGAATTGGAACGGTTGCCCAGCTTGTCCTTCAGGCGCTGCACCAGCACGGCGTTCTTGCCGCCGTCCGGGCGCCAGCGCGGCACGAAAAAGCAGGAGAGGCCGCCTTCGCTGCGCGCCAGCACCATGTGGGCGTCGCACATCGGCGCCGAGAAAAACCATTTATGGCCGGTGATCAGGTAATCCGCGCCACGCCCGCCGGCGCCGTCCGGTCGTGCCGTGGTGGTGTTGGCGCGTACGTCCGAGCCACCCTGTTTTTCAGTCATGCCCATGCCGATCAAAACCGAATTCTTGGCGGCAATCGGCAGGTCGCGGGGGTCGTGCTCCAGCGAATAGAGTTTGTCCTGTAGTTGCGCGAACAGCCGCGGCTCCTTTTGCAGCACGGGGATCGCCGCGAAGGTCATGGTGGTCGGGCACAACGATCCTGCCTCGACCTGGGCATGCATGTAGTAGCCGGCGGCGCGCGCGACATGGGCGCCGGGGCGCGGCGATATCCACGGCAGCGCGTGCAGGCCTTCGCGCCGCAGCAGCGCCAGCAGCAGATGCCAGCTGGGATGGAAGCTGACCACGTCGGTGCGATAGCCGTTGCGGTCATGTGTCAGCAGTTCGGGCAGATGGCGGTTGGCGAGGTCGCCCAGTTGCAGGATGCGGCCCTGTCCAAGCTCCATTCCCAGGCGCTGCAATTCCTCGAGGTGCCAGTCGGCATTTTCGCGCCGTACACCTTCGCACAGGGCGAGATCGCTGGCGAACAGGTCATAGTCGCGCAAGTCCGGTACCTGGTTGGTGACTTCATGGGTGGGCCATTGCATCGCACTCTCCCCGCGCCTGTTGGTGTCTTGATGATAGGGGCAATTCAGCGGTATTTGCAAGTATGGCAAGGCATGATCATGCGGTTTTACGCTGTGGCAGACGGGAAGTGGCCTTGCCTGGTCGCGGGTCAGGTAAAATGCTGGTTACATCCAACCTGTAGCGTGGCTATGTCTTATCAAGTTCTGGCAAGAAAGTATCGACCCAAAAGCTTCGACACCCTGGTCGGGCAGGAGCACGTGGTGCGGGCACTGACGCATGCGCTGGAGAATAAGCGGCTGCATCACGCCTATCTGTTTACCGGCACCCGCGGCGTCGGCAAGACCACACTGTCGCGCATCCTCGCCAAGTCCTTCAATTGTCAAGGCGCTGACGGCAATGGCGGCATCACCGCGCAGCCTTGCGGCGCGTGCGAAGCTTGCGTGGCGATCGATGCCGGCCGCTTCGTTGATTACATCGAAATGGATGCGGCGTCCAACCGCGGTGTCGATGAAATGGCGCAATTGCTCGAGCAGGCGGTGTATGCGCCTTCCAATGCGCGCTTCAAGGTCTACATGATCGACGAAGTGCACATGCTCACCAACCATGCCTTCAACTCGATGCTGAAGACGCTGGAAGAGCCGCCCGAACATGTCAAGTTCATCCTCGCCACGACCGACCCGCAAAAGATTCCGGTCACGGTGTTGTCGCGCTGCCTGCAGTTCAACCTGAAGCAGATGCCGCCTGGCCATATCGTCGGGCATCTGGAAAACATCCTCGGCCAAGAAGAAATTAGCTTTGAAACACCGGCCTTGCGCCTGCTGGCGCAGGGTGCGCATGGCTCGATGCGCGATGCCCTGTCGCTGACCGACCAGGCGATCGCCTATGCCGCCGGCAAGGTCACCCTGGAAGCGGTGCAGGGCATGCTGGGCGCGCTTGACCAATCCTTTTTGGTGCGCGTGCTGGATGCCCTGGCGCAGAAGGATGGTGCCGGTCTGCTGGCGGTCGCCGATGAAATGGCGGTGCGCAGCCTTTCCTACAATGGCGCGCTGCAGGATCTGGGGTCGCTGCTGCATCGCCTCGCCCTGGCGCAATCGGTGCCGGCGGCGGTGCCGGACGATCTCCCCGAGCGCGAGGATATCCTGCGCCTGGCAGGCTTGTTCGATGCGGAAGAAGTGCAATTGTTTTACCAGATCGCCGTGCATGGCCGCAATGAGCTTGGTCTGGCGCCGGATGAATATGCGGGCTTCTCGATGACCTTGTTACGCATGCTGGCGTTCCGCCCGGGCATGGGTGGCGCCGAGGGGCAGGCCGCGCCTGCACCTGTCGCTGTCGCCGCATCGGCAACGGCAGCCGCTGCGCCGGCGAAACTCGCCGCAGCACCGCAGGCAGCCAGCGCCAGCGTGCCGGTGGCGCGTCCGGCAGCCGCCGGCATGAGTCCGGCCCTCGCCGCGCTGGCAGCTGCGCGTAATGGTGGCAAGCTGCCTGCAGGAGCGACAGCGGCAGCACCAAGACCCGCAGCGCCGGCTGTACCAGTTTCGCAGCAGCAGTCGAAGGCGCCGCCGCCGTGGGACGATGAGGTGCCGCATCCGGCATTCGAGAGCGGCGCCGCGGCGGCCGCGGCTCAAAAAAAAACTGAAGCCCCGGTAGCGCTTGTACCTGCCGCAGCGGCAGCGCTGCCGCCAAGCGTGCCGCCGCCGCGTGCGGCGCTGTGCGCGCCGGTGCCCCAGCTAAACTGGGACGGCAACTGGCCGGTACTGGCCGCGGGCCTGCCGGTGCGCGGGGTAACGCAGCAACTGGCGCAACAAAGCGAACTGCTGCAGTGCGAGGCCGATGGCAATGCTGCGCAATTTCATCTGCGTGTGCCGCTGGAAACCTTGTGTGCCGCGGGCAGCATTGACAAGCTGGTGGCGGCGCTGAGCGAACATTTCGGCAAGACCGTGCGCGTGACGACCGAAATCGGCGCGGTCGAACAGACAGCGAGCGCCGCCGCGCAAGCCGAGCGCGCGGAACGCCAGCGCCAGGCCGAAGAAACGATGCAGGGCGATCCCTTCGTGCAGACGCTGATGCGCGAATTCGGTGCCACCATCGTGCCGGGCTCGATAAGGCCAATATAAATACTCTGTCCCCAACTGGATATAACTGGACAGATTTGTTAAGCGCAGCGGTACTCTGTCCCCAATTTTTTAACCTATTTAGAAGGAGTACGACCATGATGAAAGGCCAATTGGCAGGCTTGATGAAGCAAGCGCAGGCGATGCAGGACAACATGAAAAAGATGCAGGACCAGTTGTCGGCCATTGAAGTCGAAGGCCAGTCCGGCGCCGGCCTGGTCAAAGTCGTCATGACCTGCAAGAACGACGTCAAGCGCGTGTCGATCGACCCATCGCTGCTGGGCGACGACAAGGACATGCTCGAAGACCTGGTGGCCGCCGCCTTCAACGACGCTGTACGCAAGGCCGAAGCCACGTCACAGGAAAAGATGGCTGGCGTCACCGCCGGCCTGCCGCTGCCGCCCGGATTCAAGCTGCCATTTTAAATATTGCGGGAAAGCGTCCTTTTCCTTGCGGGACAGAGTTAAGCGAAGCGGTACTCTGTCCTCAACTGATTAAGGTGAAAGCGGTACTCTGTCCCCAACATTATCTATGAAGTCCTCTTCCAGCCTCGACTTCCTGACCGAAGCCCTGCGCCGTCTACCCGGCGTCGGGCCGAAGTCGGCGCAGCGCATGGCCTACCACCTGATGCAGCACGATCGCGAAGGTGCGGCGATGCTGGGGCGCGCGCTGGGCCAGGCGGTCGAGCGTATCCATCACTGCGAACGCTGCAATACCTTTACGGAAAATGCGGTGTGCGAGACTTGCCTCGATGAAGAGCGCGACCCGACCTTGCTGTGCGTGGTCGAGACACCGGCCGACCAGTTGATGATCGAGCAGACCCTGACCTACAAGGGCCTGTACTTCGTGCTGATGGGCCGCCTGTCGCCGCTCGATGGCATCGGTCCCAAGGATATCCACCTCGAAAAGCTGATCGCCCGCGCCACTGACGGCGTGGTGGCGGAAGTGGTCCTGGCCACCAACTTCACCAACGAAGGCGAAGCCACTGCCCACTACATCAGCGAAACCCTCAAGGCGCGCGGCCTGAAGGTGAGTCGCCTGGCGCGTGGCGTGCCGGTCGGCGGTGAACTGGAATATGTCGATGCCGGCACTATCGCGCGCGCCATGCTCGACCGCCGCGCCACCTGAAAGCATGGGGCAACAAGGTGCGCCACGCAAGGCATCGATGAAGCGCTGGCGAGGCTGCAGGCGGCCGACGTGCCAGTCGGGAAAATCTATACCATGCGGCACAAATCGAGCGCTTGCGTGCCGATAAAGTCATTTAGCGTGACTGTAACTCGGCATGCTTCATGCTTAAATTTCGATGATGCATCCTGACTAGTTGGAAAGCCGCAACAATTGTCAGCCCACTTTATAGTTTCTATCTGGAACTGACTGACAGTTTGATTGGCGCGGCATGACAATCATTCACAAGAGTTTGCAATCAGGCAGCGTCCAACTGCCTGGAGTTCTGTTATCATTTGATCAATGGAATCGCTCCACGGCAAGCAGTATTTCTCACGAGAAAAAGACCACCATGAACCAGGCCTTACAGAACGTCCCCGCTGCCTCCGGACCACGTCGTTTCAATCTTGAAATGATCGGATTTTCCCCTGCGGAAAAGGCGATGCTGGCCTCGACTTTCCGCCTGACTGGGCGTCGCGCCTTTTTCTATGCCGAAGCGACTGAGCCAAGCCAGCGCACCGACATTTACCTGGCCAATGGCGACAGTCCGGCCGCCTTGAAGGAGCTGGCGGAACGTGCGCCTAACCCCTATGCGCCCGCCGTGCTGATCGGCCGTTCGCCCATGGACATCGGCTGGCCGCGTGTGGAAAAGCCGATCCACTGGATGCGCCTGTTCGAACAGCTCGATACGGTGATGCACGTGGCGCTGTTGGAACGTGCCCGCCGCCCGAGTGACAGCGGCGACAAGTGGGATGGCCGCACCTTCCGTCGGGCGATCGACCAGGATGCGCCGCCGGAAGAAGTGTTCGTCGAACCCAGCCCGAATGAATCGGTGCTGGTAGTCGATGACAGCGCTACCGTGCGCGCCTTCATGAAAGCCAAGCTGGCGCCGTTCCGCTTCGATGTGGATTTCGCCGTCGATGGCGAAACCGCCATCGACATGGCGCAGGCCAAGCCCTATACCTGCATCTTCCTCGATATCATGATGCCCGGCATCGATGGCTATCAAGTATGCAAGCGCCTCAAGGGCAGCGCTGCCACCAAGAATACGGCCGTGGTCATGTTGACCAGCAAGTCTGGCGCCTTCGACAAATTCCGTGGCAACTGGGCTGGCTGCGATGCCTATCTCGGCAAGCCGGTCAGCGAGGATGAATTGCTGTCGACGATCGCCAAATTCTTGCCGAGTGCGCGCAAGGTGATCAACGCGGCCTGAGCTCCAGGCTGCAGGGGAATATAAAAAAGCGGGAGCACATCTCGCTTTTTTCATGGCCGATGCTGGACAATGATCAGCGCAGCGCCTCGATCATTTTTTCCAGCTTGACGGCATCGGCGCAGAACAGGCGAATGCCTTCGGCCAGCTTCTCGGTTGCCATGGCATCGTCGTTCAACATCAGACGGAACGCCTTTTCGTCGAGCGCGAGTTTTTCCAGGTCGGACGCCTGCGCCGATTCGATGCTGAGCTTGCGCGACAAGGGCATATCGGACTCCGCCAGCTTTTGCAGCAATTCCGGACTGATGGTCAGCAGGTCGCAGCCGGCCAGTTCGGTCAGTTGCGAGATATTGCGAAAGCTCGCGCCCATCACTTCGGTCTTGTAGCCGAACTTGCGATAGTAATTGTAGATGCCCTTGACCGATTGCACGCCAGGATCGTTCTCGCCGCTGTATTCCTCGCCGGTCGATTTCTTGTACCAGTCGTAGATCCGTCCGACGAAGGGCGAGATCAGCTGCGCGCCGGCGTCGGCGCAGGCAACTGCCTGCGGCAGCGAAAACAGCAGGGTCATGTTGCAGCGGATGCCTTCCTTTTCCAGCACTTCGGCGGCGCGGATGCCTTCCCAGGTCGAGGCGATCTTGATCAGGATGCGCTGGCGCGGAATGTCGGCCTGTTCGTACAGGCGGATCAGCTCGCGTCCCTTGGCGATCGTGCCTTCGGTATCGAAGGACAGGCGGGCATCGGTTTCGGTCGAAACGCGGCCCGGGATCAGCTTGAGGATTTCCAGCCCGAACGCGACCAGCAAATGGTCGATGATCTCGCCGACCGGCTTGCTGCCGTGCTGTTGCACCGCCTGTTCCAGCAACGGCCGGTATTCATCCTTTTGCACCGCCTTCAGAATCAGCGAAGGATTGGTGGTGGCGTCACGCGGCGCGAACGCTTTCATCGACTGGAAATCGCCCGTATCGGCAACGATGGTGGTGAATTGCTTGAGTTGTTCGAGCTGGTTCATGGCTGGCGTAGAAAAATGTAAGCGGCAAGGCGATCGCTTATTGTACGCAATCCTCGCCGGATGCTGGATCGCTTTTAGGAAAACGTGTGCAAATTTTGCTTTAAATTAATTACAGGAAAGAATCGAAGGGCATGTCGAGCTTTTGCAAGGCTTTTTGTGCATGGAGCATTTTCTTGCGGAATTCCGGACCGCGCCGCAGGGCCAGGCCGACCGCCAGGATATCGATCACGACCAGGTGCGCCAGGCGCGCCGAGATCGGCGTGTAAGGATCCGCGTTGAAGCTGAGGTCGATCGGCACCAGTACCGTGGCCAATTCGGCCAGCGGCGTGCCGCTGGGTACCAGGGCGATCACATCGGCGCCGCTCTTGCGCGCCAGGCGCACGCTGCCCAACAATGCGGTGCTGCCGCCGCGCTGAGAAATGGCGACCACCGCATCGCCCGGGTTCAATAGCGAAGCCGAGATGCTATGGATGTGCGGATCGGAATAGGCGACCGTCGGCACGCCCGAGCGGAAAAATTTGTGTTGCGCATCGGCAGCGATGATGCCGGACGTGCCCTGGCCATAGAATTCGATCTTGTTGGCGCGCGCCAGGATATCGAGGGCGCGCTGGATCGGCTCCGCCTGCAGGTTGTTGCGCAAGTCGAGCAAGGCATTGATTGAACGGCTGCAGATCTTGCCCACCAGGTCGACCGCCAAGTCGTCCGGCACCAGGCTTTCGTCGGAGCCGGGCATGGCCAGCGCCAGGTTTTGCGCCAGCTTGAGCTTGAATTCGTGCCAGCCTTCGTAACCGATGGCGCGGCAAAAGCGCACCACGGTCGGCTCCGACACCTGGGCATTCCTGGCCAGCGCGGTGATGTTTTCCGCCACCGCCAGGCTGGGATTGTCGAGCACGGCCAGCGCGACTTTTTTTTCCGAGCGCGACAGTATGGCGAGTTGGGTGCGTATCGATTCCAGCAGCATGTGCGCCTACATCTCCGGCAAGACTTCTTCGCGCCATTGCAGGCCATCGCGGCCGATCAGCGCGCTGGCGGCAGCCGGCCCCCAGGTGCCGGCGCTATAGGGCAGCGGCTCGGTCTGTTCCTGTTCCCAGAAGTTGAGGATCGGCTCGACCCACTCCCAGGCAGCTTCCAGTTCGTCGCTGCGCATGAACATGGTCAGCTGGCCGCGCAGGACATCCAGCAGCAGGCGCTCGTAGGCGTCCATGCGCGGCATCTTGAATTGTTCGCGGAAATCCAGTTCCAGCTCGACCGGCTTCAGGCGCATGCGGTCGCCCGGGGTCTTGGCCATCAGGTTCAGTTGCAGGCCTTCGTCCGGCTGCAGCCGGATCACCAGGCAATTCGGCTGGAAGGTGGAACTGGACTGGGCAAAGATCGAATGCGGGATGGCCTTGAAGCGCACCACGATCTCGGCCAGCTGGTCGGCCATGCGCTTGCCGGTGCGCAGGTAGAAGGGCACGCCGGACCAGCGCCAGGTATCGATCTCGGCTTTCACGGCGACGAAGGTTTCGGTGCGCGAATCGGCCGGCGCGCCTTCCTTGCGATAGCCGGGCACCGCCACGCCATCGACGTGGCCGGAGCGGTATTGGCCGCGCACGACGTCTTGCGCCAGGGTGGATGGAGTGAAGCGCTTCAGCGAGCGCAGGACCTTCAGTTTTTCATCGCGCACCGAGTCGGCCTGCACGCTCAGGGGCGGTTCCATGGCGACGATGCACAATAGTTGCAGCAAATGGTTTTGCAGCATGTCGCGCAGGGCGCCGGCGGTATCGTAGTATTCCATGCGGTTGCCCACGCCCAGCTCTTCGGCGATGGTGATCTGCACGTCGGAAATCCATTCGCGTCGCCACAGCGGCTCGAACAAGACATTCCCGAAGCGCAGCGCCAGCAGGTTTTGCACGGTTTCCTTGCCGAGGTAATGGTCGATCCGGTAGATCTGCGATTCGGCGAAGACCTTGCCGACCTCGGCATTGATTTGCCTGGCGCTGGCGAGGTCGCGTCCGAGCGGCTTTTCCAGCACCACGCGCGAATGGGCATTGGCCAGGCCGACCTGCGCCAAATTGTGGCAGATTCGCGAAAACAGGCTGGGCGGCGTCGCCATGTAAAACACCCGCACCAGATTCGGGTCGGCACGCATGGCGGCGATCAGCGGCGCATATGCAGCGGGGTCGGTCGCATCCAGCCCGACGTACTGAATGCGTGCGCAAAATGCCAGCCAGCGCTGTGGCTCGGTTGCGGCCGCGTCGATGTGCGGGCGGGCGCTCTTGTCCAGGAATTGCTGGAATTCTTCCTGGCTCCACAAATGACGACCGGCGCAAATAATGCGCGCCGCCGGCGGCAAATGACCGTCGCGGTCGCGCGCGAACAGGGCCGGCAGCAGCTTGCGCATCGCCAGGTCGCCGCCGCCGCCAAACAATACGATATCGAAATCAGCCAGGGCCATGATGGTTGTGCCTAAGGGGAAATGGAGGACCTGGACCTGGATGCGCCATCCGGGAGCGCCTTTTCCTGCAGGGTGGCAGCCCGGGCGCGTGCAATCAAGCCATGGGTAGAACTGTCATGCTGGTTAGATACGGCTGCGCCAGCCAGTTCCGCATGAATTTGTTTGGCCAGGACCTTGCCCAGTTCGACGCCCCACTGGTCGAAACTGTTGATGCCCCAGATCACGCCCTGCACGAAGGTCTTGTGTTCATACAGCGCAATCAGCGCACCCAGACGGGCCGGCGACAAGGTCTCGAGCAGGAGGGTATTGCTGGGCCGGTTGCCGGGAAATAGCTTGTGCGGCAGCAGCGCCGCAATGGCGGGTGCGCTGTTGCCTTCGGCTTGCATTTCGGCGCTGGCTTGCCCGGCATTTTTCCCCAGCATCAGCGCTTCGGATTGCGCAAAACAGTTGGCCAGCAAGGCCGTGTGATGGCCCGGCAAGTCATGCGCGGGCTGTAATGCCGTGATGAAATCGACCGGCACGACATCGGCGCCCTGGTGCAGCAGCTGGAAATAGGCATGCTGGCCGTTGGTGCCGACATTGCCCCAGATGACCGGACAGGCGGGCGCCGCCAGGGGCGTGCCGTCGCAGGCGACCTGCTTGCCATTGCTTTCCATTTCCAGTTGCTGTAGATAGGCCGGGAAATATTTCAAATCCTGATGGTAAGGCGCGATGGAAAGTGAAGCGTCCTGGAAATAGTTGCGGTTCCAGATGCCGATCAGTGCCAGCAAGACGGGCAGGTTGCGTTCCAGCGGCGCCTCCTGGAAATGCCGGTCGAGCGCATGGGCGCCGGCCAGCAATTGCGCGAAGTGATCGAAGCCGATGGCCAGCATGATGGACAAGCCGATCGCCGACCACAGCGAATAACGCCCGCCGACCCAGTCCCAGAAGGGGAACATATTTTCCGGGGCAATGCCAAACGCTTGGACCGCTGGGGTATTGGTCGATACCGCCACAAAATGTTTCTTCAAGTCGCCGGTGTGCGGATGCTGGCGCAGGAACCAGGTGCGCGCGGTTTGCGCATTCATCATGGTCTCGGCGGTGGTGAAGGTCTTGGAGGCGATGATGAACAGGGTGGTGGCGGGATTCAGGCGCGGCAGCAGCGCAGCGAGGTCGTTGCCATCGGCATTGGAAATGAAATGCGACGTCAGACGCGGGTGTCCATAGGGGCGCAGCGCCTGGCACGCCATTTTCGGGCCCAGGTCGGAGCCGCCAATGCCGATGTTGACGATATCGGTCATGGCTTGCCCCTGGCAGCCGCGCCAGGCGCCGGTGCGGACCTGATCGGAAAAGAGCCGCATCTGATCGAGCACGGCGTGGACATCCGCATTGATGTCGCGGCCGTCCAGCCGCAGGGTGTGGCCGCGGGGGGCGCGCAGGGCGGTGTGCAGTACGGCGCGGTTTTCGGTGGTGTTGATGCGGGCGCCGGCAAACATGGCGTCGCGTTGTTGCGCCACGCCGCATTCGCGTGCCAGCGCCACCAGCAGCGCGACGGTGGTGCGGTCGATGCGGTTCTTGGAATAATCCAGGAACAGGCCGGCTGCTTCCAGCGAGAAGGCTTGCGCGCGCAGCGGATCCTGGGCGAACAGGTCTGCCATGCGCCACTGGCATGCGCGGGCATGGTGATCCATCAGGGCAGTATGGGTCGCGCTGGCAGTGAAAGGCATCCGAGGCATTTGACTGATTGATTGATAATTGGAGCAAATATACAATACTTTTAAGTAAATTTACTACTGGATATTGAGCTTGATCTATCGAGAATAACAAGGCCATGCTTGTTCCAACTTTACATTTGCCCGGAAAGATGGCTTGATGTAGGTCAGAAGTTGCTGCAAGGGCAAAAGCAAATAACTTTTTGTAGTAAAATTTCAAAACGACTTAGTCAAGGATACGTTTGCCATGTCGATTCATGCCACTGTAGCAGCGGTCACCGAAAAAATCGCGGTGCGCAGCCGCGCCTACCGCCGAGCTTATCTGCACCGGCTTGATACTGCCCGCCACCAGGGCGTCCAGCGCGGCACGCTCTCCTGTACCAATCTTGCGCATGGCTTCGCGGCTTTTCCCGCGAATGACAAGCTGCAATTGAAGCAAATGAAAAGCCCTTCGGTGGCGATCGTCTCGGCTTACAACGACATGCTGTCGGCGCACCAGCCCTTCGAGCGTTTTCCGCCGCTGATTCGCGACGCCGTGCGCGCCGCCGGCGGCGTGGCGCAGTTCGCCGGCGGCACGCCGGCCATGTGCGACGGCATCACCCAGGGCCAGGCCGGCATGGAATTGTCGCTGTTTTCGCGCGACACCATTGCCATGGCGACCGCCGTGGCGCTGTCACACAACATGTTCGACGCCGTCGTCTATCTCGGCGTGTGCGACAAGATCGTGCCGGGTCTGCTGATCGGCGCGCTACATTTCGGTCATCTGCCGGCGGTCTTCATTCCTGCCGGGCCGATGACGTCGGGCCTGTCCAACCCGGAAAAGTCCCGTATCCGCCAGTTGTATGCGCAGGGCAAGATCGGCCGCGTGGAATTGCTGGAAGCCGAAGCGCAGTCTTACCACGACCCAGGCACCTGCACCTTTTACGGCACCGCCAACAGCAACCAGATGCTGATGGATGTCATGGGCCTGCACCTGCCGGGCGCCGCATTCGTCACCCCCAACACGCCCCTGCGCGACGCCCTGACGCAGGCTTCGGCGCGGCGCGCGGTGGAGATTTCCACCCAGGGCGCCGAATACACGCCGGTGGGCCATGTGGTCGATGAAAAGGCGATCGTCAATGCCATTGTCGCGCTGCTGGCGACCGGCGGCTCGACCAACCACACCCTGCACCTGGTGGCGATCGCCCGCGCCGCCGGCATCGTGATCGACTGGAATGACTTCGCCGCGCTGTCGACGGTGGTGCCGCTGCTGGCGCGGATTTATCCGAATGGCGAGGCCGACATCAACCATTTTCATGCCGCCGGCGGCACGCCCTTCATCATCCGCGAGTTGCTCGACGCCGGCATTTTGCACGAGGATGTCACCACCGTCCTCGGCCGCGGCTTGCGCGCGCACTGCACCGAGCCATTCCTCGGCAATGAGGGCGTGGTGTGGCAGTCGGCGCCGGCTGCCAGCGGCAGCCTTGAAGTGCTGCGACCGGCTGCCGCGCCATTTTCTCCCGAGGGCGGCTTGCGCCTTTTGACCGGCAACCTTGGCCGCGCCGTGGTGAAGGTATCCGCCGTCAAGCCGCAGCACCGTGTGGTGGAAGCGCCGGCGCTGGTGTTCGATTCGCAGGACGCTTTCATGCAGGCGTTCGAGGCCGGCCGGTTGCAGCGCGATTTCATTGCCGTGCTGCGCTTCCAGGGGCCGCGCGCCAACGGCATGCCGGAATTGCATGCGCTGACGCCGGCGCTGGGCAGCCTGCAGGATGCCGGCTTCCATGTCGGCCTGGTGACCGATGGCCGCATGTCGGGCGCGTCCGGCAAGGTGCCGGCGGCGATCCATGTCACCCCGGAGGTCCTGGGCGGCGGCCCGCTTGGGCGCGTGCAGGATGGCGACCTGATCCGCCTGGATGCCGAGGCCGGCATGCTGCAAGCATTGGTGCCGGCGGCGCAATGGGATGCGCGCGCACCTGTTGTGGCCGACCTGTCGCCCAACGAGGTCGGCATGGGGCGCGAGCTGTTCGCCATGTTCCGCCGCACGGTCGGCATGGCCGAAGAGGGCGCCGCCACCTTCGGCCTGCCGCCGCTGCTGGCGGGCGATTACGAGCACAGTTCGCTGGGCACTGGCGGCCAACCCTTCAACGACGAAGATACGCAGGTGAACGAACGCACATCTTCTTGAACGCACATCTTCCTGACCAAAAAGCCTTCATCATGACTCTGACAGATATCATGCGCACATCGCCGGTGATCCCGGTGATCGCCATCGACGAACTGCAGCAAGCTGTACCCCTGGCACAGGCGCTGGTCGCCGGCGGCATCCGCGTGCTGGAAGTGACCCTGCGCACCGTGCACGGCCTGGCTGCCATCCGCGCGATTGCCGAGCAGGTGCCGCAGGCGATCGTCGGTGTCGGCACTTTGACGCGGCCGGAGGAATTCGTCGCCGCACGCGATGCCGGTGCGGTGTTTGGCGTTTCGCCGGGGCTGACGTCGGCGCTGATCAGCGCCGCCAGGGCGTCCGGCCTGCCGCTCTTGCCTGGGGTGATGACACCCAGCGAGGTGATGGCGGCACGCGAGGCGGGCTTCAACCAGTTGAAGCTGTTTCCGGCGGTGCCGGCGGGCGGCGTCGGCATGCTGAAAGCGCTGGCCGGGCCGCTGCCGGACACGCTGTTTTGCCCCACCGGCGGCATTAGCCTGGAAACAGCGCCGCAATTTCTCGCGCTCGGCAATGTCGCCTGCGTCGGCGGCTCCTGGCTGACTCCGAAGGAAGCGCTGCGCGCCGGCGACTGGCCAGCCATCACGGCGCTGGCGCAGGCGGCCAGCGCGCTGCGGGCCGGGTGATGTGTCGGCTAAAATAGCGTATTCCCCCATTTGCGAGAAAACATGACTCAGGATGAACTCAAGCAGGCGGTTGCCCGTGCCGCCATCGAATATGTCGTGGAAGGCGAAATTGTCGGTGTCGGCACCGGCTCTACCGCCAATTACTTCATCGACGAACTCGGCAAGATCAAGCACAAGATCAAGGGCGCGGTCGCCTCGTCCGAAGCCACCGCGGCGCGCCTGGCTGCGCACGGCATCCAGGTATTCGATCTGAACGACATTACGTCGATGCCGGTGTATATCGATGGCGCCGACGAGATCACGGCGGCCGGCGCCATGATCAAGGGCGGCGGCGCCGCGCTCACGCGTGAAAAGATCGTCGCCTCGGTGGCGGACAAATTCATTTGCATCGCCGACGGTTCCAAGCTGGTCGACAAGCTGGGCAAATTTCCGTTGCCGGTCGAGGTAATCCCGATGGGATATGCGGCCGTTGCGCGTCAGTTGGCGCAACTCGGCGGCGAGCCACGTCTGCGCCTGAAAGATGGCCAGCCGCTGCTGACTGACAATGGCTGCTACATCCTCGATCTGCATGGCTTGCAGATCGCCGATCCGGTCGCGCTGGAACAACAGATCAACAATATTGTCGGCGTGGTGACGGTCGGCCTGTTCGCTGTGCGCGGCGCCGATGTCGGCTTGCTGGGCATGGCCGATGGCGTGAAAAAATTCACTTATTGAGTTTTGGCTCGCCATGAAAAAAGCCCGCGCGAGCATCGGCGGGCTTTTTTCATGTAAAGGCCAGCGGGCTTATTCGCTCGGCGGCACGTATCCTTGCGCCGCATCGGCGCCTTCGCCGAAGAAATGCTTTTCCATCTGCGTGGCCAGGTACTTGCGCGCGCGCGCATCGGCCAGGTTCAGGCGGTTTTCATTGACCAACATGGTCTGGTGCTTGAGCCAGCCGGCCCAGGCTTCCTTCGAGACGCTTTCATAGATGCGCTTGCCGAGTTCGCCGGGATACGGCGGGAAGTCGAGCCCTTCAGCTTCCTTGTTGAGCTTGATGCAATGAACGGTACGTGCCATGTTATTTCCTTAAAGTTTTTTGATGAATACCAGCGACTTGCGCTGCCAGTTGTACATGAGTTGACGATTCTTGGGCAGGTCGTCCACGGTCCCCGCGACAAAGCCGCGCTTCAAGAACCAGTGCGCCGTGCGGGTGGTCAGCACGAACAGCTTCTTGATGCCGGCGGCGCGCGCGCGGTTTTCCATCCGGGTGAGCAGGCGCTCGCCATCGCCTTGCCCCTGGACTTCCGGATTGACGATCAGGCAAGCCATCTCGGCCATCTTTTCAGCCGGGAAGGGGTAAAGTGCGGCGCAACCGAAGATCACGCCATCGTGCTCGATCACCGAGAAATAGCTGATTTCCCGCTCGATCAGTTCGCGGCCGCGCTTGACCAGGGTGCCATCGGCTTCCAGCGGCTCGATGAGTTGCAGGATGCCGCCGACATCCTCGATGGTGGCTTCGCGCAGGCTTTCCACGTTTTCATTGGAAATCATGGTGCCAATACCGTCGTGGGTGAACAGTTCCAGCAGGGCCGAGCCGTCGGTGGCGAAGGGGACGATGTGAGCGCGCGGCACGCCATTTCTGCAAGCATTGGTGGCATTTTGCAGATAGTAGGCAGAATCGGCCGGCAGGCATTCGGAGGCGAGCACCGCATATGCCTGGTGCGTCGACAATTCGCGGATTTCCGCGCCGCCGGCATCGGTCAGCATCGGCGTTTCGGTGATGAAGATCAGCTTGTCGGCGCGTAGCGCGGTTGCCGCAGCCACCGCCACGTCTTCCATCGACAGGTTGAAGATCTCGCCGGTCGGCGAAAAGCCCAGCGGCGACAGCAGTACCAGGCCGCCATTGTTGAGTACCGGGTTAATGGTTTCGTAGGCGACCTTGCGGGTCAGGCCGGTCCATTCAAAGTCGATGCCATCGATCACGCCGAGCGGCTTGGCAACCACAAAGTTGCCGGAAATGATACTGATCGCCGCATGCGCCATCGGCGTGTTCGGCAAGCCCTGGCTGAAAGCGGCCTCGATATCCA
Organism: Noviherbaspirillum sedimenti; assembly: GCF_003590835.1. Taxonomy (NCBI): domain Bacteria; kingdom Pseudomonadati; phylum Pseudomonadota; class Betaproteobacteria; order Burkholderiales; family Oxalobacteraceae; genus Noviherbaspirillum; species Noviherbaspirillum sedimenti. The sequence continues at coordinate 1,916,416 of NZ_QYUQ01000002.1, read as the reverse complement.
GGCGCAGTTCGCCGGCGGCTTCCTTGGCGCATTCCAGCGCGGTGACGTCAGTGATGCGCAAGCCATTGTGAAAACGCGCTTCCACGTGACGCAATGCAAGCTGTTCCTCGACCTGCGGGCGTGAACCATGCACGATCACCACCTTGATGCCGAGGGCATGCAAAAGTGACAAATCATGCGCCAGTACCGGCAGGGCGCCGGCCATCACCAGCTCGCCGGGGAAGGCGACCACGAAAGTCTTGCCACGAAAAGCGTGGATATAAGGTGCGACCGAGCGCAGCCAGGCGACGAATTCAATCGGGTTTTCCATGGGCGCATTATAATTCGGCCAGCCATGTCTGCACCTGAAACTCCCAAAAATACCACGGGGGCCTCGCCCCGCCCCCCCAGGCCGGGCCGCCCGCCCGCTTCTGCGTCCGTTACTGCGTCCGCATCCGCGCCTGTGCGCAACCCCTTGCCGCCCATTGTCTATCCGGAAGAATTGCCGGTGTCAGGCCGGCGCGAGGAGATCGCTGCCGCCTTGCGCGCGCACCAGGTCGTGATCGTCTGCGGCGAAACCGGGTCCGGCAAGACCACGCAATTGCCGAAGATTTGCCTGGAACTCGGGCGCGGCCAGGCCGGCCTGATCGGCCATACCCAGCCGCGCCGGATCGCCGCGTCTTCCACCGCCAAGCGCATTGCCCAGGAACTGGGCTCGCCCTTGGGCGAGCATGTCGGCTTCAAGGTGCGCTTCACCGATACCCTGACCAAGGGAGCGTCGGTCAAGCTGATGACGGACGGTATCCTGCTGGCCGAAACCCAGACTGACCCGCTGCTCAAGCAATACGACACCATCATCATCGACGAGGCGCACGAACGCAGCCTTAACATCGATTTCCTGCTGGGTTATCTCAAGCAATTGCTGCCGCGCCGGCCAGACCTGAAACTGATCATCACTTCGGCCACCATCGATGCCGAGCGTTTCGCCCGCCACTTCGCGCGCGGCGACAAGCCGGCGCCGGTGATCGAGGTGTCGGGGCGCTTGTATCCGGTCGAGATCCGCTACCGGCCGGTGGAGCCGCCCGACCGTGCCACACCCAAGCCGGGCGTGGCGCCGTCCGTCGCGCAAAAGGGTCGTGAGCAGCGCGACCTGATGGATGCGGTGGCCGATGCGGTCGATGAATTGTGCCGGCTGGGATCGGGCGACGTGCTGGTATTCCTGCCGGGCGAGCGCGAGATCCGTGACGCCGCCGAAACCCTGCGCAAGCACCATTCGCCGCAGGGTTTGCGTGCGCCTGAGATCCTGCCGCTGTTTGCACGCCTGTCGGCACAGGAGCAGGAGCGCGTGTTCAAGACGTCCAATGCGCGCCGCATCGTGCTGGCGACCAACGTCGCCGAGACTTCGCTGACCGTGCCGGGCATCCGCTACGTGGTCGATGCGGGCCTCGCACGGGTCAAGCGCTACAGCTACCGCAACAAGGTCGAGCAGTTGCAGATCGAGGCAGTGGCGCAATCGGCCGCCAACCAGCGCGCCGGTCGTTGCGGCCGCGTTGCCGCCGGCGTATGCATCCGTCTGTACGAGGAACAGGATTACCTGCTGCGGCCGAAATTCACCGAGCCGGAAATCCTGCGCTCCTCGCTGGCCGCGGTCATCCTGCGCATGAAATCGCTGCACCTCGCCGATGTCGAGACCTTCCCCTTCATCGAGCCGCCGCCGGGGCGGGCGATCGCCGACGGTTACCAGCTGCTGCAGGAGCTGGGCGCGGTCGATGACGACAATCAGCTGACGCCCGTCGGCAGGCAGCTGGCCAAGCTGCCGCTGGACCCGCGCATCGGTCGCATGATCCTGGCCGCGCGCGAGCAGGCTTGCCTGTCCGAGGTGTTGGTGATCGCCGCAGCGCTATCGGTGCAGGACCCGCGCGAGCGACCGCTGGAGGCGCAGCAGGCCGCCGACCAGGCCCACAAGAAATTCGCCGACGACAAGTCCGAATTCCTCTCGTATCTGAAATTGTGGAAATGGTTCGAGGAAGCGATCGAGCACAAGAAAACCAACCGCCAGCTGGCCGACAATTGCCGTGCCAATTTTCTCTCGCAATTGCGCCTGCGCGAGTGGCGCGAAGTCCATACGCAATTGCTGACGCTGGTGCGCGAGCAGGGCTGGCGCACCAATGAACTGCCTGCCACTTATGAGCAGTTGCATGCGGCCCTGCTGACCGGATTGCTCGGCAATATTGGCTTCAAGGCCGAGGACGAGCCGCATTATCTTGGCGCCCGCGCCATCAAGTTCCATGTCTGGCCCGGCTCGCACCTGGCGAAGAAAGCCGGCAAGTGGATCATGGCCGCCGAGCTGGTCGAGACCAGCCGTCTGTATGCGCGCTGCATCGCGCAAATCCAGCCGGAATGGCTGGAGCGCGTCGGCGGCCATTTGCTGAAGAAATCCTGGGGCGACCCGCGCTGGGAAAAACGCGCTGCCCAGGTGACGGCCTACGAGCGCGCCACGCTGTACGGGCTGGTGGTGTACAGCCAGCGCCGCATCAACTATGGCGCGTTCAAGCCGGCCGAGGCGCGCGAGATTTTCATACGCGGCGCCCTGGTCGAGGGCGACTATGACACGCGCGCGCCATTCTTTGCCCACAACCAGCGCCTGCTGCGCGAAATCGAGAACCTGGAACACAAGTCGCGCCGGCAGGATGTGCTGGTCGATGAGGAATTGATCTTCGCCTTTTACGACAAGCTGGTGCCGGCCGATGTCTGCAATGGCGCCGCTTTCGAGAAGTGGCTCAAGGACGCCAGCGCGCAGACCCCGAAGCTGCTGCACCTGAACCGCGACGACCTCATGCGCCATGAGGCCGCCGGCGTCACCACCGACCTCTTTCCGAAGGCGATGAGCGTGGCCGGCGTCGACATGCTGCTCACCTACCATTTTGAGCCGGGCTCGCCGCGCGACGGCGTGACGCTGACGGTGCCGCTGTTTGCGCTGAACCAGGTATCCGCTGCGCGCAGCGAATGGCTGGTGCCGGGCATGCTGAAGGAAAAAATTCACCTGCTGCTGAAATCGCTGCCGCAGAAACTGCGCCGCCATTGCGTGCCGCTGCCGGAATATGCCGCCGGCTTCTGCGACCGCACCGAGGCGGCGCACGGCTTTGGCAAGGGGCCGCTGCTCGACGCCCTGATCGCCGATATCCGCGCACGCACCAGCCTTGCGGCCAAGCTGTCCGATTTCAAGCTGGAGACCCTGGCGGCGCATCACTTCATGAATTTCAAGGTGGTCGACGAGCATGGTCGTCAGCTCGACATGGGGCGCAACCTGGCGGCCCTGCAAGCCGAATTCGGCGGCCAGGCGCGTCAGAGCTTCCAGCGGCTGGCGGAGACTGCCGTGGTGGCGCCGCTTGCCGGTGCCGCTGGCGCAGGCAGCACTGCAGCGGCAGGGCCAGCTGGCGCCGGCAAGCCGGCAGCAGCCGCGGCTGCGGGCAAGGCCGGCCAGTCGGTTCCTGCCGGCCAGCCGGGCACGCTCGACCAGCAAAATCTCACCACCTGGTTTTTCGGTGAATTGCCCGAGCTGCTGGAAATCCAGCGCGGCAAGCAGACCCTGATCGGCTTTCCGGCGCTGGTGGACAAGGGCAGCCATTGCGATATCGAAGTCTTCGACGATCCTGACGAGGCGGCGCGCGTCCACCATGCCGGCTTGCGCCGGCTGATTGCGCTGCAACTGAAGGAACAGCTGAAGTATCTGGAGAAGAACATTCCCGGCCTGCAGCAGATGGGCATGCAATTCATGTCACTCGGCACGCAGGAGGAATTGCGCGACCAGATCATCCAGGCCGGCCTCGAGCGCGCTTGCCTGCAGGCGCCGCTGCCGAAGAATGGCGCCGAATTCAACCAGCGCAAGGACGAGGGCAAGGCGCGCCTGGGCTTGCTGGTCAACGAGATCGCCCGACTGGCGGGGCAGGTTCTGGCCGAATACCATGCGCTGCCGAAAAAGCTGCAGGGCGCCAAGGGACATCCGCAAGCGGTGGCTGATATCCAGGCGCAATTGCAGGGCTTGATGGGCAAGCGCTTCATTGCCGACAACGAATATGTCCAACTCGCCCATTTCCCGCGTTACCTGAAAGCGATCAGCGTGCGCCTGGAAAAGCTGCGCGCTGACCCCACCCGCGATGCCAAGCTGATGGCCGAATGGCAATTGGCAGCGCAGCCCTGGCAACGCGCGCAAAAAGGCCAGGGCGGCAGGGCCGACCCGAAGATGGTGGAATTCCGCTGGCTGCTGGAAGAGCTGCGGGTATCGCTGTTTGCCCAGGAATTGCGCACGCCGATGCCGGTTTCGGTCAAGCGCCTGCAAAAGGTCTGGGAAACGCTGCAGCGCTAGGCGCGCATTTTTCCCGGAGTTGCGCCGATTTTCACGTAAAATCCGGCTGTTACGCTGTTACGCTGTTTCGCAAAGAGAAAAAATGACTATCAAATCCGACAAATGGATCCGCCGCATGGCCGAAGAGACGGCCATGATCGAGCCCTTCGAACCGGGCCAGGTACGCGAGGCCAATGGCCAGAAGATCGTTTCCTACGGCACCTCGTCGTACGGCTACGACATCCGTTGCGCCGATGAATTCAAGATTTTCACCAACATCAATTCGACCATCGTCGATCCCAAGAACTTCGACGAAAAATCCTTCGTGGATTTCAAGGGCGATGTCTGCATCATCCCGCCGAATTCCTTCGCGCTGGCGCGCACCGTGGAGTATTTCCGCATTCCGCGTTCGGTGCTGACCATCTGCCTGGGCAAATCGACCTATGCCCGTTGCGGCATCATCGTCAATGTGACCCCGTTCGAGCCGGAATGGGAAGGCTATGTGACACTGGAGTTTTCCAATACCACGCCGCTGCCGGCCAAGATCTATGCTGGCGAAGGTTGCGCCCAGGTCTTGTTCTTCGAGAGTGACGAAATCTGCGAAACCTCGTACAAGGATCGCGGCGGCAAGTACCAGGGCCAGCGCGGCGTGACCCTGCCGAAGACTTGAACGCGGCTCCCTCGTCTCGAGGATGAAATTTATGGCAAGAAAATACCCCGGCCGGTAATGACCCGTCCGGGGCTTTCGCTCACATTGCTGCCACACCCAGCTTCGACGTCAGCGGTCTTCAGCCGACGATAGACAATCGCATTACTTCCAGAGCGCGCATTTTGATTCGGCTTTGGTCATGTAGGCCTGTTCGCCGGGAATGGTCTGCACCAGCTTGTAATAATCCCATGGCCGTTTCGATTCGGCAGGCGACTTCACCTCCATCAAGTACATGTCATGCACCATGCGGCCATCCGGGCGAACCACGCCATTTTTCGTGAAGAAATCGTTGATTTTGGTTTTGCGCAAATGCGCCATGATGGTATCCGCATCAGTCGTGCCGGTCGCCTTGACCGCATTCAGATACTGGATAGTTGCCGAGGCATCCGCAGCCTGAAACATCGACGGCATTTTTTTCATTTTTTCGAAATAACGGGCCGACCATTTGCGCGAATCATCGTTCAGGTCCCAGTACCAGCCGTCAGTGAGATACATGCCTTTGGTGACATCCAAGCCGAGCGCATGCACATCGTTAATGAAGATCAGCATGCCGGCCAGCTTCATCGATTTGGTGACGCCGAATTCGTTGGCGGCCTTGATCGCGTTGATGGTGTCGCCGCCCGCATTGGCTAGTCCAAGGACTTGCGCTTTCGAGGCTTGCGCCTGCAACAGGAACGATGAGAAATCGGGCGCTGACAGCGGGTGCTTGACGCTACCCACGACCTTGCCGCCGTTAGCCTTGACAATATCGGCGGTATCTTTTTCCAGCGAAGTGCCGAACGCATAATCGACTGTCAGGAAATACCAGGATTTGCCCCCTTGCCTGGTCAGCGCTGCGCCGGTGCCACGGGCAAGCGCTGTCGTGTCATACGCATATTGAATCGTGTAGGCATTGCATTCTTCGTTGGTCAGGCGAGTGGTTCCCGAACCGGCCGAAATGAAGACCTTTTTCTTTTCCGCGGCGATTCTTGCCATCGCCAGATTCGCCGCCGAGTTCGCGCCGCCGATCAGCATATCCACGCCCTGGCTGTCGAACCATTCACGGGCCTTGGCTGCCGCCACATCGGCCTTGTTCAAATGATCGGCGGCAATCAGCTCGATCTTCTTGCCATTGACCACGCCGCCGAAATCGGCAATCGCCAGCTTGATCGCTTCGACGCCGCCTGGGCCATCAAAGTCGGCATAGACGCCGGACATATCGGTGATGAAGCCGATCTTGATGACATTGTCTGCTGCGCAAGCAGACGCCGCCAATCCAAACGTTCCAGCTACCGCAACGGCGAGCGAGACGATTTTTCTATTCATTCTCATGGTCATTTCCTCCAGTAAAAACTTATGGTGTCGTTCTATTTATTCACCAGGCAATACACCCGGCACTTTTTTTACTATCACATCCACACCTAACCCCGGCTGTGGCGACCGGTTCGCGTCAGCACGCGGTACGTGTCATCGTCCCGTCAATCAGTCGTAACAGGCCGAGCGGATTGGCCTCCTGCAAGGCAGGCGGCAGCAACTCGTCCGGATAATTCTGGTAGCACACCGGCCGCAAGAAGCGTTCGATCGCCAAGCTGCCAACCGACGTGCCGCGCGCATCCGACGTTGCCGGGTAAGGTCCGCCATGCACCATCGCATCGCATACTTCGACGCCGGTCGGATAACCGTTGATCAGCAATCGTCCAGCCTTCTCTTCCAGACACTCGATCAAGTCCTGGTACGCGGGCAAGTCATCCCGCTCCGCCTGGAGCGTCGCCGTCAATTGGCCATGCATGCGCGCGGCAAAGTCGAGCAACTGCTCCCGGTCGGCAAGCTCGACCACCACGGTCGCCGGGCCGAACACTTCTTCTTCCAGCGGCGCGGCGGGGTTGAACAACAACGCTGCGTCGGCCTTGAACAAGTGTGGCGCTGCCTGATTGCCGGAGGCATCGCCGCCCACGAGCATCTCGATGCCAGGCAGCTGGGTGAGCCGCTTGATACCGGCAGCATAATTGGCATGGGTGGCAGCAGTCAGCATGGTCTGCGGCGCCTGTGCCGCCATCGCCTTTTTCAGCTGGCCGACAAATTCGCTAAAATCCGGCGAGCGCACACCGATCACCAGGCCTGGATTGGTGCACAACTGGCCGCAACCCATGGCGACCGACGCCGCCAGTTCATTGGCGATCGCATTGCCGCGCTTGTGCAGGGCCAGCGGTAGCAGGATGATCGGATTGATGCTCGACATCTCGGCAAATACCGGTATCGGCTGCGGCCGTGCGGCAGCCATGTCGCACAATGCGCGCCCGCCCTTCAGCGATCCGGTAAAGCCGACTGCCTGGATGCCGCTTGCCTTGACCAGCCGCGCACCGACATCGACGCCGTAAATCATGTTGAATACGCCGGCCGGGACGCCGCTGCGGGTGGCAGCGCGCTCAATGGCGTCGGCTACTCTTTCGGAAGTCACCATGTGACCGGTGTGCGCCTTGACCACCACTGGACATCCAGCCGCCAGCGCCGCGGCAGTATCGCCGCCGGCTACCGAAAACGCCAGCGGGAAATTGCTGGCGCCAAACACCGCAACCGGTCCGATGCCCATTTTCACCTGGCGCAGGTCCGGGCGCGCCAGTGGTTGACGGTCGGGCAATGCATGATCGATGCGCGCGCCATGGAAATCGCCCCGCCGCAAAACTTTGGCGAACAAGCGCATCTGATTGCTGGTGCGCGTCCGCTCGCCCAGAATGCGGGCGCTCGGCAATGCCGTCTCACGGGCGACTTCGGCGACGAAGTCCTCGCCCAGGGCGTCGAGTTCTTCGGCAATCGCGTCAAGAAATGCTGCCCGCTTTTCCGCCGGCAGCTTGCGATAGCGCGGATAGGCGGCGGCAGCGGCGGCGACTGCGGCATCGACTTCGGCGTCGGTGGCTTCGTAAAACGCTACCGGATAGGCTTCGCCGCTGGCTGCTGCAAGACTGTGCAGCGTGATGGCGCCCCTGGCGCTACGCTGGCCACCGATATAATTGTGGCCGAGAATGGAAGTTGTCACTGGATGATGTCCTTGTTTGTTCAGCGATGTGTCGTCATGGCGTGCAGTGAAATTCACCGCCGCTTACAGCGACTGTTCCAGCATCGTTGCGTAATCTTCATCGCTGGCGACGCGCGGATTGGTCTTGTGGCTGTGATCGGCAAGTGCGCCCTGGATAATCTTCGGGAACAGCTCGCGGTTCACGTCCAGTTCTTTCAACCCGGCCGGCAGTCCCAGTCGCTGGTTGAGCGCCTGGATGGCGCAGCCGATCTCGGCCGGATCGGCCAGGCCCATCGCCTGCGCCATGCGCGCCAGCTTGTTTTCTTTCTGTACCGACGCCGAAGACTGGTTGAAGTCGATCACCGCCGGCAGGAAAATCGCGTTCAGCGTGCCGTGATGCAGGCGCGGATTGGCGCCGCCCAGCGAATGACTCAAGCTATGCACGCAACCCAAACCCTTTTGAAATGCCAGGGCGCCCTGCATCGATGCGCTCATCATGTTGAAGCGGGCTTCGCGGTCTTCCGGATCGCGGGTGGCACGTTCGATATGCGACCAAGCCCGCCACAGGCCGTCGAGGGCAATGCCGTCTGCCGGCGGATTGAAGGCCGGCGCCATGAAGGTTTCCATGCAATGGGCGATTGCATCCATGCCAGTGGCCGCTGTCAGCATGGCCGGCAACTTGAGCGTCAGTTCCGGATCGCAGATTGCCACTTTCGGCACCAGATACGGCGACAGGACGCCGACCTTGCGGCCATCGTCGAGAATCAGGATGGCGCCCCGTCCAACTTCGCTCCCTGTGCCGGCGGTAGTCGGAATGGCAATCACCGGTGCGGTGGCCGAGGTGATGCGGGCAACCCCACCTTCGATGGCGGCAAAAGTCTTCAGCGAACCGGTGTGAGTGGCCAGCACGGCGACACCCTTGGCCAGATCAATCGAGGAACCGCCACCGACTGCGATGATGCCGTCAAAAGCGCCTTCGCGGTAAATTTCGGCGGCGGCGCGCACCGCAGCTTCGTTGGGATTGGGCGGTGTCCGGTCGAACACGGCCACGCTGGCGGCATTGTTCAGCTGCGCCAACACGCGATCGAGAATGCCGGCGGCCTTGATGCCGGCATCGGTCACGACCATTGGACTGCGGATGCCGATGCGGTCGCATTCCTGCTGCAGCAAGCCCAGTGCGCCGAAATCAAATTGAACCTGAGTAATATAGTTAATCAGTGCCATAAGGGGTTTTCCCAAAAGTTATAGATGAAAAATCTGCCGAATTGGCGCACCGGCGCCATATTCGCATGCTGACAATCGCTGCCTTATAGGGGCGGGAGCCAAAACTTCAGGGCAACTGTAAGTCAGGAAGACTTGCCTGACTATTGAGAAGTGATTATGCTGGTATAACTTTCTTTCATATCAGAGTCGCCCTATGTTGCCACCGCTTAACTCAATCGTTTCCCGCCTGCGCTTGAAACAGCTGCGTCTGCTGGTTGCGCTGAGTGACCATGGGTCCCTCATCAAAGCGGCCGAACAGGTGGCGTTGACGCAACCCGGCGCCAGCAAGGCGCTGCACGAAATCGAATCGGCGTTAGGCGCCACCTTGTTCGTGCGCACCAATCGCGGTCTCGAACCGAATGAAGTGGGGCACGTTGTGATCCGCTATGCGCGCCTGATTCAGACTGATTTGGCGCATTTGCGGGAAGAGATGATCGGCATTCTGCAAGGCCATGGAGGCCGCTTGTCACTCGGCACGATCATGGGTGCGGTGCCACTGCTGACCGATGCCTTGTCGCGGCTGCTGGAAAAACGCCAGGCGCTATCGGTCGAAATCGTCGAGGATACCAGCGGCCACTTGCTCCATCTGCTGGATGAAGGCAGGCTCGATCTGGCGATCTGCCGCACCAGCATCAGCCAGCGCCCGCATCTTTACGACAGCCTGGACGTACGCGACGAGCAGTTGGCGGTGGTGGCCAACAAGAGTCATCCTCTGGCGAAGGAAAAAAACCTGGTGCTGTCCGATCTGGCCGGCTTTCGCTGGGTGGTCTACTCGGCCAACATGCCGATGCGACTGCTGCTGGAACGCGAATTTCACGAGGCGGGTTTGCGTTTTCCTCTCTATCTGCTGGAAACGACTTCGGCCTTCACCACGCTGTCTCTGCTGCAAAGGAACCCGACGCTGGTGGCATTGCTGTCGACCGACGTCGCGCAATTCTGTTCGCGCTTCGGCATGACGACAGTGCTGCCACTGGAACTGCATTCGCGCAGTGAGCCGTACCAGTTGGTCACGCGGCATGGTAGCGTGCTGTCGCCGGTCGCCCGCCTGTTTATTCAGGAACTGACTCAGGAATCCAGCGCCAAGCGGGATGAATCCGCTGCTCCACCGGCCGCGCAGCTTACTTAGTACTTAGCAGGACGACGGTTTCGCTTCACAACGTGGCATGCACTCAGAGTGAAGTGTACAAGGATCGCGGCGGCAAGTACCAGGGCCAGCGCGGCGTGACCCTGCCGAAGAGCTGATCCCTGCCGGTCGGGTCAGAATAGCCAGATGGCCAGTAGGCCGGCAACGGCGATGGCCGCGCTGGCGACTGCAATGTGGCGCCGCGTCGGCCCGGCCCCCAGGCCTGCGACCATGGCGCATTTGACCGCAGTGTTGGCCAGCACCCCGATCACGATCGCCGTGCTGGCCTGCGCCAGGTTGCCATTTCCCTGATTTGCTTTGGCGATCGACAGGATCAGGGGATCGACATCGACCGAGCCAGCCAGCGCCGACACAAGGTAAACACCGGTGCCTGGCGCATGTTCCTGGGCCAGTTTGACGACCAGCAGCACGACGGCGAACAGGGCGCCAAAGCGAATTGCCGAGCTCAGACTGAACGGGTTGGCGATGGCGACGCCTTGCTGCTCGACCGGTGCGGTTGCCGTCAGGCTGGCGCGATAATGCCAGCCGGCGAATGCTGCGGTCACCAGGCCCATGAGGGCAAAGGGTATCCAGATGGTATGCAACATGCCGGCATTGACGATCGCCACCAGGGTCACCGCGCGCAAGAACATCACCAGCCAGGCCAGCAGGATACCGGCGCTGAAAGCGTGGGCCTGGGCCGCTTCCGGTTGCAGGCGGCTGCTGCGCGCAAAATTCAGGGTCACTGCAGTAGACGATACCAGGCCGCCGGTAATGCCGGTAAGAGCAATGCCGTGCGCGGTTCCCACCCAGCGCACCGCCACGTAGCCCACCAGCGACAGCCCGGAAATCAGGATCACCAGCAACCACAGGGCATGTGGATTGATCGCCTGCCACGGGTCGATGGTCTCGTTCGGCAGCAGCGGCAGCACGATGAAGAAGGCAATCAGCAGCTTGATACCGGCATAGATATCGTCCACGCCGATGCGCTCCACCAGGCCATGCAGCGGCTGCTTGTAAGCCAGCACTGCGGAGGCGGCCACTGCCAGCGCCACCGCCAGTGCCGCATGTCCGACCACCACCATGCCGCCAAGAAGGCAGGCCGTGAAGGCGGCGACTTCGCTCAACAAGCCTGACGCGCCGTCCTGGCTGCGCGCTGGATTGCGCAGATGGTTGGCCACCACCGCAATGCCGACCACTGCCAGGGTGACGACGAAAATCCATGCCATGGCCAGCTCGCGCGCCTGCCAGGCCGAGGCGGCGCCGATCAGCGCCAGCAGGATATGGGTGCGGATGCCGCCAACGGAGCGGCCGGGTTCAGCATCCTTCTTTTTTTCACGCTCGATGCCGATCAGGGCGCCAATCGACAGGGCAATCAGAAAATTGCGGGCAACTTCAAGGTCCATGGCAAGCGGTCGGGGATTTAATCTTGTTGACTTGAATACAAGAACTAAGATTAACTCCGACGTGCGTGCTTGACCAGATCTTTAATGTCATTTCATCGAGTGCAGTCCCAGCATGTTGCCTTCCGTATCGATGGCAAGGACGATGAAGCCATATTCGCCGATCGACATTTTCTCGCGCTGGATGCTCCCGCCGGCCGTCGTGACCCGGCTCGCCTCGACCGCACAATCTTCGCAAGCGAAATACACCAGAGTACTATTGCCGCCCGAAGCGACACCCTCCATGCGCACCAGGCTGCCGCCGGCGCCGGATTTCTCCATCGCCATTGGAAAAGCCCACATGTCCAGTCCGGGAAGATCGCTGGGGTTGTTCAACTTTTCCAGCGTGATCTGCAAAACCGCCTCATAAAATTTGCGCGCGCGGTCCATATCCTGCACATAGATTTCGAACCAGACTACTGGATTGCATTCCATAACAGTTCTCCTTTGCGAATCGACGTCAACGCTCTCAACGCTAGTATGTTTTGCGCTGCAAGCCTTGAGCTAATCGTGGTGAGAAACCGGATTTGTTTGAGATGCCGAAATTTTTCGGCTGATGCGTACTTCCGTTTTTCTGAAGCAGCATTCAGGTTAACCCCGCTTCCATGGGTAATACCCTTGTACAACAATGGTCCTGACGCGATTCGGCATGAACGCTGTCTCTTAAAGGAGGTTGTTATGCAAGTCCATATGGTTTCACCGCAATTTTCTCTCACTCCCTCGCTGCGCGAATATCTCGAGCAGCGCCTGCGCGCCGCTTTTGCGCCGCTTGGCGGAAAAATCATTGAAATCGCAGTGCGCCTGCGCGACCTGAACGGTCCACGCGGCGGTTGCGACATGCAGTGCCAGGTGTCGGTGACGATGGCGGGCAAGCCGGCCGTGATCATCAGAGAAGTGCAGGAAAACATGTACAACGCGATTGATCTCGCAGTCAAACGGGCGGCGTATCGGGTCAGCCGCATCGCCTCACGCCAGCGTCCGGCTGGCAGGCAGGTCGTGCGGATCACGGAGCCTGATGCCTGAACGGGCCGGACGAGCGAGGTACTGCGCCGGCTTCAGGCGATGCAGTGCCTGCCGTTGCGTTTGGCCTGGTAAAGCCGGTTATCCACCTGGTCGATGAATCTTCTCGGCACATCGTCTTGCCCGGGAACGATGGTGCCCACGCCGATACTGATCGTCAGCACCGGACTGGTGGCCGATTCCGCATGCGGGATCTGCGCACTGGTCACCAGATCAAGACACCGTTCTGCCACTGTTTGCGCTGCGATCGCGTCCGTCTCCGGCAGCACGATGACGAATTCCTCGCCGCCGAATCTGGCAAGGAAATCCCGCGGCCGTTGTAGCGAGGCAGCCAGAATCCGGGCCACGCGCTGCAGGCACTCATCGCCCCGGAGGTGACCGTAGCAATCGTTGTATTGCTTGAAGTGGTCGACGTCGAGAATGAGCAGCGAGAGCGCTTGCTGATTGCGCTGTGCGTGCGCCCACTCTGTTTCCAGAACTGTGTCGAACATCCGGCGGTTGGCTACCCCGGTCAAGCCGTCCTTGAAGGAAAGCGCTTCCAGTTCCTTCTGTAACTGCGCGAGCTTTTCTTCGTTCTGCTTGCGTTCGCTGATATCGAACATGAAGCCGATCAGCGCGTCAACTTCACCGTTTTCCTTGCGTACCACATGCACCACGTCGCGGATCCACACGTAGTGGCCATCCGTGGTGAGGGCGCGATAATCCGCCTCGTGATCGACGCCGGCCTGCGACTGCGCCACGCAGAAGTTCACGACCCTTTCCCGGTCATCGGGATGCATGCGATCGGCCCAGTCCTGCACGCTCACCCAGCTCTTGGGCGACCAGCCCAGCAATGACTCGATTTGCGGGCCAATGTAGGCGAACCGCATGGTGCTCCAGTCGATCTTCCACGGAATCGCTTTGGTGGATTCCAGCAGAGTCTTGTAGACGGTAGCGTTGGCTTCTGTATCCATTGAAACATCGGGCATTCTGTCGGCACCAAATCAAATGCAAAATAAAAGTATCTGGCAAATTACCTGGGCAGGGCCGGCGTTACGTCTTTAGGACGCCGCCGAGCTTGCCCAGGATGAATGCCAGTGATCGCGCCCTGGCCCGGCTAACGCATCACCAGGGACTGGCGGCAGCCCATAGAATAACCAAAAATAATCAATTAGTTATTATTAATCCTTATTGATATGTTTCCTTTTATCAATAATACATTTAGGAAAGTAACTAGCCATGCAATTCCCGCCAGCGAAGCGCGCTCAAACAACCAGGCTGAACATGCTGGCCAGCCTGCCCCGAGCACCCTGAATGAGGCTGGCGCAGGCTGATTCGTTGCCTGGCCTAGCCTTTGATACTGGCGAGAATGTCCGACAGCATGGTGATCATCTGGTCGATTTCCTCGGTGCTGACATTCAGCGCCGGCATGAATCGCAGCAGATTGGGACGTGGCGAATTCAGCAGCAGGCCGACCGGGCCCATGTCGCGCGCCATGTCGACGATTTTCGGGCCGATCTCGGAATCGAGGTCGAGCGCGCGCAGCAAGCCTTCGCCGCGTTCGGTGCCCAGGCCATGTTTTGCGGAGAGCTTTTTCAGTTCGGTGCTGAGGTAGGCGCCACGGTCGCGTACCGCTTGCATGAAGCCGTCCGCCAGCAGGGCTTCAATGATGGCGACGCCGACTGCGGTCATCAACGGATTGCCGTTGTAGGTGCCGCCCTGGTCGCCGGCTTCGAAGCAGGCGATTTCCTCGCGGCAGAGCAGGGCGGCCAGCGGCACTCCGCCGCCGATGCCTTTGCCCAGGGTCATGATGTCGGGCACGACATTGGACAACTGATAGGCGAACAGTTCGCCGGTACGGCCCATGCCGGTTTGCACTTCATCGACGATCAGGAGAATGTCGTGGCGTTTGGTCAGTTCGCGCAAGCCTTGCATGAATTCGCGCGTGGCCGGCAGCACGCCGCCTTCGCCCTGCACCGGCTCCAGCATCACCGCCACGGTATGCTCGTTGAGCAGCTTTTCGACGCTGGCCAGGTCGTTCAGGTCAGCCTTGGGAAAGCCCGGCACTTGCGGTGCGTAGAGGGTATCCCAGCCCGGCTTGCCGCTGGCCGACATGGTGGCCAGGGTGCGGCCGTGGAAGCTGTGCTTGAAGGTGATGACTTCAAAGCGGTTTTCGCCCTTGGCGTTGGGATTTTTCTTGCCCCATTTGCGCGCCAGCTTGATGGCGCCTTCATTGGCTTCGGCGCCGCTATTGGTAAAGAAGACGCGGTCGAAACAGGAGTTGTCGGTCAGGAGCGAAGCCAGGGCGACCGACGGTTCGTTGTAGAAAGCCGGCGAGGGGTTGATCAGCTTTTTCGCCTGCACCGCCAGCGCATCCTGGATGCATTGCGGCGAGTGGCCGAGGCAGTTCACCGCCCAGCCTTGCAGATAGTCAAGATATCGCTTGCCTTGATGGTCGGTCAGCCACATGCCTTGCCCTTCGGTGAAGACAAGCTCGGGGCGGTTGGTGACATACATCAAAGCATTGATATCGTACTGGCTGAATTCCATTTGGGGTTCCTCAACTGAACTTGGTGAAAATTATTAAACGGTTTGCTAATGTTAAAAAAAAAGCCACAGGACTGTCCTGTGGCTTCAGCAATCGACAAATACTTACGCGCACGGCATCCGGGATCGGGGCAGAGGGCTACGGCGTCGCAAGAGTTTGATATTGGCATTCATAAGGCCAATAGTATGCCGATTTGCACACTGCGTCAAAAAATTACGTCACTGATGACTTGGCCAGATCCGCTTCGGAGGTAAAGGAATCTGCGTAAAATTCTTCTTCCGGCAGCCCGCATTGCGCCACGAAATCGCGCTGCGCCGAATCGACCACGATCGGTGCGCCGCAGGCGTACACCTGGTAGGCCGACAGGTCGGGCAAGTCCTGCATGACGGCCTGGTGGACGAAACCGGTGCGGCCGCGCCAGCCGTCTTCCGGCAGGGCGTCGGAAATCACCGGGACGTACTTGAAATTCGGCAGGGTACGGGTCCATTCCTCGCACAGCGCGTGCATGTACAGGTCCTTGGGGCGGCGGCCGCCCCAGTACAGGGTCATCGGCCGCGCGGTTTTCTGATGGGCCGCGTGTTCGATGATCGCCTTGATCGGCGCAAAGCCGGTGCCGGAAGCCAGCAGCACGATCGGCTTGTCGGATTCCTCGCGCAGGAAGAAGGTGCCCAGCGGCCCTTCGAAGCGCAGGATGTCGCGCTCCTTCATGGCGCCGAACACGTGGTCGGTAAACAGGCCGCCCGGCATGTGGCGCACGTGCACCGTGATCTGTTCATCCAGGTGCGGCGCATTGGCCATGCTGTAGCTGCGGCGCTTGCCGTCCTTGAGCAGGAATTCGATGTACTGGCCGGCGCGGTATTGCAGGCGTTCCGCCGCCGGCAATTGCAGCGCAACCAGCATGACGTCATCTGCCAGCTTTTCAATTTTGGCTACGCGGCTGGGCAGCTTCTTGATCGGGAAGTCGCCGGCGCCCAGCACTTCGCGCGCCTCGATCACAATGTCGGATTGCGGGGCGGCGCAGCAAAACAGCGACAGGCCTTGCGCTTCCTCCGCCGCGGGCAGGGTTTTTTCCTGGTGCTTACCGTGGCTGACGGCGCCTTCCAGCACCTTGCCCTTGCAGCTGCCGCAGGCGCCGTTCTTGCAGCCATATGGCAGGCCGACGCCGGCGCGGATGGCCGCGCCCAGCACGGTTTCGCCTTCGTCGCAGGTAAATTGCCGACCGCTCGGCTGTACGGTTACTTGGAAAGTCATACAATTCCGTAAATGAAGAATAAAAATCTGGTCAATAATTTGGTCAATACTTCCACGCGAGATGCCGCGCACGCATTCGGCAAGCCGCGACTGCTGATCGTCGGCTGCGGCGATGTTGGCATGCGCCTGTTGCCGCTGGTACGACAGCATTTTCGCGTTTTCGCCGTTACCAGCCAGCCGGCGCGCCGCGCCGAACTGCGCGCCGCCGGCGCGGTGCCGATCGTTGCCGACCTTGACCGGCCCGACAGCCTGGCGCGGCTGGCGCGGCTGGCGCACCGGGTCGTGCATCTGGCGCCGCCGCAGGCGGAAGGTGAAAAAGACCGGCGGACCCGCAATCTAGCCGCCATTTTACCCGACCGCACGACTCTCGTTTATGTCAGCACCACCGGCGTGTATGGCGATTGCCAGGGAGCGTGGGTTGATGAGACGCGCGCAGTGCGGCCGCAAAATGCCCGTGCCCGGCGCCGGGTGGACGCCGAAACCACCTTGCGCCGCTGGGCCAGGCGTTCCGGCTCGCGCCTGGCCATCCTGCGCGCGCCTGGTATCTACGCGGCCGACCGCCTGCCGCTCGAACGCCTGAAAAAGGGCACGCCGGCGCTGCGTGCGGCTGACGATGTCTACACCAACCACATCCACGCCGACGACCTGGCGCGCTTGGTCGCGCTGGCGCTGTTTCGCGGCCTGCCAGGGAGGGTCTACCATGCGGTCGACGACACCGACCTGAAAATGGCGGATTACTTCGACGCGGTGGCCGATGCCTTCGGCCTGCCGCGGCCGCTGCGGCTGGCGCGCGCCGAGCTGGCGCAGGTGGTGCCGCCGCTATTGTTGTCATTTATGTCGGAATCGCGCCGCCTGGCCAACGCGCGGATCAAGGCCGAGCTGGGCGTGCGCCTGCGCTACCCCGAGGTGGGGACGCTGCTGCGGCGTCCTGGTCAGCTCGGAAAACAGGCGGGAGAATAAGCAGGGGAATAAGCAGGATAGCGACAGCTCAACCGTTCAGTGTCGCCGTCACTTTCAGCACTTCCTCGGCGGTGGTGCTGCCTTCGATGATCTTGAGGGCGCCGGCGATGCGCAAGGGCTTCATGCCATCCGCGACGCTTTGCCGGCGCAAGGCGTGGATATCCGTTTCTTCCTTGATCAAGCCGGAGAATTTCTGGCTGACCGTCAGCAGTTCATACAGTCCGGTGCGTCCCTTGAAGCCGGTCTGGCGGCATTCCGGACAGCCGACCGGACGATACACGCTGGCCGGCCTGGGCATATTCCAGCCTTCCGTCAAGTTGTTCCAGATGTCTTCTGCGACATTGCCATCCGGCGCCTTGCAGTGCGGGCAGAGTGTGCGCACCAGGCGCTGCGCCATGATGCCGATCATCGTGGCTTCCAGCAGATAATACGGCACGCCCAGTTCCAGCAGGCGCATCACTGCCGAGGGCGCGTCGTTGGTATGCAGGGTGGAGAGCACCAGGTGCCCGGTCAGCGCCGCCTGGATCGCCATTTCCGCGGTTTCCAGGTCGCGGATTTCGCCGATCATGATGATGTCCGGGTCCTGGCGCATCAGTGCGCGCACGCCGTCGGCAAATGACAGGTCAATGCCGTGCTGGACCTGCATCTGGTTGAACGCGGCCTCGACCATTTCGATCGGGTCTTCCACCGTGCAGACGTTGACCTCGGATGTGGCCAGTGCTTTCAGGGTAGTGTATAGCGTGGTGGTCTTGCCCGAGCCGGTCGGCCCGGTGACCAGGATGATGCCGTGCGGTCGTTTGGTCAGGCTGTCCCAGCGCGTGGCTTCTGCCTGCGGAAAGCCCAGTTCCGGCAGCGTCTTGACGACCACTTCCGGGTCGAAGATGCGCATCACCAGCTTTTCGCCGAACGCGGTCGGCAGGGTGGACAGGCGCAGTTCGATTTCCTGCCCGCCAGGCGTCCTGGTCTTGATGCGGCCGTCGAGCGGCCGGCGCTTTTCGATCACGTCCATGCGACCCAGCAGCTTGATGCGTGCGGTCATGGCGATCATCACCACCGCCGGCACCTGGTAGACCTGGTGCAGGATGCCGTCGATGCGGAAGCGGATCACCGAAAAATCGCGCTTGGGTTCAAGGTGGATGTCCGAAGCGCGCTGGTCGAACGCGTACTGCCACAGCCAGTCGACGATGTTGATGATGTGCAGGTCGTTGGCGTCCATGTGCTTGTTGGCGGCGCCCATTTCGACCAGTTGCTCGAAATTGTTGCGCAGCGCCAGATCCTGCCCGGTGGACTTGTGCGCGCCCTTGATCGACTTGGCCAGGGCAAAGAACTGGGCCGTGTACTGGGAAATGTCGAGCGGACTGGCGATCACCAGGTGCACTTTGCGGCGCGTGAGCTTCTCGATTTCCGCCTGCCAGTCCGACATGAACGGGCTGGCGCTGGCGATGGTCAGTTCGGTGGCATTCAATGCCACCGGCAGGATGTTAAAGCGTGCCGCATAGCTGGCCGACATGACGTCGGCGACCTTGGTGAAGTCGATTTTAAGGGGGTCGATGCGCAGGAAGGGCAGCTTCACCTTGCCGGCCATCCATTCTGTCAGCATGTCCAGGGTCAGCATGCGATGCGGCGGATGGGCCGATTTCAGCTTGCTTTGTGCCAGCGCCGTCAGCGGATGCATGGCCGCTGGTGCGTTGTTGAGGATCGCCAGCGCCTGCGTGTAGCTGGTCTTGGCGTCGGCCTTGTCGACAACGCCATCTTCCATCAGCCAGCTGAAAATCTGTTTCAGGTCCAGTGGTTTGTGCGCTTCTTTGATCATCTTGCCCAGTCAGGTCGGTCAGTCGTGTGGCGCCTGCGGGATATGCAGCCCCTGCGTCACCTCAGGCGCCAAGCGTAACAGTTGCGCGAGCGCTTGGCAAAGCACCCGGGCAGCGACTGTCGTCAGACTGCCGCAGCGCGCAAGCCGTTGACCCAGGATTTGGCCGGCAGCTTCGTGGTTTCCTTGATTTCCATGGCGCGCTCATGCAGCCAGGCGAAATCCAGCGTCGGCGCGCGCTTGAACGCAAGCGCGACAACATTGCCTTCATGGACCTCGGGCAGGCACAGGACCTTGTCAAAGGCAAAGCGCATCGCCTTGAGGTTTTTGGCATAGCTGGGATGGTCGCCGAACAGGTTCACGGTCATGATGCCGTCCTCGGCCAGGCTGGCGGCGCACGCCTGGTAAAACTCGGGGGTGTCGAGCACGGGGCCGCGCGCGGTAGCGTCGTACAGGTCCACCTGCAGGGCGTCAATGCTGCCGGTAATGGCCGGGTCGGTGATGTAATCCAGCGCATCCATTTCGATGACCGACAGTCGTTCGTCATCGGGCGGCAGCTTGAACATCGAGGCGCAAATGGCGATTACGGAGGAGTTCAGCTCGACCGCAGTGACCTGGGCCTCCGGGAACTGGCGGTAGCAGAACTTGGTGAGGGCGCCGGTGCCGAGACCAAGCTGGACGATACGGCGCGGCTGGTCGAGAAACAGCATCCAGGCCATCATCTGCTGGGCGTATTCCAGCTCCAGCCAGTCCGGCTTGCGGATGCGCATGGCGCCTTGCACCCACTCGGTGCCGAAGTGCAGGAAGCGCACGCCATCCTGCTCGGACAGGGTGACGGGAGCGAATTTTGGCTTGCGGGGAGCGGCTTTGGCGGCGTTGCCTGCGCCTTTGCTGCCTGGGCCTTCCATGCGATTGGCCTGGGCTTCTATGGATTTACGTCGAATTAACATATCTGCAATGCTGAAGGGGTGTCGCCGCAGGTGCGTGCGCCAACGGTTGTCGCGGCATTATAGCCCTGCGCGACTGGCACGCATGCCGGAATTTGCCTCCTGCACCTGTCCGCTCGGGCGGAAATTTGTGCGCTGGCAGCCTTCGTGGCGGTTTTCATTCCGGCGACCGTGTTGCTGCTGTTTGCGATCATTCCGATCCTGGATGATATTTCGCTGATGTCATCCTTGTATCAGCGCCAGCAGCGCAAATAATGCAGGGTCAATGCAGGTCCTTGAAAACCATTGCGCCTTCCAGTAAAGGCAAGGGGTTGATCCTGGACCAATGGCCGCTTAGCATCAGCTCCTCGAATTTTTTTGCCGGTATGGGCGGACTGAAAATGAAACCCTGCGCACTGGTGCAATCCCTGGCCTTCAGAAAGGCAAGCTGCTCGGCGGTTTCGACCCCGCCGGCCGACACGTCAATGCCAAGGTCATGGGCCAGACTGATGATGGCCGAAGCAATCGCGCAATCCTTGCGGCGGTGCGGCAGATGTTGCACGAATGCCTTGTCGATCTTTAATCCATCGACTTCGAATTCCTTCAGGTCGATCAAGGCAGTCGTGCCGGTGCCGTAGTTGTCAATGGCGATCCGCACGCCCTCGCTACGCAGGCTGGTCAGACGTTTCTTGATCTGCGGGTGGCTGGCAAGCATCGATTCCGCGATCTCCAGTTCCAGGCATGAGGGGGCAATTCCGGTTTCATCCAGGATCGGGCGTATGTTCTTGACGAATTCCGGGTTGCTGAATTGCCGTGCCGAGAAATTGAGCGAGATGCGCAAATCCTCCATGCCTTTTCCATGCCATGCCTTGAGTTGCATGCATGCCTGCCGCAACGCCCACTCGCCGATTTTCACGATCAATCCAGACTCCTCGGCAATGTCGATGAAGTCGTTGGGTAAAACCATTTCCAGCTCGCTGGCCTGCCAGCGCAGCAAGGCTTCCACGCTGGAAATTCTCCAGCTGGACAAGTTGACTTGCGGCTGATAGTACAAGGAGAATTTTTGCTGTTCCAGGGCTTCGCGTAATGCCTGCTCGCGGTTTTTTTTCCAGTCCTTTTCCTGGGAAAGCGCGGGGGTATAGTGTTGATAGCTTCCCCTGCCGGCGTTTTTCGCCTGATACAGCGCAAGGTCCGCGTGTTTGAACAGTTCGACCGGATTTCCGGCATCCAGCGGGAACGAACTGATGCCGATGCTGGTGCCGCTGATGATTTCGTTGCCTTCCAGTTGATAAGGCTGTCCAAGCTCATGAATCAGTTTCTTCGCGAGCGTGACGGCTGCCGCCGGCTGCGATGCATTCGACTGGATCACGACGAATTCATCGCCGCCCAAACGGGCAACCGTATCCGTTTCGCGTATTGAAGAGAGAATCCGGGCTGCGACTTCCTTCAGCAGCAAGTCGCCGACGTGGTGACCGAAGGTGTCATTGACGTATTTGAAACGGTCCAGATCGAGCAGCAATATGGCTAACGGAATTTTCGTGCGACCGGAATGGGCGATTGCATTATGCAACTGGTTACTGAAATGGACGCGGTTCGGCAAACCTGTCAGCATGTCATGCAGCGCCAGGAATTGCGTTTGTTCTTCGGCCAGTCGCGCTGCCGTCTGATCACGCATGATCTTGACAAAGCCGCGCAGGCTGCCGTCTTCGTTTCGCAACGGCGTGACAACGCCGTTGGTCCAAAGCCGCGAGCCGTCTTTGCGCAAATGCCAGCGGACATCCTCGGCGCGCCCCAGTTTCAGGGCGGTTTCGAGTTCTTTTTCGGGTTGCCCCATGCTGCGGTCTTCCGGGGTAAATAGCTCCGTGAGCGAACGGCCGATCGCTTCCTGCGAACGCATTCCCAGTATTTTTTCGGCACCGGGGTTCCAGTTGGTGATGATGCCCTCAGGGTCGGTTACGATGATTGCAAAATCGGTCGTGGTTTCCACCAGCAGGCGACAATTCTCCCGGGATTCGCGCAATGCTCGTTCGGTATGGACCTGCTGGGTGATATCGGTATGCGTTTGCAGGTAGCGCCAGGGAACCCCGTCCCGTAGCTCAAGCGCCCATTGGCTGATGACGATGATTTCCCGCCCGTCTTTGGCCCGTTGCCGCACTTCGCCTTGCCAGTGACGCTGTTCATGCACGATCGTCTTGATTTCGGAAACTGGAATCGGAAACTGCGTCTGCAGCAATTCATGGCAATTTCGGCCGCTCGCTTCCTTGCGGCTGATGCCGTACAGACGTTCAGCACGATGATTCCAGAAAGTGATCGAATCATTCATGTCGCAAGTGATGATTGCATCATGCGACAGTTCCAGCAGGCTGACGCGTTCATGCAGGACGTGGGCCTGGTGCGCCAGCTCGCTTTCGCGCTGGCGCAACTTCGTAATGTCGTGAAAAACCAGGATGCCGCCGGCCAGCCTGCCGTTCTCGTCCATGAGCGGCCGTGCATTGATGCTGACCCACGCATCGCCATCCAGATGCTCGTGCCGGATTAACGCCAGCGCTCCTTGAACATGTTCGCCGCGCAGCGCCCGTACCGTCGGCAGCTGGCTTTCAGGATAGGCCGTCTTGCCGTCCGCTTGAAGCAACTGGTAGTTGTGGTAGGTTTGCTCCGGATGCTGCTCCATTGGCTGCAGGTTCAGTAAATGCTGGGCAGCGGGATTGATCAGGATGAGGTGCCCTGTAACATCGGCCACCGCAACCGCGTCCGGCATACATTCAAGAATCGACTTGGTGAAGCTTGCCTGGTGCTGGACTTCCTGTTCCAGCTTCTTGCGCAATGAAATATCCCGCAGAGAACACGACAGGATCGTGCGGTTGGCGTGCCGCACTGATGTCATACTGAGTTCAACTGGAATTTCATTTCCATCCCGGCGGCAGGCAATGATCTCCGGGCGATATTCCGAAATTTGCTGTTCACTTAAAGCAAGAAAACGCTGGATCGCTGTCATATAAGCGTCCTGGTAGCGCGGAGGAATCAACATATTGCTCAATGGCTTGTCGAGCATTTCCTCGCGATTCCATCCAAAAATTTTTTCGGCTTGCCGGCTCCATTCAATAATATTGCCCCGGTCATCAATGGCGATGAACGCATCGAGGGCATTGTCCAGAACAAGTTGGCAAAGCAAATCGTTCTGGGCTGCATCCGGAAAAATCGGCATAAAAACGGATGAAAGCCAAGAGAAATGAAAAAATGTGATTATTTGACAAGATGGTGCGGCAATGGTTTCTTTAGAGGCGGCGTGCCAATCCAGCAGGCAAAAAAAAGCCCGGATTGTCATCCGGGCCTTGCCGATGCACGCCAAATGGCAGGCGTTTATTTGCTTGCCATCGCCAGCAGCATTTCATTCAGACGCTTCACAAACCCGGCCGGGTCGGCCAGGGCGCCGCCTTCGGCCAGCGCGGCCTGGTCGAACAGAATATGCGACCAGTCGCCGAAGCGCGCATCCTCGTATTTCAGGCGCTGCACCAGCGGATGATCCGGGTTGATTTCCAGGATGGGCTTGGATTCCGGCGCATTCTGGCCGGCGGCTTTCAGCATGCGCACCAGATTGCCCGACAATTCGTTTTCGTCGGCCACCAGGCAAGCCGGCGAGTCAGTCAGGCGGAAGGTCACGCGCACCTCCTTGGCCTTGTCGGCCAGCGCCGTTTTCATCTTGTCGACCAGGTCTTTGTAGGATGCCTCGGTTTCCTCATGCTGCTTTTTCTCGGCTTCGTCTTCCAGCTTGCCCAGATCGAGGTCGCCCTTGGCCACCGACACCAGTTCCTTGCCGTCGAAATCCTGCAGGAATGACAGCATCCATTCGTCGACGCGGTCGGTCAGCAGCAGAACTTCGACGCCTTTCTTGCGGAAGATTTCCAGGTGCGGGCTGTTCTTTGCCGCCGCATGGGATTCGGCGGTGGCATAGTAAATCTTGTCCTGGCCTTCCTTCATGCGGCCGATGTAGTCGTCAAAGGAGACGGTCTGGACATCGCTTTCATTGTGGGTGGAGGCGAAGCGCAGCAGCTTGGCGATGCGTTCCTTGTTGCCGGCGTCCTCGCCGATGCCTTCTTTGAGCACCTGGCCGAACTCGGTCCAGAAGCTGGCGTACTTGTCGCGTTGTTCCTGCTCGTCGGCAGTGGCCATATCTTCCAGCATCGACAGGATGCGCTTGGTCGAGCCTTCACGGATCACCTTGACGTCGCGCGACTCCTGCAGGATTTCGCGCGAGACGTTCAGCGGCAGGTCAGCGGAATCGATCACGCCCTTGACGAAGCGCAGGTACACCGGCATCAATTGCTCGGCATCGTCCATGATGAACACGCGCTTGACGTACAGCTTGATGCCGCCGCGCTTGTTGCGGTCCCACAGGTCGAAGGGCGCATGGGCCGGGATGTACAGCAGCTGCGTATATTCGCTGCGGCCTTCGACGCGGTTGTGGGTATGGGCCAGCGGCGCCTGGAAGTCGTGCGAGACGTGCTTGTAGAATTCCTCGTACTGTTCCGGCGTGATGTCGGACTTGCTGCGCGCCCACAGAGCGCTGGCCTGGTTGACCGTTTCCAGCTCGTCCTTCAGTACCGTCGCCTTTTTTTCCTCGTCCCATTCTTCTTTCTGCATCTGGATCGGCAGCGAGATATGGTCGGAATAGCGGCGGATGATGGATTTCAGCTTCCAGGAAGAGAGGAATTCATCCTCGCCTTCACGCAGGTGCAGGGTGATGTCGGTGCCGCGGGCGGCCTTGTCGATCGCCTCGACGCTGAAGTCGCCTTCGCCGGCCGATTCCCAGCGCACGCCTTCGGCTGCGGGCAGGCCGGCGCGACGGGATTCGACCGTGATCTTGTCGGCGATGATGAAGGCGGAGTAGAAGCCGACGCCGAACTGGCCGATCAGCGCCGCATCCTTTTGCTGGTCGCCGGACAATTTCGAGAAAAATTCCTTGGTGCCGGACCTGGCGATGGTGCCCAGGTGCTCGATGGCCTCGTCGCGACTCATGCCGATGCCGTTATCCGAAATCGTGATGGTGCGCGCGGCCTGGTCGAAGGTGACGCGGATTTTCAGCTCGGCGTCGTTTTCATGTAGCGCGGCGTTGTGGATGGCTTCGAAGCGCAGCTTGTCGGCGGCATCCGAGGCATTGGAAATTAGTTCCCGCAGGAAAATTTCCTTGTTCGAATACATGGAATGGATCATCAGCTGCAGCAGCTGCTTGATTTCGGCTTGAAAACCCAGGGTTTGTTTTTCGGCTACGGCCATTTTTTCCTCAAATTTCAGTTAAAGGTGGGTTAAAAACGAATACATGTGATCGTGTGATTTTTGGGCAAAATGGGGATGGAATGAGGAATTTCAAGACTGCGCAAGCGCCTCTTCCAGGAAGCGCCAGATGCCGGGGTCGGCCATGGCGGCGATATTCAGGCGCATCCGGGGTGAAGCCAGTTGGTGCGGAGAAAACAGGCTGCCCGGTGCCAACAGCCAGCCTTCGGCCATGGCGCGCTCGGTCAGGCGGTTGGTGTCGCGCCCGGTGTCGACCCACACGAACATGCCGGCGGCCGGGCTTCCGGCGACATCCAGGCCGATGCGTTCCAGTTGCCGCAGGGTGCGTTCGCGCGCGCGGTCGAGCTTGCCGCGCAGGCGCTCGGCGTGCTTGCGATAGTGGCCCTCCGACAAAACCTTGTAGATCACCCGTTCGCCGATTTCAGTGCTGGTCAGCGATGACAGTATCTTGCGATCGGCCAGCGTCTGGGCCAGCGCCGGGGAGGCGGCGATGAAACCCACCCGCAGGTTCGCGGCCAGCGTCTTGGAAAAGCCGCCCAGGTAAATCACGCGATGCAACTGGTCGAGCGCGGCGATGCGGGTGGCGGGCTGGATGGCGCTGCCGGGATGCAGGTCGCAGTAAATGTCGTCTTCCGCAATATGAAAATCGTACTGTTCGGCGATTTTCAGGATCTGGAATGCCTTGGCCGAGGAGAGCGATCCCGAAGTCGGATTGTGCAGAACTGAATTGATCACAAACAGCTTCGGCCGGTGCAATGCCGCCAGCTCCGCCAGTTTGGCCACGTCCGGGCCATCTGCCGTGCGCGGGATGCCGATTACCCTGGCGCCGAGGGCGGCGAACGAGCCGAACATCAGAAACCATGCGGGATCGTCGACGAATACGGTGTCGCCGGGACGCAGGAATTGGCGCGCGACCAGGTCGAGCGCTTGCGTGACGCCCGAAGTGGTGACGATCTGCTCCGGTGTTGTCTGGATTTCCAGTTCGGCCAGTTTCAGCTGCAGTTGCTGGCGCAGCGGCAGAAATCCCTGCGGGCTGCCGTATTGCAGCAGCAGGGTGGGGTTTTGCCGGCTGACGGCGCGCAAGCCGTTGCCGACCAGTTCGGCATCCAGCCAATCGGCGGGCAACAGGCCGGACCCCGGCATTTTTTGCGGCGGCAGTTGCCGGAACATGTTGCGCGCCAGCCAAACCACATCCAATTGGCTGTTCACCGCGTCGGCGTCTGGCGCCGCCGCGCTCAGATGTGGCGCGCGCTCGCGCACGTAAAACCCGGAGCCGCGGCGCGATTCGAGGTGGCCGCCGGCTACCAGCCGGTCATATGCCTCGATCACCGTGAAGCGCGATACTCCGTGCTGATCGGCGAACTGGCGAATCGACGGCATGCGCGCGCCGCTGCGCAGCAGCCGGTCATCGATCCTGGCGGCCAGCGCACGCACGATCTGCTCAACCAGCGAGAGGCTGGAATCGCGCGAAATCAGCGGCTGGTCTGTCGCCAGCGAAACGGGGTGCGGCTGGCGAGGAATGGCTGTATTGGTCATGCTACCGGCACAGTGTCAGGAATTATCTGGAAAATTGTACCGGTACTGTACCGGTTTTGTCGAATAGGATGGCTTGTCACCATTACCACTGATTCTGGAGAAGTCATGGAAGCCCTTCTATCTATGGTCCTGTTTGCCTTCGTTTCATCGATCACGCCGGGACCGAACAACATCATGCTGACGTCGTCCGGCATCCTGTTCGGCTTTGGCCGCACGGTGCCGCACATGTTTGGCGTGACCGCCGGATTCGGTGCGATGCTGCTGTTGTGCGGTACCGGCGTTGGCGGCCTGGTGCTGGCAATGCCGGCCATATACCTGGCATTGAAAGCGGCCGGCTCGGCTTACCTGCTGCATCTTGCCTGGCAATTGCGGCGCATGCGGTTTTGCGACTCGGTGCACGCGCCGCCACGTCCGCTGTCTTTTGGCGGCGCCGCCGGTTTCCAGTTCGTCAATCCCAAGGCCTGGGTGATGGCGGTGGGCGGCGTGGCGGCCTTCCTGCCGCAGACGGCCCCGGGCGGCATCGGCATGCTGTGCCTGGTCTTTTGCGTGGTGAATTTTTGCTGCATCAGCGTCTGGGCTGGCGCTGGCGCCGCCCTGCGCCGTCAGCTGGCGCGTCCGGCATGGCAAAAAACCTGTGGCGCAGTGATGGCGCTGCTGACGGTATATGCTGCATTTTCACTGTGGATGTAACAGGCAACGGTACGCGGGCGGCACGGTTGGGAGTAAAATCGACCCTTTGACTGATTTTGCCGGTTGCTTTCCGCCGGCGCCATTTTCGGAGCGGATCTTGTCTTATTACGAAAAACTCAACGCCCTCAGCATCGAATTGCCGGCAGTCTCGGCGCCGGCTGCCGCCTACGTGATGTATGCGCAGACGGGCGATACGCTGTTTTTATCCGGCCATATCGCCAAAAAAGACGGCAAACCCTGGGTGGGCCAATTGGGCAAGAACATGACAACCGAAGAAGGCAAGCAAGCTGCGCGCGCCGTCGCCATCGACCTGATGGCGACCCTGCAGGCAGCCTGCGGCGGCGACCTGAACCGCGTCAAGCACATCGTCAAGGTCATGAGCCTGGTGAATTCCACCGGCGAATACACCGAGCAGCACCTGGTGACCAATGGCGCCTCCGAACTGTTCGGCGAAGTCTTCGGCGAAGCCGGCAAGCATGCCCGCTCCGCCTTCGGCGTGGCGCAAATTCCCATGGGTGCCTGCGTCGAAATCGAGTTGATCGCCGAAGTCGCCTGAAGCGAGGTTTTCTGAAACCCGCACTTCCGGGCGCGGCGATTGTCGCGTCCATTTACTGTAGAGAATTGCATGAATATCGATAAGCACGCGCCCATCGAATGGCGTTTTTCCCGCCGCGCGCAAAAACTGGAAAGTTCCGCCATCCGTGAAATCCTGAAAGTCACGATGCGTCCGGAAATCATTTCCTTCGCTGGCGGTCTGCCTTCCCCTGAAACCTTCCCGGTCGATCACTTGCGCGCCGCCTATGACAAGGTGCTGACGACGCAGGGCAAGGTGGCCTTGCAGTATGGCCCCTCCGACGGTTACGCGCCGCTGCGCGAATGGGTCGCCGCTTCGCTGTCGAAGGAAGGCGCACGCATCGTGCCGGAACAGGTGCTGATGGTGTCCGGCTCGCAGCAGGCCCTGGATTTGCTGGGCAAGGTGCTGATCGACGAGGGCAGCAAGGTACTGGTGGAAACCCCCAGCTACCTTGGCGCCCTGCAGGCATTCTCGGTGTATGGTCCGCAATTCGAATCGCTGCCGACCGACGACGGCGGCCTGCTGCCGGAGTCGATCGCCGAGATCGGCCAGGGCGCGCGCCTGCTGTATGCGCTGCCGAATTTCCAGAATCCGACCGGCCGCACGCTGTCGGTGGAGCGTCGCCACGCCCTGGTGGAAGCCTGCGCGCGCCTGCGCGTGCCGCTGATCGAGGACGATCCCTACGGCGCGCTGTGCTACCGTGGCGAGCCCTTGCCCAAGCTGCTGGGCATGAACCCGGAAGGCGTCATCCACATGGGTTCCTTCTCCAAGGTGCTGACCCCGGGCATCCGCCTGGGCTACCTGGTCGGGCCGCAGCCGCTGATCCGCAAGCTCGAGCAAGCCAAGCAGGCGGCCGACCTGCACACCGCACAGATCACGCAGATGGTGGTGTACGAGGCGGTCAAGGACGGTTTCCTGGATGGGCACATCCCGACGATCCGCAAGCTGTATGCGGACCAGTGCCAGGTAATGCTGTCGGCGCTGGAGGAATTCTTCCCGGCCGGTACCCGCTGGACCCGTCCGGAAGGCGGCATGTTCATCTGGGTTCGCCTGCCCGAGCATATCGACAGCATGAAGCTGCTCGATGAGGCAGTCGCCGAACTGGTGGCCTTTGTGCCAGGTGCGCCGTTCTATGCCAACGACCCGCAGCACAATACCTTGCGCCTGAGCTTCGTGACGGTGCCGCCGGAGAAAATCCGCGAAGGTGTGGCCAAGCTGGCCAAGCTGATCGCAGCGAAGCTGTAAATCGTATTGCGATAACCGTGCGCAAGCGGCATGGTTGTCCACAGGGGTAGCGTTGTCCGCTTTGACCTGCATCAAATGCAACACGCGGGCGTATCCATAGACTCGTTCATCATCATGATGAAGTGCTGCCGGATACCCCTGCCATATGCCCTTGCTTGAAATCCGCAATGTCTCCCGTCGCTTTGGCAATCTGCGGGTCATCGACCATGTGAGCTTCGGCATTGACGCAGGGGAATTCTTTTCGCTGGTAGGCCCGTCCGGCTGCGGCAAAACCACGTTGTTGCGCATGATCGCCGGCTTCGACGCGCCGGACGATGGCGACATACTGCTCGACGGCGCAAGCATTCTCGCTACAGCGCCGGAACAGCGGCCCATACACACCGTATTCCAGAGTTATGCCCTGTTTCCCCACCTGACGGTGGAAAAGAATGTCGCGTTTCCTTTGCAAATGAAGGGGAAATCGGCGCGTGCGACGCGTGCGCGCGTGACAGAAGTCTTGCGGCACGTGGCGTTGTCGGACAAAGCCCGGCACTTCCCGCATGAGCTGTCGGGCGGCCAGCGGCAACGCGTGGCGCTGGCGCGTGCCATCGCCGATCTGCCGCGCGTTCTTTTGCTGGATGAGCCACTGGCGGCGCTGGATGCCAAGCTGCGCGAGTTGATGCAAGTCGAACTCATCCGCCTGCAACGCGATCTCGGTATCACATTCGTCTTTGTCACCCATGCGCAAGACGAGGCGCTGGCCATGTCGCACCGCATCGGCGTGATGGACCATGGCCGGATCGAACAGCTGGACGATCCGGCACGTATCTACGGTTTCCCCAGGAACAAGTTCGTGGCCGATTTCATCGGCCATTGCACCATCGTCGAGGCGACGGTCCAGGCGATCGATGGTCCCCGGTTGTCGCTCTCCACACCGCTGCTCGGCATGGTGACAGCGCCCGCAACAACAGGAGCGCGCTTTGGCCAGCAGGGCTGGCTTGCGCTGCGGCCCGAACAATTGCGCATCGGCCGCCCGGGCGCCTTTGCCGATTTGCCGAACCGCGTTTCTGGCAAGGTCTGTGATTTTTTGTATGTCGGCGACGTAACGACGTATATCGTCGAGCTGCAAGGCGGCGTGCGCATCGAGGCGCTGCTGGCCAATTCATTGCCCGGGCGGGTGCATTTCTTCGAGGAAGGCGAGCCGGTCGAGCTGGCCTGGCCGGCTGACGTGGGGAGGTTTTTGCGTGACTGAGCCGCATCCCCTTCGCGAAAACCAGCGGCGGCTGCCCCGCGTCGAGCGCATCGCCAAATGGGTGACGGCAGCGCCACCCTATGCGTTTCTGATCGTTTTTCTCGTCTTGCCGTCCATTATTATGGTGGTGGCGTCATTCCGCTTCCCCGGCGAATTCGGCGGCCTCGCCCCGCTGCGGAAAGTCGCAGGCGTGGCAGGCGACGCGGGCTTGACCCTGGAAAGCTACCGCTTCTTTTTCAGCGACGTGATCTTCGCCGAAATCCTCGTCAAATCGCTGCTGGTGTCATTGGCGACGACGCTGATTTGCCTGGCGCTGGCGTATCCGCTGGCGTTATGGATAGCGCGCCGGCCGCTGCGGCAGCGCGACGTCATGGTGATTCTGGTGATCCTTCCTTTCTCCAGCAATTTTTTGATCCGCATCTACGCCTGGATCATTATCCTGGGGCCGTTCGACTTGCTCTATACGCCCTTTGCAGTTATTGCCGGCATGGTCTACGTCCACCTGCCATTCATGATACTGCCGCTTTATACCAACCTGGAGAAACATGATCCCTTGCTGCTCGACGCGGCACGCGATCTGGGCGCGCATCCCTGGCAGAGATTCTGGAAGGTGACTTTTCCCATGTCGCTGCCCGGAATTTTCTCCGGCAGCGCCCTGGTATTCATTCCGGTGCTCGGCATATTTGCCATTCCAGAACTCCTGGGAGGCACCGGCGACATCCTGATCGGCAATCTGATCAAGGAGCAGTTTCTTGAGAGTCGCGATTGGCCTTTTGGCGCGGCCCTGTCGCTCATCCTGACACTGGTTTTTCTTGCCGTGGCCACGCTCTCTGCGCGCTTCGTGCGCCGCGGCGGGGAGCGTTGATGCGCGCCGGACTTGCGCTATGGTGCGCGGCCATGGCCGGGTATGCGCTCCTGTACATTCCGCTCGCGATTGTCGTGCTATTTTCTTTTAATGATTCGGAATTGAATGCGCAATGGATGGGATTCACGACGCGCTGGTATGCCACGCTATTGCGCGACGCCGACATGCTTGCCGCTGCCCGCAACTCGCTGGTCATTGCGTCGATTTCCAGCACGCTATCCACGCTGCTCGGCACCATGGCCGGCATCGCCATGCACAAGTACAGGTTCCGCGTGCTGCCCGTCCTGGTGCTGGCGCCGGTCGCCATGCCGGAAATCCTGCTTGGCGTATCGCTGCTGCTGTTTTTTCGACAAATGCTGGACCTGACTCTGGGATTCTGGTCGATACTCGTCTCCCATATTACATTTTCGCTGGGCGCGGTTGCCATCATCGTGCATTCGCGCCTGATCGGCATGGACAAGAATGTCTTCGAGGCGGCGCGCGATTTGGGCGCCAACCCGTGGAAGACGTTCCGTCATGTGACGCTGCCGCTGATCCTGCCGGCAGTCGTTGCCGGTTTTCTGATCGCATTCACCCTGTCGATAGACGATTTTGTCATTACTTTTTTCAATGCCGGTGTCGGCGTCAAGACCTTGCCGTTGCAAATCTATTCCATGATCAAGGTTGCCGTCACGCCGGAGGTCAACGCGGTATCCACCCTGCTGATGACGGTGACGTTGACCATGATCGTGGCAGCATCGCGCATCTCGCCGGAGGTCTTGCACGGCAGGTTACACGCGCATAAATCCACCGGGCGGAAGAGGGCCTGACGCCATGACCATGCGATTTCTATGCCTGCTGCTGATGATGCTTGCATGCGCCGTTGCGAACGCCAGGGACACGCTCTATCTCTACAATTGGAATAACTACATTGCCGATGAGACGCTGCGGCGCTTCGAAGCGCGCTGCGCTTGCCGGGTCAAGCAGGATTACTATTCCGATAATGAGGAAATGCTGGCCAAGCTCGAGGCCGGTGCCACCGGTTACGATATCCTGGTGCCGACCGGTAATGCGGTTGAAACGCTGATCCGCCAGCATGCCTTGCTGCCACTGGACAAGGAGGCCCTTGGGCATCTCGCCAATATCAAGCCGGCGTTCCTCAATCTCTGGTATGACCCGGGCAATCGGTATTCAGTGCCTTATGCCTATTCGGTCACGCTGATCGGCTACAACGTCGACAAGTTGCGCCAACTGGGATTGCCCACCGATTCCTGGGCGCTGATTTTCGAGCCAAGGTACTTGCAGAAACTCAAGGGCAAGGTGACTGTCCTGAACAGCCAAAGGGAGTTAATGGGGGCGGCGATGAAGTATCTCGGCTACTCCATCCAGGATCGCGACATGCGCAAGTGGGAACAGGCGAAGCAATTGATCCTGCGGGCCAAGCCTTATTGGGCGGCATTCTCCAACAGCACTTACATCAAGGACCTGGCCATCGGCAATATCTGGGTTGCGCACGGCTATTCGAACGACATGTTCCGCGCGCGCGAGGATGCGCGCGCAGCGCGGCGCCCCTTTGCGATCGGCTATTTCACCCCACGGGAAGGCGCGGTTCTGGCGGTCGACAACATGGTGTTGCATCGCGGCGGCCGCCAGGGCGCCCTCGCGCATCGCTTCATCGATTTCATGCTGGAGGGCGAGAATTCTGCGAGCCTTGCCAACATGATAGGCGCGGGGAATCCGAATCGCGACGCCGCACGTTTCATTCGGCACGACATCGCAAGCGATCCGAACATCTTTCCCGATGCGGCAATGCTGCAGCGGCTGGAAATGATTCGCGATATGGAACCGCGCGAACGGCGCATTCTTGGCCGCATGTGGACCGAAATCAAGGTGAAATGAACCGGCTCTGGAGAGGCAGATCAAGGACGGTTTCCTGGATGGGCACATCCCGACGATCCGCAAGCTGTATGCGGACCAGTGCCAGGTAATGCTGTCGGCGCTGGAGGAATTCTTCCCGACCGGTACCCGCTGGACCCGCCCGGAAGGCGGCATGTTCATCTGGGTTCGCCCGCCCGAGCATATCGACAGCATGAAGCTGCTTGATGAGGCAGTCGCCGAACTGGTGGCCTTTGTGCCAAGCGCGCCGTTCTATGCCAACGACCCGCAGCACAATACCTTGCGCCTAAGCTTCGTGACGGTGCCGCCGGAAAAGATCCGCGAAGGCGTGGCGAAGCTGGGCAAGCTGATCAAGGCGAAACTTTAGATCGTAATTGCGCAATATGCCTGGCCAGATCATGCAAGGCGTTACGACCGCGGCCAATGCGGTATTGCCTGCAGCAGGGACTGACCAAACCGATCACGCTGCCGGCAGACCTGCCGCCGGCTCTGGTGTTGTGCTTGATTGCGCATGGCGTGACGCCTTTGTGCCCGCCGCTGAGCGGATCGTGGCAAAACATGGTCGAATCGATGCCACGCATCCTCAGCCGACGCGCATTGGCGGGTCAGTATCCCCAAACGCCGCAGCAGAGCATGGATGCATTGGAAGCGACGGCCGCTTGCTTACATAAAAGATTGGTGCATGCCTTAGCCAGACATTACCTTCTTGTCCTTCGCAACGGCATCTGACGCATCACCAGCGCTTCGCATTCCACTTGCATGCGCCTTGAGCGCCCGGAAGCTGACGCCGCGATCATCCCCCAGCAAATACGCTTGTACGTCGCGCGCCTTCCAGCGGGCCAACTGATCCGCAGCGCGCGGAATCGCACAGAATTTGACCGCGTGCTGGTCGCACGCGGTGGCAATCTTGTCGATGGCGGCTTGCACGTCAGGATGTTGCGCTTGCCCCGGCACGCCATATGACTGGGATAAGTCGATCGCCCCTTCCAGCACCATGTCGATGCCAGCGACCGACAGGATTGCATCCAGGTTGTCGACTCCCTCCCTGTCTTCGATCATTGCCACCACAATGATCTCGGCATTTGCCCGGTTAAAATACGTCGGCAAGTCAATCGCGCCGAAACCGGTGGTGCGTCCGCCGCTGATGCCGCGGCTGCCCAGCGGATGATAGCGGCTGGCCGCGACCGCTTGTTCGGCATCGGCACGACTGCGCACATGGGGCACGACGATTCCGAGCGCGCCGCAGTCCAGTGCGCGCAAGATGGTTTCTGGTGCTGCATTCGGCACACGGACCAGGGCGGTCATGCCTGCGCACTCGGCTGCCCGCACCATGTTTTCCAGTGTCTCGGGGTTGACGCAGACATGCTCCATGTCCAGGATCACGAAATCGTAGCCCGCATAGCCGATCATTTCCACCATCAGGGGCGATGGAATCGAATTGAGCAATCCGAATACCGTCTTGCCGTCGGCGAGCGCGCGCTTAAGCTTGTTCATTTGCAGCATGTGCGTCATCCTCTACCGGCAAATACCATTGAATCGGGTGCGGATGCCGCAGGAAATCGTGGTGCGAAATATGCCATGCGTACGCGCCGGCATAGGGAAACACCACCAGATCGTTGCAGCGCACAGACTCAACAGGCGCATCGGACGCCAGCAGGTCTTTCGGCGTGCAAAGCTGCCCCACCACGCTGATCCGTTCATTCGATGCTTCTGGACGGGGAAACGCATAAGGCCATGCATCGACCGGCAGCACATGGAAGGGATGGCTGTGGCCCTGCGCATAGGGAGTGCGGAAGTGGTGCGAGCCGCCTCGTCCGACCACAAAAGTTTTGCCGTAGCTGCGCTTGATGTCGATAATCTGCATCGCGTAGTAACCGCATGCCGCAGTGATATAGCGCCCCAGTTCGAAGCGCATTCTGACTCCGGACAAGCCGCTCTTTTCCATCAATGCTGGCAAGCCACCGCTGAAAGTTTTCCAATCGAACTGCCGGTCCGGCTGCCGGTAATTGACGCCGATGCCGCCACCGACATTGATCTGTTCAATGGCTAGCCGGTATTGCTCGCACCATTGCAGTGCCTGGTTCAGATAGGCGTCCAACAGTTGCAAATGCGCTTGCGCATCGAGCTGGTGCGACAGCAAATGGAAATGAAAGCCGCACAACCGGATCTCCGGATGGTCGCGCAACCATGCCAGGCATTCCGGCAATTGCTGTGCCGGAATGCCGAAGGGTGTCGGCTTCCCACCCATCATCAAGCTGGTTTCGACGAGCTTGTCGAGCGCCAGATTGATTCGCAACAGCACGCCCTGCGTCTTGCTCCAGGGCTTGACAATTGCGGCCAGGCGCTGCAATTCATTCAGGCTTTCGACATGCAGGCAATCGACGCCTAGCCCGACCGCTGCATCGAGTTCGCTATCGAGCTTCCCCGGCCCACTGAAAATCACCGGCACATCGGCAAAATTCTCGCGCACCCATGCCAATTCGCCGCCAGACGACACTTCAAAGCCGTGCACCAGCGGCGCCAGCGTTTGCAGAATCGGCAAATCGGAATTGGCCTTGATGGCATAGAACAATTCGCATCCTGCCGGCAAGGAACCGGCCACATGGGCCGCGTGCCGGCGTAATCCTTCCAGGTCGTAGACATACGCGCACAAGGGTTCGCCGGCAGCGATTTGTGCCGCGCGAATGCTTGCGAAAACCTTGGCCAGCCTCAGTTCCATGCCTTGTCCTCCGCAATCATCCCCAGCGGGTTGGCGACCGGCAGGTAGGTCGTCGCCCGGTCAGCGCGCTTGAAAAAACGGTTCAACAAATTCGACTTGCCGGGGAATGGTTCGCCATCCAGCAAAGCCTTGATGCGCAGCATCGAATGCGCATCGCCGTGCTGGGTTTGATAATTATGCAGATGGTGCCGCACCACCGACCATAAGCGATGCTGCAAGCGCGGACTACCCGCACCGATCTGGCTGATCGCTTCGCAGAAGTTATTTACAAACAGGCAGTAGGCGATGCGATTCCAGCCCAATTCATTGCTGTACCAGAGTGCTGCGCGGGTGCGCGGAGTGACATGCTGCAACTGCTGTTCGCTAAAACGTTCGCTGACCAGCTTGACGCCTTCGAAGTCGCGCAGGAATACCTGGCGCGGCTCGCCGCTAGCCACGCCAATCACCACGTTTTGCAGATGCGGCTCGAAAATCACGCCATGCGCAAAATAACAATGCAGCACCGGGTACATGACCTCTGCGACATAGCGCGAAAACCATTGTTCCGCCGCTTCTTCAGGCGGCAAGGAGCGGCGCTGCCCCATCTGCGCCAGCAATTCGCGCATGCGCTGTTCGCCGTGGAGATGGTTGCCGAACAACGCGCCGGCCAGCAAGGGAGTGACGCCGGGATGCAGCACCTCGTTGAAGCTGCGACGCAGGATCATGCCGAAGCCCTCTGTCACTTCCCTGTCGAGTTGCTCGTCGTTCTGCATCAGGTCCACCGAGATGAAAGCCGGCTCTTCCAGCACGCGGACCCCGGGAAACTGCTGCTGCAACACGGGCATCAGTTCGCGCATGATTCGCGTGACCTGCAGCGCGCCTTCCAGTTCGTACACGGCATTCTTGCGTACGCAGTTGGTGATGCGGATGTTCAGCGAACCTTTATAGAAATATGGATTCTCCGGGTGAAACAGCGTGCGGATCGACGAGGTTGGATAATACGCTTTCCCTTGCGGACCGAGATCGCGGATGCGGTCGGTGCGGATTGCCTGCGCAACGCTGGCATGCTCCAGTAAGTAACGCGCCTGCCATGGATGCGTCGGGATCAGCGCATAGTCGTCGTCGACGGCGAGGCCGTCAGGCGCCTGCTCGGCAATAATCTGGTCGCAGGGCGTGTCAAGTACCGATTGCTGCAGCAGGTACTCGCGGCGCACCGCGAAATAATGCAGCGGGAACTTTGCCCCTATTTCCGGCGAGTAGCGCAGCATGTCGTCGTAGGAAACCCCCTGACGACTTTTCGGCGCCGGATGGAATGGATGGCCGAATACCAGCGACTGCTCGGACTCGATGAATGCCTGCAAGGGATCCGCTGCGAAAGGCCCCGGGCGCGACGATTGCAGCACCGCCGCGGTGACGTTCACGCTGTCGCGGATCTGCTGCATCAACTCGTCGTTCCTCGGCGTGTCGGTTTGCAACGACAATTCGCGCAATAGCATTCCCGCCAATCCTTCCCAATCAAGCAAGTCCCACGGCTTGGCCGGCGCTTTACAATAGAATGGCGATCGGTAACGGTAATTGCCGGTGACGGAAGCCTGTTCAACCACCGTCAGCAGTCGCGCTCCGCTCAGCGGTAATCGAATGTGCATGACGCTGCCGCCAGTGTTGCTTCCGCTGTTGCGCAACGCCATCTGCACCGACTGCGGCCAGTCGGACTGGCCGAAGAGCGGTCCGACATGCAATTGACCCTGCGGCTCCGCCACCTCGCGGCAATAACAATTCAGCAGCGTTTCCATCGAACGCCGGCGCGCTTCCTGCCGCGCCAGCAACGCGGGATCGATGGCATAGGCCAGATTATTTGCTTGCATGATTTCTCCTGTCATTGATAATTACTGAGGCGCAGGCGATGAAACGTCAACCCTGCGAGATATCCGCCCGCCACAAACATGGCTAGTGCGCCAATGAAAAACGGTGCGCGCACATCGACGGCCTGCACGGCCACGCCGGCAGTGAGACCGGCGGCCACCGCGCCCCACTTGGAACTGCTTTCGAACCAGCCGAACGTCGTGCCGGCATTGCCGCCATGGACGATGGCGGCGATCAAGGCGTGCAGGCCGATAAACCCGGCTGTCATCGCCAGTCCCATCACGACGCGCCAGGCCGTTATCACGGGCAGCGACGGCGCCAATGCCTGTCCCAGAAGCGATACGGCGAGCGCCAGAAACGACAGCGCCAGCGAACGGACCAGGCTGTCTTTTCCGAGATGGCGGCTGAGCGGTACCGCGCAGAGCAAATACATTAAATGCGGCAGGCCGAACAGGACGCCGGCAAGCGCCGGCGACATCGCAGCGCCGGACGATTGGATGAACGGCACAAAGTAGGGAAATGTCATCACGGTGGCGAAGACGAATGCGAACTGCAAGGCGTAGATCTGTCGCGGCGTCGCCTCGACGATCTTGTCTGATGCCGGTGGCGGCGCTTTGCCCGCATTCTGCGTCTGCTGAGTCGGCAGCCGCCAAATGAGCGCGGCCGCGCACAAGGGCAGTAGCGCCAGATAGCGGTACAAACTCAGGGGCGATTCGACCGTCATCATCAGCATGCCCAGGCCGGTCGGTGCGACCACCAGTGCGGCGCGGGCCGACCACTGCATCAAAGTCAGGCTGCGGGTTAATTCCGCGCCATTGACGACGGTTGCCAGGTAGGCGTTGGACGCGGAGAACGTGCCACCGAGCAGACCTTGCAGCAGCAATGCGACGAAAAACACCCAGGTGTTGGGCGCAAAGCCGGCCAGCAGGAAGCTGCCCGCCAGTCCCAGTTGCGCGCGCAGCAACAGCGGCTTCTTGCCGAACCTGTCCGCCAGCTTGCCCCACCACGGGCTGCTGATCGCGGTACAGAAAGACGGCACCACGTAAAGCCATCCGGCCAAATACACTGCGTCGCTATGCAAGGCCTTTTCAAGGATAAGCGCAAAAAACGGCGGCATGCCCAGCGCGACGAATGCCGCGATGAAGTGACCGGCCATGATGGTGCCGATGATGAGGCGGCGTCTGTCAGTTTTCATGTGTGTCTTCATGCCGGCCTCAGGAAGTTGGGCGCACTGCGGCCATAAAACTTGTTGACGTCGGCGGCGCCGGTCTCGCTCTTTTCCGCCAGGGTGGCAGCGATCAGCAGATACTTGATATACAGACGATCGTCTTCAAGCAGCACGCGGCGCGCCAGTGCGGTGTTCTCGCCCGCGCCGGCCAGTTCTGCCAGCACGGATTCGATCCGCCGCCGGACACCGGCATACAGCGTTGCGGTCGACCGGCCGAGGATGGATGCGATGCGCTCGACCAGGACTGCAATATTCAACTGCAGCGTGATTGTCGTAAACATCTGCGCCAGCGGCAGCGGCTCGGTTACTGCCAGGCGCTGATCTTGCAATTCCGCGAGATGCGACGCCAGATTCGGCCAGCGCTGCCTGAGATCATCTAAATGGATGCGCGCCGCGTCGTTGTCCTTGAGCAGGAGGCGCAACCGCGGCTCGCTGTGGCTGACGACGACGACCGAGTTTTGCTGATTGGATTCCAGCGCGATGCCGTAACGCAGCCAGAGCAGCAGGTGCAGGCGCAGCGTCAGGTCCAGATAATCGTTGAAGAACTTCTCGACGTCGCTGCCATAGTAGCGGGCCGCTATGTCCTCCATCGCCAGCTTGCCGGACGGTGCCTGTGCCATCAGCGACGCCACGGGAATCAAAGTACTGTCGCACAACGCCTCCACTGGATAACGCCGCAGGATATAGCCGAGGAACATGCGGTTGTCGACATGCGCACCGCATTGTTCTTCCGTCAGCAATAACCGTCCGGCGATCGATGGCTCGCGTGCGGCAATCGCGCCAAGCGTGCTCTGGATGCTGTGGCCGTCGAGGATCGTACTCGGCTTGATGGTGCGAATGTTCTTCGCCCCGAGTGTACGTATCGTCAGCGGCAGTTTCAGATGCCACTCGGGTGCGTCCAGCAATACCACGGTGCGCACCGACAACGTCGGCGCCACCGTGAGACAAGCCCGTGGCGCATGGGTTACCTGCTCCGCCAATCCATGCTCGCGCAGGAAAGCGTCAAGCTGGCGCTCCCAGACGAAAGGGTGCACCGGAACCAGCGCATGTGTTTGCGCCATCGCGGCCGGCAGGCCGACGTCTTCGAAACCCGGCCACAGCGATGGCCAGCCCTGCTCGCCGGCGATGCTGGGATGGTACAACGCAAGCGGCACGGCCAGCCAGCGCAACTGGAAGCTGCGCTGGAATTCAGGTCCGTACGTGGCGAGCGCTGCTTCGTCAAAGCCGAGCTTGGCGCGCGCGGTCGGATACAACGGATGGTCAAGGAATGCGCCGAGCCTGTCGTAGTACTGCAGGCGGCCATGCCACGCCGATGGCTCGCTAACCGGCCCGGCCGTCCGCAATTCCGAAAACCAGCGTTCGCGCTCGGCTTCGCTCATCGCGCGGTGCGACAGCGCAACCTCGCATTCCTCGATGAAGGCGTTGAACAGCGACGCTGCGCCTGCGTCCAGACCATGCGCGAAGCAGGCAATGATATCCGCCACCGCATACAACTCCTTGACCTGCCCACCTTCCTGCCACAGCAGCGGCAAGTCGGCGCCGCGCCAGTCTTGCATGAACGTAGCCTCGTTCACCGGGATCCAGAGCACGCCGTTACCGAAGTGCGACACCTTGAGCCAGGCGCAAGCGCTGGATTCAAGCTTGGGCAAGCCGGCTGGCGAGGCGGCAGGCGACACCAGTTCAGCCTGGCTCACGCACGCGCGCACGTCTTCGCGCAACAGCGCATCCAGCACGCGCCGGCGAATATATTGCGCATGTTCTGCGTGCACCAATTGGACTTCCTGGTCCGGCGCTGTTTCAAGCGTAATCGCATTCATGCGGCGATCCTCCATGCCAGGGACCGGCCGATCCGCTCCACCTCCGCACCGAGGCGCTGCGCGTCGGGCCCGGTGGCGCGCAGCACGCCTAGGTAATCCTTGTTTGAATTTGTCAGGCTTATGAATTCGCCGATCGAGCGTAGCGGCTTATAAGAGAACAGTTGTCCATCTGTTTGATTGACGAACGCACCCGGCGCCTCGGTCAGGCACCCCGCCGACGGCGCGGTGAAGTAGCGGATCAACGCGGCATTTTGCGCAAGTTCGAGCTGCGGCATTGGCTCGCCCAGGTAGAGCCGCAGCACGATTTCAAACAAGGGAATGGCGAGCGTATCCTGCAGCAGAAATTCGCGGTAATCGCCAATATTGCGGTAATTGATTTCGATCAGGCGCGGCCCTTTGTCCGTCATCACGAATTCGGTATGGCATGCGCCGAAACCGACGCCGAAGCGGCGGATTATGTCGACCACTTGTGCTTCCTGCGCGGCGGTCAAGCCTGTCCCCCATTTCGCCTCCAGTTCGACGAAGTACGGCGGCGGCGACAGCTTCACCTGAAAGCCGCCGAGCACGTGAAGTCGTTTGCCGTCGCCCAGCGTTTCCAGCGTATAAAGCGGGCCTTCGATATATTCTTCCAGCAGTAGCGGCAGTCCCGGTTGCTCGGACCAGACGGCTTCGCATTGCGCCTCCAGTTCGGCGCGTTCATGGCTCAGCGTAACCTGCTGGCTGGCGACGCCTTCGCGCGGCTTGACGATGCATGGAAACGGCATCCCCTTCGTTGCTTGCGCCAGTCCCGCCTTGTCACAGACTACGGCATGCCACAGCATATCCAGCCCGCGGTTTTGCAAGCTGGCGCGCATTTCCGCCTTGTTTTTGGCACGATAGGCGACATGCCAGTCCTTGCGGGGCAAGCCGAAATAATCCGCCACGATAGCCGTGCTGGCTTGCAGGTGGTCGCTATTGGAGAAAATTGCCGCCGGCGCTTGCGAGCGGCAGGTGAGCGCGCCGATGACCGCCAGCGGATTGAACACGTCACAGGCAATGATCTCGTCAGGATAAGTTGCCAATCGAGCTTGACCGAAATGCTGCTGATGGGCTTCTGCATGATCAGTCAACAATACGACCGACAAGCCGAGGCGCTGCGCCGCCGGGATAAAGCCAGCATTGATGGCATCGGTAGGCACGTGGGCCAGAATGATAAGTTCTTTCATGATTCTCCTTGAAAATCGGTTTGCAATGTCAAAGGTATGGCCGCACCCGATGAAGCTTGAGCTCCGGTAGGCAAGCGGAATGCGTTGTCAAGAACGGGCGCGGCATGCGCGACCGTCAAGTGGGATATTTGTCAGGCGAGATCTGCTAACCGGACGACGATCGTACCTGGCGGCAGGTCGAATCCGGGCCGGCGCACTCGATACAAGTGGAGCCCGGATCGGAAGTTACGCAAGATGCGATGGTTAACGGGACGGCGATACATTCTGTCCGGCAGCTACGGATTTTCATTGAATTCTCCTGA
The DNA here is from genome assembly GCF_003590835.1 of Noviherbaspirillum sedimenti. Classification (NCBI taxonomy): domain Bacteria; kingdom Pseudomonadati; phylum Pseudomonadota; class Betaproteobacteria; order Burkholderiales; family Oxalobacteraceae; genus Noviherbaspirillum; species Noviherbaspirillum sedimenti. The sequence goes on along the minus strand of NZ_QYUQ01000002.1, from coordinate 1,873,648 downwards.
TTGGAAGCCGCATACGACATGAAGCGGGCTGCCTTTCCCGGAGAACGGGATTTGGTGGCTGGCTGTTGCGGGATGACGGTTACGTCTATACGACCGTACGCTGGGTACGCAAAAGTCGCTACGTAACCAGCATGTGGCAGATAATATCCGAAATGAGAATCATTCGCAACAAATTTCAAATGAATGGTGGACGCCCCTGCCTGCACCTAAAAATTTCTTGCAATAGTCGATCAGATCAGCAAAAATCCAATAAACGATAATGATTCTCATTCATATAGTGGGGCAAAAATGCATCAACCTGAAAGAAACAAGGCTGCAGCAAAAAATTGCGAAACGGCTACATCCCTTCCTGCTCCGGTGAAAGACACAGCGAAACGCATCAAAAGCAAGGATTTTTTTCAGCAAACAAAAGAAGTGGAAATTGATCATGAAGGCCGGATTTCCCGGTTGCGCCTCACGCAACTCAACAAGCTGATCCTGACAGCCTAGATTGACCAAAAGTATGCAGTCCAAGACGGCATAACAAGTCCGTCGAAATCTCGCCAGCCAACCGCCGCATCGTGCTCTTCGCGGTAGCCAGCCCCCATCTGACCGAACAAAAGGAGCTTTGCATGGCCATCGATGGAATCAATCCTGCGTTTCTTGAACCAAATTGCACACCTTCTCAGCCCGAACTACTCATTTCCGCAGCTTTACACCTGATGTCGCATTACACCGCAAACACCAGCGAGAGCGGCACTTGCATCAAGCTGGCGTCTGTCATCGAGCGCCATATGAAGGCGCTCGCCGAGTTGCCTGAACTGGCGCCGGTATTGCGCGCCACCTGCCAGCAATTGTCGGAACAATGGGCCACCGTTGTTGAGCGGGCGATGCCTCAGCCGGATAGGCGCAATCCCCTTTTGCGACTCGTCGCAAGTGCGCGGTCAAGTGAGTGTGCAGTCCATGCACAAACTTAACGGAACAAGCGCATGGCTGACACGCAACATATATTCAGCCTCTGGCGAATTGTCGTTGTACAATTTCACGTTAACCTATGCGATTGATAACTAATTAAATTTTTCATTGGTATTCGACAGCCAGCCAAGGTCTTTTTGACGCAATAGCCAGCCAGCGAATTTATATATATAAATGGAGCATCATGGCATTCAAAGAACCACGACTGGCACTGCTAGTCGCGCTGGCTGTTCAACAATTATCCAGCGCTGCGTTTGCACAGAGCGCAACGCAAGCTGAAACGGGCCTGCCCGAAGTCAAGGTAAGTGGCACGCGCGAGCTGGCGCCAACCTACAACGCACCGACCGCGATCACCGCAACCAAAATTGAAGCACCGTTGCGCGATATTCCACAGACTGTCAATGTGGTGCCGCAACAGCTGCTACGTGACCAGCGGGCAACGTCCATGCAGGATGTGCTGAAATCCGTGCCGGGAATCGGCATGTCGCATGGCGATGGTCAGCGCGATGAGGTAACGATCCGTGGTTTTAACGCGATCGGCGATCAGTTTATCGACGGGGTACGCGATGATGCAATGTATTTTCGCGATCTTTCGAACATCGAACAAGTAGAAGTTATCAAGGGGCCGGCATCTGTCCTATACGGTCGCGGTTCTTCGGGTGGCCTGATCAACCGCATCACCAAGAAACCCGGCATCGACAAGAGTGAAGTCACGGCCCAGGTGGGAAGCTGGAATCAGCGTCGCGGCGAAATCGACCTGGCACGCAATTTCAGCGAAAACGGCGTAGCATTCCGGGTTACCGGCGCCATCGAGCGCGCGGACAGTTACCGGGACAAGCAATTCCTCAATCGCGAAGCTCTGGCGCCGTCCCTGTTGCTCAAGCTGGGATCCGACACGAACCTTTTGCTCCAGGCGGAGTACCTGTCGGATCGCCGTGTAACGGACTTCGGCGTTCCGGCCTACCGCGGAAAGCCTGTCGACGTGCCCACCAGCACCTATTATGGCGCCGCCAATGCGGCTGAGGTGGATACCTCCGAAGCGAGAATGACCGCAGTTGGGTTTACGCTGAACCATCGTTTCAGCAACCAGCTATCGGTGCGCAATGCCTTCCGCCACTATGATTACAAGCTGAACCGGAATGACACCTTTGTCAATTCGGTCAATGAAGCCGCCCGCAGCGCCACACTGCTGCACAACAATACGCGACGCGAAGAAGATGGTTATTTCAATCAGACCGAACTGACGCAGAAAGCTGAGTTGGCCGGCATGGAGCACCAGATTTTGTATGGCATCGAAATCGGCAGGCAGGATAAAGACCAGTTCCGCCGGCGCGCCAATGCCGGAACTGTCTCGCTCTTCAATCCTGTTCTGCCCGTGGTGGCACTGAACGCCACGGCCGCGCCGTTTGTCGACAATCTGGGCATCATGAAAACCAGCAGTGCGTATGTGCAGGACCTGGTAACGCTATCGGATCGATGGAAGGCGCTGGCCGGTGTCCGCTACGACCGCTTCGAACAGGAGACGAAGGAGAGAAGAGCAGGGCAACGGAATCTGTCGCGCAGCGACAAGGAATGGAGCCCTCGCATCGGACTAGTGGACTGTAACAATTGATTCGGGAGTGATTCGCTTGCTTGGATCGAAGTACTTCCACTTCACTGGCTTTGGCTGGGTGTTGTAGTGACGGATGTAACGCATGAGTTTTCTCTTGAGATCAGTCAGCGATGTGAAAACGCCCCGCGCAATGACGTCGCGTTCGATTTTTGCAAACCACAGTTCGACCTGATTCAGCCAGGATGAATACGTAGGAGTGAAATGCATATGCACCGTGGGATGCGCCTCCAGAAATGCCGCGACGAGCTTGGTTTTGTGCGCGGAGAGATTGTCGGCGATGACGTGGATTTCTTTGCCCTTGGGTTGATTGGCGACGATGTCTGTGAGGAAGGCCACGAACTCAGCCGAGGTGTGTCGCGCAGCGGTCTTGCCCAGCACCTCGCCAGTCCTGGTGTTGAAGGCGGCATACAACGACAGCGTGCCGTGCCGGTAGTATTCGAATCCATGGCGTTCGGCGCGTCCGGGCGACAGCGGCAGCACTGGGTCTTTCCGATCCAGCGCCTGGATTGCAGTTTTTTCGTCCACGCAAAACACGGCCGCGTGCTGGGGCGGATTCATGTAGAGGCCAATCACATCGGCGGCCTTGGTTTCAAAGTCGGGATCGTTGGAGGCGAGATAGCCCTCGAGGCGATGCGGCTTGATGCCATGCTTGGCCCAAATGCGCGCGACCGCCATGTGCGAAATCCCCCCGCCCAGTTCGGCAGCCAGCTTGCGTGTCGACCAGTGCGTCGAACCATCGGCCGGTTTGTGTTTCGTGGTTCGGGCCAGGACGCGTGCCTCGATGCGGTCGGTGACCTTGTAGCGTTCCCGCCCGGCATGGCGCGAAAACAGTCCGGCAAGCCGGTCTGCGGAAAAACGCTTGCTCCAGAGATCAATGAAGCTGTCGCTGCAATCGAGCTTGGCGCGGATATCGGCCCAGGTATGGCCATCGGCCAGCAGCAAAATCAGCCGGGCGCGACGTGCAGTATCTGCCCGTCCATTCCTCGCACTGACCTGTTGTTGGAGCTCCATGCGTTCGCTTTTGGTGAGTATCATCATGCCCTCCATGAGCATGAGTATACTTCGTTTTTAAATGTTACAGTCCACTAGTGTATCAGCCGTCGTCGAACCAGTCTTATTACGCCTCCTACAGCAAGTCATTTCAGCCGTCGGCCGAAGCGTTTCCATTGGCGGCAAACAATGAGCAAATCGCGCCGGAAGAAACGACCAATCACGAAATCGGCGCCAAGCTGGATTTCTTCAATGGACAAGTATCTTCAACGGCATCGCTGTTCCGGATTGAACGACGCAATATCAAATCGATCGACCCTGCGACGAACCGGCTGATCCCAATCGGCGTGCAACGCACCGACGGCCTCGAACTGACTCTTGCCGGAGACTTGACAGGCGGCTGGAAGATTTGGTCAGGCTACGCTTATCTCGACGCAAAGATAACGGAATCGATTGCAAGAGATGCGGGACAACCGTTGCAGAGCAAGCAGCCGTCACTTACGCCCAGGCATAGCGCGAACCTTTGGCTGACCAAAACCTTTGCGAATGGTTATCGCGCCGGCGCCGGCGTGAACTATGTCGCCGATCGCTTTGCGAACCCCGGCAATACCGTCACGCTGCCTGGCTATACGACCATCGATGCCATGCTGGGATATCAGGCTCAAAAGTTTGAACTCCAGTTGAATCTCAATAACCTACTGGATCGCAAATACATCGTATCCGGGCACGGTACCTCGCCGAATCTGAATCTGCCCGGCGCTCCCCGTAATGCCCAGTTAACGGCGCGCGTCAAGTTCTAGCAGAGTTGACGAAAACGGCATGGTGCGCATTATCCGCTGCACCATGTCGTCATGGATACATCCTTGCGTCTTCACCAAAGTCGGCCCACGCAGATGTGAGCAATCACCGCATTGGCCTTCAGTTAAAGTAAAGCCGCCAAACCGCTCGCCTTGATCTTCGACTCCAGCGCCTTGCCCTTGCGCGCGCGCTTGCCGATGTGCTCGCCGAGCCCGGAGGCAGACAGCGTCACTTCCTGCGCCTTGCCGCCACGGCCGGCGCCGGAGACCAGCACGCCGCGCTGGCTGATCGGTTCGGCTGCCAGCAGTTTTTCATTCTTTTCCAGATCCATCAGGATCACGCCGCGGCCGCCGCCGGACAGCGTCTTGATTTCATCCAGGCCGAAAACCAGCACGCGACCCTTCTCGGACAGGCAGGCGATCGCACTGGCCTTGCCCGCCACAGGGCGCGGCGCCAGCGGCATGTCGCCATCATCCAGGGTCATGAAGGCCTTGCCGCCGCGGGTGCGGCTGACCATGTCGCCGGCGCGGGCGGTGAAGCCGTAGCCTGCGCTTGATGCCAGCAGCAGGGTGGTATCGGCCACGCCGACGAAGTAATGCAACAGCTGGGTGCCGCCAGCCATCTCGACCAGCGTCGTGACCGGCACGCCGTCGCCGCGCGCGCCGGGCAGGGCAGACACCGGCACCGAGTAAATGCGGCCGTTGGAGCCGAAGGCCAGCAGGTTGTCCACCGTGCGGCATTCGAAGGTGGCGTACAGGCCGTCGCCGGCCTTGAAGCCGAATTGCGCGGCGTCGTGGCCATGGCCGTTGCGCGAGCGCACCCAGCCCTTTTGCGAAATGATCACGGTGACCGGTTCATCGATCACCTTCTGTTCGATCACGGCGCGTTCGGCTTCCTCGATCAGGGTGCGGCGGGCGTCGCCATATTGCTTGGCGTCGGCTTCGATTTCCTTGATCACCAGCCTTTTCATCGAGGCCGGGTTGTCCAGCAAATCCTGCAAACCGGCTTTTTCATTGCGCAATTCCTGCAATTCCTGCTGGATCTTGATCGCTTCCAGCCGCGCCAGTTGGCGCAGGCGGATTTCCAGGATGTCTTCGGCCTGGCGGTCCGACAGCCTGAATGCGGCGATCAGCGCCGGCTTGGGCTCGTCGGATTCGCGGATGATCTTGATGACTTTATCGATGTTCAGGAGCACCGCTTCGCGGCCTTCCAGGATATGGATGCGGTCGTTGACTTTCTGCAGCTTGAATTGCGTGCGGCGGGTAATGGTGACGAAGCGGAAGGCGATCCATTCGTTGAGGATGTCGGCCAGGGTCTTCTGCCGCGGCCGGCCGTCGCCGCCGATCATCACCAGGTTGGCCGGCGCGCTGCTTTCCAGCGACGTGTGCGCCAGCAGCATGTTGGTGAATTCGGTCTGGTCCTGGTTCTTCGACTTCGGCTCGAACACCAGGCGCACCGGCGCCTCGCGCCCGGACTCGTCGCGCACCGTATCCAGCATGGCCAGCACATTCTGTTTCAGGGTCAGCTGGTCGGGCAGCAGCGACTTCTTGCCGAGCTTGATCTTGGGATTGGTGATTTCCTCGATTTCTTCCAGCACCTTTTGCGACGAGGTGCCGGGCGGCAGTTCGGTCACCACCACCTGCCACTGGCCGCGCGCCATGTCTTCGATCTTCCAGCGCGCGCGCACCTTGAGTGAGCCGCGTCCACTGTCGTAGATATCGGCGATCGCCGCCGCCGGCGTGATGATCTGGCCGCCGCCGGGGAAGTCCGGTCCGGGGATGAATTCCACCAGCTCACGGCTGGTGAGTTTCGGGTTCCTGATCAGCGCTACCGCCGCTTTCGCCACTTCCTGCAGGTTGTGCGGCGGAATCTCGGTGGCCATGCCGACCGCGATTCCAGAGGCGCCGTTGAGCAAGACCATCGGCAGGCGCGCAGGCAGCAGCTTCGGTTCTTCGGTGGAGCCGTCGTAGTTGGGCTGGAAATCCACCGTGCCCAGGTCGATTTCATCAAGCAGCAGCTTCGAGATCGGCGTCAGGCGTGCTTCAGTGTAGCGCATGGCCGCGGCGCCGTCGCCGTCGCGCGAACCGAAGTTGCCCTGGCCGTCGACCAGCGGGTAGCGCAGCGAGAAATCCTGCGCCATGCGCACCATGGCATCGTACACCGACTGGTCGCCGTGCGGATGCAGCTTGCCCAGCACGTCGCCCACTACCGCAGCCGACTTGCGCGGCTTGGCGGTGGCGTTCAGGCCGAGTTCGTGCATGGCGTACAGGATGCGCCGCTGCACCGGCTTCTGGCCGTCGCAGACGTCCGGCAGGGCGCGGCCCTTGACCACGGAAATGGCGTAATCGAGATAGGCTTGTTCGGCAAAGCTGGCCAGGGTCAGGGATTCGCCGTCGTCGGGCAGGCTGGTTTCAAACAGATTGGCTTGTTCGGTCATCGTGATTCGGTGAATTATTCGTATGTGGTCGTCATTGCCGCCGGCAGGCTGCGGCCGGGGATGGTCATGCGGATGCGGCCGCCGCCTTGCGGATTCGACAGCCTTGCCACCTGGGCCTGGTCCGCCGCCACCCGGTGGTAGAACCGGTAGAACTGCGCCACCAGTTTTACGTAATTGCGGGTCTCGGGGTAGGGCGGGATAGTGTTGCGGTACTTTTGCACGGCGCCTTCGCCGGCGTTGTACGAGGCGATCACCAGCTCGGGCTGGCCGGGAAACAGCCGCGACAGGTCGCGCAGATAGCGCGCGCTCAGGCGGATATTGGTTTTAGGGTCGGCCAGCTTCTGTTCGAGCGATTTTTTCGCGCCGGCCTGCAGGCCGTAGCGTTCGGCGGTGGCCGGCATCACCTGCATCAGGCCGATGGCGCCCTTGGGCGACACTGCCGCCGGATTAAAGCCGGATTCGGCCGCCATGATTGCCTTCAGCAAGGCCGGCTGCAGGCCGAAATCGCTGGCTGCCTGGTGCAGCAGGGGCTCAAATTTTTTCAGGTTGGGGTGCCCGTCAAGGTGGCGCGACAGCGCCGGCGAGACCGGCTTGTGCTCGCCCGATGGCACGGGTAGATCAAGCCGCCCGGTATCGAACACGGCATCGCCGCGTGCATACAACTGATAGCGGTCGTCCAGCTTTTCGGTCGAAAAATGTGCGGTGCCCTGCGCATCGACATAGCCATAGATGTCGGCATGCGCAGCCGCGCCCGTCAGCGACAGGCCCAGCGCCAGAAGGATCGCCGGCAGCGTGCGCATCAGATATCGGCTTCCGCTTCGTTGCCGTGCTCTTCCAGCCAGGCGCGCCGCGCAGCCGCTTCGCCTTTGCCCATCAGCATGGTGAAGCGCGCCTGCGAGGATTCCAGGTCGAAGCCGCCCAACGCCACCGGCAGCAGGCGCCGGGTGTCCGGGTTCATGGTGGTTTCCCACAATTGTTCGGCATTCATTTCGCCCAGGCCCTTGAAACGGGCAATGCTCCAGCCCCCTTCCTTGACGCCGTCCTTGCGCAGCTTGTCCGCGATGGCCGTCAGTTCGGCATCGTCGAGCGCATAAACTTTCTGCGCCGGCTTCTTGCCGCGCGCCGGCGCATCGACCCGGTACAGCGGCGGCCGGGCGATGCAGATGTGGCCGCGCGCGATCAGTTGCGGGAAGTGCTTGAAGAACAGGGTCAGCAGCAGGACCTGGATGTGCGAGCCATCGACGTCGGCATCCGACAGGATGCAGATGCGGCCGTAGCGCAGGCCCGACAGGTCGGGGGTATCGTTGGGGCCGTGCGGATCGACGCCGATCGCCACCGAGATGTCGTGGATTTCGTTGTTGGCAAACAGGCGGTCGCGTTCGGTTTCCCAGGAGTTCAATACCTTGCCGCGCAGCGGCAGGACCGCCTGGAATTCCTTGTCGCGGCCCATCTTGGCCGAGCCGCCGGCGGAATCGCCCTCGACCAGGAACAGTTCGTTGCGGGTGATGTCGCTGGATTCGCAATCGGTCAGCTTGCCCGGCAGAACGGCGACGCCGGAAGATTTTTTCTTTTCCACCTTTTGCGCCGAGCGCAAGCGGGACTGCGCCTGCTTGATCACCAGATCGGCCAGCTTCTTGCCGTAATCGACGTGTTCGTTCAGCCACAATTCCAGCGCCGGCTTGGAATAGCCCGACACCAGCCGGACCGCATCGCGCGAATTCAGGCGTTCCTTGATCTGGCCCTGGAATTGCGGGTCCAGCACCTTGGCCGACAGCACGAAGGAGACCCGGGCAAATACGTCTTCCGGCAAGAGCTTGACGCCCTTGGGCAGCATCGAGTGCATCTCGACAAAGCTTTTCACCGCGCCGAACAGGCCATCGCGCAAGCCCGATTCGTGCGTGCCGCCGGCGGAAGTCGGAATCAGGTTGACATAGGATTCGCGCACTACATTGCCGTCCTCGGTCCAGGCCACCACCCAGGCCGCGCCTTCGCCTTCGGCGAAGCCTTCAGCATCGGCATTCGCATATTGTTCGCCCTCGAACAACGGGATCACCGGATCGGCGCCGGAGGCTTGCGCCAGCGATTCGACCAGGTAGCCGCGCAAACCCTGGTCGTATTGCCAGCTTTGCGTGTCGCCATTTTTCGCATTGACCAGGGTGACTTTTACGCCGGGCAGCAGCACTGCTTTCGAGCGCAGCAGACGTTGCAATTCGCCCGGCGGGATCGCTGCCGAATCGAAGTATTTGGCATTGGGCCAGGCCGTCACTTTCGTGCCGGAGCGCTTTTCATCCTTGGCCAGGCTGCGCGATTTCAGTTTTTCGATCACGTCGCCGTCGGCAAAGGCCATGTCATGCGCGCGGCCTTCGCGCCAGACCGTGATTGCCAGACGGGTTGATAACGCATTGGTGACCGATACGCCGACGCCGTGCAAGCCGCCGGAAAACGAATAGGCGCCGCCCGAGCCCTTGTCGAACTTGCCGCCGGCATGCAGGCGGGTAAACACGATTTCCACGGTCGGCACCTTTTCTTCCGGGTGCAGGCCGACCGGGATGCCGCGGCCGTCATCTTCGACGCTGACGCTGCCGTCGGTGTTGAGGGTGACCAGGATATTCTGGGCGAAGCCGCCGAGCGCCTCGTCGGAGGCGTTGTCGATCACTTCCTGGATGATGTGCAGGGGGTTTTCCGTGCGGGTGTACATGCCCGGCCGCTGCTTGACGGGTTCGAGTCCTTTCAGGACCCGGATCGATGATTCGCTGTAATCGGAAGAGGATTTTTTGGTGGCCATGCAGGATGATGAGTGAATACAAAAACTGTTTATTTATACAGTAGAAATTTTACAGCCATCAGATTACTCTTTTCCAGCAATTTCTGCATGAGCAATTTTTGTTGCGATAAAGGTAATGTGTGGCTCGCCTGCAGCCGCCTATTTGCTCAACATGCGCATGCCACGCTCCAGCCCGTCCAGCGTCAACGGGAACATTTTTCCCTGCATGATCTGGTGAATGATGGCAATCGACTGGCGATATTGCCACAAGCCTTCCGGTTCCGGGTTCAGCCAGATGAATTTCGGAAAAGCCTGGGTAAAGCGCTGCAGCCAGTTGGCGCCGGCTTCGTCGTTGTTGTATTCCACCGAGCCGCCCGGTTGCAGGACTTCATACGGACTCATGGTGGCGTCGCCGACGAAGATCAGCTTGGTATCCGGCGTATATTTGCGCAGCACATCCCAGGTCGGGAATTTTTCGGCATGGCGGCGGCGGTTGTTCTTCCAGAGGTAATCGTAGACGCAGTTGTGGAAATAAAAGAACTCCATGTTCTTGAATTCCGCACTGGCGGCGGAAAACAATTCCTCGGTGCGGGCGATATGGTCGTCCATGCTGCCGCCGACATCGAGCAGCATCAGGACTTTGACATTGTTCTTGCGTTCCGGCTGCATTCTGATATCCAGATAGCCGGCATTGTTGGCGGTGGCGCGGATGGTGTCGTCCAGCGCCAGTTCTTCCTGCGCGCCTTCGCGGGCGAACTTGCGCAGGCGGCGCAGCGCCACCTTGATGTTGCGCGTGCCAAGTTCGCGCTCGCTATCGTAATCGCGGTAGGCACGCGCTTCCCACACCTTGACTGCGCTGCGGTTGCGCGATTCGCCGCCGATCCGTATGCCTTCAGGATTGTGGCCGCCATGGCCGAAAGGGGAGGTGCCGCCGGTGCCGATCCACTTGCTGCCGCCTTCGTGGCGTTCCTTCTGTTCCTCCAGCAGCTCGCGCAGGCGATCCATCAGCTTGTCGTAGCCGAATTTTTCCAGTTGCGCAATCTGCTCGGGCGTCAGTTCCCGTTGCATGCGCTGGATCAGCCAATCCAGCGGGATCTGGCTGTTTTCTCCGAAAGTTGCGGCGATGCCCTTGAAATACAGACCGAAAGCCTGGTCGAACTTGTCATAGTGCGCTTCATCCTTGACCAGGGTGGTGCGCGCCAGATAATAAAAATCATCCAGCGAGGGGCCGATCACGCCCTTGTGCAGGGCTTCCAGCAAGAGCAGAAATTCCTTGATCGAGACCGGAATTTTCGCGTCTTTCAGCGTGAAGAAGAAATCGATCAGCACGGCAATCCCCTGGCGCCCGGCATGGCTGCGCTGCTCAGCGGTTGTTGCGCGCCATGAACAGCAGGCGCTCGAACAGGTGCACGTCCTGCTCGTTCTTGAGCAGGGCGCCGTGCAGCGGCGGCACCACTAGCTTGGCATCCTGGCTGCGCAGGGCTTCAGCCGGAATGTCCTCGGCCAGCAAGAGCTTGAGCCAGTCGAGGAATTCCGATGTCGACGGCTTTTTCTTCAGACCCGGCACTTCGCGCACTTCATAAAAGGTTTGCAGGGCCTGCGCCAGCAAATCCTTTTTCAGGTGCGGGAAATGCACCTTGACGATGTCCTGCATCGTATCCTTGTCGGGGAACTTGATGTAGTGGAAGAAGCAGCGGCGCAGGAAGGCGTCCGGCAATTCCTTTTCATTGTTCGAGGTGATGATCACCAGCGGCCGGTGGCGGGCCGTGACCATCTCGCGCGTCTCATACACATAGAATTCCATGCGGTCCAGTTCGCGCAGCAAGTCGTTGGGGAATTCGATATCCGCCTTGTCGATCTCGTCGATCAGCAGCACCACCGGCTGCGGCGCGGTGAAGGCTTGCCACAGCACGCCCTTGACGATGTAGTTGTGGATATCCCTGACCCGCTCGTCGCCCAGTTGCGAATCGCGCAGGCGCGACACCGCGTCGTATTCATACAGGCCCTGCTGCGCCTTGGTGGTCGACTTGACGTGCCATTGCAACAGCGGCATGTCGAGCGCCGCCGCCACTTCCTCGGCCAGCATGGTCTTGCCGGTGCCGGGTTCGCCCTTGATCAGCAGCGGACGCTGCAGCGTCAATGCCGCATTCACCGCCAGCTTTAAATCTTCGGTTGCCACATATGTTGGGGAACCTTCGAAGCGTGTTTCCTGTCGCATAACTTAGTGTCTTCAAGAAAATAACATGTCATCAAGGCGAAAATTACGGGGTGTTTAATCCGCCTCGACATGTTCAAGTATAAACGAGAAGCGGATGGCCGGCGGGGAGCGTCCTTTTCCCTCTGTCATTCTTATTGCATTCAGATTTAACGAAAGGGACAAGCTGCATGAAGATCATTTTCCTGCGTCTATGGGTGATGTGCCGCCGCCTCTGCGGCGGCACCCAGCACCGCCGTGACCGCCATGTGCGTTACGAGCGCCAGGCCGAATCCCTGCTGCGGCAGGCCAATCCCTTCGCCAGCTGGAACGAGCGCGCCAACTGGATGATCGATGTCGCCGCCTGGCTGCGCCATGTGCCCAGGTCCGGCATGCTGCCCCCGGCTGACGCCGGTGAGCTGCGTCGGCAGCGCCTGCTGCTCCTGCTTGACTGGCTCGATGGGCAACGCGACGCGCGCCGGCTGGTGCAAACCACCCTGCAGAAAACCCTGCGCGAAGCAGCCGGGCCAGAGCTGTTCAGCGCTACCGGCCTGCCGCGCGAACCGGCTTTTTTCAGCGAGCTGGGCGAGCGCATCGTCAAGTTCATTCTGCCGCGCCCACCGGCGCAACAGGACTTGTCGGCCCTGTTTGCCGCCATGTTCCCCGATCCAGCCGATGCCGACTGGTTGCTGGGGCTGGACCATCTCACCCTGGGGCGCCTGGCCAGGCTTTGCATCGATGAAGGTATCCTGCATGCCTATATCCGGCAGATCGATGAGGCGCTGACCTACCTGGCCGCCATGATCGTGGCGGTCGGCATCAGCCCGGCATTCCGCCAGCGCCTGGACCCCAAAGTGCCGTTGCAGTCGACCCCATTCATGGCGCTCAAGCGTGAACTGGAGAATTTCTGCCTGAGCCGCCAACATGACGTTGCCGCATTGCGCAGCGTGAAGATGCTGGTCGCCGTGTGCCAGGCGCAGACCGACCGCATCTATGCCGACCTCGACGAGCATGGCGTCTCGGTCGGCCTGGTCTACAGCGTCGAGCGCATGCGCGCCCAGCTGGTGCGCATCGGCCGCCTGCTCGATTTGCGCACGGCGACCTTGCTCACGCCGCAGGGCGCAGGACAGGTGCAGGCGCTGCTGGCCGACCTGATCCGCGCGCAGCATGCGCGCGATTCGGTGCCGGCGCTGGTGCGGCGCAGCTTTTCGCTACTGGCGCGCAAGCTGGTCGAGCGCAATGCCGGCCAGGGCGAGCATTACATTGCCCGCAACCGCATTGAATATCGGGCCATGCTGAAAGCCGCGTATGTCGGCGGCATCATCACCGCTTTTACCGTGCTGGCCAAGCTTGCCATGGCCAGCACCGGCCAGGCGGGTTTCATCGCCGGCTTGTCCGCCTCGCTGACGTACGCCGCCAGCTTCGTCCTGATCACCGCCCTTGGCGGGGTGCTGGCCACCAGGCAGCCGGCCGTAACCGCACCGGCGCTGGCCGCGCGCATGGGCGACCTGGATTCCCGTGAAGGCTTGCGCGGCTTGCTGCAGGAAACGGCATGGCTGCTGCGCTCGCAGGCCGCGGCAGTGTTCGGTAACCTGATTGCCGTAATTCCGGTGATGGCCGTGCTGGCGGGCGCGGTGCTGCTGTTCACCGGCACGCCGCCGCTGGACCCGGCCAAGGCCCAGGCCAGCCTGCAGTCCCTGTCGCTGTTCGGCATGACGCCGCTCTACGCCGCCCTGACCGGCGGTTTGCTGTGGCTGTCCAGCCTGGTTGCCAGCTTTGTCGATAACTGGTTTGCCCTGCGCCAGCTGCGCGCTTCGCTGGCGCATCACCGGCGCCTGGTGCACGCACTCGGCGCCGCGCGCGCCGAGCGGCTGGCGCGCTGGGCCGAGCGCCATGTGTCCAGTCTGGCCGGCAACCTCTCGCTCGCCTTCCTCTTGGGCATGGGGCCGGTCGTCATGCAGTTTTTCGGGCTGGGGCTGGACGTGCGGCATGTCACGCTGTCCACCGGCACCCTGGTGGCTGCTGCCGCGAGCCTGGGCTGGGCCAGCATGGCGTCGTCCGAATTCTGGCTGGCCGTGCTCGGCATTGCCGCCATCGGCTTGCTGAATGTCGGGGTGGCGTTCGGCTGCGCGCTGGCGCTGGCCTTGCGCGCGCGCGAAGTGCCGGACCGCATCCGCCGACTGGTATTCAGCTCGGTGCTGCGGCGCTTTGCGCGGTCGCCGCGTTCCTTCCTGTTCCCGCGTGAACAGGAAGCCGGCGGCGTGGCGCAGGCCGCGCCTGCTGCGGCTTTCGAGGACGAGCGCCGCAAGCGTTCGGGAAGCGACGGCGCCTGAGCCGCCACGACCAACGTCATGTCTTGGTAGCATGGACTGGCGTTGGGAGTTCAGGTAGAATCGAACGGTTTGGATGTCAGCATTGCAAGGGAGCGCTGAACATCCGCCGGTTTCGCTTTACTTACCTCCTGCTACCATGAAAAAAATATTCGCATTGCTCGCGCTCGCAGGCGTGGCCAACCTCTCTGCTGCGGCGGATGTGGTCGGCGACGCCAAAGCCGCCAGGGCCAAGGTTGAGATGTGTATCGGTTGCCACGGCATCCCGGGCTACAAGGCCACTTTCCCGGAAATCTATCAAGTGCCCATGCTGGGTGGTCAGTCGGCGAAATACATTGAAAGCGCGCTGAAAGCCTATCAAAAAGGCGAGCGCAAACATCCGACCATGCAGGGCATCGCCGCCAGCCTGTCGGAGCAGGATATCGCCGACGTTGCGGCGTATTACGCGCAACAGAAATAAGGGGAGCGCACGATGAAAAACATGTTCAAGATCGCGGTCCTGGTACTCGCCTCCGCAATCGCGCAGGGCGCACAAGCTGCCGGCGATATCGAAGCCGGCAAGGTCGCCGCGCAAAAGTCCAACTGCTTCACCTGCCACGGCCAGGATTACAATACGCCGATCGATCCCAGCTATCCGAAGCTGGCCGGCCAGCACAAGGATTACCTGGAGAATGCAATGATTGCCTATCAGCGCGGCACCAGCGGCCTGAGCGGCCGCGGCAACGCCATCATGGCGGGTCAGGCCAAGCAATTGAGCAAGAAGGATATCCAGAATATCGCGGCGTACCTGCACAGCCTGCCGGGCACCCTGGTGGTGCGCAAGTAATGGTATGCAAGTAATGGTATGCAAGTAATGGTACGCAAGTAATGGTACGCAAGTAATGGTACGCAAATAAGCTGCTGATTTTCCCTTAAAAAAAGCCACGGAGTCCGTGGCTTTTTTGATTCTGCAGGGCGTGCGTGAGTTCCGGCCGGCGCCGTCAGCGGCAGCGCCGCCGCACGCAATCGATATAGGCGGCGCCGTCGGGCGGCGTGCCGTTGCGCTGTGAATTCCAGATCATCTCGCCCAGGCATTCCATGATCTGGTGATGCGCGTCATGCTCGGATTGCAGTTTGTTCGCAAGCGCCTGGCAAGCCGCCCTGATTCCAGGGGGCTGGTCGATCGACACCTGCTCGGCAATCGACAGGTGCATGGACAGGTGCAGGAAAGGATTGGCCTGGCCGCGTTCGACCGAATAGTCGGCTGCCAGCGCGGCTTCGACTTCTTCCAGTTCACTGGCATATTCCGGGTGCTGGGCGATCCAGTCGCGCGCAATTGCCTCCAGCGGCGTCAGGATTTCATTGTTGCGGTGTTTGCGGTAGGCGTCGCAGAAAAAACGCCGGACATCGTCTTGCGAGGGATTAAACATGTTCAGACTCCTTTGGCCGGCAGCGGCGTCTTGTCCGGGTATTCGCACAAATCGGCGATGACGCAGTTCCAGCACAGCGGCTTGCGGGCGATACAGGTATAACGCCCGTGCAGGATCAGCCAGTGGTGGGCGTCGTGAAGGAATTCGTGCGGGACATTTTTCATCAAGGCCCGCTCGACTTCATCGACGTTCTTGCCGGGCGCCAGGCCAGTGCGGTTGGATACCCGGAAAATATGTGTATCCACCGCCATCACCGCTTCGCCGAATGCCGTGTTCAAGACCACGTTGGCGGTCTTGCGGCCCACGCCCGGCAAGGCTTGCAGGCTTTCCCGCGTGCGCGGTACCTGGCCGCCGTGCTGTTCGAGCAGGATGCGGCAGGTTTCAATGATGTTTTTCGCCTTGGTGCGGTACAGGCCGATGGTGCGGATGTACTCTGTCAGTCCTTCGACGCCCAGGGCAAAGATCGCCTGCGGCGTATTGGCAAGCGGGAACAGCACGCGCGTGGCCTTGTTGACCGAGACATCGGTGGCCTGCGCCGACAGGATCACGGCGATCAGCAATTCGAACGGCGTGGTATAGGCCAGTTCGGTGGTCGGATTTGGATTTGCCGCGCGCAGGCGTTCAAAAATCAGGCGCCGCTTCTGGGAATTCAAGGTTTTTCCTCCGGGCTGGTCGCCGTGGCTGCCGCCATCTGTTCCTTCTTCAGGCGCGCGCGTTCGATGGCGGCCTGCACGATCGCCTTCTTGCGCGCCTGTTCGGCCTGCTGCTCCGGGCTGGCAGCGGCTTCGGCCTCCAGCGCCTGCAGCTTGGCGCTTGCCTTGGCTGCCAGCCTGGCGTCGTTTTCTTCCTTGTCGCGGCGCAGGCGCATGACATGAAAGTCATGGCGGTCGCGCGCGTCGTCGGCCTGCTGCTGCGACCAGGCGTCCCAGCCGGTCAGGCTGGCGGTGACGTCGATCATGGCGATGCAATCCACCGGGCAGGGGGCGACGCACAGGTCGCAGCCGGTACACAGCGCCGGCACCACCGTATGCATCTGCTTGCCGGCGCCGATGATGGCATCCACCGGACAGGCCTGGATGCACAGGGTACAGCCAATGCACAGGGTCTCGTCGATCAGCGCCACCGGGCGCGGCCGCTCGGCGCCGTTGGCGGGATTCAGCGGAATGACCGGCTTGCCGAGCAGGGCTGCCAGTCTGGCGACCCCCTCGGCGCCGCCGGGCGGACACTGGTTGTAGGAAGCCTCGCCGCTGGCGACCGCCTCGGCATAGGGGCGGCATGCCGGGTAGCCGCATTTGGTGCACTGGGTTTGCGGCAGCAGGTCTTCGATACGATCGGCAAGCGGAGCGGACACGGGACTATTCATCGATAAAAACAGCATTATCCAATGCCGCCGCGTTTGGCACAATCAGGCGGCATGCTGTCAATAAAAAAGCCGTCCCTGGAAGGGGACGGCTTTTCGCAAGGCGGCTTAACGTATCAGGAATGTATCAGGAATATTTCTTGATGAATTCGCCGACTTTCGGGCAAATGGTCTCGCGCCAGCGGCGGCCCGAAAAAATGCCGTAGTGGCCAGCACCCGGGGCGACATAATCCTGCTGCATGTCCTTGGGAATGCCGGAGCACAGTTCGTGCGCGGCCTGAGTCTGGCCAGGGCCGGAAATGTCGTCCAGCTCGCCTTCGACGGTAAACAGCGCAACGGTCTTGATATCCTGCGGTCGCACCAGCTTGCCGCCGATTTCCCAGGTGCCCTTGGGCAGGCAGTGGTCCTGGAAAACAGTCTTGATGGTTTCCAGATAATATTCTGCCGGCATGTCCAGCACGGCATTGTATTCGTCGTAGAACTTGCGGTGATTTTCGGCGGAGTCGTTGTCACCCTGGCGCAGATGCAGATAAAAATCCCAGTGGCTTTGCGCGTGACGGCTCGGGTTCATCGCCACGAAACCCGCATGCTGAAGGAATCCTGGGTAGACCTTGCGGCCGTGGCCCGGATAATTAGGTGGCACCGCGTAAATCACGGTGTTTTCAAACCAGGAAAAAGGCTTGTCGGTCGCCAGGTCGTTGACCTGGGTGGGCGACTTGCGCGGGTCGATCGGGCCGCCCATCAGGGTCATGGACTTGGGCAGCATCGGATCGTTGTCGCTGGCCATCAGCGCGACTGCCGCCAGCACCGGCACGGTCGGCTGGCACACCGCAATCAGATGCAGATCCGGACCCAGGTGGCGGATGAAATCCTGCACGTAGTAGACATAATCGTGCAGATGGAAGGGGCCTTCCGAGTAGGGCACCATGCGCGCATCGATCCAGTCGGTGATGTAGACGTCATGGTTCTCCAGCATGCTGCGCACGGTGTCGCGCAACAGGGTGGCATGGTGACCGGACAGTGGGGCGACGATCAAGACCTTGGGATGATTGAGCCTGGCGGTTTCCGCATCGCTCAAATCCTTCTTGAAGTGGATCAGGGTGCAGAAAGGCTTTTGCGCGGAAACGCGTTCCAGAATCTGGACTTCCTTGCCATCAACT
Source organism: Noviherbaspirillum sedimenti (assembly GCF_003590835.1). NCBI lineage: Bacteria > Pseudomonadati > Pseudomonadota > Betaproteobacteria > Burkholderiales > Oxalobacteraceae > Noviherbaspirillum > Noviherbaspirillum sedimenti. Next base: position 1,855,640 of record NZ_QYUQ01000002.1, on the reverse strand, counting down.
GTCACGTTTTCAATGCTGAAGGGCGGCTTTTCGTAAGCTTTGCCAAGGCGATACATCAACTCGTAGCCCGCTGCAATGCGTTGCGCAAATGGCGCGTGTGCCAGCGGCGAGACTGGATTGGTAAATAGCTTGGCGGAGGCTTCGGCCCACTGGATCAATGGGTTAATGAAGTTGCGGTTTAATTCGTGAAATTGATAGAGCATGGTCGCCTCATCGGATAGTGCAGCACAATCAGTTTTTATTTTTAAATGTTGCAATGCATCATAGTAAGCTTATTTTACTTCAACGTGTAGGAAAATTCTTATTGCATTACAACATAATTACAAACGACAGGGAACACTTTGCAAAACCGGGATTTCTTTGGAGTCGCCCGATTTGCGCGCATTGACGCTAAGAAACATACCATAAATTGTTGGCGTTGGTCAGACATTTACAGTCCATTTTCTTCTCCTGACTGTCGTTTTGTTTCAACTAAATGACAATAATTCCATGTGAAATCAATAACTTGTTTCAATCGGCGAAATGCGATGGGCGGCCATGGCTTGCCGTGACGCGGTCATGAAACCGTAATCCATCGATCATGAAGTCGTTATGCCATTTTTTGCCGTCCGCGGCTATTGAAGTGCCCAAATCGCCTTGGCTGGCATTCCGTTGATCATGTAGCAGTGCAGCATAAGTCGTGCCAAGTCACTGACACGCATAATGCCTGCCAAGAAAAAACGCCCCTTGGCTTGTCCAGCCAAGGGGCGTTTCCAGGTTGTTGCCGCGTGAAACGATTAATCGAATACGGGGGTCTCGACACCCAGGATCTTGTGCAGCTTGGGCGAGGTGGTGGTGTATTGCATGTGGATCTTCTTTTCCGGGAAAATGTAGGGCGCTGCGCCAAAGGCCGCCAGTGCCGCTTCATGGAAACCGGAGAGAATCAGTTTTTTCTTGCCAGGGTAGGTATTGATGTCGCCTACCGCGAAAATTCCCGGGACATTGGTTTCGAATTTCTCGGTATCGACGACTTTCAGCTGCTTGCGCTCGATATCCAGGCCCCATTCGGCGATCGGGCCGAGCTTGGGCGACAGGCCGAAGAACACCAGCAAGTGGTCCAGCGGCAGGCGGCGCGTCACGCCATCGGCGCCGGTGACCTTGATCTCGCTGAGTCGCTCGTCTTTGGATTCATAGCCGGTGACCTGGCCGACGATGAATTGCATTTCAAATTCGTCGCACAATTCCTTCATCTTGGCCACCGAAGCCGGCGCGGCGCGGAAATCTTCGCGACGATGCAGCAGAATGACCGATTCGGCCTTGCCGACAAAGTTCAGCGCCCAGTCCAGGGCGGAGTCGCCGCCGCCGCAAATGACCAGGTTCTTGCCGTGGAAACGGCTCGGGTCCTTGACGCGGTAAAACACTTGCTCGCCTTCAAACTGTTCGATGCCATCGACCTTGATGGTGCGCGGCTGGAAGGAGCCGACGCCGGCAGCGATGAAAATGGTCTTGGTGATGAAGCGGGTGCCCATCGACGTCTCGAGATTGAAGCGGCCGTCCTCGCGCTTTTCGACCACGGTGACTTCCTGGTTCAGGTGGAAGGTCGGTTCGAAGGGCTCGATTTGCTTCAGCAGGTTGTCGGTCAATTCCTGGCCGGTGCATACCGGCACCGCAGGGATGTCATAGATCGGCTTGTCCGGATACAGTTCCACGCACTGGCCGCCGACGACTGGCAGCGAATCGATCACGTGTGCCTTGATTTCCAGCAGGCCGAGTTCGAATACCTGGAACAGGCCGACCGGGCCGGCGCCGATGATCACGGCATCGGCTTCGATCGGCGCCTTGGCCGCATCGGGAGTGGTGTTGGGGGCGAGGTTCGAGGCTTCGAGGCCGGCGCTGGTTTCCATACGACTGTCAAATTCCTGTTTCATTGAAAAAGTGAAAAAGCCGGGGAAACATGCACCGGCTTCGGGTATTTCGTGGCAAGGCCTCAGCTTTGGAGGTATTGCAATTTATCTTTCGTATCTTTCCATTCCTCGGCTTCCGCCAGGGGCGCCGTGGTTTTGGTGATGGACGGCCACTTGCGCGCCAGCTCGACATTCAGCTTGATGAATTGCTGCTGGTCTGCCGGGACATCCTCTTCCGCGTAAATGGCATTGACCGGGCATTCTGCCACGCACACCGCGCAGTCGATGCATTCGTCGGGGTCGATCGTCAGAAAATTCGGACCTGCGCGAAAGCAGTCCACCGGACATACATCGACGCAGTCGGTATAGCGACAACGGATGCAGGATTCGGTCACAACGTGGGTCATAACAGTCCTATCTACTCAATTGGGGATAAAATGGCGCGATGCAGATGCTGTTCAAGAGATAAACAGCCACATTTCTGCAATCTTTCGCAAAGCCTTGTATTTTAAGGCATTTTATATCTTCCCACAAACAGCGGTTATACAAATTACGCATAAGCAAATGCGCCAGCCATTCTTGCGGCGTTTCGCTCATCTCCCGGTAGAACTGGAAAAATCCACTTTAACGCTTTCGAATCCTGCATGAAACCGAAAATCCTGATTGCGCGCGCCATCTTTCCCGAGGTGGTGGAGCGCCTGTCCTGCCATTTCGCAGTGGAAACCAACCAGGACGACCTGCCCTGGTCCAGCGCCGAGCTGGCGCAACGCTTGCACGACAAGCAAGGCTTGTTCTCGAGTGCGAACGAACGCATCACTGCCGAATTGATCGCGGCTTGTCCGCAATTGAAAATGATCGCCAATATGGCGGTTGGCTTCAACAATATCGACCTCGACGCCGCCACGCGCGCAGGCGTCATGGTGAGCAATACGCCAGACGTATTGAACGAAACCACCGCGGATTTTGCCTGGGCCCTGTTGATGGCGGCGGCACGCCAGGTGGGGGCGTCGGAACGCTGGCTGCGTGCCGGGCAATGGAAGCGCTGGCGTTATGATGCCTTCCTGGGGGCGGACCTGCATGGCGCCACCCTGGGCATCCTCGGCATGGGCCGTATCGGCCAGGCGATCGCGCGCCGCTCACGCGGCTTCGACATGCAGGTGCTTTACCATAATCGTACGCAGCTGCCGGCGACGCTCGAAGCCGCGGCCAACCATGCGCAGTTTGTCGACAAGGATGACTTGCTGCGCCGGGCCGACCATCTGCTGCTGGTGCTGCCGTATTCGGCGGCGACCCATCATGCCATCGGCGCTGCCGAACTGGCATTGATGAAGCCGACGGCCACCCTGGTCAATATCGCCCGCGGCGGCATCGTCGATGACGCCGCGCTGATCGCGGCGCTGCGCGAGCGCCGGATTGCTGCCGCCGGGCTGGACGTCTTCGAGAACGAGCCGGCCTTCCATCCGGATTTCCTGGCACTGGATAATGTCGTATTGACTCCGCATATCGGTAGCGCTTCCGGAGCGACCCGGCGCGCGATGGCAACGTGCGCAGCGGACAACCTGATTGCCGCATTCAGCGGCAAGACGCCTCCCAACCTGTTGAATCCGCAAGCCTTGCGCCAGGGATAACTGCTGTAATTGCTGTGGCAAGTCCGGAAAACAAAAAAGCCGCACGGGATTCGTGCGGCTTTGGCCAAAGCGCCGGCAGGCACTGGATCAGGCCTTCAGGGATTCCACCAGGTCGATATACTTACTGCTGCTTCGCCGCTTCCGGCTGCGTACCTTTCAGGGCATTCCAGGCATCCCATTTGGCGCGGGCGACGAAATCGGTCATGCCCGGACGTTCGCCGGTGGCGCCGCCGCTGCTGGCCTGTTTATACAGGGCATACATCTTCAGCAAGGTCAGGTTGTCCGGGCGCTCGGGCAGATTCTTCGACTCGGCCACGACCTGTTCAAAACGAGCTTGCAGGCTCATGGCACTTATACGTCCAGCAGTTCGACTTCAAAAATCAGCGTCGCGTTGGGCGGAATCACGCCGCCGGCGCCACGCGCGCCATAGCCGAGCGCTGCCGGAATGATCAGCTTGCGCACGCCGCCGACTTTCATGCCTTGCACGCCCTGGTCCCAGCCCTTGATGACGTGGCCTGCACCCAGCGGAAATGCGAAGGGGTCGTTGCGGTCCTTGCTGGAGTCGAACTTGCTGCCGGCGCTGCCGTCGGCGTTTTGCAGCCAGCCGGTGTAGTGCACGCTCACATGCGCGCCGGCAGTCGCTTCGGCGCCAGCGCCGACGGTGATATCTTCATACTGCAGTCCGGTGGAGGTCGTGATGGTGGACATAATTTTCCTTCAGGGTTGGGTTCTAAAAAGCAGGGTAGACTGACGAGATTGTAGCGAAGAAAGCGGGAATGATGGGAATTGAAATGGAGCCGGTGCGATGATGCGGCCGGTGTTGGGCGCCTTCGGCAAGGCCGTGTTGTCACAGCTGCACATGCGCATGTTGCTGCTGACGATCGCGCCATTTATGTTGTCAGTCGTTATCTGGGGCATCGTGCTGTATTTCAGCCTGCAGCCGATGTACGACTGGGTGCATGCGTATTTTGCCGGGCATGACTTGTTCGGCCTGGCCGGCGACTGGCTGGACGCCATGGGCACCGGTTTCGCTGGCTACGTGGTGGTGCCGCTGGTGGCCATGTGGCTGTTGCTGCCGCTGATGATCCTGACGGCGCTGGTTTTCATTGCCCTGTTCGCCATGCCTTCAATCGTTCGCCATGTGGCCAGCCGCGATTATCCGCAACTCGAGCGGCGCCAGGGCGGCAGCGTCTGGGGCAGTCTGTGGCTATCTTTGTATTCGTTCATCGTGTTCGCATTGCTGTGGATCGTCAGCCTGCCGCTGGTGGCACTGCCGCCGTTGGGGCTGATCGTGCAAGCGCTGCTGTGGGGCTGGCTGACCTACAAGGTGCTGGCGTATGACGCGCTGGCTGAACATGCGAGCCGGGAGGAATTTCGCGCACTGCAAAGGCGGCACCGCGGCGCGCTGCTGCTGATCGGCACCCTGACCGGCGCCATGGGGGCGGCGCCGATGCTGTTGTGGCTGGGCGGTGCGCTTTCGGTGGTTTTATTTCCCGTGTTTGCGGCCATTTCGATCTGGCTGTATGTGCTGGTGTTCGTCTTCACCAGCCTGTGGTTTGCCCATTACTGCCTGGCTGCGTTGAGCCAGATGCGCGCCGCCACGGCCAGGGATGATGCGACGCCGGTGCAATTCAAGGACATCAATTAATTTTTAAACGGATACAGACCATGGCGTTCGGACTCATCATCATCGGCGACGAAATCCTGTCAGGCAAACGCGCTGACCAGCATTTTCCCAAGGTGGTGCAATTGCTGGGAGCGCGCGGCTTGCAGCTTGGCTGGGCGGAATACCTGGGCGACGATCCGGCGCGCATCACCGCCACCTTGCGCCGCACCTTGGCCAGTGGCGATGTCGTGTTTTCCTGCGGCGGCATCGGCGCCACGCCGGACGATCACACCCGTCAATGTGCGGCGGCGGCACTGGGCGTGCCGCTGGCATTGCATCCGCAAGCCCGGGACAGGATCGAGGAACGCATCACCGATATGGCGCGTGAAGCCGGCATCACGGCGGATTTGCAGGCGCCGGACAATCTGCACCGCTTGAAGATGGGGGAGTTTCCCGTGGGTGCGCAAATCATCCCAAATCCCTATAACAAGATTCCAGGCTTTTCGGTGCGAGGGGCGGTGGGGGAGGCTGAGGCTGAAGCAAAAAGCGGCGCACATCATTTCGTGCCCGGCTTTCCAGTCATGGCCTGGCCGATGATCGAATGGGTTCTGGATACGCATTATTCGTCCCTGTTTCACCAGTCGCCACGGCTGGAGCGTTCGGTGCTGGTATTCGGGGCGATGGAGTCGACCCTGACGCCGCTGATGGAGTCGATCGAAAAGCAATTTCTCCAGGTGAAGGTGTTCAGCCTGCCCAGTGTGGGCAACGCTCAAAGCCGCGCCTTTATTGAACTGGGGGTCAAGGGGGAGCCGGCACAAACCGCAGCGGCGTTCGCCTGCCTGCAGGCGGAACTTGACCGGCTGGGGAGCGAATACCGCCATACCTGAGGCGCTCGACAAAAAATTCGGGCCTGCCGGGCAATGCATCATGCTTGCATTGTCCGGCAGGCCCGTTTGCCTTCAAACGCATGCCGCAACCTTGTATCGGCGCGGCTGAGGCAAATTACTTCTTGGCTTTGGCGGTCTTGTTTGCTGCTTGCGAAATCTGGGTCACCGCAGTGTTCAGATTGGTTTCCAGGGCTTCGACGGCTTGCTTGGTCGACTGGGCCAGTTGTTCGTAGCTGGCGTTGGCAGTGCCGAAGGCCGACTTGACCAGGGCAATCACATTTTCCGAACCGGCCGGCGCATTCTTGCTGGCTTCTTCGATCAGTGCCAGGACTTTACGGTTGGCTTCGGCAACTTGCTCTTCAGCAGCCTTGGTGAATTCGGCTTGGGCGCTGGAAGCGATGGTGGCGACATGACGGCCGTAAGCCAGGGCTTTTTCAGCGCTCGGCTGGGCGTGTGCGGCGAGCAGCGTGGAGAGTTCTTGCGGATCCTTGGCGGCCAACAATTGCTTGGCAGCAGAATTCGAATCCTCGAGCGAGGATTTGACAGCAGTCAGGTTCAGGTCAACCAGTTTTTCGACGCTTTCAAAAGCCTTGTTGGTCAGCGAAGTGATCAGGGCGATTTGCGCTTCGAAATTGGCTTTGGTGACTGCAGCGAAATTTTCTTGATTCGGAAACAGATTAGACATGGCAATTCCTTTGGTGAGTTAATTAATAAGAAACAGAAGGTGAATTCGAATTGTGCGCTGCAACAAACCCTATTTTAAATACTAATTTCATCGTGTCAAGGGTTTTTTGTGCGGTGCACTATAAAGTTGTTTGTAGACACAACATCATGATCTTGTGTTTTGGATAGTTGTTGTGAGGAAATTAGCTATCTCATGACATAGATCAATTAGGACGTGCGGCCTGCATTGCCAACCGCGACATTTGCAAGGTGCAGAGGGGCATTATTGTTGGCAGTGAATGTTGTATTTTGTCGTCGGCAAGAAGGGATCGTAGGGATGCAAATCCGTGCACTGCTCAAGAAATTGCCAAATCGACTATTTGCTGGCGTGCCCTTACTTAAGTGAATGCTATTATGTAAATTATTTCTAATTAGAATATTGTTTAATGAAGTGCGCTAAATCCTTCATTCTCTTGCATATTTTTATCATTTTGCTACACTGCAATCTTCACGTACGTTCGCATGAGTAAGGATCGGAGCCATCCAATGGGCAAGCCTGCGCTAGGGATACTGTTTTTATTGATCTTCATTTGTGCGACGCTTCCTGAGGCCGGGGCGAAGAACACTGCGTCTGGCGCCTCCCGGCCGACGCCCAAAAAGACCCTGATCAAGAAATCCGCCGCGTCAAAAGCCGTCGCCGGCAAGCGCAAGGTCGCGCCCGGCAAAACGTCGCGCAAGCGCGCCACGGTCGTGGCGCACAGCGGCGGGGATAAAATCGTCAAGCACGTCAGCGTGGTGAATGGCAAGCGCAGTGTGACATATCAACAAGTCAAGACCCGCCCTGTCATGCCGGCGGTGGCGGCAGTGCGAACGGCTGGCGACCTGGCCGGCCTGAACCAGACGACCGATCCGCTGGATCTGGCGTCGAATGTGGCGCTGGTGCTGGATCAGTCCAGTTCCGAAGTCCTGTTTGAAAAAAATCCCGATGTCTCGCTGCCGATCGCATCCATTACCAAGCTGATGACTGGCTTGATCGTGGTCGAGTCGCAGCAAAACAAGGATGAAATCCTCGAAATTACCGCCGACGACATCGACCGCGAGAAAAACAGTGGATCACGGCTGGCAGTCGGTACTCGGCTGTCGCGCGCCAGTCTGCTGAACCTGGCGCTGATGAGCTCGGAAAACCGCGCGGCATCGGCACTGGGACGCAATTATCCAGGCGGCTTGCCAGCATTCGTGGCGGCCATGAATGCCAAGGCGCGGGCGCTGGGCATGCGCGATACGCATTATGTCGATTCCAGTGGCTTGTCCAGCCGAAATGTCGCCAGTGCGCGCGACCTGGTCAAGCTGGTGGCGGAGGTGCAGAAGTTCCCGATCCTCGGGCAATACTCGACCTCGCTTGAATCGGTGGTGGATGCCGGCGGCAGGGCCCTGCAATACCGCAATACCAATCAGCTGGTGCGTAACAGCTCTTGGGAGATCGGCTTGCAAAAGACAGGGTATATCGCGGAAGCAGGCCGTTGCCTAGTGATGCAGACGGTAATCGAGGGACGCTCGATCGTGATGGTGTTCCTCGATTCCAAGGGCAAGCTATCGCGCCTGGCCGATGCCGGCCGGATCCGCAAGTGGATCGAGAATATCAAGCCGCATTCCATTTCCACTACGGCGCTTGCCGGCGGCCAGGGCTGAACCCTGTGCGGACATTGCCCCGGTTTTAGGCCGGCATCCCGGCTGGCGGCACATAGCCCAGCACCGCCGAAATCTGCGTCGCAGTGCTGATCAGGTCTTCGAGCCACTCTTCCTGCAAGCGGTCGGCCGGTGCCGAAATCGACAGTCCGGCGATCAGGCGGCCAGAATCGTCGCGAACGCCGGCTGCCATGCAGCGCACCCCGAGTTCCAGTTCTTCATTGTCACGCGCATAGCCGAGCGTGCGCACCTGGTTCAATTCGCGTTCCAGCTTGGCCAGGTCGGTAATCGAATTCTTGTTGTGGCCGGCAAGGCCGGTGCGGGTGGCGTAGGCGCGCACGGCTTTCGAGTCGTCCAGCGACAGGAACAGCTTGCCGGTCGATGTCAGGTGCAGTGGCGCGCGGCCACCGATGGCGCGCACCACTTGCATGCCGGAGCGTTCGGAAAAGGAGCGGTCGATATAGACGATTTCATCGCCCTGGCGTACCGACAGGTTGATGGTTTGATTGGTCTTGCGATGCAGGCTGCGCATGAAATCGAGCGCCGCTTCACGCACGTTGATGCGGCTCTTGACCATATTGCCAAGCTCCAGCAAACGCATGCCGAGACGATACGTGCCGGGTTCGGAGCGGTCGACAAAACGCTTCATGACCAGGTCGTTGAGAATGCGGTGCGCCGTGGAGGGGTGCAGGCCGGTGGCAGCGGCCAGTTCTTTCAGGCTGATCGGATCGGGCCGCTCGGCCAGCGCGTCAAGCAGCGACACCATGCGTTCGATCACCTGGATCGAGGTTTTTTCCAAGTCGGTCGTGGAATCGTTTTTCATTACGTGAAAATGCATTGCAATAAACCTTTATACCACAATGTGAAAAAATCAAAAAGGGCTCGTTCTGGAAATGGCATTGTTCCCCGGCCTGATAAAATCATCACTTTGCCTTGCGGCTGTGAAAACTCTCCCCCATGTCCGATCACGAACCATCGTTTAGCGAATTCAAGAGTAAAAGCGGCCTGAAGCGGATTTTTTCGGCATTCTCCTATTCCATCGCTGGCTTCAAAGCAGCCTGGAAGCATGAGCATGCCTTTCGCCAGGAGTTGATGCTGGCCATTCCCGGCACCGTCATTGCCCTGTTGCTGCCGGTTTCCGCAATTGAAAAACTGTTGCTGATTGCCGTGCTGGTGCTGGTCTTGATCATCGAATTGATGAATTCCTCGATCGAGGCGATCGTCGACCGCGTCTCGCTGGAGCGCCATCCCTTGTCGAAAAACGCCAAGGATCTGGGTAGTGCGGCGGTGTTCCTGGCAATGTCGCTGGCCTTTGCCAGCTGGGTGGTAATCCTGTTGCCGCTGTTCTGGCGCAACTGAGTTTTTCACGCGGGCTTCGATTACGCCATACTGTTTTCGCGCCTGGCCACGAAGCCGTTGAAGCGCTTGCGCATCTCATATGGATATGCGGAATGCTTCGTTGTCTGTGTGCTTGTTCATGCCTATGATCGACCCATTTCTGAGCTTGCCGGCGCGTGCGTGACGCGTTCCGGGAAATCGGATTCCAATCGAACTGGACTGGCAATAAAATGGGCAAAATACCGAAACTAAGCGAACTGCAGCAGTTGCCGCGCGCCGCTGCCGGCAGCAAGCCATTGCATCTCGTGCGGCGCGACTTTGGCGCACTGACCGAAGCAGTGGAGTCGACTGCGGCTGTACTGGCGCTGACCGCCCCTGAACGCGACCAGCGCGGCGGTACGGCCTGGGCCGAGCGCCAGGCCTTGCGCGACAGCGGCCTGCTGCCCTTGGCGGTGCCTGCTGCATTCGGCGGCCCGGAAGCGCCTTGGCCGCTCATTTACAGAATCATCCGGCGCTTCGCCGAAGTGGACAGTTCGCTCGCGCATCTGTTCGGCTTCCAGCATCTGCAAGTCGCCAGCATCATCCTGTTCGGAAATCCCGAGCAGAAACAGCAGTTCCTGGGCAAGACCGTGACGGAAGGCTGGTTCTGGGGCAACGCGACCAATGGCCTGGATAATCGGGCCTCACTGATCTGGCGCGACGACGATGGCGGTTATTTTGAATTAAATGGCACCAAGTCATTCTGCTCGGGAGCGACGGGTTCGGACATGCTGAACGTCACCGCGCCGAACCCGGACAAGCCGGCCGAGCGCGTATTTTTTTCGATCCCCACCAATCGTGCCGGTATCAATATCCACGACGACTGGGATAACCTGGGGCAGCGCCAGACCGATAGCGGCTCGGTGACATTCGACCGGGTGCGCGTCGAGCGCGACGAAGTGCTGGGGCCGCCAGGCACCACCGGCACGCCGCGGGCCACGCTGCGCACGCTGGTCTCGCAACTGATTCTGATTGAAATTTACATCGGCAATGCGCAGGGCGCGCTGCTCAACGCCTGGAAGTACACGCACGAGCAGGGCCGTCCGTGGATTTCTTCCGGTGTCGAACGCGCTATCGATGATCCCTTTACCCAGCAGCATTATGGCGACCTCTGGATTGCGTTGCGCGGGGCGATTGCCCTGGCCGAAGCGGCCGCCAGTCAGTTGCAGCAGGCTTGGGAGCTGGGCGATGCCTTGACTGCAGAGCAGCGCGGCACTGCCGCGTTGGCGATCTACGAAGCGAAGATAGTCGCCGCCCGCGCCGCGCTGGAGATTACCTCGAAGATTTTTGAAGTGATGGGGGCGCGCGCTACGGCGACGAAATACGGCTTTGACCGCTTCTGGCGCAACGTGCGCGTGCATACCCTGCATGATTCGCTCGACTACAAGCTGAAAGATGTCGGCCAGTGGGTACTGACCGGCGAAGTGCCGGAACCGTCGATTTATTCCTGATCCAGCTCCTTCAGGTACACCCAGGGGAAAATGCCGCGTTCGTGGCCGTCGCTGAAAATGATTTGCGCGGCGTAGGCGCCCACCAGACGGATATCTGTGATGCTCGCTGGCGGGTGGATCGCAAGTGCATCGCTGCTCCGCTGGCGCATGCTTTTGCAGTCGGCACAGGGGCACTGGCGGCGCAGCAGCGCGCCATCCAGTTGCTGTGTTGTGCCGTCATCCCAGACAATTTCGAGCAGCGCGGTACGGGCATCGCTGCGCAGTGCTTGCGGATAAGGCATTTACGGCATTTCCTGCCAGGACGCTGTACGAATCTGTTCGATCGCCAGGCGCACCGACTTGCGCACCTCGGGATCGGGATCAGCCTGCAGGCTTTCCAGCGCCGGCAGCGCCGTTTCCACCCCAATCTCGCCCAGCGCCAGCGCCGTTTCCTTGCGCAGGTTGCTGTTTTCATGCGCCAGCGTCAGGATCAGCGCCGGGACGGCAGCCGTGCTGCGCAAGCGGCCAAGGCTGCGCGCCGCGCGCAAGCGCGTTTGCCAATAGCTGTCTTGCAGCGCCTCAATCAGGCTTTGCGCAGCTTGGGGGAAACGCAGTTTGCCCAGCGTCGTCGCCGCTTCCTCGCGTACCTGCCATGCAGGATCCAGCAATGCCGACAGCAGCGCCGGCAGTACCGAGTCATCGGTGGCAAAGCCGAGCGCGCCCACCGCGGCCCGGCGCACGTCAGGATCGGCGTCGCCGGCAGCGATAGCGGTCAAGGGCGCCAGTGCCGCTGGCCGCTTCAGATAGCCCAGGACGGAAACCGCTTCGCGGCGCACTGCCGGATCACCATTGCCCAGAGCGGCAAGCGCGGGTTCGAAACTTTCCGCCACGCGCAATTCGCGCAAGGCGCGCAAAATCGCCACTTGCACGAAGGAATCGGCGGCGCTGGCATGCGCCAGCAGCAGATCCGCCGATGCGGAGTTTTTCAATTCGCTGAGGCTGTGCGCCGCAGCTTCGCGCACGTCGGCATCGGCATCGCTTAACAGCACAACCAGGCCGGCGACGCTGGCATCGCTTTCGAACGCCTCCAGCGCCCGCGCGGCTTCGGCGCGCACCCGGGCGTAAGCATCCTGCAAGGCAGTGATGAAAAGCGCGGCATGTTCATCGCCCGCAATGTCCGTCAAATCCAGGATGGCAATCCGCCGCACTTCATTATCCGGCGACTGCAGTCTTTCATGGATGGCCTGAATTTCAGGATCGTCGTTGAATACCAGACTCACTGTTTTGTTCCTTAAATTGCGAATTGCAGCAGGCTTGCCGGCACCGCCCCCAGAGGACTTAGACGCTCCAGCGGAGCGACATGTGCCCCGGGGTGCAGCAATGCCATGCAATGCCGTTTCAATTGGGTGAACCTGCTGGAAGTCAGCAATTCCGCATTGCGCGGACGGGCGAATTCGAGCGGGATCTCTTCGATAATGCGCCCGGGACGCGGGCTCATCACCAGGATGCGGTCCGCCAGGAACAGCGCCTCGTCGATGTCGTGGGTGATGAAGACGATACTGGTCTGGATGCGCGCCCAGACCTCAAGCAACAGCTCCTGCATCTTGAGGCGGGTTTGCGCATCGAGCGCGCCGAAAGGCTCATCCATCAGCATCACGCGCGGATGGTTGATCAGCACGCGTGCAATTTCCACGCGCTGTTGCATGCCGCCCGAAAGTTGTCCGGGATAGACGTTTTCGAAGCCTTCCAGTCCCACCAGTTTGAGCAGGTCATGCGCCTGCTGCAGACGCTGGCGGCGCGGGATGCCTTTCATTTTCAGGCCAAAGGCGACGTTTTCCACGACTTTCTTCCAGGGGAAGAGCGTGTGATGCTGGAACACGAGGCCGCGGTCCGGGTGCGGTCCGCTGACCGGCAGGCCATCGACGCGGACGCTGCCCTGGCTTGGCGCCAGATGGCCGGCAAGCGCGCCGAGCAGCGTCGACTTGCCGCAGCCGGAAGGCCCGAGTATGCAAACGAACTCACCCGGTGCAACCGAAATCGACACATCCTGCAGGGCTTCAAATTCCTGTTTGCCTGCGCCCAGCCGGATGTGCACACGGTCGATCTCGATCTTGCCCTGGCTAGCATTGTTGCTCATGTTTTTTTCCTTTGCAGCAGATACCAGGGCATCAGCGCATTGCCAATTTTCTTGACCAGCGCGCTGCTGCCCATGCCGATGACACCGATGAACAGCATGCCCACCACGATCTCGGCGTAATTCTGGATGGTGTACGAAGCCCAGGTGTAATAGCCGATGCCGAACTGGCCGGAAATCATTTCGGCAGTCACCAGGCAGAACCAGGCGGTGCCCATGCCGATTGACAGACCGGTGACAATGTTGGGCGCGGCGGCGGGCAGGATCACTTCGGTGAAAATGGCGCGCCGCCTGCCGCCCAGACTGCGGGCGGAGGCGATCAGGCGTGGATCGACGCCTTCCACGCCGTGGATGGTGTTGAGCAGGATCGGAAACAGCGCGCCGATAAAGGTGATATAGATCATCGACATTTCCGACGAGGGAAACATCAGGATGGCAAGCGGAATCCAGGCCACGGCCGGAATCGGCCGCAGCACTTCCAGCGGCGGCAGCAGCACATCCTCCAGCCAGCGCGAGCGGCCAATCACCAGGCCCAGCAGGATGCCTGCCACCGCGGCGCCGGCAAAGCCGGCAAACACGCGGTACACGCTGGCCGACAGATGCTGCGCCAGCCTGGGCGACTGGATCAGGTCGAGCGCCGCCTGCAGCACGTCCTTGGGCGGGGGAACATTCTGGAATGTCACCAGGCCCAGGTTGATGTGCCGCGTTGACGCCCAGTGCCAGGCCAGGACGCAGGCGGCGATGGAGATTACCCGCAACAGCAGGCGGCCGGTCAGTTGCAGCTTCGCTGCGCCGGGGAGGTTGAGGCTCGTGCTGGCCATGTCAGGACTCCGCTTGGTTGCTCATTGATCAGCTGGCAATGCCGGCCTTGGCGGTGTCGAAATCCAGCACCTTGCCCTTGTTCTTCTGGGCCCATGCCTCGGCGGATGCCTTCAGCAGGAAGGCGCTGACTTCATTCTTGCCGTGGGCAACGAACCAGGCATCGCCGGCCAGCAGCTTCAGGCCGGTTTCGCGGTCATGCGCATACACGGTGCGGATCTTCTTGCCGGCCTTTTCCAGTTTGCGGGCTTCGGCAAAGGCGGTTTCCGCCGTTGCATAATGGCGCACCAGCGGTTCACCCTCGACCCATATCTGCGCGACGCGCTTCGGATCTGCGATCGGTTTGCCGGTGACGGCGTCCTTGGCAGTCAGCGGCAGCTTGGCGTAGTTCTTCAACTGGGCGTCATAGTTCAGGCTGGCTTGCTTGAAGGCGGTGCGGAGGTACTGATCGTTGATGAAGGCATTGACGTCGATATCGCTGTCGGTGCGTTTGAGCAGGCGCAGGGTTTCAATCGACGTCTTCACCGCCTGGCGGTATTCCGGTTTCCAGCTCAGATCGCGGGTTTGCAAGCCAAGCGGGCCATGGAACAGGTAGTTGACTTCGGCTTCGATGCCGGTGACCTTGGCGATCAGTTCGCTGTACTTTTCCGGTTCGGCAGCGATAATGCGGTCAGCCTCGATGGCTGCGCGCAGGTAGGCGACCACGATTTCCGGATATTTCTTGGCGTATTCGGCATCGACCAGGCTGCCATGCATGGTCGGCGCATTGGCTTGCGAACCGTCGAAGATCTTGCGGGCATAGCCGCGGTGCGGAAACAGTTCGGCAAACGGCACGAAGTCGGCATGGGCTTCGATCTTGTTGCTTTGCAAGGCGGAGCCGGCGACTTCCGGCGACTGGGTGGTGATGGTCACATCTTTTTCCGGGTCCCAGCCCTGTGACTTGATGGCGCGCAGCAGCATGCCATGCGAAGTCGATGCGAACGGCACGGAAATCGTCTTGCCTTTCAATTCCGAGATCGACTGCACCGGCGATGATTTCGGCACCACGATGCCGTTGCCGCTGCCCAGCGTGCTGCCGGACAGGACATTGATGAAGATGCTCTGCTTGCCGGCTTTCTGGTGCGCTGCACCGTTGAAGGAGCCGGGGAAGTCGGCCATCGAACCGAAGTCGAGCTTGCCGGCGACCATTTCATTGGTCAGCGGCGCACCCGAGGTGAAGTTCTTCCACTGGATGTCATATTGCGCATCCTTGTACTTGCCGTCGCGCGGCAGGTATTTTTCGAGCAGTTTCAGTTCGCGGATCAGCAGACCGCCGGTGGCGCAATTGATGGTGGTATCTTGCGTGCCGATGGCGATGCGGATGGTTTCGGCGTTGGCGCTGCCGAAGGCGAGTACCAGGGCCAGGCCCAGCAGTTTTTTATGCAGTTGCATTTACTTCTCCCAGAGTGGTTATTTTCGGATCACTTCTACTTCAAGGCACTTCATTAACGCAGCAAATACGGGATATCGACGTGGACGGCGCCGGTGGGGCAATCCTTTTCACATGGCATGCAGTACCAGCATTCATCGAATTTCATGTAAGCCTTGCCCTTGACGAGGTCGATCGCCAGCACGTCGAGCGGGCAGACATCGACGCACACGGTGCAGCCTTTTTCGGCAATGCATTTTTCTTCATCGACCCTGACCGGGACGCTGGTGATATTGATGGCGGTTGGCATGGTCTTCTCTTTCAGGCGGCATGCGCCTGGTTGCTGGTTTGCGCGTCGGCTTCCTTGTTGATGCGCAAACGCTGATAGGCGGTTTTTTCATTTTCATCGAGCGCGACGATGTAGGGTTCGATGGCGCGCTTGAAGCAAGTCATCTGCTCGTTGTCTTTTTTCAGCTGGACATGAACGAACCAGTCGCGGTCATTGCGTTCCGGATAATCAACGCGGTTGTGGTACAGGCCCCAGCGGCTTTCCGTGCGATACAGCGAAGCCCGCGCCGCCATTTCGGCGCAGTCGCGGATGGCGTGCACTTCCAGTGCGCGCATCAATTCATGCGGATTGTTCGCCTGCAGGCGGTCCAGGTCTTCGCGGATCGCTTCGAAGCGCGACAAGCCGATTTCCATCTTGCGGGTTACCTTGGGCGGCTGCAGGTAGTCGTTGACCATGCGTCGCAGCTTGTATTCCACCTGGTTCGGCGGCAAGCCGTCCCGGCGCGACAGCGGCGCCCATACGCGCTGGCGCTCCCGCTCGACCTGGCCCTGGTCAATATCGGCCAGCGGCTTTTCGGCGCAATAGCGCGCCGCGCTTTCGCCGGCGAGCTTGCCGTAGACGAAGGCGCCCAGCATGTAGTTGTGCGGCACGCATGCCATGTCGCCGGCGGAGTACAACCCTGGCACCGTGGTCTCGGCATGCTCGTTGACCCACACGCCAGAGGCTGAGTGGCCGCTGCAGAAGCCGATCTCGGAAATATGCATTTCCACCATCTGCTCGCGGTAATTGGTGCCGCGACCTTCATGGAAGCGGCCGCGGCTGGGGCGTTCATTGGTATGCAGGATGGTTTCAATGGTGCTGATAGTTTCTTCGGCCAGGTGGTTCAGTTTCAGGAACACCGGGCCGTTGCCGCCTTGTAGTTCGTTGTAAAACTCTTGCATCATCTGGCCGCTCCAGTAATCGCTCTCGATGAAGCGCTCGCCCTTGTTGTTGGTGGTGAAGCCGCCAAACGGGCCAGTCACGTAGGCGCAGGCCGGGCCGTTGTAATCCTTGATCAGCGGGTTGATCTGGAAGCATTCGAGCCCCGACAGTTCTGCGCCGGCGTGGTACGCCATGCTGTAGCCATCGCCGGCATTGGTCGGGTTTTCATAGGTGCCGAACAGGTAGCCGGAGGCGGGCAGGCCAAGGCGGCCGGCAGCGCCGGTCGACAGCACCACGGTCTTGGCGCGGATTACGTGAAAATCGCCGCTGCGGCAATCGAAAGCCATGGCGCCAGCGATGCTGCCGTCGTCAGCCGTCAGCAGGCGCGTTGCGACCAGACGATTGGTGATTTCCACGCGCTGGCGCTTGAGGCGCCGATACAATACTTTCTTGATGTCGTGACCTTCCGGCATTGGCAAGACGTACGTGCCCATGTGGTGCACCTTGCGCATGGCATAGTCGCCGGTTTCATCCTTTTCGAATTTCACGCCCCAGCGGTCGAGTTCCTCGATCATCGGAAAGCTGTTCTGCGCATACGCCATCAGGGTTTTCTGGTTGACGATGCCGTCATTGGCGGTCGTGATTTCCTTGACATACTGTTCGGGTGTGGCGAAGCCCGGCACCACGGCATTGTTCAAGCCATCCATGCCCATCGAAATGGCGCCGCTGCGCTTGACGTTGGCTTTTTCCAGCAGCAGCACCCGCAGTTGCGGATTGGCTTCCTTGGCCTTGGCTGCCGCCATCGGTCCGGCAGTGCCGCCGCCGATCACGAGCACGTCAACGGTCTGGATATGAGTTTCCATCATTAATTCCTGGTTGGATCAGGGGCGTTCCCCTGAAATTGATGCGAGGGCGGATGGTCCAGTCGCCGCGAGATTTTCAACCGGTACTGGAATGCATCTCCGCGAAAATACAAATGTTCAAAATCCAGCGGCTTGCCGTCGGCGCTGTATGTCAAACGCTCGATACGCAGCAGCGCCGTTCCCGGCTTTACTTCACGGGCGGCGGACAGTGGGGCAAGTTTTCTATCGAGCCTGTCATGACAGGTTATGAACGATGAATGGCGAAGATCGTAGCGACCGATTGGGCGGTTTGGAACGAATCAATTCACGCTTGCTTATGCGGAAATTGTTGGTTGGCGAAGACAGGATTTTAGGCAAGCTGATATCTGTTTTTTACGTATCAATAGCGGATTTGATTCGTTGTTGATAGGCAAATTTCTCTTGTAATCTGTTCGCTGGCTCTATTTCATTCATCAAGGGAGAACAACAATGAAACTGGTCAAATCACTGCTGCTCGTCGGCAGTTTGTTGCTGGGCACTGCGCATGCGGCGCCTGGCGACTTCCTGGTCAGCACCGACTGGCTGGAAAAGAACATCAACGATCCGAAACTGCGCCTGATTGAAGTGAGCGTCAATCCCGGTCAGTTCGAGCGTGGTCACATTCAGGGGGCGGTCAATTTCACGTGGCATACGGACCTGGTCGATCCAGTCAAGCGCGATATCGTCAGCCAGCCGAATTTTGAAAAACTGCTGCGCGACGCCGGTGTCAGCAATGACAGTACCGTGGTCCTGTATGGCGACACCAACAACTGGTTTGCCGCCTGGGGCGCCTGGGTGTTTGATACCTACGGCGTCAAGAACGTGAAACTGCTGGATGGCGGCCGCAAGAAATGGGAAGCGGAAAACCGTCCGCTGGTCGCCGTCGCCAAGGTTCCGGCTGCCGGCAATGTCAAGGTTCAGCCAGCGAACAAGGCCCTGCGTGCGCGCCTGGCCGACGTCGTTGCCGTGGCAGAGAAGAAGAGCAATGTCGCACTGGTCGATATCCGTTCTGCCGATGAGTACAGCGGCAAGGTGTTCGCACCGGCCGGCGTGCAGGAACTGGCGATCCGTGCCGGCCATGTGCCGGGTGCCGTCAATGTGCCCTGGGGCCAGGCGGTTGCAGCCGATGGCACCTTCAAACCGGTCGAAGAGCTCAAGAAAATCTATGCTGCGGTGGGCATCGACGGCAGTAAGCCGGTGATTACCTATTGCCGCATCGGCGAGCGCTCCAGCCATACCTGGTTCGCACTGAAAAAGCTGCTGGGCTATGACGTGCGCAACTATGACGGATCCTGGACCGAATACGGCAATGCGGTCGGCGTGCCGATCAACAATCCTGCCGGCACCGTCTGGGGTGGCAAGTAATTGGCTGCACTGGCAGTGCCGCCCGCGCGGCGGCTCGCGGTTTCCGCAACTGTGGTAGCAGCGGTAGTGCTGTTCTCTCATCACCTCGGCGGCATCGCCGAGGGTGGTCGGGAGCTGGCGCTGTCGGCCTTGTTTGGCCTGGCGTTCGGCATTTTTCTGCAACGCTCGCGCTTCTGCTTCTTTTGCGTCAGCCGGGACTTCATCGAGCAACGCGATGCCCGCGGCTTGCTGGGCATCGTCGCCGCGCTGGCGATCGGTATCGTCGGCTACCACCTCGTATTCGGCGCCTTCCTGCCGGTGCCGACGCCTGGTCGCCTGCCGCCGCAGGCGCACATCGGACCATTGAGCTGGGTGCTGGCGGCCGGCGCATTTTCCTTCGGTATCGGCATGGCGCTTTCCGGCTCCTGCATCAGCGCCCACCTGTACCGCCTCGGTGAGGGATCGACCGCCTCGCCATTTGCCTTGCTCGGTGCGCTGGTCGGCTTTGCACTTGGTTTTGCAAGCTGGAATGATCTGTACCTTTCAGGTATCCAGCAGGCCCCAGTGGTGTGGCTGCCGCATCACTTCGGCTATGCCGGCTCGGTGGCGCTGCAACTGGTGGTGCTTGCCATTATTGCGATCGGCTTGTGGCGATGGCATCGCCAACCGGATGCTGTGGCGGCAAAGGGCGGTGCATGGGAACGCCGCTGGCCGGCGTATGTCGGCGGCTTGCTGGTCGGTTTCCTCGGCGTGCTGTCTTATTTTCGACTCGGGCCCCTGGGCGTGACGGCCGAGCTGGGCAGTATCGCCCGTACCGCCGCCAGCACGACCGGATGGCTGCCCGACCGGCTGGAAGGACTGGATACCTTTTCCGGTTGTGCAACCGTGATCAAGCAGACGCTGTGGTCAGACAATGGCGTATTCATCCTGAGCCTGGTATTGGGATCGCTGGCTGCAGCGGTTTTCGCGGGCGACTTCAAGCCACGCCTGCCGCGACTGCCGGAAATCGGCCGCGCCCTGGCGGGTGGTGTGCTGATGGGGTGGGGCGCCATGGTGGCGCTGGGCTGCACCGTCGGCACTATGCTGTCCGGGATCATGGCCGGGGCAGCTTCCGGCTGGGTATTCGGTTTGTTTCTTTTCGGTGGACTCTGGCTTGGCTGGCAGGCGCGCCGGAAACTGGACTGGGGCTAGCGGCATGCCCGTGACTTGATGCCGACGGACGATGGTTTGTCTAACGCCCGTCGGGTTCTTGCAGCACAGTTTCGCCTGCTTCTTGCAATTTCAGGCGTTCTTCTCTTTGCCATTGCTGATAAAAGGCCGATTTCACCGGCATCAGCGTTTTAGGCTGAGGCAATGCAACCCATATGCGTGCGCTTTTATGGCGCACGAGGCGTTTGTGGAATTGGGGTTCAAAACTGACTGCCATCACGTTTCCTTCATTGAGCAATCCCACGTATTCCGATTATTCCGTTTTGATGGAAATCCATGGAAGCCTTGGGTGTGACAAGATTAGATGCTGGTAGCGGCAGGGGGAACGAATATTTTTAAATATTCATATCCTGAAATTGAGGTACGACTGTCCCTGTTTCAGGTAAACAGATGGCTTGATGATTCGTATAAAAAATCATTGCGGTTGAAGGCAGGCGTTACAATCCGGACTTCCCCATTTTGAATCGACAAACTTGATGTTTGGCACGCAGATGAAAAGAAGGGCAGTCACCGCGCTTGCTGCATTGCTGATGCTGGCGGCAATCCTGGCGGCGGCACCGGCGCGCGCCGCCGAACTGCGCATCGGCCTTGCCGCCGATGTTTCCTCGCTCGACCCGCATTATCTGAATATCGCGCCGAATATCGCATTGTCCACGCATCTGTTCGATACCCTGGTGGCGGTCAGTCCGGATGGCCAGCTGGTGCCAGGGCTGGCGATTTCATGGCGCGCTGTGGATGCGACCACCTGGGAGTTGAAGCTGCGGCCAGGCGTGAAGTTCCACGACGGCAGTGAGCTGACCGCCGACGATGTACTGTTTTCGCTGGATCGCCCGGCAGCGCTGGTCGGCAGCCCCGGGCCATTTACCAGTTACACCAGGCAAATTGTCGCCAAGGACGCGCCCGATCGCCATACGGTACGGCTGAAGACCGCCAAGGCTTACGGGCCACTGCCGCTTGACCTCAGCTCGATTTTCATCGTCTCGAAACGGGCGGCGCAGTACGCTTCCACCGCCGATTTCAACAGCGGCAAGGTCGCGATCGGCAGCGGTCCGTACCGGTTCGCGCGCTTCCTGCGCGGCGACCGCATCGAACTGGTCCGCAATGAACACTACTGGGGCGACAAGCCTGCCTGGGACAAGGTGTCCTTGCGCATCCTCACCAGCAATGCGCCGCGCCTGGCAGCCCTGCTGGCGGGCGACGTCGATGCGATCGAAGGCGTGCCAGCGGCGCATATCGAGCGGATCAAGGCAGACCCGAAGTTCCGTCTTGAACAGAAAGTCTCCTGGCGCACCATTTTCTGGCATCTCGACCAGTCGGCGCGGCCGTCGCCCTTTGTCACGGACAAGGCCGGCAAGCAGCTGCCCGAAAACCCCCTGCGCGATATGCGCGTGCGGCGGGCGATTTCCATGGCCATCGACCGCAAAGCGCTGACCAGCCGCACCATGGAAGGCCTGGCGGTGCCGGCATCGAACCTGGTGGCGCCGGGCATCTTCGGCCACAATCCGGCTCTGCCGGTCGAAAAATACGACCCTGACGGCGCCCGTAAGCTGCTTGCCGAGGCTGGCTATCCGGATGGCTTCGCCCTGATTCTGCACGGCACCAACGACCGCTACATCAACGATGCCGCCGTGGTGCAGACGACGGCACAATACCTGAACCGCGTCGGCATCCGCGCGCAGGTGCAGACCATGCCGCTGTCGATTTATTTCGGCAGGGCGCGCAAGGGCGAATTCAGCGCGGCGCTGCTCGGCTGGGGTTCGCTGGCCGGCGACTTTGCCCTGCGCACGGTGGTCGGCACGCCGAATCCGCAGACCGGCTGGGGCAGCTGGAACTGGGGGAAGTACAGTAACGGCATGGTCGATGCGCTGGTGCGAAGCGCCTTGTCTTCGGTCGCGCCCGCCGAACGCGAAAATGCAGCGCGCCAGGCGGCGGCGCTGGCGCTGGGCGAATATGCCATCGTGCCGCTGCATCACCAGGTTGCGACATGGGCAATGCGCAAGGGTTTGCAGTACACTGCGCGAACCGATGAATTTACCTTTGCTCACCTTTTTCATCCGCAATAGGACGCTGCAATCGTGCGGCAGATGTGCCTGCGCCGGCGGCAGCCGCGCGGAGCGATAAGCCATGCCTGCCTTCCTGTTGCGCCGCCTGCTGCAAAGCGCCGTCGTCCTGCTGGCGATGTCGCTGCTGGTGTTCGCCGGCGTGCATGCGATCGGTAATCCCGTCGATGTGCTGATCAGCCCGGATGCCAGCCAGGCCGAGCGCGCGCGGGTCATCGCCTCCTTCGGGCTGGACCAGCCGCTGTGGCGGCAGTACCTGCTGTTCCTGAAAAATGCCGTGCAGGGCGACATCGGCACTTCCTACATCTATGCGACGCCGGCCCTGGGCCTCATCCTCGAACGCTTGCCGGCGACGCTGGAACTGGCGCTGGCGGCGATCTTCATCGCCGTCGCGTTCGGCATTCCGCTGGGCCTGTGGGCCGGGCTGCGACCGGACGGCGTCATCGGCCGCACCATCATGGCGGCATCCATCCTCGGCGTTTCCTTGCCGACGTTCTGGGTAGGACTGATGCTGATCATGCTGTTTGCCGTGCAGCTGGGCTGGCTGCCCGCCGGCGGGCGCGGGCCGACCACACTGCTGCTGGGCGTGCCGGTCAGCTTCCTGAGCATCGAAGGCTTGCGCCACTTGCTGCTGCCGGCAGTGAACCTGGCATTGGTGAATGTCGCGCTGGTGATCCGCCTTGCACGTGCCGGCACACTGGATGCGATGCGGCAGGATTACGTCAAGTTCGCGCGCGCCAAGGGCTTGTCTGCCGGCCGCATCGTCGGCGTGCATGTGCTCAAGAATATCCTGGTGCCGATCGTCACGGTGGTGGCCTTGCAGTTTGGCGCCGTCATCGCTTTTTCGATCGTGACGGAAACCGTGTTTGCCTGGCCGGGCATGGGCAAGCTCATCATCGATTCGATCCGGGTGCTGGACCGGCCGGTGATCGTTGCCTACATGATGCTGGTGGCGGCGCTGTTCGTCGCCATCAATCTGGCGGCGGACCTGGTGTATTCGGCACTGGACCCGCGCGTGCGGTTGACCGGGGAGGATACGTAGCGATGGCCATCGCAACCCATCAAGTGCCTGCCATGTCGCCATCGCGCCGCTTTGCTCGGGAGTTTTTCAGCAAGCGCATCGCCACGGGCAGTTTCGTGCTGTTGCTGCTCATCCTGCTGGCGGCACTGTTTGCGCCGCTGCTGTCGCCGCAGGATCCGTATGATCTGGCGCGGCTCGACTTGCTGGATGCGCGCCTGGCGCCGGGCACGATGTCGGGCGACGGCAGCCTGGTATTTCTGCTCGGTTCGGACGCCCAGGGGCGCGACATGCTGTCGGCCATGCTGTACGGTATCCGCATCTCCGTGATCGTGGGGATAGCCAGCACCGCCATCGCGCTGGCCGTCGGCCTGGCGCTGGGGCTGCTGGCTGGCTATCGCGGCGGGCGCATCGATGCCGTGCTCATGCGCGTGGTGGATATCCAGCTGTCCTTCCCCTCGATCCTGATCGCCCTGGTGCTGCTGGCCTTAAGCGGGCCGGGCCTGGGCAAGATCATCGCCGCGCTGGCAGCAGCGCAATGGGCGTATTACGCCCGCACCGCGCGCAGCGCCGCGCTGGTCGAGCGCCGCAAGGAATACATCGAGGCGGCGACTTGCCTGGGCTTGTCCGGCACGCGCATCATGTTCCGGCACCTGCTGCCGAACTGCCTGCCGCCGCTGGTGGTGGTGGCGGCGCTGCAGGTGGCTGCGGCGATTTCGCTGGAGGCGACCTTGTCCTTCCTTGGCCTTGGCTTGCCGGTCACCGAACCGTCGCTGGGGCTGCTGATCGCCAATGGCTTCGAGTACATGCTGTCCGGTAAATACTGGATCAGCCTGTTCCCGGGTGTCGCCCTGCTGTTGCTGGTGGCATCGATTACCCTGGTCGCAGATCGCCTGCGCGATGTGCTCAATCCCCGCCTGCAGGGGCCGGCGCCATGAAGTCGCAAGCGGATTTACCGACACTTGCCGTCAGCGGCCTGACGACGGAATTTCCCGTCGCCGGCGGCATCGTCAGGCCGGTGGATGACGTTTCGTTCGAAGTCAGGCGCGGCCAGATCATGGGGCTGGTCGGCGAGTCCGGTTCCGGCAAGTCGATGACCGCCTGGTCGATCATGGGCATGGTCGATGCGCCGGGCCGCATCAGCGCCGGCAGCATCGTTTTCCAGGGGGGCGATTTGCGCACCCTGGACGAGCGTGCCCTGCGCGCGTTGCGTGGCGACCGTATCGCCATGATCTTCCAGGATCCCGCAACCAGCCTGAACCCGGTGCTGCGCATCGACACCCAGATGATCGAAGCCATCACCGCACACCGGCCTGTCGGCAGGCGCGCCGCGCGGGAAATGGCGCGCGAGGCGCTGGCGCGGGTCGGCATCGCTTCGCCCGAAGAGCGCCTGCTGGCCTACCCGCACCAGTTTTCCGGCGGCATGCGGCAGCGCGTGGCGATTGCCATTGCCATGCTCAACCGGCCGGACCTGATCATTTGCGACGAACCCACCACCGCACTCGACGTCACCATCCAGAGCCAGATCCTCGGCCAGATGCAGGCGCTGTGCCGCGAGGCGGGCACGGCGCTGGTCTGGATCACGCATGACTTGTCGGTGGTTGCCGGATTCGCCGATACGGTCGCGGTCATGTATGCCGGCCGCATCGTCGAGAACGGCACGGTCGAGCGGGTGCTGCGGCATCCGCGCCATCCCTATACGCATGGCCTGATCGCCTCGGCGCCGTCGCGCAATCCGCGCGGCCAGCCGCTGCCGCAGATTCCGGGCATGGTGCCGGCGCTGTCCGCGCTGCCGGACGGCTGTACCTTCCGCAACCGCTGCGCCCGGGCTACAGAAGTTTGCCGCAGGGTGCCGCCGCTGGAAATGCTCGATGGCCGGCAGCTGCGCTGCTTTCACCCGGTGATGGAGGAGGGGGCATGAACGGGCAACAGGTGCCGATCTTGGCATTCGATGGCGTCAGCAAGGCCTATGTCCGGCCGGTCGATGCGGCCGCGCGCATCGCGGGGATGTTCTCCGGCGCCGGCAGCCGGCCGGTGGTGCATGCGCTTGAGCGTGTCACCCTGGCGGTCGGTGAGGGTGAAGTTGTCGGACTGGTCGGCGAATCCGGCAGCGGCAAATCGACCCTCGGCCGTATTGCCACGGGATTGCTCAAGCCGACCTCCGGCGCGCTCCTGTGGCGCGGGCAGGATGTCGCGGCGATGGATGGCAAGGCCCGGCGCGCAAAGCAGCTGGCTGCGCAATTGATTTTTCAGGACCCGTATGCTTCGCTCAATCCGCGCATGCGGGTTGCCGACATTGTCGGCGAGGCGCCGGTGGCGCACGGACTGGTGCCATCAAGGGAAAAGAACGAGTACGCCGCCGCCATGCTGCAGCGGGTGGGGCTGGATGCCGCGATGCTGCAACGCTATCCGCACCAGTTTTCCGGTGGACAGCGGGCGCGCATCGGCATTGCCCGCGCGCTGGCGGTGCGGCCGCAATTCCTGGTGTGCGACGAGGCGGTGGCCGCGCTCGACGTGTCGATCCAGGCACAGGTGCTCAATCTTTTCATGCAGCTGCGCGCCGAACTGGGGTTGAGCTACCTGTTCATCAGCCACGACCTCGG
Organism: Noviherbaspirillum sedimenti; assembly: GCF_003590835.1. Taxonomy (NCBI): domain Bacteria; kingdom Pseudomonadati; phylum Pseudomonadota; class Betaproteobacteria; order Burkholderiales; family Oxalobacteraceae; genus Noviherbaspirillum; species Noviherbaspirillum sedimenti. Next base: position 1,829,794 of record NZ_QYUQ01000002.1, on the reverse strand, counting down.
CGTGGTGCGGCATGTCGCCGACCGTGTCGCGGTCTTGTATCTGGGGCGGATAGTGGAGGTCGCACCGACGGAAGAACTGTTCGCGCGGGCAAATCATCCTTACACCGTGACGCTGCTGGCGTCGATGCCGACGCTGGAAGTGACGGCAAAGCGGCATATTCCGATTTCCGGCGAGGTGCCGTCGTCGCTGGGGCCGCCTTCGGGCTGCCATTTTCATCCGCGTTGTCCGCATGCAATGCCGCGCTGCCGGCAGGAGGCGCCGGAATTGCGGGAAGTGGCGCCGGGACATTGGGCGGCTTGTCATCTCAATGATGGCGGCGGTGGCATTCAACGATAAAGTCTGGAGGGGCTTGCCTTTGTGGATTTTACGTATGGGTACGTTGCCAATCATGTTTGTCTAGAATGTCTGCAAGACTCAAAGCGGACCCGAAATGAGAGGTTTGGGTGTCAGAGGACTCCCCCTGACTAGGCCCGACCAGCGGGGAAAGTGGCCGTGTTACCCCGCTAGAATGCAGGTGCGCTTCCGGCTTCAGACTGAAAGTTTCTTTGCGCAGACTCGTTACACCGTTGGAGCCTGTGGGTGAATGGCGCGCTGGTGGTACAGTCACCCTTGACTGGCAAAAGAATGGTGAAATCCAATAACTGAGCGCTGTTGGGGTGAAAGGCGCAATAACAATAATGCTGAATATTGACACAGACATCGATACCGTCCGCGCATCTCGCGCAGGCCACACCTTCCACGAGAGATGGGCTGCCAGGCGGGCATTGCAACTGGTCTTTCCTAGTGACGATCTATTTGCGATCGCCGTAGAGGGGATCTCCTCGACCGAGACTGCGAGCCCCGGAGCGCGGGCCGAAGAAGTAGCTGACCTTGTCCTCTATTATGGCCGCGGAGACAATTTTCAGACTTGCGAGCGGCTCGAGACCGTTCAGTTCAAATACAAGCTTCGCGAAGAGGCTGTCACAGCGTCTTATCTGAAAAAGACGATCGAGAAGTTCTCCGACACGATCCTCGGCTACGAGAAGGAGTTTTCGGCAGCCGACGCCGACAAAAAGGCATCGTTCATCTTCGTCACGAACTCAGAATTCACGGAAAGTCTCTGGGACGCGATAATGTCCCTGATCGAGGGAACGTCGCCTTCAGCCCCCGGCGCAGCCACCCAGGCTCGCAACCTCAGGAAGTGGTGCTCCGAGCGTGGTCTATCTGACGCAAGTCGTCTCTTCTCGAGAATAGTTTTTCGAGCCGGAGAGAAGAGCCTTGCGGGTCAAGACAACGCGCTCAGGCGAACACTCACCGACTGGTCGGCCGGCGCCGATTCAGAGGCCAGGCTTCGGCTTCACGGGCTCCAGGACCTCGTCCTTAAGAAGGCCGGACCAAGCGGCCAGGGCAAAAACCTGATTCGCCGCGAAGATGTCTTGGATGCGCTCGATTGCGAGCCAGAGGACCTTTTTCCGGCCGACACCCGCTTCATCGACGTGGGTGCCGTCGTTGAGCGAGCTGAACTTTCGACGGTCGGCGATCTAATCAAGGCGTCAGAGCTGCCCGTCTTCGTCCACGCGGAGGGCGGAGTGGGCAAAACCGTGTTTGTCCAAAGCCTCGCTTCAAAGATGGCGAACGAATTTGAAGTCGTCGTTTTTGACTGCTTTGGTGGTGGTTCCTACCGCTCAGACAATCATTCCCGGCACCTCCCCAGAATCGGGCTGGTGCAGATCGTCAATGAACTAGCCTCACGGACACTATGTGATCTGATGCTACCAGGCGGCGATGACAGTCGCAAAATCATCAAGGCGGCGCGCAGACGACTTGCTCAAGCTGCGACGGCGATCAGAACTCAATCGAAAAAGCTCGGTTTGCTTATTATCGTCGATGCTGCGGATAACGCCCAGCTCGAAGCCGAGTGCCGCCACGAAGAAGCATTTCCGAAACTCCTTCTCTCAACCATCGACGAAGACTCTATCGACGGAGTGAAGTTGCTACTTACGGCGCGCACGCACCGCAAAAAGAAGGTCATTGGCCGCACCGCAGTGAAAGATGTCGAGCTAGGACCATTTACCGATCCGGAGGCCCGCAAATTTCTGAAAGATCGCAAGCCAAGTGCTTCCGGTGTGGAGATAGCAACCGCCTTGGCACGCTCTGGCCGGAACGCGCGTGTCCTCGACTACCTTGTTCAGACCTGGGACACGAATGTCCTCGGCAAAACTTCGGCCGCCCCAATCACTGTCCCCGAAATTATCGCCCAACGTTGCACCAAGATTGTCTCGGATCTTCATGTTGAAGGATGGCGGGATTCAGAGGTAACCGAGTTCTTTGTCGCGCTGTCCCTCCTGCCTCCACCGATTCCGCTCGAGGAACTTGCAAACGCACTTGGGTGGTCTGCGGCTCAGGTGAATACCGCCGCATCGGATTTGGCTCCAATGCTCGAGATCACCTCGCACGGTGCGATTTTCAGAGACGAACCTACGGAAACATATGTTCGGGAGACATTTTCCGAGCGGCCGGAGGCTCAAAGAACTATTGCCGACCGCCTTATCTCTTCGCAGGCGACATCGGCATATGCAGCTGAAGCGCTGCCGCACTTTCTGGTTGTCATCAAAGATAGTGACCGAGCATTCGCGCTCGCCGATTCAACCAGCTTCCCAACAACGGTGCAGTCGGAGTTCGGCCGCCGTCGGCTAACGCTCGCACGCCTTCGTGCGGCCTTTCGATTGGCGGTGGCAGAAGATGACTTTGACCGGGTGCTTGGCCTCAGCATGCGGCTGGCCCAAGCCGCAACGGCCAACATGCGAGGCGACGAATTCATTCGCAGCTCGCCTGCTCTCGCGATTGTACTCGGTGATGCTGACTCCTATCGCCGCCTTTTCTCGGATCGCTCGGGATGGCGTGGTGCCAGAAGTGCACGGTTGACGGTCGCGCATCGCTTTGCAAATAATACCGAAGAAGCGCAAATTCAGTGCGAGAGCACAGTTCGGTGGATTAACTGGCATACCGAGCAGCCGCGTGACGAGAGACTTCGCGACCGCGCCGGTCCAGGGGTCGAGGACTACGCAGCGGTGCTATTCCAGCATGTCGCCGAAGGCGAGTTTGGCATTGCCGATCGCAACCTCGCGCGCTGGAATGATCGTTTCTCGCTGTCCGCGAGCGACGAACTCCTGCAGCTGCTAGCGCTGTTCGACCGGGCAAACGGCACGACGGTACTCGCGGATTTTGTGTCGTTTGCCGCAAGCGACCAATGCACGTCGCAGGCGCTCAAACTGCGGCTACTCTCGCGCCCCCGCTATCTCAGTAGGCAGCAGGTGAAGGCGCTTGCGAAGGCGATTGGAACACCCGCGTCCGCCGACGATGACGAGGATGAGGGCTTCTCAATTGAACACGAGCAAGGGAACAGCGGCGACATTGTGCAGGCAGCTTTGACATCGCTCTTCTACAGCTCGCGAGCCGCAACCGCAGCGATCATCCGCCATGCGCCGCTTACTCGCCCGTCGGCTTACGACTACGGCGAGCGTTACGGTAACTCGAGAGCTTGGTCCCCAATCCTCTGCGCCTGTGTTCGCGCTTGGTCCGTTGGAAGGCCCGTCAGCTATCGTGACCTGCTTCCGAACGAACTGAAGGTTACCAGACGGGCAAAAGCTGTCTCGACCAAGACGGAGCTGGTGGCGTTTCTGAAGGAGCTGCGCGAACCTGTACCCGCTGGTCCCAGCAAGAAGGGCGGCAAGAACCAGGTCAGGGCGAGGTTTAGCGACCGGGAACGTGAGGAAATCAGCGAAGGAATTGAGCGTGCACTCGTGTTGACGCGACCGATCGAGGACGCCGTCCTTTCGGGCAAAGGACTCACGAGTGCGAGCGTCAACGACATCCTAGATGGGTGGGGCAAGCAAGTGCGCGAGGGCGGGCACTGGAGGGCTGAAAGCGCAGCTGATTTGCTTGTCCGAACCGTTGGGCTCGGCTGTGTCCGCATCCTGCTGAACCATGCGCCTACGATATCGGCCGACCAAACCAAGACATTGATCAGTTTGATTTCCTCCGGACGGTTCTCCGTCCAGCAGAAGATCGACGTGTTGGGTCAGCTTACTCAACGGTCGGCCCTCCATGAGCTTGCAGGTGAATTCGCGCAGCACGTCACGGAACAAATCCGCCAGGATGACAACATTGGACAGCGCGGCGATTCCTACGCGGAACTCGCTGCTTCTCTTGTGCCCATGAGCGTCGATGAGGCCCGTGAATACTACCAACAAGGTCTGGCCCAGTTGGACCAGATGGGCGGAGAGAGCTATGAGCAGATCTACTCACTGCTTCATTTTGCGAGCGTCCAGCAAGGCGGCTTCCTAAAGCCCGAACTGGCCCAGCGGCTAATGAACCTTTGCCAGACCATTGTGCGGAACGAGCCAAGCAAGTTCGGATGGACGTTGTTCGGGCGTGCCGCAGCCAAGTCCATAGGTTTCCCGGCGATAGCCAAGCTCGTGCGCTGGCACGACCAGGACGTGGCGGACCTGTCTTACGGATTGCCGCAGCTTGCATGCTTTCTGGCCAAGAACGGAAATCTCGATCCACGCCGTGCTGCCTTTGTCCTTACGATCTGTGAAGATCACGGCTGGTGGGACTGGCGTTCCGGAGATGGGGTCGCAGACCTGCTGAAACTGTCCAGGCCGGCGGATCAGAGGCGGATCTTTCTGGCGGTCGTCGCAAAACTGCGCGCTGAGCACCCGTTCGGTGCTTGGCCCTCGCTTTGGGAAGGACTCCTGGAAACGGGCAATCAGTATCCAAACGCAATCACCACCGAAGAGCGAGAGGCGATCGAACGGCGCTGGGCAGAGGCGAAGCGCAAGCAGGATGAGTTTAATAGTCGCAATAACTCGCCGCCGGATTTCCTGACCATTCAAACCCCAAAGCCAAGCAAGGAGGAGGTTGACAGCCTCATCGCGACGTTGGTCTCGGACTGCGATCCGTCCTCTGCAAGTTCGATCGACAAGGCTCTGAAGAACATCCAGGCGGACGACAAACTTGACTACGCTTCCCGGCAGCGCTTCATCGTTGGTTTGCGTGCCTCGTGCCCGTACCCTAAGCGTTTGGCCTTATTGTTCGCGGTCTGCGACGCGGTCGAGCTGAATCTTACTCAGTCGCTGGACATACTCGCCGAGTGTTTCGCCGCCTGGAGCGGCTCATCCACGCACCTTGTTTCCAATGCAAAAACGCTGGTTGAACGACTGTTCGAGTGCAAGAGTGCCGAGCTATTCGATGGTCAGTTCTCCAACACCGCGCGCGGCATCCGCCAGCTGTCGGATTTGTGCAATGACAAGCGCTATGTGTTGCAGCTCGTCCTCCGCAAGGTCGCCGCGGATGAGGTCGAGCTCGACGGTGATGAGTGGCTGCAGTTGGCCACTGCCCTATGCGACGTAACATCGGGCCAAGCCGGTCTCGACGCGCTGGAATTACTGCTGTCCGGGCCGGCATCTCGTATCGCCGACGAGATCGGAGAGGGACCATTTCGCCCTGAGCAAGCAATAGGGGGGGGCGAACTGGAGTTCTTCGCCGACGTCGTTTGGCACCTCCTTGGCGAGGATGATGCCTATGTCCGCTGGACGGTCGCGAGGGGTCTGAACACACTTTTCGAGTTCGGGCTCAACGACGAACTCAACCTATTACTTGATCGCTTCGACCAAAGAGAAGTCGCGGCCCTGGCATCGACGGATCGAAAGCTTTCGTTCCAAAATTCCCAGCAGTGGTTGCTGATGGGTCTGGCGCGGGCCGCTTTGCACCACGGACAAACAATGAGGTCTCTTCAACCCAAGCTGCTGGCTCTCGCTCAACGAAGCGACCTTCACGTCATAGACAAAGTCCACATCGCCAGGTGTCTAAGCCATATCAATAGCGAAGGAGAGCACGACGCGGATTTGGAGGCGTTGCTCGATCAGATCGACCAGCCGCCATGCGGCATTGTCACCAGCGACGTCTACCCGAGTGCCACGAAATCGACATCGGGCTTTCGCTTCGACTACGAATTTACAAAACACGAGATCAGCACCCTCGCTTGGCTCTTTAATGTCGAACAGGCAACGGTCGAAGATGCAATCACGGCTGAGATTACGCGCCGATGGCCGGAGGCCACCTCGATGGATTTTTTTCCCGGCAGCGAGCGGTATCAGTGGGACCGAGGCGATCGATATGAGTCCTACCGGGAGCATATTCAAAGACACGCGTTGCTTAACGCTACCACCAGCCTTTCCAAGGCTCTGCCGGTGGTCGTTCGGAGCTATGAAACTGGAGGCGGCTCACCTTGGATGGAGTGGCGCGATCGCTACGACGTCACATTCGATGACGGTTCGTGGCTGTCTGACCGGAAGGATCCTGTTCCTCAGCAGGCGAAAGAAAATCTGTTAGGTGAAAGGATCGGCCAGCAGGAAATGCTGCAGGATCAAGAAACAGTGCTGCGGAAATTGGGCTTCGTGGACACCGCCACCGATGCGCTGTTTCCACTATATGGAAGCTGGTCATCGCCTGATGGCGTGACAGTAAGCATCACGTCGGCGCTGACGGAGCGAAATGGCGCCATAGGTCGGTGCATGGCATTCGCCAAGCAACCCAGCCATGACCTTTGGCTGCCGGAGTTTTGGGACGAGGGGTATTACAACCACCACCACCGTCCGAAGAGCCCTTTCGCTCCGTTTGTGTGGGCACCCGAGACCCACAGTCTGGGTATAGACGTGGGCGACGAAATCGCCGCGGAGGGACCGGGTGGGAGACCGCGTCTTGGAATCGACCTCACGAAGAGTCTGGAGTTGGTGAATGAGCCAAACAGCGGTGATTGGCATACGGCTGATGGAAGTCTCGCTTTGAGAAGCCAGGTTTGGGGCAGCTGGACACCCGATCCCGATAACAGGCGGCATCGCCGTCATGAGGATGGTGAGATTTTATGGGCTTCGCCCGATTGGCTTGCTGCGACATTGTCCACCGTCAGCAAGCGACTTGTTTTCAAGATAACGCTTTGGAAGTACCGATCGTCGCGGGACTACGACCCTTCAAGCGGAGTCAAATCCGTCCTTGTCGGATTAAAAGTCGATGACGGAACGCCAAGGCTTTGGCAGGCAAAAAAGGCGTCAAAGCAAGACTATTGAAGCACTCGGGTTGGTCATCCTTGCTAGTGGAAGTCCGAGACCTTCAGTGGTCGATATGAAGTTCAGGAACATAGGCTTCCCACGGTGAGGGCGTGACATGCAGCCGAAGCACTATCGAAGGTCGCGAACGACCCGCCACACCACATTTCAGCCTCATTTAAAAAACTTGCTGGGAAGGGTTGAGTGGCTACAGTCGAACGTCCGCTGGTGGCCGAAAACATACATACCTGAATTTCCGCTTTCGGCCAACAGCAGCCATCCAAGTCCTGGGTAGATCTTTAGCATACAAATCCGACATGCCTTGGAGCGTTGTTCCAGGAATTTTCCTTTCGGCGCGCCTCTCAGCGCGGGTAGGTGAAGCCGGTGCGAATATCCATCGGTACCAGACGGGTGCCCTCGCGCACCATCAGCCGCTGGGGCGGTTCGTCGCCTGCCAGCGCGCGCGGCGTAACGGACAGTCCTTCGCCCCTGCGCAACAGTGGATCGCAGCGTTCGTAAACGTTGCGGCAGCCCGTGGCATTAAGGAGCGCCTGCACTACAGGCACCTTCCACAGGTCGACGCCACCGGCATTGAACTGGCAAACCAGATAGCCTGCGATGCCGCCATAGCTGTGCACCAGTAAACCCGGCAAGCCGTCCTTTTCGCCATCGACCAGCTGGACCAGCGCCTGCGGATCGGCGCTGCGCAGCGCATCGGCGCGGAGAAGCACGCCGGCCTGTACGCGCCGCTTTATCATCGCGTGGTCAACCGGCTCGTCCTCGCGCAACGTCCAGACGCGGGCGGCGATTTGCGATTTGGCGTTATAGGCCGCGCGGGCCAGGAACTGGTGAGACGACGACTGCACGATCGCCGTGGCGCCCGGTTTGTTGCGCTCCTGCGGCTTGCCGTCGACCTTTTCGATGGCGGAGACGTAAATCCACGGGTCGCCGGAAAGCAGGCCTTTTTCCTTACCCTGTTTAATGGTGATGATGAGCATGCGCGGCTTTCGTTTTCAGGAAAGGGATGATACAGCAAACCGCCGGCGTCCCCTTTCGCTGCATACTGCTCCTGTCCAGTGCATGTGAGACGAGGCGCAGGTGTACGTACTAAAGCGACAAGGCGCCCAGTTAAACCGCCGCATTCCGCACTAAAAGTACGATCACCCCTTATAACCATGATTCCCAATGTCTCCTTTTTAACTCTTATATAAGACATAAGACATTTGACGTTGCAGGGTATTAAGAATAAAATCCCGACCCAAGTAGTGCCCGGAACAGCCCCGGAGTGCCCAAAAAGCCCTCTCCCAGAAACGCCATACCAGAAGGTCCCCCATGCTTGAAAACTTTCGTGCTCACGTGGCCGAACGCGCCGCGCTCGGTATTCCTCCCCTGCCGCTGACGGCTCAGCAGACTGCCGAGCTGGTGGAATTGCTGACGAATCCGCCCGCCGGCGAAGAGCAGACCCTGCTCGACCTGATCACCCACCGCGTGCCCGCCGGCGTGGACGAAGCCGCCCGCGTGAAGGCCGGCTTCCTGGCCGCCGTGGCCAAAGGCCAGACCGCCTGCGCGCTGATCTCGCGCGCCCGCGCCACCGAACTGCTCGGCACGATGCTGGGCGGTTACAACATCCAGCCGCTGATCGAGCTGTTGTCCGATGCCGAAGTGGCCGCCGTGGCCGCCGACGCGCTGAAGAAAACCCTCCTGATGTTCGACCAGTTCCACGACGTCAAGGAACTGGCCGACAAGGGCAACGCCAACGCCCGTGCCGTGCTGCAAAGCTGGGCCGACGCCGAATGGTTCACCAGCCGTCCGGAAGTGCCGCAAAGCCTGACCATCACCGTCTTCAAGGTGACCGGCGAAACCAACACCGACGACCTGTCGCCGGCCCCGGACGCTACCACCCGTCCGGACATTCCGCTGCACGCGCTGGCGATGCTGAAGAACGCCCGTCCCGGTATCACCCCGGAAGAGGACGGCAAGCGTGGCCCGGTCAAGTTCATCGAATCGCTGAAGGAAAAGGGCCACCTGGTCGCTTACGTGGGCGACGTGGTCGGCACCGGCTCCTCGCGCAAGTCGGCCACCAACTCGGTGCTGTGGTTCACGGGTGAAGACATCCCCTTCGTCCCGAACAAGCGCTTCGGCGGCGTGTGCCTGGGCAGCAAGATCGCCCCGATTTTCTACAACACGATGGAAGACGCCGGCGCCCTGCCGATCGAACTCGACGTGTCGAAGATGGAAATGGGCGACGTGGTCGAACTGCGCCCATACGACGGCAAGGCCCTGAAGAACGGCGAAGTGATTGCCGAGTTTCAGGTCAAGTCCGACGTGCTGTTCGATGAAGTGCGCGCCGGCGGCCGCATTCCCCTGATCATCGGCCGTGGACTGACCACCAAGGCGCGTGAAGCCCTGGGCCTGGCGCCGTCGACCCTGTTCCGCCTGCCGCATCAGCCGGCCGACAGCGGCAAGGGCTTCTCGCTGGCCCAGAAGATGGTCGGCCGCGCCTGCGGCCTGCCGGAAGGCCAGGGCGTCCGCCCGGGCACGTACTGCGAACCGAAGATGACTTCGGTCGGCTCGCAGGACACCACCGGCCCCATGACCCGCGACGAACTGAAGGACCTGGCGTGCCTGGGTTTCTCGGCCGACCTCGTCATGCAGTCGTTCTGCCACACCGCCGCCTATCCGAAGCCGGTGGACGTGAAGACCCACCAGACCCTGCCGAACTTCATCAGCAACCGTGGCGGCATCGCGCTGCGCCCGGGCGACGGCGTGATCCACTCGTGGCTGAACCGCTTGCTGCTGCCCGACACCGTGGGCACCGGCGGCGACTCGCACACCCGCTTCCCGATCGGCATCAGCTTCCCGGCCGGTTCGGGCCTGGTGGCCTTTGCGGCCGCCACCGGCACGATGCCGCTGGACATGCCGGAATCGGTGCTGATCCGTTTCAAGGGCAAGATGCAGCCGGGCGTGACCCTGCGTGACCTGGTCAACGCGATTCCGCTGTACGCCATCAAGCAAGGCATGCTGACGGTTGCCAAGCAAGGCAAGAAGAACATCTTCTCGGGCCGTATTCTCGAAATCGAAGGCCTGCCCGAGCTGAAGGTCGAGCAAGCGTTCGAATTGTCGGATGCGTCCGCCGAGCGCTCGGCCGCCGGTTGCACGGTCCACCTGAACAAGGAACCGATCATCGAATACCTCAACAGCAACATCACGCTGATGAAATGGATGATCGCCCAGGGCTACCAGGACCCGCGCAGCCTGCAGCGCCGCATCAAGGCGATGGAGCAGTGGCTGGCAGACCCGCAACTGCTGGCGCCGGATGCCGACGCCGAGTACGCCGCCGTCATCGAGATCGACCTGGCCGACATCCACGAGCCGATCGTGGCCTGCCCGAATGATCCGGACGATGTGAAGACGCTGTCTGACGTGGCCGGCGCCAAGATCGACGAAGTGTTCATCGGCTCGTGCATGACCAACATCGGTCACTTCCGTGCCGCGTCGAAGCTGCTGGAAGGTAAGCGCGACATCCCGGTCAAGCTGTGGGTGGCCCCGCCGACCAAGATGGACCAGAAGCAGCTGACCGAGGAGGGACACTACGGCGTCTTCGGCACAGCCGGTGCCCGTACCGAAATGCCGGGCTGCTCGCTGTGCATGGGCAACCAGGCACAGGTGCGCGAAGGCGCGACGGTCATGTCGACCTCGACCCGTAACTTCCCGAACCGCCTGGGCAAGAACACGAACGTGTACCTCGGCTCGGCGGAACTGGCGGCGATCTGCTCGCGCCTGGGCAAGATCCCGACGAAGGACGAGTACATGGCCGACATGGGCGTGCTCAACGCCGACGGCGACAAGATCTACAAGTACATGAACTTCGACCAGATCGAAGATTTCAGGGAAGTGGCCGACACCGTGAAGATGTAAGCGTGCTGCCGGGCTACGGCGTGTTGTTTTCGTCGTAGCGCCACGTAATGGCGCCGCAGGCTAAATGCCTGCGGCGCCATTTTTTTTCGTGCTTCGGGCAAAAAAACGCCGCCATTGCTGGCGGCGGATAAACCAAATCACCGGAGTTATTTGGAAGAGACGTAACCACTATAGCGTGGCAGTCGCGGCCTGTAATCGAATTTGATCGCATAAGCATATGCGCTGTCGCATCGGATCGTGCCGCTAGCCGCAGTGCGAGCAGACGCCTTGTTGATCATGGCGCCGGGTTGGGATGTTGGGTATGAATTGCTTCGATCTCTTCGAGGATGCCTGCATTGAGTGTCAAATGCATGCTGCGCAAATTGGACTGCAGTTGGATAAGGTCCGTCGCGCCAATAATGTTGCTGGTCAAAAATGGACGGGAATTGACGTAAGCAAGCGCCATATGTGTCGGATCAAGTCCATGCCGGCGCGCCAATCCGACATACTGTTGTACTGCTTGCTGCGCTTGCGCATTGCTATAGCGGGAAAAACGCTCGAAGAGTGTCAGGCGTGCGCCTTCAGGTCGTACGCCGTGCAGGTACTTTCCCGACAGTACACCAAACGCCAGCGGTGAATAAGCCAGCAAGCCAACCTGCTCGCGGAAAGCAAATTCCGCCAGGCCGATTTCAAATGTGCGATTAAGCAGATTGTAGGGATTCTGGATTGACACGATACGTGGCAAGTTCAGTTTTTCTGCTGCACGCAAAAATTGTGCTACTCCCCAAGGCGATTCGTTCGATACGCCGATGTAGCGTACTTTGCCCGATTTGACGAAGCTGGCAAGGACGTCCAGGGTTTCTTCGATCGAAATACTCTCTTCCTGAGCTGTATGCGTGTAATTCAGCTTGCCGAAAATATTCAGGCTGCGATCCGGCCAATGCAGTTGATACAGGTCGATATAGTCGGTCTGCAGGCGCGCAAGGCTTTCATTCAAGGCAGTTGTCAGGCCTGCGCGATCAAAATGGTTGTTGCCTCCGCGTATGTGGCGTGGATTGTGGGGCATGCGTGCCGGGCCTGTGGCTTTGGTGGCGATCAGCACCCGGTCGCGCTTGCCGGATTTCTTCAGCCAGCTGCCAAGATATTGTTCGCTCCTGCCCTGGGTCTCCGGTCGCGGCGGCACCGGATACATTTCTGCGGTATCGATGAGGTTCACGCCAAAGTCGACAGCGTGATCAAGCTGGGCATGCGCTTCGGCCTCTGAATTCTGCTGACCCCATGTCATGGTGCCCAGTGCGATGTTGCTGACCTTGATGTCGGTATTTCCGAGATGTCGGTATTGCATGCTCATGAATCAGGGTCCTTTTATTGAGAAAACTGCCATGTTAAAGCTTGATGGCGGCAATGTATTTTAGATTCCGTCCGCGTCCCGCATAACGAAGTAAAACGCATATCGATATGCGAAGTTTGGTTGGGATGCGCATCGTCCAAAAAACCGATATTGATCTGCGAAATCATTCGTTTGATTGATGGAATGCGCTCCCTACAATGCAGCTTTTAATCGATTGCGGATCAAGCATGCCTATTTTACTCACCAAGCCTGTTCGCCGGGCGTTCCTGCTCCTGGCCGCTGTACTACCTCTGGCCGCCACCTTGCCGGCCCATGCGCAAAAAACTTCCGAGACAGTGCGTATTGGCTATCAGAAATCCTCAACCTTGCTCACCATTATAAAGACGCGTGGCACCCTGGAGCAATTGCTGGCGCCGCAGGGCGTGAAAATCAGCTGGCATGAATTTTCCAGCGGCTTGCCTCTGCTGGAAGCGCTGAATGTCGGCGGCGTTGATTTGAGTGCCGATGTCGCCGATACCGTTCCGGTGTTTGCACAAGCGGCTGGGGCAAAACTGGCTTATGTGGCGCAGGAGGCGCCTTCGCCTTCGGCGCAGGCCATCCTGGTGCGCGCGGACTCGCCGATCAAGTCGGTTGCCGAACTCAAGGGGAAAAAGATTGCAGTGACCAAGGCCGCTGGGAGCCATTATCTCTTGATTGCCCTGCTCGAAAAGGCCGGGCTTAAATTCAAGGATATCCAGCCGGCGTACCTGTCGCCCGCTGATGGTCGTGCCGCATTCGAGCGCGGCAGCGTCGATGCCTGGGTTGCCTGGGACCCGTTCCTTGCAGGCGTCCAGCGCCAGTCGCCGGTGCGCATCCTGGCCGATGGCACGAATGTTGCCGACTACCAGCGCTACTACCTGGCATCGGCAACTTTTGTCGAAGCACGCCCTGAAATCATCAAGACCGTGTTTGATGAACTGCAGAAAACCGGCCGCTGGGTGAAACAAAACCCCAAGGATGCGGCAGCCTTGCTGGCACCTGTATGGGGGCTGGATGCGCAAACCATTGAAACTGCGAACGGCCGCAGGAGCTATGAAGTCCGGTCAGTCGTCGCCGACGCCTTGCGCGAGCAGCAAAGCATTGCAAACGCCTTTTTCGCGGAAGGCTTGCTGCCAAAGCAGGTCAATGCGGCCGATGTGCCGATCTGGAGGCCGGCTCGCTAATCACGCGTCTGGAAGGAGGATGCCAGCCATGGAGTTGATCGATTTGTTTACTGCCATTGGCGCCATCGCGGTCGTTTTTGCGGCGCTGATGTTCCCGTTGCATAAGGGAAGCGATGAAGAATGATTTTCTATTTTTAACGTAAAGAAGTGCCTGGAAAAATCCCTGACGTTTACTTTATTTGAGAGAGCATGATGACGAAAAACAATAAATTCCTGGCCAGATTCCTGCGCATGGCATTGGCGAGTGTGTCCGGCGTGGCGCTGGCGGCATCGCTGTCGGCAAATGCGCTTGCCGCCGACCAGCCAAAAGAGCTGCGGTTGGACTACGCCTATTATTCACCGACCAGCCTGGTGCTGAAAAAGTTCGGCTGGGCCGAGCAGGAATTCCAGGCGGATGGCGTGCCGGTCAAGTGGGTGCTAAGCGCGGGCAGCAACCGCGCCCTCGAATACCTGAATAGCGGCAGCGTCGATTTCGGTTCGACCGCCGGACTGGCCGCCGTTCTCAGCAAGGCCAACGGCAATGCAATCAAGGGTGTTTACGTTTATTCGCAGCCGGAATGGACTGCGCTGGTCGTGCCGAAGGATTCCCCGATCAAGTCAATCAAGGATTTGCAGGGCAAGAAAGTTGCCGCTACCAAAGGCACCGATCCTTTCCTGTTCCTGTTGCGCACACTGCATCAGTCCGGCTTGAAGAAAAGCGATATCGAGCACGTCAGCTTGCAGCATGCCGATGGCCGCGCCGCACTTGAGCAGGGCAGGGTGGATGCCTGGGCTGGTCTCGACCCACTGATGGCCACATCCGAAGTGGAAAAAGAGTCGCGTCTGCTGTACCGTAATGTCGGCTTCAACACTTATGGTTTCCTGAACACCAGCGAGACTTTCGCCCGCCAGTATCCGGATACGGTCAAGCGCGTGATCAAGCTCTATGAAAAGGCGCGTCTGTGGGTGCTGGCCAATCCGGAAGAGGCCGCCAAGCTCTTGTCCGAAGAGGCCAAGCTGTCGCTGCCTGTGGCAAAACTGCAGCTGACCCGCAATAACTTCAATAGCCCGAAGCCGGGTCCTGAGCATATCGCCGCCTTCAAGAATGCCGCGTCGATCCTGCTCGAGGAAGAATTGGTAAAAAAAGGCACCGACCTTAACAAGGTGATTGACGATCTGGTCGATCCGTCGTTTGCCAAAGCAGTCATCAAGTGATCGGTTGGCAGCGATGAGTAGCGTACCAGTGATCAAAACGGAAGCGGCCGCCGTCGGCAATCCACCCTCGGAAACGGGATTCGGGACGTGGCTGGTGCGTCATGGCCAGGGCTGGCTGGTGCCGCTGCTGCTGTTGCTGGTCTGGGAAGCAGCGGTCAGGGGTGGCTTAATTGCGGCCAACCTGTTGCCGCCGCCGACGGAGCTCGCCTCGACGCTGTCGGATCTGCTTGCCAACGGCGCGATTTTCCAGCATGTCGGCGTCAGTTCGCTGCGCGTGCTCGTCGGGTTTCTGATTGGTGCCGCGCTGGCGATTCCTGCCGCGGCTGCGGTTGGCTTGTCGCCGCGCATTGCGGCACTGATCGATCCAAGTTTCCAGGCGTTGCGCGCCATTCCTTCGCTGGCTTGGGTACCCCTGCTGCTGCTGTGGTTCGGTATCGATGAAACCCCAAAGATCACCATGATCGCCATCGGCGCCTTTTTTCCGGTGTACGTGAACCTCGTGTCCGGTATCCGCAATGTCGATCGCAAACTGGTCGAGTTTGGCGAGGTGTATGGCCTGAGCGGCATCCGCCTGATCGCAAGGATATTCCTGCCTGCCGCATTGCCCAATCTTTTCATCGGCTTTCGCACCGGGCTGTCGCTGGCGTGGATGTTCCTGGTGGCCGCTGAATTGATTGCCGCGACCAAGGGGCTGGGTTACCTGATGACGGATGGCCGCGAATTGGGACGGGCCGACCTGGTGATCGTCGCCATCGTGGTGCTGGCTTTGCTTGGGAAAGTGAGCGACAGCATCCTGGTCAAGCTGGAGGAACGCCTGCTTGCCTGGCGCGATGTCTATGAAACCCGCCAGGCGTGACGTTAAAAAATAGGGAGCCGGAAATGCCTCAGCAGTTGGTGGACGTCGCCGTCCGCGAAAAGAGTTTTGCGGCCAAGACCGTGATGCTCGATGTCGATTTCCAGGTTCATCGTGGCGAAATCGTCAGCCTGGTGGGTCCGAGCGGCTGCGGGAAAAGTACCTTATTGCGCATTATTTCCGGGCTCGACAGGGATTTTCGCGGCAAGGTCGTTGTCAACGGCCACGCTCCCGTTCTGCATTCGCGCGACGTCGGGCTGGTATTTCAGGAGCCGCGCCTGTTGCCTTGGCTGACAGTTGCCGAGAATGTCGGCTTCGACCTCGGACGCAAGGGCGGCGCCCATCCCAAGGTGAAGGAACTGCTGTCCGAGGTGGGCCTGGCAGACTTTGCCAATGCCTATCCCAAGCAACTGTCCGGTGGCATGGCGCAGCGTGTGGCAATTGCCCGCGGCTTGTTTACCCAGCCGGCCTTGCTGTTGCTGGATGAACCCTTCAGTGCCGTTGATGCCTTCACCCGCATGCGTCTGCAAGACTTATTGCTGAGCGTAGCGGCCAATCACGGTACGACCTTGCTGTTGATTACCCATGACATTACGGAAGCAATTTACCTGAGTGACCGGGTCATTGCGTTGACGAGCCATCCGGGGCGCCTGAGCGGTGAAGTCAGAGTGGATATTCCGCGCCAGCGCGACCGCCGCAGTCCCGAACTGGCATTGCTTGAAAGAGAAGCCCTGGCCTTGTTGACCGATGGCCGACCAGATTACTTTGCTACCGATGCACGGGAATTCGGGCCTGTCTTGCGTCAGGCAGTGGTGCACGAATTCAAGAACCTACAGTTCGCCGTATAAATAAGTTCCTATATGCGCAAAACGCATAAGAAACCGCGAAAGTATTCGTTCTTTTTGAATTGGCATCAGTTTAATCTTCAATTTCCCGCAACCCATATGCTGTTAAGGAAAAAAATGCTGCTCAAAAAATTACTCCAGATTGGAACTGCTCTTGCGCTCGCCGTGCCGACTGTGCATGCTGCAGAAGTATCGTTGTTGAACGTGTCATACGACCCGACGCGCGAGCTGTACCAGGAATTCAATGCCGCTTTTGCCAAGCAATGGAAAGCCAAGACCGGCGATGACGTCAAGATCAAGCAATCGCACGGCGGCTCCGGCAAGCAGGCGCGTTCGGTGATTGACGGCATCGAGGCCGATGTCGTCACCCTGGCGCTGGCCTACGATATCGATGCCATCGCCGAAAAAGGCTATATCGTCAAGGATTGGCAAAAGCGCCTGCAGCACAACAGCTCGCCTTACACCTCGACCATCGTGTTCCTGGTCCGCAAGGGCAATCCAAAAGGCATCAAGGACTGGAGCGATCTGGTCAAACTTGGCGTGGCCGTGATTACTCCGAACCCCAAGACTTCCGGCGGTGCACGCTGGAATTACCTGGCAGCCTGGGCGTATGCCTTGAAACAGCCGGGCGGCACTGAAGCAAGCGCCAAGGAATTCGTCGCCAAGTTGTTCAGGAACGTGCCGGTACTCGACTCGGGTGCGCGTGGGTCGACTACCACTTTTGTCGAGCGCGGCATCGGCGATGTCCTGCTGGCCTGGGAAAACGAAGCCATCCTGGCGATCAAGGAACTCGGCCCGGACAAGTTCGATATCGTCGCGCCGCCCTTGAGCATCCTGGCCGAGCCGCCGGTCACCGTGGTTGATAAAAATGTCGACAAGCGCGGCACCCGCAAGGTCGCGGAAGCCTACCTGCAATATCTGTATTCCGACGAGGGCCAGGAAATCGCCGCGCAGAATTACTACCGTCCGATTTCCGAGAAGATTGCGAAAAAGTATGCGTCGCAATTCCCGAAAGTGAAACTGTTCACCATCGATGAAGTGTTCGGCGGCTGGGCCAAGGCACAACCCACCCATTTCGGCGATGGCGGTTCCTTCGATCAGATTTACCAACCGGGCAAGAAGTAATTACTGGCCCTGATGCGAAATCTGGAATTGAAATGAATATCATCTTGATCGCAGGTAGCCCGTCGGCGCCATCGCGTTCCACCCGGTTGCTGCAGTACGCCGGTGAACAACTGGCACTGCGCGGCCACCGCAGCGGTTTGCTGCAGGTACGGGATTTGCCTGCCCAGGCCTTGCTGCATGCGGAGTTCGGCAATGCCGAACTGAAGGCGGCGCAGGCGCTGGTAGCCGCTGCAGACGCGGTGGTCATCGCCACGCCGGTGTACAAGGCGGCCTACAGCGGCTTGCTGAAAGCCTTCCTGGATGTGCTGCCGCAAGATGGTTTGGCCGGCAAGCTGGTCTTGCCGCTGGCGACCGGCGGCAGCCAGTCGCACATGCTGGCGCTGGACTATGCTCTGCGTCCGGTGCTGACATCGCTTTCGGCCCGCCACGTCTTGCCGAGCATTTACGTTACCGATGCCCAGGTCGCCTGGTCGGCCGAGCAAGGGCTGACGATCGATTCTGCGATTGTGCAGCGCCTGGCTGCAGGCATCGACAATCTCTCGGCAAGCCTGCTGGCTTTGCAAGAAACCGCCGTGACGGAATTCGCGCCAGTCCATTTTTCGCAAGTCCGATGTAGCGTCTGATATTGCTGCCATACCCGTTTTCCCTGTCGTAACCAAGTCTATTAAACACAATTGCCATGCCGCGGATCGCTGCGGCAGGGTGACTTTTTTCCGAAATTTGACTAAATAAAAAAGGAAACCGCATGACTATCTCGCATGGTAACCGCAACGCCAAACGCCGCACCCTGGGTCTGATGTTTGCCGCCGCCGCGGGCGCATTGGCATTTTCCTTGCCCAGTACTGCCGCTGCACAGGAAAAGGGCGTGCTGCGCATCGGCTTTCAGAAATACGGCACGCTGACCCTGCTCAAGGCACGCGGCACGCTGGACAAACGGCTGGCCGAGCAGGGCATCGAGGTGCAATGGCGTGAATTCCCCGCCGGACCACAGCTGCTGGAAGGATTGAATGTCGGCAGCGTCGATTTCGGCACGGTTGGCGAAGCGCCGCCGATTTTCGCCCAGGCCGCCAACGCCAACCTGGTGTACGTCGCCAATGAGCCGCCGGCACCGACTGGCGAAGCGATCATCCTGCCGAAAAACTCCACGATCAAGTCGGTGGCCGAGTTGAAGGGCAAAAAGATTGCGCTGAACAAGGGCTCCAACGTCCATTATCTGCTGGTCAAGGCGCTGGAAAAGGCCGGTGTCGCCTATCAGGATATTCAGACCGTCTATCTGCCACCGGCCGATGCGCGCGCCGCTTTCGAGCGCGGCAGCGTCGATGCCTGGGTAATCTGGGATCCGTTCCTGGCAGCTGCGGAAAAACAGATTGGCGCACGGGTGCTGGCTGATGGCAAGGGCCTGGTCAGCAACCACCAGTTTTATCTGGCCGCGCGTCCGTATGCGGAAAAGAACCCGGCGATCGTCAAGATCATTATTGAAGAGCTGGCCAAAACCGACGAGTGGGCAGGCAAGAATCTCAAGGACGTGACCGCCATCCTGGCGCCCCAGCTTGGGCTGGAACCGGAGGTCGTCGAACTGGCTGCATCGCGCTTCACCTACGGCATCAAGCCGATCAGCGAAGCGGTGCTGGCCGAGCAGCAAAAGATTGCCGACGTATTTTCGAATCTGAAGCTGATTCCGAAAAAAATCACCATCAAGGATGCCGTCTTGCCGGCCAAGCTGTAAGGAGTTGTCATGAGTCTGAATATATTCTGGTTTTTACCGACCCACGGCGACAGCCGTTATCTCGGCACCACCAAGGGCGCACGCGAAGTCAGTTACGACTATCTGCGCCAGGTGGCGGTTGCCGCCGACACGCAGGGCTATGACGGCGTGCTGATCCCCACCGGACGCTCCTGCGAAGATCCGTGGGTTGTCGCATCCAGCCTGATTGGTGCCACCAAAAACCTGAAATTTCTGGTGGCGATTCGTCCGGGCCTCTCCACGCCCGGCCTGGCGGTGCGCACCGCAGCCACTTTCGATCGCCTGTCGGGCGGACGTCTGCTGGTCAATGTCGTCACCGGCGGCGACCAGGGCGAGCTGGAAGCCGATGGCCTGTTTGCCGACCATGCCGAGCGCTATGAAATCACTGCGGAATTCCTGCGCGTCTGGCGTGCCACGCTGGCCGGCGAGGGCGGCAGCAAAGGGTTTGACTATGATGGCAAGCATATCCAGGTCAAAGGTTCAAAAACCTTGTACCCGGCGGTGCAAAAACCGTATCCGCCGCTGTATTTCGGCGGCTCCTCCGAAGCCGCGCACGAACTGGCTGCCGAACAGGTCGATGTGTACCTGACCTGGGGCGAGCCGCCAGCGGCGGTTGCGGAAAAAATTGCCGACATCCGCGCGCGTGCCGCCAAACATGGGCGCACGGTGCGCTTCGGCATCCGCCTGCACGTGATTGTGCGTGAAACCAGCGAGGCCGCCTGGCAAGCCGCAGATGAATTGATCAGTCATCTTGATGATGACGTGATCGCAGGCGCCCAGGCAGCGTTCGCCAGGATGGATTCGGTCGGACAGCGACGCATGGCTGCCTTGCACGGCGGCCGCCGCGACAAGCTGGAAGTCTCGCCGAACCTGTGGGCCGGCGTTGGCCTGGTGCGCGGCGGCGCCGGCACCGCGCTGGTGGGTGATCCGGAAACGGTGGCTGCCCGCATGCGGGAATACGCCGATCTTGGCATCGAGACCTTCATCCTCTCGGGCTATCCGCACCTGGAGGAATCCTACCGCTTTGCCGAGCTGGTGTTCCCGCTGCTGGGCAAGGGCAAGACTGGCGGGTTTTCAGGACCGTTGACCGGGCCCTTCGGCGAGATGGTGGCCAGCGATATCCTGCCCAAAGTGTCGGCAAGTTAAGGAGTCTCCATGACGGCAACCGCTGAAATTCCGGTCACGATACCGCTCCCGGCGGCACAAGCCCCGGCCGCCTGGCGGCAAAGCCTGTTTGCCCGCCTGGCGCCATGGGCCGTGCCGATCGGCCTGGTGCTGGTATGGCAAATCGCTGCGCGCAGCGGCTGGCTGTCCAGCCGCATCCTGCCGGAACCGTGGGCAGTGCTGAAGGCATTTTGGGCGCTGGCGGTATCCGGAGAACTTTGGACCCATGTCAAGGTCAGCCTTTGGCGCGCGCTCGCCAGTTTCGCCATCGGCGGCGGTCTTGGGCTGCTGCTCGGCTTGTTGACCGGCACCTTCAAGACGGCCGAAACCCTGCTCGACACGACCCTGCAAATGATTCGCAACATTCCGGCATTGGCGCTGATTCCATTGGTGATTCTGTGGTTCGGCATTGACGAGGCCGCCAAGCTGTTCCTGGTCTCGATCGGCGTGTTTTTCCCGGTGTACCTGAATACTTTTCACGGCATCCGCTCGGTGGACAAGGGCCTGATCGAAATGGCCAAGAGCTATGGCCTGTCGGGCTGGCCTTTGTACCGCGATGTAATCCTGCCCGGCGCCTTGCCGTCGGTGCTGGTCGGCGTGCGTTTTTCGCTGGGCCTGGTGTGGGTGTTGCTGATCGTCGCCGAGACCATTTCGGCCGTATCGGGAATCGGCTACATGACCATGAATGCGCGCGAATTCCTGCAAACCGACGTGGTACTGGTCGGCATTCTGCTGTATGCCTTGCTCGGCAAGCTGGCTGATACGCTGTCGCGCGGTCTGGAACGCTACTGGTTGCGCTGGCATCCGGGTTATCAGTGATCGGAAAGGAGTCCCAATGCAAAGCAATTCAGCCGAACAGGCGCAGGTCAAGACGGTTACTTCGACGCAGGACCAGGTGCCGTCTCACCGCGGCATCCGCATCGCCATCCAGGATTTGTCCAAGTCTTTTTCCGGGCGCAAGGTACTGCAGGAAGTCAACCTCGAAATCGACGCGGGCGAGTTCGTCGCCATCGTCGGCCGCAGCGGTTGCGGCAAGAGTACCTTGCTGCGGCTGGTGGCCAGTCTTGAAGCCGTCGATAGCGGCCATATCGGATTCGGCGCGGGCGGCGAAACGCCGGAAACCCGCATCATGTTTCAGGATTCGCGCCTGCTGCCGTGGAAGCGGGTGCTGAAAAACGTCGCCCTCGGCTTGCCTCAGGATTCCGGTGCTGCCGCCCAGGCGCTTGGCCAGGTTGGACTGGAAGACCGCGCCGGCGAATGGCCGGCGGTGCTTTCCGGCGGCCAGCGCCAGCGCGTGGCACTGGCACGGGCGCTGGTACACGACCCGCAATTGCTGCTGCTGGATGAGCCGCTGGGCGCGCTGGATGCCTTGACGCGCATCGAAATGCAGCAATTGATTGAAACGCTGTGGCAACAGCGTGGTTTCACCGCCATCCTGGTCACGCACGATGTACAGGAAGCGATTGCGCTGGCCGACCGCGTGCTGCTCATCGAGGATGGCCGCATCACGCTGGATGAACGCATTCCGCTGGCGCGCCCGCGTGCGCGCGGCAATCTGCAGTTCGCCCGGCTGGAAGAAACCATCCTGGCGCGGCTACTGCAGCATCCCGCATCCCGGCCTGACGGCGCGTTGGGCGACGTATCGCTGCAGCGCACCGTCAACCAGGTGGCTTGGGCGATTTAAGCCGGCGACTTACCATTTTCAGTTGCACAATTTTTAACCAACGCTCTCAGGAGAGAACATGAGCATTCAAGCAATCAACGTCCGCAACCAGTTCCGCGGCAAGGTCAAAACCATCATCGACGGCCCGGTCGTGTCCGAAGTGGATGTCGAGACACCGGCCGGTATCGTCACTTCCGTCATCACGACCCGTTCCGTCAAGGACCTGGGCCTGGTGGTCGGTTCCGAAGTGGTGGCGCTGGTCAAGGCGACCGAGGTGTCGATCGCCAAACTCTGACCGTTTGTTTCCGCAATGGAGGGCGCCATGTCATTCCCCGTACTGCAAGACTACCTGGGCCGCCTGCGCCATACGACCGGGGCAGCGACCAGGGTCTGGGTCGATGCCGATGGGCATGCGCAGGGACGCTATTTCAACTGTACCCTGACCAGCGCCTTCCAGCCGATCCGTGAACTCGGCGCCGACCGGGTGAGCGGCTTCGAAGCGTTCGCCCGCAGTTGCTCGGAGCACGGGGACGGCCTGTCGATCTGGAAGTTGCTCGACCATGCAGCCAATGATGACGAGTCAGTCGAGTTGGACCGGCTCTGCCGCATGCTGCATGCGATCAATTTTTATCGCCAGGCCGCAGCCGAGGGAAGGGACCTGTTCCTGAGCGTGCATGACCGTCTCCTGACCGCGGTCAGCGGCAATCATGGCATGGCGTTCCGGCGCATCCTGACGGGCCTTGGCTTGCCGGCCGAGCATATCGTGCTGCAATTGCCGCCGATTACAGAGAACCAGGGCTGGCTGTTGAATTATGTGGCGGACAACTACCGGCTGAACGGTTTTCGTATTGCCATCAATACTGCCCATGCGGCGGAAGCCTTGCAATTGCTGCAACGTGTGCGGCCGGCTGTGATCAAGGTGGATGCACGCGAGATCGGCAACCTGAACACCGTCAGGCGCTTGCTCGAAAGTGCGCATGAAGGTGGCATGCAAGTCGTATTCAAGCGCGTGGAAAGCCCTGCGGTGCTGGCAGTTTTGCAGGAGCTGTCGGTGGGCAGCGACCGGGCGATTTTTGTGCAGGGATATGGGCTTGATATGCCTGCGCCTGTTTTGGCATTGCCTATCAGCATTAAATAAAGGCAATGTCATTTGATACAATGTTAAATGCGCGTGACAAAAATGAGACAAATTTTTCAAGAATTTTGATCTTTGATAATTTCAGCAGTCGGATTGACAAGATTTTCTTTGAATCTCATTTCAATTTGTTCATATCTTGCGGAAAATTCCCGCATAGATGACCCGACTGTTGTATTTCTGCAGACCAATATTGCTTGTAATAATCCTGTCATTTACCTTGCGTACCATTCTGGCATCGCTAATAAGCGAGTAATTAATGCGGTTTTTCCAACGAAGCGACGATATGAGCGTTGCAACAGCTTCGGATAGCTTTTGATCGCTGTTGTCGAGTTCAAATGCATTGAAGGAAAGATTGTTAAAACAGTTTATTTTGCTTTACAACTCTGGGAGAAATTGAATGAAGAAGTCCCTCATTGCACTGGCTGTTCTGGGTGCATTCGCAACTGCCGCACAAGCGCAAACCAATGTTCAGATCGGCGGCCGTGTCCAGGCTGACATCAAGAGCTACAAAGTTGGCGATGTAACCACTGCTGGCCGTGTTGCCAAGAACGAACTGCGCGTTGATGATGATGAAACTTCGCGTTTCTGGCTGAGCGGCACCGAAGATCTGGGCGGCGGCCTGAAAGCCCTGTTCTATGTCGAAAATCGTTTCAACACGGACGTTGGCACCGGCCAAAACGCCGGCGGCAACGGTCTGGCCAATGGCAATACTTACCTCGGCCTGTCGGGCAACTTTGGTCAGGTGACTGTTGGTAAGCACACCTTCATGGAAGACCAAGGCAACGCCGTGCAATACGGCATCAAGGGCGGCCAGGCAATTCCCTCGGGCTTTCTTGGCAGCAAAAACATCCTGAATTTTGTGGATACGACTAATGGCGCCCGCGCTAGCGGTATGAGCACCGGTCGCGTCAACAACTCGATCCAGTACGTCTCGCCGAATTTTAGCGGCTTCAAGGCAACCGTCGGCTTCTCGACCAATCCGGATGGCAACGAAGGTACGCAAGCTGGCGCAGCTCCTTTCAATAACGGCGACTATAGCAAAGGCCAGCAGTACTTCCTGGCAGGTAACTACAGCAATGGCCCGATTTTCCTGAACCTGGCTTACTACGATCAGCAACTCGAAGGCAAGCCTGCCGTTGGCGACGAAAAGCAAGTTCGTCTGTCGGGTTCGTATGCCTTCCCGTTCGGCCTCAAGGTCGGCGCCCAGTTTGATCGTGCAACGATCGAAGCAGGTGCTGTAGACCGCGAGCGTAACGCTTGGCAAATCCCGGTCAGCTACCAGTTCGGTGCAAACACCATTTTGGCTAGCTTCACCAAGGCAGGCGACATCAAGGGTCAAATCAACTCCGGCGCCAAGATGTGGACCCTCGGCTACGACTATGCTCTGTCCAAGCGCACCAACGTAGGCGTGTTCTACGGCAAGCTGGATAACGATTCCAATGCTACCTACCAGCCGGTTGATTCTGGCGATACGCGCAATGGTTCGGTCTTGCTGGGCGGCGAATCGGCTTCGATCTTCGCAGTGGCAGTCAAGCACACCTTCTAAGTCGACGCGACCGGTTATCCGGTTGTTTTCAGACTCGCGAGAACAAAACGGGCGCTTCGGCGTCCGTTTTTTTTTTGCTTTTTAATTTCCCATTCCAATTTTGTATATACGTTTTTGTTCTATAAACATGCGGAAATATTCGTTCTATTTATAACGACCAAATGCAAATATAGCGTCCTGTTAGTCGTAAATGTAATAAGAGGACGTTTATGCCGGAAGCAAATATTTCTCGTAATACAAGGATCACTCCACGGGTGATGCCGGGTTTTAATCTCGCCCTTGGCTTCACGCTGTTTTATCTGGGCTTGATCGTCCTGGTCCCCCTGTCCGCCGTCTTTCTGAAAACCTTTACCCTGACCTGGGAGGCATTCTGGGCTGCGGTGTCGTCCGAGCGCGTGATGGCCTCCTACCGCCTGACCTTCGGCGGCTCCTTGCTGGCGGCAGCGCTGAACGTGGTGTTTGGCGGCATCGTCGCCTGGGTGCTGGTGCGCTACCGCTTCCCCGGCAAGAAAATCATCGATGCGCTGGTGGACCTGCCATTCGCATTGCCGACCGCCGTCGCCGGTATCGCCCTGACCGCCCTGTATGCGCCGAACGGCTGGATCGGACAATATCTGGAGCCGCTCGGCATCAAGGTCGCCTTCACGCCGCTGGGCGTCTACATCGCGCTGACCTTCATCGGCTTGCCCTTCGTGGTACGGACCGTGCAACCGGTGCTGGAAGAGGCCGAGCGCGAACTGGAGGAAGCCGCTGCCAGCCTTGGTGCGAGCCGCTGGCAGACTTTCCTCAAGGTGGTTTTCCCCGGCATCATGCCGGCCTTGCTGACCGGTTTTGCGCTGGCGTTTGCCCGTGCCACCGGTGAATACGGCTCGGTCATTTTCATCGCCGGCAACATGCCGATGGTGTCGGAAATCACGCCGCTGTTCATCATCACCAAGCTCGAACAATACGACTATGCCGGCGCTACCGCCATTGCCGTGGTGATGCTGCTGGTGTCGTTTGCGCTGCTGTTGACGATTAATTTATTGCAAGCCTGGGCCCGCAAGCGCGGCCAGTCGACCAAGGAATAAGGATAGCCATGTCCGCTGCTGCAACTCTCCCCATCGCCAGCCAGGGTCGCGCCGCCGCCTATGTGCCGGCAGCGACGCAGGAATCGTTCTGGGTGCGCGCCTTGCTGATCGGCATCGCGCTGGCCTTTCTCACGCTATTCCTGTTCGTGCCGCTGCTGGCCGTCTTCGCCGAAGCCTTCAAAAAAGGCTGGGATGCGTATGTCGCGGCGATCACCGAGCCCGATGCCTGGGCGGCGATCAAGCTGACCCTGATAACGGCTGCCATCGCCGTGCCGCTGAACCTGGTGTTCGGCGTGGCGGCCGCCTGGACCATCGCCAAGTTCGAATTTCGCGGCAAGAACATCCTGCTGACCCTGATCGACTTGCCGTTCTCGGTGTCGCCGGTGATTTCCGGCCTGATCTACGTGCTGATGTTCGGCGCCCAGGGCTGGCTCGGGCCGTGGTTGATGGAGCACGACATCAAGATCATCTTCGCCGTGCCCGGCATCATCCTGGCGACCATTTTCGTCACCTTTCCGTTCGTGGCGCGCGAACTCATTCCATTGATGCAGGCGCAGGGCACGGAAGAGGAAGAAGCGGCGCTGGTACTGGGCGCTTCCGGCTGGAAGACTTTCTGGCATGTGACGCTGCCCAACATCAAATGGGGTTTGCTGTATGGCGTGATCCTGTGTAACGCCCGTGCCATGGGCGAATTCGGTGCGGTTTCAGTGGTGTCCGGGCATATCCGCGGCGAGACCAACACCATTCCGCTGCAGGTCGAAATCCTCTACAACGAATATGCGTTCTCGGCGGCATTCGCGGTGGCGTCGTTGCTGGCCTTCCTGGCCCTGGTGACGCTGGCGCTGAAGAGCTTTATCGAATGGCGGCTGCGTGATGAAACCAGCCGGCCATTACAGGAACATTGAGGAACCTTAAGAACATTGAGCGCGGGCGGCGCATGGCGGCCCGAAGTACACGCAAACTTACATAGTGAGTACACATCATGGCAATTGAAGTCAGAAATATCAACAAGCGTTTCGGCAATTTTGTCGCGCTCGACAATGTGTCGCTGAATTTCCCCACCGGTGAGCTGACTGCGTTGCTGGGACCTTCCGGCTGCGGCAAGACCACGCTGTTGCGCATCATCGCCGGGCTGGAGCAGCCCGACGGCGGCCAGGTGATCCTGGATGGCGAGGATGCCTCGGCACGCCACGTGCGCGAACGCCAGGTCGGCTTCGTGTTCCAGCACTACGCCCTGTTCAAGCACATGACCGTCTTCGAGAACATCGCCTTTGGCTTGCGCGTCAAACCGCGCAATGTGCGCCCGTCGGAAAACGAAATCCGCGACAAGGTGCATCGCTTGCTGGACCTGGTGCAGCTCGACTGGCTGGCCGACCGTTACCCGCCGCAACTCTCGGGCGGCCAGCGCCAGCGCATCGCCCTGGCGCGCGCGCTGGCGGTCGAGCCGCGCGTGCTGCTGCTGGACGAGCCGTTCGGTGCACTGGACGCCAAGGTACGCAAGGAATTGCGCCGCTGGTTGCGGCGCCTGCATGACGAATTGCATGTCACCAGCATCTTTGTCACGCATGACCAGGAAGAGGCGCTGGAAGTGGCTGACCAGGTGGTGTTGATGAACAAGGGCAGGGTAGAGCAGATCGGCGCGCCCGCCGAAGTGTACAACCACCCGGCGTCACCTTTCGTCTATGGCTTCCTGGGCAACGTCAACCTGTTCCAGGGTCGTCTGCATGAAGGCTTGCTGGACTCCGGCGGGGTCGTCTTCGATGCGCCCGACCATACGGCCGTGCGCGATGCCCAGGGCGTCGGCTATGTGCGCCCGCACGAGCTCGAAATCGAACGTCAGTCCGATGGCGCCGATGGTATCGCGGTGCGCTTGAAGCGCGCCCATGCGATCGGGCCGCTGGCGCAGCTGGAACTGGAGCGCACTGACAACCGCGAATTGATCGAGGCGGTGATTTCCAGCGACCGTTACGCACGCTTGCAATTGCAGGAGGGCGATGCCTTGCTGGTGCGGCCGAAGCGCCTGCGGATCTTCGTGGACCAGTCGGTCAGTCAGGGGCAGGCATGAATTTCCAGCAATTGCGTTCAGTACGCGAAGCGGCGCGGCGCGGCTATAACCTGACCGAGGTGGCCAATGTCCTGTTCACCTCGCAGCCCGGGGTCAGCCGCCAGATCCGTGAACTGGAAGAGGAGCTGGGCGTTGACATTTTCGAGCGCAATGGCAAGCGCCTGACCGGTCTGACCGAGCCCGGCAAGGGCATCCTGCACATCATCGAGCGCTTGTTGCTGGAAGCGGAAAATCTGCAGCAGGCAGGCCTGGAATATTCCGGCAAGACCAGCGGTACGCTGACCGTCGCCGCGACCCATACGCAGGCGCGCTATGCACTGCCAAAGGTGGTGCAGACCTTCCGCGCGGCGTTTCCGGACGTGCGCATCGCCCTGCAGCAGAGTTCGCCCGAACACATCGCGCAGTGGGTCATTTCGGGCAAGGCGGATGTCGGCATCGCCACCGAGGGCCTGAGCCAGTTCGAGGAGCTGGTGTCCTTCCCATGCTATCGCTGGAATCACGTGGTGGTCGTGCCGGAGGGGCATCCGCTCTTGTCGGAGACAGGCATTACCCTGCAGGCGCTGGCCGCCTGGCCGCTGATCACCTATGATGTCGGCTTCACCGGCCGCGGCCATATCGACCAGGCATTTCGTCAGGCGGAAATTGCACCGGACATCGTGCTGACCGCGATGGATTCCGACGTGATCCAGCAGTACGTTGCGCTCGGCCTCGGCGTCGGCATCGTCGCATCGATGGCGGTCGAACAGGGGTTTCATAACGGCTTACGCCATATCGGAGTCGACCATCTGTTCGCCGTCAACGTCACCCGCCTGGCGGTACGCCGTGGCGCTTATCTGCGTTCCTACACATACGACTTCATTCAGCAGTTCGCGCCGCAACTGACGCACGAAGAAATCAAGACTGCGCTGCAGGGCGGCGGCGAATAACGGTGGCCGGTACTGGCTGCGCCGGCTTCCTGTTCTAGCGCGCCGCGCGGCGCAGCGCCGCTGCGCATTCCCGCACCAGCGTAGGTCCCTGGTAAATCAGGCCGGAATACAGCTGCACCAGCGATGCCCCGGCCGCGATCTTGGCGCGCGCCCCGGCGCCATCGAGGATGCCGCCCACGCCGATGATCGGCAGCGCCTCGCCCAGTTCCGCCTTCAGGCCGCGGATCACGGCATTGGATAGTTCGAATACCGGCGCGCCCGACAGGCCGCCGGCTTCCTGCGCGTGCGGCAGCCCCTGCACGGCATCGCGCGTAATCGTCGTGTTGGTGGCGATCACCCCGTCGATCTTGTGGCGCAGGAGTGCTGCGGCGATTTCCTTGACCTGTTCGGCATCGATGTCCGGGGCGATCTTCAGCGCCACCGGCACATAGCGCTTGTGCCGGTCGGCCAGGCGCAGTTGCGCCGCCTTCAGTTGCGACAGCAGGGCATCCAGCTCCGATGCGCCCTGCAGCTGGCGCAGGTTCTTGGTGTTGGGCGAAGAGATGTTGACGGTCACATAGCTGGCGTAAGGATAGACTTTTTCCAGGCACAGCAGGTAGTCGTCCACCGCACGTTCGATCGGCGTGTCGGCATTTTTGCCGATGTTCAGGCCGATGATGCCAGCGCGGTTCTGGTAGAAGCGCGAGGCATGCACGTTGGCGACGAAGGCATCGACGCCGCCATTGTTGAATCCCATGCGGTTGATGATGGCGTTCGCCTGCGGCAGGCGGAACATGCGCGGCTTCGGGTTGCCCGGTTGCGCGCGCGGCGTGACCGTGCCGATCTCGATGAAGCCGAAGCCGAGCGCGGCCAGCCCATCGATATAGGCGCCATCCTTGTCGAGACCGGCGGCAAGGCCAACCGGATTGGCGAATGTCAGGCCCATCACCTGGCGCTCGTCGCGCGGCGGCTGTGGCAGCAGCCGGGTCAGGCCGAGCGCGTCGGCTTTCTTCAGCGAAGACAGGGTCAGGTGGTGGGCCGCTTCGGCATCGAGCGAGAACAGGCAGGGGCGGGCAAGCGAATACAGGAATTTTTCAGACACGGGCAATCCAGCGCAAAGGTGGGGGTCCCGTCGCCTGGCGGCGGAACGCAAAGTCCGCTATTTTAACGCGCCGTCCGTGCCGCCGGCACTAACTAGTGGACTGTAACATTTAAAAGCGAAGTATACTCATGCTCATGGAGGGCATGATGATACTCACCAAAAGCGAACGCATGGAGCTCCAACAACAGGTCAGTGCGAGGAATGGACGGGCAGATACTGCACGTCGCGCCCGGCTGATTTTGCTGCTGGCCGATGGCCATACCTGGGCCGATATCCGCGCCAAGCTCGATTGCAGCGACAGCTTCATTGATCTCTGGAGCAAGCGTTTTTCCGCAGACCGGCTTGCCGGACTGTTTTCGCGCCATGCCGGGCGGGAACGCTACAAGGTCACCGACCGCATCGAGGCACGCGTCCTGGCCCGAACCACGAAACACAAACCGGCCGATGGTTCGACGCACTGGTCGACACGCAAGCTGGCTGCCGAACTGGGCGGGGGGATTTCGCACATGGCGGTCGCGCGCATTTGGGCCAAGCATGGCATCAAGCCGCATCGCCTCGAAGGCTATCTCGCCTCCAACGATCCCGACTTTGAGACCAAGGCCGCCGATGTGATTGGCCTCTACATGAATCCGCCCCAGCACGCGGCCGTGTTTTGCGTGGACGAAAAAACTGCGATCCAGGCGCTGGATCGGAAAGACCCAGTGCTGCCGCTGTCGCCCGGACGCGCCGAACGCCATGGATTCGAATACTACCGGCACGGCACGCTGTCGTTGTATGCCGCCTTCAACACCAGGACTGGCGAGGTGCTGGGCAAGACCGCTGCGCGGCACACCTCGGCTGAGTTCGTGGCCTTCCTCACAGACATCGTCGCCAACCAACCCAAGGGCAAAGAAATCCACGTCATCGCCGACAATCTCTCCGCGCACAAAACCAAGCTCGTCGCGGCATTTCTGGAGGCGCATCCCACGGTGCATATGCATTTCACTCCTACGTATTCATCCTGGCTGAATCAGGTCGAACTGTGGTTTGCAAAAATCGAACGCGACGTCATTGCGCGGGGCGTTTTCACATCGCTGACGGATCTCAAGAGAAAACTCATGCGTTACATCCGTCACTACAACACCCAGCCAAAGCCAGTGAAGTGGAAGTACTTCGATCCAAGCAAGCGAATCACTCCCGAATCAATTGTTACAGTCCACTAGTCTGGTTCCGGCTGGTCTTGCAGTGCTTCCCAGCGGCCCAGGCGCAGCGCCTGCAGCGGCTGGAAATTCATTTTGTAAGCCATTTTCCGGCTTTCGCGGATCCAGTAACCGAGATAGACGTAGTGCATGCCGAGTTTTCGGGTCTGTTCGATCTGCCACAGGATGTTGTAGGTGCCGAAACTGGCGCCCTGCACATCCGGATCGTAGAACGTATAGACCGACGACAGGCCGTCATCGAGCACGTCGATGATGCTGACCATGCGCAGGGTGCCGTCCGGCTCGCGGAATTCCACCAGGCGCGTATTGACCTTGCTCTGCAACAGGAATTGCGCATACTGGTCGCGACTGTCCTGGTCCATGCCGCCGCCGGCATGGCGTACCGACTGGTAGCGCAGGTACAGTTCGTAGTGGTCATGCATGTAGGTCAGGCTGGTGACCTGGGCAGTCAGATTGCCGTGGCGTTGCCAGGCGCGCTGCTGGCTGCGCCTGGCGGCGAATTCATTTGCCACGACGCGCACCGGCGTGCAAGCCTGGCAACCGTCGCAGTGCGGCCGGTAGGTGAAAATGCCGCTGCGGCGAAAGCCGTTCTGCACCAGTTCCGAATAGACATCCGCGTTGATCAGGTGCGAAGGCGTGGCCACCTGCGAGCGCGCTTGCCGTTCGTCCAGATAGCTGCACGGGTAGGGTGCAGTCGCATAAAACTGCAAAGTTGAAAAGGGCAGATCCTTCAGGTGCGTCATGTCGTTCTGTTACCAGCGGGTTGACAGCGTTTGAATCAATAATTTACACCGATTGCATGCGTTTTATCACACTGCGCTCAAAATAAAGCGATTGGCTTCCAGCACGCGATGCCGGGCTGCGCCACCGCCTGCCTCAGATGGGCGAGGAAGCGGGCGCGGGGAATCGGCGTAGCCCCCAGCGACGCCAGGTGGCCGGTCTCCTGTTGACAATCGATCATGGCAACACCATTGGTTTTCAGGAAATGTACCAGGTAAGCCAGGGCAATCTTGGACGCATCGCTGACACGGGCGAACATCGATTCGCCATAGAACATGCGGCCGATGCACACGCCGTAGGCGCCGCCGACCAGCTGGCCATTGAGCCAGGCCTCGGTGCTATGGGCATAGCCTTGCCGGTGCAGGGCGCCATAGCCGGCGATGATTTCCTCTGAAATCCAGGTGCCGGGGCCGTCGACGCGGGGTGCGGCACAGGCGCGCATGACCTCCTCGAAGGCGCTGTCGAAACGGATTTCCCACTCACCTGCCGCCGCGCGGCTGCGCTCGACTTTTCTCAAGGTCTTTTTCAGGCTGTCGGAGATATGAAAGCGATCCGTCATCAAGACCATGCGTGGATCGGTACTCCACCAGAGAATGGGTTGCCCCTCTGAAAACCAGGGGAAAATGCCATGCCGGTAGGCTTGCAACAGGCGTTCGGGCGACAGGTCGGCACCGGCCGCCAGCAGTCCCGCTGCGCCATCATTTTCCGTCAGCGCTTGCGCGACATCTGGAAATGGCGCATCCACTTCCAGCCAGGGGATCATGGTCATGCCCTAATTTGCATCACGATATCGCACAATTCCGGTGCGTCCGGCGGCTTTGTAAAATTGAAAGAAAGAATTTTCTCATAAAAAACAATGGCTTGTGATATTGCACCAAAATGGAATGAAATTTGCTTTAAAGAAGCACGTTTTCATGATCTTGCACGTTTATTGGGAGAATTTTTGCATGGATGGGGTTAAAAATGGCGCAGACGCCATGTTCATTTTACTCGGCGCGATCATGATTTTGGCGATGCATGCCGGCTTCGCCTTTCTCGAGTTGGGCACTGTTCGCAAAAAAAATCAGGTGAATGCACTGGTTAAAATCTTAGTCGATTTTGCCGTGTCCACAATCGCCTATTTTTTTGTCGGCTACAGCATTGCTTATGGCATCAATTTCTTTTCCGGCGCTGAAGTGCTGGCCGCAAGAAATGGTTTTGAGCTGGTGAAATTCTTTTTTCTACTGACTTTTGCCGCGGCCATTCCGGCAATCATTTCCGGCGGGATCGCGGAACGGGCGCGATTTTATCCGCAACTGGCAGCCACAGCCTTGCTGGTTGGCCTGGTTTATCCCTTCTTCGAAGGAATTGTCTGGAATCATCATTTTGGCTTGCAATCTTGGCTGAAGGAAACTTTTTCGCACGAGTTTCATGATTTTGCCGGCTCGGTCGTGGTACATGCCGTAGGTGGCTGGATTGCCTTGCCGGCTGTGCTGTTGCTCGGCGCGCGGCGCGGACGCTACACGAAGGAGGGCGTAATGACGGCGCATCCACCCTCCAGCATCCCCTTTCTTGCCCTGGGCGCCTGGGTCCTGACTGTCGGTTGGTTCGGCTTCAACGTCATGAGTGCGCAAACGCTTGGAAACATGAATGGGCTGGTGGCCTTGAATTCGCTGATGGCCATGATTGGCGGCACCCTGGTGGCGCTGGTATTGGGCAAGAATGATCCGGGCTTTGTTTATAACGGGCCGCTTGCGGGACTGGTGGCGGTCTGTGCCGGTTCCGACCTGATGCACCCCTTGGGTGCCTTGATCACCGGCGGCGTGGCCGGGGCGATTTTCGTCAAGATGTTCACCTTGACGCAAAACAAGTGGAAGATTGACGATGTGCTGGGCGTTTGGCCGCTGCATGGTTTGTGTGGCGCCTGGGGCGGCCTGGCGGCGGGGATTTTCGGCCTGAAGGCGCTCGGCGGCATGGGCGGCGTTTCGTTCCTGTCGCAACTGGTCGGCACGGCCCTGGGTGTGGTGATTGCCCTGGTCGGTGGCGCGGCCGTGTATGGCGGATTGAAAGCCGTGGTCGGATTGCGACTGGATCCCGAGCAGGAATTCGAGGGGGCGGATCTTTCCATCCACAAGATCAGCGCTACCGCCGAGCGGGAAATCGGCAGGTAGCGGGCAACGGGACGCCGGGGCACCGGCATATCGGATCTACACCGGCTGGCGAATATCCTGGGGCTTGCGGATGTCCTGGGTGTGGAAGCCAAAAGGCGCGCCTTCGCGGGCTTTGGCCAGGTCGGCGAAAAACAGCCTCAGGGTATGGCTGACAGTCGAAAAGGCGAGGTCGTCCCAGGGAATTTCGGCCTCGGTAAACAGTCTGACTTCCAGGCTTTCGGTGCCGGCGGCAAAATCCAGGTCCAGCAGGCGCGCCCGGTAAAACATATGCACTTGGTGCACGTGAGGCACGTTCAGCATTGAAAACAATGGATGCAATGCAATGCGTGCGCCAGCTTCTTCCTCGGTCTCGCGTACGGCTGCCTCTGCAGTGGTTTCATTGTTTTCCATGAAGCCGGCCGGCAAGGTCCAGTACCCGTAACGCGGTTCGATGGCGCGTTTGCACAGGAGTACGCGCGCTGTGCCATCCGCGTCCCAGACTGGTATCGAACCGATGACCATTTTGGGATTCTGGTAATGAATGGTGCCGCATTGCGAACAGACATGGCGTGGGCGATTGTCATCCGGCGGAACCAGGAGCGCGACCGGATGCGCGCATTCTGAGCAGAATTTCATACGGGATCAAAGGGCGTCAAGAGGATAGATGTGCAGTCGTATGGCAATCGCGGCTGCTGCTTGCGACAAGTGTAACATCATGTGGCAATTGCTCGGCAGGGTTTGCAATATTCGTTAATTCGATGTATAGTGTTCGACTCAGACGCGGGGTGGAGCAGTCTGGCAGCTCGTCGGGCTCATAACCCGAAGGTCACAGGTTCAAATCCTGTCCCCGCAACCAAAGTCTTAATATTCCCGCCCATCATCACCTCCTCACGGGCGTCGGAACGCAGCATCTGCAGGTTCTCTATCAGACGACATCTTGGCATCGGTCGTTTAAACCTCTGCGAAACTTACTAATAAAACTAGCCGTGCAAGAGCCGTACATGATTACAGCTGAGGCGAAGAAGGTCCTCGAAACCGCATTGCTTTGCGCGCATGAGCCATTGTCGATCAATGACTTGAAGAAGCTGTACCTTGCCCATGGCGACGCCGAGGAAGAAGTCGGTGCCGATGCGATCCGGCAGATGCTTGAGGAATTGCGCGAGGATTGGAGCGGCAAGGGAATCGAAGTGGTGTGCCTGTCGACGGGCTGGCGTTTTCAGAGTCGCCCTGAAATGAAGGTTTACCTCGATCGCCTGAATCCGGAAAAGCCGCCGAAATATTCGCGCGCCACACTGGAAACGCTGGCCATCATCGCTTACCGGCAGCCGGTCACCCGGGGTGATATCGAGGAAATTCGTGGCGTCACCGTCAATTCGCAAACCATCAAGATGCTGGAAGATCGCGGCTGGATCGAATCGATTGGTCACCGCGATGTGCCGGGGCGCCCTGCGTTGTTTGCCACAACTAAACAGTTTCTGGACGACCTAGGCCTGACCGCGCTGGATCAGCTGCCGCCGCTGCAGCAAGTGGCTTCGGGTCAGCTGCAGGAAGGGAGCTTGCTTGAAATCCAAGCCCTGGAAGCAAGCTTGCATGAAAATTTCGAGCAGGTGCCAACCGAATTGTCGCAGTCAAATGCGCAAGATGGCGCTCAAGCCGATGCCGGGCGCGGCCCCGCCGCCGAACGGGCGGCGGAAGTTTCTGAAGCGATGGAAGCGCTTGAAGCTGCCATGGCTACCGATATTGATGAACTGGCAGCCGGGAATGTGCCCGTGACTGCTACTGGCCCGTCGCTCTCAGGCGACGCGGCACCCGCTGCGGACGCGTCCGCCGTGACTGACCTGGATAACCAAGAAACAAACGATGACTCTGCCCAAGCCTGATGACGTAATCGCGGCCTCTGCCGCTCCTTCCCCTGCGGATGCTTCGACCTCGGGTGGCGACCGGTCGGCGTCGCCGGCTGACGATGCCGGGCGGGATGCTGCTGGCGCCAAGCCCGCCAAGCGCGGCTTGCGCGGTCCGCGCAACATGCGGCGCAACCGTGCCGCCCAGCGCGCCGCTGCAGGCCCGGGCACGGCAGCTGAAGGCGCTAATGCCGAAGCCGCAGTGGCCGAAGTCCCGGCCCAGTCCGAAGCATCGCCTGCCAATGTGCCGCAGCGGCCCGCTGAGCGCGCGCCTCGTGAGCCGCGCGAGCCGCGGCAAAACAACGGCCCCAAGGCTGCCAAATCCGCCAAGCCTGCAGCCAAAGGGCGTGGCAAGCCGCAACCTGGCGCCGCCAGATCTGGTGCGGGCGATGCCGACGACGTATTTTCTTTCGTGACGTCCGACGCGTTCGACAAGTCGGTGTCCGAGGCGGAAGCTGGCGCCAGCGGCCGGCGCCAGGCGCCAGCCAAGAATGTGCGGCGCGACCTGACCGCGGATGACGATGCGCCCAAATTGCACAAGGTGCTGGCCGACGTCGGCCTGGGTTCGCGACGCGACATGGAAGAGATGATCATTGCCGGTCGCGTGTCGGTCAATGGCGAGCCTGCGCATATCGGCCAGCGGATCCTGCCGACCGACCAGGTGCGCATCAATGGCAAGCTGATTCAGCGCAAGGTCAGCAAGCGGCCGCCGCGCGTGCTGGTGTATCACAAGCCGGCTGGCGAAATCGTCAGCCATAGCGATCCGGATGGCCGCCCCTCGGTATTTGATCGCCTGCCGACCATGAAGGCTGGCAAGTGGCTTGCGGTCGGCCGGCTCGATTTCAATACCGAAGGCTTGCTGCTGTTTACTACCTCCGGCGATCTCGCCAACCACCTGATGCACCCGCGTTACGGCATCGACCGCGAATATGCGGTGCGTACGCTGGGTGAACTGGAGGAAGGCATGCGCCAGAAACTCCTCGCCGGGATCGAGCTGGAAGACGGCGTGGCACAATTTACCCGCATCGCCGACGGCGGTGGCGAAGGCATCAACAAATGGTACCGGGTCACCATTGGCGAAGGCCGTAACCGCGAAGTGCGCCGCATGTTCGAAGCGGTTGGCCTGACCGTTTCGCGGCTGATCCGTACCCGCTATGGCGTGCTGACCCTGCCACGCGGCCTGAAGCGCGGACGCTGGGAAGAAATGGAAGAAAATGCCGTGCGTGAGCTGATGAGTATGGCCGGCCTCGAAAAAACCGCCGGCCAGAGTGCTGCTGCCGGCAAAGGACGTGGTCCGCGTCAGGGCCTGGGGTCGGCTGAGGGGGGTAAGGGCCCGCGGCGCGGTCCGGGTCAAGGGCAACAAGGTCAAGGGCAGGGTCAGGGCCAGGGCCAGGGACGTGCGCAAGGGCAGTCGCGCAGTCGCCAACCTGATCCATTGCAAACGGCGCTTGGTTTTGCCGGTATGGAGCAGCCGCGGCGACGCAGTGGCAGTGGTGGTCCTGGACAGGGGCGCGGGCAAGGCCAGGGTGGTTATGGCTATGGCGGTTCGGGCGCAGGCGGCATGCCGAATACGGGCATGCGCCGACGTACGCGCGGCTAATGTGGTGGCGCCGGCAGAGGTCGGCGCTTACTCACTTTTGTTCTGGAAATATATTTGCCGGAAGCGCATGCTCGGGCAAATTCCCGCATTGCGGGTGATGCATCAATCGTTTATAATATTGCGTTTACAGAAGTTGGTGCGCAAGTGCTTCCGAGCTGGATTCCGGCGGGCTTGAATCATAAAAAGATGGGCGGTAGGCCCATTTTTTTTTGCTCGATCCGCTTGCGGCTTGTGCGTCTGGGTGGCGCGCCGGCATGAAACGGAGAATCTTGTGCAATTGCAGCAATTGATCGAAACAAGCCTGGCCGGCATGGGCTACGAGCTGGTCGATGTCGAACATGCCGCGCGCGGCCTGATGCGCGTGTATATCGACCTTGCCGCGCTCGGTCAGGATGGGCATGACACTATTACGGTAGAAGATTGTGAAAAAGTCAGCCATCAGCTGACGCACGTGTTCACCGTCGAAAACGTGAATTACGAGCGACTGGAAGTATCGTCGCCGGGTCTGGATCGTCCCCTGAAGAAACTGGCTGATTATGTCCGCTTCGCTGGCCAGGAAGCGCTGGTGAAATTGCGCATGCCGATGGCAGCCGCAGCCAACCGGAAGAGTTTCCAGGGCATTTTGCTGGCACCGGAAGGCGATCAGCTGAAATTGGAATTTGAAGCAAAAGATGGTCCGGCGGTGCTCGATTTTACGCTCGCTGACGTGGATAAGGCACGCTTGGTGCCGCAGGTGAATTTTAGGAGTCGCAAAGCATGAGTCGCGAAATTTTATTGCTGGTCGATGCGCTGGCACACGAAAAAAATGTCGATAAGGAAGTCGTGTTCGGTGCGCTCGAGCATGCGCTGGCACAGGCCACCAAGAAGCGCTACGAGGGCGATGTCGATATTCGTGTTTCCATCGATCGCGATAACGGCGAGTTCGAGTCTTTCCGCCGCTGGCACGTGGTGCCGGACGAAGCGGGCCTGCAATTGCCCGACCAGGAAATCCTGCATTTCGAAGCCAAGGAGCAGATTTCCGACATCGAGGTCGACGACTATATCGAGGAGCCGATCGAGTCGGTCGATTTCGGTCGCCGCTTTGCCCAGGATACCAAGCAGGTCGTCCTGCAACGCATCCGCGATGCCGAGCGCGAACAGATCCTGGCCGACTTCCTGGAGCGCGGCGACTCGCTCGTGACCGGTACCATCAAGCGCATGGAGCGGGGCGACGCCATCGTCGAATCGGGCAAGATCGAAGCCCGCCTGCCGCGGGATCAGATGATCCCGAAGGAAAACCTGCGTATCGGCGACCGTGTGCGCGCCTATATCCTGCGCATCGACCGCAATGCCCGTGGCCCGCAAGTGATCCTGTCGCGCACCGCGCCGGAATTCATCATGAAGCTGTTCGAGCTGGAAGTGCCGGAAATCGAACAGGGCCTGCTGGAAATCAAATCGGCGGCGCGTGACGCCGGCGTGCGCGCCAAGATTGCCGTGTTTACCAGTGACAAGCGGATCGACCCGATCGGCACTTGCGTCGGCATGCGCGGCTCGCGCGTGCAGGCC
The DNA here is from genome assembly GCF_003590835.1 of Noviherbaspirillum sedimenti. Lineage (NCBI taxonomy): Bacteria > Pseudomonadati > Pseudomonadota > Betaproteobacteria > Burkholderiales > Oxalobacteraceae > Noviherbaspirillum > Noviherbaspirillum sedimenti. Next base: position 1,790,687 of record NZ_QYUQ01000002.1, on the reverse strand, counting down.
GTTACCGGCGAACTGGGTGGCGAGCGTGTCGATATCGTCCTGTGGTCCGACGATCCGGCGCAATTCGTGATCGGCGCCCTGGCGCCGGCCAATGTTTCCTCGATCATGGTCGAGGAAGACAAGCACGCCATGGATGTGGTGGTGGATGAAGAAAACCTCGCGATTGCCATCGGCCGCGGCGGTCAGAACGTCCGCCTGGCTTCCGAGTTGACCGGCTGGCAAATCAATATCATGACCGCCGAGGAGTCGGCCGACAAGTCGGCAGCCGAAACCGCAGCAGTCCGCACCCTGTTCGTCGAAAAGCTCGATGTCGATCAGGAAGTGGCCGACATCCTGGTGCAGGAAGGTTTCGCCACCCTGGAAGAAATCGCCTACGTGCCGATCCAGGAAATGCTGGATATCGAAGCCTTCGACGAGGATACCGTCAACGAGTTGCGCAACCGCGCCCGCGATGCCCTGGTGAGTGAGGCGATTGCCTCGGAGGAGGGCATGGAAGGCATGGATGATGCGTTGGTGAGCCTGGAAGGCATGGACCGCATCATCGCGGGCAAGCTTGGCCTCGCCGGCGTCAAGACGCTGGACGGCTTCGGTGCCCTGGCTTACGACGAGTTTGGCGCAATCCTGGCTCTGCCTGCCGAGCGTGCGCAGCAATTGATTGATAACGAATTTGAAGATGTGACCGATGAAGAGATGAAGCTCATCGATGCTAAATACGATGAGCATGCCAAGGCCTTGCAGGCCCGCGCATGGAGCCTGGCGGAAGCGAAGTAATCCGCAGGTTTTTTCATACACCGAGTCACATAGAAAAGAGGACTGAATGGCGAGTAACAATGTAGCCCAATTTGCCACCGAACTGAAAATGCCGGCGGATCTGCTGTTGACGCAATTGCGCGCGGCCGGCGTTGTAAAGAGTTCGGCGTCCGATGAGCTGTCCAAGGAAGACAAGGACAAGCTGCTCGGTCACCTGCGTCGCGCTCATGGCGCTGCGCCTGATGCCGAGAAAAAGAAGATTACCTTGACGCGCAAGGAAACCACCGAGATCAAGCAGGCCGACGCCACTGGCAAGTCGCGCACGATCCAAGTGGAAGTGCGCAAGAAGCGTACTTTTGTCCAGCGTGATGAACCGGCAGCGCCGGCAGCCCCGGCTGCGCCTGCCGCGCCCGTGATCGACGAGGCTGAACAGGCGCGTCGCGCCGAAGAAGCGCAGCGCCAGGCCGAACTGATCGCCCGCCAGGAAGCCGACCTGCGTGAAAAGCAGGAGCGCCTGGCGAAGCTGGAAGCCGAGAAGGCCGAGCACGAGAAGGCCTTGAAGCTGCAGCAGGCACTCGAAGCCAAGAAGGCCGCGGAAGAAAAGGCCGCTGCGACTGCAGCAAGCGCTGCGCCTGTGGTCGAGAAAAAGGCTGACAGCGCCGAGGAAAGCCGCAAGAAGGCGGAGCAGCAAGCCAAGGAAGCGAACGACGCCAAGGAAGCTGCCGAGCGCGCTGCTGCGACCGAGCGCGCACGTAAGGCCGTGGCCGACGAAGTCGCGCAGATCCGTCTCATGATGAGCACGCCGCGCAAGGTCATCAAGGCGCCGGAGCCGGCGCCGGCTCCGGTAGCCAAGGCGGCCGAGGGCACCCTGCACAAGCCCGCAGACAAGAAGCCTGGCGAGAAAAAGGAAGAAAAGAAACCGGCCGTCGGCGACAAGAAGTCGATCAAGTCGGCCAATGTGTCGTCGACCTGGCAGGACGACGCCGCCAAGCGCCGCGGCGCCGGCATGAAAACCCGTGGTCCGGGCGCCCCTGCGGGCGGCCGCGACGGTTGGCGTTCTGGCCCGCGAGGCCGTCGCCATGGCCACGATGACGACCGCGAAAGCAATTTCCAGGCGCCGACCGAGGCTGTCGTCAAGGATGTCTATGTGCCGGAAACCCTGACTGTCGCCGAACTGGCGCACAAGATGGCGGTCAAGGCTTCGGAAGTCATCAAGCACCTGATGAAGCTGGGCCAGATGGTCACCATCAACCAGGTGCTGGACCAGGAAACCGCCATGATCCTCGTTGAGGAAATGGGTCACAAGGCGCATGCCGCCAAGCTGGACGATCCGGAAGCGCTGCTGGCCGAAGGTGTCGAACATACCGATGCGGAAAGCCTGCCACGTGCACCAGTCGTTACCGTCATGGGCCACGTCGATCACGGCAAGACCTCGCTGCTGGATTACATCCGCCGCGCCAAGGTCGCCTCCGGCGAAGCGGGCGGCATTACCCAGCACATCGGCGCCTACCACGTGGAAACCCCGCGCGGCATGATCACCTTCCTCGATACGCCGGGCCATGAAGCGTTTACCGCCATGCGTGCACGCGGCGCCCAGGCCACCGATATCGTGATCCTGGTGGTTGCTGCCGATGACGGCGTCATGCCGCAGACCAAGGAAGCCATCGCCCACGCGAAAGCTGCCGGTGTGCCGCTAGTGGTGGCAATCAACAAGATCGACAAACCTGGTGCCAATGCCGAGCGCGTGACGCAGGAATTGATCGCCGAACAAGTCGTGCCGGAAGCCTATGGCGGTGAATCGCCTTTCATCAATGTCTCGGCCAAGACCGGTCAGGGCATCGACGAATTGCTGGAAAACGTCCTGTTGCAAGCCGAAGTGCTGGAGCTGAAGGCACCGGTCGAAGCGCAAGCCCGGGGGCTGGTGGTGGAGGCCAGACTTGATAAGGGGCGTGGTCCGGTAGCGACCATCCTGGTGCAATCGGGTACGCTCAAGCGCGGCGACATCGTGCTGGCTGGTTCGAGCTATGGCCGCGTGCGCGCCATGATCGATGAAAACGGCAAAAGCATTACTGAAGCCGGTCCGTCGATTCCGGTCGAGATCCAGGGCCTGACCGAAGTGCCGGCTGCCGGCGAAGATGTCATGGTGATGTCGGACGAGCGCAAGGCACGTGAAATCGGTCTGTTCCGTCAGGGCAAGTTCCGCGACGTCAAGCTGGCCAAGCAACAAGCCGCCAAGCTGGAAAACATCTTCGAACAGATGGGCGAGGGCGAGGTCAAGAACCTGCCATTGATCATCAAGACCGACGTGCAAGGTTCGCAGGAAGCCCTGGTGCATTCGCTGCAAAAGCTCTCCACCAGCGAAGTGCGGGTGCAGGTGGTGCATGCAGCGGTCGGCGGCATCAGCGAATCCGACGTCAACCTGGCCACTGCCTCGAAGGCAGTCATCCTCGGCTTCAACACCCGTGCCGACGCATCGGCACGCAAGCTGGCCGAAGCCAATGGCATCGACATCCGCTACTACAACATCATCTATGATGCTGTGGATGAAGTGAAGGCAGCGCTGTCGGGCATGCTGGCACCGGAAAAACGCGAACAGGCCCTCGGCCTGGTGGAAATCCGCCAGGTTATCCTGGTCAGCAAGGTCGGCGCGATTGCCGGCTGCTATGTGCTCGAAGGCCTGGTAAAGCGTGGTTCCTCGGTCCGTCTGTTGCGCAACAATGTCGTGACCTGGACCGGCGAAATCGATTCGCTCAAGCGCTTCAAGGACGACGTGAAGGAAGTCAAGGCCGGTTTCGAATGCGGCCTGACGCTGAAAAACTTCAACGACGTGCAAGAAGGCGACCAGCTCGAAGTCTTCGAGGTGCAGGAAGTCGCACGTACGCTGTAAGACGCGGCGCGTCTTCAGCAAGCAGCCAGGGCGGGCACGTGGTGCCTGCCCTGGCTTTATCAATTCCAAGCCCTGCAAAGGGCGGGAAAGCAGAGCATGGCCAAACACAGCAAATCCATTCCCGGCCGCATGAATCGCGTGGCAGACCAGATCCAGCGCGACCTCGCCGAAATCATCGCCTACGAACTCAAAGACCCGCGCGTGTCGATGATCACCATCACCGAAGTGCAGGTCACCCCTGATTACGCCCATGCCAAGGTATTTTTCACGATGCTGCCGGATGATCCGGTGGCAGTGCAGAACACGCTGCAGGGCTTGCGCAAGGCCTCCGGCTTCATCCGCGGGCAACTGGGTCACCGCCTGACCATCCATACAACCCCGGAAGTGCACTTCGTGCACGACACCTCGACGGCGCGCGGCATTGAATTGTCGCGCCTGATCGATGAAGCCAACGCTACCCGCGCCAAGGATGCAGACGAAGCCTGAAAAACGGCAGCGCCTGGCGCTGGATGGTGTGCTGTTGCTGGACAAGCCTGTCGGCCTGTCCAGCAATGATGCGCTGATCAAGGCCAAGCGACTGCTGAATGCCAAGAAGGCCGGTCACACCGGTACCCTTGATCCCTTTGCGACGGGCCTGTTGCCCTTGTGTTTTGGCGAGGCGACCAAGTTTTCACAGGACTTGCTGGAAGCTGACAAGACCTATGAGACGGTGGTGCATCTCGGCGTTCGCACGGCCACCGGCGACACTGAGGGCGAAGTGCTGGAGCGGTGCGCGGTGAATGTGACGCGCGAGCAAATCGAAGCGGTGCTCGCGCAATTTCGCGGCGAAATCGACCAGGTGCCGCCGATGTATTCGGCCTTGAAGCGCGATGGCAAGCCATTGTATGAGTATGCACGGCAGGGGATCACGCTGGAGCGTGCGGCGCGACGCGTGACGATCCATGTGCTGGAACTGCTGGCTTTCGATGCGCCGTTTCTGACTTTGCGAGTTACCTGCAGCAAGGGAACTTACATTCGCGTGCTGGGCGAGGATATTGGCGCGGCGCTGGGATGCGGGGCACATTTGCAGGCGTTGCGGCGTACGCAGGTGGGAAGCCTGACGCTTGCCGGATGCGTGACACTGGAACAGCTGTCGGCAATCGAAGAGGCGCAACGGGTGGCTATGCTTGCCCCGGTGGATGCCTTGCTGTCGTCCTTTCCTGCTATTTCATTGCCCGAGGTGTTGGCGCAGCGCTTCCTGCATGGGCAGCGGCTGGCGTTGGGCAAGGAGGACATTGCGCTGCCGGATTATCAGGGCAGGGTGCGGGTGTATGCGCTTGACGGCGGTCGCTTGCTGGGGACGGCGCTGCTGCAGGAATACAGCGTGCTGGCGCCGGAGCGGTTGGTGGCGGTTGGCTGATAAATTCCTTTGGGGACGAACTTCTGGGCACGGCCGAGACTACTACAGATAATCATCGTCCCATCAGGACTTTGTGACTTTTCATCATTTAGCCTGAATATTTCATGAAATTGGTTTCGGCAGGAATGTGATCGAGATGCAGGTCCGATCGGCGACATGAAGTTGTATTGGGCGAAGTTTGCCCTACCCATGTACAGCTCTTCGTAGAGGTTGCCGGCATCAAGCCCGCCAAGGGAGGTGACGACAAATCGTGGATTCTCGCCCAGGGCCATCACCTCCGCTTTCAACAGCACACGCCACGCCTTGGACCACGAGCCTGCGGCATAGGCAAATTCGTCCTACAGGCGCACCGCCTCCGGCTCTCGGGGGCGAGCCCAACTACAGGGTGCTGCAGATCGTCCCGCCGGCTTATCGGCGCGACGGGCCAGCAAGCGTAATCCAGCCTGGCTGAGCGCACGCGCGCAGCGCGATGAGGCGCTGCCCACTGCGACTCATACTCGCCACGGCGCTCGAACACCATGCGTACAGCCCGCTTCCGAACCTCCGGCGAAATCTTCACTGGCTTCCTCCTGGCTCCATCCGCTCAAAGATCAGAGCCTCCTCAAATCCCGGGGCGATTCATTCGTCGCGAAACACCCCACGTGAAGCCGCCTTCGAGTCCGTGCGCTTGCACAAAACAATAGAATGAACTAGAATTCATTCTATTGTGAATCCAAGTTCATTTCTTTATGGCCTATCGTCAAACTCCCGCTGTCGAAGCACGCCTGCAGGACAACCGCAGTCGCATCCTGGAAGCCGCCCGCACTCTCGTGAGTGAAGGTGGCTGGAAGGAGGCGCAGGTCGCGAGTGTTGCAGCTGCTGCCGGCATAGCCACGGGTACTGTGTACCGCTACTTCCCGTCCAAGGCAGAGCTTTTTGCCGAGGTGTTGTCGGCGGTGTCCCAGCGCGAAGTGGATGTGCTGACCGAGATCGCGAAGTCGGATGGCACAGCCGTCGTTCGGCTGCATTCTGCGGTGGGGACGTTCGTGCGACGTGCCATGCGCAACCCGCGCCTGGCATATGCGCTTATTGCCGAACCGTGCGACAAGGAGATCGACGAGGCCCGACTGACATACCGGGCCGCCATCAGCGAGGTGGTGCGTTCAATCATCATCTCTGGGCAGTCGGCGGAAGAAATGAGATCCGACGTCCAACCTGACATCGCCGCTTCCGTCATCGTGGGAGGGTTCATGGAGGGTCTGATTGGCCCGCTATCGCCGCTAAGTCGTCAGCAGCACCATGCGACGGATATCTATCGGCGTGAAGTGGCCATCCTGGCCGACCAGATCGCCAGGCTAGCCTGCACCAGTGTGGCTATTCCCCCAGCCACGGTTCGATAACTCACTTGGAGACTTTCATGAACAAACATCTTCCGCCCGGCATCTTCGAAGCGGCCGCTGATCGCTACAACACTCACAAAGTTCTCAATCAGGCGCAGCCCGCCAACGGGTTCAATGCCTTCACTGGAGACGCGGTGATCCGCGCAGCCATCTATCGCGAAGCCCACTGGGCAGCAGACCGCTGCGAAGCCCTCGGCGCGCTTGCAGGGGACGAGAATGTGCAGGAGTTGGCGCGCCTGGCCAACCGTCACACGCCCGAACTCAAGACTCACGACCGTTTCGGCAATCGCATCGACTGGGTCGATTTCCACCCGAGCTGGCACGAGCTGATGTCGCTGGCGTGGAAACACGAAGTCCCCAACCTTGCTTGGCGCACCACCGAGAAAAACGGCCACTTCGCCCGCGCAGTGCTGTCCTACCTCTGGAACCAAGTCGAGCAAGGGACCGCCTGCCCGACAGGTATGGCCTATGCCTCTTACGCTGGCTTTGAAGCCGAGCCAGCACTTGCTATTTGGGCGGAAAAATCTAAGGGCACAAAATACGAGTTTAGCCGCCGCGAAGTGGGCGACAAACCGTCGGTGGTGATCGGGTATGCAATGACCGAGAAGCAAGGTGGCTCAGACCTGCGCGAGACGCAGACTATTGCACACTACTCGCATTCGGGTGATTACCACGGTGCAACGGCGTACTGGTACGAGTTGACCGGCCACAAGTGGTTCTGCTCTGTGCCGCAGTCTGATGGTTTCTTTACGCTTGCCAAGGTCGCTGGTGAAGTGACCTGCTTCTTCCTGCCACGAACGCTGCCCGATGGAAGTTACAACCGATTTTTCGTGCAACGACTCAAGGACAAGGCCGGCAACAAGTCTAACGCGTCCAGCGAGGTGGAATACGCTGGAACACTGGCTATCCGTGTCGGCGAAGAGGGCCGCGGCATCCGCGAAATCCTGTCCCATGCTCACCTGACACGACTGGACTTTGCGATCGGCTCTGCCGGTCTGATGCGCCAGTCACTGACCCTGGCAATGCGGCACACCACGACCCGTAACGCCTTTGGTACGACAATTGCCGACCGGCCGATGATGACCAACGTGCTGGCGGATATGGCCGTGGAGGTCGAAGCGGCCACGCTGATGGCCCTGCGCGTGGCCAAGGCTACCGACCTGATGGTGACTAGCGAGCACGAAAGGCTGCTGGCCCGTGTGGCCACCCCAACGGCAAAATTCTTCAACTGCTCGCGTGCACCGTCCATTGCCTACGAGGCACTGCAGTGTCATGGCGGCAATGGTTTCATCGAAGAAAACCCGATGGCGCGCGTGTATCGCGAATCGCCGCTCAACAGCGTCTGGGAAGGTACGGCCAACATGATGTGCATGGACGTTCGCCGTGCCATGATCAAGGACTCCCGCACGATCGACGCCCTGTTCGATGAAATCAAGCCGCTGGCTGGCCAGGACGCGCGCTTCGATGCCTTGATCCAGCACACCGAGCGCCTAGTGCGTGATGCGGTGGGCGATGAGTTCCTCGCTCGTCCAATGACCGAGGCGGTGGCGCGTGTCCTGCAAGGCGCCGAACTGCTGCGTCACAGCACCCAGGAGGTGGTGGACGTATTCCTGAGCACTCGCAGCCCGAGTGTCTCTGGCGCTTGGGGATCGCACTATGGAACGCTGGCCGTAACTGTCACCCAAGCCGCGGCGCAGAAGGTCATGCGGCGGGCCATGGTTGCCGGCTAACGACTGATAGCTGAGGACCGTTGCACGGTAACGATGTGCATCGGTGGCGGCCAGGGCATCGCAGCTGTCTTCGAGCGTTGCTGATCCAGTAGTCCAGCAGTGGCTTGCAGGCACATCCCCAAAATATAAAAACATTTTTTAGGAGACACCTATGCAGACGAACCAATGGAATGATCCGGGCTTGAGGCCACGGGCAGCAAACTTCGATGCATTGACACCTGTTACTTTCCTGGATCGTGCCGCAAAGGTCTTTCCAGATCGAATCGCCATCGTCTACGGCAACCATCGGGAAAGCTGGAGTGAGCATGCTACAACATGCCGCCGGTTTGCCTCAGCACTCATGCGCGCAGGGATCAAGCGTGGCGACGTTGTAGCTCTGTTGATGACAAACACGCCGCCGATGCTTGCTGCGCATTTTGCCGTGCCGATGGCTGGTGCTGTGCTCAATACCGTCAACACGCGGCTTGACGCAGAGACCATCTCCTACATCCTTGAACACTGTGAAGCACGTCTGCTGATCGTGGACGCGGAATTTCTTGAGTTGGCGCAAACCGCACTCGCGCAGATACGGAAACCACCTCGCCTTATCGCTTTCGCCGACCTACAGGCAGGATTTGCAGCACCGCGTGATGTCGAGATCTACGAGTCGTTTCTGGCCTCGGGAGATGCGAATGCTCCGACTTGCAAAGTCGATGATGAATGGACCCCGATTGCGGTCAATTACACCTCAGGAACAACAGGACGCCCTAAGGGAGTGGTGTATTCACACAGGGGCGCTTATCTTTCGGCTGTTTCATCGATAGTCAGTTGGGGCGTGCCGAAGGGAGCCTCCTATCTATGGACACTTCCGCTGTTTCATTGCAATGGTTGGTGCATGCCGTGGATCCTCGCCCTGCAAGGCGGCAAGAACGTTTGCCTGCGGCGTGTTGACGGTGAAACTATCGTCCAACTTATTACCGATGAACGGGTAACGCACTACTGCGGCGCGCCGATTGTCCATGCGCTAATACGCGACAGGGCGCAACATCAAGATCTTGTCTTCGATCCCTCCGTCTCGGCGCTCATAGGTGGTGCGCCGCCGCCGGCGAGTCTAATCGCGGCCATGGATTCTATCGGTGTGCGGCTTACTCACATTTACGGGCTGACGGAAACCTATGGGCCGGCTGCAATTTGTGAGCAGCAGCCCGCATGGGATCGGCTAAGCGATGCCGAGCGCGCCGATCGCAATGCCCGCCAGGGTGTCAACTATGCCCTGCAGGCGGGCATGACAGTGATGGCATCGAATTCTACGGCTGAGGTCAAAGCGGACGGTTCGGAGATCGGAGAGATCGTATTCCGGGGCAACATGACGATGATGGGGTATCTCAAAGACTCCGAGGCAACCGACCGCGCGTTCGACGGGGGCTGGTTCCGCTCTGGCGACCTCGCGGTGCTCGAGTCGGACGGCTATGTTCGGATCAAGGACCGTTCCAAGGACATCATCATTTCCGGTGGCGAGAATATTTCGTCGGTCGAGGTCGAGGATATTCTGTATCGGCACGAAGCTGTGGCAGCCGCCGCCGTGGTCGCAATGCCCGACGAGAAGTGGGGAGAGGTCCCGGTTGCCTTCGTCGAATTGCGCGACGAGAGGGATATCTCCGAAGATGCACTGATTGCCCACTGTCGTGAACATCTCGCGCATTTCAAATGCCCTAAGCGAATCGTCTTGCACCCGATTCCGAAGACGGCAACTGGCAAGATTCAGAAAAACGTGCTCCGAGAGGCCATCCGCAGAAACGAGGTGTCTGCTCTCGATAGCGCGCCGGCAAAGGAGCGTGCGCGCGCCAGGGGCATTCCATGAGCTTCGCCGGCAACCGCGTCAATCACTGAGAACAGCGGACGCAATGTGATTCGCTTCGCAAGACTACGTCGAGCGGCAGTTAGCGTGGACCCGCCACTATTGAGAATTCCATAATTTATCACATCACCACAGCGTAGCCTGCTTCCAACATGCGGCGATGATCGAAGGGCGCTTTTGCGCGCTCTTGAGCTTGTTGCGCGCGGTCGCGTGCAGCTCGTCCAGATTGTTGGGGCAGTAATTGGCCAGCGCATGCCGCTTGAGCCAGGCCCACAAATATTCGACGGGATTGAGATCGGGTGCATAAGATGGAAGAAAGGCAATTTGAATGTGGCCGTTCAGCGCATCGAGATAGTCGCGCACGAGGCGGCTGCGATGCGCCTTCAAGCCGTCCAAAATCACCAGAAAAGGCTGCTTGAGATGCGCCTTGAGTGCTTTGAGGAATTCGACGATCTCTTCCTTTTTGATGCTGCCTTCGTGCAGCCGGAACAGGCAGTTGGTGCGCGTGAGTGCGGCAATGACCGAGACGTGGTTCCAGTTGAAGTGAAACTGGATGATGGGCGTCTGTCCCTTGGGCGGCAGGCTCCTGGTAATCACACAAAATATTGCATTCTGCGAAATTACAGGCAAGCATAATATTCCCTGCGTTTCCGGCAAGCCATTGAAATACAAGGCTTTTCCTATTTTCATGCGCCGCACCATGCTATAATTATGGGTTACCCGAATTTCGGGCCCCGTACCCTAACGATCCGAACACATATGTCCACTACCAAACGCGCCATCCGTAATATCGCCATCATTGCCCACGTCGACCACGGCAAAACCACCCTGGTCGACCAGCTCCTGCGCCAAAGCGGCACTTTCCGCGACAACCAGCAAGTCGATAATCGCGTGATGGATTCCGGCGATATTGAAAAAGAGCGCGGCATCACGATTCTGGCGAAGAATTGCGCGGTTGAGTACAACGGCATTCATATCAATATCGTCGACACCCCGGGCCATGCCGACTTCGGCGGCGAGGTGGAGCGTGTTCTGTCGATGGTGGACAGCGTTTTGTTGCTGGTCGATGCGGTTGACGGCCCGATGCCGCAAACCCGTTTCGTCACCCGCAAGGCGCTGGCGCTGGGCCTGAAGCCGATCGTCGTGATCAACAAGGTGGATCGTCCGAGCGCGCGTACCGAATGGGTGCTCAACCAGACCTTTGAATTGTTCGACAAGCTGGGCGCAACCGACGAACAACTGGACTTCCCGGTCGTCTACGCATCCGGCCTGAACGGCTATGCCGGCCTGACGCCAGACGTGCGCAGCGGCGACATGGTGCCTTTGTTCGAGGCAATCTTGCAGCACGTTCCTGTGCGCGACGACAATCCTGACGGTCCGCTGCAATTGCAGATTTCTTCGCTCGATTACAATTCTTACGTCGGCAAGATCGGTATCGGCCGCGTCATCCGCGGCCGCGTCAAGGCGCTGCAGGACGTGGTCATCATGGATGGCCCGGAAGGCACGCCGCGCAGAGCCCGCATCAACCAGGTCCTGAATTTCAAGGGCGTGGAACGTGTTCTGGTCGATGAAGCGGTTGCCGGCGATATCGTGCTGATCAACGGCATCGAGGAGCTGGGCATCGGCACTACCGTGTGCGCCGTCGATACGCCGGAAGCCTTGCCGATGCTGACGGTGGATGAGCCGACCCTGAACATGAACTTCATGGTGAATAACTCGCCGCTGGCTGGTCGTGAAGGCAAGTTCGTCACCAGCCGCCAGATTCGCGAGCGTCTGGAACGTGAACTGAAATCCAACGTTGCCCTGCGCGTCACCGATACCGGCGACGACACCACGTTCGAGGTTTCCGGTCGCGGCGAATTGCACCTGACGATCCTGATTGAAAACATGCGTCGTGAAGGTTACGAGCTGGCCGTGTCGCGCCCGCGCGTGGTGTTCAAGATGGTGGACGGCGTGCGCCACGAGCCGTTTGAATTGCTGTCGGTTGACGTGGAAGAAGATCACCAGGGCGGCGTGATGGAAGAGCTCGGCCGTCGTCGTGGCGACTTGCAGAACATGGAACCGGACGGCAAAGGCCGGGTGCGTCTCGAGTACCGCATTCCGGCGCGCGGCCTGATCGGTTTCCAGGGCGAGTTCATGACGCTGACCCGCGGCACCGGCTTGATGAGCCACGTGTTCGACGAGTACGCGGCGGTGGATGCCTCCAAGGGCGAGATGGCAGGGCGCCGCAACGGCGTGCTGATTTCGCAGGATGACGGCGCTGCCGTTGCCTATGCGATCTGGAAGCTGCAAGACCGCGGTCGCATGTTCGTTTCGCATAACGACCCGGTGTATGAAGGCATGATCATCGGCATTCATTCCCGTGACAATGACCTGGTGGTCAACCCGATCAAGGGCAAGCAACTGACCAACGTGCGCTCCTCCGGCACCGACGAAGCGGTACGCCTGGTGCCGCCGATCCAGATGTCGCTCGAATATGCGGTCGAATTCATTGAGGACGATGAACTGGTCGAGATCACGCCGAAAAGCATTCGCCTGCGCAAGCGCTTCCTGAAAGAGCACGAGCGCAAGAAGGCATCGCGCGAAGCGGCGTAAGCCTCTTTGCCGGACATGCAAGGCCGCCCCAGCGCAAGCTGCGGCGGCCTTGTTTTTTGGTATGCCGGAATTGGGTTACACTGCTTTTTCCATAACTCGCAAGGAGACGCGCCATGTCCAGGTTTTATGCCTTCAAAGCCCCACTCCTGCTGATGTTGTCAATGACGGCGTCGCTCGCCCTTGCCGTGTCGCTGTCGGATCTGTCGAATCAGGAAGCCAGCAGCGGCTTGAAGGCTGCGCTGGAAAAGGGCGCGGTGGCGGCGGTCGCCAAGCTCGGCGTCCAGGATGGTTTTCTCGGCAACGACAAGGTGAAGATCCAGCTGCCAGGCGTGCTGGAGCAGGCGCGCCCCTTGCTGAAAATGAGCGGCCGTGGCCAGCAGCTCGACGACCTGGTGGTGTCGATGAACCGTGCCGCCGAAGCTGCGGTGCCGCTGGCCAAGCCGCTGCTGCTCAATGCGGTGAAATCGATGTCGGTCAGCGACGCCAAGAATATTCTGAGCGGTGGCGAGACGTCTGTGACCGATTTTTTCCGGGAAAAGACCTCTGGTTCGCTGGGAGTGAAGTTCCTGCCGATCGTCAAGGGCATCACCGATCGTTCGGGCCTTTCCGCAAAATACAATGCGACGATGGCACAGGTTTCCAAATTCAATCTGGTCAATGAGCAGCAGGCCACGGTCGAAGGCTATGTGACGCAGCGTGCACTCGACGGCCTGTATTACATGATCGGCGAAGAAGAAAAGGCGATCCGGCGCGACCCGATCGGCTCGGGCAGCAAGATTATTGGCAAAGTGTTTGGCAGCCTGAAATAGGGTAGATGCGAAGGTGGCGGCGGGGCCGCAATCTCAACTTGATCTACAAGCCCCGCAGCACCTCGGCCAGCGCGCCAAATAATTGTTCAGTTTGCATCTGGTTGATGATCAGCGGCGGTGACAGCGCAATGATGTCGCCGGTGGTGCGGATCAGGATATTTTTCTCCCAAAAGCATTTCAGGAAGACGTTGAAAGCGCGTGCACCCGGCTGGCCGGGAATGCTTTCCAGTTCGATGCCGCACACCAGTCCCAAGTTACGGATGTCTTTGATGTAGGGCAGCCCCTTGAGGCTGTGCGCCGCCTGTTCGAAAAATGGCGCCATGGCCGCCGCCTGTTCGAACAAGCCTTCGCTGGTATAGACGTCGATGGCGGCGATCGCCGCCGCCGATGCCAGCGGATGGCCGGTATAGGTATAGCCGTGGAAAAATTCGATGGCATTTTCCGGTGCGGCGTCCATGAATGCGTCATGTATCTCCTGGCGCACCAGCACTGCACCCATCGGCACGGCGGCATTGGTCAGGCCTTTGGCGCAGATGATCATGTCGGGCATCACGTCAAAATAACCAGCGCCGAAGGCGGCGCCGAGGCGGCCGAAGCCGGTAATGACTTCGTCGAAAATCAGCAGGATGCCGTACTTGTCGCAGATCGCGCGCAACTTTTGCAGGTAGCCGGCAGGTGGCAGGATTACGCCGGTCGAGCCCTGGATGGGTTCGACGATGACGGCCGCCACCGTGGCGGGGTCATGCAGGGCCAACAGGCGCTGTTCCAGTTCGTCGGCCAGTTCCGCGCCTTGTTGCGGCAGGCCGCGGGTAAAGGCGTTGCGGGCAATGTCCAAGGGATGACGCAGGTGGTCTACGGCCGGCAGGGCCGGGCCGAAATGCTTGCGGTTGCCGGCGATGCCGCCGACCGAAATGCCGCCGAAGCCGACCCCGTGGTAGCCGCGCTCGCGGCCGATCAGGCGATGGCGCAGGCCGTCGCCGCGCACCCGGTGGTAAGCCAGGGCGATCTTCAGGGAGGTGTCGACCGCTTCCGAACCGTCGTTGCAAAAGAAGACGCGGTTCAGGCCTTCCGGAGCGATCGACACAAGCGCGCTGGCGGCCTCAAAGACCAGCGGGTGGCCCATCTGGAAGGCCGGGGCGTAATCCATGGCACCGGCCTGGCGCTGGATCGCTTCGGTGATTTTCGGGTGGCAGTGGCCGGCATTGACGCACCACAGGCCGGCGGTGCCGTCGAGGATCTGGCGACCGTCGTCGCTGTAGTAATACATGCCGGAAGCCGCCACCAGCATGCGCGGCTTGTTCTTGAACTGCCGGTTGGCGGTGAACGGCATCCAGAAGTGGCTGGTATCGGGCTTGTCGGAGGGCTGGGGCATGGCGCGGGCATCCATCGAATAAGATTCAATATTGCCATCATAGTACGGCAGCCGAGCCAGCGAAGCGAATTTTCCGTATACTTCCGCAATTGCGTTGCACGGCTTGTTGCAGCGCCGCCCTTCATGCCTGAATCGAAATGAACAAGACTCTCCCGCCTCGCCGCCTGTCGGTTGCGCCCATGATGGACTGGACCGATCGCCATTGCCGCGTCTTCCACCGCCACATCACCCGCCATACCTGGCTGTATACGGAGATGGTGACCAGCGGCGCGCTGATACACGGCGACGTTGCGCGCCACCTCGATTTCAGCGAGGAGGAACACCCGGTGGCGCTGCAGCTGGGCGGCAGCGAGCCGGGCGACCTCGCAAAATGCGCAAAACTGGGGGAGCAATGGGGTTACGATGAAATCAACCTGAATTGCGGCTGTCCTTCCGAACGCGTGCAAAAGGGCGCATTCGGTGCCTGCCTGATGAACGAGGCGTCGCTCGTCGCCGATTGCGTCAAGGCCATGCGCGATGCCGTAACGATCGATGTCACGGTCAAGCACCGCATCGGCATCGACGACGTCGCCTCCTACGACTTCGTGCGCGACTTCGTCGGCACGGTGGCTGATGCCGGCTGCCGCACCTTCATCGTCCATGCGCGCAATGCGATCCTGAAAGGCTTGAGCCCGAAGGAAAACCGCGAGGTTCCGCCGCTGAAATACGATTATGCCTATCGCCTCAAAGGCGATTTTCCTGATCTGGAAATCATCGTCAATGGCGGCATCAAGACGCTGGCGGAAATTGACGCCCACCTGCAGCAGGTCGATGGCGTGATGCTGGGCCGCGAGGCTTACCATAATCCTTACCTGATGGCGGAATTCGATGCGCGTTATTACGGCGATGCCGCGCCGGAAAAATCGCGTGCCGATATCGTGCGGGCAATGCTGCCGTATATCCATGAGCAGTTGGCGCGCTACGGCGACAATGGCAAGGGATTGCGCATGAACAGCATTACCCGCCACATGCTGGGCCTGATGGCCGGCATGCCGGGTGCACGGCATTTTCGCCAGACCTTGTCCGACTCGCGCCGCCTGGCTGCGGGCGATCCGCGACTGCTGCTCGACGCACTCGAGCGCATGCCGCAGCTGGCCGCATAAAGCGGCAGTACCCCGGTCGACAGATTGCGCTCCGGCCTTTAGCCGGAATACGCAAACCTTGGCATGGAAGGCGCGCATGGCGTAATCACGTATTTCGACGAGCATGCCGATGTCGAAGATACGCGCCAGTGCCGGGACCGATACCGAGGCGCCGCTTTGCGGCGCCGTTCTTTTATGCACGCGTATGGCGTGTGGGCTTCTTCTCGGATTTTCTCTGGCTAAGTTCAGCGGCCTGTGCCACATGTGTTGGCTGATAGTGACAAGTGCTTTTATCTTGTTTGTAATCGCTGTGTAACGAAGTATGGAAAAATTGACCTGCATGACGATAATTTCTACACAAGAGTGCTTGAAATAAAATTTGTTACGATTGCCTTGAGCCTGAAAATTGCGGAAAGGCGGAAAATGAATCCGGGCAACAAATTCAATTCTGTCAAGCGCGTTGTCGCCGCACTGGCACTGGCACTGAGTCAGGTGGCTTGCGCCAGCCTGCCGGATATTGACACGCTGGATCGCGACAATGCCAGTCAAGGCAGACCACATGTCGCCGGCCAGCATGGTCTGTTATCCCCCCAGAAAAGCGCGCAGATTCTGGACAGGCTGCAGCGGGAAGGCAAGACGGATTTGCTCGATCGTCACCTGGAATTCATGCACGCAATTAATCCAAATCCGCTCATTACAGGTAACGCCGTACGCGTGTTGATCGATGGTGCCGCCACGTATCGCGCGATGTTTGACGCAATCCGTGCCGCCCAGGACCACATCAACCTGGAAACCTATATCTACGATGAAGAGGGTGTCGGTGAAGCACTCGGAAAATTGTTGATGGAAAAACAGAAGCATGGTGTGCAAGTGAGTCTGATGTACGACAGCGTCGGTAGTTTGTCGACGCGTCCGGAGTTCTTTCAACAGCTGCGCCAGTCCGGCATCAATGTCTGCGAGTTCAATCCGGTTAATCCATTACGTGGCAAGCTGTTCTCGCTGAATCATCGCGATCACCGAAAAATTCTCGTGGTTGATGGCAAGATCGGTTTTACCGGCGGCATCAACATCAGCAGCGTCTATTCACGCAGTTCGTCGATCCGCAGGATGCGTAGCGGTGTGCCGCATCCGTGGCGCGATACCCAGATTGAAGTGCGCGGGCCTGCCGTAAGGGAGTATCAGCAGCTGTTCCTCGGGAGCTGGCAGCGCCAGGGGTGCGCCGCACTTGCGCAAAAAAGCTATTTTCCTGTGGTGCAACAGCAGGGCGATACCATCGTGCGTACCCTCGGCAGCAGTCCGGACGACGAGCTGAACCTGATCTATGTTGAGTTGCTGTCGGCTATGACAAATGCCGATAGAAGCATCCACCTGACCATGGCCTATTTTGTGCCGGATGCACAAACCGTGGCTGCACTGAAGAGCGCGGCGCAGCGCGGCGTGGACGTGCGGCTGGTGCTGCCAAGCGTTAGCGATTTTCGGAGCACCTTGCATGCTGCCCGTTCATATTACTCGGAACTGCTACAGGCCGGCGTCGGGATTTATGAGCGCAAGGATGCGCTGCTACATGCCAAGACCGCAGTCATTGACGGTGTCTGGTCCACAGTGGGATCGAGCAACATCGATTTCCGCAGCTTCCTGTACAACGACGAGGTCAATACGATCGTGCTGGGAAAAAAATTTGCGCAGCAGATGGAACAGATGTTTGACGCTGACGTCGCCGCATCGGTGCGGATCGATGCCGCCCGCTGGGAGGAGCGCGGCATGGCCGAGCGTATTCATGAGGCGTGGGCACGCATGTGGGCGTTCTTTTTGTAGGGAAATTAATTGATTCACTGCGACGTCCATTTCGCGCAATTGGCCGCGAAATCATCTCTGGCTTGATATCGCTCACGAGCGCAAGCGAATGCTTCCGCCACTATGGCCTTTGAGTCGCCGGGACATTGCTCAGCAGGTTCATTACATTAACCGCGTGCAATTCGTTATTCGTCTGCCTGAGTATTTCTGGCAGGCGCTCGACAAGAAAGCTGTATTACTTACCGGCAGGACCTTTCTTGTTGCTCATATGAATTGCTAAAGAACTTATTACATGAGGTGGAGTCTAGAAACGACGGTTACCCATTGTGGAAAGGATTGAAAATGAACAAAACTTCCCATCTCTTCAAAAGCTTGTTTTTCATTATTGTTTTTGGTGCGGCAATTTCCGGCTGCGAACGCCGTGCCGCCGATCAGCCCGGATCAGAATCCATGTCTTCAGGGGCGTCGGAATCTTCAAGCGCCTCAGGTTCTTATGGCAACGGTTCTCTAACCCAGCGCGCCGAACGAGGAATCGAGGATTCGGTGATCACAACCAAGGCGAAAACGGCCTTGCTGGCCGATACCACGGTCAAGGGGACTGACATCCATGTGGAAACCAACAAGGGGGTGGTGTCGCTCAGTGGCATGGTGGATACCGAACGACAGCGTGAACGCGCAGCAAGTATCGTCAAGGGTATCGATGGCGTCAGCAGCGTGGATAACAAGATGACTGTGAAGCAATAGGAAGGAAAAGGCCCGGTCCGGCCATCGCCGCACCGGTGCCAATGGCCAATAATGCTATGCCGCATATACTAGCTTTCGATGATGCGAGTCCATTCGCAACCTTGGTGGAAAGCATCGCAGGGAAAGGATTGCCGGAGCTGCAGTGTTGCGAACGTTTTGGCCGCATGCTGGGTGTGGCGCCGGCAATGCGGAAGTTCTACCATCATGTGGGGCGCGTCGCGCCTACTGATGCCACCGTGCTGCTGCTGGGCGAAAGTGGGACCGGCAAGGAATTGGCGGCATTGACCATCCATGCATTGAGTCCCCGGCAGAAGCAGGCATTCTTGCCAGTCAATTGCGGCGCGATCTCGCCGCAGCTCATCGAAAGCGAAATTTTCGGGCATGAGAAGGGCAGCTTTACCGGTGCCGAGCGTCAGCACAAGGGATACTTTGAGCGGGCAAATGGCGGCACCTTGTTCCTGGATGAAATTACCGAAATGCCGCCGGAGCTACAGGTCAAGTTGCTACGCGTGCTGGAAAGCGGCTCGTTCATGCGTATTGGCAGCAATGAGGAAATCGCCTGCGATGTGCGGGTGATTGCTGCCAGTAATCGTGACCCGGAACAGGCCGTCGCCGAAGGCCGGCTGCGCCTTGATCTGTATCATCGCCTCAATGTCTTTCCTATTTATATTCCGCCTTTGCGCGAACGCACGGAGGATGTGGAATTGCTTGCACAACATTTTCTTGATGAATTAAATGTGGCGCATGACACGAACAAGGTCATGACGCCGGATGCACTTGCAAGCCTGTCTTCGCGCAATTGGCCAGGCAATGTTCGTGAATTACGTAATCACATCCAGCGCGCCTATATCATGGCGGACCAAACCATTGGTGTTACTGCCTTGACTCCCGACCTGGCGGAGCGCGAAGCATCCACCGGCCTGACACTGGCGGTTCCGGTCGGTACGTCGTTGGCCGATGTTGACCGGAAAATCATTTTCGCTACGCTGCAGTTATGCGACGGTGTCAAGAAGCGTGCTGCCGCCATCCTCGGCATCAGTCTGAAAACGCTGTACAACCGCCTGGAGGAATATGGTTTTCCCGAGCGGGAAGCAGCGTCGAGCGTCGGCGAATCCTTGCCGTCGCTGGAGGAAAGCAAGGTGCGAAATTTCCCGCTCTGAAACGGAATATTCCCTATTGTAAAAGTTGTAAAAGCAAAGGCACAAGGCAAACTGCGGGACCAATCTACTGTACATGCATACATATAAATGCTACTTTTATGGTATGCTTTTTAAGATTAATCGGCGTCCTGAAATTGTTGCTTGAAATAGTGCATCAAACTGTCGCGCGCTTCATTTGGCTGTGCCCGAAAAAAGGCCAGGGCAGTGGCGACAAAAATTTTTTCCCGGTCATTCAGGGGCATGGTCTGGAGATCGTGTTCACGGTCCATCCAGCCATGCGGCAAGTGAAGACGTTCCTCGATGATACGGGCCAGATTTGCGCCAATATTCTTGCGATTGCATTTGATATGACTGAGGTAGCGCTCCGACAATTGCAAGTGCTGGGCAAACAATTTCAGCATGCCGTGTCTTGGCGTATCCGCATGCCTGTTTATGAAATCATGAAACAATTTCATAAAATTTCTGTGTCGAATCTGGGCGCTATCCAGGAGCATCTGACAACCTTCGTTGCAATCAGGATGTGACCGGCTTTGGCAAACTGTGGCGCATCGCTTAAGTCAATTTTCCAATCTTTGAGGCCTTGCCATTTTAACCGGACACCGATCTTTTATGTTGATAATTAACAACCAAAAAGGTAGTTAATTGAGGTGGTAGAGAAACCGCGCGGCAGGCAGATGCCGATCACCGCGTCGGTGCCACGAGCGGCTTTAGTTGCCATGGCTGTGCCGCAATCAGATTTGATCATGGCGTTGCTCACTTCATGAGGGTGAATTGCTATGCGACGCATTTCCACACTTGGGCGACCCGCAGCGCGGCAGCCGGCTTCTGCTCCTGAGCGCGAGCTCATCGAGGCAGTTTCAGCCACCGCGGAGCTGGGCGGCCATCCGCTTTCCACCGCCGCTGCCTTGCAGCTGGCGGACGATCTTGCATCACTGCCGCGGGCCGCCGTACTCGACGCGCTGGCATGCTGTCGCGCTGAATTGCGGGGGCGCTTAAGCATTGGCGAAATCCTGGTGAGGATCGACGACGGTCGCCCGAGCGCGGAGGTCGCCTGGAAAATGTTGCCGGTTACTGAAGCCGCCTCGGTGGTCTGGACTCGTGAAATGGCGCAAGCCTGGAGCAAGGTCTTGCCCTTGCTGCAAAATGGTGAGCATGCGGTAGCGCAACGCATTTTTCATGATTCCTACACCCATGCGGTGTTGATAGCGCGCTGCAGGCAGGAAAAAGTATGCTGGTCGCCCTCTTTGGGCACCGATCCCGTCCAGCGCGAGCAGGTCTTGCTGGAGGCCGTGCAGCTGGAACGATTGTCTTCTTCTTATGTCAAACAATTACTACCTTATAGGGCGTTAACATTGCCGGCATGGCAGGTCGTATTGCAAATGCGCCTCAAGAGTTTTCCTGAATAAAATCAATTTTTCAATATTGTTCTGCGCAAGCGACTCATTGCGTAAGCTTCTCTGGCTTGCACCAAGCCATCAATGAAAATCATGGAGAACTACCAGGATTTCGGGGATGGCGGTTTGCAGTGGTTTGCGCAAATCGGTTGTCTTCAGCAAATTGAACACGCGGAAATCGAAAGGAATTATCTGATCATGAGCGAATTCGAAATTCACCGTGCAACCAAACGCCGCGCCAAACTGCGTTTGGGAATGTCAGGTCCCGCCGGCAGCGGAAAAACCTATTCTGCCTTGCTGATTGCTTCCGGCCTGGGTGGGCGGATAGGCATGATCGATACCGAGCATGGCAGCGGCGACTTGTATGCGGATCTGTTACCTGAGGGCTATGACGTGCTGCGCCTTGCCCCGCCCTTTACGCCGGGGCGTTATATTGAAGCAATTCACGCCCTGGAACAGGCGGGGGCAAACACGATCATCATCGACAGTCTGACGCATGCGTGGAGTGGGGAAGGCGGATCCCTTGACCGCCAGGGCAAGATCGCCGATCGCTCCGGAAACTCGTGGCAGGCCTGGCGGCAGGTCACCCCGGAACACAATGCGCTGGTCGAGTCCCTGCTGCAAAGCCGCTGCCATATCATTGCCACAATGCGTGCCAAGACTGAATATGTGCAGGAAAAGGATGAGCGCACCGGCAAACAGGTGGTGCGCAAGATCGGACTGGCGCCGATCATGCGCGACGGCATCGATTATGAGTTCACGATTTTCATGGAGCTCGATGCGCAGCACATGGCCTATGTCGGCAAGGACCGGACGCGTCTGTTCGATGGCCAGATCATCAAGCCCGATGCCGAGATCGGCCGCCGCCTGCTGGCCTGGCTGGAGAGCGGTAGCGAAGAAGAGCCGATGGGCGCACCGATGCTCATGAGCGGCGAGCAGAAGGCGGCCTTGGCCGAGTCCATCTGCAGGGCGCGCGACCTCGATGAGCTGTATCACGTGTTCGCTGCGGCATATCGCGCGGCCAATGCGATTCCGGATGCCGCTGCAATCGCCGACCTGTCACGTATCAAGGATGAGCGCAAGGCGGCACTCGAGGCGGCGGAAGATGCAATTTATGGAGCACATGCATGAACCCGGTGTTCGAGGCGTTTGAGCTGGCGGCGCAATACCGCCGTTTGGCGGAGTACCTCGCCGAGCAGCACGAGGATGCACAAGTCATCAGCGATACGCTGGAAAGTGAAGCCGGGCCGCTCGACGAGCATCTTGAAAACCTGGCGAAGATGGTGCGTAACCTGGAAGCTGCCGATAGCGGGGTGGTGCGCACGATGGAAGACTTGGCGGCGCGCCACGCCGGATTGCAGCGAGCGGCAGAACGCGGACGCAAGTTGATCCTGGACCTGATGCAGAGCGCACAGCGCGAACATGTGACGACCGCGCTGTTTTCGCTGGCGATCCGCAAGAATCCACCGGCGGTGGTGATCGATTGCGCAGCCGCCTTGCCACCGGCCTTCTTGCAGTATCCGGAGCCGCCGCCGCCCGTGCCGGATAAAAAAGCCATCGCGGCTGCATTGAAAGCAGGCATTGAAGTGCCCGGAGCGCATGCCGAACAGGCGGTGCGGCTCGATATTCGTTAATCGGTATGAAATAATTTCATATGAAGCCGACACGAAAGCGCAACGCCCCGACCAGGCGCCAGAAGATTGCGAGCGGCGGCAGCAGAAGCGAGGTCAGCAGGATCTCGCTGACGTTTGAAGCAGTTTTTTCCGTGCCGCGCAGGCGCTGCAGGCACAGACTTGCACTGAGCAGTATCCAGCAGGCGAGGGCAAGCAGCGCTGCCGACGTTTCGTGGAAGACCAGCGCGGCGACCAGGCATAGCAGCACCATGACGATGGCATGGTAGTGCCATGGTATGGCCGGACTGATTTTTTCACGATACAGGAGCGGATGCTTTTTATAGAGCAAAGCGTCGAACTGCATGCGTTGCTGTTGCAGCAGGCTGGTGCCCCAGGGTGCCGCAGCGACCGGATGTTCGACCACCGCCAGCGGCGCATGGCAGATAACGGCATTTGCTTGCAGCAGTCGAAAATACAGATCCGAATCTTCGCGCCCGGCGGTGCCGAAGCGTTCGTCAAAGCCGCCCATATCTTGCAGAACCTGCCTGAGGCAAAAGCAATTGATGCTGGCGAATTCCGCTTGCTCCAGAGTTTTTACGGTGCGCTCATGATCCGTCGGCAGGCCAGGCAGCGGGGTCAGGATCTGCCCGCACACTGCCTGCGCGATGCCATTGAAGGCCAGCATTCCCTGCGCCAGCCAGTCGGCGCAGGGAATGGTATCTTCCTCGGTAAAAGCGATCAAGGCGCCACGGGCGAGCTGCCATCCATGATTGCGCGCTGCGGCCGCACCATCCTGGCCGCCTGCCGGCAGATAAATGATGCAGGGACCATTTCCAGGCGGGTTCAGATAGCTTTCCACCACTTCGCGGCTGGCACGACTGGGAACACTGTCGACCACGATGATTTCATACTGGCGAGGCGACAGGGTTTGCCGCGTCAACGCTGCCAGGCAACGGTTCAGCAGTTCAGGTCGATCCCGGGCCGGCAATATCACCGACATCTGGATACCGCGCGTACGTGACTTCCAGATCGGTTGTATTTGTGCAGTATGGATCACCCCTGACGGTGCATCGGCCGCCAGGCGGCCGGCATACAGGATGGTATTTATCTTCGCTTGTTTGCCACCCTGATGTACACAACGCGGATTACTGGGAAAGGCAATAATTTTCGCCATTTATGAAATCCCCATGCAAAAACAGTCGTTTTGCCACGCACTTTAAGTATTGGAGACGCAATTGCCATTCCAGTTCCAGGCTTCATCCGTTCTGTTTGACATGTTCCGGATACCGTAACGCGAATCATGGCTAGAACCGCGATTCAAGACAGGATCGGCATGCCGCAGCCGCAAAGTAAAACGATTGAGGAACTTTTCAGTCTAACTTTTGCGCGGCGACGCTGGCTGTCGCCAGCAAGCGTGACTGGCGAACCATGAATCCGCATGAGAGGGGCAGGTGATGGTCAAGGTCGAACGATTAATTGAAGTGAATGTGCCGGTAAGCATCGTTTATAGGGAGCTAAGCCAGTTCGAAGAATTCCCCCGCTTTATGAAAGGCGTTCATTCAGTGCACCAGCTCGATGATGCGCATCTGCATTGGCGAGCAGAAAAAAATGGCAAGGAAATGGAGTGGGATGCGGAAATCACTGAACAAATTCCTGAACACTGCATTGCCTGGCGTAATACCAGCGGCCCCAGAAGCGAAGGCAGGGTTGTGCTGGAAGCGCTGGATCCCGACAAAACCCGCATATTCCTGTCCATGGAAGCCGAGGAAGCGCCGCTGGATCAGACGGCAAGCGAAGATGGCTTCCCACCTCAGGATGAGGGCGATCTGGCGCGCTTTAAAAAAATGGTCGAAAGCAAAGTACGTTCGCGTGGCGCCAATTCTGACGACCTCCATCGCCAGGCGTCGGTTACGCAGGGACGCACAGTCGATGCAGACGCCGAAAATGCGCTCCCGCGGAATGCCGGCCAGAGCCAAGCGGCAGGAGAGGCGCCGCTGCATCGGCGCCAGGCATGGACGCCGCCGGTGGATATCGAGCAGCATGCCGGCCAGATGCATATTCGCACCGATTTGCCGGGGGTAAGCAAACAGGATGTGCAAATAGAAATCCTTCGCGACCAGTTGATCATCGAAGGCGAGCGGCGCGCTGGCGCCGGCGGGCAGCAGACGGCGCGTCATCGTGCCGAGTGCAATTACGGCCATTTTTACCGGGTGATTACCTTGCCTGCAGGGGTGGATCCGGATTCGGCGCAGGCCAGCATGCATGACGGCGTACTGGATGTCAGCTTCAGGATGGCAGCCGCACCGGGTACTGTCCGACGCCTGGACATCCAGGGCGGATGATGCAAGCTTATTGCTATGTTGCAGGCAGAAGGGATTGCGCGGAATGACGGAATTGGCAGGCTGGAGCAGCGCAATGATCCTGGCGCTGACGATTTCTTCCCAAGTTTATGCGCAATGGCGCAGCAAGAGTTGCGCCGGTGTTTCCAATTGGTTTTTCATCGGCCAGATGCTGGCCTCGCTGGGCTTCGTGCTGTACAGCTACCTGGTTGAAAACTGGGTTTTCGTCTGGACCAATGCTTTCAATTTTGTGGCAGCACTGATCGGTCAGTCAATTCATGCGCACAACAGGCGTATGAGCCGCGAAGTCATTGCTGCCGCCGGACAAACCGGTTGATTACCGACAGGGCAGGAATTTTTTACCATCTCCTGTAGTTAATGCCAATCATAGTTACCATGTCATTGCGCGCAGCGCGCATTGATCGACGCCTGCGTTGGTAGACGACGGCAGTTTGCGGCATTCGAGCATGCGCAAATGGCGTATGGCTAAGATAGCTCATGCTGTCGCTTGTCGCGGCAACGACGATTCGGCAAGTCATGGGAGTCTTGCATGAGTGTTGCGTGCCCTTCTTTCCGTCTGCTGGATGCCGGCACCGTGTCGGCGCGTCCGAAAATAGCGGTGTTTCGCGCCATGCACCTTGGGGAAATGCTGTGCGCGGTGCCGGCGCTGCGCGCCTTGCGGACGGTGCTGCCGATGGCCCATGTTACCTTGATCGGCCTGCCATGGGCCGCCAGCTTTGCCCGGCGGTTTTCCAGGTATGTCGATGCGCATGTCGATTTCCCCGGCTTTCCAGGTTTGCCCGGGCAGTCGGTGGCGCTTGAACGTATCCCCGGATTTATCGCTGCCATGCAACAGCAGCGCTTCGACTGCGTGCTGCAGATGCATGGCAGCGGCGCCTTGACCAATCCCCTGATCCGGACCTTCGGCGCTGCCAGGAACGCCGGCTATTACCGGCAAGGCGACTATTGCCCCGATCCCCTGCATTTCATGCCCTGGGATGAGAATCAGCATGACATCCTGCGCCTGGTGCAATTGATGGAATTTCTCACTGTGCCGAGCGCCGGGCTTGAGCTGGAATTTCCCCTGACCGAGGCGGATTGGCAGGCGCTGCGAGCCAGTCATCCGGCGCTGCCGGCGGCCGGCTCGTATGTCTGCATTCATCCCGGCGCGCGTCTGCCGGCGCAGCGCTGGCCGGCCGCGCATTTCGCCGAAGTGGCAGACCGCCTGCATGCGGCAGGGCTGCAAGTGGTGCTGGTCGGTTCGACCCAGGAAGTCGCGCTTGCGGCAGCGGTCCGGCAGCATATGAGGGCGCCGGCATTGAGCCTGGCCGGAAAGCTCGGACTGGGTGCCTTTGCGGCGTTGCTGGCGCAGGCACGACTGGTGATTTGCAACGATACCGGCATTGCCCATATTGCCGCCGCGCTGCAAACGCCGAGCCTGGCTGTGTGCTGCGGCAACGGCGGGCGGCGCTGGGCGCCGCTGGACGGGCGTCGCCACCGCTGCGTGGATGCTGCGACTGCACTGGCCGCACGGACGCAAGCCGTGGCAAGTGCCAGTGTCATGGAGACCGTTCGCGCCTTGCTCGCCGATTCGGGCATGCCGCTTGCATGAAGACTGGTCTTGCGCGCAAAGGAAAACATCCACGGGGAAGAACATGGCAAACAGCATTCCGGAGATATTTGTCGCAAGGGAATTGGACGCGGCAAAAATGAGTCGCCTCGCGCTGGCGAGCGTGTTGCTGATGCTGCTGGTGGCCTGTAATCGCCCGAGTATGCCGCCAACACCGGTGGTTCCGTCCAAGCCGAAAATGCAGTCTGGCATGCAAATGGAAGCGGTGCACCAGGCAATTTTCAATTATGCCCGGCCGGCCAGCAAAGCATCCTCTTCCCTGGAGCCCGAGCCGGAAGAGGGTAAGTGCGGCCGCTTGCAGGTATGAAGGCAGTGTGGGACATCAGACTTGCGTGGCAATCTGATGTGGCAGGCGAACCCGGGGTGCATCCGGATGTCGAAGTTCAGGTGAGACGTTCAGTTGTGAAGTTCAGGTGCGAAGTACAGTTGATGCAGTGCCAGTCTTCTCTTATGGAAAAGACTTGAACTGCATTGTCACGATGCCGCAGTTTTTTAGTCTGTTCATTGATTTCTGAATATGCAGGCAACCATGCTTCCCTTTCCCGATCGCCTGCAGGCGGGGCAGCTGCTCTCCCGGCAGCTTGAAAAATATGCCGGTCGGCGCGACGTTATTGTACTGGCCTTGCCTCGTGGCGGTGTGCCGGTCGGTTATGCAATTGCCGCCAGCCTGGAGTCGCCGCTGGATGTTTTCTTGGTCGGCAAGCTCGGCGTTCCTGGACACGAAGACATGGCCCTGGGCGCGGTGAGCAGCCGGGGCGTTTGTGTTTTGCGTCCGGAAACAATCGCCATGATGGACATCCCGCCGGATGTGATCGAAGCCACGGCGCGCCGCGAATTGCGGGAAATACAGCGGCGCGAGCGCGCCTATCGTGCCATCCGTCCACAACTGGAACTCAAGGACCGGGTGGTGATTGTCGCGGACGATGGTCTTGTCACAGGGGCGACAATGCTGGCGGCGGTCAGGGCCTTGCGCCATGAGCATCCGGCGCAAATCATCGTCGCCATACCGGTGGGGACAGGCGACAGTATTGCGGAATTGCGGCTTGAAGCCGATGCCGTGATATGCCAGGAGGTGCCTGAATGGATGAGTTCTATCGAGCAATGGTATACCGATTCGGCGCCGCTGGACGATGTTCAGGTCATGGATTATCTGCAGAAAGCGGCGCAATGGCGTATCCCGGATGACGTGGGTATGCCGCCGCCGCTCTCTGTGTCGCCGGCTTCAAACGCGTCAAATGTGCCGATGCGCGACGCCCCCTAGCTGGCCCGGCAGCCGATTCCTCAATCTTGCACAGGAGGATCAATCATGAAAGCATGCAGCACATTCCTGATGGCGCTCGGCCTGGTTTCATCTGCCGCCATGGCGCAATCCGACCGGCCGGCACCGGAGCAGGCGCCGGGTCGTATGGCAAACCCTGGAACAACGACGCATCCGACTGGGCCCAGCCGGATGCCGATGCCCACCATGGGTAGCGAAGCCGGTGCAGTCGCGCCGGCAGAAAAGCCGGCGGACACAAGCGGCACCCTGTCGTCGGGAGCGTCCAGCACGGAAATGGCGCCGTCTGGCAGCAGCGGGCAATTGATAACACCGACGATTGCGCAATCCAGACCGGCGGCCGCCACCACTGTTGGTGTCAAGCCACAGCAGACCAAAGATGGTGTGACCTACATGTGCGGCGGCATCGGCGAGGATGAATCGACTTACATGAAACAGACGGCGGCGCGTGATTACGATTTAATGATGACTTTTGCCGAGAAAAGCGGCAACTATGTCGCTGATGTCAATGTTTCGATCAAGGATGCGCATGGCAAGTCGGTGCTCGATACCACTTGCGACGGACCGATTTTGCTGGTGGATTTGCCGGCTGGCGGCGGCTACCGTATTCATGCGGAAACTGGCGGCCAGGCGATCGATCGTACCGTACTGGTCAAGGGCGGCAAGGCACCGACGCGCCAATTGACATTTGCGTGGCCGGGCAAGCCCGCTGTAGCGGCAGGCAAGAAGGCCGGACGGAATGGGGAATCAGGTAGGGAAAGCGCCGGCGGTGATGATGGAAATTAAGCTGTCAAATTAAGTTGCCAAATTAAGCTGTCAAGCCCTCTAATTATTCTTTAGTGAGGACGGCGTTTGTCGATCGCGCGTGCCAGCAGGGCGACAATCCCGATGGCCGAGCGGATCGCCTGTTGATTGCGCGAGAGCGCCATGGCCGCGTTGCCGCCTTTATGAAGCAGGGAACGGGCTGCCTGGCGCGGTGCCCGTCGGCTGGCAAGGACCACGGCAGTCAGTCCCAGTAGCGTCAAATAAGGATGGTCACGAATCCATCTGACTGTTTTACTCTTTGGAAATGAATTTACGGGGGCATCCGCTACCAGGCTTGCTTCATTTTCATCCTGACCCAACAACATACGCTGGTAAGCGCCCCGGCTTGCCTGCATCCTCTCCAGCAGGGCCTGTTTTTCCTCTGACAAGGAATGGTGTGCATTCACAGGCTCTCCTTCAAAACCTTGTAATCGCGTTGCAATTCGCTTTTTAGCGTCGTGAGCGCCGATTCGGCGTGGTACTTCCGTACAAAAACCATGCAGATGCCCGCCAGCAAGGCATACAAGGCGGCCACCAGCCAGGCTGCCGCGCTGCGATAGGGCGTGTCCCAGGCCGTGACGATAATCGCGATGCCGATGAATGTCACGGCCAACACGGCCATCAGTCCGGCCAGCATATAGGCGGCGATTTGCACGCCCACGCCGCGTCCCTGTAATTGCAACTCGATACGCAACAATTCTTTGTAATCGTGCAGGCGATCCAAAGCGATCGCGTACAACTTTCTGGATTTGCGTAAGGTATTCAGCATGTGACTGCGCTACATCAACGGCGATGAAAAAGCATGCCCAGCATCATTCCTACACCAGTTGCCACCGCCACGGATTGCAGCGGCTTTTCGCGTACGTAGCCGGAGGTGGCGTCCATGCCGCGGTTAAGCTGTTGGCCGGCTTGTTCTGCCACGCCCTTGGCGGCGGCCCGCAGCGAGCTGAATTTTGTCATCAGGCGCGCATATTCCTGGCGCAATTCAGTATCCGACAGGTTGGTGGCACGGCCGATCAGGGTATCGAGGTCGCTTTTCAGGTTGCCTAGTTCGGTACGCAGGGACTCGCCAGTGCGTTTGCTGCCGCTTGCTGTGGAACGGCTTTCCTTTCCCAATTCCTCTTGTGACATTTCGTCCATGCCACTGCCAAGATAAGCGGCATTCACGTCTGAAGAAGTAGTGGGGGAAGAAGATGAATATTCTGGATTCATGAAGGTGCTCCTTTTGATTCCGTGTAGAGAGGTAGCCGGCATGTACCGCACATTTCATTACAACCTGTTTTGCCGGATCAGCTTTGCGCTTGATCAGGGCGGTGTGGATTGCGCATTGCTGGGCGCAGCTGCCGTCGTCGCGGGAAATGCGTCGGCGGGCGGCAAGCCTTCGCCATCCAGTGCATGTTGCAGCTGCACTTCGGCTTCCTTGCTCAGCGAGGTGCGTAAAACAGTGCCGCCAAACTGCGCCAGTTCCGCGATGACCTTGTCCGGCGTGTAGCGGCGCGCGAGGATGAACAGTGCTGAACTGTCCGGACGCAACTCGGCGGCCAGACCTTTCATGAAGTCATCGTTGATGCCGTAGTCGGCAATGGCGCCAGTCAGGGCGCCGCTGCCGGCGCCAATGGCTGCCCCCAGCAAGGGGTTGAGAAAAATCATGCCGATCAGGGCGCCCCAGAAGGTGCCGGAAACGGCACCAATGACCGGGATGTTGACGGACTGGTGCAAGCGTATCCTGCCTTCCTGATCCTTGGTGATATAGGCTGCATCTTCAAGGTCGATCAGGTATTCGCTTTGCAGGCGCCGCATGGCATTGAGCACGTCGGCCGCCTTGTAGGCATCCGGATAGGCTACGGAAATCAGTTCGGACATGAGGATGCCTCCGGTGGGTGCGCGAATTTTTCAGTGTAATCGGAAAGCCAGCGAATGCCAGTCGGAAGCCACTGAAACTGGCGTCAGATATGTCTGACGGGAATGGATTTTCATCCTTGATCCGACGTGTCGCAAGGAGAAGGTGATTGAACCGAACGATAATCCAGGATGTTTGTCGATCATGACGAAACAATGACAAGCTGCTCGTTATTCCCATGATTGCCTGGTCTATCTGTTTAAGTGACGCCATCAAAGAGAGGCGAGGGCAATGATGCATGTTGAAATGCAGCTATGTAATGACGTATTGCAGAAAAAGCCGAAGCGGTTGACGGTGCTCCGAAGATATGTGAAACCTTGGCTGGATTTTTTAAAAAAATACTTCTTCACAATTAATGCCGCCGGTGCAGCCTTGCTGATCGCGGTGACGTCATTTTTACAGGGGAATCTGGCTTATCTGCACCAGTTCAGGTTCGCCGATCCCCTCATCCATGTCATTAACAAGATTGATCAAATCGGCTTTCTCGTGCTGGTCGGTATTCTGCTGCTCATGGTGGTCAGTGCTCTGGGATTTCACAAGCCCGGGCGCAGCAAGTTGATGGTGTTTTTTTTCTTGATGATATTTATTCTGACCTTGGTGGCAAAGGGTAAGTTCGACAATATGGGCACGGATTCGATGGCGGAAATTATCCATGCCAATTCCCAGGAGAGTGGGGATTTCATCGAATCTTATCTCTCCTTCATCAAGCTGAGCACGAAGGAAGCGCTGGTCCTGTTCTGTCCCCTGTTGCTGGTGCCCGTGTACGCGCAGCTGCGAAAAAATATGGGCATGGCAGGGCTGGGCGATATCCGCATTGCGCTGAAAATCATCGCAGTGATTTATCTGCTGACGATCGTCCATTTCTTTTATCAGATGGCAGCGAATTATCATCCGATCGACTATTTCAGGGACCGCCTGGAAGCGTCCACTGCACAAGCCATGCTGGGGATGGAAAGAAAGCGCGATGCGCCCAATGTCGTGGTGTATATCGGCGAATCGACTTCACGGGAAACCTTGCCGGTTTATACGCCGGCATCTTCCTTGCCCGATCCGCTCCAGGAAATACGCCAGGACCTGATCCTCTATACCGATGTGGTGACTTCCTTTTCCCACACCTTCCCGTCGCTCTACCGGGCCTTCACCCTGAGCCGCGAGCCTTATCTCGACCAGTTTCGCCTGATCAAGGATTTACATCGCGCCAACAGCATCGCCTTGTTGAGCGCATTTGACATGGAAACCCACTGGATATCCAACCAGAACCTGGTCGGGCGCTGGGACTGGAATTCCGAATTGTTCGGCCGGCATGCCCGTCATCTGCAAGTCTTGAATGGCGCGGAGCGAACTTATTCCAATGGCACCCGGAAAACCGACCGGGCCTTGATCGCAGCCTATCGGCAACAGGCCGAGCAACTGGACCGGCCGCGGCAAATGATGTTCCTGCATTCCTATGCCGGGCATGGCGACTATTGCAAGAACATCCCGCGCGACGAATGGCGGGTGTCTGGACAGATCCTGCCGCCCCTGCCGCAAAAGGCACTGTTTGGCGACATGTATGTCGGTGATTTGAGGGAGCGCATGGAGTCGATCAAATGTTATGACTCGGCGATGTCCTTCATTTCAAAAAACCTGCGCGCCGTGATCGACGATGTGGCGCAGCGCAAGATGCCGGTGGTATTCCTGTATTTCGCCGACCATGGCGAGGAAGTTTTCGAGGGTACCAGCCACGATTCACGCAGAAACAGTTTCCGGCATATCGAAATCCCGTTTTTCATCTATTTCAACGCAGCGGCCAGGAAAGCGTATCCGGACTTGTACCAGGCGGCGCTGGCGAATCGCGACAAGCCCTACAGCCTGGAGTGGCTGAGCGATACCCTGCTCGACCTGGCCGGGATCGAAAGCAAGGACAGAGCGCTGCTGTCGGTGTTCAGGCCAGAGTTGCATGCGCCGAAACGCTATGCCTTGCGGCGTACCGATATTCGCGGCAACCAGTTCATCCTGGCGGTCGACGATGAGGACGCTTCGTCCCGCCATGCCCTGCTCAACCAGGGCCACGACTACTTCCGCAAGCGTCGCATCTACAATGCCTTTCCTGGCGCCGATAAAAACAAGTTTTGCGCCTACCGCACCAATAGCCTGCTGAAATATCGCGAAGCTGCCAGCATATTCAAGTGTGTCGAAGTCGATATCACCATCGATGCGAATGCCGGCAAGCTGTACGCTTACCGTCCGCCGCAGAAAAACAATCATCTGCAACTGGAGGATATGCTCCGCTTCGGGCCGCCGCTGGAAGGCCACATGCTGCTGGCGATCAGTAACCCCGACAACCGCAACCTGGGCCTGCTGCAGGCCCGGCTGGAGCGCCTGTTCGCGCCAGCGCAGCGCGCCCGGGTCGTGCTTGAAATCCCGCATTTCGAGGGGCTGGACAAGGCGCATTTGCAGCGCCTCGCCAACGCCGGCTACCAGCTGTTTTACGCGCTTCCCGCCGATTTTGGCCTCGACTGCGCTGGCAATCCGCAGCGCGCCGATTGCCAGCGTTTCGGGCGCGACATCCTGCCATCTTTGGCGCAGGCCGGCGTACGGGGGATTGCCTTCGATATCGATGCTTATCCCTTCGTTGCCTCCTTGCCGGCCGCAAGCAAACTGCAATACAGCATCAAGGACCTGTCGGTCCGATCCAGGGACGATATCGACCGCGCCATGCTGGCGCGCAGCAATACCTACAGCCTGCCTTATCGGAGCGCGTTCGATTACTAGGTGAGGGAGGGGAAAGGCGGGACTAAGTGCTGGTATTTCTTGGTGCCCATGGGCAGGATTGAACTGCCGACCTCTCCCTTACCAAGGGAGTGCTCTGCCACTGAGCTACATGGGCCAAATCTGCTTAAAGAAAAAGCCCATCTTGGCAGATGGGCTTTTTGCTTGATCCGGTGGGGCGACCGACGGGGCTCGAACCCGCGACAACAGGAATCACAATCCTGGACTCTACCAACTGAGCTACAGCCGCCACTGAAAAACGCTTGCCAAGGTGATTAGCACCCTT
Organism: Noviherbaspirillum sedimenti; assembly: GCF_003590835.1. Lineage (NCBI taxonomy): Bacteria > Pseudomonadati > Pseudomonadota > Betaproteobacteria > Burkholderiales > Oxalobacteraceae > Noviherbaspirillum > Noviherbaspirillum sedimenti. Next base: position 1,757,117 of record NZ_QYUQ01000002.1, on the reverse strand, counting down.
GCAGCCAGCCATTATACAAAATTCACGCGCGTCTGGCAAACTCTCTGTAAAACGTCGGATTGGCGGTCAGTTGCTGGCGCCGGACGCGATTGCCGTGACTTCCGGGCGCAGGTGCAACAGGGCGTCGAATGCCCGACTCAGGGTGGCCTGGCTGCCGGTGGTGAAGGCGCGCAGGCTGCCGGGCCCGCCATCGAAACGCCGCAGGCCGTGCTGGTCCAGTTGGCGTACCAGTTGCCGCGCGACCGCTTCCCCGGTGTCAACGATCGCCACCGGCGCGCCTGCGACCTGGTGCACCAGGCTTTCGATGGCCGGTTGCACGAAGGGGTAATGGGTGCAGCCCAGCACCAGGGTGTCGGCGCCTTCCTGCAGCAGCGGCGTGACATACTGATTCAGCAAGACCATGGTGGCGGGGGAATGCAATTCACCTTTTTCCACCTGGTCGGCCAGGCCCTTGCAGGCCCGCAGCAGGAATTGCACGCCGGTGGTCGCCGTGGTTTGTTCCTGCAACTGGCGAAACTTTTCGCTGGCCAGGGTGCGCTCGGTGGCCAGTACGCCGACCTTGCCGCGCTTGCTGAGGGCTGCCGCCGGCTTCAGGCCGGGTTCGACGCCGACCACCGGCAGGGCAGGGTAACGCTCTCGCAGCGCCTTGATGGAGGCCGCGGTGGCAGTGTTGCAGGCTACCACCAGTGCCTTGGCGCCTTGCGCCAGCAGGAATTCGGCGATCCCCAGCGAGCGCGCGACGATCACTTCCCGCGGCTTGCCGCCGTAGGGGGCAAAGCCGGAGTCGGCAAAATACAGCAGGTGCTCGTTGGGCAGATGCGTACAGATGTGACGCAACACCGACAGGCCGCCGATGCCGGAATCGAAAACGCCGATGGGGGCAGAGTTATCCCTGTCCATCGGCGCTGGCTGGTTCATGATATGGCGTAAACGCTGCGGGAAACTTAAGCCGGCATCACCGGGATATCGATGAGCTTGGCGGCGGCAATGCGTTCCTGCCATTCCTTTGGCCCGGTGTTGTGTACCGAAACGCCATTCGAATCCACGGCTACCGTCACCGGCATGTCCTTGACTTCGAATTCATAGATGGCTTCCATGCCCAGATCGGCAAAACCGACCACCTTGGCGCTCTTGATGGCCTTGGAGACCAGGTAAGCCGAGCCGCCAACGGCCATCAGATAGGCCGACTTGTGGTTCTTGATCGATTCGATGGCAACCGGGCCGCGTTCGGCCTTGCCGATCATCGAGATCAGGCCGGTTTTTTCCAGCATCATGTCGGTGAACTTGTCCATGCGGGTGGCCGTGGTCGGGCCAGCCGGGCCAACCACCTCGTCACGCACGGGATCGACCGGGCCAACGTAGTAGATCACGCGGTTGGTGAAGTCGACCGGCAATTGTTCACCCTTGGCCAGCATGTCGGCGATGCGCTTGTGGGCGGCGTCGCGGCCGGTCAGCATCTTGCCGTTCAACAGCAGGGTCTGGCCGGGCTTCCAGGAAGCGACTTCTTCGCGGGTCAGGGTGTCGAGGTCGATGCGCTTGGACTTCTCGGTATCCGGCAGCCATTGCACGTCCGGCCAGTCGGACAGCGACGGCGGATCGATATAGGCGGGGCCGGAGCCATCGAGCACGAAGTGCGCATGGCGGGTCGCCGCACAGTTCGGGATCATGGCCACCGGCTTGGATGCGGCGTGGGTCGGATACATGTTGATCTTGACGTCCAATACGGTCGTCAGGCCGCCCAGGCCCTGGGCGCCGATGCCCAGCGCGTTGACCTTTTCATAAAGTTCAATGCGCAGTTCTTCCAGCTTGTTCTGCGGGCCGCGCTGCAGCAATTCGTACATGTCGATGTGGTCCATCAGCGATTCCTTGGCCATCAGCATCGCCTTTTCGGCGGTGCCGCCGATGCCGATGCCCAGCATGCCCGGTGGGCACCAGCCGGCGCCCATGGTCGGCACGGTCTTCAGGACCCAGTCGACCACCGAGTCGGAAGGGTTGAGCATGACGAACTTGGACTTGTTTTCCGAGCCGCCGCCCTTGGCCGCGACTTGCACGTCGACGGTGTTGCCGGGCACGACTTCCATGTGGATCACGGCAGGGGTGTTGTCCTTGGTGTTCTTGCGGTCGAACAGCGGGTCGGCCACCACGGAGGCGCGCAGCAGATTGTCGGAATTGGCGTAGCCGCGGCGCACGCCTTCGTTGACGGCGTCGGTGATCGAACCCTTGAAGCCTTCGAAGCGCACCTCCATGCCGATCTTCAGGAACACGTTGACGATACCGGTGTCCTGGCAAATCGGCCGGTGGCCTTCGGCGCACATTTTTGAGTTGGTCAGGATCTGCGCAATTGCATCTTTTGCTGCCGGGCTTTGCTCGGTCTTGTAGGCGCGTGCCAGATGCTGGATGTAATCGGCCGGGTGGTAGTAGCTGATGTATTGCAGCGCCGCTGCAACGGATTCGATCAGGTCTTCTTGCTTGATGATAGTCATGAAAGTGCCTTCAAAGGTTTAATGATGGGAATCCGGTCCGTGCGCTCCTGCGAGCAGCTTGTCGGTATAGGCGATCGCCAGCGCCGACAGCAGGAAAGCCAGGTGGATGCCGGTTTGCGCCAGCAACACCTTGGTGTCATAGGCACTAGCGTTGATGAATGTTTTCAACAGGTGGATCGAGGAAATGCCGATGATGGCGGTGGCCAGCTTGACCTTCAGCACTGAAGCATTCACGTGCGAGAGCCATTCCGGCTGGTCAGGGTGGCTCTCCAGATTCATGCGCGAGACAAAGGTTTCGTAACCGCCAACGATCACCATGATCAGCAGATTGGAAATCATCACCACGTCGATCAGGCCCAGCACCACCAGCATGATGGTGCTTTCGGTCAGTTTGGTGCCGCGCGGGGCGCCATCAATCGAGACTGCGGAAAGAATATGCGCCAGCGAGGAGGCGTCGCCCAGTACGGCGCCGATCAGGTCGGTCAGTTCGACCCAGAAGTGGAAGACATAGACAACTTGCGCGAGGATCAGGCCGAGGTACAGCGGCAGCTGCAGCCAGCGGCTCATGAAAATCAGATTGGGTAGCGGACGGATCGGCCGGCTGGCGCGCACTTCGAGATCTTCCTTGGGTGACATGTTTATTCCGAAAATGATGCTTGGGTTCAAAAAACGAATCCCGCAATTTTACACGGCGCCGGCCATGGCTTGCACTGGCTTATGCATGGCCATTGCCCGATTTTGCGGGATTAAATTGTCAAAAAATAAGACTTTTCCGGATAGCCGTGCAAATTGAATAACAAGCGATACAATAGAAAAAAATAAAATTAGCGTGATTTCATTCATAACAACTGCTTGCAGGAGAACTCAATGGCCGATGTCGAAAGTGCAAAACAGGAAAGCCGAATCTTTAATCCGCCCGCCAATCTGGTAAAAGATGCGGCGATTTCCGGAATGAATGCCTACCGGGCGCTCTGCGCCGAGGCCGACCGGGATTACGCAGGCTTCTGGGCCAGGCTGGCCCGGGAAAACCTCGACTGGCACAAGCCTTTCACGCAAACCCTGGATGAATCGCAGGCGCCGTTCTACAAATGGTTTGGCGATGGCGAATTGAATGTTTCCTGGAATTGCCTGGATCGCAACCTCGCCAATGGCAATGCCGACAAGACTGCGGTGATTTTCGAAGCCGATGGCGGCGAAGTGAGCCAGGTGAGCTACCGCGAATTGCACCGGCGGGTATGCCAGCTGGCCAATGGCCTCAAATCCCTTGGCATCCAGAAGGGCGATCGTGTGGTCATTTACATGCCGATGTCGGTCGAAGGCATCGCCGCCATGCAGGCATGCGCGCGCATCGGCGCCACCCACTCGGTGGTGTTTGGCGGTTTTTCCGCCAAGTCGCTGCAGGAGCGCATCATCGACGCCGGCGCCGTGGCGGTGATCACTGCCGACGAGCAACTGCGCGGCGGCAAGCACCTGCCCCTGAAAGCCATTGTCGATGAAGCGCTGGCGCTGGGCGGTTGCGACACCATCAGGAATGTCGTCATCTATCGCCGCACCGGCGGCAATATCGCTGTCGCCGCAGGCCGTGACCTCTGGCTGCACGAACTGGTGGCCAGCCAGGCCGACACCTGCGAACCGGAATGGGTGAATGCCGAGCATCCACTCTTCATCCTCTACACGTCGGGTTCCACCGGCAAGCCCAAGGGGGTGCAGCATGCTTCCGGCGGCTACCTGCTGTGGGCGGCCCTGTCCATGAAGTGGACCTTCGACATCAAGCCAGCCGATATCTTCTGGTGCACCGCCGACATCGGTTGGGTCACCGGCCACACCTACATTGCCTATGGTCCGCTGGCGGTGGGCGCGACGCAAGTCGTCTTCGAAGGCATCCCGACCTACCCGAACGCCGGGCGTTTCTGGGACATGATCGCCCGCCACAAGGTCAGCATCTTCTATACCGCGCCCACCGCCATCCGCTCGCTGATCAAGGCGGCCGATGCCGATGCCAAGGTGCATCCATCGCAATACGACCTGTCCAGCCTGCGCATCCTCGGTTCGGTGGGTGAACCCATCAATCCGGAAGCGTGGATGTGGTACTACAAGAATATCGGCCGCGAGCAATGCCCGATTGTCGATACCTTCTGGCAAACCGAAACCGGCGGCCACATGATTTCGCCGCTGCCGGGGGCCACCCCCATGGTGCCGGGCTCCTGCACCCTGCCTTTGCCGGGCATCATGGCGGCGATCGTCGACGAGACCGGCAATGACTTGCCCAATGGCCAGGGCGGCATCCTGGTGGTCAAGCGGCCATGGCCGGCGATGATCCGTACCATCTGGAACGATCCGGAGCGCTTCAAGAAGAGTTACTTCCCGGAAGAATTTGGCGGCAAGCTTTATCTGGCGGGGGATGGCGCCATCCGCAACAAGGAGTCCGGTTACTTCACCATTACCGGGCGCATCGACGATGTGCTGAACGTCTCCGGCCATCGCATGGGGACCATGGAAATCGAGTCGGCGCTGGTGGCCCATCCGCTGGTGGCGGAAGCGGCCGTGGTCGGCAAGCCTGACGAGACCACCGGCGAAGCGATCTGTGCCTTCGTGGTCCTGAAGCGTTCGCGTCCGAGCGGCGAGGAAGCCAGGCAGATTGCCAAGGAATTGCGGGACTGGGTGGCCAAGGAGATCGGCCCGATCGCCAAGCCGAAGGAACTGCGTTTCGGCGACAACCTGCCCAAGACCCGTTCCGGCAAGATCATGCGGCGCCTGTTGCGCGTCTTGGCCAAGGGCGAGGAAATCACCCAGGATATCTCGACCCTGGAAAATCCGGCGATCCTTGATCAACTGAAACAGGCACAGTAAAGTCTCTGCAGAAAATCAAGCCGGCGCGGCACATGCCCCGCCGGCTTTTTTCATGCCGCGGCACGCCGTGGGGTGGCCTCAACGGGGCGCGTTGCGCGCCCAGCGCACGATGTCGGCGGCGCCCATGGCGCCGGCCTGGCGGCGGATTTCCTGGCCGTGGCGGAAGATTGCCAGGGTCGGGATACTGCGGATGGCGTAACGGGCGGCCAGCGTCTGTTCTTCTTCGGTATTGACCTTGACCAGGCGAAAATGCGGTTCCAGCTGCGCCGCCGCTTGCTCGAACGCCGGCGCCATCATGCGACAGGGGCCGCACCACGGCGCCCAGAAATCCACCAGCAGGGGGATGTCGCTTTTTTGCAAGTGGCGTTCGAATTCGGCGGTCGTCAATGCCAGCGGCTGGCCGCTAAACAACGGCCGATGACAGCGGCCGCAATCGGGGGCATCGCGCAGGCGCTCTTCGGGAACGCGGTTGACTGACTGGCAGGCGGGGCAGACGAGGTGGAGGAGGGACATGGCTTGCCTTGTGAGTGGTGACCAGGCGACGGTTTTGCCTGACCCCATGAATGTGAACATGGTGGCAGGGCGGGCGAATTCAAGATGTCGGCAACCGCGCTTGATGCAGATGAATGCCCGCTGCCCGCCTTGGGTGCATCATAAGCCAGCCTTCCCGTCAGAGCCGAAACAAGGAGCCAGCATGTCCACGCGCCCGGGTATTCCTGCAAATTGCGCGGCAGCGGCCGTGGCGATCGCGCTTGCCGCCTGCTCGCCGGCGCCCGCGCCACCACCTGCGCCGGCGAGCAAAACAGTGCCGGCCACGGTTCCCGCGCCGGGTCTGGCCTTGCCGAATTTCGTCGAGCTGGTCAAGCGTGAAGGCTTGGCAGTGGTTAACATCAGCACCTTGCGCGCGGGCAGTGGCGGCGAGGGGAGTGGCTTGCGCGAGGGCGACCCCTTCTATGAGTTTTTCCGGCGTTTTGGCGGCTTGCCGCAATTCGGTGAAGCGCCCCAGGCGGGCCTGGGTTCCGGCTTCATCATCAGTCCGGATGGTTATGTGCTGACCAATGCCCATGTGGTCGCCGATACCGATGAAGTCTTGGTCAAGCTGACCGACAAGCGCGAATTCCAGGCCAAGGTGATCGGCTTCGACCGCTACACGGATGTGGCCCTGATCAAGATCGATGCCAAGAACTTGCCGGTGGTGACGATGGGCGATCCCAACCGGTTGGAGGCGGGCGAATGGGTGGCGGCGATTGGTGCACCCTTCGGTTTTGAAAACAGCGTTACGGTGGGCGTGGTCAGCGCCAAGGGGCGTTTGTTGCCCAATGGTAGTTATGTACCCTTCATCCAGACCGATGTGGCGGTCAATCCCGGCAATTCCGGCGGGCCCTTGTTCAGCACCCGCGGGGATGTGGTCGGCATCAATTCGCAGATTTACAGCCAGACCGGCGGCTACATGGGCATCTCGTTTGCCATTCCAATCGATATCGCGCTGGATATTTCCCGCCAATTACGCGAAACCGGCAAGGTGACGCGCGGGCGTATTGGTATCCAGTCACAGGAATTGACGCAGGATATCGCCGCCGCGCTGGGGCTGAAGGAAGCCCGTGGCGTGTTGGTGGCAGCGGTACAACGCAGCGGACCGGCGGCGCGCGCGGGGGTCGTGCCGGGCGACGTGCTGCTTTCCTTTGACGGCAAGCCGGTGCAGAATCCGGCCGACCTGGCACGGCTGGTCGGGAGCACGCGGCCCGGCACCACGGTCAGCGCCGAGGTGTGGCGCAAGGACAAGCTGATCGCGCTCAAGCTGAGCGTGGAGGAATTGCCGGGTTGAAGGCGGGCTGAGTTGGTGGACCAAGGCGGATAAGCAGCGGCCTGTTGTGCTGGTGGGTGGCGCAGGCCGTCGCAGGCTGCCGGTATCGCATCAATCGCATCAATCGCATCAATCGCATCAGGGCTGCAGCACGTACTTGCCGGGTGCATCATAGAGAGTCTTGCCGAATGGGGGCGGCGCGATGTGCTTGCCGGAGTGCTTGCGCAACCAGCGTTCCCATTCCGGCCACCATGAGCCTTCCTGGCGTGGCGTCCGGGCTTGCCAGATATCCGGATCGACATACGGATCATGATGCTGGCTGGTCGCCACCTGATAGCTGCGGCGTGGCTGCCCCGGCGGCGACACCACGCCGGCGTTGTGGCCGCCAGTGGTCAGCAGGAAAGTGACTTCGGTATCGGCCAGCAAATGGATCTTGAAGGTCGAGCGCCAAGGGGCGACATGGTCAGTGAGCGTGCCGACCAAAAAAATCGGTGCGCGGATATCGGTCAAGGCGACCGGCTGGTCATCGACGCAATAGCCGCCTTCGGCGAGTTCATTGTCAAGGAAGAGCTTGCGCAGGTACTCGGAATGCATGCGGAAAGGCATGCGGGTGGCATCGACATTCCAGGCCATCAGATCGTTTTCAGGCTCCGACCGCCCCAGCAAGTACTGGTTCAGCCGGCGCGACCAGATCAGGTCGTTCGAGCGCAACAGCTGGAAGGCACCGGCCATCTGTTTGGTGTCAAGATAGCCCTGGTCCCACATGATTGCCTCAAGCAGCGTAATCTGGCTTTCGTCGATGAACAGCGACAGTTCGCCGGGTTCCTTGAAATCGACTTGCGAAGCGAACAGCGTCATGCTGGCCAGCCGCCGGTCATGGTGGCGCGCCATGGCAGCTGCGGCAATCGACAATAGCGTACCACCGAGGCAATAGCCGACCGCATTGATATGCGATGCGCCGGTCTGTTCGAGCACCGCTTCCAGGGCGTCCATGACACCCAGCTTGCGGTAATCCTCCAGCGACATGTCGCGGTCCGAGGCCAGCGGGTTTTTCCAGGAAATCATGAACACGGTATAGCCCTGGTCGAGCAGATATTTGACCAGGGAATTTTTGGGCGACAGGTCGAGAATGTAATATTTCATGATCCATGCCGGCACGAACAATATCGGCGTTTCGTGCACGGTCTCGGTGGTCGGCTGGTAGCGGATCAGCTCGATCAGGCGGTTGCGGAATACCACCTTGCCTGGCGTGACGGCAAGGTTCTTGCCGACCTTGAAGCTCGACCGGTCTTGCGGATGGGTATCGTTGATCGTGTGTTCCAGATCCTTCATGGCATTCTGCATTCCCGCCACCAGATTGCGCCCGCCAGTCTGCAGGGTTTCGTGCAGGACGACCGGATTGGTCAGCAAGAAATTCGATGGCGAGTACATGTCGAGAATCTGGCGCACCATGAAATTGACCACTTCTTCGTGGTGCAGCGAAACACCGGAAACATCGGTGGTGGCGCGATGCCACCATTGCTGTGTCAGAAGAAATCCTTGGGAAATGACATTGAAGGGCCAGCGGCGCCAGGCCGGGTCGGCAAAACGTTTGTCCTGGGGTAGCGGGACTACCGAGGTTTGCTCGGCATGCGGGTCGTCCTGGGCCACTTCCAGCTCGTATTCGTTCCAGCGCCAGATTTTTCGCGCCGCTTCGGTCAATAATTCCTGTTGCTTGGATGGCGAGCACTGGACGTGCACCAGCCAGTCGACGTAGGCCATCCAGATCGACATCGGCGAGACATTCGCGGTCAGCTTGCCGATCCCGGCCTTGAGCATGCGGTCAAGATTGGCGGCGGGGGGCTGGTTATACGGCTCGTGGTAAAAGGGAAAGTCGCGGTGCAGGGTGCCAAGCCAAGGGCTGGCCATGCGCTCTACGCCGGCTGGAACGGTTTGCTTGTCCATGGCGATGGGTCTTTCCTGAAGTGATTATGTACACCTTAGACAAGACGCGAGATTCCGTGTTTGCGCTGTATCAGCCTTCCTTGCGTACGGAGTTTTCGGGAATGCAATCTTCGATGCAACACAGGCTGGCATGAAAAAACCCGCCCGGCGAGCGCGCGGGCGGGTTTTGGCGGGAAAGGAACATCAGTCCTTTTTCAGGCATTCCTTCATGAAAGCCTTGCGTTCATCGCCTTTTTTTCCGGTCGCATTCTGGTTGCAGGTCTTCATTTTTTCCTGCTGCGCGGTGCGGCCGTCGGCAGGCGCCGCAGGTTTGGCGCTCAGGCACTGTTTCATGAAAGCCTTGCGCGAGTCGCCTTTTTTGTCGCCAGCTTCCTTATTGCAGGTAGTCATTTTGCTTTGTTGCGCAGTCGGCTTTGGCTCAGTTTGAGCGGTTTGCGCGTGGACGGCCTGCAGGGCGAGCGGGGCAGTCAGTGCGAGCAAGACGAGCAGTTTTTTCATGCACTTCTCCAGGAATTGGTCAGGGGAACTTCGCGTAAACGGAACAAGGCTTGAAGCTGCTTGTATTACAGCATAAAGTTGCAAATCAGTGCGAATTTTCATTGACAGAGAGAAAGCCGGCGTTGTGAAGGCGGCAGCTCAGTCCGGATCGTTCCAGGCGTCGCGCGGGGCATGCGCTATATAGGCAGGATCGTGATAATAGACGTTATCGAGTTCTTTCATGGTCACGCCATCTTCCGTGGCGCACCAGACCAGATAAAAGCTGGCCAAGGCAAGCAGCAGGATAACCAGTACCGTCACGAAAAAAAGCATCCGACCCCCGTTATTATTGCAGTGGCTGATTGTAGATCGAATTTGGTTCTTGGTGGAATGATTTTTAAGGGGCGTTGGATTGCTCTGCGGGACGGATTTTTTGTGCAATGCGCCAATAAATTGACGAGGGACGACGGGATTCATCCGATGGTGTGTCCTGGAGGCGTTAGTCCGGCGAATTCAAATGGTCCTTTCTGTCCTATGTGAGGACGATCAAACGGCAGGGCGCGCCGAGGCGAAAAGTGTCATCGTGCCGGCTTTCGGGCATAGCACGTTTCACGATGCGCAGGCGCGTCAGGAGGTCACGCAATTCGTGCGGCGCTTGCTGGACAATCCATGAGCACAGGCATGACAGGCGCAGGTTTATCTATTGATTAGTCGCAACGATTAATTGCCGTTCGGTTTTATCCTTTCCGTGGGGACTTTGTTCTGCGAATCGGGAGAATGGCAATGCTAAATGAACTGGTAATCAATGAACCCGGCCTTGATGGCGTGGCGTTCACGCTCGCGGAAGGTTTTTCACGTCGCAAATGCATCGTGCTGCGGCAAGCCTTGTATCTACTTTCCGAGGATGCTGATCCGCAGGACCTGGCGGCGATCTACCGGCGCAATGAATATCGCATCCAGCAAGTGGCGCGGCGCCTGCTCAACGCCGGCCAGACCGACATGCCGCTGGTGATCGGTCCCTGGTCATTCCGACCGCACGCCGCCTGAATGTTGAGTGTACGGCGAGGGCATAGCGGGAATTTTGCCAGTGCGGCGGCGATCCTTTAAACTGTCCCCCGGATGACGGACGCGTTTGCGCTCACGGCGCATGCCAGGCAATGGCCGCGTGGCCGCATTCCTTTCGCTTCGCCACGCCAGGGAGTCTTGACGCAAACATGTCTGCCGCGCCTTTCATTACCCGCAAGAGTTTCCTGTGGAGCGCCGCCGCGACGCTGGCTTTGCTGGCGCTGGCATTGGCGCTGGCATTGGCGCTGCTGGTCGAACGTCTGGAAATCGCGCCGCGTAGTCTGGGGCCGTACCTCGAACGCCGCGCCGAGGGCCACAATCCGCTTATCGCCGGCTTCGGCAGCTGGGCCGGGCGTACGTTGGTCGCACTTGATCGCGGCGATCAGCTTCCCTTCGCGCTGCCGGCGCTGACGCTTGGCGCCCAGCCTGTGCCGGCTGCGACAGTCAATGCCGCCATCCCGCAGGCAGTCCAGGCGAGGCAGGTGGTATTTGTCGATTCCGCCGCTGCCGCCCGCACTGCGATACAGGCGGCGCGCCCCGGCAATGTGATCACTTTCCTGCCCGGCAGCTACCATTTCAGCGACAGAACCATCGTTGCCAGCCAGCCTGGCAGTTCCGCCATGCCGATTACGGTGCGCGCGCAGCAGCCGGGCACGGTCACCCTGCTGTTTGGCCTGAGCGAAGGCTTCAAGGTGTCCGCGCCTTACTGGGTGTTTGAAAACCTGACGATCCAGGGCGTATGCCGGCAACATGGTGATTGCGAACATGCTTTTCATGTCGTCTCGCAGGCATCCCATTTCATTGCGCGCAATAACGTGATCACCGATTTCAATGCGCATTTCAAGATCAATGGCGAAGGCAATATTTACCCGGATCATGGCGTCATTGAAGCCAATACCCTGAGCAATGCCAGTGTGCGCCAGACCGCCAACCCGGTCACCCCGATCGACCTGGTCGGCGCCAGCGACTGGCGCATTCGCGGCAACCTGATCAGCGACTTCATCAAGGGGGAAGGCAACCGCGTCAGCTATGGCGCATTTGCCAAGGGCGCGGGCAGTGGCAACCGTTTCGAGCGCAACATCATCCTGTGCGAACGCGCCTTGCGCGGTGCGCCCGGCCAGCGCGTCGGCTTGTCGCTGGGCGGCGGCGGCACCGGCAGCGATTATTGCCGCGATCGTCGTTGCCTTACCGAGCATGATGGCGGCAGCATTGACGGCAACCTGATCGCTTCCTGTTCCGACGATGGCATTTACCTCAACCGCGCCTCCGCCAGCAAGGTGGCGCATAACACGCTGCTCGACACCGCCGGGATCACGGTGCGTTTTGCCGTCAGTAGCGCCGATATCGAGGGTAACCTGGTCGACGGCCTGATTCGCAGCCGCGATGATGGCGTGGTGCGCGCCGTCGATAATCTCACGGGCGCCATGGCCGCCAGCTACCTGGGATGGCATACGGCACGCGCGCTGTACCGGCAGCCGGCGACGCTTGATCTGGCCTGGCGCACGGCGCCACCTCGGCGCGATGCCGGCAAAACCCAGGCAAGTGACCTGTGCGGGCGGAATCGGCCGGCGCAACCAGTCTATGGGGCGTTCGAGGATTTTGCGGATTGCCTGGGGTTTCCCGGCGCTGCACGCACAATTGCGCCGCTCGCCGTGGGGATGCGCTGACTTGTTCACATGAATCGTGCACAAGCTTGTGGATAAGTATAGAAGAAATTTCCTAAGTGAATGATTTTAAAGACGTATTTCCTGCTGGTAAAAAATAGGGCAAAGCCTGCTTAACGGACTTTTTCAAGCAGCAGGTGGGTTTGTAATTCACTCAGCGCATGAAACGCTTGTTGCCAGGAATCCCGCAATTCCTGCAGCGATTCGGCCATCATGGCAAAGGCAATACTGGCTGCCTGCTGCGGCGACGCGCTTGCTGCCCGCGCCGCCTCGATGCGCCCCAGCAGCAATTCCAGGCTGGCGCGCCGTGCCGCCGGCGCCGCGTCCAATGCTTCCTGTAGCAAGTGACAGCGCAGCGCCTCGAAAGCTTGCGGGTCGTGCTGGTGCAGCGTCACCAGCATGTCAAAATCCGGGATGGCGGTAGGAAGCGGCATGGCATGGCCTCTACAATCTTTGAGATTGCTTTGACAATAATATGCCATGCGTAATGGAGTTTGTGTCGCATCAATTCAACTGCCGGCAGGATAGGGTGCCGCGCAAAGGAAGTTTGTCTGGTGCCTTTGGATATGCCACGATGACTTGCTTTAGCCGGCTTGAATCAGCACTGTTGAGTCAGCACTGGCAACCAAAAATCATGCGGCGTTGCCTGGCGTGCTCATTGTCTTCATACATTGCTTCTCTGCATTCCGTGCTGCAATAGTTACGGTGGATGTACAAGGGTTTATTGCAATACCAGCAATGAGATTTCACAACGCGCTCCTCCAGTTCAGCGCCGCTTTCGCGGGAAATCAGGTGCCGATCCGGATTGTTGCCGGGATGTGATGCCGTGATTTGCATTTCCGCTCCTCAATTTTGAATCAATGCACGATTTGCAATTGATTGATCAAGATTAATTCCGGAGTGGCAGAAGACTATGAGAAAAATCAAAGGAACAGATGGGAAGCAACGAATGCGAAGGACTTTGATGGCACCAATATTCGACAGCCAATTGGGAGCGCGGGGGATGCGGGCCGAAAATCCCATTACGTGAGGCGGCACCGACCCATACAAATGTTGCAAACTGGCATCTGTTTGCGAAAAATTAATACATTTTGAATTTTCCAGGAATACAATAAATCAACGTTTTTTTACAGGTGGTATTTTATGGAAGCGAATGATTCCCTATTTGACCGGCGCTGGAATAAGCTGCAAGCGGCAAAAAGCCACACCAGAAAAATTGCAATTACCTTGATGGGGCTTGCCTTGACATCCCTGATCGTGGCAATCACGGACGCTTGAAGCTTGGCGGCACACGCGCCGCCGCGCAATTTGATATTGCCTAGGGCTTGTCGGCTTCTTTTGTCGTCGATCTGTTGCGCAATTCTTCGCGGATTGCTTGCGCTTCCTTGCCGACTTTTTCAAGCTGTTCGATTAATTGCGGGATGTCGTCGGGATGGACCGTGATGATGGCCACTTCCTGGTTGTAGTTTTCCTGCTTCATGCGAACGTGTCCCAGACGTCCGGTGGAAACTTCGACAGAATCTCTTAATTCAAAAATGGTGTTGCTCATGATGCATATCCGGGGCGACCTTGGTCGGATTGCCTATTTTACTGTAAATACCAACAGGAAATCGTTGTAATCCGGATGTTGCGCATTCAAAAAAAATGTGGGCAGCAAAGCAGGGCGGGGCAAGCCGGAAGCAGACTTGCCTGATTTTTCATCGGTCATGAAAAATCTTTTTAAAACAAGTGCTTAGCTTATCTGTTCGGCACTTGTCCACAGTATTGTCCACGATTCGTGTGAGTAATCCACAGGCGGTTTCACCAGCCAGGCAATGCTCGTCTATACGGCGACCGGCGCCTTGATGGCGGCGTGCGACTGGTAGCCGACAATTTCGAAATCCTCAAACTTGTAGTCGAAGATCGACGCCGGCTTGCGCCGGATGTTCAAGCTTGGCAGCGGGAAGCTGGTGCGCGAAAGTTGCTCGGCGACCTGGTCCATGTGGTTCGAATAAATATGGCAGTCGCCGCCGGTCCAGACGAAGTCGCCCACTTCCAGGCCGGCCTGCTGCGCCATCATATGGGTGAGCAGGGCGTAGGAAGCGATGTTGAAAGGCACGCCGAGGAAAATGTCGGCGCTGCGCTGGTACAGCTGGCAAGACAGCTTGCCGTCAGCGACATAGAACTGGAAGAAGGCGTGGCAGGGCGGCAGCTTCATCTGCGGGATGTCGGCCACGTTCCATGCCGAGACGATCATGCGGCGCGAATCAGGATTGTGTTTGATCTGCTCCAGGACCTGGGCGATCTGGTCGATGTGCTGGCCGTTGGGCGCTGGCCAGGAGCGCCACTGGTAGCCGTAGATCGGCCCCAGGTTGCCTTCGGCATCGGCCCACTCGTCCCAGATCGAGACGCCATTGTCTTTCAGGTATCTGGTGTTGGTCGAGCCGGCCAGGAACCAGATCAATTCATGGATGATCGACTTCAGGTGCAGCTTCTTGGTGGTGACCAGCGGGAAGCCTTCCTGCAGATTGAAGCGCATCTGATAGCCGAACACCGAACGGGTGCCGGTGCCGGTGCGGTCGGTTTTTTCGGTGCCATGTTGCTGGACATGGCGCATGAAGTCGAGGTATTGGCGCATGGGTGCTTCTTGGTGACTTGGGTCTTGGTCGGAGGGCGATGCCCGTCATTTTAACTGATGATGCGCGCGTCTTTTATCCGTGGCCGAATTGCAGCGCAGCCAGGCTGGCATACAGGCCACCCTGCACCACCAGTTGCGCGTGCGTGCCGGATTCGACAATCCGGCCGTGTTCCATCACCAGAATGCGGTCGGCGCGCTGCACGGTGGCCAGGCGGTGGGCAATCACGAGCGTGGTACGACCCTGCATGGCTGCTTCCAGCGCGGCCTGCACCAGGCGCTCGGATTCGGCGTCGAGCGCGCTGGTGGCTTCGTCCAGCAACAGCAGCGGCGGATTTTTCAGCAGCGCGCGGGCGATCGCGATGCGCTGGCGCTGGCCGCCGGACAGGCGCACGCCGCGCTCGCCCAGGAACGACTTGTAGCCTTGCGGCAGGCGCTCGATGAATTCGTGCGCGGCCGCCATTTTCGCGGCGGCGATCACTTCTTCGTCGCTGGCGCCGGGGCGGCCATAGCGGATGTTTTCCAGCGCATCGGCGGAAAAGATCACGGTATCCTGCGGCACGATGCCGATTGCACTGCGCAAGTCTTGCAGGTCGAGCCGGCGGATATCGATGCCGTCTAGCGTGATCTGCCCCTGTTGCGGGTCGTAAAAGCGCAGCAGCAGCTGGAACAGGGTGGTCTTGCCGGCACCGGAAGGGCCGACAATGGCCACCGTTTCGCCTGGCGCGACCGTCAGCGACAGTTGCGACAATGCCGGCGTTTGCGGCCGCGACGGATAGCAGAAGTCCACTGCGGCGAGGGTGAGCGCGGCGCCGCCGGCGGCGCGTTGCGGCAAGGCGTGCGGATGCGCGGGCGTCTGGATCGGCGAGCTGAGCGTCAGCAGTTCCAGCAGGCGCTCGGTGGCGCCGGCGGCGCGCTGCGCTTCTCCCAGCACTTCGGCGAGGGCGCCGATGGCGCCGGCGACGATGACCGCATACAGGATGAACTGGCCCAGCTCGCCCGCAGTCATGCTGCCCTCAAGCACGGCTTGCGCACCCAGCCACAGCACGAACACGATGGCGCCGAATACCAGCAGGATCGCCAGCGCCGTCAGCTGCGAGCGGGCGCGGATGCGCGCGGTGGCGGTGGCGAAGGCGCGTTCGACCGTGACGCCGAAGCGCTGCGATTCCCGCCTTTCCTGCGTAAAGGCTTGCACGGTCGGCATGGCGTTGAGGATTTCGCCGGCCAGCGCAGAAGCGTCGGCGATGCGGTCTTGCGAATCGCGCGATAGCTTGCGCACGCGCCGGCCGAACAGGATGATCGGCAGCACCACCAGCGCCAGCAGCACCAGGATCAGGGCGGACAATTTGACGCTGGTAACGAACAGCAACGCCATGCCGCCAACCAGCAGCAGGGCATTGCGCAGGGCCATCGAAATGCTGGTGCCGACCAGCGCCTGGATCAAAGTGGTGTCGGTGGTCAGGCGCGACAGCACTTCGCCGGTTTGCGCGGTTTCGAAAAATTGCGGGCTTTGCTCGACCACGTGCCGGTACACGGCGCTGCGCAAATCGGCGGTGACGCGTTCGCCCAGCCAGGACACCATGTAAAAGCGCGCGGCGGTGGCCAGCGCCAGGATGCCGGCAACGCCGAACAGCCCGAGGAAATAGCGGTCAATATGAGCGGCGCTGGCAGCACCCGCAGCGCCGGCGGCGCCAAAGCCGAGGTCGATCATCTGGCGGAAGGCGTAGGGGATGGCCAGGGTGGCGCCGGCCGCCACCAGCAGGGCGACGCCGGCAAGGAGGAAGCGGCGCAGGTAGGGGCGCAGGAAGGGCAGCAACGCGCCCAGGGTGGCGAGGCTGCCTTTGGCGCGCGGAGTGGATGTCGTCATAGTTTCAGCGGCTTTACGTAGCCGGTCAGTTCAAGGTAACCGTGTCCGGCCGGGTGGCCGTTGCGGCGGATGGTGACGGCGCCTTCCCAGTAAACTGCGCCGGTGGACTGGCGCGAATCGAGTTCCTGGTCGTCCTGTAGCGGCGACAATTGCCATGCATGGGGACCGATTGTAATCGTTTGGGCCACCGGATAGCTGGCATCGGTGCGCGGCGAGCGCCAGCGGCGTACCGGAGCAAAGCTGACCTGGTCGGCACCGAATTGCGTGACGCGGCCGCTGGCATCGCGCAGGGCCGCATGCGCCCACAATTTCTTGCCATCCTTTGCGCGGATCTGGAAGGCCATCAGGGCGCCGCCATCGTCGAGGTTGGCGCCCAGCCAGTCCCAGCCAGCGGCGTTTTCATCCAGCACGCTGGTGGACCATTCATGGTCGAGCCAGGCCGTGCCGCTGACCGCTTGCGCCTGGCTGCCACGATTTGCGTCACGATTTGCGTCTCGATTTGCGCCGCGGCTGACGCTGCCGCTCACTTGCAGTTGCGGCTGGCTGTAATAGTAACTGGCCTGTTCCGGGCGCGGCCCTTTGCGGGAAAAGCCACGCTCGCCTTGCAGCATGGGAGGCTGTCGTGGCACCAGTTGCAGGTCCAGGGAGAAATCGCGCGCGGCGATGCTGGCGTGGTAACGGCCGTCCTGGCTGCGCTGCAGACGCCAGCTGTCAATTTTTACATCGGTGTCGCCTGGTTTTGCGTAGGCCAAGCCGAAACCTTCGCGGGCGCTTTTCTGGTCGTGCAAGAGTTTGCCATGTTCAGGATCGGACAGGGCGGCATGTGCGATGACCAGTTGCTTCGGCGCGAAGCCACTCGGATTGGTGCGGTCGTGATCGGTGGCCGAGCGGAAGAAAGTGATCTGGAAGCCGAGCGGTTTCCCCTGCGGTGTTTCAAGCCAGCCAGTGACGTACCACCATTCGGTACGAAATTCCGGGTGGGCGCCGTGATCGCGCGGGAAGGCCAGGACCTGGCCCGGCAACACCGGCGCCAGCGCGGGCGGGGCGGCGAGTACCATGGTGGCGCTGAATGTCACCAATGCCACGAATGCTGCCAATGTTGCCAATGTTGCCAATGCTGCACATGCCGCGCGCGCCAGTCTGTTGATTGTTGCTCGCATCACCAATCCTCCCTGACCGCGCGTACCGCATTGCCGGACACGGCATGGCGGCCGGCGGCCACCGCTGTGAGCGTTGCCGCGGCCAGCAGGACGGCCGCGACGCTTGCCAGCAATTTCCACGGCATATGAAGTTGCATGCTCCAGTGGAAGGATTGCGGGTTGACGACATGCACCAGGATCAGGCTGATGGCAAATCCCAGCGCAAAGCCGGCGGCAATGCCGATGCCGGTCAATAAAAAGCCTTCGATGGCGAGGATGCCGAGTATCTGGCGGCGGGTCACGCCGATATGGCGCAGCATGCCGAATTCGCGGGCGCGTGCGATGGTTTGCGCGGAAAAGGTGGTGGCCACGCCAAACAGGCCGATCAGTACCGCTACTGCTTCCAGCAGGTAGGTGACTGCGAAACTGCGGTCGAAGATTTTCAGGCTGGCAGCGCGGATTTCGCCGGGCTGGGAAAACTCCAGTGCGGGTCCGAAAGGCAGTCGCCGCAAGGTCTCGATGATCTCTGTCGGCACACTGTCCGGGCGCAGCCACAGCGCGGCATTGTCGGCCAGCAGGTCGCCGCTCAGGCGCCGGTAATCATCCTGCCGCATCTGGATGGCGCCGAACTGGCGCACATAGTCGCGCCACACGCCGGCCACGATGCAATCCTGCTGGCGACCGCCGAGCGGCAGGCGGATGCGCGAACCAGGTCGATAGCCGTAGAGATCGAGCATGGCTTCCGACACCCACACAGGCACCACGTCAGGCGGGATGGCTGGCGGCGGCAGGCTGTCGCCCACCAGCGCCAGCGTCTTGCCCGGGTCATGGATGTCGATCGGGCGGGCGATCAGCGCCACCGTCGGACGGCCCGGATCCAGCGTCAGCTGCGTCATGCGCAGGTAATCGGCGCGGGCGATGCCGGGCGCTGCGGCGATCGCAGCTTGCTCGGCCGGGGCGAAGCCGTCGGTGCTGCCGGCGCCAGCGGTCTGCGCATACAGGTCCGCCGGCAAGACCCGCAACAGCCAGTCATCCACCGAGACGCGGAAACTGGCCACCATGATTGCCATCGCCACCATCAGGCTGAAGCTGGACAAGACGCCGCCCAGCGCAATCGATGCCTGGTTGGGGGCGTTGGCCAGGCGCGCCAGTCCGAGCGTGGCGGCCACGCTGGCGCTGGCGCCTTTCCGGGTGGCGAATGCCGACAGGGCGCCGAAGGCCAGCGCCGCCAGGCGCGGCATCAGTGCAATGCCGCCGACCAGCAGCAACGCCACCGCCAGGTAGCCGAATACCGGCAAGCCGGCCAGCGGCGGCAGGCGGGTGAATAGCGCCCCCAGCAGAAGGCAGGCCAGCGCCGGCCATGGCGTCGCCAGCCTCGACAGGGCGCTTTCCTCGCTGCCGGGTTTCAAGGCTTGCGCGGGCTGCGCGCGGGCCGCTTCCCATGCCGGGGCGGCGCTGCCGAGCACGGCGACGCCGGTGCCGAGCAGGAAAAACACCAGGGCGGCGCCGGGCGCGAATTGCACGCTCGGCTGCACGCCGGGAAAGTAGCCGCCGCCGAGGTCGCCACCGAAAAAATGCAGGGCGGCGGCAGCGGCCGCGTGGCCGCCTGCCAGTCCCAGCAGGGCGCCTGCGGTGCCGAGCAGGGCGCCTTCGGCCAGCAGTTGCAGCAGTAATTGGCGGCGCGTCATGCCGAGCACACGCAGCAGCGCCAGCTGGCTGCGGCGGCGGATGACGGCCTGCGCCTGGCTGGAAAACACCAGGAAGGCGCCGGTAAACAGGGCCACCAGCGCCAGCACGTTGAGGTTGACGCGGTAGGCGCGCGACATGCTGGCGATGCGCGTTTGCTGTTCTTGCGGTTCGCCGACGAGCGCGCGGCCCTGCAGCTGCTGCGCCAGTTGCCGTTGCAAGGCCGCACGCGGCACGCCGTCCCGCAGTTTCAGGTCGATGCGCGACAACTGCCCGAGGTGGTGCAGGCGCCATTGCAGCGCGCCGATGTCCATGACGGCAAGGCGCTGGCCGGGACGCGCGCCAGTCAGGGTGCCGGCGATGCGCAAGCTTACCGTACCGGTGCCGGCGCGCAGCTGCAGCTGCTGGCCAGGCTGGCGCTGCAGCCATTGCAGCGCCGCCGGCGACAGGAAGATGGCGTCGTCGGCCAGGGTGTCGGTACGATTGTCTTCGAGCACGGTGCCGACCAGTTCGGGAGTGATTGCCGCCGCGCGAAAGACGTCGATGCCGATGATTTTCAGCGGTCTGGTCTGGCCGGGCAGGGCCGCGTCGACCTCCAGAACCGGACTGGCCAGCGCCACCGAGGGATGCTCTGCCAGCGGCGGATAGAGCGTTTCGTCGAACCAGCTTTGTGTGCCGCGCACCTGCAGGTCGGCCTGGCCGGACAGGGTTTGCACCGCGGCCGAGAATTCATTGAGGGCGGCGCTGTTGATCAGATGGATGGCAAAGCCGAGCGCCACGCCGACGGCGATGGCAAGGATGGCGATACCGCTGCGCAGCGGATGGGCGCGCCATTCGCCGGCCAGCAGCCAGTGCAGCAAGCGTCGCAGGGAGGTAGTGCGCGCTGGCGTTGGCATGTCAGGCCGGGCGCAAGCCGTCCCGGCTCAGCACCAGCACGCGGTCGGCGCTGGCAGCCGCCGCCGGCGAATGGGTGACCAGGATGGCGCTGGCCTGGTTGGCCTTGATTTCGGCGCGCAGCAATTGCTGGATGCCGTGCGCAGTCTCCGGGTCGAGATTGCCGGTCGGCTCATCCGCGAGGATGAGCCGGGGCTGGTGCACCAGTGCGCGGGCGATCGCCACGCGCTGCAATTCGCCGCCCGACAGCTGGCGCGGGAAATCCGCGCCGCGCCCGTCCAGGCCGACTGCTGCCAGCATCTGCGCGGCGCGCGCCTGCGGCATGCCGTTCAACAGCAGCGGCAGGGCGATGTTCTGCAGCAGGTTCAGGTGCGGCAGGATGTGGAAAGCCTGGAAGATGAAGCCGAATTTTTCGCGGCGCAGACGGGTCGTGGCATCGTCGTCCAGCGTGGAAATCGCCACGCCATCGACCACGACATCGCCTGAGTCCGGCGTATCCAGGCCGGCGATGATATTCAGCAAGGTCGACTTGCCGACGCCGGATTCGCCCATGATGGCGACGTATTCGCCGGGCGCCAGGCGCCAGGACAGGTCGGACAACACCTGGCGTCCGTTCGCGTAAGCCTTGCTGAGGTGGCGCAGTTCCAGCATGGCGCCCCTGCTAGCGGGTCATGCCGCGGCGCAGCGCGAAGCTTGCCGCGTCGACTGCCGCCACCAGCAGCAGCATGGCGATGATGACCGTGGCGGCTTGCTGCATCTGGAACAGCGACAGGTGGTATTTCAGCATCTGGCCGAGACCGCCGGCGCCGACCACGCCCAGCACGGCGGCGGCGCGGATATTGTTTTCCCAGCGGTAGAGGGTGTACGACATGATCTGCGGCAGCGCTTGCGGCAGGGTCGCGTACAGGAAGGCCGCCGCCGGCGTGACGCCGTTGATGCGCAGCGTTGCTTCCGGCTGCGGCGGCAGGTTCTCCATGGCGTCGGCGAACAGCCGCCCCAAGACGCCAGCGGTGTGCGCGGCCAGCGCCATGGTGCCGCCGAAGGGTCCGAGGCCGGCGGCGATCAGCAGGATCGAGGCCCACACCAGTTCCGGCACCGAGCGCAGGACATTGAGCAGCATGCGGGTGGCTGCGCGCGGCGCGGCGCCGAAGCGGCCGGCCGCCGGCAGCGCCAGCGCCAGCCCCGCGATTGCCGCCAGCAGGGTGCCCAGCGCCGACATCGCCAGCGTCTCCAGGGTGGCGCCGGCGACCTTGCGCAGGAATGCCGGCGCCAGTTCCGGCGGCGCGAAGCCGCGCAGGAATTCCAGGGTGGATTGCAAGGCCCCGGCGCTGAACAACTCGCCCCATTTCAGCGGCAGGGTGGCGAAGCTGGCAATGACCATCAGCAGGATTGCCGCCAGCAGCAACAGGATCGGCCAGTCGCGCGGCGGCGGCGCCGGTGCTACCAGCTTGAGGGCGTCGCCGCTCATCCCAGCCGCCGTCGCAACAGCCGGCTGGCGCCGTCGGCGCAGCCCACCAGCAGGATGAAGACCAGCAGCATGCTCGCCACTTCGCCGCCTGCCAGCATTTTCATGGATTCATCCATCCTTTGTCCGAGCCCGCCGGCGCCGACGAAGCCCATGATGATCGAGCCACGGATCGCGCATTCCCAGCGGTATACCGTGTAGGAAACCAGTTCCGATGCGGCTTGCGGCAGGGTGCCGTAAAGCAGCGCCGACAGGCGCGAACTGCCGGCTCGCAACAGCGCCTGCGTCGCATGGGCGTCGGCCGAGTCGAGAATTTCGGCGTACACCTTGCCGAGCATGCCGCAATAGGTCAGTGCGATCGCCAGCACGCCGGCGGTCGGGCCGAGGCCGACAATGCGCACGAACAGCAGCGCCCACACCAGTTCGGGCACGCTGCGCAGGCCCACCAGCAGCCAGCGCGCGGCTTGCCGCGCCAGCTGCGCCGGCAGGCGCATGCGGCCGCCGCCGATACGGGAAATGGATAATTGTTCGTTGACCACCAGGGTCAGCGGGATCGCGCCGACGATCGCCAGGGTCAGGCCGGCGGTCGCCATGGCGATGGTTTCCCAGGTCGCCGTGACTACCATGGCGAGGAATTCGGCAGAGTGCGCCGGCGGGAAGAAATCAGCCAGGAAGCGCCCGGTCGCCCGCAGGCTTTGCGCGTCGAACAGGATCCAGGGCTTGAATTCGCTCGCCACCAGCAGCGGCCACAGCAGGGCGATGCCGATCGCCAGGCCGGCCACGCGAATGCGCCAGGCGGGATCGGCGTACTGATTGGGCGCGGCGGATGGCATCAGAAGCAGCGCGTGATGGTGGGCGCCTGCTGCAGGCTGCCGTTTTCCGCTTCGTCGGCGGCATGCAGCGGCGTGGTCGCATGGCGATACAGCGCGGCGATCATGGCGTCGGTGACATCCTCGCGGGCGGCGTCGAAGACGATACGGCCATCGCGCAGGCCTATGATGCGCGGGAAGTGCTGCCGGGCCAGTTCGACCTGGTGCAGGCTGCAGATCATGGCGGCCTTGCGGGATTGCGCTTCCTGTTGCAGCACGGCGAGCGTCTGCAGCGCCAGTGTCGGGTCGAGCGCCGACAGGGGTTCGTCGACCAGCAGCGCCTCGGCGCCGGAAACCAGCAGCCGGGCCATGCCGCAGCGCTGGCGTTCGCCGCCGGACAGGCGGTCGACGCGGGAATACAGTTTGTCCTGCAGATGAAAGTGCGCCAGCGCCTCGAAGGCCAGTTGCGGATCGGCTGGCTTGAACAGCGAGACGATGGCGTGCGCCAGGCTCCATTGCGGCAGACGGCCGGCCAGCACCGCCGTGACGACGCGCTGGCGCGGTGGCAGCGGCGGCGTCTGCGGCGCCAGGAACAAACGGCGCCGCAACGCATGGCGCTGGGCATCGGACAGCGCCCAGGGCGAGACGCCAAACACTTCAAGCGTGCCGCTATCCGGGCGATGGGCGCAGGCCAGGGTGTGCAGCAGGGTGGTCTTGCCGGCGCCGGACGGACCGATCAGGGCGACCTGTTCGCCGGCCGCGACCGTGAGGGTCAGTTCGCGCAGGGCGTACGCGGCACCGCCGGCGCCGTGATGGCGCACCGACAGCTGGTTCAATGAAAAAACCATGATGTTTTCGTCAGTCGCACCGTTCGCCCTGGCCAATACCGCTTACTTCAACAGGCCGGCGTTCTTCGCTGCATCCTCGATCGCCTTGTAGTTCTCGGGCTTGGTCGGGATGAAACGGGTGGCGCGTTGCAGTTCGAGGATTTCCTTGCCTTGCGCGGTGTCCTTGTTCAGCGCCAGGAAGGCATCGGTGAGCTTCTTGCGCAGCGCCGGGTTCATGTCGGCGCGCACCGTCCAGTTGTAGTCGTAATAGCCGGGTGTGGTGTAGAACACGCGCACTTCCTTCGGATCGACCTTGCCTTGCGAAACCAGCTTTTCCCACACCGAGATGTTCAGGGCGCCGGCATCGACCTTGCCGCCGCTAACCGCCGCCACGGTGGCGTCATGCGCGCCCGAGAAGGCGATGCGCTTCATGTCGGTGTCCGGATTGACCTTTGCGCCCAGCAGGAAGGAGCGCGGCATCAGGTGGCCGGAGGTCGACGACTCGGAGCCGAAGGAGAAGGTCTTGCCCTTCAGGTCTTCCAGCTTGTTGATGTCCTTGTGGGTGGTGATGAACACCGACTTGAATTTCTCGTCTTCCTCGCGCTGCACGATCGGGATCACCTGGCCCTTGCTGCGGACATTGGCTTGCACGAAGGTGAAGCCGCCGAACCAGACCATATCCAGCTTATTGTTCAGCAAGCCTTCCACCGATGCGGCATAGTCGGTGACCGGAGTGAATTCGACTTTCAGGCCGGTCTTCTGTTCCAGGTATTCGCCTAGCGGCTTGAACTTGCGCTGCAGTTCGGTCGGCGCCTCGTCGGGGATGGCAGATACGCGCAGGACTTGTTGTGCATACGCAAGGCTGCCGGAGGCGGCGGCGCCGACAGCCAGCACCAGGGTCAACACCATTTTTTTGCAGGGAGAAGCAACGCGCTTGAGCATGGTAAGCTTTCTTGTAAGGTTATTGGAAAGTCGTCGAGCAAAGGGCGGGTAGCCTTTGTCTGGTCTCAACCGGGGGGTGGGATAATCCGCTATGATAGCCAAAATAATCATGTATTGCTGCGGGCAGATCAGCTTTTCATGCAGCATCAACCGGATCGAACGCCATGTCGAGACCCGCTGAACATTTGCCGGACGGATTCATCCAGGCTTTTCATCGGGATGACACCGCCATTCGCGCCGAGCTGGTGGCGGGCTTGCTTGCCACGAATGCGACCGTTGCGCCCAAATTCCTCTACGACCCGCTCGGATCAAAACTGTTCGAGGCGATTTGCGAATTGCCGGAATATTACCCGACCCGCACTGAAACGGAAATTTTTGCGCGGCACCTGCCCGCCATGGCCGCGGCCATCGGCACCGGCGTGACCCTGATCGATCTCGGCGCCGGCAACTGCGCCAAGGCCGCCAGGCTGTTCGATGCGCTGGCGCCGCGCCAGTATGTACCGGTAGATATCTCGGTCGATTTTCTGCGCGAGGCGGTGGCGCAGCTCAAGCAGCGCCATCCACAACTTGCCGTCACCAGCATCGGCCTGGATTTTTCCAGCGCGCTGGACTTGCCCGAAGCGGTCGGCCGCACGCGGCGCCTGATCTTTTACCCCGGCTCCTCGATCGGCAACGATGCGCCCGACCAGGCACTGGCCTTCCTGCGCCGCGTTCGCGCAGCCTGCAGCGATGGGGCGGAAAAGGGCGCGGGCGGCGGCTTGCTGATCGGCGTCGACCTGGTCAAGGACAAGCGGCTGCTGGATGCCGCCTACGACGATGCCCTGGGCGTGACCGCCGCCTTCAACCTGAACCTGTTGCAGCACCTGAATGTCTTGCTCGGCGCTGACTTCGATGTGCGCGACTGGCGCCATCTCGGCTATTTCAATCCGGATGCCAGCCGCGTCGAAATGCATCTGGAGGCGCGCCGCGACGTCAGCGTGGGCTGGCCGGGCGCGCGCCGCCGCTTCGCCGAAGGCGAACGCATCCATACCGAGAATAGTTACAAGTACACGCGCGAGGGCTTCCTGCAACTTCTGGAAGAGGCCGGCTTCGTCCAGCCGCGCGCCTGGACCGACGCGCGCGGCTGGTTCATGGTGTGCCATGCGCGCGCGCCGCATTGACAGGTGAAGGAAGCGATGTCGCCATGAACACGCACGCCGAGGCGCATTTCCTGCAAGGGGTCGAAGCCCTGTCGCAGCATTACTTCAGCGTGCGGGCGCGCTCGATGATGCTGTGCGAGCCGCTCTCGGAAGAGGATTGCTGCGCGCAGTCGATGGCGGACGCCAGTCCTGTCAAATGGCACCTGGCGCATACCACCTGGTTTTTCGAGACCTTCATCCTGGAGCGCTTCGAGCGGAACTTCCACCCGTTCCAGCCGCAATTTCGCGTGCTGTTCAATTCCTATTATAACGACGTCGGCGCCCGCTATCCGCGTTCGCAGCGTGGCCTGCTGACGCGTCCGCCCTTGTCGGCGGTATTCGACTATCGCCGCAATGTCGACGCCCGCATGCTGGCATTGCTGTCCGACGCGAGTGCGGCGAAGGACATGCTGCCACTGGTGGAACTGGGCCTGCACCACGAGCAGCAGCACCAGGAACTGATGCTCACCGACGTCAAGCACCTGCTGGCGCAAAACCCGCTGAAGCCGGCTTACGCCAGCCAGCCTGGGCCTGAAGCACGCCAGACCTTGCCGCTGGACTGGCTGGCCTACGAAGCCGATGTCGTCGAGATCGGCCATGCCGGCAACGGCTTTTGCTTCGATAATGAACTGCCGCGTCATCGCCAGTTCGTCGAGCCTTTCCAGCTGGCGTCGCGGCTGGTCAGCAATGGCGAATACCTGGCTTTCGTGATTGGCGGCGGCTATGCCACGCCGGCCTTGTGGTTGTCGGAAGGCTGGGATTGGGTGCAGGCGAGCCGCTTGTCGGCGCCACTGTACTGGCATGCGCCCGGGGAGAACGCGGAGCGGCCGGCGCAGGATGGCTGGCAGGAGTTCACCCTGCATGGCTTGCTGCCGCTGGAATTGCACGCGCCGGTCAGTCACCTTTCCTATTTCGAGGCCGATGCCTATGCGCGCTGGGCGGGAGCGCGGCTGCCGACGGAAACCGAGTGGGAAGTCGCCGCCAGCGGTCGCCACGAACTGGCGCACGAAGCCATGCATCCGCAGGCGGCGCGCCAGGAAGGATTGGCGCAGATGTTCGGCGCCTGCTGGCAATGGACTGCCAGCAGCTACGCGCCGTATCCCGGCTATGCGCCGTCCGCCGGGGCGCTCGGCGAATACAACGGCAAATTCATGGTCAACCAGTACGTGCTGCGCGGCTCATCCTGCGCCACCCCGGCCGGCCATGCCCGCGCGACTTACCGCAATTTCTTTCCCGCCACAGCACGCTGGCAGTTTTCCGGCATCCGCCTGGCGCGTTCATGATCGCCGTAAAATGATTTACGAACTGTATTATTGGCCGGGGATCCAGGGGCGCGGTGAATTCGTGCGCCTGGTGCTGGAAGAGGCTGGCGCCGATTATGTCGACGTGGCGCGCCAGGATGGCGGGACGGCGGCCATGATGCGGCTGCTGGAGCCCGGCGCGTCGGGCCGGTTTTCGTTTGCGCCGCCATTCCTGAAGGCAGGCGACCTGCTGATCGGCCAGACCGCCAACATCCTGCTGTTTCTCGGCACTGCGCTCGGCCTGGCGCCGAAAGCCGAGGCAGGGCGGCTGTGGACGCACCAGTTGCAGCTGACCGTCGCCGACCTCGTCACGGAAGTGCACGACACCCATCATCCGCTGTCGGTCAACCTGTATTACGAAGAGCAGAAGAAGGCGGCGAAAATCCGTGCAGCCGATTTCACCGCAGTCCGGCTGCCCAAGTACCTGGATTACTTCGAGCAGGTGCTGGCACATAATCCGCGCGGCAGCCGCTTCATGGTCGGCGCCCGGCTGTCGTATGCCGACCTGTCGATGTTCCAGGTGGTCGAGGGCATGCGCTACGCTTTTCCGCATGCGATGGCAAAAAGGGAGTCGGGATGGCCGTTGCTGGTCGATCTGCACGATCGCGTGGCGCAGCGTCCGCGCATCGCGGCCTACCTGGCGTCGGCGCGGCGCCTGCCATTTTCAGAAGAGGGAATATTCCGCCACTACCCGGAACTGCAGCCCTAGGCCGTCACGGCGGGGCGATTGGTGGCGAATACCAGGTCGCCGTTCAGGTCGCAGACCCAGACATGCAGCGGACAGTGCAAGGAGACGCATTGCGAGGCGGCATGGTACCCAATTTCCGTTCGTGCTGGCGTAATCGGGATATCTGCCGGCTTTATTGTCTTGAAGGTGGTTGCAGTATCCATTGCACATCCTTTCTGAAGAACGAATATGCAGGAATTCCAGCAATATTCATGCCGATAAATAGACCGGCTTTCGCACCTCGCTGGTGCTTTGGTAGATGGGTGGCATTCGGATCTTGTATGCAGTCAGGCGCCTGATTTGGTGCGCAATCCCTCAACTGCATCCTATTTCGGTGAAATTGTATGCAAGATTTGTTTTCTGTTTGTCATTCTTTCTGCTGGATGAGGCGTCTTCATTAAATACAATAAGAAAAATAACTCAGATATAACAAGGTTTTATAAAAAACATTTCAAGTGATTTTGCTTTCTGGCACGCTTCATGCAACTTGGAGCGTGTTTCACTCACTTGGAGAATTACATGCAACCCCTAAGCAAGAAATTCGCTCGCTGTCTGATCGCACTACCGTTTGCCCTCACTTTGCATGCAAGTCTGCACGCCGAGACTGTTGCCCGTTATGGCATTTCCATGGCGGATATTCCGCTGACGACCGGGCAGCCGGACCGTGGTGCCGGCGCTTATCAATTCACCGGACACACCCTCTATGATCCGCTGGTCGCCTGGGAAGCCAATATCGGCAACCGTCCCGGCAAGCTGATTCCCGGCCTGGCGACGGCATGGAATGTCGATCCCAAGGACAACAAGAAATGGCGATTTTCTCTCCGCAAGGGCGTGAAGTTCCATGACGGGTCTGACCTGACGGCCGATGCCGTGGTGTGGAACCTTGACAAGGTGTTGGACGACAAGTCGCCGCAGTTCGATGCGAAGCAAAGCGCCCAGGTGCGTCCGCGCATTCCCTCCATTGCGTCCTACCGCAAGGTGGACGACAGCACGGTGGAAATCGTTACCAAGGATGTCGACGCCCTGTTTCCCTATCAATTGCCGTGGTTCCTGATTTCCAGCCCGACCCAGTGGGACAAGCTCGGCCGCGACTGGAACAAGTTTGCTTCCCAGCCTTCCGGCACAGGTCCTTTCAAGCTGGACAAGCTGGTGCCGCGCGAGCGCGCCGACCTGGTGAAGAATGCCGGCTACTGGGACAAGACCCGCATGGCCAAGACCGACCGCATCGTGCTGGTGCCGATTCCCGATGCATTGACGCGCGCGAATGCCCTGATGAACGGCCAGGTCGACATCATCGAGACGCCGCCGCCGGATGTGCTGCCGCAGTTGCAGCGCTCGGGATACAAGCTGGTCAAGAATGTCACGCCGCACGTCTGGCCTTATCACTTCAGTACCCAGCCGGGCTCGCCCTGGACCGATATCCGCGTGCGCAAGGCAGCCAACCTGGCCATCGATCGCGATGCCATCGTCAAACTGCTCAATGGCCTGGCGACACCGGCCAAGGGCCAGCTGGACGCTACCAGTCCCTGGTTCGGCAAGCCTGGCTTCCAGATCAAATACGACCTGGCAACCGCCAAGGCGCTGATGGCCCAGGCCGGCTACAGCCCGAGCAAGCCGCTCAAGGCCAAGATCATCATCGCCCAGGGCGGCACCGGACAAATGCTGTCGCTGCCGATGAATGAATTCATCCAGCAAAGCCTGGCAGAAGTCGGCATCCAGCTGGAATTCGAAGTCGTCGAACTGGAAAATCTCTATCTGCACTGGAGGAGCGGCGCCAAGGCTGACATGAATGCAGGCAAGGGCATCACCGGCATCAACCTGGGCTATGTGACGGCCGATCCGTTCTACGCGCTCACCCGCTTTGCCTACGGCCGGTACCAGGCGCCGAATGGCGTGAACTGGGGTGGATACGCCAACCCGAAGGTCGATGCCGCCATCGACAAGATCCGCGTCAGCTTCGACACCAAGGTCCAGGACGGCTTGCTGGCCAGCGTGCACCAGGCCATGGTCGACGATGCGCTGATGCTGTGGGTGGTGCATGACGTCAATCCCCACGCCCTTTCCCCCAAGGTCAAGGAGTTCGTGCAGGCGCAGCACTGGTTCCAGGATCTCACCACGATCCGCATGTGATGTGACGTTTGACGGTCGGGGCGCCGCCCCGGCCCCGACCGTATTCATGAAAGACGATGATGTTGTTCTATATCCTTAAGCGTTTCTTGTACGCTATTCCGATCGCGCTGGGTGTGACGCTGGTGTCATTCATGCTGGTATATCTGGCGCCGGGCGACCCCTTGAATGCCATCGCGCCGGCGGATGCGCCGGCAGACGTGATTGAGGCGCTGAAAAGCGCGTACGGGCTCGACCGCCCGGTTCCGGTGCAGTATGGCGTCTGGCTATGGCGGGCGGTGCAGGGCGACCTCGGCACGTCGATTGCCTCCGGCCGTGCTGTCAACACCGAGGTCATGAGTGCGGTCAGCAATACCTTGCTGCTCGCTGGCATTGCCGGCCTGGTCGGCGTCCTGGCCGGCTGCGCGCTCGGCGCGCTGGCCGGCTACAAAAACGGCGGCTGGATCGACCGCATCGCGACCTTGATTTCGGTCGTTGGCGTCAGTATCCCCCACTACTGGCTGGGACTGGTTCTCACCATCATTTTCTCGATCTGGCTTGACTGGTTCCCGGCCATGGGCGCGGGGCCGGGCGGCTCTTCCGAATGGCGGTGGGATATCGAGCACATGCGCCATCTCGTGCTGCCGGCCTTGACGCTGTCGGTGATCCCGATGGGCATCATCACGCGCACGGTGCGTGCCCTGGTCGCCGACATGCTGCAACAGGAATTCGTGACTTCCCTGCGGGCGCGCGGTCTTGGCGGCAGCAGGGTATTTCGCCACATCGCCAAGAACACGGCACCCACCGTGCTGGCCGTGGCCGGCCTGCAGATCGGCTACCTGATGGGTGGTTCGATCCTGGTGGAGACGGTTTTCGCCTGGCCGGGCACCGGCTTTTTGCTCAATACAGCGATCTTCCAGCGCGATATCCCGCTATTGCAGGGAACGATCCTGGTGCTGTGCATGTTTTTCGTGGCGCTCAACCTGATCGTCGATATTCTGCAACCGCTGCTCGACCCCCGCATGGGCCGGGGCTGAAAGGAACGCTTCATGTCTGCATCCCTCGATATCGCTTTGCCGGCGCAAGACGCTGTCAGGCCGCCGGCCAGCCGCAGTTACTGGACCGTGGTGGCCCGGCAGTTCTGCCGAGAGCCGGTTGCCCTTGCCAGCGCGGTGATCCTTATCCTGATCATTGGCGCTGCCGTGTTTGCGCCGTGGCTGGCGCCGGCAGACCCTTACAAGGCCAGCATGCTGAACCGTCTGCTGCCGGTGGGCAGCGAGGGCTACCTGCTGGGCACCGACGAGCTCGGCCGCGACCTGGTCTCCCGCCTGATGTACGGCGGCCGCCTGTCCCTGCTGATGGGCGTGGTGCCCGTGCTGGCGGCATTTGTCATCGGCACCTCGGTCGGTCTGATGGCCGGCTATGTCGGCGGCCGCCTGAACACGATCATCATGCGCGTGCTCGACATCTTCTACGCGTTCCCCTCGGTGCTCCTGGCCGTGGCCATTTCCGGCGCGCTCGGGCCTGGCATGAGCAATAGCCTGATTGCCCTGACGCTGGTGTTCGTGCCGCAGGTGGTGCGCATCGCCGAGAGCGTGACGACGCAGGTGCGCCGGCTCGATTACATCGAAGCGGCGCGCATGAGCGGCGCCAGCGCGTTCTCCATCATTCGCGTGCATGTGCTGGGCAACGTGCTCGGGCCGGTATTCGTGTATGCCACCGGTTTGCTGAGCGTCAGCATGATCCTCGGCTCCGGCCTGTCCTTTCTCGGCCTGGGCGTCAAGCCGCCGGAGCCGGAGTGGGGCCTGATGCTCAACACGCTGCGCTCGGCGATCTACAGCAATCCGACGGTCGCGGCAATTCCCGGCGCGCTCATTTTTGTCACCTCCATCGCCTTCAATCTACTCGCTGACGGCCTTCGCTCAGCCATGGATATCCGCAAATGAACATCATGAAACAGCCAGACTTATCCCGCGACGACCGTGGCGGGCCGGCCCAGCCTCTGCTGGTGGTGCGCGACCTGAAGAAGCGCTTCGCAGTGCGCGGCAGCGTCTTCGAACGGGAGCGCAAGTATGTGCATGCCGTTGATGGCGTGAGCTTTTCGGTGGCCAAGGGTAAAACCCTCGGCATCGTCGGCGAATCCGGTTGCGGAAAATCGACGACGGCGCGCCTGATTGCCCGCCTGATGGCGCCGGACAGCGGTTTCATGATATTCGACGGCGACGGCGTCAACGAATACGGCGGCATGGAACTCAAGGAATTCCGGCGCAACCTGCAGATGGTGTTCCAGGATTCGTTCGCCTCGCTGAACCCGCGCCTGACCATCGCCGAGACGATCGCCTACGGTCCCAGGGTGCACGGCGTGTCCGCCGCCGATGCCAATGCCAGGGCGCGCCGATTGCTGGCGCGGGTCGGTCTCGAACCGGACCAGTTCGCCTCACGCTATCCGCATGAACTTTCTGGCGGCCAGCGGCAACGCGTCAATATCGCCCGCGCGCTGGCGTTCGACCCGCGCCTGGTGGTGCTCGACGAGGCCGTAGCTGCCCTCGACAAGTCGGTGCAGGCGCAGGTGCTCAACCTGCTGCAGGAATTGAAGGCGGAACACTCGCTGACCTATCTGTTCATCTCGCATGACCTGCACGTGGTGCATTACATCAGCGACGAGGTGATGGTAATGTACCTCGGCCAGGTGGTGGAAAAAGGTCCGGTGGAACGTATCTACGGCAGCGCGGCGCATCCCTACACGCGCGCGCTGCTGTCGGCGGTGCCTTCGATGGATCCGGCCAATCGGACTGAGCGCTCGCCCCTGAGCGGCGATCCGCCGAACCCGATCAACCCGCCCAGCGGCTGCCGTTTTCGCGACCGCTGCCAGTTTGCCCAGGGCGTCTGCGCCGAGCGCATGCCCGCGCTGGCGGAAACCGCGCCCGGCAATGGCCATTGGGTGGCATGCCACATGAATGATGTACAGTCCGGATTTGTCGAGGCAAAAGTGGAGATGATTGCATGAGTACCCCCCTGGTATCCGTTCGCGACCTGAATGTGAACTTCCATGGCGCGCGCAAGGCAAGCGCGCTCAACCAGGTCAGCTTCGACCTCGAGGCCGGCCAGGTGCTGGGGCTGCTGGGCGAATCCGGCTCCGGAAAAAGCGTGACCTTGCGCACATTGCTGCGCCTGCATCCTGCTGCCACCACCCGTGTCGATGGTAGCGTCCTGGTGGATGGACTGGATGTCCTGGCCTTGCGCGGCAAGGCACTGGACAGCTATCGGGGCGGCACAGCATCGATGGTATTCCAGGAGCCGGGGCTTGCTTTCGACCCCGTATATACGATAGGCCAGCAGATTGCCGAATGCATCCGCGCACACGCAGTCATCGACCGTCAGGCCGCCAATGCCGAAGCGCTGCGCATGCTCGAGCGCGTGCAAATTCCGCAGGCGAGGCGTCGGCTTGACGCCTATCCTCATGAATTGTCGGGCGGCATGCGCCAGCGCGCCATGATTGCCCTGGCGCTTGCCTGCAAGCCCAGGCTGCTGCTGGCCGACGAGCCGACCACGGCGCTGGACGCCACGGTGCAGATCCAGATCCTGCTGCTGCTGCGCGAGCTGCAGAAAGAGACCGGCATGTCGGTGATTTTCGTCACCCACGATATTGGCGCGGCGGTAGAGGTCGCCGACAAGATTGCGGTCATGTATGCCGGCCGCATCGTCGAGGAAGGCGCGGTGGAGAATATCGTGCAGCGTCCGCAACATCACTATACCGCCGGACTGCTGGCGGCAACTGTCAGCGCGGACAACCGCGGCAAGCCACTGGCGGCGGTGCCGGGATCGCCGCCGGATCTTGCCAACCTGCCGGCGGGATGCGGCTTCGCGCCGCGCTGCGGCCATGCCAGCGCGCGCTGCCGCGCGGAAGTTCCGCCCATGATCGACGCCGCCGGGACGCGGCTGGCATGCTGGCATCCGGTCACGATGATGACGGAGGCAGCATGAGCGAAGCCGTGGAAATCGCCGGCGCCCGTACCCGTTCGCGCGGCGGACTGGCCGAGGAGGTGTGCCGCAAGATCGCCGACGATATCGTGCTGGGGCGCTTCCAGCCGAACTCCAGGCTGGATGAAAACACGCTGGCCGAAATGTTCGGCGTGTCCCGCACGCCGGTGCGGGAGGCGCTCAAGCAGCTCGCCATCATGGGCCTGGTGGACTACCGCCCGAACCGTGGCGCCATTG
This sequence comes from Noviherbaspirillum sedimenti, assembly GCF_003590835.1. Lineage (NCBI taxonomy): Bacteria > Pseudomonadati > Pseudomonadota > Betaproteobacteria > Burkholderiales > Oxalobacteraceae > Noviherbaspirillum > Noviherbaspirillum sedimenti. The sequence continues at coordinate 1,723,057 of NZ_QYUQ01000002.1, read as the reverse complement.
TCGCGGAAATGACTGCGGAACAACTGGACCAGCTGTTCGAGGCCATCGGCGAACTCGAGGCGGCCTGCGCGCGCCATGCGGCGCTGCGCATGACCGACGACGAGCGCGCGTCCCTGTGCGAATTGCATGCGCAGGGACGCGCAGCGATGCAGGCCGGTGACATGGACAGCTACGATTCCCTCAATCGCCAACTGCATGCGGCCATCATCCAGGGCGCCCACAATCCAGTGCTCAGCGAGATGACGGTGCATCTGCGTAACCGGGCTGCGCCATTCCGGCGCAGCCAGTTCCACAACATCGAGCGTATCGGCGAATCATTCGAAGAGCATTCCTACATCCTCGACGCCATTCTGGCGCGCGACGCCGCGCTGGCCCATCGGCATATGCGCTTGCACCTGTTGTCGGCGCGCAAAGCCGTTTTTCACTCCCTGCCTTGATATAAATCTGATAATGATCCGCCCTCGTTTTCTTCCTGATAATTACGTCCTCGCGCTGGCAGGCACCGTCGTCCTCGCCAGTTTCCTGCCGGTCCAGGGCATGCTTGCCGAGGCGTTCGACAGCATTACCGCCGTCGCTGTCGGCCTGCTGTTTTTCCTGCATGGCGCCAAGCTATCGCGGGAGTCGATTGTCGCTGGCATCACGCACTGGCGCCTGCACCTGGCCGTGCTGGCGTCCACCTTCCTGCTGATTCCGCTGCTGGGCCTTGCGCTCGGTCCGCTGTTCACACGCCTGGTCGGGCCGGATCTGTATCTCGGCATCCTGTTCCTGTGCGTCTTGCCGTCGACGGTGCAATCCTCGATCGCCCTGACTTCGGTTGCGCGCGGCAATGTGCCTGCGGCAGTATGCAGCGCATCGGCATCCAATTTTTTCGGCATTTTCCTGACCCCCGTGCTGGCCGGCCTGGTGCTGTCGCTGCATGGCGAGAGCCAGTCATCGCTCGATTCCATATTCAAGATCGTGGTGCAGCTTTTGCTGCCGTTTGTCGCAGGCCATGTGGCGCGGCGCTGGATCGGCGCCTGGGTTGCTCACAACAAGACCATGTTGCGTTTCGTTGACCAGGGCTCGATCCTGCTGGTGGTGTATACCGCCTTCAGCGAAGCGGTGGTGCAGGGGCTGTGGCAGCAACTGCCCTCGGGCGCGCTGGCTGGCCTGCTGCTTGCCAATGCCATCCTGCTCACGCTTACCATCGGCATCACGACCTGGTCGAGCCGCCGCCTTGGCTTCAGCCGCGAAGATGAAGTGGTCATGGTCTTCTGCGGTTCCAAGAAGAGCCTTGCCAGCGGAGTGCCGATTGCCAAAGTCCTGTTCGCCGGGAGTGTCGTGGGTGTGATGGTCTTGCCGCTCATGTTGTTCCACCAGATGCAGCTCATGCTCTGCGCGGTATTGGCCAATCGTTACGCACGCCGTGCCGCCGCCGCAGAAGCAGAAGCGCCAGTGCCGGTCCAGCCCGGCCACGTGGCGCCGGGCAAATGAAAATTTGAAAACAGGCATAAACATGAACCAGCACATCAATCCAGCCCGCGGCACGCGCGGCATGGCCGTCGCGCCGCACTCCCTGGCATCGCAGAGCGCGCTGGCCGTCCTGCGCGAGGGCGGCAATGCGGTCGAGGCGATGATCGCCGCCGCCTCGACCATCGCCGTGGTTTACCCGCACATGAACAGCATCGGCGGCGACGGCTTCTGGCTGATTTCACGCCCCGGCGAAGCGCCGATGGGGCTGGAAGCCTGCGGCGCGGCCGCTGGCGCCGCCAGCATCGACTTGTACCGCGCGCAGGGCCTGTCGGCTATCCCTTTTCGCGGCGGCCTGGCGGCCAATACCGTGGCGGGCACGATTTCCGGCTGGGATGCCGCCTATGCCTGGTCGCGCGAGGCGATCGGCGGCAAGTTGCCGCTCACGCGCCTGCTTGGCGACGCCATCCATTATGCAAAGGACGGCATACCGGTGACCCGCAGCCAGTCGGCCTGCATCGCCGCCAAGCGCGACGAATTGCAGGACATTGCCGGCTTTGCCCACACTTTCCTGGCCGACGGCGCCACGCCGGCAACGGGGGCACGTTTCACGCAGCCGCGGCTGGCAGCCACGCTGGAGCAGTTGGCAAAGAACGGTCTCGATGATTTCTACCGCGGCGAGCTGGCGCGCAGCATGGCGCGCGACCTCGCCGAAGTCGGCAGCCCGCTGACCCTGGCCGACCTGGAATCGCATCGGGCCGCATGGAAGACGCCGCTGGCGCTGCAGCATTCGCTCGGCACCATCTACAACATGCCGCCGCCGACGCAGGGACTGGTGTCGCTGCTGATCCTCGGGCAGCTCGACCGCCTGCTCAAGGCCGGCATGGATCCGCTGGGCGCGGAATATGTGCATGCCTGCGTGGAAGCCACCAAGCGCGCCTTTGCCATTCGCGACCGTCACATCACCGATCCGCGCTACATGGAAATCGATGCGCAGGACTTGCTCGATCCCGTCCGCATCGCCGGGATGGCTGACAGTATTTCGCTGGAACGCGCCGCGCCCTGGGGCAGGGGGCTCGGCCCGGCGGATACGGTGTGGATGGGGGTGGTGGACGGCAATGGCGTCGCCGTCAGTTTTATCCAGAGCATCTATCACGAGTTCGGCAGCGGCATCGTGCTCGACCACAGCGGCGTGAACTGGCAGAATCGCGGCTGCAGCTTTGCGCTGGATGCCACGGCGCGCAACCCGCTCATGCCTGGCCGCAAGCCCTTCCATACGCTGAACCCGCCGCTGGCGCGCCTCAATGACGGTCGCACCATCGTCTATGGAAACATGGGCGGCGACGGCCAGCCGCAGAGCCAGTCGGCGGTGTTTACCCGCATTGCCAATTTCAACATGAATCCGCAGGCGGCGATCGATGCGCCGCGCTGGCTGCTGGGCCGGACCTGGGGACAGTCGAGCGACACGCTCAAGCTGGAAGCGCGCTTTGGCGGTGCGGTCGGCGCGCGCCTGCGCGACATGGGGCATGATGTGGAAATCATGGCGGCGTATGATGAAACCATGGGGCACGCCGGGGCGATCGTGCGGCATGCCAACGGCTTGTTCGAAGGCGGCACCGACCCGCGCAGCGACGGCGGGGTCGGCGCCTGGTAAGGCAAGGCGCTAGCCGCGTTCCCGCAATTTTCGCCACAAGGTCGTGCGGCTGATGCCCAGATGTCGGGCCGCCGCTTCGCGGTTGCCGCCGAAGCGCGCCAGCACCTCGGCGATGCTTTCCTGACCCGGTCGGGGCGCCGGCGCGGGCAGGGCGGAGACAGGCATCATGGCGCCTGCCGGGCGCTGTCCCAAATCCCGCGCCAGCTCCGGCGCCACTCCCAGCACGAAGCTGGGTGTCAAAGCCTGCAGCGGCTGCGCCGCCAGGAACAATGCCAGGCGTTCCATCATGTTGCGCAGTTCGCGCACATTGCCCGGCCAGGCATAGCTGGCCAGCAGCGGCGCGCAGGCGACCACTTCCGCATGCAGGTTGGCGTGCGGGCGCACGTTCATCGCCGCCAGGGCGTTCTTCAGGCACCACGCGGCCAGCGCCACCAGGTCGTCCGGCCGCTCGCGCAGCGGCGGCAGCGTCACGCGCAGCACGCCGAGCCGGTAGAACAGGTCGGCGCGAAAGCGGCCGTCATGGATGCGTGCATCGAGGTCGCAATGGGTTGCCGAGACGATGCGCACATCCACCGGAATCGGCCGCGTACCGCCGACCCGCACCACCTCGCGCTCTTCCAGCACGCGCAGCAGGCGCGTCTGCAGTTGCGCCGGCATTTCGCCGATCTCGTCGAGGAAGAGGGTGCCGCGATTGGCTGCTTCGAACAGGCCGGCATGACCGCCGCGGCGCGAGCCGGTGAAGGCGCCTTCCTCGTAGCCGAACAGCTCGGACTCCAGCAGTGATTCCGCCACCGCGCCGCAATTGATGGCGACAAAGGGATGACGCGCGCGCGGGCTTTCGCGGTGGATGGCCTGTGCCACCAGTTCCTTGCCGGTGCCGGTCTCGCCCTGGATCAGGACCGTCGCGGGCGAGCGCGCAAACAGCGCAATCGACTGGCGCACGCCTTGCATGGCGGCGGATTCGCCTCTCAAATCGTTCAGGCCGTGGCGCGCGCGCAGCGATTCTGCCTGCGGATGGCTGCGGCCGCGCGACGATTCGAGTTGCGTGAAGCGGGCGATTTCCAGCGCATCCTCGAAAGCCTGGCGGATGGTGGCGGCGGAATACAAAAACACCCCGGTCAGGCCGGCTTCCTCGGCCAGGTCGGTGATCAGGCCGGGGCCGACCACGGCCTTGATGCCGGCCGCCTTCAATTCATTGATCTGGGCGCGGGCATCTTCCTCGGTCACATAGGTGCGCTGCACCAGTCGCAGGCTGAAGGTGTCGATGAACTCGGCCACTGCCGGCATGGTTTCCTGATAGGTGACCAGGCCGATCTCGGGGGTGAGCTTGCGGGCGCGCGCCAGCGCCTGCATGACATCGAAGCCGCTGGCCTTGGCGATCACCACCGGCACCGCCGATATGCGGCTCTTCAGGTAGGCGGCGTTGGAGCCGGCAGCGATGATGGCGTCGCAGCGCTCGGTCGCCATGCGCTCGCGGATGTGCTGCACCGCATCCTCGAAGCCGAGATGGATCGGCTCGATGATGGCGCGTTCGTCGAACTCGACCATGATGTCGCGGAACAGGTCGAACAGGCGCGAGATCGACACGGTCCAGATGACCGGCTTGTCGGCGCTTTCGCGTAGCGGGTAGTTGGAACGTGTCATGTTTCAAGTGGTGTTTCAAACGTTTCAAATGTAACATAGAATGAAACGCCATGGTGACGTCGATGCGCTCTTGTGAATTTCCGTCTCTTCGCTTAAGTGCCTGATTTTAATAGGAATGATGCGCGGGAGCATGCGGTTTCATGTAGCGGAACGCCTGGTTGGCACAGGCATTGCAAACAGGCAGGCCATCGCAACACTCACTCACCACGAAAAGGTGCACACATGACCCAATTTTCAGCAGGCGCCGCCTTTCGCAAGGCGGTTCAGGAAGAATCCCCCTTGCAAGTCGTCGGCGCCATCAACGCCAACCATGCGCTGCTGGCCAAACGCGCCGGCTTCAAGGCAATCTACCTGTCCGGCGGCGGCGTTGCTGCCGGTTCGCTCGGCCTGCCCGACCTCGGTATTTCCAATCTCGACGACGTCTTGACCGATGTGCGCCGCATCACCGACGTCTGCGACCTGCCGCTGCTGGTGGACGTCGATACCGGTTTCGGTTCCTCGGCCTTCAACGTCGCCCGCACGGTCAAATCGATGATCAAGTTCGGCGCCGCCGCCATCCACATCGAAGACCAGGTCGGCGCCAAGCGCTGCGGCCACCGTCCCAACAAGGAAATCGTCACCAAACAGGAAATGGTCGACCGCATCAAGGCCGCCGTCGATGCCCGCACCGATGAAAACTTCGTCATCATGGCGCGCACCGATGCGCTCGCCGTCGAAGGCCTGGAAGCCGCGCTCGACCGCGCCCAGGCTTGCGTCGAAGCCGGCGCCGACATGGTTTTCCCGGAAGCGATCACCGAGCTGTCGATGTACAAGACCTTCGCCGACGCCCTGAAGGTGCCGGTGCTGGCCAACATCACCGAATTCGGCGCGACCCCGCTGTATACGGTCGAAGAGCTGAAGTCGGTGGAGGTGGGCCTGGTGCTGTATCCGCTGTCGGCTTTCCGCGCCATGAACAAGGCTGCCGAAAACGTCTACACTGCGATCCGCCGCGACGGCACGCAAAAGAATGTGGTCGATACCATGCAGACCCGCATGGAACTGTACGAGAGCATCGGCTACCACGATTTCGAGCGCAGACTGGACGCCCTGTTCGCCCAGCAAAAAGCCAAGTAATCTCAGATAAGCCCGAATAAAACCCCGACAAACTGAATCAGGAGAAGACAATGAGCGAACAACAAGCAAGCGGTTTCAAGCCGAAAAAATCCGTGGCCCTGTCTGGCGTTACCGCCGGCAATACTGCACTGTGCACCGTCGGCAAGACCGGCAACGACCTGCATTATCGCGGCTATGACATCCTGGATGTGGCGGACGCCTGCGAATTCGAGGAAATCGCCCACCTGCTGGTGCACGGCAAGCTGCCGACCGCCGCCGAACTGAAGGCCTACAAGGCCAAGCTCAAAGCCCTGCGCGGCTTGCCGGCCGGCGTCAAGGCCGTGCTGGAAGCGCTGCCGGCATCGAGCCACCCGATGGACGTGATGCGCAGCGGCGTTTCCGCGCTGGGTTGCGTGCTGCCGGAAAAGGATGATCACAACACCCCGGGCGCGCGCGATATCGCCGACCGCCTGATGGCCTCGCTGGGTTCGATGCTGCTGTACTGGTACCACTACAGCAACAACGGCCGCCGCATCGAAGTGGAAACCGACGACGATTCCATCGGCGGCCACTTCCTGCATCTGCTGCATGGCGAAAAGCCGTCGGCCTTGTGGGAAAAAGCCATGCACACCTCGCTGATCCTGTACGCCGAGCACGAGTTCAATGCCTCGACCTTCACCGGCCGCGTCATCGCCGGCACGGGCTCGGACATGCACTCGGCCATCACCGGCGCCATCGGTGCGCTGCGCGGTCCCAAGCATGGCGGCGCCAACGAAGTCGCCTTCGAAATCCAGAAACGCTATGACAATCCGGACGAAGCCGAAGCCGACATCAAGATGCGTGTCGAGAACAAGGAAGTCGTGATCGGTTTCGGCCATCCCGTCTATACCATTTCGGACCCGCGCAACAAGGTCATCAAGGAAGTCGCCCGCACCCTGTCCAAGGACGCCGGCTCGCTGAAGATGTTCGACATCGCCGAGCGCCTCGAAGCCGTGATGTGGGACATCAAGAAGATGTTCCCCAACCTCGACTGGTTCTCGGCTGTGTCGTACCACATGATGGGCGTGCCGACTGCGATGTTCACCCCGCTGTTCGTGATCGCACGTACTTCCGGCTGGGCCGCGCACATTATCGAGCAGCGCATCGACAACAAGATCATCCGCCCGAGCGCCAACTACGTTGGCCCGGAAGATCTGAAGTTTGTGCCGATTAAAGATCGCAAGTAAAAACGTCGGCGTCCGGCTACTGCGCAACCCATGGATGAATGAAGTGGGCTGCTCGCTACGCCGGCTATCCGACGTTTCGGCGCTGCCATGCCAGCATGGCAGCGCCGAGTTAAGAATGTTGTTTCCTTTCAGGACTGAGCCATGAATTCCGCCTATCGCAAATCCCTGCCGGGCACCACACTGGATTACTTCGACGCGCGTGCCGCGGTGAACGCGATCCAGCCGGGCGCCTGGGACAAGCTGCCGTATACCTCGCGCGTGCATGCCGAAAACCTCGTGCGCCGCTGCGACCCGGCCACGCTGACCGACTCCCTGAAACAACTCGTCGAGCGCAGGCGCGACCTCGACTTCCCGTGGTTCCCGGCGCGCGTGGTGTGCCACGACATCCTCGGCCAGACCGCGCTGGTCGACCTGGCCGGCCTGCGTGACGCCATTGCCGAGCAGGGCGGCGACCCCGCCAAGGTCAATCCGGTCGTGCCGGTGCAACTGATCGTCGACCATTCGCTGGCGGTGGAGTGCGGCGGCTTCGATCCCGACGCCTTCGCCAAGAACCGCGCCATCGAAGACCGCCGTAACGAAGACCGCTTCCACTTCATCAACTGGACCAAGCTGGCGTTCAAGAACGTCGAAGTGATCCCGCCGGGTAACGGCATCATGCACCAGATTAATCTGGAGCGGATGAGCCCGGTGGTGCACGCGCAGGACGGCGTCGCCTTTCCGGATACGCTGGTCGGCACCGACAGCCACACGCCGCACGTCGACGCGCTCGGCGTGATTGCCGTCGGTGTCGGAGGTCTGGAAGCCGAGAACGTGATGCTGGGCCGCGCCTCCTGGATGCGCCTGCCGGAAATCGTCGGCGTCGAGCTCGCCGGCCGCCCGCAGCCGGGCATCACCGCCACCGACGTCGTGCTGGCGCTGACCGAGTTCCTGCGCAAGTCCAAGGTGGTCGGCGCCTACCTCGAGTTCTACGGCGAGGGCGCCGCTGCCTTGACCCTGGGCGACCGCGCGACCATCTCCAATATGGCGCCGGAATACGGCGCCACGGCGGCGATGTTCTCCATCGATGAGCAGACCATTACCTACCTGAAGCTAACCGGCCGTGCCGACGAGCAGGTCAGGCTGGTGGAGACTTACGCGAAAGAAGCCGGCCTGTGGTCGGATACCTTGAAGAATGCCGAATATGAGCGCGTACTCAAGTTCGACCTGTCGACTGTCGTGCGCAACATGGCAGGCCCTTCCAACCCGCATGCGCGCGTGGCGACTGCTGATCTCGCCGCCAGGGGCATCGCCGGCAAGTGGGACGAAGTCCCCGGCCAGATGCCGGACGGCGCCGTGATCATCGCGGCGATTACCAGCTGCACCAACACCAGCAACCCGCGCAACGTCATCGCTGCGGCCCTGCTGGCGCGCAATGCCAACAAGCTGGGCCTGACCCGCAAGCCCTGGGTGAAGTCGTCGCTGGCGCCGGGCTCCAAGGCGGTTGAGCTGTATCTGGAAGAAGCCGGATTGCTGCCGGACCTGGAAAAGCTGGGCTTCGGCATCGTCGCGTTTGCCTGCACCACCTGTAACGGCATGTCCGGTGCACTGGATCCGAAGATTCAGCAGGAAATCATCGACCGCGACCTGTATGCCACGGCCGTGTTGTCCGGTAACCGCAACTTCGACGGCCGCATTCACCCCTATGCCAAGCAGGCTTTCCTGGCGTCGCCGCCGCTGGTGGTGGCTTACGCGATTGCCGGCACCATCCGCTTCGATATCGAGAAGGATGTGCTGGCCGTGGTCGACGGCCGCGAAATCCGCCTGAAAGACATCTGGCCGAACGACGAAGAGATCGACGCCATCGTCAAGTCCAGCGTCAAGCCGGAACAGTTCCGCAAGGTCTACGAGCCGATGTTCGCGATTTCAGCGGATGCCGGCGAAAAGGTCACGCCGCTGTACGACTGGCGCCCGCAGTCCACCTATATCCGTCGCCCGCCGTATTGGGAAGGCGCCCTCGCTGGCGCGCGCACCATGACGGGCATGCGTGCGCTGGCGGTGCTGCCGGATAACATCACCACCGACCACCTGTCGCCGTCCAATGCCATCATGCTGGACAGCGCTGCCGGTGCGTACCTGGCGAAAATGGGCCTGCCGGAGGAAGACTTCAATTCCTACGCCACCCACCGCGGCGACCACCTCACTGCACAGCGCGCCACCTTCGCCAACCCGACGCTGAAGAACGAGATGGTGAAGAAGGAAGACGGCACGGTGAAGGCCGGTTCGCTGGCCCGCGTCGAGCCGGAAGGCAAGGTCATGCGCATGTGGGAAGCCATCGAGACCTACATGGAGCGCAAGCAGCCGCTGATCATCGTCGCCGGCGCCGACTACGGCCAGGGCTCCTCGCGTGACTGGGCCGCCAAGGGCGTGCGCCTGGCAGGCGTGGAAGTCATCGCAGCCGAAGGCTTCGAGCGCATCCACCGCACCAACCTGATCGGCATGGGCGTGCTGCCGCTGGAGTTCAAGCCTGGCACCAACCGCCTGACCCTGAACATCGACGGCACCGAGACCTATGACGTGATCGGAGAGCTCAGGCCGCGCGCGGACTTGACTCTTGCGATCACCCGCAGGAACGGTGAGCGCGTGGAAGTACCGATGACCTGCCGTCTCGATACCGCCGAAGAAGTGTCTGTCTACGAAGCCGGCGGCGTGCTGCAACGCTTCGCCCAGGACTTCCTGGCATCGTCAAAAGCGGCCTGAATCCAAAGCCGCCTGCATCAGACGCACTGACGCAACATACTGAGGCGGTACGGCAACGTGCCGCCTCAGCCATTTCAGGAGAACATTTCATGGCTCACGTACCCCAGATCAAAATCCCCGCCACCTACATCCGTGGCGGCACCAGCAAAGGCGTGTTTTTCCGCCTGCAAGACTTGCCAGCAGCCGCCCAGGTGCCAGGTGCGGCGCGCGATGCTTTGCTGTTGCGCGTCATCGGCAGCCCCGACCCTTACGGCAAGCAGATTGATGGCATGGGCGCGGCGACTTCCAGCACCAGCAAGACCGTCATCCTGTCCAAATCCAGCAAGCCTGGGCATGACGTCGATTACCTGTTCGGCCAAGTCGCGATCGACAAGGCTTTCGTCGACTGGAGCGGCAACTGCGGCAACCTGTCGGCTGCGGTGGGCTCCTTCGCGCTTGCCAGCGGCCTGGTCGATGCTGCCCGCATCCCGCAAAACGGCATCGCCACTGTGCGCATCTGGCAAGCCAACATCGGCAAGACCATCATCGCCCACGTACCGATCACCAACGGCGAAGTGCAGGAAACCGGCGACTTTGAACTCGATGGCGTCACTTTCCCCGCAGCCGAAGTGCAACTCGAATTCCTGGACCCGGCCGATGAAGGCGAGGGCGATGGTGGCGGCGCCATGTTCCCGACCGGGAACATGGTCGACGATCTCGAGGTGCCGGGTGTCGGCACGCTCAAGGTCACCATGATCAATGCCGGCATCCCGACCATCTTCGTGAATGCGGAAGCGATCGGCTACACCGGCACCGAGTTGCAGGATGCCATCAACGGCGATGCCAAGGCGCTGGCCATGTTCGAGACGATCCGCGCTTATGGCGCACTGCGCATGGGGCTCATCAAGCACGTCGATGAAGCTGCCAGGCGCCAGCACACGCCAAAGGTCGCCTATGTCGCCAAGCCGGCCGATTACGTGGCTTCCAGCGGCAAGCAGGTCGCTGCCGGCGATATCGATCTGCTGGTGCGGGCGCTATCCATGGGTAAACTCCATCACGCCATGATGGGGACGGCTGCGGTTGCCATCGGCACCGCTGCCGCCATTCCAGGCACGCTGGTGAACCTGGCCGCCGGTGGCGGTGCGCGCACGGCGGTGCGCTTCGGTCATCCCTCGGGCACCTTGCGCGTGGGCGCCGAAGCGATCCAGGCCAATGGCGAATGGAGCGTGACCAAGGCCATCATGAGCCGCAGCGCCCGCGTGCTGATGGAAGGATGGGTAAGGGTGCCTGGCGACGCTTTCTGAAAGCCCGGCGGGCCCGGAGGAACAATGGCGCGGACGCCATGTCTCAAGGAGCATGGATTCCGCCAAGCGCCCTGACTGGGATGCAGTTCTGGTCGATATTGTCGACTACGTCCAGAAATGCGAGATCAGCTCTGATCTCGCCTATGACACTGCGCGCAACTGCCTGATCGACACGCTCGGTTGCGGCCTCGAAGCACTCGAGTACCCGGCCTGCACCAAGCTGCTCGGACCCGTCGTGCCTGGCACCATTGTTCCCAACGGCGCCAGGGTGCCGGGCACGCAATTCCAGCTCGATCCGGTACAGGCCGCCTTCAACATCGGCGCCATGATCCGCTGGCTCGACTTCAACGACACCTGGCTGGCGGCCGAATGGGGGCATCCATCCGACAACCTCGGCGGCATCCTCGCGACTGCCGACTGGCTTTCGCGCAGCGCCATTGCCGCCGGCAAGCAGCCGCTGCTCATGCAGGATGTCCTGAGCGCCATGATCAAGGCGCATGAAATCCAGGGCTGCATCGCGCTGGAAAACGCCTTCAACAAGGTCGGCCTCGACCACGTGGTGCTGGTCAAGGTGGCATCCACTGCAGTCGTCGCGCAGATGCTGGGCCTGTCGCGCGCAGAAATGCTCAACGCCGTCTCGCTGGCCTGGGTCGATGGCCAGGCGCTGCGCACTTACCGTCATGCGCCCAATACCGGCTCGCGCAAGTCCTGGGCCGCCGGCGACGCCACGGCGCGCGCCGTGCGCCTGGCGCTGATCGCCAGGACCGGCGAGATGGGCTATCCATCGGTGCTGACCGCGAACACCTGGGGCTTCTACGACGTCCTGTTCAAGGGCCAGCCATTCCGGTTCCAGCGGCCGGTTTCGCAGTGGGGCAGCTACGTGATGGAAAACGTCCTGTTCAAGATTTCCTTCCCGGCCGAGTTCCACGCGCAAACCGCCGTGGAAGCGGCGATGACCCTGCACGCGCAGCTGCGAAAGGCTGGCAAGGCGGTGGAAGAGATTCGCCGGGTCACTATCCGCACCCACGAAGCCTGCATCCGCATCATCGACAAGCAGGGGCCGCTGAATAATCCGGCCGACCGCGACCACTGTATCCAGTACATGGTTGCCGTGCCGCTGATCTTCGGCCGCCTGACTGCGGCCGACTACGAGGATGAGGTCGCCGCCGACAAGCGCATCGACATCCTGCGCGACAAGATCGTCTGCGTCGAAGACCCGCTCTTCACGCAGGATTACCACGATCCGCAGCAGCGCGCGATCGCCAATGCCCTGACGGTCGAGTGCAATGACGGCAGCAAGCTCGCGGAAGTAGTGGTGGCATACCCGATCGGCCACGCCCGTCGGCGGCAGGAAGGCATCCCCCTGCTGGAAGCCAAGTTCCATACGAATCTCGCGCGCAGGTTCCCGCCAAAACAACAAAAAACCATCCTGGACGTTTCGCTCGATCAAAAGAAGCTGGCAATCATGCCGGTGCACGAATACGTCGACCTGTACGTGATTTGAGCGCTGGGCCTGCACTTTTTCAAGAGCGCAAGCTAATCTGCACGCACATTTTGTGTGCAAAAAACCAGTTTTGCATTGTAAATACAACACGTCCAAGCCCCGCGGCAAGCTTTTATTTGGCCGATATTAAAAATAAACCACATCGCCTCTTAACTTGCTTAACCGGTCGCTGCCAATCGGTTAAATTAGGGCCGTTGAGCGGCAAAATAATCAGGAAATAATGTACGCCGGTTCTACAATGAGTTTGTCTGGACCAAAATCCGGGCCGACAAGACAAAGAATGGAAGTATTTAACCGAATGTAACCGTATTGCCAGGGGGAGAATTTATGCGACTTGCAAACAAGGTATCAATCATCACCGGGGCGGCTCAGGGTATCGGCCAGGCCACCGCGCTGAAATTCGCCCGGGAAGGCGCCAAGGTCGTGGTTTGCGACATGAACCAGGCCGGCGTCGACAACGTGGTCGAGCAGATCCGCGAAGCCGGCGGCGAAGCGATCGGTTTTGCGGTCGATGTCACCAAAAAGGACACCATCGCCGCCATGGTCCAGGGCACGATGGCCAAGTACGGCCGCATCGATACCCTGATCAACAATGCCGGCATCGTGATGGATTCGACCCTGAAGAAAATGACGGAAGCGCAATTCGACAAGGTGATCGATGTCAACCTCAAGGGCGTCTACAACTGTACCAAGGCTGTGGTCGACATCATGCTGGAACAAAAATCCGGCGCCATCGTCAATGCCTCTTCAGTCGTCGGACTGTTCGGCAACTTCGGCCAGACCAATTACGCCGCTGCCAAGTTCGGCGTGATCGGCATGGCCAAGACCTGGACCCGCGAACTCGGCCGCAAGGGCATCCGCGTCAACTCGGTCTGTCCCGGTTTCATCGCCACCCCGATCCTGAAGGACATGCCGGCCGATGTGATCAAGTCGATGGAAGACCGCGTGCCGATGGGCCGCCTGGGTAAACCGGAAGAAATTGCCAACACCTTTGCCTTTCTCGCTTCCGACGAGGCCAGCTACATCAATGGTGCCGTCATTGAAGTCACCGGTGGCCTGACCCTGTAAGCGCCATCGTACAAAAGCGCCATCGGAAAAAAGCGCGAGCAGGTCTCGCGTTTTTTTATGCGCGCACGCAGCGTGGCGCAGCGGCACGCCGGGTTCGCCGGAACTTCATTGTTGCCTGCTTATCAAATACCCATGACAAGTTGGGCGGCATCTGTTGCGCTTGCAGCGCGCACGCCCAGCGTGGCAGGAAGGGGATGGATCTTCAACCGGTAATTTTTATTCCGGGTAATCTTGAACAAGGAGTGTCGCCATGATGCAAGTAAACGAAATTCGGCAGCGGTTCAATCATATTGAGCAAACCATCGAGCACGCCAGCGAGGCTTGCCGCACTTCTGCCGACGTACCGTCGGATTTGAAACAATGCATAAACGAACTCGATCAGCAAACCGGCCAAGCCAGGAAAGTCATGCAATCGCAGGATGAAAGCCAGATCATCCAGTGTGTTGATGATCTGGAAGAACTGGGGGATCGGGCTAAATATGCTTGCGAAAATGCAAGTGATCTGGATGAGGATGTGCGGGATGCCGTGTTACTGGCGCATCGGGAACTGTCCGACTTGAAGCACAGTTTGCACTAAACTTTAAAGAACCGCAGGCGCATGCACTGTAAGGCATGCTTGCCAGTAATCAAAGTAATCAACGTAATGGCAGTAAACTGAAACAGCCTTGGCGCTGGTAAGCGCCAAGGCTGTTTGTATGCCTGGATATCGAATTGAATGAAACGATGGGAACGATGCGTTCAGGCCGTATGGGTCTTGACATCGCCGCGGCGGCGTTCGACGAATTCTTCCACCTGGCGCGTCATGGCATCGAAACTGTCGCGCACGGCCACATAGGCATCCTCATTCGACGTACGCGAACCATCGACCACCAGTTCGGCGCCGCGCGCCTTGATGTCGACCCGTACGCGGTAAAGCTTGCCTTGCTGCTTGTGGTTGGCTTCGGACTCGACTGAAACCAGACATGTCATCAGGTCGCTGCAGAGTTTTTCCAGCTTGGCCACGCGCTTGCGGATTTCGGCGTCGATAGCTTCGGATGTCGGGATGTCTCGAAAGAGAATTTGCAGGGAATTTTGCATGGTGCCTGACATAAAAAGTTTCTGAAAAGGCTGGCGAACAAGCCCGGCTACATTCAAATATTACACCAGAAGCTGGCGCACCGGAATGATGATTTGCCTGTACATGGTTCACGAATTGTCTGGCAACAACCCTGTGCAGCAAGCCCCCTGCCTGAGTTGCACGGTCATGCCGGACTGCATACTCGCGGGTAATCATGAGAAAATGCGGACTGTCTTTATTTATTTTTTATCCGGCTTTGGGCCGGATCAGACTATGCTGCGTTGGCTGACATCGCTGGTTGGCGGGGAACGGGCCGGGCAAGTGCCGGCGTCGGAGAAGCTGCCGTGCTTTCATTGCGGCGATCTGGTGAAACGGCGTCATGCCATCGACGTGCAATTCGATGGCGCCGCGCGCACTGTCTGCTGCCACGGCTGCGCCGCCATTCTGAAGACGGTGGAACAGATGGGCATGGTGCAGCAATACCGCGCGCAAAAAGGGCAGGTGGCCGCAAGCAATGACAAGTGAAACATCCCTCATGTCCGGCGCGCAGCAACTGGCGCAGCCAGAACGCGCTAAGGACATGCCGGCGCAACCGGAACCGGCGCCTGCGGAACTGGCGCACATGGCGCTGGCGTACGACAAGCTCGCCATCGGCGGCATGCGCTGCGCCGCCTGTTCGCAAATCATCGAATACCGGGTGCAGCACCTTGCCGGCGTCGAGACTTTCCGCATCAATGCCGCCAGCCACCGCGCCGAACTGCGCTGGGACCCGCGCCGCATCGGCTTGCGCGAGATCGTCGAGGCGATTGCCGCGCTCGGCTACAGCGCCTTGCCGGCCGGCGCCAAAGACAGTAGCGCCGCGCAACAGAATAAGATGGTGTGGTGGCGTCTGTTCGTCGCCGCTTTCGCCATGATGCAGGTGATGATGTATGCCTTTCCTGCCTACTTGCAGCCGGTGCCGGATATCAATGGCGACCTGACCCCGGATATCGACCGCCTGCTGAAGATCGCCAGCATGGTGCTGACCGTGCCGGTGGTGTTCTTTTCTTCCGCGCCGTTCTTCAGTGCGGCCTGGCGCGACCTGCGCAACCGCCATGTCGGCATGGATGTGCCGGTCTCGGCAGGCATCCTCGCCACCTTCGGCGCCAGCGTCTGGGCCACCTACCGCGGCGGCCCGGTGTATTACGATTCACTGATCATGTTCGTGACCCTGCTGCTGATTGCGCGCCTGCTCCAGGACCGTGTGCAGGGCAAGAGCATGGCGGCATTGCAGGCCCTGACCGCGCTGGCGCCGCTGAATGCGCAGCGCCTGCCCGACTATCCCGCCAGCCGCCGCACCGAGCAGGTGGATGCGGGCGAGCTGCGCGAAGGCGACCTTTTGCTGGTGGCGCCAGGCGCGCAGATTCCGGCCGACGGCCGCGTGCTGGAAGGGTACAGCGAATGCGACGAAGCTCTGATGACCGGCGAATCGCAGCCGGTGGCCAAGGAGGTCGGCGCCGAACTGGTGGGCGGCGCCATCAACCTTTCGGGGCAACTGGTGATGCGGGCGGAACGGGTCGGCGACGCCACCCAGTTGTCGGCGCTGGTGCAGAAAATGGAAGCGGCCGCCAATGAAAAGCCGCCGCTGGTGGCGCTGGCCGATCGCCACGCCAGCCGCTTCATGACGGCGATCCTGGTGGTGGCGCTGCTGGCGGCGCTGGTGTGGTGGCAGATCGATTCCGCGCGTGCGCTATGGATCGCGATCAGCGTGCTGGTGGTGACTTGCCCGTGCGCGCTGTCGCTGGCCGCGCCCAGCGTCATGGCCGGCGCCATCGGCCGCCTGGCCAAAAGCGGCGTGCTGGTGGCACGCGGCCGCGCGGTCGAGACGTTGGCGCGCGCCACGCATTTCGTTTTCGACAAGACCGGCACCCTGACCGAAGGCCGCCTGCAACTGGCCGGCGTGCACACCCTGCAGCCCGGCCTCGAGCACGCCGAATTGCTGGGCATGACGGCGGCCATCGCCGCCGCCTCCACCCACCCGGTATCGCAGGCCCTGGCCAGGGCCGCGGCCGCCGCCGGCATCTTCGGCCACGGCACCCAATATACGGATTTGCGTGAAGTCGCCGGCCAGGGCATGGAAGCGCAGGCTGGCGCGCAGCGTTACCGCCTTGGCAATCTGGCGTTCGTGCAGGAATTGCACGGCCAAGCCCTCGTCTTGCCGCCAGAGTTCGCCGGCAAGACCGTCTCGGCGCTGGGCGATGAGCGCGGCTGGATCGCCCTGTTCGCGCTGCAGGACCAGATCCGCGCGGACGCCGCCGCCTGCATCGCCTTCCTGCGTCGGCAAGGCAAACAGGTATGGCTGCTGTCCGGCGACAAGCACGACGTGGTGGCCAAGGTGGCGCGCGAACTGGGCATCGATGTCGCCCACGGCGAACTGCGCCCGGAGCACAAGCACGACATGGTGGCGGCGTTGCAGAAGCAGGGAGCCTTGGTGGCGATGGTCGGCGACGGCATGAACGATGGCCCGGTATTGTCGCTGGCCGACGTCTCGATCGCGATGGGGCAGGGGGCGCCGATCGCCCAGGTGCGCAGCGACCTGGTGCTGATGTCGAACCGCCTGCAGGACATGGCAGCGGCAGTGACGACCACCGGCCGGGCGCTGGCCCTGATCCGGCAAAACCTCGGCTGGGCGCTGTTGTACAACCTGGTGGCGATTCCCGCCGCCGTCTCCGGCCTGTTGCAACCCTGGCATGCGGCGATCGGCATGGCGCTCAGTTCGCTCATCGTTGTTTTGAATTCGTTGCGCATATTTTCTCGGACTGATTGACTCAAATGGATGTCCTTTATTTGCTGGTGCCCCTGAGCGTGATCCTGGTGTTCGCCGTCGGCGCCGTGTTCTGGTGGGCCTTGAGCAGCCGCCAGTTCGACGATCTCGACGAAGTCAGCGAGCGCCTCCTCGCCGACGATGACGAGAAACCGCCACCGGCCGCCTGAACTGCCGGCGAGCAACGCGCACTTCATCTTCTTCCTGTAATCCCGCAGCGCGGCTGCGGTCCGCATTGCGCTGCCAAGCTTCGGCAGCTTGCAATCGCTCCGTATCGTTATTTCGCCGCATGAATTCCGCGGCAGTGTCACCCCTATGCAGCGTGACGCATCCTCGCTCGGCTAAAATGATTGCAAATTGGCAATACCGCTTGATCTGAATCAAGTGCGTTGCAAAATCCCTCCAGTACAGTCTCCCCAGAAATTTTCTCAAAGAGCCGACATATGACCCAAGCCCTTGCTTCGAGTTACAACTACAAGGTCGTTCGCCAATTGACCATCATGTCCGTCGTCTGGGGCGTAGTGGGCATGCTGGTGGGCGTTTTCATTGCCGCCCAGCTGGCCTGGCCGGAGCTGGGGATGGGCATTCCCTGGCTCAGTTACGGCCGCCTGCGGCCGCTGCACACCAATGCGGTGATCTTCGCCTTTGGCGGCACCGCCCTGATGGCGACTTCCTTTTACGTGGTGCAGCGCACCTGCGGCGTACGGCTGTTTTCGGACAAGCTGGCCGCCTTCGTGTTCTGGGGCTGGCAAGCGGTGATCGTCGCCGCCGCCATTTCGCTGCCGCTGGGCTTTACCCAAGGCAAGGAATACGCCGAACTCGAATGGCCGATCGATATCCTCATCACGCTGGTCTGGGTCGCTTACGCCATCGTGTTCTTCGGCACGCTCTACAAGCGCAAGGTCTCGCATATTTATGTCGCGAACTGGTTCTTTGGCAGCTTCGTTCTGACCATCGCCTTGCTACACATCGTCAACAACATCGCGATCCCGGTCGAGTTCATGAAGTCCTACTCCGCCTATGCCGGCGTGCAGGACGCGATGATCCAGTGGTGGTATGGCCATAACGCCGTGGGCTTTTTCCTCACCACCAGCTTCCTCGGCATGATGTATTACTTCATTCCCAAGCAAGCCGGCCGGCCGATCTATTCCTACCGCCTGTCGATCGTGCACTTCTGGGCGCTGATCTTCACCTACATGTGGGCGGGCCCGCACCATCTGCACTACACCGCCTTGCCCGACTGGGCGCAATCGGTCGGCATGGTGTTCTCGCTGATCCTGCTGGCGCCGAGCTGGGGCGGCATGATCAACGGCATGATGACCCTGTCGGGCGCCTGGCACAAGCTGCGTTCCGACCCGATCCTGCGCTTTTTGATCGTCGCCCTGTCGTTCTACGGCATGGCCACCTTCGAAGGCCCGATGATGTCGATCAAGACCGTCAATGCCCTGTCGCACTACACCGACTGGACCATCGGCCACGTCCACGCCGGCGCCCTCGGCTGGGTCGGCTTCATCACCATGGGCAGCCTGTACTACATGATCCCGCGCCTGTTCGGCAAGACTGAAATGTACAGCAAGAGCCTGATCGAGGTGCACTTCTGGACCGCCACCATCGGCGTGGTGCTGTACATCGCCTCGATGTGGATCGCCGGCGTCATGCAAGGCCTGATGTGGCGTGCGGTGAACGCGGACGGTACCCTGACCTATACCTTCGTGGAAAGCGTCAAGGCCACCTATCCGTACTACATCATCCGTTTCTCCGGCGGCGCGCTGTACCTGTTCGGCATGCTGTGCATGGCCTACAACATGGTCAAGACCATCGCCGGCGCACCCGCGGTCGATCCCAAAATCCCCGTGCAGAGCGACGCCGCCCATGCGCCTGTCCATGCGGCTGCCTGAGCCGGTCCGCGCCAAGAGGAGAAGATAGATGCGTAAATTTACTCACGAACTGATTGAAAAAAACGTCACCCTGCTGATCGTGCTGTCGGTGCTGGTGGTCAGTATCGGCGGCCTGGTGGAAATCGTGCCGTTGTTCTTCCAGAAAACCACCACGCAGCCAGTCGAGGGCTGGAAGCCGTATTCGGCGCTGCAGCTGGCCGGGCGCGACGTCTACCTGCGCGAAGGCTGCTACAACTGCCACTCGCAGATGATCCGGCCGTTCCGCGCCGAAACCGAGCGCTACGGCCACTATTCGGTGCCCGGCGAATCGATCTATGACCACCCGTTCCAGTGGGGCAGCAAGCGCACCGGTCCGGACCTGGCGCGCGTCGGCGGCCGTTACAGCGACGAGTGGCATCGCATCCACCTGCGCAATCCGCGCGACGTGGTGCCGGAGTCGAACATGCCGGCCTACAGCTGGCTAACCAAGGCGGTTCTCGATCCGGCCGCGATCGCACCGAAGATGCGCGCGATGCGCTCGGTAGGCGTGCCTTATACGGACGAGCAGATCGCCAAGGCAGCCGATGACGTCAAGGGCAAGACCGAGGAAGACGCTCTGGTCGCTTACTTGCAGGTGCTTGGCACCGCGGTCAAGAACAAGTATTGATCGACACGGGGGAACCCAATCATGTCTACGATCCTTAACATCATTTTTACGATATTGAGCTTGCTGGTCTTCCTCGGCATCGCGTTCTGGGCCTACAGCCGCCACAACAAGGAACGCTTCGAGGCGATGGGCCGCATGCCGCTCGAACAAGATCAAGATAACGCAACAACTGGAAACTGATCATGGCAGATTTCTTACATAACGGCTGGAGCCTTTTCATCGCCGGCGTCACGCTGCTGGGCATCCTTGCCTGCGGACTGCTGCTGTATTCGCAGTCCAAGGTCAAGGTCAAGGTGGGTGCGGACGGCCAGCCGCTGCCGGTGCAGACTACCGGCCACGTCTGGGATGAGGACCTGGTTGAAAACAACAATCCCTTGCCGCGCTGGTGGATGATCATGTTCTACCTGACCATCGTCTTCGCTCTCGGCTACCTGATCCTGTATCCCGGCCTTGGCTCGATGCAGGGCACGCTCGGCTGGAGCCAGGTTGGAAAATATGCGCAGGAAATGAAAGCCGGTGAAGAAAAATACGGCCCGATCTTCAACAAGTACCAGGCCATGCCCATCCCGGCGCTGGCCCAGGATCCGCAGGCCAGGGAAATCGGCGAGCGCCTGTTCCTGAATTCCTGCGCCCAGTGCCACGGCTCGGACGCGCAGGGCAGCAAGGGCTTCCCCAACCTCGCCGACACCGACTGGCTGTACGGCGGCGCCCCGGAAACGGTGCTGGCGTCGATTCGCGAAGGCCGCCATGGCCAGATGCCTTCCATGGCCGCGGCCGTCGGCGGCGACCAGGACGTGCGCAATGTCGCCAATTACGTGCTGAGCCTGTCCGGCTCGAGCCATGACCCGATCAAGGCCGTGATGGGCAAGGCGAAGTATGCCGCCTGCGCCGCCTGCCATGGCGCCGACGGCAAGGGCAACCAGGTCCTCGGCGCGCCCAACCTGACCGACAAGACCTGGCTGTATGGTGGCGGCCTCAACAACGTGATGGATGCCATCAACAAGGGCCGCGGCAACATGATGCCGGCGCACAAAGGCATCCTGTCCGACGCCAAGGTACATTTGCTGGCAGCCTATGTCTGGGGGCTATCGAACCGGCAAGCCACGGTAGCCGGCATTTCGGCTGGCGATGCCAGGGCGATGGGCAAGCTGACCGGCGTGAGCGACACCCCGGCCAGGCAGTAATCCAAAGCATAGAGCAGTACCGGTGGCCGCCCTGCGGGGTGCCATCGGCAAGCAGGAAAGACGATGGAAACCTCACCCCCCAAGCAGTACTCGCAGCAAGAGATCGAGCAAAGCCTGTATGAAGTCCGCAAGAAGATTTACCCGCGGGCGCTGACCGGCTGGTTTGCCACCTGGCGCTGGATACTGGTGTGGTTTACCCAGATCATCTTCTACGGCGGCCCCTGGCTGACCTGGAACGATCGCCAGGCGGTATTGTTCGACCTGGTTTCCCGTAAGTTTTATATCTTTGGCCTGGTGCTGTGGCCGCAGGACTTCATTTACCTGGCGGTCCTGCTGGTCATCTCGGCGCTGGCGCTGTTTTTGTTTACTGCGGTGGGCGGGCGCGTGTTTTGCGGCTACGCCTGTCCGCAGACCGTCTACACCGAAATCTTCATGTGGGTCGAGCGCAAGATCGAGGGCGAACGCAGCGCCCGCATCCGCCTCGACCGTGAGCCGCTGTCGGCGCGCAAGGTGGCGCTGAAGGGTTCCAAGCACCTGGTATGGGGCGCGATTGCGCTGTGGACCGGTTTTACCTTTGTCGGCTATTTCACGCCGATCCACCTGCTGGCCGAGGAAGTCATGAGCTTCGCGCTCGGCCCCTGGGAAACTTTCTGGATCCTGTTCTACGGCTTCGCCACCTACGGCAATGCCGGCTGGATGCGCGAGCAGGTGTGCAAGTACATGTGCCCGTACGCGCGCTTCCAGAGCGCGATGTTCGACAAGGACACCCTTACCGTCACCTACGACACCGTGCGCGGCGAGCCGCGCGGCCCGCGCAGCAAGCAGGCCGACCGTTTCGAACTCGGCATGGGCGACTGCATCGATTGCGGCATCTGCGTGCAAGTCTGCCCGACCGGCATCGACATCCGCGAGGGCCTGCAGTACGAATGCATCGGCTGCGCCGCCTGCATCGACGGCTGCGACCAGGTGATGGACAAGATGGGTTACCCCAAGGGGCTGATCCGCTACACCACCGAACATGCCATGATCAACAAGCTGGGCCGCCGCGACATCTGGCGCCGCGTGCTGCGTCCGCGCACTTTGATCTATTTCAGCATTCTCGGCCTGATCATCCTGGCGGCGGCCATGTCGCTGGCGCTGCGCCAGCCGCTCAAGGTCGACGTCATCCGCGACCGCGGCATGCCGCGCGCGACCGAAGATGGTTCGGTCGACAACGTCTATCGCCTGCAGATGATGAATACCGAGGAAAAGCCGAACCGCTACGTGATTTCTGTGCAAGGCATCAATGGCGTCAGCATCGTCTCGGAATCGCAATTCGAGGTGGCCGCGGCCACCACCAAGGCAGTGCCGGTGCGGGTGCGGGTACCTGCCGGTGCGGCGCAACCGGGATCCAACCGGATCAAGTTCGTGATACAGGATACGGACGACCAGAGCGTGAAGATCACGGAAAAAGCGGTCTTCATCGTGCCGCGCTAGGAGAAATACATGGAATCGATATTCACCACGGAAAAGCCGCAGCAAAAGCACTGGTACCAGGAGCCCTGGATGCTGCTGGTGATCGGCGGCCCTGCGATTGTCATCGTGGCCAGCTTCTACCTGGCCTTCCTGGCGTACAAGGGCGCCGACCATGTGATCGCGCCGGATTACTACAAGCGCGGCCTGGCGATCAACGTCGACATCCGGCGCGACATGGCGGCACGCGAACGCGGCCTGGAAGCCGGGCTGCAGATCGATGAATCCACCCGTGCGGTCAGCTTGCGGCTGAGCGGGCAGGGCTCGCTGCCGCCGACCCTGGCCTTGCGCCTCTCGCGCCCGGCCGGCGAGGGCACCGAAGAAATCGTACTCAAGGCGAATCTGCTGCAGGCCGGCGCCGGCGTCTATCGCGGCAAGCTGGATTGGCCGGCTGCGCTGGATGCCAATGCCGCGTTCCTGTGGCAGGTCAATCTGGATGGCGGCGACTGGCGCCTGACATCCGGCTGGTACGGGCCGATCCATGCTGCCGTGACGATCAAGCCGGCCGGTTGATCAATCCCGTCAGCCATGCATACAATGGACGCACAACATTTTAGATCGCAAGCCATTTGTGACACGGGGAGACCAAATGAATGCCAGCCATACCGCAGCACCTACACGCAAAGAGGGACACCTGCCGCGCCTCGTCATGGCAATCCTGTGGTCATCCTTCCTGATGGCGTGCGTCTCCAGCGGCGTGCTGTTCAGCCTGGTGGATCCGGTCGAGCTGGTGCTGCTCGACAGCCAGGTGCACCTGAGCCAGCTCGGCACCTATACCGTCGGATTTTTCCTGTTCTGGTTCCTGGGCGCGATTTCCAGCGCCCTGACGGCGCTGCTGCTGGCCGGCGCCGAACCGACGTAAGCCGCCATACGGTCATGCCGCCTGACTATCGCTGCCACGGACCGTGCCGCGGGGCGGCTGCAGCTTTCCCATCATGCTGAACCTTCCCCTGATTACCGCAGTCGCCACCGCCGGACTCCTGGGCGGCATCCATTGCGCCGGCATGTGCGGCGGCATGGCGACCATGCTGGGCTCGGCTGGACGCCGACAGGGGCAGGATAGTGGGCGCACCATTCCCATCATGCCGGCGCCGGCCGTGACGACCTCCATCCGTACGTTTTCGGCCTGCGCCTCGCAGCCTGCGGCCGCCGGTTGGCGCCATGCGGCCCTACTGCATGCGGGCAGGATTTCCACCTACGGTTTGCTGGGGGCGGTGGTCGGCTTGCTGGGTGCGGCCGGCTTGCTGCTCAAGCCCATCATGCCGGTGCATACCGCGCTGTTCGTGTTCGGCAACCTGGCGCTGATCTGGCTTGGCTTGCGGTTGGTGGGTTACGCGCCGCTGGAAGGCGCGCTGTCGCGCTTCGGCGGCAGGCTGGCGGCGCTGGTGCCGGCGCGGTTTTCGCCGGCGGCACAAGCCGGGCGCCATCCCTTCCTGACCGGCATGGCCTGGGGCGGCCTGCCGTGCGGCTTGCTGTATGGCGTGCTGCCGTTTGCGCTGTTGTCAGGCGACGCCTGGTCGGGCGCGGCGCTGATGCTGGTGTTCGGCCTGGCGGCCTTGCCGCATATATTGGTCGCGCAGGGCGCCGGGCAATGGCTGCATGGGCGGCGCTTGCCGCTGGTGGCGAAGGCAGTCGGCGCGCTGGCGCTGCTCGGCTTTGGCGTGTATGGCCTGTTTCACCTCACTGATCCTTCCGCGATTTCTCCGCTGTTTTGTATCACTCCGGTGCATTGAGTCCAGATAGGGCTGTATAGCTGCATTTTCCCTGCGTTTCTCCCATATTTATGAGGGAGCGGCTGCGGAATGTGGTTATACTGTCTTTCCTGAAAGACATATTGTTGTCGTGCTTCCGGGCATTCGGAATTCTTACGCGCACGGTAGCACTATGTTGCACAACCAAGTGCTAGGCACCTTGGAATTGGTGTGCGAAATTCTGAACCAACTGTTTGAGGCAAGTGGAGTTTCACTATCAAAGTGACTTGGGGCCTTTTACGTCCGCGTGGGCCAGCATCTCTTTTCTGCAAACGGCCAGGAGTCGTCATTCGACCGAAATGTCCGAATGACTGGTTGAATCCAAGGCTGATTCCGGTCAGTCATACTTGATTCGCCAATTGCTGCAGCCGACCCCTATGCGCAGATCGCAACTATGCGCAGGTCGTCCTGGTAGAACTTTGCCGATTCAATCGTGGCGTGGCATTTGGCGAGGTCGATCAGCGTAGATCTGGACATAGTTTCCGGATCAGAGTGCAGTGGTGGCTCCACTTCAGGAGACCACCATGGGAAACACCCGATCATCTCGATTCACCCGTACCGACTGGCTCGCGACGGGACCTCTCGCGCCTCACGTTGACGCGTTTAAGCAGTACCTGACTGACTGCGGCTACGCTGCGACCACGTTTGCCAACTGCGTGCGCAGCGTTGCCCACTTTGCTCAATGGGTTCACGGTCGCCGTCTGCGCGTCCAACGCATCGACGAGACAGTCGTCGCCGAGTTTCTTGACGATCATCTTCCGCGATGCCACTGTACCGGCCCAGTTCACTGCGACCGACGCAATCTGAGCGCCGCGCTGGGCCATCTTCTGGTTGTTTTGCGCGCTCAGGGTGTGGTTGCTCCGCCAATGATGAGGACGACACCGGTGGATGAGGAACTGCTCTGCTACGAGGAGTACATGGACCATGTGCGCGGCCTGGCGCCCAAGACCCGCGACATCGCCTTGCGTATCGTGGGGCGGCTGCTGGCCTCTCGCTTTGGCGACGGCGCCATCGACATTGCAGCGATCAAGCCCGACCATGTTCGCCGCTTCTTCGCGCAACAAGCCAAGCTCTACCGCAAGCCGGCAAACGCCGGCACGGTGATCTCGGCACTGCGCGGGTACTTCCGCTATCGCGCATCGCTTGGCGACGCGGTGCACGGGTTGATCGGCGCGGTGTCCTACCCTGCCAACTGGCAGTTGGCATCGCTTCCCAAGACCCTCACTGCCGAGGAAGTCGAGCAGTTGGTCGGCTCGCTTGGCAGACCGGGCCGCTCCATGAGGCGCGCCGACGCCATCGTGCGCTGCGCCATGGATCTCGGGCTTCGAAGTGGTGAGATCGCCCGTATCAGCCTCGATGACATCGACTGGCGCGCCGGCACGATCACACTACGTCACACCAAGGGTCGTCGCGAAGATGTGCTGCCACTGCCGGCGACCACCGGCGAGGCGATCGCGGCTTACCTGAAACACGAACGCCCCAAGACGCGCAATCGTGCCGTCTTCGTGCGCCATGTGGCACCGCGCGATCAGCCCATCGGCCCCGACCTCGTGCGCAAGACGATCCGCCAGGCCTTCGCGCGCACCGGGCTGCCCTACACGCGCTCGCATTTGCTGCGCCACACGATGGCCAACCGGCTGCTGGCAGGCGGCTCTTCCCTCAAAGAGGTGGCCGACGTATTGCGCCACCGATCGCTGAACACCACGCTAATCTACGCCAAGCTCGATAGCCGCAAGCTTGTCGATGTGGCGCTGCCGTGGCCGGGGAGCGCAGCATGAGCGCGACCACATCCCTGCAAGCGCGCGTCGAGCGCTATCTGGCCGAGCGTCGCCGCTTGGGCTTCTCCGTGCGCACCCCGGGCTATGCCTTGCGCAGCTTCGCGCGCCATATCCAGGACGCCGGTCACTGCGGGCCACTGACCGTGGAAGTCATGGCCGACTGGGCGCGGTGCGACAGCCACGGCAGCAGTGACCCGCGCACCTGGGCGCGCCGGCTGAAGAACCTACGTTCGTTCACGCGCTGGCTGCAGCAGTTCGAGCCGCGAACCGAGGTCCCAGACGACGCGATCTTCGGCCGCCTGCCCGAGCGGCAGGCACCGCACATCTATAACGAGCATGAGATCATCGATCTGCTGGCCGCCGCGCGACGGCTCGGGCCGACGCCAGGGCTGCGCGGTGTCATCTTTGAAACGCTGTTCGGTCTGATCGCCTGCACTGGGCTGCGGATCTCCGAGGCGCTGTCGCTGCACAACGAAGACGTCGATCTCCAGCGCGAGATGCTCTCCATTCATCAGACCAAGTTCGGCAAGTCGCGCCAGGTGCCCATGCACCCAAGCACCGTGGAAGCGCTGCGGCGCTATCGCTGCATGCGCGACCTGGCCGGTGAGTCCGCGCAGGGCGATGCACCATTCTTCATAGGCACGCGAGGTCGGAGGCGGGGACTGCCACTGGGCGACCGCCAGGTGCATCGCGTATTCGCCGAACTTCGCCAGCAGTTGGGCTGGCGCAACCGTGGGACTCACCACGCCCCGCGCATCCACGATCTGCGGCACACATTCGTAGTGCGCCGCATTGTGCTGTGGCAGGCGCAGGGGGTAGACATCGATCAGGCGATGTTGTCGCTATCGACTTACGTCGGACATGCGATGGTGACCAATACCTATTGGTACCTCTCAGCGGTGCCGGAGTTAATGGCATTGGCTGCCGGACGCTTTGAGTCATTCATGCCTCGGTCGGAGGTTTCAGATGCGTAAATCCACCGCATTCAAGGCCATTGCACCGAAGCCGCCGTCGTTCCCCTCCCTGGTCCAGCAGTTCTTCACCGAGTATCTGGTCGCGCAGCGCGCGGTCAGTCCGCGCACGGTAGCCTGCTACCGAGATGCATTGATGCTGTTCCTGGACTTCGCCAGTCACAAGCTGGGCAAGGCGCCGACGGCCATGAAATTGGACGACATTCAACCCGATCTGATCATGGCGTTCTTGGACCATTTGGAGCACGAGCGACACAACGCGATTCGCAGTCGCAATCTGAGGCTCACCGCATTACGCGCGTTCCTGAAGTTCGCCGGCCGGCGCGACGTGGACTCACTACACGTTGTCGAGCGAACACTGGCCGTCCCGATGAAGCGCTTCGAGCGGCCAATGCTGGGCTTTCTCACGCGTGAGGAAATGATTGCGGTGCTAGGGCAACCCGGGTCGAGTTGGTCTTCGCAGCGTGACCATCTGCTGTTGGCCATGCTCTACAACACCGGCGCGCGGGTTTCGGAGATCATCGGCGTGCGTGTCATCGACGTTGTGCTTGAAGGCGCCGCCTGCGTCCATCTACAGGGCAAAGGGCGCAAGCAGCGATCAGTGCCCCTGTGGAAGACTACACTCCTTGAGATCCGGGCTTGGCTACGTCTTAATCCGACGTTGCGTGGCGAGGCAGCATTGCTGCCCAACCGAGACGGGCGTGCGATGTCAAGATCCAACGTCGCGCAGCGTCTGGACCTTGCCGTCGCCCGCGCGTCAACTCAAGAGCCCAGCATCCTCAAGAAGCGGGTCTCGCCGCACACGCTGCGACACACCACGGCGATGCATCTGCTGCAGTCCGGCGTGCCGTTCAATGTGATCGCACTGTGGCTCGGGCACGAGAGTGCAACTACGACCCACCGCTACGTCGAGGCCGATCTCTCCATGAAGGAAAAAGCGCTCGCCCGGCTGGCGCCGCCCGATACCAGCATGCGTCGGTTCCGGGCGCCGGACTCGCTCATGCGATTCTTGCAGACGCTGTAACTATGCGTAGAAAGCTCCGGACCCCAACGCCCACCGCAACAGGGGCCGGCGCCATCATTCGCATGTCACCTGCGCATAGTTGCGATCTGCGCATAGGGGTCGCTATGTAAACCTCTACATAGCGACCCGAAACTGACTATCGTGCTTCGCAAAAGCGGACGCTCAACGTTCGGCATCAGCGGCGGCGCGAAGCGTCGTCCGCTGCATGCCGTTGTTAGGCGGGCCATCAAATCTTGTGCTTCTCAATCGAGTCATAGACGTTGAGGTAGACACGCCGAATCGAGCCCTCCATCCCACGTTCACCAGAGCGAGTTGATGATCGGAGCCGCCGGCAGTCCCGTGACCGTGCATTTCTCCATCCACTTGACGAGGGCTGGGAAGTCCTGCCAACTTGATTCGGACATCTGGAAGTGGTCGGCCACACCAGCGTCTGTCTCGTAGATCTCGCTCAGGATGAAGCAGGTGTTTCCGGTGGGAGCGGAGTCGGGATCCATGGGGTTGGAAAGCTCTGGCGCCTTAGAAACGTTGTAGCTCAAAAGAGCCTTTTCTCCGTCGCGGTGATGCGTAGCCTCCATCCATGGTCCATGGCTTCGAAAAAGACGATCACCTTCATCCGCTTGATCCGGCGGAGCAACGATGACGTAGATGAGCTGAATCTTACCTTGGTATGCCATGTGCATCTCCTTTCTGGTACTGTGATTCTTGTCCTCCGACATAGACGCCGCCCAACGTTCGAGCTAACCGGCGGCCAGTGGCAGCAGGCCGCTGGCCATCTGGTTAAGCGAGGGGTTAGCCCGCGGTCTGGCCGATGCCGAAGGCGATGGCTACTATCACTTGGGTTGCAGTCCATCTCGCCAGGCAATAGCCTCGAGTTCGACGCGGACAGCGTCTTCGACGGCAATCACGGGTCGTGCCTGGAATTCGAAAGCAGGCCAGGTCGAACAAACTTTGTGAACGGCCAGCGGATCGTCGCAGTCTACCAACATATGCCCACCCCACTCGCCGACTCGCACTACGAACAATTCGATCTTGAAATTGGCGGGCGCCTTCCATTGACCGAACACATCAAGTATTCGCTTCTGGGCATTCTCGTACTCTGTAGGCGAACCTTGCGGGCGTTCGAACCAGCTGATCATGTACTTCATCGGCATCCTCCTCGATTGACTTGAAATCGCCTTAATTTCGGAACATGAAATCGCCTAAGAGTCGCTTGTAAACTGGTTTTTCGAGCACGGTACTATACATTCATGCAGTATTAAATTTTCGTGAAAAGCAGCACCTCACGGTTACTTTGCATCCTATCTATATTCTCGGTCACCTTGGCTGCAATTTGAGTACTCTGATGAATTTCTTCATCACCGCCCGCTTATGGCCGATTAATGGCATTCATCATTGCCGTCGTTTCAACTTAATCTGACACGGTATACCCTACCTACTTTGAGCTAATAAACATCAGGCTCCCATGACTTTCATCAAGGTCCGGTTTTGGCCGGCTCTTGCCTGTCCATCTTGGAATTGACCGACTGCTTTCGCTTGCAAAGCAGCCAGTCATGAAATCTGGCTGACCGGCTGCAACGGGTCGAACTTGGGCCTACGTAACGGTAATCTGACACATCCTTTCAGATAAAATCACAATTTATACATCTGACTCGTATATGGTCTCATCCGACAATTCAGGAAACTGATCGATTAGTCTGGCTTGACGAGGCAGGAATCAGTCCACTCTTTCCGCTGCGCCAGAATGAACGAGGTCACAACCATGCTCATGTTGTCACTATCCTTGATGCTCGCCGCCACAGCCGCCTTTCTGCTTTTGCGCAAACGCGCAGGCAATACGAAAGCCGAACGGATCAGCCAGTTCGTATTTCCGCCATCGATTGCGAATAAGCTCAAGGATGCATACCCCCACCTCACCGATGCCCAGACCGCCACGGTCATGAACGGCTTGCGTGAATACTTCCACATCTCCGCCATTGCCGAGCGGCACATGGTTTCCATGCCCAGCAAAGTGGTCGACGTGGCCTGGCATGAGTTCATTCTTTTCACCCGGCTGTACCATCATTTCTGCCGCACGACCCTGGGACGTTACCTGCATCACACGCCGTCCGAGGCGATGCGCACGCCAACACAGGCCCAGCACGGCATCAAGCGTGCATGGCGGCTGTCCTGTAAACGAGAAGGCATCGATCCCAAGAGTCCCGCAAGACTGCCGCTGTTATTCGCGATG
This sequence comes from Noviherbaspirillum sedimenti, assembly GCF_003590835.1. Classification (NCBI taxonomy): domain Bacteria; kingdom Pseudomonadati; phylum Pseudomonadota; class Betaproteobacteria; order Burkholderiales; family Oxalobacteraceae; genus Noviherbaspirillum; species Noviherbaspirillum sedimenti. Next base: position 1,692,550 of record NZ_QYUQ01000002.1, on the reverse strand, counting down.
GACGCCATGCTGGCAATCCCTGATGGCTATCGCTACGCGCTGAACTGCCAGTCCGGCGCCGATTACTGTGCTTCGCACATTGGTTGCGGCAGCGGGTGCGGCGGCTCCTCGTCGGCTGACGGTTGTTCCAGCGGCAGTGATGGCTGCGGCGACGGTGGCGGCGGATGTGGCGGTGGCGGTGACTAGAAACTCCGGCTGTACTGCACGCTCAGGATATCAACCTTGCTGTCATAGTTACCTATGAGCCTGCCGGCGCCGGTTTCCGTCTTGTCGATGGCGCCATCCTTGATGAACAGATGGGCATAGCCGAAATCCCAGGCATCCTGCGGCGTTGGCTTGAACTGCGCACCGAAGCCGAGCCAGGTGCGGTCGGCGTCGGGGATGCGCGGCGTGCGGAACTGCTCTTCCAGGGGCGTTGGATCGTAGGCGAGGCCGGCGCGTAGTTTCCAGGCATCGTTGTAGCGATAATTCGCCGCGACTGCAATGCGCACCGTGTTGCGCCATTGTTCAGGCGTCACGCTGTCGGCTGCGCCGTTGGCAAAACGTATCCGCAATTCCTGGAAACGGCTCCAGCGCATCCAGCTCACATCGCCCATCACCGTCCAGCGCGGATTGAGATCGAAGTGGCCGCTCACGCTCAATGACTCCGGCAGCGTCACGTCGGCGCTGACGCCGCTGTTGGTGAAGGTGGGTGCGGCGGCCAGCGGGGCTGGCAGGCCAGCCGGCTTGTCGTAGCTGGCGTCACCGGACAGTGTGTGCCTGATGCGGGAGCGATAGGCGATGCCGATGCGCGTCGCCTCGTTCGGCGTCAACAGCACGCCGAGGTTGAAGCCGAAACCCCAGTCATTGCCTTTGACGGTCGCCTTGCCATCGCTGGCTTGTGGCAGCAAACCCAGCGGTGCGCAGGCGCCGGGGCCAAGGCTGGCGACGCAAACCGTGCCGAAGTCGATGGCCCGGGACAGTTCGACATTGACGTATTGCGCACTGATGCCGGCGCCGAGCGCGACGGCGTCACTCAGCTTGTATGACAGCGCGGGGTTGATGTTGACGGATTTCATGTCCGATTTCAGCGCCTGGTAGCGGCCGACCCAGCCGGCGTCGTAGTCGGTCTTCAGGCCAAACGGCGATTGCAGGCCAATGCCAAAGCGCAGCTGCGGTGCGATATCCATCGCAAAATACACGGCGGGCACCGCCGCCCAGCCGCCGGCATCGTCGCTGCTGCCGCCGCTTGCCGCAGTGCCGAGCGCGGAGAGGGAGCCGGCGTTGCTGAATTTGGAGGAGGTCCGGATGGCGGAGCCGACCAGCATGAATTGTTGGCCGGACATGCGCGACAAGCCCGCCGGGTTGAAATAGATGGTGCCGAGATCTTCGGCTGCCGCGGCGCCGCCGGCATGGGCATTGGCGACGCCGGCTGCGCTCATTTCATTGAGTGCAAAACCGCTCGCGTGCGCGGTGCCAACCGGCACAACTGGCCCGAATGACCCAAGCAGCAGCAGGATCGCGCCCATCAGGGGCAGGGTGGTGCTTTTCCTGCGCAAGGCGCCGCTGAATCTTGCATCGCTAGTGCCCATCGCAATCTCCTGTGTCGCCATCGTGTGGACTTCGGTTTCGCTGCACGATGATAAAAGAGCAACTGGATGGAACCTTGTGCCGGGTCAATGATCTTGGTCCGGGGCGGCGTGGGGGGCTTGCCCGGCTCACTTGAAAGGATTGGCCACCTTGTCGAGCGGCTTGAGAGCAATTTTCTCTGGTAATTCGGCCCCCTCCAGCGCCGCTATCGTGGCATCGATCAATTGCTTCAATTCCTGCGCCAGCGCCAGGCCCGCTTTGTCGCGGGTAATTTGCAAGCTGCCATACATCTCGATGCGATCCAGGCGGTTTTCCAGCGTCATCTGGTCCAGCGTCAGTACCGTTGCTTCGTCCTGAAATGGCTGCAATTGCGTCATGGCTTTACCTCATGGATGGATTGGACCCGGCGACGGGCATGGGTTTGCCGCGGCTGCGGTATTTGTACGGCTGCGGCGGCGGCAGTTGCATGCCGGCCGTCTTCACGCTGGCGCGCATGCGGGGAAAAAGCTTGATGCCGATGCGTTTTTCCAGGGCATCGATGCTGAGCTCCTGGTATTCCAGCCCTGCCGCATTGACGGCGACATAAGCCCCGGCCTCGCCCCTGGCTGGATCGTATATTGCCTTGAAAACATGCGTCGGCACAAGCACCCGGCCATTGAGCCGTTGCAATTCTTCGCCTTCGAAGATCGGGCCGGTGATGACATACAATGCGCCGCGCTCGAACACGAGTTCGCGCGTGCTGTATTCGATCCCTTCCCACAGGATCTGGTTGTTTTTCCGATGTTGCGGAATGATATTGGCCAATGAAAAACTTTCATGTTGCGCCTGGTCGGTCGCCATGTCGCCCGACGGGCTCAAATGACCGCGGTCGAAGCCGGAGCGTACATAATCCTCCAGTTCGGCGCGCTGCCAGAAGGGCAATTGTTTTTCTTCATGGTAGGTATTTTTGCGTTTCAGCATCCGCGCCTGGCCCAGTCGAGGCGCCGTGAGATATTCGGCTGACCACAGCGGTGTGCGCGAAACACCCGAATGCAGTACGGCAAAATTTTCGAAACAAAGGGTGCGGGTTTGCGGCCGCAACTTTTCCGCGACAAGCTCGGGCACAGTGCCATCGGCAAAGTGGGTGGCGCAATCGGGATCAAGGGGGCGGCTGAAAGCCTGGCTGGCAACCAGCAACAGGCCAAGCAGAATAATTCTTGACTTCAACATAACGGTGTAAAAAATCTAAACTGATGGAAATTTGCGTAATCGCAAATACTTGCTTGGGGATTGGCTTACGATGACATCTGATCCTTCAATACACTCCCCCTGGAGTTGTTTTGGCCCGCGTTGCGCAAGCACTGCGGGCTTTTTTTTTGTGCAAGCGTAAATCGGAGCATCGGAGGAAGACGCGACGGATACAAATTGTTTCAATATTTACTGTGCAAGGACTGGTTGCCAGCGAGGGCGTGAAGTTAAATAGAGTGTACAGCAACCAACGAAACATTCGCCCCCCTAGGAGCCAGACATGAACAAATTCTATTCCCTGATTACCGGCGCCGCCATTCTGGGCGCCAGCCTGATGGTCGTCACCCCCGCCGCCATGGCGCGCGACAATGTCGACTGGTCGGTGAATATCGGTTCGGGCGGCGGTTATGGCTATCCGGCGCCGGTCGTGGTGCAGCCGCCGGTGGTTGTCCACAGGCCTCCCGTGGTGGTGGTCCAGCGGCCGGTGCCGGTGATGGGCTACGGTGAATACTATGGCGCCCCGGCGCCGCGCTACGTGTATGGGCCTGACTGGCGTCATCACCGGCACGGTCACCACCATGGACATGGTCACCGTCATGGTCACCGGCATGACCATGGTCACGGTCATGGTCACGGTCATGGTCACGGTCATGGTCATGGTCACGGTCACGGTCACGGTCATGGTCATGGTCATGGTCATGGTCATGACGGCGGTCACGGTCGCCATGGGCGTTGAGCGCACATACGGACAAGGAATTTTCCCTTTGTCGTCAAGGCATTAGACACCGCGCCCAAGAGCCGGTAGACTTGTGAGTTTTGCGCACTACCGCCCCATGTCTACCGATTCCGATCTGCCAGGCGCAGATGCCCCCGAGCTTGCCTCGGCCCAGGCCGAAACGACGCGCACCGTCAGCGCTGCGCAGATTGCGCGCGAAGTCACGCGCCGCCGCACTTTCGGCATCATTTCCCACCCGGACGCCGGCAAGACCACGCTGACGGAAAAACTGCTGCTGTTTTCCGGCGCCATCCAGCTGGCCGGCACCGTCAAGGGCCGCAAGAGCGGCCGCCACGCCACTTCGGACTGGATGGAAATCGAAAAGCAGCGCGGCATTTCCGTGGCCAGTTCGGTGATGCAGTTCGAATACCGTGACCACGTGGTCAACCTGCTCGATACCCCGGGCCACCAGGATTTCTCGGAAGATACCTATCGCGTGCTGACAGCGGTCGACTCGGCCCTGATGGCGATCGACGCCGCCAAGGGCGTGGAAGAGCAGACCATCAAGCTGCTCAACGTCTGCCGCATGCGCAATACGCCGATCCTGACATTCATGAACAAGATGGACCGCGAAACCCGCGATCCGCTGGAGTTGCTCGATGAAGTCGAGTCGGTGCTGCAGATCGAATGCGCGCCGGTGACCTGGCCGATCGGCATGGGCAAGACCTTCCGCGGCGTCTATCATTTGCTGCGCGATGAAATCCTGCTGTTTGCCCCGGGCAGCGAGCGCGCCGACCAGACCTTTGAAGTCGTCAAGGGTATCGACAATCCGCGTCTGGCAGAGATGTTCCCGCTGGAAATCGAACAATTGAAAATGGAAGTCGAGCTGGTGCATGGCGCCTCGCACGCCTTTGATCTCGATGCTTATCTCGCCGGCAAGCAAACGCCGGTCTTCTTCGGCTCGGCCATCAACAACTTCGGCGTGCGCGAAATCCTTGATGCCTTGCTGGAATGGGCGCCGGCGCCGCGTCCGCGCGATGCCACCGTGCGCACGGTCGAGCCGCAGGAAACGCCGTTTTCCGGCTTCGTCTTCAAGATCCAGGCCAACATGGACCCGGCCCACCGCGACCGCATCGCGTTCCTGCGGGTGTGTTCCGGGCGCTTTGAGCGCGGCATGAAAATCAAGCACCTGCGCATCAATCGCGACATTCGCGTGTCGAATGTGGTGACCTTCATGGCGTCAAGCCGGGAGCAGGTGGAAGAAGCCTTTGCCGGCGATATCATCGGCTTGCCCAACCATGGCAACATGCAGATCGGCGACAGTTTTTCCGAAGGGGAAATGCTGCAGTTCACCGGCATTCCTTATTTCGCCCCGGATTTCTTCCGTTCGGTGCGGATTCGCAATCCGCTGAAGATCAAGCAATTGCACAAGGGTTTGCAGCAGCTGGGCGAGGAGGGCGCGGTGCAGGTCTTCAAGCCGGTGCATGGCGGCGACCTGATCCTGGGCGCGGTCGGCGTGCTGCAGTTTGAGGTGGTTGCCAGCCGCTTGCTGAACGAATATGGCGTCGATGCGGTATTCGAAGGCACCAGCATCAGCAGTGCGCGCTGGATTACCTGCGACGACAAGAAAGCCCTGGCCGAATTTGAAAAATCGATTGCCGGCAATAACATTGCTTTCGATGCCGCCGGAAATATGGCTTATCTGGCCACATCGGGCGTCAACTTGCGTCATACGCAAGAGCGCTGGCCGCAACTGACCTTCCACGCCACGCGCGAGCATTCCGTCAAGCTCGAATAATCGTCGCTGATTCCCTGTCTGATTTTTCCGCAAGACATCGGGAACTCATACCATCTTGTTATGCCTAACCGTGGCGCATGTTGTTACTGCGTCATGGTTAGGCATTATTTTTTATTTCCAGCGTACATCATTCCAAGGTGCATTTTTCGCGTGGCGCATGTGTGATGCATGGACGGCGATAAAGAATAATTGAAGATTTATAAAAATTTCACATTTGATTTTAGTCAAGTTGATGTGTGGAATTTGTTTTTATAGTTCTTGCCTGACTTATATTAGCTCCCTCGCACCAATAATAAAGACGTATTACGAGACAAGATATTTAAATCCACATTGCCGGCAATTCAATGGCACGGAAAAGGAGTGAATTGATTATGTTGACCGCCACTTATTCCTTGGTAGCATTATCAGCAGAACAAAAAAATACACGCAGCATGTTGTCCAGAGTACATCACCAAATTCAAAGCATTTTGCAGGATTTGCACACGATCAATCGAGCCAGTGTGGAAGCGGCCTTGAACAAGCTTGAACAGTTCGAGGCATATTGTCACAAACGGAAAGTCGAGACTTACGTGATCCCGGCATTGCGCAAGACCACCCGCAAGGCCGATCCGATTCTGGATGAACTCGACTCCCTGAGTTCGCGCAGCATGCGCATCCTGCGCTCGCTGCATGAGCAGTTGTGCAGCGCATTCGAACGCGGTTTGGCCGACGTGCGAGAAATCTGTTCCACCATGGAACTGTATTGCCATAACTTGCGCAAGCGTTTTGCCAAGGAAGAAGAAGAGTTGTTTCCGATTGTAAGGGGTACCCTCTCCATTGAGGAATGGTTCGACCTGGCGGCCAAATTTCTTTCCGACGATGAGAAAAATCGGCATCATCCAGCCATCGTGCCAGGCAGCGCCCAGCATTCATCAGAGCATCATTCATCTTCACAATAAGGTTTCAGTAGGGGCAATTCTGTGGAGCGACCTGGTCGCTCTTTTTTTTTGCTTCCGGCAGTCGGGAACTTCTCTTGCGCGCAATGGCATTTCTTGGCATCGTGTCGGCATTACCTTTTGCTCACCGTCATGCCTAAAATATTCAAGTTCACCCAATTCTCTTTGCGCGACCTGATCGTCACCGCCGGACCAGCGACCTTGCTGGTGATCGGCTTGTGCTTTGTAGCCTACTGGCTGATCGATCCTTCGCCGCCGAAACAGGTGGTGATGTCGACCGGCCAGGAAAACAGCGCCTACCAGGAGTTCGGCAAAAAATATGCCGCCACCCTGGCCAGGCAAGGCATCCAGGTCGAATTGCGCGCCTCGCCCGGTTCGCGGGAAAACCTCAAGCGCCTGCAGGAACAGGATTCCGGGGTGGATATCGCCTTTGTGCAGAGCGGCTCGACCGAACAGGCCGAAGCCGAGCGCCAGGGGCTGGTTTCGCTGGGCAGCCTGTTTACCGAGCCTGTGTGGATTTTCTTGCGCGGCAATAAAAAAATAAGCGAGCTGAGCCAGTTGAAGGGTTTGAAAATCAATGTCGGTCCGGCGGGGACCGGCGTGCCGCAGCTGTTCAAGAGTTTGCTGGAAGTGAATAATATCGAGGCGACGGAAGTGCGCCTGGGTGATCTGGACAACACGCCTGCCACGGTGGAATTGCTGGCGGGGCGGATCGATGGCCTGGTGTTCAGTTCGGCGCCGGATGCGCCGCTGATCCAGATGCTGCTGCAAACGCCCGGCATCCAGCTGGTCGATTTCCCCCAGGCTGAAGCCTATACCCGGCGCTTTCCTTTCCTTTCGCATGTGGTGCTGCCGCGCGGCATTGCCGACCTGGGCAAGAACCTGCCCGCCCGGGATTACCACCTGATTGCCCCGACCGCCACCCTGGTGGCGCGCGAAGACCTGCATCCGGCCCTGGTGGATCTGTTCGTGCAGGCGGCAGCGCGCATCCATGGCGGCGCCAGCTGGTTCAATGTGCAAAAGGCATTCCCGACCGCCAGCTATACCGAGATCCCGGTTGCCCGCGACGCCGAACGCTATTACCGCAGTGGGCCTTCCTTCCTGGAACGTTACCTGCCGTTCTGGCTGGCCAATTTCTTCAGCCGCATGTGGGTCGTCATCATTGCCGTCGGCGCGCTGGCGCTGCCGCTATCGCGCATTCTGCCGCCGTTGTATGTGTGGAAGGTGCGTTCGCGTATCTATCGCTGGTACGGCAAGCTGCGTGCCGTCGAGCAGGCGATCGAGGAGGTGCCGGCCGAGCGGCGCGCCGAAGTGTATCAGGAGCAATTGCAGCGGCTGAACGAGATCGAGGAAAAAGCCAATCACACCTCGATCCCGCTTTCCTTTGCCGAGGAACTGTATGGCTTGCGCAGCCATATCAACTTCGTGCGCAAGCGTATCCTCTGGCTGACGCAAGGGCAGTGAGCCTTTGCGCGTTTGCTCTCTAGTCTTGCCCGTCGCGGCCTTGGCCCTCAGGCGCCGAGCCAGGGCAGGCCGGCCTTGCACCAGCCGGAGACGTGCTTGCGATGGCCTTCACTATCCTTGTCGCCTTCGAATCCTTCGAGGATATCGTAGCAATGCTTGTAGCCCTGTTCGGTGGCAAGTTTGGCGGCATGGCGCGAGCGCACCCCCGAGCGGCACAGGAACAGCAGGGGATCTTCGTGTGTGGCGGATTGCGCGAGTTGCGCGAGAAAATCCGGATTGTGGACGCCGCCCGGATAGAGATTCCATTGCACCGCGCGGTGCTGGCTTTCAGGCAGGGCGACGCGGCCGACCCAGTCGCGTTCAGCGGCAGTGCGCACATCCACCAGTTTGGCATTGGGATCGGCCTGCAAAAGTGCAAAGGCTTCCTGAGGGGTGAGCGCGCCAGCATAGGGCAGGTTGCCGGCCTCGGCACGTTGGCGGGCGTTCGCGAGAATTTCAGCTACCGTGGTCATGATTGGATCCATCCAAAAGAATGCACAAGATACTGGATTATAGCCTTGTGAAACAAACAGGTTCAGGGAGCGAAGCGCCGGATTGCGCACCGAGGCACCAAAACAGTGCGTACAAATATTTCCAAATAGAATTTTCACTATATTGGTGCGTCAATTTTGATTTGCATCAAAATGGTGCGATTACGGCGCAAGGGGGGCGTGCCAAACTTGTTGAATGCCGCCAGAATCAGCGCAGTTCAAAGCAATTGCCATCGGGTTTAATTATTCTGTTGGTGGCATGGAACCTGCTATCATTCTTGGTTGAATTTTTGATTTTTCTCAAGCCCGTCGGCCTCCTGTTATCCGCTGACGGTTGCTCCGATCTCAATTCGCATTTTCTTATTAATTTCCGCTCACATTTAGGAGATTCGCATGGCAAGAACGGCCGCAGAGGTCTTGAAGATGGTGAAAGACAACGAAGTCAAATTCGTTGATTTCCGTTTTGCTGACACCCGGGGCAAGGAACAGCACGTGACCGTGCCTGTTTCCCACTTCGATATGGACAAGTTCGAATCCGGCCATGCCTTCGACGGTTCGTCGATTGCCGGTTGGAAGGGTATCGAAGCTTCCGACATGCTGCTGATTCCCGATCCGAACACGGCCAACATCGATCCGTTCATGGAAGAAACCACACTGTTCATGCAGTGCGACGTGATCGAACCGTCCGACGGCAAGGGCTATGACCGCGATCCGCGTTCGATCGCCAAGCGCGCTGAAGCCTACCTGAAATCCTCCGGCCTGGGCGACACCGCCTACTTCGGCCCGGAGCCGGAATTCTTCATTTTCGACAGCGTGCGCTGGAAGTCTGACATGTCCGGCTGCTTCGTCAAGATCGATTCCGAAGAAGCATCTTGGAGCACCGGCGAGAAGCTTGAAGGCGGCAACAGCGGCCATCGTCCGACCGTCAAGGGCGGCTATTTCCCGGTGCCGCCAGTCGACAGCTTCCAGGACATGCGCTCGGAAATGAGCCTGATCCTCGAATCGCTGGGCATCCCGGTCGAAGTGCACCACCACGAAGTGGCAGGCGCCGGCCAGAACGAGCTCGGCACCAAGTTTTCCACCCTGGTGGAGCGCGCCGACTGGACCCAGAACCTGAAGTACGTGGTCTGGAACGTTGCTCACACCTATGGCAAGACCGCGACCTTCATGCCGAAGCCGATCGTTGGCGACAATGGCTCGGGCATGCACGTGCACCAGTCGGTCTGGAAAGACGGCAAAAACCTGTTCGCCGGCGACGGTTATGCAGGCCTGTCGGATTTCGCCCTGTACTACATCGGCGGTATCATCAAGCACGCCCGTGCACTGAACGCGATCACCAATCCGGGCACCAACTCGTACAAGCGCCTGGTGCCTGGCTATGAAGCGCCGGTCAAGCTGGCTTACTCGGCCAAGAACCGTTCGGCTTCGATCCGTATTCCGCACGTGGCCAACCCGAAGGGCCGTCGCGTCGAAGCGCGCTTCCCGGATCCGCTGGCCAATCCGTACCTGTGCTTCGCTGCATTGCTGATGGCAGGCCTGGACGGTGTGCAGAACAAGATCCATCCTGGCGAAGCTGCCTCGAAAGACCTGTACCATCTGCCGCCAGAAGAAGATGCACTGATCCCGACCGTGTGCTCGTCGCTCGAGCAGGCGCTGGAAGCCCTCGACAAGGACCGCGAGTTCCTGACCCGTGGTGGCGTCTTCAGCGACAGCATGATCGATGCCTACCTGGAACTGAAGATGCAGGAAGTCCAGCGCATGCGTATGACACCGCATCCGGTTGAGTTCGACATGTACTATTCGTCGTAATCCAACGGCGGTAAGCAATTCAAAAGGGCGGGGTAACCCGCCCTTTTGTTTTTTGCGGCGTTGTAATATGAGAAGAAGTATTAAGCAATAATTGTAAATAACTGATTCTTATCCTAAACTGACATTCCGCAATGTTGGTTTCTCATAAGTAATGTTATGAAATTTGCAATATTCTCTGCTGTTTTATTGGCTGTCCTTGGTTCGGTGAGTGCTTATGCGCAATCCGAAGTCTATCTGTGCGTGGACGATCGCGGCAACAAGGAATACAAGAATACCGGTGGCACCAAAGGCTGCAAGCGCGTTGAACTGCCAGGCATTACCACGATCGAGGCGCCAAGGGCGCGTCCGGCTGCGGCGCCAACGGCGGTTGCGAAGACCGCCGCGTCAGAGGGTTTCCCGAAGGTGGACAGTACCACGCAAAAGGCGCGCGACAACGACCGTCGCCAGATTTTGGCGGATGAGTTGAAAAACGAGGAACAGAAGCTGGCGGCGCTGAAGAAGGATTACAACAATGGCGAGCCGGAGCGCCAGGGTGGCGAACGCAATTACGCCAAGTACCAGGAGCGTGTAGGATCGATGAAAACAGACCTCGAGCGCACTGAAAAAAACGTCGATGCGCTCAAGCGCGAAATCGCCAATTTGAAGTAGGTATGGCAATTGCTTTCAAGAGGCCGCGCTATGCGGCCTTTTTCAATTCCAAATCAAGTTCCAAATATGATATTACCCCCGCTGCATGGACTGGATGGCCTCGATCTGCTGGCATCGGCCGTGCTCGTCCTGGACGATGAAAGCCGGATCGTCTACGCCAATCCCGCCGCCGAGCATTTGCTGGAGAGTTCATTCAAGGCCTTGTCGCAGCACAAGTTCAGCGAGCTGTTCCAGAACGGCGAGCAGATGGCCGTGTTGTTCCGCCAGGCGATCGAAAACCAGTTTGCCGACTTGCGCCAGGACCTGACCCTGGAGCGAGCCGGGCGCGAAGTCTTGCACGTGCATTGCATCGTCAGCGGACTGCACCGTCCCGGCATGGCGATCATGATCGAGCTGCGTGAAACCGTGCAGCAGTTGAAGCTCGATCGTGAGGAGCGCCTGCTCGACCAGAGCCAGGCCAACAAGGAACTGATCCGCAACCTGGCGCACGAAATCAAGAATCCGCTGGGCGGTATTCGCGGCGCCGCCCAGCTGCTGGAACTGGAGTTGCCGGAGCGCCATCTCAAGGAGTTGCGCGAATACACCCAGGTCATCGTCAAGGAAGCCGACCGCCTGCAAACCCTGGTCGACCGCCTGCTGGCGCCGCACCGGCGCCCGCACATCGTCGGCGACGTCAACATCCATGAAGTGTTCGAGCGCGTGCGCAGTTTGATCATGGCGGAGTTCTCCAGCGGCCTGACGATCGAGCGCGATTATGACTTGTCGATACCGGAATTCCGGGGTGACAAGGAACAGCTGATCCAGGCGGTGCTGAACATCGCCCATAACGCTGCCCAGGCGCTGGCGCCGCGCATCGCGGCGGGCGATGCGCAGCTGATTTTCCGCACGCGGATTGCCCGTCAGGTGACGCTGGCCAAGGTTCGTTATCGATTGGCATTAGATTTGCATATCATCGACAATGGACCTGGCATCCCGACCGAAATCCAGGACCGCATCTTCTATCCCCTGGTGTCGGGAAGGGACGGCGGCAGTGGGCTGGGGTTGACGCTGGCGCAGACTTTCGTGCAGCAGCACATGGGCGTGATTGAATGCGAGAGCCGGCCGGGATGCACCGATTTCAGGATTTTGATACCGCTGCCCTGACAGGGGCGGCAACATGAACCCGTCGACCCGCACACGAGAAACCGAGAACTTATGAAACCAATCTGGATTGTTGACGACGACGAATCGATTCGCTGGGTGCTTGAAAAAGCCCTGGCGCGCGAGAACCTGGTCACGCGCAGCTTTGCCAATGCCCGCGATGCGATGGATGCGTTGCAGACCAGCAGCCCGCAGGTGCTGGTGTCGGATATCCGCATGCCGGGCGAAACCGGACTGGAGCTGCTGCAGGCCGTCAAGGCCAGCCATCCCGGCCTGCCGGTGATCATCATCACTGCCTTTTCCGACCTCGATTCGGCGGTGGCGGCATTCCAGGGCGGCGCCTTCGAATACCTCGCCAAGCCTTTTGATGTCGACAAGGCGGTCGAGCTGATCCGCCGCGCCCTGGAAGAAAGCCTGCGCGAAGCCAGCGTCGAGCAGGTCTCGGCGGAGACCCCGGAAATCCTCGGCCAGGCGCCGGCGATGCAGGACGTGTTCCGCGCCATCGGCCGCCTGTCGCAATCCAATGTCACGGTGCTGATCACGGGCGAATCCGGCAGCGGCAAGGAGCTGGTGGCGCGCGCCCTGCACAAGCACAGCCCGCGCGCCGCGCAGCCCTTCATCGCGCTGAATACCGCGGCGATCCCGAAAGACTTGCTGGAGTCCGAACTGTTCGGCCACGAGCGCGGCGCCTTCACTGGCGCCCAGGTGACCCGGCGCGGCCGCTTCGAGCAGGCCGAAGGCGGCACGCTGTTCCTCGACGAAATCGGCGATATGCCGTTTGACCTGCAGACGCGCCTGTTGCGGGTGCTGTCGGATGGCCATTTCTACCGCGTTGGCGGGCACCAGCCCCTGAAAGCCAATGTACGCGTGATCGCCGCCACCCACCAGAATCTGGAAAGCCGGGTCAAGGATGGCCTGTTTCGCGAGGACTTGTTCCATCGCCTGAATGTGATCCGTCTGCGCCTGCCCAGCCTGCGCGAGCGGCGCGAAGACATTCCGCTGCTGACCAGGCATTTCCTTGCGCAGAGCGCCAGGCAGCTCGGGGTGGAAGCCAAGCGCATGTCGGAGAGCGCCATGCAGTTCCTTGCCACGCGGGAATTGCCGGGCAATGTGCGTCAGCTGGAAAATCTGTGCAACTGGATCACCGTCATGGCGCCGGGCCAGACCGTCGAAATCAAGGATTTGCCACAGGACCTGATCGAGGAAAAAGGCATCGAGCCGAGCGTGCCGGCCACCACGATGGCGGCGCCGCCTGTCTATGTTGGTGCGGTGCCGGCGATGGATGCACCGCCCGGGGGCGGCTACGCGCATGGCGCGCCCCAAGTGGTGGCGTCCGGTGTTGCTGGCGCGGCAGCCTATCTGAACGGCGCCGACCGCGAGAGCTGGCTGTCCTTGCTGGAGTCGGAGGCGGCGCAGATGCTGTCGGCTGGTCAACCCGAGGTGATGGAGGCTCTGGGGCGGCAGTTCGAATCGACCCTGATCAAGGTGGCCTTGAAGCATACTCATGGCCGCAAGAATGATGCGGCGGTACGCCTGGGAATCGGCCGCAACACCATCACCCGCAAGATCCAGGAACTCGGCATTTCCGGCGCCAAGGACGATTAGGCCGCCTGATCGGCCAGGCCGGGCAGGCCGGCGTCAGCGATCCGGTGCGGCGGCGGGCGCCATGTCGTTTTCCATGCTTTGCATGCCGCTGGCGTCGCCGATCAGGATGCGCCCGCCTTTGCGGCGTACGATGATGCCGTGTCCCGACGCCAGTCCGGCCAGCGGCAGTCCGGCGTCATCCTGCGCGCCGTTGCCCAGGGTATCGTCTTCTTCCGCTGCAGGCCCGGCTTCGCCGTCATGCAGCAGGCCGTTTGCCAACCGGGGCGAACGTTCCGGGCGCGGGAATTGCGCGGCAATGTCGATGTGCTTCTGCCGCAAGGCATCGCGGAAAAAATCGCCCACCACCAGGATGGCATTGTGGCCACCTTGTCCCCAGTAGCTGCTGCGCATGGTCACACGCTGGTCGTTGAAGCCGATCCAGGCGCCGGCCACCAGGCCCGGATGCATCAGAATGAACCAGCCATCGGTATTGTTTTGCGTGGTGCCGGTCTTGCCGGCAATGTCGGCGACAATGCCGAACTGCCGCTTGACCAGGCGCCCGGTGCCCTGGTCCACCGCGGCGCGCAGCATGTCGATCAGCTCGGTTGCAGTATCTTCCGACAAGACGCGTTCGCCGGCCTGTTCGCCGAATTCGGCAATGCGCTTGCCGTTGCGGTCGATAATGCGCCTGACCGCCAGCGGCGCGCGGTATTCCCCCGCGCGGGCGATGGTTGCATAGGACGAGACCATTTCCAGCAGGGTGACCGGGCTGGTGCCCAGGCCGATCGAGATGACCGGATCGAGCCGGCTCTGGCGCACGCCCATCGCCTGCGCCAGTTCGACCACGGGATCGACGCCGACCTCTTGCATCACCTGGGCGGTAATGGTGTTTTTGGAATACACCAGGCCTTCACGCAGGCTCATCGGGCGGTCGGCCACATCCATGTCGGTCGGCCGCCAGACGCGGCCGTTGGCCATCCTGATTTCGACCGGGCCGCCGCGGAAGGTTTGGCGCGGACTGATGCCCTGTTCCAGCGCCGCGCCGTATACGAAAGGCTTGAAGGTCGAGCCGGGCTGGCGCACGGCTTGCGCCACATGGTCGAACTGGTCGATGCCGAAATCCCGGCTGCCGACCCAGGCCTTGATTGCGCCGCTGGTGGGCTCCATTGCCAGCAAGCCGGCTTCCAGGCGGGATTTTCTGCGCAGTAGTTGCCGCATGAACGTCTGGTCCGCTTTCATCTGCGCCAGCGCGCCGTCAGGGCCGGCGCCGCCGGCGGCGTATTTCTTGTAGTCCGGCGTTTCGCGGATGAAGGTGTCGACCAGTTCCGGCCGCGATTTCCACAGATGGCTGAACGGCGTCACCTGTTCGTGCAGGCGGGCATAAAATTCGGCCTGCAGGGACGTGCGCAAGCGGCCCGATCCCCATTCGACATCGGCGATCTGCTGCAGCGCCTGGGTCTGGCGTTCGACCGCAGCTTCGGCGACGGCTTGCAGCGTGGGATCCAGCGTGGTGTGCACCACCATGCCCTCCGCATACAGGTCGTGGTCCTCGCGCGCGGCCCAGTCGAGCAGCCATTTGCGCACATGGGCGGTGAAATGCGGCGCCATGCCGCCAACCTCCGGCGGGCGGTGCAGGGCGGCGCCCAGCGGCTGTTTGACGAGGACGTCAAAATTCTGCTGCGTCAGCCATCCTTGCCGCAGCAGCTGGCCGAGCACGACATTGCGTCGCTTGAGCGCCCGTTCGGGATTTTTCACGGGATTGTAATACTGGGTGCCTTTGAGCATGCCGACCAGGGTGGCGCTCTCCGGCAGGCTCAGTTGCGCCGCCGGTTTGTCGAAATAGGTGCGGGCGGCCATTTCGATGCCGTACACGTTATACAGGAAGGGCACGGTATTGAGGTAGATTTCGAGGATTTCCCGCTTGCCATAGCTGCGTTCGATTTTCAGCGCGGTCAGCATTTCGCGCGCCTTGCGGTGTACGCTGCGGGCGCGGCCGATCTGTTGCGGAAACAGGTTGCGCGCCAGTTGCTGGGTAATGGTCGAGCCGCCCTGGCCGCGGCCGGTGATGGTGTGCAGCAGCGCCAGCGCGGTGCGGCGCAGGTCGACGCCGCGGTGTTCATGGAAGCGCTGGTCTTCGGTGGCGATCAGCGCCTGCAGCACATGCGGCGATACCTGATCCAACGCAATTGTTTCCTGCTGTTTCTGGCGAAATTCTGTCAGTACGGTGCCGTCGGCAGCCAGCACCGTGCTCGGGCGAACATTCTGGACCTTTTGCATGACATCCAGCGCGGGCAGGCTGGGCAATAACCAGGCAAGGTAAGTCAGGCCCGCAAGCACGGCAAGGCTGAGGATCACGCCCAGTCCGGTGGCACACTGGCGTGCCCGGCGGCGCCAGCCTCCCTTGCGGGAATTCGGAACAGCGTCTGAATTGTTTTGGTTCGGCAAAGCACGACCTCCCGCACAGTACCGGCGCGCAGGCTTGCGCGCGGAGCATGTTTTGGAGGTTAACCGTGCCGATGGCAGGAGCGGAAAAAATCAGGTCGCCAAAGTGACCTGGCACACATTGAAATTAGATCGCAGAAATTAGATCGTAGTAAAACTTTTTGCCTTGGCATTGCGCCAAGGCAAAGTTCATGCGCTGACGACGACGCTGGCCGGACCTGCGGCCATCTCGCCGATCACGGCGGCATCGGCGAAACCTTCACGCCGGAAAATTTCCAGTACTTGCTCCACGGCATCGGCGGCGCACGACACCAGCAGGCCGCCGGAAGTCTGGGGATCGGTCAGCAAGGCTTGCTGCACCGGACCGATCTCGCTTCCCAGGCGGACGTCCTGGCCATAGCCGGCCCAGTTGCGGCCGGAGGCCCCGGTGATGAAACCGTTTTCCGCCAGTTGCGCCACGCCCGGCAACAGCGGGACGGCTGGCATCTCGATGCGTGCGGTGAGGCCGGCGCCGCGTGCCACTTCCAGCGTGTGGCCGAGCAGACCGAAGCCGGTGACATCGGTCAGGGCATGCACGCCATCCAGTTCGGACAATGCGCGGCCCGGCTTGTTGAGCTTGGTGGTATTGGCGATCATGGCGGCATAGCCGTCGGCGTCGAGGGCATTTTTCTTCAGTGCCGCCGACAGGATGCCCACGCCCAGCGGCTTGCCGAGGATGAGCTTGTCGCCGGCGCGGGCGTCGGCGTTGCGCTTGATTTTCGCAGGATGCACGATGCCCATCACCACCAGGCCGTAGATCGGCTCGACCGAGTCGATGGTGTGGCCGCCGGCAATCGGGATGCCGGCTTCGGCGCAGGCAGCCTCACCGCCCTGGATGATCTTGCCGATCACTTCGATGGGCAACTGGTTGACCGGCATGGCCACCAGCGCCAGCGCCATGATCGGCGTGCCGCCCATGGCATAGACATCGGAGATGGCATTGGTGGCGGCGATGCGGCCGAAGTCGAAGGGATCGTCGACGATGGGCATGAAGAAATCGGTGGTGGCAATCAGCGCCTGCTCGTCATTGAGCTTGTAGACGGCGGCGTCATCGGCGGTCTCGATGCCGACCAACAATTCCTTGGGAACCGGAAAGCCGCTGGACTTTTTCAGGATTTCCGCCAGGATGCCGGGGGCAATCTTGCAGCCGCAGCCGCCGCCATGGGAAAACGAAGTGAGCCGGATGCCGGGTTCGATGGGTGCGTTCATGGGGAGGGGTTCCTGTGTGTGTCCTTGCTATGCAGCATATTATCCACCAAGTCCAGCAAGGCCGTTTGTTCACGCTCCGGTGCAAACAGCGG
This sequence comes from Noviherbaspirillum sedimenti, assembly GCF_003590835.1. Lineage (NCBI taxonomy): Bacteria > Pseudomonadati > Pseudomonadota > Betaproteobacteria > Burkholderiales > Oxalobacteraceae > Noviherbaspirillum > Noviherbaspirillum sedimenti. The sequence goes on along the minus strand of NZ_QYUQ01000002.1, from coordinate 1,675,349 downwards.
CGCCCGCACCTGGCACTGCTGCTCAAGTCGCGCGTAAAAGGCGGGGTCGCGGGCGGCGCGCTCGATGGCTTGCGCCAGCGCGGCGCTGTCGCCCGGCGGGAAGTAGCCGGCATAGTCGTCGCCGAGCATGCCGCGGTTGCCGGAAATGTCGGAAGCCAGCACCGGTACGCCCGAGGTCAAGGCTTCGATGATGACATTCGCGCCGCCCTCCATGTGCGAGGCGATCACCATCAGGTGACAGTGTTTCAGGCGACGGCGGGTGTCGGCGTGCGGCAATGCGCCGAGCCAGCGGTAATTGGCCTGCGCTTGTGCTGTTGCCTGCGCCTGGGTCGCCAATGCCGCATCGAGCGCGCCGCCGATATGCAGCAGGCGGATGCGCGGCGGAGCGAGCAGGGCGGCTGCGCGCATGAAGGTGGCCGGGTCCTTTTCAATGCGCAGGTGGCCGACCATGCAGACATCGAAGTGGCGCATGCGGTTTTTCACATCTGCGCCGATGGCTTTGAGCATGGGGGCGGACTGGTGAATGACGTGCGCCTTGGTGCGTAGCGCGGGCGCGAGTTCCTGCAGGCCGGCCTGTTGCAATATCACCAGCCGGTCGGCGCGTTGCAGGACCTGGCGCGCGGCGGCATCGGTGTGGATGTCGCGATACAGGTCGGTGCCGGTCAATACCAGCATTACCGGGGTCTGCGGGCAACTTGCGCCCAGGGTCTGCAGCGCGGCGGCGGAGCGGCGCGCATGCAGGGCGATCACGAGGTCGGGGCAGCGCGCGGCATCGCTTGCCGGCGCCGCGCCGCTGGCCACGATCGTGACTGCATAATGGTGACGCAGCATGCGCGCCCAGCGGCTGGCGGTTTGCCAGTTGCCGTTGTTGGCATTTGCCAGCGCCGGGCTGATCATGACAATATGCGGTTTCACCTTTGTCGCTTCCCGTATAAATGGAACCATCCGCACCGTCCGCACCATCCGCCGACGTTTCTTTCCGCCAGGCTTCGCCGCCCGAACTGGCGCGCGCATTGCGGGATGCGCGCGATTATACGCTGGCCCTGTTCGATTATTTCCTTGAGGCAGGATTGGACGCGCCGGCCCGGGTGCCGCGCCTGACCATCGTCAATCCGCCGCTGTGGGAATTGGGCCATGTGGCCTGGTTTGCCGAATGGTACATTCTGCGTGAGGCGCAGTCGAGCCATCCCGCTGCCGCGCAGCGTGCCTCCTTGCTGAACCGTGGCGACGACTGGTTCGACTCCAATACGGTGGCGCACGATGCGCGCTGGTCGCTCGATTTGCCGGGTGCCGGCGCCATGAAAACCTATTGCCGTGAAGTGCTCGACCGCGTGCTCGACAAACTTTCGCGCACGCCGGCGCGCGACGAAGCCCTGTATCCGTTCCGGCTGGCGCTGGCGCACGAGGACATGCACGGCGAAGCCTTCGCCTATACCTTGCAGACCCTCGATGTGGCCATGCCGCAGCCGCCGTCCTGGCCGGCGCCACTGGCACTACTTGGCGCGACGCCGCGCGAAATCGGCTTTGCCGGCGGCAGCTTCACCCTCGGCAGTCCGCCGGGGCATGGCTTTGTCTTCGATAATGAAAAATGGGCGCATGCCTGCCGCGTGGCGCCATTCGCCATGGATGCGGCGCTGGTGTCGAATGCGCAGTATGCCGAGTTCGTCGCCGACGCCGGCTATGAGGATCCGCGCCTGTGGACGCCGGCAGCGCGCGCCTGGCTGATGCAACAGCAGCGTTCGGCGCCGCCGGGCTGGCAGCGCGAGGGCGGCCAGTGGCTGGCGCGCCGCTTCGGCCGCCTGATGACGCTGGCGCAGCAAGAACCCGTGCGCCATGTCAGCCTGTACGAGGCGCAGGCGTATTGCGCCTGGGCCGGGCGGCGCCTGCCAGGCGAGGCAGAGTGGGAATATGCGGCGCTGTCCGGGCATCCATCGTTGCGCTGGGGTGATTTGTGGGAATGGACTTGTTCGCCGTTCGCGGCGTATCCCGGCTTTGCGGCGGACGCTTATCGGGAATATTCGGCGCCGTGGTTCGGCACGCATCAAGCCGTGCGCGGCGCCTCCTTTGCAACCCGCCCGCGCATGCGTTCGGCGAAGTATCGCAATTTTTATCTGCCCGGGCGCGCCGACATGTTTGTCGGCTTTCGCACCTGCGCACTGTAAGGGCGCGCCACCAGGGGCGTCGCACCAATGAAAACGGCCGCCGGTTTTGAACCCGGCGGCCGTTTTATTTCATGCAGCGTTCAGCGATTAGCGGTCGCCATACGAACGACGTGCGCTATCGCCCTTGTAGCCGCCTTCCTTGCGCGGCGCGGAAGGCTTGCTGAAGGTGCGCTGGCCCGGCTTGGCGCTGTTGCCGGCGTTGCCGCCATTGCTGCGGCCGGCGCCCGGCTTCCAGCCGCCCGGCTTGCGTGCGGTACGCGGTGCCGATGCGGAACGCTTCGGTTCGAAACCTTCGATCACGTCGACCGGGATGATTTGCTTGGTGAAGCGTTCGATGCGCTTGACGTTCATGCCTTCGGCATGGTTCACCAGCGAAATCGCCACGCCGTTGCGGCCGGCGCGGCCGGTGCGGCCGATACGGTGCACGTAGTCTTCCGGGAATTTCGGCAAGTCATAGTTGAAGACGTGGGTAATCGCCGGCACGTCGATGCCGCGGGCGGCAACGTCGGTGGCGACCAGTACCCGCACCTGGCCGTTACGCATCGCGTTCAGGGTGCGGTTGCGCGCGCCCTGGTGCATGTCGCCATGCAGCGCAGCGGCGGAAAAGCCGGCGATATTCAGGCGGTCGGCCAGGGTGTCGGCGTCGCGCTTGGTGGCGGTAAACACCACTGCCTGATCCATGGTGGTATCGGTCAGCAGATGGTCGAGCATGCGGTTCTTGTGCGACAGGTCGTCGACAAAGTGCACGCGCTGCTGGATGTTTTCATGCTTGTTGCCGGCGCTGGCGATCTGGATCACTTGCGGATCGCGGGTGATGCGACGCGCCATTGAGCCGACAACGCCGTCGAGCGTTGCCGAGAACAGCATGGTCTGGCGGCCTGCCGGCGTGGCGGCGACGATCTTTTCGATATCTTCGATGAAACCCATGTCCAGCATGCGGTCGGCTTCATCCAGCACCAGGATTTCCAGTTGCGAGAAGTCGATCTTGCCCGAGTCCATATGGTCAATCAGACGGCCTGGCGTTGCCACCAGGATTTCTGGATTACGCGACAGCAATTGCATCTGTTTCGGGTAAGGCATGCCACCCAGGATCGACACCGCTTTGACGCGGCGCATGTGGATGCCGTACTTGTCGGTGGCGGTGGTCACTTGCAGGGCCAGTTCGCGGGTCGGCGTCAATACCAGCATTTTCGGCTGGGCCGGCTGGAAGCGCGGACGATCGCCGCGTGCGCGGGCAGCCTGGCGTTCCTGGTTGGCGGTCTTGCCGCCTTCAACGGCAGCTTCATCCGAAGCGAATTTGTGCAGCGACGGCAGCATGAAGGCGGCAGTCTTGCCGGAACCGGTTTGCGAGGATACCAGCAGGTCGCGGCCGGCGATGGCAGCCGGAACGGCTTGCTGCTGCACTGCGGTCGGCTCGGTATAGCCGGCATCGGTGAGGGCCTTGAGTACGGACGCGTGCAATCCTAATGCTTCAAATGTCATGAATATCTTTCGTAATAATCAGCGTCGCGTCAGCTCTTGTGGAGAAACGCGTACGCAAAATGCAACGCAAACCAACGAAACAACTGAAAACTCGAAGAGATTTCGGCACAGAAAGCTTTGCGCCGGGACGGTGCTCGATTATCGGCACCAGGGGCGGGAGGGCTTTAACGTTAAGCTAAGGGTTTAGCGATGCTGCTAGGGGTAGTGCTTGATGTGCGGCGCATGGTGAACCGCAAGGACGCAATTGTACAGGGAATTTTGAATCCCTGCCGGTTTCTTTGCTTGTGGAACTGGAAATTTAGGGGGAGGGCGGCCAGCGCCCACCTCATCCTCTGGCCGCCCGCCGTCGTTTGACGCGAGACGGCCGGCTTGCCCAACTCAGGCGTAATCGGCCTGGTTCAGGCCCATGCCATGCGAAAAACCGCAATCGACATAGGTGATTTCACCGGTGATGCCGGCGGCCAGGTCCGACAGCAGGAAGGCGGCGGTGTTGCCGACGTCATCGATGGTGACATTGCGGCGCAGCGGCGCATGCGAGGCGACGAAGCCGAGCAGCTTGCTGAAATCCTGGATGCCGCTGGCGGCCAGCGTCTTGATCGGGCCGGCGGAAATGCCGTTGACGCGCACGCCTTGCGGGCCGAGCGACTCGGCCGTGTAGCGCACGCTGGCTTCCAGCGATGCCTTGGCCAGGCCCATGGTGTTGTAGTTGGGGATGGCACGCATGGCGCCCAGGTAGCTCAGGGTCAGCAGGGCGGCTTTGCTGCTCAGCATCGGGCGCGCGGCCTTGGCCATGGCTGGAAAGCTGTAGGCGGAAATGTCATGGGCGATCTTGAAGCCCTCGCGCGACAGGCCGTCGAGGAAGTCGCCGGCGATCGCTTCGCGCGGGGCGAAGCCGATGGCGTGCACCAGGCCGTCGAGCTGGCTCCAGGATTTGCCGAGGTCGGCAAATAGGGCATTGATTTGCTCGTCGCTGCCGACATCGCAGTCAAAGATCAGCTCGCTGTCGAATTCCTTGGCAAAACCGGTGATGCGGTCCTTGAAGCGCTCGCCGACATAGGTGAAGGCCAGTTCGGCGCCTTCGCGCTTGCAGGCGGTGGCGATGCCGTAGGCGATGGAACGGTTCGATAGCAAACCGGTAATCAGGATTTTTTTGCCTTGCAAGAATGCCATGAGATACTCCGTATGTACTGTTATAGTGATGCGAATTGAGCGAGATTGTAAGAGTTATGGGCTGCAACGGCAAATTTTTGCCAGCCGGCGCAAGGCGTCTTTGTTTAAAATAATCCGCACGAGTCTTGTCCTGAACCTGCTTTCACTGGCTAGCCGAACCGACGAATGCTGAAAAAACTTCTGATTTTGCCACTGGTCTGGCTGGTTTGTCAGGCTGCCCCGGCCTGGGCGGCCCATGCCTTTTCCCTGTACGACACGCCGAAGTACCCGGCGAACTTTACCCATTTCGGCTACGTCAATCCGGATGCGCCCCGGCGCGGCACCCTGTATTTGGCCAATCCAGACCGCCGCACCAGCTTCGACAAGTTCAACCCGTTTTCGCTGAAAGGAGTGTCGGCTGCCGGCGTCTCCGATCTGATGTTCGAGTCGCTGGCGGTCGGTTCGGCCGATGAAGTGGCCACCATGTACGGCTTGCTGGCGGAAGACATGGTGCTGGCGCCGGACCGCATGGCCATGACCTTCCGCCTCAACGCCAGGGCACGCTTCAACAATGGCGATCCGGTGCTGGCGGCCGACGTCAAGCATTCCTTCGACACCTTGATGAGCAAGGGCGCGCCGCAATTCAAAAGCATGTTCGCGGATGTAAAGCAGTGCGTGGTGCTGAATGAGCGCACGGTGCGCTTCGATTTCAGGACGCAAAACCATGAATTGCCGCTGATCGTCGGCAGCGTGCCGGTGTTTTCACGCAAGTGGGGCGCCGCCACGGCGTTCGACAAGATCCAGCTGGATGCGCCGATCGCCACCGGCCCCTACCTGATCGAGCGCTTTGACGTCGGCCGCACCATCAGCTATAAACGCAACCTGGATTACTGGGGCGCCGACATTCCGGCGCGGCGCGGCATGTTCAACTTCGAGCGCATCGTCTACCGCTTCTACAAGGATGACGTGGCGCGCCTGGAAGCCTTCAAGGCCGGCGAGTTCGACGTCGTGGTCGAATACAGCGCCAAGAACTGGGCGCGCAGCTACAAGGGGCCGAAGTTTTCCAGCGGCGAGATCGTCAAGCGCGAGTTGACGCATTCCAACGGCGCCGGCATGCAGGGCTTCGTGATGAACCTGCGCCGCCCGCAGTTCCAGGATGCGCGGGTGCGCCAGGCGCTGGGCCTGGCGCTCGACTACGAATGGATGAACCGGCAACTGTTCTACGGCCAGTACAAGCGCATCTATTCCTTCTTCAACAACAGCGAGATGGCCGCCACCGGCCTGCCGTCGGCGGATGAATTGCGCCTGCTGGAACCCATGCGTGACAAACTCGACCCCGCCGTGTTCGGGCAAGCGCCGGTGCCGCCGCGCACCGATCCGCCGGCCTCGCTGCGCGCCAACCTGTTGCAGGCGCGTGCGCTGCTGGCGCAGGCCGGCTGGGAATACCGCGATGGCGCCCTGCGTAACGCCAAAGGCGAGCAATTCAGCTTCGAGATCATCGATGACCAGGGCGCCTTGTCGCGGGTGGTCAGCGTGTATGTGCGCAACCTGCAAAAGCTCGGCATCCAGGTCAGCCAGCGCACCGCCGACTATGCGCTGGTGCAAAAGCGCATGGAGGAATTCGATTTCGACATGACTTCCATCCGCTTTCCCGACGTGACCAGCCCCGGCAATGAAATGTTCGACATGTTCGGCTCCAAGGCGGCCGACCAGAAAGGCTCGAACAATGCCTGGGGCCTGAAGGACCCAGTGGCGGACCGGCTGGTCGAAGCCCTGGTCAAGGCAGACAGCCGCAAGCAACTCGTCGCTGCCGCGCGCGCGCTCGACCGCGTGCTGCTGCACATGTACATCGTGGTGCCGCACTGGTATTCCTCGACCCATCGCGTGGCTTACCGCAACCGCTTCGGCATCCCGGCGGTCGCGCCCCTGTATTACCAGGCCAACCCCTATGTGGTGTCGAGCTGGTGGGAACAGCAGCCGAGATAAAAACGAGATGAGGAAGTCCGCATGAATATCTGGTCCTATATCGCCAAGCGGCTGCTGCTGATGCTGCCGACCCTGTTCGGCGTGATCGCGATCACCTTCGCGGTGATCCAGTTCGTCCCCGGCGGGCCGGTCGAGCAGGCCATGATGGAATTGAAAGGGCAGGTCGGCGCCGGTGAAGCATCCGGCGGCGGCGCCTCGCAATATCGCGGCCGGCAAGGCATCGACGCCGAGCGGGTGGCCGAAATCAAGGCCCTGTACGGTTTCGACAAGCCGCCTGCAGAGCGCTTCTGGCAAATGCTCAAGGGCTTTGCCACCTTCGACCTCGGCCAGAGTTTTTACCATCACAAGGATGTGTGGGAACTGGTCAAATCCAAGCTGCCGGTGTCGATCAGCATCGGCATGTGGACCTTCTTCCTGACCTATTTCATCTCGCTGCCGCTGGGGATTGCCAAGGCGGTGCGCGAAGGCAGCCGCTTCGATGCCATTACCAGCATGGCGGTGCTGGTCGGCTATTCGATTCCCGGCTTCGTGCTTGGCGTGTTCCTGCTGGTGCTGTTCGGCGGCGGCAGCTTCGTGCAATGGTTCCCGCTGCGCGGCCTGACCTCGGACGACTGGGAAACGTTGTCGCTGTTCGGCAAGGTCAAGGATTACCTGTGGCACATCGCCTTGCCGGTGACGGCCTCGGTGGCGGGTTCGTTTGCCGTGATGACCATGCTGACCAAGAACACCTTTCTGGAAGAAATCCGCAAGCAATACGTGCTGACGGCGCGCGCCAAGGGCCTCTCCGAAAATACCGTGCTGTACAAGCACGTCTTTCGCAATGCGCTGATCCCGCTGGTGACGGGCTTTCCGGCCGCCTTCATCGGCGCCTTCTTCGCCGGCAGCCTGCTGATCGAAACCCTGTTTTCGCTCGATGGCCTGGGCTTGTTGTCGTATGAATCGGTGATCCGGCGCGACTATCCCGTGGTGATGGGCACGCTGTACCTGTTTACCCTGATCGGCCTGGTGGTCAAGCTGATCGGCGACCTGTGCTATGTGTGGGCCGACCCGCGCGTCCAGTTTGAAAGCCTTGCCCGATGAATTCCGTACTCACCCCCTCGGTGTCGCCCGGCCGCCGCATCTGGCTGCGCTTCCGGCAAAACCGCCGCGGCTACTGGAGCCTGGTGATCTTCTGCATTCTGTTCGCCATCAGCCTGATGGCCGAGCTGATTTCCAACGACAAGCCGCTGCTGGCCCGCTACAACGGCCAGTTGCTGGTGCCGATCGTCAGCGACTATTCGGAAAAGGCCTTCGGCGGCGACTTCGAGTCGCCGGCCGATTATCTGGATCCCTTCATCCGCGAACAGTTGGGCAAGCCGGGCAACTGGGCGATTTATCCGCTCAACCATTACCGCTTCGACACCCTGAACTATTTCGCCCAGTCGCCCAATCCGGCGCCGCCATCGCGTGAAAACTGGCTCGGCACCGACGACCGTGGACGCGACGTCTTCGCGCGGCTGCTGTATGGCTTCCGCATTTCGATCCTGTTCGGCTTGGCGCTGACCATCACGGGCGTTGTGCTTGGCCTGATCACGGGCGCGATCCAGGGGTACTTTGCCGGCAGGACCGACCTGGTATTCCAGCGTTTCATGGAAATCTGGGGTTCGATGCCCGAGCTATATCTGCTGATTATATTTTCCTCGATCTTCGAACCCAGCCTTGGCTTGCTGCTGATCCTGTTGTCGCTGTTCGGCTGGATGGGTTTGTCGGATTACGTGCGCGCCGACTTCCTGCGCAACCGCAACCTCGAATACGTGCAGGCGGCGCGTGCGCTGGGGCTGTCGAATGGCCAGATCATCTGGCGCCATGTGCTGCCCAACAGTATGACGCCGGTGGTGACCTTTCTGCCGTTCCGCATGAGCGCATCGATCCTGGCGCTGACCAGCCTCGACTTTCTCGGCCTGGGCGTGCCGCCCTCGACGCCGAGCCTGGGCGAATTGCTGGCGCAGGGCAAGAACAACCTGGACGCCTGGTGGATTGCGCTCTCGACTTTCATGGTGCTGACCGTGACGCTGCTGCTGTTGACCAATATCGGCGATGCCTTGCGCAACGCCCTGGATGTGCGGAGGAAGGCATGAGCCTCTTGCAAATCCAGAACCTCAGTGTGGCTTTTGGCGCGTCCACCGTGGTGGACGATGTCAGCCTGACGATTGCGCCGGGCGAAAAGCTGGCGCTGGTGGGCGAATCCGGTTCCGGCAAGACCGTTACCGCCTTGTCGGTTTTGCGCCTGAACCCGGATGCGCGCTATGGCGGGCGCATCCTGTTCGAAGGCCAGGACCTGCTGCAAAAGCCGGAAGCCGCGATGCGCTCGGTGCGCGGCAAGGACGTGGCGATGATCTTCCAGGAGCCGATGACGGCCCTGAATCCGCTCTTCACCATCGGCAACCAGATTGCCGAAGTGCTGATGCTGCACGAAGGCCTGAATGCACGGGAAGCGGCGCTGCGCGCGGTGGCCTTGCTGGAAAAGACCGGTATTCCGGAGCCGGCGCGGCGTGCCTTGTCTTATCCGCACCAGCTGTCCGGCGGCCAGCGTCAGCGCGCGATGATCGCCATGGCGCTGGCCTGCAAGCCCAAGCTGCTGATCGCCGACGAGCCGACCACTGCGCTGGATGTGACGATCCAGGTGCAAATCCTCGAATTGCTCAACCAGCTGCAGCGCGAAGAGAACATGGCGGTGCTGCTGATTTCACACGACCTGAACCTGGTGCGGCATTTCGCCGACCGCGTCGGCGTGATGGAAAAGGGCCGCCTGGTGGAGACGGCCTCCAGCGCCGAATTGTTCGCCAATCCGCGCGAAGCTTATACCCGCAAGCTCCTGAATAGCCAGCCGCAGCGCATGGTCGCCTCGGCGCCCGCTGAAGGTGCCGCATTGTTGCAGGCGCAAGGCTTGCGCTGCGTGTTCGATATTCCGCGCGGCTGGATTAAAAAAACCGCCTTCGTCGCCGTGGATGCGGTCGACTTGCGCCTGCAACCGCACGAGACGCTCGGCATCGTTGGCGAATCCGGCTCCGGAAAATCCACGCTGGGCATGGCGCTGCTGCGCCTGTCCACGGCGCGGGTAGCGGGCCAGATACGCTTTGCCGGCCAGCCGGTCAGCGAGATGGATGCCGCCAGCCTGCGTCCCTTGCGCGCAAAGATGCAGGTGGTGTTCCAGGACCCGTTCGCCTCGCTGTCGCCGCGCCGTACCGTCGAGCAGATCGTCGGCGAAGGGCTGGCGCTGCACCAGCCGCACCTGAGCCGGGATCAGCTGCGCGCGGCGGTGGCGGCAGGGCTGGAAGAGGTGGGGCTGGAAGCGGCGATGATGGCGCGCTACCCGCACGAGTTTTCCGGCGGCCAGCGGCAGCGCATCGCAATTGCGCGCGCACTGGTATTGAAGCCCGAATTGCTGCTGCTGGATGAGCCGACCTCGGCACTGGACGTCTCGGTACAGCAGCAGGTGCTGCAATTGCTGGCCGCACTGCAGCGCAAGTATGGCCTGGCTTACATCTTCATCAGCCACGACCTGGCGGTGATCCGCGCCATGGCGCACCAGGTGATGGTGATGAAGGATGGCAAGGTGGTTGAGAGCGGCACGGTCGAGGCAGTGCTCGGCAGCCCGCGTCAGGAATATACCCGGCGCCTGCTGGCGGCGGCCGAATACGCCGCGCTGCCGGTGACTTGAAATTAATGGATCGAGTAGGGCGAGGGCGGGGTACGGACCCGCCCTGAAGTTGTTGACGCCTGACTGGCGGCGAACTTATTTGGCTGAAGCTACTTTCACCGGGCGGTTGCTCTTGCGGGCGGTTTTTGTTGTCGATTTTTTGTTGGCGACTGCGCGCGGCTTGGCTGCCGGCGCGGCCTTGCGGTTCGATGCGGTTTTCACGGCGCGGGTACGCTCGCCGCGTGCCAGCTGACGCTTTTCACCGGCGCCGCTGCGCGCTGCCACCCGGTTGGGTACATGCAATTCCAGTCGCTTGCCGCTGGCGACCTTGTCGCCCTTCAAATCATTCCATTCACGGATCTGCGCCACGCTGACCTTGTGGCGACTGGCGAGCGAAGTCAGGGTGTCGCGCTTGCCGACCTTGACATAGATGCGGCGCGTTTCCGGCACGTCCGGCACCACCTGCATGGTGGCGTTGTCGGCTACCTCGGCGCTGATATCCTTTTGCGAGGTCAATTCTGTCTTCGGCACCAGGATGGTCGAACCCGCCTTCAGGGCCATCTTCGGCGGGATGTTGTTGACTTCGCGGATCACCTGTGGCGTGGTGCCGAAGCGGTGGGCGATGGCGTCGATGCGTTCGCGCGCGCCGGTGACCTTGTGCGCCGTCCAGGACGACAGGGTCTTGCTCCAGTTCGCCAGGTTTTCCTTGAATTTTGCCGCATTGTTTTTCGGCAGCAGGATTTGCGTGTCGACGCTGCCGATGATGATCGGCCGATTGTATTGCGGATTGAGGGCCTTGAATTCTTCCAGCGACAGTTCGGCCAGCTGTGCCGCCAGCTTGATGTCGATGTCGCGCGTCTTGCCGATGGTGACGAAGTAGGGCACGTTGTCCACCCGCGGCAGGCTGATGCCGTATTGCTCGGGGCTGGCGATGATATTTTTTACCGCCTGCAGTTTCGGTACGTAGTTCTGCGTCTCGGCCGGCATGATGCGGGAGAGGCCGTTGAAGTCGGTCGGCAGGCCGGCCGCCGTGTTTTTCTTGATGGCGCGCTGCACCGAGCCTTCGCCCCAGTTGTAGGCTGCCAGCGCCAGCTGCCAGTCGCCGAACATGCCGTACAGGCGCTGCAGGTAAGTCAGCGCGGCATCGGTCGAGGCCAGCACGTCGCGCCGCTCATCCTTGAACTGCGTTTGCTTCAGATCGAAATCGCGCCCGGTCGAGGGGATGAATTGCCACATGCCGGCCGCCTTGGCGGTGGAATAGGCTTGCGGATTGAATGCCGATTCGATGAAGGGCAGCAGCGCCAGTTCAGTCGGCATGTTGCGCTTTTCCAGTTCGACGACCACATGGTAGAGGTAACGCGAGGCGCGCGTGGTGGTGCGCTGGATGTAATCCGGGCGCGCGCTGTACCAGTTGGTTTGCGAAATGACCAGCGGATTGTCGAGGTCCGGGATGCCGAAACCCTTGCGGATGCGCTCCCACACATCCATCTCTTCCATGGCCAGCGACTGCGACTGCGGCGGATAGTCGAGACGGTCGTTGCCGTGCAAATAAAGGCTGATGTCGGCGGCGCGCGCGGCAAGCGGCACCTGGCTGACCAGCAGCGCGGCTACAAGAAGGGTGGATTTGAATGATAAATGCATGGGTAGTTTGTCAAGGACCGACCCTGCATTAGTCGGCAAAACATTAATCCGACAGTGTAAGGAACTGGCTTTTCTTGCGTCAAGGAATTTTACATATCCTGATTGGACGATTTCGCAATGCGCTCTGATTACTCGTCCCCAAATGCCTGGAATGCAGCTGACGCACAGAGTGTCTTCCTTCGCTGCAATTCTTGCGCTTGTTAGAGATAAATATTTTCTGGCTTAGTTCCCATTTTGCCGACCCGTAACCGAGATTACCGAACTAAAGTCGGCAACCATGGGGATTGCACAACTCACGGCCTGTTTGCCTTGATTTATATCAAGTGAATTGCCAAACCGCTTTGATATCGTCGGCCATCGCATGCCCAGCAGAAGGATTTTCATGTTGAACATTGACTTACCGTATTTTAAGTTTTGCAATAAAACGCTCTTGCCCATCGTCCAGGGTGGCATGGGCGTGGGTATCTCTGCGCACCGCCTGGCCGGTGCCGTGGCGCGCCAGAATGCGGTGGGCACCATTTCCAGCGTCGACCTGCGCCGCCACCACGCCGACCTGATGGCGCAGACCGGCAAGAGTCGTGACAAGGATGCAATCAACCAGGCCAATCTGGTTGCGCTGGATCGTGAAATCCGGGCTGCCAGGGATATCGCCGAAGGCAATGGCCTCATCGCCGTCAATATCATGCGCGCCGTGGCGGAATACGCCAACCAGGTGCGCCAATCCTGTGAAAGCGGGGCCGATGCGGTGGTGGTCGGCGCCGGCTTGCCGCTGGATCTGCCGGAACTGACTGCCGATTTCCCGCAGGTGGCCTTGATCCCGATCCTGTCGGATGCGCGCGGCATCAGCCTGCTCCTGAAGAAATGGATGCGCAAGAACCGCCTGCCGGACGCCATCGTCATCGAACATCCGCGCTACGCCGGCGGCCACCTGGGCGCACCCAAGGCGGAGGACATCGTTGATGCGCGCTTCGACATGCCGCGCGTGCTGGAAGAAACCTGCGCCCTGTTCAAGGAACTGGGCCTCGAGCGAGAGAAGGTTCCGCTGATCGCCGCCGGCGGCATTCACAGTCACGAACAGATCCGCGCGCTGCTGGCGCAAGGTGCCAGTGCCGTCCAGCTCGGCACGCCGTTTGCCGTGACCGAGGAGGGCGATGCCCACCTCAATTTCAAGAAAGTCCTGGTCGGCGCTGCCAAGGAAGACATCGTGACCTTCATGAGCGTGGCCGGATTGCCGGCGCGCGCGGTGCGCACGCCCTGGCTGGCCAATTACCTGGACAAGGAAGCCAGGCTGCAAACCAAGGCCAGGCCGCAGGAATGCCAGGTCGCCTTCGATTGTCTGCATCAATGTGGCTTGCGCGACGGCATCGCCAAGGCCGGACAATTCTGCATCGATACCCGGCTGGCCTTCGCCATGAATGGCGATGTCAAACGGGGCCTGTTTTTCCGCGGCAGCGAACCCCTGCCGCTGGGGCGCGATATCCGGCCGGTGCAGGAATTGCTGCAATTCCTGTTGACCGGGGTGCGGGCCGGGCAGGAACAGGCAGCGCCCGCTTGCCTGCAACCGGCCTGATCAGACCCTCATTTAAAAACGTTCTTCCATTCCCGCAAGGCGGCAAAGGCCGCCAGCGGCGTGTCTTCCCGCAGGCGGCCCGCCTGGCGCAAACTCTCCAGAATTTCCGCCTCGGCGTAGCGCAGGAAGGGATTGGTGGCTTTTTCCAGCCCGATGCTCGATGGCACGGTCGGCACGCCGGCCGCGCGCCTGGCGGTATCGGCTGCCAGGCGTTCCATCAGGGCGGCGTTGCCCGGTTCGACCGTGCGCGCAAAGCGCAGGTTGGACAGGGTATATTCATGCGCGCAATAGACTTGCGTGGCCTCCGGCAGGGCGGCAAGTCTTGCCAGCGATGCCGCCATCTGCGCCGGCGTGCCCTCAAAGATGCGTCCGCAGCCCGCGCCGAACAGGGTATCGCCGCAAAACAGCCAGCCTGGTTGCGCCGCATGGTAGGCGATATGGCCGCGCGTATGGCCGGGTACGGCGATGACAGTCAGGTCCAGCCCGAGTTGTTCCACATGAACAAGATCACCGTCATCCAGAGGATTTGTCAGGCAGGCAATATTGTCATGGCGCGGCCCGTACACTGGAATTTGCCAGTGTTGCAATAACGCCGGTACGCCGCCGACATGGTCAGCATGATGATGTGTCAGTAAAATAGCGCACAAGGTCAAGCCGCGCGTCGCCAAAGCGCTTATGATGGGGGCGGCGTCGCCCGGATCGATGGCGACAGCATGGCGACCGTCATGCACCAGCCAGAGATAATTGTCATCAAACGCCGGAATTGCCAGTACATTCAGCATACAGATGCAACACTTATCGTTCGAAAGACCCATTATAACGCTTGGCTCCTGGCTGCAAACGCCGCTGGGCAGCTACGTGCGCGCCTGGGAACAGACGCGGCTGGATGCCTTGACTTCCGACATTTTCGGCTTCAATGCCTTGCAGGTCGGCATGCCGCAGATCGATGCCTTGCGCGCCAACCGCATGCCCAACAAGTGGCTGTCCGACATACGGGTGCCAGTAGATGGGGATGAGGCCCGCCCGCCGGTGGTGGTGGTGCACGATTTCGCCGAACTGCCGTTCGCCTCGCAAAGCCTGGATCTGGTAATCCTGCCGCATGTGCTGGAATTCGCTACCGAGCCGCACCAGGTCTTGCGCGAAGTCGAACGGGTGCTGATCCCGGAAGGTCAGGTCATCATTTGCGGCTTCAACCCGGCCAGCATGTGGGGCGCGCGGCAAGTTACCGGGCGTCTGTCGGGGGCGAATTTCCTGCCGCAACATGCCGAATTCATCAGCATGCCACGCATCAAGGACTGGATGAAATTGCTCGATCTCGGCGTCAACCGCGGCTATTTCGGTTGTTATGCGCCGCCATTTCGCCGGGAAAAGTGGCTCAACCGCTTCAGCTTCATGGAAGCAGCGGGTGAGCGCTGGTGGCCTTATCTCGGCGCCGTGTACATGGTGCAGGCGATCAAGCGGGTCAAGGGCATGCGCCTGATCGGCCCGGCCTGGACCCAGCGTAGCGCCCAGATGCCGCAAGGCATGCCGGCAACCAATAAAATTCGTCGAGTAAAATAAAAAAATTCGTAGAATTCATTAAACCGGGAGCGCACCCTGCGTCCCCGCTCACTTTCTTTGTTAATTTATATTGTGGAAAAAATCGAAATTTATACCGATGGCGCCTGCAAGGGCAATCCCGGTCGTGGCGGCTGGGGCGCCTGGCTCCTGGCCGACGGCCATGAAAAAGAATTGTTTGGCGGCGAACCCAATACCACCAATAACCGCATGGAATTGCGCGCCGTGATCGAAGCCCTGTTGATCTTGAAGCGCCCCTGCGAAGTGATCGTGCATACCGACAGCGTGTACGTGCAAAAGGGCATCAGTGAATGGATTCATGGCTGGAAGGCGCGCGGCTGGAAAACCGCGGCCCGCGCCCCGGTCAAGAATGTCGACCTGTGGCAGGCGCTCGACGCCGCGCAAGCCCAGCACAGTATCGAATGGCGCTGGATCAAGGGGCATGCCGGCCATGAAGGCAACGAGCGCGCCGATGCCCTGGCCAACCGCGGCGTCGAGTCGTTGCGCTAAAGAGGATTGCCTACCATGCGTCAAATCGTTCTCGATACCGAAACCACCGGCCTCAATGCCCGCGAAGGTAACCGCATCATTGAAATCGGCTGCGTCGAAATTCTCAACCGCCGCCTGACCGGCAATAATTTTCACCGCTATATCAATCCCGAGCGCGATTCGGAAGAGGGCGCGCTGGCGGTGCACGGCCTGACCAGGAATTTTTTGAGCGACAAGCCGAAGTTCGCTGAAATCGCTGAAGAATTCCGCGAATACGTCGCGGATGCCGAGATCATCATCCACAACGCGCCGTTCGATCTGGCCTTTCTCGACGCTGAATTCGATCGCCTCGGCCTGCCGCGCTTCGTCACGCATGTCGGCGAGATCACCGATACGCTGGCGCAAGCCAAAGCCCTGCATCCGGGCAAACGCAATTCGCTCGATTCGCTGTGCGACCGCTATGAAGTCTCCAACGCCCACCGTACCCTGCACGGCGCCTTGCTGGACGCCGAATTGCTGGCCGAGGTCTATCTTGCAATGACGCGCGGGCAGGAGAGCTTTTCCATCGATCTCGGGGAATCCAACGGCCGCGCGGGCGGCGGCGTCGAATTCGCTGCCCTGGAAGAGATCATCGTGCTGGCCGCCAGCGAAGACGAACTGGCCCTGCATGAAGCCACGCTGGACAAGGTGGACAAGGAGTCCAAGGGGGCTTGTATCTGGCGCGCCGAGAAAGCCGATTGATCCTGCGCAGCTTTTGTGCCATAATTGCGGCCGCGTTGGGCGGTTAGCTCAGTGGTAGAGCACTGCCTTCACACGGCAGGGGTCGCAGGTTCAAACCCTGCACCGCCCACCAACGAATTCAGGGACGTATAAGGCTTGGCTTTATACGTCCCTTTCTTTTGCCCACTCCTTACGGCGCCATCCTGCGCGGCGGCGGATAGTAATCTCGCGGCATCAGCGGCTGTTCCGCCGTGAAGCCGGAGGTGAACCGTCCCCCGGCCGGAATCCGGTGGCCCTTCGCATACATGCATTGCATGAAGCCGACGTCGTAGCGCTGCTGCGCCCCATAGGCAGAGGCCTGCGCCGTCTGCGTTCCGCTCAATCCGCCCATGGCCATGCCCGCGCCGGCACCGACACCGGCACCGCGACCGCCATCGATCGCCGCGCCGGCGGCGGCGCCCAGCAGGGTTCCCACCACAGCGCTGCGCACGCCGCTGTCAGCGGCGATGCCGGAGGCGGTGGCGCCGCCCATTTGCTGCGACGCGAATTGCCGGCATACAAGATCGTCCGTGCGGAACTGTTCGAAGTTTTTGCCTGTTCCCGGCAGCACCATCACACTGGGACCGTCCGGCATCGAGACACACGCTCCCAGCATGATGAGGCCGGTCGTTGCGGCAAGTTTGCCTGCTATTTTCAACATGGATGCTTCCTTATTCCTTACCGTGGGGGCTGGGCCGGTACCCGTTGCCAGCCGCCGGGGCAGCGTCTGACGTAGGGATAATATCCTTCCGGTTTTTTGCAATAGTAGTACCAGTCGTTCGGCGCAAGCTGTTCCTGCCGCCCCTGATCCGGCGGCGCATGTTCGATGTAGGCAGATGGCGCCGGCGGCACGACCACGACGGTGGGGGAATGCGGGTAATAGTAGGGCGAATAGCTATAGGGCGAATAGGTGTATGGTGAATAGGTGTATGGTGAATAGGTGTATGGTGAATAGGTGTATGGTGAATAGGTGTATGGTGAGTAGGCATAGGGTGCCGGCTGGTACCAGTTCCAGCCAATCGCCGGCCCGACATACACGCCGACGTGGGCGTGCACCCGGCCATGACCATGGTAATGGTTGTGATGACCAGGTCGGGCCGCAGCGATGTCGCATGTGCCGACACCGACAAGCATCAGTGATATGAGAACGAATCGAAGCCGTTTCATCATGTGCATCAAGATAGGATGAATTAAAAAAATTAGACTGGTGTTGCCCGCCATCGTTCAGCTGCGGCAGCCTGCAGGCCGGACGCCGGTCGTGGTAAATTTCTTTCGATATAACAACGCAATCCTTTCTCAATGACAGCCAAGAACGATCCAAAAACCGTCTCTCTCGTGCTTGGCAGCGGCGGGGCGCGCGGCTTCGCGCATATCGGCGTAATCCACTGGCTGGTCGAGAACGGCTATGAAATCAAGTCGATCTCCGGCGCCTCGATCGGCGCCCTGATCGGCGGAATCTACGCCACCGGCAAGCTGGATCGTTACGCCAGATGGGTGAGTACGCTGCAGAAAATGGACGTGGTGCGCCTGCTCGATCCGGCCTTGAGCCGCGCCGGCCTGATCAAGGGCGATCGCATCATCGAACAGTTGCGCCGGCTGATCGGTGACGTCAATATCGAAGATCTGCCGATCTCCTTCGTCGCGGTGGCGATGGATTTTCATACAGGAAAGGAAGTCTGGTTAAGCAAGGGCAATCTGTTCGACGCCATTCGCGGCTCGATCGCTATCCCGATGATCTTCACGCCGTTCGAGATCGGTGGACGTTTCCTGATCGACGGCGGCACGGTCAATCCGGTGCCGATTGCGCCCACGCTCAACGACCGCACCGACCTGACGGTGGTGGTCGGCCTCAGCGGGCGCGACGAAACCCGCCTGGCGCATCCGCATGCGCATCTGCAGCCTTCGACGCCGACATCGATGCCGACGCCGCAGGCCAAGGCGGCACCTCCCCCTTACCGCAGGCGCATCCTCGGCTTCATGGAAAGCCTGGCGCGAATCCAGGCCGGCGCCACGCCGCCGATCGGCATGGTGGACGTGGCCCTGAAGGCGATGGATACGATGCAGGCCGCGATCACCCGCTTCAAGCTGGCCGCCTATTCGCCCGACGTGGTCATCGAAATTCCGCACAACGCCTGCCAGATTCACGAATTCTGGCGCGCCGAGGAGATGATTTCGCTAGGAAAGGCACGTGCCGCGCGGGCCTTCAGTCGCCAGCAGATCGAGCATGAACCCGGCTACGGGCACGAAGCCCCGCATGGGGATACCAAACCAATCGCGGGGCCGGATATGGACAGCCGGCCAGGCAAGAAGAAAATCGTTTGACCGGCTTGCGCCGGCCCAAGCAGATGCCAGGCGCCCGCATGGTGCCTGTATCGATTTACGCTCGACGGATTACGGCTGTTCGGGCACGAGCGGCTCGCCCAGTTGTTTCCTGGCCGCGATCGCCCCGACAGTCTGCTCCAGTTCGGTAAAAAATTCATCCGAGGCAGGTGGATTCGCCATCCTTTGCCAGAAATCCAAAGCGTGATCGATGCCGTAGCCAGCCCGTGCCAGCAGGTACAGGGCCAGCTTCCTGGTGCGCAGTTCGATGTCGGCCGGATAGGTCGGGATATCGCCGGCAGCGGTGCCATTGTCTGCAGGCGGCTTGAGCGCGTGCAGGCGGTCGATCGCGGCAACCATGTCCTGACGGGGTTCCTGCGCCAGGATGTTGTGGGCGATTTCCTGCGCCAGCACGTAGGCCAGCTCTTCATCCGAAGCCACGGAATCGAGCATGCCGCGCGTGACCATGACACGCTGGCCGTCGGCGTAGCTGTCTGCCAAGTCGGTATTGCCGAGGTCAATCACCATCGCACAGGCGGGCGTCAAGGAAATATCGTGCACGACGCGCCGGCCGTCGCGCAATACCGTCAGGCTGATGCTGCTGCGCCCTTGCAATTCCGAGGCGATGATCGACGCGCTTGCGCGCTCCGCACCACGCCCTTGCGGCAAGGGTTCGATCTCGATTGCGAGCAGGGCGTCGCCTTTCTGCAATCCCGCCTGTTCGGCACCGCTGCCCGGCAGCACGTTCATGACGCGCAAACGTTCATCCAGGCCCAGCGCGGACTGCGCCGTTTCGGCAAATTCATCGGTGTAGGCGTAACGGGTCTTGGCGGTGAAGCCGAGCAGGTTGCGCGCATGGCGCGGACACAGTTCGGTATTGTTGATCAGGAGCGGCGCGGCGACACGGTACAGGCGGCCCTGTTGTTCGGCCCAGCTGCGCAGGATGGCTACCTTGTCGGGCAGTGCGGGGGGAGCTTGCGTCGGTGCCAGGGGCGGCATGGGTGATGTGAGCGGCGCAACCGGTATCGTTGCCGGCGCGGGCGTGGCTGGGACGGGAGCAGGATTGGGCGTGACTGGCGCGGGTGTCGGTATCGGCGCCAGTGTCGGCGCCGGTGTCGGCACGACGACCTGCCGGCGCGGCTGCTCGACGGCACAGCCAGCCAGCATCGCGCACAGGATGCTAATTGCAAGCGGCCTGTTGTAGTGTGGTGAAAAGACTCGCTGGCCTAATCCGGGATGGTGATTCAATGGTTTTCTCCTGCAGGAAACCATTTTTGAAATGACCAGGCTTTCATTCTATGGATGGCTTCTTAGGTCAGGCTTAAGGCGGTTTTTCCTCGTGGCCTTACAGACTCGCCAGCAGTGTAGTCGGAGCCGAAGGGTTTGGACACTGTACCGTCGTAAAGTAAACGAAGTGCGAATAAGCATAAGCATAAGCATAAGCATAAGCATAAGCATGAGCATAAGCACGCACATGCATTCTGTTGCATTCTGTCACAGGCATGTCATACCCCTGACACCCATCCGTGATTTGTCCGTACAATAATTCACGTGTTGATTTGATCTGGCGGGTACCCATGCGATTGTTATTGGTTGAGGACGATTCGATGGTGGGCGAAGGCCTGCGCAAGGCCTTGCGCCAGGACGGCTTTACCGTCGACTGGGTGCAGGATGGTCGCGCCGCCGAGCTGGCGGTGGAGAACGATAATTACGACCTGATGCTGCTGGACCTGGGCTTGCCGAAGAAGGGCGGGCTGGAAGTGCTGGTGTCGATCCGCCAGGGCGGCAACCGCCTGCCGATCATGGTGCTGACCGCGCGCGACGCGGTGTGCGACCGCGTCAAGGGGCTGGACGCCGGCGCCGACGATTACCTGGTCAAGCCTTTCGATTTCGAGGAGCTGGAGGCGCGCATCCGCGCCCTGTTGCGGCGCCAGGCCGGGCGTGCCGATTCGGTGATCCGGCAGGGCGAGCTGACGCTCAATCCGGCCAGCCGGGAGGTCAGCTTCAGGGGCCAGTCGGTGGCAGTGTCGGGACGCGAGTATTCGTTGCTGGCGGCCTTCCTCGACCGCCCCGGCGCGGTCTTGTCGCTGTCGCAGCTGGGTGAAAAAATCTACGGTTGGGATGACGACGTCGGCAGCAATACGCTGGAAGTGTACATTCATTCGCTGCGTAAAAAATTCGGTGCGGATTTCATCAAGAACGTGCGCGGTGTCGGCTACATGGTGCCGCGCCAGGCATGAATTCGATTCGCAATACGCTGCTGGTGTGGCTGTTGGTCGGGGTCTCGACCGCCATCGGGCTGGCGGCGGCGGTGGTCTATGACCGCGCGCGCCAGGAAGCCAACGAGCTGTCGGACAAGCAGATGAAGCAGATGGTGGCGTCGCTGCCGCAGCCGCCCGGGCCGGTCGCCACCACCCGCACCAACCAGAACAGCCAGCGCGACGATTTCGTGGTGCAGGTCTGGGATAGCGCCAACGGTTTCCGGCTCTACAATTCGCACGGTATCGTCAACCTGCCGCAGCCCATGATTCCCGGCTTCCACGACCAATATGTGGAGAAAACCGAATGGCGCATCTATAACGCCCGACTGGGCGAAACCATCGTGCAGGTGGCGCAGCTCGCCAGCGCCCGCCATGAGCTGGCGGCGTCGGTGGCGCTGCGCACGGTGGCGCCGCTGATTCTGCTGCTGCCTTTCCTGGCGGTGCTGATCTGGGTCACGGTGGGGCGCAGCCTGGACGCGGTCAAGATTGTGGCGGCGCAGGTGCAGTCGCGCGAGGCCAATGCGTTGAACGATATTCCCGATTATGAATTGCCGCGCGAAATACAGCCGCTGACGCATGCCTTCAATGCGCTGCTGTCGCGCCTGCGCCGTGCCGCCGCCGCCCAGAGCGCCTTCATCGCCGATGCGGCGCACGAATTCAAGACGCCGCTGACGGCCCTCAAGCTGCAGGTCCAGCTGGCCGAACGCGCCGATACCGACGAGGAGTGCCGCCAGGCCTTTGCCGATCTCAAGGGCGGGCTGGAACGTACCAGCCACCTGGTGCACCAGTTGCTCACCCATGCCCGGCAAGACCCGGCGGTGCCGCGCCGGGTAAGCGACCGCATCGACCTGGTGGCGCTGGTGCACTGCGTGGCAGTCTATTTCGCGCCGATTGCCGTCGATCGCGGCATCGATCTTGGCGTCAAGGCCGCTGATCCGACGTCGGCGCACGTCCACGGCAATCCGGAATCGCTGCGCATCATGTTGAACAACCTGGTCGATAACGCCGTCCGCTACACCCCTGCCGGCGGCCTGGTGGATATCTCGGTGCAGGCGTACCCCGGCGGCTTCGCCGTGGTGGTCGAGGATACCGGGCCAGGGATCCCGGACGAAGAACTGCTGCGTGTCATGGACCGCTTCTACCGGGTGCCGGGCACGCCGTCCGAAGGCAGCGGGTTGGGACTGGCCATCGTGCGGCAGATTGCCAACGCCCATGGCGCCGAAATCCGCTTGCGTAACGGTACAAGCGGCAAGCGCGGCTTGCATGCGGAAGTTATTTTCCGAGCGGAAATTTAATACTTGTCATATTCTTTCCACAGTGTTTTCTTTTATACAAAATTTTAAGTCTGTTTTAAATCTCCCCACCTATGATGGCCTTGCCTCTGGTACATGTTCTGGCTGGCAAGTCAAATTTTTGCTTGTGGCATAGATCAATAATTGTTGCACGCCAGAACTTGGCACTTAAATAATAAACATTGAATTGGAGAAAGCATGCGCAACACGATGAAAGTCATGACCGCCGCTGTATTTGGCACCCTTGCATTGGGCATTTCCGCTCCCGCCTCGGCGCAGATTTCCGGCGATACCATCAAGATCGGCCTGATCACCGACATGTCCGGCGTGTACGCCGACGTCGACGGCCCCAACGGCGCTGAAGCCGTGCGCATGGCGATTGCCGATTTCGGCGGCACCCTCAACGGCAAGAAAATCGAATTCGTCTCCGCCGACCACCTGAACAAGGCCGATATCGCAGCAAGCAAGGGCCGCGAATGGATCGACCGCGAAGGCGTCGACATGATCCTGGGCGGCACCAACTCGGGCGTGAACCTGGCGCTGGCCAAGCTGGCCGCGGAAAAGAAAAAACCCTTCATCTCGATCGGCGCCGGCTCTTCGCGTCTGACCAACGAGGATTGCACCGCCTACACCGTGCACTACGCCTATGACACCGTGGCGCTGGCACGCGGCACGGGCGGCGCCATCGTCAAGAACGGCGGCAAGGACTGGTTCTTCCTGACCGCCGACTATGCTTTCGGCGCATCGCTGGAAAAAGACACCGCGGACGTCGTCAAGGTGCAGGGCGGCGTGGTCAAGGGCCAGGTCAAGCATCCGTTGAACGCCTCCGACTTCTCGTCCTTCCTGCTGCAGGCGCAAGCATCCAAGGCGCAGATCCTGGGCATGGCCAATGCCGGCGGCGACACCATCAACACCATCAAGGCGGCCAACGAGTTCGGCATCACCAAGACCATGAAGCTGGCCGGTCTCCTGGTGTTCATCACCGACATCCACTCGCTGGGCCTGAACCTGACCCAGGGCATGTACCTGACCGACGGCTGGTACTGGGACCTGAACAACGACACCCGCGCCTGGTCGAAGAAATTCTTTGCCAAGACCAAGAAAGAGCCGACCATGCTGCATGCGGCCGACTACTCGGCCACCATGCACTACCTGAACGCGGTCAAGGCCGTGGGCAGCGACGATGGCGACAAGGTGATGGCGCAGATGAAGGCGACCAAGGTCAACGACATGTTTGCCAAGAATGGCGTGATCCGTCCGGACGGCCGCATGGTGCATGACATGTACCTGATGCAGGTGAAGACGCCGGCCGAGTCGAAATATCCATGGGATTACTACAAGGTGGTGCAGACCATCCCGGGTGACCAGGCCTACATGAGCAAGGCCGAGTCCAAGTGCGCCCTCTGGAAGTAATGTTCATTTTAAAATAACAAGGACACCAATCATATGAAACGTCACGTACTTTCCGCCCTGGCCATCATGTGCGCCGCTGCATCCGTGCAAGCAAAGGACATCAAGATTGCCCACATTTACTGCAAGACCGGCATCCTGGAAGCCTACGCCAAGCAAACCCAGGTGGGCCTGCAACTCGGCCTGCAATACGCCACCAAGGGCACCAACGAAGTCAACGGCAACAAACTGGTGCTGATCGACAAGGATGACCAGTGCAAGCCCGACATCGGCAAGGCCCAGCTGACCGCCGCCTACCAGGATGACAAGGCTGACATCGCCGTCGGCCCGACCCACTCGGGCGTGGCCCTGGCCATGCTGCCGATCGCCGAAGAATTCAAGAAGATCCTGCTGGTGGAGCCGGCCGTGGCCGACGCCATCACCGGTGAAAAGTGGAACAAGTACATTTTCCGTACCGGCCGCAATTCGTCCCAGGACGCCATCTCCAACGCCGTGGCCATCGACAAGGCTGGCACCACCATCGTGACCTTCGCCCCGGATTCGTCCTTTGGCCGTGACGGCATCAAGGCGTTCAAGGGCGCCATCAAGAATGCCAAGCTGGTGCATGAAGAATACGCGCCGCCGACCTCCACCGACTTCACCGCCAGCGCGCAGCGCATCATCGAAAAGCTGAAAGACGCGCCGGGCCGCAAGATCATGTGGCTGATGTGGGCCGGTGGTGGCGACCCGTTCGGCAAGTTTGCCGACATGAACCTCAAAGAGCGTTATGGCATTGAAATCTCCACCGGCGGCAACATCCTGCCGGCGATGGCCGCGTACAAGAAGTTGCCGGGCATGGAAGGCGCGCTGTACTACTACTACGGCATCCCGAAAAACCCGATCAACAACTGGCTGAACACCGAGCACTACAAGCGCTACAAGACCCCGCCTGATTTCTTCACGGCTGGCGGCATGGCAGCCGGTATCGCCGTGGTGGAAGCGCTCAAGAAGACCGGTGGCGATACCAACACCGACAAGCTGATCGCGGCCATGGAAGGCCTGAGCTTCGATACGCCGAAGGGCAAGATGACTTTCCGCAAGGAAGACCATCAGGCGATGCAATCGATGTACCACTTCAAGATCAAGAACGACCCGGCATTCGTCTGGGGCGTGCCTGAACTGGTGCGCGAAATCAAGCCGGAAGAAATGGAAATTCCTATCCGCAACAAGCGTTAATGCTTGCTCCAGGCCGGCCCGCTGCGACGGGCCGGCCACTCCCGGCAGAAACGACTCTGCCGGAACTTTGCGCCTCCCCAAGCGGGAGGCTTTTTATTGGCTGCCGGATTTGTGCCGGGGAAGTGTTCCCCGGCGTCGAGGGGGATCAGTCGAGCGTGGCGACGACCGGGGTGTGGTCGGAGGGCTGTTCCCACTTGCGCGGCACCTTGTCGATGACGCAGGCGCTGCAGCGCGTTGCCAGCGGCGCCGACAGCAGGATGTGGTCGATGCGCAGGCCCATGTTGCGGCGGAACGCCATTTGCCGATAATCCCACCAGCTGAAGAGCTTGTCGGGCTGCTCGAACAGGCGGAAGGCATCCTTCAGGTTCATGTCCTGCAACTGGCGGAAGGCTGCGCGTTCGGGTGGCGAGACCAGGACATTACCTTCCCAGGCTGCCGGGTCGTGGACGTCGCGGTCTTCCGGGGCGATGTTGTAGTCGCCCAGGATGGCCAGTTTGTCGTGCGCCGCCAGTTCCTCGGCCAGCCAGTGCCGCAGGCCCTCGAGCCAGCGCAGCTTGTAGCCGTACTTGTCGGAATCAAGAGCCTGGCCATTCGGCACATACGCGCAGATGACGCGCATGCCGTCGATGCTGGCGGCGATCAGGCGCTGTTGTTCATCCTCGAAATGCGGATTGCCCTTGACGACTTCGGTCATCGGATGACGCGACAGGATCGCCACGCCGTTATAAGTCTTTTGTCCGGTGAAGGCGACCTGGTAACCGGCCGCCTCGATTTCGGCGACCGGAAATTTGTCGTCGGTGAGCTTGGTCTCCTGCAGGCAGAGCACATCCACCGGATTTTCCGCCAGCCATTGCAGCACTTGCGGCAGGCGCACCTTCAGCGAGTTGACGTTCCATGTGGCGAGCTTCATGCGGCCTTCTTGCCTTTGCCCGTCAATGCCTGTGCCTGTGCGTGGCGGATCAGGAAGGTCGTCAACAGCGGCACCGGGCGTCCGGTGGCGCCCTTGGCGGCGCCGCTTTTCCAGGCGGTGCCGGCGATGTCGAGGTGGGCCCAGGTATATTTGCTGGTATAGCGCGCGAGGAAGCAGGCGGCGGTAATGCTGCCGGCCGGGGCGCCGCCGATATTGGCCATGTCGGCAAAGTTGGATTTAAGCTGTTCCTGGTAGCTGTCCTCGATCGGCAGGCGCCAGGCGGTATCGCCGCTGGCGCGGCCGGCGCTCAGCAATTCATCGGCGAGGGCGTCGTGGGCGGCATCGTGACGGGTGAACAGGCCGGAATTGTGGTGGCCGAGCGCGGTGATGCAGGCGCCGGTCAGGGTGGCGATATCCACCACCGCGGCTGGCTTGAAGCGCTCCGCATAGGTCAGCGCATCGCACAGGATCAGGCGGCCCTCGGCATCGGTGTTCAATACTTCGATGGTCTGGCCCGACATCGAGGTGATGACGTCGCCCGGCTTGGTGGCGCTGCCGGAAGGCATGTTCTCGGTGGCGGGGATGACGCCGATGACATTCAGCTTCAGGCCCAGTTCGGCGATGGCACGGATGGTGCCGAGCACCGAGGCGGCGCCGCACATGTCGTACTTCATCTCATCCATGCTGCCGCCCGGCTTGAGCGAAATGCCGCCGGAATCGAAGGTGATGCCCTTGCCGACCAGGACTACCGGCGCCTCCTTGGCCTTGCCGCCTTCGTGCTTGAGGACGATGAACTTGGGCGGCTCGACGGTGCCGTGGGTGACGGACAGGAAGCTGCCCATTTTCAGCGCCTGCATCTGCTTGCGGTCGAGCACTTCGACGCCGAGTTTGAATTCGCGTGCCAGCTTTTTGGCCGTGTTGGCGAGGTAGGTCGGCGTGCAGACATTGGGCGGCAGGTTGCCGAGGTCGCGCGCCAGATCCATGCCGTTGGCCACCGCCACGCCTTCGGCCAGGGCCACCCTGGCTGGCGCCAGCGCTTGCGCTGCAACGGCGAAAGCGATTTTCTTCACGCCCTGCGATACCGGTTCCTTCTTGCTTTTCATGGCGTCGAAGCGGTAGGCCTGCTCGCGCAGGGCAAGGACGCCGCCGCGGACCGCCCAGAACAGGTCGCGCTCCTTGACTTGCTCCCACGGCAGGGCGATGACGGCATCGCCGCCGCCCAGGCTTGCCAGCACGCGTGCTGTGGCTTGCAGCGCGCTGTTGAAATTCTTGTCGGTGACGGCATCCTGCTTGCCCAGGCCAACCAGCAGGATGCGTTCGGCCGTGCCGCCATTGGCGCCGCCGGCGTTACGCAGGAGCAGGGTGGTGCCGGGCTTGCCGCTGATGTCGCCGGATTTGACTGCCGCGCTCAGTTCGCCTTTTCGGCCGGCTTGCGCGGCGGCGTCGGACAGTTTCCCATCTTCAAAGACGCCGACCACCAGGCAACCGGTCTTCAGCGCACCTGCCGGGTTTTTTGCGTCGAATGATTTTATGCTAAAGTCCATGCCATTCTCCCTTGTTGATCCCCCAATTATATAGTCAATGATTTTCGAACGCGCTCTTCGACGCGAATTGATCAGCATAGCCGGCGCAGTCTTCACGACGCTGTTTACGATTACCGTCACCATCCTCTTGATCAAGATCCTCGGCCAGGCAGCCGGCGGCAAGATCGCCTCGGCGGATGTGGTCGCCATGCTGGGCTTTGCCGCCTTGTCCTACTCGCCGTACATCCTGATCCTGACCGGTTTCATTTCGGTGCTGCTGGTGGTCACGCGCAGCTACCAGGATTCCGAAATGGTGGTCTGGTTCGCGTCCGGCCTCGGTCTGACGCGCTGGATCAAGCCGGTCTTGTCGTTCGGCTTGCCGGTGGTGTTCCTGACCGGAATGCTGAGCTTCATCGTCACGCCCTGGGCCAATGAGCAAAGCGCCGAATTCCGCGAACGCTTCGCCAACCGCGAGGATATCGCCCGTGTTTCGCCGGGCCGCTTCCAGGAATCCTCGTCGCAGGACCGGGTGTTCTTTGTCGAAGGGATTTCCGGCGCGGCTGACAAGGTGCGCAACATCTTCGTCAATACGCGCGAGCCCAACGGCAAGACCAGCATCGTGGTGGCCAGGGAAGGCACTACCGAGCTCGACCGCAATGGCGACAAGTTTCTGGTCCTGCACCAGGGCCGGCGCTATGACGGCATGCCGACCCAGCCGGACTTTCAATTGATGGAATTCGAGCGCTATGGCCTGCTGATCTCGCGCCAGTCGCAGGCGCTGGTCGGCGACACTTCGTCGCGGGCATTGCCGACGAAGGCGCTGCTGGCCAATCCTGACCGTTTCAACCGGGGCGAGTTGCTGTGGCGGATGGCGACACCGTTCATGGCATTGCTGCTGATGCTGCTGGCGATCCCGCTCGGTTTCGTCAATCCGCGCGGCGGCCGTTCCGCCAATCTGCTGGTCGCCCTGATGCTGGCGATTGTCTACAGCAACCTGATCAGCGTGGTACGGGTGGCAGTGGTGCAGGGCAAACTGTCGTTCGCCCTGGGATGGTGGCCGGTGCATGCGGCGGCGCTGCTGATCACAGTGTTTCTGTTCTCGTGGCGCATCAATGTCAACAACCCATACCATCCGCTGGCGCTGTGGGCCCGCTTCAAGCGCGGCGTGACGCCGAGGCAGGCACAAGCATGAAGACCTTGCAAAAATATGTGTTGTCGGAAATCTTCAAGTCGGTCCTGTTCGTACTGGTGGCCTTCCTGGCGCTGTTTGCGTTTTTCGACATGATGGGCGAGTTGTCAGCGGTGGGGCATGGCAGCTATACCTTCCAGGGTGCGCTGGTGTACGTCCTGCTGGGCTTGCCGGGCTATGCCTACGAATTGATGCCGATCGCGGCATTGATCGGCACGATCTATACCTTGTCGCAGTTGGCCTCCCGCTCTGAATTCACCATCATGCGGGTGTCAGGCATGTCGACCTGGCGCGCCGGCATGATGCTGGCCAAGATCGGCCTGGTCTTCGCCGTGCTCACCATCCTGTTTGGTGAATTGATCGCGCCCAAGTCCAGCGAAATGGCCGAGAAGTGGAAGCTGCGCGCGCAGGGCGCCAACCTTTCCCAGGAATTCCGCTCCGGCCTGTGGGCCAAGGATACCGTCAAGGCCGAGGATGGCAGCGGCGCCGTGATTGGCTCGCGCTTCATCAATGTGCGCCAGGTGCAGCCGGACGGCTTGCTGAATGACGTGCGCGTCTACGAGTTCGACCATGACTTCCGCCTGAAAGCGATGTTGAGCGCCGTCAGTGCCAGCTACCTCGGTGACCAGGCCTGGCAACTGCGCCAGGTGGTGCAGACGCAGTTTGCCGCCGATGCCTTCGTACAGCCCGGGACGAATGCGGGGCGCCCTGAAGGCATTACCATGCGCCAGCTGGATGCCTACCGCATGGTGTCTGAAATCACGCCTGACATCCTGTCGGTGGTGTTCGCCGATCCGGATCGCATGTCGGCCAAGGATCTGGCGGCGTATACGCGCCACCTGGAGGAAAACCGCCAGGCCACCAGCCGTTACGAAATCGCCTTCTGGAAAAAAGTGGTCTATCCCTTCGCCGTATTCGTGATGCTGGCGCTGGCGCTGCCATTCGCCTACATGCATTTCCGTTCCGGCGGGGTGAGCCTGAAGATTTTCTCCGGCATCATGATCGGCGTGGCTTTCCAGCTCTTGAACAACCTGTTTTCCCACCTCGGCCTGATCAATACCTGGCCGGCGTTTGCAACGGCGGCCTTGCCAAGCACCTTGTTCCTGCTGATGGCGATCGGTGCGCTGTGGTGGGTGGAGCGACACTAGGATGGCGACCCGGGCCCTGATCCTGTTTGCGCATGGCGCGCGCGATGCGCGATGGGCTGTGCCGTTCGAGCGCCTGCGCGAGATGTTGCGCGGGCAGTTGCCAGGGGTTGCGGTGGAACTGGCTTTTCTGGAGTTGATGCCGCCGCGCCTGCCCGAACTGGTGCAGACGCTGGCCGCGCAAGGCTGCGACGATGTCACGCTGGTGCCGGTGTTTTTCGGCCAGGGCGGCCATGTGTTGCGCGATCTGCCGCCGATGGTGGAAGCGCTGCGGCAAACTTATCCGGCGGTCCGCTTTCGGATCGCCAGCGCGGTTGGCGAGGCGGAGAGCGTGCTGCAAGCGATCGCCGCTTACTGCGTGGCCAGCCTGGACACGCAGTAAACGCTGGACCGTCCGCACGCCTGAGGCCTTGATGGGCTGGCAGGGCTGGCAGTTTTTCCTAGCCGCGCGGCGCCAGCGCCGCGCCGATCATCACCAGCACCGGCCCCTGGCATGCCTCCAGGCCCCGTTCCAGCTCACTTAGATCCAGATGCATGATGCGCTCGTTGGCGCGGCTGCAGTTCTCCACCACCACCACCGGCAGGCCGGGGGCTTCGCCGCGCGCCAGCAGGTTGCGCGCGGTGGCGATGGCTTCCTTGCCGCCCATGTACTGCACCAGCGTGTCGCAATCGGGCAGGGTGGTTTCTTCCGGATGGCCGGGGGCGGTGCTGGAAGTGAAAAAGGCGACACTGCGGGCGACGCCGCGGCGGGTCAGCGGCAGCTTGGCGGAAGCAGCGGCAGCCAGTGCGGCGGTGATGCCGGGGACGATTTCCACTTCGATGCCGGCCGCTTCCAGCGCGCGCAATTCCTCGTCGGCGCGGCCGAACAGCATCGGATCGCCGCCTTTCAGCCGCACCACCTGCTGGTATTGCCCGGCGCATTCGACCAGTTGCCGGTTGATTTCCGCCTGCGCCGTCGAGCGCTGGCCGGAGCGTTTTCCTACCGAAATTTTTACCGCTTGCGGGCACAGCGCCAGCATTTCATCGGTGACCAGGGCGTCGTGCAGCACCACATCGGCTTGCGCCAGCAGGTGCGCACCGCGTACGGTGATGAGGTCGGCGGCGCCCGGCCCCGCCCCCAGCAACCAGACCTTGCCGTGACGGGCAGGGCCCGGTGCTGCCTTGGAGTGGGGCATGGCAGGCCGGATCAGTCGAGACGGATCATGCCGGCCGCGACCGTCTGATGCGTGACTTCATCGATCAGGATGAAGGCGCCGGTAGCACGGATGGCGTCATAGGCGTCGGCGGCCAGCGGTTGCTGCACGCTGAGCGTGACCTTGGCGATGTCGTTGAGCTTGAGGGTCTCGGCAGCATGCCGTTCCTGCGTGTTGATGTCGAGCAGGAATTCGATCTTCGAGACACGCGCATTCACTTGCCGGGTGGTGTGCTTGAGCCAGTACTTGCGGCGCAGGTCGAGCGCTTCCTCCGACAGCCAGCAGAGGTTGGCTTCCACCGACTTCAGCACGGTGGCCGGCTGGTCGGCGGCGGCCAGCATGTCGCCGCGCGAGATGTCCAGGTACTCTTCCAGCAGCAGGGTGACCGACTGGCCGGCGCGCGCCGTTTCCAGCGAACCGTCCAGCGTGAGGATATCCTTGACGGTCGCGGTCAGACCGGTCGGCTGCACCACCAGCTTGTCGCCCTTGCTCACTTTGCCGGCTTCGATGCGGCCCATGTAGCCGCGGAAGTCGTCCGCCAGATGGCCGCCATGGCGGGCCACCAGCTGTACCGGAAAGCGGAACGGCTCTTCGTGGGCGTCGTCGTACACCGACAGCGACTCCAGCAACTCGATCAGGGTCGGGCCTTCATACCAGGACAGATTGTCGCCGCGTTCGACGACGTTGTCGCCGGCCAGCGCTGACAGCGGGATTGCGTGCACATCGGTCAAGCCGAGTTGCTGCGCGAATTTCTGATACTCGGCGACGATGCGGTCATACACGCTGCGGTCGTAATTGACCAGGTCCATCTTGTTGACGGCGACGATCACGTGCTCGATGCGCAAGAGGCGGGCAATGGTCGAGTGGCGCTTGGTTTGCGTCAGCAGCTCGACGCTGCCATCGTCGCCGAGCTTGACCTTGGAAACGTCCACCAGGATGATGACGGCATCGGCGGTCGAGGCGCCGGTGACCATGTTGCGGGTGTATTGCTCGTGGCCCGGGGTGTCGGCGATGATGAACTTGCGCTTGGGCGTGGCGAAGTAGCGGTAGGCCACGTCGATGGTGATGCCTTGCTCGCGCTCGGCTTCGAGACCGTCGGTCAGCAGCGACAGGTCGACGATGTCGCCGACGGTGCGCTTGTGCTTGGAGCGCGAAATCGAGGCCAGCTGGTCGGCGAAGATGCCCTTGCTGTCGAACAGCAGGCGGCCGATCAGGGTGCTCTTGCCGTCGTCGACGGAGCCGGCGGTGATGAAGCGCAGCAGGCCGCGTTCGTTCGAACCTGCACCGGACTTGGATTGTTCTGCAACCACGGCGTTCATTTAGAAATATCCTTCTTTTTTGCGTTTTTCCATCGAGGCTTCGGAGGTCTGGTCATCCATGCGGGTGGCACCGCGCTCGGTGATTTGCGTGACCGCCGTTTCGGCGATGATGGCATCCACATCGGCGGCGTCGGACGCCACCGGGCAGGTGCAGGAAATATCGCCGACGGTGCGGAAACGCACCACGCGCTTTTCAACCTGCTCGCCTTCCTTCGGCGGGGTCAGGTCGGTGAGCGGCACCAGCAAGCCGTTGCGCGGGATGACCTCACGCTCGTGGGCGAAGTAGATCGGCGGCAGTTCCAGCTTTTCGCGGGCGATGTATTGCCAGACGTCGAGCTCGGTCCAGTTCGAGATCGGGAATACGCGCATGTTTTCGCCGGGATGCACGCGGGTGTTATACAGGTCCCACAGTTCCGGGCGCTGTGCCTTCGGATTCCATTGGCCGAATTCATCGCGGAAGGAAAAGATGCGTTCCTTGGCGCGGGCCTTTTCTTCATCGCGGCGGGCGCCGCCGATGCAGGCATCGAACTTGTGTTCGGCGATGGTTTCCAGCAGGGTGACTGCCTGGGCAGCATTGCGCGAATCGGTTTTGGGGTTGCGCAGGCGCACGGTGCCGCGCTTGATCGAATCCTCGACCGAGCCGACGATCAGGCGCTCGCCCAGTTCGGCCACGCGCTTGTCGCGGAAGGTGATCACTTCCGGGAAATTGTGGCCAGTATCCACATGCACCAGCGGGAAAGGGAACTTACCTGGACGGAAAGCCTTTTCGGCGATGCGCAGCAAGACCACGGAGTCCTTGCCGCCCGAGAACAGCAGGGCAGGATTGGTGCACTCGGCAGCGACTTCGCGCATGATGTGGATGGCTTCGGATTCGAGCCAGTCCAGATGGCGGTTGCTGGCCGCGTCCAGGAATAATTTATCGACTGCTGTATTCATAAGTTGTTCACGCTGATATGACTGATGTGATAGGTCCATTCAAACCGCTTTGATCCGGACCAGCTTGCCATCGACGACATGCAGGCCGCATTCCTTCGATTCCGGCTGTTCCCACCACCAGCGGCCGGCGCGAATATCCTCGCCGGGCTGGATGGCGCGGGTGCAGGGTTCGCAGCCGATCGAGGGATAGCCCTTGTCGTGCAGCGGATTGTAGGGCACGTCGTTGCTGCGGATGTAATGCCAGACATCTTCCTCCGACCAGTCGGCCAGCGGATTGAATTTCACCATGCCGTGGGCGGCGTCGTCTTCCTGCACGTGCAACTCGGCGCGGATGGCAGCCTGGGCGCGGCGCTGGCCGGTGACCCAGGCTTTCTTGCCCGCGAGTGCGCGGTTGAGCGGCTCGACCTTGCGGATGCGGCAGCATTCCTTGCGCAACTCGACGCTGTCGTAAAAGGCGTTCAGGCCATGCGTGGCAACGTAGGCGTCAATCGCCTCCGGCTGCGGTTTGTACAGCGCCACGTCATACGCATAGTTTTGCTTGATGCGTGCGACCATCTCCAGCGTCTCTGCATGCAGGCGGCCGGTTTCCAGGGTAAAGATACCGATTGGCAGGCCGCTGCGCAAAATCATGTCGGTCAGCACCATGTCTTCCGCCGCCAGGCTGGACGCCAGCACGGCGGGTGTAAACTCGGTGGCGATGCGACCAAGCGTCAGCTTGGTGCTGGCGACCAGCTTGTCATAGTCGCTCATGGAATTGCTCACGCCGAAGCTCCATCGCGATGCACGCGGCGAAACAGCGGCGCCTTGATATCGGTAGAGTTCTGGTACGGCTGGGAAAAGTCGCTCAAACCCTTCAGGGCATCGTTGATGTCCTTGTCCTCGCGCACGGCGAAAGCATTGAAACCGGCGCGCTGCATGTAGAACAGCTGGTCGCGCAGAACGTCACCGATGGCGCGCAACTCGCCCGCGTATTTCAGGCGCGACCGCACGTTGTAGGCAATCGAGTAGCCGCGGCCATCGGCGAATTTCGGGAAATTCACGGCAATCAGCGGCAGCTTCGCGGCATCTTCCTTCAGCGCTTCCGCACCCTCGTCGCTGTCGATCCAGACACCGACGTCGGCGCGCAAGACGAGGGCGGCGTGCTGCGCCTGCCATACCTTCAGCGGCACCAGCACCTTGCCGGCGGGGACGGCGACGCTTTCCGGCGTCTGGCCTTCTTCCAGTCTCAGAACGTTCCAGTCATCCGCCACGATCTGGTGGTCCTTGATGATATTACGCATATGCATCTTCTCCGTGCTGCAGTTCGGTTTTGATCGGGGTCGCGTAGACATACTCCTTGAAGGGAGCGATGCCGAGGCGGCGCACCGTGTCGATGAATTTCTCGTCTTCGGTGCGTTCGCGCACGTAGACTTGCAGGATGCGGTCGATCACTTCCGGCATCTGGCCGGCCGAGAACGACGGCCCGATGATCTTGCCGACGGCGATGTCGTTGCCCTGGGCGCCGCCCAGCGATACCTGGTACCACTCGCTGCCGTCCTTGTCGACGCCGAGGATGCCGATATTGCCGATGTGGTGGTGACCGCAGGCATTGATACAGCCGGAAATGTTCAATTCGATCTCGCCGATGTCATGCAAAAAGTCGAGGTTATCGAAACGCTCGGCGATGGCGCCGGCGATCGGGATCGACTTGGCATTGGCCAGCGAGCAGAAGTCGCCGCCCGGGCAGCAGATCATGTCGGTCAGCAGGCCGATATTCGGCGTGGCCAGGCCATGGGCCTTGGCTTCCTTCCACAGCGACACCAGGTCGGCCTGGCGCACATCGGCCAGGATGAGGTTTTGCTCATGGGCGGAACGCAGTTCGCCAAAGCTGTAGCGGTCGGCGAGGTCGGCGACGAAGTCCATCTGGTCTGCAGTGATGTCGCCCGGCGGCACGCCGGTTTTCTTCAGCGACAAGACCACGGCGGCATAGCCCGGCACCTTGTGCGCCTTGACGTTGCGCATGACCCAGTTGGCGAAGGCCTTGTTGGTGGCTTTTTCCTGCTCGTAGGCGGCGTCGGAAGCCGGCAGCGTCAGATAAGCCGGCGCAGTGAAGCAGGCGGCGACGCGCTGCAGTTCCTCGACCGTCAGGGTGGCTTCGCTGTCCTTCAGGTCGACCCATTCGGCTTCGACCTGGCGGGCGAATTCTTCCGCGCCCAGGGCTTTGAGCAGAATCTTGATGCGGGCCTTGTAGATATTGTCGCGGCGGCCATGCTGATTGTAGACGCGCAGGATCGCTTCAATATAGGTCAGTGCGTGCTGCCAGGGCAGGAATTCGCGGATCGTGGCACCGATCAGCGGGGTGCGGCCGAGGCCGCCGCCGACCATGACGCGGAAGCCGATCTCACCCTGGTCGTTTTTCACGACGGTCAGGCCGATGTCGTGCATGCCGATGGCGGCACGGTCTTCGACGGCGCCATTGATGGCGATCTTGAACTTGCGCGGCAGGTAGGCGAATTCCGGGTGGAAGGTGCTCCACTGGCGCAGGATTTCGCAATACGGGCGCGGATCGATGATCTCGTCGGCGGCAACGCCGGCAAACTGGTCGGAACTGATATTGCGCACGCAGTTGCCGGACGTCTGGATCGCATGCATTTCGACGGTGGCCAGGTCTGCAAGGATGGCAGGGGCCTCTTCCAGCTTGATCCAGTTGTACTGGATGTTCTGGCGCGTCGTGAAGTGACCGTAGCCGCGGTCGTACTTGCGGGCGATGTGGGCGAGCATGTGCATCTGTTTCGACGACAGCATGCCGTAGGGCACGGCGATGCGGTGCATGTAGGCGTGCCGCTGCATGTACAGGCCGTTTTGCAGGCGCAGGATGCGGAATTCGTCTTCCGTCAATTCGTCGGAGATGCGGCGGCGCACCTGGTCGCGGAACTGTGCAACGCGTTCCTGGATGATCTGGTGATCGTATTGGTCGTAGCGATACATCTTCAATCCTCGTTATGCAGCTTAATTAAACGGCTTGATTATTATGTCTAGGTACTCAGTAACTTCACGGCAACGCCTGTCAGGGTGGTAGCCAGCAGCGCGCGCAACACCTTCTCCGGAATGGCGCGGGCGCACAGCGAACCGAGCGTAATGCCGGGCACCGAACCGATCAGCAGCATGAGCAGCAAACCCCAGTTGATCGAGCCCAGCCACCAGTGGCCGACCGCGGCAATCGCGGTCAGCGGGACGGCATAGGCGATATCCGTACCGGCAATTTCGGCGGGCGACAGACGCGGGTACATCATGACCAGCAAGGTCGCGCCGATCGCGCCAGCGCCAATGGAGGATACGGTCACCAGGGCGCCGAGCACGGCGCCAGACGCTATTGTAGCAATTGTCAGCTTCCTGCCTTGCAGTTGTTTTTCTGGATGGTGTTTGATCCAATGCAGCATGCGGCCGCGAAACATTAGCGCCACCACGGTCAGCAGCACCGAGCAGGCGATGGTATAGCGGATGATCTGGTTGATTTCCTTGTCGAGTCCGCCGAAGTATTTCAGCGCCAGGGTAGCGACCAAGGCAGCCGGCAGTGCACCCAGGCATAATTTCTTGACAATATCCCAATGGACATTGCCCTTGAAACGGTGTGCCAGGGTGCCGGCACCCTTGGTGATCGAGGCAAAAGCCAGATCGGTGCCGACCGCCACGCTGGGCGACACGCCAAACAGCAGGGTCAACAGCGGCGTCATCAGGGAGCCGCCGCCCACGCCGGTCAATCCGACTAGTACGCCGACCGCAAACCCTGAGACTATATAAGAAAATTCCATAACACCTCGCGCAAAGTATCCCGAATGGTAATAAACTTGGGCAATATTCCAAACTACATAGTATTTATTTGCTTATATGCGAATTTGGTATAAATAAATACAAAAAATGCACAAGTAGAAAGAAGGCATGCCATGAATCTCCATCAATTGCGTTTCGTGCGGGAGGCGGTTCGCCAGAATTTCAGCCTGACCGAGGCGGCCAAGGCTTTGTATACATCCCAGCCAGGCGTTTCCAAGGCCATCATCGAGCTGGAAGAGGAGCTCGGGATCGATATTTTCTTACGTCACGGCAAGCGTATCCGGGGTTTGACCGAGCCGGGGCGGGCGGTACTGAAGTCGGTCGAGCTGATCATGCAGGAAATCGATGGCTTGAAGCAGATCGGCAAGGAATTTGCCGCTCAGGATAGCGGCGGCTTCACCATCGCCACCACCCATACCCAGGCGCGCTATGCCTTGCCCAAGGTGGTGCAAGCCTTCACCCAGAAATTTCCCAAGGTGCGCTTGTCCTTGATTCAGGGCAGCCCGAAGCAGATTGCCGAAATGGTCTTGAAAGACCAGGCCGACCTGGCAATCGCCACCGAAGCGATCGCCAGCCAGGATGGCCTGGTGACCTTGCCATGTTATCAATGGGAACATGTCGTCGTGGTGCCGCAGGACCATCCCTTGCTCAAGTCGGACGAGGTTACGCTGGAAGAGCTTGCCGCCTATCCGATCATTACCTATGACAGCGCATTTACCGGGCGCAACAAGATCGACCATGCCTTTGCCGTGCGTAACCTGAAACCCGATATCCTGCTCGAAGCGATCGACGCCGATGTCATCAAGACCTACGTGGAATTGAAT
Source organism: Noviherbaspirillum sedimenti (assembly GCF_003590835.1). Taxonomy (NCBI): domain Bacteria; kingdom Pseudomonadati; phylum Pseudomonadota; class Betaproteobacteria; order Burkholderiales; family Oxalobacteraceae; genus Noviherbaspirillum; species Noviherbaspirillum sedimenti. Next base: position 1,637,529 of record NZ_QYUQ01000002.1, on the reverse strand, counting down.
ATGGGGATCGGCATCATCGCCGGCATGGCCTTCGACCCGGAACGCGACCGCAACCTGCGGGCGATTCCTGTCGGGCATCTGTTCGGCACCAATGTCTCGCGCGTGGCAATCAAGCAGGGCGCCTACCTGCGCAGCTATGTATACACGTTCATTGAACTGCTGGCGCCCGTACTGAACCGCAAGATGATCGAACGGGCCATGAGCGGCGAGAAGGAAACTTACGAACTGTAAGGAGGCAGGCGGCGATATGAACGACAGCTACGTCACACGCGGTGAAATCATCCGCATGCTGCAGGCCTGGCAGGCTGGCGAGATGGCGACGCAACAACTCTGGGACTGGGCCAGCCACCGATTCCAGTCGGGTGCGGCGGATTACGATGACTGGGATGACGCCGATTCGGTGGCGCGCGAAGTGCTGGCGGCGCTCGACAGCCTCGATTTGCACCTGATGCTGGCGGAAGATGTGCCGCTGCATCTGGCTTTTCTGCAAACGCCCATCGGGGCGTTTGCGGAAGGACAACGGAGCTGGCGCGTCGCATTGACGGGGCTGGACTATGCGTTGCGCAAACAACAATTGCGCGACGATCCGATTTACGCCCTGTACTGCGATTAACGATTGCGATTAACTATTGCGATTGACGCAACAGCTTTCCAGCACTAATCAATTACAGGCGTTCGGCTTGTCCAGCGAGCCGCCGATTTCCCGGATCCACTGACCAACGCGTCCCGGAAAGGGCATGCTCATGTCGAGCGCTACCGCGCCATAGCGATTTGTGTGGATACGTACTTTTGGGTAATACGTCTCCAGTTCCTGTTTCCAGCGCTTGAATGTCACGTGCGGTAGTTTGACCATTGCTTTTCCTTCATTTTAAGGTTCGTATGCACTTGGCTGGAGGAAATCCGGTGGAGCATCTTCCAGTTGCATGCCGCAATACTCTCCTTAACGCACCAGCATTCGATCTGGTTGAATCAGGCGACAAACTTTTTGAAAATATTTTTCGTCCGTTTCTTTGACTGCAGTGTTGCTGAAAAATTAATTTTGTTTGCCGCTGGTAATCAGCTGCGCCGGTGCAATGCTCAGCTGGAAGAAGTGGCCCCGTGCCAGGGGCCATTGCTGGCATGCCTAGGCATAGGCGACGGCGCGATCTGCTTCGATGCACGCTCCGACCACTTGCGCGCTGATCGCATTCTGCAGCGATGCAATCGAATTGCCGGCACGGTATTGAAAGCTGACGTGCACTTCATCGCCCGTTGTGACACGCAGCGGTTCCGCCAGCGGCAAGACCATGTAGTGGTTCAGCCAATCGATGGTTGCCGATTGTTGCGGCAGGATCGTGAGAATGTTTTTCGTAATGAATCGCAAGGCATTCAAGGTGCCGCTCGCCTGCATGCGAAAACTGCCTTCCCAGCGGATCAAGGTATCCGTCGGCTGGCTGAAATCCAGGATGCTGTAGACGGCGGGCGCTGCCATCTCGACGGTGCCAGGATGCAGCGTATGCGGCTGGAACTGCACGATCGGCGCGCAATAGCCTTCAAAACTGTAGTCTTGCTGCAGCGGCTGCACTGCCATGACCACCGCTTCTGGAATAAAGAGCGGTAGCGGCCCACCGAAGCGTTGCAGATATCGCTGCTTGAAGGCCTCGATCACTTCGACCTGCTTTTCGCGCAGCATGGCGACGTGAATCATTTCGCAAATGACGACATCGACCGGTTCCGGCGGCAGGTAGTCGAAGGCGTCGGCATGGATAACTTCCACCTTGTGCCCATGCTGGTTGAGAGCGAGAAAGCGGCGCGCTTCCTTGACCAGATCCGGATTGTATTCGACGCACCACACCTTGCTGGCATTGGCGGCGGCAAACCAGGAGAGCACGCCCGTGCCCCCACCCAGTTCAAGCACTTTTGCGCCCGGACGCACGGCATGGCTGATCGCCGCCTTGAAGTTCTTCATCCGGTTATCGTCCATGAGCATATTGTGGTGATAATGGACTGGGATGAATTGCCCCAGATAACAGCTCTCGACTTCCCGTTCGTTCAGCATGGATGGCCCCTTTGCGCATAAGATCGGCTCGCGGATCATCAATCCGCGACACTGGGGACCATTATGGAGATTTCACGGCAAAGCAAAGCGGCAAGCTGCAGCGGTTTTACCAGCCTTTTCTGTCGCCGCTCGGGATACGTACTTCAAAGAGCTAGGGCGTCTTCCTGTTAATCGGGAATCTCGGGTTCGACGAGCTTGGCAAGTTGAGCAAGTGACTCCTGCCAGCCGAGGTAGCACATCTCGACGGGAATAAGCTCGGGCACCCCTTCCTGCACGATGTTGATCTCGGTTCCGCATGACACCATCGATAAAGTCACCGTCACCCGCATTTCGCCGGGCAGGTTCGGGTCGTCGAATTTGTCCGTATAGCGAATTCGCTCATTGGGAACAAGTTCGAGATACTCGCCACCGAATGAGTGTCCGTTCCCTGTGTTGAAGTTCGAAAACGACATCCTGAAAGATCCACCGACCTTGGCTTCCATGTGATGAACCTTGCAGGTAAAACCGTAAGGCGGTAGCCACTTTGCCAGTGCGTCGGCGTCCAGAAACGCACGATAGACACGCTCAGGAGGGGCGCGTAGTACGCGATGCAGTCGTACGGTACCTGTGGACATGGCTTGTTCTCCTTTCAATATGCGATAGACGATTTTTTCGGGTTAGTGCACGGTAGGTGGCCATGTCCCACCATGCTAGCCGTCGATTGGCTGGAATGGTGTTTCAAGAATCAGCTGATAGAAGCCAAGATCCAACCAGCGTCCAAACTTGAATGCAGCTTGCCTTATCGTCCCACTGTGCACAAATCCCAGTTTCTGATGAAGAGCAATGCTGGCGGCATTGTCCATGTCAATGCCGCCGATTATGGTGTGGTACTGCTGCTCTTTGGCCAATTCAATGAGCCTTCCCATTAGCGAAAATCCCAGTCCTTTGCCTCGATGGTCCTTGTGAATGTATAAGGCATTTTCAACAGAGTATTTGTAAGCCGGCCAGGCGCGAAATGTTCCGTAGCTAGCAAAGCCCATCAGAATTCCAGTGTCATCTTCGACGCCGATGACAGGGAAATTCGCCGCAGCCTTGGCGTTGAACCATCCAGCCATGCTTTCCATTGTGCGCGGCATATAATCGTAGAGCGCCGTCGAATTGATAATCGCCTCATTCAGAATATCGAGTATCGCGCTTGCGTGGGCCTCGTAAGTGCACGAAACGAATCGCATTATTTTCTCTAATGGCTAATGTTGAGTTCCGCGGATGACAAAAGCGAAGCTTTTGGCAGTCCGCTGGAACGAAGGCTTATACGCCCGCTGCTGCTTCTTCTCTTGTCAAATAAATACGTTGTCTGACTTTAGCACACCCTATTTCAAAAAACACAAATGCACCTTGACGCACCTCTGCAAAAAAGCAAGGTCGTGCTGGCAGGAATGTCGGGAGGGGAATTTTGATGAGTATGTGCTGCCGCAACAGTGCGGCGCAGGCGCACCGCACTGTTGATTACAATTGACTCTGCAAAGTTGAGCGCAAACGCAGGTTCAAGCCGCCAGGCGTGCCGTGGCGCGGCAGCCGTCCAGCAGAAAGGACAGGTCCAGCACCAGCACCAGTTCGCCTTCGGCAGAACGCGCCGTGCCGGTGATGCCGGTCACGCTCATGGCGGTGAGTGGCTTGATCACCATTTCGGCCGTGCCTTCCACCCTGTCTACCGCCAGGATATAGGGCTGTGGCGCGGCAATGACGATGCCGATACGTTCTTCCGAGGCTTCGTAGCCGAGGGTCTTGCCGAGCGAGCGCACCGGCAGCGGCCGGCCCTGGTCGCGCATGACCGGCGCGCCGCCCACGGCGTCGAAATGTTCCGGCAGCTGCACCACGCGTTCGACTACGCTCATCGGTATTGCCAGGGCCGCACCGGCGGTGCGCACCAGCATGGTCGGCACGATCGACAGTTCGATTGGCAGGCGGATCGAGAAACAGGTGCCGGCGCCCAGTGTGGAGTCGATGGTGATCGTGCCGCGGTGCTTTTCCACCGCAGTTTTCACCACGTCCATGCCGACCCCGCGCCCGGAGACGCTGGAGGCGACATCCTTGGTAGAGAAACCGGGTAGGAACACCAGTTGCAGCGCATCCTCCACGGTCTGTGCTGCGGATTCGGTGATCAGGCCCTTGGCCAGCGCCTTGTTGCGCAGCACTTGCGCATCCATGCCCTTGCCGTCATCGGCCACCTGGATCATGACACTGTTGGCCTGCTGCCAGGCCTTGAGCGAAATGACTGCCTTGGCCGGCTTGCCGGCGGCAACGCGGGCATCGGCGCTTTCGATGCCGTGGTCGAGCGAGTTGCGCAGCATGTGCACCAGCGGGTCGTACAGGCTGTCCACCACCACGCGGTCGACTTCGGTCTCCGCGCCTTCGATGAGCAATTCGACTTCCTTGCCGAGGTCGCGCGCCAGTTCGCGCACCATGCGCGGGAATTTCTGGAACAGGCGGCCGACTGGCTGCATGCGGGTCGACAGGGTGGCGCGCTGCAGTTCGGTCGAGTAACGCGATGCCCGGCCCAGGGTTTCGGCCAGGGTGACCATCAGGTTGGCGGCGGCGCTATCGAACTTGAATTGCATCAGCTTTTCGAGCAGTACGCTGGCCTGGTTGGCCGCCTGCACCGATTCGCCAGCCACTTCGAGCAAGGCGTCGAGCTTGACTGCATCGATGCGGATGCTTTCGTCCTTGGCCGAGGCTTGCTTGCCCTCTGGCGCAGCGGACGGTTTGGGGAGGGCAGCGGCTGGCACAGCGGCAGTCGGGTCGATCGGTGCACTGGCGGCTGCGGCAGCGACGGGAGCAGGGCGGGGCGGCGCCAGTTCCGCCGGGACTACTGCGTAATACAGGGCTTCCCAGTCCGGTCCGTCGTCAGCCTGCGCGACGGCTTCAGTCGCCATGGCTTCCTGGGCGCTCTGTGCCGCCGGCACTTGCGCGGCGGCCATGGTGTCAGGCACTGGCGTCGCCTCTGCCTTGCCCTCGATGGCCTGGTTCAACAATTCCTTCAGCGCTTCCGGCATGGCCGGCAGGCTTGCCGGCTCGGCACCGTTGGAGAGCGCCTGCAACTGGTCGGCGACGAAGCCGCTGGCCTGTAGTGCCGCCTCGATTGCCAGTGGCGTGACTGGTACCTTGCCGGTACGCAGTCCGTCGAACAGGTTTTCGGTGAGATGGCAGGCGGCGACCATCGCCGGCAGGTTCATGAAGCCGGCGCCGCCCTTGATGGTGTGGAACGAGCGGAATAGCGCGTTCAGCGTGGCGGCGTCGTCGGGTTGCCGTTCCAGGCTGAGCAGGTGTTCTTCTACATTCATCGCGAGGTCGAGCGCCTCGACGACGAATTCCTTGAGCATTTCTTCCATCAGAAACCGAGACCTTCCAGCAGGCTGTCGACGTCATCCTGCCCCAGCGCACTGGTGGAGGGGCCCTGCATCAGAGACTCCGGCGCATCTTTCAGCGATTGCGCCACTTCCGGCGGCGCATTGTCCAGCAACAGCTGCGCCAGCTCGGTTTCGACCTTTTGCGTGACAGAGACGATTTTCTTGATCAGCTGGCCCGTGATGTCCTGGAAATCCTGCGCCATCATGATGTCGAGCAGGCGCGCCTTCTCGGTTTCGGTGGCGCTGGCGACCTTCAGGGCAAATGCCTTGGAATCGGTGGCAAGTTCACGGAATTCCTCGATGCTCATCGTGCCTTCGAACAGCCTTGTCCAGCGGCTATCCATCTCCAGCGCGCTTTTCAGCACTGCTTCCTGTTCGGGGATGCCCTGGTCGATGGTGTTGAGGACGCGGTTGGCGGCCTGTTCAGTCAACGCGGCGATGTGTTCCAGGCGGCCTTGAGCATCGGTGATTTGCGAGGCGGCATCGGACAGGGTACGGTCATAGCCGAGTTCGCGCAGCGAATCGTGCAGCAGGCGCACGATGCCGCCAAGGCGTGTATACATCGGCTGGTCCTGCTTGTCCTGATTGTCGTAGGCGATATCCGAAGCCAGCTTGCCGTCGGCCGCCGCCGCTGTCACCGCTTGCGCTGCCGTCGTTGTTGCTTGCGTGCGTTGCGCCGACACTTCTTCAAACAGTGCGTCCAGGTCATCAGTCATAGCCAGTGCATCTCCAGTGTGCGGGGTTGCCGTCAGGCGGGCCCGCCTTGCCAGCTCGGGAGGGAATGGTCGGGAAGGGCCAGACGGCGAAATATCGTTGATTAATGGCAATAATACCGAAGAAATTCCCTCTATGGGCAAAGGAATTGTCAAATCGTCGCAATTGCGCAAGTGTGCCGCTTGCCTCTTGTCGAATTGACTTTCAATGTGGATAAAATGTACACTTGCCGGGTTTTGGTGCCCGCGCGCCGTTCATGGCGCGCAGTTAAACGGGAAACACGAGGCTGGATGGATCCATGCGACCCACGCCCGCGTGTGCTGCCCCCGCAACGGTCAACAAGCGTACGGCATTGCCGTACTGGCTGCGTCTTGACACCACTGTGCTGATTTGGCATGGGAAGGTTACGCAGTTCGCCTTGTGAGCCCGGATACCGGCCAGAACGGGTGAAAGTGCTGCGAACGGGGAATTTCGCGAATACGAAATGCTGCCGTTGCGAATTGCGCGACATGCATGCCGTTCTCGTTTCTATCCTTCTTCCAGCCTTTTGTTAAGTCCGGCTCGCGGGGAAGCTGGCCGGGGAACTTTTCTTGAAATCGAAATCATGTCTAATATCAATTCCCGTCCGGCTGCTTCGCGCGGGGCGCGCGCCATTTCCCGCTTGACGCCCCTGGCGGCTGTTCTGCCGCTCTTGTACGCCACCAACCTTTACGCTGAACAGGCGCTCGCCCCGGTCGTGGTCACGGCGACGCGTTTCCAGTCTGCCGCCGCAGACGCTCCTATCGCGGCCCAGGTCATCACGGCGGACGACATCCGCAACAGCTCGCCGACGACGGTTTCCGAAGTGCTGGGTAAACTCGGCGGAGTGCACACCCGCATCAGCTTCACCGGCGTACCCGATGCTCCGCTGGATTTGCGCGGCTTCGGCGTGACGGGGGATCAGAATACGTTGGTCCTGCTGAATGGACAGCGCATTTCCGAGAACGAGGGCGTTCCTGCGCGCTTGTCGTCGATTCCCGTCGACTCCATCGAACGCATCGAAATCCTGCGCGGCGCTGGCGCCGTGCTGTACGGGGGCGGCGCCACCGGCGGCACGATCAATATCATCACCAAGTCCCCCGTCACGGAGGGCGTCAGCGGCAATGTGCTGGGACTGGCGGGAAGCTACGGGTTGCGCGATGTGCGTGGCAGCATGCAGGTCGGTAACGGCACCTGGGGGCTCAGACTGAATGCCCAGCATTATGAAAAGGATGGCTACCGCGCCAATAACCGCGCCGAGCTGGATACCGTCAGCGGTGAATTGCGCTTTGGTGGACGCGACGAATTCATTGCGTTCAATTTCAGTGCCGACGACCAGAAATCCCGCTTGCCCGGCATCCGCACCGAGGCGCAGCTGGCGAGCGATCCGCGCGGCGCCACGACCCCCGACGACTTCATGAACAGCGACAGCCGGATTTATTCCCTGCGCGGGGAAAAGCGCTTCGGCGATGTGACGCTGGCCCTCGATGTCGGGCGGCGCGAGAAAGCGCGACAGTCGTTCGGCTCGTTCGTCGGGGTAGGCACCAGCCTTGCCGATACGGATGTGGACGTCACTACAGTTTCCCCCCGCCTGCTGTGGAAGAGCCGGCTGGCCGGAATCGACAACCGGCTGACCGCCGGCATGGACTGGAGCGACTGGTCCTACACCAACCGGACAGCGGCAACGGGCTTTCTGTCCAGCCAAAACGAGGTGGGCAACCAGGAAAATCGTGCGGTCTATTTCCGTGATGAATTGCTGTTCGCCACCGGCACTCGCCTGAGCCTGGGCGCGCGCCGCGAAATCGTCGAACAGGATGACGCCGACAGCATCACGCCCCGCTCGAAAACATCGGTCAAGCATCGCCTGTCTGCGCACGAACTGGCGCTGCAACAGGAGCTCGGCGCCGGCTATTCCGCCTACGGCCGCGTCGGCAAGAGCTTCCGCGTGGCGACGATCGATGAAAACCGCTGTCAGTTTGCTCCCTGCGCACCGGGCTTGCTCAAGCCGCAGAAGTCCAGTGACCGCGAAATCGGCATGCAATGGAGCGGCAAGGGGGCGCGTCTGCGTGCCGGGCTGTTCGACATGGAGATCGATGACGAGATTCATTACAACGCCTACGAGGGCAGAAACTCGAATCTGTCGCCGACCAGACGGCGTGGCCTGGAACTGGAGAGCGAGCTGGTCATCGGCAAGACGGTGGATTTGACTGCGCGTTATACCCGAATCCAGTCCCGTTTCCGCAGCGGTACATTCAACGGGTTCGACGGCGACCTGGGCTTCGCGCCCTTCAGCGTCAACATCGCCGGCGAGGACGTGCCGCTGGTGCCGAAGGATCGCCTCAGCCTCAACCTCGGCTGGCAGGCAACGGCTGCCACGCGCCTGGCTTTCAACGTAATTTATGTCGGCAGCCAGCGCTACGACAATGACCAGGCCAACCGCTTCCGCCGCATGCCCAGCTACACGGTGAGCGATATCAAGCTGAGTCATGACATCGGCGCATGGCGTCTTGCGGCAGGGATCAACAACTTGTTCGACAAGGCTTATTATTCCTACGCTGTGACCAATATTTCGGCGACGCCTTCGCGCTTTAACGCCTACCCCGAAGACAGGCGTAATGGCTATGTAAGCGCCGAATATCGCTTCTAACCCTGAACCCCTGGGCTGCCGGCGTGCGGCACCGAACCCGCGGCGCCAGCGACCGCACGCCTGACTTTCCAGTCAAATCATGAGAAAAGCTTTCCTCATCCTGTGCGGCTTGCTGTTGCTGGGGCTGGCCGTGCTGGCGCTGGCAGTCGCCTGCGGCAGTAGCGGCTGTCGCGCGGGATGGGGCAGCGACGATATCGTCATGCAACTGCGCCTGCCGCGCGCGCTGGCGGCGTTTGCAGTCGGCGGCCTGCTGGCGCTGGCCGGCGCCTTGCTGCAACTCTTGCTGCGCAATCCGCTGGCCGACCCCTATGTGTTGGGCGTGTCCGGCGGCGCCGCGGTGGGCGCTCTGGGCATGTTGCTGCTGGCCCCGGCTGCGCCGCTGCTATGGGGCATGCAGCTGAGTGTGCAGTTTGGCGCACTGGCCGGCGCCTTGCTGGCGACCGGGCTGTTGTTTGGCCTGGCGCGCGGCGCCTTGTTGCGGCTGGGGACGCGCGGCGCCAACGGCGGCGGCGTGCGCCTGATCCTCACCGGGGTCATGCTGGCGTCGGGCTTCGGCGCCATGCTGACCCTGATTCTGTCGCTGGCGCCGGATACGCGCCTGCGCGGCATGGTGTTCTGGCTGATGGGCGACCTCGAAAACGCCCAGTGGCAGGGGGCTGCCTGGTTCGTGCTGGGCCTGTCTTTTGTCTGGGCCATGCGCAACAGCGCGCGCCTGAACGTGCTGGCGCATGGCGACGCCGCCGCGCAGTTGCTGGGCGTGCCTGTCGTGCGTCTGCGCGCCGCAGCGCTGCTGGTGGCGTCCCTGGCGACCGCTGCCGCGGTTGCTGTGGCCGGGACCATCGGCTTTATCGGCCTGATAGTGCCGCATGCCTTGCGCCTGGTAATCGGCAACGACCAGCGCCTGCTGCTGCCGGCCTCGGCGCTGGCGGGCGGCATTGCGCTGACCCTCGCCGACCTGCTGGCACGCACCATCGTTGCGCCGGTACAATTGCCGGTCGGCGTCATCACCGCCCTGGTCGGTGTGCCGGTATTCCTGATATTGCTGGGACGGGGAAGGGCATGAGCACTATAAATTTTGAACTGCGGACCGAACATCTGGCGCTGGCGCGGGGCGGTCAACAGCTGATCGATGATTTGAACTGGCGTGTCCCGCCCGGCGAATTCTGGTGCATCCTGGGCCAGAACGGCGTCGGCAAGACCAGTCTGCTGTATGCGTTGAGCGGCCTGGCGCCGATCTCCTCGGGCAGCATCATGCTGGACGATAAGCCGCTGCACGCATGGCCGGCGCAGGCGCTGGCGCTGAAGCGCGGCTTCATGCCGCAGCAGCAGCTCGACAGCTTTCCCTCGTCGGTATTGGCCACTGTGCTGGTCGGCCGCACGCCGCATCGGCTCGGCGGCGGCTGGGATAGCGATGCCGATGTGGCGCAGGCAGAACGCGCGCTGGCGGCAGTGGGTCTGACGCACAAGGCAAAGATGGATGTGCTGACGCTGTCGGCCGGCGAGCGCCAGCGCGTGGCGTTGGCGGCGCTGCTGGCGCAAGCCCCGGCGCTGATGCTGCTGGACGAACCGGTGGCGCACCAGGATGTGTCGCAACAGCTGGCCATGATGCGTTTCATCCGTGAGCTCGCGGGCAAGCATGCCGTGATTTCGAGCTGCCACGATATCGACCTGGCGGCGCGTTTCGCTACCCATGTGCTGCTGCTGGCCGAGGGGCGTCACTGGCTTGGCACGGCCGATGAAGTGCTTTCCGTCGATACATTGCAGCAAGCTTTCGATTGCCGCTTCGAATTGCTGGAAAGCGGCGGCGTGCGCAGTTTCATTCCCTACTGATTTTCGTATGAACTATCCGGCGTTGGTGCCGCTCCCGGGCGCCGGGTCGGCGGCCGCTGTCGCGCATTGCTGGCAGACGCAGGACTGCATGCGCTGAGCGTCCGGAATGCGGGCGAGCGCGGCCGGATCGATATTGACGGTGGTACACCAGCAAGGCGTATTGATGTCGCCGCTGCACGCCGGGGCGCATGCGTTCGGACCGCCGCATAGCGGACAGGTATGATTTGGCTTCGGGATCATGTCAGGGCAGATGTTTTCGTATCGGGAAAGTTCATGGGATTTGCCATTCCAGGTGAATCACTTCGCCATAAGCGATCTGGTGACTGGATTGTGCAGCGTACAGGGCCATTTCCGCAGGCAACAAGCTACGCTGACATGCCAGCAGCAGGCGAATGGTGCCGGCATGGCAAATCACCACGCAATCCTGCTGGAGCATCAGTACCTCATCGTGAAATGCGCGGACGCGTTGCGCCATCTGCAAAACACTCTCGCCGCCGCCGGGGCGGTAGTGGATGGTATCGCTGGCCCAGGCATCGATTTCGGCGCGCGGGATATCGTCCCAGGTGCGTAACTCCCAGCTGCCGAAATCCATTTCCGCCAGACGCGCATCAAAGCTCAGCGTGACATTGCCAAGTACATCCGCGACATCTCGGGCAAGCCCGGCGCAACGTTGCAGCGGGCTGGAAAAAAAACGCGCATTTTTAGGCAAGCTTAACAGCAGGGATTGCAGGATGCGCGCATGATCATGTGGATCAGCCGCCACATCGCTGCTGCCGTAGCAAATGCCTTTGGCGACAAGCGGTTGCGGATGACGAATGAGATACAGGCGCATGGGGGAGGGCTGTTATCAATGCAGGATGCCATTGCCCATGCAAGCCAGCACGCCGAGATAAAAGGCCACTTCGGCGACCTGTTGCACTGCGCCTAGACAATCGCCGGTATAGCCACCGATGCGGCGCATGAAAATTTTGCCGAGCCAGGTCGACATCAGTCCGGCAGCCGCCATGCCGGCGAGGATGCCATACCAGGAAATCCACCCCGCAAAACCCATTAGCAGAATCGGCATGGCGGCGGTGAGCGCGGCAATCAGCATTTCTGCCGTGGACATGCGGTGCGCAAGCGGCTTGGCTTTGCCGTCGCCTTTGACGTAATCGAGACGCCAGATAAAGACACTTGAAATCATGCGCGATAAGGGATGCGCAATCAGCAAGGCGGCAATCACCGCCTGCACCGGCAAATAAAAGAGCGTCGCGCATTTCAATAGCAGCAGCAGGCCGATGCCGATCGCGCCGTAGGCGCCGACCCGCGAATCCGTCATGATTTCCAGCACGCGCGCCGGCGTCATGCCGCCGCCGAAGCCGTCGCAGACATCGGCGAAGCCGTCTTCATGGAACGCGCCCGTCAGGTAAATGCCGGTAATGGTGGACAGCAGCACGGCCACCAGTTGCGGCAAAAACAAGGCCGCAAGCAGATAGACGGCGCTTGTGGCAGCCGCGACCACGAGGCCGACTAGCGGATAGTAGCGCGAAGCGTGGTGCAGCCAGGCCGGATCAAAGCCAACCCAGCGCGGAATGGGTATGCGGGTGAAAAATTGCAGGGCGACGAAAAAAAGGCGCACCTGATGGATACACCGGGCGCGCAAGCTTATGGACGGGTTCGCAGTTTGCAGCATAAGGTCCCTGCCTATTCCATCTTCTCATGGACCTGGGCTGATTCGAAAGTTGCCATCTCCGCCATGAAATTCACTGCGGCCTGCAGCAGCGGCAGCGCCAACGCACAACCGGTTCCCTCACCGAGACGCAAGTTCAATTGCAGCAGCGGGCGCGCGCCGAGATGGTCCAGCATCTGTCGATGCCCATTCTCATCGGAACAATGGCAAAAGACACAGTAATCGAGAATGGCTGGTTGCAGCCGCGCCGCAATCATCAATGCGCTGGTCACGATGAAGCCATCGATGAGCAGCACCATGCGCCGTTCGGCAGCCCGCAGCATTGCCCCGACCATCATGGCGATTTCAAAGCCGCCAAAGGTGGACAGTACATCCAGCGGATCTGTGACGCTGCTGTGATGGGCAACCGCGCGCTCGATGACGCGCTGCTTGTGTAACATGCCTTCGGTCGACAGGCCCGTCCCGGCGCCGACACAGTTCGCGACCGGAATGCCGGTCAGCTTGTGCATGATTGCCGCCGCCGCAGTGGTATTGCCAATCCCCATTTCGCCGAAGCCGATGACCTTAGCTTCGATTGCGGAAACCAGCGCCATGCCGTGTTCCATCGCGCGGCTGCATTCCGCAGGCGTCATCGCTGCTTCCTGCGCAAAATTGCGCGTGCCAGGAGCGATTTTCCGGTGGATTAATCCTTTCCGCGGGCCGAAATCATGATTCACGCCTGCATCGATGATGTGCAATGCGCACTGATTCTGGCGCGCAAACACATTGATCGCGGCGCCTTGCGCCAGAAAGTTTTCCACCATTTGCCATGTCACGCTTTGCGGATAGGCGGAGATATTTTCCGCGACAATGCCATGGTCTCCGGCAAATACAAGGATGGCTGGCTTGGTCAGTTGCGGATGTTCCGTCCGTTGAATCAGGCCGATCTGCCTGGCCAGGGACTCGAGCGCGCCTAAACTGCCAAGCGGCTTGGTCTTGTTGTTGATGGCTGTGTCCAGGAGCTTCGACAGCGACACATCATAAATGGAATTGATCACTGGAATATGCATACGTCCACCACGCCATTACAAGACATGGTCATTGAAAATTGATTTGAGTGGGTTGCCAACGTGTGGGCGCTACGATAGCACAGGCTTGGAAACGCTATCTATCGTCGATCGATTATCTTTTTTAACAGAAACGTCAGGTAAGTTGATAGTCCACGGGCGCAATGGGACGCAGGGTACTTTCCTCGCCAAGCGATTCCCGCAGAATGATTTCAATGGCGCGGCATCTTGGCGACGGCCCTGACATTGACACTGCCAGGGCCGGATGCTAGCCTGAAACAGACTCCTTCATTCAGTACAATCTTGCGCAATGCGCTACTGGCAACTCGACCGTCCTGCGCCTGGCGGGCAAATCGACCTTTCCCATGTCACCAGCCTCGTGGCGGCCATCGGTTGTGCCGATGCGACTTCGTTTGCCGGAGAGGTGCTCAATACATTGGGCGACGCCGCGAAGATTTCACAGTGCACCATCTTCGCTTATGAATTTGGCAACCGTCCGCGTACCGTGTCGGTTGCGGATCGCCGGGGCGGGCGCTTTTTGCGCGATGTCGCCGACGTCTATTCAAAACTGTTTTATGTTCTCGATGGCAACCAAGGGATCGTCACAAACGAACCCGCCGCCAAGCCTGGCGGGGCCATCGTGATGCACCGGCAAACCAGCGACGACATCACGCATGCGGGTTATCGTGCAGCCTGTTACAGCGACCCCAATGTCTGCGACCGCTTGTCGGTGCTGCTGCAGCCGGCCGATGACATCTGGCTGTCAGTCAATCTTTACCGCGATCGCACTTATGCAAATTTCCAGCAGCGCGAAATTGCGCTGGTCGAGGCGCTGGCACCCTTGATAGGGCATGCAGCCAAACATCACTATGCCTTGCACGGCCAGAACCAGCAGGGCCTCCCCCAGTTGATGCTGGCGCGATTGCGCAGCCTTTGCCCCACGCTGGCCAAACGCGAACTGGATGTGGTGCGCGGCGTGCTGGAAGGTCGTACCGCCATCGAGATTGCCGAGATCCTGGGCATCAAGCCGGCCAGCGTCATTACCTATCAAAAGCGCGCCTACCAGCGGCTCGGCATTTCAAGCCAGCGCCAATTGTTCGCGCTTTGCCTCTCGACTGAAAAAGTCTGAAATTAGCCCATCCGGCTGTACCCAAAATAGGGACAACATCGTCCCGGCTGACTCTTATACTAAAAAATCGCATCCTGCCAATAAAAGCGAAATGGCAATGATGCGTTGCGCCGATACTAATAAAAAAATGGCGATGACTGACTGGTGCGCAGTGCGCTCCGGCAGGTTCATTGAAAGTTCAGGAGACAGCCAAAATGCAACAATTCCCATCGGGAACTCAAACCCCATCCAGCTACACGGCAGCCACCAGCGCCATCGAGATCGAACGGCTCGTTGTCGGTAAAGTGTCCAAGCGCTTGCTTTGGTTCATTTTCCTGCTATTCGTCTTTTCCTTTCTGGATCGAATCAATATCGGCTTTGCCGGCTTGACCATGATGAAGGACCTGGGTCTGACGACGACCCAGTTCGGTCTGGCAACGACGCTGTTCTATGTCGCCTACATCGCTTGCGGCATTCCGAGCAACATTGTGCTGGCACGGATTGGTGCGCGGATCTGGATTGGCTCGATCATGATTGCCTGGGGCCTGGCGTCCACCGCGACCATGTTTGCGACCGATGCAAATACGCTCTATATCCTGCGCGTGCTGGTCGGTATTTCCGAGGCTGGTTTCTTGCCAGGCATGTTGCTGTACATGACACTGTGGTTTCCGCCGGCTTACCGCGCCCGTGCCAATGCCTTGTTCATGATTGCCATGCCGGTGACTGCCGCACTGGGTTCGGCGGTTTCCGGCTACATCCTGGCCATGGACGGCATCTGGGACCTGAAAGGCTGGCAATGGCTATTCATGCTGGAAGGCCTGCCTTCAGCCATCCTGGGCCTGGTCGTATTTTTCTACCTGGATGACAAGCCGGAAGATGCCAAGTGGCTGTCTGCGGAAGACAAGGCCGTGCTGGCGCGGAGCTTGCAGGCCCAGCGCAAGCCGTCCGCGGACCAGGCAGGCGCGGCTGCCATTGAGACCGCCGGTGGCCGCAGCCTGTTTGCCGAACTGACTTCGCTGACTGTCATCAAGTTTGCCGTTGCCTACTTCTGTCTCGTCAATACGCTGGCCATGGTAGCCGTCTGGGCGCCGCTCATCGTCAAGAGCTTCAGCGCCAATGCCAGCAATACCACGGTCGGCTTGCTGGCAGCGATCCCGCAGGTGGTGACCATCATTGCCATGATCTGGTGGGGCCGTCATTCCGACCGCAAGCAGGAGCGCCGCTGGCACCTGGTGCTGCCGATGCTGGCGGCGGCGGCGGGCTGGATGTTTACGGCAATGTCGGGCAACCCGAGTATCCAGATGCTGGGCGTGTGCATGGCGTCGGCCGGTTCCTATACTGCCATGTCGATTTTCTGGACGACGCCCGACCAGGCGCTGAGCCTCAAGGCGCAGGTCATCGGCATCGCCGTGATCAATGCGATGGGCAATATCAGCTCGGCGCTCAATCCGCTCGTCGTCGGCTGGCTGAAGGACGCCACGCAGAGCTTCAAGGCTGGCCTGATCTATTCGGCCGTGCTGATGATGGTCGGCGTCGTGATCGTGCTGCTGCTGCCTATCGCCCGGCGACAGAAAACGGCTGCGGCAATCCGCGCGTGAACGCCAGCGCCTGCACTAAGTTATAGCCGGAACAGATACGTTTTTTTTCAGTTATTCACTGAATTTAGGGATTTATCATGCATCAACCAACCACTGAAGCCCGTCCTTCCATCTATTACAACTACCAGGTGTTCAAGCCCTGGTTGCCGTCGGCCCATCCGGCGCAGGATCGTAAGAAAGTGGTCATCGCCGGCTCCGGCCCTGCGGGCATGGTGGCTGCACTGGAATTGGCGCGCCTGGGCGTGCCCAGCGTGGTGGTGACGGCGGAACTGCAGGTTTCCCAAGGCAGCCGCGCGATTGTCTTTACCCGCCGCTCGATGGAAATCCTGCAGCAGGTGGGCGTGGACGCGCGCATGACAGAAAATGGCTTGCCATGGCTTTTCGGTAATTCCTATTATCGCGGCAAGCGCGTATTCCGCATGGAATCCGCGCGCGATGCGGATGATCGCTTCTTCCCGATGATCAATATCCAGCAGCAGTACATGGAGGAATATCTCATCGATGCCTGCGCAGCCAATCCGCTGATTGATTTCCGCTGGGGTAACAAGCTTGTCAAGGTCGAGCAGGCCGACAAGCTTGCCTACGTCACCATCGATACGCCCGAAGGCCCCTACACGCTGGAGACCGAATGGGTGGTCGCCGCCGACGGCGGTCGTTCCAGCATCCGCACGGCCATGGATCTGCAGATGGAAGGCGCCTCTTACGAGGGTTTCTTCGTGATCGCCGACATCCGCGTCGATTTGCCGCTGCCGACCGAGCGCCTGGCCTTCTTCGATCCCGAATGGAACCCCGGCAACACCATCCTGATGCACCGCGAGCCGCATGGCATCTGGCGCGTGGATTATCAGCTGCCGCCCGGCGAAACACCGGAAGAAGCGCTCAAGCCGGAATCGCTGAAAAAACGCATCGACGCCCAGCTGGCCATGATCGGCCACGCCGGTATTGCCTGGGAGATGGACTGGAATTCAGTCTATTCCGCCCGCACCCTGACGCTGCCCGACTATGTGCATGGCCGCGTGATCTTCACCGGCGATGCCGCCCACCTGCTGCCGATTTTCGGCGTGCGCGGCGCCAACACTGCCTTCCAGGATGCACAATCGCTGGCCTGGCACCTGGCCTTCGTGATCAAGGGCCTGGCAAGTGAAAAGCTGCTGGCCAACCACAGCGCCGAGCGCGTCGGCGCAGCCCGTGAAATCATCGACGAAGCCGGCAAGAGCACGCGCTTCATGGCGCCGCCGAGCCGCGGCTTCCGCCTGTTGCGCGATGCCGTGCTGTCGTTGTCGCTGACCGAAGAATTCGTGCGTCCGCTCTACCACTGGCGCACCTCGCGTCCGCACGAGTACACTCATTCTGCGCTCAACAGCGCCGGCGACGACAACGCGTTGTTCAAGTCCGGTCCCGCCCACGGCGCGCCGCCGCAGAATATCCGCCTGGCAGCCAACGATTTCCTGCTGGATCACCTGGGTGGCGGCTTCGACTTGCTGTACTTCACGGATGCAGCAGCCATGCCCGATGCCTTGCAAAAGGTGGTGGCGGACACCCGTGCCCGCGGCGTGCCGCTGCGCGTGATCGCCGTCGGTGCGGCCCAGCCGGTGGCCGGCGCCGACCTGACCCTGGCGGACGCCGACGGCCACTTCCGCCAGCGCTACGGCGTGCTGGCCAGCGGCGCCGCCTACCTGATGCGCCCCGATCAGCACGTTTGCGCACGCTGGCTGACGCTGGACGCCACCCGCCTGCAAGCTGCCCTGAATATCGCTTTGCCCCAGTAATAGGAGAGCCTCCATGACCATCGCCAACAACGCCCTGACCATCCCGGGCCTGGAAACCGTGTACGACGCGTTGGCCACCGCCATCGATCAGGCCGGTCCGGACAAAACCGAGCTGTTCCTCGTCAAACTGGCTTTGCTTAACGCTAATGCGCTGGGTAATGCCGACACCTTTGGCGCCCACGTCCAGGCCGCACTGCGCGACTTGTGATCTCAGGGTAAGTTTGCAAACCATTCAGGAGAATCAAATGCAGATCGAAAGAATTCATCACGTCGCCTACCGCTGCAAGGATGCCAAGGAAACCGTCGAGTGGTACGTCAAGTACCTGGACATGCGTTTCATCCTGGCGATCGCCGAGAACGAGGTGCCGTCCACCAAGGAACCCGATCCCTACATGCACGTCTTCCTCGACGCCGGCATGGGCAACGTGCTCGCCTTTTTCGAGTTGCCGACCCGTCCGCCGATGGGTCGCGACCAGAACACGCCGCTGTGGACGCAGCATCTGGCGCTGAAAGTGAAGTCCATGGACGACCTGCTGGAAGCCAAGGCCAAACTGGAAGCCGGCGGCATCGAAGTGCTCGGCCCGACCGACCATACCATCTTCAAGTCCATCTACTTCTTCGACCCGAATGGCCATCGCATTGAACTGTGCGCCGACACTGCCACGCCGAAGATGAACAAGATGCTCGACGACGTAAAGTGGGACATGCTCAACGAATGGGCGAAGACCAAAAAGGCGCCGCAGCATGCGCGCTGGATGCATGACGGCAGCTTCAAAGGAGAATGAGAGCATGGCAAAATTCGATTCCACTACCGCACCTTCGCTGAAAAGCTGGGTTGAATCCGCCAACGCAGCGGATTGCGAATTCCCGATCCAGAGCCTGCCTTACGGCGTGTTCAAGACCGGCGATTCGGCGCCGCGCGTCGGCGTCGCCATCGGCGACCGCATCCTCGACCTGGCAGTGCTGGCCGAGGCCGGCTTGCTCAAGTGTGAAGCGGGCGTGTTCGCCCAGCCCCGGCTGAATGACTTCATCGCCCTCGGCCGCACGGTCTGGCGTGGCGTGCGCGAACAGATCAGCGCGCTGCTGTCGCATGAAAACCAGGCTCTGCAGGGCAATGCCGGCTTGCGCGAAAAGGCGCTGGTGGCGCAAGCCGATGCCAGCATGCTGCTGCCGGTCGAGGTGCCGGGTTACACCGATTTCTACTCCTCGAAAGAGCATGCCACCAATGTCGGCGCGCTGTTCCGCGATCCGAAGAATGCGCTGCTGCCGAACTGGTCGGAACTGCCGATCGGCTACAACGGCCGCGCCTCGTCGGTGATCGTCAGCGGCACCCCGGTGCGGCGTCCGAACGGCCAGATCAAGCTGCCGGACCAGGAGCGCCCGATCTTTGGCGCCTGCCGCAAGCTCGATATCGAACTGGAGACCGGCTTCATCGTCGGCGTGCCGAACGCGCTGGGCGAGCCGATTCCCTGCGAGGAAGCAGAGCAGCACATCTTCGGCATGGTGCTGCTGAACGACTGGAGCGCGCGCGACCTGCAGGCCTGGGAATACGTGCCGCTGGGCCCGTTCAATGCCAAGACCTTCGCTACCTCGATTTCGCCATGGATCGTGACCATGGATGCGCTCGAGCCGTTCCGCACGGCGCAGCCGGCGCAGTCGCCCGAGCCGCTGCCGTACCTGCGGCACGCCGGCGAACATGCCTTCGATATCCAGCTCGAAGCCTTGCTGAAGCCGCAAGGCAAGGCGGAAGCAACGACCCTGGCGCATACCAACTTCAAGTACATGTACTGGTCGATGGCGCAGCAACTGGCGCACCACACCGTATCCGGCTGCAATACCAGGGTAGGGGACCTGATGGGTTCCGGCACCTTGAGCGGACCGACGCGCGATTCGCTGGGCGCCCTGCTCGAGGCCACCCTGAACGGCCGCGAGCCGATCACCCTGAAAACCGGCGAGCAGCGCACATTCATCGAGGATGGCGATGAGCTGACCCTGCGCGGCTGGTGCCAGGGCGCGGGCTACCGCGTCGGCTTCGGCGTCTGCACCGGTACCATTCTTCCCGCCCATCTGGTAAAGTGAATCTGCCATGATGAAACTCTACAGTTACTATCGCAGCTCGGCCTCCTTCCGGGTCCGCATCGCCCTGAACCTGAAGGGCCTGCCGTACGAATACCTGCCGGTGCACCTGGTGCGTGGCGGCGGCGAACAGATGGCGCCCGCCTACCAGGCCATCAATCCGGCCGGCCTGGTGCCGGCGCTGGAGGATGACGGCCAGTTGTTGTCGCAATCGCTGGCGATCATCGAATATCTCGAGGAAACCCATCCTTCGCCGGCGCTGTTGCCGGCCAAACCTGCCGATCGCGCTTACGTGCGTGCCGTGGCGCTGCAGGTCGCCTGCGAAATCCATCCGCTGAACAACCTGCGCGTGCTGAAGTACCTGAAGGGCACGCTGGGTGTGTCGGAAGAGGACAAGCAGGCGTGGTACCGGCATTGGGTGACGTCAGGGTTTGCGTCGCTGGAAAAGCGGCTGGCAAGCGATCCGCATACCGGCAAGCTGGTGTACGGCGACCAGCCGACCATTGCCGATCTTTGCCTGATTCCGCAGGTATGGAATGCCAGGCGTTTCGACATTGCGCTGGATGCCTATCCGACGATTGCGCGCATCGATGAATACGCGATGACGCTGGAAGCATTCAGGAAAGCCGAGCCGGCGGCGCAGCCGGATGCGGAATAGGTTTTCAGATTTGAGACGAAGTTTATGCTTCGCAACTGGCTGGAAGTCCGCTTACTTGTTGCAATCACGGCCATCACCTCTGCGCTGTGGTTTTTTATCGAGATAGCCGAAGACGTGGTTCAGGGGGAAACCAGAAAAATCGATCTGGCAATCCTGATGGTTTTTCGTTCCGCCCATGACCCAACTCAAGCGTTTGGTCCCGCCTGGCTCAATGAATTTGTGCGCGACATCAGTGGATTGGGTAGTCTGGGCGTACTGATCTTGCTCGTTGCCGCGGCAGTTATTTTTCTGCTGCTTATTAGAAAATGGCGAACAGCGCTTTTCACGCTGATTGCGACATTTGGCGGCGGGCTGGCATCCTTCCTGCTGAAGGAAGTGTTCAGTCGCCCCAGACCAGACCTGGTCCCCCTGGGGACGCTTGACTATCACGCCAGCTTTCCGAGCGGCCACGCAATGATGTCGGCTTTGGTCTACCTGACCCTGGGTGCGCTGGTGGCACGCTTGACGCCAGGACGATGGTTAAAGATTTACGTCATGGGCATCGCCGCTGCCTTGTCCATCCTGATTGGCGTCAGCCGGGTCTATCTTGGCGTCCACTGGCCTAGCGATGTTCTGGCTGGCTGGGCTGCCGGTGCGGCCTGGGCACTCGGGTGCTGGCTGCTTGCCCACGTTTTCAATCTTGGCAATGGAGCGAAGCGATGAAGGGACAGTCGTTTGGAAAGCGGCTCGGATTTGCCATCAATGGCCTTTATCTGGCATTCCGCCGCGAATCCAGCTTCCGGTTGCAAGTATTTGCTGCCGCAGGAGTGCTGGTTGTTCTATTGCTGACGCGCCCCGAGATTGTATGGTGGGTGATGGGCGCATTGGCAGTTGGATTGGTCCTGGTTGCCGAACTGTTCAATACGGCATTGGAAGTATTGGCAGACCGCATTCATCCAGAACTGCACCCCGAGATTCGCGCGGTCAAGGACATCGCCGCCGGGGCAGTGCTCGTATCGAGTTTCGTAGCGCTGCTCGTTGCGGTGGCTTTTTTATTCAGATAAAGGACGGGACGCAATGCCCCCTGTTAATTGCGGCTTGATCCGATAGAACGGCGCATTCAAGCTGTTTTCCTTGGCCCTTGCGGGCCTGTTGCAGGGCTTTTTTATTTGCGCTACCGTAGCCAAACCGTTAGCTGATGACAATTCCAACAGAATAGGCCAAAAGCAGAGGCTCCAAGTACAGATTGCGGTCCTGAAAGGCAGGTGAAAATCCGCATTGTTCATGTAGACTAACATTGAGAACTTACAAGTCTTTAATCACAGGGGTCTATGATCAGCAGGCATTCAAAAAGTCAACATGCGCTAGCAGCGCCAGCTGATCGTCGGCCCGTGACAGCGCATGAAGTTGCTCGGCTGGCAGGAGTGTCTCAATCTGCCGTTTCCCGCACGTATACGGAAGGGGCAAGCGTTTCGCCCGATACGCGGGAAAAGGTGATGCTGGCTGCCAAGCAGCTTGGCTATCGGCCCAACCTGGTGGCACGCTCCCTTATTACGGGGCGTTCCAATATTGTGGGCGTGACGATCCCGAGCCTGTCGAACCCCTTTTATTCCGAATTGTTGGAAGCGCTTGCAGAGGGCTTTGGTGAGATCGGCTATCGCATCATGCTCTTTACGACCAACCCTGATCGCAATTCGGATCCCGTATTGGAAGAGGTTCTGCGGTATCGCGTCGATGCGCTCGTCCTGGTTGCTTCGAATTTATCTTCGCATTTCGCCGACGAGTGTCAGCAGATTGGTTTGCCTGTCGTACTTCTCAATCGGAAAACCAATAGCAAGATGGCGTCCAGCGTCACGGGGGAAAACAAATCAGGCGCTACGCAGATCGCTGCTTTTCTTGCGGCGAGTGACCATCAGCGATTCGCTTATATCGCCGGCCTGGAAAACTCCTCGACCAATCGCGACCGGGAAAAAGCATTTACCGACTATCTGCAAGAGCATGGCTATGCTACGCCAATACGCGTGGTCGGCAACTATACGGCGGCCGGTGCCGTGTCGGCGACCAGGGAGCTGTTGAACCGGAAAAATCGGCCTGACGCCATTTTTTGCGCAAACGATCAAATGGCTTTGGCAGCAATTAACGTTGCCCGTACCGAATTTAACCTGGCAGTGGGTAGTCAAATTTCCGTCGTAGGATTTGATGACTCGGAATTGGCGGGATGGCCGATTTTTGGACTGACGACATACGCCCAGCCGGTCCGGTTAATGGTGGGACGTGTCGTGGATATCGTGAAAGAAGCCTTGGGAGATAAAGGAATGGCTCCCGTCCATGAGACGGTAAAGGGAAGGCTGGTCGTGCGGGAGTCTGCGCGTATTCCTGACAAGGGGATATCAATCATTGATGGTGTAAAAGTCTGGCACCAGGAATAAGGAAGTTCACACGTTTCCTCTGCAGCACATGCGACGTGACCAGGCATGCTGGCTAAGGGCTTGCTTCTTTAAAGAAACTCCGTCTTTTGTTTTGGCTTTCAAAAAACTTGCGCAGTCCGCATGCCTGTCCTATACTGCGATGCATTGCATACGTATGCAATGCATCTAAACCAAATCGACTGGAGACTGAAAATGGCTAAGTGGCTCAAGCAAGGCGCAGAACCGGAAGTTGTCAAAAACGCGGCGCGGGAAGTCCGGGAAACCGTGGAAAAAATCCTTGCTGACATCGAACAAGGTGGTGATGCCGCCGTACGCGAGCTGGCCATTCGCTTCGATAAAGTCGAGCGCGACGATTACCGGTTGACCGACAAAGAAATCCAGAATTGCCTGAATCAACTCAGCGATAAAAACCTGGCCGATATCGAATTCGCGCAGAAGCAAGTGCGTAATTTCGCGCAGCACCAGCGCGAATCGATGAAAGACATCGAAGTCGAAACGCTGCCGGGCATTATTTTGGGGCACAAGAATATCCCAGTGAATGCCGCGGGTTGCTATGTACCGGGCGGCAAGTATTCTTTGCTGGCGTCGGCCCATATGTCTGTGATCACGGCTAAAGTCGCTGGTGTGCCCCGGATCATCACGTGCGCGCCGCCATTCCAGGGCAAGCCAGCACCGGCAATTGTCGCCGCTCAGCACATGGCAGGTGCGGATGAAATCTACTGCTTGGGCGGTATCCAGGCGATCGGCGCCATGGCAATCGGCACGCGGTCTATTGCGCCGGTGGATATGCTGGTCGGCCCAGGCAATGCGTTTGTTGCGGAAGCCAAGCGCCAAATGTTCGGTCGCGTCGGTATCGATCTGTTTGCGGGCCCGACCGAGACCCTGGTGATCGCAGACGACACCGTCGATGGCGAACTGTGTGCGACCGACTTGCTGGGACAGGCAGAGCACGGTCCGGAGTCGCCGGCAATCTTGCTGACCACTTCCGAAAAACTGGCGCTGGATACCATCGAAGAGGTCAAGCGCTTGCTGAAGATTTTGCCGACAGCCGCCATTGCATCCCAGTCATGGGAAAAATTTGGCCAGGTGATCGTTGCTGAAAGCAATGAAGAAATGGTCAAGATTGCTAATGAAATTGCATCCGAACACGTGCAAGTCATGACGCACGATGATGACTATTTCCTGAAAAATCTGCGTAACTACGGCGCACTGTTTTTAGGGCCACGCACCAATGTTTCGTATGGCGATAAAGTTATCGGCACCAATCACACCTTGCCGACAATGAAGGCAGCGCGCTATACCGGCGGCTTATGGGTCGGCAAATTCCTGAAGACTTGCACCTATCAAAAGGTGCTCACCGATGAAGCATCTGCCATGATTGGCGAGTATTGCTCCAGGCTGTGCGCTCTGGAAGGCTTCGCCGGCCACGGCGAGCAAGCCAATATCCGCGTCCGCCGCTACGGGCACAAGGATGTTCCTTACGGCGGTGCGGCCGAATAAGCTAAGCTGTTCGAGAAAAAATGGTGCGGCAGGGCTTGTCGCACCATTTTAACAAGGAGGCAGAATATGTCACAAAAAGCGAATAAGCTTGTAAATGGACGGCACATCGGGATCATTGGCGCCGGGCTGGTTGGCGCAGGCTGGGCGATCGTATTTGCAAGGGCCGGGCTGGAGGTAAAGATCTTCGATGCGGCGCCCAACGCCGCAGTATCGTCGCTGTCGCTGATACGGAGTCAGCTGGAAGATCTGCATGCATTCGAGCTCATTGATAATATCGATGGCGTGATGGCGCGCATGACTGCAGTAGAAACATTGCAGGAAGCGGTCACCGATGCGGCGTATCTTCAAGAATCCATTCTCGAAAAAGTGGAAGTCAAACGGCGACTCATGGAAGAGCTGGAGGAACTGACCTCAGAGAATACCGTGATCGGCAGTTCAACTTCGGGCATTCCGGCCTCGGCATTTACGCAAGGTCTCAAACTGGCGGGCCGCACCCTGATTGCTCATCCCGTCAACCCGCCTTATCTGGTCCCTGTCGTGGAAATCGTGCCTTCGCCGGCCACGCTGTCTGAGGCGGTTGCCTTTACGGACGCGCTGATGCAATCCGTCGGCCAAAGCGTGGTGCATGTGCGCCGCGAAACTCAGGGCTTTGTCTTGAACCGGTTGCAAGCCGTCCTGTTGCGCGAGGCATGGGCATTAGTGGAAGAGGGCGTTGCAACTTGCGAAGATATTGACAAGACAATCCGGGACGGCTTGGGATTGCGCTGGTCGTTTATGGGGCCGTTTGAAACGATTGATCTGAATGCACCACAAGGTGTGGCCGATTATGCACGCCGTTTTGGTCGCTTGTTTCAGGAAATCGCACATTCGCGCACGCATGAACAGCCGTGGCCTGACGAGCTGATTGCCGAGGTAGAGGCGCAGCGTCGCACGATTCTCGGACAAGACCAACTCAACGAACGCCGCGCCTGGCGTGATCGTCAATTGATGACCCTCGCTGCAATGCGAAACAAGAAGGAGAAATAACAATGTCCAGCATGATGAGCCCGGCGATCGATTCTGCAAATCCGCTTCAATTACCAGGCCTGACAGCGATCGTGACCGGCGCCTCACGCGGCATTGGCGAGGGCTGTGCACGCATGCTGGCTTCACTGGGCGCTCACGTCATTCTTGTCGCCCGCAATGCAAGCGATCTGGAAACGCTTTGCATGGACATCCGGAATGCCGGCGGCGCTGCCGATTTCTGGGCAATGGACTTGAATAATGCCGAAGAATTTCGGCAGCGGGTCGATGCCTTGCCCGCAGTTCATATCCTCGTCAACAATGCCGGCATGAACAAGCCACAGCCATTTGTAGACGTCGATGAAGCGACCTTTGACCAGATTTTCAACCTGAACGTCAAGGTGAACTATTTCTGCGCTCAAACCGTGGCAAGGCGAATGATCGCAACGCAGTCCACAGGATCGATCATCATGATGTCATCACAGTCCGGCCATGTGGCTTTACGTGATAGAACGGTCTACTGTTCGACAAAATTCGCGATGGAAGGGATGAGCAAGGCCATGGCGCTGGAGCTGGCAACACACCAGATCCGCGTCAACACCGTTGCGCCGACATTTGTGTTGACGCCAATGACAAAGCCTTTCCTCGAAGATCCTGAATTTAATCGGTATGTGCAGGAAAATATTCCCTTAGGGCGCATGGCCACTGTTGACGAAGTGTCTGCAGCGGTCGCTTATCTGGCCGCGCCAATCAGCGGCATGGTCACAGGAACCAGCATGTTGGTGGATGGTGGCTGGACCATGAAATAAAGTGTCCAGGATTGATCGCGCTGATTTATGCCAGCACGGCGCTAAGTCTTCGATCCGCATGTTCTCAGGCAGCCTGTGTCTCCTTGCGCCGCTGCAGCACGAAAATCGGCTGCGCCCAGTGCACATCCTTTTTCTTCTTGCTGGTGATGAGCGTCAGCTCTGACGGGTCATACACGTCGGTGTTGTGCGTCAGCGGCGTGGTCATCAGGTACTGCGCATCGGTATTCTTCAGAAACTCGCCGACCAGCTGGATGTTGCGGATATCCAGGTGGGCGAAGGGTTCGTCGATGAACACGAAGCCGCCCGAGCCATCGTCGGACTTCAGCAGGCCGATCAGCAGGATCAGCGACTTCATCACCTGCTGGCCGCCCGATGCCTCGCCGTCGTTCATGCCGATGGCGCCCTTGCCGTCGAACTTGAAGCGCACGTGCAGGCCGGCCTGCGCCAATTGCACGTCGTCGTTTTCCAGGCGCACCGTATCGGTATGCACTTCGATGCCGGCCAGCTCGCCCAGCTCCTTGATGTTGCGACTGTAGGTCTTGACAGTGTAGCGCAGGCGTTCGATATAGGCGCCGCGCGCATTGGTGGTGGCCTCGATCGCCCGGTTGTTCTGGTAGCGGCGCTCATCGGTCTCGGCCTGGCGTCCTTGCAGCAGGTTGGACAGGCGCACATGCTGGTCGACCACGGTGGAATCGGTTTCCCAGTCATCGCGCGCAAGGTCAACGGCAAGGTGCTTCATGCGCAGTTCGACCTGGTGCGCGTTCTGGTGTTCCTCGACCAGCGCCAGCCGACGCGCCGGGCGGCGCCAGGCGTGCGGCAGGTGGCGCCAGGTCTTGCGCAGTTCAGCCAGCCTGGCCGCATGCGCGCTGCGTTCTTCCTGATAGCGCTTGTTCGATACGCGCTGATACGATTCGGCGTCGGCCAGCGCGCGCCTGGCGTTCTGCCAGTGGTTGTCGGCCAGCGTGCGTTCCTCGGTGGCCTTCTTGGTCAATGGGAACAATTCGCCGAGGCGGCTGCCGACTTCGGTGCGCGCCGCCTTCAGCGGGGCGGCGCCATGCACGGCTTCATCAAACTCGGCCTGGCGCGCGACCAGTTCCTTGGCTGCATCGACGCCGGCAATGCGCGCTTTCAAGCCACTGACTTCGCCCGCCAGCTTGCTGATTTTCAGCGTCAACTGGTCTTCCTGCGCTTCCAGCTTTGGCAGGCTTGCCTGCAGGGCGGCGAGGCGCTGCAGGCGGCCGGCATCGCCGAAACGGTAGCGTGACGCCTCGACGAACAGCGAGCGTCCGCCGCGCCGCTCGCAGTGGTAGGCCTCGGGCGTGATCCATTCATCGCTGTTCGACAATTTGGCGCCGGCCTCGACCGAATCGACGCGCGTGATGCGCGCCAGCTGATCGATCAGCCAGCCGGGCGCCGGCGCCGTGAAGCGCACGGCCGACAGCAGGCTCTTGTCTTTCACATCCGGCGCCTTGATGCGGTCGGCGACGATGAAGTGGCCGTAGCGTTCCTGCTCGGCGATGCGGTAGGCGGCAGCCGTGTCGCCGGCGCGCGCCAGCAGCACGACCGAGGTGTAGCCGCGCAGGACGCCTTCGACCGCGCCCTGCCAGCGCGCGTCGGTCACTTCCACTATGTCAGGCAACATCACGTGGTCGAGCTTGGCGTCGGCCAGGGCGCGGCGCATCGAGCGGACGTTCTCCGGGTCGGGCAGGGCGGACTTGCTTTCCAGCGCCGCGATCGCCATGCGGTCAGCGGCGATGCGCGCCGCCAGTTCGTCGCGCTCCCGGCGCAGGCGCATGTAGTCGGCTTCCTTCCGCTCCAGCTCTGCCGCGACATCGGCGATGTCGGCGCCGGCGTCGGCGGCCAGCTTCTGCAGGCGCGTCTTTTGCTCGAGCAGGCTTTCCAGCGGCTTCAACTTGCCGTTGAGCTCGCCCAGCTGCTTCTCCAGAACCGATTTTTCTTCTTCCAGCGCCGTTTCATGCTGATGCGCAGCGGTGAGGGCGGCGGCGCGTTGCGCGACATCGGCGCGCTTGTCGGACAGTTGTCCATCCTGCGACGACAGCGATGCACGCGCTTCGCGTAGCGTGGCGCTGGTCATTGCCGCCTTTTCGCGGATCTCGTGATATTGCAGCGTCGGCAGGATTTCTTCCTGCAGGTCGCGCTGTTCCTTCAGCAGGCCTTCCCATTGATGGAAGTTGGCCGCGCGCAGGCGCAGGCGCTCCTGGTTGGTCTGCGCCGATTCCAGCTCCGCCTCGAAGCGCTGCAACTCCATTTCAGTATCGCGCTGGTGTCGCTTGGCTTCGTCGTAAGCGTCCAGCACTTCCTTGTCGCCGAACACCTGGAACACCAGATCGAGCAACTGGCGCGGCGCGTATTCGCACAGCTTGTCGGTTTCGCCTTGCTCCAGGGCCAGCACCTTCGCCATCGCCTGCGACAGGCCGGCATTGGCCAGCCGCTTGCGGTAGGCGTCCAGACCGAGCCAGTCGGTGGCGTCCTGGACTTCCTCGATCTCGACGACGCCCGGGCGCATCAGGTACTGGCGTTTCCAGTCGCCGCCGTTTTTCTGGATCTGGCAGAACAGCGTGACTTCGTCTTCACTGAAGAAGCCGGAGGCGCGAAACGGCCGGTTCGACAGCTGACGGCCGGTGGCGCGGTTGTCGACCACGGCGCGCAGCCAGGAAATCTGCTGGCCGGCGTGGCGCGCGTAATGCTTGTAGGAGCGGCCCATCGAACAGTCGAGGCCGAACAGCGTGCGCAGCGCGTCCAGCAGGGTGGTCTTGCCCGAGCCGTTCTGGCCGGCGATGGTGATGATCTTGGCGTCGAGCGGAATATTCTTGACGCGTTGCCAGTAGTCCCAGTGGACCATTTCCAGCGATTTGATGTGAAACATGGAACTTCCTTATTATTCTTGGCTTTGTGCTTCGACCTGCGGGAACGGAATTACGTCCGCATCCTTCGGTCGCGCGAGATGGAAGATGTCGGCCAGCGCGCCATTGACGATCCGGTCCTTCAGGGCATCGGTATCCATCATCAAATCCAGCAGCGGACCTTCCGTGATCATGTCGCCGCGCCGCTCGACGAAGCCGAGCTTGGAAAGCTGGCCGAGGTTCATGTCCATACGGGTTTTTTTGCCCAGCTTGTCGCCGAAATCCGCCAGCAGCGCACGATAGGAAATACCCATCGAGGCATCTTCGGCGCGCGGTAGCGGCTTGTCCTTGCCGAACATGTCTTCCTGGTCTTCCAGCGCGGCCTGGTGCGCTTCCTGGCGTTCGCGCTTGGGCAGGATGATCATCGCCCACAGCACCACCAGCAGGGCGACGCCATCGCGCGCCAGGCCCAGGTTGTTGTTTTGCCAGACTTCGCGCGCGCCGAATATTTTCGGCTCGATCTCACGCGCCAGGGCCAGCGTGACGTTGTCGGCGTAGACGTTGTCAAGAAATTTCATGCCGCAGGCGGCAAGGCGCTTGTCGACTTCGAGACGGAAGGCCTCATCGGTCAGCGCGCGCTTGACCAGCTTGTTCTCGCGCGCCAGGGTCTGATGCGTGAGCAGTTGCGCAATCAGGATTTGTGCTTCGTCAGTCATGCTTTTTTTCCGGTTCGGTCCTTTGCGTGAGCGTCGCGATCGAGATCGCCGCCACGTGCGGGTCTTTCAGTTTTACCATGCCGTCCTGCGGCGCGAATTCGAGCGGCAGGCGTGCCATCGTGGCGGTGCCGCCCTGCAGCGCGGCTTCGCTCTCGTCGCCCAACAACTGCAACAGCGAGGCGCGGTAGGAGGCGATCGCGAATGTGGCGGGCAGCAGGGTCTCGTGTACCTTTGGGGATGCGTCGGCTGCCGTTGCAAACGCGGTCAGTCGGCTCAGCCAGTCGTCCAGTACGACTGGAAGTGTCGCCACTTCGCTGGCAGTGATTTGGGCGCTTTCGCCGGCGGGCAAGGCAAAGACCGGCGTGCTGTTCTTTTCCGCCAGCAGTTCGGTCTCCGCCACATCGATCATCTCGGAAGGGGTGATGAACATGGGCGTGACCGGCAGCGATACCGCCGCGCGCGCGAGTCCGGCCAGGTCTTCATGCTGCATCAGCCAGGTCTTGATGTCGGTGGTCGTCAGGCCGGACTGGCCAAGATGCACGCGCTGGCGCTCGATCTGGTTGAGCGCGCGCGAGAACATGCCTTGCATGTTGAGCAAGGCGCTTTGCGCGCGGCCGATCGCCTGGGCGGCGCGATGGGTGGCGGCGTCGGCACGGGCGTCCTGGATGATGGAATGGAGAATTTCCGAACCTTTTTCGACCCAGTCGCAGGCGGTGTTCCATTTTTCCTGCGCGGCGCGCAGGCGGAATTCCGAACCGGAGGCAATCGCATCGGCAAATTCCTCCGTCAAGCCGACCAGCCGGCCCAGCAGGTGCTGCAGCTGCTCGACGGTGACGCCGCCGACTGCTTGTGCGCCCGCTACCTGGGATAGCAAAAAGCCCATGTCGGCGTCGTCGCTGTCCTGGTTCATCTGCAGCAGGCTATCGATGGCAGCCAGGATGTTGCGCGCACCGGGTGTGACGCGGTACAGGCCATGGCTCGCATCCCAGGCCAGCAGGTGGTGCGCGCGCAGGCGTGCGAGCACGGTTTCCAGGCGTTCGGGTTCCAGGTAAGCCAGGCGCAGGTTGATGTCGGCGCGGGTAAACGCCGGCGAACCGGTTTCCGCTACCAGTTCGCGCAAGACCAGCAGGCGCACCAGCACGCCGTCGAAACCGCCATGAAACAGGGCGGTGAAGGCTTGTAGCAGTGGCTGCGCGCTTTTCAGGCGGTAGACCTGTTCGACGTCATCCGGAGAGATATCGTACTTGAAATAGGATTGCAGGGAATCCTGCTGCTCTTCGACCGCGGGTCCGGCAGCATTCATGGGGAGAATATGCATGCAGTCATTTTAAGGCAAGGCGGCACTGTCGTATCGACGCAGCAGGTGTTTTACGGGCTGATTTTTGTGAGTGTTGCGTGTTATTCTTGCAAAAAAAGACATCCAGGAAAGCCATGCCAGTATTCGTCATCGCCAATCCGAAGGGCGGCGTTGGAAAAAGTACCTTCGCTATCAATCTCGCCGGCTATTTCGCCACGCGCGGCCACAAGGTCATGCTGGGCGATGTCGATGTCCAGCAGTCCTCGCGCTCCTGGCTGGCGCTGCGTCCGCCCAACCTGGCGCCGATTGCGGCCTGGGAAGTCGGTACCGGCTTTGTCGCCAGGCCGCCGCAGGGCACCACGCACATGGTGCTGGATACCCCCGCCGGCTTTGACGGCGTGCGCTTCGACGAGGTGTTGCGTATCGCCGACAAGGTCATCGTGCCACTGCAGCCGTCGATATTCGATATCCTTGCTACCCAGGCTTTCCTGCAAAAGCTCATCGCCCGCAAGGACAAGCTGCAGGTGGGGGTGCTCGGCATGCGCGTGAATGGCCGCACGCGCGCCGCCGACCAGTTGGCGCATTACGTCAACAACCTCGGTTTGCCGGTGCTGGGCTTCTTGCGCGACACGCAGAATTACGTGCAACTGGCAGCGCAGGGCGCCACCGTCTGGGATGCCGCGCCGTCACGGGTGGAAAAAGACCAGGAGCAGTGGCAGAGCGTGCTGGAGTGGGTGGCGCGCTAGGAGGCGCGACCGGGCGCGATGGACGCTAAGGGCGTTTGCTGCGCGCGGTTTCCAGTTGTTGGCACATTTGCTCGGCGCCATCGATGATGCGCGGCCCGGGGCGTGTCAACAGGTCAGGATCGATTACGAACAGGTTGCCGCGTTCTACTGCTGTCATTTTGGGAAAGCGTCGCCATGCCGAGGGGGCGTTATTCCGTTCGGCGCTGTCGCCCATGATCACTTCCGGATCGGCGCGCACCACAGCTTCCACGCCAACCATGGGCGCCAGTTGCGGCAGGCTGTCGAAAATATTGCGTCCACCGCACAGGCGCATCACGGCTGACACCATGTGCTGGCCATTCAAGGTCATCAGCGGCTTGTCCCAGACCTGGTAAAACACGCGCACCGGAGCGCGCCCGGCGAATCTGGTGGAAAGAAGATCCAGGCGCGCACGGAATGCGCTCGCGGCTGCATGGCCGGCGGTTTCGGTGCCGGCCAGTTGCGCCAGCCGTTCGATATTGCTGGCGATGGCGGCAAAGTCGCGCGGTTCGCTCTCGAATATGGGGATGCCGAGGTTTTTCAGGCGGGCGATCTGGACGGCGGAATTGCCGCTGCGCCAGGCCACCACCAGGTCGGGTTTCAAGGCGACGATGCGTTCGAGATCGAGTGCGCCGCCGCCGCCGATGCGCGGAACCTGCCTGGCTTTTTGCGGATAGTCGCTGAATTCGCTGACGCCAACCACCTGCTCGCCGGCGCCGGCAGCGTACAGCAGTTCAGTGGCATGCGGCGCCAGGCTGACGATGCGGCGCGCGGGTGTGCTCAAGGCGAGCGTGCGGCCGGCGTCGTCGACGACGCCGGGCGCACCGTTCGCCAACGCCGGGCCGCCCGCCAGCAGGA
Source organism: Noviherbaspirillum sedimenti (assembly GCF_003590835.1). NCBI lineage: Bacteria > Pseudomonadati > Pseudomonadota > Betaproteobacteria > Burkholderiales > Oxalobacteraceae > Noviherbaspirillum > Noviherbaspirillum sedimenti. The sequence continues at coordinate 1,604,754 of NZ_QYUQ01000002.1, read as the reverse complement.
CCGCCGCCAGCAGGACCGCCGCCAGCAGGACCGTTGCCGTTAATGGGCACTTCTGCCGCCGGTTTGCGGTATGCAACAGGGTAGCCATGCCGGCAGTTCCACTGGACCTTGCAAGCCGCTCAGATTTCCAGGTTGTCGATCAGGCGGGTTGCGCCCAGCTTGGCGGCGGCCAGCACCACCAGCGCTTCGCCTTGCGCGAGGTCGCCGGCGGCCGGCGGCTGCAGGTCGACGCGGCGGCGGATCGAAACGTAATCCGGCTTCCAGCTGCGCGCGGCCAGGCTGGCCATTGCTTGCTGTTCGAGCAGGAAAATATCCTGGTGACCGGCACGCATTTCCGTTGCGACCTGGTTAAGTGTCTGGAACAGCGCCGGCGCTTCGGCGCGTTCATCTGCCGACAGGTAGCTGTTGCGCGAAGACAGGGCCAAGCCGTCTTCGGCGCGGTAAGTCTCGGCGCCGATGATCTCGGTGGGCAGGGCGAACTGGCGCGCCATGTTGCGCACGATCATCAGTTGCTGGTAATCCTTCTTGCCGAACACGGCGACCCTCGGCTGCACGCAGGAAAACAGTTTCATCACGATAGTGGAGACGCCGGTGAAAAAGCCGGGACGGAATTCGCCTTCCAGCATATTGCCCAGGCCATCGGGCGGCTGCACCCGGTATTCCTGCGGCTCCGGGTACATGTCCTTTTCGGTGGGGGCAAACAGCACGTATACGCCTTCCTTTTCCAGTTTTTCGACATCGGCATGGAAGGTGCGCGGGTATTTTTCGAAGTCTTCGCCCGGTGCGAACTGCAGGCGGTTGACGAAGATCGAGGCGACCACCGGGTCGCCATGCTTGCGGGCCAGGCGCATGAGCGACAGATGGCCTTCATGCAGGTTGCCCATGGTGGGCACGAAGGCGGTACGTAACTGGCCGCGCAGCTGGTCGCGCAGTTCTTCGATGGACGAGACGATTTTCATGGAATTTCAATCAGGTGGGCGAATAGGCCAGGCGCACGTAGATCGGTGCGAACGCTTCGGCCTGGGTGATTTCGATCAGGGTTTCCTTGGCCAGTTCGAGCAGGGCGATAAAATTTACCACCAGCACAGGGGCACCCCTGGACGGGTCGAACAGGTCGGCGAATTCAACGAACTTCGCCGATTGCAGACGGCGCAGGATGCCGGTCATGTGCTCGCGCACCGACAGTTCCTCGCGGCTGATCTTGTGGTGCTGGATCAGCCTGGCGCGCTTGAATACGTCGGCCCAGGCCGCCTGCAGGTCGGCCACATGGACTTCCGGCCAGCGCGTGACGATGCTTTGTTCGATATAGATCTGGGTGCGCACGAAATCGCGCCCGAGCTGCGGCAGGGCATTGAGCTCGAACGCGGCCAGTTTCATCTGTTCGTATTCGAGCAGGCGGCGCACCAGCTCGGCGCGCGGATCCTGGGCCTCTTCGCCGGCTTCGGCCTGCTTTGCCGGCAGTAGCATGCGCGACTTGATCTCGATGAGCATGGCCGCCATCAGCAGGTATTCGGCCGCCAGTTCGAGATTATGGACACGGATCTGGTCGACATACTCCAGGTACTGGCGCGTGACTTGCGCCATCGGGATGTCGAGGATGTTGAAATTCTGCTTGCGGATCAGGTACAGCAGCAGGTCCAGCGGACCCTCGAAGGCTTCCAGGAAGACTTCCAGCGCATCCGGCGGGATGTATAGGTCGGTCGGCAGCTGGAACAGCGGCTCGCCGTACAGCCTGGCAAAACCTACGCCATCGATCACGTCCGGCGTCGAGTCGGCCTGGCCGGCGACCGCCAGTTCAAGCGCATCACCCGTCGGCTCGGCAATGTGCTGCCGGCTCACCGCTTACCCCTTGTTCTGGTACACGTAGGGCTGTTGATTGACCCGCGATTGCTCGGCACGATCGCGCGCATCCAGGTCGATCGGCGCCTTGTCCCATAGCAGGGAGCGGCCGGCGCGCTGCTGTTCTTCCAGCTTCGGGTTCTTTTGCTTGAGTTCCTTGATGAAGCGGGTGATTTCAGACTCGTATTTCGAATATTGCTTCGACAGTTTCATGAGGATTTGGCAACTGAATGGGATGATCGGCTATTTTACCTTGTCTGACCGCCAGTTTCGCTTGTAACGGCAAATTTCCGGCCTCAGACGGTTGGCGCCTGCAGGCGCGCCAGCGCGGCCGGCAAATCGACCACGCAATTTTCCTCGCCGATGCGGCCGACGAAGCCGGTGCGCTCCATCAGGCTGCGCGGTTGCGGATTGATGCCGCACAGGATCAACCGGCTGCCGGAGCGATGCAGCGCCTTGTGGATGGTTTCCAGGCCATCCAGCCCGGTGGTGTCCAGGCTGATCAACTTGTGCATTTCCAGGATCATGGCGCGCGCCGGGATCGCTTGCGGCTCGACCAAGCCATCCAGTTTGCCTACCGCGCCGAAGAATAGCGAGCCGTACAGAGCATGGACGGTCACGCCTGGCGGCAACGGACCTGCCGGCGTGGCGGTGATCGGCTGGATGTCGGTCAGGCTGGAGATGCGGTAAATGAAGAACAGGCAGGCCAGCACCAGGCCGACTTCGACCGCCGTGGAGAGGTCCACCGTCACCGTCAGCAGAAAGGTGGCCAGCACCAGGATGCGGTAGTTATGGGAAAAGTGCCGCATCCGGCGGAACTCGTGCCATTCCCCCATGTTGAAGGCGACATGCAGCAGGATCGCCGCCAGCGCCGCCAGCGGGATGTCCTTCGCCAGCGGCGCGGCGACCAGCACGATCGCCGCCAGGGTGAGTGCATGGACGATGCCGGCCACCGGGCTGGTGGCGCCGGCACGGATGTTGGTAATGGTGCGCGCCATGGTGCCGGTGACCGGCAGGGCGCCGAAGAAGGGCACGACGATGTTGGCGATGCCCTGCGCCAGCAGTTCCTGGTTGGGGTCGTGGCGTTCCTGGATCAGGTTGTCGGCCACGCGGGCGCACAGGAGCGACTCGACCGCACCCAGCAGGGCGATGGTCAGGGTCGGCGCGAACAGTTGGCGCACCAGGTCCCAGCTGAAGGCGGGCAGGCGGAATTCCGGAATGCCCTGCGGGATGCCGCCGAAACGGCTGCCGATGGTCTCGATTGGCAAGCCAGGCAGGCTGACAGCGGTGGTTGCCAGCACCAGCACCAGTACCGGCCCGGGGATCGCGGTGATGAAACGCCAGGCGCGCGCAGCCGGCGATACCGGCCGACCGTCATTCTTCGGCCCGAGGTAGGCCTTGGGCCAGAGGAACAGTAGCAGCAGCGACAGCGCAGCGACCAGGACCGCCAGCGGATTGGCTGTATGCGCCTGCGCATACAGCAATTGCAACTGGGCGAAAAAATCGCCCGGCATGCGCGCAATCTCCAGCCCGAAAAAATCCTTTAGCTGCGACAGCGCGATCAGGACCGCGATGCCATTGGTGAAGCCGATCACGATCGGCACCGGGATGTAGCGGATTACGGCGCCAAGGCGCAGCATGCCCATCAGGCACAGCATCATGCCTGCCAGGATGGTGCAAATGAACAGGTTGGCCAGGCCGTACTTTTCGATGATGGCGTAGATCACCACGATGAAGGCGCCGGCCGGCCCGCCGATCTGTACGCGCGAGCCGCCCAGCGCGGAAACCAGGAAGCCGCCGATGATCGCGGCGAAGATGCCGGCTTCCGGTTTGGCGCCGGACGCGATCGCAAATGCCATTGCCAGCGGCAACGCCACCACGCCGACTGTCAGGCCGGCCATCAGGTCATTGAAGAAGCGGGCGCGGTCGTAGCCTTTGAGAGCATCGACGATGCGCGGGCGGAAGGACAGGTTCAGGTATTGCATGCCGTTGTCCTGCGCATGGCGACCGCGCCTAATTGTCTTGCAGCACGCGGCGCATCACCATCGGCGGCTGCTCGAGCGGGTTGGCGTGGGAGTATTCCAGCTCGGGCGCCAGCTCGAAACCGTAGGCGGCGTAGAGGTCCATCAGGTGCGGCTGGTCATTGTGCACCGCCAGCCGCAATTCGCGCACATTGGCTTCCTGCGCCACGTGGGTCACCGATTCGAGCAGGTGTTGCGAGAGGTTGCGACCGCGGTGGCCAGGCAAAATACCCATGCGCACGATATCCCAGACATCGGATTCGCTATCCAGCGGCAGCCAGCGCACCGAACCGACCGGCGCGCCATCGACCAGCAGGATCAGGCCGCCGCCTTGCTGCAGGTGCTGCAGGACCTGCACTGCAGTTTCGCGGTGACCGCTGGATGTCACCGCTACTTTGCCGGCCCAGGCGGCGCGGGTCAGGTCGGCCAGCAACTGGGCGTCGTCGAAGCTGGCTTCGCGGATGATCAGGTCCATGGCGTCGGCAGGCATGCAGCTTATCGAACCCGCATGCCTGGCTCGGCGCCGGGCCAGGGGTTCAGCACGTAAATGCCGGGATTGGCTTTTTCGTCGGCGCTTGACGCCGCCAGCACCATGCCTTCGGAGATGCCGAACTTCATCTTGCGCGGCGCCAGGTTGGCGACCATGACGGTCAGCTTGCCGATCAGGTCTTCCGGCTGGTAGGCCGACTTGATACCGGAGAAAACGTTGCGCAGGCGGCCTTCGCCCGCATCCAGCGTCAGGCGCAGCAGCTTGTCGGAGCCTTCGACCTGTTCGCAATTGACGATTTTGGCGATGCGCAAGTCGATTTTGGCAAAGTCGTCGATCTTGATTTCAGGGGCGAGCGGTTCGATGCCGCTGACTGCGCTGTCGGCAGCCGAGGCGGCAGGCGTTGCCGCCGATGTTGCGGCGGTGGCGGCATTGGCCGCGGCAGGCGCTGATTCCGGCTTGTCGAACAGGCTTTCCAGCATTTTCGGATCCACCCGCGTCATCAAATGTTCGAAGGTGCCGATCGAAGTCGGCCAGGTGTGCAGGTCGGCCCAGGTCAGATCGCGTCCGATGCCGAACAGCGCCGCTACCTTGCGCGCAACTTCCGGCAGCACCGGCGCCAGGAACACGGAGAGGCGATGGAAGGCCAGCAGCAGGTCGCTGCAGACATCCTGCAAGGCCTGGCCGTTGGCCGGGTCCTTGGCCAGTTCCCATGGCTTTTTCGCATCGACGTACTGGTTGACTTCATCGGCCAGCGCCATGATGTGGCGGATCGCCTTGCCATATTCGCGCGTCTCGAAGGCATCGCGGATCGCCGCTTCCTCGCCGTTTTTCAACGATTCCCAGAAGCGGTTGCCGCTGGTGCCGGCCGTAACCGGATTGCTCAGCTTGCCATCGAAGCGCTTGCTGATGAAGCCGGCGGCGCGGCTGGCAATGTTGACGTACTTGCCGATCAGGTCGGCATTCACCTTGGCGATGAAATCTTCCGGGTTGAAGTCGATATCCTCGACCTTGGCATTGAGCTTGACGGCGATGTAGTAGCGCAGCCATTCCGGATCCATCTTCAGGTCGAGGTAGCGCAGCGGCGAAATGCCGGTGCCGCGCGACTTGCTCATCTTTTCGCCGCCAACCGTCATGTGGCCGTGCACATTGACTTTCAGCTTGTCGATGACGGGATGGCCCGAAAATTTCAGCATGGTTGGCCAGAACAGCAGATGGAAGGAGACGATATCCTTGCCGATGAAATGCACCTGCTCGGTGGCCGGGTCGTTCAGCAGCGCCTGGTAATCGAGGCCTTTCTTGCTGCAATAGTTTTTCAGGCTGGCCAGGTAGCCCACCGGCGCATCCAGCCAGACATAGAAAAACTTGCCCGGCGCATCGGGGATGGGGATGCCGAAATAGGGCGCATCGCGCGAGATATCCCAGTCCGCCAGGTCCTTGCCGTCATTGCCCAGCCATTCGCTGACCTTGTTGACCATTTCCGACTGCAGGCGGCCCGGCGAATTGAGCCATTCCTGCAGGAAGGCGAAGCAGCGTTCATCGGACAGCTTGAAGAAATATTGTTCCGAAGGCTTCATCACGGGCGTGGCGCCGGTCAGCGCCGAATACGGGTTCTTCAGCTCGGTCGGCTCGTAGGCGGCGCCGCAGACTTCGCAATTGTCGCCGTACTGGTCACGGGCAGAGCACTTCGGGCATTCGCCCTTGATGTTGCGGTCGGCCAGGAACATGCCCTTGACCGGGTCGAAAAAGCGCTCGACCACCTTGGTGACGATCAGGCCGGCTTCTTTCAGCTTCAGGTAAATAGCTTGCGACAGCTCGGTGTTTTCCGGCGAATCGGTGGAATGCCAGTTGTCGAAGGAGATATGGAAACCGTTCAGGTATTGCGGCCGGCCGGCGGCGATGTTCGCGACGAATTCCTGCGGCGTGATGCCGGCCTTTTCCGCGGCGATCATGATCGGCGTGCCATGCGCATCGTCGGCGCCGACGAAATGCACTTCGTTGCCCTGCATTCGCTGGAACCGCACCCAGATGTCGGCCTGGATGTATTCCATGATGTGGCCGATGTGGAAAGCGCCATTGGCGTAGGGCAGGGCGGTGGTGACGAAAAGCTTGCGGGGCTGTGGGGTACTCATACGTGTTGCGGGGTTTTCTGAAATAAAACAGTCATTTTAGCAGCGCAAGCGGCAATTTCGCTGGAAATGCGCCTTCAAACTGTCATGAAGCCGCACGAACGCACCGCGATGTCGCCTTGACTTGCCTGGCAGCCCGGCACCGGCATTTGGTTTAGACTTGCAACTTAGTGAAGAATCCGGAGAAATAATGAGTATTTCAGTTGATGCAGTGAAGGTGGCTTTGGCCGCTGTGATGGACCCGAATACCGGCAAGGATCTGGTTTCCGGCAAATCCGCAAAGAACATTCAGGTCAGCGGCGCCGACGTCAGCCTGGACGTCGAGCTCGGCTACCCGGCCAATAGCCAGATCGCGCTGCTGCACGACGCCGCCCTTGGCGCCGTCAGGGGGATCCCGGGCGTTGGCAGGGTCACGGTCAATGTCTACGCCAATATCCTTTCGCACGCGGTGCAGCGCGGCGTCAAGCTGCTGTCGAATGTGAAAAACATCATCGCGGTGGCGTCCGGCAAGGGCGGTGTCGGCAAATCCACCACGGCGGCCAACCTGGCGCTGGCGCTGGCGGCCGAAGGGGCAAAGGTCGGCTTGCTGGACGCCGACATTTACGGTCCTTCGCAGCCGATGATGATGGGCATTTCCGGCCGGCCCGAAAGCCTCGACGGCAAGACCATGGAGCCGCTGGAAAACCATGGCGTGCAAGTCTCGTCCATCGGTTTCATGATCGACCCCGACCAGCCGATGGTCTGGCGCGGCCCGATGGTCGTGCAGGCGCTGATGCAATTGCTGGAGCAGACCAACTGGCGTGCACTGGATTACCTGATCATCGACATGCCGCCAGGCACCGGCGACATCCAGCTGACCCTGTCGCAAAAAGTGCCGGTGACTGGCGCCGTGATCGTCACCACGCCCCAGGACATCGCCTTGCTGGATGCGCGCAAGGGCCTGAAGATGTTCGAGAAGGTGGACATCCCCATCCTCGGCGTGGTCGAGAACATGAGTACCCACATCTGTTCCAACTGTGGCCATGCCGAAGCGATCTTCGGCGCCGGCGGCGGCGAGAAGATGTGCCGGGAATACGGCGTCGATTTTCTCGGCGCGCTGCCGCTGACCATGTCGATTCGCGAACAGACCGATTCGGGCAAGCCGACCGTGGTGGCCGATCCGGAAGGGCCGGTGGCGGAGATTTACCGGCAGATCGCCCGCAAGGTGGCGGTCAAGGTGGCAGAAAAGGCCAGGGATATGACCAGCAAGTTTCCGACGATTGTGGTCAAGAATGATTAATGGACATCCTCCGGAAATCCTCCTAGAATGCTCGTTTGGCGAAAATTGCGCCAGCAAGTCTGGAATTTAATTTCGACAACATATTCTGTAAGAGCGAGAAAGGCACCTGGTTATGACACCGCGAACTAGCATCAGTGGTACGCAGCGACGCTAGTCGGGTCTTTCATCGCTTGAATGAAGAACGCGGCTGGTCCGCGTTTTTTTTTGCCCGCATTTTTCACGCAGTTTTAGTTCTAAGTCCGCAAGCAGCTTGCTGCCGCATGGAGAAAATAAATGGTTGCAATCCGACTTCCCGATGGTTCACAACGTCAATTCGATGCGCCGGTCACGGTGGCGCAAGTCGCCGCCAGTATCGGCGCGGGTCTTGCCAAGGCGGCGCTGGCCGGCAAGGTCGACGGCAAGCTGGTCGACACTTCCTACCTGATCGAGCAGGATGCCGATCTCGCCATCGTCACCGACAAGGATGCCGATGGCCTGGAAGTGATCCGCCATTCGACCGCGCACTTGCTGGCTTACGCGGTCAAGGAATTGTTTCCGGACGCCCAGGTGACCATCGGCCCGGTGATCGAGAACGGCTTTTACTACGATTTTTCCTACAAGCGCCCTTTCACCCCGGACGACTTGCTAGCGATCGAAAAGAAGATGGCGGAACTGGCAAAGAAGGACGAGCCGGTTACCCGCACGGTGTTGCCGCGCGACGAGGCGGTGACCTATTTCAAGTCGATCGGCGAAGCCTATAAGGCGGAAATCATTGCATCGATCCCGGCCGACCAGGATGTGTCGCTGTATGCCGAGGGCAAGTTCACCGACCTGTGCCGCGGTCCGCACGTGCCATCGACCGGCAAGCTGAAGGTCTTCAAGCTGATGAAGCTGGCTGGTGCCTACTGGCGCGGCGACTCGAAGAACGAGATGCTGCAGCGCGTGTATGGTACCGCCTGGGCCAAGAAGGAAGATCAGGAAGCCTACTTGCACATGCTGGAGGAAGCCGAGAAGCGCGATCACCGCAAGCTGGGCAAGGCGCTGGACCTGTTTCACTTCCAGGAAGAAGCCCCGGGCCTGGTGTTCTGGCACCCGAAGGGCTGGACCGTGTGGCAGCAGGTCGAGCAATACATGCGCAGCGTGTACCAGCAAAATGGTTATCAGGAAGTCAAGGCGCCGCAAATCCTTGATCGCAGCCTGTGGGAAAAGACCGGCCACTGGGAAAACTATCGCGAAAACATGTTCGTGACCGAATCGGAAAACCGCAACTATGCGTTGAAGCCGATGAATTGCCCTGGGCATGTGCAGATTTACAACTCGGACATGCGCAGCTACCGCGACCTGCCGCTGCGTTATGGCGAATTCGGCCAGTGCCACCGCAACGAGCCATCCGGCGCGCTGCACGGCATCATGCGCGTACGCGGCTTTACCCAGGATGACGGCCATATTTTCTGCACCGAAGAGCAGATCCTGGAAGAAGTGCAGGCTTTCCATACCCAGGCCATGCAGGTGTATGCCGATTTCGGCTTTTCCGGTATTTCGATCAAGATCGCCTTGCGCCCGGAAAACCGCATCGGCTCGGACGAAGTCTGGGATCGTGCGGAAGATACCCTGCGCAATGCGCTCAAGGCTTGCGGCGTGACCTGGGAGGAATTGCCGGGTGAAGGCGCTTTTTACGGTCCGAAGATCGAATACCACCTGAAGGATTCGCTGGGTCGCCCATGGCAGGTTGGCACCATGCAGGTCGATTTCTCGATGCCGGGCCGCCTCGGTGCGGAGTATGTCGATGTCGACAATACCCGCAAGGTGCCGGTGATGCTGCATCGGGCAATTGTTGGCTCTTTGGAGCGTTTTATCGGCATTTTGATCGAAAATCACGCCGGCGCGCTGCCTTTGTGGCTGGCGCCGGTGCAGGTTGCCGTCTTGAACATTTCGGATGCGCAGTCTGATTATGCGCAAAGCGTCGCACAAAACCTGAAAAAACAAGGGTTTAGGGTTCAGCTCGATTTGCGTAACGAGAAAATAACCTATAAAATACGCGAGCATTCTGTTAAAAAGCTGCCTTACATCGTCGTCATCGGCGACAAGGAGCGGGATGCCAACACCGTGGCCGTGCGTGCGCGAGGGAATGTCGATCTGGGTGTCATGCCCGTCGATCAGCTGGTGGAACGCCTGAAAAACGAGGTCGATACCAAAGTCTGATCGGGACCCCTCGACGTGGAGCACGGCTTAATTATTTGATTTTTAAAGGAAACTGCAATAGCTACGGATAAATCGCATCGCATCAATGGCGAAATCACCGCACCTGAGGTGCGCTTGTCTGGTGTTGAAAACGAAGCCCTTGGCATCGTCAGTCTGGCCGAAGCTTTCCGCTTGGCCGAAGAAGCCAATGTGGACTTGGTGGAAATTGCGCCGACTGCGCAGCCGCCGGTATGCCGCTTGATGGATTACGGCAAGTTCAAATACCAGGAACAGAAAAAAGCGCACGAAGCCAAGCTCAAGCAAAAAATCGTCCTGGTCAAGGAAGTGAAATTCCGGCCGGGTACCGATGACGGTGACTACAACATCAAGCTGCGTAACCTGATCAGGTTCCTTGATGAAGACGGTGACAAGGCCAAGATCACATTGCGTTATCGCGGTCGCGAAATGGCGCATCAGGATATTGGCATGCGTATGCTGGAGCGTTTGAAAGCCGACTTGGAGCCGTATGCCCAGGTCGAGCAGTTTCCGAAGATGGAAGGCCGCCAGATGATTATGGTTCTGGCGCCGAAGAAGAAAAAGTAATAAATCGGGGACAGAGTTTGTAAGCCGCCGAAGCGCGGCGAGCTACTCTGTCCCCGACTAATTAAGTAGATTGGGGAAAGAGTTTGCGAGGCGCCGCAGCGTGCCGAGTTACTCTGTCCCCAACACTATAAAAAATTGCGTGCCCCGCCCAGTAATGGACGAGACACACAAACTGCAGCGGCCTCGATGCCACTGCAAAATAAGTGAAAGCAGGCATCCAAGTGCAACGAAGTGTTGCCACCTGCAATCATCTAAAAAATGGAGCTGTCCCTCAAGGACAGACATTGTCATGGCAAAAATGAAGACCAAGAGCAGCGCGAAGAAGCGTTTTCGCGTGCGCCCGGGTGGAACTGTCAAATGTGGTCACGCTTTCAAGCGTCACATCCTGACCAAGAAAACCACCAAAAACAAGCGCCAATTGCGCGGTATCACCAACGTTCATGCTGCTGACGTCGTATCCGTCATGCGCATGATGCCGTTCGCCTAACCTCACACATAAGGAGCTACTATGCCTAGAGTTAAACGTGGGGTTACCGCACGCGCCCGTCACAAGAAAGTCCTCAACGCCGCCAAGGGTTACCGCGGCCGCCGCAGCACGGTCTACCGCATCGCCAAGCAGGCGGTCATGCGCGCAGGCCAATATGCCTACCGCGATCGTCGTAACAAGAAGCGCGTGTTCCGCGCACTGTGGATCACCCGTATCAACGCGGCTTCGCGTCAGCACGGTCTGACCTACAGCGTGTTCATGAATGGCTTGAAGAAAGCTTCGATCGAGCTGGACCGTAAAGTCCTGGCTGACATGGCTGTGATGGACAAGCCGGCATTTGCCGCGATTGTCAATCAGGTGAAGGCCAAGATCGCTGCGTAAGCAATGCTTGCGGCACTTCGGTGCCGTGCAATACAGGCGGGGCAAAGGTCGACACCTTGGCCCCGTTTTATTTTGAATTGGCAAAGCATGAATCCCCTAGAACAACTCGTCATCCAGGCGCAGGCTGATTTCGCCGCCGCGCAGGATGCCGCCGCGCTGGAAAACGCGAAGGCGAAATATCTCGGCAAGACCGGGCAAATCACCGAACAGATGAAGGGCCTGGGCAAGCTGGCGCCGGAAGAGCGCAAGGCCCAGGGCGCCGTCATCAACGCCGCCAAGGAACAGATCGAGAATGCGCTGACAGCGCGCCGCGATGCGCTGGCCAATGCGCAGCTGGAAGCGCGCCTGAACGCCGAAGCGATCGACGTCAGCATGCCGGGTCGCGGCCGTGGCGTCGGCGGCATTCACCCGGTGATGCGCACCTGGCAGCGCGTCGAGGAAATCTTTGCTTCGATCGGCTTCGATGTGGCCGACGGCCCCGAGATCGAGACCGACTGGAATAATTTCACCGCCTTGAACAGCCCGGAAAACCATCCGGCGCGTTCGATGCAGGATACTTTCTACATCGAGGAAAAGGATGGCGCCGGCAAGCCGCTGCTGCTGCGCACCCATACCAGCCCGATGCAGGTGCGCTACGCACGTACGCATACGCCGCCGATCAAGGTGATCGCGCCTGGCCGTACCTATCGCGTCGACAGCGATGCCACCCATTCGCCGATGTTCCACCAGGTCGAGGGCTTGTGGATTGCCGAAGACATCAGCTTTGCCGACCTGAAGGGCGTGTACCTCAATTTCGTCAAGGCCTTCTTCGAGACCGACGACTTGCAGGTGCGCTTCCGTCCCTCGTACTTTCCCTTCACCGAACCGTCGGCCGAGATCGATATCGCCTTCGGCAGCGGTCCGTTGAAAGGGCGCTGGCTGGAAGTTTCCGGCGCTGGCCAGGTGCATCCGACGGTGGTGCGCAATTATGGCCTGGACCCGGAAAAATACCTTGGCTTTGCCTTTGGTTCCGGCCTGGAGCGCCTGACCATGCTGCGCTACGGCATCAACGATTTGCGCCTGTTTTACGAGGGCGATTTGCGCTTCCTGAAGCAGTTCAATTGATCGCGCAATTGTTTAGAATATCTGAAGGCTGAATTATGCAATTTTCCGAAAAATGGCTGCGTACGATGGTCGATCCGAAGATGACTTCGGATGAGCTGGCGCATTTGCTGACGATGTCGGGCCTCGAGGTCGAGGAAGTCGAACCGGTCGCTCAGCCTTTCTCGAACGTGGTCGTGGCCAAGGTGCTGGAAGTCGCCAGGCATCCCAATGCCGACCGTCTGAACGTGTGCCAGGTCGATGCCGGCACCGGCACGCTGCTCAACATCGTCTGCGGTGCGCCCAATGTGCGCGCCGGCATGAAGGTGGCGTGCGCCATGGCCGGCGCCATGCTGCCGCCGGGCGACGATGGCAAATCCTTCGAGATCAAGGTCGGTCAATTGCGCGGGGTCGAGTCGCAGGGCATGCTGTGCTCGGCGCGCGAATTGCGCCTGTCGGAAGAAAATGCCGGCCTGATGGATTTGCCGGAAGATGCGCCGGTCGGCCAGAATTTCCGCGATTATTATCTGCTGAACGACCTCAAATTTACCATCAAGCTGACGCCGAACAAGGCCGATTGCCTGTCGGTGCTGGGCGTGGCGCGCGAAGTCGCAGCCCTGACCGGTATGCCGCTGAAGGCGCCGACCTTTACTGCGGTGGCGGTCAATTCGGCTGAAAAGCTGGCGGTGAAAGTATCGGCGCCGGATCTGTGCGGGCGCTTTTCAGGACGCGTGATCCGTGGTGTCAATGCCAGGGCGGCGACGCCGGAATGGATGAAGCGGCGCCTGGAGCGCAGCGGCCAGCGCCCAATCTCGGCACTGGTGGATATCTCCAACTATGTGATGCTGGAACTGGGCCGTCCGACCCATGTGTTCGACCTCGACAAGATCGATGGCGGCCTGGATGTGCGCTGGGGCCGCAAGGGCGAATCGCTCAAACTCCTGAACGGCAATACGGTCGAGGTGGATGACTGGGTCGGCGTCATCGCTGCCGATCGCGGCATCGAATCGCTGGCCGGCATCATGGGCGGCGACGATACCGCTGTCACGCTGGAGACGCAAAACATTTACGTCGAAGCCGCTTTCTGGTGGCCGAACGCCATCCAGGGGCGTGCCCGCCGCTACAATTTTTCAACCGATGCGGCGCACCGTTTCGAGCGCGGCGTCGATTTTGCCACTACCGTCGCGCATCTGGAGCGCATCACCGCACTGATCGTGGAAATCTGCGGCCAGAAGGACCAGACCCTGGTCGGGCCGGTGGATGACCAGATCCTGAATCTGCCGGTGCGCGCGCCGGTGCATGTGCGTACCGCGCGCGCCGTGAAAGTGATCGGTGTGCCGCTGTCGTCCGGGCAGATCGCCGATATCTTCACCCGCCTCGGCCTCGAATTTGTCGCCCAGGGCGACGGTTTCGATGTCACGCCGCCTTCCTACCGCTTCGATATCGAGATCGAGGAAGACTTGATCGAGGAAATCGCGCGTGTCTACGGTTTCGAGAATATTCCGGCGCTGCCGCCGGTGGCAGCGAACGAAATGCGCATTCCGCCGGAAAACAGCCGCTCGCTGTTTACCGTGCGGCGTCTGCTGGCTGACCTCGATTACCAGGAAGTGGTCAATTACAGTTTTGTCGAGGAAGCCTGGGAAGCCGATTTCAGCGGCAATACGAACCCGATCCGCCTCTTGAACCCGATCGCCAGTCAGATGAGCGTGATGCGCTCTTCGCTGGTGGCGAGCCTGGTCGCCAATGTGCGCTACAACCTGAACCGCAAGCTCAGCCGCGTGCGCGTGTTCGAAACCGGTGCGGTCTTCCTGCGCAATCCCGCCGCCCAGGATGGCGCACTGACTGTGGCCGGTTTCGATCAGCCCAAGCGGGTCGCCGCGCTGGCGTATGGCCCGGTGGTCGAGGAGCAGTGGGGACAGCCATCGCGCAATATCGATTTCTTCGATGTGAAGGCGGACCTGGAAGTCTTGTTCGCACCGCAGCAGCTGCGTTTCGTCAAGGCCGAACACCCGGCGCTGCATCCGGGCCGCTCGGCGCAGGTCTTTCTTGAGGGTAAGGAAATTGGTGTTGTCGGCGAACTGCATCCGCGCTGGCAGCAAAAATATGCTTTGCCGCTGGCCCCTGTGGTATTTGAAGTCGATGCGGCTGCTTTGCAAGCGCGTCAAGTGCCCGCCTACCAGGAAATTTCGAAATTCCCGGCTGTGACGCGCGATTTGGCGCTGGTAGTGCCGCAAGCGCTGGCGGCACAGGAACTGCTCGATACCTTGTTTGCTGAAAAGGCATCAAACTCGCAATGCAGCATTTTGCAAGCCATTGTTTTATTTGATGAATATCGCGGTAAAGGACTGGAAAACAACGAAAAAAGCCTTGCTTTCCGTTTCACCTTGCAAGATACTCAAACAACCCTGCAGGATGACAAGGTGGAGGCGGCCATCGCTGCTTTGCTGGCAGCCGTCACGAAAAAGCATGATGCAAAATTGCGTACCTGATGCAGGAGGGGGAGTTTTAGCATGAATGACGTGACTTCAGCCGAATTTCAATCGATTCTGACTGCCGACCTGAACCGGGCCATGCTCGAGGCACGGGCGCGTTCGCAGGCGGAAAAAGAATTGCCAACCCTGACCAAGGCTGAACTGGCCGAACTGCTGTTCGAGCAGGTCGGTCTGAACAAGCGCGAAGCCAAGGATATGGTGGAGACCTTTTTCGATGAAATCCGCAATGCGCTGGAGCGGGGCGAATCGGTCAAGTTGTCCGGCTTCGGCAATTTCCAGTTGCGCGACAAACCGCAACGGCCTGGTCGCAATCCCAAGACCGGCGAGGAAATTCCCATTACCGCGCGCCGCGTAGTGACATTCCATGCCAGCCAAAAACTGAAAGGCATGGTAGAAGTCGCCAGCCGCCAGCCGCTTGCCAGCATTTCCTGAGTTAGTGCATGAACGATCGCGCCATCCTTAAGCCCGAGGCGACGGCATTGCCGCCGATTCCCGCCAAGCGTTACTTCACGATCGGCGAGGTGAGTGAATTGTGCGGGGTCAAGCCGCATGTGTTGCGCTATTGGGAGCAGGAATTTACCCAGTTGAAGCCGGTCAAGCGACGCGGCAACCGCCGTTATTATCAGCACCACGAAGTGCTGCTGATCCGCCGCATCCGTGAATTGCTCTACGAACAGGGCTTTACCATCAGCGGTGCCAGGAACAGGCTGGAAAATTCAGCATTGGCGGATGCACGCGGCAGCAGTGGCGGGGCACCTGCCGTCGCACTGGCCATTGCCAGCCCGGCTGCCCTGCGCGCCGAGTTGTCGGCAATCATGGAATTGCTGAAGCCTGGGCCTTAAAGCCTGTGCCGCATTAAAAATCCGCCGCATTAAAAACCTGCCGCATTAAAAACCCGCATTAATACGCTTGAAATATGACCCCCGACAATTAATCTTGGGGGAACAATTGGTATCGTTAAAACTCCTATCGGCAGCTTGAACCATTTCGCTGGATTGGAGTTAAAAATGACCTCAGACGAAATCGTTAGCGAAATCAGCCGGAAAAACCGGGATGCCTTCCCGATGCTCGATGAGTGCGAATACCTTAGCCGCGACCAGGTGCTCGATTTGATGGATGCCGCCGCCATGCGCGGATTTCAGTTCGGCAGCAACGTTGCCTTGTCGATGGTGCAGGGCGCCCTGCTGGTGCAACTGGCGCGCGCACCGGATCTGCAAGAAAAACCCCGGCACTAGGCACGTATCATGATTTTTTCAGGGTGCGTGCCGACGATTTGAAGGCCTGGGTCTTTTCCATCGCGCTCTCGCGCCCCATTACTTCCAGGCTGACCAGCAGCGCAATGGCGCCCTCGATGCGGCCGATCGCCCGTTCCGTGTCCAGGTGGTCGAGCGCCTTGGTGGTGCGGTCCAGCAAGTCGTCATACACGCGTTCGATGGCAGCAGCAGAATGCAGCAAGGCATTGCCGACATTGCCATCGACCAGGCTGGCTGCGCTTTTCTGATAATAGCAGAAAACATCCTGCAGTCGCTTGACATAGTGGGCCGGTAATTCGAAATGTCGCGCCAGCGCCTGCGCCAGTTCCAGTGCGGATTTTTCCGGCGGCGTTGCATGGCCGCCGACATGCGCCAAGCAAAAGCCGTGCAGGTGCATGCTGGTGACCAGCTGTTCGATCGCTGAAAACAGGCGCATCTGCCCGATTTCATCTGCCGAGACCGGGGTGGCGCGTATCAGTCGTTCGCCGGCCCAATGTTCGAAAGGCGGCGGGGCCGATTGCCGGCCCTGCTGCACCCAGGCAATCGTCATCTTGTCATAGTCTTCCTGCAGTTTTTTATGGTCGGTTTCGCTGATGATGATGTTGACTGCTGGCATGGTGTTGGCTTGCTGGTTCGGGCGGTAATGTCTCTCATTTTATCCGCACGGGCTGCTATCACCAACACCTTGGTAGAATCGTGCACCGGCAGGCACGGGCGGGCATGGCGTCAGGAACACCCGTGCTTGCGCAAGGTCACATGACAGTCGCGCTCGCATGCACAACCTGGCGTGGGCAAGCGCACAATCGCAACACGCCGCATGGCAGCGGCCACGTCGCCGGATTCTTCGAGTTACCTTAATTTCGGGAAATGCGCCATGACAGACTTAAGTACCGGGCAGATCGCCGAACTGAAAAAAATCCTGCAGGAGCGGGAGCAAGCCTTGCGCGACGATATACGGCGTGAAGTGAACCAGCAAGATGATTATGCGGACGTTGCCAGCGAAGCGCCGGATGCGGGCGACGCGTCCTTCGCTGACCTTTCCGTCGATCTGGGCAATGCCGCAGTGGGCCGCGACCTCGGTGAATTGAAGGCGGTGCAGCATGCCTATGAGCGCATCGATAATGGCAAGTATGGGGAATGTATCGAATGCGGCTTCGACATTCCGTATGAACGGCTGAAAGTGCAGCCTGCCGCCGAGCGTTGCGCGCCGTGCCAGATGCAACATGAAAAAACCTACATCGACCCCACCAAGGGCTCCAGCATGTAGCCGGCAAGAAAAGTAGCAGGCGCATGGGCATCCGGACTTTTCATTACAATAGGCAGCTCGCCCATTTTACGGAAAGTCGATCCATGTTCCTGCAAGCATTGCGCATGACGGCGCGCGACTGGCGCGCCGGCGAATTGCGTTTTTTGATGCTGTCCCTGATCGTCGCCGTGGCTGCGCTGTCTTCCGTCGGCTTTTTCGTCGACCGCATGCGCGCAGGCTTGCAGCGCGATGCCCATCAATTGCTTGGCGGCGACCTGGTCATCAATGCCGACCAGCCGGTCGCTTCCGCCTGGCGCGAGGAAGCGGCACGGCGCGGCCTCGCACTCGTCGATACCGTATCTTTTCCCAGCATGGCCCTGGCCGGCACCGGCGCACAGGCAGTTTCGCAACTGGCCTCGATCAAGGCGGTTTCGCCCGGCTATCCCTTGCGCGGCCGGGTCACGGTGGCGGCTGGGCCGGACAGCCCGGCAAGTCCGGCCGAGGATATCCCCGCGCCGGGCACGGTCTGGGTCGATCCGGCCCTGCTGAGCGGACTGGCGGTTGCCGTCGGCGACAGTCTGCAACTGGGCGAGCAGCGTTTCACCATTGCCCGCGTCATCGCGGTGGAGCCCGATCGGGGCGCGGCCTTCATGAATTTTGCTCCGCGGGTGCTGCTGCCCTTGTCCGATCTGGCGGCGACCCGTCTGGTGCAGGACGGCTCCCGCGTGACTTACCGCCTGCTGGTGGCGGGGACCCCCGGCCAGGTCAATACATACCAGCGCTGGCTAAAGGAGGCGATGGCGCGCGATGCGGTCAAGGGTGTGCGGCTGGAGTCGCTGGAGTCGGGCCGTCCGGAAATGCAATCCACCCTGGAGCGCGCCGAGCAATTCCTCTCCCTGGTCGGTCTGCTGACGGCCATGCTGGCTGCGGTGGCGGTGGCCATGGCGGCGCGTCGTTTCATGCTGCGCCATGTGGATACCTGCGCCATGCTGCGCTGCCTGGGCATGCGGCAAGGGCAGGTGACAACATTGTTCCTGGCGGAGTTCCTGATCGTCGGCCTGCTCGGCAGCGCGCTGGGAGTGGCGGCCGGTTTCGGCGCGCACTTCGTGTTGCTGGAATGGTTGGGCAAGCTGGTGGCGGGCGATCTGCCGCCGGCGGGCTGGCTACCGGCGCTGCAGGGGCTGGCGACTGGCCTGCTGCTGCTGACCGGCTTTGCCATGCCGCCGATCCTGCAATTGCGCGAAGTGCCGCACAACCGTGTGATCCGGCGCGAGCAGGAGGCGCCCAAGCCGCTGACCCTGGCGACCTATCTGCTCGGGCTGGGGGCATTTACCGCCTTGCTGCTTTGGCAGGCAGGCAACCTGCAACTGGGTTTGCTGACCGCCGCAGGCTTCCTCGGCGGCATGGCCGTATTCGCCGCGGTCGGCTGGGCCGCACTGCAGGTGCTGCGGCCCTTGCGCGGCGCCTTGCCGCAGGCCGCCTGGCGCTTCGCCGTGACGGGGCTGCAGCGCCGCGCCGGCGCCACCGTGATCCAGATTGTCGCGCTGGCGCTGGGCCTGATGGCGCTGCTGCTGTTGACGGTGATCCGCGGCGACCTGGTCCAGGCCTGGCACCAGGCCACGCCGGCCGATGCGCCGAATCGTTTCATCATCAATATCCAGCCCGAGCAGAAGGCCGAGATTGCCGCGCGCCTGCGCTCTGTCGGCGCCGGCGACGCCGAGCTGTACCCGATGATCCGTGGCCGCCTGGTGGAGGTCAATGGCGCGGCGGTCAAGGGCGGCGATTATGCCGACGATCGCGCCCAGCGCCTGGTCAACCGCGAATTCAACCTGTCCACCATGGCGGCGCCGCAGGCGCAGAACCGCATTTCGTCCGGCCGCTGGTTCGACGACCGCAAGCCGGAAGCCTCGGTCGAGGCAGGCCTGGCCAAGACCCTGAACCTGAAGCTGGGCGACCTGCTGACCTTCGATATCGCCGGGCAGACGGTGTCGGCGCCGATCACCAGCCTGCGCAAGCTGGAGTGGGGCTCGATGCGGGTGAATTTCTTCGTGATCATGAATCCGGCGCTGATGCAGGACATGCCGCAGACCTGGATCACCGCCTTCCACCTGCCGGCGGCGCAGGGCGATTTCGTCAACGCGCTGACGCGTGAATTTCCCAACCTGACGGTGGTCGATGTGGGCAGCATCATCCGCCAGGTGCAGGAGGTGATCGACCAGGTGGTGGCGGCAGTGGAATTCCTGTTCCTGTTCACCCTGTCCGCCGGCGTGCTGGTGCTGTACGCGGCGCTGATGGGTTCCCAGGACGAGCGTACGCGCGAGGCCGGCCTCCTGCGCGCGCTGGGGGCGACCCGCAGCCAGTTGTCGCGGGCGCAATGGATCGAATTCGCGCTGGTGGGCGGGCTGGCAGGCTTGCTGGCGGCCAGCGGCGCGGCGGCAACCGGCTGGGTGCTGGCGCGCTTCGTCTTCAAGTTCGAGTGGATCTTCGACCCGACGGTATGGCTGGCGGGCCTGGCGGTCGGCGTCGCCTGCGCCTTCATCGGCGGCTGGCTCGGCTTGCGCAACGTCCTGCGGCAACCGCCGCTGCAGACCCTGCGCGAAGCCTGAGTGGCAACGCCACGGCTGCCGGCTGATGCGTTATCATGGGCGGCATGAGTACCGAAGACCAATCTGAATCGCCACAGCCGACGCCCTATGAGGTGATCGGCGGGGCGGAAAAGCTGCGCGAGCTGGTGGACCGCTTCTATGACCTGATGGACCTGGAGCCGGAATTCGCCGGCATCCGCGCCATGCACCCGACGCCGCTCGACAGTTCGCGCGACAAGCTTTACTGGTTCCTGTCCGGCTGGATGGGCGGGCCGAGCCTGTACATCGAGCAGTTCGGTCATCCGCGCCTGCGCGCGCGGCACCTGCCCTTTGCCATCGCCTCGGACGAGCGCGACCAGTGGCTGCGCTGCATGGCCTGGGCGATGCAGGATGTCGGCGTCGAAGCAGCCATGCAGCAGCGCCTGATGGAATCGTTTTACCAGACCGCCGACTGGATGCGCAATACGCCGGGTTGAGCCCGGCGTATTGCCTGGGGGCCTAGATGCCGCCCATGCAGAGGTACTTGATCGTCAGGTATTCCTCGATGCCGTGATGCGAGCCTTCGCGGCCGATGCCTGACTCCTTGACGCCGCCGAAGGGAGCGACTTCGTTGGAAATTGCGCCTTCATTGATGCCCACCATGCCGAATTCGAGCTGTTCCGCCACGCGCCAGACCCGGCCGATATCGCGCGAATAGAAATACGCGGCCAGTCCGTAGCGGGTATTGTTGGCCAGCGCGACAGCTTCTTCATCCGTCTTGAAGCGGAACAGCGGGGCGACCGGGCCGAAAATTTCTTCCTGGGCGACCGCCATGTCGGCGGTCACATTGGTCAGCACGGTTGGCGCATAGAAATTGCCGCCGAGCGCATGGCGGGCGCCGCCGGCGACCGCGGTGGCGCCCTTGCCGACGGCGTCCGCCACCAGCGCGTCCACCTTGGCGATGGCAGCCTGGTTGATCAGCGGGCCGATCACCACATCAGCTTGCATGCCGTCACCCACCTTCATCGCTGCGACCGCCTGCGCGAGCTTTTCCGCAAACTGGTCGTAGATGCCATCCTGCACGATCATGCGGTTGGCGCACACGCAAGTCTGGCCGGCATTGCGGTACTTGGAAACGATCGCACCCTTGACCGCGGCGTCGATGTCGGCATCGTTGAAGACGATGAAAGGGGCATTGCCGCCGAGTTCCAGCGACACCCTTTTGACCGTGTCGGCGCACTGCGCCATCAACCGTTTGCCGACCGGCGTCGAGCCGGTGAAACTCAGCTTGCGCACGGTCGGGTTGGAAGTCAGTTCGCCGCCGACATCGGCCGGGCGGGCTGTGGTGACGATGTTCAGCACGCCCCTGGGAATGCCGGCGCGGGCGCCGAGTTCGGCCAGGGCCAGCGCCGACAAGGGGGTTGCTTCGGCCGGCTTGACCACCGAGGTGCAGCCAGCCGCCAGCGCCGGGCCGACCTTGCGGGTGATCATCGCGATCGGGAAGTTCCAGGGCGTGATGGCGGCAGTGACGCCGACGGCCTGCTTGATGACGACCAGGCGCTTGTCGCCCTGCGGGGCGGGGATGGTTTCGCCATACACGCGCTTGCCTTCCTCGGCGAACCATTCGATGAAGGAGGCGCCATAGGCGACTTCGCCGCGGGCTTCGGCCAAGGGCTTGCCTTGCTCCAGCGTCATGATCTGCGCCAGGTCTTCCTGGTTGGCCATGATCAGCTCAAACCATTTGCGCAGGATGGCGGCGCGTTCCTTGGCGGTTTTTGCGCGCCAGGCGGGCAGGGCGGCGTCGGCGGCGGCAATCGCGCGGCGGGTCTCGTCGCCCCCCATGTCGGGCACATGCGCGATGGTTTCGCCGTTAGCGGGATTGCGGATGGCGTTGGTAGCGCCCAGATCGGCATTGACCCAGCTGCCATCGATATAGGCTTGTTGCCGCAGCAGGGCGGGATCTTTGAGTTGCATGATTTTCTCTCGTGATCGGGTTGTCAGTAGACCGCGCGGTAGATGGCCAGCGCATCGTCGTAGCTGACGTCGCGCGGATTGTTGACCAGCAGGCGCTGCACATTCATCGCATCTTTGGCCAGCATTTCCAGGTCGCCTTCCGGCACGCCGGCGCTCTTCAGGTTTTGTTCGAAGGGCATTTCCGACACCAGCGCGCGGATCGCCTCAATGAAGGCATCGGTGGCTTGCAGGTCATCGCTGAAGCTGCGTTCCGGCAGAATCGCACGGGCCAGTTCGGCATACAGCGGGGCGGCGGCTTCTCGATTGAATTCCAGTACCGGCACCAGCACCAGCGCATTGCTCAGGCCATGCGGCAGGTGGTAGTGGCCGCCCAGCGGATAGGCCAGCGCATGCACAGCGGCCACCGGGGCATTGGCAAAGGCCATGCCGGCAAACAGCGAGCCCAGCAGCATCGCTTCGCGCGCGCCGGCATCCTTGCCGTCGCGGATCACGGTGCGGATGTTGTTGTACAGCAGTGTCAGCGCGCGCACGGCCAGCGAATCCGATAGCGGATTTTTATTGTGTCGCGACGTGTAAGCCTCGATCGCGTGGACCATGGCATCGACGCCGGTCATGGCCGTCATGCGCGGCGGCAGGCCGAGCGTGAGCAGGCTGTCGAGCAGGGCGACGTCGGGATACAGGAGCGACGAGACGACGCCCTTCTTTTCATTGGCCGGGGTGGTCAGGATGGAGATGGCGGTCACTTCCGAACCGGTGCCGGCGGTGGTGGGCACCTGCACCAGCGGCAGGCGCGGCCCGCGCGCCAGGCCGACGCCATAGATGTCCGGCAGCGCCTGCGGCGTCTTGACCAGCAGCGCCACCAGCTTGGCGGTGTCCATCGAGCTGCCGCCACCGAAACCGACGACGCCATCGACGCCGGTGCTGCGCGCGAATTCGACTGCCGCCTGCACGCTGGTTTCCGGCGGATCGGCCTGGACGTCGGAAAAAACGGTCGCCTGGATGCCGGCTTCGGCGAGGCTGGCCAGGGCGCCTGCCAGCATGCCGGATTCATGCAGGAAGCGATCGGTGACGATGAACAGATGCGTGACGCCGAGCTGTCTGGACAGCTGTCCGAGCTGATTGGCGGCGCCTTGCTCGCAGACGATCTTCGGCGCGGTTTCAAAGATAAACTGAGACATTGTTACTCTCCTGGTAAATCAGCCGGCGGTGACGACGCCGCGTTCGATGCGAAATACATGATCAACGAGATCGGCGGAGTGGGTATCGTCGGACTCCGACAGGATAATCGACATTCCCTTGCTGCGCAGCGTGGCGATCACTTCGGTCAGGCGGCGCGACAGTACAGGCGCGACGCCCTCGAAAGGTTCGTCCAGCAGCAACAGCGTGTGGCCTGGCATCAGGGCGCGCGCCAGCGCTACCAGCTTTTGCTGGCCGCCGGACAGTTGCAATGCGCGGCGGTCGCGAAATTCCCTGACTTCTGGCATCAGTCCGTAGATCCATTCGAGGCGCGCGGCGCTGTCCGGGATGCTGTTGGCCCAGGCCGGCAGCAAGATGTTTTCTTCCACTGTCAGCGCTGGTATCAGGCGGCGGTCTTCGGGCAAATAGCTGATGCCGCGCGAGGCGCGGCCGTGCGCTGCGACCCGCGCGAGGTTTTCGCCATTGACTTCGAGCTTTTGCGCTTCCAGCGGCATCAGGCCCATGATGGAGCGCATCAGGGTGGTCTTGCCGGCGCCATTGCGGCCGATCAGGCCGACCATGCTGCCCTTGGGGACGTCCATGCTGACGTCGCGCAGGATGGGAATGCGGTCGATTGCGACATTCAGGTGTTGAATCGAGAGCAGTGGCTGGCTCATGCTGTTTTTCCTTCCAGGATTTCCGATGGAACAATATGGTGGCCGATCACCAGCTCCTGCACCCGCGCGTTGGCGAGCACATCCGCGGGGGCGCCGTCGGCAATGATTTCGCCGCTGTAGAACGCCAGGATGCGCGAGACGTAGCGGGCGACGATATCCATGTCATGCTCGACAAACAGCACGGTGGTGCCGTGATGCCGCACCGCCGCCATCACGGTATCCATCAAGGGGAATTTTTCCTCGACGCTGACGCCGGAAGTCGGTTCATCCAGCAGCAGCATGCGCGGATTGCCGACCAGCGCCATGGCGATGTCAATCAGCTTGCGGGCGCCTTGCGGCACCGCGCTGACCAGGGCATTGCTGAATTGCGCCACGCCGAATTCCTCGAGGATTTCGAGGGCGCGACGGCGCCGCTTGGGCGTGTCATAGCTGGCCATGAAAGACGGGCGCGGGCTTTCTGCCGCAACCAGCGCCACCATGACGTTGTCCAGCACGCTCAGTTGCGGGAACAGTTGCGCGACCTGGAACGAGCGTGCCATGCCCATGCGGGTAATGTCGCGCGAGGCGCGGCCGACGATGGGCTGGCCCTCGAACAGGATCTTGCCGCTGGACGGCGGCAGGTAGCCGGTCACCATGTTGATGAAGGTGGTCTTGCCGGCGCCGTTGGAACCGATCACGCCGACCACTTCGCCCTTGTTGATGCGCACGTTGATGTCGCGTGCGGCGACCACCGCGCCAAAAGTGCGCTGCAGGTCGATGGTTTCGAGAATCGCAGTCATGCGTTCACCTCCTTGGTTTTGCCTGCGGCTGCTTCCTCAGTCTTGTGCTGGCGCTTGCTGACCAGGCTCCACAAGCCCTTGGGCAGGAAGATAATTAAAATGAGCAGTACGCTGCCCAGCATCATTTGCCAGGTGTGCGGCACTTCCTGGATGGCGAAGGTCCGCACCGCAGCGAACACGATGGCGGCAATGAAGGGCGCCGCGACATGGCCGGTGCCGCCGAGGATGGCGATGAAGACGAATTCGCCGGAGGTGGTCCAGAATGCCATGTCGGGATCGATATGGCCGGATGCCAGTGCAGTGAGGCCACCGCCCAGCGCCGAGACGCCGGCAGCGAAAATGTAGTTCGTGTAGATGATGGTGCGCGGCGAGATGCCGAGGTATTCGACACGGATTTCGTTTTCGCGGATCGCTTCGGAAACCAGGCCGAGGCCGGACTTCAGCAGGCGATGGAACACCATCGCGGCAACCGCGCTGATGCCGACCGTGAGCAGGAAGATGACGCTCTTGGCGTTTTCCGCCGAGGGTTCCCAGCCAAAGTAGGTCGGCGTGGCGACATTGAAGCCGTCGGTCGAGCCCAGCGCCGACGACTTGACCAGCACGCCGAACAGCACCATCGACAGCGCCATGGTCAGCATCGCGAAGAAGATGTCGCGATAGCGCGCCAGCAGCAAGCCGCAGATGGCCGCCAGCACGACCGCGACGCCGACGCCGATGGCCAGCACGGCGAATGCATCACGCACGCCGAGGAATTGCGCCGCCAGGCCGGCGGCATAGCCGCCCACGCAATAGAACAGCGCCTGGCCGAAAGTGACCAGGCCCATGCGCGTCTGGATGATGACGCCCAGCACGACCAGCGCCTTGGCAAAAGCGAGCGTGAGCAAAAAGCTCAGCCAGTCCGGGGCGATGATGCCGCCGGCCGCAATCGCGACCGCGGCGAGGAGTAAAGCAAGTTCAGTACGCATGATTTCAGATCTTTCTTGCAAGAATTTGTCCAAACAGGCCTTGCGGGCGCACCGCCAGCACGAGGAACATCACGCCATAGATCACGAACAATTCGATTTCCGGCGCCACGTGGACGGCAAACGAACGGGTGAGGCCGACCAGCAGCGCGCCGACGGCGGCGCCGCCGATACTGCCCAGGCCGCCCACCACCACCACGGCAAACGCCAGGATGATGACTTCGATGCCGATGCCCGGCGTGACCGAGATGGCTGGCGCGGTCAGCGCGCCGGCCAGGGCGCCCAGCATGGCGCCGATGACGAAGGTGACGGCGAACATGACATTCACATTGACGCCCATGGCCATGGCCACTTCACGGTCGTGGATCACGGCGCGCAGCAGGCGGCCCTTGTTGGTGCGGTTCAGCGCATACCAGGCGGCCAGGCCGACCAGGATGGAAACGACGATCAGCGCAAGGTCATAGTTGGCGAAACGCAGCACGTCGCCGAGCGCGCTTTGGCCGAGCAGCCGGTAAGGCTGGTAGGCGAAATAGGGGTCGACGCCCCACAGCAATTTGGTGGTGTCTTCGAGGATGAGCAGCAGGGCATAGGTGACGATGACCATCAGGCTTTCATCGCGGCCGCGCATGAAACGCAGCAAGCCCTGTTCGATGAGCAGCCCGACCACCAGGCCCGCCACCAGCGCACAGCCGAGCAGCAGCGCATAGCTCCAGTAGGGCGAGGAATCACCGTCGCCGGAAAAATACCAGCCGATCAGCGAGGCGGCGCTATAGGCGCCGATGGCATAGAAGCTGCCGTGCGCCATGTTCAGGATGCGCATCACGCCATAGATCACGGTCAGGCCGGCAGCGACGAGAAATAGCCATGAGGCATAGATCATCCCGTCGACGAGTATTGCGAATAGGGTATTCATAGTCTTCCGTGGGCAAGCGAAGCCCCGCCTTGTTGCCAGGGCAGGGTACGCTTGCAAAGATAGAGATTGATCGGGGCGGCCGCCTTGCCGCGTGCAAACGCGGCGGCAAGACTAGCCGCGGGTGGGGCGCCTTACTGGCACTTCGCTCCCGGCATGCCGGCCTTGATCCAGTCGACGGCAGGGGTGCCATCCGGCGGCATCAGGCATTCAGCGGCGTAGCTCTTGACCTTGGTCAGGCTGGCCTTCTTGGTCTTGGCGTCGTAGTGGTATTCGCCATAGGTGACGCCCTGCACAGCCTGGTGGCCGCCGGCGCTGGCCATCTTCACGGTGCCGCTCGGCGCCTCAAAGCTCAGGCCCTTCAAGCCCTGGGTGATGTTGTCCGCGGTCGGCATGGCATTCGGCTTGGCCGTTTTTTCGACGGCAGCCTTGATGCCGAGGATCGCTTGCGCCATCTTGTAGGCGGGATAGGTCGGCGATTCCTTGAACTGAGTGGTGAAGTTGGGACGGAACCAGTCGTTCAGGGCATTTTTCGGCGCAAAGGCGCCGTACGGGCCGCGCGCGCCGATGATCACGCCGTTCGGTATCTTGTCCTTGAAATCTTCGATGCCGGTGTCGCCGCAAGTCAGCGCTACGCTGTTCTTGTCGAACAGGCCGCGCGCCGACCCTTGCAGCATCAGCGCTTCCATGTCGCCGCCCCAGAAGCTGGAGTGGACCAGGTCGGCATTCGCCACCGACAACGCGGAGATTTCAGCGCCGTACTGGCCTTGCATCAGTTTCGGCCATTGCTCGGAGGCCACTTTGATTGTCGGCTTGAGGTGCTTGAGCGTCAGGATGAAGTCGTTCCAGGAATCCTGGCCGAAGGAATAGTTTTGCTGGATGCTGGCGACCGTCTTGATGTTCGGACGGGTTTCGACGATGTAGCGCGCCAGGGCGACGTTGTCGACGACGGCGTCGAGGCCGGTGCGGAACGTGTATTTCGGCGATTTGACGGCTTCGAACAGGCGCGAGGTGCCGCAATCGAAGAACACGGTCGGCATCTTCAGTTCTTCGGCAACCGGCGCGATCGCCAGGCAATCGCCGGAAGAAATGTAGCCGATCACGGCATCGACCTTCTGGCGCTGCACCAGGTTGCGGTATTCCTCGACCTGCTTGGTGGCGCCGCCGTTTTCGTCAATGATGACGGTTTCGATTTCAATGCCGTTGATGCCCTTCTTGTTGTAGGGCGCGGGCAGGCCGCCCTTGTTCAAGGCTTCCACCACCAGCTTGGCGGCATTGGCTGCCGGCACACCGAACGGGCCGGCGGCGCCGCCCGACAGGAAAGTGACGATGCCGATGCGGAACTTGCCATTGTCAGCGGCGTGGGCGGCAGGTGCGAATGCGGCCGAGACGGCGACGGATAATGCGGCAACGGCCAGGCCTGCCTTGCGTACGGAAGAACGGTGAGCCTTCATGAACTACTTCTCCTTGATTTGTGGTTTTACTACGGGTGATGCTTGCCGGGCATTGGCCCGGCGTTGCTGAATCAGGTCGGCCGGCGGAAGCAGCGCTTCGGCCGGGTAAACGGTCCAGTTGGACAGCATGAAACGGGCCGGCGGGAAATCGCTGTTGGGGACGATCTCGCCGATCGCCTGGGCCTGCACCACTTGATGGGTCTGCGGGTCGATGTAGGAGCTAAAGCCTTCCGGATCTTCCGGCAGGTTCAGGCGCAAGCCTTCCAGGGTGGCGATCAATTTGTCTGTGCTTGCATGCTTGCCGGCGCTGGCCAGTGCGTGTCCGATCGCCATGATTCCGCTGTAGGCGCCTTCCGCCGTATAGGTGGGATAGCGGCCTTCCAGTTGGTGGAAGTCGGCGACGAACTTGCGGTTACGCGGCGTGTCGGGCCAGTTGTTGTGATGACGGGACGACAGGATCAGGCCGCTGGGGGCCGCCTCGCCGAGCGATGCCAGCACTTCGTAGTTGCCGCCGGTATCGAAGTTTGCGATGCGCATCCGGGTGGGCAAGCCGCTGGAACTGGCTTGCTTGAGAAAGCGCACGAAATCATCGCCCCACAGGCCCACCACCGCGATGTCGGCTCTGGATTTTTCCAGTTCGGCGATGTAGCTGGAGTAATCGGCTTCATACAGTCTGGGCCAGTACTCGCCCGCCACCTGGTAGCGCACGCCGAGCCGATCCAGGCTGCTGCGCAGATCGCGCCAGGAGACGTGGCCATAGTCGTAATCAGGCCCGAGAAAGACCAGACGCTTCCAGTTGGTCTTCTTTTGCAGTTCGGCGAGGTAGCGCGCACCCGCCGCCATCGATGTATAAGTGTCGTTGGAAAGCCTGAAATAGTGGCGGTGAAATTCCTCGAAGCTCAGGCGCGACGACGCATGGTCGGTGCCAATCAACAGCACGCCGCGTTCCTTTGCCACCCGGCTGACCGCCTGGGCGGCCCCGGAGCTGACCACGCCACACAGAAAACGCACGCCATCGCGCTCCACATAATCCGTGGCGATACGCTTGGCAAATGATGCCTTGGAACGGTCATCCTCGACCAGTACGCGCAGGCGCGGCGCGTTTTTGTCGCCAAGTTGCGCGCGCAGGTCGGCCAGCGCCAGCTTGATGCCGCCGATGCTGTCGCGACCGTAAAGCGCGACGCGTCCACTTAATGGAAACATGCAGCCGACCACGGCGTCGGCCTCGTCGGCCGAGGCGCCGAGTTCGATGCGCGCCTGCGCCGCTTTCGGCGTGGCGAGCAGGCCGGCGGCAAGGCAGGACAGCAGCGCCAGCTTGCGGCTCAGCCCCGCAAGGCGGGATACGACGGGAATTGATCTGAACATGTTTCGTCTCCTCTGCAAATAACCAATCAAACTGTTTTTTTATTATTGGCGGAAAACGCCAGCCAACACTGGTTATTTGTGGCCTCGTTGCTTTGCAAGGCGCGTGCCAGGTTTTGCCGGATCGGAAAATGATGGAATTGATATCAAATTTCGCGCAATTCACGCAGTTTTGCATCGAAAATTGATAATTCGGCCAGATGTTGAGCGCCTGAGTGGGCGGTTTTCGATCGTTTTGATTGACGGCATGAGCGGATGTCGCTCAGAATTTTGGTCTGAAAATGTGGATCCCGCCGTTTCAGCCATCGGAGCGCGTATTTTGGAGCGAGGCAGCCGCCAACAGAGGGCGGCATGTTCCTTGCCTTTGGTAAAAACCCCCCGCGAATACCGCCCACACATTGCTGCCAGAGCCCCACCTTCGATGACGATCAAGCAAAGCATCATCCGCCGCTATCTGCTCCTGTCACTGCTGGCGTCGGCCCTGCCGGTGATCTGGGTGAGTGTGCTGTACGACAGGTTTTCCGAATCAGCCTTCCAGGGCATGATCAACGACAAGCTTTCGGCGCAACTGACTGCCACCGCCAGCAGGCTGTCGGCATTCATCGATGCGCGGCGCTACCAGATTGAAACGCTCGCCAACTTTCCTGGCATCCAACAGTTCGCGGCTGCCCAGCCGGGGCTGGCGTCACAGCAGGTCGGCGCGTTGCTGCAGGTCGAATCGGACTTGCCGGACTTGTTCGGTATCCTGTTCTTTGCCGAGGATGAAACGCTGCGTCAGGTCATTCCGGGTCAGGCGGCATCCGGCCCGCCGTACTGGAGCGATACGCCGTTCAGCACGACCGGACTGCCGCGCATGCAAATCGGCGACATCGATATGATCGGACCGGCCTTGCCCAGGGATGGTGAATCTGGCTGGCTGCTGTTGCGCCATGCGCTCACCAGTGCGCAGCCCGGCGGCGGCCCGGCCGGACATGTCGCGCTGCATGTGCGTCTGGCGTCGCTGACCGAGCAGATGGCCGGGAATACCGCGGGCGGGACCCTGGAGCCCATCCTGAAAACCCCGGCCGGCTACTTCAATCGCGTCGGCGTGCTGGTGAAGCCTGCGGGCAAGCTGGTTCCCGGTCCCGAGATCTTCCCGGGATGGCAGCCCATGCTGCAAGTGGATGCTTCCGCGCTTGCGGCGCCATTCGACCGTATGCGTCGCGCATTGTTCATTGCCGTCATGGTGGGCGCCATCCTGATCGTGCTGCTGTTCTATCGTATGTCCGTCAGTTTGCGCCAGCGCGTGGGGGAACTGGTGGCCGGCGCCCATGCCATTTCCTCGGGCCGGCTGGAGTACCGGATTGCCGATGCCGGTCAGGACGAGATTGCCACGGTGTCGCGCGCCTTTGACGCCATGGCCCGCAATCTGGAAGCGCACCTGGCGCGCATCGTGCAGATGGAAAAGATGGCCGTGCTGGGTGAATTTGCCACCCACATCGCCCATGAAGTGCGCAACCCGCTGGCCGCGGTCAAGACCAGCGTGCAGGCGCTGGCGCGTCGCGAGCAGGATGGGCGCCGCCTGCAATTGCTGGAAGATATGGAATGCGAGATCGACCGGCTTGCCCGGGTGGTCAGCCAGTTGCTGGAATTCGGCCGGCCGCGCCCGCCGGCGGCGGCGGCGGTGGCAGTACGCGAAGTATTTCATCGGGCAACCCAGCTGCAGACCGCCGAGGCCAACGGCCGCGGCGTGTCGCTTTCAGCGCAGGGCGATACCGACCTGGTGCTGCAAGCTGACGCTGATCATGTCTTGCAGATACTGCTGAATCTGGTGATTAACGCGATCCAGGCCAGCGAGGCCGGCGCCGCCGTGGTGCTGCGCGCCTCGCGCGTTGACGGCATGGCGGAACTGGAAGTCAGTGATTGCGGTCACGGCATCGCCGCCGACCAGTTGCCGCGCGTGACCGATCCCTTCTTCAGCACCAAGGCCAAGGGCATGGGCCTGGGGCTGAGCATTTCGCGCCAGCTGGCCGAGATGAACGGCGGCCGGCTCGACATCAGCAGCACTCCCGGCAGCGGCACCTCGGTGCGTGTCTATTTTCCATTGAATGAAGAAAACCATGGCCAGCATACTGATCATTGACGACGAGTCCAACCTCGTGCGCTCGCTCACCTTTGCGCTGGAAGACGAAGGCCATGTGGTGCACGGCGCCGGCACGGCCGCTGCAGGTTTAAGTGCGGCCGCACAGCTGCAGCCGGAGTTGATCCTGCTCGACCTGAAACTGCCTGACATGTCCGGTCTGGAGGTGCTGGAGCTGCTGAAGGCACAGCAGATTGCCGCCCAGGTCATCATGATCTCCGCGCATGGCGACACCCGTGCTGCAGTCAAGGCGGTCAATCTGGGTGCCGCCGATTACATCACCAAGCCATTCGACCTCGACGACTTGTCGATGACCATACGGGTAATACTGGAGCGGCGGCAGATGGTGGCGGAGCTGACATTCCATCGCAGCGAAGCCATGCGGGAATCGGGCCTGATGGGCGAAAGCCCAACCATGCGCGAGCTGGTGGCAACCATCGAGCGCGTGGCGTCGAGCAATGCCATGCGCATACTCGTGCTGGGGGAGTCCGGCACCGGCAAGGCGCTGGTTGCCAGGGCGATTCATTCGGCCAGCCCGCGCGCCGCCGGCCCCTTCATTGAAATCAATTGTGCTTCGCTGCCGGAGCAGTTGATCGAGGCGGAGCTTTTCGGCGCCGAAAAAGGCGCCTACACCGGCGCACACCAGCGTCGGGTCGGACTGGTGGCGCTGGCCGACAAAGGCACGCTGTTTCTCGATGAAATAGGCGAACTGCCGCTGCCGCTGCAAGCCAAGCTGTTGCACTTCCTGGAAAACGGCCAGTACCGGCCGATCGGCAGCGGTCGCACCCAGTTCGCCGATGCGCGCGTGGTCGCCGCCACCAATCGCGATCTCGCCGCGGCGGCGAGCGAAGGAGGCTTTCGTGAAGACCTCTATTTCCGGCTGAACGTCATCGAGCTGAACATCCCGCCATTGCGGGAGCGCGGATCCGACGTGCTGGCGCTGATCGAACACTTTTCGGGCGAGTTCGCGCGAGAAGAGCGCTCAAGGCCGATCGTCTTGTCGGCGGACGCGCAACAAGCCTTGCTGGACTATCGCTGGCCCGGCAACGTGCGCGAATTGCGGAATTTGATCGAGCGTTTCACGATCCTTTATCCGGGCACTCAAATTGGCGTGGCTGCGCTACCGCGAGAACTGCTGGATACAGAGCAAGTGCCGGCGCCAACACTAACACCAACACCGCCGGCGCCGCAATCCAATGGCATACCGAACATCGAGGATGCGCTTGCCAGCACTGAACGGCAGCTGATGTTGAGCGCCCTGCGCGAAGCCAGCGGTCACAAGGGGCATGCCGCCGAGCGCCTGGGAATTTCCCGCCACGCGTTCAAGCGGCGCCTGCAGCGGCTTGGCATTTCCGGGTCCGCCGCGACCTATGCCGATAACGGGGATGACGCACAAGCGTAAACAGGCTTTAATGTCGCAAGTGACATTTAATTTAAACAGAAACCGCAAACAAGCCTTTCCATGAGCTTTACCGAAATCATCCTCCTGTCGCTGGCAGTCGTTATCGTGGTGCTGCAAATCCTGTTGTTCCTTCGCGCGAAAGGAGGCGATCTGGCGCCGCGTCTGGCGCAATTGCAGGAAGGCTTGCAGGCCCACCAGCAGCTAACCAGCGAACGCATCGAGCGCGAATTGCGCGCCCAGGTACAGACTTCAGGGCAGGGCACGAGGCTGGAACTGTCCGCCAACCTTGCGCAATTCCAGCAAGCGCTGACGGTGCAGATGACCAGTGTCGCCACCATCCAGAACAACCAGATCGACGGCTTCGCCCAGCAACTGGCCAAGCTCAACGAAGCCAATGCGCAGCAGCTCGAGGGCCTGCGCCAGGCGATGGTACAGCAGGCGCTGGCCGGTCGCGAGGAGCAGGCGGCATCGCTGAAGCGCTTCGGCGATACCCTCAACCAGAGCCTGGCCGCGCTGACCGAGTCCAACGCCCAGCGCCTGCTGGAGGTGCGCGGCACGCTGGAAACGAAGATCCGCGAACTGCAAAACGACAATGGCCAGCGCCTGGAGGAAATGCGCAAGACCGTCGATGAAAAGCTGCATGCCACGCTGGAGCAGCGCCTGGGCGAATCCTTCAAGCTGGTGTCGGACCGGCTGGAAAAAGTGCACCAGGGCCTGGGCGAGATGCAGCAGCTGGCGATCGGGGTTGGCGACCTGAAGCGGGTGCTGACGAATGTGAAGTTGCGCGGCACCTGGGGCGAGGTGCAGCTGGAAATGTTGCTTGAGCAGATGCTGACGGTGGACCAGTACGCCAAGAATGTCGAAACCATCCCCGGCAGCGGCGCCCGCGTCGAGTTCGCCATCAAGCTGCCGGGACAGGAAGAAGGGCAGCTGCCGGTGTGGATGCCGATCGACGCCAAGTTCCCCAAGGAGCAATATGAACGTCTGGCCGAAGCGGCCGAGCACGCCGATGCCGAGGGCGTGGCCGCCGCTGGCCGCGAGCTGGAAAAGGTGGTGCGCAACGAGGCGAAGACCATCGCCGAGAAGTACCTGTCGCCGCCGCTGACTACCGATTTCGCCATCCTGTTCCTGCCGACCGAGGGCTTGTATGCCGAGGTCATGCGCAGGCCGGGCCTGGCCGATGAATTGCAGCGCAGCTGCCGCGTCTCGATCGCTGGCCCGTCGACGCTGTCGGCGCTGCTGAACAGTTTGCAGATGGGGTTCCGCACGCTGGCGCTGGAAAAACGTTCGTCCGAGGTGTGGCAGGTGCTTGGCGCAGTCAAGACGGAATTTGGCAAGTTCGGCGAGGTTCTTGCTGCTACCAAGTCCACGCTGGAACGGGCCGCCCGCAATATCGAGCAGGCCGAGGTGCGTACCCGGCAGATGACGCGCAAGCTGAAATCGGTCGAGGCCTTGCCAAGCGATACCGCGCGGGTGTTGCTGGGAACCGGCCTGGTGGATGGCGGCGACGAGGAGGGCGGTGCCGCCGATTGAATCCGTCGTCAGCGAATCTGCATTCAAAAAGCTGCACTCAAAGCGAGCGCAGGAAGCGCATGCAGGCATCCAGCAGCGCCTGCGGCTGCTCTTGTTGCGGCACGTGGCGGCAATTCTCCAGCACCAGCAATTCGGCCTGTGGTACATGGCGCCTGATGGCGTCGAGCTGGGCGAGGGTGCCATCGCTGCTCGATACGGGGATACGTTGGCGCTGTGGGCTTGTCATCGATGGCGAGAGGCAATTCATGGGTTGTATGGCAAGACGCGCCTGCGGCGTCAGGCTTCCCTGATTTTCGGCTTGTTGAGCGTTGCCGTCTGAATCCGCTGGCGGTCTGGCTCGACTTCGCTCAAGGGTGCGACTTCACGCATGCTGGTCAGCGAGCGCGTGGTCAGTTCATGGTATTGCGCGGTGCCCAGGCGCTTCCAGGCGATCTCATCCTCGCGCAGGCTGCGCGCGATCCTGGCCGGGGCGCCGACCACAAGGCTGCGTGCCGGCACGATCATGCCGGCCTTGACGAATGCACCGGCGCCGACGATGCTGGATTCGCCGATCACGGCATCGTCCATGACGACCGCATTCATTCCCACCAGAGCATCGCGTTCGATGCGGCAGCCGTGCAGCACTGCGCCGTGGCCGACATGACCATCGATGTCGACCACCGTGTCGCATTCCTGGAAGCCGTGCAGCACGCAGGTGTCCTGGATATTGGCGCCTTCGTTGATGATGATGCGGCCGAAATCGCCGCGCAGGCTGGCCAGCGGCCCGATGTAGCAGCGCGGGCCGATCACGACGTCGCCGATCAGCACCGCGCTCGGATGCACGTAGGCGGACGGGTGCACCACCGGGGTGACGCCATCGATGGCATAAACTTTAAGCATGAACAGTCTCCTTTGAACATCGGCAGTTGCGCAGGTCGGCAACAGTGTCGATATCGCGGCATACGCCGGGATCGTCGACCGTGATTTCCATCACAGGCAGGCTTTGCAGCAACTGGCGCGCGCCGATGTCGCCGGACAGTTGCAGCAGCAAGTCGAGGTGGCGCCGGCTGAATGCCACCGGGTTGCCGCGACGGCCGCGGTAGCACGGCACGGCGATGTCGGCGCCTTGCCGCAGCGCCTCGACCAGCCTGGTCATGGTGTCGGCCTGGATGAAAGGCATGTCGCCCAGCGCGATCACCCAGCCGGCGGCGTGTGGCGTCAGCCTCAGCCCATGGGTCAGGGATGCGGCCATGCCGCTGGCCGCATTCACGCACTTGGTCACTGCAAAGCCCTCGGACGACAGATGCGCGCACAGCAGCGGCGAATCGGCGGGGATCACTGCAAGTGCCGAACCGAGCGCGCTGCGCAGGTTGCGCGCGGCGTGCGCCACCACGGTCTCGCCATCGGACAGCAGTTGCAGCAGCTTGTTCTGGTGGCCGGACGGGTCGAAGCGGGCGCCGCGGCCGGCGGCCAGCAGAATGCCGGCATAGCCTTGCGTCGGTGCCTGGTCCATGGCTGTGCCCTCGCGTTCGTCGCCTCGGTGCATCGTTCAGGCCAGCGCGCAGCCGGCTTCGGCTGGTGCGGCGGGATGGGGGCGCAGCGCGTGGGATTGCAGTACCGGAACGCCATTCCTGATAGCCGTCATTTCCGCCAGGATGGAAATGGCGATTTCCGGCGGCGTCCGGGCGCCGAGATACATGCCTACAGGGCCATGCAGGCGGTCGATTTCCGCCTCGGTGATGTCGAACAGCGCCAGACGCTCGCGTCTTCTCGCATTGTTGCGACGCGAGCCGATGGCGCCGACGTAGAAGGCAGGCGATTTCAGCGCTTCCAGCAGCGCCATGTCATCCAGCTTGGGGTCGTGGGTCAGGGTGAGCACGGCGCTGTGGGAGTCGAGCTCGAGCTCGAGGATCAGGTCGTCCGGCATCTCGCGCGACAGTTGCACGCCCTCGATATCCCACTCATCCAGGTATTCCTCGCGGGGGTCGCAGACGATGACTTCGTAATCCAGGCTTTGCGCCATGCTGGCAACGTAGCGCGACAATTGTGCGGCACCGACGATAATCAGGCGGTAGCGTGGACCATGCACGGTCACCAGGTGTCGCTCGTCGAAGGACAGTGAGACGGCGTGGGCGCCGGCAGTGAGCGTCACGGCGCCGGTGTGCATATCGAGTTCGCGGGTCATCAAGCCCTGCTGACTGACCGATTTCAGCAGCGCCGGCAAGTGCGATTGATCAGTCACGCATTCGAGCACGATCTGCAGGGTGCCGCCGCAGGGCAAGCCGAAGCGGTGCGCTTCGTCGGCGGAAATGCCGTAGGTGAGCGTCTGCGGGGCGGTGGCGCGGTACTCTCCCGAGCGGATCTGGCGGATCAGGTCGTCTTCGATGCAACCGCCGGAAATCGAGCCGCGCACATGGCCGTCGCCGCGCATGACCATCATCGAACCCACCGGGCGCGGCGCCGAGCCCCAGGTTCGCACCACCGTCGCCAGTATCGTATAGGCGCCACTTTGCGACCAGTTGATGGCGGTCTTCAATACTTCGAGGTCGATGCTGTCCATGAGTTTCCCTTGCGTGTCGTGTCTGCGGGCCTGGCTGAATTCGCCGTATATCCGCTCTGCCAGTAACAAGTCTAGTTATGAAAGTATTTAAAGTAAAGGGGGTGGTGGCTGAAAATCCCTGTTTTAGTAGGATGAAAAAATATTTTTCGAGTTGCTTGCAAAGGCAATTGCTGCTGTGTATAGTTTAGTTATGCAAGTTACGAAGCGCGGAAAATCCGCAGTATCCGGGGCCCATGAGACACCCCCGCCAAAGAATAAAGAAGGAGATTACATGCAGACTTTCGAATTTCAGTCCCCGCGTTCCAGCCTGGTCGGGCCAGGCAGTTCCGCGCGGGTCGGCGAGTTGGCGGCAGGACTTGGTTGCCGTTCGGTATTGCTGGTCACCGACAAGGGTGTCGAGCAGGCGGGCTTGCTGGCGCCCGCGCTGCAGGGCCTGGCGGCCAGTGGTATTGCTGTCACCGTTTACACCGAGGTGCAGGCCGATCCGCCGGAAGCGGTGATCACTGCCGCCACCGCTGCCGCCAGAAGCGTCAATGCCGATGGCGTCATCGGACTCGGCGGCGGCAGTTCGATGGATGTGGCCAAGCTGGTGGCGTTGCTGGCGGTCGGCAAGGAAAATCTGGCAAATATCTATGGCGTGGGCCAAGCCAGGGGCCCGCGCCTGCCGCTGATCCTGTTGCCGACCACTGCGGGCACCGGTTCGGAAGTCACGCCGATCTCCATCGTCACCACCGGCGCGGGCGAAAAGAAGGGCGTGGTGACGCCGGTGATCGTGCCGGACTGGGCTGTGCTGGATGCCGACCTCACCCTTGGCCTGCCGCCGCAAGTCACCGCCGCCACGGGTGTGGATGCAATCGTGCATGCGATCGAGGCGTATACCAGCAAACGCCTGAAAAACCCGGTTTCCGATTGCCTGGCGCGCGAAGCGCTGCGCCTGTTGTGCGGCAATATCCATGAAGCCTGCCGCAATGGCGGCAACCGCGAGGCGCGCCACAACATGCTGCTGGGTGCCATGCTGGCTGGCATGGCATTCGCCAATGCGCCGGTGGCGGGCGTGCATGCGCTAGCCTATCCGGTCGGTGCGCGCTTCCATGTGCCGCATGGCTTGTCGAATTCTCTGGTATTGCCGGCCGTGCTGCAATTTAATGCCAGACAAGCCCAGGAGTTGTACGGCGAACTGGCCGCCATTGTGGCGCCGGGCGCCTTCGGCAGCGCCCGCGAAAAAGCCCAGGCGCTGGTCAATAACCTGGCGCAACTGCCGGTCGAACTCGGCTTGCAAACGCGTCTGTCGCAAGTCGGCATCAAGCAAGCCGATCTGGCCCAACTGGCGGAAGACGCCATGAAGCAAACCCGGTTACTTATCAACAACCCGCGCGAGATCGGTTACGACGACGCGCTTGCCATTTACGAGGCGGTATTGTGAGCGAAAAAAAATCCCCGGAATCCCGTGCCGCATTTGCCCATTTCCACCAGATCACCACGCGCTGGATGGATAACGACGTCTACGGTCATGTCAACAATGTCGTCTATTACTCGTATTTCGACACGGCGGTCAACGCGTACCTGATTGGCCAGGGCGCGCTCGATATCGGCAAATCCGACGTGATCGGCCTGGTGGTCGAAACCCAGTGCCGTTATTTCAGCTCGACGGCGTTCCCCGACACGATTCATGTCGGCGTGCGGGTTGCTCATCTCGGCAACAGCAGCGTGCGCTATGAACTCGGTATTTTTCGCAACGATGACGATGTTGCCGCGGCCCAGGGACATTTTGTGCATGTTTATGTGGACCGCGCGAGCAACCGGCCGACGGCGCTGCCGCAGGCGCTGCGCAATGCGCTGGAGCCTTTGCGGACGCCGGCGTCCACTTAGGCCTGATCCAGCAAAAAATAACGCACTGGCTGCAACGAAATGGGACAAGAACCATGGAAATGAATGACGAGATCCGCCTGGAAGCCAGGCGCGAGGTGGTGTGGGAAGCATTGAATGATCCGGAAGTGCTGCAAGCCTGCATCCCCGGTTGTGAATCGCTGGAAAAACTTTCGGATACCGAGATGGTGTCGCTGGTAGTGGTCAAGGTCGGGCCGATCAAGGCGAAGTTTTCCGGCAAGGTGACGCTGGCGGATGTCGCGGCGCCGGAAAGCTATCGCCTGATCGGCGAGGGGCAGGGCGGCGTGGCCGGTTTCGCCAAGGCGGAAATCACGGTGCAGCTCGAATCCGAGGGGCCTTCGACCCTGCTGCGCTATGGCGTGGCGGCGAATATCGGCGGCAAGATCGCCCAGCTCGGCTCGCGCATGATCGACTCCACCGCCCGCAAAATGGCCGACCAGTTCTTCGCCAGCTTTAACGAAGCCATCCAGAGCCGTACCGGTGCGCTCCCTGCTGCAGTTGCAGCACCGGCTCCGGTCACAACTCCTGCAGCGGCGCCGGCGACAGCTTCGGCCCCCCCTGTAACTGTCGCGCCGGCTGCCTCCCTGGCCGTGACCGTGGCGGCGCCTGCTGCCGCCGTCACCGGCGGCGCGCTGTCGAGCTCCGACGACATTCTGGTGGATCTGATCGATGTGCAGGAAGAGGATGAGCTGCAGGTCGTGGCGCCGGCCGCATCCGGCGGCTGGCTGTCGAGATTGCTGGGTGGCGCCAAGCCCGCGCAAGCTGCGAGCAAGGCGCCGGCACGCGCCGGCGTGCGCCACAAGGCGGCCATCGTTACCCTGAACCGCCCCAAACAGCGCAATGCCGTGTCCTTGCAGATGTGGCGCGACCTTGGCCGCATCTTCACCGAACTCGGCCGCGATCCGCAGGTGCGCGCCATCATCCTCACCGGCGCCGGCGGCAATTTCAGCGCCGGCGCGGATATCGCCGAATTCGGCCAGGTGCGCGCCTCGGTCGAGCAGGGCGTGGAATATGAAGTTGCGGTGGATGACTGCTGCGACGCCATCGCCGCCACCCCCAAGCCGACCATTGCGGTCGTCAATGGTTTTTGCATGGGCGGCGCCTGCCACCTGGCGATGTCATGCGACTTCCGGGTTGCCGCCAGCGCCGCGCAGTTCGGCATTCCGGCGGCGCGCCTGTCGATCGTCTATGGCGTGCGCGGCACGCAGCGCCTGCTGGCGCTGGTCGGTATCGCCAACGCCAAGCGCATTCTCTACTCGGCGCGCAAGTTCGGTGCCGAGGAAGGGCACAGCATCGGCTTCGTCGATCGCGTGGCGGCCGATCCGATGCGCGCAGCCAAGTCGTTTGCCGCCGTCATGGCCGACAATGCGCCGCTGACCATCTCCGGCACCAAGGTCATGCTGAATGGCCTGGCGATGGGCATGGGGACGCTCGACAATGCCACCGTGCGCCACGTGGTGGAGCGCGCGGTCGCCAGCGACGACTACCGTGATGCGCGCCAGGATTTTGTCAAAAAACGCCAGCCGGTATTCCTCGGGAAGTAAACAGCATGAAACCCCCCAAGTTCGATTACGTTCGCCCGCAAACGCTGGACGAGGCATTGGCGGCGCTGGCCGCGGCAGAGGGCGACGGCAAGATCATCGCCGGCGGCCAGAGCCTGATGCCGATGCTGAACTTCCGTTTGTTGAGTCCGTCGGTGCTGATCGACATCAACCGCATCGCCGAACTCAGCTTTCTGGAGGAGCAGCCCGACGGCGCCCTGCGCATCGGCGCGCTGACACGCCACCACACGCTGGAAACCTCGCCGGTGGTCAAGCGGCTGTTCCCGGTATTGCATGACGCCATGCAGTTCGTCGCCCACCTGGCGATCCGTAACCGCGGCACCATCGGCGGCAGCATCACGCACGCCGATCCGGCCGCCGAACTGCCGATGATGATGGTGCTGCTGGATGCAGAAATTATCCTCGCATCGCCCAGGGGGCTGCGCACCGTGCCAGCCGAGGAGTTCTTCGTAGCCTCGCTGACCTCTGCGGTCGAAGAGGACGAGATCGTCATCGAGATCAGCCTGCCGGCGCTGCCTGCGCAGGCCGGCTGGGCGTTTGAGGAAGTGGCGCGGCGCGCCGGCGACTTCGCCCTGGCCGCAATCGGCGTGGTGATGAAGGTCGAGGACGGCATCGTCACCGAGTCGCGGGTCGGCGTGATGGGGGTCGCCGATACGCCGATGCGCGTGTATGACGCCGAAACCATCCTGTTCAACCAGGCTTGCGATGAACAAACCCTGGACGATGTGGTCAAGGCGGTGCGCGAGGCGGTCGCGCCTGCCACCGACCTGCA
This sequence comes from Noviherbaspirillum sedimenti, assembly GCF_003590835.1. Lineage (NCBI taxonomy): Bacteria > Pseudomonadati > Pseudomonadota > Betaproteobacteria > Burkholderiales > Oxalobacteraceae > Noviherbaspirillum > Noviherbaspirillum sedimenti. Next base: position 1,563,625 of record NZ_QYUQ01000002.1, on the reverse strand, counting down.
CGCATCGTCCGATTACCGGCGCCACCTGGTGGGCGTGCTGGCCCGCCGCGCCGTTGCCACGGCATGGCGCCGCGCCCAAGGAGAATCAGCATGATCGAAACCCAAAACATTTCCGTCGTCATCAACGGCATCAAGTACGAGCGCGCGGTCGAGCCGCGCCTGCTGCTGGCCGATTTCCTGCGCCATACGCTCGGCCTGACCGGCACCCACGTCGGCTGCGAGCATGGCATCTGCGGCGCCTGCACCATCATGGTCGACGGCGACAGCATGCGTTCCTGCCTGATGCTGGCGGTGCAGGCCGACCGTTGCAAAATCCAGACCGTCGAGGGCCTTGGCAGCGTCGACAAGCTCAACCCCTTGCAGGAAGCCTTCCACGAGTGCCACGCCCTGCAGTGCGGCTTTTGCACGCCCGGCATGCTGATGACCTGCACCGACATGCTGCAAAAGTATCCGCTGGAATCCGACGCGGAAATCCGCGAAGGCTTGTCCGGCAACCTGTGCCGGTGTACCGGCTACAAGCACATCGTCGATGCGGTACGCCTGGTCAAGCAACGCAGCAAGGAGAGCGCGGAATGAAAATGCACGTATTGTCGGGCGGACGCCTGCGCATGAAAAAAAGCGTCTACGTGCCGGAAGCCGACCGCGCCGAGCTGGTCGAACTGCCGGTCTCATGCTACCTGCTGCGCCATCCGCAGGGCAATGTCCTGTTCGATACCGGCTGCCATCCCTCGACGGCGCATGACGCCGAAGGGCGCTGGGGCGCGATGGCCCGCGCCATGGCGCCGATTTCCGGAGCGCAGGACAACGTAGTCGACCAGCTCGCTAGCATCGGCTTCACGCCGGACGATATCGATGTGGTGGTCAATTCGCACTTCCATTCCGACCATTGCGGCTGCAATGAGTTTTTCAGGAAGGCCACGGTGATCTGCCATGCCCGCGAGCTGGAAGCGGCCCGCCGCGAGGATGCCGAAAAGTTCGGCTTCCTGCCGGTGGACTGGCGGCAGCCCATGCCGATGGAAACCATCGACGGCGAGCGCGACCTGTTCAACGACGGCCGCGTGGTGCTGGTGCCGGTGCCGGGACACACCGCCGGCATGACCTCGGCCCTGGTGTCGCTCGACAAGTCCGGTGCCTTCCTGCTGGCGTCGGACGCGGTAGCAATGCGCGACAACCTGGAGCGCGACATCAATCCGCGCAATACCTGGGATGCCGAGCAGTCGAGCAAATCGATGGCGGAAATTCGCCGCATCGAAGCAGGCGGCGCCACGGTGCTGTTCGGCCACGACGACGCGCAGTGGCAAACCCTGAAAAAGGGCGCAGAGTTTTACGACTAGTCGTGCTGGCTTGACGATACGGACCGCCTGGACGGCCGCACCACAACGAACAATACAGAACATACGAGACATGGAAACCGCAAGCAAGTCGAAACTGGTCGGCAAGTCAGTCAAGCGCTCGGAAGATCCGCGCCTGTTGACCGGGCACGGCTGCTATACCGATGACAAGCAGGTGGCCAACCTGCTGCACATCGCCTTTCGCCGCAGCGACCAGTCGCATGCCCGCATCGTTGGCATCGATTACGCGGCGGCGCTGGAGTTGCCTGGGGTCGTCGCGATCTTTACCGCCGAGCACATGGACAGCATGGTCAAGCCGATCTATGCCACCTCCAAGATGCCGGATTACCACCCCACCGCGATTTACCCGCTGGCGCGCGGCAAGGTGCGCTACGTCGGCGAGCCGGTGGTGGCGGTAGTCGCCGAGAGCCGCTACATCGCCGAGGATGCAATGGATTACATCCAGATCGACTATGAGCTGCTGCCCAACGTGGTCGATCCGGAAGCCGCAGCCGAGCCGGATGCGCCGCTGCTGCACGAGGAAGCCGGCACCAATATCCTGGTCAAGCGCGAATTCCGTCGCGGCGACATCGATGAAGTCATGGCGCAGGCGCCGATCAAGGTCGGTGCGCGCTTCCGCTTCCACCGCAAGACGCCGCTGGCCATGGAAAACCGCACCTACCTGGCCGAATACGACCAGGGCCGGCGCTCGCTGCTGCTGCATTCCTCGACCGGCAGCCCGGGCATCGTGCGCGACGCGCTGGTGGATATTCTCGGCATACCCGGCAGCCGCCTGCGGGTGGTTGCGCCTGACGTCGGCGGCAGTTTCGGCGGCAAGGGCTCGCTGTATCCCGAAGAAATCCTGGTGTGCGCGCTGGCGCGCCACCTCGGCCGCCCGGTGAAGTGGACCGGCGACCGCATGGAAGACCTGGCTGCGACCAGCCAGGCGTTCGATGAAACCGTCTATGCCGAACTGGCCGTGGATGAGCAGGGCGCAATCCTCGGCCTGCGCGCCAACGTCATTGGCGATGTCGGCGCCTACTCGATCTATCCCTGGACCGCCGGCCTGGAGCCGGTGCAGGTGATCAGCTTCATGCCCGGCCCATACCGCGTGCCGGTCTACCACGGCAAGGTGCGCGGCGTGGCGACGTCGAAGTCCCCAACTGGCCCGTATCGCGGCGTCGGCCGGCCGACTTCCACCTTCGTCATGGAGCGCCTGGTGGACATGGCGGCGCACAAGCTTGGCTTGGATACGAAAGAAATTCGCCTGCGCAACCTCATCAAGCCGGAAGAATTTCCGTACAAGACCGCGCCCGGCATCGTCTGGGACCGTTCCGGCTTCATCGAATGCCTGGAGAGCGGTTGCGAAGCGGTCGATTACGATACCTTGCGCCAGAAACAGGAAGAGGCGCGCGCGGCAGGGCGCTGGGTTGGCATCGGCATTTCTTCGTATGCCGAGTTGTCCGGCATCGGCTCGCGGATCTCGGCTTCGCCCGGCATGCCGATCAATACCGGCACCGAGATCTGCAACCTGAAAATCGACCCCAGCGGTTCGATCACCGCCTCGTTCGGCATCGCCTCGCACGGCCAGGGGCTGGAAACGACGCTGGCGCAGGTAGTGGCCGACGAACTCGGTGCGCGCTTCGAGGAGATTACGGTAATCCATGGCGACACCGCTGCGGTATCGCACAGCACCGGCACCTACGCCAGCCGCAGCGCGGTGCTGGCCGGCGGCGCCGGCACCCTGGCGGCGCGCGCGCTGCGCGAAAAGCTGGAGCGGATCGCCGCCCACCTGATGGGTAGCCATGCCCCCCATATCAGCATCAGCGAAGGCGTGGCGACCGCAGCCGATAACGGCAAGAGCCTCACCATCGCCGAGATCGCCGATGCGGTGTATTCGCAGATGGGGCGGGTGCCGAAGGATGTGATCGAAGTGCTGGAAGAAACCAAATCCTACGACCCTGTGTGGGGGACAACCAGTTCCTCCACGCATATCGCGATGGTCGAGATCGATCCGGAAACCTACATGATCCACGTCACCGATTACCTGGTGGCAGAGGATTGCGGGCGCATGATCAATCCGCTGATCGTCGATGGCCAGGCGCATGGCGCGGTGGCTCAGGGCATTGGCGCCGCGCTGTTCGAAGAAATTGTGTACGACGAGCGCGGCCAGATCCTGACTGCCAGCCTGGTCGATTACGTCGCACCCTCGGCGCCGGAAGTGCCGGCGACCCGCGTGGTGCATGTCGAATCGGCCCTGCCGGACACCATTGGCGGATTTCGCGGCATGGGCGAAGGCGGCACCATCGGTGCGCCTGCGGCGATCGCCAATGCCGTCTCGGATGCGCTGACGCCGCTGGGCATCGAAATTTTTGAATTGCCGGTAACGCCGGAACGACTTTTCCAATTAATCCAGAAACAGAAACTTAACACCAAGGAGATGTAAATGAACGCAAAACTGAATGGCAAGATTGCCCTGGTAACCGGCGCCGGACGCGATGTCGGTCGTGAAATTTCCCTGGCGCTGGCGGCCGAAGGCGCTACCGTCGCGGTCAACTACAACAGCTCGGCAACCGAAGCTGAAGCGGTGGTGGCCGAGATCAAGAAACTTGGCGGAAACGCCCGCGCCTACCGCGCCAACGTCGGTAAGTATGAAGAAGTCACAGCCATGGTCGACGCCATCGTCAAGGATTTTGGCAGCGTAGACATCCTCGTCAACAATGCCGGCGTCGTCATCAACGAGCGTTTCGTCAATACCACCCCGGAACAATGGGCCAAGCAGATCGATGTTTGCCTGTATGGCACCATCCATACCTGCCACGCGGTGGCGCCGCACATGATCAAGCAGAACGGCGGCCGCATCATCACCCTGGCTGGCGATTCCTCGCGCATCGGCGAGAGCAACCTGGCGATTGCCGCGGCTGCGCGCGCCGGCGGCATCGCCCTGATGAAATCGCTGGCGCGCGAACTCGGCCGCGCCAATGTTACTGCCAACGCCATTTCACTGGGCCTGATCGAGACCGCCCACTCCGATGCGGATTTCCTGGCTGCCAACCGCGACAAGATCGTCAAGCAGTATCCGCTGCGCCGCATCGGCAAGCCGGCTGACATCGCGCCGACCGTGGCCTTCCTGGCCTCCGACGGCGCCTCCTGGATCACCGGCCAGGTGTTGAGTATCAACGGCGGCTTTTGCATGGTTTGATCCGCCCCAAAGCAGAAGAGCAAGAGGAGACAACATCATGATACATACCGAACTGATTGCACCGCTTGGCACGCTGCTGCGACGCCATGCACAATCGAAGCCCGACAAGCTTGCCTTTCAGGACAGCAAGACGTCGGTGAATTACGCCGAACTGGAGCATGCCACCGCCAACCTCGCCGGCCATCTGCAGGATGCCGGCATCGAGCCTGGCGACTGCGTGGCGATCTTCCTGCCGAATTCGGTGGAGTGGGTCGAAAGCTGCCTGGGCATCGTCCGCGCCGGCGCTGTCAGCGTGCCGATCAGCTACGATGCGACAGCGCATGAAGTCGCCTACCGAATCGAGGACGCGAACTGCAAGGCAATCATCACCAGCAACGAGCGCGCCGATGTGATGGCGAAGCTGCAGGCAGAATACCCCAATCTGCGGACAGTAATTCTGACCGACCGCGGCGCCGCGAGCGACTCGGCGGCCGGGCTGCGCTATGCCGATCTGCGCGCAAACGTGGCGCGCTCGCTGCCGCGCGACCTCGATGCAATCGACGAGCCGTCCTTTATCGTCTACACCTCCGGCACCACCGGCCGCGCCAAGGGTGTATTGCTTTCCCAGCGCAGCATGCTGTGGGTGACGGCGGCATGTTGGGCGCCGATCGCCGGGTTGAATGAAAACGACCATGTGCTGTCGACACTGCCGCTGTTCCATTCCTATGCGCTCAACCTGACGGTGCTTAGTATCGTGGCAGTCGGCGCCAGCGAATATATCCTGGAAAAATTCTCCACAACGGAAGTGATGGCGCAGCTCAAATCCGGCCGCGTGACGCTATTCCCCGGTGTGCCAACCGTGTTTCATTATCTGCTGGAAGCGGCGCGCGCCGAGCCGGATGTGCAATTCCCCGGCCTGCGCCTGTGCCTGTCGGCTGGCGCCATCATGCCGGCGCCGGTCAACCAGGAATTCGAACGGCGTTTCGGCGTCATGCTGCTCGATGGCTACGGCATCACCGAAACCTCGACCATGGTCACGCTCAATTGGCGCAGCGGCAGCCGGGTGATGGGTTCCTGCGGCTTGCCGGTGCCGGGCTTGTCGACCCGCATCATCGATCCGGTCAGCGGACTTGATGTTGCGCCAGGCGCGGAAGGCGAGCTGATTGTGCGCGGTCCCAACCTGATGCAAGGCTACCACCGCAAGCCGGAAGAAACCGCCAGCGCGGTACGCAATGGCTGGTACTACACCGGCGACCTGGCCAAAAGCGACAGCAACGGTTTCCTGACGATCACCGGCCGCCTGAAGGAAGTCATTATCCGCGGCGGACAGAACATTGCACCATCGGAAGTCGAGGAAGCCTGCTGCGCCTTCCCGGCGGTGCTGGACTGCGCGGTGGTCGGCGCGCCGCACCAGCACCTGGGCGAAGTGCCGGTGGTGTTCGTGGTGCCGCGCCCGGGTGCCACGCTGGTCGAGGCGGAGCTGATCACGCATTGCCGCGAACGCCTGTCGTCGTACAAGTTGCCGCATGCGGTGCATGTGGTCGATGAAATTCCGCGTACCGGCTCGGGCAAGATCATCCGTTTCAAGCTCAAGGAAACCCTGACAGCCAGCTGATGGTCTGCGCCTGCCGCATCCTGGCGCGGCAGGCGCATAATTTTCACTGCAATTACCCATATCCTGATACTCCGAGGCATGAATATGAATCAAGCTGATTTCTCCGGCATTCGCCTGCAAGACCCGACATTGCTGCGGCAACAATGCTATATCGATGGCGCCTGGGTCGATGCCGACCAGGGCGCAACCATCGTTGTTGAAAATCCGGCGAACGGCGCTGCTATCGGCAGCGTGCCGAAAATGGGGCGCGCAGAAACCCGTCGCGCCATCGATGCGGCTGCCGCTGCGATGCCAGCCTGGCAAACCAAGAGCGGCAAGGAACGCGCGGCGATCCTGCGTAAATGGTTCGACCTGCTGCTGGCGAACCAGGAAGACCTCGCGGTCATCATGACCACCGAGCAAGGCAAGCCGCTGGCCGAGAGCCGTGGCGAAATCGCCTACGCCGCCTCGTATGTGGAATGGTTCGCCGAGGAAGCCAAGCGCGTGTATGGCGACACCATTCCGGCGCCGACGTCGGACCGCCGTATTGTCGTCATCAAGCAGCCGGTCGGCGTGTGCGCGGCGATCACGCCATGGAACTTCCCGGCGGCGATGATCACCCGCAAGGCGGCGCCCGCGCTGGCGGCCGGCTGCACCATGGTGGTCAAGCCGGCCAGCCAGACGCCGTTTTCGGCACTGGCCTTGTGCGTGCTTGCCGAACGTGCGGGTATCCCGCGCGGCGTGCTGTCCTGCGTGACCGGCTCGGCCACGGAAATCGGCAGCGAACTGACGGCAAATCCGACCGTACGAAAATTGACCTTTACTGGCTCGACCGAGATCGGCAAGCTGCTCATTCAGCAATGCGCGGCGACCGTCAAAAAGACCTCGATGGAACTCGGCGGCAATGCGCCTTTCATCGTCTTTGACGATGCCGACCTCGATGCCGCAGTCAAGGGCGCGATGATCGCCAAGTATCGCAATGCCGGCCAGACTTGCGTGTGCGCCAACCGCATCCTGGTGCAGGAGGGCGTATATGACGCGTTCGTCGAGCGCTTTGCCGCGGCGGTTTGCGCCCTGAAGGTCGGCCATGGCCTGGAAGCCGGCACCGTGATTGGCCCGCTGATCGACGCCAATGCCGTCGGCAAGGCCGAGGAACACGTTGCCGATGCGGTGCAAAAGGGCGGCCGGATCGTCGTCGGCGGCAAGCGTCATGCGCTGGGCGGTAATTTCTATGCGCCGACCATCCTGGCCGATGCCACGCCGGACATGGCAATCTTCCGCGAAGAAACTTTTAGTCCGGTGGCACCGATCTTCCGCTTCAAGACCGAGGAAGAGGCGATTCGCATGGCTAACGATACTGAGTTCGGCCTGGCGTCGTACTTTTACGGACGCGACATCGGCCGCGTCTGGCGGGTGGCGGAAGCGCTGGAATATGGCATGGTCGGCATCAATGAAGGCTTGATCTCCACCGAGTTGGCGCCTTTCGGCGGCATCAAGGAAAGTGGCAACGGCCGCGAGGGGTCGAAATACGGTATCCAGGACTACCTGGAAATCAAGTACCTGTGCATGGGCGGGATTTGATTGCGCCGTATAATATTCAGCTTTATTTAACTTGACCCGGCGCTGCGCCGAACCGAGGCATCGTACGCTATGTCAGCTGTGCAAACAATCAGCACCACGCCGCATGGCGATGCCGAATCGCGCTTCCCCTCGCTGGACCGGTTCTGTTCGGTTGGCCGCACGGTCGAGATCCTGTCCGATGCCTGGAGCTTCCTGATCTTGCGGGAATGTTTTTTCGGTGCGCGCCGTTTCGAGCAATTCCAGGGTGTCCTGCAACTGCCCCGCAATACCCTGGTCAAGCGGCTGCACAAGCTGACCGCGCTGGGCCTGTTGCGCAAGGTCGCGTATTCCGCCTCGGCGACGCGCTTCGAATATCGCCTGACAGAACAAGGCCGGGACTTGTACCCGACCATGCTGGCGCTGCTCAAGTTCGGCGACACCTGGCTCGGCGGCGACCACGAGCTTCCGGTGCAACTGATCCACAAGCGCTGCGGCAAGCCGTGTTCCGCCGTGGTCGCCTGCTCGGCATGCAACGAGGCGATCGATCCGCACGACGTCCAGTACCGCAACGGGCCGGGCGCGGGCAGCCAGCCGCATGCGACCGGGCGCACGCGCTCGCGGCGCGCCTCCGATCCGCACATACTGGAGCGGGTCAGGCCATGCTCGGTGGCGCGCGCGCTGCAAATCATTGGCGACCGCTGGAGCTTTCTTCTGATCCGGGACATGTTTTTCGGCGTGCGCAGGTTCGACGAATTCCAGGCGAACCTCGGCATCGCCAGCAACATCCTGACCGATCGCCTGCAGCGCCTGACAGAGCACGGCATCATCGAAAAGCGCCAGTACCAGGTGCGTCCTGACCGTTACGAGTACCGCTTTACCGCCAGAGGGCGCGACCTGTACGGCTCGATGATCGTCATGATGCGCTGGGGAGACAAATGGCTCTCCAGCGGCAGGCCGCCGCTGGTCCTGCGACACCGTCAATGCCAGCACGACTTTTTTGCCCGCGTCGTGTGCAGCGAATGTGGCGAGGAACTTGATCCGAGGCAGGTCGACTATGCTTTGCATTACACCCTGGATAATGCGACTCCTCAGTCAATATAGACTTGCATAAGTGAATTTTTAATCGACAGCATCCTCTTCGATAGAGGATGTTGCGCGGCCCTGTCCGCGCCATTTTCATGTGACGTTGTTCTTCGTCATCCATCAATCCATCATAGATGATGATTCAGCCGGAATTTTGTGCACAAACTCTTTGACATGTCGCCGTCTTTTTAATAATCTACTTATGCAAGCAAATCACTTGCTTAAAAAGACCTTAATTCAAATCATGAATGGAGAGAGACGATGAAAATAGCAATGAATGTACTGCAGTGCAGCCTGCTGATGGCTTTTGCTGCCGGCAGTGTCCAGGCGCAGGATGTCAAACCCTTGCGCATCGGCGTGATGACCGATTTGACCGGGCAGTTTTCCCATGAGGCAGGCCAGGGGGCAGTTAACGCAGTGAAGATGGCGGTGCAGGATTTTGGCGGCAAGGTGCTGGGGCGGCCGATCGAAGTGATCGTCAACGACCACCTGAACAAGCCGGACGTTGCTGCCACCAAGGCGCGCGAATGGTTCGATACCCAGAACGTGCGCATGATCAATAATCTGATCAACTCCGGCGTGGCGTTGTCGGTGATCGGCGTGGCCAAGGAAAAGAACGCGATCGCGATTGTCAACGGCTCAGGCTCTTCCCGCATCACCGGGGACGCTTGCACGCCAAACAGCATCCACTATGCCTATGACACCTGGGCGCTCGCCAACGGTACCGGCAACGAGATTGTCAAGCAGGGTGGCGATACCTGGTATTTCCTGACTGCCGATTACGCCTTTGGCCATGCGCTGGAAGCCGACACCATGGCGGCCGTCAAGGCCAAGGGCGGCAAGGTGCTCGGCACCATTCGCCACCCGGCCGCCACGTCGGATTATTCATCCTTCCTGCTGCAGGCGCAGAGCTCGAAAGCAAAGGTGATTGGCCTGGCCGGTTCCGGCACCGGTTTCATCAACACCGTCAAGTCGGCGTACGAGTTCGGTGTAACCAAGTCTGGCAAGCAATCCATCGCCGGCTTGCTGGTGTGGATCACCGACGTCGATGCCATGGGCCTGGAAATTGCCCAAGGGCTGACCCTGACCAACGGCTTCTACTGGGATCGCGACGACGAGACGCGGAAATGGTCGAAGCGCTTCTTCGACCAGACCAAGCGCATGCCGACCATGGGCGATGCTGGCGACTATTCCTCCACCCTGCATTACCTGAAGGCAGTGCAGGCAGCCGGTACTGACGATACTGCCGCGGTCATGGCGAAGATGAAGGCTACGCCGATTAACGACATGTTCGCCAAGAACGGCCGCATCCGCGCCGACGGCCGCATGGTGCACGACATGTACGTGTACCAGGTCAAGAAGCCGTCGGAGTCGAAGTACCCATGGGATTACTACAAGCTGAAGGCGGTGATTCCGGCGGAGCAGGCTTTCCGGCCCCTGACCGAAGGTGGATGCCCGCTGACGAAGGGTTAAACGGCAACCGCGCTGGCGCGTTCCTTTGCGGGAATGCGCCAGATTCGCGGAGATCGAAAATGGAAAATGCGGCCGGCCAGGCCGCATTTTCCATTTTTTAGCCGCCGATGTAGGACATTTCGATTTTCCGCTGTGCGTCAGTCGACTGCGCAGTCGGGCTGGCGCGCAGCTCCGAATAACGGTCGGTACGCTGCTGCCACAGATGGGCGATCGCCGCGGAGATTCCTGCTTCGCTGTGGCCGCTGCGCAGCAGTGCGCGCAGGTCGTGTCCGGTGCTGGCGAACAGGCAAGTGTAGAGCTTGCCTTCGGTGGACAGGCGCGCGCGCGTGCAATCGTGGCAAAAGGCTTGCGTCACGCTGGAGATGACGCCGATCTCGCCGCCGCCATCGGCGTAGCGCCAGCGCGCCGCCGTCTCGGCGGCATAATTCGCCGAAATCGCCTGCAGCGGCAGCGCGGCGTCGATGCGCTGGATGACTTCGGCGGACGGTATCACTTCATCCATCTTCCAGCCATTGCTGGCGCCGACATCCATGTATTCGATAAAGCGCAGGATCGCGCCGCTGCCGTGGAAGTGGCGCGCCATCGGCACGATTTCGGCATCGTTCATGCCGCCCTTGACCACCATGTTGATCTTGACCGGCCCCAATCCGACCCGCAGGGCAGCTGTAATTCCTTCCAGCACGTCGGCCACCGCAAAATCGACGTCGTTCATGCGCCGGAAAGTAGTGTCGTCGAGGGAATCGAGCGACACGGTCACGCGCTTCAGGCCGGCATCTTTCAATGCCCGGGCTTTCTTCGCCAGCAGCGAGCCATTGGTGGTCAGCGTCAGATCGAGCTCCCGGCCATCGGGCGTTCTCAGGGCGGCCAGCATCGCGATCAGTTTCTCGATGTTTTTCCGCAGTAGCGGCTCCCCGCCGGTCAGGCGGATTTTATCGACGCCGTGGGCGACGAACAGGCTGGCGACGCGGGTGATTTCCTCGAAGGACAGCAAGTCCGTCTGCGGCAGGAAGCGGTAATCCTTGTCGAATACCTGTTTCGGCATGCAATACACGCAGCGGAAATTGCAGCGGTCGGTTACCGAAATGCGCAGATCGTGCAGGGGCCGATCGAGGCGGTCGATGAGGCGTCCGCTCGGTGCCTGCCGTTGCTCAGGAATCAATGGTATCGAGGGGCGATGCCTGAGATCGGCGACCGGAATGAATTTTTCAGCCATGTTGTTGAATTACCGAAAGCAGGCCTGGATAAAAGCCGGCGTTTTTTCGCATCAGGATTGCCAAGGGAAATAAGATACCACGAGCCCGGCGATCGCACAGGCCAGCAGCAATTTGATGGTGCCGATCTTGAAACGGAACAAGGCGATGCAAGCGGCCGCCGCGATGGCGATGGCGGCAAAATCCCATTGCGCCAGCGTCAAGGACAGCCGGAACACGTGTTCGGCGAAAAAAACCGCCAGGCTGACGATGACGCCGACCACCGCGGCCGAGATCGCGGTCAACGGTGCCGTCAGGCGGATATTGTCGCGCGTCGATTCCACCAGCGGTCCGCCGGCCAGGATGAAAATGAAGGACGGTAAAAATGTGAAGAACGTCGCCACACAGGCGCCCAGCGTGCCGGCAATCAGCAGGCTGTCCGGGCCGAAGATCGCCTTGGTCCAGCCGCCGACAAAGCCGACGAAGGCGACAATCATGATCAGCGGACCCGGCGTGGTTTCGCCCAGCGCCAGGCCGTCGATCATTTGCGCGGCGCTCAGCCACTGGTAGGTTTCGACGCCACCCTGGTAGACATAGGGCAGCACCGCGTAGGCGCCGCCAAAGGTCAGCATTGCTGCCTTGGTGAAGAACCAGCCCATCTGCGTCATTGGCGTGGCGACGCCGAAGATTGCCGCCAGCACCCCCCAGACAGCGGCGCCCAGCGCGATGCCGAAGACCGTCAGGCCAATCAGCTTGCCCCAGGAAAAAAGCGCATGTGCCGGTGTCGGCGTATCGTCATCGATCAGCGCCGGTCCGAATCTGGCGTGGCTGCGGGATGCGGGATGGCCGCCACCGATCTTGAATATGGCGGGGGCAATGCGTCCGCCAAGCAATCCCAGCAGTGCCGCCGCCAGGACGATGAAGGGGAAAGGCAGGTGCAGGAGGGAAATTGACAAGAATGCAGTCGTTGCGATGGCAATCAACCAGCCGTTTTTGAGGGTGCGTGAGCCGATGCGCCAGGCGGCGGCCAGCACAATGGCTACGACCGCCGGCTTGATGCCGTAGAGGATGCCGGCCACCAGGCCGACATGTCCGAACGCAAGGTAAATCCACGACAGCGCGATCAGGATCAGCAGCGAGGGCAGCACGAACAGCACGCCGGCGATGATGCCGCCGCGCATCCTGTGCATCAGCCAGCCAATGTAGACGGCCAGCTGGGTGGCTTCCGGGCCAGGCAGCAGCATGCAATAGTTCAGGGCATGCAGAAAGCGCTGTTCCGAGATCCAGCGCCGCTTTTCAACCAGTTCGGCGTGCATCATGGCGATCTGTCCCGCCGGGCCGCCGAAACTGATGAAGCCGAGCTTGAGCCAGAAGCGGAAGGCTTGCGACAGGGAGACGGTGCCAGGTGGTGCGGGGATGGTCATGCCTGGTCTGTAACTGGAGAAGTTGGTCAGGCGCATCATAGCCGATTGGGGATAAAAAAAGAGGAGCCGGAGCTCCTCTTTCATTTTTTGCCGACGGCGATCAGTTGCGCGTCTCCACCTGGACCAGCGGCTCGGTCGACAGCGGCGGCAGCGGCTTGCGCTCGCGCGGCAGGCGTACCGGCGGGACGATCTTTGCGGTCGCTTCCTGGGCGGCGCGCAGCTTGTCCGGGTCAGTGCTGGCCAGGGTCAGGCCGGCGGCGCTGAGGACCTCGCGCAAGTCGTCCAGCTGCAGCGGCGCCGGGGCGCTACCCTGCTGGAGCGCGACTGGCTTTGCTGCTGCAGGTGCAGGTGCAGGTGCTGCCGGTGCCAGTGCTGCCGGTGCCAGTGCGGCAGGTGCTTGCGGGGCAGGTGCCGGTGTAACTGGCACGATGGCGACCGGGACTATGGCAGGCGCTTCCACGGTTCCAGTAGCGGCAGTTTCCAGTGGCAGCGTAATCTGCTGCGACACGGTTTGCACCGGGACGGTTGCCACCGGTTCGATCGACGCGATGGCAGGCTCTGCCGCCTGCTCGGCCACCGGGGCGGCAACTTGCGCTGCCGGCGCGGCTGGTTCCGCGGCTTCAGTCACCGGCGCGGCTTCGGCTGCGGGTGCAGCTTCGGCTACGGCTGCAGCTTCGGTTGCTGGTGCTGCAGCTGCAGCAACCGTTGCCTCAGCCTGTTCCGCGCCTTCAGCTTCGCCGGCTTCGCCAGCATTTTCGCCTTCCAGTCCCTCGCCACCTTCGCGTTCGCGGCGGTTGCGGTTGCGGCCACCACGACGGCGACGACGACGGCGCTGCTCTTCGCTCTGCTCGCCGCCTTCGACTTCAGGTGCGCCGCCTTCCAGTTGTGCTTCGACTTGTTCCACGACTGCAGTCACCGGAACGGTTTCCTCGGCGACAGGTGCCGCGGCTGCCAGCGGCAGTGCGGCGACTTCCACCAGAGGCTCTTCGACCTTGACCGGGGCTTCCTTGCGCTCCTGGCGTCCGCGCTGCTGGCGTTCGCCGCGCTCCGGGCGCTCACCACGTTCTGGCCGCTCGCCGCGTTCAGCGCGTTCCGCGCCTTCAGTGCGTTCAGTACGCTCCGCACGGTCGCCGCGTTCGCGACGGCCTTCCTGGCCTTCGCGTGGTTCACGTGGCTCACGGGGTTCGCGTGGCGGGCGCGGCGGACGTGCGGCGGGTGCCGGTGCGCCTGCTTCGCTGACGGCTTGCTTGGCGACGCCTTCCTGGCGTTGTTCGCCGCGCCCGCCTTCGCGTTCTTCGCGCGGACCGCGACCGGTGCGTCCACGGCCGCGCTGGTTGCGTGCGCCGCGTTCATTGTTGCGCTCGCGCGCCTGCTCCGGCTTGGCTTCGATCGGCGCGGCGGCGGCAGCCACCGGTTCCGGCTTCTTGAAGAAAAAGCCGAACAGCTTGCCGAGGAAACCAGGTTCGCCTGACAGGATTGCCGGCTGGGCCACGGGTGCGGCTGCCTCGATCGGCTTGCGCTCGACGATGGGCGCCGGCTGCGCCGGGGTGATGCCCTTGACCATGGCTTCCTGGCGCGGCTTGGCTTCTTCCTTCTGGCGCTTGCTGTAGCCGATATCCGTATCGGCTTCCTCGGCCATGGCGTAGCTGGCCTGCACTTCTTCCAGGCGCGGATCGTCGAGCTTGATCCGTTCCATCTTGTAGTGCGGCGTTTCCAGATGCTTGTTGGGGATCAGGATGACGGTGACGCGATGACGGGTTTCGATCTTCAGGATCTCGCCGCGTTTTTCGTTCAGCAGGAAGGCGGCCACATCGACCGGCGCCTGGACGTGGATCGCCGCCGAGTTTTCCTTCATCGCTTCTTCCTGGATGATGCGCAGGACTTGCAGGGCGGACGATTCGGTATCGCGGATGTGGCCGGTGCCGTTACAGCGCGGGCAGGTCACGTGGCTGCCTTCGGACAGCGACGGACGCAGGCGCTGGCGCGACAATTCCATCAGGCCGAAGCGGGAAATCTTGCCCATCTGGACGCGCGCGCGATCGAAGTGCAGCGCATCCTTGAGGCGGGTCTCGACTTCACGCTGGTTCCTGGAATTCTCCATGTCGATGAAGTCGATCACGATCAGGCCGCCGAGGTCGCGCAGGCGCAACTGGCGCGCCACTTCTTCGGCCGCTTCCAGGTTGGTATTGAATGCAGTGGTCTCGATGTCGCTGCCGCGGGTGGCGCGCGCCGAGTTGACGTCCACCGATACCAGCGCTTCGGTATGGTCGATGACGATGGCGCCACCGGAAGGCAGCGGCACGGTGCGCGAATAGGCGGTTTCGATCTGGTGCTCGATCTGGAAGCGCGAGAACAGCGGCACGTCGTCGCGGTAGCGCTTGACGCGGTGCACCATGTCTGGCATCACGTGCGACATGAACTGGTGCGCCTGCTCGTAGATATCGTCGGTGTCGATCAGGATTTCGCCGATGTCCGGCTGGAAGTAGTCGCGGATGGCGCGAATCACCAGCGAGGATTCCTGGTAAATCAGGAAGGCGCCTGGTGCCGACGTGCCGGCGCCTTCAATGGCGCGCCACAGTTGCATCAGGTAATTCAGGTCCCACTGCAGTTCTTCGACGTTGCGGCCGATGCCGGCGGTACGGGCAATCACCGACATGCCGTTCGGCAGGTCGAGCTTGTCCATGGTTTCGCGCAGTTCCTGGCGGTCTTCGCCTTCGACACGGCGCGAAACGCCGCCGCCGCGCGGGTTGTTCGGCATCAGTACCAGGTAGCGGCCGGCCAGGGAAATGAACGAGGTCAGGGCTGCGCCCTTGTTGCCGCGTTCTTCCTTTTCGACCTGGACCATGATTTCCTGGCCTTCGCGCAGGGCTTCCTTGATCGAGGCGTTACGGACGTCGACGCCTTCCTTGAAGTAGGTGCGCGCCACTTCCTTGAAGGGCAAAAAGCCGTGGCGGTCTTCGCCGTAATTGACGAAGCAGGCTTCCAGCGAAGGTTCGATGCGGGTGATGACCCCCTTGTAGATATTCGATTTGCGCTGTTCGCGGCCTGCGGCTTCGATATCGATGTCGATCAGCTTTTGCCCATCGACGATGGCTACGCGCAGTTCTTCCTGCTGCGTGGCGTTGAATAACATCCGTTTCATGTTGTTGTGCTCCGGACCCGAAGGTCATTTCAATGCTGCAGGCGAGGGGCGTTGCCAAAGTGTCGAAACCAGGGCGCGGTCATTGTCCGTGCGAGCTGCCGGCACGTGCAGCGCAGGGCGCTGGCTCCGGTGCCAGAGGCAGTCGACGGCTCCATGACGAGCCTTTATATTTCTTTAATGACGACGCAAACCGCTAACATGCAGCAATAAGTAGTACAGGGATGTACGCGCGGACGGAACGCCCGTGGGAGAGAATTGCCTTGGCGTGCGGCAGCGCAAACATTCGAGCGCGGTCGCAACAGGGCGCAGTGGGTTGCGCGCATTGCCGGGCGTGGTCGGGCCGGAGGTGAACGTATCGAAATACTGGCACCACGGGCCAGGCAACCTGACTGCCAGGCAAGGCACCGGTTTGCAAATGGCAAACTGGCTGCAACACTACCAACCAGCGAGCCCGCCTTTGAGAATGGGCTCGCCGGCATTATCTAATCTATCCGGGCATTCATATCCAGCATCGGTGCGCGCTGTCTGATCGCAAAGTGGTGCAACCCCGACTCGCGCAGCGATGTGCATACACTGCTTTTCCATCTAATTTGCAATTCAGCGAGGCTGATGGACACACCTCTGTGTAGAATGCTCTTTTTATTCTCACACTTGCTCTGGGTTATGCCCATTGCGAAACAATTATATATTCAAAATGAAGGACTTAGCGAAATATTCAAGGGAAAGTGCGAAAAACCACGCGCTTGCCCAGCCGTCGCAAGTCTTGCCGCAAGTTCAACTTGTCACGATTTCCGCCGAAGAGGCTGGCCAGCGCATCGATAATTTCCTGATAAGGGTCTGCAAGGGTGTGCCAAAAAGCCATATCTACCGGGTTTTGCGCTCGGGTGAGGTGCGCGTCAACAAGGGGCGCATCGACCAGACTTACCGGCTGCAAGAGAACGACGTGGTCCGCATTCCGCCATTGCGCCTGGCTGAGAAATCGACACAGACCGTGCCGGGATGTGAATTCACCATCCTGCTGGAAGACGATTGCATGCTGGTGATTGACAAGCCGGCCGGGGTCGCCGTCCATGGCGGCTCGGGGGTGAGTTACGGCGTCATCGAGCAATTGCGGGCATCGCGGCCGGATGCCAAGTTCCTGGAACTGGTGCATCGGCTCGACCGCGAAACTTCCGGAATCTTGTTATTGGCCAAGAAACGCTCGGCCTTGACCAATTTGCATGAGCAAATCCGCGAAGGGGCGTTCGACAAGCGTTACCTGACGCTGGTGCATGGCGACTGGCAAAATCAACGACAGCATGTCAAGTTGGCATTGCATAAATACACCACCTCCGAAGGCGAGCGGCGGGTGCGGGTGCAGGCCGATGGCCAGGCGTCGCACACGGTGTTCCAGCTTTTGCGAAAATATGGTCCATATGCATTGCTGGAAGCGGAGCTGAAGACGGGTCGCACGCACCAGATCCGGGTGCACCTGGCGGCGAGCGGCTTTCCCATCGCTGGCGACGACAAGTATGGCGACTTCGCCCTGAATCGGGCCTTGCAAAAGGCCGAGGGCGGGCGCAAGGCCTTGAAGCGCATGTTTCTGCACGCGCACCAGATTACATTTACCCATCCGGGCAGCGGCAAGGAAGTGCGCTTGAATGCGCCCTTGCCGCCGGAATGCGCGAATTTTCTGAAAAGCCTCGAGCACTCGTCTTCGGCGGTGGCGGACGATGTGATGGCGAACAGGGCAGCAACCAAAGGACAGGCGGCAACGCGCTAGGCAATCATGGCAAGAAAACAGTTTGATTTGATCGTCTTCGACTGGGACGGCACCCTGATGGACAGCACGGCGGCCATCGTCAAGTGCATCCAGGCGTCGGCGCGCGACCTCGGCCTGCCGGTGCCGGCACGCGAGATGGCCGCGCACGTGATCGGCCTGGGGCTGCAGGAAGCTCTGCAAATGGCAGCGCCAGGCCTGCAGCCGCCGGATTATCCGCGCATGGTGGAGCGCTACCGCTACCATTACCTGAGCCAGGACCACGAGCTGACCCTGTTCGCGGGCGTGCGCGAGATGTTGCAGGACTTGTCGCAGCAAGGCTATTTCCTCGCAGTCGCAACCGGCAAGAGCCGGGTCGGCCTGACTCGCGCGATGCATGCGGCCGAGCTGCTGTCGTTTTTCGATGCGACCCGCTGCGCCGACGAGACTTTTTCCAAGCCGCATCCGGCAATGCTGCATGAACTGACGCGCGAACTGGGGCAGGACATGGCGCGCACCGTGATGATCGGCGATACCACGCATGATTTGCAGATGGCGCGCAATGCCGGCGCCGCTGGCATCGCGGTGCATTACGGCGCCCATCCGCCGCATGAACTGCAGGCGCTGGCGCCTGTGTATGCGGCCGATTCGGTGCCGGCGCTGCATGCCTGGCTGAGTGAGAATGGCTAGCCGGCATGGCTGATCTGATCCCGATTTGCGCGGCGGATGCCCTGGCCGAGCGCGGCAGGGGCATCCGCTTTCCGCTGACTGCCGGCGGCGAGGATGCCAGCGGTTTCGTGGTGCGCTACGATGGCGTGGCGCGCGGCTACCTGAACCGCTGTGCCCATGTGCCGATCGAGCTGGACTGGAATGAAGGGGAATTTTTCGATTCCAGCGGTTTGTACCTGATGTGTTCTACCCACGGCGCCATGTATTTGCCGGAGTCCGGCCGATGCGCCGGCGGCCCGTGTCGCGGCGGGCGCTTGCGCCCGATTGCGGTGGTGGAAAAGGATGATATGGTGTTTTGGCAAACGGACGATTTCCTCACGCCTGCAAGGGCGTGATTCAATGACGGGAATGGGTATGGATAATAATGATATTGATACTGGGCGGGCGCCGCTTGGCGCCGCCAGCGAGCCTGCATTGGCCGGTCGCAAGGAAGGCTGGGAGCGCGAGGTGCTGGAAAAACTGGCCTTCGCCACCTTGCGCGAGCAGCGCGCGCGGCGCCGCTGGGGCATATTTTTCAAGCTGGCTTTCCTGGCCGTCGTCGCCGTCGTGCTGTGGCGCGCGCTCGACCTGGGCACGGCCACGGCCGAAGTGTCCGGGCCGCACACCGCCCTGATCGAGATCGATGGCGCGATTACCGGCGGCGGCGGCAGCGGCGATGCCGATTCGGTCATCCCGGCGCTGAACCGCGCCTTTGCCGACGCCGGTTCGGTCGGCGTGATCCTGCGCATCAACAGTCCCGGTGGCAGCCCTGTGCAGGCCGGCATGATCAATGACGAAATCACCCGCCTGCGCGCCGAGTATCCGAAAAAACCGCTATACGTGGTGGTGGATGAAATGTGCGCGTCCGGCGGCTATTACATCGCCGCTGCGGCCAGCAAGATTTTCGTCAACAAGGCCAGTATCGTCGGTTCCATCGGGGTATTGATGGACGGCTTCGGCTTTACCGGCCTGATGGACAAGCTCGGCGTCGAACGTCGCCTGCTGACCGCCGGCAGCAACAAGGGGTTTCTCGACCCCTTCAGCCCGCAAAACGATGCCCAGCAAGTCTATGCCAAGGATATGCTGGAAGAAATCCACCAGCAATTCATCGAGGTGGTACGGGCCGGCCGTGGCAAGCGCCTGAAGGAAACTCCGGAAACCTTTTCGGGTTTGTTCTGGAGCGGCAGCAAGGCGGTTGAGCTGGGCCTGGCCGATGGTTTCGGCACGGTCGATACCGTTGCGCGGGACGAATTGAAGGTCGAGGATATCGTCGACTATACCGAGCATGAAGGCTTGTCCGAGCGCGTCCTGAAGAAATTCGGCGCCGCGGTCGGCGCCGGTGCCTGGCAGTCGCTGTGGGGCGGCGTCAGGCCCAGCCTGCGCTGAGGGGCTTACTCCCCCAGCAACAGGAACACCGTCGGCCGCTTGTGCAAGTCCGGCGCCTTGCCGGCGGCAAGCTGCTTCTTCCAGGCGCCGGCGGTGCGGGTTGCAATCGATTCGCTCGCCAGGCTCAGGTCGGTAGCCACGCAGACCAGCGTGTTTGGCTGGCAGGTGGATGCCAGCGTTTCCAGCAGGGCGCCATTGCGGTAGGGCGTCTCGATGAAGAGCTGGGTCTGCCTTTCCTTGCGCGAGCGATCTTCCAGCAGCTTGATCTGTTTTGCGCGCTGGCCGGCTTCGATCGGCAGGTAACCGTTGAAGGCGAAGCTCTGGCCGTTCAGGCCGCTGGCCATTACCGACAACAGTAGCGAAGAGGGGCCCACCAGCGGACGCACGCGTACGCCCTGGGCGTGCGCCAGCCGCACCAGGTTGGCGCCGGGGTCGGCCACTGCCGGCACCCCCGCCTCCGAAATCAGTCCGACGTCGCGCCCCGCCAGTAATGGCTGCAGCAGCTGCGGCAGCGCGGCTTCGGCGGTGTTGATGTTCAACTCGGCGATCTCGATTTCCTGCAGCGGCTTCGCCAGGGGGTGCTGGACGGCGATCAGCTTGAGAAAGGCGCGCGTGGTCTTGGCGTTTTCGGCGATGAAGCAATCCAGCCGGGCGGTGAGGGCCTGCACCTCGGTCGGGATCAGCGATGCCAATGGATCGGCGGTGCCCGCTTCGCAGGGGCCCAGCGTGTTGGGAATCAGGTAAAGGGTGCCTGCCATGGTCAGTTACGGAAAAAAAGCACGCCGGCGCGGCGCAGCATGGTGGTCAGGGTGATCAGCGGCAGGCCGGTCAGCGCGGTCGGATCGCTGCTCTCGATCTTTTCCAGCAGGGCGATGCCCAGGCCTTCGTTCTTGGCGCTGCCGGCGCAATCGTAGGGTTGCTCGATGCGCAGGTAGGCGTCCAGTTCGGCATCCGGCAAGTCACGGAAGGTAACGAAAGTGGGGACGCATTCCAGTTGGGCGGCTTTCTGCTCGTCCGTTGCGCGGCCGTCCCACAGGCACAGGGCGGTGTGGAACACGACCCGCCGACCGCGCATGGTTTGCAATTGCCGCAGGGCGTTTTCATGGGAGCCTGGTTTGCCGATCTGCGCGCCATCCAGGGTGGCGACCTGGTCCGAGCCGATCACCAGGCAGCCGGGATTTTGCCTGGCCACCGCTTGCGCCTTGTCGACTGCCAGGCGCAGGGCGGTCGCTTCAGGTGTTTCGCCGTCGTGCGGGGCTTCGTCGACATCGGGCTTGCATACTTCGAAAGGCAGGCCAAGGCGCGCCAGCAATTCCTGGCGATAGCGGGAGCTGGAGCCCAGGATCAGGCGTGGCAGGGGTACGGTTTGTGGTGAGTTTGTCACTGGGTTTGTCATATTGCCCGGGTGTTCTGCCAATAAAGGCATGCAGTCAAAGCCGAAATCCACGCTAAGGCTTTGACGAATAAAGGAAAAGCCTGTTATTATCGCAGGTTTTCCGGACTAGTCAGGCGCATGGAAGCCATTCTGATCGATGCATTTGAGTTTTGCCGTCTTGGAGAGTCGCGCACGGGCGAATTTGCCGTCGCCGATTTCCCCAGGCTGGTTGCGGAACTGGCGGTACCATCCGGCGTGATCCGCTGGACACTTACCGGCGGCAAGCATACGCTGGGATATCCTCAGTTGACCGTGACGGTGACCGGTGCGGTGCAGTTGATGTGCCAGCGCTGCCTGACGCCCTACGAGTTCGCCATCGATGTCGAATCGGTGCTGGTGCTGGCGCAGGATGAGGTAGCTGCAGACGAGCTGGAGGCGTCGCTGGATGACGAATCGCTTGAAGTGATTGCGGGTTCGCGGCAGTTCGGTGTCACCGATCTGGTCGAGGACGAGGCGCTGCTGGCGCTGCCGGTGTCGCCTCGGCACGATGTTTGTCCGGAGCCGTCGCAGCAGGCGTCTCCAGTGGGGGGCAGCAAGGCACCATCGCCTTTCGGCGCCCTGAAGGATTGGAAGCGCTAGGTTGCAAGGCAAGAGAATATGCGGGCTCCCCGCAAGCTGGATTGGGTGAGTTTGCGTTTGGGTTGTGTTAAAATTTTGGAATCTTAGGTTTAGGAGTAATCATGGCTGTTCAGCAAAATAAAAAATCCCCGTCCAAGCGCGGCATGCACCGTTCGCACGACCATCTGACTGCGCCGCAACTGGCAGTCGAGCCGACCACCGGCGAAACCCACATGCGTCACCACATCAGCCCGAACGGCTACTATCGTGGCCGCAAGGTCCTGAAGACCAAGAACGACGAGTAATTCATCGTTGTTGCGGGATGTGAACGGCGTGACGCGCAATATGCCCGGCGCCGTTTTTTGTGTTTCAAGTCGCAGCCGCATCATTTTGAGTCGCGTTCCATCTGCGCCATTCCATGTGTGGCGTCAGAATCAAAGCAATGACAATTAAAATATCCATCGACTGCATGGGCGGAGACCATGGCTCGGCGGTCACCGTTGCCGCAGCCATTTCATTTGTCAATCGCGAGCCGGATGCCGAGTTGATCCTTGTGGGCCGGGAAGAGGCGATCCGCGCCGAGCTGAAAAAGCACCGGGCGGCGGCTCACCCGCGCCTGTCGATCGTGCACGCCGAAGAAGTCGTTACCATGGATGATCCGCTCGAGGTTGCCCTGCGCCGCAAGAAGGATTCTTCGATGCGGGTGGCGATCACCATGGTCAAGGATGGCCGCGCACAAGCCTGCGTTTCGGCCGGCAATACCGGTGCGCTGATGGCGATTTCCCGCTACGTCCTGAAAACCATCCCCGGTGTCGACCGCCCCGCGATCTGTACCCTGATTCCCAACCAGAAAGACAAGCCCACGTATATGCTCGACCTCGGCGCCAATGTCGATTGCGAGCCGCAGCACTTGCACCAGTTCGCCCTGATGGGTTCGGCGCTGGTGGCGAGCAGCGAAGGCCGCTCCATGCCGACTGTCGGCTTGCTGAATATCGGCGAGGAAGACATCAAGGGCAATGAAGTGGTCAAGCAGACTGCGAAGCTCTTGCGTGCCGACCATGAAAAGGGCGTGCTGAATTTCTACGGCAACGTCGAGGGCAACGACATCTTCAAGGGCACCACTGATATCGTGGTGTGCGACGGTTTCGTCGGCAATGTCGTGCTGAAGGCATCCGAAGGCCTGGGCCGTTTTTTCAAGGTGGTCCTGACCGCCGAATTCAAGAGCAATCCGCTTAACATGCTGGGCGCACTGATTGCGCGTGGTGCCCTGAAGTCGATTTCCAAACGCATGAATCCGTCGCGCTACAATGGCGCGAGCCTGCTGGGCTTGCGCGGGCTGGTATTCAAGAGCCATGGCGGTGCCGATGCCTACGCCTATGAATGGGCGATCCGGCGCGCCTACGACGCGGCGAAGAACGATGTGCTGTCGCGTATCTCCGCCAGCATCGCCGAATTGATGCCGCAAGTCGAGGCGCCGGCCGCCGGCGTGCCCAGCGCAATTTCCGCACCCATCCAATAAGAGAGCACATGAGCCTGTACAGCAAAATTATCGGCACCGGCAGCTATTTGCCGCCCCGGCGCGTGACCAACCACGACCTGGCTGCGCAACTGGCGGAAAAAGGCATTGAGACTTCAGACGAATGGATCGTTTCGCGCAGCGGCATTTCGGCGCGCCATTTCGCCGAGGCCGGCGTGCAATCCAGCGACCTCGCGATGGAAGCCGCGAAGCGCGCGCTGGATGCGGCCGGCCTGCAGCCGGACGACATCGACCTGATCATCCTGGCAACCTCGACGCCGGATTTTCTCGGCGGCTTTCCCAGTACCGCTTGCGTAGTGCAGCGCAAGCTTGGCATTACCAATGGTTGCGCCGCTTTCGACGTGCAGGCGGTATGCAGCGGCTTCGTCTACGCGGTGTCGATCGCCGATAATTTCATCAAGTCCGGCGCCAACAAGAAAGTGCTGGTGATCGGCGCCGAAGTGTTTTCGCGCATCCTGAATTTCGACGACCGCGGCACTTGCGTGCTGTTTGGCGATGGCGCCGGCGCCGTCGTGCTGAGCGCATCGACCGAGCCTGGCATCCTGGCGACCAAGTTGCACGCCGATGGCCGCCATGCCGATATCCTGTGCGTGCCGGGAAAACCCAGTGGCGGCGCGCTGGAAGGCAGCGCCTTCCTGGTCATGGATGGCCAGGCAGTGTTCAAGCTGGCCGTGTCGGTGCTGGAAAAAGTCGCTCACGAAGCGCTGGAGGCCGCCGGTATGGAATCCGCGCAAATCGACTGGCTGGTGCCGCACCAGGCCAACATCCGCATCATGCAAAGCACTGCCAGGAAATTGCACTTGCCGCTGGAAAAAATGGTAGTGACGGTGGATCAGCACGGCAATACCTCGGCGGCATCGATTCCGCTGGCGCTCGACCAGGCGGTACGCGACGGCCGCATCAAGCCCGGGCACAACGTCATGATGGAAGGCGTCGGCGGTGGCTTCACCTGGGGCGCGGTGCTGGCAAAAATGTAACAACACTTGGGGAAAGAGTTAAGCGCAGCGGTACTCTGTCCCCAACTGATTAAAACGACTCTGACCCCATATTGATTATGAGTAAATTCGCTTTTGTATTTCCTGGCCAGGGCTCGCAAGCGGTCGGCATGCTGAATGGCTTTGCCGGCAATGCGGTGGTGGCGCAGACCATTGCCGAGGCATCCGATGCCTTGCAGTTTGATCTCGGCAAGCTGATTGCCGAGGGGCCGAAGGAAGACCTGGATCTGACGACCAATACCCAGCCGGTGATGCTGACTGCGGCGGTGGCGACTTACCGCGCCTGGCTGGCAGCCGGTGGTCCGGCGCCGGCATTGGTGGCTGGACATAGCCTGGGTGAATATTCGGCGCTGGTGGCTGCCGGTGTGATCGCCTTCAAGGATGCAGTGCCGCTGGTGCGCTTCCGCGCGCAGGCGATGCAGGAAGCGGTGCCAGTCGGCCAGGGCGGCATGGCGGCGATCCTCGGCTTGTCCGACGATGAGGTGCGCGCAGCATGCACCGAAGCGGCGCAGGGGCAGGTGGTCGAGCCGGTCAATTTCAATGCGCCGGCGCAAGTAGTGATCGCCGGCCACAAGGAAGCGGTCGAGCGCGCTTGCCAGATCGCCAAGGACAAGGGCGCCAAGCGCGCCTTGCCGTTGCCGGTGTCGGCGCCTTTCCATTCGTCGCTGCTGAAACCGGCTTCGGACCGCTTGCGCGAGTACATGGCCGGCGTGAATTTTGCTTCACCTCAAATTCCGTTGATTAATAACGTTGATGTTGCCATCATTAATGACCCGGCCGCCATCAAGGATGCGCTGGTGCGGCAAGCGGCGAGTCCGGTGCGCTGGGTGGAAACGGTGCAAAAAATGGCGGCCGAGGGCGTTACCCATCTCGTTGAATGCGGGCCCGGCAAGGTGCTGGCAGGTTTGACCAAGCGTATCAATGGCGATTTGATTGGCGAAGCGATGTTTGACCAGGCGACGCTGGAAAAAGTATTGGAGCTCTCGAAGTGACTGCACAAAACCTGAATCTCGGCAATCAAGTCGCGCTGGTGACCGGCGCCTCGCGTGGCATCGGCCAGGCAATCGCGCGCGAACTGGCACGTCATGGCGCAAAAGTGATCGGCACGGCGACGTCAGAAGCGGGCGCCACGGCGATTTCGGCTTATTTGGCGGAAATTGGCCCGGAAGCCGGCAAGGGCGCTGTCCTGAACGTCACTGACGCCGCCGCCAGCAATGCCCTGATCGAGCAAATCCAGAAGGAATATGGCGCCGTCACCATCCTGGTCAATAATGCCGGCATTACGCAAGACCAGTTGGCCATGCGTATGAAGGATGAGGAGTGGGATGTTGTTATTTCCACCAACCTGACTGCGGTGGGCCGGCTGTCGCGCGCCGTGCTGCGTGGCATGATGAAAGCCAAGCATGGCCGCATCATCAATATTACCTCGGTGGTCGGATCGGCCGGCAATCCCGGCCAAATGAATTACGCGGCCGCCAAGGCGGGCGTGGCGGGCATGAGTCGTGCGCTGGCGCGCGAAATCGGTAGCCGCAACATTACCGTCAATTGCATCGCGCCGGGTTTCATCGATACCGATATGACCAAGGCGCTGAGCGAACAGCAAATTGCCTCCTTGCAGCAGCAAATTCCGCTGGGCCGTCTGGGCACGCCGGAGGACATTGCTGCGGCAGTGGGCTTCCTTGCTTCGCCGCAAGCGGGATACATCACTGGAACAACGCTACATGTCAATGGTGGCATGTACATGAGTTAATGAGTTTTTAGCACTTTTAGCCGATTTTCTTGATTGATCGAGAAAATAACTAAAAGTGATTTTTCATAGCGCAAACCTGATAAAATGCGCGCACTTTCTGTAAACACTCTCTGGAGCCATAACATGTCCGATATCGAACAACGCGTTAAGAAAATCGTCGCTGAGCAACTGGGCGTCGCCGAAGCTGACATCAAGATCGAGTCCTCGTTTGTTGACGACCTCGGCGCTGATTCGCTCGACACCGTGGAGCTGGTGATGGCACTCGAAGACGAATTCGAAATGGAAATCCCGGACGAGCAAGCCGAAAAAATCACCACCGTGCAACAAGCGATCGATTACGCCAAGGCTCACGTCAAGGCCTAATCCGTTATTCGCATCACAAGGAGAAACGCTTGAGCAGCTCGCGTCAACGCCGTCGGGTGGTCGTCACCGGCTTGGGGTGCATTTCACCGGTGGGCAATACCGTCACCGATGCATGGAATGCATTGATCGAAGGTAAGTCTGGCATCGCCACCATCACCCGGTTTGACGCCACGCCTTATTCCACCACGTTTGCGGGGGAAGTGAAGGGCTTCAAGGTCGACGAATATTTGTCGAGCAAGGAAGCCCGCACGATGGATACCTTTATCCATTACGGTATGGCGGCAGGCATTCAGGCGTTCCAGGATAGCGGCCTGGAGGTGACCGAAGCCAATGCCGAGCGCATTGGTGTCATCGTCGGCTCCGGTATTGGCGGCTTGCCGCTGATCGAGGAAACCCATGCCGAGCTGGAAAAGCGCGGTCCGCGCCGCATTTCTCCTTTCTTTGTACCGGCTTCGATCATCAACATGATCTCCGGTCACCTGTCCATCAAGTATGGTTTGCAGGGACCGAATCTGGCGATCGTGACTGCCTGCACCACCGGCCTGCATTGCATCGGTGAAGCAGGGCGCCTGATCGAGTATGGCGATGCCGATGTCATGATTGCCGGCGGCGCCGAATCCACCATTTCGCCATTGGGGCTGGGTGGCTTTGCTGCAGCACGCGCCTTGTCTTCGCGTAATGACGACCCCACTACCGCATCCCGCCCATGGGACAAGGACCGCGACGGCTTCGTTCTGGGCGAGGGCGCCGGCGTGATGGTGCTGGAAGAATACGAACACGCCAAGGCACGCGGCGCCAAGATTTATGCGGAATTGCTGGGTTTTGGCATGAGCGCCGATGCCTATCACATGACCGCACCGCGCGAAGATGGCGACGGTGCGCGACGCTGCATGGTTGCGGCCATGCGCAACGCGGGCATCAATGCCGACCAGGTGAGCTACGTCAATGCGCACGGTACCTCGACTCCGCTCGGCGATCTGGCCGAAACGGTGGCCATCAAGCGGGCCCTGGGCGATCATGCCAAAAATATCGTGGTCAATTCCACCAAGTCGATGACCGGCCACCTGCTGGGCGGCGCCGGCGGCCTGGAGTCGGTGTTTACCGTGCTGGCGCTGCATAACCAGCTGTCGCCGCCGACCATGAATATCTTTAACCAGGACCCTGCCTGCGACCTGGATTACTGTGCCAACGCGGCGCGTTCCATGCCGATCGAAATCGCCGTCAAGAATTCGTTCGGCTTCGGCGGCACCAACGGTACGCTGATTTTCAGCAAAGCCTGATTCCCCCTTTCCGCACTGCCCATTCGGGGCGTGCGGGATTTCCTTATTCGCCCCCATGTCCATCGCGGTATCCACCGTGGTCCTGCCGTCCCGACAGCTTGCTGTCCTGATGGGCGGCTTTTGCCTAGGCTTGGCCGGCGTCGCCGTTCTGCTTGTATTCGGTGCCGCAATCGATGCGCCGCCTGCCGTGCGCGCGGCGCTGGCGCTCGTTTTGGCGGTCGTGCCGGTTTGGCTAAGCCGCGCGGCAATTTGGCGCGGAAAATCACTCCGTATTGATATTTCCGATTACGGAGAAATCACGGTGGCAGAAGATGAGGCATGCACTATCGAGGGAATGCAGGCAGGGCGTGAACAGGATGCCGGCGGTGCGGTGGTCAGGCTCTTGCCGGACTCGACCATCTGGCCATATCTGCTGTTGTTGCGGCTACAGGCCGATGATCGCAGGGTCAGGAATGTGTTGATCCTGCGTGATTGCATGAGCGCGGAAAAATACCGCGCCCTGTCGGTTGCATGTCACTGGATAGCCGCGCACAATGGTCAGGCAAAACATTAAATTTTGTAACGTCGCGGGTAACGATTGAACTTCTTCAGTTGCCATTAGTCAATAACGTTAATTCGCGCATGTTGTGAAAGACAAGGAATTGGGTGTTGACGACAGAACGCGATATTGACCAACTGTTAGTCGAGCGCGTCCAGCGAGGTGACAAGAGGGCGTTCGAGCTACTGGTGGTCAAATACCAAAGAAAGCTGATGCGGCTGGTGTCGCGGCTCGTGCGTGACCAGGCGGAAGCGGAAGACGTGGTGCAGGAAGCCTTCATCAAGGCTTACCGCGCCTTGCCTCAGTTCCGCGGCGACTCGGCGTTTTATACCTGGCTCTATCGCATCGGTATCAACACGGCGAAAAACTACCTGGTGACCCAAGGCCGGCGGGCACCGACCTCGACCGATGCCGATGCTGAAGAGGCGGAAACTTTTGATGACGGGGAGCACCTAAGAGATATCAATACGCCCGAATCGATGCTGGCTACCAAGCAAATCGCGGAAACGGTGAACGTCGCCATGAATGCCTTGCCGGAAGAGTTGCGCATGGCGATCACGCTGCGTGAAATCGAGGGTTTGAGTTACGACGAAATCGCCGAAGCGATGGGATGTCCGATTGGCACGGTACGCAGCCGTATTTTTCGGGCGCGGGAAGCCATCGCGGAAAAGCTGAGGCCCTTGCTCGGCACCGCTATTGACAAGCGGTGGTAAGGAAATCATATTTACAATTTGTATGTGAGGCCGCGCATCGCGGGCTGTTTATGAATACGAAAGAAAGAACGCAGGAACAAATCTCGGCGCTGGCCGACGATGAACTCAGTGACAGTCAGCTCGAGGTCGCGCTGGCTGCGTTGCGCGACCCCGCAGCGCGCGCCGACTGGGAACTCTATCACCAGATCGGTGACGTCCTGCGTTCGGATGACATGGCCTTCTCGCTGAGCGACGGGTTTGCCGCCCGTGTGGCGGCGCGCCTGGAGGCGGAGCCGGCGATTTTGGCCCCGATTCTGGCCCCGATTGTCGCCAATGCACCGCAGGTCGCCGCCGGTGACACTTCCATCCTGGTTGGCCGCCTCAAGCGCTTCGCCATGCCGGGCATGGCGGCGGCGGCTGTGGCCACCGCCGTGTTCGTCACCGCGCCGCAAATGCTGGTGGCGAAAAAGGATGGCGCAGCCGATGCTGCGGTGGTGGTGGTCGCCACCAATCCGGCCATGACGCCCGCCGTTGCTGCGGCACCCGCCGTCATTGCCGCGCCAGCCGGTGTTGAAGCGACGATGGCCGTGCTCGAACAGCAACCGGCTGAGGTGCTGCGCGATCCCCGTATCGACGAATACCTGATGGCGCATCAGCGATTTTCTCCTTCGGTTTACAGTTCAGCGCAATATGCGCGTTCGGCGACTTTTGCAAACGACACGGGTAAATGATCTTTATGCGGCAAACCCCGGGTTTATCAAAGTTTTTCGCCTTTGTCCTTTCTTCCTTCATCGCATTTTCAGTCCAGGCGCAAGCTGCCGATAGCCCGGTGGACAAGCGCGAGGCGCAAGCCTGGCTGAAAAATATCCAGGCCGCCGCCGTCCGCCTCAGTTATTCCGGCACCTTCGTCTATCAGCAGGGCGAACAGTTCAGGACTTCCCGCATCACGCACGTGAAAATCGGCAAGAATGAATATGAAAAGCTGGAAGTCCTCGATGGCAAGCCGCGCGAGTACATCCGCACCAATGACGAAATCATTTGCTACGTGCCCGACAGCAAAACCCTGCTGGTTGAAAAGCGGGTGACGCCCGAGGTGTTCCCGGCCTTGCCGAATGCCAATCCCGCCAGGCTGGGTGACCATTACCGTTTGAGCAAGGGCGGCACGGGCAGGGTGGCCGGCTACCCGACCCAGGCGATCCTGCTGACGCCCCGCGACAACTTGCGCTATGGCTACAGGCTGTGGGCCGAGCAAAAGAGCGGCTTGCTGCTGCGCGCCCAGACGCTCAATGAGAAAGGCGAGATCGTTGAACAGATTTCCTTCACTCAAATCGAGATTGGCAAGATCGACCGCAAGCGCACTCGCAGCAGCATCAGCAATACCCAAGGCTGGCATATCGAACGTGCTGCCATGGAAACGGCTACTTTGTCCGGTTGGAGCGTCCAGGCGATGCCGCCGGGCTTTCGCAAGATTCGCGAAGTCAAACGGCTGGTGACGAATGGTGCGGGCTCGGCGCGCCCGGGTCACGCCGCACAGTCGCGCGAGATGGCGCAATTGGTGTATTCGGATGGGTTGGCGGCAATTTCCATTTTCATCGAGCCGGCTGGCGCCAGTCGTGCCGAAGGGACTATGCAGCAGGGCGCGATGAATATTGCCGGCAAGCGCCATGGCGATTTTTGGCTTACCATAGTGGGTGAAGTGCCTGCTGTTGCTGTCAAGCAGGTTGCCAATTCAATCGAATTCAAGACTAGATAACGACTCTATGAATACTGGAATTCCCGCTCGTAAATTTCTCTCAACGCTCATTCTTGGCGCAGCCAGTGTCCTCTTTGCCGGCGGGCTGGGCGTTGCGCCGGCCATGGCGGCACCTGCCGTTGCAGGCTTGCCTGACTTTACCGAAATGGTTGAAAAGGCCGGTCCGGCGGTGGTCAATATCCGTACCACGGCAAAAATGCGTTCCGGGCAGAATGGTGCGCCAGGGACGGACGACGAGGAAATGCAGGAATTTTTCCGGCGTTTTTTCGGTATTCCGATGCCGCGCCAGCCCGAGCGGGCGCCGCGCGGTAATGGCAAGCAGCAGCCCCAGCAGGAGGAAGAAGTGCCGCGCGGCGTCGGCTCCGGTTTCATTATTTCCGTCGACGGTTTCATCATGACCAATGCCCATGTGATCGATGGCGCCGACGAGGTGTACGTGACCCTGACCGACAAGCGCGAGTACAAGGCCAAGGTGATCGGCGCCGACAAGCGCACCGATGTGGCGCTGGTAAAGATCGAGGGCGGCAACCTGCCGCGCCTGCCGATTGGCGACTCGGCCCGGCTGCGCGCGGGTGAATGGGTGATTGCCATCGGCTCGCCGTTCGGCCTGGACAATACCGTGACCGCCGGCATCGTCTCGACCAAGGCGCGCGACACGGGCGATTACCTGCAGCTGATCCAGACCGACGTGGCAGTCAATCCGGGCAATTCCGGTGGCCCGCTGATCAACATGCGTGGCGAGGTGGTCGGCATCAATTCACAGATTTACAGCCGTTCCGGCGGTTACATGGGGATTTCGTTTGCCGTGCCGATCGACGAAGCAATGCGCGTGGTCGAACAGCTCAAGGCCAGCGGCAAAGTCACACGCGGGCGTATCGGCGTGCAGATCGGCGAAGTCACCAAGGATGTGGCCGAATCGCTTGGCTTGTCGAAGGCGCACGGCGCCCAGGTACAGCGGGTGGAGCCTGGTTCTCCAGCTGAGAAGGGCGGCGTGGAAACGGGCGACATCATCCTCAAATACAATGGCATCGCCATCGAGCGTTCCAGCGACTTGCCGCGCCTGGTGGGCAATACCAGGCCGGGCGCGCGCGCCGCCATTACCGTCTGGCGCAAGGGCGCCAGCCGCGAACTGCAATTGACCATCGCCGAGATGGAATCCGAAAAGGTGGCGAAAAAGGATGACGGCAAGTCGAAGCCGGAGCGCGTTGCGAATGCACTGGGCTTGTTGGTGACGAACCTGTCGGAAGCGCAAAGGCGTGAACTGAGCCTGGAGTCCGGTGTGCTGGTGGAGGCTGCCGAGGGGGCAGGCGCGCGTGCCGGCTTGCGTCCCGGCGATGTGATCCTGCGTTTGAATAATACTGATATCAAGGACGCCGGCCAGTTCAATGCGCTGGTCGCCAAGCTCGATCCGAAGAAAATGGCGGTGCTGCTGGTGCGCCGCGGCGATTCTTCGCAATTCGTGCCGCTCCGGCCAAATACGCAGTAAGCCGGTGCGCTTTTGATGCGAGGCTGCAGGCCGCCCGGCATGCAGCCTTTTTCTTTGTATTGCAGGACGCCTGTCAGGTCTGGAATGCCGGTCGAATTCATCCTTTATTCGCGCACCTACTGTCATTTATGCGATGACATGCTGGCTGCGCTGCAAGCCTTGCAGGCCGAATTTTCCTTCACGATCCGCATCGAGGATGTGGATGCCGACCCGGCGCTGGTCGCACTTTATGACGAGCTGGTGCCGGTGCTGGTGGGTCGGTGCGCGGGGGAGGAAGTCCGCCTGTGCCACTATTTCCTCGACCGCGACGGGGTCCGGGCTTTCCTGGCTGCGGCCGACCCCGTGGACTGAACCCAGTATTTCCGGATTTTCACTCTGAAATCCGGTAAAATGGCATCATATTCCGTTCCAGGAAATCTCATAAGGCGCTCGCCCAGGGAAGTTCCCCTGCTTTGAGCGCTTTTTATTTTTTATGAAAAATATCCGTAATTTCTCCATCATCGCCCACATCGATCATGGCAAGTCTACCCTGGCTGACCGCATCATCCAACTTTGCGGCGGTTTGTCCGACCGCGAGATGGAGGCGCAAGTGCTCGATTCGATGGATCTTGAGCGCGAGCGCGGCATCACCATCAAGGCGCAGACCGCAGCCCTGAGCTACAAGGCGCGTGATGGTCAGGTCTATAACCTGAACCTAATCGATACGCCGGGACACGTCGACTTCAGCTACGAAGTCAGCCGTTCGCTGTCGGCTTGCGAAGGCGCCTTGCTGGTCGTGGATGCCTCGCAGGGGGTGGAAGCGCAAACGGTGGCCAATTGCTATACCGCCATCGAGCTGGGCGTGGAAGTGGTGCCGGTCTTGAACAAGATCGATTTGCCATCCGCCGACCCGGACAGTGCCATCGCTGAAATCGAGGAAGTCATCGGCATCGAAGCCGGCGACGCGGTGCATTGCTCCGCCAAGACGGGCCTGGGCGTGCAGGATGTGCTGGAGTCGCTGATTGCCAAGGTGCCGCCGCCGAAGGGCGATCCTGCGGCCCCGTTGCAGGCGCTGATCGTCGATTCCTGGTTTGACAATTACGTTGGCGTGGTCATGCTGGTGCGTATCATCAATGGTACCTTGCGTCCCAAGGACAAAATCCTGCTGATGGCATCCGATTCCCAGCACCTGGTGGAAAGCGTGGGGGTCTTCACGCCCAAGTCGGTTGTGCGCGAGTCGCTCAGCGCCGGGCAAGTGGGTTTCATCATTGCCGGCATCAAGGAATTGAAGGCGGCCAAGGTGGGCGATACGGTCACCCTGGCTGCAAGGCCGGCAGCCGAGCCGCTGCCGGGCTTCAAGGAAGTCCAGCCGCAGGTGTTTGCCGGCCTGTTTCCGGTCGAGGCCAACCAGTATGATGCCTTGCGCGATTCGCTGGAAAAGCTGAAGTTGAACGACGCCGCGCTGCAGTACGAGCCGGAAGTCTCGCAGGCGCTCGGTTTCGGCTTCCGCTGCGGCTTCCTGGGCTTGCTGCACATGGAAATCGTGCAGGAGCGGCTGGAGCGCGAGTTCGACATGGACTTGATCACCACCGCGCCCACCGTGATTTATGAAGTGGTGCTGCGCGATGGCACCATCCTGATGGTGGACAATCCGTCAAAAATGCCGGAACCGTCCAAGATCGAGGAGATCCGCGAGCCGATCGTTACCGTCAACCTGTACATGCCGCAGGAGTATGTCGGCTCGGTGATTACCCTGTGCACGCAAAAGCGCGGCGTCCAGCTGGACATGAGCTACCACGGCAAGCAGGTCAAGCTGACCTATGAAATCCCGATGGCCGAGATCGTGCTCGATTTCTTCGACAAGCTGAAATCGACCTCGCGCGGCTATGCCTCGATGGATTACGAGTTCAAGGAATACCGGCCGGCCGACGTGGTCAAGGTCGACATGCTGATCAATAGCGAGAAGGTGGATGCGCTGGCGATCATCGTGCACCGTTCCAACAGCCAGTATCGCGGCCGCGCAGTCGCCGCCAAGATGCGCGAGCTGATCCCGCGCCAGATGTTCGACGTGGCGATCCAGGCCGCTATCGGCGCCAACATCATTTCCCGCGAAAACGTCAAGGCCTTGCGCAAGAATGTGTTGGCAAAATGTTATGGCGGCGATATCAGCCGCAAGCGCAAGTTGCTTGAGAAACAAAAAGCAGGTAAAAAGCGCATGAAGCAGGTGGGTTCGGTCGAGATCCCGCAGGAAGCGTTCCTGGCAATCTTACAAGTGGATGAAAAATGAGTTTGCAGGCAATTTTGGGCAATTTCGCCCTGATCTTGTTCGTTCTGACAGTGGTGACCGGCGTTATCTGGTTCCTGGACGTGTTTTTCCTGGCAAAGCAACGCCGCGCGCACGCGAATGTGGCGCTGGCGGAATACGATGCGCGCAACGCCAGGCTGGCGGCCGACGGCATCAAGCCGGATGCCAGCGGGCGCGCCGCGCTGGAAGCGGGCATTTTGCGCCAGCCGACCTGGATCGAATATTCCGGCAGCTTTTTCCCGGTGATCGCCCTGGTGTTCGTGCTGCGCTCCTTCCTGTATGAGCCGTTCAAGATTCCATCCAGCTCGATGGTGCCAACCTTGCTGGTGGGCGACCTGATTTTGGTGAACAAGTACACTTATGGCATAAGATTGCCGGTGATCAATAAAAAGATTCTCGATGTCAATGACCCGAAACGCGGCGATGTGATGGTCTTTAAATATCCGGAAGATCTGTCGCTGGATTACATCAAGCGTGTGGTGGGTGTGCCGGGTGATAAAATAGCGTATAAAAACAAACGGTTAACTGTCAATGGTAAAGCGCTTCCTTACGCGCAGCTGGCGGATTACCTGGATGAAGGCCGTTTGAGTTATTCGCAGCAATTGACGGAAAACCTGAATGGTGTCGCGCACCGGATTCTGAACGACGAGGGCGCGCCAGCCTTCGCTTCGAATGAACGTAATTTTCCGGGACATGAATTGTGCAGCTTTAATGCCGGCGATTTTGCCTGTACCGTGCCGCCGGGCAGCTACTTCATGATGGGCGATAATCGCGACAATAGCCTCGATAGTCGTTACTGGGGCTTCGTGCCGGACCAGAATATCGTCGGCAAGGCGTTTTTCGTGTGGATGAATTTTGGAAATCTGAAGCGGATTGGTAGTTTCCAGTAATCCAGTAATCAACCAAGGGGGAATAGCATGCAAACAAAATTATTCAAGCGCAGGCAGCAAGGCGTTTCGCTGGTCGGATTGATTTTCGTGTTGGCGATCCTGGCGGTGCTGGCCGTGCTGGGCATGAAGGTCGTGCCGACCGTGAGCGAGTACATGGCGGTCAACAAGGCGATCGGCAAGGCCAGGACCGAAGGCTCGACCCCCGCAGAAATCCGCAGCAGTTTCGACAAGCAGGCCGATGTGGCTTACATTACCTCGATCGCTGGCAAGGATCTGGAAATTTACAATGCCGGCAATAGCCTGGAAGTCAGCTTCGCCTATGATAAGAAAATCGGCTTGTTCGGTCCGGCCAGCCTGTTGATCGAATACCAGGGCAGTACCGCCAAGCAAGGTGCGAAACCAAACAAGGATGGCGGCGCTTAAACAGATCAAGCAGAATGACAGCGCAGGAAGACAATGAATTAATATGGATTTGACGTTATTGCAAACCAGGCTGGGCCACACATTCAAGGATGCCGCCTTGCTGCAGCAAGCCTTGACGCATCGCAGCCACAGCAGCTTGCATAACGAGCGTCTGGAATTTCTTGGCGACTCTATTCTCA
This sequence comes from Noviherbaspirillum sedimenti, assembly GCF_003590835.1. Classification (NCBI taxonomy): domain Bacteria; kingdom Pseudomonadati; phylum Pseudomonadota; class Betaproteobacteria; order Burkholderiales; family Oxalobacteraceae; genus Noviherbaspirillum; species Noviherbaspirillum sedimenti. The sequence continues at coordinate 1,527,652 of NZ_QYUQ01000002.1, read as the reverse complement.
ATTGCGTAGTCGCATCGCTTCTGTTCGAGCGCTACAGCAAGATCGATGAAGGCGACCTGTCGCGGCTGCGTGCCAACCTGGTCAAGCAGCAATCATTATATGAAATCGCCCAGCGTCTGGAATTGTCGCAATTCCTGCGGCTGGGCGAGGGCGAGCTGAAATCCGGCGGCTTCCGCCGTCCCTCGATCCTGGCCGATACCCTGGAAGCGCTGTTCGGCGCGATTTTCCTCGATGCCGGTTTCGAGGCGGCGCGCCTGGTCATCCGTTCCCTGTATATCCCGATTCTCGATACGGTCGATCCCAAGACCCTGGGCAAGGATGCCAAGACGCTGTTGCAGGAATTTTTGCAGGGCAAGAAAATCGCGCTGCCGCAATACAATGTGGTGGCCACCCATGGCGCTGCGCACAACCAGGAATTTGAAATCGAGTGCCTGGTGCCGAAACTGGAGATCCAGGTCTTTGGCAACGGCGGCAGCCGCCGCGCCGGCGAACAGGCCGCCGCCAAGCTGGCGCTGGAAGCGGTGCAGGCAGCCCTGGCGAAAACCCCGGCCGCCGCGCGCAAGGCCAAGCCGCGTACCTCGCAACTGAAACTGGCGGGAATCGCCACCATCCAGCCGGATGCGCCGGCGGAAGATCCAGTGCCGGCGCCTGCAGCCATCGCCACCGCCAAAGTGCCGGAAGCCAGGACGGAAGTCCGCTCGGCGGCCAAGGCCGCGCCGAAAGAGCCGAAGGAAGCGAAAGAGCCGAAGGAAACGAAAGCCGCCGCGCCGAAACCTGCCGATAAAGAAGCGGTCCAACCCGATGCGAAGCCCGTATCGGCCTCCGCCACGCCAGCTCCGGATGCCGTGCCCGCAGCCGGCACCACCCAAGCGAAAAAAGAATGACATCTCCTGCCGCATCCGCCGACTTCCGTTGCGGATACATCGCCATCGTCGGCCGCCCGAACGTTGGCAAATCGACCCTCATGAACAAGCTGATCGGCGCCAAGGTCAGTATCACGTCGCGCAAGGCGCAAACCACGCGGCACCGCATCACCGGCATCCAGACCATCGAGAATGCGCAATTCGTGTATGTCGATACGCCCGGTTTCCAGACCCGGCATGCCAATGCCCTGAACAAGACGCTCAACAAGACCGTCACCAATACCCTGACTGCAGCGGACGTGGTGCTGTTCGTTGTGGAAGCGGGGACTTTCGGTCCGGCCGACCAGCAAGTGCTGGCGCTGATCCCGAAGAATGTGCCCTGCATCCTGGTGATCAACAAGGCCGACCACGTCAAGGACAAGGCCGTGCTGATGCCCTTTGCCCAGCAGGTGGCGGCGCAGCGTGATTTCGTTGCGGTGGTGCCGGTGTCGGCCAAGCTGGGTTTTCAGCTGGAGGGCTTGCAGGAAGAAGTCCGCAAGATCCTGCCGGAAAACCAGCCCATCTTTGGCGAAGACGATATCACCGACCGCAGCGAGAAATTCCTCGCGGCGGAAATCGTGCGCGAAAAGGTGTTCCGCCTGGTGGGCGATGAATTGCCATACACCAGCACGGTGCTGATTGAAAAATTCGAGCAGGAAGGCAAGCTGCGACGCATCTTTGTCGCCATCCTGGTCGAGCGCGACACCCACAAGGCCATGCTGATCGGCCAAAAGGGCGCCAGGCTCAAGGAAATCTCGACGCAGTCGCGCCTCGACATGGAAAAGCTGTTCGGCGGCCCGGTCTATCTCGAAGTCTGGGTCAAGGTCAAATCCGGCTGGGCCGACAACGAAGCCGGCTTGCGCGCCTACGGTTACGAATAAGCCATCCCGGACATCCCTGCGATGGAGCTGATCGCCGCCGAAAGGCGCCTGCGGGCGCCGGTTGAAAAGGACCACCGGGTGACCCACCAGCCCGGCTTCGTGCTGCACAGCTATCCGTACAAGGAAACCAGCCTGATCGTCGATGTGCTGACGCGCGACCATGGCCGCATTGCGCTGGTGGCCAAGGGCGCCAAGCGCCCGCATTCGGCATTGCGCGGCGTGCTGCAAACTTTCCAGCCGCTGTCGCTGTCCTGGAGCGGCAAGGGCGAGATGCGCACCCTGACGGCGGCCGAATGGGTGGGCGGCTTGCTGCCGCTGGAAAAGGGCGCGCTGCTGTGCGGTTTTTACCTCAACGAATTGCTGCTCAAGTTTCTCGCCCGCGACGACCCCCATGCCCCGCTGTTCCAGCACTATGTCGCCACCCTGAACCAACTGGCCCACGGCGAGCCCGCGCCCATCGTATTGCGCAAGTTCGAGCGCGCGCTGCTGAAGGATACCGGCTTTTCCGGCGACTTCACCCGCTGCACCAGCACCGGCGAGACAGTACTGCCGGAGCGGACCTATGTGGTCGATCCGGAGCGCGGCCCGCGCCCGGCCATGCCGGCCGATACCTGGCCGCTGGTGGCCGGCAAGACCCTGCTCGACATGGAAAAGGAAGACTACTCGGATGCGCTTACGCAAACCCAGAGCAAATTCCTGATGCGCCATCTGCTGTCGCACCACCTGGGTGGCGGGCAGCTCAATACGCGGCAAATCCTGATCGACCTGATGCAGCTTTAAGCCATAACGACACCATACCGGAACCCCATGAGCTACCTTCACCCCGCCGGCCCGACGATCGAACTGGGCGTCAACATCGACCATGTGGCAACGCTGCGCAATGCGCGCGGCACCGTCTATCCTGACCCGCTAAAGGCTGCCTTGCTGGCCGAGGAGGCCGGAGCGGATGCCATTACCCTGCACCTGCGCGAAGACCGCCGCCATATCAAGGATGCCGATGTGCGCGCAATTCGCCCGCTGCTGCATACGCGCATGAACTTCGAATCCGCGGTGACGGCGGAAATGCTGGATTTTGCCTGCGAGATTCTGCCGCAGGATGTCTGCCTGGTGCCGGAACGCCGTGCCGAAGTGACGACCGAAGGCGGGCTGGACGTCGCCGGCAATTTTGCGCAAGTCAAGGCGGCGGTGGCGCAGTTGCAAGCTGCCGGCATCCGCGTGAGTCTTTTCATCGATCCGGACGAAGGACAAATCCAGGCGGCGGCGGAAGCCGGCGCGCCGGTGATCGAATTGCATACCGGCCGCTACGCCGATGCCGCCAGCGCGCAAGTGCAGCAGGCCGAGCTGGAGCGCATCGAGGCCGGCGTGCGCGCGGGTATCGCGCGCGGCCTGAGGGTCAACGCCGGCCACGGTCTGCACTACACGAACGTGCAGGCGATTGCCGCCATTGCCGGCATTGCTGAACTTAATATCGGCCACGCCATCGTCGCGCAGGCGGTGTTCGACGGCTGGCGCAAGGCCGTTGCCGACATGAAGGCGATCATGCTGCAGGCGCGGTTGGGTGCCTTGAAATGATCTACGGCATCGGCACCGACATCATCCAGATCTCGCGCATCGAAGAGGCGCTGGCGCGCCATGGCGAGCGCTTCGCGGAAAAGGTGCTGGGGCCGCAGGAACTGGAAAAATACCGGCGCAGGAAAGACAAGGTCGGGGTGCGCGGCCTGCGTTTCCTGGCCACGCGCTTTGCTGCCAAGGAAGCGTATTCCAAGGCCATCGGGCTGGGCTTGCGCATGCCGATGACCTGGCGCGCGCTGCAAACCTTGAATGACCCCAGCGGCAAGCCGGTCATCGTCACCAGCGGCGCCTTGCTGGAATTCATGGAACAAAATAAGCTGAGCGCGCAGGTGTCGATTACCGATGAAGCCGATTATGCAATCGCATTCGTTATAGTGGAGAAGAAATGAAAAAGAATCTGGGTCCTGTCATGCTCGACGTGGTCGGCACGACGCTGACAGCCGACGATATCCGCCGCATACGCCATCCGCTGACCGGCGGCGTGATCCTGTTCGCGCGCAATTACACCGACCGCCAGCAGGTGACCGCGCTGGCCGCGGCCATCCATGCCGAGCGTCCGGGCATGCTGATCGCGGTAGACCACGAAGGCGGCCGGGTGCAGCGCTTCAAGACCGATGGCTTCACCAAACTGCCGGCAATGCGCCGCCTGGGCGAACTGTGGGAGCGCGACGTGCTGGCGGCGACCAAGGCTGCCACTGCGGTGGGCTTCGTGCTGGCGGCGGAATTGCGCGCCTGCGGCGTCGACCTGTCGTTCACCCCTGTGCTCGATCTGGATTACGGCCAGTCTGGTGTGATCGGCGACCGCGCCTTCCATCATGACCCGCGCGTGGTAACGCTGCTGGCCAAGAGCCTGAACCACGGCCTGGCGCTGGCCGGCATGGCCAATTGCGGCAAGCATTTCCCCGGCCACGGTTTTGCCGAGGCCGATTCGCATGTGGCGGTGCCGGTGGACGAGCGCAGCTTCGCGGAAATCGTCGAGCAGGATGCGGCGCCCTATTGCTGGCTTGGCATGAGCCTGGCGGGCGTAATGCCGGCGCACGTGATTTATCCGAAAGTCGACAAGCACCCGGCCGGCTTCTCGAAAAAATGGCTGAGCCTGCTGCGCAAGGACATGGGCTTCGACGGCGTGATTTTCAGCGACGACTTGAGCATGGAAGGCGCCAGTGTCGCCGGCAGCGTGGTCGATGGCGCGCATGCGGCGCTGGCGGCCGGCTGCGACATGGTCCTGATCTGCAATTCGCCCGACAAGGCCGACCAGTTGCTGGCCGGGCTGAAGCTGAAAGCCGGCAAGGCAGCGGCGCAATCGGCGGCGCGCATTGCCGCCCTGGTGCCTGCTGCCGCTGCGCCGGACTGGGAAGCGTTGCAGGGCGACGGCCGTTACCAGGCCGCCAAAAAGCTGGCGCAGTCGCTGGTCTGATAGTCTGATAAATTGGCAGGGAGCAGGCATGGCTGGCGCGGGCGGAATACAGGATTGTCATGGATGAGGTGAATGCACCGGGCGCAGCCCCCGCACCCGATGCGGAGGCGCAGGCAGTCGCGGCGGCGCTGGCGGACAAGCGCGCGGCGCTGCTGGAAAACGTCGCCGCCTTGCCGCACCTGCCCGGCGTGTATCGTTATTTCGACGTCGAGGAAAAGCTGCTGTATGTCGGCAAGGCGCGCGACCTGAAAAAGCGCGTCACCAGCTATTTCCAGAAGAACCTCGCCAGCCCGCGCACCGCGCTGATGGTCGAGCGCATCGTGCGGCTGGAAACCACGGTCACGCGCAGCGAAGCCGAAGCACTGCTGCTCGAAAATAACCTGATCAAGACCCTGCAGCCGCGCTACAACATCCTGTTCCGCGACGACAAGTCCTATCCTTACCTGAAGCTGTCCGGCCACACCTATCCGCGGATGGCCTACTACCGTGGCGCGGTGGACAAGAAGAGCGAGTATTTCGGACCCTTTCCGAGCGCCTGGGCGGTCAAGGAATCGATGCAGATATTGCAGAAGGTCTTCCTGCTGCGTACCTGCGAGGACAGCGTATTCGCCAACCGCACGCGGCCGTGCCTGCTGCACCAGATCCACCGCTGCAGCGCGCCCTGTGTCAATTTCATCAGCCAGGAAGCCTATGCCGCCGATGTCGAGCACGCAGCGCAGTTCCTGCGCGGCCGCCAGAGCGAGGTGCTGGAAGCGTTGCAGGAAAAGATGCAGGCTTATGCTGCCGAACTGAAGTTCGAGCAGGCTGCATTGGTACGCAACCAGATCAGCGCCTTGTCGCGCGTGCTGCACCAGCAGAGCATGGAAACCGGCGGCGACGCCGACATCGACATCATCGCCGTGGTGGTGCAGGGCGGGCGCGCCTGCGTGAACCTGGCCATGGTGCGCGGTGGCCGCCACCTGGGCGACCGCGCGTATTTCCCGACCCAGGTCGAGGGCGCGCTGGCGACCGGCGAGGAAGCCATCGAAGCCGAAGTGCTGAAGGCTTTCCTGGCGCAGCATTATATCGACGCCTTCATTCCGGGCACCCTGATCGTCAATGCCGAATTCGACCAGCCGGAGCTGATGCTGGCGCTGATGGAACAATGCGGGCATCGCATCAACCTGGTGTTCCAGCCGCAGGGGCAGCGCCGCCAGTGGCTGGAGATGGCGCAGAAGGGCGCTGAACTCGCGCTGGCACGCCTCTTGTCCGAGCAGGGTTCGCAGCAGGCGCGCACGCGCGCGCTGGCCGAGGCGCTCGTCATCGAATCCGAAGACCTCGATACGCTGCGGGTGGAATGCTTCGACATCAGTCACACGCAAGGCGAGGCGACCCAGGCGTCGTGCGTGGTGTTTCATCACCATGCCATGCAAAATGGCGAATACCGCCGCTATAACATCAATGACATCACCCCGGGCGACGATTACGCCGCCATGCGCCAGGTGCTGCAGCGCCGTTACGAGAAGGTCGCCAACGGCGATGGCGTGATGCCCGACGTGGTGCTGATCGACGGCGGCAAGGGCCAGGTCGAGATGGCGCGCCAGGTATTTTCGGAACTCGGGCTCGACATCGGCCTGCTGGTCGGCGTGGCCAAGGGAGAAGGGCGCAAGGTCGGGCTGGAAACCCTGATCTTCGCCGATGGCCGCGCGCCGCAGGCGCTGGGCAAGGAGTCGGCGGCCTTGATGCTGATTGCGCAAATCCGCGACGAGGCGCACCGCTTTGCCATCACCGGCATGCGTGCCAAGCGTGCCAAGGCGCGCCAGACCTCGCGCCTGGAAGAAATCGAGGGCATCGGCGCCAAGCGGCGCCAGAAGCTGCTGGCGCGTTTCGGCGGCTTGCGCGGGGTGGTCGATGCCAGTGTCGAGGAACTGGCATCGGTCGAGGGCATCTCGCGCCAACTGGCCGAAGACATTTACCGGCAATTGCATTGACCGTAAGCGGGTAAATGCAATTACAATTCGGCTTATGCCTTTCAATTTTCCGATCCTGCTGACCTGGCTGCGCGTGGCGCTGATTCCGCTGGTGGTCGGCGTGTTTTATCTCCCTGACGCCTGGCTGTCGCCGTTCGACAAGGCGGTGGCTTCCACCGTCATCTTCATCGTCGCTGCCGTCACCGACTGGTTCGATGGCTTCCTGGCGCGGCGCTGGAACCAGACCTCGGCCTTCGGCGCCTTCCTTGACCCGGTCGCCGACAAGCTGATGGTGGCCGGCGCCTTGCTGGTGCTGGTGCAGTTCAACGAAGTCAATGCGGTGGTCGCTTTCATTATCATCGGCCGCGAAATCACCATTTCGGCACTACGCGAGTGGATGGCGCAGATCGGCGCTTCCAAGTCGGTGGCGGTCAGTTCGCTCGGCAAGATCAAGACTGCCGCGCAAATGATTGCGATCCCGATGTTGCTGTTCAAGGGCACGCTGTTTTCTGCGATCGACACGTATTACTGGGGCACGCTGCTGCTCAACGTCGCCGCCATCCTGACCGTCTGGTCGATGCTGTATTACCTGCGCAAGGCCTGGCCGCTGATCAAGGAACGCGGTTAAGCCCTGCAATCCAGCGTCTGGCGCTTGACAGTTTTTTCCAATGGTCTATAATGCTTTCCTGTCGTCGCAATGCAACGCAGCGCAACGCGGGAGTAGCTCAGTTGGTAGAGCGCAACCTTGCCAAGGTTGAGGTCGAGAGTTCGAGACTCTTCTCCCGCTCCAGAATCTGGAGGGAAGCTAACCACGCTTCCCTTTTTTATTCAGGAGCATGCGGGGCAATCCATCGTGCGTCATGCGCACGAATAGAAACATGCAGCGATGTTGTAGCGGTAACGATGCGGGAGTAGCTCAGTTGGTAGAGCGCAACCTTGCCAAGGTTGAGGTCGAGAGTTCGAGACTCTTCTCCCGCTCCATCCTTGCCGTGTACAGCAGCTTTTTAGATTCGCGGTTACAATACGCACCCATGGCGGGGTAGCAAAGTGGTTATGCAGCGGCCTGCAAAGCCGTTTACGCCGGTTCGATCCCGACCCCCGCCTCCATACAAATTAATGACTTAGCCAATTCTGGGCTAGGTCATTTTTTTATGTCACTGCGCCAGTGTGGTATACCACAGTTGAAATGGCCAATTCGCCGTAAACAGTTTAAAAGCCCGTCGACAACATGGAGTGATCATGTCGACCATCAAGGCTTTTAATAACGGCACCTTCCAACTTCGCGTTTCGCACAATATCTGCGTGCCAATGCCGTGCCGGTATCCGACGCGAAGCTTCTTCATACATCTGTTCTTTTAGAAACGCCATCACGTCTTCGCGCAGGAAAATCCAAGCTTTGCCGATACGCGTGCCGGGAAGCGTTCCATTGCGGGCGAGCTGCAAGATCGTTTCCGCTTCCGCGTGCAGCAGCGCCGCGGTCTGGGCGGCATCCAGAATTTCCGGGGATAACATGGCGATTCACCAACCGGCTTCATGGCAGTCTTGCCAACGGCTTGGGGTGAAAAGGCAGCATGGCGTTATATCGTTCCGGATTGCGCAGGGGGATTGAGGTGTGGTCATGATGTATCCAGGCGAGTAATGATTAATGAGAATTGTAAGTAATCCTTGACGTCAGTTGGCAAGGCAGGAGCATAACCATATGGTCGCAAAGCGCCATGACTGAAACAGTCTTACGCCGGGGTGTGAATAAAGCAGGGAACACCTGAATGGCTTGCGGCGCGCGATAGCCAAAGGACGCGCGATGGGCGATCAGGCTAAGCTCCTGATGGCCATCAGTTAGGCAGTGACTGCAACTTGCCTGTTACCTGCTGGTGGGCAAGCAAGCATGTAATGAATTTTTGCCTTTGCAGGCAGGGCAGCAGAGCAGGGCAGGTCACGACTGCGACGCCGGAATGCAGCTTGCGCGATTCCGGATGCAGATGAGCTTGCGATTCGTGGCTCATCTGCATTCAAATTAAAAAAATAATGAAATTTTCGTGATGGCGCAAGCACGTCTGCCTGATGATCATCCGCAAGCGGTCGGGGCGGGACGGTTTTCGTGTGGATATGCTTTTTCCCTCGGCGGATGCGTGGCGAAATTCATAATTTCTGGCCGTGATCACGCGCCTTTCCGCAAAATTGTTTGCGCGTTTTGATCGGGGTTTCGGTCGACAGAACCTGCATCAGATGTAGTAACCCGCTGTCGATCAAGTCGGAACTACTACAACTCTGACGACTCCTCGTCGCCTCCTTCAGGTTCCCCTGCATTGAAGGCTTCTCTAACAGCCTTCACCACGTTCTCTGCGACCTCCGCCTCGGCAAGCGCCGGGAATTCCTTGGCAAGTTTATTCGACACCTTCCACGCGCCGCCCTGCGACACCGATCTGATAATGCGGTCGATATCGGTGTTCGGCCCCTCAAGCCAATTCTTCACGCCTTCGCGCGCACGCTCCAAGTTGCGAAGATACATGGCCTCCTTGTTCATCTCGTCTTGGATCGTCATCTGGATGACTTCACCCATGTATTCTGCGTGCGCCGTGAGATCCGGATACTTCCAGACATGCAGCGCTTCATCGTAGGCGTCGAAATGGAAATTACTGACAACGCCGTCCTCATAGGGCACTTCCTGCCCGAACTTGTAGCGGTCCTTATAGGTGTCTAGCAAAGGCTTCGACAACTCCTCCAGTGTATGGTCGTATCCGGCCTTGGCTTTGGTCGTGTTGGTGATTGTGGCCGAGATTGGCAGAATAAAAGGCTCCGGCACCGCTCCGTCGCGCCGCAAGACGTCGTTGACCAGGAATCGGGAAATGCGGCCGTTGCCGTCGGCCATCGGATTGATGTAGACAAACCCGAATGAAGCGACGGCCGCCCGAAGAATGGACGAACGTTGCCGCGTGCGGGAGAGGAACTCCTGCAACCCATTCAAGAGCTCACTGGTGTGATCCCAGTGGGGTGCCACGTAGTCGACGATCTCGGCATAGCCGCTGGTATGGCCTACGAACACAGGGGACTTGCGAAGCCCATAGCGCGTCGCGCGCCCAAGAATTGCAGTCTGCAGGTCTGTCAGTTCCTTGGTATCGAGCGGATCATTGCCTTTGCCGCACCGCTCCGCCATCGCCGCAGCGAACCGTTTAATCCGGTCCACCTGTTTTTCCTCATGTTCGATCGCAAAGCTTGCTCGGCTCTCCTTGATGGTGAGCCAGACGGCGCTACGCATAAGGAGGTGGGCACCGTACTCAACCTCCAGTTCATTCAGCGCCTTGGCACAGTCGTAGCCCTCCACGGTCTCCACTTGCCGGCTGCGGTACACAATCGGGCAGAAACTGGGGTTGCCGGGCATGTTGTCTCGCACTCGCCAACGCTGATGGTTCACCGGCCGGGCCGCAGTCAGGTATTTATCCTCAGGCAGGGCCTCAATGTAATTGCCGCCGGCGTCAGGCACGTCGAGCAGCTTGCCGGTGAGCCATTCGTAAAGGAATCCCACGCGGCGCGCAAAGCTGCCGGTTGGCTCGTCTCGGATCCACTCTTCAAGGATGCCGGGCTCGAGCGTGCTGAAGAGCCGGGACAGAAACTCCAAGTGGACAATCTCATATTTCAGCGCGAAAGTCAGATGACCAGGTATAGTAGGTTCAGGCCTGAACTGGGCCGGATATACTTCTTGTGCAAACCCATTGGCGTGCAAGGACTTGCGATTCGTACCCAAGCGACTGGTAACCTTGAAAGGTTGCGTAGGGGCAATTCCAGTCTGCTCCGAGATCCATTTAAAACCGAGGGATTCCGTCATAATTTCTTTATGCGGCCAATAATTTATTTAAAAGTGAGAGTTATTCTACTTAAATTAATTAAAAAATAGACGTTTTGCAATCAACTTTTCAGCGCAAGACAAAGTGATATCTTCTGCCAGGTAATATGTTCCTTATGATCTCCGTTTAGTTGCAATTGACGAAAAAATGGAACATGCTGCGTGCCTATGCGCCCCGACACTCACGCTCATCGCCTGCTCGATCTGCTACGGCAGAAGGGAGTACTGCGCTCCAAGGAACTGGACGATATCGGCATCCCGCGCGTTTACCTGACGCGCTTGACGGCAAAGTGGCCTTCTGGAAAGGCGGGGCGTGGCCTGTAACGCCTTCCCGATAGCGCGCTTACCGAGTACGAAGGCATGACGCTTGTCGCCCGTCGGGCACCCCAGGCGGTGTTTTGCCTGCTGACAGCACTGCAATTTCACGAATTGACGACCCTGTTGCTGCGGCAGTATGGATCGCCATGCCATGGGGCAGCCACGTGCCGAAAATGGAATATCGGCCGGTAAAAATGGTGCAGTTTTCCGGTCCGGCGTACCTGGAGGGTATTGAAACCCATGAGCGGGACCAGGTGCCGCTGCGGGTCTATGGTGTCGCTAAGACGATTGCCGACTGCTTGCTGAGTTGTGGCTCTCCAGCGACCTGGAATCAATCGCCCATGTGGTGCAATCCGTCTATCCAGTCCTGATCGCCACGTTGACCAGCACGCGCTTGCGCCGCAAAGCGGCAAGCATTCTGGCGCGTCTCTGAGTTGAGCATCGAGTTATGCTTCGGCGGAAATTAAACTGCAGCGTGAACAGGCTGTGCTACCAATCGCACCCCCAAGGCCGCGCAAACACGGCTGATGGTATCGAAGCGTGGTTGTGCATCGGGCCGCAGCGCTTTGTACAACGCCTCCCGGGTGATGCCAGATGCCTTGGCAATTTCGCTCATGCCGCGAGCGCGGGCGATATCGCCAAGTGCCGAAGCCAGCAATGCTGGATCATTCGCTTCAATAATGTCTGTCAGATAAGCCGCAATCGATGCTTCGCTATCAAGATAGGGCGCAGCGTCAAATTCAGGCAAGTCATCCACTTTGATTCGTTTCATGGTCATTTCCTTAGGTCAATCTAGTCGCGATGCCAGGGTTTTAGCCAGCCTGATGTCAGCTTTCTGGGTGCGCTTGGAGCCACCAGCCAGCAACACGATCAGCTCTTTTCCCCGCTACGTAAAATATATGCGCCAGCCCGCACCCAAATGAATGCGCAACTCCGAAATACCCTCGCCAACCGGTTCGACGTCTCCCGTCAAACCCAGCGCCAAACGCTTGATTCGTGCGGCAATCACCCCACGAACCTGTTCGTCGGCAAGCTAATCGAGCCATACGGTGAATTCAGGAAGTGCTTTGATCGAATACATAAACAAATTGTAATCGTTCGATTACAAAGGTCAAGGGGTTCCGCGATGCAAATTCATTGACGATCTGCCAGCCGGGCCTCAAGCGCATCCAGGAACACCTTCACCCGGGTCGGCACATACCGCCGGGTCGGAGTGACCGCCCATATGGACAGGTCTTCCATGGATGCGTCTTCCAACTCGATGCGGACCAGGGAGCCATCGGCCAGCTGCTGAAAGACATCCCAGTAGGTCAGCATGGCAAGCCCCAAGCCCTGAATGGCCGCCGTCCTCACGGCATCGACACTGCTGGTGTTGACTCGACCATTCATCCGCTTGCGCTGCAACTCGCCGTCGATCACGAAGGGCCAGCGGGGAACGGCTTGCAGCAGGATGCAGTGATGGGCATCGAGATCTGACAAGGTCGACGGATGTCCATGCTGTTTCAGGTAAGCCGGTGCAGCGCAAATGACACGAGGGTTCGGCACGATTCTTTTGGCGACGAGCTCCGAATCGTCCAGCGGCGCAACGCGCAGGGCCAGGTCCAGGCCCTGGCCCACGATATCGATCACCCGATCGGAAAGGTCCAGGTCGACGCGCAGTTCAGGATGTCGCTCCAGTAGGCTGGGCAGTAAGGGCAGCACGATGGATTGTCCCAGGATGCTTGGCGCTGTCATCCGCAACACCCCCGATGCCCTGGCCGGCGAGGGGCTCAGCTCGCCTCTCGCGCTTTCTTCCGCCTCGGTCATCGTGTTGGCGTAGGGAAGGAACGCTTCGCCCTCGGCCGTCAAGGAAACCGACCTTGTGGTGCGGTGGAATAGACGAACCCCCAATTCATCTTCCAAGGCGACCAGCCGGCGGGAGACCTGCATGGGTACGACGTCCAGCTGGCGCGCCGCCGCCGACAAGCTGCCAGTCGAAGCCACTGCCAGAAAGATTCGGAGGTCCGAGATTTGCACTTTTATATCCTCATCCGTTAAGGCGGCTTCACCATTGCTGGTCTTGGTCGGCGCCACGACGATGCCTACTATACCTCTATTGAGGCGCTGCCCGCGCTAGAAAACCCGCTAATGGCAAGCAATGAGGTGAGCAAAGCATGAACGATTCGATCAGCAACATTTTATCTACGCACGATATAAAAGGCACAGTTCTGCGCAACCGTCTGGCAGTGGCGCCCATGACGCGGGTGACCGCCACTGAAGAAGGCGTTCCCACGCAGACCATGCGCGACTATTATGTCCGCTTTGCCAAGGGCGGCTTCGGCCTGGTCATCACGGAAGGGCTGTACACGGACAAGGCCTACTCGCAGGGTTACCCGTTCCAGCCCGGCTTGGCCGACGAAGAACAGGCGCACGCTTGGGCAGACATCACCAGGGAAATGCAAGCGCATGGAGCGCGGATCTTCGCGCAGATCCAGCATGCCGGCGCCCTCAGTCAGGGCAACCGGTTCCGCGAGCACACCGTCGCGCCCTCGGCGATTCGGCCCAAGGGTCAACAGATGAGCGTCTACTACGGCCAGGGCGCCTACGCCGAGCCGGTGGCGATCACCGACGTCGAGATCGCCGAGGTGGTTAAGGGCTTCGTGGACGCGGCGGCCCGCGCGGTGCGAGTCGCCGGCTTCGACGGGATCGAGATCCACGGCGCCAACGGCTACCTGCTCGACCAGTTCCTGAGCGCGGACAGCAACCGTCGCACGGATCGGTGGGGCGGCGACGTCAAGGGGCGTGTGTCTCTGCTGGTCGAGATTGTCAAGGCCGTCAAAGCCGAGGTGGGCAACGAAGTGCCGGTCGGCATTCGCATCTCGCAGGGCAAGGTGAACGACTTCATGAGCAAGTGGTCCGGCCGTGAGGCCGATGCTGAAGTTATCTTCAGCGCGCTCGCAGAAGCCGGAGCGGACTTCATCCACGTGACCGAGTTCGAGGCGTGGCAGCCGGCTTTCGAGGGAGGGCAGGACAGCCTGCTTGCGCTGGCCCGCCGATACGCCCCGAACGTCTCGATCATCGCCAACGGCAGCCTGCACAATGTCGAGCGGACAAATGAGGCGCTGGAAGTCGGCGCCGACATCGTTGCGCTGGGACGAGGAGCGCTGGCCAATCCGGACTTGCCGAAGGTGTTCGAGGCCAGGCGTGAGCTGAGTGCCTTCGATAGTTCTATACTGAATCCGATTGCCAACATCAAGGACTGCGAGCTGACGTTTGGCTTGACGGCGTAACGCCGCAAAGCGGCTCGCGACTCAACTTCGATTTGAGAGAGTCATTGGCTCAGTTCAATGCAGCGTACAAGGAGGTCATTAGTCCCGGCCGGTTGACGCTGGGACTGATGACCACGTTCGCGCTCGCACCCGGCAAGAAACGCGGTGCTTCGGAGCTATTCAGTTTGATCAAACAAGGCCGCCTGCGCTTACACATAAAAAATACCTGTCAGCTTCGTGATGCCGCAAGTACCCATGCCGATATTGAGGCGGGAAAGACGGTCGGCTCTGTTGTACTGACTGCCTGATTGGGTCCAGCTGCTGAACTCGGCGGACGTCTGAAATCGGGCCAGCCTGGCCAAAGCAAAAAGTAACTATGGAAGTTATCGATATCGTCTTGAGAGCTGGCCGCTCCACTGTCGAGCTTGCGTTCTTTTTTCTATGAGGCCAAGCGCCGTGCTACCGCGCCCGTTGTTTGCAAAGAGAGTGTTCATGTACGCGCAGCTTTCGCGGCAAGTCACCAGAGCTATGGCGGCCGCCGTATGGTGACAGAGCTGTCAAGCCGAGGCGTCAGGGTCGGGCGCTCTTGGCCAGTCATGGTTTCATCTGCAGTATGAGCCGCAAGGGGAACTGCTGGGCGTCAGAGCACTGCTCTGACGCCGTCGCCGAACGCTTCTTCCTGAATCTCAAAATGGAACGGGTGTGGCAGCACGAATAGCCGCCTGTTGCTCTGAATGCGCGCAAAAATTGTATGTCGCTAGATGTCAAATTACATGCGCAGCTCATCAATACCACAATCGCTTGTGCAACGTATTCTGCTCTTGGAGAAAAGGAGCTAATCGCGATCCCGCGCTGTTGACTATTGCGTTTGTTGAGTTGAGGAAACTGAGCTAAAGGGATATAAAAAATCCTGGCGAGGATGGAAGAAGGAATATTTCTGGACCCAACTAGGCATCGAGTTACGGAGCATTCGGAGCGGTCAGAACCACCTATTCCCATCTATTAAGGTCAGCATAAAAATCATTCTAATACACACTCGGAATGCCACATTCCTGGTGAATCCAAAAAGGAGAGCGAGATGACGGAAAAAAGAAAAACCTTGCAAAGGGCTGGTGTGAGGCGGCGTCATGCGGTGTCACTGACGGCCGCAATCGCCGGAATTTTCGGTGTCGCCGGAAATGCCGCCGCATTTCAGTTTGATACCAATGAGGATTGGCAAGTCCGCTGGGATAACACAGTTTCTTATAACTTGGGTTTTCGTGCCAAAAGTATCGATCCCGGAATTGGTAACAACCCTGTATTCAGCGAATCGGACTATAAATTTCCAAAATCCGGAGATGTCGTCACTAATCGTATTGCCAATCTGACTGAGTTCGATGCAGTGTTTAAGCGAAATTTCGGGGCGCGGCTCAGCGCTTCGATGTGGAAGGACTTCGCGTATAACAATGAGAATGTCGCGAACAACCCGGCGAACAGCGCCTTAGGGTCCTATTCCTCTGGAAAATATTCAAGCTTTACGAGGCGATATTATAAAGAGGGTGCACAATTACTGGATGCCTTCGTTTTTGCTAATTTCGATCTCAATGATCAACCGAGTTCAATTCGAGTCGGTCGCGTCACGCAATTCTGGGGGAACACGCAATTTTTCGGCACGCAGGGCATCAACTATAGCCAAAATGCGGCTGACAATATTAAGGCACTCACTTCGCCAGGAACGCAAGCCAAAGAGCTGGCGATCCCCCGCGCCCAAATCCTCTTTCAGACTCAACTGACGGAAAAAGTCTCTCTGGCGGCCCAATATTTTGCCGAGTTTGAACCCAGTCGAAATACGACAGGCGGCACCTATATGGGAGCGGCCGGGTTTCTGTTCGATGGCCCGGACCGTTTGTTTGGAGCGGTGCCTCGCTCCGAGGACCTTAAGCCGAAAGACGGGTTTAAGAGCGATTTCGGGGTAAAGCTCGGCTGGACGCCCGTACCCGGGGGGGGAATTTCGGATTTCACGTCCGTCAATTCACCGAGACGGCGCCCTGGGCGCCTTTGATTGGGCTTGATGCTGCAGGAAACACCAACTATCACCTGGCTTATGCGGACAAGGTCAGAATGGTGGGGTTGAGTTATGACGCGGCGATTGGCCCCTTCAGCACTGGCTTCGAAGCATCGTATCGCCGAAATACCGCGCTTGCTAGTTCAACCGGGCCGGTTGCAGGCGACTTGGCCGGCAGGGAAGGCGCCCGAGGAGACACGTTGCACCTGATCGCCAATGTGCAGAAAGGGCTGACGCCGACTTCCTTCTACGACGCCGGATTTGCAATCGCAGAACTCGCTTATACGAAAAGGCTGAAAACGCGCAGTAAAGCGGAAATGTATGCCGGGGTTAACAACGCGGCTGCTTGTCCTGGCGGTGATAAGTGGACTGGCTGTGCAACCGACGATTCGGCTTCGATCGCTCTCTATGTGGCGCCGCAGTGGTTGCAGGTCATGCCGGGCGTAGATCTTGATATGCCTATGTATGCGCAGTATG
Source organism: Noviherbaspirillum sedimenti (assembly GCF_003590835.1). Classification (NCBI taxonomy): domain Bacteria; kingdom Pseudomonadati; phylum Pseudomonadota; class Betaproteobacteria; order Burkholderiales; family Oxalobacteraceae; genus Noviherbaspirillum; species Noviherbaspirillum sedimenti. The sequence continues at coordinate 1,511,003 of NZ_QYUQ01000002.1, read as the reverse complement.
GCTTATACGGAAATTCGGCGACTGCTGCCGGGGGCAACAATCAAGGCAGCCTTCTCTATACCCTGGGCTTGCACGCTCTGGTTCAGCAGAAATATCACGTTACTCTGCAGTACAACGGCTTTCATGGACACCATTCTGGCGGTCTGACCTCCGGTCCCGCTGGCAACTTTTACACCGCTGGCAATGGCTTAAGTTTCTTAAACGATAGAAATTGGGTGTCCTTGACCTTCTCTACAGCATTCTGACGACTATTTTAAAGCGCAAAAGGAGACGAACGTGAAATCATTTATTAAGACGAGTACGACACTGGCAGCCTTGCTTGCAGTGAGCCATGTGGCCCTGGCCGCGGCCACGCCGGAAGAAATCGATAAGCTGGGCAAGAGTTTGACCCTGTCTGGAGCGGAAAGAACTGGTAACGCCGAAGGCACGATACCTGCGTACACTGGGGGGCTGCCTGCGGATACCACTGTGCCGGGTTGGGTAAAAGGATCCGGCCGGTATGAGCGAAACCCGTTCGACGACGAAAAGCCTGTATTCACAATCAAGGCCGCCGACATAGAAAAATACAAGGACAAGCTTACGGCAGGTTCGATTCAACTTCTCAAGAAGTATCCTGATTACAGGATGGATATCTATAAGACGCATCGCTCGGTGGCGTGGCGCGAGAAGTCATTGAGCTATTGCAAAAAAAATGCGGCCAACGCGAAGCTGACGGCAGACGGAAACGGCTTCACTGACGCCTATGGCTGTGTTCCTTTTCCCATTCCAAAGAATGGGTTGGAGGCGCAATGGAACCATCAGCTCAGGCAGACTGCGGGGTATAACGCGAAGTTTCGTGCCAGTGCTTTTATGGTTGATGCCAGTGGGCGGGCAACTGATTCAGGACATACCGAGGTCACCGTGGTGAGGCCGTATCAGAACCCGGAAACCGACAAGATGGTTGATGCTTTTGGCCAGAAAGACGTTTCTGAATATGTTGGACCGCCGGCATCGGTAGGAATAAAAATTCTGCAGTTTTACTCAACGGATTTCGGTTCGACGCCTGACTCGACGTGGAGCTATTCGCCGGGGCAACGTCGTACCCGTATCGCGCCTGAATTCTCCTACGATACCCCGATATCGTCATATGGCGGCGCTGTCAATTTCGATGAGCTTTTCGGATTCAAGGGAAAGCCCGATCGTTTTAACTGGAAGTTGGTAGGGAAGAAGGAAATTTATGTTCCATACAACGCCAACCGTTTAATGTTTGCGCCCACCGATAAACTGACTGCCAGCAAAGATTTTGTCAATCCGGACTTGACGCGCTGGGAGTTGCATCGAGTTTGGGTCGTTGAACAAACCCTCAAGGAGGGCCAACGCCATGTTTTCGCGCGCCGTACTATGTACATCGACGAAGATTCGTGGGCAACCCTCGCTGCTGACGCCTATGATCAGGCGGGGAAACTATATCGTATCGCTTATTTCCCCTTGATGCCAGTATGGGACCACCAAACAGTCTGGACGTCGATGCAGTTTTATGACCAGAGCAAGGGGACGTATTTTAACGGTAACTTGTTCAGTCGCCCGGGTGATTACTTCAAAGTGGACGCCACTCCAGCCGGCTTGAAATCCAACTTGCAATCCATGACACCTGAAGCGATGTCTGCCAGAGGCATTCGCTAGCGTCATTTTTTCCAGGTAACGGCGCCTGCCCGGGCAGGGCGGGTGCCGCTTCAAAAATTTTCAAGGCAATGGTGTCTTTATGCGGATCTCCAAACTTTATCTCACGCTGCTTTTGGCTTTTTCTGCGTGTGTCCTGATTGCTCCTGGCGCGAAAGCGGAGTCAGGGAGGGCATTTCAGGATCCCTTGTCCATGGCGGCAACGCCAGTGGCGGGTGCATTGAAAATCTCGAAGCAGCCCATTCTGGCGCTTGCCACAGTAAACAAAAAAATCGTTGCCGTTGGACTGCGAGGCTTGATCGCACTGTCGGACGATGGCGGGAAAATCTGGCGTCAGGCGAAGGTGCCAGTCCAGTCCGATCTGACCGCGGTGACGTTTCCTAATGACCGCAATGGTTGGGCGGTCGGCCACGATGGCGTCATTATCGCCACCAGTGATGCGGGAGAAACCTGGGTAAAGCAGTTCGATGGGAATCAGGCTGCCACCCTGTTTCCGGACTACTACCGGAAACAGGTTGAGGCAGGAAATGAGGGAAAAAAAGCTTTCCTCGATCAGGTTACGCTTAACGCGCAAAACGGTGCGGCGCTCCCGTATCTGGCCGTCCATTTCGCCAATGAAAAAATCGGCTACGCCGTGGGCTCATTCGGTATGATCGTGGCGACCGAGGATGGCGGCAAGATGTGGCGGCCATGGCTGGAACATGTCGAAAACAATGATTTCCTGAACTTAAACGATATCCAGCAAGTAGGAACGGATCTCTACATGGTCGGGGAACGTGGCATGGTATGGAAACTGGACCGGTCGAGCATGGTGTTCAAATCCATTGCGACTGGTTACAACGGAAGTTTCTTTGGCCTGACCGGGTCCCAGGATAAGCTGCTTGCATTTGGCCTCGCTGGCACGGTCTACCGCAGCGCCAATCGCGGGTTGACATGGGAGCCTGCCAACATCGGTACACGAGCAACGCTTACCGCCGGAACTGTCACTGGCTCTGGCCTCCCGATCCTTGTTTCGGAACGTGGCCAGCTATTTATCGGCGATAGCCAATGGAAAACATTCCAGGCGCACCCCATCCCAAATCTCTCGATGCTTGCCGCAGTAGCCATCAGTGGGACGGATAGCGTAGTCGTGGCGGGCTACGGTGGAATTCAGGTGCAAAGCAAGTAATAAAGCAGCCCTGGTAGCGGGCTAGGGATAGAACATTTCATTAGGATTGACCACTATGGCAGCGTTTGAGCAAATTGAGGCACCCGTCATCAGCAATCGCGATGACTTTGATGCGCGTTCAGGAAATCGCATCGAGCGCCTCATCTTCAATAATCGCTTACTGATTTGCATAATCAGTTTGCTTTTGACGATGTTCTTCGGATATGAAGCAAGCAAGCTGGAAATCAATGCCAGCTTTGAGAAGATGCTTCCGCAGTCGCAGGAATTCATTCGAAATTACCTGGCTAACAAAGAATCGCTGCGTGCTCAGGGAAACGCAATTCAGATAGATGTGCAAAATGTTGGTGGCGACATTTACGACCCGGCCTATTTAAAGGTTCTGCAAGAAATCAATGATGCCACGTTCCTGATGCCTGGCGTGGACCGGGCTTTCATGAAGTCCATCTGGACACCCTCCGTCAGATGGACCGAGGTAACAGAAGGAGGATTTCGCGGTGGGCCCGTGATGCCAACGGATTACGACGGTTCGGATAGCAAAATCGCTCTGCTCAAAGATAACATCGCTCGCGCTGGTATCGTTGGCAGTATCGTGTCCAACAACCAGCGCTCAAGTCTCATCATCGTACCGCTGCTCGACATCGATCCAAACACCGGCAAGGCGCTGGACTACAAGCAACTCTCGCACCAGCTTGAGTCAATCGTGCGCGCCAAGGAATCGGATTCAATCAAAGTCCATATTGTCGGTTTTGGAAAGCTGGTTGGCGATCTGATCGATGGATTGGAGCAGGTCATCACCTATTTCGGGATCGCTGCGCTGCTGGCCGGAATTGCGATTTATATTTATACGCGCTGCATAAGAAGCACGGTTCTTGTCCTAATTTGTTCTATTGCAGCAGCGGCGTGGCAACTAGGCATTGTACGGCTGCTTGGACTTTCAGTCGATCCATATTCCATATTAGTGCCGTTCCTGGTATTTGCCATCGGCGTTTCGCATGGTGCACAGAAAATGAACGGCATCATGCAAGATATCGGGAGAGGTACTCACAAGTACGTTGCTGCCCGTTATACATTCCGCCGTTTATTCATGGCCGGTCTGACCGCATTGTTGGCCGATGCAGTGGGTTTTGCAGTCCTGATGGTGATTGATATTCCAGTCATTCAGGACATCGCGATGGCGGCTAGCATTGGTGTAGCGGTACTGGTGTTTACCAATTTGGTTCTGTTGCCGGTGCTTCTCTCGTATTGCGGCGTGAGTCAGAATGCCGCAAAGCGCACACTGCATGGCGAGACAAAATCGGCAAATTTCGTATTTGACTTTCTTGATCGCTTTACTGAACGTCGCGTTGCAACGGGCACTGTTGTTATCGCAGCAGTCCTTGGGCTGGGAGCATATTTCGTCAGTCTCGACCTGAAAATTGGCGACCTGGAGCCGGGTGCGCCTGAGCTTAGGGCAGAGTCGAGATACAACCGAGATGTTGCCTATATCGGTGAAAATTACGGGCTTTCAAGCGATCAATTTGTGGTCATCGTAAAGACACCGCCCCAGGGCGTCGCCGGCTACCAGGCATTGATTGAGCAAGACCGGCTCGCGATGAAATTGCGGGAACTCCCGTTTGTACAAACAGTGCTATCTGCAGCTGGCTATCTGCGCTTTGCTACGGCTGGAGGAAACGAGAATTCCCCCAAATGGCTATCGATCAACCGCGATCCTTCGGTGAATGCAAACGCCATGGCCACAATCTATGGAGACCACAACGAGGTCATTAATGGCGATTGGTCGGTTGGTACGATTACAGCCTATCTTTCCGATCATAAGGCCGAAACGCTGGCGCAAACAGTGAAGGTCGCGAAAGAATTCGCCGATGCCCACAGCACGAATGACTACCAGTTTCTTTTGGCCGCGGGATCGGCGGGAATCCAGGCAGCCACAAACATTACAGTAGAACGATCCAGCCGCACCATGCTCTACCTTGTGTATGGCGCGGTCAGTATCTTGTGCCTTATTGCGTTCCGAAGCTGGCGTGCAACAGTGGTAGCGATTGTGCCATTGGCACTCACGTCGATACTTTGCGAAGCGCTGATGGTTTTCCTGGGTATTGGCGTGAAAACCGCGACCTTGCCTGTGATCGCACTTGGCGTCGGTATCGGCGTGGATTACGCTTTGTACCTGCTAAGCACGCAGTTGGCCCAGCAACGTGCCGGTGTGCCACTCAAGGAAGCCTATCGCATAGCGGTTGCCTTTACCGGTAAGGTCGTTGTATTGGTCGGGATTACCCTGGCGGTGGGCGTGATCACATGGGCTTGGTCACCCATCAAGTTTCAGGCGGATATGGGGATCCTGCTCGCATTTATGTTCCTCTGGAATATGATTGGCGCGCTGATCGGGATACCCGCCTTGTCCTATTTTCTGCTGCGCGATGTCAAGGCGGTCGGGAGCCAGGATGCCACGGTATCTCCCAGCGAGAGTGTGACCGACAATTTGGCACGTGTCGCTTGATTGGCGATCTCCGCAGCGAGCGAGAGAGGCGGCAATGGCCAACACCTTACTGGGAAGATCGGCATGGCATGATCAGGCAAGTTCATGTTGCGCCAGGTACTCCTGTCAGTGTGAGGGACCTGCTGGTGGTTAGCATGGATTATCGTCGCCCACAGCCCCCAATCTGTCTCCTCGCATCAAGACGCTTTGCGCCTCACGCCCTAAGATTGGCTACAGTTTTTTAGTAAAGCGATTTTCTTCAAATTTGATGCTGCCAGACCTATGAATCCGACGCGTTTTTACATGCCCGCTGTTTTTGGGCCAAGCAATATTCCAGACGAAAGCCATATTCCTCATGCAGAAGTGGTGTCGATTGTCTTTGAGACCACCAGGGATGCTGCAGCAAAGCTGTTGCCGCGCCATTTCGAGCTGGGGGACCTGCCTCTCATAACTGTGTCAAGGATCGAGTACCAGGAGGTGGATTATCTCGGAGGGCGTAGCTATAGCGAGGTTGTTGTGAGTGTGCGCGCCGTGTATCGGGGTATGGGCGAGCCGATTGCCGCGGGGTTCGCGCCCGTCATGTGGGTTTCGGAGGTTGGCGCGCTAATCAGTGGACGTGAACTGATGGGCTTCGCCAAGCTTCCCGGCGAGATGGAGGCAATCCAGCGGGAAGGCGACAGCAGGAGGTTTGGCTGTTCGGAATACGGAGCGCTGCTTTTGCAAGGGGAGGTGCGCGGCATGCGTCCGCTGGTGGATGAAACGCTCGCGCGCGTGCAACGCAACGCTTCCGAGGTCAATACCTTCGGCTGGAAATATATTCCGAACAATGAAGCAGTCCCGGATGTGGACTATCCGACGCTAAACGTCATGCGCTGGAACTATGACAAGGCATGGACCGGGGAAGGCCGCCTGCAGATTTTCAAGCCAGATCAGCGCACTGCGCCACTTTCTGCAAGGGTTATGGCGGCGCTCGACGCACTGCCGATCAAACAGTATCGCCCTGCATTTGTCGGGGAGGGGAGCGCCGTTATTGATCGAATGGCCACGAGAAGGCTGGACGTGCAATCACGTGATAACAAGTAAGATTCGTAGGGGATATTGATGAGTGGAATCGAGTATCGACGGGACGTCGGCGGCTGGCTGGTGCGCTGGAACGCCGCGCTGGCTGAGCGCGCGGCACGCGATGGCGACTGGGTAAACCGCACGATAGCGCAACTGGCGGAAAGCAGGGTCGAGAAACAGCCGGACCGGGTGCTATTAATCGATGGCGATCGCGCACTCACTGCGGCTGAACTGTATGGCAAGGCGCAGCGTCTTGCCGGATGGATGCGGGATATCGGCCTCAAGGAAGGCAATGTAATTTCCTTTCAGTTGCCGAATTGGTGGGAAGCGGCCGTCATCGACCTGGCTGCTTCCATGATCGGTGTCGTGGTCAATCCGATCGTGCCCATTAATCGGGATGCCGAGGTTGGCTATATGCTCGGTGAGTCTAAAAGCCATGTGATTTTCATCCCCGAAGTGTTTCGTAAGTTCGACTACGCCGCGATGATGCGCCGGATCCTTCCGCTGCTGGCTAATCCTCCGCGTGTCGTGGTAGTGCGTGGCGCTGCGTGTGAGTTCGAATCGTTCGATGCGGTTCTTGATATTGCCCAGCCCTTGGTCGCGCCGCTTGCGGTCGATCCAAACGCCGTCAGGTTATTGATGTACACCTCTGGCACCACCGGACGGCCAAAAGGTGTGCTTCACTCTCATAACAGCATCCTGGCCGATTGCGTGAAGATGCAACCGGTGATGCGGATGACCGATAAGGATCTTACCTTCTGCCCGTCGCCGCTCACCCATGTCACCGGTTACTTATGGCTCCTGAACATGCCGTGGTATGGCAACGTACCGGCAGTGATGATAGACATTTGGGAGCCGCGCCGAGCGCTGGAGTTGCTAAAGCGGCACCGCTGCTCGTTTATGCTGGGCGCAACGGCATTTCTGCAGGATATAGTGATGGTTGCCCGTGAGCAGAACGAGCGGCTCGATGCATTGCGCTATTACCTGTGCGGTGGCGCCGCAGTGTCTCCCAGCCTGATTTACGAAGCGGCTGAATTGTTTCCAAACTGCATTCCCTGGCGAAATTTCGGTGCAACGGAAGTCCCCACCATGACACAATGCCCGGCTTCCCGGGCCGATATCAGGTTCGGAGCGGAAACAGACGGTCTGCCGTACCGTGCCGAGGTGAAAGTCGTCGACCTTGTAACCGGCCTCCCGGTTCCGGAGGGTGAGGAGGGGGAAATCCTTGCTCGCGAGCCGAGCATGGCGCTCGGATACGCAAGGGCCGAGGACAATGAAGGCGCCTACGACGAGGATGGATTTTTCAGGATGGGCGATCTGGTCCGGATTGTCGAACAGGGCCGCATTCTTTGCACTGGGCGCAAGAAGGATCTGATCATCCGATCCGGAGAAAATATCAGCGCAAAAGAAATTGAAGACGTGTTGTTCCGTTCCGCCAAGGTGATCGATGCTGCCGTCGTAGCCATGCCAAGTAAAAAAACTGGCGAAGCGATTTGCGCCTTCGTTGTGGTCAAGCCAGGTGAAAGCCTTGACCTTGCGGAAGTCAGCGGCATGATGCAGGCGGCAGGCCTGGCGCGCCAGAAAACGCCCGAGCATGTCCAGCTCATCGACGAGTTACCCAAAACGCCCTCCGGAAAAGTTCGCAAGGACCAGTTGCGCAAGATGGCAATTAATTTTGCATTCAACTGACTGAGCGACGCTAGAACATGCCGGGCAATCGTAGGGCTGACTGTGCCGGCGGTGGAACGGCGCAAGGCGGTATCCGACTGCAAGATCAAGATCATGGAAGCAGCAAAGCCGGTGACCGGCTCCATCATCGCCAGATGCCATGTTCTTGTCGTCTATTATCAAGACCATTTTCAGGCCGCGAAGTATTCTGTTTGCGTCAAGTCAATTCAATTCGAGCGGAGTGCCGTAGGGGCTCTTGTGCTGAAGATTATTTCAATTCATGAAGGTTAAATATGACGACTCAAGTACTCTTTCCCAGGATTGGCTTTGCCATGGAAGAAGGCACCCTTGCCGAATGGATGTGCGAAGATGGCGCCGAAGTGAAGGAAGGGCAGGCGCTCTATGCGCTGGAAAGCGACAAGTCGGTCCAGGAAGTCGAATCGCCGGCATCCGGCACCTTAAGGATTATTGCCAAGGCTGGCGAAGTATACAAGATCGGTGACGTGCTCGGTGAGATTGTCTGAGGCCCTGGACAGGATATATCCATGAACGACATCACTTCTACTTCTTTCAGGCTGGATTTGCCGCCGTGGCCTGTTGTGGACTTTGCGGAGTTTGGCGAAGTCGAGATTATGCCGCTGTCACGCATACAGGCGCTCACCGCTGGATATCTTTCGCGCAATAGTGTCGCGATTCCTCACGTGACCCATCACGATGAGCTGGATATTACTGAACTGGAAGCGTTGCGCAAGCGCCTCGGCTCGGAATTCGGAACCAAACTCACTTTGCTGCCGTTTGTTGCAAAAGCCGTGGCGATGCTACTGGTGAAATTTCCGAAATTTAACGCCTCGCTTGATGCCACCGGCCGTAATCTGGTGTTGAAAAAATATTTTCATATCGGGGTGGCGATAGACACGCCGGCGGGACTGTTGGTCGCCGTGCTACGCGACTGTGAGCGAAAAAGTATAAGCCAGTTGGCTGACGAGCTAACGGCCATTTCTGCCAAGGCGAAAGCAAAGGGTCTTGCGATGAAAGAGATGGTTGGAGGATGCATGACCATCAGTTCGCTCGGTCACATTGGTGGCACCGCGTTCACTCCTATCGTCAATGCGCCGGAGGTGGCGATTCTGGGCGTAACGCGGGCACAGTGGAAGCCGCGTCGCAGCGATGATGGTGCGATCGAGTGGCGCCTGATGCTGCCAGTTTCCCTTAGTTATGACCATCGTGTAATCAATGGCGCGGATGCGGCACGCTTCTGCTTGGGTTTGGGAAGCGAATTGCTCAGGCTTGGGACTCAAGATGAGGTCGGGGCCCGGTGATTCGGAAACGATGCATACTTCAGTTCGATTTTTCGGAGACAAAAATGATGCCGTCACAAAGCATCAGCTTTACTGACCCGGAAGTGCAAAAATGTCCGTTTCACGCTTATTGGGAAATTCGAGAGCAGGGGGCCCGTAACTATACAGGGCCGGAGCATTAAAAGCCGTTAACAATCAGTGAGTTGCCGCAGGATATTGGCCGGGACCAACTCAACCGGCCGCATATGAATCCGGCGCTAATAAAAGAAGGGTGACAGTGTGAAAAAATTCAATTTTGTCGTTTGGAGCAATCCTCAGCCTGGCACGGAGGAGGAATACAACGCCTGGTACACCAACCAGCACCTTGCCGACGTCCTCAAGGTCCCCGGCTTTGTCGCTGCACAGCGATTCAAGCTGGCCCAGGCGGAGAGTGCTCTTCCAGGGCGCTATCTTGCAATCTATGAGATGGAAACTGACGATCCGGAAGCGGCCTTGGCCGAGCTGTTCCGCCGCTCCGGCACGGCAGAAATGCCGCTGAATGCGGCGCTGGACATGAACACGATTTCGACCGCGCTATTTGCGGCAATCACGGACAAGGTGGCAGGCGGGGCGACGACGGATTTGGTCTCGACGAAGACGTCTCGATGAACGGCAGCAGATCACTGAGCTCTGCGGCGTCGGCGCGGTGCGGTAATTCGGCCAGCACATGGCGCAGATAGGTATACGGCTCGACCCCGCAGGCACGACAGGTGAGCATTAGACGAGCTCCCTTTCAAACAATTCGTGCTTTGCCGGCACGAGTAAAGAAGCGATAAGCAACGTCATCGAGGTCCCGCCCTGCAGGAGCGACGACCCTTTCTATACCAGATCCGCTATCACCTCGCGTTACAGGTCGGAAGTGCTTCCATTCGACAGTAATCTCGCGTTCGGCGATGCGCCATTCACCCCGGCACCTGGTGAAAATATCAATATAGCGCCCACCGCAAAGAAACTCATGGCCGGCATCTATAGTGCCCTCGTTGCGGCATCGTTCTGCGTAGGTGGAACCGAAGTAGCCGGCGACCTTATCAAAATCGCCCTCAAGCAGGTGGTAGGCGTCGTAATAGGATTCTGCTGCCGCTATATCACCGTGTACCTCGATATTCGAGTGCGTGACATGATGCATGGTCGAAGTGAACATATCGCGCAAGAACTCTATAATATGTTCCGCAAATTCGTATGCCGTCCCTTCAAATACGGCATGGGAGTCCCGGGCGTCCGGATGGTATAAGGATTTTAGCAAATCGAGGTCAAGTCGATCAATCGCTCTGGGGTAAGTGGTCAGAATGTGCTCAATCGCTTGGCGGTCGAGAAGTGTTTGAAGTTGTGTAACGCTTTTATCAGCCATTGATTAGTCTCCCGATATTGTCCACTTGATGGGGAATCTTATTAATGCAGCAAGCCATGCCATGCTTTCCAGTCTGCGGGATGATGGCTCGACACGCCAGATCGCTGGGTAGATTTTCTTCGAGAAATAGCCGTACCTGTTCACGAAAAGCTTTATCGTTGCTGGTGAATGCAAGATCCATCATTGGCTCCACAGAGAATATGGCGAATTGTAGGAAGATCGCTATCAAGCAGTATTGATGCGGGACGACAGTTAATCCACTGTGCACGGACGGCATGATGATATTGATGAATGCCTCGCCTTTGCCGGTGCGTCGCAGGCAGTGGATTATCTGTCGCAACGCAACGGACGTATTCGCCATTTGTTGGAATCGCTGATATTCGGTCAGAACCACATGAAGACGCGGTTTGGACCAGTGGCGGTGAGATAACGCTGACGGAGTGGGCCGTGCCGCCGGAGCAGCGACCGAGATACGGACCGTCCGCTTGGTTCCGTAACGCAGAGACTTTCTATTCACCCTCAATGATTCAAACCCGATGGTGTCGCCATGTGGCGAACTGTTGTCGCCCAAAATCAAGACGAGCAGCTAGACAAATTCTATCCTTCAGGCTATTCCTCCAGTAGACGATGAGGTTTGCTGCTAAATCATAGGGTAAAGAGGTGAAACTTGGACGGCATCCGGAAAAGTACGAAAGGACCAATTGCGTAAGCTGGCAATCAACTTCGCATTCAACTAGGCGGGACAACGGTTGAGCGGATTCAAGGAACGCGTCGGCGTGTCTCCCTCACGAAATACGATGGATTAAGGGAGCGTCGAAGCAGGAATGTGTGATGTAACGTCTTTAAAATATTATGAGCAATAATCCACTTATCATCGTAGGTGCAGGACACGCGGGCGTGGAAGTGTCGGTTGCCGCCCGGGAGGCGGGATGGAATGGTGAAATCGTACTCATCTCCGAGGAAAAGCACTTGCCATACCACCGGCCTCCACTTTCAAAATCTTATCTTGCAGGTGAGACGGCCGTTGACACAGTCGTCTTGAAGCCGGCCTCCATATACGAGCGTGCCGGTATCCGGCTTCTATTAGGGAATCGGGTGGAATCGATCGATCGTGCGGCTCGGAATGTCGCGCTGAGCGGCGGGAGCGAGCTTCGCTATGAACGGTTGGTGCTCGCCACTGGAGGCCGGCCACGCACTCTGCCAATCAGTGTTTTGGGTGCGGGCCAGGTTCGTAACCTGCATTACTTGCGCACGCTGGATGATGCTAACCGGATCAAATCTCAACTGATCCCCGGGCGCCGTATGGTAGTGGTGGGAGGGGGATACGTCGGCCTGGAGCTGGCAGCACTGGCTGTCAAGGCCGGATTAATGGTTACTGTACTCGAGGCGGCGGAGCGTGTACTGGCTCGTGTCACTGCGCAGGTGGTTGGGGATTTCTATGCAAAAGTGCATCGAGCAGCTGGGGTGACGATAGAAACGAGCCAGCAAGTGGAAGGCTTTGAACTTGATTCGTCAGGAGCGAATATTGTAGCAGTCCGCTGCAGCAGCGGTGACCTCTTTCCTGCGGATTTGGTGGTGGCAGGCATTGGGCTAGTGCCGAACACTGAACTTGCATCCGCTGCTGGTCTGACAGTGGCGGATGGAGTATTGGTGGATGAGTTTGCCCGTACCAGTGATCCTGCGATCTACGCAACCGGCGATTGCACGCGTTATTTCAGTCAACTGTACCAACGTTCGATACGGCTGGAGTCGGTGCCTAACGCCCTGGAGCAGGCGCGTACCGTGGCGGCGAGTCTTTGCGGCAAGCAGCGCAGATATGATTCCGTCCCTTGGTTCTGGTCTGACCAGTATGATCTGAAGCTGAAGATGGTCGGGCTTTCAAGCGGCTACGACCAGGTCATACTGCGGGGCGATTTATCGGAGCGTTCGTTTTCGGCATTTTACCTGCGCGGTCGCCGTGTGCTGGCGGCAGATACAGTGAATCGTGCTCCGGATTTCCTGGTTGCTAAGCAATTAGTGGGCGCAGCGGCCGAAGTCGACCCCTCCGACCTGGCTAATCCAGCCATTTCTCTCCGAGATTTATTACCGTCGCCCGGCCGGCCGCCGGTCCAACAACCCTCAGTAGCGAGATGAATATGCCTGTAATTACCTTTATTGAACACAACGGTACCGAGCATCGCGTGGAAGCGCCAGTAGGCAGTACCGCAATGCAAGCTGCTGTCAATAACGGCGTGCCAGGTGTGCTTGCTGACTGCGGCGGCTCTTGCAGTTGTGCTACATGCCATGGCTACGTAGATGAAATGTGGACCGGTAGTTTATCGTCTGCGAAGGCGGACGAGCTGGATATGCTTGGCGGGGCCCTGGACATGAAACATAACAGCAGGTTGACCTGTCAGATCCTGCTCACCGCAGCTATGGATGGCCTCATTATCCGACTGCCAGAGTCACAAATCTAAGGTGCGCCGCAGGTATAGCCTGCTCCATGATTTCATCGACCGCATCTTGCCTGTCGCCCAGTCGGCCGGCACCGGATAACTCACGCCGGCAAGACTGGCTCGGCGCACGATCTCCCCGACCGTGGTGCGCGACACGTCGACGATTCTTGCAATTTCCCTGATGCTGCGCCCGTCGTCCTGACTCGGTCTCAGTATTTCAATAATATCTCGCATGGGTAAGCTCTTATTCGCCATCTGGTCCTCAGCAAAAATTGCCGAGGATGGCGCAGTTACCCCGCGTGCTACGCTAGTTCATGGCCAGCCGGCTGGCCAAAAAATGGTGGCCCGTTTGCTGTGGAATGGGTGGCCAGCATGTCCGTATGCCAAATAATTGTCGCGAACTATCAAGACCAACGGAGATTGCAACGCCAAAATACGATTGCATACACGTTCGACCTTGGCAAGATTAGTGCAAATCCTGTGTGCCACAACGCACTGAACCACCCAACCACTTGAGGATTAGGAAATGAGCAAAACGAGCTATGGCACCCTGTTCGATCCTGTAGATATTGGCGGCCTCCATTTAAAAAACCGCATTGTCATGGCACCAATGACACGGGGGTTCTCACCCGACGGTGTCCCCGGAGAAGATGTTGCGAATTATTACCGTCGACGCGCTGAATCCGGTGTCGGCCTGATAGTGACCGAAGGCACTTGGGTGCCCCATCCCGGTGCTTCAAATGAAGAGAATGTCCCGCGTTTCTATGGCCGCGACGCTCTTGACGGATGGGCGAATGTGGTTTCCGAGGTGCATGCCGGAGGTGGCCGTATTGTCCCGCAATTATGGCATGTAGGCCTTATAACGAAGTCCAAGATCGAAGGTCTTTATGAAAAGGGATCTGGCCACACCGATCTGCAAGTCGGACCCTCAGGACTCGGGGGAGGCATGGGCGAGATGCCCTCTCCAATCAATGATCCGATGTCACAAAGGCAGATCGACGACGTTATTGATGCGTTCGCTACGGCAGCCGAGACGGCTTGCCGCCTGGGTTTTGACGGCGTCGCATTCCATGGTGCGCATGGTTATCTTATTGATCAATTTTTCTGGGAAGGTACCAATCAGAGGTTGGATAAATACGGTGGAACGATCGCGCAGCGAACACGATTTGCATGCGAAATCGTCGAGGAGTCGCGGCGACGGACGCGGCCCGACTTCCCTCTTATGTTTCGCTTTTCTCAATGGAAGCTGCAGGACTATGCGGCGCGTTTGTGCAATACCCCTCAGGAATTAGAGGAATTTTTAACTCCGCTGGTCAATGCGGGCGTCGACATTTTTGACTGCTCGCAACGTCGTTTCTGGGAGCCAGAATTCCCGGGTAGTGACTTGAACCTTGCCGGCTGGGTAAAGAAGATTACCGGAAAAACAGTAATGACCGTTGGGTCCGTCGGGCTCGACCTCGACGTAATGCCTACCCTGATGGGCGAAAGCAGCAAACCCGAAAGCTTGGATCGACTGATTGAAATGTTAGAAAGGGGCGATTTCGACCTGGTTGGCGTTGGACGTGCGCTGCTTGTCGATCCCGCTTGGCCAAAAAAAATCAGGGCAGGGATGCACGGCGAACTGATGTCGTACCATCCTGACGCACTGCTGAGCCTGTCTTGAGACTAATTGGAGAGATGATGGACGCACAGGAGAAACTTCTGGCAATTGAATGTATTCGCAACCTTAAGGCACGCTATTTCCGCTTTGTCGATACGAAGCAATGGAAGGAGCTGCGTTCATTGTTTGATGACGATGCGACGATATTCTTTCTTGAGGCGTTTGATTCGCCTAAACCGGTTGACGAGGCAATGACCTTCATCATCGATGTTCTGGATAAAACGGTGAGTATCCATAGTGGTTACATGCCGGAAATCGAGATCATCGATGATCGCAATGCTCGGGCGATATGGCCGATGCAGGATCAGCTTTACTGGTCAAGTGCAGCTGACAATCCTTTCGGGATATCGGAGATGACTGGTGCTGGTCACTATCACGAGACATACCGGTGCAACGGCGGTAAATGGCAGATTGCCACGCTAAAACTCACCCGGTTGCGCCGGGCGACGATCCCTCTGCCGACAGCATGCGAGTGAGCAGACGGGGAGATGGTGAGAGCGCAAAGTAGCACCATTCCATTTTTCGTGCACGAGCATAATCCCTTATCTTACTGTTACATAAACATTTTATTATAGAAAGTGTGAATAATGACATCCTCCCAAATTACCTTTTCAGACCCGGAAGTTCAGCGCTGCCCATTTTCTGCTTATGAGGAGGTGCGCGCTCTCGGCCCGGTATATCGCGATCCGGTGACCGGAAACTACGTAGTTACAGACTATGAACTGGTGCGCCAGATTGCCAACGACGCTGCGACCTTCTCAAGCGTTACCGGAAAGCTTCTTGTTCAAGAATTGCCCGGACAAGACCAGGTTGACGCGATTTTCAAGGAACATGGATATCTCCCGATCAACACGCTGGTGGTCAGCGATGCGCCGGACCACACCTTCTATCGCTCTTTGGTTGACAAGGCATTCACGCCAGTACGTGTTCGGCAGATGGAAGACTATTTAAACGGAGTCGTGGAGGATTTGATCGACCGCCATATCGATGACGGTCAGATCGAGTTTATGAGCAAGATGGCCAACATAGTGCCCATGAGCGTGATTTCCGACCAGCTTGGCGTTCCGAGGTCAGATATCGAAACATTCAAGCGTTGGTCAGAGGCTGTTTTATCGCAAGCTTACCAAAGTCATAGTGTTGAAGAAAGAATAAAGATTGCCCATACCATCTGTGAGCTACAACGATATATCGCAGAGAAGGCAGAGGAGTATCGTAAGACGCCGCGTGAATGTATGCTCAGCGACCTTGTGCATGCAGAGGTCGGCGGACGACGCCTTACCATGCAGGAGCTTGTGGCCATCTGTACCCAGCTACTTGTTGCCGGAAATGACACGACAACCAGCGTGATGGGTTCGTGCATGTACCGCATTATTCAGGAACCGGGTCTTGAGGAGCGACTACGGTCAGATTCCAAGCTTATTCCTCAGTTCATAGAAGAAGTGCTTCGGCTTGCCTCGCCGGTACAAGGGCTGTGGCGCCGCGCAGTCCGGGATACCGAGATCGGAGGCGTGCAGATTCCAGCCGAGTCCATCATGCTCATCAAATATGGGGCGGCCAATCGCGATCCGGCCAAATTCGAATGTCCGGCCCACATGAACATTGAGCGATCAAATGTTCGCCAGCATCTAACCTTTGGACATGGAGCGCATTTTTGCATTGGCAATCAACTTGCCCGTGCGGAGTTGCGTATAGCGATCGGCAAGCTTCTTCAGCGTATGAAGAACTTCCGCCTTACCTATGGGGATGAAGGCGTGGAATATATTTCCCATGTCTTTAATTTTGGACTAACCAAGCTCCATATTTCTTTTGACCGTGTTTAATGCGGAAATATGGCGTTTTTCGATAAGATCAATAAGGAAAAGAGGATTGATATGAAAGGCCTGTTCGAAGGAAAGGTAGTGATCGTCACTGGCGCCGGCGGCGCGATTGGGCGAGCGGCGGCGATCAAATTTGCAGCGGAAGGAGCGCGGGTTACAGTTTCAGATCTTAGCGAGGAAAGCGTGGCTGAGACAGTCCGAATCATCAAAGAGGCAGGCGGCGATGCTTTACCAATTGTCGGAGATATCTCACTGGACGAACATGTTCAGCGCATGGTTAATGTCACTGTGGAGCGGTTCGGGGGCGTGGATTGTGCGTTCAATAATGCCGGCATTACTCATGCGGAGGATTATAAGTGGGACGAAGCTGTATTTCGCCGTACCCTAGAGATTAATCTGATCAGCCAGATGCTCTGCATGAAGTACCAAATTCCGCAAATGCTACGGCGCGGCAAAGGCGCCATAGTGAATACCTCATCAATTCAGGGTCTGGTTGGCGTGGTTGAGCCCCCTCTGCCTGCCTATACCGCAAGTAAACACGCCGTGATAGGATTGAGCAAAAGTACGGCCCTGGAATACGCTCGTTCGAATATCCGTGTCAACGCTTTGTGTCCTGGTGTCACACGAAGCGCAATGGTAGACAAAGTCATGGTGATGAGTGAATCGATTCGTCAAAGATTACTCAATCACGCTCCTCTGGGTCGCCTTGCTGAACCGGAGGAAGTCGCGGAGGCAGCGCTCTGGCTTTGCTCCGACAAGGCGAGTTTCGTGACAGGGCACGCGATGGTTGTCGATGGCGGTTTTACGGCACAATGATAGGCGTGGGTTTCCCCCGATAAGACGGACATCATACCTATCGAATGTGTCCGTCTTATCGGGGGAAACCCAGACGGTAAAAAATAGATCAGGTTCTAACCGGGGACTTCTACCATTTCGAAGTCGCTTTTTTCGGCTCCACAGAGAGGGCAAATCCAGTCAGGAGGAATGTCTTCCCAACGCGTTCCAGGCGCTATCCCATCATCCTGCCATCCCAAAGCTTCGTCGTAGATCTTTCCGCAGTTTAGGCATTGCCATTTTCTATACACTGTAACCCCTTTCATTGTCGTGCATGTTAGCTGTGCTACGGTATCTGTGTAAGCGTGGCGCCAGCACCGTCTGGACGTAGCTAGCCCTACACGCCAAAGTAGTTCCCACTACTTTTATGATGGGAACTACTTTGGATACTGAAATGAAGCCGGGTAACCGGAAGGGGCGACCGAACTATCCGGTCGAATTCAAGCGGCGGCTCGCCGCCGCAGCGTGTGAGGCCGGCGTGTCGGTTTCGAAGCTGGCGATGGCCAACGAGGTGAACGCAAACATGGTGTTCAAATGGCGGCGTGAATTTCGTGCCGGTCTTTTTGACGATGCGCCTCCACAAACGACTACAAAGCTGCTGCCAGTCGTTCTTGCGGATGCGCCTGTGGAGGTGGCATCGGACGTCGCAGCAGCACAGCCGACATCGGTGACAGCATCGGTCATGGTCGAAATTATCATCGCCGACGCGGTGGTCCGTGTGCATGGCGGCGCCGATGCAGCGCTACTCAGGACGATCTTCCAGAGCTTGCGCGCATGATCGGACTGCCGGCGGGCACACGCATCTGGATCGCGGCTGGCTTCACGGACATGCGCTGCGGCTTCAATGGCCTGGCCGCCAAGGTGGAGAGCGCGTTGCTGGATGATCCGTTCAGTGGCCATGTCTTTGCGTTCCGTGGACGGCGCGGCAACGTCATCAAGCTGCTGTGGTCCAGTGGCGACGGTCTGTGCATGTTTGCCAAACGGCTGGAGCATGGCCGCTTCGTCTGGCCACAGGCCACCGACGGAAAGGTTCACCTGACTCCGGCCCAGCTGTCCATGCTCCTTGAAGGCATCAACTGGAAACAGCCAGAACGCACCGCACCCCTCATGTCGGTGTTGTAAACGTTTAAACATGCGCGTAAACTGCGCGCATGCCTTCCCGCCCCACTTCGCTCCCCGATGATATTGACGCCCTGAAGGCATTAGTGCTGCAGAGTCGCGGCGAAATGCAGCAACTGCGCGACACCGTCAGTACGCTGGAGCAGGCACTCAATGTCCGCACGCTAGAAATCGAACAGCTCAAGCTCCAACTAGCCAAACTCAAGCGCATGCAGTTCGGTCGCAAATCCGAGAAGTTGGATCGCAAGATCGAACAGCTGGAAACGCGATTGGAGGATCTCATTGCCGAGGACGGCGCCAGCGAGCAAAAAGCGACGTCGATGGCGTCCAATGTGCGCAAGGTCCCGCGCCAGCCGCTGCCTGAGCATCTGCCACGGGAAGATCGTGTCATCGAACCGCCCGACCAGGCGTGTTCCGAGTGCGGCGGCAAACTCAAGCCCCTGGGCGAGGATGTATCCGAGCAGCTGGAAATCATCGACTCGGCCTTCAAGGTAATTCGTCACATACGGCGCAAGAAGGCATGTGCCTGCTGCGATCATATTGTGCAGGCGCCGGCGCCGAGCCGGCCCATTGAACGCGGCATCGCCGGGCCAGGGCTGCTGGCGCAAATACTCGTTTCAAAGTTCGCTGACCACCAGCCGCTCTACCGCCAGTCCGCCATTTACGCACGTGATGGCGTCGAGCTTGACCGTTCGACCATGGCACGCTGGGTCGGTGCATGCGGGGCGCTGATGCGGCCGCTGGTCGATGCACTTCAGCAGTACGTTCTTCAACCCGGGAAGGTGCATTCTGACGACACGCCGATGCCCGTACTCGCGCCAGGCAATGGTCAAACCAAGACAGCCCGCCTGTGGGTCTACGTACGCGACGATCGCCGCGCCGGTTCAGCGGCAGCACCAGCCGCGTGGTTTGCCTACACGCCGAACCGCCAGGGCCAGCATCCGCAGTCGCACCTTGCCCATTTCAGCGGCGTCCTTCAGGCGGACGCATTCCCGGGCTACGATAAGGTCTTTGCTGACGGTCGCGTACGAGAGGCGGCGTGCATGGCCCACGCGCGCCGCAATATCCACGATCTGCATGTACGCAAGGCGACCGTGACGACGACCGAGGCGCTACGTCGGATCGGCGAACTGTATGTAATCGAGGAGCAGATTCGTGGCCAGCTACCGGATCATCGGAAGCGGATACGGCAGGCGCAAGCGCGTCCCTTGCTCGATGACTTTGAAGCCTGGCTGCGTATGCGCCTGCTCACGCTGTCGACGCAATCGGACACCACAAAGGCCATCAACTACATGCTTAATCAGTGGCCAGCGCTGGTGTACTACTGTGACGACGGCACCGTCGAGATCGACAACAACATCGCCGAGAATGCGTTGAGGACGTGCTGCCTGGGCCGTAAGAACTTCCTGTTCCTGGGTGCCGACAGCGGTGGCGA
The DNA here is from genome assembly GCF_003590835.1 of Noviherbaspirillum sedimenti. Taxonomy (NCBI): domain Bacteria; kingdom Pseudomonadati; phylum Pseudomonadota; class Betaproteobacteria; order Burkholderiales; family Oxalobacteraceae; genus Noviherbaspirillum; species Noviherbaspirillum sedimenti. Next base: position 1,490,985 of record NZ_QYUQ01000002.1, on the reverse strand, counting down.
GCGCGCCGCCACGATGTACTCGTTGATCGTCAGCGCCAAACTCAACGGCATCGACCCGCAGGCCTACCTGCGCCACGTGCTGACGCACATTGCCGACTACCCGGTCAACCGGGTGAGCGATTTGTTGCCATGGAATGTGGCTGATAAACTCGCGCTTTTACAAGCTTAGGCCGACCTTGCAAGGGAGGTTGCGGCAATTCCCTTCAACCTGGACCACCCATGGCAAAGCTGCCCCAAATCATTACCCTTCGCGTTGAACTCGAAGACATCACACCGGCAATCTGGCGCCGCATCGAGGTCGATGACGACATCACACTGCGCGGCCTGCATCACATCATCCAGGCCGCCTTCGGCTGGACCAGCTCTCACCTGCATGAGTTCGTCATTGAAGAGCGCATCTACGCAATGCTGGATAATGAGAACGTGCTTGATTCGATCGAAGATCTAGAGCAGGTGGCATTCGATAATCGCAAGGCGAAGCTGCAACGACTGACCTATCCAGGACAAATGTTCGTCTATCAATATGACTTCGGCGACAGTTGGATGCATAAGATTACGGTTGAAAAAATCGAATCGTGCGCACACAAAATGGGATGCGGCAATATCATTGACGGGCAACGCGCCTGTCCGCCAGAAGACGTCGGCGGCGTTGCCGGTTACGAAGAATTCCTGACCGCGATTCAGCAAGCACCCGCTAGCCAGCAAGCGCAAGACTATCTGAGGTGGATTGGCGGATTCTTCGACCCTGAAGCATTTGATCGGCGCGCTGCGAATAGCACGTTGTTACGCATGGGATGGAATGGCTGGGGTAAAAAATAGCGGGTTACGTCAAGACGGTGCTGGCGCCACGCTTACGTATCTGTCCATAAGCAAGAGGGCTTATGAAAGCCGTAAGTAAAGTTGAATAACCACACAGATTTATCTGGCCTGGCTGCCCGGATCCGTATGATGAATGAGACCATGTGGCGGCCGTTGGGTGCTTACAACTCAGAATAGTGCCTGCATTGGGAATAGGCAGATTGAGCCGGCCTTCGTCGGTAGCGCGTAGAGTAAGAGACAGAACGTAATCGGGGCAATAGCCCCGTCCGAACGTCGACTTACTTTGCCTTCGAGCAGGTAATCATGCTCCCAGTTCTCGAATGTGCGCAAGGCGCGCTGAACTCAGGAGATCTGGCATGCCGCCGCATTGTCCAAGCCTAAAACATGAATGGCTCTTCCGAGGCCAATCCAAGCCGCAAGACAGAACGATAAGTCGACGAGCTCATTATCAGTGAAGATTGCTTTGGCCCGTCTCCAGAAATCTTCGTTGTAAGCAAGTTCGTTTGGCTCAAGTCCCATCAGTTCTGCATATTCGATCGCAATGCGCTCGCGCTCACTGAAAAGATCCGTGTTTTGCCAATTCGACACACTTTGGTAAAACATTTCATCAGGCGCAGGCCCATTCTGGACGACGCTCGCATGGCTCTCTGCGCCTAGCGACTCCAGATAACCTGGAACATCACGCGCAGATCGCCATGCTTTGCACAACACGCATCCGTTAATTTGTGCAGTACGAGTGCGCGCAGCTTCAAATTCACGCAACGACAATGATGACCTCGAATAGGTTTCCTTTGAGAAGTTGATGCCCGCGCGAACAATATCTTCAGCATGTGTTGACATCACATAAGCTACGGGATTCGACGCATGCCGTTCTGGTATATGTACTCGCATTGCTATGTCTCCTTTTGAAACAGTGATTTGCAAGTTGGCCTTGGTTCCCAATGTAATGGTGGAATAGGCGCCCTCAGTTTTAGGAGGCTTAACAATAGCAAAGTCATCTACGCAATATCTTGACAGCGGACGTCAAGAACGAGACATAGGATGACATTTTTTAAAGTTGTCATCGGCAAGGTAAAACCAGGCGGGCATCGAAGAAACGATAGCCATCTAATTCGTGAGCAAGCCATCCCGGTACGACATCACGGGGGCAATGTTGCTGCTGTTCCATCACACTCTCCTGACTACCATCTTTTGGTCAGGCTAGGACGCTACTATGGCAATATCAGAATTTATGGGTAATTGAAAGCCGGCGAATCCATCTTGATGGCTAACGGCGATCTTGCGAGAATGATGATTACTACCGAAGCGTCAAGGATCCGCGGCATGGCCTGCGCCAGCGTATGCGGGACATAGCGCACACGCGTGTGCGCTATGGTTATCGGCGCATTCACGCCTTGCTCAAGCGCGAAGGTTGGCAACTTGGGAAGAACCAGGCATACCGCCTGTATTGCGAAGAACAGCTGCAGTTGCGTTCCAAACTACCCAAGCGCCGCAAAATGGTGGTCTCGCGCGGGATCAAGATCAAGCCAACTCGTCCCAACGAAGCCTGGAGCATGGATTTCGTGGTTGACCTCCGGTTTTCATGTTCCTCCCTTTCGCAATTGACGGGGGGAGCTGGAAAACCAGCGATAGCAGCTTCGGGTCAGAACCGAAGTTTCGCTGTACCCTAGTTTTTCCGCGATCCGGGTTAGTGACACCGAAGTGTCAGTCAGATTGCGCAGCGCGATCTCACGTCGCGTCGCATCGACCAATTCTTCAAAACTCGTCCCTTCTTCTTTCAATCGGCGCTGGAATGTCCGTGGGTGCATGGCCAGCATGTCTGCGACATTGATCTGTGTACAGCGTCCTGTCGCCAATAGTCGGCCCAGGATGATGCGAACCTGGGTGGCGAGAAGCACCGAGGGAGAAGGAAATTTCGTGTCGATAAAGCTACACGCCATCTCGTAGATTTGCGGGTTCCTGTTGGCGATTGGTTTTTGAAGATCGTCTTTTCCAAATAAGAGTGCATTAGCTGGCATTCCGAATTTTACCGGCACTCCGAAAAAAAGGCGGTAGACATTCAGCGGGGCGAGAGGGGAATGCGAAAACCAAACCTCTTGTGGTTGCACTTTATCACGCGATAATGACTTGACGCCAAGATGAGTTAGACCGAGCGCATGTTCGACGGTCTGGCGCTGGCGCGGAACGCCGTCGAGCAGAATATCGAATACGATGCTGCTTTGACCTTCGCCAAAATCGCGCCCCACACTTATATGCACCGCTGGGCTGTAAACCTGAAGATTTTTTGCGCAATAGTCGTACGCATCTGCAAGCGTTTTGGAATTTCGCATAGCGATTTCAAGCGGCCCCAGGACCGTAATTCCATCGCCTGAATACCCGGCAAGCTTCAGCCCGAAATCGGGGCAGTTGAGTTCGTCAGAAGCACGTTCGAGAAGGGAGATTACAGCCCGGTACGAAATGACGGCGTTGGACTCTTGAAGTATCGAAGGAGTGATGTGCTCTTTGTGGAGCAAAAGATCCGGGGTGCCTCCCAGATCACTAACCGCTCTGGGGAACGTGTCACGCAGGGCTTCCACGCGGACGACCGCAGCTTTGTAGCTTTTGCGATTGTCGTTTTCAACATCTGAAACCGGGGAACTGATAAGGCTTTCCAATTGCAGTCTCCAATTATTTTGGCGCTTATTCTAGCGCATATATATCTGCGGAAAATCGACTTTTTCCTGGCCGGAGGATTTATAACTTGGCCAGTTCCGGGCATCTTGCGCAGTGCCCTTCGAATCCTGCAGTTGCAAGCTCACTATAGGCCCAAATGAGCATCGATTCAATTGCAAATGAGCATCGACTCAATAACTAATCGTATCAATTCCATTCCTGTGATCGTGGCGGAATAATTTTATGCCAACCTTGGTTTCATGGAAGGAATTGCTCTCCAATCCGTACAACAAAACGTATTTTCTTTGTTGCGTGGGATTAAGATTTTTTTCGAAAATAAATAGCTACGCTTGGTACCAATCGTTAATCATTCAACAGCAATAAAGCCGTGGAGAGACGCGATGCGAAAATATGGGCCGTCGTTTCTGTACAGTTTCTCAGCCGATGTGGAGCACTGTCTAGCACAGTGCATTGGCAAGGACCTTGATGAAGTATGGCAGATTATCGGACGTGGCGAGAAAAATTATTATGCCACGATTGGAGGGGCAAAAGAATGATCATGTCTACTCAACAAATCCTGATGCCTATCTGCGAAGTTCTCGAGCAGCATGCATTGCCTGAGCTGCAGGCAGCGAACTGGACGGCGTGGCGTCCTGTATCCGATCCATTTCATTGAGTGTTTTTAACCACCGGTGTCGCCAGATGGCGCACACCTGTCGTACAGAATCAAGACTGCGGATATTGGCAAACCTTATTCTTCGCATCGTGTGATCAATTGTCGATGGTACTTGCCGCTAAATTTTGGGAATGTGGAGGAAAACTTTGGCTGAGAAAAGAGATTTAATTGAAATGTTCCGGAAGATGGCGTTGCTGAAGATGAACGACGAAAAACTGCGTTCAACAATCAAGTCTGGCCGGTTAAGCATGCCGTACTACTCATCGCGTGGACAGGAAGTGATACCAGCAGCAGTTTCCGTTTGCCTGCGCAAGGAGGATTATATTTGCACGATCTACCGTGGCATACATGACTCCCTCGCCAAAGGGGCTCCCTTGAAACAGGTTTGGGCGGAACTGGCCGGACGCATCGACGGCACGTGCAAAGGCAAAGGCGGCCCGATGCACATTACCCATCCCGCCAGCGGCGTGATGATTACAACCGGCATCGTGGGCTCGACCATGCCTATCGCCAATGGTCTGGCATGGGCTTCCCAATTGTCCGGAGACGGTCGTGTCACCATAGCCTACTTCGGTGATGGCGCGAGCAACATCGGGGCATTCCATGAGGCGCTGAATCTGGCCTCCCTCTGGAAACTTCCGGTTGTCTTCGTTTGCTCCAACAATGGTTATGCGGAACATACCAAATATTCCTCCGGTACCGCGATTGATCGGATATCGAAGCGTGCCGAAAGCTATTCGATGCCCGGGGTAACCGTCGATGGTAATGACCCTCTTCTCATGCATGCTGCCGCGCGCGAGGCAATTGAGCGAGCTAGGGAGGGAGGTGGGCCGACCCTGATCGAGGCCATTACATTCAGATTCTATGGTCATGTGTTCGGCGATGACGACTCCTATATGAGCCCAGGCGAGCGAGCGGCTCACATGGAGAAGGATCCCTATCCCATCTATCGCAACTGGCTGTTAGCCAACAATCACGCGACGGAAAATGAACTTGCTGCAATCGAAACCGGCATCGCTGCAGAGCTCGAAGAGGCGCTGCAATTTGCCCTTGCGAGTCCTTATCCGGACGCGGCGGAAATTTACCGGGATGTATTTCAGCATGAAGTGGAGGCAGCATGAGCTCTGAAAAATTGAATATGCTGGAGGCGATCAATCTTGCGCTGCATGACGCCATGGAAGCCGATCCCAAGGTGCTGCTGCTCGGTGAAGATGTCGCTGATGAGGAGGGCGGTGGGGTGATCGGCGTTACCAAAGGGCTTGCCAACAAATTTGGGGCTCAACGTGTCCGGTCTACGCCAATTGCCGAGCAGGCGATTATGGGTGCCGCAATCGGTGCATCGATGGTCGGCTACAAGCCGGTTCCCGAGATTATGCTGATGAACTTCACGACCGTTGCGATGGACATGATCGTGAACCATGCAGCAAAGCTTCGTTTCATGTCCGGTGGACAAACCAATGTGCCGATCACGATACGAACCATGACTGGAGCCGGGATGGGCAACGGCGGACAGCACAGCGATTTTCTGGAAGCCTGGTTTGCACATACGGCGGGCTTGAAAGTCGTCATTCCTTCGACTCCGGCAGACGCTTACGGCTTGCTGCTCTCGTGCATCGAAGACCCTGACCCCTGCATTTTTGTCGAAACCTTGCCCATGTATTGGACCAAGGGCGATGCGCCGGAACGGGGCCGCCGCATCCCGCTTGGACAAGCGAATGTGGTGCGCGCCGGCAAGGATGTGACTGTCATCACCTATGGCAGGCAGGTTCATGATGCAATGGCGGTTGCCAGGAAGCTGGAAAGTGAGGGCGTGTCGGTGGAGGTGCTGGATCTGCGCACTGTCGCGCCACTTGACACAGCTGCGATCCTGCGGTCGGTATCGAAAACCCGCAGCGCAATCGTCCTGCATGAGGCGACGAAAAAATTTGGGCCTGGCGCTGAAATCTCATCGATCATTCATGAAGCCTTGTTTAGCGAACTAAAGGCGCCTGTTAAGCGAATCGGCAGCAAATTTTCGCCGGTCCCGTTCTCCAAGCACCTCGAAGAGGCCTTCTTGCCTGGCAAAGCGGAATTGGAAGCGGCAATCAGGGAGCTTGCGTCAAAGTGAAACTCAAAGGACTGCGCCTTATGCAATACACATCAGGAGGTACAAAATGACCGCTGAGAGGAAAGGGTTTCCTATTGGTGACGTGCGTGACGATTTCGTGCCGAAGGAAGCATATTACAGCCCGGACTTCGCTCGCCTGGAAGAGGAGCGTCTCTGGCCCTATGTCTGGCAGATCGCGTGCCGGCTGGAAGAAATCCCAAAGATTGGCGATTTCCTGACCTACGATATTGTGGATGACTCCATCATCGTCGTGCGCACTGGCGAGAGCGAAATAAAGGCCTATCACAATGTCTGCGCGCATCGTGGGCGTCGCCTGACTGAAGGGACTGGCCGAGCAGAGAAATTCACCTGCAAGTTTCATGGCTGGCAATACGATCTTGGGGGTAAAAACATCAGGGTGATCGATCGCGATGACTGGGGCGCGTGCCTTAAGGAAGGAGATGCTAACCTCAAGGAAATCAAGGCGGATACCTGGGGCGGATTTGTCTTCATTAACATGGACCCGCAAAGCCAGTCGCTTGCAGAATTTCTTCATCCGGTCGATGACTATTGTGCCAAGTTCGAGTTTGAAAAACTTCGTTATCGCTGGTACAAAACCGTCATCATGCCGGCGAACTGGAAAACGGTGCTTGGTTTCTTTAACGAGTTTTACCACGTGCAGCAGGCACATCGCCAGTTGCTGGAATTCACTAACGATTATTCGAAAAGTGCTGGTTTTGGCCGCCACGGTTCAGTCTGGTATGACGCTAATGGCGCCATTCCGTTCAAGCGTTCGCCGCGTCTACCGCCGAAAGAGGAGCCGCCGCTTCGTGAGCATATTCTTGAATTTGTCAACCAATTCAATCGCGACCTGAAAGCGATGGTCACTGAACGCAATTACAACGCGACGCAGCGCTTGCGGGAGGAAGTGACCAATACGGATCCGCCCGGCGAGGTGCTCAACAAGTGGGTGCAGGTTCAGGTCGAGGCCGCCGTGGCGGACGGATCCGGGTGGCCTGCTGAACTGACTGCCGACTATATCGAGCGCTCAGGCCTGGACTGGCACGTGTTTCCGAATACGATTTATCTGCATGGTTCGATCGATGGAGTGCTGTGGTATCGCGTGCGCCCCAATGGCCATGACCCCGAAAGCTGCATTTTCGATGTCTGGTCTCTGCAGCGTTACGGCCCAGGCCAGGAGCCGCCGTTGAAGCGCGAGTTCTATGAGAACTGGCGCGATGCCGAATGGCCCCTGATTTACAAGCAGGATTTTGTCAATATTCCCGAGGTTCAAAAGGGGATGAAGTCGCGCGGATTTGCTGGCGAGCGGACCAATCCTGTCCAGGAGCGCACCATCAGCAATTTCCACCGTGAGCTGCGCCGGTTCCTGCTTGATCCTTACGACCACCCCGAGGTGCCTGACCGTCCCTGAATGCGTAGTGGAGAGTGCTGCAATCTGGATTTGGCGCATACAAAATATTCTGGAGATTCAATGTTGTACGACCGATACGAATTATTGAAATTCGAACGCCGAGGGAAGATATTGACCGTTACCATGGACAATCCTCCCGTGAACGCGGCAAGCTTTCAGCTGCATGATGAACTGTCCCATATTTTCTACGATATTGCGCGGGATCCCGATTGCCATGTCGTTATCTTGACCGGCGCAGGGCGTGCCTTTTCCGCAGGTGGAGACTTCCACGGCATGTTGAAGTCCATAGAAGATACAAAGGTCAGGGCGGAGTCGATGCGCCGGGCCCCGCATATCGTGCATTCGCTGCTTGGGCTGGACAAACCGGTGATTGCGCGCGTGAACGGCCATGCGATGGGGTTGGGAGCAACCCTCGCGCTTCTTTGCGATGTCGTTATCGCGGCTGATACCGCCAAGATTGCCGATTCGCACGTCAATGTCGGATTATCAGCCGGTGATGGCGGCTCTCTGCTCTGGCCGCAACTGATCGGTTTTGCCCGCGCCCGGCATCACCTGCTTACCGGGGAACCGATAGGTGCTGTGGAGGCCGCCGCGATCGGCCTGATCTACAAGGCAGTGCCGGCGGATATGCTGGACGCCGAGGTCGATGCTTATGCCGAAAAGCTGGCGAGCGGGGCGACTGAAGCGATCAGAGCGACCAAACAATCCATCAATATGGTATTGCGCCGTCAGGCCGAAGCGGCCATAGAAGCCCATATCGGCCTTGAAAACCTCACCATGTCCTCGGACCATCATAAGGATGCCGTACTCGCATTGATGGAGAAACGCGCTCCGGTATTCAAGGCTGATTGATACGGAATCATGAATAAAATCTATGAGAGTGCGAAATCCGCTTTGGCGGACACGCTGTTCGATGGCATGACGATCGCCGCTGGGGGCTTTGGCTTATGCGGCATACCGGAAAACCTGATCAGCGCAATTCGTGACAGCAGAGTAAAAAATCTGACCGTAATTTCCAACAATGCGGGCGTGAACGACTTTGGTCTAGGCTTATTGCTGCAGACTGGCCAGATCAAAAAAATGATCAGCTCTTATGTCGGCGAAAACAAGGAATTCGAGCGTCAGTATCTCTCCGGGGAGATTGAACTGGAATTCAATCCGCAGGGAACGCTTGCCGAGCGTATTCGCGCAGGCGGATCTGGCATACCGGGATTTTATACCCGCACCGGGGTCGGGACCATCGTCGCGGAAGGAAAGGAACACAAATACTTCAATGGCATCGAGTACATCCTCGAGACCGCCTTAACGGCGGATCTGGCTATCGTCAAGGCTTGGGAGGCTGATACGCGAGGAAATCTGATTTACAGGAAAACCGCGCGCAATTTTAATCCTCTGGTTGCCATGGCCGGCAAGATCACCATCGTTGAGGTCGAAGAGATTGTCGAGGCGGGCACAATCGACCCTGACCATATTCATACTCCCGGCATTTATGTCGATCGCTTGTTTCGTGGATCGAATTATGAAAAACGCATAGAGCAGATTACTACTCGCAAAGGGGGCGCGTAATGGCTTGGACTCGCGAGCAAATGGCGGCCCGAGCCGCCAGAGAGCTGAAGGATGGATTTTATGTCAACCTCGGTATCGGCATGCCGACGCTGGTTGCGAACCATGTCGCCCCGGACATAGATGTCACTTTCCAGTCTGAAAATGGAATGCTGGGCATCGGTCCATTTCCCTTTCCTGACCAAGTTGACCCCGATCTGATCAATGCTGGTAAACAAACAGTTACCGAGTTGCCGGGTACCGCCTTTGTCAATTCAGCAGAGAGCTTTGGCATGGTCCGCGGCGGCCACATGGATCTGTCGATCCTGGGGTCGATGCAAGTCGCTGAAAACGGTGATATTGCCAACTGGATGATTCCGGGAAAAGTGGTCAAGGGCATGGGCGGCGCGATGGATCTGGTGGCAGGGGTAAAACGCATTATCGTCTTGATGGAGCACGTTTCCAAAGATGGCGAAATGAAATTCATCGAACGCTGTTCGCTCCCTTTGACCGGCGCAAATTCTGTTGACATGATCATCACCGATCTTGCAGTTTTCCGGCGGGATGATCGGATCGGTGCGCCATTCAAACTCATTGAACTGGCGCCGGGCGTTAGCGCTTTGGAGGTGAGGGAGAAGACAGGCGCCAGGTATGTGGAATCGAACCGAGCAACGCAGGAATAAAAAGCTTGGGCCTGTCATGGCGCATATCTGAATTGGGTGAATGGAGACTGAAAAAATGATGAATGCAAGTGAAAAAAAAGCTTACGTCAAGGCAATTGCCCTGTGTATCGTTGCAAACAGGAGCTAGAGATGAATACGATGGTTACGTTGAAGCGGGTTTTCGAGCCGATCCAGATCGGAAATGTCGTCGTGCCAAACCGGGTGGTACGCACCGCGCACGACACCGGTTTTGCCGTACCGGATATCGGTGAGGATTTCATTGCCTACCACGTGGCTCGGGCCAAGGGGGGCTGCGGACTGACCATTCTGGAAGGAGCTAGTGTCCATTCGTCCAGCCGATTGCATCTTGCCTTGTTCAATGATGCCATCGTTCCTGGATTTCGCCAGTTGATGGATGCGGTGCGTCCATATGGAATGCGCGTGTTTCAGCAATTGTGGCATGGCGGAAACCTGTATCCTGCGTTTGACGGCGGTCCGCCGTTTGCGGTATCGGATGTTCCGGGGTACTGGGGTTTGGTGGGCCGTGTCATGTCGCTGGCCGACATCGAGGAAGTGAAGCAGGCTTTCGTCCAGGCGGCCATAAAGTGCAAGGAAGGCGGTCTGGATGGCGTGGAAGTGCACGCCTGCCACGGCTATCTGTTCCACCAGTTTCTTGCACCTTGCTATAACAACCGGGTAGACCGCTATGGCGGCAGCTTTGAAAATCGGAGCCGGTTTTTGTTCGAAACGATGCGCGAGATCAGGGCTGCGGTCGGAGCCGATTTTGCCGTCGGTGTGCGACTGGGTGCTAGCCAGGCGCCAGGCGGCATTACCGAGGACGAAAATAAGCTCATATTGAAACAGCTGGAGGCAGAAGGCCTGATCGATTTCGTAGACGTATCCAGGGGGGATTATTACCGCATGGATACGATGGTGGGAACGATGCAGAATCCGGTCGGCTATGAATTGCCTTCGACGGCGGACATTGCATCGGTTTCCAGGCTCCCACGCATCGTTACCGGGCGCTTCCGCACGCTGGAAGAGGTGGAACAGGTTCTTCGTGAGGGGAGTGCGGACCTGGTATCGATGGTCAGAGCGCAGATCGCAGACCCCGACCTGGTGCGCAAGACACGGGAAGGACGCGCTGACGAAGTCCGGCCGTGCATCGCATGCAACCAGGGTTGCATTGGCGGTCTATTCAGGGTGGGCCGGATGGGGTGTGCTGTCAATCCGGCAGTCGGCGCGGAAGTTAGCCAAGCGGAAGATTTGCTGCAAAGGGTGAGCAATCCGAAGACGGTATTGGTGGTCGGTGGTGGGCCGGCGGGCATGGAGGCGGCACGCATCGCGGCCATCAGGGGCCATCATGTGACGCTTGCCGAGGCGCAGCCTGTTCTGGGCGGTACCGTAAATATCGCCAAACTGGCACCTACCTTGCGTACCTTGGGTGACATCACCTACTGGCTGGAGCAAGAGATTTACCGGTTGGGAGTGAACATCAAGCTGTCAACTTATATGTCCGCGGATGATATATTGGCCGCTGCGCCTGATGTCGTCATCATTGCGACTGGATCGGTCCCAAGGATGGATGGCTTCCAGTTGGCCAATCCAAATGCGCCGATCAAAGGGGCCGACCGGAAGCACGTTATTTCATCGCATGACCTCTTGCTTGGAGCGCGAAGCGTACAGCGCGGTTCAACTGCGCTCGTGTTTGATACCGTCGGGCACTACGAGGCGATCGCAGCCGTGGAGCAGCTTCTCAGCTTGGGTGCCAGCGTAACCTACGTGACTCATGCCGTCAGCATGACCCCCTACGTACAGACTACTTGGCGCGATGTGCCGGCGCTGGAGCGGTTTTATGCCCTAGGCCAGTTCGAAGCTTTGCTGCGCCATCATCTTGTCGACATTGGCAGCGACCAATGCATTGTTCGGCCATGGCAGGCGCCGGATGGGCTGACGCGGACGGTTGCGGCCGACACCGTGGTGCTGGTTACCCAGAACCAGCCGTTGCGTGAACTATACGATATCCTTCGAAGTGAAGGGCGGGAAATTTTCCTGGTCGGCGATGCCTTGGCGCCGCGCGACGTCCAGGTGGCGATAGCCGAAGGACACAGAATTGCCCGTTCTATTGCCTGACGATTTCTCGACCGAGATAATCAGATATTAACAAGGAAAGTTCCAGTCTCCAGGAAAAAGGAATACAAATGATTTTATTGGTTGGTGCCACTGGCGAGACAAGTCGCCGCATTATTCAGTACGCGTTGCAGCAGGATGTGGAGTTACGACTGGCGGTTCGAAATATCGATACAGCGAGACGGAGGCTGGCCGGGCTCGGAGCGGACTTCGAGATGTGCCGGGTCGATGCGAGCGACATGGGTTCGGTTGTTTCCGCCCTGGGCCCTGGCGATGTACTGCTTAACGCGGCCACACCGTCCGGTGCATTGGGGCATGGCCTGGCGCGCGCCGCCATCATGGCGGGTGCGCACTACATGGACTTCAGCGGGGAGGTGCGTGACACTTTGCGCATGCTGCGGGAGCTGGATGAGCCTGCACGCGAGCGCGGCGTTACTTTATGCCCTGGCGCAGGCTACTCAGGGGCGACTGGAGATTTCGCGGTCCGGCTCGCGTTAAAAAAAATGCCTGACGCGACAGCGGGAGTCACCGGTTACTTCGCAGGTGGCTTTACGCCAAGTTACGGGACCCTTCTTTCGGAAATGGAGATACTGAGCCACCCTGGTGTTGTGGTCGAACATGGCGAACTGGTGGAACGAGAAACACTCGGCTCCATCCACAAAATAGGGGGCAGGACGCTAGTCGAGCGGCCGCTGGCGGACCCCATTCTTGTATCGCGCTACATGCGGTTCGAGAGCTTTCGTTCTGGCATCGATGTTCCCGCCGAGGCAGCGGAGCAAACCGCGGAAATGTTTACCTCGGCGGCTTCTGGGCTGAAGGACGAAAAAGGGCGCTTGGCGTATCTTGAAAAAATCGGCTCGGCAGCAGGTCAGGCGGTGGAAGAAGAGCCAGCATTTGTGGGATTCGTCACCGCTTACTTGTCGCGAGGGGATGAGTCGACACAGGCTGCGATAACGTCGTGGCCGATCTATGAACAGACCGCACGCATGGCGCTTCTGATTTCTCGTGAGTTGGACGATGGCGGCAGGCCAACCGGATTCCAGGCGCCGTCGAGTGTCGTCAACTCAATCGAGGGTGCGTGTGCCCAATTGGGTGTGACGCCGCTTTAGTTCCGGTTTCAGGCTTTGCCCCGTTATTCCGACCACGGAGCATTAAAAGCCGTTAACAATGTTTGCTCCTTGATTTTGAATCGGGGGCAGACATGAATCCTGGCATGATCCTGGTGCAACGGCTGAGAGGCATTGACGATCCACGCGTGACAGGCCGCTTTGATCACGCGCTTGCCGATATTCTGGTGATCGCGTTGTGCGCAATCATGGCCGGGGCCGAGGGATGGGACGACATTGAAGCCCTTCCCACTTTGAGACACTCGACAAGGGGCATGGCCGTGTCGAGACGCGGCACTGTGTGGCGTTGCCCGTGCCCGGCCTATATTCCAGAGATCAAACGCTGGCCCGGCATCAAGAGGTCAGTATGCCGCCTCGAAGAGCCGCGGATTAGGTTTGGGAGCTGCGGCCAGATCAGCAACCCTCCCAGCTCCTATCCATCACTGACTCCTTTTCTTCAACAGTGAAGACACGATTACTATGTCGATCAAAGATCTTCTTCTCATCTTCAACGAACAACCGGTGTATTTCACCGCTACCGATTGACTCCATCGTTGACTCGAAATCCTCGCGAGAGTCCCACCAAATCTCCATTACAACGTCGAAATCGAGTTCTTCTACCTGCCGTGTAATAGGATTTGGCTCTGGGCACACATAGCGTCGGAAGTAACGCCGCGCCAAGGGCATATACTTTTCACCAAGCTTGGAATGGACATTCTCATAATAGTCCTTGAACTCCTCCATCGTCATTCCGGGACGACGCTTCAAAAGTACGATCTGTTTAAGCACGGCGATTCTCCATTCATGTCTTTTGTGTTACCGCATAGAGGCGGCGCAAACATCGCGCGCGGTGTACTCACTTCTTCAACATTGGCGGAACGATAGTAACCAATTCACCTGTGGACGTATTACCATTGGGCGACAGAATGTGTATCAGGCGCGACATCACATATAACGTGATATTTACGGATGATCTCGAATAAATCCGCAACTTGCAGCGGGACGGCATCCCGTCGCGCCATGAAGGTCAAGGGATTGCCGCAGTCTTCCGGCGGCGCCCGCCGTCGACCGTTAATGCAGCAGGGATAGGTGCGTTTATCTTCCCGCGCCAAGCGCGCTTCAACGCGGACTTCGTGTTGCCAGTAGTTACCGAGGTCATACTCGTAGATGAAGCGCTCGTTATTGCGGAATTTTAAATCGCACAATCGAACCTGATCGGCATTGCTCGAAAAGCTGATGCCACTTCTCTCCCGGCGGCCCTCGCAAGAAACCCGCGTTAGTCGTATGGAGAGGTGATTTTGTCATTGAGCATCAATACGGGCCCGTCGGGCTCAACTAAAGTGTCTCAAAACGGTGATGTGGCGCGCATCGCGCAGGCGAAGTCGGTGTACCTGTACCTGTAACTGTAGGGAATACATAGCTGCCGGGCCATGAAGTTGCGTGAACAGATTTATAAGGGATTGAATGGGTGAAACGGCGAACGGTCAGATATGAGATGTCCGCCCAGGTCGGATTTCGCCTGTTAGCGATGAGCGCGCTGTCTCGGGGCAACTGTCCCGTCCAGCAGGTTTGAGGCCGTCGACGCATTGCGTTTCGAGCTTGCATGCCAACCGGTCGCAAGCGTGCGTTGGAGTAGTTATCCATCCCCCGAGCATCTCGGCGGACGTGGATTTTAGACTGATGATTGCGGTCGTTGCTTTGCGAGGCCGCATCTCAGGGGTATGGTGCAGGTCATCTTCGCGGGTGACCATCGTCTGTCATAGAAAGAAGGTGAGAGTTGAATGAATACTGAGTTCTTGTTCGAGGAAATTGTGATCGGCAGCCTCAAGCTGTCAAATCGCATCGTGATGTCACCGATGACGCGTGCCTTTTCCCCAGGGGGCGTGCCAGGCGTGGATGTGGCTGGCTATTACGGGCGGCGCGCCGAAGGCGGCGTGGGACTAATCGTTACCGAGGGTACCTGGGTGCCACATCCGGGCGCATCAAATGAGGAAAATGTGCCCGACTTCCACGGTCCCGCGTTGGAAGGGTGGAGCAAGGTGGTGAAGGAGGTCCATGCTAAAGGCGGCAAAATCATTCCTCAATTGTGGCATGCGGGACTGTTCACCCGCTCGAAAATCGAGGGTGTCTATGAGTCTGCGGGTTCCGTCACCGATGTCCAAGTTGGACCGTCCGGTATGGTAGGTGCCATAGGGACTGCCCCGGTCAAACTAACGCGCGAAATGACACAAGCCGATATCGATGCGGTGATCGAGGCTTTTGCCCAAGCTGCACGCAGCGCCTTCGATCTAGGCTTCGACGGCGTTGGCTTCCACGGCGGCCATGGCTATCTGTTCGACCAATTTTTCTGGGACAAGACGAATTTGCGCCAGGATCGCTATGGTGGCGATCTCGTGAAACGCACCTGCTTTGCCACGGAGGTGCTCAAGGAGTGCCGCACCCGGACATCTGCCGACTATCCGTTGATGTTCCGCTTGTCACAATGGAAACTGCACGACTATGGTGCAACGCTCGTCAATTCACCGCAGGAACTGGAGCAGTTTCTGACGCCTCTTGTCGATGCCGGCGTGGATATTTTCGACTGCTCGCAGAGGCGCTTCTGGGAGCCGGCGTTTGAGGGAAGTGATCTCAATCTCGCAGGATGGGTCAAGAAGATCACCGGCAAGCCAACCATGACCGTAGGTTCAGTTGGGCTAGACGTGGAACTAATGGCAACGCTGATGGGCGAAACCAGTCAGCCTGCCAGCCTCGACAAACTGTTGGCAATGTTCGAGCGTGGCGACTTTGATCTGATCGGGGTCGGCCGCGCGATTCTGGCCGATCCCAGCTGGGTGGAGAAAGTTCGTCGCGGCGCACACAACGAACTGCAGCCTTTCAACCCGGCCGCTCTGGCATCTCTATCCTAAATCTTTTGCGTGCGACACGCACGCTCGTGTCCGTGAGCCGCGTGTTATGAGGCATCGACTAGAGGGTTGTCGCCCGGAGCTTCGGTTCTGGTCGCCATGCCCTCAGCAGGCGGCCCCCTTGTGGGTCGCACCCTTGTAAAAGTAGGGGTGGTTTCGGCCACTTCCTTGATGAAGCGAACCTCGGTGCTGTAGCGAGGAAGAGGGCTACCCTCCAACCAAAATAATTTGGAATACCATGATGAACATTGCCGATAAGCTCTATGCAATAGAACAGATCCGCTTACTAAAAGCACGATACTTTCGTTTCGTTGATACCAAGCAATGGGACTCGTTGCGCGCCATCTTTACAGACGACGCTACGGTATTTTTTGCGGAGGCCTTCGATGCGCCACGACCGATCGACGAGGGGATGACCTTCATCAAGGATGTTCTGCAAACCCCGGTCAGCATCCACAGCGGTTTTATGCCCGAGATCGAGATCGTCGATGCCAACCATGCCAAGGCAATTTGGGCAATGACTGACCAGATTTACTGGTTGGGTAGCGAAGGCAATCCGTTCGGCATTTCGCAGATGACCGGTGCGGGCCATTATCACGAGACCTATCGACGCGAGAATGACGTATGGAAGATCGAGACGCTGAAGCTTACGCGACTGCGGCGTCTGACCATTCCGCTGCCGTCCGCCAACTAAGTGGCAACGGCAAGAAAACTAGATAATCGAGAGGAGCGAAAATGGCTGACGAAATTGCAGGAAAAATAGCGATCGTGACGGGTGGTTCTCGCAATATCGGACGCGCGATCGCAGACCGTTTCCTAGCCGAGGGGGCGACTGTCATCATTACCTGTCGCACGCGCAGCGAGGGGGAGGCAGCGACCGCTGATATGGTGAAAAATGGCGGTAAGGCGTTTTATATCCGCCAAGACATCACGTCGGGGGAAGATTGGCAACATTTGACCGAGCAGGTGATGCGGGATCATGGACGCATCGACATATTGGTCTGTTGTGCAGGATATTCGACCAGCGAGTCAGTGTTGGAAGGAAGCCTGAAAACCCTTCGGACGACGCTCGATACCAATTTGCGCAGCTGCTTCCTTGCCCTAAAATATGTCAGCCCACCAATGCGCCAGGCTGGCAAGGGCTCAATCGTCTTCATTACTTCGACCTCGAGCAAGGTGGGCTACGAGAATTACTCCGCCTATTGCGCAAGCAAAGGCGGGGAGCGTGTGCTTGCCAAGTCGGCAGCGCTTGAACTGGCCAAAGACGGCGTACGCGTCAATAGCCTAGGGCCTGGCATCTGCAAGACCACGATGAGCGCTGAAATCGATCCGGCGCTCGATGAGCGCATCCCAATCAAGCGTCGCGCGGAGGCGAGTGAAATCGCCGGTGGCGTCCTTTTTCTCGCCTCCGACCGATCCAGCTTCGTGACCGGCGCAGAACTGTTCATCGACGGCGGCATGGTCGCGATATAAAAAAGAGGAGAGAATCATGGGAAAACTTAATGGTAAGGTCGCCATTGTCACCGGTGCGACGCAGGGCATTGGCAAGGCGACGGCGAAACTTTTCGCCGCCGAGGGCTCGACTGTCGTCGTCGCCGGCATCGTTGATTCAGACGGCGAGGCTGTAGTCGCCGAGATAAAGCGGGATGGCGGCAAGGCGCTTTATCATCATCTGGATGTGACTCGGGAAGAGGCTTGGAACGACCTCGCAGATCGGCTGCGCGCCGAGACCGGCGGCTTCGACATAGTGGTGAATAATGCTGGTATTCATGTGTGGAAACCAATTGAAGACACGACAGAGTCAGACTGGGATCTAATGCAGCGCGTGAATGTTGAAGGCACATGGCTTGGTATCCGCTGCGCCTTTCGGGAAATGGCACGGGCCGGACGCGGTGGCTCGGTGGTGAATGTCTCGTCGCTCCGTGGAATTCTGGGATCGCCCAACATGACAGGTTATTGCGCTACAAAGGGCGCAGTCACCACAATGACGAAGGCGGCTGCACTCGAAGGTGCTGCGTTTAAACCACCCATTAGGGTTAACAGCATTCACCCCGGCGCATCCATGACCAATTTGATTACAGGCTTGGATAATCACGAAGAGATAGCCAAGGCATTTGCGACGCAAATCCCACTTGGACGGGTGTCACAACCGGCGGAAATCGCGGAGGCAATTTTGTTCTTTGCGTCCGACGACGCCATTTATGCCGTGGGCGCCGAATTGATCGTTGACGGAGGTATGGGGGCAGGTTGATACGGGCCCCGGAAGTTGCATGTCAGCTTCGATCGTGCATAACCGGGAAGATATTGAATTGAGGAGACAGTATATGGCGGGATTGTTCGAAGGAAAAGTTGTGACCGTGACCGGCGCTGGCGGGGCAATTGGTCGTGCCGGTGCGCTTGCTTTTGCGGCGGAAGGCGCCATGATTGCGCTCTCCGACCTGAATTCGCAGAGCGTCGAGGAAACAGCCCACTTGGTCGAAAGCCAAGGCGGCCAGGTGATCGCGATCGCCGGGGATATTTCGCTCGATGCTGACGTGCAGCGGTTCCTTGACGCGACGGTGGCGAAATTCGGCGGGATTGATTGCGCTTTTAACAATGCAGGAATTACGCATCCGGACGACCACAAGTGGGAAGAGTCGGTGTTCCGCCGCACACTCGAGATCAATCTTATCAGCCAGATGTTGTGTATGAAATATCAGATTCCGCAGATGCTTAAGCGTGGTAAGGGGGCAATATGCAACACGTCATCGACCCAAGGACTGATCGGCACCATGGATCCGCCACTTCCTGCCTACACTGCGAGCAAGCACGCCGTGATTGGGCTAATGAAGAGTACCGCGCTGGAATATGCGAACCGCAACATCCGTGTGAATGCCATTTGCCCAGGGGTCACACGCAGCGCCATGGTGGATCAGGTGATGGCGATGAGCGAGGCGATTCGCCGGCGATTGGAAAATTATGCGCCGATGGGACGGCTATGTGAACCCGAAGAGATCGCTCAAGGGGCGGTCTGGCTATGCTCGGACAAGGCCAGTTTTGTAACGGGTCATGCGCTCGTCGTCGATGGTGGGTTTGTCGCGCAATAATGCGCTGGCTGTAGAGAAAAGGAGATGAAATGTCTGCTGGGGATAACGAGGCTCATGTGCTGGCGTTTTTTAAGGCTTGGGAGAAGGGAACTTTCGCAGATCTCTGCGAGGCCTATCGTACATATTTGGCACCGGATGTTCGGTATGAAAATTCCGGAGTTGCGCCGTGCAATGGTATTGAAGAGGCCATCGATCTCATAACTTCCGTCTGCACCCTGCCAGAACTGGATATTCAGACGATCGAGGTCGAGATGTTTCACATAGCGGCGGTCGGCGATGTTGTCTTCACCGAGCGCACGGACTGGCATCGCAACACAAACGGCATTGCAACGCTAGTGCCCAAGATTTGCGGCGTTATGGAATTCAAGAATGGGTTAATTGCTCGCTGGGCTGACTATTTTGATCCAAAGGCTGGTTTTCCGGATACCAAGCTGGAAGAACAGGCGAAGCTTGCCTGATCGGAGTGGTCTCGCTCATTCACGGTTCAAATAAACTGGTATGGCCGAACGCTGATGGCCACCGAGATATTTTTTTCATTGACGGAGGTATTTATGAAAGCACTGGTACTCGGAGCGACAGGCTATGTCGGTTCGGCAGTCGCGCGCACTTTGAAGGAACGCGGCATGCTTGTGCACGGTTTAGCACGAAATGCTGCGAACCGAGAGAAGCTTGAGGCGGCCGGCGTGGTACCGATCGAAGGCAACCTCGAAGACCTCGCCCGACTAACGGAACTATCCCAACCTTTCGACGTGGTAGTCATGGCAGCCATGGTACCGTTCGAAGCAGAAGCGGGCATTATGAGAGCTTTGATTGCGGCCCAAGGACAGTTCCACCGGCATTTGCTCTTTACCTCGGGAACGGGCGTGCTGGCGATTGAGGCCAAAGACGGAGCCTGGAATCAAAACACCTTCGCCGAAGATGATCCCTTCCCCTTTCCCTCACGCTATAATCGCGACATCAGGCTCAAGACGGAAAATCTGGTGCGCGAAGCGTCCTCATCTTCCCTCAGCACCTACGTGATCCGTCCGCCTCTTATTTATGGGAACGGCGCGAGCGTTCAGATCCCACAGATCTTTGAATCAGTTCGAAAAACCGGCGATGCTTGCTATCTCGGCTATGGTCTCAACCTCTATTCCTGCGTCCATGTCGACGATCTCGCTGAGGTATATGCATTGGCTATCGAGAAGGGTACCCCTGGGGCTCTGTATCATGCCGTATCGGGAGAGGCGAACTTCCGGACGATTGCAGAGGCTGTAGCGGAGGTGGCGGGTTGCGGCACACGCTCGCTTTCCTATGAAGAGTCCTGTTCGCTTTGGGGTGGTTTTTGGGTCGATATAGCGCTGGCAGTGAACAGCAGATCAATAGCGAAGCGCACGATCGCGGAACTCGGTTGGGTGCCGCGCCATTTCGATATTATCAGCGATATTCGCTCAGGTTCTTACTTTAGACGATATCGTGAAAGTCCCGAGGGCACCGACCACGCCTTTTCGTGGACAAGTCACGGTTGAATTTGAGGGGGCGTTCCTGCAGCGTAGCAGCTTGCAACGCCCCTTCTGTCGCTTATACTAACGGCTACTGAGTAAAAGAAATAAGGACTTCAGGCGATGCGTAAAAAGGCAGTCATTGCACTCGATGGCGACGGCGTACTTGTAGATTATCACCAGGCTTATCGTGCTGCGTGGGCAAATGCCTTTGGCGCCATTCCTGCTGTGCGCGACCCGCAAGCATACTGGCCTTTGGCTCGTTTTGACGTACGCCGGCTCGCCGGAGAGGAAATGGAACATTTCCGCCGCCAATTCAACGAGGAGTTCTGGTCGACCATTCCGCCGATTCCAGGTGCTGTCGATGCTTGCCATGCACTTGTGGCTGCCGGATTCGAACTGGTTTGCGTGAGTGCCATCGATCCGAATTTCCAGGCTGCCCGGCTACAGAATTTGCGCGAATGTGGCTTCCCAATTAATCACGTTATTGCAACGGCAAATAATGTTACTGATCTAAGCCCAAAGGCGCAGGTATTGCACGAGCTGAAGCCTGTTGCATTTGTCGATGACTATTTGCCGTTCTTGAAGGGAATACCGTCGCAAATTCATGCCGCGCTTATCTTGCGTGAGCCAAATGGAAGTCCAAATGTTGGCGAGGATATGGCCCTTGCGCATTCACGGCATGCCGATCTTGCAGGTTTTGTGGATTGGTGGTTGGCCGGGATTGCTCAGAACGACGAAATCCATCAAAATTATGGCAATGCTTAATAAGAGAACGAGTGGCTAGCTGCTACCGTATTCGCAGTGCCAACTTCAGGAGAGTTCCTGAAGTTGGCCGAAACGAAATAACGGGAGCGCGGTTGCGCTGCGAGCCTTGGCCGGGCTTCAATCAACTTGCATCTATTGCGGCTTTTTCGCAGCAGGCTTATTCCGCCATCTGCACCCCGGCGCCATGCGCCTGCTGGTCGGCATGGTACGAACTGCGCACCATCGCCCCCACGGCCGCATGCACGAAGCCCATCTTGTAGGCTTCTTCCTCGAACATCTTGAAGGTATCCGGATGCACGTAGCGGCGCACCGGCAAGTGATCGCCCGAGGGCATCAGGTACTGGCCGATGGTCAGCATGTCCACATCGTGCGCGCGCAGGTCGCGCATGACCTGCAGGATTTCCTCGTCGGTCTCGCCTAGCCCCAGCATGATGCCGGACTTGGTCGGGGTATCCGGATGCAGTGCCTTGAAGCGCTTTAAGAGGTTCAACGAGTATTCGTAATCGGAGCCCGGGCGCGCTTCCTTGTACAGGCGCGGCACGGTTTCCAGGTTGTGGTTCATGACATCCGGCGGCGCCGCCTTGAGAATTTCCAGGGCGCGGTCCATGCGGCCGCGGAAATCCGGCGTGAGGATTTCGATGCGGGTGTTGGGCGAGAGTTCGCGCACGCGGCGGATGCAGTCGGCGAAGTGGCCGGCGCCGCCGTCGCGCAGGTCGTCGCGGTCCACCGAAGTGATCACCACGTAGTTGAGCTTCAAGGCGGCGATGGTCCTGGCCAGGTTCTCCGGCTCGTTGACGTCGAGCGGGTCCGGGCGGCCATGGCCGACGTCGCAGAACGGGCAACGGCGGGTGCACTTGTCGCCCATGATCATGAAGGTGGCGGTGCCCTTGCCGAAGCACTCGCCGATGTTCGGGCAGGAAGCTTCCTCGCACACGGTCACGAGCTTGTTGGCGCGCAGGATATCCTTGATTTCATAGAAGCGCGTGGTCGGCGAACCGGCCTTGACGCGGATCCAGTCCGGCTTGGGCAGGCGTTCTGCCGGCACGATCTTGATCGGGATGCGCGCAGTCTTGCCTGCGCCTTTCTGTTTTTCGTTCGGGTTGTAGGTCGCTTTGGCTGGCGAATTATCCATGGGCTCTTCCCCTTGTCGCGTGCTCGTCATGGGTCAGTAGTTCAGATGCGCTCGAATACCGCGGCGATGCCTTGGCCGCCGCCGATGCACATGGTAACGAGCGCGTAGCGGCCCTTGATGCGCTCCAGTTCGTACAACGCTTTCACGGTAATGATCGCGCCCGTAGCGCCGATGGGGTGGCCCAGTGCGATGCCTGACCCGTTCGGATTGACGCGGGCTGGATCGAAGCCCAGTTCCCTGGCGACGGCGCAAGCCTGCGCCGCAAATGCTTCGTTGGCCTCAATTACATCAATGTCGTCAATGGTCAGGCCGGCCCTCTGAAGTGCTTTGCGGCTTGCCGGAACCGGGCCGATGCCCATGTGGTTGGGGTCAACTCCAGCGTGGGCGTAAGACACCAGCCGTGCCATCGGCTTGAGCTGACGCTGTTCGGCGACATGGCGCTCGGCAAGCAATAGGGCGGCGGCGCCGTCGTTGATGCCGGAAGCATTGCCGGCGGTGACGGTGCCATTTTCCTTCACAAAGCCGGGGCGCAGTTTGGCAAGGTCTTCCGCCTTGAGCCCATCCCGGAAATGCTCGTCGGTATCGAATACGGTATCGCCCTTGCGGCCCTTGATCGTGATCGGGGCTATCTGGCTGCTGAAATAACCGTTTTTGACTGCGTGACTGGCACGGCGATGACTCTCAAGCGCCAGTGCATCTTGATCGGCGCGGCTAATGCCCCATTTCGCGGCGATGTTTTCAGCCGTAACGCCCATATGGATATTTTCGAAGGGATCGTGCAGCGCGCCTGCCATGAGATCCTGGACCTTGCCGTCGCCCATGCGCATACCCCAGCGTCCGGACGGGAGTAGATAGGCGCCGCGCGACATGCTTTCGGCGCCGCCGCCAATGGCGATATCGGCATCGCCAAGCAGGATGCTTTGGGCAGAACTGATCACCGCCTGCAACCCCGAGCCGCATAGACGGTTGACATTGAACGCCGGCGTGTCCTTCGAGCAGCCGCCGTTCAATGCAGCCACGCGCGAAAGGTAGACGTCCTTCGGTTCGGTCAGGACGACATTGCCGAATGCGACATGGCCAATATCGCTGCCATCCACCTGTGCGCGGGACAGCAGCGCCCGCACCACCTGTGAGGCCATTTCGGTCGGAGGCACGTCCTTGAGCGCGCCGCCAAATGTACCGATGGCGGTGCGAACACCGGCAAGCACTACTACTTCGCGAGTCATGATGTGTTCCCTTTCGAAGAATTCAATAACAGCATTTTGCCTTGACAGCCTATGCCCTGAACATGGTGTTCCAGATAATGTTGCGCTGGATCTCGTTGGCGCCGCCGAATATCGTCGAGGCACGCCAGTAAAGATACTGGGTAGTGCGTCCCGGTGCGGCCAGCGACGCGCCTGCATGCAGCAGCCCACTGTCCTGCGGGGTGAAGCGGGGTGCGGTCTGCAAGCCGAGAATCTCGTTTTCCAGATCGCTTGCACGCAACAGGTACTCGGAACCGCGCACCTTCAAGCCGGATGCGGCGGCGACCAGTGCAGGGCTTTCATCGCTGGCGAGCGTGCGCAAGACCGACCATTCCAGGGCGTTCACGTCGATTTCGAGCCGGGCATGCTTGTGCCTCAGCATGTCCGCGGTCATGCGCGTCAAGCCGTTGTCGATTTCAGCGTCGATCAGGGCGGGAATCCTTGCCAGATAGCGTTTAAGGATGCCGATGTAGGCATTGTGCGTCCGTTCATTCCCGAGCAGGAATTTGGCCTGGGTCCAACCGGCGTTCTCTTCGCCGATCAGGTACTCCGCCGGCACGCGCACATTGTCGAGAAACACTTCGTTGACGCTGTGATCTCCATCGATGGTTTCGATTGGGCGCACCGTCACACCGGGCGCATCCATGGGAACGATGAGCATCGAGAGCCCCGCCTGTGGCTTCACTTGCAGATTGGTGCGAGCCAGGCAAATCATGTAATCGGCGAAGTGGGCTGCTGTCGTCCAGGTTTTCTGGCCGTTCAGGACATAAGCGTCCCCATCCCTGATCGCTTGGGTTTTAAGGCTGGCGAGATCGGAGCCGGCCTGCGGCTCCGAGAATCCCTGGCAGAACCATGCGTCACCTTGCAGAATCGGCTGAAGAAACCGTTCCTTCAGGTGGGAAGAGCCGAAGCGGTAGATGACCGGACCGACCATTGACAGCGCTATCAGGCTGATCTCGGGAGCATTTGCAAGACCGTATTCAAGTTCGAACAGGTAGCGCTGGATCGGCGTCCAGCCCGTGCCACCATACTCCGCAGGCCAGTTTGGCGCTACCCAGCCTTTCTGGTACAGGATATGTTGCCATTCGGCGACGTCCTTGCGTTCGAGGTGAAACCCCTGGGCTTCACGTCGCGCTATTTCTGGCGGAAGACTGTGCTTGAGAAAGGCGCGGACTTCTGCCCGAAACGCTTCGTCATCCTTGGTAAATGCAAGATCCATTGGGCCGCTCCATACTGAATGATGGGCCATTGTAGGAACGCGGCTATTCCCAGGTCTTGATGCGTTGCGACATATAAGCGACTGCTTGCGACCCTGAGACATATTGGGTATCTACGAAAAGTAGATTGATCGAGCAGGCATATGACGCCAATCAGCAAGACGCGGCGCCGACCTCGTTACCATGCAGCGCGCCTGACTTCGTACAGGCGTCGCGGGCAGTGGACTATCTGTCGCAACGCATCAAGACAGTCTCTGTCGCCTCTCCATACAATCAATCCAGCATCAACTTGAGGGCAGTGAACGATGGATTTCCGATTGAGCATGGAGCAGGAAATGTTGCGCGACAGCGCGCGGCGGTATATATCGGCCGAGCAGCTGTTTGAGAACAGGCATAAACGGCTGGCTGAACCTCTGCAGGAAAGCTGGAGGCAGCTGGCCGATTTGGGCTGGCTGGCATTGGCTGTGCCCGAAGTTTGGGGCGGCCTCGGCAGCGGCGTCGAAGATCTCGCCATTGTGGCGGAGGAAATGGGGCGCGGCTTATGCGTCGAACCCTTTATCGGATGCGCAGTCCTCCCCGCCGGGATTCTCAGCCGCTGCAGCAATGCAGCTGCGAAGGAGCTGGAGTTGGCCGGCATTGCGGGTGAAGCAGCTTGCATCGCAGTCGCACTTTATGAAAAAGGCAGTCGATACGATTTGCGTTTCCCGGTGACGCTTGCAAGGCGGATGGGGGATGGATCGTACCGCCTTTCCGGAAGCAAGATCCTCGTCAGCGGAGGTGCCGATGCCGACAAGCTGATTGTCTCCGCCCGGATCGAACAGAATGGAAGCGGTCAGGATGGGCTGGCTTTGTTCCTGTTGGACGCCCGTCTGGCCGGCATCCAGCAGCACGCGTACCGGACGATCGATGACGGCAGTGTGGCCGATTTCACTTTTGAAGACGTCGCGCTTCCCGCAGATGCATTGCTGGAGGGGTCGGAGGGGGCGCTGGCTTGCCTCGAGGATGCAATCGACGAAGCTATCCTGTGCCTGTGTGCAGACGCCTTGGGCGGCATGGAGAAAGTGATGGAGCTGACTTGCGAATATCTGAAGATACGCACTCAGTTCGGACGGCCGCTGGCCGATTTCCAAGCATTGCAGCATAGCATGGCAGAGATGTTCATCGAAACATCGGACGCACGGTCGATGCTGCATCGGGCGATCGCTTCCTTTTCCGCGCCAGGCGATGAGCGGCGCAAGGCGGTATCAGCATGCAAGGTCAAGTTGATGGAATCGGCCAAGTCGGTTGCCGGCACTGCGGTGCATCTGCATGGCGGCATCGGTGTAACCGGCGAGTATCCGGTCGGGCATTATCTGCGGCGCGTAATCGTTTCCGAAAGAATTTTCGGCGATAACGCATATCACATGGAACGCTTTTTAGGTAAATGACATGAACCACAATAACGACAATGTCGGCGTGGGCGCGGTGCGCGAAGCGCTGCGCTTTGATGAAGCCAGGCTCGAGGAATGGATGCTGCGGCACATCGAAGGATTTTCCGGGCCGCTCTCCGTCCAGCAATTCCAGGGCGGGCAGTCGAATCCGACCTATAAGCTCAATGCCCCTGACCGTGCTTATGTGATGCGCCGCAAGCCGCCTGGCGATATCCTGAAGGGGGCGCATGCGGTGGACCGCGAATATCGCGTGATCTCGGCATTGCAATCTGCCGGATTTCCGGTCCCTCGCGTATATGGCTTGTGCACCGATGCATCTGTCATCGGCACCGAATTCTATGTGATGGACATGGTCGAGGGGCGCGTCTTCTGGAATCCGCGCTTTCCGGAAGTCCCGCGTGGCGAGCGCGCCGCTTATTTCGATGCGATGAATGCCACGATTGCGCAACTCCATACGGTGGACTATGCGGCAATCGGACTGGCTGACTATGGACGCAGTGGAAATTATTTCGAACGGCAGATCGCCCGTTGGTCGCGCCAGTATATGGAAGATGAACTGGCGGGGCGCAATCCGCATATGGACCGTCTGGTTGAATGGTTGCCGGAAAATATCCCAAGTGGCAATGACACTGCAATCGTGCATGGCGATTTCCGTTGCGACAACATGATTTTCCATCCGACGGAACCCCGGGTGTTGGCGGTCCTCGACTGGGAATTGTCCACGCTGGGCCATCCGCTGGCCGATTTTGCCTATCATGCAATGATGTACCGGTTGCCGCCGACGATCATGTCGGGATTGAAGGGCGAAGATTTGCCGTCCCTGGGACTTCCCTCCGAGGAGCAATTCGTCGAGGCTTATTGCCGCCGCACAGGGCGTGACGGCATTCCGGGCTATGACTTCTATATCGCGTTCAACATGTTCCGCTTTGCTGCGATCCTGCATGGCATCCGCGGCCGCCAGATCCGCGGCAATGCATCCTCGGCGAAGGCAAAGGAATTGTCGAGCAAATTCGAACCCCTGGCGCAGTTGGCCTGGGAGCAGGCGGAAATCGCCATGACTTGCTGACATAACGAAGGAAGAAATCCCATGAATATGTTTGAAAGCAGCGCAAGGGCGCGTGCACTAGCAGAGAAAGTTTCCAGATTCATCCTCGAGGAAGTCATTCCGTACGAGAAGGACCCGCGCAACCATGGCCACGGGCCGACTGAAGATCTGGTACGCGAACTGCGCGCCAAAGCGCAGGCGGCCGGCCTGATAGCGCCGCAGCTGTCGGAGGAATGGGGCGGCCATGGCCTGAGCCACAGGGAAACCGCGACGGTATTTCGTGCGGCGGGCTACTCGCCACTGGGGCCGGTAGCGATGAATGTCATGGCGCCTGATGAAGGCAATATGCATTTGCTGGAGAGGGTCGCGACCGCCGAGCAGAAGCAGCGTTTCCTGCGGCCGCTGGCTGCGGGAACAGTGCGCTCCGCATTCCTGATGACGGAGCCCGAAGGCGGCGCGGGTTCTGATCCGTCCATGCTGAAGACCGTGGCTACCCGCCATGGCGATGACTGGGTCATCTCTGGCCGAAAATGGCTGATTACCGGCGCGCAAGGGGCGGGAATCGGCATCATCATGGCGAGGACCGGTGAGAATGCCACCATGTTCCTGGTTGATATGGATACACCCGGCATCCGTATCGAGCGCATCCTTGACACAATCGACAATTCCATGCCGGGCGGCCATGCCGTCATGAATCTGGATGAAGTGCGGGTGCCTGCCAGCCAGATTCTGGGAGAGGTGGACCAGGGATTCAAGTATGCGCAGGTACGCCTTGCACCCGCCCGCCTTACCCACTGCATGCGCTGGTGGGGTACCGCCAAGCGTGCGCACGATATCGCTGCCCGTTATGCCTGTACCCGCCATGCATTCGGCAAGCCGCTGGTGGACCATGAAGGCGTCGGTTTCATGCTTGCCGATAATGAGATCGACCTGAAGCAGGCGGAACTGATGATTGACTGGTGCGCCTCGGTGCTGGACCAGGGAAGCCTGGGCACCGCTGAATCGAGCATGGCAAAGGTGGCGGTGTCGGAAGCCCTGTTCCGGGTCGCGGACCGCTGCGTGCAGGTGCTCGGCGGCATGGGGGTGACCCGGGATACCGTGGTCGAGCAGGCGTTCCGAGAGATTCGCGCCTTCCGCATTTATGACGGCCCATCCGAGGTGCATCGCTGGTCGCTTGCGAAAGGCGTCAAGCATCGCTACAAGGACAGCACGGCTGGCACAGCCAAACAAGCCTGACATAAATCTCTTTGAAAGGATAATCCATGCTGACAGCCAATTTGGCAGGGCGTACCGCGCTTGTCACGGGCGCATCGAGCGGATTCGGCGCCCACTTCGCTCGCGTTCTCGCCCGTGCTGGGGCAAAGGTCGTCGTTGCCGCACGGCGGGTTGACGCTCTCGAAAAACTGGTCGCGGAAATCCGCGATACGGGTGGGGCAGCGCAAGCCGTCGCGCTGGATGTAACCGATCCTGCGAAGGTCGAGGCGGTTATCGGGTCCCTCGAAGCGGTTGACATCCTGGTCAATAATGCAGGCGTGACCCTGAGCAAGCCGTTCGCTGCGCAAACTCCGGAAGACTGGGATTTCGTGATCGGCACCAACCTGCGCGGAGCGGCCTTGGTAGCGATGGCTGCCGCAAGAAAGATGAAAGCGACTGGCGGCAGTATCATCAATATCGCTTCTATCCTGGGCCTGCGGCAGGCGGGGCAACTCTCTGCCTATGCAGTATCGAAAGCAGGTGTGATTCAGTTGACGAAGTCGATGGCGTTGGACTTGGCGCGTGATCGTATACGGGTCAACGCGCTTGCGCCAGGCTATTTCGATACCGAACTGAACCATGATTTTTTCCAGAGCGATGCCGGCCAGACGTTGATCAAACGGGTGCCTTTCCGCCGCCTCGGAAAGCTCGAAGACCTGGACGGGCCGCTGTTGCTTCTTGCATCGGATGCGTCGCAGTACATGACTGGTTCGGTGATTGCAGTCGATGGCGGTCACCTCGTCAGTTCACTTTAAGAAGCGAACAGGCGGCAAGTTGGGGTGTGAGCCGTTCATCAAAACTGGTCGGCTCACTGCGTACTTGAAGAACAAGCGCGTGCGGCCTTTCCCCGCTTCGCCCCTCGATCGCTGCAATCGATCGCGAAGAATGTCTCCTCCTTTCTTCGGAAGGGTTTTCCCCCCGCGTATAGTCGCGGGGGATTTTTCTCGATCGTGATGAGTAGTCTCCTTTTATCCTGAACCATGAGCACCATTTTCGGTAACATGCCACGCCAGATTAAAAAGCTCCTTGTGGCCAACCGTTCTGAGATCGCGATCCGCGTGATGCGCGCCTCGGCCGAACTTGGCATCCGCACCGTCGCAATCTACGCCGCCGAAGACCGCTTCGCGCTGCACCGCTTCAAGGCTGACGAGAGCTACTTGGTGGGGGCAGGCAAGAAGCCGATTGCCGCCTACCTGGACATCGACGATATCCTGCGTATCGCGAAAGAAGCGCAGGTCGATGCGATCCACCCTGGCTATGGCTTCCTGTCGGAGAATCCTGATTTCGCCGATGCCTGCGCCAGGAATGGCATCCTGTTCATTGGGCCGCGGCCGGACGTGATGCGCACCCTCGGCAACAAGGTCGCCGCACGCAACGCGGCGCTTGCAGCCGGTGTGCCGGTGATGCCGGCCACCACGCCGCTGCCGCGCGATCTCGACCAGGTGCAGGCGATGGCCCGGGACGTCGGTTACCCGCTGATGCTCAAGGCCAGCTGGGGTGGCGGCGGGCGCGGCATGCGCGTGATCGAATCGGAAGCCGACCTGGCTAGCCAGCTTGACGTCGCCCGCCGCGAAGCGGCAGCCGCCTTTGGCAATGACGAAATGTACCTGGAAAAGCTGGTGCAGCGCGCGCGCCATGTCGAAGTCCAGCTCTTGGGGGACACTCATGGCAACCTGGTGCACCTGTACGAGCGCGACTGCTCGGTGCAGCGGCGCAACCAGAAAGTGGTGGAGCGCGCGCCCGCCCCGTATCTCGACGATACCACTAGGCAATCGCTGTGCGACGCAGCGCTGCGCCTGGGCCGGGCGGTCAACTATACCCATGCGGGCACCGTCGAATTCCTGATGGATGCCGATACCGGCGCCTTCTATTTTATTGAGGTGAATCCACGCATTCAGGTCGAACACACGGTGACCGAGCAGGTGACCGGCATCGATATCGTCAAGGCGCAGATCCGCATCACCGAAGGCGCGGCAATCGGTGAAGGCCAGCCGCATCCGGCAGGCGTGCCGGCGCAGGCCGGCATCCGCCTGAACGGCCATGCGCTGCAATGCCGGATCACCACCGAAGACCCGGAAAACAACTTCACGCCTGACTACGGCCGCATCACCGCGTACCGCAGCGCGTCAGGTTTCGGCATTCGCCTCGACGGCGGCACCGCCTATTCCGGTGCGGTGATCACCCCGTACTACGATTCGCTCCTGGTGAAGGTGATCGCCTGGGCGCCGACGGCCGGGGAAGCTGCCGCGCGCATGGACCGGGCGTTGCGGGAATTCCGCATCCGCGGCGTGTCCAGCAACCTGCCGTTCCTGGAAAACGTCATCAACCACCCGCTGTTTTTGTCCGGCGAATGTACCACCCGCTTCATCGATGCCACGCCGGAACTGACCCGGTTCGAAAAGCGCCGCGACCGCGCCACGCGCCTGTTGCGCTTCATCGGTGAAGTGACCGTCAACGGCAACCCGGAA
The DNA here is from genome assembly GCF_003590835.1 of Noviherbaspirillum sedimenti. Taxonomy (NCBI): domain Bacteria; kingdom Pseudomonadati; phylum Pseudomonadota; class Betaproteobacteria; order Burkholderiales; family Oxalobacteraceae; genus Noviherbaspirillum; species Noviherbaspirillum sedimenti. The sequence goes on along the minus strand of NZ_QYUQ01000002.1, from coordinate 1,459,852 downwards.
ATGCAGGGCCGGCAGCCGATTGCTGCAGGCCTGCTGCCACCGCAATTGCCTGTTGCAACCCAACAGGCAATTGCGACCGGCACGCGTGACAAACTGCGGGAACTGGGCGCCGAGAAATTCGCGCAGTGGATGAAGGAAGAGAAACGGGTCTTGCTGACCGATACCACGATGCGCGATGCGCACCAGTCGCTGTTCGCGACCCGCATGCGTACCGCCGACATGACCGCGATCGCTCCCTACTATGCAGGGATGCTGCCCAATCTGTTCTCGCTGGAATGCTGGGGCGGCGCCACCTTCGATGTCGCGATGCGCTTCCTGAAGGAAGACCCGTGGGAGCGCCTGGCGCGCCTCCGCGAGCAGGTGCCGAATATCTTGTTCCAGATGCTGCTGCGCGCGTCCAATGCGGTTGGCTACACCAATTATCCGGACAACGTGGTGAAGCACTTCGTCGAGCAGGCGGCCAAAGGCGGCATCGACCTGTTCCGGGTGTTCGATTCGCTCAACAGCGTCGACAACATGCGGGTCGCCATCGATGCAGTGCGCGACACCGGCGCGCTGTGCGAGGCGGCGATCTGCTATACCGGCGACTTGCTCGATCCCGCCCGGCCGAAGTATGACTTGAAGTACTACGTCGCGATGGCGAAAGAGCTGGAGAAAGCCGGCGCGAACATCATCGGCATCAAGGACATGGCCGGGGTATGCAAGCCGGCCGCGGCCCGGGCACTGATCCAGGCGCTCAAGGGAGAAGTCGGCCTGCCGATCCACTTCCATACCCACGACACCAGTGGCATTGCCGCCGCTTCCGTGCTGGCTGCGATCGATGCCGGCTGCGACGCGGTCGATGGCGCGATGGATGCGATGAGCGGGCTGACGTCGCAGCCGAACCTGGGGTCGATTGCCGCCGCGCTGGCAGGCAGCGCCCGCGATCCCGGCCTGGACCGGAATGCGCTGTTTGCCATATCGCAATACTGGGAAGGGGTGCGTCGCGCCTATGCGCCGTTCGAAGCCGATATCCGTTCCGGCACCTCGGACGTGTACCGGCATGAAATGCCGGGCGGGCAGTACACCAACCTGCGCGAGCAGGCGCGGGCGATGGGCATCGCGCACCGCTGGGGCGAGGTCGCGCAGGCGTATGCGGACGTGAACCGCTTGTTCGGCGATATCGTGAAGGTCACGCCGACGTCCAAGGTGGTGGGCGACATGGCGCTGTTCATGGTGGCCAACGACCTGACACCGGAAGACGTACGGAACCCGGAGAAGGAAATCGCCTTTCCGGAATCGGTGATTTCACTGTTCCGGGGCGAGCTGGGTTTTCCTCCGGACGGCTTCCCGAAAGATCTGGAAAGGAAGGTATTGAAGGGAGAAAAGCCGTTGGATGGGCGGCCGGGAGCGAGTTTGCCGCCGGTCGATCTGGCGCAGGCCAGGGCGGAAGCGGAGCAAAAGGTGGGGCGCAGCCTCAGCGAGCAAGAGCTGGCGTCCTGGCTGATGTACCCGAAAGTGTTCTGCGAATATGCAACGCACCGGGAGGAATATGGCGACGTGAGCGTGCTGCCGACGCCGGTGTTCTTCGGTGGTTTGCCGGAAAACCGTGAGATCGCAGTCGATATCGACCAGGGCAAGACGCTGGTGATCCGTTTGCTTGGGCAGGCGGAGCTTGAGGATGAAGCGGAAAACAAGCTGTTTTTCGAGCTGAACGGCCAATCCCGCCTGATCCGCGTGGCGCGTGCCGGTGCGGCGCAGAAGGCAGGTCAGCTGCAGGCGCAAGACGGCAATCCGCGCCATGTGGGCGCACCGATGCCGGGCATGGTGGTGATGGTGGCGGCAAAGCCGGGGCAGCAGGTGAAGAAGGGCGACCCGCTGCTGTCGCTGGAGGCAATGAAGATGGAAACCGTGCTGCGCGCCGAGCGCGACGCGGTCGTGGACAAGGTCCATGTGCAGGCAGGCGCGGTGGTCGCGGCAAAGGATCTGCTCCTGGAACTTGCGAATTAAGGGTGCAGCACAATGAGATCAAATATCAGTGAAGGAGTAGTCAAATGAGAATTGGCATACCCGCCGAGACGCGGCCCGGGGAAACCCGGGTTGCGGCGACGCCCGAAACCGTCAAGAAGCTGGCGGCCAAACACGCCATCATCGTGCAAGCCGGCGCAGGCCTGGCGGCCAGCATCCCCGATGACGCCTACGTGGCCGCCGGCGCCACCATCGGCACAGCAGCGCAAGCCTTCGCCTGCGCCATGGTGCTCAAGGTGCGCGCCCCTTCTGTTGACGAGCGCGCCCTGATGGCCCCGGGTACGGTCGTCATCGGCATGCTCAACCCCTTCGACGCCGACAACACCGCTGCCATGGCCGCGGCCGGCCTGACCGCCTTCGCCCTGGAAGCCGCGCCCCGCATCACCCGCGCACAGTCGCTCGACGTGTTGTCTTCCCAGGCCAATATCGCCGGCTACAAGGCCGTCATGCTGGCTGCCAACACCTACCAGCGCTTCATGCCCATGCTGATGACCGCCGCCGGCACCGTCAAGGCGGCGCGCGTGCTGATCATGGGCGTGGGCGTGGCTGGCCTGCAGGCGATCGCCACCGCCAAGCGCCTGGGCGCCGTGATCGAAGCCTCCGACGTGCGCCCGCCCGTCAAGGAACAGGTCGAGTCGCTCGGCGCCAAATTCATCGACGTGCCTTACCTCACCGAGGAAGAGCGTGAAATCGCCAAAGGCGTGGGCGGCTATGCGCGGCCCATGCCACCCGCCTGGCTGGCGCGCCAGGCCGAGCTCGTCCATGCGCGCGCAGCCCAGGCCGACATCATCATCACCACCGCCCTGATTCCCGGCCGCAAGGCGCCCATCCTGATCGGCGAAGACACGGTCAAGGCCATGAAGCCGGGTTCGGTCATCGTCGACATGGCTGTCGAGCAGGGCGGCAATTGCCCCCTGTCCGAACTGGGCAAGACGGTCACCCGCCATGGCGTGCACATCATCGGTGAAGCCAACCTGGCTTGCCTGGTGGCAGCCGATGCCTCGGCCCTGTATGCCCGCAATGTGCTGGACTTTTTGAAGCTCATCATCGACAAGGAAGGGCAACTGGCCATTCCCCAGGACGATGAAATCATTGCCGCCACGCTCCTGTGCAGCGGCGGTCAATCCTTACGCAAGGCAGCCTGAACGGAGAATCCCATGGAAGTCAGCCATACCCTCATCAACCTCATCATCTTCGTGCTGGCCATCTACGTCGGCTACCACGTGGTCTGGACCGTCACCCCGGCGCTGCATACGCCTTTGATGGCCGTCACCAATGCCATTTCCGCCATCATCATCGTCGGCGCCATGCTGGCGGCGGGTCTGACCGAAGGCCTGGTCGGCCAGGCCATGGGCACGCTGGCCGTGGCCCTGGCGGCCGTCAACGTCTTCGGCGGCTTCCTGGTGACCCAGCGCATGCTGGAAATGTTCCGCAAGAAAGAGCCGAAGGCGGTCCAGAAGCCGGCCGGTGCCCCGGCCCTGGCCAAGGAAGGGAGCCCAGCATGAACATGGCCTTTGTCAGCATGAACCTGGTGACGCTGTTCTATCTGGTCGCTTCGGTCTGTTTCATCCAGGCCCTGAAGGGCTTGTCGCATCCCGCCTCGGCGCGGCGGGGCAACGCCTTTGGCATGAGCGGCATGGCGATCGCCACCGTGACCACGCTCGCCCTGATCGTCAAGCTGCAGGGAGAAGCCAGCAACGGCAGCCTGGGCTTTGGCCTGGTGCTGGCCGGCGTGCTGGTTGGCGGCGGCATTGGCGCCACCCTGGCAAAACGGGTCGAGATGACCAAGATGCCGGAACTGGTGGCGGCGATGCATTCGCTGATCGGTCTTGCCGCGGTGTGCATTGCGGTGGCCGTGGTGGCCGAACCCTGGGTATTCAGCATCACGTCGCGCGATGCACCGATTCCCTTCGGTAACCGCCTGGAACTGTTCATCGGCACTTTCGTCGGCGCGGTGACTTTCTCGGGGTCGGTGATTGCCTTCGGCAAGCTGTCGGGGAAATACAAGTTCCGCCTGTTCCAGGGCGCGCCGGTCAGTTTCAAGGGCCAGCACATCCTCAACCTGATCCTGGCGCTGGCGATGGTGATCCTGGGCCTGACCTTCTGTTTCGCCCCGGGCCTGGAGCCGGCCTGGACGCCATTCCTGATCATGGCGGCGATTGCCTTCGTACTGGGCGTGCTGATCATCATCCCCATCGGCGGCGCCGACATGCCGGTGGTGGTGTCGATGCTGAACAGCTATTCGGGCTGGGCGGCGGCCGGCATCGGCTTTTCGCTGAACAACGCCATGCTGATCATTGCCGGCTCGCTGGTGGGGTCAAGCGGTGCGATCCTGTCGTACATCATGTGCAAGGCCATGAACCGGTCGTTCTTCAACGTGATCCTGGGCGGCTTTGGCGGCGATGCGGCAGCCGCCAGCACGGGTGGCGCGCAGGCGCAGCGCCCGGTCAAGTCCGGCTCGGCCGACGATGCGGCCTTCCTGATGGGCAATGCGGAAACCGTCATCATCGTTCCCGGCTATGGCCTGGCGGTGGCGCGCGCCCAGCATGCCTTGAAGGAATTGACCGAGAAGCTCACCCACAAGGGCGTCACCGTCAAGTATGCGATCCACCCGGTGGCCGGGCGCATGCCGGGGCACATGAATGTGCTCTTGGCCGAAGCCGAAGTGCCGTACGACCAGGTGTTCGAGATGGAAGACATCAACAGCGAATTTAGCCAGGCCGACGTGGTGCTGGTCCTGGGCGCCAACGACGTGGTCAATCCGGCGGCGAAAGACCCGAAGTCGCCCATTGCCGGCATGCCGATCCTGGAAGCGTTCAAGGCCAAGACCGTGATCGTCAACAAGCGCTCGATGGCGGCGGGCTATGCGGGCCTGGACAATGAATTGTTTTACATGGACAAGACCATGATGGTGTTTGGCGATGCCAAGAAAGTCATCGAAGATATGGTCAAGGCCGTCGAGTAGTCCGGAACAAAATTTGATGCAGGAAACCGATGTCTCTCATCCCTTCTCCTTTGGGGTGCTTTAGCGGGCCACTCAAGTGGTCCGCCTTTTTATTCGCAGGAGTGTCACATGAAAATTCTCGTTCCAGTCAAGCGCGTGGTCGATTACAACGTCAAGGTGCGCGTCAAGTCCGATGGTTCGGGCGTCGAACTCGCCAACGTCAAGATGAGCATGAATCCCTTCGATGAAATCGCCGTCGAGGAAGCCATGCGCCTGAAAGAAGCCGGCACCGCCACCGAAGTCGTCGCCGTTTCCTGCGGCGTGACCCAGTGCCAGGAAACCTTGCGCACCGCCATGGCGATTGGCGCCGACCGCGCCATCCTGGTGGAAACCGATGCCGAACTTCAGCCGCTGGCGGTGGCCAAGCTCTTGAAAGCCCTGGCCGACCGCGAGCAGCCGCAACTGATCATTCTTGGCAAGCAAGCCATCGATGACGACAATAACCAGACCGGCCAGATGCTCGCCGCCCTGCTGGGCTGGGGGCAAGCCACCTTTGCTTCCAAGGTCGTCATCGACGGCGACAAGGCCGTGGTGACCCGCGAAGTCGATGGCGGCCTGGAAACCGTCTCGCTGGCGCTGCCGGCCATCGTCACCACGGACTTGCGCCTGAATGAGCCGCGCTACGTGACCTTGCCCAACATCATGAAGGCCAAGAAGAAGACGCTGGAGGTGGTCAAGCCGGCCGACCTGGGCGTCGATGTTTCGCCGCGCCTGAAGACCCTGAAAGTGGTCGAGCCGGCCAAGCGCTCCGCCGGCATCATCGTACCGGATGTGGCAACGCTCGTGGCCAAGCTGAAGAACGAAGCCAAAGTCATTTAGCCCTCTCCGAATAGCACAGGAACCATTGTCATGGAAAACATTCACCAGCCCACCAAAGAGCAAATCAGGGAATGGCTTGCCAACCGCAGGAAAAGCCCGGCCCCGTTGCCCGATGCCAAGCAGATCCGGCGCCAGCTGGACTGGAAGCAGGTCGACCATGCTGATGACTACCCCATTCAACAAGCAGCCTGAGCGCCCGCGTCAATCTCGCTCAGGTCAATCATTTTGTCAGGAAAACCATGGCTACTCTCGTCATTGCCGAACACGACAACGCTACCCTGAAGGGCAGCACTGCCCATACCGTCACCGCTGCCCTCCAGTGCGGCGGTGACGTCCATGTCCTCATCGCCGGCCATAACTGCGGCGCCGCTGCGCAAGCCGCCGCCCAACTGGCTGGCGTGGCCAAGGTGCTGGTGGCCGATGCCGCCTGGTTTGCCGATGGCCTGTCCGAGAATGTCGCCGAGCAGGCGCTGGCGCTGGCGAAGGATTATTCGCATGTGCTGGCCCCGGCCACCGCCTATGGCAAGAACATTGCCCCACGCATTGCCGCTCGGCTGGACGTGGGCCAGATCTCGGAAATCACCAAGGTGGATAGCCCGGACACCTTCGAGCGCCCAATCTATGCCGGTAATGCCATTGCCACAGTGCAGTCGGCCGATCCGATCAAAGTGATCACCGTACGCACCACCGGCTTCGATGCCGCTGGCGCCGGCGGTAGTGCCGTCGTTGAAGCCCTGCCTGTCGTTGCGGACTCCGGCAAATCGGCGTTCGTGTCGCGTGAAGTGGCCAAATCGGACCGTCCGGAACTGACTGCTGCCAAGATCATCGTCTCGGGCGGGCGCGGCATGGGCTCCGGAGAGAATTTCAAGATTCTCGAACCGCTGGCCGACAAGCTCAATGCCGCCATGGGGGCTTCGCGCGCCGCCGTGGATGCAGGCTATGTGCCCAATGACTGGCAGGTGGGCCAGACCGGCAAGATCGTCGCGCCCCAGCTGTACATTGCGGTGGGCATTTCCGGCGCCATCCAGCACCTGGCCGGCATGAAGGATTCGAAGACCATTGTGGCCATCAACAAGGACCCGGAAGCGCCGATCTTCTCGGTGGCCGACTACGGCATCGTCGGCGATCTGTTCGAGATCGTGCCGCAATTGGAACAGGCGCTCGATTAAAGGAGCTACGCTGCGATGCAGAACAAGCTTGTGGAACAATTGCTTAGAACTGAGAGACCGCATGCGGAACCCGAATTCATATCGCATGCCATGGAGAATAAGATGAGTATTGAAGTTGTCGGCATTATTGGTTCCGGACAAATGGGCAGCGGCATTGCCCAGGTTTGCGCTGCCGCTGGCCTGCGTGTCATCATGCGCGACATTAACGACGCGGCCATCGCCAAAGGCATGGCCGCCATTGCTTCCAGCCTGGACAGGGGGATCAAGAGCGGCAAGCTGACAGCCGAACAAAAAGACCAGATCCTTTCCCGCATTCAGGGCACCACGGCGCTGGCCGACCTGGCCGCAGCCGATTTCGTCATTGAAGCCGCGACGGAAAACCTGGCGCTGAAACAGCAGATCCTGAAAGAAATGGAAGCTGTCGCCAAGCCCGGCTGCGTCATCGCCTCCAATACGTCATCGGTGTCGATCACCAAGCTGGCCGCGACGCTGGCCAACCCCGAGCGCTTTGTCGGCATGCATTTCTTTAATCCGGTGCCGGTCATGTCGCTGGTTGAAATCATCCGCGGCCTGCGCACCGACGACGTCGTGGTCGAGGCGACCCGGACACTCGCCGAGCGCGTCGGCAAGACCCCGATCTCCGTGAAAAACTCGCCGGGTTTCGTCGTGAATCGCCTGCTCGTCCCCATGATTAACGAAGCCATCTTTTTGCTGCAGGAAGGCACGGCCAACGCGGAGGAAATCGATGCGGGCATGAAGCTCGGAGCGAATCACCCGATCGGCCCCCTTGCCCTGGCGGACCTGATCGGTCTGGATGTCTGCCTGGCCGTGATGGAAGTGCTCTACCGCGATTTCAATGACCCGAAATATCGCCCGGCACAATTGCTGAAAGAAATGGTGGACGGCGGCATGCTAGGCCGCAAAACCAAGCAGGGTTTTTATACGTATTAAGGTTGCGGCGATTAACAGCTTGTGAATAACAAGCACTCGATGTCGTCGGGTTATGCGGGTCTGGCCAATGAATTGCTTTGCATGGACAAGATCTTGATAGTCTTTGGCGATGCCAAGAAAGTCATCGAGGACATGGTCAAGGCCGTGGAATAGCACTGAACAAGTAGTTTGAGCCGATTACGGGTTCCCGGTCGGGCGTCTGTGGCGCGACGCCAAGCTGTATGAGATCGGCGTCGACACACCTCGGAAATCCGCCGCAGACTGATCGGCCGCGAATTGTTCGCCGAAACAACGTAATTCAGTTTCTCCACCACTTCCAATGTGGTTTTGGCTCGTGTCCTTGTGGGCGCGAGCATTTTTTTTTGTGTTGTTTTTTGCGACCCGAGATACTAACAAGCACTAGGCAAGATTAATGAATTCCCAAAATATCCTGGAACTATACGGCCCGCGCGAAGCGATGGCATACGATGTCGTGATCGTCGGCGGTGGCCCGGCCGGCCTGGCTGCCGCCATCCGCTTGAAGCAGCTCGCCGCGGACAAAGGCAATGAAGTCTCCGTCTGCGTGCTGGAAAAAGGCGGCGAACTGGGCGCCCATATCCTTTCCGGCGCCGTCATGGACCCTATCGCCATGGCCGAGCTCTTCCCCGACTGGCAAGCCCTGGGCGCTCCGCTGCATACTCCCGTCACCGAAGACCGCTTCCTCTTCCTGTCGGAATCCAGGGCGTACAAGACCCCCAACTGGCTCTTGCCCGCCTGCTTCCAAAACCATGGCAATTACGTCATTTCCCTGGCCAACGTGGTGCGCTGGCTGGGCCAGCAAGCCGAAAGCCTGGGCGTGGAAATCTTCCCCGGCTTTCCCGCAGCGGAAGTGCTTTACCATGACGATGGTTCAGTCAAGGGCGTGGCCACTGGCAACATGGGCGTGGACCGGGAAGGCCAGCCCACGGCCGCCTTCCAGCTGGGCATGGAACTACATGCCAAATACACCCTGTTTGCCGAAGGATCCCGCGGCCATCTGGGCAAGCAATTGATGGCCAGGTATGACTTGAATGCCGGGCGCGATCCGCAAACCTATGGCATCGGCATCAAGGAATTGTGGGAAATCGATCCAGCCAAACACCAGCCCGGCCTGGTGATCCACACGGCCGGCTGGCCGCTGGACAATGCCACCTATGGCGGGTCTTTCCTCTATCACCTGGAAGACAACCAGGTGGCAGTAGGCTACGTGGTGGGCCTGGCCTATGACAACCCCTACCTGTCGCCTTTCGAGGAATTTCAGCGCTACAAGACCCATCCGGCAATCCGCAAATTCTTTGAAGGCGGCAAGCGCCTGTCCTATGGCGCCCGGGCTATCACGGCCGGCGGCCTGCAATCCTTGCCCAAACTGGTTTTCCCGGGCGGGGCGCTGGTGGGCTGCGATGCGGGCTTTTTGAATGCCTCGCGCATCAAGGGCAGCCATGCCGCCATGAAGACCGGCATGCTGGCTGCCGAAGCAGCCTTCGAGGCGCTGGCGGCGGGAAGGCAGCAGGATGAGCTGAGCGCCTATCCGGCTTCTTTCGAGCGCTCCTGGCTGCATGCAGAGCTGCACAAGGCGCGCAACTTCAAGCCGGCCATGGGCAAGGGCCTGGTCACCGGCACGCTGCTGGTGGGCATCGACCAGGTCCTCTTCGGCGGCAAGGCGCCGTGGACCCTGCATCACACCCATGCCGACCATGAATGCCTGAAACCAGCGGCAGAGTGCCAGCCGATCCAATACCCCAAGCCGGATGGTAAGCTGACTTTCGACCGCCTGTCCTCGGTGTTCATTTCCAACACCAACCATGCCGAAGACCAGCCGGTGCACCTGACCCTGAAGGATGCCAGCGTGCCGGTGAATATCAACCTGCTGAAATATGCGGGCCCGGAGTCACGATTCTGTCCGGCGGGCGTATATGAATTCGTCAAGAGCGATATCGGTGAAGCGCGATTGCAGATCAATGCGCAAAACTGCGTGCATTGCAAGACCTGCGACATCAAGGATCCGACCCAGAACATCGTCTGGGTCACCCCCGAAGGGGGTGGCGGGCCGAATTATTCCAACATGTAGCCATTGTCATCTTCATCGGCTTGGCATGCCTGCCTGAGAGTCCAGAAAGCATTGTCGAAAATGTCGTGGATGCCTAGCACAGCATGGTATCGAGACATTGCTCACGCGCGAATTAGATTGCCGACTCTGGATGACGATGGCGTCGCCTGGTATCGGATTTTCAGTTGACCCAGTATGACTTAGTACGACATGCTCACTCCTTATTCAAACCGGCTCCAGGGTTTTTTCATACGACTGAAGTGGTATTGCCTGGATTCCCTGAAAGGCCGTCTGATTGCCTTGTCGCTCGGCTTTTCCCTGACCCTGCTGTGGATACTGGTATTTCTCTCGACCTCCTTTCAGCAGCAGAAATTCAGTGAAGTGCTGTTTGACCAGCAGTTCGCATCGGTACGTCGTCTTGCCGCCGACATTGCTGGCGAACTGCAGGGACGCGTCGACATGCTCACCGTCTCTGCCGCGCGCATTCCCGACAAGCTCTCGACGCGCGTCCTCGATGACCATCTGTCGCAACTGGTCACCTTACACCAGGCCTTTACCAGCGGCATCATTGTCATCGGGCTGGATGGCAGGGTGATGGCCGATTACCCGGCGATGCCGGGCCGCCGCGGCATGGACGTCGGCGAACGCGACTATTTCCAAAACGTCGTGAAAACCGGCAAGCCCGCCATCGCCACGCTCGTCACGGCAAGATCGTTGCAGCGTCCGACCCTGGTGATCACGGTGCCGGTGCGAGACCACGCCGGCACGGTGCGCGCGGTCCTGGCCGGCGCCATAGACTTGAGTGCTCCCAATTTTTTCGGCCTCGTTTTCGAACGCAAAATGGCAGGCAAGGGGCAGTTTTATGTCACTTCGCCGCATAATCATCTCGTTCTCGCGTCGACCGATCCTGCCCGCGTCCTGACCGCGGCACCAGCACCAGGCCAACACGCAGTCTACGACCGCTTCGTCGCGGGCTTTGAGGGCTCCACCAGTGCGCGCAATACCGAGGGCATAGCGACGCTCTTTTCCGCCAGTTCCATCCCCATGACGAACTGGCTCGTGACGGCAACCTATCCGGCCGAGGTGGCGTTCCAGCCGGTGACCGCCATGCGTCATTACCTGATTGCCATGGCCGCCATCCTGACGCTGCTGGCGGTTTGCGTGGCCCACTGGATGACGCGACGCCTGCTTGCCCCTTTAGATGAAGCGAATCAGGCAATGCAGCGCATGACGCACGATATGGCATCGCTGGTGCCTTTGACGGTCAAAGACAAGGGCGAGATTGGCGGCATCATTCATCATTTCAATGCCCTGGTCGAGGATCGTCATCGCAGCAAAGCAGCGCTGAACGTCAGCGAGCAGCGCTTACGTTCGCTTTTCGAGTATGCGCCGGATGCGATTTATGTGTGCAACCGCAGCTGCGTTGCCTATGCGAACGCGGCGGCACTGCAGCTGTTCGGTGCCGATTCACCAGACCAGGTGGTGGGCCACTCCCTCCTTGACCGCGTCCATCCTGATTCGCAGGCTGCCGCTCAGGAGCGGATCCTCCTGATCATCGAAGCCAGGGAAACCGTTGCGCCAGTGGAAGTGAAGTTGCAGCGCATGGACGGCACGGCGGTGTATGCACGGATTTCCGCCATGCCGTTTGACTACGAAAATGAGCCTGTCGCCCTGGCTTTTGCCCGGGACATTACCGACCGCAAGCTGGCCGAGCAAGCGCTGCGGGAAAGCGAGGAGCGCTTTCGCTGCTTGGTCGCGCTCTCGTCGGAATGGTACTGGGAGCATGACAAGGACCTTGTGGTAACCAGCGTTGCAGGATGGAAGGCAATCAAAAATGGCAAGATCCCCGAACACGGTATTGGAGAGAATTCCTGGAAAATAGAGGGCATTTGGAAAGACGAGCCGTCCTGGCGGGTGCAGCGTGCCACAGTGGAAGCCCGCCGCCCATTTAAGGATTTTGAGTACGAAAGGGCTGAACCGGGCCCAGACGGCAGTGTCGTGTGGTACAGCATTAGTGGCGAGCCCATGTTCGATGAAGACGGTATTTATAAAGGCTACCGCGGCACGGGAAAAGACATCACCGAGCGCAAGCTGGCCGAAGAAGCGCTGCGCCAGTCGCGCGCCCGCATCCGCGATCTGGCCGCACATCAGTCAACCATCAAGGAAACAGAGCGCAAGCGCATTGCCCGCGACCTCCATGACGAACTGGGCCAGACGCTGCTGGCCATCCGGTTGGATGCCACCACGTTGACCGAACAAACTGCCGCCGCGCATCCGGAATTTCACCGTTCAGCACGTCTCATGCTGGAGCACATTGATACGGCAATGACGAGCGTGAAGACAATTATCAACGACTTGCGGCCTTTCGTGCTGGACCTGGGACTGCTGGCCGCAATGGAATGGCAAGTCCATGAATTCGAGAGCATGAGCGGCATTCCTTGCGACCTGGAGGTGGACGACGAAGATTCCTATCGCCACCTTGACGCCAGCCATTCCACGGCATTGTTCCGCGTCCTGCAAGAATCCCTCACCAACATCACCCGGCACGCCAAGGCACGGCAGGTAAGCATTGCGATCCGCACGGAAGAGGGCCAGCTTGAAATGACGATTGCCGATGACGGGATTGGCATCGCCCAAAACCAGCGCCGCAAAAAACAGGCTTTCGGGCTGGTTGGCATCGAGGAGCGCATCAAGGCGATCGGCGGCACGTTTGCCGTGGACAGCGCTCCCGGCAAAGGCACCAGGCTCCGCTTTTCCATTCCGCTCCCGGTGTCAATCGAAGCGCCGTGCTGATGGCATCCTGACGATCGGCATGCTTTGCCTGAATGAACCCGCATGCTGGCCTATAATGAAATGTTATGCGTGCTGGAGCGGACTCCATGAAACACCTTGCCGATGCGCCAATGGGCGACCAAGCTGGGCCTGCGTCAGTGGACGATCAGGCACAGAAACTGGCGCGCATTCATCGCGCCTTCAAAACCTTAAGTGCCGGCAATCATACTTTATTGCATGCTTCAGACGAGCAGGCATTGCTGCAGGACATGTGTCGGGTCATTGTCGAAAGTGGCGGATATCGACAAGCTGTCGTTGGTTATGCAGAGCACGATCAAGAAAAGACGATCCGCTGGGTGGGCGCCGCCGATACGGACATGACGTATCTCGAGACCTTGCATTTTACCTGGGCGGATACCGAATCCGGCCGCACCGGGATGGGTACGGCAATCCGCACTGGCGAACCCTGCGTGGGACGACATATCCTCACCGATCCGGCCTATGCCTATCCAGCCTACGACCGTGTGCGCGAGGAGGCAATCAAGACAGGCTTCGCTTTAGTCACCGCCGCCTTCCCCTTGCGCATCGATGGCGAGGTGATTGGCGCTCTGGCCATGGCTGCGGCTGAGCCCGATGACTTCGATGAAGAAGAAGTCCAGTTGCTTAGCGAGCTGGCCGACGATCTGGCCTACGGCATTGCCAACCTGCGGATCCGCGAAAAACATCGTGAGGCCGAAGCCACCATCGCCCGCCTGGCTTACTATGAGGCGCTGACTGGGCTGCCGAATCGCACATTCCTGCTGGAGTGCCTGGAAGAAGCAATGCAAGAGGCGAAACAGCATCACCATGCGCTGGCCTTGCTGCACTTGCACGTAGGGCGCTTTCACGAAATCAATAAAGTCCTGGGTTACCGTTCGGGGGATCAATTACTGCAGGAACTCGGCCGGCGCCTTGAGCTGGCTGTCAAGGAAAATGAAACGCTGGCGCACGTGGGGGAAGCGGAGTTCGCCTTGCTATTGCCTGCGACGAGTGCCGAGCATGCGATCCAGAGGGCGCAACGGCTTACCGCCATTCTGCATGACCCTGTAGAAGTGTCCGGCCTCATGGTCGATGCAAGCGTGAACATCGGCATCGCGCTCTTTCCTGGTCACGCCACTACCCCGGAAGCTTTATTGCGCAGGGCGAATTCCGCGATGCGCGAAGCCAGGCCGACGCACGGCGGTTATGCCATGTACACCGGCGGCCAGGAAGAACTGCACGCCAGGCGGCTCGCGCTCATGGGCGACTTGCGGCATGCCATCGAGCACAACCAATTGCTGCTGTATTGCCAGCCCAAGGTAGACATCGCTTCGCGGCGCGTATGCGGCGCGGAAGCATTGGTGCGCTGGGAACACCCGGTGCATGGCATGATTTCGACCAGTGAATTCATCCCGCTTGCGGAGCAAGCTGGTTTGATCACGCCGCTCACCAACTGGGTGCTGGAATCTGCATTCAGTCAAAGCTACGCCTGGCATGAGGCCGGGCTGGACTGGCCGCTGGCGGTCAACCTCTCCGCGCATGACTTGCGCGATCCCGATCTGGTCGAGCGGATCCGGGGCTTGTTTGCTACCTGGGGCATCCGGCCGGAACTGATGCAGTTCGAGCTGACTGAAAGTGCATTAATGGAGGATCCGGCCAGCGCCCTGGAGACGCTCACCGACTTAAAGCAGCTGGGCACGCGGTTGTACATAGACGACTTTGGGACGGGCTATTCCAGCCTGGGCTATTTGCAGAAATTGCCGGTGGATTACATCAAGATTGATCAGTCATTCGTCATGCCCATGACGGTATCCAATGATTCGGCAGTGATCGTACGTACCACCATCGAGCTGGGTCACAATCTGGACATGAAAATCGTGGCGGAAGGGGTGGAGAGCCAGGCGCACTGGGATAGCTTGGCGGCGCTCGGATGCGATGTGGCACAAGGCTATCACATCAGCAAGCCAATGCCGGCAGAGCAGTTCAGGAATTGGGAAACCAACTGGGCATAACTGACGCTAGTGTTCCGTCCCGTTAATTTGCAGGCATGAATTCTGCTGGTTTTTGGCATTTTCTGGAGAGATGCCGCCATGACCAATGCTGCCACAAAGATCCGGATCGATCACAACGAAGCTGTGTGCACCGAGCTCATGGCAATGGCCCGATTGCGTTTCCTGCCAGCGGCGCTGACTTTGCGCGCCTTGTGCAATTCATCATGCAGCCAGGAGCGCTCGAAGGAAGCCGGTAGACGCTCAATTCATCCTGTTGTGGCTGGGAACTGGGTTTGGGGAGTAACGAGCCATCCTGGCAGAGGCAACGTGTGACGGCGGAAGCCCGCCTCCCGTTTACGGATTTTGAATACAGGATCCAGGCATCGGACGGTCGCATCGCGTGGTACAGCGTCAGCGGCGAGCCCATGTTTGATGAACATGGCGCTTACCAAGGCTACCGCGGCACGGGCAAGGATATCACCGAGCGCAAGCTGGCCGAAGAAGCGCTGCGCCAGTCGCGCGCCCGCATCCGCGAACTGGCCGCCCATCAGGAAACCATCAAGGAAACAGAGCGTCAGCGCATTGCCCGCGACCTGCATGACGAACTGGGCCAGACGCTGCTGGCCATCCGGCTGGATGCCACCACGTTGACCGAACAAACTACCGCCGCGCATCCGGATTTTCACCGTTCAGCGCGTCTCATCGGCCTGTTGCGCAAGCTCCACCTGGTTGCACATCGAAGGCGCGTCGCCCTCGTATGCCTCGATCGGAAAGTACAGGCCCAGCGTCATTTGGCCCGGGCGGTAGGTCCTGCGAAAGCCCGGCAGGTCGCCATAGGGTAGTGATGATAAAGAAAACAAGGCAATGCCTCCTTCTAATGTTACTGATGGCTGACTCGGTGCGGAAAGACCCCTGGGTTTCAGTGGATTTCGAAGGGGAACAGCAACAGACTCATTTGAATGACTTCTATGTGTAGATGTGAGTCCATGCTAAGCTATATCAGCGATGTACGTAAGTACGCACAATTTTGTGCTGTAGGCACATTTTTTATACCATTGCTTTGGCAAGAGCTTGACATGAAGCTTGGAACCCGTCGGTTCAACGAGTTAAGGCGCCTTATGCCAGAGATGACGCAGCGGATCGGATGCTGACGCTGCAATTGCGTGAACTGGAATCGAAGCCTGGCCGCCTCGCCTCAGCGACAAGGCGGGTCCGGCCGATCGCTCACTGCCGATCTGCCAGCCGGGCCTCAAGCGCATCCAGGAACACCTTCACCCGGGTCGGCACATAGCGCCGGGTCGGGGTGACCGCCCATACGGACAGGTCTTCCATGGAGGCGTCCTGCAGTTCAATCTGGACGAGCGAGCCATCAGCCAGCTGCTGGAAGGCATCCCAGTAGGTCAGCATGGCAAGCCCCAATCCCTGGATGGCCGCCGTCCTCACGGCATCGACACTGCTGGTGTTGATACGACCATTCATCCGCCTGCGCTGCAACTCGCCGTCGATCACGAAGGGCCAGCGGGGAACGGCTTGCAGCAGGATGCAGTGATGGGCATCGAGATCTGACAAGGTCGACGGGTGTCCATGCTGTTTCAGGTAGGCCGGGGCAGCGCAAATGACACGAGGGTTCGGCACGATTCTTTTGGCGACGAGCTCCGAATCGTCCAGCGGCGCAACGCGCAGGGCCAGGTCCAGGCCCAGGCCTACGATATCGATCACCCGATCGGAAAGGTCCAGGTCGACGCGCAGTTCAGGATGCCGCTCCAGCAGACGAGGCAGCAAGGGGAGCACGATGGATTGGCCCAGGATGCTCGGCGCTGTCATCCGCAACACTCCCGACGCCTTGGCCGGCGATGGGCTCAACTCGCCTCGCGCGCTTTCCTCCGCCTCGGTCATCGTGTTGGCGTAGGGGAGGAATGCTTCGCCCTCGGCCGTCAAGGAAACCGACCTTGTGGTGCGGTGGAACAGGCGAACCCCCAATTCCTCTTCCAAGGCGCCCAGCCGACGGGAAACCTGCATGGGTACGACATCCAGCTGCCGCGCCGCCGCTGACAAGCTGCCAGTCGAAGCTACCGCCAGAAAAATCCGGAGGTCGGAGATTTGCACTTTTATATCCTCATTCGTTAAGGCGGCTTCACCATTGCCGGTCTTGGTCGGCGCCACGACGATGTCTACTATACCTCTATTGAAGCGCTGCCCGCGCTCGAAAACCCGCTAACGGCAAGCAATGAGGTGAGCAAAGCATGAACGATTCGATCAGCAACATTTTATCTACGCACGATATAAAAGGCACAGTTCTGCGAAACCGTCTGGCAGTGGCGCCCATGACCCGGGTGACCGCCACTGAAGAAGGCGTTCCCACGCAGACCATGCGCGACTATTACGTCCGGTTTGCCAAGGGCGGCTTCGGCCTGGTCATCACGGAAGGGCTGTATACGGACAAGGCCTACTCGCAGGGTTACCCGTTCCAGCCCGGCTTGGCCGACGAAGAACAAGCGCACGCTTGGGCAGACATCACCAGGGAAATGCAAGCGCACGGAGCGCGGGTGTTCGCGCAGATCATGCACGCCGGCGCCCTCAGCCATGCCAACCGATTCCGCAGCCACACCGTTGCTCCCTCGGCGATTCGGCCCAAGGGCCAGCAGATGAGCGTTTACTACGGCCAGGGCACCTACGCCGAGCCGGTGGAGATCACCGACGTCGAGATCGCCGAAGTGATCAAGGGCTTCGTGGACACGGCGGCCCGCGCCGTGCGAGTCGCCGGGTTCGACGGGGTCGAGATCCACGGGGCCAACGGCTACCTGCTCGACCAGTTCCTGACCGCGGACAGCAACCGTCGCACGGATCGGTGGGGCGGCGACGTCAAGGGACGGGTGTCCCTGCTGGTCGAGATCGTCAAGGCCGTCAAAGCCGAGGTGGGCAACGAAGTGCCGGTCGGCATTCGCATCTCGCAGGGCAAGGTGAACGACTTCACGAGCAAGTGGCCCGGCCGTGAGGCAGACGCTGAAGTCATCTTCAGCGCGCTCGCAGAAGCCGGGGCGGACTTCATCCACGTGACCGAGTTCGAGGCGTGGCAGCCGGCTTTCGAGGGCGGGCAAGACAGCCTGCTTGCGCTGGCCCGCCGATACGCCCCCAAGATTTCGATCATCGCCAACGGCAGCCTGCACAATGTCGAGCGGACAAATGAGGCGCTGGAAGCCGGCGCCGACATCGTTGCGCTGGGACGAGGAGCGCTGGCCAATCCGGACCTGCCGAAGGTGTTTGAAGCCAGGCGTGAGCCGAGAGCTTTCGACAGTGCTATCCTCGGTCCGATTGCCGACATCAAGGACAGCGAGCTGGCGTTTGGCTTGATGGCGTAACGCCGCAAAGCGACCCGCGACCCAGCGCCGTTTTGAGGGAGAAGGCCATTGGTGCATTCAATGCAGCGTACAAGGAGGTCATCAGCCCCGGCCGGTTGACGCCGGGACTGATGACCACGTTCGAGCTCGCACCCGTACCCGCAACCGGCAAGATGGCCCGCATGCGGGCCTGCATCGTTTCTGAAAATGAAGGGAATTCGACCGGGAGCTGGATAATATGAGGAAAGTGCTATGACGGCCGACGCTGCACGACCAGGTTCCCCACGTACATCTGGAGAACTTCCTGCATTTGGTTGAAGGTCGTGACCCGAACCTTGACTATGCCTTGCGCGGGCCGAGACTTCGATGGCCTGACCTCAAGCACTTCAGTTTCAACATATAGCTCGTCCCCCGAGCGCGTTGGGCGCGGCCATTGCAACTCTTCCAAGCCCGCGCCAACGATTCCACCAGCCGGCCTGAACTCGCTCTCGACCAGAAGTCTCATGGTAAGTGCCGCTGTGTGCCAACCGCTGGCAGCCAGTCCTCGAAATAGGGTTCCCTGTGCTGCCTGTTCATCGAGGTGGAAAGGCTGAGGGTCGAACTCCGCCGCAAATCGCTTGATTGCGCTGCTATCCATTACGAGACGCCGGGAGCCAAATCGTAGCCCTACAGTCAAGTCGTCGAGATATTGTTCGCTTGCCATCGTTTGGACTCCTTTCAAGTTTCTGCCTGAGCTTGAGCTGGGCTGACAGTGGCGCGCAATACGGGCGCTTCACGAATCGGCAAATTGATGATGGCGGCCAAAATGGCCAGGGCAATGTCGGCGTACCACATCCAGCTAAAGTCGCCGAACTGGGTAATGGCGATTCCACCCAGCCACGCACCGAGAAAGCCGCCGATTTGATGCGACAAAAGCGTCATCCCGAACAAGGTTGCCAAATAGCGTGTGCCGAACAGCTTTCCCACGATGGCTGCAGTCGGCGGCACGGTCGCCAGCCAGGTGAAGCCGAGGCCAGCGGCAAACACGTAAAACGTCCATTCGGTGCGCGGCATCATCAGGTACCACGCAATCAGCACGGCGCGTGAGCCATACATCGCCGCCAGGACGTATTTGCTCCGGTACTTGCCGATCCACGAGCCTGCGTAAAGACTGCCGAAAATATTGGCCAGGCCAATAATCGACAAAGACCAACCGGCGACGGCAGGGGGCAAGCCGCACAGATTTACTTCGCCAGGCAAATGGGTGACGATAAAGGCGATATGGAATCCGCAGGTGAAAAATCCGGCATGCAGCAGCAGGTAACTCGGATTCTTCATTGCATCCCGGAGGGTTTTTCGCAGTCCCTGATCACCATCCGCATGCGTGTGCGGCCTGGCTTCAGCGCCAGTCAGCTTGCCAATCAGCGGCAGGGTCAAGAGCGCTGCGAGCGCCATCGTCCACATCGCTCCCATCCATCCGATCGACTGAATCAGTTTCTGTGCAAGAGGTGCGAAAATGAACTGGCCGAAAGAGCCGCCCGCATTGATGACGCCGGATGCTGCTGCCCGCGATTCGACGGGCAGGCGCTGTGAACCCGCGCCAATCAAAACCGAAAAACTGCTGGCGCCTGATCCCACGCATGCCAGTAATCCGAGCGACACCATCAGCCCAAAGCCACTCGTGACAAAAGGCGTCAGCGCGCAGCCTATCGCCAGCATGACCAGCCCGCCGATCAATACCGCACGTGGGCCATAATGGTCCGCAACTGCGCCGGCGATAGGCTGGATTGCCCCCCAGGTGAACTGTCCGATCGCCAGCGCAAAGCTGATCGTGGCGATCCCCATGCCGGTCGCCGTATTGATCGGACTGATGAAAAGTCCAAAGGATTGTCGAATGCCCATGGACACCATGAGAATGCCGGCGGCGGCCAGGGTAATGACTAAGACATCAGGGCGACGTAGTGAAAGAAACATATTCATTCCTTATGAAAACTATGGCGATTTTGTTCGCTTACACTCTGCCCGACAAATGATTTAATATATGCAATGGAATAGATTTTCTATGTCATGAACAGATATCCTCCCTTAAAAGCATTGGTGGCCTTTGATGCTGCAATGAGAACACATAGTTTTACTCATGCAGCCGAAAAACTGCACGTAACACCTGGCGCAATTGGCCAACAAATACAAAAACTGGAGGAGTGGCTTGGCGTTTTATTATTCACCCGCCAGATCCGTCAAGTGCAGCCCACTGCAGATGGATTGCTGTATTGGGAGCGGATTCAACCTGCACTTGCCCAGATAGCCGATGCAAGTGAGAAACTCAGAGATCGCCGCAGCATGGCGGTATGGCTTTCCATGCCGCCGAGTTTTGCCGCCAAGTGGTTTCCTCGCCGAATGGCACGCTTGCTAACGCGGTATCCGGAAATCGAGCTTCATCTCAATGCGTCAACCGCACTGGTGGACTTCGAGCGCGAACAAATCGATCTGGCCATCAGGTACTTCGAGGGTAGCGCCGCCAATCTCGATGCCACGCTGCTCTTTCAAGACGAGGCCAGAGCGTATTGCAGTCCAGGCTATGCCGCAGACCTTTCGCTTAAACAGCCAGACGATCTGGCTCGGGCCACACTGCTGCATACAACGGTGCAGCCTTATTGGCCAAAATGGCTACGTCATTTCAGCCGATTGAAGGATGCAGACATTGCGAGCATCCCGCGCATTCATTTTGATCAAGGAATGGTAGCGATCGAGGCTGCCAAACAAGGACAAGGGGTCGTTTTGAGCAGCGCTCTCTTGATGGAAGAAGAAACGACAGAGGGAACGCTAATAGAGCCTTTCGACTGTCGCCTGCCTTTATCCAGCGGATACTACGTCGTCCATCACCGAAGGTTGGCGCTTAGGCCAGCTGCGGCGGCTGTCAAGGAATGGTTGATTGAAGAGACTGCGTAGTCTTTTGTTTGATATAAGTTGGCGACGGCCTGCTTTTGGCAGAAATGTGACGGGCCGAACCGGCAAACTCACCATCAGCTTGCGCTGACTGATAAAGCAAAGCATCTCAGCGATTCTTTTGGATGGCTGCATGTTTGTCTTATCCAAAAGGAGGGGGGAGTCGCCCCTTTTTCACAGCTGCAAATGTAGTGGATATGGCAGCATTTGATTGGACGGTATAATTCGCATGAACCTATAAGATTGGCTTATAAATGGCGCGAGAAAACTTCAACGATCTTCTGGCTTTTGTCGCAGTGGCGCGCGAAGCTAGCTTTACCCGTGCGGCTGCGCAACTGGGCGTGTCCCAATCGGCGTTGAGCCAGACGATTCGGGAGTTGGAGGCGCGGTTGGGCATTCGACTGCTGACCAGAACCACGCGCAGCGTCTCACCTACCGAGGCAGGTGAACGCTTGCTGCAGACCGTCGCCCCTCGGTTTGACGAGATCAATGCTGAGCTCGCGGCATTAAGCGAACTGCGGGATAAGCCCGCCGGCACCGTTCGCATATCGACTTTGGAGCAAGCGGCTGACGCCATTCTTTTGCCGAAGCTGGCGAAGTTGTTGCCTGATTATCCGGACATCAAGGTCGAGATTAATACTGACTACAGGTTGATCGACATCGTCGAGCAGCGCTTCGATGCCGGCGTACGCTTTGGCGACCAGGTGGAGAAAGACATGATTGCCGTGCGCATTAGCCCGGACGTTCCTACCGCAATTGTTGGTGCTCCCGCTTATTTCGCAAAGAGGCCGCTACCAAAGAAGCCGGAAGATCTCACCGAGCATTCCTGCATTAATCTCCGCTTGCCGACCTATGGCGGGCTATACGCTTGGGAACTCAAAAAGGGGAAACGCGCGTTGAATGTGCGCGTTGACGGTCAGCTTATCGTCAACGCCGTTCCTCAACTGATCAAGGGAACGCTGGCCGGATTGGGGTTGGCGTTCGCCCTAAAGGAATTGGTGCAGGAACATATCGACGCAGGGCACCTCATCTCCGTGCTGGAAGATTGGTGTCCTGCTTTTCCTGGCTACCATCTCTACTACCCAACACGCCGTCAATCGTCTCCGGCGTTTGCATTGGTGGTCGACGCATTGCGCTACCGAGCCTGACGAAGTGCCAGCCCTCAACAACGGGAAAACCATGCCTTACCACAGCCGCATTCATTAGCTGTGCTTATAGACCTATGCACGTTTTGCTATCTAATCAACGGACTTCCCGGCTGCAATAATAAAAAGCAAAAAAGTAGTTGCATAGGTTGATTACTACCCCACATCGGAGTTTTTCATGATCACACTGAATATCAACGGCAAAGAGTCGCGCGTCGATGCCGAGCCCGACACCCCGTTGCTGTGGGTGCTGCGCGATACCCTGCAGCTCACCGGTACCAAGTTCGGTTGCGGCATGGCGCTGTGCGGCGCCTGTACCGTGCACATGAATGGAGAACCTGTGCGTTCCTGCAGCACGCCGGTATCCGCGGCGGCCGGCAAGAAGATTGTGAGCATCGAAGGTGTCGGGCGCAGCCGTGTCGGCAAGGCGGTGCAACATGCCTGGCAGCGGCTCGATGTCGTCCAATGCGGCTATTGCCAGTCCGGCCAGATCATGAGCGCCGTGGCGCTGCTGGAAAATAACCGCAAGCCGACGGATGCGGACATCGATGGCGCAATGGGCGGCAATGTCTGCCGCTGCGCCACCTATGTGCGTATTCGCGCTGCGATTCATGAAGCGGCAAAGTCGCTGGCCTAAGGGAGAAGAACCATGACCACGACTCGCATCGAAAACGCCAGCCGCCGCCGCTTCCTGCAGGAAGCCGCGGGACTCACGCTGGCGATCTACCTGCCTTCCGCGACAGCAGCAGGCGCTGGCAAGCAGATGGCGAAGACTGCAAATTTCGCGCCGAATGCCTTCCTGCGCATTGCCGAGGACAACACGGTCACCGTCATTGCCAAACACCTGGAAATGGGGCAGGGGGTCTATACGGGGCTTGCCACGATCGTGGCGGAAGAACTCGACGCCGACTGGTCGCAGGTCCGCGTCGAAAGTGCGCCGGCAGACGCCAAGCGCTACAACAACCTGTCCTGGGGGCCTATGCAGGGTACCGGCGGCAGCAGCGCCATCGCCAACTCCTGGGAGCAGCTGCGCCGGGCAGGAGCGTCCGCACGCGCCATGCTGGTGGCGGCAGCTGCGCAGCAATGGAATACGCCTGCCGCAGAGATTGTTGTTGCCAACGGCATGGTGATGCACAAGGCATCCGGCCGCAAGGCAAGCTTCGGTCAGCTCGCCCGTGTCGCCGCTGAGCAGCCGATGCCCGCGGACGTCAAGCTCAAGGATCCGAAGGACTTCCAGCTCATTGGCAAGCATGCTCCGCGCAAGGACAGTACCGATAAAACCACCGGCCGGGCCGTATTTACCCAGGACATACACCTGCCGGGCATGCTCACCGCCGTGGTGGCGCATCCTCCCCGCTTCGGCGCGGAGGTGAAGTCGTTCAATGCTACCAAGGCGAAGGCGATCAAAGGCGTGGTGGATGTGGTGCAGATTCCTTCCGGCGTCGCGGTTCTTGCCAAAGATACCTGGAGCGCCAAGAAGGGCCGTGACGCTCTCATCGTCGAATGGGACGAAAGTGCAGCCTTCAAGCTTGGCTCGGATCAGATCCTGGAAAAATACCGGGAACTTGCCAAGTCGCCCGGCAATGTGGCGAGCCGCGCAGGCGACGTGGACAAGGCGCTGAGTACCGTCGCACGTACCCTCGAAGCATCGTATGACTTCCCCTATCTTGCTCACGCAGCCATGGAACCCCTGAATTGCGTGGTCCGGCTTGGCAAGGATGGCTGTGAAATCTGGAACGGCGACCAGATGCAAACCGTCGACCAGATGGCGCTGGCCAAGCTGTTCGGTCTGACGCCAGAGCAGGTGCGTATCAACACTCTGTATGCCGGCGGCAGCTTTGGCCGCCGTGCCAGCAAGAATGCCGATTACATCGTGGAAGCCGCGCACATCGCCAAGGCGATCGACGGCCGTGCGCCCGTCAAGCTCGTCTGGCTGCGCGAAGACGATATGCGCGGCGGCTACTACCGTCCCATGTTCCATCACCGCCTGTGGGCTGGGCTGGATGACCAGGGCAGGCTTGTCGGCTGGCGCCATCGCCTGGTGGGACAGTCTATTCTCGCCGGTTCTCCCTTTGCGGCGGGGATCAAGGACGGCATAGATGGCACTTCGGTGGAAGGCGCCACCAATCTGCCTTATGCCATTCCTGACATGCAGGTAGAGTTGCACACACCGACGGACATTGGCGTGCCGGTGCATTGGTGGCGTTCGGTGGGCTCTACCCATACGGCTTTCTCGACGGAATGCTTCGTCGATGAGCTGGCGCAAGTGGCGGGGAAGGACCCGGTCGCCTGGCGTTTGACCATGCTGGAGAAGCATCCTCGCCATGCGGCGGTGCTGAAACTGGCTGCGGAAAAGGCGGGCTGGAATACGCCACTGCCTGCCGGCAAGCCAGGCGAGCGCCGTGGCCGCGGAGTGGCTGTGCACGAGTCCTTCAAGTCGTATGTGGCTCAGGTCGCAGAGGTGACGGTGAAAGGCGACGGCAGCTATCGCGTGGACCGCGTGGTGTGCGCGGTGGATTGCGGCATCGCCATCAACCCCGATGTGATCCGGGCACAGGTCGAGGGCTCGATCGGCTTCGCACTGTCCGCGGCAATGTACGGCGCGATCACCCTCACCGAAGGTAAAGTAGACCAATCCAACTTTCACGATTATCAGCCCGTACGCATTGCTGACATGCCACGCATTGAGGTCCACATCGTTCCTTCCGCAGCCAATCCCACTGGTATCGGCGAACCGGTCGTGCCGCCTCTCGCGCCGGCGTTGGCGAACGCACTTGCGGCGGCAACCGGCAAGCGTGTACGCAAGCTGCCGATCAACACTGACGAGCTGAAAGCGTAGTGATGCACGGTACCGACCAGCAAGTTCTGGAGGCTGTACGCCGCTGGGCCAGAGCAGGGCACCGATTCGCCTTGGTCACGGTCGCCCGTACCTGGGGATCCGCGCCGCGTCCGCCGGGGTCCTGGATGGCGTTGCGTGACGACGGCCAGGTGCAAGGTTCGGTTTCCGGCGGCTGCATCGAAACCGACCTGGTCGAGCGCGTGCTGCACGGCGGCTTCGAATCGACTGTGCCCTTACTGATGAAATACGGCGTTACCCAGGACGAAGCCCGCCGCTTTGGCTTGCCTTGCGGCGGAGCCATGGAGCTGGTCATCGAGCCTTGCCCTGACCTCGCAGCCTTGAACGACTTGTCAGAAAGGATCGCCCAAGGCCAATTGGCTCGGCGCACCATCACTATTGGTCAGCAGAGCGTGTCAATCACGGCAGGTTCAGCAAGGGATGCCGTGTGCTGGGATGGCCATACGCTGATCACCGTCCATGGCCCGGCGTGGCGTTTGCTGATCATCGGGGCAGGACAGATCTCGACTTACCTTGCCCAGATGGCGCAGGCACTCGGCTACCAGGTGTTGGTCTGCGACCCACGCAGCGAATACTCCGCCGAGTGGAACGTCCCCGGCACAACGCTCGTGCCGGGCATGCCGGACGATGTCGTTATCGAACTGAATCTTGATCCGCACAGTGCCGTTGTCGCACTGACGCATGACCCGAAACTGGATGACATGGCGCTGCTGGAAGCGCTGAAGTCTCCGGCCTTCTATGTCGGTGCGCTGGGATCTGCCGTCAACAGCCAACGGCGGCGCGAGCGTCTGCTACAGTATTTCGACCTGTCGCAAGCTGAGGTTGACAGGCTGCACGGACCGGTAGGGCTCCCCATCGGCAGCCGTACGCCACCGGAAATCGCCATTGCCGTGCTGGCCGAAATGACTGCGGTGAGAAATGGAGCGTGGACAAAGCATGGACTGCTGCCGAAGCAGACATCCGTCCAGGCTGGCTGCAGTATCGCCTAGGAGCTGGCCGTGCCAGGAATAGTCGGTGTTCTGCTTGCCGCCGGAGCGAGTAGTCGATTTGGCAGCAACAAGCTCATGCATCGGCTGCCTGATGGCACACCGATGGCTGTGACCACTGCCATTAATCTTCGGCCTTCGTGTGATCGCATGGTGGCCGTGCTGCGGCCGGATCATGATGAATTGGCCACACTTCTAACTGAAGTTGGATGTGAGCTTGTGTTTTGTCCCGAGGCAGAAGGTGGGATGGGGCATAGTCTGGCTAGCGGGGTACGCGCTACGGCCGAGGCTGCTGGCTGGATTGTGGCATTGGCTGACATGCCGTTCATTGCCGACAGCAGTTATCAGAAGCTGGCAGACTGCCTGCGCTCGGGAGCCAGTCTTGTCACTACTGAATATATGGGCCGGCGAGCCCACCCGGTCGGGTTCTCCCAAAAATGGTTTTCTCAGTTGACAGCATTGAAGGGAGATGAGGGCGGAAAATCCATACTGAAAAATTATCAGCAGGATTTGATTTTATGTCCCGTCGATGATGCTGGTGTAATTTTGGACGTCGATTATCCAACGGACTTGATTTGTGCACCTTAGCGTCTGCTATGGGGCTATTCGGGGGCGTCTCAGAAACGGAAAAACACAGATCAATCCTCATTCAGCTCGCCAAATCGCAGCGCCAGGTAGTCGATCAGCATGCGCACCGACGGCAGGAGGCCACGCCGTGATGGAAATACCGCATGAATGATCTCCCGACGCGGCGCCCACTCCGGGACGATCCTGACCAACGAACTGTCGGCCAGATGGTCACGCACCATCAGTAGCGGGAGCTGTGCCACTCCGACACCCGCCAAAGCGGCATTGCGCAACGCGATCATGTCCGTCGTCACGAAACGGGGCGCGTGATGCACGGTGGCTTGCGCATCATCCGGCCCGAACAGCGTCCAGCTATGGGGCTGTTGCGGCATTTCGAGGCCCAGGCTCGGCCAACCGTTCAAGTCGGCAGGTGCGACGGGAAAGCCTCGCTGCTGGATGAGCGCAGGGCTGGCAATCAGGCATTGCCCACGATCGGCCAACACACGCATCACCAAATCGCTGTCCTGCAAAGGCGGCGGCCGCACACGGATCGCCACATCCACGGCTTCGCTCACCACGTCGACACGCCGATTGGTGGCCTCCAGGTGCAGCGTAATCTGTGGGTAGCGGACCATGAAGTCGGCCAGCATCGATCCGACATGCACGTGCAGCAGTGCAACCGGACAGGACATGCGGATCACGCCGCGCGGCTCGGCCCGCGAGGCGTCGATGGCCTCCTGCGCGGCCTCGGCCTCCACCAACATCGCCTTGCAGTGGTCGTAGTAGGACCGCCCGATCTCCGTCACGGCGAAGTGGCGTGTCGAACGCTGGATCAGACGGACGCCCAGCCGCTCTTCCAACATGGCAATACGGCGGCTGAGTTTCGATTTAGGCATGCCCAAAGCTCGGCCGGCTGGCGCGAAGCCGCCGTGATCCACGGCTTGGACGAAGTAGTAGAGATCGTTTAGATCCTGCATGTCTGTTCTTATCGTTCAATAAATAGGACTCTTAACTTCAATTTAGCAGACTACACATCAAGTCGTCTAAAAACTATGCTTTCTCTAACGGTACAACCAGCCGATTTCTCAGGAGAGCAGCATGAAAAAGATTCTCGGTATCTACAGCGCACCCCGTCCCCACTGGGTCGGCGATGGCTTCCCGGTGCGCTCCTTGTTCTCGTACAACAGCCACGGCCAGCAGCTCAGCCCTTTCCTGCTGCTCGACTACGCCGGCCCGACCGACTTCGCACCCACGGACACGCCTCGCGGCGTGGGCCAACATCCGCATCGCGGGTTCGAGACCGTGACCATCGTCTACAAGGGCGAGGTGGCGCACCGCGACTCGACCGGCCAGGGCGGCGTCATCGGCCCCGGTGACGTGCAATGGATGACAGCCGGTGCAGGCATCCTGCATGAAGAGTTCCACTCCCCGGCATTCAGCCAATCGGGTGGCGCGCTTAAGATGATTCAGCTCTGGGTCAACCTGCCGGCCAAGGACAAGATGACCGCGCCGGGTTATCAGGCCATCGGCGACGAGGACATTCCGGCTGTGACTCTGCCCAATGGCGCGGGTAACGTGCGCGTCATCGCCGGCGAATTCGACGGACATGCCGGTCCAGCCCACACCTTCACGCCGATGAATGTCTGGGACATGCGGCTCACCCAGGGTAGTTACAGCACTCTGGCGCTGCCCGAAGGCTGGACGACAGCACTGGTGGTGCTGCACGGCACGGTGCAGGTCAATGGCAACGCGATTGCACGTGAAGCACAGATGGTCGTGCTGGACCGCGCCGGTCAGAGCCTTTCAATTGAGGCCAACAGCGATGCCATCGTCCTGCTGCTCAGCGGCGAACCCATCGACGAACCCATCGTGGGCCATGGGCCGTTCGTGATGAACAGCCAGCAGGAGATTGTGCAAGCGATCTCCGACTTCAACAGCGGCCGGTTTGGGCCGATGCCTGGCTGACTTTCACTTTTTTACTTGGCTGGCCCGTTCGGGCTCCCAAGCATTCCGGTGTCTTGCGCCACCCAACCATGAAGGAGAAAACCATGAGTAAGCCTTACGTTCGTCTCGACAAAGACAATG
Organism: Noviherbaspirillum sedimenti; assembly: GCF_003590835.1. Classification (NCBI taxonomy): domain Bacteria; kingdom Pseudomonadati; phylum Pseudomonadota; class Betaproteobacteria; order Burkholderiales; family Oxalobacteraceae; genus Noviherbaspirillum; species Noviherbaspirillum sedimenti. Next base: position 1,431,153 of record NZ_QYUQ01000002.1, on the reverse strand, counting down.
CCGCTGTTCTTCTGGTCGATCACCAAGCGGGTCTGTTGTCCCTAGTTCGCGACATTGATCCGGACAAGTTCAAAAACAACGTGCTGGCACTCGGCGATCTGGCTAAGTACTTCAAGCTGCCGACCATTCTCACTACCAGTTTCGAGACTGGGCCGAACGGTCCGCTGGTCCCCGAGTTGAAAGAACAGTTTCCCGATGCGCCCTACATCGCCCGCCCCGGCAACATCAACGCTTGGGATAACGAAGACTTCGCCAAAGCCGTCAAAGCTACCGGAAAGAAGCAACTCCTTATCGCCGGCGTCGTGACTGAGGTGTGCGTTGCATTCCCCGCACTGTCGGCTCTGGAAGAGGGCTATGACGTGTTCGTCGTCACCGATGCATCGGGCACCTTCAACGAAGTGACGCGCCATTCGGCGTGGGATCGCATGTCGCAAGCGGGGGCGCAGCTGATGACGTGGTTCGGAGTGGCCTGCGAGTTGCACCGCGATTGGCGAAATGATGTTGAAGGTCTGGCGGCGCTGTTCTCCAACCACATCCCGGACTACCGCAATCTGATCACCAGCTACAACGCCTTGACAGCCAAAAAGTAAGCAATGGCTCGATGCCTGGATCAATCGCGGGCATCGCGCTATGATTTCTAAATCAAAGGAGTTTTCACATGACTATTCCAGCCAACTTCAACGGCCAGCGCCCCGTCATCGACCCCAACGATTCGGTCATGCTGCTGATCGACCATCAAAGCGGGCTGTTCCAGACCATCGGCGACATGCCGATGCCGGAGCTGCGCGCCCGCGCGGCCGCGCTCGCCAAGATGGCGACGCTGTCCAAGCTGCCCGTCATCACCACGGCGTCCGTGCCGCAAGGCCCCAATGGCCCGCTGATTCCGGAAATCCACGAGAACGCGCCGCACGCCCAGTACGTGGCGCGCAAGGGCGAAATCAATGCCTGGGACAATCCGGACTTCGTCGCTGCCGTGAAAGCCACCGGTCGCAAGACCCTCATCATTGCCGGAACCATCACCAGCGTCTGCATGGCCTTTCCCTCCATCAGTGCTGTCGCTGAGGGCTACAAGGTGTTCGCCGTGGTCGACGCCTCCGGCACCTACAGCAAGATGGCCCAGGAAATCACGCTGGCCCGCGTCGTGCAGGCCGGTGTCGTGCCGATGGATACGGCCGCCGTGGCCTCGGAACTGCAAAAGACCTGGAACCGCGACGACGCCATGCAGTGGGCAGAAATTTACACCAAAATCTTCCCGGCCTACCAGTTGCTGATCGAGAGCTACTCGAAGGCCCAGGATGTGGTGAAGAACAACGAGGTGCTGGACTCCCTGCGCAAGTGATCGTTGGTGCCTCGTACCAACAGCGGCGAGCTGTGTGCTCGCCGAACTGAAAGCGGAAATACCAGCGGACCGCGCAACTGATGACGGAATCCGGAAAACGATGGCGGGGGTAAAGCGGCTTAGGTATCTTCAGCGCTCAACTCTACCAACTTCAGACCTTAACGTGACAATGCCCTGTAGCGTAGGGCCTGCACCACCAGCGAAAATGCCGGTGACGGCTGGCGTCTGCTGGGATAGTACAGATGGTAGCCCGCAAATTTCGGGCACCAGTCTTCCAACACCCGCACGAGGTGGCCTGCTTCAATATGTTCCATCAATTCGTCTTCGGGCAATAGGATAATGCCAAGTCCGGCCAGTGCGGCGTCAACCTGCGGCGGAACGGTGTTAAAGATCAGAGAGCCATCCACGCGAACATTCACTTTGCGACCACGGCGCTCAAAGTCCCAGACGTACAAGCCGCCGGACGTGGGCATGCGCTGGTTGATGCAGTTGTGCTCCATCAAGTCCTCTGGTGTTTTTGGAGTGGGATGGCCTGCAAAGTAAGTGGGTGACGCCACGACGGCCATGCGTAACGGCGGGCCGATGGGTACGGCAATCATGTCCTTGTCGATGGTGTTGCCTAGGCGAACGCCCGCGTCAAAGCGGTCGGCTACGATGTCGCGGAAGCCGTAGTTCATATCAAATTCGAATTTTATGTCAGGATAGTCACGCAGCAGCGGCGTGAGTTTTGGTAGCAAGGTCGTGCGCAAAACATTGTCGCCGCAAGTAATGCGCACGGTGCCTGCGGGCTTGTCGCGCAATTCAGTCAAGGCATCGAGTTCCGCTTCGATCTCCTCAAAGCGGTGGCCGATGGTCTGCATCAGACGCTCGCCTGCCGGGGTCAGGGCGATGCTGCGCGTGGTGCGCGTCAACAGCCGGATTTGCAGGCGCTCCTCCAACCCTCGGATCGCCTGGCTCAGAGCCGATTGCGTCACGCCCAGCGTGGCGGCGGCACGGGTAAAGGTGCCTTTACGCGCCACGGTGACGAAGGCCAACAGGTCGTTCAAGTTGCGTTTCAGCATGCTTTCATTCCAAGAGATTTATTAGCCAGGCTAATAGAGTAATTAAGGATTCATTATCTAGTCAACCCTCGGGGCGATGGTTAAACTTGTCGTCATTCAAAAAGGCATTCGCTTTGCCTTTTATTTAACTGCATTTCACATACTCAATCGACCCATGACCCTTCAAGCTTGTGACGCCTCGATAGATTTTCGACCGCAAGTCACGGAAAGCATCCGGAACGCGCCGATTAAAGCGGACGATATTCCGGCTCCGCACGAAGTTGTACAGAATCCCGCCTACTGGAGTGGCGTGTTTGCAATGACGCTCTGCGCGTTCGTGCTGGTGGCTTCTGAATTCATGCCCGTCAGTTTGCTGACCCCGGTTGCCGCTGATCTCAACATCAGTGAAGGGCTGGCCGGGCAGGCCATTTCCGTGTCCGGCGTTTTTGCGGTGCTGACGAGTCTTTCCATTCCGGCGCTTGCCGGCAGGATGAGCCGCAAGACGCTGTTGCTGTGGATGACGGGACTGATGTTTCTCTCGGGGCCGATCATTGCGCTGGCGCCGAACTATGCGACGTATATGGCTGGCCGGGTGCTGATCGGGGTGGCGATCGGCGGATTCTGGTCCATGTCGGCGGCTGCGGCCATACGGCTGGTGCCTGCCCCTCAGGTGCCGCGGGCACTGGCCATCTTCAATGGTGGCAATGCGCTGGCAATGGTGGTCGCCGCTCCCCTGGGCAGCTATCTCGGCGCGATCATCGGCTGGCGCGGCGCCTTCTTTTGCCTTGCTCCGGTGGCACTGCTCGCGTTTGTCTGGCAATGGGTCAGCCTGCCCGCCATGAAGGCCGAAGAACGTCCGGCAGGTTCTGGCAATGTCTTCAGGCTTCTGAAGAATCCCCTGGTCGCATTGGGCATGGCCGCTGTCAGTATCTTTTTCATGGGGCAGTTCACCCTGTTCACCTATCTGCGCCCGTTCCTCGAAACGGTGACCCGCGTTGAAGTGTCCACGCTGTCGTTCATTCTTTTGACACTGGGCGTGGCCGGTTTCATCGGCACCATCCTGATCGGCGCGTTTCTGAAGAGAAGTTTTTACGGGACCTTGATCGCCATCCCGCTCTTGATGGCCATGGCTGCCGTGACGCTGATTGCTTTCGGCAGTTGGGTGGCCGCCGTCGTGGCGCTGCTGGGCATCTGGGGACTGGTCGCCACAGCGGCGCCCGTGGGCTGGTGGACCTGGGTGGCAAGAACGATGCCGGAGAACACCGAAGCCGGTGGCGGGCTGATGGTGGCAGCGGTTCAGCTGGCGATCGGACTGGGTTCCACCGTCGGCGGTTTGCTATTCGATATGAGCGGGTACCAGAGCACGTTTCTGGTGAGCGCCGTTTTACTACTGATCTCGGCGTTCCTGGCCTTCCTGGCGTCGCGTGCGGAGCGTGCTCAGAAGGTCTGAATACTAAAAAAATCTGGATCAGAAAAGATGGCCAGCCATTTATTTTTTAACTATTGAGTGAAGGAAGTCCCCATGAAAAAGCTCATTATGTTGCTAGTGATGCTAGTCAGTTCATTCTCTGTAATGGCTGCAGACATGTCCAATGGCGCAGATAATTTTTTCAAAAGCGATAAGGTAGCTATGCAGACGGTTACGTTCAAAAATCAACACAAGATGAAGGTCGCAGGGAATCTTTTCATTCCCAAGAACATAAACCGGAATACAAAAAATCCCGCAATCATCGTCGGCCATCCCATGGGTGCCGTAAAAGAACAAAGCGCGAATCTATATGCTGCAAAAATGGCTGAGCAAGGATTCGTTACCTTGTCCCTGGATTTGTCGTTCTGGGGTGAGAGCGAGGGCCAGCCTCGCAACGCAGTTTCGCCGGATATCTATGCTGAAGATTTCAGTGCTGCGGTGGATTTCCTGGGCACCCGACCATTCGTCGACAGGGAGCGGATCGGCGCCATCGGGATTTGCGGCAGCGGCAGCTTTGTGATCAGTGCTGCAAAGATTGACCCGCGCATGAAAGCCATTGCGACGGTCAGTATGTATGACATGGGTGCTGCCAACCGTAACGCGCTGAATCACTCACTGACCATTGAGCAACGCAAGAAAATCATTGCAGAGGCAGCAGAGCAACGTTACGTGGAGTTCACCGGTGGTGAAACCAAGTACACCAGCGGGACGGTGCATGAACTGAAGGAAGATACTCATCCCATTCAGCGTGAGTTTTATGACTTCTACCGCACTCCCAGAGGCGAATTTACTCCCAAGGGCTCGTCGCCGAAGTTGACGACCCACCCTACGCTGACCAGCAACGTCAAGTTCATGAATTTTTACCCGTTCGCGGACATCGAAACGATTTCCCCACGCCCGATGCTATTCATCACGGGTGATAACGCCCATTCCAGAGAGTTCAGTGAAGAAGCGTACAAGCTGGCAGGACAGCCAAAGGAACTGCTCATTATTCCTGGTGCCGGTCACGTCGATCTTTACGATCGTGTCAATCTCATTCCCTTTGAAAAATTGACTTCGTTCTTCCGCAATAATCTGAAGTAGGTGACGGTGCGTGATCACTTTGTAATGACATGACCGCAATGAAAACAGCCTGAATCCGCCCTAATCAAAAGGAACCCTCATGAATCGACTTGCTTTGACGGCTGCCTCACTTTTTCTGCTGATGTGTAACACATCCCATGCTAACGACGCCGCTTCATCGGGTGCCAGCGCTCGCAGCGCCGAGCAAGGCAAGAAATCGCAAACCGTTTTTCGTGCCGGCGCCCAGCCTTCCGGTAAAGGCCCGGCTGAATACTTTACCGGCAACGTCCGTGTGTCGCCTCTTTTTCCTGCAAATCCTTCAACGCCCGTGACTGGTGCATATGTCACCTTTGAGCAAGGTGCGAGATCCGCATGGCATACGCATCCAACCGGCCAGCATCTGATCGTCACGGCTGGCACAGGCTGGACGCAGGAATGGGGTGGGCCGGTTACCGAGATTCACGAGGGCGATGTCGTCTGGTGCCCGCCGGGCGTGAAGCACTGGCACGGTGCATCGCCCAACACGGCGATGACCCATATTGCCTTGACTGGAACGGTCAACGGCAAGAACGTGGAATGGATGGAAAAAGTCACCGATGAGCAATACCGCAAATGACAGGAGAATTGAAATGCGCATGGCAATGCTGGTCGCCGCGACGGCGGCACTTTCGCTGATTTCCGCCGCGTTTGCACAAGAGTCGCAGACAAGGTCCGCTCCAGGAACAAAGCCGACGACAAAGCTGGATGACGCCAGGACCGTATCACCCGCGCTGGAACACTATACGCAAGTTCGCCTGTTGGGTGAGGTATGGAAACGCCCTGATTTATCGCCGCGAGACCGCAGCATCATCACAGTCGCTGCGTTGATCGCCCGCCATCAGACAGCTGAAATGCCGTATTACTTCAATCTCGCGCTGGATAACGGCGTCAAGCCGGGTGAACTATCAGAAGTTATCACGCACCTGGCGTTTTACTCGGGCTGGGGAAACGCCATGTCGGCGGTCGCCGTCGCCAAGGATATCTTTGGCAAACACAAGATCAAGCCTGAACAACTGCCTGCCGCGATGCCCAAGCTCCTTCCGCTTGACGAGACAACGGAAGCCCAACGGGCGGCAACGGTGGAAAAACAGTTCGGCAACGTGGCGCCGGGTGTCGTCCAATATACAACTGACGTTCTGTTTCGCGATCTATGGCTGCGCCCGGACCTTGCGCCGCGCGACCGCAGTCTGGTGACGGTCAGCGCTCTCATTGCGTCAGGCCAGGTTGCGCAGATTCCTTATCACCTCAACCGGGCAATGGATAACGGCGTCACGCAGGCACAGGCGTCAGAGGTGATCACGCATCTGGCGTTTTATGTCGGCTGGCCAAACACATTTTCGACACTTCCGGTCGCCAAAGAGGTGTTTGAGAAACGTCCTCGTTGAGAAAACTTGATGAGAAAAATACTGATTACCGCCTTTGCCATAGCGATGGCCATTAGCCCGGTCACGTATGGCGAAGGTGCCAGTCCGCAGCCAAATACTCGTGCGAGGCCGGCAACGGCCATCGCTCAGCAGAATATGAATACCTTAAAGATCCGGCTTACCGTCAATGGAAAAACAGTGATCGCCACCTTGGCCGACAATCCGACAGCCAGGGATTTTCATTCCTTGCTGCCATTGACGCTGACCTTGGATGACTACGCAGCAACCGAAAAAATTTCCTATCTGCCGAGGAAGTTATTCAAAGACGGGGCGCCGGCAGGCATCGATCCCTCGGTCGGCGATATTGCCTATTACGCCCCGTGGGGAAACCTGGCGATTTTCTACAAAGACTTTGGCTACTCGAATGGTCTGATCAAACTGGGGACGATCGACTCCGGTCTGGAAGCGCTCAAGGTGACTGGGTCGGTAAAGGTCAGGATCGAATCGATCGGCGATTAACTTTTGCAACCGCTAATCAAAACAAACATGAAGAAACAGTTAATCAGAATGGTGTGGGTTCTGCTTGCATTGCTGGGATTGCTATCGGTGGGCGCATGCGCGTATATCCAGCATCCCAAATTCGGGCGGCTTCCTGAGGGAGAGCGTTTGGACATCATCCAAAAGTCGCCCAATTATGCTGACGGCGAATTCCGGAACCAGGTGCCTACCCCTATGTTTACCGACGGTAGTAGTTTTCTCGACGCCCTGGTCAGCAATCTTTTCACCAAGAGCGTCCGACCGAAACCAGGCGTTCCGCTTCCTTCCATAAAAACGGATCTGAAAGCGCTCGATCCAGCCAAGGATACGGTCGTGTGGATGGGACATTCTTCGTACTTCGTTCAACTCGGCGGCAAGCGGCTCTTGATTGACCCGGTGTTTAGTACCAGTGCAGCCCCAGTTACTTTTGCCAACAAGGCATTTGAGGGCACCAGTATTTATACGGCTGAAGATATGCCTGCCATCGATTACCTGCTGATCACCCACGACCACTGGGATCATCTGGATTACCCAAGTGTGAAAGCGCTGGAGCCCAAGGTTCGGCACGTTGTCGCAGGGCTTGGCGTGGGGGCATATTTGGAGCAATGGGGCTATTCGAAAGAGAAAATCCACGAGGCGGATTGGTTTGCAACGGTGAATCTCGAAGAAGGATTCACTATTCATGTGCTGCCTGCACGCCATTATTCCGGACGTCTGCTGACTCGCAACAGAACGTTGTGGGCAGGATATGCGCTTGAAACGTCAACGCGTCGTATCTTTTTCAGTGGCGATAGCGGATATGGTCCGCATTTTCGCGAGATTGGTCAGAGATATAAAGGCTTTGACCTGGCAGTGCTGGACACTGGGCAGTACGACCGGCGCTGGGCCAATATTCACATGAATCCTGAGGAAGCCGCGCGTGCAGCTGATGAGCTTCAAGCCAAGACACTACTTCCAGCCCATGTTGGACGATTCACCCTTGCAAAGCACTCCTGGGACGAACCATTCAAGCGCATTAGCGCCGCAAGTGAGGGAAAGCGGCCTAAGTTGCTTACACCCAAGATAGGTGAACCGCTCTACCTTGACGGTCATACTCAGCAGTTTTCCAAATGGTGGGAAGGCATAGATTGATCATCAGTGCCTATCACGCGACTTGTCTGTTAAATGTAAAGTGCTGGGCGTATGACACTCGGATTGCTTCAAAACGCATAGTCGCCGATCACTCGCTTGACCTTTTCCAACGCTTCCCGAAGCGCGTCCAACTCTACCGACCCGAGCGCCAGACGGATTGCATGCGGCACGTGGGCGGACGTCGCGAATGGTTCGGCGGTGGACACCGAGATGCGCTCGCGCGTGAGCGCCATCGCAACCTGGTCGGCTCGAACCTCTTCTGGCATAGGTAGCCAGAGAAAATAGGACGCCGGATGGCGAACGCATCGCAATCCGGCGAGGACCTCACCGGCTATTGATTGACGGACCATTGCATCCCGACGCTTCTCTGCCTCCAGTCGGACGACAGTGCCATCGTCGAGCCACCCGCAGGCAATCGCGGTCATCACGCCGGGCGTGTTCCAGGTGGTGGCCCTGATCGCTCGCTCGATCGCGGGAACCCATCGAGCGGGTGCAGCAACGAATCCGACGCGCAGACCGGTGGCCACGCTCTTGGAAAGCCCTGAGACGTACACGGTCGTCTCTGGTGCCAACGCTGCCAGTGGGGCGGGTGGATCCTTCGCGAGGAAGGCGTAGGCCGCGTCCTCGATGATGAGCAGCTCATGTCGACGGGCGATCGATACCATCTGCCGCCGCCAGTGTGCACTCATCACCCATCCCAACGGGTTGTGCATCGTCGGCATCGCGTACACGGCACGCACCCGCCGGCTCATGCATAACCGATCCAGCGCGCCCAGGTCGGGACCCCGGCCAGTTGTTGGAATCGGTGCCAATTCCAGACGATAGGCTTCAGCCAGCACCTTGAACCCAGGATAGGTCAGTGCGTCGGTCGCTACCACGTCACCGGGCCGCAGCAGCGCCATGACAGTCGCTGCCAGCCCATGCTGCGCTCCACTCACAATCGACACTTGATCGCCACCAACCGCCAGCCCGCGACATGCGAGGTGACGAGCAACACTATCCCGCTCATGCTGGCGCCCACTGTGAGGCTGATAGCGCAGCATGGCCTCCAGGTCACCGGAGGCGGCCAGCTGACGCAAGGCGCCACGTAACAAATCTGCTTGATCTGGTAGCGACGGATAGTTGAAATTGAGATCCACCATGCCCGCCGCTGCCGCATGTTGATCGATGCCCAAGCCGTGAGGCAGCGAAGTTTCTCTAACAAAGGTGCCGCGGCCAGTCTCTCCACTGACCAAGCCCATGGCTTCGAGCTCGGCATAGACCCGTGTCGCAGTAACCAGGGCGATTCCCTCCTTAGCAGAGAGCTGGCGGTGGGTCGGCAAGCGCGTGCCTGGCAGCAGGCGCCCTGAGCGAATATCGGCTGCAAGTGCGTCGACCAAAAATTTGTAGCGGGCGTGGGGCATGCTGGAATGTATCCAATACAATAATTTGATTGTACTGCATCCTTCGCATACGATGGTTTAATCGCAATTCCATTCGCAAAGGTAAAACGACACCATGCACATCGCCATACTCACCTTCGAAGGCTTCAACGAACTTGATTCGCTCATCGCATTGGGTATCCTGAATCGCGTCAAGAAGCCAGGATGGCGCGTTTCGATCGCCAGTCCCACGAGACACGTCCGATCGATGAACGGGGTGGTCCTCGAAGCGCAGGCATCCCTTCGCGAGGCAAGTGCTGCCGATGCAGTCATCGTAGGCAGCGGCCTGTTGACGCGGGAAGTCGTCGCGGACAGGGCGCTGATGGCGCAGTTACAGCTTGATCCATCAAGGCAACTGTTGGGAGCGCAATGCTCCGGCACGCTCGTGCTTGCCAAGCTTGGGCTGCTTGAGGGTGTCCCGGCGTGTACAGACCTGACGACGAAACCCTGGGTCCTGGAAGCCGACGTTGCCGTACTGAACCAGGCTTTCGTTGCCGAGGGTAACATCGCAACCGCGGGTGGGTGCCTTGCATCACAGTACCTTGCCGCCTGGATGATCGCCCGTCTGGAGGGCACTGAGGCAGCGAGGGCCGCACTTCACTACGTCGCACCAGTAGGGGAAAAAGAGGACTACGTAGCGCGTGCGATGCGACATGTCACACCGTATCTGTAATGGGCTGCGTCCGCTTTTGGCCTATTCCGTTGAAAAAATCGAAGAGCAACATCCGACCTGTGCTTCGACCATCAAAAAATGCAGCCAGGCATCGAGTCACGTGAAAATGCGCTGTGATTGATTCGATGATTGAATCAATAAGGCATGATTTTTAATGATTGAGTTACACAAAACGTATATAAGTTCCCGAGGCGCATTGGGGGGTTGATGGCGGCATTGATCGTGCATTGTCCATCCCTTGTGCGCGACAGCTTGTCTCTTCCTTCCTTCCTTCCTTCCTTCCTTCCTTCCTTCCTTCCTTCCTTCCTTCCTTCCTTCCTTCCTTCCTTCCTTCCTTCCTTCTGATCAGTCTCTCTCTCAGCGTGGCACTTTGCTTGCATTAAACAAACTTTGATAGCTTGTCCCCACGCTGAAAATATTTCACTGCCGTAAGTCGTCCAACGAAATCTGCTTGCGCACTGATGGTGATTAAAAGTCCATTCCAGTTGAGCCATACAATCTAGGAGCGAAAAGAGGATTAACTACTCAATACCAGAGCATGTAGATGTTCAAGTATGGGCATGATCAAACAAAATAATGGATGGTGGTCTGGCCAGACTCGGGCTGGAGCGGGGAATGTAATTTCTCCAGTCATCCATTTTTGATGGAACAAGAAGATGAAATTCAGCGAATCAATGAATGGCTCTGTAAATTTGGGTGAATCACTGACGCTTCGTGGAATGCAGATGGGACGGGAGTTCCATCCGTTCAATGCCCGGAGTTCCCGCATCAGCCTGAAGCAATGGAAAATGTTTCAGGCTGTCGTTGATTTTGACGGCTTTACCGGCGCAGCGAGTCATCTTCACATCAGCCAATCGGCGATTAGTTATACTTTGGCAAAGCTGCAAGAACAATTGGGTGTCTCTCTTCTGAAAATTGAAGGCCGCAAGGCCCAGATAACGGAAGAGGGGAAAATACTGCTGGACCGCTCTCGCGATCTGGTGCGAAATGCCATGGAGCTTGAGGTGCTTGCCGAGAATTTGCGGCACGGATGGGGGCCGGAAATTCGCTTGGCAGTGGATCCCAGTTTCCCCCCGCAGCTGCTCATGCTTGCTCTTCGCAAGCTCTTCCCGCACTCGCTGAACATCCGGCTAAGTGTTGAGGAGATGACCCTATACCAGGCAAATATAGCGCTGCATGAACGTACCGCCGATCTCGCGATTACTACGCAAGTACCGATCGGGTTCGAGGGAAGCGAGTTGATCGAAATCGAACATATTGCAGTCGCCCATCCTGAGCATCCATTATTCTGCTTGAAACGGCAGATCACCCTTGATGATCTCGAAAAGCAAGTGCAGATCGTTATTTCCGGATCTGGTGATCGCGTTTCCGCCAATGCCAACCATCTCTTGCCAGGCTACTCGCGGCTCTGGAATGTGAATGGCGTTGACACAGCGATCGATGCTTTGCGACACGGCCTTGGTTATGCCTGGTTGCCGAAGTATCGCGTGCAACGATGGCTGGATGAAAACAAGATTTCCATTCTGCCTCTGAATAATGGCGCCAGTTACAAATCTCATTTACACATAATCTTTGGAAGCTCGGTGGGACCGAAGTCCGGTGCCAAGAGATTTGCGGATGTACTTTGCAAGCTGGCAGAGAACGGCCCATTTCCGGTCGATCCGAAAACTTCCTGAATGTCGTTTCAATGAGCCAGTTCTGGCTTTCTGATCAGGGGAGCGTTGATTTATAACATTTCTCCTTTAGTTTTCAGACGCATAGGGTCATTCATTTTCTTTGCATTCTTCAGTTCTGAAAATATTGACCAGTCGATTGAAAATGACGATTGATCGCAGGCTTTCGAAAATGGATCAATCGAATTTTTATATTTAATATTTAGTGAAGTGTTGAGTAGACTGGAGTGAGTTGCACATTTTCAAGTGGCTTGTCATGTCGTATTGAACAAAGCCGGAATTTACAGATCGGTGACAGCCCTACAAAAAAACAGGATTTTTCATCGTTGAAACGCCAATAAATTTTCAAGCGAACCCCATGAATCAATCTGTCATGCGAACCCATCCTCGCGATGAATCTGGTGATTACCCTTCGAACTTCCACTTTTTCTGGAATACCATTCTGGAAAATCGGTGGCTGATTATCGGCATAGCATTGGTCACGGCCCTGTTGGGAACCTTGTATGCGCTTCAGATAAAGCCTGTTTATGAAGCGAACATCCTGATTCAGGTAAAAGAGAACTCAACGCCAGCCAAGGACCTTCCGGGTAACCTGCCCGCGGCTTTGGATATAAAAACCCAGACTGCCACGGAAGTGGAAATTCTGCGTTCACGCTCCGTTCTGTTGCATGCGGTGGAAGCCTCAAAACTCGACATCTTTGTGGAGCCAAAATACTTCCCGATTGTTGGCGCATGGATAGCAACGAGCAATAAAAATAGTTCGACACCGGGAGTTTTTGGATATGGCGGCTATGTATGGGGTGCGGATCAGCTCGCCGTCACCGAGTTGAATCTGCCCGATGCACTTCTCGGACAGCCTTTCCTGATCACGGTTGAAAGCCAGGACGGCTTTCGCCTGACCCAGGAAGAGCTGGGCATACAGATTGAGGGGAAGGTCAACGCAATTGCCCGGGCGCGCACGGCATATGGTGACATCGAAATTCTTGTCAGCCGTATCGCAGCCAAGCCTGGCGCGGAATTTTCAGTGAGCCGTATTGCGAAATATCAGGCGGTCGAGAATCTGCAAAGAGCGTTGAACATATCGGAGAGAGGAAAGCAGTCCAATATCATTGGGGTTTCGCTGAAAGGGTCGGATCCCGCACTGATCAGTAATATTCTGAATGAAATAGGAACAGAATATATTCGTCAGAACGTGGTGCAAAAATCCGTGGAGACCGAAAAGGCACTTGCATTTTTCAAACAGCAATTAGCGGATGCAAAAAATAATCTGGAGCGGTCCGAATCCAGATTTACCGAGCTTCGTGCCAGGAAAGGCACATTCGATGTAAAAGACGATGCCAGAACTCTTTCGCAGCGATCAGTCGCCTTGCTGGCTAAACTGGCGGAGCTGAAACAAAAACGGGACGAATTGCAGATCCGATTCTTGGACGAACATCCTTCTGTCGTGCAGGTTAACGGGCAGATTCAGGAATTGACTCGTGAGTTGGGCGCTATCAAGGCGAAAACCAATACCCTGCCTGCAATTGAGCAGCAAATGCTTGATGTTACCCGAGACCGGCAGCTCAACACCGAAATGTACACTGGACTTTTAAGCATGGGCCGACAGTTAGGCATGGTGGAGCCAAGCCGGAATGCCAATGTCCGTTTGCTCGATCGTGCCGAAATGCCGCGCCAGGCGGTTAATTTGAAGCGCTCGACGATGATTGCCGTCGCTTGTTTGGCGGGTGTCTTGTTCGGCGTGATCGCGGCATTCGCGAAAAGGGCTTTGGCCGGGCGCCTTCATGATCCGCGCGAAATCGAACAATCTCTTGGGCTAATGGTCAGCGCTGTCATTCCGCATAGCGAGAATCAAAAACTGATCGACAAGAAGTTGCGTAGAAATTCCAGGGAATTGCTGATCCTGCCCCAGGAGGCCTCCTCCGACGGTGCCATTGAAAGTCTGCGAATCCTGCGCAGCACACTGCAATTTTCAATGCGTGATTCTGAGCGGAATATCATCATGTTGACTGGACCGACGCCAGACGTCGGCAAGTCATTTGTATCCGCCAATTTTGCGGCAGTGCAGGCCGCAGTGGGAAAGAAGGTCTTGTTGATCGACGCCGACATGCGAACAGGCCACCTGCACCGATACTTCGGACTGGAGCGATCGCAGGGACTTTCAGATGTGCTTGCCATGATGGCGAATATAGATTCAGTCATCAAAAAAAGTGTAGTGGAAAATCTGGATTTCATATCCACGGGAAGTTTTCCGGACAAGCCTGCGGAATTGCTTGCCCACCCCAATTTTGGAAAGCTGCTGCGGACACTTTCGGCCAGCTATGATTGCATTCTGATTGATACGGCACCAGTGCTTGCTTTCTCTGATGCGCTGATTGTCGGGTTGCACGCCGATGCGATTATCAACGTGGTACGCGATGGCGTCAGCAGCATGGTTGAGGCGGAAGAAGCGGTCAAGCGCCTGAATCGTGCCGGACTTGCAGTGACAGGAATCATACTGAATGACGTGAAGCCCAACGTCAGTCCTTATGGATATGCATCCAGCTACCGTGCAGCCACCCTGAGCCTGGGATATAAGAATAGTGACGCTGAGAGGCTTAGACTGATCAGAGGCTAGCGGTGGGCCAGCGCTGAATTTTTTCGTTCATGTGGTTCTGGCGTTCTCCCCGGCGCCAGAATCACATGAATAAACATCTGCCGTCGTTCAATCATCCCAGCTCTCCCCGAGCCTCACAGTCCCGCCGAAACAATTTCTGCCTGCGTGCTGGCGCGGCCGCCGTCAAGCGCGCTTCAGGCGGCACCAGGCCGCGATACGGCAGCGTGGCGACCTCCACGATTCCACCTGTTTGAACAATCCGATTTCGATTGACTATTCCATGCGCTGAGACTGCTGCTGTCCTGTAAATGCTTTAAGCAGGAACGCAGTTCGTCAGTGGAAACAGATCATGAAAACGGATGGGAGAGAGCGGAATCCGCAGCAAGCCATCGAAATTTCATATTTTATTAATTGTTGGCTATTCGCTAAAGTGGCATGAAAGTTAACAAGCTTTCCGCATGCCGGACGCTTTACGTGCCTTCCATTTTTTCAGACCGGAAGCGTCCAATGACCAAGCGCATTCAAGTGTTTGCTTTTCCAGGAAGACCAGAAATATTTGCTCGCCACAATGGAGCTGTAAATGACTTCAAATGTCGGATGGATTTCTCGCACACTCGAGAATGCGGTGGTGGGGCTGGCCGATGCTGGCATGTTGATGACGTTTTGGGTTGCGTTGATTGCCAGCCTGACAGTTAGCGTATTAATTGTTTTCACCGAGCGCTGGCATGGACGCTACTCCTTCGATAATGATTTTCATGGTGTTCAAAAGGTGCATAAAAATCCGGTGCCGCGAACTGGCGGGATTGCCTTGATGACCGGGATTCTGGTGGCATCAGTTTTTGGTATTTTCGGGTATTCATCGGGCGTTCCGCAAGTAAATGAAAGCGGAATTTTCAAGCTTTTGCTGGCCGCTACGCCAGCCTTGCTTGCTGGCCTGATCGAAGACATGACGAAAAACGTCTCGGTAAAAATGCGGCTTATTGCGACATTTGCCAGTGCCATCCTGGCGGCCTGGCTACTGGGGGCGCACCTCCCTCGGCTGGATTTCTGGGGCCTTGACGGCGTGCTCCATTTGATTCCGGTTTCACTGGCAATCACTGCGTTTGCGGTCGCGGGAGTGACCAATTCAATTAATATCGTCGACGGTTTTAACGGTGTCGCAGGCGGTGCGATTGTCGTTGTTCTGGCCGGTATGGGGTTTCTTTCCTGGCAGGCTGGTGACGCGTTTGTCACGCAGCTTGCGCTTGCTGGAATTGGCACAACGCTGGGATTTCTGATTTTGAATTACCCGACCGGGCGTTTGTTTATGGGGGACGGTGGCGCCTATCTTCTCGGGTTCTGGGCCGCCGAGGTGGCTGTGCTGACGATCGTTCGAAATCCGCAAATCAACACATGGCAGGTCTTGGCAATCTTCGCCTATCCGGTAATCGAAGTGGTATTCAGCATGTATCGCCGAAAAATTGTGCGGAGAGCTGCCGTTGGTGCGCCCGATCGACTTCATCTTCATTCGTTGTTCTATCGACGCCTTGCTTGCCAGAAGATTCCACGTACTACGGAATATCCCTGGATCCGCAATGCCTCTGTGGCATGGTTTGTATCCCTGTGGATGGGTATCGCCACCTTTCTGGCGATTTCCATCGGCAATACCATTTCAGTTGCCGTTGCTTTGGTATTGATCCAGTCGCTGGCTTATATGGCGGTTTATGCGAGATTGATCCGCGGACATTGGGGACGCTGTTTGAATCCGGTTGTGATTTTTGGTTGGCGATCGGAACCGCGTAGCCGACCGATATGACTGTTCTATCTTCTCGCGGTACTTGTTTATTCGATCGAACCTGGTTCCTTGGTACTGGACTGCAATCTGCAATCTGCAATGTGCCAGGCATCATTTGTCTATTTACCTCTGTCGGACGAATTTTGTCTCGATCAGGCCGCGCGATTGACGTTTTGCAAATCACGCTGCGGCCTAACTATCAAAATATATTCAACCCGGGGGACGGTACTTTCACCCTCGCCGGTTCGTTTTCCGGTTTCGATGGGGGCACATAAACAGAGCTGATGTGTCATTCATGACAGATGCTTTTTCGGTTGATCTGCTGCGAAATACAGCAGCAATCCAATAGGGAATTGCGCACGAATTCCAGACTGTTTAAGGAATCTGTTGCGATAAATTTTTGGGAGCGGTGATCGGCATTCGCCGGCAACCCAATGGCGTAAGCGTGTCTGAATGAACATGAGTGCGAAGACGGCGAACTTGCAAACGAACTTGCAAAGATTCATGGCAGTGAATTCTGAAACAAAATTCACATCGACTTTCTAAGGATGAATATGACGATTTCTATCAATACCCGCATTGCGATCATAGGACTTGGGTATGTTGGATTGCCACTGGCGGTGGAGTTCGGCAAGAAATACCCCACGCTTGGATACGATATCAATCGTCGCAGGGTGGCTGAACTTCGGGAAGGAATCGACGTCACCATGGAAGCCGATGCGGAAGAACTGGCAGCGGCAACACGTCTGACTTATTCGACGGACATTGAAGAACTGCGGCAAGCCACTGTCTATATTGTGACGGTGCCTACGCCGGTAGACGATCACCATCGTCCCGATCTGACGCCATTGAAAAGCGCCTCGGAAACGCTGGGGAAAGTGATCAAGAAAAACGACATTGTCGTATACGAATCGACCGTATATCCGGGCGCGACTGAAGAGTACTGCGTGCCGGTGATTGAGTCAGTATCGGGGCTGAAATTCAACGAAGATTTTTTTGTCGGATACAGTCCTGAGCGCATCAATCCCGGTGATAAGCAGCACCGCCTGACCAGCATCGTCAAGGTGACCTCTGGCTCGACCAGCGCGACGGCAGACACTGTCGATGCGCTCTATGGCAGCATCATTAAGGCCGGAACGCACAAGGCACCGTCTATCAAAGTTGCGGAAGCGGCCAAGGTGATCGAGAACACGCAACGCGACCTGAATGTTGCTCTCATGAATGAACTGGCCATTTTATTTAAAAAAATGGATATCGATACGGAAGATGTCTTGAAGGCCGCCGGAACAAAATGGAATTTTCTGCCGTTTGTTCCTGGTTTGGTCGGAGGTCACTGTATCGGCGTCGATCCATATTACCTGACCCATAAAGCCGAAGAGCTTGGCTATCACCCACAAGTCATCCTGGCAGGGCGCCGCATTAACGACAATATGGGTGGCTATGTTGTCGGCCAGCTTATCAAAAAAATGCTCAAGCGCTGCATCCAGATTGAAAATGCAAATGTCCTGGTAATGGGGCTGGCATTCAAGGAAAACTGTCCTGATTTGCGCAATACCAAAGTGATGGACAGTATTAACGCGCTAAAAAAATACAACGTCAACGTCGATGTGTATGACCCTTGGGTGAATGCTGAAGCAGCTCAACATGAATATGGAATTACCCCGGTAGACATTCTGAAACACGATCATTACGACGCCATCGTTCTCGCGGTCGGACATCGTGAGTTCAAGGAGATGGGGGCAGTTGGCCTGCGCCGTTTCGGGAAAAAAGACCATGTGCTGTTTGACTTGAAGTACGTGCTTCCGAAAGCCGACGCCGACATCCGGCTATAGCTAAAACGCCGCCAGTACATGCAGACAGGAAAGGATTCGAATAGTGAACAATTTCGAAAAAGTGCGGTGCGATTTGCGCGATCACCCAAGGAAGTGGCTCGTTACGGGATGCGCCGGATTCATCGGGTCAAACTTGCTTGAGACCCTGTTGATGCTCGATCAGGACGTCATTGGTCTGGATAATTTTGCGACTGGTTATCAGCGCAACCTTGATGAAGTGCAGCAGCGGGTGGGCGCGAAGCAGTGGGGTCGTTTCCAATTTTTCAACGGCGATATCCGCGACAGCGCCGCCTGCAAAGAGGCAGTCGATGGCGTTGATTATGTTTTGCATCAGGCGGCATTGGGTTCCGTTCCGAGATCGCTCGAAAATCCGGTGGCGACGAACGATACCAATATTAATGGCTTCCTGAACATGCTCATTGCATCGAGAGATGCCGGAGTAAAGTCTTTCGTCTACGCTGCATCGAGTTCTACTTATGGCGATCACCCGGGATTGCCCAAGGTGGAGGACTGTATCGGAAGGCCGTTGTCCCCGTATGCCGTCACAAAATACGTCAACGAGTTGTACGCGCAGGTGTTTGCGCGCTGTTACAACTTTAAGGCCATCGGATTGCGTTACTTCAACGTGTTTGGAAAACGACAAGATCCGGATGGCGCATATGCCGCAGTCATTCCAAAATGGATTGCTGCGATGATCATGGACCAACAAGTCACTATCAACGGTGACGGCGGCACCAGTCGTGATTTTTGTTACGTGGAGAACGCGGTGCAGGCCAACCTGCTTGCTGCCGTGGCGCCTGAAGACTGCCTGAATGAAGTTTACAACGTGGCCGTCGGCGATATTACGACACTCAATCAACTGCATGGATATTTGACGCGTATCCTGGCGGCGAATGGCATCACGGTCACGAAAGAACCTGTGTATGCCGTCTTCCGCCGGGGCGACGTCCTGCACTCGCAAGCCGATGTAAGCAAGGCAGTAAAGAAACTGGGATATGCCCCTGAATACCATATCTATGCCGGACTTGAGGCAGCCATGCCATGGTACGTGGCGCATAGCGGGAGAGGATATGCCTGGGAAGACCGCATTTATCGTCGGTGTGAAAGTTCAGTCTCCGCCCGTATCTGATTCATGACGGAGACTGCAATTGTTATGAGTGCATCTATGTATATGCAACGGATTCAATTCAAGAGGCTTGAGTGAATTTTCTAATTGCACTTGGTAATCGTATCAGGACAGCAGATCCACACCATTTCGCCATCTTCAAAGGGATGGCGTCGGTTGCCATGTTTGTTTTTCTTGGGAAGCTGATGAGCGCAGCCAAAGAGATGGCGGTAGCTTACCGTTATGGCCTTGGCGCCGAAGTGGATGCGTATCAGTTTGTTTGCAACTTGATTGGTTGGCCACTTGGCATGTGGAGCAGCCTGCTGACTGCTGTTCTCGTCCCCTTGTCTGCGAGGATACGTCAGTTTGACAGAGAAGAATTGTCGCATTTTCGCTCGGAACTTTTTGGGCTTGCACTTATATTTGGACTCGTTCTGGCATTGCTTGTGTCTCTAGTCATCGGCGCGATACTGCACTTTGGATGGAGCGGTCTGCCTGCGAATACGGAACAACTTGCGATACGCGCGCTTCCAGGCTTGATCCTGCTACTGCCGTTGGGATCGATTGTCACGCTTCAAACTGCGTGGATGCTTTCGGCGGGACGACATGTCAATACCTTGCTCGATAGCGTTCCCACATTGTTTATCGCCGGTGCCGTTCTTGTATTTTCCGGTGGTGAGATTGAGCCGCTTGTGTGGGGCACTGTGGTAGGCAGTGTATTTCACTTAATCACTCTTGTCATACCAATGGCGCGGCGCAATGAGATTGAGGGGCCAAGTTTTACCTATACCTCCTCACAATGGCATTGGTTTTGGCAAGGTTTTGGAATCATGCTTGCGGGCCAGGCAATGATGAGCTTAACGGTGATTGTCGACCAGTTTTTTGCTGTTAACCTGGGCACCGGTGCCATTGCCACGCTCGGTTACGCGAATCGCATTCTTACCCTGATCCTGGGGCTTGCTGCCATCGCAGTATCCCGCGCCACGCTGCCGGTTTTTTCGCAGGCCAAACTGAACAGCGCAGTAAGAATGCATGAGATTGCCATTTACTGGGTGCGATTGATGTTTATGCTGGGTTTGGGGGCAATGGTGATCGGCTATTGGCTCGCACCATGGGCGGTAAAACTATTGTTTGAACGTGGCGCATTTTCAGAAACGGATACCAGAATTGTGGCGAATGTGCTTCGTTATGGCTTGTTGCAGTTGCCATTTTATTTCGCTTCTTCGGTTTTGGTCAGCTACGCATTAAGCCAACGTCGCTACACATTGATCTTTTGGTCCGGCGTCATCGGAATAGTGTTCAAGAGCATTGGCAACGTAGTACTGGTGCCGCATCTCGGGATCAACGGAATAGCTGCCGCCTCAGCCTTTATGGCTGGTTTTATCGCATTATTTTTTTGGCTAACGCTAAGGTATTTGAAATGATCGAATTGGCAGAAAGCGAGCCGAGAAATTTTCCAATCGGAAAAAATGATTTCACCTTGTATCCATGCAATCAGCCGGAGGAACTGATGAGGCTCGTCATTTTTATTAATAACCTTGCGGGCGGCGGAGCAGAACGGGTCGCCGCCACGCTTGCAAACTATTGGGCATGCAAGCAGTGGGATATTACGATCGTCACGCTTGGTTCCAAAAGCCTTGATTTTTATCCATTGCATCCAGCGGTTAGACGGGTTTCGCTAAATCTATTGGATGACAGCACGCATTTTATGGATGCGTTGCTACAGAATGTCCAGCGCGTAATGGCGCTGCGAAAAGCAATAAAACAGTTGCGCCCGAAAGTGATCATGTCCTTGATGAGCACACCTAATGTGCTTCTGGCGTTCGCCAGTATGGGGATTACCGGTTTATGCACCATTGGTACGGAACACTGTTATCCGCCACATTTGCCGTTAGGGAGGATGTGGGAATCGTTACGCCGCAGGATGTACGGTAGGTTATCCGCCGTCGTTGCTTTGACACAGGAGTGCGCCGAGTGGATCAAAGTGCATACTTCCGCGAGATGCGTTCCAGTTATTCCCAATGCTGCTTGCTGGCCACTGCCCGACAAGCCGCCAAAAATAGAACCGGACACGATTTGTCTGCCCGAACGAAAAATTCTGTTGGCAGTTGGTCGGTTGAGCAAACAAAAAAACTTCGAAGTGCTGATAGACGTATTTTCTAAGATCGCGCCAAAACATCCGGATTGGGATCTCGTGATACTTGGCGAGGGCCCTGATCGCGAGATGCTGGAATCGAGGATTCGGGACGCAATGTTGGGAGCCCGTATTTTTATGCCGGGAATCGCTGGCAATGTTGGGCAGTGGTACTCACGAGCAGATCTGTATGTGATGAGTTCACGCTTTGAGGGCTTTCCCAATGTGCTTGCCGAGGCGCTTGCTTATGGCGTCCCAGCAGTTAGCTTCGATTGTGACACTGGCCCACGGGATATTATTCGCCATGGCGTGGATGGGTTTCTTGTCCCTGTAGGAAATGCCGTGGAGTTGCAAGCCATGCTGGAGCGTGTGATGCGCGACAGCCAGCTAAGACAAGAGTTGGCCTCCCGGGCTAATGACGTCAGAGAACGCTTTTCACTCGTGAAGATAGCGGACATGTGGGAGAGTTTATTCAACAAGCTCTCCGGTGCGGGGTTCGTATCGGAAGTGAATCATGTCGATATGGCGAATAAAAGGACCAACTCATGAGTTCCGAGTTCGTTACTCGTTCTGCTTCATATCCGACAGTTGATGATGCCGGTGTAGTGCCAAATAAAACCAGAAATGGTTTTTTGAGTTGGTATCAAACCATAGTACTAGCTGGAGCCGTTGGCGTCATCTATTCGAACCTGCCGATATACGCATATGTTTTGCAACCGAGTTTGTTGCCAAAATTTTTCTTTTTCGGTTTATTTTTACTCATCGCGCCATTGTTCATTACTAACTTCAGGGCATTGGGCGCCTATTTTTTGTCGCCGTTCGTGCTATGGGCTTTGGTGCTAGTCATTCTTAATATTATTCATCTTGCAGGATCTTCCATCGATAGCAGCATTGGCGAAAATTCTCTGAATAGCAGTTACATGGAACCAAAGAATGCCCTGATTCTTACCCGCATTCAATACATCGTTTTCGCCATTTTTCTCGGCTTTTCCGCTTTTGTAAGCGACAAAAATTCCTATCTCCGCACTTTCATCATTCTGGCTGTTTTATTGCCATCTGCCATTATTTTGGATTTTATAAATCCGGGGCTTCTATACCCTATTGGCACCGATGGTGCGGTGCTGGGACGAGCTGCAGCAATGTTCATTAATCCTACGATGGCTGCAGAGGCTGTTCTCTTGGTTTTTCTATTTAGCTGCGAGGCGACCAAAGCGAAGTATCGAATGCCGCTTTTTATCTTGTTGGGAGCCGGAGTTCTTACGACGTTTACTCGTTCTGCGATGATTGCCTGGGTACTGCTATGGCCGCTGTTGATTGCCAAACGAATATTGCCAAAATCTGCAATTTTCGTTACGGCAATTGTGCTGGGGATATTCTTATTGTCCTTAGGCACTTTTGAAAACTATCTTGGCAATCGTCAGGACTTTGAAGGATCTTTTTCCAATATCCAGGCCAGACTGGACTTTTTTTCGAATGCAAAGCTGAATGATGATAGTTCTCAGGAGCGGGCGGAAGTTATCAGGGCAGGCTGGGATCTATTCTTGCAAAATCCAGTCTTTGGCGCCGGCGCTGGCGCCACTTATTTCTGGTCGCACAGAGGAAGTACGCATAACCAGCTGCTTCTGATGGCGGCTGAATATGGAATTCTTGGCATCGGCTTGTGGGTATGGATGGTCATACTTTTATGGAAGGGAGATTTTTTTCAGAATAAAAGCTTGCAGTTGGCAATTGTTTTTCTGTTCGTTTTTATGTCAATGTTCACTCACCAGATGCTGGATTCCGCATCGTACTGGCTTGCCACCTTCGCACTGGCGTCCGTAAGAAAAAGCGGCGCACCGGTGCCAGGAACAAGGATGGCATGAAAATAATTCTACTCACAAGTTCACTAGCCCTCGGTGGCACCGAGCGCGTCGTTGCCAACCTTTGCAATGATCTCGCGCGGCGCGGAGACAGTGTCACATTGATCCTGACATTCTCAGGCACGGGAAAGCAGTTTTATCAAATATCCGAGGCTACTGAGGTGATCTATCTAGCCAATATTGTGGGAGTCAAGAAGATCAGCATACTGAGTTACACACAGCGGCTTTACGCCTTGCGGCAACTTGTCTCGCAGAGGTCGGCAGACGTCATCGTCTCGTTTCTGCCGAATGTCAATGTGGCCACCATACTTTCCACCGCTTTCCTGGGGGTTCCGGTAATTATCTGTGAAAGGTCATATCCGGCGGTTTTTCCGCGGTTTCATTGGCTGAACTTGCTGCGCAGATTCACCTATCGATTTGCCGATATGTTAACGGTGCAGACGGAAAGCGTTGCTGACATCTTCAGACGGCTTTGTCCCGGTGTAAAGGCAGTGTGCACGATACCGAATGCGTTGCCGCAGGAGATTGCCAGTTATAGGAAAACACCGGAAAGCCAAAGAAAAATTTTACTGAGTCTGGGACGTCTTGCGTCAGAGAAGCAGGTCGATAAATTGCTGGATGCGTTTTCCGCAGCAGCCCCGGAATTCCATGACTGGGATTTGCATATTTACGGCGATGGGCCGTTGATGATGGCGCTTGAACAGCATATCGAGAGCGCAGGATTGCATACGCGGGTGTTCCTGAAAGGGCCTACCAGCCGTCCATGGGAAGTCATGGCATGCGCAGACGCATTTGTGATGCTTTCGCAGTACGAAGGCTTTCCCAATGCCTTGCTTGAGGCCATGGGGATAGGCTTGCCATGCATTGTTTTCGATTGCCCCAGCGGCCCCCGTGAAATCACGCGCGATGGCCAGGACGCCCTGCTGGTGCCGCTGAATGACTATCAGGCATTGGCCGCTGCAATGACAAAAATGATGGGCGACGCTCAGTTGCGACGTTGTCTGGGAAATCAAGCCCGTGACTCGGTGCGCAGACGATTCAGCCATGCGCATGTGATGAGTTTATGGGACCGTTTGTTCAAACGAGTGGGAGCAATCCAATGACGGTCGTCTCGCGTTGCGGTCAATGCGCTTTTTCTGGTTTGCATAATTGATTATGTCCAGACTTGTCATTTCCCTGGACTTCGAGCTCTTTTGGGGCGTTGGTCATGCGCATTCGTTCGCCAGTTACGGCGCCAATGTGCTGGGAGAATGGCGGGCGATTCCCAGAATGCTTGCGCTATTCCGCCAATACGGGATACGTGTGAGCTGGGCTACGGTCGGCATGGTGATGTGCCGGCATTACAAGGAGTGGCGCGAAATCAGGCCATCGATATTGCCAGGATATATACGCCAGAAGATCTCCCCTTACACCATGGATAAGCTGGTCCGGGAACAGCCAGACTTGTTTTTCGCCCGCTCGCTGGTTGAACAAATACTCGGCACCCCAGGCCAGGAAGTGGCGACACATACTTACAGTCATTTTTATTGTAATGAGGCTGGCGCAACCCCGGAACAGTTTTCCGCGGATCTGGATTGCGCCAGGATGATTGCCGCTGACATGGGAGTGCACTACCGCAGCCTGGTATTCCCAAGAAACCAGATTGTCGAAAAATTCCTGGCCGTGTTGCCAGACGCCGGGATTCAGGTCTATCGGGGGAACGCCGGTCATTGGCTGTATCGCAATGGCGATGCTGTTGCTGGGAGGCTTGCCGGGCGCGCCGTAAGACTGGCGGATTCCTGCGTGCCCTTGAGCGGCAAGCGTGTCGAGCATATCGAACGCCGCGGCGAACTGATGAATTTGCCTGCCAGTCTGTTTCTATACCCCTGGTCTGAACGGCATCGTGCCCTGGCGCCCATGCGTTTGCTCAGGTTGAAACAAAGCATGAGCGCGGCGGCGCGTACCGGCGGCATTTTTCATTTGTGGTGGCACCCTCATAATTTCGGCGTAAATACAGACCAGAATCTGGCGCTTCTGGAATCACTGTTGCAGCATTACTGCACATTGGCTCAAAAATACGGCATGCAATCGAGTTGTATGGGAGATTTTCCGGAATCGGACAGTCTGGTAGAAAAATATCAAAATCCATCTTCCCTGCATGCCGCAGCATTACCCGGCAGCGGCTCTTGCGTGAGGGGAGGCTAGCATGACACGTCACGTACTGCACGTGATCACGGGACTGGAAATCGGGGGCGCGGAAATGGCGCTCTATCGACTCATTCTCCAGTCTCGCGGTAACGCCTATGCCCATTCGATCATTGCCCTGACGCCTGAAGGAGGCATGCGTGCGCGCTTTCTCGAGATGGGAATAAAATTGATCGTTCTCGATTTCAGGCGATCGCCGATATCACAATTTCTGCGCCTCAACCATCTGATCCGGAAGATCCGGCCAGATGTCGTGCAAACCTGGATGTACCATGCCGATTTGCTGGGTGGTCTCGCCGCGCATCTGGCTGGCGTGCACAAGGTGATCTGGGGCATACGCACGACCGATGTCGATGGCGGCTGTGCGCGTTCTACGACTGTGGTGCGCCGCATGTGCGCCGCGATGTCACGCTGGGTCCCGCATACCATCGTTTGCGTGGCTGAAGCCGCGCGGCAGGCACATACGCTCATTGGCTATGACGCTGCACGCATGACCGTTGTGGGCAATGGCTTCGATTTTTCCCGGCTTACGGCCACGCAAGAGCAGCGCAATCAATTGCGCACGCAATGCGGCTTTTCTGCGAACGATATCGTGGTCGGCACGCTGGGGCGCTTCAATGCGGACAAGGACCACGCCAACTTCGTGCAGGCGGCCGGCCAACTTGCCAGACTTGACGACCGGCTGCATTTTCTGATGGTCGGCGCAAACCTGGACAAGTGCAACAAAGACCTGCTGCGATGGATCGGTGAAACCGGATATCCGGAGCGTTTCGTGTTATTGGGCGAACGTACTGACGTCCCTGTATGTCTGGCTGCAATGGAAATATTTTGCCTGTCTTCCAGGACGGAAGCGTTTCCCAATGTCGTCGGGGAGGCGATGGCCATGGGCGTGCCCTGCGTGTCCACGGATGTCGGCGATGTGGCTGTGCTGATGGCGGATACCGGCGTGCTTGTGCCAAAGGCAAGCCCGGCGGCGCTTGCCGGTGGGGTGGCCGAGTTACTGGAGCTCGGTGCCGATGGCCGCAAGGAACTGGGCCGGAGGGCCAGGGTGCGCATTCATGAAAGGTACACCATGGAATGTGCCCGCAAACGCTTTGAAGAAATTTACGAAGATGTCATCGCTGGAAGGGGGCACTGATGTGCGGAATTGCCGGATTTTTTGGAGCGGGTGCGTTGTACCAGAAAGAGGAGCATCCCGTCCTCCTCAAACGTATGACCGACGCGATTATCTATCGTGGGCCGGACGATGCAGGCTACTGGTGCGATCGCGAACATGGCGTCGGCCTCGGACATCGGCGTCTGTCGATTATTGACCTGTCGGCGGCAGGGCACCAGCCGATGCAATCGGCTTCCAGTCGTTACTGCATCGTATTCAATGGGGAAATTTACAATCATCTCGTGTTGCGCAAGCAGCTGGAATCCGCCGGCAACGTGTCCGCATGGCGCGGCCATTCGGACACGGAGACGCTGCTTGCCGGTTTCGACGCCTGGGGCATACAGGGCACCATCGAGCGCGCGATCGGCATGTTTGCCATCGCCGTATGGGACCGGGAAACCGGCACGCTGACGCTTGTGCGCGACCGGATTGGCGAGAAGCCGCTGTATTACGGCTGGCAGGGAAGGGGTGACAAGGCGGTTTTCCTGTTCGGATCGGAACTGAAGGCATTGCGAGCCCATCCCGCTTTCGAAAATGTCGTGAGCCGGGGGGCGCTCTGCCTGCAGTTGCGCCACAACTACATACCGGCGCCGTATTCGATCTATGAGGGAATCGCCAAATTGCCGCCGGGGAGCATGATGACCGTATCGAGCCAGCGTCGTGAGGTGACGGTATCCACATACTGGTCAGGCGCGCAACAGGCGGTAGCAGGCGTGCATGATCCTTTCGTCGGGACGCCGGAGGCGGCCGTCGATGAACTGGAGATTTTGCTCAAGGATGCAGTACGCAGCCAAATGATGGCCGATGTGCCGCTGGGCGCCTTCCTGTCGGGCGGGGTGGATTCCTCTACTGTGGTGGCGCAGATGCAGGCGCAGTCCTCGCGCCCGGTCAAAACCTTCTCGATCGGATTCCATGAAGAAGGCTATGACGAGGCACAGCATGCCAAGGCGGTCGCCCGCCATCTGGGCACAGACCATACCGAATGGTATGTTACGGCCAGGCAGGCGATGGATGTCATTCCGTGCCTGCCGATGGTGTATGACGAACCGTTCTCCGACTCGTCCCAATTGCCGACCCTGTTGGTGTCGCAGCTGGCGAGACAGCATGTGACGGTATCGCTGTCGGGCGACGCGGGCGATGAACTGTTTTGCGGATACAACCGCTACCAGTTCGCGGCCCGGCTCTGGACCATGATGAGCGCCGCACCGCTGTCTTTGCGCAAACTGGCAGCACGCGGCTTGACCGGCGTGTCGACACAAACCTGGAACAGGATGGCAGGCGCCGTCGCCCGGTTCATGCCGCAATCGCTGCAATTCGCCAATCCCGGCGACAAGCTGCACAAGGGCGCGGGAGTGATGGCCAGCGCATCGCTCGACGCGCTTTACCTTGGCCTGGTATCGCATTGGGACGATCCGGCTGATGTCGTGATCGGTGCGACCGA
This sequence comes from Noviherbaspirillum sedimenti, assembly GCF_003590835.1. NCBI lineage: Bacteria > Pseudomonadati > Pseudomonadota > Betaproteobacteria > Burkholderiales > Oxalobacteraceae > Noviherbaspirillum > Noviherbaspirillum sedimenti. The sequence goes on along the minus strand of NZ_QYUQ01000002.1, from coordinate 1,403,328 downwards.
ACCAGCCACCTTGTTGACCGCCAACGCACCTTCGCTATCGAGCCTGGACGGCATCCAGCGCATGATGGCGCTCGATCTGCTGACTTATCTGCCGGACGACATCCTGGCCAAAGTGGATCGTGCGGCCATGAGCGTATCGCTGGAGACGCGGGTGCCGTTTCTGGATCACCGCGTCGTCGAGTTCGCCTGGCGCTTGCCGCAGTCATACAAGCTGCGCGACGGCACCACCAAATGGGCGCTGCGGCAAGTGCTGTACCGGCATGTTCCCAAGGCCTTGATCGAACGTCCAAAAATGGGTTTCGGTGTGCCGATCGGCGACTGGTTGCGCGGGCCCTTGCGGGAGTGGGCCGAAGCCTTGCTCGACGAATCCCGGTTGCGACGCGAAGGGTATTTCAAGCCTGTGCAGATCCGGAACAAATGGGAGGAACATCTTTCCGGCCGGCGCAACTGGCAGTATCACCTGTGGGACGTGCTGATGTTTCAGTCCTGGTTTGAGCACCAATCCGGCGAACTGAATCGCCATGAAGACAACCCGGCAGTTTTGCAGCCAAGCAAAGCGTGGGGGTGACGCAATGATGAACCGGAAAATCGTCATCTCGGTCAACACCGCATGGAACATCGTCAACTTTCGTTCCGGGCTGATCAAGGCGCTGATCCGGCACGGCTATGACGTGCTGGCGGTAACCCCGGATGATGACTATGCACCGCGACTGAACAGTCTGGGTTGCCGCTTCATTCGCATGCCGATGGACAATAACGGAACCCATCCCGGTCGTGACCTTTCCTTGCTGATGCGCTATGTGCGCGTGCTGCGCTCCGAGCGGCCCATGGCATATCTGGGTTATACGATCAAGCCGAATGTGTATGGGTCGATCGCCGCGCACACGCTTGGCATTCCAGTGATCAATAACATCGCGGGTCTCGGCACTACTTTCATCAACCGGACCTTCCTGACCGCTCTGGTCAAGCGGCTATATCGATTTTCCTTGCGGCGATCGCACCGGGTTTTCTTCCAGAATGCTGAAGATCTGGCTCTGTTCGTCCAGTCAGGCCTGGTCCGGAAAGAACAGACCGATCGGTTGCCGGGCTCCGGGATCGATGTTGCGCATTACCTTCCGGTTGCGCCTGCTTCCATGAGCGGGCGCTGCTTTCGATTCTTGCTGATATCACGGATGCTGAAGGACAAGGGCATAGAAGAATTTGCCGCTGCAGCTGGAATTGTTCGCCGGCGCATCCCGGACGCTCAGTTTCAATTGCTGGGATCCATAGACCGGGGAAATGCAAACGCCATTTCACTGGAACAAATTCGCGCCTGGGAAGCGAACGGCGTGATCCAGTACCTGGGCAAGACCGACGATGTCCGTCCATTTTTGGCGGACGCCGATTGCATCGTGTTGCCATCGTACCGGGAGGGCGTTCCGCGCTCGCTGCTTGAAGCGGCCGCCATGGCGCGCCCCATCATAGCAACCAATGTGGCGGGTTGCCATGATGTGGTGGAAGACCAGGTCAATGGCTTGCTCTGCAAGGTCAGGGACGCGGCTGACCTGGCGGAGAAAATGACGCAGATGTATCGACTCTCGCCTGAAAAACGCATGGAAATTGGTGCGGCCGGAAGACGGAAAGTTGCGGCGCAATTTGATGAAAGCATCGTGATCCGCAAGTACCTGGACATGATCGATGAGATTGCGGTCGCAGGCGCAGGCTCACGAAACTCGACATCCGGCAAGGCGCACATTGATACGCATTTCCGGCAAGGGTAGTGTCTGCAGAATATTGAAAAAGTGGTTCCTTCTAAGCGAGATTCCATGAACCTGGCACTCCACACAGGCAATCTGGCACTACACCATGTACGGTCCGACGACTTTCAGTTGAAGTGGAAGAAGCTGTATGCACGTTGCCCGTGGGTGACTGCATTTCAGCATCCGGATTTCGTGACGCCTTGGTACGAGCTCTATCAAACCCAATTCCTGCCAGTGATAATCCTGGCGGAAGCAGAAGACGAATCATTGACGGGACTGCTGACCCTGGCCTTTTGCAAGGAAGGCAAGCAGCTGGTGGGGGCAGGTGAGCGGCAGGCTGAATACCAGGGCTGGCTGGAGGCGAAGGATGCCGGCAATATATTTATCCGCGACGCTGTGAAAAAAATTCGCAACCACTTCCCCGGTGTCGATCTGCGCCTGAAGTACCTGCCGCCTGATATCCCGCTCAACTGGATACTCGACAACCGCGAGTATTCCAGGATTTTCAGTTTGCGCAGCCATCCGCGGCCGATCATGAAAATCAATGAAGCCGCAATGAGCAGCCAACGGAACAAGAAGACATACCGGAGAAACTTCGGCCGGTTAAAAAAATCCGGAGACGTGCAATTTGAAACCATTACCAGGCACGATCAATTCATCCGTGTTTTTGATGAACTGTGCACGCAGTACGATTTCCGGCAGGGGACACTTTATCGTCACATGCCATTTTCAAGCGACCCTGCAAAGAAGCTGCTCTACCTTGAGCTGCACAAGCGCGGTTTGTTGCACACGACCATATTGACGGTCGACGGAGAAATTGCAGCCTCGCATTCGGGGCTGCTAAGTAATGATTCCACTTTGCACATGGGAATCAGTACCCATGCCCCTTCATTTGCCGCGCACTCTCCGGGGACCCTGCTCCTGTCCATGCTGGGTGTGCATGTGGTCAAGGAAAAGATATCAGTGCTTGACCTGACGCCGGGAGGCGATGGGTACAAGGAAAAATTTGCTACCGAGCACGATGTCGTGTTTGAACTGACGGCCTACGGCGACGTAAAGGCGCGTTTGAGAAAAGAAGCCTACTTGAGCGGAAAGCGCTTTTTAAAGAACAGGATGCATCAGGCAGGACTGCGAACTGCCGATGCGTGGGCCGCAATGGGAAAGCTGAGCAGTTTCAAGGAACTCGGATTTCACGGCTTGCTGGCGCGTCTGCGTGACGCGGCGATTTCCCCGCCGTGTCTGTATCGGTACTGCGCCGACAAACCTCGCGCTGCCGCAAATCCGCTTTTGATTTCCAAAGACAGCTTGTCGGACATAGTCCGATTTGATCCGTCGGGCTCCCCGATCACACGCTGGGAGTTCCTGAACATGGCAACGGAGCGGTTGGAAAGGTCAAATCATTTGTACAGCTTCAGGAGTGACGAAAAACTTTTTATGTGCTGTTGGGTTGACGCACGTCCCGCCGGCTCGAATCAGCAACTGGCGGGTCACGCTTCGGCGTTTTCAGAAAATGCCGTCGTGCTGTTCGATTTGTATGTGCATCGCCAGGTCAAGGACGAAGAGTTGGTCCGGCGCTTTATTGAACAGATACTGTCTGAGCTGACAGACTGCCACAAGACTAAAGCTATTTATTTCAGCGGCGCGCTCAGCGATGAGTTGCAAGCGGAAATCAAACATTGCGGGTTCTCCGATCTGCCGGGTAGGCGCGATGACTTACCGGCTGTTGCGACCCGGCGCAGATATGCGGAACTTTTTAGAAAAGGCAGAAAATGGATACAGAAATGACCACGATAGACGGAGATGAGCAGTCTGATGGCATCACCATCGCTTGCTATATGAACGAAGTTCCATTGTTCGTAGAAGCAGAACTGGTTCGGTTGTATGACATGCTTTACTCCTCCATGCCGTTTTTCAAGGCCTTCAGGTCGACTGAGCAACTGAGTAGCTACGTTGCCTGGCGCAATAATCACCCAATCGCTATTTTTGTATTCCAGTTCAGGGACGGAAAAATTGATGTCCTGAACGAAATGATCGAAATCGATCAAGTAGAGATCGACAGATTTGCACACACACTATTTGCGAAAGTGCCAGCTGCCGATATCATCAGCTTTAAAGCATTAAAAACCGACAGGCGCCGATTTTCCTTTCCCAGCCAGAGGTGCTATGCAAGCGACACCTATGTGATTGCATTGCCTGCCACATCGAAGGCCTATACGGCAGCACTCGGGAAATCGACCCGTACCGCCATCAAGTATCAAATGAATAAGGTGGCACGGGATCATCCATCGTTTACGTCCCGGTTTTATGCCGATGAAGACATCGATGAGCAGCACATTCGCGACATCCTGAAGTTAAGCGAGGCGCGGATATCAAGCAAGGCATTCAATTTTTCGCACGATGAGAAACGCATCATCAATCTGGTAAAGATGTGCGGCCTCGTTAACGTCTTGTTCATCGATGGCCGCTTGTGTGCGGGTTCAATCAATTACCGTATCGGTTCGAGTTATTTCGGCGCGGTGATCGGGCAGGATTTTGCCTATGAAAAGTACGGGCTTGGAAAATTGACTGTTTACCTGACGATTTGCGAAAGTATCGACAGGCACGGCAAGAACTTTTATCTGGGTGGTGGTCCCTTCGATTACAAAGGCAGAATGCTGGGAGTGCAACAGGTTATGGATCGCCTGGATATCTATCGCTCGTACGGGAAATTGATGCTGAACTTCGGTAGCGCAGCGAAAACGGTAATGGTCGGGTATGTTCGCCGGCTCAACGTATGGCTACACAAGCATGAGCATAAATCCGGCGCACGGTTTGTCTTGAATTCTTATTACCTTTGGAAAAATCTCAGGAAAAAGGATAGTTAATCTTGCCTGAGTTGCTTTACTTCCGAAAATTGGCAGCTTCCTGAAAATAACGGATAGAGTACCATGCGTGCCGACTCCTCCAACCTTGACCTGCTTCGTTCGGTTGCGGTCACCTTCGTTGTTGTCAGCCATCTCCTTCTCGGCCACTCGTTGTCCGGAGAGGGCATTTATCATACGCAAACCCTTGGCACTCTCGGCGTACTGATTTTTTTCGTTCATACCTGTCTGGTGCTGATGCTTTCACTGGAACGACAGGCCACAAAAGAAAACGGATACCACAGCACATTCCTGTTTCTTATCCGCCGCGCTTTTCGCATTTATCCACTCAGTATCGTGGCCGTCATCGTGGTGTCGTCGCTTGCATGGATCTACTCCGCTACGCCTCCAAACGGGCGGGCAATTCTCAGCAATCTTCTGTTGATACAAAATTTCACGGGACATGGATCAATTCCCCGTGCACTGTGGAGTCTGCCGTTCGAATTCCAGATGTATCTTTTCCTGCCTGCGCTTTACATGCTGGTCAGCTATCAAGGCAAGCGCGCGCCCTATCTCGTCGGCGCGGTCTGGTTTGCCGCGGTGGTGCTGGTGCTCGCGTTCTGGATGCTGGGATGGAATGTCGAACTTGTGAAGTTCTTCCCCTGTTTCCTGCCGGGCGTGCTGGCGTTCAGTCTGCGAAGATCTGCGCGCGATTATTGGCCGGCGATGTTGTTCCTGCTGGTCGCTGCCACGGCAGTTCTCTATCCATGGATGGTTGCTCGCGGCGCGAGCGCAACGCTTCTTTCCTGGCCGATCTGCCTTGCCTTGGGCTTGATTATTCCCAGATGCCGGGAAATCGAGTTTGTCTGGCTGCAAAGGGCAGGGCGGGTGATAGCCCGCTACTCCTTTGGAATTTACCTGGTGCATGGGCCCATGATCGATTTTTCCTTCCATTATTTCAAGGATATGCCACCGGTCATTCCATGGCTGGTCTTTTTTACCGGGACGATCGGGCTTTCCTGTATTGCCTATCATGTGATTGAAAAACCCTGCACTGAACTCGGCAGGATTCTTGTCGAGCGTTTGATGACTTATCGCATGCAGCAAAAGGGCAACGCCTGAGTAATGAATTTCACATGTGTGACGTGCCATCGATCCTGAAAGGAGGTGATAGCGGTGAAGCAGATTGTGGAAACTGGGTACGATATCCGACGGCGTAAATTGTTGCTGGGCGGGATTGCGGCCGGGACTTCTGGGTTGCTACAGTTGTCTTGCCGGAGTTCGCGACACGAGCCGAATATTGAGAAAAGTATTGGTGGTGAAGTCGGCGGCATCGGCGGAGCTGTGGTGCCTGCTTACAGTGTCAGCCTGGCTGCATATGGGGGCGTGCCCGGCGCCAGTCCGTCGGTCTTGAGAGAAGCCTTCAGCCAGGCCTTTTCTGCCCTGAGAAAGAACGGTGGCGGCATCCTGCTGGTGCCTGCAGGCCTGTATGACTTCGGCAGTTATGCAACCAGCACCTATATCAATCTCGTCAAAGATTTAAGTAATGTAGCCATCTCGGCATACGGCGCCACTTTCAAGGCGACGACGACAGCCAGTGTGATGCCGCACATGTTTTATTTTTTAAATTTCAATAACATTACCATTGCCGGTGCAGGTTTCGCCGACCCGGGCTTTACGCCTTGGATAAATTGGAAAGGCATGTACTGTGTTGGCATTCAATCCAGTAAAGCAAGTAGAGGATTCAGGATGGTTGACTGTCATGCGGAAAGGGTTCTGGGATTGTTCGGCACGAATAATAACGCGGCGACCAGGCAATTTTTGGCCGACGTCAATATCCACGGGAAAGTCCGATATGCATACTATGGCGTGGGAGCCAGTTTCATCAGCGAGCAAGTTCAAGTTGATTTGAATTGCCATAATGTGCGGCGTGCTTTCATTGCCTATGCGATGAAAAATGCCGATATCAAGGTGACGGCCTCCAGTACAGAAAACTGGCCTGGCAGCAATGGCTTAATTGCGCTGGTTTGTGACGGGTCAGATAGCGGCAATGTCGAAAATGTGCAGGTCAAGGTAAATGCTTCCGGTGCGGGGATCTATGGCTGCTATGTGCATTTTTATCATCAGGGCCCGGAAGTGGATGGTTATATGCGCGACATTGATGCTACGGTCAATGCGACCAATGTGCATTCTAAGCAAAACCTGTTTTTATTCGACCATGAAAGTAACGGTGTGCAGCCGAAAACTGCGCGGATATGGGATCGGATTTCGCTGGATGGTAGCGTGACCGGAAGTCTTGCAGGACGAATTATTTCCAATCCTTCATTTTCTACTTCGCCTGGAACGGTTTTTGTGAGCGAAAAACTTGCCGGACTGACAGATCTATCGAAGTTGCCTGCTTACTTCCGCAGGAAAAAAACGAATGAATTATTTACTGAAATTCAATAAATCGGATCCTTAAATTTTCTGCTGGCTGAATTTGCTATTGATGTTTTAATGAAATGGTTCATGAGGAATTAGTATTGATATTTGCATTCATCGTGGGAATAAGCTTGGAGAAAAGATTATGAAAAATATTATGACGCAAGCGTCTAACGAGACAATATCTCATGGTGCAGAAATTAGCAGAGGGGAACGCTTTGCATTTGGAGATAATTGGGCGCGATTTTTGTCAGTACTTGATGATGAACGAATCGCAGAAGCGGAAAATAGCCTAAAGAAAATGCTCGCGGTTGAAAGTCTTGCAGGAAAATCTTTTTTAGATATTGGCAGCGGCAGCGGCCTGTTCTCGCTTGCAGCTCGAAGGCTGGGGGCAACTGTTGTCAGTTTTGATTACGATCCTCAATCTGTAGCCTGTACCATGGAGTTAAAAAACAGATTTTTTTCGACCGATGCCAACTGGGTTGTTGAAGAAGGTTCGATATTGGATGCGCAGTATTTGCAACGACTTGGAAAGTTTGATGTAGTTTATTCTTGGGGCGTGTTACATCATACAGGGGCAATGTGGACCGCGCTTGCCAACGTCGATTTGAATGTGGCGGAAAATGGAAAGCTGTTTATTGCACTTTATAACTATCAGCCATTTGCCAGTCGCTATTGGCGGTTTGTTAAAAAGCTCTATAACAAGAACATTTTGGCAAGACCGTTTATTGTGTTTTTGCATTTAATTTATCCTACGCTTCCCAGCGTGGTTTTAAAAAAAATCCAAAGAAGAAAAAATCCACGAGGCATGAGTACCTGGCACGATATGTTTGACTGGCTTGGTGGTTATCCTTTCGAGGTATCGAAACCAGAGGAGATCTTCAGTTTTTACCGGAAACTTGGATACACGCTGGAAGCACTGAAAACAGTTGGCGGACGACTCGGTTGCAATGAATTTGTCTTTCAACGCAAGAATTAATCCGGTTCTCCCCATTCTGTTGGAGCGAAACGAAGCTGAGGGCAGGCAAACCAGACACGTAGCCGCATTGTTTGATGCGCTACGCTCTGGGAGTCAACAACGACTGGCAAAGTGTCGCTGGCGGACTCGCGGCTTACGGAATGTTTGCGTTCTGAATGGCGTGCCTTGCATGTCTTTATTGCATCATCCGAATTATTGAAACAAATCAAATGACGCTAAATTCGCCATGACACAGGAGATGCGTTCAGTAAAATCATACCCCACGAACAAGCATAAGTGAGAACGACAATGGGCATAGATGTTCACGGATTAAACTTGCTGATGCATGCAAAAAAGAAAAAGTTGTTTGGTAACACTATAACCATAGGGCGGCAAGGCCTTCATGTGAAAGAGCGCCTAGTTAAAAAGTTGGTCGATGCAGAGCCGTCGTATAAAAATCAAATATATTGTGAAGAACTACTTACTGAATATTTTGGGGCCACTGTTGTCAACTCAATAGACAATTCTGCTTACGAAAATGCGACTCATATCCACGATATGAATGAACCATTGCCGATGAGCTTGCATGAAAAGTATGACACGGTAATTGACGGTGGCTGTTTGGAACATATTTACAATGCTCCTCAAGCCTTTAGAAATTGTTCTAAGTTTTGTAAACCTGGGGGACAAATATTGCATATGCTGCCAGCGAACAACTTTTGCGGGCACGGATTTTGGCAGTTTTCCCCCGAGCTATTTTTTTCGCTTTATTCCAAGAAAAATGGCTACGAGGAGACGGAAGTTTTTATAGCGGACTTATCAGACACCCAAAAATGGTATCAAGTCAAAGAGCCTAAAAATGGTGAGCGCGTAAACGTATTTTCTTCAACAGCACTATATGTATTGGTGCGGACTGTATTAAAGAATGATGAATTTTCTCATGCGGAAGTTCAGCAAAGCGACTATCTATATGAGTGGGAAAATCAGTCATTTTCAGAGCTTCAGTCAACTGGGTTAAAACAAAAACTTAAAAAAATAAATTTTTTATATAGGATTTTATCTCCGGCATATCATTTTTATTTGCGTATTCAAAGAGAAACCGGGCTAAATGGGAGAAATCCTGGACTTGTTGTGATAGACCTAAAATCTTTCATTTGATCGTATTGAATCTGTCTCAGCTTTAATAATTGATATCCGAAAATTTAAATATTTTTGCGTATACGACATATGCATGTATCCAGCAAGTGCCATAAGAACACGCACACCCACTCCACGTTTTTCCAAGTTTATCGATTCGCTGTGTCTGCCGCTGTGTAACGTTGTTCCACTGATGCTAACGCTTTGTAGACGCAGTTAACAATAGATCATTCAAGGAGGTTGATATGTCTATTACTTGCGATACAGTTACTTTGGTTCATGATTCGCTTCGTGACTTTGCCGGACTTGACCCTTTGAAGTCCACGGTCCTTGATTTCGGCTGCGGTCGCGGCGCCCTCGTTGACTATCTTTGCGAATCTGGTGTCAACGCCTATGGATGCGATGTTGATCCTTATTGGGAAGGGGACAGACCTAGACTGAGACCGATCCAACGTTCTCCGTACAAGCTTCCATTTGGCGACGCTTCATTCGATCTTGTCGTTAGCACCAGCGTGCTTGAGCACGCACAGAATCAGCGCGAATTGTTCTACGAGATTAAGCGGGTGCTAAAACCTAATGGCATTTCACTGCACTTTTATCCAGGAAAGTGGTATTTGCCATTAGAACCGCACATCTACGTGCCGCTCGTAAACTTGCTATGGCCGAAGCAGCCACGATGGTGGCTGGCATTATGGGCATTTTTTGGCATCCGTAACGAACACCAGGGAGGCCTGGATTGGCGCAAGGTGACTGCACTGAATGAACGGTACTGTGCGACCGGCCTATGCTACAAGCCACAATCATTCTATCGTGACGTATCTATGGAGGTTTTCGGCAACTGCGAGTGGCCGATGCATTACTATCTAAAGAGGGCGGATGGAGGTGTGGCTGCACTATACCGGCGACTGCCATTGAAGGGGCTCATTGCCTGGATGAGCCGACATACGAGGATGGCGATGATCGTCCAGCGCAAGTATTCAGTGTAAGTGCCTGGCACGACTGGTTTGACTGGCTCGAAGTTTATCCTTCCGAGGTGTTCAAACCGAAAGAGGTTTTCAGTTTTTGCAATAAATTGGGGGCAAGCTGGAATCGCCAAACACAGTTAGGGGAAGACTCGGGGGAATGCATTCACTTTATCAACGAAAGCATTTAACCAAGTTCTTCCCCCGGTCTCATTTGCCAAAGGTCTTAGTAGTTGTAGATACCCAGATCCCAGGGAGCAGAGCGGACGACGCCGTTCTTGTCGCGGGAGACATCGATAGGCTTGCCGTCATAGCCGGTGATCGATGTGGCCGCGCCCCTGTTTCGTGCCGGGCTGTTCGGCTGCAGGTTCCAGTCCGATGTCTGGTTGACGAACAGCGGGTCGCCGACGATGGCATTGGCCTGGGCGGGAACACCGGAGCACTGGTAGAAGTTGTTGCTATCGACTGTCAGATTTCCTTCGTAGACGCCGGTCATAGCGGCAGCGTTATTCTTGCAGATGACAATGTTGTTCTCGAACTTCGGATTGGTGTTCGATGCCTGGATGCCGGTGTTATGGCCACCCAGCAGCATCGACAGCTCGCCGCCGATCACCATGTTGTTGTAGAAGGCACTGTCCTTGGCGCCGGCGAAGATCAGCCCCTTCATCCTGCCGCCGCCGTCATTGATGACCACATTGTTATAGGCCACGGAGTTGTAGGCTTCGATTTTGGTGTTTTTGTCAAAGAAACAGGCATCGCAGGAATACCCACCCAGATAGATGGCGTAACCGTCATTGGCTTTATTGCGCACGACGTTGTTGTAGATTTGCGCATTACGCACGCCGCCTTTTGCCAGGATGGAAATGCCAAACTTGTCCTGTCCGGTCACCAGATTGTTGCGGACGATGGAATCCTTGCTGCCAAAGAGCTCAAGCATGCTATCGGACTCGGAATTCTCGATGACGGTGAAGTCCTGGTTGGACTTGATCGCCAAGTCCCGTTTCAGGCCGACTTCAACCTTGACGCCGTCAGCCTGGAAGCCCACGTAACCTGTCGTCGGATTCGAGGGGGATGCGAGGACTGAATTCCAGGCCCGGATAGCGACGCTGGCTGAGCTATAAGTGCCGCATTGCGCATTGTTGGGCGACATCGTGAAGCGAACGTCTTTCACCTTGATGTAGCTGGCGTAGATGCTGAATGCAGGTTGGCAGCCCGATTTGGAACTGTTGACCGCTTTCCACTTGTTCTGCGCCTTGAAGGTGATGGGCTGGCTGGGGGTGCCGGAACGTTTGAAAACAATCTCGCCTTCTTCGTAAGTACCATCCATCAGAACAGCGGTGTCGCCGGCGGATAGCGTGTTGGCTGCTTTCTGGATGGTGCGCCACGGCGCCGACATGCTGCCGGCATTGCCGTCGTTGCCGGTCGGTGAAATGTAATACGTCGGACCGGTTGGCGCTGGCGCAGTGGTCGTTGTCGTCGTCGCGACCGTAGTCGTGGTTGGCGCCTTGGTGGTGGTGGTCGCAGCCTGGGTGGTGGTCGTTGGCGCCCTGGTGGTGGTTGTCGCAGCCTGGGTGGTGGTCGTTGGCGCCTTGGTGGTGGTGGTCGCCGCCTTGGTGGTCGATGTGGTCGGTGCGCTGGTGGTCGAAGTTACGGGCACTGCCGGCGCATTGACGAAGGATTGGGTCTGCTTGGCCGAAGTATTCAGCGGAGCATCGGTTTGCGTGACAGAATCAATTGCACTCGGCGAGCCGATATCTGCACGGGCAACAGTGACTTTAGCCACGCCATTGCTGGTGGTGGAGCTGACTTTTTTCACAAAAGCCCAGCCCCAGGCGCCGTTGCGGCCGGAGTAGCGGTACAGGTTGCCGTTCTCGACCATGTGGCTGGCGCCGATGTTGTAGGCTTTATAGCCGGTTGTCGCATTGCGGTCGTTATCGATGAAGACGCGCACCCACGTCGGCGTGCCGCTGTAGGGAATCTGATAATTGACATTCACCGTGTCGGTCGTCGTTTGCACTGTTTCTGAAGGTGCGTCGACGGTCATTGTTTTCGTCAGTTTGGCTGACGTATTCAATGGGGGATCAGTTTGCGTTACCGCATCAATTGCACTCGGCGAGCCGATGTCTGCACGGGCAACAGTGACTTTAGCCACGCCATTGCTGGTGGTGGAGCTGACTTGCTTCACAAAAGTCCAGCCCCAGGCGCCGTTGCTGCCGGAGTAGCGGTACAGGTTGCCGTTCTCGATCAGGTGGCTGGCGCCGATGTTGTAGCCTTTATAGCCGGTTGTCGCATTGCGGTCGTTATCGATGTAAACGCGCACCCACGTCGGCGTGCCGCTGTAGGGAATCTGATAATTGACATTGGCTGCATCGTTCGTTATCTGCGGTGCGGTCTGGGCCATTGCGAATGGTGCCAGGCCAAATGCGGCGGATAACAGAATTGCATGGGAGCTTCGAAGCTTGAATGAAACGGGTTGTTTGCTTAACATTGGCATAGTAATTCGGCCTTTTGAAGTTTGAAAAAAGCTATCGTTCTGGCAGGGAACGGCAGTCATTCGCTATCTGCGATAGCGACGGAAATGGAAAAATTAAGTCCCGGGATGCAATGTGCGCGACGGCTGAAACCTGGCGGTATTGTCTTGATGCATGCACTACCCTAAGGATTCAAACAGCGGGTAGTTGACGCAATGGACATGACATTGGCTTTTGATGCAGCGATGAAAGTTTTCCTCCGCGAAACTTATGTCACGGTTAGTTAGTTTTCTTTGGGAAATAGTTCCGCAAAAAATTTTTTATAGGAATTTTTTCGATCCGGCAATCTTGGTCGCACGCTAGATGTGTGCAGAGCGCCAGTCACGGGGGGAGGGATTGGCAAGAAATCGCCAGATGTTAAGATTGCATGCTTGTTGGTGCTTTGGCAGGCATTGCATAGTGTGCAAATGGTTTTACGCCATTTTATGGTACAGTACTGGCTGCTTTAACACTGTTTTAACGCTGACGTGTGATCAACAGAGTGGTCAAGACGTAAGTGCTTGATTTGAAATGATCGAGATGCCTGCTGAAGCGTGGGCGCTGGTTCAACTCCGATCCCGCCCCCGGTTTTCCAGGCATATCCAAAAAGCGCCGCAGGCGCTTTTTTGCTTGTATATCGTTCCAGCGCCTGAGTGGTGAAATTGGTAGACACAGCGGACTTAAAATCCGCCGCTTACCCGAGAGGGGGCGTACCGGTTCGATTCCGGTCTCAGGCACCAAGACCCCGTTTTACACCGTATCAAGAAGTCTCTGATACCCGCATGGTTACTGGCCTTGCGGGTTTTTTATTGTCTCGCGACGGTTCATGCGGTAGCATGAGATACCAACACTTTGATGGTATTTTTGTTGGTACTTTCTGAAGTGCTGAAAATAAAGTACCAACAGCTGGGGGCAGAATGGCACTGACAGATACCTTTATCCGGCAGGTCAAGCACAGCGGCGTGCCGGCAGGCGACAAGCACACCGATGGGGCTGGGCTTTATTTGCTGGTGAATGCCGGCGGCAAGTATTGGCGTATGAACTACCGATTTGCCGGTAAGCAAAAAACGCTGGCGCTGGGCGTGTATCCGGCGGTCTCCCTTGCCAAGGCCAGAAAACGACGGGATGCGGCGCGGGAAAAGCTGGCGGAGGGAATCGACGCTGGCCAGGCGAAGCGTGACGAAAAGCAAGCCAAGGCATTTGCCGCGACCCATACCTTTGAAATGGTGGCGTGTCAGTGGTTGAAAAAAACGGCGGCAGATCGTGCGGCCAGCACGCAAGAGAAAGTGACAACCTGGCTGGAAAAAGATGTTTTTCCATCCATTGGCAAAAAGCCTATTTCCGCCATCGGGCCACGTGATGTGCTGGTGACGGTACAAAAGATGGAGGCGCGCGGTGCGGTTGAATCGGCGCACCGGGTGAAACAGTTATGCGGACAGGTTTTCCGATACGCGGTTGCGACGGGGATGGCTGAGCGTGATGTGACGGCAGACCTTAAGGGTGCTTTGTCAGCCGTTGTAAAGGTCAACTATGCAGCGATTACGGAGCCGAAACCGGTGGGTGAGTTGATGCGCTCCATATATGCATATACGGGGCATCCTTACGCAGCAGCAGCGCTGAAGTTGTCTCCGCTCGTGTTTGTGCGGCCTGGAGAGCTACGTTCCGCAGAATGGGCGGAAATTGATCTTGATGCGGCGGAGTGGCGTATACCTGGCCGAAAAATGAAAATGAAAGTTGATCATCTGGTGCCGCTATCGGCGCAGGCGGTGGAAATCCTGCGGGGCATTCATCCCCTGACCGGACACGGGAAATATGTTTTCCCCAGTATCCGCACCGGCGAACGCTGCATGAGTGAAAACACGATTAACGCGGCATTGCGGGGCATGGGGTACAGCAAAGAGGTAATGACCGCCCACGGGTTCCGGGCGATGGCTCGCACGATCATGGATGAAGTGATGGGTGAACGGGTTGACCTGATCGAGCACCAACTGGCGCACGCGGTGAAAGACCCGAACGGACGCGCATACAATCGCACGGCGCACCTGCCAGCACGGCGGGAAATGATGCAGCGATGGGCGGATTACCTGGACAAGCTGCGCAAGGGGGCGGACGTGGTGCCGCTACGCGCAACAAGTTAAACTTTCAACGCCAGTCCTAGGCTGATCCCCGAAAACCCGTTTCCCTGACGGGCTGGACTGGCACCTTATTACAGGGGCATCTAGTGTCATGAGTTTGAAATTCGCAGACAAAATCGTTCAATACTGGCCATGATGTCATCAGCGGACTTGGTCCAGACAAACGGCTTGGGGGCGGCGTTATTGAGTTTGAGGTAATCGCGAATGGCGTCTTCCAATTGACGGGTCGAACGATGGGTTCCGCGGCGAATTTGTTTTTCGGTCAGCGTGGCGAACCAGCGCTCGACCTGGTTGAGCCACGAAGCAGAGGTCGGCGTGAAATGTACGTGGAAGCGCGGATGACGGGCGAACCAATTGCGGATGGTTGGTGTCTTGTGCGTACCATAGTTATCCATCACCAAATGAATGTCCAAATCGCTCGGAACGGAGGCTTCGATCGTGCGTAAGAATTTCAGAAATTCACTGCTGCGATGCCGCCGGTGCAACTGCCCGATGACTTCGCCCGTGGCAATGTCGAGCGCGGCAAACAAGGTCGTCGTGCCATGACGTTGGTAGTCATGGGTGCGCCGTTCTGCAACGCCAGGAGCCAGCGGCAAGATTGGCTGGGTCCGATCCAACGCCTGAATCTGGCTCTTCTCATCGACGCACAGCACCATCGCCTTGACCGGCGGATCGATGTACAGCCCCACGATGTCGCGGGTCTTCTCGACAAACAGCGGATCGGTGGATAGCTTGAAGGTTTCCTGACGATGCGGTTGCAAGCCAAATGCGCGCCAGATACGGCTGACCGCCGTTTGCGACAGCTTAGCTTCGCGTGCCATGGTGCGCGTACTCCAGTGCGTGGCGTTCGACGGTTTCTCTTCCAGCGTCTTGGCGATCACGGCATCGACGCGCGCATCATCGATCGTGCGCGGCGCGCCCGAGCGGGGGGCGTCCAGCAAACCATCCAATCTCATTTGCACAAAGCGCCCGCGCCATTTCGATACCGTCTGCCCCGTCACTGCAAGTTTGGCGGCGACCGCCTTGTTCTCCGCTCCGTCGGCACATTCCAGCACGATGCGCGAACGCAGAGCCAATGCTTGCGCCGTCTTGCGTCGGCGTGCCCAAGCATGCAATTGTTCTTGTTCTTCTGCGCTCAACACCAACGCCGCTTTCGGTCTGCCTGCCATATCATCCTCACTGTCGAAAACAATAAAACTGGGACAGCGAACAGGCAAAATAATTCAACGAATTTCAAACTCAGGACACTAGGGGGATGCTATGGATTATCCATTCCAAACAATATTTAGTAGCAACGAAGGGGGCGGAGTAATACGCTTGAAGGTCGCCGCCATTTGTGCATGGCTGGACTATGAAGACGGTGGAGGTCATTTTAACGAGGAAGAGATTGCGCCTTTTTTCCAGACCATTGAAAAGACATCGCCAAACGGAAATAAATATGAAGATCAAATAGACCCTCATGCGTTTGTGTTTCTCGAACCAACCGAGAATTTGGCGGCTAGCGTCGAAGAAATGGTGAATGCGCTAATAGTTTCCATCGACAAAGGCCAGCTCAAGCCAGTATTTTTGAAAGTTGGGTTAGATGGCGTAATTGATCCTGTAGAAACTTGGATACTAACGTCTGATTTTTATGAGTGGCTTGAGCCGCGCGGGTTTTACCCTGGAGATGTATGCAATGATTACGATGATGGAGAAGGTAACATCATCAGTCACGCTTATGAAAACGCCTGCGAAATGAGAAAGGAATTTGAAGCACCTTACTTCAATGCCGAGTATAGGGGGCTTAAAAAAGGACTGGATAGTAAGGAGTTTTTGCAGCAGAGATACGAAAACCTTTTTTTGCAGAACACGCTTCTGAAGCAAGGATTTTCCCCTGAAGTGGTGACTGAAGCATTAACCCGTCAAGGCCGTCAAGAAGATTTAGATAACCGCCCTCTCAGGACAAGAGAGAGAAACACCCTACTGTCAATCATTGCCGTACTTTGCGAAGAAGCCAAGTTGAATTACACAAGACACGCAAAAACTGCCGGATTGATTCGAGACATGGCGGAACGTATGGGGCTGAATATTGGCGAATCCACCATTGAGAACCATTTAAAGAAAATTCCCGATGCGCTGGAAACCCGCATGAAATAAGGGTGTTATGGGCAGTTGCCTATTTGATTGGGGCAGTTACCCCTATTCTTATTCCAGAAATTAGACATTTACCCCTACGCGCTACGGCGTATTTTTTAGGGGTATGCAATGTCACAGAAACTTTTTCGTCTTAACGATCTGGCGAGCACGCCGGGAAAGAATGAAGAACCCGCAAAGATTGGATTGTTGCCGGTAAGTCCTGCAACGATCTGGCGCTGGGTACGGGAAGGGAAATTTCCCAAGCCGTTCAAGCTGGGCGATTCCGTTACGGTATGGGATGCGGCAGAGGTAGAAGCCTTCATTGCACAGCGTGCAGGAGGTGCCGACCAATGACCCGCAAAAAAGAATCCGCCGGGGGCTTTGACACCAACACGGCGGACACCAAACACACAAGCAAGATCATATCATTTTGCACCCGCTGCAAGTCGGTTTTCATCCGCCTGGCGCAAGTGCTGGCAACCTTTTTTAGGGGGCTGGCATGAGTAACCATATCGACCAATTCCGGCAAGCGATTGAAGCGGCGGGACTTCCAGCGCCAGCGGAAATTATTGATGACGGCAGCATTCACCGATTCAGCACGAACGGCAAGCGTGGCGATTCAGCAGGCTTTTATATGCTGCATGGTGATGGCATTCCGGCTGGTGCATTCGGCTGCTGGCGTAGCGGATTAACTTCCACCTGGTGCGCGAAGTCTGACCGCGATATGAGCGCCAGCGAGCGCCAAGCCATGCGGGAACGCATCGAGGGCATGAAGCGCCAGCGCGAAGCCGAAAAAGAGAGCAATCAGGCGCAGGCACGGGAAACGGCGGCGCGACTGGTGCAGGCAGCACCGGCAACCCAGCACCCCTATCTGACCACCAAGGGAATCAAACCGCACGGCGCACGCTCGGACGGGGAACGGCTGGTGATCCCCATGCGCGACACTGACGGCACCTTACACAGCGTGCAAACTATCGGGCCGGACGGTGGCAAGTTGTTCTTGCTCGGTGGGCGGGTAAGCGGCTGTTATTTCAGCATTGGCAAACCTGCCGGGCGGCTGATCGTTTGTGAAGGCTTTGCAACCGGCGCGAGCATTCATGAATGCACCGGGCACGCCGTGGCGGTGGCCTTCAATGCCGGCAACCTGCAAGCCGTGGCAGTGGCATTGCGCGCCAAATATCCGAAACTGCCGATCATCATTGCAGCGGATGATGACTATGCGACCGCAGGCAATCCGGGCTTGAGCAAGGCCAGGCAAGCAGCGCGGGCTGTCGGCGGCGTGGTGGCCGTGCCTGACTTCGGGAGGGCGGCATGATCGACGCTCAAACCGATTTCAACGACCTGCACCAGAAATTCGGCGCGGAAGCCGTGAGGGACTGTATCGAGGCGGCGCGATCCCCAGCACCGGAAGCCTGGCCGGAACCGGAACCGCTGGGCGCATTCATTGAATCGCTTGATTATCCAGTGGCCGCACTTCCGGCAATCATCCGTGAAGCCGTGCAAGAGGTAATCAGCTTTGTGCAAGCGCCTGTTGCACTGGCGGCGGGTTCGGCACTATCGGCGGTATCGGTAGCGCTGCAAGGCTTGTATGACGTGCAGAGAGCGCCGGGGCTGACGGGCGTGTGTTCCCTGTACCTGCTGAGCATTGCCGATTCGGGAGAGCGCAAGTCATCTTGTGACGGCTATTTCAGGCAAGGGCTAGAAAGCTGGCAGCGCGAGCAGGAAGAATTGCTCAAGTCGCTGGTGCAACAGTACCGGGCCGACCTGGAAGCATGGGAGAGTGAAAAGGCCGGAATCAAGGAGGCGATCAAGCGGGCGGCGAAAGACGGCAAGGATACCGGCGCACTGAAAAAAGCCTTGCGCGACCTTGAAGGCGACAAGCCGGAACCTGTCCGGGTTCCCTGCCTGATCCGTGGCGACGATACCCCGGAAAATCTAGGATGGGCGCTGATGCGCGAATGGCCTTCGGCTGGCGTGCTATCCAGCGAGGCGGGGATTGTGTTCGGCAGTCACGGCATGGGCGGCGATTCCGTTACACGCAATCTGGCCTTGCTCAATGTCTTGTGGGATGGCGGCGGGATGAAGATCGGCAGGCGCACCAGCGAGAGTTACCGCATCGAGGGCGCACGGCTGACAATGGGGTTGCAGGTGCAGGAAGCGACCTTGCGCGCATTCTTCGACAAGACCAAAGGGCTGGCGCGTGGCACCGGGTTTCTGGCGCGTTTCCTGATTGCCTGGCCGACTTCGACAATGGGGACAAGGTTTTATACGCAAGCACCAGACTGGCAGTGCGTAGGCGCATTTAACCAGCGCATCCGGGCCTTGCTTGATTCCCCATTGAGCATTGATGAAGATGGCCGTCTGACGACCGTCACGCTGGCGCTGTCTGAGCAGGCGCACGCTATCTGGGTTCAATACCTGAATGCTATTGAAGCGCAGTTAGCACCGGACGGCGATCTTGAAGCGGTAAAGGATGTGGCGAGCAAATCAGCAGACAATGCGGCGCGGCTTGCGGCGCTGTTTCATGTGTTCGAGCAGGGAGCCGGGCCAATTACTGCTGATGCAATGAAGCGCGGCGCACAGGTGGCGGCATGGTATCTGCACGAGGCGCGGCGATTCCTTGGACAGTTTGCCTTGCCGGTGGAATTGATGAACGCTGAACGGCTTGAACGCTGGATGATCCAGCATTGCAGGCGGGAGGGATGCGGCGAGGTATCGACACAAACCGCCATGCAATACAGTCCATTGCGTGACAAATCCAGCTTGATGGCATCGGTAAGTCAGCTAGAGGAACGCAACCGGGCGAGGCTTCACACTGATGGCAAGAAGAAGATGATCGTCATCAATCCGGCGCTGCTGGAGGTGCGACCATGAACCTGGCCGATATTGTGCAAGGCAATTGGCTAGAGGGGCTTGCTACTGCTATTCCTGCTATTCATGCTATTCCTGACAGGGAGGGAGCGCCAACAATAGCAACAATAGCGAAAATAGCAGTAGCAAACCCGCCAAAAGAAAAAACGATAGTGCAGATTGATCCTTTTCTTGATCGGCGGGATCGGCTTCATCGGGCCGGATTGAGTGAGGATGATGCGGCGCTGATGGCCTTCAAACTGGAACGGCGCGACCTGGAACAAGATGACCGGCATTTGTGCATCGAATGCTCGCACCTGCACGGCGGCGCTAAAGTCTGGCGGTGTACTCAATGGCACATGCGCCAGCAAACCGGGCCGGATATACCCAGCGATCTGGTAACGGTGATCCTGCACCGATGCGGCGGATTTAATGGCAGATTGGAGGCAGCGGCATGACCAAGAAAGCAGCAGCGAAAAGCAGCACACCGGCCAGCACGGCAAATATTTTGCCAGTGACAGAGGAACCCGGCAAAAGCCGGGATCGGCTATTGGCGGAAGCGGGGCTATCGGCATTTGTTGGCAGCGCGGATACAGCGCGAGTGTTTGCGCAATCGTTTTTCGGTGAACTCGGCATAGGCGAATCAGTGGCAGTCTTGCGGGAGAAATCCGAAAAGATACAGCGCGGCGACCTGGCCGAAGTGGAGGCCAGACTGACGGCGCAGGCGGTGGCGCTGGATGCGATCTTCAACGGGCTGGCAAAGCGTGCGGCGCTGAATATGGGGCAGCATATGGGCGCGTGTGAAACTTATATGCGGCTGGCATTGAAGGCGCAGGCACAATGCCGGGCAACACTGGAAACGCTGGCTGAAGTGAAGTATCCCCGGCATGTGGCTTTCGTGAAGCAGGCCAATATCAGTAACGGGCCGCAGCAGGTGAACAACGGCGCGGATTATCGGAGCGATACGCACGCGCACGCGGAAGAAAAACAAATTCAGCAAAACGAACTATTAGAGGATCAAAGCCATGAGCTCACGCACCTGGACACCGGAGCAAAGAAAACGGCAGGCGGAAGCGATCCGGCGCTGGAAACCGTGGGAACAATCCACCGGGCCAAAAAGCGCAGAGGGTAAGGCCAAGGTTTCCGGTAATGCCTATATCGGCGGCGAATCGGCGAAGCTGCGGCAGGCTATCAAGGCGCTGAATCAGGCATTGCGCGAGCAAAAGGAATGGTTAGATTAGCAGTGCTTCCCGGTAGTTTGACCCAAAGCAAAACAATATGAGGATAATTCAGACGCGAAATTCGTTAGCCTTTATTCTGGCTCCAGAGCAAGCGAAAATCATAAGCTTAGATTTAATTTAAATCGCTCATAAATATAAGAGGCGTTGTTAAAAGGAATATTTTTTATAAGTAACAGGTTGATGGGACGAAAAATGATTGAATAGGATGAAACAGATCGTGTAAATGACGTAATGACGAGAGGGGGACGAATGGCACGTATTTTTGAAAATCCAGCGAATAAGCATAGGGAAGAAGTAGATTCCGGTGCTTCGATAGCAGTATTTTTCTTTGGTGTGCTGTACTTGGCAATCAAGGGGTTATGGGGGCACGTCTTTATCTGGCTTGTCATCGTCGTGCCTATGACAATTGCCACCGGTGGGCCTGGACTGATTCTATTTTTACCACTTGCATCAATTATTTATGCGGCAATTATTCAAGGAATAGTATCCAATTCATACCTAAAAAAAGGATGGATGGAACTCCATGAAGTTGAAAATGTAGGGCCTGATTTGGTTACGGACACATTCATGAATCGGTCAGTCGCACCGACGAAGCCAGAAATGAAAAGATGCCCCTTCTGCGCCGAAGATGTGAAATACGAGGCGGTCAAATGCAAACACTGTCAGTCCGATCTATCATTCGCTTGAATTAAAAGATCAGACGCTAACAAATTTATTACACATAATTACGATGGCGATCACGGTGTGAATCAGGCATTGCGGAAGCAAAAAGAATGGATAAGCTAGGGGGGCACAAATCTCTGCTGCATCGACCAACCGGAAACCGCCCGGTTTCTCACGCACAGATTATTTTCCCCTTTTGAATTTTTATTCAAATCAGCAAATGCCCGGCTGCTGGGGCTGGCGACTGTTGATGTTTGTTAATCAAGATCGGGAGGGGCGGGTTAAAAGTCTGCCACTTCATGCCGGGACACCGCCTGGTATCCTTCCTTTTGATAAACGTGATCAAAAAAAGCCAAAATGCTGGGCACGCCGGTTCACCACGGTTTATTTTGTCGCAAGATCGGCGCAAAGGGGGATACTTTTCATTTTGTCGGTATTTTTGACGGTACTTTCATTGTTCTAATAATTGAAACCCTTTATTCATGCGGGTTTCTGGCTTAAATGTGGTTCCGGTCTCACCCCGTTTTATCCCCCCATCAATCAATTGCAAAGCCTGCCAGTTTTCACGGGTGCGCCATGGCAGCGTCAACTCGCTGATTCAATTGAATATATCCAGGCCGAAGGAACGCGCCGTTGATTGACGTACGCTAGTCTCGCGGTTGTGTAATCTCAAGGACGCGCCAATGCCCGGCCATTAGGATCAAAAGGCTCAAACTATCCGGATTGCTGGCATGCTGAAAGCCGACGCCCAGAATCAGGCCGACCCTGAATGGTATGTTCCGCCTGAACTCGAAGAGCATGATGACCCGCTGCTTGCATGCCTTCTGGCGCTGGCCCGGCTGCATGACCGGGTTGTCAACCGTTCTGCGTTGCTGGTGGGGCTGCCATTGGAAGGCGGTTGCCTGACGCCGGCACTGTTCTTGCGGGCTGCGCGCCGCATCGGTCTCAATGCCGCGTTGTCACGGCGCGCCCTGGATCAGCTCGCAGAAGCACTGCTGCCAGTGGTGCTGCTGTTGCAGGGTCGCAGAGCCTGCATCCTGATCCGTATCGAAGGCGATACCGCCCATCTGCTCACACCCGAAAAAGGTGCGACCAGCATGCCGCTTGCGCTGTTGCGTCAGTGTTATGCCGGTGTCATGCTGCTGGCCCGGGCCGAGCTTGCCTGTGACGAACGCAGCGCAGCCAGTGCGCCGCCGGCGCGGGACCACTGGCTGCGCGATGCGCTGGTGCCATTATGGCCACTGTACAGCGAAGTGCTGCTGGCGTCGTTGATGATCAATCTGTTCGCGTTGTGTATGCCGCTGTTTTCAATGAACGTGTATGACCGCGTGGTGCCCAACCAGGCCAGCGCGACGCTGTGGGCGTTGACGGCCGGCATGGCAAGCGTCACGCTGTTCGATTTCGGCATGCGCATGCTGCGCGGCTATTTCATCGACATCGCAGGCAAGCGAATCGACCTGCAACTGTCATCGCAGGTGTTCGAACGGGTGCTGGACTTGCGCATGGCGGCCCGGCCCGTATCAGCTGGCGCCTTCGCCAACAATCTGCAGGAATTCGAGAGCGTGCGCGATTTCGCCACTGCGGCAACGGTGGCCGCACTGGTGGACCTGCCATTTGTCGCCGTGTTCATTGCCGCCATGTGGTGGGTGGGGGGCAGCCTGGCGTGGATTCCCTTGCTGGCCATACCCATCATTGTCGTCGCTGGGCTTCTGCTGCAATTGCCACTGGTGCAGCTGGTGGAAGCGAGCAGCCGGCTTGGCGGGCAGCGCCAGGCGATGCTGGTGGAAAGCCTGGTTGGCCTGGAGGCAGTCAAGGCCGCCGGGGCGCAGGGCATGCTGCAGCGGCGCTGGGAAAACCTGCTGGCGCAGATGGCCATGCTGGGACTGAAGGCGCGGCTGCTGTCGGCATGCGCGCTGAACTTCGCGCAATTCGTGCAGCAGACGGCCTATCTGATCGTCATTGTCTTCGGCGTGCTGCAGATTGTCGAGGACCGGCTGACTCTGGGCGGATTGATCGCCTGCACCATCCTGGCCGGGCGGGCGTTGGCGCCCTGGTCGCAGGTGGCAGCGCTGCTGACCCGCTACCATCAGGCGCGCAATGCGCTCCATGTCACCGGAGGCCTGATGAAGCTGCCGGTGGAGCATGTCGCCGGGCAGCGCTTCCTGCAGCGCGGCGTCCTGCGCGGAGAGATCGAATTCCGCAACGTCGGTTTCAGCTATCCGGGGCAGCAGGGCGCGGCGCTGTCCAATGTGTCGTTCAGCATCGCCGCCGGCGAGCGAGTAGCGATCATCGGCCGCATCGGCTCCGGCAAGACTACCGTGGAAAAACTGATGATGGCGCTCTACGAGCCCTGCAGCGGCACCGTGCTGGTGGACGGCACGGATGTCCGCCAGCTTGATCCGGCATCGCTGCGCCGCCAGATCGGCCATGTGCCGCAGGACATCATGCTGTTCTATGGCAGCATCCGCGACAACATCGTGCTGGGCGAGAGCGGCGTGGACGATGAAGCCGTGCTGCGCGCGGCGGCGATCGGCGGGGTGGCCGATTTCGTGTCCGCTTCGCCGCAGGGCTATGACCAGGCGGTCGGCGAACGCGGCGTGAATCTGTCGGGCGGCCAGCGTCAGGCGATTGCAATCGCCCGCGCCGAGTTGCTGGCGCCGCCGATCCTGCTGATGGATGAGCCCAGCAGCGCAATGGACGCCCGCTCCGAACAGCTGTTCAAGGACAGGCTGTCGGCGCAGATCGAGGGCCGCACACTGGTGCTGGTGTCGCATCGCGGCTCGCTGCTTTCGCTGGTGAACCGGGTGCTGGTGCTGGATCAGGGCAGGCTGGTGGCCGATGGGCCGCGCGACGCCGTGCTGGCCGCACTGGCGGCGGGGAAACTCCATGTTGCGCGCTAAGCCGATGCCGGTGCCGCAAAGCGCTTCCGGCTGGGAGGCGGGGAGCGCGCTCATGTCCGAGCCGGTAAACGATGCCGAATACCTGCAAGGCGCGCAGGCGCACCTGCTGCACGGCCCGCGTCGGGTGACCCGTTGGGCATTCTGGCTGGCGCTGCTGTTCTGGACGATCGCGCTGGCATGGGCAGCGCTGGCCGAGGTCGACGAGTTTGCCGTGGCGGAGGGCAAGGTGATTCCATCCAGCAGGGTGCAGGTGGTACAGAACCTGGAAGGCGGCATCATTGCCGAAATACTGGTGCGCTCCGGCGATGCGGTAAAAAAAGACCAGCCGTTGCTGCGCATCGACAAGGTGCGCTTTGCGTCGGCGACGGAAGAAGGACGGGCCAAGGAGCGCACGCTGCTGGCACGCATTGCGCGCCTGGCGGCCGAAGCCGATGGTACACCGTTCGCGCCGCCGGCGGCGCTGGCGAACACCCATCTGGCCCTGGTGGCGGAGGAATCGTCGCTGTATGCCAGCCGCCAGCAGGCGCTGCGCGCCAACCTCGCGGTGTTGCAGCAGCAGGCCGAACAGCGCCTGCAGGAGCTGGCCGAGAAACGAGCCCGGCAACAGCGCCTGCAAGAGAGTTACGCGCTGGTTTCCAGCGAGCTGAGCATGGTGCGTCCCATGGCCAGCCAGGGCTATATTGCGCAAATCAATAAGGTGCGTCTGGAACGCGAGGCAAATGATCTGCAGGGCGAGCTGGAGGCAGCCCGGCTGGCGCTGCCGCGGCTGGAGTCTGCCCTGCGCGAAGCACGCCGGAAGTCGGATGAACAGGGCTCGCGGTTTCGCGCCGAGGCCATGAAGGATCTCAGCCTGGCACGCGCCGAACTGGCCGCGCTGTCTGCTATCAACACCGAACTGGAAGACCGGCTGCGGCGCACCGAAGTGCGGGCACCCCTGGCCGGCGTCGTCAAACAGCTCAAAGTGCATACGGTTGGCGGCGTCATCCAGCCTGGCATGGACTTGATGGAGATCGTCCCGCATGGCGACACGTTGTTGATCGAGGCCAGGGCGCGGCCTGCCGATATCGCCTTCCTGCGGCCGGGCCAGGAAGCCATGGTCAAGCTGAGCGCGTACGACTTTTCAATTTACGGCGGATTTCCCGGCAAGCTGGAACAGGTGGGCGCCGATACGCTAACGCCGGACAAGCCGGGCGAACGGGCGGAAAGTTATTACCTGGTGCAGGTACGGACGCGCGGCAGCACGCCGACGGGATCCCGGGAGGCACTATCCATCATGCCCGGCATGGTGGCAACGGTGGATATACGTACCGGCAGGCGGACCGTGCTGCATTATCTGCTCAAGCCGATCGTCAAAATCAGGGATGGCATGCTGCGGGAACGGTAGCGCAAGGGGAGTTGCTTGTTACATCGGCCTGCAAGAGAGTTCGCTGGCCATAACTTCACGAAAGGCTGATCATGGCAATTATCAACGGCACCATCAATGCAGACACGCTGGATGGCACCAGCAACAATGATGTCATCACCGGCAATGGCGGCGCCGACCTTTTGAGCGGCAATGGCGGCGCGGACCGCTTCGTCTATGCCGTCGCGGCCGATTCGGTGCCGAATGCGAACTGGGCGGTGCCGCCGGACGGCACGGTGACGCGGACCTGGGATGTCATCACGGATTTTACACAGGGCGTCGACAAGATCGATGTGAGCGCCTTCCTGGGCGCCACCGACCTGGCCTGGGGCAATACCACCCCCAACGGGAATTCTGTCTGGTTTGCCAAGTCGGGCAGCAGCACGTTCGTCTATCTCGACGTGGGCGGGCAGCCGCCGCCGGAGCTGATGATCGAACTGCAGAACACCACCTCGCTGGTCCTGACGGCGAACGACTTCATCGGCGTGACAGGCGGGGCGACCGACGTCAATGCCGAACCGGTGATCACTTCGCCGGCAACCTACACGGTCGCCGAGAACAGTGCCGCGGTGGGCACGGTGACTGCGACCGACGCCGACAGTCCGGTGCTGACCTACAGCCTGGTGGGGGGCGGCGATGCGGCGCGTTTCGCCATCAATGCCAATACCGGCGCGTTGAGCTTCGTCACGCCGCCCAATTTCGAGGCGCCGGCGGATGCGGGCGCCGATAATGTCTATAACCTGACGGTGCAGGTCAGCGACGGTATTTCGAACACGACTCAGGCGATTGCCGTCACGGTGACCGATGTGGTCGAGGCGCCCAACAGCGCCGCGCCGGCGATCACGTCGCCGGCGGCGTACACGGTGGCCGAGAACGCCACGGCGGTTGGCGCGGTCACTGCGACGGACGCCGACAGTCCGGTGCTGACCTACAGCCTGGTGGCGGGCGGGGATGCGGCGCTGTTTACCATCGATGCCAACACGGGCGCGCTGAGCTTCGTCACGGCGCCCAATTTCGAGGCGCCGGCGGATGTGGGCGCCAACAATATTTATAACCTGACGGTGCAGGTCAGCGACGGTGCCTTGAATACGACTCAGGCGATTGCCGTCACGGTGACCGACGTGGTCAATGAAACCCTGACGGGCACTGCCGGCAACAATACGCTGGTCGGCGCCGGCGGCAATGACGTTTTCACCGGCAATGGCGGCGCCGACCTTTTGAGCGGCAATGGCGGCGCGGACCGCTTTGTCTATGCCGCAGCAGCCGATTCGGTGCCGAATGCGAACTGGGCGGTGCCGCCGGATGGCACGGTGACGCGGACCTGGGATGTCATCACGGATTTTACACAGGGCGTCGACAAGATCGATGTGAGCGCCTTCCTGGGCGCCACCGACCTGGCCTGGGGCAATACCACCCCGAACGGGAACTCGGTCTGGTATGCCAAGTCGGGCAGCAGCACCTTTATCTATCTGGACGTGGGCGGGGTGCCGCCACCGGAACTGATGATCGAGTTGCAGAACACCACCGCGCTGGTTCCGATAGCAA
Organism: Noviherbaspirillum sedimenti; assembly: GCF_003590835.1. Classification (NCBI taxonomy): domain Bacteria; kingdom Pseudomonadati; phylum Pseudomonadota; class Betaproteobacteria; order Burkholderiales; family Oxalobacteraceae; genus Noviherbaspirillum; species Noviherbaspirillum sedimenti. The sequence continues at coordinate 1,375,910 of NZ_QYUQ01000002.1, read as the reverse complement.
GCGATTTCATCGGCGTCGTGGGCGGGGCCAGCGGCGTGAATGTCGCGCCGGTGATCACGTCGCCGGCGGCGTACACGGTCGCCGAGAACGGCACTGCGGTGGGCACCGTGACCGCGACGGACGCCGACAGCCCGACGCTGACCTACAGCCTGGTGGCAGGCGGGGATGCGGCGCGTTTTGCCATCAATGCCAATACCGGCGCGCTGAGCTTCGTCACTGCGCCGAATTTCGAAGCGCCGGCGGATGTGGGCGCCAACAATGTCTACAACCTGACGGTGCAGGTCAGTGATGGCGCCTTGAACACGACGCAGGCGATCGCCGTCACGGTGACCGATGTGGTTGAGGCGCCCGTGATCACGTCGCCGGCGGCGTACACGGTCGCCGAGAACGGCACTGCGGTGGGCACCGTGACCGCGACGGACGCCGACAGCCCGACGCTGACCTACAGCCTGGTGGCAGGCGGGGATGCGGCGCGTTTTGCCATCAATGCCAATACCGGCGCGCTGAGCTTCGTCACTGCGCCGAATTTCGAAGCGCCGCTCGATGTCGGCGCCAACAATGTCTACAACCTGACGGTGCAGGTCAGCGACGGCGCCTTGAACACGACGCAGGCGATCGCCGTCACGGTGACCGATGTGGTTGAGGCGCCCAACAACGCCTCACCGGTGATCACGTCGCCGGCGGCGTACACGGTCGCCGAGAACGGCACTGCGGTGGGCACCGTGACCGCGACGGACGCCGACAGCCCGACGCTGACCTACAGCCTGGTGGCAGGCGGGGATGCGGCGCGTTTTGCCATCAATGCCAATACCGGCGCGCTGAGCTTCGTCACTGCGCCGAATTTCGAAGCGCCGCTCGATGTCGGCGCCAACAATGTCTACAACCTGACGGTGCAGGTCAGTGATGGCGCCTTGAACACGACGCAGGCGATCGCCGTCACGGTGACCGATGTGGTTGAGGCGCCCGTGATCACGTCGCCGGCGGCGTACACGGTCGCCGAGAACGGCACTGCGGTGGGCACCGTGACCGCGACGGACGCCGACAGCCCGACGCTGACCTACAGCCTGGTGGCAGGCGGGGATGCGGCGCGTTTTGCCATCAATGCCAATACCGGCGCGCTGAGCTTCGTCACTGCGCCGAATTTTGAAGCGCCGGCGGATATGGGCGCCAACAATGTCTACAACCTGACGGTGCAGGTCAGTGATGGCGCCTTGAACACGACGCAGGCGATCGCCGTCACGGTGACCGATGTGGTTGAGGCGCCCGTGATCACGTCGCCGGCGGCGTACACGGTCGCCGAGAACGGCACTGCGGTGGGCACCGTGACCGCGACGGACGCCGACAGCCCGACGCTGACCTACAGCCTGGTGGCAGGCGGCGATGCGGCGCGTTTTGCCATCAATGCCAATACCGGCGCGCTGAGTTTCGTCACTGCGCCGAATTTTGAAGCGCCGGCGGATGTGGGCGCCAACAATGTCTACAACCTGACGGTGCAGGTCAGTGATGGCGCCTTGAACACGACGCAGGCGATTGCCGTCACCGTCACGGATGTCGCCAACGAGGGGATCGTTGGCACTGCCGGCAATGACACGCTGAATGGCACCGCCGGCAATGATCTCATCAATATTTCGGCAGGCGGTAATGATACGGTTGCCGCGGGCATCGGCAACGACACCATATTGGCCGGTGCTGCGTTTAACACCAACGATCGCATTGATGGCGGAACTGAAACCGATGACACGGTGCAGATCGACACGCTGGTCCTCGACGGGAACTATGCAGGCGGCGTGACGTTCGGTGCAACCACGCTGGTCAATGTGGAAGAGATTACGCTTGCGGCGGGCAATAGTTATAGCTTGACGACACATAATGCCACTGTGGTCGCGTCCACTCTCAGCATAGATGGCTCTGCGCTGGGCGCCGCCAATATCCTGACTGTCAATGCCGCAGCGGAAACCGAAGCCGGTACCAGTTATGTGATTACGGGTGGTGCCGGTAATGACGTGCTGACTGGCGGTGCCGGGTCCGACTACTTCGACATCAGCTTTGGCGGCAATGACATTATCAACGGCGGCGGCGGGCGCGATACCTTTTTCGCCGGCGCTGCCCTGACTGCCGCTGACCAGATAAATGGTGGTGCCGGCACCGACTTTGCCTACCTGAGCGGCAATTACGGCGCCGGGCTGACCTTCGGCGCCAATACCCTGCTCAATGTCGAGGTGCTCGTGGTCCAGGCCGGCAACAACTACAACCTGACCATGAACAATGCGATGCTGACTGGCAGCCAGCAATTTTCGGTGGATGGCTATAGCCTAGGCAGCGGCAACTCGCTGACAGTGAACGCCGCGGCAGAAACCAATACCGGCACATCGTACACACTGGCAGGCGGTGCGGGTAATGACAGGCTGATCGCCGGTGCCGGTAATGATGTATTGATCGGCAATGGCGGCAACGATACCCTGACTGGCGGCACAGGCAATGACGTCTTTGATTTCAATGCCATCGCCGATCGCGGTACCAGCGGCGACGTCATTACCGACTTCAGCAGAAGCGGGGCAAATGGGGTAGACGTGCTGAACCTGCAAGACCTGCTGCAGACGTTTGCGGGTTATAACGGGAACAACGCATTCAATGGCGGTTACCTGCAGTTCAACATTGCATCCGGCACTGGCACCACGGTGCGGGTTGATACCAACGGCGGCGCCAATTCCTATGTCACGCTGGCTACTCTTACCGGCGTTCTGCTGCAGCAGAGCGATACTGCCAACTACGTGCTGTAATCCGTAGCGGCCGGCATGACGCCGGCCGCGTAGTCGAACTATTGTTGCACTACTGATGCACTACTGATCGTCCTGGCGAGACAGTTCAAGCCGGACTTCACCGATGCTGATCACGGTGCCGGCCGGTGAGGTATCACCACTGACACGGATGAAAGAAATCGTCAGGCTGCGGGGATTTTCCGCGATCATTTCCCGCAGTGGTGCGGTAAGCGGAAAGGTCAGGCGTGCTGTGCCAGGATTGCTGCCGCTGCGGCCCATGTTCATGTGAGCGCGATGTTCAGCGCCGGCAATTTCGAACGGCCCGATGCTACCGACCAGGTTTGTGGCTTCGGCATTTGTGACATCGGTATTGGACGGCAGGTTGATATACACGTTATAGAAGAAGCCGCCATTGCGGCCTGAATCGCTGATGCTCACGCTATCCAGCACCAGCAGCACCGAGCGGTAAGGCGTGGCCGGCGCGGCAGGCGCTCCATCAATCTGCGCGAGCGTGCGCTCGAGCAGATCGACCGAACCGGTTTCGACGCCCAGTTCGGCGCTGACGGACGCTTCGTTGAGCTGGACGTTCAGCACGCCGCCCAGTGACTGCCCATCGCTAACATTTCTGGCTCCGGACGACTGGAATTTGCCGTTGACTGGGCGCGACAGCAGGCGCGCGGTTCTGGCTGAAGTGCGCGGGCCGAGTTGAGCCAGTTGCTGATCTTCCTTCATGCTTGCCAACATGATGCCGCCGGCATTGTCGCGTGCCGCCACCGGCAGCGAAGACGGCATACTTTCGTTCTGGTAGGAATAGTTAAGGCTGCCGGTGCTAATTGTCGTGACGCGGGCCAGCGAGAGCCTGGTCGCGTAGGTTAAATTGCCGCTCCAGTAACTGTTGTTGGCAGGCGGCGTGGTACGGCCGCCGCCTGCCTGCTGCCAGGCTGACCACAGACGGTCGACATTGGCATGGTGCAGCCAGAAAATCGGATCGGTGGGCGACTGCATGGTCGCCATCGCATTGCCGAGAATGTTATGCACCGGGTTGTGCGGCATGTTTTCAAAAGAGGTTTCGAAGGCATTGGGCAGGCCGCGCTGCATGTTGGTGACGGTGCTGGCGAACGGCGCCATGGTCAGTGCGTCAATGACATTGGTATTCATGCGCGGCGCATACAGGGGATTATAGCTGGCAGGATTGGTAAATTCGGGCGGCAGTGACGGGTTGATGTAGTAATCCCAGTAGGGCAACACCAGCGACTTGTTGCCCGATACGGCACGGAGCTGCTGCTCAAAGTAATACAGGTAGCCGCGGTGCCAGGAAAGGAAGTAGGGGATGTCATGTGGGCAAAAATTCTGGTGCACGTTAATCCAGTAACTCCAGCTGCGCTTGTCGGCCGCGTTGGTGTTTGCTCTCATGCGGGCGATTGCGTCGAGCAGTGAGGCATAGTTGCGCGTGGTCTTGAAGGTGTTCCAGTCCAGGCGCTGGACCGGGGTTGTCTGCGCGAGCAAGTCGCGGCCGGGTATGCCTGCCACCAGCAGTGCGGACGTACCTTTGATGAAATCGCGTCGGGTAAGTTTGTATGATTGCATGATGGGCGGCCGCTGGTAATGGAGCTTCGATGATATGCGGTGCTTTGATGCCGCCCTTGAGCAAGCACAATGGGACCTGTTGACCAAGTCGTAACAAGCGCGGTGCTGCGCAATCAATCCGCGACAAATTAAAACGATCGTGCTATTTTCGCGTATTGAGAATTTACCGTGGGAAAAGGAGAGGGTATGGCGAACATGCAGTGGTATTTCGAGGATTTTCAGGCGGGCCAGGTGATCGAGGTGGGGGAGATTGGCGTAAGCGAAGAGGAAATCATGGAGTTCGCCCGGCGCTATGATCCGCAGCCGTTCCATATTGATCGCGAAGCCGCTGCGCGCACGCATGGTGGTGTCATTGCCAGCGGCAGCCATACCTTCAGCCTGATGATGCGCTTGATGGTCGATGGACTGCTCAATCAGTCCGCCAATCTGCCGTCGCCAGGGGTAGATGAACTGCGCTGGTTGAAGCCCGTGCGCGGTGGGGATGTGCTCAGTGGGCGTTGCGTGGTTTTGGAAAGCCGCGTTTCCGTCAGCAAGCCGGATCGCGGGGTGGTGACGACGAGGTGGGAGGCCAGGAATCAGGATGGCGAGTTGGTGGCTACGGCGAAGGTGATTTGCATGTTCGGCTTGCGGGGTGGGGCTGGCTGAGGTCGCGCCGCAGCCGCGTGCCGACAACGTGCTTCAATGCTTTTTGTATTGGCTTGCCCCGAACAGCATGTCCCTGGCCTTGTCGTCCGTGAGCGGCTTGCGCAGGTCGGCCAGCACCGCGACGCCGCGCTGTACCGCCGGGCGGGCGGCGATTTCGTCGAACCAGCGCTTGGCGTACGGGTAGTCGGCCCAGTCGATGCCCTGGTTTTTCCAGGAGCGCAGCCAGGGGAAGGTGGCGATGTCGGCGATGGTGTATGTATCGCCGGCGAGATAAGGCGACTCTGCCAGGCGCTTGTCGATCACGCCATACAGGCGCCTGGCTTCATTGGTGTAGCGGTCGATGGCATAGTCGATCTTTTCCGGCGCATAGATGCGGAAGTGATGCGCCTGGCCCAGCATCGGGCCGACGCCGCCCATCTGGAACATCAGCCACTGCAGGGTGGTGAATTTTTCGCGGTCGGTATTGCCGAGGAATTTGCCGGTCTTGCTGGCCAGGTAGATCAGGATCGCGCCGGATTCGAAAAGCGACATCGGACGGCCATCCGGGCCGGCCTCATCGACGATCGCCGGGATCTTATTGTTGGGCGAAATCGCCAGAAATTCCGGTTTGAACTGGTCGCCGGCGCCGATGTTGATGTGGTGGATGCGGTAAGGCAGGCCGCATTCCTCCAGCATGATGTGGACCTTGTGGCCATTAGGGGTGGCGGTTGAATAGACGTCAATCATAGGGGTTCTCCGAATTCTGAAAATGCCAGTGGTGAGCAAATGGCCGCAGCAATTGTGGCCATTTGAGGCAGCAAAGGCGTGAAATATTATTACATTTCGCTCAAGCAGGTTTTTGTGACATAGAATTGCCTCCTATAAATATGGGAGGAATGCCTATGCCAAGGCCGGAAAAAATCCGACTGGGCGAATTGCTCGTGCAGCAAAAGCTGATTTCGGAAGAACAGCTGACATTTTCACTGGGCGAGCAAAAGCGCACAGGGCGCAAGCTCGGCCGCGTCTTCATTGAGAACGGCTTTGTCACGGAGGAGCAAATCTCGGGGGCGCTGGCCAGGCAGCTGAATATTCCCTACATCAACCTCAAGTTTTTCAATGTGCACCCGGATCTGGTGCGCCTGCTGCCGGAAACCCAGGCGCGGCGCTTCCGCGCGCTGGTACTGGAGGAGAAGGGGGGCGCCCTGGTGGTGGGCATGGCCGATCCGACCGACCTGTTCGCCTATGACGAAATCTCCCGCATCGTCAAGCGCGGCATTGCGCTGGCGGTGGTCAACGAAAGCGAACTGCTGGCGACGGTAGACCGCATCTATCGCCGCACCGACGACATCAGCGACTTCGCCCGCGAACTCGAGCAGGACATGGGCGATGCGGTGATCGATTTCGGCGGGCTGGGCGGCGCCGCTGGCCTGGAGGAAGCGCCGGTCGTCAAGCTCTTGCAATCGATCTTCGATGACGCCACCCAGGTGCGCGCTTCCGATATCCATATCGAGCCGCAGGAAAAGCGCCTGCAGATCCGCTTCCGCATCGACGGCGTATTGCATCTGCAAACCGAAGCCGATATCAAGATCGCAGCGGCACTGGCGCTGCGGCTGAAGCTGATGTCGGAGCTGGATATTTCGGAAAAACGCCTGCCGCAGGATGGCCGTTTTGCCATCAAGGTCCGGCTGCAGCAGATCGACGTGCGTATCTCGACCATGCCGACGCAATACGGCGAATCGGTGGTGATGCGTCTGCTGAACCAGGGCAGCCGCACATTGCGGCTCGACGCGATCGGCATGCCGCCGGAAATGGTCAAGAAATTCCGCGCCATCGTCAACCGCCCGAATGGCCTGGTGCTGGTCACCGGCCCCACCGGCAGCGGCAAGACCACCACCCTGTACGGCGCGCTGGCCGAATTGAATACCAGCGAGCGCAAGCTGATTACAGTCGAAGACCCGGTCGAATATCGCCTGCCCGGCATCAACCAGGTGCAGGTCAACGACAAGATCGAACTCACCTTTGCGCGCGTGTTGCGCTCGGCCTTGCGCCAGGACCCGGACGTGGTGCTGGTGGGCGAAATGCGCGACCAGGAAACCGCCCAGATCGGCATGCGCGCCGCGCTCACCGGCCACCTGGTGCTGTCCACCCTGCATACCAACGATGCCGTCAGCACGCCGGTCCGCCTGCTGGACATGGGGGTGCCGCGCTACATGGTGGCGACTTCGCTGCAGGGCGTGCTGGCGCAGCGCCTGGTGCGGGTGATTTGCGAGAGCTGTGCCGAGCCTTATCAGCCGACGCCGGCCGAGCGCGAGTGGCTGAAGGCCGAGCTGGGCGACAAGGTGGACGCGCAAAAATTCTCCCATGGCCTCGGCTGCCCTCATTGCAACGGCACCGGCTACCGCGGCCGCACCGGCGTGTATGAATTGCTGGAAATGACGGAAGCGGTGGCCGATGCCGCGAACCACAGCGACCCGGCGCATTTCATGAAAGTCGCCGAGGCGCAAATGGCGGGCAACACCCTGCGCCGGCATGGCGTGCAGCTGGCTGTGGCCGGCAGGACGACCGTATCCGAAGCGATGCGCATCAGTAACCAGTTCGATGACTGATCCGGGGGGCTGACGTGCCATTTTTCGCCTACAAAGCCCGCAATGCCCGCGGTGAACTACTGCAGGGCGTGCTGGAGAGCGCCGACACCGGCGCGGTGGCCGAGCAGCTGTTCGGCACCGGCGCCACGCCGATCGAAATCGTCGAGACCAAAAAGCCAGCCAGCGCAGATGGCGAGGGCGGATGGTGGCGGCAACTGTTCGCGGAAAAGGTGCGCTCGATCGATGTGCAGCTGTTCAGCCGCCAGATGTACACCTTGCTCAAGGCCGGGGTGCCGATCATGCGCGGCCTGGCCGGCCTGCAGGAATCGGCGATCAACAAGTCGTTTGCGCGGGTGCTGAGGGACGTGCGTGAATCGCTCGATGCCGGTCGTGAATTGTCGGCCGCGCTGCGGCGCCATCCTGAGGTGTTTTCCGCTTTTTACGTGAACATGGTGCGGGTGGGGGAAACTACCGGCCGGCTGGAAGAAGTGTTTTTGCGCTTGTTCGACCATCTCGAATTCGAGCGGGAGATGCGCAGCCGCGTCAAGTCGGCGCTGCGCTATCCGATATTTGTGATCGTTGCGATGGTGGCGGCGATGGCGGTGATCAACCTGTTCGTGATTCCCGCTTTCGCCAAAGTGTATGCCGGTTTCAATGCCGAATTGCCGTTGATGACAAAAATCCTCATCGGCTCCTCCAATTTCACCATACGTTACTGGCCGATGATTTTGCTGGCACTGATCGGCGCGGTAATCGGATTCCGGTTCTGGATTGCGACCGACCGCGGGCGCTATCGTTGGGACAAGTCGAAATTGCGTTTTCCGATCGTCGGAAAAATCATGTTGAAAGGCATATTGGCGCGCTTTGCCCGCAGCTTTGCGCTGGCCAGCAAAAGCGGCGTGCCGATCGTCCAGGGCTTGAGCGTGGTGTCGCAGACGGTCGACAATGCGTACATTGCAGGCCGGATCGAACAGATGCGCGACGGCGTCGAGCGCGGCGAAAGCATTTTGCGCACCGCCACCACCGCCGGCGTATTCACGCCGATCGTGTTGCAGATGGTCGCGGTAGGCGAGGAAACCGGCGCCCTGGACGACTTGATGGACGAGATCGCCCAGATGTACGAGCGTGAAGTCGATTATGAATTGAAGACGCTGTCGTCGCAAATCGAGCCGATTCTGATTGTCGGGCTGGGGATTCTGGTGTTGATCCTGGCGCTGGGCGTGTTCTTGCCGATCTGGGATCTGGGCAATGCGGCAATGCACAAATAAGCGGGTTCGCGGTTTTTCGCGCCTCGAACTGGCAACGGCCATCGCCTTGATCGGCATCGCCTCGGCAATCCTGCTGAACAAGGTTTTCTACTATCAGGAAATGACGGAAAAAGCGGTGATGGAGTACACCGTCATATCCCTGAAAAGCAGTCTGCGCATGCGCATGGCTAGCATGATGATCGAGGGGCGGGTGCAGGACTTCGGTTTGCTGGCGCAGGATAACCCGATGCATTGGCTGGAAAAAATGCCGCCGAATTATCAGGGGGAATTGCCGGCCTTGGCGCCCGACCGGACGCGTCCCGGCAATTGGTACTTCGACACCGTCAGCCGTACGCTGGTGTACCAGGTAAGGCATGGTGATCATTTTCGGGAAGACGCTTCGGGCCAGAAGCGCATACGCCTGCAAGTCAGACTGGTGCAGAATGCGGCTGAAACACAGCAAAGCAAAGATGCCAAGCCCTTGCTTGCCAACGTCGTTTTGGTGTTGTTGGAGCCTTATCGCTGGTTTTGAGAGGGATGTTGCTTCCAAGAAAGCCGTTGCATCTGTCCGACATGCAAGGTTAAAGAGTGTAAATAGTACTGGGTTGCAATTTCTCTCGCCTATAATTTGCAGTATAGGAATTAATTACATTAAAGAAAAACATGGGGAACTTGATGCGTAAAAACCAAAATGGCGGTTTCACCCTGATTGAACTGGTGGTTGTCATTACCATTCTGGGCATTCTGGCGGCATTCGCCTTGCCAAGATTTGCTGCGCTTCAAGCTGATGCCCGGATCGCGAAAATGAATGGTGCGCTGGCATCGATCAAGGCGGCCGCGGTGATGGCGCACTCGATTCAATTGACCCAGAATCTGGCACCTAATGCTGCAGTCACCATGGAAGGTGCGGCTGGCAATGTGGCAATGGCTAACGGCTATCCCACGTCGGCACTCGCATCGATCGGCCGCGCTGCAGGCTTGGTGAATGATGCTGACGTGGCAATTCCGGGATATGTTCTTCCCGTACCAACTGGAACCGTATTCACGGTGAGACCAGATGCGACGCACGCGGCTTGCGCGATTACCTATACGGTTCCGACCGGACCAGGCGTTGCGCCGACGTACAGCGCTGCGGCGCTGACAACTGCAAACTGCCAGTAACAACACAACAAAAGATTCGCTGTGGTTTAAGTTGAAAGGGCATTTGTCGATGCAATTGAATTGCCCGAAGGAGGCAAGAATATAGTTAGGAAGTTTCAGGGGGGTGTTTTTACGCATTTGAGTCCGGACACGGCGATTATTTTTTAAATTGGAGTTATAAAATGAAGATTCCTCAAAAGGCATCAGGTGCTGAATCCGGCTTTACCTTGATCGAACTGGTCATGGTGATTGTCATTCTGGGCATTTTGGCGGCGACGGCGCTTCCGCGTTTTGTTAACTTGAGCGGCGACGCACGGATTGCAGCAGTAAACGGCGTGGCAGGTGGAATGCGTTCTGCAGTAGGAATCGTGCAAGCCAGATATGCTGCGACCGGCAACAATGCTTCCGTTGAAGTTTTACTGCAGGGGCAAGCAGTTGGTAGTGGTGTAGTGGTTGCTGCAAGCTCGGGACTTCCTGCGGGCTCGGCAAACGGTATTGGCAGGGCGTTGACCGATGCTAACGGAATTACTTACGATGGTCCTGCTGGCACTGCGACATTTCAACCTGCCAGCGGCGGTTCTGCTACCTGTCAGGTCGTATATGCCGGTGCGACTGGCGCAGTTACAGTCACCACTACCGGCTGCTAAATGTAAAAACAGAACAACGTTAGATAAAAAGTCAGCAGCCTCGCGGCTTGCTGACTTTTTTGTTGTTAAACCCGGAAACGTGCCAGTGACATGAAAACAGCGGGCTTTACTTTGGTTGAACTGATCATGACCATGGTTATTGTCGGCATTTTGTCGGCAGTCGCAATTCCGCGCTTATTCGACCGGACGACTTTCGACGCGCGTGGTTTTTCCGACCAGGCCTTATCCATGCTGCGCTACGGACAGAAGCTGGCGATCGCGCAACGCCGCGATGTCTATGTGCGCCTGAACGGCAACAGCATTGCACTTTGCTTTGACGCCGGCTGCCCTGACACAGCATCACTCGTCCGCGCTCCCGCGGGAGCCAATAGCGGCAGGCCAGCCACGCTGGCTGCCTGTTCCAACATCGCCAGCTGGTTTTGCGAGGCGCCGCCAAGCGGCCTAACCTATACCTCGACGCACCCGCAGTTTTTTTTCAGCGGGCTCGGCAAGCCCTATCTGCCGGACGATCCTGTCTCCAACTCCAGTTTCACCAACCTGACGCTTGCCATCAGCGGAGATGGCGTGTCCCACACAATCGTGGTTGAGCGGGATACCGGTTATGTACACTAGGCGCATCGGCAGGGATGCACACCGGCAGTCGGGCGTTTCCCTGATCGAGCTGGTCATGTTCATCGTCATCGTCAGCGTCGGCGTCGCCGGCATCCTGTCGGTGATGAATGTGACGACAAAATCCAGCGCCGACCCGCTGGCGCGCAAGCAGGCGCTGGCGATCGCGGAATCCCTGCTGGAGGAAATCGAACTGCAGGCATTCACTTTTTGCGATCCGGATGATGCCAATGCCACGACAGCGGCGGATGCCAGCGATTGCGCCACGACCGTGCAAGGATTTACGTCTACCCCAGGCGAAAGCCGTGATGCCGAGCCGCGATTTGATAACGTGGGCGACTATGGCGGGTTTTTGATGAATCCGGTCCGGGATATCGAGGGCACGACGATTGCCGGGCTGGGCGGATATGAGGTCAGCGTGGCGCTGACCCAGGTGGGCAACTCTGCATTCAGTCTTCCAAATGCCGGCGATGCAGTGCGGATCGACGTCACCGTGACCGGCCCGGGCGACACCAGTCTGACGCTGACCGGCTACCGCTTCCGTTATGCGCCGAATGCCGTACCCTGATGAGTTGCCGACAGCCATGAGCAGATTCCAGACAGGATTCACCTTGATCGAAGCCGTGATGGTGATCGCCATCACCGGGGTGATCGCGGCGGTGGTGGCTGTATTCATCCGCGCGCCTGTGCAGGGCTACCTCGATTCCTCCCGCCGCGCGGCGCTGACGGATATCGCCGATACGGCCGTGCGCCGCATGTCGCGCGACTTGCATCTGGCGCTGCCCAATAGCGTGCGCAACGCTGCCGGATCTTCCTGCATCGAGTTTTTACCGACCATCACCGGCGGCCGCTACCGCGCGGAACAGGATTGCAGCGCCGGCTGCAGCGGCGACAAGCTGGATTTCGACGCCGCCGATACCGGCTTCGATGTCCTGAGTCCGATGAGTTCGGTTCCCGCCGTGGGCGACACGGTGGCGATCTATAACCTCGGGGTTCCCGGGGCGGATGCCTATGCCGGCGACAATACGGCGATCATTTCGACGCCAAGCGCCGGCCATCTCGCATTCTCGTCAAAGCTGTTTCCATTCGTTTCTCCAGGCAACCGCTTCCAGATCATTCCCGCTGCCGACAGCGTCGTGTCGTATGTCTGTCGCGACGCCGGCACGGACGCCAGCGGCAACGGCACCGGCATCCTGTACCGCTATTCGAATTATGCAACAAGCGCGACGGCGGCAATCACTTGTCCGGTGCCGCCGGCTGCGACCCCGATTCTGGCGAACAGAGTATCAGCTTGCAATTTTGTGTATGCGTCGGAGGTGACGTCCCGCGCTGGCCTGGTATCGCTGCAGCTTTCGATCACCGAGAATAATGAAACGGTCCGCTTGTATCACGAGGTGCATGTCAATAATGTGCCCTAGACAAAACATGCAAATACATCCGGCAGTGCGGCCGGCGCAACGCGGTTTCGCCCTGGTGTCGGCGATTTTCCTGCTGGTGGTGCTGGCATCCCTGGGCGCCGCCATGGTGTTTTTTTCTTCGGTCCAGCACACGACGTCGGCCCAGGATGTCAATGGTTCGAAGACTTATCAGGCGGCGCGCGCCGGCATCGAGTGGGCCAGCTTCCAGATATTGCGCAATGCGGCCTGCAGTGCCAACACGTCGCTGAGCCTGGGCGGCGCGCTTGCCGGCATTGCCGTGAATGTGCAATGCGTCAAAAGCAGTTTCACCGAAGGGGATACGGTCGGCAACATGTATCAGATTACTTCGACGGCGTCGATTGGCACTGCCGGTAGCCCGAATTTCGTGCAAAGGCAGTTGCATGCGGCGGTGGAACAATGACATCAGGCGCGATGGGGAAGATATGAAAAACATGACTCGTCTGCACCAGTCAATCAAGGGCGTCTTGTTTTGCTGGGTGGTGCTGATGCTACTGCATGTGCAAAGCGTGCAGGCGGCGATCAGCTTTAAGGCCGCAAGTTCGGCTGCTGCGCGCACGGCGTCCATCAGCTATAGCGCGATGGGCAGCGCGGTTTCGGCCGCCAGCGGCAATGTCACGGTATCGTTGTCAGGATTGGTGAGTAGCGGCGATTTGCTGATTTGTCAGGTGGAATCGCGGGATAACGTGGCACACAGCATGCCTGCCGGCTGGACCATGCGCTATTCGCTGGCCGGCACACCCACCCATCGGGCCTCGCTGTTTTACAAGATATCCGGCGCCAGCGAGCCGAACCCGCTGATCACGCACCCGGGGGGCAGCACGATCATCGCCAGGTGTCTCAGCTTTCGCGGCGTCGATCTTGGCGACCCCTTCGATGGCAGCTATGCGGAAAAATATGCGGGTGCTTCGACGACGGTCGGCACCGGCAGCATGACCACCACCTTTGCCAATACGTACTTGCTGTTTGCGGCGCACCTGGCCGGCAATATGACCTTGAATACACCAAGCGGCTGGACCCGGCGCATTTATTCGAATTCGTCGCTGGCCATGGGTACGCGCATCGCCTTGTATCATAAATCCCAGGCAACTGCGGCTACCGTCGGGCCTTTTACCACCACAGTGTCGCTGCCGGTGGAAAGCCACGGCGTGTTGATGGCATTGCAGCCGGCATCGACGCTGACCATCAATGTTCCGGCCGGGACCGCCGCCGGCGACGTGATGATCGCGGCGGTGGCAACAGTGCCAAGTTCGGTGCCGATTGCCGGGCCTGCCGGCTGGACGCTGATTCAGTCGCAGCAGCAGACGTCCAGTAATTCCAGCATTGTTTCGACTTATTATCGGGTGGCGGGCGCCAGCGAGCCGGCCAGTTATAGCTGGACGCTCTCCAGCAGCCAGGCCGGCGCGGTCGCCGGCATTCTGACTTACAGCGGGGTTGTCAATGTAAATCCGGTCGACGTATCTGCCGTTGCGACAACTGCCAGCTCAAAGGACCATGTCGCGCCAAGCATAACGCCTACGCAGGCCGGCGCCATGCTGGTGACGGTGCATGAATTTGCCAGCGCCAGCAGCTGGGCCGCGCCAGCAGGCATGACCAGGCGTGTGGAAATACTTTCCAGAAAAGCCAATAAAGATGGCGTAAGCATGGTAATGAACGACTTGTTGCTGGGCGTACCCGGAGCTACCGGCACAAAAACAGCGACAGCATCCCAGAACGCCGACAGGGGCGCTACAGTCTCGATCGCCCTGCGAGCGGCGTCATCCGCGCCGCATCATATCCAGATTGAGCATGATGGTGCGGGAGTGACATGCGCACCTGAGACGGTCACCGTCAAGGCCTGTGCCGACGCGGCCTGCAATACTTTGTATACTGGCGGTGGAGTCACGGGGACGTTGTTCCCCAACGGCAGCGGGTTCGCCATCGGCGCCTCCGGTTCGACCACCGGCACCGTGAATCCGTCGGCCGCCGGAACCGATAACTTGAATGCCACGGGTTTGTCGCCGGCGCCGCTTGGCTCGCCGGCGGTGAGCTGCCTGAACCGGGTTACCGGTAGCGCCAGTTGCAGCATGGTTTTCAGCAAGGCGGGGCTGACATTGAGCCTGCCCAATTTTCCCGCCGCGACTGGCACAGCCTCGGCGACCATCAAGGCGACCGATGATTCCTGCAGTACGGCTTCTTTTAAAAACAAGACTGTCGCCGTCAATTTTTATTCCAGCTATACCAATCCGTCGAGCGGCACCGCGCAAGTAAGCATCAATAATACGGCGATCAGCAAGTCATCTGCTTCGCCTACGGCGATCTCCCTGAATTTCGACAAGAACGGCATTGCCACCTTCAGTGTGAATTATCCCGATGTCGGCAGGGTGACGCTGGACGCGACTGCGACCGATGCGGGAAGTACGCACGGCGTCGGCGGTTTTGTCGCCTATCCGGCTGGTTTTACCCTGTCGGCAATCAAGCGCAGCAGCGACAACCTGGAAAACCCGGCAGCAGCCAATGCCGCTGGCGCGAAGTTCGTGCAGGCAGGCGACAATTTCAGCGTGACGGTGACGGCCAAAAACGCGCTGGGCGATGCTACACCGAATTTCGGTAAAGAAACCTCGCCAGAAAGCGTCAAGCTGAGCGCGGCACTGATCGTCGACCCCGCTCTGACGAACAATCCTGGAGTCAATGGCGCCTTCGACGCATTTTCCGACGGGGTTGCGACTGGCACCGCATTTACCTGGAATGAGGTCGGCATCATCAAGCTCACGCCGAGGCTGGCAAGCGGCAACTACCTGAGCACCGGCGTGGACATTGTTGGCACCGTCAGCGGTAATATCGGTCGCTTTTACCCGCACCACTTCGATGTGACGCTGGACCCGGATCCGAATGCGCGGATTCTGAATCGGGCGGATATTGCTTGCGATGGATGCACCTTCACCTACATGGGGGAGCGCATGGATGCACAATTCGCTCTGAGCGCCAAGGCTAAAAATGGCGATATCACCCAAAATTACGCCGGCGCCTATGTCAAATTAAATCCGGCCGCGAGCGGCAATCCTTTGCGATTTGGCGCGGTGGATACGGTAGCGCCAAGCTATCTGAACGGGCGGCTGGATACCTCGGTGGCCGCCAGCGGTTCTTTCAGTTACGGCAGTGCGGATATCGTGGCGCCACTGACGATGACGCGCGCAGTGCGCGACGGCCCCTATGCCGCCCTGCATATTGGAGTCGCGCCGGTGGATGGCGACGGCGTGGCCATGGGAGCCTTTGACATTGACACGGATGGGGTTACGGGCAAGGATCACGCCTCGATTGGCAGTACCCAGATGCGCTATGGGCGGCTGCGAATCGGTACGGCGCATGGGTCAGAACTGCTGGCGCTACCGCTTCCCGTGAAGGTGCAGTACTGGAACGGCATGACCTTCATCACGAATGAGGATGACAGCGAGACGGTTCCCGTGATGACGCTCGATAATTACCAGCGCAATCTGAATAGCGGCGAAACCGTGCCGACGGCGCCGACCATTGTCAATGGTGCCGGGTTAATGATTCTGTCCAAACCAGGCGCAAATAATCAGGGAAGTGTCGATGTGGGCGCGACTTCCCCCACTTACCTGCCAGCCAATACTGGCCGGGCGACTTTCGGCGTGTACAAGGGTGGGGCGGCAATTTACATGCGGGAAATGTATTGATTTATGGATATATGAAAACAAATGTGAAATTCACGCGCGCTTCCTGTCGCGGAAAGCTGATCGGGGGTTAAAAGCCATTGACATCAAGCACTTATTAACTTAATTTCAAGCAACTTCTCATTTGGTTGGCGGCATGGGCTTTTTTACAAAAATTAAAAAAAATACGGGTTCCCTTGCCGTCAGTTTCCTGGATGACGGGATCTGTGCTGCGCATATCAAGCGTTCCGCCGCAGCCCGGCCTGCCGTCGAGCTGCTGGCCTTTTATCCGTCCTCAATGCCGCCATCCGCGACCCAGCTGGAAAAGATCGGCAAGGATTTGCATGCCGATGGCTTCGCCTGCGCTACGGTGTTGAATCCAGGGGAATATCAGTTGCTGACGGTCGAGGCGCCCAATGTGCCTCAGGAAGAGCTGAAGACGGCCATGCGCTGGCGCCTGAAGGACATGCTCGATTTCCACATTGACGACGCTACCATCGATGTCATGGATATCCCGGGCGACAGCAATGCCCCGGTGCGCAGCCGCTCAATGTATGCCGTCGCCGCGCGCAACCAGATCATCGAGCAGCGCCAGGTGTTGTTTGCGCAGGCAAAAATTCCCCTGAACGTGATCGACATCCCGGAGATGGCGCAGCGGAATATCGCGCAACTGCTGGAAACCGAAGGGCGCGGCATTGCCTTCCTGTCGTTCGGCGCCTACGGCGGGCTGCTGACCGTGACGTATGCCGGCGAACTGTATCTGTCGCGCCATATCGAAGCGAATTTGCCGCAACTGGACGCTGCGGACGAATCGCAAAAAAACGAATGGTTCGACCGCATTACGCTGGAATTGCAGCGTTCGCTCGACCACTTCGATCGCCAGTTCCATTTCATTACCGTTGCCCGACTGGTGCTGGGCCCGATGGCGCAGGGCGGCGCCAGTCTGCAACAGTATCTCGCATCCAATCTTTACCTGCCGGTGGAGCAACTGGATCTGGATGCCGTGCTGGATATGTCCAGGATCCCTGAGCTTGCCGAGATTGAATCGCAACAGCGTTATTTTTTCACGCTGGGGGCTGCCTTGCGCCTTGAGGAGAAGGTGCTTTGAGCCAGCAAATCAATCTGTTCAACCCGATCTTCCGGCAGCAGAAAAAATATTTTTCCGCCGTGACGATGGCGCAGGCCATCGGCCTGATTCTGCTCGGTGCAGCCGCGCTGACCGCGTATGCGGGT
This sequence comes from Noviherbaspirillum sedimenti, assembly GCF_003590835.1. Classification (NCBI taxonomy): domain Bacteria; kingdom Pseudomonadati; phylum Pseudomonadota; class Betaproteobacteria; order Burkholderiales; family Oxalobacteraceae; genus Noviherbaspirillum; species Noviherbaspirillum sedimenti. The sequence continues at coordinate 1,358,390 of NZ_QYUQ01000002.1, read as the reverse complement.
TACCGTACATCCAGGCTCGACGCCGAAGTGGTCGAGGCGAACAGGCAGCTGAAGGTGGCGCAAGCCCAACTGGTTCAGGTCGAAGCGGCATTTCCCTCACGCCAGAAAAGCAAGTCATTGGAAGAACAGATCAGGAACATGGAAGTCGAGACGGCTGCATTGCGCAAAGTCGCTGACATATTGCGGACCGGCGAATTCGGCAATACCAGCGGTTATGCCGAATATATGCGGGCTTTCGCGCGCCAGATCATCGATGGCGTCTGGTTGACAGGTTTCAGTATTCATGGCGCCGGCGCCGAAATCGGCTTGCGGGGCAGGGCATTGCGGCCGGAACTGGTGCCGGCCTATATCAATCGCCTCAAGCATGAGCCCGTCTTGCAAGGCAAGTCTTTTTCTGCTTTGCAAATGCAGGCGCCGCAATTGAATCAGGCAGCCGATGCTGCGGGTGGGAAGGTGCCGGGCGAAGTCGCGGCTTATGTGGAGTTCAGCCTGCAATCGACGGATGCGTCTGCGCAGCCGGCAAGTCCTGGCGAGGTAGGGAAACAATGAAGCAGCAATTGCGACAACTAGCGCAAAAGATCGACGCGTTAAGCTTGCGTGAGCGCGTCATCGTGTTCATGACAATTGCCGTTGCGTTGCTGTTCCTGATCAATCGCTACTTGCTCGAGCCCCAATTCCTCCGGCAAAAACAGCTGGCTGCGCAAATCAGCCAGGACCAGGTCAGCGTGAAAGAGATCCAGTCGAGCATGCAGCAAAAGATCAAGGCGCGTGAAATCGATCCGGATGCAGCCAATCGGGCCCGCCTGCAGGCGCTGCAGCAGCGCTTCGCGCAAACGCAAAACAACCTGAAGGATCTGCAAAAAGGCCTGGTGTCGCCGGAACGGATGTCGTCGCTGCTGGAAGATATCCTGAAGCGTAATGGCAAGTTGCGCCTGATTGCATTGAAGACCTTGCCGGTTGCCGATGTCGATGCCAACGCCGACCTGGCGCCCGCGCCGAAATCCGGTCCTGGTGTTGCGGCGGCGCCCGCAGGCAGCAGCCAGGCAGCGCGACCGGCGGCCGGCCACATCTACAAGCATGGCGTGGAAATCACCATTCAAGGCGGCTACCCCGACATGCTGCGCTACATGGCCGAATTGGAAGCCATGCCCTGGCAACTGTACTGGGGCAAGGCAAAGATGGAAGTGGATGAGTATCCGCAAGCCACCCTGACCTTGACCTTGTTTACCCTGAGTCTGGATCGCACATGGTTGAATCTTTGAGCAAGGCATGCAAGGCGCTGTCGCTGTGCTGCTGCATCTTGCTGCTGGCCAGCGGCTTTGCTGCCAGGGCGGCGGACAATCTTCCGGACCCCACCCGCCCCCCGGCGGCGCCTGATGCCGGAGAGGCGGCGCCGGCGGCCGCCAGCGGGCCGGTGCTGCAATCGGTCCTGATTGCAGCCGGGCGGCGGGTCGCGGTGGTCAGCGGCCAGACCGTGCAGGTGGGCGACAGGCTGGGCGATGCCCGCGTGGCGAAAATCGCCGAAGGTGAAGTGGTATTGGTGCGCGGCGGACAGTCGCAGACATTGAAGCTTTTTCCAGGGATCGAAAAGCAGCGGGCAACGGGTGGTTCGACCGCCAGGGATGCCGGCCGCCGGCAATGAGTGGATAAAAACGAATGCATAAAATAATTTCAAGTCTCGTAATCGTTAGCCTGGCCGGCTGCGGCTCCGTTGCCTCCAGGCGCGACACCTATGATGCGATCAACGCGGAAATTGCCAAGGCCGCGACTGCAAGCAAGGCCCGTCCGGCGGATCGTGATGCGGTGTCGGCGGCACTGCTGCCGCCGCTGAATATCGAAATCCCCAAGCCGAGCAAGCCGCTGGAAGAGCGTTTCAGCCTGGCATTCAATGCGGTGCCAGCGCAGCAATTTTTCATGGCCATTGTCACCGGCACCCGCTACAGCATGCTGGTGCATCCGGAGGTGAGCGGTGTGATCTCCGCCAACCTCAAGGATGTCACGGTGCTTGAAGCGCTGGATGCAATCCGCGAACAGTACGGTTACGACTATAAGCTGGAAGGCACGCGCATCTACGTCAAGCCGCTGACCATGCAGACGCGCGTATTCCAGGTCAATTACCTCACCGGCAGCCGCAAGGGCATGTCGGAAATCCGCGTGACTTCGGGCTCGATCAGCGATACGCCCAGTTCCAGCTCCACTGGGGGAACAAGCACTACGACCGTGCCTGGCAGCACTTCGCGTGCGCAAGAAGGCAGCAAGATCAGCACGACGTCTTCCAACGATTTCTGGGGCGAATTGAAAGCCTCGCTGGACGCCATCGTCGGCAATGGCACAGAGGGGCGCAGCGTGGTCGTCAGCCCGCAATCGGGCGTGGTGGTGGTGCGCGCCATGTGGAACGAGTTGCGCGATGTCGATGCTTATCTGAAGGCGACCCAGCTTTCGGTGGGGCGCCAGGTGATCCTGGAAGCGAAGATTTTGGAAGTGCAATTGAATGACGGTTACCAGACCGGCGTCAACTGGGCCGCCTTCAGGGCTGGCAACCATAGCAGCCGCAGTTCCGTCGGTGTCCTGACGCCGGGAACGCTGCTGCAGCCGAATGGCCCCCTGGCCGGCTCGCAAATCGCCACCAGCGGAGCAGGACAGGACTTGGCCGCTGCCGCATCGGCCGCGCTGCCAGGCGGCCTGTTCGGCCTGGCATTCCAGACCAGCAATTTCGCTGCCTTGCTATCCTTCCTCGAAACCCAAGGCTCGGTGCATGTGCTGTCGAGCCCGCGCATTGCCACCCTGAATAACCAGAAGGCGGTGCTGAAGGTCGGTCGCGACGAGTTTTTCGTCACCAATGTCAGCACCACCACCACCACCGGCACCTCCACCACCACCAGTCCAAGCGTAACGGTGCAGCCATTCTTTTCAGGCGTGGCGCTGGATGTGACGCCGCAGATCGACGACGAGGGAAACATCATCCTGCACGTGCATCCCTCGGTCAGCGACGTAACCACAATCGACAAGCCGATCAATCTCGGCAGCGCCGGCACTTTCAGCCTGCCGCTGGCATCCAGCGCAATATCGGAAACCGACAGCATCGTACGCGGCAAGGATGGCCAGATCGTAGCCATCGGCGGCCTGATGCGCCAGGCAGCGGCATCCGACCGTTCGCAAATGCCGGGCGTGGGCAGCGTGCCGGTGCTGGGCACATTATTCGGCAATACCAACCGTAGCACGCAAAAACGCGAATTGGTGATCCTGCTGAAACCGACCGTTGTCGATGGCAATAACGCCTGGACCCAGGACCTGATGGAGAGCCAGCGCCGCATCCAGGCGCTGGAACCGCGCAATCCGCTCGAACCGCGCAATCCGCTCGAACCGCGCAATCCGCTGCAGTAGCGGGCGTCTTGCATGTACATGAATCACTTTGGCTTGCGCGAACCACCGTTCGGCATCACACCCGACACCAGTTATTATTTTGCCGCGCCGGCCTCGCAGGAGGCGTTGAATACGCTGCTGATCGCCGCCAACAACGGCGAAGGCTTCATCAAGATCACCGGTGAAGTCGGCACCGGCAAGACACTGTTATGCCGCAAGTTCATGGCGAGCCTGGGCAGCGATTTCTTCACGGCCTACATCCCCAATCCACTGCTCGAACCGCGCGCCCTGATGCTGGCGCTGGCCGAGGAGCTGGAACTGACGCCAGAGAAGGATATCGACCAGCATCAGTTGCTCAAGTCGATCAACCACCGCCTGCTGCTGCTGGCGCGCGCCGGCAAGACGGTCTTGCTGTGCCTGGACGAAGCGCAGGCAATGCCGCTGGAAACGCTGGAAGCATTGCGCCTGTTGACCAACCTCGAAACGGAAAAGCGCAAGCTGCTGCAGATCGTATTGTTCGGCCAGCCGGAGTTGAACCGCAAGCTGCAGCTCGAATCGATCCGGCAATTGGCCCAGCGCATTACTTTTCATTATCATCTTGGGCCGCTTTCGCGCGATGATCTTGAATTTTATTTATCCCACCGTCTCAATGTGGCCGGCTATCCCGGAGGCAGGCTGTTCGCGCGCGACGCCGTCAAGGTCCTGCACGCGGCCAGCGGCGGTGTGCCGCGTCTGGCCAACATCCTCGCGCACAAGGCCTTGATGCTGGCTTACGGAGAAGGTCGGCAGCAGGTGTGCGCCCGCCATGTGCGCGCGGCGGCCCGGGATACCGTCGCGGTGCGGCGAAGCGTCATGCGTTGGACGTGGCAGGTAGCGCTCGGCGTGGTTGCCGTTGCCAGTTTGTTTGGGGTGTATCTGATATGAGTCTGATTAATCAAATGCTGCAGGATCTCGATGCGCGCGGCACGCCGGCGGCGCTGGGCGGCGTATTGCACGGGCAGGTGCGGGCAGTGCCGCAACGTGGCGGCGTGCATCCTGCATGGTGGCTGGCGTTGCTGCTTGCCTGTGCCTTGTGTGCCGGCGGACTCTGGGTGTGGATTGGACGCGCGGCGCCTGCGGCGGTTCCTCAGCCGCGTGCCGCGCTGCCGCTGAAAATCGACATGGACTTGAGCACGGAGTTGCGACCGTCGCCGCTGTTCGAATCCATACCTGCGGCGCCCGCAAGCCATCAGGCCGCACCTGCCGCCGCCATCGTGGAACCGGCGGTGGCCAATGCCGGCGCAGTGGCGCCCTTGCCAACCACGCCAGGTATTCCACCATTGGCAGCGGTTGCGTCGGTCAAGGGAGGGCAGCCAGTCGCGGTCAGCCCGACTGCCGGCGAACGGATCGTGCCCACTGGACCCGCTGGTACGGCTGCAGCAACGGTCGCTACCAAGGACACTGCGCCGGCCAGGCTTGCCCCCCTTGTGGTGGCGCCGCCGGCAATGCCCGCAGTATCTGCCACCCCCGCCCCCCTCGCCAAGCAGGTGCGCGAACTCACGCCGCAGCAGTTTGCCGAGAATGATTACCGCAAGGCCTCCAGCCTGATCCAGCAGGGACGCACTGCCGAGGCGATCGCCGCGCTGGAGCAGGCGCTGCGGCTGGATGCCCGCCATGTGGCGGCGCGCCAGACCCTGACCGCCCTGCTGATCGATTCGCGGCGCCAGGATGAGGCGGTGCGCAGTCTGCGCGAGGGTCTGCAGCTCGACCCTGCCCAGACCGGGCTGGCGATGATCCTGGCGCGGCTGCAGCTGGAACGCGGCGAGCTCAAGCCGGCCCTGCAAACCCTGCAGCGCTCGCTGCCGCATGCGGCCGATCGCGCCGATTACCTGGCATTCCTGGCTGCCTTGCTGCAACGCGATGGCCGCCACCGCGAAGCGATCGAGCAGTATGCGCTGGCACTGCGCAAGGCGCCGGGCAATGCCGTGTGGTGGATGGGGCAAGGCATCTCGCTTCAGGCCGAAAACCGCATACCGGAAGCAATCGACGCCTACACCAGGGCCAAGGCGGGAGATGGCCTGTCCGCCGAATTAAGAGCATTCGTAGAAGAAAAATTAAACAGTTTGTAACATTAGTTGTAAATTAAATACAAAAATTCTCTCTGCACGCAATGTGAAAGAGAGTTAATCGTGTCTATGAGGCATTATTACGGTTACAGGAAAACGAAGGCGAACCGGGAGGTTTTTGCCGCCAAATCATCGCCTTAGCTTGGACGACTTAAAGTAAGTGATCAGGCTTTCGATCCAATAATTAATCAGACATCGTTGAATGAGCTGGAGGAGACACCCGATCATGCGCGATCATCGAATGCCCGCATTACGCACGATTGCGCTCGTGGTGATCGTCGTATGGGGGGGCGCCGGCTACGCCGCCGGCCTGGGGCCGGTCCGGGTGCAATCCGCACTCGGCCAGCCGCTGCGCGCCAGCGTGCCGGTGCTCGGCGCCGACACGCCCGAACTCACCGCATCCTGCATCAGGGTCACGCTGGCACAGCCGGACGGCACCTTGATGATGGCGGCCAGGGCGGACGTCGCACGCAACGGCCAGGCGACAAGCATTCAGATCAGTACCCGGCAGCCGGTCAATGAACCGGCCGTCACGCTCGATCTCGCGATAAACTGCGGCGCCGCCATACAGCGCAGCTACCAGCTGTTGCTGGACCCGGTGGTGATCCTGCCGCAACTGGCGCAAGCACAGCAGGAGGGGCGCAGCGGCGCCGCTGCGGCCAGGAACGCGCATGGCGAACAAGCCATGCTCGCGCCGGCGGACAATACTGTGCGCGTGCCTGCGTCGCCGCGGCGGGCCGCCGCACGCAAGGCGCAAGGCGATAATGCAGCCCCGGCAGCCCCGGCTACGGCCGGGATGATGAGGTCTGGAAGCAGCCACAAAGCGGCGCCTCCGGCGCGGCAGCTGCCCCGGAAAGTGACGCGCAGCGTGCTGAAGCTTTCCAGTGACGATGCCGCCGTCGATATCGGGGCGACGTTTGCCCCCGGACTGAAGCTTGCCGACACGCTCTCGGAGTCACGCGATACGGGCGACATGCAAAAGGCGGCCGAACTCAAGTCGGCGTATGCCCGTTTTGCCCAGGTAATGCGGGGTGAAGATCCGCTACAGAACGGCGAAAAACAGATCCAGGACATGCAGGCGAAGTTGCGGGAACTGGAAAGTCAGACGGCCCAGCTCCGCGCGCATGGCGAACAGCAGCGCCAGGCTGACCAGGAGGCGCTGGCCAGCCTGCGGCGCGACACGGTTTCATCGGGCTGGGCTGTCGCCTTGGGTGGCTTGCTGCTGGCGGCGCTGGCGGCGATCGCCTGGCTGCGCCGGCGCCTGAAAGAGGCGGGCCGGGGACAGCCAGCGGCATTCTGGGACAAGACCGGGCTTGGCTCGTCAACTGAAGCCGGCGATTGGGGCAACACGCTGGGCGGGAACGATACATTCGTTGCGGCCCGGACCGAAAGCGTCGCGCCGACCGCAAGCAAACCTTCCGACTGGGAACGGGGCATCCCGCTGGACGATACGCTGGCCGTCGACTGGGCGTCGCGGCAAGCGACCATGCAAAGTCTGGCGCCACAGATGTCGACTGCGGCCGAGGCGCAGGCGCGGCAGATGCAGCAGGCGCAGCAGGACGGTACATCGGTTGCCAGCGGCACGGTCGAAGAGGCCGCCGAGCGGGAAATTCCGCGGATCGCGCAGCCGGCGCGTCGTACCATGCCGGCCACAGCCCCGGCACCACAACCAGCACAAGCAGCACAAGCAGCACAGCAGGCTGCTCCCGCGTCAGCCACAGCCGCCAGGCGTAATGACGATGCGCAGCCGATGAAGGTCGAGGATATATCCGACCTGATGCAGGAAGCCGAGTTCTGGATGCTGCTGAATGATCCGGCACGGGCCATTGAAATCCTGGAGCCCTACGCCGGCGTTGGCCAACCGATTTCTCCAGTGCCCTGGATTTATCTGCTGGATCTGTACCGCCTGACCGGACAGCGCGAAAACTACCAGGCACTGGCGGGCCGCATCAAGAGAAGATTCAATGCCAATGCGCCGGCCTGGGATGATGAGGGCGCCGCGGCGTCTTCGCGCAGCTTGCGGGATTATCCGCATGTGGTGCAGGCGATCGAGGACATGTGGGAAAGCGAAGGGATCGTTCCTTACCTGGAAAACCTGCTATTCGATGAGCGCGAGGGCGCCCGCGCCGGCTTTGACCTGGCGGTGTATCGTGAAATCATTCACCTGATCGGGGTGGCGCGCGATCCGGAGACGCCGAGGCGGCGCGAGCAATTAAGCTTTGACGAGACGCAGCCGCGCCTGATCAGCCAGACAGTGCGCATGCCGGCCGCAAAGCCGGCCAGGCCCGAACCCTTGATCACGGACGAGGAAGCGGATGTGTTCGACAGGGCGACTTCGCTGCAAGCCACTTCCAGGCAGGTTTCGATCAAACCGGCGCTGCCGAAAGCGCCTTCTGTGGGGGCAGCACCTTCTGTTGAGGTGGCGCCGGTTGCCGCACAGCCTATGGTCGTTGCCGGGGGCGGCATCAAGGAGAGCAGCAAGGATAACGTCAAGGCGGCCGCCAAAGAAGTCGTCAAGGCCGATGCAAATGCTGATGACGATGCCGAGCGCACTGCCGACATGGCGCGCAAGCTCGACCTGGTGCTGGCTTACCAGGAAATCGGCGAGCACGTCGGCGCCCGTGTATTGCTGGAGGAGGTAATCCAGGGCGGATCGCCCCTGCAGGTGGAAAAGGCCAAGGCGATGCTCAAGAGGCTGCTGAAGGAAATTGACTGGCAGTGATGATGGTCGCCTGATTCGGCGTGCAAGCGCCGGCTAAAGGGCTGCCGCAGGCCCCCACAGTTGTTGCATCGTAAAACGCAGCCCGGCCTGCTCGTCGTTAAGCACGTCGCGGATCGCGTAAAGTTGCTTGTCTGTGTCGCGCTTGAATGCCTGCGCCAGCGGCGCGCCGCGCGGACCGATCAATACATGTACTTTGGGTGTGGTGGTGCTGGGGCCCCGGCCGGTGACCACGCCGATTTCACCATTTTGCAGGCGCACAAAAGTGCCGGTCGGATAAATCCCCAGTTCACGAATGAAGGCCGTCGCCAGGCTCGGGTCGATATTGTTTTTTTCAGCCAGCAGGATATCGCGCAAGGCGGCGTTCGGCACCAGCGCTTTGCGGTAATTGCGCATCGATACCCTGGCGCAGTAACGGTCTGCCAGCGAGATGAGCTTGGCATTGTCAGGGATGTCTGCCCCGCGCTTGCCCAATGGGTAGCCGCTGCCGTCCTCGTTTTCATGGTGGTGCAATATCCAGGACAGCCATTCATCCTGCGTGACGCCGGCCTGGCGCAACAGCCGCACACCCTCCTGCGGATGTTCGTGGATCAATCTGCTTTCATCCGCGCTCAACGGCGCATCGGAGTGCTGCAGCTTTTCCTGCAGGCGCAGCATCGCCACGTTCATGGTCAGGGCCGCCGCAGCGATCAGCGTTAATTCTTCGGCCGGCTTGCGCAGGGCACATGCGACCAGCAGCGCCACGATTGCCGTATCGATGCTGTGCCGTACCGGATAAATGCCGCATTGCTGGTTGTGCAGGATGGTGGCCAGGGCAATATCGGGTTCGCTGCTGGCGGCGCGGATCAGCACCGTGGCCACTTCCAGCAGCTTTGCCTCGGCCTGCGTTTCGTTCGGCAGGTTGACCAGCAAGGCTTCCAGCCGCCGGTTGACCAGGCTAATGGTGCGCAATGCCGAAGGGATCTCGACGGCCGGCGCCGGCACATGGCTATTACGGCCAGCGGATCGCGCATCGATGAACAGGCCTCGCTCCACCAGGGTATCGAGCTGCCGCTCATGCGCGAGTACGTGCCCTTTGCCCAGCAGGAGATGGCCCGTGGCGTCGACTACGTCCCATGGCAAGGGCTGGCCAATGATCAGGTCGGCCATGCTGATGCGGAGTTTCTCCATGTCTCTTCCTGGAAAATTAAGCAAATGCATACCTGACTTTTTATGTATCGTCTTGCGGTAAGTCTGCCTTGCATCACAAGCGCCTGTCTTTGCCGGCGTCGTCTGCTCCCTATTAAATGCCTTTCCTGTTCATGGTGTCAATACGGATTAACGTAGTTTTACAATGTGGCCAGCCGTGCCAGCGCCGCGCCCAGGGTTTCATCCTTCTTGGCAAAACAGAAGCGCACGATGCCCGACTCCCGCGGCTTGCGGTAGAACGCCGACACTGGAATCGCCGCCACGCCGACTTCGGCGGTCAGCCATTGGGCGAAGTCGTTTTCGGCCAGGCTGGAGATGGCGGAGTAATCGACACACTGGAAGTAGGTGCCGTCGGCCGGCAGCAAGCGGAAGCGGGTGTGCTTCAGGCCATCCCGGAACAGGTCGCGCTTGCGCTGGTAAAACGCCGGCAACTGGCAGTAGGGCGCCGGATCGGCCATGTAGGCGGCCAGCCCGTGCTGCATCGGCGTATTGACGGTGAAGACATTGAACTGGTGGACCTTGCGGAATTCCGCCGTCAGCGCGGCGGGGGCAGCGACATAACCGACCTTCCATCCCGTGACATGGTAGGTCTTGCCGAAGCTCGATACGATGAAGGCGCGCCGCGCCAGCTCGGCATGGCGGCTGAGCGATTCATGGCGCACGCCGTCGTACACCATGTGTTCGTAGACTTCATCCGACAACACCAGGATATCGGTGCCGCGCACGATGTCCGCCAGCGCCTCGAGGTCGGCGGCGCGCAGGATCGAGCCGGTCGGATTATGCGGCGTATTGACCATGATCAGCCGGGTTTTTGCGGTGACGGCGGCAGCCACCTGCGCCCAGGGGACGTAATAGCCATCCGCGCCAAGCGCCATCTGCACCGTTACCGCGCTGCCGCCGGCCAGTTCGATTGCCGGCAGATAGCTGTCGTAGGCGGGTTCGATCACGATCACTTCATCGCCCGCATGGACGCAGCACAGGATTGCCGTCAACAAGGCCTGGGTGGCGCCCGCGGTAACGGTGATTTCGCTGCCGGCATCATAGGCATGGCCGTACAGCGCTTCGACCTTGGCGGCGATCGCCTGGCGCAGGGCCGGCACGCCGGGCATCAATGGATACTGGTTCAGGCCGGCGCGCATGGCGGCGGCCACCGCATCGACCAGGGCCGGGTCGCAGTCGAAGTCGGGGAATCCCTGACCGAGGTTGACCGCGCCTTTTTCGGCGGCCAGCGCCGACATGACGCTGAAGATCGTGGTGCCGACGTTCGGCAGCCGCGAGAGCAGGCTCGGAGCGTTGGATGCGGTCGACGTGTTCGATACGGTCGTAGGAGTGCTCATGGCGAGTTGGCGAATGCAATGGTTGAACGAATGCCGGTCAGGGCTTTTTTGCCATTCTAGCGGTTTGTCCGTGCCATGTTTACGCTGCCAGCGCCCAGGCTTCCGGCGCGATGATGCGGAACAGGCCCGACTTGGCGTTTTTTCTGGCCAGCTTGAGCAAGGCCTTGTCCTTGGTGATCAGGACATCGGCCCGGGCGTCGCGTGCCAGTTCGAGGAATTTCTGGTCATCCGTATCGCGGCAAAGCGGCAGGCGGATGTCCGTCAACGGCGTCAGTTCCTGCTCCGGCAAGAGGCCGATCAGGGCATCGAAGGATGCCTCGCAGCGTGCCCGGGCGGCCTCGTCCAGGCGCAGGTGCTCGTAGCCCAGGACGATCTGCCATTCGCGCCGGCAATCGGCGCGCGTGACCGCGTGCACACGGCCATCCCGCAGCGCAGCCAGCAGATTCTGCCAGCGCGGGTCGTGGAATACGAATAAATCGAGGCAGACGTTGGTATCGAGGATGACGCGATTCGGTATCATTGCAAAGTTTGCTTCCAAAGAGTTTGATTACATGCTGATTGTTCTGTCGCCCGCCAAGTCCCTCGACTTCGAATCTCCCGTCGTCACCGAGTCCCATACACTGCCGGAATTCATCCCCGAAGCGGCCAGGCTGATCGAGCGCCTGCGCGAACTGTCGCCGCCCCAAATCGGCAGCCTGATGAAAATCTCCGATCCGCTGGCGGCGCTCAACCATGGGCGCTATGCTGCCTGGTCGCCGAAGTTTACGCGCAAGAACGCCCGGCAGGCGGTGCTGGCCTTCAACGGCGACGTCTACGAAGGCCTGGATGCGGCAACCCTGGCGCCACCGGCGCTGGATTATGCGCAGGCGCACATCCGTATTCTATCCGGCTTGTATGGGGTGCTGCGCCCGCTCGACCTGATGCAGCCGTATCGCCTGGAAATGGGCACCAGACTGGTCACTGCGGCCGGCAAGGATCTCTACGCCTTCTGGGGCGAGCGCGTCAGCGTCCGGCTGAATGCCGTGATGGCCGAGCGCAAATCCGAGGCGCTGGTCAATCTGGCCTCGGAGGAGTATTTCAAGGCGGTCAAGCCGAAGCTGCTGGCAGCGCCGGTGATTGCGCCGGTGTTCGAGGACTGGAAGGGCGGCAGGTACAAGATCATTTCCTTCTATGCCAAGCGGGCGCGCGGCCTGATGGCGCGCTTTGCGGCGCAAAACGGCATTACCCGGCCGCGCGATCTGCAAGCCTTCGACAGCGAAGGCTACCGTTTCGACGTCAGTGTCTCGAGCGAGCATAGCTGGGTATTCCGTCGCCGCCAGCAAGACTGAGGCGCACAAAAAAGCCCCGCCATCTTTTTGCCGGCGGGGCTTTTGCATAACATTAGCGGATTAAAACAGGTGCCACCACGCACGCTGCTTGACCTTGCCGCCGCGGGAAAACTCGCTGTTCGGATAATTCAGTTTCAGCACGCGCTCGGCATCGTCGCGCAGCGCATCCAGGCCCAGCGCATCGTAGGAGCGCGCCATGATGAACAGCGCTTCCTCGGCCGGCGGGGCGTCGGGATATTGGCGCACCGTGATCTGCGCGCGGTTGGCGGCGGCCAGGTAGGCGCCCCGGCGATAGTAGTAATTGGCCACATGCACTTCATAGGCTGCCATGGCGTTTACCAGGTAGCGCATGCGGTCACGCGCGTCCGGAGCGTATTTGCTGTCCGGGAAACGGTCGACTAATTGCTTGAACGAATCGAAGGCATCGCGCGCCGCCTTTGGATCGCGCTCGGTCGGATCCTGGCGTGACAGGAAATTGAACAGGCTGAGCTTGTCGTTAAAATTGATCAGGCCGCGCAGGTAATACATGTAATCGACGTTGGCATGGTTCGGGTGCAATTTGATGAAGCGTTCCACCGCCGCCAGCGCCTGCGCCTGTTCGCCCTGACGGTAATAGGCATAGGCAACGTCCATCTGCGCCTGTTGCGCATACGTGCCAAAAGGATAACGCGACTCCAGCTTTTCCAGGTTCTTGACTGCCCTGTCGTAATTCCCGGTGGTCATTTCGGATTGCGCCTCCGAGTATAATCGGCTGGCCGACCAGTCCTTGGTTTCGTCGATCTGATCCGGCAACATGCTGCAAGCTGATACCAGCAGCGCCAGGATCAGGGTTGCCGCATTCAAGATTTTTCTTTGCATGAGTATCTGCTACAAATTGGACAATAGGCGGATTATAGCCGATGGGATTTACCGTGAGATTACCCGCAGTGCCGGAAGTGACCGAAATTTTGCAGGATGACGATCTTGATGATGATATACGAGACGAGGGCGGAGACGCGGGCGAGGCGATTGCCCCGGTCGCGCCGATCGCCTTGCGTCTGGGCGATGAGGCCGGCGGCGAGCGCCTGGACAAGGCCTTGTCGAAATTACTGCCGCAATATTCGCGCAGTCGCCTGCAGCAATGGATAGAAGCCGGCCATGTTCTCCTGGACGGCCAGCCCGCCCGGGCGAAAATGACGGTGCTGGGCGATGAAACCGTGCTGGTCCATCCGCAGCCGGCCGCCGAAGAGCAGGCCTACAAGCCGGAAGCGATGGATTTGCGCATCGTGCATGAGGATGACGCCATCCTGGTGCTGGACAAGCCGGCCGGGCTGGTGGTGCATCCGGCCGCCGGCAACTGGTCGGGCACCCTGTTGAATGGCCTGCTGCACCACTTGCCGGCGCTGGCCGGGGTGCCGCGTGCCGGCATCGTGCATCGCCTCGACAAGGAGACCAGCGGCCTGATGGTGGTCGCCAAGACCCTCGAGGCGCATACCGACCTGGTGCGCCAGCTGCAGGCCCGCACTGTCAAGCGCGAATACCTGGCGCTGGTGTGGGGCACGCCGGTGCTGCGCGGCAGGATCGAGTCGGCCATCGGCCGCCACAAGCGCGACCGCCTGAAAATGGCGGTCAGCGAGAGCCCCAGCGCCAAGCCCGCGTTGACCCATTTCGAGCGCCTGACCACCGGCGCCATCGACGGCCGCGCCGTCAGCCTGATGCAATGCCAGCTGGAGACGGGGCGTACCCACCAGATCCGCGTGCACATGCAATCGCTCGGTTTTGCGCTGGTGGGCGATCCGCTGTATGGCAAGGCCCATCTGGCGCCGGTATTCCCGCGCCAGGCCCTGCAGGCATGCCGGCTGGGCCTGATCCACCCGCAGACTGGCGCGGCGTGCGAGTGGAGCGTGCCGCTGGCCGCCGATTTCGCCGCCTTGCTCGAGCGCGCCGGAATCCCGGCGCCGGCATGACTGCCAAGCCAGGCCCTGCCGTGCTGATCCCGGACTGGCCGGGCATGCCTGCCAATGTCGGCGCGCTGTCCACCCTGCGCGCCGGCGGCGTGAGCCGGGCGCCGTATGACGACGGCGCCGGCGGTGGCGGCCTGAATCTGGGCATCCATGTCGGCGACGACCTTGCAGCGGTGGCGCAAAATCGCGCGCTCCTGCGGTCCTTGCTGCCAGCCGAGCCGGCCTGGCTAAGCCAGGTGCACGGCACGGTCGTGCTGGATGCCGCCCGCGTGGTGGGCGTGCCCGAAGCCGATGCCAGCATTGCCATGGGCCCCGGGGCGATATGCGCAATCATGACTGCAGATTGTTTGCCCGTATTGTTTTGCGACGTCCGGGGGCGCGTGGTCGGCGCCGCCCATGCCGGCTGGCGCGGACTGGTCGCGGGCGTGCTGGAAAATACCGTCGCCGCCATGCGCGCGGCGGGCGCCGGCGAGATCCTGGTCTGGCTGGGCCCGGCGATCGGGCCAGCCTGTTTCGAGGTGGGCGAGGAAGTGCGGCAGGCGTTCCTGGCTGTCAGTGGAGAAGCCGATGCGGCTTTCTTGCCGAATATCAATGCTTCAGGTAAATATTTCGCCGATATTTGCCATTTGGCACGACTGGTATTACACCGCCAGGGCATCGATAACATCTCCGGCGGCGGTTTTTGCACGGTAACCGATGCGGCGCGGTTTTATTCTTATCGGCGCGACCGCACCAGCGGACGCATGGCTTCGCTGATCTGGCTAGAAAGCTAGCGCGCCGGCGGCTGCTCCGGCGTCTCCGTAGTGGCAGTCGCAGGTGCGGCCGCCGGCAGATCCGCCGTGGCGCCGGCCTGCGCGGGCGCTGTTTCAGGCTGACGACGGCGCCGGCGTTGCGGAGTCGCCATCAGGTACAAAATAATTGTCAAAGGCAACACGCAATACAGCAAAAAGGTCATAATGCCTGCAACCACCGAGTGTTCGGTAATCGACATCATCAGCACCACGTAAATCCAGGCAATCGCAACAATCAGTAGCATAAGCAAGTCCGGCAGCATCCAAACAAAACGTCAAGTTTCCAACGATACCGCAAATCAAGACCGCTGACAGCCATGAATAATCTTCCGCCGCAATTGCACCCGACCATGTGGATGACCCAGATCGCCGATCCCGGGGCCTTCCAGGATTTGTTCAAGTCCGCCCAATCCGGATTCGACGCCTTCTCCGTCAAGGTAGGGGACGCCGAAGTCAAGCTCGATCCCGCCGTGGCGTCGCAATTGCAGGGGGATTATCTCAAGCAATTTACTTCGCTCTGGCAGGAGCTGGCATCCGACAAGGCGCCGGCACTGGCGGATAACCGTTTTGCCGCCCCGGAGTGGCAGGGTAACAAGCTGCACGCCTTTACGGCCGCAGCCTACCTGCTCAACGCCAGTTTCCTGCAGTCGATGGCCGATGCCGTGCAAGCGCCCCCCAAAGTCAAGCAGCGTATCCAGTTCGCCGTACAGCAGACCATCGACGCCATGTCGCCGGCCAATTTCTTTGCGACCAACCCGGAAGCGCATAAGAAAATCATCGACACCAAAGGCGAGAGCCTCACCAAAGGCATCAGTCATTTGCTGGCCGATATGCGCAAGGGGCGCATTTCGCAGAGCGACGAATCGGCTTTCGAAGTCGGCCGTAACCTCGCCATGACGGAAGGCGCGGTGGTGTTCGAAAATGAGCTGTTCCAGTTGCTGCAGTACCGTCCGCAGACCGCCACCGTATTCCAGAAGCCGCTGTTGCTGGTGCCGCCCTGCATCAACAAGTACTACATTCTCGACCTGCAGCCGCAAAACTCGGTGGTGCGCCACCTGGTGGAACAGGGCCATACCGTGTTCCTGATTTCCTGGCGCAATCCTGATGCCTCGATGGCGCAGACCACCTGGGATGACTATGTCGATCAAGGCGTGATCGAAGCCATCCATACCGTGCAGGAAATCTCCGGCCAGAAGCAGATCAATGCCTTCGGCTTCTGCGTTGGCGGCACCCTGGTTTCCAGCGCGCTGGCGGTCATGGCTGCGCGCGGCGAAAAGCCCATCGCCAGCCTGACCCTGCTGACGGCGCTGCTGGATTTCAGCGATACCGGTGTGCTTGACGTTTTCATCGATGAAGGCCACGTGCGCATGCGCGAACAGACCCTGGGTCGCGGCGGCCTGATGAAGGGCAGCGACATGGCGTCGGCGTTTTCCATCCTGCGGCCGAACGATCTGATCTGGAATTACGTCAAGGCCAATTACTTGAAGGGCGAGGCGCCGGCGCCGTTCGACCTGTTGTACTGGAATGCCGACAGCACCAACATGGCCGGGCCGATGTATGCCTGGTACCTGCGCAACATGTATCTTGAAAACAAGATGAAGGAGCCGGGCAGCCTGAGCATTTGTGGCACGCAGGTCGATCTTGGCGCCATCGATGCGCCCACATTCATCTATGGTTCGCGCGACGACCATATCGTGCCCTGGACATCGGCCTTCGCCTCGACGCGCCTGCTGAACCCGAAAAAGCCGGAGCGCAACCGTTTCGTGCTGGGCGCTTCCGGCCACATCGCCGGCGTCATCAATCCGCCGGAAAAGAAAAAACGCAACTACTGGGTCAGCGACACGGTGGCCACCGATGCCGACGCCTGGCTGGCATCCGCGACTGAGAAGCCCGGCAGCTGGTGGGGCGAGTGGGCCGACTTCCTCGCCGAGCATGCCGGCAAGAAGGTCAAGGCGCCGGCGCAATATGGCAGTGACGCGTACCCGGCGATCGAACCGGCCCCTGGCCGCTATGTCAAGGCCAAGGCTTGAGCGGGCAGGGCCTGGATTTTCATGTCCAGGTCCCCGTGCTGCAACAATCGGCGTACAATTTTGTCATAATTGCGTAAATATTTGTTTTAACGCAATATAATGCCTTACTCCCTGGCTCGCTTTGGCGCGCCATCCTTTCATCAGCCTGAAAAGCGTTGCGACGCAATGCACTGGAAGTTCAATGACTAGCGGACCCAAGATTTCTGTACGTTTGATCAAGAAATATCCGAACCGTCGGCTGTACGACACGCAAACCAGTTCCTACATCACCTTAAGCGACGTCAAGCAACTCGTGCTCGACAATGAAATCTTTGCCGTGGTCGATGCCAAGAGTAACGAAGACTTGACTCGCAGCATCCTGCTGCAAATCATCCTGGAAGAAGAATCCAACGGCAGCCCGATGTTTTCCAGCGATGCGCTGTCGCAGATCATCCGTTACTACGGCCATGCCATGCAGGGCATGATGGGCACTTACCTGGAAAAGAATATCCAGGCTTTCATCGATATCCAGAACAAGCTGGCTGAAAGCTCCAAGGGCTTTTACGAAGGCAAGCCATTTACCCCGGAAATGTGGACCCAGTTCATGAATGTCCAGGGACCGATGATGCAAGGCATCATGGGTAACTATATCGAACAGAGCAAGAACATGTTCATGCAAATGCAGGAACAGATGCAAAGCCAGACCAAGAACCTGTTTGTCGGCGTGTTTCCGTTCGTGCAACCGGGCGACAAGGGCGAAGACGAGAATAAATAGACAAAGTCACCATCTCCGCCCGGCGCACCGCGTCGCGGCGGAATTGACGCGGCACAAGAGGGTACAATAGCGGATTCGCTCTTGTGCCCATTTTTATGTCCAACGCATCCAATTCAACCCCGAAAGTCGGCTTCGTTTCGCTCGGCTGCCCCAAGGCGCTGGTCGATTCCGAACAGATCCTGACGCAGCTGCGCGCCGAAGGCTACGACACCGCCAAGTCCTACGACGGCGCCGACCTGGTGATCGTCAATACCTGCGGCTTCATCGACGCCGCCGTGCAGGAATCGCTCGACGCCATCGGCGAAGCCCTGCATGAAAACGGCAAGGTGATCGTCACTGGCTGTCTCGGCGCCAAGAAGGATGCGGCCGGCGACGACATCATCCAGAAGGTGCATCCGAAAGTGCTGGCCGTCACTGGCCCGCATGCGCTCGGCGAAGTCATGAACGCAGTACACCTGCACCTGCCCAAGCCGCACGACCCCTTCAGCGACCTGGTGCCGGCGCAGGGCGTCAAACTCACGCCCAAGCATTTCGCCTACCTGAAGATTTCCGAAGGCTGCAACCACCGCTGCAGCTTTTGCATCATCCCGTCGATGCGCGGCGACCTCGTGTCTCGGCCGATCGCCGATGTCATGCTGGAAGCGGAAAACCTGTTCAAGGCCGGCGTCAAGGAATTGCTGGTGATTTCGCAAGACACCAGCGCCTACGGCGTCGACGTCAAGTTCCGCATGGGCTTCTGGAACGGCAAGCCGGTCAAGACCCACATGACGCAGCTGGTCACCGCGCTGGGCGAACTGGCCGCGCAGTACGGCGCCTGGGTGCGCCTGCACTACGTGTACCCATACCCGCACGTCGACGAAATCATCCCGCTGATGGCCGCAGGCCGCATCCTGCCTTATCTGGACGTGCCGCTGCAGCATGCCCACCCCGATGTGTTGAAGCGCATGAAGCGCCCGGCCAGCGGCGAAAAGAATATCGAACGCATCGCCGCCTGGCGCAAGATGTGCCCGGATCTCACCATCCGCTCGACCTTCATCGCCGGCTTTCCGGGCGAAACCGAAGCGGAGTTCGAATACCTGCTCGATTTCCTCAAGGAAGCCGAGATCGACCGCCTCGGCTGCTTCGCCTATTCGCCGGTGGAAGGCGCCACCGCCAATCAGCTGGCCAACCCGGTGCCGGAAGAAGTGCGCGAAGAGCGGCGTGGCCGCGTGATGCTGCTGCAGGAAGAAATCTCGAAAAAACGCATGCAGGCCAAGGTCGGCAAGACCATGCGCGTACTGATCGATGAAGTCGAAGCCAGCGGCGGCGGCATCGGCCGCTCGACGGCGGATGCGCCGGAAATCGATGGCGTGGTGTACGTGAAGCGCCCCTTCGAACCGCATAAGCAGTTGAAAGTCGGCGAATTTGTCGAGGTGGAAATCACCGCTGCGGATGCGCATGATTTGTGGGCGGCGGCGTAATTATTCTCTGAGCTTGCAGGAGAGGTGGCTTGAGCGTGCCGAAATCCCCCCAGACCGCGTTGATCCATAGTGACTACACGGCGCCCGGCGGCTTTGCCGCCTTTCCGACTGCGATCCACCACGCCTCCACTGTGGTGTTTGCCGACGTGGCGGCGCTGCGCTCGCGCAACTGGCAGGACAAGTCGGCCTACACCTACGGCTTGCACGGCACCCCCACCAGCTTCACGCTGGAAGCGCGGCTGGCGGAAATCGAGGATGGCAGGCATTGCGTGCTGGCCCCCAGCGGCCTGGCGGCGATCGCGCTGGTCGATTTCGCCCTGCTTAAAAGCGGCGACGATGTCCTGATTCCAGAGAATGTCTATGGTCCCAGTCGTGACCTTGGCAACTGGCTGGCGCGCGACTTCGGCATCAGCGTGCGCTACTACGATCCGCTGATCGGCGCCGGCATTGCCGCCCTGATCCAGCCCAATACGCGGCTGGTCTGGACCGAGGCGCCGGGGTCGGTGTCGATGGAAGTGCCGGATTTGCCGGCAATCTGCCGCGCCGCGCACGACAAGGGTGTGATGGTGGCGCTCGACAACACCTGGTCGGCCGGCATTGCATTGCGCGCCTTTGAGCTCGGCGTCGATATCGTCATGCAGGCGCTGACCAAGTACCAGTCGGGCGGCTCGGACGTGCTGATGGGTGCGTTGATCACGCGCGATACGACATTGCACCGCAAGCTGGAAACGGCCCACATGCGACTCGGTTATGGCATTGGCATGGACGACGCCTACCTGGTGCTGCGCAGCTTGCCGACCCTGAAGCTGCGTTTCGAAGCGCACGATGCCGGCGCGCTCAAAGTGGCAAGCTGGCTGAAAAGCCGTCCGGAGACTGACCGCGTGCTGCATCCGGCCTTGCCGGATTGTCCGGGACATGAGAACTGGCGGCGCGACTTTTCCGGCGCCGGCGGATTGTTTTCGGTGGTGTTCGATGCCCGCTACAGCGAGGAGCAGACCGACCGCTTCGTCGACAGCCTGAAACTCTTCAAGATCGGTTTCAGCTGGGGCGGCTCGAACAGCCTGGCCGTGCCTTACCGCATGCAGGCCATGCGCCGCAACTGGCCGCATGATGGCCAGCTGGTGCGCCTGAATATTGGCCTGGAGAACCCGGACGACCTGATCGCGGATCTTGAGCAGGGCTTGCGGGCGCTCTAAGCCGCCCTGCGTTGCGGTGATGCACTGGATGCGATCCCGATCTGAATAAAGCCGCTTGCGCGGCTTTATTTTTTACATATTGGGATAATTCGGCCCGCCGCCGCCTTCGGGCGTCACCCAGACGATGTTTTGGGTCGGATCCTTGATGTCGCAGGTCTTGCAGTGCACGCAATTCTGCGCATTGATCTGCAGGCGGTCTTTCCCTTCTTCGGTCTTGACGAACTCATACACCCCCGCCGGGCAATAGCGCGCTTCCGGCCCCGCATAGGTCGCCAGGTTCACATTCACCGGCACTGCATCGTTCCTGAGCGTCAGGTGGACCGGCTGGTCTTCGGCATGGTTGGTGTTGGAAATGAAGACCGACGACAGGCGGTCGAAGGTCAGCTTGCCATCCGGCTTCGGATAGGTAATCGGCTGACATTCCGACGCTGGCTTGAGCGTTTCATGGTCGGCATGGGTGTGATGCAAGGTCCACGGCGCCTTGCCGCCAAACACGACCTGGTCGATGCCCACCAGCAGCGTGCCGGTGACCAGGCCCTTGCCCATGGCCGGCTTGAAGTTGCGCGCCTTGTGCAGCTCTGCATGCAGCCAGGAGTGCTCGAATGCCTGCGGGTAGGCCGTCAGTTCGTCATGCTGGCGCTGCTCGCCCAGCGCTTCGAACGCGGCGTCGGCCGCCAGCATGCCGGTCTTCATGGCGGCATGGCTGCCCTTGATGCGGCTGGCATTCAAGAAACCGGCATCGCAGCCGATCAGGGCGCCGCCCGGGAAGACCAGTTTGGGCAGCGATTGCAGGCCGCCGGCGGTAATCGCCCGGGCGCCATAGGACAGGCGCTTGCCGCCCTCAAAGAATTTGCGGATTGCCGGATGGGTCTTGTAGCGCTGGAATTCCTCGAAGGGCGAGAGATACGGGTTTTCATACGCCAGCCCCACCACATAGCCGACCGCGACCTGGTTGTTTTCCAGGTGGTACAAAAACGACCCGCCATAGGTGGCATTGTCCAGCGGCCAGCCGGCGGTATGGATCACCAGGCCAGGCTGGTGCAGTTGGGGATCGATTTCCCACAATTCCTTGATGCCGATGCCATAGGTTTGCGGATCCTTGCCCTGGTTCAGGTCATACCTGGCCATCAATTGCTTGCCGAGGTGGCCGCGTGCGCCTTCGGCAAACAGGGTGTATTTGGCATGCAATTCCATGCCAAGCTGAAAAGCTGCCGTGGGCTTGCCTTCACGGTCCACGCCCATGTTGCCGGTGGCAACGCCCTTGACGGAACCGTCGTCGTTGTAGAGGATTTCGGCCGCCGGAAAGCCCGGGAAGATTTCCACGCCCAGGCTTTCTGCCTGCTGGCCCAGCCAGCGCACCACATTGGCCAGGGAAATGACGTAATTGCCATGGTTCTGGAAGCAGGCGGGCAAGAGCCAGTTGGGCGTCTTGAAGGCCTTGTTTTCCGACAGGAAGAGAAAGCGGTCTTCGGTGACGGGGGTGTTCAGGGGCGCGCCGCGTTCCTGCCAGTCGGGGAAGAGCTCGGCCATGGCGATGGGGTCCATGACGGCGCCGGAAAGGATGTGGGCGCCGAGTTCGCCGCCTTTTTCCAGGACGCACACCGAGACATCCTTGCCCTTTTCCGCAGCAAGCTGTTTGAGGCGGATGGCCGCCGCCAGGCCGGCAGGTCCTCCGCCGACCACCACCACATCGTATTCCATTGCTTCGCGCGGACCGTATTGCGCCACCAGATCCTGATTCGTCGTTTGCGTCATTGCCTCTCCAACATAAATTAAAATTATTTAACGGCGCTGGCGATTGTCCGGGATTTTGCAGGAGAATGCCAGATTGCGTGATTCGATATATGCACTTTCATGTAATGATAGCGTTTTTGCACCCGGCAAAGAGCAGGAGTCACTATGGGCGTGGAGATGAATTTCGAAGGCAAGGTCGCATTGGTGACCGGCGCTTCCAGCGGGCTCGGTACGCGCTTTGCCAAGATCCTGGCCCGCGCCGGGGCGCAGGTCGTGCTGGCGTCGCGCCGGGTCGAGCGCCTGAAGGAATTGCGCGCGGAAATCGAGGCCGAGGGTGGGGCGGCCTACGTGGTCATGCTGGATGTGACCGATTACGGCAGCATCAAGTCGGCGATCGCGCACGCGGAAACCGAAGCCGGACCGATCGATATCCTGGTCAATAATTCGGGCGTGGCGAGCAGCCAGCAACTGGCCGATGTGACGCCGGAGGAGTATGCTTTCGTGATGGATACCAACCAGCGCGGCGCCTTTTTCGTCGCGCAAGAGGTGGCCAAGCGCATGATTGCCCGCGCCAAGGGCGATCCGCAACACCAGCACCGCATCATCAACATCGCCTCCGTCGCAGCTTTGCGCGTGATACCGCAGATCGGCATCTATAGCATGAGCAAGGCCGCCCTGGTTCATATGACCAAGGCCATGGCGGTTGAATGGGGGCGCTACGGCATCAATGTCAACGCCATCTGCCCCGGCTATGTCGGCACCGAGCTCAATGCCGAATTCTATGCCAGCGATGCGGGACACAAGATGCTCGACATGCTGCCCCGCAAGCGGGTTGGCCAGCCGGCCTACCTCGATGGCCTGTTGCTGCTGCTGGCTTCCGAGGACTCGCAATTCATCAACGGTGCGATCATTGCCGCCGATGACGGCATGAGCTTGCAATAGCCGCGCAGCGGCAAGGATCAGGTAATCAGGGGAATTAATCAGGGGGATTATGGATAAAAAGCTGGTGCATACGGCATGCATGCCTATACGCTGGGGCGACATGGATGCGTTCGGGCATGTCAACAATACGGTGTTTTTCCGCTTCATGGAGCAGGCGCGGATCGAATGGCTGGAGGAAAACGGACTGGCGATGGTGGGCGGCGGCGAAGGCCCGGTAATCGTCAATGCGCAGTGCAGTTTCCTGCGCCAGTTGAAATATCCCGGAGCGGTGGAGGTGCGCACCTTTGCCGGGCCGCCCGGACGCTCCAGTTTCGACACCATGGTGGAAATCCGCCGCACGGATCAACCGGATCTGCTGGTCGCCGAAGGCGGCGCCAAAGTGGTCTGGGTGAATTATGCTGAGGAAAAGTCGGTGCCGATACCGGCATCCGTGCGCGCGCTGATCGGCACCTAATTTGCTACACCCACCAGCCGGTGCACCAGTTCGCTGGAGGTGGCGGCGGAGAATTTGCGCATCAGCTTGGCACGATGCATTTCCACGGTGCGCGGACTCAGGCCGATCTGGCGGGCGATCAGCTTGCTGGTCTTGCCTTCGACCAGCAGCGCGGCGATTTCCCGTTCGCGCGGGGTCAGTTCCGCCGTGACGGGACGCCTGGCGCTCAAATCCTCGAATGTCCAGATGCCGGCTGCGTGCGGGTCGTTCGGCACCAGTGCGCGGCCATTCACATGGCACCAGAACAGTTCCTGGTTGGCGCGCTTCATGATGCGCTCGTCGGAATAGCAGCCCTTGCTGTTCATGATGGGAATGATGCGGGCGCCGGTGCGTTCGAATTCGTCCGGAGTAGGGTAGAGTACCAGCAGGGATTTGCCGGTCAGCTCGGCGCGTGCATAACCGAACATTTTGGCCAGGGCGTCATTGCAGGCCTGGATGATGCGATTCTGGCTGACGCACATGCCTACTGGGGAACGCAAAAAAATGTTTTCGTAATCGATCGCTGGCGGTATGCTCATGAAGCCGTCATCTATGGTGGTATTCAGTTATCAACATAAGGTATTTTTACGGTATTGTACAGTCCCGGTGCGCAACTTATGCTGGAGACCTATGTAGTGTAGTAACGGATCCACTTTATATAAAGAGACGAGGGGGAGTATGAAAAAAGTTTATCCCGATGCGGCCACCGCCCTGGCCGGTATCGTCAAGGATGGCCAGACGATCGCCGTTGGCGGTTTCGGCCTGTGCGGCATACCTGAAGCACTGATCGCCGCGCTGCGCGACTCGGGCGTCAAGGGCCTGACCGCCATTTCCAACAATGCCGGCGTCGATGGCTTTGGCCTCGGCCAGTTGCTGACGACCCGCCAGATCAAGAAAATGATCTCGTCGTACGTCGGCGAGAACAAGGAATTCGAACGCCAGTATCTGTCCGGCGAACTCGAGCTGGAATTCACCCCGCAAGGCACCCTGGCCGAAAAACTGCGCGCCGGCGGCGCCGGCATTCCCGCATTCTTCACCAAGACCGGCGTGGGCACCATCGTCGCCGACGGCAAGGAAATCCGCGAATTCGATGGCCAGCAATACGTCATGGAACGTGCGCTGGTAGCCGACGTTTCGCTGGTCAAGGCCTGGAAGGCCGACAAGGCCGGTAACCTGGTGTTCCGCAAGACCGCGCGCAACTTCAATCCGAACGCCGCCATGGCCGGCAAGATCACCATCGTCGAGGTCGAGGAACTGGTCGAAGTGGGCGAGATCGATCCGGACCAGGTCCATACTCCCAGCATATTCGTGCACCGCATCGTGGTCAACGCCACGCCGGAAAAACGCATCGAACAACGCACCACGCGTGCAAAGTAACAGGGGAGAATAGACATGGCATGGACTCGTGATGAAATGGCCGCACGCGCGGCAAAAGAATTGCAGGATGGTTTCTACGTCAATCTGGGCATCGGTTTGCCGACCCTGGTGGCCAACTATGTGCCGAACGACATGGAAGTCTGGCTGCAGTCGGAAAACGGCTTGCTGGGCATCGGCCCGTTCCCGACCGAAGATGAAATCGATCCCGACCTGATCAACGCCGGCAAGCAGACCGTTACGACCTTGAAAGGCTCGTCCTTCTTCAGCTCGGCGGATTCGTTTGCGATGATCCGCGGCGGCAAGATCAACATCGCCATCCTCGGCGCGATGCAGGTGTCGGAAACCGGCGACCTGGCCAATTGGATGATTCCGGGAAAAATGGTCAAGGGCATGGGCGGTGCAATGGACCTGGTGGCCGGCGTTGGCCGTGTGGTCGTGCTGATGGAGCATGTGGCCAAGGGCAAGGATGGCTCGATCTCCAGGAAGATCCTCAAGCAGTGCAACCTGCCGCTGACCGGCGTGAAAGTGGTCAATCGCATCATCACCGACCTCGGCGTGATCGATGTGACGCCGAACGGCTTGAAACTGATCGAATTGGCACCGGGCGTGACCAAGGAAGAAGTGCAGGAACACACCGAAGCCAAGCTGGATGTGAGCGCAGTGGCTTAAGCTGCAGTCGCTCCAATGAATACGGCGCCTGGAAACAGGCGCCGTTTTTTTACATTCTAAACGCGCAGACCGCCTGGTTGTAACCCACGCCCGAGCCGATCATCACCACCAGGTCGCCCGACTTGACCTTGCCCAGGCTGATGGCGTCGTCCAGCGCCATCGGGATGCAGGCCGAGCCGGTATAGCCCCATTTATCCATGATCATGTGGCATTTTTCGATGGGCACGCCGCAGTTTTGCGCGGCCAGTTCGATGGTCGGCTTGCGCACCTGGGTGAAGATGAGCTGGTCGACGTCTTCCGGCTTGCGGCCGGCGCGCCGTAGCGCTTCCCGCGCGGCGGGCAGGGCCAGGTCGGAAGTGGCCCAGTCGTCGGGCGCGTAGAAGCGCTGGTCGATACCGGTGCTGGCGGCGAATTTGGCGATGACTTCCGGATTGTCCCGCGCGGTGAAGCGGTCGGTGAGTTCAGCGTTGGTGACTTTGTGTTCGGGTAAGTAGTGCGCTGTTGAAATGATGTTGGCAATACGCGACATGTCTTATCCCCCTCTTTAAAATTATTGTGGGGCAATAATGACATACGTCGAATCCGATCACAAGCGCGGACGTTTAGCCTGCCTTGACGGTTTTCCTTGCAGACTTTGCGGTGCGCGTGCTGCGGCGAACCCAGGTGGTGCGCTTGACTTGAGTGGTCGGCTCCTGGCTGGTTTGCGGTACATAACGCAGGTGGTCGCCCGGGCACTGGTAAGCGATTTCAGGTGCATTCGCGTCTTCATTGGCGATCCACACGGTCTGGTCGCCTTGCCAGGTGCCGTTCCCCACCTGCGCGATAAATTCGGCGAAGATGCGGGCGCAGAGTTCGGGGATTTCCAGGGTAAAGGCGTGCGACATTCTCGGCAGGACCAGCATGCGCGAGTTCGGCGTGTTGGTGCGGATGATGTCATGCAGATGCCGCGGGGTGAGTGCATCGTACTCGCCATTCAGGATCAGGGTCGGCACGGTGATTTTTGCCAGATCCGGCGTAATCGTCGAAAAACTGGCGAGCGATTCCATCAGGTTCTGGATGCCGTAGATTTCATTGCCGCTGCTGCCGACGCGTTTGACGATGGCGAGCAAGTCCCTGTTTTTCGACAGCCATTCGTTGGTGAAATTCAGCGGCATCAGCAAGTCGAGATAGAACTCGAAGCCGACCCGCGCCATGCTGATGTAGAGATTGGCCGCGTGGCAGGTGAGCACCGGGTCGAGCTCGGAAAAGGTCGAGATCGGCAGCAAGCCCTTGAGGGCATCCGGGAACATGATGGCGTAGCGCAGCACCACCACGCCGCCAAACGAAATACCCATCACATAGGGCTGTTCGATACCGAGATGGTCATGCAGCGCCTTGAGCATGATGGCATGGTCGTCGAAATCCACGCCGAGGATGGGCTTGCTGGAATGGCCCTGGCCGAGCATGTCGTAGGACAGCACACGCACGCCTTTTTGCGGCAGCATCTTGAAGTAGGGCGCCCAATGCGAAGTGCGCATCGACAAGCCATTGACGAGGGTGAGGGCCGGATCGCCTTCGTTGCCGAACAGGTCGTAGTAAATCTCGGAATTCTTGTAGCGAAAAACTGGCATGGTGGCTTCCTGGTGGGCGGTACGGCGGCAACGGTCTTAGTTAGGCGGCGACCCGGGTCTCGGTAATCTCGTCGAGCAGGCGCAGGAACAGCCTTTCGACGATCTGCCGTTGCGATTCGATGATGTTTTCCTTTTCATCCAGGGACAGCTCGATGGCCATGTCCTTCAGCAGGCGGATCTGGGTCTGGATCTGCCGGCCGTTTTCTTCCTCGATTTCCTTCAGGGCAGACAGGAAAGGCGTGTCCAGGCTGATTTGCACCGACAGTAGCGGCAGGATGCGAATCACCGACAGGAAGGCATGCGACAGCGCCAGGTATTCGTAAAAGTTGCGGTCGACCTTGAGCATGCCGCCCATGTAGCGGGCCGCGCCGGTCTCCTGCCACAGCGAGAGGTTGAGTTGGGTGGCGGCAAGGAATATCAGCGGATTGCTGCTCCAGGTAGTGGATTTTCCCAGCAGGGTGGTCAGTTCAACTTCCTTGTAGCACTGGCTGTGCAAAAACTTGTAGGGAACCCAATCCATTGGCTGGAATTCCACCCGCGACAGGATGGTGGCATTAATGCTTTTGACGCCCTGCAGGAAAAGGCAAATGCGGGTCTGGGTATCCGGACTGAGCTCCTGTTGCTTGAGAAATTCCATCGCGCGCGTGCGAATCTCGATGGATGGGTCGGACATGGCGTCTCCAGTGGGGTTGGTCATCTTGCTGGGCCACCCTATCCATGGGAAAGGGCATTAATGTTGGCAATAGTTTACTTGAATCACCCATCTTTTTCCATGTGAATGCAAGCGTGCAAAGCTATTGCTGTCTTTCCGCCGGCTTCCGGTGTTGCGGATAGGTGAATTTCAGGCTGGCACCAGGCATATTGGAAGATTAAGCAGGAGAAAAATGTTATAAATAGCAATAATTCACTAAAAACAATAAATTACATAATGGGGAGGGGACCATGAGACAACATCAATTTCTCGGCATGAACCAGGATGGCTTTCATCGCTTGGCCTATACCGAGTGGGGCGATCCTGGCAACCGCGACATCATTGTCTGCGCCCACGGCCTGACCTTGAATAGCCGCTATTTCGACTGGTTCGCCAAGGCTTGCGAAGACCACTACCGGGTGATTTGCCCGGATGTGATCGGCCGCGGCAATAGCGAATGGGTCGAACCCGCGCATTACTGGTTCGACCAGTACATGAGCGATGCCGCGGCATTGCTGGCGCGCATAGGTACGAAAAAGGTGAACTGGGTCGGTACCTCGATGGGTGGCCTGATCGGCATTTATCTCGCCAGCAGGAAAAGCCATCCGATCAAGCGACTGGTGCTGAACGATGTCGGCCCTTTCATTGCCAGGGAGGGCCTGGCATTTATCGCGGATTACATCGGCAGGGACGAGCGCTTCCGTAATCACGCCGAAGTCGAGGCGCACTTGCGCCTCCTGTATCCCAAATTCGGCGAGCTCACCGAAGAGCAATGGCGCCACCTGGCGCGCATCGGTTCGCGGCTCACCGAGGATGGCGATCTGCGCCTGGCTTATGACCCGCGCATACGCGAGAGTTTTCGCAACTTGCACGAAGACTTCCAGGTATGGGATTTGTGGGAAAAGATCGATATCCCGGTGTTGATCCTGCGCGGTTCCGAGTCCGGCATTCTGACCCAGGAAACCCTGGAGGAAATGTTACGGCGCAATCCGCGCGCGCGCGCGCATGTGTTCGAAGGGATCGGCCATGCGCCGCCGCTGATGGCGGGCGACCAGATCAATATCGTGCTGGATTTTCTGGCCGAAGGATCAGCGAATCGGTAAACGAAAAATCGCGCGGGCTTGCCCGCGCGATTTCGGGCAGCGCGCCGTTGCGCGCTGCTTGCTTCAACTTACTGCGCGACCCAGCCGCCGTCGACGTTGAGCGACATGCCGCGCATCTGGCTGGCGGCCTCGCTGCACAGGTACACCGCCAGGCTGCCCAGTTGTTCCGGTGTGACGAATTCGCCGGACGGCTGCTTTTCTTGCAGCAGCTGGCGCTTGGCTTCATCGTTGGAAAGATTGCCGGCGGCGGCGCGCGCATCCACCTGTTTTTGCACCAGCGGGGTCAGCACCCAGCCCGGGCAAATGGCGTTGGCGGTGACGCCGCTCTGGGCGTTTTCCAGTGCGGTGACCTTGGTCAGGCCGACGATGCCATGCTTGGCGGCGACGTAGGCGGATTTTTGCGCGGAGCCGACCAGGCCATGCACCGAGGCGACGTTGATGATGCGGCCCCAGTTTTTCGCCTTCATCGCCGGCAGCGCCAGGCGGGTGGTATGGAAAGCGGAAGT
Source organism: Noviherbaspirillum sedimenti (assembly GCF_003590835.1). Taxonomy (NCBI): domain Bacteria; kingdom Pseudomonadati; phylum Pseudomonadota; class Betaproteobacteria; order Burkholderiales; family Oxalobacteraceae; genus Noviherbaspirillum; species Noviherbaspirillum sedimenti. The sequence goes on along the minus strand of NZ_QYUQ01000002.1, from coordinate 1,329,072 downwards.
CAGATTGATGGCGATGATGGCATCCCATTTCTCGACCGGGAAATCCTCGACATTGGCGACATGCTGGATGCCGGCATTGTTAACAAGAATATCGACGGCGCCGAATTTTTCGGCGGCGAATTTCATCAGGGCTTCGATCTCGCCGGCCTTGGACATGTCGGCATTATGGTAAGCCGTTTGCACGCCGAATTCCTGCGCGACGGATGTTTGCAAGGCGTCGATTTCCTTCAGGTCGCCAAAGCCATTGAATACAATGTTGGCGCCTGCCGCCGCCAGAGAGCGGGCGATCCCCAGGCCGATGCCGGATGTCGAGCCGGTAACGAGTGCGGTTTTACCTTGAAGCGTCTTACCTTGCATAATGTCCTCTTCCAATGTGTCTTATAAAAATAAATTATTACCGCGGAGTGACGGAGCTGGGATTTTAATCTTATCCGGCAGTAAAATGTTAATTGATATCCATATTGTTGCCAGATTGAGCAGACATGACCCAGCCTCAGATTAAAAGCGTGCAATGTATTTCTCCAGCCGGCCTGCATAAAATGGTCTACAAGGAATGGGGCGATCCCGCCAATCCGAAAGTGCTGGTGTGCGTGCATGGGGTGACGCGGGTTTCTGATGATTTTGATAATATCGCCGCCGCTTTGTGCGACCAATATCGCGTGATTTGCCCGGATATCGTCGGACGCGGCCGTTCCGACTGGCTGCGCAATCCGGCGTATTACGTCATTCCGCAATATGTTTGCGACATGGTGACTTTGCTGGCGCGGCTGGATGTCGAGACCGTGGACTGGATCGGGACTTCGATGGGGGGCTTGATCGCCATCCCGCTGGCGGCGCTGCCGGGCAATCCGATCCGCAAGTTGGTGCTCAATGACGTCGGTCCCGCGCTCGACATGACTTCCCTGAAAACCATCGCCGACTATATCGGCCAGGATTTGCGCTTTCCGACGTACGAGGATGCGGAGACCTATATTCGCGCCATTTCGGTGCCCTTCGGTTCGCATACCGATGCCGAGTGGCACAGGCTTGCCAAGGGCGTATTGCGCCAGCGCGACGATGGCCAGTGGACGCGCCACTATGATCTGGGGCTGGCCGATCCTTTCAAGCATGCCTATTTTGCGGATGTCGTCGCTTCGGAAGCCTTGTTGTGGCAACAGTACGATGCGATCACCTGTCCGACCCTGCTGCTGCGCGGCGCCCAGTCAGGCTTGATGAGGGCGGCGACTGCCGATGCCATGCGTCAGCGCGGCCCGCGCGCCAAAGTGGCCGAGTTCGAAGGTGTCGGCCATGCGCCGACCTTGATGCATGAAGACCAGATCTCGATTGTGAAAGACTTTTTGCGCGATTGATGGTCTGAACGAGAATCGGATTGTGGATTGATTCTCGGTTCATTTTTTTCCGCTCCATCTAATTGCATAAAGCATTGACCATCATGGCAATTCAACGCTTCCATCCGGGCAAAACTCTGTCCGAGATGGCGTTACACAACGGCACGCTCTATCTGGCAGGGCAGGTTGCCGAGGATACCGCCCAGGATATCGCCGGCCAGACACGCGAAGTGCTGGGACATATCGATCGTCTGCTGGGCGAAGGGGGCAGCGACAAGGCGCACATCCTGATGTGCCAGATTTACCTTGCCGACCTTGCCAATTTCGACGCCATGAACGCGGTCTGGAACGAATGGGTTGCGCCTGGAAATGCGCCTCCCCGCGCCACCGTCGAGGCCAGGCTTGCCCGGTCAGAGTGGCTGGTCGAGATGGTTGTCACCGCAGCGCAAAAATAATGCTTCCATGGTTTCCGTAACGGCCGCTGAACACTCCAGCCACGAATTGCTGGTGGCGGGCTTGAGTGCCACCGATGCCAAGCGCGTGTGCGCGGCGCTCGATTTTGTCCAGCCTTACTATGCCGGACAGAATGTCATCAAGGGCCAGGATGCCTACGAATACGCACTGACGGTGGCGGGCGTGCTGGCGCATCTGGAAGCCGATGCCGATACGCGGATTGCCGCGCTGCTGTTCGAGTTGCCGGCGCTGGCGCCGGCGCAGGGCGAGGAAATCGAAATCCGCTTCGGCAAGGAAATCGCCGATCTGGTGGCGGGCATTCGCCAATTGATGCGCCTGCATGAAACTACTTTCGAGCAACAGGAGCCGGGTAAGGGCAAGAATGCCCAGCAGCAGGCGGCGATCCAGCAGGAAACGCTGCGCAAGATGCTGCTGGCGATGGCCACCGACATGCGCGCGGTGCTGGTGCGGCTGGCGTCGCGGGTAGCCTCGCTGCGCTATTTCGCCGAGCAAAAGCTCGACACCGACCGCACCCGCGAATACGGCCGCACCACGCTCGACCTGTATGCACCGCTGGCCAATCGTCTCGGGATATGGCAGCTGAAGTGGGAACTGGAAGACTTGTCGTTCCGCTTCATCGAGCCGGAAACCTACAAGCGCATCGCCAGGATGCTCGAGGAAAAACGCCTCGGCCGCGAAGCTTTCGTCGCCGAAGCCATCGCGCGCCTGCAGTCCGAGATGGCCGCAGCCGGTATCGAGGCCGAAGTCTCCGGTCGCCCCAAGCATATTTACAGCATCTGGAGCAAGATGAAGGGCAAGTCGCTCGACTTTGCCTCGCTCTACGACGTACGTGCCTTCCGCGTGATCGTCAAGGATGTCAAGACTTGCTATACGGTATTGGGCATCGTGCACCATATCTGGACGCCGATCCCGGATGAATTTGACGACTATATCGCCCGCCCCAAGGGCAACGGATATCAGTCATTGCACACGGTAGTGACGGCGGAAGACGGCCGCGCGCTGGAAGTGCAGATCCGCACCCGCGAAATGCACCAGTTCGCCGAGTATGGCGTGGCGGCACACTGGCGCTACAAGGAAGCCGGCGGCGCCAATTTCGCTGCCAAGAAATACGATGAAAAGATCGCCTGGCTGCGTCAATTGCTGGCGTGGAAGAGCGAGGTCACCGATGCCGTGGTGGGCCAGGACGAGGGGCGCCGCGAATGGGTCGAAAAGCTCAAGTCGGCTACCCTGGATGACCGCATCTACGTGATGACGCCGCAGGCGCGCGTGATCGAATTGCCCTCCGGCGGCACACCGATCGATTTTGCCTACCACTTGCACAGCGATATCGGCCACCGTTGCCGCGGCGCGCGCGTCGATGGCGCCATGGTGCCGCTGAATACGCCCCTGAAAAATGGCCAGACGGTGGAGATCATCACCGCCAAGGGCAGCAGCGCCGCCTCGGCCGGGCCGTCGCGCGACTGGCTGAGCCAGGGCTATGCCGCCAGTTCACGCACGCGCGCCAAGGTGCGCGCGTGGTTCAATGCGCTCGACCAGCAAGCCACTTTGGCGACGGGGCGTGGCCTGATCGAAAAGACCCTGCAGCGTGAAGGCAAGACTGCGGTCAATCTGGAAGAACTGGCGCACAAGCTGGGATTCGCCAAGCCGGACGACTTGTTCCTGTCGGTCGGCAAGGATGAATTCAGTTTGCGCACGGTGGAACACGCCCTGCACGAGGGCGAGGCGGCGAAGCAGCCGCCGGCCAATCCGGATGCGGCGGTGGTGACGCGCAAAAGCCGCGCCTCGAGCGTGGCGCAGGGCGCCAAGTCGGGCGTGCTGGTGGTCGGCACCGAGGGCTTGCTGACGCAGCTGGCCAAGTGCTGCAAGCCGGCGCCGCCGGACAAGATCGTCGGCTTCATTACGCGCGGCAAGGGTGTGTCGATCCATCGCGCCGATTGCAAGAATTTCGCCGAGATGATCGTGCATGCACCGGAGCGGGTGATCCAGACCAACTGGGGCGAGGCCGGCAAGGAAACCGTCTATCCGGTCGATATCTTCATCATTGCCCAGGATCGCCAGGGGCTGTTGCGCGACATCTCCGAGATACTGATGCGGGAAAAGATCAACGTCATCGGTGTCAGCACGCAAAGCGCGAAAGGGCAGGCACGCATGGCGTTTACCGCAGAGATCGGTTCGACCGCGCAACTCGTCAAGGCGCTGGCGGTCATCCGCGAAGTGACTGGCGTGATCGACGCGCGGCGCAAGTAAGCGGTAAGCCGGTAAGCCAGTGATTGATTCCTGAATCCTTATGCCGAAACTCGCCGCCAACCTGAGCCTGATGTACAACGAATACGCCTTCCTCGACCGCTTTGCCGCGGCGGCGGCCGATGGCTTCGCGGGCGTGGAATTCCTGTTTCCCTATGATTTCACCGCGGCGGAAGCGCATGCGATTTGCCGGGAAGTTGGCGCGTCAAATTTGAAAGTGCAGTGCGACCTGTACCATTGCCAGATCCTCGAGGGCGATCTGGCGACCACGCTGCGGCGGGATATGGCCGGAATCGACCATGTCCAGATTGCTGGGGTGCCGCAGCGCCACGAGCCTGACCTGGGGGAGGTGAATTTCCCATATTTGTTCGCCTTGCTGGACGAGCTGGGGTATGCGGGCTGGGTCGGCTGCGAGTATCGCCCACGTGCCGGAACTTCCGCCGGTTTGGGGTGGCTGCGTGAATGGTGCAGCGGCAAAAATGCCAAATCGCAAGCAACTCTAGCGTAATTCAAAAAATGCCGTTATAATTTCGCTTCTTTAGGCGCGTAGCTCAGCTGGTTAGAGCACTACCTTGACATGGTAGGGGTCGTTGGTTCGAGTCCAATCGTGCCTACCAAATTCATCCTTTGTTTTCAATGACTTAGTGACGGGTTTGGTTTTCTGGGGAAGATCGGGGGAGGAATCCCGGTTTTCGGCTCCCATGGCAGCCTCCAGAATCCGCCTTTCACTATCCCCATCAGCGCCTGGAATCCAGTGCGCATATTTCTCAAAAAGCATCGTTACACTGTGGCCTGCCTGCAAGTCAACGCAGCAGGATTGACGCCATGCATCAGTATCTATGCTTATCTTAAAGTACGTTATCTAGATGGAATCCCTAAAGGTAACATGTGTCGACTAACTTTACATATTGATTGTGAGACCTGTCTCTAACGTTGTTAAGTCATTGAATACATTCGATTAAGAAAAAATGGCACAAAAATTGCATTCTATAAATTATTTCGCAGAAATAATGGAGTGTGCCATGTTCTCGTTGCGTAATTTAACTGTAGCACTGTGCTTAACCGTCGGAGCTTTAATTCAACCGGTCGCGAATGCGGCTCCAGTTGATGTTTCATATTCAGTTACAGGCAATGCGGGAAATTGGGTTCTTGATTTTTCGGTGACTAATAATTTAGGTGGTGCTAATAACTTGTACTTCTTCGGTGTTGATCTGCCTACTCGTGACATAGTAAATACGCCAACTGGCTGGGACCAAAACGTATGGACTAGTTGGAACAATTCGACTTATGGGGGCTCCACTAATACTTACAATAATGTTTGGATTCGATCGCTCAGCACTGGCTTCATTTCCAATGGTCAAACATGGAGCGGATTCCAAGTGCATTTGGCAGACTTAGAACTTCCTTCCAGTATTGATTGGTTCGCATTCGCTTTTGGTGGTACCTACACTGGAAGTGGGTATTTTAACAATGCGAATAATCCCGGATTTGAAGGAACTATAGTTGTATCTCAAACGGCATCAAATGATGTGCCAGAACCGGAAACGATCTCTTTACTTGCATTAGGACTTTTGGCGGCTACGCTGGCGCAGCGGAAGAAAAGCTAATAAAACAAATAAGTTATATTTAAAATTGAGTAACCCGCTTCGGCGGGTTATTTACTGCCTATCTTAATAGGCCTGTTGCCCGTCACGCACCATTTTTTTGCCAATTCCGCGGCGACAATCTCGGCCTTTAAGCGCTTCTCGGCATACATCTTCTTCAGGCGCCGATTCTCTTCCTCCAGCTCCTTTATCCGGGCCATCATGGAGGCATCCATGCCGCGCTACTTGCTGCGCCACCGGTAAAACAGTGCCGAACTCATGCCATGTTCCGAATGCCAGATGAATAATGCCGGTGAATCGACCGTCATTATGTTCCCAGCGGCTCAGGTGTCGTTCTGAAATCTGATCCCGCATGCCCTATACCGTGTTTAACGATGATTTACATTGCTATAAGTAATTTGTTTGCTATCTCGAAACAATTTATTTAACATTGACAAGAATAAACATTGCCATTGACATGGTTTTAGCAGTTGCACGGCTTGCACATTTCTTTATAGAAATTTTCTAGGCATGCTGGCTCCTTTCAATTTTCTGCTTCCAAACTGTATTTGAGACAGCGCCGTCTACCGTCAGAGTCAGCAAAACAATAATGAAATTTCCCTATTCCCGCCTGATTCTCGGCGCAATGCTTTCCGCTGCGACTATGGTCCATGCGGCCGTGGATGCCGACAATCCGATTGGCCGTTTCGAAATTACCCGTTTTGAGGTGGAAGGCAATACCCTGCTGAAGCCGGAAGCGATGCAAACCTTATTGGCGCCGTTTGCCGGCAAGGCGCGCGATTTTGGTTATGTCCAGCGTGCCCTGGAAGCACTTGAAGCGGCTTATCACAAGCGCGGCTTCAAACTGGTGCAAGTGGTGCTGCCGGAGCAGGAGTTGAACCAGGGCGTAGTGCGCCTGCGCGTGGTGGAGACCCGTGTGGGCACCGTGACGGTGCAGGGCAACCAGTTCGTCGATGCCGCCAATGTGCGCCGCAGCCTGCCGCAGTTGCGCGAGGGCGAGGTACCGGCCGTTGACGATATTTCCGCCAGCCTGCGCATGGCCAATGAAAACCCTGCCAAGAAAACTACGCTGAACCTGCAGAGCGGCGAACGCGAAGGCGTGATCGATGCGGTGCTGAAGGTGCAGGATGAAAAGCCCTGGACCATCGGCCTGAATCTCGATAACAGCGGACAATCCGCGACCGGCAAGCACAATATCGGCGTGTTGTACCAGCATGCGAACGTCGGCGGCCTCGACCACGTCCTGAGCCTGCAATACCAAACCACCGTGGAAGAGCCGAACCGGGTCGGCGTTTATGGCGTCGGCTACCACATTCCGCTGTATGCGCTGGGCGACTCAATCGATTTGTTCGGCAGCTATTCGGATGTCGATTCGGGCACCGTTGCCGCTGGCCTGGTCAACCTGAATATCAGCGGCCGCGGCACCGTGCTGGGCGCGCGCTATAACCAGACCCTGGTGCGGCGCGGCGAATACGACAGCAAGCTGATCTACGGTATTGATTACAAGGCTTACCAGAGCGATGTGCAAATCCCGGGCGTGCCGCTGCAGCTGGGTAATGATGTTACGGTGCGTCCGCTCAGCGTGACCTACACTGGCAACTGGGTACCGGGCGCCAGCGCGATTAATTATTATGTCAGTGCGATCCATAATCTGCCTGGCGGCGAAAACGGCAGCAATACGGACTTTGGCCTGGCGCGATTCGGTGCGCCTGCTTCCTACAAGATGCTGCGCTTTGGCGCGGGCTTGAACCATGCCTTTGCCAATGACTGGCAGGTGCGCCTGACGATGAATGGCCAGTACACGCCCGATGCGCTGGTGCCGGGCGAGCAGTTCGGCGCCGGTGGCGCATCTTCCGTGCGCGGCTATCGGGAGCGCGAGGTTTTCAACGATTCGGGATATTACGCCAGCGCGGAAGTGTACACGCCCAACCTGTGTAGCAGCCTGCCCTGGAACGGTGCGCAATGCCGGATGCTCGGATTCATCGATGGCGCCGGTCTCAGGCGCAACAAGCCCCTGCCGGGCGAGCGTGCGCGCAATGCCATCAGCAGCGCTGGTGTCGGCCTGCGTGTTTCGCTGCAAAAGCAGCTGGCCGTGCAACTAGATGTCGGTCATGCCATGGCGAGCACCGGGACTACCTCGACAGGAGACGATCGCCTGCACTTCAAGTTGAACTGGTCGTACTAGGATGCTCGGGTCGTGACAAGGAAATATGCTATGAAGAAAAATGCCGAATTGCGCCGCAAGCTGTTGCCGCTGTTGATAGCCGGCTGCTTTGGTGCCGGGCAGGCGCTGGCCAATCCGTTCGGGGCGCAGGTCGTCAATGGCCAGGTCTCGATTGCCAGTCAGGGTAACGTCCTGACCGTGACCAATTCGCCGGGTGCCATCATCAATTGGCAGAGTTTTTCCATCGGCGCCGGCGAACTGACCAAGTTCGTGCAGCAAGGCGCTTCCAGCACGGTGCTGAACCGCATCGTCGGGCAGGACCCGAGCCAGATTCTCGGCGCGCTGCAGTCGAATGGCCGGGTGCTCCTGATTAATCCCAACGGCATCCTGTTCGGCCACGGGGCGCAAGTCAATGTGGGCGGCCTGGTAGCGTCGACGCTCAATATCAGTAACGACGATTTTCTTGCCGGTCGCATGAAATTCCAGGCGGGCGACAAGGCCGCCAACCTGCAAAACCAGGGCAATATCACCAGCGCCGCCGGCGGGCAGATTTACCTGATCGCGCCGAATGTCGAGAACAGCGGCATATTGACGTCGCCCAAGGGCGAGGTGGTGCTGGCAGCAGGCCGCAGCGTGCATCTGGTCGATGGCGCCAATCCGGACTTGCATGTGGTGGTGAGTGCACCGGACAACCAGGCGATCAACCTCGGCCAGGTGGTGGCGGACAGCGGCAAGGTCGGCATTTATGGCGCGCTGATCAGGCAGCGCGGCCTCGTCAGCGCCAACAGCGCGGTGGTGGGCGAGAATGGCAAGATCGTCTTCAAGGCCAGCAAGGATGCCTTGCTGGAAGCGGGCAGCCAGACCACGGCCACCGGCGCCGGCGTCGGCGGCACTGTTCACGTGCTGGGCGAACGGGTGGGGTTGACCGGAAATGCCAGCATCGATGCCAGCGGCCAGACTGGCGGCGGCACTGTACTGGTAGGCGGCGATTATCAGGGCAAGAATGCGGCGCTTACGAATGCAGTCCAAACGGTACTTGGCAGGGATGCCGAGATCAGGGCGGATGCCGGCACGCAGGGAAATGGCGGCAAGGTCATCGTATGGTCTGACGAACTGACCCGGGCGTATGGCGCCATTTCAGCAAGAGGCGGCGCGCAGGGCGGCGATGGCGGTTTTGTCGAGGTGTCTGGCAAACAGCGGCTGAACTTCGATGCGACGGTGGATATAAGTGCTCCGAAAGGGAAGGCTGGATCGCTGTTGCTTGATCCACGAGACATCATCGTTCAGGGCGGTACTGCGGCATCCGGCGATTCCGCGCTAGTCAATGACAATTTTGTCGATAGTAATGATGCCGATGCGGTCACGGATATCACTATTTCCGAGAACAAGCTGGAGAATCTGAGCGGGAGCATCACCCTGCAGGCGAGCCGGGACGTCAAGTTTGATGCATTTTCGAACGGCAATCTGAACCTCATTGGGGTCACCAATGGCAACACTTTTTCGATCTTGGCAGGTCGGGACATCATTTCCTCCGATCCGCTTTCCACTGACGCGATTTCCACAAACGGCGGGGCGATCAATTTCACGACCTCGACAGGACAAATCAATCTCGGCGGCAGCCTGAACAGCAACGGCGGCCTGATTTCGCTGAATGCCGCCGGGGCGCTAAGTGTCGGCGCCATCAGTTCCACGAATGGTTCTTCTGCCGGCAACATTAATCTGACTTCGGTAGGCGCCATGACGCTTGGCCGTATTGGCGGGATCAATGCAAATGGGTCCCCGCCAGGCGATGTGACGCTCTCTGCTGGTGGCGCAATCAATATGCTGAATGGTAATTACATCAGCGCCAACCGGTTGAAAGCGACGGCAGTTGGCGGCATCAACGATGGTGCAAGCGGCCCTGTGCACACGCAAGTGACAACCTTGAATGCGCGCAATTCCGGTTCGGGCGACATTTATTTTTACAACAGCGGCAGCACGCTGACGATCGACGATATCGGTGCGGTTGGATATGGCATCAAGCAGGATCTTGGCGGACAAAACATTACCGTCGATACCGGCGGCAATCTCAGCATTCTTTCGCCCATCACCACCGACAATGGCAGCATCGACGTATGGGCGGCCCTCGCGCTGAGCAATGCCGCGAATCTGACTGCGTCGAGCGGCAATGTGGACCTGACTGCCTATGGCGGCAATCTGCAGAACACCGGCAATATCTTCGCGGGCAATGGCAATGCTTATCTGTTTGCGCCCGGGAGCGGCGTGATCAACAATTACGGCAGTGTCACGGCGAATAACGGTGTCACGGTGCTGGATGCCGGCGCGGGGATCAACCACTATGGCACGATTTCCAACAATGGCGGTTATACGCAACTGGCAGTCAGCAATGCAGAGGGCACTCTCTATACCGATGCCGCATCGCAGATTAACAATGTGGGCGGCAATATAGACCTGGTGGCCGACAAGATGGACCTGGGCGGTGGGGTCGATGCTACCGGCGGCTATGTCTGGCTGATGCCGAATTCCTCGATCGCCATCGATGTCGGCACGGGCGCCAGCAATGCCAAGACGGCGACGTTGGAACTCTCCAATGCCGAACTCAACAAGGTTAAGGCCAACAAGCTGGTCATCGGCGACGGCACCAACACTGGGGCACTGACCATCAAGTCCGGATTGTTCGGCGGGGCAAATAATGCACTGGAAAACATTACGAGCGTGCTTACCTTCTATACGGCTGGCAGCATCACTCAGGATGCCGGTGCAATCATTGCGGCGCCTGCCGTGGAAGCCATCGGTAGCGACGTCAACCTGATGGAAGCAAATGGTACGGGCGTCATTTCGGGGGAAGCTACTGCGGGCGATTTCCAGTATCGCTCCATCAATCTGCTGACGCTGAGTTACGGTCACCTGAGCACCGGCATTACCGTGCTGCCGGGCAATACAATCCGGCTGGAGTCGGATTCTGGCATTAACCAAGCATTCGGCAGTCCACTGATCGGTGGACAACTGGTGATGAAGACGCCGGGTTCTGTTTATCTGGGAGACTTTGGCAACAACGTTTCCAAGGTCGCTGCTGACCTTTCTGTTGGTGGTACCGGGATTGGCAGCTTTGCCATGCTTAATTCCGGTAATCTGGCTGTGGATGGATCGTTTTATGGCATTGCCGGCATCACTACCAATAACCAGAACGTGGAAATCTCGGTGCCGTCAATGAGCTTCACCATCTTGGAGAATCAGCCAATCTCTACCGGCGCCGGTGGGAAAACCTTGCGTTATGATGGTCTGTTGGGCGGCGGCGCCAGTACAACCACTTCTACAACGAGCACCAGTACATCAAGCACCAGCACGACGAGTACTGCCGGTACAAGCAGTACGACCACGACTACCGGCGGGACGACGACCACAACCCTTTCAAATGCAGATCTCAATAATATTGTCGTTGAAAAATCAACCAACACTATCGTGAACAGCAGTTCAACGGTCGTTCCGGATTCCGGATCATCGACGCAAGACACACAGCAGGAAAAAGAGCAGAAAACATCGCGCAGCAATGACGTGATTGCCAGAGAAGACCAAAGTGGAGCAAGCAAAAATGAAGCCGCGCAAAAACTGTATTGCAATTAATTTCTGCTTTGCGCTGCTGTTGCTGCTGTGTGGCTTGCATGCCCATGCCGCACAGGTGGCCGGTACTGTCACGGACCTGAATGGCCCGCTGCTGGCCAAAAAAGCCGATGGCACGGCCAAGGTGCTGGCGCAAAAATCACTGGTTGAGGAAGGCGATTTGCTGGTCACTGAAAAGGAAACCTATGCGCGCATCAAATTCCTCGACAATAGCGAAGTGACTTTGCGACCAGGAACGCAATTCAAGGTTGAGCGCTTTTCCTACGAACAGGACAAGCCGCAAAACGACAACGCGTTCTTCAGTCTCCTGAAGGGCGGCTTGCGCGCGGTATCGGGTACGGTGGGAAAGCGCAGTCGCGAGCGTACCGGACTGAATACGCCGGCGGCCACCATCGGCATCCGGGGCACGATCTATGTTGCTGAATACACCCCTCCCGGCGGGGTGGATGGACGCGCTCCAGGGCTGTATGTCCAGGTGCTGGACGGGATGATCCATTTGACCAATAACGGCGGCACGCAAAATTTCTCGGCAGGCCAGTTCGGCTTTACGCCAAATCTGCAGCAGCCGCCTGTGATACTGCCGTCCAACCCGGGCATGCAGTTCACGCCGCCGCCGGCATTTTCCTCGTCGTCAGGAATTTTGGGTGGCAGCGGAACGGGGGTGGTCGGGATTACCGAGGTGAATTGCGAGGTGCGCTGATTTTATTTACTTGATGCAGACGGCGCGCACCTGCTTGATGTCGGTAATGCCCGAGAGGATCTTCTCGATGCCGTCCATCTTCAGGGTCAGCATGCCGTCTTCCAGCGCTGCTGCCAGCAGTTGCGCCACCCGCGCATGTTCCTGCAGCAGTTTCTTGATCTTGTCGCTGCCTGTCATCAGTTCATGCAGGCCCACGCGGCCCTTGTAGCCGCCGCTGCAGGCGTCGCAGCCGACCGCCTTGTAGAGCGTGAACTGTCCCTGGTCGTTGGCGTAGTGCTTTTTCCAGTTGGCCAGCACGGCGGCCCGGGCAGCATCCGCATCCTTCTTGAAGATTTCCGTGTTCAGCAATTCGGCGCAATATTCCTGCAATAACTGCTGCACTTCCTGCGGCGTCGGCGTGTAGGCGATCTTGCACTTGCCGCACAGGCGCTTGGCCAGGCGCTGCGCCAGAATGCCAAGCAGGGCATCGGCGAAATTGAACGGGTCCATGCCCATGTCGAGCAGGCGCACGATCGATTCCGGCGCGCTGTTGGTGTGCAGCGTGGAAAACACCAGGTGGCCGGTCAGCGAGGCTTCGATGCCCATGGCCACGGTTTCCTTGTCGCGCATCTCGCCGACCATGATGATGTCCGGGTCGGCGCGCAGGAAGGCGCGCATGGCGGTGGCGAAGTCGAGGCCGGACTTGCGGTTGACCTGGACCTGGCGCAAGCCTTTCTGGGTGATTTCCACCGGGTCTTCGGCGGTCCAGATCTTGGTGTCGGGCGTGTTCAGGAAGTTCAGCACCGAGTGCAGGGTGGTGGTCTTGCCCGAGCCGGTCGGGCCGCACACGAAGAACAGGCCGTAGGGTTTGCCGACGGTGTCTTTCAGGCGCGCCAGGTTGTGCGGCAATACGCCGAGTTTCTCCAGCGGGATCGGTTCGCCGGCGGCGAGAATCCGCATGACGATGTCTTCCACGCCGCCGGCCGAGGGGATGGTGGCCACGCGCAGTTCGATGTCGAGCGGGCCGAATTTCTTGAACTTGATCTTGCCGTCCTGCGGCTTGCGACGCTCGGAAATATCGAGATCGCACATGATCTTGATGCGCGCGGCGATGGCGGCACGATAGCTGGCGGGGATTTCGATGTAGGGCTCGAGCGAGCCATCCTTGCGGAAGCGGATATGGGTTTTTTCCTTGCCGGGGCGCGGCTCGATATGGATGTCGGAGGCGCCCTGGCGGTAAGCATCGATGATGACCTTGTTGACCAGCTTGACCAGTTCGTTGTCGGCGGCGGCTGACAGTTCGGCTTCGGCAGCCTCGCCGCTGTCTTCATCGCCGTCTTCCATGTCCGACAGCAGGTCGCCGACCGATGTGGTGTCTTCCTGGACGCCATAATACAGGTCGAGCGTCTGGCGGAAATCATGTCGGGTGGTGACGCGGAAGACAAACCGCGACTTCGGAAAGATATTGGCGAGGATGCGGCTGTTCCTGATGCGCTCCGGATCGGTCGAGAAGATCACGATGCCTTCCGGCGATTCTTCCAGCGGCAGCCACAGGTTTTGTTCGACAAAGTCGCGTTTCAGGTTTTTCAGCAGATCCAGCGGCTTGACCCGTTCGGCCTTGTGCGCTGCATAGGGCACGCCATAGAACTTGGCCAATGCCTCGCCCACCGTTGCCAGCTTGATCTGGAATTCGCTGACCAGGACTTCCTCGATATCGACATTCTTGCGGCGCGCCGAGCGCGTCGCCAGTTCGAATTCCGGCACCGACAGGATCGCATCGGCAACCAGTGAATCATATTTCGAGCGTACCAGTGGTGAAGGTTTCAGGCGCTGGTTGAACGCAATCGCCAGGGTGGCGCACAATTCCTTGACGCCTTCCTCGGCGACTTCGGTAAATGGCCCGTCCGAACGGTTGTTGATCAGCTGGATCACGCCCAGCAGCTCGGCATTTTGCGCATCCATCAGCGGCGCAATCAGCATTTGCCTGGTGCGGTAGCCGGTGCGGCGGTCGACTTCGCGCAGGAACGCGAGCGGCGGATTGTGCGACTTCAACTCGGCTTCGTCATAAACATCGTTGACGCGAACGGTGCGTTTGAAATGGGCGGCATAGCCGGCCATGCTCTGCGGCGAAATCGGCAACTCGAGGTCGGAAAAGGAATGCAGCCCGGTCTTGACCTTGGAGACAATGAAGGATTTGTCGTTGCTGACGGCATAGATGGTGATGCGGTCGCAGTCGAACAGGTCGCAGATATCCTTGGGCAGATCGAGCATGATCTGCTCCAGGTTGCCAGTGGCGTGGATCTTGTTGGTGACGGCTTGCAGCTTCTGGAAAAACTGCAGGCGGCTATCCGCATTGGCTGCCATGGCAGGGGGGCTTTGAGGATTCAGTGCAGCGCTCATATCGTGATTGTCATGGGTGGGCAGCGGGAAGCCGAGGCGTGAAAATGTATCATGCCATGGATCAATTCTGATGGTAAATAATAATCACTAATGGCACCGAAACGTCACGGTGCCGGCGGTAAAAGGTGGCTGTTCATGGCTAGGTGGGCAGCCTGGCGTAAAAGTGAGATGGACGACTTGGTTCACAACATTTCCTAATTACAATATGTTATCTTTCCGGCGTGCGAGACTGTTCGCAGCAGATAGCGTTGATTGGCATATTTGCAACAAAAATAACGGGACGATTCGATGAAAATGCGCGTACTCGGCTGCGCCGGGGGAATCGGCGGACGTGAAAGGCTGACGACTTCCCTGATGGTGGATTGCGACATCCTGCTGGATGCCGGCACCGGCGTCGCCAGCCTGTCGCTCGACGAACTGGCGCAGATCCGCCACGTCTTCATTACGCACAGCCATCTCGACCACGTTGCCGGGCTGGCCTTGCTGGTCGATGCGGCGCAGGTTAACAAAGCCGGCGGCATTACCGTGTATGCCACACAAAAGGTGATCGATGCCTTGAAAAAGCACTTGTTCAACTGGGTATTGTGGCCGGATTTCAGCACCATCCCGAACGAAAACGCCCCGGTGATGCGCTGGCAGGCGATCGAGCACGACGTCACGCTGGCGCTGGACGGGCGCCTGATCACGCCATTTGCAGTCAACCATACAGTGGGTTCGTCGGCATACTGGATGCGTGCAGCCAGCGGCGGTTTCCTGTTTACCGGCGACATGGGTTCGACGCCCGCCTTGTGGGAAAAACTGGCGGCTGAACCGCTGCTGCGGCAAGTCATCGTCGATTGTTCCTTCACCAATGCCGATCGCGCCCTGGCCGAGATGTCGCTGCATTTTTGTCCACATACGCTGAGCGAGGAAATCCGCGCCGTGCCGCAGTCGATCGAATTCCTGATCTATCACTTGAAGCCCGGCCAGGAAGAACTGATCATGCGCGAACTGATGCAGGAGGGCGGCCGGCCATTCCGGGCCGTACGCTGCGGCGACGTATTTGAATACTAGTGTTTTTGTTTCGCCAGTCGCAGTCCCGTTAATTGAGGTTTTTTTCGCATGAATTCCCTGCATCCTTCCGAAGTGTCGCTGCGCCTGGAGCAATTGACCGAGCTGAGCGTGGCGCTGAGCAGCAGCCGCGATATCGGGCATTTGCTGGAGCGGATCCTGCGCGCCGCCAAAAGCATGACGCATGCCGATGGCGGCACCCTGTACCGCACCAGCGCGGACCATGGCAGCCTGTGCTTCAGCATCGCCATCAATGACACCCTGAAGATGAACCTCGGCGGCGCTTCCGGCCAGCCGGTCAATATCCCCGGCATTCCGCTGCGGGATGCGGATGGCAAACCGAACATGGCCGCCGTGGCGGCGTATGCCGCCCATACCAGCACATCGGTCAACATTGCGAACGTCTATGACACCGGTTTGTTCAATTTTTCCGGGATGCGGCAGTTCGACGACAAATACCGGTACCATTCGCAGTCGCTGCTGACGGTGCCGATGACGGACCACGAGGGCGAGCTGATCGGCGTGCTGCAACTGATCAACGCCAGGCACCCGCAAAGCGGCGCGACGCAGCCGTTCAGCGATACCGACCGGCGTTTCATCGAGGCGCTGGCGTCGCAGGCGGCGATGGCGATCACCAACCGGCATTTGATCGAACGGCTGGAAACCCTGTTCGAATCCTTCGTCAAGCTGATCAATATCGGCATCGACGAGAAATCCCCGCATACCGGCCGGCATTGCGAACATGTGCCGGAGCTGACCATGATGCTGGCCGAGGCGGCGCACGCCACCGATTCGGGGCCGCTGGCCGGTTTTGCCATGAGCGAGCGCGACCGCCGCGAGTTGTGGCTGGCGGGCCTTTTGCACGATTGCGGCAAGATCACCACGCCCGTGCATGTGGTGGAAAAGGCCACCAAGCTGCAAACCCTGTATGACCGCATTGCGACGGTCGATACCCGCTTCGAGGTGCTGAAGCGCGATGCGCACATCCGCGCGCTGGAAGCGAAGTGCGCCCTGCTTGAAGGGCGCGAGCGGGGCGATGGGGGCGATGGCGCCGCCATCGAAGCCCGCCTGCGCGCGCAAACCGCAAGCCTGGATGCCGATCGCGACTTCCTGCGGCGCGCCAATATTGGCGGCGAATTCATGCGACCGGAAGACCAGGAGCGGGTGGCACGGATCGCCGCTTATCGCTGGCGCGGTCCGGATGGCGTCGAGCGGCCCTTGCTGGACGCCGAAGAAGAGGAGAATCTGAAGATCCGCGCCGGCACTCTCAATGACGCCGAGCGCGAGATCATCAACAACCACATCGCCGTCACCATCCGCATGCTGGAATCGCTGCCGTGGCCGCGCCACCTGGAAAACGTGCCGGAATACGCCGGCGGCCACCATGAACGCATGGATGGCAAGGGTTATCCGAAGGGACTGACGCGCGAGCAGATGTCGCTGCAGGCGCGCATGATGGCCATCGCCGACATCTTCGAGGCGCTGACCGCCAAAGACCGGCCCTACAAGAAGGGCAAGACCCTGTCGGAGTCGCTGCAGATCCTCGGCGGCTTTTGCCAGCGCAATCACATCGATCCGGACCTGTTTGACGTCTTCGTGCGCAGGCAGGTATATCTCGAATATGCCCGCAAGTTCATGGATCCGGCGCAGATCGATGCCGTCGATGTCGGCGCCATTCCCGGTTACGTCCCCTGAGGGGCGGGTCCGGTTCAACAGGGGGCAGAGGCATGCGGCGTTTTTTATCCAGATTCGGCTTGCGCTGGACGATCGGCCTGGCGTTGACGCTGGCGGCGTTGGCGCAGGTGCTCGGCTACCTGCCGGCCACCGTGGCCGGGCGTATCGACCAGATTGACCAGGCGGTGTATGACACCCGCCTGAAACTGACGCCGCCGGTGTTCGATCCGCGTATCGCCATCGTCAGCATAGACGAGCGCAGCCTGGCGGAAGTGGGGCGCTGGCCATGGAGCCGCGAAGTCATGGCCCGCATGGTCGATCAGTTGTTCGATAAATACAGGATCAAGGCGCTCGGTTTCGACGTCACTTTTTCCGAGCCAGACAACACGTCTGGCTATGCCACCCTGGCCGCGCTGGCGCAGGACGAGTTGCGCGGCGTGCCGCAACTGGGCGAGCGCCTGCGGCAACTCAAGCCTGCGCTGGATTACGATGCCCGGCTGGCGCGGGCGCTGCGTGACCGCCCGGTGGTGCTTGGTTATTTCCTATCCGATACCCTGAAGAAGGGTATGCTGCCGGCGCCAGGCTTTACCTTGACAGACCTGGGCGGCTATGCGGTCGATGCGCTTTCCGCGCGGGCCTATGAAGGCAACCTGGCCGAACTGCAGCAGGCGGCCAGGGCTGGCGGCTACTTCAATACCGATTTTGATGCCGACGGCTTGTTGCGTGCGACGCCGCTGATGATGCGGGTGGGCGACGCCTATTATGAATCGCTGGCGCTGGCGACCGCCCGGGTTGCACTGGGCGCGGCACGGGTGCAGCCAGTTCTGCTGCAAGCCGATGTCGTCAATTCCGCGGAGGAATTGCGGCAGTACGGCGTACTGGCCGCGCTGAAACTCGACAGCCAGCCATTTGCCACGGTGATCCCGGTGGAGCATAACCTGACCGCCAGGATCCAGTACCGTGGTCCGGGCGGCCCGCAAGGCGGCGCCTTCCACTATGTCTCGGCAGCCGACGTCCTGAAGGGCCGGGTCGCGCCGGAGGCGCTGGCGGACCGCATCGTGCTGGTCGGGACGACCGCTCCTGGCCTGAACGACCTGCGCGCCACCCCGGTCAAGGCAGATTATCCCGGGGTGGAGGTGCATGCCAACCTGGTCGCCTCGATCCTCGACAATGACTTCAAGAAGCGGCCGGATTTCGGCATCGGCATCGACCTGGTGCAGGTGCTGCTGCTGGGCCTGGTGCTGACTGTTGCGCTGTCGACGTTGTCGCCGCTATGGTCAATCCTGATTGCGCTGGCGGCTGTGGCGGCGGCGATTTCGTTCAATTCATGGATGTACCAGGCATATCATTACGTGCTGCCGGTGGCGACCGCCTTGCTGCTGATCCTTGGCTTGTTCATCTTCAATGTGGCCTGGGGCTACCTGTTCGAGTACCGCAAGGGCCGCGCCATCGTTAACCTGTTCGGCGAATACGTCGCCCCCGAGCTGGTGGCGGAAATGGCAAAGGACCCGCAAAGCTATAGCATGGCAGGCGATTTGCGCGAACTGACCATCATGTTCTCGGATGTGCGCGGTTTCACAACCATTTCGGAAGGCCTGGAGCCGAACGCGCTGCGGGAATACGTCAATATCTACCTGACGGCGATGTCGGAAGACATCCGCGGCAACCGTGGCACCCTCGACAAGTATATCGGCGACGCCGTCATGGCTTTCTGGGGCGCGCCCATTGCGTTGCCGAACCATGCCGCGCTGGCGGTGAAAACCGCGCTGCAGATGCAGGCAAGCGCCGGCAAGCTCAACCAGGAATTCATCGCCCGCGGCTGGCCGCCGCTGAGGATCGGCATTGGTCTCAATACCGGCGAGGTGCGGGTCGGCGACATGGGCTCGGCGGTGCGGCGCGCCTATACCGTGATGGGCGACCCGGTCAACCTGGCCTCGCGCCTGGAGGGCATCACCAAGACCTATGGCGCCGGCATCGTGGTGGGGCAAGGCACCAGGAGCGCGACACCGGAATTCTTGCACCGCGAGCTCGACCTGGTGCAAGTCAAGGGCAAGAATGAGCCGGTACCGATCTTCGAGCCGCTGGGAATGGTGGATGCGGCCGACGAGGCCATTCGTGCTGCCGTGACTGCATGGCATGCCGCACTGGCCCTGTTTCGCTCCCAGCAATGGGACGCGGCGCAGTCAGCCATCGAAAAGCTGGCCGCCGCGCAGCCGCTTGACCTGCTGTATCCGCTTTACCTGCAGCGCATCGCCAATTACCGTGCCAATCCGCCTGGCGATGGCTGGGATGCGGTGACTGTTTTCGATGCCAAGTAAGCCATCCAGCTGTAAATTATTGCCAAAATGAAAATAGCCTGCATTTGCAGGCTATTTTTTTAAAAAATAATAAAAAAAATTTCCGGCAAACCCTAAAGTTCCTCAAAACCCTGCCGATAATCAATCTAGATACGGGGTAATGAAAAATATTTTGAACTTTTTAAAAATATTTGCATCAGACCCTAAAGTTTCCAAAAAGTATGCCGTAAACGAGACATAAGACCTGTTTCGAGAGAATTTTGAGGCGCTTTTTGAACATATTTTTGAGAAATAAAACACCAGAATAACGGTCATTTTTCAGCTTTTCCTGGTTGGCAGGGCACGCAAAGCGAGACGGTCGAATTCCCCCCGATCTCTCGCAAAAGCAAGCCTGGAGCCACTCTCAGCGCAACCCAGTTTTGCGCGATCAAAGTGCCGCCCGGCGTTTGTAAGACAAACGCCTACGGGTGGCATTCGTTTGTTTCCGTCAAGAAAAACCTACTCTGGCTTATTTCTGTAAAGAAAGCTGTGGATAAGAATGCATTACCGACACGACAAATTGCGTGCCGGTAACATCCAAGGAGGGGGAAAAATGGATACGAACGACATGATGGCTGAAATCCGCGACGCCAATCTGAGCTACCTGATGCTGGCGCAACAAATGATTCGTGCCGACAAGGCGACTGCGATCTTCCGCCTGGGCATCAGCCGCGAAATCGCCGACCTGCTGGAAGGCTTGAACAATGCGCAGATCCTGAAACTGGCCGGCACCAACATGATGCTGGCACGCTTTCGTTTCGATGACGGCGCTATCCTCGGCATGCTCACCAATTACAACAAGGATCGTGCCCTGTCGCATTCGCATGCGGCCATTCTGATGGCCGGCCAGCCTGTCGAAGAAATCGCTTGATCGATCATCAATAATAAAGCTGCGTTCAAAATAAACGATTACACGAGGTCTGGAAATGGCGAAGAAAAGTGTGGTGACGGAAGCGCAGGAAATCCGCCTGGCGATTGACCTGATCAATCTCGGTGCGCGCCTGCAACTGCTTGAGTCGGAAACCTCGCTGTCGCGCGAACGCTTGCTGAAGCTGTACAAGGAGCTCAAAGGGGTGTCGCCGCCCAAGGGCATGCTGCCGTTTTCAACCGACTGGTTCATCACCTGGCAGCCGAACATCCATTCATCGCTGTATATCAATATCCATAATTACCTGCTCGAGCATGCCGGCATCTCCGGTATCGAGGCTGTGATGAAGGCTTACCGCCTGTACCTTGAGCAGATCGGCCCGCAGGGCGGTGACGAGCCGGTGTTGTCCTTGACCCGCGCCTGGACGCTGGTGCGTTTCTTTGACAGCAAGATGCTGCAAACCGCCTGCTGCGGCGAGTGCGGCGGTCATTTCGTGGTGCACCAGCTGGATTTGCATGATCATTATGTGTGCGGCCTGTGCCACATGCCTTCGCGCGCCGGCAAGACCAAGAAAGCGAAAAACGCCACGGCGCTGCTGGCGGCTGCGGCTTGAATTTCGATTTGGCAGGATCTGCATCGGCATCATCTGGCCAGGGCGGCCTGGTGGCATGAGTGCTGCATCCGCCAGGGTGCGGCAGTTCTGGCGGGCGCCGGCATTGCATGCGCTGCTGCATCAGTGCGTGGCCTTTTTTGCTGCCATCGCCATCCTCGCTGCGCTTGAATTGCGCGGCATCGCCCCCCCCCATCTCCTGGGCGCTGCCCTGATTCAAGGCGCTCTGGCGGCCATGTTGTCGGCCTGGCGCCGGCTGGCGCCCTGGTGGCTGCCGATCCAGCTGTTGTTTGCGCCGGCCCTGGTCGCCATGCATGGCCTGCAGCTGCCGCCGTTGCTGTTCCTTGGATTATTCATCCTCTTGCTGCTGCTGTACTGGAGCAGCTTTCGCACCCAGGTGCCGTATTACCCCTCGACCAAGGCAGTGTGGCAGGCCGTGGCCGGCTTGTTGCCGCCGCACCGGCCGCTGCGCTGCATCGACATCGGCAGCGGTTTCGGCGGGCTGGTGCTGCATCTGGCCGCGATGCGCCCGGACAGCCTCATTGCCGGCATTGAACTGGCGCCGCTGCCATGGCTGGTCAGCAGGCTGCGTGCGCGCTTGCAGCACAGCCGTGCACGCTTCATGCGTGGCGATTACCTGGATCTGGATTTTGCCGATTACGATGTGGTGTTTGCCTATCTGTCGCCAGCCGCCATGCCGGCTTTGTGGGAAAAAGCCCACAGCGAAATGCGCCCCGGCACACTGTTGCTAAGCCATGAATTTGCTATCCCGGGCCGTGCGGCGGATCTCGTCGTGGCGCCACGCCGCAATGCGCCTGTCCTGTATGGCTGGCGCATGCAAGCGCAGGCGGTGCCATTTTCCTTGTGCGGGAATGACGCAGGCCCATAATTACCGACAAGAATGACACGCAATTACGGTGTTTCCTGTGGTACATTTTCTCCTGTAGGCTTTTTGATATTTTCAGGGCTTGCGCCATATGGCAATTGAAGGTGGAATTTCAGGCTCTGTTCTTCCGTTTACCTCGTCCGCTCCATTGTTATTCTGGCTGCACATGGGCAGAGCATGGGCCACGGGCCCATTTTTTTAGACCGGAGTAGCGCGCTTGCTAGTCATTATTGGATATGTGGTCGTCATTCTGTCGGTCTTCGGCGGCTTCATGCTGGCCGGCGGGCACCTGGCCGCATTGTTCCAGCCGATCGAGTTGCTGATGATCGGTGGTGCGGCTATCGGCTCTTTTGTGGTCGGCAACAACGCCAAGTCCATCAAGGCTACCCTGGCGGCGCTGCCCAGCCTGTTCAAGGGGTCGCGCTATTCCAAGGCGCTGTACATGGAACTGATGACCTTGCTGTTCGAGATATTGAGCAAGGTGCGCAAGGAAGGCCTGATGTCGATCGAGGGCGATATCGAAAATCCCGGGGAAAGTCCGATTTTCAGCAAGTATCCTGGCGTCCTGGTCGATCACCACATTGTCGAGTTCATGTCCGATTACCTGCGCCTGATGGTATCGGGGAACATGGATGCATTCCAGATCGAAAACCTGATGGACAATGAAATCGAAACGCACCATGCCGAGGGTGAAGTGCCGGCGCATTGCATCGCCAAGCTGGGCGATGCCTTGCCTGCGCTGGGTATCGTGGCATGCGTGATGGGGGTGGTGCACACCATGGAATCCGTGGGCTTGCCGCCGGCCGAGCTGGGTATCCTGATCGCTCGCGCCCTGGTCGGCACCTTCCTCGGCATCCTGCTGGCCTATGGTTTCATCGGGCCGCTGGCCAGCTTGCTGGAGCAGAAGCTGCATGAATCCACCAAGATGTACCAGTGCGTGAAAGTGACTCTGTTGGCCAGTCTGAATGGCTATGCGCCGGCGTTGGCGGTGGAATTCGGCAGGAAGGTGCTGTTCTCCACTGAACGGCCATCCTTCAGCGAGCTGGAAGAACACATCAAGGCTTCCAAATCAAAATAACAGGCATGCAGCAGGAGCAGCGGGATCGATATGGCGGATGAAGCACGCCCAATCATAGTCAAGCGGATCAAGAAATCCGGTGGCGGCCACCATGGCGGCGCCTGGAAGATCGCCTACGCCGACTTCGTCACTGCCATGATGGCGTTCTTCCTGCTGATGTGGCTGCTTGGCTCGACCTCGAAGGGCGACCTGCAGGGGATCGCCAACTACTTCCAGACGCCGCTGCGGGTGGCCATGGGCGGCGGCTCCGGCAGCGGCGACAGTTCGCACGTCATCCAGGGCGGCGGCAAGGATCTGACGCGCAAGGATGGACAGGTCAAGGCCAACGATGCCCCGGGCGAAAAAAAGACCTATAACATCAAGGCGGCGACCGAGTTGCTGGAAAAGGTCGAGGGCGAGCGGCTCAGGTCGCTGAAAAAGAAAATCGAGGAAGTCATCGCCAGCAATCCGGTCCTGCGCCAATACAAGAACCAACTGCTGCTGGATATTACCTCCGAAGGCTTGCGTATCCAGATCGTCGACGAACAGAACCGGCCGATGTTCGCGCTGGCCAAGGCGGAGCTGCAACCCTATACCAGGGACATCCTGCACGAGATCGGCATGGCACTGAACGAAGTGCCGAACAAGGTCAGCCTGTCCGGCCACACCGATGCCACGCCTTATTCAAAGGGGGAAAAGGGCTACAGCAACTGGGAATTGTCGGCCGACCGCGCCAATGCTTCGCGCCGCGAACTGATTGCCGGCGGCATGGATGAGACCAAGGTATTGCGCGTGGTGGGCTTGTCATCGGTGCTGTTGTTTGACAAGGAAAACCCGACCAGCCCCAGCAACCGCCGCATCAGCATCGTCGTCATGAACAAGAAAGCGGAACTGGCGGCGTCGCAGGAAAGCGGTGCGGTGCAGGTGTCGGGCGCTGAGGGGGCGGCAGGCCAGGGGCAGAAGGAAGATGCTGATGCGTCGGCGGACTAAGCGGCGGGGAGGTGGTTGGCTTTCCACCTGTACATTTGAAGGTGCCGGTGATAAGGTATTTTCATGACAAGAAAAAAATTATTGGGCCCGCAGGTCAAGCGTCTGCTGGCGGTGGTTGCCGAACATGGCACCCAGCATCTCACCGAGGTCGAGACCGATTTGATGCAAACCACCTTCCTTCTCGGCGAGGCGATCGAGAAGCTGACTGCCAGCTTCATGGCAATCCATGAAGCGGTGCGCGCGCAGCAGGAAATGGCCGAGGCGCTATTGGCGGGCGGCCAGCCGGCGGAGGACTGCGCCGAACGGCTGAGATCCTTGCAGGGAGACATCGGCAGGCACGTGAATGCGGCTGTCACCGGCTTGCAGTTCCAGGACATGACCACGCAACTGATCGGCCGCAACGTGCGGCGGGTGATTGGCTTGCGCGAAGTGCTGGATGTGCTGGAAGGCGGCAGCGCCGGCCTGCTGGCGGAGGCTTCCGCGGAAGATCTCGCGGAAGTGCTGCACAACATTAATGTGCTGGTGGAGAACCAGGCGCATAAGCTGGAAAACATTTTGTGGAAGCCGGTGCACCAGACGCATATGGAAAGCGGCGACATCGAATTGTTTTGAGTACGGATGTATACACAGGAAGCGTCGGGCGCATGCCCGGGAATGACTAGAGCAGGAGTAAAGATGGCAAAAACGATACTTGCAGTGGACGATTCGGGATCGCTGAGGCAAATGGTGGTGTTCAGCCTGAAGGCCGCCGGCTACAAGGTGACCGAAGCCGTTGACGGGCAAGATGGCCTGGAAAAGGCCAGGACGGAGACTTTCGACCTGGTTCTGACGGACCAGAACATGCCGCGCATGGACGGCCTGACCCTGATCCGTTCCCTGCGGGCGCTGCCGACATATCAGGCCGTGCCGATCCTGATGCTGACCACCGAAGCCAGCGATGAAATGAAACAGAAGGGCCGCGCGGCGGGCGCCAACGGCTGGCTGGTCAAGCCATTCGATCCGCAGCGCCTGACCGAGGTGGTCAAGAAAGTCATCGGCTGAGCCGCAACGCACACGGTGACGGCGCAAAGTGGCGGCAATAGTGCAAGTGATTATGGAGTCTGACAATGACTGTTGATATGAGCCAGTTCTTTCAGGTGTTCTTCGAAGAAACTGAAGAACTCCTGGCGGAAATGGAAAGGCTGCTCCTGGCCATCGACGTCGCCCAGCCCGAGCCGGAAGACCTGAACGCGATTTTTCGCGCCGCCCATTCGATCAAGGGCGGCGCCGGCACTTTCGGCATCACCGACCTGACCGAAGTCACGCATGTCCTGGAAACCCTGCTCGACCGCATTCGCAAGGGCGAAATGGCCCTGACCGGCGAGCACGTCGATGCCTTCCTGGCTGCCAAGGATATCCTCAAGATGCAGCTCGATGGCCACCGCCATGGCGCCGCGGTGGATCAGGAGCAGGTCGTCGCCATGCGCGCCACCCTGCAGTCGCTGGCGCAGCAGGGCAGCGCCAGAGTGCCGGCGCCGCCGGGTGCCGTCGCGCCCCTGAATGCGGCTCCCGCGGCGGCGGCAGGCAGGCATTGCTACCGCATCGAATTACCGGCGTTGCCCGAGCGTGACATCAAGGCGCTGGCCGGCGAACTCGGCCTGCTCGGCACAATCAGCGAGTCGCGGCTGCCGGACGGTCGTGGCGTATTCGTACTGGATACCGAGGACAGCGCCGAATCCATTGTGGCGATCTGTTCGTTCATCATGGAGCCGTCCGAGCTGAAAATCACCACGGAAGCTGCGGCGAGCGTCGAGGACGCGCAGCGCTATGGCGTTTTCGAGCCGCTGCCGGCGCCTGCGCGGAGCGCAGAGGATGCGCAGGGTTACGGTTTTTTTGAGCCCTTGCAGTCGGCCATCGCGCAGAAGGAAGCGGAGAATGCGCAGGGTTACGGATTTTTTGAACCGCTGCAAACCTCGATTGGACAGACTGAGCAGGAAAACGCCCAGGGTTACGGGTTCTTCGCGCCGTTTGTGCCGAACGGCGGGACGCAGCCGGCCGCCGCCGGGGCCAGCAAGCACGGCGATGCGCCGGATAAGGCCGCCGTCGAGGCCGACCCGGTCGCCGAGCATGCCACCACTGCTGCCGCCAGGAAGCCGGCGCCCAGGCGCGATGCCGACAAGCCGGCTGTCGCGCACAATGAAGCCTCCACCTCGATCCGGGTCGGTATCGAAAAGGTCGATCAGCTGATCAACCTGGTCGGCGAACTGGTGATCACGCAGGCGATGATCGAACAGCGGGTCGACTCGCTCGATCCGATGCTGCACGAGCGCCTGTTGAATAGCGTCAGCCAGCTGACCCGCAATACGCGCGACCTGCAGGAGGCGGTGATGTCGATCCGTATGATGCCGATGGATTACGTGTTTTCGCGTTTTCCGCGCATGGTGCGCGATCTGGCCGGCAAACTGGGCAAGAAGGTCGAGTTCGTCACCCATGGCGCGGCGACCGAACTGGACAAGGGCTTGATCGAACGCATCGTCGACCCCTTGACCCACCTGGTCAGGAACAGCATCGACCACGGCATCGAGATGCCGGAGGTGCGCGCCGCCGCGGGAAAAAGCGAGACCGGGCGGCTGTCGCTGTCGGCCGCGCACCAGGGTGGCAACATCATCATCGAAGTCTCCGATGACGGCGGCGGGCTGAACCGCAGCAGGATTCTGGACAAGGCGCGCCAGCAGGGGCTGCCGGTGTCGGATGCGATGCCGGACGCGGAAGTCTGGCAAATGATCTTCGCGCCCGGTTTTTCCACCGCCGAAACGGTCACCGATGTTTCCGGCCGCGGCGTCGGCATGGACGTGGTCAAGCGCAACATCGAAGCGATGGGCGGCCTGGTCGAGATACGTTCGCTGCGCGGCTTCGGCACCACCATTTCGATCTCGCTGCCACTGACCCTGGCGATCCTGGACGGCATGTCGATCAAGGTCGGTCCGGAAATTTATATCCTGCCGCTGGCGTATGTGGTTGAATCGCTGCAGCCGCGCGCGCTCGACATCAAGGAAATCAGCGGCAGCGGTCGGGTCATCAAGGTGCGCGGCGACTACCTGCCGCTGATTCCGCTGTACCAGATGTTTGGCATCGACTCGGCCTGCACCGAACCGTCCGAGGGCATCGTGGTGATCCTCGAGTCCGACGGCAGAAAGGCGGCGCTGTTTGTCGACGAACTGGTCGGCCAGCAGCAGGTGGTGGTGAAAAACCTCGAATCGAATTACCGCAAGGTGGCGGGAATTTCCGGCGCGACGATCCTGGGCGACGGTGGCGTTTCCCTGATCGTCGATGTCGCCGCGCTGCTGCGCTCCAGCCGCCAATTGAACGACGAATCCATTTATACAGAATAAGGACCAAGCCATGCATCCAGCAGACCAGAACAGGGGATTTTCCAGCGCTGACAAAGCCGCTGCGGAAATCGCCGGCAACGAATTTCTCGCCTTCACCCTGGGCAAGGAAGAGTACGGGATCGATATCCTGAAAGTGCAGGAAATCCGCGGTTACGAGGCGGTCACGCGGATTGCCAACGCGCCTGAATTCGTCAAGGGCGTGATCAACCTGCGCGGCATCATCGTGCCGATCGTCGACATGCGCATCAAGTTCAACCTGGGCGAGCCGACCTACGACCAGTTCACCGTGGTGATCATCCTCAACATCGCCGGACGTATCGTCGGCATGGTGGTCGACAGCGTGTCGGATGTGATCACGCTGAATGCCGGGCAGATCAAGGCGGCGCCGGAAATGGGCACGGCCTTCAATACCGATTACCTGATCGGCCTGGGCACGCTGGATGAACGCATGCTGATCCTGATCGATATCGACAAGCTGATGTCGAGCGCCGAAATGGGCCTGATCGACAAGATCGCCGCGTAGGCGAAGGGCCGGGCGGCCTGCTGCCGCCCGGCCGCTTGCCTGCGCTGCATATCCTCAAGTAGTTCGGAGTTTGCCAATGTTCAATAATATTTCCATCCGCTCGCGCCTGATTTTCGTCATCGGCTTTCTGTCATTGTCGCTGATCGGCGGCGGCGTCGTCGGCCTGGGCAGCCTGAATCACTTCAACAATGCGCTCAAGTCGATGTACCAGGATCGCCTGGTGCCGCTGGCACAGCTGGACCTGATCGTGCGGGCGATCGACCGCAACCGCCTGGCGCTGGCAGAGGCGGTCAATGGCAGTCCCGAGCTGGTTGCGAGCCGGATCGGCGAGGTCGAACAACGCATCGTCGAGGTCAATGGCAACTGGAATACCTATATCGGCGCCGTCAGGAATCCGGAGGAGCGACGCCTGGCCGACAGCTTCGCCGAAGCGCGCGGCAAGTTTGTCGACGAAGGGCTGAAGCCGGCGATTGCCGCCCTGCGCAGCCAGAATCCGGTGCAGGCGCTGGAAATCATGCAGGGGACGCTGAGCCGGCACTATCAACCGCTGGAGCAAGGCGTGGATGCGCTGATCCGGCATCAACGGGACACCGCCCAGAGCGAATTTACCAGCGGCCAGGAGCTTTACATCCTGGTACGCAATGTCTCGCTGGCGGCGCTGGTCGGCGGTTTGCTGATCGGCCTGTTCATGGCGTACTGGCTGGTTGCCGCGATCTCGCGGCCGCTGGAGGAAGCCGTCAAGATCGCCAAAAGCGTGGCCGAGGGCGACCTCACGCAGTCGTTTGCCACCGATGCGCGCGACGAGACCGGCCAGTTGCTGGTCGCCTTGCGCGACATGAACGATAGCCTGGCCCACACCGTGGGCCAGGTGCTGACGGCGATCGACACCATCGGCGTCGGTACGCGCCAGATCGCCTCCGGCAACGCCGATCTGTCGGCACGTACCGAGTCGCAGGCCAGCTCGCTGGAACAGACCGCATCGTCAATGGAAGAACTGACCACCACCGTCAAGCAGAATGCCGACAATGCCCGTCAGGCCAACCTGCTGGTGGTGTCGGCGTCGGATTATGCGGTCAAGGGCGGCCAGGTGGTCGGCCAGGTGGTCGAGACCATGGGCTCGATCAAGGATAGCTCGCGCAAGATCGTTGACATCATCGGGGTCATTGACAGCATTGCCTTTCAGACCAATATTTTGGCCTTGAACGCTGCCGTGGAAGCAGCGCGCGCCGGTGAGCAGGGCCGTGGCTTCGCCGTGGTGGCGGCGGAAGTGCGCAGCCTGGCGCAGCGTTCGGCTGGCGCCGCCAAGGAGATCAAGTCGCTGATCGGCGACTCGGTGGAACGGGTTGATGCCGGTGCCAAGCTGGTTGATGATGCCGGCAAGACCATGGACGAGATCGTCAGCTCGGTCAAGCACGTGGCCGACATCATGGCCGAGATTACCGCCGCCAGCCAGGAACAGAGCAGCGGCATCGAGGAAGTCAATCGCGCCATTGCACAGATGGATGAAATGACGCAGCAGAATTCCTCACTGGTGGAGCAGGCAGCGGCGGCGGCGCAGAGCATGCAGGACCAGGCGGCAGCGCTGGCCAAGGCAGTGGCGATTTTCAAGCTGAACATCGGCAAGGCGCAAGGTCGCGTTCGTGCCGTGTCCTCGGCGCCGTCCAGCGCGCTAGCGGCGCCAAAGGCAGCCAGAAAGCTGCCGCCTGCGCAGCCGGCAACGCGGGAGGTGGCGCTGAAACCGGCGCCGGTCGCGCCGAAAGCCGTCAAGCCCGTCAATGCCAGTGGCAACGGCGACGACTGGGAAGAATTTTGATGTCGGTTGACGGAATCGCAGGCGAGCAATGAGCATGGCGATTGCGAATAATGGTTCTGGCGTTTTGCTGGCGGCTGCCGGCAGGATGGAAGCCGCCAAGGAATTCGAGTTTACCGTGCGTGACTTCGAGCGCGTGCGCGCCATGATTTATCGCAAGGCCGGGATCGCACTGGCCGATAGCAAGCAGGAAATGGTCTACAGCCGCCTGGCGCGCCGCCTGCGCGCGACCGGTGTGTCGTCCTTCGCCATTTATCTGGACCAGCTCGACCGCCATGCCGACAGCGCCGAATGGGAAGCCTTCACCAATGCGCTGACCACCAACCTGACCTCGTTTTTCCGCGAGGCGCATCATTTCCCCCTGCTGGCCGAGCATGTGGCGGCCCGCAAGGAGCCGGTGACGATCTGGTGTTCCGCCAGTTCCACCGGGGAGGAGCCGTATTCGATTGCGATGACCCTGTGCGAGGCTTATGGCAGCATGAATCCGCCGGCGCGGGTGATCGCCACCGATATCGATACCAATGTGCTCGCCACCGGCGAACAGGGAGTCTACAGCACGGACCGCATCGAGCGCATGGCGCCCGAACGGGTCAAGCGTTTCTTCCTGAAAGGCAAGGGCGCCCAGGCCGGCATGGTGCGGGTGCGCGATGAATTGCGCGCGCTGGTGACGTTCAAGCGCCTGAACCTGTTGTCGGAGCACTGGCCGATTTCCGGTCCGTTCGATGCCATTTTTTGCCGCAACGTGATGATTTATTTCGACAAGCCGACCCAGGGCAAGATACTGGCGCGGTTTGCGCCGTTGATGAAGCCTGATGGCTTGCTGTTCGCCGGGCATTCGGAAAATTTCCTGTACGTTTCCGATCTGTTTCGGCTGCGCGGCAAGACCGTCTACGAACTGGCGGGCAGCAAGCCATGAGTAACGCCAACCTCGAGCAGTTCGCCAAGAATATTTACTACGACCGTACCTTCGATTGCGATGCAGCGAAGATACTGCCGGGAGAATATTTCGTCACGCCCAAGGACATGATGATCGTCACGGTGCTGGGCTCGTGCGTGGCGGCCTGCATCCGCGACCGTGTCAGCGGCATCGGCGGCATGAACCACTTCATGCTACCCGACGGCAAAAGCGAGGACGGCCCCGTGTCGGCCTCCATGCGCTATGGCGCCTATGCCATGGAAGTGCTGATCAACGATCTGCTCAAGGCCGGGGCGCGCCGCGAAAACCTCGAAGCCAAGGTGTTTGGTGGCGGTAACGTGTTGCCCGGCTTTGTCGCCATCAATGTCGGCGAGCGCAATGCCCAGTTCGTGCGCGACTTTCTCAAGGCCGAAGGGATCCGCATCGTCGCCGAGGATCTGAACGACATTCATCCGCGCAAGGTTTATTATTTTCCGCGCAGCGGCAAGGTGCTGGTCAAGAAGCTCAAGCAACTCAATAACAATACCCTGGTCAATCGCGAGCAGGATTACGCTCACCGCCTGCAGTCGAAGCCGGTGGCGGGCGACATCGAACTGTTCTCGTGAGAGGCGGCTGGGCGGTGCACAAGGTGTGGAGATTCAAGGCATGAAAACGAAAGTCCTGATCGTCGATGATTCGGCGTTGATCCGCAGCGTGATGAAGGAGATCATCAACAGCCAGCCCGACATGGAGGTGGTGGGGGCGGCGCCCGACCCGCTGGTGGCGCGCGAGTTGATCAAGCAGACCCATCCGGACGTGCTGACGCTGGACGTCGAAATGCCGAAGATGGATGGCCTGGATTTTCTCGAAAAGCTGATGCGCCTGCGGCCCATGCCGGTGGTGATGGTGTCGTCGCTGACCGAACGCGGCTCGGAAATTACCATGCGTGCGCTGGAACTGGGGGCGGTGGATTTCGTCACCAAGCCGAAGATATCGATCCAGCATGGCATGCTGGAATATACGGAACTGATCACCGAGAAGATCCGCACGGCGTCGCGCGCCCGCGTCAAGGCAGCGGCGCCACGTGCACCCGCCGGCAGCGCGCATGCGCCTGCGGGTCTGCCGCTGTTGCGCAATCCCCTGACCAGTAGCGAAAAGCTGATCATCATCGGCGCTTCCACCGGCGGCACCGAGGCCATCAAGGATTTCCTGCTGCAGATGCCGTCGGATTGCCCGGGCATCCTGATCACCCAGCACATGCCGGAGGGGTTTACACGCTCCTTCGCCAAACGGCTCGATTCGCTGTGCCGGATCTCGGTGTCGGAAGCCGCCGGTGACGAGCGCATCCTGCCGGGGCACGCCTACATCGCGCCGGGACACTCGCACTTGCTGCTGGCGCGTAGCGGCGCCAATTATGTCACGCGCCTGGACCAGGGGCCGCCGGTGAATCGGCACCGCCCGTCGGTGGACGTGTTGTTCCGCTCGGCTGCCGTCTGCGCCGGCAAGAATGCGGTTGGCGTGATCCTGACCGGCATGGGCAAGGATGGCGCGCAAGGCATGCTGGAAATGAAGCATGCCGGGGCTTACAATCTGGCCCAGGATGAGGCCAGTTGCGTCGTGTTCGGCATGCCGCGCGAAGCAATTGCCGTCGGTGCCGCCGATGAGGTGGCCGCCCTGGCCGAGCTGCCGGGCCGCGTGCTGCATCATCTGGCAAGCCAGGGGAGTCGTGCGCTGCGGGTGTGAGTGCGGGTGTTGCGGTTGTCGATTACATAATTAATATGCGGTTTTTGTTGGGTATTCGTATCTTTGCTACTATTACTCTTAAGCAATACCGCTTCTTCGGTGCATAATAGCGCCATGGTTTTCACGCCTGCATTTTTTTCAGATTTGATGGAGTAACTCATGGCTAACCCGAATACCAAATTTTTGGTGGTTGACGATTTTTCGACCATGCGGCGGATCGTGCGCAACCTGCTCAAGGAATTGGGGTACACCAATGTCGACGAAGCCGAAGATGGTTCGATGGCGCTGGCCAAGCTGCGTTCCGAGCAATTCGACTTTGTCATTTCGGACTGGAACATGCCGATCATGGATGGCTTGACCATGCTGCAGAATATCCGCGCCGATGCCGCCTTGTCCAAGCTGCCCGTGCTGATGGTGACCGCGGAAGCCAAGAAGGAAAACATCATCGCCGCGGCCCAGGCCGGTGCCAACGGCTACGTGGTCAAGCCGTTTACGGCGGCGACCCTGGATGAGAAGCTCACCAAGATTTTCGAGAAAATGGACAAGGTGGGCGCTTGAATTTTCTGGTACGTGAACCGCTGCTCGATCCGAAGCAGCGTGTTCTTGGTTATGAATTGAGTTGGCGCCGCCCTGACGGCAGCGTCGGTGCGGTGGCCGATGTAGAAGCGATCGACCTGGTGCGCGTCGCCGCCGAATGTCTGTGCGATGCTGATGGCAACTGGTTGCTGGGCGAGAACCTGCTTTTCATTCAAGCCGGCCCGGCGCTGCTGGCCGAGCTCGCGCTAGGGGCGCTGCCACCGCATAAAACCGTATTGTGCATGCTGTCGCAAGACCTCGCCAATACCGAGCACGCCGCCGCGCTGCAGGCCTTGCGCAGCGCCGGTTACGGCATCGCACTGAGGGATGCCGAGGCGCTGCTGCACGACAAGAACCTGCTGCTGCTGGCCTCGTGGGTGGAAATCGACTTCGGCGAAGCCGCATTCGCATCGCAGGCGCGGATCCATGGCGCGCTGAAGCAATCGACCATCCGCATGGTCGGGCGCGGCATCAGCAACTGGAAGGAATACGATTCCTGCGCTGCGCTTGGCGTCGATGCCTTTGTCGGCAACCTGTATGCCAGCCAGCGCCCCGGTACCCAGTCCACCGGGCTGAACCCGGTGCAGAGCATGATCCTGCAATTGATGGACATGGTGCGCAAGAACACCGATGTGCGCCAGCTGGAAGCGTTATTGAAACGCGACGCCGCGCTGTCCTACAAGCTGCTGACCTATATCAATTCGGCAGGATTCGGGCTCGGTACCGAGATCCAGTCGCTGCGTCATGCAGTGACCATGCTCGGCTATTCGCCCCTGTACCGCTGGCTGTCGGTGCTGCTGGCCACCGCCAGCACCAGCGCGCAGTCGCCGGTGCTGATGCAGACGGCGGTCGTGCGCGGCCGTTTCGTCGAGTTGCTGGGCACCAGCCTGCTGCCGAAGAACGAGGCGGAAAACCTGTTCGTTGCCGGCATGTTTTCGCTGCTGGATCGTTTGCTGGGCATGCCGATGGAAACCGTGCTGGAGAATATCCCGCTGACCGAGCAAGTGAACGAGGCGCTGCTCAAACGCCAGGGTATCTACGGGCCTTTCCTGACCCTGGCCGAAGCCTGCGAGCAGGGGAATACTGGCGCAATCGGCGCGCTGGCTGATTCGCTTTTTGTCAGTCCCGCGCAAGTCAACGAAGCACACCTGTCGGCGCTGGCCTGGGCGCAAAGCCTGAAGCTGTGAGCGGCGCCATCCAGGATTAATGCGAACGATGCCATTGAATCGCGTGTCGATTTCAAGGCATCGATTCGCCTAAAAAGCGAATATTTTATTTCCTGTTCCTTAAAAGGCCGGAGATCTGCCCCAAAAGCTTCTGATCTGCCGGACTGATCTCGTCAAATATCCCCGCCACGGAACGTTCCGTATCCTGCGCAAGCGAACTTGCCTCGGCAAGCAAATCGCCCACGCCGACCTCAAGCGCCTGCGCGATCTCGAATAGCCGCAACAGCGAGGGCAGCGCCGTTCCACGCTCAAAGCGGGAAATCGTCTCCTTATCCACGCACACGATTTCGGCAAGCATCGCTTGCGTCATTCTTTTTTCTTTCCTGTACCTGGCAATTTTTTGGCCCAGACGAATTCCAAGCTCTTCCGCCGTTGTCGGTTTTTTTGCATGTTCCATATATCGTTTTTTTGACTAAAAATGTTGACACTCGACAATTTATGTTGAATGATGGTATATGTTGATAGACAACTAGTAGAGTTGTTTTTTTTGGCCGAATTCTTTTAAGTAATCCACTTTTGACGCGTGAATGAAGAACCTTGTTCGAAGACCAAAGCAAGCATCGCGGCGACCCGGGACTAATGCGCATCATACCTATTGCGAAGTTCGCGGCATGAAATCGAATAAGTACGCTGTTTGCCCATGCTTGTCGAGTTGGCGGCGAACGCTGTTCTTTGCGGAGTCTGGAATCCCATTCAAGCATGGATCAATAACGCCGCTGCCGAAGAATCGTTACACCGGGTCGCAAGATTGATGCTTAACCTGGACCGAGCAGTGAAACATTTCGACCGGCGACATATGCACCTGTTATTTCCGGGTGCGCTGGGACTCGCCGGCGCGGCGGCGGTTTTGCTGGCCGGCGGCTGGAGTTGGGGCGCCGTGCTCGTCGCCTTGATGCTTGGCGCCGCCGGCATCGCCGCCGGCATGCGCATCGCGGCCAAGCAGGACGAATTGGTCCGCTCGCTCGATACCTACATGGCGCAACGGCAGCGCTTCGGCGGCATGCTGGTGCCGGTATGGGCCGCACAGATCGAGGCGTCGATGAGCCAGTCCGAAACCGCGGTATCGGAGCTGGTCGCCAGGTTTTCCGGCATCGTCGACAAGCTGGATCAAGTGGTCCTGGACTCCGGCACGGCGACGGCATCCATCGAAGATGGCGGCGATGGGCTGGTCGCAGTCTTCGCCCGCAGCGAACAAGAGCTCGGCGCGGTGATCGCCTCGCTTAAATCGGCCATGAGCAGCAAGGCGGCGATGCTGGAAAAAGTCCAGGGCCTGGACCGCTTCATCGAAGAGCTGCAACGGATGGCCGCCGATGTCGCCAGCATTGCCGCGCAGGCCAACCTGCTCGCCTTGAATGCCGCCATCGAGGCGGCCCGCGTCGGAGAGGCGGGCCGCGGCTTTGCGGTGGTCGCAAAAGAGTTCCGCAACCTGTCCACGCTGTCCGGCGAAACCGGCAAGCGCATCGCCGGGAAAGTCGATGTGATCAGCACGGCGATCGTCGCCACTTGCGAGGCGGCGCAAGAGTCGATGAGCAATGAAAGCCAGTCGATGTCCGTGTCGGAAGCGGCTATCGATTCGGTGCTGGCGGACTTCAGAAACATCACCGATGCCCTGGTCCGTTCCAGCAGCCTGCTCAAAGACGAAAGCATCGGCATCAAATCGGAAGTCGGGGAAGCGCTGGTGCAACTGCAGTTCCAGGATCGCATCAGCCAGATCATGAGCCATGTCAAGGGCAATATCGAGCGCCTGCCGGATTACCTGGAACAAAACCGTCTGCAATTTGCGCAAAGCGGCGTATTGCAGCCGCTTGATCCGCAAGCCTTGCTTGCCGAACTTGAACGGACTTACGCGATGGCGGAGGAACGCGCGATTCACGACGGCGAAGAGGAAGCAGAGCGGAAAGATAGCGACGTCACATTTTTCTAGGAGGTAGCATGGCGAAAACCATCATGATCGTGGACGATTCCGTCTCGCTGAGGCAGGTCGTCAGTATCGCGCTGAAACGCGCGGGTTACGATGTGATCGAAGGGCGGGACGGGCAAGATGCCCTTAGCAAGCTCAATGGGCAAAAGGTCCATCTCATCATCAGCGACGTCAACATGCCGAACATGGACGGCATCAGCTTCGTCCGCGCGCTGAAGCAGATGCCGAGCTACAAGTTCACGCCGGTCATCATGCTGACAACCGAATCGCAGGAAGCCAAAAAACAGGAAGGCCAGGCCGCTGGCGCCAAGGCGTGGATGGTGAAGCCCTTCAAGCCGGAGCAGATGCTCGGCGCGGTGCAAAAGCTGGTGCTGCCATGACAAAGGCGGCAAATCCCGACAGCGGCGCGTCCGTGCTGCGCATCGAGGGCGAGATGAGCATATTCCGGGCCGCCGAACTCAAGAGCATGCTGCTGGCGTCGCTGGACAACTCGGCGACGCTGGAAATCGACCTGTCCGCGGTCACCGAGTTCGACACCGCAGGCGTGCAGCTGTTGATGGCGGCAAAAAAAGCGGCGCAGGCGCGGCAGCGCGAACTGCGCCTGACGGCGCATAGCGCGGCCGTGCTCGAGGTTTTCGAGCTGTTCGACCTGGGCGCGTATTTCGGCGACCCGGTCGTCATTCCGCCACAGGCGGCGCCGGCAACGGGCCGCGCCTCCGCCACTGCATCAGCGAGGGCTTCCAATGAATCTTGACAGTGCGCTGCAGACCTTCATCGTCGAAAGCCGCGAATTGCTGGAAGAAATGGAAAACGCGCTGCTGACGGTCGAACAGACGCAAGCCAGGGATGAGACGGTCAATGCGATCTTCCGCGCCGCGCACACTATCAAGGGTTCCGCCGGCCTGTTCAGCCTCGACCATATCGTCGCCTTCACGCACGTGGTCGAGAGCGTGCTCGATCAGGTGCGGGACGGCAGGATCGAGGTCGTGGATGACTTGATTGTCCTGCTGCTGTCATGCAGCGACCATATCGGGGCGCTGATCGATGCGGTGGAAAGCAAGCCGATCGGGACGGACGAGGCGACCGCGCAGCGCGGCGTCGCGCTCGTCGCGCAGCTGCGCGGCTTTGGGGCCGGAATCCAGCCGCAGGCGGAGTTGCCGGCGGAGCTGTCGGTGGTTGCGGCGCCGCCGGCAGCCGAAACCTTCGAACGCATCGACGGCGCGGCGGGCGAGCCTGACCAATGGCATATCTCCCTGCGCTTCGGCGGCGACGTGTTGCGCAACGGCATGGATCCGCTGTCGTTCATACGCTACCTGGGCACGCTGGGCAGGATCACCGGCATCGTTACCTTGCCGGACGCGGCGCCGGGCCTGGAAGAGCTGGATCCGGAGTATTGCTATCTCGGCTTCGAGATTGCGTTTGCGAGCGACGCCGACAAGTCGGCCATCGAAAACGTCTTTGAATTCGTGCGCGACGACTGTCATATTCGCATCCTGCCGCCGAACAGCCGGATTGCGGAATACATCCGGCTGATCCGCGAGCTGCCCGAAGAAAATGCCAGGTTGGGCGAAATACTGGTGCGTTGCGGCACCCTGACGCAGAACGAGCTCGACGCGACGCTCGATGCGCAATCGGCGCAGCCGGGCGACGCGCCGGCGCAACCGATCGGCGCGATCCTGGTCGAACAAGGCATGGTGCAGCCCGCCGTGGTCGAGGCCGCGCTGGCCAAGCAAAAGCATGTCAAGGAGTTGAAGGCGCAGGAAAACAGCTCGATCCGGGTCGATGCCGACAAGCTCGACCAATTGATCAATCTGGTCGGCGAATTGATTATCGCGGCGGCGAGCGCCAACCTGGTCGCGCGGCGCGCGCAGAACAACGAGCTGCAGGAAAGCACGTCGACGCTGTCCCATCTGGTCGAGGAGGTGCGCGACAGCGCGCTGCAGCTGCGCATGGTCAAGATCGGCGCGACCTTCAACCGCTTTCAGCGTGTCGTCCATGACGTGTCGCGGGAAACCGGCAAGAGCATCGAACTTTCCGTGAGCGGCGAGGAGACCGAACTCGACAAGACGGTCGTGGAAAAGATCGCCGATCCCCTGACCCACCTGGTGCGCAATGCGATCGACCACGGCATCGAAGCGGCGGACGCGCGCATCGCGCGCGGCAAGCCGGCCCAAGGCAGCGTCAAGCTCAACGCCTATCACGACTCCGGCTGCATCGTCATCGAAGTCAGCGACGACGGCGGCGGCCTGCGCCACGACAAGATCCTGGAGAAAGCGATCGAACGCGGCTTGATCGAGCCAGGCCGCAACCTTGCCGATGCCGAGATCTACAACCTGATTTTCGAGCCGGGATTTTCCACCGCCGACCAGGTCACCAACCTGTCGGGACGCGGCGTCGGGATGGACGTGGTGAAGCGCAACATCGCCGCGCTGCGCGGCAGCGTCGAGGTCAGCAGCGTGGAAGGCGCTGGCACGACGGTCACGGTGCGCCTGCCGCTTACGCTCGCCATCATCGACGGCTTCCTGGTCGGACTCGGCAAATCGGTATTCGTCATCCCTCTCGATATGATCGAAGAATGCGTCGAATTTTCGGCGGAACCCGGCCACGACTACACCAACCTGCGCGGCGAAGTGCTGCCGTTCATCCGGCTGCGCGAATTGTTCAAGGTGGAAGGCGCGGCCGGGCGCCGCCAAAGCATCGTGGTGCTCAAGCACGCCGGCCGCAAGGCCGGATTGGTGGTGGATAACCTGCTCGGCGAATTCCAGACCGTGATCAAGCCGCTCGGCACGTTGTTCAACCGGGTCGATTGCATCAGCGGCTCCAGCATACTCGGCACCGGTGAGGTGGCGCTCATTCTCGATGTCACCGCCTTGTTCAGGACCATAGAAGAAAAGGACACGCGGCAGATGGCCGCCTGAATCAGGGAAGATTTTGCAAATGGATAGTTCACATCTGGTTGTTAACAATAGGGAGTAATCATCGTGTTTTCGAACGTGAAAATCGGAGTAAGGCTGATAGTCGGATTCGTGCTGGTTGCGGCGATCAGCATCGTGGTGGGCGCCATCGGCATTTCGAATGCAAGCAAGCTCAGCGACATGTCCGACGAAATGTATCTGAATGAATTGCTTGGACTATCCTACATCAAGGAAGCCAACATCAACCTGATCTATATCGGGCGTGCACGTTCGAATTTTCTTCTTGCTACCTCGCAGGAAGAGAGGGAGCGTCATTTGGCTTCGCTCACTAAGTCCAGCACCGCAGTCAAGGAATACCTGGACAAGGCCAAGCCCTTGTTCGTCACTGACCGCGCAAAGGAAATTTTCGCCTCGTTCGAAAAAACCCAGGAAGAGTATCAAAAGGAAATGCAACAAGCCCTGACGCTTGCGGCGGCCGAGAAGTTACAGCAGCGCAGCGAGGCATTGACCCAATCGCTCCAGGCCGTCCGCAGCAAGGAAAATGCCTTGGATGACATGATCACTGAATTGACCAAGCAAAAAGAGGCGCGGGCGAAAGCCAATGCGGCGGAAACGACGCTCATGTACGAACGCAGCCGGACCTTGATGAGCAGCGCAATCGCAATTGGCGTGCTGTTAGGGCTCGCCCTGGGATTTTTCATCAGCCGCAGCGTGACGCGCCCGCTGGAGCGGGCCGTGGGAGCGGCCGACCGCCTGGCCGAAGGCGATTTGACGGTGAAGATCGAATCGACCGCCAAGGATGAGACCGGTCAACTGCTGCAATCGATGCAAAAAATGGTCGAAAAACTCTCGCAAGTAGTGGCGGACGTCAGCGGCGGCGCCCATGCGCTTGCCAATGCTTCCGAGGAAGTGAGCGCAACGGCGCAATCGCTGTCACAGGCTTCCAGCGAACAGGCCGCCGGTGTGGAAGAAACCAGCGCGTCGATCGAGCAGATGACGGCATCGATCTCGCAAAACACCGAGAATGCAAAAGTTACCGACGGCATGGCCAGCAAGGCGGCCAAGGAAGCCATGGAAGGCGGCGAAGCAGTCAAATCGACGGTCGCGGCTATGCAGCAGATCGCCAAGAAGATCGGCATTATCGACGACATCGCTTACCAGACTAACTTGCTGGCCTTGAACGCTGCCATCGAGGCGGCGCGCGCCGGCGAACACGGCAAGGGCTTTGCGGTGGTGGCCGCCGAGGTGCGCAAGCTGGCTGAACGCAGCCAGGTGGCGGCGCAGGAAATCGGCGAAGTCGCTGCCAGCAGCGTTGGCCTGGCCGAGAAGGCGGGCAAGCTGCTCGATGAGATGGTGCCGAACATCAAGAAGACTTCCGACCTGGTGCAGGAAATCACGGCGGCGTCGGAAGAGCAGTCGTCCGGGGTCGCCCAGATCAATTCGGCGGTGGGGCAACTGAGCCAGACCACCCAGCAAAACGCCTCGAGTTCGGAAGAACTGGCGGCGACGGCGGAGGAAATGAGCAGCCAGGCGGAACAATTGCAGCAGACCATGGCCTTCTTCAAGCTGGAAAAAGCCAGGAACGCGCAATTTGCGCCGGCGCACAAAACCGCCCAGGCGCAAAAGGCGATGTCCAGAAACCCTGGCGGCGTCAAGATGGCCGGCAATCTTGTGCTGGCCGCTACGTCCGAATTGGACGAGGCACAATTCAGCAAATACTAAAGGGACGCCATGATGAATGCACTTGTTCAGACTGATGGCAGGCGGGCTGCGCCGGCGCTTGCCTCGGCACAGCAGCTTATCGCGGAGAAGGCCCAGTACCTGACATTCATGCTCGGCGGCGAGGTATTCGCCATCGGCATTCTGGCGATCAAGGAAATCATCGAATATCGCGGCTTGACCGAGGTGCCGATGATGCCGGACTGTATCCGCGGCGTGATCAATCTGCGCGGCGCGGTGGTGCCGGTGATGGATTTGTCGGCGCGCTTCGGCAAACACGCATCCGAGATAGGCAAGCGCACCTGCATCGTGATCGTCGAAGTCGATACCGGCGAGGAGCGCCAGGACATCGGCGTGATCGTCGATGCGGTCAATGCGGTGCTGGAGATCGCCGCATCCGAGATCGAGCCGCCGCCGGCGTTCGGCGCAAGAATCCGCACCGATTTCATCCAGGGCATGGGCAAGGTCGACGGCAAATTTGTCATCCTTCTCAACGTCAACCATGTGCTGTCGGTGGATGAGGTGGGGGTTCTGGCGGAAATGGGCGCCAGTGTGCAGGCGAGCCAGGCTGCCGCGGCGTCGGCCTAGCTGTTGCCAGAACAGCCAAGCGCGATGGACGCCATGAGCATCACCGATCAAGAGTTTATCCAGTTTCAGCGATTTATCTACGATGCTGCCGGCATCAGCATGTCATCCGGCAAAAAAGCCCTGGTCAGCGGGCGCCTCGCCAAGCGCGTGCGGCAATGCAATCTGAGCAGCTACGGCGAGTATTTCCGCCTGCTGGCAAGCGGCGACGCGCCGGCCGAAGTGCAGACGGCGGTCGATCTGCTGACCACCAACGAGACTTACTTCTTTCGCGAGCCGAAGCATTTCGATACGCTGCGGGAGCATGCGCTTGCGGCCCGCAGGCGCGTGCAAACCTTCCGGGTATGGAGCGCGGCTTGCTCGACTGGCGAAGAGCCCTATAGCATCGCGATGGTGCTGGCGGATTGCCTGGCCAACGGTCTTTGGGAGGTGCTCGGTTCGGATATCAGCACTCGCGTGCTGCAGCGCGCCTGCACGGGGCATTATCCAACCGAGCGGACCGGGCATATCCCGCCGTCCTATCTGCAGCGTTTCTGCCTCAAAGGCGTCGGCGAACAGCAAGGCACCCTGCTGGTGGCGCGCAGCCTGCGCGCCAAGGTGCAGTTCATGCAGGTCAACCTGAATGCGCCGCTGCCGCAACTTGGCATGTTCGACGCGATCTTCCTGCGCAACGTGATGATCTACTTCAATGCCGAAACCAAACGCCAGGTGGTGAGCCGCGTGCTGTCGCAATTGAAGCCCGGCG
Source organism: Noviherbaspirillum sedimenti (assembly GCF_003590835.1). Taxonomy (NCBI): domain Bacteria; kingdom Pseudomonadati; phylum Pseudomonadota; class Betaproteobacteria; order Burkholderiales; family Oxalobacteraceae; genus Noviherbaspirillum; species Noviherbaspirillum sedimenti. Next base: position 1,287,058 of record NZ_QYUQ01000002.1, on the reverse strand, counting down.
GCATTTTTTGCATCGGCCACTCGGAGAGCCTGAACGACATCACCGATGCGGTGCAAGCGATCGCCCCATCGATTTACCGCAAGCGCTGAGCCGATGCGGCGCAAGAAGAACCGGATCAGCGGAAAATAAGGAAGCAGGCATGAACCGCATCAAAGTCATGGTCGTGGACGATTCCGCCGTCGTGCGCCAGGTGCTTACCGGCTTGCTCGGCGCCGATCCCGGCATCGAGGTCACTGGCGCCGCCGCCGATCCGCTGCTGGCGATGGAAAAGATGAAAGCCTGCTGGCCCGACGTGATCGTGCTGGACGTCGAAATGCCGCGCATGGACGGCATCACCTTTCTCAGGAAAATCATGCAAGAGCGGCCGACGCCGGTCGTGATCTGTTCCACGCTGACGGAAAAGGGGGCGCAGACGACGATAGCGGCGCTTGCCGCCGGCGCGGCCGCGATCATCGCGAAGCCCAGGCTCGGCCTCAAGCAATTCCTCCACGACGCTTGCGACGATCTGGTTGCGGCAGTCAAGGGCGCGGCGCGCGCCAACGTCAAGCGCTTGATTCCGCGCGCCGAATCCATGCCGGCGGCGCCGCTCAAGCACACGGCGGACGTGATCCTGGCGCCTGGCGCGAATCGCGCGCTGATGCAAACCACCGAACGCGTGGTGGCGATCGGCACTTCCACCGGCGGTACGCAAGCTTTGGAAGAGATACTCGTGTCGCTTCCCGGGGTGTCGCCCGGCATTGTCGTCGTGCAGCATATGCCGGAGAAATTCACCGCCGCGTTTGCCGCGCGGCTCGACGGCTTGTGCCAGGTCGCCGTCAAGGAGGCGCAAAACAATGACCGCGTCATCCAGGGTAGGGTGTTGATTGCGCCGGGCGGCAAGCACATGCTGCTGCGCAGCAGCGGCGCGCAGTATTTCGTCGAAGTGGTCGATGGTCCGCTGGTGAACCGGCATCGGCCTTCGGTCGATGTGCTGTTCCGTTCGGCGGCGAAGTGCGCCGGCGCCAATGCGCTGGGCATCATCATGACAGGCATGGGCGACGATGGCGCGGCCGGTTTGCTGGAGATGCGCAAGGCCGGCGCGCATACGATTGCGCAGGACGAGGAAAGCTGCGTGGTGTATGGCATGCCCAGGGAAGCGGTCAAACGGGGTGCGGTGGAGAAAACGGTGCCGCTGAACGGCATCGGCAGGGTGATAGTGCAGCAGCTTTCCGCTTTCACGGCATGAAATCGCGCGTAACTGACATAAGATTGCATATTCGCCAGGCAGGCGCCATTTGAAGGGTGCGACACGGGCGCCAGTGAAATGCGGGCGGTTTTCCTGCCTGTTCCCTGGATTGCCAAGCTCCCTTCTCGACAATAATTCTCCCCAATGGCTGGTTAGTGCTTCATCTCGATCGCACGGCACAGTCAGCAGGGGGAATCGGCCATGGCCGACGACAGCGATCTCGAAAGAACCGAACCGGCCTCGCCGCGGCGCCTTGAACAGGCGCGCGAAGAGGGCGACGTTCCGCGTTCGCGCGAGCTGGCCACCTGCACCGTGCTGATGGCTGCCGGGATCGGCATGTGGGTGTTCGGCGAATCCATGATGCGGCCGTTGCAGCGCCTGCTGGTCGCTGGCCTGTCGTTCGAGCGCGCCCAAGCCTTCGATCCGGAACTCTTGCTGGCCGGCCTGGCCGCCAGGCTGGGCGAAGTATTGCTGGCATTCGCGCCGCTGGCCGTGCTGCTGCTCGTGGTCGCGGTAGGCTCGCCGCTGCTGATCGGCGGCTGGCTGTTTTCCACCAAGTCGCTGCAGCCGAATTTCGGCAAGCTCAATCCGATGAAGGGCATTGGCAACATGTTTTCCGCCAATGCCGCCATGGAACTGGCCAAGGCCATCGGCAAGACCATCCTGGTCGGCGCCGTTGCCTGGATGGTGGTGTCCAGCCAGATCGATGCGGTGATGGGCCTGGGTGTCGAGTCGATCAAGAACGGCACGGCGCACCTCGGCCACATCCTGCTGGTCAGTTTTCTTTCCATCGTCGGCGCTCTGGTGGCCATCGCCCTGATCGACGCGCCTTACCAGATGTGGCACTACGCCAACAAACTGAAGATGACGCGCGAAGAGCTGCGCCAGGAAGCCAAGGAGTCCGACGGCAATCCCGAAATCAAGGCCAAGATTCGCCAGCAGCAGCGCGAGATGGCGCGCCGCCGCATGATGAGCGAGATTCCCAATGCCGATGTGGTGGTGACCAATCCGACCCACTACGCGGTCGCCCTGAGGTACGCCGATGGCAAGATGCGGGCGCCGCAAGTGGTGGCCAAGGGCGCCGACGAAGTCGCCGCCAGGATCCGCGAAATCGCCAAAGAAAACAACGTGCCGCTGCTGGAAGCGCCGCCGCTGGCGCGCGCGCTGTTCCGCCACGCCGAACTCGGCGATGAAATTCCCGAAGCCCTTTACACCGCAGTGGCCGAGGTGCTGGCTTACGTGTTCCAGCTGCGCATCTATCGCCAGCAGGGCGGCGCCCGCCCCAATGCGCCCACCGGCCTCGAGGTGCCGCCCGAGCTCGATCCGCTGAACCCGCTGAACACGTCAGGGCAGGCGCCCGCTAATGGAGTGATGCAATGAATAGCCTGAAACTGCCGCTGTGGATGTCTGGCGCGAACTCGAAGGCGCTGGCAGCGCCAATCCTGATCATCATGATGCTGGCGATGATGGTGCTGCCCCTGCCGGCGTTCGTGCTCGATATGTTCTTCAGCTTTAACCTGGCGCTGTCGATCATCATCCTGCTGACTTCCCTGTACACCATCAAGCCGCTTGACTTCATGGCCTTCCCGGCCGTGCTGCTGATATCGACCATGCTGCGCCTGTCGCTGAACGTGGCTTCCACCCGCATCGTGCTCGCCGAAGGGCATACCGGCCCGGACGCCGCCGGCAAGGTGATCGAGGCCTTTGGCCACTTCCTGATCGGCGGCAATTACACGGTCGGTATCGTGGTGTTCGTGATCCTGACCATCATCAATTTCGTCGTGGTGACCAAGGGCGCCGGCCGTATCGCCGAAGTCGGCGCGCGTTTCGCCCTGGATGCGATGCCCGGCAAGCAGATGGCGATCGACGCCGACCTCAACGCCGGCCTGATCGGCGAGGCGGAGGCGCGCAGCCGCCGTCAGCAGGTGTCGCAGGAAGCTGAATTCTATGGTTCCATGGATGGCGCCAGCAAATACGTCAAGGGTGATGCCATCGCCGGCATCATCGTCACGCTCGTCAATGTCATCGGCGGCCTGATCGTCGGCATGCTCCAGCATGACATGGCTTTTGGCGACGCCCTGGAAAACTATACGCTGCTGGCGATCGGTGACGGCCTGGTGGCGCAAATTCCTTCACTGGTGATTTCGGTGGCGGCCGGTATCATCGTCTCGCGCGTGGCCAGCGACGAGGACATCGGCACCCAGCTGATCAGCCAGCTGTTCGCCAAGCCGCAAGTCATGTACATCACAGCCGCGATTGTCGGCGGCATGGGCATCATTCCCGGCATGCCGCACATCCCCTTCATTTTCCTGGCATCGCTGCTTGCTGGCGGCGCCTACATGATTTCGCAGCGCGCCAACCAGGCCACGCAGTCCATGCAGGAGGCGCCAGAGGCGGCCGCGGCAGCCGCCGCGGCGGTGGCTGCCCCGGAAGGCGAGGAAGCATCCTGGCAGGATATCGTGCCGGTCGACACCCTCGGCCTGGAAGTCGGCTACCGTCTGATTCCGCTGGTGGACAAGGGGCAGGGCGGCGAGCTGCTGCGCCGCATCAAGGGCATCCGCAAGAAATTTGCCCAGGAAGTCGGTTTTCTTTCGCCGCCGGTGCACATCCGCGACAATCTGGAATTGAAGCCTTCCGCCTACCGCATCACATTGAAGGGTGTGGAAGTCGGCAGCGGCGAGGCACATGCCGGGCAGTTCCTGGCGATCAATCCCGGTATGGTCAGCGGCACCTTGCCGGGCGCTGCCACCACCGATCCGGCCTTCGGCCTGCCAGCGGTGTGGATCGACGCCGGCATGCGCGACCAGGCCCAGGCGATGGGGTATACCGTGGTCGATGCCGGCACCGTGGTGGCCACCCACCTGAACCACCTGATCACCACGCATGCGGCCGAGTTGCTGGGTCGTCAGGAAGTGCAGCAATTGCTGGATCATCTTGGCAAGGAGTCGCCGAAACTGGTGGAAGACCTGGTGCCCAAGCTGCTATCGATTTCGACTTTGCAGAAAGTGCTGCAGAACCTGCTGATCGAAGGCGTGCACATCCGCGACATGCGCACCATCATCGAGATCCTGGCCGAATTTGCGCCGCAGCTGCAGGACCCCAATGAGCTGACCGCACAGGTGCGCATCGCCCTGGGTCGCGCCATCGTCCAGCAGATTTTTGCGTCGTCCAACGAACTGGCGGTCATGACCCTGGACAATCGCCTGGAGCGCCTGCTGATGCAGGCCCTGCAGACCAGCGGCCCGGATGGCGGCGGCATCGAGCCGGGCCTGGCCGACACCCTGGCGATGCAGACAGCGAACGCGGCGCGCCAGCAGGAACAGATGGGACTGACCCCGGTGCTGCTGGTGCCGGGACCGTTGCGCGCGTTGCTGGCGCGCTTCCTGCGCCGCGCGATTCCGCAGCTGAAGGTGCTGTCGCACGCCGAAGTGCCGGAAACAAAGACGATCAAGGTGACCAGCCTGGTGGGCAATATGGCCTGACGTGCAAGCGGCGGCGCATGATGGACGGCTCGCAAGCGATGTGGCCGAAATGCAGGGGGATTACCCGGCTATTCCCCCGATAGCCAGCGCCACTTCCAATCAATAATCCTGTTAACCCATATTGCAAAGTCCGGCAATGCATACGCAGTGCGGTACTACCGAGTCATGACTGCTTATCGCGATCCGGCTTTTTGTAATCAGCACCATTGAAGTTACCAGCCTAGTTGGAGGCCAAGCATGAACGTAAGAAAATTCACCGCAACTACATCCCGTGAGGCATTGCGCAAGGTGCGCGACGCCCTCGGCGCGGACGCCGTGATCCTCTCCAACCGCAGCATCGACGGCACGATCGAGATCCTGGCACTGGCGCCGGAAGACATGTCGGCGCTGGCGGAACCGGTGGCAGATATGCCGGCCGTGGCGCCTGCACCCGCTCTCGCACCCGCGCCAACTCCCATGATTTCGCAATCGACCCTGGCGGCGCTGGCGCCGCGCCATCTGGCCGAGAACAATCAGGCAGCACGCCTGGCTGAATCTCTCAGTGCCGCGCGCGAGATGAACGCAGCGGCCGAACAGTCGGCCGCCAGCGAACTGGGCAAGGTGATGACCGAGATCCGCGCCATGCGCGGCATGCTGGAGTCGCAACTGGCGGAGATCGCCTTCAGCAGCCAGCAAAAGCGCGAGCCGGCGAAGTCGGCGGTCATGCGCGAAATGCTGTCGGCCGGCTTTTCCGCCAGTCTGGCGCGCTTCCTGACGGAAAAAATGCCTGCCGGCGCAACGGTGGCGGCCGGCATGCACTGGGTTCGTTCGATCCTGGCACGCAACCTGGCGTCGATCGATAACGAGAACGACATCCTCGACCAGGGCGGCGTGTACGCACTGGTGGGACCGACCGGGGTCGGCAAGACCACCACCACCGCCAAGCTGGCGGCACGCTGCGTGATGCGCCACGGCGCCGGCAAGCTGGCGCTGATCACGACCGACGGCTACCGTATCGGCGGCTACGAGCAACTGCGCATCTACGGCAAAATCCTGGGCGTCATGGTGCATTCAGTCAAGGATGAAACCGACCTGAAGATCGCCCTGGATGAATTGCGCAACAAGCACACGGTCTTGATCGATACCGTGGGCATGAGCCAGCGCGACCAGATGGTGGCCGAGCAGGTCGCCATGCTGTCGGGCACCGGCTCCCAGGTCAAGCGCCTGCTGTGCATGTCGGCCACTTCGACCGGCGAAACGCTGAGCGAGGTGGTGCGCGCCTATCAGGGCGGCGGACTGTCCGGCTGCATCATGACCAAGCTGGACGAGGCGGCGACCATTGGCGGCGTGCTGGACGTGGCGATCCGCCAGAAGCTGAAAATGTATTATGTGGCCAACGGCCAGCGCGTGCCGGAAGACCTGCACGTGGCCAACAAGGATTACCTGGTCGACCGCGCCTTCAAGCTCAAGCGTGAAACCGCACCGTTCCAGTTTCAGGATGCCGAGTTGCCGATGGTGGTTGCCAATGCGGCGCGCGGCATGAACGACGCCAGCCTGCGCGAGGTGTCCCTTGGCTAACTTCCGCAACGACCAGGCTGAAGGCCTGCGCCGCATGCTGGCGGGGCCGCGGCCGCGCGTGTTCACCTTCCTGTCGGCGTTGCCAGACGAGGAAAAAAATGCGATGCTGGTGAACCTTGGCGCTTCCCTGGTGCGCGCCGGCAGCGAAGTACTGCTGCTCGATGCGCGCGCGAGCACCGGCGGTATCGCCGCGCGGCTGGATGCGCCGCGCCGGGCCAGCCTGCTGGATGTGGCGCGCCAGGAGGGCAGGATGGCTGAACTGGTGCAGGCCATGCCGCAGGGTTTTGGCGTGGCCAGGCTGGCACATGCGACATTGCAGGCGCGCGCGCAGTTACAGGCGGCACCGCAGGATGACTTGCTGATGCGTCGTCTCGGCCAGAATTTCGACGCGCTGGCGCAGCAACACGATATTGTGGTGGTCGATGGCGAACTTGGCGCCGATGACGGATTCGCGCTGCCGGCGCTGGCTGGCGGTGAAATCGTCGTGCAGGTCACGAACAGCGCCGCGTCCATCAAGGCGGCGTATGCGATGATCAAGCGCCTGAGTGCCACGCTCGGACGGCGGCCATTCAGCGTGCTGGTGAGTGGCGTCGGCGAGCGCGAAGCGAAGCTGGTGCACGAGAATATCGCGCAGGTTGCCAGCCGTTACCTGGCAACCCAGGTGGCATTGCTGGGTTCGGTGCCGGCCGACGAGCACCTCGGTCGCGCCGCCAGGCTCGGGCGCAGCGTGGTCGAGGCCTTTCCGCTGGCCGGCGCGTCGCTGGCGTTCCGCAAGCTGGCCGGGCGTTGCTCGATGGGGGACGTGGCGGACATGGCGCCGGCGGGCGGCATGCGGATGGCGGGTTAAAAAAAGGATAATGAACGACTGATGTACACCGCGCATGGAAAATCGGACAAGAATCACCTGCTGCAGGAACATGCGCCGCTGGTGAAGCGGCTTGCGCACCAGATGAAGGCCAAGCTGCCGCACAGCGTCGAAGTCGACGACCTGGTGCAGGCCGGCATGATCGGCTTGCTGGACGCCGTCAATCGCTACGAGGATAACCACGGAGCGCAGTTCGAGACGTATGCGGTGCAGCGTATACGCGGCGCCATGCTGGACGAGTTGCGCAGCAGCGACTGGCTGCCACGCAGTATCCGCCAGAACATGCGCAAGATCGAGGAGGCCATGCAGAAGCTGCAGCAGCGCCTCGGCCGGCCACCGCTGGAAACCGAAGTGGCCAAGCAACTGAAGTTGTCGCTGGTCGAATACCAGGACCTGCTGAACGACAGCGGCGGCCACCAGCTGGTCTATTACGAAGATTTCCACGAGAGCGAGGACAACGAACATTTCCTCGACCGCTATTGCACCGACCAGTCGGACGATCCGCTGCAAAGCCTGATGAACACCGGCTTTCGCGAGGCCGTGATCGATGCCATCGGCGCCTTGCCGGAGCGGGAAAAGATTCTCATGGGCTTGTACTACGAGCAGGAAATGAATCTCAAGGAGATCGGTGCGGTGATGAATGTGTCGGAATCGCGCGTGTCGCAACTGCACAGCCAGGCAATCGCGCGCCTGCGTAGCTTTTTACGGGAGCAGGCGTGGACTGGGCTAGCGTAGCCGGCATTGCGCTGGCGCTGGGCGGCCTGCTGGCCGGCCAGTTGCTGGAGGGCGGCCACCTGGGCTCGCTGGTGCAGCCGGCCGCCTTCATCATCGTCGGGGTCGGCACCGTGGGTGCGGTGCTGCTGCAAAGCGGCATGCCGGATTTTGTGCGCGGCGTGCGCATGGCCAGGTCCGTGTTCGTGCTGCCAGCCGATACTTCCGCCGCGCTGGAGTTGCAGGTGACGACCTGGAGCGCGCTGGCGCGGCGCGAAGGCTTGCTGAGCCTGGAGCGCTATCTCGATGGCGTCAAGGAGCCTTTCAAGGCCAAGGGCTTGCGCATGCTGATCGACGGCATCGACCCGTTCAAGCTCAAGGATATCCTGGAAGCCGAACTGGACAGTTACGAGCGGCGCGAGCGACTGGCGATCAAGGTGTGGGACGCCGCCGGCGGCTACGCCCCGACCGTCGGCATCATCGGCGCCGTGCTCGGGCTGATTCACGTGATGGAAAATCTTGCCAATCCCGCCCAGCTTGGCAGCGGCATCGCGGTGGCCTTCGTCGCCACGATCTACGGCGTGGGGCTGGCCAACCTGGTATTCCTGCCGATCGCCAATAAACTCAAATCCTTGCTGGCGCACGAGGTGGCGCAGCGCGAGATGCTGATTGCGGCTTTCTTCGGCATCGCCCTGGGCGACAACCCGCGGGTGATCCAGGAACGCATGAGCGCGCACCGGCATTAATGCCGATTAATGCCGCTAACCGGGCAAGGACAAGGCAGACAATGGCACGCAGAAGGCATGAAGAAGAGCATGAAAACCATGAGCGCTGGCTAGTCTCATATGCCGATTTCATCACGCTGCTGTTTGCGTTCTTTGTCGTGATGTATGCCATCTCTTCGGTCAACGAAGGCAAGTACCGCGTCCTGGCCAATTCGCTGGGCAACGCCTTCGGCACCGGAGCGGCGGTTTCCGCTTCCCAGGTAGCGCCGGAGCGCCAGCAAGCCTTTCCGCTGCGCCGCCAGCCCGCGCCGGACCGTCAGCAGGTCGAGGCCTTGCGCCGCGAAAGAACGGCGATGACGGCGATTGCACGCCAGATCCAGCAGGCGCTGGCGCCGCTGGTCAAGCGCGGTATCGTGCGTGTGACCCAGACCAGCCGTGGCGTCAAGGTCGAGATCAACGCCAGCATCCTGTTCGCACCGGGGGACGCCAGGCTCACCGCTGAATCCGGCGAAGCCTTGACTGCCATCGCCGGCATCATGAAGGAAGATAGCCACGCCATGCAGGTGGAAGGGCATACCGACAATGTGCCGATCAGCAATGCCGCCTTTCCGTCGAACTGGGAATTGTCGAGCGCGCGCGCCAGCAGCGTGGTGCGCCTGCTGGCCGACAACGGCGTTGCGCATGAGCGCCTGACCGCGGTCGGCCATGCCGAAAATTTCCCGGTGGGGCCGAACGAGAGCACCGAAGGGCGCTTGCGCAACCGTCGTGTGGAAATCCTGATTCTGGCCGGCTTGCCGGAACAGGCGACTGAAGTGCCGCTGGCACCGGAAGACGCCGTTAATTGAGTCGGTGCGCCTGCCTGGCACCCCCGGTTTTTCCAGACAATTCCAATTTGAAACTGACCTGCGCGCGCCGACGCGGGCTATGGATCGATAGCGCAATATAGTTTAGTATATAGCGCTATCGATTCGACCACATCTGGAGACAAACATGCATTTTTCATCGCTCAAAGTGCTTCTGGGCGCTATCGTTGTCAGTGTGGGAAGTTTCGCCCAGGCCGGCGAGATCACCGTATCGGCTGCCGCCAGCCTGACCAATGCCTTCCGCGAAATCGCCGGCGCTTACGAAGCGCAACATCCCGGCGGCAAGGTGGCGTTGAATTTTGCTGCGTCCGGTGTGCTGCTGCAGCAGATGGCCAAGGGTGCACCGGTCGATGTGTTTGCCTCGGCCGATCAGGAAACGATGGACATGGCGGTGCAGCAAGGGCTGGTAAAGGCGGCGGCGCGCCGCGATTTTGCCCGCAACACCCTGCAGGTGGTGGTGCCGGCCGACAGCAAGCTGGCACTTAAGGGATTGCCAGACCTGACGCAAGCTGCGGTGAGCAAGATCGCCATCGGTAATCCGGCCAGCGTGCCGGTCGGCCGTTATGCCAGGCACGCGCTGGAGGCGGCGCGCCTGTGGCCGCTGCTTGAAACCAAGGCGATTCATACCCAGAACGTGCGGCAGTCGCTGGATTATGTCGCGCGCGGCGAAGTCGATGCCGGCTTCGTATATGCCACCGACGCCGCGCTAATGCCGGGCAAGGTCAGGGTGGCGTTTTCAGTGCCGCTGGATACGGCCATTCTCTATCCGATTGCCAGAACCGCGGCCAGCACGAACGGTGCGGAAGCAAGCCGCTTTGTCAATTTCATCGCATCCCGGGCCGGCCAGGCGATCCTCGCCAAATACGGCTTTCAACAGCCCTGATCCGGAAGGGGCGCACACATGGCAGAAGCCAGTGGCATGGACGCAGCCTGGATCGCACTGGCGCTGTCGCTGAAGGTGGCCGCCTGGGCCACCGCGATCAACCTGGTGTTCGGGGTGGGGATCGGTTTTTTGCTGGCGCGTCGGCGCTTTCCCGGACGCGATCTGCTCGATACCCTGCTGACGCTGCCGATGGTGCTGCCGCCGACCGTGCTGGGCTATTACCTGCTGGTGCTGATCGGTCGGCGTGGCTGGCTTGGCGCCTGGCTGCAAGAGCATTTCGGCATCAATCTCATCTTTACCTGGCAGGCGGCGGTGCTGGCTGCTGCCATCGTCGCCTTTCCACTGGTGTTCAAGCCGGCGCGGGCGGCCTTTGAGGCGGTCGATGGCCAACTTGAGCAGGCTGCGCGGGTGCTGGGCATTTCCGAAATGGCGATTTTCTTCAGGGTCAGCCTGCCACTGGCATGGCGCGGCATTCTGGCCGGCCTGTTGCTGGCGTTCGCCCGTGCGCTGGGTGAGTTTGGCGCGACCCTGATGGTCGCAGGCAGCATCCCCGGCAAGACGCAGACGCTCTCGGTGGCGGTATATGAGGCGGTGCAGGCCGGCCAGGACGGCCTGGCCAATTTGCTGGTGCTGATCACTTCGACGGTGTGCGTGGCGGTGCTGCTGGCGGCCGGGTGGCTGGCGCCAGGCCACAGCGGTCGGCGCGCATAGGGAGGATGATGCTGTTCGACATCGACATCGACAAGACCCTGCGCTCCGGCCAGCGCAGTTTTTATCTGCGCTTGCGTTTGCGCTCAGCGCACCGGCGCATCGTCATTCTCGGCCCTTCCGGTGCCGGCAAGAGCATCAGCCTGCAGGCAATCGCCGGGCTGCTGCGCCCGGACCACGGACATATCCGCCTGGACGGGCGCAGCCTGTTCGATGCGGCGGCCGGTATCGACCTCGCGCCGCAGCAACGCCGGCTGGGGTATCTGTTCCAGGATTACGCCTTGTTTCCGCACCTGAATGTGCGCCAGAATATCGCATTCGGCTTGACGGGCGGCTGGCGCAATCCGCCTGCGGATGCCGGCGGCGCCGCGGTCGATTACTGGCTGGATGCCTTCGGCCTGCGGCCGATGGCGCGGCAAATGCCGGCTGAGTTGTCCGGCGGCCAGCGCCAGCGTACCGCGCTGGCGCGCGCGCTGGTGGCGCAGCCGCGGGCGCTGTTGCTGGACGAGCCGTTCGCGGCGCTCGATCCGGCGCTGCGCGTGACGCTGCGGCAGGAGTTGGATCATTTACAAAGGGAATTGCAGGTGCCGATGATTCTGATTACCCACGATCAGGAAGATGCGGCGATGTTTGGCGAACAGGTGCTGCGGATGCAGGATGGCGCGGTCGAGATGGCGCCGGATGGCAGCGATGCGGCGGCGTTGATCGGTTTCTGAGCGGCGTCTAAGCGGCTTCCGACTGGGCTGCGGAGAAGATATCGAGCGGAATAAGGCGGCAGCGGCGCAAAGGACGATGGACATGACGATGCAATTGCAAGGCACGGTATGGCTGACTGTGGATGGGGAAAATTTCGGCGGCACAGGGCGCATTGCGCTGCTGGCGCAGATTGCCGCATGCGGCTCGATCACCCGGGCAGCCAAAGCTGCCGGCATGAGTTACAAGGCAGCCTGGGATGCCATCGATGCCATGAACAACCTGGCCGGTGAGCCACTGGTGGAGCGGCTGGCGGGCGGCAAGGGCGGTGGCGGCACCCGTCTGACCCAGCGCGGCGCGCAACTGGTGGCCAATTTCGCCACCATCGAACGAGAACACCGACGTTTTGTCGAACTGCTCGACAGCCAGGCAGGAGGCATCGCCGACGATTATCTGCTTGTCAGGAGAATGGCCATGAAAACCAGCGCGCGCAACCAGTTTTTCGGCAGGGTCACGGCGCTCAAGGCAGGCGCCGTCAACGATGAAGTCACGCTGGAGGTGGCCGGCGGTCACAGCATCGTGGCAATCGTCACGCATGAAAGCACGGAAAGTCTGGGCTTGCAGCCTGGGGCGGAAGCTTTCGCGCTGATCAAGTCATCCATGGTGATCCTTGTAACGGATGATGAAGGTGCGAAATTTTCCGCCCGCAATCGCCTGCGCGGAACCGTGGCACGCGTGCAGCCGGGCGCGGTGAATGCCGAGGTGGTGCTCGAATTGTCCGGCGGCGCCACGCTGGCGGCGATCGTCACCAATGAAAGCAGCCAGGCGCTCGGGCTTGCGGTGGGTCAGCCCGTCACGGCGATCTTCAAGGCGTCGAGCGTGATCCTTGGGGTACCGTCATAGGCGCGTACGGCGATCGGGCAAAAAAAACCGGCAGAAGCCGGTCAAGTAACACCCTCGAATGTGTTGAAACCTAGCCGATCGCCAGCCCGCGCACGGTCGTTCTGACGGCAGACTGGCCGTTGGGGCCGTAGAGGGCCTGGCCTTGCGCGCCGCCCTTCAAGACGTTCAGTGCGCCCTGGTTGCGCGCCAGGTGCTTGCCGATCAGCAGACCGTTGCTGCGGTTGATGTCCTTGGCGGCGCGGGCCAGATCCAGCAACTCCTGCCACGACTGCCGCACGGTGGCTGCCTGCAGGCTGTCCAGCCAGGCTTGCATGCCTTGTTCCGTGGCGGTGAAGCCGGCGGCGGCCAGCGCCTGATGGCGGCCAGTCGCCAGTTCCGACATGCGCGCCACCAGCCGGGTCTTTTCCTCGGTTAAGGCGGTCAGGGCATCGATATCGGCGGCAATCAGCTGTGTCTGCTCTTGTTTCAACAGGTCGAGCAGCATGCGCGCCGTGCGGTTTTCTTCATGCAGGGAGTGCGCAGGGCTGTTGCCGGATGGGTTCATGTCTATGCCTTACGGGAATGGATCAAATCCTTGACGGAATCGAGCAAGCCGTTGGCGACCTTTTCCGGGTCGACCTGGAACCTGCCCTCGGCAATCGCTGCCTTGATTTCCGCCACCTTTTGTGTGTCGAACACGCCTTCGCTGCCGGCCAATGCCTGCAATTGCGAAGAAATCTGTACGCCTTGCTGCGCCGTGCCGGCAGTGTTTACCCTGGCCGCGCCGCCGGTTTTTTCCGCGCCTTTGCCGCCGCGGGTTTCCGCCGCACCGATCGGCAGGCTGCCGGTTTTCTTGATCGAGTTATCGATTTTCACGATCGTTCCTTGTCTGTTCGGGGCAGTTTACCCCTGTCCATGCCCATATAACGGCATCGGCCGCCTAAACTTTAGGAGCGAATCTAACATTATTTAATAGGGGCGGCCAGACAAATATTCCATGTTTTCAATAAGTTACTTCCACCACGCCACCGTTTTTCGCCACGCCGCTGACGACCTGGCCGCTGGCTGTCCTGGCCTGGACGATCTGCCCTTCGGCGGCATTGTTCAGGGCTTTGGCTTCGGCGGAAATGCGGAAGCCGGCGCCACTTGAGCTCAGGCGCACGGTCTGGCCCTGCAGGACGGCGGCCTGGACACGCAGTGCATCGTTGCGCAAGGGCGCGCCGGCCGGCAACGACATGGCCAGCGTGCGTCCGAGCGCTTGCGAGGCATCGGTCAGGATGCCGGCCGGCAGTTGGGTCAGGTCGCCCCGGGCCTTCAGCAGATGCTGCGCGGCGACCAGTTGGCCTTGCGCCAGGGGCGCGGCGGTAGTGAGATAGTCCGCCACGACCTTGACCGTTGCCGGGATATACACAGTCCAGGAAACCGGCGCCAGGCAACGCACGCCGACCGTGGTGCGGCCCCACACCCGGCTGCCGGGCGGCAGGAAGGCTTCGGGGGCGGTGCAGGCAGCGAGATTGGTGCGCGAGTCGAGGGTACTGGCGTTGATGCCGACCTGGCCCGGCAAGCCGGCGCTCTGGACGCGCAGGAAATGTTCGACCACCTTGCGGATGGCTTCGGGGTCTTGCCGCGGCGGCGCGCTCTGCTGCGCCGCCGCGGCGCTGGCAAGCAGCAGGACGATCGAAAACAGGCTGGCCTTGATAATCAGATTCTTGATGAGCAGCTGCATGGTCCACGCGAGAAAATATCTTGTGCGATCCATGATAACGGCGCCGCCACGCCGCAAAGCCGGGAACAGGGCAGGGTTTTGCGCGCTTATCCGCCGATCGGGCGCGGCATCGACTGCTTAATATCGAGCCTGTACAAAACCATTATCGGCGCAACGTGCAGTTTCTTTAGCCGCGCAGTTCTTTTAGCCCTGGAGGGTGGCATGATCGGAAAGCTTGACGAACATTTGCGGTTCAATGAAGCCGCGCTGAATTTGCGGGCCCAGCGTCAGCAATTGCTGGCGTCGAATATCGCCAATGCCGACACACCCAACTTCAAGGCGCGCGACATCGACTTCAACAAGGCCCTGCAAGGCGCGCTGACCAAGGGCGGGTCGAGCCAGGCGCCGGCGCCGGCGCTGGCGAAAACCGCCACGGTACACTTGAGCAGCAGGAATGGCAATGCCGTGGGTGACGCGCCGCTGCAATACCGCAAGGAGCAGCAGGGCAACATTGACGGCAATACGGTCAACATGGATGTCGAGCGCAACCAGTTTACCGATAACGCCATCCGCTACGAAGCCGGCCTGACACTCATCAACGCGCAAATCAAGAAAATGCTGAGCGCCATCCAGGGGCAATGACCATGTCACTCTTTAATATCTTCAATGTCGCCGGTTCGGCCATGAGCGCGCAATCGCAGCGCCTGAATGTGGTGGCCAGCAATATCGCCAACGCCGACAGCACCACCAGTTCCACCGGCCAGGCTTACAAGGCCAAGCAGGTGGTCTTCCAGGCAGTGCCGATGGCAACGCCGGAAGCCGCAGGAGTCAAGGTGCAGCAAGTGGTCGAGGACGCGTCGCCGCCAAAAATGGTGTTCGACCCGAAACATCCGCAAGCCGACGAGCAGGGCTACGTCGCCATGCCGAACGTGAATGTGGTGGAAGAAATGGTGAACATGATCTCGGCGTCGCGCTCGTACCAGACCAATGTCGAGACCATGAATGCGGCCAAGACGCTGCTGATGAAAACACTGGCGCTTGGCCAGTAAGAAAGGGAATTCGCATGACGACCATACAAAACAGTAGCGGCGTTTCCGACAGCCTGCTGACTGCTGTCAATGGCACCAAGACGGCCAAGGCGACGGATGCTGCCGGCGAGGCGCAAGACCGCTTCATGACGCTGCTGGTGACGCAGATGAAGAACCAGGATCCGCTGAACCCGATGGACAATGCGCAGATGACCAGCCAGCTGGCGCAATTGTCGACCGTCAGCGGCATCGAAAAGCTCAATACCGCGCTGGAAAACCTCATGGGAAGCTACCAGACCAGCCAGACCCTGCAGGCGACCAGCATGATCGGTCATGGCGTGCTGGCGACCGGCAATGGTGTCCAGTTATCCGAAGGCCAGGCGCTGCTGGGCGTCGAGCTGGCCGGACCGGCCGACAAGGTACAGGTCACGATTCGCGACGCCAGCGGCAGCGCGGTGCACAGCTTCACGCTGGAGAACCAGCCGGCCGGCACTTATCCGCTGGCGTGGGATGGCAAGACCGATGCCGGCGCCACGGCGCCCGATGGCAAATACACGTTTGAAGTCAAGGCCACTGCCGGTGATAAGAACGTCGATGCAAGCGCCTTGAGTTTCGGCCAGGTTGCCAGCGTTTCCACCGGCAGCGGCGGCATCAAGGTCAATGTGCCTAACCTCGGCGCGTTGAATTTCGCCGATATCCGTCAGATTCTCTGATTGTTGCGCTTCCTATCGTTATAAGGGGATTATCATGAGTTTTCAGCAAGGTTTGAGTGGTTTGAGCGCAGCATCCAAGAGCCTGGATGCGATCGGCAACAATGTCGCCAATGCCAACACGGCCGGTTTCAAGGCATCGCAGGCGCAATTTGCCGACGTGTATGCCAGTTCACTCACCGGTGCCGGCACCAGTCAGGTCGGGATCGGCGTCAAGGTGGCTGGCGTCGCCCAGCAATTCACGCAAGGTAACATCACCGGTTCGAATAATCCCCTTGATGTGGCGATCAATGGCGGCGGTTTTTTTCGCATGAGCGACCAAGGCACGATTACCTATGCGCGCAACGGTCAGTTCCAGCTCGATAAGGACGGTTTCATCGTCAACGCGAGCGGCTCGCACCTGACAGGATATGTTGCCAACAGCCTTGGCGTTCTGTCTACCGGTGCGCCCACTGACCTGAACATCAATACGGCCGACTTGCCTCCCAGCGAGTCGTCGAAAGTGACGGCCTTGCTTAACCTGGACTCGCGCAAGGCGGCGATCGACCAGGCAGTCAATCCCTTCGACGTCAACGATCCCGCGACGTACCACAACGCGACTTCGGTATCGGTGTTTGACAGTCTGGGGAATTCCCATGTTCTGCAGACTTTCTTTGTGAAGACTGCACCGCTGCCGGCCGATCCGGCCGGCACGCAGGCTACCTGGGAAGTCTATGCCTCTGTGGACGGCACCCTGCTGCCGGCGCCAGCCAGCGGCAATATCGGCTCCATCACCTTTGCATCGGACGGTTCCATCGATAACGCTGCAACCACCTTGCCTTTTGCGAATATCCAGCTGCCGGTGGCAACCGGCGCACAGACGCCGATCGGTGGCGCTGCAGGCATCAGCCTCGATTTCGCCGGCACAACCCAGTTCGGTTCGTCGTTCAGCGTCAATTCACTTGGCCAGGACGGTTATGCGTCCGGCCGCCTGTCCGGCTTTAACATCGACAATGACGGCATCATCACCGGTCGCTATACCAACGGCATGTCCTCGACCCTGGGTCAGGTCGTGCTGGCGAATTTCACCAATCCGAACGGCTTGCAACCACTTGGCAACAATGTCTGGGCTTCCAGTGCCTCGTCCGGGGCGGAACTTGTTGGCGGTCCCGGTACTGGCAGCCTGGGTTCGCTGCAATCGTCGGCGGTGGAGGATTCCAACGTCGACCTGACCGCCGAGCTGGTCAACATGATTACCGCGCAGCGCTTCTACCAGGCCAATGCGCAAACCATCAAGACCCAGGACCAGGTGATGCAGACGCTGGTCAATCTGCGCTAATGCGTCGCATCGTTTGCAGCTGACCGGCCACAGGAGACACCATGGACCGCATGATCTACACCGCCATGACCGGCGCCAAGCACGTCATGGAAAAGCAGGCCACGACCTCGCACAACCTGGCCAATGCCACCACCAACGGTTTTCGCGCCCAACTCGATACCTTCCGTGCCGTGCCGGTGCAGGGCGCCGATCTGGCCACGCGCGCCTTTGTGGTCGATTCGACGGTGGGGGCGGATTTCCGTGCCGGCCCGATCCAGCAGACCGGGCGCGAGCTGGATGTGGCGGTGCAGGGGCAGGGCTGGATCGCCGTGCAGCTGGAAGACGGCGCCGAAGCCTATACCCGCAACGGCAGCCTGAAGCTCAGCGAAAACGGCATCCTGCAGACCCAGTCCGGCCTGAACGTGCTGGGCGATGGCGGCCCCATCAGCGTGCCGCCCGATGTCGCCCTGGCGATCGCCAAGGATGGCACGGTGTCGGCGGTTTCCACCGCCACCAAGCCGGCGGTCAATACCGTGCTGGGACGCATCAAGCTGGTCAATCCGGAACAGGCCGAGCTGGTGCGTGGCGACGATGGCCTGTTTCGCCTGAAGAGCGGCGAGCCGGCCGATGCCGCCGAAAACGTCGCGCTGATCGGCGCTTCGCTGGAAGGCAGCAATGTCAATGTGGTCGATGAAATGGTCAACATGATCAGCCTGGCGCGGCAGTTCGAGATGCACATGAATTTATTGAAGAACGCCGAGAATAACGCCAACAAAGCCGCGCAGCTCCTCTCTTTGAGCTAGTGCGCGGCGGAGCATAATTGGATTGTGGGGCGTCCCTCCTGGGCGGCGCCGATGAACAGGCAGCAGATCGCTGGAGAATGAAATGATACGCTCACTATGGATAGCCAAGACCGGTCTGGAAGCGCAACAGACGCAGATGGATGTCATCTCCAACAACCTTGCCAACGTCGGCACCACCGGTTTCAAGCGTTCGCGCGCGGTGTTCGAGGACCTGTTGTACCAGACCATCCGCCAGCCCGGCGCGCAATCGTCGCAGCAGACCCAGCTGCCTTCCGGCCTGCAGCTCGGCACCGGCGTGCGTCCGGTGGCGACCGAGCGCATCCATACCCAGGGTAACCTGCAACAGAGCGGCAACAGCAAGGATGTGGCGATCCAGGGCAGCGGCTTTTTCCAGGTGCTGATGCCGGACGGCAGCGCCGCGTATACCCGCGATGGCTCCTTTCAGGTTGACAGCCAGGGCCAGCTGGTGACTTCCAGCGGCTTCGTGGTGCAACCGGCCATTACCATTCCCGACAATGCCCAGAGCATCACCATCGGCCGCGACGGTACCGTGTCGGTGCAGGTGCAGGGCGCGGCAGCGCCGACCACGGTGGGCGCGCTGCAACTGAGCACCTTCATCAATCCGGCCGGGCTGGAAAGCAAGGGCGAAAACCTGTATGCCGAAACCAGCGCTTCCGGCACCGCCAACACCAACACCCCCGGCACCAACGGCGCCGGCAGCCTGTTGCAGAGCTATACCGAAACCTCGAACGTGAATGTGGTCGAGGAGCTGGTCAACATGATCCAGACCCAGCGCGCGTACGAAATCAACAGCAAGGCCATCAGCACCTCGGACCAGATGCTGCAGCGGCTGACGCAGCTGTGACGGACGTGCCGGAGCTTCAGTCATGAAAAATTCATTCACGATACTTTTCTTTATCGTCACTGTCGGCTTTCTCGCCGGCTGCGCGATAACCCCCGAGACCATCGTGCAGGGACCGACCACGGCGCGCCCGCTGCCGCCGGCGCCGGCAAGCCGAGCCGCCAACGGCGCGATTTTTCAGACCGCCTCCTACCGGCCCATGTTCGAAGACCGCCGCGCGCGCTTCGTCGGCGACATCCTGACCATGACCATCAGCGAAAGGACCAGCGCCGCCAAGGCCGCCGGCAATTCCGGCAGCAAGAGCGGCAGCGTCGAGGCTGGCGTGACTGCGCTGTTCGGTGCGCCGGCCTCGCTGCTGGGCAAGACCAATGCCGCGGCCTCATCGGCCAACGAATTCAGTGAAAATGGCGCGACCAGTTCGAGCAACAATTTCACCGGCACCATCGGCGTGACGGTGGTCGATGTGCTCCCCAACGGTAACCTGGTGGTCAGCGGCGAGAAGCAGGTGGCATTCGACAAGGGCACCGAATTCATTCGTGTCTCCGGCGTCGTCAATCCCGACCAGATCCGCCCTGGCAACAACATCCTGTCGAGCCAGGTGGCCGATGCCCGCATCGAATACCGCACCAACAGCCATGTCGATGGCGCCGAGATGATGGGTATCCTGACGCGCTTTTTCCTGAGCGTGCTGCCGCTGTAATGCGCGGCCAACCGGAACCGAACATGAAAATCCTCACCGTCACCTGTCATCCACTGAAACGCAGCCTGGTGCTGCTCGCTTGCGCAATGAGCCTGGCGGCGCCGGTGCCGGGGCAGGCTGAACGCCTGAAGGACCTGGCCAGCATCCAGGGCGTGCGGCAGAACCAGTTGATCGGCTATGGCCTGGTGGTCGGGCTCGACGGCAGCGGCGACCAGACCACGCAGACGCCGTTTACCGTGCAAAGCGTGATGAGCATGCTGCAGCAGATGGGCGTGAACCTGCCGCCGGCCTCGTCGCTGCAGTTGAAGAACGTCGCGGCGGTGATGGTGACTACCTCGTTGCCGGCCTTCGCCCAACCCGGCCAGACCCTGGATATCACGGTGTCCTCGATGGGCAATGCCAAGAGCCTGCGTGGCGGCACCTTGTTGATGACGCCATTGAAGGGCGCCGACGGCCAGATCTACGGCATGGCGCAGGGTAATGTGCTGGTCGGCGGCGTGGGGGCCGCGGCCAGCGGCAGCAAGGCCCAGGTCAACCATCTGAGCGTCGGCCGCATTTCCGCCGGCGCCACGGTCGAGCGCGCCGTGCCGACCGCGCTGGGACAGGGCGATTCGGTCTTCCTGGAATTGAATGACACGGATTTTTCCACTGCCAGCCGGGTGGTCGATGCCGTCAACAAGCGTTTCGGCGCGGATACAGCGGCGGCCCGGGATGCCCGCGTGATCCGCGTGCGCGCACCCGTCGACAATAGCGAGCGGGTGGCGTTTCTTGGCGCGCTGGAAAGCATCAATCTGACGCCGGCGCAAAGCGTGGCCAAGGTGATCCTCAACGCCCGCACAGGCTCGGTGGTGATGAACCAGGCCGTGACATTGGAGAGCTGCGCGGTATCGCACGGTAACCTGTCGATTGTCATCAATACCGAAGCGGCGGTCAGCCAGCCGGCGCCATTCTCGGGCGGCCAAACGGTGGTGACCCAGACTTCGCAAATCGATATCCGCAAGGAGCCCGGCCAGGTGCTGATGTTGAAGGGCGGCGCTTCGCTGGCCGAAGTGGTCAAGGCCCTGAATGCGATCGGCGCCACGCCGCAGGACTTGCTGGCGATCCTGCAGGCGATGAAGGCGGCCGGTTCGCTGCGCGCCGAGCTGGAAATCATTTAAGCACCGCATCGTGGCCAATTCCGTCGATCTCTCCGGCAAGCTCGCCCTGGACGCCCGCGATCTGGGCGCGCTGCGCGAGTCGGCGCGTCAGCAATCGCCGGAATCGATCAAGGCTGCGGCCAAGCAGTTCGAAGCGCTGTTCATGAACATGGTGATGAAGAGCATGCGCGAGGCCACGCCGCAGGACGGCATGTTCGACAACCAGCAAACCAAAATGTATACCTCGATGCTGGATCAGCAACTGAGCCAGACGCTGGCCAACCGTGGCGTCGGCCTGGCCGACGTGCTGGCGCGCCAGCTGTCGGTCAACCGCGGCGTGCAGCCGCCAGCGCCGGGCGAGGCCGGCGCCGCAGCCAACGACGCAGCAGCAGCGGGCGGCATCGATGGCCTCGGCAGCGGTGTTGCGCCGGGTCGCCAGCTGAGTCTGCAGCTGAATCCGCAGCTGAATCCGCAGCGCCAGGCACAGATCGCCGCTTTCCAGGAACAGTTGCGGCTGCAGAATGAGGATGGCGGCGCCAGCGATGGCATGTCTGCCGGCCTGTGGCCGGGTCGGCTTGGCGCATCGTCGGCAGCGGCAGCGGCATCGGCATCGGCATCGGCATCGGCTGCAGTGGAACCGGTTCAATCCGCAAAATCCACGGCGCGTCTGCCGCATGTGCGCGCGTTCGAGGACCGCCTGGCGCATCATGCCGAGGCGGCCAGCCGCAGCACCGGCATTCCGGCCAAGTTCATGCTGGGCCAGGCGGCGCTGGAAACCGGTTGGGGCAAGCGCGAGATACGCAATGCCGACGGCAGCAACAGCTACAACCTGTTCGGCATCAAGGCAACCGGCGGCTGGAAGGGCAAGGTGGTCGAAGTCGCCACCACCGAATACGTCAATGGCGTGCCGCAGCTCAAGCGGGAAAAATTCCGCGCCTATGATTCGTATGCCGACAGCTTCCGCGATTACGCGCGCCTGCTGAACAATAATCCGCGTTATGAAAATGTCATTGCCAATGCCCAGGATGCCAGCAGCTTCGCGCACGGCCTGCAGCGGGCTGGCTATGCCACCGACCCGCAATATGCCGCCAAGCTGACCCGCATCATCCGGCAAACCCTGTCGGCATGACGCGATGGCGCACTGCCGCTAGTGGCACTTTGTTGCAAAAATAATACCGGATTTTCGGCAGTCCGCTAAAGTTTGCCGAAAGTCTGCCGAAAACACTGGTAACGCGTTAATAGAAAACACCATCATGGCGAATATCCTCAGCATTGGTCAAACCGCACTGACCGCAGCCCAGGTGGGATTGTCGACCACCGGCCACAATATCGCCAACGCCAATACCGAGGGGTACAGCCGCCAAGTCGTCGTCCAGGGCGCGGTGGCTGGCGAGCAAAGCAGTTATGGCTTTGTCGGCAAAGGCACTGAAGTCACGATGGTCAAGCGCGTCTATAATGAATTTCTCGCCGGCCAGGTGCTGAATTCGCAAACCTCGCAGAATGCGCTCAGTTCCTATTATTCCCAGGTCAAGCAGATCAACAACATGTTTGCTGATCCCACTGCCGGCATTACGCCGGCAATGCAGGATTTTTTCAAGGGCGTACAAAGCCTGGCTGCCGACCCTTCTTCAGGGGCCGCGCGGCAAACCCTGATTGCATCGGCGCAGACCCTGGCCGGACAATTCCAGAGCATGGATGGTCGACTCGACCAGTTGCGCGAAGGTGTCAACGGTGACATCCAGTCAAGCATTGCTTCCATCAATTCGCTGGCCAGTCAGATTGCCAAGCTCAACGATACGATCAGCACAGTGCAAGCCGGCAATGGCGGCAAGCCGGCAAACGACTTGCTCGATCAACGCGACAAGCTGGTGGCCGACCTCAGCAAGGAAATCAAGGTCACTGTCGTCAAACAAGGCAGTGAATATAATATCGCGATTGGTAACGGCCAGTCGCTGGTGGTCGGGGGGCGGACCTTCGGACTGACGCCGGTGATTTCCGCTACCGATCCGACGCGACTCCAGGTTGGCTACAAGGGCAATAATGGCACCATTTCGCTGGCCGAAGCGGCGCTTACCGGAGGCAAGCTGGGCGGGGTGCTGGAATTCCGCTCGCAGACGCTGGACAAGGTGCAAAATGAACTTGGCCGCATCGCCATTGGCCTGGGCGGTGCCTTCAACGCCCAGCACCAGCTCGGTCAGGACCTGAACGGCGCTCTGGGCGGCGAGTTTTTCAAGGTCGCCACACCGAAGGTCAATGCCAGTACTCTGAACACCGGCAATGCAACGGTTTCGGCAAACATCAGCAATGCTGGTGCGCTTACCGGTAGCGACTATCGTTTCGAATTCATCGGTCCCGCCGAATACCGGGTGACGCGCCTGATGGACGGCGCATTGACCAGCGCGACGACGCTGCCGATCTCGGTCGATGGGCTGGAATTCGAGGTTGCCTCGGGTAGCATGGCCGCCGGCGATGTTTTCCTGGTCAAACCAACGGTCAATGGCGCTGCCGGATTTGGCGTGACGATCAGCGACACTGCCAAGATCGCAGCCGCCGCACCCGTGCGCACAGGCGCTGACAGCGACAATGCCGGCTCTGGCAAGATCAGCGCCGGAACGGTTGCGGCTGGCTTCAGTGCGGCGACGGTGACGCCTGCAATTTCCCTCGCCTACAACGCTGCGGCCGGGGAACTGACCGGCTTTCCGGCATTGCCGGTAACGCTCACCAGTAACGGTTCGTCGACGGTCTACCCGGCCGGCACCCCCGTGCCGTACACGGAGGGGGCTACCGTCAGCTTTGGCAATATCAGTTTTGAGATTTCAGGTACCCCCGCGGATGGTGACAGCTTCACTATCGGCAGCAACGGCGGCGGCATCGGCGACAATCGTAATGCCCTCTTGCTGGGAGCCTTGCAGTCTGCAAAGACGCTGAGTAATGGCACTGCAACATTTCAGGGCGTCTTTGGCCAGATGGTCAATATGGTCGGCAACAAGACGCATGAGCTGGATGTCAACATGGCCGCCGAGACCACCTTGCTGGCGCAAGCGGTTGCGGCGCAGCAGGGCGAATCGGGTGTCAATCTCGACGAGGAAGCGGCCAATCTATTGCGTTACCAGCAAGCCTACCAGGCTGCCGGGAAGGTCATGCAAACCGCCAGCAAGCTGTTCGACGTGCTGCTCACACTGGGTCAGTAAGGAACACAATCATGCGCATCAGCACCCATACTTTTTTTGAAACGAGCACCTCGAGACTGAGCGAGCTGCAAGCCAACCTGATGCGCACGCAGCAGCAGATTTCTTCGGGACGTCGGCTACTGACGCCGGCCGACGATCCTGTGGCGGCGGCACGCGCCTACGATGTCAGCCAGGCGCGCTCGGTCAACGAGCAGTTCGGTGCCAACCGCGAAAACGTCAAGTCCGCGTTGGGCATGGAAGAGGGCGTGTTGCAGAGCGTGACAAGCTTGCTGCAGGATGTGAAGACTTTGCTGGTGGGGGCCGGCAATGGCGCCTATAGTGACACTGACCGGCAATCTATTGCAACCGAACTCAAGGGGCGCTTCGAGGAATTGCTGGGATTGGCCAATTCCGATGATGGCATGGGCGGCTATATGTTTGCCGGATTTCAGAGCGGCACCCAGCCCTTTGCCCAGACGGCCACCGGCGCCCTCTACAACGGCGATCAGGGCGCGCGCATGTTGCAGGTCGGGACATCGCGTCAAATTGCCTTTAGCGATAGCGGCAGCGCCGTTTTCCAGCAGATCAAGAACGGCAATGGCAGTTTTGCCCTGAGTGCCGCGGCCGGCAATGCCGGCAGCGGCACTTTCTCGCCAGGCGCAGTGACGGACACTTCGCTATTAACCGGGCACAATTACAGTGTGACTTTCGCGGTATCCGCCGCTGGCACCACGTATGACGTGGTCGATGTCACGAGCGGCACGACCCTTTCCGCCGGAAACGCCTATTCCAGCGGCGCTGCCATTACTTTCGACGGCATTCAGTTCGAGGTGGGCGGCCAACCGGCCAATGGCGACAGCTTCGCCGTAGCCCCAAGCACCAACCAGAGCGTGTTTTCCACCATGAAGGACCTGATCGACTTGTTGAACACCCCTGTCGCAGGCGCTGCCGGCAAGGGCAATTTAACCAATGGCCTGGCCGTCGCCCATGGCAACCTCGACAACGCGCTTGACAATATCTTGACGGTACGCGCCGCAGTCGGCTCACGGCTCAAGGAAATCGATGCGCTCGACAATGCCGGGGCTGATGCCGATATTCAGTATGCCCAAACCTTATCGGCATTGCAGGATCTCGACTACTCGAAGGCGATTTCCAGTCTGATGCAGCAGCAAACTACGCTCAACGCGGCGCAGCAGACCTTTGCCAAAGTCAGCGGCCTGTCGCTGTTTAATTACCTGTAAGCGATTCTGCATTTGTCCCCGGGCCTGCAGCGCAAGACTGCAGGCTTTTTTACTTGCATGCCGCCTTCGCGCATTGTGTTTTCCTCCTGCATGAATTTCATCGCGCCAGTGCAGAAATGTTTATTTTTCATGATAAGGTTTCATCCTTGTAAAAAAATAAAAAACATACATGACGGAAGCAATTTCAATTAATGACGTCAACAGGCATTACCTCGACAAGGTGATGAATCTGGCGGAAGAACGGGATGTCGAGGCGACCGAAGATATATTCGATGCGCGCGGCATGAAGCTGGTAGCCAAGGGGGGACGCATCTCGCGCGGCATGCAGGAGCGGCTGATCCTGCACAAGCTGCGCAAGCCGCTGGAATCGAGCATCACGGTTGCCGACGGCATCAATAGCGACGTGGTGGTCGATGCGGCGCGGCGACTGACCGATTCGATTGCGCCGGTGGGTTCAATGCACCGGGCTGCCGGCAACAATGGCACGCCGCCCCTGGATATCCTGAAACAGGCAAGGTTCGGCAATGCCATGAGCCTGATGCTCACCATTACCGAACGCGGCGGCGCCAGCGCGCTGGCGCACAGCGTCATGGTCAGCCTGGTGTCGATCTGCCTGGCCAAGAAACTCGGGCTGGACGAAAGGGCGCAATCTACGGTAGCACTGGCCGGCTTGTTGCACGATATCGGCGAGCTCTACATCGAACCCGAATATCTGGATAGCAAGCGGCGCCTGCGGCCACACGAATGGCGCCACGTGGTGGTGCACCCGCGCATCGGCCAGATGCTGATCCAGGAACTGGAAAATTTCCCGCCAGCGGTGGCGCAGGCGGTGTCGGAACACCATGAACGCTTCGACGGCGGCGGCTATCCGCGCCAGCTTGGCGGCAGCAACATCAGTATCGCCGGTCAGGTCGTCTCGGTGGCGGAAATGATTTCCGGCGTCTTCATGCGCCAGGACCGCCCGCTGGAACGGGCAGCTCTGGCGCTGAAAATCATCCCGGGCGAGCATGCCCATGAACTGGTATCAGCCGTTTCCAGCGTGCTGCGCATTTGCGGCGAAGAACCGGGAACGGCATCTCAGGACGTGGCGCTGCAGGCTGTGTACCGCAATGTTCAGTCCCTTCATGGCAACATCGAGGCCGCCCTGGCGCAACTTGGGGCGCTGGCCGATTCGCCGTTGGTGACATCGCGCGCCTGCAAGGACTTGCTGGCGCGGGGCTTGCAACAGGTCCTGGCTGTCAGGCGCGCCTTCACCAGCACCGGCCTGGACATCTGCACGCATGAGGATATCGCGGAGTTCATGGCGCATAACCGCGAAATCCATTTCGAAGTCGGCGTGGCGGGAAAGGAAATCCAGTGGCGCCTGCAGGATGTCGCACGTAACCTGGCCATGCATGGCGCTGCGCTGCATGCGCAAGAGGCCAGCCTGCTGCAACCACTGATCGCGCAACTCGACGCGGCGGGCTAGCGCGGCGCCGCAAGCTGGCCGGCCATGTCGATGCCTTCCTGCAGCAGTCGCTCGACCGGTACCGCCAGGTAGGGCAGCGTCAGCGCGATCATGACGAAGCCGACACCGATGGCCAGCGGGAAGCCGATGCCGAAAATATTCAGCTGCGGCGCAGCGCGGGTGAGCACGCCCAGCGCGATATTGTTGATCAACAGCGCAGCCACGACTGGCAGCGACAATTGCACGCCGGCGGAAAAGATGCGGCCGCCCCAGGAAACCAGCTGTTCCATGCCGCCCCCCAGGGAGCCGGCGCCGATCGGCATGGTGGTAAAACTGTCGACCAGGACGGAAATCAGCATCAGGTGGAAATTCGCCGCCAGGTAAAGCATCAGCATGACCAGCGACAGGAACTGGCTGATCGCCGACGAGTGGCCGGCCGATTGCGGGTCGTAGAAGGTGGCAAAGCCCAGCCCCATGGTCATGCCGATGATTTCGCCGGCCATTTCGACTGCCGCAAAGACGATCCGCATCGCCATGCCCATGGCCAGGCCGATCACCATCTGTTGCATCAGGATCAGCAGGCCGGCCAGCGACATCGGGTCGGTTGCCGGCTGTGTCGGCACCGCGGGCGCGACGATCAGCGCCAGCAAGATGCCCAGGCAGATCCTGGCGCGTGCAGGGATTTTCTGGTTGTTGAATAGCGGTGCGGTGGCGATCAGCCCGAGGATGCGCGACAACGGCCACAACAGGCCGGCGATCCAGGCATTCAGGGCAGCGCTGGAGATGCTGATCATATCGGCGCGGGTTTAGCTGATCATCCCTGGGATGCCGCCGAACATCTGTCGCATGTAATCGAGCATCACCGACAGCATCCACGGGCCGGCCACGATCAGTGCAACGAAAATGCCGACCAGCTTGGGAATGAAGGACAGCGTGGCTTCATTGATCTGGGTGGCGGCCTGAAAGATGCTGACGGCCAGGCCGACCACCAGCGCCACCAGCAGCATCGGTGCGGCGATCATCAGGGTGACTTCCATGGCCTGGCGGCCCATGGTCATGACGGTTTCCGGAGTCATTGCAGTATTCCTAGTAAAAACTTTGCGCCAGCGAGCCGATCAGCAGCTGCCAGCCATCGACCAGTACGAACAGCATCAGCTTGAAGGGCAGCGCGACAATTGCCGGCGACACCATCATCATGCCCATCGACATCAGCACGCTGGCAACCACCATGTCGATGATCAGGAACGGGATGAAAATGGCGAAACTGATCTGGAACGCGGTCTTCAGTTCGCTGGTGATGAAGGCTGGTACCAGAATGCGCAACGGCACCTGTTCCGGCCCCTGCAGGGCCGGGGTGTTGGAGATCTTCAGGTACAGCGCCAGGTCGGACTGGCGGGTTTGCTTGAGCATGAATTCCTTGAGCGGCGCGGCG
This sequence comes from Noviherbaspirillum sedimenti, assembly GCF_003590835.1. NCBI lineage: Bacteria > Pseudomonadati > Pseudomonadota > Betaproteobacteria > Burkholderiales > Oxalobacteraceae > Noviherbaspirillum > Noviherbaspirillum sedimenti. Next base: position 1,258,933 of record NZ_QYUQ01000002.1, on the reverse strand, counting down.
CCCTTGTCCAGCGCCTGCTGCATGGTGATCTTGTTTTCCGACAGCGGCTGATAGGCGTCGGCATAGACCTTGTCCAGCACCGGGCCCATCACGAACAGGGTGAGAAACAGCGCCAGGCCGATCAGTACCTGGTTGGGCGGCGCGGAAGGGGTGCCGAGCGCCTGGCGCAGCAAGGACAGGACGATGACGATGCGGGTGAAGCTGGTCATCATCAAGAGCGCCGCCGGCAGCATCGTCAGCGCCGTCATCAGCACCAGGGTCTGCAGGCTCAGGGTATAGGTCTGGCCGCCGCCCGGCGCCGGCGTGCTGGTCAGCGCCGGCAGCCCGGCCTGCTGGGCCGATGCAAACAGCGGCAGGCTCAGCAACAGGAGGGGACTCCAGCGCGCCGCCTGGCGCGCGACGCGAATCAAATGTTTATTGCGCATTGCGTGTATCGATTTTCTGCTTGAGCCAGGCGGCGAAATTGTCGCCCGCCGGCGGCGATGTTCCCTGCAACTGGGCTGGTGCGTTTGCCGGGCGCGCCAGCGTGGTCAGGGCATTCACCTGCCCGGGCGCGACGCCGACCACGATCCACTGATCGGCGACTTCGACGATCACAACCCGCTCGCGGTTGCCGACAGAGACGCCGCCGACGATCCTGAGCGGCGCATTGCCGGCGATCCGCGCCAGGTTGAAGCGTTTGAGAAACCAGGCGATCGCGGCCAGCAAGGCCAGCACCGCGACCAGTCCCAGCAAGACCTGGAAGAAGCTGCCGGCCGTGGCCGTTGCGGCGCTCTGCGGCGCTGCACTCGGGGCAGTCGGCGCAGTCGGTGCGACTTGCCCGGCGTGGGCCATTGCGCCGCCGAGCGTCAGCAGGGCGGCAGCGGTGGCATGGCGGATGAGGTGGACGATGATGTGGCCGAACCGGCAGGCGTGCTTCATCTGTTGAGCTTGCGGATGCGTTCGGACGGCGAAATGATGTCGGTCAGGCGGATGCCGAACTTGTCGTTGACCACCACCACTTCGCCCTGGGCGATCAGGCAGCCGTTGACCAGCACGTCCATCGGCTCGCCGGCCAGGCCGTCGAGTTCCACCACCGAGCCCTGCGCCAGTTGCAGCAGGTTCTTGATGGCGATCTTGGTGCGTCCCAGTTCGACGGTCATCTGCACCGGGATGTCGAGAATGAAGTCGATGTCGTTGTGGGTTGTGCCCTTGGCGCTGCCGGCGAAGTCCTGGAAATTCGGCGCGGCCGGTTGCGGCGCCGCTGCGGCAGCCTCGCTGCGCGTCTGTTCGGCAATCGCCGCCGCCCAATCGTCTTCGGCGCTGGCCTGGTTATCGATTTCGTCAGCCATTTTCTTCTCCTTGCGCAAACTCGTTGCTATGTGTCAGTAATTTTTCCACCCGCAATGCATACTGGCCATTGAACTTGCCATAGCTGCATTCCATCACCGGCACGCCATCGACCTCGGCGGCGATATTCGGTGCAACCGTGAGCGGAATGATGTCCCCCACCTTCATGTTGAGGATGTCGCCAAAAGTAGCGCGGGCGGTGCCCATGTTGGCCACCAGCTCCACTTCGGCGCTCTGGATCTGCTGCGTCATCAGGCGCACCCAGCGCTTGTCCATCTCCAGCGTTTCGCCCTGCAGGCTGGAAGTCAGGATGTCGCGGATCGGCTCGATCATCGAATACGGAAAGCAGAAATGCATTTCGCCGGAGACCGGGCCGAGTTCGACGGTGAAGGTGGTGGAGACCACCACCTCGTTGGGGGTGGCGATGTTGGCGAACTGGGTATTCATCTCGGAACGGATGTACTCGAATTCGACCGGGTACACCGGCTCCCAGGACTTGGCATAGTTCTCGAAGATGATGTCCAGCACGCGCTGGATGATGCGTTGCTCGGTCTGGGTAAAATCGCGTCCCTCGACCCGGGTATGAAAACGGCCGTCGCCACCGAACAGGTTATCGACCAGCAGGAACACCAGGTTGGGGTCGAGCACCATCAGCGCGGTGCCGCGCAGTGGCTTCATGTGGATCAGGTTCAGGTTGGTCGGCACCACCAGGTTGCGGATGAATTCGCTGTACTTGGAGACGCGCACCGGGCCGATCGAGACCTCGGCGCTGCGGCGCAGGAAATTGAACAGGCCGATGCGCAACAGCCGGGCGAAGCGTTCATTGATGATTTCCAGGGTCGGCATGCGTCCGCGAACGATGCGCTCCTGGGTTGCCAGGTTATAGGGGCGGACTCCCGACACATCTTCCTGGGCCGGGGCATCGTCCAGGTCGCCGTTGACGCCCCGCAGGAGGGCATCAACTTCTTCTTGTGAAAGGAAATTGTCAGCCATGGCGACCTTACTGGATCACAAAGGAGGTGAAGAACACGTTTGTGACGTTTTGCGGCGCGACGCCGGCAATGAACGGCTGCCTGACCTGCGCCATGATCTCGTCGGCCAGTTTCTTCTTGCCGTCGACGGTCGATATCTCGGAGGCCTTCTTGCCGGACAGGAGCAGCAGCAGGCGGCTGCGTACCTGGGGCAGATACAGCTTGATGGCTTCGACGTCTTTTTCACTGCCCACCTGCAGGGAAAATGCGACTTGCAGATACTGGTCGCCCAGGCCATCCGGCTGCAGGTTGACGGTGAACGGCTCCATCACCATGAATACCGGCGGCTTGGACGGATCGATCGATTTTTTCTCAGTCCCGTGCGCGGAATTTTTCTGGCCGAGGAAGTACCAGGCGGCCGCACCGCCGCCGACTGCCAGCAGCAGGATGAGCAGGATCAGGAGGCCTTTTTTGCCAGACTTTTTGGCCGCAGCGGCGGGCTGTTCCGCCGCTTCCGTGGCGCCCTTCGCGGGGGCTTTCTGAACTGATTTGGGGGCTGTCGCCATGGAGATTCCTTGTGTGCTGCCTGAACAATTGAGCTTATTATCGGGAAAAAAACGCGACGTGGATGCGTGGAATAGAGCGGGGAAGCGGGCGCATATCGTTGTTTTTATCTCGTCGGCTGCGTATGGTAAACGCAAATGCATGCGCTTGGGGCAACTCATGCGTCGCCGGGCGCGATAACGGCAAGGGGGGCCAGGGTCTGCGCCCTGCTGAAAACTCAGGCGAAGGTGTCGACCAGCCCCTGGCCGCCGACTGCCTGGCTGGTGCGGGCGAGCGGCAGCGGCGCTTCGCCTGCGCCTTTAGCAGCAGTGGCGCCGTGACCCGCCTGCTGGGCGTGGGCGGCATGGTTGCCTGGCCGCTCGTGCTGTTGCGGCATGCCGGCGCTGACCGAGGTCTGCCCGAGTTCCACGCCGGCCTGGCTCATCATGTCGCGCAATTTGGGCAGGGCGGCTTCCAGCGCCTGCCGGACTTCCGGCTGGGCGGCATAAAAGCTGGCATCGGCCTGGCCGTTACTGACATTCAGCACCACTTGCAAGGGACCGAGGTCCGGCGGGTTCAGCGTCAGCGACGCCGACTGCTGGGCGCCGGCCACCATCCACACGACTTTCTGCCCGAGCGCCTGGTCCCATGCCGGGCTGCCCACATGCGGCGTGAGGCGGTCCGGCATCTGGGCGCCGGCTGCTTGTAGCGTGTTCAATGCGCCTGCCTGCATTTGTGGCGCGGTCGCGTTGATCGCCGGGGTGTCCTGCAGTCTGGGGGCCGCTGGCAGTTCGAGCAGCTTGTCCGATGCCTTGGTGTCTGCGCTGCGGGCGTTGTCGGGTGCGGCGCCTTGCTGCAGCGCAGCCTGTTGCTCGCTGGCGTGGCGCAGCGATCCTGTGAACGCGGTCTGCTCGCCGCGCACGGTCGCCTGTTCCTGTTGCAAATCAGGATCTGCCGCCGCCAGCAAGCCCTGCTTGCCAGCCACGGTTGTGGCATCGACGGCCATGACGGCACTGCCCGCTGCAGCGTTTGCTGCAGCGCCCGCAGCGGCAGCAGGCTCCGGCTTGATCAGGGCGCCTGCCATCTGGGCGAGCAATTCGGTGGCGCTCGGCGTACTGGTCGCCGCCTCGACAGTTTTTTCCTCGCTATCCCGGGTGTTTGCGACTTCATTGGCGCTGCCGTTTTCGCTGCTTTGTTTCGTTTCGTCCGGTTTGGCAGCAGATGGCTTTGCTTCTGCCTGTTTCAGCTCGGTCTTGCCAGCCTGGCCGGCGGGTCGGGCTGGCACCGATTTTCCCGCATCACGCCGTTCGGCGATCTGCTGCGACAACATCTGGTTGAACGCGCCGTTTGGCGCCGTCGGGCCGGATTTGGCCGCGGCCGCCTGGCCCGAGGCGGGGCTGGAAAGATTCAGGATCGCTGGAGTTAGCATGCTGTCATCGCCATTTTGTTGGTCATGTCGAGGTGTTCCGGCGTGGAACCCTAGCGTTTGTACATCGCGCTGCGCGCCGCGTATTCATCCATCTGCTTCTGGTCGCGCTTGTTTTCCTTGTGCTGCCTGGCCGTTTCCGCGCGGCTGGCGAGCGTGTCATACGACATGCGTTTGCGTTCGCATTCCTGCCAGCTCTTGCGTTCGCCGTCAACGCGGTGCCTGGCGTTGTCGACGATCGTTTGCTGGCCGCTGATGGCGGTGTCGAGCTTGTCGATGAAGAGCTGGAAATTACGGTATTCCATCGCACTGATGCCGTTCGCCTGGTTGCTCTGGAAGCGGGAAGCATACTCATCGCGGTAGCCGAGCAACATCTCAAGCTTTTTTTCGGTTTCTTCGGCAGCGCGCAAGGCTTCGCCGAGCCGCCTGGCGGCGTCGTCGCTGTCCTTGACGGCAAGTTCGATCAGGGTGACAAGTGCGGATGGATTGGCCATGTTGTCATCTTAATTCATTCTTCCCCGCTGCAATCAGGGGAATAGCGTGGCAAGTTGCTGCAAGCTCTCGTTTATGCCGGCCCGCTCGGTGATGTCCTGTTGCAGAAATTTCTCAATATTCGGGAACAGCGCGATTGCCTGGTCCAGTACCGGGTCGCTGCCGTGCGCGTAGGCGCCGACGCTGATCAGGTCGCGGTTGCGCTGGTAGCGCGAAGTGAGCTGTTTGAGACGGCGCGCCAGCTGCTGGTGCTTGGCGTCGGTAATGCTGTGCATGGCGCGGCTGATCGATTGCTCGATGTCGATGGCGGGATAATGGCCGGCTTCGGCCAGGCTGCGGTTGAGGACAATGTGGCCGTCGAGGATCGCCCGCGCCGAATCGGCGATCGGATCCTGCTGGTCGTCGCCCTCGGTCAGCACGGTATAGAAGGCGGTGATCGAACCGCCGCCCGGCTTGCCGTTGCCGGCGCGTTCGACCAGCGCCGGCAGCTTGGCGAACACCGAGGGCGGATAACCTTTGGTGGCCGGCGGCTCGCCGATGGCCAGGGCGATTTCGCGTTGCGCCATGGCGTAGCGGGTCAGCGAATCCATGATCAGCAGGACATGCTTGCCTTCGTCGCGAAAATGTTCGGCGATGGCGGTGGTGTAGGCCGCGCCCTGCAGGCGCATCAGCGGCGGCGTATCGGCCGGCGCCGCCACCACCACCGAACGCTTCAAGCCTTCCGGACCGAGGATCTGTTCGATGAATTCCTTGACTTCGCGGCCGCGTTCGCCGATCAGGCCGACGACGATGACGTCGGCGGTGGTGTAACGCGCCATCATGCCCAGCAAGACTGATTTACCCACGCCCGAGCCGGCAAACAGGCCCATGCGCTGGCCGCGTCCGACGGTCAGCATGGTGTTGATGGCGCGCACGCCGACGTCGAGGATATGGGAAATCGGCTCACGCCCCAGCGGATTGGCGGCGCGCACATTCAGCGGCGCGGCATGACGGTTGTGCAGCGGGCCGAGACTGTCGAGCGGGCGGCCGGCGCCGTCCAGCACGCGGCCCAGTAATTCGTCGCCGACCGGCAGGTGGCGGCCGCGGTCGCTCGGGCGGCGGCGCGGATGGTTCACTTCGCCGGGGCGCGGCAAGGATTGCACCGCTTCCACCGGGAATACGCGGCTGCCGGGAATCACGCCTTCGACATCGCTTTGCGGCATCAGGAACAGCTTGTCGTCGTTGAAGCCAACCACTTCGGCCTCGATCTTCGCGCCGTTCGGCAACGGGATGGTGCAGGCGCTGCCGACCGCAAGCTTCAGGCCGACCGCCTCCATCACCAGGCCGGCGACGCGCGTAACGCGGCCGCAGACCTGCATCGGTTCGGCGATCGCCGCCAGTTCGCCGCAATCGCGCAGATAGGCTTGCCAGCGGGCGGTGCGCGAGGGCAGGGCGCTCATTACGCCAGCCACTCCGATTGCTTGCCGAGCGTTTCGGCCAGGCGCTGCCAGCGGGTGTCGATGGTGGCGTCGATCTGGTTGGTGGCGGTGTCGATGCGACAGCCGCCGCGCTTGACCTGGGCATCTTCGACGATGCGCCAGCCAGCCTTGTCCAGTTCGTCATGCATCTGCTCTTTGACGATGGCTGCATCAAGCGGGTTCAGCATCAGCAAAGCTGGCTGTTGCAGGCTGGGCAGGTAGCGGATTGCCTCGCTGACAATCGGCACCACCAGTTCGGGACGCACTGTCAGCGCGGTTTTTAGCATGGCTTTGGCCAGGTCCAGCGCCAGGGCGAGCACGTCGTGGGCGATCGCCTGGTCGGCGCGCACGGCTTCCTCGCCCAGTTGCTGCGCGATCTGCCGCAGATGCGCCATTTCCGCCGCGCCCTCGGCACGCCCCTGGGCCAAGCCTTGGACGCGGCCTTCGGCAATCCCGTCAGCGAGGCCCTCGGCATGGCCGCGGGCGCGCGCTTCTTCGCGGATGGCGGCGATTTCCTCGATGCTGACCTTTGGGGGCGGCGGGGCCGCCGGCGCCGGGCGGGCGCCTGGGCGGGTGTCGTCAAAAGAGTGCATTTCCCAGCGTTCGAAGGCCGATTGCTGTTCCTTGGGCAGGATGGCGTTAGACATAAGCGTCCTCTCCCTTTGCGCCCAGAATGATCTGGCCTTCGTCGGCCAGGCGGCGCACGACCTGCAGGATTTCCTTCTGCTGGGCCTCGACTTCGGACAGGCGCACCGGCCCCTTCGATTCAAGGTCTTCGCGCATCATCTCGGCGGCGCGCGAAGACATATTCTTGAAGAACTTTTCGCGCAAGTCCTGGCCGGCGCCTTTCAGCGCGATGATCAGCGCTTCGGACTGCACCTCGCGCAGGAGGATCTGGATGCCACGGTCTTCGATATCGAGGATGTTGTCGAATACGAACATCTCGTCCATGATCTTTTGCGCCATGTCGGCGTCGTAGTTCTTCAGGTTGGACAAGACCGACTGCTCGGTTTCGCTGGAGAGGAAGTTGAGGATTTCGGCTGCGGCGCGCACGCCGCCCATCGGCTTCTTCTTGATGCTTTCATTGCCCGACAAAAGCTTGGTCAGCACTTCGTTCAGTTCCCGCAAGGCGCTCGGCTGCACGCCATCCAGCGTGGCGATGCGCAGCACCACGTCATTGCGCAGCCGCTCGGAGAAATGATCCAGGACTTCGCACGCATGGTAACGTTCCAGGTGCACCAGGATGGTGGCGATGATCTGCGGATGCTCGTTGCGGATCAGTTCGGCCACCGACTGCGCATCCATCCATTTCAGGCTTTCGATGCCGGACGAGTCGCGCGTGCCGAGGATGCGGTTGAGCAGCGAGGCGGCCTTGTCGTCGCCCAGCGCCTTGGTCAGCACCTGGCGGATGTATTCGTCCGAATCCACGCCCAGCGCCGAGGCCTGCTCGGTCTCGGTGCGGAAGTCTTCCAGCACTTCTTCCAGCCTGGTGTTGGCCACACCCTTCATGCCCGACATGGCCGCGCCGAGTTTTTGCACCTCGCGCGGACCGAGGTATTTCATCACTTCGGCGGCTTCGTCCTCGCCCAGCGCCAGCATCAGGATCGCGCCTTTTTCTATGCCTGCATCACTCATTTGTTCCCACCCAGGACTTGACTACATTTGCCACCAGTTTCGGATCGTCACGCGCCAGCTGCTTGGCGCGGTTCAGATTGTGTTCATAGCCGCGCGGCTGGATCTCGACGATGTCGTCCGTATCTTCGGCGGCATGCGCGAGTGCCGGCGGCGGGGCCGGCGGCTGCAGGCTGGCATCGATACGCGCCCAGATCGGCTTCACTATCTTGAAATACAGCAGCAGCAGCAAGACGATTCCCAGCACATACCGGCCGATATCCTTGGCCAGTTGCAGCATGGCGTCCGGCTGCTTCCAGATCGGCACCGGCTCGATTTTTTCCTTGTCCATGCCGGCAAACGGGCTGTTGACCACGTTGAGCGTGTCGCCACGGTCACGGTTGAAGCCCATCGCTTCCCTGACCAGGTCGGTGATCTGGGTTTTTTCCGCTTCGGAAAGCGGCTTCATTACTACCTTGCCATCCTTGCCGACGTCGCGCCTGTAATTCACCACCACTGCCACCGAGAGGCGCTTGACGCCGCCCATCGGCTGTTGCACATAGCGCACAGTCTTGTCGACCTCATAGTTGACGGTGACATCCTTTTGCACGCTGGAGCCTGGCGCGGCAACGGTTCCCGCAGCGCCAGACGTACCGGCGGCACCGGCGGGCGGCACGGTGAGCGGGGCGGTGGCCGGTGCCGGCGGCTGGTTCGACAGTGCGCCGGGCACGCCGGTGGCGCCAGCCTGGGCGCCATTCAGGGATTCGCTGGATTGCTGGCTGCGCACCGAGCCGCTGTTGGGCTCCTGGTTGGGCTTGTAGATTTCGGCAGCCTGTTCGGTATGGCTGAAGTCGACGTCCGCAGTGGCTTCGGCGCGCACGTTGTCGGCGCCGACGATCGGCGTGATGATCGACTCGATGCGCTTGACGATGCTTTGCTGCAGTTCCTGGACATATTTCAGCTGGGTTGGATCGAGGCCGTTGGCGTCGCGCGGCTTGTCGTTCTGCGACAGCAGGTTGCCGTTCTGGTCGATCACGCTGACGTTCTTGGGCGGCAGATCCGGCACGCTGCTGGCAACCAGGTGCACCACTGCATTGACTTGCTGCTGGTCGAGGCTGCGGCCCGCGTGCAGGTTGATCAGCACCGAGGCGGTCGGCTTTTGCTGGTCGCGCACGAATACCGAGGCCTTGGGCAGGGCCAGGTGCACGCGCGCGGCGGCGACTTGCGCGATCGCCTGGATCGAGCGCGCCAGCTCGCCTTCGAGGGCGCGCTGGAAATTGACCTGCTCATGGAACTGCGACACGCCCAGCTTCTGATTTTCCATCAATTCGAAACCGACGTTGCCGCCTTTGGGTAAACCCTGCGAGGCCAGTTTCAGGCGGGCGTCATGAACTTGCGCGGCAGGCACCAGGATGGCGCCGCCGCCTTCGGCATATTTGTAGGGGATATTCATCTGTTGCAGCGAAGCGACGATGGCGCCGCCGTCGCGGTCGGAGAAATTGGAAAACAGCACCCGGTAATCCGGTTGCTGGCTCCACATCCAGACGCCCGCCATCGCCGCCACCGCCAGCGCCGCGCCGACCATCATGATGATGTTGCGCCCCGCCGCCGATTGCGCGAAACCCGCCACGCCGGGAGTCAGGGCGCCTTCGCCTGCTACTGCCATGATCTCTCTCCCTGTCTGCTGCTATGTACGATTGTTCGATTCACCGATTTCCTCAAATGCCAGTCCCTTTTCAGGTTGTTGCTTATTGTCGGCGCTGGCGGGAATTTTAATCCTTGGAATAGAGCAATATTTCTCCAGCTTATCAGAGCGCCGGATTTTTATGCGAATGTTAAGGTAGCGCTGTGTAAAAGTAAAAGGCGGCTTTGGCCGAGGAACACCCATGAAAACCCAGATGATCGATACCGGCCGCATCGAAGCCATGATGGCGCAGCTGAAGGCGGCAGCCAGCAGACCGCAAGGGCCGCAGGGCGGCATCAATCCGGTGGCCGCCGATGCTGCCACCACCTCGACCAAAAAGGTCGGCTTCGGCGAGGCCCTGAAAGCGTCGCTCGACCAGGTCAACCAGACCCAGCAAAAATCCGAACAACTCGGCCAGGCCTTCATGACGGGCGATGACAAGGTCAGCCTGTCGGACGTGATGATTTCGATGCAGAAGGCGAACATCAACTTCCAGGCCACCGTCCAGGTGCGCAACAAGCTGGTGTCGGCCTATCACGACATCATGAACATGCAGGTGTAGTTACTTCAGATTGCCGGTCATCTTGGCGTTTTGCTCGCGTTCGAGCTTGGTGATGTAGCGCTGGATCGCCGCCAGCATGGATGGCGGCAGCTCGATGAAAAGGCAGCCGATGCGGCGCACCGATCTTCCGGTTGGCAGGGTGGCATCCTGCCAGTTGCGCACCTGCAGCGCGGTCACGACCACCGTATTGCCCGGCAAATGGATGCGGCAATCCCGGTAGATCGTGCCATGGGTGGTATCCAGGCTCTTCTTCTCGTCGATCAGCGCAATCCCGCCGCCGCTGACATTTTGCAAGGTCAGGGTCACGGTTTCGGTGCCCAGTTCATGCTGGATCGGGATGGTGCAGCGCACCGGATTGGTAATCGGGGTCGGTACCCGATAATATTCGCGTCGCTGCAGGCGGATCATCGAGGCCGGAATCGACAGCGACAATGCCGGCAAGTCCTCGTAAGTGCATTCCTGCGCTTCGGCGGCAAAGAACAGGATGCGGATCCGGTCCAGCACGGTTTCAAACGAAATGTTATCGCTTTCCGCGATGCGGCGGTTCATCGCCGGATTGGAGGCGCAATCGATGAACAGGGTGTTGCTATCCTCATCGACCCCCAGCACCGAGGTGATCACCGCTTCCGGACTGCCATTGACCAGCATGGTGATCAACTGGCGCTGTTGTTCCAGCGCGCGCAGCAGCGTGACAATTTCCCGGCGCGAATGCAACTGGTAGGGGCTTAGTTCCTGTTCCCTGGGATTGTCCGGGTTGATGATGGTTCGCATCTAGGTATTGTTTTGTCGGATCTGGGCGGCGCGCCAGCAGTCTCCTGGCGCCGGAGACGTATCATACCTTGTCATTGTCGTGTTGCCCAGAGTCAAGATGATAAAGCCACGCCAGCAGTTCCGCAACCGCGCGGTACAAGGCCGGCGGGATATGGCTGTCGAGGTCGACCTGCATCAGCAAGGCCACCAGCTCTTTTGATTCGTGCACGAACACGCCGTTTTCGCGCGCGCGCCGGATGATTTCCTCGGCAATCAGGCCGCGCCCTTTGGCCAGCACCTTGGGCGCCGCTTCGCCGGCCAGGTAGGCCAGCGCTACCGCATTCTGCGGCCGGGGGTCAGGCCTTTCCATCATCATTCACCATCAGTGCATCCAGGGGCGAGCCGGCTGCTTTCAGCGCCAGTGCCAGTTCGCCGCCGTGGGCGCGCAGGAGGTTTGCGCTGTTGGCAGAATCGGTGTTCACCAGAATGCTGACGCGCTCGCCGCTCAGATGGATGGTGGCGGAAACCGCGCCCAGGTGCGGCAGCTCGAATTTCACCGTGCTTTGCCAGCTTTCCTGTTGCTCCTGCGGCTGGCCTTGCCCGCCATCGGGCGCATCGCGACTGACTTCCCATGTCATCTTCTGGCCCGGCCACAGTTCGCCCTGCCACATGAGGCGCTGCGTTTCCAGGGCATTAAGCTGGGCATTGAGGATTTGCGCGGTTTGCGGCGTCTGCTGCGCCATGCCATCGGCCTCGCCCAGCAAACCCAACAGTGCCTGTGCATTTCCGGCGCGCGCGTCCAGTTCCTGCACCAGTTCTGCGATGGGGCGGCCGCTGTCGGTCCAGCGTTGGGCCAGGTGACGCAACAGGGCAGCGTCGGTCAGGCCATTTGCCGGCTGTGGCGCCAGGCTTTGTGCCGCTTGCGCCTGCGGCTCCTGGCGCAGGGCCGACAGGGGGCGCGCGCCTTTTACCCACTCTGCCAGGTGCGACTCGTAAAACAGGCCGCTTGCGCTCAGTGCGCTCTGCAGTGCGGATGCCAGCAGCGCCGGATTGGCGGCGGGGGCAGGCAATACCGGGGTGCTGCCCAGCGCCGCGGTGGATGTGCCGTTTTGCTGCGAGGATTGCAACAGCTGGTCGATCAGGCGGCCAGCGGAACTCAGGGTGGTGCGGGCGCCGCCGTTGACAGCGGCATCCTGCTCCAGAATGAAGGTGGGGCGCGGCTGGCGCGCCAGCAGCGTCATGGCCAGCGTGTCGCCGGTCTTGGTGCCTTCCGGCAGCGACATGCGCGCCGTGGTGTCGGCCAGGCGCACCATGAAGCTGCCGTCCGGCTGGCGTTCCAGCACCTTGGCCTGCACCTGCTGGCCAAGCTTGATCTGGTTCAGGCGGTGGAAGACCTCTTGACGGGCATCGCCGCTGCCGCCCACCGGGATGGGCGCCTCGACATAGGCGACGGGCCGCGTGGCATTGAGGTCGGCCCGCGGCAGCATGGCTTAGCCCGAATGGGTGGCGCCGTAGGCTTGCGACAGCTTGCGCTCAGTGCCGGTGCTGTTGATGAGTTGGGACAGCTGGGCCATCCAGGGTTCGGTCAGGTTGCGGATTTCGCGGTCGTCGGCGAGGATTTTCTTGATGATCTTGACCTTCTTTTCGCGCACGACCCCAGTCAGCGGCGCAGGATGTTCACTTTTGCGCAGGATTTCGACCTGGCTTGCGCAACGCGATTCCAGTACCGCCAGTTGATCCCAATCGCCGTTGCGCGCAGCGGTCAGCATCTGTTCGGTAATGACCGCGACTGTCTCGTACAAAGAAATGACTTCGTGGCTGTTCATGATGGGTCAAGCCTTTACCAATCGGGATGTCTGCGGCATCAGTGAATCGGGAGCGGGTGCTGGCGGCATCGCGCCAGCGGTCGGCACTGCGGCTGGTACATCGCCAATGGCTTCCCAGGATTGCTTCAAATCCTTGAGCAAGCCGTAGACTTCATTCAGCATTTCCGGCTGATTGTTCAGGTTCGCCTGCACCAGTCGGCTGGTCATGTATTCATACAGCGCATCGAGATTAGCGGCAATGCTGCCGCCGGCATTCTTGTCCAGACTGGCGCGCAAGCCGTTCTCAATGATGGAGATTGCCTTGGAAATCAACTGTCCTTTGCCCGGTATGTCGCCCGCTTTCATGTTGGCGATGGCGGTCGACACAGCAATCATTGCCCCATCAAACAGCATGACGATCAATTTATGCGGACTGGCAGCCACGACGCCGGTTTCGACGGCGACCTTGGAATAGGCATTGGCCCCGCTACTTATCGTTCCGAACATTACATGTCCCCTTTATTCAATCTTGGGTAAGTTATCCAGCTGTTGCTGCAAGAAACTACTGGTTTTAGTCATGCTGGCCATGGCCATATCAAGTGCGGTGAATTGTGCACGGTAACGTTTTTCAATATTGACCAGACGGTCGCTGACACGCTGCTTTTGCTGCGCCAGGCTCTTCAACGATGCATTGATGCCATCTGTGCGAGAATTAATCGGGCCGGTACTTTCCAGCATCGAGTCGACCAGCTTGTCGAACTGGTACGCATATCCTTTTGAAAAGTTGACCGTGCCACGGGCACCGGTGCTGCCGCCGGTAATCATCAGTTTCAATCCCTCCGCAGCCGAACCGGTTGCGCCAGTCAGTGCCTGGCCGGAACCGGTTGCAGCAACGCCATTGAGCGTACCGGCAACATCTTCGCCGGCACTGGCGGACGGTGTGGCGCCCATCATGCTGGCCTGGCCATTGCCGCCTGTGATGGAGGCGTTCGATGCAGAGCCATACTTGTTGGAGGTAATGGTCAGCACACCGGCCAATTCGGTCACCTTGACCGACGCGCCGGCGCTTGACAGCGCAGACGCGCCATTGATCTTGGACTGCACTTCGGCAGCCAGCGCGGCGGCATCGGCATAGGTCTTTTGTGTCAGCGTGATGGTGGCCGCGACACCATCCACCTGCACTTGCAACGTATCATTGCTGGCATCAATAAGCAGGTCTGCCGGGTCGCCAGCTTGCCCGGTGGTTTTTCCCTGGGTCGCCAGTCGGGTAATATTGAGTGCATAAGCACCAACCGTCGTTTTTGTAGCGCTGCCAGTATAGGTCACCAAACTGTCGCTGGTTTTGCCAACCGCGGCAAACAGCCCTGCAATATCCGAAAAATTGCTGTCGACTGCCTTTTGTAGCTTAGTGCTGTCCAATGCCAGCGTGCCGTTTTTCTGTACCGAGACACCAACTTGGGAGAGCAGGGTATAGGCGCCGGCATCGCCGCCCACCGCTGTCGTCAATATGCTGCGCAGCTGGGTCTGAATCGTGCGCACGGTGGCGTCGCCGTTCAGGATCGCGCCTTGCCTGGTGGTTGCGTTATACGACGATAAATCAGTCAGCGTCTGGTTGATCTGGTTGAATGCCTGCACAAACTGGTTGACCGACGCCGTGACTGTTGCGGTATCCCGGGTCACTGTGATGTTGGTCGGGCTGCCGATATTGGTTTTTGCCAGCGTCAGCGTCACGCCTTCAATGACGTCGGTAACGGTATTGGTGGTTTTGGACACTGCAATGCCATCGACCTTGAATTCGGCGTTCTGAGCAGTGACGGTTTCGGAAAAACCCTGGCCGGCAGGTGCTGCGCTCGGATCATGATTCAACAGGGTGCCCAGCGCCGCGTCGCCGGCGACTGAGATTTTCATGCTGCTGGTCTTGCCGGTCGTCGTTTCGGTCAGCACCAGCCGATAAGGCGAGGCGCCGCCATCGTTGACGATCGAGGCGGTAACGCCGATATTGCCCTTGTTGATCGCATCGCGAATGCCTGCCAGCGAACTATTGCTGCTGTCGATGGTGATGGTCTTGGTGCCGCTGCCGTTGCTGGTAAAACTGGCGCCTGTGTACTTGCCGGTCGTGCTGTTGAACGAACCCGCGCCGATATCAATGGTGCCGAAGTCAAACGTGATCGTGCCTTGACCAATCGCAGTAGCAGCGCTGGCCTGGCCGGCGGAAGCAAGTTTTTGCGCCTGTGCCAGCTTGGTGACTTCCAGCGAATAAGTGCCTGGCGCTGCCGCCGAGCTGCCGCTGGCCGAGGCAATCGTCGCATCAGCCGCTGAAACTTTGACCGCCTGAAACTTGCTGATCTCGGAAAGGGCCTTGACAGCGCTTTGAAACGACGACAGAGCGCTTTTCAGGTTGCCGATTGCGGAGAGCTTGGCTTGGTGGGTCGCCTCTTTTTGACTCAGGCTCACCAAAGGCTGTTGCTCAATTGACATCAGCTGGCTGACGATGCCATTGATATCCAGATTTGAGCCGATGCCAGGTGATGAGATCGCCACGTGCGCCTCCTTCAGAAAAATACACTGTACCTGATTATCGGCAATATTAAAGCCGACTTTAGACGGCTAATTACACGTCTATTTCCATATTTCTCTGTTTTAGGCTTTTTGCCTGATCAGCAAACCGGCCGCCATCTGATCAAGTGCCTTGGCCATTGCCAGCGTTTCCTCGTTCGGAATTTGCCGCAATACTTCCTTGGTTTTTTGATCGATCACCTTGACGATGGTGCGGTTGCTGTCGGAATCGATGGTGAATTCCAGGTTCTGCGATTGTTCCAGCATCGCCTTGTTCAGGTTGCGTACCGCCTGGGCGACTTCGGCCGAAGTCGGCGCAGGTGCAGCCTGTTTGACTGCAATGGCAGTCTCGACGGGAACTGGTTTTGCTGCGGCGGCCGGGGCGTTCGGCACAGCAGTTTTAGGCGGCTGAGCCGTTGCGGCTGCGGCAGCATTGCCAGTTGATTGGATATCCATGATCGTCTCCCTAAAGGGCAAAAACCCGGCCGATGAAACGGCCGGGTTGCTACGGTCAAACTACCTCAATTAGCCGCGCAACAGGGCCAGTACGCCGTTTGGCAGCGAGTTGGCTTGTGCCAGCATCGCGGTGCCGGCTTGCTGCAGGATCTGGCCGCGGGTCAGGCTTGCGGTTTCAGAAGCGAAGTCGGCATCCTGGATGCGGCTACGTGATGCGGACAAGTTTTCCGACGTGGTTTGCAGGCTGGTCACCACCGAGCTGAAGCGGTTCTGGATCGCACCCAGCGAAGCACGCGAGCTGTTGACGGTTGTCAGTGCGGCGTCGATGGTGGCCAGAGCAGCTTGTGCGCCAGCGGCTGTGGTCAAGTTTAGCGAGGAAACACCGGCGCCAGCTGTGGCAGTTGCAGCAGTATAGCCAACAGTTTGGCCAGTGGCGGTCAAGCCAGCTGCGCCGGCCAGCGTGATACCTGCTGAACCTGTCGAAGACAGCGTGATTTTTGAGGTAGCATTCGCGGTGGCGCCGGCTCCAGCCGCAGCACCCGCGGTCAAGCCGGTGTTTGCATCGTTAGCACCTGCGGTCGCAGCAGCAACTACATTGATGTTTCTGCCATCTGCGGCACTCAATGCAACCGCACCTGTAGTCGTGTTAAATGTTGCAGTCACGCCGGTTTGCGCGGTTTTTGCGTTGATGGCAGCGGCAACTTGACCGCCGCGATCGGCAGCACCGGTTGCAACTTGCAGGGCACCGATGTCGACGCCGTTGATCGTGATATCACCTGCAGCAATTGCGGCAAATGTAGTTGCTGTCGTGCCCGCCAATGTTGTTGCACCGACAGTTGCGGTTACACCTGTTTGAGCAGTCACAGCGTTGATTGCAGCCGCTTTCGCAATGCCGCTCGCATCTCCGTTTGCAAAAGAAACGCCGTCCGAAGTAGATGCACCCACGTTAAAACCGTTAATCGACAACTGACCGGCCGTCAATGCAGTAGTGGTTACGGCGGTACCTTCTGCCTTGGTGGTTGCATAGCTGGAGGAGGAGCCGACACCCAGCGAGCTCGACTTGGCGCTGGAAATCTGGGAAATCGTTACGCGGTCGTTCGACGTGTTATTAGCGCCAACCTGGAACGACTGGGCAGAGAATGTACCGTCGAGCAGTTTCACGCCGTTGAACTGCGAGCTGGAAGCGACGCGGTCGACTTCGGCGATCAGCTGGGCTGCTTCATTATTCAGTGCGGCACGGTCGCTGGCGCTGTTCGAAGCATTCGAGGATTGCACAGCCAGTTCGCGGATACGCTGCAGGTTGTTGCCGATCTGAGCCAGATCGCCTTCAGCGGTCTGTGCCAGCGAGATGCCGTCGTTGGCGTTGCGTGCTGCCTGGTTGGAGCCGCGGATCTGGGCAGTCATACGCTCGGAAATCGCCAGGCCGGCTGCATCGTCCTTGGCGCTGTTGATGCGCAAACCAGAAGACAGACGTTGCAGGGAAGTGGCCAATGCGCCTTGGGACGACGTCAGGTTACGCTGAGCGGTCAACGACGAGATATTGGTGTTGATAAAAGCAGCCATGTTGTTTCTCCTTTAAGGGTCCGTTGTTTCCGGCTCGGGATACTGTCAATGCGGTTGGTTTTTTCTTGTCTTGCAAATCCAACCGTGTTGTTAGCTTTATCGGGCGGTACTGGAAAAAGTTTAGGTCTGGAAACAACTTTTATTTTTCCAGTCTCGCTCGAACATGAGCCAGACAAGTTGTTGTCGGCCCTGTTTGGAAATTTCTATAGGGTAATTTTGTGGTTTTTTAAGAAATATATTTTTGCGAAAATGGCTCAAGTTTTTCAGGAAGTGGCCGATTGGGATGGGGAATTGCCATAGTCATGGATGCAATAATGGCAATGATGCGGGCATAAAAAAACCCGCCGTGATGGCGGGTTGGGGGCGGCGCGGCGATTTTTGCGCTTGCAGCGCATGGCCTATTCCGCGGCGACAACACGGTTTTTTCCGGCATGCTTGGCCTGGTAAAGGGCATCGTCAGCGCGCTTGAACAGCGCTTGCTGGTCTTCGCCATCCTTGCGCAGGGCGACGCCAGCCGAAAAAGTGATCAGGACACGTTCATGCTTGTGCATGAAAATGCGCTTGGTCAGTTCGCGCTGCACCCGGGTCACGGTCTGCAAGGCGGATTCCAATGGTGTGTCGGGCAGCACGATCATGAATTCCTCGCCGCCGAAGCGGCCGATCACGTCCATGGTACGCAGGGTATCCTTGATCACCCGCACCAGGTGGATCAGGGCTTCGTCGCCGGCCTGGTGGCCATGGGTGTCGTTGATGCGCTTGAAATCGTCGAGGTCGAGCAGGGCGATGCACAACTGTCCCTTGCGGCGGTCGGCGCGCGCCACCTCGCGTTCAAAGACATCGTCCAGTCCGCGCCGGTTGAGGCTGCCGGTCAGCTGGTCTTCGCGCGCCAGTTCGCTCATCTGCTCGAGTTGCGATTCGAGTTGATGGATGCGGCTTTCGGCTTCATGCGCCTGCTGCCGCGCCGCCAGCATTTCATCGCGTGAGCGCAGGGCTTCGAGCTGGGCGCTGCGGGTGTCGCGCATGACGTCGCCAAGGATCTTGTTGAGCGCCATGATGTCGGTGGTCTGACTGATCTTTTCCGAATAGGCCGTCATTTTTTCATGGTAGTCGCCGGTGGTGTTGGCAACGGCGCTCAGACGATCGATAAAGGTAATCATCATGTTTTTCACCGTCAGTTTGGCTTCGGCCAGGCTATGCTTCAACAAGCCTTGCTTGTAGATCACTTCCTTCAGGCTGCGGCTGGCGTCGTGCAGTGCGGCGTGGCTGATCGGTCCGGCCAGGATATTCTGTACCCCGGCGATCTGGCCGCGCAGCCAGCTGTCGTCTTCCAGCAATTCCCCGATGTTTTCCAGTACCAGCTTGAACAGGCGCAGCAGCTGCGTCTGTTGTTCGCTCAAATCCGTGCTCTTGATCTCGATCTTGAAATACAGTTGTTTCAATCGCGCGCCGATATCTTCCAGCGCGCCCCTGCTGCTGACGAGCTTGACGGCTTGTGCCAGTTGTTCTGTTTCATCCCGTAGTTCCGCGTCGTTTTGCAACAGCGAGACCACGGCGAAGCCGAGTGTGCGCGCCAGCATGTCGCGTAGCGAGTAGGCTGGTATATCGGCCGCCGCCAGCTTCGGCGCGCCTGCCTGCTCCGAAGCTGCCGTCGCCAGGCCTGTTGCGGCTGTCGCAGGCGCGCCGGGCGCGGCGGCCGGTTGCGCTAACTGTTCGCTCAGCAGCACCAGCTGCTGGCCATATTCTTCCCAGTCCTCCGCCTCGGCGGCGCGCCGCAGGTGATGTCCTGCATCGGTCAGCGCGGGCGACAGGATGACGCTTTCAGCAAAGGCTGCCAGCATTTCGCGCACATCGCGCTGGCCGGTATTGCCGACAATTTCCTCGTAGATATCCCGATATGCTTGCGGCGTCGGCGCTATTCGGCGCAGTCCCAGCTGGCGAATTGTCTCGCGGGCGATTTCCGCCGGATTCTGCTCGTTCGGCCTATCGGACTGTTGCGACATCCCTGTTTTTGCGCGTGCTGACTGGTCTTTCATGTGTTTTTCCGATAATCGAACGAGCGACCTTGCAGCGAAGGATTGAACAGGCGGCAAAAGCAGGCTTACTTCAGGGCTTCAGTCGGTCGCGGTGGATCCTGCAGGGGCAAGAAGGATCCTGTTGCGAAATTGCAATTATAATATTTTGCCAGAGTCAAGGCAGAAAGAGGGGGCTTATTCTTCGACCAGCTGATTCTTGATGGCGTAATGTGTCAATTCCGCATTGTGTCGAAGTTTCATCTTTTGCAGCAGTCGCGCGCGGTACATGCTGATCGTCTTGACCGACAGTACCAGCTCGCGCGCGATATCGCTGACGGTCTTGCCGGAAGCGATCATGGTCAGAGTCTGGAATTCGCGGTCGGACAGGGTTTCGTGCAGCGGCACTTCACGTTCTTCATTGATCTGGTTAGCCAGTTCCTGGGCCAGCGTCGGACTCACATACTTGCGGCCGGCAGCGACCTGGCGAATGGCGTTGACCAGTTCGGCCGGCGCGCTTTGCTTGTTGAGGTAACCGGCTGCGCCCGCTTTCAGGGAACGGATCGCATACTGGTCTTCGCGATGCATGGTCAGGATCAGCACGGCGATATCCGGCACTTCCTTGCGTACCTGCTTCAGGACTTCGATGCCGTTGCGGTCAGGCATGGATATGTCGAGCAGCAAGACCTCGCCTTTCCCCTGGCGCACCAGCTTGATGGCATCCAGGCCGTTTTCCGCCTCGCCGGCGACAGCGATATCCCTGGTGTCGGCAAGAATCTGCTTCAAACCCGCGCGTACGATAGCATGGTCGTCTGCAATCAAGACCTTGATGGAGTTTTTGGTGGTCATGCCTGCTATTATTGCCTATTGGCAGTAGACGTCAAGGCATGCTCAAGCGGGATTCGGATCCGTACAACACAGCCGTCGCCGGGCGGCGCGGCCTTGTCCAGGCAGAATTCTCCACCCAACGCATGCGCCCGTTCGGTCATGCCGCGGATGCCGAAGGAGTGCGGCTTGCCCTGATCGGCGGCGGAAATGCCCTTGCCATTGTCGGCCACTTCTAGCAGGAGATGCTGCTCGGCGCGCAACAGTTTCACTTTCACCCGGCTGGCGCCGGCATGCTTGCTGATATTGGTCAGCGCTTCCTGGAAGATGCGGAACAGTGCCGTAGCTTGTTCCTGGGGCAATTCAATTTCCTGCGTGTCCGCACTGAGCGTGCAGGGGGTGCCAGTCTGTTTTTCAAATTCCCGCGCCTGCCATTCGATGGCGGCAGTGATGCCGAAATCGAGCACGCCAGGCCGCAGATCGCCGGCAATGCGGTGGATGGACTCCAGGGTGCGGTCGACCAGGATATCGACGTAATGGGCCTTGTCGCTCAGATCCTTGGCGGATTCCGGTGGCAGGCGCTTGACCAGCAGCGCCAGCGCCATCTTGATTGCAGTCAGGTTGCCGCCGAGGTCATCGTGAATTTCGCGGGCAATGCGCGTGCGCTCTTCTTCCTTGACCTTTTCCACGTGTGCAGACAGTTCCGCCAGTTGCGCGCGCGAGCGCTTGATTTCCGCCTGTTCCAGCTTGCTTTCTGTGATGTTGGACATGATGCCATCCCATTGCGGCTCCGCTCCGACGGGCAGGCGCGGGGTGCAGCGCAGGTTGATCCACTTGATGTCATTCCATTGCACGACACGGATGCGGCCTTCCCAGTTCCAGCTCTTGCCGCTGGAAGCCGAGGCCTTCATCGCATCCTGGAACGAGGCGCGGTCTTCCGGCAGCAGCAGCTCGGAAAGGCGCGCGGGGGCGTCATGCAATTGTTGCTGCGTGATGCCAAGCAAGGCATGGCAGCCATCGCTCAGATAGGGAAAGTCGAGCGTGCCATCGCCGCGCAGCAGGCACTGGAATACCAGGCCGGGCGTGTTGGAGACGATCGCCTGGAAGCGGGATTCCCAATCGGTAAGTATCTTCTTGCGCACGCGTTGGCTCGGCCGGAGAGGGGGGCTACGTCGAGGCAGTGGCCTGGGCTGATTCCGCCGGGCGTTCCCTGTGCTCGAATTCGGCCAGGAATTTTTCGCGCACTTCCGCCGGCATGGCAGTCGGCTTCAGCGTTTTCAAATCCACCCACACAGCGGTCAGATCCGCACTGGCAATAATGCCGTCGCGCTCGATGGTATGTGCCCAGACCATTTTGGTGCGGCCAAGCGATTTGACCTGGATGGAGACCTTCAATACATCATCCAGATAAGCCGGGCTGAAACAATCCAGGTGCAAGTCACGCGCCACGAAAAAAGCGCGATAGTGGCGTTCCACATGGCGCTGGTTGAGTCCCAGGTAATGAAACCATTCCGTGCGCGCCCGCTCCAGGAAATTCATGTAGTTGCCAATATAGACCATGCGTCCCGCATCAATGTCCTGGTTATAGACTCTTAACACAATTGAAAACTTGCCCGGACTGTGGGAGACATTGATATTGGATAACGCGGCGTTTTGCATGGTTATTTAATTGGCAATGGTGAATTGACGGTTGGATAGCGGGGCATGCAGCCTATCGGCAATTGATGTGTGCGGTGGTTTCTGTGACGCAATGATTATAGTCGGACTGGCAACGCTTCAGTGAAGAGCTGGCGGGAATTCGAGGTGAATATGCAACGTGGCGGGAACGCGTAAAGGGAAGGGATATAAAAGGCGGAACGTAAAGATGAGGGGGGATTCTGCAAATGAAAAGGGCTTACGTCTTGTGAACGTAAGCCCTTCGGTATTACTGGTGCGGCTGGCAGGAATCGAACCCACGACCCCTTGGTTCGTAGCCAAGTACTCTATCCAGCTGAGCTACAGCCGCGTTGAAGACGAAATTATAGCGGGCTTCCCGGAATTTTGGAAGTGCTTTATTTCTGGAGAAGAAAAAGGGCGTCAATGCAAGGAATGCGGGGAGCGTGATGCAGGACAACAAGACCACGTTGGCACGGAATGAACGAAACCTTGGCGCTGTCTATCTTATTTACTGTTGCTCACTGACGCACTGGCTTTGGCGTGGCACCTGGGAAGTCAAACCATGTAGATATTCAATTAACCAGGGTAAATCATGCAATCCGGCTCGTTCCGCCTATCCCTGAAATTCATCCTGCCGGTGGCCTTGGTCTGGGTACTGCTGGCTTACGCTGTCGTGCCCTGGGTGGATAAGCTCACCCTGCGCTGGTTCGTGCGCGACCTGGATACGCGCTCGCAAATGCTGGCTGCCGCCTTGCAAGACCCGTTGCAGGAATACGTGCCGCTGAAATCGCAAAAGAAGATCGCCGAACTGTTCGACCGCGCCGTGCAGGACGATCGCCTGTTTGCGCTGGCCTTTTGCGACGACAATGCCAAGTTGCTGTACAAGACACGCACCTATCCGCAATCGCTCGGGTGCATGGACGCCGGCTGGCAGCAGACCTTGCGGCAAAGTATGGTGTCGCTGCCGCAAGGCTCGGTGCATGTCACCGAAAACCCGCTGCAGGCGGATGGCCATTACGAGGGCAAGCTGATCCTGGTGCACGACACCAGCTTTATCGAGCGGCGCAGCGCCGATGCGCGCAAGTATGTGCTGGCGCTGTTTGCCATGCTGGCGGTGGTGATGGCGCTGCTGACCATCTTCATCGCCCACCTGAGCTGGCGCGGCGTGATCAGCGCGGTCAAGGACGTCCTGGTCAAGGATACGCGGCCGCATGCGCGCCATGGTCCGCACGAGGTGGCGGCCAGTATCCAACCATTGGCCGGCGACTTGCGCGCGCTGCTGAAAGAATACAGCCAGGACCGCCGCGTACGCGACGATCCTTCGCGCCAGTGGACGCCGGACAAGTTGCGCACGATCCTGCGCGAGGAACTGGCAGGCGACGAAGTGCTGGTGGTATCCAACCGCGAGCCTTACATCCACGTGCAGACCGCCACCGGCCTGCAGGTCAACCGTCCGGCCAGCGGCCTGGTGACGGCGGTCGAGCCGGTCATGCGCGCCTGCTCGGGCACCTGGATCGCCCACGGCGGCGGTTCCGGCGACCGCGCCGCAGTGGACGGCAACGACCGCGTCAAGGTGCCGCCGGCGCGCCCCAGCTATACGCTGCGGCGGGTCTGGCTGAGCAAGGAGGAAGAGCAGGGCTTCTATTATGGCTTCGCCAACGAGGGCCTGTGGCCGCTTTGCCATATCGCCCACGTGCGCCCGGTGTTCCGCTCCGCCGACTTTGACCGTTACGTCGAGGTCAACCAGCGCTTCGCCGATGCGGTGGTGCAGGAAGCGCGTACCGACGATCCGGTGGTGCTGGTGCAGGATTACCACTTCGCGCTGCTGCCGCGCATGGTGCGCGAAGCCTTGCCCAAGGCGACCATCATCACCTTCTGGCACATCCCCTGGCCGAACCCGGAATCCTTCGGCATCTGCCCATGGCGCGAGGAGATCCTCGAAGGGCTGCTGGGCAGCACCATCCTTGGCTTCCATACCAGTTTCCACTGCAAGAATTTCCTTGAAACCGTCGACCGTTACCTGGAAACCCGCATCGAGCACGAGGCGTCGACCATTTCCTACGGCGGCAAGCTGACCCAGGTGGAAAGCTATCCGATTTCGATCGCCTGGCCGGAGCCGGAGCCGGGCGCGCCGGATGTGGCTGCCTGCCGCCAGGCGGTGCACCAGGAACTGGCGCTGCCGGAAAACCATCTGCTGGGGCTGGGGGTGGACCGGCTCGACTATACCAAGGGCATCATCGAGCGCTTCCAGGCGGTCGAGCGCATGCTGGAAGATTACCCGGCCCTGGTCGGCAAGTTTACGCTGTTGCAGATCGCCGCGCCGAGCCGTTCCTCGCTGGATGAATACCAGAATTTCGAGGCGCGCGTGCGCAGCCTGGCGCAACGCATCAACCGGCGCTTCGGCAGCGGCGTATATGTGCCGATCATCCTGCGGATTGCGCATCACAATGCCGAAGAGGTCAATCGCCTGTACCGCGCTGCCGATGTCTGCGTGGTCACCAGCCTGCACGACGGCATGAACCTGGTGGCCAAGGAATTCATTGCCGCGCGCGACGACGAGCGCGGCGTGCTGGTGCTGTCCCAATTCACCGGCGCCGCGCGGGAATTGCACGAAGCCCTGATGGTCAACCCCTACCATATCGAGCAAAGCGCCGAAGCCCTGTACCGGGCGCTGACCATGCCGGAGATCGAACAGCGCGAGCGCATGCGCAGCATGCGCTCGCTGGTCAAGGATTTCAATGTCTACCGCTGGGCCGGACGCATGCTGCTGGACGCCGCACGCCTGCGCCAGCGCGAGCGCATCATGACGAAAATCCATTCGCATAGCCGCGCCTCGCTGCGCCGGGTGGTGTGACGATGCAATCGCTGTTTTCCGCCGCCGGTCGCGCGCGCCTGGACAGCATTGTGCAGCCCGGCGTGCTGTGCGCCTTCGATTTCGACGGCACCCTGGCGCCGATCACCAGCGAACCTGGCCATGCCCGCATGCCGCCAGACGTGCTGCAACGCCTGCTGAGCCTGTCGTCGCTGACGCCGATCGCGATCCTGAGCGGACGGTCCCTGGCCGATATCCGCGCGCGCCTGGGGTTCGATCCGCCTTATGTGGTGGGCAACCATGGCCTGGAAGGCATGGCCGACGAAGCCGAGCTGGCCGCCCATGCGGCGTTGTGCCGGGCCTGGCGCGCGCAGCTGGAACGCTGGCTGGCGCAAGAGCCGGTGCGCGGCACCGGCATCCTGATCGAAGACAAGCACTATTCGCTGTCGCTGCATTACCGTGGCGCGCCCGATCACGCCGCCAGCCTTGCCTGGCTGACGGCGCTGGCGGCGCAACTGGCGCCGACGCCACGCATGGTCGGCGGCAAGTGCGTCCTCAACCTGCTGCCGCCGGGCGTGGCTGACAAGGGCAGCGCGCTGCGCGAATTGCTGCGTCGAAGCGGCGCACCCGGCGCCATTTACGTCGGCGACGATGTCACTGACGAAGCCGTGTTTCGACTGCGCCGCGCCGGGCTGCTCTCGGTGCGGGTGGAATGCATCGACGGCAGCGCCGCGGAATTCTGTATTGCCCGGCATGCCGATATCGGCCGTTTGCTCGATGAACTGACCAGCCGGCTGCGCCATCTGGAAACGGCCAAGGCGGCCCAACTGGCCGGCCCCGGCCATGCGCATGGCCTCTAAATTAAAAGGAGCTGCATGAGCAACCTGGATTTGGGCTTGATCGGCAATTGCCGCACCAGCGCTCTGATCGACCGGAACGCCGCCATCGTCTGGTGGTGCTATCCCTATTTCGATAGTGATCCGCTGTGCTGCGCCTTGCTGCAGCCGGCCGGGCGGGAACCCCGCGATGGCATGATCGGCGTCCTTCTGGAGGGCGGCCAGCCGGTCGAGCAGCGCTACGAGCGCAATACGGCGATCCTGTTGACGCGAATCGCCGATGGCCAGGGCAATGCGATCGAGGTGATCGACTTCGCGCCGCGCTTTTATATGTTCGGGCGCATGTTTTCACCAGCAATGCTGGTGCGCATCATCCGCAAGGTGGCGGGCCGGCCGCGCATTGCCTTGCAGATTCGCCCTGCCGTCGAATATGGCCGGCACCGTGCCGAGACCCGTTGCGGCGCGCACCATATTTCCTTCTCCGGCGGCGCGCAGTCGATGCGCCTGACCACCGATGCCTCGGTGTCGGCGGTCATCGACGAGCGTCCTTTCTTCCTGCACGACAGCCTCACCCTGCTGATGGGGCCGGACGAGACGCTCAACGGCTCGCCGCACGAAGTCGGCCGATCCTTCTACGAAAGTACGCGCGCCTACTGGGCCGACTGGGTGCGCAGCCTGGCCATTCCGTTCGAATGGCAGGATGTGGTGATCCGCGCAGCCGTCACCCTGAAGCTGAACGTGTTCGAGGATACCGGCGCCGTGATCGCCGCCATGACCACCTCGATCCCGGAAGCGCCCCACAGTACGCGCAACTGGGATTACCGCTTCTGCTGGCTGCGCGACGCCTATTTCGTCGTCCATGTGCTCAATCGCCTGGGCGTGACACGCACCATGGAACACTATCTGGGCTATATCCTCAACATCATCGCCGACACCCGTGACGTGCCGTTGCAGCCGGTCTATGGCATCCGCCGCCAGATCGCCCTGGAGGAAAACGTCGCGCCCGGTCTGGCCGGCTATCGCGGCATGGGTCCGGTGCGGGTGGGCAACCTGGCCTATCGCCAGGTGCAGAACGACGTTTTCGGCGCTGCGATCCTCGCCAGCAGCCAGGCGTTTTTCGACGCCCGCCTGGAGCGCCCGGCCGACCAGGCGATCTTTCAGGACATGGAGCGCCTGGGCGAGCAGGCGATCCGCTATTACAATGTGCCCGACGCCGGCATCTGGGAATTGCGCGGCACCCAGCGCGTGCACACCTTTTCCAGCATCATGTGCTGGGCCGCTTGTGACCGCCTGGCCTCGATCGCCGGCCATCTGGGCCTGCCGCAGCGCGCCGCGTACTGGCGCGAGCATGCCGGCATCATCCATCGCGAGATTTGCGACAAGGCATGGAACGCCGACATGAACAGCTTCGTGTCCACCTTTGGCGGCGACCGCCTCGATGCCAGCCTGCTTCTCATGGGGGAATTCAATTTCCTGGCGGCGGACGATCCCCGTCTGGCTGGTACGGTGACGGCGATCGAGCGGCACCTGCGGCGCGGCGACTTCCTGTTGCGCTACGACGAGGAAGACGATTTTGGCTTGCCCGAGACGGCTTTCCTGGTCTGCACCGAGTGGTGGATCCTGGCGCTGGCGCACATCGGGCAGAAGGAGCGGGCTCGCGAACTCTTCGAGAAAGTGCTGGCGCACCGCAACCATCTTGGCCTGTTGTCGGAAGACGTGGCGCCGGAAACCGGGGAGCTGTGGGGCAATTTTCCACAGACGTACAGCATGGTTGGGCTGATCCAGTGCGCCATGCGCTTGAGTATTCACTGGGATGCGGCATACTGACGCCATGGCACCCATTTATCTCGGCGCACTCGATATCGGCGGCACCAAACTGGCCGCCACGGTGGCAAATGTTTCCGGTCCGCTGGCGCGGGTGGTGGCGCCGACGGCGCGCAGTGGCAGCGAACGGGCAGTCGGCGAGCAGGCAATCGCCTTGCTGGAGCAGGCTTGCGCGCACGCCGGCATCGACGCACGCCGCATCGCCCGGCTCGGCGTCAGTTCCTGTGGCCCCTTCGTCGCTGCCGGCGGCAGTATCGCGCTGGTCACTCCCAACCTGTGCGGCGGTCTCTCCGGCGCCGCCGACCTGCCCAACGACTGGACCCGCATTCCGCTGGAAGCGGTATTGCGTGAACGCTTTGCCGACGTGGTGATCCGCAACGACTGCATCGCCGCCCTGACCGGCGAGCGCAGCTTCGGCGCCTTGCAGGAGGAAGCCGATTGCGTGTACGTCACCTGGAGCACCGGCATCGGCTTCGGCCTGTGCGTCGACGGTCATATCCTGCTGGGCAAGCACGGCAATGCCGGTCATGCCGGCCACATGCTGCTGTCCGGACAATCCGATGCGCTATGCGGTTGCGGCAACCGTGGCGATGTCGAAGCGCTGGTTTCCGGACGCAACCTCGGCCTGCGCGGCGGGCAGGGTGCCGCCGCCATCTTCGCTGCGGCGCGGCAGGGTGTCGCGGCCGAACGGCTCCTGGTGGAGCAGGCGGCGCACTGGTTCGGCAAGGCCCTGTACAACCTTGCGGCCACGCTCGACACCCGGGTCTTCGTCATCGGCGGCAGTGTCTGGATGCATCATGGCGACTGGCTGGAAGCGCTGGTGCGCCATGAAATCGCCTCCCGTTTGCCGGCCCTGACCGCCGGCGTTGAACTCAAGCCTGCCGCGCTGGGGGCGCTGGTGGCCGACATCGGCGCCCTGTGCCTGGTGCTGCCGTCCGAATGGCGGCGGGCCTGGCGCCAGAGCCAGCCGTGGCAAGCCCTGGCCGGCTAGGTAGCCAAGGCTGACCTGGATGTGGGCCGGCATGCCTGGATGCGGCCGCCGGCCAGGTCGCCGGCGGTTTGGCCGGTGGCGGGCTTATCTTGCCGGTGCTTGTGTCTGCGGCGCCGGCTCCGCCACGAAAATTTCCACACGCCGGTTTTGCGCCCGTCCCGCCACGGTGGCGTTGTCCGCGACCGGTTGCCGGGAGCCGCGGCCTTCCACCGTGAAGCGCGCCGACGACACGCCACGCGCACTCAGGTAGTCGCGCGCGTTGGCGGCGCGGTTGCGCGACAGCGGATCGTTGATGGCATCGCTGCCGGTACTGTCGGTATGGCCGATGATGGTGACGTTGGTGACGGGATTTTCGTTCAGGCTGGTGGCGAAGCGGTCGAGCACGGGGCGGAAGTTGGGCTTGATGTCGGCGCGGTTGGTGTCGAAGGAGATATCGCTCGGGATTTCCAGCTTCAGGCGGTTGTCGGCGGTCTGGGTGACCTGCACGCCGGTGCCCTGGGTGGCTTCTTCCATGGCACGCTTCTGCGATTCCATGCGCTTGGACCAGACATTGCCGGCGATGGCGCCAGCGGCGGCGCCAATGACCGCACCAGTAGCGGCATCCTTCCTGTCGCCGGCCATCGCGCCGATGACGGCACCGCCCAGAGCGCCGAGGCCGGCCCCCTGGGCGGTGCCGCGCTGGGTCGGTGACATGTCGGCGCAGCCGGAAACAGCGATGGCGACCGCGACTGCGATGAGCGTCAGTTTTTTCATGGAGGATTCCTTTATTTTAAGTAGGTGGGTTGCTGTGACAGGACGGAGCCCGTCAGCCAGAGAACCGCCGCGCAACCGGCAGCGTGCTTAATAGACAGCAAAATCAGCGGCCAAGTTTCCAGGATGTTCATGCCAAGGCCAGCGCATCAGGCGATGAGGGGGGCGAAATACGCACCGAATGGCATCGAATGACTTGTTTTCATGGCCATTTTACGGGCAAAACCCATTGGTCGCAGTGTGCAAACAATATACAAATGAATGTTGACATGTGGAAATAAAGTTCCTAGTATGTTGATACAGAGAAACAAATTATCATTCTTTCGCCGTTGCCACCAAGCCATTCCCCGCAGGAGAAAAAGCCCATGAATCATGCTTCTATCCATCTGGATGCAAAAAAATCTGCTTACCAGATCCTCGATTCGGTCTGGCGCGGTCGCGGCTTTCCGGTCGATCCGACCGCGATTGCCACCCAGATGGGCATCGCCGTGCTCGAAGCGGAGCTGCCGGAAAACATCCTCGGTGGCTTGATCAAGGATGCCGGCAAGGCGCCGGTGGTCATGCTGAACCAGTGTGACAGCGCCGATCGCAAGCGCTTCAATTGCGCGCAAAAGCTTGGCTATTATGCCGGCCAGATGAACCGGCATGCCGAATGCTACAAATACGTGGAATTCCGCCTGCGTCAGGGCGGCATTGACGATGGCGCACTGGAAGTCTTTGCCGATGCGTTCGCGGCTTCGCTGCTGATGCCGGATCTGGCCGTGCGCCAGCTGGCAAGGAAGGGCCTGGCATTCAGTGGCATGGCCAGCCATTTCGGCGTCACCGCCGATGCGCTGGAGTACCGTCTCAAACAACTAGGCATCGATCTGGAGCAGATCGTCGCCGCTTGATATTGCAAGGTAGTTTGGTCTCCTGGGGAGTAAAGTGGTAATTTGGTGGGTTGACGCGGCAAGCGTCGACCCATTTTTTTATTGGCTCAAATCAACCCGCGCGCCACCAGCTCCTGCTTCAGGTAGGCGTAATACACTGGCCCGGCAACCACCCCGGGCAAGCCGAATATCGCTTCCATGACCAGCATGGCGATCAGTAATTCCCATGGGCGCGCCTTGATTTGCTGACCGATGATTTTCGCATTCAGGAAATATTCCAGCTTGTGGAGCACCACCATGAACAGCAGCGAGCCGACGGCGATTTGCAGCGAATGCGATAGCCCGGCGATCACCAGCACGGTGTTGGATACCAGGTTGCCCACCACCGGCAAGAGGCCGGCGAAGAAGGTGATGGCGACGATGCTCTTGGCCAGCGGCAGGTGCACGCCGGCCAGCGGCAGTACAATGAAAATATAGGCGGCCGTCAGCAACGCATTGATGGCGGCAATACGCACCTGGGCGAAGACGATTTGCCGGAAGGCGGCGCTCAAGGCCAGCGCCCGCTCGCGCAGGGCCAGCGCCAGCGGGCGCGAGGCGTGCGCTTCGGTGCTGTCGTGCAGGGCCACCATGGCGCCGATGATCATGCCGAGCAGGACATGGGCAGCAGTACGGCCGGCTTCCTGGCCCGCCAGGCGGGCTTCGGTGGCGTGCTGGCGCAACCAGGCGGTCAGCATTTCACGCAACGCATGGACATTGTCTGGCAAGTGCCCGGCCAGCCAGGGCGGGATCTGGTTGCGCGAAGCTTCAAGGATGTCCGCCATCTTTTGCAGCAGGGTCTCGACGCTGCCGGCGTCGCTGTTGAAAAACGCTGCCGTGCCCCAGATCGCCAGGGTCAGCAGGCTCACCGTCACGACGGACAAGGCCGCCACCGCCAACAGGCGGGCGCGCGCACTGCTGAACTTTTTGGCCAGCAAAGGCGCCAGTAAATGCACCAGCGCAAAAACCAGCAAGCCGGCAAACAGCGATGCCAGCAAACCAAAATGCATCACTCCCCACAGCGCCAGCGCCGCCAGCAAGTAGGAGGCAGCGGTCACGGCGGTAAATTTACTGATGGGTAACATGGCGTTTCTCGAACGTGCGCAACAGTGATCTGCCCAATTTTGGTCGAGCGGTTTTAAGGAATTGCAGGGAGTTTTGTCGCATATTTTGAGACAAATCAATATCTTGTTAAGCGTAACACATCACCCTACCGCAATCTCGGGTATTGATAATCCGCATATCAAACATTCCCTCCTGCCAGATAATGAACTTTTCGCAGTAGATGGAATCGACTTGTTTGTTGTATTCAGGCAAGCAAATTCCTTTGTACTTTTTATTATCCGGCGCGGCAAGTGCATTGCCTTTCATCGACAAGATTTGGTTTTTACAGTCTGACGAGAGCGACGTGTATAGCCGTAATTTGGAATTTATCAGGTTTGGGCTTTATGCATATCGATGGCCGCTTCAACTTGCTATCTGTACTCAGCTTGAAGTCCATGGCCGTCAGCCTTGTTGGTATTTTTGCATTTTTGTTCGGCCTGTTGCCGGCTGCCTTGCGCAGCAAGGCGGGGCCGCGCACCAGGCAGGCGCAATTGCAAGCCGTCAACGATGCCTCTCCGCTGGGACTGATCTATACCAGTCTGGACGGCGATTGCAGCTATGCCAACCGCACCATGGAACGCATGGTCGGGCTTCCCTTGTCCGCCCTGCGCAGCAAGGCCTGGCGGCGCTGCCTGCACCCGCAGGATCGCGCGCGTCTGCTGGCAGCGCTGGCCAGCTGGAATGCGCAGCAGGATCCTCCCTATACCGGCATCTGTCGGCTGCGGTGCGCTGAGGATGATTTTCTGTGGGTTGCGCTGAAAGTGGTACCGGTGCTGTTGGCTGGCAAGGCCGTCGGCTATGTCGGCAGTGTGGAAGACATTACCGAGCGCCGTGCCAATGAGCTCGCGCTGATCAAGAGCGAGCAGCGCCTGCGCCTGATCACCGACAATATCCCGGCGCTGGTGGCCTATGTCACTGTCGACGAGCGGGTCGCCTTTGCCAACCGGCGTTACGAAGAATCCTACGGCATTCTGCACGAAGAGCTGGTGGGCATGCTGGTCAGTGAGGTCCTGGGGCCGGAAGTCTATGCCCAGAGCAGAGACTATGTTCGTCAGGCATTGTCTGGTACGCCCATGTTGTTCGAGCGTACCGTCCGCTGCGACGACGGTGTGCGCTACGAGCGGGTCAGCTATATTCCCGACACCGACCCGCACGGCGCCGTTGCCGGTTATTTCGGCCTGGTCGAAGACATCACCGCGCTCAAGCAGGTCGAGACGCAATTGCGCCAGCTGGTGCGGGTCGATGCGCTGACCGGCATTGCCAACCGTATCCAGTTCGAGGAGCGCTGCGCCGATGCCGTACGCTACAGCCGCCGCTACGGCACGCTGATGGCGCTGCTGTTCCTCGATATCGACCACTTCAAGGAAATCAACGATAGCTGCGGCCACCAGGGCGGCGACGATGTCTTGCGCGAATTCGCCGAGCGCCTGCAGGCCTGCGTGCGCGACACCGATACGGTGGCGCGCCTGGCGGGCGATGAATTCGTGATTGTCCTCGAAGGCCTTGGCGCAGCGGAAGAAGCGCAGGCGGTGGCGCAAAAAATCATCGTCGCCATGGAGCGGCCGTTTGATGTCTGTGGCCGCCAGCGTAGGGTTACCACCAGCATCGGGGTGGCCGTCAGGCAGCAGGAGGAGGAGGATGCAGCAGCATTGCTGGGCCGTGCCGATGAGGCTCTTTACCGGGCAAAATCGGCCGGACGCAACACGTTTGAAACAAACCCGGATTCGATGGATGTTTTTTGAGTATAATGCGCCGGTCGTTGCGATTCGAGTTAGTGGTGCAGTATCAGTCTGTCATTCCTTCTTGCTTCAAACGATGACAACCGGGCTCACGCCCAATTTAATTGTAAAAAAGGAAATGAAATGGCAACTGGTATTGTTAAGTGGTTCAATGACGCTAAGGGTTTTGGCTTTATCACCCCGGACGAAGGCGGCGAAGATCTGTTCGCACACTTCTCCGCAATTCAGGGCAATGGCTTCAAGACCCTGAAAGAAAACCAGCGCGTGACTTTCGAAGTCACCACCGGCCCGAAAGGCAAGCAAGCTTCGAACATCCAAGCTGCTTAAGCTGTTTCAGGCAGGACAAAAAATCCCCGGTACGCCGGGGATTTTTTTATGCCGTGCGCCGGATCAGGGCGTCAGGGCTTGCGCCAGTATTCCGGCGCGGCATACGCCCGCCGCAGGAAGTCGACGAACACTCGGATGCGCAAGGGCAAATGGCGGCGCTGGGCGAACACCGCATGGATATCGTTGCCGGGCGCGGCATGGTCATCCAGCACGGTGACTAGTTGGCCGGAGGCAATTTCGCTGCCGACTTCCCACATCGAGCGCCAGGCCAGGCCCTTGCCGGCCAGCGCCCAATGGTGCAGTACTTCGCCATCGTTGCATTCCATGTTGCCGGCAACTTTCAAAATCACGTTCTTGCCGTTCTGGCGAAAGGTCCAGCCGCGCTGGCTGCCGTCGCTGCTGATCGCCAGACAGTTGTGCCGCGCCAGCTCCGCCAGGGATTGCGGCGCGCCATGGCGCCTGATGTAGTCGGGCGCAGCTACGACCACACGCTGATTGTCGGCCAGCTTGACGCCGACCAGGCTGGAATCATTCATGGCAGCGATGCGGATCGCCACATCGATCCCTTCGCCGATCAGGTCAACCACGCGATCGCTCAGGCTCAGCGTGATCGTCACGTCGCGGTGTTCGGCGAGGAAGGACGGCACCAGCGGGGCGACGTGCCAGCGGCCGAAGCCGGCCGGCGCCGATATCGTCAAATGGCCGCTGGCGCGGGCGCTGCGCTCGGACACGGCAGCTTCGGCGTTTTCCAGGTCGGCCAGGATACGCTGGCAATCCTCCAGGAACGCCGTGCCTTCGTCGGTCAGTGCCAGCTGTCGCGTCGAGCGTTGCAGCAATTTGACGCCGAGCCGTTCTTCCAGGGCATCCAGGCGGCGGCTGACCATCGCCGGCGCAATGCCCTCGGTACGCGCGGCAGCGGACAGGCTGCCCCTGGCAATTACTTCGACAAAGGTGGAAATCTGCTTGAAATGGTCCATTGGCTGTGACAGATTACGGAAAAACCATCTTTAACTTAAACGCAAAGATAAAGTGATTATTATGCATGTTTATATGTATAAATAGTGAATATACTGGAAGCCATCGGAAACGCAAGCATTCGGCACATGGAACTCTGGCAAATCACTCTGGTGGGACTCGCGGCATTCTGCGCCGGCGCGATGAATTCCGTCGCCGGCGGCGGCACCTTCTTTTCTTTCCCGGCCTTGCTGGCGGTGGGCGTGCCGCCGGTGGTGGCGAACGCCAGCAATTCGGTGGCGCTGTGGCCGGCCAGCCTCTCGGGCGCCTGGGCCTACCGGGAAGAGCTGGCGCGCTACAAGCGCTATCTGATTCCGCTGGGGATCGTATCGCTGATCGGCGGCGCCGCGGGCGGCCTGCTCTTGCTGAACATCCAGGATGCCACCTTTTCTAGGCTGATCCCCTGGCTGTTGCTGTTTGCTACCTTGCTGTTCGCCTTTTCCGGCAAAATTTCCGGCTGGCTACGCGGTGCCCAGGCGGGGCAGCCGCGCAACAGCGTCGGCGCCCTGGGCGGACATGCCGTGGTGTCGGTGTATGGCGGTTTTTTCGGCGCCGGCATGGGCATCCTGATGCTGGCCAGCCTGGCGATCGCCGGGCATGACGATGTGCATGAAATCAATGCCATCAAGAACCTGCTGTCCGCCGTCATTTACAGCGTGACGGTACTGACCTTCGTCATCGCCGGTGCGGTCGATTGGCCCTATACCTTGTTGATGGCCGCCACGGCGATCCTGGGTGGTTATCTTGGCGCGCGCTTCGCGCGTAGAATTCCGGCGCAATGGCTGCGCCGCTTCATCATCGCGGTCGGTTTTTGTCTGACCGGATTTTATTTCTTCAAGACGTATTAAAAACAAGTCGTACCAACGCACTTTTCAGGAGAACTAGATGGCACTGAAACTCCCGGCTGGCATGCAAATTACCGGCGACATCAAACCCGCTTACGAAAGCATCCTGACACCCGAAGCCCTGGCCCTGGTCACCAAGCTGCATCGCGCCTTCGAAGGCCGCCGCCAGGAATTGCTGGCCGCACGTGTCGCCCGCCAGGCCCGCATCGATGCCGGCGAAATGCCCGACTTCCTGCCGGAAACCAAGGCCATCCGCGAAGGCGACTGGAAGATCGCGCCGCTGCCCAAGGCACTGGAGCGCCGCCGCACCGAAATCACCGGTCCGGTGGAAGCCAAGATGATCATCAACGCCTTCAATTCCGGCGCTGATTCCTACATGACTGACTTCGAGGATTCGAACTCGCCGAACTGGCACAACCAGATCCAGGGCCAGGTCAACCTGTACCAGGCGATTCGCCGCGAACTCTCCTTCAAGAACGAAGCCGGCAAGGAATACAAGCTCAACGACAAGGTCGCCACCCTGCAGATCCGTCCGCGCGGCTGGCACCTCGATGAAAAGCATGTGACCGTCGATGGTCAGCGCGTTGCCGGCGGCATCTTCGACTTCGCCCTGGTGTTCTTCCACAACGCCAAGGAACAGGTCGCTCGCGGCGCCGGCCCGTTCTACTACCTGCCGAAGATGGAAAGCCATCTGGAAGCGCGCCTGTGGAACGATATCTTCGTGATGGCGCAAGACCACATCGGTCTGCCGCAAGGCACCATCAAGGCGACCGTGCTGGTCGAAACCATTCTCGCCACCTTCGAGATGGAAGAAATCCTGTACGAACTGCGCAACCATTCTTCCGGCCTGAACGCCGGCCGTTGGGACTATATCTTCAGCTGCATCAAGAAGTTCAAGAAGAACAAGGACTTCTGCCTAGCCCAGCGCGGCGCCATTACCATGGAAGTGCCGTTCATGCGTTCCTACGCGCTGGCGCTGGTCAAGGCTTGCCACAAGCGCGGCGCGCCGGCCATGGGCGGCATGTCGGCCCTGATCCCGATCAAGAACGACCCGGTCGCCAATGAGAAGGCGCTGGCCGGCATCCGTCACGACAAGACCCGCGACGCCAACGATGGCTTCGACGGCGGCTGGGTGGCACACCCGGGCCTCGTCTCCATCGCTGCCGAAGAGTTCCAGAAAGTGCTGGGCGACCGTCCGAACCAGTGGGAAAAACAGCGCGATGAAAACTTCGGCGCCAAGGACTTCCTCAACTTCCAGCCGGAACAGCCGATTACCGAAGCCGGCTTGCGCAACAATATCAATGTCGGCATCCATTACCTCGGCAGCTGGCTGGCCGGCAATGGTTGCGTGCCCATCCATAACCTGATGGAAGATGCCGCCACCGCTGAAATCAGCCGCTCGCAAGTGTGGCAATGGGTGGTGTCGCCGAAGGGCATTCTCGACGACGGCCGCAAGGTCACGGTCGAAATGGTGCGCGTGATGATCGCCGAAGAGCTGGCCAAGGTGAAAGCGACTGTCACGGGACAAGGCGAAAACACCGCGACCTACGACCAGGCTGCGGAAATCTTCGACCGCATGTCGCTGACGCCGGAATATCCGGAATTCCTGACCTTGCCGCTGTACGAAGCAATGGCATAAGTCACGCCACTGACTGACCTTACTGTCAGCCCGCCCGGTCACTGGTCGATCGCGGCGGGTTTTTTTATGGGCTATGCAATTGCCGACTTCTTGGTTAGGATTGCCTTGTCTATTGTCTATATCGGGGGAGGGCACATGCACGCGCTCAGGCTTACGCGAATCGGCTCGCAGCTGGCCATCGTCCTGCCGCCGGACGTCCTCGGCCAGTACGCTCTGCAGGAAGGCGATACGGTGTATCTGTCCTGTGGGCCGGGCGGCGCCGAACTGGCGGCGTCGCTGGAAGGACCGGGGCTGTTTTCCGCCGATCCCGCAACGGTTGAGCAATTGCACGCCGGGCATGAATTCATGCGCGACTTTCACGCGGCATTCCGGGCGCTCGCCAGATGAATTGCCATTCGATCGATCCCGCAGTGCTGGTCCTGCTGCACCATGAAGCGCTGAAGGCTTATGGCGGCACTGCCGGCGTTCGCGACGGCCAGATGCTGGATGCCGCCTTGTGCTGGCCCATGCTGATGGCGGCCGAAAGGGACATGGACGGCATGGATGGCATGGATGGCATGGGCGGCACCGCTGGCGCTCAGGCTAGCGGCGAAATGGATGTGGCCGACCTGGCCGCCTGCTATGCGACAGGCATCCTGCGGCATGCGCCCTTCAATGACGGTAACGAGCGCGCCGCCTTGCTGGCCATGGGCTTGTTCCTGTACGTGAATGGCTGGCAACTGGGCGCCGCGCCGCTGGACGCTGCGCAAATGATCCAGGCCGCCGCTGCCGGGGCGCTGGACGAGGCGCGCCTGGCGCAATGGATACGCCTGAATCTCTGAAACTGGCGGGCCATGAAAAAAATTGCATCGCCCGTCTCAAAAAACCACCAAATATTTCCCGTCAATAAGTTAAGCTTCCAAGAATTTTGTTAAAAATACAAATAATGGAGCAGCCATGGGCAATACCGGTGCCGGGCAGGAACCAGTCGCGCAAAACGCCGTCATTTCTGTCTTCAGGAAGCTCGGTGCCCTGATCGGCGGGTTGTGGAACCTGTTGTGGCGCCTGGTATGGCGGCCGTTCAAATGGCTGGCGACGGGCCTGTTCGGCCGATTCCACTGGCAGGCGCCGGCATGGATGCGCTGGACCGCCGACAAATGCGGCTTTGCGGCGAATGGCCTCGGCAGCCGGATCAAGGCCCATCCGCGCAAATCCTTGGCGCTGCTCGCCATTCTCGCCATACTGGGCGGCGCCGGGTGGTACGGCTACCAATGGTGGCAGGCGCAGCCCAAGCCGGTGGAAGTGACGTTCGAGGCCGCCGAACCGGCACGCACCGAAATCGAGGCGGAAGAGGAAGCCGCCCGTAAACCCAAGCCTCTGGTAATCACGTTCGACCATTCCGTGGCGCCGCTGGCGGGCGTGGGCAAGGATGTCAGCGCCGGCATCACGGTCAGTCCGGCGCTCGCCGGCACCTGGCACTGGGATGACGACAAGACTCTGTCACTGACGCCGAAAGACGACTGGGCCGTCGGCGCCGAATACAAGCTGGAATTCGCGCGGTCCCTGTTCAACCCCGCAGTGCGGCTGGCGCAATACGACACCACCTTCCGCACCGCGGCTTTCACCGCCAAAGTCGCCAGCGCCGAGTTTTACCAGGATCCGCTCAACCCGGCGCTCAAGCAGGGCATCTTCCAGCTGGGTTTCTCCCATCCGGTCAATCCGGCCGAGCTTGAACCGCGCATCGAACTCAAGCTTGCGGAGCAATCCGGCGGTGTACTCGGCATCGGCAAGGAAACCACGAAATTCACCATCAGCTACGACAAGCTGAAGCTCAATGCCTATATCCGCTCGGCGCCGCTACCGATCCCGAAGGACAGCACGAGCCTGCATTTCACGCTGGCGAAAGGACTGACATCGGCGCGCGGCGGCAATGCGCTGGAGAGCGAGTTGACCGGTGCAGTACGGGTGCCGGGCCTGCACAGCCTGGCCGTCAATCAGGTGACGCCGCAAGTGGCCAACAACGACCGCAACGAGCCGGAACAGGTGCTGCTGCTGGAAACCTCGGCGACCGTACATGAAGCGGAAATGCAAAAGGCCTTGTCGGTATGGGTGCTGCCGAAATTCCATCCGAATACCAAAGCGGAAGAGCGCGACGAGGATGCTCCGCATGCCTGGAGCGAGAGTGAAGTCACGCCGGCCATCTTGAAACTGGCCACGCGCCAGGTACTGGAGGCGATTCCCGCCGAGCATGAGTACACCCAGACCCACAGCTTCAAGTACCAGGCCGATGTCGGCGCGTTCCTGTTCGTGCAAGTCGAGAAGGGCCTGCGCTCCTTCGGCGGCTACATCCTCGGCAAGAGCCAGGTCAGCGTCGTGCAAGTGCCGAAATTCCCGTCCGAACTCAAGATTCTCAGCCAGGGCGCATTGCTTGCCGTGAGCGGCGAAAAGAAAGTCGCGGTGCTGGCGCGCGACCTGCCGGGCATGAAGATCGAGATCGGCCGCGTGCTGCCAGGACAGTTGCAGCACCTGGTGTCGCAGTCGGGCGGCGAGTTCGCCAATCCATCCTTCTATGAACGCTTCGGGCCGGAAAACCTGATCGAGCGATTCGAACGCAAGCTGCCGCTGCCGGATTTGCAGCCGGGCCGCGCCCACTACGAAGCCGTCGATCTCGGTGAATACCTGAAAGGCGATGGCGCCGAACGGCGCGGTGTGTTCCTGTTGAGCGTCAGCGGATACGATCCGAAGCAGGAAGCGAAGGAGGCGCGACTCAAGGAAAAGTCGGCGCGCCAGCCAGGCGAAGCGCCTGTCGAAGCAGAAGCGGGTAGCGAAGAAAGGGAGTGCGGCGAAGGCTGCAACGACGGCGACGGCCAGGTCGATCCGCACAGCATGGCCGACAAGCGCCTGGTGCTGGTGACCGATCTCGGCATCCTGGTCAAGAAATCGATGGACGGTTCGCAGGATATCTTCGTGCAATCGATCCATACCGGCAAGCCCGTGGATGGTGCCACCGTCGAGATCATCGGCAAGAATGGCTTGACGCTGTTTTCGCAAGCCACCGACGCCAGTGGCCGCGCCCATTTTGCCGGGATCAGCGGTCTGTCTCGGGAGCGCACGCCCTTGATGATTCTCGTGAAGAAGGGCGGCGACCTGAGCTTCATGCCCTTGAATAAATCGGATCGCGGTCTCGACATGTCGCGTTTCGATGTCGGCGGCGCCAAGAATGCGGCGGTGGCTGACCAACTGTCGGCCTATCTGTTCAGCGACCGCGGCATTTACCGGCCGGGCGACACCTTCAACATCGGCATGGTCGTCAAGCCGGCCAACTGGGCCACCAGCATCGCCGGCTTGCCGCTGGAAGTGGAAGTGCTGGATGCGCGCGGCCTGACGGTCAAGCGCGAAAAAACCCGGCTGGCGCCGGGCGGTTTCATGGAAGTGTCCTATGCGACCCAGGAAAGTTCGCCGACCGGCACTTACAACATCAACCTGTATCTGGTGAAGGATGGCCGGGCCGGCGCGCAGATCGGTTCGACCAGCGTCAAGGTGCAGGAATTCCAGCCCGACCGCATGAAGGTGACGGCGCGTTTCTCCGCCGACGCCACCGAGGGCTGGGTCCATCCGCAGGAATTGAAAGCGCTGGTCAATGCCCAGAATCTGTTCGGCACGCCGGCGGAAAACCGCCGGGTGACAGCGGAGATCCGGCTCAGTCCGGCCTTTCCGGCGTTCCGGGCCTACCCGGATTACAAGTTCTACGACCCGCAGCGGGCAAAGGAAGGCTATACCGAAAAGCCCGGCGAGCAGACTACCAACGACAAGGGCGATGCCGAATTCAAACTCGGCCTGGAAAAATACGCCAAGGCCACCTACCGCCTGCATTTTCTCGCGCGCGTATTCGAGGCGCAAGGCGGGCGCGGTGTTGCGGCCGAGGCCGCGGTGCTGGTGTCCGAATTGCCGCATCTGGTCGGCTTCAAGGCCGATGGCGCGCTCGATTTCGTCTCGCGCGCGTCCAGGCGCAGCGTGTCGATCATCGGTATCAATCCCAAGGCGCAGGCAAGCGCGGTCGCCGGGCTGACCCTGCAACTGCTCGAACGCAGGTATGTTTCGGTGCTGACCAGGCAGGAAAACGGCACCTACAAGTACGAATCGCGCAAGAAGGAAATCCTGCTGAAGACGTCGCCGCTGGCGATTCCCGCCGCGGGGTACAAGCTGCAACTGGAAACCGATACGCCTGGCAATTTCGCCTACGTGATACGCGATGCGCAAGGACTGGAATTCAACCGCATCGAGTACGCGGTTGCCGGCAAAGGCAATGTCACGCGCAGCCTGGAGCGCAACGCCGAACTGCAACTGACCCTGAACCGGAAAGACTACGCGCCGGGCGACGAGATCGAGATCAGCATCAAGGCGCCGTATGCCGGCGCCGGCCTGATCACCATCGAACGCGACAAGGTCTTCGCGCACCAGTGGTTCAAGGCAGATACCCTGGCTTCGGTGCAGAAGATCAGGCTGCCCAGGGATTTCGAAGGCAATGGCTACATCAGCGTGCAATTCATCCGCGATCCGGCCTCCGACGAAATCTTCATGAGCCCGCTCAGCTATGGCGTGGCGCCGTTTGCCACCAGCCTGGCGGCGCGCACCAACAAGCTGAGCTTGACGACGCCCGATCTTGTCAAGCCTGGCCAGGCGCTGAAGATGAAACTGGCCGCAGCACAGCCGACCCGGGTGGTAGTGTTTGCAGTGGATGAAGGCATCCTGCAAGTGGCGCGCTACCAGATGGCCGACCCCTTGAGCATGTTCTTCCAGAAGCGCATGCTGGAAGTGCGGACGTCGCAAATTCTCGATCTGATCCTGCCGGAGTTCAAGAAACTGATGGCGGCCAGCGCGCCCGGCGGCGATGCCGAAGGGGCGCTCGGCAAGCACCTGAATCCATTCAAGCGCAAGCGCGACAAGCCGGCAGTGTACTGGTCCGGCATCGTCGATGTCAATGGCGAGAAGGAATTCAGCTACCAGGTGCCGGAATATTTCAACGGCAGCATGCGCGTGATGGCAGTCGCCGTCAACGAAAACGCCGTCGGCACGGCGGAAGCGAAGACCCTGGTGCGCGGCGATTTCGTCTTGTCGCCCAATGTACCGCTGGCGGTGACGCCGGGCGACGAGTTCGATGTCAGCGTCGGCGTTGCCAACAACGTCGCCAATTCCGGCAAGGATGCCGCCGTGACGGTGGCCTTGAAGACCTCGCCGCATCTGCAAGTCATCGGCAGCGCGAGCCAGACCCTGAAAATAGGCGAGATGCGCGAAGGCGTGACGACTTACCGGCTGAAGGCGGTCGATGGCGCCACGGCCATGCTCGGTTCGGCGACGCTGAGCTTCACTTCCAGCATGGGCAGCAAGTCCGCCCGCCTGTCGACCGATGTCTCGGTGCGCCCGGCGGTGCCGCGCTACGCGCAGATCAGCATGGGCAGCTTCAAGGGTTCGATCGACG
Source organism: Noviherbaspirillum sedimenti (assembly GCF_003590835.1). NCBI lineage: Bacteria > Pseudomonadati > Pseudomonadota > Betaproteobacteria > Burkholderiales > Oxalobacteraceae > Noviherbaspirillum > Noviherbaspirillum sedimenti. The sequence continues at coordinate 1,216,994 of NZ_QYUQ01000002.1, read as the reverse complement.
TGCCGACCACGCGCGACATGTTTGCCGAATACCGCAAGCTGGAAGCGGGTGTGTCGCCGCTGCCGCTGATACTGGCCAATGGCTTGTCGACTTACCTGGCGAATTTTTCCCACTATTGCACCGAGCAACTGGTCAGCCAGGCGATGCCGGCGTTGATACTTGCCAAGCGGCCCGAGTTCGGCAAGGCTGAGGCGAAGCTGCCGACGGCGCGCACGCTGGAAGAGGCGCTGCGCGTCTTGCGCACCCGGCAGAACGCCGAGGGCGGCTTCGGCTTGTGGGCCGCCTCGGTGCAGGGCGATGAATTCGTGTCGATCTATGCGCTGCACCTGCTGCTGGAAGCGCGCGACCGCGGCGAGAGCGTCCCGCCTGACATGCTGCAGAAAGGCTTGGACTACGCCCAGCAACTGGCGGCAAGTCCCGGCAACTCGCTGTGGGATTTGCGCGTGCGTGCCTACGCCGCCTATCTGCTGACGCGGCAAATGGTGGTGACCACGCCCTTGCTGACCGGCATACGCGAATCCCTGGAAAAGCGCTATCCGAAGGAGTGGCAAGCCGACCTGGCCGCCGCCTACCTGGCCGCGGCGTATCAATTGCAAAAGCAGGAGCGTATGGCCAGCGGCCTGATTGATCACCAAGTTGCGCGCCTGGTCGAACGCCAGCTCAAACGCGGCAGTCCGTTTGCCTACGAGCGCTTCTATGATCCGCTGATCCACGATGCCCAGGTTTTGTACCTGCTGTCGCGGCATTTTCCGGCGCGGGTCAAGGCCTTGCCGCCGGCGGTCATGGTTGCGCTGGTCAAGCCGATTGCCGATGGCCACTTCAATACCCTGTCGAGCGCCTATCTGATCCTGGCGTTCGACGCCTATGCCAATGTGGTCGGCGCCGACGCGATGGGCAAGCTGTCGATCGCCGAAATCGATGGCGCCGGCAAGGCCAATCCGCTGAAGCTGCCGGATAACCTGGTGCCGCGCGTGCCCTTTGCCGCCGGCACGGCCAAGCTACGCTTTGGCAACGATGCGGATCTCACCACCTATTACGCGGTGACCGAAGCCGGCTTCGACAAGGCGGCGCCGAAAACCGAACTGCGTGCCGGCATGGAAGTGTTGCGGGAATATGTCGGCAGCGACGGCAAACCGGTGACCTCGGTGCAGGTCGGCGATGAGGTGACAGTGCGGCTGAAATTCCGCGCCGTCAACCGCAATTATGTGCCGAGCGTGGCGCTGGTCGACTTGCTGCCGGGCGGCTTCGAGCCGGTGCTGGATACGCCGTCCGAACCCGATCAGGGGGCGGCGCAGGGGAGCACCGGCAGCACCGGCAACACCGCTCAGGCCGCCAGTGTGGCGCTGGCGGGGCTGTCCGGCGCGCGCTCGAACTGGAATATTGAATATGCCGATGTGCGTGAAGACCGTGTGGTGTTCTATGGCACGGTCAGCCAGGATTTCAGCGAGATTTCCTATCGCATCAAGGCCAGCAACAGCGGGCGGTTCATTGTGCCGCCAGCCTACGCGGAAGCGATGTATGAACGCAGCACCCAGGCCCGCTCGCTGGGCGGACAAAGCCTGACAGTGGCAGCGCCCAAAGGGAAGTGATCAGGAGGCAGCATGAACATGGCATGGCTGCCGCGTGTGGAGACGCTGCTGGTTCGGCGCAGGCGCTGCCTGATTGCCGCCGGCCTGCTGCTGGCGGTACTGACTGGCCTGCGCCTCTGGCCGCATCCTTCCTTGCGCGCCGCCGTGCCCGGTTCAACCGCGCTGTATGCGAGCGATGGCGAATTGCTGCGGCTGGCGCTGGCGTCGGATCAGCAATACCGCTTATGGGTGCCGCTCGCCGAGATCGAGCCGCGCCTGGTCGAGGCTGTGCTGCTGTATGAAGACCGCTGGTTTTACTGGCATGCCGGCGTTAATCCGCTGGCGCTGGCGCGCGCGAGCCTCGCCACCTACGGCCACGGCGCGCGCCAGGGCGCGTCCACCATTACCATGCAACTGGCGCGGCGCCTGTACCGCATCCGCAGCCAGACAGTCGGCGGCAAGTTGCGGCAATTGCTGGCGGCGCTCTGGCTGGAGGCGCGTTACAGCAAGCGCGAGATCCTCGAAGCCTATCTGAACCTGGCGCCCTACGGCGGTAACATCGAAGGCGTCGGTGCGGCCAGCCTGATCTATTTCCACAAGCGCGCCAGCCAGTTGACTCTGCCGGAGGTGTTGACGCTGGCCGTGATTCCGCAGAATCCGCGCAAGCGCGGCGGCATGTCGCCGCCCCGGAACCAGCCGGCAGCACTGGCAACGGCGCGCGAACGTCTGTGGCTGCGCTGGTTGAAACAACACAGGGAAGCGGCGAAATATCAGGCGGAAATCCAGGCGCCGATCAAGTTGAAAGCGACTGCCAGCCTGCCATTTCGCGCGCCGCACATGACCGATGTGCTATTGCGGATGAATAAGGATGGTGAGCTGTGGTCGACGCTCGACCTGCGCAAGCAGACCACGCTTGAGCGTATCCTGACGCAGTTCGTCGATAACCAGCGCGGCCAGGGCGTCAGCAATGCCAGCGCCATCTTGCTCGATCGTGAAAGCGGCGAGGTGCGGGCGCTGGTCGGTTCGGCGGATTATTTCGATGGCGCTATCGACGGCCAGGTCAACGGCGCCCAGGCCCGCCGCTCGCCGGGATCGACCCTGAAACCTTTCATCTATGGGCTGGCGCTCGACCAGGGTTTGCTGCATCCCTTGACAGTGCTGAAGGATGCGCCGACTGCTTTTGGTCCGTTCAGCCCGGAGAATTTCGACGGCAGGTTCGTCGGCCCCATTACCGCACAGGATGCCCTGGTGCGCAGCCGCAATGTGCCGGCAGTTGCGATTGCCTCCAGATTGAAACAACCGAACCTGTATGCATTCCTGAAAAGCGCAGGAATCTCCGGCATGGCGTCGGAAAAACACTATGGCCTGGCACTGGCGCTGGGCGGCGGCGAAGTGACGATGGAAGAGCTGGCGCGGCTGTATCTGATGCTGGGCAATCGCGGGGAGATGCTGCCGCTGCGCTACGAGCGTCTGCCGCTTGGGGTTAAGCCGGCAGCAGAAACAAAGCGCATGCTGTCCGAGGAAGCGGCGTTCATCACCTTGCAAATGCTGAAGACGAATGCGCGGCCGGATACGGGGGCGTCCGCGGTGCCGCCGGTTGCATGGAAAACCGGCACATCCTGGGGTTTTCGCGATGCCTGGACAGCCGGGGTGCTGGGGCAGCACGTGCTGATCGTCTGGGTCGGCAACTTCGATGGCAGCAGCAATGCGGCGTTTATCGGCATCCGTACCGCCGCGCCGCTGTTCTTCAAGATCGTCGACAGTCTGCGCGCTCAGAAGCTCGACGGCCACGAGGCCGAACGCCTATTGCCGCCGAACGTGACGCGGGTCGAGGTATGTACCGCCAGCGGCGACTTGCCCAACGAGGCATGCAGGGACAGGTCATCGACCTGGTTCATTCCCGGCAAGTCGCCGATCCGCATCAGCCGCCTGCATCGCGAAGTAAAGATCGATAGCCGCACCGGCAGTCCCACCTGCGAGAGCGGGCCGCATGTCAGAATCGAAATCCATGAATTCTGGCCGAGCGACATGCAAGGCCTGTTCCGCGAAGCCGGCATGCCGCGCCGGCAACCGCCTGCCATGCCGGATTGCCTGCAGGCCGATCGTACGCAGGAGGATGCACCTGTCATCACGTCACCCAACCGCGGCGCGACCTATACGATGCAATTGTCGAAGATGACGCCGATCGCCTTGCGCGCCAGCGCGGCGGCGAGCGGACAGACCCTGTACTGGTTTGCCAATGGCGGCCTGGTCGGCAAAAGTCGCGCAAGCGAGGGCCTGGGCTGGCTGCCGAACGCGCCAGGGCGATACCAGTTGCGCGTCATCGACCAGCAGGGGCGGGCCGATGTGCGCGAAGTTGCGGTGGAATTTATTCCCTGAAGTTCAGGCGTTTTGCAGGGCAGCGTAGCCGCCCGCGCTGCGCGCGGCGGCGCCGGTAAATTTCTGCAAGACTTGCGCTACCGGCAGCAGCTTGTCGAAATTGCAGCCGATGCCCAGCGCCAGCGAACAGAACAGCGCGATTTCCTGGATCGAGACGATGCCGTACTGGCTGCTTGCCTTTTTCACCTGGTCGGCAATGAAGGCATAGCGCTGTGCGGGCGGCATGGCGGCCAGGTCGGCGTTGCCATTCTGCTCGAGGTATTCCAGGACGATATCCGGCAGCGTGGCTTCCAGCAGCGATCGTTCCTGCGTTGCGCTCAGTTGCAGCGTCTGGCCCGCAGGTGCGTGCGCTTGCGAATGGCCGAACAGGGTGCATGGCAAGCTATCGCGGTCGAGGTAGGTCCAGGAATTGATCGGGCCGAGCGCATGCACTTCCTGGTGCGCATCGAGCATCTGGTACCAGGCCGGCAGGATGCGCGTATCGTAAAAGCGCATGTCATAGCTGACGCCGTCTTCGGCCGTGATTCGCGCCAGGCTGCGCAGATGGTCGCGCATGGCTGTCAATCCCAGCGAGGACTCGATCCAGCTCAGGCAATGCAAACCCTTGGTGTGTTCCAGAAACCAGGCAAGTGTCATGGTCTGGTCACTGGTGGCATGCAGCAGCACCGGGCCGGACTCGCTGGCACAGTCGGCATCGGCCAGGCTGACCCAGGGCAGGCGGCGGAAGCGGTATTGCAGAATGCGCCAGATACCCGGATATTGCGCGCCGTCGATCAGCAGGAATACGCTGCTGGCGCCTGCCTGCCCGGGGATATTCCAGGAAGTAGCCGCATCGCCGGCGGAGTGGATAAAGGCCATTTCGTCTCTCTGGATTATTATTTTATTATCAATGGCAAAAAGATAATCCATGATTGGCTAATTTGCAACTAAATTTGCGGTAACAATTGTAAGTTGTGGTTTGGCATTGCGGGATTCTGGTTACAAGCCGGTTTTTGCCAGCTTAATTGTCGCGCAGGCGCTGGCGCAGATTGCACGCTTCCTGCCAGGCTTGACGGTCATTATTGCCTGCCGTTGCGGCTTGCAGTTCCGCCGTGGATTGTTGCGCATAGGCGGATAACAGGCGTCTGGCGATGCCAATATCGGGCTGGATCGCGCCGAAGAAGGCGACCTGGTCGCCGCGCTGCAGCAGCAGGGTGGGGAAATTTTCAATATCAAGGTCGCCCACCAGGTCGGCCTGGTCTTCGACATCGATCCACAGGAAACACTTGTCGGGATGTTGCGCGGCGAATTCGTCGAAGCCGGTGCGGTAAGCCTTGCAGACGTCGCACCAGGCGGCGCATAGACAGGCGACGATCCAGGTATCGTCGCCAAGCAAATCCCGTATCTGGGGTCGGTTATCTTGTTCCAGGGTAAGTGCAGTCATGCGCGTATTGTAGGTGTTTCCGTCAGTTGCGTGCGGCAATGCGTCCGCCATTGCTGCCGGCGCCAAGCGTTTGCAGGGCGGCAAGTAGCTCCTCTGAATGGCCGTGGCGTGGCGCCAGTTTTTCCGCCCGCGCCAGCACGGCACGGACTTCTTCGGCGGAAACTGGGTTATAGCCATTGGTTTCCATATACCGGAGCAAGGCTTGCGCGCGCTGATGCAAGGCCTGGACCTTGGGGTCAGTCGCCGGCGTGGGAGGCGTTTTTTCCTGGACGGCCGGGGCGTGGGCCTGGCTTTTGCCGATCTGCGCCGGCAAGTCGACCTGCGCGTCAGGGAAGCGCTGCCTGGCCGTCGCCAGCAATGCCACGGCCGCGTCTGCTCGCCCGCTATTCTCATATAGTCGCGCCAGACCCAGATAGGCGTGGGGCGAGTTCAGGATGGAATATTCGCCGACCGCGATGCTGGTCTGGTAGGCCTGTTCAGCAACGTCCAATTTGCCGAGCTGCAGGGCAAGGTCGCCGAGGTTTTTCTGCCGCATGACGGCATACGGCGACAGCCGCGCCGCGTGTTCCAGTACCGCCAGCGCCGCAGCGGTTTCGCCCAGCGATTGCAGGGTTTGCGCCAGCTGGTCGTAGGCATCCAGAAAAGACGGGTGTTCGCGGACGATTTTCAGCAGCCGCTGTTTGGCGTCGGCATGACGGCCTTCGAGGCAGTCGAGCCGCGCCAGGCCAGCCTTGGCCCAGACCTGTTCGCGCTGCGCCAGCGCCTGTTCATACGCCTGCCGCGCCGCCTGGTGCAAGCCGGCCTTGAGCAGCAGGCCGGCTTTCATGCGCAGCAGATCCATGGCATGGACCGGCGTACTGGCCAGGCCCTGGTCGCACAAGGCTGCCGCCCGCCGGTAATCGCGCGCGGCATAGGCGCGGTCGATGGCGGTGAAGGCCTGCTTGCGGTCCCAGGCACGGTTCAGGCGTGCCAGCAGCAGCGAATCGGTCAGCGGCTTGAGGATGTAACCGTCGGGCGCCATTTCGGCCGCGCCCATCACGGTTTCGACGGCTTTTTCCGAACTGACCATGAGCCAGATGCAGGTCAGGCCGAGCAGTTCGCGATGCCGGGCTTCTTCCAGGATTTGCTGGCCATTCGGGCCTTCGGAAAAATTGTAGTCGCACAGGACCACGTCGTAAGGCTTTTCGCGCAGCAGGGCGATGGCATCGGCGCCATTCTTGACGGTGTCGATCGCCACCGCGCCGAGCTTGCGCAGCATGTCGCGCAGCATGCGGTGGACGATGGAAAAATCATCGATCACCAGATAAGTCTTGCGCGACCAGTCGGGATGTGCGGGATGATTCATGTCAGGCAGCCGGATTCAGGGCAGTTAATCACGGAAGTTCCAGGATGAAGCAGCCGCCGCCGAGGGCGCCGCCGTTTTCCAGGCGCAGCGTGCCTTGCCGCTCGCGATGGCGGTGCAGGCTGGCGACTTCGCGCGCGAAATACAGGCCCAGGCCGGTGCTGCCGCTACCGAAGTTGACGCCCTGGCATGCTGCGGGCGCCGCGAGCAGCGCTTCCGGATAGCCCGGGCCATTGTCTTCCACACGGACTTCCAGGCGGCCGTCGTGCAGGGTGAACGCCAGCCGGATCTTGTCATGGGTGTAGCGGATGGCATTGTTGATCGCATGGTTGAGCACGCCGCCAATCAGGTCTTCATCGAAATGCCAGATCAGGCCGGGCGGATTGTCGACATACAGGGTGATGCCGCGGGAATCGAGCAGGGTGCGGTTCATCGACTCCAGCTCCAGCGCGCACTGGTCGATGGCACAGGCCTGCGGGTCGAAGGGGTACAGGCGTTCCCCCAGCTTGTACAAGGTCAGCAGCTGGGTCAGGTTGCCATTGACGCGCCGCACTTCAAACAGCATGTGCGCCATTTCCTGGTAGGCGGCGAAGGCTTGCGGATCGAGTTCGCCCAGCAGCTTTTCCAGCGAAGCCGACAACATGCCGACCGAATTCTTCATGTCGTGCACGGAAGATGCCAGAAAGAGGGAAAGTACCGGTTCCTGCGGTGGGTGGTCCATATTCGCCGTTATTTGGTGTCGCTTATGGGGTGTCGCTTATTGGGTGTCGCTTGCGCCCGGGATGGCTGCGCTGGTTATGCTTATTTGTGTTCTTGTTCGCAGCCGCTGCCGCAGTTGACATGTTAACAGACTTCCTGCCGGCAGCAACAGCGTGGAAAGCGTTCGCGCCGCAGCGCCATCGCTGCGCGGGCGCGGTAAAATACCGGCATGCCTACCATCCTTGCCATTGAAACATCCGCCGAGCGCGCCTCGGCTGCCCTGTTGTTGGGTGACCAGCTATTCACCCAGGAAGCCGACGGGGGCAAGACCCATTCGGCCGCGATTTTGCCGCTGGTGCAACGCCTGCTCGGGCAGGCCGGCATCCGCCTGGAACAATGCGAGGCGCTGGCGTTCGGCAGCGGCCCGGGTTCGTTTACCGGCGTGCGCACGGCGGCCGGCGTGGTGCAGGGCCTGGCTTTTGGCAGCCGGCGTCCGGTGATTCCGGTCGTGACCTTGCTGGCAATGGCGCAGGCTTGCCGCAGCCGTAGCGGCGCTGCCGACGTGCTCGCGATTCTCGACGCCCGCATGGGCGAAGTGTACTGGGCGCAGTATCGCTATGAAGATCGCGACGGCGACGACAGCGGCGGCTGGCGGGAAGTGGTGGCGCCGACGCTGTCCGCGCCGGCAGCGGTGGCGCCGCGAGGCACGGCCGTGGCATGCGGCAACGGCTTGCAGGCGTATGCCGATGCCTTCGCCGGCGCCGCCTTCGCCGCCGGCGCCTTGCCCGACGTGATGCCGCATGCGTTGCAGATCGCGCAACTGGCGCGCCTGGCGTTCGCCCGCGGCGAAACGCTGGCGGCGCAGGATGCGCAACCACTGTACCTGCGCAACAAGGTCGCACTGACCACCAGCGAGCGCCTGGCCAAGGCGGGAGCGGCGGCGTGAACCTGACGTGGCCAGCCGGGATGCAGCCCGAAAATCCCGACATGCTGATACTGGAGCCCATGCAGGACGCCGATATCGAACAAGTGTTGGCGATCGAGAACAGCGTCTATCCGCATCCCTGGAGCCGCGGCAATTTTCTCGATTCGCTCGCCAGCGGCTATGAAGCCTGGGTGGTGCGGGAGCCGACGTTCAAACTGGCCGGCTATTTCCTGGCGATGCCGGTGGTTGACGAAATGCATCTGTTGAATATCAGCGTGCGTGCCGACCTGCAGGGGCAGGGGCTGGGGCGCAGGCTGCTGGACCGGGTTGGCGCGCTGGCGCGCGGGCAGGGCATGACCTCGATCCTGCTGGAAGTGCGCCCCTCCAACCAGCGCGCGCTGGCGGTATATGAGCGTTACGGCTATGTGCGCATTGGCTTGCGCAAAGCATACTATCCCGCCACCGGCGGCGCCCGCGAAGATGCGATTGTGATGAGGTTGTGCCTATGACATCCATGGATCCCCGGCGTGCGCGCTTTTTGCAGGAAATCGGCGTGGGGCCCTTGTGGCGGCTGCGCGAGCGGCAGCCAGCAGATCTGGCGCCGGCAACGGCGGCCGCCGCGGTTGCAGCGCCAGTGAGCTTGCCAGTGGCGGCCGAAATTGCGGCGCAAGTTGCTGCGCCATTTGCCGATGCGGCTGCGGCAAGGCCGACGCCGGCGTTTGCCGCAGTTGTCCCGGCTACTGCGGCTATCCCAACTGCCCCGGCTGCACCGTCATCCCGCTCCGACAGCCCGGCAGCGTGGGACGAAGCGGTACCGGACTGGGTGCTTGAAGATGCGCCGGATGTGTTGTCCGCATCACCAGCGGACGAGGGCATCGACCGCATGGATTGGGAAAGCTTGCAATCCACCGTTGCCGCCTGCACTAAATGCCGCCTGTGCGAAGGCCGCACGCGCACCGTGTTTGGCAGCGGCGATCGCCAGGCAAAGTGGCTCTTTGTCGGCGAAGGGCCGGGTTACAACGAGGATCTGCAGGGCGAGCCCTTCGTCGGTCCCGCCGGCAAGCTGCTCGACAACATGCTGGCGGCGATGGGCCTGCGGCGCGGCGACAATGCCTATATCGCCAATGCTGTCAAATGCCGCCCGACCGGCGAGAATGGCCGCGACCGGCCGCCGACGCCGGCAGAGATCGCGGCGTGCCTGCCTCACCTGGAACGCCAGATTGCCCTGATCCAGCCCAGCGTTATCGTCGCGCTCGGCAAGAGCGCCGCGCTGGCGTTGCTGCAGGCAGCTGCCGACACGCCGGTGGCAAAGTTGCGCGGTCAAGTGCATCGCCACGCCGGCGTGCCGCTGGTGGTGACCTACCATCCTGCTTACCTGCTGCGCGCACCCGAAGAAAAGGGCAAGGCCTGGCGCGACCTCTGCCTTGCCATGGCCACCCATGCCGATACTGCAAGCACGCGCTGAAGCGCCGGCACAGTCCTGCCAGCAGCGCTTCCATCTGCGCTGGGGCCACTTGCGCGATCCACATGTGCGCGCGCTCGCATGGCTGCTGGACTCGCCCGATCTGCTCGATCCGGCGGCGCCGCAGTGGCCCGGGCAGGTCGCCTCGATCGGTGCGCCGCTGCCACCGGCAACGCTGCAATGGCTGGCGGCGCTCGACCTGGCGCCGCAGGCGCTGCATGAATACCTGGCAATCCAGCCATTCACCCGGCTCGGCCGCTATGCCGAACGCTTGATGGCGTTTTATTTCGCCGCGCAGGGCGTCCTGCGCGCGCACGGCGTGCAGGTGCGCACCGACAGCAACGAAACCATTGGCGAATTCGACTTCCTGCTGCAGCAGGGCGACGATTTGCTGCATTGGGAATTTGCCACCAAGTTCTACCTGCTGGAGCCCAGCGGGGCAGGGCAGGCTGCCGATTACTTTGTCGGCCCGAACCTGGCCGATACGCTCGGCGCAAAGATGCACAAGATTTTTTCGCGGCAGTTGATTTTGGCGCAACATCCGGCCGCGCAGCGCTATCTGCCGCAGCCGGTGGCGCGCGCGCAGGCCCTGCTCAAGGGCTGGCTGTTTTATCATCGGCATGACGAGGGCGCGGTGGCGTCGCCCGGCGTGGCTGCCGGCCACTGTCGCGGCTTCTGGTGCGCACTGGCGGAAGTCGAACAGCTCGATGTGCATCATGCGGTCATTTTGCCCAGGCTAAGCTGGCTGGCGCCGGCCCGGGTGGCGCCGCAACAGGCGCTGGACCGGCAAGCCCTGGACGCCGCGTTGGCGGAACATTTCGCCCATGACAGCATGCCGCTGCTGGTTGCCTTGCTGGAAATGACGCCGGATGCCGCGCTCGAAGTCGGACGCGGCTTCATCGTGCCCGATGACTGGCGTGAGCGCGCCGGCCAGCGGCGCCGACCGGGAGTTGGCGCCGCCTAATGCTTCGGTTCGCCGATCAGCGTCAGCGAATCGTGCTCGCGCTGGTTGGCCGCATGCCGGCGCATGATCAGCAACATGATGGCGGCGACGAAGCTGCCGAACAGGATGATGACGATATTCACGCTCAGGTCCAGCTTGATCATGACTGCATACAATATCAGCATGAAAAGCACCGACAGGTTTTCATTGAAGTTTTGCACGGCAATCGAATGGCCTGCGCTCATCAGCACATGGCCACGGTGCTGCAGCAGGGCATTCATCGGCACCACGAAATAACCGGCCAGAGCGCCTACCAGGATCAGTAGCGGGTAGGCGAGCCACAGCGAATTAACCAGCGTCATGGTCATCACCGTCACGCCCATCGCCACGCCCAGCGGCATGACGGAGAGCGATTTTTTCAGGGGCACGAAGCGGGCCGCCGCGATGGCGCCGGCGGCAATGCCGATCGCCACCACCCCTTGCATGGTTGCCGCTTTGGCCAGAGGCAGTTGCAGCGAATGTTCCGCCCATTTCAATACGATGAATTGCAGGGTCGCGCCGGCACCCCAGAACAGCGTGGTGACCGCCAGCGAGATTTGGCCCAGGCGGTCATTCCAGAGTGTTACACAGCAGCGGGCGAAGTCGGCGAACAGCTTGATCGGGTTGCGTTCCTGGTGCGGATAACGCGCCCCGGTGTCGGGAATGCGGAAATTGAAAAGGGATGCCAGCAGATAGCCCAGCATGATGACCATCAGCGCCGATTCCGCCAGCGTGTCGATGCCAGTGTTAATCAGCGGGATATTCAGATCGAGCAATTGGCCGGAGATTGCCGGATTGACCAGCGCGCCCCCCAATACCGTACCCAGGATGATCGAGGAAACCGTCAAGCCTTCGATCCAGCCATTGGCCGCCACGAGTTTTTCCGGCGGCAGCAGTTCGGTCAGGATGCCATACTTGGCCGGCGAATAGGCGGCGGCGCCGAGGCCGACCACGCCGTAAGCGACGAGGGGATGCACGTCGACAAACATGAGCGCACAGCCAACCACCTTGACCAGGTTGGTGATCAGCATGACACGGCCCTTGGGCAGGGCATCCGCAAAGGCGCCGACGAAAGCCGCCAGTACGACATAGGAAAGGACGAAAAACAGTTTCAGTAACGGAGTCATCCACTCCGGTGCATTCATGACTGTCAATACGGCAATGGCTACGATCAGGAGGGCATTGTCGGCGAGCGAAGAAAAAAACTGCGCCGCCATGATGGTGTAAAAGCCGCGATTCATCCGCATGTCTAAACTGGTGGATTGTTTCTATCCAGCGTTTATACCATGAAAAGCCGCCCCGACAGCGATCTGATCCACACCGGATTCCTTTCCAGTCCGGTAAAATGGGAGTGATTCCGCTGTTATAGATTAATCGTATTCATGCCACGTCCGCTGCTTGCCACTATCGATATTTCCGCGTTAAGACATAACCTGGCAGTGGCCAGGCGATGCGCGCCGCAGTCGAAAATCTGGGCGGTGGTCAAGGCCAATGCCTACGGCCATGGACTGGCGCGCGGCATGCGCGGCTTTGCCGACGCTGACGGACTGGCCCTGATCGAAGTCGAGGGCGCGGTGCAATTGCGCGAGCTGGGTTGGCAAAAGCCCATCCTGTTGCTGGAAGGCGTGTTCGAGTTGGCGGACATGCAAGTGGTGGCGCAGCACCAGCTGGATATCGCCATCCACTGCGATGAACAGATTCGCATGCTCGAACAGGCTGGCCTGCCGGGTCCCGTCGATGTGCACCTGAAACTCAACAGCGGCATGAACCGGCTCGGCTTCCGGCCGGAGGCTTTTCGCGATGCCTATGCCAGGTTGCGCGCCATTGCCGCCGTGCGCCAGATCGGCATGATCACGCATTTTGCCAACGCCGAGGAGGCTGGCAATCCCGGCATGCCGCTGGCCGAACAGCTGGCGCGTTTTCAGCGTGCGACTGAAGGCCTGGTTGGGCCGCGCAGCCTGTCGAATTCCGCCGGCATCCTGCTGCATCCGCAAGTGCAGGGACAGGCTGACTGGATCCGCCCCGGCATCATGCTGTACGGCGCCACTCCGGGCGCGCGCAGCGCCCAGGGCTTCGACCTGCAGCCGGCGATGCACCTGACCAGCCGGATCATCGGCATGCAGCACATCGAGGCGGGTGAAACCGTCGGCTACGGCAGCCGCTTCGCCGCCACCGGGCCGATGACGGTCGGCGTGGTCGCCTGCGGTTATGCCGACGGCTACCCGCGCCATGCGCCCAGCGGCACGCCGGTGCTGGTCGATGGCGTGCGCACCAGGCTGCTTGGCACCGTGTCGATGGACATGCTCAGCGTCGACCTGACGGATGTGCCGGGCGCCGGCATCGGCAGCGCCGTCACCCTGTGGGGTGCAGGCTTGCCGATCGACGAAGTGGCGAACGCCGCCGGCACGGTCGGCTATGAGCTGATGTGCGCACTGGCGCCACGGGTGCGCGTCGTAGAAAACTGAAAAGGCGTCAATGGCCAAAGCCAAAACCAATTACACCTGCACCGAATGCGGCGGCGTCTCGGCCAAATGGGCGGGCCAGTGCCCGGCCTGCGGCCAGTGGAACACCCTGGTGGAAACCCTGGTCGAAACCGGCGGCGGCAACCGCTATTCGGCGCCGCAGCAGGGACTGGCGCAAGCCACTCCGGTGCTGAGTCTGGCGGATATCGAGGCGATCGACGTGCCGCGTTTCTCCACCGGCATCGAGGAATTCGACCGGGTGCTGGGCGGCGGCCTGGTGGCCGGCGGCGTGGTGCTGATCGGCGGCGACCCCGGCATCGGCAAGTCGACCCTGCTGCTGCAGGCGCTGGCCAACCTCTCCCGCAACCGCAAAGCCCTGTACGTCAGCGGCGAGGAATCCGGCGCGCAGATCGCCCTGCGGGCGAAACGCCTGGCGGTCGACGCGCAGGATTTGAAGTTGCAGGCGGAAATCCAGCTGGAAAAGATCCTTGCCACGCTGGCCGAACAAAAGCCGCAGGTGGCGGTGATCGATTCGATCCAGACCCTGTATTCGGACGCCCTGACCTCGGCGCCGGGTTCGGTTGCGCAGGTGCGCGAATGCGCGGCGCAACTGACGCGCTTTGCCAAGCAGACCGGCGTCACCATCATCCTGGTCGGCCATGTCACCAAGGAAGGCGCGCTGGCCGGTCCGCGCGTGCTGGAACACATCGTCGACACCGTGCTGTATTTCGAGGGCGACACGCATTCCAGTTTCCGCCTGGTGCGCGCCTTCAAGAACCGCTTCGGCGCGGTCAACGAACTGGGCGTGTTCGCCATGACGGAGAAGGGCCTGAAGGGCGTTTCCAACCCGTCGGCGCTGTTCCTGTCGCAGCATGACAGCCAGGTCGCGGGTTCCTGCGTGATGGTGACCCAGGAAGGCACGCGGCCGCTGCTGGTGGAAATCCAGGCGCTGGTCGATACTTCGCACGTGCCCAATGCGCGGCGGCTGTCGGTCGGCCTGGAGCAGAACCGCCTGGCGATGCTGCTGGCGGTCTTGCACCGGCATGCCGGCGTGGCTGCCTTCGACCAGGATGTCTTCATCAATGCGGTAGGCGGCGTCAAGATCACCGAGCCGGCCGCCGATCTCGCGGTCATGCTGGCGATTCAATCGTCGATGCGCAACAAGCCGCTGCCGCGCGGCCTCGCGGTGTTCGGCGAAGTCGGCCTGGCCGGCGAGATCCGGCCGGCACCGCGCGGCCAGGAACGCCTGCGCGAAGCCGCCAAGCTGGGATTTTCGATTGCCATGATCCCCAAGGCCAATGCGCCGAAACAGAAGATCGAGGGCTTGACCATCATCGGCGTCGAGCGCATCGACGAGGCGCTCGACAAGATCCGCAATACCGAGTTGTAGGGCCGACGTGCAGAGGCCTGTGTCAGCCTTGCGGGTTGGCCAGTTTGGGCGTGCGCCAGGTCAGCACTGCCAATACGCTGGCAAGTGCCGCCATACAAATGCAAAACACCACCAGCGCCTGCGCCAGGCCAATGTGGTCGGACAACCAGCCTACGCCCAGGATCGGCACGATGGTGCCACAGTAACCGATCATCAGGTAGGTTGATATCAGGCCAGCACGGTTGGCGGGCGTGGAGACCTTGTTTACCACCATGATGCCAGCGAGGTTGCACAATCCGTGGCTCAGTGCGGTCGTCAGTACGCTCAACACAAACAGCAGGCCTGAGCCGATGAAGTTATTGATCAACAGCAGCAGGTTACACAGCACCAGCGCGGCAAGGCCCACCACCATTGCCGTCTTGGGATGCACGGGGCGGGCAAAGTATTGGGCGGCAGCCGACAAAAACAGGATCACGCCAATCGACAGGCCCGAGACGGCCGGCCCGTGCCACGGCACCATGCGGTCCATGAAGCTCGGCGCCAGCGACGCGTAGAGGCTGAAGATGCCGAAGGCGCAAAAGGCGCCCATGCTGCCAAGGGCAAAGTGACGCGCAAAGCGCGGTTCAGGCAGCGTCACTTTGGGTAGCCATTCGCGCAGACGCAGCGGCACTGCTTGCCGCGCGGCTGGCGCCTGCAGGTGGGCAGGCAGGGTCATTTTCCACAATGCCCAGATGGCCACTATCCCCAGCAGTAGCGATGGCACATAGGCCGTCACCAATGGCGCCGGCGCCCACTGCGCGACTAATCCGCCCACCACCGGCCCCAGCCCGAAACCGAAGGCCATCATCAGGCTCGTGGTGGCCGAGGCGCGCTGCATGTCGCCTTGATTGCCCATCTGCGTCAGCCCCAGTGAGGCCGAGGTCGTGATCAGCCCAGACGCCACGCCGATGACCACGCGACCCACGATCAGCGAAGGGACATCCCAGGCGCAAGCCGAAATCAATACCCCAAAAGTGACAATGACCAGGCCGGCGCGCAGCACGGGCAGGAAGCCATAACGGTCATTGAGGCGCGCCAGCAGCAACAGGCTTGCCAGCGCGGCGACCATATAAGCTACAAAAACGAGGGTAATGTGGCTAGGCTGCAAACCCCAGGCTTGCTGGTACAGTGGATACAAAGGACTTGCAAGGGCGGTGCCCATGACACCCACGCACATGCAAAAACACAACCAAAGATAGGGTGATGGTTTGATAGGCACAAGAAGGAAGGCGGGAAGCGGGAAGGTTGTTTGAGTCTTTCGCCCTGATTGACTTTGCTATTTGCAAGTGCTACTGGCCGGGCGTGCGAGCTTGTTGCATTGTAATCCAACTTCTCCATGAGCACGCTGGCCATCCGCCGGCCTGCGGAGTACATTCGCCGTTGCCGCGATTCTGATCTTCTCCGCGCTCGTCATCGTGTCTATAGGCGATTAGTCGTAGAAACTTTCATGCGAGCGTATGGGCGCTGAGTCGTTCTCGCAGAAACTCAATGAAACGCTGTGTCTTCGCCGGTAACAGGCGCGTTTCGGTCATCGCGTAGACGGGGGTTGCCGGCCCCGCCCACTCTGGAAGAATTCGACGTAAGCGCCCCAGAGCCACGTCTTCAGCGACGATTTCAGCAGGCAGGAGGGCGATTCCTTGATCAAGCGTCGCCAGTCGCCGGATCAAGCCAATGCTATTGAGTTGAAACCGGCCGCCGACTGTCACCTCAACCGACTCAGCGGCATTGTGCAACCTCCATGTACTGATCTTACCGCTACGGAATCCCAGGCACTCGTGCTGCGCCAAATCGGCAGGATGGGACGGTTCGCCAAATTGCTCGAGATAGGGCGGCGAGGCGTAGAGAGAACACGCCAGGTTGGCTAACTGCCGTGCAATCAGATTCGAGTCCGGAGGGTTGCCCATGCGAATGGCGACATCGAAGGGTTCAGCCACGAGGTCAACCAGGCGAGGCGTCAGGTCAAAATCGAAGCTGATGCCCGGATAGCGGCGAGCGAATTCGGTAATCAGCGGCGCCAGATAGATAGTCGCAAAATCCACCGGCAATGAGGCGCGCAATACGCCACTCGGCTGCGCCAACATCTCCCCCAGTTGTTCATGGGCGAGTCTCGCCTCATCGACAATGCGTTTGCAGCGCTCGAAATAGATCTGACCGGCCTCCGTCAACTCGATCTTGCGTGTTGTCCGGTGCAGCAGGCGCAGTCCAATAGCCTTTTCCAGGGCACTGATGCGACGCGATACCGTGGAGTTGGGTATCCCGACTGCCTCTGCTGCATGGCGGAAGCCCCGCGCCTTGACCACTTCGACGAACAAGGCCATGTCATTCAAAAACTCCATCCGCATTGCTCCATAGGTGGATCAATCATTCCCATTTTAGCTACTTTAACTCGAATTTTTTTGGGAATAAGATGCTTCCACACTAAACCACTGAGGATCGCACCATGAACCCACTCTTCACACCCGTTCAAATCGGTCGTCATACCTTGCCCAATCGCCTGGTCATGGCGCCGATGACCCGCTCACGTTCCGACGACAACGGCATCCCGAGCGACCTGGTTGCCGCCTATTACGTCCAACGCGCCAGCGCCGGTTTGATCATCACCGAAGGTGTCTTCCCGTCGGCCATGGGTAAGGGCTATGTGCGCACCCCGGGAATAGCGACCGATGCCCAGGTTGCTGCCTGGAAGAAAGTGACCGAGGCCGTCCATGCCAAGGGTGGCCGAATCTTCATGCAAGTGATGCACTGCGGTCGTATCTCGCATCCGTCGCTGCTGCCGAATGAAGCACAACCCGTCGCGCCTTCCGCGATCAAGCCGGCCGGTCAGACCTGGACAGCCAGTGGCTTGCAGGACTTTGTCACCCCCCGCGAACTCAGACTGGACGAGATTGCCGGTGTGATCGATGAATACCGTATAGCTACCCGCCGTGCCCTGGAGGCCGGCTTTGATGGTGTCGAGTTGCACACCGCTTCGGGCTATCTGCCTGAGCAGTTCCTGTCTTCCGGCAGCAACCAGCGCCAGGATCAATACGGTGGCTCTGCCGCCAATCGCGCCCGATTCGTGCTCGACGTTCTGGCAGCAATGGTCGCCGAGGCCGGTGGGGATCGCGTCGGGATCAAGATTTCCCCGGAAATGAACTTCAACGACATCGTCGATGACAATCCTCTGCAAACCTACACCTACCTGGTCGAGCAACTGCGTGACCTGAATCTGGCTTACCTGCATGTTGCGCTGTTCGGCGCCAAGGTCGATTACCATGCCCTGTTGCGCCCGCGCTTTAACGGCGCCTACCTGATGGGCGGCGGTCTCGACCAAACAGTTGCAGAGGCTGCCCTGGCCGATGGCCGGGCCGATGCGACGGTGTTCGGCGGTGCCTTCCTGGCCAATCCTGACCTGCCCGAACGCTTCCGCCAAGGTGCTCCACTCAACACACCGGACAAGAACACCTTCTATTCTCCGGGCGCACAAGGCTACACCGACTATCCGTCGCTGAGCGGAACGAGCGCTAACTGAGGAACGCTGTCATGAGCGATATCGCCCAGCTACATCGCATGAACATCGGCAGCGGCTTTCGCGCTTACTCCCTGCGGGGTGGCGAGATGGCCGCACCGATTGACCCCTTTCTCGGTGTCGATCATGCCTGGATGAGTGTGGCAAGCTTCCCGACACATCCTCATGCGGGTTTCTCCGCAGTGTCCTACGTCTTTCTCGATTCGGAAACCGGGATCAACAATCGGGATTCGCTGGATACTCGCAACCGCATCCAGCCCGGCGGCCTCCACTGGACGGCTGCCGGCCGGGGCGTGGTTCATGACGAGGTTCCCGCCGTTTCAGGCAAGACCGTGCATATGCTGCAAATCTTCGTGAATCTGGCGGTTGATCGGCAGGACGCTGAAGCTTTTGCATTAAGCCTTGAGCCGCAGGACGTGCCGGTCGTGCAGTTGCCTGGTGCTAAAGTCCGCGTACCGCTGGGGAGCTTTGGTGACGCACATTCTCCGCTGCATCCGCCGACGGAGGTTTGCCTGCTTGACATCTCTCTTGATCAGGGGGCCAGTCTGTCCGTGCCGGTTGCGGCCGGCCACAGTGCTTTCATCATGCCGATTTTCGGCACGCTGGAAATTGATGGACTATCCTTTGATGCCAACGAACCACGGTTGCCCGTGTTTCCGGCACAGACCACGCCTCGTGAAATAGCGCTACAGGTGAAGGACGGCAATGCCAAGGCTGTCGTGTTCTCTGGCATCCCGTTGCGTCAGCCGGTGCATTGGCAAGGGTCGTTGGCACTGGCGTCTGCCGAAGCGCTGGCTGCGCGCCTTGCCGCATACCAGCGCGGTGAATTCGGATCACTTTGAGTCCGCGCTGCAAGCTTGAGACCGGCAACCCCTCGGCACTGCCCAAAAACGCCACGAGCAGTATCTGAAGATCATGGAAACCCTTGATTAAATTCTCTTGATTTTGCCAATTTATGGCATGACCACTACATCAATGTAATCGGCTCTTCCAATGACATTCCTCACTACATTTCAGCGCACTAAGGACTTCGGTTCAGTGCATGGCGTTCCATCGCTTCCTGAAGGCTTTACTGAAGTTTTCGATAGTTACCTCGTTCCGTCCGGCGATTTGAATCTCCATGCGGTCATAGGTGGTGAAGGACCGCCGCTCCTGCTACTCGGGGGCTGGCCACAGAATTGGTATGCCTGGCGGTATCTCATGTTGCCGCTGGCACGTTCCTTCACGGTCATTGCCGCCGATCCGCGCGGCGTCGGACTGTCAGACAAGCCGCGTGAAGGCTACGACTCACGGTCGCTCGCTGCCGATATGTTCGCACTGATGGATGCTCTGGGTTTTGACAGGTTCGCGATGGCCGGCCACGACATCGGCATGTGGACAGGCTTCGCCATGGCACATGACCAACCAGGACGCATCGAGCGCATCGCGCTGGGGGAGGCGCTCATCCCCGGCATCTCCGCCTCGCCGCCGCTGCTGCCCGACGACCGGTGGCTGAGCGACTTTCTGTGGCACTTCAACTTCAATCGCGCATTAGGCGTGAACGAAGCGCTGGTGCAGGGTCGTGAAGACATCTACTTTGGTCACCAGTTTGCGACCAAATCAGGATCGCCCGAAGCGCTTCCCAAGCATGCGCGCGACTTCTATATCGAGCAGCTGCGCGACCCGGATGCCTTGCGCGCCAGTTTCGATTACTACCGGGCGATTGATGCCTCCATTCCGCAGAACCGCGAGCGCATGCAGCGCCGGCTAAGCCTGCCGGTGTTGGCGTTCTCGGGGGAGCTGGCATGTGGTGGCAGCGTCGAGGCCGAGCTGCGTTCCGTGTGCGATGACGTCGTATCGGTCATCATTCCAGGTAGTGGTCATTACCCGGCTGAAGAACGGCCCGAAGCGCTCCTTGCTGCTCTGCGGGACTTCCTCGAAGTGAAAGGCTGACTGGCGCAAACCGAGCGTTCCAACTGTCCCGCTTCGTCGGCGAGTTGTCGTGTCGTGCAGCCTAGGCACACGCCGCCGCGCAAGCATCACAATCCAGGGGGGAGTATCAGGCAGCAATCAGCCGGGCAGCCTTGACGCCGCTTCTGATCGCCGATTCCAGCGTGGCCGGATAATCGCTGGCGACATAATCGCCGGCCAGGAACAGATTGTCCAGCCCGGTGTCGGCGGCCGGCCGCGCCAGCGCCGGCGTGCAGGAAAACGTCGCACGTTTTTCCGAAATGATCTTGCTCCAGCGCGGCGCCAGCAACTCAGGCTGGCGCAATGCCTCGGCCAGTTGCCGCGTCACCGCCGCGATCAGGGCGTCCTGTCCCGCTGCGATCGCCACCGCCGAAGTGCTGACCACCACCGCCAGCAAGCCCGCCTGGTCCGCGGCCAATTGACCGCGGTCGAACACGAACTGTCCCCAGCTGCCGCTTGCCGCATCATCCAGAAGCGCCAGGAAGGGCTGCGCCAGCCGGATGTGCGCATCGTACTGCAGGTAGCAGGTGGTGATCGGCTCGTGCTCGAAGGGCGGCAAGGCCGGTGCGCCCGGTATGGCCGTCAGCAGTTCGGATGCGCGCTCCGGGTCGGTGGCGACAATGACGGCATCGAAATGCTGCAGGGCTGCGGCGGCGTCGCCATTGATCTGCAGCGTCCAGCCGGAATGCGCAGCATCGCTGCCTGGCGCGATTGCCTGCACCGCGCAGCCAGTGACGACGCTGCCGCCGGCCCGTTCCACATAGGCGGCGGCGTGTTGCGGAAACAGCGTGGTCAGGTCGACCTTCGGGATCAGCATGTCGGAAGCGGCGCGGCGCGCGCCCAGGCTGTCGCGCAAGACATTCAGGAAGACTTGCGCCGAGGCCCGTTCCGGCACCGTATTCAGGGCGGCGATGCACAGCGGGCGCCACATCAGCCGCGTCAGGCGTGCGGTCTGGTCGAAGCGTTCCAGTAATTGCGTCACCGTGCAGTCCTGATGCAGCTGCCAGTCCATCCAGCGCGCGGTGCTGGAAAAGCGCGCCAGCGCCAGCTTGTCCGCCGCCGCCAGGCCTTTGGCGCGCAGCAGCGCCGCCAGCAGGTGCAGCGGCGCCGGCAGTCGCGGCGCGATGAAATCCATGCCGCCCGACGCCGGCGGATAACGCATCTGCAGCGGCAGCCGCAGGAAGGCGTCGGCCGGCTTGATGCCGACGGTTTGCATCAGGCGCAGCGACGCTGCGTAGGCGCCCAGCAGGATGTGCTGGCCATTGTCGAGCAGCACGCCGTTCAGTTCGACCGCGCGGGCGCGTCCGCCGAGGGTGCGGGCGCGTTCGAACAGCGTGACCTGATGGCCAAGCCGGCTGGCTTCGACGGCAGCCGCGCAACCGGCCCAGCCGGCGCCGACCACGGCAACGCTAGCCATGCTTGCTCATATGCTTAGCCGCGCACATAGGTTTTCCACGCCAGCCAGAGTTTGCGGATCGGCGTGAGCGAAATGCGCTGGTTCAGCACATGGTAGCTATCGCGCTCGATTTCGGTCAGCAGGGTGCGGTAGATCGCCGCCATCATCAGGCCGGGGCGCTGGGCGCGCCGGTCCGCTGCCGGTAGCAGGGCGAAGGCCTCGTCGTAAACCGATTGCGCGCGCTGTACCTGGAAGCGCATCAGCTTTTCGAAATTGTCGCTGTGGCGCGCATTGAGCAAGTCGGCGGCCGTCACATTGAATTGCTGCAGTTCGTTGACCGGCAGGTAGATGCGGCCGATGCGCGCATCTTCGCCGACGTCGCGGATGATGTTGGTGAGCTGGAAGGCCAGCCCGAGCTTTTCTGCATATTGCAGGGTCTGCGGCTGGGTATAGCCGAAAATGCTGGCCGAGAGGATGCCGACCACGCCCGCGACGTGCCAGCAATAGCGCTGCAGCCCCGCGTAATCGAGATAGCGGGTCTGGTCCAGGTCCATTTCCATGCCATCGATAATCGCCAGCAAATGCTGGCCATCCAGCGCAAACGGCACCAGATGCGGCTGCAGGGCGAGGGTCACCGGATGGCTCGGGCTGCCGTTCAGCATCGCCGTGATTTCCTTGCGCCACCACATCAGCTTGTTGCGCGCCACCGATACATCGGTGCAGTCATCCACCGTGTCATCCACCTCGCGGCAAAACGCGTACAGGGCGGTAATCGCCCGGCGTCGCTCCGGCGGCAGGAACAGGAAGCTGTAATAAAAGCTGGAGCCGCTTTTGGCGGCCTTTTCTTGGCAATATTCGTCTGGCGACATGGAAGCGATCTAAGTGCTGCAAGGCAAAGGCGCTATGCTAGCCGAATTGGACGGCCGCGGCCAAACTGAATTTGTGCCGCGCCCCTGCCATGGCCCGTTTTCTATGGCACGTTTTCCGCTTTCAGTGCGCGCCCATCCACAGACTGCGCCATGCCATCCGCAGCCAGTCCGCCTTGCCCAGCTGCGGCCGCCGACGGTAAATATCATAATCGGCCGCCTCGATCCGCTCCAGGATGCGCAAGCCGCCCTGGACCACCAGGCGCAATTCCCAGCCGATGCGCCCCGGCAGGCGTACGGCCAGCGGCGCGCCCGAGAGCATCAGCGCGCGTGCTCGCGCGACTTCGAATGCCATCAATTGCCGCCATGCCGGCGTGTCGCGGCCGCCGGCAATATCCGCTTCGGCGACCTGGAAGCGTTGCAAATCCTCCTGCGGCAGGTAGACACGGTCCTTGTCCCAGTCGATTGCCACATCCTGCCAGAAGTTGATCAGCTGCAGGGCGCTGCAAATGGCATCCGACTGCGCCACATTCCTGGCGTCGGCCGCGCCATACAAATGCAGCATGAGCAAGCCGACCGGATTGGCCGAACGCCGGCAGTAATCGAGCACATCGGCAAAACTCGCGTAGCGCGGCGTCACCACGTCCTGTTTGAAGGCCGACAGCAGGTCGCGCAGTGCTTGCAGCGGTAGGGTGTAGTCGGCGACGACCCGCGCCAGTGCGGCAAACATCGGATCCGTTGGCGTTTCGCCGCGGCCGATCCGGTCCAGTTCGCTTTCATAGGCGGCGAGGGCGTCCAGGCGTTCCTGCGGCCGCAGCTCGCCTTCATCGGCGAGATCGTCGGCGCTGCGGGCAAAGGCATAAATCGCTGCCACCGCCGGCCGCAATTCTGGGGGCAACAGAAATGAAGCGACCGGGAAGTTTTCGTAGTGATTAACAGACATTGTTCAACATTGTTTTCGTGTAACTGACTAAAAAGTCATATGCAAGTTTTTAACGCGCATTTATAATTAATAACTAACAAGTCAGTAATTAAATAGATCTTGCCAAAACGGCCATGCACTACCGGTTAAAGCAATATCAGTGCCGTTTTTGCTTCGGTTTTTACAGTGTTTTTTGCAATATTTCCGACCAGCATAGTAAAGGAAAAGTGATGGCCAAGATGACCAATTCGTCTGCACAAGCGCACTCCTTTGCGTTTGCACGCAAGCGCGCCATCCCCTGGTTGCTGGGGCTGGCAATCGCCGCCATGCTCGGCGCCTGCTCCCGGCCCGTCCCCAAACCGGAAGAGATCCGTCCGGTGCGGGTAGTGCGCCTGGCGGCAAAGCCGGTCGATGTGATTGCCGAGTTTCCCGGAGAAGTCAAGCCGCGTATCGAATCGCGCCTGGGTTTTCGGGTCGGCGGCAAGATCGTCGCGCGCAAGGTCGATGTCGGGGCTACCGTCAAGCGCGGCCAGGTCTTGATGCAGCTGGACCCGCAGGACTTGCAATTGGCGCAGATGCAAGCCAATGCTGCATTAAAGGCAGCGGAAAGTAATCATCAACTGGCGCGGGCGGAACGCGCACGCTACCAGGAATTGCGCGAAAAGAATTTCGTCAGCCAGGCTGTGCTCGATGGAAAAAACACTGCCGACCAGGCGGCACGCGCCAGTTATGACCAGGCAGTGGCTGCTTACCGCAACCAGACGAACCAGGCCGGCTATGCGACGCTGGTGGCGGACACCGACGGCGTGGTGACCACCATCGATGCCGAAGTCGGTCAGGTGGTTGCTGCCGGCAGCCCGGTCTTGCGCGTGGCGCAGATGGGCGAAAAGGAAATCGTCATCGGCATCCCGGAAGACAAGGTGGAGGTACTGCGCCGCATCAGCGATGTCCGGGTACGCATCTGGGCCCGGCCGGATACGGCCTATGCCGGCAAGATCCGCGAGATCGCTCCCATGGCGGACCCGGCCACCCGCACCTACACGGCCAGGGTGGCGCTGCCGGATGCGCCGGCCGACGTCACGCTCGGGATGACGGCCTATGTCAGCTTTGCCGCGGCCAGCGCGCAGCCGCTGCTCAAGCTGCCGCTTTCCGCCTTGTTTCAGGAGAAATCCGTCAGCGCCGTCTGGGTGGTGGAGAATGGCGCGGTCAGGCTCGTGCCGGTGCAACTGGCCGGCCCTGCCGGTAATGAAGTCTTGATCGCCGGCGGCCTCGCGCCCGGGCAGACCGTGGTGACCGCCGGCGTCAACCTGTTGAAGACAGGCCAGAAGGTCAAGATCCTCGGCGCGGAAGCACCTGGGCATGCGGTGGGCACCGGCGTCGCCAGCGCAGGGGAGGCTGCCAAATGAAGGGTGGCTTCAACCTGTCGCGCTGGGCGCTTGAACATATTCCGCTGACACGCTACCTGATCGTCGTGCTGCTGCTGGGCGGCGTTCTCGGCTACAGCAAGCTCGGCCAGGATGAGGATCCGCCATTTACCTTCCGCGCCATGGTGGTGCGGGCCTACTGGCCGGGCGCCAGCGCCCTGCAAATGGCCAACCAGGTGACGGACAAGCTGGAAAAGAAGCTGCAGGAAACCCCGTATATCGACCGCATCCGCAGCTATTCCAAGCCGGGTGAAACCCTGATCATCATTCAATTGCGCGAATCGGCCCCGCCCAAGGAAATTCCGGCGGCCTGGTACCAGGTGCGCAAGAAGATCGGCGACATCCGCGGCACCCTGCCGGCGGGGGTGGTGGGACCTTTCTTCAATGATGAATTCGGCGATACCTTCGGCAGCATCTTCGCGCTGTCCGGCGACGGCTTTACCTATGCCGAGGTGAAGGAATATGCCGATTTCGTGCGCCAGCAATTGCTGAAAGTCCCGTCGGTGGCCAAGGTCGAGCTGTACGGCGTGCAGGATGAAAAGATCAATATCGAGTTCTCGCACAAAAAGTTCGCGCAGCTCGGCATCCCCTTCGATGCCGTCGTTGCCCAACTCAATTCGCAAAATGCCGTGGAAGCCAGCGGCGTGCTGGCCACGCCTTCGGATAACCTGCAGGTGCGCGTCAGCGGCGCCCTGCAAACCGTGCAAGACTTGGAAAACCTCGAGTTGCGCGCCAGCGGCAGCACGTTCCGCCTGGGCGATTTCGCCACCATCAAGCGCGAATACAAGGACCCGCCGCAAGACAAGATGCGTTTCAACGGCAAGGAAGTCATCGGTCTCGGGATTTCAATGGAAAAGGGCGGCGACATCATCCGCCTGGGACACATGCTGGAAAGCACGGTCGGCCAGATCAAGGCCGGGCTGCCGGTTGGCATCGAGCTCGAGCGCGTCTCGAACCAGCCTGAAATCGTCGCTTCCTCGGTCAGCGAATTCCTGAAAGTGCTGGCGGAAGCCGTGCTGATCGTGCTGGCGGTCAGTTTCGTCGCGCTCGGCCTGCATACGAAACCGCTGCGCCTGGACGTGCGTCCCGGCCTGGTGGTGGCGCTGACGATCCCGCTGGTGCTGGCGGTGACCTTCCTGTTCATGTACATCTTCGGCATCGACCTGCACAAGATTTCGCTAGGCGCACTGATCATCGCGCTGGGCTTGCTGGTGGATGACGCCATCATCGCGGTGGAGATGATGGTGCGCAAGATGGAAGAGGGAATGTCGCGCTTCGACGCCGCCACGTTCGCCTACACTTCGACCGCGATGCCGATGCTGACCGGGACCCTGATCACGGCGGCCGGTTTTTTGCCGATCGGCCTGGCCAAGTCGGTGGCGGGCGAGTACACCTTTTCGATGTTTTCGGTGAATGCGCTGGCCTTGCTGATATCGTGGGTCGTGGCCGTCCTGTTTACGCCGTACATCGGTTATGTCTTGCTGAAGGTGAAGCCATCCGCCCATGCCGACGGTCATCATGAATTATTCGACACGCCTTTCTATAGCCGTTTCCGCGCGGTGGTGAACTGGTGCGTGGAATGGCGCAAGACCACCATCGCGCTGACCCTGGCGGTGTTTGCGCTGGGCGTGTTCGGTTTCCGCTTCATCGAGCAGCAATTTTTCCCGGATTCGAGCCGGCCGGAATTGCTGGTGGAAATGTGGCTGCCGGAAGGTTCATCGTTCCAGGCCACCGAAGCCCAGGCGAAAAAATTCGAAGCCTTCGTGCTGGGGCAGGACGGCGTCAGGAGCGTCACCAGTTATGTCGGTACCGGCAGTCCGCGTTTTTATTTGCCGCTTGACCAGATTTTCCCGCAGTCGAATGTCGCGCAATTCGTGGTCTTGCCCAAGGACCTGAAGACGCGCGAGGCATTGCGCCTGAAGCTCGTGGCTATTTTCAAGAATGATTTCCCGGAAGTGCGCGGGCGCGTGAAGCTCTTGCCGAACGGCCCGCCGGTGCCTTACCCCGTGCAGTTCCGCGTCAGCGGCGATGAGGTGACCAAGGTGCGTGCGATTGCCGATCAGGTCAAGGAAATCATGCGCGCCAATCCGAATACCGTCGGTGTCAACGACGACTGGAACGAGTCCATCAAGGTCTTGCGCCTGGATCTCGACCAGGACCGCATGCGCGCGCTCGGCGTCAGTTCGCAGACGGTCATGCGCGCCGCCAACACGATCCTGTCGGGCAGCACCGTCGGCCAGTTCCGCGAGGGCGACAAGCTGATCGATCTCGTCGCCCGCCAGCCCTTCGAGGAGCGTGCCACCATCAGCGCCTTCAATGAGGCTAACCTGCAGACCGCCAGCGGCAGGAGCGTGCCTTTGTCGCAGCTGGCCCGCGCGCACTTCGTCTGGGAGCCGGGCGTGGTGTGGCGCGAGGGCAGGGAATGGGCAGTCACGGTGCAGTCCGACGTGCTCGATACGATCCAGGGGCCGACCGTGTCCTCGCAGATCTCGCCGAAGCTCGAACAACTGCGCGCCGAATTACCGCCCGGCTATCGCATCGAACTGGCCGGCGCTGCTGCCGACAGCGGCAAGGCGCAGGAGTCGATCGCCACCAATGTGCCGCTGGTGATTTTCATCATCTTCACCCTGTTGATGCTGCAACTGCATAGTTTCTCGCGCGCACTGCTGGTGTTCCTGACCGGGCCGCTCGGCGTGGCTGGCGCTGCCATGGCACTATTATTGTTGCAGACGCCCTTCGGCTTTGTCGCGCAACTCGGCGTGATTGCCCTGTTCGGCATGATCATTCGCAATTCGGTGATCCTGATCGACCAGATCGAACACGATATCGCCGCCGGCAGCGCACCCTGGACCGCCATCGTCGAGGCTGCGGTGCGGCGCTTCCGGCCGATCATCCTGACGGCGGCGGCGGCCGTGCTGGCCATGATCCCGCTGTCGCGTTCAGTATTCTGGGGGCCGATGGCGGTCGCCATCATGGGCGGACTGATCATCGCCACCGCCTTGACCCTGCTGTTCCTGCCGGCGCTGTACGCCGCCTGGTTCCGGGTTAAACGGCCATAGATCAGCTGTAGATCAGCCGTAGATCAGCCGTAGATCAGCCGTAGATCAGCCGTAGAGGCGGCGCGTTGACGGCACGCCGGCGAATTTGCCGGGTGCCGACGCCAGCGACAGGGCGGCAGACTGTCAAAAAACGGGCAACTGGTGGAAAAATCCAGTAAAATGCCGGGTTGAAGTTGAAGAGCCATTAACAAAGGCTATGGACCCGTGGTGTTTTTCGCGGGTCCCGACGGGGCGACCAGGTTCACTTCACGGTCGCCCCTAGTTTTTTGGCTTTGCTAAAACAACATCCTGCGAGGATGGCGAAATTGGTAGACGCACCAGGTTTAGGTCCTGACGCCAGCAATGGTGTGGGGGTTCGAGTCCCCCTCCTCGCACCACAGAATTTTTTTAATTATTGGACGATTCACATGGCAACTGCAGTCGAAACCCTGGAAAAACTCGAGCGCCGCATCACCCTGACCGTTCCCGTCGAGGAAGTCAAACAGGAAGTGGAAAAACGCCTGAAGGTGCGCGCACGCACTGCCAAGGCGCCCGGCTTCCGCGTCGGCAAAGTGCCAATGAAAATGGTCGCCGCCCAGTACGGTTACCAGGTTGAATCGGAAGTGCTGAACGACAAGATCGGCCGCGCTTTCAACGATGCCGCCAATGAAAACAAGCTGCGCGTCGCCGGCTTCCCGAAGATCGAACCGAAGGGCAGCGAAGGCGTGGCTGAAGGCCAGATCGCCTTTGACGCAACCTTTGAAGTTTATCCTGAAGTCAAGCTGGGCGACCTCGCCGCAGCCGAAGTCGAGAAAGTGACTTCGCCGGTGACCGATGCCGAAATCGACAAGACCATCGACATCCTGCGCAAGCAACGCGTGCATTACCACGTCAAGGGCGAGCAGGGCGCGCATGGCGATGGCGGTGCCGACCAGTCCGCCCAGAATGGCGACCAGGTGACCATCGATTTCGTCGGCAAGATCGACGGCGTTGAATTTGCTGGCGGCAAGGCTGAAGACTACGCCTTCGTGCTCGGCGAAGGCCGCATGCTGCCGGAATTCGAAGCCGCGACTGTCGGCCTGAAAGCCGGCGAATCCAAGACTTTCCCGCTGTCGTTCCCGGCTGACTATCATGGCAAGGACGTGGCCGGCAAGACTGCCGAATTCACCATCACCCTGAAAAAGCTGGAATGGGCGCACCTGCCGGAAGTCGATGCCGAATTCGCCAAGTCGCTGGGCGTTGCTGATGGCGACATCGCGAAGATGCGCGCCGACATCAAGGGTAACCTGGAGCGCGAAGTCAACGGTCGTGCCAAGGCCAAGACCAAGGATAGCGTGATGGATGCGCTGATCAAGATCAACGAGCTGGAGGTGCCGAATGCACTGCTGGACCAGGAAGTCGAGCGCCTGTCGGAAATGACCCGCCAGGACATGGCCCAGCGCGGCATGAAAGTGGGTAACGTACCGTTCCCACCGGAACTGTTCAAGCCGCAAGCCGAGCGTCGCGTGCGCCTCGGCCTGATCCTGGCTGAAATCGTCAAGGCCAATAACCTGCAGGCAACTGCCGACCAGGTCAAGGCGCAAGTCGAGGAATTCGCGCAAAGTTACGAAGACCCGCAGCAAGTGATCAAGTACTATTACAGCGACCGTCGTCGCCTGGCCGAAGTCGAAGCCCTTGTTTTGGAAGAAAACGTCGTCAACTATGTGCTGGGCCAAGCCAAGGTCAGCGACAAGGCTGTGGCATTCGATGAATTGATGGGCAACAACGCGCAAGCGTAAAGGCGCGGACCGCGCTCTCCACAAAAGGAAGCTAGATGACACGCATGAACGGAAATTCCGCACTCGAACCCCAGATGCTGGGCATGGTGCCGATGGTGATCGAGCAAAGCGGGCGCGGTGAACGCGCCTACGATATCTACTCGCGTCTGCTGAAGGAGCGCGTGATTTTCCTGGTCGGCCCGGTCAATGACCACATGGCCAACCTGATCGTGGCGCAAATGTTGTTCCTGGAGAGCGAGAATCCGGACAAGGATATCTCCCTGTACATCAATTCTCCTGGCGGTTCGGTATCGGCCGGCATGGCGATCTACGATACGATGCAGTTCATCAAGCCGGATGTGTCGACCCTGTGTACCGGCCTGGCGGCGTCGATGGGCGCCTTCCTGCTGGCGGCAGGCGCCAAGGGCAAGCGCTTTTCCTTGCCCAATTCCCGCGTCATGATCCACCAGCCCTCGGGCGGCGCGCAAGGCCAGGCTACCGATATCGAAATCCAGGCCCGCGAAATTCTCTACCTGCGTGAGCGTCTCAATGGCATTCTGGCAGAGAAGACCGGCCAGTCCATCGAACGGATCGGCCTGGATACCGAGCGCGACAATTTCATGTCGGCTGATCAGGCCGCGCAATACGGCCTGATTGACAAAGTATTGACCAGCCGGGCTTGATGCGGGTTCGTTTATACTAGTCAATAGCGCCCGGACGAAGTACCGTTCGGGCGTTTTTGTTTTAAACTGCAGAAGAGCATTCCGACTGCCGGTATTTTGCGCTGTCTCGTGACGGATTTGGAATTCACGGGTAATATCAAACCACCATTGCTACCTATTTAGCCCTATGTCTGACAAAAAATCCTCCAGCGGCGAAAAACTCCTGTATTGCTCGTTCTGCGGCAAGAGCCAGCACGAGGTAAAGAAACTGATCGCTGGACCTTCGGTCTTCATCTGCGACGAATGCATCGACCTGTGCAACGACATCATCCGCGATGAGGCGTCCAGTGTTGAAACGGTGGGCGAGCCGCGCTCCGACTTGCCGACGCCGCAGGAAATCTGCGACATGCTGGATCAGTACGTGATCGGCCAGGAAGCGGCCAAGCGCATCCTGTCGGTGGCCGTGTATAACCATTACAAGCGGCTCAAGCATCTTGGCAAGAAAGACGAAGTCGAGCTGGCGAAAAGCAACATCCTGCTGGTCGGCCCGACCGGTTCCGGCAAGACCTTGCTGGCGCAAACGCTTGCCCGCATGCTCAACGTGCCCTTCGTGATTGCCGATGCCACCACCCTGACGGAAGCCGGCTATGTCGGCGAAGATGTGGAAAACATCATCCAGAAGCTCTTGCAGAATTGCAATTACGAAGTCGAGAAGGCGCAAAAAGGCATTGTCTATATCGATGAAATCGACAAGATTTCGCGCAAGTCGGACAACCCTTCGATTACCCGCGACGTTTCCGGCGAAGGCGTGCAGCAAGCCTTGCTGAAGTTGATTGAAGGCACGATGGCATCGGTGCCGCCGCAGGGCGGGCGCAAGCATCCGAACCAGGACTTCGTGCAGATCGACACTACCAACATCATGTTCATCTGCGGCGGCGCATTCGACGGCCTGGCCAAGATCATTTCCAACCGCTCGGAAAAGAGTGGCATCGGTTTCGGCGCCAGCGTCAAGAGCCAGAGCGAGCGTGATGCCAGCGCCATGCTGCTGGATACCGAACCGGAAGATCTCGTCAAGTTCGGCCTGATCCCGGAACTGGTCGGCCGTCTGCCGGTGGTGGCGACGCTCAGCGAGTTGAACGAGGCGGCGATGATCCAGATTTTGCTGGAGCCGAAGAATGCCTTGATCAAGCAATACGCCAAGCTGCTGGAAATGGAAGGCGCCGAGCTGGAAATTCGTCCGGCCGCACTGCATGCCATTGCCAAAAAAGCGCTGGCGCGCAAAACGGGTGCGCGCGGCTTGCGCTCGATCCTGGAGCGCGCCTTGCTTGATGTGATGTACGAATTGCCGAATCAGCAGAATGTCGCCAAGGTGGTAGTCGACGAAAACACGATTACCAACGGGGCCAAACCCTTACTGATTTATCATGAACAAGCTAAAGTGGCTGGCGCATAATGAGGCAGTACGTATAAAGACCTTGAAAATTTATGGTTTTCAAACTTTTTTTGCGCAAAAGCAGTACAATTTGCTGAAACAACAATCACTCAGGCTTCCATCGCAAAGCCACTCGAGGGCAAGCTCTCGTGTGGCTTTTTTTATTGATGTGTTTCCAAATTTAAAGTGATGATTATTGACGCATGGGCTTGTGTTTTGCCCGATCGTGCCAACATCAATTAAACATTCTTGATAAGGCTCGCCATGACGACACCCAATCAACCTGAACACACCCAATTGCCGCTGTTGCCATTGCGCGACGTAGTGGTATTCCCGCACATGGTGATTCCGCTTTTTGTCGGCCGTCCAAAGTCGATCAAGGCACTCGAAGCCGCGATGGAGAGCGGCAAGAGCATCATGCTGGCAGCGCAAAAAGCCGCCGCCAAGGACGAGCCCTCGGCCGAAGATATCTACGAGATCGGCTGCATCGCCAATATTCTGCAAATGCTGAAGTTGCCCGATGGCACGGTCAAGGTGCTGGTCGAAGGCGCACAGCGTGCCCGCATCCACCAGATCAGCGAACTGGAAACCCATTTTGTGGCGGAACTGTCGCCGGTCGAATCCGAACTCGGCGACGAGTCCGAAGTCGAGGCGATGCGCCGCGCGATCGTTCAGCAGTTCGATCAGTACGTTAAGCTCAACAAGAAAATCCCGCCCGAGATCCTGACCTCGCTGGCCGGCATCGATGACGCCGGCCGCCTGGCCGATACCATTGCCGCGCATCTGCCGCTGAAGCTCGAGCAGAAGCAGGTCATCCTGGAAATCTTCAACGTCGCCAAGCGTTACGAGCACCTGCTCGGCCAGCTCGAAGGCGAGCTCGATATCCTGCAGGTGGAAAAGCGCATCCGCGGCCGCGTCAAGCGCCAGATGGAAAAGTCGCAGCGCGAGTATTACCTGAACGAACAAGTCAAGGCGATCCAGAAGGAACTGGGCGAAGGCGAGGAGGGCGCCGATCTCGAGGACCTCGAGAAGCGCATCGTCGCTGCCAAGATGCCCAAGGAAGCACGCGACAAGGCCACCAGCGAGCTGAAGAAGCTGAAGATGATGTCGCCGATGTCGGCCGAAGCCACGGTCGTGCGCAATTACATCGACACGCTGATCAACTTGCCTTGGAAAAAGAAGTCCAAGGTCAACAACGACCTCGCCAATGCCGAGAAGGTGCTGGAAGACGAGCACTATGGCCTCGACAAGGTCAAGGAACGCATCCTGGAATATCTCGCCGTGCAACAGCGCGTTGACAAGCTGAAAGCGCCGATCCTGTGCTTCGTCGGTCCGCCGGGCGTCGGCAAGACTTCGCTGGGACAATCGATCGCCCGCGCCACCAACCGCAAGTACGTGCGCATGGCGCTGGGCGGCGTGCGTGACGAGGCCGAGATCCGCGGTCATCGCCGCACTTATATCGGCTCAATGCCGGGCAAGATTTTGCAAAGCCTGTCCAAGGCCGGTGTGCGCAATCCGCTGTTCCTGCTCGACGAGATCGACAAGCTCGGCATGGATTTCCGTGGCGACCCGTCTTCGGCCTTGCTGGAAGTGCTCGATCCGGAACAGAACCACACCTTCTCCGACCATTACATCGAAGTCGATTTCGATCTGTCCGACGTGATGTTCGTGGCGACGTCGAATTCCTTCAATATTCCGCCAGCATTGCTGGACCGCATGGAAGTGATCCGCCTGTCGGGTTACACGGAAGACGAGAAGACCAGCATTGCCCAGCGCTACCTGTTGCCCAAGCAGATCAAGACCAATGGCCTGAAGGAAGACGAGATTACGGTTGCCGAGTCGGCGATCCGCGACATCATCCGCTATTACACGCGGGAAGCCGGGGTACGTTCGCTGGAACGCGAGGTTTCCAAGATTTGCCGCAAAGTGGTCAAGATGCTGCTGCTGAAAAAGCAGGATCGCAAAGTGACGGTCAATGCCAAGAATCTCGACAAGTTCCTCGGTGTGCGACGCTTCGATTTCGGCGTTGCCGAAAAAGAGAATCAGATCGGCCAGGTCACCGGTCTTGCCTGGACGGAAGTCGGCGGCGAGTTGCTGACGATCGAGGCGGTGAATATGCCAGGCAAGGGCGGCGTGATTCGTACCGGCACGCTCGGCGACGTCATGAAGGAATCGATCGAAGCTGCACGCACCGTGGTGCGCAGCCGTGCCAAGGCGCTTGGCATCAGGAGCGATGTCTTTGAAAAAACCGACACGCATATCCATGTGCCGGAAGGCGCGACACCGAAGGATGGACCATCGGCAGGCGGCGCCATGGCGACTGCGCTGGTGTCGGCTTATACCGGCATTCCGATTCGGGCAGATGTGGCGATGACCGGTGAAATCACCCTGCGCGGCGAAATTCTGCCCATCGGCGGCTTGAAGGAAAAGTTGCTGGCAGCGCATCGCGGCGGCATCAAGACCGTGCTGATTCCCGAGCAGAATGTGAAAGACCTTGCCGACATTCCGGACAACGTCAAGAACAAGCTGGAGATCATCCCGGTGCGCTGGATCGACAAGGTGCTTGAGATTGCGCTGGAGCGCCAGCCGGTGCCGCTACCCGACGAAGTGCCGGCGGTGGCAACGGCAGCCAAGAGTGGCGAGCCGGTTGATGCGACGGTGATTACGCACTGATCCAGCGGTATATGCTCTGAAATGTTGGGGACGGAGACGGTAAGAACGCTGTCCCCAATACAAAAATTGCGCTCTTCGGAGCGCTTTTTTGTATGTGCAAGCGGAAAGATCGACTGCAGGTAGCTTACGCAATGTAAATCTCTTGACACAATTCGTGGCGACTTGTTTAATACGTGCTTCTGTTTTCCGTACTCCGCAGCAAGTGCAAGACCGGTTTTCAATGGCGAACACGTTTGCGGAATTTAATCCATCCAAGGGGGCGTAAGTGAATAAATCCGAATTAATCGATCACATTGCCGAATCTGCCGATCTGTCCAAGGCGGATGCGGGCCGTGCGCTGGACGCACTGGTCGATGCTATCAAAACCACGTTGAAGAACGACGATACCGTGACGCTGGTTGGTTTCGGTACTTTCGCCGTAGGCACGCGCGCTGCGCGCGTCGGCCGCAATCCGCAAACTGGCGCAGAGATCAAGATCAAGGCTGCCAAGGTGCCGAAGTTCAAGCCGGGCAAGGGCTTGAAAGACGCGATCAACTAATTGGCCGCAAGTCACTGGTAAAAAAATTCGAAAAATCGAAATTTACTAGTGGCAGGATTCTGGAAATCGTATATAATTTTGTTCTTCGCAGCGTGGTGACAAACGCTGCAGTTTGACTGGTTAAGCAAGTGCAGGGTGCTTAGCTCAGTTGGTAGAGCGGCGCCCTTACAAGGCGTAGGTCGGGAGTTCGAGCCTCTCAGCACCCACCAGACGCAGTCAAACGAAATAGCAGTAAATTGGAGTGGTAGTTCAGTTGGTTAGAATACCGGCCTGTCACGTCGGGGGTCGCGGGTTCGAGTCCCGTCCACTCCGCCAACACCTAAAAAAGGCGAACGAAAGTTCGCCTTTTTTTTCATATGCGATACGCTTTCGCACTCAGTACTGGATAGGTTGAACATGTTTGATTTCGTCCGCACCCACCAACGGCTGATGCAGTTCATCCTGCTGCTGTTCATTTTTCCTTCTTTCGCTTTTTTCGGTCTGGAAAGTTATACGCGTTTCCAGGAAGGCGACAATGCAATCGCGAAAGTCGCGGGCCAGGCAATTACCCAGGCGGAATTCGATGAGGCGCAGCGCCGCCAGGCCGAGCAATTGCGCCAGATGCTGGGTGAGCAGTTCGACCCCAAGATGTTCGATACGCCGCAGCAGCGCAAGAACACACTCGATGGTCTGATCGCCCAGCGCGCGTTGGCCGCCGAGGCGGCCCGCAGCAACCTGGCAGTATCCGACCAGGCATTGCAGCAAGCCATTCTTGGCATGGAGGGCTTGACCACGCCCGACGGCAAGTTCGATAACGACCGCTACAAGTCGCTGCTGGCCATGCAAGGCATGACGCCGGTGACTTTCGAGGCCAGCTTGCGGCGCGACCTGGCGGTGCAGCAGGTCAATGCCGCCATCCAGAACACCGCATTCGCACCGAAAACGGTGGCCTCCCGTGTTTCCGACATCAGCCAGCAGGAACGCGAAGTGCAGCAACTGCTGTTCAAGTCAGCCGACTACCTGTCCCAGGTGAAGGTGACTGACCAGCAGCTGCAGGACTATTACAACAAGAGCGCCAGCCAGTTCGCCATTCCCGAGCAGGCCAGCATTGAATACGTGGTCCTGAATGCGGCGGCGATCGATGCGCAAATCAGCGTTTCCGATGCCGACGTCACGGCGTATTACGAGCAGAACAAGGCGCGTTATTCGGTCGAGGAACAGCGCCGCGCCAGCCATATCCTGGTCGGCGTGAAGAAGGATGCTGCCGACGCCGACAAGGCCGCTGCGCGCGCCAAGGCCGACAAGCTGCTGGCGCAATTGCGCCAGACGCCAGGCGATTTCGCCAAACTGGCGAAGGAAAATTCCGACGATCCCGGTTCGGGCGAAAAGGGCGGCGATCTCGGCTTTTTCGGCCCCGGCATGATGGTCAAGCCGTTCGAGGAAGCCGCTAACAAATTGAAGGAAAACGAAATCAGCGGCCTGGTGCAGTCGGACTTCGGTTTCCACATCATCCAGCTCACGGGTATCAAGCCCGGTTCGGTCAAGCCGCTGGAAGAAGTCAAGGCCGACATTGCCGCCGACATTCGCAAGCAGCAGTTCGCGAAAAAATATGCCGAGCTGGCCGAAGTATTTACCGATACGGTGTACGAGCAGGCGGATAGCCTGAAGCCGGCGGCCGACAAGCTCAAGCTGAAGATCGAGACGGCAGCCAACCTGGCGCGCCAGCCCAATCCCGCAGTGGGACCGAACGTGCCGTTAAATAGCCAGAAATTCCTGACGGTGCTGTTCTCTGATGATGTTCTCAGGAACAAGCGCAATACCGAGGCGGTCGAAGTCGCGCCCAATACCCTGATTGCCGGCCGCGTCGTCGAACACAAGCCGGCATCGAAGCGCCCCCTGGAGGAAGTCAAGGCCGGCATCCGTGAGCGCGTGCTGCAGGAAGAAGCGGCGAAACTGGCGCGCCAGGCTGGCGAAGCCAAACTGGCTGCGCTGAAATCCAAGGATGACAGTGCGGGCTTCGGCGCCCCTGCCATCGTTTCGCGCAGCAGGCAGGAAGGGATCGAGGGCGCTGCGCTGGAAGCAGTGATGAAGGCCGATACCACCAAATTGCCTGCTTATGCAAGCACCGAGTTGCAGCAGGGTTATGGGGTGTATCGCATCGTCAAGGTGCAACAGCCTGCAACGACCGATGCCGCGCGCCGCCAGGCCGAGCAGCAGCAGATCGCCGGCATCATGGCGCAGCAGGAAGCCGCAGCCTACGTTGAATCGCTCAAGCAGAAAGCCAAGGTCAAGTTGTTGAAGCCGGTGGACCAGGCCAAGTCCGAGACCGAAGCCGCGCAGTAAGCCGTTCGGCTGCAGCATAAAAAAACCGCTCCGATGGGCGGTTTTTTTATGTGCGCGGGAGGGGCTTGCTGGAGAACGCGCTAGCTGGACGCCAGCAGATCCCGGGCAGCCGCAACGAAGCTCTGTGCCGAAATGTCGGCTAGCGACACCTGGCGCGCCTGCGCGAAGCGCGTGAAATTCCTGTCGATCGAGCGCAGATAGGCCGGGTCATAGTGCTGCACCAGCAGTTCTTCCACCATTGGCGCCATTTCTCCGGCTGCCGCCATGGCCTGCCAGCGTGCGATCTTTTCCCGGCCATGCAGCGGCACCAGGCAATCGAGCTGGCGGTTCAGCGCCGCCGGATCGGCGACGAAATGGGCATATTCCCGCATCAGCAGCGCCACGCGATCGGCAATCGACAGCGACAGCGCTATGCATGGCGAGGCGCGCATCTTCTCCATCAAGGTATCGGGCACGCGCAGCTTGCCCACTTTCTTGCTCTCGGATTCGACGAACACGGGCTGCGCCGGGTCGAAGCGGCGCAATGCCTGCCAGATACCGCTTTCGAACGCCTTTTGGGATGGCTGCGGAGCGTCGGGAATGTCGCCCAGCAGCGAGCCGCGGTGCGATGCCAGTTGTTCGAGATCGAGCACTTGCGCGCCTTCAGCCGCGAGGGTGCGTAACAGCGCGCTCTTGCCGCTGCCGGTGGGGCCGGCAATCACACGGAAGGAAAAGCGCGCCGGCAGCTCGGCCAGCGCCGCATTGACGTGGCGGCGGTATTCCTTGTAGCCGCCGTCGAGTTGCACCACCGGCCAGCCGATTTTCGCCAGGATGTGCGCCATCGAGCCGCTGCGGTTGCCGCCGCGCCAGCAATACACCAGCGGTTTCCAGTCGCGCGGCTTGTCGGCGAACAGGGTATCGATATGGGTTGCGATATTGCGAGCCACCAGCGCGGCGCCCAGCTTCTTGGCTTCGAAGGCGCCAACTTGCTTGTAAAGGGTGCCGACGCGGATGCGCTGTTCGTTGTTCAGCACCGGACAATTGATGGCACCCGGCAGGCGGTCTTCGGCGAATTCGGCTTCGCTGCGGGCGTCGATGATGGTGTCGAACTGATCGAGCAGCGGCAGGATTTCGGCGAACGGCAGCAGGGCAGGGTATTTCATGGACTTACTTTTTCAGCAGGAGCGGCTTCAGGGTCGGCCAGACATTGTCCAGCAGGATGGTGTGGGCCGCGGCGCTCGGATGGATACGGTCGGATTGGAAAAGATCTTCGCGGGTGGCGATGCCTTCCAGGAAAAACGGCACCAGTGCGGTCTTGTTTTCGCGCGCCAGTTTGCCGTATAGCGCATGAAAATTTTCCGTGTAGGTGGCGCCGTAGTTGGGCGGCAGGCGCATGCCGAGCAACAGCACTTTTGCCTTGGCAAGCTGGCCTGCCTTGATCATCGCGCGCAGGTTGGCTTCGGTCGCCTCCAGCGACAGGCCGCGCAAGCCGTCGTTGCCGCCCAGTTCGATGATGAGAAAAGCGGGTTGGTGTTTTTTCAGCAGGGCCGGCAGGCGTGCCGCGCCGCCGCTGGTGGTTTCGCCACTGATGCTGGCATTGACGACGCTGACGTTGAATTTTTCGGCGCGCAGCCGTTCCTGCAAAAGATTTACCCAACCTGTGCCGCGGGCGATGCCGTATTCCGCCGACAAACTGTCGCCGAGCACAAGCACGGTTTTTGATGCAGAATAGGCGCTCGACGCAAAGAGCGCAAATGCCAACAGCAGCAGGACGCGCAGCGCATTGAGCGACTGCGGCGCCTTCGACCAACTATCAAAGCGCATGACTGAACCTTCCAATTTGCAGGCCGCCATCGAAGTAACGCATCTAAGCAAGCGCGTGGCTGATGCGACCGGTGAACTTACCATCCTTAACGATATCCATTTTACCGTGCAAGCCGGCGCCACGCTGGCCATCATCGGCGCCTCCGGCTCCGGCAAGTCGACCCTGCTGGGCTTGCTGGCGGGCCTGGACACGCCAAGCTCGGGCAGCGTGAAAATCGATGGCATCGACATCTACGCGCTGGATGAGGATGGCCGCGCACAGATACGCAAGGAAAAGCTGGGCTTCGTGTTCCAGTCTTTCCAGCTGGTGGCGCACATGAACGCGCTGGAAAACGTCATGCTGCCGCTGGAGTTGCGCGGCGACCGCGAGGCGCGGCCCAAGGCGCAGGCGATGCTGGAGCGTGTCGGTCTGGCCAGTCGCCTCAGGCATTTTCCGAAATACCTGTCCGGCGGCGAGCAGCAGCGGGTGGCGCTGGCGCGCGCATTCGTCACCGAGCCGCCGTTGCTGCTGGCCGACGAGCCCACCGGCAGCCTTGATGCCGTCACTGGCGAAGCGGTGATCCGCCTGATGTTCGAGTTGAACCAGGAGCGCGGTTCGACCCTGGTGCTGGTCACGCATGACGCTTCGATTGCCGCGCGCTGCGCGAGCACCATCACGATTGCGGCGGGCCGGCTGGTCTAACCGAAAGCGGGCCTGATGGCGGACCGTCTGCGTGCGGCACGCTAGTGCGCGTTGACGGTAATCTGGGCGCCGAGTGCGCCGAGTGCGCCGAGTGTGCAGAGTGCGTTAAGTGCGTTCAGTGCGGTGCGGATGGCGGGAATCAGTTCGCTGGCGCTCAGTCCGACCGGACCGACGCCTGCTTCGACCAGCCTGTCGGCGGCATGCCCATGCAGCCATGCCGCCGACAGCGCCGCCTGCCAGGGCGGCAAATGCTGGGCGAGCAGGGCGCCGCACACGCCGGCGAGGACGTCGCCGGTACCGGCGGTGGCCAGCGCCGGATTGCCGCTCGGGTTGATCGCCACGCTGCCATCGGGGCGGGCAATCACGCTGCCGGAACCCTTCAATATCACGATCGCCTGAAAGCGCGCTGCCAGCTGGCGTGCCGCTGCCAGCCTGTCGGCCTGTATCACGCCGGCCGATACCGCCAGCAGGCGCGCCGCTTCCAGCGGATGCGGCGTCAGGATGGTGGCGCCCGTGCGCGCTGCCAACCGTTGCTGCAAGGCGCGGTCGGCGGCGACCAGGTTGAGTGCGTCCGCATCCAGCACCAGTGGCACGGGCAGATCCAGCACGCGCGCCAGCAATTCGTTGGCGCGTGATGCGCCGCCGCTGCCGGGCCCGGCCACCACGGTGGTTTTCGAAAAATCGAAGTCGCCGGCGTGCCGGCACATCAGCTCCGGCTGCGCGGGGTCATATCCCGGCGCCTCGTCGACGAAGCAGGCAAACACGCGGCCGGCGCCGCAGTGCAGGGCGGCGCGTGCGGCCAGGATCGGCGCGCCCTGCATGCCATGGGCGCCGCCCAGCACGGCGACATCGCCGAAGCTGCCCTTGTGCGAATTTTGTGGGCGCGGGCGCAGCGCATCGGCAAACAGGATCGGTCCGTTCAGGAAGGCCTGTGCTGGCGGCAACAGCGCCGGATCGATATCGAGCGTTGCGATGCTGACCTGGCCTGCATGGTCGCGGCCATGGCAGGTATGCAGGCCCGGCTTGTCGGCGATGAAGGTAATGGTGCGGTGCGCGCGCACGGCAATGCCGCCGGGACCGACGATGTCGCCGGTATCCGCATCCAGGCCGCTGGGGATGTCGAGCGCCAGGACCTGGCAGGGAAGGGTATTGATGAATTCGACCATGGCACGCATGGCGCCGGCCAGGGGGCGTGCGAGGCCGATGCCGAACAGGCCGTCAATCACCAGGTCCCAGTGCCGCTGGTAAATTGAGCCAGCGGCGGATGGCGCGGCGCTGTCGCCGGGATCGCCTGGTGCCAGTAAAGTCGCGGCGCCGGCCTGTGCGCGGCCGAGCGCAGCGCGTGCATCCTGTGGCTGGCGCTCGGCGACGGCGTACAGTGCGACAGTGACTTCGATGCCGGCTTGCGCCAGCCGGGCGGCGACGTCGAGCGCATCGCCGCCATTGTTGCCGGGACCGGCCAGTACCAGCACGCGGGGGGCGCTGGCAATGCTGGCATTGTCGAGCATTGCCAGCGCCATTTGCATGGCCGCCGCCCCGGCGCGCTGCATCAAAGTGCCGGCCGGCAGCCCTGCCAGCGCGGCCTGTTCGATCTGGCGGATTTCCGCGACGGTGTAGAGCTCGTTCATGGCGCCCGCAAAGGAATGAGGGGGATTGGTCTGGCTATTATGGCATGCGGGCGTAACGCGCCAGTGTCAGTCCTTCCATGTCGATGTCCGGGGTGCGCCCGGAAACGATATCGGCCAGCACCATGCCGCAGCCGGCGGCCATGGCCCAGCCGGCCGAGCCGTGGCCGATATTCACATACAGGTTCCTCACCGGCGTTGCGCCCAGCACCGGCGGACCGTCCGGCAGCATCGGCCGGATGCCGCTCCAGAAGCTGGCATTGTTGTAATTGGCGGCGTCCGGAAACCAGTCTTCGCCGACCTTGGCCAGGGTGCGCATTGCGCCCTCGTGCAAGTCGGTGCTGACCGTGCCCAGTTCGGCCAGGCCGGCGATCCTGACGCGGCTGCCCATGCGGGTGATGGCAACTTTGTAGGATTCGTCCATCAGTGCGGCGTGCGGCGCCTCGTCGAAATTGCGGATCGCGGCGGTGGCGGAATAGCCCTTGACCGGATACAGCGGCAGGCGGATGCCCAATGGCGCCAGCAGGCGCGCGCTGTCGATGCCGGCAGCCACCACCACGGCGTCGGCGCTGAATTCGCGCGCGTCGATGTGCATGGTGATGCGACCGCCTTGCGCTTCCAGCGCGGAGACAGTGCTGCCGAAATGGAATTCAACACCCATCGCCTGGGCGATGGCTTTCATTTGTTTGGTAAATAAAGGGCAATTCCCGGCTTCATCGTCCGGCAGATGCAAGCCGCCGGCCAGCGCTGTGCTGGTAGATAATGCCGGCTCGATTACGCGCGCCTGCCCGGCATCGAGCAACTGGTGCGCTATCCCTTGTTCGGCCAGCATGGCCAGTGCCGGTTGCGCCAGCGCGAGGTCGCGCTCGCTGCGAAACAGTTGCAAATAGCCCCTGGTCTGTTCGTAGTCGAGCTGGTGGTGATCGCGCAATTGCTGCAGGATGTGCCGGCTGTACAGGGCGACCCTTTGCATGCGCGCCTTGTTGATGCGGTAGCGATCCAGCTCGCATTCGGCCAGCCACATCCTGACCCAGCGCCACAAGGCGCGGTCGAGCGTGGGTTTGAGCAGCACCGGGCTATCCGGCTTGAAGAGCGAGGACAGCAGTTTTTTTGGCATGCCTGGCGCGGCCCAGGGAGTCACATAGCCTGGCGCGACGACGCCGGCATTGCCGAAGCTGGCCTTTTCGGCGACATTGCCGAGCCGTTCGATGACGACGACCTGGTGCCCCGCTTCGGCCAGGAAATAGGCGGTGCACACGCCGACGACGCCGCCTCCGATTACTGCGATCTGCTGTTGTTGTGGCATGAATTGACTGTTGATGCGTGCGGCTGTGGGCCGCCCGAAAAGAGCAGCGAATATAGCATGCCACCGGCTTACTTTCGTGGCGATTCTGCGCTTAATTCGCACGACCACGCCAGTCACGGCGCTGGCATCGCCAGGATTGCCATTTCCAGTAAATTCATTGACATCAGGAAACTAATTTGCTCCTGCAAGCGGGGCCGCGGCGGCGGAACAGGACGCCATCAAGGTATAATCACGGTTTCCGGTTCAACCTGCGGTATATCTGGCCAATCAGGCTGGAATCCGCCTCAACTTCGCTCTCGCCATGCTGATTCTGCCGGGCTCCAATGCCCTGTCTGCCTTCCGTAGCCAACGCCTGTTATCCAAACTGCAAGAGCTTGATCCGGCTATCGTCGGCATCAGTGGCCGCTACCTGCATTTCATCGATGCCGCCACGCCGCCGTCGCCGGACGAGAGCGGCCGCCTGCAAGCCTTGCTGACGTACGGCGATGTGTTCGACGGCAAGGATGATGGCGAGCGTTTCGTGGTCATTCCGCGCTTCGGCACCATTTCGCCCTGGGCCAGCAAGGCCACCGACATCGCGCGCAATTGCGGCATGGCGCAGATTCATCGCATCGAGCGCGGCGTAGCGTATTACGTGCAAGTCAAATCCGGTCTGCTGGGCGGCGCCAAGAAGCTGGCCGAACCCGATGCGGTAGCGGCGCTGCTG
The DNA here is from genome assembly GCF_003590835.1 of Noviherbaspirillum sedimenti. Lineage (NCBI taxonomy): Bacteria > Pseudomonadati > Pseudomonadota > Betaproteobacteria > Burkholderiales > Oxalobacteraceae > Noviherbaspirillum > Noviherbaspirillum sedimenti. The sequence continues at coordinate 1,173,734 of NZ_QYUQ01000002.1, read as the reverse complement.
CACGACCGCATGACCGAGAATGTGCTGCGCAAGCCCGAAGATGCCGCCGGCCTGTTCCGTGAGCTGGAAGCCAAGCCGCTGGCCTTCGTCGATGTGCTGGGCGGCGGCAAGGCGGCGCTGCAGCAAGCCAACACTGAACTCGGCCTGGCCATGTCGGACGACGAGATCGATTACCTGGTGGATGCCTTCACGCAGGCCGAACGCAATCCGACCGATGTCGAGCTGATGATGTTCGCTCAGGCCAACAGCGAACACTGCCGTCACAAGATCTTCAATGCCGACTGGACCATCGATGGCGTGAAGCAGGACAAGTCGCTGTTTGCCATGATCCGCAACACCCACCAGTTGCATCCGCAAGGCACGGTGGTGGCCTACAGCGACAATTCCTCGGTCATCGAGGGCGCGTCCATTTCGCGCTTCTATCCGCGCGGCGCCGCCGACGGCAATGTGTACGCCGCCACGGAAGAGCTGACGCATATCCTGATGAAGGTCGAGACGCACAACCATCCGACTGCAATCTCGCCTTTTCCGGGCGCCTCCACCGGCGCCGGCGGCGAAATCCGCGACGAGGGCGCGACCGGACGCGGCGCCAAGCCCAAGGCCGGCCTGACCGGTTTTACCGTTTCCAACCTGATGCTCACCCATGCAGTGCAGCCTTGGGAAAATGCCGGCGACGTCACGCTGCCGCTGGCGCAGCGCGAACCTGGCGCCGCCACCATCTACGGCAAGCCGGAGCGCATTGCTTCGGCTTTGCAGATCATGATCGACGGGCCGCTGGGCGGCGCCGCCTTCAACAATGAATTCGGCCGGCCCAACCTGGGCGGCTATTTCCGCTCCTACGAGCAGAATGTCGGCGGCCAGGTGGCCGGTTACCACAAGCCGATCATGATCGCCGGCGGCATGGGCAATATCTCGGCAAAACACACCAAAAAGAACGAACTGCCGGTTGGCAGCCTGCTGATCCAGCTGGGCGGTCCCGGCATGCGCATCGGCATGGGCGGCAGCGCCGCTTCCTCGATGGCCACCGGCACCAATACCGCCGACCTGGATTTCGATTCGGTCCAGCGCGGCAACCCGGAAATGGAACGGCGCGCGCAGGAAGTCATCAATGCCTGCTGGGCGCTGGGCGATGACAACCCGATCCTGTCGATCCACGACGTCGGCGCCGGCGGCCTGTCCAACGCATTCCCGGAAATCACCAACGACGCCAAACGCGGCGCGATTTTCGACTTGCGCAAGGTGCACCTGGAAGAAAGCGGCATGGCGCCCAAGGAAATCTGGAGCAACGAGTCGCAGGAGCGCTATGTGATGGCGATCGCGCCGGAATCGCTGCCGCTGTTCGACTACCTGTGCCAGCGCGAGCGCGCACCCTTTGCGGTGGTCGGCACCGCCACCGAGGAACGCCAGCTGAAGGTGGTGGATCCTGAACAGGGCAACAATCCTGTCGACATGCCGATGGATGTCCTGCTCGGCAAGCCGCCCAAGATGCACCGCGATGTCACGCATGTGGCGCGCCAGATGCCGCCGCTGGATCTGACCGGCATCGATTTGCTGGAAGCCTCGCTGCGTGTCTTGCGCCTGCCCACCGTGGCCGACAAATCCTTCCTGATCACCATCGGTGACCGCACTGTCGGCGCCATGACGGCGCGCGACCAGATGGTCGGGCCCTGGCAGGTGCCGGTGGCTGATTGCGCGGTCACCGCGATGGGCTTCGAAGGCTATCTCGGCGAAGCCATGGCGATGGGCGAGCGCACGCCGCTGGCGGTGATCAACGCCGCTGCCTCCGGCCGCATGGCAGTGGGCGAAGCGCTCACCAATATTGCGGCGGCGCCGATTGCCGACATTTCCAACATCAAGCTGTCGGCCAACTGGATGGCCGCCTGCGGCCAGCCCGGCCAGGATGCCGCGCTGTTCGATACCGTCAAGGCGGTGGGCATGGAGCTGTGCCCGGCGCTGGGGATCAGCATCCCGGTCGGCAAGGATTCGCTGTCGATGCGCACCACCTGGAAGGACGAGGAGGGCGCCAAGTCGGTGACTTCGCCGGTGTCGCTGATCGTTTCGTCGTTTGCGCCGGTGGTCGATATCCGCCGTGTGCTGACGCCGCAAATCCGCAAGGATCTAGGGGACACGGTGCTGATCGCCATCGACCTCGGCCGCGGCAAGGGGCGCCTGGGCGCATCCTGCTTCGCCCAGGTGATGCAGCAGATCGGTTGCGATGCGCCGGACGTCGATAGTGCCGAAGACCTCAAGGCCTTCTTTAACGCCATCCAGCAACTGAATCGCGAAGGCAAGCTGCTGGCCTACCACGACCGCTCCGACGGCGGCCTGTTCGCCACTTTGTGCGAAATGGCCTTCGCCGGCCGCAGCGGCCTGTCGCTGAACATCGATATCCTCGCCATGGACAATGGTCATGGCGCCGACAGCGGCGAAGCCAAGAACTGGACCACCCAGGTCGGCGAGCGCCGCAACGAACTGACCCTGCGCGCGCTGTTCAATGAAGAGCTGGGCGCGGTGATCCAGGTCCGCGCCGAGCAGAAGTCCGAAGTGATGGACGTACTGCGCGCGTTCAATCTGGGTGCCTGCAGCCACATCATCGGCAAGCCCAATGGCAGCGACGTCATCGAAATCATGCGCGACGCCAAAACCATCTACAGCCAGGCGCGCAGCGAACTGCAGCGCGCCTGGAGCGAGACATCCTGGCGCATCGCCCGCCTGCGCGACAACCCGGCATGCGCCGATGCGGAATACGAGCGCATCCTCGATACGCAAGACCCGGGCATGTCGCCGAAAATCAGCTTCGATGCGCAGCAGGACATCGCCGCGCCATTCATCGCCAGCGGCGTGCGGCCGAAGGTGGCGATCCTGCGCGAGCAGGGCGTCAATTCGCAGGTCGAAACCGCTTATGTCATGCACAAGGCGGGTTTTACCGCGGTCGATGTGCACATGAGCGACCTGATCGCCGGACGCGCCAGGCTGGCTGACTTCAAGGGCCTGATCGCCGTCGGCGGCTTCTCTTACGGCGACGTGCTGGGTGCCGGCGAAGGCTGGGCCAAGACCATCCTGTTCAATGCGAAGCTGGCCGAGCAGTTTGCGGTGTTCTTTCAGCGGGCCGATACTTTCGGCCTGGGTATCTGCAACGGCTGCCAGATGATGAGCAATTTGAAAGCGATCATCCCGGGCGCGCAAGACTGGCCGAAGTTCACCCGCAACAAGTCGGAACAGTTCGAGGCGCGTTTTGCCATGGTCGAAGTGGTGGATTCGCCGTCGATCTTCTTCGCCGGCATGGCAGGCACGCAAACGTCGATCGTCGTGTCGCATGGCGAAGGTTTTGCGGATTTCTCGCAGACCGGCGACATCGATCGTGCCATCGTCGGCTTGCGCTACGTGGATAACCGCGGCCAGCTGACGGAAACTTATCCATACAACCCGAACGGCTCGCCCAACGGCATCACCGCGGTGACGACGCCAGACGGCCGTTTCTCGGTCATGATGCCGCATGCTGAACGGGCATTCCGCAGCGCGGTGAATTCCTGGCACCCGGAGAACTGGGGCGACGATGCGCCGTGGATGCGCATGTTCCGCAACGCCCGCAAGTGGGTGGGATAAGGGTGGAATAAGCGGCCAGGCGGGTCGCGACCCGCCAACAAAAACGGCGCTCCGAAGAGCGCCGTTTTTAATTGCGTGGCAGGCTGGCGATTACTTGACGCTGGCCTTGGTGCGCAGGTTTTGCTGGAATGCCTGCAGTTTCTTTTGCTGCAGCGATTCGGCGATTTGCGGCTTGACTTCCTCGATCGAAGGCACCTTGGCGGCGCGCACGTCTTCCAGCTTGATCACGTGATAGCCGAACTGGGTCTTGACCGGAGTATCGGTCAGGCCACCCTTGGACAGTGCAACCATGGCGTCGGAGAAAGGCTTGACGAAGGCCGAAGGCGAAGCCCAGTCGAGGCTGCCGCCGTTGGCTGCCGAACCCGGATCCTTGGATTGCTTGGCCAGCTCTTCGAACTTGGCGCCGCCTTTCAGCTTGGCGATGATGCTCTTGGCATCTTCTTCCTTTTCCACCAGGATGTGGCGGGCCAGGTATTCCTTGTCGCCGGCCTGCGCCTTGAACTTGTCGTATTCAGCCTTGATCTCGGCGTCGGACACCGGGTTCTTCTTGAGGAAGTCGCCGATCAGGGCGCGAATGACGATGGCCTGGCGGGCGATGTCGAGCTGGTTCTTGACGTCAGTGCTGTTGGAGAGGCCTTGCTTGTCGGCTTCCTGCATCAGGATTTCACGGTTGATCAATTCTTCCTTGATCATTGCGCGCAGTTCCGGCGTGTCCTTCTGGCCCTGCGAGGCCATTTGCTTGGCCATGGTCTCGACGCGCGACGATGGAATCGCCTTGCCGTTGACGACGGCAATGTTCTGCGCCATCACGGGCAGCGCAGCGGCTGCAAGGAGTGCGACCAGCAAGCGGGCGGGTTTGAATGTCATTCTTCTTTCCTAACAGGGGAGTTAAAAAACGGTCAATAATTATACACTTGGCGGCTGTTCTTGAAGTTCTGACGGCGCCACAGCGATGATGTTGAGCGCGTGTATATCGACATGCATCAAATCACGAAGGCAATCATACACCAGCCGATGCCGACTGATGCGGTTTTGCCCTTCGAAACGGGCCGACACCAGGCGCAATCGATAGTGGCCGGCGCCGGACGCGGCGCCGGCATGGCCTGCATGGCGAGCGGAATCATCGTCCAGCTGGCATTCGAGCGGCGTAAAAGTCTCATGCAGGAGCGCCAGCATGCGCTGTTCACGCGGGCTCATGGCGTTTCCTTGATGTATTTCGACAGAAACAGACTTTGACCTACCGCAAAGATGATCATCAATGCGGTAAAGCCGAACAGCTTGAAATTGACCCAGGCGGCTTCGGACAAGCCAAAGGCGAAGGCGACGCACAGGTTGACGATGCCCATCACGACAAAGAAAGTCGCCCACGACAGATTCAGTTTGAACCACACCGGTTCCGGCAGGCTGATCTGTGCGCCCAGCATGGTCTTGATCAGGTTTTTACGGAACAGGAATTGCGCGCCCAGCAGACCGGCGCCAAAGCACCAGTAGAGAATGGTCGGTTTCCACTTGATGAAGGTCGGGTTGTTGAAGTAAATCGTGGCGCCGCCAAACACGGTGATGATCACCAGCGAGATCCAGAGCATGGCATCGACCTTCTTGCGGCGTAATAGCATGTAGCCGATTTGCCCGAAACTGGCGAGCATTGCCACCGCGGTGGCCAGCAGGATGGGCGCATGGCTTTCCTGCACCGCGCCGCCGGCCATGAAGCCGGACAGGTAATTTCCAAGCAAGGCCTGGGCGTCAGCCGGATTGCCTTGCCCCCACTTGAAAATGCCGAAAAAAAGGATGACGGGGAACAGGTCGAACAGGAATTTCTTCATGGTTATTCTTGGCTGGTTGCAGGTGGCGCCTCGGCCTGGGCCGTAAAGCGCAGCGAGGCGGAGTTGATGCAGTAACGCAGGCCGGTCGGCGGCGGGCCATCGGGAAAGACATGGCCGAGATGAGCGTCGCAGACCTTGCAGACGATTTCGGTGCGCATCATGCCGTGCGAACGGTCGACCCGTTCCTCGACCTTGGCGGGGTCGAGCGGCCGGAAATAGCTGGGCCAGCCACAGCCGGAATCGAACTTGGCGTCGGATTCGAACAGCGGCGTGCCGCAGCACACGCAGGTATAGATGCCATGTTCATGGTGGTCCCAGTAGCGGCCGGTGAAGGCGCGCTCGGTGGCGGCGTGGCGCGTGACTTCATACTCGAGCGGGTCGAGCGTGGCGCGCCATTCGGCATCGGTTTTCTGTACTTTTTCTGTCATGATGAACAACTCACTTCCAGCTGGCTGGCCCAGTCGGGCGGCAGCGCGGCATAGGTTTCGAATTCGGGCTGGTCGTCGAAGGGACGTTCCAGTACTTTTTGCAGACGGGCAATTTCCGAAAAATCCTTGTCCTGCGCCTTGTCGATGGCGATTTGCGCCAGGTAATTGCGCAGGATGTATTTCGGGTTGACTGCATGCATGGCGGCGCGGCGTGCCGCATCGCTGCGGTTTTCGCGGCCTAATCTTAGCCGATATTGGCCGGCCCAGGCATCGAAGCCGGCGCGATCGATAAAGAGGTCGCGCAGCGGCGCATCCGCGCCCGGATTTTCACGCTGCAACTCCCCCAGCCGGCGGAAAAACAGCGTGAAATCGACGTGATTATCCTGCATGAGCTTGAACATTGCCTCGAACAGCCCGACATCGTCTTCCATGCTGGCTTGCAAGCCAAGCTTGGCATGCAGTAATTCGTCGATTTTTTCCTGGTAGGCGGTGGCATAGCCGGCCAGCGCCGCGTGCACGTCATCGACTTCGCCGATCAGCGGCAGCAGGGCCTGGCCCAGCGCGTAGCAGTTCCAGTGGCCGATGTTGGGCTGGCTGGCATAGGCGTAGCGGCCCTGGCTGTCGCTGTGGTTGCAGATGTGGCCGGCGTCGAAGGCTTCCATGAAGCCGAAGGGGCCATAGTCGATGGTGATGCCGAGGATCGACATGTTGTCGGTGTTGAGCACGCCATGCATGAAACCGACCGCCTGCCATTGCGCCACCAGATGCGCGGTGCTGCGGGTGACTGCGGCCAGCAGCGCCTGGTAAGGATTGGCATCCGCGCGCAATTCCGGATAAAAGCGGTCGATGACATGGTCCGCCAGGATCTTGAGTTCGGCAGTCTTGCCCTGGTAGTACCAATGCTCGAAGGAGCCGAAGCGGATGAAACTGGGGGCCAGGCGAGTCGCAACCGCGGACGTCTCCGGGGTCTCGCGCATGATCAGTTCGTCCGAGCCGACCACGCACAGCGCGCGCGAGGTCGGGATGCCGAGCGCCGCCATGGCTTCCGAGCACAGGTATTCGCGGATCGAAGAGCGCAGCACGGCGCGGCCGTCGCCCATGCGCGAATAGGGCGTAAGTCCTGCGCCTTTCAACTGCACTTCCAGCGCGCCACCCGGCGCATCGGCGGCGACCTCGCCCAGCAGGATGGCGCGGCCGTCGCCCAGCTGGCCGGCCCAGACGCCGAACTGGTGGCCGGAATACACCGCCGCCAGTGGCTGCGACGCGGACAGGATGCGGTTGCCGGCAAAGGTGGCGACGAATTCCTCGGTGGCGAATTCGGCGGGATCGAGGCCGATCAGCGCGGCGGCCGCAGGGCTGGCACAGACCAGGTAGGGCGCGGGCAGGGGCTTTGGTTGCAGCCGCGTGTAAAAAGCCGGCGGCAGGGCGGCGAAAGAATGGCTGAAAGGCAGCTGCTCCAGGCGCCTGGGAGCCGCGGCAAAGCCGGGGGCATTCATGATGGTTCCTTCAGTGGATGATGCCTGGTGAGGCGTGAGCGTATTTTGACAGAATCAGCGAAAGCGCACCGGCGCGCCCGCTCGGTCGATATCGCGGGAAGGCGCGCGGGGAACCTGCTGCTGACATACGCTGCTGGCACACGCTGCTGGCACACGCTGCCTGCGTTGCGACACAGGCGATTGCCGACGCTGGAATAACCATTGTAACCGATAGTTATAAGCCGTTTGATTAGTTGCTTTACAGTTACGGCTACACTCGTTATTCTCAAGAAAAAACAAACAAATAGTGCAGAGGAGATACTTCATGTTGACCAAGCGCGCGATTATCGCTGCCGTGAGCCTGACGGCGGCGCTGGCGAGCCCCGCCACCCTGGCCGAACCAGTCAGGATCGCTTTCATCGAATCGCTGTCCGGGCCGTTCGCGCCGGTCGGGCAAAACCTGCTGCGAAGCTGGCAAAGCATGGCGGAACTGGCCAACCGTGAAAAATGGGCGGGCCAGCACACGCTGGAAGTGGCTGGCTTCGACAACAAGGGCAGTCCGCAGGAAACCCTGAACCAGTTGCATGCCGTCGTCGAGCAGGGCTACCGCTATATCGCCCAGGGCAGCAGCTCTGCCGTCGGCCTGGCGTTGATCGATGCCATCAACAAGCACAACCAGCGCAATCCGGGCAAGGAAGTGGTGTACCTGAACTATGGTTCGATCGATCCGGAGATGACCAATGCGCACTGCAGCTTCTGGCATTTCCGCTTCGACGCCAATTCCGACATGAAGCTCGCAGCGCTGACCTCTTACATGGCCGGGCAAAAGGACCTCAAAAAGGTTTATATCATCGGCCAGAACTACAGTTTCGGCCAGCAGGTTTCGCGCACGGTGCGGGAGCAGTTGAAGCACAAGCGCGCGGATGTGCAGATTGTCGGCGACGACCTGCATCCGATCGGCCAGGTCAAGGATTTTGCGCCATATGTGGCCAAGATCAAGGCTTCCGGGGCAACTGCCGTGGTGACCGGCAACTGGGGCGCGGACCTGGCGCTGCTGGTCCGGGCTGGCCGCGATGCCGACCTCAAGGCGGATTTCTATACCATGTATGCCGCCACCACCGGCGTGCCGACGGCCGTCGGTGCGGCGGGTGCCGGGCGCATGAAGATGGTGGGGTACTGGCATCCGAATAATGAAAGCTTTTCCGGTAGCGACATCGTCACGGCGTTCAAGAAGAAATACAACGACGACTTCTATGGGATGGCCACTTATACGGCGACGGCGATGCTGTCGAAAGCAGTCCGCGACGGCGGCTCGACCGATCCTGTGAAGGTGGCACAGCGCATGGCGGGCATGAAAATCAAGAGCCTGAATGGTGAAGTCGAGATGCGCCGGACTGACCACCAGCTGCTGCAGCCGCTGTACGTGGCGAGCTGGACCAAGGTCGACGGCAAGCAGGTGAAGTTTGACCAGGAAAATACCGGCTACGGCTGGAAGACCGAGAAGAAAATCGACACATTCGTTGCCACCCAGCCGACTTCCTGCCAGATGAAGCGGCCTGGTTGAGACCGGCGTCGGCACGCATCCGCTAGAATACGGGCTTCATTCGAACGAAGGCGCGCGCTCCCGACGTGGAATTCACCCTCATCACCCTGTTGAATGGCTTGAGCTATGGCTTACTGTTGTTCATGCTGTCGGCCGGCCTGACGCTGATCTTCAGCATGATGGGGGTGCTCAACTTCGCCCACGCCAGTTTCTACATGCTGGGCGCCTACTTCGCCTACGCCATCAGCAGCCGCATCGGCTACTGGCCGGCGCTGTTCATCGCGCCGCTCCTGACCGGGCTGCTGGGCGCGCTGGTCGAGCGGCATGCACTGCGCGCGGTACGCCGCCATGGCCATCTGGGTGAACTGCTGTTTACCTTCGGCCTGTCCTTCCTGCTGGTCGAATTGGTGCAACTGGTGTGGGGCCGTGCGCCGGTACCCTACCCGGTGCCGGCGGCGCTGGACCGGCCGCTGTTTACCCTGTACTCCACCACCTTCCCGGCTTACCGCGGCTTCATGATGCTGGTGGCGCTGCTGATGCTGCTGGCAATTTACCTGTTGCTGAGAAAAACCCGCATCGGCCTGGTGATCCAGGCGGCACTGACCCATCCACACATGGTCGAGGCGCTCGGGCATGACGTGCCTCGCGTGAGCATGCTGGTGTTCGGCGGCGGCTGCGCCCTGGCCGGGCTGGCCGGCGTCATCGGCGGCAACGCCTTCGTGACCGAGCCGGCGATGGCGGCGGCACTCGGCAGCATCATTTTCGTGGTGGTGGTGGTCGGCGGCCTCGGTTCGCTGGCGGGCGCCTTCATCGCTTCGCTCATGATCGGCGTGTTGCAGACTTTCTCGGTGACGCTGGACTTTTCCCTGCTCGGGCTGCTCGGGGCGTTCGGCGTCGAAGCGACGCCGGCGCTGGCGCAGCAGCGCCTGCTGAACCTGAGCATCGCCCAGCTGGCGCCGATCCTGCCTTACCTGCTGCTGGTGCTGGTGTTGCTGCTGCGCCCGCGCGGTTTGCTTGGCGTGCGCGAGGGCTAGGGCGATGCCGGCGATCCTGCGCAAGATGGATGAGATGGGCCGCAGGGGCCGCAGGGGCGATATGCGCGATATGCGCGATATGCGGGGACGCCAGCGCTGGCTGCTGTGGGGCGCTTACGCGGCTGTGCTGCTGGCGGCGCCGCTGCTGTTTCCGCAGGCGGCGGCATTGTCGATCCTGTCGCAGATGGGGACGGCAATGGTGTTCGCGCTGTCCTACAACATGCTGCTGGGGCAGGGTGGCATGCTCAGTTTCGGCCATGCCGTGTACTCGGGCCTCGGCGCGTATGTTGCGATCCATGCCCTGAACCTGGCAACGGCAGGCAGCCTGCCGCTGCCGGTATCGCTGGTGCCGCTGGCGGGCGGCCTGGGCGGCCTGTTTTTCGGCATCGTGTTCGGTTATCTTTCCACCAGGAAGGCCGGCACCGGCTTTGCCATGATCACGCTTGGCATGGTCGAGCTGGTGTTCGCCAGCGCATTGATGTTCCCGGGATTTTTTGGGGGCGAAGGCGGCGTCTCCGGCAACCGTGTGTTCGGCGCGCCGTTCCTGGGGATCAGCTTCGGCCCGCAGATCGAGGTCTATTACCTGATCGCCGCCTGGCTGTTCATCTGCACCGCCGCCATGTATGCCTTCACGCGCACGCCGCTGGGGCGCATCCTCAACGCCGTGCGCGACAATCCGGAGCGCGCCGAATTCATCGGCTACGATCCGCGCCGCGTGCGTTACCTGACCCTGGTGCTGTCGGCTTTTTTTGCCGGCGTTTCCGGTGGCTTGGCGGCGCTCAATTTCGAAATCGTCAGCGCCGAGAACGTCGGCGCGGCGCGCTCGGCCGGGGTGCTGCTGGCCAGCTTCATCGGCGGCATCGGTCACTTCTTCGGCCCGCTGCTGGGCGCCATTGCCGGCGTGTTCCTCACTGTCGTGCTGTCTGCCTGGACCAAGGCCTGGCAACTGTATCTGGGCGCGGTATTCATGTTGATGGTGATGTTTGCGCCGGGCGGCCTGGCCGGCATGCTCCTCGGCTTGCTGGGACTCTTGCGGCAGGGCTGGCGAGGCGGCATCGCCGCCTGCGCCGTCATGCTGGCCTGGCTGGCATGCCTGGGCGCGGCTGCCTTGCTGGCGTTTGCCGGCGTAGCGCTGCTGGTCGAAATGCTGTACCAGCGCAGCCTGGAATCCGCTGACGGCAGCGCCGTCCGCCTGTTCGGCATGACGCTCGATACCGTGGCGGTAGCGCCGTGGCTGCTGGCACTGGCCGCGATGGCGGCAGGCAGCGGCGCATTCCTGCAGCTGCGGCGTGCGTTCCTGGTGCGCTGGCAGGCGCCTGCTGGCGCACAGGAAGAATGTGCATGAAGCCCAGCGCGCTTGAACTGCGGGACGTGCATAAAAGCTTCGGCAAGACCGCCATCATCCGCGGCGTCAGCCTGCGCGTGGAAGAGGGCGAGCGCCTGGCGCTGATCGGCCCCAACGGCGCCGGCAAGTCGACCCTGTTCGACCTGGTTTGCGGCCGCGCGCGTCCGGATGCGGGCGCCATCCTGCTGCATGGCGACCCTGTGGCTGGCAAGCGGCCGTTCGAGATCAACCGGCGCGGCCTGTCGCGCAGTTTTCAGGTGTCGAATATCTTCCATCGCCTGTCGGTGCAGGAAAACCTGCGCTGCGCCCTGCTGTGGCCGCTCGGCTACCGCTATTCCTTCTGGCAGCGCCTTGATGGTTTGCGCGATGTGCGTGCGCGCGCCGACGCGGTGCTGGAGAAAATCGGCCTGCAGGCGCGGCGCGATACGCCGGCAGGCTTGCTCAGCTACGCTGAACAGCGCGCGCTGGAGATTGGCATTACCATCGCCGGCGGCGCCGACGTGATCCTGCTCGACGAGCCGACTGCCGGCATGAGCCGTGCCGAATCCGATGCCACGGTCGAGTTGATCCGCACGGTTACGGTCGGCAAGACCCTGCTGGTGGTGGAGCACGACATGGGCGTGGCCTTCGGCCTGGCCGACCGCATCGCGGTGCTGGTCGGCGGCGAGATCATCGCCTGCGATGCGCCGGCAGCGGTGCGCGCCAACGCGACGGTGCAGGAAGCCTATCTCGGCCGTCATGCCGCGCGGGAGCCGGCATGACGGCCTTGCTTGAATTCGCGGGCGTACATGCTTTTTACGGCAAGAGCCATGTCTTGCGCGGGGTCGATCTGCGGGTGCAGTCGGGCGAGATCGTCAGCCTGCTCGGACGCAACGGCGCTGGCCGCTCGACTGCCGTCAAGGCTGCCATGGGGCTGGTCGAGGCGCGTGGTGTGATCCGTTTCGGCGGCGAAGACATCCTTGGCCTGACACCCTTCGAGGTGGCGCGCAAAGGGCTCGGCTATGTGCCCGAGAGCCGGGACGTGTTTCCCACCCTAACCGTCGAACAAAACCTGATCCTTGGTCAAAAGCCGGGCTATAAGTCCGGTCCGGGGGGCGCTAATGGCAGCATGGACGGTTGGTGCATTGCCGACATGTACCGGCTATTCCCGCGCCTGGCCGAGCGCGCGCGCATGCAGGCTGGCGTTCTGTCCGGCGGCGAGCAGCAGATGCTGGTGCTGTGTCGCACGCTGATGGGTAATCCCCGCCTGGTGCTGGTGGATGAGCCTACCGAGGGCCTCGCGCCACAGGTGGTGGAACAGGTGGCGCAGTTCCTGGTCGCCCTGCAGCAGCGCGGCATCGCGGTGCTGCTGGTCGAACAAAAACTGGCTATCGCCCTGGAAATATCGCAGCGGCTTTACGTACTCGGCCAGGGCAGCGTGGTATTTCAAGGCGCGCCGGCCGATCTGCGCGCCAACACGGCGGTGCGGCGGGAATGGCTTGAAGTCTGAGTCGCGGCGAGCGGCGCGCCGCCGGCCGCAGGATGCCTACCAGTAGTTTTCCGCGACATATTGCCCCGGCAGTTCGCGCCGGCAGGGGCGCATGCCGCGCGCCTTGAGCAGTTCGCGCATCTCGTCGGTCATGGCGGGATTGCCGCATAACATGACGCGCGACTTTTCCGGCTGCAGCACCAGGCCGGCATGCCTTTCCAGTTCGCCGTTCTTCAGCAGGGTCGTGATGCGCCCGTTCAGGCGGGCAAGCCCCGCGCCAGTACCTGGCGCCGGATTGATCACACTGCTGCGTGTACTGGTCTGCACTATACGCAGCGTGGCCGGTTCGACGGCATACTTTCGCTGTAGCTCCCACAATTCATCGCCATAAGCGAACTCTTCTGCATGGCGCACCGAATGCACCAGCAGCAAATGGCGGAAGCGCTGCCAGACCGCCGGCTCGCGCAGGATGGAAATGAAAGGACCCAGGCCGGTGCCGGTGGCCAGCATCCACAAATCCTCGCCATCGATGAAGCGTTCCGGTGTCATCACGCCGTGGCTTTGTCTGTCGAGGAGGATCGGCTCGCCCGGCGCAAGGTGCCGCAAGGCCGAAGTGAAGGCGCCGCCCGGCACATCGATGAGGTAATACTCCAGCTCCGTATCGGTGGTGGCGGAAACGATCGAATATGCGCGCCAGACCAGGTTGCCCGCACCGTTAATCAGGCCGAGGCGGGCGTACTGGCCCGCGCTGAAACGGTATTCCGCTGGCCGCGTGGTTTTGAAAGAATACAGGCCAGGCGCCCAGTGGTGGATGGCGGTAATGGTTTCGCGAGTGGCGCGGTCGTTTGGCTGCAGGGCGGATTGCATGGAATGCCTGCCTTCGATGGGTGAGGATAAATCAGGATTTTGCCACAGCCTCACATATATTTTCTCTTGCTCGAAATATCCCGCGCATAACCCCGTTCATCGACCGTATGCAGGTTGACCGGCCGCCGCCATACGCGCGCGATGTATTCGAGCACGCGGTCGGCGCGCGCCATGTCCAGGCCGCTGCCGTCGCTGCGATGGTCGTGCGTCAGTTCCAGGCTGCCGTCCTGTTCGATGCCGGTTACCGCGATGCGCGGCGCACCGTAGTTGAATTTCGGCGCCAGGATCGCTTCGCGAATGGCATGGATATCGCGGCTGGCGACGCGGATGTCGCCCTCGGTGTGGGTTGCATAGACGAACAGGTCGAGCTTTCGCGCCAGTTCCGCATCGAGGTAATTGCGGATGAAGCCGAAATCGTCTTCTTCCCGGCAGATGCGGCGGGCGGCTTCCAGGCCCTGTTTTTCGATAATGTATTCCCACATCGAAAAGCCGAGATGGTAGGGGTTGATCGACAGCGCCAGCTGGCGTTCGGCGGCGTAGGGACGAACCACGTCGGAATGCGCCTTGATGGCCGACAGGTAAAGGTCTTGCGGCAGGAAATCGGCTTCGCGCAGGAGCCGCGCATGCCAGTAGGAGGCCCAGCCCTCGTTCATGATCTGGCAGGCAAAGACCGGATAGAAATAAAAGGATTCCTCGCGGACAGCAAGAAAGATGTCGCGCTCCCACCCGGCCATGTCAGGCGCATGCTTGGCGATAAACCACAGCAAGTCATATTCTTCCAGCGGCGTTGCGGAAGAGGGGGATCGCGGCGTCATCGGTTCCAGCGCCAGTTGCATGGTTTCGCCCGGCAATTGATGGTAGCGCCGGCGAAAATCGTCGCCGGAGGACGCGGCAACGAGCGCCGCGATGCCAGGCGCTGTCGGCTCGGACCGGCGCGGCATTGCAGCGGAGGCACTGCGATGCAATTCGCTCTGGACATCGATATGCGGTTCCAGCGCCAGCGCTGCATCCAGCACGGCTTCCACCTTTTCCTGGCCGTGCCGCTCCAGCGCCATTTCGATCGCGTGGGCGCGTGCGGCGGCCTGTTCGAGGATGTGGCCGCCCGCCATTTCCATGAATTTGCGGAACAGGTGATTGTTTTTGGCAAAATCGGCATGGCCGAGCACATGCGCGACCACCAGGGTATTTTCCGGCAGCGAATTGCCATTGACCAGATAGGCGTGGCAGGGATCGCCCGGAAACATGACTTCGAAAATCCGCGAGTGGCCCATGCCTTGCTGGATGAGCTGATGAATATAGCGAATGCCGAAGGACCAGTGCGGCATTCGTACCGGCAAGCCATATACGGCAATTTCGGTCATGAAATTATCCGGCACCAGTTCGAAATCGACCGGGTAAAAATCCAGGCCGAGCCGCACCGCCAGTTCTTCGATGCGGCGCGCGTAGTCTTGCAATTGGTTCGCACCGGCGGTCATCGTACCGCCTCGGCTGCATTGCTTGAACTGCTCGTACCGGCCGGATTACCCGCGCTACCCGTCTCTGCAGCTTCGACGGTGGTTTCTCCGCCCGCGCCAGCTTCCGACTGTGACATGAAGAATTTGCGGATCGCTTTCCAGACATCGTCGGCGCGACCCAGTACGC
Source organism: Noviherbaspirillum sedimenti (assembly GCF_003590835.1). Classification (NCBI taxonomy): domain Bacteria; kingdom Pseudomonadati; phylum Pseudomonadota; class Betaproteobacteria; order Burkholderiales; family Oxalobacteraceae; genus Noviherbaspirillum; species Noviherbaspirillum sedimenti. The sequence continues at coordinate 1,158,504 of NZ_QYUQ01000002.1, read as the reverse complement.
TGGTTGCGACCGGCAGGCCGCTCTGTTCGAGCGCGGCGCAGATCGCCTTCATTTCGGTACTGGTGGTGCGCAGCGAACCAGGCGTGGTTTCGACATAACCGACATAGTTCACCTGTTTCAGCAAGCTGGTGAGCGCTTCGGTGGCAGGCATCCGGTCTTCGGTGAAGTTCTCGCCATCCGAAGCGTAGAACAGATAAATGTTGTATTGATTCGGGTCATAGTCGCTCTCCAGCAAGTCCAGCGCCAGGCGGAAGGCGCTCGATGCACCGGTGCCACCGACGCCGGAGACCTGGAAGAATTCGCTTTCGGAAAATTCCCAGGCATGCGTGGTGTGCGCGATGAAACGCGTCTCGACGCGGGCGTACTTGCGTCGTATACCTTGCAGGGCAAAGAAGAAGAAGGTCTTGGCCAGTTTGCGCTCGGCATCCGTCATGCTGGCCGAGACATCCAGGGCGAACAGGACCACTGCATTGGTGGCGGGTTTTTTTCGCTGCACCAGTTGGCGAAAGCGCAGATCCTCATTGGAAAATGCTGCGCCACCGGGCTGGATGGCGCGACGCTTGATGGCTTCCTTCATGGTCCGGCGGCGATCCAGGCGGGCGCGCGCACCATGCCGGTCCCAGCCTTCGCGCACATACTCGCGTTCGTCGATGGCGGCCTTGCGCTGTGGCTGCAGGTCCGGCAATTGCATTTCTTCCCAGAGCCAGTCCATGATGTCGTCCACCTTCAACTCCATCAAGAGCTGCACTTCGCCTTCCTCCTGTCCGCCACCCTGGCCCTCATTGTCGCGCGACGGCGTGCGCGGCGCCTGGCGCAGGACGTCGCCTGGCTGGGCGGCGCCCTGGCCGGCTGCGGTCGGCACTTCATCGGTGGCGTGCAACAGGCGGAAGCGGGCGTGCTCCAGCATGCGTACCGGCACTTGCACGGTCTTGTCCTGTTGCGGCCCGGTGATCAGGTCCGGGCCGGCGATCAAGCTTGCGAGGTTGTCGCGCACACCCTGACGGACTTTTTCATTGTGGCGCAACATGTCGCGCGCGCCCCGGGAAAATAGTTCATACCAGGGCGATTCCATGCAAATCCTGAGATGACTGCGCATATCTGTTCCTGTCTCGCCTAAACCATCATCGCCAGGCGCTTGCTGCTGCCTGATCGCGACGCCTATTCCTGTGCCAGCAGGGTGGTCACGTAGTTCAGGGCTTCGCGCGCGCTGTGGGCGTCGTATCCGTATTCCTCAACCAGGCGCTGTTCGACAACGGAAATCTTTTGCCGGACTTCTTCATCCGGCCGCATGGTCGAACTGACCAGTCTCAACACATCCCGCCTTTGTTCGAAGAGGTATTGCTGTACCGCGTCGTGCAGCAAGGCGTGGCTGTCCAGGGTGAATTTCTCGCCCCGCTTGAACGCGCCCATCGCCTTGCGTACGACTTCCTGGCGAAAGGATTGTTTGCCGGAGTCGGTGATATGGATGGTTTCTTCGACTGTGCGCATAAAGCGTTCATCCGGCTTGCGTTCTTCGCTTGTGATGGGATCCCGTACCGGGCGGTTGTCCAGACTGGCCTCGACCTCGTCCAGGTATTTGTCGAGCAAATCCTGTGCCTCCTGTTCAAACGAGACGAACAGGGCTTTGTAGACATCTTCCTTGACCCAGCGATTGTAGAAGTGCTTGCGCGCCAGCACGAGGTAATCGACCCATTTGCGCTTTTTCTTGGGGTCGATGCGCGCATCGCTTTCGATGGCATCCTTTAGGGATAGCAACACGTCCATGGTGGTCAGGCTCTTGCTGTCCGACTGGATGATGGCGCTTGACAGGGCATTGATGACGAAGCGCGGCGACACGCCGGCCAGACCTTCTTCCGGCGCCTTGTGCTTCATCCGTTCCGCCTCGTTGCGGTTGATGCCCTCGACTTCTTCATTGGCATGGATGCGCAATTTTCTGCCCAGCTCGGATTCCTTGTCCTCGCCATCCTGCAGGCGGGTCAGCGTGGCGAACACGGCGGCGGCATGCAGCACGTGCGGGTCGAGGTGGACTTCACGGAAAGCCGGTGCCGCCGACGAAATCAGCTTGCGGTAAATACGCGCTTCATCTTTGTAATTCAGGGTGTAGGGCACCTGGATAATGACCATGCGGTCGAGCAAGGCTTCATTTTCGCTTTCCTGCAAAAACTTGCGGAATTCCGCCAGGTTGGTATGTGCAAGGATTGTTTCGTCCAGATAAATCAGCGGGAAGCGCGATACCTTGACGTTTTTTTCCTGCGTTAAAGTCAGCAGCAGGTAAAGGAATTCGCGCTTGACCTTGAGAATTTCAATCATTTCGAGCATGCCGCGGCTGGCGGCATACACTGCACCGGACCAGGACCAGGCGCGCGGATCTCCTTCATCGCCGTATTCGGCTACCTTGGATAAATCGACCGAACCCACCAGGTCGGCGAGGTCTGCGGTAGTGGGGTCGTGCGGCGCATAGGTGCCGATGCCGCTGCGGCCGGCTTCGGAAATGAAGATGCGCTCAACCGGCATCTGCATGAAGTCGCCTTTGTACTGCTGTTCCAGGCGGCTGCGGCAGAAAGGGCAGACTTCGCCGGTAATCTCGACCCCGTACGTATCACGGAAAGTTGCCCGCAAGGTATGCGGGACCAGATGCAGCGGCGATTCATGCACCGGGCAGCCGGCGATGCCATACAGGGCTCCGGCCTCGGTATAGCTGTATTCTTCCAGGCCGCGCTTGAGCAGAATCACCAGGGTAGATTTGCCGCCGGAAGGCGGCCCCAGCAAGAGCAGCAGGCGGCGCCCGACTTCCGAGCCGGCCGCCGCCGCCTTGAAATAATCGATCACGCGCGTGATCGATTCGTCGACGCCGAACAATTCATCCTGGAACAGCTTGCATTGTGGATTGCCTTCTGCATCTTCGGTACGGGTCCAGCGGATCATGTCCCAGATGTACTGGTGCGAGGAGCGGGCCACGCCATACGGATCGTCGGGGAGAATTTTTTTGAGGAAGTCGCCGAGATTTCCTGACCAGTGCTGGGCGCGATGATCCTTGGCGAATGCGACGAGATTGCTCAGGAAATTTTCTTGCTGCTCTGAATGAATAACATTATTCTGGTTCATTGCACATGTCTCCCGTTTACTATTTTGTGCTGCATGTTTTTTGCTGCATTATTCGATGGGATTTTTATCATGGACATTGAAATCCTTTGAATGGTTCGACATGTTGTATGGATAATTGTTTTGGCGCACCTGGCTGGCCTGGCGAGCACGAGCTCGATTGCAAGAAGAATTATTTTCTTACCGGCTAAAGTGATGGCACTTTCTGCCGATAACACAATCAGGCGTAAAGTAGTGTTAGGGAGAAAAGAAATGGAAATCGGTTCAATTGCGAGCATGGCAACCGGCATGGCACAAGCGAAAACTGCGCAGGATGTCAGCATCGCCGTGTTTAAAAAGGCGCTGGATGCGCAAAGTGACGGGGCCATGGCCTTGCTGCAGGCAATTCCGCAAGTGCCCTCTACAAGATTGCCCGTGCATCTGGGCCGCAATATCAATACCGTTGCCTGATAGAAATCGATTTGCAGTTTATTTGCAGTTTATTTGCAGTTTATTTGCAGTTTATCTGCAGTTTATCTGCAGTTGATCCGCAGCGCAGCCGGTGCTGTCGCGACTGACAATGTTCCGGCGTCGCGATCGAAGGCAGCTATCGAATGCAGGACTGGCGGATTGCGCTGCTATCCCTTGTCATGCGTTGTCGACCCGCGATCAGCCATCCTCAGCGAGGTTGCGTTGGCCTGACCATCCCCCCGACAATCCCCCCATTTCCGGACTGATTTTGTATTGATAGGATGGGCATCCCTGCTTGCCCCACTTTTCGCCGCACACATCCCATTTGCATCTTTCCCGTCGCAGCAAGCCGTTTAACTGTGCGCAGCGCGCATACTGATGACCAAGTCCCGGCAAGGACTGGCGCGTCTGCCTGGGCGGAACACTCGAGATTTTTTCCTGGGATTCGGCGCGAGCAGTTCCGTTAGTGCTTGCCTGGACCAAGGGCGCGCGCGGTGCCTGCTGCGCCAGGCGGGTTGCCTTCGCCTTTGTTGAGGCGTGACGCGCGCCCCTGGACTCGTTCCCCGGGCGCATTGATTTTTGTTTGGCGGGTGCGCGGACTTTGCGCGCCTGGAGGATTGCTGGCTGAGGATGTTCCTGTTTCGGGATAGACAGGGCAGGTGCAGGCGGCGCAGCAAGCGGCCGTGCCGGGCGTGCAGCTACCGCGGCCACGGTGGCGTCCGGGGATATCGCCGCATGTGCAGCCACCGTGTCGCCGCGGCTGCCATCGGCCACCTTCAGTCTGAAAGAATTGTTGTTGGCGATGATGATGCCGGCGACGATGGCGGCCGTCACGCTGAGCAAGCCACTCAGGGCCGGCGTGGCAGCACGCGCGGCGGCAGGCTTCAGGCCGGTTTCCTGTTCGAGCTTGTGCTTTTGCGCTTCAGTAAGTTCGAATTTCCACGCACTGGGTGGCGGATCCTGCGGTGGCGAGACGGCGGCGCTGCCTGTGTCTTCGGCAGCGTAATCCGCCGCCAAATCCGCCGCCAAATCCGCCGCCAAATCTGCCACCCTATCCGGCGCGCCGCGCATGTCGCCTGGATCACGGGAATACAATGGCACGCCGGCGATCTGGATGTACTCGCCGTTCGTCGCTTGAAAGCAAACATTGCCATCAAAGCCCATGCGGTGACTCGCATAGTTACTCTTCGCCGGCAGTATGTGTGACCTGGGCACAGCGACGGATGGCGGATTGCGCAATTTCGCCTGGATGGTGTCGAACCAGTTCGTTACATTGGATTTTTCGCGATACCGATATTGCATGCGATTTCCATTTGGAAATGATGGGCGGATGACGCCAGCGGTTAAGCGGTTCGTTTCGTATGATGGCGTGTGACGCCAAGCCTGCCTTGATCAATTCGGCACGATGCTTGTGATTTTGCATGGCGCGTGCCAGTCAGGCAGGGTGGCTACAGAGCGCAACAGACAACTGACGGCACCGGCGGCAGTGGCGCTGCCGGATTGTCATGCGAGTCATGCGAGCCAGGGAAGGCAGGATTCAGGCGGTTTCAATCCGGTTGCGGCCGTTTTCCTTGGCACGGTACAAGGCATGGTCGGCACGTTTGAACAGGGATTCGTAAGTGTCTTCAGCTTGGTGCGTCGTGCAGCCGACGCTGACCGTGACCGATAATTTTCCGGCATCGGTGTCGAAAACCGCGCCGGCGATTGCCGTGCGCACCCGCTCGGCAAATAAGCGGATGCCCTCGGGGTCGCATTTGGCAAGGATCACGACAAATTCTTCGCCACCGTAACGGCAGGCAAGATCCATTTTGCGCACCAGCTTGCCAATTTCGCGGGCGACGCCGGCCAGAACCACATTGCCGGCATTGTGCCCGTGGGCATCGTTGAATTTCTTGAAATGGTCGATGTCGATCACGGCAATCGACAGGCCGGCTTTATCTGTGTGACGTTCGAATTCGTTGATACGACGATTCAGTTCCAGTTCAAAGGTGCGGAAGTTGAAGAGGCCGGTCAACTTGTCGGTAGAGGCCTGTTCTGCCAGTTCCTTGACCTTGTCTTGCAAGACAAGGTTCAGGCGTTCGATTTCGCGGTGCTGTTCCAGGTTGAGTAGATAATTACGACCGTTGATGATGGCTGTGCCAAGAAAAGCGGACAGATTGTTCAGCAGGATTAAATCCGATTCGGAAATGTCCAGAGTATTCACAAAAGTAAAGAAAGTGAGGACACCGATGGGATGGTTCTGGTGGCGGATCGGAACCATCAGCAGGGTGCGCACCCCACCCAGGATCTTCATGGTTGCCTGGTCATTACTGGACATCGGCAGATGCTTTATCTTTTGCACATCAGGAAAAAGCAGTGGCGTATTGCGCATGAATGTGTGCGATATGCCGCCATCCGTGGTGTTTTGCTGATAAGGATGCGAAAGCAGGAATTGTTCCCATTTTGCCCGGCGCGCCTCATAACGCGGATTGGTGATGGAAATTTTCTTGCTGACCAATACTTCATTTTCAAGCAGGAAAAACCCGACCATGTCGAACGTCAGCTTGTGAAACAACTCATGTGCAAACATGTCGTAAATGCGATCGGGCGATGTCATGTTATTCATCTCGACGATGAATTGCAGGAAGCGGGATTGTTCTGCCGCAGCAGCTTCGAGACGGTCTTGATTATCTTTGAGATAGGCATATTCCAGCGCATTGCACAGCGGCGCATGAAACAGCGCGACTAATTCATCGAATATGTCCAGTATTTCGTGGGTGATCTTTCCTTGCTGTTTCAATAAAACGATGGTGCCAGGCAGTTTGCTGTTCTGTTTGCTTTCCGCCGCCATCAGTGGAATGGCGGCCATGTCTTCCAGCTTCCACAGGCCGAGCAGGCGTTTGACTTCGCCCGTTGCATTGACGATATCGGCCTGGATGATTTGTTTTTGCAGGTAGGCCTTGACGCTGAGATTCGCCGCGTCTGGTGTCAACTCAATCTTGTAGTCAGCGTAGGTATTTTCCAGGAATTGGTATTCGCTGGTGAAGTGGACTTTCCTGCTGATCAGGGCCGTGCCGCTTGCATCGAGCAGGTTGATCAGGTAGCCGTCCAGCAGTTCTAGGCTGTCAATTTGCTCACCTAGTAGATCCAGCAAGGTGGACAATTCTATGGTGCTGTTGATTTTTTCGAGCAGCAAGCATTTGTCGGCAATGGAGTAATACGCCACGTCGTGTCCCCGGAATCTTTTTTGTAATTTGAAGGCATATTATTGCTTGTTTTGTTCCGGAAAATGTACTTGTGAGAAATAAAATTTGCACGTTCAGCTTCGTTCAGCTTAATAGGCATTATTGCCGCTCCAACCCTTGAAAGTTGTCCAAATTATAATTTTCATGTCCATTAAAAACGACCAGTTGCGGATGTAATAGAGGTCAAACTGGAGCCGCTTGCGCATCTTTTCGACTGTGTCGGTTTCACCTCTATGGCCGTGGATCTGGGCCCAACCGGTAATCCCAGGCTTGACGCGGTGGCGCAGCATATACAGTTCCAGCAAATCCTTGTATTTGTCATTGTGTTGCAAGGCATGCGGTCTCGGGCCAACGACGGACATGTCGCCCCGCAAGACGTTAATGAACTGCGGCAGCTCATCGAGGCTGGTTCTGCGCAGGAAGTGCCCAAAGGGGGTAACGCGGGGGTCATTGCGACTGGCCTGGGTCACTACGCCGGTTTCCAGATGCACTTTCATGCTGCGGAATTTGTAGACATCGATTTTTTTGCCATTCAATCCCAGGCGCGGTTGCTTGAAAAAGACCGGCCCCGGCGAGGAAATCTTGATGCCGATGGCTAGCACGATGAAGAGCGGAATCAGCAATATCAGTGTGACCAGGGCAAACATCCTGTCGAAAATTGCCTTGAACAAGCCGCCGACGCCGCTGGAAACCGGGCAATTCAGGTCGATTGCCGTAACACCCAGAAAATCGATCATGCGGTTGCTGAGCATGTGGAGCCCGATAGTGTCGGGCACCCAGCGAATATCCACCAGCGCATTGCGCAGCAAATGCTGCAACTGTTGCATCTTGGCCGACGCCGCCAAGGGCAGGGTAATCCAGATTTCATGGATCTGTTTTTTCAGCACGTACTCGGGAATGTCCTCAAGATTGTCGATGCGGTCGATCGCCGGGTCGCGCAATTGGTGCGCATCCTGTTCGTCGACATGGATGCCACTGACATCATAACCATACCAGTCCTGCTGTTGCGCCCGCCGATGCATTTCCTGTCCGGTTATGCCATAGCCGACGATGACCACACGCTTGTTGTTCAGCCCCATTTTGCGCAACAGACGCAAGGTCGAATAAAGCAGAAGCCGATAACAAACCAGCAGTACAAGGCCAACAAAATACCAATAGAACATCCATATCCGGGAAACATTGCCGGCATGATGGATCAGGAAACTGAAAAACAGGCCTATCAACAAGATCGCGGCCCAGGCAGCCGCAAGTTGCCCTGTCATGGTCAGCATTGGCCGGCCGCGCCATGAGGCATAGACGCCAAGCAGGGGAAACAGGAAAAAAGCCAGTGCGCCGCAAAAATACATCAGCATCGGATGGATCGGCGCAACCGAATCCAATGGTCCGAGAAAATGCATTGCGCCCGCCAAGTTGGCGGCGCCCACGATGGCAAATACATCCACCAAGCGCATGGAAAATTCCAGTCGGGACGAATTGTCGATCAGTATGTCGCGCATTGGATTTCTAATGCCTGGCCAGTCAGGGAAGGATGGCTATGCAAGCATCTTAGTTAATGCGACGAGAGTTTTTTTGATGGCACTCAATCCGGGAAAGGCAGGCAAGGCCGATCAGCATGAAGCTTGACAAAACATGATGACCGGGAAGGACTGTGGTGTTTTAACCGCACGTCGACAGCCGGATTGACGTTTCTAGTTCAGCAATCTGTTGACATGCGGCAGAATTGAATGGAAAGCCGGCAACCAGGATAAGGGGATTATCTTTATGGAAATAAACCTGGTTTATAATCAACACACTACGTAATGACCTGCACTGACCTGAATTGCCAACGGAGAAGCGTTCGATATTCGCCGCGGTGGACAAGACTAGATACTGCTTTTTTCTTGATAGGGATGAAATTTATGATGTTCAAGCAATCAACAGCACGTTTGCCGGTATCGCGCCGTCAGCGCTTGCTGCCACTACTCATTATTCCCGGAATGACGCTCGCCGCGCTGGCTCAGGCACAGACCCAGGCGGCAGGCGAGGGCGATGTCGTGCGCGTGCATGTCGGGATTTCCGCAACCCATGAGGACAATATTCTTGGCACCAGTAATGCCGCGATTGCCGCCGGCGCGCCCAAGCTTTCCGATACGGCGCGGCGGGTGGAAGCGGGGTTGATTTTCGACAAAACCATCAGCCAGCAACGGCTCACTGCCAGCCTCAACCTCGATCGCACCAGCTTCAATCGTTTCAGCAATCTGGATTACAACGGCCGGGATATTCGCGCTAACTGGAACTGGCATGCAGGCAAGCATCTTGAAGGCAATCTGGGTGCCACCCATGTGCGCGCCCTGACTTCCGTCCAGGATAGCCTGACCGTGACAGGCTTGCCGTCACAATTGCCCAACGTGCGCACGCAGGACCGCCAGTACTTCGACGCCAGCTGGCGCCTGCATCCGAGCTGGCGCTTGCGCGGCGGCTTGAGCCATTATGAGCTCGACTATGCGCAAACCGGGCCGCAGGTGGCCAATCGCACGGTCAATGACGGCGAAGTCGGCGTCGATTACCTTGCCCGCAGCGGCAGCAGCATCGGCCTGCAATACCGTCATGCCGAGGGTGAGTTTCAGTTCAGCCCGCTGAACGATTATTCCCAGGATGAAATCAAGGGCCGGGTCGACTGGAAACTGACCGGCAAGACGGACCTGCTGTTCCTTGCCGGCTGGGTACAGCGTGACAACGATCTGGCGCCCGCCAATGACTTTTCAGGTTTTAATGGACGCGTCAACGCCACCTGGCGCGCGACCGGCAAAACCACGGTCAATGCCAGCCTCTGGCGGGAAATCGGCGCGCTCGATGACCAGACCGCTTCTTATTCACTCAATCGCGGCATCAGCCTTGGGGCGGGCTGGGAAATTACGCAGCAGCTGCGGCTGGATGGATATTACCAGCATGAACGCCGCGACTACACCCCGGCCAATCTGGCGCGCAAGGACCGCGTCAATTATGGTTCGTTGCAGCTGTCGTATTATCCGATCCGCAAGCTGCGCATCCAGACTGCAGTCTATCGTACCGCGCAAGGCTCGGATGTGGCGGCAAATGCCTATCGTAATGTCGGTGTCAGCCTGGGCACCCGTTACGAATTTTAAGATATACCGGAAATCCCTCCAGACAAAGGGGTAAATACAGGCGGAGCGCGCGCGTTCCGCCCGGGTTCGCCCGCAAAGCGCTTCGCGGGATTTCCGTCATTTCCCCCCTCTTTCTTTGGCTGTCCCGCGCTCAGCAATCGCTAGCGGAATGGCCGGATTTCACATTTTTGATACAAATCCGCAGCCCATGCTGGCGGCTGTTCCATTTGTGAACCATCCCCTGCGCTAAAACAAAGCTCTTGCAAAGGCCAATGCTAAATTGAGTCCATGCAAATTTTTTAGAGGCGCAGGCGCGATCGAGCGTTCAGGCCTTTGAAAATTCGATGTTTTTCATCTGCTTGAGGGAGTTGATTCTTGCGCTTCAGTCTCTTTTCAATGACAGGGCCCGGATCTTCCTGGCGATGGCGTGGCTTGTCCTTGGCGTTTCTGGTGGTGTTTTCGTCTGCCTTGGGTGCTTGCGGGAAATTCGATTTGCCCGGCGCAGCTGTGGCAAGGGTAAACGGCAAGGCAATCACCGAATACCAGTTCGGCAATGAACTTCTGCGCACCAGCACCGGGCCGACCGATGCCGGCCGCACGCAGGTATTGCAGAAATTAATTGATCGCCAGTTGTTGCAGGCCGAAGCCCAACGTCACAGCATCGACCGCGATCCACACGTCATGTCAGCGATCGAAAGCGCCAAAGCGCAAATCCTGGCCGAGGCATATCTCCAGAGCAGGCTTGCGTATGTCCCGGCACCGTCGCGCGATGAAATCGCCGCCTATTTCCACAGGCACCCGGAGCAATTTGCAAAACGCACACTGTTTCACCTGAAAGAAATGGCCTTGCCATCCACGCAGCTCACCGGCGAATTGCAGAGCGTACTGGATCAGGCCCGAACGCTGGAAGATATTGCCGCATGGCTGGATGGCCGGCGGGTACTCTATACGCAAGCACGGCAAACACGCAGTTCCGCCGACATGCCGGCGGCCCTGCTGGCCAGGATGCAGGACATGCAAGCCGGGCAGATGGCGGTAGTCAGGGAAGGCGACAGCGCATCGCTGTTCGCCATTATGGCGATCGAGCCCAGCCCGGTGACGCTCGCGACCGCGACGCCGCAAATCGAGCGCATCTTGCAAAGTCAAAAGGCGCGCGAACTTGGCCAGGCAGAATTGTCGCGGCTGCGGCTCAGCGCGCGAGTCGAATATGCGAACGGTGCAGGCGCACCGCTCGCGCGAATGCAGGGCAGCGCGACGCTTGCCGACACAGAAAAGTTTGTCAGTCAGTCCGGGGTGCAACAGCACGCGGCGCAGTGAGGTGCGGCCGGTGCCGTGTATCGGCCACAGCCTTGATTTTGAACCAGCATGGGGAATTCAAAATGAAAAGCTATTTCAAATGGATATTGGCCTTACTTATCTCGCTAATCGTCAGTTCGGCAGGGGCCGCCGATATCGAGCTCGGTTCAGGCGATACGTTGCGGATCAGTGTATATGGACATCCGGATCTTTCTTTGGAAACCCGGGTTTCGGAATCCGGCAACATTTCCTATCCCCTGATCGGCGAAGTGAAGGTGAGTGGACTGTCGCCGGCGGCGGCAGAGAAGAAAATTTCCGGGATGCTTGAACGCGGCGGCTATCTGCGCAACCCGCAAGTCAATATCGCCATCGCCCAGAACCAGAGCCAGCAAGTCTCTGTACTGGGGCAGGTGGCGCGGCCGGGACGCTATCCGGTCGATGGCAGGCGCAGTCTGACGGAAATCCTGGCATTGGCGGGCGGGACGACGCCCGACGCCGGCGATACGATCACCCTGGTGCGCACCCGCAATGGCAAGGCCATCAAGGAAAACCTCGACATCCAGGATATGGTCAAGAACGGCGACATGCAGAAAAATCTGCAGCTCAAGACCAATGATGTCATTTTTGTCGAGCGTGCACCGCGCTTCTATATCTATGGCGAAGTCCAGCATCCCGGCACTTACAAGCTCGAGCGCAACATGACCGTCATCCAGGCACTGTCGGTGGGCGGCGGCCTGAGTCCGCGCGGCACCGATCGCGGCGTGCGCCTGAAACGCCGTGACGCCGATGGCACCTTGCGCGAGATCACGGCAAGACACGAGGATATCGTGCAAATGGACGATGTCGTTTATGTACGGGAAAGCCTGTTTTGATGGCAGGCGGCTGAACTCCCGGAAATTCTGAAACATCCGCAAAACCTTGACGAGTGCATCGATGAATTTCTACCAGTTCCTGCAGATCCTCCGTGGTCGCCGCAAAATCATTCTTTTGACGCTGATCGTGACGGTGCTGACGGCTTTTACCGTCAGTCTGCTACAGTCCAAAGTATATAAAAGCACTACCTCCCTGGTACTCAATTACCGTGGCGTCGATCCTGTTAACGGTGCGTCCTTGCCGGCGCAGCTGCTGCCTGGATACATGGCGACGCAGGTAGATATCATCGCCAGCAAAAACGTCGCATTGAAGGTGGTCGATGAACTCAAGCTGGATCAGGGGGCGGAAGTCAGGGAGCAATTCCAGGATGCGATGCAGGGGCGGGGCTCGATCCGGGACTGGCTGGCCGGCTTGTTGCTGAAAAACCTGGAAGTGTTGCCATCCCGTGAAAGCAGCGTGATCGACATCACTTTCAAGGGAGCCGATCCCAGATTTGCTGCTTCGGTCGCCAACGCCTTTGCCAGCGCCTACCAGAAAACCGGTGTGCAGCTGAAGGCGGAACCTTTGAAAAAGGTTTCCGGCTTCTTCAATGACCAGGCCAAGCTGTTGCGGCAAAACCTGGAGGAAGCGCAAAACCGGCTCTCGAAATACCAGCAGGAAAAGGGGATCGTCAATGCCGATACGCGCCTGGATGTGGAAACCAACCGCCTGAACGACTTGTCGAGCCAACTGGTCCTGGCCCAGGCGCAGATGCTGGAAGCGACATCCCGCCGCAGCGGCGCACTGGGCAGCGCCGGCAATTCGCCCGATGTGGTCAGCAACTCGCTGATACAAACCTTGAAGGCCGAGCTGGCACGCGCCGAGGCAAGATTTTCGCAATCCACGCAAAACCTCGGGCGTAATCATCCACAATATCTTGCATCCCAGGCAGAAGTGGGGAAGTTGCGTTCCGAACTGAATGCCCAGACCGCGGCGATTTCCCAAAGCGTTGCCAACAATGCGCGCATCCTGCAGCAGCGCGAAGCCGAATTGCGCACGGCATTTGACCAGCAAAAAACCAAAGTCCTTGAATTGAACCGCGCGCGGGATGAAATCACCATGCTGGCGCGCGAAGTGGAAAATGCCCAGCGCGCCTACGATACGACTACCCAGCGCTTCACCCAGACCAGCATCGAAGGGCAAGCCAACCAGACTGATGTTGCAGTATTGAACGTGGCCGTGCCGCCGACCTCGCCGGCTGGCCCGAAAGTATTACTCAATACCCTGCTGGCGGCGCTGCTGGGAACGGCGCTGGGGGTCGCCATCGGCGTGCTGGCAGAAATGGCGGACCGGCGCGTGCGCACGGTCAATGACCTGGTCGATGTGCTCGATGCGCCGGTGCTTGGTGTAATCGATTGGAGCCGGCGCGGTCACGACCGATTCAGCACGCCTCGTCTGGGCATGCAGCGTCCCGCGCTGGCGAATTAAGAAAGGCGAGCAAAATGAATCAGCGAGTTCCTCCAATGGCGACCCTGCCGGTGTCCATCAATCAGGATTCGACGATGGGACGTATCCTGCTCGACCAGGGGAAAATAACCGCGACCGATACCGAGCGCATCTTGCGCCTGCAGCGCGAACAAGGCATGCGCTTCGGCGAGGCCGCCCAATCGCTGGGATTGATTACGGAAGCCGACGTCAGCCAGGTATTGGCGAACCAGTTCGGTTTTCCTTACCTGCATCCGGGACAGGGCGATTATTCGCAGGACCTGATCGCCGCTTATGAGCCGTTCAGCGATGAAGCGGAAATGTTGCGCGGGGTGCGCGGCCAGCTGGTGCAGCGCTGGTTCGCCAACGGCCGCAACGCCCTGGTCATCGTCAGCATCGGCCAGGATGAAGGGGCCAGCATGTTTACTGCCAATCTGGGCGTGGTGTTCGCGCAGCTGGGTGAGCCGACGCTGATCGTCGATGCCAATATGCGTGATCCGCGGCAGCACGAGATTTTCCGCATCAAGGGCAGGCAAGGCCTGTCGGAAATTTTGGCGGGGCGTTGCGGCATGCACGCGATCTGTCGGGTGGAACATTTTGAAGACTTGTCCATCCTGCCCGCCGGAACCATCCCGCCCAATCCGCAGGAATTGTTGTTCCGGCCCAGTTTCCTTGAATTGCAGGAAAATTTGCGGCGGCATTTCAAGACCATCCTGATCGATGTGCCGGCGCTTTCCATTGGTGCCGACGCACTGGCGATTGCTGCCAGCGTCGGCGGCGTACTGCTGGTCGCACGCAAGGACGGGACCTATCTGGCGGACCTCGGCACCGTGCGCGAAAAGTTGAAGCGTAACGGCGTCGAAGTCGTCGGGTCGGTGCTGCTCGACTTCTAGCGCACTGCACATGATCATGAAAACTGCGCGACAAGCTGCGGTGCCGGGTAATTTCGTCCGTGGCCCCTTCATGCCATGAAAAGCCCGGCCCCGGACATCGCTGGCATCGATACAATGAATACCTCGCCGTATTCGCGGGAAAACGTGCGCCGCGGCGTGACACATTACCTGCTGGGGCGCGGCATGTCGGCTGCCGCAGGATTTGTTACGGTGATCCTGCTGGTACGGCACATGGAGATGCCGGCTTATGCTGGTTACACTGCGATTCTGGGATTCTGCGGCCTGGCTGGCATGCTGGCCGGACTGGGGTTGGAACGGGCGCTGGTCCGCTTCATTCCCGAAGGCGTGATGCATCATCCTGGGCCCTTGCTGGCGCGCTTCATCTGGATTGCCTGCGCCGCACGCCTTGCAGTGATGGTCTTGCTGATTGGCGCGTTGTGGCTGTCGTGGCCCGTGCTCGCAGGGCGCGTTGCCGGGCTGGCACTGGCGCCGGATTTTCCGCTGGCGCTGGCCTTTGTCTTGCTGAGCAGCGCGACGTTCCAGTTGTTTTCCGCAGTGATGCAGGCGCTGGTGCAGCAAAAAATCCTGACGCGGGTGCTGGTGGTGCAATGGGGCGGTCGCCTGCTCCTGATTCTGGCACTCCTCGCCGGCCATGCCGGCATCACGCTGGAACAGGCCTTGTGGCTGATGGCGCTGCCTGATGGTATCGGCGCCCTGATTCTGGCGTGGGCCATTCATCGCTACATGGCAAGCCAGGGCAGCGGGACGATAGCGGCCCCCGGCAATGCCACGCCATGGCCGCCATGGGCGCAGGTACGCAAGCTGGCGCGCGACAACTATGGCTACAATCTACTGGCCGCGCTGCCGCAAAACACCTCGATGATCATCCTTGCCGCGGTTTTCCTGACGGCGCCTTTTGTCGCCGTGTATGGCTTTTACATTCATTTGCTTGAGCGGTTCAAGCAATACCTGCCGCTGCAATTCATGCTCAATCTGGCCGAGCCGGTGCTCATCGCGGGTTTTGTCCGTGACGGCGATTTCGGCCGTCTGAGCCACCACAGCCGGCTGCTTTATAAATGCAACCTGCTCCTGCTAATGCCCGGCCTGGCATGGATTGCCGCCATCGCGCAGCCATTGACGCATGTTCTGACTGCAGGAAAATATACCGAGCATGCCTGGATACTGCCGCTGCTGATCCTGCAACTCGCCTTGGGTGGCCACGCCACCATCATGCAAATCATGATCAATGCCGTTGGTAAAAGCGGGATTTTGACGATCTCGGGCTGCCTGGCACTGGCTGCAATGGCACTGGCAATCGGCGTGGCCCTCGCCAGCGGGCAGTATGCCTGGCTGGTTGCGGCACCGCTGGCCTATGAACTGGTGAACAATCTGGTGGCGGTTGGCTTGCTCGGCAAACATGGCTGGCATTATGACCTGCAATGGGGTTTTCACGGAAAATTACTGTTGGCAACCCTGGGCGCATGGCTGGGTGCCATGTTCGCCAGTGCGCAAGTTGCATCACCGCTGGGGCAGGTCTTGCTGGCTGGCGTGGTGGCATTGGCGCTTTTCGGCTTGGGGGCCACGCTGTTGCGTCTCGCCGATCCGCGCGAATTCCAGACCGTGCGTGACATGCTGAAACGCAAGCAAGGGCCAGCGGGGGCATTCGCCGGTGGCACGGATTCGCCGGCGGGAGGCAAGCCGTGAAGGATGAATGCATTGTCATTACCTGGCTGGCGCGGGATCAGCCAGGCTTTCTCGATTTCGCTTACCGGGTACGGGCGCTGGCCAAAGCTTACCGGACGACGCTGGTCAGTCCCTATCCATTGACCCAGCCCGAACTGGCGTACGCCGGTGTCGAGTCATGCGTGCTGCCGTATGGCGACGGCAGGGCCGGATGGATCGGCTATATGCTTGCGTGTGCCCGTCTGGTGCGTGCCCGCAAGCCAGCTTGCGCGGTGCTGCTGCATTCCATCCTGACGCCATTGGTGCTGTTGACAGGAAAGACTCCGACCGCGCTCTACTGGAACGAACATCCGAGCCGCTTCACTGCATCGCCGCCGGGACATCCGTGGTGGAAGCGCGTGGCCCGGCATCTGGCCTTGCAGGTGTTTTTTCTTCAAGCCGCCAAAATGGCGGATCTAGTGATGCCGATCGGCGAAGCGCATCATGAGGAGCTACTGCGCCTGGGCTGCCGGCCGGGACGCGTTCGCCTCCTGTACATGGGCGTCGACGCCAGTTTCGTGCGGCGCCGGGATGAGCAAGCCAGCAGGCGGACCGACGCGCCGCTGGAACTGGTCTACAACGGTACCGTCAATCATTTGCGCGGCAGGGATGTGATGCTTGAAGCGATCGTTCTTGCCAACCTCGAGCGGCCAATCGCCCGCCTGACCATCGTCGGCGCCTGCGAAGAGCAAATCGCTTATTGCACTGGCTACGCCATACGCTTCGGCATCGCCGATGCGGTGCGGGTCGGTGGACGTATCCCGGGCCGTGAAATTCCCGGAATCCTGGAAAACGCCGATGCCGGCTTGTGCTTTATGGAAGACCTGCCGTGGTGGCGCTTCAATCCGCCCACCAAACTGTTCGAATACCTGGTGGCGGGGGTGCCGGTGCTGGCCAGCGACATCCGTACCCACACGCAGTACGTCACGAACTGGTACAACGGCATGATCTGCCAGTATGACAGTCGCAGCCTGGCTGACGCCATCGGGCTGCTCTGGCAACGCCGTGCGGACTTGCCCTATTTGAAGCGCAATGCGCGCCGATCCGGCGAGCAATATCTCTGGGACCGGATCGAGCCGGAATTCCTGCAAGCGATCAAGACAATTGCCCGCTCATCCGGGCCACTTTCGGCGCAACCCAGTCAGGCGATAAAAAAAGCCGCGGCAGTCGACAAGCTGTCCAAGGAAGCGCGATGAGCCATGCCAGCCACGCCGCTACGCGCGAGTGTATCGTGATTACCCGCTTTGCCAGGGAACAGCCGGGGTTTCTGGATTTTTCCTACCGTATCAAGGCGCTTGCACGGCATTACCGGGTAACCCTGGTGAGCGATTTTCCGCTGGAACAGGCGGAGCTCGCCATTCCGAATCTCCAGTACATCATCCTGGCAGGCGGGGAAGGGCGCGCAGGCTGGCTGCGTTATATCTGGGAATGCGGCAAGCTGTTGCGCGCGCGGCGTCCCCATTGCGCCGTATTGCTGCATTCGTTGGTGGCACCGGTCGCCTTGCTGGCGCATGGCGTCGCCACCGCGTTGTACTGGAATGAGCATCCGAGCCATTTTGCCGCCGCCCCCGATGCTGCTGCGCCGGTCAAACGCGGGCTGCGCTTTCTTGCGCGCTGGCTCATATTCCAGGGAGCGCGCAAGGCCAGTGTCGTCATGCCGATCGGCGAAGCGCACCGGGACGACTTGCTCGTGCATGGCTGCGCCCCGCAGCGTGTGCGCCTGATTTACATGGGGGTGGATGCTGCTTTCGATTCGGCCGCCTTGCATAGCGTCGCCGCTGCAAGCGGCACGCCGCTGGAGCTGGTCTATGTCGGTTCGGTCTGCAAGGCGCGCGGACGCGACATCATGCTGGAAGCGATTGCCATCGCCAATCGTGATGGCTGCATTGCGCGACTGACGCTGGTGGGTGCCAATGACACCGAACAGGCCCACTGTCGCGAGTATGCCCGGCGGATTGGCATTGCCGAAGCAGTGCGCGTGCGCGGTCGCATTTCCGGTACGGAAATCCCTGCGTGCCTGCAACAGGCCGATGTCGGACTTTGCCTCTGGGAAGACCAGCCATGGTGGCGCTTCAATCCGCCCACCAAGCTGTTCGAGTATCTGGTGGCAGGGCTGCCGGTACTGGCCAGCGACATCCGTACCCATACTGACTATGTGGCGAATGGCCGCAATGGTTTCATCTTTCGCTATGACAGCAAAAGCCTGGCAACGGTGATTGGCATGATGTGGCAGCGGCGCGGTGAGCTACCTCAACTCAAGCGGCAGGCGCGCGCGAGCGGCGAGCGCTACATCTGGCAACGGATTGAACCGGTGTTTCTGCAGGCGATAGAGGAGATTGCCAGACCATGAACATCAAGCACACTGGCGCGTATCCGAGACATGTCGGACATGGCGGAGATATTGGCGTGCCGACCCGCATGGCCAGCAAGTTGCCTTTATGGGGCACGATCGGGGCGCTGATGCTGCTGTCCTCGCTGTTCCTCGGTGTGCTGGCCACCACCGCCGACCTGGTCATGATCGGCGCCGGCCTTGGTTTGCTTGCCGGCGCCTTTCTGCTGGCCGCACCGCGCATGGTCATCTGGATCATGATCGGGCTCAGCCTCACCACCGGCGTACTGGTCTCGCTGGCAGGGCCGGCGTATGTCAGATTGCCGTGGGCGCTTTCCCTGCTGTCGTTTATTCTGTGGCCACTGGCATTGTTCAAGCTGCTGCAGCTAAAACGGGTGCCGCTGTTTGTCTGGCTGGCGCTGGCTTTCGTCGGGCTTTGCGTGGCAGGCAGTGCTTTCGACTGGTATTCGCTTGATGAATTCGTCGCCGGCTTCAAACGCTATTTTCAGGCGTATGGCTTGCTGTTTGCGCTTGCCACGCTGGGATTTACCACTGACGACATGCGGCGCTGGCAAAAGCTGATCCTGGCGATCGCGTTGCTGCAACTGCCGGTCGCCTTGTATGAGTTCGTGGTGCTCGTGCCCTTGCGCGGCGGCCTCAACGCCGGCAGCGCAGCGCTGGATGTGGTGGCCGGCACTTTCGGCGCCAACCTGTACGGCGGCAGTCCCAATGCCGAAATGTCGGCGTTCCTGCTGATCGTGCTGGCGTTTCTGGGCATGCGCTGGCATGCCGGTTTGCTGGCAACCCGCAGTTACCTGGCGTGTACCCTGATTTGCCTGATACCGCTGGGCCTGGGCGAAACCAAGATCGTCGTGCTGCTCTTGCCGTTGACAGTATTCATCTTGCTGCGGCGGGATTTTTTCAAGGCGCCGGCGCGCTATATGCCGGTGATTCTGGGATTTTGTGCGATCACTGCTTTACTGGGATACATCTACGTGACATTGATGATGAAAAGCACGTTGTCGGCCGTGCTCAATAATATCGTGCACTACAACTTCGAGCAGGCCGGATATGGGCGTGCCTATCTGAACCGGACCACCGTGCTCAGCTTCTGGTGGGAGCGGCATGGCTGGCACGATCCGCTCACCCTGCTGTTCGGCCATGGCATCGGCAGTTCGTACTGGTCGCCGACCAATCTCCTTGCCGGCCATATCGGCATGCAATTCGCCCGCTACAGTATCGACCTGACGGCGGTTGCGGCGCTGCTGTGGGATGTCGGCCTGGTTGGCGCCTTGCTTTATTTTCTGGTCATCGGCGCGGCCTGGCATGCCGCCAACCGCCTGGGCCGCGATAGCCGTGACGCTGTGGCCCGCGTCGATGCGCTGTCGATCCAGGCGGCGCTGGCCATTGTGCTGGTATTCCTCTTTTATAACAGCAGTGCGGTCAACCTCCTGCCGTTCCAGGTCCTGATTGCCAGCTTGCTCGGCTATCTGGCCTTTCTGTATCGGACCGATCCGGCCCTGGCGGAATCAGACAGGCCGGCCCGGCACCATTCCTTCCAACGTCCATGAGCGATCACGACAAGATTCATTTGCTATTCATATCGCACGAATCCTGGCCAACCTTCCGGCCGGATGTGGCCGTGCTGTTCGGTAAATACCTGCCGCGCCTAGGGGTGACCAGTGACCTGGTGACCGAGCACGATGCCGATGGCGCAGGCGACCAATGTGCCTGGGGCGGCGGCCAGGCACTGCTGTGCCGGCTGCCATTGAGCCGGTCCGGGCAATACTTTGCCAAGACCTGGCACAATCTGCGCATGCTGGGCGGCTTCAGTCGCGCCAGATACGATGCCATCCAGGTGCGCGACATGCCGCTGACGGCGCTGGCCGGCCTGATCGTCGCCCGCATCAAAGGCGTGCCTTTTTTTTACTGGATGTCTTTTCCGCAATCGGAGGGGCAGATTTTCCGGGCCCGGGCGCGCGGCCCGCGTGGCGGCCTGCGTTACTGGTTTCCTTTGTTGCAGGGCACACTCGGCAAGTGGCTGTTGTACCGGATCGTGCTGCCGCGGGCCGACCACATATTCGTGCAGAGCCGGCAGATGGCTGACGATGTCGCCGGCCAGGGCATTGCGCGTGCGCGGATGACGCCGGTGCCGATGGGTGTCGATCTCGAGATGGCGCAACCGCACCAGGTCATGCCCAGCGACGATCCGCGCCTAGCCGGCAAGCGCGTACTGGTCTATCTCGGTGCCCTGGACCAGGTACGCAAGATCGATATCCTGTTCGACATGCTGGCCATCGTGCGCGCGCAAGTGCCGGACATATTGCTGGTGCTTGCCGGCGATACCCCCGATGACGGCCATCGTGCATGGCTCAGGCAGGAGGCACATCGACTCGGCGTCACGTCCGCATTGCTCTGGACCGGATGGCTGCCGACGGCACAGGCATGGCGTTACGTGCGCGCTGCCGAGATCGGCCTGTCGGTGATCCCGCGCGGTTTCCTGCTCGACTGCGGCTCGCCGACCAAGGCAATCGAATACATGGCGCTCGGCGTGCCCGTGGTAGGCAATGACAATCCCGACCAGGCGCTGGTGATCCGCGAGGGCGGGGCAGGCATCTGCGTCAAGCTGGGGCCGCAAGCACTTGCCGACGCGGTACTGGCTTTGCTGCAAAATGCCGGGCTGCGCCGGCACATGGCACTGGCAGGCCCGCGCTATGTGCGGCAGGCGCGCGGCTACGACAAGCTGGCTGAAGAAGTTGCGCATGCCTATCGTCAGGTCTTCAAACACGCAAGCACGGTATTGCCATGCGCGGCCGACCACCGGCAAACCTAGCCAACCGACCGCGTGCACGGCGCCTGCCCGAACTGGCCGTATTGGCCGTATTGGCGGCGTTGCTGCCGGCGGCTGCGCCGCTTGCAGCCGGCGAGTGGCGCGCCGTGCCAGACCAGGATTTGAGCATACGCCCGGGCAATATACTGGATTTTTCGGCGCTGGTCGAAGCCGGTCCGGCCGGCAAGCACGGGCGGCCAATCGCCACGCCAGATGGCCACATCGCGTTTGAAAAAAAGCCGGCCAGGCGCCAGCGCTTCCTGTGCGCCTCGCAGCCATACGGCGTCGAGGAAGGTTTTCCCGAACATGAAACGGCGGACCGCTATGCCCGCCAGCTGCGCCTGCATGGCTATAACCTGGCGCGTTTTCATTTTGTCGAGAATGTCCTGATGCATGGACGCAGCAAGGATTTTGATTTCGATCCGGTGCAGCTCGACCGCTTCCATTATTTTCTTGCGGCGCTCAAGCGTGAAGGCATTTACTGGATGCTCGATGCCATGACGTCCTGGAACGGCGCTTATGGCGATGTCGGGCCCGATCGCTGGGCAGACCGGCGCAATGTCAAGCTTGGTGTTTACCTCGATCCGCAAGACCAGCAGCATTGGCGCCAGATGGTCGACCAGGTGCTCGCAGTGAAAAATCCCTACACCGGGATCAGTCCGCTGCAGGATCCGGCGTTGTTGGCTGTCATCACCGTCAACGAGGGCGGGCTGAACAGTCTGCTGAACCACCAGGCGAGCCCGGCATTGAACCAGGAGTTTGGCCGCTGGCTGGTGCGGCAGCATGGTTCGGTGGAGCATGCCCTCAAAAAATGGGGTGTGAACGCAGCAGGCGCGGGCGCAGTGGCGTTGCCGCGCCGGGAATGGACTTCTTCGCCGCGCATGGCGGATGCGCAGCGTTTTTATTTCAACATGCAGGCGCGTACCCATCAATGGATGTCGGCGCATCTGCGCAATCGCGGCTACCCGGGCATGATTTCCGGATTCGACAACTGGTTCACTGTCCAGGACATTGCCACGCGCGCCCAGCTCGACCTGGTGGCCGCGCATGCCTATCATGATGAGCCGTCGGCGTTTGTCGCGCCGGGCTCCAGCATCCGACAGGCAAGCTCGCTGCCGGACAAACTGGCCTATATTCGCGACCTGGCAGCGGGACGGTACTGGAACAAACCCTTTGCGGTCACCGAATTCGATCAGCCATTCTGGAATCGTTATCGTTTCGAGTCCGGACTGGCGATGGGCGCCTATGCTGCCTTGCAGGACTGGGATGCCATTTGTCGCCATGCGAGCGGCCCGATCGAACTGGAATACGGCAACAACCGTGGCGCGCGGCACCAATACCTGTTTCCCTATGCTGCCGGTGCAGACCCCGTCGCCCGTGCCGGCGAAACGCTGGCGGCGCTGCTGTTCCTGCGCGGCGATGTCCAGGCTTCGGTACATCGGCTGGCGATCATGCTGGGAAATGCGTATGTGTTTGAGCGCCAGGGCGGCATCGGGCAGTTGCCAGAAGATATCAAGCAACTTGCCCTGGTCAGCGGCATCGGCGTGTTGTGGCAAGGAGGGGGGCACGACGGCAAGCAGGGCGGTGCAGCAAGTGCGACGGCAATGAAAATGGATCTGTCGATTAATCCCGACAATGCGGCGCCGACCGGCATGGCCAGGATCGCACGAAAAATTGGCAAACTGCTGGCAATCGACCCGGGCGGCCTCGGGCAGGAGCGCATCGATGAACTGAAGCAAGCCGCCATCCTGCCAAAGTCCAACGCCAGCAATGTCAATGACGGCATACTGGAGAGCGACACCGGGCAAATTCACCTGGATGCCAAAAAGCGCACATTGCGCGTGGCATCCACGCGCACCGAAGCGGCGGCTTTCGAGCTGGCGTTACCAGACGGCTTGCGGAATCTGCGGATCAGGGAGTCGAGCGGCCCGGCACTGCTGTCGGCATCGTCGATGGATGGGGCACCGCTGGATTCGAGTACGCGTATCTTGCTCATTTTCGCCGCCGATGCCCGCAATAGCGGCATGGAATTCACCGATACGGAAGGCCGGGTGTTGAAAAAACTTGGCGGCAGGCCGGTCATGCTGAAAACGGCGAAGATCCGCTTTCAACTCCGCCATGCCAAGCCCGACCGGATGCGTCTGTTTGCCTTGAAGCTCAATGGCGAACGCGGTGTCGAACTGCCACTGAAAAAATCGGCGGACCTGCTCGACATTGAACTGGATACGGCGAATCTGCCGGCTGGCCCGACCACCTACTTCGAGCTTGCCAGGTAGTCCCGGACTGGCACGGGAATCCAGGTATGCAATCAGCTGTTCTGGCTTTTATCTTTCATGATTGCCAGAGATAAATACGGCACCATGATGGCCCCTGTAGACATTTTTACCAGCTTTGACGCGTAAAAAACCAGTGCTTTAATGAGGGGAAATCGATTGTCGGTGCGGGATTGCCGATACCAGAGGTCGATATTGTCCTTCAGCCCACGTGTTACCGGTTTCAATAGAATCGAGCTTCTCGGCGTGCGATTCAGGATGTCGACGACTTCCTGCACACTACCGCCTCTTATCCCCATTCTTAATAATTCTTTCCAGGATTTGTCCTGTAATTGCCTTTTCGAGAAATGGCGGGCATAAAAACAAGCTAATTTATCAGGCAAATAGTTTATGAAAGGCAGGCCGCCAGTGGTATGCGTTTCTATCGGAAAGCCGATATAAGGCGTCTGATTGAGAAAGAGAATGCCGCCAGGCTTGAGTACATTCCAGAGTTGATGCAAGATGGGCTCCCGTTCATTGGGCAGCAGATGCTCATAAACGGCGCTCAATACAACATAATCGAATTCACCGATCGATGGCGGCAGTGAACTCGGATCCGGAGAAAGGAGGAGTTCCAGATTCTGGTAACCGTAGTGTGCCGCCCGCATTTTTGCAATCGACACCAGCTTTTCTTCCAGTTCGACACCCACGATCCTGGTATCCGGGAACATCCGCGCCAGCACCATCGTCGAGGCGCCGCTGCCACATCCAAAATCCAGCAGGCGCTTTCCCTTGAATTCTTCGGGCGCGCGAAAGCTCAACAAATCGTAATGCAATGACTTCTGGACCACATGGTCCGGCGACTCTTCCCGCATGATTTCGTCACAAAGCCAGCTTGGACCCTTGATGCCCAACAGTTTTTCGATCAGATCGAGCGGATAGGCCGTTTCACAATTTTTTATGGGGATAAATAAATCCTGATGCATCGCCACGTCGATTTTGTTTTTGCCGTTCGGCAGTTGTTCGATGTGGACATCAGCGTCCTTATGTTTTAGTACGGTCATGCATAAGCTCCTGTGAATTGTCACCGATGGAGAAGCCTGAATCTGTACGCACACCATTACCGCCGGTCGAGCCATTTCAACAAGCCATGGGCTGGCTCGTAGCGGTCGTCGTCAGTCAGTATTTCGGCATAAATTGCAAAAGTGCGTTGGGCGACATCCTGCCACTTGTACCGTTTCAGGACAAAATGCCGCAGGCGCGCGCGCCGTCCTTGTTCCTGTGCTACTGCCGCACGCTTCTTCAGAAGAGCCGCCAGGCAATGCACATCGCCGACGGGGAAATAGTCGATGTCGCGGCAATTGATTTCCTGGTTGGCCGGGATGTCGCTGGCAATCGCAGGCAAGCCATAACTCATTGCTTCCAGTAATGCGATGGGCAAGCCCTCGTGGGACGAGGGCAGCACGAAAATGCCTGCGTGTTCATAGAGTTCGTTCAGGGCCTCGCCGGTCTGGAAGCCCGTGCACACCACCCCTGGCGTCTGGCGTGCCGCTTCCCGCACCGAACAGGTATAGTGGTCCGGATGGTCGGCACCACCGACCAGCGCCAGTTTCCAGCCATCCAGTCGCGCCAGTGCGAATGCTTCAATCAGGTCGTGATGGCGCTTTTCCGGGACCAGGCGACTGACCAGCAGCACGTAGCGCTGCGGCTGCAAACCGAAGCGGTCCAGGCTGGCAACCGTACCGTGACGGTCGGGCAGATCAACGCCATTGGGAATCAACACGCATTCCTCGCCGTGATTTCTACGCACCAGTGCCCGGATGACTTCCGAAATCGCGATGCGCCTGTTGGCAAAGTGCATGCCGCAAAACTCGCCGAGTCGTAATACTGCCTTGGCGAGCTTGCCCCACTTCTGCCGGTCGTAGTCAGGACCGTGGTGCGTTACGACCACGCGCAATCCCAGCAGGCGCGCCAGCGGCGTCATCAGGGCCGGGCCGATACCCTGTATATGGAGAATGTCCGGGCGCTTGACGGCAGCGTACAGTACGCCGAGAAAGGTATGCACAATCGCTTCCAGTCCTTTGGCGCGCGGTGCCCATAACGGATGGAAGTGGACCTTGTGCCATTCCGCTCCGATCTGGCTGGGCTGGTAGGAAGCACGTACGATGACCGTGACTTCGCATCCCAGTTCCGATAGTTGCGGGCAGAGGTGCTCGGCATGCGTTTCAATGCCGCCTTGGACGTTGGGGAAGCCACGCAATCCCAGCCACATGATCGATAAAGGTCTTTTCATACCGCCACCCCCATGTCCTGATAAAGCGCCAGCAAGCGTGCGAGGTAATGCCGCGCGGTAAATTCGTTTTCCATCCAGACGCGACCGGCCTTGCCCATGGTGTGTATCTGCGTTTGCGACATGGCGTCAAACTGCCGTAGCTTGTCGGCCAGGGCCAGGTGATCGCCGCTGGGGAACATGGCACCGGTTTCATTTTCCCTGATCAACTCCGGGATCCCGCCAATATCTGCGCCAATGACCGGACGTTCCAGTGCATAAGCCTCCATGATGCTGACCGGGGCGTTTTCATATAATTCCGACGGCAGTACGAGGGCACGCGCCGCGCTTAATATACGGAACAGCTTCGTGCCTTGTTGATAGCCGAGGAACTGGATATTGGCACCGTTGCTTTCAGCCAGTGCCCGTAGTTTTTGTTCTTCGGGGCCGGTGCCAACGATCCAGCCCCTGACGCCGGCGGCGGCCACCGCACGCACGAAAGTCGCCACGCCTTTTTCGGCCGTGAGCCGACCCATGAAAACGTAGGATTTGCCAGGCGCATGGCAAGGCCGCAGTTGTTCGAGATCGACGAAATTGGGAATGTAAGTGAAGCGTTCACGTGGCCAGCCCCATTCGACCAGTTTTTCCAGACAAAAACGGCTGGGGACGACAAAACGGTCAATGCCGTTGGCGTAACTGCCGAGCAGGCGATGCAGCACGGTTTCTGCCAGCACCACGCTACTCAAGGTGAAAGAATCCTTGATGCAACGCTGCCGTGCCACGTTCCAGATGGCGCCGTCCTTGCAGCGCTCGCAGATGCCGTCATGGGCAAGCATCTTGTATGCGGGGCAGGCCAGTTTCAGGTCATGCACGGTCATCACGGTCGGGATGCCACGTTTTTTGAGTACGCCAAGGAAAGAAGGCGACAGGTGATGGTAGATATTGTGGGCGTGCGCCACATGTGGATTCGTCGCGTCGAGCAATTGCGAAATCTTGCGGCGGGCTTCGAAAGAGTAGGCGACTTTCTGGGCGCGCAGGGCCTTTTGCATGAAATTGTAATCTTCACCAAATTCAATCTCATCGACAAAGTAATCCGCCCATTCGCTGGGGAGATTTTTTTCGTGACGCATCGCGAACGGTACGATCTTCCAGCCGATTTCTTCAAAAAGCCGATTTTGTTCGAGGAATACAACTTCGGCACCGCCTCGACGATAGTAGTAATTGTTAATTGACAGCAAAGTACTCAAACCTTGCTCTTTCCCGATGATGTGATTGGTCTCGGACGCGGCATGTCAAATCAGTTCGGTGATGCCGGCTGCGGCGGCTTCTTCCACTGCGTACTGGATCAGTGGCTTGTCGACGACTGGCAACATTTCCTTCGGGCTGGCTTTGGTCCCCGGTAAAAAACGCATGCCCAGTCCTGCCACAGGAAACACGGCCTTGGTGATTTTTCTATGCATGACATTCATTTCCTAGGGTGAACGGACAGATCGAGCAATGAAAGTGACGTAGTCGCTTTTCAATGAAATGAGCAGTGTTTTTACCTCCGTCTACGATAGCGTGCGCAGTTTGTTTCTATTTTGCTCACTGTCAAAGGCGCAAGCGGAACCCGCTGAATGCAATATTCACGGACGTTTTCACAAACGCACTGACATTCCTGTTTGCATGAGTTTTGTGCAAGGCTCTTAAATGCCTGGCAAGGATTTGCGCGCTAATACGACAAATTCAAGCAGGAAACTCTATCTTCCCGGAACTTAATTCCAAACGACAAGGTCTGTACTAGCACTTTCCGACAGGAAAACCCCGCTGGATGAACATGGCACCCCTTCGCCATTTCGTTCTTGTCAGGATTATTTGCCGTCCAACTTGCGTTAGTGCAAATAATCGCCAATCCGCCGTTCCAGGAGTAACGATTTGACACGCATAGCAATTCCTTCTGCATTACTTATTTCCCTTGTCTTGAGCGCCTGCGGTGGCGGTGGCGCCAGCGATGCCGCTACCACTGCATCGGCGTCCCAGAATGCCAGTACCAGCCTCAATACAGTATTAGATGACTCGACATCGGCGCCAGCATCGAGTACGGAGCCGGCTGCAACGCCGACAACATCGCCGTCATCCGCCCCGGCTCCTGCAGTTCCGGCAGCGCCGACATCGTCGGCCGCGGCAACGACCGCCATCGACCAGGTCATTGGCGACATGAATGCGAAGAGCGAAGCGATCGCCATCGATCCGCGCTACGAATGGCAATACCAGCCGGCCATCGTCATGCATGCGCCGCGCGGCGATGCCATTCCCAGCTGGTGGACCGGCAACCGCCCGGAGTGGACCTATAGCGTGCTGACCTGGTTTACCACCCAGGAAGCGCAGGGCAATGCCGCCACCAACAGCCGCGTGCAGGTTGCCAACCTGCGCTTCTATGTCTTGTCGCAGGCGACCCGCACCTGGAAGCAGCTCGACACCAAGTCTGCGCCGTACTCGGAAATGTGGAGCTATCCATTCGCCTATGCCGGCGCCGGCTCGGTGCGCAGCGAATCTTCCGGCGGTGTGTCGATCAAGCCGGATTATCCGAATTTCTATCATGGCTACGGCAACTCGATTTCCATCGATCCGACGGATGTGCGCGCAGTCTATGTTTCCATGGATTTCCGCCTGGCAGTCGAAAACACCAGCAAGCCGGATGACCGTGACAGCGCCAAGTATGTGGTGAATGCCGGCGCCGATTACTGGCCGGGCAAGGGCCAGGCCACCTGGAGCCTGGGTTATGCGCCGGGCATCGGTACCGGCCGCACCAAGCTGGCCACCAAGGACTGGCGTACCGCGACCCTGCTGGTGCCGAACAAGAACTACGGCAGCACCATGGAAGAGATCCGCAAGAATCCGCCGCCATTGAACTAGGCAAGTGCACATGCCCGGGAAAAATGACCTTGGGTATATCAAATGGCCGCATCAGCGGCCATTTTTCATGGGCGGGCGATATTCACCAGCTGGCGCAGCACTACCGCCACCGGCGGCAGGTCTTCAGTGGCCCAGACCAGCAAGCCGTCGCGGTTGAACAGAAAGACTTGGCTGGTGTGATTGTCACGGCCATCTTTGCTTTGCTGTAGCGCGGCACGCAAGCGGTCCAGGTCGGCGGCGGCAGGTACTGCAGCGATCCAGTCGGGACCGGCGCCAAACTGCCGCAGCCAGCTGGCCAGTGCGCGCGGATCGTCGCCCAGAGAATCGATGCTCAGCGACAGCAACTGCGTCCGCCCCCGCAGATCGGCTGGCAGCTTCTGCTGTACTGCAGCGAACAGGGCGCCTTGCAGGGCACAGGTTTGGCTGCAACCGGTAAACATGAACTGCAATGCCGTGGCTTTGCCCTGCAAGAGCGTTGGCAATGCGACGCTGGCGCCGTCTTGGCGGACCACCTTGATTGCTGGCAGCGGGAGCGGCGGCCGCACTGCGCCGACCAGCGCATGGGCCCAGGCACGGCCTGGCAGGATGCCCAGCAGCGCTGTGCCGATCAGGGTGAGCAGGGCGCCGCGCCGCTGCCGGTTGCGCGGCGCCGACAAGCGCTTACTGTGTTTCATCGCTGTGTTTCTCCGTCAAATACTCCCACAAGGCCTGGCATTGTTCGGTATCCATGTTGAAGCGCGGCATGGCGCGCTTCAATGTCACATACTCAGGATCGATGCCGGTGCGCAGGGTGCTGCAGAAACTTTCCCGTCCGTACGCAAACGCGGGACCGCCACGTCTGGCACGCGTCTGCAGTAAGGATTGTCCACTCAGGGACGGCGCTGATTCCGTGTCGACAGGCACGCGGCGGCCGGGCACATGGCAGTTGACGCACCTGGCAACTGGCGGGGGCAGGAAGTCCTGGTGTCCGGCGATGCGCGCAGGCAGGAGTTCATTACCGAGAAAAATATTTTCTCCGCGTCTGTATCGGGCTTGCCGTGCCTCCTCTTCAGTGTCGCTGGTGCAGCCGGCGGCGCTGATCATGCATGCCATGCTGAGCAGGGCCACTGCACGTGTTTGCTTCTGATACTGTTTATTGACCATGGCAGTTCGCCCCGAATTTTTGTGCGTACAGTGTTCGGGATACTGAAAAAGCCCATCCAGGCAAATGAATGCCGGATGGGCCTCAGAGTGACAATTCAGGACCGTGTTGTTCAGGGCGTGATCGCGGTAATCTTCAATTGCTGATTCATCTGCCCGGCGACGCTGTTGCAGGTGTACTGGATGATTTCCTTGCCCGGTGTCAGATCGCTGGCGATGACATCCATGCACAAACCGCTATGCTTGGCGACGACATTCAAATTGCCTGGTGTGGCGGTCTGCTGGAAGTTCCACAAGGTATTGGCGGAGCCGTCGCAGGTGCCTTGTACAACATAGGAAGGCCTGTCAACAGGCAGCACAGCATCATTGACCAGCAGGCAGAGATTGCTCTGGAAATTTCTGATCGTATAGTCCGTACCTGCGGATTTGATTTCCCAGCTTTGCAAAGCGTCGCCACCAACACAGGCGAGTTGTCGTGCATTGCTGCCAACGACATCGTCCGAGACGCCCAGGCAAAAGCCGCTATGCTGGATTGTCAGTGTCGCCGCGGCAAAGTTGAACGGCGGCGCCTGGGTCGTTGTCGTGCTGCTCGTCGTGGTAGTGGCGCTTTCCGATGTTGAGGTGGTCGTGGCATTGGTGGTCGATGTGGCCGCTGCCGTGCTTGAACTGCCGGCCGTAGCGGCAGGAGCCGGTCCGCCATCAGAACCGCCGCCGCAGGCCGCTACCAGGAACAACGAAGCGGTAAGGGCGATTGCCTGTCCAGGGATTGCGCGGAAATTATGCATGATCTTGCCTCCAATTGTGTGGGGTCGGTGTTCAGGAAAAAATTTCTTGGGGCTGTACGGTGCATTTGCAAACGCATGCTTTTGCCAGTGCTGTCCGGATGCATGAAAATGTGAGCAAAAGATACAAGCCGGTGTAAGTACTGTAAAAGACGGACCCCTGAACAAGGTGATTTTCCTCAATGACTCATTTGTTGTGATTCAATAAATCGCAAGCAACAAGTCAGGCATGCAATTGAAGAAATTGATTGAAGTAATTTTTCAGTTAAAAGCCCCGGCACGCCGGGGCGTCCTTGCCGCTACTTCGTTGCCATTTTTTTTCTAGCGAATCTGGATCGTGTTCGCAATGCTGGGCACCCCGTCCGCATTCATCGCAAACAACATGTAGTAACCAGGTGGAAGTATTCCGCGGTTGGCGGGAATGGCCAGCTGGTGACTGCGACCATCGACGCTGCTTGACTGCAATGGCACGCGTCGCTGGTCATTGTTGATCGAATGTGTAACTGCGGAAAGACGCATCAATACGAAAGCGTTCACCGTGACGTTGGTGGTGACGGTAATGCTTGCGCCATAACTGCCCGTGGTCGGCGCCGAGGTGATGGCGGGGCGGGATGCGGCCGTGCCATCGGCCATGAGGAGGTAAGGCGGCGTCAGGATTTCCACATTCGCGTGGTTGGTCGTACAAGCGCCGCACAGGCCGCCGCCGCCAACCAGCACGCGGCCATCCGGCAGCAGCAGTGAAAAGCTGTGGTAGTTGCGCGGCACCTGCATGGCCGACAGCTTGCTGAAAATTTCCGTTTTCGGATCCCATAGCTCGGCCATCAGCACCGAGCTGTCGTCGGAAAACAGTTTGACGTAGGTCTGGCCGCCGGTAATGACCACCTGGCCGTTCGGCAGCACCACGCTGTTATGCATGGCGCGCGCATAGTTCATCGTCGCTATCTTGCGCACCGAGACGTTGTTCATGTCGATGAGATAGGCGGCATTGTTGCTATCGGCGTCTTCGTAGGCGGGAGCCCCGCCGATTTTCAGGAGCTTGCCGATGTCATACAGGACCGCGTTGCCGTTCATGCTGTAGGCATCGTTACCGCGCGTGCCGGCATTGACGACCTGGCCGTTGGCCGAGGTGTCGATCCAGTGCATGTTGGCCCCGGGGCCCGCATGGAACACCCGGCCATTGGCCTGCGCGAACAACCAGAGATGGTTGTCGCCGCGATAGGTGCCGCGCGGGTCGGGACCGATGAACGGCGCGATCGGTATGCCCGACATTACGCGCCACCCGGACGGGCTCCAGATCTCGGCGTCCTTGGCGGATGCGCCGCCGCTCCAGGCGCCCCCCAGCGTCAGCACCGAACCGTCGGCCAGGATCGTGTTGCCAGGATAGCCGCGCGGTATGTTCATCAACGGTCCGGTGGTCCAGGCATCGTTGGCCGGATTGTAGAAGGTGGTTTTCTGGCTGCTGCTGCCGCCGTTGATCAGGATTCTGCCGTCGGCAAGCATGGTCGTGCCGGGGCAGAACATGTCGTGCTGGGTTTCCGTGACGACGCGCTGCTGGCTGGTGCGGGATGCCGGGTCGAAAATGGCGGAGTAAGTCTGTCCCCAGGCGTTTTCGTCGCCAAAGTTATCGGGCGCAAAGGCCGACCATGTAAGCACCTTGCCGTTCGGCAGATTGGCGGCGGCCACCGGCACGATCGGCAAGGAGATAACATCGCTCCAGGACGAGCGGGTATGCGGGATGGCGGGAGGTGCGGTGGTGCTGGTGGTCGAAGCGGTGCTCGTGGTGACACTGTCGGATGTTGTGCTGGTCGTTGGCGCGGTCGTCGCGGATGCGGCGGTGCCGGGCGCAGCGGAGGTATTCGATGCCGAACCGCCGCCGCCGCATGCCGTGCACAGTAATAGCGATGCCATGAGTGTCGTGATGCGCTGCTGATGCTGTCGATGATCGTGCATGGTCATTCCTTCCGAAGGCGGGATCCGGCGCGCTAATCGAAAGCGGTACGCCTGCCGCTCGTCATGTCAACGAAAACAGGTAGATTTTCGGGCTCAATATAGTCGCTCCTGCATCTGAAAAGTCGTGATTCGTAGAATTGATGAGTTCGATCAAATCACGTGCAGCGGCTGGTCCGACCAGCATATGCGCAGCATATGACTCCGGGCGAAGCTGCCTGGCGCCATACGTGCATCTGGCTTGGGATGTGTTGAAGTTTGCTCGGCGTTTGCGCGATCTCAATCGCTTTATGTTGCGTGAGTCACGTATGAATTGCCGGTTTGATTTAATCGAGATCCATCTGATGGCAAGCCGCTTACATTCTCCTTGAAGCAATGCATCAGGACCGATGGCGCAGCTTGGCGCCTGTCGTTTTTTTTCATGACGGATCGTCAGCAGGAAGATCCATGACCCAATCCTTGCCATGACTTTTGCAATATCCCTGCCACTTGTGAAACTTCTGGCCATCGCCCTGGTTGCGCCCTTGCTGCTTAATTGTTCCGGTGGTTCTTCCGGTGGCACGGCCGCAGGTCAAGCTGCCGTCGCGGATGGCGGTCCGGTCGACGCGGCGCCCGGCAGCACGCCGCCGGCAGATACGCCGCAAGCGGCGCTTACGGTGACGGCAATCGAAAATGCCAAGGCGGGCAGCAGCGGATGGCAACTAGTCAATCCGGCCGTGAACCATGAAATCGAAGGCTATGCATCGCTGACCAGCGTCAACCGTGGCGGCGATATCGATTTTCTGGTCAATACTTCTGCAGCGACCTATAACATCGAGGTCTACCGCATGGGCTATTATGGTGGCGCCGGTGCGCGCCTGCTGCAATCGGTTGCCAACATCGCGCGCCAGGACCAGCCCTTGCCTTGCCTGAATCCTGACAATGTCATCGAATGCGACTGGAATGTCAGCCTGCGCCTGCACATCCCCGATGCCCAGACCGACCCGAAGTCGAGCGAATACTGGGCCAGCGGCATCTATCTTGCCAGGCTCAGCACCAATACCACGCCGGTGAAGGACAGTTATGTCATCTTCGTGGTGCGCGACGACGCCAGGGCGGCACGCTATGTGCAGCAACTGCCGGTGAGCACCTATCAGGCCTACAATTTCTGGGGCGGGAAATCCCTGTACACCGGCTGCGAGACGCATCCGAACGGCTGGGGTTGCGGCCCCGGCCAGCTGCCGGCGACTGCCGTGTCCTTCAACCGTCCATATGGCCGTGGCGTGAATGCGGCGTCCAGTCCGGGGGTGGGCGCTGGCGAATTCCTGACGAACGTGCAGCCGGCGCGCGCCGGCTACATGATCAGCAATGCCGGATGGGATTACAACATGCTGCGCTGGGTGGAAAAGCAGGGTTACGACACCAAGTACATCAGCAACCTCGACTTGCATGAAAACAGCGCGGTGCTGCAACAGGCCAAGGCCTTTGTGTCGGCCGGGCATGACGAATACTACTCCAAGGCCATGTGGGACCGCCTTGTCCAGGCGCGGGCAGCCGGGATCAACCTGGCTTTCTTTTCCGCCAACCAGATTTACTGGCAGGTGCGATTCGTCGATGGCGCGTATGGCGCTACCAAAAAGAACCGCATCATGATCTGCTATCGCGGCGGCGGCGACCCGGTAACCGACAACAACCTGACCACTGACCAGTTCCGCTTCCTCGGGCGTCCGGAAGCCGGCCTGGTCGGTAACCAGTATGTCACCGATCCGGTCGTCGGCGATATCACGATCAGCAACGCCGGTCACTGGCTGTTCGCGCAAACCGGCGCGACCGACGGCGCGCTGTTGAAAGGCTTGCTCGGCTATGAAGTCAATTCCTACATGGAAGGCATTTCGCCGGCGCAAACCAAAAGGCTTGCGAGTTCGCCCTTCACCTTCAATGGCGCGAACATGACCAGCGACGTGACGTATTACGTCGATCAATCGACTGCGCAAGTGTTCTCGACGGGCAGCATACAATGGTCTTGGGGGCTGGACGCTTATATCCCGGGCAATCTGCGGCCTGACTACACCAGTCCGGTGGCGCAGGCATTTACCGCCAACCTGTTTGCCGCCATCGGTGAACAGAACCTGGCCACGCTTGCACAGCCGGCGGCCGGCCTCGTGCTGGGCATTCCGGCAGGCGACCTGAGCGGAGCGCAGGTGCTGGCCAACGCCGCCGCCTCCAGTCATTCGAGAATCAATCAGTGGCGCCTGGTGGCCAGCGGCGACAGCGATTACTACCATGTGGTGGCGCGCGCCAATGGCTTGTGCCTGCAGGCCCTGGCAACGAGCGCCGGCGCGCAGGCGGTTACGCGCGACTGCAGCGGCGCGGATCGGCAGAAATGGCGTTTTGACGCCGTCGACGCAGGAATGGTCCGGCTGGTGGAGAAGGCCGCCGGACTGTGCCTGCAGGCGCCGGGCGCACCAGGCCCGGGGCTGACGGTGGAAGCCTGTGGCAACAAGGGCAGCCAGCATTGGGTCCGCACCGCGCTGAACTAGCGCGGCCGGGCGGCCGGGCCGCCATGCGGCTGCGGAGCAGGGACTCAGGCCGGCGCGAGAACAGCTTGCCGGCGCTTCATGACATGCCAGGCAGAGACCGCCGCGACCACGCCCGCGAGCAACAGGAAGCTCAACGGGAAACCGCCATGGTCGGCGACCATGCCGAAGGCGGCCGGCAGGACGCGCGTGCCAAGCTCGTACGCCAGCAATACCCAGTTTGCCCAGGCGCCGCGTTCGGCCGGCTCGGCTTGTCTGAGCACGTAGGCGGTGCAGCTGGGATAAAGCAGGCTGTAGGCGCCGCCGTAGGCGATGGCGCAGGCGGCAAACTGCGCCGGCGTGCGGGCCTGGCCCAGCACCGCAATTGCCAGCGCGAGCACGACAAAGCAGGCGACCACCACATGCAATTCGCGCGGGCCGCTCAAGTGCTGGCTGAACAGCAGCCGGGTCAGCATGATGGTGAAAAAGCTGGTGGTCAGAAAATAAGCTGGCGAAAACGCCATCTCCGGCGTTTTCGCCAGCCACATCGGCACGAATTGCAGTGGTACGCCGAACGCCAGTCCGAGCATCCCCATGAGAATGAAGATTTCGACCATCCTGCCATGCAGCACGGTACGCCACGAGCGTGCGCCCGGCCGTGCTCGTGGCGGTGTCCGTGCCTGCGCCGGTGGCGCCGCATTGAGCACCGCTGCAGCAGCGGGCAGGCGGCTGGCCAGGACCAGGCCGATCAGCGCCAGCAGCATGGGGACCCAGAACACGCCATTGGTGCCGAGCACCGGCTCGGTCAATGCCGATACCAGGCTGCCCAGGCCGATGCCCAGTTGCGAGCACAGGGTCATGTAGGCGATGCCTTGCGCATAGTGCGTGCTCGGGGCGATCGTGGTGGCGCCGTTAAGGAGCGTGACGAAGGACAGGGCGTAACCGAAGCCGCTCAGGAGCATGGCCGGCAATAGCAGGGTCAGGTTCGATGCCAGGCCAAGCAGCAGCAATTGCAATGCATGGCAAGCCAGGCCGAGCCGCAGCATTTGTGGCGGCGGAATGGTTTGGGTAAGCCGTTTTCCCAGCAAGGCTACGCCGAACACCGGCAGCACCGACAAGATCAGCAGCAAGCCGGCATCGGTTGCGCTGCCGCCGAGCGCATTGACCAGTCGCGCCACGTAAAACTGCGCGCCGAGCACGCAGCCATAGATCAGGGTCAGGCCCAGTACAATGGCCATTTTGCGGCGCTCGTCGTGCGCCATTTGCTGCCACATTATTTTATCTCCATTTTTCTTTCGAACATCGCATAATTATTTACAATGTTCAAGGTTAACTAGAATTGTTATTTATATTGTGAATATTCAGGACGTCGACTTGAATCTGCTGCCGGTGTTCGAGGTGGTGTATGCAGAACGCAATCTCTCCCGTGCCGCCAAGCGGCTCGGCCTGACCCAGTCTGCTGTCAGTAATGCGCTGGCACGCTTGCGTGAAGCGCTGGGGCAGCCGCTGTTCGTGCGGGCCGGGCAGGGCGTCGCGCCCACCGCCTATGCCGATGCGATTGCTGCGGATGTCATACGCGCGCTGGAAGGCTTGCGCGCTTCGCTGCGGCCGGTACGCTTCGACCAACGCTTGTCCAACCGGCGCTTCACGCTGATTTGCAGCGATTATTCGATTGCGGTGATCCTGCCGCCAGTGCTGGCCCGGGTGCAGCTGCTGGCGCCGCAGGCGGAGCTGCAGGTGGTGTCCAAGCATGATGGCAAGGACTTCGGCCAGGCGTTGGCGCAAGGCGAGGCCGACCTGGCGCTGGGCGGCATACCATTTCTTGTCGGGACGATGCGGCAGCAGCGCCTGTTCGAGGAAAACACCGTGGTGCTGGCGCGGCGCGGCCATCCGGCGCTAGCCGGCAAGCCGGGGCTGGAAGTCCTGAACCGCTACCCGCATGTGCTGGTCAACCCTTATGGCAACTGGCTGCCATGGGAAAATCTGGCGCAAGTCCAGGGGATCAGCATCGATCCGCGCTTCGCCGTGCGCATGCAGACCTATCTCGCCGCGCCCTATCTGCTGGAATCGACCGATTACCTGGCCAGCTGCCCGCAACGCCTGGCAGCTTTGCTGAGCCGGCATTTTCCGCTGGCGGTGCTGCCGTTGCCGACGCCTCTGGTGACGACGCCGATCGGGCAATACTGGCATGAGCGTTCGCAGGAAGACCCCGGGCATCAATGGTTGCGGCAACAGGTCTACGAGGTATGCCAGGGGATCTGATGACGGGCCCGGCACATTACAGTTCGCGGCTGCACAGGCGGAAATCGGGGTCGTCGCCATATTTGCCGACCTTGAACTCGAGGCTGCGCATGAGCTTGAGCATGGGTGCGTTGCGGTTCAGTACGATGCCGGCGATGCGCTTCAATCCCTTGCTGCGCGCGACGTCCATGATCGACAACATCATGCGCGTGCCCAAGCCTTGGCCATTGAAGTCGTCGGCCACCACCAGCGAGAATTCGCAGCTGGTCGAATCCGGATTGGTGATGTAGCGTGAAATGGCGATGACACGTTCGGCGCCGTCGGGGCCGGGGTCGCGATGGATCGCCACCAGGGCCATCTCGCGATCATAGTCGATCAGGGTGAAGCGCGCCAGCATGCGTGCCGACAGCTCGGAGACGGCGGTGGCGAAACGCAAGTAGCGGCTTTCATGCGACAGTTGCCGCACGAACGCTTGCAGCATGGCGCCATCCGACGGGTGCAGCGGGCGCAGCGTGTAGCAGCCGCCACCGGGCAGCGGCCATTCCCTTTCCTGTTCCGCCGGGTAGGGCAGGATCGCCAGATGGGCATACTGGAC
The DNA here is from genome assembly GCF_003590835.1 of Noviherbaspirillum sedimenti. Taxonomy (NCBI): domain Bacteria; kingdom Pseudomonadati; phylum Pseudomonadota; class Betaproteobacteria; order Burkholderiales; family Oxalobacteraceae; genus Noviherbaspirillum; species Noviherbaspirillum sedimenti. The sequence goes on along the minus strand of NZ_QYUQ01000002.1, from coordinate 1,120,601 downwards.
CGTCTCGGATGGCGCATGCTCGACCACGATCCTGGCGTCGACCACCAGCGCGCCGGCGGCATCGACGATCACCGGATTGATGTCCATTTCGCGCAATTGCGGCAACTCGCACACCATTTCCGAGACCCGCATCAGGATGCGCTCCAGCGCTTCGCGGTCGGCCGCCGGCGCACCGCGCCATTCGTTCAGGGTCTCGGCCGAACGCACGCGGCTGATCAGATGCTGTGCCAGGAAGCGGTTTAGCGGCGGTAATTCGATGGCGCGGTCGGCGATCAGTTCGATCATGCGGCCGCCGGTGCCGAAGGAAATCGCCGGGCCGAAGGGTTCTTCGGTGGACAGGCCGATATACAGTTCGCGGCCGTGCGGCTTGCCCGACATGTTCTGGACGGTGATGCCGTTGATGCGGATGTCCGGCAGCCGGCGTTTGACGTTGGCCATCATGGTCTGCCAGGTATCGCGCACTCCTGCGGCATTGTTGACGTTGAGGGCGACGCCTTCGACATCGGACTTGTGCGGAATGTCGGGCGAGTCGATTTTCAGGGCGACCGGATAGCCGAGCTGATTGGCGATCAGCATGGCTTCGTTGGCCGAGCGCGCCAGGATGGTGCGGGTGACCGGAATGCGGAATGCCGCCAGCAGGGCTTTCGATTCCATTTCGGTGAGGACCTTGCGCCGTTCGGCCAGCACGGTTTCGATCAGGATGCGGGCGCCTTCGATATCTGGCTTGTCGAATTTTGACAATGGCGAAGGCGTCTGCTGCAGCAACTGCTGGTTCTGGTGGAAGGACGCGGCCATGTCGAAGGCCTCGACCGCCGCTTCCGGCGTGCGGAAGGTCGGGATCGAGGCCTGGTTGAGGATCCTGCGCGCCGCCACCACCTGTTCGTCGCCCATCCAGCAGGTGATCACCAGTTTGCCGAAGGACGGCTGCAGGTCTGCCAGGGCTTGCGCCACCGCGGCGCAGTCCAGCCCCGGACGCGGCGACAGGATCGCCAGCACGCCGTCGACTTCGTTGCAGGCCGCCAGGGCGATGACGGCCGCGCGGTAATCCTCCGCGCTGGCGTCTTCGCTGAGGTCGAGCAGCGGATCGAGGCTGGCTTGCGCCGGCAACTGCGGCGCGAGTTCGGCCAGCGCGGCCGGCGCCAGCGTCGTCAGCGTGACACCGAGGTCATTGGCCCAGTCGGCCGCCAGGACGCCGGGGCCGCCGCCGTTGGTGACGATCGCCAGGCGTTTGCCTTGCGGGCGGTGGCGCGCCGACAGGCATTTGGCGATGGTGAACAGCTGCACGAAGGAGCGCACCCGCACCGCGCCGGCGCGGCGCAGGGCGGCGTCGAACACGTCATCGCTGCCGACGATGGCGCCGGAATGGGTCAGTGCAGCTCTTGTGCCGGATGGCTGGCGGCCAGCCTTCAGCACGATTACCGGCTTGGCATTGGCAGCCGCGCGCAGCGCGCTCATGAAGCGGCGGGCGTCGCGAATGCCTTCGAGGTACACTACGATACTGTGGGTGGCGCGGTCATCGGCGAGGAAGTCGAGTACATCGGCGACATCGACGCCGGTATTGGGGCCAAGCGAAACCACCGTGGAAAAGCCGACGCCGTTGCGGCCGGCCCAGTCGAGCACCGAATTGCTCAGGGCGCCGGATTGCGATACCAGCGCCAGCGATCCCTCCTGCGCGAAGGTGCCGAGCACGCTGGCATTGAGATGCAGCCTGGGACGTTGCAGCCCCATCGTATTCGGTCCCAGCAGGTGCATGCCGTGGCGCCGGGCGATGGCATGCAGTTCCTGCGCCTGGCTGGCATCGATGGCTTTGGACAGCAGCAGCGCCGTCTTGCTCTGCATGCGCCCGGCCATTTCAAGCGCCGTGGTCAGGTCGGCGTCGGGCAGTGCGATGAGCGCGAGGTCGGGCGCGGATTGCGCCGGGCCGGCGAGGACGCCTTCGGCGCCGATGTCGAGAAATTCAAGGCGGCCGCTGTAGCCGGATTCGCGGAGGTTTTGCAGCGCAAGCTGGCCGCAGGCGCTGCTCGTTTCAGGCAATTCCGCGGTGTGCGTGAGCACAACGATTGAGCGCGGTGAAAAGAGCGGAGTAAGATAATGCTTTTCCATAATACTCCCGGAAAAACCCCATTTTAAATCAAAGGAAGATCCGTTGAACCAATTGAATTTGCCCAATCATCAGCTCACCATGACGGTGTTGATGACGCCGGATATGGCCAATTTTTCCGGCAATGTCCATGGCGGCGCCATCCTCAAGCTGCTCGACCAGGCCGCCTACGCCTGCGCCAGCCGCTATTCCGGCAGCTATGTGGTGACCTTGTCGGTCGATCAGGTGACCTTCCGCCAGCCGATCTATGTCGGCGAACTGGTGACTTTCCTGGCTTCGGTGAACCATACCGGCAATACCTCGATGGAAATTGGCATCAAGGTGATTACCGAGAATATCCAGGCGCGCACGGTGCGCCACGCCAACAGCTGTTTTTTTACCATGGTGGCGGTGGACCAGTCGGGAAAACCGACGCCATTGCAGCCGCTGGCGCCATCCACGCCCGATGAAGAGCGGCGCTTCGCCGCGGCCAAGGCCCGCAAGGAAATGCGTCGCGCCGCTACGGCCTGAGCCTGCCGCAGGAACGCGGCGTATCAGTGCAGTTTCACCAGGGCGGTGGTGCGCTTGACGAGGAAGCGGCCCACCGCCAGAACGCCGGTGCGCATCGTTCCCAGCACTGCCTGATGGTGCATCAGGTGCAGGCTGACATACATGGTGCGCGCAAACAGCCCCTCCACGAACCAGCTCAGGCCTTTCAGCGAGCCCATCAGGCTGCCGACGGTGGTTTGCTGGCCGATCGATACCAGCGAGCCATAGTCGCGGTAGGCATAGGGCTTGTCCGGCGCAGGCTTGCCGTCTGCCTGTCGCAGCAGGGTGTCGTTAAGGTAATCGGCCTGCTGGTGAGCGGCCTGGGCGCGCGGCGGCACCAGCCTGCCTTCAGCGCCCGGGCAGGCGGCACAGTCACCCAAGGCATAGATGTCGGGAAAGCCGGTGACATTGAGGCGATCGGTGACTTCGATCTGGCCCGCCTTATTGGTCGGCAAGCCGAGGGTTTGCAGGAAATCGGGAGCCTTGATGCCTGCGGCCCAGACGCAGATGTCGGCCGGGCGGGTAAGGCCTTCGGCATCGGTCAGGCTGTTGGCCTGGATGTCGACCACCCGGCATCCCGTGACCACGGTGACGTGACGCTTCGCCAATAGCCGCGCGGCTGCGCTGGAGACCCGTTCCGGCAGCGGCGCCAGGATGCGCGGCGCCCCCTCCAGCAAGGTGATGCGCACATCTTTGGCGGGGTCGAGCCGGCGAAAGCCGTAGTCGGCATAGACGCCGCTGGCTTCGCGCAGTTCCGCCGCCAGTTCCACGCCGGTGGCGCCGCCGCCGATGATGACGATATCCAGGCCGGCATCCGGCTGCAGATCCTTGCGCAGTTCCGCCATGGCCAGCAGTTCCAGCAGTTTTAGCCGGAACCGTTCGGCATCATCGGTGGCGTTGAGCGAGATGGTGTGTTCGCGGGCGCCGGGCACGCCGAAATAATTCGAGATGCTGCCGACCGCAATGCACAGCGCCGAATATTCCAGATGGCGCTCCGGCAGGATGGTTTCGCCGCTGTCGCCACGGACCGCCGAGACAGTCAGCCGCTTGCTGGCCGACTCCAGCGCCGTCAGCGCGCCATAGACGAAGGTGAAGCCATTGTCGTGGGCCAGCATCTGGTAGGACAGGCCTTCCTGATGGATATCCAGGGTGCCGGCGGCGACCTCGTGCAGGGAAGGCTTCCAGATGTGGTACAGGCGGCAATCGACCAGGCTCACCTGTTCGCGGCCGAGCTTTCTGCCGAGCTTGCATGCCAGTTCCAGCCCGCCGGCGCCGCCGCCGACGATGACGATTTTGTTTTTCATCTCAGACCTTGGCGCTGAAAACCAGCGGCGCGAATTCCAGGTCGCTACGGTCAAGCGGGTGTTTAATCATATTAAGCTCCTTGAGAGTGGATCGTCGGATGGCAGTCGCAATCCCCGGCTGCCGCTTGATTTTACGTGGAAAACAGTCCATCCACGAAATCCGCGATGGCGGCTTTCAGTTCCTCCAGTGGCGTGTCTGGTTCGCGCAGCGCCCGGACCGACAGTCCTTCGAAAAAGGTTTGCAAGGTAATCGCACGGACGCGCGCAAGCTCCGCCGACAAACCCTTGCCGCCGGCGGCGACGCTGGCCGACAGCCAGGCGGCAAGCTCATGGCGGATTTCCTGATCGCAGGTGCGCAGGCCGGCGGCGATCATCGGGTCGCGGCTGGCCTCGGCGCTCATTTCCAGGAACAGCGCGGCATTCACCTGGCACGGGTCGGCATCGCGCCAGAGGAGGAAAGCGTTGAACGCCGCTTCCTTGAAGTCCGGTGCATCGTGCAGGGAACGGATGTTGGCTCGGGAACGTTCCAGTTGCCGCTCCACGATCGCCAGGATGATCGCGCTTTTGCTGGGAAAATAGCGGTAGATCAGGCCCGGGCTCATGCCGGCGGTTTCGGCGATCAGGGCCATGCCGGCGGCATGGAAGCCATGCTCGATGAAGCATTTCTGCGCAGCGCAGAGGATGCGCTCGCACTGGGCTTGCGCGCGTCCGCTGACTTTGGCGCCGGGCTGGGCCTGCGCAGTCATTTGCTGCTTTCCTGCCAGCCGCCGCCCAGCACCTTGTAGAGGGTGACGCGGTTGGCCTGCTCGGCGAGTTGCGCTGCAACCAGTCCCTGCTGGGCGGCGTACAGGGTGCGCTGGGCATCCAGCAGATTCAGGAAGCTGTCGCGACCCTGATCGTAACGCGCCTTCGACAGCGCATGTGCCCGTGTAGCCGCATCCAGCAGCGATTGCTGGGCGGCGCGGCGATCGGCCAGGGTGCGCGTCAGCGCCAGCGCATCGGCGACTTCGCGAAAGCCCGACTGGATCGATTTCTCGTATTGCGCCAGGGCGATGTCGCGGTCGGCCGTGGCCATGCCCAGGTTGGCGCGCAAGCGGCCGCCCTGGAAGATCGGCAGGCTGATCTGCGGAATGAAGCTCCAGATGCGGGTGCCGGATTCGAACAGGCCCGACAATTCATTGCTGGCAGTACCAATGCTGCCGGTCAGCGAAATCGACGGGAAGAAGGCGGCGCGGGCGGCGCCGATATTGGCGTTGGCGGCGCGCAGCAGGTGCTCGGCCTGCAGCACGTCCGGGCGGCGCAGCAGCACTTGCGATGGCAGTTGCGCCGGCAAGGCGGTCAGGCCCGAGACCGCCGGGTCGAAGCCTTGCGGCAGCAGGGCCGCTTCGACCGGGGCGCCGACCAGCAGCCGCAAGGCGTTGGTATCGGTTGCCACCAGGCCGGCATAGCGCGCCATATCGGCGCGCGCGGTTTCGACCGTAGTTTGTGCCTGGTTCAGATCGAGCGCCGACACCGCACCGAGCTGATGGCGCTTGACGATCAGGTCGTAGGCCGACTGCTGGTTGTCCAGGGTGGCCTGCGCCACCCGCTGCGATTCGAGGTCGGCCGCCAGCGTCAGGTAGACATTGGCGATTTCGGCGATCAGGCTAAGCTGGGCGCTGCGGCGCGCTTCTTCTTGCGCGAAGAAACGTTGCAGCGCGCTCTGGGAGAGATTGTGCACGCGACCGAACAGGTCCAGTTCGAAGGCGGCGCCGACCGCGGCGCTGTAGACGCTGCCGGGATTGGCGACATTGCCGCCGGTGCGGTTCAGTCCGACATTGGCGGCCACCGCAGGGAAGCGGTCGGCGCGCTGGATGTTGTATTGCGCGCGGGTGCGTTCGACGTTGAGCACCGCCACCCGCAGGTCGCGGTTGTTGTCGAGCGCGCGGGCGATCAGTTCTTCCAGTTTGGGATCGGTAAAGAAATCGCGCCAGCCGATGTCCGTCACCGCCTGTTCGGCGGCCGGTGTTGCCGCCGACGTGGCCGCCGGCGTTTTTGTCGCTGCGGCAGTGGTCGGCGGCAGCGGCCAGTCGGCCGGAATCGATGCATTGGCTGCCGGCAGTTGCGGCTCCAGCATGGCGCAGCCGCTGGCGGCCAGCGCTACCGCCAGCGCCAGGGTGGTGAGCAAGGGTTTAGTCATGAGATGGTACTCCTGCTGCAGGTTCGGCAGCCGCTACGGATGGTTTTTGGCGGGCGAACAGACGTTCGACCACAACGAAGAACAAGGGAATGAAGAACACGCCGAGCACGGTGCCGGCGATCATGCCGCCAACCACGCCGGTGCCGATCGCGCGTTGCGCGCCGGAGCCGGCGCCGGTTGCCAGTGCCAGCGGCAGCACGCCGAGGCCGAAAGCCAGCGAGGTCATGATGATCGGCCGCAGGCGGTCGCGTACTGCCTTCATGGTCGCGGTAATCAGGTCCATGCCGTGCTCCAGGTTGGCCTTGGCGAATTCGACGATCAGGATCGCGTTCTTGCTCGACAGACCCACCGTGGTCAGCATCGCCACCTGGAAGTAGACGTCGCGCGGCATGCCGGCCAGCGAGTTGGCCAGCACGGCGCCGAGAACGCCGAGCGGCGCCACCAGCAGCACCGCGGTCGGAATGGTCCAGCTTTCATACAGTGCGGCCAGGCAGAGGAACACAATCAGCAGCGACAGCGTGTACAGCACGGTGGTTTGCGAACCGGCCTGGCGTTCCTGATAGGACAGGGCAGTCCACTCGATGCCATAGCCCGCCGGCAGTTGCGCCGCCAGCCGCTCGATTTCCGCCATGGCGTCGCCGGAGCTGACCCCCGCCGCGCCTTCGCCCTGGATTTCCATCGCCGGCACGCCGTTGTAGCGTTCCAGGCGCGGCGATCCGTATTCCCAGCGCGAGCTGGCAAAGGCCGTAAAGGGCACCATCTTGCCGTCCTTGCTGCGCACCGACCACAGCTTGAAGTCTTCCGGCGCCATGCGGAATTTCGCATCGGCTTGCATATAGACGCGCTTGACGCGACCGCGGTCGATGAAGTCATCGATGTACTGGCCGCCCCAGGCAGTGCTGAGCGTGCTGTTGATGTCGGCCAGCGAGAGGCCGAGCGCGGCGGCTTTTTCATTATCGACTTCGATGCGGAACTGCGGCGTATCTTCCTGGCCGTTCGGGCGCACCTTGCTCAGTAGCTTGCTTTGCGCGGCGGCGCCGAGCAACTGGTTGCGCGCGGCCAGCAAGGCTTCGTGGCCCTGGCCAGCGTTATCCTTCAGGAAGAAGGCGAAGCCGGCAGCCGTGCCCAGTTCCGGCATGGCCGGCGGTGCAAAGGCGAAAGCCATGACATCCTTGATCTGGCTGAAGGCGCCCATGGCACGGCCGGCGACGGCGTCGACGCCCATCCCGGCGGACTTGCGCTCGCTCCAGTCCTTGAGCTTGATGAAGGCGATGCCGTTGTTCTGGCCAGTGCCGGCAAAACTGAAACCTTGTACGCTGAAGACCGATTCCACTACGCTTTTCTCATTTTCGAGGAAGTGCTGTTCGACTTTACGAATCGATTCCATGGTGCGCTCCTGCGTGGCGCCGACTGGCGCCTGCACCATGGCGAACAGGATGCCTTGATCTTCCGGCGGCAGGAACGAGCTGGGCAGGCGCATGAAGAGGAAGGCCATCACCGCCACCAGGGCGAGGAAGATCGCCAGGAAGCGCTTGCCGCGGCCGATGATGCCGCGCACGCCGCGCTGGTAGCCGTCACTGGTGCGCTCGAAGTTACGATTGAACCAGCCGAAGAAGCCGCGCTCGCCATGATGGTGTCCCTTGGCCAGCGGCTTGAGCATGGTCGCGCACAAGGCAGGCGTGAGCACGATTGCCACCAGCACCGACAAGGCCATGGCCGAGACAATGGTGGCGGTGAACTGGCGGTAGATGATGCCGGTCGAGCCGCCCATGAACGCCATCGGCACGAACACCGCCGACAGCACCAGGGCGATGCCGACCAGCGCACCGGTGATCTGGTCCATCGATTTGCGGGTGGCTTCCAGTGGCGACAGGCCTTCCTCGCTCATGATGCGCTCGACGTTTTCCACCACCACGATGGCGTCGTCCACCAGCAGGCCGATCGCCAGCACCATGGCGAACATGGTCAGCATGTTGATCGACATGCCGAGCGCGGAGAGTATGCCGAAGGTACCCAGCAGCACCACCGGCACGGCGATGGTGGGGATCAGGGTGGCACGGAAATTCTGCAAAAACAGGTACATCACCAGGAACACCAGCAGGATCGCTTCGGCCAGGGTCTTGACGACGCCCTTGATCGACACTTCCACGAAGGGTGTGGTGTCGAATGGCGTGACCGCGGTCATCCCCTGAGGGAAGAAGGGCTTGAGTTCCTTCAGCTTGGCCTGCAGGCCGGCGGCGGTATCCAGCGCGTTGGCGCCGGTCGCCATCGAGATGGCGATGCCGGTTGCCGGCTTGCCATTGTAGTGGGTGAGGAATTCATAATTCTCGGCGCCGATCTCGACGCGGGCGATGTCGCCGAGCTTGAGCACCGAGCCGTCCGGGTTGCTGCGCACTACGACGTCGCGGAACTGTTCCGGCGTCTGCAGGCGGTCTTGCGCCGAGATCGTCGCGTTCAGTTGCTGGCCGGCGATCGATGGCGCGCCGCCCAACTGGCCGACTGCGACCTGGGCATTTTGCGCCTTGATCGCGGCGATGACTTCGGCGGAGGCGAGCTTGTAGGTGTCGAGCTTGTTCGGATCGAGCCAGATGCGCAGGGCGTACTTGGAACCGAAGACCTGGATGTTGCCCACGCCCGGCACGCGTGAGAGCGGATCGACCAGGCTGGTCACGACGTAGTCGGCGATGTCATCCTTGTCCATGCTGCCGTCTTCCGAGACGAAGCCGATCACCTGCAGGAAACCGCTCCTCGACTTGCTGACGTTGACGCCCTGGCGCTGCACTTCCTGCGGCAACAGCGGCATGGCCAGCTGCAGCTTGTTTTGAACCTGCACCTGGGCGATGTCGGGGTTGATCTTGTTGTCGAAAGTCAGGGTGATCTGCGCAGTGCCGGTGGCCGAACTGTTGGCCGACATGTAGATCAGGCCATCAAGCCCTTTCATGTTCTGCTCGATGATCTGCGTCACCGAGTCCTCGACTACCTTGGCAGAGGCGCCGGGATAGGTTGCGGAAATTGCCACGGTGGGCGGCGCAATGGTCGGGTACATCGAGATCGGCAGCTTGGTGATGGCGAGGCCACCTGCCAGCATGATGATGATGGCGAGGACCCAGGCAAAGATCGGGCGATCGATAAAGAAACGTGCCATGAAATTCTCCGCTTATTGTTTCGCAGCCGCGGCAGCCGGCTTGGCTGCTGCTGCGCCGGCCGCCGTCGGCTGGGCCGGGGCGGCATTCGCGCCGGCTTCGACCGCCTTGACCGGCACGCCGGGCTTGATTTTCTGCAGGCCGGCGACGATCACGCGGTCGCCTGCGGCCAGGCCGTCATCGACCAGCCATTTGTCGCCGATGGTGCGGCTGACCTTGACCGGCCGCACTTCTGCCTTGCCATCCTTGCCCACGACCATTGCGGTGGTGTTGCCCCTGGGGTCGCGCGCAATGCCTTGCTGCGGTACCAGGATGGCGTTGTCGCGCACGCCGTTGCCGACCACTGCGCGCACATACATGCCCGGCATCAGAATGCTGTCGGGATTGGGCACGGTCACGCGCAGCGAGAAGCTGCCGGTGCCAGGGTCGACGCTGACGTCAGAAAAGGCCAGCTTGCCATCGTGCGAGTAGCGGCTGCCATCCTCCAGCACGATTTGCACCGGCACGTCGCCAGACTTCGATAATTTTCCTGCGGCCAGGTCCTTGCGCAGTTGTAAAAGCTCGCTGCTGGATTGCGTCAGGTCGACATACACGGGATCGAGTTGCTGCACAGTGGCCAGCGGCGCCGCCTGGTTGGCGGTCACCAGCGCGCCTTGGGTCACACTGGACTTGCCGATACGGCCACTGATGGGCGAGGTAATGCGGGCATATGCGAGGGTCACGCTGCTGCCTTGCAGTGCCGCTTCGGTTGCGGCGACGTCGGCCTTGGCCTGCGCCAGGGCGGCAGCGGCATTCTCATTGTCCTGCTTGCTGACGGCGTCGATCTTGGCCAGTTCTGCCGAGCGCTGGGCATTCAATTCCGCCGATTTCAGGGTGGCTTTGGCGCGTGCCAGGTTGGCGCGGGCGCTGGCAGTATTGGCCTGGTAGGTGGCGTCGTCGAGTTGATACAAGGCTTGTCCGGCCTTCACCATCCCGCCTTCAGTAAACAGACGCTGCTTGACGATACCGGTGACTTGCGGCCGCACTTCGGCCAGCAGGTAAGCATTGGTGCGGCCCGGCAGCTCGCGTGTCAGGCTCACTTTCTGTTGCTGCAGCGTCACTACGCTGACTTCCGGTACACCTGGCGCCGGTGGCGGCGCCTGGGTTTTGCCGCAAGCGGCGAGGGCGGCCAGGGCGACAGCGCCCAGCAGCAAGGCACGGGCGGGAAAGCGAGACAATGTTTTTTTTGACAACATGAGTGACCTCGGACAATGAAATGGGTGCGGCTAAGACGATCTAGCGGGCTATATTAACACAAAAGAGTAAATGATCATTCTCTTTTCTTGGGGAAATAAATTGACAGTAGTCTTCAGTTCTAGATCGGTGGCAGTATCTAGATCGGTGGCAGTAACAAGAGTGCGAAACGAATAGGCAAGTAGCGCTCAGTAATGATAATGAAACATTGCCTTGATACAATTAATACAATCTTCCCTGTGTCTGGATTTCCAGCGCGTACCGTAATTCGTTCGTTATCGACCTGAACTTTGCCATTTTCCTTTCCTTACCCGCTGCAGCGTCTGAAAAATCTGATTTTCAGTGAAAAGGCATGGATTTTTGGCGCCTTTGTTCTGGCCGGCCTTGCTACGCTGGTCGTGTGGTCGGTGACGATTTCCCGGGTCGAGAATGAAAAGACGCTGGCGCACGAAAATGCCGTCGCCGAAAGCAGCAATATCGCCGCCATCATCGCCGCCAACCTCAAGGAAGTGTTCGGCAGATCCGAACTCTATGCCAGGATAGGCAAGTCCCTGCTGGAAGGCGATAGTAGCGCCGCCAATTATCTGAATCCCTTGTTTACCGGCGACAACGCTTACTTGTGCATTGCGATCTTCGACCAGCATGGCGGTCTGCGGCATTCTTCCGCCAACCGGCAAACCGAACCGGAACTCGGACCGGTGGTCGCGGCCTATCTGGCGGCGTCCAGTGCCGCCGGTAGCAGGCAGGCGTTACTTATTGGTCGTCCGGTCGCAGCCACCTCCGCTGCCTGGCGGGTGCCGGTCCTGCTGCCCTTGTTTTCTGGGGGGAAGCGGCTGGGCGTGTTTGCCGCCATCATCGATCTCGGCTATTTTTTACGCCTGAACAGGGAAGTTGACCTGGGTGATGGCGGGCGTATCGAAATCATGGCCATGGATGGCTACCAGCTGGCGGAATTGAATGGCGCGACCTTGTCCGCCGGGCGCGACCTGGGCGCCAGCGAGTATGTGAAATTTTCTGCCGGTGCCGCAGCCAAAGGCAAGCTCAGCGCCAGCCGTCCTGGCGAAACGGGGCGGCGCCTGGGCGTCTATCGCCGCCTGGACGGCCACCCGCTGGCCGTGGTGGTCAGTCGCGATGAGGAGGCGGTGGTGGCGAAGCTGGCGCCGCAACACCGGGCATATTATGGGCGCGCCGTCATCACATCGCTGATGTTCCTGTTACTGACGCTGGGCTTGGCGGTGATCGCACGGCGCCAGCACCGGCTCTACAAGGTGCTGTCGGACTCCGAGCAGGAAAAGCGCGGCCTGATCCGGCAGCTGGAAAGCGAAAAGACCCGGGCGCTGCAACTGGCCTCGCATGACCATCTGACCGGAATCGCCAACCGCATGCTGTTTTACGAACTGGCTGCGGCAGAACTGGCGCGCGCCAGGCGCAGCCGCAACTTCTATGCGCTTTTTTTTCTCGACCTGGACAAATTCAAGCTGATCAACGATACGCTCGGCCACGCCGTCGGCGATCGCCTGTTGCAGGCGGTTGCCGCGCGCCTGCGCGGGACCTTGCGCGAATACGATTTGCTGGCGCGCCTGGGCGGCGACGAATTCGTCATGCTGGTGTCCGAAGTGGCGACAGAAGAGGCTGTCGCCAGCATCGCCGCCAAACTGGTGGAGGCAATCTGCGCACCGTTCCTTGACCTCGACGGGCACGATGTCGAGGTCGGCCCCAGCATCGGCATCGCTTTGTATCCACGCGACGGCCAGGATGTGGAAACCCTGCTGACGCACGCCGATACGGCCATGTACACAGCCAAGCTGGCGGGCTGCGCAACCTATCGTTTCCATGACGCCTCGCTGAATGCCACCTCCGCGCGCCAGAACGAATTGCTGGCGCGCTTCAAGCGTGCGATCCGGGACGAGGAATTCTGCCTGCATTACCAGGCGCGCGTCGATCTGCAGGATTTCCATGTGGCCGGACTGGAAGCGCTGGTGCGCTGGCGACATCCGGAACATGGCCTGTTGTATCCGAATGATTTCATCGGCCTGGCCGAGGCGCATGACTTGATCGTCCCGCTGGGGAACTGGGTAATCGAGGCGGCCTGCCGCCAGCTTGCGCAATGGCGGCAGCAAGGCGTGCCGGTGAAGCCGGTGGCGGTGAATGTGTCGGCGAAGCAGCTGAAGGACGATACCCTGCTGGAAACCGTGACCGGCGCGCTGCAACGGCATGGCATTTCCGCTACTTTGCTGGAATTCGAAGTCACGGAAAGTTGCCTGATCGAAGACCTCGAGTTTGCCCTGTCAGTGCTGGACCAGCTGCAGGCGCTGGGCGTGCGCATTGCACTGGATGATTATGGCATCGGCTTTTCCAGCCTGAGCAAGCTGAAAAGGCTGCCGCTGCATGCGGTCAAGATCGATCGTTCCTTCATCCGCGATATCCGCAACGACAACAGCGACGCGGCAATCGTTGCATCCACCATTTCGCTGGCGCACAACCTCGGCTTGATGGTGGTCGCCGAAGGCGTCGAAAGCGTCGACCAGTTGGTGCATCTGAAAACCGCAGGCTGCGACCAGGTACAGGGTTTTTACTTTCAGCGGCCGGCGGCTGCGGCGGAAGTCGCCGCAATCCTGCAGCGCGGAAAATTCACTCTCCTATGATCCGATTTAAGACTTCGCCCGCGCTTGGCTTCAGGCATGGGTTGCTGCGGCTGAGCATTGCCGCTGTGCTCATGCTCCTGGCCGCGCACGCCCTTGCCATCGAATGCGAAAAGCCGCATCACCTGCGTTTTGCCATGGTGCCGCAAGATGACCTGCAAAAGGATATCGCGGCGCACCAGCCCTTGTTCGATTCACTGCAGGCCGCCACCGGCCTGCCGGTCGAGGTAGTCATGCCATCCTCGTACGGCGCCGTGGTGGAAGGCTTGCTGGCGGGCGCCATCGATCTGGCGAACCTGGGGCCGGCAGCCTACCTCAACGCCAAGAAAGCCGACCCGCGCATCACTGCGTTTGCGGCCACCGCCAAGAAAAAAGGCGCTTTTCAGGAAGAAGGGGCGTTCTATACTTCGTTGCTGATCGTGCGTCGGCAAGGGCCGTATACTGCGCTGGAAACCCTGCGCGGAAAAAAGCTGGCCCTGGTCGATCCCGACAGCACTTCCGGTGCCCTGATACCGCGGCAGGAGTTTTCGCGGCATGTCCAGGTCCCGCTAGGAGGATATTTCAGCCAGGTCGGCTACACCGGTTCGCACGACCAGTCCGCGCTGGCAGTCGTCAATGGTCGCGTGGATGCGGCCTTCGTGTCGAGCTACCTGCTGACCTCGCTGGTGGAAGCCGGCAAGGCGAGCGCAGGGGATTTTCGGGTCCTCTGGCGGTCGGCGCGCATGCCGGTCAATCCTTATGTTTACCGGGGCCAGTTGTGCGCAAGCCTCAAGGATAAGATCAGTGCGGTATTTTTAGGACAGAATGGCGCCGGCAACAAGGCCTTGCTGGACAATCTGAAAGCGCTGCGCTTCGTGCCGATCAGCGACGGCGATTATCAGATATTGCGCGACTTGCCCTGATTGCCGGCGGCCGCGCCTGTTTTGGGATCGCTATAGGCGGACACCAGTCGCCCGAGCGTGGCCAGGGCCGCCTCGGCGCGTTCGTCGAGCGGATGACCATAATTGATCCGCAGGCAGTTGGTAAAGCCACGCTGCGCCGAAAACATCGGGCCGGGCGCCACGCTGATGCCGAGGGACAGAGCGTGCCGGTGGATCTCGAGCGCGTTGACTTTCTCCGGCAATTCAAGCCATAAAAAATAGCCGCCGCTGGGGCGGGTAGCCCGCGTACCCGCCGGAAAATGCCGGACGATCGCCTGCATGACGGCGCTCTGTTGCACCGACAGGGCATGGCGCAATTGCCGCAGGTGCCTGTCATAGCCGCCCTTGGCGAGGTATTCGGCCAGCGCTGCCTGCACTGGCGCCGAGACCGACAGCGTGGTCGTCAGTTTTTGCCGCGCCACGGCTTGCGCATAGCGGCCGGGCGCGGCCCAACCGACGCGGTAGCCGGGGGCCAGGCTTTTGGAAAACGACGAACAGTGCATCACCAACCCCTTGGTATCGAACGCCTTGGCCGGCACTGGGCGCTTGCTGCCGAAATACAGTTCGCCATAGACGTCATCCTCGATCAGCGGCACGTCGTGCAGCGTCAGCAATTCGACCAGGGCGCGTTTCTTTTCGTCGGGCATCAGGCTGCCCAGCGGGTTCTGGAAATTGGTCATCAGCCAGCATGCCTTGGGGCGATGTCGTTCCAGCGCCAGCGCAAGCGCGCCCAGATCGACGCCTTCGCGCGGATGCGTCGGCACCTCGATGGCCTTCAGGCCGATCCGCTCCAGCGCCTGCAGCGCGCCGTAGAAACTGGGCGATTCGATGATGACCGCGTCGCCCGGCCGGGCCACCGCCTGCAGGCACAGGTTCAGGGCATCGATGGCACCGTTGGTGATGATGATTTCATCGGTATGCACGTGCAGGCCGTCGATCAGGTAGCGCAGGGCGATTTGCCGGCGCAAACTGGCGTTGCCGGGTGTGATGTCATCGATGGTGCTCCACGGATCCATCTTCTGGATGGCCGTCGTCATGGCGCGCGCCAGGCGGTCGAAAGGAAACAGCAGGGGGCTGGGAAAGGCCGAGCCGAACGGCACCACGTCGCGCGAGCGGGTCGACTCGAGGATGTCGAACACCAGCGTGCTGACATCGACCGGGGTGGAGTCGCCATCCGGGCGGGAGACGATTTCCGGCTCTGGCGGCATCGCCCGGGCGCCGGCAATCACGTAATAGCCGGAGCGCTCGCGCGCGCGGATCAGGCCGCGCGCCTCCAGCAGGTAATAGGCTTCAAACACGGTGGAAGGGCTGACGCCGCGGCTGGCACTGGCCTGCCGCACGGAAGGCAGGCGGTCGCCCAGCTTCAAGACGCCAGTCCGGATCGACTGGGCGATGTCCTCGGCAAGAGATTCGTAGCGTTTCATGGGCAATTAGCGAACGGAATGCCCTGATTGTACCGTGGCTTTTTCCAAGACATGGATCTCCTTGCGCTCAGGCATCCGCCCGATCCCCGCTCAGATCAAGCGCGGCAAAGGCGCGCGGCAGCCACACCACCAGGATCAACACCGCCCAGCCGACCACGGCCATGCCGGCGGCGCCTTGCTGGTCGGCCAGGTATACACTGCACAATTGCTGCGGCGCTTCCTGGTACAGCAGCCCGGCCGCCAGCGTCATCGAGAACCAGTTCAGCATAAAAAAAGCCTGGATCACCACGCCGGCGCTGCGCCACGATGCGCCTGCGGCCATGCCGGCTGCCACCAGGCTGACCACCTTGATCATGCCGATGCCGTCGTCCAGTACGGCGCGATCGAGCGCAGCCGGAATCATCCAGAAGCCTGTCACCAGAAGCGCGCCGAGCAGGGCCGGCAGGCCGCCGAGATTCCAGGACGCCAGCATCCGTGTCAAGCGCTGGCCGGCCGCTGCGGCGGCCAGCCAGCCAATGGCAAACAGCAACGGCAGTTCGATGGCCATGTGCCGCATCATGTCTTGCTCCAGCCACGGATGCAGCGGCGCGAGCGCCGCCAGCAACAGGCCCGGCAGCGCTGGATGACGTAGCAAACGCAGCGGGCGCATCTAGCCTCCCTGCTGTTGCAGGAAATCGGCCAGCGCCAGATCGGGCCGGTCGATGTCGTAGGCACGGGCCAGGCGGCCGTTGCCATCCACCAGGAACAGCGCGGCGTTGTGGGAATAACCGCCCAGGCCGTCCGGCAGCACCACGATATCGAACAGCCCGAGCAGCGCTGGAAGATCGGCGGCATCGCGCACAGTCGCGAATTTCCACAGCGCGCTATCGGCGCCCAGCTTGCGGGCATAGGCATCCAGCACCGCCGGGCTGTCATTGCGCGGATCGAAACTCAGCGTCAGCAACTGCACGCGCTCCTGCAGTCCGCGCGCGCGGATCGCATGCTGCAGCCAGGCCTGGCCGGAGGCACTGGTGCGACAGACGGTCTGGCACTGCACATAAACCAGCGCCACGAAAGTGGCTTTTTGCCGTGGCGCGCCGTAGTCAGACAGCGCCAGCGGTTCGCCGCGCTGGTCGATCAGCGCAAGATCCGGCAGCGCGCGCGGCGCTTGCGCCAGATGGGCGCGGCGCACGCCATCGGCGCTCACCGCGGAGAAGCCGGCAGTGACCCAATAGAATGCCGCCAGCGCAGCGGCAGCGACCAGCAGGGTCGCCACGCAGGTGCGCAGGATAGTGCCGTTCACGACTTGCTTTCCGCCTGCGCCGCGATGAATTCCTGCAGTTCCTTGACGTCTTGCCAGGGCGCGCTCCGGCGGTCGCTGGCCTGGCGCGTCGCTGTTACACTGGCGGCCTCGACCGCCGCGCTGCCATTGCCCCATTCATTACGGATGAATGTCGCGACCGCGGCGATTTCCGCATCGCCCAGCTGGGCGCCGAACGCCGGCATGGCGCCGTTGTAGGTGATGCCGGCCACTTCGATGGGGCCGGTCAGGCCATGCAGGATGATCTGCGTGAGTACCTGCGGCTCGCCCTTGACCCAGGAGGAGTTCGCCAGGGGCGGAAACACGCCCGGCAAGCCCTGGCCGGTAGCCTGATGGCAGGCCTGGCAGTTGGCGGCATAAACCTGCTTGCCATCCACCTTGCCTTGCGACTGCGCGGCACTCGGCGCCAGCGCCGCCGGCACCCGCCGGTCGCCCAGCTCGGCGACGCCGTCCGGCTCCGCCATGAAAATGTAGCCGACACCCCACAGTGCCAGCGCCAGCGCCAGGCCCATGACGACGCGGGGCACCGGATTGTTTTGTTCGGTCGGGTCCGGATTTTCCGAGTTACGGTTTTGTTGCGGCTGCATTGTCTGCTCCTGCTTTTTCGGTATTCGGCGCATCCTTGCCGGCGCCATCTGCGCCCGCCGGGGCCGCCGTGCGTGTCAAATTCTCTGCCTGCTCCAGCGTCAGAACCGGATAGGTATGGTTCATGCCCTGCAAGTAAGCCACCAGGTCAAGCGCCTCAGGTTTTGCCACGACGACCTTGTCGTAGGCGACCGTGCCGGGCGGCAGCGTCACCACCCGTTCGCCCTTGCCGACCGTGGCCGGATCCTTGATTTCGAACATGAAGCGGTAGGCTGGCATGTTGCTGCCAGGGACATAGGCGCGCGGCTGGAACAGATGGCCCAGGTGCCAGTCGGCGCTCGGCTGGCGCGCGCCGATGTTGAACAGATCGGGGCCGGTGCGCATGGTGCCCAGCAGCGGCGGCTGGTCGTAATGGTAGTCGGCCGCCACCGAGGCGCGGCCCCAGCCGCGCTGCGCATCGGCGCGTCCGGCGCCGGTGATGCTGGGCTGCTGCGTGTGGCAGGCGATGCAGCCGTTGGCGATATACACCTGGCGGCCGCGCAACTGCTCGCTGGTGTAAGGCGCCAGCGCTTCCGGCGCCGGCACATCCTTGAGTTGCATGAACGGCACCACCACCATCGCGGCGGTCGCCAGGGACAGGGTCACCATGGCCCCGCTGATCAGTTTGAGTTCGTTTTCCATTTGTTTGTCGATTCTGTCAGGCCGGGGAGTGGACGGTGGTACGCACCGGTTGCGTCAGCAAGCCCGAGCGTAGCGTGATCAGCAGCACGTGCGCTGCAAAGCACAGATGCCCCAGCGTCATCAGCGCGCCGCCGAGCGAGCGGCCTTGCAGCCACGGCAGGGTGACCGCCACCGAATCCATGAACTGGCGTGCCGGGTCGAGCAGGACCAGCCCCTGCAGCAAGCCGCCGATGGACAGCGTCACGATATACACGGCAAAGCCTGCCACCACCAGCCAGAAATGCAGGGCGATCAGTTTTTGCTTCGGCCAGGGTGTGTCGAGGATGCGCGGCATGGCGAAATAGACGCCGCCGAAGATCACCATCGAAACGAAGCCGTACATGCCCAGATGCGCATGCGCCACGGTGAAATGGGTGAAATGGGTGACCGCGTTGAGCGAGCGCAGCGCTTCCATGGAACCTTGCAGCGAGGTGATCGTATACATGACCGCGCCGAAGAAAATGAAGCGCAGGGTCGGCGAATGCTTGAGCGCGCCGAAGTGCCCCTGGAGCGTCAGGTGCTGGTTCAGCGAGAACGCCACCACCGGGATGATCATCATCACACTTTGCACGATCGACAGGGTGATCAGCCATTCCGGAATCGGACCGCCAATCAGGTGGTGCGCGCCGACCTGGCCATAGAAAAAGGCCAGCGTCCAGAAGCCCAGCAGGGACAGGTTGTACGACTGCACCGGCCGGCCGATTACCTTGGGCAGGAAGTAATAGACGCAGGCGATCGACAGCGGCGTAAAGAACAGGCCCAGCACGTTATGGCCGAACCACCAGTTCATGGTCGCCATCTCCATGCCGAAATGCAGCCCCGGTATCTTGGCGACCAGGTACAGCGTCGGAAACCAGAACAGCGCGGCGCCGATGTACCACACCGACACATACAGATGATGCACCTTGCGTTTAGGGAGCATGAAGGCCATCGGCAAGCCGATCAGCATGCCGCCGACGGCGAACATCCCGCCGATCTGCCAGGGGATTTCAAGCCATTCCATGCCGGCATTGATGCCGACGGCAATTCCGCCCAGGCCGGCGATCAGGCCGGCGTTCCAGATAACGGCGCCGAGGATGATCAGGCGGCCGCCCAGCAAGGGCGTTTTCAGCAGGCGCGGCAGCATCCACATGGCCAGTCCGAGCAAGCCCATCGGCGCCCAGCCATACGCCACCGTGTTGAGGTGAATGGCGCGCAGGCGTCCGAAGGAAAGCCAGGCGGTATCGGTCAGCAGGTCGGGCCAGTGCAGCTTCAACGAACTGACCAGGCCTGCCGCCGAGCCCACTATTAGCCACACCACTGCACAGGCAAACAACAGGTAGGCAGGGAAGGCGCTCGAGCGGTCGGCCGCTGCACGTACTGCCAGCTCGGCGGCGGAGATTTCCTGGCGCCGGCTGGACCTGGCATCGCTGCGATCGGTGACTTGTTGCAGCGCCTGATGCTGCTGACTGCTTGCGGCCGGCTCTTCGGTGCGGCCAATTTCACCGGCCGAGAAAATCGTTCTGGCACCGCTGGATTCGGCATCGAACAAGCCTTTGCGCAGCGACCAGATAAACGCAAACAAGCCGACGATTGACAAAATGAAGGTGGCTAGCAACAAGCCGGTGGGGTTCATGAGAGTCCTTCCTGGAACAGTGGCGCACGACGATCGGTGCCATCCGTTGATGTGGGTTGGCGCTATGCTAGTGTTTGCGGCGTAAACTTATCAGGAGCAGATTCCTCTCAAAAAACATATCAGTTTTTTCTGTGAGTGATATTTATGCACTGTTCCGTGACGCTTTCGATAGCCAAGAGTAGAAACGAGCCGCGCGCCATGAATTTGAAGTACAGGTATCAATATCGGTTTGATTTCATATCAATTGCGGCTGGCGGCAAGGTCGCAGCGCGCAAAGGAAATGTATCTGATATGGTTTTAAATTCCATTTCTGCTCCTGTTTATTTTTTAAGGAAGAGCGATAATTGCAACATTGTTCCGGTGCCGGAAGGTCGGCTGGCGTGCGCATTTGCAGGACCAAGCGGTGTCGCGCACGCGCTCCGGAGTGGCCGGAGCGAATGGTCTGACTGATCGAATCCCATGAAAAAAATCTTCCCGCTTTTGAATTGTTTCATCTTTGCATGTGCCTTCGCCATTTCAGGGGGCGTCGCCATCGCCCAGCCGGCGATCCCCGATACCATCGCCCAGCGCGCACTCGCCTGCGCGGCTTGCCACGGCAAGGAAGGGCGTGCCACCAGCGAGGGTTTTTTTCCGCGCATCGCCGGCAAGCCTGCCGGCTATCTCTACAACCAGCTGGTCAATTTTCGCGACGGTCAGCGGCAATATCCGATGATGACTTACATGGTGGACCAGATGTCGGATGCTTATCTGAAGGAACTCGCGGATTACTTCGCCAGTCAGCATTTGCCCTATCCGCCGCCGCAGGCGGTCAATGTCAGCAAGGAAGAAATGGAACGAGGCCGGCAACTGGTGCTGTCGGGCGATGCCGCCAAAAAGGTCCCGGCCTGCGTCGCCTGCCACGGCCAGAAACTGACCGGCGTGGCGCCGACGATTCCCGGCCTGCTGGGATTGCCGCGCGATTACCTGAATGCGCAGTTCGGCGCCTGGCGTAACAAGACCCGGCGCACGGCGGCGCCAGATTGCATGGCGGAGATCACCAGCCGCCTCACGCCGGCCGACGTCAGCGCGGCGTCCGCCTGGCTGGCTTCGCAGCCGGTGCCGGCCAACAGCACCCCGGCAGCCTCGTTGCCGGTCAAATTGCCGCTGCCCTGCGGCAGCGCGCATGGCGTGATCGTCTCCGGCAACGCGGCGCAGCAAGCAGGGAGGCAGCCATGAAGCGCCTGTTGCTGGCCCTCCTGGGCGTGGTGCTTGTTCTTTTCGTCGCCATCCCGGCCGCCGTGGTGGGCTACCAGGTCTGGCATGAGCCCGGCAGCGGCATGCTTTCCGCGCCGGTGGCCGACAGCGCCGAACAGTTGCGCCGCGGCGCTTATCTTGCGCGGGTCGGCGATTGCATGGCTTGCCACACCGCGCGCGGCGGCCCGGAGTACGCCGGCGGGCGGGCTATTCCCACGCCTTTTGGCAATATCTATACCTCCAACCTGACGCCGCATGCCGAAACCGGCATTGGCCAATGGACCGCCGACGATTTCTGGCGCGCCCTGCATAACGGCAAATCGAAGGATGGCCAATTCCTGTATCCGGCTTTCCCTTATACGAACTACACCCGCATGACGCGCGCCGACACGGATGCGATCTTCGCCTACCTGCGCACGCTGGAGCCGGTGGCGCAGCCAAACCGCCCAGCCGAATTGCGCTTCCCCTACAACCAGCGGATCCTGTTGGCCGGCTGGCGCGCCTTGTATTTCCGTCCCGGCGAGTTCAAGCCGGACGACGGCAAATCGGTCGAGTGGAACCGCGGCGCCTACCTGGTGCAGGGCGCCGGCCATTGCAGCGCCTGCCATACCAGCCGCACCACCCTGGGTGGCAGCGAAGAAAAACTCGACCTGGCCGGCGGCCTGATCCCGGTGCAGAACTGGTATGCGCCGGCACTGACGGGTGACGCTGCAAGCGGCCTGGGCAACTGGGAAGCGCGCCACATCGCCGACTTGCTGACCACCGGCGTATCGATGCGCGGCACCGCTTCCGGGCCGATGGCCGAGGTGGTCGGCCAGAGCCTGCAATACCTGGATGCGGCCGATGCCGGCGCGATCGCCGCTTACCTCAAATCGCTGCCGCAGAGCGGCGCGCCGCCCAGCCTGCGCAGCGTCGCCGCCAGCGACAATGCCGAGCAGGTGCTGAAGGAAGGGCAGCGCATTTATGAAAAATACTGTGTCGATTGCCACAAGGCCAATGGCCAGGGGCAGCCGCCGGCGTATCCGCCGCTGGCCGGCAACCGCGCCCTGACCCTGGATAACGCCCTCAACCCGATCCGCATGGTCTTGAACGGTGGTTATCCGCCGACGACGCGAGGCAACCCGCGTCCCTACGGCATGCCGCCTTTCGCGCATGAACTGAATGATGGCGAAGTGGCCGCAGTGGTTTCCTACATGCGCAACACCTGGGGCAACCAGGCACCCATGGTGTCGCCGGTCGATGTCGGCCGGGCGCGTGGCGTGCCCTTGAATTAAGCATATGAATTAAGCATGTTAATTAAACATATGAATTAAACATATTATTCTGGCCGGACTACTTGCCGCTAGGGCATTTATTGCGATAATGGTCGTTTTGGCCAACACCGCGATCCATTTCCTGGCGCAGTAACCCGGAGCACATCATGTTCGAGCATTTCCCCCGTTATCCCGGCGACCCCATTTTTTCGCTGGTTGACCGCTTCCGCCAGGATCCCCGCCCGGAAAAGGTCAATCTGAGCATCGGCCTGTATTACGACGATGCCGGCAATGTGCCCAAGCTGGAATCGGTGCGGATCGCCGAACAGGCCTTGCAGGCGGAAACGCAAGCCTGCATCTACCAGCCGATGGCCGGCGCGGCGAATTACCGCCAGGCAGTGCAGGAAGTGCTGTTTGGCGCCGCACACCCGAAAGTGACGGCGAAACACATCGCCACGGCGCAGACCATCGGCGGCTCGGGCGCGCTGAAACTGGGCAGCGACCTGTTGAAGCAGTATTTCCCGGAGTCACAAGTCTGGGTCAGCGACCCGTCGTGGGACAACCACGCGGCGATTTTTTCCGGTTCCGGCTTTACCGTCAACCGCTATCCGTATTTCGATGCAGCCAGCAGCGGCGTCAATTTTGCCGGCATGACGGCTTGCCTGGAGCAACTGCCGGCACGCAGCATCGTGCTGTTCCATCCGTGCTGCCACAACCCCACCGGCGTCGACCTGACGCCGGCGCAATGGGATGACGTGGTGCGCATTTGCGTCGCGCGCGAACTGATTCCCTTCTGCGACATCGCCTACCAGGGCCTGGGGCAGGGCATGGAAGAGGATGCCTATGCAATGCGGGCCATGGCCGATGCCGGCTTGTCCTTCTTCGTCAGCAATTCCTTTTCCAAGACCTTTTCGCTGTACGGCGAGCGCTGCGGCGCGCTCAGCATCGTCTGCAAGGATGCCGAGGAAGCCGACCGGGTGCTGGGCCAGATGGAATTCACGGTGCGGCGCAGCTATTCCAGCCCGCCCACGCATGGCGGCCAGATCGTCGCGCGGGTCTTGCTGAATCCGCAGTTGAATGCCATGTGGCGCGCCGAAGTCGGGGCCATGCGCGCGCGCATCCTGCAGATGCGCCAGGCGTTGCAGGACCAGATACTGATCCTGCGCCCGGATGCGCAGGTGGGTTTTATCACCGCCCAGCGCGGCATGTTCAGCTACAGCGGCTTTTTCGCCACCCATGCGCAAGCCCTGCGCGATCGCTTCGGCATCTATCTGCTGGATTCGGGACGGATTTGTATTACCGGGCTGACGACCGGCAATGTGCGACGGGTGGCGCAAGCGGTGGTGGAGGTGATGGCTTAGGCGCCGCTCATGCACCTTCAGGCGCCTTTTCCATGCCGCCGCTTGCCCGCCTTGGGAGGAAAGTACCACCAGGCGGCGGCCACCAGCAAGCCGAAAGCCGAGTAGGTGACGGCAAATACCCACCACGGGGCTTCATAGAACAGCAATTGCTGCAGCCAGTGCTCGATGAAACCGCCGCTGTACGGATCTGCGCCTGCCTTGGTGCGCAGCCAGGATTCCAGTGTGGTGAGCGGGCAGACGATATCCGTCCATGACTCGACGACCACTGTCGCGATCGCCGCGAGGTGTGCAACGCGGAACCAGATGCGGTTGACCCACTGCCACCCAATCAGGTTGCCGGCGACGACCAGCACCAGGCCACCGACCACGAACACGACGATAGCGAAGTGCACGATCAGCACGGCATTTGCCAATAACTGATACGTTAACGCGAGAGACATTCCGAAGACGCCTTACGTAGAAGCAACAGGTACTTTCTGGTCCGAGGCGAGGCGCTCAACACGCTTCGCCTCGCTTTTTCAGGATGCCGGTGCGGGAAGTCGTATCAAGCCTTAAGCCTTGCCACTTTCGACCTGCGGGATGGTGGCATCCGCCGCCAGCGCTCCCGAGATATTGTGCCATACGCTGAAAATTTCGCTCGGCACCGCTGCCAGCGGTGAGAAATGCGCGGTGGCTTGCGCCACCCCGAGCCCGGAATTCTGCATGCCGATTTCGATCGCCAGCGCCTTGCGTTTGGGAACGCTCATGCCGCACAGCTTGGCCAGCCAGTAGCCCAGCAGCAGGCCCAGGCCGTTGTGCAAGACCACCATGATGTTACAGGAAAAATTGATGAATTTGATGCATTGGCATGAGCTACTTCTCGTATGAGACACAGCAACACCTCAAGCGAGAACGCGGAAAATGATGATATTATTTAAGGTTTTGATAAACGGTAAACCCGTCTGAAAAGCGGGGGCACAAAGCTACCGGGCTAAGGAACCGTGTTCTATGCCAGCGGGGTTGCCAAGAAAATTCTCTTGCCCGTATCCGGCAGTTTTGTTTCATCGGTAACCTGCTGCTTTTCCCCCATCAGTTGTTCATTTGCAGAGCAATATCGCTAGCGTAGTGAGACATTGGCCTCGCTTGGCGCAATTGCGCTGCTGTAATCAGCCGGCGATATCGACTTGGGGCGAGACGAACAATTATGAAGACATGCAAGGCGCTAATCTTGCTCGATCATGAGCGCAACCGCAACCTGCTATGTGACCGTTTGCGGCAGTGTGGGCTGGAGTTTTCCGATGATATAAACCAGAAGGACGCCTCCTACGATCTTTGCTTTGTCGACGCTCCGGCTCTGGAACGCTGGTACCTGCAAATTCTGGCGATGAAACAGTCTGTAGAGCCGGCTCGCTTTTTCTGTTTCCTGGTGGCGCAAGAGGAATGCAAGGCGACACTTCCTCATCCGTATTCCGCATGTGTTGATCAGATTCTGGCTGCGCCATTCTCGGGCGTTGATCTGCAGTTTTACATTGACGTCGCCCGCCAGAGCCGCCACCGCTCGCCACTTGAGAATGAATATCACTTGCAGTGGGTTCTTGAAGCGCTGCCTGTGGGCGTTTTTATCATTGATGCCGACGGAAAAATCTTATATGGCAATGATGCGGGAGAAAAAATATGGGGCGGTGTGTGTTATGTCGGGATTGAAAATTTTGCGGAATACAAAGGCCACTGGCTAAGCAGCGGAAAACAGATTGAGCAGGAAGAATTGGCTGCGGCACGCGCGCTCCGGAACGGTGAAATTTCGATTGACGAGGAAATCGAAATCGCGTGTTTCGATGGCACACGCAAAATCATTCTGCATTCTGCCTTGCCCTTATACGACGACCACCATCACATCATCGGCGCTGTCGTTGTCATTCAAGACATCACAAAGCGCAGACACGCTGAAGATCAATTGCGTGCGCAAGCCGAAATTTTGGCAAACGTTGCAGAGGGCGTGATCGTTACCGACGAACAGGGAGAAATTTTTTACGCCAACGCTGCCACGGAACGTATTTACGGTTACTCACCCGGAGAACTGATCGGGAAGCCGGATTCTGCATTAAAAGCAGCTACTGCTGACCAGGCGCAGCATCTGATGGCGAATAATATCGCAACCCTCAAGGAACATGGGTATTTATGCGGCGAGTTCAGCTCGCGCCGAAAAAATGGCGATGTATTCATCGCGGCGTCAAGAATAAGTCGCATAAAAATCGGAGAGAAGGCGTACATCATCCATGTGCAGCAAGACGTCACCGATTTGAAAAAATCCGAGGAAACGCGCCAGTTTCTTGCGGCGATCGTGCAATCAACGGATGCCGCAATTATTGGCAGTTCTCCCGACGGCACAATCCTGAGCTGGAATCCGGCTGCCGAAGCAATGTATGGATATACGAGCGATGAAATATGCGGCCAGCCGATTTCGCTTTTAATACCGCCTGAGAAAAGCAATGAATTTGCCGAAATCATAATCCAGGTGATGCGGGGCCATGGATTGAAAAATTTTGAAACCAGGTGGGCACACAAAAACGGTACCGTGATCGACGTCAGTCTGACGCTTTCACCTATTAGAGATTCGGCAAACCACATCATCGGTGTGGCAAAGATCGTACGCGATATAAGCGAAAAGAAACGGAATGAAGCCGAACTTGAGTATTGGGCAACGCACGATGCTCTTACCAGTTTGCCTAATCGAATCCTTCTTCAAGATCGGCTGCAGCAAGCAATTGCGCGTGCTCAGCGTGACAAAAAAATGGCGGCAGTGCTGTACATCGATCTTGATCGATTTAAAATCGTCAATGACAGCGTTGGTCATGAAGGTGGCGATAAGTTGCTGCGTCAAATATCGGAAAGGATGTCGAGCGTATTCCGTGCAAGTGACACAGTGGCACGCCAGGGGGGCGACGAATTCGTGGTGGTGGTCGAGCGAATAGACAGTGAGCAGGACACGGCTGACTTGACGCAACGCTTGATGCAAGTGATGGCATCGCCGTTCATGGTCGCCGATGTGCAGTTTTATGCAAGCTGCAGTATTGGAATTGGCCTTTATCCAAAGGACGGCACAGTGGCGTCCGAACTGCTTAAAAATGCCGACGCGGCCATGTACCGCGCCAAGGATCTCGGTGGTAATAATTTCCAGTTTTATACGCCGACAATGAATGAAAGCGCGCGCGAGCGATTGGAAATCGAAAATGCGCTGCGTAATGGGCTTGAGCGTGCGGAATTTGTCTTGCACTATCAGCCGCAAGTCGATTTACTGACGGGTGCAGTGGTCGGGGTGGAGGCATTGCTGCGTTGGCAACATCCAGAGCTAGGCCTGGTTGCACCAGGAGGTTTTATTGGCATCGCCGAAGAAATGGGCCTGATTGTACCGATTGGTGCGTGGGTAATTCGTTCCGCTTGTGCCCAGGCCAAGGCCTGGCAGCGCGCCGGTTTCGGTAATTTGCGTGTCGCGGTGAATTTGTCGGCACGTCAGTTTTCTCATGAAGACCTCGTTAGTTTAATTGCTAATACTCTTGAGGAGACTGGGCTTGCGGCAGAATGCCTGGATATCGAACTCACCGAAAGTCTGGTGATGACCGATGTGGATCGGGCCATCGCCATTTTGACTGAGCTTCGTTCTCTCGGTGTGCAAATTTCCATCGATGATTTCGGCACCGGCTACTCGAGCCTGTCCTATTTGAAAAAATTTCCAGTCGATGTGCTCAAGATCGACCGCTCGTTTGTAAATGAAATTGCGCTGCAATCCAAGGACGCAGCGATTACCGATGCGATTATTTCAATGGCGCACGGTCTCGGTATCCGGGTGATCGCCGAGGGCGTCGAAACTGAAGCGCAGTGCGAATTCCTTTCCCGTAGCATGTGCGACGAAATTCAGGGTTTCCTTTTTTCCGAAGCGCTTCCAGCGGCAAGTATTACATCCTTGCTGCTTGAGGAGCGCCGCTTGCCGGATCACTTTCTGCGCATGCATAAACCTTCGCGCAAGCTATTGTTGGTGGATGATGAGCCGAATATTCTCAATGCACTAAAACGCCTGGTGCGTCGTGATGGTTACCAGATTCTAACTGCGTCAGGCGGGAAGGAAGGTCTGACGCTGTTGGCGCAGCATGATATCGACGTGATCGTTTCCGATCAGCGCATGCCGGGGATGACTGGCGTAGAATTTCTGCGAACGGTGAAAAATCTGTATCCGGATACGGTGCGTATCGTACTGTCCGGCTTCACGGAATTACAATCGGTAACTGATGCTGTTAATGAAGGAGCGATTTACAAGTTTTTTACCAAGCCCTGGGATGACCTGCAATTGCGCGAACATGTCGCAAAAGCCTTCCAGCATAAGGAAATGGCGGATGAAAACCGGCGCCTCGGTCTGGAGGTCCGAGCCGCGAATCAGGAGTTGGCTAAGGCAAATAGACAGCTAGAGGATTTGCTCAGGCAAAAGCAGCAGCAAATAAAACGCAGCAAAGTCAGCCTTGATATTGTACGCGAGGCGCTGCAGCACGTGCCGCAGTCGGTAATCGGTCTGGACGATGATGACATCGTCGCCTTCGTTAACATTGCAGCCCAGACTCTCTTTAATGATGTAGGGCCGATACTCGGCAGCGAAGCCATTCAACTCATGCCGGAGCTGTTTCATAGAATAAGAGAAATCGGAGAAGGCGAGATGTGTCGCATGGAATTGAAGGGAACGTGGTTCGAGATCACGTCCCGCAGCATGGGTAATGACAGTCAGTCTCGCGGAAGGCTGATCATGTTGACGCCTTCCTAGTAGGTTGCTTGGTGCCCTCGGCGGAATTTAACGATAAATGACGAAAATTTTCCTGCGCAGAGCGAAGGAGCGCGGCAATGAATAAATACAAGCAGATAGATTTGAACGACGCCGTTGCTGGAATGACTTTATGGGGAGCCGTGCTTGATGGACGCGGTGGCGTCCTCTTGCCAGATGCAACAGTCTTGACTGATGGCATGATCACGTCCTTGCGGCGGCGTGGTATTGATATGGCATATGTGATCAACGATGACATTTCCGAAGCCGACCTGCAGGCGGAAAGAGAGCGGGTGCAACAACGTCTCGCGATCTTGTTCAGAAAGTGTAGCACCAGCCCTGCATGCGGCGTTTTATTGCAACGCATAGCCGAGTACAAATTGGGTGAAATGAAATGAGCAAACTTGTACTCGCTGATATCGTAAAAGGCATACGCGACCTCCCGTCACTGCCAATCATTGTCGTCGAATTGCTCAACAGCTTTGAGCAGAGCGATATCAGTATCGGCGCAATGGCCTATAAAGTTTCACAGGACCAGGCCTTGTCCGCTAAGACATTGCGGCTTGCGAATTCATCCTTTTACGGCTTGCAGCGCAAAGTTACCACCATTCAGCAAGCGATCACGGTCCTGGGGTTTGATAGCGTCAGAACGCTGATTACCGCAGCGGGCGTGATAGGAAATTTTTCCGAGGAGCAGCACCCAAGCTTTGATTTCACCAATTTCTGGCGTCATGCCATCGGTACGGCATTGTGCGCCAAGGAGCTGGCCCGTGCGCTGAATCTCAATCAGGACTATGCCTTCATCTCCGGCTTGCTGCATGATATTGGCGTGCTGGTACTGGTAACCCGCTTTCCGGAGCAATACTCAAAGGTGATGTCATATCGGGACCGGCATGACTGCGATCGCATTGAGGCGGAGCGTGCGGTGCTGGGGCTGGATCATACCGTCGTCGGACGTGCGCTGGCGGAATATTGGAAATTTCCGCTGGTGATACAGAAATCCATCGCGAATCACCATGCTCCGGAAAACCAGGACTTGAACGATATTCCGAGCGTAATTCATGTCGCAAATGCGATCGTCTATGCGCTGGATCTTGATGGGGCAGATACTGCGCTCGTTCCCGTCATTGATGAGCGCGTATGGAATAGCCTGAATATCGGGGCCGCAGCGATGCGATCCGTGTTTCGCGAAACCGAGTCGAAATTTGAGGATGCGTGTCAAATTTTGCTCCAATAACGCAGCCGTATGTTTGCCTTTTTAAAATGCTGAAATAAATGAAAACACAGCCACCAACACCACCGCAGGACGATGTGTTCGACGAAAACCGCGTCGATCAGCTGGAAGAATTGGTCGCAAAGCGCACTTCGCAGCTAGCGCAGGCGAATGGTCGTCTTGAAGAAGACATCCGGAAACGTGAATCAACAGAAGCCGAGCTCATGCGGCGCAATGCTGAACTGACCGAACTCAATGCCAAGCTATCCCTGGCGAAGGAACAACTGGTTCAATCGGAAAAACTTGCCTCGATTGGACAGCTGGCGGCAGGGGTGGCACATGAGATCAACAATCCGATCGGCTATATCTTTTCCAACTTTGGCACTTTGGAAGGCTATATCGCCAACCTGCTTGAGATGCTCAAAGCATACGAGGATGCCGAAGCCAGTATCAGCTCCCCCGATATGCTGAAGAGAGTCAGCGCTGTGCGCGAGCGCATTGAGCTGGATTATCTCAAGCTAGACATACCGGTTCTGATGAGCGAGTCCAAGGAAGGCATTGTGTGTGTGCGGAAAATTGTGCAGGATCTGAAGGATTTTTCCAGAGTGGATGCGCACCAGGAGTGGCAATGGGCGGACCTGCATCGCGGCATTGACTCGACTTTGAATATTGTCGGCAATGAAGTGAAATACAAGGCTGACATTGTCAAAAAATATGGCGACATTCCGGAAGTCGAATGCCTGCCTTCGCAGATCAACCAGGTCATCATGAATATCGTGGTTAATGCCGCGCATGCGATAGGTCCTGAACGAGGAAAAATCATCATCAGCACTGGAACCGAAGGCCAGAATGTATGGATTGCCATAACGGATAACGGCACAGGCATTCCGAAAGACGTTCAGTCACGCATCTTCGATCCGTTTTTCACAACCAAGCCAATCGGCGCCGGCACGGGTCTTGGCTTGTCGCTGACGTATGGGATCGTGCAGAAGCATCGGGGCCATATTGACGTTGAAAGTGCGTTAGGCGTGGGGACTACCTTCCGCATCACCTTACCCATCCGGCATGTCGAAGAGGATGGAGGCTGCGCAGAAAATCCGTCTTTATGCAATTTTTTCCAATACGGCCCAAGTACTTAGCATGACAATCGAACCCAACCAGCTGGATGATGAAGCCCCCTCGCTTGAAGGTGAAAACGGCCTGTCCGGCACGCTGCTGTTCGTCGACGACGAACCCAATATTCTTTCCTCGCTGCGCCGGTTGTTCCGGCCATCGGGATACCGCGTCCTGACGGC
This sequence comes from Noviherbaspirillum sedimenti, assembly GCF_003590835.1. Classification (NCBI taxonomy): domain Bacteria; kingdom Pseudomonadati; phylum Pseudomonadota; class Betaproteobacteria; order Burkholderiales; family Oxalobacteraceae; genus Noviherbaspirillum; species Noviherbaspirillum sedimenti. The sequence goes on along the minus strand of NZ_QYUQ01000002.1, from coordinate 1,089,769 downwards.
GGAAAGCGGCGCGGAAGGTCTTGCCATTCTCGAAAAAGAACGAGTTGACCTGGTCATATCCGACATGCGCATGCCGCATATGAACGGCGCCCAGTTCCTGGAGCAGGTAGTCGAGATGTCGCCGGATACGGTACGGATTCTCCTGACGGGGCATGCTGATATCGGCGCGGTCGTCGAAGCGATCAACAAGGGCAGGATTTACCGCTACGTCGCCAAGCCATGGGAAGAAAACGATATCCTGCTGTGTGTTCGCCATGCGCTGGAGCGCCAGAAGCTGGAGCGTGAAACCCGGCGCCTGCAAGCCTTGACACGGCGGCAAAACGACAAGCTGAGGGAGCTGAACGCCAGCCTGGAGGAAAAAGTCCGGATTCGAACGGAGCAACTCAGGCAAGTCGTCGCCTCCCTGGAGGATGTGCTCGGCAAGCTGAAAAAAGGTTTCCTGACTTCTGTGCGGGTGTTTTCGAATCTGATTGAAATGCGCGAGCCCGGCCTGGCTGGGCACGCCAAGCGGGTGGCCGACCTGGCGCGCATGATCGCGCAGAAAATGAATCTGACCGAATCTGAAGTGCAGGACGTATTCCTGGCCGGGCTGTTGCACGACATCGGCAAAATCGGGCTCAGCGACAAGCTGCTGGCGCGTCCCTGGTCAAAGCTGTCGGCCGATGAAAGGGTCGAGCATGGCAAGCATGCCGTCAAGGGCGAGGCAAGCCTGATGGCGCTCGAACAGCTGCATGATGCCGCAAAATTGATCAGGAACCACCACGAGCGCTTCGACGGATTGGGTTATCCGGACGGTTTGGCCGGCGCACAGATTCCTGCCGGTGCGCGCATCCTGGCGGTTGCCAATGATTTCGATGCGGCGCAGATCGGCACGCTGGCCGACAGACGTTTGAGCCTTAACGATGCCCTGCAAATGATTATTGAAGGCAAGGGAAAACGCTATGACCCGGCGGTGGTGGATCTATTGATCCAGGTGGCAGGCGTTCCCGCCAAGACAGCAAGCAAGGCGGAAATCCAGGTCAGGGCAAGCCAGTTAATGGAAGGGATGGCCTTGTCGCGCGATCTCGTCACGAAGGATGGCATGCTGCTTCTATCAAAGGATTATGTACTGGACCAGCGCTTCATCGAAAAAATCCAGTCCTTCGAACGCGCCGACGGACAACCGATTGGCATTTATATCTATGCAAAAAGGGGGGCGATAAAAAATGCAATACCGCATCATGCTGGTTGATGACGAAGCCAATATTCTCCAGGCGCTTCGCCGCGTGCTGCATGGCATGCCTGAAAATGAAATTGAAGGCCATTCGCTGGAAATCCAGTTGTTCACCTCGCCGGTGGAAGCGCTGCAGCGGGCGGACTACATGCCGTTCGACCTTGTGATGACCGATTACCGGATGCCGGAAATGAATGGGGTCGAATTCCTGGTCAGGCTAAGACAGGTCCAGCCGACCGCCATGCGGCTGATTCTCAGTGCTTATGCAGACCGGGATGGCTTGGTCGGTGCCATCAATGAAGCGCAAATCTTCCGTTTCATCGCCAAGCCATGGAATGACTATGAGTTGCGCGCTACCGTGGCACAGGCGCTGTCGTACCGCCATCTTTTGATGGAAAATCTGCGGCTTGCCGATTTGAGCAGGGTACAGTTAGGGAAATTAAGCAAACAGGAAATGGAATTGCGACGCCTCGAAGAAGAGCATCCTGGCATTACCAAAGTGAATTGGGGACCGGATGGTTCAGTACTGCTCGATATGTAGATTCCGCATCCCAAAACGGGATTCACCAAATCGACAGCAGGTGCGTGCAGGAAAAGGCCGAAGCCGCCACCGGAATGAAATGAAGAACGCTGGAAAAGGGCGAGGAAGAGGGAGGCCAGCTTCGGAAGGATAAGGGAAGCTGGCGGGAGTCGGCGCAGATCATGCACCGCTACAAACCGTCGGCCGGCGCCGGCTGAATCGGCTAGCGTCATGCCTACCAGAAAAATTATATGCCTCCGAAAAGAATTTTGCAGGGCAAGTTTTACATTGCCCCGTCAATTGCAAATCGGGTAATGGCCAAATGGCAAGCTCGGAACGGCGCGGATTGATCAATCTCAAAGCCGTACTGAAGCCTGCGCCTAAATTAAATCATTTCCGGATTGCGCCCCGAATCGATGCAAGACCTTAGCGCCTCTGTTGCGCCCACACCCCGTTGGGAACACTTCCAGCATGGTTCGGATATCGGCATCCGTGGTTACGGGCCGGACCGCGCGAAGGCTTTTGCACAAGCCGCGCTGGCACTGACTGCCGTGGTGACCGATCCGCACCGGGTACGCGCGGATGTCGGTGTGGAAATTGCCTGCGCCAGCGCTGACGACGATGTGCTTTTTGTCGACTGGATCAATGCACTGATTCTGGAAATGGCGATCCACAACATGCTGTTTTCCCGCTTCGAGGTGGAAATCGATGCGGATGGCCTGAAAGCCCTTGCCTGGGGCGAGCTCGTCGATGTCGTGCGCCACCGTCCGGCGGTCGAGCCGAAAGGCGCGACTTTCACCGCACTGGCGGCAGCGCCGGATAGCGCGGGAAACTGGATGGTCCAATGCGTGGTTGATGTCTAGGTGCGTTGAGAGGAAACGATGGATACCGCCAGGTTCATTCGCCAGTCGGCAAACGTCTGGGAAATTGCGCCGCATGGTGCCATGCGTGTTCCGGCGATCATCTTTGCCAGTGAAGCGCTGCTGCGCGACATGGATGACAAGGTGGTCGAGCAGATCTCCAATGTTGCCATGCTGCCCGGCATCGTCAAGGCGGCGTATGCCATGCCGGATGCACACTGGGGCTATGGCTTTCCGATCGGCGGGGTGGCCGCCTTCGACCCGGAAGAGGGGGGCGTGGTCTCGGCCGGCGGCGTCGGTTTTGACATTTCCTGCGGCGTGCGCCTGCTCAGGACAGGCTTGCGGGAAGCCGACCTGCATGGCAGGCAGCGGGCGCTGGCCGCAGCGCTGTTCCATGATATCCCGGCCGGCGTCGGCAGCCATGGCGCCTTGCGCCTGACGCCGTCGGAAATGGACCATATGCTGACTGATGGCGCGCGCTGGGCGGTGGCACGCGGCTACGGCACGCCGATGGACTTGCTGCACACGGAAGAATACGGCCGCATGGCCGATGCCGATCCGCACCAGGTATCGGAGGCAGCGAAACAACGCCAGCGCGATGAAATGGGCACGCTCGGTTCGGGCAACCATTACCTGGAAGTGCAGAAGGTCAGCCAGATCCTCGATGCCAATATCGCCGCCGCCTACGGCTTGCATGAAGACGATATCGTCATCAGCATCCATTGCGGTTCACGCGGACTGGGGCACCAGATCGGCACCGAATTTCTGCGCGAAATGGTGGTGGCGGCGCCGCAGCACAAGATCGCGCTGCCGGACCGCGAACTGGCGTGTGCGCCGATCGATTCCGCACTCGGCCAGCGCTACCTTGGGGCAATGCGGGCGGCGATCAATTGCGCACTGGCGAACCGGCAAATCCTCACCGATACCACGCGTACCGTGTTTGCCAAGCTGCTGCCGGCGGCCCGGTTGAGCGTGCTGTATGACGTTTCGCACAACACCTGCAAGGTGGAGCAGCATGAAATCGATGGCCGCAAGCGCAAGCTGTATGTCCACCGCAAGGGCGCCACGCGCGCCTTCGGGCCGGATCATCCGGCCATCCCCGAGGATCTGCGTCCCTACGGCCAGCCGGTTTTGATCGGCGGCAGCATGGGTACGGCATCCTATGTGCTGGCGGGTACGCCGCAATCGATGGGCCTGGCGTTCGGCTCGGCCTGCCATGGCGCCGGCCGCAGCATGAGCCGTACCCAGGCGCTCAAGCAGTTTGGCGGCCGGCACATCGTCGACGAGCTGGAGCAGCGCGGCATCCTGATCCGCAGCCCGTCGCTGCGCGGCGTCGCCGAGGAAGCGCCGGATGCCTACAAGGACGTCACCGCCGTGGTGGCAGCGGCCGACCAGGCCGGGCTGGCGCACATCGTCGCCCGCCTGGAACCGAAAATCTGCATCAAAGGATGAACCATGTACCAACGTATCCTGCTCCCCTCCGATGGTTCGGCCATCTCGCGGCAAGCCGTGGCCAGCGGCATCCGCTTCGCCCGCGATACCGGTGCCAGCGTGGTCGGCATCCATGTGCTGCCGCAGCCGCATCCTGACCAGTTGCAGGCGTGGATGCATCACGACCCGCATTACGAAGAAAAACGCCGGGCGCTGTTCGACAAGTTCGCCGACGAATCCCTGGCCTTCATCGCCAACAGCGCGCTGGCCGAAGGCGTACCCTGCAGCTACCACAAGCTTGAGTCGAGCCAGCCCTGGCAGGCGATCGTCAAGGCGGCCCAGCAGGAGCGCTGCGACCTGATCTTCATGGCATCGCATGGCTGGCATGGTGGGGAAGGGGAATTGCCGGGCAGCGAAACCCGCAAGGTGCTGCATCACAGCGCGGTGCCGGTGCTGGTGTTCAAGGCAAGTTCCGGGCAAGCTGCGATAGCGCCGGCCGCGGCCAGGAAGTAAAGCATGCGCGTGATGTTCGGCGGCGATGTCATGCTAGGCCGTATCGTCAAGGAATACATCCTGCTGCATGGCCCGCAATATCCGCTGGGACCGGTGGCGGGCCTGATGCGCGCGGCTGACCTCACCATCGTCAACCTGGAATGCGCCATCACCGCATCGGCGCACATCTGGCCGGGCGCGCCCAAGGCTTTTTATTTCGGCGCGCCGCCGCAAGCCATTGCGTCCCTTGCTGACGCCGGGGTGGACCTGGTGAGTCTTGCCAATAACCATGTGCTCGATTACGGCGTCGCCGGCCTGCACGATACCTTGCGCTTGCTGCGCGAGCATGGCATTGCGCAAGCCGGCGCCGGCGAACAGCTGGCGCAAGCCGCAACGCCTGCGATAGTCGAACGCGCCGGCCTGCGCTTCGGCATGGCGGCCTTTTGCGACCACCAGGCCGATTTCGCCGCGCGCAAGGACAGCCCCGGCATGGCCTACCTGGATATGGCGGACGAGGCGGCGGCGCTGGCGGCCTGGGCTGATGCGCTGGCGGCATTGCGGCGCGAACAGGTCGACTGGCCGATCCTGTCGCTGCACTGGGGGCCGAACATGGTGTGGCGGCCCTCGGCCCGCTTTCGCCGGCTGGCGCACGGCGCCATCGACATGGGCTGGAAGATCCTGTTCGGCCACAGCGCCCATGTGTTCCAGGGCATCGAGCTGTATCGCGGTTGCCCGATCCTGTATGCCGCCGGCGACCTGGTGGACGATTATTATGTCGATCCCGCATTCAGCAACGACCACCAGCTGCTGATTGAAATAGAACTTGACCGCAGCACAGTGCGGGGTATTTTTCTGCATCCGGTATTTATCGAGGATTGCCAGGTGCGGCCCGCCAGCGGCGAACGCTTGCGCCGGATCGTCGCCACGATGACCGCGCTGTGCCGGGAACTGGGCACGACCGTGAACGCCGCGGGCGTCCTTGTGTTGTCGAAAATGTAGCGACAGCGCCAGAGAACGCTTCGGCGTCACGAGCAGTGGAAGACACTTTCGGTGGCGAACCGGTGCATAGTGCCGGTATTAACGTCCCAAGTCCTTGGCGGTTTGTCCGGCAACGCCCCAGTCGGTACTCGGGACCTCCTGAATCCATACACGGACCGATTCCTTGGGTATTTCTACCGCTTCGGAAATCGCAGCGGTTACCTTCTCGATGACGGCTTTCCTCTGCTCTTCCGTGCGTCCCTTGATCATAAAGATTTGTGCTACTGGCATGGCATGCTCCTCGCAGGTTATTGATGACGGATGCAGGCGAACGGTGGCTGGTACAGAAGACGATTGCCGCCTGCTTGATCGACTCCCGGGCTGGAAGCCGAAGCCCTCCTTCAAAAACACGCCCGCCTTTCGCAGAACATCGTCGGCAATAAGGTGCGCTGCGAAGGCGGGGCAACGTGCGACATGTTCTCCCGCTAACAGCAGTGATGTCCAATGCCGATTGGGTCTGCAACTATTCCGGACTGGCATGGAAGCTGGTCCGGCGGACGACGGCCGCGTACCAAGCCTTTGCTTGCACCGCCCCTGGGCGATGTAGCAGGCTGTCAGCAGGCGATGGCTTTGTCGATCGCGGTGCGGAAATCCCCCAGATGGCTGGTCGTATCGCCCCTGCGGGTGGCCATGATCAGCGGTGTCGTAACGCCGGCGTCGGATAGGGTAATGTAGGCGACGTCGCTACGGCTCAGGCGCTGCACCGACTCCGGAAGGAATGTGACCCCGACGCCGGCTGCAACCAGACCTACCGCCGTCTGCAATCCGTTGGTTTCATAGGTCCGGCCGACTTCAATTCCACGCACGCTGAACTGGTGCAGGATCTGGTCTGCCAAGCTGGGCCGCGGGGCCATGGGGTAAAGGATCAAAACCTCGTCGACGACGCGTTTAATGGAAATGCTCTGTTCTTGTGCTAATGCGCTCGGCGCTGGCACCGCCAGGACCAATCGCTCTTCCGACAGCAGAATGTTGTGGATCGCCGGGTCCGGAATAGGGACTCGAGAAAAACCGAGATCGATTCGCCCTGCCTTGAGCGCCTCGGCTTGCTGAACAGAGGTCAATTCGGACAGCGCGATGTCGAGATGGGCATTCTCGACCGAGAACTGGTGCAGCACTTTGGGCAGGAAGGTGTACAGTACCGAAGGTGCAAAGCCAATGCCAACCCAACGCTTGCTGCCGTCGCCGAGTCTGCGGGTGGCTGTTTTGATCTCTTGCAAACGCGCCAGGACCTGCGCTGACTGCTCGTGAAAGAAAGCACCGGCATTGGTCAGCTTGAGTGGCCGTGTCGAGCGGTCGACCAGCTGTGCGCCAAGTTCTACTTCCAGCTGCTGCACCTGGCGCGACAGTGCCGGCTGGGCGACGTGCAGGAGCTCGGCCGCGCGACTGAAGTTGAGCGTGCTGGCGAGCGCCTCGAAATATTTTAGCTGCCTCAGTTCCATATATTCTCCCGAAGAGTAGTTGCAGAGATGAGGTCTTTCATAGGACCGCAGGGCACTGGCGCAGCGGCAACTCATATGGCTGGCGCCAGGGCTAACGCTTCGTCGGCTCCCATGCCGTTCATGCAGAGCAATCGAATAACGATTTCCCTTTTTACGTCACCGGCCAGCTGTCCAGCATTGATGGAAAGACTTGCCCCTACGATCGCGTGAGAAGTCAGCCGCCACACCAGGTCAGCGTCAGGAGTATTGAATCGTCCTGCTTCGACAGCGCGACGAATATCTCTGATCGCGAAAGGCCCCATCCGTCGATATAAGGCATCAGCGATGACCTCCGAACGGTACAGCAACTGCTTCCAGTTCAGATTATTGGTTGCCTCATTGAGCACAGTGGCGATGCCAAATGCATAGACTCGCGCGGCATCGTCGACAGAGGATGTCTGCTTCTCAATCTGCAGGGCGAGATCATGCATCATCTCCTCCAGCACCGCGATGGCCAGCTCGTCCTTCGATTTGAAGTAGTTGTAAACCGTGCCCGCGCCCACATCGGCGAGCTGAGCGATCTCCAGCATCGTCGCTGCATCGATACCCTTCTCCGCCATCACGGTGCAAGCCGCGCTGATCAACGCCTCGCGGTTTCGACGACGCCTGCGTGCAACCCGTCCCTCCACCTCAATTTCAGTTCCCGATGAGCTCATTAGTACTCCAGATTCAGTAATGACGATCATTCTAATTCGAATTAAGCCGATGCGAACGTCCGTTCGTGGCCAGGATGCGCAAGCAGTTGCATGTATGACCATCGGCACGACAGGCATCGTGCGCATAAAAAACAGAAAAATGAACATAGATCGTAGTTGACGATTATTCAGATATGACGTATATTCTTAAAACGGTGATGACAGATATTCACACCAGAAATATCACGTTTCCCTGTGGATCCGATGCATTTCAGGAACCGCGGCGAACGGGATCATCGCCTTTCCATGATTAGCGTTTGAGGAGACAACCATGAATTACGCAGATTCGTTTGATACGGACGTAGCCATTGTCGGCGGGGGCCCAGTGGGTACGCTACTTGCCATCCTGCTTGGCCAGAAGGGCAAGCGAGTGACGCTGGTCGAACGCTGGCCGCAAGCGTACTGTCGTCCGCGAGCGGTGACCTTCGACCATGAGATCGCGCGCATCCTGGCAAGCTTGGGAATTGATTCCGAGAAAGATCCGGCCATCACCTACCATGATGAGCTCTACTATTGGAAGAACGTGCAGGGCGAAACCCTGCAGATCGTCGATTGGCAGAGCAAGTCGGCATCCGGCTGGCGCGTGCGCTACTGGTTCAACCAGCCAGATCTCGAGGCACGCCTGACGTCGATCGTAGACACCATCCCCAATGTCACGCAGATCCGCGGCTGGGAAGGCGTCGGGCTGGCACAGGACGACGAAGGGGTCACGCTGTCACTGCGGCGCACCCCGATGGAAGGCCAGTCGGCCGGCGGCGAAGCATCCACCCTGCGCGCCAAATTTGCGGTTGGCGCCGACGGGGCAAACAGTTTCGTACGACAGTCACTGGGCATCGAAAACCAGGACAACGGCTACTTCTTCGACTGGCTGATCCTGGACATGATCCCTGCGGAGAAATACGATGCGCAGCCCGCACAGTGGCAGCTGTGCGATCCCAAGCGTCCCACCACCATTGTCCCAGGCGGCCCGGGCCGGCGCCGCTGGGAATTCATGGTTCTGCCAGGCGAATCGGCCGACGAGATCCAGACGCCTGAACGCGCCTGGGCGCTGCTGGAGCCATGGGGCATGACGCCAGAAAACGCCGAGCTCGAACGCAGTGCGGTTTATCGCTTCCAGGCACGCTGGGCAAAAAACTGGAACAAGGGACGTTGCGCAATCGCCGGCGACGCTGCCCACCTGATGCCGCCATTCGCCGGCGAAGGCATGTGCGCGGGTGTGCGTGATGCCGTAGCGCTGGGCTGGCGTCTGAACGCCATCCTGGAAGGCAAGCTCGAGGCCGATGTACTCGACAGCTACACCACCGAGCGACTTGAACACGCGAAGCACTACATCGAATTTAGCCAGGATCTGGGCAAAATCATCTGCATCGTGGATGAACATGAAGCCGCCGAGCGTGATGCGCGAATGAAGGCCGATCTGGCCGCGCGCAATAACGAACCGGTGCCGACGGACATCTGCCATCTTGGCCCGGGAGTCTGGTGCCCCGACACGCCGCACGCCGGCGAGCTGTCCACGCAGGGCGTGGTCGAGGTAAACGGCAAACGTGATCGCTTCGACCAGGTCTGCGGCCACGGCTGGATCGTCATCGGCATGAATGCCGATCCGGCCAAGGTACTGACCCCGGAGCAACTCGAACAACTTGCTTTTCTTGACGGCAGAACCACACAGATTGGTACGCCTGGTACGTCTTGTGACGCAGTCGATGTTGAGGGTACTTACGCTAGCTGGCTCGATTCCATCGACGCACGCTACGTCATCGTTCGGCCTGATTTTTACGTGGCGGCCACTGCCAGCGACGCTGAATCCCTGCGCTGCCGCTTTGACGAAGTTATGGCGAAATTGCATGTTCGCGTGGCGGCGATCGCTTGACTCGGAGCACATCTATGACTTCTCATTTTTCATACGATATCAATCCGGGGCGGATCCTGTTCGGCCCAGGCACGATCAATGCCGTTGCCGCAGAAATCGAGCGCCTGGGCAGGAAGCGGGCCTTGATCCTGTCAACGCCGTTCCAGCGAGCGGACGCACAGGCGCTGCAGGCACAGATCGGGTCGATGGCGGCAGGGATCTTCTGCGAGGCGGCAATGCACACGCCTGTCGACGTCACGCTCAGGGCAATGGAGGCCTTCAACGCTGCGGATGCGGACTGTATTGTGGCGCTGGGCGGCGGGTCGACAATTGGGTTGGGCAAGGCCATCGCGTACCGCAATAACGCTCCTCAAATCGTCGTGGCCACGACGTACGCGGGCTCCGAGGTTACGCCGATTCTTGGCCAGACCGAAAACGGCATGAAAACGACTGTAAGGCACCCCAGTATCCTGCCCGAGGTTGTGATCTATGACCCCAACCTCACCACCGCACTACCTGTCGCAATGAGCGTTACGAGCGGGCTGAACGCGATGGCGCACGCGGTCGAGGCGGTGTACGCGCGCGATCGAAACCCTGTTACATCGATGATGGCTGTCGAGGGAGTACGGGCCTTGCGCGACGCACTGGGTGTCATCGTGCACCATCCCGACGACCTCGCTGCACGGGCGGATGCACTGTACGGCTCGTGGCTGTGCGGTTCGGCGCTGGGAACCGTCGGCATGGCACTGCATCATAAGCTCTGCCATACGCTGGGCGGCAGCTTTGATTTGCCCCATGCAGAAACCCACGCGATCCTCTTGCCCCATTCGGCAGCCTATAACGCGCACGCTGCGGCCGATGCGCTGCAACCCATAGCAGAGCTCTTTGGCGGCTCCATCGGTAGCGGGCTCTATGACTTTGCCGCATCACTGGGTGCGCCGCTGGCACTGCGGGACCTGGGCCTCAAGGAAAAGCAGCTTGATCTTGCCGCTGACCTTGCCGTGAAAAACCCGTACTGGAATCCCCGCCCGGTTGAACGGGAGGCTGTCCGCCTCTTGTTGCAACGTGCCTGGAAAGGCGTGCGACCGGAATAAACGGTCGCCCTAATTGTTTGAAAGGATTAGCGAAATGTCTGCATTTTTTACTGAAGAAGATTCTGTCGGGGCCGTCAATTCACGTATGGGGGCCGACATCAATCCCCGCCTTCGGGAAGTCATGGCCGGCCTGGTGAAACACCTCCACGCGTTCACCAAGGAAGTTCAGCTCACGCAGCGGGAGTGGGAGCTCGCGATCGACTTTCTGACGCAAACCGGCCAGATCTGCAGTGGTGAGCGGCAGGAATTTATCCTGTTGAGCGACACACTCGGCGTGTCGATGCTGGTCGACGCGATTAACCATCGCCGTCCTTCCAGCGCCACCGAAAACACCGTCCTGGGTCCCTTCCACGTTACTGGCGCGCCGGAACGCGAGATGAACGCACAAATTTCGCTCGATGGCAAAGGCGAAAGCTGCCTGTTCGAGGGCCGGGTCGTCGATATCAATGGTAATCCTGTGCCTGGCGCCAGGATCGATGTGTGGTCCGACAATGCGGAAGGCTTTTACGACGTCCAGCAACCTGGCGTCCAGCCAAAATGGAACAACCGGGGCGTGTTCACCACAGGTATTGACGGCAAATACAGTTTCGTCGGCATCAAGCCGGTGTCCTACCCGATCCCATACGATGGCCCGGTTGGCAAAATGCTTGCCGCGCTCGGGCGTCACCCGTACCGCCCTGCGCACATCCACTTTATCGTTACCGCGAAAGAGTTTGAGACGGTGGTGACGCACACCTTCGTCGGCGATGACCCCTACATCACGTCTGACGCTGTATTCGGTGTAAAGCAAACGCTCGTGGCACCGTTCGAACGCGCAGAAAGTGGACAGACTGCATGGCGGTCGACATTCGATTTCGTGCTGACGCCGATGGGCTTTCACCATACATCCTGAGGAGAAGAGCCATGCTTTACGCATTCATGCTGGAGGACGATCCCGCGCGCAGTGACATTCGTCAACGATTGCGCCAAGCGCACGTCGCCTACCTGCAAGCGGTAGCCGAGCAGATCGCATTTGCCGGTCCCTTTACCGATGACGACGGTCAGGCAATGTCGGGCAGTCTGCTCGTGATCGAGTTTCCGTCGCGCGCCGTCGCACAGGAGTGGATGGCAGGCGAACCGTATAACAGGGCTGGTCTCTATGCGAGCAGCACGATTCAAACGTTCGTCAATCGCTGGCCGCAGAAAGCCGGATTCCCAAGCGCGCACTGAGTCCGTGCGGCGCTGCACGCGCCTGGTAACGGGCGGTGACGACAATTATTCGAACAATCGGAGACATACAGATGCCATTATTAAAGCGACAGCAGTTTTTCACAGCGCTACAGCCCCTCATTTTGTCATTCGGCATTGCATGCGCCGTCGAAGGCCATGCCGCCGAGGGCGGCAGCACCGTCTATCCTCTCGGCGTCGAGAATTTCGTGGCAGGTGCGCTACCGCCGCCAGGATACTACGGCATGCTCTTTGGCCAACACTATCGTGCAACGACGCTGAAAGATAAAGACGGCAACACTGTTCCAGTACCTTTCGAACTGACTGCCGATGTCGTCGCTCCCCGTCTTATCCATGTAACAGATCAAACAGTGGCAGGGGGCAATCTGGCGTTTCACGCAATTTTCCCAGTGGTTCATCTTGATGTGAGAGTGGGTCCGCGCCGCCAGACCCGATCCGGTCTCGGTGACATCACCACGGGCTTCTCGATCGGTTGGCACCACACTCCCAAACTGCACAGTCTTGCCGGCGTGGACGTGTTTGTACCTACCGGGCGCTACAAGAAGGACGACCTGGCCAACATCGGACGCAATTACTGGGCGGCCGAACCGCTGTATGTTGTGAGTTATATCGACCCAAATGGCTTTAATGCAGATATTAAGCTGGGTTATATATTCAACCGAACGAACACGGACACCGACTACCGGTCCGGACAAGAATTCCACTTCGACTACGCACTCGGTTGGGGCTTCGCGAATAACTGGACTGCCGGGGTCGGCGGCTACGTCTATCAGCAGACGACGTCGGACCGCCAGGGTAGCAACGATCTCGCAGGCAGTAAAGGCCGTGCATTCTCCATCGGTCCTTCCATCAAATACGATAGCGGGAAAGGCTGGTTCGTCACCGCGAAGTGGCAAAAAGAGATGGCCGTACGCAATCGCCCGGAAGGCAGTGCGTTCTGGGTAAAGGCAGCCTTTCCGCTCTAAAGGCATCCAGCTTCAATCTTTGCAGCAGCAAGCCTTTCGTCATCCCGATGAGAGGGGGAAGTATCTCGCGCCTTACTTTGCAAACCTGGGAGCCTCCCATTTCCGCATGTCCATGATGCGCCGGAATTGAGAAGAACTCCAAGGAGCTGACTTATTGGCGCGAACTGTTTTTGGCAACTCACACACGTTCAACGAAATGAATTGAGGAGATGGAGATGAATAGCATTGACAAGTGGGATACCCGCTACGAGTGGAAGGCCATCATATTGCTGGCACTCGGCTTCGGTTTGGTCGGCATTGACCGTTTCATGATCCTGCCACTCTTTCCCGTGATGGCAAAAGAGCTGCACCTGGACTATCAGGATCTTGGCTACATAACAGGCGTCCTGGCAGTCGCTTGGGGAGTTTCCGCGCTGTTCATGGGAAATCTTTCCGATCGGTTCGGCCACCGGAAGGTCATTATTCCCGCCATAATTATCTTTTCGCTACTGGCAGGTTTCAGTGGCTTTGCAGCGAGCGCAGGAGCCCTCATGATGATTCGCGCCTTCATGGGTTTTGCTGAAGGCGCCTACACACCGGCGAGCATTGTCGCAACGATGGACGCCTCAGAACCAAGGCGGCAGGGGCGAAACGTAGGCATCCAGCAGGCAGCAATGCCGCTTTTCGGGCTCGGCTTTGCACCGATTCTGGTCACTCAACTGCTAAAGGTCGTGGAGTGGCACTGGATTTTTGCGATGGTGTCGGTGCCAGGTTTGATTATTGCCTATTTATTGTACAAGTCGCTGCGTAATACCAACGTTTCCGTTGCAGCTCTGCATACGGCAACGCACGACACTACCCAACATCGATGGACTGCCGTTTTCCGCTATCGGAACATTCCGCTCAATATGGTGGGCATGCTTTGCTGGCTAACGACACTCGTAATCCTGAGCGCCCTTTTTCCGAGCTATCTTATTGACTATCTTCATCTGAACTTGGAACAGATGGGATTCATTTTGTCCGCAATCGGCTTTGGCGGCACGTTAGGCACCTTGGTTATGCCGGCGCTATCAGACCGGATTGGCCGCAAGCCTGTCATGTTGATCTCGGTGATCGGTGCAGCGGCAGGCCTGCTGATGCTGATGCGCAGCGGCGACGATCCATATCGTCTCTTCGCCTGCCTGCTGCTAACCTTATTTTGCATATTCAGCATGATCTGCCTGACCGTAGGCCCACTCAGTGCGGAATCAGTGCCTGCGAAATTGATGTCGACTGCTTCGGGGATTGTCATTGGTACAGGCGAAATCTTTGGTGGCGGAGCGGCTCCAGCGATCGCAGGCTACGTTGCGAAGCACTTCGGCATACAGTACATCTTGCATCTCGCATTAGGCAGCATGCTTATTGGCTTCCTGGTGGTACTGGCATTAAAGGAAACTGCGCCGGTTCACGCAAAAAAAAGAGCATCGGAAAAAATCGCGCGTTCCAATGCCATCTAATGAGTAACTCATGGCGTGCGCCCATTTGCCACCCAATGGCGCACTCTATTTTTATCAGCACGCCGAAACGCCCCAAATGAATTCGATTGTTGTCAGGCGATGGCCGGGTACTCGCCGAGGCCATCCGGCCATGGCGTCAGGATCTCGAAGCCGCTGGCGGTCACTGCCACCATGTGTTCCCATTGGGCGGAAAGCGAATGGTCGCGGGTGACCACCGTCCAGCCGTCGGGCAATTCCCTCACGTCGCGCTTGCCTGCATTGATCATCGGTTCGATGGTGAAGATCATGCCTTCTTCAAGGCGCAGGCCTTCGCCGGGGTTGCCGTAATGGAGCACCTGGGGGGCATCGTGATAGACCTTGCCGATGCCATGTCCGCAATACTCGCGCACGACGCTGAATCCCTCCCGGTGGGCGACCGTCTGGATCGCGTGCCCGACATCGCCGAGGGTCGCGCCGGGGCGCACCTGCAGGATGCCGGCGCGCATGGCTTCATAGGTGACATTGACCAGCCGGCGGGCGAGCTGGCTGGGTTCGCCCACAAAGTACATGCGGCTGGTATCGCCGAACCAGCCATCCTTGATGATCGCCACATCGATATTGATGATGTCGCCCTTCTTCAGGATCTTGGTGGGGGAGGGGATGCCATGGCAAACCACATGGTTGACCGAAGCGCACACCGTCTTGGTAAAACCGTGATAGCCGACATTTGCGGGAATGACCTTCAACTCATCGACGATGTAATCGTGGCAGAGCCGGTCCAGTTCCTCGGTGCTGACGCCAGGTTTTACATGCGGGGCGATCATGCGCAGCACATCGGCAGCCAGCTTGCCAGCCTCTCGGGACTTCGCGATTTCTTCGGCCGATTTGATCGGAACGTTTTTGCTCATTGAATCTTCTCACTAATCTATGACAGACTTGCCATGAAAGACAGGTACGCGCCTGCTTGAGTTCAGTCTGTCATTCAGGCTGTCAGTAAAAGCAGATGCTTCTTGGCCATCACTGATTTCCATTTTTCATGGTCCGGTAGCGGCGCTTTCTTGCGTGTAATCCTTGGCCATCTAGGGTCACGCGCCCGCTCCTCATTCAAGGCGATATACGGTTGCTGTGCCTCATCTGCTTCAGCAGCGTTGACGATGGCATTGACCGGGCACTCTGATACGCACATTGAGCAATCGATGCAGCCATCGGGGTCGATGGCGAGAAAATTGGGGCCCTCGACAAAACAGTCCATTGGACAGACTTCGACACAGTCGGTGTACTTGCACTGGATGCAGGGCTCGGTAACGATAAATGGCATGTAAAAGGCGTTGGGATAAAGGCGCGCGGCCACCTTGATGATGCTGCCAAAATGGTTGATAATGTCTATAATTATGAGTACTGAACGCGATAATGTCAATCAGCCGCAGGGCGCCTCGGACGACGATCTGCTGGAGCTGATGCACGCCGCAATGTGCGCCTTTCCCTCGCGCAAACCTCTGCGAATATCCTGAAAAAGAAGGGCATGACCCGGCTGTTTGGTACACTTAAGATGTCGCCGCCCATACCAGCAAGCCATTCTGGATGCAGGTCTACTTCCTGAAGGACCGCAATTTCATGGGCCGCCTGATCGAGCGCGCGAAAGCTGCGAAATGCTCGGCGCTGGTGCTGACGCTCGATCTGCAAATTCTTGGACAGCGGCACAAAGATTTGAAAAACGGCCTGTCGGCCCCGCCCAAGCTTACCGTGCCCAATATATTGAACATGATGACCAAGCCAGCCTGGTGCTGGGGCATGCTCAACACGCGGCGCCATAGCTTCGGCAACATCGTCGGCCATGCCAGCAACGTGTCGGACATGTCGTCGCTGGCATCCTGGACGGCGGAGCAGTTCGACCCGGCGCTGTCGTGGGACGACGTGCAATGGGTCAGGAAGCGCTGGGATGGCAAGCTGATCATCAAGGGCATCATGGATCCCGAGGATGCGCGCCTTGCCGCAAAGAGCGGCGCCGATGCCCTGATCGTATCGAATCATGGCGGCCGCCAGCTCGACGGCGCGGAATCGTCGATCGCGGCGCTGCCGGCGATCGTGGACGCGGTCGGCGACGCCATCGAAATCCACCTGGACAGTGGGATTCGTTCCGGACAGGATGTGATCAAGGCGCTGGCGCTTGGCGCCAGGGGCGTGTACATTGGCCGCGCTTTTCTTTACGGCCTGGGCGCAATGGGCGAGGCCGGCGTCACCAGGTGCCTGGAGATCATCCGGAAAGAACTGGACGTCACCATGGCGCTTTGCGGCCTGACCGATGTGAAGAAGGTCGACAAGAAGATCCTGTTGCCGGGTACGTATTGAACGCTACCGTCGATTCAGGGAGAAATGAAATTCATGCCCGATGACCGGCTCATCAGCGAATTCAAAGCAAGGCGCCCCCATGGTCATGGGATTTCACAAGGACAGATGCAAGCCATGCATTCATGAGAGGCGCGCATATTCGCCCGCAGGAAAAAGACACAATTTTTGGCAAATTAAATTATGTAAGTCATTGAATTTAATGTTTTTTCGGTATAAATTACAAAATCTATGAAAAATACCGAAAAGCCCATTCTGCTAGAACGAGCAGCGGACGCCATGCGTCAGTATATCGATGCGGTCGCCACTTTTGAGGCGTACGAAGAGGCATTGACTGAGGCAGCCCAAGTCCGGGGTGGCATGTACTGGCACAAAGGCCCGGAGTCCGCCCCTAATGCTGTCTATCTGGTGCGTACCAGTCCTGGCGGTAGCGAGAAAAGCCTGGGACCACGATCGTCCGAGACGGAGGCAATTTATGCAAGCTTCCGGCAACGCAAGGAATCTGCTGAGCAGCGACTGGATGGCTTGAAGACTGCGCTAGTCAAGCACAAGAGAATGAATCGCGCCCTCCGGGTGGGACGCGTTGCCCCGCTCATCGTGGAAATTCTTAATCGCTTGAGCGCCACCAGGCTTGGCGAGCACTTCCGCGTGGTCGGTACGCATGCACTGTATGCTTATGAGTCGGCTGCAGGTGTGACCTTCGATGATGCTGCCGTCGCCACACGCGACATCGATCTGCTATGGGACGTGCGCAAGCGCGTTGCGTTTGCAACTGCTTTGAATCATGTTGACACTTCAATGTTGGGTGTGTTGCGGAAAGTCGACCCGAGTTTCCGAATCCGATCTTCGCAAAAATACACCGCCGTGAACAAGGATGGTTTTGAGGTCGACATTATTCGGCGAGAACAAGTTGCTGATGATCCGCATCCGGTCCGGCTGAGTGCAGATGAGGAAGACTTCTGGGTGGTACAGGCACCACGCGCCCAGGAGTTGCTGGATTCCCCTCAATTTTCGGCCGTCATCGTTGCCACCAATGGCGATATGGCGAGAATGAACACGCTCGATCCGATGGCATTTGTCCGTTTCAAGCAATGGATGAGTACATTACCCGAACGAGACCCGCTCAAACGACGACGAGACGCACTGCAAGCCAGAGTAGTCGAAGAAGTTGTTCGGGAATATCTGCCGCATTTGGCCAAGGATTGAGATTGACCCCCTATGCGTGATGGCGACGATATTATCAAGTATCTTGATGAGCGCATCAAGATACTTGATAATATCCATCATTATGAGCAATCCACTTGACAATATCAACCAAACCCACGGCGCATCCGAGGACGATGTCCTCGAGTTGATGCACACCGCCATGCATGCCTATCGTTCACTGCAGAATCACTTGCTTCGCGATATTTCCCACGGCATTACGCAAATGGACAGCCGGGTGCTGCGCTACTTCGAGCGCCATCCCGGCGCGACCTTGAGCGACCTGGCTCACTATAGCGGACGCGACAAGGCGCAGTTGACGCGTCTGATCAGGGGTTTGCGGGATCAAGCCTTGCTGCAAAGCGAGGTCGATGAAAGCGACCGGCGCAGCACGAGGATTTCATTGACCGCTGCGGGAAAGGCGGTGCAGCGCAGCCTGCAGCAGCAGGCAAGGCAGATGAGCGCCAAAGCGGTCGAAGGCATGAGCGCCGCGCAGCAGCAACAATTGCGCGAATTGTTGCGGCGGGTGAACCGGAATCTGGAGATTCCGTAAAGGGTCAAAAACCGGTCAGCCCGCCATGCGCCGCAGCGTGTCGTCTTTTTTGACGAAAGGATGGAACAAGGCGATACCGAACATTGTCGGCCATGACATCGAAACGCCCAACCCGACTGGATTACTGCCAATACCTGCTGGTAAGCCAAATCAACTGGAACCATGAATTATGGAGCGCTCATGAGTACGCAACTGGAACGCAACAAACAAAACGTCACCGCCTTCTACGACCTGATGTTCAATCAATGTCAGCCGCGCGAGGCGGCACGTCAATATATCGGCGATACCTACATTCAACACAATCCCCATGTGGCCGACGGCGTTGACGCTTTCATCGCATATTTTGAACGGATGGCCAGCGAATATCCGGGCAAGCGTGTACATTTCAAGCAGGTGATCGCCGAGGGAAATCTCGTCGTGCTGCATTGTTTTCAGCAATGGCCGGGCGACCATGACTGGGCCGGCATCGACATTTTCCGCCTGGATGATACCGGCAAAATTGTCGAACACTGGGATGTGTTGCAAATCGTGCCGGACAATTCCGCCAACAACAATACGATGTTCTGACAATGCGACCGAACCTCAAACCTTGATGATTACGAAAGGAGTCCAACATGATGCTCGACTGGAATGACTACCAAAAGCAATTGCTGACCCGATGCAGCCGCCAAGCATGGCGCTACGCACGAGGAAGTTGCTGAAGCGCTTGGTGTGGCCATTGCCTGAAAGCAGAGATCGCCGCTGCCCACGGTCTATTGTTCGTCACGCCCGAATACAATCGCTCACGACCGCCTCGACATCGCGCTCGAGGCCGTTAGTAAGTAAATCATGCCCAGCTGCGGCCAGCAACAAAGGCGTCTAAACATCTAAAAAGGCTGGTATGCTCCGTTTGAGTTTCATACCCCTCCGAGATATAATCGCCGCTTGATGTAAGCCATGAAATGGTCGCCAAAGGCGACTTTTTTTTCGCCGGGCCGACGGAAATGCGCCAGATTCGCCAAAATACGCCAAAAACATGCCCAAAACGCGTGTTCATGCGGAGAAACGGTGTGAGCCACTAGTCGCCTGGTCCCTGTTTTTTTGATTTTGATAGCCCCTGCCTATGGCGCGAGTCTTGCCGCGTACGAATTTCCACAGTTCAAAACTCATTCGCTGTCTCGCAGACATGGCGATGGTGGATGCTGTCGAGCCGGGCAATGCTTTCGCAGAAAAACTGGGGCTGTGGGTACACTTTACCGACGCAATCATCCTGTCCGCTGTGCACAACGACAGCATTGCCGGCTTGCCAAAAATGCATTCCGAGGCGCAATCTGCCGCGTGTGTTGCCGTCGGCGTCGAATTCGATCGGATACGGGGTAGCCTGGTGAATGCGATCACGAAGAGTTGCTCGCCCAACTTGGGCAAGTCACACAACGAGTTGCCCGTACCACAACTTGCACTGCCCATGGACCTCGCGGCTGCTGTCGTGCCGTATCGTCGGTTTTATGAGGCGCATCAACGCGACATGGAATTGCGCATTCACCCCCTGCGGGTCAATGTCCGGGAAGCGCTTGCGAAGGCGTCCCCGACGCTCAAGAAGCTTGCCGACCTGGATGCGGCGTTCGAGGGGATACTGCGCGAGCGCGAGAGCAAATTGCTCTCGACGGTGCCGGGGCTTCTCAAAAAACGTTTTGAACAATTATTCAAAGAACATCAACAGAAGCTTGTCGATACTCAGCAGGCAGACAACCCTGCCGGTTGGATGCAAGCGGGAGGCTGGCTGGCGCGTTTTTGCAATGAACTGCAAACGCTGCTGCTGGCTGAAGTGGAGCTGCGCCTGCAACCTGCGATGGGGCTCATCGAAGCAATCACACAAGATAAGCAATGATGAAAAAATTAAATAAGCATTTATTTGCAGCCGCCTTCCTCCTGGGGGCACTCGGGGTAATTTGGGTGGGGGTCGGGTTCATCGACTCCAGTTTTCTGGCGCTGGCGATGACGGCCATCATCGGCGCAGTCTATGTGTTTGGCGCGCTCGAACTGCGTCAGTTTCGTCAGGCGACGGCCACCTTGGCGGACGCGCTGGCGGCGATTCCTGAAAGTCTGGCAAACCTTGCAGACCTCGCAGGTCTCGATAAGTGGCTGGCCAGCGTGCATCCTTCGCTGCAAAACCCCGTGCGTTTGCGCATCGAGGGCGAACGTGTCGGCTTGCCCGGTCCCACCCTCACGCCGTATCTGGTCGGGCTGCTGGTGATGCTGGGGATGCTCGGCACTTTCCTGGGAATGGCCGTCACGCTCAAGGGCGCAGTCTTTGCATTGGAAAAAACCACCGATCTGCAGGCGATGCGCTCCGCACTTGCGGTGCCGGTCTCGGGATTGGGGCTGGCGTTCGGCACCTCGGTGGCAGGGGTTGCCGCCTCCGCGATGCTGGGCTTGATGTCCGCACTCAGCCGACGCGAAAGAATGCTGGCAGCGCAACTGCTGGACACCAGGATCGCCACGGTATTGCGCCGCTTTTCACTCACCCATCAGCGCCAGGAAACCTTCAAGGCGCTGCAGTTGCAATCCCAGGCCTTGCCTGCCGTCGTCGATCAATTGCAGGCGATGATGACGCAGATGGCGGATATGAACCAGCAGCTGGGCCAACAATTGAGCCAGCGCCTGCTCGGCAATCAGGAAGACTTTCACAGCAATGTGAAAGGCGTATATACCGATCTGGCACGCGCAGTCGATCAATCCCTGCGCGAAAGCTTGAGCCAAAGCGCGCAGGCTGCCGGCGAAAGTATCAAGCCCGTGGTCGAGGCGGCGATGAGCGGGATTGCGCGTGAAGCGAATCTGATGCACGAACGCATGACCGAGAAAGTAGAGCGGCAACTCGACGGGCTTTCCGCGCGCTTCGGCGTTACCGCCACCACCGTGGCCGAAACCTGGACGGCGGCACTCAGCAGCCACGAACAGGCAAGCGCCGGCATCGTCGCCAGTGTGGGCCGCTCACTGGATGCCTTCACCGCGACATTCGAGCAGCGTTCCGGCGCCCTCGTGGCCACGGTTGGCGAGACTTACACCAGCCTGCAGACCGCACAGGCAGAACGCGACAAACAGCAACAGCAGTCCTGGACACAGTCGCTGGAAACAATGGCGGCATCGCTCACCCGCGAATTGCAGCAAACGGGCGCACAAACGCTATCCCAGCAGCAGCAAATCTGCGACAGCCTGACCCGGACCGCGCAAGACATCACCGACCATGCCCAGGCCAGCGCCGGCAAGACGCTCGCCGAATCCACACGTCTGATTGCGAGCGCAGAAGAATTGATGCGCTCCCGCATTGCCTCCGAAGCCCAGTGGATCGACCAGCATCGCGAACGCATGGATCAACTGGCCAGCCTGTTGCGCGCTGAAATCGGCGCACTCAGGGATGCAGAAGCTGCGCGCGGCAATGCAGCGGTGGAACGGCTGGGGCAATTACAAACTGCGCTGGCAAGTCATTTGACCACGCTGGGCACCGCGCTGGAAGAACCGATCGCGCGGCTCATCCAGACTGCCTCGGAAGCGCCACGCGCTGCGGCGGAAGTGATTGGGCAATTGCGCCAGGAAATCTCCAACAGTGTCGCGCGCGACAACGAACTGCTTGAGGAACGCAGCCGCATCATGGCAACGCTCAATGCACTGCTCGATGCGATCAATCATGCGTCGCTGGAGCAGCGCGCCGTGATCGATTCCCTGGTTTCCTCTTCCGCGACGGCACTCGACGCGACGGCCAGCGCGTTTTCAGACAATGTTGCCATTGAGGCCGCCAAACTCTCCGACAGCGCCGCCCACGTCACCAGCAGCGCGGTCGACGTGGCGAGCCTCTCCGAAGCTTTTGGTTTTGCCGTGCACGCGTTCAATGAAGCCAATGACAAGCTGATTGCTAGCCTGCAGCGCATCGAGGGTGCGATGGACAAATCCATGTCGAGAAGCGACGAACAACTCGCCTATTACGTGGCGCAGGCGCGTGAAATCATTGACCTCTCCATGACGTCGCAAAAAGAAATCTTTGAAGAGTTGCGACAACTGCCGCGACAACTGCCGACCACGCAAGCCAAGTATGCCGAAGAGGTCCGGTAGTGGATAACAGCGTGGATGAAAGTGACACAGGTGTGGAACACAGCGCGCCGGTCTGGGCGGTTTTTGGCGACTTGATGTCCAGCCTGCTGGGTGCTTTTGTGCTGATATTGGTCGGTGTGGTTGCCGTTCAAATGGAATTGACATCGCACCTGCAAGACGAAGTAAAAAAGCGCCAGATCGAAGAGCAGCGCCGCATGAGCCTGGAAAAAGCCCTGGCGATTCCGCTGGCCACGGGACGCATCACCTTGAACAACGGGCGTATTGGCATCAGTGGCCAGGTCCTGTTCGCCCTCAATTCGGACCAGTTGCAGCCTGAAGGCCGGCAACTGTTAAATAGCCTGGTCATACCGCTGCGGGCTTACCTGACGGCGCGTGATGAACTGCTCATGGTAAGCGGGTTTACCGATGACAAGCCGATCCGGGGCGGCCCCTTCGCCGACAATTGGGAATTGTCGGCCCAGCGCGCGTTGACAGTCACCCGCACCTTGATCGAAGAAGGCATGCCGTCTTCCATGGTATTTGCGGCAGCCTTTGGTGCCGAGCAGCCGGTCAAGCCCAACACCGATGATGGCGCGCGTGCGCAAAACCGGCGGGTGGAAATGGCGCCCGTGCCGAAAACCGCCAATGCCCAGGCGCCGTCTCATGACTGAAGCACCGTCTCATGAATGAAGCCGATCACAGGGAAATCGCGGATGCACCACTGGATGCGCCCGCTGATTTCAGCGCGCTGATCGCTTCCCTGCGCACGGCAGGCGCGGAGCAGTTTGATCCCGTGCGCCTGCATTATATTGAAGTGCTGGCCAAACGCGCGGCAGCGTATCAGGGAGGCGTCAAGCGCATGCTCGACGCCAGGCTGGCGCAAACGCTGGCCGTGTTTAAAGAACGCCTTGATCTTGCGCGATGCGATGCCAGCGATGCCGTCGCCCGCAGTGTCCAGCAATATCCCCATGCGGCCAACGATCTGCAGCGGCTTTTTGTCGCCGGCGATTTCAAGGGATTGCGACGCTTTATCGCCACCCTGAAGACCAGCGAACAATCCGCCACTCTAGGGGCGCTGGTGCGCCAACTTGAGCAACATGTGCCGGAAAATGCGGATGTGCAGAATGTGCAGGATGTACATTCGGCGGCGCATGCTGGATTGCGTGTCGAACTGAAAACCATACAGCGCTTCAGAAATACCTGGTCAAAACTGAGCGTTGACAAGCAGTTGACACAGGCACTGGAGCAAGCGCCAAAGAATGCCGGGCCCATCAATTCGCATATGCTGGTGCTGCGTTCCCTGGCATTGATGCGCGATATCTCGCCTGATTATCTCAACCGGTTCATGTCTTACGCCGATACCTTGCTATGCCTCGATCAACACGAGAAAGAAAAGCAGGGCAATGCAAAAAAGCCTGCGGTGGCGAAAGCGGCGAAAAAATAGTCCGTCAATCGCGCCAGTGATGGCTTGCAAAAGCGATGGCAAGGGCTGCGAAGACCAGCACCGCCGCGACGGTGAAGGTCATCTGCATGCCGTTTGCAACCGCCTCAGGACGTGCTGTCATCATGTCGGTCGCAGCCGATCCGAAAGCGAATACGGTGCCCATCACGGACGCGCCCGTGATGAGGCCGAGATTGCGCGACAGGTTGAGCAGCCCGGAGATGACGCCGCGCTGGTCCGGTCGAATATCCGTCATAACGGCAGTGTTGTTGGCCGCCTGGAACAGCGCATAGCCGGCGGTGATGATAACGAGCGGGAGGAGGTAGCCCGGGATGCCGAAATGCGTCGGCACCATGGGCAGGATGGAGGCGCCGGCTGCCATGCCGATCAGTCCGGCAAGCGTCATGCGGTGCGCGCCAAAGCGGTCCACGATGCGGCCGGCCGGCACGCCCGTCAATGCGGCGACAAGCGGGCCAACCGACAGGACGAGCCCGACACGGGCTACGTCAAGCCCGAGCGCGCCGGAGAGATAGAAGGGCCCGACCACCAGCGTTGCCATCACCACGGTCGTGACCAGGGCGCTCATGACAAAACCCGCGCCCAGCACCGGATTGCGGAACATCGCCAGCTGGATCAACGGCGTCCTGGCCTTTGTCTCGGCGCGCACGAACAGGGCGGCGCCGACTGCCGCCGCCAACAGCAGCGCCACGTTGCGCAGGCCGAAATTGCCGCGCCCCGTCGTCATGGCAAGCGCGTAAGCTGCGAGCGTCATGGCAAGCAACAGCGTGCCCACGTGGTCGAAGCCGGTCCGCGCCGTTTGCGCCGCGCGGCGATCGACGGGCAGGAAGCGATACGCGAGCAGCAGCGTCAGGATGCCCAGCGGCGGATTGACTAAGAAGATCGCAGGCCAACCGAACCCGGCAATCAGGACGCCGCCGAGCGAGGGACCGAGTGCGGTACCAATCGCGGACATCGTGCCGAGCAGCCCCATGGCGCTACCGGTCTTGTCCTTTGGTATGGTTTCGCCGATAAATGCCATCGTGAGGGCCATCATGATGGCGGCGCCCAAGCCCTGCAGCGCCCGGGCGGCAATCAGCATGCAAAGCGTGGGCGCGACGGCGCACAGGACCGAGGCTGTCGTGAACAGAAAGATGCCGGCCAGTAGCAGCCGCCGGCGGCCGATGAGGTCGCCGAGGCGTCCGACGCTGACGATCAGGGTGGTGATGGCAAGAAGATAGGCAAGGACGACCCACTGGACTTGCTGGAAGGAGGCGTTGAATGCCTGCGCCAATGTCGGCAAGCCGACATTGGCGATGCTGGTGCCCAGCGAGGCGAGCAGCATGGAGAGCGAAAGACTGGCGAGCCCCCAGCGTACCGACGGCGTGGGCTCCAAACTTCCGGCTGCTGCCTCGGCGCGTTTTGCCGGGATTGGCTTCATGATGAACTCCGCTTATTTGGCAAATGTAATGGATCTACCTGAACCATACGCGCTTGCCTGGCATGGCGGAAGACGCACCATTTGCACTTTATTCGTGCGTTTGACGCCATATCATGGACCAACTGCGCTAAAATTCCTGCATGTCGACCCCGGATTTCAACTTGCTGGTCACCCTGGATGTGCTGCTCGCGGAAGGCAACGTGGCGCGCGCAGCACAGCGTCTGCGGCTTAGCCCATCGGCGATGAGCCGGGCACTGGCGCGCCTGCGGGAGACCACCGGCGATCCGCTGCTGGTCAGAGCCGGGCGAGGCCTCGTGCCTACCCCGCGCGCACTCGAACTGCGCGAGCGGGTCAGCCAGCTCGTTCAGGATGCGCAAGCGGTTTTGCGCCCTGCCGAGACACTCAATCTCAAACAGCTTGTCAGGACGTTTACGCTGCGTACCCGCGAAGGCTTTGTCGAGAATTTCGGACCGGATCTCATTGCGCGCGTCGGCGCGGAGGCGCCTGGCGTGCGGCTCTGCTTCGTGCAGAAACAGGACAAAGAGAGCCGCTCCCTGCGCGACGGGACGGTCGATCTGGAGACCGGCGTGGTCGGGGACGTGATGAGTCCGGAAGTGCGCACGCGGGTGTTGTTCCGCGACCGTTTCATTGGCGTTGCGCGCGCCGGGCACGCGCTGAGTCGGGGCAAGATCACGCCTGCCCGTTATGCGGCTGGCCGGCACATCGGCATCTCGCGGCGCGGCCTCGCGGAAGGGCCGATCGATGCAGCCCTGAAAGCGTTCGGGCTGGAACGGCAGATTGCCACCATCGTCGGCGGCTTTTCGGCTGCGCTGGCGCTTGCCCGCGCCTCCGATCTGATCGCCACCGTGCCCGAACGACACACCGGAAATTTGCGCGTGGGAATGCATAGTTTTCCCCTGCCATTCCCCGCACCGGAAGTTATCATTTCAATGCTCTGGCACCCGCGAATGGATGCCGATCCGGCGCATCGCTGGCTGCGCGGCCTCGTCCTGGACATTTGCGCTGCGACGCGCTGACTATTATTTTGCTCCCATGAATTCTAGTAAGTGCCATGGATACGACCCTGGATAAAAAAACAGACAGTGACCGGAGCACGTTGCCGATCCTCGTAGGCGGCATCATTTCCCTGGCAGTTGCCATGGGCATTGGGCGATTTGCATTTACACCGCTGATGCCTCTGATGCTTCGGGACGGAATCATCGACATTGCAGCCGGCACAGAATGGGCCGCGGCCAATTACATTGGTTATTTGATCGGTGCGTTAAGTGCGTCCAGATTCGCAAAGAATACGCGGCGCGGCATGATGCTTGGACTGCTGGGTATCGGTATCACGACCCTGGGCATTGTGTTTGCAGGTGCCACCTTTACATGGTTGGGCACGATTCTGCGGGGCGCAGCGGGCATTTTCAGCGCCTGGGTATTGGTATGTACTTCCGGCTGGTGCCTCAATGCACTCGCCGCGAGGAGGGCGTCGAAACAGGGTAGCTGGATTTACACCGGGGTCGGTCTGGGCATCACTGTGACGGGTGTACTGACGTGGCTTGGCGGACAGCGATCTGCATCCTCTCTCTGGCTTGCACTGGGCGTATTGGCGTGTGCTGGAACAGTGCTGGCCATGGTCTGCATGAAAGATCGCTTATCTGTCGTCAGCACGCCGGTGCCGCCCACGATTGCAACGAGTGTGCCCGACGGCCGGCAAGGAAATGCCGCGCTGGTGATTTGCTATGGCACTTTCGGCTTTGGCTACATCATCCCTGCAACGTTTCTGCCGACAATGGCAAGGCAGTTGTCCTCGGATCCACAGATATTCGGTCTAACCTGGCCCATCTTCGGATTGGCCGCAGCAGTCTCCGTTGCGCTTGTGTCGCGCTGGATGTCTGGCTGGAAGCGGACGCACGTGTGGGCGCTGGCACAAGGGTGCATGGCGCTTGGCACGCTGTTACCGCTGTTCGTGAATTCCTTATGGTCCATCGCTGTATCCGCCGTGCTGGTCGGGGGTACTTTTATGGTTGCGACGATGGCCGGGTTACAGTTGGCGCGCGAAAGAATGCCTGCTGACCCGACCATGCTCCTTGGACGGATGACCGCCGGATTTGCGGCGGGCCAGATCATCGGCCCGCTGGTAGTCCGTTCAATCGGCCCGGGCGAAATTGCTGGATGGGATGCATTCAGCTGGGCGAACGCGATGGCCACAGTATTGCTCGCCGTGACAGCGGTATGGTTATGGCGCATGGATCGTTCCTAAAGATATTTGCCGAAGAACTGGGTCAATGCACCCATGGCCTGATTTACGTATTGCGGCTTCCAATAGGTCTCGATGTGGGTGGCGCCGTCAATCAAGAAAAGCTTTTTATCCTTTGCATTGCTCGCGTCCTTGAATGCGCTCTCGCTCATATACAGTGAGTCGGCTTTGCTGCCTGCAATCATCAGCAATGGCTGATTGATCAGATCCATGTTGGTGGCAGCATCAAAATTCATTAAGTCGATCAAGCTACTCATTGTGTATTTGAAGGTCGAATTCGGATGGGCATGGGTCTTCCAGTAGTATGCATAGCCCTGGCGATACAGATCAAATGGCAGCTTGGCGATTTGTTCGTCGGTCAGATTAGCATCGCCTGCATAGATAACCTGGCCTCCGGCCGCTTCTTGCGCACGCGCATCGGATGCTTGCTTTATGCGCTCCTGTATGGACGATAGTTGCGAATCCATGTAGCCGTTACGTCTAACCCGGCCGGAATTGAACATGCTCAAAGTAGCGATGGATTTGAATCGTTTGTCGGTTTGCGCCGCCTTTAATGAATAACCGCCGCCGCCACAAAGTCCAAGTAAACCTAGTCGGCTGGCATCCGCACCCGCATATTGCGTGATGAAGTCAGCCATACCGTGAATGTCCTCGCTCCGGTTTGCCGGCTTATCCACTTGGCGAGGCATACCGCCGCTCGCGCCTTGATACGCGGCATCGGCAGTGATGGTGATGTAGCCTTGTTCTGCCAAACGTTGGGCATACAGTCCAGCGACTTGCTCTTTCACGCCACCATTTGGATGTGCTACGACCACCGTCGGATATTTCCTGTTTGGGGTGTAGTTTGCTGGCGTATACACGTTGGCAGCAATATCCAGGCCATTCAGCTTATAGGTCACCGGATGAATATTGACCTTACCTTTTACGTTTTCGGTAATCGCGCCGTCATAAGCAAGCGTGAATGGGTTCTTTTTATAGTCCGCGGCCGCCGCGCCGCTTGAAATGCCGATGGCTGCGGTCATTAGCGTTGCATTCAAAAGTTTAAGCTTCATTTGGAAATTCCTGTCTTAATAAAAAATGTGTCCGGTGATCGATGATTACTTGGCCGGTGTTTTCTGGAATACCTCTTTGGCGACAGCGACTGCAGTGACAGCGCTAGGCCAGCCAGCATAGAACGCTAGGTGAGTGATCGACTCGATGATTTCATCTTGCGTCACGCCGTTATCGCGTGCTCTTGTGATGTGAGAGCGAAGCTGGTCGGGCCGATTCATGGCGATCAGTGCGCTGATCGTTGCCAGGCTACGATCTCGCTTGGAAAGTCCTGGGCGTTCCCATACATCTGCATACAGAACGTCGTCAGTGAGCTGGGCAAGTTTGGGAGAAATATTCCCATACATTTTCTGGGCTGGCGTGGGTTGCGTAGTCTTGCCTTGGGCCGGTTTCGGTTGAATACCGTACTGCGCATCACTCACCTTCTCCATCCATTCGACGGTCTTTCCTTCAAGGGCCTCAGCGATGGCTACATGTGCCACGGGCGTCGTTGCTGAGGCTCCATGCCAATGTTTGACACCAGGCGGAATCCATACGGTGTCACCTTGCTTGATTTCCTGCCTTGGCCCGTTCCAGTGCTGAACGAAGCCGGTGCCTGAGGTGACAATCAGTGTTTGGCCCAAGGGGTGGGTATGCCAGGCCGTACGCGCGCCAGGTTCAAAAGTAACAGTCGCACCACCGACACGCGCCGGACTCGTTCCCTGAAAACGCGAATCGATCCGCACTGCGCCCGTGAAGTTTTCTGCAGGGCCTGAAGCGGACGGTTGTGAGCCGAACCGTGTGACTTTCACCGCCTGTATCTCCTCTGCCAGCGACAGCGAAGCTACTGGAAGGAATGCGATTACTGCTGCCGAAAGTAATTTCATTGTTGCTGCTTTCATTCAGTGTGTGCGTGGATGCGATATTGAGAGCACGTCGCCTCGAACAACTCGATCAGGCCGAGTAGATTACTCATCCGCTGCTGTTGCTCATCCGTCGTGCCCGTTTCCCAAAGACGATCGAATTCGTCAACCGCCGAGCGATACCCGGCAATGGAAGTGATGGGCGGCGGCGGATTTGCTTTAGTCATGGATCAGCTTTCCTGTACCTAGTCAGCTCTTCGGAGGCGCCTCGACGTCTGAGAACACCTGGACTGCGTCTGGCAACCGTGCCCCACGGATTTGGATGGCGGACACGGACCGGTTTAACTCGGTAAGTTCCGCCGCACTGAAACGAACCGAGGCTGCGCCGATGTTCTCAATCATATGGGGCATCTGAGTGGTTCCGGGGATGGGAACGATCCATGGTTTCTGAGCCATCAACCAGGCCAGCGCAGTTTGTGCGGGAGTGGCCTGCTTGCGCGCTGCCCAGGTCGTCAATAACTCGACGAGCGCCAGGTTATTAGGCAGGTTCGCAGGGGCGAACCGGGACTCAATCTTGCGAATATCGCCATCAGCGAACCGCGTGTTGGCATCAATGGCACCTGTCAGGAATCCAACCCCGAGTGGGCTCCAGGGAACAAAGCCGATTCCCAGTTCCTGGCAGAGAGGGATCACGCTTTTTTCCGGGCCACGCCATAGCATCGAATATTCATTCTGAACCGCACTGACGGGCAACGCGGCGTGCGCGC
The DNA here is from genome assembly GCF_003590835.1 of Noviherbaspirillum sedimenti. Classification (NCBI taxonomy): domain Bacteria; kingdom Pseudomonadati; phylum Pseudomonadota; class Betaproteobacteria; order Burkholderiales; family Oxalobacteraceae; genus Noviherbaspirillum; species Noviherbaspirillum sedimenti. The sequence goes on along the minus strand of NZ_QYUQ01000002.1, from coordinate 1,059,485 downwards.
GGCGCAGGGTATTTAACCCCATCTCGGACAGGCCCCAGTGCAGGACTTTGCCCTGCGTCATCAGGTCCTTGACGGCGCCGGCCACATCCTCAATCGGGACTTGCGGATCAACCCGGTGCTGGTACAGCAAATCGATGCGGTCGGTCCGCAACCGTTTCAGCATCCCCTCGACGACCAGCTTGATGTGTTCTGGCCGGCTGTTCAGTCCCGGAAGCCGCTTGCCGGTCTCCTGCTCAATGTTCCAGCCGAACTTGGTTGCGATCACGACCTTGTTTCTGAAAGGCGCCACGCCTTCGCCCAGGATCCGTTCCACCTCATGCGGACCGTAAGCCTCGGCCGCATCGTAAAAGGTGACGCCTCTGTCATACGCTGTGCGAATGATGTTGAGCATTTCAGGCCGGCTCGGCACCGTCGTCTGATAGGTGCGGCTCATGTTCTGCACACCAAGACCGACGCTGGAGACTTCCAGTGCCCCAAGTTTGCGGCGTCCCGTCAGGTTCGCTGAAGCAGGGCTCGATGAGGCGCCAGCCTTGGGGGGAGCTTTCTCCTGGGTGTGTCCGACAAGTGGCGCTGCAGCCAGGCTTCCGGCTGCAAGCAGGAACCTACGGCGATTTCCTTGTGTATCTGGTTTAGTTGCCATGTCTATTCTCCTTTTCATTTAGTCTTGATTTTTTCCAGCCAGCTCGTTACGCGCGTAAGGGTCTGCCTTTCCTGATCGGCCTGCATGGTAAAGCCGGCATCAAGCAGTCGTGCTTTGGGAGCATGAGCAGCAACGACGGACAAGCTGCTACCAAGTCCGTAGCCGCCATGTGTGATAAACGGAATCAGGGTCTTGCCTGCCAGGTCATGGCTTGCCAAGAATGCACGGATCACGGGAGGTGCGGTTTCACCCCAGATCGGAAATCCCAGGAATATGGTTTTGTAGCTCGCCATATTCGGAACACTTTCTTTGAGAGCGGGCCGGTACCCGCTGTCACGTTCTTTGCGGGCCTGCTCGACTGCTTGCTCGTAGTCGTCGGGATATGGCGTGGCAGGCTGGATCTCATAAAGCGCCGTGCCCAATGCCCGATGAATCTGACCGGCGATTACGCGGGTATTTCCACTTCTAGAGAAGAAGGCGACCAGTATATTGCCGGCGGAGCGTTGACTGGCATTCGATTGACCAGCATTCTGCGCCGCGAGTGCGACCTTGGTGTCCGCAATAATGGGCAACAACATGGAAGCCAGGATGTTTCTCCGAGATATGGAACCGCGATCTTTCATATTGGACTTCGTTAAACGATTAGCGTCCGACGCGCGCCTGCAGGGGCGCTGGATAGCGGTCGCCCTGAATATTAATGTGCGAAAAGGCCGCGTCGATATTGTTTACTTCGTCTGGCGTCAGTTCCACATTGGCGGCGCCGATGTTTTCTTCTAGACGATGTAACTTAGTGGTGCCTGGAATCTGCACAATCCAGGGCTTTTGTGCCAGCAGCCAGGCCAGTGCAATCTGTGCGCGGGTGGCATGCTTGCTCGCGGCAATGTCGCCCAACAGGTCGACCAGTGCCTGATTCGCCTTGCGTGCCTCTTCCGCGAAGCGAGGCACTATGTTGCGGAAATCCTTGCTGTCGAATTGGGTGTTTTCGTTGATAGCACCCGTCAAGAAACCTTTGCCTAACGGGCTGAACGACACGAAACCGATGCCCAGTTCCTCCAGTGCCGGCAAAATTTCCTTCTCGGGTTCCCGCCACCACAATGAATATTCACTTTGCAAAGCGGCTATAGGCTGCACTGCGTGGGCGCGGCGGATTGTGGCGACGCCTGCTTCCGACAAGCCAAAATGCTTGACCTTGCCTTGCCGGATCAAGTCCTTTACCGTGCCGGCGACATCTTCAATCGGCACGTCCGGATCAACACGGTGCTGGTAGAACAGATCGATGCGATCGGTCTTCAATCGTTTCAACGACGTCTCGGCGACTTGTCTGATCCGCTCGGGGCGGCTATCCTGCCCGGCAGTGGAGTCCCCATTCTTGAAGCCGAACTTGGTGGCAATGACCACCTTGTCCCGATAGGGTGCCAAGGCTTCGCCAGCCAGTTCCTCGTTCGGTCCATAGGCTTCTGCCGTATCGAAAAAAGTCACACCTTGCTCGACAGCAGCATGAATCAGCTTGATTGCATCTTGCTTGTCGGTTGCGGGACCATATCCGTAGCTCAAGCCCATACAGCCGAGGCCAATTGCTGAAACTCTCAGGTCGGTGTTTCCAAGTTGGCGCTGTTTCATTCTTACTCTCCATCCGGATGTCGAAGGTGCTATTCGGTGCAATGGCAGAACGAGCTGCTCCAAAAGCTCTAAGACATCATCAGCAATGTCGCTTTGTCGACTACTACTGTAGACAATACAACTCGATTTGATAATCCCATATAATCTGCATGAACTATTAAGAATGGCTAAATAATGGCACGAGAAAACTTTAATGATCTTTTGGCTTTCGTCGCGGTTGCCCGTGAAGGAAGTTTTACCCGCGCAGCAGCGCAACTTGGTATATCACCGTCGGCATTGAGCCAAACAATCAGTGGACTTGAGTCAAGGCTGAGTATTCGCTTACTAGCTAGAACGACCCGCAAAGTTTCACCGACCGATGCAGGTGAAAGGCTGCTGGCAACCTTGGCGCCACGGTTTGAAGAGATTGAGGCTGAGTTGGCGGCCTTAAGCGAACTGCGTGATAAGCCTGCAGGGACTGTTCGCCTTACCGCATCCGAGCACGCATCCAATGCGATCCTCATGCCGACCTTGGCAAAGTTCCTGCCGAAATATCCGGACATTAAGGTCGAGATCAACTCGGAAAACAGGTTGGTCGATATTGTCGAGCAGCGGTTCGACGCCGGCGTGCGGCTCGGGGAGCAAGTAGCGAAAGATATGGTCGCTGTGCGCATCGGCCCAGATGTGCAAATGGTAGTTGTCGGGTCGCCTGCCTACTTTGCGAAGCGCTCGCCGCCCAAGACACCTCAGGATTTGACTGATCACATTTGTATTAATCTCCGTTTACCAACCTTGGGCGGGCTGTACGCATGGGAAATGAAGAAAGGGAAGCGTGAGCTGAATGTGCGCGTTGACGGGCAACTTGTCGTGAACGGCGTGTCGCAAATGCTCAAGGCATCTGTGGCGGGCCTAGGTTTGGGCTTTATGCTTGAGGATTTCGTGAGAGAAGAGGTCGCTAGAGGCCGGTTGATACAAGTTCTTGAAGACTGGAGTCCGACTTTTTCAGGTTATCACTTGTATTATCCAAGCCGGCGGCAGCCTTCGCCTGCATTCGCGTTGTTGGTCGACGCATTGCGCTACCAGGTCCGATGAAATGGATTGGGCCGTAAGGACTCGGGAATGTCCGCTATGGGTGTGCGCCGTGATAAGGCGATGTTGTTCCAGTGGGTGCAAGCCCCACCCGGCGAAGTGCTCCCGCTGGAAGCAACCGGAGCAGCCGTGGAGGTAACGAAGCGGCTGAAGCCTTCGGCGAAGCGTGTCACGAAATACGGTGACAGCGCGAGTGAGCAGGCCGTAACGCGAGTGAACGCTGAGCAAGCCTCGAAAAGGACGATGCACAGGCCGACCCGACGACCCTTTCGGTGAAGGCTGATACGACGGAACGGATCGATCGGGACCTACTCATCTAATGGGTTGGCCGATGCCAAGGAGGTTGCCCTCGCTGTCTTTAAACCAAGCACCTCTCTCGCCTACGCCACCCTTCGACGGATAGTTTCCTTTAATCTCAGCGATTCCATTGATGGTCTTGAGGCCGGGAAGATCGTATTCTTCGAATACTACTCCCCGGTGCCGCAACTCGTCGACGGTTGCCTGGATGTCATCGACCTCCCAGCCCATTTGTGTATGAGTGCCGGACGCCGAGCCAGACGACTGGAAAAGTACGAAGTAGCTATTGCCGCACTTGTAGCGGAGGCCGCCGGGTCGTTCTTCGACCGGATCAAGGCCAAGCGTGCTCGAGTAGAAGGATCTCGCTCGTGAGAGGTCTTGCGCCGGAATCCTAACCGCGACGTCACTGTTTTGTAGCATGGAACACTCTCCTGGGAACATACTTAAGGCGGCACGTTGTTTTGATCGCTCGGTGCCGCCTAACGCCGCCCGCTGCATGCCATTGTCAGGCGCATGACGTCCTCTCAGACCGGCTTGATGTTCTGGTTCATCTGGAAGAAGTTCGTCGGGTCGTATTTTTTCTTGAGCTCCACGAGCCGGTTATACGTCGCACCGTAGGCGAACGCGATGCGGTCGGCCTCGTCCTGGGTGAGGAAGTTGATGTACGCGCCGCCGCTGGCGAATGGTTGTGACTTGACGAAGAACTCACGCGCCCAGGCGATGCAGCGCTCGTCCTCGGCAGACGACTCCCAGCGGCCGTGCACGTTCATCACATAATTGGCTTCTCGGCTCGAATAAGCCATCGCCCCGGGCGCTACGCGCGCCGTCTGGCCTCCGATCGTGCCGACGAAGATCTCGCACTGCGGCGACGGCAGCTTGCCGGCGTATTCGAGGATGACGGCGATCGCGCCATCGCTGAGCTGCGAGAAGTTATGCGACTTCCAGTAGTTTCGCGCACCCGGCGTCAGGAGTGGATCGAAGGCCTGCTGCCAGGCGCAGTACGGCTGCACGCCGACGTGCTCGCCGTGCGCCGTGCCGAACCCGCGCAGTGGCTCGATCAGCTTCGTGCCCTCAGCGGGATCACCCGCATAGCACAGTGCGAGCGCGACGATTTCTTTGCCGTGGACGTCCTCGGGCAGGAAAGGCAGCGGGGGCGCCTTCCGAGTGATCATCCAGACGTTGAGCTCGTCGGGCATCGTCCTGGTGAAACTGGCGAACTGCGTGAGCACGGACTTCGCCTGGTCGAACGGGAAGACGATGAGCCCGCTCAGCACGTCCGGCCCGACGGGATGGAGCTGAAACTGGAAGCTGGTGACAATACCGAAGTTCCCACCGCCACCCCGCAGCCCCCAGAAGAGGTCGGCGTTTTCCGTTTCGCTGGCATGCACCTGGCTGCCATCCGCCGTGACGACATCTGCGGCGAGCAGGTTGTCAACGGTCATGCCGTATTTCCGGCTCAGCCAGCCGAAGCCACCTCCGAGCGTCAGGCCGGCCACGCCCGTGGTCGAGTTGATGCCCAGCGGCGTGGCGAGGCCGTGCACCTGCGCGGCCTTATCGAAATCGGCGAGGGTGCAACCGGGCTCGACGGTTGCCCGACGGGCGTTCGGGTCCACCTGAACGCTCTTCATCAACGAGAGATCGATCATGAGGCCGCCGTCGCAGACGGCATTGCCCGCGATGTTGTGTCCGCCCCCTCGGATCGAGACGAGGAGCTTGTGCTTGCGTGCGAACGCGACGGCCTGGACGACATCTTCAGGCGACGCGCAGCGGGCGATCAGCGCGGGCTTGCGGTCGATCATGGCGTTCCAGATCTGGCGCACCTCGTCGTAGACCGCGTTGTCAGGAAGAAGCACCTCGCTCCGGAAGTGCGCTGTGAACTCGTCGATATCTGCTTTTTGTAACTGCGTCATGCTTGCTCCTTTGTTTGCGCCTAATGGGCACTTGGACAAACACGGCTGTCCTTAAACGCAGTAAATAGCAGGGTAATAAGCAAAGTCATTCGATTCTCCGCAAGCCGCGCCGGTTCCACGGTTGGCAAGCTGCTTGTTTATATCGAGTGATAAATAATCATAAATGACGTCACTTTCGAAACAGCCTCGCGATACCGCCGAAATTGCTCGGCCAGCCAAGACATTGCATTTGAGGCAATCATTTCGGAGTATGAACTCAGCAGGCATATGTCTACTGGGCGCGAGGGTATATCCGCTTTCACAGCATGAGCGTTCTTCTCGACCGTTCTCCGCAGCAATGACAAAAACTGGAGCATATAAGGCCTGCTCATCGCAACGCAAATTTATTTGACTAGCATTAACGATGTTCTACACTGGAAGTGCCGACAAACTCCTAGAGGATGGCATATAGAGCACCCTGAATTGAAATCATCCATTTGCTGGAACTGTTCGCACAGATGGTGTGCTTAGTAAGATGCGATTTCTTACTGGTAGTCCTAGTTGGTAGATTGGAAACGGAGGCGCAATACCTCTGTTTTTAAAAGCTGGCCCCGTCGGGCCAGTTTTCATTTCAGGATACATTAGCGCCAAGCATTCCTTGCCTGGGCACGCCAAGCCCCCCTGGTCTTGCACGACTATTCCTGGCCGGAAGCAGCCGCGCTTCGGTCAGGAGACGCCTAAGGTTTCGCTTGGCGGTCAGGTAAAATCTGTTGATGATCCAACCGACACAGACTCCTTGGTTTCTTTATATGATCGAATGCGATGACGGAAGCATCTATACCGGCATTGCGATCAATGTGGAAAGCCGATTCCAGGCACATGCATCTGGAAAGGGAGCAAAGTACACAAGAGCACACAAGCCGCGTGAATTGCTGCTGGCCGTACGCTATCCGAACCGATCCATTGCATCTAAGGCCGAATACGAATTCAAAAGGCTTTCAGCAAAACAAAAGCGAAGTTGGATAGCAAAAGGAATTGGGCTAGCCGACGCTGAACAAGCTCAGCTGTAACGAAGCACCTCTTCGATATGCATAATTTATCCGTATGCGGCAGCGTTTGTGGAAAGCATCGATGTATTACACGGCACCGGCGTGGCGACGGATAATAGCGGCTACATCATTTTGAACACCATTTTTGGAATTCTCCCATGGAAATTAAGGTCAACTTTCTCGATAAGCTACGTCTTGAAGCCAAGTTCGATGACTTCACGGTAGTGGCCGACCAGCCTATCCGCTATAAGGGCGATGGCTCGGCACCTGGTCCTTTCGATTACTTTCTGGCTTCATCGGCCTTGTGTGCAGCTTACTTTGTAAAGTTGTATTGCGTAACTCGCAATATTCCTACCGAAAATATCCGTCTGTCGCAGAACAATATTGTTGATCCAGAAAACCGTTACCAGCAGATTTTCAAGATCCAAGTCGAGTTGCCGGCGGATATCTCTGCCAAAGACCGCCAGGGTATTTTGCGCTCCATCGACCGTTGTACGGTGAAAAAAGTGGTGCAAGCCGGACCCGAGTTTGTAATTGAAGAGGTAGAGAACCTGGATGCCGATGCTCAGGCCTTGCTGACGTTGCAGCCGGCTGCTGACGCCAGCACCTATATTGCGGGCAAGGACCTGCCGCTGGAGCAAACCATCGCCAATATGTCGGGCGTTTTGGCGGGCTTGGGCATCAAGATCGAAATCGCTTCGTGGCGCAATATCGTTCCCAATGTGTGGTCGCTGCATATCCGTGATGCGCACTCGCCGATGTGTTTTACCAATGGCAAGGGAGCGACCAAAGAAAGCGCGTTGGCGTCGGCGTTGGGAGAATATATCGAGCGACTGAATAACAACCATTTCTACGCCGGGTCGTTTTGGGGCGAAGACATCGCCAACGCGGCGTTTGTACATTACCCGAACGAGCGCTGGTTCAAGCCTGGCCCTAAAGATGCGCTGCCGGCTGAAATTCTCGATGAGTACTCCCTGCAAATTTACAATCCCGATGGCGAGTTACGTGGCTCGCATCTGGTCGACACCAACTCGGGCAATGTGCAGCGTGGTATCTGTTCGCTGCCGTATGTGCGGCAGTCGGACGGCGAGGTGGTGTATTTCCCGTCCAACCTGGTCGAAAACCTCTACGTCAGCAATGGCATGAGTGCCGGTAATACGCTGGTCGAAGCGCAGGTGCAATGCCTGTCGGAAATTTTCGAACGGGCGGTAAAACGCGAAATTCTGGAAGGCGAAATCGCATTGCCTGATGTGCCGCACGAAGTGCTGGCGAAATACCCTGGCATTCTGGCCGGCATTCAGGGATTGGAAGAACAGGGCTTTCCGGTGCTGGTGAAGGATGCGTCGCTGGGTGGGGTGTACCCAGTAATGTGCGTCACTTTGATGAACCCGCGGACAGGCGGTGTGTTTGCTTCGTTCGGCGCGCACCCAAGCTTCGAGGTGGCGCTGGAACGTAGTCTGACCGAATTGCTACAGGGTCGCAGTTTTGAAGGCCTGAACGATTTACCTCAGCCCACTTTTGCAAGTAACGCCGTGACTGAGCCAAACAACTTTGTTGAACACTTCATTGATTCCAGCGGTATCGTGTCGTGGCGCTTTTTCAGCGCCAAAGCGAATTTCGATTTTGTCGAGTGGGATTTTTCTGGCCAGGGCGAGAATTCCAATGCCGAGGAAGCCGCGAGCTTGCTCGGCATTCTTGAAGACATGGGCAAAGAGGTGTACATGGCGGTGTATGACCAGCTAGGCGCCGTTGCTTGCCGGATTTTGGTGCCGGGTTATTCGGAAATCTATCCGATAGAAGATTTGGTCTGGGATAACACCAACAAGGCGCTGTTGTTCCGCGCCGATATCTTGAACTTGCATCGCCTGGACGACGCAAGCCTGGAAGCACTGCTTGATCGTCTGGAAAACAGTGAACTGGATGAACATTCCGACATCGCCACGTTGATCGGCATCGAATTTGACGAGAATACGGACTGGGGGCAGCTGACAGTACTCGAGTTGAAGCTACTCATTCATCTCGCCTTGCAGCAATTTGAAGAGGCGCACGAGCTGGTGGGCGCCTTCTTGCAGTACAACGACAACACGGTCGAGCGCGGATTGTTTTATCAAGCCTTGAACGTGGCGCTGGAGGTGCTGCTCGATGACGACCTGGAACTGGACGATTACGTGGTCAATTTCCGCCGGATGTATGGCAATCCGCGGATGGACGCGGTGCTGGGCTCAGTGGACGGCAGCGTGCGCTTCTTTGGCTTGACGCCAACCAGTATGAAACTGGAGGGGCTCGACAGGCACCGCCGCCTGACCGACAGCTACAAAAAAATGCATATGGCGCGGGCCAATGTGGCGGCTACAGCCAGTTAGGGTTACAAGTCATGGCTGGATGTGATGATCCCGTTCATCCCCCAGCACAAACCTATGTTCGATACCAGAGCGACCATCTGTGCCGGCGTGCATCAGTGTTGATGTCGCCAGCGTTGATGGTCAGATACGAAGGACAGATCGAGGGCCCCTCCAAATTGGCAAACGTCTGCTTTGAGCCCCAAAGCAGGCACTACTTCTCTGTCTTTCCATGCATGACCATAATGGTCTGCTGCATGAGGGCGCAAAGAGTTTCCTTGCCATCCTTGACGGCGAATACCTCAGCCTTGGTCACAATCAAGGTCCTGCCGGGGCGGATAACCTCGCCCCGGGCTATGAGCTTCTCACCATCCGCAGGTGCAACAAGGTTCATCTTGTATTCCACGGTCAATACTGAAGCACTGGCAGGTACCATGGTCATTGCCGCATAACCGGCGGCTGAATCAGCAATCATCCCCACGACACCGCCATGCACGAAGCCATGCTGCTGCTCTATGCCGTCCCAGTGCGGCACATGGATTTCGGTGCGCCCCTGTTCGATAACAGGCAACGTGGCCCGAATCAGATGCATTGCGCTTTGCTTGTCGAAACTGGCAGTGACGCATTCGGCGAAATCAGGATTGGCCAGACGCGGCATGGTCAATACGCCCCCATGTAATCACGCTTGCCGATGGCCAGCCCGTTGTGGCGCAAGATGGCGTAGGCGGTAGTGACATGAAAGAAAAATTGCGGCAAGCCGTAGTTGGCCAGATAGGCCTGACCGCTCAGTTTCTTTTCTTTTGGCGTCCCTGGACGCAAGACGATTTCCCTGGTTTCGCTGCCTTCAAATTGTGATGCGTTCACGCTATCCAGAAAAGCCAGCGTCTGGGCCAACAGGGCGTCCAGGTCGGCAAAGCTCTTTTCCTTGCCTTCATGGGCGGGCACTTCAGCACTGGCCAGGCGTGCCGAGATTCCGCGCGCAAAATCGGCAGCAATCTGCACCTGCTTGACCAACGGAAACATATCCGGAGACAGGCGTGCCTGCAATAGTGCGTCTGGCTCGATCGACTTGGCGGCGGCATGGGCGTCTGCCTGCGCCAGTATGGCTTTCAGGGCCGTCAGCATTTGCTTGAAGACGGGGACGGAGTGGGTATAGATCGGGCTAGTCATGGTCGTTCCTTGGTTGGTATGAATGCCAGGGAATATAGCAGAGTTGGATGTCAATTCATCCTGGCGTGAAGCGACAAGCTATCTATTTTATAGATAGCTGAGTTCTTGGCCATCGACTATGTCCAAACAGCGTTGTCTGCTAACTTGAAACCGTTTTAAGAATACAAGCAACTGCGAGCCCATTGCATGCAAGGAGAGACCGCTGCATGCATGGATCGGCTCAAGCGCGACGGAAATTTCAGCATCACGTCGCAGTCGTCACGTCAGCCAATATTATAAAGAACGACAGGTATGCCAACAACAGAGAACAAACGAGGAATATTCGCGCTGATGGTGGCGCATTGTGCCGGGATGCTCGACCTGGTTGCGCTTCCGGTCTGGGTCGGAACGCTGGTCTCGCAATACCGCTTCGATCCGCAACAGGCCGGTGGCCTGGCGACACTCTTCCTGGTTGGTGCCGCCCTGGCCAGTGTATTCTTTGCTTCGGGCTTCACCAAGGGAAACGCCAGGTGCGCGGCTGCCTGCGGATTCGGTATCGCGGCGCTGGCCTTTGCGCTGTCTTCGCAGAGCACGGCATTCCCGGTTCTCGCCGGTCTGCATTTTGTGGGTGGCATGGCCACAGGTATGGCGCTCAGTTTCGCGCACGGCACCATCGGGCACGCTGCCAATCCGCACCGGGTGTTCGCCTATGCGGGCCTGGTCATCGGCATCTTCGGGATCCTCTTTCTGGGGACCACGCCGGGTATCGTCGACAAGTTCGGCGGGCCTGCATTGTTCGTCGTGTTCGCCGCCGTGATGTTGGTGGCGACAGGAGAACTCCGCTTTCAGGTCTCGTGACGGATGACTTTGGCCGTCGCTCAGGTCAGGCTTCTTTCTTGTGCCACCGCACAGACCGCAGTAGAAAATTCTTGTGAATTCGCCCGGAACTGCCCGCACGACGCGGCCATCAAGGCGTGGCGAAGTTGCGTTATTGGCCGTGCCGCGCGCTCCAGTCCATAACGATCCGGTGCAACTGCGCAACCCCGTCAGTCAGCGCTGCCGGACCAGGCTGAAGTATGTCGGCGGACTTGATTTCGAATAGCTGCTTGTCGCGAACCGCATTGATCGCCGACCAGCCGGGCCGTGCCGCCACGAGTTCCGGCCTGAATTTTTTCCCGCACCACGATCCAATGATGATATCGGGATTGCGGCGAATGATCTCGGCGCCATCCGCGATGATGCGCTTGGCACCCAGGCTCTCTGTCGAGAGTTCGGCAAAGCAGTTATCGCCGCCGGCGATCGTGAGGAGTTCCGACACCCATCGAATGGCGCTGATATGCGGCTCGTCCCACTCTTCAAAGTAAATGCGCGGCCGCCGTGGCAAACGGGACGCTGCCTGTTCGATTTCCAGTAGCTGCATGCGCAAGCGCGACAGTAATTCAGTGCCTGAATCGCTGCAGCCGACGATTGCGGCGATCTGGTACAGCACTGAAAAAATCTCGTCGACGCTGCGTTGATTGAATACGGTGACCTGGATACCCTGACGAATCAGTGCGGCGGCGATATCGGCCTGTAAATCCGAAAACCCAAACACGCAATCCGGATTGAGCGCGAGAATTTTATCGATTTTCGCACTCAGGAAAGCGCTGACTTTCGGCTTTTCCTCGCGGGCGCGGCGGGGACGTACCGTATAGCCGGATATGCCGACAATGCGATGTTCCTGACCAAGCAAATATAACCACTCGGTGGTTTCCTCGGTAAGACAGACTATTCTTTGCGGACCGTTATCCTGGTCGCCTTTTCGCGCTTCACGCCAATTCATCATTAAGTCATTTCTATCGGTGATATTTTCTGCGCAATATTAGCCCAGAACGCTATCCTCAAACGGATTGCTTGGCGGATTGCTTAAAATGGCGGATTATTTGGCGAATATTAAATCAATTTTATTTGTATTGAAATAAATTTAAAAACAAGCACTTATGAAGTTTTTGGCGAATTTGTTGGCGAAATATTTTATGACATGGCCGACGAGCGGGGCATCATTTGTTGGCTTAGTCAGGCCTTCTTCATCCCCGACAACAGCACCCCGGCCAAAATCAGGCCGAAACCGGCAAGGTGAAAGACCTGCGGCGCTTCGCCCAGCAGCGGCCATGCCGCCAGCGCCGCATACAGCGGCACCATGTACATGGACACGCCGGCGCCGGCAGCACCGGCAACACCGACCAGGCGGTCATAGCAGTAATAGGCGCCCAGGCTTGGAACGATGGCTAGAAAGCACAGCGCCGCATAGAGCCGGCCATCGCCGAAATCGGGCACCACGCCGCTGGCGCTTTCCAGTAGTGCGAACGGCGCCAGTACCAAGGCGCCGCCGCCGATCAGGGCCGCCAGGCGCACCGTTCCCGGCAGGCGGGGCAGCGGGTGGCGCTTGCCGAAAACCGTATACAGCGCCCAGCCGCACGCGGCAAGCAGCACCCACAAGTCACCCTGGCCGAACGCCAGCGCGCCGCCAGTAAAACCCTCGCCCCTGGTCACCACGACCAGCACACCGGCGATGGCCAGCAACATGCCAACGGCCTGCCGCATCTGCAGCGGCGCCCGCCACACGATCGTCTCGATCAGGGCGATCAGCACCGGGCACACGGCAAAGATGAGCGCGACGTTGGCCGCGCTGGTGTTGTGCGCGCCGATATACTGCGGCGCCACAGCCACCCCCATGCCGAGACCGGCCAGCAGGAGCAGGCGCGCCCAGTTGGCCATCAGCACCTGGCGCCAGGCCCACAGGCGCGGCGCCACAAACGGCAGGATTAGCAGGAATGCCAGGGCCCATCGTCCGAAGGCAAGGAAGAGCGGGGGGATGGCGGCGCCTTGCGCCCAGCGTGCCGCCACCATATTCGCTGCGAATAACGCAGGCGTGATCAACATCAGCGACAGTTCGGCAACAAAGGGATCGCCCCTGTAACCGGCTGCCGTACGTGCAATTGCTACCGACACGACGCACTCCTCAACAGATTTTCGAGAGCCTGGGCATCCCCGCTTTCCCTGGGTCAGGGAAGCGGTGGAGTGCAGGCCAGTTTGTGCCTTGTAAGCACAGGAAAATCTTACTGCGTCCGTTGCAAAATGTGCTTTCGTTTATTTAACTTAATCCGGTCATTGGTGGAAGGATATTTTGTGTAAATTATTTATAATGGATAATCTTTCTTTGAATTACCAATCCTGGCAAAGGAATCGCTGGCATGAAAGAAGCACAACTGGATGAGATCGACCGCAAAATCCTGCGGGAACTGTGCCATGACGCCCGCATCAGCAACCAGAAGCTGGCCGAACGCGTCAATCTGTCGCCGACGCCGTGCTGGAATCGGGTGAGGGCGCTGGAAAACGCCGGCATCATTACCGAGTACGTTGCCATTCTCGACCAAAAGGCGCTGGGCATGCCGGATACGGTCATCATCGAGGTGACGCTGGAGCGTCATGATGACGAGATTTTTCAGCGCTTCGGCGCTGCCCTGGCAGAGCTGCCGGAAGTGATGGAGGCTTATCTGCTCACGGGGGAGTACGATTACCTGATCAAGGTGGCGGTTGCCGGCACCGAGGGCTATGAACGCTTCCTGCGGCAAAAGCTGTACAAGCTTCCCGGCATCCGCAACAGCCGTTCCACCTTCGCCCTGCGTTGCCTCAAGCGCGTGCATTCGGTGGTGCCGTGATCAACGTTCATTGCCGGCCGAAGCCGCCGATCTTGACGTACAGGATGGCGCCTTCCGCGCCTGTGCGGGGCGTGTGCCGGCTGCCGGACGGGCTGCGCAACCACGTACCGGCCGGATAGGCGCCGTTTTCATCCTGGAAAACCCCGGCCAGCACCAGGATTTCCTCGCCGCCGAGATGCGTGTGCGTCTTGATGCGCGTGTTCGGCGCCCAGCGCACCAGCGCCGTGTTGACGCCGGCGTGCTCATGCAGCGGCATGACCGACACCCCGGGCGCGGCGGCCGGATACCAGGAAGTTGTCGTGGTGCTGATGCGCACCGGCTGTGTGTCATCCGGGGCGAATTGCCGCAGTTTTACGAATAGAACGCAGCCGTCGCGCGAGAACGGCGCATGGCTGGTGCCCGGCGGATTGCGCAGGTAAGTGCCTGCAGGGTAGTCGCCGTGCTCGTCCGAAAACACGCCTTGCAGCACGAAAATCTCTTCGCCGCCTTCATGCGCATGCCGCTCGAAGTGCGCGCCGGCCGCATAACGGACAATGCTGGTGGCCCGGCCGGTCTCGCCGCCGACGCGGTCCAGCATGCGCCGGTCCACGCCCGGCATGGGCGAAGGTGTCCAGACAGCTTCGTGCGCGCCTTGCACGGCACGCTTGTTGAAATCGCTATTGATGTCCATAGTCAGAAAGGGTGCAGCAAATAAGTGAGCCAATGAGTGAGCAAATAAGTGAACAACTAAGTGAGCCAATAAGTGGTTTGCCTAGAAGCCTGTCCCGCCGAACAGGTCGTTCTCATCCAGGATGGCATAGGCGATTTCGGGTTTGCTCTCCAGGCAGCGGCGAATCGCCGCCGGTATCGCTTGCCGCGTCTTGCGGCACAGCCCCGCCTGCTCGGCCAGGTGAATGCCGATGCCGCGCACCGTGCGCACTTCATGGACGCTGGGCGTAATGCTCACGACGATGCCCAGGTTCGCCTGCAGGCGCGCCTGCATGTGTTTCAAATCGTCGTAGCTGGCGATGTTTTCCAGGCGCGCGAGGAGTATTTTCTCCTCTTCCCGGGTCAGCCGCAGGATGCGGGTGTCGCCCTGCGGGTCTTCCAGCAGGCGCTCGCGCTCGCATGTGCAGGCGCCAGGCGGGCACTCGGTGCGGATCGGAAAGGGTAGCGCGGGTGACATGGGGTGCAGGGGTTCAGACCTTTTTGACGAATTCCGATTTCAGGCTCATGGCGCCGAAGCCGTCGATCTTGCAGTCGATGTCATGGTCGCTGTCGACCAGGCGGATGTTCTTGACCTTGGTGCCTTGCTTGACAGTACCGCCGGCGCCTTTCAGCTTCAGGTCCTTGATCACGGTGACGGTATCGCCATCCTGCAGCACGTTCCCGGCGGAATCACGAAAGACTTTGGCACCTTCTGCGGCAGGCGCCGCGTCGGCCTGGGCCGACCAATCATGGGCACATTCGGGACAAATGTACCGGCCGCCATCCTCATAAGTGAATTCGGAATGGCATTGCGGACATGGGGGAAGGGTGCTCATGGAATGGTCCTGCCGGTCAGGCGAAAATCACAGTAAGTCGGGAAGTATAAAGCCAGTCAATGGAAAGTGGAATTCATGGATTCGATGCGCACCGGCCCGGCTGCAGACCCCCGGCGGCTGAACGCGCTGCCGCCCACGCGCGCTATTGTGTTTTTTGTGTCACGGATGTCCGGGAATAAATAGAACTTTGACAAGGACCCTGGGTCATAATTTGCGCAAGCATGCCGTCGCCGGCAGGTTAATTTATTTCGTAGCGGAATCAACAGTTTTGATGGCCTGCAGGAGTCACGATGATTTTTCGCCAGCTGTTTGAACCGCTTTCCAGTACCTATACTTACCTGCTTGGCTGTGAAGAAAGCGGCCAGGCGATCCTGGTCGACCCGGTGGTGCCAACCATGGCGCGCGATCTGGCGGAACTCCAGCACCTGGGACTCACCCTGGCCTATAGCCTGGATACACATATCCATGCCGACCATATCACCGCCGCACTGGAGCTGAAGATCCGGGTCGGCAGCAAGATTGCCGGCCCGGCGTTTGACCGCCTGCCATGCACCGACGTCGGCGTGGAAGAGGGCAGGCCGTTCCAGGTCGGCAGCCTGGTGCTGCAGCCGCTGCATACGCCTGGCCATACCGATGGGCATTTTGCCTATCTGCTCGGCGACCGGGTGTTGACCGGTGATGCCTTGCTCATCGAAGGGTGCGGCCGCACCGACTTCCAGAATGGCGATGCCGACGCCTTGTTCCGCAGCGTGCGGGAAAAGCTGTTCAGCCTGCCGGATGACTGCCTGGTCTATCCGGCGCACGATTACCAGGGCCGGCGGGTGTCGACGATCATGCAGGAAAAGCAGCGCAATCCGCGGCTGGGCGAAGACAAGACACTGGAACAATTCCGCGAGATCATGGCCAGTCTCAACTTGCCTTATCCGAAGTTCATCGATCATGCCGTGCCCGGCAACCGCCTGTGCGGCGTCTGCCCGCCCAATTTGCCGGACAATCTCGCGCAATACTGCGCCCAGATGACCTACAGCCCGCAGGGGTAGACCATGGCGCTCCCAGGCACGGGCATTCAGGCAGCGATCTTTGACATGGATGGCGTGATAACCCGGACCGCGCACCTGCATGCCGCCGCCTGGAAAGACACGTTTGACGATTTCCTGCGCCGCCGCGCACCCGACGGCCAATCCTGGCGCCCGTTCGATGCCCATGCGGATTACCTGGCCTACGTCGACGGCAAGCCGCGCCGCGATGGCGTGCGCAGCTTTCTCGGCGCGCGCGCAATCGACTTGCCCGAGGAAGAAGTGGACGCGCTCGCCAAAGCCAAGGATAGGCAGTTCGAACGACAGTTGCGGGAGCAGGGCGTGCAAACCTTCGCCTCCACGATCGCCCTGGTCCGCGAATTGCGCCGGCAAGGGGTGAAGACCGGCGTGGTCACGTCCAGCCGCCACGGCCGCGAAATCTTGCATGCCGCCGATATCGCCAGCCTTTTCGATGTGGCGCTGGATGGCATTTACCTCGACGAACTCGCTCTCAAGGGCAAGCCGGATCCGGCGATGTACCTGCACGCGGCGCGGGAACTTGATGTGGCGGCGGCACGCGCGATGGTCGTCGAAGATGCGGTGGCGGGCGTCGAGGCCGGGCGTCGTGGCGCCTTCGGGCTGGTCGTCGGGGTCGATCGCGGCGGCAATGCGGCTGCGCTCAGGCAGGGCGGCGCCGACATCGTGGTGCAAGACCTCGCCGAACTCGGCATCGCGCAATTGCAAGCGGCGTTCCTGGCGCACCGGGAAGAAGCCGGCTGGTGTATCGAAGAAAAAGGCTTCGATCGCGTACGCGAACGCCAGATGGAAAGCCTGTTTTGCATAGGCAATGGCTATATGGGCATCCGGGGCGCGCTCGACAGCCCGCTGCCGGCGTCGCAAGCCGACCTGTTCATCGCCGGCATATACAGCTGCAAGCACGCCGACCTGCCGTACTCGGAAATCGAGTTTCTCGCGCCCGAACGCGGCGCGGCGCTGTATGCCGAACTGGTGCCGCTGCCGTTTCCATTCTGCCTGGCCATTGCCGTCGAAGGCGAGCCGGTCGACTTTGCCGGCGCCTATGGCCGCGAACTGCGGCGCGTTCTCGACATGCGTCGCGGCGTACTGCATCTCGAAGCCGCCTTCGAGACGCCGGGCGGGCGGCGCACCGTCGTGCGTTCGCGGCGGTGCGCCTCGCTGCTCGACCCGCACCTGCTGCTGCAGGAAGCGCTGGTCACGCCGGAAAACCACTGGGGCAAGGTGACGCTGGGCACTTGCCTCGTGGCGGCCGATCTGGCGGTCTCGCACCCCCATCTGCAATGCCTGGAACATGCGGTAGAAGACGACCTGGAACTGGTGCGCTACCTCACGCAGGCTTCGGACTTCGAGATCTGCATCGTCTCCCGCGTGCGGCAAGAGTTCCGCATGCTGCGCCGCCTGGTTTCCGTCTTTACCAGCCGCGACCATGCCGAGCCGCGCGCAGCCGCTCTGGCGCACGCGCAGACGCTCGACTGGAACCGCTTTGAAGCGCATTTCGCCGGCAGCGCAAAAAAATGGACAGAATTCTGGAGCCGGGCAGACATCCGCGTGCCGGGCCATCCTTCGGTCGAACAAGCCTTGCGCTTCGGCAGTTACCATTTGCGCTTGCCGGCGGGCGCCGACGACTGCGTGTCCATCGGCGCGCGCACGCTTTCCGGACGCGCCTACGAAGGACACGTGTTCTGGGATACGGAAATCTTCATGCTGCCGTTCTACCTGCACGTGGAGCCCCGGTGGGCGCGCAATCTGCTTCTGTACCGCCATCGCACCCTGGACGGGGCGCGCCGCCGGGCGCGCAAGCTCGGCTATCGCGGCGCCTGCTTTGCCTGGGAGTCCACCGTGACCGGCGACGACGTCACGCCGACCAAAATACTGCTTAAAAGTACCGGCAAGGAAATCCCGATTTTCACCGGCAGCCAGCAGATCCACGTGACGGCCGATATCGCCTATGCGGTGTGGCGTTATTGGGAAGCGACCCGGGACGAGGATTTCCTGACCGGTCCCGGCGCCGACCTGCTGTTCGAGACGGCGCGCTTCTGGATGAGCCGCGTGACGCTGGTGGGCCCGCGCTGGCACATCCAGGGGGTGGTCGGTCCCGACGAATACCATCATGACGTCAACGACAACGCTTACACCAACTGGATGGCGCGCTTTAACCTCGAGCGCGCGGCGTGGCTGGCGCAGCATCGCGGCGTCAATGCGGCCGAGGCGCAGGAATGGCGCGAACTGGCGCGCACACTCTATGTCCCGCTGCCGGATCACGAGGGCGTCATCGAGCAGTTCGCGGGTTTTTTTGCGCTCGAAGACTATCCGCTTGCCGCGGAGGCGCGCCTGAAGGCGCCGATCAGCCGGCTGTTCGACTGGGACAAGATGAATCGCCTGAAGCTGCTCAAGCAGGCCGATGTGCTGATGCTGCCCCTGCTGTTTCCGGAAGCCTTCACCGACGAAGTGGTGGCGGCGAACTATCGCTACTATGAGCCGCTCACCGACCATGGCAGCAGCCTGTCGCCCGCCGTGCACGCCGCCATTGCTGCCCGTATCGGCCTGCAGGACGATGCCGAGCGCTACTGGCAGCAAAGCCTGTGGCTCGACCTGTCCAACGCCATGGACAACAGCATGCTGGGCGTGCACGCGGCCGCCATGGGCGGCACCTGGCAGGCGCTCGTATTCGGCTTTTTGGGGGTGCGCTTCGATGAGGAGGGACCCCGGCTGGATGCCTGCGCGGCGGCGCGCCTGCCGGATGAATGGCATCGTCTCGGCATGAAACTGGCATATCGCGGCCGCTTGCATGCCGTGAAAGTGGCGCGCACTCCGGCGCGCAAGGAGAAGCAATGAGCCGTTTTGATTCAATCCTGCTGCCGCTGGACGGCTCGACGCAGGCGGCGAAAGGCGTCGGCTGCGCAATGTGGCTGGCCGAAACTCTGGGCGCGACGCTGCATGTCCTGCACGCAACGGCGCAAGCACTGCCAGCCCGTGAAGCCCTGGAGCGGCTGCGCGTCGAGCGCGGGGAGCAGCCGGCGGTCATTGTGCACCAGCTTGCCGGGAATGCCGCCGCTGCAGTGGTGGAGGCCATTACCGCCTATGACGTGGATCTGGTGGTCATGAGCGCCGGCGGCGAGTCTGCGTCCGCCGGCCTGGCGCTGCATGACCGGCTTGGCACGGTTGCCCGCGCCGTCATCGAGCAATGCCCGGTCCCCGTGCTGCTGCTGCCTTTGCACTACCGTGAAGCGTTGCCATGGACATCGATGCTCGCCGCAGCAAGCGGCGAAGTCGCGGCCGACCAGGCGCTGGAAGCGGCCGCCCAGCTCGCCGCCGCATTGGGGCTCAGGGTGACCGTGGTGCATTCCGAAGATGGCACGCTCGCCGCCTATGCCGACACGATGCACCACGAGTATCCGCGGCGCATCGAAGAGATGGTCGAACGCGGGCTGGCAGGCTGCGCCACCGAGGAATGCCGGTGCGTCGAGCAAGCGCTTTTGCGGCGCGGCGATCCGGCGACGGTATTGCTGGAACAGGTTGCCCAGCGCGCCAGCAGCGTGCTCGCCCTCGGCTGGCACGGCGCGTTCGAAGCGGGCCGGGCACTGGTGCTCAAGCGCCTGCTGGAACAAGCCGCATGCGCGCTGCTGCTGGTGCGCGGCGCGGATGGATCGGGTGCACGCCTCATGGTGGGAGGGGAAATCAATGAGTGAAGAACCGGAAATCGTCCTGGTCGACGCCAATGCCGAACGTGCTTTAAATTTGGCCGAACAATTGATCTGGCGCGCTTGCCTCTGAATGGCCGTGGACTATGCTGAAATGTTTCAGTTAATGACGCATTGGAGAAACGGCAATGAAACGTTTGATCCTTCTTGCCATTCTGGCGTACACCTGACGGAAAATGTCCCGATCACCACAGCGCCCATCAAAGGGCCGCCGCATCGGCAAAGCGCCGGACAAGCCAGCGCTGCCTGGGCAGGTGGTACTGGTGCTGCAGGGCGGCGGCGCGCTCGGCGCCTATCAGGCGGGTGTTTATGAAGCATTGCATGAAGCCGGCATCGAGCCGGACTGGCTGGTGGGTACCTCGATCGGGGCAATCAATAGCGCGCTTATTGCCGGCAATCCGCCTGCGCGCCGCCTGCAGAAGTTGCGTGCATTCTGGCAGTGCGTTGAACAAAATGCCATCGTCAATATCCCGGATTATTTTTTTCCAGGCGTCGGCACTGCCCTGGCCAACTGGATGACCGTCATGGCCGGCATTCCGGGATTCTTCACCCCCAATCCTGTCGCCTGGTGCAATCAGTACGCAAGCCTCGGACTTAAAAACGCGGCGTACTATTCGACGCAGCCACTGCGCAGTACGCTGGAAAAATTGCTGGATTTTCGGCATATCAATGACGGGAGGACACGCATGTCGCTTGGCGCCGTCAACGTGGGCAATGGCGAAATGCGCTACTTTGACAGCCGCAAAGAAACCATCACGATGGACCACATCATGGCGTCCAGCGCCTATCCTCCGGCATTTCCGGCAGTCCGGATCGATGGCGACTCATACTGGGATGGCGGCATCTACTCAAATACCCCCATTGAAGCGGTGCTGGATGACAATCCGCGGCGCGACTCCCTGATCTTTGCCGTGGATGTCTGGAATCCGGGTGGGGCAGAGCCGCAATCGCTCTGGGAAGTCGCTGGCAGAGAAAAAGAAATCTTGTACGCGAGCCGTGCGGATAGCCATATTGCACGGCAGAAGCAAATTCATCATCTGCGGCATGTCATCCGCGAACTCACCAAAGCCATCCCGCCACAGAGCCGCTCCAGCCCCAAAGTCAGGGAACTGGCGTCCTGGGGATGCCATACCATCATGCATGTTGTCAGGTTGGTCGCTGGCGGCATCGATGGCGAAGACGAGATGAAGGATATTGACTTCACCCCTGAGAGCATCCGCAATCGCTGGCGGGCCGGTTACGCGGACACAGCGGCCATGTTGCATCTGGCGCCCTGGACATTGCCAGTGGATCCGATTGAAGGCGTCGTCATTCATGATGCCCTTTCAGAAAACGAAACATCGCTGTCTTCAGTCATTCGTGAGTAATGTCAATCAAGTCTAACGTGGCATCGATCATTGATTCCCCGGCGCTTCACGCCAGGCTATGAAAAACGCGTCTCCGGGAAATCCATGGCGCTTATCTTCGGTGCGCTCGCACTTGGTCTGGCGGCCAGTACGATGCTGATGGAGCGGCAGCCTGAATGAAGCTGTCACATGCCGGCATGTGCCGAGGCGTGCATTGCCGGAATGCGTTCAGGAACCGACACGCTGGAAGCGGCCATGTTCAATTTCCCGAATGGAGCTTTGTATCGCCGCGACAGTCGCTTCATGCATCAGGACTTCGTAGTGATTGGATGCGACTTCGATTAAGCGGATATCGTCCCTTTTCCGCATGGACGCCAATGTCACCACGCCGTCATTGGCTGCCAGCATTAACGGTGAATGTCCTATGACGCTGACGATATTCGTCCATACGCCGGGAAGCGCGAAGCGCTCGCTTTTGACGATCGGTGCGGCGCGCGGGTGAATGTCCTGCAATACCCGGTTAAACGGCATCATGTATGAGAGCACTGCCGCCGCCTCGCTGCCGCCATAGGGCGTGCTGATCGTTACTGCGCCGAGGATGCGGGATTGCAGTTTGTCCGTCAGATGCAGCGCATGGATCCCGCCGAGGGAGTGTGCCACAAAGAAGATGTCATCAACGCGTTCGAGGCGCTGAAGCATATCGTGATGATTGGCGTAAAAGCCCTTTGCGCTATCGTACTCAAGGAAAATGTGCGCGTGGCCGCGCAAGCTGCGGGACAGATAATTGAAGCTGTGTGCTGTGGCGCGATGACCATGTATAAAAACGATATTCATCCTGTCTCCTTTTTCAAAATTGAATAGCCCGTCGTGAGGACGGCTTGAACGAGATATCCAGGACAATGCTGGGTGCTTCTTTTAAAGTATGCTGCATTGCAGCGTGATGCCAATCACTGTTCGTAATAACGGATATAAGCCGGAGGGCCCGGACGGATGGCATTTTTGACTCATTTGCCCGGCGCGGCCAGCAATGTGGCGTGCATTCCGGCTTCAATACGCTGGCGGGAAAAAGGATCTGCGCTATCCACATAACGCAATGCCGACTGGACGTTTTTCCAGCCGACATATTCCATCAGGGTTTTGATATCCCAGCCGTTGGCACTGGCCCAATTGGCGAAACCCCGGCGCAGGGAGTGGCTGCTGTATTGCTCGGCAAACGCTATCCCGGCATCGGAAAACAGCGAACGCAACAGCGGCACCAGGCTGTTGATGTGCAGTCCGCCCTCGGCGATGTGGCCCCAGCGGTCGATGCTGCGAAACACCGGACCTTCCTGCAAATGTGCCAGCGCAATCCAGTCCAGATAGGCAGTCACCGGACACAGGCGGGTCAGGGCAGGAGCCTTGAAGCTGCTGCCCTTGTGCTGACGGTCGCCCTTGGTGCGCGCCAGATAACAGGTCATGCCTTCGCCGGCAACCACATCGATATGCTGGACTTGCAGCCTGGTCAATTCATCGCCCCGGAATCCGCGCCAGAATCCCAGCAAGAGCAAGGCTTTGTTGCGGGTATGGCGCAATTGTGCCGCCCGCGCATTGCTTGCCGCTGCCTGGCTGATGGCTGCATCGAGCCATCCAGTCAGTTTCTCTATCTGTTCCAGCTGTAGCGGCCGGGCGCGCTTTTCCCGTGCCGGGTGCAGCGCCTGGATGCCGCGAAAGACCTTGCGCACGACGGGTGCTTTGGTGGGATCGGGGAAACCCTGGTCGAGATGCCACTGAGCCAGCGCCGCCAGGCGCTGCCGCAGCGTATTGATCGACAGGGTCTCGGCATGGGCTGCCAGGTACTGCGCGACGCTATCGGCAGTGGCCGGCAAAAAGCCGCCCCAGGCAATTTCAAAATGCCGCACGGCCCCCTGGTAACTGCGCTGGGTATTGTCGCGGGTGGCGGCATGAATGTACTGGTCGATTTTGCTCATGGCGTGGCAGGCGTTGGCGAATTACCGGCGAAGCGGGACGTTGGTGTAATGGAATGCGGGGTTTGGTGCAGGATTTTACACCTGATACGGGATAATCTTATTTTATCCAATATAAAAAAATATGGGATTTAATGTATTTTTCAGGTATATTTATTATGTAATTACGTGGTATGTAATACATAACGTTATTCCCGGGATCGCCATGGCACGCACAGGACTGTATAAATCGGATGTCAAAAAAGCACGGGATGCACTGCTGGCGCAGCAACGGCATCCTTCTGTGGATGCGGTGCGGGTTGCCTTGGGAAATACCGGATCGAAGACCACGATTCACAAGTATTTGCGGGAACTGGAGGAAGAGCAGGGTGGTCCGGACGGTCGCAAAGTGGCAATCAGCGAAGCGCTACATGATCTGGTCGCGCGCCTGGCTGCCCAGTTGCAGGACGAGGCAAACCAGCAGATCGAGGCTATCCGGACCCAAAGCGCGGCAAGCGCACTGACCCTTGCCGAAGCTTTGAATACAGCCCAGCAAGAAGCGGCGGCGCTCAAGAATCGCTTAAGCGAAACCGAATCCCTTGCCGGCCAGGAAAAGGCGGCGCACGATCAGACGCGAGAAACGCTACAGCGTGAAGCGATTGCCCGGCATACCGCCGAACAGCAAATGCGTGATCTGAAAGAGCGGCTCGCTGAAAACGACGTGCATCGTCGCTCCCTGGAAGAAAAACACCAGCATGCCCGGGAAGCGCTGGAACACTATCGACAATCGGTCAAGGAGCAGCGCGACCAGGATCAGCGGCGGCACGAGCAGCAAATCCAGCAGATGCAGGCCGAGATGCGCCAGTTGCAGCAGAGCCTCGTCGTCAAGCAAGATGCGGTGACCCGGCTGAACCAGGAAGGCGCGCGCCTGGCCGCCGAGCTCTCGCATGCGCAAACAGCGCTCCATGACGAGCAAGACAACAACCGGCGCCTGGCGCAAAAGCTCGAGGCGCTCCAGCCGCTTGAGCAGCGCTGCAGCACGCTGGAAAGCCAGGCAAGCGCCAGGGACCTCCAGGCAGCCGCCAAGGACAGCGAGGTACAGGCCCTGAAAGACGCATTGGCAGCGGCAGCATCGAAGTCCGATGCACAAACAGGCCAGGTGCGGGAGCTCGAACTGGCGTTCACGACGGCGAATGCAAAACTCGATGCCCAACAAAGTCTTGTGTCCGAGTTGCGGGCTTACCTTGATGCCCGCGAGCGGCCGCCGATGCTGGAAAAGGACGGGGATGTTGAAGGCGGCGGGGATATTGAAGCGGGAGGGCGCTGAAATCCAGGCAGCGGTGTAGCCTTATTTCACCGACAGATCCAGACTGACAGCTGCCATTCAGAAATTTCTGCTGACGATCGGCATTGTGCGCTGAGCTGCCTTTTGCCGCCGTGGAAAGCGGACGTTCAATCCAGCTTTTGAGCGACGGATCTTTTTTCTTGGCGCGCATTCTCGCGCATTCGCGTGGCTGCGTGCGAACTCCTGCGGACTTCGTGCGTCGAATAAATCGTGATCAGTTTGTCCTTGTTGGCGACACTCTCTGATTTTTTCGGAAGCGACTGACTTTCTATTTCACCGTGCCGGCTTAATAGTGTCTTGCTACGAATAAATGCCATCTGAACTGGCTGGAAATGATGGGCTCGCTCCGCATGCAATCCAACGAAAAGGAGGTCGCAATGCGTATTTCGTCTATTTATCCAATCCTCGGCGCCGCGCTGCTTGCATACTCGCAGATCAGCGTTGCGGAAAATGCATCCGTCAAGATCACATCCCCCGCGGACGGTACCAAGCTTGATGCCACGGCCCAGAGCAAGCTTGTCTATGAAGTCATACCCGGCCCGAAGGGCGACCATAGCCACTTGTACGTGGATGACAAAGAAGCGGCCATCCTGCGCCAACTCAAAGGCAGCTACGAATTGGCAACCCTTTCGCCAGGTCAGCACAACATCTGCATCAAGATCGTGAATAAAGGCCATACGCCCATCGGCGTGGAACAGTGCGTCAAGGTGACCGTCAACTAGTCATCATGGATCTGCAAAACCTGAGTTATACAGCAATTCAGGTAGTGCACAATTTCGGCGCTGTCGCTGTTGTCGGCAGCGCCGCCTGTGCTTTATGGCTGGCGCCGGCGTTAGCCGGGATGCGCAAACCGCTGTCATGGATAATGCTGATGGGATGGGCCGTCCAAGCTGCAAGCGGCGGCGCCTTCGGCGGCGTCAGTTGGCTTTATTACGGACGCTTCCCGGATATCCATGGTATCGCGGTTGCTGCGCTGCTGATCAAGATGGCATGCGCTGCTGCAGGCTTCATGCTTGTCGCCGCGTATATCTATCGTGGCATCCGGTGGAGTGAGCGGGCACAGCAAGCAACTTGGCGCGCGCTCGCTGCGTTGGCTGCAACGGCGCTAACCGCCGCCGCGTTTCTGCGTTGGTTTTCCTGAGACGCCAGATATCCGGCCGAGCGGTACTTCCACCCAGCGGAAAAATGCTGCGCCGGCCGCCAGGCTGGCCGCCCACCCGATCAGCATGCCGGCAGCCTGCCAATGCGCCTCGGCAGGGATGAAACGGTTGAACGCTGCGTTCACTACCAGGCACACGGGAAAGTGCACCAGAAATACGGAATACGAGATCTGTCCCAGTCTGTTGATGAGCGCGAACCCGCGTCCGGAATGTGTCAGCCTGGCGCGACCGAAAAAAAACAGGACGCCAGCAACAACCAGGGCAACCGCGATGCGGCTGCGAAAATCCACGGCCAGGGCTGCCAGGGACGGCAGCAACATCATTGACAGCAACAGTGCAACGGCGCCGCGCCGCCGGGCAGGATCGCTGGCCCACCAGGCCAGGATACCCAGGCCATAGCTGCCGAAGAAGTACGGCGCCCACATATCCCAGTCGGCATTCCGGTTGAAGTAGAGCAGGGAGACGCTGACGCCAGCGGCAACCACGACCGGCATCAGCCAGGGCAGCCAAGGCAGCCAACGTTCGCCGGCGAGACGGCCGCACAGCCAGAGCAGCAAGGCCATCAAGGCGTACAACTGGAAATCGATGGCGACATACCAGGCGCCGGCCGACAGGGATTCATGATCCAGCACGTCTTGCAGCAGCAGTACATGGGCGCCGAACTGTAGAAATTCCGGCGGCGCCGAGATCGATTCATCCGTCATCCACAAGCCGGCCCAGGCAGAAGCGCCGATTGCCAGCAACATCGCTACCACGAAAGGCGGCGCCAGCTTGGCATAGCGCCGCAATACGCTCCCCAGTGGATTGGCCAGGCCGGGTTGTCCCTGCGGGGAGAGCGATTTGGCGACCAGAAAGCCGCCGATGACGAGAAACACCTGCACGGCAATGCGGCCGTAAGTGTCCAGCCAGTCGATTATTGCCGGCATGAGCGGCAGCGCATGGTCAGACATGGGACCGTAGAATGCCAGGTGGTGCAGGACGATCAGCTGTGCGGCACCAGCCTTCAAGCAGTTAATCAAGAAAAATTGCGCTTGTTTCGCGCCACTCTCCCCATTCGTTCCAGACATCCCTGCTTCTACTCCGGTCATTCCCAATCCTTGCCAGCTTTACATTCAACAGTGCGTCGGCGATATTATTCTGGCATTTTATTGCTGTTAATATTGCCGATCAGACGCTATCTTAGCTGAGCTTGCCGCATCGGGCATCTTCATTTGCGGCTGCTATGATCTTTCAGGGCGGAGAAAGCCGGATTCAATCCATGCCGCGGCGCTTGTCGCATTGAGCTTGAAGTTCGGCGCCACGCGAACCTGCGCCAATTGCTCGCCAGTATCATCGATGGCGCTCAATAGCGCATACGGGTCATCTTCATCAGGAATGATGTCCAGGGTGACCTTGGTCGTTCTGGCATCGGCCGTGACATAGACATTTTTATGCAACATGGCATGGCGCTGCTGTTCATGCCGGCGAATGACTTCCGATGCCGTCTTGACCAGGGTGGAAAATGCCGGGGCATCCAGCGGCTTGGGATTTTTCTTGTCGCGCCCCATGGTCCATGGGCCGACCAGCGCCGGCTCCGATTCGCCATCCCTGGTCATGGCGACGGCCCAGCCGTCATCGTCCTCGTTCTTGATGACGCGGGCCGTCCAGCCATCGTCGCTCCAGAGACGCGCCTTCTGAATTCTTGTTGCCTCGCTGTCGAGGACATCGTCTGCAGCGGTGTCCGTCAAAGGCATTGCCATGTTGTCCATATAGTTCGCTCCCGGATGGTGAAAATTATTGGTTGCAGCTGCAAACTGGAATTATACTGTATAAATATACAGCAAGAGCGCTTTGGCCAGGAATCCAGAATGCGAACGTACGTCGTAAAAACCGGTGACGGTTATCTTTATCCGATGCAAGGGTCCATTTCATTTACGGATGACCTGGAGCATGCGGGACACTTTCTGGCGGCCGACGAGGCGCATGTGATCGCGCAGCTATTTGGTTATACCGAGGAGCGCTATCGGGTAATTGCGATAGACCTGCCGGAGCGCGGTTAGAACATGCCGGCGCATGCTTCATGGCCCCTTCAATTGCCATAATTAAAATAAAACCAGCCTGAAAAAAATCCGGAATCACTACTGCATACACGTCAGTAAGCCCCATACCGGGATGCTCGGCATAAAGAGGGTCGTCCCATGTCATGCACCATTTGCAGTGCATGATGGTCGTGCCGCGCGCCTGTCTGCAGCATGTTGGCATCGGCAAGCGTACACTGATTGTTTTGTGGAGACGACCATGAATACACCACTGAACGAGGAAGGCCTCGACCTGCTGTTCCGCAAGGCCCGCACCCACAACGACTGGCTACCTCAGCCCGTCAGTGACGACACCTTGCGCGCGCTCTACGAGTTGATGAAGTGGGGACCGACGAGCGCCAATTCCTGCCCGGCGCGCATCCTGTTCCTGCGCACGCCCGAAGCCAAGCAGCGGCTGCTGCCGGCGCTATCGCCAGGCAATATCGAAAAGACGATGAGCGCACCGGTTACCGCGATCATCGGTTACGACGGCCGCTTTTACGAGAAACTGCCCAAGCTGTTTCCCCATGCCGACGCGCGCTCCTGGTTCGCCAATACGCCCGAACTGGCCGAAGTCACGGCGCGGCGCAACAGTTCGTTGCAGGGCGCCTACCTGATGCTGGCAGCACGCGCCGTCGGACTCGACTGCGGACCGATGTCGGGCTTCGACCAGGCCAAGGTCGATCATGCCTTCTTCCCGGCAGCGGAGTCAGAAGATGCGTTTGACCAGGAACACTTTCCCGACAGTCACATCAAGACCAACTTCCTGTGCAATCTCGGCTATGGCGATCCCGACAAGGTGTTTCCACGCAGCCCGCGGCTGGACTTTGACGAGGCTTGCAAGCTGCTCTGAGGCCTGGTTGATGGTGGATTCCGTTTGCTAGCCCATCCCGGGATGCTGATGCCTGCCGGTGGAGACCCTTTTCGCCTGCAGTCCTTCGCCAGCACCTTCTTCGAGGAACTGCACTTCCATACCCGGTGCGAGCTGGTCGAAATCGGCATTGACCAGATTGTCACGATGAAAATATAACTCGCGCCCATCCGGTGTTTCAATGAATCCATATCCGTCTTCGTGCAACCTGGTGACCTGGCCATGTAAAAGCGGCTCATGCAACTTCACATCGCCGCGCCGCAAACGGACGTGGTCCTGGAGTTTTCGGGCCGCAGCGTCAAAGGCGTCGCGGATGACGACATAGACATCCTCGTGGCGATGCACGTGACTGACGGCGATCTCGGTTCCTGGCAAGGTCACGTCGATTCGCACTTCATACATGCCACCTTGGGTTTTGTGCTTGCCGGCGGCATCCACCGTAACATGGCAGTGCATTACATCATTGGCGAACTGATCGATCTTTTGGGCGCGCTTGCGGATTTCCGCCTCGATTGCATCCGAGGGAGGAATGTTGAGGAAGGTAATGTTCAGAGGTATTTTCATCATGGACTCCAGTGCTGCGCCATGGCGCATGATTCAGGTTAAAACGCCTTCACGCAACAAGTTTGCGCCAACACAGGGAAGGGGTTAAATCCCCAAGGAAAAGCGATGCGCCCCGTGGGGCAATGCGGGAATCCTGCGGGCGGCATGGAGCATGACCCGTGCCGTGAGTGCCGTCAGCTCGAACCGCGCCTCGAGCAGCAGGCTCGCATGCACGCCGCTTGCCGGGGACGAGCGCCGCTCCAGCGCCATGCCTTGCCCCTCTTCAGCCTCAAGGCTGGACAGACTGTCCACCTGAAAGACCTGCGTCTCTTCGTCTGCAAACAGCGGATCGTCGGCAATGGTCGCACGTACCTGGGCGAAATCGGTGCCATCCCTGATTTCTACATAGACATAGCGCTGCATCGCGCCGTTTGCGCCACGGAACTGACCGGCCAGCGCCCCCTTGACGCCGGGTATGTGCGCCACCGCGGCACTATGGTGCAGGCGGATGCCCGGATGCCGGTGCAATTCATTCTGGCCGCGCGGTATCAACATTTCAAAGGCGCGGGTAAACAATTGCAGCACCCCGGGATCCCACCCGGCACCGACTACGGCGGCGGTCCGATGCTTTCTCGCCACATCGTCGAGTTCGGCATAATGCGCAGCCAGCGCGGCGCCTTCAATGGCGGCGCACTCGACAATCGGTACACGCGCTTGCAACAGTTCACGCGACACGCCCAATACGGTATTGGCTGGGACACAGACCAGCGCCACATCGATTGCCGGCAGATCGCGCACGTGCCCGGCCACCGGCATGTGCCGCAGCCTGCCTGGCAATGGCCCCATCGATTCGACGCGGCGCACGATGCCGCAGAGCGCCATTGCATCCTCGTCGAGGAGCTCCTGGGCACAGGCGCTACCGAGCCTGCCCAGGCCGATAATCGCCACCTGTAGCTTCTTCATGCAATCCATCAGATTGAATTTTCCTGATCTGCATCTGGCTTCTTTTCTTTCGAATCGTTCCCAGGATGTGCTTGCGTTTGATCATCCATTTCTTGCCGACTGAACATCTGATCAGCGCGACTTTCCGTTGAGGGCCAATGACACAGGGGCGCCGCGTGACAGGGAGCCGTAAATCGGGCAAACGGCGGTGAAAGCGAAGACCAGTTCCTCCGCCTCTTCCTGGGACGGTCCATCCAGCTGGATGTCGAGCCGGATGTGGGCGTAATGCCCTTGGCGTTCCGGGTCCGCCTCGCAACTGCCATCGATCCGTGCATCGAGCAAGGCAATGTTGCGCTCCAGCGCCACGGACTGGATGACGGCATTGGCGCAGGTCAGCAGGGCGGATAGCAAGAGTTCGCCCGCAGACCAGGCCTCGCCAGGGCCGCCGCGGGACTGGGTGGCGTCGGCAACGAGATGCTGGTCCCGTGCACTCAGAAGGTAACGGCCGGTTTGGCGGGTGAGCGCCGAAGTTGCAGTAAACATTTAAAGATCACTTCCAGGTATCAGGTGTTGCATTCATGCTTCCGGCCTGGCCAGGCCGAGATTGTCGCGCAGTGTCGCGCCGCCATATTTACGGCGGAACAGGCCGCGGTCTTGCAGTTCCGGGACTGCCAGCCGGGCAAAACTCTCCATGCCGCCAGGCAGATAGGAGGCCTGGATCATGAAACCGTCGCATGCATGGCTGTTGTACCAGTGCTCCATCGTATCCGCGACAGCAGCCGCAGTGCCGACGAAATCGCGCAGCGGGCCGACGCCATAGCGATGGCCCAGCTCGGACAAGGAAAGGCCATTCTTGCGGGTCAGTTCCGCGACTTCCTTGTAGTGGCCTTGCACGCCCGGGACATCCAGCTCCGGCAGGATGTCATCCAGCGGAAATTCCGACAGATCGATGTCGAGGTGATAGGAAAGCGTCGACAGCCCGGCACGCGGAAGGGCGAGGTCGCCGAGCAGGCGATTGGTTTCTTCGGCAATGGTGGCTGTTTCGCCGATAATCGGCACGATCCCCGGGAGAATTTTCAGGGTGGCGGGATCGCGGCCGAATTTGGCCGCGCGTTCCTTCATTTCGCGGTAAAAACCCTGCGCCGAATCCAGCGAGGAGTGGGTGACGAAAATCACGTCTGCCCATTTTGCCGCAAAGTCGCGGCCACGCCCGGATGCGCTCGCCTGAATGAACACCGGTCGGCCTTGCGGCGGCCGGCTGACGTTCAGGGGGCCCTGGACGTTGAACCATTTCCCCTGATGATTGATCGCTGAAACAAGCGCAGGATCGGCAAATTGCGGCGTCGCGCGATCCTTGACCACGGCACCATCTTTCCAGCTGTCCCAGAGTTTGCTGGTGACCTCGACAAATTCTTCCGCACGTTCGTAGCGCTCATCCCGCGACAGTTGATCGGTCAAACCGAAGTTTGCCGCCTCGGCTTGCTGAAACGAAGTCACGATGTTCCACGCGGCGCGGCCATCGCTCAGATGGTCCAGCGGTCGCCAAGGCCCTGGCGACCGCAAAGGGCTCGAAATACGAGGTCGAGATGGTGGCGGCCAGGCCCAGATGCCTGGTGCTTGCCGCGATCGTCGCGAGGACGATCATCGGGTCCAGTCGCAGCGCGCCGAGGGCGCCGTACTCGAGCTGGCTCGCCATGCTGCCCTTGAAGCGCTGGGGAATCGCCAGGATATCCGGCAGGAAGAGCATGTCGAATTTTGCGGCTTCGAGAATTTGCGCCAGGTTCGCGTAATAGCGTGAGGAAAGGAGATTCAAGTCCGCAGCCGGATGCCGCCAGCCACCAGAATTCCCAATCCGGCTATTGCCTGTTGATCTCGACGCGGCGCGCTTCGGCGTCACTGCCACCGGTGCCGGTTTCGACGAAGGAAGGGGGCTGCATCGTCATTTCCGCTTCCGCTACGCCTGCAACGACGAGCGCATCCTTGACGGCGATGGCACGGCTTTTGGCTAGCGCCTCATTTTTGGCGACGTCGCCGGTCTTGTCGGTGTAACCCGTGATGGCGACCTTCAGCCTCTCCTGCTTGATCATGTCCGCGACAGTGGCAATCGTCTTGCTGCCATCCGCATCGACAACGGCCGATCCGATAGAGAAGTAGACCTTGGCCGGCAGCGAGATCGCTGCGGCGGCGGGCGGCGGCGCCGACGTCTGGGTCGGCTTGCCGACAAACATATCCCAGAGGAATAACAGCACGGCCGCACCAATCAGCCACGGCAGCCAGCGCGACAGGCCCGATTTGCTCGCGGCTGTGGCCGCGGTAGCAGCAGAGACGGCTGCGCCGCCGGCGGCGGTCGCCTTGCCGCCAAGCCCACCGAGCCCGCCGAGAACGGCGTCCGGGCTAGCAAAGCCGAGGGCACCGGCCAGGCGGCTGTCGATTGCCCCTTGCAGTTGCGGTGCCTGGCTGCCAAGCAGCGACGCCAGCGAACTTGCGTTGAGCCCATTTTCACCGATGAATTTCTTCAGGACCGTCAGCACCAATGGCACCACCATCGCGACCAGGCTCGTCGCTGACGAACTCTTGATGCCGCTGGACGATGCCAGCGTATTTGCCAGCGCAGCGCTCTTGTCGCCGAACAGTGCCGGCACCAGGCTGTCGGTGCCAGCCTTCAGCAGATTATTGATGCCCGTGCCGCCGGCGCCGAAGAGCCCGGCGGGATTAGCCAGCGCACTGGCATCGAGATTGGCGCCATTGATCAAGGACATCAAGCCCGACGCGCCATCCGGCGTCGCGTCTTTCCGTGTAATGACGCCAAGCACGGCCGGCAGCAGTGAGGTCAGGGCGGACTGGGTCGCACCGGGCGATTCGCCCAGAAACTGCCCAGCGAGATTCGGAAAATCACCGCCCAGCGCCTGCTGGACGAGAGAGAGCAGATTCATATTCATGAAGGCAGCCTCCTGAAAGTGGCAAAAACTCAAAGAAATCAACAGCATATATGCCATCAAATTCCGGCCGCCTATCATTTCTCAACTGTTTCGTTGAATTTCAGTTATCTGCAGGCAGACTGCAAGGACTGCCTTAATGACAGCAATTATCCCTTTCGGGATATTTACCGCCAGCAAAACAAATGTCGATCAACGAATAGGGGGCTTACCACCAGGGATTTTCTTCGGCCGCCTTCTTGCGTTCCTTAGCCATCTCGATCGCTCTTCGCTGTTCCATCCGTTTTTGGCATAACGCAGAATGCTGTTGCGCCGTCATCGGTGCGGTTGTCGTCAACGCTTTGAGTGGTGCCTCATTGCTGTTGTCCTGGCTATACTTGGTGGAGTGATACAAGGTCTTGGCTTTCGTGGTGAGACAAAATTCCCGTGTCTTAATTCTATTCCTGCACGATGACAAAATGATTACAACGTCTGTTTGGCAAGGCGACGGTCTGCGCGCCGTCAATTGCCTTACTTCGAGCTGCGTTCGTAGCAGGGTTTGGAGGCATTCACGATGCGCACCACCAGTAGCATCACCGCGATATTGTGTTATTTGCCGACCGCGCGGATTGGAAGTCTCTTGACAGATTCCATGTTTCCATTATTATGGAAGTATGAAAACAAAAGAGATTATCGCTGCATTAGCGGCACTCGCCCAGGAATCGCGCCTTGCGGTCTTCCGCTTACTCGTTCAGGCAGGGCCGGAAGGACTGGCGGCTTCCAGGATTGCTGAGCAGCTGGATATCCCGCCATCATCGCTTTCTTTCCATCTGAAGGAGCTGATGCACGCAGATATGGTCAACCAAAAGAAGGAAGGCCGGTCGCTGATTTATTCGGCCAACTTTACAACCATGAATGGCTTGCTTGGATTCCTGACTGAAAACTGCTGCGGTGGGAACCCCTGCACCAAAACGAGCAAAACATCCTGCTCGCCTAAAGAAGGAGTCTCCTCATGACTATTGGCGAAATGACCGTATGATGGCGCGCCGCTTGGTTTCGGAAGGGCTGGGAACCGCGTTGTTGCTGGCGGTAGTGATTGGCTCTGGCATCATGGGAGAGCGCCTGGCCGGCGGTAACGTCGCTATTGCGCTGCTAGGTAACACAATCGCCACGGGCGCCGGCTTGGTCGCGTTGATCCTGATGTTCGGCACGATCTCCGGTGCGCATTTCAATCCAGTGGTGACACTCTCCGAGGCATGGCAAGGCAATATCGGCCGCTCGGACATTTTGCCGTACATCGCCGTTCAGATTGTTGGTGCATTCGCCGGTGTGGCTGCGGCGCATCTGATGTTCGGTGAACCTATCTTCTTTGCCTCGGAACATGTTCGCGCCGGCCCGGCCCAATGGTGGAGCGAATTCGTTGCAACGTTTGGGCTAATTGGCGTCATCATTGGCTGCTCACGCAGCAGGCCGTCAGTGACCCCGTTTGCCGTGGCTGCCTACATTACCGCCGCGTACTGGTTCACATCATCCACATCATTTGCCAACCCCGCTGTGACCTTGGCCCGTGCTGCCAGTGATACCTTTGCAGGCATCAGGCCGACAGATGCGCCCGGATTTATTGTTGCGCAGATCTTTGGCGGTGCTGCGGCAACGCTAGTGTTCTGCTGGCTTTACCCTGCGGCGCCGGCCGACGCAACCGTAGCGGGCACAGTGGCGCCAAGCGATTTTTCCGACAGCAAAAGCACATAAAGAACGGAGCTATCCAATTGAACATCACGATTTATCATAATCCGGCATGCGGTACCTCCCGCAACACCTTGGCACTCATCCGTAATGCCGGCGTTGAGCCGCAAGTCATTGAGTACATCAAAAATCCGCCGACGCGCGAGCGATTAAAGGAAATGATTGAAAAAGCAGGGTTGACTGTGCGGCAGGCAATTCGTGAGAAAGGCACGCCCTATGCAGAGCTCGGTCTGGATGACCCTGCGATTACGGACGACCAGCTGCTCGATGCAATGGTGGCCCATCCACTCCTGATCAATCGACCATTTGTCGTTACGCCGGAAGGCGTGCGCTTATGCCGTCCGTCCGAAGTTGTTCTCGATATCCTGTCATTGCCGCAAAAGGGGCCGTTCGTTAAAGAAGACGGCGAAATGGTCATCAATGAAAAAGGCGAGCGTGTTTCAAAATCTGTCTGACCTGCCGAACGTCGATGCAGAATTGTTTGCCGTACCAAGTCCGGATCAGTTAGCTGGCGTTACACGATCGCCCCACCCACCACGCTTTCTCCTTCTGTACGGCTCTTTGCGCGAACGCTCGTACAGCCGTCTCCTTACTTTCGAGGCAGCCCGGTTGCTGGAGGCTTTGCGCCGGAAAAATCAATATCAAGGGCAACATGAATTTAAACTATCATGGCCGGATCAATAAGTTGGCGGATGGCGCTTGACCGATGATCATTGTGGCCAACCGCTAGAAGACGGCTAGAAGACGCAGTCGGCGGAATTCTGCAGGACCACTCTCATCGGGAGAGTGGCGGCCAAGCACCCTATATGGAACCGCTCAGGGTGTCGACGCCGCTAGTCCAGGCCGCTAGGATAGCCGGCCTGTGTGACCGCGAAATGACATGTATTCGTGCTTAAGCCGATATGGTATTTCCATGGTGGAAAAGCGCCTCAGTCGTTGAGGAAAAAGATGTCGGGTTTATCCATGACGCCAACTTTTTGCATCGTCTCGCGCAGGTCGGCGGACTCGGCAAAAGACTTCGCCCTGCTTAGATCTTGCGCTTCAAACATCAAGACAACTTCGTTCGGGTCTTGCGCGCCCCTTAGGAGGTATTTCTCCGTGAGACCTGCCTCATTGCGCTTTGGAAGATGCGCGTCATATCCTGGCTTCCATTGCGAGAAATCACGAACCTTATGGCGAACGATCATGTAATTGGCCATGACGAGCTTCCTTTCGATTGATGTGTTTGGAGGGCAAATACTGTTGGCAGCGGCTACCGCCTCAATCAGTGTAGGCATCGCCATCCAATCTTGCGTGATCACGCTCAATGCGCGCGGCCAAAAACTGCCGGTCAGAACCACAATGTATTTGATATTTCTTTTGTAATTTTCCAGTGCTAGCATAGGTCACGTATTGTCGCCGGCCGGCTTGATCGCCTTCAATTTCGTGGTCGCCCTACAGGAGGAAATATGCCTCGATCACCCTCACCCCGCAATTCGCCCGGTCATCGGGTCTGGCCGGACTTGCCGTTCGACGAATGGAAGGAGACTTGCGCAACACTGCATATGTGGAGCCAGATTGTGGGCAAGATCCGGCTCGTTCAGTCTCCATGGCTCAACCACTCTTGGCACGTCTCTCTTTACGTTACGGCGCGCGGATTGACAACCTCGCTCATTCCTGACGGTTCGCGCGCCTTTCAGATCGATTTCGACTTTATCGACCACTGTCTCCAGATCCGGACGAGCGACGCAATGACGAGATCGATGGCGCTTCAAGCACGCTCGGTTGCCGACTTTTACCGGGAACTCTTTGCACATCTGGCTGACCTTGGCTTCCCTATCAGAATCCATGCGAAACCGAATGAAATCATCGATGCCATCCCGTTCGAACAGGATCATGTTCACGCGTCCTATGATGCCGAGTACGCCAACCGATTCTGGCGGCTCCTGCTGCAAGCAGACCGCGTGTTCAAGCAATTCCGTGCCGGTTTCATCGGCAAGTGCAGTCCGGTGCACTTCTTCTGGGGCGGCTTTGACCTTGCGGTGACGCGCTTCTCAGGCGCCGAAGCGCCTGGCCATCCCGGTGGCATTCCCAATTGCCCCGATTGGATCATGCGCGAAGCATACTCGCACGAAGTCAGCAGTTGTGGATTCTGGCCGGGCAATGACGCCATGCCTTATCCGGCGTTCTATGCGTATGCGTATCCGGAGCCGCCGGGATTCAGCAGTGCGCGAGTATTACCGGACAAGGCGGCTTATGACACGACGTTCCGCGAGTTCATCCTGCCTTATGATGTGGTGCGACAGGCGTCATCACCCGATGGCGTGCTGCTCGACTTTTTGCAGAGCACCTACAATGCGGCTGCAAACCTGGGAAAATGGAATCGCACCGCCGTTGAACGAACAGCCTTCCCAACGCTCATTTGATCCCGCCAACACAACGACCAGTCAGGCATCGCAGTCATGAGGCGCCTGGTTTCAAAGCCGCTGCCGGCATCGAATCCGCTATTGTTTCAAGAAGGGCGGTGCATTCCTGAACTTGCTTAAGACGACGTCCAACATCGTGTGCGCATTGATTGATCGCTGTTGCGCCTTACAGAAATTACAAATGATTACAGACGCTTCGAATGAAAATCGCTATGCTTATTTATAACGAATCTCCTTTAACAAACCTCGGCGTTCAAGTTCGCCATAGGGCCATGACTTATAGAATTTCGACAATGGAGCGCAAATAAAATGCTATCTCGGATAATCGGCACAATGGCGATTCTCGCTCTGCCCATGATTGCTTCGGCGACGGAATACCGGCAGGTAGAGCGCCCACGACAGGAATGCTGGAATGAACGCGTACCCGTGCGTTCCGCAGGCTACGGTGGTGCCATTATTGGTGGTATCGCTGGCGGCATTCTGGGTAATCAGGTCGGTGGCGGGAACGGAAAAACCGTGGCAACTGCAGTTGGCGCGATGACGGGCGCCATGGTTGGCGACCGGATGTCGTCAGGGTCTTCCTCGTATCAAACGGTGCGACGCTGCAAGACGGTGGTCGATGTGGAACAAGTGCCCGTGTACCGTCAACCGCCTCCTGTCGTGTACGTACCGCAGCCGGTTCAGGTGGTCGAACCACGCGTTTATTACGTTGAACCTGAAGTGCGATATTACGATCACGGGCGCTGGGACAATGGCCGGCATCGCGGCTGGCATCATCATCATCATCATCATGATGACGATGATGACGATGATGACGATTGAAATGGCACCGATGCAAAGTATCTGGCTAAAGCCAGATTAAGGACAAGGAAGGTGAAAAATCAGTAATCCGCTGGTGCTCTAAATGTGGCAGTTTCGAGTGTTACATATTGACCGACACATAGTACGCGGGGCAGGTTTCACCGGCGGCACTGGCGCACACGGTGATGACGATATCGGGAGTCGCCGGCAGATTGTCCCAGGACTTGCTGGCGGCAAGCCCGCGCGGACCAGTCTGGACCAGGAGACGAAACACGGCAAGCCGGGATTCCTGCGCCAGGGCCGCCAGGGCGGCGATAATGTTTTTCGTATCCATACTGAAACCCATGATTCGTATTCAATGTTTCTATAATGATGGAATTGATGCTGGCGTTTGACTGATTCCTCAGTTCCTCCTGGCGCATCATGGCAAATGCGGTTCATTAGTACAATATGATTCTTGTACGCATCTGCATGCCCACAGAATTCTTCGCGCAAGACTAATTCTCTCGTCTCGACAGCGCCTTGGCCTGGCCGGGAAATGGAACTGAATGGAACACAACATATCCCTGATTACGACCATCGCCGCCGGCTTTGGCATTGCCCTCATTCTTGGTTTCATTGCCGAGCGCCTCAAGATCCCCGTGCTGGTGGGCTACCTGGTGGCCGGCATCATCATCGGGCCAGGGACGCCCGGCTTTGTGGCCGATGTGCACCTGGCTTCCCAGTTGTCCGAGATCGGTGTCATGCTGCTGATGTTCGGCGTTGGCCTGCATTTCTCCCTCAGTGACCTGCTTGCGGTCAAACGCATCGCCGTTCCGGGCGCGGTGGTGCAGATGAGCCTGGCAACGTTGCTGGGCATGCTGGTGGCCTGGTGGTGGGACTGGAGTTTGGGCGCCGGCCTGATTTTCGGCCTGTCGCTGTCCTGCGCCAGTACCGTGGTGCTGCTCAAGGCGCTGGAAGCGCGCGGCGTGCTCGAAACCATGAACGGCCGGATCGCCGTCGGCTGGCTGGTGGTCGAGGACCTGGCGACCGTGCTGGTCCTGGTGCTGTTGCCGCCACTGGCGGGTGTGCTGGGCGGCACCATGGTGGCGGAAGCTGGAGCATCCAGGCCCCTGTGGATGACCATCGGGCTGACGCTGTTGCAGGTAGCCGCCTTCATTGTCCTGATGCTGGTGGCTGGCCGGCGGGTTTTGCCATGGATGCTGTGGCATATCGCCCGTACCGGGTCGCGCGAGTTGTTCACCCTGTCGGTGGTCGCCGCCGCAATCGGCATTGCCTACGGCGCTGCGGCACTGTTCAGCGTGTCGTTCGCCATCGGCGCGTTTTTTGCTGGCATGGTGATGCGCGAATCCGAATTCAGCCACCGTGCGGCGCAAGAGTCCTTGCCCTTGCGTGATGCCTTTTCCGTGCTTTTCTTCGTCTCCGTGGGCATGCTTTTCGAGCCGACCATCCTGATCGAGAAGCCCTTGCACGTGCTCGGCGTGGTGGCCATCATCATGTTCGGCAAGTCCATCGCGGCCCTGGCGATCGTGCTGGCGTTCCGTTATCCCCTGAACACGGCATTGACGGTATCGGTCAGCCTGGCGCAGATCGGCGAATTCTCGTTCATCCTGGCCGGGCTGGGCGTGACGCTCGGTTTGCTGCCGGCCGATGGCATGAGCCTGGTGCTCGCCGGTGCATTGATTTCCATCGCCTTGAACCCCTTGCTGTTTTCGGCGATCGAGCCATTGCGGCGCTGGATTCTCTCCCGCTCGGCACTGGCGCGGCACCTGGAACAGCGGGGCGACCCCTACGCGGCGCTGCCGATGACGACGGAGCGCAAGTACCTGCAAGGGCAGGTGGTGCTGGTGGGCTATGGCCGTGTCGGCAAGCGCATCGCCAGCGAACTGCTTGCGCGCGGCATCCCCTATGTGGTGGCCGAACAGAATCGCGAGCTGGTTGAAAGCCTGCGCAAGCAGGGCGTGGTCGCAGTGTCGGGCAATGCCGCCGATCCGGCGGTGCTGATCCAGGCTCACATCGCACAGGCAGCAATGCTCGTGGTGGCAACACCTGATCCGCTCAATGTGCGGCAGATGGCCGACACGGCGCGCACCCTCAATCCCGGCATCGAGATCGTTTTGCGAACGCACAGCGAGGAAGAGTCGCAGATGCTGCGCAAGGACGACATCGGCACCGTATTTTTTGGGGAGGAAGAACTGGCCAAGGGGATGAGCAGCCATGTCCTCGAACGTTTTGCTCCGGCGGCCAGCGATTCCGACGCCGGGCACAGTTAACGCGCCTGACTCAATAGCGCGACGGCGGCGGTGTATTGGGTGGCGGGACCGCATAGCTGCTGGCCGGCGCTTGCAATTCATTGTGCATTTCTGATCCAAAACGTCCCGACACCGGGATCCGGTGGCCTTTGGCATACATGCATTGCTGATAGGCGTGGTCATAGCGCCGTTGTACGTTATTGCCGGAACTGTTGGCGGCACCGGCACCCGACAGGCCGCCAAACAGCAAGCCAACGCCTGCGCCGGCACTGGCGCCTCTGCTGCCATTCATTGCTGCCCCTGCGGCTGCTCCCAGCACGGTGCCCAGGGCCGCGCTGCGAACGCCGCTATCGATGCCGGCCTGATCGGCAGTCGAACCGCCAAGCTGGTAGTGCGCAAATTGGCGGCACGAGCCATCGTCCACCTGGAACTGCTCGAAATTTTTGTCCGAACCTGGCAATACCATCACACTCGGACCCGTTGGCGTCGAGACGCAGGCGCTCAATAAGAGAAGGGCGAACAGCGGGGAATATCGCAAGATGCGGGGCATGTCAGGGGTTCCGGTTAATGGTTGGAGGCCGAGGCGCGACAGCGCCATGGTGTTCGGATTTCGGTAGTCTGCACAAGCCGGCGAAGCGGCTGCATGCGGCCGCTTCGCTACATTATTTGCCGTTCGGCGGAAGATTGAAACATCGGAAACAATTGCTAACAAAAATCTTGCTCTGAAGGCAAGCGCGGACATGGGTGTCAAAATCTGCGCATGCAGCCAATCCTTGCATGCGCTGGATTGCACGAGCGAGGCATTGGCATCGCAATGCTCGGGCATGAGTGGCGCCGTGGCATTTCTGGAGCGCGGCACGCGCCAGGGCTGGCAAACGCTGGTGTTTTGAGAATGGCCGTTGCTGCAGGTGCTAAGCAAAGAGACCGGACTGCAGCAGCGGTATAGGCCTGCAGCCTTTTTTCTCGAGGGTCCTGGAAATTCTGGCCAGTTCGACTATCCCTTCGTCGACGCTGGCCACCAGTCTCCTGGCTTGCCCCCACGATCGCATGATGAACCAGTCGCCCATCAGGTCTTGAATCAGATGCGCGGTGAACATGCCATCGTCGCCGGCATAGCGGACGCTGTGCGGGCAGGGCGCAGTCACTGGCAGGGGCAAGGTAATACCGTCGTCGGCTGGATCAATCATGTTTTTCAGCCGCTTGGCCTTGGCCTATGCACAAATGTGAATAGGCGATCTGGTTAGATAATGGAGTGCAATTATAGGGGCGAATTTAGGCCAGTGACAATGATCAGAATAGATCAATCGTGCCACGGCCTGGCTATCGGCGTAGCATTACCCGAGGACGGTTCGATACCAGGCGCCCGAATTGCTGAATAGACTGAAGTTTCAATGAGGAGCTGAACATGACTGAACTACGGTATCCAAACGAAAGCCGAGAGTATCGCGATGCGCGAGACTTATTGCTTAAAGACGAACAAGAGTTGGTCGACAAAGTAAAATCTGTGGCAGAAAGACGCCGCAATCTTCCCCTCGGCGGGCAGTTGAAAGAGGACTACGCCTTCGAATGGGCCAACGATGGGAAAGTAGGGCAGAGTGTAAAATTCTCCGAGCTATTTGCGGACAAAAATACCCTGCTGCTTTACTCATTTATGTACGGTCCGAACTGGGACCATCCCTGTCCTTCCTGTACGTCACTGGTCGATGGATTTGATCGCACTTGGTATCAGGTCACACAACACGCCGCGTTTGTCGCAATCGCCAAAGCCCCTGCTGATCGAATCAATGCATGGGCAAAACAACGTGGATGGTCACAGATTGCACTGGTTTCCGGATCGAACTCACCCTTTCAAGCCGATTACAAATGCCAGGGAGACTCTGATGATATGCAATTGCCAATGATGCATGTATTCAGGAAGCAGGATGGAAAGATTTTCCATTTCTGGGGCACTGAATTATCGGCAAATCATGTCGACACGGTATGGCCATACTGGAATCTCATGGACTTTACGCCGGAAGGGCGGCCAGATATTCCGACTCCGCCACAAAATTTCAGATCCGAATTCCTGGAAAAACACTATCTGAATAAGTAGTAGTTTGGCACTCAAAGGAGAAGCACGATGGCACTGATCAAACGTTCATGGCGATCAGTGCCGGACCGTTATTCAAGTTCAATGAGTCCATTTCCTTCATGGTGAATTGCGACACGCAAGAAGAAATAGACTACTACTGGGAAAAACTCTCTGCGGTCCCAGAGGCCGAATAGTGCGGCTGGCTCAAGGACAAGTATGGTCTCTCGTGGAAAAAATGATGACGGATCAGGATTCCGAAAGAGTGGCCAGAGTTACCCAGGCATTTCTCAAGATGCAGAAATTTGATATCGCCGTACTGCAAAGGGCATATGACGAGAAGTAAGCAGCTTTTGATCACGTAATGGTGCGGGGGAATTCCGGAATTGGAGCTTTTGGCATTCCAACGCATCCTTAGGTTAATTTCCAGCATAGATTACGTTAGAGTCGGCCGACAGAAATCTATAACTCTTGAACCGCCGCGAAGGCCCATGTTAGCGTCACGGCAACCCTGGAAGTTATAGATTTCTGTCGGTTTTCAGTGACACAAATTTATAACCATTTGGCTTAGCGACAGAAATTTGTAACTATTCGATGACCAAAATTAGTTGCGACACAAATATATAACTTTTCGAGAAGTTAGCGCCATGCGTGCAATATTCAGACAACTCGTATGATTATTTAGAGCGCCTGAGGAAGGGCTATTGCCTTCCTGATCCAAGAAATTAGTGGAAGGACGAAGATCTCGCGCCTCCCACTGAACTCATGAATACGTGCTGTGCTATGCGAACAAGGGCTTTTCGTTTGCCAGCACAAACAAGGACACGTCTGCATACTCCAACCCCGATGGCGACCCTCGCAGTGACTGGAACAACGACAATCTGGTCAAGGCGCACAATTTCAAGCAGCGACCT
The DNA here is from genome assembly GCF_003590835.1 of Noviherbaspirillum sedimenti. Classification (NCBI taxonomy): domain Bacteria; kingdom Pseudomonadati; phylum Pseudomonadota; class Betaproteobacteria; order Burkholderiales; family Oxalobacteraceae; genus Noviherbaspirillum; species Noviherbaspirillum sedimenti. The sequence continues at coordinate 1,016,149 of NZ_QYUQ01000002.1, read as the reverse complement.
GAAGCGTTCTATTCGATCTACAACCCGGACACTGGAGCTTACTATCCGTGCGACCTTGGTAACGCCTGGCTTAAATTCCCGACCCCGTGAATGAACACAAAGGAGGTGGTACGCGAACTATTCACTTTACCAATGTGGTTAATTTAAATTAAAATACACATGTCATAATTTACCATTTATCTTAAGCTATTGTTTTGTAAAGTGTTTAGTGGAAAATTTTCCTAAAAAAGAACTCGCCAAGGTTATCCAATCTGGCTTGACCGACTCTCCCAGCGCATTTGCGCTTTCCGTCGGTCGCTTGGTTGCGAAATTAAAGCACGTCGACCTGGAGCTGGCCCAAGAATTGTCGGCGATGCTGCCTAATGGCAGCGCGCTCCGAGGCACTGACTCGTTCACGCCGACGCCGGTCGATATCGATTCGCGCATGCAGCTAGTCGAAGTCCTGTCTCCGGTCATTCTGGACAAAAAGCCGGTTCTAGCTGAAAAAATCAAGGCCGTACTCGATGCCTGCCTCAAGGAATGGGCCAGCATAGACCTGCTTCTAAAGGAAGGGTTGGCGCCGGCACACATGCTGCTCTTTTGTGGACTTCCTGGCACAGGCAAGACCCTGGCAGCGCATTGGCTCGCCCAAGAGCTGAAGCTCCCGCTGCTGACTCTAAACCTGGCGACCGTCATGAGCAGCTATCTGGGCAAAACCGGTAGCAACTTGAAGGCCGTATTTGATCACGCGATCTCGCGCCCCTGCGTGTTACTGCTTGATGAATTCGACGCGATCGCCAAAAGGCGTGATGACGGCAGCGATGTCGGTGAACTCAAGCGTCTAGTCAATGTCCTGCTTCAGGCCCTCGATGACTGGCCAGCCAATTCAATGCTAGTGGCGGCAACCAATCACGGCGAACTGCTCGATCCTGCCGTATGGCGTCGCTTTGACGTCGTCATCAACTTTGAAAAACCGGATGCCCCGTTGATTGAGCAGTACCTGCATGATATGCCCATTACCGACGCCTTCCGGCAATCTCTGGCCAAGCTACTGGAAGGGGAGTCGTTTAGCGCCATTGCGGCGCTGGTGCTGTCCGCACGCAAGCGCGCCTTGCTCGAAAAGACCGAGTTGCAGCCACAGCTTTTCAAGCTGGCTGTGCACTCCTGTACCAGCCGCGGCCATATGGCCAAGCCACTCGACGGCGAAATGTTATTGATGCACCTTGAAGGATATTCGAGGCGGGAAATCGCCGCGCATTTTGGCAAAACCCATCCCACCGTTAGCAGTGTCATCAAGCGTTACCTAGGAGAATAATAATATGCAGGGTACGAACATCATTCTGGGCTATGGTGAAACCCTCACCCATGGACACGCACTCAAACGCGGTTCGGGCGAGAAGAAATACCCCTATGGCATCGATGAGCAACGGCCTTGGCTGGGCGCGCAGTTGACGGCGCTACGCCAGGCTAACGCCGCAGTGCCGGCGATCGCCAAGCCGCGAGATCAGAATGTTGCGAGGATAACCCTGCACCCGACGTTTTTGGCAAAAAGCCATCACCCTAGCACGCTGTTTGCCTCCACAGGGCTGCGTTGCATCGGCAGCCGCGCTACCACCGTTACGCCGCGCAAGGAAACCCGCGCGAAGAAGGAGCCTGAACCAACCCACACTGCGGTGCTGTTTGTTGCGGGGAGCGATCAGGATTTCGACCATCTTGGATTGTTCCTGCGCTCCCACAATACCGCCAAGGTACACCAGCAGGCACTATGCCGTCTGGAGCTGATCAGTCCTTTCGCGGCCACCGAAAAGAATTTTCTCGGCCATGACGCACACGGCGAGGCACGGCTCGAAGTCGTGCTGCATGCCGCCGAAGAAGATCAGGATATCGTCGGCTCCTTTGTCGCTTACGTCGCCACCCTGGGCGGCAAAGCGGATACAAAGCGCATGTTGATCGTCTCGGGCCTGACTTTCATGCCAGTCCACCTCGCTGCCGAAAAGGTGGATGTGCTGGGACTGTTCCAATTCGTGCGCGTGGTACGGGCGATGCCATCGCTTCGCATGGGCGGCAAGCCAATGCGCGCCATCGGGGCGCCTGGCACTGCGCTTCCTATCCAGCCTGCAATTGACCAGAGCCTGAAGGTGGGCATCTTTGATGCGGGCGTCGGTCACTCCAGCCTGGCGCCTTGGGTGAACGAGATTATCTTGCCAGGCACACACAATACAACAGCCGAGTGCTTGGGGCACGGCAACGGTGTCACCAGCACAGTACTGTTCGGTCCGCTGAACAAGACCGCACCGTTTGCGCGCCCCTATGCAAATGTGCGCCACTACCGCTGCATCAGCCCCGGCGTCACCGAGGATCAGGGCGTGCAGGATGTGGATCTGTACAGCGTCCTGAAAAATATCGACACGGTCCTCAAAACGCAGCCACTCGATTTCGTCAATTTCAGTCTTGGCCCCTACATGCCGATGGAAGACGACGAGGTCCATCCCTGGACAGCGCTGATCGACAAGCACCTTGCATCGGGTAGCACGTTCGCGACCGTGGCAGTGGGCAATGATGGCGACAAGCCATGGCCGATGTCGCGTGTTCAGCCACCATCGGACATGGTCAATGCGCTCGCTGTTGGAGCCTGCGATAGCGCCGCCGATAAGTGGCAGCGCGCCCCGTACAGCTCGTTCGGTCCAGGGCGCAGTCCAGGTCTCGTCAAACCTGATGGACTGAGTTTCGGCGGTTCCGATGCCGAGCCATTTATTGTTTATAACGCCCTCGCAGGGCAATTGATGGAAGTGCAGGGCACGAGCTACAGTGCTCCAGCGACCATGCACACAGCTATCGGCATCAAGGCTTCGCTCACTTCCCCACTTAATATGCTGGCCTTGCGCGCGCTGATGAACCATCACGCCAGCCGTGATCCTGAAATGGCCATGAGCGAAGTCGGGCACGGACGCTTCCCGCAAACTGTGGACGAGGTGCTGCAATGCCCGGATAACGAGGTGCGCGTAATTTATCAGGGAACGCTGAAGGCGGGTCAGAACATGCGTGCACTCATCCCGTTCCCGACCATTGCGCTCAACGGCCGCGTGACGCTGCGTGCCACCCTGTGTTTTGCCAGCCACACCGATCCAGAGCATGCTGTGAACTATACGCGGGCAGGTCTAACGGTGCTGCTGCGGCCGAAAAAAAATGTCAGCACCACCATGTCCTTCTTCAGCACCTCGAAAATGTACACGACCGAACTCGAAGCACGCGTAGGCGAACACAAATGGGAAACAACGCTACGCCATGAGCACGATTTCAACGCAACCACGCTCAATGACCCGCTGTTCGATATCACTTACGGTGCTCGCGAGGATGGGCAGGCCGTTGATAACAGCACCTTGCCGCCGCTGCCTTACGCCATGATCGTCACTGTGTCTGTCGAAAACACACCGGGGATCTACAATAATATCCGTCAGCGCTACCAGACGCTGCTGCCTCTGGATATCCGCCAAGAGGTGCGAATTCAGGCCACTGGCCAAGGAGGGCAGAGTTAATACCACTACGACCTGGACTGACCATCACGATTCACTAAGCTCGCTCATAGCCGCACAATAGACAGGATGTCATTGCTGGCAAGTTTTACTGACTGCACTTTGACATCGACCATTCGCAGGTTTTCACCAATAAGCCAACGCAGCGCGGGCTCCTTTTGATCCCGCGTTTTCGCCCCGTTTGCGCCTCTGAAGAGCAGATCCATTGATGGGCTGTCGTGATGTACGACGCCAACCGGGTTGACGTAATGAGGCCATGCTGAGTTCTTAATGGCCCATTTGCGCCCATGCTGGCTAAACATCATGATCATCGCAGGCGAGCGGACGAGTCTGGCAATCCGGATGCCAGTGGCTTCACGGCTGGTACGAAATTCCTCTGCCACGTTCAGAATGAGGTCGATGGATGCTTCTTTACCTTCCGTCCTTGTCGAAACCAGGTAAGGCGGAAGGATGAGGTCCGCGCTGAATATGTTGGCTTCGGCCTCGCTATTTTTTGCGATCTGGTTGTGCTGAGCCAGGTCGGATTTAGAGCATAGATTGATGAGTCCATGTTTTCGATCACGTTCCCAGTGACCCAGCTCATGTCCAATAGAAAATCGTTGCCGCTTTTCGCTCGTGGAGGCGTTCACGGTGATGATCCCGGCAGTTGCTGTTGCGACCAGCCGCGCATCCGCACCGTCGAGAGGGCGGCGCCTGATAGAAAGTCCACGGTCTGCGGCAATCGCTTCCAGATCAATTTCGTCCGGCGTGACAATGCCATACTCCCACAGCAACTTTTCTCCCGGTGAAAGCAGGTTCTCGTTAAATTTCAGGATCATCCTTGATGACACCTAAGTCGAGAAGATCCTGGTATAGCGAACTGATGTCACTATCAGACTGCTTGGTCCCGTTTCGATAAGCGATCGCAAGACTGCTGTTATCAAATTCTGGTGTAGTACTCAGGGCTTTTATCCGCGAACGCATGACGTCAATATCTGGTAACGGTGCCGATTTCGTCGGCGCGGCGCCTCGCAAGGCAAAACCCGCACTTGTCGTACTTTGGCGTCTGAATCCAAGCATTCTTTCTTTCTTGGCGGCTCGAATCTTTTCCGCCACTAGATTTTGATATTGTCGGGCGACGGCATCCGGATCCTCACCATTGTCGACCAGCATTTGGGAAATTTCCTCGCTGGTCGGTGTTTCTTCCAATATTTCTGCGCGAAATGCGGACCGCAATGCCTGCGCCATCGCCAGACGCTTCGTATCGTGGTTGCTCATTATCCTGTCCTTTGGCTTTTCAACTTCGCAGCCCCTCGCTTTAGCCGTTTCCGTGCCGCGAGATACTGGGCGTCATCGAGCTTACAATAGTCCTTGATTTCCGCACCAATTAACTCCTGTTCCATCGCCACCAGAATCATCCAGACCTCTTCATCGTCGGCGAAGTAGGCAAACAGCGCATCGTAATCCCTCAACATCGCTGCGTGCTCCTCGGCTTGCTCCAACACGTCTTCAATACTGTTCTTCGGTAAAGTGCCAAAAGAACTGAGAAACGCGTCATCGTCGACTTCGTCATTACCTACGGCGAGGGCCGAAACGTTGGCGATGTGCTTGGCGTGAAAGCCTTTTCGGTCATTGGAAGCGATACTGCCCATGGAGTTACGCAAGAACGTCATGAACGATATGCTTGACGGGCACCATCTGCGCCGCAAATCAACCGCGCGCGCGACAGCTTCGCTGAAAAGTGCCTGGCCTGTCGCATAAATGGTTCCGAATGCCAACCTCCTGCCTTGGTAGTCCAGCTGACGACACTCGTCCGGCGTTAAGCCTGCGAGCGCCTCAAACACTTCGTCTTGGGTCGCATAGATATCGTTTTGTTCCGTCAAGACCCGCCTCTCCATAAAGTGGGTGCGTCAATTCATACCCTGTATAGCTAGTCTGGGCACGGCCGGAATTCGGACAAAAATTTGTGGCCAGCTCTCAAAAAGTAATTTTGGATCCGGACGTGTCCAGATTTGCGCCCAGCTCAGACTATCTCATCAGGTGGGGAGGTTTTGCACAGATTGGCAAAGCTGCCCTCGATCAATCCATTTACTGTTGAGGTAAGTAAAATGAATAATAGCAAATTTATTCAGATTCAGATAAAGCATGATCCAGCGAACGCTGCCCAGTCGCTTGTCTTGGCGAACGGCGAAAGCGCCGTATTGTCGGACATCACACCAACCGGCCGCCAGATCCTGAACGCGGCGCAGTGCCATCCAACGGTCGATTTCGTACTGCTCCAGCTGCTGTCTGGCCACATCTTGGAGGAAATCGCGCCGGAGGAGGTAGCTAGGCTGGATCCCTCGGAAAGCAACTTCTACGCTTTCCGCACCGACCGGCTGTTCTATTTCGTACTCAATGACAACAAGTACCCGTGGGGCGCTACAGTTCCCGAAACCATTTTGCGCCTGCTGGCCAACGAACCGGCGCATACGCAGCTCTGGATGGAGCGCAGGGACGAAACGGACCGACTGATCGCACCGGGCCAGAGCGTCAACCTATCGGGCGAAGGTGTTGAACGCTTCTACACGAAGCTGCTGGCGTGGGAACTGGACGTGCAGGGTGTAGAGATCAGCTCGCCAGCGCCGACGATCACGGTTCGCCACGCGCTGGAACTTGCAAGCATTAACCCAGACCTGCCGTGGACGTTCATTCTGAAGGTGAAAGGACGGCCAAAAGAACAGGTCGATCTGAATACCGTCATCGATCTGACTATGCCCGGAATTGAGCGCCTGCGAGTCATGCCCAAAGTCATCAACAATGGCGAAGGTCCTTGCCCGCACCGTCAGTTCTCCTTGCTCGAAAAGGACGAGAAGTTTCTCGACGCGGCGCCATACCGCTGGGAGACGGCTATCGACGGTGAGCGTCGCTGGCTGCTGTTGCATGACTACCGGCTGCCAAGGGGCTACCAGCAGTCTCACATCGCCCTCGCGATCGAGATTCCTTTGCTTTACCCGTCGGCTGAACTCGATATGTTTTACTGTGCGCCGGCAGCCGTCCTGCAGACCGGCACGCAAATACCGCAGACAGAGGCGCAGCAACCCATCTTCGGTGAGACGTTCCAGCGTTGGTCGCGCCATCGGGAGAACAGGGTGTGGTCGTCAGCCGACGACTCCGTTATCACCCATCTGGGTCTGGTAGAAGAATCTCTGCTGCGTGAGGTGGCGGAATGATCCGGCACGCTAGCCTGGCCTTTTCAGCTCCGCAGCATGCTGCGGTTAAGGCACACCTGTTCCCCGGTGACGGCAAGGAGGCCGCAGCAATACTGCTTTGCTCCCGTGTTGTGGGCACGCGCATCAAGCTGCTGGTCCAGGAGTATCTCCTGGTCTCGCATGAGGACTGCGAGCGGCATCAAGATTTTCTGAGCTGGCCTGGCGACTACGTCGAGCAGGCGCTGGGGCTGGCTGACCAGGACGACTTGTCGATCATCCTGCTGCATTCGCACCCCGGCGGCCTCTTTGCGTTTTCCCAAGCGGACCGTGAATCTGACGCCCAGGTCATGCCGGCCATCTTTGCCGGGCGCGCTAAACGCCACAAGGATACAATCTGGCACGGCAGCGCCATCATGCTGGAAGACGGCGCCATGCGTGCCCAGCTGTACGACGAACATTATCGTGCGATGGCCGTCGACATGGTCGGTGTTTACGGTGACGATCTGCGCTTCTTCTGGGTTCCTGATCGGTTCGTGCCAACAACCACCAGCCGGCCGATGGCCTTTTCCGATGCGATGAGCGATGAACTGGGCCGGTTGTCGGTATGTGTCGTGGGCACCTCCGGTACCGGCAGCATCGTGGCCGAACAGGTGGCCCGACTGGGATTCGGCGAAGTCATACTGATCGACTACGACCGCATGGAGAAGAAGAACCTCAACCGCATTCTGAACTCGACACTGCATGACGCGCAAACACGCCGTCTGAAGGTCGATGTCATCTCCGAGGCCATTCAGTCCTGCCGCTCGCAAGTTTCAGTCAAAGCCATACCGACAGGGATTGGCTGCCGCGACGCGATTCTGGAAGCGGCGATGGCCGATGTGGTCTTCTGTTGCGTCGACAGCCATGAAGGCCGACAAATCTGCGACCTGATGGCGAGTGCCTTCCTGCAGCCGCTGTTCGACGTCGGCGTCACCATCCCGGTACGCCAGCGTGGTCCCGATTTGTTTTCTATCCTGGAGGTCGCGGGCAGGATTGACTATGTCTGGCCTGGAGGCAGTACGCTGGCAGATCGCGGGGTCTTCACGCCCAGTTCCGTGGCAGCCGAATATTTGGCACGGGCAGACGCAGCTGTTCATGCTGCGCGGGTCGGGGAAGGGTACATGCCAGGCTCTCATGAGGAAGCACCATCGGTGATATCGCTGAACATGCGGGCCGCAAGCGCGTGTGTGATGGAATTTATTGCGCGAGCTTTCCAGTTCCGTCATGACCCTAACGCCCTCCGCGCCAGAACGCTATTCAGCCTGGCGGCGTGCGAAGAGGAGTACGCCCCGGAGACAGACTTTGCCAAGGCGAAGAATTTAACTTTGGGCCGCGGAATTAAACGCCCGCTGCTCGGACTTCCTTCACTCGAAGGCTAGGAGATTGACGATGTGGACATGGCTCGCCAATTGGTTTGAGGCGGTACAGGAGTGGTTTTCTCCCCGACGCAAGGTGCTTATCCGTGAAGGAGACACCTTGCCATCTGCGATGCCGAAGCGGGATTTGATACTCCTCCAGGACGACGGAGAGAACTGGTCAGTGGGATTTCGCTGCCCTTGCGGTTGCGGTGATGTGATCGAATTGCTAATACTCCCTAACGTTAAGCCGCGCTGGGATATCAAAATCGATCATCGTGGACGCCCAACACTTTCTCCCTCGGTGTGGAGAGAAACCGGGTGCAGATCGCATTTTTGGGTCCGTGACGGGAAGGTAATATGGGTTAGCGATACTTAGGCGCAGCCAATACGGCGCGAGACAACCGCAACGCAGTGTCAGCAGACTTAGGCCATTTATGAAGAAAAAGGAACTTGTGTGCCACGTAGATTAGGAAGAGAGAATTGGGTTCAGGCAGCAATAACGGGAGCATTGGAAGTGTATTGCAGCACTGGCGGCCGCCCACAGTTCCGTCAGTTCCCTCCGTTCGCCAACCAGCAAGGCGATCGAATGCGTCAGTATTGCGGTGACCTGATCGGCATGCTCGATAACGCTCAGACTATTTTGCTGGAGATTAAGGAGCGTGAGTGCCAATACAATATTCTCAAAGAATTTGACGAGGTGCAATTTGACCACAACGTTAGGTTCGAAGATTTGGGTGTGCCAATCGCGTATGCCTACAATCAAGTCCCAAACTTGGAGTACAACAAATTACCACGTGCGTCTAATTGGCCCGAGATCACGCTCAGCCAAATCAAGCGAGCCACGCCACGGGAGCTGCCTGGCACGCATCCCTCGATCTTAGACCACGAGACGCTGCTGGATTGGCTTGAAAATGATAGCGCAGGGGATATCACAGATCTGATCGGCAGGATGCAAGGCGCCATTAGGTGCCCGGGAGACCTGCGCAACGGCGTCTTGGTCCTGCTATACGGTGTTTCTGATAACGCCCTTACGACCCTTACTCCGTCCCAATTGTTGGAGGTTGTGAATTGCGTCAGCAATAACAGCACCTTGAATCAGAGACACTTCCTTAAGCTGCAGCGCATTCTTGGCGCGGAGTCCGCCGTATTCAACGCGTTTAGTGCCTCCCGGCCAATTCCTACGGCTCTGGCACCAGACCCTGACGATGCGCCATCGAATGACTCTGACGGCCCGTCGCCATAAGGAATACGGCCTCGCCAATAATCTGTAGCTGTCAGTCGCAAGTGCCGACGTTGATGGAGGCAACGCAAAAGGAACACGCCGCTGTTTTTTGCAGGTTACGGTTGCAACAAGTGCCAAGCGCGAGAGGGGGATTCGGGTTGAGCTACGACGTAGCAAGTCGGCAAGTATTGTTCAATCTTCTCCTCTCTTGTAGAAAATCAAAGATGGAATCGGCGGTTCGACTTCTCATCTAAATGTGATTATGCAAATGACGATTCAAGGTCGAGACAATGGCTGTGACCGAAAAACCTCCAGGCAAAGGTCGGCTTGGAACCCGATTCCGCGGTAAGCTCGCGTCCGCCTATGGCCAGCGAGCGCACCATGAAAGCAACCTTTGGTATGTCTACAGCCCAAGAACTAATTCCGACTGGGTATTGCGAGGCGATCTGGAATGGGATCATTTCGTCTTGTCCGAATCTGACGTACGAATCAAGAATATTGATTTTTCTCCCGCACCAGTAGCAGGTGTATTTGACGATGGTACTCACTATCAAACTATCTTAGATGCAGTCGTAACCTATCATGATGGCGCAATCGAATGGCGCGAGGTCAAGCCACTTGATGCGTCCCGGTCACGAACGGAGCGTCAGCACCGTGCGCAGCTTGAGGCGACTCGCGTTGCTAAGGTCGCGTACACGCGCTGGACCGAAGTGGAGTTGCATGCTAATCCGTTGAAGTTGGCCAACTGGCGCCGGGCGATCGCATGGATGGCCGCCGCGCGCGACTATCCATTGGCACTACAACGTACAGATCTAGCGGGGTATTTGCACATCCATGAAACAGTGACCTTGGGTGATCTTGCACTCTACGTTGGCGATGCCGCCTTCCCGCTGTTTATGGCAGCTGCACTGCGCAGCGTTCAGTCTGGCGACTGCCTCTCCGATCTCGATACCAATCCGCTTTCGAATAGAACTGTCTTGACGAGAGCGGGAGGGGCATGATGAACACGAAATCGCACTGGACATTCCGAACATTGCCTCCGGAACTATCTGATACCTCGACCTGGCGCGAAGTCGACGCGTCGGCTCTTGAACCCACTAGGTGCGAGCGCTTTCTTCAATTAAAGGCGGCACTCGAAGCATACTTGGCAACGGGACGGCTACATGAGGCGGCCGCCAGTGCAGGCATTTCAAAGGCGTCCTTAATCCATCACCTGAATCGATGTGTCAGGCGAATGCCCGACGGCGAACTCATGGGGTGGCACGCACTCATCAAGGGAAAGCGAAGCGTTGGCTATACAAGACATGCCGATCTGCCCGAAGGAAGAGATGGAAACAGCAAGGGGTTTGCTGGTGCGTTTGATGCGTTCCTTGGCGATCACCCGGAGATTCGAGCTAGGCTAGAGGCGATGATTCTCAAGCGTAGGGGAGAAGTGCATGAAGCAAGGATTTCAGCCAAGTCACTGCATAAGGTATTCATTACACTTTGCGAGTCTGCCGGCATTTCCAGCAGCAACTATCCGTTCAATTCAAAGTCACTTGGACGTCGCTCATTGGAGCGATTCATGCACAAAGTAGCAAGCCAGAATTTGGTTGAGAGTACTGCGTCGCGTTATGGAAAAGATGCAATTAAGCGCCTGGCTACTGGCACTGGATACAGCAAGCATATCTACTCTATGGCGCCATACGATCTTGTGGGACTTGATGCTCACAAGCTCCATTGTTTTGGCACCGTGCAAGTGAATGGCCCTGCCGGTTCGAAGAGGGTCGCCATCGAGCGACTTTGGATCGTGCCAGTGTTGGAAGGGGATTGCGCAGCAATTCTCGGCTACAGCGTTGGTATCCGAACTGAATGCAATGCGGCCGTCATTGAGAATGCACTGATTTCGGCCATGTCCAAATGGAGTGCGAGAAAACCGAGCATTCCTGGGATGGAGTATCTGCCTGGGGCGGGGCTGCCGTCCGGAGTGTTTCCAGAACTCGCCGGGCGCGGATGGGCAACCCTGATGGTTGATAATGCGGCACCACACTATGCCAAGGCGGTGGCAGAACGTGCCCGTCGGCGTATCGGATGCTTCCTGAATTTCGGGCCAGTTGGCCACTGGGAACACCGGGGGGCATTGGAACGACTGATGGCAACCTTAGAAGCATACGGTTTTAGCCGCCTGCCATCATCGACAGGCTCATCCCCCGCAGATCCGAAACGTGACGACCCTGTAAGAAAGGCAATCGATCTGGGAATCGACTGGGAGCACCTTCTCGACTTGATCGATATTACGCTTGCGAATTACAACGTTACACCGCATGCGGCCCTCGGAAATCGCAGTCCGCTTAGCGTATTGCGGGATAAATACCATGAAGCCGCATCTCAATTTCTACCACGCTCACTACCACCGCCTAGTGCAGCCCAACCCGAACTTGGGATCGCAATTGAAACGCGGTTTGTAAGAGGCAATAAAGCAGCGGGGCGCCGGCCTTATATCGAGGTCGACCGGGTGCGCTATACCAGTCCCGTGTTGGCCAATGCAATGAGCATGATTGGCAAGCAGATCCGGCTTCATATTCGTGAAAGCGACTTGAGTACGATCGACGTCTACCTTGTGACCGGCGAATCCCTGGGCACGCTACGCGCCCAAGGCGTGTGGGGACGTTGCAAGCATTCACGCGAGCTGCGCAAGCAGTTTAATGCATTGGACGATGCCGGTGAACTCCTCAATTTACCTGGCTCCGATCCCGTTCAAAAAATGCTGGCGTACTACGCGGGAGCCGCTCTCAAACAAACGGAAAAGAATCGACTCAAAGTATCCCGTGCTGGGACAAAACTTGCCCATACCGCCCACAGCACAGGGAAATCGCTAGAGGAAGTCAAAGCGATGGAGCCGGCGAGGGCAATCGATATGGTCAGCGCCCCAGAAAAACTCCCTGCACCGTTGATCCAACGCCCCCGCTGGAAAGCCATTAACTCTTAGGCTTAAAAATGAATCTTAAGGCCCAAGAATGGAGACTCCGACGCAAATGGCAAAAACGCAGGGAAGTACGAATAGGTCAGAGGCAAAGCCCGTGCTGAGCCGAGTTTTTGATGAGCATCCAGTCATTCGCGATAGAGCGCGTCTACCGACGCCGCCAGTCAAGGCCGTGTTCGATGTAATCGAACGAACCATCTACCAGCGTGACCCCGGTTCCTCTTTCATTGCCCATCCAAGATTTGGAAAGACTTTTGCAATTCAGGTGCTCACCAAACAGGTTTGCGCCACATTCCCCCAAGTTCCTGTGATCATCATCAGTGCCAAAGGACACGCTCGCTTCTCTGAAGTCGCCTTCTATACCGAAATCTTGGAAAACTGTAAGCATTCCTTTTCTGGCGTGGGGAAGGTCTCTGCACGACGTTCTCGCTTGATTAATTATCTTTGGACGCTGAGCCAGGCCCGTAATAGCGACAGAATCGTCCTGTTTATCGATGAAGCACAAAACTGGGCAGAAGCAGAATTTTCTTGCCTGCGCGATCTATCAAATGACCTTGCGCTCAACGACGTCCGCGTGATTGCACTGCTTTTCGGACAAACAGAGCTTGCGTCGATCCGCACCGTGCTTTTGCAATCGAAGCGGACCGATCTAATCGGACGTTTCATGATGCAGCAGTTCGAATTTAAAGGCCTGACCTCGCTTTCTGACCTTGTTGAAACGATGGAGTGTTATGACGATGTCGAGATGTCGGAATATCCGGAAGGAAGCGGTATTTGTTATTCCGAATATTTTTTGCCGGCCGCTTTTCAAGGCGGCTGGCGGCTTTCCAAGGAAGCAGGGCGCTTATGGGCGCAATTCGAGCACGCCGCGCGTGAACACGGAGGGCTAAAACAAGTAGGCATGCACTGGGTCGCGGCTTGTATTCGCAGCTTCTTTGTTACCCATATCGGTGTCGACCATACTGGATTGACAGGCACTGATGCGGATTGGCGCCAGGCTGTCGCGGCGTCCTGTTTTGCCTTATCCCTGGGAGTGACCTATGACGCGGACCTACAGCTGCCCGTAAATGCATCGATCTTTCGTGAGGCGCGCCCAAATGATTACAGGTCAACCTAACGATGCCGCTTGGCGTGACGAATGGCGCAATCCGTTTGAAAGCCCTTTGTCCTTGCTATGGAAGTTTGCATGGGCAAACTGCCTCACCGCAGGCGAAATTTGCAAAGCGTTATTCGGCCGCAACCTGACTTCAAGCCTTGGAATGGCGGTGCATGGCAGAACGTTGCTGACGCCGACTTGGATTCGCCACGAGTATCCGTACAGCGGACCAGTCGCTACTGCAGTGGCCAATGGAGGCCTGGAGGAGTATACGAGGTACTGGGCTACTGCATTGGCTTCGGATGCTGCGATTCGCTATTGCCCCAAATGCATGCAGCGCGGATATCAAACTATTTTTGCGCAGCTCGATGGTTTGCAGCAATGCCTGATCCATGCGGAACCTCTGCTTGCTCACTGTACAAACTGTACTGCAGCGACACCGCGTTTTGCATTGGTGCCAGAAACGATGGATGCGCCTTGGCGTTGTCCTTCCTGCTTGCATCCATTTGGTGGCGTGTTTCAGCCAAGCGAATGGGTTACGACGCCTTCCGAAAAGGCGTGCATTTACGACGCATTTGAACCTATCGACCACTGGCTACGAAATCTTGAGCACGCATCGCTTGAATGGTCGGGGCAGAGGGAATGGCACGGTAGATGGCTGGCTGAACCATTGGGACACATGAAACGCATTATGACGTTTTCAGTATTACGTACCCTTGAACCTATTGACCTGCCAGATTCGTTCCTCGCAAAGCCAGACCGCTCGATGGCCATCACCGTTGGTAGTTCCGTACCAGACATATTGCTCGAAAGTCGACTGATCGAAACGCCTCCAGATAATCGGGGGCTAATAAGCATTTATAAATCAATACGGCGTTACCTTCGGAGGCGACTTGGACCATGTGCGCGTATTGACGATGGAATGACTAATGAAGATATCTTTTGGAAAGATCAAATTCTGAACCTGTCACGTAAGTTGTGCCCGCGAAAACAAGCGATGCTGTTATGGCGTCTTCGGTTTGAAGATATCGACCAATTTCAGCAGTCGCCACGTCGCCAAGCTCCAAGACTTCATTTACGCGAATCAGCCTTGAATTGGCCTTGGCAGGCCACGGCAAACCAGACGGCCTGGGCTGGTTTTGCCTTGACCAGCGCTCACGCGAGCTTTGAAGTGGTGGCGAATTGGTGGGAGAGGGCGAAGCAGCTTCAAGATGAAGATATTTATGGGCGCGATAGAGCCCATGCTCTCACCCTTTACCTGGAGTTTGCGCCCTTTCTGAGCCCTATTAAGACGCCGGTACTGCCTCAAATAACGATGTTGCTCAACGTAGGAGTACATCAAAAGGGGGAGGCCATGGTCGTCGTTGGCCCTGGGCCGCGATTTGATGACCTGGAGCCTTGTCCGCACTGCGAGCTCCATGTCAACCACCATTGCCGTACAGCGGTCTACTCATAATTTAGCCCATCAAAATTCGATGCCTATGTCAGACCATCCTTCCGTAAGGATAGAGAAAACATTCTCCGTAGCTCCGATTGATTGGCTGGAATTGCCCGCTGAGCTGGATGGCAGTCGCAGTCATGTGGCTCTGCGTTCCAGTCAATGCGTACTTGGCGCCGTCAATGATCTTGAGGCAATCGATGCATGGCTTGCATTTACGGCAAAGGATGAAAACACCTTTCGACTCTATCGACACCAAGTGGAGAAATGTCTATTGTGGGCGACAATCACTCGCGGCAAGGCATTGTCTTCCATAGACGAAGAAGATGCCGGTGCATTCGAAGCTTTTCTTTTAGATCCGCAGCCTTATCGCCAATGGATTAGCAATGCGACGGTCCGCCGAGACAGTCCTGATTGGCGCCCCTTTCGTGGATTACCTTCACCTGCCAGGGCATGCCAGATCGTTGAAATTGTGTCGTTGCTTTTCGATTGGTTAGTTAGCCATAGATATGTTCCCTGGAATCCTTGGTACGGAACAGCTCGTTCTAGACGTACTATTCGCCAGCGTGAAATGGCGCTTATGGCCGCGGATCAGTTTCAGAAATGCGTTTTGACGCTGCCTGAGTGGAAATACATCAATCGCTCACTGGTTAGCGTCAGCAATGATGAGCAGGGCGCCCGTGTAACTTTAGCAATTTACCTGGCTTACTATGCCGATCTGAAACCAGGTGAGATTTTGAAGCTACAGCGTGAGTCGTTTCGAATCGGGCCGTCCATTTACGGCGAATCACCAATCTGCAGGCTCCACATAGCCAATCGCAAACCTATCCGCGCCTCCGTCGTTGTGCTCCCTCCAGTCCTCGCAGCACTTGAACGCTATCTCGTTCATAGTGAAAAAAATAAATGTCTTGCCTTTGAAGAAGGTGGTCAACCTCTTTTCCGCTATATATACAAGCGCGTTCCAAAGGGATTTTTAAGCCTTAGCGAGTTGAATAGAATCTCAAAGGCGCAGCTGAGGCAGGCCGCTGAGATCGCGAGACATGAAAAGAATTTCATTTCCGCACAACGACTAGGTCAAGCCACGTTGGGTTGGGTTACTCACAGCTTCGAACTTCACTGTAGAGCGGCCAATATCGGCGGCGATCTTCCTTGGTATTTGTTGGGGGCGCGAAAGACTATCGCGGGTACGACTTTGGAATATTGTCGTGATCGTCGCCTGATGTCCGATGAAGAAATCGTACATGGTATTGCCGATCTTGTGCCGATGTGGAGCTGACTTTGGGCATTGCTTAAAGCCTTGTAGCTAGACTTTTTAGATGGCGGTAGCTTGCGTCAGGGTAAAGCGCGACAAAATTCTATAACTAAGCATGTCTCAGGTTTTTATGCGACGCAAATCTATAACTTTTCGGACTAGTATTACTTTAGAGGCGAAAGTTATAGGTTTGTGTCGATGAGAGTTATACATTTCTGTCGGAGGACTGTTAGAGTGCTTTTTTGACATGGGCGGCGTAAATCTGCGCAAGTAATTTTACATAATATAAATTATGCGAAATTTCCATATGGAAATACCGCGCTTTTCGTCGCTTAACTTCGCATATTCGCATGCTATTTTCACGGATTACATATGCATGCGGGTTTGTCAATGTCTAAGCTGAAAATAAAAAGTAAAAATAAATTTTGTTTTGCATCGGAATTTGAGGCGGCAAGGCTCATGGGGGGATTTTCGGTGGAATCGACAGCAAAGATATGCTGCCGTGACTCCAGAACGATCAGGGATTGGCTGTCAGGCGCGAAGCCTTGCCCCGCGTGGGCATTGCGCCTGATCGTACTGGAATCGCGCTACATGGACGCCCTGTACCGCCTACAGACGCCACGCGCCTATGAATCTATGCACCTAGCGCGAGGCATGGCAGCGAACCAGCAAGTCAACAAGGCCGCTATAAGGCTGATCAGCTAAGACCACCACTGCGGTCACGCTCCAAGCGCTCATACGCCCGTTTTCCAGCTTCCTGGAGCGTGATCGACCTATCAAGGCGCTTTTCATACAAGATCAACCGATTCGCCGCCGCACGATCCCCAAAACAAGCCAGCGTCAGGCGCGACAGATAACCGCGATATGTGTCCACCTTCGGAAAACGCTTGCTCGACGGCCTACGGCCTGCAAGCCAGCGCCAAAGCCAATACACGCCGAGCGCACACCAGACCAGAATTATCAGCTTATTAAATGTGTTCATTCGGCAATTATGCCAGATCAGCACTTGACGACAGCCGCGACGCCCAGGCGCAACCACCGACACCCAATCAGTAAATACAAGCCGCTTCGCGGCGCAGTGCTTCGCCTGTAGTTAGTCGCCCTGCGGGCGATTAAGGATTTTCGTGCGCAACGTGCGGAACGTGCAGCCATTTTTCCTGAGTACCTCGCTATTCCACTACACGATAACCCGCGCGTAATTTCAAGCAAGGGGTATCCATAATTTTTTGTAAATGCCGCTGTCGCGGCGCTGTGCTTCGCCAGTAATCAGGGGGCTACGCCCTAGAAAAAAATTACAAACCCTCCCCTTGCTTGAAATTCCTGATGCGCGGGTTTTCGTTACGTGGGCGAGGAACTCAGGAAAAACGGCGGCAGCGAATGTTGCCAGACGCACGAAAATCCTAAACCTTACGAGGGGCGGGAATCTTGGAAGCCGGTCAGCAGAAAAAGGAGCCAAACCATGAAACAGCTTGAACTGCAAATGACGCATTTCCCGTATCAGCCCTACATGGCTTTTATGCGCGTGAAGCGCCGCGCCCTGGCGAAAGCCAACACCGCCGCGAAGTGGACCCAGCTTGAATTGAAATTGATTTTGCGCCGTTTGGTGAAGGCTGGCGAATGGTTCGCCGTGGCAGCTTTTGGAAGGGAATTTATTTTGCCGACAGTGAAAGCAACAGCAAAGAAAGCAGCGCGATTCATTCGCGCCGCCCTGGGATTCAAGTAGATTTTGCAGGCATGTTAGCACCCGGATTCACGCCGACTTTGGGCGCGTCGCAGGTGGCATAGAAAGAAACATCATCGAATTTCAATTCAACAATGCAATCGTTCAGGCGTTTCAAGACATAACCGGATTCCGTGATTTCGTCCTGGTTCAACGTGTACTGAGGCTGACCATTTTGCGATACCTGGAAAAGATACATGTCTTTTTTAGCACCGTGAATATAACCGGCGACATGGACGCCATAGCCCGCCAATGGATGCCCCTTCGGCCTATCCAGATCTTGAGGAACAGCAGGGGCCGAAGCAGTAACCTGCGGGCCAGTGGCCGGCGTGCTCATCCTTGCGCCCGCCGCCCCTGGCGCCGGTGCGGCTACCGCCGCAACAGGAGGCGTTCTGACTTTCATCGGATTACCAGCGTAATACATCCCTACCGCGCCGAGCGCCAACAACACCGCCGCACCCTTGAATGTCCAATGCTTCCAGATCGGCACAATGTCCTTTGCGCCAAGCTCACTACCAGCACTTGAACTTTGCGTATGCGAACGGTAAAACTTGAAATAAGCAGAATCATATTCACGGACGGATTCATTCATTTCCGCACCGTTCACGCCGTCTAGAACCTTGCGAATATAGCGATTCGAAAAGCCAAGATGCGTAGCCTTGCGCACCCGATAGCAAACCTGGACAAGTTCCTTGATTGCCTTATCGATTTTGCCGTGGCTTTGCGTCATCAAGAGAACGTCAGAGAACGAATGACGATGCTCAGCGAACCATTCTTCCACCGTGACCGGAGTCCCAACACTCGGCAATGCCTTGTGACATTCGTCTATGACATACAACGGCCCTGCCCCGGTTTCAGGATGCCGCCACGGATCGGAAAACTGAATGATGCCGGTTTGGTCATCCATGACAGGCAAACCGTAATCCTCGACGTTGGAAAACGCATTGGCATTGAATTTTGGGTCACGATGCGCAAAACCGAATTTCTTGAACATCGATTCAGCTTTTTGCCAGTCAACGACAGGCGCAGGCTTGCGCGTCTTGGTGCGAATGTCGAGCAAGCGCCGCTGCTCCGGCGGGAACGAATCCAGAATCAGCGGTAAATTCGTGATCACTTTCCGGCCCTCAGCAAGCGCCGGAATCACATGATAGGCAACAGCTTCATACGATTTGCCGCCACCTGGAGCACCGAGAAGAAGATTAATCATTCGAACTCACAGACCTCATAATTGCTGCCGTCCGTGTTATCTCCATTCTCAATCATATAATCGAAAGCTTCGTCATAAGATTCAAACGAGCCCGCGGAATCCCAAAGCTCACCATCAATAAAAATCACATAACCAAGTGCCATAGAACCCCCTTTAAAGTTAAGAACCAAGCCGCGTGAACGGAATAATTTGCAACGTCAATTTAATGAGAATGGCCGCCAAGATGATCGCCAACGCCTCACCGACACGAATCAGGCCGATCATATTCACCAGGTCGGACGGCAAGCCAGTAACGTACTGCGCTGGATTGAACAAAGAAAATGAATCCGGTCCCGGCAATGAATCAAGCACCGTTTGCACCAGCGTCAGGAGACCTTCAAATATCCAGCAAAATACATCCGTGACCAGATGCCAAAGCGACGAAAAAACGGCTTTAAACAGGTTGCCGAACCACGTCGCCAACGCAGAAAATTTTGCAAGTAACGCCGTAAAAAAAGCACCCATGCCCTGCCCCTTAGAAAATGATTTTCCGCGCCGTAAAGGCAGCAGTGGTCAAGATAATTAAACCGATCGCCTGAAAAATCCAGCAAGGCACGTTGAACCCGATCGAACCAAAATTCGCACCTGGGAGAATGTTAAAACCCATCGACCACGACGGGCAGGAGCCAGCTCCGAAGGTCGGAAACATTTGCGTCACGCCCTGCCAAAACTGAGTACCCGAGATATTAGGTTTTTTCGCGTTCCAAACCCCCGCAATTCCTTCCGGATATTTTTGCGTATAAAGTTCGGGAACGGCTGGCATTTGGCTATCCGTAAAAGAATTGTCCTCAGGGTCATCCTGTTCAGGTGCTTCATTGTTTTCCGTCGTAGTGTTCGTGGTCGTAATGTTGGTAACGCTATTTGTAATATTCGTTGTAGTGATCGTTTGACTAGGAAAGGTAGTTTTTGAATCACCAACAGTCGTGCCGGAAGTGGTCGGCGTGATCGTGGTTTTTTGTTTGGTTTGAACCGTATCGGTGGAGCCATCCGGCTTTTGAATCGTTTCCGTTTTTACCGTTTTTTCCGGCGTCGTGACTGGCGGCGCAGTAACCGTCACAGGCGTATCAGACTTGATCGGATTCAAAGCAGGATCACGTTGCAAGCCAGCCGCATCGGAGGCAGCTTGATCCGCTTTCATGGCATCAACAAGACGCTTATTCTCTTGAAAATCCGCGTCCATGCGCTGCTGTAATGTCTGCTCGATATCAGCAGGCGTAGCTACGATTGGAGCAGCAATATCCGGTTCACGAGGCCACGACGCAACCGGCGAACTAGGCGTCGAATTGTAGACACCATTTTTATGCATATTCACCCAGCACATGCCGCCCGAGTATTCAGCACCACTAGCAACAGAACCGGGAGCAGGATTAGCGTTATAAGCAGCTTGACCAGCAACACAAGCCGCCTGCGGAGTTTTAGCGGGCGCGCCCCGAATACCAGCAACAACTGTGTCATACCAAAAGCAATTGGAAGTGCATAAATCCGGATCAGGGCGACAGATGAACGCATAGGCGTATTGCGAACCGGCAGGACATGGACCATATCCAACCCCGGCATCCTTCAATGCTTTCGCAACCGCCGCAGCAGTAGCAGCACAAGAAATCGCGCCAATAACGGTAGTACAAGCAAGCGCAGCACCAGCAATACGCGCTTTAGAAATATTGGCCGCAGTCGAGACAGGAACGGGCACCTTCGCGCCGCTTGGCAACCTGACTTGCGCATTGCCAGATTGCTTATCCAAAGCCCCTTGAAGATCAGCAATCGTTTGCGCGGTTTTATCCGTAACGCTGCCAACAAGATTTCCGGATTTATCAATCTGTAAAACAGTGGCAGAGGCAAACGGCATAACCAGAAGCACCAGAACGAACGCCAAGCGATTTTTGAACATTACCGCCCCCTACCCATAGCGAAGATGAAAACGAGCGCACTGACAGCGCCTATCATGGCAATTAACGCCCAGAACAGAGCCACCAATGCGCCGGTCACGATTACGCCTTCTTGACGCCGCGTTTGCCCAGGTCGATGCCCTTGAAGGCCATCGTGATACCGATCACGATAACGCCAGTAGCAGCGACGAAGGCGGCGACGGTAGATAGATCGACAGCGGCGAAAATCGCAGCCAAGCCAGTAGGAGCTTCCTGCGCCAGTGCCATAGTGGATGCAGTCGCCAGACCAGCGAGCAACATCAGTTTTTGAACATGATTTTTCATTGTTTGAACTCCCAGAGTTGAAAAAGAAAAGCGCGGATTACCCGCCGCGCCGGATTGCGGAAAAAAGCTGCTTAGGCTTTTTTAACGCCACGCTTGCCAAGGTCGATACCCTTGAAAGCCATCGTGATACCAATCACGATGACACCAGTGGCAGCGACGAAAGTGGCGACGGTGGACAGGTCAACAGCGGCGAAGATAGATGCCATGATTGGCTCCTTTACGAAAGAACCGGTATGCGACCGGCAACGCTAACGGGAAAACCCCGAATCCTTTACAGCTTGCGAATCAGATCAATTGCAGCGCCGAGGCCGTAACCAGTAGCCCAAGCGGACAGCACCGCGCCGAACCCCCACGAATAGACCAGTAGAACGCTGGCGGCATCAATGCCCAACAGGGCCATATCCTGCTCAGTCATCGGCAACCCCCTGCCCTTGCTACCATGCCTTGCCCGCCATGGGCGGGCATTGGCATCAACGAATTTTTTTGGGCGGTCAGCTTTTTTTGAATTTCATTTTCAGCCCATTCGACTTGACGAAAAACGTAATGCACGCCGAGTTCCTCCTGGCCCATGAAAAGCATCGCCATGTATTCTTCAAGCTGTTCAATGGTCATCATGGAAATCTCAAGCCGCGAGAGGTTTTGCAGAGAGCCATTCAAACGGCCCGCCAACGTCAAGCGGCCTGCCGTGATCGTAGAGCCGCACGATGGAAATCTTGAGCTTGGTAACGAGGCAGACGCCCCATTCGCTAGGCCATACCTTGCCGGTTGCCCGCTCAAGCCATCCACCGCCCACAGCGCGTTCCCACTTATCCGAGATAGAGGCGCGGGCCTTAATAAACGCAGGCAAATTAAACCAGCGGCGAGAGTTACAAGCAGTTTGATCGAGGCCACCCACACCATAGGTTCTTGCTCCCTTCGGGAATCCGTTTTTTGAATCGAATTTAGAGGCGTACTTCATGACGTAGCGCACTGGAGCAGCGGCGCGTTCAGTCTTCGTCGAGCCATGCTTCCACCAGCCCTGCTTGTCAGCCTTAGGCATCGTTATGCCCTTCGGCATGAAGAACAGCGCGTGATAATGAATCACGCCGCGCTTTTGCATTTCCGCGACCCAGATGTAGCGCAAGGGCTGGCCGGTGCGGCGCTTCATCCACATACGGACACAACTGATGTACCCGGCCATGTGCGTGTCTTCCCATGTGTCGCGCTCATACGTGAGCGTGACCATGACGACGTTGAAATGCTTCTTTCCCGTTATCGACACGGAGTGCAGCTTCGCTGCTACTCCGACATTGCGGAACAGCCGCGCATGCCGCAGGCCTGCATGTTCCATTTCCTTCGGCTTGAACGGATTTTCTTGCGCTACGATTGCATCCGAAAGCGCGGCAATTTGAGAATGGTTTTCCAGCTTCGTGCCTTGCAGGCACTTTGCATAAAAACGATTTTCAAATTCTTCAATCAACTGGTTTGTAGACTTCATGACTTGACCAATTCTTTTACGTTGTTTGAGTTGTCGATAACTGGGACAAGCCCAACTGCAAAAACAAACGGCGCGACCTCCGAGGAAGTAGCGCCGTTGAAAATTACTCGACCGCGTAAAGAGTGTTGCGGGCAGTCTGCTGGACTTCACCAGACGACTTATCAGTCCACGAATCTTTGAAGCCTGCGACAGTCACCAGAACATTAATGTCCTCGCCTTTGCCGCCGATGCGTTTCTTGGAAGTGATCGCGACAGCAGACGGGCTCGAATACTGATCCGCTGCGGGTTGAATAACGCGGGTTTCGTAGCGTTCGCCGCCCTGGGTGGAGTAGCTGCGGATTGCGTCGATACGGCCTGAAATCAGGGCTTTGTTTTTGTTGTCTGCTGGTGCACTCATGGCTAGTCCTTAAGGAAAGTTGGTTTTCAGATAGCTTCCGTTTGGAAGTTGCTGAAATGTAGCTTTCGTTCGGAAGCCTTGTCAAATGAGAGCTATGCTGTAAAGTTCGAAAAAAGGAGGATTTATGAACCAAACACAGCTGATTGATGCAGCAAAGCAACAGGGGGGCTTGACAAGCGACTACAAACTCGCTCAAGCCCTAGGCGTAAGCACCGGAAGGGTTTCAAGCCTTAGAAATGGAGATAAAGCAGCGGATGAAGCAGAAATTGCGATGCTGGCCGACATGGCCGGAATCGACTTGCATATCGCCCTGGCGGCAGTCCACAAAAACAGAGAAAAAAACCCGGCGAAGCGGGCTTATTGGGAGAAAATTTCCATGCAATTCGCCAGCGTTGCACTGGCTGTAACCCTTGTATTTACTGGCTTTGCGGGCGATGCACGCGCCGGGAATGGCGATTTGAAATCTTATAAATTATGCGAAATTTCAGCCCGATCGGGTGAGCTCTTGGGCGCTCCGTTATGCGGGTAATTCTGAAAGAATCCAACTACCGCACTTCCGCGGCAAAGGCTGCCTGAAACCGTGGATCCAGTACATAGCCGACATTGAACCGGCACCAGGCCTTTGACGACTGCCCATCCACCGAAAAGATTCCGCCAGGCGCCAATGATATATTACGCTTCAACATGGCGCCTGCCAGATCCGTGGCATTCTCGATCTTGGCAAACCTCGCCCAGATAAAAAGGCTTTGCGGCGACTCGCAAAAGATTTCAGCGCCGTATGAGGCCAGAAACGCGGCAGCTGCGGCATTGGCATGCCTGACCCGCTCCTGCAGGCGCGCCGCATGCCGCAGGAACTGCCCATCGGCCAGAACCGCATCCACCAGCCGCTCGCAGTATTCCGAGGTGCTGACATGCATGAGCATTTTGACATCCGCGAGATCGCTGGCCAGGTCGGGACTGCATGCAAGAAATCCCACCCGCAGCGCCGGCGACAGCGACTTCGAGAACGTCCCGACATAGATGGTGCGGGATAACTGGCCCAGCGCCGAGATGCGTGTCGTGCTGGCCATGTGAAAATCCGCCAGCGGGTCGCTTTCCACGATCACCAGCTTGTATTTTTCAGCGAGCTGGAGAATTCGGTGCGCCTTGGTCGGCGAAATGTCTGATCCCGTGGGGTTATGACCGACCGATTGCGTGAAAAACAGCCGCGCCTTCGTGGTCTTGAGTCTTTCCTCCAGGGCGGCAACGTCGGGGCCATCCTTATCGCGCGGCACGCCCACGACATGGGCGCCATGCAGCTTCAGTTTGCCGAACAGCGGATAGTAACCGGGGTCGTCGACCAGCACCGTGTCGCCGGCCTTGAGGAAGTAATAAATGATGGTGTTGAGCGCCATGTTGGCGCCATGGGTCAGCACGATCTGCCCCGGGCTGGCGTCAATGTTCAGATGCGCCAGCTTTTGCGCCACATGCTGGCGCAATGGCAGATAGCCATGGCGGCTGCCATAGCGATACATGTAGTTGCGCCCTGTCCGGTCAAGGCTTTGGTGATAGCGCGACAGCTTGCTCTCGATAAGCCACTCCATTGGCGGAAACCCGTCACCCGCCGGCAAATGGGTGGACATTGGCCGTACCTGTTCCCGCATCAGCCAGACGATATCCATGGCGCGCTCAAGCGAGTTCGCCTCTTCCTCGGCGCCACTGGCCTGGGAGCTCTCGACGGCATAGTAGCCCGAGCCTCTTTTCGGTTTGATCAGGCCTTTCGATGCGAGGATGTCAAAAGCGCTGACGACAGTGTTGACGGAATGGCCATGCATGGCGGCGTATTGCCGGATCGAGGGCAGCCGCTCACCGGGACGAATCGCGCCATCGACAATTTGCCGCTCGATGGAATCGCTGATGCTGGCGACAAGTGTTTTACCTTTTGTTTTCACTTTCCGTTTGTCCGCCAATATCCACGTTTCAAGTATACAGGATCGGCTCCCCCGGATAGCTTCGTGTGCACGCGAAAAAAGGGGGCGGCCAGTGAGTCGCCCCCTCCCCTCATTTCTGCAGCGTTACTGCTGAATATCTTGCCTTACTTCCAGAGCGCACATTTGCTCTCGGATTTGGACAGGAAAGCCTGGTCGCCGGGAATCGTTTGCAACAGTTTGTAGTAATCCCAGGGATACTTCGATTCGCCCGGCTTTTTCACCTGCATCAGGTACATGTCATGCACCATGCGGCCGTCCGGACGCACGGTGCCATCCTTGACGAACATGTCGTTCAGTTTCGACTTGCGGATCTGGGCGAGTACCTTGTCGGCATCATCGGTGCCTACTTCCTTGACGGCCTTGAGGTATTGCAAGGCAGAAGAATAGTCGCCGGCTTGCAGGCTTGACGGCATCTTTTTCATGCGCGCAAAGTACGCTTTCGCCCATTTGCGGCTCTGTTCATCCTTGTCCCAGTACCAGCTGTCGGTCAGGTACATGTCCTGGGCCTGGTTCAGGCCGATTGAGTGGATATCGTTGATGAACATCAGCAGACCGGCCAGCTTCATGGTCTTGACGACGCCAAATTCATTGGCGGCCTTGATCGAATTGATCGTGTCGCCGCCGGCGTTGGCCAAGCCCAGGATCTGCGCCTTGGAGGATTGCGCCTGCAACAGGAACGAGGAAAAGTCCGAGGCGGAGATCGGGTGTTTTACCGAACCGACCACGGTGCCGCCCGATGCCTTGACGATGTCAGAAGTGTCTTTCTCCAGCGAAGCGCCAAAGGCATAATCGGCTGTCAGGAAAAACCACGACTTGCCGCCCTGCTTGACCACCGCGCCGCCGGTGCCGCGCGCCAGCGCAATGGTGTCGTACGCATAGTGGACCGTGTATGGCGAACATTCCTCATTGGTCAGGCGCGAGCTGCCCGCGCCGACCGCAAAGAATGGCTTCTTCTTTTCGGTGGCGACCTTGGCCATTGCCAGACTGGTGGCGGAGTTGGTGCCGCCGATCAAAACGTCCACGCCCTGCTGGTCGAACCATTCCCGCGCCTTGCTGGCGGCAACGTCGGCCTTGTTGAGGTGGTCTGCATACACCACCT
This sequence comes from Noviherbaspirillum sedimenti, assembly GCF_003590835.1. NCBI lineage: Bacteria > Pseudomonadati > Pseudomonadota > Betaproteobacteria > Burkholderiales > Oxalobacteraceae > Noviherbaspirillum > Noviherbaspirillum sedimenti. Next base: position 989,981 of record NZ_QYUQ01000002.1, on the reverse strand, counting down.
CGATTTTCTTGCCATTGATGCTGCCGCCCATTTCCTGGATCGCCATGCGGATCGCCTCGACGCCGCCGGGGCCGTCGATATCGGCATAGGTGCCGGAGATATCGGTGACAAAGCCGATTTTCACGACGTCGCCGGACACCTGGGCGCTGGCGGTATTGAAGGCCAGTCCGGCAAGCGCGACGCCGACGAGGCCTGCGATTCTTGATTTGGTCATTTTCATTTTGTCTCCTATGAATGGATGAGGTACTGCAATTACTGAATTGAATGCTTATTGTTTTTTTATTGGGCGATGGCGCCAGCGCCGGATTCTTCCTGCTGCTTCAATGCGCGGCGCATGATCTTGCCGGTCGGCGTGGTCGGCAAGGCATCGACGAAAGCGATATCCCTGGGGTATTCGTGCGCGGCAAGGCGGTCCCGCACGAAGCCCTGTATTTCCTTGAAGAGGCTTTGCGACGGCGAGAATCCGTCACGCAGCACAATGAATGCCTTGACGATTTCGGTCCTGACCTCGTCCTTCACGCCGATGACAGCGGCCAGCTTCACCGCCGGATGGCGCATGAGGCATTCCTCGATCGGCGCCGGGCCGATGCGATAGCCGGCGCTGGTAATGACATCGTCATTGCGGCCGAGGTAGGTGATGTAGCCATCCGCATCCATCGTGCCGAGATCGCCTGTCACCAGGAAGTCGCCGGCGAACTTTTCCTTGGTGGCTTCCGGGTTTTGCCAATAGCCGAGGAACATGACGGGGTCCGGGCGGCGCACCGCAATATTGCCGGTTGCACCCGCAGGCAGGACGTTGCCCTGCTCGTCGACGATCTGCACGTCATGTCCCGGGACTGCACGGCCCATGCTGCCGGGCTTTGGCGGATACAGCGTTGCGGAAGACGACACGACCAGATTGCATTCGGTCTGGCCGTAGAACTCGTTAATGGTGACGCCGAAAACCTGCTGCCCCCAGGCGATCAGGTCGCTCCCCAGGGATTCGCCGCCACTGGCGACGGAGCGCAAGTGATAGTGCCATCTTTCATTCGGCTTTTCCACGATACGCAGCATCTTCAGGGCGGTCGGCGGAAAAAATACATTGCGCACCTGGTGGCGCTCCAGCAGATCGAAAACTGCCTCCGGCTCGAATTTTTCCAGCCTTTTTGCCAGCACCGGAATGCCATGGTAGAGCGACGGCATCAATACATCGAACAATCCGCCGATCCAGGCCCAGTCGGCGGGCGTCCAGAACAGGTCTCCGGCCTGGGGAAAACCATCGTGCGAAACTTCCACGCCCGGCAGGTGACCGAGCAGGATGCGATGGCTGTGCAAGGCGCCTTTTGCCTTGCCGGTTGTGCCCGAAGTATAGATGATGATTGCAGGGTCGTCGGCCAGCGTGTCAACCGTCGTGAATTCTGGAAATTCTTGCCGCAAGCTGCCCCAGAAACCTTGCGCACTGTCCGGCACGGCTACTCCGGGATCTTCCACATACAGGATTTGCTGTAGTGCAGCCAGTTCATCCCGGACAGCCGAGACCTTGCCCATGCCGGCCGCATCGGTGATCAAGAGCTTTGCGGCGCTATTGTTAAGCCGGTAGCTGATGGCATCGGGACCGAACAGGTAAAACAGCGGCACTGTGACCGCCCCGATCTTGTAGGCTGCAACATGGGAAATCAGGGTTTCGACGCCTTGCGAAAGGAAGATGCCGATGCGGTCGCCGCGTCGCAGGCCTGCCTTGGTCAGCGTGTTTGCCAGCTGGTTTGATAGCGTCTTGATCTGGTCGAAGGAATACGTCGTGACCTTTCCGGTCTTGTCTTCATATACCAGGGCAGGCCTGCCCGTGCCGTCTGCCCATTTGTCGCACACTTCCCGGGCGATATTGAAATGCTCCTGGATACGCCACTTGTAGTCGACCTTGCCTTGAAGGCTGTAGTGTTCCGGTCCGATCATTGTTTTGTCTCCATCATGCGGTTGCATCAATTCTCCTTGACGCGACCACAATAGCACTTGGTGTACCCATTAAAAAAGGTACACTTTTTCCAGACAGTTGTCCGGGTTCAGCTATGGAATTGACCCAGAACAGAGTAATTTCGGAATCAAGGCCGGTTTGCGGCTCTGACTTCACTTAGAGACTATCCCAATAGGCCCGTTGCTCGCCACGCAATGACACCGCACGCGATATGCAAAAAGGCCAGATAATTTTCCGACTTCTTTTCCCAGCGGATGAGCAATCCGCGAAACCGGTTCATCCAACTATGCGTACGTTCCACGACCCAGCGACGGGCACACGTGGCAGCGACCTCCGTCGTTCCCGAAGCCTGGACACACTTTTGAACCCAATCGAGGGAATCATTATTCTCGAAACTGCGTGGGCCATATGCAGCCTTAATGTTTACGTTAACGTAAATTAATGTTATCGTTAATCATCAGGTGCTGCACACCGATTCCGGCGTGCAGTTAAACGGGAAAGCGGTGCGTGTCTGTAATACGTGACACCATGCCGCTGCTGCCCCCGCAACGGTAAGCAAGTGTGGTCGCGTCTTTCATGCCACTGGTCAATGGACTGGGAAGGCGACGCGGCAAGTCTTGCAAGCCCGGATACCGGCCTGATGATCTATCAGGAATGGTTGCGGGAGGCAGCGTTCGATAAAAGGTTTCGTGCTTGCCTGCGCGGCGAGTCGGCCTTATTCGATTTTTCTTTTCCTGTCATTCCTTGGGTCTCGGCCGTGCACGGAGGGTGTACTGCCGGGGCGCGCAATGTCCCCTCTTGCAGCGCTCAGTCCGCGGGTCCGGTGCATCAGCACAAGGAAGGCTGCTGCCCGGCTCCCTTTACATCAAACGGCTGTATCGATTGCAGCACAGCCCTGATTCAAGGAAACTGACCATGACCAATCCGGCACAAGCCCATGCGGCCGCCTCGCCCTTTGCCCCTACCGTCAAACTGCCGATCAAGACCGTGACGCAGCGCTGGTTCGACGACAGCACTTCGTCCGTCGGCGTCAATACGACTATCGCTCTCAAGTGATGCGGAGAACGCGATGAATTTCGACCTCACGCAAGAGCAACTGGCGTTCCGCCAGACTGCGCACGATTTCGCGGCACGCGAACTGGCCCCGCATGCCGCGCATTGGGACGCTCATGCCCTGTTCCCGAAAAGTACGCTCGCCAAGGCGGGCGAACTCGGCTTTTGCGGCATCTATTCACCGGAAGAAACCGGCGGGCTCGGCCTGTCGCGGCTGGACGCCACGATCGTGTTCGAGGAGCTGGCCGCAGCCGACCCGTCCACCACGGCCTATCTCACGATCCACAACATGGCGACCTGGATGCTGTGCACCTGGGGAGCGCCTGCGCTACGCGCGCATTGGGGCCCCCTACTCGCCAGCGGCAGGAAACTGGCATCCTACTGCCTGACCGAACCGGGCGCCGGATCGGATGCGGCGGCATTGAAGACGCGTGCCGAACGCAGCGCCGATGGGTATGTCCTCAACGGCTGCAAGGCGTTCATCTCAGGTGCCGGCGAAACCGACCTGCTGGTGGTGATGGCACGCACCGGCAGCCCCGGCGCGGCGGGCATTTCCGCCTTTGCGGTTCCGGCCGACGTGCCTGGTATCGCCTACGGCCGCAAGGAAGAAAAAATGGGCTGGAACAGCCAGCCGACGCGCGCGATTACTTTCGACAACGTTCGCGTTCCAGCAGATCACCTGCTTGGCCAGGAAGGCGAAGGCTTCAAGATTGCGATGCGCGGGCTGGACGGCGGCCGCATCAATATCGCGACCTGCTCGGTCGGCGCGGCGCAAGGCGCGCTCGATGCCGCGCAGCGGTATGTTGCCGAACGCCGCCAGTTTAATCGCGCGCTGGCGGATTTCCAGGCTATCCAGTTCAAGCTTGCCGACATGTTGACCGAACTTGTGGCTGCACGCCATATGGTGCGCCTGGCCGCAACCAAACTCGATGCAAAGGCGCCTCATGCGACTGCGTATTGTGCAATGGCCAAGCGACTGGCGACAGACATTGGCTTTACGGTCTGCAATGAAGCGTTACAGATTCACGGTGGCTACGGCTACATCCGCGAATACCCGCTGGAACGCCTGGTGCGCGACGCACGGGTACACCAGATCCTTGAAGGCACCAATGAAATCATGCGTTGCATTGTCGCCCGCCATTTGCTTGACACCACTTCACCTGGAGAAATTCGATGAACAACTACACCAACCTGCAGATTGAGATCGCCGGTCATACTGCCGTCGTCACCCTGTCCAATCCGTCTGCCAACACTTTTACGCGTGATGGCCTGATCGCATTGACGCAGCTCGTACATGATCTGGATGCGAACCGCGAGATCGTCAGCCTGGTGCTGACCGGCCAGGGAGAGAAATTCTTTTCCGCTGGCGCCGACCTCAAGCAATTCGCCGATGGCGACAAGGCGATGGCGCGCGAAATGGCGCGCCGCTTCGGTGAGGCGTTCGAAGCCTTGTCTCGTTTTCGCGGCGTGACGATCGCGGCAATCAACGGCTATGCGATGGGCGGCGGATTGGAATGCGCACTGGCTTGCGACATCCGCATTGCGGAAGAACAGGCGCAGATGGCGCTGCCCGAGGCGGCGGTCGGCCTGCTGCCCTGTGCCGGCGGCACGCAGAACTTGTCGTGGCTCGTCGGCGAAGGCTGGGCCAAGCGCATGGTGCTGCTGGGTGAACGCATCAGCGCCGCCACCGCCTTGCAAATCGGCTTGGTGGAAGAAGTCGTGCCGGCCGGTCAGGCGAAGGAACGCGCACTGGCGCTGGCGAAGCTGGCTGACAGGCAGAGCCCCATCAGCATCGCCGCCTGTAAACGTCTAATCCAGGGTGCGCGCCACCAACCGCTCGCACAAGTGCTGCCGCAGGAACGCGAGACGTTCGTCAACCTGTTCGACACCCACGACCAGCAGGAAGGCGTCAACGCATTCCTGCAAAAGCGCGCGCCGCAATGGAGGAACGCATGACGGTCCCGGTCCTGTTCGAGGAGCATCCTGCCGCTAATGGCACACGCATCGGCATCGCTACGCTCAATGCGGAAAAAAGCCTCAATGCCTTGTCGCTGGACATGGTTCACCTGTTGACGGGAAAGCTGCATGCCTGGGCCGGCGATGCCAGCATCGCACTGGTGATCTTGCAGGCCGCCGGAGAAAAAGCGTTTTGTGCGGGCGGTGACCTGCACAACCTGTACCGTTCGATGCGGGAACATCATGCCTCCGATGCGCGTGGCGATGTCGTTGCCAATCGCTATGCCGCCGATTTCTTTGGAGATGAATACCGACTCGATTACCTGATTCACACCTATTCCAAACCGGTACTGTGCTGGGGGCACGGCATCGTGATGGGCGGCGGCGTTGGTCTAATGTCGGGGGCCAGCCATCGCGTCGTCACCGAACAGTCGCGGGTGGCGATGCCGGAGATTTCGATCGGTTTGTATCCGGACGTCGGCGGTTCTTGGCTGCTGTCGCGCATGCCGGGCAAGACCGGGCTGTTCCTGGCGCTCACGGGAGCGCAGGTGCGCGCAGCCGATGCCTTGTTTGTCGGGCTGGCGGATTACGCTCTTCCACAGTCCAGCAAAGCATCGGTGCTTGAAGCCTTGCTGCAGCAAGCGTGGACAGCGCAGCGCCGCGATAACGACGCCTTGCTTTCGCAAGTGTTGCGACGCTTTGCCGATCCGGCGCTTGCCGTGCCGGGGCCGCTGCAGAAGCATTTCGCCGCCATCAATGCGCTGTGCGGCGATACCGATATCCGGCGCATCGCTGCAGCCATTGCCGCGAACGACATCGACGATGCGTGGCTGCATAAGGCATCAGCCACGCTGGCAGCAGGTTCGCCCAGCTCGGCCGCGCTGGCACACGCGCTGCTGCAACGGGCGCAAGGCATGCTGCTGGCAGACGTGTTCCGGATGGAATATATCGCATCCCTGCATTGCGCAGCACGTCATGATTTTGCCGAAGGCATTCGCGCCTTGCTGATCGACAAGGATGGCAAACCGCAGTGGGAACCGGCTTCACTGGAAGACGTGGCGCCGGAGACACTGGGGAGCTATTTCGCCGAACCTGCATGGAACCGGCATCCCTTGGCCGATCTTTAACTGCTGGCTTCCGATAAGCCATAAGCAGAAAGGCATTCTCTTCTGCCGAAGGGAATGCCTTTTTATGCCGGTCAGGCGGATTCGCGCAGTGTTTTGGCTGCAGCAACCATGTTATTCAGCGCCGGAAGCACTTCAGCCCATTGACGCGTCTTCAGGCCGCAGTCCGGATTCACCCACAGCCGTTCTGCCGGAATACGCTCCGCCGCCTTTTTCATCAGTTGCACGATGTGCTCCTGGGTCGGAATGTTGGGCGAATGGATGTCGTACACACCGGGGCCGATTTCGTTCGGGTACTTGAAGTTGTCGAACGCATCCAGCAGCTCCATATCCGAACGCGAGGTCTCGATCGTAATCACGTCAGCGTCCATGTCGGCGATCGACGCGATGATGTCGTTGAACTCCGAATAGCACATGTGGGTATGAATCTGGGTCTCGTCCTCGACGCCGTTGGCCGTGATGCGGAAGGATTCAACGGCCCAGTCGAGGTATTCCTGCCATTGCAGCTTGCGCAGCGGAAGACCTTCACGGAGCGCGGCTTCGTCGATTTGAATGACGCGAACGCCAGCCTTTTCCAGATCCAGCACTTCCTGGCGAATTGCCAGTGCAAGCTGCTTGCACGAGACCGAACGCGGCTGATCGTCGCGTACGAAAGACCAGTTCAGGATCGTCACCGGGCCGGTGAGCATGCCTTTCATCGGCTTTTTCGTGAGGGATTGCGCAAAAGTGATCCATTCGACCGTCATCGCTTGCGGACGGCTGATGTCGCCGAACAGGATGGGCGGCTTCACGCAGCGGGAACCGTAGGACTGCACCCAGCCGAATTGGCTGAACGCATAGCCTTCAAGCTGTTCACCAAAGTACTCCACCATATCGTTGCGCTCGGCCTCGCCGTGCACCAGCACGTCCAGGCCCAAGGCTTCCTGCTCGCGGACGCTGCGGCCGATCTCGGCCTGCATCGCAAGCTTGTAGCCTGCAAGGTCAAGACGTCCGGCCTTGAACTCGCTGCGGGCGTGACGGATGTCGATGGTCTGCGGGAACGAACCGATCGTCGTGGTCGGGTAAGCCGGCAGCTTTAGCAAAGCGGCTTGCTTCGCCGCGCGTTGTTCATATGCGCTGATACGCTTGCCCAGCGCAGCATCGATTCCGGTGATTGCAGCCTTGATCGCGGGATTGTGCACGCGGCTGGATGTGCGCCGTTTCTCGACTGCCGCATGGTTCGCGATGAGCGCTTCCTGTACGGACGCGCGGCCGCTGTTCAAGGCCTTACCCAGGATTTGCAACTCATCCAGCTTTTGCAGCGCAAAGGCGAGCCAGGAGCGGATCTCAGGATCCAGTTTCTGTTCGCTATCCAGATCGACCGGCACGTGCAACAAGGAGCAGGATGGCGCGATCCACAAACGGTCTTGCAGCGCGCGATGAACCGGCTCCAGCCATGCGAGCGTCGCATGCAGGTCGGTTTTCCAGATATTGCGGCCATTGATCACGCCCAGCGACAGTACTTTGTTCGATGGCAGCAGCTCAAGCAGGGGCAAGACGTCATTGCGGCCATTGATTGCATCAACATGCAGGCCAGCCACCGGGAGATGGGCTGCGAGGGAGCGGTTTTCCAGCAATTGGCCAAAATAGGTCGCCAGCAGCAGTTTGACGCGGCAGTCCTTCAGTTGGCCGTACGCGGTATTGAAGGCATTCTGCCAGGCGCTGTCAAGCTCGGTGACGAGCAGCGGCTCATCGATCTGCACCCACTCGATGCCTTCCGCAGCCAAGGTGTCCAGCAACTGTGCATACACAGGCAGCAGGCGCGGCAGCAAGGCCAGCTTGTCGGAGTCATCCTTGGTCTTGCCCAGCGCGAGGTAAGTGACGGGGCCGACGATGACCGGCTTGACCTTCACGCCCTGCGCCTCTGCCTCGGCCAATTGCTCCAGCAGACGCGAGGCATCGAGCTTGAATTCGGTTGCTGCGGTGAACTCGGGGACAATGTAGTGGTAGTTGGTGTCGAACCACTTGGTCATCTCGCCTGCAGCAATGCCGCCGCAACAAGCACCATGATCTTCAGCGCCTTGGGCGGAGCGGCCGCGCGCCACGCGAAAGTAGTTGTCCAGCGCATCGCCATGGAAACCGCGCACGCGCTCGGGCAGGTTGCCCAGCGTGAAACTCATGTCAAGGACCTGGTCGTAGAACGCAAAGTCTCCCACGGGAACGAAGTCCAGGCCTGCCTGGTTGTCCCAATGGCGCTTGCGTAATTGCACACCAAGATCTTGCAATGCATCGCGTGAGGATTCTCCCTTCCAGTATGACTCCAGCGCGAACTTCAGTTCACGCTTTGCACCGATACGGGGAAAACCGAGGTTATGAATAATAGTCATGGATCGCTCCCAAAAGAAACAAGAATGGAATAGATCGTAGCCGCGATGATTCATGAAGTAAAATGGTATTACCTCATCAATCTATGAATTTAATTCAACGGTTATGCTAGAACGTATCCACTTGTCCATCGTGCAGGAAGTTGAAAAGCAGGGTTCGCTGACGGCAGCGGCCAAGGTCCTGTGTGTGACGCAGTCGGCATTGAGTCACACTATGAAAAAGCTGGAACAGCAACTTGAAACGGACATCTGGCTGCGCGAGGGACGCAGCCTCCGGCTGACGCAGGCCGGGCAGTATCTGCTTGCCGTTGCCAATCGGGTGCTGCCGCAGCTGAGCCTTGCAGAAGACAAGCTGCGCCAGTTCGCCCAAGGCGAGCGCGGCACGCTGCGCATCGGGATGGAGTGCCATCCTTGTTACCAATGGCTGTTGAAGGTCGTGTCGCCCTACTTGGCGGCATGGCCTGACGTCGACGTGGACGTTAAACAGAAATTCCAGTTCGGCGGCATCGGCGCGCTGTTCGGTTATGAGATCGATTTGCTGGTCACGCCGGATCCGCTCTATAAACCTGGACTGAAATTTGTACCTGTGTTCGACTACGAACAGGTGCTGGCAGTCGCTCGCAACCATATGCTTGCGGGGGCCGGATACGTCGAGCCCCGGCAGCTCACGCATGAGGTGCTGATCACCTATCCCGTGGCCAAGGACCGTCTGGATATCTATAACCAGTTCCTGCTGCCTGCGGGCGTGACGCCCAAGCGCCACAAGACCATCGAGACCACGGACATCATGATGCAGATGGTGGCCAGCGGCCGCGGGGTTGCCGCCTTGCCGCGCTGGCTGGTGCGGGAATACGCGAGCAAGGTCGATGTCGTTCCAGTGCGTCTGGGACCCGATGGAATTGCCAAGCAAATCTTTCTCGGTGCTCGCGAAGCGGACTTCGAAACGGACTATCTCCAAGCCTTCATCGCGCTGGCCCGTGAGCCGGCCGCATCCTCCGCCACGGAAAACCTCGCATGACAGGAATGCGCCATCATCCAGAATTTATCCGAGTCCGCAGGAAATCACGATTGTGCGTGCCATACTGAACATGAAAAGCAGAGATGGGATCGCCCGTCATCCCGCTAACCAGCAATGCCCACCTCAAGCATCGCTGCAAGACTTTGCGTCGGATCCCCCGAAACCGCAGCGATCTGGCGGGAGGCGCCTTCGCTGAACACAGCGTCTTCGCTGATATCGCTGAGGGTCCTATTCTGTCCGCGACCGCGATACAGTGGCGTATCGTAGACCGCTCTGGTCACGTTTTGCGGAAAAGCCAGCTGACTGGTTGCCGTAGCTGCGACGGCGCGATTGTCGTTCAGATAGACCTGGAAATGAATATGGGTGATTCTTCCCGGATACCATCCCGGAAAAATCGTCGTAAAGTTGACTTCGCCATTCCTGTCGGTCATCTGGATTCCGCGCAGGAATGTCTCATCCGCATGATTACCGTTTTCCCTGGAACTGTAGCCGGAATAACTACCACCCTTGTCGCAATGCCAGATATAGACTGCGGCATTTTCGATCGGCCTGCAGCCATCGCTGACATTCTTTACCTTGAGCCGAAGTGTCAGCGGGATGCCGGCTTTGCCTTCCCGGATATCTTTACGCACCATGGCTGGATTTCCCAGGATGGCGCGCAATAGATAAGGTCCTTGCGTTTCTTCCGGAATGACGGTGCAACTGCCGTCCGTTTCCGCAGCCCTGGAAGTGCCGAAGCCGAACAGACCGGCGGCGCCCAGCGCCCCAAGCTTGCCCAGCGCCTGGCGACGTGCCTTCGAACGCAGCGCTTTGCCGGCTTTGGACCGCGCATTGCCATTGCCAATATTCATCGCCCTACCCCGCATGTCGGCCAATGCACAATCTGACTCCGGCACGGTAAATTGGTGCCGCGGAATTACTTGACGCGCTGCTTTTCCAGCTTGCGCGCCAGCGTGCGGCGATGCATGCCCAGGCGGCGCGCCGCTTCGGAAATATTGAATCCGGTCTCGGCCAGCACCTCGTGGATGCGTTCCCATTCCAGCGTCTTGATCGAGGTCGGCCGGTTAGTCAGTTCGACCTCGCCAGTCCCGGCCACATGGCCGAACGCCGCTTCGATATCATCGGTGTTGGACGGCTTGGCCAGGTATTGGCAGGCTCCCAGCTTGATGGCTTCGACCGCGGTGTTGATGCTGGCAAAGCCGGTCAGCACGACAATCAGCATATCGGGATCATGCTCATGCAGCATTTGCACGCAGGACAGTCCGGAAGTCTTGCCGTTCAATTTCAGGTCGACTACCGCATAGCCTGGCGAATGCTCCTGAAGCAATTCAGCCGCCCTGTCGAGATCCGCCGCCAGCAATACGTGATAGTTGCGGCGTTCGAACGAGCGCCCGAGCGTGCGCGCGAATGCGGCATCGTCTTCGATAATCAGCAGCAAGCGCTCAGCCGGCATCTTTTGCTTCCTCCTCCAGTGCAATCGCCGACAGCGGGATGTGCAGTTCCACGGCGGCGCCGCCATCGGCGCCATTGCGTGCCGAAATCGTGCCGCCGAGCGTGCGCGCGACATTCACCGCCAGGAACAGTCCCAGGCCGCTGCCCGGACGCCCCTTGCTGGATTGATAAGGCTTGCCGAAATCGGCCAGCATCGCCGGCGCAAAACCTGGTCCGGCATCCGTTACCTCCAGTTGCAAGGTATCATCCTTGAGCCTGGCTTCCAGGCCTAGCCATTTCGGTGAAGCCTCGAGCGCGTTGTCGAGCATATTGACGATCGTCTGCTTCAGGGTGGAATCGAACACCACCGGGAGGTCGTGCGGCATGTGGTTTTCATAGACAAAGGTCGCCACTGGCCTGCTGGCACGCCATTCCGTAACCAGGTCATTGAGGAAAGTACGGATGGTGGTCCTGACGGACGATTCGCCGCGCGCCTCGCCTGCGGACAGCAGAATGCCGCTGACGATGGACTTGCAGCGTTGCAGTTGCGCCTGCATCTCCACAATTTCCTCCTGTAGTTCGCTGTTGTCACGGAACGCCGGCATGCGCCGCCAGTCGCCCAGGATGACGGACAGCGTCGCCAGCGGAGTACCAAGCTCGTGCGCGGCGCCCGATGCCAGCAGGCCCATGCGCACGATATGCTCTTCTTCGGCGGCCCGCTGGCGCATGCGGGCCAGTTGCGCATCGCCTGCGCGCAGGTTGCTGGAAATGCGGGTGATGAATACCACCAGCAAGGCGGCGTTGATCACGAAGCAGGTCACCAGGCCCATCACATACAACTCGGCAACGTCCTGTTCCGGACCAAGCAACTCGCGCAGCGGCTTGGCGATGTCGGCCAGGCTTAGCAGGCAGGCTGTGGTGATGGCGACGATTGTCCAGGTCGACCAGGCTGCGAGCAGCACTGCGCTGATGATGACCTGGAGCAGGTAAAGCGAGGCGAAGGGATTGGTGGTGCCGCCGCTGAAATAGAGTTGCGCCGTCAGGCTGGCGACATCCACCAGCAGCGCGAAGAACAGATGCAGGTTGGTGACCGCCCTGCCCTTGTTCCACCACCACTGGCTGGCGAAGTTGAAGACGACGAGGCAGGCGAGCACCAGCAGCATCTGCTGCAGCGGCAGACGGATCCCCATGCCGGCGCTGACGACGGCGATGGTCGTGATCTGTCCGATCACGGCGATCCAGCGCAGGTGGATCAGTTGCAGCATGTTCTTGTGGCCGGCAGTCCTGCCGACGCCGGCGGCCATTGCCGACCACCCTTTCATGCCGATGCGCTTTTCGATTGTGTCAGTCAGTCCTGCCATTTTCACTGTCTTGATCGCGCCGGCGTCCCGCTTCGCCAGCGGCGCGCCGCGTGCGGCGCTCCTCGCGCGCCACCCAGAACGCGGCCGCGGCAGTCATCAATGCCAAGGCATACCAGGTCAGCGCATAGACCAGGTGGTTATTGGGGAAGGAAACCACCGTCAGACCGCCTATGGGGCGATCGGCGGCGCTTTCACCTGGCGCTGCATGCGCGGAAGCGCTTGCCGCGTCCGCATCCACGAAGTATGGCGCAACCCGGGAAAGTTTGCTCGCCGTTGCAATTGCTTCAACGTCACGGGAATACCAGCGCTTATTGAGCGGATCGTTTTGGCGCAGAAATCCGCCGCCGGGCTGGCTCATGCGCAGCAAGCCCGTCACGGTCACGGCCGGCGCGGCCTGTGCGGCCGGCGCGGCATTCGTGGCGGCTGCCGGCGCTGCGATGCGCCCGGCCGGGCCGGCCGGAATAAAGCCGCGGTTGATCAGCACGATGCTGCCATCGGCGCTGCTGCCATCGGCGCTGCGCAGGGGCGTCATGACCCAGTAGCCGGCCCCCAGTGTCGTCGAGGCCTGGACCAGGGTGGTCAACTCGTGCAGAAAGCTGCCGGTGATGCTGACGCGCCGGTATTCGTCGGATAAGGCCGTCATCTGTGGCCAGCGTTGCGGGCCGGGCGCGGCGACAGGATCTGCATGGATGCGCTGCTCGACCCGTTCGATGAGCGCAGTCTTCCATTGCAGCCGCTGCACCTGCCAGGTGCCCAGCGCGACAAAGCCCGTAAACGCAAGCGCCGCGCAGACGGCAAGCGTCACGAGCGCGGCGAGTGAATGAGAACGTGGGGTGGCTTCCCCGGAGGAAGCGCCACCCTGCCCTGCAGGCTTTGTCATTCCATGTTGTGCATCTGGTGCGCGCCGCCAGGCGACATGCCCGGCATCATGTTGTGATTCATGTGATGCATGACCCACAGCGAACCGGCCAGGACGATGACCAGGATGAGCACGGTGAAGATCAGCGCCATCATCGACCAGCCGCCCTCGGAACGGAAGTTCATGTGCAGGAAATAGACCATGTGAACCAGAACTTGTACGGCGGCAAAGCCCATGACGACATAGCCTGTCGTAGCCGTGTTCTCGAACACGTTGCCCATGACTAGCCAGAACGGAATTGCCGTCAGAATCACCGACAGCACAAAGCCTATCACATACTCTTTCAGGCTGCCGTGCGCGGCATGATCGTCATGGCCATGGTGGTCATGGTGGCCGTGACCGTCGGTGTGGGAATGCTTGTGGTGAAGGTCGCTCATGGCAGGACTCCCATCAGGTAGACGAAGGTAAAGACACCGATCCAGATCACGTCCAGGAAGTGCCAGAACATGGACAGGCAAGCCATGCGGCGGCGGTTTTCCGGGATCAGGCCGTGCTTCTTGATCTGGAACATCAGGGTCACCAGCCAGATGATGCCGAAGAACACGTGCAGGCCGTGGGTGCCGACCAGCGCGAAGAACGCGCTGAGGAAGGCGCTGCGCTGCGGTCCGGCGCCCTGGTGGATCAGGTGCGAGAACTCATACAGTTCCAGTCCCAGGAAGGCCAGGCCGAATACGCCGGTAATGCCCAGCCACAGCAGTGTGCTGCCGACGCGCTTGCGCTGCGATTCCAGCATGGCAAAGCCATAGGTGATCGACGACAGCAGCAGGAACGACGTGTTGATCGCAATCAGCTTCAGATCGAACAGTTCGGCGCCCGACGGCCCGCCGGCGTAGCTGCGGCCCAGCACGGCATAGGTCGCGAACAGGCAGGCGAAGATGAGGCAGTCGCTCATCAGGTACATCCAGAACCCCAGGTTCGTGCCGTTTTCCGGGTGGTGTTCGCGCACGTGGTAGCGCGCGCTTGTATCAGCGCTCACGGCGCCGGCATTAGTTGCAGTGATTTCAGACATGGCTTTCCAACAGACGGGTGCGGGCGTTTTCGGTCGAAGTCACTTCCTCGGCCGGAATGTAAAAGTCGCGTTTGTAATTGAAGGTATGGAGGATGATGCCAACCACCATTACGGCAAAGCTTGCAGCGGCCAGCCACCAGATGTGCCAGATCATGGCGAAGCCGAACACCGCGGAAAGCGCTGCGATGATGAAGCCGGCCGAGGTGTTCTTCGGCATGTGGATCGGCAGGAAGTCGGCCAGCGGACGGCGGTAGCCGTTGCGCTTCATGTCGGTAAAGGCATCGCGGTCATGCACCACCGGCGTGAAGGCGAAGTTGTAGTCCGGCGGCGGCGACGAGGTCGCCCATTCCAGGGTACGGCCGTTCCACGGATCGCCGCTAACGTCGCGCAGGGCATGGCGGTTCCGGAAGCTGACATAGAACTGCATCAGCATGGCGGCGATGCCCAGGGCGATCAGGACGGCGCCGAAGAAGGCGATATTGAGCCAGATCTGCATGGCCGGATCCTCGATCTGGTTCAGGCGGCGGGTCGCGCCCATCAGGCCGAGCACGTACAGCGGCATGAAGGCGAGGTAGAAGCCGATCACCCAGCACCAGAACGAGCACTTGCCCCAGAATTCATCGAGCTTGTAGCCGAAGGCTTTGGGGAACCAGTAGTTGATGCCGGCAAACATGCCAAACACCACGCCGCCGATGATCACGTTGTGAAAGTGGGCGATCAGGAACAGGCTGTTGTGCAGCACGAAGTCGGCCGCCGGCACCGCCAGCAGCACGCCCGTCATGCCGCCGACCGTGAAGGTGACCATGAAGGCGATGGTCCACAACATCGGCAATTCGAAGCGGATGCGGCCCTTGTACATGGTAAACAGCCAGTTGAAGATCTTGGCGCCCGTCGGGATCGAGATGATCATCGTGGTGATGCCGAAGAAGGAATTCACGCTGGCGCCGGAGCCCATGGTGAAGAAGTGGTGCAGCCAGACCAGGTAGGACAGGATCATGATGGCCGCGGTCGCGTACACCATCGAGGCGTAGCCGAACAGGCGCTTGCCGCAGAAGGTGGCGACGATTTCCGAGAAGACGCCGAACGCCGGCAGGATCAGGATATACACTTCGGGGTGGCCCCAGATCCAGATCAGGTTCACGTACATCATGGCGTTGCCGCCCAGATCATTGGTGAAGAAGTTGGTGTCGAAGATGCGGTCGAGCGACAGCAGGCCGAGCACGGCGGTCAGCACCGGGAAAGAAGCGACGATCAGCACGTTGGTGCACAGCGACGTCCAGGTAAACACCGGCATGCGCATCCAGGTCATGCCCGGCGCGCGCATCTTGACGATGGTGGCGATCAGGTTGATGCCCGATAGCGTCGTCCCTACACCGGCGACCTGCAATGCCCAGATGTAGTAATCCACCCCCACGCCCGGGCTTGCCAGGATGCCCGACAGCGGCGGAAAGGCCAGCCAGCCGGTGGTGGCGAATTCACCGACGAACAGCGACAGCATCACCAGTGCCGCGCCCATGGCAGTCATCCAGAAGCTGAAGTTGTTAAGGAACGGGAACGCGACGTCGCGCGCGCCGATCTGCAGCGGGATGATGTAGTTCATCAGGCCGGTGACCAGCGGCATGGCGACGAAGAAGATCATGATCACGCCGTGCGCGGTGAAGATCTGGTCATAGTGGTGCGGCGGCAGGTAGCCGGCCGACTCGCCCACGGCAAGCATCTGCTGGGCGCGCATCATGATGCCGTCGGCAAAGCCGCGCAGCAGCATCACGATACCGAGGATGATGTACATGATGCCGATCTTCTTGTGGTCGATGCTGGTGATCCAGTCGCGCCACAAGGGGCCCCACAGGCGGAATTTCGTCAACGCGGCAAGGACAGCCAGGCCGCCCAGGGCGACCATGGCAAAGGTGGCCAGGATGATCGGGTCGTGAAAGGGAACTGAATCCCAGCTCAGGCGCCCGAAAATGGGCGACGTCGTCATTTCAGTATGAGCTTGCATGGTTACTCGTGATGGGAATGGGAGGACGAGACGTTCTCTTGTTGCGGGGCTGGCGCGCCTGGCTGCTGCGCCTTCTGTTGCAGCGCAGTGCGGATGCGCATGGCGTCGTCGGCCATCATCTTGTCGAGGCAGACGGTGTCAGGCGCCACGCAACGGTTGACGATCGTATGGAACAGGCCCGGCGCAACGTCGCCGAAGCGGCGCACCGGCTCGGCGCTGGAGGGTGGCTCCAGTGCCAGGTAAGCGCTGCGGTCCAGCGTGCCGCCGGTCGCCTTGGTTTTCGCGACCCAGGCGTCGAAATCGCCCTGGCTCACGCCGTGGTACTTGAAGCGCATCTGCGAGAAGCCGGCGCCGCTGTAGTGGGCGGAAAAGCCGTCGTAAGCGCCGACCTTGTTGATGACCGCGTTAAGCTGGGTTTCCATGCCCGCCATGGTGTAGATCATGCCTGCCAGGTCGGGCACATAGAAGGTGTTCATCACGGTCGACGAGGTCAGCTTGAAGCGAATCGGCACGTCCACCGGCGTGACCAGTTCATTGACGGTCGCCACGCCCAGCTCCGGATAGATGAACAGCCACTTCCAGTCCAGCGACACCACCTGGACTTCCAGCGGCTTGACGTCGGCCGGAATCGGCCGGTTGGCGTCGAGGCGATCCAGCGGACGGTACGGGTCCAGCTTGTGGGTGCTGATCCAGGTGATCATGCCGAGGATAATGATCAGCAGCAGCGGCACGCCCCAGATGAGCAGTTCCAGCTTGGTCGAATGGTCCCAGTCAGGATCGTAATCGGCTTCGGCCCTGGCACTGCCTTTACGGTACCGCCAGGCGAACAGCAGGGTAAAAAAGATCACCGGCACGACAATCAGCAACATCAGCCCGGTCGCAATCAGGATGAGTTGGCCTTGCTGGTTGGCGACATCGCCGGCGGGATTCAGAAGAACCGTATCGCAGCCAGCCAGCAACGCAAGGGGAAGGAGTAAGAGTCCGCGACGGGAATTTGACGGTAGCATGCAAAAAAAGAATGATATAAATCAAGAATCTTGCTACTTTACTGTTTGCAATACGCACTTGCGATTGGACATTTTGTCCCACCCTTGCAATCCATTCATAATGGGCTTGGCGTATTCATAAAATAAACACAGCAAATTAGGAGACAGGACCATGTCCGGCACAACTACACATGGCGGTGGGATGGCCGCCAATCTTTTGCAGCGTTCTACCCTGGACGAACTGCACAGCAGGTCAGATGATCCCGCCGGGGTCGCACCCGGCGATATCGCCGTCGGCGTCATTATTGGCCGCGCTTCCGAATACTTTGATTTTTTTGTGTATGCCATCGCTTCGGTGCTGGTGTTCCCATCGGTTTTCTTTCCGTTCGAACAACGACTCGAAGGCACGCTGTATGCCTTCCTGGTGTTCGCCTTTGCCTTTATCGCAAGGCCCTTCGGCACGGTGGCCTTCATGGCCATCCAGCGCCGCTTCGGCCGCGAGGCCAAACTGACGGGGGCCCTCCTCCTGCTCGGCGCTTCCACGGCGGGCATCGCATTCCTGCCGAGTTATGCGGAGCTGGGTTTCGCCGCGATCGTCATGCTGTCGCTGTTGCGCATCGGCCAGGGCGTGGCGCTCGGTGGTTCGTGGGACGGCCTGCCCTCGCTGCTGATGCTCAACGCTCCGCAACACCGGCGCGGCTGGTACGCGATGCTTGGCCAGTTGGGCGCGCCGGTGGGTTTCATCGTCGCCGGCGGGCTGTTCGCTTACCTGCTGGCCAATCTTTCCGATGCGGATTTTCTGGCCTGGGGCTGGCGCTATCCTTTCTACGCGGCGTTTGCCATCAATGTGGTGGCGCTGTTTGCACGCTTGCGCCTGATCTCCACCAATGAATACGCCCGCCTGCTCGAAGAGCGCGAGCTGCAGCCGACCGATGTCATCGAAATGACCCGCTCGCAGGGGCGCAACCTGCTCATCGGCGCGCTGGCGGCGCTGGCGAGCTATGCGCTGTTCCACCTGGTGACGGTGTTCCCGCTATCGTGGATCGCCTTGTATTCGAGCCGTTCGGTCAGCGGTTTCCTGCTGCTCCAGATGGCCGGCGCGGTGCTGGCGGCAGTCGGCATCGTCGCCTCCGGCCTGATTGCCGATCGTTTCGGCCGCCGCACCACGCTGGGGATCCTTGCCTGCCTGATTGCCCTCTTCAGCGCACTTGTGCCGATGCTGATGGACGGCGGCGATATCGGCCAGGACATTTTCATCCTGCTCGGGTTTGCCTTGCTCGGATTGTCCTATGGTCAGGCATCCGGGGCCGTCTCCTCCAACTTCGCGGCGAAGTACCGCTATACCGGAGCGGCCCTGACCTCCGACCTGGCCTGGTTGGTCGGCGCCGGCTTCGCCCCCCTGGTGGCGCTTGGCCTGTCCGCGCATTTCGGCCTGGCTTCTGTCAGCCTCTACCTGCTCTCGGGCGCCGCCGGGTCGCTGCTCGCCCTGAGCCTGAATCGCGCCCTGGAGATCCGAGATTAATTAACGAAGGCAGCTATAGCCTGGCAAGGCATTTTCCTGTCGCGTCCGCCACCGCTGTGCAAACGACGCCTTGGTGAGCGGCTCGCGCGTTGCCAGCAGTTTTTCGACCAAATGCTGGAAATGGCGCACCAGTGCCGGGTAAGCTGCATCGCGCGGATGCAGGCTCAGCCGCGCCAGCGGTGACATTTGCAGACAATGCGCCTGCAGATCGGCCCAGTGCGGCGACACCAGCCTGCCGGCGGCATTGCGCGCCGTGTAGAGCAGGCTGGGCGACAGCAAGGATTGCCGTTGCGGCAAAAGATAAAAACGGCCCATGGTGGTGGTGTACTCAAACGGAAAATCCTGCAGCGCCGCCCAGGCGCCCTCACCCAGCAGCCATGCCGGCGCGACAAAGCCCTTGACTGGCCAGTTGCGCTGCCGGAACCAGGCCAGGCCAAGTTCGATTCGGCGCCCTGCCTCGGCGGCATCGATGGCGGCAAACTCGCCTTCGTGCTGCGTATAGACCGTCCGCATGAAGCGCTTGACCAGGCCCGTGCATGTTGGAGCAGGACCGGTATCGAGATGCGTGTAGCCGTGCAAGGCCAGCTCGTGCCCCTGCGCCAGAAGTTCGCCCAGCATGTTCTCGTAAATGTCTGAACGTACCTGGCATCCGTGATACTGCGGAACGACCAGGAACGTCAGCGGAATGTCCGCGACCGCCCGCAGCGCCTGCAGCAAACGCAGGCAATCCGGCCAGGTTTGGGGCGCGACATCATGGATGGAGACGCACAGCGATTTCCCGCTATTTGGCGACATACGCAATCCCGGCTTCCAGTTCTGCCCTCTGATGCGTGGCAAGCAAGCCTGCGTAGCGGTGCAACAGCTGCGGCATGATCCGGTCCCAGTCATACTCGCTGGTGGCCTTGCGGCGCGCATTCGCCCCCAGCCGTGCCAGATCCCGCTGAAAAATCGCTTCGATGCCTTCGCACAGGCTGGCAGCGCTGTTGGGGGCCACCAGCACGCCGGTTTGCTCATCAACCAGTTCACCGACGCCGCCGCCGGTGGTGCCGACCACCGGCAAGCCACAGGCCATGGCTTCCAGGATGATGAGCCCGAAGGTTTCGCAATCGCCCGGGTGCACCAGGACGTCACAACTGGCAAGCAACTCGGCAAGCAGGCGCGTATCGCGCACGAAGGGAATGAAGGTGGTCTGGCGGCAGCGCGGCAGCTCTTCACCGCTGCCAATCAGCACCAGATGATAGGCTTTCCCCAGTTTGCGAACAGCTTCAATCAGGAAATGCAACTTTTTCTCGGGTGTGAATCGTCCGGCATAGACCAGCAGGCGTGTATTCGCCGGCAAGCGCAATTGCGCACGCAGGGTGGCATCGCGCCGCTGCGGACAAAACATCCAGGTATCGACCCCCAGCGGCTGGTGCACCGCTGCCGGCAGCCCCATGGCTGCAAGCTGCTGCACCATCATGTGGCTTGGCGCCAGTACCAGGTCGCATTGCCGATAGATATATTGCAGATATTTTATGGCGCCCTGCTGCCCCAGCTTGCCGAACTGGCGTCCAATCAAGGCGGGCAAGTCGGAATGGTAGAAAGCCACCACCGGAATCTGCTGCCGGCGCTTCATCCGCAACGCGGCCCAGGCGCATGGACCGGCATCGCCTACCTCGATCAGATCCGGTTGCAGGTCTTGCAGGATGCGGCATGTCGCGCCAATCGATCGCGGCATCCGGTAACCGTCAATGCCGGGAAACGTGATTCCGGGAATTTGCACGACATCCGGATTGCCGCCGTCGCCACGAATGCTCGGGCTGACAATGGTGTGCCGAATACGGCTGCGACGGGCGAGCCAACGCGCTTTCGCATTCAGATAGGAACTGACGCCCCCGCCTTCGGCGGCGTAGAACATCGTGATATCGACGATATGCATTGGCAGAGTAAGGTTTGCTTGTCCCACACTAGCGTATGACCTGAAAAAATGGCTTGAGCTTCATCAAATTGACAATATTGACGATTTGCCTCGCCCCTATTTGCAGATACGCAATGCCATGGCTGATGGGAATATTTTTGCGCTCATCCTGACATGGAGAAATTGGCAGTAGACTATTGTTTCCACTATCGACCGCGCAGCGCATCGCGCAAGCATCCGGATCGGGAGACAGCATGGACTGGCAGAAGCAGAACAGCAGCAAACCGGGTTCCCCACCGGGAAGCCGACCGCCGTCGGGTGGCGACAACTGGCAAGACGTCTTGCCGCGCAAGACCTGGCTGGTCTTCCTTGGCGTGCTGCTGGCCAATTACCTGCTGATGCGTTTCCTGTTCCCGGTGCAAGATGAGCCGCTGACCATTCCCTATACCGTGTTCAAGGCGGAAGTGGCAAAGGGCAATGTCACCGCGATTTTCAGCCAGGGCGCCGGCATCGAGGGCCGCTTCACGGCGCCGGTCACCTGGCCGACGCCGCAAGACCAGCAAGCCGCGACGCGTGAGCACGCGCTGCCAAAGCCGCGCAGCGCACAGACCTTCACCACCACGCTGCCGCAATTTGTCGGGCCCGAACTGGAAGCGTTTTTGATCGATAACAAAGTCGAGATCAGCGCGGTACCGATCCAGGCGGGCAGCGCCTGGGCCACCCTGCTGTTCGGTTTTGGCCCGGCCATCTTGCTGATTGCTTTCTATGTCTGGCTGTACCGGCGCGCGACGCAACAAGGCGGCGGCATCGGCGGCGGCATGTTCGGCATCGGCAAGAGCAAGGCGCGCCGCTATGACCAGGAAAGCAATGCCCGCGTGACTTTCGATGATGTCGCCGGCATCGACGAAGCCGAGGACGAGTTGATCGAAATCGTCGACTTCCTGCGCAATCCCGCCAAATACACTCGCCTGGGCGGCACCGCGCCCAAAGGTGTACTGCTGGTCGGCGCGCCAGGCACCGGCAAGACGCTGCTGGCCAAGGCGGTCGCCGGCGAAGCCGGGGTGCCGTTCTTTTCGATGAGCGCCGCCGAATTCGTCGAGATGATCGTCGGCGTCGGCGCCGCCCGCGTGCGCGATCTGTTCAAGCAGGCGCGCGAAAACGCCCCGGCGATCATCTTCATCGACGAAATCGACACCATCGGCCGCGCCCGCGGCCAGGTAGTGCTGGGCGGTTCCAGCGAACAGGAGCAGACCCTGAACCAGATCCTGACCGAGATGGACGGCTTTTCCAGCCGCGAAGGCATCATCGTCCTGGCGGCGACCAACCAGCCCGATGTGCTCGACAAGGCGCTGCTGCGGCCCGGGCGCTTCGACCGGCGCGTGGTGCTGAACCTGCCCGACAAGACCGGCCGCGAAGCGATCCTCAAGGTCCATACGCGCAAGGTGCCGCTGGCCGCAGACGCCAGCCTGGCCGAGTTGGCCGCCAGCACGCCGGGGCTGTCCGGCGCCGACCTGAAGAACCTGGTGAACGAAGCCGCGCTGCTGGCGGCGCGGCGCGAACAGAATGAAGTGCGGCTGAAGGATTTCATGGATGCCCTGGAAAAGATCGTGCTCGGCCCCGAACGCCCGCTGCTGCTCAGCGACGCCGACCGTGAACGCATCGCCTACCATGAAAGCGGGCACGCCATCCTCGGCCTGCTGGTGCCAGGCGCCGATCCAGTCAACCGCGTCACCATCGTGCCGCGCGGGCAGTCCCTCGGCGTGACGTACCAGCGCCCGCAAACCGACCGCTACAATTATCCCGAGGCCTACCTGCGCGCCAGGATCATCGGTATGCTGGGCGGTCGCGCCGCCGAGGAAATCGTCTATGGCAGCAAGACCACCGGCGCCGAAAGCGATATCGAGCAGGCCACGCACCTGGCGCGCAACATGGTGACGCGCTGGGGTATGAGCGATGCGCTCGGCATGGTGCAACTGGCGCCGCAACAGAACCTTTATCTGGGCACCGAATTCGGCGGCGCGCGCGGCTTCAGCGAAGAAACCGCGCGCCGCATCGATGACGAAGTACAACGGATTATCGGCGAATGCCATGCGCAGGCACGGCGGCTGCTTGAACAGCATCGCGCGCAACTCGACAGCCTGGTCGCGGCCCTGCTGGCGCGGGAAACACTGGATGAGCAGGAAATTCTCGCGGCCACCGGCTTGCCGCCGGCACCGCCTTTGGAATCGCGCCCGCTGCCCTTGCGCGCGCCGCCCGCTTAGCCGCGCGCCTGACGCGGATGCGGATCAGCGAACTCGTGCTGATAAAACAGTGCGTCGGTGGCGTCCATACAACACAGCCATGTTCCGCATCACGATCATGAGCATTTGCTGCCAACTTCAGCTTGCGTCTGATCATCATGCAGTGCTGCGTCATGATGCAATCTTGTCATTGCCACGGGAACCTTCCCGCTTCCGTACTGACATGGAACCGCATGCACGCCACCACCGCCACACATTGTCGCAATTTTGCGGTTTTTGCCGGCAGCGCCATGCTGCTGTTGCTTGGCCTTCCGTCCCTGAAATCACATGTCCAGGATACCGCTGTCGATATCAGCATGGCCGGCTTATTGCTCGTCATGGCAAAAGCCTTCCTCAAGTTCCTGCCGCTGATGCTGGCGCTGCTGGTCGAACTCAGCCTTGCACCTGAAAAACGCCTGTTCTGCGCCAGGTTATTCAAGTGGCAAAAATCGCGACGCATCGACCTCTACAGTTTCATCCTGAGCCACATGCACAGAGTGCATGCCATTCTGAACATGGCATTTACGTTCGGCATCCCGATCCTGCTTGACCGCCTCATCAAGAACAGCATGCCGCGCAATTTCAGCTTGTTTGCACTGCTTGAACGTCATGCCGGCTACGCGCTGGCGGTGCTGGCATTTGTGTTCGTCGCCACTTTCTTCAACTATTGGGAACATCGCCTCTGGCATAGCCGCATCCTGTGGCCGATTCATCGCTTCCATCATTCCGCCACCGACTACAACGCCTTGACTGAAACGCGCAAGCATTTCACCGAAACCTTGCTGACACCGCTGTTTTTCACCCTGCCGCTGAGCTTGCTCGGCGCTCCGCTTGAATTCGTGGCGACCTATCTGGCCCTGATCCTGTTCCAGGGTTTCATGAACCACACCGACCAGGGCATCAGCTATGGCTGGATCGGCCGCCATCTCTGGATCGATCCGCTTTACCACAAGCTGCATCATTCCAGCGCAGCCGAGCACATGAACATGAATTTTTCCGGCACCCTGCCGCTGTGGGACAGGCTGTTTGGCACTTATGCGCCAGCCCATGGCGAGCTGGCGGTGGGCGTCAGCGGCGCACCGCACTATGACACCCTGCCCTACTGGAAAATCCATCTGCGGGACTTTTCCGACTTGTTGATCAACCTGGGTACGGCATTGAAGGATAAGCTGGGTCGCCGCGGTTCCATCGGCCGGGGGGGAAACTGACAATCGGATTTGGCGGTGGGATTTGGCAGCGGGAATTTCGGGTGGAATTTTCCAAACGGATATATCCGCGGGAGATTTTAAGTGCTATCGAATTTCGCTCGACGTCTGGTCGTGCAAATGCATGGGATCTTCAAAGGAGGAATGACCGCCCTGGCGGGCGACATGCAAAGACTTGATCGCCTGCAGAAACACCGGCTCGATTCTGTCCCACAGATATTGCCTGCCGCTTTCACGGGCCCGGCTTTTCAATCCAGGCAATTCATGGCGCCGTTTCGCCAGTTGATGAATGGCTTTGCCCAAGCTGAAGCTGTCGTATTTGAAAATCAGACCGTTATTGCCGTGGGATACGTATTGGGTGTGGGTCCGTATGTCACTGGCAAGCACGGGCAATCCTGCCACCAGGTATTCAAACAGCTTGGTCGGCGGATTGAAGCGCCACCAGGGCTGGTCTTCCCACAGGCACAAACCCGCATCCGCGCCCTTCAGTATCACTGGAATTTCGGCCCCGGCAACGCGGCCGCAAACCTCTACTGCATTTGAAATGCCGAGTCGGCCAGCATAACGCCGGCAATGTCCGATCTCCTCCTCGTCGGCGCCGACCAGGGTCAAATGGGCAATCGGCTGTTCACGATTGGCCAGCTTGATCGCTTCCAGCATCAGGTCGCGCCCGCGTGCCTTGCTGACAGTACCAACATAAATCAGGCGCAGCGGCAACTGTGGCTGGGCTGACTGATGCGGGCCACTTTTCATGAAAGTCTTGTCGACACCCATATAAATAAGCTTGACCCGCTGCGGATCGCAGCCCTTGGCCAGCAAATCCTGCTGATGCGCCTCGCCGATCGGCATCACCAGCGAGGCCCGGCGTGCTGCTTCGAAGAATAGCCAGCGCAAAGCCAGCTTGCGTGCCATGCGCTTGAATAGAGGATGCGACGGCGGCGCGGCGGTGAAACGGCTCGGGTGCTCGTTCCAATAAAGCGCAGTCGGGATGCGCCCGGTCAGCCAGACAACAGGGGCAAGGAGCGAATGCAGCAACACGACACAGGCTGGCCGGCGCATACGTACCAGGCGAGCGCAGGCCAGCATGTACTTGAACCAACCCTTTCGCCCCGAATCATGTGGCAAGACCAGGTATTCGACACCATCAGCCAGCAACTCCGGCTCAGTGAGCGGTTCCGAACTGACGACCGTGACGCGGTAAGCCTTCGCCAAGGCCTTGATTCGATAGGAAAAATCCAGGAAGCCTGGCTGATCCCGCGCAAATCTCGTGAGAACAATGCAATCGTCTCTCATGCCGTCCATTTCAGACAAACTTACTTGACAACAAATGCCATGAATCGCCCGGTGCTGCTCCGGGAGCGGGAGGATATCCAGCTTTGAATGGGCCTTGTGCTTGAAGTTCGACTCATTGTAGGCATGGGCGCTTCTATAGCGATGACAATCCACAAACAGTACCACCGCAATGGCTCCCAACAATTGGTTCCCCCAACTGGCCGAATTGCCAGTCAAACCGATACGGTAAAACTACCATGTTGGTAAAAATATAATTCAAACATGTTTTATTATCACTCCGTCATGCATATCTGATATTTATTATTTAAATAACATTAAATTTCACTTCCCTTAAATAAACAAGGAAACGACCAATGCGTTCTAATATGACATTAAAAACCCTGGCAGCGCTGCTGTTGGCCGGTGTATCGGCTTCCGCATTTGCGCTGACCCCAGGTAGCGGCACATGGGTCAAGGAGACCACGCTGTTTGGCTTGCAGGACGCATACACGTACGTACCGAAAAATGCCGCGCCAGCCACGATCGGCCAGGGCCGCGCACTGATGCTGACCTTGCATGGCTGCGCCATGACCGCATCGGGCAATGTCATCAACAAAAAATACAACTGGGAAGATACCGCTGAAAAATACGGTATGGTCGTGATTGCCCCGACTGTTCCGTCCGGCACGACTTCCACGCGTTCCTATTCCGGCTGCTGGGACTGGTTCGGCGCCAACCCAGCCGCACGACCCGCGATGAAGCCATTCTCCTGAAACTGATCGATGCGGTGAAGACACGCCCTGGCCTGGATATCGATCCGAAACAGATCTATGTGACTGGTTTGTCCTCTGGCGGTGGCGTTGTCGTCACGCTGGGTTGCGTTGCCCCCGACGTTTTCTCCGGCATGGGCATCAACACCGGTCCCGCGCTGAACACCGCTGCCAACGCCGGCGTCGGCTCCAAGGCAGCCCGCACGCCGCAGCAAATCGCTAATGACTGCAAGGCCTACGCCGGCCCCAACAGCACAGCGCTGCTGTCGCAACTGACTTCGGTCGTCAACGGCTCCAAGGACACGACAGTCGACCCCACCCATTCCTGGGCCAATCGTGACGGCATGAAGATCGCTTACGGCGCCACCTTCGGCGGCGACAGCTTTACGGAAGTCAAGAGCGTTGGCAAGATCTGGAAAGATAACCAGGATCGGCCTCGTGTGTCTTATATTGAAGCAACCGACATGGCGCACGCATGGCCAGCAGGTGCGGGCGGCAGCGGCGGCGGTTACTGGGTGGATTACACGCACGTCAATTACCCGGCCTACGTGACCAAGTTCTTCTTTGAGAACAACCTGCGTGTAGAGCGCGATCCGAACGCAACGACGACGACGACCACCACAACCACGACGACCACCACAACCACGACCGAGGCGCCGGCTCCTGCACCGACGCCAACGCCAACGCCAACACCGACACCGACACCAACACCAACACCGACACCAACACCGACACCAACACCGACCGCAATCTGCTACACGGCGAGCAACTACGCACACGTGCTGGCTGGCCGCGCCTACAGCTTCTGGGGTGTTGCACGAGTGGTTGGTTCGAACGAGTACATGGGCTTCGTGAACACGTTCACCAGCACCACGCTGAAGAAAACCGGCACCTACTCCTACGCGATCGGCACCTGCAACTAAGCGCTGAAGCAATGTTGCAAGCTGGAAATCGCCCCCGGTTGTCCGCAATCGGGGGTTTTTTATTTCCACCAGTCGCCGGACTGTGAATGCTCCGGGCATAAATATTCAGTGCATAAAAAAACCGCCGGCTGGCGGATTTCTTTTTCCCCTTTACTTTCTTTCCACCCCGATACACGCTTGCGTTCAGCCGGAAAACCGTGCCGCGATTTCCTCCCGCGTCTTCATCCCGGCGACGTCGCCCGGCATGATCAGCACGCTGGCATTGCCGATGATCTTGTTGTTGTACAGGTCGTGGTGCGCCTGCGGCAACTCGTGGTAG
The DNA here is from genome assembly GCF_003590835.1 of Noviherbaspirillum sedimenti. Classification (NCBI taxonomy): domain Bacteria; kingdom Pseudomonadati; phylum Pseudomonadota; class Betaproteobacteria; order Burkholderiales; family Oxalobacteraceae; genus Noviherbaspirillum; species Noviherbaspirillum sedimenti. The sequence goes on along the minus strand of NZ_QYUQ01000002.1, from coordinate 962,624 downwards.
GCATAGGTGCGGCTGTTGATCACGTCCACCTTGCGTTTGGTGATCAAGGTATTGGCCTGCCGGCAGTCGAGGAAATTGGCGTAATGCGAGCCGAGGATGCGTTTCTGATGCATCCACAGGTGGCGCACATCGAAGCTCAGCTCGTAGCCGGTGGTGGCGCCGCAGATGACGATACGGCCGAAGCGCGCCGCCAGGAACACGGAAGTGGCGAAAGTCTCGCGGCCGGCATGTTCGAAAACCACGTCGGGCGAGCGCTTCTGGCCGCAAATCTCCCAGATGCGCTTGCCCATGGCCTTCATCATCTGGTTGCGGCGAGCGTTATTGGCGGCGGTTTCGTAATGGTTGAATTCGGTGTCGGTAACTTCATAGCCCGCGAATTCGGTGCGGTTGATATAGCCGATCGCCCCCAGCTTCATGCAGAACTTGCCCTTTTCATCGCTGGACACGACCGCAATCGGCTCGGCGCCGATTTCACGGCACAACTGGATTGCATAGGTGCCGAGCCCCCCTGCCCCGCCCCACACCAGCACCAGTTCGCCCGGCTTGATTTCAGCCTGGGTGATCAGCATGCGGTAGGCAGTGAAATAGGTGAGAATGTAGGACGCGGCATCTTCCCAGGTCAGATGTTTTGGCTTGGGCAGGATTTGCTGCGCCTGCGCCGAAACGAACTGGGCATAGCTGCCGTCCGGCGTTTCATACCCCATGATGGCGTGGTTCTGGCTGCTCATCGGGTCGAACGAGCTGAAGTTCGGATTGTTCAGGCTGCCGTTGCCATGCTCCAGGCATTGCTTGAAGCAGGTGACGATGACTTCGTCGCCTACCGCGCAGTTCTTGACGTTCTTGCCGACCTGCCAGACGATGCCGGAGGCGTCCGAGCCCGGCACGTGGTAATCCTTGTCATGCAGATTGAAGACGCTGATCGGCTGTCCAAGGCCGGCCCAGACGGTGTTGTAATTGACGCCCACCGCCATTACCCGCACCAGCACCTCATTGTCGCCCACTTCGGGCACCGGCACCTGGCGTTCTACCAGCGCCTGCAAAGGTTCACCAAAACGGTCTTTTTCGATCACCCAGGCATGCATCCTGTACGGCACGATGCCTGGGGCACCATATTCCTGCAAGCCGTAGATATCCGGGCGACCTGCCGGGCCGTTGATATTCTTGAGTATGGCTGACATAGTCTATTCCCCCAGTAATGCTGCAAGTGGCTGATCCAGACGCTCGACCAGGCTCGCCAGGTTGCGCTGGTAACGGTTGGCCAGCATGGCAATATCCTCGCTGGCGAACTGCCGGCGGTCAAAGGCGAAACGCACCCAGGTCTGTTCTTCCGGCACCACGAATACGCGTAGCGGGAAATGCTAGCCGTCGACCCAGTCGGCAGCAATCGCGCGGATCGGCATGGCCGCTTCGCCCGACGCCGCGCGCGGGATGTTCTCGAAGATGAAGTTACTTGAGTACAGACATGGCGGCCTGTCTTCGTCCAGCAGTGCGGTGATGCGGGCCAGCGGCAGACCCGGATGCGCCTGCGCATTGGCATTGGCTTCATGCACGGCTTGCAGCAGCTGCGTGACATTGGCTGCGGCCGCCAGCGGAATGCGCACCGGCAGTGAATTGGTGCACTGACCGACGACCTCCGCAATGCCTTCATAGTCGGCGCTGCGTCCGGATACGGTGACGCCATAAACGATGTCGCGGCCTTGGCTCAATTGCGCCAGCGACAAGGCCCAGGCCGCCTGGAAAACCGCATTGCCGGTGGTTTTGCTGGCGCGTGCGGCGTCCTGTATGCGTTCCAGCAAGGCGGCATCGATCGTCAGCTGCTGCGCGCCATAGGCATCCTCGCCGGCAGCAATCAGCGGCGTCGGCGCCATCAGCCCTTGCAGCGGGTCGGCATGCCGGTAGCCTTTGAAGACGCTGCGCCAGTGCGCCTCATCCGATGCGACCGGCCGGCAAGCAAGCCAGCCGACATAGCGGCTAAAATCGCTGTGCTCCGGCAGCGCCGGCATTTCTGCGCCGGTAGCCAGGGCGAGCAGACACGCCAGCAAATCCTTGCTCAGCAGGCTGGAAGTCCAGCCGTCGAGGATGATCTGGTGGTTCGACAGCAGGATCGCGAAGCGCCCCGCCTGCGGTGCCAGGGTGACGTGGTACAGGCGCAATGCCGGCGCCTGGGCCAGGTCGTAGGGCCGCTGCCGATCCACCACCATCAGCGCCTGCAGCGCATGCTGTTGCGATGCCTGGTCAAGTTGCGAATAGTCCAGCGCGGTCACGGCGAAATCGGCCTGGCGGCAAACCAGTTGCACCGGAACCCCGCCTTCATCTTCAATGAAGCGGGTGCGCAAGACCGTGTGGCGCGCCACCAGCGCCTGCCAGACCGTCTGCAACAATTGGCGGTCGAGCGGCCCTTCCATCACCGACAGGGCCTGGGTGACATTGCTGCGGTTGCCGGTACGATAGCGCTGGTAGATTTCGGACTGCAACGCCGTCAGGCTGTAACAGTCCGCCACCTCCGCGGGGTCGATGCCATGCCTGGCCAGCACGGCCTCGGACAGGCCGCGGCGCTGATGCGTGGCGCGCAGCTTGTCCCAGTCGGCATGCGCCAGTTGTTGCAGGTGTTCGCGCATGCCATCGAGCAGGCGCTGGATGCCGGCCTGCAGGTGGCGCTGGCCGCTATAGGTCCAGTGCAGCGCGAGGCGGCCATCCTGGATGAACGCGGTGATCTCATGCTGGTAGCTGCGCTGATTGTCCGGGCCGCGCAGGCCATCGATTGCGCCCTGCTGTGTGCCCTGTCGTGCGCCGCTCACACCGGCACCGAGATGCGCGATCTGGCCGAGATAATTCAGCGATACTGCAGCCGCCGGCAGGCGCGCCAGCGCCGCGCGCAGCTCATCGCTGGCATGCAGATGCGCCAGCCAGCCCAGGCTGAGGCCCTGGCGCGGCACGGCATCGATTTGCGCCTTGATCGCCAGCAGTTGCGACGGCAATGCCTCCGCGCCCAGGCGCAATGGCAAGGGGGCGCCGCTGCCGAACCAGCCGACCGTGCGGCTCAGGTCGAGGTCTTCGATATCGGGACGGCCATGACCGACCACGTCCATGAAGACCTGGTTGCCACCCTGCCAGTCGGCCAGCGTCTTGCCCAGCGCGGCGACCAGCAGTTCATTGAACCTGACGCCGCTGCTGCGCGCGGCATCCTGCAGTGCCTGCGTCAGCTCGGGGCTGAGGCTGGCAAGCAGGGTTTGTGCATCGCGCTCCAGGTTGGCGCCCTGCGGCATGTCGGCTGGCAGCTGTGCCGGCAACTGCGCCGTCAACTGCGTCGGCACGGCATCGGCAAGGCCGGCGGCCTGGCGCCAGTAGGCGATATCGTCGGCCAATGCATCCGAGTTGACCAGCGCGCCCAGCGTTTCGGCGAACGCCTTGTAGGAGGAAGTCCTGGGAGGCAGGAGACTTGCCATGTCGGCACTGGCAACGTCGGCCGCGACCAGGCTGGTCAAGTCTTCGATGACGACTGCCAGCGACAGCGCATCCATCACCAGATGATGGGCAATGATCGCCAGCCTGGCGCCGCCTTGCAGGGTCTTGAAGCAGGCCAGTTTGCAGACCGGGCCGCCGTCAACGCGCAATTGTGACTGCAACTGCGCGCAATGGTCCTGGATGGCGGCATCCAGCGCATCGGGCGCGCCGGATGAAAGATCGACATAGTCAGCGTGCCGCTCGATCTGCAGCGGCGCGTAAACCTGCCGCCAGGCGCCCTGCCCGTCCGGGGTGTCAGTGCCGCCAGCATCGCTGCGCGCGAAGTGCGAACGCAGGACATCGTGATGGCCGATCAGCACGGCGGCGATCGCCTGCCATTGCGCCGGTTCGAGCGGACGACCGGCATCGAGCAGCAGACCGACATTCCAGTGATTGGCATCGGCCCAGGTGGATTCCAGGAATTGCCGCTGCACCGGGGTGCAGCGCGCATCGCCTTTGACTTGCGCCTGCTCGACCACGACTGCGGACGACTTGTTCAGCGATTGCGCAATCTGGGCGATGGTGGGTGTGGCGAACATCTGCTTGGGATCGATCAGCAAGCCCATTTTCTTGGCCTTGACGACGATCTTCACGCCCAGCAGCGATTCGCCACCGAGCTCGAAGAAATTGTCATTGACGCCGATCTTGCCGATGCCAAGTGTCTCCTGCCAGATCGATGCCAGCAATTTTTCCTCGACGCTCGATGGCGCGACGTATTCGGTCGACAGGCTGGGACGTTCGTACAGGGCCATGCTGTCCGCCGCCGCGCCTTCCTGTGCGGCACCGGTGGCGTCGTCCAGCGGTGCCGCTTCGGCCAGCTGGCGATTCTTGCGCTGCAATTGCAGGAAATCGACCGTCGAGATGATCGCTTGCGGCTGGACGCAAGCCAGCGCGCGATGAATGACTTCCACCCCTTCGCGCGGCAGGATCGCGGTCTTGTTATCCTGCAGGCGCTGCAGCAGGGCGGCATCGCTTTGCGCGCGCGCCGTCTGCAGCGGCGTGCTCCATACATCCCAATTGATCGACAGGAAGCGCGTGGCTGGACGGCTGCCCATACCAGTGCGTCGTTGCGACCGGTGCGACTGCGCCAGTGCATCCAGGTAGGCACAGGCGCTGACATAGCCGGCCAGGCCGTAGCCGGTGGTGGCGACCGACATCGACGAGCACAGCAACACCAGTTCCAGATCGTCGCCGTCCAGCGCCGCCAGCAGATTCATGGTGCCGCGCACTTTAGGCGCCAGCACGGCATCGATGACTTCGCGGGAAGTTTCCCGCACCGGCACGAATTCGCCGTAGCCGGCGCAATGCACCAGGCCGTGGATCGCGCCATATGTTGCCCGCACCTGGGCCAGGACGGCAGCGACCTGTGCAGCGTCGGTGACATCCGCCTGCAGCAGCAGCACTTGCGCACCGGCGGCTTGCAGCGCCTGGATGCCCCTGATCTGTTCCTTCAGCGCCGCATCGCGCCCCGCATCTGCGAGGATGGTGCCCCACTCCTGCTCGGCCGGAAAAGAGGTGCGCTGCAGCAGTGCCAGGCGCGCCTGGGGTACTGCCAGCGCCAGCGCCTGCGCATGCGCCATGCCGACACCGCCCAGTCCGCCGGTGACGACATAGACGCCATCCTGGCGGATCGGCAAATCTGCCACCTCCGGCTTGCTGGTTGCCAGCGGCACGAAATCGCGGACGAAACGCAAGCCGTTACGCAAGGCGATCGCGTCACTGCCCTGCCGTTGCGCCTGTTGTTGCGCCGGCTGCGCCGGTTCCGCAACGCGCTGCAATTCGGCAGCGATGGCGTCCGCAAGATCCACAGTTACCGTGGCAGCGCCGCTCGCGTGGATATCCAGCGTGGCGAAGCAAATCTGCGGGAATTCGTAGGGGATGACCCGGGCAGGCCCGGTCACCAGCGCCTGCATGCAATCGACCTGGTCGCCGGCAAGCACTGCTTCGCGATTGCCTGTGACGGCGAGAATGCCCAGCGCATCGGTCATTTGGCAGGATTCGAGCGCCTGCGCCAGGAAAATGAAACTCAGTTGCGCATCGACGGTCTGGCGGCCGGCATCCGCCACCTCCTCCAGATTCGGCACCTTCCCCAGGCTCCAGCAATGCAGCACGGCATCCGGTATGAGTTGGCGGCTTTGCAGGTGCTGCAGCAGGCTGCGGTAGTCGTTGCCATTGGCCGGGCCGATGCGATAGACATCTTCACCGGCTTGCGCAAAGTCCGCACCTTGCGCCACCGTCAGCACACGCACGCCTTGCTGGCGCAAGCGCTCCACCACCGCCGCGCCCACGCCGAGTTCGTCGATGAAGGCCAGCACCGTCTGCGCGGCGCTGTGCTCGCTGCGCTCAAATGAATCCGCCGGGAGCTCCTGCAGGCGCCAGGCCGGTTGCCAGAACCAGTCGGCCACCGGAAGTTTGGCGCCGGCCTGCGCCGTGTTCTTGCGATTTTCCACCCAGTAGCGCTTGCGCTCGAAGGCATAGCCCGGCAAGGCGATGCGCTTCCTTTGCTCTGCCGCCTGGAACGCTTTCCAGTCGGGCGTGACGCCCGCCAGCCACAGCTTGCCCATGGTTTCCAGCAAGTGGCACTGGTCGTCATTCTCTTCCTTCACGTGGCGCAGGCTGTTGAGCAGGACGTTTTGCGCATCCGGCGGCAACTGGCTGCGCACGAAGCTGCACAGGGCGTTGCCGGGGCCGACTTCAAGGAACACGGTGCTGTCGTCCTTCAGCAGCGTGGCGACGCCGTCCGAAAAGCGCACGGTCTGGCGCAGATGGTTTTTCCAGTAGGTCGCAGTGGCGATTTCGGCCGGATCGGCCCAGTCGCCGGACATGTTGGAAATGAAGGGGATGACCGGCCTGCCGAACTTGATGGTGGCGAGGAACTGGCCGAATTCCTGCAGGATCGGATCGACCATCGGCGAATGGCCGGCGGTGTCGATCAGCAGCTTCCTGTATTCGATCTGGCGCGCTTCCAGTATCCGCTCGAATGCCTGGATCGGTTCATTGCGGCCGGCCACCGTGCAGCGGCCGGGGTCGTTGATGGTGGCGATCGAGACGCCCTCGATCAGCAGTTGTTGCACTTCTTCGGCGGGCAGCGTGACGCTCAGCATGCCGCCCTTTTCAATCTTCTCGAACAGTGCGCCGCGGCAGCAGATCAGGCTCACCGCGTCTTCCAGGCTGAACACGCCGGCGATGCAGGCCGCGGTATATTCGCCCAGGCTGTGGCCGATCAGGGCAGCCGGCTGCACGCCCCACGACATCCATAGCTTCGCCAGGCTGTATTCAACGGCGAACAGCGCCGCAAAGAAATTCTTCGGCTTTTGCAGGATGACGGCGTTTTCCTCGGCGCGGGCGGCATCCGGGTAGATCAGGCCGGCCAGGTCCAGCCCCATCTTGCGGCGGAACAGCGCGGCGCATTCGTCCAGGCTGGCGCGAAATGCCGGCTCCTGCCCGTACAGGCCGCGCGCCATGTCGACGTGCTGGGTGCCGCCGCCGGGGAACATGAACACCACCTTCTTCGTCTTTTCCGTGGCGCGGCCGGTCAATCCTTTGGCCGGCGCGATGCTGGCAGCCAAATGCTTGAGAGACCGCGGCTGCTTGTCATCCTGCAGCACGAAGGCGCGGCGGAAAGCAAAGGCTTTGCGGCCCACCTGCAGCGTATAGGCGGCATCGGCCAGTTTTTCTCCAGCGGCGTTCTGCATCCACCCGGCGAGGTTTTCCGTCATGCTGTCGAGCGCCGATGGTGTCTTGGCCGACAGCACCAGCAGTTGCCAGTTGCGGCTGTCCGAGGATGCCGTTGCGGGCGGTTCCTCCAGCACGATATGGGCATTGGTGCCGCCGATACCGAGCGAGCTGACCCCTGCCCTGGCGGGATACTCGCCAGCCTCGATGCGTTCGAGCTTGTCGATCACATAGAAGGGACTGTTGCCGATATCCAGTTTTGGATTGGGCGTTTCAAAATTCAGGCTTTCCGGGATCACCTTGTATTTGAGCGCCAGCGCAGCCTTGACCACGCTGGCGGCGCCTGCGGCCACGCCGAGGTGGCCGATATTGCTCTTGACCGAGCCGATGCCGCAGAAATTCTTGCGCTCGGTCTGCAGCCGGAACGCGCGCGTGAGCGCGGTGAATTCGATCGGGTCGCCCAGTTCGGTGGCGGTGCCGTGCGCCTCGATGAATCGGATGCTGTCCGGCTCCACCCCGGCGACCGCCTGCGCTTCGGCGATGATATTGGTCTGGCCGACGATGCTGGGAGCGGTGTAGCCGATCTTTTCGGAGCCGTCGTTGTTGACCGCCGAGCCCTTGATCACGGCATAGATGGTGTCATTGTCGGCCAGCGCATCGTCCAGGCGCTTGAGCAGTACGAAGCAGGTGCCGGCGCCGCCGACGGTGCCCTTGCCCCTGGCGTCGAAGGCGCGGCAGTAGCCGTCGGGCGAGCTGTAGCCACCCTGGTGATAAATGTGGCCGGTACAGTTGGGAGTAGCCAGGTGCGAGCCGCCCGCCAGCGCCATCTTCGATTCGCCGTTCAGCAGGCTCTGGCACGCCAGGTGGATGCACACCAGCGAAGTCGAGCAGGCCGTGCCCAGTGCAATGCTGGGGCCGTTGAGGTTCAGCTTGTAGGAAATGCGCGAGGCGAACATGTCCTTGTCGACGCTGATCTGGGTATCCAGGGCGTCGCCGGCCGAGGTCGACTCGTCGCCTTTGAGCAGGTTGAAGATGAAATAGGTACTCATGTTGACGCCGGCGAACACACCGACGCTGCCATTCACCGATTCCGGCGTATAACCGGCGTGCTCCAGCGTCTGCCACGCCACTTCCAGCGCGAAGCGGTGCTGCGGGTCGAGGTTGGCCGCTTCGCGCGGATTCATCTCGAAAAAATGGGCGTCGAACTTGTCCTGGTCGGGGATATAGCCGGCCGCCGGGACGAAGTTGGGATCGTCCAGCGCCGCCTGCGACACGCCCATGCGCTCCAGCTCTTCCCGCGAAAAGCGGGTAATGCAATCGGTCGAGCTGACCAGGTTGGTCCAGAACTGGTCGATATTGTCGGCCTGGGGAAAGCGTCCGGCCATGCCGATGATGGCGATGTCGTTGTTGACATCGTCATATCCGTCATTCGCGTTGTCTTCGTCGTAGGCGTCGTTATTGTTCATTATTGTCGAATCGGTCATCGGATCTATCGGATATTAGCGCGCTACCTTGCGATCGCGCGAACGGTTTCGTCGCTGCATTGCAGCGCGCCTTTCTTGCCCGGCGTTGCGCGCGGCATCCGCGCCGCCGCCCGGTCCGCTGCCACCCTGGCCGTCCTGCTGGCCGAGGAAAGCTGCCAGCTTTTCCACGGTGGTCGAATTGAACAGTTCCACCATCGGGAACTGGACGTCCAGCTGGAGCTGGATCTCGTGGTGCAGTTTGACGATCAGCAGCGAGTTGGCGCCGACATCGAAGAAATTGTCCTTGATGCCGATCGGCTCGGGCGCGCCGAATACTTCGCTGGCGATACGCGTCAGGGTATGCTCCAGCTCGTCGCGCGGCGCCACCTTCTCGGCCCGTGCCGGTGCCGCTGCCGCCATGCTGCGCCGCAGCGCCGCCGTGTCGACCGTGCCATCGGCGAGCAGCGGCAAGGCCTCGAGCTGGACGTAGCTGGTCTCGACCGTTCTACCGAATTCGTCGGCCAGCACACAGCCGGCGGCAATTTCCCTTGCAAGGCCCGGCTCGCCGCTGCTGAAGTAGCACAGCAACGGCCGCTGGCGCAGGCGCAGGCCATCCACCACGCGACGGATGTTCGGCCTGCTGTCGTCCAGCCCGATCAGCACATTGCGGCAACCATGCCAGAGCGCCGCCAGCAGCGAGTTGAGCCCCTTGGCGAGCGGGATCGGCGTGAATCCCAGCGCCCGCGACAGGCTTTCGGCCTGCTTGTACTGGCTGCCCATGCCGGTGTCGTGCCACAGGCTCCAGGCGATGCACACGCTCCTGACGGCGGCATTGCCGGCCACCGCCTCGACGAAGGCTTCCTGGTAGCGGTTGGCGATGCTGTAGGCCGCCATGCCGCTGCCGCCGAACTGCCCATTGACGGAGGAGAAATTGACAAACAGGGCATCGCTGCGCTGCCCGCAGATGCGGTACAGCGCGCGCGTCCCCAGCGTCTTGGCGCGCAAGGCGTCATGCAGGCTGTGGATGGTCTGGCCGGCCATCGCTTCTTCGTGCGCCAGTCCGGCCAGGTGGAAGACCCCGGCCAGTTTCTGCTGCCACTGCCCTTCTGCCCGGTCCACTGCCTTTTCGATCGCGGGGAAGTCGCAGATGTCGGCGCCGGTATAAATGACGCTGCCGAGCTGGCTGAGTTCTTCCAGCATGTCCTGTTTCTCCGCCGGCAGCGCGGCCAGCGGCGTGCGTCCCACCAGCAGCACACGCGCACCGAACTGCTTGAGCAGCATGCGCGCCAGCGCGAAGCCGATCCCGCCGAGACCGCCCGAGATCAGATAGGCGCCGCCGGCCGCCACCGCCATGCGGTCCTTGCGTCCGTTGCCATCCTTCGCAAGCGCCTCCCTGCGCAGGCGCAGCACGTGCCGCCTTTCGCCGCGGTAGGCGACTTCCTCGTCTGCATGGATGGAAGACGCCTCCCGCGCCAGCTGCACTGCGTGCAATGCCATGCCGGCATCGCCATCAGTAGCATCAGCAGCGGCAAGATCGATGTGGCGGCATTGCAGCCATGAAAATTCCTTGCCGAGGGTCTTCAGCAAGGCCAGCACCGCCGCCTTGTCCGGGTTCAGCCCATCGTCCGGCGCAAGCCGTTGCGCGCCTCTGGCGGCCCACAGCCAGCGCATCGGCGCCGGCGTGCCCTGGGCGGCAAAAGCCTGCGCCAGGTACCAGGCTGAATACATTCCGCTGGCATCGGCCAGCGGCGCCCGGCTCAACAAGGTTTCGACGCCACCGCCTGCGTAGTCGTAATCCCACAGGTTGATGACCCGCTCGACGGCGATCGAGCAGCGCGCCAGCGCCGCCAGCAGTTGCGCGTAATGCTCCTGCAAGCAGGGATTGATGCGGAAGCTGTCGCCATTTTCCTGGAACGCCTGGCCGCGTGCGACCATGATTACCTGCCCCGCCAGGCCAAGACGCCCGGCGCAGCCGCGCTGGTCGGCAAATACCAGCGTGGCGCCGCCACCTGGCAGCGCGGCGGCATTGCCGAGCTGTTTGGGTACCCAGGCCTTGCCGAAGAACCAGTCCGGCAGCGTGTTCTCATTGCGCTCGGCGATATCCAGTGCGCGCAGGGCCTGGTCGTATTCGCCGCGGCTGAAGGCTTGCGCCAGCCGCGACAGCTGGATCTTGCCGATTTCCGTCTTCGGCACCTGGTCTTTTTCCAGCGGCACGATGTAGGATGGGTTGACGCCGTTCTTTTCCATCACCGCCTGGCGGATCTGGCGGATCAGTTCGGACAGCTCTGCGCCCCTGCGGCCGCTATTGAAGAAGATCGCCAGCTGGTCGCTGTTGACACCGTCGCGGCGCACCGCGCAGGCGCCGGTATAGGACACCGCCACGCCAGGCACGGCTTCCACCACTTCGGCGATCTCGTGGCTGTAGAAGTTGACGCCATTGATGATGATGATGTCTTTTTCGCGGCCGGTGATGGTCAGCTCGCCATCCTCGATGAACGCCAGGTCGCCGGTCTTGAACCAGCCATCGGCGGTAAAGGCGTCGCGATTGATCTCGGCACCGCCCAGGTAGCCGCGCATCACCGTCACGCCCGACACCTGCAGGCGGCCCGATTGCCCTTCCATCATCGGCGCGTCGGCGCCGTCGACGATACGCATGTGGACGCCGGGCACGGGACGGCCGACCGAAACGAAGACGGTATCGTCGCTGCCGTAGGTCAGCTTCAGGCGCGTCGAATACGTCACGCCGGAAGAGATCTCCGACATGCCATACACCGGCTTGACGCAATCCTCGCCCAGGCCGAAGCCCTGCAGCAGTTCGATGAAGGCTTGCGTGGTCTTGGGCACCACCGCTTCGGCGCCGTTCAGCATGAATCGCAGGCAGCTGAGGTCCAGCGAGAGCTGCTTCAGCTGTTCCTGCCGGTCGACGATCAGCGAGAAGGCGAAGTTCGGCGCCCAGGTGATGTTGATGCGGTGCCGGTCCACCAGTTGCAGCCAGCGCAGCGGATCGGCCAGGATATAGTCGGTATCGGCCTGGACCTGGGCTGCGCCGGTATGGATGTCGCGGATGTGGAAGTAGATGATGCCGCCGACGTGGTCGAGGGCCATCCAGTTCATCGATGGCATGCCGGCATGGAAGCCGTTCATCTGCACCGATCCCATGCTGCGGCCGATCAGGTTGGCGTGCGACAGCTGCACGCCCTTGGGCAAGCCGGTGCTGCCCGAAGTCAGCATGATCAGGGCGATATCGTCGCTGGCGCCGCGATGGAATTCACGCGCCGGTTCGGCCTCAACCATGGCGTCGATGCCGTGCACCGCGAAATCGGCTAGCCCTTCCAGGGCGCCGATATTACGTACGCCTTCGATGATGGCAGCGCCGGCCAGCACGATGGCCCTGTCCATCATCTTCCAGGCATGTCCGATCTTGATGGTTTGCGCATTGCTGCTGCGGTAGTTCTTGGCGATGGCGATCGGCACCGGGATGAAACCGCCCAGCGCGCAGGCCCAGAACGCCACGATGAAATCGGCGTTGCGGTCGAACTGGAAGATCACCTTGTCGCCAGGTGCGATGCCGGTCTGGCGCAATCCGCTCAGCACGCATTGCGACCGGTGCAGCAGTTCCGGATATGACAGCTCCGCCGTGCTGTTATCGGCGTAATAGAAGCTAATGCCGTGATCCGGATGCGCCATCGCGCTATGGATCAGCATGTCCGCCAGCACGCCGGGACGGTGCGCCGTCTCGACGATCGCGTCGCTGACGATGAGCGCCGGCACCTGCGACACCGGACGGTTATCGCTGCGTTTTGCCTTGCTGACCTGCTGTGCGCCTGCGCTCGCCGTGGTGCGCGCCTCCTGCGGCAACAGATCGTGCAGGTGCGAGACGCCTTGTGCTTCCTCGGCAGCCTGCTCCAGCAGGATTGCCTGGCGCACCTTGATATTGTCGGTGACTTGCCGGGCCCAGGCTTCGCGCGTATCGCGGTTGTGCACGGCAAGCTTGCGCAACTGCCGTGCATCGACCGCGCCATGGCTGCTCAGTGGAATGCCGCCGACCTTGACACAAGCCAGCAGGCCGATGCCGTACAGGCCATTCTCAGCCAGGTAGGCGGTGCAGGCGTCGGCCTCGATTTCTTGCTGGTCGCAGACCAGATAGGCGACCAGCTGCTTACCCAGGCTCGGATGCTGACGCACCGCGACATGGCAATCGTGGATGCCTGGCATTTGCAGCAGCCTTTGCTCGATGGCGCGCGGATAGACCAGTTGAGCGTCGATCAGCGCAACATCGTCCGGGGATGTCAGCAGCGCCAGGCCCTGTGCCGCGACGCGGGCGCTGAAGCCGGTAGCCAGCGCCGGAGCGTCTGGCTGCAGGCGCAATGCCAGCGCGCCGATGGCGCCGTCCGGCACTGCGCGGCCAGCGGCATCCGCCAGGATATAGGCGAACGTTTCGCCCTGTCCCGCATACAGCGCCTGCAGCAAGGGATAGTCATCCCAGGCCAGCAGCGCCGGCGCCGGCGCCGTCACTGCCAGCGGCAATGCGGACAGCCGGCACTGCGGATCGGCGACGATGGTGCGCAGCAGGTTGAGGTAGCTGTCGATATATCTTCGGACTGTGGCCGGCAGGAACAGGTCGGTATTGAATTCGAAACTGCCGCTCATGCCGGTTTCGGTATTCAGCAGTTCCAGCAGCAGGTCGAACTTGGCGGTCTTGTTTTCCAGCGCCAGGTTGCTGATCTCCACGTCCGGCAGGGTAAATTGCCCTTCGGGCATATTCTGCAGGGCGAAGGACACCTGGAACAGCGGCGAGCGCGATGGATCGCGTTCCGGCAGCACCAGGTCGACCACTTTCTCGAAGGGGATGTCCTGGTGCGAATAGGCTTCCAGCGTGGTTTGCCTGACCTGCTGCAGCAAGGCGGCGAACGCCGGATCGCCATCGAGGTCGGTGCGCAGCACCAGGGTATTGGCAAAGAAGCCGATCAGCGGCTCGATTTCAGCACGCACGCGGTTGGCGATCGGCGTGCCGATGCTGATATCGGTGTCGCCGGAATAGCGCGACAACATGACATTGAAGGCCGCCAGCAAGGTCATGAACAGGGTCGCGCCCTGGCGGCTGCTCATCTCCTCCAGCGCCGCCAGCAGCTCGGCCTCAATGGCAAAAGCCAGCCGGTCGCCATGGTAGCTCTGGTTTTTCGGCCGCTCGAAATCGAGCGGCAGCGAGATGCTGGCCTGGTCACGGAGTTTTTCCGTCCAGTAGCCGCCCTGCTGTGCCAGCAGCGCACCCTGCAGGTGTTCGATCTGCCACACCGAGAAATCGGCGTACTGCACCGGCAAGGCTGCCAGCTGCGGCGCTTCCGCGCGCACGAAAGCCGCGTACAGGGCGCTGACTTCGCGGATCAGCACCGTGATCGACCAGCCATCGGAAATGATGTGGTGCATGTTGATGAACAGGCGGTACTCGTCCCCCCCCCATGCAGTACAGCACGGCGCGCAGCAAGGCGTCCGATTCCAGTTTGAAGCTGGTGTTGAGCTGTTGCCCGACATGTGCGGCGAGGTCGGCTTCCTTCTCGTCGGCATTCACGCCATGCAACTGCACCACATCCATCGACCAGTCGAGCGACGGATGGATTTTCTGCAGGCCGCGGCCATCCTGCGCGATGAAACTGGTGCGCAACACTTCATGGCGACCGATCAGGGTCAGGAAGGCCCGCTCCAGCGCCGCCGCATCCAGCTTGCCGACAATCTTCAGCACGCTGGGCATGTGGTAGAAGTTGCTGTTTTCCTCATAACGGTCGAGGAACCACAGGCGTTGCTGGGCATATGACAGCGGCACCAGCAGCGCTTCCGTCGGGCGCCGTTCGAGGATGCGGATCGGCTCGTCGATACAGGCGGCGTTGGCCGCGCCGATCACCCCGGCCAGGCTTTCAATCGTGGCATTCTCGAAGAATTGTTGCAACGACAGTTCGACCCCGAATTCCCCGCGGATGCGCGAAACCACCTTGGTTGCCAGCAGTGAATGGCCGCCCAGTTCGAAGAAATTATGGCGCACGCCGATTTCTCGCAAGCCGAGGATCTCGGCCCACAGCGCCGCCAGTTTCCACTCGACGCCGTTGCGCGGCGCCACAATGCGTTCGTCGCTGCCTTCGTCCACTGCAGTCGTCAGCAAGGCCAGGCGGTCGATCTTGCGGTTCGGCGTCAGGGGCATCGCCTCCAGCCGCACGAACAGCGACGGCACCATGTAGTTCGGCAGGCGGTCGCCCACGCTCTTGCGCAAGGCAGCCGCGTCCACTTCGGCAGATTCGCCGCTGCGGGTATAGAAACAGACCAGGCGCGCGCCGCCCTGCTGGTCGTCGCGGCTGGTCACCACCGCTTCCAGCACGCCGGGCTGCTGCGCCAGCACTTCCTCGACTTCGCCCAGCTCGATGCGGAAACCGCGGACCTTGATCTGTTCATCGATACGGGCAAGGAATTCCAGCTGCCCGCCCGGCAGGTAGCGCACCAGGTCGCCGGTCTTGTAAAGCTTCGGGCTGTCGTAGGTATTGAAGGGATTGTCGATGAAGCGTTCCGCAGTCAGCTGCGGCTGGTGCAGGTAACCCGGGCTGAGGCCGGCGCCGGCGATGTGCAGCTCGCCCGCCACGCCGACCGGCACTGGCTGTAGATGGGCGTCCAGTACATAGCACTGCAGGTTGCTGACCGGCCTGCCGATCGGTACATAGCCTTGCGCCTGCGGCGCCAGGTTGGCCATGTCGAACCAGCTGGCGTTGATG
The DNA here is from genome assembly GCF_003590835.1 of Noviherbaspirillum sedimenti. Taxonomy (NCBI): domain Bacteria; kingdom Pseudomonadati; phylum Pseudomonadota; class Betaproteobacteria; order Burkholderiales; family Oxalobacteraceae; genus Noviherbaspirillum; species Noviherbaspirillum sedimenti. The sequence continues at coordinate 947,227 of NZ_QYUQ01000002.1, read as the reverse complement.
CTGCATTCAGTCGGGCCGTAAAGGTTGACCACCTTGCCAGCCAGGTGCAGGGCCTGGCGCGCCAGTTCCACCGGCAGCGCCTCGCCACCGAGGAAAATCCGCCGCAGCGTCGATACCTTGCTGATGGCGGGCGCGGCCAGCATGGCGCGCAGCAGCGCCGGCACCAGTTGCAGTTGGGTGATGCGTTCCGCGACGATGGTCTCGACCAGGTAGTCCACGTCCTGGTGGCCGTCGGGCGCGGCCAGTACCAGTTGCGCGCCGCTGATCAGCGGCGCCCAGATTTCCCATACTGAAGCGTCGAAGCTGAACGGCGTCTTTTGCAGCATGCGATCGTCCGCCTGCAGCGGGAACTGGTTCAATACCCAGCCCATCTGGTTGCAGATGGCGGCATGGCTGATCGGCACGCCCTTCGGCCGACCGGTGGAGCCGGAGGTGTAGATCACATAGGCGAGGTCGTCGAAATCGACTTCCGCCTGCGGATCCGTCGCCGGCCAGGCATCCAGCGCCTGCGGCTGCGCCGGGTCCAGCAGGACCGTCGCCACATCCTGGCCGGCGAAGATGCCGGCCAGTTGCGGGCGTGTCACCAGCACCGCCGCCTGCGACTGTTGCAGCATGTAGGTCAGGCGCTCGCGCGGATAGCCAGGATCGAGCGGCACATAGGCGCTACCCGCCTTGAGGATGGCCAGCATGCCGACCACCATCTCCAGCGAGCGTTCCACGCACAGGCCGACCAGGGTATTGGCGCCGACGCCTTGCGCCGCCAGGCAATGGGCCAGCCGGTTGGCGCGCGCATCCAGTTCGGCGTAGCTGAGCCGCTGCGTGCCGGCGATGACCGCCGGCGCATCCGGCGTTTTCTCAAGCTGGCGCGCGAACAGGTGGTGCAGGCGCTCCGGCTGGCGGAAGGTCTTTTCCGTGTCATTCCACAGATCAAGAAGGTTGTGGCGCTCGTCGGCATCCAGCAAGGACAACTGGCTCAGCGCCGCCGCCGGCGTCTTGACGATCTCCCCCAGCAGGCGGCGGAAATGCGCCGCCAGGCGCAGCATGGTGGCGGCGTCGAACAGCGCGGTCTTGTATTCGATGTGGCCAGCGAGGCCGTCCGGGCCTTCCTGCAATTCCAGCGTCAGGTCGAATTTAGCCGTGTTCGCCGGCACGGCAAGCTTCGCCACCGCCAGTCCCGGCAGGCTCATCCGGCCCTGGCCCTCGTCCTGCAGCACGAACATGACCTGGAACAGCGGCGAAGTGGCAAGGTCGCGGCCCGGCTGGACCAGGTCGACCACTTTTTCGAAGGGCAGGTCCTGATGCGTATAAGCCTCGACGGTCGTCTTGCGAATTTTCTGCAACAGCGCATCGAAGCCCGGATTACCGCCATAGTTGGCGCGCAGCGCCAGGGTATTGACGAAAAAGCCGATCAGCTCGCGCGTTTCCGGCAAGCGGCGGTTGGCGATCGGGCTGCCGATGCAGATGTCGTCCTGGCCGCTGTATTTGTGCAGCAAAACCCCAAAGGCCGCCAGCAGGGTCATGTACAGGGTGGCGCCCTGCTCCCTGGCCAGCGACTTCAGTTGCGCCGTCAGTTCGCCGTCGAGCTGCAGGGCGATCGCATTGCCGGCATGGCCCGGTCGTGCCGGCCGCACGCGGTCAGTCGGCAGGCCCAGCGACGCCACTCCTTGCAACTGCTGCAGCCAATAGTCTTGCTGGCGCGCCAGCACCGCGCCGCTCAGATAGCCGCGCTGCCAGGCGGCGTAATCGGCATATTGCACCGGCAAGGGCGCCAGCGGCGAAGCCTTGCCCTGGACGAAGGCCTCGTACAATGCCGACAGTTCGCGCATCAGCACCGCCACCGACCAGCCGTCGGAAACGATATGGTGCATGCACACCGCCAGCGCATGGGTGCCGTCCGCCTGGCGGTAGACGGTGGCGCGGAACAGGATGTCCTGCGACAGGTCGAATATATAATCCAGTTCGCGGCTGATCGCCTCATCCAGTTCGGCCTGGCTGCGGTCGCTCAGGTCCACCATCGAAAGCTTCCAGTCGGCAGCATCGCCGACCAGTTGCAGGGCTTCGTCATCGCGCATGACAAAGCGGGTACGCAAGGCGTCATGGCGGCGGAAAATTTCCTGGAAAGCGCGGTCGAGCGCGGCGATGTCCAGCGCACCGCGTATGCCCAGCACGCCGGCGATGTTGTACAGCGAACTGGCCTCGTATTGCATCAGGAACCACATGCGCCGCTGCGCATAGGACAGCGGCTGCCCTTGGGACAACGGCTGGCCCGCCGCCTGCGGTACGATGCGCTGGCGCTGGCTGGCGGGATCGCTCAGGGCTGCCTGCAGAAAGCCCGCCAGCGCCGACACCGTTTCATGCTCGAACAGGTGCTGCACCTGCAGCGCGACATCGGTGTCGTCGGCGACACGGGCGGCGATGCGCGTCAGCGCCAGCGAATCGAAACCGTAACCGATCACCGGCACATCGCGCCGCAACGTTGCGGCCGGCAGTCCGGCATACGCTTCGAACAGCGCAGCCAGATAGTTTTCCACCATCGCCGGCCTGCCCTGTGCTGGCAGTGCCTGCCAGTCGGCGCGATCGAAATGCGGCAGCTTGTCGCCGCGCATAGCGTCGACCTTGTCGACCCTGTCGATGCGGGCGAGTGCATCGATTTCGCCGGCGATGAACTGTTTTTTGCTCGCCTGGCGCTGCACCTTGCCGCTGGAAGTTTTCGGCAACTGGCCCGGCTTGATGAAGACGATGCTGCGCACCTGCAATTCGTGCTGCATCACGACGGTCTGCTGGAGGGCGCGTGCCAGTGCGTCCGGGTCCATGCTGCGCAAGTGCGTGCGACGGACCTCCAGCACCACGACCAGCTGCTCCTCGCCGTTTTCCTCGATGGTGAACACCGCTGCGCCATTCGGCATGAAAGCCTCGTGCGACTCGATGGCGGTCAGCTCGATATCCTGCGGATAATGGTTCAGGCCGCGGATGATCACCACATCCTTCAGGCGTCCGGCAATGTACAGCGCGCCGCCGTGCACGAAGCCGAGGTCGCCGGTGCGCAGGTAAGGTCCTGCGCCGGTATCGGCAAGATGCGCGGCGAAAGTGGCCGCGGTCGCTTCCGGCTTTTGCCAGTAGCCCTTGGCGTTGCTGTCGCCATAGGCCCAGATTTCGCCGACCTCGCCGTCGCTGCAGCGCTTCAGGGTGTCCGGGTTGACGATCAGGACGCCCTGCTCGCAGCGCGCATGGCCGCAACTGACCAGTTCGTGGCTGCCGTCCACGCCGGCGTCAATCGGCACGGCGCGATTCTGCTGCAATGCTGCCTCGTCGAAATGGCGGGTGGCAGCACCCTTGCCTGGCTCGCCGCCGCTCACCAGCAGCGTGGTCTCGGCCATGCCGTAGCAGGCGTAATGGGCGGCGGAATCGAAGCCGCAGGCGGCAAAGCGCTGGCTGAACGCACGCTGGGATTCCGGCCGGACCGGTTCCGCGCCAGTAAACGCCAGGCGCCAGCAGCGCAAATCCAGCTGCGCCAGGTCCGCTTCCTTGACGCTGGAAACGCACAGGTCGTAGGCAAAGTTCGGTCCGCCGCTGGTCGTCGCGCGATACGTCGAAATGGCTTCCAGCCAGCGCAACGGCCGCTGCAGGAACGACGCTGGCGCCATCAGGGTGGCGGGAATCCCCGCATACACCGGCTGCATTACGTTACCGATCAGGCCCATGTCGTGGAACAGCGGCAGCCAGCTGACGGCCACGGTGTCGGGTCCGTTACCCATCGCCATATAGATGCTGCGGGAGTTGGCCATCAGGTTGCCATGGCTGACCATCACGCCTTTCGGGTCGCCGGTCGAGCCCGAGGTGTACTGCAAGAACGCGATGTCGTCAGCACTGACTGCAGGAAGGTCTGGCTGGTCACCGCCTGCGGCGACGTGAGTCGTGTCGTCGGCGCCATCTGTGATCAGCCAGGCGAGTGCGCCCAGTTCAGCCACTTCGGCAAACTGCGGTTCGGCAATCGAGCGTGTCTGCGCATCGGTCAGCACCACCCTGGCCTGGCAGTCATGCACCAGCGATTTCAGACGGCCGAGCTTCTGGTTGCGTTTGGGGGGATAGCCAGGCACGGCGATCACACCGGCATACAGGCAGCCAAAGTAGGCTTCGATGAATTCAATCCCGGACGGATACAGCATCAGGGCCCGGTCGCCGGGCTTGCATCTGGCCAAAAGACGCATGGCGATCTGGCGGGCGCGGGCATCAAACTGCGCATAGGTGATGGTTTTCGCCTCGACCCCGGAGACCGGATACGACAGGAAACGGAACGCCAGGGCATCGCCATGAATATTTGCCCGGTAGGACAGCAGATCGACAAAAGTCTTGATCCCTTCAGGTGCTACCTGGCGCATATTTTTCCTCTCGTTTTCAGCCAACGGATGCCATGTCTTTTTACTGCGCTGCGCAGTAACACATCTAGCCAGAATTGCAATTGCGGCAGCGCACAATTAATAATAAGATTTTAGCAAGTATTGACAGAAAATTACCAAATGACAATGAAACCAAGTAAAACTACCATGTTTCCAAAAGGTAATATGAGTGGACGTGCTTTGCCATAGGGGACGTTGTTTGTTTGCCACAATATTTTTAAGCAGAAACCGCCGGAATTCGTACAGTAAAATGCCAGAAATGAATAATTTTTCCTGCATGGTATTTGGCCCGCTGCACCAGTCACGGCCGGGACATCCGCAAAGTCCATGAGCCAACCTTTCTTCCCGGGTGAGCGCGCCGCCCAAAGTTTCCTGCGTCCCCGGCCGGTAGCCGCGCCACGCCTGCGCCTGTTCTGTTTTCCTTATGCTGGCGGCTCAGCCACGCTATACCACCAGTGGCCGTCGGCGCTGCCGGCGGATATCGAACTGGTGGCAGTGCAATACCCCGGACGCGCCACGCGCATGCGCGAAGCGCCCTGCACCCGGCTGCAGGCGCTGCTGGACGATATCGAAGCCGGCATCCTGCCGCAGCTGGACCGCCCGTACGCCTTCTTCGGCCACAGCATGGGCGCCACGGTTGCGCATGAACTCACACGGCGCCTGCTGGCGGCAAACCGCCCTCTGCCGAAGCATCTGTTCCTGTCCGGCCGCAGCGCGCCGCAGCTGGCGCCACGCAAGGCGCCCATCCACGCCTTGCCGCATGCCGAATTCATTGCCGCCATGCGCGGGCTCAACGGCACCCCGGCGGAAATCCTCGCGCATCGTGAGCTGATGGAAATGCTGGTGCCGATCATACGGGCGGATTTCGAGGTGCTGGAAACATGGCAATACGAGCCCACTGCGCCCCATACTATTCCGCTGTCGGTATTTGGCGGCATCGCTGACGCCGCCGTGCCGCTGGAGAATCTCGATGCCTGGGCCGACTGCACCACGGCGCGCTTCAAGCGCCACATGTTCCCGGGCGATCATTTCTTCCTGCAGCAGCATTACCCCGCCATGCTCAATATCGTCGTTCGCGCGCTGGAAAGCGTTTGAGGCGCGCATGACGGCGCGGCTGCGGCAAGAGGTCCATGTCTGGCTGGCGCGGCCCGAACCCTGGCCGTTGGCACAACTCGAGCGGAGCTACCTGGCCCTGCTGAGCAAGGAAGAACGGCAACGTTGCCTGCGCTTTCATTTCGAGCGCGACCGCAAGCATTACCTGGCCGCGCACGCGATGCTGCGCCTGTGCCTGGCACGCCACCTGGACTGTACCCCGCAACAGGTATCGCTGGCCCCGGGGCTGAACGGCAAACCTGAAATCGCACTGGATTCGGCACAGCCGTCGTTGCGCTTCAACCTCAGCCATACGCGCGGCATGGTCGCTTGCGCGGTGACGCGGGCGGGCGCATGCGGCATCGACGTCGAAGGCATCCGGACTATGCCGGACATAAATGGCATCGCGCAAACGGTTTTTTCATCGAGTGAAATCGACTACCTCGACAGCCACGATGCGGCGACGCGGCCGCTGGCCTTCTTCACGCAATGGACCTTGAAGGAGGCCTACATCAAGGCCACCGGGCTGGGCATGTCGGCGCCGCTGCGACAAATCGCCGTTGACGCCCGGACCCTGCGTGTGCGGGACGACAGCCGTCCGGAACAGGACGCCGGCGACTGGCTGTTCGACAGCTGGCAAGCCGGGCCAGGCCATGCTCTGGCACTTGCCTGCGACGGCGCCGATATGCTGCGCTCGATCATCTGTCATGAAATGGACCTGGCGACTGCCAGCCTGCAGATCTTGCGGCGCAAGGAAATCGGCAGCCTGCAGACGTAAAGCCGCAAACAACGGCCGGGGCCGGGTGCGACCGGATGATTCAGCTTGCGGCAGGATGCCGCAGCAGCTCACCTACAGGGTATGCAGATAAGTGGCGATATCGGCCACATCGCGCTCGGAAAGGATCGATGGATACAGGCGCGGCATGGGCGCTTTCGGATTCTTGATCAGCGCCATGGTCTTCTCTGGCGTCATTCTGGCATCCCAGTTCAACAGGCTGGGCCCGCCCAACCCGCCACCCTGGGCGCCATGGCAACCGGCGCAATTTTGCGCGAACAATTGCTTGCCGTGCTCAAGGCCGGCCGTCTGCGTCGCTGCACTGCCGCGCCACTGCATCACCCGCGCTACCACCGCATCCTTCCAGACCGCCAGGCGCGCGCGCAAGCCGCCCTCCGCACTGCCCTTGCTGTCGATCTTCAGCCGGACTTCCGGCTCATCGCGACTGATATCGAGGCGCACAGGTGGCGGCGCCTTTTCACCTTGCAAGCCCATGATCACGATGCTGGGTGAACCCAGGCCGCCAAAGGTCAGGCGCGACACATTGCCGGAAGTGGTGGCGACATACTGCTTGCCGGCGATTTCGTAGGTCACCACCCCGCCGGCGATCGCGCCACCGGTATCGAATTTGTACAAGAGTTTGCCGCTGTGGCTATCCAGTGCGAGCAAGTTGCCGGCCAGGTCGCCGGTGAGCACCACGCCGCCGGCGGTCGGCGTCACCCCGGCCACCACCGGCGCCTGCGCCTGGTAGCGCCAGTTCAGCTTGCCGCTGTCGGCATCGATCGAACTGACCCAGCCGCGCGGTTCCGTCACCTGCGTGTAGCTGCCGCCCATGAACAGGCGACCAGCCTGGTATTGCGGCGTGCCCGACTTGATGACGGAACACCAATCCACCGCACCGACGAAAATCGCATTGCGTGCCTGATCGAATGCCGGCCCGTTCCATTCGCTGCCGCCGTACACGCCCGGACAGAACCGCCGCCCTTCCGGGGTCGGCGGCAAGCCGGCATTCTCGATGGTGGTCGAGGGCGTCTTGAACAGCAGGCGGTGCGTGGCGCGATCGACCACATACACGAAGCCATCCTTGGCGGCCAGCGCCACCGCCGCCGTCCTGTCGCGGCGCTCAAACAGCATCGGACCAGCGCCGATGCCGTAGTCATGGCCATCGTTGGGAGCCAGCTGGTACCACCATTTGAGCTTGCCGCTGGCGGCGTCGAGCACTACCACCGAATTGGTGTACAGATTGGCGCCGGGGCGCACCTGCGGCGCGAAATCCGGCGCCGGATTGGCCACCGGAACGAATACTTCACCCCGCGCGACATCCAGTGCATACGAACCCCAGGTGCCGCCGCCGCCGGTCTCCGCCGTAGCGGGAACCTCCCAGGTATCCGCCCCCGGCTCGTGCGGCAAGGGCACCGTATTGAAGCGCCAGACTTCGCGGCCGCTGGCGAGGTCGAACGCCATCATGCGTCCGCGTATGCCCCAGTCGCCACCGGCAATGCCGACAAAGAGCAGCTTGCCCCAGGCGATCGGCGCGGAGGAAACGAACTCTCCTTTAGCAGGGTCGCCGGCGGCGGTCTTCCAGAGCTGCCGTCCGTCCTTCGCATCCAGCGCGAGGATGCGGCCGTCGGCCGTGCCGCGATACAGCCTGCCATCGAGATGGGCGACGCCGCGGTTGGCGGCCCAGACCTCATCCTGTTGCGGCTGGTACAGTGAGCGCCAGCGCACGGCGCAGGTGCGCGCGTCGAGGGCGATGGTGGAACGGGCGGTAGTGACGTAGATGACGCCGTCGATGACCAGCGGCCCGGTCTGGAAGGAGCCGCCCTGGGCAATCTTGATGCGGCAGATTTCCCGCAAGCCGTGGACATTGCCGGCGTTGATTTCCTTTAAAGCGGAATAGCGCTGGCCTTCGTAGTTCTTGTTGTACATGGCCCAGCCGGCCTCTTGCGCCCTGCCATCCCCGGCAATCCCGGTGTTCGCCGGCGCCGGTACAGGCCACGCCAGTGGCAAGGCAAGCAGCAATGCGCGCAAGAGGGCAAGCGGATGACGCGGCATGCGCCGATGGCGCGGAAACGAAACAAAAACGGCGGGGATGGGCATGTCGGCGCGGCTTGAGGTTAAATCAGCGGCCATGGGAGCCGCGCAGGCCGGACAATCGGCATGCGCCCTCATGATAAGGAGGTAGCCGTGCGGTCTATTGATTCAAATCAGCGTCAACCGCATTCTCCCCGGAAAGGCGGGCATCGCCCGCCGCTGATCATTTCCCCTCGGGCGAGGCTTCGTCCTCTGCGATCGGATGTTTGGTCGCCAGCACCTTGTCGATGCGCATGCCGTCGATATCGACGATTTCGAAAGTCCAGTTTTCCCACTCGCAGCGGTCGGCGGTTTGCGGCAATTTCCCCAGCAAGAGCGTGAGCATGCCGCTCAGGGTGTTGTAACGCCCGCGGTCCTCTTCCGGTACGGCCGACAGTTCCAGGCGGTCCTTCAATTCCGGTATCGGGATCAAGCCGTCCAGCAGCAGCGAACCATCCTCGCGCTGTACTGCCCAGGCATCTTCCGCGTGATGGGTCTTGAATTCGCCGGTAATCGCTTCCATCACGTCCTGCAGGGTGACGATCCCCTGCACTTCGCCATATTCATCGACAATGAAGGCGAGCTGGACGGCGGAATTCCTGAACTCTTCCAGCAAGCCCATGCCGGTCAGGGATTCCGGCACGAACACGGCCGGTTTCAGATTATCCACCAGGTTGGGCTTTTCGCCGCGCAGGGTCGCCGCCAGCATCTGGCGCGCGTTGGCGACGCCGAGGATATTGTTCCAGCCGCCGCGCACCACCGGAAAGCGCGAATGCTGGGAGTTCTCGAAGCGCAGCAGATTCTCTTCCAGGCTGTGGTCGGCATCGAAATACACCACCTCGCTGCGCGGCACCATCAAGGATGCGATCTGGCGGTCGTCCAGGCGGAACACGTTGCGCACCATCTGGTGTTCGTGCTGCTCGATGATGCCGGCATCCGAACCTTCTTCCAGCATCAGGTGCAACTCTTCCTCCGTCATCGCCTGGCGGCCGGAATCCTTGATGCCGAAGGTGCGCAACATCAGCTGTGTCGAACCGGACAACAGCTTGACGAAGGGCTTGGCTATAGCGGCGAGCAATATCATCGGCCGCGCCACCAGGCGCGCAATCGTTTCCGGGGCGATTTGCCCGAGCCGCTTGGGCACCAGTTCGCCCAGCACGATGGAAAAATATGTGATGGTCACCACCACCAGGGCGGTGGCGGAATATTGCGAGGCAGTTACCGGCACGCCCAGTGTTTCCAGCCAGTGGCTGAAGGGTTTGGCCAGGGTTGCCTCGCCGACGATACCGTTGAGTACGCTGATCGAGGTAATGCCGATCTGTACCGTCGAGAGAAACTTGTTTGGATCCTCACCCAGTTGCAGGGCCGCGAGGGCCGCGCCGTCGCCGGCATCGGCCAGCTTTTGCAGACGTATCTTGCGGGCGGTCATCAGAGCAATCTCCGACATGGCAAAAATGCCGTTCAGGATGATCAATCCAAAAAGTAAGGCTATTTCCATTGCTGTGAGCACCCAGGCGTGCTCGGGTATTGGTCATGGCAGCATTGTACAACCTGCAAGCGTTCAGAGCGCAAACGGATCGTGCGCCACCGCGGCAAGTCGGGACGGAAGGAAGTTTTGAGGGTAGAAGCTAGAACAACAGCGCCGCGGTGAGCGCCTTGACTTCCTCGTCGGATTCTTCAAGGATGCTCGACAGCGTGCCTTCACCGACCACGAAATCGATGGTCGACGCCGAAGTTTCGGTGGTGGCGCCTGCCGCCACATGCAGCGGCGAAGACGCCGACGCCAGGTCATTGGCCAGCATCAGGGTATCGCCCAGGGTCTCGGGCGGCATGGCGCGATAGCCGTACCAGAGCGACTCGACCGCCTGCGCCACCGGTTCCGGCACCGCCAGTTTTTTCAAGACGCCGCGGCCGATGATCTTTTCGCCGTATTCCGCCCAGGACTCGGGATCGCCATCCAGCAGACCGGGGAAATCTTCGGCGCGCGAGAGCAGGTAGAAACCGCCGACTTCGTGGACGATGCCGGCGAACATCGCCGTGTCCGGGTCGAGACGGGTCACCTTGCGGGCGATCACATGGGCCAGTGCGGCCACATGCGCGGTATGTTCCCAGAGTTGTGCGGCCTTGGCGCGCAGCGCGGGATCGGCGATCTTGCTGCTGATCTGTCGCACCACGACCGCCGCCACCAGCGATTGCAGGGTGCGGAAACCAAGGCGCATGACGGCGGTGCGCACATTGGTGATCTCGCTGCCTGAACGGTTATAGGCGACCGAATTGGCAATCGCCACGGTGCGCGCTGCCAGCAGCGGCTCGGCCATGACCAGCTTGGCTGCCAGTTCCATATGGCAGTCAGGGTCGTTCAAGGCTTGCTGGATTTTGAGCGAAGCGTTGACATTGGTCGGGAAGACCATGTCCCCGCGGCTCGCCTGCTCGGCAATGCTTCTGAAAGCTTCAAGTCTGTCCATGTGGAAAATTATACTCTCAGCTTTTGTGGCGATGCTAGTCAGGCATTATCTAAAAAGGCAAATTTGCACGCGGATGAAAGGAAAAACAACATGTCGGCGGCGTCGGCAAAATGGCTTTTCAGGCAAGTTTCCTTGCCTGGCCGGCGTATTCGCCCTCAGATCTCGACCTGCGTGCCCAGTTCGATCACGCGGTTGCTGGGCACCCCGTAATAGTCTGCGGCGTCGCGGGCATTGCGCGACATGGTGGCGTACAAGGCTTCGCGCCAGTTCGCCATGTTGCGGCCGATCGCACTGCCCACGCGCGGAATCACATTCTGCCGCGCGATGAAGAAGGACGTGCCCATCATTTCGATATCCAGCCCCTGGCCGGCGCACAGTTGCAGTGCCCGCGGAATGTCGCGGTCGTCCTTGAAACCGTAATTGACGTCGACCTGGTAGCACTCGTGGCCGAGCGGCTGGACTTTCACCCGCTCCGATTCCGGGATATACGGTATATCCGCATTCAGCACCGTCAGGAAAATGGTCCGTTCATGCAGCACCTTGTTGTGCAACAGGTTGTGCAGCATCGCATGCGGCACGCCATCGCCTTCGGCGCGGAAGAATACCGCAGTACCCTCCACCCGCACCGGCGGGCTGATGAACAGCGACTGCAGGAAGTCTTGCAGCGGAATCAGATGCTTTTTCAGATTGTCATACACGATGGCGCGGCCATCCTTCCAGGTCAGCATGATCGTCACCATGACCACGCCGAGCAGGATCGGGAACCAGCCGCCATGCACGATCTTCAGCACGTTCGCCGCCAGCAGCGTGATATCGATGACAAAAAAGAAACCGGTCGCTGCCCAGCACAGCAGCAGGTTGTAATGCCATTTGTGGCGGACCACGAAAAAGGTCAGGATGGTCGTCATCAGCATGGTGCCGGTAACGGCGATGCCGTAGGCCGCTGCCAGCTTCGACGAGGAGCCGAAGCCGACCACCGCCAGCACGACCACAACAAGTTGCAGCCAGTTCGCCAGCGGGATGTAAATCTGCCCCATTTCACGCTCGGATGTATACATGACCCGCATGCGCGGCAGGAAACCGAGCGCGATCGCCTGCTGGGTCATGGAAAACGTGCCGGAAATGGTGGCCTGCGAGGCGATGACGGTGGCCATGGTCGAAAGGATCACCAGCGGATAGATGCTCCACGGGCCAAGCTGCTGATAAAACGGGTTGCTCACCGCCTCTGGATTGGCCAGCAGCAGCGCGCCCTGCCCAAGATAATTCAGCGCCAGGCCGGGGAACACCACCGCGAACCATGCTAGCCGCACCGGCTTTTTGCCAAAGTGGCCCATATCGGCGTACAGCGCTTCTGCGCCGGTAAATGCCAGCACGATCGCCCCCAGAGCGACGAATGCTATCCAGCCCTTGCTTAGCAAAAAACTCACCGCATGTAGTGGATTGAGGGCGGCCAGGATAGCCGGCGTCTCCAGAATATTGACGATGCCCATGCCGCCCAGCGCAAAAAACCAGACCAGCACGATCGGCCCGAACCACTTGCCGATGCCCGCGGTCCCCTTGCTTTGCAACATATATAGCGCTACCAGGATCGCGACCGTGATCGGCACCACATAGGGCCGGAATGCCGGGGTCGCCACTTCCAGGCCCTCGATCGCCGACAACACCGAGATCGCCGGCGTGATCACACTGTCGCCATAAAACAGCGAGGCGCCAACCAGGCCGACCAGCGTGATGGGAAAGTACCAGCGCGAGTGTTGCTTCACCGACGACAGGGCCAGTGCCAGCAAGGCCATGATGCCGCCTTCGCCGCGGTTATTGGCGCGCAATACCAGCGTGACGTATTTTAGCGAGACAATGATCACCAGGCCCCAGACGATCAGGGAAACGACACCGAACAGATTTTCCTGCGTCAGCGGAATGCCGTGTTCGCGGGAAAACACCTCCTTCATCGTGTACAAGGGGCTGGTGCCGATATCGCCATAGACGATGCCGATGGCGGCAATCGTCAGGGCACTTAAACGGGATTTGGATTGGTCCGACATTATTTGGCACCTTTGAAATTATTCTTGAATCCTGCGCGCGGCGACATGACCATCGTGCACGTCAGGCTTCTAGCCGGCTGCTGCCGGATTCCCGTAACGCGCACAGGCGACTGGCGCACAAGGCGACCGCATCGTTGGCCTCGGCGACCAGCCTGCCCATGGTGATGAAGCCGTGAAACTGGCCCTCGAAACAAACGTATTCGACATGGCCGCCGGCGGCACGCATTTTATCCGCATATTCCCTGCCCTCATCAACCAGCGGGTCATAACCGGCGGTTAATACCAGCGCTGGCGGCAAGCCGGCGTGGCTGTCCGCAAGCGCCGGCGACAGCCGCCAGTCGAGGCGGTCGGCCTCGCCGGCCAGCAGACAGGAACAGAAAAAATCGATCAGCCGGCTGGTCAGCAGGTAGCCTTCGCCATTGCGCCGATGGGACGGCGCAATGCAGCGAAAGTCCGTTGCCGGATAAATCAGCAACTGGTAGACCAGGCGCGGACCGCCCGTGTCGCGCGCGATGATTGCGCAGGCCGCAGCCAGGTTGCCGCCGGCGCTGTCGCCGCCAACGGCGATTCGTTCCGGATCGATGTCGAGCATGCCTGCCTGGCCGGCGATCCATTCCAGCGCGGCATAGCAGTCGAGGTGCGCCGCGGGGAATTTGTGCTCCGGTCCCAGGCGATAGTCGACTGACAGCACGACGATCCCGGCCTGCTCGCACAATTGGCGGCACAAGGTGTCATGTGTATCCAGGTCGCCCAGGGTAAATCCGCCGCCATGAAAAAAAACCAGCGCCGGCAACGCCAGGCGGACTGCCTCCCCCGCCGGCCGATAGCAGCGGATGGGGATGGCTCCGGCAGGGCCGGGCGCGACGATATCCTCGACCTGGCCGAGCTGGGGCGGCGCCGGCTGCGATGACAAGCCGCCTGCCTTGAAATAGGCGCGCGCAACCACGATTGGCAGCGACTCATAGGACGGCAAGTTTTTGCTTGCGATCAGGTCAATCAATTTCCGCGCATCGGCATCCAGCATGTTTGCATTCCAGAGGGTTGATTCGATTTGTATTCAGAATGGCATGCCCTGGCGCCAAGCAGCCTGTAATGCGCGAGATCGATAAAAACGCTTGGGCAGTATGGCATGGCCGGTATTATATAGCGGCTAAACAATTGCCATAATGTCTGTTTACGAGCAGGCAGGAGGAACGATATGACCTCTCTCGCAGGAAAAAGGGCTTTGTGAAGTCGGCGCTGGCAAGCAGCGTGCGCTATCACATCATGGGCTGAATGCATCAGGGACGGCGCTGGCGCTCAGCCAGGGCCGACTTTTCCTGGCATGCCGGATCGTCAAATTCCGCCACCAGCATGTCCAGGAACACCCGAGTGCGCGCCGGCATCAGGCGCCGGCCAGGAAACACCGCCCAGGCGCTGGTGCTGGGCGAGCACCAGTCGGCCAGCACACGCACCAGCTCGCCGCGCTCCACATAGGCTTGCGCATAGTGGTCGGGCACGACCGCGATGCCGGCGCCGGCACAGGCCAGACGGATCAGCAAGTCCGGCGAATTCGCCGTGGCCCGTCCCGGCGGCGTGCCTTCCCAGCGCTCCTCGCCACGACTGAGCAGCCAGGACATGGGATCGCCACTGCGCAGCAGCAAGCGCAGGACATCGTGTTCCATCAGCGCTTCGGGTTCGGGCAGCCCGCCCTTGCGCCTCAGATAGCCCGGCGAGGCATACAGGCCGCCAGAAAACACCGCCAGGCGCCGCGCCGCCAACGAAGCATCGTCAGGTAATTCCCCCATGCGGATCGCCAGGTCGAAATTCTCGCCGACCAGGTCGACCCGCCGCGGTGACAGGTCGATCTCCAGCGAAATTGCCGGGTATTTTTCCACGAATCGCGCCAGCATCGATTCCAGCACGATATTGGCGAAATCGTTCGGCATCGACATCCGCAAACGGCCGCTGGGCTCAACCTGGCGCTGCTGCGCCAACGCCGCTGCGGCCTCCACCTCCGCCGTCATTTGCTGGGCATGCTCGAGTACGCCATGGCCGAAATCGGTCAGGCTGAGCTTGCGCGTGGTACGCAGCAGCAAACGTTCGCCCAGTTCGGTCTCCAGCGCGGTAATGCGCCGCGACAGCGTCGATTTTGGTAGCCCGAGGCGGTCAGCGGCGCGGCTGAAACTGCCCTCCTCCACTACCTTGGCAAACAGCAAGAGGTCGTTGGGTTCCAGATGCATGACAATCCTATTATTCCATTAATGGAACAATGTTATCCAATTTATGGGCTTCTGCATAGATTATGGAACATCTAGAATGCATTCATCAACTAACCCAACATGGAGTCACCCAATGAACATTCTGCAAATTAATTCCAGCGCCCGCGCTGAAAACTCCCATTCCACCCGTCTGGCCGCTGAAGTCGTTGCACGTCTGCAAGCCATCAATCCGAACGCCGCGCTGACCGTACGCGACCTGGGAAGCAACCCGCATCCGGCCCTGGACGAAGGCGCGCTGCAGGCACTGTTCACCGCGTCCGAGCAGCGCACGCCGGAACAGGCGGCACGCGTGGCATTGGACGACGCCCTGATCGCCGAAATCCAGGCTGCCGATGCGGTCGTACTGGGCGTACCGATGTACAACTTCGGTGTCACCGCCCAATTGAAAAACTGGATCGATGCCATCGCCCGCGCCCGCGTGACTTTCCATTACACTGAAAATGGCCCCGAAGGCCTGTTGAAGGGCAAGAAGGTGTATATCGTCCTGACCCGTGGCGGCCAGTACCGCAATACACCGACCGATTCGCAAGTGCCTTACCTGAAAACCGTGCTGGGCTTCCTCGGCATGACCGACATCCAGTTCGTGTACGCCGAAGGTCTGGCGATGGGTCCGGAAGCCGAACAGAAAGCCCTGGCCTCGGCTCGCAGCGAAATCGAACAAGCGCTGGCAGCCTGATTCATGCGCACACCGACCGCGCCCGATGGCCGGTCGGTATGCGCATCCGCCGATATTATCAAGGAGAGAGTGATGACAATGGTGACTTCACCGACACTGCAGACACTGCAAAATGAAGCGGTCTTGCATCCGCGCGCCGTCGAGCGCGTGATCGCCGGCACGGCCACTTCCGATGGCGCCGGCGTCAAGCTCACCCGCGTCCTGACGCAAGACCTGCAGCGCAGGCTGGATCCTTACCTGATGCTGGATGCCTTTGGCACCGACCGGCCGGAAGATTATATCGGCGGTTTCCCCGACCACCCGCACCGCGGCTTCGAGACCATCACCTACATGATCGCCGGACGCATGCGCCACCGCGATAGCGCCGGTCACGAAGGTTTGCTTTCCAATGGCGGCGTGCAATGGATGACGGCCGGGCGCGGCGTGATCCATTCCGAATTGCCGGAGCAGGAAGACGGCGTCATGGAAGGTTTCCAGCTCTGGCTTAACTTGCCGGCGCGCGACAAGATGAACGCGCCCTGGTACCGTGATTTGCAGAGCAGCGACATTCCCGAATTCACCACAGCCGACGGCGTGACCGCCCGCGTGATCGCCGGCGCCAGCCACGGCATCACCGGCGCGATGGCGCGCGCTATCACGCAGCCGCTGTATCTCGACCTGCATTTCAGCGGCCCAGCCAGCTTCGCGCAGGCGCTGCCGGCGGATCACAATGCCTTCGTCTACGTCTATCGCGGCAGCCTGAAGATTGACGAAACAGACGTGCCGGCGCAGCGCATGGCAATCCTGCGCAACCACGCCGACGCCGATGGCGTGGTGCTGCAAGCGGATGGCCCGGCACGCGCCTTGCTGATTGCGGGCCGGCCGCTGGGCGAGCCGATCGCGCAGTACGGTCCCTTCGTGATGAACACCAATGAAGAAATTTTCCAGGCAGTGGAAGATTTCCGCGCCGGGCGCTTTTAACGCCGGGCGTTTCTAAAGCGCCGGCAGGCTAGCCGCCGGCCGGGCGCGCCTGCAGCGCTTCGGCGCCCTGCATCAACGCATCTACCGCGCGGTCAAAGGCCGGTGCGTATTCCACCAGGCCGATTCTGCCACTCTGCAGGGCTTGCAGCAGCGATGCGGCGGAGTAGACCAGCGGCTTGGACTGCTGCTCCAGCTTGAAGATGAACAGCGCGTGGTGCCTGCTCACCCAGATCAGCCGCGCCGGCACCGAAGTATCGCCAGCCTGGCATTCGACACAGCACCCGACCCGCAATTGCGACAGCAGTTCGGCCGACGGCTTGGCGGCATAAATCGATGGGCGCGACAACTCCACATCGGCGGCAACGCCGCGATCGGCCAGTGCGCTTTCCAGCACGTCCTGCTCGACTTGCAGCGGCTCGGTCAAGATCCATGTCGCGCTGTCATCGCTGGTCACCAGGCGGGTGAATTCCTTGCGCAAGTCATCCAGGCTCGGCCACTTCCTGGGACTGTCATCGGCAAGGCCTTGGCGCAAAACCTGGGTATGCACCGGCACCAGCCGATCCAGTGCCGCATTGCATTCCGCTTCCGGCATGTGGACCATCAGCATGCCAATGCGGAGCCGCTTGACCAGTCCCGGCAACAGGCGCATCAAGGCATTGCGGTCTTCCGGCGTGGTCTTCTCCTGCGCGCTCCAGACCAATTCCGGCAACACCTCGCGATATTGCTGGCCGATCGCGGCGGATCCGCCGCCGGCATCCTGCGCCGCCGCCCGCACCAGCACCCGTGCCCAGATCTGTTCAATGAAATCCTTGAGTCGCTGGTCGACTTCCATCGGCGCCACGATGTCGCGCAGCGAAGCGGCAGTGTTGCGCAGGACCGCGCTGAATTTTTCCGCATCCTCGGCCGCCTGGATGCTGCGCACCGAATCGGCATCGGCATTGGCCAGCTGATCGGCGAGGAATTGTTCAAGTTCTTCCAGGCATTCACTGAAAATCGCCGTATTGTCGGCAAAATCCTGCAATATGCGTTTCACCAGGTGCGCAATTTTGCTATCCAGGCGCTGCGCCATCGCGGATTCCGGCGCCAGTCCGACTGCCGCAGAGGCGATCCGGTTCAGCAACTGCCGCGCCGGATGATCCGCCTGCTGCAGCAGTTGCGGCTCCAACATCGCCGCCTTCAGGAAAGGAATCTGCAGGCGCGCGATGCGCGCCCGTACGACAGCGGGGATTTGCTCATCATCGAGAATGAATTCGAATAACACCGCCACCACGTTGATGGCCATTTGCTGGCCCTGCGCCTGTTGCGGCAGCGTCAGCTTCTCACCAAGAGAAAACAGCTGGTTGCGCTCTCCAGCCGCAGACTCAGTACCGATTTCGGCATCCGCGGCTTGCCGCTGATAGCGTTCGATCGTCTCAAGGACCTCCGTCGACACGGGTGCCCGCCAAGGCTGTCCAGCCGCGTGTCCAGTCACATCAGCAGCCACATCAGGTGCCATTTCTGCGGACGCCTGGTTGAACAATCCCCATACAAACTTCTGGAACTCTTCGCTTTGGGCCAGTTGCGCCTGTTGCGAAGTCATGGCGCCAGCATCCGTCTGATTGATGCCCCGCTCCCCGCCGCCCATTGATTCAAACATGCGCTGCAAGGCTGGCAGCACGCGTGGATTGAAGTCCGCGACCGGCAGCGTTGCCGCGCCGGCAAACGTATTACCCATGCCAGAAGGCGAGTTCATCGCGGCAAGCTGCTGCGCCAGTTGGTCACGCTGATGCCGTTTGAGCTTGGTGGGGCGCGCCAGCAGGCGTGCCTGGATGCCGTTCGCATCGAACACCGCGCAAATCGCGGCGTAATAGTCGGATAGATGCGCTGCCAGGGAATCGGACAAGCGCGCAAACAGGAGCTTGCAAATCTCTTCATCCTGCACCCTTTCCTTCAGGGATTCGTACAGTGCCCGGGCGATCAGATAGGGGCGGAAGGGATTTTCCCGTTCATGCACGTCGGCGTCGCCATGCAACTGCGCGATCATGATATTCAGGCGCCCCAGGTTTTCATCGCAGGCATCGCGCAGCCTTTGTACCAGGTGGCCGACTTCCAGCTGCCGGTTGACGGTTTCATCGTCAATCAGCGACAAGGCATTGGCGGAAAGCTGGCCCAGCCCCTGACGCAAGTCGGTGTACATGGTGCGCATGCCACGCTCGACGCTCTCGCGAAAGCGCGCGTCGGTACTCGCCACAAGTCCAGTCTGCTCCAGCCGCAATATCTGTAATGCCGCACGCACGCCGCGCTGGTCCCCGCCAGCGGAAACATTGCTCATTTCCTCCAGCATGGCTGCCTCTGCATCCACGACCATGGTACTGGCCAGCGCCGAGAATTTGATCAGCGCGCGGTCTTTTGCCAGCTGAATTACGCGTTTAATAAGCTGCATCGAGAGAAAGATGTGAATGACGACTGAATGACGAAATGATAGCGCACAGGCAATACAAGGGGAACAGCATTCTCTTTTCCGCGTGCATACCTGCCAGGGAATGACAGGAATGAGACGAAAATCGGATGAGTATTATCTTTTATGCAAGCAACTCATGCCCGGTAGACCCTACGCGAACATGGAAAATAAAAACGGCCCGGGCATTTATCCCGGGCCGCGCCTGACATGCAATGCGCGCCGCCGTTGGCGGCAAGGTCTTATTGAATTGAAATTTGCTTGCGACCTGTATTCGCCTTTTTCGGCAAAACCAGTTCCAGCACGCCGTCGTGGTACTTCGCTTCCGCCTTGGATTCGTCGACATCCTGCGCCAGCGAGAAGTGGCGCGACTGCTGGCCATAATAGCGTTCGCTGCAAATCAGGTTCTCGCCTTCCTTCTCTTCGTGCACTTTCTTGATTTCAGCGGTGATCGAGACATTGTTGCCTTCGATTGCCACCTTGATGTCTTCCTTCGACACGCCCGGTATTTCTGCCTTGACAGTATAGGCCTGTTCGGTTTCGCTGACATCCATCTTTAACATGGGTTCGCTGCCAAACCGGCGCGTGCTCGGCGACCAACGGCCTTCCTTGAAAAAGTCTTCCATTTCCTGCATGGGATCGAAACGGGCTATTGCCTTGAACGGGTCAAAACGGGAAAGATTTCCAGCCATGCTAGCCTCCATCTGGGAGAATATAGAATCAACAACAATATGCAAGCGACCTTGCATGCGCAGATACCTGGAACTGTCATAACAATGCCGGACAAATCGCGGCCGCACATACAAAATATAATTTCATGATATGGCACAATGAGCCAAAAAGTATGAGCGAGCTCAAATGTGGCGCGACGATCCGCTAGCGTCGTATCTGCCCTTCCGCCACCGGCTGCTCGGTCATGGTGGTTGTCAGCATTGACATTTCCAGTGTCAGCAAATGGATGATGTCATCGGCCGAGACTATGCCATACAGCACGCCTTTCTCGTCGACGATCGGCAAGCGACGTATCTTGTGATGGCGCATCATGCGCAGCGACTCCGCAAAGCTTTCATTTTCATGCACCGTAATCAGCGGCGTGCTCATGATGTCGCCGGCGGTGAGCAAATCCATATCGACCTGTTCCGCAATCGTTTCGATGACGATGTCGCGGTCGGTAATAATGCCGATCGGCATGCGTGAACTCCCCTCATGGCGCACCACCACCACATCGCCGACATGATGCTTGCGCATCAAATGCGCAATCTGCGGAATCGAAGCAGAGGATTCACAGCAAACCACGCCAATGTTGCAACACTCGTTGATAGGCATTCGGCCACTCCTCTGCAAGATGAACAACATGAACGGCTTCCGTCAGATCACGAAAAATTCACCATGGATAAATTGTGACCAAGATCCGAATACGTTTTGCACTCATACCGTGAACAACGCAAAGCCTGTGCCTGCCATCTAAAAACAAGCCTGGCTGCTGCTGACAAGACTGCTCAAGCAGATTGCCCGGAAAATGTGGCAGAAACTACAAATCCACAGAATTATTTACAGGCTTTCCTTCTGCAGACCATCTCGAAAATCCGATCAAGTAAAATAGCGCCTCTTTCCCTTTTGCTTATCCAGGAAATCCATGCGGGCAATTGACGCACCGAATTTTCAAAACAAGTTTCCATGCTGCGACTTACAGACCTGCAACTTCCTCTCGATCATCCCGATGCCGCCATTCAAGCCGCCATCTTGCACCGGCTGGGTATTTCAGAAAAGGAATTGATCCGCTACACCATTTTCAAGCGCAGCAGCGATGCACGCAAAAAATCCGCGATCAGCTTCATTTACACGCTGGATCTCGAACTCGGCAATGAAGCCGAAGTCATGCAGCGCTTCAAGAACGACCGTCACGTCGCGCCCACGCCCGACACGTCCTACCATTTCGTCACGCAAGCGCCCGCCCGTCTCGCCTCACGGCCGGTCGTCATCGGTTTCGGACCCTGCGGCATTTTTGCCGCGCTGATTCTGGCGCAAATGGGTTTTCGCCCCATCGTCCTCGAACGTGGCAAGGTGGTGCGCGAACGTACCAAGGATACCTGGGGCTTGTGGCGCAAGCGCGAACTGCAGCCGGAATCGAATGTGCAATTCGGCGAAGGCGGCGCCGGCACTTTTTCCGACGGCAAGCTCTACAGCCAGGTCAAGGACCCCAGGCATTACAGCCGCAAGGTCTTGCACGAATTCGTCAAGGCCGATGCGCCGCCGGAAATCCTCTATATCAACAAGCCGCATATCGGCACATTCCGGCTGGTAAAGATGGTCGAGTTGATGCGCGCCACCATCGAGGAACTGGGTGGCGAATTCCGCTTTGAAAGCAAGGTCGAGCAGCTCGATCTGGAAGATGGCAAGGTGTGCGGCGTCACCCTGGCCAATGGCGAACACCTCGCCAGCGACCACGTGGTGCTGGCGATCGGCCACAGCGCCCGCGACACGTTCCAGATGCTCTACGACAGCGGCGTCTACATGGAAGCAAAGCCGTTTTCCATCGGTTTCCGCATCGAGCATCCGCAATCGCTGATCGACCGCGCCCGCTTCGGCCCCAACGCCGGCAACACCTTGCTGGGAGCGGCAGACTACAAGCTGGTGCATCACTGCACCAACGGTCGGGCGGTCTACAGCTTTTGCATGTGCCCGGGCGGCACCGTGGTCGCCGCCACATCGGAACCGAACCGCGTTGTTACCAACGGCATGAGCCAGTATTCGCGCAACGAGCGCAACGCCAACAGCGGCATCGTGGTCGGCATCACGCCGGCGGACTTTCCCGGCAATCACCCGCTGGCCGGCGTCGAATTCCAGCGCCAATGGGAATCGCGCGCGTTTGAACTGGGCGGCGGAACTTACGATGCGCCGGGCCAGCTGGTGGGCGACTTCCTGGCCAACCGCCCTTCGACCGAATTAGGCGAGGTGCAACCGTCCTACAAGCCCGGGGTACACCTGTGCAATCTGGACACCGCCTTGCCGGACTATGCTATCACCGCGATCCGCGAAGCCCTGCCTGCCTTCGAGAAACAGATCAAGGGGTTTTCCATGCGCGACGCCGTGCTGACCGGGGTCGAAACGCGAACGTCCTCGCCGGTACGCATCAAGCGCAAGGATGATGACCTGCAGAGCATCAATACGGTCGGTCTGTACCCGGCCGGCGAAGGCGCCGGCTATGCGGGCGGCATCATGTCGGCCGCCATCGATGGCATCCGGGTTGCGGAAGCGGTGGCACTGAGCATGACTGGCGGGAGCGGACAGGCCAAGGCAGGTTGATTGTCAGTATCCCAGTCACTGCGGTACATTGGCGAAGTCAATCCAATAAATGGCGCGATTGCGCGTTTTTTATATGGCGCCCATCAAGGTACAGGTTTACTAATTCCTATAGTCGCTGCGTCGCCGGTTCGAGTCCAGATTGGGGAGCCAAGTAATAAAGAAAATGGGAACACTCGTGGTTCCCATTTTCTTTCCATTCTTGCATCGCCCCACTCAGCAGCCCTCCTTATTCCCCCATTTATATTGATATCGAACAGAATGACTTCTCGATCGCCTTGAATCCACAGGACTTCAAGTGACGCAATACCTGGATTTCCAGCGCATCAGTCAGTCGACCCACCCTCCCCCACAATAATATGAAAACCAAATGACTTGGTTACTTGATTACAAGTAAAATAAGAAAATTGCTTTTTATTAATTTTATGCATTGGTAGCCCCCCGTATTACATGAACGGGATCCCCAAGTCCACAAATAGCCAACCAGCAATATTTAAATCATATTAAGACTTAACCAAACGATATATGTTCAAAGTCAAATCAATATCCATAACGGGCTTTTGGCAATCTAAAGAAGTGGATTCTTCATTCAGAGATGATGTGAACATCATCATCGGAAAAAACGGTACTGGTAAGACAACATTCATGAACATCCTGCGAGCAGTCCTCACGGTGGATCTGGACGCGCTTTATGGAAACGCTTTTCACTCAGTAACAATTAATTTAACAGATGGCAAAAAAACAAAAAAAATTTTTGCAAATAAAATTGAAGCTGATCCATTTCCACGCATTGAATATCGCATATCAAATCGGCGATACGTAGTATCACTCATTAGTCCGGAGGACGGTAAGAACCTGCCATTATCCATGCGGCGCCGATTCATTGAAGAATCTTCTCGAATTAAACAAGAATTGGCAGAACTCGCGGCTGTCGCTTCACTTTCCGTTTATCGGATAGGCGGCGATCCAGACCTTGAATTCAGAGAACGCTCTCCAAAGAGATACGCCTCCACAGTTGATATGCGACTGGCCAGTCTTATGCAAAGACTAACGCAATATCAATTAGAACTTTCCAATCAAGCCAGGGAAATTTCTGCAGGCTTACAAAGAGATGTACTTATTTCGCTACTATATTCTGAAGAAAAAGCGAAAAATCCCGGCTACACAATCGAATTTGATGAACGCATTGAGCGTCAAAATCTTGTCTCCGCATACAAGCAATTGGGTGTAAGTGGAACAGAGGTGTCAAAGAAAATCCAGGATCACATTGCAACAGTGACGACAACAGTGAAAAACTTAAAATCTTTGTCACAGAAAGTGGGAAAAGAGGCAGAAACGAAAACAGTTGGGCTCGTAGATCTCTCTGCACTTGAAGCCTTTAAGCTTACTCAAACCGTAATCACAAAGTCTCTAGCCGCGGAACAAAAAACAAAAGCAATTTTTAGCCAAGTTGACCTGTTCCTTCAGACACTAAAAACTTTTGTGGAAGACAAAACGTTTACGTTTTCAGCTGGCGAATTAACTGTAGCCAATGAAGGATCGATACCTTTAGAAAAACTATCTTCTGGCGAAAAGCAGCTTTTAATTTTATTCATTGAAGCACTTCTTCAACGAAAACAACCATATATATTTTTAGCAGATGAGCCGGAACTTTCACTACATATTTCTTGGCAGCGCCATATTGTTAGCGCCATACGATCACTGAATCCAAACGCTCAAATAATTGTCGCGACACACTCTCCGGAAATTGCAGGGAAATTTCGTGAATGTATTCTAAGCACGTTATCAAAAGTTTTTTGACAAAACTGGTTTCAACCAAAAATTCTCCGACAAGACGCCCGATGTTTGCAATGCTTCCCGATTCGACAGGCCACTCAATTGCGCGACAAATGCTTTGACTTGTTCAGTCATCGTGGCGTATTGCCAGTTGACGCAAATGGCGTCCTTGGCTTGCCCCCACAGCGACTCCATCGGGTTGAGCTCCGGCGACCGCTTGGGCAGCCAAAGCAACCGAATGCCCAGTCGGCGCGCCAAATCTTGCGAACTTTTGGCGGTATGACTGGTGTCGCCATCCACCAACATTGTCACATCCCGGCCGCGATAATGCCCATGCACTTCCCGCAAAAATGCCTGGAAGTCTTCCGCTCGCTGGCGGGTTCGCGCCAAAAACAGTCGATGGCCGCTCACTGGATTCATGCAGCCAAATACCACGCGGCGCTCATTGCGTCCGGAGAGCAGCACTCTGGCCGGCTCGCCTTTTTGCCACCACATTGCCCGCAACGGCGGAAACAGCTGCAAATCCGTCTCATCCTCAACCAGCAAGACGCCACGCTTTGGCATTCTTCTCAGAGCGTGCAGAATTTCGCGTTTTTTTCTCTCGCTCCGGATCCGGAACCAACACGTAGCGTGGTCTCTTCCAAACGTAATCCAACCGTTGCAGGCCGCGGCGCACCGTGGAGGCGGAATATTCCTCGCCAAAATTCCGCTTCAACTGGTCCCGCAATAACGGAACGGTCCAGCAATGGGCATGGTAGCCGAACCGCTGAGGCGGCAAGATCAACAACACGCGCAAGACGGTGTCGAACGCTTCTCCTGCCTTTGCCGGTCGACCGGTGCGCGGCGCATCAAGCAAATCGCCAGGATCGCCATGCCGGCATGCTCGCTCAATCCAGTTGTAGACACTCTGCCGACTTACGCCAAGCAATTCTGCAATACTGCTTACCGGCTCGCCACGATCATATTCCAGCACCGCAAGCAGTCGCCGAAACTGGCGTGCGTCGCTTGTGTGTCGGAGTTGATTGCGCAACCGCCGCCGCTTGCCAGCGGCCAGCTTCATCTCGTTCATGGCAGCTTCCCCGCATCTCATCCGAGCCCATGAACTCAGTCTATGTCAAAAAACTTTTGGCAAGGTGCTTAGATATGGAGGACATTCTTCATGTCTAGCCTCGAATATTCGATTGACGCTCTGAACGTCAAGAGCGCGTTTTATCGAGCAGAAACTATGGTTTACGTGGAGGGAGATGATGATGTTCTATTTTGGGAAACTGTATTATCACGCACAACAGATATACAGTTTGAAATTGAGTGCGTTGGAGGATCTAGTGAAATCGATAAACATATCGATCAAATCGAGTCTGGTGAGCTACGAGCCCTAGTTGCTAGAGATTCCGACTTGCTTCCCTTTATTAGTAAGCCAAGTTCCAGCCCCCAAATACTCTACACTTTTGGCTACTCGATTGAGAATACGCTTTATACGGTAGAAACAATTTACCCACTCGCGAAATCATGGTGTAAGTCACCTAAAGTAACCAATGATGAATGCCAAACTTGGCTAAATGAGTTTTCAAATAAATTTATGCCGCTGGTGCATTTGGATATCGCCAACGCACTCGGTGATGCTGGCGTCAATACTATAGGCGACAATTGCACAAAATTTATGACCAGCCAATCATCCGCAACGCCTTGCCCTGCAAAAATCACACGGCATGTTGAAGCAACGAAAATTCAACTAGATGAAAAATTCATTGCAGAGGCAAGTTCCGCACTTGGAGTTGATGCAAACAGAATTATTTCATTCATTAGAGGACATTTCTTACAGTCCGCAGTAATAAAGTTCCTTGTTAATAAAGCCAACTCATACGGTAAAAAAGTAACAATTTCTGCTGATTCCTTATACGCAGCAGCATTGGCAAATTTTGGCAATACGTTTGTGCCAACTCACCCCCATTACAATCACTATGCCACATCTTCAATCAACGCTATAACTGCGCTCTAATGTCAAAAGATAAGACCGTTTTAGCTATAGTCCCAAACGCCGAATCTAAGAATGTTGGAATTCCAGTTAGATAATTCGGAAGTCAAAGATCCAGTTACTGGTTTTGCCCTTATTGGGGAACCAGTTTGGACTGGAACCGGCGACGCAGCGATTATAGGAATTAGTAAGCTTGTAGCTTGATGGGCGCCATATAAAAAACGCGCAATCGCGCCATTTCTCAACCCATTAAATGGCCATGCATTTGGCGAACCTTGTTAACCCCGCGTAATTTATTCTTGTCGCGGGTGTGATTCAGTGTAAGCGCCTCATCTGTACCGTCTGGACGATTTTATCCAAATAATCCACGATAGTTCCCGCTATTTTTTAGTGGGAACTATCGTGGATTCATTGATTTTAGAGGGGCGTCGCAAACGGCGCCCGAACTTTCCGGTCGCGTTCAAGAAGCAGCTCGCGCAGCAGGCCAGCGAGCCCGGCGCTTCCGTTTCACATCTGGCGCAGCAGCACGGCATCAACGTCAACATGCTGTTCAAATGGCGGCGACATTTGGTGGCTGGCCTGTTCGATGCTGCGCCGGCGCCTCAGGCCATGTTGCCAGTCACGATTGTCGAGACAGCGGCAGCGGTCGCGCCCGCATCAACGCCTCGACTTCTGGCGACGACAGAGACGGCAAGCACAACGGACACGCGCGTTGCGCGACAGGGCATTATGGAAATTGCCATCGCCGATGTGACGCTCCGGTTTGATGGCCACGCCGATCTGGCCATGCTGCATGCAGTCCTGCGGATGTTGCGCGCATGATGGGCCTGCCGGCGGGAACGCGCATCTGGATTGCCGCAGGCATCACCGACATGCGGGCCGGCATGAATGGCCTGGCGGCCAAGGTGCAAATGACCCTGGCCGAGGAACCCCTCTCCGGCCATGTGTTCGTCTTCCGTGGCCGGCGTGGCAATGTCATCAAGGTGTTGTGGGCCACCGGCGATGGACTATGTCTGCTCATCAAGCGGCTTGAGCATGGCCGGTTCGTCTGGCCGCAGGCCGACAGCGGCAAGATCCACCTGACCCCGGCGCAGCTGTCCATGCTGCTGGAGGGGATCAACTGGAAGCAGCCGGAACGCACCGGGCCACCGCTTTCGCTGTTGTAAACATCCCCGCAAGCGCGTAAACTGCCGCGCATGCCTGTCACCCCCGCCTCACTGCCGGACGACATCGATGCCCTAAAGACATTGCTATTGCGCCGCGACGACGAGCTCCAGCAATTGCGCCATACCGTGTCGACGCTGGAGCTGGCACTTTCCGTGCGCACGCTCGAAATCGAGCAGCTGCAACTGCAGATCGCCAAACTCAAGCGCATGCAGTTCGGCCGCAAGTCCGAGAAGATCGACAAGAAACTCGAGCAGCTGGAAACGCGTCTGGAAGATCTGCTTGCCGAGGAAGGCGCTGCCGAACAGAAGCAGCCGGAAACAGTAACGCCCCGGCAGAAGTCGGCACGCCAGCCATTGCCTGACCACCTGCCGCGCGAAGACCACATCATCGCGCCAGAGGTCCAAGCCTGCCCGGCATGTGGCGGCGACCTCAAGTCGCTCGGCGAAGACGTTTCCGAACAGCTGGAAATCATCGACGCCGCCTTCAAGGTGATTCGTCACGTACGCCGTAAAAAAGCCTGTGGCTGCTGCGACGTGATCGTCCAGGCGGCCGCACCGAGTCGGCCGATCCAGCGCAGTTTCGCCGGCCCCGGTCTGCTGGCCAACATCGCCGTGGGGAAATTCGCCGATCATCAACCGCTGTATCGCCAATCGGTCATCCACGCCAGGAAAGGGGTGGATCTGGATCCCGCCACCACAGGGCGCTGGATGGGCGCATGCGGTGTGCTGATTACCCCTCTGGTGGAGGCACTGCGCCGCCATGTACTGGCCCCGGGCAAGATTCATGCGGACGAGACGCCGATGCCGGTACTGTCTCCCGGCAATGGTCAGACGAAGACGGGCCGACTCTGGGTGTACGTCAGGGATGATCGCAATGCCGGCTCGTCCGCTCCAGCGGCCGTGTGGTTTGCCTATTCGCCGAACCGCCAGGGCCAGCATCCGCAGTCGCACCTGGCCGGATTTGCCAGCGTGGTTCAGGCTGACGCATTTCCAGGCTTCAACGCGATCTATGCGGATGGCCAGGTAAAGGAAGCGGCATGCTGGGCACATGCCCGTCGCAAGCTCCATGACCTGCACGTGCGTAAGGCTACGCCCACCTCTACCGAAGCGCTGCGACGGATTGGCGAGCTGTATGCCATCGAAGCGCAAATCCGTGGGCAACCACCGGACGAGCGGCAACGGATTCGGCAACAGCAGGCCAGGCCCCTGCTGGACGATCTTGAAATCTGGCTGCGACAGCGGCTGTTGACACTATCGACCCAATCGGACACGACCAAGGCCATCAACTACGCGCTCAACCAGTGGCAGGCGCTGGTCTATTATTGCGACGATGGCATGGCAGAGATCGACAATAATATCGCGGAGAATGCCTTGCGCGGCGTCTGTCTTGGCAGGAAGAATTTCCTGTTCCTGGGGGCTGACAGCGGTGGCGAGCGTGCTGCCGCCATGTACTCGCTCATCGGCTCAGCCCGCCTCAACGGCATCGATCCGGAAGCGTACCTGCGCCATGTGTTTACCCACATCGCAGACTATCCGATCAATCGCGTGGCAGATCTCCTGCCATGGAACGTCGCAGAGCGCCTGAAAAAATCAGCCTGAGTCCCGCATCACCATCAGCACCGAAAGTCAATGACGGTGCTGATGAGGTGCTTACGATTCAGTCGTAGAACATGCGCTTCCCAAGCTTTTGCCAAGGATTCTCTAAGCAAACATTGGAAGATTTCAGCGACCGACTTTTTCGGGGCGTTTCGAGACATTCTCAATCAATTCGTAGTACGCCAACCCGGTTGCGATATGATATAAATGTTGCCAATTTGCAGCAGTTGCGGAGCGCCAATGACAGACATCCCCTTCGAAAAAATTTCAGTGGAAGAAGCGCATAACAGCACCTGGCAAGAACTTCCGCCGCCCAAAGTGTTGGACAAAAACTGGGGAGCCCATCGTTTCCCGCTGAGCCAGGATAAGCCGGATATCAAGCAATTGATGCCATGGGTGCAGCAATTGCCACCAGAAGTGCGTCCGCGGCAACTGGTGATTCAATACGCACGGATCGCCAACAAGCTGGCGGAATTATGGAAGCACCCGATCGCCTGCGAAAAATACTTCAATGCATTGATGATCGATGACCGGGGCGACCGTCAGGGTTTTCCGGCCGACGTGGCGCTGGAACTGGCGGCGCTGCAGGCCTATTTCACGACCCATGTGCTGGTCCAGCACTACTCGGTCTGGGGCGATCGCATCGGCTGAGCGCAGTTCGCCAGCGCCAGCATTGATTCGCTGTTACAGCTTGCCTGCCCGTTTCAGGCGCCAGGTCAATCCTTCGACGATATCCTTGTGGCCGTTCCTCGCGGCGAAATCGAGCGCGCTCATGCCCAACTCGTTCTTGCGCGTCAGGTCTGCGCCCCTGTCGAGCAGCAGCTTGACAGTCATGATGTGGCCTTCACCGGCGGCCATCATGAGCGGGGTGGTCTTGTTGGGGGAAGTCGCATTGAGGCCGGCACCCTTGTTGATTAACATCTGGGCGATCTCGTTGCTGCCGCTGGTGGCGGCGTAATGCAGCGCGGTCCAGTCCGGGCGATTGACTTGCGCACCCTTGGCCAGCAAGATTTCAGCTGCTGCGCGGTTGCCTTTGATGGCGGCAATCATGAGGGCGTTGTCGCCATTCCTGGCCTTGGCGTCGAGGTCGATGTTGCGTGCATTGACCAGCACATTAAAAACCCGCATCGAACCTTCGCGCACGGCAATGATCAAGCCGGTGTCACCCCGCTCTTCTTCGATGAGATTGGGGTCCAGGCCACGCCCAAGCAAGGCGCTGATCTGGTCGGCGTTGTCGCTCCTGGCGGCGCTGAAAAAATCGTCGAAGGCGCCACCGATGGCCACCATCGGCAAACAGGCCGCCAGCAGTACCAGCAGGCACAAGTGCTGCAGGAGGAAATGCTTGGATTTTTGCATGGTAACGCGAAGCCCTCGTTATCTTGCGATGCCCTGTCAGCGGGCGATCTTGAACAAATTGAAGAAATTGTCGGTGGTCTGCTGCGCCAGCTGTTCCAGCCGCACGCCTTTCAATGGCGCCAGGAATTCTGCCACATGCTTGACCCATCCGGGCTGGTTCATCCTGCCGCGGTGCGGCACTGGCGCCAGGTAGGGCGAATCGGTTTCGATCAGCATTTTTTCCAGCGGCACGGCTTGCGCCACCGCTTGCAGCTCTTTTGCGCTCTTGAAGGTGACGATGCCGGAAAAGGAAATATAAAAACCCATGGCCATCGCCGCTTCCGCCACCGCCAGCGATTCCGTAAAGCAGTGCATCACGCCGCCGGCGCCACCGGCATCGGTGCCGGCGCCTTCTTCGCGCATGATGCGGATGGTGTCTTCGGCGGCGGCGCGCGTATGGATGATCAGGGGCTTGCCGGCAGCGCGCGAGGCGCGGATATGGGTGCGAAAGCGCTCGCGCTGCCATTCAAGATCGCCCTGCAGCCGGTAGTAATCCAGCCCGGTTTCGCCGATGGCAACAACTTTCGGGTGGTCAGCCAGGCACACCAGTGCTTCCATGCTCGGTTCAGGGGTGTCGGCGTAGTCGGGGTGCACGCCGACCGAGGCATACACGTTTGGATATTGTTCGGCCAGCGTCAGTACCTGCGGGAAATCCGGCATGTCGACGCACACGCATAGTGCATGGCTGACCTGGTTGTCCGCCATGGTGGCGAAAACTTCCGGCAGACGCTCGGCCAACTCGGGGAAATTGATGTGACAGTGGGAATCGATATACATGGGCGTCATTGTACGCCCATGGGCCCAGCCACGTGATTACAGGGTATGGGTGGCGCGCGAGGAACCGAGGGCGGCACCGAGTAGTTCTTCGATGCGCTGGCGTATCCGTACGCCGCTGTCGTCGGTGGGAAAATGCACGCCGATGCCCTGCGCACGGTTGTTGTTGGCGCCGGCCGGCGTGACCCAGGCAACCTTGCCGGCAACCGGGTATTTGTTGGGGTCGTCCATCAGGGTAAGGATCAGGTAGATATCGTCGCCCAGCTTGTAGCCTTTGCTGGTTGGCACGAATATCCCGCCATTGATCAGGAAAGGCATGTAGGCGGCGTACAGCGCCGATTTTTCCTTGATCGCCAGCGACAATACAGATGGCCTGGCGACTGGTGCAGCAGGGCTGGCGGCGGGAGTCTCAGCCATGGCGATCCTTTTCTTAGTAGGAGGAATACAGTCTTGAATAATCCAGCAGCATGTCTTCAATGAACAGTTTGGGCGACAAGGGGTGCTCGGCAATCGCCCGGCGTTCGCCCGCCGCTTTCAGTGCCTGCAACAATGCCGGCACTCCCACCTGCGCGCCCAGGGCGGCAAGCTCCTTCTTGTAACGGGGATAATACCGGATTTTTCCGGAAAGCTTTACAGAAAACAAGTCGTAAAGCCAGCGTTGCAACCATTCCACCTGTTGCGCCGGTGGCGTTTTCTGCAGCCGCTCGGCGGTTTTCAGGGCGGCGTCCACCCCGGGCCGCGCCAGGTAAGCAAGAAATTCCTCCATTGCCTCGCGATTGCCACTCTGCCCCAGCTCCTGCGCCGCCAGTGGCGCGCCGCCCTGCTCGGCCAGCCAGCTGTCGGCGTCATCCACGCCTTGCGCCTTGAGCCAGGCCAGCGCCTGGTCGAACGGCGGCAGCGTCAGGGCGAACTTGCGGCAGCGCGACAGGATGGTTGGCAACAGACGGTCGAGGCTGTTGGAAATGAGCAGGAATACCGTTTCCGGCGGCGGTTCTTCCAAAGTTTTCAGCAAGGCGTTCGCGGCGGCGCTGTTCAAGGCTTCCGCCGGATACAGCAGCACCACCCGCTTGCCCTGCCGGTGGGTGGAGATGTTCATGAAATCGGCCAGCGCACGGATCTGGTCGATACGGATATCCTTCGAGGGCGCCTTGGCCGATTTGCCGCCCTTCTTGGCGTCCCCGCCCTCTTCCTCATCCTCGCCCGCAGCCCCCTCGGCTTCCTCCAGCACTTCCGGTCGCACCCGGCGGTAGTCCGGATGGTTGTACTGGGAAAACCAGCCGCAGGAGGCGCATTGTCCACAGGCTTGCCCGGCGGCATCCGGTGCCTGGCACAGCAGCGACTGGGCAAAACGCTCGGCAAACAGGGTCTTGCCGATCCCGGCAGGGCCATGGAACAGAATTGCGTGCGGCAGGCGCGCACGCAGCGACTGCAATTGCCGCCAGGAAGATTCTTGCCAGGGAAATAGATCAATATTCATTAAAATCAGAGTCTTGCAACGTAATCATGGAAAGGACATTAAATACGCCATCCAAATGATTTTCGTTTGAATTCAAATACTTGAAAGCAATTCTTCAAGTTCTTTCTGGATTTTTTCGATGCTTTGCGTCGAATCGACCAGCCTGAACCGCTGCGGGAATTGCTTCGCCCGCGCCAGGTAGACTTCACGGGTTGCAGCGAAAAAATCTGCCTTTTCCTGCTCGAACTTGTCCGGTGCGCGCGCCGCATCCAGACGCGCGCGCGCGACTTCCAGCGGGACGTCGAACAACAGGGTCAGGTCCGGTTGCAGATGCGGATGCACCCAGTTTTCCAGCACCGCCAGTTTTTCCAGCGACAGCTTGCGGCCGCCGCCCTGGTAGGCGAAAGAGGCATCGGTGAAACGATCGGAAATCACCCACCGCCCGCACGCCAGCGCCGGCTCGATCACTTGCGCCAGGTGTTCGCGCCGTGCCGCGAACATCAGCAAGGCCTCGGTTTCCAGGTGCATGGGTTCGTGCAGCAGCAAGTCCCGCAATTTCTCCCCCAGTGCGGTGCCGCCAGGTTCGCGCGTCACCACGACATCCATGCCGCGCGCGCGCAACAGGCCGGCAACATAGGCGATGTGGGTCGATTTGCCGGCGCCGTCGATCCCTTCGAAGGTGATGAATTTACCCTTGTTCATGCAGTGCGCTTTCATTCATCGCTGATATTTGTTGACCGCCCGGTTATGGTCGGACAGATTGCTGGAAAATTCGCTGCTGCCATCGCCGCGCGAGACGAAGAACAGCGCATCCGTTTGCGCCGGCTTGAAAGCCGCCGCCAGCGCTGCCGCGCCCGGCAAGGCGATCGGTGTCGGCGGCAGGCCGGCGCGAGTATAGGTATTGTACGGCGTATCGGTTTCGAGATCGCGCTTGCGGATATTGCCCTTGTATTGGTCGCCCATGCCGTAGATGACAGTCGGGTCGGTCTGCAGCAGCATGCCGCGCTTCAAGCGGTTGACGAACACGGCGGCGATCTTGCTGCGATCGGCTTCCGTCCCGGTTTCCTTTTCGACGATCGAGGCCATCACCAGCGCCTCATAGGGCGACTTGTAAGGCAGGGAGAGGTCGCGCTGTTCCCAGGCCTGATTCAGGCGTTTGATCAGCTGGGCATGCGCCTGCCGGTAGATCTGCAATTCACTGGCACCCTTGGCGAACAGGTAGGTATCGGGAAAAAACAAGCCCTCCGCGGCCTTGTAGCCAGGTGCGATCTTCTCCAGCAATTCCCGCTCGGACAATGCCACGGTATCGTGCTTGAGCGCCGGATGGTCGGCGATCGCCTGGCGCATTTGCCGGAAGGTCCAGCCTTCGATGATGGCCAGCGCTTCCTGGGCGAATTGGCCGCGCACCAGCTGGTCCAGCAGTTTCAGCGGAGAGGTGCCGGGCTTGAGCTCGTAATGGCCGGCCTTGATTTTGGCGCTCTTGCCCGACAGGCGCACCAGCAGCAGGAACAAGGTCGGATGCAGGGGCACGCCGGCATCGGCGATCTGGCCGGCCGCACTGCTGACACTGCTGCCCGGCTCAATGTCGAATTCGCGCGCGGGCGCGCCGGCATCGAGGATCGGCGCGGTAGCCCAGTAAGCCGCTGCAGCACCGGCGAGCAAAGCCAGAATGACGCCCAACATCATCATTTTTTTGAATAAACTCATACTTTTCACCTGCTTCCTGCGTGCCACCTGCGCCCCCTTGTCCCTGCGTCCCTTGTGCCGTTTTGCCGGCTTCAACGAGAATTCCGCGACGCATCTATAATAAAAAAACAGCTGCTTTTTCGCCTGGTCGCCAATCGATCGCGAAAAGGTCCTAATGATAATCGCAATGGCGCGCCTGCAAGCAAGGCGCAGCGGCGAAATTTTCTGAACGAGATCACAACATCCATGCAACCCTGGCAGCAATTCCTGGCAGAACAAGGTTTCCGTTTCGAGCAAACCCGCGCATTCGATGCCATTGGCCCCGAGCCGATGCTGACGACCGAGGCGGCCGCCGGCGGCTTCGTTGCCCCCCTCACGGACCTTGGCTTGATGGATTTTTCCGGCGAGGAAGCAGCGCACTTCCTGCATAACCAGCTGACCAACGATATCGAACACCTGGGCGAGCAGGAAGCCCGCCTGGCCGCCTACTGTTCGGCCAAGGGACGCATGCTGGCAAGCCTGCTGGTGTGGCGCCGGGGCAATAGCGTATTGCTGGAATTGCCGCGCGAAATACAGCCAGCGGTGCAAAAACGCCTGCAAATGTTCATCCTGCGCGCCAAAGTCAAGGCTGCCGACGCCAGCGACAACCATGTCGTGCTGGGAATCGGCGGTGCGCAAGCCGGCGCGGCGCTGGCGCCCTGGTTCGCAACGCTGCCCGCAGCCCCCTATGCCAAGGCCGATGCCGAAGCCGGCACCCTGATCCGCGTCGCCGATGCGTTTGGCGCGCCGCGCTACCAGTGGATCGTCACGCCCGAGCAGGCCCGCCAGGCCTGGCCGCAGCTGGCGCAAACGCTGCGGCCGGCCGGCGCGGCCCTGTGGCGGCTGGGCGACATCCTGGCCGGCGTGCCGCAGATCGTGCCTGCCACCCAGGAGCGCTTCGTTCCGCAGATGGTCAATTTCGAAGTCATCGGCGGCGTCAATTTTAAAAAGGGATGCTATCCCGGGCAGGAAATCGTCGCCCGCAGCCAGTACCTCGGCAAACTGAAGCGGCGCATGGCGCTGGCGACGCTCACCGTCGATAGCGATGGCGCCGCCATCGCGGCCGGCATGGAAGTGTTTTCCGCCGCCGACGCCGAACAACCCTGCGGCATGGTCGTCAATGCCGAGCCAAGCGGGCCGCGCGAATTCGCCCTGCTGGTCGAACTGAAAACCGCCGCGCTGGATGACGGCAGCATCCACCTGGGATCGGCGCCTGGGCCGGCGCTGCGTCTGCAGCCCCTGCCTTATGCCATGCCGGATGCCGCCTGAACCACGCGCGAACCACACCTATCCGCTCTGCCAATGACTAGACGCCGCATGGACCTGTACATCTACTACCGCGTCGATTGCGCCCATGCGCAGGCATTGCGCGAGCGCGTGACGGCAATGCAGTCAGCGCTGTCGCAGCGCTGCGGCGTGGCGACAACACTCAAGCGCCGTCCCGAGGCAAAGGACGGACACCTTACCTGGATGGAAACCTATCACCACATTCCTGAAGATTTCGATGCGATACTGGCGCAAGCGGTATCGCAGGCCGAACTGGCCTCGCTGATCGACGGCGAGCGCCATAGGGAATATTTTATGGATGTCACATCATGTGCTTGATCGTATTCGCCTGGCAAGTCATTCCCGCTACGCCGCTGATCGCGGCCGGCAATCGCGACGAATTCTATGACCGTCCGGCCCTGCCCGCCGACTGGTGGCAAGACCACCCGGACGTCTACGCCGGGCGCGACCTCAAGGGTGGCGGCACCTGGATCGGCGTCAGCCGCGATGGCCGTTTTGCCGCCATCACGAATATCCGCGCACCATCCGAAACCAGGGCCGATGCACCCACGCGCGGCCGGCTGGTCGCCGATTACCTCGCCGGCAATGCCAGGCCGGCGCAATACCTCAGCCAGATCGCCCCGGACGCCGCGCAATACAACGGCTTCAACCTGCTGGTGGGCGACCGCGAACAACTGATCTGGTATTCCAACCGCGCCGGCGATGATGAACGCAACGGCAAGCCGCTGGCCCCGGGGGTGTATGGCTTGTCAAACGCCGGTCTGGATGCCTGCTGGCCCAAGGTGGTGCGGACCAAGGCGCAATTCGCCAGCCTGTTGTGCCAATGCGCGCCGGAAGAAGCCTTTTTCGAGATGCTGTCCGATACTACCCGCGCCTCGGACTGCCGCCTGCCCAAGACCGGCGTCAGCATGGAACTGGAGCGCATGCTGTCGGCGGTGTTCATCGAGTCCGCCGATTACGGCACGCGCGCGTCGACCGTGATCAAGCTGGCCGCCAACGACGAGCCGCTGCTCTGCGAGCGCATGCTCAAGTAACCCGGCGCCCGGTTTTGCAACCCGGCCGCAGGCTCAGCGCAGCCGGCAGCGCATATGAATATGCGCAATGCCGGCATCCTCAAACTCCTCACCCTCCCCTGCGAAACCGAAACGCGCGTAAAAGCCTTGCGCCTGGATTTGCGCGTTCAGCATGACCTGGCTCTGACCGCGTTGCCTGGCCGCCTGCATCAGCGCGGCCAGGATCGCCGCCCCAACGCCCTGTCCGCGTGTCTCGCGGCGCACCGCCATACGGCCGATGTGGCCGTCCGGCAGCAGCCGTCCAGTGCCGCACGCCGCGCCGCTGGCATCCCGCGCAATCGCATGCAGCGATACCTCGTCCATCTCGTCCCATTCGAGCTCGACCGGCACATTTTGCTCGACGATGAAGACCTCGCTGCGCACAGCCCGCGCCGCCGCGCCCAGCGTGCGCCAGGTGCCAAGTTCGATATGAAAACTCATGCCCGTTTGCTCCTTGCCCATGCGCCTATGCCTTCAGGCGCGCCTGCAGCAAGGCCTTCAGCCGGGGCTCCGCAGCAAGCGGGTCGCGCGGATTGCGCTGCTGCAGGACATCGCTCATGCGAGCTTGCACCGCATCCAGCATTTCCGGATGCGTGTGGATATAGAAACGACCTGCGCGCACCGCATCGAAAGTCGCCTGCGCCACCTGCGCTGCGCTCAGCTTGCCGGACCGGACCGCCTTGTCCGTCATGAGACGCGAAGCGGCCTGGCTGGCCGTCGGCGCGCCCTGGTTGCGCAAGTCCTGCGGCCGGTTGCGTTCGGACTTGTGGATGCCTGTCGGGACATAGTGGGGACACAGTACCGATGCGCCGACGGGCGCTCCGACCAGTTGCAAATCGTGGTAAAGCGTCTCCGACAGCGAGACCACGGCGTGCTTGGTGACGTTGTACGCGCCCATGTTCGGCGCGTTCAGCAAGCCGGCGACCGAGGCGGTGTTGACGATATGCCCTTCATAATCCGGATCGGCGGCAGCACTGGACAACATCAGTGGCGTAAAAATGCGCACGCCATGGATGACGCCCCACAGGTTCACCCCCAGCAGCCATTCCCAGTCTGCCTCGCTGTGTTCCCACACCAGGCCGCCGCAGCCAACGCCGGAATTATTGAACAGCAAATGCACTGCGCCATGGCGCCCCATGGCCGCATCCGCCAGCGCCTGGACATCGCCGGCATGGCGCACATCGCACGCCAGCGCCAGCACGTCGGCCCCCTGTGCGTGCAGTTCTTCCTGCAACGCGGCCAGCGCTGCGGCTTCGATATCGGCGAGCACCAGCTTCATGCGCAGGCGCGCAGCCGAGCGGGCGAATTCGCGGCCGAAACCTCCCGCAGCGCCGGTGATGACGGCAACCCTGCCGGCAAACTGTTTCATGCGCCAGTTCCCTTTCAGCCCCGGTGCATTTTTTTGGCAGCCTCGATGCGCTTCAGATACTTGAAGGTCCCCATCGCCTTTGCCACCAGCTTGTCGCCGTTCCAGACCTCGCCTTCGCAAAAGCACATGGTGGTGGATCGATGCAGGGTCTTGCCCTTGGCGACAATTCGGTGGCCGGGTGTGCCGCCTGCCTGCATGAAGCTGGTTTTCATTTCCACCGTGATGCTGGCCTGGATATCGGGATTGTCCGAGCGGCCGGCCATGGCCATCGCCACATCCAGCAGCGTCATCGTCAGCCCGCCATGGGCGACCTGCCAGCTGTTCATGTGGCGCGGCTGCAGAGTCAGGGCGATCTGCGCCTCGCCATTGCCCATGCCGAGGAATTCCACCCCCAAGTCGTCCAGAAACGGAATTTCTACTGGAAACGGTTGTGCTGTCATAGCAGTCATTGCGACCCCCATGGTTCAGCTTCGCGGGTACAGGCCTTCATCAAAATCCTTGCTTGCTGCATGCATTTACCTTTCCATACTTTTCACTGGCGTGTGCCGCCAAGCGCGCCCCCTGTCGGCGGGCTGCGCTGCCTACGCCAAACATTGTCCTGCATTTCGCCCGTCAGCGCTGCGAATGCTGCTGACGGCAACGCCCGGATGCCAATTGTAACCAGATTGCCCCTTTTTCTCTGTTCCACACGGCGGTTTGATTCGGTTCGCCAAATCAGCACGGCGCACTGATATTTGTGGCAATACTTCACTTATAGTTACAATTTTCAGTATCTTTCGGGTTCAACGTCGTCCAGAGTCGACACAAGCCCGCCAATGCAGTAATTTTTTGCAAGTTTGGCTGTCCAAACCGGCGCGAATTTGTTAATGTTTCGCTACCATTATTGCAACATCAACAGCATACTCGGCAAGCCATGAACCAACCCCGCCGCCTCGGCACCCCGCTCTCTCCCTCCGCTCTCAAGGTCATGCTGCTCGGCGCCGGCGAACTTGGCAAGGAAGTCATCATCTCCCTGCAGCGTCTCGGCGTCGAAGTCATCGCCGTCGACCGCTATGCCAATGCACCAGGACACCAGGTGGCGCATCGCGCCCATGTCATCGACATGACCGACGGCGCCGCGCTCACGGCGCTCATCGAACGGGAGCAGCCGCATCTGGTCGTGCCGGAAATCGAGGCAATCGCAACACCTGCCCTGCTGGCACTCGAAAAGGCCGGCAAGGCCACCGTGATCCCCACGGCACGCGCGGCCTGGCTGACCATGAACCGCGAGGGCATCCGCCGGCTGGCAGCCGAAGAACTCGGCCTGCCGACGTCGCCCTACCGCTTCGCTGCCAGCCTGGACGAACTCAGGGGTGCCTGCGCCGAGATCGGTTTTCCGTGCGTGATCAAACCCGTCATGTCCTCATCCGGCAAGGGGCAGTCGAAGATCAATGGCGCCGACGAAATTACGGCCGCGTGGGATTACGCCGCCGCCGGCGGCCGCGTCGATGCCGGCCGCGTCATCGTCGAAGGCTTCATCGACTTTGATTATGAAATCACCCAACTGACCGTGCGCGCCCTGGACGGCAATGGCGCGCCCGTCACCCATTTCTGCGAACCGATCGGCCACCTGCAGGTCCACGGCGACTATGTGGAATCCTGGCAGCCCCATCCGATGCCGCCGCTGGCGCTGCAACGCGCCCGCGAGATCGCCCGCACCGTCACCGACAACCTGGGCGGGCTGGGCGTGTTTGGCGTCGAACTGTTCGTCAAGGGCGACATGGTGTGGTTCTCGGAAGTCAGTCCGCGGCCGCACGATACCGGCATGGTGACCATGGCCAGCCAGCGCCAGAGCGAGTTCGAATTGCATGCCAAGGCGATCCTCGGCTTGCCGGTCGACACCAGCCTGGCTTCTCCAGCCGCCTCGACCGTCATCTACGGCCAGCTCGAACAGGATGCGATCGCCTTCGAAGGCGTCGCTGCCGCGCTTGCCCTGCCCGGGGTGGACATCCGCCTGTTCGGCAAGCCGCAATCGTTCGCCCGGCGCCGCATGGGCGTGGCCCTCGCTACAGCAGCAGACATCGACCGCGCCCGCGCCATTGCCCGCCAGGCCGCGCAGGCCGTCAAGCCGGTGCCGGCCTGACCATGAAATTGCCGCTGTTGCGCCTCGACAGCGCGCTTACCAGCAACGAAGTCTTTCGGGTCGCCTCGCTGTTTTTGTACCTCATCCTGCTGGTGCATGCCGCCATGGCGGCAGCCACCCAGCGTCTGGTTGTTTCCGACGCCAGCGTGCTGGCGCTGAGCCTGGTCACGCTGCTGTTCCTGGTCTCGCTCGGCCGATTCTTCTGGCCGCGCGTCGTCGCGTATGACCAGGGGCGCCTGCTGTTCGAGATGGGCATCGTCATGCTGGCCATCTCGATACTGGCGCTGCAACGCACCCTGCCCTCGGTTGACCTGTCCAGCCTGATTGCCGTGGCCGGCGTATTCCTGCTGCCGCTGGAAACCGGCGCTGCCGTCGCCGCGACCTTCGGCATCCTCGTCCTCGGCCTCATCCTGCGCAGCGAACTCGACATGCGCTTGAGTGACTGGCTGCCGAACATGTATGCCCTGCTGTTCGCCGGCCTGCTGGCACGTTTGCTGGGGCGCGCCCTGAAACAGAATGCCCTGGCCCTGGACCAGGCCAAGCTCGACCAGCGCCGCTTTGATGCAATCGCCCGCGCCACCCGCCACGCGCTCATGATCGTCGACGACAAATTCAGGATCACGTACGTCAACCCGGCCTTCCAGGAAGTCACCGGCTACGCCGAGGAAGAAACCCGTCACATGTCTTTCAGGGACGTCAACCATCCGGATGACGAGATCGAAAGCAAGAAGAAGCTGCGCTACCTGCGCAACATGCCCTCCAGTAGCATCTTTTCGCGCCACCGAACCCTCCACAAAGATGGTCACTGGGTGTGGGTCGAGGTCCGCGGCTACAACCTGCTGCATGACCCCGCCATCAAGGGGCTGGTGTTCAGCATCGAGGATATCAGCGAGCGCAAGGAATACGAACTGCGCCTGGAGCACCAGGCCTTGCATGACCCGCTGACGGGCTTGCCGAACCGCCGCCATGTCCTCAAAAGGCTGACCGGCGCCATCGAGGCATTCCGCGAAAATCAGACCCGCCTGGCGGTACTGGTATGCAACCTCGATTTCTTCAAGAGCCTCAACGACATGCACGGCCACGACTTCGGCGACAAATGCCTGCTGGAGCTGACACGCCGCATCTCGGCCGAGCTGGCGCCGGGGGATTTTGTGGCCCGCTTCGGCGGCAACGAATTCGTGGTGCTGGCCGACGGCGGCCCGGCCGAAGCGAAAAGCAAGTCCGAGGCGCTGCTGGCGGCGGTATCGCGGCAACTGGTGGTCGAGAATGTCATCGTCAAGCTGCAGGCCAGCGTCGGCATCGCCTTCCTGCACGCCGGTCACAAGAACCCCGCCGAGCTGCTGCGCGATGCCGATGCCGCAATGTACCAGGCCAAGGAAAGCGGCCGCAACCGCGCCGAAATCTTCGACGCCGCGCTGCAAGACCTGCGCACTCGCCGCGCGCAGCTGGACGCCGCCCTGCGCTTTGCGCTGGAACGCGACGAGCTGTCGCTGAACTACCAGCCCAAGGTCGCGCTCGACGATGGCACGATCCGCGGTTTTGAACTGCTGCTGCGCTGGAACAACCCGCAGCACGGCGAAATAGCGCCGCAGGAATTCATCCCGATCGCCGAAGAATCCGGGCTGATCGTGCCAATCGGCCTGTGGGCGCTGGAGCAGGCCTGCCTGCAGTTGCGTTCCTGGGGCAGGCATCGTGCGACCGCCGACGTGACGATCGCCGTCAATGTCTCGATGCGCCAGTTGCTGCAATCGTCCTTCCTGCCGGAAGTCGCCGCCATTCTCGATCGCACCGGTGTCTCGCCCGCTGCAATCGAGCTGGAACTGACGGAATCCTCGGCCATGGCAAACCCGCTGCAAACCATCGAAACCTTGTCGATCCTGAAGAAAATGGGTTTCCGCCTGGCGCTGGACGATTTCGGCACCGGTTATTCATCGCTGGCTTACCTGCAAAAAC
Organism: Noviherbaspirillum sedimenti; assembly: GCF_003590835.1. Taxonomy (NCBI): domain Bacteria; kingdom Pseudomonadati; phylum Pseudomonadota; class Betaproteobacteria; order Burkholderiales; family Oxalobacteraceae; genus Noviherbaspirillum; species Noviherbaspirillum sedimenti. The sequence continues at coordinate 905,100 of NZ_QYUQ01000002.1, read as the reverse complement.
TGCCGCTGGATGTATTGAAAATTGACAAGGCCTTCATCCACGGCTTGGGCACCAACAGCAGCGATGCCGAAATCATCCGGCTGATCCTGGCATTGGCGCACACCCTGAAACTCGACACCGTTGCCGAAGGCGTCGAGACGGCCGAACAGGTCATGCTGCTCAAGCACATGGGTTGCCATCTCGGCCAGGGATACACCTTCTCGCGCTCGGTCACTGCCCGCGAAGCCGAACAACTGCTGCACCTGGCGTCGTCGACCGTCCTGGCATCCTAGTACAGCCTGCTGTGCAAATATACAGTCGCTGAAGCGGGTAAATCACTCAACGCAGTATCGCCGGAGAAGCGGCATTTTCCAGCCATAGCCTCGCGGGGTTTTGCGGCTGCCTTATATCGATTTGCCTCAAGTCGGTTTTGACACCCATCATGCGCGGCGTATTCAATTCATACACCAGGGTATGATTGTCCAGCCATTCGATCTGGTCGTCGATGCTGCGACTTTCCTGAAAAACCGTTTCCCTGTCGCTGGCCAGATCCAGTACCGCAGGGGCCCAGCCTGTGCGGCCTCGCCGCTTCTTGAACGCCAGCTTGCTGCCATCGGGCGATACCGAAGGACATTCGATGCCTGGCCGCAGCAAGTCGATGCGACGCGCGCTGATGCTCCCCCGGGCGAGATAAGGCCGCTCTTTGATCGCCGCCGTGACGTAAAAAATGTCCGGATTGCGCGGATCGAAACTCACGCCCCAGAGATTCATGTCTTTGGAACTGATCTGCACATTATTGTGGAAAATATTCCAGTTTTCCAGCGGCGGCATGCTGAGCTTACGTTGCCGCAGATCGATGACCAGCGCCTGGGTCGCGAAACTGGCCGTGCCATAAGCGTGACCGGCAATAAACACAGTACTGCCGGCATGCGTGGCGTCGGGCGAAACGCGGGCCCTGCTAACGGCCATACCCATCGGCATCTTGCCGAAAAACACAGTCTCCAGCTTGAAGTCGGTCACGGCGTAGCTAAGACCGGTGCCAGTGCTGCCTTGCTGTGACGTGCCGAGGCAAAAAATGCTCTGGCGCGCCATGTGCACGCGTTCGCACGCGAGCGTGGTGGGACGCCGTTCGAGAATTTTCTTGCTGAGTGGATCGAAGCGCACCATGTCGATACGCACCGGGGCATCCTTGCCGGCGTTGCGCACCAGCGCAAAGCCGGGGCCAGCGGCATAAGGACGCAAGTCGCTCACGCTAGCGGCTGCCGGCGTCGCCGCATATGCCATGCTGAGATGCCCCATGCCGGACACAACGGCGGCAAAGGAGGTGGCACTGACAAAAGCTGCGCCCAGCAGCTGCCGCAGGACCACAACAGCAAGGCCGCGGGATTTCTTTGGTTTGCGCCTTTGCCGAGGCAGCATGTCTTGGTGTCGGGTCATGGAATGCATATCCTTTGCGGCGTGGCTTCAGGCGGACCTTGCGCCCTGCCCCAGCTTGCGGGCAAGCAGCACCGTCAGGAAAAGCATCGCCAGCATGGCAATCCCGAACCAGCCGACCGCCTGCTCCTGCCCCAGGCTTTCCCAGCCCCAGCCGAACAGGATCGACGAGCCCATGCGGCCCAGGCTGGTCAGGGTGCCGATGCAGGCGATGCCGGTGGCGTGCATTTCGACGGGCAACTGCTTCACCGCCAGCGCCGCCAGGATGCCATCGGTGGCGGCATAGTAAGCCCCCAGCAGCACAATGCACACGACCAGCTTGATATTGCCGGATGCCGGCAGCGCCACATACAGGCAATACACCAGCCCCAGCATGAGGTAACCAGCCAGGAAAACCCGCACATGGCCGAAGCGGTCGGCCAGCCGACCCAGCGGGATCGCCAGGCACATGAAGACGCAGGCGGTGGCGACGAACAGCAGCGGCAGGTAGCTGGCATCGAAATCGAGTTGCCGCTGCAAGCCAAGATAGATCATGTTGTCGCTCAGGGTAAACAGCGACAGCAGGCTGGCAGCCGCCACCAGCAGCATGAAGCGCGGCGAACGCATGGTGCGCAGCATCGCCGCCAGGCTGAGCGACTGGCGTTGATCCGGCGCGGTGGCGCTGCCTTCCCTGCCGGCCTGGACGCACAAGCCGAACACCAGCAAGCCGAGTACGGCAAAACACAGGCTGCCCAGGAATACGATATCGAAGCGTCGCGGCAGCCACAACAAGAGTGCGGTAGCCAGCAAGGGACCGATGATCGCGCCGACGGCATCCATGGCGCGGTGCACGCCGAACGCCGCGCCGACGCTGGCTGCGCTCGCATGGCTGGCGATCAGCGCGTCGCGGGGGGAAGTGCGGATGCCCTTGCCGACGCGGTCCACAAGCAACACGGCCGCGACCGACAGCCAGCCGGCGATACCGGCGAACAGCAGCGCAAATTTGGCCAGCGCCGACAGCAGGTAGCCGGTGAAGGCAAGCGCCTTGTGCCTGCCGCGCCGGTCGGCCCAGTAGGCCGATGCCAGCCGTGCGATGGCGGCGCTGCCATTGTAGAGACCGTCGATCAAGCCGAATTCAAAGGGAGACAGCCGCAGGACAGAAAACAGGTAGAGCGGCAGGATGCTGGCGACCATTTCCGCCGAAATATCCGTCAACAGGCTGGTCATGCCGAGAAAATAAACGCCTGCACCGATTCGGCTGCGGCTGGCTGCGCCGAGGGCCGGGCTGTGCAGCGCCGGATTGAGGCCGCTTTCAGTTTGGTACATGGAAGTGTCGGTGAATTTGCCGGGCGAATGCACATGCGCCATCGAACCAAATTGATTGCCGTGTTCAGGACAGCCGCGCTTGCAAGCTAGGAGAAAAATAGCACCGAGGCATCCAAGGGATTTGCCAATGATCAATCTTATGAATTAAAGGACCTATTTTTGCGCAAGCAGGACTGGCGAGGATGCCTGAAGAGAGATTGCACTGACGCAGACAAGCATGCGAGCAGCGCCACTGAACGCTTGCGTCGCGGCGTGTTTACTGCACTAGGGCGCCAGCGTCAGCGTGCCAAGCCGGTTTTTTTCCACCGCCGCGCGGACGGTTTGCATCGGCAGGTATTCGACCCCGGCCCAGCGGGGCGCCAGATTGCGATACAGGGGCGAAAACACATTGCCGGACTGGCCGGTGGAAAGCATGAAGCGTGATTTTTCCGGATCGCCGAGGTCGTACAAGGCTCGCAGGCCGGCGGCATGGCGGTTGACGAAGGGCGCCGCTTCGTCGCGCGGATTGTTGCGACCGACATTGATGCTGAAAGTATCGCCCGGACTGGGCACCTCGACATTGAACACGTCACTCAGCGGCGCCACCTTGCCGAACGGCCGGTGTTCCGAGCGCGCGGCATGGGCCTCGCCCCAGCGCCACTGGCGCGCATCCTTGCCATAGCGCCGTTCAAGGTCGTCCAGCGCCGCCTCCAATGCCAGCGGCAGCAGCGCGGCGCAGGCGCCACCCTGCGCCGGCGCCTGCCGCGATGCACCGGCGCACCAGCGGCCCTGCCCGTCCTTGTCGCGCAGGACATTGAGCATGGCCTGGTGAAAATTGCGGTATTCCCAATATTCCCTGAAGAGTTCCTCGCCCAGTTCATCGGCGAATATCTGTCGCGACAGTTCGCGCAACCAGGCCGTGGCAATCAGGGGCTCGGGCCGGCCAGCCGCCATGGCGCCATCCCAGCGCGCCAGCATGTCCAGTGCCAGGCGAGCGCGCTGGCTGGACGCACTGGCCTGCCGCATCAACGGAAAAAGTTCGGGCAAAAGTTCGCGCATCGCCGGCGAGACATCGTCTTTCTGCATCGCCGCGAAACTGTCCAGGCTATGCCGCGGGGTCGCCGCCAGCAGTTCGTCGATGCGCTGGGCGCGATACGGCAAGGTCCATTCGCTGGTGATGAAATAAGGATAATCGTTGCCGACGATTTTCTGGTTGGCGGTGAGAATATGGCCTGCGGGCGGATTGTACTGGCGCGGCAAGGCATCGAAAGGGATAAAGCCGTTCCAGTCGTAGCGGCTGTCCCAGCCTGGCGCCGGCGCCAGGCCTTTCAAGTCATTTTCCGGCTTGCGCAACGGGATACGCCCCGGCGCCACCATGCCGATATTGCCGTCGATATCGGCGTAGACCATGCTTTGCTGCGGCGCGCCGAATTCCCTGGCTGCCGCGAGGAACTCGGGCCAGTTGCGCGCCCGGTTGAAGCGCAATCCGGCTTGCAGGGTCATGTCATCGGGACGCAGTGCGGTCCATGCGAATGCCACCACGTGCTGGCTGGCATCGATGGGCGCTTTTTCCAGCACTTTCAAGGCGCCGCTGATGACCGGGCCATGCCGGGATTGACGCACTTCCAGGCGCACGTCCGCTTGCCCCTTGACCTTGATGGTTTCCGTGCGCGTCGCGAAATCGGCCCAGCCGTCGGGCGTCTGGTATTGCCGCGGATTGCCGGGACGCAGGCGTTCGATATACAGATCCTGCACGTCCGGCGCGGTATTGGTGAAACCCCAGGCGATATGATCGTTGCGTCCCAGGACCACCGCCGGGATCCCCGGCAAGGTGGCGCCGATGACATTCAGGCCGGGTGCCGATAGATGCGCCAGATACCAGAGCGATGGCGCCGCCAGGCCAAGATGCGGGTCATTGGCCAGCAAGGGCTTGCCGCTGCCGGTGCGGCTACCCGCCAACACCCAGTTGTTGGATCCCATGCCCTCGACGTACGACGGCGGCGCGATTTGCGCCAGCGCCGCCAGCTGCTGGCTGGTGCCTGACAGCTTCCGATAGAAGTCAGTGTAATCCCGTGTCGGCAGCGGCGCATCGCCTGGATAGGGTGCCAGGAATTCATTGATTTGCACCAGCGAGAGGCGCTGCGCCAGCCGCATGCGCAGCAATTCCTGCGTCCAGTTGGCGCCCAGGTCCCAGGCCATCATGGTTTGCCAGCCGACCGAGTCCACCGGCTCCCATGGCTGTGGCGCGGCCGTGCCGGTGAGGACGAATTCCGGCGGCAAGGGGCCGCTGCGCCGGACCAGATAGGCATTGATGCCGTCGGCATAGGATTGCAGCACCGTGCGCGTCTCCGGCGCCAGGCGTGCGAGGATCTGTTCGGCATTGCGGCGCACGCCGAGGGTACGCAGGAAGCGGTCGTTCGGCAGCGCATTCGGCCCGAGGATCTCGGCCATGCGGCCGGCCGGAATGCGACGGTTCATTTCCAGCTGCCACAGACGGTCCTGGGCATGCACGAATCCCAGCGCAAAATAGGCGTCGCCGGCCGATTGTGCGTAGATATGCGGCACGCCGGCGGCGTCGCGCACGATATCCACCGCCGCCGACAAACCGGGCGCCTGCAGGATGCCGTCGATTTGCGGCTGGCTGGCGCTGCGGTACCAGAACAAGGCGCAAGCCAGCAGCAGCAGCGCCGCCAGCAGACTCAGAGCGAGCCATTTCACGAACTTCCTCATGCGGCCTCCATGCCGATGTTTTTGTTACTTCGACGATGCGGCAGATTATCACAGGCATGCCGGAATGCGCCTGTGCCTGCATTCTTGCCGCAAATGGTCTATAGTCATGGCAACGCATTCCGCCAAAGAAATCCCATGAAATTCGATGTCGCCATTGTCGGCAGCGGCCTGGCCGGCCTGTCGGTCGCCCTGCACCTCGCAAAATCCCGCAAGGTCGTAGTCATCTCCAAACGCTCGCTGCTGGACGGCGCCAGCAACTGGGCACAAGGCGGCATCGCCGCCGTGCTCGATTCCGGCGACAGCCACGAAGAGCATATCGCCGACACCCTGGTGGCCGGCGCCGGCCTGTGCGACGAAGCCGCCACCCGCTTCATTGTCGAGCATGCACGCGCCGGGATCGAATGGCTGATCGAGCAAGGCGTGCCCTTCACCCGCGACGCGGAGGCTGAACTGGGCTTCCACCTGACGCGCGAAGGCGGCCACAGCCAGCGCCGCATCATCCACGCCGCCGACGCCACCGGTCATGCTGTGCAGGTGACGCTGGAACAAAAGGTGCGCAATCACCCCAACATTACCCTGCTGGAAGACCATTTCGCCATCGATCTGATCACGTCCGGCAAACTCGGCCTGACTGAAGGCGGCACCTCCACCTGCCTCGGCCTGTATGTCCAGGACAGGAAGACCGGCAAGGTGATCACGCTGGCGGCGGACCAGACCGTGCTGGCCACCGGCGGCGCCGGCAAGGTCTACCTGTACACCACCAATCCGGACACCGCCACCGGCGATGGCATTGCCATGGCCTGGCGCGCCGGCTGTCGCATCGCCAACATGGAGTTCATCCAGTTCCACCCGACCTGCCTGTACCACCCTTACGCCAAATCCTTCCTGATTTCCGAAGCGGTGCGCGGCGAAGGCGGCCTGCTGAAACTGCCGCAGGAAGCCGGCGCCAAGGCCGGCACCCGCTTCATGCCGGCGCACGATGAACGCGTCGAGCTGGCGCCGCGCGACATCGTGGCGCGCGCGATCGACTTCGAGATGAAAAAACGTGGCCTGGATCACGTCGATCTCGACATCACCCACCAGAGCCCCGAATTCCTCAAGGAACACTTCCCCAATATTTACGCGCGCTGCCTGGAACTCGGCATCGACATCACCACCCAGCCGATTCCAGTGGTGCCCGCCGTGCATTTCACCTGCGGCGGCGTGGTCACCGACATGACCGGACGCACCGACCTGCATGGCCTGTATGCCGTCGGCGAAACCGCGTACACGGGCTTGCACGGCGCCAACCGCCTGGCCAGCAATTCGCTGCTGGAATGCCTGGTGATTGGCCGTGCCACCGCCCAGCACATCGAGGAGCAAGCCAAGCCGGCGTCGTTCCCCTTGCCGGCATGGGATGAGAGCCGGGTCACGGATGCCGACGAGGAAGTCGTCATCACCCAGAACTGGGAAGAACTACGCCGCTTCATGTGGAATTACGTCGGCATCGTGCGCACCAACAAGCGTCTGGAACGCGCGCAGCACCGCATCCGCATGCTGAAGGAAGAAATCGACGAGTATTACGCGAATTTCCGCATTACGCCTGATCTGCTGGAATTGCGCAACCTGGCGACGGTGGCTTCGCTGATCATCGAGAGCGCGCTGTCACGCCGCGAAAGCCGCGGCCTGCATTCCTCGCGCGATTACCCGGAAACCTTGCCAAAAGCCTTGCCGACGGTGCTGACACCGCCGCGCAAAATGGCTGATTAAAAAAGGCTGATTAAAAAAGGCTGGTAACTCAACTGATGATCCGCAAGGAATAGTCGCTTGCTTTCACATCCTTGGTCAGGCTGCCGATCGAAATGCGGTCGACGCCAGTCTCGGCGATCGCCCGTACGCTGTCCATGTTGACCCCGCCGGAGGCTTCCAGGATGGCGCGCCCGGCATTCAGTGCCACCGCGGCACGCATGGTCTCCAGGGTGAAGTTATCCAGCAGGACCGACGTCGCGCCTGCCGCCAGCGCCTGCTCCAGCTCGGCGAGGTTTTCCACTTCAATCTGGATCGACACGCCGGCCTTCAGGGCTAGCGCCGCATGCATGGCCGCAGTCACACCGCCGGCCGCGGCGATATGGTTTTCCTTGATCAGGATGCCGTCATACAGGGCCAGGCGCTGGTTCTTGCCGCCGCCCACGCGCACCGCATATTTTTGCGCCAGGCGCAGCCCCGGCAAGGTCTTGCGGGTATCCAGGATCGCCGCACGGGTGCCGGCAATCACATCCACATAACGCCGCGTGGCGCTGGCCACGCCAGACAGGAGCTGCAGGAAATTCAGCGCCGGCCGCTCGGCGGTCAGCAAGGCCCGCGCCGGCGCCTTGATGGTGCACACCACGCTGTCGGCCGCCATCAACGCGCCTTCGGCGTATTGCCAGTCGATCGCAATGTGCGCATCGAGCTCTTTCATCACGCCTTCGAACCAGGGGGCGCCGCACAGCACCGCCGCTTCGCGAACGATCACCTCTGCCTTGACCGTTTCCTGCTCGGGCACCAGCCTGCCGGTAACGTCGCCAGTACCGACATCCTCGGTGATGGCGGTGGTGATGTTGGCTTCGAAAGCCGCCGCCAGCAGCGGGTCGAAGGGAGCGAAAGGATTGTTCAGCGTGCTCATGCGGGTCCGATTCCAGAAAATAGTTGTTGTTCTTTCGCCAGGTCGCCGGAGGGGCGCACATTGGCTTTTTGCCTGGCAGCGAAATCCAGCATGCGGTCGATGCAGACATAGGCCTTGCGGCCGATTTCCGGATCGACAAGGATTTCATTGCGGCCGGTTTCCAGCACTTCAGCCAGATTGCGCAAGCCGTTCATCGCCATCCACGGGCAATGCGCGCAGCTCTTGCAGGTGGCGCTGTTGCCGGCGGTTGGGGCATCGATGAAAGTCTTGCCGGGCGCGGCCATTTTCATCTTGTGCAGGATGCCATTGTCTGTTGCGACGATGAATTCCTTTGCATCCAGCGACCTGGCTGCGGCGATCAGCTGCGAGGTCGAGCCGACCACGTCGGCCAGCGCCACCACCGCCTCCGGCGACTCCGGGTGCACCAGGATCTTGGCATTCGGATGCTCCTTTTTCAGCAACTCCAGTTCGACGCCCTTGAACTCGTCGTGCACCAGGCAGGAGCCCTGCCACAGCAGCATGTCGGCGCCGGTTTTTTTCTGGATATAGCTGCCCAGGTGCTTGTCCGGCGCCCACAATATTTTCTTGCCCTGCGCATGCAGGTGGGCAACGATATCCAGGCCGATCGAGGACGTCACCATCCAGTCGGCGCGCGCCTTCACTGCCGCACTGGTATTGGCGTAAACCACCACGGTCCGGTCCGGGTGGGCATCGCAAAACGCCGCAAATTCATCGGCCGGACAACCGAGGTCGAGCGAACAGGTCGCGTCCAGGTCCGGCATCAGGATGGTTTTATCTGGGCTGAGGATCTTGGCGGTCTCGCCCATGAACTTCACGCCGGCCACTACCAGGGTCTTGGCCGGATGGTCGCGGCCGAAGCGCGCCATTTCCAGCGAATCCGACACGCAACCGCCGGTTTCCTCGGCCAGGTCTTGCAAATCAGCATCGACATAGTAATGCGCCACCAGCACCGCCTGCTTTTCCTTCAGCAGCTTGCGGATGCGTTCTTTCAAGGCGACTTTTTCTGCCGGCGTCGGGACATCGGGCACTTTGGCCCAGGCATTGGCAACGCAACTGGTGCCGACATCCATTTGCGGGCGTTCGAATTCAATGGTTTTGATCTGAGTTTGCATGCTGACCCTGAAAAACGGTGGTACCAAAACAAGATTATAAAGCCAGATGCCGATGGACTCATGCCGTCAAATAAGGATGGCAAATCACAATAAAAAACGCAGCCGGCAAAGGCTGCGTTTTGTGCAATCAGCGGCAATAAGCCGACCAATAAGGGACCAATAAGGGACCAATAAGGGACCAATAAGCGGGGCCGGCTTATTCGATACCCTGGCTTTCCAGGAATGCTTCGTAGCCGCCCTGGAAATCGGTGATCTTGCCATCCTTGATTTCCAGGATGCGCGTGGCCAGCGAAGAAACGAATTCACGGTCATGCGACACGAAAATCAGGGTGCCGGCATATTTTTCCAGCGCGATATTAAGCGACTCGATCGATTCCATGTCCATGTGGTTGGTCGGTTCATCCAGCAACATGACATTGTGACGACCCAGCATCAGCTTGCCATAAATCATGCGCCCTTTTTCGCCACCGGACAGCACCTGAACCGATTTCTTCACATCGTCGCCGCCAAACAGCAGGCGCCCCAGGATCGAGCGCACCGCCTGGTCATCATCGCCTTCCTGGGTCCACTGCCCCATCCAGTCGGCGAGATTCTTGTCGACGGCAAATTCCTCGGTCGGATCCTGCGGCATGTAACCGACGTTGGCATTTTCTGCCCATTTCACTGTCCCGCTATCGGCATGCAGGCCGCAGATTTCATCGCCGCCAACGCAACGCAACAAGGTTGTTTTACCGGCACCATTGGGGCCGATGATGGCAATTTTTTCGCCCGCCTCGACCATGATGCTGATGTTCTTGAAAATCTGGTGGTCATAGGCCTTCGACATCCCCTGGGTTTCGACTGCCAGTCGATGCAGCTTCTTCTCGCCCTCGAAGCGAACGAAGGGATTGGCCCGGCTGGAAGGTTTGACATCTTCCACCTTGATCTTCTCGATCTGCTTGGCGCGGGAAGTCGCCTGGCGTGCCTTGGATTTGTTGGCCGAGAAACGCCGCACGAAATCCTGCAATTCGGCGACCTTGTCCTTGGCCTTGGCGTTATTTGACAGTTGCTGCGCCCGTGCCTGCGACGATGCCAGCATGTAATCGTCGTAATTGCCCGGATACACCTTCAACGTGCCGTAATCCATGTCGGCCATGTGGGTGCAGACCTGGTTCAGGAAGTGGCGATCATGGGAAATGATGATCATGGTCGAATTGCGCTGGTTCAGCACATCTTCGAGCCAGCGAATCGTGTCGATATCGAGGTTATTGGTCGGCTCGTCTAGCAGCAGGATATCCGGATTGGAAAACAGCGCCTGCGCCAGCAGCACGCGCAGCTTCCAGCCTGGGGCGACATTGCTCATCGGCCCCTGGTGCTGTTCGGTGGGCACGCCCACGCCCAGCAGCAGTTCACCGGCACGCGCTTCCGCGGTATAGCCATCGTACTCGGCAAATTTCGCTTCGAGGTCAGCCGCCTGCATGTAATCATCGTCGGTGGCGTCCGGATTGACGTAGATCGCATCGCGCTCGCTCATCGCCGCCCACATTTCGGTGTGGCCCATCATGACCACATCCAGCACGCGCATCTCTTCAAAAGCGAACTGATCCTGGCGCAACTTGCCCAGGCGCTCATTGGAATCGAGCATGACAGTGCCAGCGGACGGTTCAAGGTCGCCACCGAGGATTTTCATGAAAGTGGATTTGCCGCAACCGTTGGCGCCGATCAAGCCATAACGATTGCCATCCCCAAATTTGACGGAAATATTTTCAAACAGTGGCTTGGGGCCGAACTGCATCGTGATGTTTGCGGTGGAAAGCACGGAAAAGCCTTTAAAAACAAGTAAATTAACCCGACATTTTACCATTGCGCGATGCTGCATACAGCAGGCCGTAGCCAGCAAAGATCATGGCGACCTGCATTGCGACGGAAAACGCGGGAAATGTGGCAAGAATGATCAGGATCAGCCGCAGGACCGCAACGCCGGATAGCCGGTTATCGCGAGCTGCAGTTCATTTTTTTGTGAAACAATTTGCGCCTGGCAACCGACCGGCAGGGTCAATTTATCGGCGATATGGCCGAAGGGCAAGCCGGTCAGGATCGGTGTGGCCACGCGCGAGCGCACATACTGCAGCATGGCATTGAAATCATAGCCATTGTCGTAATCGCTCAGGCGGTAACTGGAAAAATCGCCCAGCAGAATCGCCTGCTGCCGCGCCAGCACACCCGCATGCAGCAATTGCAAGAGCATGCGTTCGACCCGGTAGGGATGCTCGTTGACATCCTCTACGAACAGGATGCCATCCTCGATGTCCGGGAAATATGGCGTGCCGAGCAGATGCGTCAGCATCGCCAGGTTGCCGCCCCACAGGCGCCCTTCGGCCTCGATCGCCGGATTATTCGGCGTCGCCACCGTGACCGCATGACGCGACTGGCCCAGACATTGCCAGAAATGCGAAAGTGTAAAGTCGCTCGGGGCAGCGCTGCCAAAATCGCCACAGACCATCGGCCCGGCGAAACTGACTGCGCCGCTATGCGCCAAAAGCGCCATGTGCAAGGCGGTGAAATCGCTATGACCAACGAACAGCTTGCCGCTGTTGGCCAGGATGGATAAATCCAGCATGGGCAGGATGCGCGACATGCCATAGCCGCCGCGCAAGGCCATCACGATCTGTATATCAGGATCGTCGGCGGCGGCATGCAACTGCGCCGCGCGGCCATTATCGGTAGCGCCGAAACGCTGGAATTTTTCCGCGGGATCGTAGTAGTTGTGCACCAGGCAGCCCTGCCGCTCCAGCAGCGCGATGCCGCGCGCCAGCGCCGCCTCGTCGGGAGGATAACCGCCCGGCGCCACGATGGCGATGCCGAGCCCGTCCGGAATGGCGAACATCGATAGACTCATTCAAGCTCCATCCAGTTGCGCCGCCTTTTGCTGCTGCTGGATTGCACGCCGCTCGGCAAAGAACTCCTTCAGCAATTGCCCGCATTCGGTCGCCAATACGCCGCCGGTCAGTTCGGTTTGGTGATTCAGCTTTTCCTGCTCGAACAGATTGACGATGGAACCGCAGGTGCCTGTCTTGGGGTCGGTCGCGCCGAACACCACGCGCGCCAGGCGCGCATGCATCATGGCGCCGGCGCACATGGCGCACGGTTCCAGGGTCACGAACAGCTCGCAACCCGGCAGGCGGTAATTGCCGAGGATGGCGGCGGCTGCCCGCAGCGCCATGATTTCCGCATGCGCGGTCGGGTCATGGGTGCCGATCGGCTGGTTGAAGCCGGTGGCAATCACGCGGTCTTCATGTACCACCACCGCGCCGACCGGCACCTCGCCCAGGGCCCAGGCATTGTGCGCCTGGTCGAGCGCCTGGCGCATGTAGATCAGGTCGCGCATGGCTTATTCGGTAATTTCGGCCCAGCAGTTGGGCGTTTCATGCAAGACCAGCTTGTGCAGGCGCAGGCCGGTGCCATAATGGTCCTGGTAAGCGGCCTTGAGGATGTCAAACGCCGTTTGCGCCAGGTTTTCCACGGTCGGAATGCTGTCGATGACGACCGTCTTGTGGCCCGGCAGCGATTGCAGGAATTCGCGCACCTTTTCATCCTTGGCATATACCAGGAATGCATGGTCCCAGACATCGACCAGATGCTGCTTGGCCAGGGCTTTTACGTCCGAAAAATCCATGATCATGCCTTGGTCGGAGCTGCCCTCTTCCCGGATTATTTCACCCATCAGGGTGATTTCCAGGGTATAGCGGTGGCCGTGCAGGTTGCGGCACTGGCTCTTGTGGTCGGGAATCCGGTGTCCGGCATCGAATTCCAGCTTGCGGGTTATGGTCAACATGCCAGTTAAATCTTTATTCAGGGTATTTGCAGCAGTTTATGGGTTTGCAAGCTCAATTTCCAGTGCGGATTGCGCTTGCAGGTGTCGATGGCCAGGCGCGTATTGGCTTCCTGCTGCGGGCCGTCCATGGGCTGCACGTAAAAATGCTGGAAATCCAGCGTTTCATAATCCTGCAGGGACTGGCCGACCTGCGGAATCACCACCTTCAATTCATTGCCGCTCCTCTGCACCAGCTCGGAGCCGATCTTGGGACTGACGCATATCCAGTCCACCCCGGGAGGCACTGGCAGGGTGCCGTTGGTCTCGATGGCGATCTCGAATCCGGCTGCATGCACGGCATCGATCAGCGGCGTATCCAGTTGCAAAAGTGGTTCGCCGCCGGTAAATACCACGTACTTGCTGGCGGCATGTGTGTCGGGCCAGAGGCTGTCGATGGCGTCCGCGAGTTGCTGCGCACCGGGATACTTGCCACCTCGTTCGCCATCGGTGCCAACGAAATCGGTATCGCAAAACTTGCAGACGGCGCTGGCGCGGTCGCTCTCGCGTCCGGACCACAGATTGCAGCCGGAAAAACGGCAAAACACCGCCGGCCTGCCGGCATGCGTGCCTTCACCCTGCAGGGTGTAAAAAATCTCTTTGACACTATAAGTCACGTAAAAACCATATCCGTTCAATACAAGGGCAAGCTTGGATTATACCCGGCATCAACGCCCTGATTCTCGCCACGCATCCCTGGAAATCAAGCAGTCGAGTCGGACAATTGCAAATTGTTCATGTATCATTCCCGTCCGAAAATAGGGATCGCGTAATTCAGCAGCGATCATTTTTTGGCAAGCCAATATGGATCGTCGCACTGCCGCTTTTCAGAAATTCTGCAAACAAAGAAGCAAAGACCTGGAACGGATCGCGCGTCATACCCGTGGCGACTATGACAGTTCCGCCGTCGAAGCAGAAGCCTGGATGTTGGCCGGCGAAATCGAGAGAACCAAGGAAATTGAAATCGATTTCCTGGCTGAGAAAGATCAGAACCTGTTAATCAGCCATCTATACCAGGAACTGGTCAGATACGCTGAAAAAACCGTCCGCTATGCAATCAGGCTCGATCGCTCCGCCTATTCTGACGAATCAGGGGATGACGGCCATCCCCTGCTAAGGAAGTTCGTCGCGGATGACGGGGCCAACCCTCTGAGCATCCTGGCGGCGCGGGGCGACACGTCATGGCGCGACATCAATCCCGGCCGCCATGATTCGCTGGCCGGCGCCTACGTCCACCTCCTGGAATCTTTCGACAACAGAATGAAAATGGTCGCCGACCATCTCCTGATTTCACTGTCTTACAGTTACCGATGCTGCGCCAGGGCCAGGATGTTCGCCGAAAAACAGCGGCCGATACCGCTCAGCCTCCCTGACTGTCAGGATGATTTTTTTCCCAAAGCCTGGCGAAAATTCAGGATATGGAAAACACCGCGGCAACTGAGTTTCGACTTCGACGAGGAGCCGGCGCTTTCCCTGCCTTCTCGGATCGAATAGCACCAATGCGCCCGAGAAGACGCTGGCACAATGAAAAATGCCCGATCGCGCATCCGCGAATTCATCGACTCATCAGCTCAGGCATGTGTATCCTTGCGTCCCAATCCTTCGGCAATAAAGGCCAGCACCAGCGTATTCAGACTCACGCCTTCCGCCTTGGCCCGCTGGGCCAGCTTGGCATGGATCGTTTTCGGCAAACGCGTAATGAATCGTCCTGACGCCATTGGCACAGGCTCGGGGCGGTACGCCGGCTCGGGAATCGCCTTGCCGGCATCCATTCTGGCCGACACCCAGGATGCAAATGCATCGCGACCATTGGCCACAGCTTGCATCTCGGTTTCGCCATCAGACATGCAGCCGGGCAAATCCGGGAAGGTGATCAGATAGCCGCCACCATCATCCGACGACAAGGGGCTGACGATGTGGGCGTAGGCCTCGAACGGATACGGCGGAACTGCCTGGGCGATGCGCTTGATCGCGGTTTCACTCATGATTGCAACTCCTTGACGCTATTAACTAAAGTCAAAAACTGTCGGATATAGACAGGCTTGATGGGCCGGTGCGCCGGCACGGACACATCACTGTCCACGCCGGGATAGCCAAATACGTGATGACTGCCACCGTGATTACGGCACTCGATTCCGAACTGTGCGGCTACGGAAAGCAGATCGTCAATCCGCCAGTCTCGCGGATTGTTCCGCATGGCTTCGAGCAGCTTAGTTCGCTTGTTCATGGCATGTATAGTATCTCATTTGATACTAAATAGCCAGCAAGGTTCAAACCCTCGCGTTCGCTATGGCGTTGGCTATTGGTCCGCACCGATGCTCAGACTTGCGCTCTGTGGGGCGATAAAGGAAGCCGGTGCCGAATAAATAATTGACACCGGCCTCGCCCATTTCCAAATGGCCCATCTCAAAAAATGCTTTGAGCCCCCGTCTGATTTACCAGGCGGATCAGGTCAGTAGCCAACGCCAATGACAGCGCGGAATTTGGTTTTGGCAGCCATCATCTTTTCGTAAGCTTCGGCGGCTTTTTCCAAAGGAAACACCTCGATCATCGGCCGTACGTCAGCCAATACACTGAAACGAAGCGCCGACTCCAACTCCTTTGTCTTTCCAGTGAAGGTCCCGCGAATGGTGTTCGGTCCTTTGAGGAAATCCATTGCAGTCAGCCCGAGATCGTCGTCAGCAACTGCGGCAATGATCAATTCGCTATCTTTCCCGAGCCCATCGATAAGGCTGGAGATGGTCTTGCCATGCGGCGCCGTCGCCACGATGACCTTCGCCCCACCAAGTTCACGGAGCTTTTCGGCCACGTTCTCAGTGGACGAGTCAATAAATTGGTGTGCTCCCAGATTGCGCGCCAGTTCTTCTTTATCCTTGTTGCCCGAGATAGCGACAACGTACAGGCCAATTTTCTTCGCGTACTGAATTGCCAGATGCCCCAGGCCGCCGATCCCTGAAATCGCTACGACATCACCCGCACGTGCCACACTGTTGCGAAGTGCACTGAACACAGTTTCACCGGCGCACAAGATCGGGGCAGCCTCTTCAGAAGAAAGCTCTTCAGGGATCAGAATCAGGGCATCTTCATTGGCCACCATGTACTCGGCATAGCCACCGTCCATGGTAAGTGCCGTCGTTTGGTGATGGCCGCAGGTGTGGCCGCCATCCCAGCCGATACCGACCCGCTGACCTACTTTCCATTTCGTGGCGCCGTCACCCAGCTTTTCCACAACGCCGACAACCTCATGCCCGGGGATCCGTGGATATGAGTTAGCCCACCCCTCGATGATCTTCGCCTCACCATGGCAAACACCACACGCTTGCACACGGATCAAGATCTGATCCACCTTTGGATCTGGAATAGGGACCTGGACGAGCTCCATAGGCTTTCCAGGCGCAGGCACTTGTATTGCCCTCATCATTGTCATGTTAATTTCCTCTTGATTCGTAAAGCTTGACTAATCGAAATCTGTCCACCATTACTTCGCTGTTGGATCTTTCAATTGTCTCGAATCAAGGGATTGCGCGCTTGCCCGTTCCTTCCACTGGTTTGCACAATCCTGCGGGCCCAGCCGCCCTCAACACGACGCAATGGTGCTGGCGCTCCACTAGCATCACATAGCCAAGTTAGCTCTTGTTGTCAGTGCCTTTGCTACGGATACTTCGTATATCCTTCTGCGGGGGAAGCCCAAACATTTTTCTGTATTCGCGACTGAACTGGGAAAGGCTTTCATAGCCAACCTCCAGAGCAACGTCAGTAACATTGAAATCTTCGTCCAACATCAAACGCCTTGCTTCCACGAGTCTCAATTGTTTCTGACACTGCAGTGGCCCCATGCCGATGGCGGCTTTGAACTTCCTATGGAAGCTGGTGACGCTCATATTCAACTGCTCCGCCAGCTCATCCACAGCGAAAACAGATTTATAGTTACTTCTTATCCAGTCATTTGTGGAATAAATATCCCTTGCATTCCGAATTCGAAGAATATCTTGAACAAACGAACTGCCATAAGGACCAGTGACGATGTTATAGACCATCTCACGCTTTAGGTGTTTTTCCAGGAACGCATTGACACCCCCGCTTTTAGCAAGATTGACGATCCGCAGTGCAAGCTCAAGAAAGCTTAATTGGTCTTGGCTGCCAACTTCTAGAGAGGCGGATTTCTCCAGTACAGAACTAGTGAAATTAACCTCCATATCAAGCAGTACAGCAACGACATCTTCCACGGTAAAGTCGAATCGCAGTGCCAGATGGGGTGAAGGTGTTGCAATCGCAATCGCGTGTGCAGCAACGCCTTTTATGGAAGAAGATAGAAAGTATTGGCCAGATGAATATTCGACCACGCCGGACTGCTGTGTAATACGCACCGCGCCGTTGATAATCAAATAAGCAAAGGTATCCTGCGTGGATGACGCGATAACCGTGTCATCCCGATAGCAATGAAGAGTTCCGTAAGCGATCCCGCTGTTGGACTCGCCCTCTGGCCGGTTTAGCTCCTCGATTGCTGAACATAGAGAAGTTATTATTTTTTTCACGATATTTGGCCGGCCGGACTCGGGCCTAAGAAATCAAGTCTCCCTATAATATCAAGCCCATGCTACTCAGCGTCGCGCATGGCATCACTTTGCGTATTTCTTCGCCCCTGCGACGCAGATCACCGCACCTAACGTCACAACCAGCATGGTCCAGCTCACCTTTTCGTGAAGAAGCAGTGCTGCAAGGCCAAGCCCCATGAAGGGTTGGCACAACTGGACTACCGCCGATCCGCTTCGCTGCTCGGCGATAGCCATCGATAGCTGTCGCAACGCATTACTTTTAAAATCAACGCGTTACGATGGATTCTCGATAGCCAACGATAGTCCCCGAAGGACCTGATTTCATTCCCACTCGATGGTCGCGGGCGGCTTGCCCGAAATGTCATACACCACCCGGTTCAAACCCCGCACTTCATTGATGATGCGGTTCGACACCCGCCCCAGCAAGTCGTGTGGCAGGTGCGCCCAGTGCGCGGTCATGAAATCCTGGGTCTGCACCGCGCGCAGCGCCACCACGTATTCATAGGTGCGGCCATCGCCCATCACGCCGACCGACTTCACCGGCAGGAACACTGCAAAAGCCTGGCTGGTCTTGTCGTACCAGGACTTGCCGTCCTCATCGACGGTCTTGCGCAATTCCTCGATGAAGATCGCGTCGGCGCGCCGCAGCAGGTCGGCGTATTCCTTCTTCACTTCGCCGAGGATGCGCACGCCCAGGCCCGGGCCCGGGAACGGATGGCGGTACACCATCTCATGCGGCAGACCGAGCGCCACGCCCAGCTTGCGCACCTCGTCCTTGAACAGTTCGCGCAAGGGTTCCAGCAACTTCAGGTTCAAGGTCTCGGGCAAGCCGCCGACATTGTGGTGGCTCTTGATGGTGTGGCCCTTCTTGCCCTTGCCGGCGGACTCGATCACGTCCGGGTAGATGGTGCCCTGCGCCAGCCACTTGGCATTCTTCAGCTTGCCGGCCTCGACCTGGAACACTTCGACGAATTCGCGGCCGATGATCTTGCGCTTGGCTTCCGGGTCGGTCACGCCGGCCAGGTGCCCCATGAACTGCTCGGTGGCGTCGATGTGCAGCACTTTGACGCCCAGGTTCTTGCCGAACATGTCCATCACCATCTTGCCTTCGTCGAGACGCAGCAGGCCATGGTCGACGAACACGCAAGTCAACTGGTCGCCAATGGCGCGGTGGATCAATGCCGCCGCCACGCTGCTGTCGACACCGCCGGAAAGGCCAAGAATGACTTCATCGCTGCCGACCTGTGCGCGGATCGCCGCCACCGCCTCGGAAATGTAGTCGGGCATGTTCCAGTCTGCCTTGCAGCCGCAGATTTCGTGCACGAAGCGGCCCAGCATGGCCTCGCCCTGCAAGGTATGCGTGACTTCCGGGTGAAACTGTACGGCGTAGAACTTGCGTTCTTCGTCGGCCATGCCGGCAATCGGGCAATTGTCGGTGGACGCCATCAGCTTGAAGCCGGGCGGCAGGTCGATCACCTTGTCGCCGTGGCTCATCCATACTTTCAGCATGCCGTGGCCTTCTTCGGTGACGAAGTCATTGATGCCGTTCAGCAGTGCCGTATGGCCGCGCGCGCGCACCTCGGCATAGCCGAATTCGCGCACCTTGCCGTTTTCCACCTTGCCGCCCAGCTGTGCCGCCATGGCCTGCATACCGTAGCAGATGCCCAACACCGGCACGCCGGCCTCGAACACAGCCTGGTGCACGCGCGGCGTATCGCCTTCGATGACGGAATTCGGACCGCCCGAGAGAATGATGCCGGCTGCGCCATAGTTACGAATGAAATCGTCGCCGATATCATAGGGATAAACCTCGGAAAACACGCCGGCATCGCGCACGCGACGGGCGATCAGCTGAGTCACCTGGGAACCGAAATCAAGGATAAGGATTTTCGAATGCATAGAAAGCACGTCTTCCGGGAAGTCAAAAAATGAAAAAGGGATTCAGGCGCGTCTAGGCATGGCCTGAAGCACGCAATTGCGACCCGCATCCTTAGCCGCATACAGAGCGACATCGGCGCGGCTAATCAGTTCTTCCGTACTGGCCGACGGAAACTGCACGGTGGAAGCGATACCGGCACTGATGCTCAGCTTGAGCATCGTCGCGCCAATGAATTCGGGCTGTGCCGCGACCGCCTGCCGCATGCGTTCGGCCACGGCCAGCGCGGTCTCATGGCAGGCCCCCGGCAATACCACAAGGAACTCCTCGCCACCGTAACGGCCCAGCGCTTCCTGCGGCCCGATGCAGGAACGCAGGCGGCTGGCGACACTCACCAGCACGGCGTCACCGGCCGGATGACCGTGACTATCGTTGATCTTCTTGAAAAAATCCAGGTCGATCACCACCAGCGCCAGCGGCATGCCCTGCTTGTCGCAACGATCCGCTTCGATGCCGAGAATGCGCATGATGGCGGCGCGGTTCCAGATCTTCAGCAAGGGATCCACCAGCGAGCGGCGACGCAGGCTCTTGTTCTTTTTTTGCAGGGCAATCTGCAATACGCTCATCGACTGCAGCTGCAGTTCACGCTCGACCAGCGCCGCCAAGTCGAGCAGCAGGCGCCGGGCATCCTGGCCGAACGCGCGCGGCGCAGAATCGACCAGGCTGACGCTGCCAATCACTTCCTGCCCCTGGCCGCGCAAAGGCTGGGTGGCGTAAAAACGGATACCCGGCGCCCCCGCCACTGCGGGATGCGCCGCCAGGTGCGCATCGCGCCGCGCGTCCGGCACCACAACAGCACCTTCCGGCACCGGCAGACTGGCGCAGAAAGCCTCGGCCTTGCTTTGCGTCGCTGTCGCCGCCGGAAATTCGCAGCAGCCATCCTTGAACTGCACCACGCAATCGGCCACCTCAAACAGTTGCCGGCCGATGCGGCCGATGCGCGCCATCTGCTGTTCCAGCTGCTCGCGCGAAGCGCAGCCTTCCTCACCCGGCAGCTTATCTGTCGAGGTCGGCTCGGATCGGCGCTCAGGGGCGATGATCATGGCGGGCTGGCCTGCTCCGGGCTGAACGCGCAAGACGTTCAGTCAGCCCGGTAGTTTGGCGCTTCCTTGGTGATCTGCACATCGTGCACGTGCGATTCGCGCATGCCCGCCGAGCTGATTTCGACGAATTCAGCCTTCTCGCGCAATTCATCGATGGTGGCGCAACCGCAATAACCCATGGAGGAACGCACGCCGCCGACCAGCTGGTACAGGATTGCCAGAACGCTGCCCTTGTAGGGAACGCGGCCTTCGATACCTTCAGGCACATACTTGTCAGTATTCTTTGACGAATCCTGGAAGTAGCGGTCCGCCGAACCCTCCGACATCGCGCCGAGGCTGCCCATGCCGCGATAGGATTTGTAGCTGCGGCCCTGGAACAGGATGACTTCGCCCGGCGCTTCCTCGGTGCCGGCAAACATGCTGCCCATCATCACCGTGGATGCGCCCGCTGCCAATGCCTTGGCAATGTCGCCGGAATAGCGGATACCGCCGTCGGCAATGCAGGGGACGCCGGTACCACGCAAGGCGCCGGCCACATTCGAGATCGCCGAAATCTGCGGAACGCCGACGCCGGCGACGATACGCGTGGTACAGATCGAGCCGGGGCCGATGCCGACCTTGACGCCGTCGGCGCCATGTTCGAGCAATGCACGCGCCGCTTCGGCAGTGGCGATGTTGCCGCCGATCACATCGACTTGCGGATAATGGGTCTTGATCCACTTGACGCGGTCCAGCACGCCCTTGGAATGGCCGTGCGCGGTATCGACGATCAGCACATCCACGCCAGCCTTGACCAGCAGGTCGATGCGCTCCTCATTGTCAACGCCGACGCTGACGGCCGCGCCAACCCGCAGTTTGCCGTGCTCGTCCTTGGCGGCAAAGGGATGCTCGGTGGCCTTCTGGATATCCTTGACCGTGATCAGGCCGCGCAATTCGTAGGCGTCATCAATGACCAGCACGCGCTCCAGGCGATGCTTGTTCATCAGGCGCTTGGCTTCGGCGAGGTCTTCGCCTTCCTTGACGTACACCAGCTTTTCGCGCGGCGTCATCTTCGCATGCGCTTCGGCATCCAGCTCTTCCTCAAAGCGCAAATCGCGGTTGGTAATGATGCCGACGACGGTCTTGCCCTCCACCACCGGAAAGCCACTGATGCCGTGTTGTTCGGACAGCGCCATCACGTCGCGGATTTTCATGTGGGGGGGAATCGTGATCGGATCGCGTACCACGCCCGACTCGAAACGCTTCACCTTCAGGACTTCGCGGGCCTGCTCACGGGCGGGCATATTCTTGTGGATGATGCCGATGCCACCTTCCTGCGCCATCGCGATGGCCAGGCGCGCTTCAGTCACGGTATCCATCGCCGCCGACAGCAACGGGATGTTCAGCGTGATGTTGCGGGTCAGGCGGGTAGTGAGGGAAGTATCTTTCGGCAGAATGTCCGAATAAGCCGGGACGAGCAGCACATCATCGAAGGTGAGTGCTTTTTGAAGTAGACGCATAGCATTTCCTATAGGCGCAAAGTCGCATTATACAGAAAACATATCAAATACGTCGTTTTATCGCACAGGCCGCCATGAAAAGCCGACCCTGCAGATTGACATGCCGGATAAAGCATGGCGAAATCGGGAAACTGATTACTCAAGGAATCCCACATGCAATTCATCCCGGTTAAGCAGCTTGCCGCAAGCCTGGTCCTGTGCGCATTTGCCTCCGTCGCTTGGGCGCAATATGTCTGGACCGACGAGAAAGGTGCCAAACAGTTTTCCGACATGCCGCCGCCGGCATCGGTGCCGAAAAACAGGATCCTGAAGCAACCGGGCGGTGCATTCGCCGCCCCCGTCACGGCCACAGCGAGTGCCTCAGCGGCGCCAGCCAATGCAGACGACGCTGCGCCGAAGACCCCGCTCAGCACAGCGGAGAAAAACGCCGATTTCATGAAACGCCGCACCGAACAGGCCGAAAAGGACAAGAAAGCTGCCAGCGAGGCCCAGGCTGCCCGCGACAAGGCGCAAAATTGCGATAAAGCCCGGAAATATCAAAGTGCACTGGCATCCGGCCAACGCATGGCCAGTACGGACAGCAATGGCGAAAGGGTATTTCTGGAAGATGAACAGCGCAGCCGCGAAATGCGCGAAACCAACCGCATCCTGGCCGACTGCAAATAACATCCGGGGAAACCCGCCAAAAAACCCGCGTTCAGCGGGTTTTTTCCTTTTTGACGACACGCCGGCGCCGCGCCTCTTTTGGGTCCGCCTGCAGGGGACGATAAATTTCAATGCGGTCGCGGTCGCGCAAGATCGTCTCCAGCGGCTTGAGCTTGCCAAAAATGCCAAGCTTGCAAACCGCGAGGTCGATTTCCGGTGCGCGCGCCAGTATCCCGCTGGCGCGGATTGCCTGTTCCAGCGTCGTACCCGCAGTGAAGGTCAGCTCTTCCAGGAAAATCGCATCCGGCCTGGCATAGCAGACCTGCACCTGCAGCATTTCGACGGTATCAGACATAGACGGCCTCGGCGCGCTGGCAAAAAGCCTCGACCATGTTGTTGGCGATCATATGGAATACCGGGCCGATCATCTTGTCCAGCAACTTGCTGGCAAACTCATAATGCAGATCCAGTTCCACCTTGCAGGCATCGGCGCGCAAGGGCTTGAAAGTCCAGGTACCATCGAGATGACGAAACGGCCCTTCCACCAGCGTCATCCTGATCGTGGACGACGGCAGGTTGACATTCTCGGTGGTGAAGGAATGCTTCACGCCGTGGTAATTGATGGCAATACTCGCCACCACCTTGTTTTCCTCCCGCCGCAAAATCTCGGTGCCGCCACACCACGGGAGGAATTTCGGATATTCTTCGATGCCATTCACCAGTACGAACATTTGCTCGGCACTGAATGGCAACAGGACGGATTTATGCACTACTGCCATTGACTATGCACCGTTTGATAAAATCGTCATCTTATATTCTTCTACACTAGCGCCCGCTTGCCATACACATGACCATTGTTGACAATAAAAAAGCCTTTTTCGATTTCTTCATCGAGGAGCGCTTCGAGGCGGGCATTGTATTACAAGGTTGGGAAGTCAAGGCAATCCGCGCCGGCCGCGTGCAATTGAAGGAAGCCTATGTGATTGTGCGCAACGGCGAAGTTTTCCTGTTTGGCGCCCATATCAGCGCACTTGCCGCCGCCTCCACCCACGTCTCGCCAGAGGCGGTACGCACCCGCAAACTGCTCCTGCACGCCAAGGAAATCGACAAGCTGATCGGCAAGGTCGAACGCTCCGGCTACACCATGGTGCCGCTCAACCTGCATTACCTGAAAGGCCGCGTCAAATGCGAAATCGGCCTGGCCAAGGGCAAGAAACAGCACGACAAGCGTGAAACCGAGAAGCAGCGCGATTCGCAGCGCGAAATACAGGCAGCCATGAAGCAACACCGCCGGTAGTTTCGCCTGGAAGGGCAAGACCTGCGTTCCCCGCGCCCCCGCCGCCACTTCCGCGCCCTACTTCGGCTGCGTCTTCACCACCTGCATCGCGGTTGCGATCAGGCTGCTCATGTCACCCAGGTTGGCCGGCACGATCAGGGTATTGTTGGTACGCGCCAGCTGGCCAAAGGCGCCCACATACTGTTCCGCCACCTTCAGGTTGACGGCATCGGCGCCGCCCGGTGCCTGGATTGCCGCAGCGGTCTTGCGGATCGCTTCGGCGCTGGCCTCGGCAATTTCCAGAATGGCCGCCGCCTGGCCCTGTGCACGGTTGATCGAGGCCTGCTTTTCACCTTCCGACCTGGCGATCGCCGCTTCCCGCTCACCGGTAGCGATATTGATCTGCTCCTGCTTGCGCCCTTCGGAAGCAGCGATCAGGGCGCGCTTTTCACGCTCGGCGGTAATCTGCGCCTGCATGGCATGCAGGATTTCCTTGGGCGGGGTCAAATCCTTGATTTCGTAACGCAGCACCTTGACACCCCAGTTGGCGGCGGAATCGTCGATGGCGGACACGACTGCCGTGTTGATGTGGTCGCGTTCCTCGAAGGTCTTGTCCAGCTCCATGCGGCCGATCACCGAACGCAGGGTGGTTTGCGCCAGCTGGGTGATGGCGGCAACGTAATTGGATGAACCATAGGACGCCAGCTTGGGATCGGTCACCTGGAAATACAGGATGCCATCCACCTGCAGTTGCGTATTGTCCTTGGTGATGCAGACTTGCGGCGGCACGTCCAGCGGGATTTCCTTCAGGATATGCTTGTAACCGACGCGGTCAATGAAGGGCACCACGATATTCAGGCCTGGCCCGAGCGTCGCATGGTACTTGCCCAGGCGTTCGACCACCCAGGCATGTTGCTGCGGTACCACCTGGATCGTCTTGAATACGAATACGATCGCCAGAATGAAAATGACCAGCGAAACACTGCCAAAACTGAATTCCATCTTACCTCCCTAGTTGTTGTCGGATGAAGCGTTGCTTACGGTGCCTGCGTCGGCGCCGACGATCAAGCGGCTGCCGCGAATTTCCAGAATGGTGAAAACGCCGGGCTGCGCCGCACTGCCTGGCGCCAGCGCCACATCCCACATGGCGCCGCGATACATGACGCGAGCGCTGGGCTGACTACCGGCACGCAAGTTCCATTCAGCCACGGATATTTTCTGACCGATATCGAGATTCACATTCGGGTCGTTGGCCGCATCGACCTTACCGGCCTTGCCGGACTTGCTGCGTCGCAGTACCAGCGTGGCCAGCACTCCTACCGCAGCCGCCGCCAGCAATTGCAGCCACAGGGCCGCCCCTGTCAACGCGACCAGGGCACCGGCAACCAGCCCCAAGGCCACCATCAGCAAATAGAAAGTGCCGGCGAATAGCTCAAAAACCACCAGCCCGCCAGCCCCGATCAGCCACAATACCCAGTCCGCCATTGCGCCTCCTTATGATGATGTTGTCAGTATGCATCAAAAACAAAACCCCCGGGCCAAAAGGCAACGGGGGCTGAACAACAGCAGTACGACTTGTTTAAACTTTTTATGCTATGTAAGCACTGAACCAAGTCTAAAGGAAATTCAGAATCGCTCAAAGCCTTTCGCGCCGATCTGTTCCTTTGACGCAACAAAAAACGCGCACCCTTTCAGGTACGCGTTTGCATCAGATGACTGACTCCAGAGGAATTACTTGGTCTTGGCCAGATTTTGCCAGGTATCGATCACCGAATCGGGATTCAGGGAAATCGAGGAAATCCCCTCCTTCATCAGCCATTCGGCAAAATCCGGGTGGTCCGAAGGCCCTTGTCCGCAAATGCCGATGTACTTGCCTTGCGCACGGCAAGCCGCGATCGCCCGCGACACCAGCGACAGCACGGCCGGATCGCGCTCGTCGAAATCCGCCGCCAGCAATTCCATGCCGGAATCACGATCCAGGCCCAGGGTCAGTTGGGTCAGGTCGTTGGAGCCGATCGAGAAGCCATCGAAATGCTCGAGGAATTGCTCGGCCAGGATGGCATTGGATGGCACTTCGCACATCATGATCAGGCGCAAACCATTCTCGCCGCGCTTCAGGCCGTTCTTGCCCAGTAGCGCGACGACTTTTTCCGCCTGGCCCAGGGTCCGCACGAACGGCACCATGATCTCGACATTGGTCAGGCCCATATCGTTGCGCACGCGCTTCATCGCCAGGCATTCCATTTCGAAGGATTCATCGAAATCAGCTGCCAGATAGCGTGCCGCGCCGCGGAAGCCGAGCATCGGGTTTTCCTCGTCTGGCTCGTAGCGCGAGCCGCCGATCAGCTTCTTGTACTCGTTCGACTTGAAGTCGGACAGCCGCACGATCACCGGCTTCGGCCAGAAAGCCGCGGCAATCGTGGCAATCCCTTCGGCCAGCTTGTCGACATAAAAAGCCTTGGGCGAGGCATGGCCGCGCGCCACCGATTCCACCGCCTTTTTCAGGTCCGGCGCGATATTCGGGTATTCCAGGATCGCCTTCGGATGCACGCCGATATTGTTATTGATGATGAATTCCAGGCGCGCCAGCCCGACGCCGCCGTTCGGGATCGACTGGAAATCGAACGCCAGCTGCGGATTACCGACGTTCATCATGATTTTGACCGGCACTTCCGGCAATGCGCCGCGCGACACTTCGCTGATCTCGGTTTCCAGCAAGCCATCGTAGATCTTGCCTTCGTCGCCTTCGGCGCAGGAAACCGTCACCAGGGTGCCGTCCTTGAGCGTCTCGGTGGCATGACCGCAGCCGACCACCGCCGGCACGCCCAGCTCACGCGCGATGATCGCGGCATGACAGGTGCGGCCGCCGCGGTTGGTGACGATCGCCGAGGCGCGCTTCATCACCGGCTCCCAGTTCGGGTCGGTCATGTCAGCCACCAGCACGTCACCCGGCTGCACCCGTTCCATTTCGGAAGGATCGCGGATCACGCGCACCGGACCGGCACCGATTTTCTGACCAATGGCGCGGCCGGAAGCCAGCACGGTGCCGCTGCCCTTCAGTTTGAAGCGCTGCTGCACGTCGGTCGCCTTGATTTGCGACTTGACGGTTTCCGGACGCGCCTGCAGGATGTACAGCTTGCCATCCCGGCCATCCTTGCCCCACTCGATATCCATCGGCCGGCCATAATGCTTTTCGATGATCATCGCGTATTTCGCCAGCTCGACGATTTCGGCGTCATTCAGTGCATAGCGATTGCGCAACTCGATCGGCACATCGACGGTCCTGACGGAACGTCCGGCCTTGGCTTCGCCGGTGAACTCCATCTTGATCAGCTTGGAACCGATGTTGCGGCGGATGATGGGCAGCTTGCCTTCGGCCAGCATCGGCTTGTGCACATAGAATTCATCCGGGTTGACCGCACCCTGCACCACCGTTTCGCCGAGGCCATAGCTGGCGGTGATGAACACCACGTCCTCGAAACCGGATTCGGTATCGATGGTAAACATCACGCCAGCGGCGCCGACGTCGGAACGCACCATGCGCTGCACGCCGGCCGACAAGGCCACTTCGGCATGCGTGAAACCCTTGTGCACCCGATAGGAAATCGCGCGGTCGTTGTACAGCGAGGCAAATACGTGCTTCATCGCCTCGAGCACGTTGTCGATGCCGACCACGTTCAGGAAGGTTTCCTGTTGCCCGGCAAAAGAAGCATCCGGCAAATCTTCGGCCGTCGCGGAGGAACGCACCGCAAACGACATTTCACTTGAAGAATCGTCGACAAGCTTATGATAATACTCGGTAATTTCTTGCTGCAGGCGCGGCTGAAATGGCGTTTCGATAATCCATTGGCGGATTTCCGCGCCAGCCTGGACCAGCGAGCGCACATCATCCACATCCAGCGATTCCAGGCGCGCAGCGATGCGTTCGCCCAGCGTCTGGCCACCATTGGGGGCATGGTTCAGGAAATCGCGGAACGCCAGTGCGGTGGTGGCAAAGCCACCCGGCACGCGGACGCCAGCGCCAGCGAGCTGGCTGATCATTTCGCCCAAGGAGGCATTTTTACCGCCGACCGATTCGACATCGGTCATGCGCAGGTGCTCAAAGGCAGCGACGTACGCCCCTCCCTGGGCCGGAGCGTGTACAGCCCCGGTAGTTGCTACATTGGACATGACAACCTCTAGTTTGATGATAAGAAATCTTCACGGGGCAATCTCACGCTGGCTGTTTTTGTTATTCTTCGAAGAGATGCAGAAAGCCGATAAACACAATTAAGTACATTTTACAGTGCGCAAACTGATTCTGCTTTATACAATGAGGTTTTTTCCGGGCATTTTAAGCCCGGCTCTTGCCCTTATTTCTCATCCTCATTTCGAGCGCCCATGCCTGACTCTTCCCTGGTCCCTGTTCCGCACGCCGATCGCACGGCATTTTATATTTCCGATGGCACCGGCATTACGGCGGAAGCCTTCGGCCACTCGGTGCTGACCCAGTTCAACCTGCGCTTTCGGCAAATTCGCCTGCCTTTTGTCGATTCCATCGACAAGGCGCATGAAGCAGTACAGAAGATCAACCATGCCTATGCCACCGATGGCAAGCGCCCGATCGTATTTTCCACCCTGGTCAAGCCGGAACTGGCGGCCGTTGTGCGGCAGGCGCAGGGCATGCAGATGGATCTGATCCAGACTTTCGTGGCGCCGCTCGAACAGGAACTCGGGGTGACGGCCAGCCATACCATCGGTCGCAGCCACAACATCGCCGATTCGGTCGAATACAATCGCCGCATCGATGCCATTAATTTCTCGCTGGCGCACGACGACGGCCAATCCAATCTGAACCTCGAAGCCGCCGATATCATCCTGGTTGGAGTTTCCCGTTCCGGCAAGACGCCGACCAGCCTGTACCTGGCGATGCAATATGGCGTCAAGGCCGCCAATTACCCGCTGATACCCGACGATTTCGAACGCGGCAAGTTGCCGCCCGAATTATTGCCGCACAAGGTGAAAATCTTTGGCCTGTCGATCGCCCCCGACCGTCTGTCGGAAGTGCGCAATGAACGCCGCCCCGGCAGCAAGTACGCCGCACTGGAAAATTGCCGCTATGAAGTGAATGAAGCGGAGAAAATGATGCACAAGGAAGGCATCCGCTGGATGTCCTCCACCGCCAAGTCCATTGAAGAGATCGCCACCATGATCCTGCAGGAAATCAGGCCGGACAAACAGGCGTATTGAGGCGGGTGTATTGAGGCAGGCGTATTGCAGCCGGGCCGCGCTAGGCCCGCAGCGTCTGCCGCACCTGTTCAAAGAAACACACAGCGGCGCTGGCCGCCACGTTCAGCGATTCGACCGCACCCAGATGGGGAATCCCTACCTGCTGCGTGGCCTGCGCCAGCAAGTCCTGCGCCACACCCTGCCCTTCGTGGCCGAACAGCCACGCGACCGGCTGTGACAGGTCGATGTCATACACCGTTTGCGCCGCATGCGAACTGGTGGCCAGCACCGGCAGCGCCGCCCCCCGCATCACCGATGCCAGATCGGCATTTTCAACAATCTCCAGCAAAAAATGCGCGCCCATGCCTGCCCGCAAGACCTTTGGCGACCACGCGAACACCGTGCCGGGACTACAAAACACTTGTTTGATGCCGGCCGCCGCCGCGCTGCGCAGGATGGAACCGAGGTTACCCGGATCCTGGAGCCGGTCCAGCAATACCGCCGATCGGGTCAGTTGCGCCGGCATTGCGGCTTGCGGCGTGGCGATCACGAACAGGATGCCGACACCCTGTTCGACCTGGCTCAGGGCATGGTACAAAGCGTCCGGCAGCAGGATGCAGGATACCCGGCGCCCCTCGCACTGCGCCAGGATCGCTGCGGCCTCGGCCTGGCTGCATGCCGAAGCGCTGGCCACGCACATGAGCGGGTCGCCGGCCAGCTGCAGATACGCCTCGCACAAATGCACGCCATCGAGCAGCGTGCGCTGCGCCTTGCGGCGCGCCTGCGAGCTGGTGGCGAGCTGCTTCAATTCCTTGTACAGGGGATTCTCGCGCGAGCTGATCTCTTTCATCGCCCCTCCCGGCCCAGCAAGGCCCGCACCGGCGCATAGGATTTGCGGTGCACCGGCGACACCCCATGCAGGCGCAGGCGTTCGAGGTGCAGCGCGGTCGGATAGCCCTTGTGCTGATCGAAGGCATATTGCGGATAGATCTGATGCAGTTGCGCCAGCGCGGCGTCGCGCGCGGTCTTGGCCAGAATCGATGCAGCTGAAATCGCCGACACCTTGTCGTCGCCCTTGATGATCGCCTCGGAACGCACCGGCATGACCGGGCAACGGTTACCGTCGATCAGCGCCAGGGTCGGCTGCTGCGACAAACCTTCCACCGCGCGCCGCATGGCCAGCATGGTGGCCTGGAGGATATTCAGCGCATCGATTTCCGCTTCCGAACATTCGGCAATCGCCCAGGCCAAGGCGCACGCCTTGATCTCGATTGCCAGCGCGTCGCGCTTCGCCTCGCTCAATTTTTTGGAATCGCGCAATCCCGCGATCGGCCGCAGCGGGTCGAGGATCACCGCTGCCGCAAATACCGGCCCGGCCAGCGGCCCGCGACCCGCCTCATCGACACCGCACACCAGCTCGCCGGCATGGTCGAACAGGAACAGGCTGGCACTCTCCGCCTGCTTATTTGCGTCCTTCATGGCGCCCTTCATGCCGGCCCCCTCGCCGAGCGGGCGATCAGATCCAGCACAGCCTGTGCACTTTCCCTGGCAGTATTGCGCAGCAAGCTATGGTGCATATCGGTGAAACGCTGCTGCAGGACGGCGCGGTGGCCGGCATCGTCCAGCTGGGTCCACAAGGCCTCGGCCAGTGCCTGCGGCGTTGCCGCATCCTGCAACAACTCCGGCACCAGAAATTCCCGCGCCAGGATATTCGGCAAACCGATCCACGGCTGGTAACCCATGTGGCGCATGACATGCCAGGATGCGCGCATCATCTTGTAAGCGATCACCATCGGCTTCTTGAACAGAGCCACTTCCAGGGTAGCGGTGCCGGAGGCGACCAGTACCGCATCGGCGGCGGCGATGGCCACTTGCGATTGCCCTTCCGTGATTATCAGAGGCACATCCTGCAAGCCGGCGTCAAGCAGCAACTGGCGGAAATACTCGCGCTGCTTTTCACCCGCCATCGGCACCACGATGCGCAAGCCAGGCTCGCGCTGCAGCAGCAACCTGGCCGCGCTGATGAAGGCGGCACTATTGTATTTGAGCTCGGACATGCGGCTGCCCGGCAGGATCGCCACCACCGGCGCACTGCCGTCCAGACCAAGGCTAGCGCGCGCCGCCGCCACATCCGGCACCAGCGGGATCACTTCAGCCATCGGATGGCCGACATAGGTCGCTGGAATGCCGGCCTGGCGATAGATTTCTTCCTCGAACGGGAACACCACCAGCATATGCGACACCGCGCGGGCGATCTTCTTGATGCGAGCGCCGCGCCAGGCCCAGATCGACGGGCCGATGAAATGCACGGTCGGAATACCGGCATCTTTGAGTTGCGCTTCCAGCCCGAGGTTGAAATCGGGCGCATCGACGCCGATGAAGACCGCCGGCCGCTCGGCCAGCAGGCGGTCGCGCAGGGCATTCTGGATACCCTTGATTTCGCGGTAATGCGCCAGCACCTCGAACAGGCCGCGCACCGCCAGCTTTTCCATGGGCCAGTCGGAAACGAAGCCATGCTGCGCCATGTGCTTGCCGCCGATGCCGTGAATGTAGGCATCCGGCAGCGCCGGCCGCAGTCCGGACAGCAGCCTGCCGGCCAGCAGGTCGCCGGACGTCTCGCCGGCGACCATGGCCAGCGCCAGTTTAGCGGATGATGCCACGGGCACTGGATTCCAGAAATTCGCGCAACAGGCGGATATGCGGCGCCGCTTCGGGCGACTTGCCCTCTTCCTGCGCCAGCGCGGATTTCGCCTCGTCCAGCGACAGGCCGGCGCGGTATACCAGCTTATAGGCGCGCTTGATGGCGGCAATCTGTTCGGGCGTGAAGCCGCGTCGTTTCAGGCCTTCGGAATTGATCCCGGCGGGCACTGCGCGGTTGCCTGCGGCGGTGACGAAGGGCGGCACGTCCTGGCTGACCGCGGCGGTAAAAGCGGTCATGGCATGCGCGCCGATATGGCAGAACTGGTGCACGCTGGTGAAACCGCCGAGGAACACCCAGTCGCCCAGGTGCACATGGCCGGCCAGCGTGGCATTGTTGGCAAGAATGATATTGCTGGCGAGCTGGCAGTCATGGGCGATATGCACATAGGCCATGATCCAGTTGTCGTCGCCGATACGGGTGGCGCCGGCATCCTGTACCGTGCCGAGATTGAAGGTGCAGAATTCACGGATGGTGTTGCGGTCGCCGATCTCCAATCGGGTCGGTTCGCCGGCATATTTCTTGTCCTGCGGCGCCGCGCCGAGCGAAGAAAACTGGAAAATCCGGTTATCGCAGCCGATCGTCGTGTGCCCTTCGATCACCACGTGCGGGCCGACAGTGGTGCCGGCGCCGATCTTCACATGCGGGCCGATCACCGTATAAGCGCCAACCTCGACCGAAGCGTCCAGTTGCGCCTGCGGATCGACAAGCGCAGTCGAATGGATCTTGCTCATGTTTACTGTCCCGCCGGCTGGCTCGCGTCGGTCGCGCTGCGCATCGTGCACATCAATTCCGCTTCCACCGCGACCTGGCCATCGACCGAGGCGACCGCCTTGTACTTCCAGATGCCGCGCGCATTGCGCAGGATTTCCACGTGCATCTTCAGCTGGTCGCCAGGGCCGACCGGGCGCTTGAAGCGGGCGCCGTCAATGCCGAGAAAATACACCACGCTGTTTTCATCCGGCTTCAGGCCCATGGTCAGGAAGGACAGCAAGGCGGCGGTCTGCGCCATCGCCTCGATCATCAGCACGCCCGGCATCACCGGCTTGTTGGGAAAATGGCCATTGAAAAACTCTTCATTGACCGTGACGTTCTTGATGGCCGTAATCGACTTGCCCGCTTCCCAGTCGAGCACGCGGTCCACCAGCAGCAAGGGATAGCGATGCGGCAGATATTGCTTGATCTGGACAATGTCGAGGGTTTTCGTTTCAGGGGCGTTCATTCTGACTCTTTTGATAAGGATTTGATGATTTTCTCAAGTTCCCGGATTTTCTCACGCATTGCTGGCAAATTGCGCACGATGGCGGCTGATTTTTCCCATTCGGCGTTTTTTGCCAGCGGGTAGATCCCGGTGTAAAAGCCGGGTTCCGTAATGGACCGCGGCACCAGGCTGCCCGATGAAATGGTGACATGATCGGCGATGGTAAGGTGGCCGAGGATCATGGCAGCACCGCCAAAGGTGCAATGTTTGCCGATTTTCGCGCTGCCGGCGACGCCCGTGCAACCCGACATCAGGGTATGCGCGCCGATATGGCAGTTATGGCCGATCTGGATCTGGTTATCGAGCTTGACGCCGTCCTCGATGATGGTATCCGTCATGGCGCCGCGGTCGATCGTGGTATTGGCGCCGATTTCGACATCGTCGCCGATGACTACCCGACCGGTCTGCGGGATCTTGACCCAGGTGCCTTTGTCACCGGCAAAGCCGAAACCGTCGGCGCCGATCACCGCGCCGGCGTGCACGATGCCGCGCGCGCCGATTTCGCAGCCGGCGTAAAAGCTCACGCGGGAATGAAGATGGGTGCCCGCGCCAATTTTCACGTCGCGACCGATGAAGCAACCGGCCCCGATCACCGCTCCGGCGGCGATTTTCGCGCCGGCCTCGATCACTACCAGCGGGCCAATGCTGGCATCGGCTGCCAGCTGCGCCGCCGGGTCGACTACGGCGCTGGGATGCACGCCCGGATTCGCCGGGATCGCCACAAGGCTGGCGAAATACTGCGCCGCCCGGGCGAACCAGGCGTAGGGATTGTCAGTGACGATGCGCGCCCCATGGTACTCGGCACCAAGCGCCTCGTGCTCCGCCGGCGAGAGGGTCAGCGCCGCCGCCCGGGTCCTGGCGGCCTGTGCACGCAATTTAGAATTGGCAAGGAAAGTAAGCTGCGATGCCGTCGCATCGTGGAGCGGCGCAATGCCGATGACTTCGATCGTCTCGTCGCCGATCAGCTGGCCGCCCAGGCGTTCGACCAGGTTTTTTAGCCGGGTGCTCATCGTGGGCCCTCAAAAAAAGATGGGAAAGAACGGCGCAAAACCGTTCTTTCCCTTATCGGAATGCATGCTTACTTGTTCAGCGCCTTCAACACCTTGTCGGTGATGTCAATGCGCGGGCTGGCATACACTGCTTCCTGGAAAACGATATCGTATTTTTCAGCTTCGGCAATCTGCTTGATCACCTTGTTGGTGCGCTCCAGCACGACCGCCAGTTCCTCGTTGCGGCGCTGGTTCAGGTCTTCGCGGAATTCGCGCTGCTTGCGCTGAAAATCCTTGTCCAGCTCGGTCAGTTCGCGCTGGCGACGCATGCGGTCCGACTCGGAGAGGACCGCGGCGTCCTTGTCGAGTCGTTCCGATGTCGATTTCAGGCGCGCCGCCAGATCCTGCAATTCACGGTCGCGCTTGGAAAATTCCTGCTCGATCTTGGTCTGCGCCGCCTTCGCGGGCACTGCTTCGCGGAAAATCCGCTCGGTGCTGACAAATCCGATTTTTGCATCCTGCGCCTGCGCGCCTGCCAGCGGCAGCAGGCACGCTGCCATCAGGGCTGCGCATTTGATCCAGCGGGTTGAATGAGCTATCGACATCAAGGTGTTTCTCCGAATCCGAATTACGACTGAAAACGCTTATTATGCCACTACACCTTTAGAAACCGGTACCCAGCTGGAACTGGAAGTTCTGCGTCAGGTCGCCCTGCTTGGCATTCAGCGGCTTGCCATAGCTGATTTTCAATGGGCCGATCGGCGAAATCCAGCTGAGGCCGAGACCGGCGGAATAGCGCAAATCACCGGCCTTGATTTTCTGGTGTTCCGAAAAAACATTGCCGGCATCCACAAAGGTGAACCAGCGCAGGCTGCGGTCCCGGCCCGAGAACGGCACCTGGAATTCCACATTGGCGATGAGGCGCTTGGAACCGCCCAGGGCATCGCCTTGCGCATTGCTTGGGGTCGGGCTGGAGCGTTCGCCCAGTGACGAGCCTTCGAAACCGCGCACCGAGCCAATGCCACCGGCATAGAAATTCTTGAAGACCGGATAGGGTTTGGAGCCGATACCGGCGCCATAGTCGACTTCACCATTGAAAGCCAGCGTCATGGTCTTGAAAAGCGGCTGAAAATGCTGGTATTGATAAACGCCGCGGTAATAGCGCTGGTCGCCAAAGGCGGCCACTTCCAGATTGGCGCGCTGATACTGGCCAACGGTGGGGGTCAGCACGCTGTCGCGGCTATCCCTTTGCCAGGCAACGGATAGCGGGAAGCTGGTGGTCGCGGCAGTTTCGATACAGTTGATGGTGCAGCCGCTCTGACGGCCGCCAAAATCCCGCACATAATTCTGATACACCAATGGGCTGTCAATGAAACTTCCATTTCCACCATCGGCTGCGCCGAAACCCCGATAAGTCGTGACCTTGGTATTTTCGACACCCACGCCGAAGAACACGGTATCCAGGTCGCTGAACGGCACGCCGTGATGGACGCTGCCGCCGGCGGTGACGATCTTGTATTCGCCGGTATTGAGCAGCGGCGGACGGCTGGTGCGGTAAAACACTTCGATACTGCGGCTGATGCCATCGTCGGTCACATAGGGATCGACATGTGACACGGCAATGGTGCGGTTGTATTTACTGGTATTGACGTCCAGGCCGATCGTTTTGCCGCTGCCGAAGGCATTGGCCTGGTGGATCGAGGCCGACAGCGTCATCCGTTCGCTGCTCGAAAAACCGGCGCCCAGCGACAGCGTGCCGGTCGGCTTCTCCACCACCGCGACGTTGACGTCCACCTGGTCGGTGGTGCCCGGCACCTCCGGAGTCTCGATATTCACTTCATTGAAATAGCCGAGGCGGTCGACGCGGTTACGCGAGTTCTTGATCTTGTCGCCGTCGTACCAGGAGCTTTCGAACTGGCGGAATTCACGCCGCACCACTTCATCGCGCGTGATGGTATTGCCCGCCACGTTGACGCGACGCACGTACACGCGCTTGCCCGGGTCGATAAAGACAGTAAACGCCACTTCGCGCTTTTCCCGGTCGATGTCGGGGTTGGCATTCACATTGGCGAAGGCATAGCCGAAGGTGCCCATGCGTTCGGAAATTTTCTTGACGCTCTCGGCCAGCCTCTCGCCGGAATAGACATCGCCCTTTTTCAACTCCAGCAGCGATTTCAGCTCCGCCTCGCGGCCGAGCAATTCACCTTCGAGCTTGACGTCGGCGACCTTGAATTTCTCGCCTTCGTTGATGTTGATGGTGATGTAGATATTCTTCTTGTCCGGCGTAATCGACACCTGGGTCGATTCGACCTGCATCTCGAGATAGCCGCTGTTGAGATAATGCGACTTGATGCTTTCGATATCGCCGGTCAGCTTCTGCTTGGTGTACTGGTCCGACTTGGTGTACCAGGTGAACCAGCCCGGCGTGGTCAGGTTCACCAGTTCGCGCAATTCCTTGTCGCTGTAGACCTTGTTGCCGACGAAGGTGATTTGCTTGATGCGGGCGGCATCGCCCTCATCCACGGCGAAGTTGATGTTGACGCGGTTGCGCTCGATCGGCGTGACGGTGGTGGTCACTTTTGCGCCGTACAGGCCGCGCGACAAATACTGGCGCTTGAGTTCCTGCTCGGCGCGGTCGACCATGGCCTTGTCGAAGATGCGCGACTCGGCCAGGCCGATTTCTTTCAGTGCCTTGGTCAGCTGGTCCTTGTCGAATTCCTTGATGCCGGAAAAATCGACGCCGGCGATGGCCGGGCGCTCTTC
The DNA here is from genome assembly GCF_003590835.1 of Noviherbaspirillum sedimenti. Lineage (NCBI taxonomy): Bacteria > Pseudomonadati > Pseudomonadota > Betaproteobacteria > Burkholderiales > Oxalobacteraceae > Noviherbaspirillum > Noviherbaspirillum sedimenti. The sequence continues at coordinate 868,172 of NZ_QYUQ01000002.1, read as the reverse complement.
CACCATCACTACCAGGACATTGCCCTCGGCTTCGATGCGGACATCCTTGAAAAACCCGGTCGCATACAGCGCCTTGATGGCGGCCGCGCCTTTTTCATCGGTAAAGGTTTCGCCGACCCGCACCGGCAGGTAGCTGAACACCGTACCCGCCTCGGTACGCTGGATGCCTTCGACGCGGATGTCCTTGACGACAAACGGCTCGGCCGCCAGCGCCTGCCCGGTGCACAGGGCGAAGGCGGCGACAGCGATCAGACGGCGGGAAAAAAACGGCAGGGCAATACGCGCAGGATGTAATTTCATTAGCAATCGTTCGTTTTCAATTTTCTTGTGTAGCCATGCGCAAGGCCGGCAGGACAGGCTCGGCTCAGGACATCAGGCGAACGATGTCGTTGAACACCGCCATCACCATCAATGCCATCAGCAGCCCCATGCCTGCGCGTTGCGCAATTTCTCCCACCCGTTCGGACAAGGGGCGGCCGGTCAAAACTTCCAGCGAATAATACAATAAATGACCGCCATCCAGCACTGGAATGGGCAGCAAATTCATGACACCCAGGCTGATGCTGATGAGCGCGATGAAGCTCAGATAGCTGATGATGCCGATGCGCGCGGTCTGCCCGGCATAGTCCGCGATGGTCAGCGGCCCCGAGATGTTTTTCCAGGACAGCTCGCCGATCAGCATTTTACCAAGCATTTTCAGCGTTAACACGCTGGAATCCCAGGTACGCTGCGTCGCCTTGCCCAGCGCCGCCAATGGCGACGAGCTGGCCGTGACCATTTCCGGCGCCACCGGGATTTCCACCATGATCTGGCCAAAGGTCTTGCCGTTCTGCTCGCGCGCCAGCGGCGTCACCGTCAGCTCCAGCTCCTGGCTGCCGCGCAGCACGCGCATGCGCAGGGCCTTGCCGGGCGAAGCGCGCACCAGTTCGATCAAGGCCACGCCGTCGCTGACCGGCATGCCGTCCACCGCAAGGATCTGATCGCCTCCGCGAAAACCTGCCTGCATCGCAGGTCCGTCGGCACCCAGCTTGCCGAAGACTGCCCGCGGCCGCGCCAGGTCCAGACCGAGTTTGCCAAGGAAATCGCCTTCCAGATCCTGCGCGGTGATACTGTCGAGCGGCAGCGATACCTTATAAGCCGCGGTATGAGCGGCATCGCCTGCCGCGCGTCGGCTGACTTCCAGCACGGCGGCCTGCTTTTCGACCACCGATTGAATCAGTTGCCAGCGCATATCCGACCAGATCTGCACCGGTTCGCCATTGACTGCGGTGACCAGTTCGCCGCCACGCAAGCCGGCCGCATAAGCCGGCGAGTTGGCCGGCACGGCGCGCAGCAGCGGTGCCGGTTCGGGAATGCCATAGCTGTACAGACCGGTAAAGATCGCAATGGCCAGCAGAAAATTCGCCAGCGGTCCGGCCGCCACGATGGCGATCCGCTTCCACACGCTTTGCCGCGTGAATTCGCGCGCCAGGTCCTCCGGCGGCAAGTCCGAGACATCCGCTTCGCGGGCGTCGAGCATCTTCACATAGCCGCCGAACGGCAGCGCCGACAGCGCCCATTCGGTGCGATCCGGGCCAATGCGGCGCGACCACAGCACCTTGCCCATGCCCACCGAAAAGCGCAGGACCTTGACGCCGCACCAGCGCGCCACCCAGTAATGCCCCAGCTCGTGCACCACGACCAGGGTGCCCAGCACAACGATGAAAGCGAGAATGGTATGCAGCAGTGTCATGTCACGATGTAATGCAGGTATTTGCCAGCTGGCGCGCTTCGCGGTCCTGTTCCAGCAAATCATCCAGGCCGGAAACGGCGCGCGCTGGCAGCCTGTCCATCACCCTATGTATGAGTTGGTCGATCATCCGGAAGCCGATTGCGCGGTCCAGGAAAGCCTGGACTGCAACTTCATTGGCGGCGTTCAATATCGCCGCCGCCGAACCGCCCTCCTCCAGCGCATCATACGCCAGCTTCAGGCAAGGGAAGCGTTGAAAATCGGGCGCCAGGAAATCCAGCTGGCCGATTTTCGCCAGGTCCAGCGGCCCCACGCCGGAAGCGATCCGTTCCGGATAGGCCAGCGCATGCGCGATGGGCGTGCGCATATCGGGGTTGCCCAGTTGCGCCAGCAGCGAGCCATCCACATAGGACACCATCGAATGGATCACGCTTTGCGGATGAATCAGCACCTCGATCCTGTCGGCGGCAGCGCCAAACAGCCAGTGCGCCTCGATCACTTCCAGGCCCTTGTTCATCATGGTGGCCGAATCGACCGAGATCTTGCGACCCATGACCCAGTTCGGATGCGCCACCGCCTCTTCCGGCGTCACCGACTCCAGCGTGGCGACCTCGCGCCGCAGGAAAGGTCCGCCGGACGCCGTCAGCACGATCTTCGCCACGCCATGCTGCTCGGGCGCGCGCGCGAAGGACTGCGGCAGGCACTGGAAAATCGCATTGTGCTCGCTGTCGATCGGCAGCAAGGTGGCATGGTTCTCGGCTACGGCATCCATGAACAGCTGGCCGGACATCACCAGCGCTTCCTTGTTGGCCAAAAGCAGCTTCTTGCCGGCGCGCGCTGCCGCCAGGCTCGGCTCCAGGCCTGCGGCGCCCACGATCGCCGCCATCACGGTATCGCAAGCGGCGGCGCTGGCCACCGCACACAGTGCTTGCGGGCCGTATTCGACCGCGGTCGCGACGCCCTGCTCGCGCAACAGGCGCGACAAGGCCTGCGCCGCGCCGGCACTGCCGACCACCGCCACCTGTGGACGGAATTGCTTGCACTGTTGCGCCAGTTCTTCCACCCGCGCATGGGCGGTGAGCGCGAAGACACGGTAACGCTCGGGATGACGTGCGATGACGTCCAGGGTGGATACGCCGATGGAACCGGTCGATCCGAGTATGGTGATGGTTTGCATGCTGTATGAAACTTAAAACCGCGAATGGAACAGCATCGCCAGCGGCAACACCGGAATCAGGGCATCGATGCGGTCAAGTACGCCGCCGTGCCCCGGCAACAGATTACTGCTGTCTTTCATGCCGGCGCGGCGCTTCAATTGCGACTCGCACAGATCGCCGACGACGCTGGCTGCCACCAGCAGGCTCATGACCGCCAGCCAGCCGCCCCAGCCCCAACTGGCCTGCAAGCGGGCGGGGAATGTCCCTTGCAGCGCCGGGCTCAGCGCACTGGCAGCACCAAGCAGCAGCACCGCCAGCCAACCGCCGAACGCCCCTTCCCAGGATTTGCCCGGTGAAATCGAAGGCGCCAGCTTGCGCTTGCCGAATGCCCGGCCGGAGAAGTAGGCGCCGATATCGGCCACCCAGACGATCGCCATGACCGACAGCAGGTAAAGCGGCGAATACTGGTAGAGCTGCAGGATCGCCACGAAGCAGCCCAAAATGGCGATGCAGTAGACACCGGCCAGCAGGCGGTTGCGCACGCCGTCCAGCGGCGGCAGTCCGAACTTCAGCGCGGGCACCAGGCGCAAGAGCCAGATTGCCGCGCAGACGGCGAACAGCAGCGGCGCCGCAAACTGCTTTTGATAGTAGACGACCAGGCAGAATGCCAGCGTCCAGATCGCCGCGCCTGCCAGCGGCTGGCGGTTGCCGAACAGGCGCAAGGCCTCCCACATGGCTGCACCGAGGAACAGCGCAGCGACAACGACAAACGCCAGGAAAGATCCCGAATAGACGACAAGCAAAAGCAGCGCAAGCAAGGCCAGCGCCGTGATGACGCGCGTTTTCAGCATCAGGAGGCTTTCTTGCGCTCCACCACCTGGGCGCTGGTACGCCCGAAGCGACGCTCGCGCTGCTGGTAAGAAGCAATCGCCAGATCCAGTGCGGCCGCGTCGAAATCCGGCCAGAAGGTATCGGAAAAGTAAAGTTCGGAATACGCCATTTGCCAGAGCAGGAAGTTGGAAGCGCGCTGCTCGCCGCCGGTGCGGATGAACAGGTCCGGCTCAGGGGCATACGCCATGGACAGGTGCGGCGCCAGCATTTCTTCGGTGAATTCGGTAACCCCGGGATTGGCCGCAATCATCTTGCCGGTCGCCTGCAGGACATCCCAGCGCCCGCCGTAGTTGGCGCAAATGGTCAGGGTCAGGCGGGAATTGCCCTCGGTCTTGCGCTCGGCGGCAGCGATCATCTTTTGCAGCTTGGCGTCGAAGCGCGACATGTCACCGACTATCTTCAGGCGGATGCCATTGACGTGCATCTTCGCCACTTCGCGCTCCAGCGCGCTGACGAAGAGTTTCATCAGGAACGACACTTCATCGGCCGGACGACGCCAGTTTTCCGAACTGAACGCGAACAGGGTCAGATACTCGACGCCGCGCGCGGCGCATGCCTCGACGACGTCGCGTACCGTCTCGACCCCTTTGACATGGCCGGCGACGCGGGGCAGGAAACGCTTGTTCGCCCAGCGGCCATTGCCATCCATGATCATGGCAATATGGCGCGGAACCGCAGCAGCGTGGGGAATCCCTTGTGTGGAACTCGAATGCGTCATGAAAACCATGCTAAAAATATATTGGAAGAAATAACTATACCCCGTATTTACACGGTCATGATTTCTTTTTCTTTGTCACTGATCAGTTTATCAACCTCAATAACAAACTTATCGGTCAGTTTCTGCACTTCTTCCTGCGTGCGGCGCTCGTCATCTTCCGAGCAGATCTTGTCCTTGACCAGCTTTTTCAAGCTTTCATTGGCATCGCGGCGGATATTGCGGATGGCGATCTTCGCATCTTCGGCCTCGCCCTTGACCATCTTGACGATCTCCTTGCGGCGTTCCTCGGTCAGGGCCGGGGTCGGCACGCGGATCAGGTCGCCCTGGGTGGACGGGTTGAAGCCCAGGTCGGACTCGCGAATGGCCTTTTCAATCACGCCCACCATTTTCTTTTCCCATGGTTGCACACCGATGGTGCGGGCATCGACCAGGGTGACATTGGCCACCTGGGTGATCTGCGTCGGGCTACCGTAATAATCCACCATGATATGGTCGAGAATGCCGGTATGGGCGCGACCGGTACGCACCTTGGCCAGGTTGGCCCTCAGCGTCTCGATCGACTTCTGCATTTTCTGATCGGCGTTTTTCTTGACGTCGGCAGTGCTCATGCTGCTCTCCTTGCTTGCAACGAATTGATTACAAATGAACCAGAGTTCCTTCGTCCTCGCCCATGATGACGCGTTTGAGCGCCCCCGGCTTGACAATGGAAAAAACCTTGATCGGCAATTTTTGGTCACGGCACAAGGCGAACGCGGTGGCGTCCATCACTTGCAAGTGTTTGGAAATTGCCTCATCGAAAGTGATGGTGGCATAGCGGATCGCGCCCGCATCCTTTTTCGGGTCGGCGCTATAGACGCCGTCGACCTTGGTCGCCTTCAACACGATTTCGGCGCCGATCTCGGCGCCGCGCAAGGCGGCAGCGGTATCGGTCGTGAAGAAGGGATTGCCGGTGCCGGCGGCGAACACGACCACCTTGCCCTCTTCCAGATACTGCAAGGCCTTCGGGCGGACATAAGGCTCCACTACCTGCTCGATGGCGATGGCCGACATGACGCGGGCGGTGATGCCGCCCTGACGCATGGCATCGGCCAGCGCCAGCGAATTCATGACGGTCGCCAGCATGCCCATGTAATCGGCCGTGGCGCGGTCCATGCCCTGGGCGCCGGGCGCAACGCCGCGGAAGATGTTACCGCCGCCGATGACGATCGCCAGTTCCACCCCGAGCTTTGCCACTTCCGCCACATCCGCGACCATGCTTTCGATGGTGGCGCGATTGATGCCGTAGGCGTCGTCGCCCATCAGGGCCTCACCGGAAAGCTTGAGAAGGACGCGCTTGTAGGCAGGTTGTGTCATGGGCTGGGCTCCTTGGGGAATTCCGGATTGAATAATGCAATAATGCTTTACTGATAGTGCGCTACTTTATCGCATACGCGGCATGCCTGCATTGTCATACAGGCATTGCCGCGAGCTTAAAAAAACGGGCCTTGCGGCCCGCTTGATAGCGCTTAAGCCTGTTTGGCTGCGGCAACCTGGGCCGCGACCTCGGCAGCGAAATCGTCCTGCTTCTTTTCAATGCCTTCGCCGACCACGAACATCGTAAAAGACTTCACGCTGGAATTGGTTGCTTTCAGCATTTGCTCGACGGTTTGCTTGTCGTTTTTAACAAAAGCCTGGTTGAACAGCGAAACTTCCTTCAGGAACTTCTGCACCGAACCATCCACCCGCTTGGCGACGATCTCGGCCGACTGCGGCGTCTTGCCTTCAGCCTTGGCCTTTTCCGCATCTTCGGCGGCCTTCAGGGCGGCGACATTGCGTTCTTTTTCGATCAGGTCAGCCGGCACCTGGTCCGACGACAGGGAAACCGGCTTCATGGCGGCGATGTGCATCGCCACGTCCTTGCCGACTTGCTCGTCGGCGCCGTCGAATTCGACCATCACGCCGATACGGGTGCCATGCAGATACGAAGTCAGTTTGGCAGCCGTTTCGAAACGCTTGAAGCGGCGGATCGACATGTTTTCACCGATCTTGCCGATCAGTGCAGCGCGCACTTCGTCGACGGTCTTGCCGTCCAGCGGCAGCGCCGACAGCGCGGCCACGTCGGCCGGATTGTTCTCGGCGACCAGCTTGGCCACGGTATTGGCCAAGGCGATGAAGTCATCGTTCTTGGTCACGAAGTCGGTTTCGCAGTTGACCTCAACCAGGGCGCCAACACCACCGCTGATGTAGGCAGACACCACGCCTTCGGCGGTCACGCGGGAAGACGCCTTGGAAGCCTTGCTGCCCAATTTAACGCGCAGGATCTCTTCCGCCCGGGCCATGTCGCCTTCGGCTTCAGTCAAGGCCTTTTTGCATTCCATCATCGGCGCGTCGGTCTTCGCGCGCAGTTCACCCACCATCGCTGCAGTAATTGCCGCCATATCATTCTCCTAGCTAATCAGTTGAGGACAGAGTGCTATCCAATCAGTTGGGGACAGAGTACCGCTTCGCTTAACTCTTTCCCCAATTCTTACAATTAGTTGGGGGCAGAGTGCCGTTTTCACGTTCATCAGTTGAGGACAGAGTCGCGCTTCGCTTAACTCTGCCCAGCAACAGAAAGTACTCTGCCCCGCAATCCCGGCACCCTGCCGCAATTCATGAACAAAATAAAGGGGCGAACCGCGGTTGCCCCCTGGTTAAAGCCTGATGACCCGAGCCCGGCTTACGCCTGCTCGTTGACTTCGACGAATTCGTCGGCGCCGCCCTTGATCGCTTCAACAACGTCGTTGACGGCGTTGGCACGGCCTTCCAGGATGGCGTCGGCCACGCCGCGCGCATACAACTGGATCGCCTTGGAAGAGTCGTCGTTGCCCGGGATGACGTACGCCACGCCTTCAGGCGAGTGGTTGGTATCGACCACGCCGATGACCGGAATGCCCAGCTTGGCAGCTTCGGTGATGGTGCCGTTGTGGTAGCCGACGTCGATCACGAAAATCGCGTCCGGGATGCCGCCCATGTCCTTGATGCCGCCGATGGATTTTTGCAGCTTGATCATCTCGCGCTGGAACATCAGCGCTTCCTTCTTGCTCATCTTTTCGGTCGAACCGTCAGCCAGGGCAGCTTCCATGTCCTTGAGGCGCTTGATCGAGGTCTTGATGGTCTTGAAGTTGGTCAGCATGCCGCCCAGCCAGCGCTGGTCAACGAAAGGCACGCCGGCGCGCTGCGCTTCGGCGGCGATGATGTCGCGCGCCTGGCGCTTGGTGCCGACCATCAGGATGGTGCCGCGGTTGGCCGACAACTGGCTGATGTACTTCATCGCTTCCTGGTACTTGGCCAGGGTTTTTTCCAGGTTGATGATGTGAATCTTGTTGCGATGGCCGAAGATGAACGGCGCCATCTTGGGGTTCCAGAAGCGGGTTTGGTGACCGAAATGGATGCCGGCTTCCAGCATTTCACGCATTGTAACTGCCATGTTTTTCTCCAGGGTTAGGACTGGAATCCGCCCAGTCACCCGGCCGCAGAGCCTGCGGAACGGGCACCCTTGTCGGGCGGATTCGCGATTTACAAAAAGAATAACTTGGACTCACTTCCAAGCTAACCCGAGATTCTACCTTAAATCCCCGCTTCGCTTCAAGCCCGCCGGTTCCGTACAGGCAGCAACGCGCCGAGTCGTCTATAATCGCCTATTGACTGATTACATTTGTGCGCGATTGCGCATCTTGCCGGACCAATATGATCTCTATCAAAACTCCCGAAGACATCCAGGGCATGCGCGTGGCCGGCAAGCTGGGCGCCGAAGTCCTGGATTACATCACCCCTTACGTCAAGGCTGGCGTCACCACCGGCGAGATCGACCGCCTGTGCCATGAGTACATGGTCAGCGTGCAAGGCACGATCCCGGCGCCGCTGAATTACTGCCCACCCGGCTACACGCCCTATCCCAAAGCGATCTGCACCTCGGTCAACGACGTGGTCTGCCACGGCATCCCCGGTGACAAGGTGCTCAAGAACGGCGATGTCGTCAACCTCGACATCACCGTCATCAAGGATGGCTACCATGGCGACACCAGTCGCATGTTCTATATCGGCGAGCCATCGATCCTGGCGCGGCGCCTGACTGAAACCACCTATGAATGCATGTGGCTGGGTATCGCCCAGATCAAGCCGGGCGCCCACCTGGGCGACATCGGCCATGTCATTCAACAACATGCGGAAAAAGCGGGCTACAGCATCGTGCGCGAATTCTGCGGCCATGGCATCGGCAAGGTCTTCCATGAAGATCCGCAGGTGCTGCATTACGGCCGTCCCGGCACCCTGGAAAAGCTGGAAGCCGGCATGATTTTCACGGTCGAGCCCATGCTCAATGCCGGCCGCCGCGAAGTGCGCGAGATGGGCGACGGCTGGACCATCAAGACCAAGGACCGCAGCCTGTCGGCGCAGTGGGAACACACCGTGCTGGTGACGGCAAGCGGTTTCGAGATCCTGACCGTTTCGCCCGGCATGCCGGCGCCGCCTGCCTTCATCACCCAGCCGGTCACGGCCTCCCCGGTCAGCGCATAACGATGGTTGCGCTGGCACCCACGCTCAAGGACAGGCTCAAGGCGGAACGCCAGGCCATCGTTACCGTTTTCGAGGCCGACCACCAGCCGGACCGGCTGCTGACCAGCCTGCGCCGCAGTGTTGACGGGGTGCTGAGCGACGCCTGGAATACCTTCGGTTTCCCGGCCGATACCGCACTCGTGGCGGTCGGCGGCTACGGCCGCGGCGAACTGTTCCCGCATTCGGATGTGGATGTGCTGGTGCTGCTGGGATCGACGCCCGATGCCGCGCTGCAGGCCAAGCTCGAGGAACTGGTGCAGCTGTTCTGGGATATCGGCCTGGAAATCGGCCACAGCATCCGCACGCTCGATGAATGCCTGACCGAAGCAGCGGCCGATATCACCGTGCAAACCAGCATGCTGGAAGCGCGTTTCGTCACCGGCAATCGCAAGCTGTATCGCCAGTTGTGCGAACGCCTCGGCGCAGCCATGGACCCGCAAGCCTTCTTCCAGGCGAAAACCCTGGAATTGCGCCAGCGCCATGTCAAGTACGAAGACACGCCCTACAGCCTGGAACCGAACATCAAGGAAAGCCCGGGCGGTCTGCGCGATCTGCAGGTAATCCTGTGGGTGGCCAAGGCGGCCGGTCTGGGCGACTCCTGGCGCAAGCTGGCCGGGCGCGGCCTGATCACCCCCACCGAGGCGCGCCAGCTGACCCGCACCGAGCGCATCTTCAAGGATATCCGCATCCGCCTGCACCTGCACACCCGCCGTCGCGAAGACCGCCTGGTGTTCGACGTGCAGACGCCGATCGCCGAATCCTTCGGCTTTGCCACGACCGATGCGCGCCGCGCCAGCGAACACCTGATGCAGCATTACTACTGGGCGGCCAAGGCGGCTACCCAGCTCAACACCATCCTGCTGCAAAACATCGGCGCAAGGCTGTTTCCGCAGCCGGCCGTGCCGCATCCGATCAACGAGCGCTTCAACGAAGTCAACGGCCTGCTCGATATCGCCCGCGACGACACCTTCGCCACCACGCCATCGGCGATGCTGGAAGTGTTCCTGTTGCGCGCCCAGCGCCCCGAACTCAAGGGCATGACCGCGCGCACCCTGCGCGCACTGTGGCATGCACGCTTCAGGATCGACAGCCGGTTCCGCCGCGATCCGCACAACCGCGCGCTGTTCCTGCAGATCATCCAGGCGCCGCAAGGCATCACCCACGCCCTGCGCAGCATGAACCAGACCAGCATTCTGGGGCGCTACCTGCCGAATTTCCGCCGCATCATCGGCCAGATGCAGCACGACCTGTTCCACGCCTATACCGTGGACCAGCACATCCTGATGGTGGTGCGCAACGTGCGCCGCTTCACCATGAGCGAGCATGCGCACGAATATCCGTTCTGCAGCCAGCTGATGGCCGATTTCGCCCAACCCTGGCTGCTGTACATCGCCGCCCTGTTCCACGACATCGCCAAGGGGCGCGGCGGCGACCACTCCAAGCTGGGCAAGGCCGATGCCCGCCGCTTCTGCAAGGACCACGGCTTGGCGCCGGAAGACACCGAACTGGTGGCATTCCTGGTCGAACAGCACCTGTCGATGTCGCAAGTGGCGCAAAAGCAGGACTTGTCCGATCCGGATGTGATTGCAGCATTCGCGAAAAAAATGGGCGACGCGCGCCACCTGACCGCGCTGTACCTGCTGACGGTGGCCGACATCCGCGGCACCAGCCCGAAAGTCTGGAACGCCTGGAAAGGCAAGCTGCTGGAAGACCTGTACCGCATGACCTTGCGCGTGCTAGGCGGCGAAGCCCATTCGACCGACCGCGAACTGAAGAACCGCCAGGAAGACGCGCTGAAGTCGCTGCGCCTGTACGGCCTGGCGGAAAACGCCCATGAAAAGCTGTGGCAACAGCTCGATGTCGCCTATTTTCTGCGCCACGACGCTTCCGACGTCGCCTGGCAGACGCGCGCCCTGTACGACAAGACCGAAAGCGCCACACCGGTGGTCAAGTGCCGCCTGGCGCCGATCGGCGAAGGCTTGCAGGTCACGGTCTATGTCAAGGACCGGCCCGACCTGTTTACGCGCATCTGCGGCTATTTCGACTGCAAGAACTTCAGCATCATCGACGCCAAGATCCATACCACCCGGCATGGCTATGCGCTGGATACCTTCCTGATCACCGAGCCGGCCTTCGCCAGCAACTACCGCGACATCATCAACCTGATCGAACACGACCTGAGCCACGAACTGCAGTCGCAACAGGCCATGCAGACGCCGTGCAAGGCGCGCCTGTCGCGCCAGTCACGCAGCTTCCCGGTGACGCCGACGGTCGACCTGCGCCCGGACGAGCGCGGCCAATATTACCTGCTGTCGGTATCGGCCAACGACCGCACCGGCCTGCTGTATTCGATCGCCAACGTACTGGCGCGCCACAAGCTCAACCTGCACACCGCCAAGATCATGACCCTCGGCGAACGGGTCGAGGACGTGTTCCTGGTCGATGGCCCGGCCCTGACCCATGCGCGCAGCCAGATCCAGCTCGAAACCGACTTGCTGGACGCCTTGCGCGTGTAACTCTTTTCAAACCGCAATACCCATGACAGAACCGACAGAACCTTTACGCCTCTCCAAACGCATGTCCGAACTTGGCCTGTGCTCGCGCCGCGAAGCCGATGAATGGATCGCGCAAGGCTGGGTGCGCGTCGACGGCAAGATCGTCGCGGAACTTGGCAGCAAGGTGCTGCCGCAGCAGCGCATCACCATCGAGCGCCAGGCCAGCGCCGAACAATCCAAGCGCGTCACCATCCTGATCAACAAGCCGATGGGCTACGTCAGCGGCCAGGCCGAGGATGGCTACAAGCCGGCGGTGGTGCTGGTCAATGCCGAATCGCGCTGGCAAGAGGACCAGGCGCCGCAGCAGTTCCATCCCAAGCAGTTGCGCAGCCTGGTGCCGGCCGGGCGTCTCGACATCGACTCGGTCGGCTTGCTGGTGCTGACCCAGGATGGCCGCGTCGCCAAGCAATTGATCGGTGAAGATACTTCTATCGAAAAGGAATATCTGGTGCGGGTCAAGTACGGCAAGCCGGGCCAGTTGCCGGAAGCGGACCTCAAGCTGCTCAACCATGGCCTGTCGCTGGATGGCAAAAAACTCTTGCCGGCGAAAGTACGCTGGCAAAACGAGGACCAGCTGAGCTTCATCCTGCGCGAAGGCAAAAAACGCCAGATCCGCCGCATGTGCGAAGCCGTCGGCCTGAAAGTGATCGGCCTGAAGCGCGTGCGCATCGGCAACGTCAAGCTGGGTGACCTGCCGACCGGCCAGTGGCGCTATCTCGGGGCGGACGAACAGTTCTGACGGGGCCTATCGGATCGCCCGGCCACTGTCCGGGCCCAGTCCGGGCATGTGCGCCGGACTCAGTCGTCGCTGCCGGCGTCGAGGCCGGGAAACAGAATTTCCGTGTAGCCGAACTTGCCGAAATCCCGGATCCGCATCGGATACAGGATGCCGGCCAGGTGGTCGCATTCATGCTGCACCACGCGCGCATGGAAGCCATCGACCTCGCGCCGGATGACATGGCCGTTGCGGTCCAGTCCTTCATAGCGCAGTTGCGTGTAGCGCGGCACCATGCCGCGCAAGCCCGGCACCGACAGGCAGCCTTCCCAGTCCTCTTCCATCGCTTCCGACAAGGGCGTCAACACCGGGTTGATCAGCACGGTTTCGGGCACGGCAGGCGCCTCCGGGTAACGCGTATTGCTGCCGAAGCCGAAAATCACCAGTTGCAGGTTGACGCCGATCTGCGGCGCCGCCAGGCCCGCGCCATTGGCCGCGTGCATGGTGTCGAACATGTCGGCGATCAGCGCCTCCAGCGCGGCGGTGCCGAAGCTTGCCACCGGCTCGGCCTGGCGCAGCAGGCCCGGATCGCCCATCTTCAGGATCGGTCGTACGCTCATTATTTCAGGCCATGCACGTATTCGGTGAAGGCAGCGCCGGTCTCCGCGTGCTTCATGCCAATTGCCAGGGTCGCCTTCAGGTAACCGAGCTTGGAGCCGCAGTCGTAGCGCTGGCCGGCGTAACGATAGGCCAGCACCGCCTCGTCCTGCATCAGCGCGGCGATACCGTCGGTAAGCTGGATCTCGCCGCCGGCACCCTTGCCCAGGTTTTCCAGGCGCTCGAAGATGGACGGATTGAGGACGTAACGCCCCACCACCGCCAGGGTCGACGGCGCGACGTCCGGCTGCGGCTTTTCGACGATGCCGTGCACCCGCTCGAGGTTATCGAGGTAAGGCGTGGCGCTGACAATGCCGTATTGTTTGGTGTCGGCGCGCGGCACCTCCTGCACCGCCAGGATGCTGGCGCCTTCACGCGCGTAGCGTTCGGTCATCTGCGCCAGCACCGGCACCTGCCCCGCATCGACATCCATGAAATCATCGGCCAGCAAGACTGCAAACGGCTCGTCATTGACCACCGGGCGGGCGCACAGCACGGCATGGCCGAGGCCGAGCGGCGCCGACTGGCGAATAAAAATGCAATTGATGTGTTTCGGAATGACGTTGCGGATGGTTTCCAGCAAGGCGTGCTTGCCCGCCGCTTCGAGTTCGGCTTCGAGTTCATACGCCTTGTCGAAATGGTCTTCAATGGCGCGTTTGTTGCGCCCGGTGATGAAAATCATCTCGGTGATGCCAGCCGCCACCGCTTCCTCGACCGCATACTGGATCAATGGCTTGTCGACGATCGGCAGCATTTCCTTGGGTTGCGCCTTGGTTGCGGGCAGGAATCGGCTGCCGAGGCCAGCCACCGGGAATACCGCTTTACGGATTTTTCTCATGACACACCTTTCAATAATTCAGTCAATCCTGCTTCATCGAGTATGGTAACGCCCAATTCCTGCGCCTTGGCCAGCTTGCTGCCGGCGTCCTCACCCGCCACCACATAGGCGGTTTTTTTGGACACGGAGCCTGCCACCTTGGCGCCCGCCGCCTCGATCATCGCGGCGGCCGCATCCCGCGTCAGATTAGGCAAGCTGCCGGTCAAGACAAAGGTCTTGCCCTGCAGCGGGCTGGCCGCCGAGGTTGCACTGGCCACACCCACCGCACCGGCTTCCAGCGGCATCGCCTCGCGCTCCGGCCAATGCACGCCGGCAGCGCGCAATTGCTCGACCAGTTCGCGATTCAGCGGGTCGGCGAAAAATTGCAGGATCGAGGCGGCCACCACCGGTCCGATATCATCCACTGCCAGCAATGCTTCCTCGCTTGCATCCATTACACCATCCATGCGACCGAAGTGGCGCGCCAGTGCCTTGGCGGTGGCCTCGCCCACATGGCGTATTCCGAGGGCATAAATGAAACGGGCCAGCGTCGTCGACTTCGACTGTTCCAGTGCGTTGAGGACATTTTGCGCCGACTTGTCGGCCATGCGCTCCAGCGCCGCCAGTGACATCAGCCCGAGCTTGTAAAAGTCGGCGGCGGTGGTGATGACATGCTTGTCCACCAGTTGTTCGACCAGCTGTTCGCCCAGGCCTTCAATATCCATGGCGCGGCGCGAAACGAAATGCAGCAAGCCGCCCTTCTTTTGCGCGGCGCACTTGATCCAGCCGCCGGAGCAGCGCGCCACGGCCTCATCCTCGCTCCTGACGATCGCCGAGCCGCATACCGGACAGGCCGCCGGCATGAGGAATTCACGGGCATCCACCGGCCGCAGTTCCGGCACGATCGCCACCACTTCCGGGATGACGTCGCCGGCCCGCCGCACGATGACGGTATCACCGATGCGCACATCCTTGCGCCGCACTTCATCTTCATTGTGCAGCGTGGCATTGGTCACCGTCACGCCACCCACCGACACCGGCGCCAGCCGCGCCACCGGGGTGATGGCGCCGGTACGCCCGACCTGCACGCCGATATCCTGCACCACGGTCATGGCTTCCTGCGCCGGGAACTTGTGTGCCAGCGCGTAGCGCGGTGCCCGCGAGACGAAACCGAGCCGCTGCTGCTCGGCCAGGCGATTGACCTTGTACACCACGCCATCGATCTCGTAAGGCAGGGATGCACGCATTTCGCCGATTTCGCGATAAAACCCCAGCAAGCCTTGCGCCCCCTTTACCACTGCCCGCTCCTTGCAGACCGGCATGCCAATTGCGTCAAACCAGTCGAGCAGGCCGGCATGCGAATCCGGCATTGCGGCGCCTTCCAGCAAGCCGACGCCGTAGGCATAAAAGCGCAGCGCGCGTTGCGAGGTAATCTTCGAATCGAGCTGGCGCAGGCTGCCGGCGGCAGCATTGCGCGGATTGGCAAATTCCTTGAGCCCGGCCTCGCGCTGGCGCGCATTGAGCCTGGCGAAATCCGCCTTGAACATCAGCACTTCGCCGCGCACGTCAAGTACCGCCGGCGGATTTTCCATGCGCAGGCGCAGGGGAATGGCACGGATGGTGCGGATATTGACAGTGACGTTTTCGCCGGTGGCGCCGTCGCCGCGGGTAGCGGCTTGCGCCAGCACGCCGTTTTCATAGCGCAGGTTGATCGCCAGGCCATCGAATTTCAGCTCGGTGGCATACTCCACATCGCTTTCCGCGTGCAAGCCGTCGCGCACGCGACGATCGAAGGCAAGGATATCGGCGTCATCGAAACCGTTGCCAAGGGATAGCATCGGCACCGAATGCCGGACGGCGGCAAATTGCGGCAAGGGCGCACCGCCCACGCGCTGGGTCGGCGAATCGGCGCAGCATAATTCGGGATGCAGCCGCTCCAGCGTGCTCAGCTCAAGGAACAGCTTGTCGTATTGCGCATCGGGAATGCTCGGATTGTCCAGCACATAGTAAGCATGCGCGTGCCGGTTGAGTTCGGCGCGCAGCCAGGCGGCGCGTGCCGACGCATCTTCAATAAAATCTGCCTGCATGTTCAGTTAATTAAACAGGCGCAAGGCGCGCACCGATCCGGCCGGGATCTCCGCAACTTGCATGTCTTCATAGAAGGCATTGACCTGGCGGGCAATTTCCGCCAGCGACTCTTCGGCGAGCGGCTGGCTGCCGTCGTCGACGACAGTGCCGCCGAGGCGCGCGGCCAGCGCCTTGGCGCAGGCGATCATGGCGCCGAAACCATCGCGCTGCGGCGACACGCAAGGCACATCCAGCAGCAGGGTCAGGCGCGAGGTCGTGTCTTCGGCCAGGGTAACATTGGTGGACAACGAGAACAGCACGCCGCCGTCGCCATCGGACATCACCAGGCGGCCGTCCGGACGCAGGTCAAAGCCCTGCCGCTCCAGCGCCGCCAGCAAGGTGTTAATGGCCCAGGGCGCGCCATTCGACTGTACGTTGACGCTCAACTTGGCATCGTATTCCGCGACGAACTGGTGCAGCGAACGCGCCGCGGTCATTACCGCCGTCATGTCCGGCACTTCCGGTTCGGCATTGATTTCGTCGGCCACCTGGCGCAAGCGCGTTACCAGTTCCGAATATTCCAGTTCGTTCAAGGGGCTGCCACGATTGGCCAGTTGCACGCCAGCCAACAACGCGCCATACACGCCACGGTGCACAATCGTCTCCCACTGGCCATCTTCACGCTGGCCGATGAAATGCACAGGCTTGTTGCCGACATGACGCAGTCCTTGCAAGGGCAAAATGATTTTCTCGCCGTAAGCGGGCGTTTCAAGCGCCAGCGGGATAGCACAATCGACCAGCGAATCCACCGGCAAATCACGGGCCGGCGCCGCTACCGCCTGCACCACTTCATCGAGCGCATGTGCGGGCGCTGCGTCAGCGCCGTCTGCCAGGGCGGCACCCGCCAGGCTGGCACCGTCAAGACTCGGCTCCTGGCGCAACTCGCGGCTGACATGCGTGGCAGCCGCCGTTTGCATGAGCACATCGTCAGGTGCAGTCGAAAAAGCGCGCTCGACGCTTTTTTTTGCCTTGTATTCTTGCCATTTATTGTAAGAAATCACACCGACAACAATTGCGCTGCCGATTGCAATCAGGCTCGTCTGTAAATCGGTCATACCGCTTTTGTCCTGGAAACGTAATCAATGATGAGTTTGATGTTGATTGGACACATTATACGTAAGCTGCGCCATCAAAACAGCTTTGCCATGGATTTCACCACGTTCAAGCACCCATTGGACGCAAAAACAAGCCACTTGATTTGATTTCCATCAAAAAGAATTGGCTCAAGGAAAAACTCCAGAAATTGACAGCAATCAAAAAGAAAAATTTTGCAAATAATAAACTGCCAATTGTTGTGATCCGGAACGAATCAAGTTCGCTGGGTAAATTTTCCGGAATTCGACGGCGATTCCAGGCAAGGCCTCTTCCCGATGCCTTGTGCCGGGATTGCCAATGCGGAATCCAAGATTTTATCGATAGCCAATGCTGACAAGGTGCCTCATGTTAAAACACCAGAAAGAACTCCGTTTCCAGGAACTGGCCATGCTGTCAGTCAATCCGATACTGCGCAATATCCATCATTGGTGGCTGCAACGGGCCGAACGCCATTTCATGATCTGCGCCGACGTCGAAGAAAAGCGCGCGCGCGAAGCGCAACAAAACGTCGCCTATTACCAGAAACGTGCCGCCATGGCACGCTCGGCCCGCATCTGAAATCGTCGACTCAAGCCGCTTGCGCCTCGGTGGCGAAACTCGCCGCCGATTCCATATCCACCGCGACGATGCGCGAGACGCCCTGCTCCTGCATCGTCACCCCGATCAGTTGCTGCGCCATTTCCATCGCAATCTTGTTGTGAGAAATAAACAGGAATTGCGTGTTGTTCGACATGCGCTTGACCATATTGCAGAAGCGCTCGGTATTGGCATCGTCCAGCGGCGCATCCACCTCATCGAGCAGGCAGAACGGCGCCGGATTCAGCTGGAACATCGAAAACACCAGCGCGGTTGCGGTCAATGCTTTTTCACCGCCCGATAGCAAATGAATGGTGGCGTTTTTCTTGCCGGGCGGCTGCGCCATCACTTGCACGCCTGAATCGAGGATTTCATCGCCGGTCATGATCAGCCTGGCATTGCCGCCGCCAAACAGGATCGGGAACAGTTCCGAGAAATGGCGGTTGACCTTGTCGAAGGTATCCTGCAGCAAGGCGCGGGTTTCAACGTCGATCTTGCTGATGGCATCTTCCAGCGTCGTCATGGCTTCGGTCAGGTCGGCGGTCTGGGCGTCGAGGAAGTTCTTGCGCTCGGACGCCTGCGCCAGCTCGTCCAGCGCCGCCAGGTTCACCGCGCCCAGCGCTGCGATGGCATTGGTCAGGCGCGTGACTTCACCCTGCAGGTAGGAAGGCTTGAGATCGCCATGGAGTTTTTCCGTTAGCGCCGCTTCGTCGGCCTGCGCTTCGACCAGCTGCTGGGCATACTGTTCCTGGTTCAGGCGCGCGGCCTGTTCCTTCAACTGCAGTTCCATGATGCGGTCGCGCTGCGGCTGCAGGCTGCGTTCGGACTGCAGCCGCGCCTCCTCGTGGTGGCGCAGCTTTTGCGCCAACTGATCCAGTTCGTGACGGGCATCGGCTAACGCGCGTTCCTGCCCGGTGCGTTTGTCCAGCAGTGCCTGCAAGCCGGCCTGGGCCGCCTGGTCGTCCAGGCTTTCCAGTTCCAGGTGGCCCTGCTGCATGCTGGCGAACAGTTGCGTGGCCTGCTCCAGTGCGGTGGCGATGCTGCGCTTTAATTCCTCGATCTTGCTGCGCTGGGACTTTTCGGCAAATTCGGCTTCCTGCGCCGACCGTTCCAGGTCGCGCAGGCGCACGCGGGCATCGTTCAGCTGCTGCTCGCGCGCCAGATAGGCGGTCTGGCCTTCCTCATGGGTTTCCTGCAACTCGGCCAGTTCCATGTCGAGCTGCTCGAACTTCGCCTCGGATTCGGCCTTGACCTGCTGCTGCTCGTCTTCCTGCGCCGCAATCTCTGCCAGCTCCCCGGCGATCTGGGTGCTGCGCTGATTGAAACGTTCCTGCACCTCGGACAACTTCATTACCTCGATCTGCAGGCTGTGCGCGGTCTGAGTCAGGCCCTGCACGCGCATGCGGTATTCCTGCAGGCGCTGGGTCGCCTGCGTCAGGGCGGCTTCGGCGCGCACCGCGCGTGACCTGGCCTCGTCGGCCAACATGTGCTGGGCGCGCAACTGCTTGGTGATATTGTCGATTTCCTGCTGGCGCGCCAGCATGCCATCCTGCTCCGAATCGGCGGCGTAGAAACGTACGCTGGTCTTGCCGATCGCATGGCCCTGGCGCGTGATGAAATAGGCGCCATCGGGTAGCCTCACGCGATCAAGGAAGGCTGCCGCCGCATCCTCGGCGACAAAGACGTTGTGCAGCCAGTCCTGCATCAATGCGCGCAGACCGGGGTCATTCAATTGCAGCAGGTGGAGCATGGGCTTGAAGCCCGGCGGCGTTTCGATCGCGCTGGCGCCGACGGCACCAGCGGCCACGCCATTGGCGCTGTACAGTGCCAGCTTGGCTGGCGGCGCATCGCTGAAAAATGCCTTGGCCCAGTCGAGACTGGACATTTCCAGCGCCGAGGTACGCTCGCGCAAGACCGACTCCAGCGCGGTTTCCCAACCGGCGTCGATATGCAGCTTTTGCCACAGGCGCGGCAAGTCGCCCAGTTCATGCTTCTGCAGCCAGGGCTGCACCTTGCCCTGGGTCTGGACATTTTCCTGCAACTGTTTCAGCGCCGACAGGCGCGCTTCCAGCTGGGCATTGGCGGCGGTTTCGGCGTTCACCTGCGCTTGCGCGGTGCGGCGCTCTTCTTCCAGCCGCGGCTG
This sequence comes from Noviherbaspirillum sedimenti, assembly GCF_003590835.1. Classification (NCBI taxonomy): domain Bacteria; kingdom Pseudomonadati; phylum Pseudomonadota; class Betaproteobacteria; order Burkholderiales; family Oxalobacteraceae; genus Noviherbaspirillum; species Noviherbaspirillum sedimenti. The sequence continues at coordinate 848,417 of NZ_QYUQ01000002.1, read as the reverse complement.
CTGTTCCTGGGCCTCTTCGAGCAAATGCCCGGCTTCTTCCAGCGCCATCTGCTGTTCTTCCAGCTGCGCCTTCAGGTTGGCCAGATGCGTGCCATCCGGCATGTTCATTCCATTCTTTTCCTGCGACAGGCGCTCGCGGCGCACCGCCAGGCTGGCAAGGATATTGGAGGCATTGCGCTGATGCGCCGACTCCAGTTCGATCTGCTGCTGGCTCTGCATGATCTTGCTGCGCGATTCAGTCGATTTCAGCTGCGCCTCGCGCCAGGCCTGTTCCAGCGCCGGCAGGTTTTCATGCTGCTGCTGCGCGGTCTGTTGCGCCTGCTCGACGCGCGCCGCCTGCTCTTCCAGCATCAGCTCCGACTCGGCCAGCTCGTCCTGGTACTGACTGCCCTGGCGTTGCCACTGGTCGCGCTGCGCGGTCAGGGAATTGAGTTGCGATTGCAGGCGACTGCGCGATTCGATGACGAACTTGATCTGCGCTTCCAGGCTGCCGATTTCGGAATTGGTCTGGTACAGGTGGCCCTGCGCCTGGTGCATGCGGTCGCCGGCGCCGTAATGCGCTTGGCGCATGTGTTCGAGCTCGGTTTCGACGTGGCGCAGTTTGGCTGTCTGCTCTTCCAGGTCGGTCTGGGCCTTTTCGATGTCGCGAAAAACCTTTTCCTGTTCGCCTTTGGCTTCGTTTTTGCGCAACAGCCACAGCAGCTTCTGCTTTTCCTCCTGATCGCCCTGCAACTCGTGGAACTTGCGTGCCACTTGCGCCTGGCCCTCCAGCTTTTCCAGGTTGGCGTTCAGTTCGCGCAAAATATCCTCGACACGCGTGAGATTTTCTCGCGTGTCGTGCAGGCGGTTCTCGGTCTCGCGGCGGCGCTCCTTGTATTTCGACACGCCCGCGGCTTCTTCCAGGAACACCCGCAGCTCTTCCGGGCGCGCCTCGATGATGCGCGAGATCATGCCCTGGCCGATGATGGCATAGGCGCGCGGCCCCAGGCCCGTGCCGAGGAAGATATCCTGGATATCGCGGCGGCGCACTGCCTGGTTATTGATGTAGTAGGTGGAAGTTCCGTCGCGCGTCAGCGTGCGCTTGACGGCGATTTCGGCGAACTGGTTCCATTGGCCGGCGGCCCTGCCCTCGGCATTGTCGAACAGCAGCTCCACCGAAGAGCGTCCGGCCGGCTTGCGATGGGTGGAGCCATTGAAAATCACGTCCTGCATCGACTCGCCGCGCAGTTCGGAGGCCTTGGATTCGCCCAGCACCCAGCGCACCGCATCGATGATGTTGGATTTGCCGCAACCGTTGGGACCGACCACGCCGACCAGCTGGCCCGGCACCTGGAAATGGGTAGGATCGACGAAGGATTTGAAACCCGATAATTTAATGGAGGTTAAACGCACGTTATCGACTTTATCCGGTGAATTTCAACAAAATGGCCGCGTCCGTCACCCCGGCCCGCTGGCGGGCGAGGCGCTCCGGGCGGCGCATGGCGTGGCAATCATAACATTGAAGAAGCGGCCTCCCTCCCATTTTGGCAAGCCCGTGGCCGGTTTGCCGCGAACATGAGCGGTATAATGCTGCACTTCTGTGCGCGCCGTTGCATATTGGCGTTTTGTTATCAATCTATTCCCGCCTTCGCTGTGAATCCACTTCTCGACAAACTGCAACCTTACCCCTTCGACAAGCTGCGCAAGCTGTTTGCGGACGTGACGCCGAACCCGGCCTACCGCCCCATCAGCCTGGGCATCGGCGAGCCCAAGCACCCCACTCCGGCATTCATCCGCCAGGCGCTGGCCGACAGCCTCGACGGCCTTGCTGCCTACCCAGCCACCGCCGGCAGCGAAGCCCTGCGCGCAGCGATCGCCGGCTGGCTGGAGCGCCGTTACGGCTTGCCGAAACTGGATATCGCCACGCAAGTGCTGCCGGTCACCGGTTCGCGCGAAGCCCTGTTCGCGCTGGCGCAGACGCTGGTGGACCCGCGCCGCGGTGACGCCCTGGTGGCGTGCCCCAACCCCTTCTACCAGATCTATGAAGGGGCCGCCTACCTCTCCGGCGCCGAGCCTTATTACATCAATTCCAACCCGGCGCGCAATTTCGCGCCGGATTACCAGAGCGTGCCGGCGGAAGTGTGGGCGCGCGTGCAATTGCTGTACCTGTGCTCGCCGGGCAATCCGACCGGCGCCGTGCTGTCGCTGGACGACTGGCAGGCATTGTTCGACCTGTCGGACCGCTACGGCTTCGTGATCGCCTCCGACGAATGCTATTCCGAGATCTATTTCAAGGACGAGCCGCCGCTGGGCGGCATGGAAGCCGCTCACAAGCTGGGCCGCGCCGGCTACCCGCGCCTGATTTCGTTTTCCAGCCTGTCCAAGCGCTCCAACGTGCCCGGCATGCGTTCGGGCTTTGTCGCCGGCGACGCCGACATCCTCAAGAAATTCCTGCTGTACCGTACCTACCACGGCAGCGCCATGGGGCCGGCGATCCAGTCGGCATCGGCAGTCGCCTGGGGCGACGAGACGCACGTACAGGAAAACCGCGCCAAGTACATCCAGAAGTTCCGCGAAGTCACTCCGCTGCTGGCGGAAGTTCTCGACGTCGCCCTGCCGGATGCCGGCTTCTACCTTTGGGCGAAGGTGGACAAGCTGGCGGCGATCTCGGACGTCGACTTCGCCAAACGCCTGTATGCCGAATATAATGTGACGGTCCTGCCTGGTAGCTATCTGGCGCGCGAGGCGCACGGCATCAACCCGGGACAAAACCGCATCCGCATGGCGCTGGTCGCCGAAACTGCGGAATGCCTGGAAGCCGCGCAGCGCATCGTCGAATTCACCCGCAAGCTGGCGGCACACTGATTTTTCCACCATTGAACAAGACAGATACCAACATGACTCAGCAACTGCAAAAAATTATCGATCAAGCCTGGGAAGACCGCGCCAATTTCTCTCCGAAATCCGCCCCTGCCGAAGTGCGCGACGCCGTCGCCCACGTGTTGGGTGAACTCGACCAGGGTTCTCTGCGCGTCGCCGAAAAAATTGACGGCGCCTGGAACGTCAACCAGTGGATCAAGAAAGCCGTGCTGCTGTCGTTCCGCCTGGAAGACAATGTGCCGATGCCGGCCGGCGCGAATGGTGCAAACTCGATGCAGTTCTACGACAAGGTACCGACCAAGTTTGCCAACTACACCGCCGAAGACTTCGCCAAGGGCGGCTTCCGCGTGGTACCGCCGGCGGTCGCCCGCCGCGGCAGCTTCATCGGCAAGAACGTCGTGCTGATGCCTTCCTACGTCAACATCGGCGCCTACGTCGATGAAGGCGCGATGGTCGATACCTGGGCCACCGTCGGCTCCTGCGCGCAGATCGGCAAGAACGTCCACCTGTCCGGCGGCGTCGGCATCGGCGGCGTGCTTGAACCGATGCAAGCCAACCCGACCATCATCGAAGACAACTGCTTCATCGGCGCGCGCTCGGAAATCGTCGAAGGCGTCATCGTCGAGGAAAACTCGGTGATCTCGATGGGCGTGTACATCGGCCAGTCCACCAAGATCTATGACCGCGCCACCGGCGAAGTCAGCTATGGCCGCGTGCCGTCCGGCTCGGTGGTGGTCTCCGGCAGCCTGCCCTCGGCCGATGGCAAGTACAGCCTGTATTGCGCCGTCATCGTCAAGCGCGTCGACGCCAAGACCCGCGCCAAGACCGGCATCAACGAATTGCTGCGCGACGCGTAATTTGCTTCTTTTTTATCCGGATCAGCAGTCTGCCGTTGAATAAATAAAACCACCAGGGAGAACAACCATGGCAATGGATCGCTTGTTTCAGTTGATGCAGGAAAAATCCGCCTCCGACATGTTCATGGCGGTGAATTCGCCGATCCAGCTGAAAATCAACGGCAACCTGATTCCGATCAACCAGCAAAAAATCGACAATGGCGCGATCATGTCGCTGCTGGCGGAGGTGCTTGCGCCTTCGCAGCTCGACGAACTCGACAAGAACAATGAACTGAACCTGGGCATTCCGGTGCCGGGTGTCGGCAGCTTCCGGCTGTCGGCCTTCCGCCAGCGCGGCACCATTTCGGCGGTGTTCCGCTACATTCCCGGCACGATTCCCGAACTGGAAACGCTGCACCTGCCGCCGGTGCTGGCCGACATCATCAAGCAAAAGCGCGGCCTGATCCTGGTGGTGGGCGCCACCGGCTCGGGCAAATCGACGACGATTGCCTCGATGCTGGACCATCGCAACAATGCCATGGCGGGCCATATCCTGACGCTGGAAGACCCGATCGAATTCCTGTTCAAGAACAAGAAGTCCATCGTCAACCAGCGTGAGATCGGCGTCGATTCGAACAACCTGAACATTGCCTTGAAAAATGCCCTGCGCCAGGCGCCGGACTGCATCCTGATCGGCGAAATCCGCGACAAGGAAACCATGTCGGCGGCGCTGGCCTATGCGCAGTCCGGCCACCTGGTGGTGACCACGCTGCATGCCAATAACAGCTACCGGGCGCTTAACCGCATCATCGGCTTCTTCCCGCTGGAAACACGCCAGGCCATGCTGCAGGACCTGGCATCGACCATCCTGGCGATCGTTTCGCAACGGCTGGTACCTGCCACCAATGGCAAGCGACTCCCCGCAGTCGAAGTGTTGATGAACACCCGGCACATCGCCGAGCTGATCGAGGACGGCGAAATCGGCCAGATCAAGGAAGCGATGGAGAAGAGCATGTCGCCCGGCTCGCAAACCTTCGAGCAGGCGCTGCTGGGACTGATCAAGGAAGGCCTGGTCAGCCAGGACGATGCCCTCGCCTACGCCGATTCCGCCACCAACCTGTACTGGCTGCTGAACAACGAAGCCTCCGACAAGAGCATGCAAAAGGAAGAGCAGAAGGACGATGGCGCCAACTTCACCGAATTCACGCTGAACGTCTGAAACCATGAGCATTACCCCCATGAGCATTACCCTCTACGGCATCCCCAATTGCGACACGGTCAAGAAAGCCCGCACCTGGCTGGATGCGCGCGGCATTCCCTACGTCTTCCACGACTTCAAAAAAGCAGGCATCAGCGAAGCGCTGGTCTCCGGCTGGCTCAGGGATGTCGCCTGGGATGTGCTGGTCAACCGCAAGGGCACGACCTGGCGCGGCCTGGACGAGGCCCGCAAGGAGTCCATCTTCGATGCCGCCAGCGCCACCACGCTGATGCTGGAAGCGCCTTCCATCGTCAAGCGCCCGGTGCTGGTCAAGGACGGCCGCACCCATGTCGGCTTTGCCGACGCCAGCTATCAACACATTTTCGAGAAACCCTGATCTTATGAGCAAAACGCTCGCCCTGACCGAAGAATTGATCGCCCTCTCCTCCGTTACTCCGGAAGACAAGGGCTGCCAGGATCGCCTGGCTGAACTGCTGTCCCCGCTGGGCTTCCGCTGCGAGACCATCGCTTCCGGCGGTGTCACCAACCTGTGGGCGCGCCGCGGCACCGCGCAACCGCTGCTGGTCTTCGCCGGCCACACCGACGTGGTGCCGACCGGCCCGCTGGAACAGTGGCAATCCCATCCGTTTACGCCAACCCATCGCGACGGCAAGCTGTACGGCCGCGGCGCCGCCGACATGAAGACCTCGATTGCGGCCATGGTGATCGCCGTCGAGGAGTTCACACAGGCGCATCCCGACCACAAGGGATCGATCGGCTTTCTGATCACCAGCGACGAGGAAGGTCCGGCCACCGATGGCACCGTGGTGGTCTGCGAGCAGCTCAAGGCACGCGGCGAACAGCTCGACTACTGCATCGTCGGCGAACCGACCGCGGTCGACCAGCTGGGCGACATGATCAAGAACGGCCGGCGCGGCAGCATGTCCGGCAAGCTGCTCATCAAGGGCATCCAGGGCCACATCGCCTACCCGCACCTGGCGCGCAACCCGATCCACCAGGCCGCGCCGGCGCTGGCCGCGCTGGCCGCCGAAAAATGGGACGACGGCAACGAGTACTACACGCCGACTTCCTGGCAAATGTCCAACATCCACGCCGGCACGGGCGCCACCAATGTCATTCCCGGCGAAGTGATGGTGGATTTCAATTTCCGTTTTTCCACCGCCAGCACGGTAGAAGGCCTGCAACAACGCGTGCATGCCATCCTCGACAGGCACGGCCTGGAATACAGCCTGCAATGGACCGTCGGCGGCCTGCCCTTCCTGACGCCGCGCGGCGAACTGAGCGACGCCCTGGCGCGCGCCATCCGCGATGAAACCGGCCTGGAAACCGAGCTGTCGACCACCGGCGGCACTTCGGATGGCCGCTTCATCGCGCAAATCTGCCCGCAAGTCATCGAATGCGGCCCGCCCAACGGCAGCATCCACAAGATCGACGAGCATATCGAATTGCGCTATATCGATCCGCTAAAGAATATCTACCGCAAGACGCTGGAAAACCTTTTGCTGTAAAGTCGCCGGCCTGCCACGCCATTCTTGCGGCGCATCGCGATGCGCCCTGCTTTGCTTTTCGCAGTATCCTGCGTGCTTGACGCTATTTTGAAGTAATTATCTCAATGACACCGAACGATTTTTCCACCCTGCGCGACCTGCTGCGCTATGCGGTCAGCCGCTTCAACGATGCCGGCCTGTTTTTTGGACACGGCAGCAGCAATGCCTTCGACGAAGCCGCCTACTTGCTGTTGCATACGCTTAAGCTGCCGCTTGACAAGCTCGATCCCTTCCTCGATGCGCGCCTGCTGCCGGAGGAAGTCGCCAACGCCATCCGTGTCATCGAGCAGCGCGCCACCGAACGCCTGCCGGCCGCCTACATCACCCACGAAGCCTGGCTCGGCGACTACCGCTTCTATGTCGACGAGCGCGTCATCGTGCCGCGTTCCTTCATCGCCGAACTGATCCCCGATTATTTTTCGCCGTGGGTCGCCGTACCGCATGAAGTCACCGACATCCTCGACCTGTGCACCGGCTCCGGCTGCCTGCCCGTCATGCTGGCCGACGCCTTCCACAACGCCCACGTCGATGCAGTCGATATCTCGCCCGACGCGCTGGCGGTGGCACAGCGCAATATCGGCGATTACGAATTGCAGGAGCGCATCACGCTGCTTGAATCCGACCTGTACACCAAGTTGCCGGAAAAGCTATACGACATCATCGTCAGCAATCCGCCCTACGTGAACGCCGAATCGATGACCAGGCTGCCGGGCGAATACATGCGCGAGCCGCAGATCGCCCTGGCTGGCGGCGCCGATGGCATGGACCTGGTGCGCATCATTGTCGCCGGTGCCGCCGAACGCCTGAAACCACAAGGCATCCTGGTGGTCGAAATCGGCAACGAGCGCGCGCATGCCGAAGCCGCCTTTCCCGACCTCGAACTGACCTGGCTGTCCACCTCGGCGGGCGACGATATGGTGTTCCTGGTGACCAGGGAACAATTGCAAGCAAAGAAAAAGAAATGATCCGTTTTCAGCAAGTCAGTCTCATGCGCGGCATCAAGCCGCTGTTCGAATCCGCCGACGTTACCCTCAACCCGGGCGACAAGATCGGCCTGATCGGCTCCAACGGCGCCGGCAAATCCAGCCTGTTCGCCATGCTGCGCGGCGAACTGCACGCCGACCAGGGTGAAATCGATTACCCGGCCAAGTGGCGCGTCGCCTACGTCGCCCAGGAAACCCCGGCGCTCGACCGCCCCGCCATCGAGTATGCGATCGACGGCGACACCACCCTGCGCCGCCTCGAGGACGAACTGGCCTACCTGGAAAGCCAGCCGGAAAGTGCCGACAACGGCACCCTGATCGGCGAGCTGTACAGTTCGCTGGCCGATGCCGACGCCTACACGGTGCGCTCGCGCGCCGAGCAGCTGCTGCTGGGCCTGGGCTTTTCGATGCCACAGATGGAGCAACCCGTCGCCAGTTTTTCCGGCGGCTGGCGCATGCGCCTCAATCTTGCGCAGGCGCTGATGTGCCCGTCCGACCTGCTGCTGCTGGACGAGCCGACCAACCATCTGGATCTCGACGCCATCATCTGGCTGGAAGACTGGTTGAAGCGCTATGCCGGCACCCTCGTCATCATCTCCCATGATCGTGATTTTCTCGATGGTGTGGTGAATGTCATCGTGCATATCGACGAGCGCAAGTTGAAGCGCTACTCTGGCAATTACTCCGCCTTCGAGCGCCAGCGCGCAGCGCAAATGATCCTGGCGCAAGGCATGATGGAAAAGCAGGCACGCCAGCGTGCCCACCTTGAATCATTCATCGAACGCTTCAAGGCCAAGGCCAGCAAGGCCAAGCAGGCGCAAAGCCGCGTCAAGGCACTGGCCCGCATGGAAGAAACCGCGCCGCTGCGCGCCGCCGCCGAATTCTCATTCGAATTCCGCGAGCCGCTCTCCGCGCCGAACCCGCTCCTGGTGATGGAAGATGTCAACGCCGGCTACCGCATCGAAAGCGAGAAAGACTACAGCGTCACCGAAAAGACCATCGTCTCCGGCATCAATTTCTCGCTGCAGATCGGCCAGCGCATCGGTCTCCTGGGCGTCAACGGCGCCGGCAAATCGACGCTGATCAAGACCATTGCCGGCGAGCTGGCGCCACTGACCGGTGAAGCGCATCTCGGCAAGGGCTTGAACATCGGCTACTTCGCGCAACACCAGGTCGAAATGCTGCGCCATGACGAATCGCCGCTGTGGCATCTGGTCAAGATCGCGCCGACCACGCGCGAACAGGAATTACGTAATTTTCTCGGCAGCTTCAACTTCCCGGGCGACATGGTGACGGCCAAGATCGCGCCCTTTTCCGGCGGTGAAAAGGCCCGCCTGGCGCTGGCGCTGATCGTCTGGCAACGGCCCAACCTGCTGCTGCTGGATGAACCGACCAACCATCTGGACCTGGAAACGCGCGAAGCCCTGACTGAAGCGCTGGCGCAATTCGAGGGTACCCTGATGGTGGTGTCGCATGATCGCCATCTGCTGCGCGCCACCACCGACCAGTTCATCATTGTCGCCGACGGCCAGCTGCAGCCCTTCGATGGCGACCTCGACGATTACAAGGACTGGCTGTTCAAGACCAAGCTTGCCAGCGCCAACAAGGACAAGGCAAAAGCGGCAGCACTACCGCCCGCCAGCAGCACGGCAAAGATTGCCTCGCCGGTAGCAACTACGGCACCGGCGGCGTCCAGCGTCGACAAGCGCGAACAGAAGCGTGCCGAAGCGGAAGACCGCCAGCGTCTCGCCGCCCTGAAAAAGCCGATCGAGTCCAAGCTGAAAAAGCTGGAAGAGCAGATCGCCAAGCGTACCGCGCAAAAGGCGGCTGTCGATGAAAAACTGGCGGATCCGGAAATCTACGACGTCGCCAAGAAAAAGGAGTTGAAAGTCCTGCTAACCGACCAGGCGTATTACGCCAAGGAACTGGAACAGCTCGAAGGGGAGTGGCTGGAACAGCAGGAAGCGCTCGAGCAGGCATCCGCGTAACAGTACGCAACAGTACGCAACAGCGCGCAACAGCGCGTAACAGCGCGTAACAGCGAGCGCCTGCCCAAGCGCTTTGTTCCCTGCTTATTCTCGGCGATCGTTGGCCCTCATTTCTTGGGTTTGCTGATTTCGTGACCGATGATGCCGCCAACTGCAGCACCGCCGATGGTACCGCCGGTGCTGCCCCCCGTTAACACGGAGCCACCCACAGCACCAGCGCCGATGACCGTATTGCGGTCCTACGTCGACATGCCGGAACAGGCACTCAATCCCAACAGTAGTGCCATAGCACCAATATGTAATGAAAGACTCTGCATGGTTTTCATAAGATTCCCTCTTATTCAAACATGTGATTGCTCCCTCCTGCCCGGCCTTGCCGGTTTCTTGTACCCATTTTTTCATTAGATAAAGCTGCGCGAAGTTCGTTCTGGTTTCCAGTAATCAAGCTATAAAATTGATACAATCCTGACAATCCTCCTTATTTGCGCTGACTTGATGCACAACGATTCAACACCCCTGAATTGCGCCCAAGCCCCACTGCTGCAAGCATGGATCAGGACATGAATCAGGACAAATAAGGCCAGACTTCCCTTGCAAAAAACACTCACCATCATCGGCGCCGGACGTGTCGGCAAAGCCCTCGGCAAGTTGTGGACCCAGCACCAGGCATTCCGCTTGCAAGACGTGCTCAACCAGTCGCCGGCAAGCGCCCGGCGCGCCACAGCCTTCATCGGCGCCGGCCAGCCAATCAGCGATTACGCCAGCCTGCAAGCCGCCGATGTCTATCTGATTGCCACCCCCGACGACCAGATCGTGGCCAGTTGCGCGGCGCTGGCGCAGACCGGCCTGCTGTCGGCCGACGCCATCGTGTTCCACTGCAGCGGCGCACTGCCCTCCTCTGCGCTGCGGCCGGCAATCGACCAGGGCGCTGCCACTGCTTCCATCCATCCGATCCGCAGTTTTGCCGCGCCGGAGCGAGTGGTGCAGGATTTCGCCGGCACCTGGTGCGGCATGGAAGGCGACCAGCGCGCATTGGCGGTGCTAGACCAGGCCTTCAGCGCCATCGGTGCGCAACTGGTGCCGCTCCAGGCTGACGCGAAAATCCACTACCATGCCGCCGCCGTCTTTGCCAGCAACTACCTGGTGACCCTGCTGGACGTCGCCACGCAATCGTATGGCCGCGCCGGCATCGCGCCCGATGTCGCCTTGCAGATGATGGCGCCGCTGGTACGTGAAACGATGGAAAATGTTTTCCGGATGGGCCCGGAAGCGGCGCTGACCGGACCGATTGCGCGCGGGGATATGGCCACCGCCAACGCACAGTGGCACGCGGTGACGGCGGCCAACCCGGCGCATGGCGAACTGTACCGGCAATTCATGCAATTGACGGCCGAACTCGCCGCCCGGCGCCAGCCGCCGAAGCAGTAAAATGGATCCATGTCGCTCTCCCACCCTATCGCCATCCCGGAAAATGAAATCGAATTCAGCCAGATCCGCGCACAAGGGCCGGGCGGGCAGAACGTCAACAAGGTTTCCTGCGCCGTGCACCTGCGCTTCGACATCGGCGCCTCTTCGCTGCCAGAGCATTACAAGGAACGGCTGCGCAAACTGAATGACCAGCGCATCACCAGGGACGGCGTGGTGGTGATCAAGGCGCAACAGTCGCGCAGCCTGGAAAAAAACAAGGCCGACGCCTTGCAGCGCCTGCAGGAGCTCGTCGAGAGCGTGTCGGCGCTGCCGCCGGTACGCAAGCCGACCAGGCCGACGCGCAGCTCACAGCTAAAGCGCGTGGAAGGAAAACTCATCCACGGCAGGGTGAAATCCCTGCGCGGCAAGATTGTCGAGTAGCCTCGCAGGATTGCAAGAACCGTGAACTGGCCGAATTTCAATACGGGGAAGAGGTCAACGCGCCGGCATAGGCGTCGACGTGGTAGCCTGGCACGCCAGACCAGTCCGACAGGTTGAAAACGGTATTGGAGTCCGCCAGCTTCTTGATCTCGACATTCAGCATGGTCAAGGGCTGCCCCGGCGCGCACACGCTTGGCGGAATGAGCGGCCGGACGAAATAGACGGCGCTCTGTGTCGTCGTGGACGGATTCGTCACCCGGCGCGCAGTAACGGCGTTGCTGCCTTTGTTCCCCTGCACCAGCAAGGCGGTTTCGACGCCCACACCGATGCCGCGCGCGGCGCCAACATTGCTTGTGCCCGCCGCGAGTATCCCTCCCGGGCAACCGAAGCTGGAAACCGGCGCAACCAGCCGTGCAAGGAGTGCGATCAGCCGCCCCATGCGATCCCGGCTGTCGAGATGCGAGTCCAGTATCGTGTTCGCCAGGGATGGCGAGGCGAGGAATCCCGCCGTCAGGCTCAATGGGTTGGGATCCAGCGTCATGTATTTATTGTAGGGGTCGGACAATGCCTGGGCCGAGCTGACCGTTCCCTTGAATGCGGCAAAGTCGAACTGCCCGAGGACGGCCAGCCCGGCGCTGGTGCCACCAATCGGCACGTTGTTTCGCATCAACTCCTGCAGCGTCCCATCCAGCCTCGTTCCCTTCCAAAACCTGATGTAATCGCTCTGGTCCCCGCCCGCAATGAAGACGGCGTTGGCCTTGCCTACCACGGCGTTGACAAAGGCATCGTTTGCTGCGGCAACGCTGGGGATCACCAGGGTTTCAACCGAAGTCAGTCCGAGCGATGCGCCGCCGACCCATTGATCCGCGATGGTTTTCGATGTCGTCAGGTTCGCATCGCTATAGTAAATATATGGATCGTAAGCGTCGGTGCCCGTGGCGCGGATCACGACAAAGCGTCCGCCCGTCCCCGGCTTGATGCCGGCCCTGGCAATCATCCAGCGAAATGCCTCGTCGACATCGAGACCGCCGCCCATCAGCACGATCGACGAAGTGGATGGCGGCGCAATTTTCGCCTCCTCCGCCGGCCCGCCGCCACCTTCGGGCGTGACGAAATAGCTGTAGGGTTTCTCCGCGCTGGCGACGCCAAGCGTTGCCGCCAGCACAGCTCCCACCCCGAAACGCGCCAGGCTTAGGGACGAAAGCCAGCGGGCCGCCAGATTGGCAATAAAAGACAGCTTCGAAGTCATGGTCAGGTCACTCCCGGCACGGATGGGCGGCAGGGCATGGATTGCCCGCGCTGCCTGTTCGCCACATGCATTCTTTCATGACCGGCGAAGTGCCGAATTAACGAATATCAACGCGGCAATTGCCCATAGGCCGAAATTGGCCGCGTTGCATGATTGCCGCGCGCCCTGAATATCGCCATTGCCCGCGCCACAGTTCTTCGCTAGAATCGTCCGCGGAACATCCCGCAAGGGAACACTCGTTCCAACGTCGCTCGGACGGTTCCGGGCGCTTACGGAGAACAATGCATGGCTCAATCCCAGAAGCCGCGCAGCTTTGCGCGCATCAATCGCCTTCCCCCCTACGTTTTCAACATCACGGCCGAGCTCAAGATGGCGGCGCGCCGGCGCGGCGAAGATATCATCGACCTCTCGATGGGCAATCCCGACGGCCCCACGCCGCAACACATCGTCGACAAGCTGATCGATACCGTCAAGCGCCCCGACACGCACGGCTATTCGGCCTCCAAAGGCATTCCGCGCCTGCGCCGGGCGATCTCGCACTGGTACAAGGAGCGCTACGATGTCGAGATCGATCCCGACAGCGAAGCGATCGTCACCATCGGTTCCAAGGAAGGGCTGGCCCACCTGATGCTGGCCACGCTCGATCGCGGCGACACCGTGCTGGTGCCCAACCCGAGTTATCCGATCCATATCTGGGGCGCGGTGATCGCCGGTGCCGATATCCGTTCGGTGCGCATGAGCCCGGACGTGGATTTCTTCGCCGAGCTGGAACGGGCGATCCGCGAAAGCTATCCGAAGCCGAAGATGATGGTGTTGGGCTTTCCGTCCAACCCGACCGCGCAATGCGTCGAGCTCGACTTTTTCGAGCGCGTCGTCAAACTGGCCAGGGAGCACGACATCCTGGTGGTGCACGACCTGGCCTATGCCGATATCGTCTATGACGGCTGGAAGGCGCCGTCGATCATGCAGGTGCCGGGCGCGCGCGACGTCGCCGTGGAATTCTTCACCATGTCCAAGAGCTACAACATGGCGGGCTGGCGCATCGGCTTCATGGTCGGCAACCGCGAACTGGTGGCGGCGCTGGCGCGCATCAAGAGCTACCACGACTATGGCAGTTTCACGCCGGTGCAGGTCGCCGCGATCGCCGCGCTCGAAGGCGACCAGGGCTGTGTGGAAGAAATCCGTGCGCAATACCAGCGCCGCCGCGACGTGCTGGTCAAGGGCTTGCATGAAGCCGGCTGGATGGTCGACAAGCCCAAGGCCTCGATGTACATCTGGGCGCGCATCCCTGAACAGTACCGCCACCTCGGTTCGCTGGAGTTCTCCAGGCTGCTGCTGGAAAAAGCCAAGGTCTGCGTGTCGCCCGGGATCGGCTTCGGCGAATATGGCGACGAATATGTGCGCATGGCGCTGATCGAGAACGAAGCGCGCATCCGCCAGGCGATTCGCGGCATCAAGGCGATGCTGAAGGGGCTTTAATCACCATGCGCACGTGTCCGCACCTGTGCCGGCAAAGCCGCAGCCTGAGGCACGCCGGACCATGACCCTCACGTTGATCCTGGGCATATTCATCGGCGCCGTGCTCGGCCTGACTGGCGCCGGCGGCGCCATCCTGTCGGTGCCGGCGCTGGTCTTCAGTCTCGGCTGGAGCATGCAGCAGGCCGCGCCGGTGGCGCTGGTTGCGGTCGCGATCGGTGCCGGCATCGGCACCATCGAAGGCTTGCGCCAAGGCCTGGTGCGCTACAAGGCGGCGCTGCTGATGGCCGCAGCCGGCACGCTGTTGACGCCTTTGGGCATCCGTCTGGCGCAAGTACTGCCGCAGACATGGCTGCTCGTCCTGTTTGCCATGGTCATGCTGCTCTCCGCCGCACGGCAACTGCAAATGAAGAGCATGGAATCGGATGATGCGATTGCGCCGCGCAAAGCTGGCTGGATCAACCCCGAAACCGGCCGCTTCCACTGGAACTGGCCCACCGCCTCGCTGCTGGGATCGATCGGGGCACTCACCGGCTTTCTGGCCGGGCTGCTCGGCGTCGGCGGTGCTTTTGTGATGGTGCCGCTGCTGCAGCGTTTCACGAACATCTCCATGCATGGCGTAGTTGCCACGGCGCTGATGGTCACCGCGCTGATCAGCGCTGGCGGCGTCGTTAGCGCCCTTCGCCACGGCGCAGTGCTGCCATTCGAGATTACCGCCGCCTTTGCCGGCGCCATTGCGCTTGGCATGGTCGGCGGACGCCTGCTTTCCCGGCATGTCGCGGGACCTCAGGTACGGATCGGCTTTGCCGCCATCCTGGTCGTGGTTGCAACCAGCATGCTGATCAAAGCCCTGGACTGAAAACGGAGTTTCAGTGAAGGCTAACTTGCGCAGCAAGTTAAGCAGCGTCAGCTGCGGCCGAAACTAAACGAAAAAGGGGCGATTCTCTCGCCCCTTTGATCGTTCAGTAAAGCAAGTCTTCAGTCAACGCCCCCGGGGCGCATAGATGTTGCGCCCGGCTTCATCGATCTGGCGCCGCAACTCGCGGCGCTCCTCCGGCGACATGCGTCCACCGCGCCGGCCATCATCTTGCGGCGGCGCCTGCCCGTAACCGCCCTGCTGCTGCGGAGCGTTGCGGAACTGGCCATTATCACGCCCCTCGCGGCCATCGCCGCCACCGCGACGCTCAAATTGTTGCTGCCCATCATCGCCACGACGCGCCTGCGAAGCCTGCGCCCATTCCAGCTGACGCTCGAGCCGGGCCGCTTCGCTGCTGTGCCAGTCGTGAGCCGGGCGCGCAAGCGCCGCCGTCATGCCCACCGCCAGCAATGCCATCAAGCTCAATTTCCCGAGTGCCATTTTCATAAAATTTTCTTTCCAGAAGCTCCGGCAAGGTACAAACTACAGACATACGCGCTCACAAGGCCGCATTTCCCTATGACGCAAGTGTATGCCGCTTCCCATTCCCCCATAAGGAGGGGTTTGGTAAAGTGTGTAACAGTTTGTAATGCCTGCCCGCCCATCTATTGCCAAACAGAATACGGACGTTACCATAGCAGCATGAATACGACAAATACCACTGCCACTGCCAACACCGCCGCCCCCCAAACCCGGGTGCTGGTGGTCGATGACGACCTGCGCCTGCGCGACCTGCTGCGTCGCTATTTGACCGAGCAAGGTTTCCAGGTCGTTACCGCCGAAAACGCCCAGGCCATGAACAAACTGTGGCTGCGCGAGCGCTACGACATGCTGATCCTCGACCTCATGCTGCCGGGCGAAGATGGCCTGTCGATCTGCCGCCGCCTGCGCGGCGCCGGCGACCAGACCCCGATCATCATGCTGACCGCCAAGGGCGAGGACGTGGATCGCATCATCGGCCTGGAAATGGGCGCCGACGACTACCTGCCCAAGCCCTTTAATCCGCGCGAACTGGTGGCGCGCATCAATGCGGTAATGCGCCGCAAGGGCGCCGATGAAGCGCCGGGCGCCCCGTCGGAAAAGCCGCAAGTGTTCGAATTCGGCGATTTCGTACTGGACCTGGGCACCCGCACCCTGAAAAAAAATGGCGAGTCGGTATCGCTGACGACTGGCGAGTTTTCCGTGCTGAAGGTATTCGCCCGCCATGCGCGCCAGCCATTGTCGCGCGAAAAACTGATGGAACTGGCGCGCGGACGCGAATATGAAGTGTTCGACCGCAGCCTGGATGTGCAAATCTCGCGCCTGCGCAAGCTGATCGAGCCGGACCCGTCCAACCCGCTCTACATTCAGACGGTCTGGGGCCTAGGATACGTATTCATTCCGGAAGGCCAGCCGCGCTAGGCGGCGCGCCTGGCCTGCATTTCAGTCCGTCCGCATCCATGTCCCTGCTTGCCAAACGTCTATCCTGGCTGAAGAGCGGCCTGTTCTGGCGCACCTTCATCCTGCTCGCGCTGCTGATCACGGTCAGCATGGCCACCTGGGTGTGGGGCGTGCGCTCGGTAGAACGCGCCCCGCGCGCGCGCCAGATCGCCGCACAGGTGGTGTCGATCGTCACCATCACGCGCGCCGCCCTGACCCACTCCGCGCCCGACCTGCGGCGCGAACTGCTGTTCGACCTGGCCAGCAATGAAGGCGTGCGCGTCTATCCGCTCGAAGACGATGACGTCATCGTCCCCGCCAGCGGCGGCAACCTGGCACCGCTGGTGCAGCAACAGGTGCGCGCCAAGCTTGGCCCCACCACGCGCTTCGCCAGGAGCGTCAATGACGTCGACGGCTTCTGGGTCAGTTTCGACATCGGCGGCGACGATTACTGGCTGATGCTCGACCGCGGGCGCGTCGACCGTTCCTCCGGTGTCCAGTGGCTGGGATGGGGCGCAGTAACGCTGTTGCTGGCGCTGCTCGGCGCCCTGTTCATTTCCGGCTACGTCAACCTGCCGCTGGCGCGCCTGAGTGCCGCCACCCGCGCGGTCGCCCGCGGCCAGCAGCCGGAGAAACTGCCGGAAAAGGGCCCGCGTGAAATCCGCGAAGCCAACCACAGCTTCAACCAGATGGTCGATGACCTGAACCGGATCGAATCCGACCGCGCCCTGATCCTCGCCGGCATTTCACACGACTTGCGCACGCCGATCTCGCGCATGCTGCTGGAAGTGGAAATGGCCAGTCTCGACAGCGAAGCGCGCGCCGGCATGCAGTCCGACCTGGCGCAGATGGACGCCATCATCGGCCAGTTCCTCGATTACGCCAGGCCGGACGACCCGGCCGGCTTGCGCGCAACTGACCTGTCAGCGCTGCTGCATGATGCCGCGCAGGAAGGCACGCGCCTGCCTGACGTCGAGATCAGCGCGCACATCGAGGAGGGCATCACGGTCATGGGCCATGTCATCGACCTTCGGCGCGCCGTCAACAACCTGATCGAAAATGCCCGCCGCTATGCCCGGCGCGACGAAGCGGAACTAGTAAAAATCGCGCTAGCTTGCCGCCGGGAAGGCGGCCAGGCCATCATCGAGGTCGCCGATGACGGCCCGGGCGTGCCGCCGCAGGAAATCGACCGCATGCTACGCCCGTTCACCAGGCTCGACGCCGCCCGCGGCCAGGCCAACGGCGCCGGCCTCGGCCTGGCGATCGTGGCGCGCCTGGTCAAGCGGCACCACGGCAAACTGCAACTCAGCAATCGCAGCCCGCATGGATTATCCGTGCGCATCACGCTGCCACTGGCACAGGGCTGAATCGCAACTACGCTTCATCCTCGTGCTGGCCGCCGATCTTTCCCTCTTTGAACAGGGTATCGCGCAACTCATGGTCGAAACTCGCATCATGGCGGCGTATCCATTCCAGCACCATCGACGCATGTTCCTTTTCTTCATCGCGGTTATGTTCGAGGATGTGCCGCAATTCCGTATCGGTACAGGCATCGACCCGCTGGTTATACCAGTCGACTGCCTCCAGCTCTTCCATCAGGGAGACAATGGCGCGGTGCATGTCCATCGTCTCAGCAGAGAGTTTATCGGTCGCTTCGTGGAATCCTTCACTGGCCATGGTCACTCCTTGCTTACGCACAAATTTGGCAGGCATTCAGCATAAAGCTTATCTTACGATATCCTGATTGCGCGCCGGACCTGCTTTGCGCAAAGGCTGCGCCGGATTTTCCACCCGGGTTTGTCCGAACGAATGCATGGTCAACCAGTCAAATTGTGATAACACTTTCACTGGGACAAAGTCATGCAAACGACCTGGATACTGGCGGCCGACAGCAGTCGCGTACGGATTTTTCAAGAACTGGATGCCGAGCATCATTTGCAGGAAGTACAGGATTTTGCCAATCCTGCTGGTCACGCAAAGGGAGAAGAACTGCTGACGGGCAACCCGGAGCGGCGCAATATGTCCAAGGGCACGCTCGGCGGCACGCACGATGGCCAAGCCGAGACTTCGCCGATCGAACATGAAAACATCCAGTTTTCAAAAGAAATCGGCGACTATCTCGAACAGGCCCGCAGCGAGCAGCGCTTCGACCGATTGTGTGTAATTGCCGCGCCCCACTTCCTCGGCCTGCTACGGCAGAATCTCAGCAAGGAAGCGCAAAAGCTGGTCCAGGCGGAAATCGACAAGGATATCGCGTGGTTCGATAAAACCGACATCGAAAAATTCGTGCAGAACTGGCAGCATTAAAAATTGTCAGGGTCACACCACAGCGCCAAAGATTTTCCCGACGAGCGCTGTGGCCGCCATTGCCAAGGCGCCCCAAAAGCTCACGCGAGCAGCGCCGATGACAAGCTTGGCGCCGCCTGCCCGAGCCGCCAGCCCGCCCAGAAGCGCCAGAAAAAGGAGCGAGCCGCCGGCCACGGCAGGCAACATGAACGCTGTTGATGCGAACCAGGCCAGCGCAAGCGGCAAGGCCGCGCCCACGGAAAAAGTCGCGGCCGAAGCCAGCGCCGCCTGCACCGGCCTGGCACCGTGCATTTCAGAGAGGCCGAGTTCATCGCGTGCGTGCGCCGCAAGGGCATCATGCGCCATTAACTGATCGGCGACTTGCCTTGCAAGCGACGGCTCAAGCCCCCGCTTGACATAGATCGTCGCAAGCTCCAGGTGCTCGGAGCTATCGTCCTGTGCCAGTTCAAGACGTTCGCGTTCCAGATCGGCCTTTTCCGTATCCGCCTGCGAACTCACTGACACATACTCCCCTGCCGCCATCGACATGGCACCTGCTACCAGGCCCGCCATTCCGGCGATGAGCACATCTTCTCGCGTCGTATTCGCAGCGGCCACCCCCACCACCAGGCTTGCCGTCGAGACGATGCCATCGTTTGCGCCGAGCACGGCGGCCCTCAACCAGCCGATTCGCTCGGCATAGTGCCGTTCAAAATGTTTCCGCATGTTCTTTCCCAATGGGTAGCAGCGTCCTGCTCCGCAAGCGCTTCGCGTCACGCGAACGGCGTCATGCTGGCGCGCTGCAACAGCAGCACTTTAGCATCCAGATGGAAGGCGGCGGGAATTTCCAGAAGGAAGTTGCAAGAGCGCGTCCGGAACCTCCGCCAGCGGGATAAAAATGAAAATGAAAATGATAAAAGGCGAACCATACGGTCCGCCTTCTTTTGTCATTCAAGCCCGTCCGGTTTCAGAAAATCACCCGAACAAAGAGCTGATTACGGTGAAGGGCAGTTACCCACGATGTAATAAGCAGCTGCAGTTTGCGCCAGGGTGCTGGTATAGAACATATTGTTCAGGCCCATCCTGGTATTGGAACCATTGGCATGCGCATAACCGCTGACGACATGCGCGCGGCCGCCCTGGACATGCGCATAATTGCTGGCTGAAGTCGCGGTGCAAATCCACGAGGGCTTGGTCGTCACCGCCAATGGCGTTGATGCTGCGCTGGTGCTCCCCGAATTGGCTGACTGCACTGTGAAGGTATATTGCGTTTGTTCAGCCAGGCCCGTTGCAGTAAAGCCCGTGGTCGTGCCGCTTGCCGCCGGCACCGACGCCACCACCGTGCCGGTCGCGCCGCCGGTGCGGGTGACGGTATAGCTGGTGGCACCGGTGACATTGGACCAGATCAAGCCAATTGCGCTCGCAGTGGTGGATGCTGCCGGCGCAGTGACATTGGATGGCGGAACCAGGCTAATCGGGCCGATCTGGAACGACGCCGTGCATGGCGCATCCGAAGCTCCGCCGACATTATCGGTGGCGGCGACCTTGGCGGTATAGCTGCCATTGGCAAGCGCCGAATATTGCTTGCTGAAGCTTGCGCCGCTACCTGCTGCATCATCGGTCATGGGCGACGGGCCAGTAATGGTCACGCTATAGCTTGCGATCGCACCGTTATCGGTCGCGGCGCCATTGATCGTCACAGCAGTCGCCGTGGGCGAGGCAACCATGGCAGAGCAACTCGTGACGACAGGCTTGGGATCGCCGCGCTCCACCCGCAGGTTATTGTCAAAGAAAAATTTGGTGACGTAGGCTGGGTAGTTGACGTGAGTGTAGTCAACATAGAGCCCGCCACCGCTGCCGCCGGCGCCGGCCGGCCATGCATGGCCCATGCCGGTCGCTTCGATATAGGAGACACGAAGCCGGCTGGCACTGTCTTGCCATAAAGTGCCGGTGCTTTTCACCTCGGTAAAGGTGCCAGCACTGGTCGTGGCGCCATAGGCAATCTTCATGCCGTCGCGGTTGGTCCAGTCATGGGTGGGATCGACAACGCCATCGGTCGAACCATTGACGACCGATGTGATTTGCGTTTGCAGCGCGGTGCTATAGCTGCCGGCAATTTGCTTGCAGGTGTCCGCCACTTGCTGGGGGGTTCGTGACGACTTTGAACCCACCCCGGCGGTGGCCGGCGTGTAGAGTGCGGGTCCGGCATTGATCCCCATGCCGGCAAAATAATCGGGGGCCACGCAGCCCAGATCGATGACCAGGCCGCCGCCGGAGGATAAGCCAGTGACGTAAATCTGGGTGGGGTCGATGTTCAGTTCCGGCCGTGCTTTTACTGCATCGATCAGCTTCAGCAAGATGGCTTCGTCACGCGTCGTGCGGCTATGATTGCCGCCGAACCAGTCCCAGCAGCCGGAGTAGGTACGAGTCGAGGTCGTGCCGGAAGGCACGGTCGGCGCAATCACGACCATGCCGTATTTTTCGGCAGTATCTTCCCAATTGTATTTCCGGTTAATCACGTTGCCGGCGGCAGTCATCGCGCAACCATGCAGCGTGAGCATCAATGCCCGGCCCTTGCCAATTGTGGTCGGCGCAGGATTTTTTGGCACATAAGTGTAGGCATCCTGTAATCCGAACAGCGTGGTTTCCTTGACCCATGTGCCGCTACCAGGGGTTAAGGCATGTGCGGATGCCGCCAAAGTACTCAGCATAAGCGAGATGGCAATTGTTTTAAAATTCCTGCGCATTCTGAAGATCTCCTTTTGATTAGTTGCGTTGTGGTAACAGCGCAAATGTGGCCTTTTTATTGGTTGCAAGGCCTTATTCATAATCTGAATACCTGTTATTCAGACAGGAGAAATTATTAGCGCAATGATATTTGGATGGACGGGAATACCGTATTTTTACGGTAGCTGAAGTGACTGGTAACTTGGCCAGATCCCGCCCATGCGATGCATGATTTCGGTCAAAGCAGATTTTTTATGGGTCTGAAGCTTGAGCTGCCTGTATACGAATTGTTAGCACGAACTAGAAGATCATCACATGGTCGACCAAGTACCTGCCGTCGTGTTGAACCAAAACGAGTTCTGCCACGAATTCGCCTGGCACCTTTGTGAACCACTGCCGCCAGACAACGGCAACCGACTCCGGGCGCTTGAAGACCGCCACGAATTCGCGCTTGGAAAAGTATCCCTTGCTGCGTTGGTATTGCTCGCAAATCGACTGAAATGCGTCTTTCGATAGAATGCCTTTTGCACGTTCCGTAAAATCCCGTATGTGCCTCTCGTAGTCGATGGCTGTGGATGCATCCATCAGCTTGTCCATGATGGGTGCAGCGACTGCCAAAATTTCCATGTCTGATTTTTGCGCCAAGTCCATGATGCTTCTCTCAAAGTGCCAATGCCACGCTAACACTATTAAGCCGGCTCTAATTGAGCGCCATATCACCAGGTGAAAATGCAGGAATTTCTTAGCCGAGGAAACTTGTGAAGTTAGTAGGCTCTTCACGCGGCGTCACGAGTCGATTTTCTGGCGCCGATGCGTCAGCATATCCAAGTGCCATTCCGCAGAGAAGCATTTCATCGGGACCAGCGCCAACATGAGTAAGAATGATTTTTCCAAACCGGTTCCATGCGGCTTGTGGACAAGTATCAATTCCGCGGGATTTGGCAGCTAACATAAAGTTTTGCAGGAACATTCCGTAATCTAAGATGGCGCCGCGGCCGAGATTTCTGTTAAGCGTAAACATGATCCCAACAGGGGCGTCAAAAAACCGGAAGTTTCTCTGATGCTGGGCGTGCATGGCAACCTTATCGCCTTTTGCAATTCCTAATAACCCATATAGTTCATAACCGTTCTGTCGACGTCGCGCCAGATATGGTTCAAACCATTTTTCGGAGTAATAGTCGTACTCCTCTTCGTACTCGGAAGCACAGGACGGATTCTCAAAGACAGCATCATGAGCACGGCATACCTTATCAACAAGTTCGTCCCTAGGTGTTCCACGCAAAACATAGGCGCGCCATGGCTGAATATTAGTTCCACTAGGAGCTCTTGATGCTACGCGGAGGATCTCGAGTATTTCATTTTCAGGAACTGGTTTATCAATAAACGCACGAATCGAGCTTCGCGACAAAGCCACGGAATCCACAGCTTCTTTTACTTCATTTCGCATTTTCACCTCTTCAGAAAATGTCATCAAAACGCATATGATCCTCGATCATAAAACTGCCATTGAGTTTCTGCTAGAGAATATCGATAGATCAGATTCAACCGCTATGCATTGATGAACCTGTACAGCGCCTTGCTCTTGAGTAGAGGTATTCTTTCTAGCGTGCTTTATTCGGCAGGGGAAGTGGCGGATCCAGGCCGGTACCAGCGCGGATGGAACTCCGCAACAAGGCGGCCTGAGGTATCAAGTGCATGGCAACCGTCGAGAGCGAAAGGCTTTTCATCTTGCAAAAATGGAATTTCGCCTTCCAGTGTCTGGATGATTGCAGTTCCCATGGAAAGCAATAACTCGGTCATGTGCGTGCAGCCATTTATGCCTCCCAGAAGTTGACGGATCTGCCCCCGGAAGCCGCTGCCAACACGCATGCCGACGATGCATGCATAACGCGACTGGATATTGCCACATGTGCCTTCATACGGGACCGCATCCATCGATGTTTGCACCTCCCTGATCACGCATGCGGCATCGACTGTGAGCCGCATCCACATGTCATGAATGGGATCGCCGCCGCGACGATGACCTCCAGGAAAATTGACATCATTTGCCCGTACATCCGTTAAATGTCCTTCGATATCCCAAAGATTATCTTTTCTGCGATATCCTTTAAATATGATGGATCGTGTATGCAGGAGTTCTCGCTCGATGACAGGGTCTGGTAGATGCAAGGTGACAAACTCCTTTTCAGTTTGGTTCGACAAGTTTATTGTACAGAAAAACATCAAAAAAGAATGCGCGCAGTCGAAACTACAAAACATTACTGAAGTGACGATATCGCTGGACTTGCGGCGACATTTTCTTTGTTAGAGCACTTACCCCCCACCAAGGTAGCGCCGATTACTTTCCATGACTTTCAAGCTTGCACGGTACGCAAATGTGCAAACACTGCCGTGCTCTGAGTGCTATCCGAGTCAGCATGCCCCGCGCGAATCTGCCAGCATAGCCGCCGATTCAAGTCGGTCAACACTTGTCGCAGTTCATTTCTGTTACTGGCATCAGGGAATGCGGGAAATAAATTGGTCAACAAGGCCCGTTCAAAACGCTCCGGATCCTCCCCTGCTTGCGATTGACGGTGCCGCCGGACAGGCGTTCCATGGTCTCGATGCCGACCGCCTTGGCCTGCGCCGCGCCGGCGTTTAATCCGCTCAAGGCATATCGTACCCCGGTGTTGATTTCTGCGTTCATCACAATGAACTGATCAAGTGGCCGCCGTCCACCGCCAGTGCGGCGCCGGTGATATGGATGCCGGCTTCCGACGCCAGCAATAGCAGCGGTCCGTCCAGATGCTCCGGGTGGCCGAAACGCCGGGTAGGAACCCGCATGCGCAGGCGTTCGCCTGCTTCGCCGGCCAGGAAGTCGCGGTTGAGGTCGGTGACGATATACCCGGGCAGGATGGCATTGACCCGGATGCCGTAGCGTGCCAGTTCGAGCGCGGCAGACTTGGTTGCCTGAATCAAGCCGGCCTTGGAAACACAGTACGGCCCGACATGATTGGCCACGCGTTCGCCCAGTATCGACGCAATGTTCACGATGCTGCCGCCGCTTTTGGCGGCGATCATACGACGCGCGCCTTCCTGGCTGACCAGCCAGCTGCCGCGCAGATTGGTTCCCACGACATGATCCCAGTCAGCCTCGCTCTGTTCCAGCAATGGCTTGCTGACCGTAACGCCGGCATTGTTGACAATGATATCAACTGCCTTGCCGCCTGCCGCGATCGCATCGAATGCCGCCGCCACGCTCGCGGAATCGGTCACATCAAGGCTGATTGCCTGCGTCGTGGCGCCCGTTTGCTGAATTTCCTCGACCAGTTCGGCCAGCTTTTCCGCCCGGCGTGCCGCCACCACCAGCTCGGCGCCGGCCTTGGCCAGCGTCAGCGCGAAGTGGCGACCCAGGCCGCTGGATGCGCCAGTGACGAGCGCGCGGCGGCCTTCAAGCCGGAATAAGGGGGAGTTATTGCTGCTCATCGGACTCGCTCTCCAAAGTTAAGGTCAATGCGCATTGTGCTGGTTCCCACGCAAAATGTGGCGCGCGATGCTCCAGCGGTGCACTTCGGACGGGCCGTCGTAGATACGGAAAGCGCGCACGTCAGCAAAGATGCGGGCAACGACGGTTTCGTGCGTGACGCCCTGGCCGCCGAGGATTTGCACGCTGCGATCGACCACGCGCCAGATCGCTTCCGAAGACAAGACCTTGGCCACGCTGGATTCATGCTTGCCAAGTGCGCCCTGGTCGAGCACCCAGGCGCAATGCCAGACAGAAAGGCGGGTGGCGTGCAAATCCATTTCATTGTCGGCCAACATGAAACCAACCCCTTCATGCGCACCGATCGGCTTGCCGAAGGCTTGCCGCTTGCGCGCATAGTCGGTCGCCACATCGTGCGCCCGCCGCGCGGCGCCCAGCCAGCGCATGCAGTGGGTCAGCCGCGCCGGGGACAGGCGCACTTGCGCATAGCGGAAGCCTTGGCCAAGTTCGCCGAGGATGTGCTCGGCCGGCACGCGCAAATTATCAAATGACACCACGCCATGTCCGCCGGGAAAGCAAGTGTCCAACGAGTCCATTGCACGTTCGATGGTGATGCCGGGGCTATCCATGTCAGCCAGAAACATGGTGGCGTCGCCATTCTCCAGCTTGGCCATGATGATGGCAAAGCTGGCCCCTTCGGCGCCGGTAATGAACCATTTTTCCCCGCTGATCAGGTAGTCCTCGCCATCCTTGACGGCGCTGGTCATCAGCATGCCGGGATCGGCGCCGGCGCCGGGCGCCGGTTCGGTCATGCAAAAGCAGGAACGAATTTTTCCCGCGGCCAGCGGGCGCAGCCAGCGTTCTTTCTGGGCTGGCGACGCAACCTGTTCCAGCAGGTGCATGTTGCCTTCATCAGGCGCGGCGATATTGAGCGCGACCGGGCCCAGCGGCGAGTAGCCGGCTTCCTCGAAAACGATCGCCTTGGCGAAGTGATTCAGGCCCAAGCCGCCGAACTCGGCGGACACATGGCTCGACAGCAGGCCAGCGGCGCGTGCTTTGTTGATAAGTTCACGGCGCAGATCCTCATTGGGCCCATGCGGCGTGCAGCGCGCATCGCGCTCCAGCGGAATAAGCTCGTCGGCGATGAAAGCGCGGGTGCGCGCCTGTAGCGCCTGCAGTTCTGCGGGGATGCTGAAATCCATAGAATTTCCTCTCTTGTAGAATAATTCGGTTTTATTTGACGTCGGACCGGTAGTCCCGAAATATCCGCTCCATCACGGTCAGGTCGGCTGTGGTTTTCACGGCATCGTAGGCCGTGAAATTGACTGCACGGATCAGGCGCCGCAGCGCCTGGTCGCCGTCCCAGTCGACATCGACGATGTTCAGGCATGCCGTGTCCTGCTCGAACGCCGACATGGCGCCGAGGTCCGTTCCGGCAGCCCAGCAAAGCAGCACGCGATTGACGGCGTCGTGGCTGACCACCAGCGCGCTGTCCCAGCCCGGATCGGCGAGCAGCTCCTGCAGCGCATCCAGGATGCGCCGCGCGAAATCGGCGAAATTCTCGCCACCGACAAAACCGGCATCGTCTTGTGCGGCGCGGTCGTAGGCATATGCGAGTTCGGCTTCCAGCCGCTCTGCCGGCACTTCTCGCAACCTGCCGGCGCGAATTTCACGCCATGCCGGTCGCGCTTCCGGCGCCAGCTGCGGACCGATCCGTTCGGCCAGGATCTGCGCCGTCTGCCTTGCCCGCGCGAGATCGGAGCAGATGATGCGGTCGATGCGAATTTCGTCCATTGCCGCCGCCAGGCTTCGCACCTGACTGAGACCCTGCGACGACAATTCGACATGCAGCGGGGGCAACGGGCGGCCGTTGGCGTCGAAATAGCTGACGTGGCCGTGCCGTACCAGGTACAGCCGGCGCCGCCTTGTCGCCGCAAGCATCGTTTCCTTCTTCATTTTGCGCTCCTGGATGACAGCAGACGGGGATTGGAGAGCGTCAGCTTGTGACTTACGTTTTCCGCCAGGTGCCGCAGCAGCTCCTGATGCGACGGCTTGCCGGCGTCGAAATTGCCGACGCGGATTTGCGCGCACAGTTCTTTCCGGTAACCCGTCAGGGCGTGCTGCAACAGTTCGCCGTCCACTGGCGCCTCGGCTGTTGCTTCTCCCGGCAACAGCTGTTGCAGTCCGGCCAACTCGCGCAAATCACCGGACTGTCCGGCATCGAGCTCGCGCGCGGCGATCGCCATGGCATTGGCAACCATCAGCGCCGAGTAGCGCAATTCGGCCGGCAATGCAGGCAACAGGCGTTTCATCAACTCTTCGCGCGCAGTCAGCAGCAAGTCCTGCCCATTCGGTCGGTCACTCATCGCACTCCCCCTGCAGTCAGGTTAAGGATTTCATGTTCGAGATCAGCCACCAGGCGGCCGGTCAAGGCCAGTTCCAGCGACGGCTGCTTGCCGGAGAGATGACGCTGCGCCTGTTGCAGCGCAATCACTGCCCAGCGCAGATGCGCCATCACCTGCCAGTAGCGCAGTTCGTCCGGCGTAAAGCTGCGGCCCGAGATGCGCTGGTAGCCGCGTAAAAAGTCCTCGACATGGGCGACGCCGCCGGCTTCGCGCTCGTTGGCATTGAAGCGCCAGCACCTGGCCATAAACCAGCCGATGTCTTCCAGTGGTTCGCCCCAGCCGGCAAATTCCCAGTCGAGCACGCCGCTCAGCCTGCCGTGATCGACCATGTAGTTTCCGGTGCGGTAGTCCCGGTGAATCAGACAGGCCGGGACGCTGGCCGGCGCATGCAATTCGCACCAGCGCAAGCCCACTTCCAGCGTCGGCCGGGCGGCGTCGAGCTCGTCGAGGTGGCGGCGGTATCCGGCAATGGTCGCCAGGGCATGGTTGTCATGCGGCGATGGCAGAAAATCCAGCAAAGGCTGCGGCGGCCTGACCGTATGCAGCTGCGCGAGATTGGCGCCCAAATCCTCGCCCAGCAAGGCGCGAGTGGGCACCAGTTCGGCTTCGCGCACCAGCCGGTGGCCGGCGGCGATGCCGGCGATGCGTTGCATGACAAAGAAGTCGCGCCCGATCACGTCCGGCTCGCGGCACAGCCACAGCGGCCGCGGCACGGTGACGCCGGCGCTGTGCGCAACGCTCAGCACGGCGAATTCCTGCGGCCGGGTGAGGCTTACCGCCACGGCCGATGGCGCATCGGTGCGCAGCACCCAGGATTGCTGGCCCTGGTAAGCCCCGCCCTTGACCGTGATATCGAGCGCCCAGTTTTCCTGGATGGCGCCGCCTGACAGGCGCGCCATTCCCGTGATCGCCAAATGGTCGGCTTCAGTCTGGGCAAGCAGGTAGCGCGTCAATCGTTCCTGGATTGACGGGCTGTCCAGCTCCATGCCGGCGGCGCCGGCGTTTTTGAAATCCATGGTGCTGTCTCTCTTGTTGAATAATTTTTAAATGGGATGCGATTGCCGTTAGCGCTGACTTCTCTCGTCGAGGCCAAGGGAGCGCCCGATTATCTCCAGCATGATTTCGGAAGTACCAGCATAAATGCGTGAAACGCGCGCATCGCGATACATCCGGCTGATACGGTATTCTTCCATGTAGCCGGCGCCACCATGCAACTGCACACAGTCATCCATGACGGCACCTTCCAGCTCGGAAGTCAGCAGCTTCGCCGCCGCTGCGGCTTCGGCGCTCACCTGCCCGGCATTATGCTGCATCACCAGCGCGTCAACCCATATCTGCTGCGCATCGAGCTGCGCGCGCATCCTTGCCATCTTGAAGCGCGTGTTTTGCAGGGCGCCAATCGGCTTGCCGAAGGCGCGTCTTTCCTTGACGAATTCGAGGGTAAGCTCAAATGCCAGCTGCGCATGCGCCAGCGACTGGCAGGCGGCCAGCAGCCGCTCTTCGACCAGGCCGTCGGCAAGATAGGCAAATCCCTTGACCGGGTCGCCGAGCACATTTGACTTCGGTACCTTGACGTCCTTGAAAAACAATTCGGCCGTGTCTTGCGCGTCCAGGCCCATCTTGGCGAGCTTGCGTCCACGTTCGAAGCCCGCCATCCCGCGCTCGACGATGAACAGGCCGATGCCATGTCTGGAGTCCGGTACGGTACGCGCGGCGACGATGACAATGTCGGCATTGATACCGTTCGAAACATAAGTCTTGGATCCGTTCAGCAGCCAGTGGTCGTCGAATTTCTGGGCATGGGATTTCAAGCCTGCCAGATCCGAACCGCTGCCAGGTTCGGTCATCGCAATGGCAAGTATTTTTTCTCCGCGCGCAGCCGGTGCCAGCAAACGCCGCTTTTGTTCATCGCTTCCCAAGCGTTCGAGGTAGGGTGCAACAATCCGCGAGTGCAGCGTCAAAAAAAGCCCGATATCGCCATGGCGGATGTTTTCCTCGTACACGATCTGTTCGTAACGAAAATCCTGTTCGCCCGCACCTCCGTACCGCTCATCCGCCCACATCAGCAGCAATCCGATTTCGCCGGCTTTGCGAAAGATGTCGCGATCACAGCAGCCCTGCTCCCGCCACCGGTCTACATTGGGCGCCACTTCTGCCTGCATGAAGCGGCGCACCGAGTCACGAAAGGCTTCGTGTTCAGGATCAAAGATCAGTCTATGCATTGTTCATCCCTGCCAGATTGGTGCCCGAGGCCGCTGGATAGAAGCTCTGCCCGCCTCTTGCCCGTTCCGCCAGCCATTCTGAAGGAGCGAAGCGCGGCCCGATGCGGGCGGCCAGGTGACGGCATTCCTCGACGAACTTCTGCAAGCCGACCGTTTCGATAAACGACAGCGCGCCGCCGCTCCAGGTCGGAAATCCCAGTCCAAGAATCGACCCCAGGTCGGCGTGCATCGGCAGCGTGATCAAGCCTTCCTCGATACAGCGCGCGGTTTCCAGCGCCTGGATGTACATCAGGCGATTGCGGACTTCATCCAGACTGGGTTGCTCGGTCTTGATCGGGTAGATTTGATGCAAGCCAGGCCATAAATGCTTTTTTTCGCCGACCGGAAAGTCATAGAAGCCGCCACCGCTTTTGCGTCCCAGGCGGCCGATTTCATTCATTTTCAGCACAACATTCTGCGCATGCACGCGCAGGAATTTGTTCGGCAGGCCATCTGCGATGGCCTGATCAATCACTTTCTTTTGCAGGTCGAGCGAGACTTCGTCCAGTACCGCCAGCGGTCCGGTCGCCATGCCGCACATGCGCGCAGCATTTTCAATCAGGGCCGGATTGACGCCCTCCTCCAGCATCGCCATGCCTTCATCGACATACGTGCAAAAAACGCGGCTGGTATAGAAACCGGGGCTGTCCTGGACAACGATCGGTGTCTTGCGCAGTTGACCGACAAAGTCCATCGATCTGGCCAGGGTTTCCGGCGAAGTCTCCTTGCCGACAATGATTTCCACCAGCGGCATGCGCTCAACCGGGGAAAAGAAATGCAGGCCGATGAATTGGCCGGCGCGACGCGCGTTTTGCGCCAGGCCGGTAATGGGCAAGGTGGAAGTATTGGAAGCAATGACAGCGCTTGCCTTTAATACCATGTCGATGTTGCCGATGACTTCGGCCTTGATGGCGCGATTCTCGAACACGGCTTCGATCACCAGGTCGCAGTCTGCGAGCAGCGCATAGTCGGTGGTCGCGCAAATGCGCCCCAACAGGGAAGCGCCCTGTTCGCGCGTGAATCGGTTTTTCTCGATTTCCTTGGCAACAATCGCGGAAGAATAATCCCTTCCTTTTTCCGCTTTCTCCTGTGTCGCATCAAGCAGCACCACATCGATGCCGACGCCTGCTGCGGCATAGGCGATTCCCGCTCCCATCATGCCGGCACCGATCACGCCGAGTTTGCGCACCGCGCTCTTCGGTATATCCCGCGGGCGGCCGCCGAGCTTGTCGCACATTCGCTTGTTGATGAACATGGTACGGATCAGATTGCGCGCCACCGGATTGCGAATCAAGGTCTCAAAATACTTTCCTTCGACTTGCAATCCGCGGTCGATCGGCAATTGGGTGCCTTCGTACACCGCCGACAGGATTGCCAGCGGCGCTGGATAGTTGCCTTGCGTGCGGCTGCGAATTGCCGCCATGCCAACCGAGAAACTGCCGTTGGCATGCGCCGCAAGTGCCCCTGCACCGCCCGGCAAACGATAGCCTTTCCGATCCCATGGCTGTTGCGCGGCCGGATTCTCCAGAACCCAGCGGCGCGCGGTCGCGATCAAATCGGCGGCCGGGACGCTTGCATCCACAATGCCCAGGTCCTTTGCCTGCGCAGGCATGATCGAAGTACCGTTCAACAGCAGCGGCAAGGCCTTTTCAATGCCCAGCATGCGCGGCAGGCGCTGTGTGCCGCCGCCGCCGGGGAGCAGGCCGACCGTCACCTCGGGCAGCCCTACCACCGTCCTCGGATCGTCACTGATGACCCGGTAATGACAGGCCAGACAGAGCTCCAGGCCGCCGCCAAGCGCCAGGCCGTTGATCGCTGCGGCAAACGGCTTGCCGCCCGTTTCCATGCGTCGCATCGTTGCGCGTTCGGCTTTGAAGCGGTCTGGCGCCTGCGCTGTCGTTTGCGTCAATTCGCAAGCCTGGGCAATTTCCTTCAGATCGGCGCCGGCAAGAAAGTTGGTTTTGCCGGAGGTAATCACCGCGCCCTTTATCGCATCGCTGGCAATGACCGTCTCGACGGCAGCGGCCAGATCTTCAATGAACTCCGGGGTAAATACATTGAAGGGACGGTCAGGAAGGTCGATCGTGATGAGGGCAATGCCATCTGTCCCGATTTCAAGGCTTAATGTACGCATGAATAGACTTTATTGTTCAAAGGATGATTTTCAGACGCGCTCAATTACGGTCGCGGTCGCTTGCCCGATCGCTGCACACAAGGTGACCAGACCGGTATTGAGATTGCGCCGCTCCAGTTCGTCCAGCACCGTGCCGAGCAGAATGGCGCCGGTCGCGCCGAGCGGGTGACCAAGGGCAATGGCGCCGCCATTCACATTGATGCGTTCGTGTGGAATATTGAATTCCCGCATATAGGTCATGGGCACCACAGCGAATGCTTCATTGACTTCAAACAGGTCAATATCGGCAATCGACATGCCCAGACGTTCAAGCAGTTTCTTCGTGACCGGCATCGGACCACCAAGGCCCATATTCGGTTCGCTGGCAATCGACATGAAGCCGCGAATGCGCGCCCTCGGCTTGAGTCCGTTTCGGGTACCGAACGCGCGATCGCCAATCAGCATGGCGCACGCGCCATCGACGATGCCGCTTGAACTGCCACTGGTGTGCATGTGGGGGATGGATGCCAGCTGGGGATAGCGTTGCAGGACCACGGCGTCGAATCCGGTTTCGCCAATCGCGGCAAAGGCTGGATTGAGCTTGGCGAGATCCTCCATCGAGGTGTCGGCGCGAATCGCTTCGTCGTGATCAAGCAAAACCTGACCGAGCACGTCGCGCACCGGCGTCAGCGACTTGGCAAAATAGCCATGATCACGGGCATGCGCTGCGCGGCGCTGGCTTTCCACCGAATAGGCATCAATATCTTGGCGGCCAAATCCTCCCAGGGCCGCCATCAGGTCGGCACAGGTGCCGTTCGGAATATACGCGAAGCGTTGCGTCACTTGCGGGTCGGTATAGCAGGCGCCGCCATCCGACCCGATGGCAACGCGCGACATGGATTCCACGCCGCCGCCGATACCGGCAGAAGCTTGTCCGGACATGATTGCTGCAGCAGCCATGTTGACGGTGTCCAGTCCGGAAGTGCAAAAGCGGTTGAGCTGAAAGCCAGGTACGCCATCGCCATAGCCTGCTTGCAGGACCGCTGTGCGCGCGAGGTCTGCGCCCTGTTCGCCCAAAGGCATCACGACACCGAGCCCCACATCACTGATTGAATCAGGGTCGAACTGGTTGCGCTGCCGCAGTGCCGACAATACCTGGCTCGCCAGCCGGACTGGCGTTACTTCATGCAATGCGCCGGTGGCGCGGCCTTTGCCACGGGGACTGCGCACATGATCATAAATAAATGCATCGTTCATTTCGTTTCCTTTGCTTCTGCTGGTTCGAGCAGATAATCCTTGTATTGGTCGCGCAGCTTCAGTTTGTATAGCTTGCCGGTTGCCGTCATTGGCATTTCATCGACAAAAATGACATCGTCCGGCACCCACCACTTGGCGACCTTTCCTTCAAAAAACTTGAGAATCTCCGCGCGGCTCAGAACCATGCCCGGCTTCTTCAGGATGACCAGAAGCGGCCTTTCGTCCCACTTTGGATGCGCGGCGCCAATGCAGGCAACCAGCTGGACCGCGGGGTGGGCGGCTGCGACGTTTTCAATGTCAATCGATGAAATCCATTCGCCGCCCGACTTCACGACATCCTTGCTGCGATCGGTAATTTTCATGTAGCCGTCGGCGTCGATATGCGCGATATCACCGGTAGGAAGCCAGCCGTCCACCAGTGCCGACTCGGCATGGCGGTAGTAACGCTCGGCGATCCATGGTCCACGTACCTGCAGATGTCCGCTGGCGACCCCATCCCATGGCAATTCCCGGTTTTCGTCATCGACAATGCGCATTTCAGCGCCGGCGACGATCCGTCCCTGGTTATCGTTTACCCGATGCCGTACTTCCTCCGGCGACAGCGATTTATGCAACGCGAGCGGGCTAGTGCAAGTCGTGATCGCTGCGGTCTCGGTCATGCCCCATCCCTGCAGCAGTTCAACTCCAAGTTCGGCATAGGCGGCGACGATCGCAGGCGGCGTCGAGGATCCGCCGACCAGCAATCGCTTCAGGCTGGAAAACCGCAAGCCGTTATCCTTGACGTGATTCAGCAGACTCAGCCACACGGTCGGCACCCCGACCGAAATCGTGACGCCTTCCTTTTCCATCAATTCATACAGGGATGCACCGTCCAGCTTCGATCCTGGCAGCACCAGCTTTGCGCCGACCAAGGGTGCGGCATACGGTGATTCCCATGCCTTTGCGTGAAACAAGGGGACCACCGGCATGATCACATCACGGGCCGAAAGGTTTGCCGAATCCGGCAAAGCGAACACATATGCATGGATCACTGTGGCCCGATGGCTGTAGAGGACGCCTTTCGGATCGCCGGTGGTGCCCGAGGTGTAGCACAGCATGGAGGCGCTGTTTTCGTCGAAAGACGGCCAGGCGTAGCTATCGTCCTGCTCTGCCAGAAGCGCTTCATAGTGCAGCAGATTTTTTTGAAAAGGCGTGGCTGGCGCGCCGGGCTGGTCCAGCAACACCCAGGCTTGCACACCCGGGCATTGGCCGGCGATACTTTCCACCAGGGGCAGGAATCCGGCATCGAAGAATACCAGCCGGTCGCCGCCATGGTTGATAATGTAGGCAACCTGATCCGCAAACAGCCGCGGATTGACGGTATGGCACACCAGGCCGCTGCCGGATATGCCGTAATACAGTTCAAGGTGACGATGGTCATTCCAGGCCAGCGTTCCGATCCGGTCACCGCTGACCATCCCCAGCTTGGCCAGTGCCTTGGCAAGCCGTTTGGAACGCGACTCGCAATCGCGATAGGTAGTCCGGTGTTCGCCCGAATCAAGCCGCGACACTATTTCGGTATGCCGATGATGACTCGCAGCTTGCCGTAGCAGCGAAGAAATCAGCAGCGGTGTATTGATCATGTCTCCGAGCAGGCTCATTATTTTCCTTTTTCGATATTTTTTCGGCTGGCGCTTAACGTCCAGTCCAGCGGGGTTCGCGACGCTCGATGAAGGCACGCGGACCTTCGCGGAAATCTTCGGTCTTGATCAGCCTTGCGCGGGCACTGTCGCCCAGCGCAATCAATTGCTCATCCGTCAAATCATGGCTTTGGCGTGCAATATTCAGGCTTTCCTGAACAGCAACAGGAGCGTTCCTGCATATTTTCTCGGCCACGCGGATCGCTTCCTGGCATACGGCATCGGCACGCACAAGGCGATTGACCAGGCCATGATGATAAGCCCGTCCCGCGTCCAGCCGTTCGCCGGTGAGAATCATTTCCAGCGCCACGGCGCGCGGCAGCGCGCGCACCAGGCGATAGCAGCCTCCGGCCAGCGCGATCAGGCCGCGCGATACCTCGGGCAACGCAAATTCCGCGCTCTCCGCAGCGATCACCAGGTCGCATGCCAGCATGAGTTCGCAGCCGCCCGCCAATGCCAGCCCGTTGACCGCGGCAATCCAGGGCTTGTTTCGCCTGGCGTTGACAAAGCCGGCAAAACCGCCGTCCGCCGTTTTCAGTGTGCCGACCCGGCCGGCGGCGATTTCCTTCAGATCCGCGCCGGCACAGAACACGCCATCGCCGGCCCCGGTCAGGATTGCCACCCTGAGCTCCGGATCGGCATTCACTGCCCTGACCACACGCTCAAGCGCGCATGCAATCGCGCCATTGATCGCATTGCGCGCTGCGGGCCGGTTCAGCGTGACCAGCAAGATATGCGCGCCGATGAACTCGACTTTCAGCGGGCCGTCAGTCGCTACCAAATCCTGTATGTCGTCCATGCCCATTACTGTATCCCCGAATGCTGATTCGTTTGCGTGCATCATTCCATGACTGAGATGCGACGTCAGTGCTCTTGCCCCGCCGTATCGCGCCATACCGCCAGCGCATCGAGGGCTTCCACGCAGTCGCCCTCAACCCGCAGCGGATTGACTTCAAAGGCGAGCAATTCCGGGCCCAATGCAAGTGCAGCATTGGCAATCCCGGCGATGGTACGGCCAAGCGCGACCAGATCGGCCGGCCTGGCGCCCCGGTATCCCTGCAACAACTTTGCCCCACGCAATTCCTTGAGCATGTCGAGCGCGACTTCCGGGGTAATGGGCAAAAGGCGCAAGCTGCTGTCTTTCAGCGCCTCAACCCAGATGCCGCCAAGGCCTACCGCGATGACCGGGCCCCATTGAGGATCGCGCGTCACGCCGACAAACAGCTCGATGCCGCCGCTGCGCATCGGCGACACCAGGACACCGTCGAGCCTTGCTGCCGGCACGGCATTTCCGACATCGGCCATGATGCGGCGAAAGCCATCGGCAACCGCAGCCGCGCCCGACACATTCAAGCGCACGCCGCCGACGTCGCTCTTGTGCGCGATGTCGGGCGAGGCAATCTTGAGCGCCACCGCACAGTTGATCTGCGCCGCCGCGCGTACCGCTGCATCCTGGCTCTCGGCCAAGAACGATGGAATGACCGACACACCCTGGCTATCCAGATATGCCAGCGCCTCGCGCTCGGAATGTGGCCGCACCGATGCCGCAGCGGGACCGGCGGCATCGGTCGCTGCCTGACGTTCATGCCGCTCGATCCAGCTGGACCACCAGAATGCCCGGCCGATCGCAAACAAGGTCTGGTTCAATCCGCCGATAATGAAGGGCAGTTCTGCCTTTGCGGCAATCTCGCGGGTCATCGGGGTAACCGGCTTGGTGATCATATTGACGACCAGCGCAGGCACCTCTGTCGCACGCAGCGCATTGCCAATATGTTCGAGCGCCTTCACCACGATGGGGTTGTAATCGTCGGTCGTGGTCGGCACGTCGAGGACAACCGCGAGCATGCCCACGCCGGGATCCGCCGCAACAATCGGTATGGTGTGCGCAAACAGTTCCGGCTCCAGAATGGCGGCGCCGGTAATGTCGAACGGATTATGGCAAGCAGAAAATTCAGGGCGGATTTCGCCGAGACGCGCACACGTCTCGGCGCTGAATGTAACGATCTCGACCTCTTCCAGCGCCGCCCGATCCGCGACAATCTCACCCGCGCCGCCGGAGATCGATATCACACCGAGCCGCTGATTCTTGATGCGCCCGGTACTGGCCAGCATGCCGGCCGTGATGACCATATCCTCGAGCGACGGTACCCGGATCAAGCCGCGATCACGGCATACCGAATCGAACACCTTGTCGTCGCCGATCAATGCGCCTGTGTGTGCCTGGGCGGCCTTCACCGCGAGTTCGCTGGTGCCGACCTTCAAAATTACCAGCGGCTTGCCGGCATCGCGCGCGCGCTCAACCGCCGCCAGAAATGCGGCAGTGTCCCTGATGGTTTCGATAAACATTGCGACCACTTTGGTATGCGGATCGGACACCAGGTAATCCAGCACGAGCGCGACGTCGACGTCGCACTCGTTGCCGGTTGCGACCAGGTAACTCAAGCCGACTCCTTGCTGATGCGCAAGTTTCCCAATATAGCCGCCCATCGCGCCGCTTTGCGAAATGATGCCGACATGACCGGGCAATAGCGGCGCCGGCAAGCGGGAAGTCCACACCGGGGCGCGCTTGCGTACATTGAGGAAACCGAGCGTATTGGGGCCAAGCAGACGGATCTTTCTTGCTTTGGCATGCGCCATCAGCGCAGCCTGGCGCGCCTGTCCCTGCGCACCGGACTCAGAAAAGCCCGACGCAAGAATAATCGCGTTGGCGATGCCGGCTTCGGCGATATCATCCAGCGCATCGGGGATGACGGCGGCAGGCACCATCAACAGCGCGACATCGATCGCAGCGTCGACGCCGACGCAGGAAGCCGTGGCGATCCGCCCATGCACCTGGCCGCCTTTTTTGTTGACCAAGTGAACGCGCCCGCCGAAGCCCCAATCCTGCAGGTTGCAGAAGGTCGAACGCGACCAGCCAGATCGATCGGTTGCACCGACCAGGGCAACCGATCGCGGGTTCAGAAAGGTTTCAAGCGCATGCCGGGCGGGATCATTAGTCATCATCATTTTCAGTTTTTCACTGCCAGGGCCAAAAATATTTTCTTTCCACGAATGGAAAAAGTATAAATTTGTGTTCATCGGCTTACATCGTCGAAACCGACGATTTCAAATGCAGCCGGCATCAACTGATTCGCATGCGCACCGTAAAAGCCAAAACTAGATCGCTTGATCAGCCTTGAGCTGGCGAATCATTTCCTCTGCGATTCCCCAGTCCCGCAGGATTGCCTCGCTATGCGCCCCAATCGCCGCAGGCGGTTGCGGTATGTCGGCAGGCGTCCGACTAAAGCGCGGTGCCGGTGCCGGCTGTACAATGCCGTCGATGTTGACAAAGGTGTTGCGCGCCTGATTATGCGGATGATGCGGCGCCTCATCCCAGTCAAGCACCGGTGCGAAGCAGGCATCGGTTCCTTCCATTAACGCACACCACTCCACCCGCGTCTTGGTCTTGAAAACATCGGCCAGGCGATAGCGCAGCATCGGCCAGCCATGCATATCGCGCTGGGCATCGAATGCCGGATCATCCGCCCCGCACTGCTGCATCAGCTGCGCATAAAACTGTGGCTCGATTGCGCCGACCGAAATATACTTGCCGTCGGCACATGCATAGGTATTGTAAAAATGCGCTCCGCCATCCAGCAGATTTTCGCCACGCCGGTTGTTCCATTCGCCGGCAGCCTTGAAGCCATACATCATTGTCGACAGCAGCGCGGAGCCATCGGTCATGGCGGCATCAACGACCTGGCCTTCTCCCGTTTTGCGCGCCGCCAGCAAGGCGCATAGCACACCAAAAGCCAGCATCATGGCGCCGCCGCCAAAGTCGCCAATATAGTTCAGCGGTATGACGGGCGCCTCTTCGGGGCGGCCAATTGCATGCAGCGCGCCAGACAGCGAGATGTAATTGATATCGTGACCGGCCGCATGCGCAAGCGGGCCATGCTGACCCCATCCAGTCATGCGCCCATAGACGAGCCGGGAATTGCGCGCCTGACAGACGCTCGGCCCCAATCCGAGACGCTCCATGACGCCGGGCCGGAACCCTTCGATGAGCGCATCCGCCCCCTCGACCAGCTGCAGGACAGCTTCGGTCGCGCCCGGCGTTTTAAGGTCAATCGCCAACGATCGCCGCCCACGCGCCAGGATGTCATACCGGCTGGCATCGCCAGCGGCCGGGTCGGCAGCACGAGGACGGTCAATCCGGATCACTTCCGCCCCCATGTCGGCAAACATCATGGCGCAGAACGGCGCTGGTCCAAGGCCCACCATCTCGATTATTTTCATTCCCTGCAATGGACCCGCCATTTGATTCTCCCAACGAAATTTGGCACTCGTATCGAGATTTTTTATTATCGAATCCGCATTTTGCGATGGATCGTGCGGCGCTAGCGCCCACGGATGCCCTTGCCCGGGAATTCGAATAGAAAAACTCACTTTGAGCAAACAGTAAACTGCGAGTAGCGCGCGCGCATCGTCGAAACCGACGATTACGGCGCCAATCAAGCGATGTCTAGCCA
Source organism: Noviherbaspirillum sedimenti (assembly GCF_003590835.1). NCBI lineage: Bacteria > Pseudomonadati > Pseudomonadota > Betaproteobacteria > Burkholderiales > Oxalobacteraceae > Noviherbaspirillum > Noviherbaspirillum sedimenti. The sequence goes on along the minus strand of NZ_QYUQ01000002.1, from coordinate 809,375 downwards.
AAACGACATGCATTGATCGCAACTGCGGATAGCTTTCCTGGACAGCAAACCATGGAGGTTTGGCATACACTCTTGCTTGCCAAGCTTTTTATCCGGTGGTACCTTTTTCAGATTTTCAATCCTTCTCTGGTCCACAACCGCTTTGCCCAATTCATGAGAGATCCTGCCAATGTTGCATGGGCCTTGCTTGCCTCGAAGCTAAGTCCGCCTTCAACCACGCCGTCCCAAGTCATGCGGACCGGAATTTGCGATTTGGTGCGCACGTCCCCATCCGTCAAGATCATCCTGGTCAGGGCACCGGCAGGTTTCGGAAAGACCACGGCAATGGTGCAAGCCCGCCTGCAACTGGATGCCGGCGGCATTGACACGGCCTGGCTGACGCTGGATGCCTCAGACAATGATGCATCGCGCTTTCTCACCTGTCTTTCCGCGGCAGTGACGAAGATGACGGCGCCGGAATTCCCGATCGATCTCGATGCAGCCCAGGCAGCCAATTATTCGCCGGGAGATATTGCGCTCGGGATCATTGAAAAACTGGCTAGCCATGCGTCGCCGTTTGCACTTTTCCTGGATGATTTCGAGGCGGTGAAAGACCCCACGGTCTTGCGACTGGTCCGGGAAATCCTGGACAATCTGCCGCGTCGGGGCCAGTTGATCATCGGCTCGCGCGGACTGCCTGACCTGGGCCTGGGGCGTCTGCGCGCCCGCGGGCAATTGCTGGAAATCGACATCCGGCAGCTGCGCTTCTCAATGAAGGAAGCGGCGGAGTTTCTGCGGCAACGGCGGCTGCTGTCGCTGCCGGAGGAGGATCTTTCCGAGCTGTATCGCAAGACCGAAGGATGGATCGCAGCCCTATGGCTTGCCTCGGTCGCTCTTGAAAAAAGGGAAGGCGGTTCGGAATTCATCGCCCGCTTCTCGGGATCAAATGAAGCTGTCGCGGAATATCTGGCCGAAGATGTGCTGGCCAGGCAACCCGCCGATATGCGGGACTTCCTGTTAAAGACGAGCATTCTGCACTATCTTCAGCCGGCACTGTGCAATGCATTATTGCCGCAAACCGATAGCGCTGCGATATTGAGGCAACTGGAAGCTGCCAATATATTCCTGATTCGCATTGAAGGCGAACAAGACACCTACCGCTACCACAGTCTGTTCGCCGGCTTCCTGCGCAATCAGCTGAAACGTGAATTGCCGGCCGAGTTGGCACGATTGCATTCCACCGCGTCCCAATGGTATGAATCACAAGGCAGACCGGTCCTCGCGATCGACCATGCTCTGGAGGGAGAAAACTATGAACGCGCGCTGAGCCTGCTTTCCCTGCATGCCGAAAGTTTGCTGGAGGGAGGCAGGATGCGGCTGCTGACACGCTGGTTTGACGCGATCCCGGAAGCACTGCTGGACTTTTCGCCGCTGCTCCAGGTGGTGCGGATTTGGGCATTGTGTTTTACCCGCGGCCCCTGGGATGCAATGGAATTGCTCGAACGGTCGGAATGCGCCAGAACGACCGACCCGCATGTGCTCACCCATGTGCTGGCGCTGCGGCCGATGCTGCTGGCGATGATGGATCGGAACGAGGAGGCCTTTGAGCTTGGACGGGAAGCGCTTTCGCGCCTGCCCGTTTCGAAGCCCTTCCCGGATTGCGTGCTGGCCAATGAAATGGCGTACATCTTTTCCATCATGGGACAATATCATGAGTCTCACAAGCTGCTGGATGCGGCACGCCGCAGCCAGGCAGATGGCGCCAGTATCTTCAACAAGATGTATTCGGAATCAGTCGAGGGCATTATCGACCTTGAGGCGGGACAGCTGCGGCAGGCAACCGCGCGCTTTCGGATTGCAGTCGGCGCCACCCACGCGGCATCCTATGCACATACCGGCGGCAACGCCTGGGCCGGCGTGCTGTACGCCGGCTCCCTGTATGAAATGAACGACCTTGAAGAGGCGGAACACCTGCTGCATGTCTACGTGCCGCTCGCAAAAGATGCCGGTCTTGCCGATCACATGATCATCGGTTACATCATGTTGTCGCGTATTGCGTCTTACCATGGCGACATTGATCTTGCTTTCCAAACCCTGACCGAACTCGAATACCTGGGACACCAACGGAAATTGCCGCGGGTTGTCGCCAGCGCCAAGCTGGAACGCTCGCGCTTGCTTCTCATGCAAAACAATCGGCAAGCAGCCAGGGATGAGTTGGACCGCGCCAATAATCGTGAAGTATGGGAACAGGTGCGGCGCTTGCGTCTGCCTGCGCAGGATCTTGATTATTTCGCGTTGGGCGAATTACGCTGGGAAATTTTCTGTGGCGATGCAAATAAAGCGCTGTCATTGCTGGAAGCGGAAATCGCCCAAGCATCCGGCGCCATGCGCCACCGGCGTGTGCTCAAGTTACGGCTTCTGCGAGCGCTGGCGCTCAAGCAAAGCGGGGACCAGCGCGCAGCCCTGGCGCAGATCAGCGAGCTGCTTAAAATCACCTGCGCCGAAGGCTTTATCCGCCTGATTGTTGACGAAGGCGCCGGCGCTGCGCATCTGGTGCGCCAGCATGTCGTGCAGCTGCAGGAAGAAAGTTCGCAGCGGCGCGATCCCATCTTTGACGAATATCTGCAGCGTCTTCTTGACGGCTTCGGCCAATCCGTCATTACTGAAGCCGCGGAAACCGATCTGCCGATGTCGGCCACGCCGAAAGGCCTGGTGGAACCGCTGACGGCAAAGGAAATCCGGATGATGGTGCTGTTGGCCGACGGTTACTCCAACAGTGCGCTGGCGGAGAAACTCTTCGTTTCGGACAGTACGGTACGTACCCACCTGCGCAACATCAACGCCAAACTGAACGCCCATAGCAGAACCGAGGCGGTCGCAATCGCACGCCGCCTGGGAGTGATCCGTTAGCCACGCGGCGCGCATGGTCCATCGTACGCGGCCGTCCCCGTGCCTGCCCGCACCAGCATCTGATGCTTTTATCCAAACCGCCAGTGCAGCATGCCGTCGGATGCGGGCGCGACATGCCCGCCCGCGCCGACCGGGGAAAGCTCGGCATCGAGCAATCTCCGGATGCCCAATGCGTCAGCGCCAGGCACGCGCGCCAACACGCGCTCGTCTTGCGGCGTGCGGGCAATGACGCTCCCGTATGCCGGCGCGCTGTTACGATCGTACATCACGGTGAATGTTTCGAGTACTGCCGTACCCGCATAATCGGCGATGACAGCAGGCGCCGGCAGCTGCCGCGCGTCGGCTTCCGCCTGGACCCGGTAATCGCGCTTGAGCCGCTCGTTGGCCCTGGCCGGGTCTGACGTCAATACAAGCGCGTGGTGGTAGGACATGAATCCGCCATTGCCATACAATAATCCGAGCGCACGCTGCCTGCTTCGCAGGTGCCGCACCATCGCCGCCACTGCATGGGTCATATAGTTGTTCAGCGGCGCGCCAAAAAAACTCAAGCCGCCGGTAACCGTCGGCAGCAGTTCCGGCGCCTGCAGAATGCGCAATGCAATTTTGGGGACGATCGGGAAACAGCTGTAAAGCTCAGCCGCCGAAAAAACGCCGGCGTCGCCGCCAACATCGCGCAGCACTGTCTCCAGCACCACCGACTGGGCATGCGAGCGGTCCAGTTGCGCGCGATCGAGATAATCGCGCGGTTCATCGGCTGCCGCGCCGCCGAAAATATAGATCCGCTTGTGCTCCGGAACACCTGCTGCGCGCGCCCGCGCCAGGCTGGTGATGATAACGGCGGCGCCCTGGTTGACCATCGGATTGGCCACCATGCTCTTCGGATAGGGAAACGCAATCATGCGGTTGGCCGGCCCGGGGGTGCGAATTTCCGCAGCCGTAATTGCCTTGGGCAACCAGGCAAATGGATTTTCGGCAGCCACCGCCGCGTAGCGTTCCCACAATGCGGCTGCTTCATCCTGGGCTGTGCGCGGCGACTGTTTCCAGGCTGCCGTGGCAGCGTTTTCAAATAGCGGGTACGCCGTGGAGGGCGTTGCGATACCGTGCAAGACGGCTTGCGGATGCATGAACTGGTTGCCGCGGATAATCGGCGTATTGTCCCTGCTTTCCCATGGCAGCGACACGCCCGTCTTGCGCGCCAGGCCGACCGAGTATTCGGCTTCGGCCCCGACTACCAGCGCCACTTCGCTCAATCCTTCTGCAATCCGGATGGCGGCTTCGTGCAGGAAGCGCAGCGGCGTTTCGCCGCCGATCGGGCCATACACGGCACGCTGAGGATGCATCCCCAGCAGTGCGCACAGCCTGGCCGGGGCTGCCGGATAGGGCCATGAAACCTCGCACACGACATCGACTGAATCGACCGCGCCAAGCACATCCGCTCCGGCATCCCGCTCTGCGTTGCGCGCAGCGCGTTCCATCAATCGCAATGGCTCCAGCCCTTCTGCAGCATGTGCAGGGCGGTCGATGCATTCTCCAATGCCGACGATGACCGGAATTCTTTCCTCAATGCTTTTTTGCACCCTACCTCCTTGTTCACATAAGCCTTGCAGTGTCAGGATTATGGGGCGACTCATCCACCAGATGGCTCGTCGCAATCGACGAATTTCCTGTAAAGAGCACCAAAAAAGGGGCGATTTTCCCAAAAAATGCTTTTCTGTTGAAACCTCCGGCTTCTCGAATCGTCGCTTTCGACGAAGACATATGACGGTAAATGCCGCATTGTTGCCCTCCTCGGCAGCTGTTTTTTTAAGGGCAGGCGGGCTTGCCTTGCTGCTTGCGCGCTTATCCATGATTGCTTGCCACCCTTTCATGCACCCGGAGAACCACCATGCGCCTTATTGATTTTTTTGACCGCACAGCCACATGCTATCCGCACAGGGTTTTCCTGCAACAGGGAGAAGTGGCGCGACGCTATATTGACGCCCATGAAACTTCACACCGGATTGCCGTAGCGCTGCATCGGGATGAGATACATGCAGGCGACGCAGTCGGCTTTTACATGCCGAACGACTGGCGCGGCGTGGAGGCGGTGTATGGCGCGCTCAGGGCCGGAGCGCCGCTCGCGCAGGTCAACAGCCGCAACGGCATTGAGCAGAATTGCGCCTACCTGCAGGATGCCGGCGTTAAAGCCTTGTTTTTCCATAGCAGGTATGCGGCCGAAGTCGCGCAAGTAGTGCCGCAGTGTCCCGCCATCCGGCTGGTCATTTGTGTTGACGGCGAGGACGCCCATTTTCCAGGGCTATCGTCCTGGATGGCGCCTGCCGGTTCGCGCTTGCCGGAAGTCGCATGCCGTCCGGAAGATGCATGGGCGATTGTCGGAACCAGCGGAACGACCGGACGGCCCAAATGCGTGATTCAGACGCATATGACAAGCATGGTCTATACCCTGGACATGCTGTATTCGTTGCGCGTGTATGAAAGTGTTCGTCATCTCGTGGTGGCGCCCGTCAGCCATTTCGCCGGAACATTCCTGTTCGCCCTGTCGGCCGTCGGCGCAACCCATATCCTGCACGACAGCGTCGATATTCTCGAGATCATGCGCACCATCGAACGGGAACGCATCGAAATCGTTTTCCTGCCGCCGACGGTAATTTACATGATGCTTGCGCATCCAGACGTCGCCAATTTCGATTATTCGTCGCTCAAGGCATTTGTATACGCAGGTGCGCCGATGGCCTCGGCCAAGGTGGCGGAAGCCATTCGCCTGTTCGGACCCGTGATGATGAATATGTTCGGGCAGTCCGAGGCCAACGGTCCGATCGCCTTTCTGCGGCCCGAAGAGCATCGCCCCGATGACGGTCCTGTATGGGAGCTGCGGCTCCAGTCGATCGGCCGCGGCAGCCTCCTGCGCCGGGTTGAGATCATGGACGACAACGGTCGTCTGCTTGGACCCAACGAACCAGGTGAAATGGTCATGCGTAGCTGGGGTAACTCTGCCGGGTATTTGAATAACCCTGAGGCGACCGAAGAACTGAACCGTTTCGGATGGATGCACACCGGCGATATCGGCATCAAGGATGACGATGGTTATGTCGTATTGGTCGACCGCAAGAAGGACATGATTGTCAGCGGCGGCTTGAATGTCTACTCGGCGGAAGTCGAACAAGTGGTGCTGTCGCATCCCGCCGTACTCGCTGCCGCAGTCGTCGGCGTCCCCCACGACAAGTGGGGAGAAGCGGTTAAAGCGGTGATCCAGCTACAGCCCGGGGCCAGTTTGACGGAGGATGAAGTCATCTTGCTGTGCAAGAAAAAATTGGGCAGCGTGAGCGCGCCCAAGACGGTGGAATTCTGGGATGAGCTGCCGCGCAATGCGACTGGGAAGATCCTGAAGCGGGCAATTCGGCAGCGCTACTGGGAAGGGCAGGAACGCAACATATGATTCAGGCAGGCAAATAGCTGGCCACGCCGGCTGATTTGGATTCTTTCATCATGATCAATACTGGAAATGCAAAATGTGGGATTTTTCTAGCGGGCGCGCAGGCCTGAGGGCGCAGCTGCGACAACGTTTACGACTCCCTGTCGTGGCCGCCCCGATGTTTTTGGTATCGGGCCCCGAGCTCGTCATTGAAGCCTGCCGCGCAGGCGTGATCGGCAGCTTTCCCACGCTGAATGCGCGCACGCCGGAAATACTCGGCGAATGGCTCAGCCGGATGGCGACGGCAAGCAAAGATTGCGCGCCGTTTGCCGCCAACATGATCCTCCATAAAAGCAATACGCGCCTGGAAGCGGATTTTGAACAGGTGCTCGCGTACCAGACGCCGATCGTCATTGCCAGCGTTGGCCGGCCGGACAAGGTGGTGGAGCGGGTGCATGGCTATGGCGGGCTGGTACTGGCCGACGTCGCGTCATTGCGGCATGCGCGCAATGCTGTCGCCGCCGGCGCCGATGGCCTGATACTGTTGACCGCCGGCGCCGGCGGAAATACCGGGTGGCTCAATCCGTTCGCCTTCGTTGCCGCCGTCAGGGAATTTTTCGACGGCCCGATTGCCGTGGCCGGCAGCATCTCGTGCGGGCGTGATCTGCGCGCCTTGCAGGTGCTGGGTGCCGATCTGGGCTATATGGGAACGGCCTTCCTCGGTACTACCGAGAGCATGGCGCCGCCGGAACACAAGGAAGCCATGCTTGCCACCGACGCAGATGGCATCGTGCAGACCGATGCCTTGTCCGGGATGCCGGCGAACTTCATCCGCAGTCGCCTGGAACAAGCGCGCGTCATCAGCCCCGATGGCAGCATTGCCGGCGACGCTCGCACCGACGTTTTCTCCTGGAAGACCGTGTGGAGCGCCGGACAGGGCGTCGGACACGTCCGTGCGATCGAGCCGACAGCGGCTATCGTCGAGCGCTTGGAACAAGAACTCATGGACTGTGCACAACCCGGTCAAGGCGGTCACGAATCGTCGCTTTAGACGATGACATGCAAATGCGGCTCCGCCATCCTTTCTGCACGTTGGCTCAGTGATGCTTGCATGCCGGATGGCTGCGGATGCCAAGCGACGGAGTCGAAATGAAGTACAGCCTGTTGGAAAGATTTAAAAGTCAATGTGATCGAGACGTTAGCGTGACGCAGTGACGTTTTAAAGGCAACAGGTGCCCATGAAACCAACTAATGAGAAAGTGTCAAGTCGTGACCAGAGAAATCTTGCTCAGCGTTCGAGACATTACGGTGCGCTTTGGCGGCATCACGGCGCTTAATTCTGTCAGTTTTGATGTCCCGCGTGGCGGTGTGTGCGGCCTGATTGGCCCCAATGGCGCAGGGAAGACGACCTTGTTTAACTGCCTGAGCCGCCTCTACCGGTACGAAAGCGGAGACATCCTCTTTGAAGGAAATTCCATTTCCAATCTTCCGGTACACCGCATTGCCTCGTACGGCATAGGCCGTACATTCCAAAATCTGGCCATGTTTCGGACCCTGTCCGTGCGTCAGAACATCATGATTGGCGCCCACTGCCGGTCGCGTTCCGGATTCCTGTCGAGCGCCCTGCGGCTACGCCGCGTGGCACAGGAGGAAGCGCGCCTGATGGCGCGGGCAAATGAGCTCCTGGCCTTGCTGGGACTGGGAGATGTCGCCGAGCGGCCGGTTTCCGACCTGCCTTTCGGCATCCAGAAGCGGGTCGAGTTTGCCCGCGCGCTGGCTGCCGATCCCAAGCTGATCCTGCTGGATGAGCCGGCTGCGGGGTTGAATCACGAAGAGCTTGCGGATCTGACGGAAACGATTCGACTGGTTCAAAGCAAGCTCGGCATTACCATCCTGTTGGTGGAACATCACATGGGATTGGTAATGGGAATCTCCGACCATATCGTCGTATTGAATTTCGGCGCCAAGATCGCTGAAGGAACCCCGGCCCAGATTCAATCGAACCCGGATGTGATTGCCGCTTATCTCGGCGCCCCCGCGGCCGCCGGCACACCGGTTCAGCCAGCTCAGCCGGTTCAGCCATTCCACGCGGGAGCCCCAGCATGAGCAAACTCCTGGAAATCCGCAAGCTGGATGCCTATTACGGCAGCACCCAGGTCTTGTTCGGCCTTGACCTCGAACTCGACCAGGGAAAAATCACGGCCATCCTGGGTGCCAACGGCGCAGGGAAAACCAGTACCTTGCGCGCCCTGTGCCAGGTGGTCCGCACCCGAGGGGAAATCAGGATAGACGGCAAGTCGATCATTGGCCGCTCCACCGAAGATGTGGTCCGCATGGGGGTAGCCCATGTACCCGATGGCAGGGGTACCTTCACGGCATTGTCGGTCGAGGAAAACCTGAAAATCGGCGCCTACTCCCGGAATGACAAAGCAGAGGTCGCCCGGGATATCGAAAAGACGTACCAACGGTTTCCGCGGCTGAAAGAGCGGCGTGCGCAACAGGCAGGCACACTTTCCGGCGGCGAACAGCAGATGCTCGCCATCAGCAGGGCATTGATGTTGCACCCTCGCCTGCTCTTGCTGGACGAACCGTCATTCGGCGTCGCCCCGCTGATGGTGGCGGAGATCTTCGGGATCCTGCGCCGCATCAATCTCGAAGACCGCGTCAGCATGCTACTGGTAGAGCAGAACGCCACCCTTGCGCTCGACTTTGCCGATCATGCCTACCTTCTCGAGACTGGCCGCGTAGTGGCTTCGGGCGAATCTAAAATAATTTCCGGCGACGAGGCAGTGCGCCGCTCCTACCTCGGCAATTGAATCAAATATAAGAAATATGGAGACATGATGGAAACTTTCCTGCTTCAACTTTTTTCCGGCCTGGCGACAGGGGGAATCTATGCCCTGGTCGCAATGGCTCTAGTGATGATCAATCAGGCGACGCATCATATCAATTTCGCCCAGGGCGAGATGGCGACATTCAGCACATTCATTGCCTGGGCATTAATTAATTCCGGCATGTCGTACTGGTCTGCATTTCTCTTGACAGTGACCATTTCATTTGCCATCGGCGTCGTTGTGCAGCGGGTCATACTGCGGCCTTTTGAAAAGGCGCCGGCGCTGACCAACGTCATCGTATTCATTGGATTGATGGTCATCTTCAATGCACTGGGAGGATGGCTATTCGAGCAATCCCTCAAAACATTCCCGACGCCTTTTGCCAAAGACGCCTGGTATGCAAGCGCTTATTTTTCCGCCCATAACGTGGGCATGCTTGGCGTCATGCTGGCAGTGCTGGGCTCGGTGTATGCGTTCTTTCGTTTTACCTCAGTGGGTCTGGCAATGCGGGCGGCGGCCCTGAATCCGGAATCAGCCCGCCTGGTCGGCATCCGGGTCTCCTGGATGCTGGCGCTGGGATGGGGAATGGCGGCAGCAATCGGTGCCGTGGCCGGCATGATGGTCGCACCGATCGTGTTTCTGGATACGCACATGATGTCCGGCATTCTTCTTTACGCCTTTGCCGGTGCGCTTCTCGGCGGCATCGATAATCCGTGGGGCGCGGCGGCCGGCGGATTGATCATCGGCGTGCTCGAAAACCTGCTGGGCGCCTATGTGATTGGCACGGATCTCAAGCTGACGATGGCGCTCGTGCTGATCGTCGGCATTTTGACAGTCAAGCCAAACGGCTTGTTTGGGAAAGTAGTGGTGACCCGCGTATGAACACTTCATTTACTTCCGTATTTCCACGCAATGTCGGACGTCTGGGACTGACGCTGGGCATCGCCGCTGGCGTACTGGTCCTTCCTTTCATGGTGCAAAACTATGTCGTATTCCAGCTGACCCTGGTAATGATTTATGCGATTGCGATTCTCGGCCTGAACATTTTGACTGGTTACAATGGTCAGATTTCACTTGGGCACGGCGCATTTTATGCCTGCGGCGCCTACTGTGCGGCGATCCTGATGGACCGCTTCGGCATGCCGTTCTGGGCGACATTACCGGTCGCCGGGGGCATTTGCTTTATCTTTGGACTGCTGTTGGGATTTCCCGCACTGCGGCTTGGCGGAATCTACCTTGCGCTCGCAACATTTGCCCTGGCTGCAGCCATGCCGCAACTATTGAAATTCAAGGGGTTCGAGAGCTGGACCGGCGGCTCGCAAGGCATCATATTGAACAAACCCGAAGCGCCATTTGAATTTTCCGTTTTCGGCGTGCCTTTCAGTCAAGATCACTGGCTGTATTTTCTTTCGCTGGCAGTTCTGCTGTTCATGTTCTGGATTGCCGCCAATTTGCTGCGCGGACGGATCGGCCGTGCGCTGATCGCCATCCGCGACCACCCTGTCGCCGCTGCGGCAATGGGAATCAATCTGCCGGTTTTCAAGTCGCTGACTTTCGGGATATCGGCGGGATTTACCGGCATCGCCGGCGCCATGGCAGGCATCACGATTGCATACGTTTCACCGGACAGCTTTTCAGCCTTTCTGTCGATTACCTTTCTTGTCGGTGTGGTGTTCGGCGGGCTGGCATCGATTCCGGGGGCAATTTTCGGTGCCATCTTCATCATGTTCGTGCCGAATATCGCCGATCACATTTCCAAGTCCGCCCCATCGGCAATCTACGGCATTTTCCTGATCGGATTCATGTACCTGATGCCAGCCGGCGTCGCCGGCATTCTTGGAAAGCTCGTCGCGCGCTTTCGCGGCCGGGCTGCCGGAAGTGCACGCCACTGACATAGGTGTTTCAATGTATGAGAAAGCAGTTCCATCAAAGCGCAGTTCTACCAACGGAGACAAAAATGCAAAACATGCTGCATAAAACCCTGACCCATGCATTGACTGGCATGGCCCTGGTCAGCCTGACAGTCTGCGCTCACGCGCAGAAAAAGTATGACACTGGCGCCAGTGATACGGAGATCAAGGTCGGTAACATCGTGCCCTACTCCGGCCCGGCATCGTCCTATGGGGCGATCGGGAAGGCGATGACTGTCTATTTTGAAAAAATCAATAAAGAAGGCGGTGTCAATGGGCGCAAGATCAAATTCATTTCGCTCGATGACGGCTACAATCCAGCCAAGACTGTCGAGCAGACGCGCAAGCTGGTCGAACAGGAAGGCGTACTCTTGTTGCTGAGTCCGCTCGGATCCGCGCAAAACTCGGCAATCCAGAAGTATGTACAGCAGAAAAAAATACCGCATCTGTTTGTAGCCAGCGGCGCCGCGAAATGGTCGGATCCGAAAAATTCCCCTTGGTCGATCGGCTGGAACCCAAGCTATCCGGTCGAAGCCTCCATCTATGCAAAGCATATTCTGGAAACCAAGCCGAATGCAAAAATCGCCGTGCTGTATCAGAATGACGATTTTGGCAAAGATTATCTGAAAGGTTTCAGGAGCGGCCTGGGCAACAAAGTCAAGGACATGATCGTGTCCGAAGCCAGTTACGAAGTAACCGATCCGACAATGGATAACCAGATCGTCAGTTTGAAAGCATCGGGGGCTGATACGCTGGTGTACTTTACCTCGCCAAAGTTTTCTGCTCAAGCCATTAAAAAGACTGGCGACATCGGCTGGAAGCCAACGCAATATCTGGCGAACGTGTCAATCCAGATTGATTCCGTCATCAAACCGGCCGGCACAGACTATGCCAAGGGTATTTATTCGGTAGCGTATTTAAAGGACACAAGCGATCCGCAGTGGCAGAAAACAAAAGAATACAACGACTGGGCCACCTGGATGAAAGAATATAACCCAAGCGCCGACATGGCAGAAAACCATAACGTTTATGGATATTCGCAGGCGCAGTTGCTGGTCCATGTACTGAAAAAGGCCGGGGACAATCTGACACGGGAAAACATCATGAAGCAGGCTGCCAATCTCGACACAACGCTGCCGATGCTGCTGCCTGGTATCAAATTGAAGACCACCCCGGATGATTATGCACTGATCAAACGCCTGCAACTGATTCAATTTAACGGCACGGTATGGAATTTAACCGATAAAACATACGGGCAGTAGCAGAAATCAGGTATCTGAACGACAGTGTAGACGATCGCCCCCAACGATCGCCTGCACATTATTGATCCGGCCATTATTTGTCGTGACTAATCCAAGTACATTTCTCGCTCGAAGGGACAGCACCTTCAATAGCAATTCGATCTTCTTCGCTTTATCAAGGTCAAGCGAAATCACGTTATGAAGCAATCCCAACGTCACCGGGCGTGAGAACGCACATACAAATACTGCGACAGCCGAACCGAACCAAAGCCCAGACAGTATGACAGCTGCAAAGGGTAGCTTGTTGATGAGATCGACTCTTACTCCGGATAGCGCTGGGATCACTCCTTCGCCCAAGAGAGCAACCCAAAGAACGGTAGCGACTAGGCTGAGCGCCGAAAGCACGGCGGCTGCGAGCAGGTAGGGAATCCTCTTACCCTCTTGGGTGTTTACGAGAATGCCGGTCACCAACGCAAGATGGACTCCGGCGGGCTCAAACCAGACTTGGTGATTGCCACTGCCCCCACCACGCCCAAAACCACTCCAATGGCAATACGGCCGCCATCTTCTCGATTCATCGTGCATCCCCATTCTCCGTCCGCGCAAGAAACGATCTAATGAGTTCGAGACGTGCTCGGTGGATTCGGATATCCGAGTCCATAAATGGATGCGCATAGTCGGGTCGCACTTCAGTTCGACTACCTCGTGTCTTCGCAAGATCGATGAGTTCTTGAGAATTCTTTATCGGCACAACCTTGTCTTGCTCTCCCGCGACTAATAGAAGCTGGGAACCGTCCTTCGGGAAATTAATTACCGGGTCGTACTTCTCGGGGCACCCCAAGTTGGATACGCGGCTTGGAGTCGAATCAATGACGGCGCGATCAAAGGCGATGCCAGATCCGACAACATTCAGCAATACGACACCACCGAAAGATATGCCGTATAGGAAGCGTTGGCCCTGGGTCGATGCGCCGACGCGATCGAAGATCTCTCGGTAATCACTTACTATCGCCTTCAGTCGGCGCGCTCCTTCGGAATTGCCGTAACCTCGATAATCGAATACATATGCCTCAATGCCGGCTTGTGAAAAGCTGGTCAGGCTTGAAAGCAGTTGATCGGCCAGCATCGCGTTACCTTGAGCTACCAGGACAGAGCCGATAACAGCCCCTCCAGTGGCCGTACTTCTGAGTTTGTAACCCTTCAAGAGACGACCGTCCTTCGTCTTATGCACAATGGGTTCCGCGTTTGGAATGCGGCTAGCTGCATCTGGGTTCGGCTTGCCGGCGGCGCTGCTCCACATCCAGAAGACAAACGGTTCTTGAATTGAGCCGCAGACGCTCTCCTCAAAATCCTCTGATTCGGTTGCCAGGGCACTTGCGGCGGTTGTCACTAGAACAAGCGTCTCTAGAATTAGATGGAAGCGCTGCATGCGAATTCCCCCATGCACTTGGTTTTACTTACCACCTAACGCCCAAGCTCACCGGCGGCCATGCGAAGCATGGGCGTCCGAGTGCAACGCCCAGTTAGGCTGGGGCATAGAGGCAAAGTGTTGCAATTGAGGTGGCAACCTGCGTCCCGGCTTAAGCCGCAAGCTCCGGTACGCATCGTAGGGTTGCCGTCACAGGTAGGTGCAGGGGCAACTGCGTATTGGTGTGATGCCAGGCTAAGGGGACGGCAACCTCAGTTTCGAGGTCAAGCCGCGAATTGAGTAGGCCAAACCCATCGATTTTGCCGAGGATGTCAACAATCTTGCCGCATTGCGGAGGCATGGCTATCTTCGCACTGACAGTCACGATGAGAAGTTCTGGCGCGATTTTGAGGAATTTTGGCCGGGCGGTTGTGCTGAGTCCGAACAGCGCCTCAGAAATGACGAGATTGCCCTTTGAATGCCCAATAAGCGTGCGCAGTGAGAGGGCATCGTGCGAAAGGAGGGCAGCGACCGTCCGCGTGTCCTTGCTTCGCTGTGGGAGCGCATAGTTGGTCGAGTCGGTGCTTCCGGTGCCAGGATCGGCTACCGCGCCAGACTCGCGCAGGCGGTCGAGCCACTCGAAGTTGTGGCGCAGTGAATTTGTTGTTCCGAACAGGAAGAAACCGCCCAGTGCCTCCGTAATCAGATCTGCGAGGCCGTAGCCCGAGACCACTGCCGCAACGGGCTTGTCGATGGCGTCGGCAACGTTGCGGGCAAACGCGGCCGATCCGAGAGCCGAACTGCCAACGCCAGCCACAGCTAGCGTGTCTACCCGTTTGTATTCAGCGACGAAAGCATCGATGGACGAGCAAAGGCTGACGTTCCCCTTCGCGGTCGGCGGCACGACGAGGATAGCGCCTTCGGCTGCCAGCCACGGGCTGATGCTTGCTGCCTCATCATGGGTTACGACGCCAATGTCGTAGAACAGCCAGTCGAGAACAGCATTGCGCTGCCTCAGGGTCTCGAGAAAGGCCTCTGAACCGGGTGCGATGGCCCCGGTAGGAGTCGCCAGTGGTGCGCTTAGGGCCCGCGACTGGCTGAAAGACTGAAGAACACCGAGAGATGCCTGCATACAATCCTCCTTCCACTTTTGGATTGTCATATTCAAGCAAGAACCGATTCGGATGTCAATTGACTCGCCTTGTTGGATTGACTGGAACGCTCGCAAGGTTGCGGATTGTCATATTCAAGCAAGAACCGATCCGGATGTCAATTGACTCGCCTTGCTGGATTGACTGGAACGCTCGCAAGGTTGCGGTCGTCTTGCAATTCTTCGCTTCAGCTACTGCCGTTATGTCCTCCCGCATCCCTCTTGCCTAACGAATGAAAGGGACTTCCCCGTCCCGAGCTTGCGGAGAAGCATTCGCCGCAAGCCAAAGCGGTGACACGATAGAGGTTCCAGCCAACATCGAACACCTTTAAGGAGGGAAAGTCTTGGACAAGAATAGCACCAATGTTGCCAATAATGCCAGTTTTGCAACAGTGACTGTTGTCGGCATCGACCTGGCCAAGAATGTCTTTGCCCTGCACGGCATCAATGCCGCCGGCAAGGCCGTCCTGGTCAAGCCCGATGTCCGACGCGATCAGCTGCTCGATGTCCTGGCGCAGCTGCCACCCTGCCTCATCGGCATGGAAGCCTGCACCGGCGCCCATCATTGGGCACGGCAACTCGTCAAGCTGGGCCATACGCCGAAACTGATGGCGCCCAAGTTTGTCGCCCCCTACCGTATTCAGGGAAAGCAAGGCAAGAACGACGCCAATGACGCCGCCGCCATTTGCGAAGCGGTGACCCGGCCCAACATGCGTTTCGTTCCCATCAAATCCGAAGATGCGCAAGCCACGCTGACGGTGCACCGGGTGCGCCAGGGATTCATTGAAGAGCGCACCGCCACCATCAACCGCATCCGCGGCCTGATGTCCGAGTTCGGCATCGTGCTGCCGCAGAAGGCCGACACTATTCGGCGCAATGCGCACCAGATGCTGGAACACTTGCCCGGCTGGGCCGGTCGGGCGGTGGCGGATTTACTGGCCCATGTCACCACGCTGGACCAGCGCATCGACGAGTACGATGCGCACTTGAAGCAGGTGGCAAAGCAAGACGAACGCAGCCAGCGGCTCATGCAAATGCCGGGCATCGGGCCCACGACGGCAACGGCGCTGCTGGCAGCCATTGGCAATGGCCATGACTTCAAGAATGGGCGGCAGCTGGCCGCATGGCTTGGTCTGGTGCCAGGGCAGTACAGCTCAGGCGGCAAAGCCCGGCTCGGAAAGATTACCAAAGCGGGCGACCGTTACTTGCGCACGCTCCTGATCCTGGGTGCCCGGTCGGTGCTGGCAAGTGCCGTCAGCAAGACGGACGCCATCAGTCGCTGGGCGATGGCACTGGCAGCACGCATTGGCTATGGCAAGACACTGGTCGCCATCGCCGCCAAGAATGCGCGCATGGTGTGGGCCATGCTGGCCAAAGGCCAGGCATTTCAACCAGCCATGTAACGGATACGGAAAACCGCAAAAGCAAAAACTGTTTGGCAAGTGAAAGGAACTACCATTCGAGACTGCAGGTGTTGATGAGATAACGGTTTGACCGGGTGAGGAAATACCTGATCAACGCGCGGGGAAGCAGCACAGCCCGACTAACGATTGAGGATCTTCACACGCGTCTTTCATCAGGGTCCGAGCGGCGTAACGAACCGGCTCAACAAGACCGTTTGTAGCATCGCAGACCGGCCATGTCGTCGCAACAGCACGCTCGAACACAATCGCAAAAACAAACCGAAAAAGTTACTTGAAAATTTGGGGAAGCCCTTGTAGCCACGTTAACCAGCACGCAGCATGTGCCGCGAAGCGGCAAGTTCTTTGCTGCGTGTCTGAGTTGAACAACGAGTTGGGCGACGGCACTTCAGTCACGCGATGTAGTACGGCGTTTCGGCACGGAGCTTCGTGATTGCTTGGCGGCCCGCTCAGGCTGCTCCGTCAAGCGGCCTGTAACGTACTTGTGAAGGACGCTGGCAATGAGTGTTTGATAAGGAATGCCTTCCTCAAGCGCTTTAACCTGAATGTCGCTCAGATCGCCAGACGATAAGCGAATATTGACGCGGCGATCTTTGATCGCAGTGGCTCTTGCCACGGCCTTGAACTTTGCAAGTTCAGCCTTCGTGGCCACGGACTTCAGCTGCCCTTTCTCGTAGCTATCCAGAATTTTAAATTCTTCGGGGTCAATTCTCGGCATCTGTCTCACCTTGATTAAGATAGTCCCTAGTTGCTTTGCGACTCGGGATTATGGTCTTGAGAAAGAAATAATCCTCTTCTTCAACAAACGGTACCAAGTAAGCGTAGTTGTCACACTCGACAACGAGAACACGTTGCTTCGAGTATTTCTCTTGGTTGGGATGGGCCAAGAGATCCAGCAATCCTCCGGACTCAACCGCCACCACAATGTTCTCAAACGAAATCCCCCGATCGGATCTGAGGATCTCGTTCTTTTCTTGGCTCCAGCGAAATGGCTTCATGCGTATATTTTACGATTATGTGTGCCTTTTGTCACCACGCCGAAAAAGCCAACTCATTACGCCCAACGCCGGCGATAACCAGCGGCGTAGCCGTCTGTGTTGATTAGCAAGTTGGACGAAGCCGCTACGCGGAGAAAGTCAAACGCCATTCCATCGCCCCCGTAAAAAACTACAATTCTACTCTGCCCATTTCGGGTTGACTCATTTACACGAGAGGAGAATTTGTAATGGCGTATCCATTTCCACCCGCCTTTGAACAGGATTACCAAACCCACCTCAAGCGCCTGAAGCTGGCAGGCATGCGCCCCAAGACCATCGAAGCCTATGCCCATGGCGTGCGGCGAGCTGCCGCGTATTTCGATTACCAGATCAACTCCCTGACCGAAGCGCAATTGACCGAATATTTCGCCCAATTGCTGGAAACACACTCCTGGAGCACCTTGAAGCACGATCTCTATGGCCTCAAGTTCTATTACAACAAAGTCCTGCATCAACCCTGGCCGGCGCCCCAACTGGTCAAGGCGCCGCACAGCCAGCGCCTGCCCGACATCGTCACGGTTTCGCAAATGCAGCAAATCATCAATGCCACCCGCGTCCTCAGTTACCGCGTGATCTTCCACACGCTCTACAGCCTCGGCTTGCGCCTGGGAGAGGGCTTGCGATTGCAGGTGGGCGATATCGATGCCGACCACATGCGCGTGCAAATCCGCGATGCCAAGGGCAACAAGGATCGTTTCGTGCCGCTGCCACAGTCCACGTTGTCTATCTTGCGCCGCCATTGGTCGGTCCATCGCCATCCGGTCCTGCTCTTCCCCAACCGCAAGGGCGGCTTGAAGAATGCCCATCTGGCGACGACGCCTTTGGACGATGGCGGCGTCCAGCGGGCTTTGCGCGCCGCCTGCGAGAGTTGCGGCTTAAAAAAAGAATTTCGCCGCACAGCCTGCGCCACAGCTATGCCACGCATTGCATAGAAGCCGGCGTCAACCTCGCCGACCTGCAGCACTTCCTCGGCCACCAGTCCATCCTGACCACCACCCGTTACACCCATCTTACCCAGTCCAATACCGACTCCGCCATTGTTCGCATCAATGCCCTGATGGACAGCATTCATGTCGATTGGGGGAATGTGAAATGATGCGCCTGGCCGATGTGATCGCCGCGTTCGAGGACGACTTCCTGCAGGCGCATGGCCAGCACCTTCTGCCTAGCCAAAAGAGCGCGCTGACCGCCTTCAAGACTTGCCGCACCGCCCTGCGCGCGCACATGCAGGTGCGTTGCGACGCCTGCCAGGAAACGCAGTACCTGCCGCATTCCTGCGGCCATCGCCATTGTCCGCATTGCCAGGCGCATGAATCGCAGCGCTGGATCGAGCGGCAGCAGGCCAAACAACTCCCATGCGATTATTTCATGCTGACCTTTACCTTGCCTGCGCAATGGCGCCCGTTGGTGTGGCAGCGCCAAGGCCTGCTCTACGATGCGCTGATCAAGTGCGCATGGGAGACGGTCAATACGTTCGCCCGGAATGACCGGCAGCTGCAAGGCCATGCCGGCGCCGTGGCGGTGCTGCATACCCATAACCGGCGGCTGGACTTCCATCCGCATGTGCACCTGGTCATGCCTGCCGGGGCGATCAATGTACAGGACAAGCGCTGGCGCACCAAAAAGGGCAAGTACCTGTTTGCCGGGAAGGCCCTGGCCCGCGTGTTTCGCGCCAGGATGCTGGAAGCTGTCGCGCGCGCGGGCCTGCGCGTGCCGCCGCAAACGCCAAAGGAATGGGTGGCCCATTGCAAGCAGGTCGGCTCGGGAGCGAAGGCGATTGCGTATCTGGGGCGCTATTTGTACCGCGGGGTGATCCAGGAGAAGGACATCCTGCAGGCCGGCCGCAATAGTGTGACGTTCCGCTACCGCGACAGCAAAAGCGGCAAGTGGGCGACGCGCACGGTCGCCGGCGTGGAATTCCTGCGGCTGGTGTTGCAGCATGTCTTGCCAAAGGGGTTCAGGCGGGCGCGCAATTTCGGGTTCCTGCATCCGAACAGCAAGCGGCTTCTTGGGCTGTTGCAGGTGGTGCTGCGCGTGCGTTTCACGCCTGCGCCGCCCACGCCACGGCCGGCCTGGATATGCGCCTGCTGCGGCGGCATCAAGACGGTGGTGCGCACGAGAATCGATCGGTGCCCTATGGTAGAGGGGACGCCCATCCGGGATGGCGTGGATGGCAACCGGGGGTGCGCGATGTAAGCGCGCCGGCATCGGTGCGAAGATGATCCGGATCCGCATTGCGTGCGGAGGGGGGCGTTCGTTTGAAAACTGCCGGTTTCGCGGCAAAACAGCGACCACGGCCATTACTTTGCATCGGCAATGATTGACGCATCGCTGCAATGGCGATGCGCTGCAGGGCAGCGTCGCTCTATCGAGGGCGATGCAACACGAAATGCCCTGCGCGTCGAAAAGCTATTTCCATAGTCAGGCAATCATGCCCGTCGCATGCACGGGCTTGTCCAACAAACGGTTCAGATCGCGGCTCGCTTCGCGATCACGATCTAACCTTAATCGTTAGGCAAGATGCCCGGACGCCAAATACTCAGCTGGGGTTAAAACGGTAACTCCTATGCTCCGAGCCACCTTTGCCATACCGTTGTCAGTAGTCACAAGTGTATAACCATTAACATAAGCGACAACAACATAAATATGGTCACCGGCTTTCGCATACGGAATTTCCACATTGCCGTATTTATTGATGAACTCAGCGTCAATGTGAATTAGCTCTACCGGAAACTGCCATTGACCATTAATGCTTACTCCTGAAAATTTTTTGTCGATAGTTTCGATACGCTTTAAATTGCACCAAACCTCAAACCAGCCATGAGCTGGCATAGTCATTATTTGGCCAGAACGTGGCAAAGCTTCAAGGAAGGCACGACACTCATCCCTGTGATCGGAATCTTCTTTTAGCGCATTAATGAATACGCATGAGTCAACAATAATTTTTGTCATACTGCCTAACGAATAGAGTTTATCTGCCGCTCCAGCAGTGCAAGCCAAGGGCGACTGCCGTGCAGCGGCAGATAAACGCTGTTGGACTGAACCGCCACACCGGCGGTGGTTATGGGGATTGTAAGCCGGGGAATGGCTGTTTTGGCAAGAATGTGGCGGTGGTGTTGCATCTAGACGGCAGTTCTGCAACAGCGCGGCGCCAGCAGCAATCGTCCATGCCCCCTGAAGCCCCTTTGCGGAAGGGGAATTTTGCCGCTGGCGGCGAACGCCGGCCTGGCCAGGGGATTCGCCATGCCTTGACTGCGTCGCCTCTCATGCCGCACCCCTGGCTCCTGGCGGGCCGGTCGCCAGGCAGCGCAGAAATGGCAGGCGCACCGGCGCAATCACCTCGATCACCCGCAGTCGCCCGTGCGCACAATGCCGGCAACAGCCAATGTCGATGTGCGCCACCCGCAGCATGAAGGCATCCACGCTCTCGATGACCTGCGCATCCGGCAGCGGCACAGCCAGTGCGGCACGACAGGCTGCCAGCTTTGCTTCTTTGTGACGGTTGGCCAGGATGCCGTAGTGCCGGATGCGCTTGAATCCCGACGGCAGCACATGTAGCAGGAAGCGGCCAATGAAGGCATCCGCCGGCAAGCGCAGGGTGCGCTTCTTGCCCGGATTGGCATTGTCGCGTACCCGGAATGTCACTTCCCCCGTCGGCCAGGCCGGCCAGCCGGTCATTGGAAATGGCCACCCGGTGCGTATAGCGCGCCAGGTAATCCAGCACCTGGGCCGGTCCGTCCAGCGGCTGTTTCGCGTACACCACCCAGTCATGCCGGCGCAGCGCCAGCAGCAGCGTGCGCCAGCCTTGGGCGCTGTCCGTTTGCGCATGCCGCAGTCGCCCGTCGGCACGTGCCGCCTTGAGGGCATCGATGAACTTCTCGCGGAACACCTGCGACAGCGCCTTGACCGGAAACAGGAAGCCGCGTTTGCTGTCAACCCACTGACCCTCGCTGGTCAGCGCGCCGCTGGCCACCAGCGCATGCACATGCAAATGCCGCATCAGGTTCTGCGACCACGTATGCAGCACCAGCGAGAAGGCCAGGCTGCCGCCCAGCCAGCGCGGGTTGGCGCCGAACGCGACCAGCGTGCCGGATGCCGCCTCGAACAGCATGTCGCTGATCAGCCGGAAGTGGCTGCCGGCCAGGCCATTCAACACATGCGGCAGCGTAAACACCAGGTGGGTGTACGGCACTGGCAGCAATTCGCGATGCCTTGCGGCGATCCACTGGTCCCTGGCCCGGCTCTGGCATGTCGGACAGTGACGGTTGCGACACGAGTGATACACATGCCGGGTGGCGCCGCAATCGGCACATTGCAGGATATGGCCGCCCAGCGCAGCGGTGCGGCATGACACGATGGCGCGCCAGGCCTTGGCCTGCGCAGGCGCAAGCGCATGCGCGGCAAGATAGGCGTTGCCGTGTTGACGGAAGATGTCGGCCAGCGCGATGCGGCCGCGGTGGGCCACGCCCTAACGTTTGGACAAAAGCGACGACAGCAGGTCCAGCGGCGAATCGGTCCGGGCCACTTGTCCCTGCAGGTGCAGGTAGCGGGCGGTGGTCGTGATCTTGTCGTGTCCCATCAGGCGGCCGATGGTATGGATATCCACGCCGGCTTCGAGCAAGTGCGTCGCAAAGGCATGGCGCAGGCCATGGATGCCGCCGGCCTTGGTGACATGGGCGCGGCGCTTGGCCGCATAGTACATCTTCTGCACTTGCGAAATGCCGATGGGCTGACGGCCGTCCGTGCGGGGGAACAGCCAGTCCTGCGAAGGCCGGGTCCGCCAGTACTGTCGCAAGGTGTCCAGCAGCGCGGCTGACAACAGCGTATAGCGATCCTTGCCCCCCTTGCCGTTGGCCACACGCAGCATCATGCGCTCGCTGTCGATGTCGCCAACCTTCAGCCGGCAGGTTTCCGTCACGCGCAAGCCGGCCGCATAGGTCGTCATCAGCAAGGCCCGATGCCGCAGGTTGCTGCAGGCGTTGAGGATGCGATGGACTTCGTCGCGCGAGAGGATCTCGGGCAGTCTGGCCGGCGCCTTGCGGTTGGGAATCGTAAATTCAGCGGCGGGCTGCTTGAGCGTGATGTGAAACAGGAAGCGCAGCGCGCAGGCGGCCTGGTTGGTCGTCGACCAGCTCAGCTTGCGCGCCTCGATCAAATGCAGCAGGTACTGCTGGACATCTTCCTGCGACAGTTGTTCGGGAGAACGGTTGTAATAGCCGGCAAGGCCGGCAATCGCGGCAATGTAGGCTTCCTGGGTACGTGCCGCCAGGCCACGCAGCACCATGTCGGCCTGCATCTGCTTGCGGAGTGGGCTCATGATCGTTTCCTTCTCTGTGCCGGGGAAATCCCCCGTTACAGCGTAGGAAACGAATTGCTTCAATACCTGCTGCTCGTCGCGCTTCTTTCCACCGCGCAGCGGTTTAGTTCAACTTTAATTAGGCGGACACCAGTGTCCGTTTTTTCTGGCGACCTGCCACCTAACCCCGGCTGCCAATCTCGCGGAAACGCTGTATCCACCGGCTTTTGACGATGGACTGCATAAAAACACAGCTCTAATTAAACGCGAAAAACGTCACGAAATTAATTGCGCCGGAATCCGGCGTCCGCCTAATCTGGCCAGGCGCCACCTAACCCGGGACAGCATATTTGCGCAAACGCCGTATTCATCGGGGCTCTGACGATAGACTGTACAAAAATACAGCACTAATTAACGATGAAAAACGTCAAAACTTCCGGCAAAGAGTCACCGTCCTCTTTAGCGGCTCAAATCCAATGAAATAATTGAAGCTCTAAAATAATAAGAGAATTGCAATGCGCGATACAAAATAGCCAATTTTTATCCATCGCGCAAGATTTCCAGTGCCGCGATGCGCCGAGCGCTGCTTGTTTTAAACAGCCGCCGAACGCTGTCCGACCCAGCGCGTCACATAAGCCGGGCCTTGATGCCCCGGTCCTTCATCGAGGACGACCTCGCCCTCCCATGCTTCGACTTCGGTGAGCAAATCGCCGAGATCATCCCGCAGCATCGATAGCGTATAAAGCATTTCCTCCTCCTTTGGCCCGCCGCTTGAGTAGCCCATCTGTCGGGGATGAAACGCTTCCAGCACAAAGCAGCCGCCCGGACGCAATGCCGCTGCCAGACGCCGCAAGGCATCCCGGCGGATCGTTGGGGGCAGATGAACGAAAGTCAGCGCAACAATATCGGCACTTGCCGGCACGGGCGTCCAGTTCGCGAGATCGCCGCGTATCGTTTGAATTTTTACCCCCAGCCTGTCTGCCAGCGCACGGGCCTTTTCCAGGCCGACCGCCGAACCGTCCATCGATACTACCCGGTGCCCCTGCTGCGCCAGCCAGGTGCCGTTGCGCCCTTCGCCGTCGCCCGGCACCAGAATGTCGGCAGCAGGCGGAAATCGTGCGACTTGTGCGGCCAGGAATGCATTGGGCGCAGTGCCGTACTTGTAGCCATCCACGGAAAACTTTTGATCCCAGAAGTTCATCGCAATTCCTGTTTCCTGTCGGTGTTCAACAGCTGAATGACTATGCCCTGTCGTTCAAGCCGCCCTGTAAATCAATGCCACCGCTTCCGCCGCAATCCCCTCTTCTCGGCCCAGATAGCCCAACTTTTCATTGGTCTTGGCCTTGAGGTTCACCTGTGCCGGCAGCACGCCCAGGTCCTCGGCCACATGCAACACCATTTGCGGGATGTGCGGCGCCATTTTCGGCGCCTGGGCAATGATCGTTGCGTCGATGTTGCCGATGACGTAGCCGCTCGACCGCACGCGCTGGCAAGCCTCGCGTAGCAGCACGCGCGAATCGGCGCCGGAAAATTTCGGATCGGTATCCGGGAAATGCCGGCCGATATCGCCCAGGCCGGCCGCACCGAGGATGGCGTCGGTGATGGCATGCAGCAGGACGTCGGCGTCGGAATGCCCGAGCAAACCGGTCCTGTGCGGAATCGTGACGCCGCCGATGATCAGCTTGCGGCCTTCGACCAGGGCGTGGCAATCGTAGCCCTGGCCGATGCGGAATGGCAAAACGGGCGGAGTGTGGGGGACGGGCGGCAGGTTCTGCGGTGAATTCATGACAGTCCTTTCAATAACAATTCCGCCAGCGGGATATCCTGCGGCAGGGTGACCTTGAAGTTGCGCACGCTGCCTTCGACCAGCCGTGGCGCCAGGCCCAGCGCCTCGATGGCACTGGCCTCATCGGTAACTTCCGCGACTTCTTCCAGTGCCCGGCGCAGCAGGGCATAGCGGAACATTTGCGGCGTTTGCGCCCCCCACAGGCCGGCGCGCGGAACGGTGGCGGCCACGCGGCCATTGGCATTGCCGCGTTTCAGCGTATCGACCACTGGCAGCGCCAGCAGACCGCCAACAGGGTCATCGCGCAGTTCGGCAATCAGCTTGTCGATCAGCGCCACAGTCAGTCCGGGGCGTGCAGCATCGTGCACCAGCACCCAGTCTGCATCTTCAACTTGCGCTCGCATCGCCTGCAAGCCGTTTGACACCGAGGCATGGCGGGTAGCGCCGCCGTTGAGCAACACCGTTACGCGCGTGCGCAACTGCGGCGCCGACGCCAGCACCTCGTCGATATAGGCGTCGCCGGCGCTGACGACCAGGAAACAATGGGCAATCGCAGGTGCGGCGGCGAAGGTCTCCAGCACATGCAGGAGCATCGCCTTGCCTGCCAGCGGCAGATATTGCTTGGGGCAGCCGGCGCCAACTCGGGCGCCGATGCCGGCGGCGGGGATCAGGGCGAAATAACGGGTTGATGCCATTGGTGCTTATCAGGACGAATTGGGACAAATTGGGACGAATCGGAAGGAAAACCGGAAGATGATACCAAAACGGGATCACAGGCCATCGTTTATAATTTCACATTCATCCGACCTTGCCAAACCGCACGCATTGCGCTTTGGCCTTTTTGCTTTTGTACGCCGCCATCCAACTGCCATCTGCATGCCGTTCGACCTGAAAAAATCCCTTCCCAAGCCGGGCCACCGCTTCGTCCTGCCGGCCGTGCATGGCGCGGCCGACGCCTGGGCTCTGGCGCAGGCAGCCGCTACGCTGACGGCGCAAAAACGCATGCTGGCGGTGGTGGTGGCCAACGCCACCGACGCCCAGCGCCTGCTGGCGGAAATCCGCTGGTTCGGCGCCACCAACGGCACCGCTGACGCCGCGCCGCTGCGCTGCCACCTGCTGCCGGACTGGGAAACCCTGCCCTACGACGCTTTTTCGCCGCACCAGGACCTGGTCTCGGAGCGCCTGGCGACCCTGCACGAGATCCGTAGCGGCCAGTGCGACGTGCTGATCGTGCCGGCCACCACCGCGCTGGTGCGCATGGCCCCGCCCTCCTTCCTGGCGGCTTATACCTTCTTTTTCAAGCAGGGCGAAAAGCTCGACGAGGCGCAACTCAAGTCGCAACTGACCCTGGCCGGTTATACCCATGTGGCGCAGGTGATGTCGCCGGGTGAATACTCGGTGCGCGGCGGCCTGATTGACCTGTTTCCGATGGGTTCGGCCCTGCCCTACCGGCTCGACCTGTTCGGCGACACCATCGAGACGATTCGCACTTTCGATGCCGATACCCAGCGCTCGCTGTATCCGGTGCGCGAGGTGCGCCTGCTGCCGGGGCGCGAATTCCCGATGGACGAAGCCGCGCGCACCGCCTTCCGCGGGCGCTGGCGTGAAGTGTTCGAGGGCGACCCGTCGCGCGCGATAATCTACAAGGATATCGGCAACGGTATTGCCTCGGCCGGTATTGAATATTACCTGCCGCTGTTCTTCGAGCGCACCGCGACCCTGTTCGAATACCTGCCCGATGACGCCACCTTCGCGCTGGTGGGCGACATCGATGGGGCGATCAAGCGCTTCTGGAACGATACCCAGTCGCGCTACCAGTTTCTCAAGTCCGACCGCGAGCGCCCGCTGCTGGAACCGCAACAGCTGTTCCTGACCGACGAGGATTTCTTCACCCTGGCCAAGCCGCATGGCCGCTGGGTGATCCAGTCCGATGCCGCCGCCTCGGAACTGTCGGCGCCGCTGCCGGATATCGCCGTCAACCGGCGCCTGGACGACCCGATCGCCAGCCTGCGCGCATTCCTGCTGCAGACCGGGGTTGACCACCCCATGCGCGTCATGGTGTGCGCCGAATCGGGCGGCCGGCGCGAGACCCTGCTGCAGTATTTCGGCGAGTACGGCCTGACGCTTGCGCCGTGCGACGGCTACGCCGATTTCGCCACCGCAGCGGACAAGCTGATGCTGGGCGTGGCGCCCCTGCAGGCCGGCTTCCAGCTGCTGGCGGACCACGCCCATCTCACCTTCATCACCGAGACCGAGCTGTATGCCGGCTCTGGCCGCCGCGCCGGCCGCAAGAAGCAGGAAGCCACCAGCCAGGTCGAGGCCATGGTGCGCGACCTGTCGGAGCTGAAGATCGGCGACCCGGTGGTGCACGTCAACCACGGCATCGGCCGCTACATGGGCCTGATCAGCATGGACATGGGCGAAGGCGATACCGAATTCCTGCACCTGGAGTATGCCAAGGAAGCCAAGCTGTATGTGCCGGTGTCGCAACTGCATGTGATTTCGCGCTATTCAGGCGCAGCGCCGGAAGATGCACCGCTGCACGCGCTCGGTTCCGGCCAGTGGGAAAAGGCGCGCCGCAAGGCCGCCCAGCAAATCCGCGACACTGCCGCCGAACTCCTGAACCTGTATGCCCGCCGTGCGCTGCGCCAGGGCCACGCATTCGAATATTCGGCGCATGATTACGAAGCCTTTGCCGAGAGCTTCGGTTTCGAGGAAACCCCGGACCAGGCCGCCGCCATCAATGCCGTGATTACCGACATGACCTCCGGCAAACCGATGGACCGTCTGATCTGCGGCGACGTCGGCTTCGGCAAGACCGAGGTGGCCTTGCGCGCGGCATTCGTCGCCGTCATGGGCGGCAAGCAGGTGGCGCTGCTGGCGCCGACCACCCTGCTGGCCGAGCAGCATGCGCAAAACTTCGCCGACCGCTTCGCCGACTGGCCGGTGAAGATCGCCGAGCTGTCGCGTTTCAGGAGCGGCAAGGAAATCACCCAGGCCGTCAAGGGCATGGCCGAAGGCACCATCGACATCGTCATCGGTACCCACAAGCTCTTGTCGCCGGAAATGAAGTTCTCGCGCCTGGGCCTGGTCATCATCGACGAGGAACATCGCTTCGGCGTGCGCCAGAAAGAAGCGCTGAAGGCGCTGCGCGCCGAAGTCGATGTGCTGACGCTCACCGCCACACCGATCCCGCGCACGCTGGGCATGGCGCTGGAAGGCTTGCGTGAATTTTCCATCATCGCCACGGCGCCGCAAAAGCGCCTGGCGATCAAGACCTTCGTGCGCTCCGAAGGCGAGTCGGTGATCCGCGAAGCCTGCCTGCGCGAATTGAAGCGCGGCGGCCAGGTGTACTTCCTGCACAATGAAGTCGAGACCATCGAAAACCGCAAGGCCATGCTGGAAGCCTTGCTGCCGGAAGCGCGCATCGGCGTGGCGCACGGCCAGATGCACGAGCGCGACCTGGAAAAAGTGATGCGTGATTTCGTCGCCCAGCGCTTCAACATCCTGCTGTGCACCACCATCATCGAAACCGGCATCGACGTGCCGACCGCCAACACCATCATCATGCACCGCGCCGACAAGTTCGGCCTGGCGCAGCTGCACCAGTTGCGCGGCCGTGTCGGCCGCTCGCACCACCAGGCGTATGCCTACCTGCTGGTCAACGACGTGCAGGGACTGAGCAAGCTGGCGCAGCGTCGGCTCGACGCCATCCAGCAAATGGAGGAACTGGGCAGCGGCTTTTACCTGGCCATGCACGACCTGGAAATCCGCGGCGCCGGCGAGGTACTGGGCGAAAGCCAGTCCGGCGAAATGATCGAAATCGGCTTCCAGCTGTATTCCGACATGTTGAACGAGGCAGTCAGATCGCTCAAGAACGGCAAGGAACCGGACCTGGCGGCGCCGCTGGCCAGCACCACCGAAATCAACCTGCACGTGCCGGCGCTGATGCCGGCTGACTACTGCGGCGATGTCCACGAGCGCCTGTCGATCTACAAGCGCCTGGCCAACTGCACCAGGGCCGATGCCATCGACGACTTGCAGGAAGAGCTGATCGATCGTTTCGGCAAGATGCCCGACCCGGTCAAGGCGCTGATCGAAACGCACCGCCTGCGTGTGACGGCCAAGCCGCTGGGCATCGTCAAGATCGACGCCCACGGCGAATCGGCCGTCTTGCAGTTCGAGCCCAATCCGCCGATCGACGCCATGAAGATCATCGATCTGATTCAGAAAAACCGCCACATCAAGCTGCACGGGCAGGATAAACTACGCATCACCGCCAGCATGCCGGACCTCGCGGCACGGGTGAATCAGGTGAAAGCCACGATCCGCGCGCTGCTGGCATGAAGCAATCATTTCAAATCTTAATCACCGCACGACCATGAATCTGATTCTGCAAGGCGCCGCCAGCGGGCGCGCCACCATCGAACGGCTCGCCGCCCTGGCCCAGGCGCGCAGCATCACCGCCATCGGCATCGCAGCGGAACCTTGCGCCTGGCGTTGCGACGAGGCGTTGCGCAGCGAAGCAACGGTAGCGGCACTGGATGCCGCCTGCCAGGCCGAACGCATCGATTACGCCTTCGTCATGCCCAACCAGCGCCTGTCCGACTTCAAGCTGCTGGCCATGGACATGGACTCGACCCTGATCACCATCGAATGCATCGATGAGATCGCCGACATGCAGGGCTTGAAGCCCCAGGTGGCGGAAATTACCGAAGCCGCCATGCGCGGCGAAATCGAATTCCGCGAAAGCCTGGCCCGCCGCGTGGCCTTGCTCAATGGCCTTGATGCCACCGCCCTGCAGCGCGTGTACGACGAGCGCCTGAAGCTCTCCCCGGGCGCCGAAGCCATGCTGGCGGCGGCGCAGGCGGCCGGCCTGAAAACCCTGCTGGTGTCCGGCGGCTTTACCTTTTTCACTGACCGTATCAAGCTACGACTCGGCCTGGATTACACGCATGCCAACCGTCTGGAGATCAACGACGGCAAGCTGACCGGCCGTGTGTCCGGCGCCATCGTCGATGCCGAGGAAAAGAAGAATACCGTGCTGCGCGTGTGCCGCGAGATCGGCGCCTCGCCGGCGCAGACGATCGTCATGGGTGACGGCGCCAACGACCTGGCCATGATGGGTGTCGCCGGCCTGTCGGTGGCATTCCGCGCCAAGCCGGTGGTGCGCGCGCAAGCCGACGTCGCCTTGAATTTCGTCGGCCTGGATGGCATCCTGAACCTGTTCGATTAATCGTAATTATAAAGGAGGCGCCCATGAACCAGGAACTCGTATTCGACCCGCAGACGCAATCGCAAAAGAACCTCGCCTGGTGGCTCTACGTTTTCCATGCTGCCAGCCTGGTGCTGTCGCTGGGCCTGCTGTCCTGGGTGCCGCTCATCATCAATTACCTCAAGCGCGGCGACGCCGCCGGCACCTTCGTGCAAAGCCACCACAACTGGCAGATCCGCTCCTTCTGGTGGTACCTGTTCTGGATGATCCTCGGCGGCCTGATATTCGCTACCGTGATCGGCATCCCGCTGGCCTGGCTGATCTGGTTCGGTGCGCCGATCTGGAAAGCCTACCGCCTCATCAAGGGTTTCCTCGACCTCGACGCCAACAAGCCGATGCCGGTTTGAACCTAAGGATGGCGGCAAGGCGATAAGGTCTTGCCAATAAGAAATTTGCTGCTTCGCACAAGAAATCCGCCTGGAAAATCTCTGACGAAATTGTGACAAATGCTTGAATTCACGAACAATAATTTGCTATTAAACAAAAAAAATTGCATATTGGTAAAAACAAGATAGTCCGCAGATTTATCTGGCTTAAAATTAATTTTAATAAAGCAAGCTAGCGCGCCGCTTCGCATTCAAGCATCTCCAAGCAGCTGCGCAATCGCTGACCAGGACAGGATATTCGAGGCGCCGATCCGTGCAACGCAACTATTCTTTATTGCTCAAGCAACTCCATCAGCTCGGGGCCGAACGTCCCGGCGAGCTGCCTGAGCTTGTGCAATGGTTGCAATTCCTTGAGCATGCCACCAACAACTGCGCCGACCTGGCGCTGGACACTGCGCAGAGCGAGCGCAACAAGGATTACCTGGCTTCCGAAATCCAGGACTTGAGCAGTCGCATCGAGGAAACGCAACGCATCGCCGGTCTTGGCGACTGGTCTTTCGACCGCCGTCTGGGCCAGGGCAAATGGTCGCGCGAATGCTACCGCATTTTCGGTCTGTCACCCTCGGCACCGATGCCCACCTACAAGGAATTGTCACGCCAGGTCCACCGCGACGACCGCCTGTACGTCAAGGACCGGGTGGAAGCGGCGCTGCACGACGCCCGCAAGTTCGAAATCGAATTCCGCTATCACCTGCCCGACGGCGACATCCGCTGGGTACGGGCGCTCGGCCAGCCCATCAAGAATGCCAAGGGCCAGGTATGCCGCCTGTTCGGCACGGTCATGGACGTCAACAGTCGCAAACTCATCGAGGTGCGGCAAGCAATGGAACACACGGTGGCGCGCCTGCTGGCCGAGTGCGATTCGCCGGTGGAAGTCATCCCGGAGATCATCGAGACCATCTGTTCCACCTTCGGCTGGTTATGCGGCGCCTTGTGGATGCCGGACAAGAAGGCAAGCGTGCTGCGGCGTGCCGCTACCTGGTCGCAGCCCGGATCCAGCATCGAGCAATTCTTTCACAACACGCCTGATCATATCCCGCTGCCTGCCAGCGGCGCCCTCTCCAGCCGCACCCTGCGCGTAGCGCGCGCCGACTGGTTCCCGGATGCTTCGCGCGGCGAACACTTCGAGCGCGCCACGCAAGCCGCCGCCACCGGCTTGCATGGCTGCCTGGCATTCCCGCTGCAGGCGGCCGGCGAAATTGTTGGCATCATGGAATTCTTCGGCCCGCAGCCGCAGGAAGCCGACCGCGAAACCCTGCAAAGCGCCCACTTCATCGGCCGCCACATCGGCCAGTTCTTCCAGCGCAAACAGGTCGAGCAAGCCTTGCGCGAGAGCGAAGCGCACTTCCGCGCGCTGGTCGAGCAGGCCAGCGACAGCTTCTACGTGCACAACATGCAGGGAAAATTCATCGACGTCAACCAGCAGGGCTGCGAAGGGCTGGGCTATACCCGCGCCGAGTTGCTCGCCATGTCGGCGCAGGACGTCGACCTCGACCTGACCTCCAGGGAGCTCAAGAAGCTGACCGGCAAGGTTGCCGCGGGTACACCGATCGCGCGCGAAAGCCGCTACCGGCGCAAGGATGGCTCGACCTTTCCGGTCGAAATCCGCATGGGTCCGATCGACATCAACGGCCACCAGCACCTGCTGTCGCTGGTGCGCGACGTCACCGAACGCAAGGAGATGCAGGACCACATCCAGCATCTGGCCTATCACGATTCGCTGACCAATCTGCCGAACCGGGCGATGTTCAACCGCCACCTGAGCCATGCCATCGACCAGTCCGCACGCCACGGCAGGTCGCTGGCGGTCTTGTTCATCGACCTCGACCGCTTCAAGTACGTCAACGACACCCTCGGCCACGATGCCGGCGACCGCCTGCTGCAGGAGATGTCGCGACGCCTGGCCAAGGCCCTGCATAGCGACCTGGTGGCGCGCCTGGGCGGCGACGAGTTCGTGGTGCTGCTCGAAGATATCGACGATTCCGAGCATGTCAGCCTGGTCGCCCACAAGATCCTGTCGGCGCTGGTCGAGGAATTCCCACTGAACGGCCAGCTGATCCATATCACCGCCAGCATCGGCGTTTCCATTTTCCCGGATGACGGCAAGGACGAATTCGCGCTGATGAAGCACGCCGACATCGCCATGTACCGGGCCAAGGATCGCGGCAAGAATAATTTCCAGTTCTATTCGGCCTACATGAGCCAGCATGCGGCCAAGATGCTGGCGCTCGAATCCAGTCTGCGCCGTGCCCTCGAGCGCGAGGAACTGGTGCTGTATTACCAGGGCAAGGTGGAAACCCGCACCGGCCGCATCACCGGCGTGGAATCGCTGGTGCGCTGGCAACACCCGGAGCTGGGGCTGCTGTGCCCCGACCAATTCATTCCGCTGGCCGAGGAAACCGGCCTGATCGTGCCACTGTCGAAATGGGTGCTGCGCCAGGCCTGCATGCAGATATGCGCATGGCAACGGGAAAACCTGCCGCCGCTGACCGTGGCGGTCAACCTGTCGGCACGCCAATTCACCGAAGACTACCTGCTGGAAGACACGGCGCAAACCCTGCGCGAGCTGGGCATGGACCCGACCCTGCTGGAGCTGGAAATCACCGAGAGCATGATGATGCACAATCCGGAGCGCACCATCCAGATCCTGCAAGGGCTGAAAGCCATGGGCATCCGCATCGCCATCGACGACTTCGGCATCGGTTACTCGTCACTGTCGCATCTGCGCCAGTTCCCCATCGATATCATCAAGATCGACCGTTCCTTCATCCAGGACGTGCCGGGCGACCCGGCCGACGAGGCCATCACCGAAGCCATCATCGCCATGGGCAAGAGCCTGAAAATCACGGTGGTGGCCGAAGGCGTGGAAAAGATCGAACAGCTGCAATTCCTGTCGGACCGCAGCTGCGAGGAAATCCAGGGCTATTTCTTCAGCCGGCCGCTGCCGGCCGAGGAATTCACCAAGCTCCTGTGGAAAAACCTGGCGCCGGTCGCCATTGTAAAAAAGCGGCCGGTGGCAAAACAATAGTCCGGTAATAGTACGACAGCGGGACCAGGTCAGGCTGGCGTAGGCTGCCATTGCCCGCTGAGGATTTTTTCCAGCCAAAACACGCCGATCATGGTTTTGACATCGGTGATCTTGCCTTCCCTCACCCAGGTCAACACCTCGGCCAGCGGCGCCCGGAAGGTTTCCAGGAATTCACCCTCGTCCAGCTTGCGCTCGCCCGGCACCAGGCCGCGCGCCAGATAGATATCGAGAAATTCGTCCGAATAGGCGATGGCATTATGAATGGTGCAGACAGCTTGCCAGTCGCTCGCCGTATAACCGGTTTCTTCCTGCAATTCACGCCTGGCACAGGCAAGATGATCTTCACCCGGATCGATTTTCCCGGCCGGGAATTCGAGGAAGACCCGGTCCAGCGGATAGCGGAACTGCCGTTCGAGAAGGATTGTGCCATCCTCGAACAGCGGCAGGATCACCACCGCGCCCGGATGGCGAAAGTATTCCCGGGCAGCGGTCTTGCCATCGGGAAGGCGCACGGTATCGCGCTGCACTTTCAGAAAATGGCCGTCATATACCAGCTGGCCATCGAGCCTGGTTTCCTTCAAATGCTGATCCATGTGCACTCCAGAAAAACCGGCCGGCCGTTTCAGCCGTGATGCTTGCGCAGGTAACGGAAGACGAATCCGGGAAACGCCAGCACCAGGAACAGGCAAGCGGTCACGGCATAGAATTCCCAGCCCTGGCTGAACACGCCGCCGATGCGTGCTTCCAGCAGGTAGGCCACGCCGCCCACCGCGAAATACAGGGCCAGCAATTCGAGCAGGCGCAGCCAGAATGGCTTCTGCGGGCGCGACGGCATGCGCACCAGGGCGAACAGCCGTTCATTCAAGAACGGCAGGTTGGCGGCCAGCACCGCCAGCGCGATCACGAACCAGCTATATAACGATGTCACGTCTGTTGCTTGGCGGTGCTCAGGCAGCCATGCCGGCGAGATTTTTCAGCGCGTGGCCGATCGATTGGCCGATCGCGCTTTCGCAGGCTGCCATCAGGCCGCCCGGCAGAATGCCCAGCGCCACGATGGCTACGCCGTTCAGGCTGAGCGTGACGCGCATGTCGCTGCTGGCGACGATCGGCGCAGTGTCAACCGGGGCATCGAAGTACATCAGCTTGATCACGCGCAGATAGTAGAACGCGCCGACCAGCGAGAACAGCACCGCCACCAGTGCAAGCCAGATCTGACCGGTACCGAGCACTGCCTGCAGCACCGACAGCTTGGCGTAGAAGCCGACCATCGGCGGCACGCCGGCCAGCGAGAACATCAGGATCAGCATGACCAGGGCAAACCATGGGCTGCGCTGGTTCAGGCCTTTCAGGTCTTCCAGCTTGTCGGCTTCGAAGCCGGCGCGCGACAGCAAAATGACGATACCGAAGCTGCCCAGCGTGGTCAGTACATAGGTGATTGCATAGAACATGGCCGAGCTGTAGGCGCCTACCGCACCGGCGCTGCTCTGGTTGACCACCCCGGACAACAGGCCCAGCAGCACGAAACCCATGTGCGAAATGGTCGAATAGGCGAGCATGCGCTTGAGGTTGGTCTGGACGATGGCGGTGATATTGCCGATTGCCAGCGACAACACCGCCAGCACCAGCAGCATCTGCTGCCAGTCGAAGGCCAGCGGCAGCAAGCCTTCCACCAGCAGGCGCACGCAGATGGCGAACGTCGCCAGCTTGGGCGCCGCGCCCAGCAGCAGGGTCACCGGCGTCGGCGAGCCCTGGTAGACGTCAGGCACCCACATGTGGAACGGTACGGCGCCCAGCTTGAATGCCAGGCCGGCCACCAGGAACACGATACCGAACACCAACACCATCGGCTTGATGGTGCCGGAAACTGCCGCCTTGGCGACGGCGTTGACATCCAGCGAGCCGGTGGCGCCATACAGCATCGACATGCCGTACAGCAGGAAGCCGGACGCCAGCGCGCCCAGTACGAAATACTTCATGGCGGCTTCGGTCGAGGTCGAGTCGTTGCGGCGCAACGCCACCAGTGCGTACAGCGACAGCGACATCAGTTCCAGGCCGAGGTAGATCGACAGGAAACTGGTGCCGGAAATCATGACCATCTGACCCAGCAGCGAAAACAGCGCCAGCACATAAAACTCGCCGCCCAGAATGCCGCCGCTGGCCATGCCGCGCTCGACAATGTACTGGCGCGAATACACCAGTGTCACGCCGACCGCCAGATAGGAAAACAGCTTGAGCAGATGCGACATCGGATCAGACACGAACATGTTGCTGAACGTGTAGGTCACAGTGCCGGCCTCGAAGGAATACAGGCTCAATGCCGCGCACACAACCAGCGTCGCCAGCGACAGCATGTAGGTGATGTTGCGTTTTTCATCCGGCAGGAACATGTCGATCAGCAGGATCGCCGACGTGGCGATCAGCAGGAAGATTTCTGGATAAACCGGGATCAGATTCATGTTATTCACTTAATGGGCGA
This sequence comes from Noviherbaspirillum sedimenti, assembly GCF_003590835.1. Taxonomy (NCBI): domain Bacteria; kingdom Pseudomonadati; phylum Pseudomonadota; class Betaproteobacteria; order Burkholderiales; family Oxalobacteraceae; genus Noviherbaspirillum; species Noviherbaspirillum sedimenti. The sequence goes on along the minus strand of NZ_QYUQ01000002.1, from coordinate 773,826 downwards.
CAGCATCGCTTGTTTTAATTCAGTTTCGAGGTGGCGACATGCTTGAGCAAATCGGTCACCGAGGTCTGCATCGCATCGGTGAACGGCGCCGGATACAGGCCCATCACCAGCACGGCGATCGCCAGCACGCCGAGGACCAGGAACTCGCGCTTGTTCAAGTCGACCAGCGCGGCAACGTGGGCGTTGGCGACATCGCCGAAGATCACGCGCTTGGCCAGCCACAGCGAATAGGCGGCGCCGAGGATCAGCGCGGTTGCGGTCAGCACGCCAATCCAGAAATTGAACTTCACCGCGCCCAGGATCACCATGAACTCGCCGACGAAGCCCGAGGTCGCCGGCAGGCCGCAGTTGGCCATCGAGAACAGGACAAAGAAGGCAGCAAAGCGCGGCATGGTATTGACCACCCCGCCGTAATCGGCGATTTCACGCGAATGCATGCGGTCGTACAGCACGCCGATGCACAGGAACATGGCGGCCGAGACGAAACCGTGCGAAATCATCTGCACAATACCGCCCTGTACGCCGATGTCGTTGAAGATGAAGAAACCGAGGGTGACGAAGCCCATGTGGGCGATCGACGAATAGGCCACCAGCTTCTTCATGTCGGTCTGCACCAGCGCCACCAGGCCGATGTAGATCACCGCGATCAGCGACAGGGCAATGATCAGCCAGGACAGCTGCTGGCTGGCGTCCGGTGCGATCGGCAGCGAGAACCGCAGGAAACCATAGCCGCCCAGCTTCAGCATGATTGCCGCCAGCACCACCGAGCCGCCGGTCGGTGCTTCGACGTGGGCATCCGGCAGCCAGGTATGCACCGGCCACATCGGCACCTTGACCGCAAAAGCCATCAGGAAGGCCAGGAAGATCAGGACCTGCGCTTCGATCGGCAGCGGCAGCTTGTGCCAGGCCAGGATATCGAAGCTGCCCGACTTGAAGTACAGGTACAGCAGCGCCACCAGCATCAGCAGCGAGCCGAGGAAGGTGTACAGGAAGAACTTGATCGCCGCATACACGCGATTGGGGCCGCCCCAGACGCCGATAATGATGAACATCGGGATCAGGGTCGCTTCGAAGAATACGTAGAACAGCACGCCGTCGAGTGCGCAAAACACACCGATCATCACGCCCGACAGGATCAGGAAGGCGCCCATGTATTGCGCTACGCGGTCCTCGATCACTTCCCAGCCGGCCACCACCACCAGCACGGTGACGAACGCCGTCAGCGGCACGAACCAGAGCGAAATGCCGTCGATACCGAGAGAATAGAAGATATTGAAGCGATCGATCCAGGCGAATTTCTCGACGAACTGCATGCCGTGCGCGGCATTGTCGAATTGCGCGACCAGCGGCAGCGTCACCAGGAAGCTGATCAGCGAACCGATCAGCGCTACCCCGCGCGCCAGGGCGGGATTGTTGTCGCGGCCGAATGCCAGGATGAATACGCCGAATGCGATCGGGCACCAGATCGCCAGGCTCAGGAGGGGTATGGTTGACTGCATCATAATTGCTTTTTTATTTTGCTTGGCCGGTTATTGGGCGAACGGGAACGGCAAGAACCAGATCAGGAAGCCCAACACGCCGATGATCATCACGAAAGCGTAGTGGTAGATATAACCCGACTGGAAGCGGCGGGTGAACCGGGCAAACCATTCGACTACTTGGGCGCTGCCATTGACGATCAGGCCGTCGATCAGGCCGCGGTCGCCCACCTTCCAGAAGCCGCCGCCCAGCGCACGGGCGCCGCCGGCGAATACGACTTCGTTGATCTTGTCCATGTAGTACTTGTTGTCTAGCAGCGTATGCACGGCGTGGAACTTGTGGAAGAACCAGGCCGGCACGCGCGGATTGACCATGTAGCAGTAGTACGCCGCCACCACGCCGCCAGCAGCCAGCGCGAACACCGGCGTGACGAAGCCGTGCAGTCCCATCGCTACCGCGCCGTGGAAGTCGCGCGCCAGTTCGGCCATGGCCGGATGCGCTGCGCTGACGAAGATCACATTGTTGAAGAACTCGCCGAACAGCATCGGGCCGACCGTGAAGAAACCGATCACGACCGATGGAATCGCCAGCAGGATCAGCGGCAGGGTCACCACCAGCGGCGCCTCGTGCGGCTTCTCGCCGGGAGCCAGGCCATGGTGATGGTCTGGGGACACTTCCTCATCGGCGTGGTCGCCGTGATGATCGTGATGCCCCTTGCCGAAACGCTCTTCGCCATGGAACACCAGGAAATACATGCGGAACGAATAGAACGCTGTCACGAACACGCCTGCCATCACGGCGAAGTAGGCAAAGCCCGCGCCGGCGATATTGGCATGCTGGACGGCGATGATGATGCTGTCCTTCGAGTAGAAACCGGAGAAGAACGGCGTGCCGATCAGGGCCAGCGAACCCAGCAGCGACGTGATCCAGGTGATCGGCATGTACTTGCGCAGGCCGCCCATGTTGCGGATATCCTGGTCATGGTGCATGCCGATGATGACCGCGCCGGCGCCAAGGAACAGCAGCGCCTTGAAGAATGCGTGGGTCATCAGGTGGAACACCGCTACCGAGTAGGCCGAAGCGCCCAGCGCCACCGTCATGTAGCCCAGCTGCGACAGCGTCGAATACGCCACCACGCGCTTGATGTCGTTCTGGATGATGCCGAGGAAACCCATGAACAGCGCCGTAATGGAACCGATCACGATGATGAACGACAAGGCGGTGTCAGACAGTTCGAACAGCGGCGACATGCGCGCCACCATGAAGATGCCGGCGGTCACCATGGTCGCCGCATGGATCAGCGCCGAGATTGGTGTCGGGCCTTCCATCGAATCGGGCAGCCACACGTGCAGCGGGAATTGCGCCGACTTGCCCATGGCGCCGATGAACAGGCAGATGCAGGCCACCGTCAGCAGCATCCAGTCGGAGCCCGGCAGGGTCAGGGTTGCCAGTTGCTCGCGCTTGGCAAACACTTCGTTGTAATCCATCGAACCTGCATAGGCCAGCAGCAGGCCGATGCCGAGAATGAAGCCGAAGTCGCCGACACGGTTGACCAGGAAGGCCTTCATGTTGGCGTAGATCGCCGTCGGCCGGGTATACCAGAAACCGATCAGCAGGTACGACACCAGGCCAACCGCTTCCCAGCCGAAGAACAGCTGCAGGAAGTTGTTGCTCATGACCAGCATCAGCATCGAGAAGGTAAACAGCGAGATGTACGAGAAGAAGCGGTTGTAGCCCTCGTCATCCTTCATGTAGCCGATCGTATAGATGTGCACCATCAGCGACACGAAGGTCACCACGCACATCATCATCGCGGTCAGGCTGTCGACCAGGAAGCCAACTTCCAGCTTCACGCCAGCCACCGTCATCCATTCATACACGCTGCCGTTGTAGGTGGCGCCATCCAGCACCGCCAGCAGGGTCTGCACCGAGATCAGGAATGCGATCAGCACGCCCAGGATGGTGACCGTGTGCGAAGTCTTGCGTCCGATTACATTGCCAAAAAACCTGGTGCCAAGGAGGCCCGCAATTGCGGAGCCGACCAGCGGCGCCAGTGGTACGGCAAGTAGGAGGTTAGGGTTGAGTTGCCCCGCCATGTTCGACCTTATCGTTAATTATGGTTAACCCTTGAGGGTATCGAGATCTTCAACATTGATGGTGTCCTGGTTACGGAACAGCACCACGAGGATGGCCAGACCGATCGCGGACTCAGCCGCGGCAACGGTCAGAATGAAGAAAACGAAGATCTGCCCGGCCGCGTCGCCCAGGTAATGGGAAAACGCGATGAAATTCATGTTCACGGCCAGCAGCATCAATTCGATCGCCATCAGCAGGATGATGATGTTTTTCCGGTTCAGGAAAATGCCGACGATCGAAATCGCAAACAGGATGGCGCCAAGCACCAGGAAATGCGCGAGTGACAAGTCCATAGTCCCTCCCCCTTATTTCTGTTCTGCCGCAGGAGCTGCGGGTTGCGCGGCGTCGCGATTGGATTCCGCCTTCATCTTGACGATGCGCACGCGGTCGCTGGCCTTGACCTTGACCGCATCCGACGGGCTGAAATACTTGCTGTCCTTGCGGCGACGCAGGGTCAGCGCAACGGCGGCAACGATCGCCACCAGCAGGATCACCGCAGCGATTTCAAACGCATAGATGTACTGGGTATAGATCAGCAAGCCCAGCTCCTTGGTGCCGCCAATGCTCGCAGACGCTGCCGGGATTACCTGGTCAGCCTTGAGGAAGCCGCGCCAGATCACCGCCGCCATCTGCAGCACGATCAGCACGCCGATGCCGGCCGCCAGCGGCAGGTAACCCCAGAAGCCGGCGCGCAGCTTTTCCAGATTAATGTCGAGCATCATCACCACGAACAGGAACAGCACCATGACCGCGCCGACATACACCAGCACCAGTACGATGGCGAGGAATTCGGCTTTCAGCAGGAGCCAGATCGCGGCAGCGGAAAAGAATGTCAGCACCAGGAACAGCGCGGCATGGACCGGGTTGCGGGCGGTAATGACGCGCAGGGCGGCAATCACCATGATTGTCGAAAACGCGTAAAACAATGCAGTTGTAAATTCCATAATGGGCCAGATAAATAATTTTTTGCGAAGCTGCTATCTTGTCAATGCAATCGGATCAACGATAGGCGGCATCGGCCGCGCGGTTCGCGGCAATTTCTTTCTCATACCGGTCACCCACGGCAAGCAGCATTTCCTTGGTGTAGTACAGATCGCCGCGTTTTTCGCCGTGGTATTCCAGATGATGCGTCTCGACGATCGAATCAACCGGGCACGACTCTTCGCAGAAGCCGCAGAAGATGCACTTGGTCAGGTCGATGTCGTAACGGGTGGTACGGCGGCTGCCGTCATCACGCTGTTCCGATTCGATGGTGATGGCCAGTGCCGGGCATACCGCTTCGCACAGTTTGCAGGCGATGCAACGCTCTTCGCCGTTCGGGTAGCGGCGCAGCGCATGCAGACCGCGAAAACGCGGCGACATCGGCGTCTTCTCTTCGGGGAACAGTACCGTGATCTTGCGAGCGAACAAATAGCGACCAGTCAGGGCCAGGCCCTTGACCAGCTCGCGCAGCAGCAGGCTGCCGAAAAAATCTTTAATGGCTTCCATTTTATTGCGCCTTTATTTCCAAATATTCCATGGCGACAGGATCCAGCCGGCCACGATCACCAGGTAGGCCAGGGTCAGCGGAATGAATACTTTCCAGCCCAGGCGCATGATCTGGTCATAGCGGTAGCGCGGGAACGATGCGCGCGCCCAGATGAACAGCGACACCACGAAGAAGGTCTTGATGCCCAGCCAGATCCATCCCGGGATAAAGGACAGGAAACCGAACGGCGCATCCCAGCCGCCGAGGAACATCAGCGACGCCAGCGCCGAGATCAGGATCATGTTGGCGTATTCGGCCAGGAAGAACATGGCGAACGACATGCCCGAATATTCCACCATGTGGCCGGCAACGATTTCCGATTCGCCTTCCACCACGTCGAACGGATGACGGTTGGTTTCGGCGATGCCGGAAATCACGTAGATCACGAAGATCGGCAACAGCGGCAGCCAGTTCCACGACAGGAAGTTCAGGCCCATGTCGGCAAACATCCCGCGGGTCTGCATGCCGACGATTTCGCCGAAATTCAGGCTGCCCGAGACCATCAGCACGATCACCAGCGCAAAGCCCATGGCGATTTCATACGACACCATCTGCGCCGAGGCGCGCATGGCGCCGAGGAAGGCGTACTTGGAGTTGGATGCCCAGCCGGCGATGATCACGCCGTACACTTCCATCGAGGTGATGGCCATGACGAACAGCAGGCCGGCATTGATGTTGGCCAGCGCCAGGTCCGGGCCGAAGGGGATCACCGCCCAGGCCGCCAGGGCCGGCATGATGGTCATGATCGGCGCGATGAAAAACAAGGCCGTGCTGGCCTTGGCCGGCTTGATGATTTCCTTGAGCAGCAGCTTCAGGGCATCGGCGATCGGCTGCAGCAAGCCGGCCGGACCGACACGGTTCGGGCCGATACGGATATGCATCCAGCCAATCAGCTTGCGTTCCCACAGGGTCAGGTAAGCAACGCAGCCCATGATCGGCAGCACGATGAGAACGATCTTGACGAGGTTCCAGACCAGCGGCCAGAAGGCGCCCAGATACATATTGCCGTGGGTGTGCAATGTCGCGAGAAATTGATCCATCATGCCTTCTCCACGCTGATTTCACCGAACATGGCGCCCAGGCCGACGGTCGCTGCATGCGCCGCGGCGACGCGCACGACATTGTCCGGCAAGCCGCGGGCGATGCCGACTTCCAGGGTCGCACTACCCTGCCCTTGTTTCACATTGATCGTGCCGCCAGCCGCAACTCCGAGTTGTTGTGCCAGCGCTGCGGAAATCCACGCCGCCGGCGCCTGCGCATCGGCGGTTTGTTGCAGCGACTCGGCGCGGCGCACAATGGCGTCGCCGGCGTAGATCGGCACGTCGGCGAGCCGTTCCAGCCCGGTGGCGACGGCGGCTTGCGCCGCCAGCGGTGCCAGGCCGGAAAGATTGTTCAGGCGGCCGCGCAGGTCGGCCTCGGCCGGCGTGGCGACGCCGAGGATTTCATTGCGGATGGCTTCCGAGGATTCGTAGTCGAAACCGCCCAGCTCCAGCAGGTTGCCCAGCACGCGCAGTACCTTCCAGCCGGGACGGGTTTCACCCAGCGGCTTGACGGTGCCGTTGAAGCTTTGTGCGCGGCCTTCGGCGCTGACGAAGGTGCCGGAGGTTTCGGAAAACGGCGCCACCGGCAGCAGCACGTCTGCATAGTCCTTGCCTTGCACGAACGGCGACATCACTACCACCATTTCCGCCTGCTCGAGGGCAGCGCGCGCCTGTTGCGGATTGTGGCTGTCGTATTCCGGCTCGGCATTGAGCAGCAGGTAAGCCTTGCGCGCTTGCGCAAACGCTTCCAGTGCGTTGGCGCCACGCTCGGCGCCATTGCCGGGAATCGCATTGGCGAGGTAGCCGCCGACAGTGTTGGCGGCTTCGGTCAGGTAACCGAAGCTGGCATTGGTATTCTGCGCAATCCACTCGGCAGCCACGTGCAGCAACGCCGCTTGCGGATGCTGGGCAGCGGCATTGCCGAGCAGGATGGCGGTCGGCTCCTCGGCCAGCAGGCTGGCGGCGATAGCCTTGGCGGCGTCGGAGGCTTCGATCGCTTCGAAGCCTGTCGGGGCGGCGATGCCTTTGGCCAGCGCCACGGCGGCGATCACCTGGGACAAGACTGCCAGCCATTCCGACGGCGCGGCGATGATTTTGTTAGCAACCGGCATCAGCAAGTCATCGTCGCTGCCATGCACGATGCTGAGCTTGGCGCCGCGCTTGACCGCCTGGCGCAGTTTTGCCGCCAGCAGCGGATGATCCTTGCGCAGGAAGGAACCGATCACGAGCGCGCGGCGCAGCTGGCCGAATTCGGTCACCGACATGCCCAGCCACGGCGTGACCTTGCCATCGAGGACAAAGTCGGATTGACGCAGGCGGAAATCGACATTGGCCGAACCGAGGCCGCGCACGACTTTCTGCAGCAGCGACAATTCTTCCAGGGTGGAATGCGGCGCGGCCAGCGCGGCAATCGCATCGGCGCCATGCTCGTGGCGGATATTGCGCAAGCCGTGGGCCACGTATTCCAGTGCGGTTTTCCAGTCGGTGGTGATCCACTGGCCGTCCTGCTTGATCATCGGCGCGGTCAGGCGCTCGGCGCTGTTGACGCCTTCATAGGCGAAACGGTCGCGGTCAGACAACCAGCATTCATTGATGTCGTCGTTTTCCAGCGGCAGCACGCGCATGACCTTGCCGCCCTTGACCTGTACCACCAGGTTGCTACCCAGGCTGTCATGCGGGCTGACCGATTTACGGCGCGACAATTCCCAGGTACGGGCGCTGTAGCGGAACGGCTTGGAGGTCAGCGCACCGACCGGGCACAGGTCGATCATATTGCCCGACAATTCGGAATCGACCGTCTTGCCGACAAAGGAAGTGATTTCGGCGTGCTCGCCGCGGCCCAGCATGCCGAATTCCATCACGCCGGCGATTTCCTGGCCAAAGCGCACGCAGCGGGTGCAATGGATGCAGCGGCTCATCTCTTGCATCGAGATCAGCGGGCCGGCCTCCTTGGGCGCGACGGCGCGCTTTTCTTCGTCGTAGCGCGACGAGGAACCGCCGTAGCCGACTGCGAGGTCCTGCAACTGGCATTCGCCGCCCTGGTCGCAGATTGGGCAATCCAGCGGGTGGTTAATCAGCAGGAATTCCATCACGCTCTTTTGCGCGGCGACGGCCTTGGTGCTGTTGGAGCGCACGATCATGCCGGCCGTGACCGGAGTCGCGCAAGCCGGCAAGGGCTTGGGCGCCTTCTCGACCTCGACCAGGCACATGCGGCAATTGGCCGCGATGGACAGCTTCTTGTGATAGCAGAAATGGGGGATGTAAGTGCCGAGCTTGTTGGCAGCGTCCATCACCATGCTGCCTTCCTGCACTTCGACCTTCTTACCGTCAATTTCGATTTCAACCATGGCTTTTTATCTTCGCCCTAGGGTACGTGAAACGCACCGGATCTGTTAAATGTAAGCGGGTACCAGGCAATGCTTGTGCTCGATGTGGTACGCAAACTCTTCGCGGAAATTCTTGATCATGCCGCGCACCGGCATCGCCGCGGCGTCGCCCAGCGCGCAAATGGTGCGCCCCTGGATGTTGTCGGCGATCGAATTGAGCATGTCCAGGTCTTCCGGACGGCCCTGGCCGTGTTCGATCCGGTGCACCATGCGGTACAGCCAGCCGGTGCCTTCGCGGCACGGCGTGCACTGGCCGCAGGATTCCTCGTAATAGAAGTACGACAGACGCAGCAGCGACTTGACCATGCAGCGCGTCTCGTCCATCACGATCACGGCGCCCGAACCCAGCATCGAGCCGGCCTTGGAAATCCCGTCGTAGTCCATGTCGGTAGCCATCATGACTTCGCCGGTGACCACCGGGGCGGAGGATCCGCCCGGGATCACCGCCTTGATCTTCTTGCCACCGCGCATGCCGCCAGCCAGTTCCAGCAGCTTGGCGAACGGCGTACCCAGCGGAATTTCATAATTGCCGGGACGCTCGACGTCGCCCGAGATCGAGAAAATCTTGGTGCCGCCATTGTTCGGCTTGCCCAGCGCGGCATACGCAGCGCCACCCATGTTCATCACGAAAGGTACGGCAGCGAAGGTCTCGGTATTGTTGATGGTGGTCGGCTTGCCATACAGGCCAAAGCTGGCCGGGAATGGCGGCTTGAAGCGCGGCTGGCCCTTCTTGCCTTCGAGCGACTCCAGCAAGGCGGTTTCCTCGCCGCAGATATAGGCGCCATAACCATGAAAGGCGTGCAACTGGAAGTTGAACTCGCTGCCCATGATGCCATCGCCGAGGAAGCCGGCGGCGCGCGCCTCTTCCAGCGCTTCTTCGAAGCGCTCATACTCGGACCAGATCTCGCCGTGGATATAGTTGTAGCCCACGGTGATGCCCATTGCATAGGCGCCGATCGCCATGCCCTCGATCAGGGCATGCGGGTTGTAGCGAATGATATCGCGGTCCTTGAAGGTACCCGGCTCGCCCTCGTCGGTGTTGCAGACCAGGTATTTTTGTCCCGGGAACTGGCGCGGCATGAAGCTCCACTTCAGGCCGGTCGGAAAACCGGCGCCGCCGCGGCCGCGCAGCGAGGATGCCTTGAGTTCTGCAATGACCTGTTCCGGCGTGATTTTTTCAGCCAGGATGCGCTTGAGCGCCTCGTAGCCGCCGCGCTTGACGTAATCGGCCAGGTGCCAGTTCTGGCCATCCAGGCCAGCCAGGATCAGGGGATTGATGTGACGATCGTGCAGGCAAGTCATTTCCGGGTTACCTCACTAAGCTCCGCGACCAGTGCGTCGAGCTTTTCATTCGACATGTGGCTGCACATGCGCTTGTTGTTGACGATCAGCACCGGCGCATCGCCGCAGGCGCCCATGCACTCGCCTTCCTGCAGCGTGAACAGGCCGTCGGCGGTGGTTTCCTTGAAATCGATGCCGAGTTTCCGCTTCAGGTATTCGGCTGCCTGGACGCCGCCCGACAATGCGCACGGCAGGTTGGTGCAGACGGTGACCTTGTTCTTGCCGACCGGCCTGGTGTTGTACATCGCGTAAAAGGTCGCGACTTCCTGCACGGCGATGGCAGGCATGCCGATGTAGTCGGCAAGTTCCTGCATGACTTCCGGCGGCAGCCAGCCCAGTTCGCTCTGCGCGATGGCGAGCGCGGCCATCACGGCGGACTGCCGCTGGTCGGCGGGGAATTTCGCGATTTCGCGATCGATCTTTTTGTACGATTGCTCTGATAACAGCATTGTTTTTGCCTCAAATCTCAACTTGATCAGCGTGTGAAGAAACCGTAGCGAGCGCCTCAAGGCCGGATCGAGAAGCCCTTGCAGGGCGCACACTGGCTTGCAAGCCAGTGTCGCTCCGCAGGCGGACAGCATGCTGTCCGAATTCCCTGCTTCGCCAGCCGTACTGAAGTACGGCGAGCATCGCAGATCCGGGATTGGGGCGCGCAGTAGGTTTATTCATACGCTTAGCGGTCGATCTCACCAAACACGATGTCCTGGGTACCGATGATCGTCACGGCGTCGGCGATCATGTGGCCCTTTGCCATCTCGTTCAAGCCCTGCAGGTGGGCAAAGCCCGGCGCGCGGATCTTCAGGCGGTAAGGCTTGTTGGCGCCGTCGGAAACGATATAAATGCCAAATTCGCCTTTCGGATGCTCGATGGCCGAATATACCTCGCCTTCCGGCACATGGAAGCCTTCGGTAAAGAGCTTGAAATGGTGGATCAGCTCTTCCATGTTGCTCTTCATGTCCACGCGCGACGGCGGCGCCACCTTGTGGTTGTCGGTCATCACCGGACCGGGATTGTTGCGCAACCATTCGACGCACTGCTTGATGATGCGATTGGACTGGCGCATTTCCTCGACGCGCACGAGATAGCGGTCGTAGCAGTCGCCGTTGACGCCCACCGGGATATCGAAGTCCAGCAGATCATACACTTCGTACGGCTGCTTCTTGCGCAAATCCCATTCGACGCCGGAACCGCGCAGCATGGCGCCGGTAAAGCCCATTGCCTTGGCGCGCTCGGGCGAAACCACGCCGACGCCGACCAGGCGCTGTTTCCAGATGCGGTTGTCGGTCAGCAGGGTTTCGTACTCGTCGATATAGCCCGGGAAACGGCTGGTAAAATCCTCGATGAAGTCCAGCAGCGAACCCTGGCGATTCTCATTCATCTGGCGGATCGCCTTGTCATTGCGCACCAGCGATGCCTGGTATTGCGGCATGGTATCCGGCAGGTCGCGATAGACGCCACCCGGACGGTAGTAGGCCGCATGCATGCGCGCGCCGGAAACCGCTTCATAGCAATCCATCAGGTCTTCGCGCTCGCGGAAGGCGTACAGGAATACCGCCATCGCACCAACGTCGAGCGCATGCGAACCAAGCGACATCAGGTGATTCAGCACCCGGGTGATCTCGTCGAACATGACGCGGATGTACTGCGCGCGAATCGGCACTTCCAGGCCGAGCAGTTTCTCGATCGCCATCACGTAGGCGTGCTCGTTGCACATCATCGACACGTAGTCGAGGCGGTCCATGTAGGGGACCGATTGCAGGTAAGTCTTTTGCTCGGCCAGCTTCTCGGTGGCGCGGTGCAGCAGGCCGATGTGCGGGTCGGCGCGCTGGATCACTTCGCCGTCGAGCTCCAGCACCAGGCGCAATACGCCGTGCGCGGCCGGATGCTGCGGGCCGAAGTTCAGAGTATAGTTTTTGATGTCAGCCATTATTTGACCCCGTACTGTTCTTCGCGGATCACGCGCGGCGTGATTTCGCGCGGCTCGATCGTCACCGGCTGGTAAATCACGCGCTTCTGCTCCGGATCGTAGCGCATCTCGACATAGCCGGAGACCGGGAAATCCTTGCGGAACGGATGGCCGATGAAGCCGTAGTCGGTCAGGATGCGGCGCAGGTCGTCATGCCCCTCGAACAGGATGCCCATGACGTCGAAGGCTTCGCGCTCGTACCAGTTGGCGGCATTCCAGATCTGGGTCACCGAGGCGACCACCGGCAATTCATCGTCCGGCGCAAAAACCCGCACGCGCAGGCGCCAGTTGTGTTCGATCGACAGCAGGTGCGAGACCGCGGCAAAGCGCGGACCTTCCCAGACACCATCGCCATAAGTCGAATAATCGATGCCGCACAGGTCGATCAACTCCTCGAAGCGCAGATCGGCATGGTCGCGCAAGACGCGCATGGCAGCCAGGTAATCGGCGGCATTGACCACGATAGTGACCTCGCCCAGCGCGACATTCAGGCTTTGAAGATGACTGCCAAGCGCATTGCGCAAGGCAGCCTCAAGGATTTCTAGTTTCGTCGACATAATATGCTTTTGCGCCTAGCGGGCGATCGTATTGGTGCGCTTGATCTTGTTCTGCAGCTGCATGATGCCGTAGATCAGCGCTTCCGCAGTCGGCGGACAACCCGGCACATACACATCCACCGGCACGATGCGGTCGCAGCCGCGCACCACCGAATAGGAATAATGGTAGTAACCGCCGCCGTTGGCGCAGGAGCCCATCGAAATCACCCAGCGCGGCTCGGACATCTGGTCGTACACCTTGCGCAGCGCCGGCGCCATCTTGTTGCACAGGGTACCGGCGACGATCATGACGTCGGACTGGCGCGGCGACGGCCGGAAAATCACGCCGAAGCGATCCATGTCGTAACGGGCGGCGCCCGCATGCATCATCTCCACCGCGCAACAGGCCAGACCGAAGGTCATCGGCCACAGCGAGCCGGTGCGGGTCCAGTTGATCAGCTTGTCCGCCGTCGTGGTGACAAAGCCTTCGTTCAATATGCCTTCAATAGCCATGACTTACTCCCAGTTCAGGGCGCCTTTCTTCCAGATATACCAAAATCCGACCACGAATTCGGCAATGAACACCATCATCGTCACGAAGCCGGCCCAGCCGAGCTCACGCATGGCCACACCCCACGGAAAGAAGAATGCGGTTTCGAGATCGAACAGGATGAAGAGAATGGCGACCAGGTAATAGCGCACATCGAATTTCATGCGCGCATCTTCGAATGCCTCGAAGCCGCATTCGTACGGCGACAATTTTTCAGCATCCGGCTTGTGCGGGCCAAGCACGCGACCCAGCACTTGCGGCACGACGCCGACACCAATGCCGACCAGGATGAACAACAAAATTGGAAAGTAATTTGCGAGGTTCACGGTGTGTGCTCGTGCAGATAGTTTGACCAAGAAGACGCCCGACCCGACTTACCACCACAGGTCAAACGCCCTTTTCCCCGATAAAAAGCCAGCATAGGCAAAACCTCCTTGCTGGCTTTTTGATCTCGTTATTTTTTTGGTGCCGACGGCGAGACTCGAACTCGCACAGCTTGCGCCACTACCCCCTCAAGATAGCGTGTCTACCAATTTCACCACGTCGGCATTAGCCCGTTATTTTAACCGCTTTGCCACCATTATTCAATGTACATTGCTGCAAAACAATGAATGAGGGGCCCTATTTGTTTTATTTCGGAATCTGATTCGCCGGAACGGCGGGCGCCGGCGCATTTGCCGCTGGCGTGGCCGCTGGTGCAGCCGATTGTGCATCGCCGGTCGTCGCGGATTGCGCTGGCGTCGGCACCACGCTACTGGCAGCGGGCACTGCCGGCAAGCCCTCCATCACGCCACCCTTGAGCGCACCAGGCTTGCTGCCGACATAAGCCAGCGCCAGCGTTGCGCAAAAGAAAATCGTCGCAGCCACACCGGTCGCCTTGGACAGGAAGTTGGAAGAGCCGCTGGCGCCGAACAGGCTGCCGGATGCCCCGGAACCGAATGCCGCCCCCATATCCGCGCCCTTGCCATGCTGCAGCAAGACCAGGCCGATGATAGTCAAGGCGGACAGGACCTGAACGACGATAATTACAGTAAAAAAGATATTCATTGATTCGCTTCCAATTGCAGGTTATTGCTGAACAGTCAAAAATGCGATCAGGCTGCGCCGATGATCGCCAGAAAATCCGCTGCCTTCAAGGCTGCGCCACCGATCAGGCCGCCATCGATATCCGGCATTGCCAGCAATTCGCTGGCATTTTCCGGCTTCATGCTGCCGCCATACAAAATCTTCACTTGCGCTGCGACTGCGGCATCCTTGCTTGCCAGCCGTGCGCGCAGCGTGGCATGCACTTCCTGCGCCATCGCCGGCGTCGCAGTCTTGCCGGTGCCAATCGCCCACACAGGCTCATAAGCCAGCACGATGCGCTGCAACTGGCTTGCGTCCAGGACTTGCAGTACGGCGTCGATTTGCCGACCAACCACCAGCTCGGTCTGCCCCGCCTCGCGTTCGGCCAGGGTTTCGCCGACACAGACGATCGGGGTCAAGCCCGCGGCCAGCGCGCGCAGGGTTTTCTGCGCCACCAGTTCGCTGCTTTCGCCGTGGTAAGCGCGCCGCTCGGAATGGCCGACGATCACGTAGGCAGAACCGAAATCCAGCAACATCGATGCCGCCACCTCGCCAGTAAAGGCGCCCGCTTCATGCACGGACACATCCTGCGCACCCCAGGCAATACTGCTGCCGGTCAGTTCAGCCTGGCATTGCGCCAGGTAAGGCGTTGGCACGCATACGGCGACATCGCATGCTGCTTGTTGCAAGTCGACCTTCAAGCCGGCCTTCAGGCCAGCCAGCAAGGCAGTATTGGCAGCCAAGCTGCCATTCATTTTCCAGTTGCCAGCGACTAATTTTCGACGCATATCAGTCCATTGTTTAAATAACCCGCTATTGTAGCCCGCTGTGGCAAATGCGGTCAAACCGGCGCGACTTGAATTCTTCGTGCGCCGCATCCCAACTTCGCCCTGGGCCGCCCCCGGGCCGCCCTAGCCCGCCGCCACGGTCAGCACGATCTTGCCGATATGCGTACTGGTTTCCATCAAAGCGTGCGCCTGCGCCGCCTGTTCAAGCGGATAGCTGGCATGGATGACCGGCCTGATCGCGCCGGATTCGAGCAAAGGCCATACTTTTTCCCGCAAGCTGGCGGCGATGTCGGCCTTGAAGGCGACTGGCCGCGGCCGCAGGGTGGAGCCGGTCAGGGTCAGGCGACGACGCAGGACCTGGCCCAGATCAATCTCACTCTTCGATCCGCCCAGCAGGGCAATCAGGACGATGCGGCCATCATCGGCGAGCGCATCGATCTCGCGTGGAACATAGTCGCCGCCCACCATGTCGAGAATGACGTCGACACCCTTGCCTGCCGTAGCCTGCCTGACCACCCCGGCGAAATCCTCGCTGCGATAATTGATGCCGCGCTCCGCCCCCAGCGCTTCGCAGGCGCGACATTTTTCTTCGGTACCGGCGGTGGCGAAGACACGATGCCCCATAGCCGCCGCCAACTGGATCGCGGTGACGCCGATGCCGGAACTACCGCCCTGCACCAGCAGGGTTTCTCCCGGCGCCAGCCGGGCGCGGTCGAAGACGTTGCTCCAGACGGTAAAAAAGGTTTCAGGCAACGAAGCTGCCTCTTCCGGACGCCATCCGAGCGGCAGCGGCAGGCATTGCTCGACCGGCGCGGCGCAATATTCGGCATAGCCGCCGCCTTGCGCCAGCGCGCACACCATGTCGCCGATTTTAAAACTGCTGCGGCCCAGATCCCCCGCAATGATTTCGCCGGCCACTTCCAGCCCCGGCAGGTCCGAGGCGCCGGGCGGGACCGGATAGCGGCCCATGCGCTGCAACACATCCGGCCGGTTGACGCCGGCGGCATGCACCTTGATCAGTACTTCGCCCGCCTTCAGTTCCGGCAATGGCCGCTGGCACAATTGCAGAACCTCGGGCGCACCCGGACGCGTGATTTCAATTGCCCTCATCATTTCTCTTGCTCCATGCTTGCTGTATCTGGCGCATTCGCCGTAAGACTCGATGATATGCCATCCATTCCAGCCAGGCAGAAAAAAACGCCCGGATTCGCACCCGGGCGTTTCATGCAGGCAGCAGCGCGGTGCTGTTGCCGCGCAGTGCTTTGCGCCGATTACTGCTGCGGCTGAGCTGCCTCGGCCTGGCCGGAACCTTCTTCGGCGGCGACAGCTTTCATCGACAGTTTCAGGCGGCCGCGGTCGTCGGTTTCCAGCACCTTGACGCGCACTTGCTGGCCTTCGCTCAGATAGTCGGCAACGGCGTTGACACGCTCGTTGGCGATCTGGCTGATGTGCAGCAAGCCATCCTTGCCCGGCAAGACTTGCACGATGGCGCCGAAGTCCAGCAGCTTCAGGACCACGCCGTCGTAGATCTTGCCCACTTCGACGGAAGCGGTCAGTTCTTCGATGCGGCGCTTGGCTTCCTGGCCAGCCGAAGCATCGACGGAGGCAATGGTTACCACGCCTTCGTCGCTGATGTCGATCTGGGTGCCGGTTTCTTCGGTCAGTGCGCGAATGACGGCGCCGCCCTTGCCGATCACGTCACGGATTTTTTCCGGATTGATCTTGATGGTGATCAGGCGCGGTGCGAAATCGGACAGTTCACCCTTGCCGCTTGGCACAGCTTCCTGCATCTTGGCCAGGATATGCAGACGGCCTTCCTGGGCTTGCGCCAGTGCGACCTGCATGATTTCCTTGGTGATGCCCTGGATCTTGATATCCATTTGCAGCGCGGTAATGCCATTGGCGGTGCCGGCCACCTTGAAGTCCATGTCGCCGAGGTGATCTTCATCGCCCAGGATGTCGGTCAGGACGGCAAATTTGCTGCCTTCCTTGATCAGGCCCATGGCGATGCCGGCCACGTGCGAAGTCATCGGCACGCCAGCGTCCATCAATGCCAGGCAACCGCCGCAGACCGACGCCATCGACGACGAACCGTTCGATTCAGTGATTTCAGATACCAGGCGCACCGAGTAGCTGAACTCTTCCGGCGCCGGCAAGGCGGCGACCAGGGCACGCTTGGCCAGGCGGCCGTGACCGATTTCGCGGCGCTTCGGGGTGCCGACGCGGCCGGTTTCGCCGGTGGCGAACGGCGGCATGTTGTAGTGCATCATGAAGCGGTCGCTGTACTCGCCCATCAGCGCATCGATCTTTTGCTCGTCACGCGCGGTGCCGAGGGTGGCGACCACCAGGGCCTGGGTTTCGCCACGGGTAAACAATGCCGAGCCGTGGGTACGCGGCAGAACGCCGGTACGGATCGAGATCGGCCGCACGGTGCGGGTGTCGCGGCCATCGATGCGCGGCTCGCCTTCCAGGATCTGCGAACGCACGATCCTGGCTTCCATGTCGAACAGGATATTGCCGACTTCGGCCGTATCCGGTGCGGCAGCGCTGATCGAGGCAGCTTCCGCAGCCAGCGCAGCGTTGACGCTGGTGGTCACGTCCTTCAGCTTGGCGGTGCGCGCCTGCTTGTCCTTGGTCTGGTAGGCTTCGCGCAGCTTGGCTTCGGCGAAATGCGCCACGCGGGCGATCAGCGCTTCATTCTTCGGTGCCGGGCTCCACTGCACTTCCGGCTTGCCGCCGTCGCGCACCAGTTCATGGATGGCGTCGATGACCGCTTTCATCTGCTCGTGACCGTACACCACCGCGCCCAGCATCACTTCTTCAGACAATTGCTTGGCTTCGGATTCGACCATCAGCACGGCTTGCTCGGTGCCGGCGACCACCAGGTCGAGGTCGGACTTGGCCAGTTGCGCCACGGTCGGGTTCAGCACGTACTGGCCATCGATGTAACCGACGCGGGCCGCGCCGATCGGGCCGCTGAACGGGATGCCGGAGACGCTCAGGGCGGCCGAGGTGCCGATCATGGCGGCGATGTCCGGGTCGATTTCCGGGTTGACCGACAATACGTGCACGATCACCTGGACTTCATTCATGTAGCCTTCAGGGAACAGTGGGCGGATCGGACGATCGATCAGGCGCGAGGTCAGGGTTTCCTTTTCCGAAGGACGGCCTTCGCGCTTGAAAAAACCACCGGGAATGCGGCCGGCAGCGTAGGTTTTCTCGACATAGTCGACGGTCAGCGGGAAGAAATCCTGGCCTGGCTTGGCATCCTTCTTGGCCACCACGGTGGCGAGCACCACGGTATCTTCGATCGACACCAGCACGGCGCCGGAGGCCTGGCGGGCGATTTCGCCGGTTTCCAGGGTGACTTGATGCTGGCCGTACTGGAAGGTTTTGGTAACTTTATTGAACACGGTGTTTCCTTTCTATTTTTGCCGACGGATTTTCAGGCGCCGTCGTTCACCTCACCACGAGCGATCCATCCAGAGGACGTTCCGCTTTTGCGACAATGGCTTCCTGCCGAATCCAGAAAAAACAAATGCCCACATCAGCGAACTGACGCGGGCATCGACCAACTAATTCGGAACAGGATATCGCAAAGAATTACTTGCGCAGGCCGAGTTTTTCGATCAGGGCACGATAGCGATTGGCATCCTTGCCCTTCAGGTAAGACAACAGGCTCTTGCGACGGTTAACCATCATGATCAGGCCGCGACGGGAGTGGTGATCCTTGGCGTGGGCCTTGAAGTGACCGTTGAGTTCGTTGATGCGGGCAGTCAGCAAGGCGACTTGCACTTCCGGCGAACCGGTATCGTTTTGACCGCGGGCATTGTCCGCAATAATTGCTGCTTTGTTGATGTTTTCTACAGACATGATTACCTTTCACATGCGGCGCTTGGAGTCGAGTCGTCAAGCAAGCCCCAACCCCATTTACGCCGTGAACAAATGATGAAAAAAACTGGTCAAACCGACCAGACGGCAAAGTATACAGGAAATCACTTGAACATTCAAACACTTAGCGTATTTTTGCGGGGACCTTCGCCTTGTCCGGCAAGGCACGCTCGTGTTCGCCTGACTGCGGGCGCCGCGCTGGCGCTCGCCGTGGTGCTGTCAGGCGCCTGCAGCCTGCCGCAACCGGTCAGGATCGGCGACAGCCAGGCGCAAGTGCTGGCTGCGCGTGGGGCGCCCACCCACCGCTACCGCCTCGGCAATGAAGAATTGCTGGAATACATGTACGGCCCCTATGGCCAGGAAACCTGGATGGCGCGCATCGGAGCGGATGGCAAATTAACGTCTTTCGAGCAAGTCCTGAGCGATGAAAAATTTGCCACGATCCGGATCGGCGGCGCAACCAAGCAGGATGTGCTGCATGTCATCGGCGCACCGAGCGAACAGGTCTACTTTCCGTTGTCGCAACTGGAGGCTTGGACCTATCCCTACAAACAATATGGCATTTGGAACTCGCTCATGCACGTCCACTTCGACCGCGCCGGTATCGTGCGCAAGATGGAAAACACGCCGGACTTGCGCTACCAAAACCAAGGCAACGTATTCGGTTTCCCCTGGTAAGCGCGGCGCGCCAACCCGCAATCAAAGCTGCGGATTGAGCTTTTCCACTTTGGAATGCAGCTTGTTCAAGGCGGACAGGTAAGCCTTGGCCGAGGCCACCACGATATCGGGGTCGGCGCCGATGCCATTGACGATGCGGCCGGACTTCGACAGCCGCATGGTCACCTCCCCTTGCGACTGCGTGCCGGTGGTGATGGCATTCACGGAAAACAGCAACAGTTCAGCGCCGCTGCCGACCATCGATTCGATGGCATTGACCGTGGCGTCGACCGGGCCATTGCCCTCCCCTTCGGCGACGGCTTCCTTGCCGGCGATGGAAAATATGACTTTCGAGGCCGGCCGCTCGCCGGTTTCGGAATGCTGGGCCAGCGAGACGAAGCGGTAGTGTTCCTGCTCATGCGACTGCTGCTCATCAGACACCAGCGCCATGATGTCTTCATCGAAGATCTCGGACTTGCGGTCGGCCAGATCCTTGAAACGGGCGAAGGCGGCGTTGACTTCGGTCTCCGAATCGAGCTTGATGCCAAGTTCATCGAGGCGCTGTTTGAAGGCGTTACGCCCCGACAGCTTACCAAGCACAATCTTATTGGCGCTCCAACCCACATCTTCGGCGCGCATGATCTCGTAAGTATCGCGCGCCTTCAGCACGCCATCCTGATGGATACCGGAGGCATGGGCGAAAGCATTGGCGCCCACCACCGCCTTGTTGGGCTGCACCGCAAAGCCGGTGATCTGCGACACCAGCTTGGAGGTGGGGACGATTTGCGTGGTATCGATGCCGACCTCCAGATTGAAATAATCGCGGCGCGTGCGCAAGGCCATGACGACTTCTTCCAGCGCGGTGTTGCCGGCGCGCTCGCCCAGGCCATTGATGGTGCATTCCACCTGGCGTGCGCCGCCGATCATCACACCGGCCAGCGAATTGGCGACCGCCATGCCGAGATCGTTATGGCAATGTACCGACCAGATCGCCTTGTCCGAATTGGGGATGCGCTCGCGCAGGGATTTGAGCATGTTGCCGTACAACTCGGGCACGCCATAGCCGACCGTATCGGCGAAATTGATGGTAGTCGCACCTTCCCTGATCACCGCTTCCAGCACGCGGCAGAGAAAATCCATATCGGAGCGGCTGCCGTCTTCCGGGCTGAACTCGACATCGTCAGTGAACTGGCGAGCGAAGCGCACCGCCTGTGTGGCCTGCTCCAGCACCTGGTCGGGTGTCATGCGCAGCTTTTTTTCCATGTGCAAGGGCGAGGTGGCGATGAAGGTGTGGATGCGCTTGCGTGCGGCCGGCGCCAGCGCTTCGGCAGCGCGGGAAATATCGCGGTCATTGGCGCGCGAGAGCGAACACACGGTGGAATCCTTGATCAGGCCGGCAATCGCCTTAATCGCCTCGAAATCGCCCTGCGAGGACGCGGCAAAGCCGGCTTCGATCACATCCACCTTCAGCCGCTCCAGTTGGCGGGCGATACGGATCTTTTCTTCCCTGGTCATCGACGCCCCGGGCGATTGCTCACCATCGCGCAGGGTGGTGTCGAAAATGATCAGCTTGGAAGAATCGGCCATGGTGTGCTCCTGGGAAAGGCGATGTTAACAATAATACAGATGCATTTCGTCCGGCACAGCCACGTTGGCATGCGGAAGGGAATACCTGAATTGTAATAGATAGGAAATTTTACGCCTGGAAGCGGCGAAAAAATCACGGGTACGACAGGTGAAATCGGCAGCTAAAATGGGCGCCGGCCGCCCCGCGAGTGCGGGCACGGCCGGCGGGTACAGCCGGCGGGTTACAGCCGGAATTGACGGTGGATTGGCGGATCAGTGCAGGGAAGCCTGGTCGGGGATGCGCAGCATCTGGCCCGGATAAATCTTGTCCGGATCGCTCAGCATCGGCCGGTTGGATTCGAAAATCAGCATGTACTTGTTGGGATCGCCATAGAATTGTCTGGCGATCTTGGACAAGGTATCGCCGCTTTGCACGGTATACCACTGCGAGGGCGCAGCTTCGGTCTGGACGACATTGAGTTCGTCATTGACGTGGGCCACGCCTTGCACATTGCCACAGCACAGCAGGATTTTTTCCTTGGCTTGCTGGTTCGGCACCGAGCCCGAGACGGTCACGGTCGCACTGGCCGAATCGTAGGCGATGTTCACGCTTTCGGCGGGCAGGTGTTGCACCGTAATGTAGTCGCGGATCGCCTGCTCCAGCTCCTGCTCCTTGGCCCGCAAATCCGGCTGCGGCGCAGCGCCGGAAGCCGGCCCGCTTGCGGGCTGGCCGGCTTCCGGCTTGGGGTGGCCTGCGCGCAGCAGTTTTTCTCCGGCTTCCTTCATGAATGACAACAAACCCATAGTGCCCTCCTTAGGTGACGACAAAAAAACATGATGTCATCTGGAGCCAGGCCTGACCACCGGTTTTGTCTGATGCAAAACAAGAAACCGATTATTTTTCTTCGTGAGACTCGTCACTGGTTTGAATGATGCTGACCGGCCTTCCCTTGGCCAGCCGCCAGAAATACACGGCATAGCCGGACAGGCCATACAGCACGAAAATGCCGAACAGGACCTTGGGCGGATCGCTCGAGACGGCGACGAAAATCAGGACGATGACGAAGATGGCGATGAATGGCACCGACTTGCGGAAATTGACGTCCTTGAAGCTGTAGAACGGCACATTCGTCACCATGGTCAGGCCGGCATACAGGGTGATGCCGCAGGCAACCCAGCTCAGCTCGGTGCGTGGCACGCCAAGGTCATCCATCAGCCAGACGAAGCCGGCCACCAGGGCCGCGGCCGCCGGACTCGGCAAGCCCTGGAAATAACGCTTGTCGACCACGCCGATATTGGTATTGAAGCGCGCCAGGCGCAGTGCCGCGCAGGCGCAATAGATGAAGGCCGCCAGCCAGCCCAGCTTGCCCCAGCCGGTCTCGCCGAGGCCGCGCAAGGCCCACACATACACCACCAGCGCCGGCGCGGCACCAAAGGACACCATGTCCGACAGGCTGTCGTATTGTGCGCCGAATTCGCTTTGGGTATGGGTCAGGCGGGCCACCCGGCCATCGACCGCATCCAGCACCATGGCGGCAAAGATGGCAATCGACGCATAATCGAACTTCAGGTTCATCGCCATCACGATGGCATAGAATCCGCAAAACAGCGCGGCCGTGGTGAAGGCATTCGGCAGCAGGTAAATGCTGCGCCGGCGCAGGCTCGGCCGCAGGATTGCCTCCGCTTCCTCTGGAAGGACATCCAGTTGGCCCAGGCGCTTGTTTTTGAGCAAGTGCCGGGAGCGGGGAAGCAGCGGGATTTTTTTAGGCGCTTTACGCCGGGGGAAATTTGCCATAAGAATTCCGTGAAAATAGTGTGCGCCAGACGTCTGGCGCACACGGTATCGAGTCAGTGATCTGGGCGGTCCATACGGCGGCCATGACGGCAACTCACTTGGCGGCCTCGTCAACAGCCTGCTTCTGGTCCCGCCCCTGTTGCTGCAGCAGCCCTTCTACCGCCTTCGCCTTGTCCAGCGCTTCACGCTGGCTCTTGACGAGGTCGGGCGGCGGCGCGGACGGCTGGCATGCGCCAGTCACGGCCACGACGGCGATCGCGATCGCCGCAAGCATCCTGCCCGACAGTTTACGCGTCATACGTCCACCCTGTTACGTCCACCCTGTTATTTAAATTTTACTTTGCCGACCACGCGCATTTGCAAAGTCGTTTCGCCGGGCTCGAAGCTGGGCTCTTCGACTGGCGCCGCCTCCCTGCTCGCCGCCATGCTCATGGTCTTGGCGCGCGCCATGTCGGCCTGCGGCGCATAGGCGCCGGAAGCCTCGAAGTCGACCATTTCCAGCACCGCCTCCGCCGGACGCCGTCCCATCGCCCTGGCGATCGCGGCGATGCGTTCATTCAGGTTTTTATAGCTGGCCTCGATGCGCTGCTGGTCGAGCTTGCCGGTGGCGGCATCGCTCAAGCCAAATTGTAAGCCATTCAGCGCCAATAATTTTTGCGCGGCGGCGACGATTTTTGGCAGAGCCTGCAAATTGAGCGTCCGCACTTCCAGGTACTGGCCGACGCGCCAGCCGACCGGCTGCCGGGGTCGGGTGACATTGCCCGCGCGCGGCTGCACCGGCTCGTCGCTGTAGACTGGATAGGTGTAATAGCCATGGGTCTTGAGGCGGGCCTGCGGATCTGCCTGGCGGATGATCTCGGTACCCTGCTTCATCTTCAGGTTGACGCGCGAAGCCGCTGTTGCCTTATCCTTGTCCTGCTCCTCGATCATGAAGTTTGCGCGCGCCTCGTCATTGGCCTGCGTCACTTCGCCATAGGCAGGCACGATCACCAGCGTGCCTGCAGTTTGCACACCGGCCGACGCTGATACCGACAGCGGCGCCTGGGCCTGGGCTGATGCCATCGTTGCGGCACATGCCAGCGCCAACAGAATTTTATCCATCCGCATCATTACGAACCTCCAGTAAAAAAGGGGCGTACACCCTGTACGCCCCATTCAGTTTAACCAGACTGGAGTCCAGTTGGTCAAAGGTTTTGCTTAGTTCTTCGACTGGTCGACCAGCTTGTTCTTGGCGATCCACGGCATCATCGCGCGCAGCTTGGCGCCGACTTCTTCGATCTGATGCTCGGAAGTCAGGCGGCGGCGGGAAATCAGGGTCGGTGCGCCGGCCTTGTTTTCCAGGATGAAGCTCTTGGCGTATTCGCCGGTCTGGATGTCCTTCAGGCACTGACGCATGGCGTTCTTGGTGTCTTCGGTAACAACCTTCGGGCCAGTCACGTACTCGCCGTATTCGGCATTGTTGGAGATCGAGTAGTTCATGTTGGCGATGCCGCCTTCATAGATCAGGTCAACGATCAGCTTCAGTTCGTGCAGGCACTCGAAGTAAGCCATTTCCGGTGCATAGCCGGCTTCCACCAGGGTTTCAAAACCGGCCTTGATCAGTTCGACGGTACCGCCGCACAGCACGGCTTGTTCGCCGAACAGGTCGGTTTCGGTCTCTTCACGGAAGTTGGTTTCGATGATGCCGGCACGGCCGCCGCCGTTGGCCATGGCGTACGACAAGGCGATGTCGCGGGCGTTGCCGGACTTGTCCTGGTACACGGCGATCAGATGCGGCACGCCGCCACCCTGGGCGTAGGTACCACGCACGGTGTGGCCCGGGGCCTTCGGTGCGATCATGATGACGTCGAGGTCGGCGCGCGGCACGACTTGGCCGTAGTGGACGTTGAAGCCGTGGGCGAAGGCCAGGACTGCACCTTGCTTGGCGTTCGGTGCGATGTTTTCGTTGTAGACCTGGGCGATGTTTTCATCCGGCAGCAGGATCATGATGACGTCGGCAGCCTTGACTGCATCATTGACTTCAGCGACCTTCAGGCCAGCCTTTTCAACCTTGGTCCAGGACGCACCGCCCTTGCGCAGACCGACCGTCACGTTGATGCCGGAATCGTTCAGGTTCTGTGCGTGTGCATGACCTTGCGAACCGTAGCCGATGATGGCAACGTTCTTGCCTTTGATGAGGGACAGGTCACAATCTTTGTCGTAAAAAACTTTCATTTTCTTTTCCTAATTTTCAAATAAATTTTAATTTTGGGAGCAGCGGTACGCTGTGCCCAACATTTTATAACTGATTAATCTTCTTATACCTTGAGTATCCGCTCGCCGCGGCCAATGCCGGATCCACCGGTACGCACGGTTTCCAGGATCGCAGTGCGATCGATGGCATCGATGAAGGCGTCGAGCTTGCCCTTGTTGCCGGTCAGTTCGATCGTATAGGTTTTCTCAGTGACATCAATGATGCGGCCACGGAAAATGTCGGCGGTCCGCTTCATTTCCTCGCGTTCCTTGCCCACCGCACGCACCTTGATCAGCATCAGTTCGCGCTCGATATGCGCGCCTTCAGTCAGATCCACCACCTTCACCACCTCGATCAGGCGATTCAGGTGCTTGGTGATCTGTTCGATCACATCGTCGGAACCGGTCGTCGCAATGGTCATGCGCGACAGGGTTGCGTCTTCGGTCGGGGCCACGGTCAGGGTTTCGATGTTATAACCGCGCGCCGAAAACAGGCCCACCACACGCGACAGGGCGCCTGCTTCGTTTTCCAGCAATATAGAAATGATATGTCGCATGATTACAGATCCTCCGAGCCCAGCAGCATTTCAGTCAAGCCCTTGCCGGCCTTCACCATCGGCCAGACATTTTCGGTCTGGTCAGTGATGAAATTCATGAATACCAGCCTGTCCTTCATGGCAAAGGCATCCTTCAATGCGCCATCGACATCGCGCGGATTTTCGATTTTCATGCCGACATGACCGAAGGACTCCGCCAGCTTGGTAAAGTCCGGCAGCGAATCCATGTACGACTCGGAATAGCGGGAACCGTAATCGATCTGCTGCCACTGGCGCACCATGCCGAGGAAGCGGTTATTCAGCAAAATGATCTTGGGCGTCAGGTGGTACTGCTTGCACGTCGCCAGTTCCTGGATGCACATCTGGATCGAGGCTTCGCCGGTGATGCAGGCAACCGTCGCGCCAGGATTGGCCATCTGCACGCCCATGGCGTACGGCAGGCCCACACCCATGGTGCCCAGGCCGCCGGAATTGATCCAGCGACGCGGCTTGTCGAACTTGTAGTATTGCGCCGCCCACATCTGGTGCTGGCCAACGTCGGAGGTGACGAAGGCATCGCCCTTGGTGATTTCCCAGACCTTCTCGACCACCGATTGCGGCTTGATGACAGTGTCCGAGCCGGCGTATTTCAGGCAATCGCGGTCGCGCCACTGCTTGATCTGCTTCCACCAGTCGGCCAGTGCGGCGGCGTTCGGCCTGGTGTCCGCAGCGTCGAGCTGGGCCAGGAATTCCTGCAGGACTTCCTTGACGTTACCGACGATGGGCACATCGACCTTGACGCGCTTGGAAATCGACGACGGATCAATATCGATATGAATGATCTTGCGCGAGTTCGAGGCGAAATGTTTCGGGTTGCCGATCACGCGGTCATCGAAGCGCGCGCCGATGGAAATCAGCACGTCCGAGTGCTGCATCGCCATGTTGGCTTCGTAGGTGCCATGCATGCCCGGCATACCGACGGACAATTCGCTGGTGGCCTTGTAGCCACCCAGGCCCATCAGGGTGTTGGTGCAAGGGTAACCGAGACGATCGACCAGCTTGTTCAGTTCCGGCGCAGCATCGGCCAGGATCACGCCGCCACCGGCGTAGATCATGGGGCGCTCGGCTTGCAGCAGCATTTGCACCGCCTTGCGGATCTGGCCGGCATGGCCCTTCTCCACCGGCTTGTAGGAGCGCATCTCGACTTCCTTCGGATAGTCGTAGGCGCACTTGTGCATCGTGATGTCTTTGGGAATATCGACCAGCACCGGGCCGGGACGGCCAGTCGTGGCGATAAAGAACGCTTTTTTCATGGTGGATGCCAGGTCCCTGACATCCTTGACCAGGAAGTTGTGCTTGACGCAAGGGCGAGTGATGCCGACCGTGTCGCATTCCTGGAAAGCATCCTGGCCGATCGCAGTCGACGGCACCTGGCCGGAAATGACCACCATCGGGATCGAATCCATGTAGGCGGTCGCCAGGCCGGTCACGGCATTGGTCACGCCCGGGCCGGAGGTGACGATCGCCACGCCGACCTTGGTCGAACTGCGCGAATAGGCATCCGCCGCATGCACCGCGGCCTGCTCGTGGCGCACCAGAATATGCTGGAATTTTTCCTGATTGAAGATGGCGTCATAGATATACAGCACGGCGCCACCGGGATAGCCGAAAACGTGTTCGACACCTTCATCGGCAAGACAGCGCACGACGATCTCTGCGCCGGTGATTTCTGAACTCATACTACGTCCTTTCAAGGTCCATTGGAAATTGATCGGATGCTCTCTCCTGGCGGGACTGTGCGCGACAATGGTTCCAGCGGCTTCCCTTGTGTGGGCGGTCACGCTGATTCGGTGCGCATCCATAGATGCGGTTCAAACCAGCGCTAAGCGCCACTCGTTCAGCCGGGGGTTTTCCAGGGCAACGCAAAAAGCCTGTCTGACAGGCTCGCAAGTCCCTCACGCTTGTGGCATGGGTT
Source organism: Noviherbaspirillum sedimenti (assembly GCF_003590835.1). NCBI lineage: Bacteria > Pseudomonadati > Pseudomonadota > Betaproteobacteria > Burkholderiales > Oxalobacteraceae > Noviherbaspirillum > Noviherbaspirillum sedimenti. The sequence continues at coordinate 746,358 of NZ_QYUQ01000002.1, read as the reverse complement.
AGAGCAAACAGCTTGCAAAGTGAAGCATGTCCGCCAGGCATCCGGCATCTTGGGCCGCGTGCAGACGGACGAAAGTTCCCCTCGGGATGTCGAAGGGAATGATACGTTAATGCGCCGCTTCGTTTTGGTCAAGTGATATTCAGTTAATTCCCTTTGAAATCAAGGATTTTCAATAAAAAATCTGCACAAGCCATGGCATTTTTGCTAGCATGCGCACAGTTTGCAATACAGCACCCAATTAGATCTGGTCCTAGGCACCTCAGCGGCGGCGTCCTTTTCACTGACGCGCCCCATCGCATGGCAACCGATAAAGAACTTTCTGATTTCCTCGAAAATGTCGAGCGCCGCGCATTCAAACAGGCCGTCTATGCCGTCCACAAGGACGAGGCAGCGCTCGACATTGTGCAGGATGCCATGATCAAGCTGGCCGAGAAATACGGCGACAAGCCGGCGGCCGAACTGGCCCCGCTGTTCCAGCGCATTCTGCAAAACACCATTCTCGACCACTTCCGGCGCGAAAAGGTACGTAACACCTGGGTCAGCCTGTTTTCCAGCCTGTCCGGCAGCAAGGACGAAGACGATGAATTCGATTTGCTGGAAAATTACGTATCCGACGCCGGCACTGAAGCAACCGAGTCCGGCGCCGACAAACTGGAACGCGCGCAAGTCCTGGCGATCATAGACGACGAGGTACAAAAGCTGCCAGCACGTCAACGCCAAGCCTTCCTGATGCGTTATTGGGAAGAATTGGACGTCGCCGAGACTGCAGCCGCAATGGGATGTACGGAAGGGAGCGTCAAAACACATTGCTCAAGAGCAACTCATGCACTGGCACGCGCGCTGAAAGCCAAGGGAATTTACTTATGAACGCCAAAGACCTGAATTTTGCCTACCAAGTCAAGCATGCGCTTGACCAGAATCTGGACAATCTCCCGGACTCCACTGCGGAACGCCTGTCTTCCGCGCGCAAAATCGCACTTTCCCGCAAAAAACCGGAGCCATTGCGGCGGCGCATCCCTAGCTTGGCCCTGGCAGGACAAATTGGCAACTACTTTCAGGAACCACTGTCATGGCTGGGCCGATTGGGCGTGGCCACGCCTTTGCTCGCAGGCGCACTGGTCTTCATCGGGCTATACCAGTTTGAGCAGGAACAGCGCATCGCGGAACTGGCTGAAATGGACGTTGCCGTGCTGTCGGATGAGCTTCCCGTGTCGGCTTATGTCGACCAGGGATTCAACGCCTACCTGGCGACGCGGGACGAATAGACATGACGGGGTTCCAGGCGATTGCAGCATTGGCTGCCGTGTTGCACAAACCGGGCCGGCTGCTCGGTATAGCCGGCCTGCTGCTGTGCGCCGCCTGCAGCCGTACCGATGCACCCGCAGCGGGAAGCGCCCTACCCCCAGGACAAAACACCGCCGCGCCGGCGCAAAAGGGCGTAGTACCAGGCGCGGGCATGGCGACGTCCTCGGCCAAACGGCAAAGCTGGACCGAATTGACGCCCGCGCAGCGGCAGGCACTGGCGCCCCTGGCCGCCGAATGGGATAGCCTGGGTCCGATCCGCAAAAAGAAATGGCTGGAAATCGCCGCCAGATATGCGCAAATGGCACCGGAAGAACAGCAACGACTGCAAACCCGCATGCGCGAGTGGACGCAACTGACACCGGAACAACGGCGCACCGCGCGTGAAAGCTACGCGCGCGCCAAGAAGCTCGATGCTGACCAGAAATCAGCCAAATGGGAACAGTACCAAAGCCTGCCGGACGAAGAAAAGCAGAAACTGGCAGCCAGGGCGGAAAAAAAGAAAAACGTCACCAACCTGCCGCATCCGCAGGCCAATCGCCACCAGCCCAAACCGGCAAAACCGGCCGCGCCTGTGCTACCATCCGGTCCGTCCGAGGCAGACAGTGCCGTGGCAGCGACAATGGCGCCGCCGACAACGCCCCCCGCTGCCGTGCCACCGGCGGCAAGTCCTGCTGAATCGCTGGGCGGACCGCTTTCCTACTCACCAAAATAATTCGATCGTCTACGTTGCTGGATACCCTTGCCCCACCCTTGAGACGCCGCCTGGCAAGCATGCTGTATGAAGGCATGCTGCTGTTCGGCGTCCTGTTCATTGCCGGTTGGCTATTTTCCACGCTCCTGCAGCAGCGGCACGCCCTGTATCTGCGGCATGCCCAGCAGATCTGGCTGTTGCTGGTGATGGGCATCTATTTTGTCTGGTTCTGGATCCATGGCGGCCAGACCCTGGCCATGAAAACCTGGCACATCCGCCTGGTCAGCGCGGATGGCAAGCCGTTAAGGGTTTGGCGTGCAATCATGCGCTACCTGCTGGCATGGCTCTGGTTCCTGCCTGGGCTGGCGCTGGCTTCAGTTTTGGGTGCGCATGCGTGGATGCTGGTACTGATTCCAGCTTTAAACATGCTGCTGTGGGCGCTTGCCACTTATCTTGACCCGCAACGCCAATTCCTCCATGACCGCCTGGCGGGCACACGACTGATCATGCAGCAGCCAGTCAAGCCAGGGGCAGCAGCCAGGTCCGTGCCGCGCTGAGCCCATCGCTCCGGTTGATTCGGGCGATGCTGCCTGACTTCCCCTGGGTTTCACTGGCAAGCCTGCGCTTTCAGGCCAACCGGTGCGAGGCGACTCAGTGCTTGTTGCGATACACTTTACGCCGCCCCGGGGCATAATTGCGCGCACATGGTTGCATTCATTACCAGGATATTGTTGCTCGTGCAGCTAGCCATTGCGGCAGCGATCGCCTACGTCCTGAAGCATTTTTTCGGCATGCACATTGCTTCAGCCATGTTGAGCGCTGCCGGCATGCTGCTTCTGCTGCGCATGCTGATTACCGCCAACAATTTTCGATTGTCATGGCGCTTTCGCAGCGACACTCCGCCCGCCGAGCGCATCACCCTGCGCCATGCATGGCGCCTGTATCTGGAAGAATTCCGCGCAAGCTTGTTCAGCTCTTCGTGGAGCATGCCGTTTGGCGCCTTTGCCGGGCATCACAGTGCAAAATCGCGGGGCTTGCCGGTGCTGCTGATCCATGGCTACGGCTGCAACAGCGGTTACTGGCGCAGCATGAGCCGGCTGCTGGGTACTGCCGGCATCACGCACCGGGCGGTCAGCCTGGAACCGGTATTCGGCGATATCGACAGTTTCGTGCCGGCGGTGCATGCGGCGGTGGAAAACCTGTGCCACGCTACCGGCAGCCGGCGCGTCGTACTGCTGGCGCACAGCATGGGCGGCCTGGTGGCGCGCGCCTATCTGTGCGCGCATGGCGAAGCCCGCATCGCCAGGGTCATCACGCTGGGCACGCCGCACCATGGCACCGGGCTGGCCAATTTCGGCCTGGGCAGCAACAGCGAGCAGATGCGCTGGGTAATCAATAAAAGCAGCAATGGAAACAGCAATGCATGCAGCGGCGAATATGGTGACGGGCGCGGCGGCACGCCCAGCGCGTGGCTGCAGGAACTGGCCGCACGCGAAGGCCCGCAGCGCTATGGCTTGTTTACTTCCATCTATTCGCACCATGACAACATCATCGCCCCGCAGACTTCCGCGCATTTGCCGGGCGCACGCAATATTGCCTTGCATGGCGTCGGCCACGTGGCACTGGGCTTGAACCCGCAGGTTCAGAAAATCGTCATCGACGAAATCCTCGCGGCGGCACCGGATGCAGGATAATGCGCTCCAGTGTCAACAACCGATTTATACCGATATGAAATCTATTTGCGTCTATTGCGGCTCATCGCCGGGCACCCTGCCGGCCTACACCGAAGCCGCCCGCGCACTGGCGCAGGAAATGGTCAAGAACAATATCGCGTTGGTGTATGGCGGCGGCAGTGTCGGCTTGATGGGGGTGATCGCCGATGAAGTCATGCGCCTGGGCGGCGAAGTCACCGGCGTCATTCCCAAGGCCTTACTGGAGTGGGAAGTCGGCCATCATGGCTTGACACGCCTGCATGTGGTCAAGGACCTGCATGAACGCAAGGCCATGATGGCGCAACTGTCGGATGGCTTCATTGCCCTGCCCGGTGGCCTGGGCACCATGGAGGAATTGTTCGAGACCTTGACCTGGGCTCAGTTGAACCTGCATGACAAGCCGATCGGCTTGTTGAATGTCGCCGGCTTTTATGATGGCTTGCTGGCTTTCGTGGCGCATATGGTGACGCAGGGATTCGTGAAACCTGCGCAAGCCGGCTTGCTGATGCACGAGACGCAGGTCGACCGATTGCTGGCGCGCTTGCGCGATTTCCAGCCGGGCCAGCATCGGCACAAACTGCTGGATACGGGCAACGCACCGCCCCTGTTGTCCTAGGCTCGGCCGAGCGCGAGGGCTGGCCACCCCGCCGCGGCGGCCAGTCTGATTCAAGCGCGGACTGACCGCCAGCGCGCCCTGCTCAAGCGCCGAGTTCCAGGACATCAAGCAGCCAGGCGGCTTGCGGCAGGATGGAACCGTGCAGGGGGGTATGTCGAGCAAGCCGGACGATTCGAAGCCAATGCCGCTTTGCTCATGCTGCAGCGAAAAGGGCAAACGAGGCGTTAAAGTCCTGGCATATGATTTTTCCGTTTGCGTTATACTGGCGACACTTTAGGTGCCTTGCTCCGTATTCACAGAGCGGGTGAAACGGGAAGCCGGTGACGCTGAGCGATCAGACATTCCGGCGCAGCCCCCGCTGCTGTAAGCCTGACGACTCCGGAAACACCACTGTGCCTGTGCATGGGAAGGCCGGGGAAGGATGAAGGCGAGCCAGAAGACCGGCCTGAAGCATATGCAGTACCAATCCCCGGGGTGATGGGAAAGGTTCGATTGATGCCTGCCGCCCGGTAGGTACGCGTGAGCTTTTTTCTCCTGGTCTGGTACCTTTCAGTACACCGTCCGAAGAAAATGCCGGCTCGCTCAAAAAATCCCCCTTTCGCTTGCTATCTGCTCTGCATCGTCCTTTTCGCCACGTCTGCGCAAAGCTGGGCAGGAACATTGTTTGGCGTTGTCACCGAACGTACTGCGCCAACCGCCATCGAGGCCGCGCACCGTCATCTCGCCAGCCATCCGGGTGACCGCATCGTGCTGCGCACCCCGGCGCAATTGATGGCAGCCAGCGACAAGCAACTCAGCCAATGGATCGGCCAGGCAGACAGCGTGCTCGCGGCCGCTGTCTTCGGTGATCCTGCGCGCCGCCTGAAGGACGCGCTGGAGCGCCATGCCCGCCCCCGCACCGCCGTGCTCGCACTGAACGGGGAATCCAGCCTGAACCTGATGAGCCGCAACCTCGACGCAGACCGTCCCGGAAGCCTGGGCAACTTTCCAGCCGACACATTGTTCCAGTTGGCGCAGGAAAACCCGCCCCCGGCGGCATTGAACGCAGCCAACGCCCACCCGACAGCGCGCCGATGGCTGGCCGCCCGCCAAGTCTGGCAAGCCTGGGGCGGCGAAAACATGACGGCGCTGTTTGCCCACTTGCTCGACCTGCGCCAGCCACTGTCGGCCCCGAAGCCGGAACCGGCGTTGCGCATGCGCATCGGCAGCAAAGAGTTGAGCGACGCCTCAGCCTGGGGCGGAGGCGCCTCCCTTGGCTTGGCGCCGAAGCCAAGCGTCGTCGTACTCGACCTTGCCAACATGGATGCCGGCACGCCCGCTGCCCTCTGCCAGCGCATCGAACAGCGCGGCCTGTCCTGCGTGCAGATACTGACCCGCTGGGGAAGCGCCTCGCGTGACGCGCTGGAGCGTCTGTCCGAACTGGTTGCGCCGGCGCGACCTGCCGCACTGATCGTATTGCAGGATTTCGTGGTTGGGGCCGCCGACGGCAGGGAGGCCGTCATCGACGCGTTCAAGAAACTGGATGTGCCGGTCTTCAAGGCAATCCGCCTGAGCGAGCGCAACGCGACCCAGTGGCGCCTGTCGCCGGACGGCCTGCCGGCCGACTCCGTGCAGTACCGTGTCGCCCTGCCTGAGTTGCAAGGGATCGGCCAGCCCATCGTCGTCTCGGCGTTGGGACGAAGCAAAACAGATGGCGTGACCGGTATTCAGACCCGTCCGCCGGTCGCATTGGATGCGCAAATCGACCTCCTCTCCGCGCGCGTCCATCGCTGGCTGACCTTGCGCAGCAAGGCAAACCGCGACAAGCGCATTGCCGTCGTCTATTACAACCATCCGCCGGGGCGCCAGAACATCGGCGCCGATAACCTCGATGTGCCCGCATCGCTATTCGACATGCTGCATGCACTCAAGGCGGCCGGCTACACGACAGGCGAATTGCCAGCTTCGCCGGAGGCCTTGCTGGACCGCATCATGGCGCATGGCGTTAACCTGCCGGAGGACCGTGCCGCGCTACGCGAGCTCAGCACCGCCATCGCGAGCGTCCCGGCGTCCGACTACGCGCGCTGGTTTTCGACACTGCCCTCCCGTGTCCGCGACGAGATGACAGACGGCCCTCTCGGCCGCCTGCATGCAGAAGTGCTTGAAGCGGAGACCGCCAACGAACGCGCCGCGGGCCGCAAGCGGGCCGATACTGCACTGAAGGAATTACGTCACCTGGTCGAAGGCGCCGACCATCCGAAGCGGCAGCAAGCCCTCCGCGATCTGGACGCACTCGAAGCCGCTTACCTCGCCTGTCTTGCCGACCGTCCGCAGCGGCCCTGCGTTGCCCTCACGCCGCTCATCCGCCGCCTTACCGGATACGGTATCGAAGGCCTCAAGGGCTGGGGCCCCGCACCCGGCAAAGTCATGGTCGATAGCGGCAAGCTGCTGGTGCCAGGTATCGTCTTCGGCAACATATTCATCGGCCCGCAGCCGCCGCGCGGCTGGGAAGTGGATGAGGAACTGCTGCACGCGAACACCAGCGTCACGCCGCCGCATCAGTACCTCGCCTTCTACCACTGGCTACGCGACCGCTTCAAGGCCGACGCGCTGGTGCACGTCGGCCGCCATTCGACCTATGAATTCCTGCCCGGCAAGGCCGTCGGCTTGGCGGCGGACGACTATCCCAGCCTGATCGCCGCCGACCTGCCCGGCATTTATCCCTATATTGTCGACGGCGTCGGCGAAGGCACGCAGGCCAAGCGGCGCGGCCTGGCCGTGATCGTCGATCACCTGACGCCGCCGCTTGCTTCGACACCGCTCTATGACCAGCTGCTGGCCTTGCGCCAGGTCGTCGAGAGCTTCGAAGCCGCATCCAGCGAATCGCTCAAGGCCCAGGCCGCCCGCACCATGCGGGAACAAGTTGTGGCACTGAACCTGAAAGCCGAACTGGAAGCTTCAATGGCCGACGTGCTGGCCGTGCGCGGCATCGGTTTTGAAGCAGCCGACGACGACCTGCTGGCCCATGAAATCGGCCACTACCTGACCAAGCTGCAGGAAAAATTCATGCCCTACGGCCTGCACATTTTCGGGCGCCAGTGGAGCCAGGCGTCGCTGGACCTGATGCTCGCTTCGATGAAAAAAGGCGGCATCGACGATCCGGCAATCAGCCGCAAGCTGGCCGACTCGCCACGACTCGAAATGCTTGGCCTGCTGGCCGGCCTGGATGGGCGCTATATCGCGCCGGGCAAAGGCAATGACCCGCTGCGCTCGCCGGAGGCGCTGCCGACCGGCCGAAATTTCCATGCCATCGACGGCGACATCCTGCCTACCCGGGTCGGCTACCGGCTGGGAGAGGCGCTGGCCAGCAAGGCTGCGGCCCGCGACAAACCGGCACAAGGCTCCGAAGGCGTCATCCTCTGGGCATCCGACGCCGTGCGCGACGAAGGCGTGATGGTCGCGTTCTCGCTCGCGCTGATGGGGGCCGAACCAGTATGGAACGCCCGCGGCATCGTCACCGACGTTCGCCTCAAGCAGGGGGTGGGACGACGTGACGTGATCGTCACCACCTCCGGCCTGTTCCGCGACCTCTATCCTAACCTGATCAATTTGATCGACCGCGCCGGTCGCCTGGCGCTGGCCGCCTCTGCTGCCGGCCTGGCCGAGCAACGCCCCCAACTGAAGGAGGCCCTGGCCGCCGCGCTGGCGCCGGTGCCGACAGCTGCCTGGGGCCGCGAAGCGGTGAGTGACAACCGTGTTGCGCGCGAATGGCTGCACCGGCTCGCCGTACTCGAACAATCCGGACTGTCGACCCCGGAAGCCGGCCGTTCCGCCGCGCTGCGCATCTTCGGCGATGCCCCCGGCGCCTACGGCGCTGGCGTCAACCGCCTGACCGAACGCTCCGGCGCCTGGCGAGAGCGCGACGAGATCGGCCGCGCTTACCGCAGGCGCATGGGTCACGCCTACGGCCTTGCCGATAGCGGCGAAGCCAGTCATGCAGCCTTCGACACTGCGCTCGTGGGCATCGGCCGCACCTACCACGGCCGTGCCAGCAACCTGTACGGACTGCTCGACAACAATGACGCCTTCGACTATCTCGGCGGATTGTCGCTGGCCATCGAGGGCCGCACCGGCCGTCCGCCGGAGGCGCTGATCCTGCAGCATGCTGAACCCGGCCGGGCCGACATCGAGCCGCTGGCCAGCGCACTGCTGGGCGAACTGCGCGGCCGTTTCCTCAATCCCGCCTGGCTCAAGCCATTGATGGGCCACGGCTATGCAGGTGCCCGCACGATGGGCACGGAGTTCCTCGAAAACCTGTGGGGCTGGCAAGTCACCCGCCCGGACCTGGTCAAGAACTGGGCCTGGGATGAAGTGAAAGCTGTCTACTTCGACGATGCAAAAAAACTTGGCCTGCCGCAGTTCCTCGGCCAAGGCCAGAATGCCCATGTCAAGGCGCACATGCTTTCCATCTTCATGGTCGCCGCGGAAAAGGGCTTCTGGAAAACAGACGCTGCCACCATCAGGCAACTGGGCAGCGAGTTAGCCCGTCTGGTCGCGAAGAACGGCCTGCCCGGCAGCGGCCACACGGCGCCCGACCACCCGATGTGGCAATGGCTGGCGCCGCAGCTCGACGCTGCCGACGCCCAGGCGCTCGGCGTAACACTGGCCAAAGCGCGCGGCGAGACTTCTGCCGTTGCACCTCCGCCCACAGCTGTCAAGACTGGCACGGCCAACAACCCGGCAGCACCTGCCGAAGCGGCTGCAGCACCAGCCACGCCCGAAGCCGCCCCACGTTACTACGAACTGACCGAACCCGAAGCTCCGGCAAGCGATCCCGCTGCCACCATCATCAACCTGCTCGGCCTTCTCGCCGCCGGCTTCGCCCTGTTTGCCCTCGGCTTGTGGCGCGGCGCGAAACCCATTTCACTTACAAGGAGTTTTCAATGAATGAGTTGCTATCCTTTACCTGGCTGCACGATGCTGTCACCTGGCTGCTTGCGCCCGCACTGGCCGCATTGTTACTGGCCTGCGCGATTGCACTGATCGAAGCCGGCATCGCCACCGGCGAACGTTTTTACGGCCTGGCCAGGCTCAGGGCAAGCGGCGATGTGCTGCGCGTGCAACATGTCGCCCGTCACCGCCTCGAACGCGCCGACCTGCTTGCCCGCATTCCGCCCATGCTTGGCCTGATGGCAACCATTATCCCGCTGGGGCCGGGACTCGCGGCGCTCGGCAAAGGCGATCCCGGGCAATTGGCCAGTGCCGTCACGGTCGCCTTCGACGCGACAGTGCTCGGCCTCGTCGCGGGTATCGCAGGCCTGGTCGTCGGCAAGCTGCGCCGCCGGTGGTATGAGGAAACGCTGGAGGCAATGGCATGAGTGACCACGAGCCACGCAAACGCCTGCGCCTCTATTCCCGGCTCGATGCCCGCTTCGACGACCATGACGAAGATCCGCGTGCAAGCCTTGTCAACCTGGTCGATGTCATGCTCGTCTTCGCTTGCGGACTGCTCGCGGCGCTGGCAGCCGGCACGCACAGCGCACTGAATGTGCCGAAGCCGGTGGAAAAAGGCCAGGAAATCGAGCGGCCCGCCAGCGGTGTTACCCAGAACGGCAGCGGCTACGATCGCGTCGGCGAAGTATTCCGGGACCCGAAAACCGGCAAGCTGGTGCTGATCGATGCAGCCGCCATGGAAGCCCAGAAGCGGCCGCTGATCGAATCCGGGCCGACTGCCGATCGCAAACAAAGCCAATAACATTATCGTCGACCTTGGTCAATGCCAAGCTGGGTTACGCGATTACAAAGGATATCAAGCTCATGGCCGAAGTCTTGAACCTGTTCAACCGCAAGATCAGCGACATCGACTATTTCTACAAATCGCAGCTGCGTAACGAAGCCGCGCCGGTCAGCGATATTCATACCCATCCAGCGGAGCCGCGTGCCCTGCGCGTGGGCTTGATCATGAACTTCTGATCAGGCATCAAGCGCCTGCCTGAAATCCTCGACCAGGTCGACGGTATCCTCGATGCCGACGGAAACCCGGATCAGGGATTCGGCAATACCCATGCTGGCGCGCCGCTCCGCACCCATTTCATAGAAGATGGTATGCGCCACCGGAATCACCAGGGTGCGCGTATCGCCCAGATTGCTTGCCGGCACAGCCAGTTTCAGGCGGTTCAGGTAATCAAAGCAATCGATGCCATCCTGCAGTTCAAAACTGAACAGGCCGCCAAACGCCTTGAACAGGTCCCTGGCCAAGGCGTGCTGCGGATGTGTGGCAAGTCCCGGGTAATGCACCGCCGCCACGCGCGGGTCTGCCTGCAGCATTTGCGCCACCGCCAGGGCATTGGCGCATTCCCGCTCCAGGCGCAAGGCCATGGTTTCGGCGCCGACCGCCAGGTGGTGCGCCGCTTCCGGCCCGAGCGAACTGCCGAAGTCGCGCAGGGCCTTGGCGCGCAACTGCACGATGCCCCACTGCGGCACCGGGTTGCGCTTGTAATTGTCGTAAATGTTCGGGTAGACGCTCCAGTCGTACAGACCGGTATCGGTCAGGGCGCCGCCCAGGGCATTGCCATGGCCACCGATCGACTTGGTCAGGGAATTGACCACCAGGCCGGCGCCGACCGCCTTCGGCCGGAACAGATAGGGCGAGGTCATGGTGTTGTCGACCACGTAGAGAATGCCGCGCTGGCGGCACAATGCGCCGATGCGCGCCAGATCGGCAATTTGCGTGCGCGGATTGGCGATGGTCTCGACGAAGACGATGCGCGTGGCCGGCGTCAGGGCCGCCTCGACATTGGCAACCTCGGTGGCATCGACAAACGACACGTCGATTCCCAAGGTATTTACGGTCTGCCACAGGCTGTTGGTGTTTCCAAACAGAAAAGCCGACGACACCACGTGGTCGCCATCGCGCAGCAAGGCTTGCACCATAGCACCAATTGCCGCCATGCCGGTGGAAAAGCACAGGGTCGCGAGGCCGTCTTCCATCCCGGTGATCTTGTCTTCCAGGGCGGAAACCGTAGGGTTACCCTGGCGACCGTAGCGATAACCGGGCTTCTTGCCCTGAAATACTTCCGCCAGTTCACGCGCATCCTGGTAGCCGAAGGCCACCGAGGTATGGATCGGCTTGTGCAGGGAACCGTGCTCGATCGGCTTTTGCCGGTCGCTATGCAGGATGGTGGTGGTGAAGCCGTATTTTTTACTGTCGTTCATGTCAGTTCAATGAGTTGCCGTCCGCCTCAATCCACCTGCGCCAGGTTCAGGTTCAATTGCGAGCGGACCTGGTCTTCGTTGACCGGCTTGGGATTGTTGCGGGCGAATTCGATGCGGTCGAGATAATCGCGCGAAATATCGCCGGTAACGTAATCGCCGGTAAAGCAGGATGCCTCGAAGCGCTGCAACGCCGGATTGATGTCGGAGATCGAATTCAGCAAGGCATCCACGTCCTGATACACCAGGGCGTCGGCAGTGATTTCGCGGCAGACTTCTTCTTCGGTGCGACCGAAGGCAATCAGCTCCTTGCGGGTGGGCATGTCGATACCGTACACGTTGGGGAATTTCACCGGCGGTGCCGCCGAAGCGAAAATCACCTGCTTGGCACCCGATTCGCGCGCCATTTGCACGATTTCCCGGCTGGTCGTGCCGCGCACGATCGAATCGTCGACCAGCAGCACGCTCTTGCCCTTGAATTCCGAACCGATCGCATTCAGCTTCTGGCGCACCGATTTCTTGCGCACGGCCTGGCCCGGCATCAGGAAGGTACGGCCGATATAGCGGTTCTTGATGAAGCCTTCACGATATTCGATGCCTAGTTTCAGCGCCAGTTCCATGGCGGCCGGACGCGACGAGTCTGGGATCGGCATGACGACGTCGATATCGCCTTTGGAAAATTGCTTCCGCACTTTTTCCGCCAGATACTCACCCATCTTCAGCCGCGTGGCGTACACCGAGGCGCCGTCGATGACCGAATCGGGCCGCGCGAAATAGACAAATTCAAAAGCGCAGGGATTGAGCAGCGGGTTATCCGCGCATTGCTGAGTGTAAAGCTGGAGATCCTGGTCGATGAAGATCGCTTCACCGGGCGTGACATCGCGCAGGAAACGGAAGCCGAGGCCTTCCAGCGCCACCGATTCACTGGCCAGCATGTATTCCGTGCCTTTTTCGGTTTCATTGACGCCGATGCACAAGGGACGGATGCCGTAAGGGTCGCGGAAGGCCAGCAAGCCATAACCGGCGATTTGCGCCACCACCGCGTAGGAACCGCGCACCCGCTTGTGCAGCACCGTCACGGCCCGGAACAGCGCGGCGGGATCGAGCGAATAGCCGCTGGTGGCTTCCTGGATTTCATGCGCCAGCACATTCAGCAAGACTTCCGAATCGGAATCCGTATTGATGTGGCGACGGTCATTCTTGAACATCTCGATCTTGAGCTGTTCCCAGTTGGTCAGGTTGCCGTTGTGCGCAAGGACGATGCCGAACGGCGCATTGACGTAAAAAGGCTGCGCCTCTTCCTCGCTGCTGGCCGAACCGGCGGTTGGATAACGGACCTGGCCGACACCGGCATTGCCGGGCAGCGAACGCATATTACGCGTACGGAACACGTCCCGCACCAGGCCATTGGCCTTGTGCATGGAAAATTTGTTGCCATGATTGGTTGCGATACCGGCAGCATCCTGACCGCGATGCTGCAGCAGCAGCAATGCGTCATAAATCAACTGATTGACCGGGTTGTGGGAAACGACGCCGACTATGCCACACATGGTGGACTCCTCAACTAAGACAAAATATATCTAAAGTGTTGGGGACAGAGTAGCGCTAGGCTTAACTCTGTCCCGCAATTACTAATAATGCACGTTGCGGGCGAATGCGCCCGGCAAAAAAGGTTTGACGGTTTGCGCCGCGGTTTCCGCCAGCGGGCTCAACAAGGCGTCTTTCCAGAATGCTTGCTGCGGGATCGCCGTCAAGCCGCTCAGCAGCACTGCCGCCAGCACCAGAACCAGACCGCGCGCCAGACCGAACAAGCCACCCAGGCCGCGGTCAGCGACACTCATGCCGCTACGCGTGATGATGGCATCTACCGCCATGGCGAACAGGCCCATGAGCAATCTTACGCCAATAAACAAAACGATGAAGGCGACGATCAGGCGCATTGCCGCACCGGGGACGACGTCCCCCAGCATCGCCGCCAGATCCTGGCCGTAGGCATTGGCGACCACCAGTGCGACGACCCAGCCCAACAGCGACAGCACTTCCTTGACCAGGCCGCGCATCGTGCTGATCACGATGGAGCAGGCCAGCACGAACAGCACCAGGTAATCGAAAATCGTCACGCGCCGCTACCCATCATCCTGTGCAATCGCCCCTCACTCGCCCAGCGGCACCAGGCTGCCATTCAAACCCAGCTTGACCAGTCTGGCGCGCGTCTTCTCCGCCTCTTCCTTGCTGGCAAAGGGGCCGACGCGCACGCGGGTGCGTTCGCCGTTTGCGGTAGGAATCTTTTGTGTCTGGCTGGCGATGCCCGCCGCCTTCAGCTTGCTGCGCAATTCGTTGATCTTGTCCTGGCTCGCCAGTGCCGCAACCTGGATCATGTATTTGCCCGGCTTTTTATCGGCCGGGGCCTTGCCGGCATCGGTCACGCCCTTGCCCTCCAGGATGGCCTTGGCCCGTGCGGCTTCCTTGTCTTCATCGGCAGGGGCTTTCGGCGCGCTCCTGGCGCTTGCCGGCGCTTCCGGCTTGGCGGCTTCTTTCTCTTTCGGCTCGGTCCGGGCCATGACTTTCGCCTCGGCGGCTGTTGGCTCTGCGGCGACGGCTTTCGGGCTTGCCGCTGGCATCGCTTCCTTGCGCTCGGCCGCATCGCTGGCCGCCACCACGGCGGGCATTGCAGGTTTGCGGGCATCCGGCGCCGCGACCGGCGCGCCGCCGCCATCCACCGGCTCAAGAATTTGTTCATCCGGGCCGAGCGAAGCGGTCACCGGCACCGGCAAACGCCGCGACTGCGGCTGATGCGCCGGCGAGTCCTTGGAGGGGATTTTGATATCGATGTCTTGCGCCAGCGGCTTGGGTTCCGAGTCGAGCACCATCGGCAAGCCGATTACCGCCGCCAGCACCAGGGCGACTGCACCGACCAGGCGGCGCCGTGCGCGTTTCTTTTCCGGCAAGATCTGATCCGCCGCTGCATCGTCGCTCGCCGACTGGCGTCGGGCGCGGGGGCGCTTTGGGTTCGGCTCGTCTTTGGCCCGGGAATACGACGTATCGTCATCCGGGGCTTCCTGCTTGTTTTTGCGGAAAAACGAGAACAAACTCATGCGATCGGTTCTATGGTTGAGAAGAGGATTGCGCGCTACTCAGGCTAAATTGGGCCTGACTTCTGTCCTGATTCCGGGCTTCCATCACGCCAGCGACAGTCAGGAAAGATCCGAAGACCGCAATTCTATCATTCTCGTCCGCTCTGTTGATTGCATTTGCAAACGCCGCCGCAGGCGTGGCAAAACAGGCAATACTGGATTCGGCAGCAGGTCCGTCCCCCGGTACGACGCCGGCAGCCAGCAGCTTTTGCCGGATACTGTCGGCGCTGGCCGCGCGCGGCAGCGGCAGATCGGTCAGGCACCAGTGGTCGATGCGGTCCTTGAGTTGGGCGATGATGCCATCGATATCCTTGTCCTGCATGGCGCCGAACACGGCATAGGTGAAGCGGTGGAAACCCATGTTGTCGAGGTTTTGCGCGAGCGTCGCCGCCGCATGCGGATTGTGGGCGACATCCAGCACCACCGTCGGCCGTCCCGGCAAGACCTGGAAGCGCCCTGGCCAGTCGACCATCACCAGGCCGTTGCGCACTTCCTGGGCGCCGACCGGCAGGCGCAGGCGCAGCACTTCCAGCGCCGCCAGGGCGGCGCTGGCATTGAGCAATTGATTGGCGCCGCGCAGGCTGGGATAACCCAGCGAGTTGCGGCGCTGGCTGCGGCCGCCGTAATTCCATTGCTGCTTGTCGCCCGAATAATTGAAATCGCGCCCCACCAGCCAGAGGTCGGCGCCGATCGCCTCGGCATGCGCCAGCAGGGATTTGGGCGGCACCGGGTCGCTGCAGATTGCGGGGCGGCCGGCGCGGAAGATACCGGCCTTTTCGACGCCGATCTGCTCGCGCGTATCGCCCAGGTATTCCTGATGGTCGATATCGACGCTGGTGACAATGGCCACATCGGCAT
This sequence comes from Noviherbaspirillum sedimenti, assembly GCF_003590835.1. NCBI lineage: Bacteria > Pseudomonadati > Pseudomonadota > Betaproteobacteria > Burkholderiales > Oxalobacteraceae > Noviherbaspirillum > Noviherbaspirillum sedimenti. The sequence continues at coordinate 730,851 of NZ_QYUQ01000002.1, read as the reverse complement.
CGATCACATTGACCGCATCCAGGCGCCCGCCCAGCCCCACTTCCAGAATCACCGCATCCAGCCCGGCGCCGGCGAACAGGCGCAGGATGGCCAGGGTGGTGAATTCAAAATAGGTCAGCGAGATCTCGCCACGCGCCGCTTCGACGGCGACGAACTGTTCGACCAGGGCGGCATCGGTGGCCGACTCGCCGTCAAGGCGCGCGCGCTCATTGAAATGCAGCAAATGCGGCGAGGTGTACATGCCGACCTTGTAGCCGGCCTGGCGCAGGATCGATTCCAGCATGGCGCAGGTCGAGCCCTTGCCATTGGTGCCGCCGACGGTGATCACCGGACAGTCGAAGACGATACCCAGCCGCTCCCTGACCTGGGCAACGCGTTCGAGGCCGAGATCAATGGCTTTCGGATGCAGGGTTTCAAGATGGGCAAGCCAATCGGCCAGGGTGGCGGGGGAAGTATGCATGACAGCTAAATGGGGGCGATTTTGAAATTAAAAAGCCCGAACCTGGCTGCGGTTCGGGCTCGTCTGGCTGGCAAGGAAAATCAGGCCACCACTTCGGCCGCCTGGTTTTGCAGCAATGCCAACAGGCGGGCGATTTCCTCACGCATCTTGCGGCGGTCGACGATCATGTCGATCGCACCTTTCTGCAGCAGGAATTCGGAACGCTGAAAACCTTCCGGCAATTTCTCGCGCACGGTGTTTTCGATCACGCGCGGGCCGGCAAAACCGATCAGGGCCTTGGGCTCGGCGATGACGACGTCGCCCAGGAAGGCGAACGACGCCGAAACGCCGCCGGTGGTCGGATCGGTCAACACCGAAATGAAGGGCAGCTTTCTCTCGGACAGCTTGGTCAGCATGGAAGTGGTCTTGGCCATCTGCATCAGCGACAGCAAACCTTCCTGCATGCGGGCGCCGCCGGAAGCGGCGATGCAGATGAATGGCACCTTTTGTTCCAGCGCAGCCTGAGCGCCGCGCACGAAGCGCTCGCCGACCACCGAACCCATGGTGCCGGCCATGAACTCGAATTCGAAACAGGCCGCCACCACCGGCACGGTCATGATGGCGCCACCGAGGACGATCAGGGCATCGGTTTCGCCAGTGGCTTCCATGGCCGCCTTCAGGCGGTCCGAGTACTTCTTGCTATCCTTAAACTTGAGCGTATCGACCGGCAGGGCTTCCTGGCCGATTTCGTAGCGCCCTTCGGCATCCAGCAAGGCGTCCAGGCGGTCGCGCGCGCGGATGCGCATGTGATGGTCGCACTTGGGGCAGACATGCAGATTGGATTCGAGATCGGTACGATACAGCACCGCTTCGCAGGACGGGCACTTGACCCACAGGCCTTCCGGCACGGATTTGCGGGAAGCCGATTCGCTGCGCTGGATGCGCGGCGGGAGTAATTTGTCTAGCCAACTCATGGCGCCTCTTTCAATTATTGTTTTGCCTGAATGCAAAATTTACTTTGTTCGGGGCAAGTAAAGTTTCATTAAGATTAACACAACTCGCTTGCCCGCCAACCAACCCTTGGCCGCCATCCTAAATGACTGGTGCCCTGCCTGCAAGCTATTCGTCCAGGGCCTGCCGGATGCCGGAAATGAATGCCTGCACCGCCGCCACCGCCTGCTCGCGCGGAGTATTTTCGAGTTCCTGGATGATGCGGCTGCCGATCACCACCGCATCGGCGACGCTGGCCACTGCCTTGGCGGTGGCGGCATCGCGAATGCCGAAGCCGACGCCGATGGGCAGCTTGACATGCCGGCGCACCGTAGCGATCTTGTCCGCCACTTCAGCGGTATCGATATTCTGCGCGCCGGTCACGCCTTTGAGCGAAACGTAATAGCTGAAGCCACTGCCGAAGCGCGCCACCTGCTCCATGCGCGCCTCGGTCGAGGTGGGCGCCAGCAGGAAGATCGGGTCCATGCCATGGGCCTGCATCTTGGCGGCGAATTCCTCGCATTCTTCCGGCGGATAGTCGACCACGATGCTGCCGTCGACGCCGGCCTCGGCGGCGGCGGCGACGAAGGCATCCACGCCCATGCGCTCGATCGGATTGGCATACCCCATCAGGACCACCGGCGTGGTGCTGTTGGTCTTGCGAAATTCGCGCACGTAGCCGAGCACATCATGCATGCTGACGTTGAATTTCAGGGCACGCTCGCAGGCGCGCTGGATCACCGGGCCTTCAGCCATGGGGTCGGAAAACGGCACGCCCAGTTCGAGGATATCGGCGCCGCCCGCCACCAGCGCATGCATCAGCGGCACGGTCAGTTCGGGCGCGGGATCGCCCGCCGTGATGAAGGGGATCAGGCCCTTTTTGTTGTGCGCCGCCAGGGCGGCGAAAGTGGTTTGGATTCGTGACATGGGATTGGTTTTTCTGGTTGATCGGCGCCCGGAGTGTTGCTTCAGTCTTTCCAGCCGGCGACGGTATGCATGTCCTTGTCGCCGCGGCCGGACAGGTTGGCCAGGACGATCTTGTCCTTGGGCAGGGTCGCCGCCAGCTTGGCTGCATACGCCAGCGCATGGCTCGATTCCAGTGCAGGGATGATGCCTTCGATGCGGCAGCAATCATGGAAAGCCTTGAGCGCTTCCTTGTCGGTGATGGTCACGTACTCGGCGCGGCCGCTGTCCTTCAGCCAGGCGTGCTCGGGGCCGACACCGGGATAATCGAGGCCGGCGGAGATCGAATGGGTCTCGGTGATCTGGCCGTTCTGGTCCTGCAGGAGATAGGTGCGGTTGCCGTGCAAAACGCCCGGCGAGCCCACCGTCAGCGATGCCGCGTGATGGCCCGTCTCGAGGCCCTCGCCGGCGGCTTCCACGCCGATCAGCTTCACCTCGGGGTAAGGAATGTACGGATAGAAGATGCCCATGGCATTCGAGCCGCCGCCCACGCAAGCCACCACGTAGTCGGGCTGGCGCCCGGCCATCTCCGGCATCTGCTCAAGGCATTCCTCGCCGATCACGGCCTGGAAGTCGCGCACCATCTTCGGATACGGATGCGGGCCGGCGACCGTACCGATGATGTAGAAGGTATTCTCGACATTGGTAACCCAGTCGCGCATGGCCTCGTTCAGGGCATCCTTGAGGGTCTTGGAGCCGGACTCGACCGGCACCACCCTGGCGCCGAGGATTTCCATGCGGTAGACATTCTGCATCTGCCGCTTGACGTCTTCGCTGCCCATGTAGACCACGCATTCCAGGCCGAAGCGCGCGCAGATGGTGGCCGTGGCGACGCCATGCTGGCCGGCGCCGGTCTCGGCGATGATGCGGGTCTTGCCCATGCGGCGGGCCAAAAGCGCCTGGCCGATGACATTATTGATCTTGTGGGCGCCGGTGTGGTTCAGGTCTTCGCGCTTGAAATAGATCTGCGCGCCGCCGGCAATTTCCGACCAGCGCTTGGCATGGTAGATCGGGCTGGGGCGGCCGACGAAATGCTTGAGCTCGTATTCATACTCGGCGATGAACGCCGGATCCTTGCTGTAGTGGGCGTACGCCTCCTGCAATTCATGCAGGGCCTTGGTCAGGGTTTCGGAGACGAAGCTGCCGCCGTAGGGGCCGAAATGGCCCTTGTTGTCGGGCAGGTCATAGGCAATGTGCTGGCCCGTTGCGCCGGGCTGGGTCGATTGGGTCATGGGTGTTTTCCAGTTATTTTCTAGTGGCTGCTTGCCGTGTCGGCGGCGCGTACCGCGCCGATGAAGGCCGCGATCCTGGCCGCGTCCTTGATGCCCTTGCCGCTTTCGACGCCGCTGCTGACGTCGACCGCCCAAGGGCGCACCTGGGCCACCGCCTCAGTCGCGTTCTGTGCATTCAAGCCACCACTCAAAACGAGCCGAGGCGCGATTTCTTTTGGAATGAGAGACCAATCAAAGACCTTTCCGCCGCCGCCATAGCCTTCCACGAAGGCATCGAGCAGCAAGCCGGCAAACCATTGGCTGGATGAACGGTATTGCCGCTCGTATTCTACCAAATCGGCGGACTGCATATCCGCCCTGACCCGCACGGCGCGCAAGAAGGGACGTCGCACCCGGCTGGCAGTCTCGCAACATTGTTCCAGGCTTTCATCGCCATGGAATTGCAACAATGAAATCGGCGCCGTGGCGAGGACATCCGCGACGGCTTCGGCGCTGGCATTGACGAACAGGCCAACCGGGGTGATAAAAGGCGGAATCTGCGCAATCAGCGCCTTCGCCTGGGCGGCGCTGACGTGGCGCGGACTCTTGTCGTAAAAGACAAAACCCAGCGCATCGGCGCCGGCGGCTACGGCCGCCTGGACATCTTCCGGCCGGGTCAGGCCGCAAATCTTGATACGGGTACGGTGGCTCATCGTTGCAGCGGCACGTTCAGTGCGCAAGTGGGCGAAGCGGCCAAGTATACCCGTTCCACGCCCGCCATCACAGCCAGAAAGGCACGGCTGCTTCCTGCGGCAAACCCCATTTGGGATCGTAGTCGATCCTGGCCAGGTACAAACCGTCCGGCATGAAGGTTGGCGCAACGCGGCTGCGGTCGCATCCTTCCAGCATTTCCCGCATCCACGCCGGCGGATATTTGCCAATGCCGACGGCGATCAGCGAGCCGACGATATTGCGCACCATGTGGTGCAGGAAGGCGTTGGCCGTCAGGCTGAAGGTAATCAGGTCGCCGCGCCTGGCGACCTCGATGCGTTGCATGCTGCGTACCGGCGACTTGGCCTGGCATTCGGCGGCACGAAATGCGGAAAAGTCATGCGTACCGTGCAAATGGCGGGCGGCTTCCTGCATCGCCGCCAATTCCAGCGGCCGGAATGCCCAGCCCGCCTTGCCAGCCAACAGCGGCGAAGGCGTCGCATGGTTGTACAGCAGGTAATGGTAGGTGCGGCTGGCGGCGGAAAAGCGCGCATGGAATTGCTCGCCCTGCCCGTCCGGCGCCACTTCGCACGCCCAGCGCACCGCGATCGACGGCGGCAGGAAGGCATTGACCCCGCGCACCCAGGAAAACGCCTCGCGCGCGATGTCGGTATCAAAATGCACCACCTGTTCCAGCGCGTGCACCCCGGTATCGGTGCGCCCGGCGCAGGTGACGTCGATGGGAGTGCGGGCGAATTTCAGCAAGGCCGCTTCCAGGCGGTCTTGCACGGTATGGCCATCGGGCTGGGTTTGCCAGCCGTGCCAGGGCGCGCCGTCGTATTGGATGCCGAGTGCGATGCGTTTCAATTCAGGTCTTTCAGCGTGCGTATAAACAAACGTAAAAAAGGGCGCAACAGCGTTGCGCCCTCTATTGTGCCACGCGAGGATCAGGCCAGGCTGAGCAGCAATGACCTGGCTTTTTCCGATTGGTCCAGATTGCCGCCCTTGATGACTTCGTCCAGTAATTCGCGGGCGCCTTCGCGGTCGCCGATTTCCTGGTACGCGATCGCCAGGTCCAGCTTGGTCGCCATTTCCGAGTCCGGCGTACTGTCGCTGTCGCTTTCGGTATCGATCACCAGGCTGTCTTCGAAATCTCCCTGGGGAAGATCGAAGCTGGGCAAGCTTTGCGTTAGGTCGAACTTGGTCGACGAAGTCGAGAAATCCAGCGTCGAGCCGAGGTCGGGCAGCGCAGGTTCCGCCTTCGCCGCTGCCGCCGGCTTGCTCTCGGCCGGATTCAAGTCCAGGCTGATGTCGGAGAGGTCGAAATTCAGCGAAGTCACCTCTGCCGACGCCGCGTCGCGCGGTGCGGCTTCTTCCGGCAGGCTAGGCACTTCAGCTGGCATGAATGCCAGATCGTCGCCGCCGAGGTCCACGCTCATCGTGGTGGCCGGCGCATCGAATTCATCGTCTGCAGTTGACGGATTCTGCTCCAGACTGAAATCCATGCTGCCGAATTCCAGCCCGGACGCGGCATCGTTCGCCAGCGGACTCACAGGGATTTCCGGTGCCTGCAGATTGAGGCCGTCAAGGTCGAAATCCAGGCTATTGACTGCGGTCGCGTCCTCCGCCGCTGGCGACTCTGCCTGCGGCGCTGGCGCTGCAGGCGGCGCCGGCAGGTCGCTCATCATGGAATTGTCGAAATAGGCCGAATTGTCTTCCAGGCCATCCAGCACGCCCAGGGTGGATTGCTGCGTGTCCGTAGTGTTGAGCAAGGCATCCAGCTCATCGTCCTGCGACGCGGTGGCGGCCGCCAGCGCAGCTGCCTTGCCTTCGCTGCCTTGATCCGCCCTGGCGCCGGCATACAGCGGGTTGTTCGGATCCAGCGCCGCGCCCATGACGGCAGCCTGCGCCCAGTCTTCCCCCTCGCCCCTGGTCATGCTGTAGAGCTCGGTGGCCAGCGTCTCGAAGGCGCGCAAATCCTTGCGGCCGGCATAAATTTCCAGCAATTTCACGCGTACCGCATGGCGCTCCGGTTGGGTACGCAAGGCTTCCTTGAGGATTTCCTCGGCTTGCGCATCGCGGCCATAGGCGATATACACATCGGCCTCGGCAATCGGGTCGACCTCGTTGGCATCGAGCTGGCTGGCCGCCGGCGTAAAGCTGGAATTGAAAACGCTGTTGCTGGTATCGACGCTCTGTCCGCCGGTCGAACCGAAAAGCGAATTTGCTTTCAGGCTGGAATCAGCCAGGATGCTGTCGTCATATTGTGCGGCATTTTTCTTGCGCCGCATGCCATAGATGCCCAGCGCGCCCAGACCTGCCAGCAAGCCGGCGGCGAGGCTCGACAGCAAAACGGTATTGCCCAACAATTCGTCGAGGAAGCTCGGCGCTTCAACTGGAGGCGGCGGTGGCGCGATCCGCTTGACGGCCGGCTTGGCCGGCGCAGCCGGCGGCGTCTCCGCGACCGGCTGCGCTGGCGCGGCAGCCTTGTCGGCAGGCGCTGCGTCGCTACCCGCAGCAGCCTGCGACGCTTGGCCAGCATCTGCAGGAGCAGCGGCGGAGGGTGTGGTGACGGCAGGAGCGGCAGGCGTGGCGGCGGGGGCTGTGGCGGCTGCAGGAGCAGCCGGCGCTGCGGGTGCTCCTGCAGCTGTGGATGCGGCAGCGACCTTGGCACTTGCCTGTGCCTGCGCCTGTTGCGCTGCCAGATCCTTGTTCTTGATTTCCAGCAGTTTCTGCAAATCGGTGACGTTCTTCTCCAGCTCCTTGACGCGCGCGCTGGATTCGGCCAGGGCTTTTTCCTTGGCGATGAGGTCTTCGGTACCGGCAGCAAAACCGGCAGGACCGGTGCCCGGCGTCTTGGCGCCAGCACCTGCCTTGGACAACTTCAGTTTGTCCTTGGCGTCATTGACAGCGCTCGGCTTTTCCTCGACCTGGGTGGTGATCTTGCCAGCGGCGCTCTGGCTGGCTTCCGATGTCTTCGGCTGCGCCGCAGCAGCCACCTGACCGGCCAGCTGGTTGCGGTAGGCGTTGAAATCGGCCGCCTGGGCGACCACGACACCGCGCGCCTCGGATTTGCCGATCGATTTCGCCGCCTCGGCGTCCGGCACCGTGAGGATCTGGCCGGCGCGCAGGCGGTTCATGTTATTGCCGACAAAGGCACTGCCATTGGCGCGATACAAGGCCACCAGCATCTGGTCGAGCGAAACCCCTTCCTGCTTCACGTGGCCGGCGATCGCGGCCAGCGTATCGCCTTTCTTGACCTGGTAGTTGCCATCGCCCGTCGCCGCCTGCGACGTCGTCGCGGCAGATTCGGCGCGCCCGGCCCGCCTGGCCGGCTGGGCTGGACGCGTGTCCGACTGTTGCGCAGCCTCCGGTTGCGGCACCGGCGCCGTGCGTACTGTGGGCGCCTGGCTAGCGCTGCCGGCGCGCGGCCGGGCTTCGGGTGCGGCGGCGATCTGGGCCGACGGCCCCATGCGCAAATCGGCCGGATCCAGCAGGAAAGTATATTCGCGTACCAGGCGATTGTTGCCGCCGCCGAGTTCCAGCAGCATCGCCACAAAGGGCTCATTGATTGGCTGGGCCGAGGTCACCCGGACGAAATGGCGGTCGCCCCGGTTTTCGATGGCAAAGCGCAAGGAAAACAGCGCCGGATTAAAGTCGATATTGGCTTGCCGGTAAGCTTCGGACGAAGCCAGCTTCGCCACGATCGTGCCGGCTTCTTCCTTCGCCACCGAAGTCAGCTCGATTTCTGCGCGCAGGGGCTGCCCCAGCGACGACAACACGGTCAGCTTGCCCAATCCAGCCGCATAGGCACTGGTGCAAAGCACGGCTGAAAGAACAGCGGCGCTCAGCGTTTTCATGCTGAAAGATGCGAGCTGAGAATGATTGCTTGAATGCATGTTAATTGGCATAAGAGGGCATTCCATGGGAGCGTGTTGCAGGTTTCGCGAGCACGACGAACGTTATTTTTTGTTGCTTACTTTTAACATATCATCATGGACTTACGTTCGCAAGCGGAACCATCTTCTGAACAGACGCAAAACCCGCCAAGCCCCCTGTCTGGCAGGGATCTTGGCGGGTTGATGTTGCGGCATGACAACAACCGAAGAGGTCGTCGCCGAGGCGCCTCAGTCTTCCAGCAGGATACGCAGCATGCGCCGCAAGGGTTCGGCAGCGCCCCACAATAACTGGTCGCCGATGACGAAAGCCGACAGGTATTCCGGCCCCATGTTCAGCTTGCGCACGCGACCGACGCCGATTTGCAGGCCACCGGTAATCGAGGCAGGGGTCAATTCCTGCTCGGTGATGGCACGGTCGTTCGGTACCCATTTGACCCACGGATTGCCGGAACGGATGATGTTTTCGATCTCGGCCAGCGGCAAATCTTTTTTCAGCTTCAGCGTCAGCGCCAGGCTGTGGCAGCGCATGGCGCCGATGCGCACGCACAGACCGTCCACCGGAATGGTGTCGGTATTGCCGAGGATCTTGTTGACTTCGGCCTGACCCTTCCACTCTTCCTTGGACTGGCCATTATCGAGCTGCTTGTCGATCCAGGGAATCAGGCCGCCGGCCAGCGGCGCCGGGAAGTATTCGGTCGGCACGTCCTTGCGGATGGTGTGCGCCACCTTGCGGTCGATGTCCAGAATCGCGGAAGACGGCGTCGCCAGTTCGTCGGCCACGGCGGCGTGGACCACGCCCATGCCTTTCAGCAGTTCGCGCATGTGGTTGGCGCCGCCGCCGGAAGCGGCCTGGTAGGTCATGGAACTGACCCATTCGACCAGGCCTTCGCGGAACAGGCCGTTGACGCCCATCAGCAGGATCGAGTTGGTGCAGTTGCCGCCGATGTAATTCTTGACGCCGCGCTTCAGGCCATCCTTGATCACATGGGCGTTGACCGGGTCGAGCACGATGATGGCGTCATCGGCCATGCGCAGGGTCGACGCAGCATCGATCCAGTAGCCGTTCCAGCCGGCGGCGCGCAGCTTGGGGAAAATCTCGCTAGTGTAGTCGCCGCCCTGGCAGGTAATGATGACGTCGCACTTTTTCAGCTCGTCGATGCTGTTGGCATCCTTGAGCGTGGTTTCCTTCTTCGCCTGCGCGGGGGCCTTGCCACCGGCATTCGAGGTGGAGAAAAACACCGGTTCGATGTGATCGAAATCGTTTTCTTCCTGCATGCGCTGCATCAGGACCGAACCCACCATGCCGCGCCAACCTACCAAGCCAACCTGTTTCATCATGTTTCCTCAAATGCTAAGCGGGTCGCCCCGCCATCAATTTCAAAATTCTTGCTTCTTCAGGCTCAGGCCAGCGCCTTCACCACAGCGTTACCCATTTCCTCGGTGCCGACCCTGGTGGTGCCTTCCTCGTAAATGTCGCTGGTGCGCAGGCCCTGCGCCAGGACTTTCTTGACAGCGGCTTCAACGCGGTCGGCCTGTTCGGCGCGGTTCAGCGAATAGCGCAGCATCATGGCGGCCGACAGGATGGTCGCCAGCGGATTGGCGATGCCTTTGCCGGCGATGTCCGGGGCGGAACCGTGCGACGGTTCGTACAGACCCTTGTTGTTGGCGTCCAGCGAAGCCGAGGGCAACATGCCGATCGAACCCGTCAGCATGGCGGCAGCGTCGGACAGGATATCGCCGAACATGTTGCCGGTGACGATGACGTCGAATTTCTTCGGCGCGCGCACCAGTTGCATGGCGGCGTTGTCGACATACATGTGGTCGAGCGCGACGTCCGGATATTCCTTGGCCACCTCGGTGACGATGTCTTTCCAGAACTGGAAGGTTTCCAGCACGTTGGCCTTGTCCACGCTGGTTAAGCGCTTGCCGCGCTTTTGCGCCGCCTGGAAGGCGACATGGGCGATGCGGCGGATTTCCGGCTCGGAGTAACGCATGGTATCGAAACCTTCGCGGCTGCCCATGAAGGGACCGTCCGGGCATACACGCACGCCGCGCGGCTGGCCGAAATAGATGTCGCCGGTCAGTTCGCGCACGATCAGGATATCCAGGCCCGAGACCACTTCCGGCTTCAGGGTCGAGGCGCCTGCCAGTTCCGGATACAGGATCGCCGGACGCAGGTTGGCAAACAGGTTGAGGTTCTTGCGCAGGCCGAGGATTGCCTGCTCCGGACGCAGCGGACGGTCCAGCGTGTCGTACTTCCAGTCGCCGACCGCGCCGAACAACACGGCATCGGCTTCCAGCGCCAGCTTCAGGGTGCCTTCCGGCAGCGGGTGACCGTGCGCTTCATAACCGGCGCCGCCGACCGGCGCGGTTTCCATTTCAAACGATTCGCCCAGTGCGTTCAAGACCTTGACCGCCTGGCTGATGATTTCCGGGCCGATGCCGTCGCCCGGCAAGACTGCAATTTTCATGATTATTTAACTGAAATTAAATCGTATTGGCCAGCCAGGGCTGGGTCGCCAGGTGCCGCTCTTCGTAGGCGTGGATCAGGTCAGCCTTCTGCAGGGTCAGACCGATATCGTCGAGGCCATTCAGCAGGCAATGCTTGCGGAAGGCATCCACCTCGAAGCCGTAGCTGGAACTGCCATCGGCGGTGCGCACCACTTGCTGTTCGAGGTCGACTACCAGCTTGTAGCCGGGGAAGGCCTTGACTTCATTGAACAGGTGATCCACCTGTAGTTCCGTCAGGGCGATCGGCAGCACGCCGTTCTTGAAGCAGTTGTTGAAGAAGATGTCGGCGAAGCTGGGCGCGATCACCGCGCGGAAGCCATACTGCTGCAGCGCCCACGGCGCATGTTCACGGGAGGAGCCGCAGCCGAAGTTCTTGCGCGTCAGCAGGATCGAAGCGCCCTGGTAGCGCTGCTGGTTCAGCACGAAGTCCGGGTTCAGCGGGCGCTTGCTGTTGTCGGCGCCAGGCTCGCCATGGTCGAGGTAGCGCCATTCGTCGAACAGGTTGGGGCCGAAGCCGGTGCGCTTGATCGACTTCAGGAACTGTTTGGGGATGATCGCGTCGGTATCGACATTGGCGCGATCAAGCGGCACCACCAGACCTTCGTGAACCGTAAATTTATCCATTTTCTATCTCAGTAACCGTATCAGCGCTGACTGCAGCGCCCTTGTTTTCACGGAAGCCTGCGCTTCCGCCGCCAACCGCCTAGCGGCGGGCAGCCTCTTCCACCGCGGAACCCGCTTTTTTCACGTCCTTGCCCATGCCTTCAATCGTATTGCAGGCATTGAGCAGCATCACGGACATCAGGAACACGAATATTTTTTTCATTTTTCTCCCCCTGAATTGGATCAACCCAGCTTGCGCACATCAACAAAATGCCCTTCGATGCCGGCGGCCGCAGCCATGGCAGGCGACACCAGGTGGGTGCGCCCGCCCTGCCCCTGGCGGCCCTCGAAATTGCGGTTCGAGGTGGAAGCGCAGCGCTCGCCCGGCTCCAGCCGGTCGGCGTTCATGGCCAGGCACATCGAGCAGCCCGGCTCGCGCCACTCGAAGCCGGCGTCGCGGAAAATCTTGTCGAGGCCTTCGCGTTCGGCCTGTTCCTTGACCAGGCCCGAGCCCGGCACCACCATCGCCAGCGTGACGTTGGAGGCGCGGAACTTGCCACGCACGACGGCGGCGGCGGCGCGCAGGTCTTCGATGCGCGAATTGGTGCAGGAGCCGATGAATACCTTGTCGATGCGGATGTTCTCGATCGGCGTGTTGGGCTTCAAGTCCATGTAGACCAACGCCTTTTCCATGGCGTCGCGCTTGACCGCATCCTTTTCATGATCGGGGTCCGGCACGCGGCCATCGACCGGCACCACCATTTCCGGCGAGGTGCCCCAGGTGACCTGCGGCTTGATCTCGGCGGCATTGAGCGTGACCACCAGGTCGAACTTCGCGCCCGCATCGGAATGCAGGGTGCGCCAGTACGAGACGGCGTTCTCCCAGTGCGGCCCGACCGGCGAAAACGGCCGGCCCTTGACGTAATTGATGGTGGTATCGTCCACGGCCACCATGCCGGCGCGGGCGCCCGCCTCGATGGCCATGTTGCAGATGGTCATGCGGCCTTCCATCGACAGCGAGCGGATCGCCGAACCGGCGAATTCGATCGCATAGCCGGTGCCGCCTGCCGTGCCAATCTTGCCGATCACAGCCAGCACGATATCCTTGGCGGTGACGCCGGCCGGCAGCACGCCGTCGACCTGCACCAGCATGGCCTTGGATTTCTTGGTCAGCAGGGTTTGCGTCGCCAGCACGTGCTCGACTTCGGAAGTGCCGATGCCGTGCGCCAGGCAGCCGAAGGCGCCGTGGGTGGAGGTGTGCGAGTCGCCGCAAACCACCGTCATGCCCGGCAGGGTGGCGCCCTGCTCCGGCCCGATCACGTGGACGATGCCCTGGCGCTTGTCGCGCATGCTGAAATACGTCAGGCCATATTCATTGGCGTTGGCGTCCAGCGTTTCGACCTGCAGGCGCGACACCGGGTCGGCGATGCCTTCGGCGCGGTCGGTGGTCGGGACGTTGTGATCGGCCACCACCAGGTTGGCGGCAATCCGCCACGGCTTGCGGCCAGCCAGCTTCAGTCCCTCGAAGGCTTGCGGGCTGGTGACCTCATGCAGCAGGTGGCGATCGATATACAAAAGGGTTGTGCCATCCTCGCCGGCATGAATGACGTGCGAATCCCAGAGTTTGTCGTAGAGCGTTTGAGCCATGTTTCGGGTGGGTGCGTCTATGCGCAGAATCAGGTAAACAGCGTTCGATTATGCCATATTTGTGCGCCACAAACTCAAGCCGCTGGGCATTGTCGCTTCAATAAAAAACGCCTGCAAAGGCATACGCAGGCGCAATTCGCTCAATTCATGCAATTTTGCCAATCCCGTCTTCATCAGCTCTGCGTACTATCTTCTTCTGCTCTGCTCATACAGCGGCATGACCCGCTGCGCATACACCGTCAGGTCGGCAACCCGGTCTTCTCGGGACGGATGGGTGGAAAGGAACTTGATCGGCGCGCCGCCGCCCGCCTGTCCCATTTTTTGCCACAGCGTGATCGCCGCGCGGGGGTCATAGCCGGCGCGCGCCGCCAGTTCGACACCGATGCGGTCGGCTTCGGTTTCATGCCGGCGCGAGTTGGGCAAGCCGAGCAAGCCCATGTACGCGTATTCCATGCCTTTTTGCCCGATGTCGCCCAGACCTGCCACGGCCGCCAGGATCGAGATGCCGGTGCCGGCCATGGCCTGTTCGGACGCCCGCTCGCGCGCGTGCTCGCGCAAGGCGTGGGCGATTTCGTGGCCGATCACCGCCGCCAGCTCGTCGTCGGTTGGCTGGATCTTCTCGATCAAGCCGGTGTACACGGCGATTTTCCCGCCTGGCATGCACCAGGCGTTCACTTCGGGCGCCGTGATCACATTGACTTCCCATTGCCAGTTGCGCGCCTCCGGACGGAATGCGCCGGATTGCGCGATCAGGCGATTGGCAATGGCGCGCACCCGGTTGACTTGCGCCGGGTCGCGATCCAGGGTGCCCTTGCCGCGCTCCTGCGCAACCAGCTTGGCGTAGGTCTGGCGCGATGCCTGGTCGATCTGCTCGGAAGACACCGCCATCATTTGCTTGCGATCAACGCCGACCACGCCAGCCTGGGTGGTCTGCACCGTTTCGCAAGATGACAGGGCCAAGCCAGTCAGTACCATCAAAAGCCCCTTTACAAGCGCTTGCCGGATCCGGATATGCATGATTTCACCTCGTTGTCGTTTATCCAAGAATAGGATAATTTTGCACAGGCTGCCGCCGCCAATGTAAACATTACAACAACGCAATAAACCGATGCCGCGCCGGCTTATTTGAGCGGTGCCTGCGCCGCGATTTTCGGTGTATCGACTTTGACGTCGCCGCACTGCGCGCGGTTGCGCAGGGCATGGTCCATCAACACCAGCGCCAGCATCGCTTCGGCGATCGGCGTGGCGCGAATGCCCACGCACGGGTCGTGGCGGCCGAAGGTTTCCACCGTCACCGGATTGCCGGCGCGGTCGATCGAGGGCCGCGGACTGCGGATCGAGGACGTCGGCTTGATGGCGATCGACACCGTGATGTCCTGCCCGGTCGAAATGCCGCCCAGTACGCCGCCGGCATTGTTGCCGACGAAGCCTTCGGGCGTCAGGGCGTCGCCATGCTCGGTGCCCTTTTGCGCGATCGAACGGAAGCCGGCGCCGATTTCCACGCCCTTGACGGCATTGATGCCCATCATGGCATAGGCGATCTCGGCATCGAGCTTGTCGTAGATCGGCTCGCCCAGGCCCACCGGCACATTCTGCGCCACCACGTCGATGCGCGCGCCGCAGGAGTCGCCGGCGCCGCGCAAGTCATCCATGTATTGTTCCAGTTGCGGCACGATGGCGGCATTGGCGGCGAAGAAGGCGTTGTTCGGCACATGTTCCCAGGATTCGAAGGGAATGACGATCTCGCCCAACTGGCTCATGCAACCCTGGAAGGTGGTGCCGTACTGCTGATGCAGCCATTTCCGTGCAATCGCCGCTGCTGCCACCACCGGCGCGGTCAGCCGTGCCGAAGAACGGCCGCCACCGCGCGGATCGCGGATGCCGTACTTGTGCCAGTAGACGTAGTCGGCATGGCCGGGACGGAAGGTATCCAGGATGTTGCCGTAGTCCTTGCTGCGCTGATCTTCATTGCGGATCAGCAGTGCAATCGGCGTACCGGTAGTCTTGCCTTCATAGACGCCGGAGAGAATTTCCACCGTGTCCGATTCCTGGCGCTGGGTTACATGGCGCGAGGTGCCGGGCTTGCGGCGATCCAGTTCTGGCTGGATATCGACTTCCGACAACACCAGCCCGGGCGGGCAGCCATCCACTACGCAACCGATGGCCTTGCCATGCGATTCGCCGAAAGTGGTTACGGTAAACAGGGTGCCGAAAGTATTGCCAGCCATGATAGGAATTGTGAGGTTGCGAAAGGCGCCATTCTACCAGCGCCGGGCTATTTCCAGTCGCCGCGCAGGTTGGCCACCTGCTGCTGCAGGAAATCCGGCGTGGCTTGCTGCGGCAATACGGGCGCGCCGACCGCCAGCGACAGGCGCGACCACAGCCCGCGCCTGAAGGAACGTCCCACCGGGTTGCCGGGGCTGCGCGTCCACATGCTGCCCCACAGGCCGCGCAAGGCCATGGGAATCACCGGCACCGGGCTGCGCTCGATGATCTTGCGCACGCCGCTGCGAAATTCGCTGAGCTCGCCGTCGCCGGTCAGCCTGCCTTCCGGGAAGATGCACACCAGTTCGCCCTCGTGCAGGGCCTGGGCGATATCGACAAAGGATTTTTCCATCAGCCAGGGGTCTTCCTTGGCCGGGGCGATCGGAATCGCCTTGGCACTGCGAAAAATCCAGGACAGCACAGGCACCTTGAAAATCCGGTGGTCCATCACGAAGCGGATCGGCCGCGGGCTGGCAGCCATGATGACGAGGGCGTCGACATAGCTGACATGGTTGCACACCAGTAGCGCCGGCCCTGCTTCGGGGATGCGGTCGGTGTCGACCCACTCGACCCGATAGATGGTATGGATCAGCAGCCACGCAATGAAGCGGATCAGGAATTCCGGCACCAGCGAAAAGATGTAGACGGCCACCAGCGCATTCATCAGCGCGGTCGCCATGAAAATCTCGGGGATCGTGAAGCCTGATTTCAGCAAGACCATCGCCACCAGCGCCGCCGCCACCATGAACAGGGCATTCATGATATTCATGCCGGCAATGGTGCGGGAGATATGCTGGCGGTCGCAGCGGGTCTGGATCATGGCGAACAGCGGCACAATGAAAAAGCCGCCGAACATGCCGATCATGATGCAGTCGAGCAGGATGCGCCAGCTGCCCTGCTGGGCGGCGAAGCCGATGAAGTCGACGGTAGCGGTATTGACGTAACCGAGGCTGGCCAGATAAAGGTCGAAGCCGAATACCGACAGGCCGATCGAACCGAAGGGCACCAGGCCGATTTCGATCTTGCGGCCGGACAGGCGCTCGCACAGGAGCGAACCGGCGCCGATGCCGAACGAGAACGCTGTCAGCAGCAGCACGAACACGCTGTGGTCGCCGTGCAGCACATTTTTGGCGTACAGCGGGAATTGCGCGATGATGATGGCGCCATAGAACCAGAACCAGGAATTGCCGAGGATGGACAGGAATACCGGGCGGTTCTGGCGTGAGAAACCGATGTTGCGGATGGTCTCGGTCAGCGGGTTCCAGTTGATCTTCAGATCGGCCTGCGCCGCCGGCGCATGCGGAATACCGCGGCTGGCGAGCCAGCCGAGAATGGCGATGGCGATGGTGACGCCGGTGACCAATTCAAGACCCCAGGGCCGCCACACCACCAGCACCGCGCCCAGCACTTCGCCCAGCAGGATGCCGACGAAGGTGCCCATCTCGATCAGGCCATTGCCGCCGACCAGTTCATCCTGTTGCAGTTTTTGCGGCAGATAAGCGTACTTGACCGGACCAAACATGGTCGAGTGCAGACCCATGCCAGCCACTGCCGCCACCAGCAGCCAGAGATTATGCGTCATCCAGCCGACCGCCGCCACCAGCATGATGAGGATTTCCAGCAGCTTCACATAGCGCACCAGGCGCGACTTTTCAAACTTGTCGGCAAGCTGGCCGGCGGTGGCGGAAAACAGCACGAAAGGCAGGATGAAGAGACCTGGAATCAGGTTGTTCAGCAGGCCCGGATCGAGTTCGGTCCAGCTCAGCGTATCGTAGGTGAGAATGGTCAGCAACGCCGTCTTGAAGACATTGTCGTTGAAAGCGCCGAGAAACTGGGTCCAGAAGAATGGCGCGAAACGGCGTTGCCGCATCAGGGAGTACTGGCTGGGTTGGCTCATGGCGCGTTGCAGAAATTAAAAAAAGCCGCGCGCCGCGCATGGCTGCGGCGAACGGCCCGGATAGCCATTACTCCTGCTATTTATTCGTCGCCTTCCGCCGGCCAGTCGCGGATATAGGCTTTCAGCATCTTGTTTTCGAAGCTTTGTGCTTCCAGCACGGCGCGCGCGACGTCGTAAAACGAGATCACGCCATACAGGGTCTTGGCGTCCATGACGGGCACGTAGCGCGCATGCTTTTCCAGCATGATGCGACGCACTTCATTGACTTCGGTCTCCGGCGTGATGGTAATCGGATGGTCATCCATGTGCTTGCGCACCGTATCGTTGCCGACCGAGCCATTGTTGCGGTCCATGGTTTTCATGACTTCGCGAAAACTCAGCATGCCGACCAGGGAGCCGAACTCCATTACCACCAGCGAGCCGATGTCCTTTTCCGCCATCGTGTGCACGGCGTCAAGCATGGCGGTGTCTGGCGTCACGGTATACAGGATGTCGCCTTTGACTTTGAGGATTTCGGATACTTTCATGTGTCATCCCGAGGGTGTTGTAGTTTTTATCAATGTAACTTAAGCACAGGCAAAAATCTAGCTGCAATGCACGATCGACAGGATTGATCAATAGCAGCCGGCAAGCTTTACGCATGTCCGGCGGGCGCTTGATCAGCGTATTATTCCCCTAAAAGCAATAAAGTTCAAACACCCGTCTGCCGACTACCGGCAAAATGTGCCGCCAGCGTCTGCTGCAAACCTTGCTCGACGGCGCTTTCGACCTCGCGCGCCAGGTCCGGATTATGGGCGGTATTGAAGACGAACAGGCGATAGACATCAGCCAGCTTCAATTGCTGCGGATTGGCCAGCAATGTCCAGTTGTCGTAACTTTCGCTGACGCGCTTGTTCCAGCGGTTGCGATGCGGCATTTCCGGCCGCATCCGCCCGACCCAGCCAGCTTCCAGCATTTTCGACAGCAAGGCTTCGGATTCGTCGAAGCCGAGCCGGGTCAGCGTCCGGATCGTGCGCGTATCGACCGCCGCCGAAGCCGCGCTGGCGCGGGCATTGCTCAACACTTGCAGCACCGCCATCGCATCGACGAATTCGCTGCCTGGCGTGGGCTGATGCCACCAGCGTTCATACTTGACCACCGGCAGTGCGGCCGCCAGCAAGGCGCCGGACAGGGTGATCATCCAGAACAGATAAATCCAGATCAGAAAAATCGGGATCGCCGCCACCGCGCCATAGATCACCGTATAAGTCGGGAATTTGGTGATGTAAATGGCGAACAGGCGCTTGGCGATTTCAAATGCCACGCCGGCGAGGAAGCCGCCCCAGATCGCATCGCGCCAGTCGACCACGCGGTTGGGAACGACCACGTACAGCAGCGTGAAGGCGCCGGTGGTCAGCAGCACCGAGATCAGCGTGTAGAGCAGCGGGCCAAAACCGGAACGCTGCATCACGGCACCATTGGTGGCGGTGAACACTAAAGAGGTGACGCTGATCGACATGCCGATCAGGAGCGGCCCCAGCGTCACGATCGCCCAGTACACCAGCACCCGTTGCGGCAGCGGCCGCACGGCCTTGACGCGCCAGATCTGGTTGAAGACACGGTCGATCATCGCCAGCGTCATGGCAGCAGTGACGAACAGGAATATGCCACCGACTGCCGACAGGCCCTTGGACTTGGCGGCGAACTGGTTCAGGTAGCCCAGGATGTTGTTGGCCATCGCCTTGGGCATGAGATTTTGAATGAAATACGCTTCCAGCGCGGCGCGGAAAGTATTAAATACCGGAAATATCGTAAAGATCGCAAACGCAATCGTCACGATCGGCACCAGCGCCAGCACAGTAGTAAACGTCAGGCTACCGGCCACTTCGGGCAAATGTTCCTCTTTCAGGCGGCGCGTGGCGAAGCGGAACAGGTCACGCACCTGGGACCACGAAAAACTGCGAAGCTGCGACAGGATTGGCGATGACGTCATGAAATTTTGTAGTTGCCGGCTTGTCCGGCATTTGTATGTTGCGGCTTGCCCGACAACAAGGATCGGCACTGGTAAAGCGCCATATAATAGCAGTATGAGCACATCCAACCTCAGTATCCTGATCCTGTATTATTCCCGCCATGGCGCTACCCGCCAGCTGGCCGAACTGCTTGCACAAGGCGTCGAGAGCGTCGCCGGCTGCGATGCCCGTCTGCGCACCGTACCGGCGGTATCCACGGTGGCGGAAGCCACCGCGCCCGACATTCCCACCGAGGGCCCGCCCTACGTCGAACTGGCAGACCTGGAAGAATGCGCCGGTCTTGCGCTTGGTTCGCCTACCCGCTTCGGCAATATGGCGTCGGCCATGAAATATTTCTGGGACGGCACAGCGACCCAGTGGCTTGCCGGTGCACTGGCCGGCAAGCCGGCCTGCGTATTCACCTCCACGTCCAGCCTGCATGGCGGCCAGGAATCGACTTTGCTGACCATGATGCTGCCCTTGCTGCATCACGGCATGATGGTGCTGGGCTTGCCCTATACTCATCCCGAACTCATGAGCAGCAAGAGCGGCGGCACACCGTATGGCGCCAGCCACTGGTCCGGCCTGAATGGCGACAACGGTTTTACCGAGGACACCAGGACCCTGGCCATCGCGCTGGGCAAACGCCTGGCCGAAACCGCCTGCAAGCTGCGGGGGCCACGATGACGCCGCGCCTGTCGAAAGCATGCTACCTGGGCGCCAGCGCCAGCCTGGTTGCGCTGATCCTGCTGTGCATTGCCTGGGAGTTGTTCCTGGCGCCGCTGCGGCCGGGCGGCTCCTGGATGGTCCTCAAAGTGGTGCCGCTGCTGCTGCCGCTGGCCGGCGTCTTGCGGCGCGACGTCTACACCCTGCAATGGTCGGCCATGCTGATCCTGCTGTATTTTGCCGAAGGCATCGTGCGCGCCACCAGCGACCGCCTGCCCTTGTCGGCGACCCTGGGCTGGGTCGAAGTCGCGCTCACCTGCATTTATTTCTTTTGCGCGCTGGCTTACCTGCGCCCCCACAAACAGGCCGCAAAGAAACTGGCCAGGCAAGCCATCGACAAGGCTTCCAGATGACAGCCTTCCTGGAGGGCTGTCGCGCCGCCGTCGGCGCTGCGCACGTCCTCACCGCAGCGGCCGACATGGCCGGCCACCTCACCGACCACCGGCGCCGCCACACCGGCGCGGCGCTGGCGGTGATCCAGCCGGGCAGCAGCGCCGAAGTGGCCGCCATCGTACGCCTGTGCCGGCAATAC
The DNA here is from genome assembly GCF_003590835.1 of Noviherbaspirillum sedimenti. Classification (NCBI taxonomy): domain Bacteria; kingdom Pseudomonadati; phylum Pseudomonadota; class Betaproteobacteria; order Burkholderiales; family Oxalobacteraceae; genus Noviherbaspirillum; species Noviherbaspirillum sedimenti. The sequence goes on along the minus strand of NZ_QYUQ01000002.1, from coordinate 710,466 downwards.
CGCGTGCCGCTGGTGCCGCAGGGCGGCAATACCGGACTGGTGCTGGGCAGCGTGCCGGACACCAGCGGCGCGGCGATCGTCCTGTCGCTGACGCGCCTGCATCGCATCCGTTCAATCGATGTCGTCAACGATACCCTGGTTGCCGAAGCCGGCTGCATCCTGAAAAACGTCCAGGACGCGGCGAGCGCCGCCAACCGGCTGTTCCCGCTGTCGCTGGCCTCCGAAGGCAGTTGCACGATCGGCGGCAACCTCTCCAGCAATGCCGGCGGCACCGCGGTGCTGCGCTACGGCAATGCCCGTGAATTGTGCCTGGGGCTGGAAGTGGTGACCGCCGAGGGCGAGATCTGGGATGGCTTGCGCGGCCTGCGCAAGGACAATACCGGTTACGATTTGCGCGATCTTTACATCGGCGCCGAAGGCACGCTGGGCATCATCACCGCCGCCGTGCTCAAGCTTTATCCGCGCCCGCGCGCCCAGCTGACCGCACTGGCGGCGCTGCGCAGCCCCGCCGCCGCGCTCGAACTGCTGGCATCCGTACGCGAACGCTGCGGCGATGCGCTGACCGGCTTCGAGCTGATGTCGGATGTGTGCCTGCAACTGGTGCGAAAACATTTCCCGGCATTGCGTGCGCCATTCGGCAAGGCGCACCCACAGTATGTGCTGCTGGAACTATCCGACCAGGAATCGGAAGCGCATGCAAGGCAGCTGCTGGAAGGCGTGATCGGCGCCGCCCTGGAATCCGGCCTGGTCGATGACGCCGTGCTTGCCGCATCGCTGGGACAATCCGCCGGCCTGTGGCAATTACGCGAACACATTTCGGCAGCGCAAGCCGCCGAAGGCAAGAACATCAAGCACGACATTGCCGTGCCGATTTCCCGCATCGGCGCATTCATCGACACCACCGACCGCCTGCTGGCGCAAGCCTTTCCCGCTTGCCGCCTGGTGTGTTTCGGCCACCTGGGCGACGGCAACCTGCATTACAACGTCTCGGCACCGGCTGGCATGAGCGACGAGGATTTCCTCGCGCGCCAGGCCGAAGTCAACCGCGTGGTGCATGACAGCGTGCACCGTTTCGGCGGTTCGATCTCGGCCGAACACGGACTGGGCGCCCTCAAGCGCCAGGAAATCCTGCGCTATAAATCCCCGGTTGAAATCGGCCTGCAGCGTGCCATCAAGCAGGCGCTCGACCCCTTGAACCTGATGAATCCCGGCAAACTGATCTGAAACCCGCGGGTCTGAAACCCTCTGGTCTGAAACCCTTAACAGGAGCCCTGCCACCATGCGTCTGCTGATTTCCCTGCTGCTGCTCGCCTGCCCCCTGCCGGCCCTGGCGATCTACAAATGCGAGACGGGCGGCGCCGTCAGCTATCGCGATACGCCCTGCCCAGGCGGCAAATCCAGCACCATCGACACGGCGCACAATACGGTGGGGCCGGAACCGCAATCGGCCGACCCCGCTCTGGAACGACAAAAGATGGAACTGCAGCAGCTTGAGCAGACGCGCCACCGGCGCGAAGCGCGGGACGACAAGGCCGCGCAAAAAGCCGCCAAGGCCCGCGCCGCGCGCCAGAAAAAATGCGACGGGCTGGCACAGCGGCAAAAATGGCGCGAGGAAGATGCCAGCATGGCCGTTGGCAAGACTGCTGAAAAGGCCAGGTTAAAGGCCCGCCGCATGGCCGAGGCCTATCAACTGGAATGCGGCTAGCCTGGCCCCGCGATTGTTTGCGCCAGCGCAGATCACAGCCGCTCCAGGCGCGCAATGCGCAAACCTGCAAGCCGCTCGCCGGGTCGAATGCAGATCAGCGATCAGGAATCGGCGGGCGCGGTGGGCGTTTTGGGCCCCCCAGGTCTTGCCAGGATAGCCTTGCCAGGATAATCATGACCCTTACCCTCAGTTCAAGTGCTTTCCAGGATGGCGCGGAGATTCCCGCCCGGCACACCTGCGATGGCCTGGATATCTCGCCGCCGCTGGCCTGGGCCGGCCTGCCCCCTGGCGCCAAAAGCCTGGCGCTGATTATCGATGACCCCGATGCGCCAGATCCTGCGGCGCCGCAAATGACTTGGGTACACTGGGTCATCTATAATTTGCCGCCGGACAGCGGCGCCTTGCAGCAAGGGGTGGCGCCACATGATTTGCCGCACGGCACGCGGCAAGGCCGCAACGACTGGCATCGCACCGGCTATGGCGGCCCCTGCCCGCCGGTCGGACGCCATCGCTATATTCATAAGTTATATGCGCTCGACGTCGTGTTGCCGGATCTGCATTCACCGGACAAGGCGCAACTGGAAAATGCCATGCATGGGCATGTGCTGGCGCAAGCACAGCTGACTGGCCTGTATCGGCGTCCATGATCGTCGCCCCGACGCCCATAAAAATTTTCATCTTCAGCGACCTATTGGCCGCCGGCATAGTCCAATTGAACGGGCAGACAATACTGAAGGCATCATGGTCGTCTTGCATCGCTTTAAGAATCGCATGGAAGCAGGCGCATTGCTGGCGCAGCGGCTGGTTGCCTATGCTGGGCGCGACGACGTGCTGGTGCTGGCTTTGCCGCGCGGCGGTGTGCCGGTGGCTTTTGCCGTTTCACAAGCATTGCGCTTGCCGCTGGATGTATTACTGGTTCGCAAGCTCGGCGTTCCCGGCCATGAGGAATATGCCATGGGCGCCATCGCCAGTGGCGGCTGGTCGGTGCTGCACCGCGACGTCCTCAACAGCCTCGGCATCACCATGGCGACGGTCGAGCAGGCCACGCGTCGCGAAACGGCTGAACTGGCGCGGCGCGAGCGCTTGTACCGGGCCGGCAGAGCGCCCCTGGACTTGCAAGGCCGCACCCTCATCCTGATCGACGACGGCCTGGCCACCGGCGCCAGCATGCAGGCGGCACTGCAGGCGGCCAAAGCCGGCAAGCCGGCGCGCGTCATTGTCGCCATCCCGGTCGCCCCGCCGGACACGTGCCGCAGCCTGCGCGGGCAGGCCGACGACATCGTCTGCCTGCAAAGCCCGGAGTTATTTCAGGCGGTCGGCCAGTGGTACGAGCATTTCGACCAGACCAGCGACGATGAAGTCATCGACCTGCTGGCGCAAGCAGATCGCGCCCAGGCTGCGCGCGCAGCAAAGGCGCCGAACCTATGAGCAGGGACGAAGTTGCGCCCTATCGACAGAAAGGAGCAAGCCGTGGAACATGATCAGACACCAGGAAAAGGATGGGAAAAATGGCTGGCCGGGGCGGCGCTCGGCGCTGCCCTCATGTATTTCTCGGACCCCAGGCATGGCCGGCGCCGACGCGCACTGCTGCGCGATAAACTTTACAGCATGGGCGTGAGCGCCAGTCATGCGCGCGCCGCCACCAGCCGCGACCTCGGCAACCGTCTCGATGGCGTCCGCTCGAAGCTGCGGCGCACCCTGAGCGGACGGCAGATCGTCGATGAACCGGTCCTGACCGCCCGCCTGCGCGCGCAACTGGGGCGGCTGGTATCGCACCCGCATGCGATCTCGGTCACGGCCGACGGCGGCCATCTGACCCTGAGCGGCGCCATTCTCGCCGACGAACGGCAATCCCTGCTGGCGCGGGCGCGCAGGATTCCGGGCGTGACTTCGGTCGAAGACCGGCTGACCGTCTATGCCACTGCGGTCGGTGTGCCGGCCCTGCAAGGCCGGCGCCGCAGCGCCGGCCAGTCCGCGTGGCAACCGGCCTTGCAGGCCCTGGCCGGGGCCGGCGGCGCCCTCGGCGCCTTCGGACTGACGCGCAGGAGCCCAGCCGGCATGGTGCTGGCCGGCGCCGGCATGGCGCTGCTGGGGCGCGCAATCGAAAGACTGCGCCAGTCGCACCGGCTGCAGCCGGATGAAGCCGCCGCCATCCACCTGGAACAGTCGATCGAAGTCCATGCCACGCCGGAAGCCGTGTTCGATGCCTGGAACGACTTTGAAAACTTTCCGCATTTCTTTTCGAAGCTGCTGGCGGTGCAGGATCTGGGCGATGGGCGCGCCCACTGGATCGCGCAGGAAACGCCCACCACCAGGCTGGAGTGGAATACGGTCTGGAGCAAACGCGAGCGCCCGCGCATGCTGGCGTGGCACAGCGAACACGATGCCGCCTTCGGCCACGATGGCCGGGTCGAGTTCGAACCCACGCGCCAGGGCACCCGGGTAACGCTGCGCCTGAGCTTGCGCTCGCCATCTGGCGCCGCCGACGCGCTGGCCGGTGCCGACCCGGCACGCGAACTGGACGAGGATCTGATCCGCATGAAAAGTTTCATCGAAAGCGGCGTCGTGCCGCACCATATGGCCAGTTCGCCACAGCCGCAAGACGGCCAGCTGCTGCATTGATAACATGGCGGCGCACATCGATTCCCGCCTCGTCGGCGCAGTTACGGCGGCGGCGCTGCCGCTGCATGGCGACGCCAGCGATTACGATCCACTTCTGCAACTGGTCGGCGACGCCCGCTTCGTGCTGCTCGGCGAAGCCAGCCACGGCAGCCACGAGTTCTATCGCGAGCGCGCGCGCATCACCCGGCGCCTGATCGCCGAACTGGGGTTTACCGCCGTGGCGGTCGAGGCCGACTGGCCGGACGCCTACCGCGTCAACCGTTACGTGCGCGGCAAAGGCGATGACCGCGACGGCGATGCCGCCTTATCCGGCTTCAAGCGCTTTCCGACCTGGATGTGGCGCAATACCGACGTGCTCGAATTCGTCGAATGGCTGCATGACTGGAATCGGCGCCTGCCGTCGTCGATGCCGCAGACCGGCTTTTACGGGCTCGACCTGTACAGCCTGTTTACCTCGATGGCGGAATTGTTGCGCTACCTCGACCAGGTCGATCCGCCGGCAGCGCAGCAGGCGCGCGCGCGTTACGCCTGCTTCGACCACTACGGCGGCGACAGCCAGCGCTACGGCTACGGCGCCAGCCTCGACCTGTCGGCCTCCTGCGAAGATGCGGTGATTGCGCAACTGCGCGAAATGCAGGGACGCGCCTTCGATTATGTGCGCCGCGAGGAAGCCGATGCGGCGGAAGCCTGGTTCCACGCGCAGCAGAATGCGCGGCTGGTGATGCATGCCGAGGAATACTATCGCACCATGTTCCGCGGCCGCGTCTCGTCCTGGAACCTGCGTGACCGCCACATGGCCGACACGCTCGAGGCGCTGGCGCAGCACCTGTCGCATGGCGCAGGCAAGCCGGCCAGGATCGTGGTGTGGGAGCACAACTCCCATGTCGGCGACGCCCGCGCCACCGACATGGGCGACCAGGGCGAATGGACGCTCGGACAACTGGCGCGCGAAGCATATGGCAGGCAGGCGGTGCTGGTCGGCTTCACCACCCATCACGGCACCGTCACGGCCGCCTCCGACTGGGATGCGCCGGCCGAGCGCAAGCGCGTGCGCCCGGCCCTGTCCGGCAGTATCGAGGCGGCATTCCACCACAGCGGCGTGCCGCGCTTCCTGTTGCCCCTGAACGCGGCGAATCCCGCCACGCAAGCGCTCGCCGGACAGTACCTGGAGCGCGCCATCGGCGTGATCTACCGGCCGCAGACGGAACGCCACAGCCACTACCTGCATGCGCGCTTGACACGGCAGTTCGACGCCGTGCTGCATTTCGACGAAACCCGCGCGGTCGAGCCGCTGGAACCCTCCAGCGGCTGGCATGCGGGCGAAGCACCGGAGACCTACCCGGCGGGGATTTAGATCTCAGCTTGGTGGTAGGCGAGCTTCAGGCGGCCTGCATCAGGTCAGCCGCGACGGCCGCGGGCAACATGCTGCCATGCTGCAGGAAATTCACATGCCATGACAGGGCTTTTTCCAGGATATGCGGGGTCTGGCCGCCGCGTGCGTTGGCTGCGGCGACGTACTCCTGCAGCATTTGCTTGTATGGCTCGGCCACGCAATTGTTGATGATGGCTAGTGCGCGTTCGCGCGGCGCCAGCCCGCGCAGGTCGGCCAGGCCGATCTCGGTGACCAGGATATCCACATCATGCGAACTGTGGTCGGTATGCGCGACCATCGGCACGATGCTGGAAATCTTGCCGCCCTTGGCGACCGACTTGGTGGCAAACACCGCCAGGTAGGCATTGCGGGCAAAATCGCCGGATCCGCCGATGCCGTTCATCATGTTCGTGCCCATGACATGGGTGGAATTGACGTTGCCGTAGATATCGGCTTCCAGCGCGGTATTGATGGCGATGATGCCCAGGCGGCGCACCAGCTCGGGATAATTGCTGATCTCTTGCGGCCGCAGGACCAGGCGATCCTTGTACTTCGAGAAATTGCTGAAGACTTCGCCGGCCTTGCGCGGCGACAGCGTGATCGACGAACCCGAGGCAAAATCCATCTTGCCGGCATCAAACAATTCGAAAGTCGAATCCTGCAGCACTTCCGAATACATCGTCAGGTGCTTGAAGGGACTGTCGATCAGGCCCGACATCACGGCGTTGGCAATGGTGCCGATACCGGCCTGCAAAGGCATCAGGCGCTCGGTCAGGCGGCCCGCCGCAACTTCCTTCTTGAAAAACTCCACCAGATGGCCGGCAATCGCCGCGGTATCCGCATCCGGCGGCAGGTTTGCCGCGGTGCTGTCAGGCTGGTTGGTGATGACGATCGCGACGATTTTTTCCGCCGGGATTTCGATCGCGGTTGTACCGACGCGGTCGGATACTTTCGTCAATGGCACCGGCTCGCGCAATGGGCGGCGCTTGGGAATGAAGATATCGTGCAAGCCTTCCAGTTCCAGCGCATGCGCGAGGTTGATTTCAACAATGACCTTGTCGGCAAGAATCGCAAAGCTGGCGCTGTTGCCCACCGAAGTCGTGGGGATGATGGCGCCGGTTTCGGTGATGGCAATCGCCTCGATGATCGCCACATCGACCGGGGCGATCTGACCGCTGCGCAGGAACTCGACGGTTTCCGACAAGTGCTGGTCGACGTACATCACTTCGCCGCTGTTGATTGCTGCGCGCAGCGTCGGGTCGCCCTGGAAAGGCATGCGGCGCACCAGGGCGCCCGCCTCGGTCAATTGACGGTCAGCTTCGCCGCCCAGCGAAGCGCCGGTCAGCAGGGTCACCTTCAGGGGTTCGTGGCGGGCGCGCTCGGCCAGCGCCAGCGGCACCACCTTGGCATCGCCGGCGCGGGTGAAGCCGCTCATGCCGATCGTCATGCCATCCTTGATCCATGCTGCCGCCGCGGTAGCGGTGGTAATTTTGTCGCGCAGCTGCGACGAGCGAATCCGTTGTTCGAGATTGTCCGGCATGTCTGTTTCCTCTATATCGTTGGATTGGTCATTGGCGGCGCCTGACACGCTGCGCTTTTTTAAGTTCGTTTAGCCAAAATAATTCACTAACATGTGAGTAATATAGTCACTAATATATTCCTGAGTCAAGCGGTATAATCCAATCACTGGATAGGCTGACAATAAAACCAAGGAGACTGAATGCAGCCCCGCATTACCTACCGAAACCTGCCGCAGCTATTGCTCAAGGCGCGCGAGCAGCTGATGTCGAATTTCCGCCCCACACTGAACCGGTTCGGCGTGACCGAACAACAATGGCGCATCCTGCGGGCGCTGGATGAATATGAGCAACTTGAACCGAGAGAAATCTGCGAGATGTGCCAGATCCTCAGCCCCAGCATGGCCGGCGTGCTGGCGCGCATGGAAGACCTGGGCCTGATCAGCCGCAACCGCATGCCGGAAGACCAGCGCCGCGTCATGGTGCGGCTGGCGGCGAAAGGTGACCAGCTGATCACGGAAATCGCGCCGCTGATCGATGCCCGCTACCGCGAGATGGAACAGGCCTTCGGCAAGGAAGTGTTCGATGACGTGTTCAAGGCGCTGGAGAATTTCATCGAAGCAGACCAGCGCCGGGCACCGGCTGCAAAGCAAGCGCCGGTGCTGGATGGCGGCACAGCACCGATGCCGCGTAAGGACCGCAAGGCGCCGGGCAAGGCTTAGCGTGGAAACAGCATCATCCGCAATACGCCGAAGCTGAATTATTTTTCATCGGATACTGATTTAGACATTGGCCCTGCCATGCCCGGCCGGGGCGTCACGAGCTGCGCCCGCCAACGATCGAGGTATTGCTCGATCAATCCGGGGTGATGGATTTGCGGTTCCGAATGCATTTGTTCGTCATCCTTGCCGCCTTCGACCTTGTTGAAATCTTTGGCTTCCCATTGCGCCACCAGGGTACGGGCGGTGCGGAAGGCTTCTCCAAAGGATCGGGCACCCGGCAAGGACTCCTGGAAAAACGCCTTGCCGAAATAGGTAAAATCATTTTCATCCGAACAGCCGAATGAGGTACGGTCATGGCGCGCGGCGGCAATCACCATCGTATGCTCATCCTTGAGCGGATCGATGAACCCGCCTGCATAACAAGCCGAGACCAGCACCACTTTCCAGCGAATGCCAGACTCCTTCAACAGCTTGCCGAGTTCCTTTGCTTCGAGATCACGCAATTCGATGCCGTTCTGGTTCAGCGTCAATTCATGTTTTTTCGATCCATGACTGGTCAGGAATAGGAACAGGATGTCTTTTTCCCTGTCCATCCGCCTGGCGATCGTGTTCACGCTTTCGCGTATGCTAGTGGACTGTAACATTTAAAAACGAAGTATACTCATGCTCATGGAGGGCATGATGATACTCACCAAAAGCGAACGCATGGAGCTCCAACAACAGGTCAGTGCGAGGAATGGACGGGCAGATACTGCACGTCGCGCCCGGCTGATTTTGCTGCTGGCCGATGGCCATACCTGGGCCGATATCCGCGCCAAGCTCGATTGCAGCGACAGCTTCATTGATCTCTGGAGCAAGCGTTTTTCCGCAGACCGGCTTGCCGGACTGTTTTCGCGCCATGCCGGGCGGGAACGCTACAAGGTCACCGACCGCATCGAGGCACGCGTACTGGCCCGAACCACGAAACACAAACCGGCCGATGGTTCGACGCACTGGTCGACACGCAAGCTGGCTGCCGAACTGGGCGGGGGGATTTCGCACATGGCGGTCGCGCGCATTTGGACCAAGCATGGCATCAAGCCGCATCGCCTCGAAGGCTATCTCGCCTCCAACGATCCCGACTTTGAAACCAAGGCCGCCGATGTGATTGGCCTCTACATGAATCCGCCCCAGCACGCGGCCGTGTTTTGCGTGGACGAAAAAACTGCGATCCAGGCGCTGGATCGGAAAGACCCAGTGCTGCCGTTGTCGCCCGGACGCGCCGAACGCCATGGATTCGAATACTACCGGCACGGCACGCTGTCGTTGTATGCCGCCTTCAACACCAGGACTGGCGAGGTGCTGGGCAAGACCGCTGTGCGACACACCTCGGCTGAGTTCGTGGCCTTCCTCACAGACATCGTCGCCAACCAACCCAAGGGCAAAGAAATCCACGTCATCGCCGACAATCTCTCCGCGCACAAAACCAAGCTCGTCGCGGCATTTCTGGAGGCGCATCCCACGGTGCATATGCATTTCACTCCTACATATTCATCCTGGCTGAATCAGGTCGAACTGTGGTTTGCAAAAATCGAACGCGACGTCATTGCGCGGGGCGTTTTCACATCGCTGACTGATCTCAAGAGAAAACTCATGCGTTACATCCGTCACTACAACACCCAGCCAAAGCCAGTGAAGTGGAAGTACTTCGATCCAAGCAAGCGAATCACTCCCGAATCAATTGTTACAGTCCACTAGTCAGTGTCGCCATGGGCACTTTCGCAACTGTGCTGCGACTATTGATCAAGGCCACCGAACGTCCTTGTGTGCCGAAATCACGATCAAACTGCGTCCGGACAAATTCCACTTCCCGTCGAAAAACTTCTTGCGAACCATCGCCGCCGACAGCCAGCAGATAAAGATTGATTTTTCCAGGTTCACGCGGCGATAAAGCTGCCAGGGTCCTGGCGAGCAATGCATTCTGGTTGTACAAGGCAATTTCGACATTGTCCTTCGCCTGCCGCTCCGCCGCAGGATCTTCCAATCGTCCGTAGCGCCAGGTGCCGACATCTTTGACGCGACCGTCTTTCTGCGGTCTTGCATATGTATAAGTGCCATTACCATCGAATACGCCGTACGCAAACCCGCCTTTGTATTCATCGCCGTTGGCAGCGCGGAAAACGCCCTGACCATGGTATTGCCAGTTCCTGAATTCACCTTCGTAGCGACGGCCGTCCTTACCGCTCAGCCGCGCTTTTCCGTTCAGATCGCCATCTGCGAAAACGCCTTCATAAATATTGCCTTTCGTGTCCGTATATGTACCCAGACCGTGCGCACGCCAGTCCCGGAAGGAGCCAGCATGCCGGGAACCATCGCTGCGCTGATGCACGCCATTACCGTCAAATTCGCCCTTGACGAAATCGCCCTCATAAGACTCCTTCCCGGCAGTTTCATAGCGACCGTGTCCATGAAAAAGCTGGTTTGCGAACTGGCCGACATAGACTGCGCCGTCGGTTCCGACAGAGCGCCCGTGACCGGCCATCATGCCATTCCTGAATTCCCCCTCGTATTCAAAGCTTGTCGACTTGAGTTTTCCTTTTCCTGAAAACTGCCCATGTTCGAACTCGCCTTCATATCGGATGCCATTCGCCCATTCGATCATACCGGTCCCGTGCAGCTTGCCGTCGACCAAGGGGCCATAATATTTGCCGCCATCCGCGGTGAGCGCGTCAGGATGCAGCGGCGCGCCGGTGCCGGGTGAAGATGAAGCGGCCGGCAGCGAGGCGCTCTTCGGCGCCGCATTCCCGGCAGATGCCGCACTGCTGAACGCAAGCAGCAATATCGCGCCAGCCATTGAAATCAAACGCATCATTTTTGTCGTCTCCATGCAAGTGAGCAATCGAAGCGGCTACAAATATTCCATCAATATTAGCCACCCGAATTGAGTTTTTGCCTGCCCGAACAAACGTCCCTTAAGAAAGTTTGTCTTTTTTAGATATGCATCATCGCCGGCGGCAAAGCGCCCGAGCACGCCTAACCCGGAAGAATGTTGCATTACTGACAAATATTATAGCCTACCAGGATACCGCCAGGTAACAGGCCTAGGGACATCAAATCCCCCGCCTACCCCTCCCGGCCGCTGCCCGGATGCGCCAGCGCCAGGTGCTGCTGCAATGTCCGCGTCTGTCGCAAGGCAGCAAGCAGGGCACGCCGGTCGGCTACTGCAAGACGGGCAGGATCGACATGGTTGTGCATGTCCTCGCCGCGCACGTCACTGGCGTGCTGAGTTGTCAGCCGCAATCGCTGGATGAAATAAAACGCCTGTATCCATGCCGCCGCCTCGCTCGCATCCAGCAGCTGTTCCTGTGCCGCCAGTCGCAGCCGATCGGCGGTATTGCTGGCGTAGCTGCCGCAGGCCAGGCAAAAGACGCGTGCAGCATCGACGAACAGCGTGGCAGCCTGCAGTTTCAGGTCGATGGTGCCAGCGAACGGGCCGTTTTTTTCCACCGCGAAGTCGCGCAGCAGGCCGAGCGGCGCCTCGCGGCGCAAGGCGTTTTCACTCATCTGCAACAGGAAGCGCGGATTATCTGCGGCGTTCGCCGCCAGCCAGGCGCACAGCGTGTGCGCCAGTCCAGCCGCGCCATGCAGCGGGCGGAAGTCAAAAAAAATGGTGGCATTCAACAGCGCCTGCGGATCCCCCTCGATCATCCACGCGAGGAAGCGCCCGCGCCATTCGTGCAGGCTGAGGCAACACTGCGGATTGCTTGCCATGATATTGCCGCGGCACAGAGCAAAGCCGCAGTCGGCCAGCATCAGGTTGATGCGCAAGGCCAGCGGCAATAGTTGCGCGCGCCGCGCATCGGGGTCGTCGCAGTCAGCGAAAATGATGCCATTGTCCTGGTCGCTGACGAAGGTCTGTTCCTGCCGCCCCTCGCTGCCCAGCGCGATCCAGCACCAGTCCGACGGCGCCAATTGCGACATTTGCGCCTGCGCGCACACCAGCGCGATCACCCTGCGTGTCAGCGCATCGTTGAGCGCAGAGATCAGCCGGGTCAGGACTTCGGCCGGCGCCATTTCGAGGGCGCGCCGCGCCAGTGCACGCAGTTCGGCGGCGACCTTCTGCATGGCTGCGCTATCGTTTGCCTCGGCAAGGGCCAGGCGTACGCGATCCAGATCACGGGCGAAGCCGCGCGCCGCCGCCGTGTTGTTGCCGAAAGCGGCATCGAGGTCGAGATTGACGATTTTCTCCATGGCCCGATCACCCCCATGAATCCACATCAATAGCGCAAGCGCGCATAACGGGTCTGCTGCTCGGCGTCGCGCGCCTGCGCCAGCGTGCGGATGCCCTGTTCCGCCAGCAGCGGCAGCATCCGCAGAAACACTTCGCCGGTGACAATGGCATCACCCAGTGCCGTGTGACGCCCGACCACCGTCACCCCGAGCCGGGCGGCAATCGCCTCCAGCGTATGCTCGCTCTGGTTGGGGTGAATCACCTGCGACAGCAAGAGCGTGTCGAGCACCGGCTGGCGCAGGCGCACGCCGGTGTGCGCCTCCTGCATCTGCAGGAAGCGCAGGTCGAAAGCAGCATTGTGCGCGACCAGTACCGTGTCTTCGGTAAAGCGCTGGAATTGCGGCAGCACCTGTTCGACGCGCGGCTGCGCCGCCAGCATCGCCTCGGTGATGCCGTGAATGGCGATCGACTCATCCGAAAGCGGACAGCGCGGGCGGATCAGGCGGTCGAAGTATTCCTGTTGCAGCAGGCGGCAATTGACGATGCGCACCGCACCGATGGAAATGATTTCATCGCCGCCGGCCGGCTGCAAGCCGGTGGTTTCGGTATCGAACACCGTATAGCTGATTTGCACCAGTGGCATTTGATCGAGCCCGGCATCCTCGCCGGCTTGCTGAAACAGGTCGAAGTCATAGAATACCGGCCGGCCCGCGCCGCGGGCGGCGATCTCCAGCGGCGCCGGCGCCGCGCTGGCCGGCAGCAGCAGGCAATAGCGCGACTGGCCGCTGGCGGCATCAAAGCGATACACGGACTCGCCGGCGTGGCGCACCAGCACGGCGCCCAGGCCACCCGCCGCGTCACCGGCGCCAGGCGCCTGCGGTAACTGCTCCCATGCCTGCAACGCCTGCGCCCCCGGCGCCGCGCCTGCCCATGACAATTCGAACCGGGCCAGGCCGCCGGCCCGCCGCACTCCAAGGCGCAACTCGGTCACGCCGGCCTCATCGGCCAGCCGCTGGCACCACGTTGCCAGCGCCCGGCTCAGCGCATAGCTGTCGACCGCCAGCCACAGTTCGGCAGCACCGGTAGCGACGGCGGCCGTGGCAGTATCAGCCCCGGCCCCGGCCACAGTCCCGGCCACAGTCCCGGTCACGGCGGCAGTATCGGCGGCAGTATCGATATCAGTTTCGGCAGCAAGGCGCACGCGCAACGCCGGCGATTCGATCCGCCGCTGCAGCAGCGCCAACAGATCGAGCGCGCGCATTTCCTCGAACTCGCGGCGGCTGTCGGGCTCGCCGCCATGCTCGCGCAGCGCGCGCCCGACCTCGCGCACCAGGCGTTGCGACTCGTCGTCAATGACGGCAATGAAGCGCAGGCGCCTGGCCTCCTCCATATCCGGAAAGGATTGCATGGTTTCCACCGCCGCGCGCAGATTGGCCAGCGCTGCCCGCGCATCCCGGGTCAGCGCCTGCAGCAAGGCGTCGCGGCGGCTATCGGCTTCCACCTCGCGGGTAATGTCTTCCAGCACCAGCACGAAGCCGTTCAGCGCGCCTGCCTCATCGAGCACCGGCGCCATCCGTGCGCGCACCAGCAGTCCGCCGGCCAGGGTCGCAACGAAGCGTGATGCCGCCACTTGCTGCCCCCCCGCATCGTCCGGCGCATGCTGACGCAGGCGATATTGAATCTGTTCCAGCGCATGCACCACCAGGCCGCGCTCGATCATCCCGAACAGCGAACGGCCCAGCCCGATCGGCGCCGTCTCCGATCCAATGCCTGCGACGCCGTGCGCGCCGCCCGCCAGCAATTGCCGCGCGCGCTTGTTGTAGAGCAAAATGCGGCCCCCGACATTGCACACCAGGACGCCGACCGCCAGCTCGGACATCAAGGCCGCCAGGCGCTGCTTTTCTTCCGCCAGTGCGCGGCCGGCCAGTGCGACCCGCGCCTGGCCTTCGTCACGCAATGCCTGGCTGGCAGCCGCCAGTACGTTCAGCCTGGCAGCCAGCGCGCGCACCTCGCCTGCCCCCTGCGGCGCGACGCGATGCGCCGGATTCGCCGCCAGCAATGCCGTCTCCTCGCCGAGGCGCGCCAGCGGCGCAAGATAGGCATCGAACAGCGCCTTCAAGGCCATGCCCAGCGCCAGCAGCAACAGCAAGGCCAGCGCCGCCAGCAGCGCCGCGCGCTGGCCCGCCGCCAGGGCGCTACCGGCAACCAGCAAGAATGCCGCGACGATCGCCATCTGCAGCGCCAGCAACAGCGTCAGCGTTAACGCGAAGCGGTATCTGGCGAATAGCCTCGCAAGCATGCAACACTCCCTCAAGCGCCGCCAGCGAGCAGGCCTGCCACTTGCCCGACCAGCTCTTTGGTGGAAAATGGTTTGGTGACATAGGCATCGGCCCCCAGGGCCAGGCCCTTGCTCACCTCCGATTCACGGCCCTTGGCCGACAGCATCACGATCTTCACCGCATTCCAGGCTGGGTTTTCGCGGATTTGCTGGCACACCTCGAAGCCATTGATCATCGGCAGCATGACATCAAGCAAAACCAGATCGGGCTGGAAGGCGGCCATCTGTTGCAATGCTTGCGCGCCATCGCGCGCGATGGCAACGTCATAGCCGCTTTGCTGCATGAGGAATTCGAGCGACAGCACGATATTGGGCTCATCGTCGACGATCAGTATCTTGCTGCGCATGAATTCAGCTCCCGTTAGTCGAGTCAGTCGACTGCATTGGCCCGCCTGGCTGCGGCGACTGCGCCGGCAGGGTAAACACGAACCGGGCACCGCCGCCGGGTGCGTCTTCCAGCCAGAGCTTGCCGCCAAAATGGCTGATGATCCGGCGGCTGATCGGCAGGCCAAGGCCGGTGCCCTGCGGCTTGCCGGTCAGGGTATCGCCGCCCTGACGGAACTTCTCGAAGATGATTTCGCGGTCCTGCGGCCGCACGCCCGCGCCGTTGTCGCGCACCGCCACGCGCAGCTGGCCATCCTGCGCCTGCAGGCTGACGCCTATGCGGCCGTCCACCGGGTCGCAAAACTTCGCCGCATTCGACAGCAGGTTGAGCATCACCTGCATCAGGCGGTCGCGGTCGGCCAGCACCGGCGACGTCTGATGCGGCAAATCCAGCGTCAGGTGGATGTTTTTTTCTTCAAACAGCCGGCTGGTGGACTTGACGGCAGCGTCGATCACCTCCCGCAAGTCGAGCGTTTCCGCATGCCACTCCGCGCGGCCGGCCTCGATCTTGGCCAGATCAAGCACGTCGTTGATCAGGCGCGTGAGACGCTCGCTCTCGCGAATCACGATATCGAGGTACTCAATACGCTTGTCCAGCGCCAGCTCTGGATGGTCGCGCAGGATTTCCGAGAAGGCGCGTATCGAAGTCAGCGGCGTACGCAGTTCGTGCGTCACGGTCGAGAGAAAATCATCCTTGAGCCGGTCCAGTTCAGTCAGACGCGCATTGGCATCCCGAAGTTCAGCCGAGGCCGCCTCCAGCTCGCGCGATTTCTTTTCGAGCTGACGGCTGTAGGCGATCACCTGCGAAGTCTCGTCGAGGATTGCCAACACTTCATCCGGGCCGAGCGGCTCCTCATCCACCACCGAGGCCACCATCGCCCGCGCCGAGGCAGCGCCGATCGCACCGGCCAGTTCGATCTCGGCGAAACGCACCAGGCCGGCGTCACCGGCCGATAACTGCTCGCGGGAACGTTCGCGCAAAAATCGCGCATAAGCCTGCTCAGCACGGGCCGGGCCGAGAAAGCGCCGCAGCAGGCCGAGCAAGGCATCGCCCGACGCCCGTCCGCGCCACAGGCGCGCATCCATGGCGGCATGGCCACGCATATCCGCATTGACAAACAGCAGCGCCTGGGCCTTTTCTACCCCATCAGGGCTGCTCCACAGCGACACGCCGACATAGCCGCCGAGGTTAGCCAGCATGCTCCAGAACAAGCCGTGCGAAATCTGGTCCAGGCCCTGCAAGCCGAACAACTGCCGCGGCCTGAGCCATTCGATGCCGAACGGCCCCTGCGCGATGAAGCCTGCCGGCAGCCAGCCGGACTGGGCAAACGATGGCAACAACAGCGTATAGGCCCACAACAGGAAGCCGCCGCTCAATCCTGCCAACGCCCCGCTGCGCGTGCCGTTTTTCCAGAACATGCCGCCCAGCATGGCCGGCCCGAACTGGGCGACGGCGGCAAAGGAAATCAGGCCGATCGACACCAGCGCATACGCTTCGCCGGCGAGACGGGAATAGGCATAGCCCAGCAGCATCAGCAGCAGGATTGCGCCCCGCCTGACATTGAGCAGCATGCCGCTCAAATCGCGACGCTGCTCAAGGCGCAGGCGTTTGGCGCGCAGCAGTAGCGGCATCACCACGTCGTTGCACAGCATGGTGCTAAGGGCAATGGTCTCGACGATGATCATGGCAGTAGCCGCCGACAACCCGCCGATAAAGACCAGCAGCGCCAGTGCCTGGCGGTTTTCCAGCAAGGGCAGGATCAGCACGAACATGTCGGCATCGACGCCGCCATCGGGGAAATGCATGCGCCCGGCCAAGGCGATCGGCAACACAAAGATATTGATCACCAGCAGATACAGCGGCAACAGCCAGATGGCGCGGGCCACATGGCGCTCGTCAATATTTTCCACGACCGCGATCTGGAACTGCCGCGGCAGGCAAAGAATCGACAGCATGGACAGCACGATCAACGCGGCCCAGCTGCCGAAACCGGCCTGCTCGGTTGCCGTGGCGCCCGCGCTGACCACCGCCATGGCGCCATCCAGGCTCAGCAGCGACGCCAGCGCGGGCAGCGCACGGGCCTGGCGGAACAGGTCGGCCAAGCCATCGTACATGACGTAGCCGACGTAGAGTCCCACCGCCAGGAACGCCAGCAGCTTGACCAGCGACTCGAACGCGATCGCCGCCACCATGCCTTCGTGACGCTCGGATGCGTCGAGGTGGCGGGTGCCGAACAGGATCGTAAATGCCGCCAGCAGCAGCGCCAGATACAGTGCGGTATCCGACCAGAACGCGCCCGTGGTCGCGCCCATCGCCTGGATGTCTGGATATCGCGTCAGCACCGCCAGGCTGGATGACACCGCCTTTAACTGCAGCGCGATATACGGCACCACGCCGACCACCGCGCCCACGCTCACCATGCCGCCGAGCAGCGCACTCTTGCCATAGCGGGAAGCGATGAAATCGGCGATCGAGGTGATGCGATTGGCCTTGCTGATGCGGATCATCTTGCGCAGGACGATCCACCACAATGCTGCCATTAGCGTCGGCCCCAGGTAAATCGGCAGGAAACCGATGCCGCTGACGGCAGCACGCCCGACGCTGCCGTAAAACGTCCAGGTAGTGGCATACACCGCCAGCGACAAGGCATAGACATAGGGACTGGCGATGATGCTGGCGCCCGCCGCGGCACGCCGGTCGCCGTAAAAGGCGATCGCGAACAGCAGGCCGAGATACGCGAACGATACCAGCGCGATGGTCCAGCCATGCAGCATGTCAATCCACGGCGCCGGGCGCGCCGGCAGCGTTGGCGTCGTCCATCTGGTCCGGCTGCGCCGTGCGCTGTTGCCTGTCCTGCCGATGTTCCGCCACCCATGCCATCAGGGCAATCAGCAACGCCCACACGGCAAACAGGTACACATACGTCGCCGGCAAGCCGAACCAGTTTTCGCCACTGCCAAACAGGGCGAGCAAGGGATAATTGAACAACAGCCAGCCCAGCATGAACAGGGCCAGCAGACGTTGTCCGATCAGATTATGCAGCGACATGGGACGTCCCTCGAGGATGCCGCAGCCCCCCCGCCCGCTCAATGGCCGGACGCCGCCGCCGCGCCGATGCCGGTTTCCGAACGCACTTTCTGCGCTTCATAACCTGCGCGGTCCAGGCGTGCCCGTTCGCTATTGTCCATGATCGAAAACAGCCAGATGCCGACGAAGCCCGCGGTCATGGAAAACAGCGCCGGCGACGTGTAGGGAAAAATCGCCGTGGCATTGTGCAGCACATCCACCCACACCGACTTCGACAGGATGGTCAGGCCCACCGCAGTGACCAGGCCGATGAAGCCGCCGATGGTGGCGCCGCGCGTGGTGCAATCCTTCCACATCACCGACATGAACAATACCGGAAAGGTGGCCGATGCCGCGACGGCGAAGGCCAGCGACACCATGAAGGCGATGTTCTGCTTCTCGAAGACGATCCCCAGGATGACCGCCACCACACCCAGCACCACTGTGGTAATGCGGGAAACGCCGAGTTCGTCCTTGCTGCTGGCCCTGCCCTTCTTGATGACGGTGGAATACAGGTCGTGCGATACCGCCGAAGCACCCGACAGTGTCAGGCCGGCCACCACTGCGAGAATGGTGGCGAACGCCACGGCGGAGATGAAGCCGAGGAAGACATTACCGCCAACTGCTGTGGCCAGGTGCACTGCCGCCATGTTGTCGCCGCCCAGCAGTTTGCCCGCCATATCTTTGTAGACTGGATTGGTACTGACCAGGACGATCGCGCCAAAACCGATGATAAAGGTCAGCATATAGAAATAAGCGATCCAGGTGGTGGCCCAGAACACCGACTTGCGCGCCTCCTTCGCGCTCGGCACGGTAAAGAAGCGCATCAGGATATGCGGCAGGCCAGCGGTACCGAACATCAGCGCCATGCCGAACGAAATCGCCGAAATGGGATCCTTGATGAAACCGCCCGGCCCCATGATCGCCTGCGCCTTCGGATGCACCTCCACCGCTTTCGCAAACAGTGCCTCCGGACTGAAATTGAACTGGTACAGCACCATAAAGACCATGAAGGTGGCGCCAGACAACAGCATGATCGCCTTGATGATCTGCACCCAGGTGGTTGCCGTCATGCCGCCAAACAACACGTACACCATCATCAGGGTGCCGACGATGACCACCGCCATCCAGTATTCGAGGCCGAACAGCAGCTTGATCAACTGGCCGGCGCCAACCATCTGGGCGATCAGGTAAAACGCCACCACCACCAGCGTGCCGGAAGCCGCGAACACGCGGATCGGCGTTTGTGAAAAACGATAGGCGGCGACATCGGCGAAAGTAAAGCGCCCGAGATTGCGCAGGCGCTCGGCCATCAGGAAGGTCAGTACCGGCCAGCCGACCAGGAAGCCGATCGAATAGATCAGGCCGTCATAGCCGTTGAGGTACACCGCCGCTGAAATACCGAGAAAGGAAGCCGCCGACATGTAGTCGCCGGCGATCGCCAGGCCATTCTGGAAGCCGGTGATGCCGCCGCCCGCCGTATAAAAGTCAGCGGCGGATTTGGTCTTGGACGCCGCCCATTTGGTGATGAACAGGGTAAATACCACGAACACCGCGAACATGGCGATCGCAGTCCAGTTGGTCGGCTGCTTGACAGCCTGCCCGAGCGAATCGCCGGCAGCGCAGGCGGCGCCTGCACAAGTCATCAGCAGGAGACTGGCGGGAATATGCTTGAAGTCGGCCATCACAGCACCTCCTTGCGGATCGCTGCGGTCAGGTCGTCGAATTCCTTGTTGGCGCGCGAGACATAAATGCCGGTGATGATCACGGTAAACAGAATCACGAAGAGGCCGATCGGTATTCCCCAGGTCATCACGCCATCGCCGATTCTTTTGGCGAGCAATTCCTTGTTGAAAGCGATCAGCAGGATGTAGCCGTAATAGACTATCAGCATCAGCACGGCCAGCGTCCAGCCGAATTTCGTGCGCACCGCGACAAGTTTCTGATACCGGGGATTGGATGCGATTCGCCGGACGAGATTCTCTTCCATGGCCTGCCTCCTGTTTATTGTGCGTTCTTGACGAATTCCAGCCTTGTGATCGTTGCGTGCGGAGGCAGGATATCCCGCTACATATTACTGTCACCAGTATCCAAAGTGACAACTGTCGAGAAAGTTTTGTTGATATAGCGCAAGGGACCTATGGCAGATACAGTCAGGCGTGGAGCAAACAATGGAGATGATGGCGTTGAGCGAGAATGCTGGGATCTCTGCCCGGCACCGGCCGACGGTTCCTGGGGGCGTTGCCGCAAATGCCATTACCTCACTATAATTGCAGCGCAACGTTTCCACCCAACCGCTTTTCACCCCCTGAGAAATCCTGGCCGCTGCGGCGCATGAACATGATCGATCCTGCCGACCAAGGCAATACCTTGCCCTTACCCGTCACAGCGCCCTGCCCGCACAGCCTAAAATTTGTCGGCGACGGCGTAGTGTATACGGCCCATCTGATTCAGGATCTTGTCGGAGACTGGCAGCTGCTGCGGTCCTGGGGGCCAAGCCAGGAAACAGGTCGCCGGCGTCGAAGAAGGCGTGGCGGCGCTGGCAGCACTGGCAAAGAAACTCGGAAAACAGGGCTTTGCGCCTGTTCCCTTCCAGACTTTTTCATCCAACTGAAACCCGCCGAGCATTACTGACGTAATGCCTCCATTCTCATAACAAGCCCTAATTAACGTGCAGCAGAATCCGGGGCATCCCTGCATTCTGCTGCGCGTACGTTCGCGCCGAAAAATCCGCCACCCAGTCGGCTGAATCCAACATCTTTCATGCTAATACCACTCCCAAATTTACCCTAAGGGGTAGGGACATTGTTTTAGATCATCTATATGCTTCGCTAAAAAATAGTTTGCTTTTTAATAAAACATAGATATGGATGAGACAAAATGAAACTAAGCGATTACCGGCGTTTTCCCCGTGCGCTCGTTCGCGCTGCACTCTTCTGCGCCAGCTTCGGCCTGTCGCTCAGCGCATCGGCTGTCTATGACCAAAACCTCACCCGCACGCTGGACGCCGGCCAGATTTATGGCAAATTCGACGCCAGCAACACCCAGGCGTTTCTCGGCGTCCCCTTTGCCCAGCCACCGGTGGGCAACCTGCGCTGGCGCGCACCGCAGCCGCCGCTGCCCTGGAGCGGATCGAAAGCAGCCACCAGCTTCGCCAGCATGTGCGCCCAGGTCGGCAACTTCTTCGGCGAACCCGATCCGGCTACCTTCGACCAGCCGGTGGGCAGCGAGGATTGCCTGTACCTGAACGTGTGGCGGCCCAACACGAACGCCGACAACCTGCCGGTATTCTTCTGGATTCACGGCGGCAGCAACACCAAGGGATCGGCAAAAGAGCCTCTGTATAACGGCGCCTATCTCGCCAACAAGGCCAACATGGTGGTGGTAACGGTGCAGTACCGGCTCGGCATGCTGGGCTTTCTGAACCATCCGGCGCTCAAGACCGGCAACGCCAAGGACGATTCGGGCAATTTTGCGACGCTGGATCTGGTACGCGGTCTGGATTGGGTGCAGAGCAATATCCGCGCCTTTGGCGGCAACCCGGGGCTGGTAACGGTGGCGGGCCAGTCGGCCGGCTGCATCAATGCCTGGGGGCTGCTGCAGTCGCCGCTGGCGGCCAACAAATTCCATCGCGCGATGTGCATGTCGGGCGTCCCCAACAGCTATCCGGCAGCCGTCGGCACCGTGGCGGCCAATTCGATGATCGATAAGCTGCTGGTGGACATGGGCAGTGCGTCCGACACTGCGCAGGCGGCGGCGCAACGGGCCGGGATGAGCAATGCGCAGATCAGCGCGATTCTGCGCAACGCCAGTGCGGCGCAGATCATGAAATTCACGCCGTCGCCCATCGTACCCGGGCACTTTACCGATGGCACGGTCATTCGCAAGGGTGGACTGGTCGATCTGGTGGCGGGCATCTACAACCAGGTGCCTCTGATGATCGGCTCCACGCACGACGAGGGCTCGTACTTTGCCTACTCGTTCGGGATGGGCAAGCCGAGTCCGCAAGCGTTCTGGAATCTGGTCAACTATGCCGCGCCCGGCACGGTGACGACCAACGACCTGATCAAGCCCGAGTTCCAGCCGATCTATACGCAAACGCACGAAGCGATCTCATATGCGCTCGATCTCACCATCGACAACGTGGTCCGGCTTCTGCGTTTGACCAGTGGTCCCGACCGACTCTATCGTTACAACTTCAACTGGGACGATACGCCCTCTCCGTGGAAGAATACCCTTGGCGCTTACCATGGCATCGACATCGCGCTGCTGTTCGGGAACTACGTGACGAACGAACCGAATTTCATGCACTTCGCCTGGGATGCCAGCAACGCGACTTCGCGGAAGAGTCTGTCGGACAAATTCATCAGGTATGTATCGACCTTCGCCCGTACCGGCCGACCCAGCCAGCTCTTCGACGGCCAGACTGCCTGGAATGACTGGACCAATTACACCTGTGGCATTCTATGCCCCAAGCGCATGGTCTTCGACAACAACTCGTTCATGTCCGGAGACGACCACCTCTTCTTCTGGCCGCGCTATCAGCTGCTGTCGCAGCAGCAGAAAGACTATGTCTGGAAAGTGATCGATTTCAACGCCTTGCCCGCCAACGTCGACCCGTTCCGTAACGGACCGCATTGAGATCAGCGGCGGCAATGAGCGCTCGCTGTCGCCGCCGCGTGACCCGCCATTAGCACGTCGGGTGCGCGAACGACTGGCCCTGATCAAGATTGCAAAGATCACTCCTGTGGCCTGGATCAGACACCCGATCGGTGCCGATCCAGGCCTGTCCCGAAGCCGGTTTGTCGCTGCTATAGTTGGGCATCGATCCAACCCGGCCGCTGAATTTCACTTTGAAATGACAGGACCGCAGCAGGCGCATCATTGCGCCGGCGGATCGGTTGCAGTAATAAAGGGCTTTCGAGCGGCCGCTGCTGCATAGTAGACTAGGTGATTCCGGCTCACGATAGCGAAGGAGGCCCGCTTGGCAAACAGCGACATCCTGGTGACGAAACTTACCGGGAGCAGGGTGCGTGCCGACCTCGTGTCTCGGCCGCGGCTGGCGGCCCGCTTCGATCATGAGCCGTTCAATGGCTTAACACTGGTATGCGCGCAGGCCGGCTACGGCAAGACCACGCTGGTTTCGTCATGGGTGCATAACGGGGCGCATCAGGTATCCTGGTTATCGCTGGACCGGGACGACAACGATCCCGTGCGTTTTTTTGCACATCTGGTCGCCTCGATCCGCAATCAAGCACCTCGATTCGAACCTGA
The DNA here is from genome assembly GCF_003590835.1 of Noviherbaspirillum sedimenti. Taxonomy (NCBI): domain Bacteria; kingdom Pseudomonadati; phylum Pseudomonadota; class Betaproteobacteria; order Burkholderiales; family Oxalobacteraceae; genus Noviherbaspirillum; species Noviherbaspirillum sedimenti. The sequence continues at coordinate 687,255 of NZ_QYUQ01000002.1, read as the reverse complement.
GTTGATGCGCATTCTGCAATCGCCCAATCCGCCGCCGATTGCTTCGCTGATGACCGGCTTCGTCAACGCATTGGCCGGCTTGAACCACCGCCTGATCCTGGTATTGGACGACTACCATCTGGTGACGGAGAAAGCGGTGCACGACGCCTTGTGGTTTTTGCTCGACCATCAGCCCGCCAACCTGCATATCGTCATTGCCTCCCGCGAGGAACCGCCGTTTTCGGTGGCCCGCCTGCACAGTCATGGCCGGTTGGCGAAATTCATGGAAACCGATTTGTGCTTCACGCCGCAAGAAGCTGAAGAGTTTTTTAATCGCGTAATGAAACTTGAGTTGTCGCAGCGCCAGAGCGAAACCCTGCGCCTCCATACCGAAGGATGGGCAGCCGGTTTGCAAATGGCGGCCCTGTCGCTGGCCCAAGGGCAGAACAAGGATAGCTTCATCGCCAGCTTTTCCGGCAAGGAGCGCCACATCATCGATTTCCTGGCCGACGAAGTATTGTCCAATCAAACCGGCGCGATCCAGTCCTTTCTGATGCGGACATCAATCCTGGATCGATTCAATGCCGAACTTTGCCAGAAGCTCACCGGCGAGTCCGACAGCCAGGCCATGTTGCTTCACCTGGAACGCAACCATTTGTTCCTGGTTCCGCTCGATGCGGATCGGGTATGGTATCGATACCATCATTTGTTTGCCGATCTGCTGCAAAGCCGGCTGCGCAAGATGCAGCCGGACCAGCTTCATGAGCTCCACAGCCTGGCCGCGCAGTGGCACGCCGAGCACCAGTTTCCGGCCGACGCGTTGCGTCATGCACACTGCGCGCAAGACATGGAATTGATTGCCCGGATACTGGATCGTCACGCGATCGGCATGCTCGCCCTTGGCGAAGTGCGAACCGCCACCGCCTGGTTGAAGCTTTTGCCGGAGGCGATGGTATTGCAGTATCCGCGCGTCGCGCTGCTGGTTGCGTACAACACCTATTTCCATCCCATACCGAATGTGGCGCTGGCTGAACGCTGCCTGGCGGCGATTGATCGAGCGCTGGCAGCCACGCGGGATTCACAGTCGGACCGTCACAGCCTGATGGGCAAAGTCGCCGTGGTGCGCGGCTATCAGGCGCGTTATGCCGGTCACGCCGACATCGCGTTGGAATGTTTTGGCATGGCCGGCGAGCTGCTGCCGAAAGATGACGTGTTTCACGGCATTGCGATGATCAATCTGGGAATTCTTCAGATCATCCAGGGGCGGTTCGACGAAGCCACGGCCATACTTTGCAATTACACGGAAGTGAGCGATGCGCAGCCGCTTCTATGGGTCACCATGTCCAGTATCTTTGGATTGTCGCGCATACAGTTCATGCGCGGCAATCTGCAGCTCGCACGGAATATTTGCCGGGAAGGATTGCGCCAGTTCAGCGAGAGAGGGTTACAAGACATGCCGGTATGCGGCATGCTTCATCTGCAATTGGGAGAAATCGCTTATCTGCAAAACCGGCTCGATGAAGCCGCCGTGCAGGCGGCCCGCGCTCTGGAATTGGCCAAGGCCGGCGGCATGGAACTGAACCAGGGCTGCAGCCAGGTATTGCTGGCGCGGGTGAAGCTGGCGCGCGGCGAACAGGCCGGCCTGGAACCTCAGTACGAACAAAGGCTGCTAGGGTTTTGGGCCTCGGTCCGCCTGGTCATCTCGTCGCTGTCGGGTCATCTTGCGCAATTGTGGTTGATGCAGGGCCGGGTCAAGGATCTCACGGAATGGTTCGCGCAGCGCGGCATCGACGCGAAGACGCTCAAGCCGGAATGGGAAATCGAAGTGCTGGTGCTGGCGCGGTTATTGTTGCAGCAGCGCCGCACCAGCGAAGCCTTTGATCTGCTCAGCCGGCTGTTGTTGAATGCCGAGCGGGATCAGCGTCATGGCGCATCCATCGAAATCATGATCCTGCAGGCGCAGGTCCGCCAGGCGGAAGACAAGCAGAAATCGGCTGCCGAATTTTTATGCCGGGCGCTTGCCCTGGCGCAGGTGCACGAGCATCTGCGGCCCTTCATCGATGCCGGCATCGGGTTGCAATTGCTGCTGCAAAAAGCCGAGGTACCGGCGGCGCTGGCTGACTTTGCCGCACAAGTGCTCGCGGCATTCGACGCGCGTTCCGATCAACGGCAGCAATGCGATCAAGTGATGGCAGCCCTGAGCGGCAAGGAAGAAAAAGTCGCGCGACTGCTGGCCACGGGCTTGTCCAACGACGAGATCGCCGCCAAGTTATTCGTGTCGCCGAACACCGTCAAATTTCATATCAAGAGCCTGTACCGCAAGCTTGGCGTAACCAAGCGTTTCGACGCCATTCAAAAAATTCGTGGCTAGAGAATTCCTTGCACTGCATAATGGTCCGATTGCACAAGCAAATCTTCTGTACGCGATGCCAATCGGTATTCACGGCCAGTTCGCTCAAGGTTGAGAATATTTACGTAAATGAAAAGAAGGAGCGCTTAAGGCCATGACTTCGAGCCTTGATCCCATCTGGGATATAGACAATATTCAGCGCCTGAGCATGGCGTCGCTGCTCGATTTTTTTAATCGATTCAGCCTTGGCACCATGGCAGTGGACCGGCAGGGACGCATCGCCTGGATTCATGACAAATATGCGGAATTCCTTGGTTTGAACAGTCCGGCCGAAGCGCTCGGGCGGCAGGTCGAAGAAATCATTCCGAATAGCCGCATGCGCGAAGTAGTCCAGTCGGGAAAACCGATCATGCTCGACATCATTTCGATTCGAGGACACTCGCTGGTTATTACGCGATTGCCATTACGCGACGAAAGCGACCGCGTGTTCGGCGCATTTGCATTCGCGCTGTACGATGACTTGGACCAGTTGCGGCCACTTGTTTCCCGTTTCTCCGAATTACAGGCTGCGCTGGAGAGCACACGTAAAGAGCTCGCGCAACTTCGCAGGGGTCGGGGCACGCGTTATTCGATCTCCAGTTTTATCGGCGCCAGTGCGGCGGCGCTTGAATTGAAAACACGCGCCAGACGCGCTGCGCAACTCGATTCTCCGGTGCTGCTGCTGGGAGAGACTGGCACCGGCAAGGAAATGCTGGCGCAAGGCATACACGCTGCATCGGCGCGCGCGAGCAAACCCTTTATCGGCGTCAATATCGCGGCGATACCTGAAACTTTGCTTGAAGCGGAATTTTTCGGCGTTGCGCCGGGCGCGTACACGGGTGCGGATCGCAAAGGCCGCGATGGCAAATTCAAAGCAGCCGACGGCGGGACCTTATTTCTCGATGAAATCGGGGATATGCCGATGCAGATTCAAGCGAAGCTGCTGCGCGCACTGCAGGAGCGTGAGATCGAACCGCTAGGCGCGAATAAGGTGTTGAAGATCAATGTGAGGATCATCGCTGCAACGAGCCGAAACCTGACCGAATTAATCAGCGCCGGACAATTCCGTTCAGACCTCTATTACCGACTGAATGTATTGCCGATTGCGTTGCCGCCGCTGCGCGAACGGGTAGCTGATATCGATGCCCTATGCGAGCATCTTCTTGAACAAATTGCAGCCCAATCCGGCATGGCGCAACGGGAATTAAGCGTGGCGGCGCGAGACTTATTAGCACATTACGACTGGCCCGGAAATGTACGGGAGTTGGGAAATATTCTCGAACAGGCTTGCATGCTATCCGATGCCCATGTTCTCGATGCGTCCAATTTTCTGCCGATCTTGCCGATTGCGAAACCAAGCTTCAAAGACATCGCGGCCGAGCGGCGGAACGGACTGCGAAGATCGGTAGCATCATCTCAACCCCGGCTCGACAAGGTTATATCCGAAACTGAAAAGAATCTGATCGAGGCCGCATTGCGCGACAGCCGCGGCAATAAGTCACTAGCCGCGCGCACGCTCGGCATCTCGCGCGGCAAGCTCTACCAAAAGATCGAGCAATTCGACATTTTGTTCAATAAATGATCAATTGTTCATTAGTTGAACAGGAATTATCCATAATAATCAAAGCCTTAAAAACTATTACGCTGGAGTTGTTCTCACATTGAACAACTTTCCCCGCATTTTCCTCGCATTTCGCTGCCCCTCGGTCGGATAGCGTAAAAATTCCCACAAAATCAATTAGATAACGGACTGGCATCGTTTTTGCGATAGCCATTGCGTTCGATATTGCAAACGCAGGTAAGGCGCGGGCTTTGATATTCGATGCCACGCTGACCGACAAGAACATCTCGACGCGCTAAACATAACCCGACCATCTTTTAAATTTTTAACATCATGAAAATTCAACCCCTCAGAGGCAAAACAGCCTTGGTCACCGGGTCGACTTCCGGCATCGGCCTGGGCATCGCACGCTCGCTCGCCAGGCAAGGCGCAAACATCATCTTGAATGGCTTTGGCGAACCACAGGCGATCGAAGCGGTGCGCAATGCGCTTGCCGAAAGCGGCGATGTGCATTGTACTTACCATGGCGCCGATATCGAGAAAGCCGACGAGATCGAATCGATGATCCGTTTTGCGCACGAAAAATTCGGCGGCGTCGATATCCTCGTAAACAACGCCGGCATTCAATTCGTCTCGAGCATTGTGGAATTTCCACCGGAGAAATGGAACGCGGTACTGGCGATCAATCTAACCGCTGCATTTCACACGACACGCCTGGCCTTGCCACACATGCTATCGAAAAACTGGGGCCGTATCGTCAACATTTCGTCCGCCCACGGCCTGATCGCGTCCGCCAACAAATCCGCCTACATCGCCGCCAAACATGGGCTGCTTGGGTTGACCAAGGCAACGGCGCTTGAGACGGCAGCGCACAGCGTGACCTGCAATGCAATTTGCCCCGGCTGGGTACTGACGCCGCTGGTCCAGACGCAAGTCGATATGCGTGCACAGCAGGAAGGACTGTCGGACGTCGAAATCAAAAAACGCATGCTGTCCGAAAAGCAGCCTTCCGGCGAATTTGTCAGCACGGAACAAATCGGCGAAACGGTCGCCTTTTTATGCAGCGCCGCGGCCGACCAGATTCGCGGAATTTCACTCCCTGTCGACGGCGGCATCGTCGCGCAATAAGAAAGGTGAACCAATATGAGCAAACCAAATAAAGTCATCATCTCTTGCGCTGTGACCGGCGGTATTCATACGCCGTCAATGTCGCCTTATCTTCCCGTCACAGGACCGCAAATTGAGCAAGCGGCGGTAGAAGCGGTCGAGGCCGGCGCCGCGATCGTGCATTTGCACGCCCGCGATCCCGAAAATGGCAAGCCGTCGCAGGCGCCTGAACTGTTTCGCGCATTTGTCGGCAATATCAAGCTGCGCACGGACGGCATCATCAACATCACCACCGGCGGCGCGCCAGGCATGACCGTCGAAGAGCGTCTGCAACCGGCCTTGCAGTTGAAACCAGAATTAGCATCGCTCAACATGGGCTCGATGAACTTCGGGTTGTACCCCATGTTGAACCGCTTCAAAGAATTCAAGCACGACTGGGAGCGCAAATTTCTCGAAGGGACTCGCGACGTCGTCTTTCGCAATACCTTCAAGGATATCGAATATGTCTTGCAAGCTTGCTCTGGCAACGGCACGCGCTTTGAATTCGAATGTTATGACACCGCCCATCTCTATAACCTTGCGCACTTTGTCGATCGAGGCCTTGTCAAGGGGCCGCTCTTTATTCAAACCGTGTTTGGCATCCTGGGTGGGATCGGTACGCATGCAGACGACGTCGCACACATGAAACGTACCGCAGATCGTTTGTTCGGCGCCGATTATGTTTGGTCTGTATTGGGCGCGGGACGTTCGCAAATGAAGCTTGCCGCGGTCGCGGCCGCCCAAGGCGGCAATGTGCGCGTTGGCCTGGAAGACAATTTATGGGAAGGACCCGGCACTTTATCGCGGCAAAACGCCGATCAGGTACGCCGCATCAGGCGCATCCTGGAAGCACTTTCACTCGAGATCGCAACACCCGACGAAGCAAGGGCAATCCTGGGCTTAAAGGGCGCCAACGAAGTCGGATTTTAAATTCAAGTGCGCCAAACCTTAATTTCTTACACAATCAATTAATAACACGGAGAAAATTATGAAATCCAAAAAACTAGCTGCCGCAATTTGTGCAGCAATCCAATCCTTCGCGCTGACGCCGGCGATGGCGCAATCGTCCAAGATTTCCGACGACACGGTCAAAATCGGCGTATTGACCGATATGGGCGGTCTGTATTCCGACTTGAGCGGCGAAGGTTCGGTCACCGCGGTCAGGATGGCGATCGAGGATTTCGGCGGCAAAGTCCTGGGCCGCCCGATCGAAATGATTTTTGCGGACCACCAGAACAAGGCAGATATCGCATCGGCCAAAGCGCGGGAATGGTACGACTCGCAAAAAGTCGACATGATTGCCGACCTGGTCACTTCGAGTACCGCGCTGGCCGTCGTCGACATCGCCAAACAGAAGAATCGCATCGCCATCGTCAACGGCGCCGGCAGCAGCCGCCTGACCAACGAGGCATGCACGCCTAACAGCATTCACTATGCCTGGGACACGTATGCGCTCGCCAACGGCACCGCCAACGCGATCCTCAAACAGGGCGGCAGCTCCTGGTATTTTTTAGCAGCCGATTATGCATTCGGCCATTCGCTGGAAAAAGATGCGTCCGACGTGATCAAATCGAAAGGCGGCAAGATTGTAGGCGGCTCGAGACATCCGCTCGCCGCTGCGGATTTCTCATCCTTCATGCTGCAAGCGCAAGCATCCGGTGCGCAAGTCATTGCCTTTGCCAATGCCGGGCCTGATGCCGTCAATTCAATCAAGGCCGCAAAAGAGTTCGGCCTTACAAAATCGGGAAAGCAGTCCCTCGCCTCGTTGCTGTTCACCGTCAATGACGTCCACAGCCTTGGCCTTGAAACAGCGCAAGGCCTATACGCGACCGATGCTTTTTATTGGGACCTGGATGACGAAACGCGAAAATGGTCAAAGCGTTTCTTCGGCAAGATGAAAAAAATGCCGAACATGATTCACGCCGGCGTTTATTCTTCCACGATGCACTATTTGAAGGCGATCCAGGCTACGGGCACCGATGAAGCCGGCGCGGTCATGAAGCAAATGCGAGATACGCCAATCAACGACTTCTTTGCGAAGAACGGCAAGATTCGCGAGGATGGACGGATGGTCCATGACATGTACCTGGTTCAGGTGAAGAAGCCGTCCGAGTCCAAAACGCCGTGGGACTATTTCCACGTCAAGGCAGTCATTCCAGGCGAACAGGCTTTTCAGCCGCTCGCAACGAGCAAGTGCCCCCTGGTCAAAAAATAAGCGGTTCGGTCACGCCAACCTAGTTCACTTTGTTATAGATAAAGAAGGTTAAACACCAGCTTTTGGTCCAAGACGGTCTCCTTGGGCCAAGCTGGTTGTTTTATGCGTATTGTTGATTTCAGGTTGGCTGATCCATCTCCCCAAGGCCGAGGCCGCGCTCTGAATAGATCATGCTCCACCTTGAGCTAGGCGTGTTCTTTTTCGAGTTGCCTCAGGCGCCTGAGTTCGCACACTTCATTGACATTGAGCTTGATCCCTTTGGTCACAATGATTCCGTCCCTGGCTTCTTTGCGCCATCGTGACAGCATGAAGGGATGGATGTCCAGTGATTGGGCCACATCCTGTATTGCCGGCTCCCGTGCAAATCCAAATACCCAAGCTACTCGATCAGCCAAAACGTTGCATTCGTGACAATCACGTTAACATACGGAAAGAAGTGACTTATGTCTATTAGGCAAGATGGTATCGCTGTATCCGTAACATGCGCCATCCCATGAATATGGGAGAAAGGAATCCATCGCTGCTTCAGAGTTGCGGCGCGACCGACCGGCTTTAACCTATTGCGCTCAAGATAGACCGAGCGCCAAAAAGCGATCGTGCTCAAAACCAATTAAAAACGAATGGGGACAATTTGAGCACAGCGTGGAGCAGATAAATCTGATTCGTGCGCACTATCGCTGAGAGGTAGAAGAATTGGCCTGCCCAGCAGGAGTCGAACCTGCGACCTACGGCTTAGAAGGCCGTTGCTCTATCCAACTGAGCTATGGGCAGTCGCGAGACTGAAAGACGGAAATAAAAACGGGCTGTCAAAAGACAGCCCGTCAGGGTATTACTGGTCGGAGTACAAGGATTCGAACCTTGGACCCCCTGGTCCCAAACCAGGTGCGCTACCGGGCTGCGCTACACTCCGAAGAACATCAATTATACTCGACCCTCTTGCCTGGGTCAAATAAGATAATTGCTATGCCGCCTGCACCTTGTCGGCCAGCCGGCGCGCCAGGCTTTCGGCCACATTGGCGCGCTTGGCTTCCACCATCACCCGCAGCAGCGGCTCGGTACCGGAAGCGCGGATCAGCACCCGCCCGGTGTCGCCGAGTTCGCGCTCGACCAGGCGCTTTTCCTCCACCACCGCGGCGTTCTTTTGCCAGTCGAAGCCGGGCGTCACTTTCACGTTGATCAGGGTTTGCGGGTACATCAAAATATCCGCCGTGGCTTGCTGCAGCGTCTTGCCGCTGCGGCGCAAGGCCGACAGCACTTGCAGCGCCGAGACGATGCCGTCACCAGTGGTGTGCTTGTCGAGGAACAGCAGATGGCCCGAGCCCTCCCCGCCCACTTGCCAGCCGCGCTCCTGCAGCACTTCCAGCACGTAGCGGTCGCCGACCTTGGCGCGCGCAAAGCCGACGCCCAATTCGCGAAACGCCACTTCCAGCGCCATGTTGGTCATCAGGGTGCCGACAGCGCCCTGAATGCCGCCGCTGGCAAGCCTATCCTTGACCATCACGTACAGCAATTCGTCGCCATTGTAGATGCGGCCTTCGCTATCGACCATGATCAGGCGGTCGGCATCGCCATCCAGCGCGATGCCGAGGTCGGCCTGCTGCGCCTGCACCGCCGCCGCCAGCGCCCGCGGCGCCGTGGCGCCGAAGCCGTCATTGATGTTCAAGCCGTTGGGCTGGTTGCCAATGGCGACCACTTCCGCACCCAGTTCGTGGAACACGTGCGGGGCGATGTTGTACGCCGCGCCGTGAGCGCAATCGACCACGATTTTCAGGCCGCGCAAATCGAGTTCGTTGGGGAAGGTGCTCTTGCAGAACTCGATATAACGCCCCTGCGCGTCATCCAGGCGCTTGGCCTTGCCCAGCTTCTCCGAGGGCACGCAGTCGATCGGCATCTCGAGCGCTGCTTCGATGGCCGACTCGACGGCGTCCGGCAGCTTGTTGCCCTGCGCGGAAAAAAACTTGATGCCATTGTCATGGTAGGGATTGTGCGATGCCGAGATCACCACCCCGGCCGACAGGCGCAAGGCCCGCGTGAGATAAGCCACTGCCGGGGTCGGCACCGGCCCGGCCAGCATGACATCCACGCCGGCGGCGGAAAATCCAGCTTCCAATGCGGCTTCCAGCATGTAACCCGAGATGCGCGTGTCCTTGCCGATCAGGACAGTTTTCTTGCCGGCCTCGCCCTGCGCCAGCACACGGCCGGCGGCATAACCCAGGCGCATGACGAAGCCCGGCGTGATCGGCAACTCGCCGACACGGCCGCGCACGCCATCGGTACCAAAATATTTACGTGACATGATTTTTCCGTCTCCCGTTATTTGAAATGGTTTACATCGAAGCGGCAGCGGATGCCGCTGCGGCATCCGGCCGCGTGGCTTGCCAGACCTTGATTGCATCGACCGTGGCCGCAACGTCATGCACCCGCACGATGCGCACGCCATGCGCCACCGCGACCAGCGCGGCGGCCACACTGCCGGCCATGCGCTGCTCGACCGGCTTGCCGGTGATCGCGCCGATCATGGTCTTGCGCGACATCCCGGCCAGCAGTGGCAATTGCACTTCCCGCAAGACAAGTTCGAGATTTTTCAGCAATTCAATGTTATGCGCAAGGGTTTTACCAAAGCCGAAACCGGGGTCGATGCACATGCGTGCGCGGGCAATGCCGGCTGCGCCGATTTCATCAACGCGCTGGCGCAGGTAACGGCTGACTTCGCCCAGGACATCGCTGTAATGCGGATCGGCTTGCATGGTTTGCGGGTCACGCTGCATATGCATGATGCACAAGCCACAATCGCTATCCTTGACTGCACTCAATGCTCCCGGCGCATTGAAGCCATTGATGTCATTGATCATGTCGGCGCCCGCGACCAGGGCTTCTTTCATGACCTCGGGCTTGTAGGTATCCACCGAAAGCGGCTTGCCGCAATCGCGCAGCGCATACAGGATGGGCATGATACGCCGCAACTCTTCTTCCAATGGCACCACGGGTGCGCCCGGACGGGTCGATTCGCCGCCGATGTCGATCATGTCGGCGCCTTCGGCGATCATTTGCTCGGCGTGATCGAGCGCCGCTTCCAGCGGCATGAACTGGCCGCTGTCGGAAAACGAATCCGGCGTAATGTTGAGGATGCCCATGACCAGCGGACGGTCGGCCTGGCCCAGCGCCAGCCGAAAACGCCCGCATTGCAGAAATTCTTGCATGTGAATTTTTCCAGGAAAAGAAAAAGGGTGAGGAAATATCCTCACCCTTGGCTTGAAAGACGTGAAATTAGACCATGGCGTAGCGATCAGGCCGGCGCCGTGGCATTGGGGGAAACCCCGCCTGCAGGCGTATCCGGCGGCGTGCGCTTGGCCGGCACGCCGGCCTTGGGCAAGCGCGGGTCAAGACCAGCCATGATGTCGTTGATCTGGTCGGCATCGATGGTTTCCCAATCCAGCAGGGTTTTCGCCATCACTTCGACCTTGTCGCGATTTTCCTCGATCAGCTTGCGCGACAGCGCGTATTGCGTATCCAGGATACTGCGGATTTCATTATCGACCTTTTGCTGGGTCGCTTCCGAAATGGTCTTGGAAGAGCCACCGAAGTAACCTTCGCTCTGGTTGTCTTCATAGACCATCGTACCCAGCGTTTCCGACATGCCGTAGCGTGTGACCATCGCACGCGCCAGCTTGGTGGCCCGTTCGAAGTCGTTGGAAGCGCCCGTGGACATCTGGTGCATGAAGATTTCCTCGGAGATGCGGCCGGCGAAGAGAATTGCGATCTCCTCAAGCATCTTGTCCTTGTACATGTTGACGCGGTCATGCTCAGGCAATTGCCAGGTCAGGCCGAGCGCATAGCCGCGCGGCATGATGGTGACCTTGTGCACCGGGTCGGCTTTTGGCAAGAGCTTTGCCACCACTGCATGGCCGGACTCATGGAAGGCGGTATTTCTGCGTTCTTCCTCGCGCATGACGGCGGACTTGCGTTCCGGCCCCATGACGATCTTGTCCTTGGCATCCTCGAAATCCTGCATCTCCACCAGGCGCTTGCCGCGCCGGGCGGCAAACAAGGCCGCTTCGTTGACCAGGTTGGCCAGATCCGCGCCCGAGAAACCCGGGGTGCCGCGTGCCAGGATATCGGCCTTGACGTCCGGGGCGATAGGCACCTTGCGCATGTGCACGTACAGGATCTGTTCGCGGCCGCGGATATCCGGCAAGCCCACCATCACCTGGCGGTCGAAGCGGCCCGGACGCAGCAGCGCCTTGTCCAGCACGTCGGCACGGTTGGTGGCGGCGATCACGATCACGCCGGCATTGGCTTCGAAGCCATCCATCTCGACCAGCAACTGGTTCAAGGTCTGTTCGCGCTCGTCGTTGCCGCCGCCCATGCCGGCGCCGCGATGGCGGCCGACGGCGTCGATTTCATCGATGAAGATGATGCAAGGGGAATGCTTCTTGGCATTCTCGAACATGTCACGCACGCGGGATGCGCCCACGCCGACGAACATTTCGACAAAGTCTGAACCGGAAATGGTAAAGAAAGGCACCTTGGCTTCGCCGGCAATGGCACGTGCCAGCAGGGTCTTACCGGTACCCGGCGGGCCCACCATCAAGATGCCGTGCGGGATGCGCCCGCCCAGTTTCTGGAATTTGGTCGGATCGCGCAGGAAATCGACCAGTTCCTGCACTTCTTCCTTGGCTTCATCGCAGCCGGCGACATCGGCAAAAGTCACCGCATTGGCGTTTTCATCCAGCATGCGCGCCTTGGACTTGCCGAAGGAAAACGCACCGCCCTTGCCGCCGCCCTGCATCTGCCGCATGAAAAAGACCCATACGCCGATCAGCAGCAGCATCGGGAACCAGGAAATGAAGATTTGCGACAGGAAAGAAGGCTCTTCCGGCTGGCGCACGTCGAACTTCACGCCATTGTTGACGAGGTCGCCGATCAGGCCGCGATCGAGGTAGGTGATCGCGGTCTTGATCTTCTTGCCATCGGTGGTGGTGGCAACCAGGGTGCGCTCCTCGATGGTGGCATCCTTGATGCGCTTGGCCTTGACCTCGTCGAGGAAATCCGAATACGGAATCGGCGTTGCGCCGTTGGCCAGGGAACGCCCGTCGAACTGTTTAAATACGGTAAACAGCACCAGGGCAATCACCACCCAGACAGCGGCTTTGGAAAACATGTTATTCACTAGGACTCCTTCGGCGCAGGATTGCGCCCCTTTCATAGCATTTTTTACGATTCTACTCGTAATAACAGGCGCTTGCTAGGCAGGATGTATGGCCGAATCCCCGAAAAAACAAGGCACAAATGGCAAATTTGACGCACTTTTCGGTAAATTTATTGGAAACGATCCATAACGGTACGACTCAGGCAGGATTTTTGAGGGTTTTCCCAAGCAGGAAGATTTCGGACGACTTGTCCTTGCTGGCTTTGGGCTTTTTCGAGGCTACCGTCTTGAACTCCGCGCGGAACTTGGCAAGAATCTCGTTATACCCCGGACCATTGAAACATTTGACGAGCAAGGCGCCGGAAGGTTTCAGATGGGCGCGGGCAAAATCGAGCGCCAGGTCGACAATATGCTCGACCCGGGCGGCATCGACGATCGCCACGCCCGACAGATTGGGCGCCATGTCGGACAGTACCAGGTCGACCTGGCGCCCGGCGACGATCGCCTCCAGCTGCGCCAGCACGACCTCTTCGCGAAAATCGCCCTGGATGAAGTGGACATCGGCGATCGGCTCCATGGGCAGCAGGTCCAGGCCGATGATGGTGCCGCTGATGCCGCCGCCGGCCTGGCCGGCCAGCTTGTTGCGCACATACTGCGACCAGCTGCCCGGCGTGCAGCCGAGGTCGACGATCACCTGCCCGGGCCGCACCAGCTTTTCGGCCTCGTCGATTTCCTTGAGCTTGTACACCGCCCGCGCCCGGTATCCTTCTTTCTGCGCCTGCTTGACGAAAGGATCGTTGAGGTGGTCATGCACCCAGTTTTTGTTGAATTTGTTTTTTGCCATTCGCGTAGAATACTGCTTTTAAAGGATATTTATAGTTATGCTGAAGCTCACTCCCGCCGAACGCAGCGCCTTGCGCGCCGAAGCCCATGGCCTGAACCCTGTCGTCATCATCGGCGAAGCCGGCCTCACGCCCGCAGTCATGAAGGAAATCGATGCCAGCCTGAACTCGCACGGCCTCATCAAGGTGCGCGTGTTCGGCGACGATCGCGAAGCGCGCGTGGCCATTTACGAGACGATCTGTGCAGAACTGGACGCCGCGCCAGTGCAGCATATCGGCAAGCTGCTGGTGATTTATCGTCCGCAAAAAGAAGCGGAAAAGGAAGCCAGCGAAAAACGCGGCAAGGGCTTGCGCGAAGTCACCATCGTCAAGCCCAGCCGCAGCGGCACAAAGAAACCTTCCGTATCCAAGGTCATGCTCAAAGGTAATGAGCGGGTCACTGCCGGCGGCAGCATCAAGCGCGCCAAGCCACGCCAGACCAGCACCAAGAAAACCCTCTCCAGCCGCGGATGATGCGCGGGGCACACGGCGCGGCATCGGGCCGCCCTGCCCGCCGGTCTTGATCGCCTGGCACCCCGGGCTATTTCGCCTGGTACAACTTCAACACCAGCACCAGCCCCAGCACGCTCTGCACCATGTAAATCGCGCTCGAAACGCCGTGCAAACGGCCGAAGCGCGCCTGAATCTCCCCTGCCATGCTGGCCCCGGGCGCAACCGCAGCCCGCAACTCCGCCATGTAAGGCTGGATGCCAAAATGGCTGACCAGGGTGCACAGCAGCATCACGCCGATCACGATCAATACCTGCTTGCGCTGCCGCTGATCGAATGCCGCGCCGGCGCGCGCCACCAGCAACGCCAGCAGCACGGCGCAAACCACGGTGACCCAGGCTTCGATGGCGAACAGACGCCCGGCAATGGTGCCTGCCAAGGCGCGGTCTTCCAGTGTGGCAAACAGGGTCGGCGCGACCATGTAGCCGATGGTCCACAGGCTGCCCACCCACAGGGTGGCCAGCACTGCGCGCATGCGGATTGCCACCATCAGATATAGCGCACTTCGAGGATTTCGTACTCGCGCGGACCGGAAGGGGCATTCACCTCGACCACGTCGCCGGCATACTTGCCGATGAGCGCGCGGGAGATCGGCGAAGTCACCGATATTTTCAATTCCTTGAGGTCAGCCTCGTCTTCACCGACGATCTGGTAGGTCACCTTCTGGCCGGATTCCAGGTCTTCCAGATCCACGGTCGAAGCGAACACCACCCGCCCTTCGGCGTCCAGCAAGGCCGGGTCGATAATCTGCGCGGCGCCAAGCTTGCCTTCGAGGTCGGCGATGCGGCCTTCGATGAAGCTCTGCTTTTCCTTGGCGGCGTCGTACTCGGCGTTTTCCGACAAATCGCCCTGGGCACGCGCCTCGGAGATGGCATTGATGACAGCCGGACGCTCCTTGGATTTCAGACGCTGCAATTCTTCCTTCAGCAATTCGGCGCCGTATTTGGTAATCGGTACTGTATTCATGTTTTTATACTCAAAAGAAAACACAGAGGTCACAAATAGTGCCGTAAGGCACTTTCTGTGACCTCTGTGAGGGAATTGCAGATCAGATTAGTGTAAAGACTTATGCAAGCCCTGTAAATCGTAGACGTGCAAGGAATCCAGGTGACGCATGCCCTGCACCGCCGCTTCCGCACCGGCGATCGTCGTGAAGGTCGTCACCCGCGCCGCCAATGCCGAGGTACGGATGGCGCGCGAATCGACGATGGCGTTGCGCTTTTCCTCGACCGTGTTGATGACCAGGGCAATCTCGTTGTTCTTGATCATGTCGACGATATGCGGACGGCCTTCGACCACCTTGTTGGCGGTTGCCACTGGAATGCCGGAAGCTTCAATCGCTGCCGCCGTACCCTTGGTCGCCACCACCTGGAAGCCCATGGCAACCAAGTCGCGCGCCACCTGCACCGCGCGCGGCTTGTCGCTCGACTTCACCGAGAGGAACACCTTGCCGGAGGTCGGCAGCTTGACGCCGGCGCCCAGCTGCGATTTCACGAAGGCTTCGCCGAAAGTCTTGCCCACGCCCATGACTTCGCCGGTCGATTTCATTTCCGGCCCGAGGATGGTGTCGACGCCCGGGAATTTCACGAACGGGAACACGGCTTCCTTGACGCTGTAGTAAGGCGGCACCACTTCGTTGGCGATGCCCTGGCTATCCAGCGACTGGCCGACCATGCAGCGCGCGGCGATCTTCGCCAGCTGCAGGCCGGTGGCCTTGGACACGAAGGGCACGGTGCGCGACGCGCGCGGGTTCACTTCCAGCACGAAGACGATGTCCTGCAACTTGCCGTCGACTTCCTGCTGCTGGATGGCGAACTGCACATTCATCAGGCCGACCACATTGAGGCCGCGGGCCATGGCAGCGGTCTGCCGCTTGATCTCGTCAATGGTCGGCTGCGACAGCGAATACGGCGGCAGCGAGCAGGCCGAATCGCCCGAGTGCACGCCGGCCTGTTCGATGTGTTCCATGACGCCGCCGATGAAGGTGCGCGTGCCATCGGACAGGCAATCCACATCCACTTCGATGGCGTCATTCAGGAAGCGGTCGAGCAACACCGGCGAGTCGTGCGAAACCTTGACCGCTTCGCGCATGTAGCGCTCGAGGTCGCGCTGCTCGTGGACGATTTCCATGGCGCGGCCACCCAGCACGTAGGAGGGACGCACTACCAGCGGGTAGCCGATCTCGACTGCCAGCTTCAATGCTTCCTCTTCGGTGCGCGCAGTGCGGTTGGGCGGCTGGCGCAGGCCGAGTTCCTGCAGCATCTTCTGGAAACGCTCGCGGTCTTCGGCGGCGTCAATCATGTCGGGCGAAGTGCCGACGATGGGCACGCCATTGGCTTCCAGGTCCAGCGCCAGTTTCAATGGCGTCTGGCCGCCGTACTGCACGATCACGCCATAAGGCTTTTCCACATCGACGATTTCCAGCACGTCTTCCAGCGTCAACGGCTCGAAGTACAGGCGATCGGACGTGTCATAGTCGGTCGAAACGGTTTCCGGATTGCAGTTGACCATGATGGTTTCATAGCCATCCTCGCGCATCGCCAGTGCGGCATGCACGCAGCAATAGTCGAACTCGATGCCCTGGCCGATACGGTTCGGACCGCCGCCCAGCACCATGATCTTTTTCTTATCGGTCGGCTGCGATTCGCACTCTTCATCGTAGGTCGAGTACATGTAGGCCGTGTTGGTGGCGAACTCGCCGGCACAGGTATCGACGCGCTTGTACACCGGGCGGATGTTGAGCGCATGGCGCTTTTCGCGCACCGCCGTGTCGGTGGCCTTCAAGAGCTTGGCCAGGCGGCGGTCGGCGAAACCCTTCTGCTTCAGGCGGAACAGCGTGTCGCGGTCGAGCGCGTCCAGGCTCTGGGTTTCCAGCCACAGTTCGATATCGACGATTTCCTTGATTTGCACCAGGAACCACGGGTCGATATGCGTCAGTTGCTGCACTTCCTCCAGCGAGAAACCGTGCGCAAACGCGTCGCCGACATACCAGATGCGATCCGGTCCCGGAGCGCCGAGTTCTTCCTCGATGGTTTCGCGGTCGGTGGTCTTTTCATTCATGCCATCGACGCCGACTTCCAGGCCGCGCAAGGCTTTCTGGAAGGATTCCTGGAAGGTGCGGCCGATCGCCATCACCTCGCCCACCGATTTCATCTGGGTGGTCAGGTGATCGTCGGCAGTCGGGAATTTCTCGAAGGCGAAGCGCGGGATCTTGGTGACGACGTAATCGATCGAAGGCTCGAACGATGCCGGCGTGGCGCCACCGGTGATTTCGTTGCGCAATTCGTCCAGGGTGAAGCCGACCGCGAGTTTCGCGGCGATCTTGGCGATCGGGAAGCCGGTGGCCTTGGAGGCCAGCGCAGAGGAACGCGACACGCGCGGGTTCATCTCGATGACGATCATGCGGCCATCTTTCGGATTCACCGAGAATTGCACGTTGGAGCCGCCGGTGTCGACGCCGATCTCGCGCAGCACCGCCAGCGAGGCGTTGCGCATGATCTGGTATTCCTTGTCGGTCAGGGTCTGCGCCGGCGCGACCGTGATCGAGTCGCCGGTATGCACGCCCATCGGGTCGAGGTTTTCGATCGAGCAGACGATGATGCAATTGTCTTTCTTGTCGCGCACCACTTCCATCTCATACTCTTTCCAGCCGAGGAGCGATTCCTCGATCAGCAGTTCCGAGGTGGGCGAGGCTTCCAGGCCACGCTTGCAGATGGCTTCGAATTCTTCGGCATTGTAGGCAATGCCGCCGCCGGTGCCACCCATGGTAAACGAGGGACGGATGATGACCGGAAAACCCAGTTCCTTCTGCACCGCCCAGGATTCTTCCAGGGTGTGGGCGACGCCCGACTTGGCCGAACCGAGGCCGATCTTGGTCATCGCATCCTTGAACTTGGAGCGGTCCTCGGCCTTGTCGATGGCTTCCGGGGTGGCGCCGATCAGCTCGCAGCCGTACTTGGTCAGCACGCCATGGTGATGCAGGTCGAGCGCGCAGTTCAGCGCGGTCTGGCCACCCATGGTCGGCAGGATTGCATCCGGCTTTTCCTTGGCGATGATGCGTTCCACCACTTGCCAGGTGATCGGCTCGATATAGGTGACGTCGGCCATTTCCGGGTCGGTCATGATGGTGGCCGGATTGCTGTTGACCAGGATGACCTTGTAACCCTCTTCGCGCAGGGCCTTGCAGGCCTGGGCGCCGGAATAGTCGAATTCGCAGGCCTGGCCGATGATGATCGGGCCAGCGCCAATGATCAGGATGCTTTTAATGTCTGTGCGCTTAGGCATTTTTCTGTTTCTCCATCTTTGCCTGCGTATTTTGCGTATTGGTGCGTTCCATGAGCGCAATGAAGCGATCGAACAAGGGGGCGATGTCGTGCGGGCCGGGCGAGGCTTCCGGGTGGCCCTGGAAACAGAACGCCGGGCGGTCGGTGCGCTCGAAACCCTGCAGGGTGCCATCGAACAGCGACACGTGGGTAACACGGCAGTTGGCTGGCAGGCTTTCGGCATCGGCGGCGAAGCCGTGGTTTTGCGAGGTGATCATCACCTGCCTGGTGTCGAGGTCCTGCACCGGGTGGTTGGCGCCGTGGTGGCCGCATTTCATCTTGACGGTCCTGGCGCCGCAGGCCAGGGCCATGATCTGGTGACCAAGGCAGATGCCGAAGGTCGGGATGCCGCGCTCGATCAGCTCGCGCGTTGCCGTCACTGCGTAGTCGCAGGGCTCCGGATCGCCAGGGCCATTGGACAGGAAGATGCCGTCCGGGTTCAGCGCCAGCGCCTCGGCCGCACTGGCTTGCGCCGGCAGCACGGTGATCTTGCAGCCGCGTTCAGCCAGCATGCGCAGAATGTTGTACTTGACGCCAAAGTCATAGGCGACGACGTGGAACTTCGGCGCAATCTGCTTGCCGTAGCCCTCGCCGAGTTTCCATTCCGTCTCGTTCCAGACATACGGCTTGTCGGTGGTCACCACCTTGGCCAGATCCAGACCGGCCAGGCCGGAAAAGGAATGCGCCAAGTCGACGGCATGGCTGGCGACGATGTCATGGCCGGCGATGATGGCGCCGCTTTGCGCGCCCTTCTCGCGCAGGATGCGGGTCAGCTTGCGGGTATCGATGCCGGCGATGGCGACGATGCCTTCGGCCTTGAGGTATTCCGGCAGGGTCTGGCGCGAACGGAAATTCGAGGCCAGCAGCGGCAGATCCTTGATGATCAGACCGGCCGCGTGAACCTTGGCCGCTTCGATATCTTCCGGATTGATGCCGACATTGCCGATATGCGGGTAAGTCAGGGTGACGATCTGACGGCTGTAGCTGGGGTCGGTCAGGATTTCCTGATAACCGGTCATGGCGGTGTTGAACACCACTTCACCGATGGTCTGGCCGGGAGCGCCGATGGAAAAACCCTGAAAAATCGACCCGTCCGCGAGAGCCAGGATGGCCGGTACTGTTTGGCCAGAAAAAAAAGGCAGCAAGGGTAACTCCTGAAATTGTTACCGTCGCTGCGCCGTGCCTGCTCGACCCGTCACCCGCGCGCGTAGGCGCGCTGGCGAATGTTGGCCGTTTCGGGACGAATGGGAGGGGGTATGCGCTACGACGGAATGAAATTGGTTAACGCATGATTATAGCGCAAAAGGTCTTGCCAGGCAAAGCTGGCAAGACATGCCTGGCAACAGGCGAGTGCGCTTGCGTATGCCGTGCACCGGCGCCGGGGCAGCAAGCGCCCTGCCCTTTAGTGCCGTTGCTGGATCAGCAATTCGACCAGCGGCTTCAACTCTTGCGACAGCTCCTGCATATGCTGCAGCACCTTTTCTTGCTTGCCTTCGCTGATCCAGCGCACCAGCGTGGATAGCTCGACCGGCTCCGGCTGGCCATCCTGGCCAGCGCGGGGCTGATAAAACGACAGGCTGGACGATTCCGTGCCAGCGATAGATTCTGCCTGCGCCACTGCGCCTGCTGCAGGCGCCTCGCCTGCCGGCAACGACGGCAGGCGGCCATCCTGGCCGAACGCCAGTTCCTCCTCCAGACCGACCACACCGGTGGTCGCCAGATTCAACCCGAGTTGCGCGCGGCGCCTGGCAATTTCCTTCAATTCAGCCAGGCTGGGCCGCGCCTCGCCTTGCCCATATTTCTCCGACAGCGAAATCAGGCCGCAACTGGCGATGAAGGACATGTGCTCATCTCTGACCATATTGGCATTGGAAATGGCGCGGCAGATGCGCTGGGCGAAATTGCGCGCCGAATCGAAATGAATGCTCCCTGTAACCAGGATGAATTCCGCTTCGCCGGTCTGCGCCACCCGATCGGATTGCCTGATCGTGCGTTGCAGCAACTGGCCGACGGCATGCACCACCGATGCCGGCGGCAACATCGCCTGGCCATCGAGTTCAGCATGGCGCAGGCCGACCATCACATTCAGGATGACGAAATTCTTGCGGTTGCCCAAGGCGATGGTGAGCGCCTTGTGCGCATGCGAATCCAGCGCCGCCGGGGTCGCCAGTTGCAGGTGCGAAGCAGCAGTCACGTTTTTTGCCAGGACCTCCAGGCTGCGCTCGAACTCGCGCTGGGTATTGACCAGCTTGGCCAGCACATCCAGGCGGGAGAGCAATTGGGCAGTCTCGATGCCCTTGGTAATCAGGTCGTTGGCGCCGGCCGCCTTGGCGCGGTCGCGCTCGGATTGCTCGTCGCTGCCCGACACCACCACCACCGGCAGGGTGCGGATGCGGCTGATTTCGGACGAGCGGATGCGCTTGAGCAAGCCATAACCATCCAGCCTGGGCATGGACAAATCGGTAATCACCACGCGAATAGTGGGATCGATCAGCAGGGTTTCCCACGCCTCTTCACCGTTCATGGCTTCCCGGAAGTCAAACATGCCCTGGATATGCTTGATCAGGGTCGCCCGCACTATCCTGGAATCGTCGGCGATCAGGACGCGCGGCTTGACCGGTATGTCATGGGAGCTTGGTGTGAGCATGCTTCAGGGAAACTTTATCCATGACTTCACTCTATCTTGAAAGCATATTCAGAGGCAACAATTTTTGACAGTAATTCCACTTTCGCTTACATTGACTGTGTCTATTTCCCAAAATTATCAAAATGATAATTTTTTCCCCTGCCTTCCGTCTGCGGAATTATCTGTTGTGTCCGGCACTGCTGGCGGTTTTGCTCGCCAGTCAGCCGGCGGCCGCGATCGAAGGCTTCGGCCTGCCTGAGGATTTTGCGCCGCCCACGAGTACGATCAGCAAGTTCAGGGAATTTACCAACCGCGCCTCCGAAGTTGCCTTGCACGCCATGAGCTTGTTGGGCATACGCTACAAGATGGGGGGAAATACGCCGGAGAGCGGCCTGGATTGCAGCGGTCTGGTGCGCCTTGTCTTCCAGCAAACTTGGGGAACTGCGCTGCCGCGCACTGCCGAAGAAATCAGCCGGGTCGGCGAACACGTCGAAAACCATGACTTGCGTCCCGGCGACCTGGTGTTTTTCAATACCTTGCGCCGCACTTTTTCCCATGTCGGCATTTACCTGGGCGACAACAAGTTCATCCACTCGCCTTCCGCTGGCGGCAAGGTGCGCATTGAAAGCATGGATCTGGCGTACTGGAAAAACCGCTTCAACGGCGCGCGCCGCATCAATGACCCGGCTACGGGCCGTTAATTTTTATTGCTGGCGCATGGCTTGCAATTTTTGCCGGATTTCAGCCAGCTGACTCAACGCCGCTTGCTCGCCCGCCAGGATCGCCAGGTTGCGGCCGGCGAAATCGCCGCCCTTCATGTTGCCCAGGCCCGGCTTGATCACCACGTCAGCCTCCTTCAATTCGTACTGATTGATGCTTTGCCCCATGATGGCGAAGGTTTGCAACAAGACCTCCACGGAAGAAGAAGCCTGCTGGGCGTCGGGCTGCGCTGAAATATTGACGGCGATGACAAAATCGGCACCCATTTCCCGCGCAAAGCGCACCGGCACCGGCGACACCAGGCCGCCATCGACATACGTATGCCCACCCACCTGGACCGGCTGAAAGACGCTGGGTACGGCGGAGGAAGCGCGCACGGCCAGTCCGGTATTACCCTTGCGGAAAACCACCGGTGCACCGGTACGCAAATCGGTGGCAACTGCACCGAAAGGAATTTTCAGCTTTTCCAGCGGGATGTTATGCACCGCCTTGTTGACGTAGCCTTGCAGCGCCTCGCCCTTCAGCACGCCGCTCGATCTGGCGAACAGCGGCACCGACCAGTCTGAAATTGCGCCCTCCTCCATTTCCAGCGCCAGCTTGTGCAAGGCAAAACCGTTATTACCGGCGGCATACAGTGCGCCGACCAGGCTGCCGGCGCTGGTGCCGACCACAATGTCAGGCACGATGCCCTGTGCTTCCAGCACCTTGATTACGCCAATGTGGGCAAAGCCGCGCGCCGCACCGCCGCCCAGCGCCAGGCCGATCTTGAGGGTGCGTGGCGGTTTGGGATGCACGCCTGCCACCGGCGGCGACGGCGGAACGGGCGGCGTCGGCGCGGCACAGCCGCTCAGAACCGCAGCCAGGACAATCGAGAAAAGGGGAAACTGCAAACGGAAATTTGGCATAAAGCGGCAAGCGCCCACATGGACATGCAGGACAGAAAAACAGAACAAGGGGAATTGTCCTGCGAAGCAAGCGTTTGCGCAATGCCTGCTTTCAGGCGATCAACGCTCAGAGCTGGCCATTTTCATAATAAACGCTGCTTTTCGGGAACCGCGCCATGAAGCGGCTGCCCTGGTCGACCACCGATTCGATGACCAGCTTGCCTTGGTGGCGCAGCAAGATATGTTTGACAATGGCCAGTCCCAGACCCGTGCCCTGGGTCTCGCGCGAGCGGCTCTTGTCAACCCGGTAGAAACGCTCGGTAAGGCGGGCGAGGTGCTCCTGGCTGATGCCGATGCCGGAATCGCGCACGATGAATTGCGGCCCCTCGTCGGTATCTTGCCACGTCAAATCGATTTTGCCCTGCGCCGGCGTATAGCGGATGGCATTGGTCACCAGGTTGGTGAAGGCACTGCGCAGCTCTTCGGTATTGCCCTTGACATCCGGTCCTGCCACCGTCAGGCTGATGGTGTGCTTGCCCGCCGATAGTGCATTGGCTTCCCGCACGATCTGCTCCAGCAGCGCCCTGACATTCACTTTTTCCGCACGCAGCGGCAAGTCGGTCGATTCCAGCCGGCTCAGTGTCAGCATGTCGTCCACCAGGTTTTGCATGCGCTGGCCCTGCTCGCTCATCAACTTGAGGTGGGCCTTCCGCGTGGCCGAGTCGAGGCTGGGCTGGTTGCAGGCGATCTCGAGGAAGCCGTTGATGACGGTCAGCGGCGTCCGCAGTTCATGCGAGGCATTGGCGATGAAGTCGCGCCGCATCATGTCGATGCGCTCGGATTCGGTGGCATCGTGGGTCACCAGGATCTGGCGGCGGTTTTCAAAGGGAATGAGATGCACGACCAGCTTGCGCCCGCGCAGGGAGAGCGTGAGCGGCTGCTCGAAGCGCCCGAGGATGATGTAATCCATGAATTCCGGGTGACGGATCAGGTTGGTGACCCGCATGCCCTTGTCGCGCTCCAGGTCCAGTCCGAGGTGGCTTTGCGCGGTCGGATTGCACCATTCCAGGAACAGCACGTCATCCATGAGCACCACGCCATCCGGCAGACGGCTCATGGCTTGGCGGAAGCGCGCCAGCCATTCAGTCAGCTCGGCCTGGTTGCGCTCGTCGTCGCGGCGCATCTTGTACAGCCGCGAAAAGACATCGGTCCAGGCGCCCCAGCCATCGGGCATCTTTTCGCTTTCAGGACTGTCAAGCCAGTTATCCAGGCGATTCAGGTAAAACAATTGCAGAAAGCTCAGCGCGGTCACAGCCAGGAAAGCGACGCTGAGTCCGGCGAGCGGGCCAAAAAACGCCCAGACGACGCCGGCGCAGACCAGAATAATCAGCAGCCGCAACGCGGCAGGTATCCAGAACAGCAATTGCGGGTTCATTTTTCAGACAGCATGTAACCGACGCTGCGCACAGTCTTGATCAGGGTCTCCGCCTCTTTCAATGCCTTGCGCAGGCGCAGCACGTGCACGTCGACCGTGCGCTCCTCGATGACGACATGATCGCCCCAAACCTTGTCGAGCAGCTGATTTCGCGAAAACACCCGTTCCGGATGGGCCATGAAGAATTTCAGCAGGCGGTATTCGGCGTGGCCGATATCGATCTTGTCGCCGCCCAGGCTGACGCTGCAACTGACCGGATCGAGCGTGACAGCGCCGACGCTCATGACGTTTTGCGCATGCTCCGGGCTCTTGCGCCGCAACAGTGCCTTGATGCGCGCGGTCAGCTCGCGCGGCGAGAACGGCTTGGTGATGTAGTCGTCGGCACCCTGGTCGAGGCCGGCGATCTTGTCCTCTTCCATGCTCTTCGCCGTCAGCATGATCACCGGCAGCGCCTGCAACTGGCGGTCGGCACGAATGCGCGCCAAGAGGCGCAGGCCGGCCTGATCCGGCAGCATCCAGTCCAGCAGGACCAGGTGCGGGGTGCGCCGCTGCAGGAATTCCCAGGCTTCGCCGACGGTATTGACCGCCAGCGCCTGCCAGCCCGCCTCCTTCAGCGAATAACTTACCAGTTCGACGATCGCAGGTTCGTCTTCGACAATCAGTATCGTGGTCTTATCGGCCGACATGGATTCCGGTCATAGTTCAAGTTTGGTGGCAACGTAGTCGCTGTGGCGGATATCCTTGCCTTCCACCACGTAGACGACATACTCGGCAATATTCTTGGCATGGTCGCCGATGCGCTCGATGGCCTTGGCCACCCACATGGTGTCGAGCGCCACGGAAATGGTACGCGGATCTTCCATCATGAAGGTGATCAGGCTGCGCAGGATGATGCTGTATTCATGGTCGATGATGGCATCCTGGGCGATCAGCTTCAGCGCCTGCTTTTCATCCTTGCGGGCGAAAGCGTCCAGCGCTTCGTGCAGCAGGTCGCGCGCGCGCTCGGAGATCACCCGCACGAATTCGAACTGGTTGAGGCCGCTGGCGCGCTCATGCGCACTGGCCGCCACGCGGGCGATCTTCACCGCTTCGTCGCCGATGCGCTCGAGGTCGGTAATCACCTTGACGGTTGACATGACCATGCGCAAATCGTTGGCCGCCGGCTGGCGCTTGACGATCAGGTGATTGCAGGTATCGTCCAGCACCACTTCCAGGCGATTGACCTGCTCGTCGCCCTTGATGACCTGCTGCGCCAGCTCGACGTCGCCAATCCGGAAACTCTTGATGGCATCCTGAAACTGGTTTTCCACCAGCCCGCCCATTTGCAAGACCCTGGAGCGGATGGTTTCCAGGTCCATGTCATATTGTTTTGAAGAATGCTCGCCCGTCATCGGGATACTCCTTGCAAGGTGATTGAGGACATCAGCCGAAGCGGCCGGTAATGTAATCCTGCGTTTCCTTCCTGGCCGGATTCATGAAAATCTGGTCCGTGTCGCCGAACTCCACCAGTTCGCCCAGGTACATGTAGGCGGTATAGTCCGAACAGCGCGCCGCCTGCTGCATGTTGTGGGTGACGATGGTGATGGTGTAATCCTGCTTCAGTTCGGTGATCAATTCCTCGATCTTGGCCGTCGAGATCGGGTCCAGCGCCGAGGTCGGCTCGTCCAGCAGCAGCACCTCGGGTTTGACTGCCACGCAGCGCGCGATGCACAGGCGCTGTTGCTGGCCACCCGACAGGGAAAGGCCGCTCTGGTTCAGCTTGTCCTTGACCTCGCCCCAAATGGCTGCCTTTTTCAGCGCCCACTCGACCCGCTCGTCCATTTCCCCTTTCGACAGATTTTCATAAAGACGCACGCCGAAGGCGATGTTTTCATACACCGACATCGGGAATGGCGTCGGCTTCTGGAACACCATGCCGATTTTGGCGCGCAGCATGTTGACGTCCTGTCCGGGGTCGAGAATATTGCGACCATGATACGTAATACTGCCCTCGGCGCGCTGCCCCGGATACAGATCGTACATCCGGTTCAGGGTGCGCAGCAAGGTCGACTTGCCGCAACCGGACGGGCCGATGAACGCGGTCACCTGCTTTTCATGGATATCGAGGTTGACGTTTTTCAGCCCCTGGAAACTGCCATAGAAAAAATTCAGGTTCGATATCTCGAGTGTCTTGGCTTGAGCGGCGGACATGTTGGTGGAATCGTTCATTTCGATAGTTTGTCGGTTCATCGTTGCGCTTTCTGGCTGAACAAGGTTCGCGAGAGGATATTCAGGGCCAGCACGCTGAAGGTCACCAGCAAGGCGCCGCCCCAGGCCAGCGAACGCCAGTTTTCATACGGGCTCATGGCGAACTGGTAGATCACCACCGGCAAGTTGGCCATCGGACTATTCATGTCGGCGCTGAAGAACTGGTTGTTCAGCGCGGTAAACAGCAGGGGCGCGGTTTCGCCGGAAATGCGCGCCACCGCCAGCAAGACGCCGGTCACCACGCCAGCCTTGACGGCGCGCAGGCGCACCAGCGTGGCCACCTTCCAGCGCGGTGCGCCCAGCGCGAAAGCTGCTTCGCGCAGGCTGCTTGGCACCAGTTTCAACATGTTGTCGGTGGTGCGCACCACCACCGGAATGGCGATCAACGAAATCGCGAAGGTGCCGGCCCAGCCGGAAAAATGCTTGACGTTGGCGACGTAGATTGCATAGACGAACAGGCCAATCACGATCGACGGCGCCGACAGCATGATATCGGTGACGAAACGCGTGACCTGGGCGAACCAGCTTTCCTCACCGTATTCGGCCAGGTAGAGGCCGGCCAGGATACCGATCGGCGTGCTGATCAGGGTGGCGGCGCCCACCATCATGAGGCTGCCGACGATGGCATTCAGCAGGCCGCCGCCGTCGCTGTCGGGCGAAGGCGTGGTCTGGCGGAACATGTCGAGGCTGATCGCGCCGAAGCCCTTGATCAGCAGGGTCGCCAGGATCCACAGGAGGAAGGCCAGGCCGACCGTCATCGCCAGGAAAGACAGGGCAATGCCGATGCGATGGACCCAGAGCCTCCGCCGATAAACCGGGTTAACGGCTTGCGGGTTGATGGCTTTATTCATGCTCAAACTCCCTCCTTGCGCGACATGCCGCGCAACATCAGTTTTGCCGCCGACAGGACGATAAACGTGATCACGAACAGGATCAGACCGAGCGCATACAGCGATGAGACATGCAGTACCGATTCGGCCTCGGCAAATTCATTGGCCAGGGTCGAGGCAATGCTGTTACCGGGCGCAAACAGCGACCACGACAGTTTGTGCGCGTTGCCGATCACGAAAGTAACCGCCATGGTTTCCCCCAGCGCCCGCCCGAGCCCGAGCATGACGCCACCCACTACGCCATTTTTTGTATAAGGCAAGACCACCTTGCGCACCACTTCCCACTTGGTGCAGCCCAACCCGTAGGCGGATTCCTTCAGTATTGGCGGGACGATTTCAAAGACGTCGCGCATCACCGAGGAAATGAAGGGAATGATCATGACAGCCAGGATCAGGCCGGCGGTCAGGATGCCCATGCCCATCATGGGGCCGTTGAACAATACGCCGATCCCTGGCATCTGCCCCAGAGTTTGCTTCAGAAAGGGTTGCACATAGTCGGCGAACAGCGGCGCGAACACGAACAGACCCCACATGCCGTAGATGATACTGGGCACGCCGGCCAGCAGTTCGACCGCGGTGCCGAGCGGGCGCTTGAGCCAGGCCGGGCAAATCTCGGTCAGGAACAGCGCAATGCCGAAGCTTAAAGGGAACGCGATCAGCAGCGCGATGAACGAAGTCGCCAGGGTACCGGCGATGGCAATCAGCGCACCATATTTGTCGTTGACCGGGTCCCATTCGACGGTCGTAATGAAAGCCCAGCCGAACTCGTGGAAGGCCGGCCAGGCGCCGATTACCAGCGAGACCAGAATGCCGAGCAGCACCAGCAGGACGAACAGGGCAAAGCCCAGGGTGACTTTATGGAACAGGAAATCCTGCCAGCGCTGGCGGCGCATGGTGCCGGCAAGCGCGAGATTGTCGGCACTGCTGCGGACGGCGCCTGCGGCCTCGGTGGCGGGCATGGCGAACGGGGATGACGGTGCGGTCATGGATACTGGTCGTGAATGTCGAATCGGCTGGCGGCGAAATTACCAGACAGCCTTGCCGGCGCTATCTTTGAGCTGGGTTTTCCAGGCATCCTCCACCAGCTTGATGACGGCGGGCGGCATGGCGACGTAATCCAGCTCAGTGGCCATGGCGCCGCCGTTCTTGTAGGCCCAGTCAAAGAATTTCAACACTTCCTTGCCCTTGGCGGCATCGGCCTGCACCTTGTGCATGATGATGAAGGAAGCGCCGGTAATCGGCCAGCTTTGCTTGCCGGCCTGGTCGGTCAGCACCACGGCAAAGCCCGGCGTCTTGTCCCATTGCGCGCCGGCGGCAGCCGCCTTGAAGGTAGCATCGTCCGGCTGCACCCATTGGCCATCACGGTTTTTCAGCTGGGTATGGGTCATCTTGTTTTTCTTGGCATACACGTATTCCACGTAGCCAATCGAATTCTTGATGCGCTGCACGTTGGCGGCGACGCCTTCGTTGCCCTTGCCGCCCACGCCCGTGGGCCATTTGACGGCGGTGCCGGCACCAATCGTCGCCTTGAAGTCTGCGTTGACCTTGGAAAGGTAATCGGTGAACAGGAAGGTGGTGCCGGAACCGTCGGCGCGATGCACCACGGTGATGTCTTCGGCCGGCAGCTTCACGCCAGGATTGTCGGCAGCGATTTCCGGCGCATTCCATTTGGTGATCTTGCCCAGGTAAATGCCGGCAAATGCCGCATTGGACAGCTTCAGCTGGCCGGGGGCGATGCCGTCGACATTAATCACTGGCACCACGCCGCCCATGATGGCAGGGAATTGCATCAGGCCTTCTTTTTCCAGCTCTTCCTGCTTGAGCGGCATGTCGGAGGCGCCGAATTCCACGGTCTTGGCCTTGATTTGCTTGATGCCGCCGCCGGAACCGATCGACTGGTAATTCAGGCCGGTGCCGGTGGCTGCCTTATAGGCCTCGGCCCATTTGGAATAGATCGGATAGGGGAAGGTCGCGCCGGCGCCAGTAATATTTGCGGCTTGGGCTGCACCCATCAGGCTGGCAGCAGCAACTGCCGCCAATGCCAGGGATTTGCAATAAAAAGCGAGTCGCATGGGAACTCCTCGAAAAGATGGTTTTTGACAGGACGCACTCTAAATGGCAATTATGACGAGTTGATGACATTCCCGTTCAAGCTGACGCAAAAAATGACAAAGGTCGCCCAGCCGTCATTTTATTGTCATATTTGGCGCGGGATAGCGTGGGATGGCGCGCAGTCGCGCCGCCAGCAAGGGCCATTCGACCCACTGGACAATATGGCAGTCAGCGCCGGATTGAAATTAAGATTCTTTTAACACCCGCTTTCAGGTGAGTGCCTGCGCAGCCAGGTGCAACAGCAGTCCGACCATGCCGCCGACCAGGGTGCCGTTGATGCGGATATATTGCAAATCCTTGCCGACGTGCAGTTCGATTTTGCGCGCAATTGTTTCTCCATCCCACTTGCGGATCACCCGTTCGACCAGTTGCGCAATTTCCCCGCGCCGATGCACGATGGTTTCAGTCGCGAAACCCCGCAGCCACTGGTTCAGTTTGGCGCTCACTGCCCGATCCTGTTCCAGTGCGCGCGCCAGGGCAACAAGTGCCTGCTCCAGCCGGCCAACAGCCTTTGAATCTTCCGCCCGCACATCCCGCAGCAGCCGCGCCTTGATGTCCCGCCACACTTGCGTGACATAGCCGCGAAATTCTTCTTGCGCCATTGTGTTGTGGATCATGCGCGCAAGCCGGGCTTCGTATTCGGGAGAAGTTTTCAGGTTATCAATAAAATTTTCTGCGGCAAATTCAAAGCGGCCGCGCCATTCGCTATCTTCTTCCCGCATTTCATCGAGGATATTGTTCAATTCTTCCAGCAATCGCTCGAAAAACTTTTCATCGATCGACTTGGGCAGCCAGCGTGGCGACTTGTCATGGATCTTCTGGCGAATATAGGGGCGGTTGCGCTCCAGCGCATCGGCGGCCAGCTCGATCACATGATCGAACACCCGTTGATGTTGTCCGCCCGCCTTCAGGAGCGCCAAGAGCTCCCCCAGCAGCGGTGCGAAACGCACATCCTGCAGGGCGGCAGCAGCGCGTTGCTGCAGAAAATGTCCGACGTCCTTATCCTCCACCATGCGCAACAAGGCGGGAACGGTGCCCGCCAGCTGCTGCGCAAGCCGCCGGCCGTTGCCGGGCGATTCCAGCCAGGATGCCAGCGCGGCGGCGAAATCGACCTCGCGCAATTCTTCGCTGATGACCTCGCGCGTCATGAAATTGTGTTCGAGGAAATTGGCAATGCTGACGCCGATGCGGTCCTTGTTCCTGCGGATGATTGCCGTATGCGGAATGGGCAAGCCCAACGGATGCTTGAACAGGGCTGTCACGGCAAACCAGTCTGCCAGTGCGCCGACCATGGCGGCTTCGGCAAAGGCCCGCACCAGGGCCAGCCAGGGATACGCCAGCTCGAAGCGCCTGGTGACGACAAACACGATTGCCATTAACAGCAACAAGCCTGTGGCAATACGGCGGAACTTCGCCAACTGCGCGAGTTGTTCCTGCTCAAGGAGGGAAATGGGATCCATATTCATGATGGGTAGCGCCTCCCACAGCATAAACTGGCAGCGGCACAAGCACCCGCCTCTCCAGCCGGTTTCGGCGCTGGATCAATGCGGCCAGCCGCGCAGTCGCCGGATTACCTGCCGGTCGCCAGCAGACGTTCGAAGTCGGCGGCGGCAATCGGTTCACTGAAATAATTCCCCTGCATTTCACCGCAGCCCGCCTCTTGCAGAAAGCGCATCTGTTGCGCATCCTCGACGCCCTCCGCCGTGACTGTCAGGGCCAGCGCCTTGGCCATGGCAATGATGGTCTGGGTCAGGGCCACCGAATCGCGGTTGGCGGGAATGCCGTTGATGAAGGAGCGATCGATTTTCAAGTTGGAAATCGGAAAGCGCTGCAGGTAGGACAGCGAGGAATATCCTGTGCCGAAATCATCCAGGGAAAACCCCACGCCCAGTCCGGTCAGGGCATCGAACAGGGGCATGAGTGTGTCGGACTCTCCCATCAGAAGGTTTTCGGTGATTTCCAGTTCCAGCGCAGATGCCGGCAAGCCGCTGGATTGCAAGGCGAGGCTGACCGCCTCGACCAGGCTATTATCCTGGAACTGACGCGGCGACAGGTTGACCGCGATACGCAAGTGCGGCGCCAGGCGCGCGCGCCAGTCGGCAGCCTGGCGGCAAGCCTGTTCCAGCACCCAGCTGCCGATCGGCACGATCAGGCCGGTTTCTTCCGCTACCGGAATGAAATCGACCGGCGACACCAGGCCATTTTCCGGGTGCCGCCAGCGCAACAGCGCCTCGGCACCGACGATGCGGCCGCTTTGCAGGTCGGTTTTTGCCTGGTAATACAACACGAATTGGTCGTTGGCCAAGGCGTGCCGCAGGTTCTTTTCAAGGTGGTAGCGGCGCTGGCTACGGGCATTCATTTCCTGCGTATAAAAACGGTAATTGTTGCGTCCGTCTTCCTTGGCCGCATACATCGCCGAATCGGCGCAGCGCAGCAGGGTATTGCCGTCCTCGCCATCGTCCGGGTGCACGCTGATGCCGATCGACACGCCAAGATAATACTCGTAGCCGCGCAGGCGAAATGGTTCCGAAATGGTGCCCAGCATGCGTTCGGCCAGACCGGTCAGGTAACTGGCGTCGTCGAAGGATTCGGCCAGCACCACGAATTCATCGCCGCCCAACCGGGCCAGGGTATCGGTTTCGCGGATACAGGCGGATAGCCGGGTGGCCACGGTTTGCAATAACTGATCGCCGGCTTCGTGGCCAATGGTATCGTTGACGTGCTTGAAGCGATCCAGGTCGAGAAACAGCAGCGCGATCCGGTGCGTTTGACGCTGCGCCAGCGACAGCGCATGGGCCAGCCGCTCGACCAGGAAGGCGCGGTTGGGCAAACCGGTCAGCGAATCGTGCGATGCCAGGAATTGCAAGCGCTGCTGCGCTTCCTTGACCGCGCTCACGTCAGTAAACGACACCAGCACCGAACTGACTTCCTGCACGCCCGCCTGGCGGATCGGCAGGACGTTTTGCGACACCCAGACGGTGGCGCCATCGGCGGTTTCCAGGCCCATTGTCAGGTTGAGGATGGCTTCGCCGGTGCGCAGCGCCACCAGGCTGGGTAATTGTTCTGGCAGGATTTCGCTGCCGTCTTCGGTAAACATACGGCGCAAATTCATGCCCTTCGATCCCACCGCACTGCCGGGCGGCACACGCAGGATCCGTTCAGCGCTCGGATTGCACGCCACGATGGTGCCGTCGCGGGCTTGCACCATGATGCCTTCGGCCAGACAATTGACCACCGACCGGTAACGCTCCTCGCTTTCATGCAGGCTGCGTTCGACGCGATCCTTTTGCACGGCCACCCCGACCAGGTGGGTAATATTGCTGACGAAGTTCAAGTCATCCTTGCTCGGCAACTGCGTCTCGGTAAAGTAGACGTCGAGCGCGCCCAGCACGGTGCCGGAAGCCGCGCGCACCGGCACCGACCAGCAGGCGCGCAAGCCCTGCGCCAGCGCCGTCTCGCGCAATGTCTCCCACAATGGATCGCTGGCAATGTCGCCGGAAATCACCGGCTGGTTCAGGTAAATCGCCGTGCCGCAGCAAGCCGCCTGCGGCCCGATTGCCATGCCCTGCATGGCACTCACATAGGCCTCCGGCAGCGACGGTGCGGCCACGACCTGGATGTGTTCACCATCAGCATCAAGCAAGGATATCGAACAGCAAATCTGGCCGACGATCCACTCGATACCGAGGCAGACTTCACGCAGGATATCCTTGATCGGCTCGTCGAGCGCGATCATTTCCAGGATGATTTTTTCGTGATGTAAAGAATCCTTGGCGCGGGTGGCTTCCTGCGCTGCCAGGCGGTGCCGCTCCTCACTGAAATGCAGCGCTTCTTCGGCGGCCTTGCGCGCGGTGATATCGCGCGCCAGCACCTGGATCGCCGGTTTAGCGGCATACATGAAAGGCGCCGAACGCACCTCGACATCGATGACATGACCATCGCGCCGTACGTATTTCTGCTCCACCGAGGGTGCCGCCTGGCCCGACTTGAGCATGTATGCGATGCGCGCCTCGGCCTTGGCCAGATAAGCGGGATGAAGCAGTTTGGCCACCGGCAAGCCGATCAAGTCCTCGGGCGCATCCGCACATAACAGCCGAAAACCGGCCACATTGCTGTAGACCAGTTGATTATTCTGCAACACATACAAGGCGTCGGGCGACAATTGCACCAGCATTTCATAGCGATCGTCGCCCGGAAACTCATCTGCCGCAGGGAGTTGTTGCTGGATCGAAACCATGTCTGATTCTAGCGCTTGTTGATTAACAATTGTCAATTTTCCGTATAAATCCACATAAAATTTGCAGATGAAATTATCTTGCTTGATACTGCACAATAAATAATTGCCACACTTGCTTAAATTTCTAGAATTTCATCAATGACTTCCCCTAAAACCATTCTTGTCACGGGTGCCTCCGGGTACATCGGCTCACACACCTGCGTTGAATTGATTGAAGCCGGCTATACGGTCATCGGACTGGATAACCTTGCCAACAGCTCGCGCGCATCGCTGGCACGCATCGAACAGCTCACCGGCGCGCCCCTGCCCTTCCATTGCGCCGATGTGCGCGACCGCCAGGCGCTGGATACGATTCTGGCAACGCAAGCGGTCGATGCGGTGATCCATTTCGCCGGCTTGAAGGCCGTCGGCGAATCGGTGGAAAAGCCGCTGGCCTATTTCGACAACAACGTCAACGGCAGCATGGTATTGCTGCAAGCGCTGCAACAAGCCGGCGTGCGGCGTTTCGTCTTCAGTTCCTCGGCCACTGTGTATGGCGACCCGGACAGCGTGCCGATCGCCGAAACCGCCCGCCTCTCGGTCACCAATCCTTATGGCCGCTCCAAGCTGATGGTCGAGCAAATTCTCGGCGACCTGGCGCACAGCGACCCGTCCTGGGCCATCGGCGTGCTGCGTTACTTTAACCCGGTTGGCGCCCATCCGAGCGGCCTGATCGGCGAAGATCCGTCAGGCATTCCCAACAACCTGATGCCCTTCGTCGCCCAGGTGGCGGTCGGCCGCCGCCCGCGTCTGTCGGTGTTCGGCAACGATTATCCGACCCCGGATGGCACCGGCGTGCGCGACTATATTCATGTGGTGGATCTGGCGCGCGGCCATGTCGCCGCGCTGGACCGCCTGTTTGCCGCCGGCCAGGGCTTTACCGTCAACCTCGGCACCGGCCAGGGCTATAGCGTGCTGGAAATCGTGCGCGCCTTCGAAATCGCCAGCGGGCGCGCGGTCCCGTATGAGATCGTGGCGCGCCGTCCAGGCGATATTGCAGTGTGTTTTGCCAATCCGGTGAGCGCGCGTGAAGTGCTGGGCTGGCAGGCGCAGAAAGGCCTGGAACAGATGTGCGCCGATCACTGGCGCTGGCAAAGCATGAATCCCCAGGGCTTCAACAAAGTCCCTTGATCGCCTGGGTGGGCGGGCAATACCCTTCCCCGTCCGGTTTCGACTTGACGCCGTAGGGATGCAGGGAGGGTCCCTCTTGCGTTGCACAGGCAGTTAAAAAGCTGCTGGCCAAAACCAGCAGCGCCATGATTCTTTTCATAAATCAATCCAGTACGAGGGCCGGCCCAGTTAAGCCGGCGCCAGGAAATTTCCGTACGCTGCCAAACAAACAAGGCTGTGGGGCGGTACGGGTTACGGGCTGGCGCGCCGGGCAAAACCGTCGGCGCGCCGCGTCATTTCTGCGGAACCATATTCTGATCCAGCAGCGCCCGTTCTGCCAACGGTTTTTTTGAAACAATCCCATGAACTGCATGCAGTTTATGCAATATTAGCCTTGATTGTCCTGCACACCGCCGCTGGCATACGGCGCATGCAAATGCACCGGCTTGGCGGAACGCTTGCGCATGCGGATATTCAGCATTTCCACCACCACCGAAAACGCCATCGCGCTATAAACATAACCCTTGGGCACATGAGTGTCGAAGCCTTCGGCGATCAGCACCACCGCCACCACGACCAGGAAGGACAAGGCCAGCATCTTGATGGTCGGGTGGGCCGAGACAAAACGGCCGATCGGGCCGGCAAACAACATCATCAGGCCTACCGAAGCCACCACTGCGGCAATCATCACCGCAACCTGGTCGACCATGCCCACTGCGGTAATGATCGAATCCAGCGAAAACACCAGGTCAACCACCATGATTTGCGCGATCACCGCGGCCATGGTCGCTTTGACGGCGCTCGAAGCGTGGCCTTCCTCGCCTTCCATCGACTGGTGGATTTCACCGACGCTCTTCCACAACAGGAACAGGCCGCCGGCGATCAGGACCAGGTCACGCCCGGAAATCTCGTTGCCGAGTACGGTAAATAACGGCGCGGTCATGCCGATGATCCACGACAGGACCAGCAGCAGGCCGATACGCATGAACATGGCGGCAAACAAGCCGATCTTGCGCGCGAACTCGCGCTTTTCCGGCGGCAGCTTGTCCACCAGGATGGCGATAAAAATGATGTTGTCGATGCCGAGAACCAGTTCCAGGGCGGTCAGCGTGGCAAATGCGATCCAGATTTGCGGGTCGGCGAGAAGTTCGAGCATGATGGGAGTAAATAGTTTTTTTGGAAAGGCGCTATCCTAAGCCACTTGCAATTCACAAATAAGCGAAGATAATAGAATCTTTCCTTCTGAAAAATAGAAGACAAGCGATGAAATTGACTGGCTTGAACTATCGTCATCTGTATTTTTTCTGGGTTGTTGCCAAGGAAGGCAGCATCACCCAAGCCGCTGAACGCCTGGGGCTGGCGATCCAGACCATCAGTACCCAGCTTGGCTTGCTGGAGCAATCCATCGGCAAATCGCTGTTCGCCCCGCAAGGCCGGCGCCTGGTCTTGACCGAAGCTGGCCGTATCGCGCTGCGCTACGCCGATCAGATCTTCCTGCTGGGCGAGCAGATGCAGGACGCCCTGGCCGATTCGGATGTCGGCCGCACCATGCGCCTGACGGTCGGCCTGTCCGATTCGCTGCCGAAGCTGATCGCCTCGCGCGTCTTGCAGGCGGCCTTGCAATTGCCGGAAAAAATCAAGCTGGTCTGTTACGAAGACCGCTTTGAAACCTTGCTGGGCGACCTTTCGGTGCACAAGCTCGACGTGGTCCTGGCGGATCGCCCGGTGCAATCCGGCACCACGTTGCGCGTGTTCAGCCATTTACTGGGGGAAAGCGACATCATGTTGTTCGGCCTGCCGGCACTGGCGAAAAAATATCGACCGGGTTTTCCCGCCAGCCTGAATGGCGCACCGCTCTTGCTGCCTACCCGCAACAACGCCATCCGCGGGCGCATCGACCACTGGTTCGAAACCCAGAACCTGCGTCCGGACATCGTCGGTGAATTCGACGACAATGCCCTGCTCAACACCTTCGGCCGCAATGGCATGGGCCTGTTTCCGGCGCCATCGGCGCTGATCGCGGATGTGGAAGCGCAATTCGGCGCCCTGCCGGTAGGGGAATTGCAGAATGTGCACGAACAATTCTATGCCATTTCGAACGAACGCAAGATCAAGCACCCCGCGGTCGATGCGATCCTCTCGGCAATCCACGGCTAGGCCAACAATGCGCAGTGCGCTGCAAAAATGCAAATAGTTTTCATGACAGGCTAATTCCAGTAGTATTGCCTGTATAAATTGGCGCAAGCAAAAGCGCGCCAGAACGATTGCATAAAAACAAAACTGGAGACAAGCATGCCTGCCACCTATTTTTGCGGCAAAGCGCCGCAGCGCGTCTATCCGTCCTGAGTGCCCTGAGTGTCCTGAATTAACCCGCTGGCAAGCTTCGCAGCACCGGTGCGACACTGGATGCGTTCTTGGCCTGCCGGCATTATCGGAGAGCACCACCCGTGAAAATTTCCATCCCGGTCTTGTTTGGCTGTAGCGGCATCAGCTTTGCCTTCGGTTTTTTCCTGGCCTGGCAAACCCTGCCAGGCAGCACCGCCTCTGCGCCCGCAACCCAGGCGGCCTCGGCGCCGGCGAGCGGCGCCGGCGCCAACCAGCTTGCCGATCTGTGGAACGGCCGTGGCGCGCCGGATGCGACAACCCAGCTTCCCGCCTTGACGCCTGCGCGTAACGCTACGGCAGGCGACGAAGAACAGAAATTGCGCGAGCGCGCCGAAGCCGATCCGGTCTTCTTGCGCAGCCTGATCCAGCGTTATGAAACCGAGCCCAAAGCGGAAATGCGGGAAATCATCAAGTCGGTGCTGGCCACCGTGCAAAAGCCGGAAGCCCTGGCGTTTTTTGCCCGCCTGGCCAACAGCGGCGATGCGGCGCAGCGCAAGGAAGGGTACGCGATGCTGCAGCAAATGGCGCCCGATTCACCCGAGATGCGCACGCTCCTGAGGCAGGCGCTGGCCAGCGAACAATCGCCGGAACTGCTGGCGCAGGCGGTGGCCGCGCTGCGACCGGGGGCGGTCGACCCGGCCGAGTTCGAGGCAGTCCTGGCGCAACTGGGGACACTGGCGCAACATGCCGACCCGGCCGTACGCAGCCAGAGCGTGCTGCAACTGGCGCAATGGGACAAGACCGGCGCCAGCCAGGGCCGCTTGGCGCAGGCGCTGGGCGACCCCGCGGCCGAGGTGCGCCAGGCCGCCATCTTCGCCGTGGCCCAGTCCGGCGCCCGCAGCGATGCCTTGAAATCCGCCCTGATGGGCATCATCAGCAACGGCGCCGAAAGCAAGGCGCTCAAGGGTAGCGCCCTGCAGGTGCTGGAGCGCTTTCCGTTAAGCAAGGACGAGTACGCCCGCTACACGCAGGCGCGCGCGCAGGCTGGCCTATGAAACAAGCCACGATGTTGAGCGGCGATCTCGACAAGCGCATCCTCGCCGTCATTCTGGAAAGTGCGGATGTGAGGAATGAAGCCGACCTCACGCGCCTGGTGAACGGCCCGCTGCGCGAAGTGCTGCCGCATGAAATGCTGGTGTGCGGGATCGGCGGCGTCAGCCCGCAAGGCAATTTCGTACGCAAGTTCCTGCAGTTCAACTGCCCTTTCGAATGCTACGAGTATTACGCCGAAATGCTCAATTCGGATGGCCGCGTCAACAGTCCGCTGATGCAGAAATGGCGCGAGGCCCAGGAGCCGGTATTTTTCCAGAGCGGACGCGACGACGAGCAATTTCCCGCCGACTGGGTGGAATTGTTCAACAAGTACAAGATGCGTAACATTATCGGCCATGGCGTGATCGATCTGACCGGCTCACAATCGAGCTATTTCATTTTTTCGCGGCTCGATGGCGAGGTTGGGCCGGAACACGCCTTCCTGCTGAAAATCATCACCCCCCACCTGCACCTGGCGCTGGCGCGCGCCATCGTCGACGTGCAGGAATTCCAGGCCTTCGTCGGCAAGACCGGCAAGCCCTTGAGCGAGCGGCAAAGCGAAATCCTGTACTGGATGCATGAAGGCAAGACCAACTGGGAAATCGCCAAGATCCTCAACCTGACCGAGCTCAACGTCAAATACCACATCGACCAGATTTTTTCGAAGCTGGACGTGCGCAGCCGCGTCAACGCGGTGGCCAAGGCGCATGAACTGGGGCTGCTGAAGGCGCCACGCGGCTGAAGGCACGTACCCGAACCAGCGCGCCGGGCATCTGACCGATTTTGCATCAGCGTCAAAAATGCCTTGCAAAACAAGGAGATAACTCGTCAAACAAGGACTTATCCACAGAATTGTCCACGTTTAATGTGGGTAAACCGGGTGCACCTCAGCTTGGCCGCGGATGGGACGCATGCCAGGCCGCATTTTTTCCTGCGATGTATTCGACTGTATTATTGATCCGAGACAAACAAAACGGGTTACGTAAAACACGTAACCCGTTGGATTCCCCGTAGAAACACTCAAGCTATCCTATTATCATTTCCATAATGGGCATTTGGATTCTGCTTTTGTGGTGAACGATTGCTCACCAGGTACCTTGGCGACCACTTTGTAGTAATCCCACGGGTATTTCGACTCTGATGGCTTCTTCACTTGCATCAGATACATTTCATGAACCATGCGTCCATCGGGACGTATGTATCCATCCTTGGCGAACATGTCATTTATTCTGGTCTCTTTCATGCGTGCCATCACTTTATCCGCATCATCCGTGTTGATTGCTTTTACCGCATTTAAGTAATTCATGACGGCCGAATAATCGGCGGCCTGTGTCGATGACGGCATTTTTTTGGTCTTTTCGAAATAACGTTTGGCCCAGGCTCGGCTTTCTTCATTCATATCCCAGTACCATGGATCGGCGATATACATGTCCTGGGTAAGATTGAGTCCCAGCGCATGTACGTCCGTGATGAACATGAGTAATCCCGCCAGTTTCATGCCCTTGGTAATACCGAATTCATTGGCCGCTTTCACAGCATTGACGGTATCCCCGCCAGAATTGGCCAAGCCCAGGATCTTGGCTTTGGAGTTTTGCGCCTGCAGCAGGAAGGACGAGAAGTCCGAAGCGTTCAGCGGGTGCTTGACCTGGCCCTTGGAGATGCCGCCGTTTGCCTTGACCACTTCGGAGGTATCTTTTTCCAGCGAAGCGCCAAAGGCATAGTCGGCAGTCAGGAAATACCATGAATCCCCGCCTTGCTTGACGATCGCGGAACCGGCCACTTTCGCAAGCGCTACCGTATCGTAGGAATAGTGAATGGAATACGGTGTGCAGTCCTCGTTCGTGAACCGCGAGGCGCCAGCCGATATGACGATGATGGGTTTCTTCTTTTCCGCCGCCACCTTTGTCATGGCCAGAACTGCGCCGGAATTGGTACCGCCGATGAGCAAATCCACACCGTTCTGATCAATCCATTCGCGGGCCTTGCTCGCCGCGATATCCGCCTTGTTATGATGGTCGGCGAAGATGAATTCAATTTTCTTGCCATTGACCGTTCCGCCGAAGTCGGCAATGGCCATTTTGATTGCCTCTACTCCTCCTTGTCCATCCATATCTGAATAAAACCCGGAAATGTCGGTGATGAAACCGATCCTGACTACATCTCCAGATATTTGTGCCGACGCCGAATTGGCCAAGCCCAGCGTCATGAGGGTTGAAATTGCCAGCGCCGTTTTTTTCATGTGTGTTCGCATTGTCGTCTCCATTGATGGCTTGGTATGTCTTGGTAGGTAACAGCTGCTTCAGGGCCCCGGTGGATGCATATAGCCGTGCATCCCGTAAATGCGCGACGGCCCCCGGGTCCGGGCCCGCCGCGAAATTTCTTGAATTACTAGCGCTGGACGTCCACAACGACTCGCCCGCGCACTGCACCGGACAGAATCTGCTGCGCCACCGGCAGCGCTTCAGCGAGCGTCACGGTTTTCGAGATCGATTCGATTGCGCCACGGCGCAATTCCTTCGCCAGTCGTGCCCATGCCTGGCGCCGCACTTCGAGCGGCGCCATCACACTGTCGATACCGACCAGGCGCACTGCGCGCAAAATGAACGGGGCCACCGTCATTGGCAGGTCCATGCCCTGCGCCAGACCGCAAGCGGTGACAACGCCGCCGTAACGCGTGCTCGCGCAGGCATTCGCCAGTGTGTGCGAACCGACTGTATCGATCACGCCGGCCCAGCGTTCCTTTTGCAATGGTTTTCCGGCGGACGACAAGGATGCGCGATCGACG
The DNA here is from genome assembly GCF_003590835.1 of Noviherbaspirillum sedimenti. Classification (NCBI taxonomy): domain Bacteria; kingdom Pseudomonadati; phylum Pseudomonadota; class Betaproteobacteria; order Burkholderiales; family Oxalobacteraceae; genus Noviherbaspirillum; species Noviherbaspirillum sedimenti. The sequence goes on along the minus strand of NZ_QYUQ01000002.1, from coordinate 646,601 downwards.
ATGTCGGCAGCGCCAAGGCTTTGCAGGAACGCTGCTTCGTCCTTTTTACCGGTGGACGCGACCACCTGGTAACCGAGCGATGCCAGCAGGGAGACCGCGAACGAACCGACGCCGCCGGTCGCGCCGGTCACCAGGATTTCGCCATGCCCGGGTGTCACACCCTGGGCTTGCAGGCCCATCACGGACAGCATGGCGGTATAGCCGGCAGTGCCGATTGCCATGGCATCGTGGGACGACAAGCCTTCGGGCAGCGGCACCAGCCAGTCGCCCGAGACCCGGGCGCGTTGCGCAAGTCCGCCCCAGTGGGCTTCACCGACGCCCCAACCGTTCAGAATGACCTTGTCACCGGTCTTCCAGCTGGCGTGTTCACTGGCCGTCACGGTGCCGCAAAAATCGATGCCTGGCACCATGGGAAACTTCCTCACTACAGGCGAACGGCCCGTGATGGCGAGCCCATCCTTGTAATTAATGGTTGAATAATCGATAGCGACTGTCACTGCGCCGCGCTCGAATTGCGGCAGATCGCTGTCGTGCATTTCCCGGATCTCGGCACTGGTAGTGTTCTCGGGAGTTTTGTTCAGGTAGATGGCGCGAAACATGTTATTTCCTTTCTTGGTATCAGTTGACCGGTCAACTATTGAATAAAAAACGACTGAATAAAAACCGCACTGGCATGTTTTACCGCTTATGTTTTATTTTTCGCTGCAGGCTGCAGCATTTGCTCGAAAAACAGCCGGCTTACATTTTCCAGCGGCGCGGTCGAACGTTCCAGCTTTGCGCAAAGGACCGCACCTTCCCAGGCGCTCCAGAAAAAACGGGCCAGCTCTGCAGAATCGACCTGCGTCGTGATTTCCTTGATGGCCTTGGCTTCATCGAGGCAAATCCGGAAGCGATTACGCCAGTCGCTGAGCACTTCCAGCAGGACAACGCGAAACTCTTCCTCGATACTTGCCATTTCCTGGCCAAGATTGCCGATCAGGCATCCGCGCTTGAACTCGAAGCGCTGCACCCCAGACGCCGCATCGCGGGTAAAGGCCTTGAGGCGCTCGAGTGGCGTCAGGCTGTCGTCTTCCAGCGTGCGTTCAAGTTTCCTGGCAAAGTATTGGGCATAGTTCCTGATGACCTCGATTGCATATTCGTCCTTGCTGGGGAAATAGTAATAAAACGATCCCTTTGGCACTTCAGCTGCCTGCACGATTTCGTCAAGGCCGGTGCTGCTGAATCCTTTTTGCGTAAAAATCGCCGTACCGATTTCAATCAGCAATGCACGCTTGTCGACCCGGCCACGCGGCGACTGTGTTTTGGCTGGAGGTTTGGTGGCCATATCCGTCATTTTTTCGAAGTAGTTATCCGCGAAGGCGGCGCATCCGAGCGAGGCACGCCGTTTCGTACCGTAATTGTAGCGGCAGCGGATTGCCGCAGGAGCCGGCGCATCGCCAGCAACCCCAATATCGGCCCCGGCAGCAATATCCAGGCGACCTTGCTGCCGATCGTCGGATACGCTGTCGTCGCAATCAATATCGAGAAAGTGGTCAGCAAAAAGCCGATACTGTTCTGGATCGCCAGCGCGCTGCCGATCAGTTGGGGCGGACATGCTTTCACCGACATAGCGGAAAACTGCGGCGAATCGGCCACCACGGCAATGCCCCAGATTAGCAGCAGAAAAAGCTTCCAGTCCCCGGAAAGCGCATCCACCAATGGATAGACCAGGCAAACAAGGCCGGACGTGGCCAGCGCCCACCAGGCGACCCTGGCACTGCCGATACGCTGGCTGATGATGCCGCCGCCGATACAGCCGATGGCGCCGACACCGATAACGACAAATGCCCACCCTGACAGCGCATGAGAAGACGATGTGCCGGATGCCGCAACCACCGTCACCAGGAGCAAGGGCACCAGCGTCCAGAAGGCATACAGTTCCCACATATGGCCGAAATAACCGAAGGCTGAAGCACGAAATTCAGGAACGCGAAAGGCATTGAGGACATTCATCCTCGGGTGCGCCGCATGCGCGGTGCCGGCGCGCAGATGCGGACCGTCGCCGAGCCAGGCGACGAGCGCGGCCCCCAGCAAGGCCAATGCCGAAGAGATCAGGATTACGAACTGCCAGGAAAGCGTGGCGCCCAGCATGCGGATGCCGTGCGGCAGCGCGGTGCCGAGCGTCAGCATACCAACCAACAGCCCGAGGCTGCGACCGGCGCTTTCCGGATTCCAGCTGACGATCAACTTCATACCCAGTGGATATATTCCTGCCAGCGCGAGCCCCACCATGAAACGAAACCACAAGGCGCTTTCCAGCCCGCTGCTGACCAAGGCAAACAACGCGTTGAAGAGCGCACCCAGCACACTGCACACCACAAAGATCCTGCTTGCCGCAAAACGGTCAGCCAAACCGCTGAAAGCGAATAGCAGCGTGCCGGCAATGAAGCCGATCTGCACGGCATTGGTCAGCCAGCCAATGTCGGTTGACGACAAGCCCCACAAGCGGTTCAGGTCGTCTGCGGCGCTATTGGCACTGAACCACAAGGAGGTGCCGAACAACTGCGCCAGGACAATGATGGCGATCGGTCTTTTCATCAGGATTGCGCTTGTGCGAAGCGGGCATCACGCCAGGCGATTGCCGCGCGCATTCCCTGCGCGCGTGCCACTTCCATGAATGCCTGCTTGTCCGGTGAACCGTGCGATTCGATCGTATGGTCAACATCCAGCGCCATTTTCAGCGCGGTTTGCATCCCCTGGATTTCATAGGTCTGGTTCAGCGCCTTCTTGGTCTCGGCAACCAGCACCGGATCCATCAGCGCAATGCCGCGGGCGATCCTGAATGCGGCGTCGACGTGGGTGCCCTGCGGTACGATGCGGCTGACCAGACCCATGCGCAACGCATCCTCGGCGCTGATTCTGTCGTTGCCGGTGAAGATGATGTCCTTCGCATGTTTCGGCCCTGTCATCCAGGGCAATAACATGGTCACGATACCGGCGCCGAACTTCAACTCAGGCTCGCCGAACAGGGCATCTTCGGCAGCAATGGTGATATCGCAGGAAAGCGCCAGTTCGAATGCGCCGGCCAGACACGCGCCATGGACGGCGGCAATGGTCGGCTTGGGACTGTTCCAGAAGCGCATCGTGGTATCGAAATCCAGATCGAGTATTTCACGCCATATCTTGGCGCCTTCCGGGCGCGCATCCATTTGCGCCTTGAGATCGAAACCTGAAGAAAATGCCCGCCCGGCGCCACTGACGACGATCACGCGCACCGACTCATCGGCTTCGGCGCTGTCCATTGCCTGGTTAATCTCAAGCAGCGTTTGCTTCGCCAAAGCATTCAGGCGCTCCGGACGGTTGAGAATGATATGTGCAATATTGTCTTTGCGCTCGAACAGGATGGCAGAGAATTCGCTCATGGCATGCGTTCCAATTAGATGGTGATGATGGGAGTGACCTGCCCGGATTCGATCATGAACTTGAGTTGTCCGCGATCTGCCTTGCCGGTGCGGCCTAACGGCAATTCTTCTCTGACATAATAAACATCAGGCTGTTTGAACTTTTCAAGCTTGTCTTTCAGGAATTGTTCCATTCCTTTGATCTCGAAAGCAGCACCATTGCGCGGCACCACCAGGACATGGATACGCTCCCCCAATACGGCATCGGGAAGACCGATTGCCATGGCTGCTGCGACAGCAGGATGGGAGCAGAGCAATTGCTCGATTTCCACCGGCGTCACCTTGTTGCCGCCGCGGCTGATCAACTCCTTCTTGCGGCCCATGATTTCCACCACCGAGCCCGCCACCCTCCTGGCCAGATCGCCGGTTTTAAACCATGGCCCCGAGAAAGCAGCAGCGCTCAACTCCGGCTCGTCGAGATAGCCATTCATCAGGTACGGACTCGAGATCTGCAACTCGCCAACGTCATCGCCATCGACTTCAGTGTCATCGCCATCAACGATGCGAAATGCGACCTGCGGCGATGGACGCCCGATACAGCCGGGATATCTGGCGTAATCTTCGGGAAAGGAAAAGAAGTCGCATGTAGAGGTTTCGGTCAAGCCGTAGATATCGATCAGTTGCGTGCCGCAAAAGCGCTGTCGAATGGCAGAAGCGAGCGAATGACCGAGCGACTCTCCACCGATCAAGACCTGGCGCAAGCTGTCCTGGTGGACAAGCTGGTCCATTAGCGGCGCAAGCTGCGGCTGGGAAAACAGCACCCGCATCATCGTCGGCACCATGCCGACACGTTTAATCCGGCGATCGATGAGCGTTTGCAGGAAAAGCGCAGGCTCGTATTTTTCCAGCATGACCAGCTTGCCGCCGCGCAGCAATGTCAACAAACTGATCCAGATACCGAAACTGAAGGTGATGTTCAGTACCAGCAAGGTGGAATCGCCGGCCTGGAATTTGAGCAGGCGATCGATCTGTTCGATCTTGCCATGAAACGCGTTATGTGAAACCACCACCCCTTTAGGCGAACCGGTTGATCCGGAAGTGAAAATAACGAATGCGGCATCCCGCATCTGCTCGCGGAAAGGTGGCGGCGCCGAATCGATCTCGGACAACTCCGATGCTGCCCCGGACGCCGTTGCGCGCATATCCACCAGGTAGCGAGCCTGTGTCTTTGCCTGGATTTTAGCTGCGGCTGCGGCCGGCGTAGTCCTGTGCAGCGGAACTACCACGCCGCCGGCTTGCCACACTCCCAGAAAAGCAGCCACATCCAGGGATGCGTTCGACACAGCGACATGCACCGGCTCGTTTGCAGCAAGCCCTCCAGCCTTCAGTAAATCAGCAATTCTTCGCGCCCGCTTGGCAAGTCCCGAGTAGGTCAACGGATCGAGGCCGCCGCAGATTGCCTCTTGATTAGCGAATTTATCGCACGCTTCAGTCAGAGCGACACCTAGTTTACCTGGCACTATTGTCTCCGGAAAAGGTTGTCAATCACTACCGATGGCGATATCAAGCAACTGCTGAGGTCGATCCGCCATGCATTGTTCCGCCTTGCTTAGAAACCAATATAGGTCATTATAGACGACCAGTCAACTATAAATCGCGCATCCATTCAATCGCATTGCGATTGCCGGACTTGACGATTCAGAGCTCTGGCGGAATGCCGCACATCATCACCTCACTGTCGAGCATGAAGCCACCATTTTCAGGTGCGCGAGAACGGCGCCGGCGGCATGCGTGACGCATTTTTTATCAGCCGAAAAGAAACCTGCAAAAACAAGGACTTGGACCAAACACCCCGGACTTATCCACAGTATTGTCCACGGTTAATGTGGGTAAACCGGGAGGCAGGCACCTGACATGCTCAAGCACTCAGGCACTCAGGCACTCCGGCGCTCAGGTATGCAAGGCCCTGGCGTGATGGGCGATGTGCTCGCCGATGAAGCTGGCGATGAAGTAATAGCTGTGGTCGTAGCCGCGCTGCAGGCGCAGGGTCAACGGATAGACTGCCGCGTCGGCGGCGGCCTGCAACAGCTGCGGCTTGAGCTGGTCGTCGAGAAATTCATCGGCATCGCCCTGGTCGATCAGCAGCGGCAGGCGTTCCTGCGCTGCGCCGATGAGTTCGCTGGCATCATAAGCCTGCCATGCCGCGCGGTCCTCACCCAGGTACGCGGTGAAAGCCTTCTCGCCCCACGGCACCCGCGACGGCGCGACGATGGGCGCAAACGCCGACACGCTGCGATAGCGGCCGGGGTTTTTCAGCGCAATCACCAGCGCGCCATGACCGCCCATCGAATGGCCGCTGATGGCGCGCGCCGCCGTGACAGGAAAATGCGCCTCGACCAGCGCCGGCAATTCCTCCACCACATAATCGTACATGCGGTAATGCCGGTCCCACGGCGCCTGCGTGGCATTGAGGTAAAAGCCCGCGCCCTTGCCGAGGTCATAGGCGTCGGCATCGGCCACCGCATCGCCGCGCGGACTGGTGTCCGGCACCACCAGGATCACGCCGTGCTCGGCGGCATAACGCTGCGCGCCGGCCTTGGTGATGAAATTCTGCTCGCTGCAGGTCAGGCCGGAGAGCCAGTACAGCACCGGCAATTTTTGCTGCGCTGCCTGCGGCGGCAGGTAGACGGCAAAATTCATCGTGCAATTCAGCACGGATGAATCATGCCGGTACACATCCTGCCAGCCGCCGCAACAGGCGCGATGTTCGAGTCGTTCCATGATTGCCTGCGCCGACTCAGAAATGGATGACGGTACGGATCGACTTACCTTCATGCATCAGCTCGAAGGCTTCGTTGATACGCTCCAGCGGCATGGTGTGGGTGATGAACGGATCGAGATCGATCTCGCCGTGCATCGCCTGCTCGACCATGCCCGGCAGCTGGCTGCGCCCCTTGACCCCGCCGAAGGCCGAGCCGCGCCAGACGCGCCCGGTCACCAGCTGGAACGGCCGCGTGCGGATTTCCTGGCCGGCGCCGGCCACGCCGATGATCACGCTCTCGCCCCAGCCCTTGTGGCAGCACTCCAGCGCGGCGCGCATCACATCGACATTGCCGATGCACTCAAAGCTGAATTCGACGCCGCCATCGGTCATCTCGACAATCACTTCCTGGATCGGCCGGGCATGATCTTTCGGATTGACGCAGTCGGTGGCGCCCATCTTGCGCGCCAGTTCGAACTTGCCCGGATTGGTGTCGATGGCGATGATGCGCCCCGCCTTCGCCTGCACCGCGCCCTGGATCACTGCCAGGCCGATGCCGCCAAGACCGAACACTGCGACCGTGTCGCCGGCCTTCACCTTGGCGGTATTGTGCACCGCGCCGATGCCGGTGGTGACGCCGCAGCCGAGCAGGCAGACCTTCTCCAGCGGTGCGGCCGGATTGACCTTGGCCAGCGACACTTCGGCTACCACCGTGTATTCGCTGAAAGTACTGGTGCCCATGTAATGGTAGATCGGCTGGCCATTGTAGGAAAAGCGGGTGGTGCCATCCGGCATCAGGCCCTTGCCCTGGGTCGCGCGCACTGCCGAGCAAAGGTTGGTCTTGCCCGACTTGCAGAACTTGCACTCGCCGCATTCGGCGGTGTACAGCGGAATCACATGGTCGCCCGGCTGGACGCTGGTGACGCCCTCGCCCACCTCCACCACGACGCCGCCGCCTTCATGGCCCAGCACCGCCGGGAACACGCCTTCCGGATCGTCGCCGCTCAAGGTAAAGGCATCGGTGTGGCAGACGCCGGTGTGGGTGATCTTCACCAGCACTTCGCCCTTCTTTGGCGGGGCGACGTCGATCTCGACGATTTGCAGTGGCTTGCCTGCTTCAAAGGCGACAGCGGCACGTGATTTCATGAATGGACTCCTGCGATGAATGATGGATGACTGGGTAGTTGCAGCCTGGCCGCAACTACTTGAGATAGGAACGCACGAGCAGGCTCATCTCGTGCACGCGCGCCGCGCGCTCGGCCTCGGAGGCCACCGGCTGGCCGAATTCTTCGCGGATATGCGCCTCCATCACTTCGGACATGAGGCCATTGACCGCGCCGCGAATGGCAGCAATCTGCTGCAGTACCGCCGCGCATTCGACACCGTCTTCCAGCGCCCGTTCCAGCGCCTCGGCCTGGCCGCGGATACGGCGCACGCGGGTGAGCACGCGTTTTTTTTCCTGCGGAGAATGCGGCATGAGCGTTCCAGGATAACTATACTGGGGGATAGTATAGTTGAAGCCTTCTGGACAAACAAGCGTTGCCCATGAAATAGCGTCAGAGTAAAGTTTTATGCAAAAAATTGACTGTGTTACGCCAATTTTCCGCCAGCATTCTCTCGCGCCGAGATCGGCACGGACAAGCGCAGCGTCGTACCTTTGCCGGGAGCGCTGTCGATGGCGAACGTGCCTGCGAGCGCGTTAATGCGCTCCTCGATGCCGACAAGTCCGAACGCCTTTTTTTTATTCCGGTGACCGGGGGAAATGCCAATGCCATTGTCAGCGATGGTCAGGTCAAGCTGGTCGATTTCGGTACGGATCACAATATGCACATGGCTTGCCTTGGCGTGCCGGGTAATGTTGGTCAGTGATTCCTGCAAGGCGCGGAACAATGTCGTGGAACGGTTTGCGTCGAGGTGGCGATCGAAATTTTCGTCGTCCACTTCCAGGTCGCATGCGATGCCATTCCTGCTTTCGAATTCATGGACCAACCACTCCATGGCAGCCATGAGCCCCAGGTCAAGCACAAAAGGCCGCAGGTCGTTGATCACCGCCTTCACGCTCGTCATCGCCGTATCGATGTGATCGAGCATGAGACGCGCCGTGCCGTGGAGATTTGGATGCGAGGCCGCCGTGTGTTCTACCAACGTCGAAGCATCCAGCCGGATCGCCAGCAGCGTCTGGCCCAACTCGTCATGGAGGTCGCGTGCAATCCGCTTGCGTTCCTTTTCCTTGATGGTTATCTGATGTTCGGCAAGCTCGCGGATGCGCGCTTGCGACTGATGCAAAGCCTCTTCGGCAAGCTTGCGCTCGGTGATGTCTTTTCCTGTGCCGCGGTAGCCTTTGTAATCCCCGTTTTCATCAAACATGGGCTCGCCGCTGATGCTGCACCACACGATACTGCCGTCCCGTTCCGGCATCACGTATTCAAAATCCGTAAAGGGAAGACGGGCTTTGATGGTAGTGTGTTGCGCGGTCCAGGTTGCATCGTCACCTCTGAACCCTAGTTCCCAGCCATTCTTGCCAATGCCGTATTCCGGAATCTTGCCACCTTTGGTTGCCTTCCAGCCTGCAACACTGGTCACCACGAAGTTCTCGTCATGCTCCCAGTACCATTCCGACGAGAGCGCGACCAGGCGGCGGAACCGATCCTCGCTTTCCCGCAGCGCTTTTTCAGCATGTATGCGCTGGGTAATGTCCCGGGCAAAAACGAGTGCGGCAGGCTCATTCTCGTAGTGGAACGGAATGGCGGAAATCCGTGCATACACCACCGTGCCATCCATTCTCTGCAACTTCACTTCCATTAGCGCAACGGATTCCTTGGCCTCGATAACCGACTGGAGGCTGGTTTCGGCAACCCCATGCAAATCAGGATGGACCCGGCCAAGAATGGACTGGCCCAACAACTGGTCCTGCGAATGGGCGCCAAACAGGTCCAACGTGGCTGCGTTCGCATAGGCAAAGCAACCACGGTTGCACACGTAAATCGCATCCGGCGCATTTTCGAAAAGCGCGCGGAAACGCTGATGACTCCCGACCAGCGCTGCTTCACTACGATGGTGATTCTCAACCAGGAGATTGAAATTGTTAACTATCCCGCCGACCTCGTCCTTGCTTTTCACGGCCAATGGGCCAAGCGGGACAGCACCTTGCGTCATCCGCTGCATCGCCTGGCCAGCCTCATCCAGCGGCACCAGCATGCGCCGCGTGATCCAGTGGGCAAGGAAAACCGCCAGCAGCGTCATGATGACGGCGATGGCAATCAGATAATTGCGCATTGCGGTCACAGGCTGGAAAGCGATCTCGGCTGGCAATGACACGATGACCAGCCATTGTGTCGTGGGCACGTAACTGGCGGACGCCAGGACCACCATACCGCGGGAATTCGTGGTAATGCCCGAACCCTTGAAGCCGTCGACAAAGCGGTCATACAAGGCGTTCATTCCTCGCGCGGGGGCCGCAGTCAGGGCGCGTGCGGTATCGGTATCGGTGGCGGCGAGGATGAGATTGTCGTGCGGCGAAATGACAGAAAACCGCTGTTGTCCCGCCAATTCCTTATCGAAAAAAGGACCGAGAAAATTGGGCGCGCTCAAGTCGGTCGTGCCGGTCATCACGGCACGCACCTTGCCGACATGGTCAAAAACAGGCACGGCGATAATCAGTAGCGGCTGTTTCAACGTCCTTCCCATGAGCGGCCTGGCGATAACGGGTTTGCCTGTTTCCAGCACTTTAATGAAATGGTCGCGATCCCCCACGTAAATGCCCCGGCGCCCCGGCATGTCCGGGTAAGCAGCAATGGCCCGGCCGTCCAGTCCGATCACGGCGATTCCGGCTGGAAAGATACGCTGCAAGACAGTTGCTTGTGATAGACGGGTATCGAGGATGGGCGGCGTGAGATGGTCAGGCAGGCCTCTGGCAGCAACAGTGAGCAGGTTGATGCGTCCCTCCAGTTTGGCATCCAGATCGGCTGCAAGGCGTCGTGCAGAAGCGTACTGCTGGTCAAACAGCACTTCACTGAATTTCTGCCGCTGAATAGCGGTAGAGAAAAATACCAGCCCCCAAAGCAGGGTAAGCGACAAACAAAGCGACAATCCGATCAGACGGCCTTTCAGCGAACTGACGTAGTGCAACTTCAGTTGCGCAAGGAGGCCGGGGAGACGGTTCGGGAAATTGCTAAACATGGATTGTCGTTGCCCGCCGCGCGCCTTGTGACGGCACAACATAGAAGAGACTCGAGAATTAATTCAACGCCGATTTTAACTGATGGAATAAAAATATTTTCGTTATGAAAGCTATGCCTGAGTGCATTAATTGACGCAGCGCAATATTAAGCAAAAAAGAGGCGGAAAACCTTGTTTTCTTATTAAGCAGATCATTGTCCATATTTTCTATGTCGAACCGCAGAAGCCACAATCAAAAGCCGTTTTAATAACAGTTCGTGTTCATATTTGTTACACATGGATGTAAAAAATATGCAATTGAAGCGGCAATCAGTCTTATCCAATCTCCAAGCCAATCCGATGGCATTGAAGAGAGAATGACAGCAAAAGCCGGCGCTGCGTCCGGGCACGACTTTGACGATTGCTTGCGCAGTTGTAGTACCCCCTGGATGTACATTTCGACCAACCACGAAAATTCAAATGAAGGAGCAGCGACCATGGTCAATTCGACAGTAAAGCCGGTCCCCGATGGCATGCATTCCCTGACGCCCCACCTGGTATGCGCCGGCGCAGCGGATGCCATCGAATTCTATAAAAAAGCCTTCGGCGCGAAAGAAGAGGCGCGTCTGCCGGGCCCGGATGGAAAAATCATGCACGCCTTGCTGCGCATCGGCGATTCGGCGCTCATGCTGGTGGACGAAAATCCCGAATGGAGGGCGTTCGGGCCGAAATCGCTCAAGGGCACGCCGGTCACCATCCACCTTTATGTCCAGGATGTCGATGCGCAAGTCGCGCAGGCCGTCGCCGCCGGGGCGAAGGTCATCATGCCGCTCGCGGACATGTTCTGGGGCGACCGCTATGGCGTTCTCGAAGATCCGTTCGGCCATAGCTGGTCGGTTGCCACCCATGTGCGCGATGTGAGCATGGAAGAAGCGCAGGAGGCGATGAAGCAGATGCCCGCAAACCCGCAAGGCTGCGCCGGCTAATTGCCAGCCTCGCATATCGGCTTTCGCAAGATCCGGGAAGTCGGGTCATCGCCTGGCCGAGTGCTGCGCCGTGACTGCGTCAAACGACGAGGCCAGGCACGCGATTGTGATGCAATCCCGCGAGTTCGGACAGAACTCGCTCGACATCCTCAAACAGTGGCCGGCATGCGTTTTCCTCATTCAGACAGGCTGCCGTCAGGCCTGCCAGGCGCGCCAGAATGCGCTGGGATGCAGCCGGCCCATCGCATCGCTCGGTCAGTTCTTCCAGCAGATAACCGAAAGCGCGCACTTCTAGCCGCTGCAGCGCATCCGCATGTAACGTTTCAGGCGCGAATAATGAAGCTGCACCAAAGTCGCCCAGCAAGGCGCGTCCCCGGCTGCCATGCAGGATATTGTGGCCGTACAAGTCGCCGTGCATGATGCCGCGACGGTGCAGGTGCTTTGCCGCTGAGGCAATTCCTTGGGCAATACTCAGGGCCGAGGCCAGATCGAAAGACGTCCCTGCGGCGTAAATATCGCGCGTGCAGGATTCAAGACTGGGCGGCCCGGCAAGGTTACGAAATTCAGGATCGATCAAAGGCATGACCAGGCCATGAACGTCCGTCGGGTGATCCTGTACCTTGCCCTGAACCGGAACCAGGTTCGGATGTTCGCCAGCGGCGAACCAGGCCGCCATCTCGCAGCGGGGCAAGCCATCGCTGGTCACCTCGCCCTTGAACAGCTTGACGGCGACAGGTCTGGTGGCGTTACCATTTCGATGTTCCGCGCCGTGGATTACGCCGGATGCGCCCTCTCCCAGCTGGTCGTGAATCTGCAATTCCTCCCAGGAGATACTCGTGATTGGCGTATCTGCGAGCGCAGCAAGCTCGCGCTCTTCACAGAATGGATTGCCTGCATATGCCAGCCATGACAAACGCGGCAGCAAGAGCAGCCAGTCGGGAAGTTCAGTCAGCCGGTTTGCAGCGATGCGCAGCAATTCAAGGCGGGAACAGGCGGACAACTCCCCGGGCAATTCCCGCAAATTATTCCCAGCCAGCATCAGCTTCTGAAGTTGCTTGCAGTTTCCGATCTCGGCGGGCAGCGCTTCGATCCGGTTATCGGTCAGGATCAGCCAGCGCAGTTGTGCCGGTAGCGATTTGGCGGACACCTTTTGGATATGGTTGGCCTTGAAACCAATCATGCTCAGCTGCGGACACTGACCCAGGACTTCGGGGAGCTCGGTGAACTGGTTGTCCGAGCAAAAGATGATGCGCAGTTTGCGCAAACGTGGCAGGTCATCGGGTAGCGAAGACAGGGCATTGCCCGACAAATCGAGGATTTCCAGGGTGTCGGCGAGGTTGAAAATCTCTTTTGGGAATTCGGTGAGATTACAAGCCAGTTTCAGGCGTTGGGTACCGGTCAGTTTTCCGGTGCGTAGCTGTTCCAAGGTGTGCATTTCAGATAACCCCAAATAACCGAAAATAAATATCCGTACTCCCCGCTTCGCGGGTTCGTCGCTTTTCATGCGGACGTATTACCGCAACCACTGCGGCCCGGCGCGCCGCTGCGCGTCACACCGCCCCGCAGATTCTCCCGGCTTTGCGCTTGCAAGCGCAAAGCTTCGAAGCCCACGCGCGCGCATGCGCGCTCCTCTCCGAAAACAAAAAGCCCCGCAATGCGGGGCTTTGTGTTTTGGCGGGAGGGTGGGATTCACATTATTCCTTCCGTAGCCCGTATATAAAGGAACAAAAAAATATGAATAACACGGATGCCCCCAATTATGCCCCCAAATTGTTTTCTGTGCATGCGCTTTCCAGAATTCCCGGCATCACTGGTCGCCCAGTGGCGACACAGCAAGCACCATGACACGCACTTGCACAGTGCTCGGGGCACTTACAGCGATGCATCCGCTGGAATAACGCCATCCAACGCGCCTTCCGTCGGAAAACGGACATGCGGCAAACGCCACTTCTGAAGTGGAAAGAAATTCGCTCCAGAACTTTCCTGTCACGTCCGCGGCCCCTGTTCACTGATCCAACGTCGAATCTCTTCAACTCGCCACACCGTAACCCGGGCGGACAACTTTATCGGTGCTGGAAATGTTCCAGCCAGTACGCGTTGCCACAGGGTTGACTTGGATATCGGAATAATAGTCAAGACTGTCGATTGCCGCAAAAAACCCGTTTCAGGGAGAGTTGCATTGTGTGAATGCGATGTTGACATGATCAGCCCTTTCATCGGCATGCTCGCCGGACAAGGAAGTGACCCGCTCTGTCGCAACCATGCGTGGCCAGGGAGACATGGTCGCTAGGGAACTTAAAACTCTGCGACATACCAAGGCAGTCCCGGCCATTTTGGTATGGATTGGGAAATGCATTAACTTAAAAGTACATGCAGAAGCAAATACTGAACCAGTAACGCGATCTATCAAGAGGATGTATCTGCACTCGCTCACAATCCCCACTGTGCAAACACAGTAGGATTGAAAGCAAAAAGTAAGGGCAGTTATCGGCTGCGACGCCGCCGCACTTTAACCTCATACGGCGGATTTCGCGCTACCGGGCCCAAAGCCGCGACGTGGCGCAAACTGCTGAAACAATAAATCAGACAGAGATCAGATTCAACTATCGCAACAGATGCCGCCACTTAAAATAGCGAAATCGTTTCTGAAACGGAGGGATTTCAGTTGGCTCTTTTTATAGCACGACTCAGATGAGCCAAGTTTTTAATTATGGAGGCGGGAGCAGTAACCGGCGTAAACGGCTTTGCAGGCCCTATTGGCACATTGAAAATCAATGACTTACGCAAATGCCACAATTTTTGCCACAAAACGGCATGAAAAACCCCGCAGAAATTATTACAATAAAAACAATAAGGCATATAGGAATACGACGTCGGTGGCATCAAGGGGAAGAAGCTGTCGCATAATCTGATGTCTCTCCGAGGTGCCGATGGTCACAATTCATTCAACATCGCGCGTCAATCTGCACCGAGACCGGCATCGCTATTCGCAGCGTCGTGCCTTTTCCGTGATTACTGCTTACGCTAAATTTTCCGCCTAATGCGTTGATACGTTCTTCGATGCCAATCAGACCGAACGTACTTTTTTTATCGCGATGATCGGGGCCAATGCCAATCCCATCGTCGGCAATCGTCATTACAAGCTGGCCATCTTGCGTGCGGATCGCAATGCTTACCTGCCGTGCCTTGGCGTGCCGGGTGATGTTGGTCAGGGACTCCTGCAGGATGCGGAACAATGCGGTGGAATGGCTTGCGTCGAGGTGGAGATAGCAATCCTCGTCGTCCACCTCCAGGTCGCAGGGAATGCCGCTCATGCTCTCGAATTCATGGACTTGCCATTCCATGGCGGCCAGCAGTCCCAGGTCCAGCACGAAAGGCCGCAGGTCGTTGATAATCGTCTTCACGCTCGTCATTGCAGTATCGATGTGATTGAGAATGAGACGGGCCGCCTTGTGATGGTCGGGACGCGACTCGATGGTTTTTTCGGCCAACGTGGTGGCATCCAGTCGGATCGCCAGCAGCGTCTGGCCCAGTTCGTCATGCAAGTCGCGGGCGATGCGCTTGCGCTCTTTTTCCTTGATGGCTTCTTGATGTTCGGCAAGCTCGCGGATACGCAGTTGCGACTGGCGCAGCGCTTCTTCAGCCAGCTTGCGTTCTGTGATGTCTTTTCCCGTGCCGCGATAGCCTTTGTAATCACCATGTTCATCGAACATGGGTTCGCCGCTAGTGCTGTACCACACGACATTGCCGTCGTATTGCTGCCGCGCGTATTCAAAATCCGTGAAGGGAAGCCGGGCTTCCACCGTGGCGCGATGCGCCTTCCAGGACGCCTCGTCACTCCCAATGCCGCCCATTTTCCAGGGATTCTCTCCAATACTGTATTCGGGGATCATGCCGCCTTTGATTTCCCTCCATCCTGCAACGGTGGTCACCACGAAATTCTCGTTGTGCTCCCAGTACCATTCCGACGAAAGCGCAACCAGGCGGCGGAAGCGTTCCTCGCTTGCCCGGAGCGCTTTTTCGGCCCGCTTGCGCTTCGTGATATCCCGTGCAAAGACCAATAAGCCATCGTGGCCATGATAGTTAAACGGCATGGCAGAAACCCGCGCATACACCACCGAGCCATCCATGCGCAGCAACTTCAACTCCATGGGCAAGAAATTTTCCTTGGCCTCGCTGACTGAACGGATGCGTTGTTTGACCACCGCATGCAAGCTCGTCTGGATGCGCTTCAGGATTGACTGGCCCAGCAACTGGCCCGGTGATTCGGCGCCGAACAGGTGCAAGGTGGCGTTGTTTACATAAGCAAAGCAATCCCACGTGTGGACAAACATGGCGTCCGGTGCATGCTCGAGCAATGCCAGGAGGCGCTGCTCGCTGCGCCTCAGCTCGACTTCACCGCGACGGCGGTCCTCTACCAGGACATTGAAATTATCAATGATGCCACCGACCTCGTCTTTGGCCTTTACTGTCAAGGGCGCAAGCGGGATCTCGCCCTGCGTCATGCGCTGTATGGCTTGTCTCGCCTCATCGAAAGGAACCAGCATGTGCAGGGTGATCCAGTGGACAAGGAAAACCGCAGCCAGCGTCATGATGGCTGCCATACCGATCAGATAATAGCGCATGATAGTCACCGACCGGAAGGCAACGTCAGCCGGCATAAATGCAATCGCCAACCAACCTGTTGTGTGCACGTAGCTGGCAGAAGCGAGCATTTTTGTGCCGTTGGAATGGGTGTCAATACCTACTCTTTTAACACCACTCACCAAGCGGTCATACAAGTGGTCGACGCCCCGCGACGGTGGAGCGGTCATGACGCGAGCAGGATCGGTCGACGCCAGGATGAGGTTATCGCGCGGCGAGACAACAAGAAACTGTTGTTTATCCACGATCGACTTGTCGAAAAAGGCGCCGAGAAAACTCGGCGAGATCAGGTTGGTGACGCCAGTCATCACTGCCCGAACCTTGCCGGCACGGTCAAAGACAGGCACGGCAATCACCAGTACCGGAAATTCCAACGTCCTTGCCATGAATGGCTTGCCGATATATGGTTGGCGTGTTTCCACCACGGCTTTGAAAAAGTCGTGATCGCCCGCGTACGTGCCATGGCGCCCCGGCGCGGCTGGATAATTGGCTATAACTCTGCCATCCAGGCCGATCAAGCCGATGGCCTCAGGAAAGGTACGATGCAAGCTAGTTTCTTGCGCCATATGCGCCTCAAAGATGGACGATGTGAGAGTGTCAGGCAAACTTTTGGCTGCAACGGTAAGCACATTAATGCGTACCTGAAGTTTGTAATCCATATCGGCAGCAAGACGCCGTGCCGTTGCTAACTGCTGGTCAAACAGCACTTCACTGAATTTCTGCTGTTGCACAGCCGTTGAGAAAAATACCAGTGTCCAAAGAAGGGTAAGAGATAATCCCAGCGACAGTACGATCAGACGACCTTTAAGAGAATCCAGGTAATACCACTTCAGACGTGCAAGGAAATCTTGAGAATATTTAAGGGATTTGCTGAGCATAGATTCTTCGTCAGACCTGATACAGAAATGTCAGATTCAGCTCCGTTTTGGCATTACGTCTGGAATTAATCATATCTGCATAGCTAGATCATAAGCCTCGTCATGGCGAGCTAGTCTTGACATGGTATATGCGGCCGGATACGGGATGCAAACACCGTGCCTCTAGATATGACCAATTACTGTTAGTTCGAATACGCACTATCTTTTGCACTCAGCCTTTTGCTGAGTGCAATCAATGCTACATATTGGGATAATTCGGTCCGCCACCGCCTTCCGGTGTCACCCAGACGATATTCTGGGTCGGGTCCTTGATGTCACAGGTTTTGCAGTGCACGCAATTCTGCGCATTGATCTGCAAGCGTGCTTCGCCAATATCGCTCTTGACGAATTCATACACGCCGGCTGGACAGAATCGCGACTCCGGACCCGCGTATTTCAGCAGGTTGAGGTAGACCGGCACGCTCGCATCTTTCAACGTCAAATGTACCGGCTGGTCTTCGGCATGGTTGGTGTTGGAAATGAACACCGACGACAGGCGGTCAAAGGTCAGCTTGCCATCGGGCTTCGGGTACGCAATGGGCTGGCATTCTGCTGCCGGCTTGAGACATTCATGGTCGGCGTGGGTTTGATGCAAGGTCCAGGGGGCCTTGCCGCCAAACACGACTTGATCGATGCCCACCAGCAGCGTACCGGTGACCAGGCCCTTGCCCATGGCCGGCTTGAAGTTGCGCGCCTTGTGCAATTCTTCGTGCAGCCACGAGCCCTCGAACGCCTGCGGATAGGCCGTCAGTTCGTCGTGCTGGCGGGCTTCGCCCAGCGCGTCGAAGGCGGCGTCGGCGGCCAGCATGCCGGTCTTCATGGCGGCATGGCTGCCCTTGATGCGCGAAGCATTGAGGAAGCCGGCATCGCAGCCGATCAGGGCGCCGCCCGGGAACACCAGCTTGGGCAGCGATTGCAGGCCGCCGGCGGTAATCGCCCGGGCGCCATAGGACAGGCGCTTGCCCCCCTCGAAGAAGGCGCGGATGGCCGGGTGGGTCTTGTAGCGCTGGAATTCCTCGAAGGGCGACAGATAGGGGTTGGTATAGGCCAGGCCCACCACGTAGCCCACCGCGACCTGGTTGTTTTCCAGGTGGTAAAGGAAGGAGCCGCCATAGGTGGCATTGTCCAGTGGCCAGCCGGCGGTATGGATCACCAGGCCAGGCTGGTGCCGCTTGGGGTCGATTTCCCACAATTCCTTGATGCCGATGCCATAGGTTTGCGGATCGCACCCGGCGTTCAGGTCATACCTGGACATCAATTGCTTGCCCAGGTGCCCGCGGGATCCTTCGGCAAACAGGGTGTACTTGGCATGCAATTCCATGCCCAGCTGGAAGGCGTCGGTGGGATTGCCCTCCTTATCCACGCCCATGTTGCCGGTGGCAACCCCCAAGACCTGCCCATCGTCGTTGTAGAGCACTTCGGCGGCGGGAAAGCCGGGGAAGATTTCCACGCCCAGGCTTTCGGCTTGCTGGCCCAGCCAGCGCACCACGTTGGCGAGCGAGATGACGTAATTGCCGTGGTTCTGGAAGCAGGCGGGCAAGAGCCAGTTGGGCGTCTTGAAGGCCTTGTTTTCCGACAGGAAGAGGAAGCGGTCTTCGGTGACGGGGGTGGCAAGGGGGGCGCCGCGTTCTTTCCAGTCGGGGAAAAGTTCGCTGATCGCGATGGGGTCCATGACGGCGCCGGAGAGGATGTGGGCGCCCAGTTCGCCGCCTTTTTCCAGCACGCAGACCGAGACCTCCTGGCCTTTTTCCGCGGCGCGCTGTTTGAGGCGGATGGCCGCCGACAGGCCGGCAGGTCCCCCGCCGACCACTACCACATCGTATTCCATCGCTTCGCGCGGACCGTACTGTGCCAGGATATTTTGGGAATTCATCACGCTAACTTAGGTATGGTAAGAAGGGTTCGTCGCAGGTCGCAACACAAAAAATGCTCGTGTCCCGAGGAACACGAGCCAAAACCACATTGGAAGTGGTGGAGAAACTGAATTACGCTGTTTCGCCGAACAATTCGCGGCCGATCAGCATGCGGCGGATTTCGCTGGTGCCCGCGCCGATCTCATATAGCTTGGCGTCGCGCCACAGGCGTCCGGCCGGGTATTCATTGATATAGCCATTGCCACCCAGCGCCTGAATGGTTTCTCCCGCCATCCAGGTCGCCTTCTCGGCGCTGTACAGAATCGCGCCGGCAGCATCCTTGCGCAGCGCGCGCACGGCTTCCGGCGTCCTGGCGCGGTCGCACGCCTGGCCGACCGCATAGACGTACGCCTTACAGGCCATCATGGTCGAATACATGTCGGCGATCTTGCCTTGCATGAGCTGGAACTCGCCGATCGACTGGCCGAACTGCTTACGGTCGTGAATGTAGGGAATCACCACATCCATGCAGGCGGCCATGATGCCTAGCGGCCCGCCCGACAGCACGGCACGCTCGGAATCGAGCCCGGACATCAGCACATTGACGCCCTTGCCCAGGCCACCGATGATGTTTTCCTCTGGCACTTCGCAATCCTGGAATACCAGCTCGCCCGTATGCGAGCCGCGCATGCCCAGCTTGTCGAGCTTTTGCGCGATCGAAAAGCCCTTGAATCCCTTTTCAATCAGGAAAGCAGTGATGCCGCGTGGACCGGCTTCCGGATCGGTCTTGGCATAGACCACCAGGACATCGGCATCGGGACCGTTGGTGATCCACATCTTGTTGCCGTTCAAGACATAACGGTCGCCTTTTTTATCGGCGCGCAGCTTCATGCTGACCACATCCGAACCGGCATTGGGCTCCGACATGGCCAGCGCACCAATGAAATCGCCGGAAATCAATTTCGGCAGATATTTCAGTTTCTGCGCATGCGTGCCATTGCGGCGGATCTGGTTCACGCACAGGTTCGAATGCGCGCCATAGGACAGGCCGACCGAGGCCGAGGCCCGCGAAATTTCTTCCATGGCGACGATATGGGTAAGGTAACCCATGGCGCTGCCGCCATATTCCTCTTCCACCGTGATGCCCAGCACACCGAGGTCGCCGAATTTCTTCCACAGGTCCATGGGGAACTGGTCGCTGCGGTCGATTTCCGCTGCACGCGGGGCGATTTCGGCTTGCGCGAATTGCTGCACGGCTTCACGCAGTGCGGCGATGTCTTCGCCATGATCGAAAGTCAGGGACGGAAAATTAATAATTGGATTCGTCATGATTTTTATTGCTGTCGTATGAATTGATGATGTAAAGTTTTCCGTACTCTTTTCGGCGCTTGCAAATAAAGCAAAAATCTATATTTACAAACACCAATTTGGCGATATTTATCTGTCAATAATTCTGTATTACTGCCGTAAATAAAAAGGGGCGGATTACTCCACCGCCTTGACCATGTCTTCGATGACTTTCTTGGCATCGCCGAACACCATCATGGTCTTGTCCATGTAAAACAGTTCATTGTCCAGCCCCGCATACCCCGCCGCCATCGAACGCTTGTTGACGATCACGGTCTTGGCCTTGAACGCTTCCAGGATCGGCATGCCGGCAATGGGTGACTTCGGATCTTTCGCCGCCGGATTGACCACGTCATTGGCGCCCAAGACCAGCACCACATCGGCCTGGCCGAATTCGCTGTTGATGTCTTCCATCTCGAAGACCTGGTCATACGGCACTTCGGCTTCGGCCAGCAGCACATTCATGTGCCCCGGCATGCGCCCGGCCACCGGATGGATCGCATATTTCACCGTGACGCCCTTGTGGCTGAGCTTCTCGGTCAATTCCTTCAGGGCATGCTGGGCCCGCGCCACCGCCAAGCCATAGCCCGGGACGATGATGACGGTTTCCGCATTGCCCATCAGGAAGGCCGCATCGTCAGCCGAACCGGACTTCACCGGACGCTGCGCCTGCGCGCCACCGGCAGTCGCGGCGGCCGCCTCGCCGCCAAAGCCGCCGAGAATCACATTGAAGAACGAGCGGTTCATCGCCTTGCACATGATGTACGACAGGATCGCACCGCTTGACCCCACGAGTGAGCCGGCAATGATCAGCATGGCATTGTTCAACGAAAAGCCGATGCCCGCCGCCGCCCAGCCCGAATAGCTGTTCAGCATCGACACCACCACCGGCATGTCGGCGCCGCCAATGGGAATGATGATCAGCACGCCCAGCACGAAGGCAATCGCCGCCATGATCAGGAACGGCGTCCAGGCCGGTTCGGTGCCCGGGGCGAAACAGAACGCCAGGCCCAGGATCACCATCGCCAGCGCCAGGAGCAGATTGAGGATGTGCTGGCCCCTGAAGCTGACCGGCGCGCCCTGGAACAGGCGGAACTTGTACTTGCCCGAGAGCTTGCCGAAGGCAATCACCGACCCCGAGAAGGTCACCGCGCCGACGAAGGTGCCGATGAACAGTTCCAGGCGGTTACCGAAGGGAATGGGGGCTTCGCGTGTGGTGATGTTGAAGACCCAGGGCTCGGCCACCACGGCCACCGCAATGCACACCGCGGCCAGACCAATCAGGGAATGCATGGCGGCGACGAGTTCAGGCATCTTGGTCATCTCGACCCGTTTTGCCAGGAGCGCGCCAATGCCGCCGCCGACAATCACCCCGGCCAGCACCAGGCCAAAGCCCAGGCTGCCATTACTGGCTTCGCCCTGCAGCTTGACGATCAGGGCCAGCGTGGTCAGGGTGGCAATGGCCATGCCGCTCATGCCGAAGGCGTTGCCGCGCCGGGCTGTGGCCGGGTGCGACAAGCCCTTGAGGGCCTGGATGAAACAGACTGAGGCGACCAGGTAAAACAGCGTCACCAGGTTCATGCTGACAAAGGCCATGTTCATGCTGCACTCCCTTGCTTGGCCAGGGCTGGCGTACCAGCTGCATTTGCCGCCTTGGCGGCGACTTTCGGTTCTTTCTTGCGGAACATTTCCAGCATGCGCTGGGTCACCAGGAAGCCGCCAAAGACATTGACAGCCGCCAGGGCCACGGCGAGCGTGCCCATGGCCTGGCCGACGATGCCTTCGGTCAGGCCTGCCGCCAGCATGGCGCCGACGATGATGATGGCGGAAATGGCATTGGTCACCGCCATCAAGGGCGTATGCAGTGCCGGGGTGACGGTCCAGACCACGTGGTAGCCGACGTAGATGGCCAGCACGAAAATGATCAGGTTGATGAGGGTGTGACTGACTTCCATGAGCTTCTCCTTCAGGCGGCCTTGCGCAAGGTGGCGCCGCCATGGCACAAGAGCGTGGCGGCAATGATTTCATCGTCGGCGGGAATGGCCAGTTGGCCTGCCGGGTCGATGATCAGTTTGAGGAAATCGAGCACATTGCGGGCATACAGGGCCGAGGCATCGGCGGCCACCAGGCAAGCCAGGTTGGCTTCGCCGATGATATGCACGCCATGTTTGGTGACGGTCTTGCCCAGTTCCGACAGGGGGCAATTGCCGCCCTGCTCCACCGCCATGTCGACGATGACCGAGCCCGGCTTCATGGCCTTGACCGTGTCTTCGCTGATCAGGACGGGGGCGCGGCGGCCGGGAATGAGCGCCGTGGTGATGATGATGTCGGCCTGGGCGGCGCGCGCATGGACCAGTTCGGCCTGGCGCGCCAGCCAGGCAGCCGGCATGGGCCGGGCATAGCCGCCCACGCCCTGGGCGATTTCGCGCTCTTCGTCGGTGAGATAGGGCACGTCGATGAATTTGGCGCCGAGCGACTCGACCTGTTCCTTCACGGGCGGACGCACGTCGGAAGCTTCGATGACCGCCCCCAGGCGCTTGGCGGTGGCAATGGCTTGCAGGCCGGCCACGCCCACGCCCATGATCAGCACGCGCGCCGCTTTCACGGTGCCGGCGGCGGTCATCAGCATGGGCATGAAGCGCTGGTAAGTGTTGGCAGCCAGCATGACGGCCTTGTAGCCGGCGATATTGGCTTGCGAGGACAGCACGTCGAGCGATTGCGCCCGGGTGATGCGCGGCGCGGCTTCCAGGGCAAAGGCGGTGAGTCCTTGTGCGGCCATGGCGGCGGTGTTGTCGGCATCGAACGGGTTGAGCATGCCGATGACGACCGTGCCAGGCCGAATCTGCGCGCGCTCGTCAGCCGACGGGGCGCGCACTTTCAATACCAGGTCGCAGGCGAAGGCCTCTATTGCCGTGCCGATCGTGGCGCCGGCGGCAAGGTAGGCGGCATCGGGGATGCTGGCCGCAATGCCGGCGCCGGATTGCACGATGACGGCGTGGCTGGCCGCCAGTTTCTTGACGGTCTCGGGCGTGGCCGCAACCCGGGTTTCCCCGGGCCGCGTCTCGGCGGGTATGCCAATTCTCATGTCGATCTCTTTATTAACTTAATAATTTCGATGGCAACGAAAGGTTTATCTGGATTCAAATACCCAAGCCGTGCACTAATTAACTAACCAAAGCCGGCAAGCCAATTCTTATTGTTGCTAACAACTTCTGTGTTGCCACATGAATTGGCACCATCTCATCCGCGCCTAAGCGACTTCGAACAGTGCAGCGGCGCCCATGCCGCCCCCCACACACATCGTGACGACAACATAACGAACACCGCGTCGCTTACCTTCGATTAAGGCATGACCAGTAAGCCGTGATCCGCTCATGCCATAGGGATGGCCAATGGAAATGCCACCGCCATTGACGTTGTAGATTGCAGGATCAATCTCAAGCTTGTCACGGCAATACAGTGCCTGGCACGCAAACGCTTCGTTGAGCTCCCAAAGTCCAATATCTTGAACTTTTAAGCCATGAAGCTTTAATAATTTTGGAATCGCATAGAGTGGCCCAAGTCCCATCTCTTCCGGCGGACAACCAGCTACTGCCATGCCACGGTAAATCCCCAAGGGCGCTAAGCCAGTTTTCTCAGCCAATGTTGAACTCATGAGCACACAGGCGCTCGCACCATCAGAAAGCTGGCTTGCATTACCTGCAGTAACTACTCCCCCCGCGATCACAGGGGAAAGTGCAGCCAGCGATGCCAAGGTCGTGTCAGGTCGGTTGCCTTCATCGCTCTGCAACGTCACTTCTCGATAAGCGACTGCGCCACTTTGCTTGTCTTTGACCAGCATCGTCGTCGTCAACGGCACAATTTCAGCGTCAAACCGGCCTGCAGCTTGTGCTTGGGCAGTGCGTTGCTGCGACAAAAGCGCGTAACGGTCCTGCGCCTCACGTGAAATTTGATACTTGTCTGATACATACTCTGCCGTATCAAGCATGGACATGTAAGCATGGGGATGCTTCAGGGCGACGTTCTGGTCCGCTTCTGCATTGACCCATTCGGCGTAGCGCTGCTGAACCGCCGAAATGTTTTCCTGACCACCGGCAACGACCACTTCCATACCATCGACCAAAATCTGTTTGGCAGCGGTCGCAATCGCCATCAAGCCGGAAGCGCATTGCCGGTCGACAGTCTGGCCACTGACACTGCCGGGAAAACCGGCGGCTAAGACGGCATTGCGCGCAATATTTGAACCGGCAGTTCCAGCGGTCAGGACGGTGCCAATAATGACATCATCAATCCGGTCAGGCTCAATGCCTGAGCGCGACACAGCATGCTTCATCGCATGCGCCATCAGCGTCGGCGATTTTGTGTTGTTAAGCGCCCCACGAAACGCCTTGCCAATCGGCGTACGCGCAGTAGAGACAATGACAGCTTCTTTCACGATGGTGCTCCAGTAACAGACAGGTTAAGTTTTTCACCCAAAGGGCCGTTGAACGGCCTAAGCTTTTTGCTGTTCAGCAACGGCGGCATAGCCAGCCGCCTCGAGCGCTGGCTTGACGCTTTCAAGCGCGCCACCGCCATCGCATGGAATCAGTGCGCCAGAAACAAAGCTGGCGTAGGGCGATGCAAGAAAAAGGGCGAGATTGGCAATATCATCCAGCGTACCGAAACGCTGGACCGGCACAGCTGCCAATGCCGCGGCGCGCTCTTCTGGATTGCGCGACATGAGCCGCCGAAAACCTTCGGTACCATCAATCGGACCGGGCGAAATCGAATTGATACGGATACCTTCGCTGCCCCATTCGAGGGCCAGAATGCGCGTCAATTGGTCGACACCCGCCTTGGCAGCGCCAGCATGCGCTTGAAATCGCATGGGAACAAAAGACTGGGGTGCAGTAATGTTAATCACGGACGCACCAGGCTTGCGCAGATGCGCATAAGCCTGGCGCAGCACATGAAAGGTCCCAATCAGATCGATGTCAATCACGACTTTAAAGCCATTGGAGGACATATCCTTTGCTTCGCAAAGGAAGTTGCCCGCAGCGCCGGAGACCAGCGCGTCGATTGGACCGAATCGATCAACAGCATCCGCAAACGCCCAACCCACCGCATCGAAATCGCGCACGTCGGCACACACACCATGCACACGGCCGCCAAATTTCGCCAGTTCAGTACACGCTGCATCAACATTCTCTGGCTTACGACTGGCGACGGTTACATCCGCCCCTTGCCGTGCAAAGGCTTGTGCGATACCAAAGTTAATGCCGGTGGTGCCGCCGAATACGAAAATATGCTGACCCTTGAAATCAAAATTGACTTGCACAATATCCTCCCAATGCTACCGGCAGCAGCCCCATGGCTGCGACTGACCACATGTGTTTTCCTAGGTAAGAGAATAATTGTCCAAGAGGCGCATTTGCCGCCATAATGGTGACAAATCCTGCCATTAAAATATTCAGTCATCGTGACGCAAAAGAAACTAGCGAAGGTTCGAGGCATGACAGCGACCAGTCCCATAGCCTTTGTTAATGCCATTCTTCTTGCCTATAAAAAGTATGGCGTCGACCCAGACGAGATGCTGAAACATGCACAAATTCAGCCAGAACTGCTAGGCGAGCGGAATGGCAGAATAACTGCAAGGCAGCTGGAAATTTTCACCGAAGGTGCCATGCGGCAGTTGAACGACGAAACGCTTGGCTGGTTTGCCCGCAAACTTCCTTGGGGAACCTACGGAATGCTTTGCCGTGCATCCTTGTCTTCCCCCAATCTGGGCGTTGCCCTTCGGCGTTGGTTTCGCCATCACTTATTGATCACCGAAGATATCGAAATGACATTAATTGTGTCTTCGGATCGGGTCGCGACTGTTTCGGTGCTTGAAAATCAGGACTTTGGCGACATGCGCGAACTTTGCCTGCTTTCTTACCTGCGATTCGTTCATGGCTATGCCTGCTGGGCCATCGATTCGCGCATGCCGTTGCTACAGACAAGCATGCCATTCGACCGACCGCTTCATGGCGATATTTATCCGTTATTATTCGCAGGGCCGGTCCAGTTCAATGCGCCGCGCGCCTGCTTCAGCTTCGATGCCAAGTATTTAACCTTGGCACATCAGCGAGATGAGAACGCACTGCGCGTGATGCTGCAGCGCCCCCTTCCGCTTTCCATCCTGCCATACCGCCGTGATCGCCTGCTGGTGCAACGGGTACGCAAATTAATGAGCGACACCACAATAGATAGCGATGATGCTGACGCCGTTGCGCGACTGCTTCATGTTTCATCCAGAACCATGTACCGGCAACTGCGTGAAGAAGGCACTTCACTCCAAAACATCAAGGATGAGGTGCGCCGCGAGCGTGCAATCAAGCTGCTGTGCAGCACTAATAAACCAATCAAACAAATCGCTTTATCCGTCGGCTTTTCCAGCGACAAGAGCTTTACCAGAGCTTTCCGGCAATGGACGGGAGACACGCCTGGCGACTATCGTCAAAAAGCCGCCCTGCGTATGTAGGAATGTAAAAATTCAGGCAATACCGGATGCAGCTTGACGATTACGGCAATCCTGCACCGAAGAACCGGCCAAGCATGGCCGGGTTCTCGGTACAGGAAAATGATCCAAGCCTGCCTCGCCGAGGCAAGCCATCTATTACTTGGCAATAATACTTCTCTGTAGGACTATGCCAACAAATATGGGTCACCTTTAAATCCGCGATGATCGTAACGGGCGAAACTGATGACAGTGCCAGGAACGCCAACTGCCGACAGCATCATGCGAACCTGATCCAGGCCGGATCGCACCCCTTCAGGCGAAGGTGGCCGCACTGTAGCAAGCGTTGCCGCGATCATTCGCCCAATGTCGTAGCCGACCGCAGCATACGCGTGATCCGCCTTGCGTCCATAGCGCGATTCAAACGCTTGCACGAAGCGTTGAAACACCTTGTTCTCCGGGTGTACTGCCTCGACGCCGCCCCAGCCTTCCAGCGATGACGCTTTGCCAAACACGGGATGGCGTTTGGCAAGTTCCAGTCCTGTAAGCCGTAACGGATTCCAGCCGATGGAAGCAAGCACTTCATTGATCTCGGCATGGTGTTCGCCCCCAAGATAAATCAGCACTTCGGCACCGCGAGAGCCAAACAAGGCCAGACGCGCAGCAAGCTTCTTCCCGTACTCGGCCACCTCAACATCCTCAAAGCAGTCCTGAGCGGCCGCCTGCCGGAAAGCTGCTTCAATGGTTGCGCCGCGCGGCCCGGTTTCGCGTACCAAAACGACTTTTGCATGCCCCAGGCTACGCGCGTGACGAAGCAGGCGGTGCGAAATGTCAGCCGGATGTCCAAGCGGCAGCTGAAAGCAGTATTTCCCAGTCATGGCATCGCTTGCGCAGTAAGTCAGCGTAGGTATGGCGTGCGCTTCGATGAGATCACGGACAGTCCCACCATTATCCTCATCGAACGGACCGATCATTGCCATCATCATGCCGCCATCATTGAGTTCACGCCAAGCCGCTTCCGCATCCAGAACCGAGCCATCCGGAGCGCCATTGACGTCACGCACAACGAGTTTCACGGGCCTGTCGAGCTCGCCCATATCACGGCTTTCTTCGAGAGCCAGCATTACTGCATCGTGCAAGTCCTGATGGGCAGCATCACTCCGGTCCATCAACATGCCAACCTGATAGGGAGTAATGACAGAATGGCGGCTATTGCCTTGATGTTGTTTTTGATTACTCATGAATACTCCTTACAGCGAAGCGAGAAATTGGGAAGGCACGCCGACAAGTTCATTTCGCCCCTCATTAATGCGTCGAATGGTGAAATAATCGCCTTTGTATCCGCGGTGGTCGTATGGGCCATAACTGATATGGTTGCCGGGGCAGCCGACGGCCGCAGGCAACATCCGGATCTTTTCCATTGCCGCGCGTATGCCCGCGCGAGACGGCGGGCTGGCATTACCCAGGGCAAGTGCCATGACGCGCCCCTCATCGTAACCATGCGCTGCCCACATATGGGATCCATCACGCCCAAAGCGCTTTTGAAATGCAACCGCCATTTTCATCAGAGTTTCATTACCTTCGTGGTATTGATCCAAGCCATACCATCCTTCGTACTGAGTTGGGCCGTCAAAACCCGGATTGGCACCACAAAATGTCAGCCCAGTCATGCGCAGTTTTGGATTCCAGTCCAATTTCCGGAACGCCGCCGCAAGTTGCTTGAACTGCATACCAACGCCGACATACGCAAACGCTTCCACACCAGCGGCTTTCGCAAGCTGCAGCTTTTCGATGACCTCGGCTTCCGGAGCGACAGAGTTAATGCTTTCGCAGCAGGCAATTTCCAGATTTGCGTGCCGGGCACTTGCACGCAATGCTTCCCCGTACTCTTCCCCCTGGAAAGAGGTATCGTGAATCATCGCAAAGCGCTCGAACCCCTGAGACTTGATAAAAGCGGCGATAACTGGCGCTTCGTCCATGAATGTGCCACAGGGAGCCGAAAAACAATACTCCCCATCAAAACCGGTTGTCGCAGCAAATGTGAGGACCGGAATTTTCATCTTTTCATTAATTTCCTGGCGCAGAACTGCACAATCTTCAGTCATTGCCAATCCGATCATCGCATGCACGCGATCATTTGCGACGATATCTCGCATGGCAGCGCCAACTTCGAGCGCAGAGCCGTTGGGAGCGCCCCAAACTTCGCGCGAAACCAGCTCGACGGGCCGATCGATAATGCCGGCTTCAAAGGCTTCCTCGAAGGCCAGACGCGCGGCATCTTCCCAATCAAGCAGCAACTGCAGCTGAATTGCCCAGTTATGGTAAATCGATATCCTATACGGTGCGCGTAACATGTTTAGCTCCTTCAGTTTTCATGAAATTGAAAATCCGCCATCTATGGTGATTGTCTGTCCAGTGATGTATCCACCGGCTGCGCTAGCCAACATGAGTATTGGTCCGGCGACTTCTGCCGCATCTGCCGCCCGCCCCAAAAGAATCCGGCCGGGCGCCATCAAGGGGCCAGTAGGACTTACATGCGAGTACGCCTTAGGACGTGGGTCCAAAGGCTTTACAGCACCTGGCAGCACCGAATTCACGAGGATGCCATCCGGGGCATACTCAAGCGCGGCAGACATGGTCATCGAATCAAGCGCCGCTTTTGATGCGTTATAAGCCACTTGATGATGGACGGCAGTGCGGGCCGCTCCGACTGACGAAATATTGATGATTCGGCCGCCCTTGCCGCCCGTGCGCATGCGGCGTGCGGCTTCTCGCATGCAAACGAAACATCCCCAGACATTGACTTCCTGCATCTCCAGCCACTGCGCATGCGTGAGCGAATCCAATGGGAACTTCGGGTAGATTCCGGCGTTATTCACCAGGATGTCGACAGTGTGAAAGGAGCGTTCGACCTCATCAAACAACCGGGTGACACTGGCCTCGTCAGCAAGATCGAAGCAGAGTGCAATTGCAGCACGATCTTTTGCCCGCAGTTCGGCTGCAACCAGTTCGGCCGCAGCAAGGTCGCGGTCCGCGATGACCAGCGTAGCCCCGGCTTTTGCAAAAAGCCTTGCCACGCCCTTGCCGATCCCGGCGCCAGCGCCTGTGACAACGGCAACTTTTCCGGCTAGTGAAAACAGCTCGAGAGAAAGCGTCGTAACCATCAGATTAACTGCCCGCCGCCTTCAACCACCAGCATCTGGCCTGTAACGTGGCCCGCAGCTGGCGAGGAGAAAAATGCTACAGCAGTAGCGATGTCTTCCGGCGCATTGATGCCAAGAGGAATCAGTGCCTGCCTGCGACGCTTCTCTTCCCCGACCGCCGGATCGAGGGTACCGGAAGAGTGCATCAAGTTTGTTTCGGTCGTTGTCGGACCCGGCGCGACGCAATTCACGGTGATGCGATGCTCCGCAAGCTCCAGGGCGGCAGCCTTTACCAGCATGGGGATCGCCGACTTGCTTGTGCAATAAGCAGCAGCACGTTTGTAAGGTTTGACTGCCGCTGTCGATGCGATGGCAACATAGCGACCGCCGCGTCCTGATGCAGCCATAGCCTCGGAGGCTGCCTGAATACAAAAGAGATTACCTCTTACATTGATATTCATGTAGAGATCCCACTCCTCCGGCGTAATGTCCTTGATGAAGTTCATCGACTTAGACCAGCCGGCGTTGTTTACGAAGATATCGAGTCGGCCAAATTCGCGAACGGCAGCCGCAACTG
This sequence comes from Noviherbaspirillum sedimenti, assembly GCF_003590835.1. Taxonomy (NCBI): domain Bacteria; kingdom Pseudomonadati; phylum Pseudomonadota; class Betaproteobacteria; order Burkholderiales; family Oxalobacteraceae; genus Noviherbaspirillum; species Noviherbaspirillum sedimenti. Next base: position 616,357 of record NZ_QYUQ01000002.1, on the reverse strand, counting down.
CCGCGAAAATCGAGTCGCGCTCAAGCACATTTAAGGAGGCTTGCGCAACGCGATGGCCATTCGCCTTTAGCTCGGCTGTCGTCGTTTCCAGACGCGGGTCAATGTCCGTCAGCATGACGGCGGCACCTCGCGCAATCAACTCTTCGGTAATGGCGCGTCCGAGGCCATAGCTAGCCCCAGTCACAAGAGCTACTTGCCCTTCCAGATCCATTTTCTTCATTTTGAAAGCTCCCAGGACAACCGGAGCTCCGAAACTTGGCTTGCCATGCCTACCGATTGCTGCGTCTTGGTTTCAGGCTTGATGCGAAACTCGGGGATGCGCGAAATCCATTTTCCCAGAAACACTCGAACTTCACGCTTCACGAGGATCGAAGATACGTGAGGAGGCCGCTCGGTCAGCGCGGCGATGGTTGGTATTTCCATGATATCTCCACAAAGTAATTGGAGGCTGCCTGAGCGCCTCGAGTCTATTAATTTTTGTCACCGGCGACTCGTCAGCATGGCACCGAAAAACTCCAGCACGCATCCGCCAGCATCGCCACTTTCACATCACAATTGACATGTTTAGTATCGACAAAAAAATTTACAATGTCAACTAGTATACCTAAGTTATACTATTTAAATTAGAAGGCCATAAGAAGCCCAACGGCTGTCAGCCGCGTGATTGGCCATTGCAGCAGCCATCAACGCTACGTTGCAGATGAATTATTCACCGTGCCATAGCCCCCAGTTCGGATGGTTTGAAGCCACGCATTAAAAGCAGACGGCCACGTCGACCGGCAAGGCACAGCATGCCATCGAGCAGCGGCAGTACAGTAGTTTCAGCGATTCGTGATGGTTGGTGCGGTCAGCTTGGACTTGGTTCAGTAACCATTCACGCGGTCGATCACGTTCAATGGCTTGAGGCCCGCACGTACGCGCCGGATGTTCTCGACCACATAGGCCGCCGCCGAGGTAGGCGATGACAGCGTTGCGACATGAGGTGTTACAGCAACGCGCGGATGATCCCACAGCGGGCTTTCGTCAGCCGGTGGATTTGGGTCATGGGCATGAACATCGATGGTGGCACCCGCCAACTGCCCGCTGTCGAGCGCAGCCAGCACGTCGTCTACCACATGGTGTTCACCACGTGCGACGTTGATCAGATAGCTGCCATGCGGCATTTTCGCCAAATTTTCACGGTTCAGGATGCCACGTGTTGCCTGCGTCAACGGTAACAGACAGACCAGGATCTCGCTGCATTTCAGGAAGGCGTCCAAACTCGACGGGCCCTGATAAATTTTTACGCCGGGCAGAGATTTATCCGTTCGGCTCCAACCGGCGACCTTAAAGCCAAGCGCCACCAGCTTGCTGCAGAGGTCACCACCCAGCGCACCCAGGCCCATGACGCCGACCGTGCGGTCCTGCGCGCACGGGACCTGCAGCCGCTTCCAGACATGGGACACCTGCTGTCGCTGATAAGCATCAAGCTGCCTGTGGTAGCGCAGCACTGCTGCCAGAACAAACAGCGACATGGTATTCGCCATTGCCGGATCGACCATGCGCGACACCAGCAACCCTGGCGGTATCGCCGGATCCGACAAGGCGTAATCGGCACCAGCGGCGAATTGCTGCATGAACTTTATCTGCGTCATGGATTTGAATAACGCGGCTTCAGCACGCTGTCCCAGGAAACACTCGACCCGCTCCAAGTCGCCGGTATCGGGCCAGACGCATATGTCGAGATCGGGCATCAAGGACGCGATAGCCTCTTTCCAGGACAACGGGTCGATCACGTCAGGATTGGGTGAGCGGATCAACAAAGACATCGCGTGGCTCCTATGGGTTGCTGGCCGACTGCAAAACAAGCGGCGCCCGGGCGCGGTGCGGCAACATGTAAGCGATCAGCACACACAACCAGCAACACAACGCTATCACTACAAAGACTGTGGTGTACGCTTGTTCTGTCGGAAAAACGCCCTTGCCGCGAGCGGGGTCCGTGATGGTAGAACTGGCCATCACGACGGCGAGGATTTGCCCCCCGGCGGCATGGAAGGTGGTGCGAACCACGACCGACAATCCGGTGGCTTCGCTGGTACGTTCCTTGGGACATACTTCGACAATCACGTTCGGTATGGCTGCAAACAGAAAGACGATGCCCGATCCTGTGATGAGCACTGTAGCTGCAACGATCCACAACTGGCTGTGGTCAAAGGTCAGTGCGGTCCATCCAACAGCACAGATCAATGCGCCGACCATCATGGCCATGCGGCCACCGTACTTGGAAGCCACCCAGCCGCTCACCGGTGAACTAAGCGAACCAGCAATGTTTCCGGGCACCTTGAGTGCGCCGGCCAAGGTAGCAGACGCACCCAGTCCCACCAAGGTCCAGGTAGGCTGCTGCAGCAACAAACTGATCACTTGGGCTTGCATGGCGCCAAACGCGGCTAACCCCATGCAGATGTTGGCAAGCAGGATCTGGCGATTGGCCAGCAAGCGCACATCAATCATCGGCTCTTCCTGCTGCAATTCATAATAAACCCAGTAGGACAGCACGGCCAGGGCGCCGAACGCCAAGCCAAGCGTACGTGCATCGAACCACCCCCATGCCGCCCCCTTGGACACGGCGAACAGCAGCGCAGCCACCGCCGGCGCGAACAACAGCGCACCAACCACATCGAGTGGCTTGGTACTTGGCTGGCGTTGCGACGGCGGCAGAATGGTGAAAACCACCAGCCATCCCACGATGACGATGGCCGTACTCCAATAAAACAGCGCATGCCAGGAAAAGTTATCGACGATGACGCCGCCCAGAAGAATGCCGGCACCAACCCCGGCAGCGGCGGTGCCGCCGATCACGCCAATCGCCAGCGGCACGCGTGCAGGCGGCATGTGTTCACGCGCCAGCCCGTAACACAAGGGCAAGATCGGTGCAGCCATGCCCTGCAAACACCGCCCGACGATTACCCACGTCAGGCTCGTCGCGAAGGCACTAACCAAAGACCCGATCGCGCATATCGCCAACATGATCAGCACTACGCGACGACGTCCGTAGATGTCACCCAGACGGCTACAGATCGCAACTGTTGCCCCGCCAACCAGCAAGTAGCCTGTCAATAACCAGCCCACCCCGATCGGATCACCGAATTCCTTGAGAAACACCGCCAATGCGGTGTAGATCATGCCGGTTTCGAACGCGCCAGCCAACTCGGCGGTACCGATCGCAAACAGCATCAGCCACATCCGCGCACTCATCTTTTGTCCACTCATGCTTTGTCTCTCTCTTAATATAATCTCTAGCTTTTCATGGGGAAATTGGCACCCCGTCCTGCTGAAAAGCCATGCCAACTTTCAGCGCAGCTTGTTTGCATAATTTTTTACAGATAGTACACGCACCTCATAATAAACGTCTATAACTTAGTGCCACTAATTTATTTTTTTAAAAAGACAAGCAAAATGGGTGGCGCATTGAGAGTCCCCTTGCTCAGACTGATCGAAAATCCAAGACGCAAAGAGTTTCTTCGCCAATGTAATCTTCGCTTAAGCCGCTTCCACAGAGACTCCTGAGTGCGCGGGCCAGTGTCAGCCGCGCCACTTACGTGGCTGACACCGATCGAAAACAGGTCAACGGCATATTATCGATAATTTCAAAACACACATTGACCGCCATACTGACGCGAACATCCTCATGCGCGCAATCGACGATATTGCCGATTATGCGCACTCCCTCATCAAGATCGACCACCGCAATTACGAACGGAATGCGTGCGCGTTGGCTGGGGTCTTGCCCCATGCGTTCGATAGTGAACGAATAAACCTTGCCGCTGGCTCGCGCCGGTTGCCAGGACCAGTCAGTCTTGAGACAGTGCGGACAGTGGCTGCGCGGATAAAAAAAGAAACCATCGCGCGGACATTTCTGCAACAACAGCTTTTGTTCGCGTGCTGCATCGAAAAATGGTTGCGAGATGGGCGCAACCAACGGTAACGGACGGCCGTTTTCAGCGTAAGCCAGCATCATGCCCCTTCCAGAATGACAGCAATCTGTTCGGACAACATACCACCCGACCCACTACAGAACGCACGATCACAGTGCGCGATCTGGCGCGCATCAGCGCGTCCCTGTATTTGGCGCGTTGCCTCGATGAAATGCGACAGCCCGCCTGCGAGACGCGGTTGTCCGAAGCTCAGTTGTCCGCCGTGCGTGTTCAGCGGCCAGTCACCGTGATAACGCAGATCGTGCTCGCGAACGAACGCCTGGCCTTGCCCCGGTTTGCAAAACCCGGCACCCTCAATTGCGAGCAGGACCGTAATCGTAAAGCTGTCATAAAGACATGCGAGATCTATTTCTTCGCGCCGCATTCCCGCCATGCGGAACGCCCGCTCCGATGCAGCAGCGAGCGGCGAGTGCAGAAAATCCGGCATATTGGTGATGCTTTTGTGCGTCATGAATTCGCCATAACCACTGACAAACGTCGGACGATGGGGTGTACGTGTAGCACGCTCGGCGGATGTGATCAGCATTGCGCCACCGCCATCGCAAGGCATGACGATTTCCAGCAATTTGATCGGGTCGGCAACGTAACGTGAAATCATTACATCGTCGACGGTAATCGGCTTGCCGTAGAAAATGGCGTTGGGATTTGCCTGTGCATTATCGCGATGTTGCACCGAAATCTTCGCGAGAATTTCTTCATCGTAGCCGTATATAGCACGGTAACGTTGTGCCGCCATCGCATAACTTGGGACTGCGGCAACGAGTCCTACCGGAATTTCCCATTGCGATTGCGGCGAACCCCAAGCGTCACCACCCATGTAGATCATCGTCGGCAAAAGCTTTGATTTCGCATCCCGATAAGAAGGTGAAGGCACGCCAGGACATAGCACAAGAACGCTTTCACAGACACCGACTTCAATGGCTGCGGCCGCGCGCCAGATCATCCCGGCTGGAGAGGCGCCGCCAAGATCGACTATTTCATTGAATGACGTTTGAAGGTTGAGATATTCGGCAACGGCTGACGGCGCGAACACCGGCGACTCCGGTACTCCACCGATGACAATGCCGTCGATTTCGTGCTTTTCAAACTTTGCGTCGGCCAATGTTTCCGCTGCGAGTTGCGCCATTGCTTCGAGAGAAAACATCGATGTAGGCCATTTTTTCTGCGGTTTCCATTCGCTAAATCCAACGATCGCCGCAGTTTTTTTTCCCATCGTTTACCCCAGGATTTCAATAGACCATGGCATGGATCACAGGCGGAAAGTCGGATTCGATGCGTGCCGTCAATACTTGGTTTGTATCTAAAAAATAAATACTTTCGGTGGTGTGGCCGTTCTTAAACTTCACGGAGGATGCGTCAGGATTCATCTGGTAGATCAACCACAGGTCTTCGATCTGGACCTTCACTCCATGCAAATCGTCCCAAATATTTCTTGAACTTTGCTATCCCACCCGCTAGCCATGGCGACGCTTTTGTAACGCGAAGTAACACAGCGCATCAGCTTTCATGGCGTTTTGCCAAAACCATGCACTCATTCACTTCGCGTTAGCCTGCCGTTCATCGGTTCTTCCACACTGGCTTGCGTTTCTGTGCGAATGCAGAAGGCCCCTCAAAGTAATCATCACTGGCAATCAACTCATCGATAAGCTTTGGATCACGATACTGCATGGCTTCATCCGCCGAAGCCCATTTCCCGGCATCGCGCATGGCCTTCATCGACAGACGCACCGAGGTCGGCGATGCTTCGAGGATCTCGGCCGCGAGGGTACGCGCGCCTGGCAACGCCTGGCCCGCGGCTTCAATCCGGTTCACCATTCCCCACTGAAGTGCAATCTCAGCCGAGAATTTTCGCCCGGTCAAGATCAATTCATTCGCGATCTTCACCGGAATCTGTCGTGGCAACCGCACCACCCCCCCGGCACCGGCAAAGAGTCCTACCCGCACTTCGCTAAGCGCAAACTGAGCAGTCGCATCAGCCACGATGATGTCACAGGCCAGGCTAATTTCCGTTCCACCACCCATCGCGAAACCATTCACCGCGGCGATGACGGGCTTGCTGCGCACCCGGTTTGTCAAGCCGCCAAAGCCGGTTTTCGGCAGCCAGGAAGATTTTCCGCTGGCGTTGTACTTCAAATCTGCTCCGGCACAAAAAGCCTCTGTGCCTGCGCCCGTGATGATCGCTACCCACAAGTCAGTATCCGCCTCGTAGGCGTCAAAAATTGCTGCCAGCTCGTCGTTGGCCATCGGATGCAAGCTATTGCGCGCTTCCGGGCGATTAATGGTCACTTCTAGCAGGTGGCCCTTTCGTTCGACGAGGCAAAATTCGTACTGCTCCCGGAATACCGGCGGGCACTTCGGAAACAACTGCGCAAGCCGTTGCTCGCTGAAAGTGAATCGATTGCCATGTGCTGTGGAGGTCACGAAAATTCTGCTGCCAAGCGGATCAACCTCAAGCATCCGCCCTACCGTATCTCTGTCATCATCTTGGGTGGTTGCAAGGAATCGCGCGCCATTCTTTTCCAACCGGCCCACGACGATAGAATAGGCAGGTTGCCCCTTCTCGTACACCGTAGTGTAGGTCTCGATCGTGCCCGGGCCTTCCGGTTCCATGCACAACTCCGGCGCCGGGAGGTTATCGATCTCCTCTTGCAGAACTCGGCTGTCAAAGGTTTTCCAGTTCTTGGGTTGAGTGGAGTAAATGCCAACCGAATACTTCGAGAGTACGCCGCCATTGGCGCCGATAAACCCGTATTGTCCAGGCGATCGGCGCAACTTCTCGACCATTGTTGCCACCGCGTGCGTCGAATAGTTATTGCCCGGGCCGCCGAAAAATGGATGCCCGCCAGTCACCGTGAGGCCACGTTTGTCATCAGCAGCCAACCCCAGTCCGTCGCAGGCGACATTAAAGACAGCAATTGGAAAACAGCTATAAAAGTCAAACCACCTTACCTTGTCAACGCCGATCCCAGCTGCACCCAAAGCAGCCTTGCTCGCCATTTGCGCCGCCGGAGACTGGCTTAAATCCTGGCGCTCGAGCAGATCACGTTCTGCCAGATCACTGTAGCCATGCAGAAAAACCCATTTGTCTTCCGGGATGCCGAGCTCACGCGCCAAACCGACTGTGGTAATCAGTAACGCCGCCCCCTGGTTGACTTGATCACGCGCGACCAGTCGCTGTGGATAAGGGTCTGCAATCATGCGATTACGTTCTGTGACCGTGGTCAGATCGGCGACGCTGTAACGCTGAACGGAAAATGCAGCGCAAGGATGCTCGGCCGCGACCGCCGAAAAAGGCGAAAACAACCGGCCCATCTCGTCAGCGTAAGCCTCGCGCGTCATCCCGAGCCGGCCCCGCCTTGCATTCTCCAGTAGTCCATATGACGGCGGCGCACCTGCCAGTTTGTGTATCCTCGTATGCATCGTAAACATGCCCTTCAATCCCATGCCCCGATCCTCAACCTCGCCTTCCACCGCCTCCGACCAGTCAGCCGTCTTGCCTGCTGCGACCAGAGCGCGTGCACTGGAAATATTTTCAGCGCCAGCCAGCAGTACCATACGCGCCTCGCCGGCGGCCACCTTCTCGCAAAACTCGTTGATTAAGCGCTGGGGCGTGTCGCCACCCGCCCGGTCCCACACAGCGGTACGCGGCACCAAACCAAGACGCTGCGCGATCGAGCGTGGAAAATTGTTACTTTTACCAAAAGGCTGGGCACGCGCAGGTATAGAATCCTCGAACGTTCGTGTGGTGACAATCGTATCCAGAAACGGTTTCAATTTTTCCAGTGACAACGCATCTGCAAAAGCCTCTCTGGAGGCATGCACTGCCAGTTCCACTGCAGACAATGCTTGATAATCAGCAGCGTCGAGACGATTGGTGCACTGGCCAACGCCCACGATAATAGGTGTGTTCGAACTGACGCTCATATTCATTCCCTTTAATTGATCAAGTTATGCCTGTCGCGGATCTTCAATTTGCAGCAACTCCTCACGCCAGAATCGCAAACAGGCAGATTCACCAGATTTCACAGAACATAAAAAATACATATATACGTAAATCACTAGGTTATCGAAGTATTCTATTATAAAATTCAATTGTCAAGCATCACCTTAGCTCCAACATTTAATTTCGAGAGGAATCTCCATGACTGTTAGCTGTCCCCTTTCGCGCTTATTCAACCCGCGCAGCGTCGTGATCATCGGCGCATCCGACAACAACCCCTGGTCCGGCATGGTCATCCGAACCCTAAAGTCGGTGGGTTTCAGCGGCAAGGTGCATTTGGTAAACAAGCGCGGCGCCGAAGTGATGGGCCAGGCGACTTTCACTTCGTGCCGGAACATCGGTGAGCCGGTAGACGCAGCGTTTTTAGCCGTACCGGCAGCAGCCTTGGAAGACGCTCTGGAAGACATGGCTGATGCAGGTATCATGCATGGCGTTGTGGTCAGCTCCGGCTTTGCAGAAACCGGCCCTGCAGGTGCGGCGGAACAGAAACGTATCTTTGATCGCGCCGCCGCACGCGGCTTGAAGTTACTGGGACCGAACAGCCTGGGCAGCATCAGCCTGACAGATAGCTGTGCACTTTCGGCAATGTCCCTGGATTTGCCAATCCTACCCAATGGAAAGGTGGCGCTGATCAGCCAGAGTGGCGCTACAGCCGGCCTCTTGACGAAACAGGCTTATCGCCAAAACATCGCTCTGAGCCATGTTGTGGCCATGGGTAACGAGGCTTGTATCGACTTAACCGAAGTGCTCGAATATATGATTGAGCAGCCTGAGGTGCGCGCGGTCGCGATATTTGCCGAATCAATCAGGCGGCCAGAAAGCTTTCTTGCAGCAGCGCAACGCGCACTGGCATTGAAAAAAGCGATCATCATCCTCAAAGTCGGCACCAGCGAACTTACTGCAGAAGTTGCGCAAGCGCATACCGGGGCATTGGTCGGCGACGATCGTGTGTTTAATGCGGTGTGCCGACAATACGGCCTGGTCCGGGTGTATTCATTGGAACAATTGCTGATCACAGCTTCGGTCATAGCACACGTCGGCCCCCTGGAACAAAAGGGATTCGCCGTAGCGTCCATCTCCGGCGGGGCCTGCGAAATCATGGCCGATGCCGGAAGTAGTGCAGGAATTCGGTTCACGCGCTTCGCACCACGGACCATGGAACGGCTGAAAGACGTAGTGGCGGACTTTGGCGCCGCCCACAACCCGCTGGATGTGACCGGCGCTGCACTGGTCAAGCCCGAGATCCTGGAGAACGTGCTGACAGCACTAGCCGCCGATCCTGACGTAGGCCTACTGGCCTGTACTTTCGATATGGCGAGCACGCCCGCGCAGACAAACTCCTTCACACTGACCATGCTTGATCGATCGCTGGCCGGCCTGGCCACGGCGAAGTGTCCGACGCTGTTGATCGAACAAACAATGAAAGATACGACAGAATACGCGCGCGAATTGCTGAAAAAGCACGCGGTACCAATCCTCGTTCCCGGGATGGACGCGGCGATGAAAGCCATCGGTAGCGCATACCAATGGTCCGATCGGATGCGAACTGCTCGGACCGGTACCAGTACAACCGTTAAGCCGATTGCGGGAATTAATCGTCCCCGCTCAGAGCGCGAAACGCTCGAGTACTTGCAAAGTCACGGTGTACCAGTGATTCCTGCTCGGGTGGTGCGCTCCCGAGAAGAAGCGGCAAGCGCCGCCCAGGAAATGAACGGGGTCGTTGTACTCAAGATCCTTTCGCCCGATATTGCACACAAAACCGAGGTCGGCGGCGTCATGCTGAATGTGGACGGCGGCGCCGCGGCTGCAGATGGCTACGACACGATTATGCGCAATGTAGGAGGCGCCGCTCCCCATGCTCGCATTGACGGCATCATCGTTTCTCCGATGCGCAGCCAAGGTACCGAGCTGTTTATCGGCATCGTCCGTGACCCCTCCTTTGGGTTGGCCATCGCGGTTGGCCTTGGAGGAATCTGGATCGAGGCACTCGACGACACCGCGTTGCGCCTGCTTCCGGTGACTCCCGACGAGGTACTGGAAATGTTCGGCGAATTGAAAGCGCAACGGTTGCTGACGGGATATCGGGGCGCGCCACCGGTCGATCTGGCCGCCCTATCGGTCGTAGTCGCGGCTGTCGGGCGCGCGGCAATTGCCCTTGGCCCAGAGTTGGCTTCACTGGAAATCAACCCCTTGTCCATTAATGCCGACAAAATCGAGGCGCTCGATGCGCTGGCCACTTGGAGTGCATCAGAACCGACATCCCAGGCGTAGTCAAACATATGAATTAGTTTGCGAGCCGCCAAGAGTCTTTCGGAGAACGGCTGAAAACTTCGCGCCAAAGAAGCAGCGCGAGGTTTTCAGTCTTGACACTAGCAGATCAGGCCCGGACGCATGCTTAAGTGGGCGTCATTGGGGACCTGCGTCACGCTAGGTCTTTTCGCGCCGCCGTTGATACGTACTGGGGGACATCTGGGTCCACTGTTTGAACGCTCGACTGAACGAGCGTGGCTCCGCATACCCCAGTTGTGCGGCCACTTCAGCAACCGGCATGCGTTGAAGACATAATTTTTCAATCGCCAGATCGCGTCGCAATTCGTCGCTCAGCGCCTGATAGATGGCGCCTTCACTTCGCAGGTGACGCCGCAAGGTCTGCGACGTCACACCCAAATCCCGGCAGACCTCATCTTGCGAAGGCCAATGCAATCGTTGTGACAAGCTTTGACGCAGAACCGCACGCACACGAGAACTCCATCCAGGGGAACTTTTCGGCCACTGCGGGACGCCGAGAGCGAGCAGGGCCAGATGCTCCTGAAGCTCGGCTAGTGTGCGAATCACTGGCAGTGTCAGGTACTTACGGCTAAACACCAAAGCATTCTGTGTCTGGCCAGTTCGACACTCACCGCGGAGGAAGGGACTGAGGCAACCATTGAGGGATGCCTGGTCCAGGGTCATATCAACCCGCTTTACAGGAAACATGTATCCAGCCATCCAGCTCAGCAGCAGGTGCAGGCTGACGAGCCAGTAGTCGCACAATATCCCGTCGGGGTCCAGTTCGGGCTGGTTGAGGCTTACTCGCAATTCAACGTCATCGCCTACCACTACTTTCTCGAAATACAGATCCTCAGTCACAACGCCATAGAATCGAAAAAATACATCTACAGCACCGGTCAGGGTATCGCTGCGCAGGGCCATCTCGACCGCAAAAGCAAATGTGCCGCGGCGGCATGGGTGAGCACATAGGCCATAACATTCGTCATTCAAGGCCTCCTTGATGCTATTGAGCAGGCGCGAGCATTCCTGTTGACTGATGAAGCTCCGCGCCAGGGCTTGCAGGATCGATTCATTGTCCTCGCTGGCGTCTTGCGCCGGCAGTGCCACGCCCGCTGCAGCAAGACAGTCCACAAGGCGAATCCGGCTGCGCGCTCCGGCTCTGAGTACACGCACTGCGTGATCAGCGAAATTCTTCCCTTTCCCCGGTCGGACTTGCGCCGGTGCACTCGATGGTTCACTGACCAGGAAGTTACTAATCGTTTGCATGATATTCGTCTCGCCGTATCGTTTGTGCGATATTTTTTGTCACCAATTGTCCTTCACAGAGCAGCATATCGACTGCAACATTGCCTTACTCTCAGTCCAAATATAAAGGCATATCCATGTTGAATAATACTGCATGTAAGTTGGTCGGTTGCGAATTCCCCCTGTTTGCGTTTACACATTGCCGTGACGTTGTCGTAGCCGTCAGCCGGGCCGGTGGCTTCGGCGTATTAGGGGGCAGCAGCTTTACCCCGGAGCAGCTTGAACTCGAACTCCGCTGGATCGATCAGCACATTGACGGGCGTCCCTATGGTGTAGACATTCTGGTGCCCGAGCATCAGGCACTCCCTACCGGCAAGCCCTTGACGCTGGATTTCCTTGCCGCCCAAGTGCCGCAAAAGCATCTGGCCTTTGCCGTCGAGCTGCTCCGACAACATGACATCCAGGTCGAGCCGGCAGATCTCTTGCCGCAGTCCTTGCCTGGCATGATGCCCGAAATTGGCGAAGCATTGATGGATGTGGCGTTTCGCCACCCTATCCGCCTCATTGCCAATGCTTTGGGCATTGCACCGCCTTCCATGATCGAACGCGCGCGCGCGCATGGGGTGCCCGTCGCGGCACTGGTCGGGGCCAAGGAACATGCCCTGCGACAGGTTGCTGCGGGTGTGGACATGATCGTCGCCCAAGGCACCGAGGCGGGTGGACACTGTGGCGAAGTATCGACCCTGGTGCTGGTTCCTGAAGTCATCGAGGCGGTGGAAGCTGTACGAAAAGTTCCAGTACTGGCCGCAGGCGGCATCATGAACGGCCGGCAAATGGCAGGCTGCATGGCCATGGGTGCAGCCGGTGCATGGACTGGCTCGGTGTGGCTCGCGACCACGGAAGCCGAAACGTCGCCAGCGTTCCAAGAGAAGATGTTGGCCGCCACCTCGCGCGATACGATCCGCTCGACGGCCCGCACTGGCAAGCCATCGCGCCAGCTGCATTCGGCCTGGCATGACGCCTGGCACGGTTCCGATAGCCCGGGGACTTTGCCAATGCCAGTAATGAGCCTGCTCGCGTCGCCAGCATTCCGCAAGATAGAACGCGCAGCCGAAGCTGGCAATCCGAAAGCAATGGAGCTGTTGAGCTATTGGGTCGGCCAGGGTGTTGGTCTGGTGCATAGCATTACCTCGGCCAGCGAAGTGATGCGCAGCTTCAAGAACGATTTCGCTGAGGCCCTGATGTTTCTCAATGAACAAGTTGAGGATTAAGTATGTCGGCATCCCCTAACAGCACGCCATGTCAAGAACACCTTGACGCCCTGCGCGATGCCGCCCGTCGGTTACTGACGCAGGAATGGCCGCCAGAACAAGCTGTGGCATGGGCACAGACAGATTCGAAACTGGGAAGCGCATGGCAACAAGTTGCACGGCAGGGCTGGCTTGCCATTGGGGATGACGCCGAACTCGGCGGCCTGGATGAACTGATGCTGCTAATCGAAGAGCTGGGACGTGCAGCATGTCCCCTGCCGCTGGTCGAATCGTACACACTGCACAAGATTGCTAAAAAGCAACATGACTGTACGGAACTGCACCGTGTCGCTAGTGCATTGACCACTGGACAGGCTGCTGTTGCAGTGGCAATTGCAACATCGGACGGACAGAATGCAGCGCTCACATGGCAAACCGAGTTGGGTAAAACACACCTATCCGGACAAATCGACTTCGTAGAAGGTATCCAACTCGCTACCGATTTCCTGGTGATTGATGAAGACGCCGCCCGTGCCGCCTTGGTGAGTGCAACAGCGGCCGGGCTAACGCACGTGGCGACGCCTGGCTATGCCGTGCCCGTCCTGCATCGCCTGCATTTTGAAAGCGTGCCGGCAACCGTCGTTCCCTATGACTCCTCGGTCGGCTTGCTAATGCGATTGGGGCTTCTCATGAGAGCATTGGGGGCAGCACGCCGGACGTTTGAACTGGCCGTTGAATGGGCCAAGACACGGGTACAGTTTGGCCAGCCAATCGGTCGCTTCCAAGCCATTCAGCATAAGCTGGCAGACGCTGCGACGCTGCTCGATGCTTCTACTCTCTTGATCGAACGCGCGGTCGCTGCGGTCAAGCGTGGCGACATGGATGCAGAGATACAGATTGCCTGTGCCCAGGCCTATGCCGGACCGGCTATGCGTCGGGTCACGCTGGAAGCGCATCATGTATTTGCAGGAGTGGGCTATTTCGAGGAACATGAGGCTCCGCGGCATCTTCGTCGCGTACATGCAGACATGGTGGCACTCGGCGGGCTTGATCGTGCTTGTAATCTTCTGGCCGAAGCCGCGCTCGAACGTGGGGGCTTGCCAGATATTCATCTGAGCCCGGAGGCCGATACATTCCGTGCCGAAGTCCGGGCCTGGGCACGCACATTAAATATACAACCCCAATTGAACCACGGATCTGGAGCAGATCAGCTGGCCACTCAAGCAATTTCGAAAGGTTTGATCGAACGGGGCTGGATCGGATTGGGATGGCCGAAAACATCTGGCGGACAAGAACGATCAGTTGCCGAGCAGTTCGTCTTCGCTGAGGAGATTGCCTACCATGGTATTTCATTAGGCTTGCTACGCGCCACCGAGACAATCATCGGACCAGCACTGCTGAAATTCGGAACCCCTGCGCAGGTACAGCACTTCATTCCTCGCATCCTCAAGCACGAAGTTAGCTTCTGCCTGGGCTACTCTGAACCAGAATCTGGCTCGGACTTGGCCTCGCTGCGTACCCGCGCAATACCTGAGGGCGACGGCTGGATCATCAACGGATCCAAGCTGTTCACAACCATGGCCGAAGATGCCAGCCATATATGGTTGGCGGTTCGCACGGATCCGGAGCAGCCAGGTCATCGCGGCATCAGCGTATTCATCGTCCCCAAGGATTCGCCTGGCATTTCCGTACGTCCGATGCGTGCAATGCATGGTGGCACGGCGTGCGCAGTGTTCTACGACGACGTGCATGTTGATGCAGATGCGCTCGTCGGCAAGCTGCATGGCGGCTGGCAAATCATTACTGCGGCGCTGGCGCATGAGCGCATCCTCATGGGTGCCGCCGTAGCTTCGGTGCAGGCCCAGTTCGATCAGCTGCTTGTGGCCATCAAGGCCAGGCAGCGTCGAGGACAGCCCATGGCCGAGGACTCATTGGTACGTCACCGCATCGGCAGCCTGGCCGCCCAGATTGAGGCGGCACGCATGCTTGCAGTGCGCAACGTACAGCTGGTGAGTCTCGGTAAGGTACCGATCGCAGAGGCATCAATGTCAAAGTGCGTGACAGGTGAACTGATGGAACGCATCGCCGAATGCGCAATGGATTTGTTCGGCACAGGCGCTCTTCTGTCACACGGTTCTCCAGGCAGCATTGGTGACGGACTGTTCGAGAGGGCATTGCGCCTGGCTATCATGTACGTCGTGGGTGGCGGTACCAACGAAATCCAGCGCAACATCATTGCTACGGTGGGATTGGGACTACCGCGTTGAAGCAACGGGGATCGAATTCATATCCTGTATTGTCGGATAACTGCCAGAAAGATTCTTAGCTTATGACTTTTGTTCCTCAACAGCAGCAAACAAGTGGACATCCGGTGCTACCAAGCCAGCCGGCTACTTCAGATGGCCGGCCGGACCTGACCCTGGGACTGAAATATCCCATCGGTGCACCTCCGGCTGTTGGCGAAGCGATTGAAGTCGCGCCGGGAGTCTTATGGTTGCGCATGCCGTTGCCATTCGCACTCGATCACATCAACGTATGGGCGATCGCCGATGAAGATGATCATGGTCTAGGTTGGGCGATTGTCGACACCGGCATCATGACATCCGAGGCCACGGAAGCGTGGTGCAAGGTACTGTCGCCGCATGGTCCGCTGGCGGCCACTACACAAGGCGCACGCGTCACACGCGTATTGGTGACCCACATGCATCCCGACCATGTCGGCATGGCGGGCTGGTTGACGCGAAAATTTGGCTGTCGATTATGGATGGCACGGCTTGAATATCTCACCTGCCGTGTTCTAGCGGCTGACACCGGCCGCGAAGCGCCCGACGACGCCGTGCGTTTTTACCGCGCGGCCGGATGGGCGGAGGATGCATTGGACCGTTACCGGGCGCGTTTCGGTGGCTTCGGTCGGCATATGCATGTACTCCCTGACAGCTTCATGCGGCTAAGCGACGGCGACTGCATTCAGTTCGGACGCTCGAATTGGCGTGTCATTATCGGTCGAGGCCATTCACCTGAGCATGTGTGCCTGCTCAACGAAGAGCAATCCCTGCTGATCTCGGGCGATCAGGTTCTACCACGCATCTCGTCGAATGTTTCAGTTTTTCCCTCTGAACCTGAAGCCAATCCACTTAATGACTGGCTGACATCTGTGGCCAGCCTGCGCAAGACCCTTAGCAACGAACTGCTTGTGCTGCCAGCCCACGGAGAGCCCTTCCTGGGCCTGCATGCCCGGCTCGACCGAATGACAGCTGGCCACCAAAACTCCTTGAGCAGACTGCGCCAAAGTTTGTCAGAACCGCTACGGGTCGTCGACGTCTTCGGCGCACTATTCGCGCGCAAAATCAACGACAGCGGTGAGGAGCTTGGATTAGCCACAGGCGAAGCGCTGGCGCATCTGAACTATTTATTAGCTCGTAGAGAGATTACCCGGCTGACCGACGCCAATGGTGTAATGCGGTATATGATGAAGTGACGCGAAGCGAGAGCTCCTGCAATTACGCGAACACCGTACGCTCTGTCTGAGCCATCGCCCTCTCCCGGATAACGCTATCAATGTCAGGCGTCATCACGCATGCGCCATCGGCGGGAATCGAGCGCAAGCGTCAAGCCACCTCATCTTCCGTACTTTGGCTACTCGAACAGCATTAATTCGCAGTTCTTCCAACGCCTCATGCGAGAATTTACGTCCCGCTTCTTCATGCATATTCTCCCTCCGTCATCCAGCACACTTTCAGACAGAGGTGTCGAGGGACTATTAATTTACATCCTCAATTCAATGCCGAGACCAGCTGCGGCACGATCTCGAACAGGTCGCCCACGATGCCATAGTCGGCCACGCTGAAGATCGGCGCTTCGGCATCCTTGTTGATGGCCACGATCACCTTCGAATCCTTCATGCCGGCCAGATGCTGGATGGCGCCCGAAATGCCCACCGCGATATACAGCTGCGGTGCGACGATCTTGCCGGTCTGGCCCACCTGCCAGTCGTTAGGCACATAGCCGGCGTCCACCGCGGCGCGCGAAGCGCCCATGGCGGCATTGAGCTTGTCGGCCAGCGGTTCGAGGATCTTGAAGCTTTCACCCGAACCCATGCCACGGCCACCCGAGACGATCACCTTGGCGGCGGTCAGTTCAGGACGGTCGGATTTCGCCACTGCGCGCGAGATGAACGCCGACTTGCCGAAATCAGCCACGGCCGGAATGGCTTCGATAGCAGCATTGCCGCCAGCCGCTGCGGAGTCAAAGCCGGTGGTGCGCACGGTAATGACCTTGATCGGATCGATCGATTGCACAGTGGCAATCGCATTGCCGGCATAGATCGGCCGCTCGAACGTGTCGGGCGCATCGACTTTGGTGATTTCGGAAATCTGGCCCACATCCAGTTTGGCCGCCACGCGCGGGGCAATGTTCTTGCCATAGGCGGTGGCGGGGGCGAGGATGTGCGCATAGTCTTTCGCCAGGGCGAGGGCTTGCGCGGCAATATTCTCGGCCAGGCCATCGGCAAAGTGCGCGGCATCGGCCACCAGCACTTTACTGACGCCAGCCAGCTGGGCGGCAGCGGCGGCAGCAGCACCACAATGGTGGCCAGCAATGAGGACGTGGACGTCGCCACCGCACTGGAGGGCAGCGGTGACGGTATGGGCGGTGCTGCCCTTGAGAGAAACATTATCGTGTTCGGCAATGACGAGTGCAGTCATGATTTTCCTGATGAAATGTTTGGTCTGAGCGAGATTGACGCGGGTGCTCAGGCGGCTTGTTGAATGGGATACTCATCGGCATGGTCGACCTGCTTCCAGTCCAGCTGGTGCCGGATCTGCCTGGCATCGGGCAGCGGCGCCGGGCTTTTGCGCCGGTTGGCAAGCCATTCCCGGATTTGCTCTTTGGTGGGCTGGTGAATGTTTTCCATGACCATGGTTCCTGTGCAGTGCGAAGAGAACTAAATGACGCGGGCTAAATGACCTTGGATTCGTTCTTCAGCTTGGCGACCAGCGTGGCCACGTCCGGCACGATGATGCCGGCGGAGCGCTTGGCTGGCTCGACCACTTTCAGGGTCTTCAACCTTGGCGCCACATCCACCCCCAGATCGGCCGGCTTGACCACGTCCAGGGTCTTTTTCTTGGCCTTCATGATGTTGGGCAAGGTCACGTAGCGCGGCTCGTTCAGGCGCAGGTCGGTGGTGACAATGGCCGGCAGGGCCAGCGACACGGTTTCCAAGCCGCCATCGACTTCACGGGTGACAATCGCCTTATCGCCTTCGATCACGACCTTCGAGGCGAAGGTGGCTTGGCCCCAGCCCAGCAGGGCGGCGAGCATCTGGCCAGTCTGGTTATTGTCGTCATCGATGGCTTGCTTGCCGAGGATGATCAGTTGCGGTTGCTCCTTGTCGGCCAGGGCTTTCAAGAGCTTGGCCACGGCCAGCGGCTGCAACTCGGCATCGGTTTCCACCAGGATGGCGCGATCGGCGCCAATCGCCATGGCAGTGCGCAGGGTTTCCTGGCATTGCGCAACACCGCAGGACACGACGATGACTTCAGTCGCCTTGCCGGCTTCTTTCAGGCGCATGGCTTCCTCGACGGCGATTTCATCGAAGGGATTCATGCTCATCTTGACGTTGGCGAGTTCGACGCCCGAGCCATCGGACTTGACGCGCACCTTGACGTTGTAGTCGACCACGCGTTTGACTGGAACTAAAACTTTCATGTGACACTCCTGCGAATAAAAAAGCGGACCACCAGAGTGGCCCGCGAAAGCACCCCAAAGGAGAAGGGATGTGAGACATCTGTCCACGTAAAAAACAAATTACTCGATTATCTTGACCAATGCTTAAATATTGCCAGACGTCATAATAGATGGAAGCGCTTGCCAAGGCGCGCCATCTCGCGCATGCGCTCCGTCGGTGCATAACAACCACCCAAGCTGGCATATGCAGCACATTTTTCAAGTATGCGTTCTAGTCCAACCAGATCGGCGTATTTAAGGGCGCCGCCAAAATGCCGTGGGAAGCCAATTCCGAGCACCAGGCTCATGTCGATTTCGGCTGCTGATTCGGCAATACCCTCTTCAAGACAGAGCGCCGCCTCTATCACCATTGGCAACATCATGCGGTCAATGATTTCTTCGTCACTAAAGTCACGTTGACCAAGTGGCTGAATCTCTGCCAGAAGCGCATAGCTGTCAGCTGCAAGATGTTTTTGCAAACGACCATTCGCATCGGCCTCATAACGATAAAATCCAGCGCCAGATTTCTGTCCATAGCGCTTTTGCTCCGCCATGACGGCAACAGCATGCCGAAAACCGATTTTCATGCGGTCGCCGTAACCCGCAGTAATGACCTCGATGACGTGATTGCTGGTATCCATCCCAATCACATCCTGAAGATAGGCAGGACCCATCGGCCAGCCAAAGTCTTCCATGACCTGGTCGATGCGCCGGAAATCGGCGCCATCGCGGAGGAGTGTCACAAATGAGACGAACTGAGTGGTCAGGATGCGATTGACCAAAAATCCCGGGCAATCCTTGACTACCACAGGCGTTTTCCCCATCGCCATGGCATATCCAGCAATCCTTGCCGCAGCTTCATCACAGGTCTTCGGTCCCTTGATGACCTCGACCAGGGGCATGGCGGCCACCGGATTAAAAAAGTGCATGCCGACGAAATTTTCCGGCCGAACCAGCGCCGTACCGAGTTCCGCAACTGACAGCGAAGACGTATTGGTAGCAATCACGGTACTTGGCTGGACTCGACGCTCCACGTCGGCCAGAACACTCTTTTTGACATTCAGGTTTTCAACGATTGCTTCCACAACCACATCCACGGAATCGAAACCATTGAATTCAAGCGTAGGTTCAATAGAGGACAGTACAGCGTCAGCCCGGGACTGGCCTATACGACCTTGGGTGACTTGCTTCGCAAGCAGCCTGCGCGCCTCACCAATACCCAGGTCCAGTGCGCCTTGGGCGATATCTTTCATGACGACCGGAACGCCACGTACAGCAGACGTATAGGCAATACCGCCACCCATGATGCCAGCTCCGAGCACTCCGGCTCGTTCGACTTTGCATGCAATTGTCGTATAGCCTTTGCCCTTTTTCTTGATAGCTTGCTCATTGATAAAGATTTGCGTCAATGCCTGGGCGGTGCCCGTTGTCGCAACACGGACAAAAGTCTCGTTTTCCAGCATGAGCGCATCATTGCGTGACATGTTAATGCCGCGTTCAATCAATTCGACAACAGCCAATTTTGCAGGATAATGACGGGTACCCTTTGCTGCGGTAGTTTTGGCCAGGTCGAAAACGGCAGCAGTGGCCTCTGACGTTACCGGACCGAAGCGCGCGGCCCGCTTCGCTCTCCATTCTCCACTTTCCGCAACCCGCACCAACAGCGCCAAAGCCGCTTCTCTTAGTAATGTGATCGGTACCGACCGATCGGCCACGCCGGTACGAAGCGCGGTTTCAGCGCCCTGCTGTTTGCAAGTCACAATCCATTCAATGGCAGTTTTTGCACCTGCAAGTCGGGGCAAGCGCACCGTGCCTCCATAGCCCGGGATAATACCCAGGCCAACTTCCGGCAAACCCACCTTGGCTGACTCCGCGATCACTCGGTAGTCCGACGCCAGTGCCATTTCGAACCCACCACCCAGGGCAAGTCCGTTGATTGCCGTGACGATTGGGACGGCCAAATCCTCGAAGCCGCAAAATACGGCGTTCTGACTGCAATTAAGCTCAGCGAGCTTCGAGGCTTGGCCGGCGAACAAAGGCGGAAACTCGAAGATATCGGCACCAACTATGAAATTTTCTTTGGCGCTCGACACCAAAATGCCGCGAATACCGTTTGCCTTGCGTATCGCGTCAGTCGCTTCTTTCAACTCGGCTACCGTTTGCATATCGAACTTGTTAACCGCGCTATGGGTGCGATCAAAGCATAGTTCTACCAGACCATCAAACAGATTAATTACGCGTAGCGCGTGACCTTGGTACATGTCGTTCCTTAAACTTATTATTGATCCGGATCTGCTGACGCTAATTGCCTATCTCAGCTACAGCACTCCCACCGTCGCGCTTGCCGCACTCGCTGCAAGGCTATTCAGGTCGACATGCACATCCTCAAGTTGCGCAGCAGTCGCGACAACGCCCTGAGCGACGAGCTTCTTTCCGAAAACAAAATCACGAGCCGCATTGATGCAGTCGAGCGCAATAATCTTGCCCTTGCGTAGATAGACCACGCTGAAGCTGCGATTATCAGGATTGCCACGAACCACGGTTTGGTCATACCCTATATTTAATCCGACGGTCTGCAGCTTGAGATCGTATTGATTCGACCAAAACCAAGGTACGGCAGAATAAGAAGCCTGCGCTATGCCAATGATGTTTGTCGCTACGACTTTTGCCTGATCGTTGGCGTTTTGAACCGACTCCAGCCTCACTCTTGCGCCATCGGCAAAGGCATTGACATAGTTTACACAGTCACCCAACGCATACACATCCAGGAGCGTCGTTCTGCACTGTGCATCAATATCGACGCCATTGGTACAGACCGCACCAGCATCCATCAGCGCGGAAACTTCAGGTATTAAACCAATTCCAACGACCGCCATATCTGCCGGCAATACTTCTCCGTTCGACAAAAGCACACCAGCGATACGTCCTTTGTCACCAAGCAGCGATTCGATCGATGTCTTTGTGAGGATTCTTACGCCATGCCGCCGGTGCTCTTCCTCGTAAAAAGCCGAAACGACGGGGGAGGTTACCCGCGCAAGCACGCGATCCTGCGCCTCAATGACACACACCGATTTTCCTGCCTTAGCGAGAATAGCCGCTGTTTCCAACCCGATGTATCCGCCGCCGATGATCACGACATTCTTTGCGTGGACAACCTCATCCCGCATGGCATCTACCTGAGCACGTGTGCGTACGACATGGATGCCGGCCAGATCGGAACCCTTGCAGACAAGCCGCCTGGGTTGCCCGCCCGTTGCCCAAACCAAATGCCTGTACCCGAATTGTTCGCCACTAGCACAGCGCACCTGGTGCGCTTGCGCATCGACTGACGTCACGCGCAATCCAGTCTTTAAAGCAATTTCTTGCTCTATCCAGAATGCCTGAGGGCGCAACAAGAGTTGGTCCACGGAAGTCTCCCCGGCCAGATAAGCTTTTGACAATGGCGGACGCTCGTAAGGCGCATCGACCTCGTCACCAATCATACCGATGGAACCCTTGAATCCTTGCTGACGTAGACTTGCAACAATCTGCGCCCCGCCATGACCAGCCCCAACAACCAATACGTCGTATGTATCCATGACCGCTTCTCGCGCAAAGAATTAATAATGACGGCTCAGTATTGCGACTTTGGTAGTTCTACAACAAGACCATCCAGCTCATCGCTAAGAACCACCTGGCAACTCAGTCGGCTAGTCGGCCTCACGTGAACTGCGGCACCTTCCAGCATGACATTCTCTTCTTCGCTCGGTGCCGGAATCTTGTCGACCAAAGGTCCGTCAATATATACATGACAGGTCGCACACGTCAGGCAGCCGCCGCATTCGGCATCGAGGCCCCCGGTGCCGCCATCAATTGCAGCTTTCATCAGCGAAACACCCGCTGCTACCGCAACTTTCTTGAGTTCCCCATTTGCAAGGATAAAAGTAATATTCGGCATTTGAACCCTTTCTTAAAAACAAACATGCAACAATGCATGAATAACTTTACGCCATATACACCACTTAGTCAACCTAGTTAATTATGTTATGGCGCAATTCGATTATTTCTTTTTCCGTACCTCAGCATTATCGCCGTCGGTTTCGTGCGATAACCTTCCGTTCAACATTGGAACGACATCTGATCAGGTACGATGAGACTTCCTACTACGGTACAAATAAAACAAGCAGCTAAAAGTTCACAAAGAGCACGAAAATAAGCCTGCATTCAGAATCCATGCAGGCTTATTCTCCATACGCATCGCAACTACCAGCTACTTATCCCAGCATTGTGTAGACAGATTTTGTCTCAAGATAAGGCTCAATCCCTTCAATACCATGTTCGCGCCCCCAGCCGGATTGACGGAAGCCGCCAAACGGCATGGACTTATCAAGAATGCCGTAGCAGTTAATCCAGATATTCCCTGCCCGGATAATTTGTGCGGCTTTATGTACAGTCGACACATTGGATGAAAAGATTCCCGCTCCGAGGCCGTACGGAGAACTATTGGCTATATGGGCGACGTCATCCAGGTTATCAAATGGCATGGCAACCAGAACGGGGCCAAAAATCTCCTCGCGCACAATACGAATATCCTGCGCATTCTGGTTGGCAAATACGGTCGGTTCGACAAAATAGCCTTTGTCTCCGAACCTGGCGCCACCACTTAACAATTCAGCACCTTCCGTGATACCACTCTCTATGTAACTCAGGACGCGTGCCATCTGTTTTTGTGACACCAGCGGACCCAGCTGCGTCGCGGCGTCAAGCCCGCTGCCCAAACGCATTTCTTTTGCTGCCTTGGCAATGCGGTTGACCACCTCATCAAAGATTCGACGCTGTACGTACAGACGTGATCCTGCAAAGCACACCTGGCCGCTGTTCGCAAAAATGGCCATAATACAAGCAGGAATAGCACGCTCAAGATCCGCATCGTCAAACAGGAAAACCGGGGACTTGCCGCCCAGCTCCAGCGTCAGCCGCTTGAGGTTGCCCGACGCAGCCTGAACCAGCCCCTTGCCGACCTCAGTGGACCCCGTAAAAGTAACTTTATCCACGCCTGGATGATTTGCTATTGCCGCGCCGGCAACCGAGCCAAGGCCAGTGACGATATTGATTAGCCCACGTGGCAGGCCGGACGCAGCGATCAGCTCTGCAAAACGGAGTGAAGTCAGCGGCGTCTGTTCCGCGGGTTTACATACAAGGGCACAACCAGCGGCAATGGCCGGAGCAATCTTGTTAATCAAGGTAGCCAGCGGCGCATTCCAGGGCGTGATTGCACCGACCACTCCGACCGGATCCCGCTGGGTATACGCATGCATCTGCCGCCCGCCTCCAGAAATATTACTGGTAATACCATTAAGCTTTGTGCACATGCCCGCATAGTAACGCAGGCCATTGATGGCACTATTGAGGCTTGCACGTGCGAACACCAGAGGCATGCCGTTGTCGATAACCTCCAACTCCGAAAGCTGGTCGATATTGGCCGCAACGGTATCAGACAGTTTCCACATGGTTGCAGCTCTATCTGCCGCCGTGTAGCTCGTCCAGGCACCGGAGTCGAAACAGTGACGCGCGGCGCGCACAGCACGGTCAATGTCTTCTGCATCGCCTGCAGGCGCCTGAGCGATTACCTGCCCGGTCGCCGGGTCTTCGACATCAAATGTTTTACCTTTAGCAGTACCGACCAATTCGCCGTCAATCAGCAATTTGTTTGCGTATTTCACTGTAATTCCTTTTTCGAAAGTGATCAAACCTCATCTTGTTCAGAGAAGCCAGCGATCGGTATTTCAATACATGATCACGGAACGCACCGATTCGCCGCTGCGCATCATGTCAAAGCCATGATTAATCTCTTCCAGATCCAGCCTGTGCGAGACGAGATCATCCAGTTTTATCTCACCGCGCATGAACATGTCGACGTAGCGGGATACATCCTGACGCTTTGCGCCGCCCATGAGGGAACCGGTCCAGCGACGTCCAGTAACAAGCGTATTTGGCAGTGTGGTGAGCTCTTTTCCTGCTTCCACAACTCCGATATTGACCGCCAGTCCCCATGCCGGATTGGTCGCCTCCAGAGCCAATGCCATCAGTTTAGGCGAGCCGACACATTCGAACGCGTAATCCAGGCCCATTCCAGTCATCTGGAACAGATGCGATACCAGGTTGTCCACTTCTTTCGCATTGACGAAGTCGGTTGCGCCCATCCTGCGCGCAACTTCTTCCTTCGCTGGATTCATGTCAATGGCAATGATGCGGCCGGCGCCTGCAAGCCGCGCGCCTTGGACAACGCTTAACCCAACGCCACCTACGCCGAAGACACCTACAGTTGACCCTGGCTTCACCTGGGCTGTGTTGAGTGCAGCGCCAATACCAGTTGTCACGCCACAGCCAATGCAGCAGGCATAGTCGGCCGGGGCCTTACTGTCCACCTTGGTCAGCATGTCTTCTTTGACAACAGTAATTTCGGCAAATGTGCCAAGTCCCATGAATGTCGCGATTGGCTTCCCATCCAGGGAAAACGGCGTCCATGGCGACTGACGTCGCGCCCCGAACTGCACACACAGATTGGTTCTGCCGGATTTGCAAAAAAAGCATTCTCCGCAATCTGGAATCAGATAAGGAATAACCGTGTCGCCAACTTCAAATTCGGTCACCCCCTCGCCACAGGCGACCACTTCGCCGAATCCCTCATGGCCAAAAACGATCGGGAAGGTCACATTCCCTTTCCCTTCCATCATGGACAAATCAGAATGGCACAATCCGGTTGCGGCAAGGCGCACCATGACTTCCTTAGGGCCGGGGTCGGCAACCTCGATCACGCGGATCTGCAATGGTTCATTAGGTCCGAATGCAACTGCTGCTTTGCACGTTACAGGCATAATTTCTCCTTTTTTATACTAAATTGTGAATGGAATAATTATCGGGAAAGTCGTTCCCGGATGAAGCGGGCCACATGGTTAATCGCACGCTCACTGCCGGGAAGAACGTTAACCATCGAGAAGAAACCATGCATTTGGCCGGCATAGCGTTCAAATTCGACAGGTACACCTGCGGCAACCAGTTTCGCGGCATACGCCTCACCTTCTTCACGCAGAGGATCGAATTCTGCTGTCAGGATAAGGGTTGGCGGCAGCACCTGAAAGTTTGTGCTGCGCAGTGGAGAGGCATCAGGCTGCAGGCGCATGCAAGCATCCGGAAGATAGTGGTCCCAAAACCAGACCATAGATGCGCGATTCAAAAGCAACTGGTTTTTCGGATCCGTGTAAGTTGGACGATTGAAATCCGAATCCGTGACAGGATAGAGAAGCACTTGCATGGCTACGGACAGGCCAGCATCACGGGCGCGATGCGCCGCAACGGCCGCAAGATTCCCACCAGCGCTATCACCTAGCAGAACCAACGGAACCTGACGACCTGCTATAGCTTCGATATTGGCATCTGCCCAATGCAATGCAGCACAGGCGTCGTTCACTGCGGCAGGGAAGCGATGTTCCGGAGCGAGGCGATAATTCACTAGCAGCACTGCGCATCCAGTGCGCTCTGCGACTTTTCGCCCCAACACATCGAAGTCGTCAATGTCGCCGGTGACCCAGCCGCCGCCATGGAAATAGAGAATAACCCCAGAAGGCGCCTGATTTGGTACCAGCACGCGGACATCAAAAGCATGCTCGCCCTCACCCACGCGCACATCTTCTGTGCGTTGCATGCCGGGCCCTGTTCCATAAAGAGCACGCAGGCGCGCAGTTCCCAGACGAACTTCATCTGGCGCCATTTCCGTCAATGGCCGTGGTCGGGCCTGACTGACTTGCGCAATGAATGCTGTAGTTGCATCGTCAAGTGGCATCGTCATCCCCTTTCGAGTGCAAAACCGCTATAGTCATTTTCCGCCACTTCATCGCATTTCTTGCGGAACTGACCGACCCCACCAACGTAAGGCATGAAGACTCGAGGTTTTCCTGGAATATTGGCGCCTACGTACCAGGAATTTGCTTGCGGCAGCAACGTATTATTGGCGACATCATTCACATGCTGCACCCAGCTTGATTCGGCTTCTGCGCTGGCTTCGATCGCAGCGAAGCCTTGCTCTCTCATATATTTAAGGCAATCAACCATCCAATCCACATGCTGCTCAATCGACATCACGACATTCGAGAAAACGGATGGACTTCCAGGTCCGGTAATCATGAAGAAATTCGGGAATCCAGAAACCGTGATGCCAAGAAGATTTTGCGGGCCTGCAGACCATTTGTCCGCCAGCTTGAGTCCGTTGCGCCCGATGATATTAACCTTCAACAATGCACCGGTCATTGCGTCGAATCCCGTCGCAAAAACAATGGCATCGAGCTCATAATCCCCATTACTGGTTTTCAAGCCCGCCTCAGTTAGTTCTTCAATAGGTGACTTGCGCAAATCGACTAGAGTGACGTTCTCACGGTTGAACGTCGCGTAGTAGTTCGTGTCTACACAAATGCGTTTTGCACCTATTGGGTAATCCTTTGGGCAAAGCGTATCGGCTGTTGCAGGATCCTTGACGATAGAGCGAATTTTTCCATGCACGAAATCAACGGCAGCCTTGTTTGCTTCTGGATTTTTTAGCTGATCATTAAAGACAAACATAAACTGTGGACCGCCCTGCTGCCACGCAGCTTCAAAACGCCTTTGGCGTTCTTCAGCGGAGACGCCAAATGCCGATTGATCGCCGTGAGTGTGCAAGCCAAGTCCCTGTTGTCTGGCACGAGCACGGATATCCGCGTAGTTTTCTTTAACGTACTTTTTGAAATCAGGCGAGAGTGGTCCGTTTTGAGCCGGCACTGTGAAGTTCGGCGTACGCTGAAACACGTAGAGATGCGCTGCATCCTTGGCCACCTCCGGAATTAGCTGAATGCCTGTGGAACCGGTGCCAATAACACCGACGCGCAATCCCTTGAAATTCACTCCCCCCTCTGGCCAATTGCTGCTGTGATACCAGCGCCCCTTGAAACTATCCAATCCCTTCATCTTAGGTACGCTGGCAACACTCAAGCATCCTGTCGCCATGATAAAAAAGCGTGCCGTCAGCTCTTCGTCACGATCAGTCACTATGCACCAGCGCTTGGTGGCCTCGTCATACGTTGCCGACTTCACGCGTGTTTCGAAGTTGATATCGCGCCTGAAGTCAAACCGGTCGGCAACGTGCTTTGCATAACGCAGGATTTCTGGTTGCGTCGCGAACTTTTCCGTCCACTCCCAATCTTGTTGCAGTCCGTCATCAAAAGAATAGGAATATTCCACGCTTTCTGCGTCACACCGAAGACCGGGATAGCGGTTCCAGTACCAAGTGCCGCCGACGTCGGGCGCCGCTTCGAGTACACGCACACGCATCCCGAGTCCACGCAGCTTGTGTAGCGCGTACATGCCGCCAAAGCCTGCGCCAACGACAATGGCGTCAAACTCGCAAGCCTGGCTTTCGTTGTCTTTCCGATAATCTGCTTCACATAATTGCATTGAAACGTCTCCTTCTTTATATCAATAATTCTTCTTCATTGATCCGAAATCCGCCACGTACCAGCGGGTGGTTATCCCATTCCCAAGTATCAATATCAACAAACTACATCAACGTATATAACGTAGTTATCGTTTAGAATAAAGTATGGATTGATTTCAATGGTGCGTCAAGCCGACAATCAAGAATAAATTTGATTTGCAAAATCACACATTTACAAGCGCCCGCAGCATTCTTTTTAAATCCATCAAAAACATGGAGAAACAGATGACAGAGCGAACACGACAGACAATTACAATCGACGAGTACCGCAAGAGCATTGGCGCTTGCGGAAATTCTTCTGAATGGCTACTGGTAACGCAAGCAATGATCGATGAATTTGCATCTATAACCGGAGACGATGCCTTCATCCATGTCGATCCTGTGCGCGCGGCCAAGACTCATTTCGGTGGCACGATTGCGCATGGACTGCTGACGCTTTCTCTATTGACGAAGCTGATGCATACGGCAGTGCCTGTGATTGAGGGCACAAAAATGGGGATTAATTACGGCTTTGACCGGGTTCGGTTTGTCACACCACTGCCGGTTAACTCACGGATACGTGCACGATTTGACCTCGCCGAGATAAGCGAGCCAAAACCTCGGTTCATCCTGGTGACTTACATGGTGTCGGTCGAGATTAAAAACCAACAACGGCCGACATTGGTGGCGCGATGGATGCTCGGCCGCTGGCTAAGCAAGTGATCAAAAGTTTTTTGACAAAACGGGTTTCAACCAAAAACTCTTCGACAGTACGCTCGAGGTTTGCAATGCTTCCTTGTTCGACAGGCTGAACAAATGCGTGATGAACAGTTTGACTTGCTCATCCAGTCTGGCGTACTGCCGGTTGGGGTTGATCACATCTATCCCTTGTCCCCAGAGCGTATCCATCGGATTGAGTTCCGGCACCCGCTTGGGCAACCAGTGCAAGCAGCAAATCCGTCTCGTCCTCAACCAGCAGGACGCGGCACCATGTGCGTGGTTTCCAAGTCCGGTTCATATTTCAATTGCCACCAATGACTCCCGATCTAAATCTTTATCGTCTTTTCCTTATGGTCTTCGACGAGAGGAGCGTCAGCGCAGCCGCAGCTCGTCTGAATGTGACCCAGCCTGCGGTCAGCCATGCACTCAATCGTCTGCGACTTACACTTGGTGATCGCCTCTTTACCCGGTCGCCGAGCGGCCTGCGCCCCACCCCATATGCTTTGGATATTGAACCGCGGGTGCGTCAGGCTATTCGCAGCCTCATGCAATCCAGCGAAAGGACAAACTTCGATCCACATACTACGGAGAGGAGTTTCACCATTGCCGCCGGTCCCTATCTTTGCGAGCTGGTAGCGCAGGACCTTCTGATTGCCGCCATCACTACCGCTCCGCGGTCGCAGTTTCTGATTCGCAAACATACGGACCGGCTCGTAGAAGATCTTGTCGTGGGCAATATCGACCTTACTTTGGGGACTTTCGGCAGGATTCCCGCACAATTGGCAGCGCAGCCACTGCTTACTGAGGACATGGTGTGGGTCGTCCGAAAAGGTCACCCGATGGCGGAAACGATTGACGTCGCTGCCCTGCTCGCGCTGCCGCGCCTTAACGTTTCGGCCGCGAACAGCGCGGAAGATGAGTTTATGGGTAGCAACGTCGACGGTCTGGAGAGGCGCCTGACGATCAACCCGGAAGAAGTCCTGATGAAGCACATGCCGGCGGCTTATCATGTCCCCCCTGCCCGCGGGGCCGTCTACGACAATCGCACGGCCATGCAGATAATTGCCCGGTCGAACATGGCGGCATTTCTGCCTCGGCGACTCGTTCAGGCGCATGCCTTGGAACTTGGCTTGCGCATCGTCGACGTGCCAATGGCAACTGATGCGGTAACAATTTCGATGTTATGGTCGCGGGATCGAACAGACAGTGCAGCGCACATTTGGTTGCGCGAACTAACTCTCCGCGTGATTGCCGATCGGTTTTGCGCCATGCCTCCATCTGGATTGCCCGTCACAGGTCATTCTGAAAATCGGCCGAATGACCATATGAAATCGGCTCATAGCGACCCTGAAAATTCGTCATTTGACGCATATGACATGCATCCATAACATTCGTCAGGTGGATTTCATATGGAGAAATAGATGCTGATAATCGAAAAACCGCTCGCCGGGCGGGTCGCCTTTGTCACTGGTGCAAGCAAGGGGATTGGACGTGCCATTGCGGTCGGGCTGGCCAAGGCGGGCGCCGCAGTCGGCCTGACCGGGCGCACGCCGGGCGAGGGGCCCGGCACGGCGGGCGAAACGGCTGCCGCGATCAGGGCTAGCGGAGGTCAGGCATTACCGCTGATCTGCGACATTCGCGATCCCGCCGCTGTGGAAGCAAGCATCGCGGCCACCGTCGCAGAATTCGGCCGCCTCGATGTGTTAATGAATAACGCCGGGCTTTACTTCCCCCGCAAAACAATTGCCGAAATTGAACTCGCGCTGTGGGACGAGACGATCACGGCCCACATGACCGGCACTTTCCTGTGCGCCCGCTTCGCCATTCCGCATCTTGTCGCCGCCGGTGGCGGCAGCATCATCAATATGTCTTCGACAGGCGCAGACCCCACGCACCGCGCAGCGCTCAACGTCGCCTATTCGGCGGCCAAGGCGGGCGTCGAGCAGTTCACGCGAGGGCTGGCACAGGAACTCGCCGAATCGAACATCGCGGCAAACGCAATCCGACCGATGAAACTACTAACAGAAAGCAGCCACCAGCACGTGCTGGATCGGTCGCAGTTGAGCACTTACGCCCAGCCGGAATCGATTTGTCCTTCGATTGTCTGGCTCGCGCAATGCCGCCGCGAATTCACGGGCAATGTGGTTTGCCGCACCGATTTTGAGGATGGGCGTTTCCAGCGAATTAAGTTTCCGGCGCCGCTCTGACATCTGAATTTTTCACGCTCAACCAAGGATAATGAAATGACTAAAATGACCGAACCGATGATGGACCCAGTGCGACTTAAGCAAATGTGCGCGATGCGGGTTGAAGTGCTTGACCCCGATTATGAGGTCGTCGAGATCGTGGCGGGCGGTGAATTTCTCTACGATCCGCAGGTATTCTGGGACTGGAAGCCGGACAACGCCTGGGGGAAGCCGGAAGGATCGATCCTGATCTCCGACATCGGCGGCCAGCAGCAACCGGGCTGGGATCCGGCCATGGGCCATGGCGCTCTGTATCGCCTGCATGCCGACAACCGGCTCGAAACAATCATGGCACCTGGCGCCGGTCGGCAGGCCGGCGTGTTTCGGCCAATCATCGCGCCGGAGGGCTGGGGCGACTGGGGCGGCCATATCTTTTTCTGCAGCCAGATCATTCCGGGCCGCCGTGGCGCTGTCGTCGATCACATGATCTATCGCTTGGGGCCGGGTGACGACAAGCCGCACGGCTTCGGCATTCCCCCACGCGCTGGCAGCCTCGGTGGCGGCATTTCGGGTGCGCTGATGCCGGGCGTGTTCGGCCGTCCCGGTACGCCAGAGGAAGGCCTGCTGCTTATTATTTCCATGCACAACTGCACAATTTATGCCGTTCGTCCCGACGCGACGATCGAACCGTGGATCGTCATGGATGGGGTCAACGGCCCCGGGCCACTGATGCCCTATCGCCTCTATTATGCCGATCCGGAAATCGCGGGCGAACCCAATATGCTAGTGGTCGAGGGGTCGTGGGGAACCCATTTCGGCGTGCAGAACCGGACCTACAAGCCTGGCCATTATCGTGTGGTCGGACGCACGGTGGAGCCCGAATCCGTCGCCGCGCTATCGGGCGGAATGGGTCATCGCGCACCGGCAGGCTTTGGACACTATGCTGGTCAGATGTTTCGGCCGGAAAATCACGGCTTCATTTCCTCCGTCCACTGGACGGCGGCCGAGCCGCAGGCGTTGCCCTACTCTGCGGAGATCATCCGGCGCGACGCCGATGGCAAGGAACATGTCTTCGCCACCAATCTGCAGGCAGGACAGAATCTGCTCGGCTTCACCAACAACCGGCTGATCATCACCAACGTGCGCCACAGCTATTCGTCCGGCAATTTCCATGAGCCCGACGGGTCGATCTACGCGATCCAGTACAAGGGCGCCTGAGCCATTCCTCTTGCCGGCAAATCGGTCCACCGGCAGGATTTCATTTTTGAGGAGTAAACCATGTCTAGTCTGCTGACGGTCCTGATCAATCCCACGCCGGGCAAGGAAGCGGATTTCGATAGTTGGTACACGCATGTACACATACGCGACGTGATGCGTTTCGCAGGATCGATCAGAGTGCAAAGGCTGGTCGCGGCCGAACAGCAGATCGAACCGCCATCGCACAAGTATTTCACCCTTTACGATACGTTCGATCCGGCTCTCCTGTCGCTTGAACACAAGGAAGCGATGGGCACGCCACGCATGGTGGTGACAAATGCCCATGACAAGGAAAATGTCATCAACGGCTATTACAATCCTGTCAGCTTCCGCAGCAACGATCCGGAACTGCTGATGCCGGACACGCAACCGCTGATCCTCGAACAGCTGCGCATCCATCAGAATGAAGCCACAGCGTTCGAGAGATGGTATAGCGATATTCGTTTGCCGGCGATCATGGCGACCGCTGGCCACTTGACCGGATCACTCCTGCGCTTTGCCCAGCACGGACAGATGTTCGCATTCGAGCCGCAGTTTTCGCACATGGCGATCTATCGCGTCAGCGATCTCGACACTGCGCGGGCAAGCTGGCGCGCCCAGAACGCCGAATCTGACACGCCGTACGTCAAGCGCCGCGCTGTGTCCTGTTATGTGCCGATGATGCCGTATCTGACGCGCGATGCCGTCGCCCGCGCAAGCGCCGAGGAACAAGCCGTGGAGGAGACGGCGCGCGCACATGCCAGCAGGAGCAGCGCCACGACTGAACAGCTCGGAGTCAAGTGGCGCTAACGGCAAGCCTGCCGCAGCAACTATCTGAGGAAAACCAAAAGGCGAACACGATGAAGGCTATCAGGATCCACGAATATGGCGGGCCAGAATACCTGCGTTTTGAGGACTGCCCAATCCCGACGCCAGCGGCCGGCCAGGTGCTCGTGAAGGTTGAGGCTTGCGGCGTCAATCCGGTTGATGCATGGTTCCGTTCAGGCCATCTTAAAGCGCATTTCGCCCGGCCGCTGCCCTTCATTCCGGGGTGGGAAGTCGCTGGCACGATCGTAGAAACCGGTGTGGGCGTCACTCGTCTGACAGTCGGCGAACGAGTATTCGGGATGCTCAATTTCGCGGCCGACGGCGCCTATGCCGAATATGTCGTGACCGATGCGTCGCGGCTAAGCCCGATCCCTTCGAATATGACGTCGGTCGACGCGGCTGCGCTGCCCATTGCAGGCCTGACCGGTGTGCAATTAGTCGAGACGGTGCTCGATTGTCGTCCGGGCGATCGTATCCTGATAGCTGGCGCGCTTGGCGCCGTCGGCAGGGCGGCCGTGCATGCCGCGCAGTTACGCGGAGCTCGCGTCATCGCCGGCGTCCGCAAGAACCGGCTGGCAGAGGCAAGACAGTTGGGTGCGGACGATTATCTTGCGATCGACGATCCCGACGCAGTCGCGCAACTGGCCGGGGCGATCCAGAGTATCGTGGACACAGTAGGCCCCGCGGCACTGGCCCCGCTCTACGGGACGGTAGCGCCTGGCGGCAAGATCGTTACCGTTGTGCCGCTACCGACTGCTCCCGCCGATCCGGATCGGCTGGCAATTGAACGTCATTCTGTCAAGCCAGACCCGGACCGCCTGGCAAAACTGGCCGAAGATGTCGTCGGAGGTAAATTTGCGCTGCCAGACATAAATGTGCTGGCTCTGTCTGACGCGGAAAATGCACATTCCCTCATGGCAAAGGGAGGCCTGCGACGCAAATTTGTCCTAACAGACTGTTGAAATGCGACCCCCCATGTAAACGCGGTTTGCAGGGTCAGCGTTATCAATAGCGTTGCCTGCGCCTGCCACTACCGCCGCGATACGCTGTTCTCAACGCGGCAAAGCGAAGAGCGTGCGCAGACATGAGACGACAGCCAATGACTGATCGAGAAAAAGATGATGATTGGCAGCGGGGATTTCAATAACCGCATTGCAGTTTGGCAACAATTTGGTAATTCGCTGCATACGTTCTCTTGTCGCGATTCTACTGTGTTGGGCGAATACCAGCGACACTGGCAATGCTAGCTTGGCAAGCATTTTTGTACTGTCTGGCTCGTTACGAGGCGCAATCAAAGCTAGCTCATCGAACTTCCAGCCCCATCCATCTTGATATCTGCGCAAAGAATGTCGCGCCAGATGCTCCTTGATGTATACAGGCGCGTCCTGATCTGGAATCAGACGGTAACGCCTCATAGCAGAAGCGAGATCGACATGCCGGCGAGGAGGAGAATCTGACGACTGGAATCTATTTTGGCGTTTAGTATTGTCTTCAAAATGGAGATAACTATCCAGCACTACCAGCTGCCTGAACAATTCGTGATAAGTGGCACAGGCTTCGACTGCGCGCGCGCCGCCGAAACTGTGTGCAACCAGGGTAACCGGTCCATCATCCAGATGCCTTGCTACGGCTGCAATCTCGTCGCGCCATATCGCAATGTCATACACGCTGCGATGCTCGCTGTCACCCATACCTGAAAAATCTAGCGCGAAGACACGATAACGGTCCATGAAAAACGGCGCGATAAAATCCCACCAGTGTGAGTGCGCTAGAAAACCATGGGCAAACAGTAGTGGCGGTTTTCCGTGATCCATGCTGTTCCAGCATCGGTAATGCACATTACATCCGTCAACATGAATAGACTGCGACGAAGACGGCACTGAGATTGCCTGTCGAAACCAATCCGGCGCATCGAAAACTTCTCCAATGACTTCCATATTTTTCTGTATCCCCTACCTCTTGCAGCTTGACTCGATCCTGCCACATTGCACATGTGGCAGGATCGCACGGGCGCTGGCCGCCCCACGCAAATTATTTAGCTAAAAAATCGTCGATGCGCTTGTGATAATGGCGGATCCGGCTTTCCTGATAATGGCCAAGGATAATCTCGGATTTTTCTGTCGCCTTCATTCCTTTCTGCATGCCGACAATATTCACATAGTCCTGATCGAAAATGACCCCAAGTCGTCCCAACTGCGGAATATCGGAAAATAGCTGCCCTTCCTGGACCCACACACAAGGCGCCGCCTTGGGTGCTGGTTCACTCAGCTTGCGCGGCGCCAGCAGATACACTTCCAAAATACACTGGTCATGATGGTCCTGATAAGGACGGAAACGATAGACAATCGGCAAGCCGTAACCATGCCAGGGCAAAAAATTCGGAAAAACAAAATACTCGACTGCATCCAGCATTTCCACATCACTGAGATGCGAAACATCGATCCCCAGCGCCTGCCCAACGTCGGCACGTCGCTGCTCAGCAAGCGTCGCCCTGAAAGTTGAGCCTGCCGGCACTTTGACAGGTTCACGCTCGGTCATTTTCGCCACATAGTCAGCAAGCTCTTGCTCGGACATTGCTTTCGTAGTCGGCGCCGAAGCGGCCACGGAAATTGTCAAGAGCCGGCTGATGTTGGGACTGTGCTCGTAGGTGTCATACTGGGTTTCCGCATACTCAGCCACTGTCACGGATTGCGGATGCGTCGGCGACACATGGTACGACTCCAGGAATGCCTCCATTGCAACCTTCCAGTTGCTTGGCACGATACGGGCAACATGTGCAGCGACATAGCGATGCTCCAGCGGCGCGCTTTTAAAGTGTTCCGACAAATTGCCGATGTATTCATGCAGGGGCGGCGCATCCGGATCCATGTTAATGAAGACAAAACCGCCCCAGGTTGCAACTTGAGCTTCGGGCAAACGCAAATTTTCCTTGTCGACCTGAGGAAAATCCCACTGTTCCGCGACACGAACCGGCGCACCCTCAAGATCCCAAGTCCAGCCGTGGAATGGACATCTCAGATTGGTAACGTGTCCATCACAGCTGCGCAACTGCATGGCACGGTGAAGACAGGCATTGCGGTATGCCTTGATGGTCGTTTCGCTTGACCGTACCACGACAAACGACAGTTCACCGATTTCGTAGACGATACTATCCCCAATGTTGGGAATCTCATGCTCGTGACAAGCCATCTGCCAAACCTTGCTCCACATCTGCTTCATCTCACGCTCATGGAATGAACGGTCAATGTAACGGGAAATCGCAAGGCCGCTCGTACCAAGGTCCACAAACGATTTTTCCTGATAAGCCTGCGGAGGTTGCCGAGGATCTGTTGCCATCCAACTCACTGGGGTAGGTTCTTTCTTCGCGATTTCTACGGAACCCTTTGCGGCAGCTGCGTTTTGCATGTGTACTCCTCCTTCGATGTAATTGATCAGCGAACTTCTTGACGTTTCGGTCAAAGCATGAGGTAATAGTATACCTAGATAACATCGTAACCTATGTTGTAGAATACAGCAATCGTTAGGCGTTTCATCGCGAAATGATGCTTAACGTCCACCATGTTTCAACCGACACCGATACAGGAACCCAGGATGAACAAATCTGAAGCTTTATCAGCTACACCTGCTGCCGAGAAGGCCGCCGTCTCCGGCGAGCAGGATATGGTGCTCTATGAGATTGTCGAAAAGCACATTGCGATCATCACACTGAACCGCCCGCACCGCCGCAATGCCATCCTGACACCAGAAATGAATATCGTGCTCCAGGAAACGTTCCTACGGGCGCAAGACGACGATGCGGTCAAGGTCATCATCCTCGCGGGGAGTGGCACAGACTTTTGTTCTGGCGAAGACACTTCCAAGACGCCTGTTGAGTCCTATGGCTTGAAAAAGGGCCAGCGTTTACCGCAGTCATTGCGCATGCGCGGATTTAGAAAAACGCTCAACAGCACCCAGGAAAGCATGACCTGGGGCGACAAGGTTGTTATTGCTGCTTGCCAGGGCTGCACCTATGGCCAGGGATTTTCATTCGCCATGATGGCCGATCTTCTTGTGCTGGCCGACGATGCCAAGCTGGCGCGTCGGCAGAGCCGGATTGGCTTTGCCGCATTCGACACACAATTGCCGATGACCTTGTTGCGACTTGGTTTGAATCGCGGAATGGAAGCATTGCTGACCGGACGCACCATCACGGCGAAGGAATTGCTTGATTGGGGCGTTGCCAACTCGGTGGTCAAGGCAGAAAACCTGATGGATGAAGCGATGCGTTACGCACGCGCAGTGGCGGCACATTCGACAGATAACCTGATGCTGGGAAAGCGCGCATATCAGCAATATCTGCATGGCCTTGGCTTTGCCGCATTCCAGAACTTCGCCACCGTTGCCCACCCGCTGTTTACCAACGTGGTCTGGCGTGAGGATGAAAAGAATTTCCTGCGCGAGCGCGACCGCGTGGGCGGCAAAGACGCAATGAAAAACCTGAACAAGGTCTGGGAAGACCTGGGTTTTGAGTAAGCGCCGGCGCGACGCGGCACCTTATTCTAACCAAAACATCGAGAGCCCTTGACATGGATTTGCATTTCAGCCCCGAGCATGAAACCTTCCGCCAGGAAATTCAGGCATTCCTGAGCACTAACTGGCAATTTGAAAAAGACGCAAAGCCCGCTCCGGAAGCCATCAAGGCATTCCGCCAACTGGCTACGGAACAGGGCTATCTCTACCGTGGCGTCCCAAAGAACTACGGCGGCGGCGAACAGCCCGCCGATGTGCTCAAGGCCCAGATCATCGCCCAGGAATTCCGCCGCGCAGGCGCCCCCACCGAAGTACTTGGCGTGGGCACGCAGATGCTCGTGCCAACCTTGCTTGAATGCGGAGAAGAATGGCAGCGAGAACGCTTTGTGCGCAAGACCATCGAGGGCGAGTATCGCTGGTGCCAGGGCTATAGCGAACCAAACTCTGGCAGCGACCTGGCCTCGCTGCGCACCCGGGGCGAACTGGTGGGCGACGAGTGGGTCATCAACGGCCAAAAAGTCTGGACTTCCTATGCCCGGGACGCCAATTACATGTTTGCACTGGTGCGTACCGAACCCGAGGCGCCCAAGCATGCTGGCCTGTCTTACCTGCTAATCGACCTCAACCAGCCTGGCATTGACATCCGCCCGCTCAAGCAAATCAATGGCGGCACCGAATTCAACGAAGTGTTTCTTGAAAACGTCCGCACGCCAGCCTCCTGGATAGTCGGCCCGCGCGGCGGTGGCTGGAAGGTTTCACGTTCCCTGCTCAAGCATGAACGCAACATGATTGGCAGCCTGGACCGCTCGGATGCCTTGTTTGCCAGCCTGTTGGGACTGGCACGCCGGGTCCAGCGCGATGGCGCGCCGGCGCTGCAAGACAGCGCGGTACGCGACCGTCTTGCCATGCTGGCCGGCCACCTGGAAGTGCAACGTTACTCGAACTATATCCAGCTCACCCGCGAATCGCGTGGCCAAAGCGCCGGCCTGTTACAAATGCTAAACAAGCTTTCCCAAAGTAATTTTGGTCATCTCGTTGCACAAACCAGCCTCGATCTGGTGCAAAACGATGCCTTGCTTACCGGCGCGCCAGGCCGCAAGCTCGGCAACGAGCGCTGGATGAATCAGTATATGGGTTCGCTGGCATCCTCGATTGCCGGCGGCACGTCTAATATTCAACGCAACATCATTGCCGAGCGCGGCCTTGGCTTACCCCGCGACGCAGCAAACCCAACCGGAGAGGCATCTTGAACTTCGACCTTACCGATGAACAACGCGCATTTCAAGACTCGATTGCCAACTACTTGAACGATGCGTGCACAATACCCGCAGTGCTGGCGACATTCGAGGCCCAATCCCCGCCTGCACTCCAATACTGGTCCGGACTGATGGAGCTGGGGGTTGGCGGATTGACCATACCGGAACAATTCGGCGGCTTTGGCCTGGAACTTTTGGATCTTGCAGCCGTGGTTGAAACTGCCGGACGTTTCGTCATGCCAGGCCCTTTGATTGAACATGCCATGGCAGCCTACGCAATCAGTCTGGGCGGCACCGAAGCACAGCAAGCACGCTGGCTGCCGGATCTGGCCAGCGGCAGATTGCGCGCCACGGTGGCACTGACTGAAGGCCAGGAAGGCTGGATGCCAGGAGACTGGCATATGCCTTGTGACGATACGCTCAATGGCGCCAAGCACTATGTACCTGACGCCCTCGATGCGGATTTGATCGTCGTTGGCCTCTCAGGAGGACGGATGGCCGTGGTCGAACGCGGCGCAAACGGTCTTGAACTGACCGCCCTGCCCTCCCTCGATGGTTCCCGGCGCCTCTACCAAGTCACTTTCAATGCGACGCCTGCAGAATTACTGCCTGCAGCGCAGGAATGCGCTCAGCGCATTTGTGATGTTGGTCTCGTACTGCTGGCAGCTGACGCTTACGGTGGTGCAAAACGCTGCATCGAGATGAGCGTGGAATACGCCAGGCAGCGCGTCCAGTTCGGCCAACAGATCGGCAAATTCCAGGCGGTCAAGCATCAACTTGCCGACCTCGCGGTCGAAGTTGAACCAGCCGCCGGCCTATACTGGTACGCTGCTCATGCTTTCGACCATGAGCGGCCTGATAAGGCGTCCAAGGCTGCCGCACTTGCCAAGGCTCACCTCACCGACGTCTACACTGCCGCGAGCCGCCGCATGATCGAACTCCACGGCGGTATCGGCTATACGTGGGAGCTTGGCGCACATCTCTGGCTCAAGCGCGCCGTTTTTGACCATAACTATCTCGGACGGCCGTCATTGCATCGCGCACGCTATGCAAGCATGGCAGGATGGTAGTAAAGCACATGACTGCGCTTGCATCGACAAAATCGGGCAAGCGCAACATGGCGTATTACTATGTGCGCGGCTTGAGGAACTTGTCGGCCGCTTTGGCAAAATCCTCGCTCGCGAACAGCGTGCCTTGAACGACACCCAGCATCTGCAGCTCCATATCAAATCCCATATCAACTGCACGACGCAACGACGCGCGAGTTGCTGATACCGCTCGCGGGGGCAAGGCGGCCAATTTTTTGGCCATGGCAATTGCTTCTTCCAGCAAGCCATGCTCGTAAGGCACCACCCGATTGACAAGACCGATCTGCTCTGCGCGCTCTGCGGTGATGGGCTCACCAAGAAGCAGCATCTCCGCTGCGCGGCCCCCGCCAATGGCACGCGCCAGTAGCCATGAACCACCCATGCCAGTTGCAAGACCGAGCCGTATCCACGTGCTGGCGAACGTAGCATTCGCGGCAGCGATGCGCAAGTCGCATGCCAGCGCCAGATCCAGACCGGCTCCCAAGGCTGGCCCATTGACGGCGGCAATGAGCGGAATCTTTGAAGACAGCATGGTGCGCACCAGCGCATGAAAATTTTTGTAAATTGAATCGGCAGCCTGAATCGCGTCCTGCGTCATGACGTCGCGCAGATAGGCGAGATCGCCTCCTGCACAAAATACCGGCGGCGACCCGGTAATGACAATCGCATGCACCCCTTCTCCAGGTTCGCGGATCCAGCGACCAAGCTCCTGGACCGTATCCGGATCCAAGGCATTGCGTGCATCAGGCCGATCCAGCATAAGCACAAGCACATCTGATTCGCGCCGGATTGCAATTCTCTGGCGTTCTCCATTCATATATTTCTCCAAATTTTATTTCAAACAGGATGACATCCATAACAACTTAGCTTACCATGTTAACCGCGGTATGTAGGTTAATCAAGAAATTACTGATACGACCTTTTCATAACCAGACTATGGAGGCATGCAAATGACAAGCAGTACAGATTTGGTGAGCTACCACGCAGGCGAAGACCACGTTGCGACAATTACCATCAATCGCCCGGAAAAAATGAATGCATTGAACGCCGAAATGCTTGCCGAGATTAAGCGGCTCTGGCAAGTCGTGCGTGACGACGACAAGGTTCATGCAGTGGTTTTGCGTGCTTCCGGAGAAAAGGCATTCAGCACCGGCCTGGACCGGGTGCAAGGCTTTAAATATCCAGACAATGTATGGAACAAGCCGGATCCGGGTACCAGTCTGGATCCCAAGCACCACAAGGTTTGGAAACCAGTGGTTTGCGCAGTCAATGGCACCTGCGCCGGCGGCGCTTTCTATCTTGTCGGGGGCTCCGACATCGTGATCGCGTCAACTGATGCCACTTTCTTCGATCCCCATGTCGACTATGGCCTGGTTGCTGCACTCGAACCAATCAGCATGATGCAGCGCATGCCGCTCGGTGAAGTGCTGCGCATTTCGTTGCTCGGCCTGGAAGAACGCATGAGTGCCGAACGTGCACGCCAGATTGGCTTGGTATCAGAGGTCGTGGACCCGGAAAAATTGCACGAGCGCGCGCACGAACTGGCACGCCGGATTGCCGGCAAGCCGAGCGTGTCGACCCAAGGCACAGTAAGGGCAATCTGGGAGGCGCTCGATGCGGGCCGTACCCAGGCGCTTGAACGCGGGCTGAGCTATACGCAGATCGGCAATCCGATCGGTCTGGCAATCGCCGAAAACCTGATGAAAACAGGCAAGCGACTGCCCTTTGAAGTTCGCTGATCTCATTATTCCCAGGCGTGGCCTTTATACGCCGTCCTGCTTGACTACAGACTAATATGAACATTGCACAGCGCATTGACAAGGTACTGAGCCTATCCCCTGACACGTGGGCAATCGAGTATCGCGACCGCCGCCTGCTTTGGCGCGATATTCGTGGCGTAAAAAACGAACTGGGGCGTCTGCTGGACGATCACAAGATCGATCCCGCTTTCAGTGTTGGCCTGCTGGCCCGGAACCATTCATGCTTGGCGGCCGCTTACGTCGCGCTACTTGGTCTCGAGCGTGGCGTGACGCTGCTGAATCCAATGCGCCCGGCGCACCAGATTGCCCAGGAAGTCGCCGATCTGCGACTCGCATGCCTGATTGGCCTGGAGGAAGATTTTAGCGACCAGATCAGCGCAGCGGCGCAAGCGGCAGGCACAGCCCTGATCGCCCTCGGCGACAGCGGCACCGCTCTGCAGACCAAGTTGGTTTTGGCGGGACGCACCGGTATCGAGTTTCGCCGCTGCGACAAGAATACCATCATCGAAATCCAGACCAGCGGCACCACTGGCGCACCCAAGCGGATTGCCATCTCGCGTCGCACCCTTGAAGGCTCGCTGCAAAGCGGCGTGCGCAATGCCAATGGCGAGGCCGACGCTGCCGAATTGACCGTCAAACGCTCCCCTACACTGATGTTTGGCCCGCTGGTGCATACCAGCGGCACATTCGGGCTACTGATGTCAGTGTTTGAAGCACGTCCGACCGTGCTGTTCGAAAAATTCGATGCCATGGAATTTGCCCGCAAACTTTCTGCGCATCGCGCCAAATTTGCGGCATTGCCGCCGACTGCGTTGCGCATGCTGCTCGATAGCGATGCCACGCCCGCCGATCTCGCCAGCTTGAGTGCCGTACGCAGCGGCACTGCGCCTCTGCCAATTGAAACCCAGGAACGCTTTGAAAACAAATTCGGTGTTCCCGTTTTGACCAATTACGGCGCCACCGAATTTCTCGGAACCGTTGCCGGCTGGTCACTTAACGAATACAAGGAATGGGGCAAGACCAAGCGCGGCAGTGTCGGACGCGCCAATGCCGGCGTGGAACTGCGCATTGTTGATCCAGCCACGTTTGCGCCCCTCGAACAGGACCAGGTCGGCATCCTCGAGGCCAGAGTTGCCCGTCTGGACGGCGGCAAGTCCTGGGTGCGCACTTCGGATCTGGCGCGCATCGACAAGGATGGCTTTCTCTACATTGCCGGCCGCGCTGACGATGCCATCATTCGCGGCGGTTTTAAAATCATGGCTGAAAAAGTTGCCAATGCATTGAGGCTGCATCCGTATGTCATGGATGCCATCGTGCTGGGCGTTGCCGATGAACGTCTTGGGCAGGTTCCCGTCGCGCTGATTGAGCGCCGCCCCGGAGCAGACCCCGTAGCGCCGGTCGATCTTGGCATCTTTGCGCGCCAGCACCTGGTGCCTTACGAGGTGCCGGCGCGCTTTGTCTTCGTCGATAAACTGCCGCGCACGGTGTCCGACAAGATCAGTCGTCCAGAGGCACTTCGACTGCTTGAGGCGCACGGCGCTGCGTAATGTCACTCCCAAATCAATCCATTTAGCGAGATAGCGAATGACCGATTCAATTGCCCCGAAGCCGACGTCCGCAGCGCTCACCAAAATCGGCATCACACCGGGTTCGTATGACCTGATTCCTCTTGATGGTTTGCGCCAGACCATTGCTAATCGCATGACGGAAAGCTTCCGCGATGTGCCGCATTTTCCGCTGACTATCGATGTGGAAATTGACGCGCTGCTCCGCTTTCGCAGTCGATACAACGAGGAAAAAGCAGAAGGAAGCGGTCTCAAGGTCACGCTCAACGATGTCATCGTGCGCGCATGCGCCGTGGCGCTGGCCCGGGTACCCGAGGCCAATGCCAGCTTCACGCCAGATGGCATTGCACGGCACCACCATGCTGACATCGCCGTGGCTGTTGCACTGGATAACGGCTTAATTACCCCGATTCTACGCAGCGTCGACACCAAGTCACTAATTCAGGTGAGCATAGAAAGCAAAGACTTGATCGCGCGCGCAAGAGCCATGAAACTCTCACCACGCGACTACAAAGGCGGGACGTTCTCGATCTCCAACTTGGGTATGTTTGGAATCCGCCAGTTCGCCTCGATCCTGAACCAGCCGCATGGCTGCATTCTGTCTGTCGGCGTCGGCGAGCAGCGCCCGATTGTCAAAGAAGGCCAGATCGGTATCGCGACAGTCATGAGCCTGACTTTGACATGTGACCATCGGGTGGTCGATGGCGCAGTCGGCGCCAGACTGCTGCAAACGCTTCAGGCTTTACTGGAGACGCCATGTATCGCGGATTACGATCTTGCGTAATCCGCCACGATGCAAACTGGTGAACTACTTGTCAGCCTTGCTTGGACGGACGGAAACGCAATTTGTTATTGCCAATCCCAGTATCCAGCAGGAGTTTCTGACCGTTTACCATGTATCGATGCCACAATTGCTGGGCTTCGTCAGCGTCGCCTTGCCGCATCGTATCCAGCAGTTTCTGGAAATTGCCAATCACTTTGGTCAACCGCTTCTTGAGATCAGCCGTGTTGCCCCCCAGATTCTGCATCAGCATATCGGTCGCGTCGAGGGAGAGAAGCTGCAGCATTTCCACAATCAGGTTCAGCGCCTGGTTCTTGTTGCCACTGGAAAGCGCCGCATGAAATGCGCTGGCCTCGTCCACTGCCGCCTGAAGATCGGATTCTTTCAGATATTGCTTTGCTCTGACAAGATGCTGCTCCATGTCGTCAAATATGCGCGTCTCGCCTTGCACGGTCAATCGATACACGATGGGGGGTTCCAG
The DNA here is from genome assembly GCF_003590835.1 of Noviherbaspirillum sedimenti. NCBI lineage: Bacteria > Pseudomonadati > Pseudomonadota > Betaproteobacteria > Burkholderiales > Oxalobacteraceae > Noviherbaspirillum > Noviherbaspirillum sedimenti. Next base: position 572,002 of record NZ_QYUQ01000002.1, on the reverse strand, counting down.
CAAGGTGCGCACCACGTGCAATTCCATCATGGTCGTGCCGCCGCGCACTAAGACCATGGCGGCATATTCGGCTGCCCGCTCCACCGAAGGCGCCTTGATTGTCGCCCCGGTCCGCGCCCCTCGCCCCAGCGTGATCAGGGACTCGACTTCCAGAATCCGCAGCGCTTCGCGAATCGTCGGCCGGGACACCTGGAACTGCTCCAGCAACTCCGCCTCAGGCGGCAATCGATCGCCAGGATTGCGTTGCCCGGAAATGATCTGCTTACGCAATCGGTCGGCGATGACATGGGAAAGTTTCTGGACACGGATCTCTTCCGGTTCATTTATTTGCGACAGCGTCAAATCATTCACTTGGGGCATACCTTTTAAAGGAATTGCTGTTTTTACAGCCAACATTTACTTGCAATCGCCGAAGAACAATACGAATTGCATTGCCATAATTCTAGCGGAAACGGGATAACGAGTCATAACTGATTTACTTATTAAGTGAAGTCAGGTATGCCTTCCCTTCATCCGCCTGCTTTCTTGCAGAGCAATGCATCAACAAGATGTTTCAAAAATGCAACAAAAGGGATTGCGCACATGCACAACGCGATCCGGCATTAATCAGCCAACCTAATAGCCATGGAGGTCTCAATGAACACCAATATCAGAATTACCGTTGCCGACGGTGTCGCCGAAATCGAACTTTTTCGCCGGGAAGTCAAGAATGCGCTTAATGCCGCCACGTACGATGCCGTAACCAAGGCGCTGCTCAAGGCCGATCTGGATCCAGGCACGCGCGTCGTCATGATACGCGGGCAAGAGGACCTTTTTTGCTCCGGCAACGATCTGGGCGAATTTCTGGATCCGCAGGGGCAAGGAACCCGCCCCGCCTTGGCATTGATGGATGCGGTCCAGGCGTTGCGCAAACCCCTGATCGCCGCCGTAGGCGGCGCTGCCATCGGACTGGGCACGACCATCCTCTACCATAGCGATATCGTCTACGCCACACCGGACGCCAGGTTTGGCATGCCATTTGTTCCCCTGGGCGTATGTCCCGAGTTTGGCACGAGTCTGCTCGCGCCATTGTTCAGTGGGCATCGCCTTGCCTCCGAAGCCGTGCTGTTCGGCGAAACCTTTGATGTTCATCGGGCACGCGAGATGGGCATCGTCAATCAGGTCGTCGAGAATGCCAACCTGATTCCCTTTGCTCGACAGCGTGCAATGAAGCTGGCTTCATTGCCGAGCGAAACCGTCATCAATGCCAAGGCTATGCTGAAAGAGCGGCTCTACGCCAGCATGCATGGACTATTCAGGCAGGAACTTCGTCAGTTCGACGCCATGTTGACCCGTTCGGAAACGCAGGCAGGCATCAAGGCCTTTCTGGAACGTCGTCGGGCAGCTCCAGCAAACAACTAGCTGTCGCAACCCACTCCAATAGCGCGGCGAAGCCAGCATTGGGGAGCCCCTCAGGAATATCTTGCGATGGATTGGCGCCGCCAAGTTTCTGCTCCAGCCACAAGCGGAACTCACCGAGATCGTGGCCGGAAAGCAGAGTGGCCTTGCCGTCGAGGAGAGGCAAAGAGGCGGTCCGGGGACGCAGCGGATCAGATCCGGAAAAACTGTGCAGAACGTCTTAAATGGTAGCGCGTTCGTCCATATCTCGCCGTCTCTACCACCTTGATTTGATGTATTGAAATATGCTTCTCACATCGGCGTGCGGCACGCGTCAAGCGATGCCGCACGACTGAGGCGAAGGCCGGAAAACAAGCACAAAAGTCCCGTTTCAAATGTGCTTTTATCCCGGTAGGCAAAGGCAATCGGTTATAACTAGGAGAAACAGGCATGGCAGAAACATCGACCAAGGAAACGAGTGCCCCGATGGGCCAGACGGCAAATACGAACCGTCCAGTCCGCGTCTATGAGGAGGGCGAGCAGAAGACCCTGTACTTCTCGCTTTCACCGGAGGCGGAAGTGGCGGTACTTGCCCGCATGTTGCACCGCGAGGGATACGACGACCACAATTGGGGACACATCACCTACGTGCAGCCCGATGGCACGATCCTGCTCAACCCCTGGGAAGTGCCTTGGGACGAGATACGCGCATCCGACATTCTGCGTATTGATACCACTGGCAAGCTGCTCTCGGGGCGTTGGACGGTAACGCCTGCGGTTGCCCTACATCTAGCCGCTCATCGCTTGCGGCCGGACGTCAAAGTGGCGGTCCATCACCACAGCCAGTGGGGCACCGTGTGGGGCGCGCTCGGGGAGATTCCCGGGATCTACAACCAGAATTCAGCACAGGTCGGTGAGTTGGGCCTCTACAACGAATATGAGGCCGATGTCACTTTCAAAGAAATCGCGGAACTGAACGTGCGGGCCATGGGCAACAGCAACGCCGCGATCCTCGCCAACCATGGCGTCTTTATCCTTGGGGACAGCATTGCCCGCGCCCACCAGCGTTGCGTCGCACTTGAGACGCGCGCTCGCATGGCGTGGCGCGTGAAGGCACTTGGCGCGGAGCGGGGGCTGCCAATGACGCAGCCCGCCGTGGATGGCCTGGTGAGCGCGGCGCTTGGGGGCAAGTCCGGTAATCGCATGTACCACGCAATGATCCGGCGCGAAGTGCTGGCCGATCCCAGCGTCCTCACCTGATGGGCACTGCCTAGCTCGCACTAATCAAAAATCAACTGGAGATAAATCATGCTGAGCATGACCGACATTGCCGGTCTGGCGCAAAAGGATCGCGTCCATGGGGACGTTTATCGCGATCCGGAAATCTTCGCGCGCGAGCTCGATATCCTGTTCTCGCGGCACTGGATCTTCATCGGACACGAGGGTGAAATCCCCAATAACGGCGACTACCGGCAGCGTCACATTGGCCGGCAGCCAGTCATTTTCCTGCGCGACGACAAAGGCGTCGTGCGGGTGCTGATGAACCGTTGCACCCATCGCGCCAACGCAGTGTGCCACCACGAGCGAGGTAATGCCAAGGCCTTTACCTGCTCCTACCACGGCTGGCGATTCCGGCTCGATGGAGAACTCGCCGTGGTGCCATACTCTGATCGCTACGACCAGGATTTCGACAAGAAATCCCTCGGGCTGCGTCAGGTAGCCAAGGTAGAATCGCGTCGCGGTTTCGTGTTCGCCACGCTCAATCCGGACGACGTACCGCTCGATGAGCATCTCGGTCCTCTCGTACTCGCCGAGCTCGACGATATCGCGGACCTCTCCCCAATGGGCGAACTGATGGTCAACGCCGGTGTTCACAAGGTTGGCTTTGCGGGCAACTGGAAGCTCATGATCGAGAATGTGGTCGACGGGTACCATGCCGGCCCGGTACACCGCAGCCATTTCGAGAACGTGCTGGCGCGCACTGGGCAGAATCCCGCGACGCTTACCACAAGCGCCTCGCCAGCACGCATCCGTCACCTGGGCAATGGTCACTGTACGTGGGATTCGAGTTCCATCCTCGCGGGCGGAACCCGCTCCTTCCCGGGCAATCGCCCGGGCGAGGAAGCTGCGAAAGCCTATCACGACGCACTCATCGAGCGCTACGGCAAGGAGCGCGCCGAGTACCTGCTCGCAAAGAGCGGCACACACCTCTACATCTTTCCGAACTTCAGCTACGTAGGGGCACATTTCCGCCTCATCCAGCCGATGACACCGACCGAGACCCGGGTGCATTTGTTCCCGATCCTGCTCAAGGGTGCGCCGCAGGAGATCAATACGCGACGCCTGCGTAACCACGAGGCCTTCTATGGTCCGGCCGGCGGCGGCCAGTCGGACGACATCGAAATGTTCGAACGCAATCAGATCGGGCTCGCCGCCGAGGTGGATCCGTGGTCGCTGCTGAGTCGGGGGATTCATCTCGAGACGCAGCACGAGGACGGGTCCGTATCGGGCCAGATCACCGACGAATTATCCAACCGTGCCTTCTTTGCGCGCTGGCGCGAACTGATGACCGAGTCTAGCGAAGGAGGGAAAGCATGCGTGTCCTGAAAGAGCGGGTTGAGGCGTTTCTCTATGAAGAAGGCGAGCTTGCCGACCGTCACGCCTATTCGGAATGGCTGGCCCTGTGGGCAGAGGACGGCCGCTACTGGCTACCTTGCAATGATGACGATGCCGCCCCGGAGAACCACGTCGCGCTGATCTACGAAAACTATACAGGGCTCGAGGACCGAGTACGTCGACTGTCAACCGGGTACGCCCACACCCAGTCGCCGCAAACACGTGTCGTGCGCGTCATAGGAAACATCCGCGTGGCCGAGATCGGCGAGGGACTTGTCGAAGCGAAGTCGGTTTTCAACATCACAGCTTTCCGCCGCAACGTGATGGAGAACTTCGCAGCGCGGGTTGTCCATCATCTGCGGCCCATTGGAGGAGGCTTCAAAATCGTGCGCAAAACAGTCTATCTGGTGAACAACGACGGCTACATGAACAACATGACCTTCCTGATCTGATCCTGGCCACGAGTGGGAAAGACGATTCTTGCCAGCCCCGACAGCCAAGTTTCAGAATTTGGCTGTCGGGGTTTTCTTTTTTGGCAACGTGTTTCTCACAGTTGATGTAGTAACCTTCTATGTTTAATGGACATCCTGTTCATTCCTTTTTCCCATCTCCCGGCTACGACATGAAAACGCACAAGACGACTGTCTCGGAAATCCTGCAACACGTTCGCGTAACGGAGCTGGAGTGCTCGCTGATCGAGGTGGCGGCGGGTCGCGGGGCCATGTTCGTGGCGATGCGACCGACTTTCCACTTCGTCCTCGATGGTCGTTGCCACTTGAGTGCCGAGGACGTCAGCATCAATGCCGTGCTCGAAGCCGGCGATTTCATAGTCGTGCCTCACGGCCGGCGCCACAGCCTGAGTGACAGTCCGGAGGTGAAGGCCGTACCTGCCCGCGAAGCCGAGCGGGTACCCCTCGCCTTGGAGCGCGACGTACCCGTGCTGCTGCGTTTCTGCGCAGGTGAGACGCCTGCATTCCGAATACTGTCTGGCGTGTTCCGCTTTCCCCCGCTGACCACAAATCCGATTGTTTCCGCGTTGCCGCCCTTGCTGAGCTATAAACGAAAAGACAGGCAAGTAGTGACACTTGGGGCGGCGCTCAAGGCATCGCTGATGGCTCCCGGCGGGCGTACGCTAGTGTTGCGCCTGGCGGAATTGATGCTTCTCGAGGTTGTCCGCGGCGATCCCGCTCTCATGGAGCGCGTTGCTCACTTGGGGCCAGTCTGGCTGAGAACTTTCCGCATTGAGCAAGCCGTCGCGGCGGTGACAGCAAATCCTGCACACCCATGGACATTGGCGTTGCTCGCCAAGCACGTTGGCATGTCCCGGGCGAATTTTGCCGAGAAGTACGTCGCCCGTCTAGGGCTGCCACCGATGCAGCATGTGGCCGCAATCAGGCTCGACCATGCCGCGGTCCTCCTGCGTTCCACGACTCTTCCGATTGGCGAAATTGCCCGCCAGAGCGGCTATGCGTCCGAATCGTCGTTCGCCCGGGTTTTCCGGACCCGGCACGGGATCCCCCCTAAGGAATACCGCAAGGCGGCATGGATACAACCGATGAGTTGAATGTCAGTTAGTCAAAATTCAAGTTCGATTTGATTAGCTGTCATTTATACAGGTGATCGCCGAGGGTGCCAATGGCTTCATTCCGTCCGTTGGTGACGCGCCGGTAGACGAGATAATTTCCCTGATACCCTCTTCGCGTGCTCTGGCTAAAGCTGATTACCGTGCCCGGCCCGCCTGCTGCAGCGGGCAACATGCGCACTTTCTCAAGAGCCTCACGCAGGCCTTCCGGCGTTGCCGGCGCCATCATGGAAAACGCATAGCACAGCGCCCGACCGATGTCATAACCGATCGCTTGATAGGTGTGGGCAGCATGGCGTCCGAAACGATCCGAAAACCGGGCAACGAGATTGCGGAAGACCGGGTTTTCTTCGTGATACTGGTCGATGCCAACCCAGCCCTCGAACGGTTCGGCGCCATCAAAGCCAGGAATCGATGCAACGAAATTACATACCATCAGTTTCATTGGAGACCAGTCCAGTTGCTTAAGTGCGGCCTCGATGGGTGCCTGCAGGCTCACGGAGATCACCAGAAGTGCATCTGCATCCGCATCACGTAGCGCCTTGAGCCCTTCAAGCAACTCCGGGTTGTCTGGCGAAGGCCGGATACCATGAACACCAGCGACCCGGATACCGGCGTCACGCGTCGCCAATGCAAACGTGGCTTGATATTCCATCCCCATCAGCGTCTGATCGCGCAATAACCCGATCGACTTGCAACCACTCGCGCGCGCATAATTCACGATCATGTGCACCTCGTCAGCGTAGGTGCCATTGGGTAATTGAAAAACGTACGGACTGCTGATGCCCATGGTGCCGCCGAACGACAGCACCGGCGTCGCCGCCCGATCAAACTCCTGTCGGCACGCCATCATGTCATCCGGAAGGGTCGGACCGATCACTGCCAATACACGTTCATTGATCAGTTCCCTGAACGCCGCCAGGACATCCAGCGCTGATGCGTTGGGGCCACCGTATACACGTCGCACCACCAATTCGACCGGTCGATCGATCAATCCTTTTGCGTGCGCTTCTTCGCATGCCAGCGTTATGGCGTCCGCATAGTCGTTCACTGGTGCCGTCTCATAAGCCCAGTCGATCAACAGACCGACGCGATAAGGCAGCGTCGTAGGCCGTCGCGGATTGACGACTGGTTTTTTCTGTGCGCTATCGCTCATCATGCCTCCTTGAAAAATCGAGCGCGCCACGGCGCAAAAATGGTTGGCTTCAGGATGCCCGCTGGAGCAGCATCGACCTCGGGCATGGCGTTAATGCATAACGCCGCCAGCGCACGGCCATTGGGATCGTAGCCACCCGCCGTCAGCGAGTCGGGGCCAATGACTTCAAGCGGCATTTCGCAACGGAAGCGCGGCTCGCCAACGATATCGACGATCCACACGTTGCGTTCGTCCCAGCCCGGTATTGCATCGACATACCAATGCGATTTTTGCGTCACCAGAAGGCCGTTGGCCATCTTGATGGTCCATGTCCAGATGGTGCCGACGGATGTTCCCGCACGAACCGTTCCACTGGATAAAACCACGTCTTTTTCCGCGGGAACCCAATCGAGCTTCAGATCAATCGAAACCACTTCGGTTTCCCATTGCGCGGCCATGAGATGGTACATCTCGCTGTAGAGCGTCGTCAGCGTCCGCGGTGTTTGATGCGCGATGGTAATCGATCCCGGGGGCGTGGCGAGACCGATCACATCCTGGATCGTATGCCAGGGCCGCATCCGCAAATCGAAATATTCGATGAAATGCACTTCCTTGACGGCCGTGCAAAAGCTTGTAAGCACGGGGCCCATCCGGTCAAACACGAAACCCGGGCAAATTCCATTTCCATGCAGGGTGGCGTTGCCCTTACGGCAGGCATCGAGAAACTTCTTCTCATACGCCTGGCCACGCCAGGCTGGCCAGAAATATCCGCGTATCGAGATCACGTTCTTGCCTGACTCGAGCAAGGAGAGTACTTCGCGGTCACTATTTTCCGGCGACGGTTCGAGCATCGGCATGTGCAGCACGAAATCAGCGTCAAGCGCGACGATATCCTCAATCCGATTCGTCGCCCGGATACCGGTATCCGGTCTGCCACAGAGCTGGCCGGCATCCACCCCGACCTTATTCGGCGAATAAACAAAGAGTCCAACCAAGTCAAGATCGGGATGATCGATGACTTGACGCAGGCTCTCTGTGCCAATATGCCCCGTAGCCCATTGAACAACCCTATAGCGCGCCGACTTTCGCTGCAAATCAGAATCCATAATGCTCCTTTGTGGGTTGCGCCCTATCGTGTGCGGAATCATCAATAAAATTAAGAACGCCTAACAAAATGGAAATGGGGCGGGATCGGAAAAGACGCTTTGACACCATTTTTCAAAGCTCTTAGACGCTCTTAATTGTGACAAGATTTTTTTTCACAAGCGCCAGCAGCTCGAACAAATTTTGCCGCTCCGCTTCATTCAAGCCATTCAAAATGCGCTCACTCATATCCTGATTGGAATTGCGCATTTGCTTGATGATCTGAACGCCTTTTTCAGTCAGGTAGATTCGCTTGACGCGCCTGTCCGTCGCATCGGCCCTGCGTTGAATGAAGTCTGATGATTCCAGGCGATCGATCAGGCCGCCCAGGGCCGCCTTGCCCAGTTCCAGCATGTCTGCCAGATCGCTTTGAATCATCCCGTCATGGCGGGAAAGATAGGCCAGCACCCACCACTGGGAGCGCGTGACCCCCAGCGGTTTCATGAATTCATCAAAGACAGTTCGCCTGAGTCGGGATACGTCATGCATCAGAAAGCCAAGACGCGTGTCCCAGTTTATCTCTTCGGGAGTACGCCTGGATTTCGGATTTTTCACAACAGCAGAGGATTTTCCCTGTCGGCTTGACGCATTCTGGGGGGCGATTTGGTTCATAACTTTTTGTCAGGCCAGTTAGGCTTTTCTGTCTGCCTCACGTGCCCAGCGAGGCAGCGGCAATCCACTATCGTGATTCCATAGATATTTGACGGCATCGCGCTTTTCCGCGGTCAGCATTGTTCTGGCCAGCGCCGCGAGCTGCTTTCCAGGCCGTTCTCGCCGCATAGCCCAACTGCGCAGGCGACGACTGAAGAGCTGCACGTTATACTCCATCGCAAATCCGTTGCCGCCAAATACCTGGTGTACCGTCGTCGCCACCAGCCGGGAGGCCTCTATTGCTTTGGGAAGCACCATCATCGAAAACACCGGCGCCGGCGCACCATCCCCACCCGCACGTTCTAACGCTGTGAATGCGGCCTTCCTCACAAGCAATTCCGCACCTTCAAGGACGATACCGGCTTCAACGAGCTTGTGCGCGACAGCCTGGAAACCGCCAATCTTTTTGCCAAACTGTTCGCGCTCATTAGCATAATCAACACCATACTGGAGCAAGGCTTGACCGGCGCCTACCATCCTGGATGCATCCAGCAGGTTCATCAAGCGAAGCAGACGGTCAGCGATAGCAGAATCGCCGATAAATTCCCCATCGCCATTGGATTGGTGCTGAACAAGAAAGTCGCCTGCCGCAGATTTGCGTGGCATTCCTAAAACTTTCTCAATATAAACGCCATCACTGCGCTGCACTGCAGCGTAAGGCAATGCAGCGGGTACAAGACCGTCAAACCCGAACGCCACATCATTTCGGCGCAGTACTGTCAGCGCCGGCAGGGATTCCACGACTGCCACCGGTGCCAGCGCTCGCCCCAGTTCATAGGCGATACGTGCCAGAACGTCAGGTTCGGCTTCCAGATCGGATAACCCAAACGCATCAAGCGCCGCCTCCAAAGCGCGATCACGCCCATCTGTGCTACCTTCGGCGATGCGGACTCGTTCAATTGCGCTTTCAACTGCAAGTAACTTCCGTAGCGCATTGCCGATTTCTTCGGCATCGCTGCTCCATCTTTCGTCTAGCATATTAATAGGCCCGGGGTAGTTTAAAATAACGATTGCTGATGATATTGCGCTGCACCTCACTCGTGCCGCCGATATTTGTCAATACCGTTGCCGCGCGCAGCTGCTCTTCCATATCACTGGCAAGCACGTCCTCGCTGCCGTCGGCATCGGCAAACAGCACTTCATCGCCAATGACGTCGGCTGCCCATTGTATGAACCGCTGGGCCAATTCCGATCCAAAGACTTTACTCATGGGGCCGATGCCGCTCGTGTCATCGCCGCGACCGGCGGCAAGAGCGACACGCAGATACAGCAAACGGTCGGCCTCCAGTTCCATGATGAAATGGCCAAGTTTCTCGAGATCCGTCTCGGACAGTTGATCCGCCATGCCTTCAAGCCGATGAATCAAGCGCACCGCCAGCGCGCGCGTCTCGGTACCGCCGAAACTCATGGCACGTTCTTCGTCAAGATTGCCGGTGACGACATCCCATCCTTTACCTTCCTCACCGATGAGATTGGCTGCGGGAACACGAACGTTATCGTAAAACACTGCGTTGACCCGCCAGCCTCCCATTACCCATACAGGCTGAATTTCAATCCCCGGCGACTTCAGATCAACAAGCAACATTGACAAGCCACGGTGCCTTGAAGCCTCCGGATCCGTGCGTACCAGCAGTCCCGTCCAATCTGAAATATGCGCATTGGAGGTCCAGAGCTTGGAGCCGTTAACAATGTATTCGTCGCCCTCCCGCACAGCGCGCGTCTTCAGGGATAGCAAATCGCTGCCGGCACCGGGTTCGGAAAGACCCTGGCAGAATCGCCATGTACCGTTTACGACCTGGGGCAAGTGCTGCCGGATTTGTTCGTCCGTGCCGCTACGGATCAGCATCCCGCCGCCGCGTTGATTGGTCGTCAATGCATAGCCACCGAAACCCTGGGTTTCCAGTTCTTCAGCAAACAGGAATGCACGTATGAACGGCACGCCTTTACCGTAGGGTTGCGGCCAGCTGAGCCCGACCAGCCCCTCTTTGGCGATACGCTGATAAAACTCGATGGAGTATTTTTCCACTCCCAGAGACTGCATTTCAGCACGCATCCTCTGCATTGCAGGCCAATCGTAATCATCAGCGATTTTTCGCATGCGGTCGCGATATTCGGCATCTTCCATGTCGGCGGCAAAATTCATCATATAGCCCCTCAAATTCTCATCACCCTGATCAGGCGACACTGCCCACGAGATGGCCGATGGCGAGGAAAGCACCGGCCTGCTCAATGATCTTCACCTTGCCGGCAGCCGGTGCCTCGATATCAATGACCGCCTTCTCACTCTCGATCGAGTACACGACATCGCCTTCCTTGACTTCGGCACCATCAGCGACGTGCCATTCGACGAGTTGAACTTCGGTGACAGCATCACCGGATTGGGGAATACGCAGTTCCATTACAGAGTCTCCTTTGCGGCACTGACAATTGCTGCCGCACCTTGGAAATAAACACCCAAAAGCTTCGTGCTCTTGGGTACGGGGGTGTAGTCGCCAGCCACGCGCTGGACCGGCGCCTTCAACTGGCCGAAAAGTTCGGAATTGATCAGGGAAGAAATTTCTGCGGAAGCACCGAGAAACTCCGTAGCGCGATGCGCAATCACGGCGCGCCCCGTTTTGGCTACTGATTTCAAAATCGTGTGACCATCCAGCGGCACCAGGGAGCGTAAATCGATCACTTCCGCACTGATGCCATCAGCGGCAAGCAGGTCAGCTGCCGCCAGCGCATCGGTCATGGTCGCGCCATAGCTAATGATGCTGACATCACTGCCTTCGCGACGCACGGCAGCAGAGCCAAAGGGAATACGATAGTCCCCTTCCGGAATATCTCCGCTGCTATACAACAGGCTCATGCATTCAAGAACGATGCACGGATCATTGTCAAAGATTGCCGTCAGCAGCAGTCCCTTTGCATCCGCAGGGGTCGATGGATAGGCCACCTTGAGTCCTGGCGTGTGCATCAACCATGCCTCTGTCGATTGCGAGTGTTGCGCGCCATTGCCCTGGCCAATCAGGGTAATCATCGTCATTGGGCAATGCACCTGCCCTCCAGTCATAAACCGCACCTTGGCGGCATGGCTGATCAATTGATCCATGGCAACCGGGAGGAAGTCCATCATGAGCAATTCGCCCACTGGCCGCATGCCCGCCAGGCCAGCGCCAACAACGGCACCAAAAATCGCCTGCTCCGCGATCGGGGTTGAGCGCACGCGATGAAGACCATATTGCGTCGACAAGCCGCGCGTAACACCGGTTACCCCACCGGCAGGATCGGCAATATCTTCGCCCAGCGCAATGACACCCGGATCGCGTTCAAGGGCGATACTGAGCGCCTCATTAAAGCCATCCCGCATGGTGCCTTTGCGCACCGCTGCAGGGACTGGATCGGCTGGCGCCGCATGGCGGCTTACCGGCACGAAGTCGGGATCCTCATACACATGCCTGCGCAGCGCTTTTCGCGTAGGCGCGTCGTCGGGCGTATCAAGCAGGCGCGCGCAATCTGCATCGACGATGGCGGCGACCTGCGCGTCAATGCTGTCGAGTTGGTCGATGCTTGCATGGCCTTCTGCGATGAGACGAGCACGCAGCGCCGGAACCGGGTCTTTATCGCGTTCTTGCGCCAGGCGCTCTTTATCCATGTATGGGCCCTGATCTGCATAGTAGTGGCCGCACAACCGGTAGGTCATCGATTCAATGAAGGTAGGCCCAGCGCCAGAACTGGCGCGTTCGACCGCCTCGGCGAAAACAGCCTGCAACGCTACCGGATCGGCGCCATCGACAGTAACGCCAGCCATGCTGTACGCTTCGGCGCGACGGGACAATCGGTCAATCGTCGAATACTCTGCAAAGGGGGTGGATTCCGCCCATTGATTGTTATGGCAAACGAAGATCACAGGCAGCTTCCAAAGCGAAGCCATGTGCATCGCCTCATGCACAGCACCAATGCTGGTGGCGCCATCCCCAAAACTCACCGCCACCACTTTGCCTGTACCTTGCAACTGCGATGCGAGGCCCAACCCGTTGGCCACTGGCGCACCGGAGCCTACAATGCCGGTAGTCATCATTATGCCGAGTTCGGGCTTGGCAATGCCCATGCCGCCACCAGTACCGCCGCACAGGCCGGCTGAGTGTCCGATGCATTCACCGAGCACTTCGAATAAACTCAAGCCCTTTGCCAGCTGATCAGCGAGGCCACGGTAAATCGTGACCATCTGATCGTCTTTTCCCAGGCAATGAGCGAGTACGGCCGGGGCGATCTCCTGCCCAGTAACCGGGTAAAACGGAAAGGAAATTGCACCGGAACGCAAGAGTTTCAGTATCTTGTTTTCAGCCGTCCTTATCAAGGACGCAGTGCGATATATGTCACGCAGGTTTGCACTTGAGAGCGTTTTATCTGTATTGCGTTGGTGCGCGATCATTCGAGAATTCCTCCGATTTACAGGCGCAAGCCTGATTATACATATAACGTAGTTATCTTAGTTTACCCTTAACATTTGCGTCAAGGGCTACTTTCTGACTTCTTCCAGGATATTGCGCCTGACAAAAAATTTTTTAATATAAAAATCATCGTCAACAGTCTATTGACGCTATCGGCTCATGGATTGCTTGCCGATGAATTTCGAATCACCTAGAAGGAAATGCGAAAGCGCCGGAATCAGCACAAGCGCACCGATCATGTTCCACAAGAACATGAAGGTCAGTAGAAGGCCCATATCGGCTTGAAACTTGATCGGCGACCATACCCACGTGACGACGCCCGCAGCCATTGTCACGCCAATCAGGGCGACCACCTTGCCGGTGAAGCGCAAAGCCAGGCCATAAGCTTCCTTGAGCGTTGCACCCTGGCGCTGCGCAGCCACCTGCACGCTAATCAGATACAAGGCGTAGTCCACGCCCACGCCCACACCCAACGCGATGACTGGTAGCGTTGCCACTTTGATCCCAATTCCGAGAAACACCATCAGTGCCTCACATAGAAACGACGTGATCAACAAGGGGACAATTGCAACGATCACTGCGCGCCAGCTGCGGAACGTAATGAAGCAGAATGCAATCACGGAGAGATACAGCAGCCCCAGCACCCGGTAATTTGCTTCCTGCACCACAATGTTTGTGACTGCCTCGATGCCGGCGGAGCCAGCCGCCAACAGGAATTGGCGATCTTCGGTATTGTGTTCTGCAGCGAACGCCTCGGTTGCCTTGACCATCTCCTTCAACGTGTCAGCGCGATGATCCTTCAGGTAAGCAACCATGGGAGCCACGCTTGCGTTAGCATTGATCAGCTCGGGAGAGTCCGTGACGACATTCTTCACCGCCATCCAGATTGTCTTTTCGTCACGCGGCAGCGTCAGCCAGCGTGGATCGCCTTCGTACATCCCCAACGTAGCGCCTCTTGCGCGCTCGGCTATGGAATTGGTCGCCAGCACCCCAGGCAATTGGCGTAGTGCCGATGCCAACCGGTCCATTTCCAACATGGAGATATAAGAGACCATTTTGTCTGGCGATGTTTTGACGATGACTGCAAACTGGTCGCTCGATAAGCCGTAATGCTTATTAATGTAAGCCATATCCCGGTTATATCGGGATTCCGGCCGTAATTCCGGAGCGCCTGCGTCCAGATCGCCAATTTGCAGCGAGGTCAGGCTCACTGCCGCCGCCATGCAGCCCAGAATGATAGAGCCAATCACCAAAGGCAAGGCAAAGCGCCTCTCCGTTGCGCGCGCAATGAGCTCCCACATTGCGCCCATGGCGCCGGTCTGCCTGCCTTCTTCGGACCGCAAGCTGCGTTGCGCCGATTTTGGGTTGACGCCAATATAGGAAAGCGCGACCGGTATAAAGAAAAGTTTGGTAAATACCAGAACCAACACCCCGATACTGGTCGTGAGCGCCAAATCGCGGATGACTGGAATATCGATAATCATCAGCACCGCAAATCCCGCCACGTTCGTCAAGAGTGCGGTAAGTCCGGCAAGAAAAAGACGCCGGAAGGTATATCGTGCTGCGACATATTTGTGCGTGCCGCGCCCGATATCCTGCATCACCCCATTCATTTTTTGCGCACCATGGGAAATACCGATGGCAAAGATAAGGAACGGCACCAGGATCGAATAGGGATTCAGGTCGTAGCCCAGAACCTGCAGCAGGCCGAGCAGCCAGACCACGCCACAGGCTGCCGAGAATACAAGCAATAGCGTGCTGCGTAAGTCTCGCGTGTAGAGATAGATCAGCAATGTGGCAATCAATGCAGACACGGCAAAGAATCCCAAAACCTGATGCAAGCCCTCAATCAAGTCGCCGACCAACTTGGCAAAGCCGACTATCCGGATTTTGTAATGCCCGGGTTCCGCGCCACCTGAAGCTTGCGAAAACTTCTGCCGAATATCCTGTTCCAGGACTGTGGCGAGTTTTTTGTAGTCCAGTGGTTTTCCCGTTTCAGCATTGGTGGCGAGCAGCGGTACTACAATCATGCTGGAGGTGTATCCCTGGCCGACAATGGATCCCTCCAGCCTGGCCTTCAGCACATTTTCCTTGAAGTGCTGCACCGAAGCCGGGGTTCCGTCGTAATCGAACGGCATAACCGGTCCGCCGACAAATCCCTGCTCATTAATGTCTGTCCAACGAACCGCCGGCATCCACAGCGACCGCATCATTGAACGGTCGACACCAGGAGTCAGGTAAATGGCATCATTGATTTTTTTAAGTTGATCGAGATAGGCTGGGTCGAAAATGTCGCCCTTGGTGGTTTCAAGGACGATACGGATTGAATTACCAAGGCCTTTCAAGGATTCCTTATTATCAAAGTAATTTTTGATATAGGGATGGGACTGCGGGATCATCTGCTCGAAACTTGCATTGACTTCGAGTTTCGTGGCGCGATAGCCCAGCACCACGGTGATGATTGCGCAGATCAGCACCACCAGAAGCCGGTTGTTGAATATCACTCGTTCAACCAGACCACCGGATTTTTTGTCGAAGTCTTTCAGATCTCGAATGATCGGCAGTCGGTTTTTATTTGTATCAATGGCCAAGGTAGCCTCTCTTCATCGATTCAATTAACAAGGCGCGCTGCATCTCGCCAGTCTCTGGGTAGACAAGATGCGCTCAACTACTACGCCACGGTTGCCCGTTATGACTAGCATTTCCGGGTTGATTGGAGTCAGCCCGGTGAACAGAAAACGCTGAGAAGTTTTTAGCAAGGAAAAACTTTCATCGGAGAATTGGCCGATCAAAAGGTCGCCGCCCTGACTGACCAGCACAACCCGGCCGTCTTCGAGTACGGCGGCTCCTGTGATCCCTCTGCGGATGCCGGTGTCAACCCGGGCCCAGGTCGCGCCGCGATCAAAGCTTCGGAACACCGTTCCCACCATGCCGTAAGCAAGGACAACTCCTTCCCCGGCAACTGCGCCAAAAAATGAACCTGGATATCCTGTATCTCGCAGGATGAAGTTGTCTGAACCTTTTTCTTTGACATATACCTTGCCTCGTTCCGAGGCAATGAACATAGCGCCATCGAGCTCGGCGATCCCATTCAGATGCAAGCTGTCGGGATTGGGCAATTTCTCGAGCAGGGGAATCCAGGTTTTTCCCCCGTCGGCCGTTTGCATGATTGTGTTGAATGGGCCGATGACAGAGCCGTGCATCGGATCGCGGAAATGGACGCTCAGCCAAGGCAGCAACGGGCCGCTGCTCAGGCTGATCGAGGCATCTTCCAGAGCGCGCTTGACGGCATCATTGCCTTCCTTTTGACGTGCCTGATAATAATCGACCATCGCTTTAGCAGCGGTTTGACCATCGAGCTGCTTGGCCCATGATTTTCCGCCATCGGAGGTATGCAGCACAACGCCGCTATGTCCTACCACCCAACCATGCTCAGGTGTCGGAAAACTGATCGCAGTAAGATCCACGCTGACAGGAACCGCAACTTGCGTCCAGGTAGCGCCGCGGTCGTCGGATAAAATAATCTGTCCGCGCGCACCCACGGCGACCAATCGTTTCCCGGCTCGCGCGACGGCCGTCAACTGCGCTTCATTGGCCCGCTGGCCGACTGTCGCCGGTGTATGAAGTGGATCGAATCTGGCGTCGTTCGGTTCGGCCGCCGACACGCCGAGTGTGGCACACATGATGAACATTGTGGCCAGGAGTAACCTTGTGATTGCTGTGCCCATAGTGGCGCTATCCCCAAGCGAAATCTTCCCGTGAGGAAGAGTGATGAGATGCCGTCTCTTCCACCCGCATGGATGGAAGAGACGGATGATCAGCGAACGCCTCTTCCGGCGACCGCCTCAGGGCTAAACTGGGCCGAAAATTGCCCATTTCGTGAGGCAAGCGGCTTATAGTACGATTCCGGCTGCCCCAAGTTCGACAGGAGCAAATATGAGCCTTGGGCAAAGTCATAAGCCTGGAGCGATGACTGGAAATCGACCATGCCCAGGCCAGTGGCGTAATTTGGCAAGGAATGGCCCATCTGAACTCGGGACAACTTGCCGGCTTGATCATAACCTTCCATCACCAAGACCGTCCAAGAGTCTTCATCCAGATAAAAGATACGTTTTGGCACCGCATGCCGTTTGCCATCTTTGAGCGTTGCCTCGACAACCCACACCCGGTGTAATTCATAACGCATTGCATCGGGATTGACATGGTGCTTGCCGCGAACCGAATCTATAGGCGCCCAAATTGCCTTATAGGCGTGATAGGGAACATACATTTCCTTTTTCCCCACCAACTTGAAGTTGTGCATATCCATGCGACCTGCAAACATCTGCGCTTCGTCGTAGAAGATCACCCCTGCCAGCGGTGCTACCGGTGTGTCATAGGCAAATTCCGGCGCCAGGCGCACACGGCGCTGACCGGTTGTGTACGACCAGGTGCGTTGATCGTCCTTGTCGTATTGAAGTGGATACCAGATCAAGGTCGTATTGCCCGCATCCCGAGCTGGCGAAATGGCACGGGTAACACCACGATAATAGTAGTTGCCGATACCGCCATCGTATGGTTTTTGGTTGATATCCAAATAAGGCATCTCGGCACGCCCCATAAAGCTGTATGGCGTTTGTTTATTCCCGGCGCTATCGCTGACACCGTTGAAAGACACAATCTCCCAACTCAATGCTCTGACTCGCAACAGGTGGTTCCACATTGCCTCATTACCGTTACTGGGAATGGGAAATGGCGTCGACAAGGTGCATCCCCTCATACCGGTGCCATTCGACTCCGTCTTGCATTCCGAGTTTTTTGCATTCGCCAGCGCCGCATCGGCATACGCTTTTGGCTGTGCCGGATAACTGCGACGGGTCGGATAAATATCCATCCGGAACGTATCCGGATACCGCTTCATGAGTTCCTTGAGGCCGGCATTGACTTTGTCTCCGTACTTGTCAATATTTTTAGCGTCGATGGAAAACAACTTCTTATCATCCGGAAAAGGATCGACCCACTTGCCTTTTTCTGGAGAAAATCCAGCCGGCGGCGTGGCCATACCGCCTGTATAAGCGGGGATGGTGCCGTCTTTGTTGCCGGCAATCTCCGCGCCCCAAGGCGTCAGCGTGGTGCCAAGCTGCTTGATTTGGTCCGGTGTAGGCGCCGCCATGGCGGTCGCGCTAAAGGTCAGCGAGGTTAATGCAGCAATAATAGTTAGTTTACGCATTTCTTGTCTCCTTGCTATGAAAAAATTAGAATGCCGTTTTGAACGTCAGCATGACACGACGCCGGTCAGTGGTCTGCCAGCCGCTTCCGTTGCCGGTGTAGGTTGGCCCCAAGACATTGGTGCCTCCGTTCGGAATGATTTTCGCCTTAGAGTCTGCAACCGTGAGGGCGACATTGTATTTTCTCTGGATATCCAATTCCGCACCGATTGAGTAAGACATGGCGCCTTGATAGACCCCCAGTGTAGATGGCGAATTGCCTTTCAGGCCCGCAGACACAAAGAACGGCACCGTCAAGTCCACGCTAGGCCAGACCTGGACCCATTGCGGCGCGAACCGCATTGCGAAACCCCAGGCATCATCGGTCGCACAGCCGGCAAACTTCCCAAGAGGACAAAGTGCACTCCCCTCCCGGTTGAACAGATTTGCATTTTTCGTGACTTTTCCAAGGCGGTCGTAGGTCAGTTCGGCGCTGATCGAACCGGCATCCCACAAGGCATTGGACTTGAGACCATAAACAGCATTGACAAGGGCATGCCAGGTGTCGCCACGGGCGCCTTCATTCGCGAGGGCGAAGCCCTGCGAAAGCAGACTGCCATCCATGCGGTAGGAAACCTCCGCACCGATGCTCGCCCCTGCAACTGTGGTGTCCATGCTCACGCCGACAAGCTTGGTGTCGCGAGCGTAAACCGCACGGTAGAACAGCGGCGCTGCCGGATTGCGCAATACCCAAGGCGTGTTCTTTTCATCGAACTTACGATAATAAACGCCGAACGTCGTCCCGTTCATTTCAGGTACCATGATTTTCGCATTCACACCCCAGTTTCCGCTTTTGTGCTCTGGCCCCAGCTCTGGGCTATTGGCGGGAAAGGCAGCTGCACCGCCGAGCCTGTCCGGCCCCTTAAGCGTTGCATCGGATCCGGCAAGGAAGGTACCACCCTCAGGAGAGTGGATAGCCTCCCAATCAAAAAAGTATTGTCCGGCGACTGAAACAGTCGGCGTCACCTGCAGCGATGCTGAAAGCTGGGATAACGGAAGCTGCACTTCGCGCGCCTCAATGCCAGGAGAGGAAACTCCCTTGCGCGCATCAATCGGATTTTGGTTAAATGAGACGCCGCCGTTGGTAAACAACGCAGCGCCCCAATACAGTGCATGCCGTCCCAATCGTACACCGAGCGGCCTGTCGTCGACATACGTATTGAAGTAAGCAAACGCATCCAGAAGCTCCCCAGACAGACCGCGATAATAACGTTTGGTATGGGATGAATATTCCGCGTTGTTGTAACTCGAAAGTGCGCCGACGAGAGCCGGGTTTTGCCTGACATGCGTGTCTCTGTAAGCATGATCGCCCCAAGCGGTGCCGGAAACCCGGAAACCCATCTGCTGCTTCCAATCGACTTCGACTTCCGAAAGAAGGTCCAGACGGTTCGTAGTGATAGAGCCTTCACCGAACTTGAAGTCACCCTCATCGGAGCCGGCATTGTTGGCGATACGCGCATCGCGTCCTTCGATTCTGGCGCCGAGATTGTAGCGGATTGAGTTATCCCAGCGAATCGTGAGATCGGGATTACCCGTTGAAAATTCAACGGCGCTTGCCGTGCTTGCAATTGCCAAAAGCCCTAGTGCCCCTCCAAATCGAGCCATTCTCGAATTTTGCTTGAACACTTTCACTGCTTTATCTCCTGCATTGCGTCTTGTATTTTTCATTTTCTTCCTTTATAGGAAAGTCTTGTTTCAAGAATTGAATCCTTAACATGACGTTAACAGCGCCAAATCATTAACGTGAAATATATATTAAACTAAGGTATCTACGTTGTACAGGTTATTCTTTTTATGGAGAACAAAATAACAAAAAGAAATGGAGAGCAATACACAAAACTTCACTTAATTATTTCCAGGCGGAATTTGATATAAGTGAAGGGCAATCAGCCAGTATTAATTTTTGCTCTCAAGGACTGCTTCACCGGACACCTCATAGTCCGGATCCACTTTTCGCCGTGGTATCGCCAGGACAATCGGAAAACACAGAAAACAGAAGACAGTGATGATTCCAAAGGCCCATTTATACGCAACTTCGGTCGGAAAAGCGCCGGCTCCCTTGGATGGGTCGCTGATGACTGAACTGGCCATAACTAACGTTAGCAGTTGCGTGCCAAAAGCTTGCGATGCATAGCGCACTACTGCTGTCAGCCCCGTCGCTTCACTGGTTCTGTTTCCCGGCGCCGCATGGACGAGCTGGCTCTGGACCGAAGTCAAGACCATGCAAATTCCAAAGATAGAAACAAACATCGAACCCAGCAATGCCACCAGAGAATCATGAAACAGAATCAACACCCCCCAACCGGCTGTCGTGATTGACAGGCCGCAGATCAGGGCACGGTGCACGCCATAAGTGCTTATCAGTCTGCCGCTCCACGTCGCACCGAAACTTCCAAATACGGTGACCGGCATTCTGAGCGTGCCGGCAAGAGTTGCGGATATACCCAGTCCGACCCCGGTCCACACAGGCTGTTGCATCAAAAGTATCTGGATCTGTGCCTGATATGGTCCCATTGAAAGCAGCGCCACGATGATGTTAGCCGTTGCAATTTCTCGATTGGCGAACTGCCTGACATCGATCAGCGGCCTGGGATGGCGCAGTTCATGCCGAATCCATACCGCCAGAAGCAACACGGATCCGCAAAGAAGCAACAATGCGCGCGCATTACCCCACCCCCAGCGAGCGCCTTGGGTCAGGGCCAGCAATATGCCGACAATCGCCGGTACGAACAGCAACCCGCCAACGATATCGACGCCCTCTTCGTCTTTGCGGCGCACGGATCCGGACGGAACCAGCAGCAAGACCAGGCAAGACGCCATGATTCCGCCAATTGCGAGAGCATGAAAAAGCCATTGCCAGGCAAGGTGGTCGACGATAAGCCCGCCCAACAGGCCGCCTAACCCCGCGCCCACCGAGGTTGACACGGTCATCATGCTGACGGCATGAGACAGGCGAGCTTTTGGCATGGTTTCCGTCAAGAGCCCATAACAGAGCGGCAATGCCGCGCCAATCACCCCCTGCAATACCCGGCCGAGCATCACCCACTGATAATCGTCACGCGCGCCACTGATTGCCGCGCCTGCCGTGACAAGTGTGAGCACTACGAGCAAGACGCGTCTGCGGCCATACAGATCGCCCATGCGGCCGCCAATAGCGGCGCTTGCCGCCGAGACAAGCATGGGAGCGGTGATCAGCCATCCGGCACGTTCCGGGTCATGGAACTGAGTGATAAATGTTGCTATCGCTGCAAACATCATGCCCATATCCGCTGATGCCAGCATGCCAACCGCGCTGAAGGCGAACATGGTCGGCCAAATGGATTTCACAGCAATTGCATTCCGCATGCAGCCCTCAAGATTTAATCGGACAAGAGAAATTGTTTTGGCACATGAACGAAAAGAAGTATCAAGGATTCGTATAGCGCGCCTCTACCAGGGAATGACGTTATCATGCTGTTGCTCGACAAACGCATAGTCAATATCACTTAGCTTACCTAGTTATCTTTAAATATGCCGAAGTTTCACAGGATTGTCAATGCACTTACGATGGCAGATTTATGCAATGGCTGATTGGCCTTCAAGGCTAAATTTATAACTGCCAATCAGATTGATGAGCCGGACAATTCAATTTTTACAAGTCCAACAAACCAAGATATTTTGTAATACTACGTTTACTATGTCAAAGTGGGCGCTAGACAGTCCTTGCATATGAATGGCGGCCTGCACTTCCATTAACGTCAAAATCACTTTATTGACGATAAGCCTTGCCTTTATTTGAACCAAAATGATTGGAGCACGACACGAAGATTGAATCCGGTCAAGTTGCCGTAATCACAGGCGCGGCCTCGGGGACTGGGCGCGCGATGGCCCGCGCTCTCGGCAATCGTGGCCTCAACACTGAATCGCCGGCTAAGGCTTGCTAAAAAACAATATGGCGATTCTCATTCAGCCTCCTAAAGAATTATTCCGACATGAATTGAGGCAGCTTTTCCTAGACATCCTTAAAAATGCATGGTAGCCTTTTTAAACTCCTAGGTTATCTAAGATAACCATGTTAATTTTATGCAAAGATTTTAAGCCATACAACATGGCCCATTTCAGTCCTACAACAACATCCAGAGTATTGGCAGGCTTACTGACCTGGTCGATAGCCATGGCTATGCTCAAACGCCACCAGGAGTCAGCGCCCGCGAGAATACGCAGAAGCAAATGAAGCGGTCATAGGTCCATTCATGAATGCACCGGAATCACGATAAAAAAATATTGTTAGTTAGGAGACCATGATGAATATTACGACTATCGCCTGGATTACGATTACTCTGCTGGCTGTCCTCTCCCTTGCAATTTCTCTTATCGTTTTACGGGCGCTCTTCTCACACAGCAATAATCATTCGGCGAATTCGAGCGCATCAGATTTTTCGAACGCCTCATCCCCCTCTCCCTCTGAGACTGCCAGTGCAAGTCATGCAGAAGAACAAACGAACCTGATCTATTACGGTGTAATCGATTTCTTTGCTGCGTGGGCTCACTAAAAACCTATCCCATTAGGATATAAGTTGAGAGCATAAGAGTGCTGCTGGGCCCAGCGACGCGGCAACAATATAAACCTCTTTTTCGCTTGCGCATGTTTGATCATCAGCGCGATGCCTTGTTTTTCCGCCTGTTGCTGCGCTTCGTCGCCGGTATAGCCTTAGTCGACAAGCACCACTTCCACCACCTCACCGGTGACTTCTTGCACTTAACTCGGGTGTCGATTGCAGCGTGCGGCGACCAAAGGTGGCCCCTATGGATCCAGATCGCATTCGACATCCAAACGCAACAGCACGCGCAAATCATTCATGAAGAATACTGGAAGAGGGAGAGTGGATACTGAGATTTCAATGCCATCTATCTGTTTGAGCGCGCAGGGCGTCCGGCAGGGAGCATTCACCCTTGTTTGTTTGCAGGCTCCCACCTATATTCATTTCGTCTGCGGTCTTCCCGAATGACGAAATCACCCTAGGAGAAACATGAATATCGAGATAAAGCCTCTCTCACCGCACATTGGCTGCGAAATCATCGGTTTGAATCTGGAACGCGAATTGACCGGCGCCGAACGTGACGATGTGATGGCTCTTTGGATCAAACATGGTGTGCTGGTCGTTCGCAATGGTG
Organism: Noviherbaspirillum sedimenti; assembly: GCF_003590835.1. Taxonomy (NCBI): domain Bacteria; kingdom Pseudomonadati; phylum Pseudomonadota; class Betaproteobacteria; order Burkholderiales; family Oxalobacteraceae; genus Noviherbaspirillum; species Noviherbaspirillum sedimenti. The sequence continues at coordinate 548,662 of NZ_QYUQ01000002.1, read as the reverse complement.
GCAGTTCGCCAGAGGCGCAGTTGCGCTTTAGCCGACTGTTCGGGACGCTGGAGCCCCATCCCGTACGGGAGTTGCATGTCCAGGGCAATGCGGATCTGATCTCTCTGACCTATGATGCCCAGGACCCCAAGAAAAACTCCTGGCCCATCAACGAGGTCAACGGAGAGCTGCGCGCCGGTTACCTCTACTGGCATTGGGACACGGCGCAAATGCCAGTGACCTGCCGTGGTGCAGTGTTGAGGCCGATCCGGCTGCCCAAAGCGGGGGGGCTTACTGGTTTCATCGACCGCATCCAGGCCTACGATAGGTTGCCTGAGGCGTTGAAACAGCAGATCGAAAAGCTGGAGGTGGTTTATCAGATGGAGATCAACCCTGCCTTGCACAAATTCGGTCGTCCGGAGCAGATCCGTACGATCAAGACGACGCCACTGCAGGAATCGATTCGCGCCCGCATGAAAACGGACTATCCCGCAGTGGTGCACCCGATGGTTTTCGTCCAGTCTGAAACCGGCCGAAAGGTGCTGAACTTCTGCCCACCCCATGCGCGCTATGTGCTGGGCATGGACCCGCAGGAAAGCGATGCGCTTCTGCATGAAATCGCCCGCTACGCAACTGACGAGCGCTATGCTTACTACCATCATTGGAAGCCCAATGATTTGCTGGCATGGGACAACTGGCGCGTACTGCACATTGCGATGGGTGTGTCCCCCGACGATACGCGCGAAATGCAGCGAACCACGATCATGGGCGATTACGGCCTGGGCCGCTACCTCGATCCCGCTCGTGACAAATCCATGATGACGGCGCGCTACGTCGAATGACTGTGAATTATTCTTTGACCAATCAATTAAATTCAAGAAAAACTCAATGAAAACAATAGCCCATGATATGGTAATTCGGGGTGGCCTTGTGATTGACGGCAGCGGCAGTCCCGCTTTCCGTGCCGATGTCGCCATTAATGGTGGCCGTATTACTGCGATCGGGCCTATCGAAGGCTCGGGCAAGGAAGAAATCGATGCGGCCGACTGCCTGGTTACACCAGGATTCGTCGATGTTCATACACACTACGACGGCCAGGCAACCTGGGAACACACCCTGGCTCCCTCAAGCGGACATGGCGTCACGACGGTGGTGACCGGCAACTGTGGTGTTGGTTTTGCTCCCGTGAGGCCGTCCGACCACCAGGTGCTCATCAAGGTGATGGAGGGCGTGGAAGATATTCCCGAGGTGGTCATGGCTGAAGGCATCTCCTGGAACTGGGAGACCTTTCCGGACTACCTCGATGTCCTGTCTGTACGAGAATTCGACATTGACGTGGCGACGCAGATACCGCACTCTCCGCTGCGGGTATACGTCATGGGGCAACGAGGCGCAGACCATGAGCCCTCGACGCCTGAAGATCGTGTGGCCATGGCCAAACTGGTGACCGAAGCGGTGCAGGCGGGCGCGATCGGCGTGTCCACCTCGCGTTCGCCGGGACATCGGCTCAAGAACGGCAAGCTGGCGCCCAGCATCGATTCGGCCGACGAAGAGATCCTGGCCCTCGCGAGTGGCTTGAAGGAAGCCGGTGCCGGTGTGTTCCAGATCATCACCAACGCCAGCGGCAACCCGGCCGAAGAGATTTCTCTCGTTAGGAAATTGGCCGAGACTTCTCAGCGGCCGGTATCGTTCACCCTGCTGCAAGTGCCCCGCGCACCGGAGGATTGGCGGATCTCACTCAAGCACGTCGAGCAGGCCAATGCCGACGGGTTGGCGATACGTGGTCAAGTGTTCCCTCGCCCTGTCGGGGTGCTGCTTGGACTGGACCTCTCGCTCAATCCATTCTTAACCCGGCTTTCGTATAGGGCGATCGAAAAATTGCCCCTGGCCGAGCGTGTCGCGATCTTGCGAGACCCCGCCTTCAAGGCGAAATTGCTTGCCGAAGTCCCAATTCCTGACCCACAGCCAATGCTCAATGAGCTTTGTGCCCAGGTCAACGAGATGTTCGTCCTTGATGACCGTGCGGAATATACGCCGCCGGCTGACAAGTTGATCTGCAACCTTGCCGCTTCCGCAGGGGTTTCAGCGGAATCACTAGCCTACGACCTGCTGCTTGGCGATGAAGGCAAGGCCATTCTGTACCTGCCTGGGGCGAACTACGTCGGCAACACGCTGAACGCTGTCCGGGAAATGATGGCCAGCCCGTACACCATTCTGGGCCTGGGTGATGGCGGGGCGCATTATGGCCTGATATGCGATGCAAGTTACCCGACCTTCATGCTGACCCATTGGGTGCGTGACGCGTCGCCGGAACAGCGCTTCCCCATCGAATGGGCCATTTCCGAACTTAGCCGCAAGCCGGCGGAAGCCGTGGGTCTGATGGATCGTGGCTTGCTCAAACCCGGCATGAAGGCAGATGTCAATGTGATCAACCTCGATCGGCTACGCTTATCGGCTCCGCGCACGGCCTACGATCTGCCGTCCGGTGGTCGCCGCTTGCAGCAACGAGCCGAAGGCTACGTTGCCACGGTTGTCAGTGGCATGGTTACTTACCGCAACGGTAAGGCCACTGGTGCATTGCCGGGCAGATTGGTGAGACGTCAACAGGCACAGCAGCAAAGTGTGCAAGGGCGTGAGGGCGTGCGACCGTGAACAATGCAACTTACATGGTTACCGGCGCATTCGGCGCTCTGGGCTCAGCGGTGGCAGGCTTACTGAAAAACCAGGGAGCCGCGCTGGTATTGGTGGATGCAACACCGGTCGCGCCACCAGTTCTGGCTGATGCTTTCGCCGATCATCTGCTGTTACCGGGGGTCGACTTGGTGCAGCCTCGGGCAGCCGAGGCTGCGATACGTGAAGTTGAGCTGCGCTTCGGCTGTTTGGATGGCCTGGTCAACGTGGCCGGAGCCTTTCGTTGGGAAACCGTGGCTGAAGGCAGCCCAGACACCTGGGACCTGATGTACGCCTTGAATATCAAGACTGCCTTGCATATGTGCCGTTCCGCCCTGCCTTTGCTCAAGAGGTCGGGGGCGGGTCGCATCGTCAACATTGGTGCTGGAGCGGGCGGCAAGGCAGGCTTGGGAATGGGGGCCTACGCCGCGTCAAAGGCCGGACTCATGCGCTTGACAGAGGCCCTGTCCGAAGAACTCAAAGACGACGGCATCACGGTCAACGCTATCTTGCCGAGCATCATTGATACGCCTGCCAATCGCAAGGACATGCCCAAGGCCAATTTCTCTCGCTGGGTCAGGCCGGAGTCCATCGCTTCTGCCATTGCGTTCTTGCTTGCACCGGAAGCGCACGACATTACCGGATCAGCCATAGCAATCAACGGACGTGTCTAGCCAGTAACGCGAGCCTTTCCCACCGCGAATGATCTTGCCATTAATGAATTAGCACAGTCTGGTATTTCTGAGTTGTTCTAGTTATTGACGATATCGTAGATAAATACTTTTCTTGATGAACCAAAATACAACTATGCCAGACTCTTTTGCTTCCCCATCTATGTTTGAGCCGGTCCGTGTCGGGGCTTGGCAACTGCCTAACCGCGTTGTCATGGCGCCGCTGACCCGCAACCGCGCGCCTGCACAAATGCCTACGCCGCTGATGGCTACCTACTACGCCCAGCGTGCCCATCCGCAAACTGGTGCAGGCCTGATCATCACTGAGGGTACGCCCATCTGCCCCGAAGGCCATGGATATTCTGACACCCCCGGCATCCACAGCGCCGAGCAGATCGAGGGTTGGAAAGCAATCAGCGGTGCCGTGCACGCTCAGGGTGGCCACATCGTGATGCAACTGTGGCATGTGGGTCGTGTCTCCCACGTCGACCTGCTGCCCGGGGGGCAAGCCCCGGTGGCACCGTCAGCCGTGCGGGCTAACGCCAAAACCTACCTGATCAAGGGTGAGCCCGGTCTGCGCGTCGGCGCCCTCGTAGATACATCCGAGCCGCGGGCCTTGAAGCTGGAGGAACTGCCCGCCCTGGTCCAGACTTTCCGCCAGGCGGCACGGAACGCCATCGACGCCGGCATGGACGGCATCGAGTTGCATGGTGCCAACGGCTATCTGCTCGACCAGTTCCTGCGCACCAAGTCCAACCGGCGCACCGACGCCTACGGTGGCTCGATCGAAAACCGTGCCCGCCTGCTACTGGAGGTGCTGCGTTCTATTTGTGGCGAGATCGGCAGCAACCGGGTTGGCGTGCGCCTGTCACCGGTAACCGAGGGCAATGGTATCGTGGTCGACGCCGATACGCAGGCATTGTTCGAATATGTGACGCGCGAACTCGCCCCGCTGGGCTTGGCCTATGTGCATTTAATCGAGGGCCAGGCCGGAGGCGCACGGGACCACAAGCCTTTCGATTACGCGGCCGTTTTGCGCAGCTACCGCGAGGCAGGTGGTCAAGGGGCGTGGATGGTCAACAACGGCTACGATCTGGCCTTGGCGCAGCAAGCGCTCATCTCGGGCGCTGACCTGGTCGCCTTCGGCAAGCGATTCCTTGCAAATCCCGACCTGACCCGTCGCCTGCGCCAGGGCGGTCCCTTCAACGAGCCCGACCGCGCCACCTTCTATGGCGGCGACTGGCCGGAAAAGGGCTACACCGACTATCCCACCCTGGCCTCTCTAACGTCACTGGCATCCTAAAAAGGGACAAATCATAAGCACACAGAGTGTCTATTGCCATTGACCTGAGAGACACATAAAATTCTCTATATTGAGACTTTCGCGCGCAGGCCTAAAGCCTTTGAATCTGCTTGACCGCGTCAAAGGCTATCGATCGATCGGAACGTCTCAATCGGCCTCTCAGTATCGCTCCCCGTGCGATAGTTATCGGGGGACAAGCCATGGAATTTGCGAAAGGCCCGGGCGAATGAAGACTGTGACTCGTAGCCCAGGTTCTGTGCGATTTCCGCCACCGTCAATGTTCTCAGCCGCAGCAACTCAGTCGCCCGTTCCATCCGAAAGCGCGTGACATAGTGCATCGGGCTTTCGCCCACAGCGTGGGCAAACGAGGCCGCAAATACGGAGCGGGACATACCCACCGCCTGCGCCAAGCTTGCGACCGTCCAGTGCTGTCCGAGGTTACCGTTAATAAGACGGCGTGCCACGTGGATCTGTGGCATTTTGAGTGCTTTGATGTCCAATGTGGTGCTCACGCCGGCACGGCTTGGAGCCTGGACTTGATCCTTGACGTAGCTACGGACGGCCTGAACGAAATGGGTATGGACGTAACAGGATACAAAAGCAGACGCGCCGACGCCCTGACACGCAAGCTCGATATCGCAGGCGCCTTGCGGCGCGCTACGCTCAGGGAAATGCCCAATGCGGGATGGCATCAACATAACCTCGGGCAGGATACCTCTACTGGTCCTTCCCATGCTTAGACCGAAAACCCCGCTGAGTAGCTTTGCCACAACAGTACCACTGCCAATCTGCAGGGCAGGCGGGGCGTCGAGCCGATGGTGTTCGAGTAGATACCTGAACTCAATGCCGGCCGCGGTGAAATCCACGGAAATCTCATGCTGCGTGCCTTGAACAAGAAACAATATGTCGCCCGACTGAGCGCTAAAAACCTGCTGCGAACCAGCCGTACGCAATTTCAGCCCCCCCTCGAGCACTAGATGGAAGTATCCGCGATGGTGGTGCGGAAAATGGATCGAGCCCGTGGTTCTGAGCGTGACAAGTGCGCTATCGACATCATCGAAGCGCACAACCCTGAGCAGATCAGACAGTGATGAGGCCATCAGAATATTCTATGAGTAGCCTACCTCTCGTAAAGGCTCAATAAACCGCAGCAGCGGCAGTGGACGCCTTGTTCGGCGAGGAGTCGAGATAGCGACCGTGGCCGTAGTCCCCCATGATGGTAGTCCGGTGCATTTCTCGCTTGCACCGGGTCGGAACGCCGCAGGCGCAGTGCAGTGTGCGCCAGTTGTCGAACAGCACCATGTCGTTCGGGCGCCATTCATGGTAGTAGGCAAGCCGTTCGTCGATTGCGTGGCTCATGACGCGTTCAAGTAAACGATCGCCTTCTTCGTGCTCCATACCCATGATGTGCAGGGCGAACCATTGACTGACATTGAGTACCTTTCGACCGGTTTCCTGTTGTCGGTAGATCATGGGGTGGATCACAGGGGGAAAGTCCTTCTCTATGCGTGCTATCAAAGCCTTGGCCTCTTTTGAGAGGTGGACCCTCTCAATGGTGTGGCCATTCTTGAACTTTATCTGGGACGAGTCGGGATTCATCCGGTAGATCACCCATAGGTCTTCGATCTTGGTCTTCAAGTCATCGGGTAAGGATTCATACGCCTGAATCTGGTCGATAAAACCGGTGTACCCCCCTTCGGCCGGCACTTCAACCGCACAGAGAAGGGCACCACGGTTGTTCTTGGTCATGTAGCGCAGGTCGCTGTGCCAGGGCTGGAATGCACCGCGCTCCTGGCCATCGTAGCGGTAGACATTCTGGCTTGAAGCGTCGGTCGCCGGGTCATAGGCAATGCGGATCAGTTCAGGGAGATCCTTCAGACGCGATCCAACGGACGGGTGAAGTTCGAGTTCGCCAAAATGGCGGCTCAGGTTGACCGCAGCTTGCGGGGTCCTGTCCATACCTCGGAACAAAAGTACCCCTGCCTTGATCCAGGCGTCGAACAGATCCTGCCAAGTGCTGTCGCCTTGCGGCAGGTTGAGATCCAGGCCGCGGATTTCCAGGCCCAGGTTTTCGGTGATCGGAATTGTCTCGAATTTCACGGTAAGCTTTCAAGGTTGATGGACGAACGTTAATTTTCGAACAGGTCTTGCAAGATACCAAGTGCAGAGGCTCCGTAACATTATGCTCGCAGTCCTGCGATAGTGATTTGACACCGAGTTCTATGAGCGCCGCCCATGCTACTCTCCCATTAGTGCATAAATTGGGAGCATAGCAGTGCTGCTGGGTGGGCGACTCCGTGACTGTCAGATCGCGCCCGTCTCGCGCAAAGCGGCAACGTGCTGAGGAGAATAACCCAGCACTTCTTGCAACACAGTGTCGGTGTGCTCCCCCAATACAGGGGGAGCCTTGTAAACATCGACGGGCGTCTTGGAAAGTCGCAGCGGACTGGCAAATAATGGGACGGAACCGACCGTTGGATGCGGCACGTTGAAGTACAAATTTCGATGCTTGATTTGCGGATCATTTACCATCTCGCTTGCCCGATAAATTGGCGAAGCGATGACACCGCGTGCAATCAACGCCTCAGCCAACTCATTGCCATTGCGTGCCATTATTTTTTCCGAAAGCAACGGAATAAGAATAGACTCATTGGCTACGCGATCCTTCCGTGTCGCAAATCGCGGATCTTCCTTAAGTTCAGGAAAACCCAGCTCGTCACATAACTTGCGGTAATCTCTTTCAGCACCGGCTTGAATATTAAGGTAGCCATCAGCGCATTCGAAAATCTGCGCGGGACATGAGCCTGGAGATTTGGAACCCAGACGTTCCGGGTTTTTCCCATCGATAAGGTAATCGATATTACGCGGCGCCATTGCGGCGATGCCAACGTCCAGCAAGGACATATCAATGTATTGCCCCCCTCCCCCCGCATCGCGATGACGCAGCGCAGCGAGAATCGCGATTGTTGCATACAACCCCGACATTTCATCAATCAGATAGGTGCCAACACGTTGTGGCATCCCGGTTGGTTCGCCAGTGACGGCCATAAGGCCACTCAAACCCTGAAAGACGGCATCCAGGCCAGGGCGATTCGCGTATGGACCGGTTTGCCCGAATCCCGTGATTGAACAGTAGACCAAATTCGGGTTTATCGCGGACAAGCTTTTGTAGTCAAGTCCGTAGCGAGCAAGATCGCCCACCTTGTAGTTTTCAATCAATACATCGACTTTACTGGCGAGATCACGTATGACATCTGCGCCTTCGGGTTTTGACAAATCAACTGTAATCGAGCGCTTGTTACGATTCGAGCAAAGATAGTTGCCCGACTCCGCAGTGTCATTTCCGGCTGCGTCACGTGCAAACGAGGGGCCATACGTGCGCAAGTCATCTCCGCGCCCCGGGCGCTCGACCTTGATGACGTCGGCACCCAGATCGCCAAGCACTTGTGCTCCCCAGGGCGCCGAGACAATCCGCCCCATATCCAACACCTTGATTCCTGCCAAAGATTTAGACATGCATAACCCCGAATAAAATTCAATGAAGAATAAATGATGAACCAGTATTAAACATCCAACGCTGCCTACGCGAATTTCGTCCAATCGCCAACCATAGCAACGATTTAATTAGAGAGTAGCGGCGATGGATTGATTGGATTGGCGATGACGGGAAAGGTCATGAACCAACGGACTGATATCGCAAACGCTGCGCCCCCAGCCCAGTACGTTCCAGGAAAGTCAGCGCACGTTGCATATAGTTAGACCAGAACTTTTCGGCTGCCGCCCCATCACCTGCCTCGAGCAAATCGACCAGACGCTTGTACGCTGAGATCGTCTTGGCCATATTCGAATGAAGATTCGCCTTTTCATCGGTGCTACCTTCAACCAGAAAAGAAGACGTCGACTGAGAAAGTAGATGCAGCATGCCTACCAGTAGCGTCAATACCATGTTACCTGAACCACATATCAGTACTTCATGAAATCGGTTGATCAAAGCTAACGCATCCTGATACTTTTTTTTATGCAAAGCCTGCTCCTGCCGGCTCACACATTCTCGAAGTTGATCAACAACAGATCTGTTCTCTTCCCCGACAAGCAACATGGTCAACGGAGGCTCGAGCAGCATCCGAGCAAGATGGATTTCAAGCATGGTCGCACCGCCGCTAGCAAGAACCATGGCGGCATACTGAGTAGCACGCTCCACAGTCGGCATGCGGATTTCGGCGCCTGAACGAGTTCCCCGCCCCACACTCACCAATCCTTCCGCCTCAAGAATTCTTAACGCTTCACGCAATGTCGGACGTGATACCTTGAAAACATTTAGCAATTCACTCTCTGCAGGGAGGTTTTGCCCGACTCGCAACTTTCCACTGATGATTTGTCCACGCAATCGCTCTGCTAAAACGTGAGACAACTTAGGAACCTGAACCGCAGATGTTTCACTGTTCACTAAAGAATCCAAAATTTCGGACGCAATAGAATTCCAAATGGGCGCCTGGTCGGTGGATCGACCGACGTCCTTATCAGCCGCCTCATCATTGAGTGGAGTTGAGTTCATAGTTACCTAAGTGTACGTAGTAATTCACTATAGGCGCATCCACATTGAATGTCAATTAACGTCGTGCGGCACTGGCCTTGCTTTTGATCCGCCAGCAACACTACAGTATGGGTGCGCCGGGTTGATGAATTCATGCCGGCGCCAATGATTCGTTTAGATTATTGAGGGCGGATCTAGGTGGAGGTTTAGTGAAGGTCGCTCAGCAAGCGGTCTATCCGGTTGCGAATTCTTTCTTCCGATCCGGGATTGGTGAACAGATATAAACGACGTTTTTCTATGGCGTCCAATACCATGTCAGCCACATCGTCGGGCGGTAAAGAGATGAAGGATTTGGCAATGGGATTGACAATTGCCTCCATATTAATTGGCGCGGGAGCGCTGCGTTTGAGTACCGACTCTCGAATCCGTGTGCTGACCAATCCGCAGCATAAAACGGTCGCACCAACCGCGCTTCCAGCCTCCGACAAGTCAGCCGCCAGGGTTTCGGTAAGAGAGACCGCAGCATGCTTAGTCGCATTGTAGGCACCATTTCCCGGTATCATCGTGACTCCCGCCATCGATGCGGTATTGACAATATGGCCGCTCCCTTGCTGTACCAGATGAGGGACAAAAGTTCGGATGCCATTGAAAATGCCTCTCAGGTTGATATCGAGAATCCACTCCCAATCCGACGTTGAAACTTCCCATAAGGGACTGAAAGGCAAGATCACACCGGCGTTGTTGCAGACAATGTCGAAACGCCCAAATTCTGCAAGCGTGCCATCTTTGAGTTTCTCGAGTTCGGCAGGCAAGGACACATCGCAGGCAAAGGCCTTCGCCTCAATCCCTGCAACTCTCAATGTTTCCACTTCGTGAGCAAGTCGTTTTTCGTCGACGTCCGCCATGGCCAATTTCAGGCCCCGACCACCGAAAGCCCGGGCCATCGCAAGTCCAATTCCAGAAGCTGCGCCTGTAATTACAGCTACTTGACCAGATTCAATCTTCATACGGAGCTCCAATTACTTTTGTCCAAAGGTAAAGCATGGTTTTATCTCCAAGAAAGCACTTGTGAAATCAATGGAAATACAGTCCGCCATTCACGTGCAGGGATTGCCCGGTGACCGCGTCCGACAGGCTGCTGGCAAAGAACAGCAGCGTGCGTGCATATTCCTCGGTAGGCGGAACGTAGCGCAGGGCCGCCTGATCCGTCACTTTCTTGAGCTCTTGCTCAGGTGTCGTGCCGTTCTGGATCGCTCGTAGATTCATGACTTTTTCGACCTGTGGCCCCCACATGAAGCCTGGGTGCATCGAATTGACCCGGATGCCGTATTCGCCAAGCTCCATTGCCACAGCACGGGTCATGCGTTGCAGGGCAATTTTAGATCCCGAATAACCCTCGCTGCCCGGATAAACTTTCTCTGCCGTCATGGTGTTGATCATCACGATGCGCCCCGCACGCCGCTCGACCATGTGCTTGGCTACCAGGCGGGTCATCTGCAGCGTGGCAAAGACGTTTACTTCAAAACACCCGCGGTAGTTGGAAAGATCCGGCTCGGATTCGAGCAAAGTGAGGCGCTTAGGCCAGTCCGTGACGTAGGCAATGTTGACCAGGGTGTCAATCTTGCCGAACCGCTCAATGGCTGCGTGAGTCGACCGCTCGCAATCATCGAGCTTGGTAATGTCACACACCACAGGCAAGCACTTGCGGCCCAACTGCCGCACCTCGGCAGCAATGGACTCGATGATATCCGGCCGGCGGGCCGTGATGACCAGATCGGCCCCTTCGCGTGCGAACAGCAGCGCCGCATCGCGGCCCAATCCTTCACCGACACCAGACAAAAAAACAGTTTGTCCTTCCAGCATTCCCATACTTGTCTCCTTAAATGTAACGCACGATCTGACCAATCTTCCTGCTTCAATATTCAGGAATAACGCCAGCGCAACTACTCCACTTACTCCACTCGCGAAAGATAAGGCGGAGCATGTCTGGTGAATTCGCCCGCCGATAGACCACCATCACAGGGAATCACATGACCAGTCATGAAACTCGCAGCATCTGAGGCGAGAAAGGTTGCGAGCTGTGCCACGTCTGTCACCAATCCGATGCGCCCAACTGGCGCGCAAAGCGCACCGCTGTCGGCCAGTCCATGATGCCCGGTGTCGATACCGCCAGGGGCAATACTAAGGGCACGAACGCCAAAACGCGCAAGCTCAATCGCTGTCGCGCGGGTCACCATATCGATAGCAGCCTTGAAGGCAGAATAATGGCCAAGATGGGGCGCTGTCCTTACGCCTGCAGTACTTGAGATATTCAGTATCACGCCGCTTTTGCGCGCGGCCATGCTTTTGCCAATCTCTCGCATAAGAATTGCCGGCGCCCAGAAACCAACTTCAAATGCTTCTCGTAAATAATCCTCAGGCCAATCGGTGCAGTGGAGGTAACGCTGCTTCACAGACGCATTGTTTACCAAAATATCGATCGCACCTGCCTCTGCAATCACTTTGTCAAGATCCTTTCTTTGCGAAAGGTCGGCAGTGATTACGCGCGCCGAAACACCGAGCTCCTGCGCTTGGGCTGCCACTGACGCCAACTGATCGGCTGAGCGCCCTATCAGGACAAGATTAGCGCCAGCCGCGGCAAAAGCCCGCGCAATCTCTGCACCAATCCCTCGACCGCCTCCCGTGATCAATGATGTCCGTCCGTGCAATGAAATAGTAGTCACTCAGGAGTCTCCGTTCATCGTCATTTCAAAAGCAAAAAGGCATGGGCAACTACGTCCGCACCATGTCGGTGGCGTATCACGCACATTTTGCGCACAGGAGCGCACCGCAGCTTACGCTCGCAGAGCGTAGGCACAAGGCATCGCTCCTGTTACGCCACATAGGTCAAATGGCGTTCAGCTCTCTCAATTGATCCAGTTCCTCTTTGGACAGACCCAGCAGCTCTTCATAGACGGCCTGGTTGGAGCCGCCCAGTTTTTCGCCGGCCCAGCGCACCTCGCCCGGATTGCTGACCAAGCGGGGAATGACACCTTGCATGCGTACGCGATTTCCATCCAGATCGGTGGCTTCCACCAGGTTGCCGCGCGCGTTGACATGGGGATCAGCAACGATATCGGCAGTACTGTAAATCGGGGCGGCAGGCAAACCTCCCTTGATGAAGGCGTCCATCACCTCGTCGTAATCGCGTTCCTTGACCCATTTACGGACAACTGAATCGGCTGCATGCGGATTCTTGTGAATCACCTCGATGGAATATTTCGGCGCGCAGACCTCCGGAATGACACTGCCCAACAAGCCCCACTGCTGGTCCGTGACTGGGAACATCGATAGCCAGCGGCCATCGCGGGTTTCATACGCCAAGCCATGCTGCAAGCCCTTGGGCGGTTGGTCGTCCAATGGCATGCTGCCCACGCGCTGACTGACGTGGCCATCGCGCGAATTGCGGATGAAATTGGAGCCTGCAATGCGGATCATGGATTCGTACAAGCCCAACTCTACCCATTCACCCTTACCGGTGCCGCCAGGCGCATCGCGGCGGCGAATCGCCTCCAGCGCACCCAGCGCGGCGAATGTGCCGGTAAAGTAATCGACAATCGGCAGTCCTGGCAGTACCGGCGGCCGGTCGGGATAACCTGTCACGTACCACATGCCTCCCATGGCGGCACCCACGTGGTCGTAACCGGGACGGGGACTGTTTGGCCCGGTCTGCCCGAAGCCAGATACACTGACCATCACCAGGCGCGGGTTAATGGCGGACAATTGTTCGTAACCCAAGCCCCATTTCGCCATGGTGCCGGGTTTGAAATTTTCCACCAGCACATCTGCCCATGCCACCAGCTTACGCAAAATGGCCTTGCCTTCCTCGATGCGCAGGTCGAGGGTGATCGAGCGTTTGTTGCGCCCTTCCACCGGCCAATAGTCGGAATTCATGCGCATGCGGTCGCCCTTGCCATCAGGCCGCTCGATCTTGAGCACGTCGGCACCAAAATCACCCATTAGTGTTGCAGCAAAGGGCCCCGCCACCATCGTTCCCAAGTCAATGACCTTCAGACGCGCAGGTTCTTGCCCCAATTTCGGTTTTTCACTCATTTTGTTGTCTCCTGGTTTTTCTCAATTGCGGACCATCCGCCAGTACGTATTTGGACGCCGTGGCCGTCGAGCTGCGGAACATCGCGCAAATGCAGCGTCGGCATGCCCAGAATGGGGGAGCCGCAGGTCATGTTATCCGGCGCAAACTCCAGCATGCCGAGCGACAGCAGGCCGGGGTCTGCAATGGCTTCATCGGCGGTCTGCACCAGCCCCACGGGAACTCCCGCCTTCAACAGCAAGGGCACCACTTCCTCGGAATGGCGTAGCGCGATGGCGTCGGCAATCCGTCCCATCTCTTCCTTGCTGCGCCCAGTGATGCCTTCCACACCCAGCACCTTGGCCAGCTCAACCAAGCCTTCCGCCGGGGTAAGCGTGATGTAACGGTTATCCGAGGTGCGATAGCTGCCGCGCCAGAGGTTGTTGTCGGCAAAGTCCCGATTGCCATCTTCGATTGCGTTGAGGTACTGTGGGTACATCCAGGCAAGGGCAGCCGCAGCCATCGGCGCCTCGACATGAACCGGACCATGGTTGGGCTTGTGCACCCAGGACAGGATCCCGATCACTGCATACATGGCAGCCGCGTAATCGGATGTCGGGTATGCGAAGTTGTAGTAGGGCTTGCCGCTTGCGTCCTTGGCATAATGTAACTGCCCCGTCATGGCCTGAATCTCGGGGTCATGCGCCCGCGCTTGGGCGTATTTCCCCTTGCTGCCGTAGGCGCTGATGGAGGCATAGATGATTTCAGGGTTCAGCTTGGCAATCGTTTCGAAGTCAACCCCCAACCGCTCGACGACGCCAGGACGGAAGCCTTCAATAACGACATGCGCTTCTTTAGCCAGCTCAAGGCATTTGGCCAGATCTGCCGGATCTTTCAGGTTCAGCACCACGCTATACTTGCCGCGGTTGTATGCCTTGAAATAAGAAGGCATGATGTACCGCTCACGATCTCCCTCCGGCGGCGCCTCCACCTTGATGATGGTTGCACCAAGATCGGCAAGGATTTGCGATGCAAAGGGGCCGGGAGTAAAAAAAGACAGGTCCAGAACCCGAATGCCTTCGAGCGGGGGACGGGCGGCGTGAGTAGATGTCATACGATTCATAACTCCAAGATCAATGCATTAATTGAGGTGGATTGCGTCCGGTTTTTTCCCGAGATTAAGCCGTCTTGGCAGCATCCCACGATAGCCAGAGCTCGGCGACATTGTTGACCATGCCGGCGTTCTGGCGTGGCACGGTGCCTGGCTTGACGCGAAACTCAGGAATACGCGGCAACCACTCCTGCAGCCAAACCACCACCTCGCGTTTGGCAAGGATAGAACCAGGGCAACGGTGCGGTCCGTTGCCAAAGGTTGCGTGCGGAATCGGCATCGGGCGATTAAAGTCCACGGTCATCGGATCCGGTACCGTCTCATCATCCAGGCCCACCATCGATGAGACGCCCTGGATCTGGTCGCCCTTCTTGAGGTGGACACCAGCAAACTCACAATCCTTGCGCACCAGGCGGGCAGTGTTCGACACGCCATGGCGGCGGAACAACTCTTCTACCGCGTTGGGAATCAGATCGGGGTTTTCACGCAGTTGGCGCACATGATCTGGATGGGTGGCCAGGAACAGGCAGCAAAATCCCAACATGTTCTTGACTGTATCGAGCCCACCGCTAAGTGCGAGCGTAAGCATACCCACCGCATAACGCTCTTCAATCGGCTCCCCTTTGATTTTGGCATTCATGATCTGCGTGATCAGATCGTCCTTGGGGTTGATCTTGCGTTCGTTGACTTGCTTCTGGATGTAAGCCATGAGCGCCATGCGCGCCTCGGTCAGCTTTTCCGGTGTCGACGATGTCACGATCACGTCGGCCAGCGGCAGCAATTCCTCTTTGTCTTCGGGAGGCAGACCCATCATGGTCAGGAAAACGACGATGGGCAGAATGCGCGTAAACTCCCTCACGAACTCACATTCGCCACGTGCATTAAAGCCCTCGATTGCTTCAATTGTGACTTTGCGCACCATCGCCTCGGCCTCTGCAACCTTCTTGGGCGAAAAGGCCGGCGAGAGCAGAAGACGCCACGGGGCATGTTCCGCATCCTCCACGTCGATAGGCGGCGCGGGAAAGGGACGTGGATGGTTCGGCACCAGGGCACCCTTTAATGAAAAGGTTTCGTGGTCTTTCTGATACTCCAGAACGTCGGCAGCACGGGTGAGCATCCATAGCCCGCCATTGCGTGGCGTCCAGAATATGCGCGGCATCTCCATCTGAATACGCTTCCACGCCAAATGTACGTCTTCACGCGCCCCAGGCAAATTGAAGATGTCGACGTCACGCACCAATTCAGCCGGGACATGCGCAGGCTTTTCGGTCAGTGGGGGAATGATTTTGGCTGCTTGCATCCGGAACTCCTCTTTTAAAAACTACACTCTGATTTTATGAAAATAAGATATATAAGACATCTTAGGTTACTATGTTCTTTTGCATGCAATGATTTTAGTCGCGAAATGGAGCCAATTGCAAGGAGTAAAATTAAACAGAAATTCTTTTAATCACTCCGACTTTGTGGCGCGCAGAAATCCGAGATCGCGCGCTCTTTTCTTGGTGCCAGAGTCTCTGTATTTTTGTGGTGAACTAAGGGAACGCAATGCAAGCCGTCAACATGGCAATGTCCAAGCCGGACTTAATCAGCGAAAAAGATGTCGACAGCATCGTCAGGCGACGCCGAGGTCGGCCGCCGAGCGACCGCGATGGGCAGGTCTACCAAGCTCTGCTTGCCGCTGCCCGCGAGAGCCTGAAAAGTCAGTCTTTCTCGCGCGTCGCTGTACGGGATATCGCCGCAAAAGCAGGTACCAACGCCGCCATGATCAACTATTACTTTAGTGGCAAGGAAGGCTTGTTCCTTGCGCTGATTGATGCCATGTTTGATAACGTCGTGGATCGCCTGAAGCGCCTCTCGCAAAAAATACAGAGCGAGAAGCGCGATCCGATTCGGCAGCTGGCCAATGAAATGATGGCCATTTATGTCAGCTGGAACGACGTACTGACCCTGTTTTCGGCCGAAGTGGCTTTGACCGAAAGACGAGCACGCGTTGCTTATCGGCGCAGGCTGGCAGCGCGGGCTTACGATGCCGTACGACAGCACCTTTCTGCAGTAGCAAGCCAGGGCATGTTTCGGCCCGACCTGGACATCGAAGTGGCCGCCGTCATGGTCAGCGGACTGCTGACCTTTCCATTTCATTTCTCGCCGCTGATGAATGCAGCTGGAAAATTGACTTGGGAAGAAGGCCATCGACAACGCTGGCGCGACTATGTCGAGCGCATGCTTAACGGCGTATTGCGCAGTCCCCTTTAAAGGCGACCAATATAGCTGTTCGTGCGGCGCACTGACGACCTCGAAAACATTCCAGGTCGCGTCCATCAAACGCCGACAAATTCATCCATGAAATCGGTTCAAGCCAAATTCCGATTGTGGCTGCAGGATTTCCGCCAACCGGCTTCAACAGACTGGCGGCTTATCGCACATTACCTGGAATGAATTACGTCAGGATATTTAGGTTCTCGCTGCCGTAGCAGTTGGTATGCCCGGAAAAAGTGCCCTGCCCCCCAAAAGGAAAGAATCGTTGTCGCGGCAATTCCATAGGTGATTGAATGCACTCCCGCAAACGAAGCCATCCGATCGCTCACCCATCCTGCCACCGACGACCCCACGGTATAGGAAATCAGGTTGAAGGCAACGACCAGCATTGCCAGTACGGTAGCACGCATATTGGGCGCAGAAAGATGGATCACCAATCCATAACCGGTTCCAAATAGAGATTGGGCCAGGAACGTAGTGCAACCTATCAAGACAACGGCAACACTAAGGCTGGGGGAAAAAAGCATGGCAACTACCGTGCAAACGGCAGCCAGAATTGTTGTGATAATCACCATCATGAGCTTGCGTGACTCCCTCCCCTGGCTAATAAAATCAGCCACAAAGCCACCTGCCGCCGCGCCAAGAGCGCCAACGGCACCAACCACCAATGCCGACCATATTCCCGCCTCCTTCATGCTTAGCGAATGCACTCGCACCAGGAACGTCGGCAGCCAAACCGCGAGACAGGCAAGAAGCGCCACGCAAAGCACCATACCCACAAAAGTGTGAAGCAGGGCTTTATCTGACAGCATGTAACGCAATGCCATTTTTAAAGAAGCCGTCTCATTGTCGACTGTCTTCACCGCATCGTATCTGCCACGCGCGGGCTCCCGGATAGTAAATGCAATAACGATCGCCAATACCACACCAGGAATGCCGGCCAAAAGAAATGCCATACGCCAGCCGTAGTCGGCCGCAATATAGGAGCCTGCCGCCATCGCCAAAAACGTGCCTACTGGCGCACCCAGAGCGAAAAAACCAAGTGCAGTCGAACGCTCCTTCGGACGGAAATGATCGGAAATCAGCGACATGGTAATTGGACTGAATCCTGCCTCAAGTGCGCCAACACTGATTCTGCACAAGTATAAAACTGCCAATGTCGAAGCAAACCCAGCAAAAGATGTTGCTAAACTCCATGCAAGCAGCAAAATGACCAAAAGGTGCTTGCGGTTCTTGCGATCTGCCAGCATCCCCATTGGTATACAAACCAGCGCAAATGGCACCGATGCGGCAAGCCCGCCCAGTATGCTAACCTGGAAGTCGCTCATAGCGAATTCCGCCTTCAGGGGACCAATCAACGCCGAGACGATTTGCTTATCCAGGTTATGTATAGCATAGGCCCACACCAGGATGAATAACACATACCATCTGCGGAAATTGCCGTCGACAGCACTATGCGATGGCATTACTTCCATCGGGGCGATTCTCTCATTCACTGCGGTCATTTTGTCTCCTATATGTTTCAACATTCTGCACCGGCATGCCGGATTGGCTGTCTTACTTTTATAGCGGATTCCCGAGCACACTCTTAGTCGACCCGTTTTTCAAACGAGTCGGTGCTGAGCAGTACCGACCGATGTCACTTTTTCGCTTTGCCTGCCGTCTCAGACAGCTGAAGCATAAATTCCACCTACCAAGGACACGCCCGCCTTATTTCTATTTTTAATTACTAGGTTAACGTAGTTCCATACTTATCACAAGAGAATTCGTCACTGCGAATTCAGCCCGAGCTTGCACGGTCACCGAGAAATTTTTCAAATGGAAATCATCGCAACACGGCTTTGACACAGCAAGATCACAATCTCGGTGCACCGGGTAGCAAAGGGCCGGCTTGCCTTGTGCTACACACAGCGCTGGAAGGCAAGGAAATGGCAGTTGCGGTGGAGCGCTAATCGCCACATCGATAGCAACAGGCGCCCTTACGGCGCCTTGTTTTTTCGTTACGGCTGACAATTAACCGACGCTTCGCAGCCACGCGATGATTCGATCAAGCAATTCACGGTTGTTGTCTTCCATCATCAGCATATGGCCATTGCCAAAAATGCCAGCGTCCGGCAGGTAATCCACGGTTATGTTGCGCCGTTGCGCCGCCAGCTCCTTGCAGGCTTCCATTTGCGCCCGCGTCAGAACGCCCGCCGGCGCGAGATTGTCGCCCCACATCACATAAACGGGGATATCGGGAAAGTCGGCGCGGTCGAGCACTTCGCAACCGACGCCGGGTTCGACGGCGGCGATCGCGCACACCCTGTCCCGCGCCTGCAGTGCTGTCAGCCAGCCGACTTCGCCGCCCTGAGAATGCGTGAGCAGAATTGCCGGGCCGATGCGCTCCAGCAGCGCCTGCATCGCCTTCAACACGCGCGGATCGCACTCGCCGGGGCGGCCGCGGCTCACGGCGATCGGCGTGTAAAAATCGGGAACTAATTGTGCGACATATTGCGTGAGGTGATCGAACGGAAAGCGATTGCCACCGCGCGCGAACTTATGGGCAAGCTCCTCGCCGCCGACCCCGAGCGGCGGCAGCGATTCCACTGACACTGCGCCCTCGCGAACGGCGTTGAAAATACCGCCATTGAAACCGGAGTGACCGCGATAGGGCTGGTCGATGTTGTAAACGACGAAACCCGCGGCGACCAGCATCGTATCCCAACCCTCGTGTCCATCCGGGGTGGTTTCCCAGGTCATGCCGGTGTGTGTGCCGCCGTGCACGAGCACGATGGGCAGATCGAATTTACGCTCCGCAGGAATCATGTAGCGCACATACATGGCACCATCGTTGATGGTTTGCGGACCGATATGCGGTATTGCCGTGTGTTCGACGTGCTTGCGCTGCCCCTCGATGAAGAAGCTGCCCATGTCGGCGAGTGTCAGCGATGTTTTGAGTGCGCGTTGAGTTTCAATCATTAAAGAGTATCTCCTGTTTTATTAGCGACCATCGGCATGACGATCAGCGGATCGCTCACCTCGATCAGATCCGAGCCATGCTTCGCCTCCGGTTGACATTTAAAAACAACAGCCATCCTATATAGCTTAGTTATTTATTTATACTACGTCAACGCCAAGTAAAATTCAATTTCTTTAATGAGTCAACGTGCTGGGCTGCCTGCAAAAGGGTGTCGACTTGATTTGGGAAATAATGACGCATTCGGTCGCCGGCGAAGACGTTATTGCCTTCTTTGATCGAATGGTTGGCGGCCTGACGAAAAAGACCGGGGTCATCCGGGACAACGCTGGTATTCAACATGGAGCGTCGATGCAGGAAAGACAGGCGAAATACTCTTGGCGCCGCTTCCTCACCTTGTCCGGGATGGAATTGCACGACGAAGTCGCTGCCTTAAGACGCGGCTTCGGCACCGACTACACAATTACTTGTCGATGACTACTTGGTTCCTTGGAGCGCAGCACTCCCTTCTGCCGTAGCAGATCGAACAGACGATGGGTGTGAGAATCAATTCGTATAATTTACACAGCATGTTCCTTTTATTCTCCAAATATAAATAAATGAAGAATAAAAGGAACACAGTGCGCATAGCGTCCCGCTCTATAAAGGCACGCAGAGCCGCATTGCCATGGCCGAACTCCTCCCCGACTGGCAGGAACGCGGCGCCCCACTTCCCCCCGTCACCGAAGACCGCTTCCTCTTCCTGCCCGAAAACAAGGCATACAAGCCCCCAACTATCTCTTGCCCGCCTGTTTCCAGAATCATGGCAATTAAGTCATTTCGCTGGCCAACAAGTCCGCGACAATTGCAAAGGCCTGATCAAATAGATATTGCACCGCAGCGAAATTCATCCACATCAAGCCCAGCCAGTTTCCCAATTCCTGAACTGTGCTGTCGGCATCGGCTTGCCGATATGATAGCCTTGTGCCACATCGCATCCAAGCGCCGCCAAACTATCCCAGTGCGCCTGACTCTCGACCCCTTCCGCCACGATTTTCATGTCCAGATTGTGCCCCAGTTCGATGGTGGAATGGACGATCACTGCCGAATCATTGGATACCGTCATGGGCATGACGAATGACTGGTCAATCTTGATGTAATCCACAGGCAATTTCTGCAAATAGCTCAGGCTGGAGTAACCCGTGCCAAAGTCGTCGACGTACAGCCGGGTGCCCAGTTGCTTCAAATCGGTGAGCGTCTCCATGGCGCTGGCCGGGTCCTCCATTAAAGCGCTTTCGGTCAGCTCGAATTGAATCAGTTCCGGCCCGATGCCCCAGGTAGAAAACAAACCCCGGATCCGCTCGACCAGATCGGGATCGCGCAGATCGTGCGCAGAAAGGTTAATCGCCAGCGGCCAGTCCAGCCCGGCCTCATGCCAGGCGTAGCTTTGACTGAATGCCGATTCCAGCACCCAGTCGGTGAGCGGCGTGATCAAGCCAGCTTGTTCCGCAAGCGGGATGAAGTCACTGGGCAAAATCATGCCATGCACTGGATGCTGCCAACGCACCAACGCTTCCGCGCCGCACACGCGCCGCGAAGCCATGTCCACCTTGGGCTGGCAATACAGCAGCAACTGGTCGTGCTCGATGGCATGCCGCAAGTCCCCCATGAGCGCAAGCCGCCGGGCGTGCTGTTCTTCCTGGCCGCCGGTGTACATCGCATAACCATCGTGCGTGGGCCTGGCTTCGCGCATCGCGGCATTCGCCCTGCGCAATAATGCTTCCGGGGTCGTGGCATGGCCAGGGAAAAGCGCAATGCCGATATTCACGCTGGCATCCACCATCAGACCGGACACTGCTACGGGATCATGCAGAATGGTGGTAAGCCGTTGCGCCCTCTGGATCGCATGCTCGGCACTTGCCGCAGGCAACAGCAAGGCAAACTCCGCTTCTCCTGCGTGCGCAAGCGTTTCATTTTCCTTCACTGCCAGCTTAAGGCGCCGGCCGAGCTCCTGCAGCAATTGATTTCCCGAGCGGTAACCCAGGACTTTGTTGATTTCATGAAAGCGCCCTACGTACAAGTGCAGCAATGCCAGCGCATGGTGATGCTGTTTCGCCTCTTGCATGGATTCCTCCAGGCGCTCCAGCAGGAATGTGCGATTTGGCAAGCCAGTCAGCGCATCATAGTAAGCCAGTCGCGCGATGGTGGCTTCGGCATCGCGATGTTTTTCGCGGATCCGCAGGTTGGCAATGCCGTAGGCCAGATCATCGGCCAACTCGCTGAGCAACTGGACTTCTTCTTCATCGAATGCATCGGGCTCAGCCGCACCAATCACCAGGGCGCCAATCACCTCGCCATCGATGCGCAAAGGGAAAGCAGTGACTGAAGTAACGCCTTTCTTGATTGCCGCCTCGCGCAAAGGGTCGTAGGCTGGAGCGGCATAGGCTGGGTCGGTAAGGATATGTTGCCCCACATAGGGTTTGCCGGTGCGGATTGCCGTACCAGCCACGCTGCGTCCGGATGGCGTATCCGACCAGGTAAGATGCACCGACTCAAGAAACCTTATGTCCGTACCGACGGTGCCCATCCAGCGGATCGTCTTTTCTTGATCGTGTTCTGCATAACCAACGGCAGCGCGTTGATATCCGCCACTTTCCCCAATGATCCGACACATATCATTAAGCAATGCTTGCTCATCTGAAGCATGCAATAAAGTATGATTTCCGGCACTCAAGGTTTTGAGGGCACGATGAACGCGCGCCAGTTTTCGGGCCTGATCCTCCACTGACGCAGGCCCGGCTTGGTTGCCCATTGGCACATCGCCAAGGTCTTTCATAGAGCCTGTCCCAGACTTGCTACATGTAAGAAATTTATTATAGATCAGTATGCAGGATAATTCAGGGGCAAGCGTGCCGGCCGTCGTGATGCCATTAGCACGACGGGTCGATTGGCACCGGCAACGGAATGGCCAAGGTGAGCGTTGTGCCTTTGCCGGGAGTGCTGTCCACGGCAAACGTGCCGCCGATCGTCTTGATGCGCTCCTCGATGCCAACCAGTCCAAAGGCCCGTTTTTCGCGACAGGGTTCAGGGCAATGCCAATCCTGGCATCGGAAATCGTTACAACTAGCTGGCCGATAACTGAGCGTATCGTGCGATGCCCTTAACCATTCCTTAATTTTTCCGTTGATTAACCGATGGCGACTTGCATTGCTGCCTGAATGCGCATTGCCGGCATAGCTTCGGCCACCTTGAATATTGAGGTTCGACCATCCCGATCAGGATCGCCTCCCGTCGTTTCACCAATGCCACGACCTCATCATGCGCCAACAGAGTCACCCGGTGCGGCACCTTCTGTAGTTGTCCCGCTTGCTGGACTAGCACGTACGCCTGCCGGGCAACCGGTTCCCCGGTGTGCGACTCCAGCGCATATCGTTGGGCGGATAATTCGACCACATCGGAAAAATATACCCGGTTGGCGTGCCGCGCCTTCAACTCGACCAGCACCATTACGCCATTGAGATGCCGGTAAGCGCGATCCACTCTGGCGCCCAGCGCAACCGGCACCTTTGCCCGGAAGCGCTGTTCGGCATAGGCAAGCTCGGCATCCCGCAAATCCTGCGGCAGCCATGCGCGTTCTGTGGCGACACGGCATGTCCGACCGATCCAACGCAATATAAGCAGCAGAACGATGGCAGCTAGCCCCAGTAAACTCCACCCGCTAACGGTCACGCTCCCTCCTTTTGTAGCGTAGAGCGCACCCAACCACCCAGGCAACCGTCCTTATTGCTATCCCGACCAGAGGCTGCAGCCACGCATGCCGCACCAGTACGGTACAAATAAACGGCGCCGATCGATAATAGCCGCCGATTATCCACCGTCCCAGTGCGCCTTTACGCAATACCCGGTCCCGCAACAACCTGAGCGCAGCGGTTTCCGGCCCTTCTCCCCAAATCAGCGTCGCGACATAACAGCGCCCTTTCTTATAAGAGGCGCGCACTGCCTCCAGATAAAAACGCTCATGCTCTGTCAAGCCGCGTTGCCGTGCCGCGCACTGGCTTGCCGTACTGCGCTCGCCAAGGCGATGTTCATATACAACCCGACGTTCGCACATGCCCATCTGCGCGAGTTCGGATGCGCTCACCGGACGCTTCATCCGTTTATTACGATGCATCATGGGAACCTCCTGGCCAGCCTTCGCTTGCATAACAGCGGCATGGCACCGCTATTCAGCGATTGGCTGCTCAAACACCTGGTTGGTCATCGCGGCGTCGCCCTGATCGCAGGCCGTTGCCTCTTCCCTGGCCGCGCCCCGCTTCCCTGCCGATCCGATCGGCCAGTGCTGCGCCAGCAATCCTTCCTGCGCCAGCGTGCGCAGCCTGTTCACCCGCTTGGTCCCTTTTTTAAACCGGATCAGCTCATCGTACAGGCGCGGATTGTCGTCGCGCTCCAACTCGAAGAGCAGGCGGATTGTCTCGGGCGCCATCGCCGTGCCGGCATTCATGCCGCGCCTCCTGCCGTGGCGCCGGTGCTGTGGAATTGCCCCTCTTTTGCCAAGATGCTGGTAGCGTAATTCATCCCGGCGATCTGAAAGCCCTTGACGTTGGCGTACATTGGATCCTTGATTTCATGGATCTTATGCTTGGGAAATGCCTCCTTCACCGCTTTCTTGAACAGAAAGGCCCCGCCCCCGACCAGGATGATGTTCTGAAAGCTGTAGGAAGCTTCGATCCACTGCATCATCGATGACACGGCCTGTTGCGCGATCGTGCGGGCAATCGGCATCAAACGCGTCATGTCATAGGGCTTCTGGTAGATCATCGGGCTTTTTCCGGTACGCAGTGCCACATCGATTGCATCGAAGTCGCGGTACGACGTGCCAATATCCTCGCTGATCTCGGTGGCAATGGCCTGCAGGACGTCGGCCATGCCGCGGTTAATCGAATGGCTTTTCTTTTGCACGAGCCGCATGCCTTTGGCAACCAGCCAGTCAAACGTGCGCGCACCCGGGTCGATGATCAGGCTTTGCTCGTGCTCGATCGTCTTCAGCTTCTCATGCAGCGACGCATAGTAGACCAGCGCACCTTGCGGTTGGGCGACGGCAAGCGCCTTACGCACCGTCACGGTCTGGCCGCCGCCCACCTCGTGCCTGCCCGTCATGGCCTTTTCCAGCGCGGCTTTTTTTGCAAGGAAGGCGGCAACCGGCAAGCCGACCACCAGCAAATCAATGGCGGGCACCTTCATCTGGTTCAAGGCACCCCGCAACAACGCCAGATACTCGGGCGTCTCGGTGTAGCGGTCATGCATCTGCGTCGCCCGGAAGGTGTCCGCTGCCAGGTTCACTTCCGGCCCCACTTCGTAAAACAAGCCGTCGATCGGCACGGCCGACAAGTCCCGGGCGCTCGGGTACGCCACCGACGGGAAGACGCTGCAGCGGATGTCCGCGCCAGTGGCGCCCGTCACGTATTTGGTATTGCCGAACCCGACGTCCACCGCCCTGACAATCGATTCCATAGCTTCCTCCGTTTCAGTCAATGAATACACCCAGCATCGGCAAATCGCCCTGGCCAGGCCAGGCACAATCGACTGCTTACCTGCCATGTTTCGGCATCAGGTCGCGCCTTGCCACGACCACGGTGTGGCTGCAGCCAAGCCATAATCCGACCAGGAATCGGCGTCGCGGCGCGATGCCATTGCTGGTCCCATCAGGCTCGCACCAGAAACCGAGGCGTCAAGGGGCGATTTTTTTCGGAATCCCCAGGCCGCAACCAGAGGCCATTTTTTTCCCTGTCAAGGGCACATGCCGGCTCGTCGCGGTCGGCAATCGAAGAATAAATGCCCCTCATGCGGCGTGTTCAACGCCACCCGAAACTGCCCTACCTGCTCTTGACGCACACCCCCGTCGCGCGCAAGATGATCCTGCTCGGAAGGCTCCTTGCCCTGCTCCCATCGCGGGACGCAAAAAGGCGTTGCGGACGTGACCCGCCCTGACTGCCGATCACTGAATCGGTTGTGGCGCGCCCCGCGAGGTCGTGCCGTGTAGTCCATTTTCATGAAGTGCAGTCTGCCCTGGCCTTCAGCCATCTTTCGCTGGCTATCTTCGGGAAGCGCCAGGTGCCGAGCAGCTCGTCTTGCCGACACCCGATGTCGGATGCCACTTTGTCGTCACCCCAATGCGCCTGCAGCTTTTGCGGCGCGCGGCTGTGCTTGCCTGGAGAGGCTCCCCGCGCGTTTTTTGCGCATGCACCTGACACCGTCCCGGACTTTCGGTGAGGAACGGTTCCATGCAGGTGACGTGACGACCATCAAGAAACGATCCCACCACACGCCAGACCCGATCTCGGCGTGGATGCATGCCCTATGTCCTGGAGGCATGGCGGCGTCTACCCCCGCGCGGCGCAGAAATGCCCAAGCGGGACGGATCACCATCACCATTTTTAAGGATGACCGAGCCGGCCACGGCAAGTTTTCAGGAAGCCGGCAATGCATTGGGACACTGCAGCACCGCTCGCGGCCGCGGACTGCAAGTTGATGTCGACCGCGTGGCAGATAGGGCGATGGAATCCGCCGCATCTGCCCATTCTTGCGATTCCCCGTTTGCTGGACCCGCCGGCTTTCCGCGCTGCCGGCGGTCTCTTTTGGAGCACCCCATGCCCACTCACACGCAATCCAGCCGCCCCCGACACGCGGCGATGTCGCTCGTCCATCAGCCGCGCCGACGCCAGGACTGGAATGGCCTGAGCGCCGCCGAGATCCTGGCGCTCAACCCACCAGGCAAGACGGCGCCGCTGGTCGTACTCGCCATCCTGATCGATCTTTTCAACAAGCAGCACACGGTCCGCCACAAGGAAGTGTCGTTCAAGACACGCCAGGAACGCGCCAACTTCCTGCGGCGCTTTTACCGCGACTTGAAGCACAAGGCAGGCTTTGCCACCCTGCCCGATCCGCGCAACCTGGGCCAGCGCCATATCCGGGCCATGGTCGCCCTCTGGCAGCAGGAACAACTGGCGCCAGCGACGATCCAGACTTACCTGAGCTTTTTGCGCGCGCTGGCACTTTGGCTCGGCAAGCCCGGGCTGGTGAGAAAACCGCACCACTATGGATTGCAGCGCGACGACTATGAACGGCATGAAGCTGCCGATCACGACAGGAGCTGGTCGGCCCAGCACGTCAACATCGATGAACTGATTGAGAAAATCGCTGCCTACGACGCGCATGTCGGCGCAGCACTCAGGCTCATGCGCGCGCTGGGCGTCCGCAGGAAAGAAGCCATCATGTTCCGGCCCCATCAATGCGTGGTGCCGTTCGAGGCGACCGGCTTTTCCCCGGAAAAAAGAAAAGCGGAATGGTATGGGCGCATCAAGGCGGGCAGCAAGGGTGGGCGCGAGCGCTTTGTCGCGCTTGACACCCCGGAACGTCTTGCCGCCATCGACCATGCCCGGCAAGTCGCTGCCACCCGCGACGCCCACATCGGCCATCCCGCACTTGACTTGAAACAGGCGATGCGCCGCTTCGATTATGTGATGGACAAGTTCGGCATCACCAAGAAACAGCTGGGTGTGACGGCGCACGGCTTGCGCCATGAAGTGCTGATCAATCAGTTCGAAACGCTGACGGGCGCTGCCGCGCCGGTGCGCGGCGGCACAAAGCCGCCTGCCGAGATCGACCGGATTGCGCGACAGGACGTGGCCGAACTGGCAGGCCACGGGCGCAAGCGTGCCTCCACGGCCTACCTTGGTGGTACGGCGGCTGCACGGGGTAGGAAAGCCTAGCGCAAGACAAGACCATGCGTGGGCAATTGCGGCCAACTTCAGGAACGCCCACATAGCGAGTACTCCCGCAGTCCTGCAAGCTGCCGTGCCGCACTGCTGGCTTATCCCGAGCGGCAACGGTCCCTGGCGCATCTCCTTGCCGCAGGCACCTCAGGCATGGACGCGCGGCAGTTCATCCCAGCGCGTGGTATAGCGCGGCGTGCGGTGGTCGAACCGGGCTGCCCAGCGCTGCTGGATGCCTGAGGAGGCCAGATGGATGGTGTTGCGACCATGCGCCGCATTCAATTCATCCAGCACGCGCATCAGGTGGGCTGTGCGCGGGTTGACCTGACTGAACAGGGAAGCTTGCCGTACCGATGCGGGTGCCAGGTCCAGCAGCATCACCCCGGCTTTCTTGTAGCAATACCCTGGACGGTAGATGCGCGCCAGTCCCCACAGCGCGGCGGCGACCAGCCGGCGTGAATCATCGGTCGCCTGTGTCAATGGCACGACCACACCGGTACTGTACTGCCTGTCGTGCGTCTTGAATGGATTGGTATGGATGAATACCTGCACGGCGCTGCAGACGGAACCCTGCTGCCGCAGCTTCTCGGCGGCAGTCTGCATGTAGCGCGAAACCGCTTCGCGCAACTCTTCCTGGGAGATCACCGGCGCACCAAACGAGCGGGAAGCGATGATCTGCTGCTTTGGCGGCGCCACCTCCTCCAGGTCCAGGCAGGATATCCCGCGCAACTCGCGGACGGTGCGTTCCATCACCACGCCGAAATGCTCCCGGATGACGTGCGGCGGAGTTGCCCGTAACGCCTGGACCGACCCGATCCCCAGTGCCTGCAGCCGGGCGGCGATGCGCCGGCCGACACCCCAGACTTCGCCGACCTCCAGGCATGCCAGGTAGCCAGCCAGCTGCCCCTCTTTTAGGACCGTCAGGTCACACACGCCGGCAAATTCCGGCCGGGTTTTGGCGAGGTGATTGGCCAGCTTGGCCAGGGTCTTGGTGGGGGCGATGCCCACACACACCGGCAGCCCGGTCCATTGTCCGACGCGATGCCTGATCGCCTGCCCCAGATCGGTGTAGGTTGGCCAGAGCCTGGAAAGGCCCTGCAGGCCAAGAAACGATTCATCGATCGAATACACTTCGACCTCGGGACTGAAGTCGCGCAGGATCGTCATGACCCGCTGCGACATGTCAGCGTACAGGGTGTAGTTGGACGATAGCGCGATGATGCCGTGCTGCCTGGCCAGAGGCTGCATCTGAAACCAGGGGGTGCCCATCTTCACGCCCAGCGCCTTGACTTCATTGGAGCGCGCCACCGCGCAGCCGTCATTGTTGGAAAGGACGACAACCGGCTTGTCCGCGAGCTTTGGATTGAAGACGCGTTCGCACGACACGTAGAAATTATTGCAGTCGACCAGGGCGAAGACCCGAGGGGTGTTTTCCATGACTACACTGCGAACCGGCGCACCACCCCGGTGACCACGCCCCAGATATGCAGCTCATCCAGACCGGCAAATCGGATGGCTGGGAAGGCCGGGTTTTCCGGACGCAGTTCGATGACACCAGCACGTCGATAGAGCCGCTTGATGGTGTATTCCTGGTTGACGACGGCAATGACGATATGGCCGTGCCGGGGTTCGATGGCGCGGTCGACCGCGACTTTGTCGCCATCCAGGATGCCGGCATGCTTCATGGAGTCGCCTACCACTGTAAACAAAAAGGTGGAGGACTTGCGCGCGATCAGATAGGCATTGAGATCGAGCCCCTCTTCGGCATAGTCGGCGGCCGGCGAAGGAAATCCCGCGGGAATCGGCTGCCGGAAAAAACGGATTGTCCATGGCGCCGGTATGGCTGCGGCAGGCGCGGCTTCCTGCAACAGCGTCAGTGCGTCGGGAGGAAGAAGGGAGGAAATCATCGGCAGCGGCATAATGGCACCACTGTACATTTATACAGTATCTTGCGTCAACCGATTTGCACTGAGAAAAATCATTGCCACGTCGCCTGACCCATCCCTGGCAGCCAGCGCGCCATCGCTGTTGTTATATTTAACAGACATAACTGACATCACAAAACGAAAGCAGACGCACCAAAACGGGAAGGTTATAGTGATTCTGTCTCCTCCAAGTCTCTATGAATTGGATTCCAGCCCGCACCGCAAGGTCCGCGGGCTTTTTTTTGGCCGGGATGGAATTGACGCATCCCTGCGGGCTCTTCTTCGGCCTGTCATTGACAACGGTGATGCATGTCAAACTCCGGTCACAGGTCTAGCCTATCATCCATGGCTGGACTTACGGTGTCGATACGCGAAGCAATTTTCCCCGCATACTTGGCCGTCACTTTCACGACAATTGGCGTGAAAGTGGTCCTGCCAAATTCCCCTGTCGGCTCCAGGCTGCGGCAATCCACTGTGTCGGACACGTTCGCGATACGCTTCCCGGCCGTGACAAAGGTACTCCCGGCAGACTCCGCCAGCGGAATCTGCCGTCCTGCTTTCCGATAATCCTTGCCCTTACTTCGCGGCTTTGCGCTTGGCGGCCTTCGGGTCGACGGCTGCCTTGAAGCCAGCGCCCGGCACAAACTTCGGCACTTTGCTTGCCGGGATCTTGATCTTGGTGCCTTTGCTCGGATTGAAGCCGCTGCGTGCGGCGCGGCTCACCTGCTTGAAGGTGCCGAAGCCGACGATGCCGACCGTGCCCCCCTTCTTGACGGTGGTCACAATGGTTTCGGTAATCGTTGCCAGGATACGGGCGGCTTCGGCTTTCGACAGATCATGTTGGGTGGCGATTTTTTCTGCGAGTTCTAGACGGTTCATTGCATACCTTATGAAGTGAGGTGACGTGCAGTCACGATAAAAGCAGCGTCGGGAAAACGCTGTGCCTGCTGCATTTTCACTGATCCATTCCATTATGGCAATTACAGTCTCGCTCCCCGAGCAAGGTCCACCTGGTAACCTGCGCACTCTCCCGTTGGCAGCAAGGCGCAGACAATGCCGCAGTGGCAACGGCAGCCAGCTGGTGTACAAGCACGCGATTTCCACCATCGCTCCCACGCAGGCGACCAGGATGGAAGCATATGACCAAGCCAGCCGACGCTCACCATTCCTGCTCAGGAAAATACGCAGCGCACCAGTTTTACGTGCGTCGCGGCAGCGATGGCCCGCCCTTGCCTGGATGCGTTTCCCTGACGGCAGATGCCGCCACCCCAAACCGCCGCCTTTGCTCTGGTATGCGCATGGCGCCCCGCCCGGGCACACTCGCGACGCTTGAAAGCGCCCACCTCCACTGCCATACTTGAATCGCTTTCTGTGGGTATCGCACCTACACAGCCTTCACCCTGGCTTGTCGCCAAGCTGACGTGAAGTCCGGCCCATCCAGCCGGCGTTGCGGTCGTTACCCGCCCTGAAGCGACCGACAGTCATGCCGGTCACGCCACGCAAGTGGCTTTGTAGTATCGCCGGCGCTTGCCGGACTTGCCGCTCGCCAGCCTCCTTCGGGAAATGCCGGCGAGCATGCGGTGAAAATGCACGCCTGCCCTGTGCAGGCCGTGCTTCACCACCGAGAAAAAGGCCCCCGTTCGCAAGGACTACGGGCCTTTTGTTTTGCGCATGCCGCAACGCATGCCCTTCAAGCCGCGCCAGTGCCAACTGGCGCCATCCCACCCGGGGAACATCGTTCCCCGCCGGGGAGGGTGTTCCCTTTTTTCTTGAAAGGAAATCCCATGCTCTCCCCCAATCGCTTCCCTTCCCCCTGCACCCTGCTGGGCGGCACCGGCACGCAGCCGGCCGCCGCGCCAGCCGGACCTGCAGTTGCTGCCCTGCTGCGGCAGCGCAACGCCGGCGCCAGGCGACTTGTGCCCGGCCCGTCATCCGAAAACGGCACCGGCACGTCGCGCCAGCGCCATGCCCTGCCTGGCAACCGCCGCCGCAGCTGAAGGAGTCGCCATGTCCCCTGCCCCCAGCAAGCCTCCCCGCAGCCGGCGCGCCAGCGTCGACGACGAGGAACAGAAAGCCTGGGCCGGGTTTTACCGGCGCGTCGGCCATCCCGCCCTCGCCCTGGAAATCCTGCGCCAGCTTGAAGCCGATCCGGAAATGAAGCGGGCCCATCTGGCCCTGTACCTGCTATGCAAGGAAGGATTGCGCCTGCAAAAAGCACGGCAGGCACGCCACCAGCGCATCGGCCAGGGCGTGCGGCTGCTGTGCGGCGTGCTGCTGACGGTGCCGCTGCGTGCCCTGCGCAAGCTGCTGCAAAGGACCGGCGACGTTTTCGTGGCATGCCTGCCTGAAGTCGTCCGGGAGCCGGCCATGCCACGCGTGCAGCAACTGTCGGTTGACACCGAATTTGCGCAAGCACAGACGGCGTTTGCCGGCACAGCGGCAGCGCCAGCGGCTGCGTCGGGCGAGCTCCCTGCCGGCGGCACCAGGGCAGCGTGATCGGGCGCGTTTCGGCGATTCTGCTACGCTGGCGCAAGCAGCGCCGGGTGTCTTCACGGCTTCCCCACGAGGGAGGCGCGTGAAGCACTCAGCTGCTTCCTGACGCATTGCGGCGTGTATCCTCGTGCCCCGCGTCAAGGCAGCGGCCCCGCTCGCGATCCATCAGCCAGTGCAAAAAGCGCGTGTCGCGCGATACGCCCCAGTAATAGCGTTTACAGCGGGCGATGTAGGCATCCAGATCGGCAAGCGTTTTGACATTCTCCGGCACAAAGCCGGTGATTTTTTCAAATCGCGCGATTTCCGGCGCGGTCAGGCGGATATGGCATCCCCAGCGAAGCATCATCGTTCTCCTAGCGGATCGTCGATCGCCTGATTGTCGCGCAATCCGCTGCGCCTGTGTATTGCCGCAGGCAGCGCCCGCCAACATAATTTTTTGGCGCGCTGCAGTCGCTGTGCAGTCCGTCTGTAGTCGCATTCCAGCACGAATGCATGCCGCCTGCGGCAAGGATGCAACACCCATTCCTGCACGCCTACCGCGTGCTTTGACCCCGGGGAACTCTGTCCCCCTTGGGGGCGGCGTTCCCATTTTTATTGGAGAACGCCATGAAAAAAATTTCCTCGATGTCGCGCGCCCAACTCACCAGCGAGCTGGTGGCAGTGCCCCAGCCGACAATGATTGCCGAGTTGTCTGCCGCGTTGGCAGCACCTTACGACATGGTCGCCCGGGCGTCCCACGAGACGCTGGTGCAGCGGCGCCTCGCCATTGCGCGCGAACTCCTGTTGCGCGACCTGGCCGAGCAGATGCAAGGCAGGTCCGTCCTGAGCTCACCCGGCATCGTGCGTGACTGGCTGCGCCTGCACTGCGGGCATGTTGAACACGAAGTCTTTCTGGCGCTGTATCTCGATGCCCGCAATTGCCTGATCGAAGCGCAGGAACTGTTCCGCGGCACGCTGACCCACACGTCAGTCTATCCGCGCGAAGTGGTGAAGGCAGCGCTGGCGCGCAATGCGGCGTCGCTGATTGTGGCCCACAACCATCCGAGCGGCAGTACAACGCCAAGCCAGGCCGACCAGATGCTGACGACAATGCTCAAGTCCGCCCTGGAACTGGTGGAGATCCGCCTGAACGACCACTGCATCGTTGCCGGCAGCGAGGTGTTGTCATTTGCCGAACAGGGCATGCTGTAGTTGCCAGCGCCCCGCCACGCGCTGTCCCTGCCACGTGCATGCTGCCCGGACAATGGGCAGCATGCACCAGTCCCACGCAGAGGGCGTACCGGAAAGTGGACCTAAAATCAGTCCAGAGCAGTCTCTAGCAATGACGTGCCCGGCCCGGTTCAGGGTCGGCATCAGTCGCCGCCGATACGTCCAGCCGACCGCCCTACAGTATCGACCTTGTCAGCAAATCCTTCGGCGTCATTGCGGTAGCGCCTGATTTCATCCAGCGCCAGTGCCCGGTCCGTCGCGTTGCGCCGCCAGCCGCGACCCCAGCGCAGCGCCGCATACCGCGCAAAGCGTGTCGCATCCACACCCAGAGCGACCGCTGCCGCCCTCACCTGGTCGACACTGGGCGCGCACGCCCCCGTCAATGGCGGCGCCAGCGCAAACGGGGCGGACGTGCTGACCGCGCCTGCCGGCAGGTATTCTGAGCGGCATTCCCGGCCCTGCTGCCTGTCGCCTGACGCGGGTTCCGGCGTGTCCAGGCTAACGACGCGCGAGAGAACTTCCCGGGATGGGTCGATGATGGATGTCATGGCGCGGATCCTGTGCAGTGTGATGGATTTCGCCTGTCCAGCATCGCGCATTTCTGCGCCGCTTCAAGAGCCGCATTGCGCCGCCTCCTGGCGCTGCAGCAGGCAGCGCCATCGTTCATACCGACCAGCGCAGTGGACTTCTCCCGTAATGATCGATAGGACTGCGGGCTGCACAGCGGGTGCTTGGGTAGCCCTCACCGCCATTTCCTTCATGGACAGTTAGCAACCAATTAACGTAGACTGCGATGGCAGGCGCTTCTGCCTGGTTGAACAAGGAATGAGCAGTGCCCCCGACATTCACTGCCCCAAAACAGTCATCGCCGAATTACTGGCGCCTCTTTATCACGATTACCGCAGCAGTCGTCGTGGGTAATCTTGCATCGGCCTGGATTACAGCCAAAATCGCTCAGCATCAGATCGCATTAGTCTGGAACAACACCGCCAAAGTCATCAACCAGGAGACCCAGCGCGTGCAAGCCGCCAATCAAGCCGCCATGCAGCGAAGCCAGGAGAATGCAGCCATGCAAAGAGACCAGTTGCGTGCGCAGCGTAGTGCCGATATCCACGGCCGTAGCCTGGCAAAGCAATGCGCGGACTGGGAAAGGGCAAGCGCGGAGCTCAAGTCGGATACCGCACAAGCAGAATCCAGGCGCCATTGCGCCAATTCCGCGCGCTACATCGAAACGGGCGAGCTTCCCCGCAATCAGTAACCAAGACATCACGCCATGGCGCCCCGGTTTCTAGCCGCCCTGGAATGCCGTTGAGACCACACTTTTACTCAACGGACGTGGGACTGCGGCGATCGCCAGGAAGTCTGCTCTTCCCTAAAAATCTGCGGCAAAACGCCGGTAGCAAAGTCATCTCCTGCTGCCCGCAAAACTGCGACAAGAGATGGAGAAATCGCAACCAACGAGGTGAGCACTCCGGGGTTCCCGTATTTTTCACAGAGAAACTGTGCTGCCGGTTGTCTCCTCCTGTAATCGCCCCTTGCCGGGGTGACGCCCTCCCAGGCATTGCGCCACTTTCCGCGTCCCTTCCCTGCTGCGCAAACCCACCCGGCATGATTGACGATAGTCCGCGCGCTCAGACCAGTCCGCGCACGACCGACTGCAGGGGCTGGCGCTGCCTGGGCAAGAGTTCACGCACCGACTTTTTCTCGCTGATGCCCAGGATCTCGCCGATCTGGTCTTCTGCGGCACCGCGCTCGTAGAGGCGATTGGCGACGGTGCGCCGCACGCTCAGCGCCGACGCGCCAGGCAAGCCGATGCGGCGGAAGATCTTGCGGTAGGTATCGAGGATGCCACGGCACAGAAAGCGCCTCTGTCCCTGCGCGCCGTGACAGTGGATCTCGAACGGCATCCCCTTTTCAGTCAGGAACAGGCGACTATCCGGCGCCAGGCCGCGATAGGGCAGCGTCCCCGCGACGCCAGGATGCCCTCCGGTGCGATCCGTCAGATAGCGGTCCATCGCCTCGCGAACTTTGTCACTGGCGAAGAACAGCGGCCGGCTCCTGCGGTTGACCGCGACCTCGCTGCGCATGACCGATTCCTCTCGCACACTGCCATCGGCTTCCAGGTAGTCGCGCACTTCCAGCCGGGCGATTTCCAGCGGACGCGCGCCCGTGGTCAGCAACACGCACAAGAGCGCCACGTCGCGCTGCGCACAGGGACTGCGCTGGCGCGTGCGCTGGATTGCCATCTCGATATCCTGGTCGGAGAGGATGCGCCCGACACGCTTGCGGTCGGCCCTGCGCGGCTCGTAGCGCTGGATGGCTGCCGTGATCGCCGTCCGGCAGGCGCGCAGCCGCTGCACGAACGCCAGCCCGTCCTCGTTGATGCCATCGATGCCGGCTTCCCGGAATAGCCGCAGCGCTGCCGTCTTGACGCGCCGCTCGATGGCGGTACGCGTGAGTCCGTAAGCCGCTGCCACCGCCTCATAGGTTTTGCCATTGACGACGTCCTGAAGCATCGCAATCGACAGCAGGAGTGAATCGGTATCCATAGGAAAACACGCCTTTGAGATTTCTTTTCATGATCCAGTCTTCGACCCTCACCCGCCACCCGAAAACCCCCGACGATCCTGACGCTTTCGGCTCCAGCAGGGCGACCATCGCTGTGCACAAGCACTGCGCAGCGGATTGTAGGGGTTCATTATTAAAATTGCCATTTTATAAACAATCGTTTGTTGTTTTTTTAATATTAAATGGGTAATGAATGCCGTTGACTCGATAACAACAGAAATCAGGTCGCGCCATGCCTGGTCGCTGGGCAAGCTGTATCGTCATAGTCCAGAACTAGGCCGTCTGAAACCTACTCGCATGCAATATGGGTATTCAATCACGTGGTATTAAAAGCAGCGTGACGCCAACATTGGCGCATGGCAAGGCTCTCGTCCAAACTCGACAAGGAACAAAAACTCGTGCGCATGGGTGCAGCGATTCGTGCCCGGCGCAAGCTCCTGGGTTTGTCGCAAGAGGGATTGGCCATCACCGCCGGCATCGAGCGCAGCAACATGGGCAAGATCGAGCGCGGAGAAAACAACCTGTCGGTGCTCAACCTGCTGCGCATCAGCGATGCGCTCGCCACCCGGGCCGCCGACATCCTGGCCGACGCCGACCTGTAACAGGCGCTGGCCCCAGACCGCCCGCTCACGCAATGCGCGATGGTGCCGTCATCGCCGCCGGTGCATCAACCGAACTCCCCTCTTGCGTCGTTTCTGTTGCATTGCCCTGGTCCCCGGACTGCCGCTCGCGATTGGCGATGGTAAACGCAGACACCGCCAGCGCGGTACCGTGTTCCCCCTTTGCGCGCGCCTGCTCGGCGTCGCGGCTTGCTAGCTCGTTCATGCGCCGGCGCAGGCCACCTGCCAGATTGCGTGCGCTGCCAGCCACGCTGCGGATCATCTTTTTGAACAGGGCGCGCTGGATATCGGCGTCGCCCGGCGTGATGACTTCATGAATTTCCAGGGTCTGCAGCAAGGGCATGATTTGGTCGACCTTGTTCAACAGCTCGAAATAGCGCCGCCCCAGGGAAGAAATGATGCCAACTTCGAGCACCAGCGGCAGCGTATCGTAGGTCGCCACATGCGTGATGCCATGACTCTGGAACAGCGCCTCGGCGCCGTCGATGCCCTTGTTCAAGGCAAGCGTTGCCGCGTCGAGCTTCTCGCGCAGCGCCGCTTCCACCTTGGCGACATCGTCGTGCTTTAACTTGGTGCGGGCGGTGACCGAGATGAAGTGGCCATTGAGTTGCAGGGTGTTGAAGTAGCGCACGAACAAGCGTTTGCCCTCTGCGCTCTTCAGGTGCGTGACCATCTTGACGCTGGCCGCCTCGACCCGCCGAAAATCCACCTTCACTTCCCGCGCCAGGATGCGTTCGTTCACCGCCCCCTGGTCCACTTTCACGAGCTGGGTGTCTGCCATGTCGTCGCTCCGCAAGAAATGCATCATGAAATGCCATCTTCCCGGCCCAAGCCTGCAAGCGCCACCCAAAAAGGACCACCTGCCGGCGCCTTTTCGCCATCAGACGGTCAAAGTCACTTCGGCGACATTGACGGCCTCGGGCCGGCGGCGTAACTTGAATACATGCAGCAGCTAGCCCTGCAAGCCGTTCGGCAAGCCCTGGAGTTCGCGCAATGTCCCTGCGTCACCGGCCAGTTTCCCGTGCCGGTCTGGTTCCTTCGCCCAGCTTGCTGCCCCGGCGAAGACGCCATCGCACATTGACCGCTTTCTTGACCGTTTTCTCGACCGTTTTCTCGACCGGTAGCTGGCACACCGGTCAAGGGCACGCTGCCCTGCAAGCCTAGCCAGCCCCACATGCCGGCACTTCGCCGGTCGTTCCTCACCCTGCGCGGGCCAGTGTCCCGCCGTGGTGGTCATTGCCTCGCATAACTATTTTTGGAGGCAATGATGCTGAACCTGAGTGCATTCCCCATCCCCTCGCCGTCGGCATTGCCAACGTCCGCGCCTGTGGCCGAAGCGCTGCTGCTCGCCGACGATGACGGTACCGTCGAGTGGGAAGAAGAAGAAATCGTGCTGCTGCACTGGCGACTGCTTAAGGCCGTGGCCGAACTGGGCGACCCAGCTACACCGCTGGAAGACAAGCTCGACATGCTGCGCTGGGTGTTTACCGAGCGCGAGAAGGAAAGCAGGCCGTTTTCCTTTGCCAACTGCATCCAGGTCGTGGCGTGCAGCCCGCTGTCGCCCCTGCCCTATATCGGGCAGGTCGATGCCGATGCCGTCAAGGAAGCAATCCGGGGCCAGCTTCAGGCCTGGCTGCAGGCCACCTTGAATCGCTATCCCGCCTGGGTGCGCGAAGCCGTGCAGCGCCACCCGGAGTGGATCGCGCGTCATCTGGAAAAGAACCCGCAGTGGCTCAACCAGCAAGTGCGGCAACGGTTCACGCAAGGCGACCTGTTCGCGTAAAGCCCGTCCGGGCATCGTTCAACCAAGGCGCGGCCGGCTGGCCGCGGGGAGACCCAAATGGACCACCATCTATTCGAAGCGCGCGTTGCCGACATCAAGCAACGCGCCCATGGCTGCTGGACCGAGCTGCTGACGACGCTCGGCATCGATGCCGCCATCCTCAACCGGCGCAACCAGCCCTGCCCGCTGTGCGGCGGCCACGACCGCTTCCAGTACACCGACAAGTTCGGGGAAGGCAATTATCACTGCCGCGGCTGCGGTCCCGGAGACGGCATCAAGCTGCTCCAGGAAATCCGCAGCTGGGATTTCGGCACGGTCTTGCTGCGCCTGGAAGCATGCCTGGGCAGCGCCCAGCTGGCTGCCACGCGCCTGCGCCTGGAAGGGCCGCCGGCAGACAAGATGAAGAAGCTGGCCAGGCGCATCTGGGACGAAGCCACGGCAGTAGTGGCGGGCGACGCAGTCGACTGCTACCTGCGCCGCCGGGGTCTCGGGCTGGCTAGCTATCCCAAGGTGCTGCGGTTTCACCCGGCACTGGGCTATTACGAAAAGAATGCCGCGGGCAAGTCGCACAAGGTCGCCGAGTATCCCGCCATGCTGGCCTGCATCCAGGGCGCCGACGGGCTGGCGGTGACGCTGCACCGCACCTATCTGCAGGATGGCCAGAAGGCGCCGCTGCGCGACGCCAGGAAGGTGCTGTCAGCCGGCATCAACGGCGCCGCGGTTCGGCTGTTTGCCGCCGGTGACGAGTTGGCGATTGCCGAAGGCATCGAAACGGCGCTGGCCATTCATCTGGGCACCGGCAAGCCGGTGTGGGCGGCGATCAATGCCGGCAACATGGACAAGCTGTGGCTGCCCGACACGGTGCGCCGCATCTGCATCTACGCCGACAACGATGCCGATGGCGACTACGCTGGCCAGGCCTGCGCGTTTGCCCTGGCCCGGCGCCTGAGCCAGGCAGCACGCTTGGGGCCAGCGCGCCAGGTGACGGTATTCGTGCCGCGCCACGCGGGCACGGACTGGGCCGATGTCTGGCGCGCGCGCGGCGAGCAGCAAGTGGACGCGCAATAGGCACGGGGTGCGGCCGCCATGCCGCGCCTTGTCCTCTCGCGCAGGCGTTTTTCACTGGCAGCTGCCACCAGGATGGGCATTCCCCCATCGAAGGCAGCCCAAGCATTGGCGCAATGCATTGCGCTCTGCAGGTCTGGATCCGCCAGGCCTGTTTTTCAACCCCAGCGGGGAGATTGCCCGCTGCGGGCGGTGTCGTCCCCGCTTTTCTCAGGAGAATACCCATGAAAACCGGACGCACCCTTTCCAGCCTGGCCCAGGAACTGCTGCGCCAGCTCGGCACCAAGCAAGACATGATCGTGCCCTCGCCCCTGATGGCATGCCGCACCGATGCCCAGGGTGACTGCGCCTTGACCATCGCGGCCAGCGGCGCTGCTGCCCCGTACGGCATCACGCATTTGGCGCGCCGCCAGCTGGCCGACAAGCTGAAGATCCCGTTTGCGTACTTCGAACGCATGCGCCTGGACCAGCCGGATCTGCTCGACAGCAATATCAACACCTGGCTGCAGGCCGATGGCGAGCGTCGCCTGATCCGCACGCTCGA
This sequence comes from Noviherbaspirillum sedimenti, assembly GCF_003590835.1. NCBI lineage: Bacteria > Pseudomonadati > Pseudomonadota > Betaproteobacteria > Burkholderiales > Oxalobacteraceae > Noviherbaspirillum > Noviherbaspirillum sedimenti. The sequence goes on along the minus strand of NZ_QYUQ01000002.1, from coordinate 509,152 downwards.
TGGCCAGGTGCGGGCCGTGCTGTCGGAGCGCTACCGGCGCCTGGACAATTACGACCTTGCGGAAAACGTCTTGCCAATCCTGCAGCGGCTGCCGGAGATGCGCTTCGAGTCGGTCGAACTGACCGAGACGAAAATGTACCTCAAGGTGGTCACGCCGCGCACGCGCTTCGAGATGGCGCCGGGCGACGTGGTGCAAGCCGGGCTGGTGATCATGAATTCCGAAGTCGGCCACGGCACGCTGTCGGTGCAGCCGCTGCTCTACCGCCTGGTATGCAGCAATGGCTTGATTGCGGCGGACCACGGCTTGCGCAAGACGCATGTGGGGCGCATCCAGCAGACCGAGGAAGAAGCCATCACGGTGTTTCGCGACGATACGCTGGCGGCGGATGACAAGGCCTTCTTCCTGAAGGTGCGCGACGTGGTCGAGGCGGCGGTGTCCGAAGCCAGCTTCCTCCAGATCGCGCACAAGATGCAAAAGACGCAGGGCATTGCGCTGACCGGCGACCCGGTCAAGACCGTCGAAGTGCTGGCCAATCGCTATACCTTGAACGAGACTGAGCGCGCCGGCGTGCTGCGCCACTTGGTCATTGAAGGCGATCTCTCAGGCTACGGGCTGGTCAATGCGGTTACGCATTACTCGCAAGAGATCGACGACTACGACCGGGCGACGGAATTCGAAGCCCTGGGCGGCAAGTTGATTGAACTGGCCGCCAGCGAGTGGAAAGGACTCGCGCAAGCGACCTAAGCAACTAAGGCAAGGCAGTCCCGCACCGGACAAGGTATCCCCGCAAGGGGAAGGCCTTGTCCATGGGCGGATGCAGGCTGGTCCAGGTTGCGGGCAACCTGGTTGGAACACGCCGGGCGACGCGCGTTTTGCGTCAATTGCACGCCGCCCGAAAAATTCTTCCGAAACGGGAGCATTTGCAGGTGGCGCTTTTCTTGCCACAAGTATTCATTATTGACGCCAATGTTAGCAAAATAATAACCTTACATGCAGGAAGGATAGTTAGTTACCCGATGAACAGTCACAAGGATTTACCGAAGCAATCGCCCAGCCTGGTCTGATCAGGCTGCCACGCAGTCACCATGCCCAGAAGGGCTTACTGTAAGGAAATTATCATGGGCAATATGCAATTTTCCGATGTGCAAATTATCAACCTCTCCCTGCTGATCACCGTGCGTGACAGCATCAAGCAGGACCGGATTGCCGCCTGCTGCAAGTTCGGCCTGTGCGAGGCGCAGGCGCGCCTGCTGGAGTCGCTGTCCATCGACCAAATCCTGATCCTGGTCGCCAATCTTGGACACGAATGCCTGTTCCTGCCGCGACAGGACATGGTGTCGCTGCTGACCCTGCCGCTGCCGCTTGCCGGCGCCGTGATGGCGGTCCATCCGCCGCATCACGCGCCCTATGCGCCGCAGCCCGCCGTGGTGCAGTGCTGACAACCCGTGAAGGAAAAACTGATGGCGACCCAATCCCCTTATGCCGAGCGCCATATCCGTGCGCTCGGGTTGGCAAAAGACTGCGCAGCCCTGGGCGCGCGTCTTCGCACGATCGGCTATGTGACTGGGCTGCCGCACGGACAACTGGTGCAACTGTTTTTTGCCGATCACAATGCCATACCGCGCGGCCGCCCACCGGATTCTCCTGACTGGTATCACAGCGCCAATCTGCTGTACCGCACGGAAGCCTCGATGGTCGTGTCGCTCTACCGGCGTATCCGGGGGCTGGATTTCGGCCCGGCCGAAGCGCTGGTGGCGGCCTACAAGCATTATCTGTCGATGCTCCATGGCGCGCCACGCATCAGCTTCGACCGTGCCTTCGACCTGGCTTCACACCTGGATGGCCTGTGGATCGTCAGGGTGCCGAGTTTTTCACTGGCGACCTGCCCGACCTGCGCCAGCCAGTACCTGACGGCGGTCGGCGCGTGCCCGGCTACCAACCATGAATGCCCATTCTGCAAGCTGCTGCATCGGTACCGGCGCGACCCGCGCATCCAGACTTCCTTCCCCGTGACGGCACTGCCCGACACCACCGTCTTAAAACTCGGCATCGTCGCCCTGGCCAGGCAAACGCGGGAAGGCTAAGTGCGATAGCCGCCGCAGGAACCGGTCATTTCGGCTGGCGCCGCCCTGGCTTGCCGCGCCAGAATCGTTTGTCCCGACCGATTCCCTTCCATCCCATGCGCTCCTTTGCACACCTCCTGCGCCACTTTGGCCTGCCACGGGCAAGCGTCGCCGCGGATGCCGTCGCGCCATACGTACTGGAAAAACACAGGCCGGTCTCTATGCCGCCAGCGACCGATCCCGGCATCGCCGCCCGTCCCATCGAAGAAGTGCTCGGCGAACACCAGGACTTGATCGACCGCATCAAAGTCTGTTACGGTGTGGACCGCCCGACCTTTGCAGTGGAATTGCTGCCGCTGATCCGCAACTACGCCGCATGCGTGCATCTGTTGCCGGCCACGCCCGATAACTATTTTCCTACGCCGGGCGGCTTGCTGCGCCTGGGGCTGGAAGTGGGATTTTTCAGCCTGCAGGGCACCGATGGCCATATCTTTTCCGGGCGTGCCACGATTTCCACGCGCCGGCACCTGGAGCCGCGCTGGCGCCAGGCGACCTTCCTGGCCGGCCTGTGCAGCGAGCTGTATCGCACCCTCAGCCACGTCGCCGTCACCAACGACCAGGGCGAAGCATGGCAACCCTACCTGCTGCCGCTGTCGGCATGGCTCGCACGCCTCCATGCCGAACGCTATCACCTGAAATGGCTTCCCCACGCGCCAGACTGCCGCGCCCAGGGCCTGTTCATCCTGCCCCACGTGGTGCCCAATGCCGTCCTGCAGCACCTTGCCAGCGGCAATACCGTCATCGTGCCGCACATGCTGGCCAGCATTGCCGGCGTGCCGGTCTACCCGGAACACAATATTCTTGACGACCTGGTGCGCCGCGCGGCGGCCCTGGTCATCGACCGCGACCTGCGCGCCAGCGGCGAACGCCGTGGCCAGCCGCAGGTTGGTGCGCACTGGGAGCGTCACCTGGTCGATGCGCTGCGCCAGCTGGTGCGCACCCATCCGGCCTGGCGACCCAACACGGACAAGTCGCGCCTCTGGTACGGACGCGACGGCGTATTCCTGGTGTGGCCCAATGCCGCTGCCGACCTGCGCACCCTGCTGGCGTCCAAAACATTGGCGGGGATACCCAAGGAAAGTGACACGATGCTGGGCATCCTGCTGGCCGCCGGCGTGTTGGTCGCCCAGCATGACGGCCAAGCCTTGTGGCAAATCCATCCGCCCGGCGGCAAGCCAGGGCTTGATGCCGTCAGGCTATCCGCACCGGCACTGCTGTTTGCGGGGATCGATCCGGCGCCCGAGCCGCTGGCCGTTACGCTGGCCCGCGCGACGCCCACCGCATCGGCAGGCGACCGAACTGCGGCCCCGCCGTGCCACGCGACAGAGCAACTGCCGTTGCCCATGGATGCCGCGCCCAACGTGCCTGCTCCGGCTGCCACCTCCCCTGTAGCGGAAGAGAATGCCACTGCCTGCGCTGCGAGCCCGGCGCGCCCCCCTGGTGGTCCCATCCAGCTCGCCTTGGAAATCCTGCGGTTCCGGCTGGACGCGCCCATGCGCTTGAATCCCGTGGTGCGCGATGCGCTGGCCGAAATTGTCGACGCCATGAACCGCGACGAGCCAGGCGCCGGCATCTGCATGGAGGAAGCCGGCCTGTTCATTGCCCTCGCCGAATTTACCAAGCGCCAGCTTGAACCAACGCTTGCCTTGCGTGCCCTGACCGACGCCGGCATGCTGGCGCAGCCGGACGGCACCACTGCCACCGTGGCGCGCGACATCGACGGCAAACCAACGCGCGGCTTGCTGCTCGCATTCCGCTTCGTTAAAGGCTTCCATACCGGCCATGCCGCCCCGACGGCCAATGACGTAGGAACACCGGCATGCTGACCCGCCCATTTGAGATGCCATGGCGTCCTGCCTATGAAGCCTACGCCAGCCTGGCGTGGCTGGCCGCCCTGGTCGTCTCTATCGCCGTCGCTACGCAAGAACAATTGCCCTGGCAAATGACGGGGTTCCTTGCGGCAAGCTGTTTCATGATGGCGGTGCTGCGCCTGCGGCAGGCGCTGCGCATCCTGGTGGTGCGCGCCTCGCTGTCGGGCCGCGCCATGCAGGTGGTGCCCACCAAGACCCTGGAGAAACTGTGCAGGCAACCCGACCAAGTGTTTCTGGGCTTCGGCTTCGAGTGGCAGCCGGTGCATTCGCAACGCCTCTACGAGCTGGCCAAGGTGGATTTCCGCGACTATGCAGTGTCGCCCGTGCTGCTGCGCTGGCTGGGTTATGCGGTCGATCCGCAACCCGACAGCGAGATCGGCCTGCCCTACATCCATGGCGTCGCGCCGCGCGAGCAGGCGCTCTACCGGCCGCTGCAGAATTTCGAGGGCGGCACACTCCTGGTCGGCACCACCCAGTCCGGCAAGGGCGTGGCGCTGGCCAACCTGGTCACGCAAGCGGTGCGCCGCGGCGACGTCGTGGTGGTGATCGATCCCAAGAACAGCCGGCGACTCAAGCGCGCGGTCATGCGGGCCTGCGCCGATTACCGGGAAGCCGACACTTTCCTGGAATTCCATCCCGCCTTTCCGGAAGCCGGCGTCCGTTTGGATTTTACCTTCAACTGGCAAAAGCCGACGGAGATTGCCTCGCGCATCCAGGCGATCATGCCGCCGGATACCGCCGGCGCCTTCAGCGCCTTCGGCTGGGATGCCGTCAATGTCGTGGTCCAGGGCTTGGTCGACCTGGAAGAGCGGCCCAACCTGATGAAGTTGACCAAGTATATCGAGGGCGGCATCGAGCCGGTGCTGGAAGCGTCGTTGCGGCGCTTTTTTGACGGTTCCTTTGGCCCGGGCTGGCGCGAGCAGGCGGACATGCGCAAGCTCCTCGCCGACGCCCAGCGCGGCAACTTGAAGCGCCCCTCGGAAGCGGCCAGCAACGACTTGCTCGCTTTCGTCGCCTTTTATGAGCATCACGTGCCGCAGCACCAGCACAACAAGGTCATCGATGCGCAGGTGCGGACCTTCCGCCACAACCGCGAGCATTACCAGAAAATCACCGCCAACCTGCTGCCGGTGTTGTCGATGCTGACCTCGGGCGACCTGGGGTTGAGCCTGTCGCCGGACCCGTTCGATGCCGATGACCGGCGCGCCATCATGAATTTCGAAAAAATCGAACGCGGTGGCTACGTCCTCTACATGTGCCTCGACGCCCTGCCCGACCCGTCGGTCGCCTCCGCCATCGGCGCGCTCTTGCTGGCGGACCTGGCCGCCCGCGCCGGCATGCGCTACAACCTGGGCGGCTTCCGGCGCATCTCGCTGTTTGTCGACGAAGTGTCGAACGTGATCAACCAGCCCTTGATTGAAATCCTCAACAAGGGCGCTGAAGGCGGGATTTTTACGACCTGCGCCATGCAAACGCTGGCTGACCTGGCAAGACGCCTGGGCAGCGAAGCGGCCGCACGCATGGCTCTGGGGAATCTCAACAACCTGATTGCGCTGCGCTCCAAGGATCGGCCCACGCAAGACTTCATCGTCGAAACCTTCGGCAAGACCGCGATCCACACTCTGCGGGTTGGCCTGAACACTGCGTCGGACGCGCATCTGGGGGATTTCACTTCCTCCTACTCATCCCAGCTCACTGAAACGCTGGAAGAGCGCATCCCCGCCGACATCCTCGGCAAGCTGCCGAACCTGCAGTATTTCGCCTCGGTTTCGGGCGGGCGGATCATCAAGGGGCGCTTTCCGATCCTGGATCCCGATGCCGGCAAATCCATGGCCGGAGCGCCGGCATGATCCGCTTCGTGTGCACAGCCTCCCTGGTGGCGCTGCTGATGCTGGTACTGTACTTGCCCGCCGCCTTTCCGCCCGAGCGTTTCCTTAACCAGCTGCGCGTCGAACACGCCCTGACCGCCGAAGCCTGGAGCCCGGCACGCGCCGTGCGTATACTGGCACGCATGCTGGACTTGCAAGCGACAGCACAGCAGGCTAGCCCGATTCCCCCGCCCTCGGTGGAGCCGCCTTCCCAGCCGGTTGCGCTGGATGTCGCCTGGCAGATGGCGCAGGCCAACAATCGCCTGTTCAACAGTGATTATTTTCGCGCAATCGACACGCTGTTTGCCCTGGCGACGTACCGCCTCTGCGCACTGGTGGAATGGTTGCCGGTGTTGCTGGCATGGATGCTGGCAGCCCTGTTCGATGGCGGCATGCGGCGTCTGATCAAGTCACGGGCATTTATCCAGCACAATCCGGAAATCTTTGCCCTCTATGCCTGCGCGGCGATCGTGGCCGCGTGTCTCACGGTCGTTGCTCTGGTTCTGCCGGTGACGGTGCCGCCGCTGGCTTGGCCGTTGGTGCCGCTGGCCATCAGCGTGTTTGCCAGCCGGGCGCTGGCGAGTTTTCATCGGCGCGCTTGACAGGCGTTCATTTGAACATAGTCCATCAGTCTAGCAAGCGGAAAACCGATTAGATCATTCAGTTAAATCTAATGTGATCCTAGTTGTTGATTGCGAAAAATATTGGTCTCATGGTGTGCTCACTTCTTCCGAAAATCCACGTGAGCAGATATGAAAACATCAGCAAAGCGCGTTTGCGATAAGCCACGTTCTGCAGCAAGCTTTTCAATGAGGGATTCGACCTCAATTGAAAGCGCTTCTACACAATTTTTAATATCGCGCAGCGATACTTCGATGCCTTTGTTTGAAAGGAATACGTCCGATAGGTTTTCGCCTGAGCACTCTGGGTGCGGACCTCCAATGTTGAAGGGGCGCTTGGTAACATGCCCTCCGGCCAGTAATTGGCACGAGATGCCAGTATGCGGAAATTCTTTCCAACAAAACCATCTCAAAAACCCCCAGACAGGCCATTCTGCACCTGCGTGATTGGGTATGAGGGTATCAATATGCTGAAGTGTATTCCGTAACTTCCTGATGGGGTCAGCGTTACTTATGAATTTTTGCTTTGCCTTCTCTATTTGATTTAGCAGCGTTGAGCGTGAAACAAGGCCTCTTAGCCTGTCTGCCGAATCGATAATTGACCAAGCATCGTGAACTGCGCATGTCATCAAATGGCGATGTGTGTTGGGTTCATCTTCTTCTGGAAGCTGCTTAAGCGCCTCAGCTAACCTGTTGTAGGCAATTTGCACCATTTCGCTCGCATAACGTATGCCATCGACAAACAAGACATCTTCTTTGTCTAGATTTGCTGATAACGCATAAAGCGAGCTTGTATGAGGAAACAGCATCATTTGAGAGAAGTATAACGTTTGACATGAGCAATTGGAGCACGCTTGCCGGCGCAGGCCCACTCGAATGATTGGTTAACCCCGCACTGCAAGGTCGAATTCTTCAATTGATTTCCAATCGTATGCCTCGATGTCTTTGACAGACCAAAACCACTGAGCCGAAACATACAGAAGATAAACGAAGTCGTGATATTGTTCATAAAACTGTCCAAGGGCTAACTCGTCTTCCGGCGAAGAGCGTTTGGTGCTGGCGTGAGCCGTTCGGTTTCTGATCTTTCTAAACTGTGTCCCAAATTCGGCAGGCACTTCCACTTGATAGACAGAAATGTGATTTTCCCAAGATGGCGCGTAACCTCCCTTGATCGCGTCAACTCGATTTTTCAACAGCTTTGTAACTTCATGATTGAATATTTTGTCGAGTACTTTGCCTTGTAGGTTTTCAGTATTTCGGATATCTCGCTTGATACACCCAACGTTGAACTCATAGAGATGGTGAAGAAAATTGGCATAGGCATCGTGGCACCGTATCTTTAAGGCCTTGTCGCGACGTCCCAAGATGTTCGTCTTGGCCAAGGCGGCGAATCGCTCAAAACTGTCCTTGCAGAGCACAAATTCATGAACAAGCGTTGTCGTGAGCGCTTGATCGGTTTCATCCCCAATTTCAAACTTCATCGTTCATGCAAAATAATTGAGTTTAAGGGTATAAGGATGCACGGGGCTAACGCATGGGTTAGTCGACAACGACGCGAAGCGTTGGCGCGTCCGCGCTGTTCCGAAAGTTAGGAATTGGTAGCGCTTAGTCCCGGAAAACACATTGATCATAGTGCAGGATTAGGCGTCATTTTTTTTAATGCAGCCAATTTCTGCTTTACCCCGATCTTGGGGTTTGATGCTAACGCTTCTTCGTACGAGGCAATTGCTTCTTTTATTTCTCCAAGGACCTCAAAAGCTTGACCTTGCAGCTTAAATGCGGTGGCCCTCCACCCTTTATCGTTTTCTGCACCGAGTGACTTCGCTGAAAGTATAGCCTCTAGAGCTTTTTGCGCATCTTTTCGGCTTAATGCTTCAGTCTTGAGTAGCTCTGCTACAGCAGGTAAAAGCACCTCATATCTATTGCAACTTAAGCATGCTAATTTGAATTTTTCTGCATCAATGAAGTTTCCATGTGCGTCATACTTAAATTTTCCAATCCCCTTGTGTGATACGACAATAGCCGTGGGGTTTTCTTTGAACTCGTACTTATCGGCCCATCCGGTTTGCGGACGAACTGCGAACAACTCTTTGCCATGTTCGACTTCAAATGCAATAAGTAGGTTGCCATCGCCTCCATTTGGAGTATTAGCGGTTTGAAATACAGCGTACCTTCCATCGTCTGAAAGTGCACTATTGAAGATATTTGCACTTACGACGCGCTTGATCTTTTGATCGCCATTTGGCGAAAAAACATTAAAAGTTCCACCAAGTTCCCTACCAAAATGCCAATCCTCAAGAGAGAAGTGCCCATCATTTGCAACATTGCCATTATTGGGACGCGCCATCCTGCCTTGGAGGTTTATGCTATTTGTTTTAGTGTTAAATAACAAATATTCACCCATTCCACTTACTCTATGGCCCCCTCGTTGTTGTTCAATATCTGCATCGCGCCAAGCAACAATCCATTCACCTGATTTAGACTTGGCGAATTGCCCAAAGAAATTTATGGCATCTATGGTGAGAAATTTCCCTGAAAATGAAACGTGGATTGTCACGAGTGGTTTGCTTGGAACTTGAGCACTCGATGGCGGCGATTTTTTGCCGAATAGGCGATCAAAAATTCCCATGTGAGATTCCTGATAGTGACTTATATGAAAAGAACTGCCCGATCTACACGACGACTGATGCCTTGCCAGGCCGCGCCATCTGTTATTTTGCGAAATAACGCTGAGGTATACGAACTGGAAAAATCGTGAAAGACGAACAGTTAGCATTACGCCAAAGTTTATGACTAAAATTGTAATTTAGCAAATGACGTAAACCAGGTAGTCTTCAATGATCGCTTTAGAGCACTGCTGTAACTGATAGCTTATGATCACACTAGGACGTAACGACAGGGTTCAGTTGTAAGCTGGTCCGCCACGGTGTGTCAGTGAATGTACGAGCTAACCCAATCAAATTTTGTTGGGTCCAGTCATACAACTGCTGTCAGGTCGAATCCCGCTGTGCGCAAACAGCATGCTGAGCTAATTGCAAAACCCCCTTGCAAATTTGTTCATTTCCCAGAGACTTGCCCCCATCCTTTCATTAACCTTCTTTCATCAGCCGCTTCACCACGGCGCACACTGAAGGAAGAGCTCGCCATGCCCCCCGCTATTCTGACCGCGCAACATGGGACTTCACCAGCACCCCGGCCCGCCAGCGGGCTCGTCGATGACATCATCGAAACACGACTTTGGCTGGAAGAACACGATTGGCTGTACGCACTGCTCAAGAGCGAACACAACGTTTCGCCGACGTTCCGCTTTCCCGACCTGATCAGCGCCTGCGTCGCGCTGATTTTCTCCCACGACAATGCTGCAGCGCGCATCTTCGCTTTCCTTGGGGGCGAACTAATCTTGCGCACGCCACACAGCCCCCGCCGCCGTGAATCCATGTGGATGCCGCAGTATGTTCTGCTGCAGGCAGTGCAGCGATCCTCGGCTAATAGACATCCGCACCCGAAGTTCCAGCTCGACCAGCTGACGACCGCTTGCGTGGCGCTCTGCCGCCAAGAAGACTCGACGGGCGCCCTGGTACTGCATCAAGCACGGATCAACACGGCCGAGCGGATCACCAGAAGAACAGCATCGCCGCCAGCCAGCTGACGCCTTCCCTCTGAAAAAATCTGTGGTGCCGGTGCCCGCCACCGTCCCACGCCAAGTTGTCCCAAGTTGCACCACCCTGCCCTGACGCTCGCCGCCGGGGCTCACTCGAACCCGACCTTAGCCGCACAGCCGGCCGCAGTAGCGCAGCTCGCGCACGGTGCGCGCAGTGCATTAACTTTTTTGGGGAATTGGGTATGCCGCGTCTTCACGTCGTCGGACTGGTTTTACTGCTGTGCGCCCCCGCGCTGGCCCAGGCCTGCTGGGAACAAGCGGCACGTCACTACCGCGTCCCCGCGGATCTGTTGGTCGCGATTGCGCACGTCGAATCGCGCCTAAACCCGCAGGCGGTCAATCGCGCGCATTTCGCCCGCACCGGTTCCTACGATATCGGACTCATGCAAATCAACAGTACGCACTTGCGCACGCTGGCACGCTACGGCATCCGCGAACGTGATCTGTACGACCCGTGCATCAACATCCATGTCGGCGCCTGGCTGCTTGCCGACAGCTTCTCGCGTCACGGCGCAACGTGGGACGGGATCGGCGCCTATAACGCCGCCTGCAGCCAGTTGAAAGGCGCAGCCTGCCAACAAGCCCGCGCCAGGTATGCCTGGCTGGTCTACCGGCAATTGCCCTCCCAACAGGGCACACATACGCCTGCGGTCTCCCGCAAGCCCGGTCGTCAGTCTCCCGCAGCCCAGGGCGTCCCGCCCGCCCTCCTTGCCGTGCGGGTGTCGCCATGAGAAAAAATGCACTCCGCCCCGTGAGGAGAATCGGCCTGCTTGTCGCCATGACGCTATTGTCCATGTCGTGCACTTTGCCCTCCCGGCAACAGGAGGAACCTGGGCAGTTACGCCACGCGGACCGCTCCCCGCTCTCCCGCAAGCTCACCCAGGTCGATTTTGGCGGCAAGGCCTCCTATGCTGCCTGCATGGAGCCGGCCTGCCCCGCAGTCACTCGCAAAACCCTCGCTGTGACGATGCCCGCAGCCATACCGGCCACACCGCAGGCAATTGATACGTTTGCCGCAGATCACCCTACTTTGCGTCTTGCCACCACGCTTCAGACGCCGCCCGCCCGGCACCGCGTCTTCGTCCGGTTTACCTCCGGCAGCGCCAACCTTTCTCCTTCCGAAAAGTCGCGGCTCGATCGCGCGATGGCCGAAGCTCCCGAGACCGGTGAGGTCGCCATTACCGGCTACACCGACAATACCGGCAGCCTGCGCGCCAACCGGCGACTTGCCCAGGCGCGTGCCCAAACGGTCCACGACCACCTGCGCACCCGCCTTCCCGCAAACCAGACCACCCTGGCGCTGGTCTCGCAGGCAGCCTGCTGCTTCCTTGCCGCCAACGACACGCCGCAGGGCCGCAAGCAAAACCGCCGCGTCGAAGTCGTCGTGCGCCCCCAAAGGCAGGCGCCGCCCTGACGCAGCAATGCCACGATTTTTACCCGCTTGACCCATGCCGTAGCCCGTCGCTTTCCCCTCAACTTGCTTAAGGAGAATTTCATGCACACCGCTCTTCACGATTCGACCGTCACGACCAATCACCTGCCGCGCAAGCCTCTGGCTGCGCTCTCTCTGCTGGCCTTGCTCCTGATTGGCCTGGTTGCAGCATTTCCCAGCCACGCACTGGACCTGGTGGCCTTCACCGGCATCACCGGCCCGCTCACCTCGGCGCTCACCCAGATTTCCGCGCTCGGCCCCGGCATCAAGGCCCTGGTCGGCTTCGTCGGCTTTGTCGTGGCACTGATTTCGCTATCGGCCTTGCGCAACTTTGGTCCCGTGCTGTTCTACGTGGGTCTGGCGATCTTTGCTGCCGTCGGTCTCGTGATTGCCGGCGCGATCATGGGCGCGGTCCTCTGAACCGTACCCACCAGTTACATAAGGAAACGCCATGCAGACGGAAACCTACATCCCCCGGCGTCTCGATGATCAGTGGAAGATCGGATTCTGGGACGTCGATGTCGCTGCCCCGATCCTGTTCTGCTTTTTCGTGGGCTACATGTCCGGCTCAAAACTGTCATTCGCCGTCTGCATGGGCATCGGCATCTTCCTGTCGCGCTGGCTTTCCCGCATCAAGGCCGACAAGCATCCGGCGTTTGCCATGCACTGGATCTACTGGTGCCTGCCGCCCAATCCTCTGACGACGATGCAGGGAACGCCGCCTTCCCACCTGCGCCGCATGGTCGGCTGAACCCATAGGAACCCGCCATGGACTTTGCCAAGCTGGACAACGATCTGAAGGAAATGCGCCGGCGCAACCGGGCCTTGAGCCTGACCGTCGGAGGCTTGATCCTGGGGCTGCTCATTTGCCTCGTGATCATCCTGAACGTGGTCGGCATGGAGCGCACCATCGTGGTGCCGCCGACCATCGACAAGTCATTCTGGGTCACCCGCGACCGTGTCAGCCGCGACTACCTGGAACAGATGGGCAGCTTCGTTGCCTGGCTGATCCTGGATGTGACGCCGGCGTCGATCGACTGGAAAAAGGACATCCTGCTCAATTACGTCGCGCCCGACCAGCACGGCGCGATGCAGTCCCGCCAGGATATCGAGGCCGAGCGCCTGCGGCGCATCAATGCCAGCACCTTCTTTTTGCCGCAGCAACTGGTTCCCAACGAAGACAAGCAGACCGTCGCCATCCGCGGGCGCCTGCGCACACAAGTCAACGGCCAGGAAACCGCGACCGAAACCAAGGCGTACCTGGCCGAATTCCAGTACGCCGGAGGCCGCATGCACCTGAAATCCTTCAAGGAGATGCCCCAATGACCCATCCATCCTTGCGCTGGCCGCTACTGCCGCTGCTGCTTGCCTGCGCCAGCAGTCCCTCCCAGGCGTTGCAGCTCATTGACGCGCGCGACGGCGTGACGGTCGAAGCGGTCATGTCCATCAAGGAGCCGACCCGCATCCGCATCGAGCATGGCCCCATCACCGATGTGTTCGGCAATATCCATTCCAGCAATTGCGCCACGGCGGCACCGGCAAACACGGGCGCCGCCGCCATGCCGGCAATGGCGCCCGCCGTCAACCAGGCCGGCGAAATCATGCTCGAATGCGACCGCGACAAGGGCGAAGTCTACGTGCGCCCGGTGGGAAATTCCACCAAACCCGTCAACCTGTTTATCTCCTCGGCTAACGCCACCTACACGCTGCTGCTGCGCCGCTCGGATACGCCATCGGACACCATTGTCATCCGCGACAGGCATGCCCGCACCGGACCACCCATGCCCCACCAGGGGCCGCTGGGCGCATCATCCAACCACGTGCGCGCCATGAAAGCGTTGCTGGTGGCCATGGCGTCCGAGCGCAGCGCGCCCGACGTGCGCATGGAGGAAGTCAACCGCCCCGTGCAACTGTGGAACGAGGTGAACTTCACGCTAGTGCGCACCTTCGAGGCACGCGGCCTGGTCGGCGAAAAATACCTGCTGACCAATACCAGCGGACAAACCATGGTGCTGGCGGAACAGGAATTCGATCGCGCCGATGGCAGCGTGCTTGGCGTGGCCATCGATAACCTGAACCTGCGTTCCGGTGACAGCACCAGCGTCTACGTCATTCGCCAGGGGAAATGAGCATGGCTACGTTCAATGCCTCCGCGGTGCGCAAGCTGTTGGCGCACCTGACGCCCAAGCAACGGCAATATGCCACCCTGGTAGCCATCATGGCTGGCGGCGTCGGCGCGTTGTGGGCCGTCTTTGCCTTCACCGGCAACGCCAGCTCCGCCGCCGCAGCGGCGCCATCTTCCCCGTCTGCCGGCGGTGCCGCCCCAACCAACATCGGCGTGATGGCGCCGGGCCAGCAAGTCAACCCGCTGGACCAGTGGGTCGGCACGGCAGGCAGAAAACTTGCCCAGTACGAGCACGAGCGCGATGAGCAATCCCGCCTCAACCGCGACCGCAAGGAATTCGAAGACCGCACGATGCAGCGCTTCAGCGACCTGGAACAGCGGCTGACGGCCGCCGCCAAGATGCAGCCAGAGACGCCAAAGCCGCTTCCGGCGCCTGCTGCAGCAGCGCCCGTGGCGCCCGTGTCGCCGATGCAGTTCCCGCCCGCCAACGCCCTGCCCGCCAGCCTGCCACCCGTGCCCGCACGGCCCGCCCCGGCCGGCGCACTACCCGAGCGCGCCGAGCCACCCGCCATTGGGCTAGTGCATGTGACGGTCGGTGACGCGGCCAAGGCGGCGATCGCCGCGCCAGCCGGCGCCTCGCCTGACGGTGCCAGCCGCGCCGACACGGTCGCCAGCTACCTGCCGGTCAGTTTCACCCGCGGCGTGCTGCTGGGCGGGCTGGATGCCCCGACCGGCGGCCAGTCGCAATCCAATCCGCACCCGGTATTGATCCGTCTCTCCGACAATGCCGTCCTCCCAAACCGCTTTCGTAGCGAGGTGCGCGAATGCTTCGTAATTGCCGCCGGCTATGGTGACATCGGGTCTGAACGCGCGTACCTTCGCACCGAAAACCTTTCCTGCGTGCGCAATGACGGCTCGACCCTGGAAGTCAGGATTCAGGGCAGCGTCTATGGCGAAGACGGCAAGGTCGGCATGCGCGGGCGCCTGGTCACCAAGCAGGGCCAGATGCTGGCCAATGCGCTACTGGCCGGCATCGCCAGCGGCATCGGCCAGGGGCTGGCGACCTCGTCCACCAGCTACAGCACCTCGGCGCTGGGGACGATTGCCACCACATCCGGGGGCGACGCCTACCGCGCCGGCGTTGGCAATGGCGTCGGCCGGGCGCTGGACCGCCTCGCCCAGTACTACATCAAGCTCGCTGAACAGACGTTTCCGGTCGTGGAAATCGACGCTGGCCGCGAAATCGATGTCGTCATTACCAAGGGTGTGCGCATCGACGCGCCTTCCGCCGCCAAGGCAGGCGCGCCAGCTGCCGACAAGCAGCGCCCGCTGCCTTCTGAAACCGCCCCGAAAGGAAACGATGATGACGACTACTAAGCCGATGCTGCTGGCCGCCGCCCTGGTTCTGGCCGTCGCCGCGACAGACACGGTCCTGGCGGCCACTCCCGCGCCCGCCGAAGCCCGCCTGCTGGCGGCGCTGAAAAAAGCTCATCCCGGCACGCGCTTCACCGGCGTGGCGCCGACGCCCGTACCTGGCCTCTATGAAGCATGGATGGGCCCCAACATGGCGCTCGTCTCCAGACACAACCTGCGCTACCTGGTGTTTGGCCACGTCTTCGATACCCAAACCATGACCGACCTGACCGCGCCGAAGCTGGCGCAAGCCCAGCGCCTGGACACTGCCACCGACCAGCAAGAGAGCGCACCGACCATTGCAATTGGCCAACTGCCACTAGCAGACGCGATCACGACCGTGCGCGGTGACGGCAGCCGAATGCTCGTCGTTTTCAGCGACCCCGCCTGTTCGTACTGCAAGCGACTGGAAGGCGAACTCGACAGGCTCGACAACGTGACAGTCCACACCTTCCTGGTGCCGTTCCAGGGCGTCGCGCTGCCAGCGGCCATCTGGTGCGCCGCCGAACGCCAGGATGCCTGGCGCCGCGTCATGCGGCAGGGCGACCCAGGCGGGCTGGCCACGACGACCCAGCCGACAGATGCCTGTCCCCACCCGCTCGATCGCAATCTGGCGCTCGCCCGGCGCCTCACGGTGCGCGGCACGCCCACGATGTTCTATGCGAATGGGCAGCGTTCCGACGGCTATGCCAGTGCCGCCGACATTGAAGCCCGCCTGGCCGCTGCCGCCACGCGTACGCAGGTTCCCGCCACACAACTCCAGGAGGCCCGCCAATGAAACATTCCATTTTTTCCAAAGCGCGTTGTGTGCCACTCCTGCTGGCAGCAAGCCTGTCGGCAGGCTGCGCCAGCATTACGGGCCTCTCCGGCAGCGCCGAGTATGGCTGCAAGGCGCCATCTGGCGTACGCTGCGACTCGGTTTCCGGCACGTATTACAACGCGCTCCAGAACAATCTGCCCAGCCAGCAGCCAGCGCGCAAATCCGATGGCAGCAGCAGCGTGATTCCCGATCGTCCGCAACCTGCGCCCCTGCGAACGGACGCCGCGGCGGCGACCGCAAGCGCTGCACCCATGGTAGCTGCCCTGCCCTTGCGCGCCCAGCCGCGCGTGCTGCGGCTCTGGTACAAGCCTTGGGAAGACGCCGACCGCGATTTGTACGACCAGGGCTATGTCTATGTGCAGGTCGATAACGGCCGCTGGCTGATCGACCATGCGCAGCAACGCATCCGCGACGCCTATGCGCCGCTGCGCCCGCCTGCCCTGCTCTCCCAGCAGGCCGCCCAGTCGGACAGGCCGCCAGCAGCTTCCGTCCTGAACGGCAAGCCGGCCGGCAGCCAACCTAGCCCGCTGCCGCTGCCCTCCCCATCCTGGCCCGGCGCCCCCCTGCTCACCGCTGGCGATAACCAATAACCACCGCGACGAAGGAGATTGCCATGTTTACAGCGCTTCGCGCAGGATTAACGGGCGCCGCCGGCGCCGCCCTGAAAGACCAGGAGTGGTTTAGCCTGGGGCACGATGACTCGCCCGCCGAGCAGTTTGCCAGCTGGCTGCCGTATTCTGCCTATATCGCTGAGGACGAGCTCTTCGTCAACCGCGACAACCTCGGCTTTATGCTGGAGATCATGCCGCAGTCCGGGGCGGACGAACGCATGGTGGAAGTGCTGGTTTCCCTGTATGCCACCTGTCCCAAGGGCACCGGCATCCAGTTTCACCTGTTCGCCTCCCCGCATGTCCATGGCCAGCTGCGCCGCTATGCCAATCTGCGCACCGAAGACGCCGACCAGGCCGAGAATGCCCGGCACTGGGGCCGTCCGGCGCGCAACGACAGCCTGTTTCGCCGCCTTGCCCGCCAGCGCGTCGGCCACCTCTTGCTCGGGGCACAACAGTCGATGACATCCGGCTTCCATTACACCATCCGCGACTTTCGTCTGATGATGAGCGTGGCGCTGCCGGGATCTGCCGCCGATCTCAACCGGCGCGACGAACTGGTGGGCTTGCGCGAAGCGATGGCCACCACCCTGCGGGCGGCATCGCTCCCCAATCGCGTCTGCGATGCCGCCGACCTGATCAACTGGTGTTCGCTGTTTACCAACCCCGACCGCATCTCGCGCACCGACGCGCCCAATCTTTTCTACGACGATGGCCGGGAAATCCGCGACCAGATCGTCGATTTCGACACCATCCAGGAGGCCCGCGCCAGCGGCCTGCAGCTGTGGAAAGAAGGCGACCCCGGCGTGCTGGAAGCGCGCTTCTATTCGGTCAAGTCGTTTCCCGAGCGCTTTGCGCTGTGGCAAATGGGCTCGCTCATCGGCGACCTGATGCAGCCGGCGCTGCAGTACAGCGCGCCGTTCCTGCTCACCATGGGCGTGCACGTGCTCGATCCCAACGCCACCAAGGCCACCGTCATTGCCAACCACGTGCGCGCCACGCAAAACGCCCAGAGCAAGATGGCCAACGTCATGCCGGACGTGGGCAAAAAGCTGAAAGACTGGAATGCCGCGGCAGACGCCATCGATGTCGGTGGCGCGCTGGTCAGCATGTACCACCAGCTGGCGATCTTTACGTCCCCCGCGCGTGCCGTCGGCGTCGAGGAAACGGCAAAATCCATCTGGCGGGCGCGCGGCTTCGAACTCAATGCCGATGTCTACATGCACCGCCAGGCGCTGATCGCCAGCCTGCCGATGACGCTGTCGGAACGTTTCCATAACGACTTGCGCAAGATGCGCCGCGTCACACGCAAGACCATGGCCAACGCGATCCACCTGGCGCCGCTGGTGGCCGAATGGCGCGGCACCAGGACGCCCACGCTGGTCTTTGGCGGCCGGCGCGGCCAGTTGATGACGCTGGACCTGTACGACAACGACCTGGGCAACTACAACTTCGCCATCATCGGCGCGCCCGGCTCGGGCAAGTCGGTGCTGATGAACGAGATGGCCTGGTCGTATCGCGCCATCGGCGCCAAGGTATGGATGCTGGACCTGGGGCGCTCGTTCGAAAAGCTGTGCCGCAAGGCGCGCGGCACCTATATCGAATTCCGCCCGGATGTCGATATCTGCATGAACCCGTTCTCGACCGTGCAGGACATCAACGAGGATATCGACATGCTGGTGCCGGCGATTGCCAAGATGGCTTCGATGCAGCACACGCTGGAAGAAGTGCAGTACAAGGCGATCTCGGCGATGACCTTGAAACTGTTCCGGGAATACGGCCGAGACCTGACCATCACGGCGCTGCGCGACGCCTTCAAGAGCGGCACCATCGCCGAGCTCGGCGTGGTCAACGACGCGCGTATCCGCGACCTGGCGATCATGTTGAACCCCTATGCCCGGGGTGGCCAGTACGAACGCTTTTTCGAGGGCAAAAGCAGCATCGATTTTTCCAACGACTTCATCGTCATCGAAAACGAGGAATTAAAGCGCAAGCCCGACCTGCACGCGGTTGTCAACATCCTGCTGCTGTACCAGATCACGGGCGAGATGTACCTGACCCGCAACCGCAAGAAAGTCTTGTTCATCGATGAATTGAAGCAGCAATTGGGCGACATCGGCGCCGACGATCCCGTCAAGGCGGCGGTGGTCGAAGAAGCTGCGCGGCGCGCCCGCAAGTATGGCGGCGCTTTAGGCACGGCCACGCAAAGCGCCGACGACTATTACGGCTCGGCGCAGATGGAAGCGGCTTTCAACTGTTCCGACTGGGTATTCCTAATGCGGCAAAAGAAGGAATCCATCGAGATGCTGGATCGCAAGGGCAGACTCACCATGGACGAAGCCAAAAAACGCCTGCTCAACTCGCTGCGCACCGAGCCTGGGGTGTTTTCGGAACTGTTCATTTCATCGCCGGTGGGTGAAGGGGTGGCGCGCAACATCCTTGATCCAGCCACCCACCTGCTGTTTTCCAACAAGCTCGAAGACAATGCGCCGCTGGACGAATTGCGCGCGCAGGGCTTGAGCATCGACGAGGCGATCACGGAGTTGCTGCGCCGCCGGGGGCACACCCTATGAAAACCCTCCTATCCCAGAGTGTCGTCACCCTCCTAGTCGTCGCCGTCGCGCTCGCAGCCTACGACCGGCTGGTTGTGCGCGCCGATAAATCCATCGGCGTCGTCGATGTCGGCCAAGTGTACCGCCTGAAGGAAGCCGAGTTCACCCAGCTGGTGACCAAGAGCGCTTCCGACGAAGAGCGCCAGCAGGCGCTGACGATGGCGCAACGCTTTGCCCAGCAATTGCCCCTGGCGCTGGAAGAACTGTCGCGCGACTGCGCATGCCTGGTGCTGGTGCGCTCGGCGGTGGCCGGCAGCCCGCCACACGCGCTGGACTTAACAATGCTCTTGCAGCGCAAGGTGGGCTTGCCGTGACGACCGACCCGACCATCCTTGCCCCGCGCCATGCCCGCAACGGCTGGCATTACCGTGCGCTAGCAGCTATTGGCGGCGGGATTGCCATGCCAGTGCGACTGGTACGCCTCCATTGGCTTGGCCTTCTACCGGTCCTGGCAATCTGGGGCTGTGCGCTGGCGCGCGTCCTGGTCGATCCGACGCCGCACCTGCCGATCCTCTTCAACTGGACGCCCAGCCTGCCCTACACGGTGGCGCTACTGCACTATGGCCATCCGCCAATACTGCAACGCGGCGACTTTATCGTCTATGCGTTTGCGGGCGATGCGCAGAGGCGCTATCCGGGACTGCGTGCGCAACCGTTTTTCAAGCAGGTGACCGGCATCCCCGGCGACCGCGTAACCGTCATGGGACGCCAGGTGTTCGTCAACGGTGTCTCCATGGGACTGGCCAAACCGACCACGTTCGATCGCCATCCCTTAAACCCGATTGCCGAGACCGTCATCCCACCCGGTTACTACTACGTGCAAGGCGCGCACTCCGACAGTTTCGATTCGCGTTATCGCGAAAGTGGTCTGGTGCCCATGCGCCAGGTGATCGGCAAGGTCACGCCCTTGTTCTAGCGGAGAAACCAATGCGCTTAACGATTCTTGCCCTCCTGCTGTTACTTACCTCCTTTGCCGCTCCAGGCCAGAGTACGGCTGCCCAGCCGCCAACGGAAGACTTGCCGCTGGACGCTTATCTGGCGCTGCTGGAGCGCATCGCGCCGGCTGCGCGCAACGGCGCCGAAACGTTTCTGGCGGCGTCCCGGCAGCGTTGTGGCCGGCAACTGACCGTCCAGGAACTGCGCCAGGCGGTGGCCGACGGCGCGGGCGAACCGGTCCTGATGGCCATGATGCGCGCCAGCGCCCAGCGCGACGCCGCCCTGCTACAGCGCCTGTCGAATTCCGTGCCGTGCACTGGAAGGAGGTGAACCATGCTGCGCCGTCTAGTGCCCATGCTATCCGCCACCGCCCTTGCCGTCTGCGCCGCTGCGCAGGCAGGCGACCTGGGCACCATCGGGCCCGCCTACCCGGTGGCCGAACCCCATCTGCTCGACTTCATCCGCGCGCGCCTGCAGGAAAAAGAGCGCAATGGCGAACTGCAAAAATTGGCCAAGGACGCGCAAACGCGCGGCACAGCTGCTGTCACGACGCCCACGCCGGTCGCCGGTGTGACGCTGGCGCAGACTACCCGCACCTTCTATGTCGACCCGACGTTTGTACTCGACCGCAATATCCTTGACGACAAGGGCCGGCTGCTGTTTGCCGCCGGCACCCGCAAAAACCCGCTGGAAATCGTGTCCCTGTCGAAGCACCTGCTGTTTTTCGATGGACGCGACCGGCGCCAGGTGGCGCGGGCGCGCGACCTGATCACCTTCTATCGCGCCCGCAAGATCCCGGTCAAGCCGATCCTGGTCGGCGGCTCCTACCTTGACCTGATGAAAGCCTGGCGCGCGCCGGTGTACTACGACCAGCAGGGACTATTGACACGGCGACTCGGCATTGGGCACGTGCCGGCGCTGGTCACGCAGGAAGGCTTGCGCCTGCGCATCGATGAACTGGTACTCCCATGAAGACGCTTGCCCGCCTGATGTTGTGCTTGGTCCTGTGGCTGCCGGTCAGTGGCGTGCAAGCCGCTGGGATCGCCACCTGCACCGGCAAGTTTCCCAATCCGATCACCGATATTTGCTGGAGTTGCATCCTGCCGATTTCCATCGGCAGCGCGCGCATTGGCGATCTTGGCGGCCAGGAAGATATCGACAACCCGGCCAACCCGGTCTGCAGCTGCGGCGTCAATCCGGTCATCGGCCTGTCGGTCGGCTTCTGGGAACCGGCCCGCCATGTCGAGGTGGTCCGTAAACCCTTTTGCCTGACTTCGTTGGGCGGCATTGACCTCGATCCCGGCATTCCCGCCCCGGAAGGCGCCCGCTACACCCGTCCCGAAGGCGATGGCGATAGCGGCAGCTTTTACCAGGCGCATTATTACGTGAACCCGGTCATGTACTGGCTGGGCGTCATCACCGATTTCCCCTGCCTGGAACACGGCTCCTTTGATCTCGCCTACCTGACCGAAGTCGATCCGCTCTGGAACGATGATGAGTTGACGCTGATCCTGAATCCGGAAGCGGTACTGTTCGCCAACCCGGTCGCCGTGGCCGCCTGCGCCGCCGATTGCGTTGCGGCATCGACCGGCTTTGGCGTGCGCGACCTGTTCTGGTGCGCCGGCTGCCAAGGCGGCATCTATCCGCTCGACGGCCACGTGCCTTATCACATGGGCGGCGTGCGCACCGCCGCGCTGCTCGCGCAGCGGCTGACCGCCAAGATGCACCGCGAACTGCTGGCGTGGGGCTGGCATGGCAAGGCTGGGCTGTGCGGGCCGTACTTCCAACCGGTGATGGACAAGACTGCCTACAAGACCCAACTGACCTATCCAATTCCCGCCACTGCCAAGGAGGCCGGCCGCTGTTGCCAGCCTTTCGGCCGCACCACGGTGTTGTGGGGCGCCGGCAAGGAATATCCGGTGCGCGGCGAAGACTTTGCCTTCATGTTGTTTCGAAAAAGGAATTGCTGTGTCGGCTATTAACCATTTCACCCAAGCCGCACGCCTCCTGGCGCTGGCGAGCCTTGCTGCCTGCTACGGCATGGGCAGCGCCCAAGCGCAGGGCACGGCGGCTGTCACCGAGGCCGACATTGCGCGGGTACAGCGCAACCAGCCGGTCATCACCGACCAAGACATGGCACGCGCGGCCAAAGCACATCGCCTGCCGATGGATGCCGCCCTGGAGCGCCTACCGAAATCGTCGCCCAACATCGACGCGCTGCCGCAACCGGCCGCCTCGTCCCCGCTCGACCTGGAAGCGCTGGCGCGCGGCTATCAAGCCGGCACTGAGGGCATGGCCATGACACAAGGTCTGTCTGCCAGGCCGGCGCTGATGATCTTCATCAGTTTCTCGATGCCGCAACCGACGCTGCAACGCCTGGTCGACCAGGCGGCGCGCGCCCAGGCAACGCTCCTGATCCGCGGCTTCGTCGACGGGTCACTGCGCGAGACGGTGACGCGCATGCAGGCGCTGATCGGCCAGCGCCAGGTGGCGGTGCAGATCGACCCGCAAGCCTTCGACCGCTTCGCCGTCACCCGCACCCCCACTTTCGTGCTCGTGCGCGCCGGCGCCAAGGGCGAGCCTTGCGGCGCCGGCCAGTGCCTGCCAGCGGAAGCGTTCATGGCGACCTCGGGCGATGTCAGCCTCGACTATGCGCTCGCATTCATCGAGCGCCAGGCGCCCCGCTTTGCCAGGGATGCGCGCATGTATGTGAAGAAACTGAAAGGATGACCATGCGCACGCTCGCGGTGCATCTTACCTTGTGCTTTTTCTTCTGGACGCAAACCCTGGCGCTGGCCGCGCCCCATGACGAGGGCGTGGCCGCAGGCACTGCCGCCAATCCTGTCGTGTCCAGCATGGTCAACCAAGCGAGCGCAACGACGGTCGTTCCCGGCTACACGGACACCCCAATCGAACGGGCGTATGCCGGCCAGCCGAATCTGGCCGCCCAGGCCCATGCGCGCTTGATCAACTGCGCGCTGACGCCGACGGACCCGGTCTGCCAGGCGCAACAGGGCGCCATGGCATCGGCCAATACGGCGCGACCTACGCTTTCCGCCTTTGACCCGGGCGTCGCTGCAGCCAAGGAAATTGCGCGCAACCCGTCGCTGGCGCTGGGCAGCCTTGCCAGCTATTACAGCGGCTGCACAACGACCGACGTGACCACGCCGGCCTCGACTCAGCCGCGCCTGTGCAACCGGTATACCGGCATCGGCAACTTCACGTGCGCGCGCAGCCTGACTGTGGCGGTCGATCGCACGCCCACTTGCACGCCGGGCGAGTGGTTTGCCCACGCCGGCGCGGGCGCCGCCGGCTTCGAGGCCCAATGCCTGCCGGATCGCCCGGACACGGCACAGCATTTCCGGGTGACGCAATCCGGCAATCCGGTGGCCTTTTTCGATGCGGATTTGTCGACTCCCCGCCTCTTCCCGCAGCCTGTCGCCGATCTCGGACATGCCGCTTCGGCTGGCTGGCTGGGTGTACCGGTGCAGGACCGGGTCTGGATTGCCGACACGACTTGTAATGCCACGACCTGCACGGTGACGGCACTGATCGCGCCCGACCACGATCCCACCTGCCCCGTCACGGCGGGAGGCGACGCCGGCCTGCCGGCCTGCACGCAAGTCGAACCCTTCAAGAAGACGTATGCGCCCTGTCCCGCCAGCCAGCAAAGCGGCGGCAAAATCCAGTCCCTGGCGTCAAGCTGCCCCGACTGCAATGCGGTTAGCCAGACGCTGGATGACGCCCTGTGCTACACGCCGGCTGCCAGCGCCACGCCGCACGTTGGGCTGGATGTCACCGGCACGTTCGGCGCCACACTGTACTGGCAACAGGCCGGGGCACGCACAGTCACTGGCTGGAAGATCAATCCGGCCTTTCCACGGGCAATCCCGAAGATGACACTCAGCTATACGAAACCGGCGACGCAGTTTGCCGAAACCGAGCGCTGGGATGAGCAGTGCCCCGCGCTGGCAACGGGAAGCCGCTGCACGCCTGCGGGCGCCGAAGTCTGCATCGACGGCCCCGCCACGAAAAAAATCGATGGCAAGGATGTCACCCGCGCCTGCTGGCAGTACCAGCGCAGCTTTACCTGCGCCGGCGGCGCACCACTCGACGAATGCGCCCCCCTGGCGGCGGCGGGCTGCACGCCGGCGGCATCTACCTGTACCCGGAAGAATGCCGTCACCGGCGCGTGCGAAGTGTTCCAGGACACTTACCAGTGTCCCGTCCCGGTCCAGACCGCGACCACGGCCAGCAATTGCCCCGGCAATGTGTTTTGCCTGGGCGCCAGCTGCTTCAACACGTCCACTACCAACGATGCCGATTTCGCCCGCACGATGTCCTACATGGAAGCCGCGCGCGAAGCCGGCGTCTATCTCGACACCGACCGCATGCAGGTCTTTAAGGGCGAAGCGAACCAGTGCCGCGACCGGCTCCTGAAGAATTGCTGCTATGCGGACGCCAAGGGCGCGGGCATGACCAATCAGTCCATGTTCGGCGCCGGATCAAAGCTGGTGTACGACGTGCTGATGAATGCGGACAACCGGGAATTCCTTTACCAGGGCTTCAATGCCCTGGTGTCCGGTGCGGGATTTTCTGGCAGTTTCTCGACCTATGGCGTGACGGTGGCCGTCAATGGCACGGCGCTGCCGGCCGGCTCCGTTACCCTGTACGCGGGCGAGAACATGGCTGTCGCCTTCGACCCTTGGTCGCTGGCCGTCGCCGTGGTGATCTATGTCGTGATATCGATGATGTCGTGCAGCGAGGAAGAAGGCAAGCTCGCCATGAAGGAAGGCGCGCGCCTGTGCCACGCGGTCGGCAGCTGGTGCTCGTCCTGCATCAAGGTTTTGGGAAAATGCGTCTCCTGCACCGAACATACCACCGCGAAATGCTGCTTCAACTCGGTGCTGTCGCGCCTGGTCAACGAACAGGGGCGCCTGCAGGTCGGCAAGGGCTGGGGCGGCGCACAGACCCCGGACTGTTCCGGCTTCACCATTGCGCAATTGCAGTCGCTCGACTTTGCGGCGATGGACTTGACGGAGTTTTATGCCTCGATCGTGCCCAGCCTGCCCAATGTGGGCACGATCCAGTCGAGCAACGCCGCACGCATGTCGAGCTGCTACTACGGACAAGGAAGATGCCAATGAGACCACTGCCGCTCGCCCTGCTGCTTTGCGCCTTGACGGCCACCGCGCCAGCGCATGCCATCGACCGCTCACGGGTGACTGATCCGCGCCCGCTGATGTTCGCTGCCCTCGACGCGCCGACCGGTACGGCCTACGGCATTTTGGTAGGCGAATCGGCCGACGCCATTGCGCGCCGCTTCCAGTCCGCTTCGCCCATCTATATCGACGTCACCACGCTGCGCCGTTACCGTCAGGCTGGCTGCAGCCGCCTGAACGTGACGATCTGGCAGGAAGGCGTGATCTTGCCGGGGGCCGCCGCCCCGAAAAAGCAGGCAATCGACATCGGCATCAATTATTGCCGCGACGGCTTGCCGCCGAAATCCCTGCTGTGAGGAGGTCTCGCCATGCCCCTACACTCGATCGCGCCCGCGCTCCTCTGCTGCCTTTTGGCACTACTGCCAGCTGCTGCGTTGTCCCAGGATCCCGGCCACAGGTTGACAGCGGCGCCCGCCTACTGGTCCGACAACTGGCGCGGCTGGCATTTTTATGAAGACCCGCAAGACGAGCCTGCCGCCGCCAAGGCGGCTCCAGCGCCTCCCAAGCCTGGCCCTGAACCTGTGGCAACGCCGAAAGCCCCGGAACTGGTCCAGTTCGAGCAATTGCAGAAAAAGTTGGAGGAAACCCGCCATATCGCCATCATGCGTCCGACCGAAGCCAATGTGCGCCGCTACATGGAACTGGAGTCCAGGGTGGTTGGCCAGGCGTCGCTCTTTGCTGACGTCGCCCAGCGCGTGGCCTGGGCCACGCCGGAACTCGATCCGACCTTGCACGGCCGCCCGGTCAATGCCAAGGCGCTGGAAGTGTATGAGCAGGATCAGATGCAGGGGCGCACGCGCTCGATCGCCCAGCTCGGGCGCGACCATGTGCTGTTCTTTTTCTTTCGCAGCGACTGCCCGTATTGCCATGCCTTTGCGCCGACGCTGGGAGCCTTCCAGGCCAGGTATGGGATTGCGGTGGTGCCCATCAGCCTCGATGGCGGCGGCATTCCGGGCTTCCCCGCGCCCAGGCCCGACAACGGCATCGCCCGTACCCTGCAGGTGACGCAAGTGCCGGCCGTCTTCCTGGCGCAGCCCTTCGCCGGCAAGATTGCGCCGATCGGCTTTGGCGTCCTCTCCGAATCCCAGTTGATAGAGCGCATCGCCTTGGCGGCTGCGCCTGTCGCCCAAGCAACGGTTCCCAACCGCCCCCAACCTGTCACGCTGCGCTAGGAGAATGCCCATGCATACCCCCATCTTGCCGCGAACAATCGTGTTCGTCACTGCCGGGTGCCTCATCCTGGCCCCGCTTTCCTTGCGGGCTGGCGACCTGAATGCCGAAGTCGACAACATGTTCAATCATCTCGGCGCCGTCGGCAACTACACGGCGCCCGGCGCCTTCCGCGGCCAGACCTTCAATACCTATACCGGCGGCAATCTCTTCATGCGCGCCCCCAACAAGGTCTACCAGCTGGCAGCGATCCAGTTCCCCAGCGCCAAGGCCGGTTGCGGCGGCATCGACGTCTTTGGCGGCTCGTTTTCGCATATTTCCGCCACCGAGTTCAAGAACATGCTCAAAAACATTACCGCCGCCTTGCCCGGCATTGCCTTCCAGCTCGCCCTGGAATCCGTCTCACCCCTCTTGGGGGGACTGACCAAATGGGCCAAGGGACTGGAAACCTGGATCAACAATGCCCGTATCAATTCCTGCGAAACCGCCAAGGCCATCGTCAGCACGGCGGCCGATGCCGTGGGCTACAGCAGCCAGGAAACCTGCGCGGATCTCGCCATCGAGATGGGGCTGGAGACCGACCGCGATGCCGCCCGCCGCCGTTGCGCCACGGACCGCGCCGGTATCCTGGCCACCGCCCGGAGCTCGGCCGACCCCAATATCAAAAACAAGGCCCCCTTCGTCGGCAACCTGACCTGGAAGGCGCTGCAGCTCGGCAGCACCTATCTGGATGACCAGGAACGCGAACTCATCATGAGCCTGGTCGGCACGGTGATTTTCTATCCGGAAGAAGCCGCCCAGGCGCCGGCGCCGTTCGCGCCCACCATGACGTCGATTGCCCACCTGCTGTACGGCCAGGAAAATGCCAGTGGCGGCAACGTCACGCAGCATCTATTGAAATGCAATAACTACGTGGAGTGCGATGTCGTCACGCTCGACACCACCTACGTCCATACGCCTTTCACGATGAAGGTGGAGACCATGATGCGTTCGATCGCCACAAAAATTGCCACGCGCACCGCCATCCCCAACAATTCCGCGGAAGTCGGCTTTGTCAACCAGACCACCGAACCCGTCTACAAGATGCTGTCGATCGGCGCCACCATTCCCGGTTCGGGTCTCGCCGACAGCCTGATCGCGCAATACCGCGATGTCATCGCCGCCGACTATGCCTACGTTTTCCTGGAGCGCAATCTGCGCATCGGCATGGCGGCACTGGACAAGGATTATCTGCTGACCAATCCCCAGCGCACGCAATCAGCCGACATCCGCAAGCGCGTGCAAGGCCTGCTCTTGCAGCTCGCCCAGGAAAAGAACTTGTTATACCAGAAGGTCGGCTCCTTCAGGGCGGTAGCGTCGCACCTGGAACAGCTGGAGCGGCAACTGCGCAGCAGCATGCCGCAGCACGTCATGGACATGCTGGGCCAGCAGGCGGCCACCATGGGCAAGTAAACGTCACCCAAGCCAGCGAGGACACCGCATGTGGGAAATCTATGCCTACCAAAATTCGGACAGCCTGTTTGGCATCTTCAATGCCATTGCCGCAATCCGCGGAGCCGACACGTACTTGAGCGCAATTGCCGCCGTCACCTTTTGCGGCTTCATTGCCGCCCTGCTCGCCTACGCCTTTGCACCGCACAAGCTGCAGGGCTGGCAATGGCTGGCGTCGGTGGTGCTGGTGTATGCCATCCTGTTTGTCCCGCGGGTGACGGTCGGCATTGTCGACAAGACCGGCGGGGCGCCGGTGAAGGTGGTGGACAATGTCCCCTTTGGCATTGCCTTGTTTGGTGGCTTGACCAGCACGATTGGCAATACACTGACCGAGCTGTTCGAAACTGCGTTCCAGATCATTCCCGGCAACCCGAATTTGCCCAGTGAATTGACCTACCAAAAGAATGGCTTGATGTTCGGTAACCGCCTGATCAGGGAAACCGGCAAGGTGGTATTCCAGGATCCGAATTTCCGCACCGACCTGGTCAATTTCATCCACAACTGCACCATGTATGACTTAATCGACGGCACACTCGACCCGACCGTATTTGCGCGCGCAGACGATGTCTGGGGCTTGATGGCGACGCCAAACCCCGCCCGCTTCACCACGCTCACCGGCAGCGGCGGCGCTGTTGCCACCGACACCTGTCCCAACGTCTACAACGACCTGAATCTGCGGATACCAGCGCACATCAGTTTCATCCAGGGAAAACTCGCCACGCAATTGAATCCTACCCTGCCCGGTGCTGCGGCGGCTGGCGTGATTGCCGCGCAGATCCAGCAAGCCTATTTGAAAAACAATATCGCCAATGCCGCCGCCACGGCTGCAGACATCATCCGCCAGAACGCCGTCATCAATGCAGTCAACGATACGAGCCAATTAATCGGGCAAAAGACCAACGATCCCGCCTCGATGGTGCTGGCAGTCGGTCGCGCCCAGGCGATTGCGCAAACCAATGCGGCCTGGATCAATAGCGGCAAGATAGCCGAACAAGCCTTGCCGGTGGTGCGCAATGTCGTTGAAGCCCTGGCGTATGCGATTTTTCCGATCGTGGTGCTGCTGCTGTTTCTGACTGGCGGCAGGGAAACCATGATGGCATTGAAAAACTATATTGCCGTGCTCATCTGGATCCAGCTGTGGCCGCCCCTGTACGCCATCCTCAATTACATGGCAAGCATGTATGCGGCATCGGAACTGGCCGCCGCGGCAAACGTGGGCGGCGGCTTGAAGGCGCTGTCGCTGCAGACCGCATCGTCCATCTACGCCAATGCCATTTCCTCGGAAGCGGTGGTGGGGTATCTGACCATCAGCATTCCCTTTATCGCCTGGGCCGCCTTGAAGCGCATGGAAAACCTGGGCAATACCGTGGTGGGCGGCCTGACCGGCCTGCAATCGACGGCGACCATGGCAACAGGGACGGCGGCCGCCGGCAATGTCAGCATGGGCAATGTCGCCATGGACCAGATGCAGCTGGCGCCCAACCGCACCTCCGCTTTCATGGGAAGCCTGCAAAGCGACATCACCGGCAATACCGTCTCGGCAAATGCCTTGAACGGGCGCACCGCCGTCAACCTGCTGCGCAACCAGGGGTTCGCCTCGCGCGTGGTGTCGATGAAAGTTTCGGAGCAGGATGTGGTCGAGGCCAACCAGTCCGCCGAAGCCGCCCGCAGTGACCTGGTGGCGGCCAATACCGAGCGCTCCGCCATGCTGGCGGATGTCTTCAGCAAGGGCACGGCCAAGCTCAATTCCGTTCGTACTTCAAATGGCAGCAACAGCAGCAGTTTCGAAGAAATCGGTTCCAGCCTCGACCGCCTGGATCAAATTTCCCGCCAAGTAGCTGAGCGCACCGGCATGAGCCAACAGCAGGTAGCCCAGATCGCCTTCGGCGCTTCAGGGCACCTGGGTGTAAGCACGCCTGGTTTCTCGCCAGTCAAGGCCGGTTTGCAGGCCAATGCCAGTGCCGGAAAATCCTTTTCATCGGGGCTGTCAGCCGATCAGCAGAAAGTCCTTGGCGCCCTTTCATCGGAGCAGCTAGCGGAATTCAAGAAATTCGGCGACCGCGTCAGCCGGGACCAGGGCTGGCTCCAGGCGGTGTCGTCCGATAATCGCGAAGCCAGCGACTTGTCCGCTCGCCTGGCAAGCACTACCTCACGTGCCGAGCGTGCCCAGGCAAGCTACGGCGAACGCACGGTGCTTGCCGAGCGCCTTTCCTCTGCGCGCGAGCGCGGCGAAACCATCTCGATCGACATGGCCCAGGATCCCCATAACCTTGCCATGTTCCTGCGCTATTCGGAGCAGTATGGCGGCGACAGTGCGTCAGCATTTGTCCTGCTGGATAGCGAACTTGCCCGTCAAGCCCTGCGGCCCAATCGCGTCTTCTCGGACGGGACGGCGATCCCTGTTTCCTTTTCAGAAGTGAAAGACCGGCACACGGCGCAGGCGAACGATCCGGCGCTAAATCCGGCAATTAAGGATCGCGACCATGCCAACCGCGCCCAGGTCACTCAGAAGCCAGCGCCCAAACCGCATGCTCCGGCCCAGGAACAGCCGGCTACTGTCAGGTTACCCACCGTGCGTCAACGCGTGGCAGAGGAAGGTGCGTCCCTGCGTGCCCATGGCATATCGGCAAAGGCCCGCTTCGATCAACAAGCGGAAATCGTCACCACTCCGGATGGCACCTTGTCTTCCACCAGGTCACTGATGAAACTGGCGGGGAAACAAGTGGTCGAAGACGGCGGTAATGCTGCCGACAATACCAAGGAAGTCGTTAAAGATCTTTTGATAAAGAAAAAATAGATTTGATGATGATTCAAAAACCATTGTGATGATTCAAATTAGTTAAATCTGGCGAACCAGATTTAACTCTTGAGATTAGTTCTGGATCTCCTGCGATAGGAAACCGCTCCTTGTCATCAGACCATTTTTTGGCCATGGCCATCAGACCAGCATGGTCAAAATCGGTATTTTCATCCAGAGCACTGCCGGAATAGCACTCTTGCGGCTCGCATTTAATTGATTGTCGACTAAACGCATGCACTACGGCGCACAGCCCACCTGCAATGGCGCCAGCAAACGCTGCGCCAATGACTCCCATGACCAGCATCAGCCCGACGCCTTCCTGAATTGAAGTAAAGACGCCGAGCATGGCGCCGATTCCCATTGCAATTCCGATGACGAAGAAAACCATGGCCTGATCCTCACTGAGAGTACGCGACTTTGCGTCCTTGTCGTCAATACGAATTAGCAATCATTCTACATTCCGCCACAGGGCATAGGCATTGGCTTGCGCCAGACATTTGGTAGTGGCTTGCGCAAGATCATAGCCCTACGTTGGCCCGGCACGCAGGCAGACGCGCCAATGCCGAATGCCCGTAAAAACCCTCGTCATTTCCTATGGCGCAAGACCCGGTCGGGCAGTACCGTGACGGAATAGGCACAAGTAAAGCGTAGAACTTTTTTCTTGGCTTGTCGCGATCACGGAGCCACTCATGATCCAGGATGAAAAGACACTCGAACAGCGCACTCCCCCTCTGCAAGAGCTACCCCCTGTGCCGCCGCAGAACGAGACCGTGATGCTGCAATTGCTCCGCGAAATGCGTGAACAGCGCCTGGCGCTACAGGCCGAACACCATCTGGCGGCATCCGAGCGTCGGGTAGAACGGCGCTGGAAAATGTTCTTTCAAGGCGTATTCTTTGTGGCGCCCCTTATCCTTGGCCTCCTCTATTTTTCATTTTTCCTCAGCTCGTCGGGGTTTCGCTGGGGGCCTTTCGACGAGGTGGTGGGCGTGGTCCGTATCGACGGTCAGATTTCATCCTCGTCCCCATCCTCCGCCGACAAAATCATTCCCGCCCTGGGAAAGGCCTTTGCTCATGCCAACGTCAAAGCCGTGATCCTGTCGATCGACAGCCCGGGCGGCGCGCCGGTCGAATCCGAGCGCATCAACAATGCGATTGCCTCCCTGAAGAAAAAATATGACAAGCCCGTCGTTGCCGTCATCAACAACCTTGGCGCCTCAGCAGCCTACCTGATTGCGTTGCATGCCGATAAAATCGTTGCCGGCAAGTACAGCCTGGTCGGCTCGATTGGCGCCATCATGACGCCATGGGAGCTGCATCGTGCGATGGGCAGGCTAAATGTCACCCAACGCGTCTACGCTTCCGGCAAGATGAAGTCTTTCCTGAATCCCTTCACGCCTGTCTCCCCCGAGATGGATGCCAAAGCCCAGCAGCTTGTCGGCCAGATGGGCCAAACCTTTGTCAATGAACTCAAGGCCGCGCGTGGTGCGGCGTTAAAGCCGGGAGTTGATTACGGTAGCGGCGAAGTCTGGGGGGGCCTAGAGGCAAAGGAAATCGGTTTGATCGATGACATTGGCACCCTGGATGAGGTGGCACAGCAGAGTTGGGGACTCAAGACCTACGATTTTGGACCGCATCAGGCAGGCATTGGCGCCTTTTCTGCACAAGCGAATGCCAGCGTGTTGCAGCTACTTGAACACTTCCTTGCTCAGCAGCGCTTTCAGCTGCGCTAGCAATTCGGCATAGTCATTCGGGACGCTTCGTAAGACATGAGCCTTCTCCAACAATGCGAGTTATTGCAGTCGCTACACTACGAGCATTCTGGGAGCGACATCCCGTTGCCGAGCAACCCCTGAAGGAGTGGTACGAAGAAGGTACGAACGCGACCTTGACGCAGCCATCGGACATCAAGGGCAACCACTATCTACTGATCGTGGTCATTGCCTACAAGTTGCAGATCGTCTGGGTGAAGTTTGTCGGTACCCACAAGGAGTACGACGCAGTGGACGCAGAAACCGTTGATATGGCCTGATTGGCTCTGGAGGACAACCTGGACATTCATCCCATCCACACCGAAGCAGACTACAAAGTCACCCTCAGGGATATCTCGACCCTGATGAATGCGAACCCCGAACAGGCACGACGGATGGAGATCGTCTGGCCATCCTGGCCACGCTGGTTCAGGCCTATGAAGCCAGGCACGTTCCCATCAGCGCTCCCGACCCGGTCAAGGCCATCAAATTCCGCATGGAGCAAAGCGGTCTTTCGGTCAAGGATCTGGAGCCGATCATCCGCAAGAGCAACCGCGTCTACGAGATTCTGAACCGCAAGCGCCCGCTGCCCCTGCCTAAGATCCGCAAGCTGCACCAGCGTCTTGGCATCCCGGCAGAGGTGCTAATTGCAGAGACAGTTGTCGAATGATTGCGTTTACGGTTTCAACGAAACTAGCATTTCCCTACCACGTCTTTTAAATATGGGTCAGATTTGCTGAGTCAATTGCCATCTTAGTTGGCGACGAGCAGTAGCAATAACGTCCAAAAACGTTGCCACCTTAACATCCGGCTCAAGATTGCTTATCGGAAAATCCGGTGACCGCTTTCCTCCCATCACCAAAACTGTAATAGGCTTGGTGACCAACTTCGCTAAATCGTGACGGTAATCCGTGGCCTGGGTGTAATCATCTCTATTTAGAGGATGAGAGGGCCGCTTAAACTCAATGAGGAGACACTCGCCATTCAGATTTTCGTTCAGGAGAAGATCTGGACGGTTGTTTGCTCTTTTGCCTGAGAACTTTTTACCCAAAAAATCTTCAACCTGCCTTTGAAGTGTTTTGTTCGAACTGAAAAGCGAGAATTCAGGGCCAAATATCCACAGGTTCTTTTCAATTGCCTTGTGCATTTGGGCTTCAAGCGTTCTTTCATTTTTGGAAAGTGATTCAAGCTGGTCCAGAAACTTGTTCCGAGCATTCGCCTGTTCGACGAGATGGGCCATATCCACTAAACCAAATTCATCCAGAGCATCCGCGAGCGCAGCGATATCCTTCCGTTTCGCTTCTGCAAGATGCTGAACTACAGTTCCATATTCAGACCGTTCAATCGCTTCAAGCAATACATAGATGAACGGTGCAATCTTTTCCTCTGGTTCTTGATAGAACCGATCTAATATCTTCTTAATTGCTTTTTCAGCAAACTCGCGCCGATTTTCAGGAAGAGCAGCTAACCGATCTTTGATATCACGCCGCAATCTCGCATGGGCTAACTGGATTTCCTTTCCGTGCTTCTCTTTGAATGCAGCGAGAACAACCGGCCTGACCATTTCAGCCACACGCATTAGCAATTCACTGTTTTCGATTAGACTGTCCCAACCTGCTGTGACATGTTCTCTCAGCCCATCCGCATCGATCTCACCGTATAGACGCTTCAATAATTTCTGAGGAAAATCCTCCTGCTCGTCAAGGCCAAAGAAGGACGGTTTGCCGACTGCCTTGCCGTCCACTCGGATCACGATGCCAGGCTGACGTGATATTGATTTCTTCTCTGAGATTGCGAAACGAAGACGCACATCGCCGACGTCGCGCACAGATAATCTTTCATCTTTGAATAATCCGTCGACATCATCGACGCCAAGGGGTTTATCGTTAATTAAAATGGCAAAATCAGTTTCTCGCCCATATTCCTGTAACAAAATCTGACGAAACTTCAGCGGATCGGGAAACGCCAAATGCTGGTGCAGCCCGCTCAGTGTAATTCGAGTGCCGTGAGATAATGCGTCACAAGGATCACTATTAAGAACGATAGGAAGATGCTCGATGTCCTGTACTGTGGCGAGATCCTGAATTCGCAGTGTGAAACTGGTCCGAACACCCCGCGCATAAGTCTCAAGAGTCATGGCAGAAGCCGCCATAAGTCCAGCAAATTTGCCTACGCCTTTCCGCCCCTTGACAAGCCTTTGTTTTCCAGAAGTTCGCTCCCCACTTCGTTCTCTTCGGTCAGACGCAATCGAAAGGTAATGATTGGTCAACTCTTCAGTCGTCATTCCTGTGCCATCGTCGAGAATCACAATCGAGCCTTCGCTCATAGGAGCAGGTAATGAGACACTCACATGATCTGCATCGGCATCCCATGCGTTATCAACCAACTCTTTAATAGCCTTTTCGGTGGACGCATATTCTTGACTTAACAGACTTGCAAGCCGCGAGTTAACTTGAAATCGGGTGTCGATCTTCTTCATCTTTTATTACCTTGACATTGCTATTAGGTAAGTCAAGCATACCAGCACTTTCATTGCTTATCATGCAATTAATCCAAGGCGACTTTTTTGTATTCAATATGATGATTTTATTTTGAGAGTAAAAACTTAGGCTGATTTGACCGAATCTGACAACGGATGGCTGGTCAGGGCTGGGTTACGACATCTGATGCAGGCTCTGTCGACTGAAACCACGACTAAAATGCGCAGACAATTCTGCGGATAGGCGAACGATCAAAGCCAGAAATTATGAATTTCGGCACCCATCCGCCGAGGGACAAAGCAATCCACACGAAAATCGTCCGGTCAAGACCGCTTGGGGATTAACATCAGGCCGACGTGCTTGCGCATCACGATCTTTTCATTATTTTTTAGATTGCCCTTTAAAGCGACAAACATGCCGGGCAAATAAAATTAGCATTACCGCTTATTCCGCCGACGTGACAAGCATGATCAGACTGCATCGGGCTAAGTAGCCTTGCCGAATTTCCCTGGCATCACCTCACTCCCTGCTCTTAACGCATCCAGGTAATCAGCCCACTCCTGCATCATGACAATCCGCTCATCCAGAAACTTGGCGCGGTCATACGCGGCATCCACTTTGTTTTTATGTGCGTGGGCCAGCTGGCGGTCCACCACTTCATGCCGATACCCCAGTTTTTCTTTAATGGTGCTCATTGCCAGCGCCCGGAACCCATGCCCGGTCATCCGGCCTTTATAGCCAAGCCGCCCAAGTGCAAAAAGGATCGTATTGTTACTCATGGGTTTGCTGGGATGTGCCTGGTTCGGAAATAACAGGCTCCGGCCACCACTGAAGGCCTGCAATTCTTCCAAAACAGCCAGCGCCTGGCGGGAGAGCGGAACCGAGTGCTCTTTGCGCATTTTCATGCGCTCGGCGGGAATCACCCAAAGGGCGGCATCCAGGTCAAATTCACTCCACCTGGCGTTGATCAGTTCTCCGGTCCGCACGAAGGTCAGCATCATCATGCGGATGGCCTGGCGCGTCAGCGGATAGAGGCGCGCATCATTGCGATCCAGGACGCGGATAAACTCCGGCAGGTCTTTCGCATCCAGTGCTGCGTAATGGCCTGGAATGACGGGTTTCAAAGCATCTTTGAGGTCCGGCACCGGATTGCGCTTGGCACGGCCAGTAGCGATTGCGTACCGAAACACCTGGCCACAAGTCTGCCCCAACCGCTTGGAGATTTCCAAGGCGCCGCGCTTTTCGACCTTGCGCAGCATATCCAGGAGATCGGGCGCTTCCAGTTCAGCGATCAGACGCTTGCCAATCACGGGGAAAACATCCAGGGTCAGCCGGTGCAGGATGTTCGTGCCGTAATCCGGCGTCCATTTTTCGATATTGTTTTGATGCCATTCGCGGGCGATCGCCTCAAAGGTATTGGCACTCTCTAATGCCCTTTTTTGTTCTGCAATGTGCTTGGCCAGCCCGGGATCGATGCCCTGCTTCAGTAGCTTACGCGCTTGATCGCGCTTTTCCCGCGCTTCACTCAACGACACTTCCGGATACACGCCGAACGCCAGCCGTTTTTCTTTGCCGTCGAAGCGATATTTCAGTCGCCAATATTTGGACCCGGTGGGCATGACTTCCAGGTACATGCCGCCTCCATCTGCCATTTTGCGGGGCTTGACGTCTGGCTTGGCGTTCTTGCATGCGGTATCGGTCAGGGGCATGGGGGCATCTCCGATGAGGAACTGCACTTATGCCCCCAATAGTGCCCCCAATTTAGCCGGATGTAAACGGACGTCAAAATGCGCAATAAACAAAAAACCCGCATCAGCACTGGGCTTGATGCGGGTTTCTGGACTTCTTTGGACTTCTTGAAACAACAAACTGGCGGAGAGGGTGGGATTCGAACCCACGGTAGGGGGATACCCTACGCCTGATTTCGAGTCAGGTACATTCGACCACTCTGCCACCTCTCCGGATTCGGTCGATCACGGCATGGGCTTGCCGCGAAGCCTGAGATTATATCAAAGTCTGGCTTGTTGTGGCAGTAATTTTACTCAAGCCTGCGGTGCCAGGCGCTCCACCCCGCCCATGTAGGGCCGCAGCACTGCCGGAATCTCCACGCTGCCGTCGGCTTGCTGGTAATTTTCCAGTACCGCCACCAGGGTGCGGCCGACCGCCAGCCCCGAGCCATTCAGGGTATGCACCAGTTCCGGCTTGCCTTGGGCATTGCGGAAACGCGCCTGCATGCGGCGCGCCTGGAAGGCTTCGCAGTTGGATACCGAGGAAATTTCGCGGTAGGTGTTTTGCGCCGGCAGCCACACTTCCAGGTCGTAGGTCTTGGCCGCGCCAAAACCCATGTCGCCCGTGCACAGGGTAATCACGCGGTAGGGCAAACCGAGTTTATTCAGGATGGCTTCGGCGTGGCCGACCATTTCTTCCAGCGCCTCGAAGGATTTTTCCGGGTGCACGACCTGCACCATCTCGACCTTGTCGAACTGGTGCTGGCGAATCATGCCGCGCGTGTCGCGCCCGTAGCTGCCGGCTTCCGAACGGAAGCACGGGGAATGCGCCGTCATACGGATCGGCAAGGCATCGCCGGCGACGATTTCATCGCGCACGATATTGGTCAGCGTGACTTCCGAGGTCGGGATCAAGTAGAGCGACTCGCCCTCGCCTTCCTGGCCGCCCTTCTTCACCGCGAACAGGTCGGCTTCGAACTTCGGCAACTGGCCGGTGCCGCGCAGCGAATCGGCGTTGACGATATAGGGCGTATAGCATTCGGTGTAGCCATGCTCTTCGGTATGGGTGTCCAGCATGAATTGCGCCAGCGCCCGGTGCAGGCGGGCGATGCCACCCTTCATGACGGCAAAGCGCGAACCGGTCAGCTTGGCGGCGACATCGAAATCCAGGCCAAGCGCGGCGCCAACGTCGACGTGATCCTTGACCTCGAAATCGAAGCTGCGCGGCGTGCCGACCTTGCGCAATTCGACGTTACCGGACTCATCGGCGCCCACCGGCACGGATTCGTGCGGCAAATTCGGGATGGCGCGCAGGAATTCGGTCATGTGCGTCTGCACCTCGTCCAGCCGCGCGGCCGAGGCCTTGAGTTCGTCGCCGATGCCGCCAACTTCGGCCAGCACCGCCGAGGCATCCTCGCCCTTGCCTTTCAGGATGCCGACCTGCTTGGACAAGGTGTTGCGCTTGCCCTGCAATTCCTCGGTGCGGGTCTGGATCTGCTTGCGCTCGGCTTCCAGCGCATTGAAGGCGGCGACATCGAGGGAGAACTTGCGGGCGGCCAGGCGGGCGGCGACGCTATCGATGTCTTTGCGGAGGAGTTGGATGTCGATCATGGCGAAGGATGTGGTTTTCGGTCGAAAACCGCCATTGTACCAAGCCGGGCAGCACTCGAGCCAGACGGACCTGCCGCCCCCGCTTCGTTTGCAGTCAGCCCAGGCTCAGGCGATATCGACCACGACATTTCCCATTACCTTGCCGCCTTCCACCGCCTCGTGCGCCGCGGCGATCTGTTCCAGCGGAAAACGTGCGCCGATCGTATGCTTCAGGCGGCCGGCGGCCAGCAAGTCGCCGATGGCGTCCAGGCCTTGCTGGCGCTGCTCCTGGGTCAGGTCGTAGACCAGGAAAAACAGCAATTGCAAGGAATTCATCAGCATCGGGCGAAACGGGATGACGTGGTCTTCCATCGAATTCGATCCGTAGCAGACGATTTTGCCATGCGGCATCAAGGCTCCTTCGCGCACCAGGTTGGCTGTGGTGGAAAAATCCATGTCGATGATGGCATCCACGCCGCGCCGCCCGGTCAATTCCAGGATCCGCTGCGTTACCGGCTCGGTCTTGTAATGGATGGTCTCGGCCACGCCGGCAGCCTTGGCATGCTGCGCCTTCTCGTCGGACCCCACGGTGCCGATCACGCGGGCGCCGCCGAGCACGGCAAACTGGGCGGCATAATGCGCTACCGCAGAGGCTGCGCCGATCAGCAGGATGGTCTTGCCCTGGATGTCACCGAGCAGGCGCACCGCTTCAAAGGCAGTCAGCGCCGGGATACCCAGGCAAGCGGCGGCTGCGAAGTCGCAATTGTCCGGCAGCCGGACCGCCTGCGCCGCCGGCAAGGCGATGTATTCGGCGGCCGTGCCCATCGGGCGTTGCCATTGGCCATTCCAGATCCACACCCGTTCGCCGATGCGCGTCGGCGGCACGCCCGCGCCGACCGCTTCGATGACGCCGCCGGCGTCGCTGTGCGGAATAATGAATGGGCCGTTGAGCGGACGGCCGCGGCGCGATTTCACGTCCGACGGATTCACGCCCGAAACATGGACCCTCACCAGCACTTCGCCGGGGCCGGGTTGCGGCGTAGGCATTTCGCCGACGATCAATGTCTCGCGCGCCGCACCGTTTTTTTCATACCATGCTGCCTTCATGATGCTTACTCCTGTATTGTTTCTGTTCCCGGTGTTCGGCATGTCGCCCACATGCCCTCCTGTCACAGCAATTTTTCCAGCTCGTGACGCTTGACCTTGCCGGTTTCGCTGCGCGGAATATCGGCAGCGTCGACAAACCGCACAGTTTTCGGGATCTTGTAGCCGGCGATGGCGTTGCGGCACAGGGCGATCACATCTTCCTCCGTCAGCGAGGCATCGCGACGCACCACGAAAGCGGCCGGCACCTCGCCCCATTTGCTGTCCGGTTTCCTGACCACGGCGACTTCGGCGATGCGCTCGCTTGTCAGGAGCACCTTTTCGATCTCGGCCGGATAGACATTTTCGCCGCCGGACTTGATCATGTATTTTTTGCGGTCGACAAACGCAAGGGTGCCGTCTGCATTGCGGCGGAACATGTCGCCCATATGGAACCAGCCGTTGCGAAAATCCTTGAGGTTGGTTTCTTCCGCATTCCAGTAACCGCTGAACAGCGTGGCGCTGCGCAGGCTCATCTCGCCGACTTCGCCGGTCGCCACTTCGCGGTCGTCGTCGTCGACCAGGCGCACCTGGCAAAACGAGCTTTGCTCCTTGTCGAAGCCGGTGGGCGCGTGGCCGACCGGGATCAATGACTTGCTGGCCGGCGCCATGCCGGTTTCGGTGGCGCCGAAACTGTTCAGGAAAGGCGCCTGCAAGAGCGTGGTCAGCTCGGCGATCAGTTGCGGCTGCAGCAGGTCGGCCATCGAACCGATCAGCTTGATGCCCTTCGGGACAATCTTGCGCTCCCTGACCTCGGCCATGGTGCGCTCGATCATGCCCGGCACCATGATCAGCCAGTTGATCTTTTCGGTGGCGATGGTATCGCCGACCTGCTGCTGGTTAAAGCCGTCGATGATGCGCACCTTGCCGCCCTGCAGCAGCGACGCCAGCGAGAGGTCGGCGCCGGACAGGTGGAACAGCGGCGACCACGCCACATAGGTTTCGTCGGACGTCAGGCTCCAGTCGGCAAACATCAGCGCGGCGCGGGCGATCATGGCGCGATGACTGATGAGCGCGCCCTTGGGAAAGCCGGTGGTGCCGCTGGTGTAGAGAATCAGCAAACCGTCTTCCGGATGCACCTGCGCCGCCGGCTCGATCTCGCTGGCTTGCTGCAGCAGGGTTTCGTAGGCGTCGCCGAACACGATGCTCTGCGGGATCGCCAGGTTCAGCCGGGCGATGGCCGGGCCGTGGCGCTCCGAGTGGATGAGCAGGCGCGGGCTGACCAGGCTGATGCAATGACTCAGCTCGGCATCCGACTGGCGCCAGTTCTGGCAAGCGGCGATGGCGCCGATCTTGGCGCAGGCCAGTTGCGCTTCGAGGTATTCGGCGCGGTTCTCCGACATGATGGCGACCCGGTCGCCGCGCTGCAGCCCGCTGCCGAGCAGAGCATTTGCCAGGCGATTGACGCGTTCGTTGAGCTGCGTGTAGCTCAGTGCGCGCCGCTCGTCCTGGACCGCAATGCGTTCGCCGCGCGCCATGGCGCGCAAGCGGAACAGCTCGCCCATCACCGGACCGGCGCCGGCTTCCCTGATCAATTCTCTCGATTCCATTGCTTGCATCCTGATGAATAAATTAGGTCAACTGAAGCAGGCGCCGCCGTTGACATCGACCACCGCGCCATGCATGTAGCTGGCCGCAGGGCTGGCGAGAAAGGCCGCGACGCGGGCGATTTCCAGCGGCTGCGCCAGGCGGCCCGCCGGAATCTTGCGCGTATCGACCACTTCATTATGCAGCATCGGCGTGGCCGTTGCGCCCGGCGCCAGGCCGTTGACGCTAACGCCGTGCGAAGCGGCGCGCAAGGCCAGCCAGCGCACCAGCGTATGCAGCGCGCCCTTGCTGCTCGCATACTGCGCGCCCGACAGCAAGCCGCCGCTGCGGCCGGCCAGCGAGCCAAGGAGGACAATGCGACCGGTTTTTCTTTCGATCATTTTCTGCATTGCCAGTTGCGCCAGCAACATCGGCCCGCGCAGGTTGATGTTATAGACGCGCTGAAAACTGTCTTCCCATTCCGGGCTGCCCGGTTCCAGCTCGCGCTCTTCCGGCAATATCGCCGCAGTGACGATCAGTGCATCGACGTCGCCGATTGCGCTGCAAAAGCGCTTGACGTCTTCGACCGACCCCATGTCCAGCGCATGCGCATCCACCTGCGTCCCGTATTGACCCCGAATCCGCGCGGCGCTGGCCTGCGGCGCCGCGCGGTCCGCCAGTATCAGGTGCGCGCCCAACTGGGCGCAAATATCCGCACAAGGTTCGCCGATGCCGCCGACGCCGACGATGGCGACGCGGCTGGACTCCATTGAAATACCCATCAGGTCCGACATTTTTTATGCTCCATTCTTTTCAACCTGCCCTTGCCGGCCGCAACCACGTACGGCAAGGGAAACTCCAGGCCTCACACCTGCCTCAATTTACTTCCACATGGTGCACTTGGATTCGGCCTTGGTGGTGAAGGCGTCCGCTGCGGGAATCGTCTGCACGATCTTGTAGTAATCCCACGGCGCCTTCGATTCGGCCGGGGTCTTCACCTGGATCAGCTTCATGTCGCTCATCAGGCGGCCATCTTCTCGGATCGTCGCGTTGCTGGTGTACATGTCGTTGACCGGGGTTTTCTTCAGGTACGCCATGATCTTGTCGCTATCGTCGGCGCCGAGCGTCTTGACCGCTTTCAGGTACGTCATGGCGGCCGAATAGGTCGAGGCATGCAGGGCGGTCGGCATGCGCTTCATCACGGCGAAGTAACGCTTGGACCAGGCGCGCGATTCCGGGCTCTGGTCCCAGTACCAGCTGTCGGTGGCATACAGGCCCTGGGTCTGCTGCAGGCCCAGCGCGTGCACGTCGGTAATAAACATGAACAGCACCGCCAGCTTCATGGACTTGTTGACGCCGAATTCGTTGGCACTCTTGATGGCGCTGATCAAGTCATTGCTGGCATTGGCAAAGCCCAGCACCTGCGCCTTCGACGACTGCGCCTGCATCAGGAAAGATGAGAAATCCGAGGCATTGAGCGGATGGCGCGCCGCGCCGGCCACCGTGCCACCATTGGCCTTGACTACCTTGGCGGAATCGCCTTCGAGCGACAGGCCGAACACGTAGTCGGCGGTCAGGTAGTACCAGCTCTTGCCGCCCTGCTTCATCACTGCCGCCGTGGTGGCCCTGGCCGCCGACACGGTGTCGTAGCCGTAGTGCACCATGTAGGGATTGCAGTCTTCATTGGTGATGCGGCCGGTACCGGTAGCGGGGATGATGAAGACCTTTTTCTTTTCTGCGGCAATTTTTCCCATCGCCAGCATCACGGCCGAGTTCGCACCCGCCATCAGCAAGTCGACGCCGTCGCGATCCACCCATTCGCGCGCCTTGCTGGAGCCGATATCGGCCTTGTGCAGGTGGTCGGCATACACCATCTCGATTTTCTTGCCGTTGATGGCGCCGCCCATGTCGGCGATCGCCATCTTGATGGCCTCGATGCCGCCCTGGCCGGAAATGTCGGCATACACGCCCGACATGTCGGTCAGCATGCCGATCTTGACGGTGTCGCCGGAAATCTGCGCCGCGGCCGGCGCGCCCAGCCCCATCGCGCATGCGGCTGCAGTCGCCAGGGTGATTGCCTTGCGGCTG
Organism: Noviherbaspirillum sedimenti; assembly: GCF_003590835.1. Lineage (NCBI taxonomy): Bacteria > Pseudomonadati > Pseudomonadota > Betaproteobacteria > Burkholderiales > Oxalobacteraceae > Noviherbaspirillum > Noviherbaspirillum sedimenti. Next base: position 466,076 of record NZ_QYUQ01000002.1, on the reverse strand, counting down.
AATTTGCTTGTCTGTTTCATTGCTGTCTCCATTTATTGAAATACGCCGTACTGCCGGCGGCACTGCTTGCTCTAGCCTCACTGCGCCAACTCCCGGAATGCCTGCCGCTTGCGCAAGCTGGCATCCGGCAGCATGGCATCATTCCTTTCTGCCCTCGCCCCGCTTCTTCGGCTGCGCTTGCGGCGGCACACCTTCCAGCCCGTAGCGGACGAATTTCATATAAGTATCCGCAACAAAATCCGGCAATTTCGGCGCACCGCCTTCCTCGTGCGTATAGTTGACGGCAAGGTAATCACGCGCTGCCATCAGGATTTGCGCGATCACTTCCAGCTCGCGCGGCTCGTATCCGGGGAATTCGCCGCTGGCATGCGAACGCAGCAAAAAACGCATGTAGTTATCGAACACGTTTTTCATGTGCGCATCATGCCCCTCAGGCGAAAAGAGGTAGGCTTCGTTCAGGATGCGGAAAAATTTCGGCGCAATCTGCAGGAAGGAAAAGAAAGCGCGAAATTGCTGTTCTTCCAGTTCTGCAAAGCTGTGGCCACCAGTCAGTTTGCCCTTGACGTACGCCAAAAGGTTGCGGCCGACCGCCGGCATCAGCTCGTCAAGGATTTCCTGACGCGAATTGAAGTAATTGTAAAAAGTTCCCTGGCCGACGCCTGCCTTCTGGGTGATCAGCGTGATCGAGGCATTGGCGAAGCCTTTCTCGCCCACCACTTCTGCGGCGGCCTGCAACAGCGCCTCGCGAGTCTGTTCCGACTTCTCGATACGGCGCCTGCCGCGCGGCGCCTTGACGCCGGCGCCAGCCGTCTTTTCCGCCAATTTAGTTTCCATCATGCGCTCCTTTCGCGCCGGCATGGCCGAGCAAGAGTTGCAGCGGCTGTTCGAGGTAATGCGTGACGCGGCTCAGGAAACGCAGGCCGGACACGCCATCCAGCAGGCGATGGTCGCCGGCCAGCACCAGCCCCATTTCCTGCGTCAGTGCCGGACGCCCTTCCGCATCGGGGCGGAACTGCTTGCTGATGCTGCCCACGCCAAGGATCATGGCTTGGCCGGGATTGATAATCGGCGTCATGAACTTAACGTTGAACATGCCGGCATTGGAAACGGTGATCGCGCCACCCTGCATTTCCGGCGCCGTCAGCGCGCCGGCGCGGGCGCGTTCGACCAGGCGGTTGCCGGCCAGCGCCAGGGCGTTCAAACCAAGCCTGCCGGCATCGCGCAACACCGGCACGAACAGGCCGCGCTCGGAATTGACGGCCACGCCGACGTCGGCGCTATGAAAACGCAGGATGTCGCCATCCGCCCACACGGCATTGGCCTCGGGCAGATCGACCAGCGCGCGACCGACCGCAGCCACGACGAAATGATTGATGGTCAGGCGCACCACCGGATCCTGCGCGTTGATTTCGGCGCGCAAGGCCAATAGCTTCGACACTTCCGCCTCCACCGCCAGGTAGAAATGCGGCACCTGCTGCTTGACTGCGATGAGGCGCCGCGCCGTCGCCGCCTGCACCAGGCTGGGCTTGCTGCGTATGCCGGCGTCGATCGCGCCCTCTCCGGCGGGACAGGCCACAGCTGCGCCAATGCGCGCTGCCGCTGGCAGAGCCGGAGCCGACGCTGCAGGAGCCGGCGCTGCGGCCATTGCGGCAGCCGCACCCGCGCGCGCCTCCAGGTAATCCCGCACGTCCTGCGCCCGCACCGCGCTGCGAGGGCCGGAGCCCGGCACGACAGCAAGGTCGACATTTTCCATGGCGGCGATGCGCCGCGCCATCGGCGACGAACGCACGCGGCCAGCCGGTGCAGCGGCAACGGCCGCCGCCGGCGCTTGCGATCCCGCCGCCTGTTGTCCCGAAGCCTGCACTGCCAGTGCTTGCGGCGCCGTCACGGCCGCTGCGTCCGCTGGTGCGGCACTTTCCTCGCCGGCGGCGCCGTCATCCCAGTAGCCGATGATCTCCCCCACGGCGACCGTCTGACCGACCGCGGCGACGATTTCGCTCAACACGCCATCGGCCTCGGCCGGCATCTCGTTGGCGACCTTGTCGGTCTCCACCACGAACAGGGTATCGTCGGTCTTGAAGGCGGCGCCGGGCTGGATCGACCACTCGGCGACCACCCCTTCGGTCATGGTCAGGCCCAGTTTCGGCATCAGTAATTTGCGTTTCATAAGCTTTCCTGAGTGAGATCCGCGCCTAGCGCCCGCCCGCCATGGTGACGCGCACGGCGTCGGCGATGTCGGCGGGCTTGATTACGTACTGGGCTTCCAGCGACGTGGCGAAGGGCACCGGCATGAAGGGCGAGCCGACCCGCATGACCGGCGCATCCAGTTCGTAGAAGACGTTTTCCGTGATGCTGGCGGCGATTTCTGCGCCGCTGCCGAAGGACTTGACTGCCTCGTGCACCACCACCACGCGATGGGTACGCGACACGGATTCGTACACGGCTTGCTCGTCCCAGGGCTGCAGCGAACGCAGGTCGATCACTTCGACTTCGATATTCTCGCCGGCGAGCTGCGCTGCCGCCTGCAGCGAGGCGTGCACGGTATTGCCGTAGGTGACGATGGTGACGTCGCGCCCGGGCCGCGCGATCCTGGCCTTGCCGATCTGCGCGCCGATCGCGGTATCGACTTCGCCGCGCTTGCCGTACAAGGCCTTGTGCTCGATGAACACCACCGGATCCGGATCGCTGATCGCTGCGCGCAGGAGGCTGTAGGCATCCTGGGGATTCGACGGGCAAACCACCTTCAGGCCCGGCACATGGGCGAACCAGGCTTCCAGGCATTGCGAATGCTGCGGGCCGGCATTCAGCCCGCCGCCATGCGGAGTACGCAATACCATCGGCACATTGAATTGTCCGCCGAACATGAAGCGGGCCTTGGCCGCCTGGTTCACCATGGCATCCATCGCCAGGGTGATGAAATCCATGAACATGATTTCGACCACTGGCTTCAGCCCGGTCATGGCAGCCCCCACGGCCGCCGAAACAATCGTCGATTCGGCAATCGGCGTATCGATCACACGGCGTGCGCCAAACTTGTCCAGCAAGCCGCGCGTCGCCTTGAAAGAGCCGCCGGCGCGCGCAACATCCTCGCCCATTACGATCACGTTTTCGTCGGCCGCCATGCCATCCTGCAGCGCCCGATTGATCGCTTCCATATAACGAATTTCAGCCATTTTTTATCCTTGTGCCGCAGTGGCCGTATAGACGTCCGCAAAAGCCTGCGCAAAATCCGGTTGCCTGTCGGCGCGGCCGGCAAGCACCGACGCTGCCACCTGGGCCTCGACTTCGGCATCGATCCCGTCGACGGCTGCAGGCGCCACGCCGCACTGTTCGATCATGGCGCGGGCGAATATGAGCGGATCGCAGTCGTCGGCCGCGATCAATTCCTCGGCGTTTCGGTATTTCTGCGAATCGCCCTCGAAGTGTCCGCGTATCCGGTGCGTTTTGCATTCGAGAATACGCGGCCCGCCGGCGCGCGCCTGGCTTGTCAGTTGCTGCGCTGCCAATGCCACTTCCTCGACATTGTTACCGTCCACCTGCACATGCTGGATGCCGAAAGCGCGCGCCAGATCGGCCAGCTCGGCGACGAACTGTTCCTTTGTTTGCGAAAATTCGGACCAGCCATTGTGTTCGCAGACGAACAGCATCGGCAATTTCCACAGCGCCGCCATGTTCAGGCTTTCATGCAGCACGCCCTCAGCCATCGCGCCGTCGCCGAAGAACGCTACCGCAACGCCACCGGTGCCGCGCACCGAATGCGCCAGCGCGCTGCCCAGGGCAATCGGGATACCGGCGCCGACGATGCCATTGGCGCCGAGGATGCCCTTGCTCCTGTCGGCCACGTGCATGGAGCCGCCGCGGCCGCGGCAGATGCCGCCGTCCTTGCCCATCAACTCCTTGAAGAACAGGTCGAGCTCCATGCCGCGCGCGAGCACATGGCCATGCCCCCGGTGATTCGTCGCGACAGTATCGCGCTCTTCTAGGGCAGCCATCACGCCGGCGGCGACCGCCTCCTGGCCGATGCTTAAGTGGATGAAGCCGGGAATTTCGCTATCTGCAAACAATTTGATCAGGCTGCTTTCCGCGACCCGGATCAGACGCATGGTCCGGTACAGGGACAGCAGCAACTGGCTGTCTTTATTTTTAGTCATTGGCTTTGACAAGCTTGCGCTCTGATGTTGGTTTTCATTCGTAAAAATTCGTAAAGTTTTCAGGCAGCCCTCATGCGGGCTGCCGCAAACCGCCGTACATGTCCCAACTGCAGCCCACCAGCCAGCCGCCATCGACCGGCAGATTGACGCCGGTAATGGCACTGGCGCGTTGCGACAGCAGGAAGCTCACCGCATCGGCCACCTGGGACGGCAGCACCAGTCGCCCCAGCGGCGTATTTTGCAGGGCACCGCTGACTTCGCGCTCGCCACGATCGATCGCTTCCTGGAGCATGGGCGTCAGGGTGTAACCCGGGGCGACGGCATTGACGCGGATGCCGGATGGTCCCCACTCCGCCGCCAGGCATTGCGTCATGCTGATGACCGCGGCCTTGGCGGGCGCATAGGAATGCAAGGGCATGGAGCTGGACCCGGCGATGGAAGAAATATTGACAATGGCGCCGCGCTTGCGGCTGCGCATGCCTTCGGAAAAAGCCAGTGCGGCGACATAGGTGCCGCGAAAGTCGATGCTCTGCACACGGTCCCACTGCGCCATATCCAAGTGTTCGGGCGGCAGCGGTTTCTGGGTTATGCCGGCGCTGTTGACGAGGCCATACACGGGGCCGACTTCGCTCTCGACCCGGCGCGCCAGGTCGCGGATGCTGCGCTCGTCGGTGGCGTCAAATGCATAGGCTTGGGCGCCGATGCGCGCAGCCACGTCCTGCGCCAGGTCGATCTGCACATCGGCAAGCACTACCTGATAACCCTCATTGGCCAGCAGCTCGGCGCAACTGGCGCCAATGCCGCTTGCTCCGCCAGTAATGACGACGATCGGCTTCTCCGCTCCGGGCATATCATGTCTCCATTGTTTTGTTTATTTACGAATTACGAATCTCGATTCGTAATTCGATATTCGTAATTTAAAGCAAGGACTTCGCCGTGTCAAGGCGGCTTAACGATAAAAAAACCGGTTTTCTCAATTGAGAAGACCGGTTAGGAGTGCGGGATATACAGCGCCAATTCGGGGATTATTTATATTTTTTCCCGATGATAATTTTGCAGGAGATCAGTGCGAACGGCAGCCGTTCCGAATGATAGAGGCTTGGGAGCAACGCGCGCGGACGCTATTTACGGTCTTTCTTCCATGCCGCCTCATCCAGCGACTTCAGGTAAGCCAGCTTCTCGCCGATCTTGCCTTCCATGCCGCGCGGCACCGGCTGGTACCAGTGCGGCTCGGCCATGCCTTCCGGCAGGTAGGTCTCGCCGGCCGCATAGGCACCCGGCTCGTCGTGGGCGTAGCGGTACAGCTTGCCGTAGCCAAGTTCTTTCATCAGCTTGGTCGGCGCATTGCGCAAATGTTCCGGCACGCCGCGTGACTTGTCCTTGGCAACGAAGGCGCGCGCGGCGTTGTAGGCCTTGTAGACAGCGTTCGACTTGGCGGCGCAGGCGAGGAAGATCACTGCCTCGGCCAGCGCCAGCTCGCCTTCAGGAGAACCAAGCCGCTCATAGGTTTCAGCGGCGTCAAGCGTGATGCGCAGGGCGCGCGGGTCGGCCAGGCCGATATCCTCGGTGGCCATGCGCACCAGCCGGCGCGACAGGTAGCGCGGATCGGTGCCGCCGTCGAGCATCCTCACCAGCCAGTACAGCGCCGCGTCCGGGTTGGAGCCGCGCACCGACTTGTGCAGCGCCGAGATCTGGTCGTAGAAGGCGTCGCCGCCCTTGTCGAAACGCCGCAGGGCGTCGCCCAGGCATTCGGCCAGCAGCGCCTGGTTGACTTCTTCCTGCCCCTTGGCAGTGGCGGCGCGGAAGACGATTTCGAGGTTGTTCAGGAGTTTCCTGCCGTCGCCATCGGCGCTGGCCACCAGCATGGCCTTGGCTTGCGGATCGATATCCAGGCCTTCGAGTTCCTCGATGCAGGCGCGGTCCACCAGCGCATCCAGGTCTTCTTCGGTCAGCGACTTCAGCACGTAAACGGCCGCGCGCGACAGCAAGGCGCTGTTGACTTCGAAGGACGGGTTTTCGGTGGTGGCACCAATGAAGGTAAACAGCCCGCTTTCGACATGCGGCAGGAAGGCATCCTGCTGGCTCTTGTTAAAGCGGTGCACCTCGTCGACGAACAGGATGGTGCGACGGCCGGAATTGGCGCGCACGACTTGCGCCCGCTCGACCGCTTCGCGGATTTCCTTGACACCCGAGAGCACCGCCGACAAGGCGATGAATTCAGCATTGAAGCTTTGCGCCATCAGGCGCGCCAGCGTGGTCTTGCCGACGCCCGGCGGCCCCCACAGGATCATCGAATGCGGCTCGCCCGATTCGAACGCCACGCGCAGCGGCTTACCGGGACCGAGCAGATGCTGCTGGCCGATGACGTCATCGAGCGCCTGCGGACGCAGGCGCTCGGCAAGTGGAATGGAAGACATTTACTGCTCGAAGACGTCGGCGCCCTTGGGCGCGACGAACTTGAACTGGCCCGGCTTGAGCGGCGGATTCCTCTCGAATTTCTTGAAGGTCAGCAGCGACACCTGGCCGAAGGAATCACGCAATTCCATGGCCTGCGGCACACCGTTCTTCAGGCCGATGCCAATCTGGTCGAAGGTGGTGTCCTTGGCCATCGGCGTGGCTTGCAGCCATTCCAGGCCATCCTTGCTGCCGCCTTCTTTCAGGACGAAATTCTTTTCCAGGTCGTTGCTGCCGAACAGGATCGCCGCCGGCGAGGAACCCAGCGCGTTACCCAGCTTCCTGACCGTGACCTGGTTCAGGTCGCGGTCGTAAATATAGAGTTTTTCGCCATCGGCTTGCAGCAATTGCTCGTAGGGCTTCTGGTACAGCCAGACAAACTTGCCGGGACGGGCGAAAGTGAAGGTGCCGGTCGATTCCTGCGACACCCTTGGCTTGCCATCCTTGTCAGCCTTCACCAATCGCTGGGAAAACTCGCCTTGCGCCGACTTGGTGGTGGCGACAAAGGATTTGAACTGTTCCAGCGCAGAGGCCGCTGCGAGGCCCGGCAGCAGGGCGACCGCCGCCGCGCCGGCGCACAGCAGCGCGCGCCATGCGGCCAGGCTCACGCCCGCCAGGCGCTTTTGTTGCCGCATTTCTTCCCGCATTTCTTCCATCAATTTCAAAATAATCATCCTATTCGCTTGCATTACCCGCTGGCACCATGATTTCCCGATTGCCATTGGATTGCATGGTTGACACCAGGCCGCTCTGCTCCATCTGTTCGAGCAGGCGTGCAGCCCGATTGTAGCCGATGCGCAGGTGACGCTGCACGAGCGAGATCGAAGCCCGGCGGTTTTTCAGGACCACGGCGACGGCCTGGTCGTACAGCGCATCGGCTTCGCCGCCGCCTGCGCCTTCGCCGCCGAGCGCTCCGCCCTCGCCGCCCTCATCAAGCGAGCCGCCTTCCAGGATGCCTTCGATGTAATTCGGCTCGCCCTGCTCTTTCAGGTGCGTGACCACCCGGTGCACTTCCTCGTCGGAGACGAAGGCGCCATGCACACGCACCGGCAAGCCGGTACCAGGCGGCATGTACAGCATATCGCCCATGCCCAGCAAGGCTTCCGCACCCATCTGGTCGAGGATGGTGCGCGAGTCGATCTTGCTGCTGACCTGGAAGGCGATGCGGGTCGGGATGTTGGCCTTGATCAGGCCGGTGATGACGTCCACCGACGGCCGCTGCGTGGCGAGGATCAGATGGATGCCGGCGGCGCGCGCCTTTTGTGCGATACGGGCGATCAGTTCTTCGACCTTCTTGCCAACTACCATCATCAGGTCGGCCAATTCGTCGATGATGATGACGATGGTCGGCAGTTTTTCCAGCGGCTCGGGGGCGTCCGGCGTCAGGCTGAAAGGATTGGGAATCTTTTCTTCCTTTTTGTCCGCATCGGCAATCTTGTTGTTGTAGCCAGCCAGGTTGCGCACGCCGAGCTTGCTCATGAGCTTGTAGCGCCGCTCCATTTCGCCTACCGCCCAGTTCAGCGCGTGGCCGGCCTGGCGCATGTCGGTGACGACCGGCGCCAGCAGGTGCGGAATGCCTTCATACACCGACATTTCCAGCATCTTGGGATCGATCAGGATCAGCCGCACATTGTTCGGATCAGCCTTGTAGAGCAGCGACAGGATGGTGGCATTGATGCCCACCGACTTGCCCGAGCCGGTAGTACCGGCCACCAGCAAGTGCGGCATCTTGGCAAGGTCGGCAGTAACGGGGTTGCCGGCAATATCCTTGCCGAGCGCGACCGTCAGGCTGGAGGTGCTGTCATTGTAGACTTTGGAGCCGAGGATCTCGGTCAGGCGGACGATCTGGCGCTTCGGGTTGGGCAACTCCAGCCCCATGTAATTCTTGCCCGGGATGGTCTCGACCACACGAATCGAGGTCAGCGACAGCGAACGTGCCAGGTCGCGCGCCAGGTTGACGATCTGGCTACCCTTCACGCCCGTGGCCGGCTCGATTTCGTAGCGGGTGATCACCGGACCGGGATAAGCCGCCACCACCTTGGCCTCGACGCCGAAGTCGGAAAGCTTTTTCTCGATCAGGCGGCTGGTGAATTCCAGCGTCTCGACGCTGACGGTTTCCTGCGACGGCGGCGCATCGTCCAGCAAGGACAGCGGCGGCAGGTTGGTGTCGCGCATGTCGGCAAACAGCGACACCTGCCTTTCCTTTTCCACCCGTTCCGATTTCGGCACCGCCACCACTTGCGGCTCGATGCGGATCGGCGGCGCCACTTCGATCTTGGCGCGTTCCTGCACCACCGCCACTTCCCGCTTGACTGCGGCTTCCTGGCCCAGCTTGCGGTCTTCGCGCGCGGCATTCAGGTTGCGGATGGCGGCAATCGACCATTCGATGCCGCCGCCGATCTTCTCGGCCAGCGTCAGCCACGACACCTGGAACAGCAGGCTGAAGCCGACCCCGAACACCAGCAGCAAGAGCAGCGTGGCGCCGGTGAAGCCGAAGGCATTGTAGGCGGCCGCACCCAGCACCTCGCCCAGCACGCCGCCCGGCGCACGCGGCAATTCCGCCTTCAGGGAATACATGCGCAGGTATTCGATCGCCACGCTGCCCGTCAGCAGCAGCACGAAGCCGATGCCGCGCACCCAGCCTTCATGGCGCTGCATGGGCGCGGGTTCCTGGCGCAACAGGTAGCGTTGCGAGAGGCGGCGGTAGCCGCCCCAGACCGTCCACAACACCATCACGCACCACCACCAGGCCGACACGCCGAACACGAACAACATCACATCGGCCAGCCAGGCGCCGAGGTGGCCGCCCCAGTTGTGCAGGCGTGCCGCCGCGTTGGCATGCGACCAGCCGGGATCGAGCCGCGAATAGCTGGATAAAATCATGACCAGGTAGACCGACAGGCCGGACAGCGCAATCCAGCGCGCCTCGGACAGCAGGCGCACCAGGCGGCTGGGCTCGGGCGGCTCGGCGGGCGCGGTATTGCGGGTATAGGCTTGGGCGGTTCTCGTCATAAATCAGCTTGCTGGCGCATCGACTATAATCCTGTTTAGTTTACCTTGCGCAAGGCCGAATAATCCGGCTGCCGTGGAAATTTTGCCCCTTGCGCGCGCATTCGTCCACAAACTCTCTTCCGAATCCAGCTTATGACCACCTCCAAACACGCCAAAGTCCTGATTCTCGGTTCCGGCCCGGCCGGCTACAGCGCCGCCGTGTATGCCGCGCGCGCCAACCTCAAGCCGATGCTGGTCACCGGCGTCGAGCAAGGCGGCCAGCTGATGACCACCACCGACGTCGAAAACTGGCCAGGCGACCCGATGGGCGTGCAGGGGCCGGAACTGATGCAGCGCCTGTTGCAGCATGCCGAGCGCTTCCAGACCGAAATCGTGTTCGACCACATCCACACTACTTATCTGAATGAAAAGCCGTTGCGCCTGGTCGGCGATGCCGGCAGCTATACCTGCGACGCCCTGATCATCGCCACCGGCGCCTCGGCCCAATACCTCGGCCTGCCCTCCGAAGAATCCTTCATGGGCAAGGGCGTGTCGGCCTGCGCCACCTGCGACGGCTTTTTCTACCGCGGCCGCGACGTCGCGGTGGTCGGCGGCGGCAATACCGCGGTCGAGGAAGCGCTGTACCTGTCCAACATCGCCAGCAAGGTTACCGTGATCCACCGCCGTGACAAGTTCCGCGCCGAACCGATCCTGATCGACCGCCTGATGGCCAAGGTCGCCGAAGGCAAGATCGAGGTCAAGTGGCACCATACCCTGGATGAAGTACTGGGCGACGCCTCCGGCGTGACCGGCGTGCGCATCAAGTCCACTGCCGAAGGCAGCACCAGCGAATTCAATGTGCATGGCCTGTTCATCGCCATCGGCCACAAGCCCAATACGTCGATCTTCGAAGGCCAGATCGACATGCACAACGGCTACATCAAGACCAAGACCGGCCTCGAAGGCGGCGCCACCGGCACCAACATCCCCGGCGTATTCGCCGCCGGCGACGTCCAGGACCACGTCTATCGCCAGGCGATCACCAGCGCCGGCACCGGCTGCATGGCGGCGCTGGACGCGCAGCGCTACCTGGAAGGCCAGGAAGGCTGATAACATTCAACGAGTTTGTTCCATCATGGCCACCATCAAGGATTTTGCGGCGCTCAATTCATTGAGCAAGGAACTCAAGCAAAAGGAAGAAGCGCGCAAGGCGGAAGCTGCCGAACGCGCGCGCCGCGAGCAGGAAGCGCAGCGCGAAGCCGACCTGTTCCGCCGCAGCATCGGCAACAACATCAAGCCCTTGCCTTCCAAAGACAAGCTCAGCCATGCCCCTGCCCCGCCGCCACCGGTGGCGCGCCAGCATCAGGCCGATGAGGAAGCCGCGCTGAGGGAATCTTTGTCGGATGAATTCAGCATCGAGACCCTGCTCGAAAGCGACGAGGCCTTGAGTTATGCGCGCGCCGGCATCGGCGCCGACGTGCTGCGCAAGCTGCGGCGCGGCCACTGGGTCATCCAGGGCGAACTGGACCTGCATGGCTTGCGCACCGACGAGTCGCGCGAGGCGCTGGGCGAGTTTTTACGCGAGGCCGACAAGCGCGGCTGGCGCTGCCTGCGCGTGGTGCACGGCAAGGGCCTGGGCTCGGTCAACAAGCAACCGGTGCTGAAGAACAAGGTGCGCAACTGGCTGGTGCAAAAGGATGAGGTGATTGCCTTTTGCCAGGCGACGCCGGCCGATGGCGGCGCCGGCGCGCTGGTGGTGTTGCTGAAGGCGCAGATCTGACGATCCTGCTTGCCGTCGCAACAAACAAAAAGGGTTCTTCATTGGAGAACCCTTTTTTCAATGCATCCTGATGAATTTAACGCCCGGAGCAGTGCCCGCCGCTGGCGGCCTGGCCGCTGCCAAGCGCAATCGGCGGCGGCTCGCCCCGACTGCCGCTGCTGTGCAGGGTGTCGAGCGCGATCAGCGTCGCAAACAGCACCCAGAACAGCGTGGTGATCAAACCGAAAATGCGTTTGCCATTCATGTTCTTTTCCTCCATCAGGCGCTGACACGCTGGCGCAGGCGCACGCCGACCAGCGAACCGGCAAACGCCAGCGCGAACCATACCCAGCCGTGCACGCTGGCCGAGGCGATACCGTCCAGGAAGGCGCCGACATTACAGCCAAACGCCATGCGCGAGCTGTACCCCATCACCAGACCGGCGGCGGCGCCAGCCAGCAGGCGCTTGGCCGAGGGAATGCGGATATCCGCCGGGCCATTCCAGCGCGATACCGCCAGTGCGCCGAAGATCAGACCGATATTGGTGACCGAAGTGACGTCGGCCAGAATCGGAGCGGCCAGACGATCGGCATGCGGCGCCATGCCCCAGAAGGCGTCGCCAAACGGGCTCCAGCCCACTGCGGTGGCCGCCTTCGCGCCCCACAGGCCGATGCCGTAGACGATCCCCCAGGGCTGCCCGGCGATGACCAGATGCAGCACGTACAGGATCGCCAGCAGGATCGCGCCGATCCACCAGCGCTTGGCCCAGCCTGGCTTGGCCAGCTGGGCCGCCACTTGTGCCGGCGCCAGCGTGGCACGATGCTTTTTCGCACCACGTGCCGCCAGCCAGGCCACCAGGCCGCAACCCGCGACCGTAATCGCCAGCGCCGCCGGCCAGCCGAATTGCAGCAGGTCCACCGGCGGCAATCCGCCCAGCGCGATCCAGCCAGGCTGGTGCGAAGCACCGACGAAACTGCCGATGGCGAAGGTCGGCAGCACCGCAAAGGAAATCGGCGCGCCGGCGCCGGCCTTGTACAGCGTGCCGGAACCGCAACCGTCAGCCAGCTGCATGGCAGCGCCGAACAGGAAGGCGCCCAGCACCAGGCTGATGGTCAGCGGCGCCACCGCACCAACCAGTTCGCCGGCATTGTTGGCGATCAGTGGCAGCGAGATGGCGGCGGCCAGCACCAGCAGCAGCATCTGCGCCCACAGCCCCTGCGGATCGCGGTTTTCGATATAGTTGCGCCAGCCCGTGGTGAAGCCAAAGCGGGCGCCCTGCAATACGGCGCCGAAACCGATGCCGAGCAGCGCCAGCAGACCCTGCCGCAAGCCGCCGCCCAGCGTCACGGCGAGCACGAGCGCCAGCCCGCCGGCGACCAGCGCAAAGCGCATCATGAAACCCATGTGCTGCCCCTTACTTCTTCAGCGAACGCTTGGCATCCTGCATCAGGGCGGTCACGCGGGAAGGCTGATTGTCCATTGGCAGCTCGCTCTTGCTCCATTCGACCACTGATTCCGGGTACAGCTTGACATCCTTGTTGCCGGCGATTTCCGACAGCACGAACCAGTTGGTGGCAGCCCAGTGGCCGGTATTGCAGAACGACACGGCCGGCTTGCTGGCGAGGCCGGCTTGCCGGGCAATCTGCAACAGATCGGCAGCCGGTTTCAGTGTCTTGTCGTCGGCATTGAAGAAGGCGGCATTGTCCAGCCATTGCGCGCCCGGCAGAGTGCCGTAGCGGGCAGCCGCATCGACGCGCTGCTCGCCCTTGAAGAAACCTTCCGGACGGGCGTCGAGCAGCAGCGGCGCCTTGCCGGACTTGACGGCAGTGGAAACTTCCTCTGTGTTGACGATCATGGCCTGGTCGTAGCGGTAAGTGAACTGGGTTGCAGTTACCTTTGGCGTGTCCGTGTCGAGCGTGCCGCCGGCAGCTTGCCAGCCCAGCGTGCCGCCGTCCAGCACCGACAGGCGGGTCAGGCCACCCGCCTTGAGCGTCCAGTAGACGCGGGCGGCTGCGCCGAAATCGGTATGGTTGGTGCCGGCATGGGCGACGATCACGCGGCTATTGGTATCAATGCCTGCCCGGCGCAGCAGTTCGGTCAGTTTCGTTTCGGGCGGCAACGCGCCGGCATTGTCCGCCGGCCCGCGATAAGCGCCATAGGGCGTGTTGATGGCACCAGGTATATGCCCTGCCGAATAATCCTTTTCGGCGCGGATATCGAGCACGCGCACGCCGGACTGGCCGAGCAATGACTTCAGCTCGTCTGCCTTGAGCAGCGGCGAAACACCAGCCTGGACGGCGGATGCAGGGGTGGCAGCGAGCGCTGCAGATGGTACGAACGCAATGAAATTACCTGCCAGCAGTGTGGCAGTAAGGGCAAGTTTTAGCATGGAATTCTCTTGAAAGGGATGCCGACACGGGATGCCGGGCTAAGTATTGAATCTTACCAAGAAACGTTAAAACAAAAAACGATTTATACCTGGTTTGTTTATGAGTTTATGTAATATGGATTTAAGGCAGGGGCCAATGAGGGGGGCCAATGCGCCGGCAACGTTTTTTTGCGCCGCAGTTCCCGGCACTCCGCCCCCATCCGGCTTAGACGGCGTCGGGGCCCGTCTCGCCGGTCCGGATGCGGATCACCTGCTCGACGCTGCGCACGAAGATCTTGCCGTCGCCAATCTTGCCGGTGCGGGCCGCCTTGATGATGGCGTCGACCGCCGGCTCCACCGCATTGTCGTCCACCACCGCCTCGATCTTCACCTTGGGCAGGAAATCGACGACGTATTCGGCGCCACGATACAGCTCGGTATGGCCTTTCTGACGGCCGAAACCCTTGACTTCCGTGACGGTCAGGCCGGATACGCCGACTTCAGCCAGCGCTTCGCGCACTTCGTCGAGCTTGAAAGGTTTGATGATGGCGACGATCTGTTTCATGAGCTGCTCCCTGGGTTCAAATGCGGTTTGGACGTTTGATGACGATTATTCACGATTTTCATCGTCAATGGAATTTCGAAGTAATCGGATAGCGCCAGTCGCGACCAAAGGCGCGATGCGTGACGCGGATGCCGACCGGCGCCTGGCGCCGCTTGTATTCGTTGATCTTGATAAGCCGGGTGACGCGCTCGACGTCTTCATGACGATAGCCTGCCGCCTCGATCTCGCCCTGGCTGCGGTTCTCTTCCATGTACAGCTGCATGATACCGTCCAGCACATCGTAGGGCGGCAGCGAGTCCTGGTCGGTCTGGTCCGGCCGCAATTCGGCCGAGGGCGCGCGCGTCAGGATGCGCTCGGGGATCACCGGCTGGCCCGGGTTGAGCGCATTACGCCAGGCGCACAGGCGGTACACCAGGGTCTTGGCGATATCCTTGATGACGGCAAAGCCGCCGGCCATGTCGCCGTACAGGGTGCAGTAACCCACCGCCATCTCGCTCTTGTTGCCGGTGGTGAGGACGATCGCGCCGAACTTGTTGGACAGCGCCATCAGCAGGGTGCCGCGGATGCGCGCCTGGATATTCTCTTCAGTGGCATCTTCCTTCAGGCCGGCGAATTCCTGCGCCAGCGTGTTCCTGAATGCGGCAAAGCAGTCGACGATGGGAATTTCATCGTAGCGCACACCCAGTCGCGCGGCCATGTCGCGCGCATCGAGCCAGGAAATGTCGGCAGTATAAGGCGACGGCATCATCACCGTGCGCACCTTGTCGGCGCCCAGTGCATCGACGGCGATGGCCAGCACCAGCGCCGAATCGACGCCGCCCGACAGGCCGATGATCGCGCCGGGAAAGCCGTTCTTGCCGATGTAGTCGCGCACGCCCAGCACCAGCGCCTGGTACACCTGCGCCTCGATCGGCTGCGCTGCGGGCAGGAACTGCGCCAGCGGCGTCACGCCGTCGAACTCGACGGTGCGCAAGTCTTCCTGCAGATGCGGCAGCTCGGCGCAGATATTGCCTTGCTGGTCGAGCACGAAGGAATTGCCATCGAATATCAGCTCATCCTGGCCACCCACCAGGTTCGCATACACCAGCGCCAGGCCATGCGCCGTGACGTTGGCGCGCATGACATCGTAGCGCTGGGATTGCTTGTTCATGTGGAACGGCGAGGCATTCAGCACCAGCAGCACTTGCGCGCCTGCTTCCCTGGCACACAGCGGCGCCGGCGACGACCAGGTATCCTCGCAGATGTTGATGCCGAAGCGCACGCCGCCGACCTCGAACACATAAGCTTGGCTGGCGGCGGTGAAATAGCGCTTTTCATCGAACACGGCATCGTTGGGCAAGGCATGCTTGCAATAGGTGCCGACGATCTGGCCGTTACGGATCACCGAGGCGGCGTTGTAGCGTGCGCCATCCTTTTCCAGCGGATGGCCGACCACCACGTGCACATCCTTCAATGCGGCGAGGTCAGCCGCCAAAGCGTCGAGCGCCTGCGCCGATTTTGCGTAGAATGAATGGCGCAACAGCAAATCTTCCGGCGGATACCCAACCAGCGCCAATTCGGGCGTGAGCACGATATCGGCGCCCTGCGCGGCCGCGCGACGGGCGCAGTCAAGGATTTTTGCGCTGTTGCCGGCGAGGTCGCCGACGGTGCAGTTGATCTGGGCTATGGCGACTTTGACTGTCATGACGGTAAATCTGGAGGCTTGGACTGGTTTGATGCTGAATTATCGCACGTGTATCGTTTCCACTCTGGCCGAAATCGGCCAGCCGGCCTGGGATGCCCTAGTGGGCATGCAGGAAGACGCCAATCCGTTTTTGTCTTACGCCTTCCTCGCCGCCCTGCACGAGAGCGGTTGCGCCACGCCGGAGACCGGCTGGCGGCCGCAATACCTGTGCCTGTGGCAGGGCGATGAACTGCATGCGGCGCTGCCCCTGTATGCCAAGTCGCATTCCTATGGCGAGTATGTGTTCGACTGGTCCTGGGCCGATGCCTACCGGCGCCACGGCATGCGTTATTACCCCAAGCTGCTGGCGGCAATTCCTTTCACGCCGGTGTCCGGCAACCGCCTGCTGGCGCGCGATGCTGCCGGCCGCGCCGCGCTGGTGGCCGCCTTGTGCGAACTGCAGCGCACCAGCGGACTGTCATCCACCCATGTGCTGTTCCCCACCGAAGCCGAGGCGCAGGCGCTGCGGCACGCCGGTTTCATGCTCCGGCGCGGCGTGCAATTCCACTGGGAGAACGCCGGCTATGCCGACTTCGACGATTTCCTGGCCACCCTGGAGCGCAAGAAGAGCAAGAACATCCGCGCCGAACGGCGCAAGGTGGCCGAGGCGGGCGTGCGCTTCCGCCAGGTCGAAGGCAGCGCTGCGACAGCGGCCGACTGGGCTTTCTTCCACCGCTGCTATGCCAATACCTATGCCGAACATCACTCGACACCCTACCTGAACCTGGCATTTTTCAAGCGCATCGGCGCGACCATGCCGCAACACATCCTGCTGGTGTTCGCCGAGCGCGACGGCAAGCCGATCGCCGCGTCGCTGCTGATCCATGACGACCGCGCGCTGTACGGGCGTTACTGGGGCGCGCTGGAGCACGTGCCCTGCCTGCATTTCGAAACGGCGTATTACCAGCCGCTGGATTTCTGCATCCGCCGCGGCATCCAGAGCTTCGAGGGCGGCGCCCAGGGCGAACATAAACTGGCGCGCGGCTTCCTGCCGCGCCAGACCTGGTCTGCCCACTGGCTGGCAGATCCGGCGTTTGCCGATGCGATTCGCCATTTTTTACACCAGGAAGCCAGCGGCATGGGCGCCTATATTGACGAATTACAGGAGCATGCGCCCTTCCGAAATGTCAAAAATTGTTAGATTAACAATTTATCAACAACAAATAACTGCAAGTTACGCAGCTTGAAGGCATTCTGCAATGCCATGAACATTGCACACGCTCACGCCGGAACGCCGCCCGCAACGCCCGAACTCAAACGGGTCGGCCGCTTCACCATCCTGCGCGAACTGGGGCGCGGGGCGATCGGCGTGGTCTACCTGGCGCAGGATCCGGTCATCGACCGCCAGATCGCCATCAAGACCTTCAATCCCAAGCTGTCGCCGCTCGAGCGCAAGAAGCATGAGGAACAGCTGATCAACGAGGCGCGCGCCACCGGCCGGCTGTCGCATCCGCATATCGTCACCATTTTCGATGCCACCACCGAGGGCGGCCTGACTTACATCGCCATGGAATACCTGCAGGGGCGCGAGTTGAGCCGCCTGCTGGCGCGGCAGCACCCCTTCGAGCTCAATGACATCGCCACCATCATCTGGAAAGTCGCCGATGCGCTTGATTACGCCCACCGCAATGACGTGGTCCATCGCGACATCAAGCCAGCCAACATTTTCATGGTTGGCGAGAATCAGCCGAAAATCGTCGATTTCGGCATTGCCCGGTCGCCCAACCGGGTCGCCGACCAGTACGCCAACACCAGCGACGCGCCGTACACGCTGTTCCACAACAATATTCTCGGCACGCCCACCTACATGTCGCCGGAACAGGCTTGCGGCGAGCCGGCCGATGCCCGCTCGGACATTTATGCACTCGGCGCGGTGATGTATGAAATGCTGGCGGGGCGCAAGCCCTTCCAGTCGCGCGACACGGAAAAACTGTTGCAGATGATCGCGCTGAAGACGCCGCCGGCGCCGCACGAGATCAATCCGCAGGTGCCGGAGGCACTGTCGCAAATCGTCATGAAGGCCATGCAGAAGCGCCCGGAGAAACGCTACCAGCACGCGCACGAAATGGCCAACGATCTCAAGCGCTACCTGGTCAAGGGCCGGCGGCCGCAGCCGTCCCAGGCCGCGCCGGAGCAGGAAGAAAATGCCGGCGATGGGCGCGGCATGCCGGGCAAACTGGCATGGCTGGCCGGCCTGCTGGTGCTGGCCGGCGGGCTGGCCGTACTGGCGCCGCGTTTTCTGCATTGACGGCAGCACCCGGTCCGCCATCAGCCTCGCCGCCCCTGGCCTAGCGCGGGTTCAGGGCCGCCACCACCTGCCCCTTGAGCGTCTTGATCATCGCCGTTTCGTCCGGCGGCACGCCTTCGGTGGCTGGCAGGATGCGATCCGCGTAAAACAGGCCTAGCGGTTTTTTCTGCACCACCAGCGGCAGCACGATAAAGCTGCGGGCGTCGGGCAGCAAGGCGCGGTGCCATGCGGGAATCAGGTCGCGGATCTTGGCATCGGCCGCATCCGAAATCAGCAGGTCCGCTTCATTGGCCAGCGCCAGGTGGAACAGGTCGCGCGACGGATTCGCCGAAAAGGCGAAGCCGGCCTGGCGCGCCGCATTGTTTTCGCCGAGCGAAATGCGGGCGCGGAACTGGTTGCTCTTGATATCCTTCAGGCAGACCGTGGCAAAACGGAAGCCCATGCCGCGATAAATCGTTTCCAGCACCAGCATGATCAGGTCGTTGGCCTTGCAGCGGCCGGACGCCATCATTTCAGTAACGTCCTGCACCCCGGCGAACAACAGTTCGCGCGCATTATGGGGCTTGCCGCTGGCGTGCCGCCCGCCCGCCTGTGTCGGGTCTTCGCCGTCTGCCGTCTGCAGCAGGAATTCGGCCGGCAAGCCGAGCAGCGCGCCATCCTCGCCCTCCAGCTGGCGCCACAAGGCGGCGGCCTCGTCTTTCTGCACCGGCTTGGGCAACGACGCCGCAGGGACCACAGGGGCCAGCTGCAACTGGCCCGCCAAGGCATTGGTTTCTTCCGTGACAGTGACCAGCATCTGCCCGAGTTTCGCCTGGTCCAGGTTCAGCGCAGCGCCAAAACGTGCCACCAGCGCTACCAGCGCTGCTCCGGCGGCATCGACATCGTCCGCCTGCGCGAGCATGCCGGCAGCGGCGTTGCTGAAGGCCGCCACCTGCTGTATCCATTCCTGGCGATTGCGTGCCGGCCGCAGGGCGCCAGCCGGCAGCGGCGCCTGCGCCTTGACAATCATCTCCGGCATGTCCCATGCCGTCATCACGATTTCGGCGAGTGTTTCAAAGCCGCTGCCGATGACTTGCCGTGCGGCTTTCGCCGGCGCCATGCCCTGCCGCGCCAGGGCATTGATTTCAGCGTACAGGGTATGGTCGTGCGCTGCCACCAGCAGCCGGCCAATGTTGCCGAACAGGGCAGCAATCGCTGCTTCCTCGGCATCCCTGTGCTGGCTGCGGCGCGCCAGCTCGCGCCCGAACATGCTGGCCGAGAGGGCATGCAGCAATTCGCCGCGGACACCGGCGGCGCGGCTGCCGGGCATGCGGTCCACCAGCAGCATGCCAAGCGCGCAAGTCTTCACCGTGTCAAAACCCAGCAGGAAGATGGCCTTGGAAATCGTCGTCACCGGCGAACTGGAGGCATGGCTGCGAAAGCAGGCGGCGTTGGAAATGCGCAGGATTTTCTGCGTCAGCGCCACATCCGACATGATGAAATGCGCCAGATTGCGCACCGCCTCATCATCCGACGAGGCCAGTTGCACCACCCTGGAAACCGAACTGCCCAGCGCCGGCAAGTTGCCGTTGGCGCTGATTTTTTCCAGCAGCTCGTCGCGCACCGCCTGCAATGCCTCGCTGTCCGGCGCATAGTGCGCAACAGCGTCTTTCGATTCTCCAGGATGGTTCGGCAAAGCTTGCGACCTCTCGTCTATTGGATGCGCCGGCGCTGGCTGCCGCCGGGCCTTGTACTGTTTACTTAATCTACTGGAATTGCGCTACAGAAACAACAAGCGGGCAGCCGATCTGGCGCTCCGTGACATTATTTAAAAAAAGCGCACAACAGGTGTGCGCTTTTGTGAGCTTGCGAGCTGCGGGCAGTTTGCCCGAGGCAGGCTCAGGCCTTGGCGGCGTCTTTCTTGTAGGCTTCGACACCCGCCATGATCTCGGCTTTGGCTTCCTCCGGACCGGCCCAACCTTCAACCTTGACCCACTTGCCCTTTTCCAGGTCCTTGTAATGCTCGAAGAAATGCTGGATCTGCTGCAGGCGCAAATCATTCAAGTCTTCCGGCTTCTGCCACTGGGAGTAAATCGGCAGGATCTTGTCGACCGGTACTGCCAGCACCTTGGCATCGGCGCCGCCTTCGTCCGTCATGTTCAACACGCCGATGGCGCGGCAGCGCACCACCACGCCGGGAATCAGCGCAAACGGCGTAATCACCAGGACGTCGACCGGGTCGCCATCGCCGGCGATGGTTTGCGGCACGTAGCCGTAATTGCAGGGGTAATGCATGGCCGTACCCATGAAGCGGTCGACGAAGATGGCGCCGGTTTCTTTGTCGACTTCATACTTGACCGGATCGGCATTCATCGGGATTTCGATGATTACGTTGAAATCGTTGGGCAAATCGCGGCCGGCGGGAACATTACTCAGGCTCATGGTGTTTTCTCTCGGATGAAAATAAAAATATTACAACAGATTGGTCAGGGCGCACTGGCGGTAATGCGCCTGCGCCTGCGGCTCCTGATCGAGCGCCTCGTGCAGCTGCGCCAGCTTGAGGTGCGCTTCGCGCAGGGTGGCGCTGTCGGCCGCATTGGCCAGGGACTGCTCCAGGAAACGCTGGGCCTTGCCCCATAATTTCTGTTTCAGGCACAGCGCGCCCAGGGTCAATGTCAGTTCCGCATCGGCCAGACGGCTGGCGAGCCAGGCTTCGCCGCGCTCGATTTGCGCCAGCAGTTCGGGCGAGCCTTCCGCCGCTGCCGAGCGGCGATACACGCGCACCAGGCGATCGTCCCATTCGGCTTCCAGCGCCTTTTCGACAATCACGCGCGCCTCACTCTGCAAGCCGCTGCTGTTGAAGGTATTCGCCGCATGGGCAGCGACCAGCGGCTGCAGCTTGTCGGCGGCGGGAATCTCGGCCCACACCCGGCGAATCGATTCGGCGTCGTGCGCCTTGTCCGACAACAGGGCTTCGTAAGCCATGGCGCGCAGGCGCCGCGATGCTGCCTGATGCAGGACGCCGTGCTTGTCGAGCGAACGCACCAGGCGCAAGACTTCCGGCCAGTTCTGTGCCTGCTGGCTGGCCTTGAGCGCCAGGCGCAGGGCGTGGATGTGGCGGGTGCCGCTGGCGTTGAGTTCGCCCACCGCAGCCAGCGCGGCCTCCGGCTGGCGGTCATCGACCAGCAGTTCGACGCTGGTCATCAGGCGCGCCGTCTTCATGGCCGGGTCGTCGGCGATCCTGGCCAGCCACTGGTCGCGGCGCGCCGCCTGGGCCATGCGGTGCGCCGCCTGGGCGCCGATCAGCGCTGCCAGGCCGCCATTGTCGGCCGAGTCAACCGCGCGCGTGGCGGCTTTCTCGGCATGGCCGAAGCGCCCTTCCAGCAAGGCCTTGAGGGCCTCGCGCAAGGCCTTGTTGCTTTCGCGCTCGTGCTTGTTGCGGCGGTATGCTGCCACCCGCTGCGGCATTTTCATGGTGACGTCAAACGCCTTGAAGGCGAAATACAGCAGAAAGAACAGCAGGACCGTCAGCAGCAGGAAAAAATTCAGTGACAGGTCGATCCGGTACGGCGGATAGAAAAACACCACGTTACCAGGGTTGAAGCGGGCTACCGCGGCCAGGCCGACGGCGGCGGCAAATATGAAAAGTAGCCAGAGGAAGAATCGCATTATGGCGCAGCTTTGTAATTACGCACGGCATTCAGGCTGTCAGCCAGCGTCGGCATTTCAATGGACAGGTTGTTGTTCTGTACCTGCTTGAGCAGGGCCTGCGCAGTCTGGGTCTGCTTGGCGCGCGTGTCGAAATACCGCACGATGGTGTCCTGGGCGGCCACGATGTCGTTGCGGAAAGCCGATTCATTGCGCGACAACAGCGCCAGGCGCGCGCTCAGCAAGCGCAGCTTGAGATTTTCGCGGGCGTAATAGGCTTGGGTCGGCGACAGCAACAGCGCCTCCGGCGTGGCGACTTCGCGTACCTGCACCAGTTGCTTGATTTCCAGCCAAATTTCATTGCTCCAGCTATCCCAGTTATTGCGCACGACGGTCATCCAGTCGCTGCCGCCGGCAGCGGCAGCGCCCGCACCGGCAGACGTCGCGGGCGCCTGGGCCGGTTTGACGCGGGCATTCTTGGGCTGGGTCGCCGGCACCACCGGCTTTTCATCCGACAGCAAGGGCAAGGCGTCGATCTGGCCGATGACACTATCCAGGCGCAGCGCCATGCCGGTGGTGTCGACGATCGGCAAGGACTTGAGCTTTTCCTGGTCGTGCGCAAGCGCGCGCCGGATCGTGATGAATTGCGGCTTGTCCGAGCGCGACAACAGGCGGTCGGCGTTTTGCAGCGCAATCAGGGCGCCCGACACGTTGCCGGCCAGTTGCAGCTGCTGGCTGGCCGTCGACAGCACTTGCTCGATTTCCGACAAGGCCCAGTCGTCGCGATTCCTGGATAACTCCTGGTACAACTGTTCGAGCGCGAGTTGCTGGTTTTGCGACTCGGCCTGCCGGTTTTCCAGTACGCTGACCTTGGCTTGCAATTCCTTGCCGCTTTCCTGCGCTGCCTTGACCAGCAGCCGGGTTTCGCTGTTCAAGGTCTCGCCGCTTTGCAGCCGCAGCGCCAGGGTGCTGCGCAGGTTGTGCAACTCCTTGCGGGTATTCCACCATTGCAGCGCCAGCAGCACAGCCAGCACCAGCAGCGCCAGCGGCAGCAGGCGCTGAGACAACTTGCCGCCACGGCTGGCCAGCGCGGCCGGCGTCGTGGATACGGCAGGGGATGCGGCGGGCGCGGACTGCGGACCCGGCGTCGATTCGGAAGATGGAGGCAATTCGTTCATGATCAGGATTGTAACGCGGCAAGCAGACCTTCGTCGCCTGATGCGGTTTGTGTAATATTCAGAAAACCCAGCATCTGCGCGGTTTCCGCAATACGGACATGGGGCAGCAAGAAGTGTTGCTGTTGCATTTTTGCGACGGCATTGCCCCCGCCGACCTGCCCGACCATTTCCACCAGATTGCGCAGCGCCTCGGAACTGGTGACGATCCAGTCGCCCGGCGTGTCAATCAGCCGCGCCAGTTGCGCCCGTTGCCGCGCATCGAGGGCCGGGGCGCAGCGCCGGTAGGCCGCAACAGCAGTGACATTGGCGCCGGCCGCGCGCAATTCGTCAGCCAGCAGTTCGCGCCCGCTGTCGCCGCGAATGATCAATACTTCACGGCCCCGCAGTGCAGACTTGTCCAGTGCTTCCAGCAAGCCCTGCGAATCGCTGCGGCAACTGTCGGCGGGACGCAGGATGGTCGCGTTGCCGTCATTGACACCATGGCAGGCCAGCGCCAGGCGGCTGCCCTCGCCGACCACCGCCAGCGCCAGTCCGGCAGGCCACTGCGCCCGCAGGGCAAACGCCGCGTCGATCGCATTCGGGCTGACGAACGCCACCAGCGCATAGCGTTCGAGTTGCTCCAGGACGGCGCGCAAGGGCGCCACATCGGCCAAAGGGTGAATTTCCAGCAGTGGAAACAGCAGCGCCTCGCGGCCAAGCGCGGCAACCCGGCTGGCCAGCGCGCCAGCCTGGGCCTGCGGACGGGTGATGACGACCGGCCTGGCCATTCTGCCCATTCAGGCCGGGTCGCTGGCGCAAACCGCCAGGATCGCCGCGGCGTCCTGCGCCTGCAGCGCTTCTGCCACCTGCCGCCCCAAGGCTTGCGGTGCATCGGCGCGGCCGCTGGCCTCGGCGGTGGCGATGCGCGCGCCATCGGGCGTAGCCACCATCGCCCGCAAATGCATGCTGCCGGCCTCGACCGTGGCGAAGGCCGCCAGCGGAATCTGGCAACTGCCACCAAAGGTCTTCGAGACCGTGCGCTCGGCGGTCACCGCCTGTGCGGTAGCCAGGTGATTCAGCGGTGCCAGCAAGGCTTGCAGCTCCGGGCGGCCGGCAGGAATCTCGATTGCCATGGCGCCCTGCCCCGGCGCCGGCAGGCTGTATTCCGGCGCGATCAGGGCGCGGATGCGCTCGGGCAGCCCGAGACGCTTCAGACCGGCGGCCGCCAGGATGATGGCGGCATATTCGCCACGGTCAAGCTTGCCCAGGCGCGTATCGAGATTGCCGCGCAAGGGGCGGATCACCAGTTGCGGATAGCGCGCCGCGATCAGGGCCTGGCGGCGCAGGCTGCTGGTGCCTACCACGGCACCGGCAGGCAATGCTTCCAGCGCGGCGTAATCGTTCGAGACAAAGGCGTCGCGCGGGTCTTCGCGCTCCAGCACGGCGGCCAGTTCGAACCCGGCCGGCAAATCCATCGGCACGTCCTTGAGCGAGTGCACCGCCAGGTCGGCGCGCCCCTCGGCCATTGCCACTTCCAGTTCCTTGACGAACAGGCCCTTGCCGCCAACCTTGGACAAGGTGCGGTCGAGGATTTGGTCGCCACGCGTGGTCATGCCGAGAATTTCAATCGTGCACTCTGGATATAATGCAGACAAGGCTGCGCGCACGTGTTCGGCTTGCCACATGGCCAGCCGGCTTTCCCGTGACGCAATTACCAACCTGGAGGGAACATGAGCTTTCAAAACAAGGACTTTCAGAAATAAGGTCGGACAGCTTGAATTTCGCCGTAAATTTTATCATGCGCACCATTACTGGGCCCGGTCACAAGCCGCGCCTGTTCCGTCAGAAATGCCAATTGCCAACAAATCCATGACCAAACCATCGACCGCTGCCGCCCGCTCCGCCAAAGCCGCCATCAAAACCGCTACCGACAAGGATGCGCCACTGCGGGAAGACATCCGCCTGCTCGGTCGCCTGCTGGGCGATGTCTTGCGCGAACAGGAAGGCGAGACGGTATTCGCGGTGGTGGAAACCATTCGCCAGACAGCGGTGCGCTTTCGTCGCGAATCCGATGCCCAGGCCGGCGCCGACCTCGACCGCATGCTGAAAAAACTCACGGGCGAGCAGACCATCTCGGTAGTCAGGGCGTTTTCCTATTTTTCGCACTTGGCCAACATTGCCGAGGACCAGCACCACATCCGCCGTCGCCGTGCCCACCTGCTGACCGGCTCGGCGCCGCAGCCTGGCAGCATCGCCCTGGCTCTGGAACGCCTGCAGGCAGCTGGCGTCAGCGGCGACGCCGTGCGCGATTTCCTTGGCGAGGCCCTGATCAGCCCGGTGTTGACTGCGCATCCGACCGAAGTGCAGCGCAAGAGCATCCTCGACGCCGAACACGCCATCGCCGCCCTGCTGGCCGAGCGCGACCGCCAGCTGACGCCGCGCGAGCTGGCGACCAACACCGAACTGTTGCGCGCCAAGGTCGCCACATTGTGGCAAACCCGCATGCTGCGCTATGACAAGCTGACGGTGGCCGACGAAATCGAGAATGCCCTGTCGTATTACCGCATCACCTTCCTGCATGAATTGCCCGGCCTGTACCAGGACCTGGAAGACGCGCTGGCCAGCCGCTTCCCGCCGCCAGGCCGCGCCGACGCCACGCTGCCGCCGTTCATGCAAATGGGCAGCTGGATCGGCGGCGACCGTGACGGCAACCCCAACGTCAATGCCGGCACCATGCGTCATGCGCTGGAACGACAATCGACCGCGATCCTCGACTTCTACCTGGAAGAATGCCATGCGCTGGGCGCGGAACTGTCGATTTCCACCCTGCTGGTCGATATCAGCCCGGCATTGCAAACGCTGGCCGACGCCTCGCCTGACACCTCACCGCATCGCAAGGACGAGCCGTACCGGCGCGCCCTGGTCGGCATCTACGCGCGCCTGGCCGCCACCGCCCGCCAGCTCGGGGCCGGCGCCGTGCTGCGCCAGGAAGTCGCGCCGGCTGCGCCATACGCGTCAGCCGCGGAATTTGGCGCCGCGCTGCAGGTGCTGATCGACTCGCTGCAATCGCACCACAGCGCCGTGCTGGTCAAGCCGCGCCTGGCCGCCATCCGGCGCGCGGCGGAAATCTTTGGCTTCCACCTTGCCACGCTGGACATGCGCCAGAGTTCCGACGTGCATGAGCAAACGCTGGCCGAACTGTTCGCCCGGGCCGGCGTCAACCACGACTATGCCGCGCTTGACGAAGCCGGAAAAAGGCGGCTGCTGCTGGCCGAACTGGCGCAGCCGCGCCTGCTGTATTCGCCCTACCTGGCCTACTCCGACGAAACCGCATCCGAGCTTGAAATCCTGCGCGCAGCGCGCGAAATTCGCCGCCGCTACGGCGCGCGGGCGATCCGCAACTACATCATCTCGCACACGGAAACCGTTTCCGACCTGCTGGAAGTGATGCTGCTGCAGAAGGAATGCGGCCTGCGCCAGGCCGATGGCGACAACGTCGAACTGATGGTCATCCCGCTGTTCGAAACCATCCCGGACCTGCGCAATGCCGCTGCCATCATGGACGAATGGCTGGCCTTGCCGCTGGTGCGCCGCCAGGTGACGCACCAGGGCGCGCTGCAGGAAGTCATGCTGGGTTATTCGGATTCCAACAAGGATGGCGGCTTCCTGACCTCCAACTGGGAGCTGTACAAGGCCGAGACCCAGCTGCTGGCCCTGTTCGCCGACCGCGGCGTCAAGCTGCGCCTGTTCCATGGCCGCGGCGGCACGGTCGGGCGCGGCGGCGGCCCCAGTTACGAGGCGATCCTGGCGCAGCCGGCGGGCACCGTCAATGGCCAGATCCGCCTGACCGAGCAGGGCGAAATCATCGCTTCCAAGTTCTCCAACCCCGAAATCGGCCGGCGCAACCTCGAACTGCTGGCTGCCGCCACCCTGGAAGCCAGCCTGCTGCCGCACGCGGTCGCGCCGAAACAGGCCGCGCAACTCGGCAAATTCGAAGCGGTGATGGAAGACCTGTCGGAACGCGCTTATCGCGCCTATCGCGCGCTGGTGTACGAGACACCCGGCTTCACCGACTATTTTTTCGCCGCCACGCCGATTGCCGAAATCGCCGAGCTCAACCTGGGTTCGCGCCCGGCCTCGCGTAAAGCCAGCCGCAGGATCGAGGATTTGCGGGCGATCCCCTGGGGCTTTTCGTGGGGCCAGTGCCGCCTGCTGCTGCCCGGCTGGTACGGCTTCGGCAGCGCCGTGGCATCCTGGCTGGAGGACGGCCCCGGCGCCGCATCGGCGCGCCTTGCCACCCTGCGCGCGATGCTGCGGCAATGGCCGTTCTTCGCCACCCTGTTGTCCAATATGGACATGGTGTTGTCAAAAACCGACCTGGCGGTGGCCTCGCGCTATGCCGGCCTGGTCGCCGATAAAAAGCTGCGCAAGGCGGTATTCCAGCGCATCCTCGACGAGCACGAACGGACCGTATCCTGCCTTGCCAGAATCACCGGCGAAACGGAGCGCCTGGCCGGCAATCCGCTGCTGGCCAGGTCGATCAAGAACCGCTTTGCCTATCTCGACCCCTTGAATCACTTGCAGGTCGAACTGATCAAACGGCATCGCGCTGTTGCAAAAGAGCAAGAAAAGATTGACGCGCGAGTACATCGCGGCATACATTTGTCAATCAATGGGGTGGCCGCCGGCTTGCGCAATACCGGCTGAGGCCATCACCGCGGAGACAACCCAGCCCTGGCTGGTCCGGACACATCCAGCCAATAACGCTCCGGACAGCGGCAAGCAGCGGGCATGGGCGTACCAATACCGTCATCAAATGATGGAGGAGACCATGAACCAGGTATATTCCAAGACCCTCAAAGGGCAGGAAGAAATCAAGACCCGCGCCGGCGGCCTCTCGCAGCGCATGCGCCAGCTGCTGATTTTCATCGACGGCAAGCGCAGTCGCGACGAGCTTTTCGGCATGCTGAAAGGCGACGACATGGATGCGCTGTTGGCTGCACTGGTTGAGCAAGGCATGGTCGAGGCAAGCGGCAGCGCCGCGCCGAAAGCGGCAGCACCAGCGGCAGCACCAGCGCCCGCGCCGGCCTCAACCGCCGCTGCCACGGCTGTCGCCGCAGCGCCGCAACCGGCACCGAAGGCGCCGGAACCGCCAAAACTGGACGCGGCGGAACGCGAGCGCAGACAGCGCGAGGAAGAAGCGCTGGCCGAACTGGCGATGGCGCGCAGCTTCATGGGCAGGATGTCGTAAAGAACTTCGGGACTCCGGAACTTCGGGATTGCGCCATCCCGGAAAGATGGCGGGACCGCCCGGCCTTGCCTAGCTGCGCACCAGCGCCTTGACCTGCGGCCATTGCCGGCGCGAGACCGGCAAGCGCTCATCCAGCCCGCGCACGATCACTTGCCAGGACTCCTGCACCTTGTCGGCACGCTCGCCCCGCTCGCTCTTTTCTTCGCCGCCATCCGCGTCCATTCCCATCGGTGCCCGTTCGACGCCGAGCACGGCATTGCGCGCCACCAGCGCGTTGCGATGCACCCGCATGAACAATTCCCCCAGCTCTTCCTCGATCGAATTCAGGGATTCCTCGATCAAAAAATTGCGGCAGGCGGTACGCAGGGTGACATATTTCGCCTCGGCTTTCAGATAAAGCACGTCAGTGACCGGCACCAGTAACAGGCGACCGCGCTCCTGTACCGAAAAATTCCGTCGCTGCTGGCGCAGGCTGGCGGAAGCCGCCGCCAGCGCCTGCTTTTGCGCCGGCACCGCCACCAGCGTTGCCGCGCGCTGGATCGCCTGCGCCAGGCGGGCCGCGCGTACCGGCTTCAACAGATAATCGAGCGCGTGCACCTCGAATGCCTTGAGGGCGAATTCGTCGAATGCGCTGACGAAAATGATGGCCGGTGGCGCCTCGGCTGCGGCCAGGTGGCGTGCCAGCTCAATGCCATTCATGCCTGGCATTTGCACGTCGAGCAACACAATGTCCGGCCGGGTTGCGGCAAGCGAATCCAGTGCCGCCTGGGCATGGGCGGCCTCGCCCACCAGCTGGTGCGGGCATTCAGCGGCGATATCGGACAGCAGCATGGCCAGGCGCGCGCGCGCCGGCGCTTCATCGTCGACGATCAGCAGACGCGGCACCATCAGCGATCCTTTCTGGTTTTCACATAGGGGAAGCGCAGCCTGACCTCGAACAATCCGCGCTCGACCGAGGTGCTCAACTGGGCTTCGACATCGTACAGCAAAGCCAGACGCTGGCGAATATTGGTCAGCGCCATCTGATTGCCGCACGGGGCGGCGGCGTCGCCATGATACGGATTGACAATCGCGATTTCAATCCGGTCGATCTGGCGGCGGATGTCGATCTGGATCAGCGCCGCATCGCTGGCCGGCTCGACGCCGTAATGCACGGCGTTTTCCAGCAAGGGCTGCAACAGCAGCGCCGGGATCTGCGCCCGCTGCAAGACTTCCTTGCTGATATCGACCGGATTCCATTTCACATGCAGGCGCTCGCCCAGGCGCACCTTCTCGATGGACAGATATTGCCGGCACAGGCGGATTTCCTGTTCCAGCGTGGTCATGTCGCGGGCGTCGCGCATCAGCACGCGGAACAGTTCAGCCAGGTCTTCCAGGGTGGTTTCGGCGCGCAGCGGTTCGGTGCGGATCAGCGACAGCACCGCATTCAGGCTATTGAACAGGAAATGCGGACGGATGCGTGCCTGCAGCGCCTGCAGCCGCGCCTCCGCCAGCGCCGGAGAAAACGCGCGGGTGCGCAATTCGAAATAATGCTGCAGTGCGATGCCGATCAGGGCGGCGGCCAGCGCGGCCTCGGCCGGATGCAGGCCGTCCAGGGCATCGAGGAACAGAACGCTGGTCGACAGCAGGCGGATCAGCAGGCTGGCGATGGCTGCCGGCACCAGGGCGCACAAGGCGCGCTGCAGCCACAGCGGCATGCTGCGAATCAGCTTGCGCACGCCGCACAGGGCCATCAGCGACAACAGGCTGGCCAGCTCGATCAGGGTGGAGGTTTCGATGAATTTGGACAGACCCGCCTGCCAACCGCTGGTCTGCAGCAGGATGCCGGCCAAAAAGGCGGCATTGACCGCCACCAGCGCGCGAAAAACCACACCGATATTGCAGCAATCGGGGATCACGATTTCGATCGGCGGAGAGGCGGCGCTGGTGGCTGGCATGAATTTGGTGGGTCGTCGTGTCGCGCAACGCGGGAATCGGCGCGCTTGTTTTATAATGATGGATTCCTCAAAAATCCGGCAGCTGCGCCATTATGCTGCGCATCCGGGTAAAAACACCACCGCAATCATGACAGCTCAACTCTCGAAAAAAGGCGAAGCCTGGTCGGCCCGCTTTTCCGAACCCGTCTCCGACCTGGTCAAACGTTACACTGCTTCGGTATTTTTCGACAAGCGCCTGGCGCCATTCGACATTCAGGGTTCGCTGGCGCATGCCGAGATGCTGGCGCACCAGGGCATCATCACGGCCCAGGATCTGGAAGACATCCGCCGCGGCATGACGCAGATCGCGTCGGAAATCGCCGCCGGCAGTTTCGAATGGCTGCTCGACCTGGAAGACGTCCACCTGAATATCGAAAAACGCCTGACCGAACTGGTCGGCGACGCCGGCAAGCGCCTGCACACCGGGCGCTCGCGCAACGACCAGGTAGCCACGGACATCCGACTGTACATACGCGCCGCCATCGATGACATCGTCGCCCTGCTGCGCGGTCTGCAGACGGCCCTGGTCGATCTCGCCGAGCAACATGCCGACACCATCCTGCCGGGTTTCACCCACATGCAGGTGGCGCAGCCCGTGACCTTCGGCCACCACATGCTGGCCTATGTCGAAATGTTCGGCCGTGACGCCGAGCGCATGGCCGACTGCCGCCGCCGCGTCAACCGCCTGCCGCTGGGCGCCGCCGCTCTGGCCGGCACCACCTTCCCGATCGACCGCGCCCGCGTGGCGCAGACCCTGGGTTTCGAGGACGTCTGCCACAATTCCCTGGACGCCGTCTCCGACCGCGACTTCGCCATTGAATTCTGCGCCGCCGCGGCCCTCGTCATGACCCATATCTCGCGCATGTCCGAAGAACTGGTGATCTGGATGAGCCCGCGCGTCGGCTTCATCGACATCGCCGACCGCTTCTGCACGGGCTCCTCGATCATGCCGCAAAAGAAGAATCCGGACGTGCCGGAACTGGCGCGCGGCAAAACCGGCCGCGTCAACGGTCACCTGATCGCCCTGCTCACCCTCATGAAAGGCCAGCCGCTGGCCTACAACAAGGATAACCAGGAAGACAAGGAACCCTTGTTCGACACCGTCGACACCGTGACCGACACCTTGCGCATCTTCGCCGACATGGCGCGCGGCATTACCGTCAAGCCGGACGCCATGCGCGCCGCCGCGCTGCAGGGCTATGCCACGGCCACCGACCTGGCCGACTACCTGGTCAAGAAAGGCCTGCCGTTCCGCGATGCCCATGAAGCCGTGGCGCGCGCCGTGCGCAGTTGCGACGACCGCGGCTGCGATCTCGCCGACCTGCCGCTGGAAGACTTGCGCACGTTCTCGGACCTGGTCGAAGCCGATGTCTATGCCGTGCTGACGCTGGAAGGCTCTGTTGCAGCGCGCAATCATGTCGGCGGTACCGCACCTGAGCAGGTCCGCGCGGCCATTGCCCGCCTGCGCGCTCAGCTCAGCTGATTCAATCCTTAAAGTTAACCGCTGCGCGCTGCCATTTAACTACTGTTTCCAGCGTTGAAAAGACATATACTTTATGAGATTGATGGAAGATTAGCTGCGAGAAAAATAAACGGTTTCGCTGCAATAATTTTTCTATTGGAGGCATATTATTTGGCATCGCCGTTCTGAATGTCGAGCTCATTCGCCCGACCGCTGAAAGTGCAGGTAGAGAACGCCAGCCAAGTAAAGTGCTTTCATTGCGCGATCTTCTTGCCAATCATGCAAATAAATCAGGCACCTTGCACGACTTGGTTGCCAATAAACAACAGGGGATATTCATGCAAGCATTTTTAAGGCTATCTCGCTGGATCGATACATTAGGCCAATCCATAGGTCGAGTGGCAAATCTCATGATTCTGCTTTCTTGTATCGTCAGCGCGGCCAATGCCCTGCTCCGGTACGGTTTCAACTGGAGCAACAACTGGCCGCTGGAATTACAGTGGTATCTGTTTGCCGGTGCCGTCATGCTGGGTGCTCCATACACCTTTCAGCGCAATGAACACGTTCGCGTCGACTTAATCTACGGCCATGTATCCGAGCGCATTCAGCATTACATCGATGCGCTCGGCGTCATCTTCTTTCTGCTGCCGGCATGTTTGCTGTTTACCTGGCTTTCCTGGAAAACCCTGTTTCTTCCTTCCTGGGGAATTCTCGAGCAATCCTCCAATGCCGGCGGACTGCCGCTCTACCCGATCAAGTTGATCGTCCCATTGGGATTTGCCCTGCTTGCACTGCAAGGCATCTCAGAACTGATCAAACGCATCGCCGCACTTGCCGGCAAAGCACATCTTGACGCCAAATACGAAAGACCCGTTCAATGATTCCACTCGAGTATATGCCGCCACTGATGTTTGGCGGCCTGGTGCTGTTCATGCTGATCGGATTCCCGGTCGCCTTTTCCTTGCTCGCGCTTGGATTGGCCTTCGGGATCGTGTCAATTGAATTGGGTTTTTTCGGCGTTAATTATTTGCAGGCAGTCCCGCAACGGATATTCGGCAACGTCCTGGCAAACGACTTGCTGCTGGCGATCCCGTTCTTCACATTCATGGGCGCAATTCTTGAGAAGTGCGGCCTGGCGGAAGAGATGCTGGATTCGATGGGGCAGTTGTTCGGTCCGATACGGGGCGGACTCGGCTATTCGGTCATCATCGTCGGCTTCATTTTGGGAGCGATTACGGGAACGGTCGCTGCCCAGGTGATCACGATGACAATGATCTCCTTGCCGGTGATGATGCGCTACGGTTACAACATGCGCTACACCACGGGCGTCCTTGCGGCATCCGGCACCATCACACAACTTGTACCACCCTCGCTGGTCCTGGTGGTTCTGGCAGACCAGCTGAGAACTCCCACGGCAAGTGCCGACGTCGGCAGCATGTACCTGGGCGCATGGGGTCCCTCCCTGGTGCAGATCAGCCTGTTCGCGCTCTACACATTTATTTTGTCGCGAATCAAACCCGCCTGGGTGCCTGCGCTGCCGAAAGAAGCACGGACATTGCACGGCTGGACGCTCTGGAAAAAATGCTTGCGAGGCATCATTCCTTCCGCAGTACTGATTTTTATGGTGCTGGGAACAATGATGCTTGGCATTGCCACGCCGACGGAATCGGGCGCAATGGGAGCACTTGGCGCAGTGATCCTTGCCGTCTTGCGTAGCAAGGAATTCACGCGCAGGGACAAGATTGTGTTTCGTGCCGGCATGCTCTGCCTGGCTGCAGCAGCCCTCATCGGGGCGCTTTTTTATACGACGGAAATTGGTGTCAGCGCAGCCGCCATGCCATTCTTGCGAGCCGCATTGGTGGTCGTCTACCTGGTCATTGTCTGGCTGCTGATTCGCGCAAGCCGCATGCGCGAATTGCATGATCTGATTGTGCAGGGCTATCAATCAACCATGCGTCTGACGTCGATGGTTGTCTTCATTCTGATCGGCTCCACATGTTTTTCAGTCGTGTTTCTGGGAGTCGACGGCGGCCTCTGGGTCGAACATTTATTCGCCTCGCTTCCCGGCGGTTGGATTGGGTTCTTAATTGTTGTGAACCTTTTCATATTTTTCCTGGCGTTTTTCCTCGATTTCTTTGAAATTGCCTTCATTGTCGTGCCAATGATTGCTCCGGTTGCGCAAAAAGTCCTGACACCTGTACTGGTCGAAAGCATGGGAAGTGTGGAAGCAGCGGCACCGGCTGCCTTGGTCTGGTTTGGCGTCATGCTTTGCGTAAATATGCAAACCTCCTTCATGCATCCGCCCTTCGGTTTTGCCTTGTTCTATTTGCGCGGCGTAGCACCGAAAGAAGTAAAAAGCTCGGATATTTATTGGGGAGCCTTGCCCTGGGTCGGACTGCAAATCATCATGGTCGTGCTCGTCATCGCATTCCCGCAAATGGTTACCGGCCTGCTTGACAAAGGCGTTGCCTCGACACCGTCCGAAGGCTTAGTGATCGAGAGTCCGATGAGCGAAGAAAACCGGCAGGGAGATGAAGAAGCGCCGCAACTGCACTTCTCCACTGAAGACGATAAAAAATAATCCCGCATTGTCGTCAACCCTTGAAACCCGCATGCATTGCATGCGGGTTTTTTTATGCCGATCAACTAATCAGGGGCACAAAAAATAACCCGCAGGGCTTTCGCGCTGCGGGTTACCGAAGTCTTCGAATTGCTTTAATTAATTACTTGCGACTGACCATGAAGTTTTGCATCGGCGCTTCAGCCACCGAGAACCATTGGTTCTGGTTACGCTGGAAACGCTTGTACGGTTCATAAATCTTCTTGAATTTCGCATTCTTGGCGGCTTCCTCTTCCATTGTCTGCATTGCAGCCTTGTAAGCGGCTTCCATGATCTCTTTGGAGAAGAAACGCAGCTTGGCGCCGCTCTTGATCAGTCGTGCCAGCGCAGCCGGATTCTTCGCATCGTATTCGGCCTGCATCGTGACATGCGCTTCAAATGACGCGGCTTCAATCGCATGCTGGTATTCCTTCGGCAGCTTTTCCCACTCTTTAATGCCGACATAGAATGAGAGCTGCGCGCCCGCTTCCCACCAGCCGGGTGCATAGTAGTAAGGCGCGACCTTGTGGAAGCCGAGCTTTTCATCGTCGTACGGCGTGGTCCATTCGACCGCGTCAAGCGTGCCTTTTTCCAGAGCAGGATAAATATCTGCGCCCGCCAATTGCTGCGGCACCAGACCCAACGGCGCCATGACCTTGCCGGCAAATGCGCTGATGCGCATCTTCAAGCCTTTGATGTCATTCAGCGTCTTGATCTCCTTGCGGAACCAGCCGCCCATTTGCGCGCCGGTATTCCCGCCCAGGAAATTGACGATGCCGTAGTCCTTGTAAAAGTCGCGCATCAGTTCCATACCGCCGCCCTGGTTCATCCAGGCGGTCTGCTGACGGGAATTCATGCCGAAGGGAACGGCGCAGTCGAATGCAAATGTCGAATCCTTGCCGAAATAATAGTACGGAGCGGTATGCCCCATCTCGATGGTGCCGGCCTGGACTGCATCAACGACCTGCAGTGCAGGAATGATTTCACCGCCCGCAAACACGCGGATATTGAATTTACCGCCTGTCAATTGCGAAACACGCTTGGAAAACACCTCGGCAGTTCCATATAGCGTATCCAGGGATTTTGGAAAGCTCGAAGCCAGGCGCCAATTGATCGTCGGTTGCGCTTGCGCCAGTGCAGGCGCTGCCACGCCCGCAACCGATGCACCAACCGCCGCTTTTTTTAGAAAGGAACGACGTTCCATATGATCTCCTCAAGGATTAAATTTTAAAGACGGTGAAATTGCTTTATCACAACGCGAATTGTAGAGGCAGTGTCATGTACCCCGCAACCGAAACCCATATCGCGCCGCATCAATATCAAACAAAAGCCCGCTAGGCTTGCGGCCATACGGGCTTTTCCATATTGAAGTAAAAATTCCTGTTTATTTGCGGCTGATCATGAAGTTCTGCATGGTCGATTCAGCCACCGAGAACCACTGATTCTGGTCCTGGCGGAACCGTTTCCATGGCTCGTAAATTTTCCTGAACTTCGCGTTCTTGGATGCTTCTTCTTCCATGAAGCTTGTAGCGGACTTCGAGCACGCCTCCATGATTTCCTTGGAAAAGGCGCGCAGCTTCACGCCCTGTTTCAACATGCGCGCCAGTGCGACCGGATTGCGGGCATCATATTCTGCCTGCATCACCACATGAGATTCATAAGTGGCGGTTTCGAGGGCGGCCTGATACTCCTTCGGCAGCTTTTCCCATTCCTTGATGCCGACGTAAAAGGACACCTGCAGGCTTGGTTCCCACCAGCCCGGCGTGTAGTAAAACGGCGCGACCTTGTTGAAGCCGAGCTTTTCATCATCGTAGGGACCGATCCATTCAGCGGCGTCGATCGTGCCTTTTTCCAGCGCCGGATAGATATCGCCACCGGCGATCTGCTGCGGCACCAGACCCAATGGCTGCATCACGCGTCCGGCAAACGCGCTGATGCGCATCTTCAGTCCATTCAGATCCTTGACCGTCTTGATTTCCCTACGGAACCAGCCGCCCATCTGCGCGCCGGTGTTCCCGCCCTGGAAATTCATCACGCCGTATTCACGGAAGAATTCGCGCGTCAATTCACGCCCGCCCCCCTGATCGAACCAGGCAGTCTGCTGGCGCGAATTCAGGCCGAACGGCACTGCCGCATCAAAGGCAAAGGTCGGGTCCTTGCCAAAGTAGTAGTAAGACGCGCTGTGGCCCATTTCCACAGTTCCGGCTTGTACCGCATCCAGCACCTGGAGCGCCGGCACCACTTCGCCGCCGGCGAATACGCGGATATTGAACTTGCCGCCGGTGAGTTGCGAGACACGCTTGGAAAACGTTTCTGCCGCACCATAAATGGTATCCAGCGATTTGGGAAAGCTCGACGCCAGGCGCCAGTTGATTGTCGGTTGCGATTGCGCCAGCGCCGGTGCGGCAAGCGCCCCAGCAGATGCACCGACCGCTGCTTTTTTCAGAAATGACCGCCGTTCCATATTGTCTCCTTTAATTTGATTCACAGATCGCTTGCCATCGACCTTGTGAGTTTCTTACTGGCAATAAATGCAAGGGAAGTTTATTGTGAAATTCAAAATATCGCAACGCCGGCATCTACCGCAACGCAACATTGGCAGAGCGATTATCGTTACATGGCAGCTAGGCCGAAGTGTCAACTACCCGCGACAGTCATGCTTTCTATCAAAATCGAGCCGGTTTCCTTGGTGCCACGCACCAGCGTATCGGCGCCGATGGCGACGATTTGCGCAAACATCTCGCGCATGCTGCCAGCGATCGTGATTTCCTCCACGGGATACTGGATCACGCCATTTTCGACCCAGTAGCCGGAAGCGCCGCGCGAATAATCGCCTGTAACGTAATTGACACCCTGCCCCATCAACTCGGTCACCAGCAAGCCGGTATCCATTTTTTTCAGCATGCCTTTGAAGTTGTCGTTCGCCGCAGTCTGCGTGGAAAACAGCTTGAGGTTGTGCGAACCGCCCGAGTTGCCGGTGGTTTTCATGCCCAGCTTGCGCGCCGAATAGGTGGAGAGGAAATAGCCCTGCACCACGCCATCGCGCACTACATCGCGGCGATGCGTCTTGACGCCTTCATCGTCAAAAGGAGATGAGCCAACCGCGCCAATCACATGCGGGTCTTCGACGATCTGGATGTGCGGTGCGAACACGGGCTGGCCGAGGGTGTCGAGCAGGAAAGTCGATTTGCGGTACAGGGCGCCGCCCGACACCGCCTGCACGAAGGCTCCCAGCAAGCCGGCCGCCAGCGGCGCCTCGAACAATACCGGGCATTTGCGGGTATCGAGCTTGCGACCGTTCAGGCGCGCCAGCGCGCGCTCGGCGGCATAGCGGCCGATGGCTTCGGGCCCGGCCAGCCTGGCCGGGTCGCGCATCGAGGAATACCAGTCATCGCGCTGCATGTGCGCGCCCTTGCCGGCAATCGGCGCCACCGACAGCGTGTGCCGGGAAAAGGGGTAGCCGCCCATGAAACCGCGTGAATTGGCGGAGATGAATTGCGATTGTTGCGCATACACGCTGGCGCCTTCGCTATTGGTGATGCGCTTGTCGACTGCAAACGCCGCCGCCTCGGTGCGCCGCGCCAGTTCGGCGGCTTCCTCGGCCGCGATCAGCCAGGGATGGCACAATTGCAGGTCAAGCGGCGCCATTTCCAGCGTATCGGCGTCCGGCAAGCCGGCGCAATCGTCTTCCGCGGTGAAGCGGGCGATGTTATAGGCGGCCTCCACTGTCGCCCGCAGGGACAGCCGGGAAAAATCCGAGGTGCTGGCATTGCCGCGGCGGATATGGCCTTCCGCCCCCATGTACACCGTGACGCCGATACCCTTGTCCTTGTTTTGCTCGATGGTTTCGATATTACCTTTGCGCACAGTGACCCCCAGGCCACTGCCTTCGCTGATATCGACCGCCGCACCGGATGCGCCTTTTTCCTTTGCATAACGCAATACGTCCTGCGCGAGTTGTTGCAATTGTTCCTGGCTGTAGGTAAATACGGTATCGCTCATGGGCTCGATGTCTTTTTTGTGGGAATAATGGCTTTAACCGCAATCGGCGGGAAAGGGGTTATGATAGCAGCCGTTTACCAAATTGCTTTCAGCATCACGCAAATCCATGCCAAATCCTAACCGGGGATCCTGCGGCTTTCAGTCCAACGAATTCGAGCAGGAATACGACCGCCCCTCCAAGTCGCAATTAAAGCGCGAAATGACCGCCCTGCAAAAGCTGGGGGCGGAATTGATTGCAAATTCGCGCGACCGCGTCAAACGCGTGCCCATGCCGGAAGATGTGCGCGACGCCATCCTTGAATGCCAGAAAATCACGGACCATGAAGGGCGCCGCCGCCAGTTGCAGTTTGTCGGCAAGAAGATGCGCACCCTGGAAGAACATGAAATCGCCGCCATCCAGAAGGTCATCGACAGCTGGCGCGGCACTTCCAAAGCCGACGCCGCCGCCTTGCACCTGATCGAGCGCCGCCGCGACAAGCTGCTGGCCAACGACGCCGCCCTCACCGAGCTGCTGGCCAAGCACCCGGAACTGGATGCGCAGCAGTTGCGCACCCTGATCCGCAATGCCCGCAAGGAGCAGGCCGAAAACAAGCCGCCCAGGGCCTACCGTGAAATCTTCCAGATCCTCAAGGACCTGGAGAAAGCCGCGTCACGCAGCGCCAGCGATATCGCAGCCGACGATGAAGCAGATGACGAAGCCGCCGAGGAATGATCCCGACGAGCTGCTGATCGGCCTGGTCTCGATTTCCGACCGCGCTGCCGCCGGCGTCTACCAGGACCAGGGCTTGCCAGCCCTGCAGGACTGGTTCGCCACCGCCATCGCCAGCCCCTGGCGCATGGAGTCCCGGCTGATTCCGGACGAGCGCGCCGCCATCGAACAAACCCTGATCGAACTGGTGGACGTGGCCGGCTGCGACCTGGTGCTGACCACCGGCGGCACCGGCCCCGCCCGGCGCGACGTCACCCCCGAAGCGACCCTGGCGGTTGCCACAAAAGAGATGCCCGGCTTCGGCGAACAGATGCGGCAGATCAGCCTGCAATTCGTCCCCACCGCGATCCTCTCGCGCCAGGTCGCGGTGATCCGCGAAACCACGGACCATGCGGCGCTGATCATGAACCTGCCGGGCCAGCCGAAGTCGATCAAGGAAACCCTCGAAGGCCTGAAGGATGCCGACGGCAAGCAGCTGGTGCACGGCATCTTCGCCGCCGTCCCCTATTGCATCGACCTGATCGGCGGCCCCTACATCGAAACGCACGACGCCGTCTGCAAGGCCTTCCGGCCGAAATCGGCGATCCGCACCAAATCCTGAACCACCCAATCTTCATCCCGACATGAACGACGCCCTTCTCGAATCGATCCAGATCGACACCGCCCCCAACCCGACCGTTGCCGTCATCTGGATGCATGGCCTGGGCGCCGACGGCTCCGACTTCGTGCCGATCGTGCGCGAACTGGACCTGACGGGCTGCCCGGCCATCCGCTTCGTCTTCCCGCATGCGCCGCTGATGCCGGTAACCATGAACGGCGGCTACGTGATGCGCTCCTGGTACGACATCGCGCTGGGCGAGGACCTGACCAAGCGTGAAGACGAAGGCGGCTTGCGCCACTCGCAGCAAGCGGTGGAACAATTGATTGCGCGTGAAAAGGCGCGCGGCATTCCCGCCAGCCGCATCGTCCTGGCCGGCTTTTCGCAAGGCTGCGCCATGACCCTGCAGTCCGGCCTGCGCCACCCCGAGCCGCTGGCCGGTCTCTTGTGCCTGTCGGGTTACCTGCCGCTGGCTGGCGTCGTCGCCGCCGAAGCGCATCCCGCCAACCAGGCCACGCCGGTCTTCATGGCGCACGGCCGCGGCGACCCGGTGGTTCCGCTGGAGCGCGCCGAAGCGTCGCGCGACCTGCTGCGTTCGTTTGGCTGCCAGGTCGAATGGCATGAATATCCGATGCAGCATTCGGTCTGCATGGAAGAAATCGAGGACATCGGTGCCTGGCTCAAGCGCGTGCTGGGCTAGGCCATTGCAGCCGGCGCGTTCGCCGGCACCAGGCAGACGAGGAGCGCACATGTCGCAGGAATTCGATCTGATCGTCATCGGCGCCGGCTCCGGCGGCGTCGCCCTGTCCCGCCGCGCCGCGCGCCATGGCGCCCGTGTCGCCGTCATCGAAAACAGCCGGGTCGGCGGCACCTGCGTGATCCGCGGCTGCGTCCCCAAAAAACTCCTGATGTACGCCGCCCAGTACGGCGAGCTGCTGCGGGAAGCCGCCGGCTTCGGCTGGACGGTTCCAGAGACCGCGTTTTCCATGACGCGCTGGGCCGATGCCAAGGCGGCCGAGACCGCGCGCCTGGAAGACGTGTACCGCAAGCTGCTGGCCGACGGCGACGTCACCCTCATTGAAGGCACGGCGCGCCTGCTGGCGCCGCACCGGCTGGCGGTCGGCGCACAGGAATTCACCGCAAAACACATCGTCATCGCCACCGGCGCCCGCCCCGCGCGCGACGTCATCCCCAGCCTGGAAGACTGTCCGACCTCGGACGACTTGCTCGACCTGCGGGAGTTGCCCGCCAGCGCCGTGGTGCTCGGCGGCGGCTACATCGCGGCCGAGTTCGCCAGCATGCTGGCGCGGCTGGGGGTGGCGGTGACCATGCTGTACCGCGACCGCCTGCCGCTGCGCGGCTTCGACGACGACCTGCGTACCCGCCTGGCCACCGCGCTGGCCCAGGCCGGCATCGATTTGCGGCCGGGCTGCATGGCGAGCCGGATCGAGCGCCTGCCCGCCGGCTGGCGCCTGCACCTGCCTGCCGGTGAAACGCTGGATACGCCCTGGACGCTCAATGCCCTGGGGCGCCGCCCCAATACCGCCAAGCTTGGGCTGGAAGCGATCGGCCTCGAACTTGGCAAGAATGGCGCGGTGCCGGTGAATGCCGAACTGGCGACCGCGCTGCCCGGCCTGCATGCGGTGGGTGACGTCACCGACCGCAAGAACCTGACGCCGGTGGCCATTGCCGAAGGGCGCTGGCTGGCCGACCGGCTATTTGCTGCGGGCCACGACGCGCCGGTGGCGCTGGAATCGATTGCCACCGCTGTATTCACATTGCCGCCCATGGCCTCGCTCGGCCCGACCGAAGCGCAATGCAGCGCGCCCACCACAGTCTACGAAGCCGACTTCAGGCCGATGCGCGAAGCTTTCAGCGGCGGCAAGGGGCGCACCTACATGAAACTGCTGGTCGATACCGCCAGCGACCGCGTGCGTGGCATCCACATGATTGGCGCCGATGCGCCCGAAATCGTGCAAAGCCTGGCGGTGGCAGTCACGGCCGGCGTCACCAAGGCGCAATTCGACCGCACCATCGCCATCCACCCGACCGCCGCCGAAGAATTCGTGCTGATGCGCACGCCTGCGCGCAACGCAGGCGGCGCAACAACGGACGCCCCGCCTACTTGAACACCACGGTCTTGTGACCGTTCAGCAGGATGCGGTGTTCGACGAACCACTTCACCGCGCGCGCCAGCACCACGCATTCGATATCGCGGCCGATGGCCGTCAGCGTCTCCGGATCCATTGCATGATCGACCCGCTCGACCCCCTGCTCGATGATCGGCCCCTCGTCGAGGTCGCCGGTGACGAAATGGGCGGTGGCGCCGATCAGCTTGACGCCGCGGTCATGCGCCTGGTAATAGGGCTTGGCGCCCTTGAAGCTGGGCAGGAAGGAATGGTGGATATTGATCGCCCGCCCCTTCAAGGCCTCGCACAGTTCAGGCGAGAGAATCTGCATATAGCGCGCCAGCACCACCAGATCGATGTCATTGGTCTTGATGATTTCCAGCATCCGCGCTTCCTGCGCGCGCTTGGCATCGGCCGAAGCGCCAGCCGCCAGCGGCAGGTGGTGGAAGGGAATGTTGTAGCTCGCCGCCAGTTGATAGAAGTCGGTATGGTTGGAGACAATCGCCGGAATTTCCACCGGCAGCAGGCCGCTCTTGTAACGAAACAGCAAATCGTTCAGGCAATGGCCGATTTTGGAAACCATCAGCATCACGCGCGGTTTTTCTCGCGCGTCGTTCAATTGCCAGTTCATCCGCATGCCCTCCGCCATTTCGGCGAAGCGCGCGCGCAGGGCTGCATCCGGCAAGGCCGGGTCTTCTGCGGAAAAATGCACGCGCATGAAAAACAGCTGCGATTGCGCATCGCCGAACTGGGCCGAGTCGATGATGTTGCAGCCATGTTCAGCCAGGAAGCCGGACACCCGATGCACGATGCCGCGCTGGTCGAGGCAGGACAGGGTAAGGATATATTGCGGATGCGTGGTGGTCATGGGAAGGTCGAAGCTTTGTGCCGTTGTTTCCAAACCTTGTTATTGTCGCACGGCTGGCAAGCATTTCTGCAAGCGCCAATAAAAATGGCCAGCGCCCTTGCGGGGCACTGGCCATTTCGAACTCCAGGAGGAAACGCACAAGCACCGGTCCGCGCGTATGCGGGTCCGGCTGTCGGC
Organism: Noviherbaspirillum sedimenti; assembly: GCF_003590835.1. NCBI lineage: Bacteria > Pseudomonadati > Pseudomonadota > Betaproteobacteria > Burkholderiales > Oxalobacteraceae > Noviherbaspirillum > Noviherbaspirillum sedimenti. The sequence goes on along the minus strand of NZ_QYUQ01000002.1, from coordinate 423,262 downwards.
GCCTCCTGTTTATCCGCCTGGCGCGATCAGCTGGCCTTGGCAACCGACAGGTTGCGGGCGGTGCCGGAAGTACCAACCTGGACGTCGCCAGCCAGCTGGCCGCCCTCTTCGATCACGACCTTGCCATAACGGATCTTGCCCGTGACCTTGCCGGTCGCGTAAATCACCAGCTTCTGGCGCACGGTCAGGTCGCCGTCGAATTCGCCGTGGATTTCGGCGATATCGATTTCGGCCGAACCCTTGAAAGCGCCGCATTCGGCGATCTGGATCACGCGCGAATCCATGGTCGCTTCGACCCGACCTTCGACCACCAGCGTGTCGCAATCGGTGATTTCAACGCCTTTGAGCTTGATGTTCGGTCCGACGATCAGTTTGCTGCCGACTTCATTGGTGCTGGCGGTAGCGGCGGAGGCGGATGCGGCTGCGGCCTTGGCGACGCTGTTATCGAGCGAAGCGGGCACGCTGGCGGCGGGCGCGCTGGTCCTGAGCGGGCTGGAAGAAGTCAGGCTGCTGCCAATCGGTTGCGCGGTGTTGCTCGTCATATTGGATGTATTGTTTGTGGAATCACGTTTGCCGAAAAGCGTTTCTGAGCGAAGCATGCTATCTCCTGAAAATGGGACAAATCAATGTCTGGATTAAAAAATTCGTTCGCGCCAACCCCAGGCCGAAACCTGATTCCGCATGGAAATACTACCGGGCACTTGCGTTGGTCATTAGCAACTTCAGAAAGTTCCGATTTTGTTACAAATTAGAAAAAATTTTTCTTACAATCGAAAATACCATCGGGAAATGCCTAACGACTGGCGAAAAAAAACGCTGCTCGAAGGCAGCGTTTTTTTGATTTCGGGGGGTCTTAGTTACGGACCACACGCTTGTACTCGTTGGTGCGGGTATCAATTTCAATCACGTCATCCGTTGCCACGAACAGCGGCACCTGAACGGTGTGGCGATGCGCCTCGATGGCGTTTTCAATCTGCGCTTCTTTCAGGACGTTGCCCGAAGTATTGCCCTTGACTGCAGGCTCGGAGTAAACCACCTGGCGCGCGATCGTGATGGGCAATTCAACGGAAATCGCTTTGCCATCATAAAACACGGCTTCGCATTCCATGCCGTCTTTCAGGTAATGCAGCGCATCGCCGAGGTTTTCTTCTTCGATTTCAAACTGATTGTATTCTTCATCCATGAATACATACAGCGGATCGGCGAAATACGAATAGGTCACCGGCTTTTTATCGAGAACAACGACGTCGAACTTGTCGTCGCCGCGGAAAACGTTTTCCAGCGGGCTGTTCGTCAGAAGATTTTTCATCTTCCATTTGTAGGTGAAGCCCGTGCGGCTCGAACCGTTAACGTCCGAACGCAGCACGATAAAAGGCTTGCCGTCAACCATGATGATGTTGCCAACGCGAACTTCTTTTGCAGGTTTCATAGAGAATGTACGTAAAAAATAGGTTGCATGAATATTATCTGTCGCTCTATGGCCAACTGCGCCGTAAGCTCACGTTTCAACAAAGAAAACGCACTAGATCAACCGCATATTATACCGAGTTTTCTGTAGTCACTGACCGCAGCGAGTCTGCAAACTTCAGCAAATTGCTAGCCAGATCTCCATTTGTCAACATTTCCTGATGCCATTCTGTCGCCCTGCAGGCGATTTTTGGCATGTCGGCCTGCAATGACGGCCATAGCGCGGACCAGTCGTCCGGCGCATTCACGTTCTCCGCTCCAGCGCCATTCCAGCGCAAGGAGAAGGCATTCAAACTTCCGATGTCAGCGGAGTATCGCTGCAAGAACGCACGGAGTTTCTTGTGATGCAGGTTTTCGTCCTGCGGATAGATATGCCAGATGAATGGCATGCCCGCCCACTGCGCCCGTACAAAGGAATCCTCGCCACGCACGAAATTGAGGTCGCATGCCCATAACAGCTTGTCGTAGTCCGGTTGCGCGACAAAAGGCAGGACGCGTACGGTCAGCGCGCCGCGGGTGCGTGCCGCGCCCGGCTTGGCTTCGCCCCCTGCATCCCCGCCGATAAACGCCTGAATCGCCGCGACCGCGACGCCTTCGGGCACCAGGCAAGTGATTGCGGTACCGCCGCCCTGCCATGCTTCGAACAATGCCGCCACAGGTGCGTGCGGATAACAGAACAAGGACACCTTCAGCGAAGCCATTTCTGCCGGCGTCACGCCAAACTGGGCCAGGAACGCCGCCTTGGCCGGCTGGTCCGCTTGAAATTGCCGACGCTGCTCTTCCAATGCAGATTCGCGCAGCAAGCCGCCCGTTTTACTGGTAAAGCCAGGGAAGAAAAAATATTTCGTCAACGGCAAACGTGGGTGCATTGACGGCAAGGCATGACACCCCTCCACCCATTCCTCCGCGCTCAAGCCTTCCAGGTTGAGCCACACCGGACGCGGATTGCGCTCCGCCATTGCGGCAATGTAGCCTGGCGGGATATCACAGGCAAAAAATTCAATGACGATGTCGGCGACATCGCCGGCCGAAAAGTCGCCCGCCTGATCGCGCCAGTGGCGCACCGTCACACCGGCAAGCTGTTGTACGTCGGCGTTGGTCGCAAGGTCCGGGCAGATCCGCTGCAAGGTCTGCAGATCGTCTATCCAAAGAGTGACGGCGATGCCATGCTCTTGATGCAGTTGTCTTGCCAGGCGCCAGCAGATGCCGGCGTCGCCATAGTTGTCGACGACTTTGCAGAAAATGGTGAGGGTGCTTGCTTGGTTTCGCATGCCGAAAGCATAAATGAAAAACGCCGCGCTGTTGCGTGGCGTTTTTATTTTGACGACCCAGGGGGATTCGCCCACGTTCCGCGGGCCGCGGTTCGGCTTGCAAGCCGAACCCTTCGAATCCCCGCTCGCGCGCAATGCGCGCTTTTTACAGAGATAAAAAAAACGCCACGCAATGCGTGGCGTTTTTAAGCTGGCGTCCCCAGGGGGATTCGAACCCCCGTACTCACCGTGAAAGGGTGATGTCCTAGGCCTCTAGACGATGGGGACAGTAACCTGTCCTTGTTGCTATTCTACACTATTTTAATGGTGGAGGTAAGCGGGATCGAACCGCTGACCTCTTGCATGCCATGCAAGCGCTCTCCCAGCTGAGCTATACCCCCCTTGCGTAGAAGCGAAATTATAGCAAAGCTACTTCACTTCTGTAAATGCGCTTTTCGAATATTTATGAAAGATGTTTCGCCAAGCGCGCCAACACCGTTTCGCGACCGAACAATTCAACCACGGCATCGATCGACGGCGTCTGCAACTGCCCTGTAATCAACAGACGCAGCGGCATGGCCAATTGCGGCATCTTCAGCTTGTGCGCAGCCAGCACTTCCTTCAGCATGGCCGACAGGGCTTCCCTGCTCCAGGCCACCGTCTTGCACTGCTCGGCATACTGCGCCAGCGCCGGCCGCACGGCGTCCGTCAGGTGCTGCGCCAGCAGGGCCGCGTCCGGATGCGGCTGGCGGAAGAACAGCATGGCCGCATCGGCCAGCTCGTTCAGGGTATTGGTACGGTCCTTCATCAGGCCGATCGCAGATGCCAGCGGCGGCGCGCCGTCGAACTGCGCGCCTTCGCGTTCCATCACCGGGCGCACCAGGTCGGCCAGACGCTCGTTGTCGGCCAGCTTGATGTAATGGTTGTTCAGCCATGCCAGCTTTTCCGGATTGAACTGCGCCGGCGACTTGGACAGGTGATCGAGGTCGAACCAGCTGCACAATTGCTCCATCGAGAAAATCTCGTCGTCGCCGTGGCTCCAGCCCAGCCGTGCCAGGTAGTTCAGCATCGCTTCCGGCAGGTAGCCTTGCGCCGGGTATTCCATCACGCTGACGGCGCCATGGCGCTTGGACAGCTTCTCGCCGTCGGCGCCAAGGATCATCGGCACGTGGCCGTACTGCGGCAGCGGCGCTCCCAGCGCCTGCAGGATATTGATCTGGCGCGGGGTATTGTTGACGTGGTCGTCGCCGCGGATTACGTGGGTGATGTTCATATCCCAGTCGTCGATGGCCACGCAGAAGTTATAGGTCGGCGTGCCGTCCGGGCGGGCGATCACCAGGTCGTCCAGTTCGCGGTTGGCAATCGTGATCTGCCCTTTCACCACGTCGTTCCAGGTGACTTCGCCATCCAGCGGATTACGGAAGCGCACCACCGGCTTGCGGCCGTCCGGCACAGGCGGCAAGCTCTTGCCGGGTTCCGGGCGCCAGGTGCCATCGTAGCGTGGCTTCTCGCCGGCGGCGCGCATGCGTTCGCGCATCGCCTCGACCTCTTCGGGCGAGGAATAGCAATAATAGGCACTACCGGCTTGCAGCATTTGCCCGATCACTTCGCGGTAGCGGTCCATCCGCTGCATCTGGTAGAACGGGCCTTCGTCATGCTGCAGGCCAAGCCACTGCATGCCGTCCAGGATCGCCTGCACCGCTTCCGGGGTCGAGCGCTCGAGGTCGGTATCCTCGATGCGCAAAATGAAAGTGCCGCCGAAATGGCGGGCATAGGCCCACGAAAACAGCGCGGTGCGGGCGCCGCCGAGATGGAGGTAGCCGGTCGGGCTGGGAGCGAAACGAGTGCGGACGGTCATGGCGTAAGTGGCAAAGGAAACTCGGTTTCTGTGAAGGCTAACTTGCGCAGCAAGTTAAGCAGCTATGCTGCGGCCGAAGCAAAAACGGCCTTGGGACGCCAAAGCCGTTGAATTCGTGGTTAAAGGGGTATTTTACCGTGTTGGCTGGGGGAGTGGAAATTAGGGGCGATGGGGCATTTCAAACACGTCAAGACTCACAGACTCACCTCGTCCTCAAAAATGACTTCCTGGCCGATGCGCGGAGTAAAGCTGCTGCCCCAGTTGGGACCAGCGGCGGGTTCCATCACGCGCACCCAGACATAGGCTGATTCCTGCGCCGGCGTATTGTTGTCGCCCTGCGGATGGCTTCTGCGGCTGTGCGATTGCGCACCGCGCTGCCAGTGCAGCTGCACCTTGATGCGGTGGTTGCGCTCGGTGGTCAGGTCCTGCCCCGGGGTGCCGACGACGATGGCGGTATGAATGCCGGTGACCGTCGGTTTCGGATGCAGCAAGGCGCCGCGCGCATCGACCGTTAGCGGGCGCCAGGGAATATCGGCGCGCAGCGCTGTAAAACGGTTGCGATAGAGCGGTTCGGCATCCTCGGCGCCCCGGCTGGCTTGCCCATTCAGCCCTCCCAGCGAGGACGCTTGCGCGCTGTTGCCGAATACGCTGTCGATCAGCGTATTCGCATCCGACCCCAGGTTATTGCGGCCGAAGTGCTGCACGGCGATGACGGCAAAGCAAACCTCGGCATCCCCCTCTTGCAGGCGCTCGCGATCATGCACCGGATGTTCCGTCAGCACGAAGGTGCTGCCGGGCGCCAGCGTTCTCACCGTGCCTTCGCCGTGGCAGGTATGGTTGCGCGCCTCCAGCGCCTCAAGATGCAGGCGCGCGCTGCGCTCGGCGGCGTCGCCGCTATCGAAATGCCGCAGGCCGGCATGGTCGCTGGCCAGCAGTTCGGGCACGTCGCCACCGGCATGGCTGCCTCCCTGCTGATGGCCGATGACGCTCACCTGCCGCTCGTTCCAGCTTGCCACGCGCACCGTATTGGTGACGACGCGCCGCGCCGTCTGCCAGCCGGTGATGGTGTCGGATTGCTCGACCGCGGCGGCGCGGTGGAAGCGGATGGGCGGCTGCACGTTGGGCCCGAAGGCGGCATTGCTGTCGGCGATCACCAGCCGGTGATTGCCCAGCGCCGCGCTGCCCGCGTCGCCCACATGTTCGAACCAGTAGAACAGGCCTTCCTCGGCCAGCAGGCGTTCGACGAAGGCCCAGTCGCTTTCCTCGAACTGGGTGCAGACTTCGCGCGGCGCGTAGCGCGATGCATCGCTCAAGGCCAGGCGCCATTCCGGCGCCAGCCTGCCCTGGCCCTGGTAGTCGGCAAAGATTTCCGCGACGATGTCGAGCGTGCTCTTGTCCTGCCAGACGAAGGAATCGAAGCGGTGGCGCAGGAAGGCGGTCCAGGGTTCGATATTCAGCCGGTAACGCGTCAATCCTGCTTCGGACGACAGCGGTTCAAAAGCAGTGATGTGACCGTGGATGGGGCGCAGCTCGCTACGGCTATGCTGCGTGAGAATTTCCAGCAAGGCCGGTTGCCCCAGCAGGCGCTTGCCATCCAGCGCAGCATCCGTGGACAGCGTCGTAATGTCGAAACGAAATCCCTGGCTCAAGCCTTCCCGGCCGGCGATGCGCTCCACCAGCAGCGCATCGGCCCCGGGCGAGGTCGTCAGGCGCAACAGGCGGGTGTCTTGCGTATGGCCGGCCAGCAGCGCGCGCAGCGCGGCCATGGCGCCGGAGAGGCCTCCATTCATCGTTTGTCCTGTTATTCAATGTTAGCAAATTGAAAACACGACGGAATGATAAATGAAGGCAGAAAAATGTCATTAAATTAACAAGGTGCCGCCTGCTGCATTTCCTTGAGGAAATATTTACAGCTCAGTCGTCAATGGGCGCAAAGCGCGGCATCTGCTTGCCATCGACTTCGATCATCTGAAAAAACACGTCTCGCGGACGCACCCATACCGAGCCGTCGTGCGCCCGATACACGATCACCGGTGTCAGATCGGCTTCCTGGGTCGCCTCGCAAACCAATTCATAAATGCCGCCCTTGTAGTGCCGGTAGCGTTTTGCTTGATGGTTTGTGTTTGCCATGATGAATCCGGAAGGTATCGGGAATCAGGAATCCTGCTCAGGGGGAGATTTGCCTTCCCCTTGATAGATCGCCTTGCCCGGCTGCATTTCCGCCATGCGCTTGCCGGGCTTGTCGGAATCGACCATGGCATAGGGATCGGCGACATAGGCCGGGCCTTTCATCAGCATGACGAGGAAAGCGCCGGTGCCGACGATGACGAGGGCGATCCAGAACACGATCATCACGGCGATGCTCATGATATCGACGGTGGAGGCCAGCTTGGGGTCCGCCGGTGCGAGGCCGAACAGCGGCAGGAGGCGTATCAGCAGCGCCGGCAGCGCGATCAGGATGCTGCCGGCAAGGGAGGCTCTGGGCAACAGGCGCAGGATCGTGCGTTCCCTTCCTGCCGGAGACTTGCTGTAGTCAGGTAGTTGATTGAACAGGTTCGCCATGGCATTCCCGGGTCAGATCATAGTGGATTAACGCCAATCAGCAACCCATGCAGCCAGAATGCAAACAGCATCCAGGCGACACCACCGGCCGCCACTGCAGCGATCGTTCCGCCCATTGTTCCTGCAGGATATCGGGTGCCTGCCATGCGGTCCCTTTTGCGTGCGGCCAGGTAAGACAATTTTGCCCACACCAGAAAACTGCCGAAGAGGATCACATCAGCAAGGGTTCCATTCGCCAGCAAATGGGCGAAGGCCCAAACCGTGACGCCCAGCACCATCGGATGATGCAAGCGGGCCTTGATGCCGTTGCGGGGAACGTAAGTCGCTGCCAGCAGGACGAAAGAGATTAACGTGAGGAGGGACGCGATATGCCGCATGGCCACCGGGGGACTCCACAGCACGAGGGGGTCGTTCCGGGCCATGCCGAATCCCCAAATGATCAGCCCGAAGCCGACCAGCGAAATCAGGGTGTATCCCAATTTCCACGCTTTCTCGCCATACCTCGCACGCTGGGCGGTGCGCCAGTCATCGGCGAATATACGGACGGAATGCATGCCCAAAAAAGTCACCAGCCCAAGAATCAATGTCGCCATTGCCGGTCTCCTCAGGAAGGAGTTTGTGTTGACCGCTCAGCATTGTACATTGCCACAAGCCGGCAAAAGCTTCGAATCCCTCCCGCGCGCAGTGCGCGCTCTCTCCGATTGAGTAGGGGACGGAATTACTCCCGCCGCCACCGGGTCACCGGAGGCAGTCACCCGCCTCCGGTTCCCACAGAACGTAGCGTGCGGATTTCCCGCACTACGCTCTTCAGCAGTTGATTTACAGTACAGCGATAGCTTGCAAGGCCCGGTAGGGCAAATGCAGCTTTGGTCGCATCAACGGAAACCGCGTCTTAATTTGATGAAACGCTTCCCACGTAACACCGCCTGAGCGGCTACGGCTACTCAGCATTTTGCGCCAGTAACGCTCGACACCCCTGTGCACTTGCAGCAGTGCCCGGAAATTTCCGGCAATGCCGTAGTACGCATAGTGGCCGCGCAATACCCGGTTGAGCTTTTCAGCCTGCTCCCGAATCGACAAGTGCCTTACCTGCCGCATCAAGTCTTGCAGGTTTGCCAGACTACGTCGCAATCGCGATTTCTCTGTTTGCATCCCTACCTTAAATCTGCCCTTCAGGTTTTGCGTGCAATACAGGGTAAAGCCCAGGAAGTAGATCGTCTCCGGCCTCTTCCGCCCATGATTGCCCGCATCCCGTTGCGCAAATCGACCAAATGCAACGAGCTTGGTCTTGCTTGATTCAAGGGTCAAACCAAACTTCTCCAACCGTTTGCGCAGAGCGTCCTGAACCCGTCGTGCATCTGACTCGTATTGGAAACACATCACAAAGTCGTCGATGTAGCGCACCAAGTAAGCCTTGCCTTGCAGGTGCCGTTTGACCACGCGTTCAAACCACAGGTCCAGCACGTAATGCAAATACACGTTACTCAATAGCACGCTGATCGAACCGCCTTGCGGCGTTCCCTCCTCACTTTGATGCACCTTGCCGTCTTCCAGTACGCCTGCCTTGAGCCACCGCCGGATCAAACTGATCATGCGTGGGTCTCCTACCCGGTGCTCCACAAATCGAAGCAGCCAATCGTGGTTCAGGCTCCCGAAGAAGTTCTTCAAGTCCGCTTCCAGCACCCAACTGACTTTGCGACCAGCGACTACCTCATTGAGTGTCGCCAGTGCTTGGTGGGCATTGCGCTCAGGTCTACCACCAAACGAACATGGCATAAAGTCCTGTTCGTAAATGGCGGATAGGACTTGGGCGGCACTGCGCTGCAAGGCCCGATCAGCCACAGTCGGTACGCCCAGCGGGCGCATCTCCTGTTTGCCGGGCTTCGGGATATACACGCGCCGGATGTCTGGCGCTTGATACCCTCGGCGGTGGACGGATTGAAGCATCGGCCCAATCCATTCCTCAAAGCTCTCCTTCGCCTCTGGCACCTTCTGGCCATCCACACCAGCCGCCGAGCGACTTGGAATCTTCCACAGATTCGTCCACACCCGGTCCTGCGTAATGTAGTGTGCCAGCGAAGTAAACCGAAGTGCCGGTTCGCACCGAGCTTTCACTGCTATTCGTTCGAGTCCCGTTTCCATGGCGGGTGATTCTTCTCTTTGCATAAAAGACCTTGCCTCCCTTTGTATGGAGTCCATGTTGCCCAAGAACGATTCAACTGCTGCTGGCCGCTTCCCCATGTGATCGGCTCTCCCGATCTCGGAGTACTATCAGCCAGTCTGACTTCCGTCAGGTCATCAAGCCATTCTGCCTTCTCGGCTCGTCTGGCCTTACAAGCTGCGCTTGAACCTGACGGATCTCCCTTGTTCACATGAAATTCTTTGGTTACATGCTGGCGGTACGAACCCCGGAAGCACTCCAGCACACTCGCCGTGGCGCATGCTGGAATTCCGCCTTCCCCTTTGAGAGATAGGGTCGGCTACTTCGACCAGTGTGATTTCGGGGCTATTTTTCCGTTCACTGATGTTCCGGCCTGCAACCTCCCTGTCTACGCTTCGCAGTGGCCGTTACCGGACACCACGCAAGACTCGGTACGCGACTGCTGGCTAGGCTTTGCCGCGGCAGCCATTTCAGGCCGCTGAATTTCATGCGCTTGCAAGGCGCAACTCCCACACCACCGTACGTGCGGTTCCGCATACGGTGGTTCATTTAACACGCCAGCGGCGGCTACCGCTGAGTCTGCCACCGCCGCCCCCAAAAGCCGATGTGACTATTGCAAAGAATGGACGCGCTTATTTAGCGCAGCCTTAGACATGCTTACTCTTTAGCAAATCATTGCGATGCGACCCACTCGAACAGCCTGCGGCCATACAGGCCACCGACGGTCATCAGCAGCACTGCCAGGCCAATATTCCACATCAGGACCATTACCGTCGCATCTATCGGATGCAGCAGCGAAAGAGCGGTCGCAGTTATCGCAGCGACTGCGAGACTAGCGCTCATTGCAACTGGCCTGGGCGACAGGCGCGCGGCATATCGAAGCATGATCAGCATCAAGAGCGACAGTGGTGCGCCAATCAACGCCAGCGTCGCAAAACAGCGCGCGGTCTCGCCGAGAGACACGCCGTCCGGGCCGACAGCAACCCAATTGGTGAGACAGCCGTAACCGATAGTGGATATCCACAAGACGAGCGACGGCGCCGGCAGCAGCAACCAATTCCGCGACCGGCCGGGAATACTTGCAATGAACGATGCCATTGCGGCGAGCACACCCGTGATGGCAGCGGCTGCAACCCCGGTGACAAAGACAGGTTGCTGCAGCTTGACGCCGAGGTCCGGGCGAACGCCATGTTCGACGCCGACCAGCACCAGCATCAACACTGCAAACAGCAGCCAGCACGAGGCTCGCATCAGGGGCGGCAGCAAGCGCCGCACCGGCTTTGCATCGGCAACCAGCAAGTCAATAAGGTCGGGGGTTGACGTCATTTGCTCGCACCTCGCCTCTCCATCCGTTTGCGCAGGTTTTTCAGGGCGCGATGGGCAGCGACTTTCAATGCGGTAATCGACATCCCGCTCGCGGCTGCAGCTTCCTTCAACGACATCTCCTCAAGCTTTAACATCCGAAGCGCGTCCCGTTGTCCCGCCGGCAGGAAATCAAGGGCGTCGCGCAGTATCCGTGCTTCAACCGCCTGTTCCTGGAGATTCGCTTCAGAGGAAGAAAAATTCTCATGTTCCGGATCGAGCGGCGTTTCATGCGCGTCTACGCGTCCCCGCCGGCGCAACTCGTCGATGATGCGCCGGTTCGCGATGGCGACCAGCCACGGACCGAACGGCCGCGCCGGGTCGTATGTATTGCGTACCGAGTGCACGGTGAGGAGGATATCCTGGACCGTATCCTCGATATCACTGCCGTTTCGGATGTGGCGGGCTGCGAGTCCACGCAGATAAGGCGTGATTTCTTCAAGCAAACGCCGGTAGGCCTGGCGATCGCCTGCTTGTGCATGGACCATATAAACCGACCAGTCCAGCGTGCCGTCCGGCCGGACAAAAGATGTCGCGGACTGCTGCGCCGCGGCGCGCCGATCTTGGGTCTCCTTCATCAGGCTCAGGGCAGTGCCATGTTGATGCGTGTCGGTGGACATGATGGAATTCTGCGCCTTTCCAAGGAATCCGTGGAAAAATATATTTTTCGCGCCATGTAACCTTTAGTCGGCTCCGGCCGAATCTTCTGACATGGTTGCGATTCCGCGGCCGTTATCAGGTGACATGATTGAGGAGATGGACTATGAGCAAGCATGTATTGGCAGTTTCCACGCTTTCGACCGCAGTCGGACTTGCCCTCGCGCTCCAGGCATTGCCGGGACAGGCGCAAGAGAAAAAGGACATGAGCAGTGCGCCACAAGTGGTTAAGGACAACATGGCGAGAATGCAAAAGAGCAAGCTGGAGAAATGTTACGGAATCAATGCCGTCGCGAAGAACGATTGCGCGGAAGGGGTGCACTCCTGCTCCGGACAGGCAACCCAGGCACGGGATTCGAAATCCTTTGTATTGCTGCCAGCCGGCGATTGCAGCAAGATTCAAGGCGGCAAGCTGAAAGCCAGCTGAGAAGAGCGTTTCCATGGATGTGTCTGCAGCGCCTTTGCCATGCGCATCCGGTCCGATCCTCGCGAAAGCGGGAATCGGACTGCGCTTTGCGCACCACCGCTTCGTCATGGAAGTGCGGCCGGATGTCGCCTGGTTTGAAGTGCATACCGAAAACTACATCGGTGGAGGATTCGCGCCGCGCCACCTCGACGCGATTCGCCGCGATTATCCGCTCTCTCTGCATGGCACCGGATTGTCCCTCGGCAGCGCCGACGGGCTGGATTCGACGCATCTGGCACGGGTGCGGGATGTGGTTGAGCGCATCGAACCGGCTCTTGTTTCCGAGCACATGAGCTGGAGCATCAGCGGCGGGACGTATCTCGCCGATCTCCTGCCGCTGCCGATGACGGAAGAAGCACTGGCCATCGTTTGCCGGCATGTTGAGCAAGTGCAGACTTGCCTGAAGCGGCGCATCCTGATCGAAAACCCGTCGACCTATCTGCGTTTCCGGCACTCGACGATTCCGGAGTGGGAATTCCTCTCAGCCGTCGCGCGCCGCACCGGCTGCGGCATTTTATGCGACGTCAACAATATCTACGTCAGCGCCAGCAATCACGGCTGGGACGCCGTCGCCTATCTGGCCGCATTGCCGCCGGCGTCTGTCGGCGAGATTCATCTTTCCGGCCATAGCGTGAGACAGCTGGAGCAGGGACGAACGCTTCGCATCGACGATCATGGCTCGCGCGTCGCAACGAAAGTCTGGGCTCTCTACGGCAAGGCGCTCGAACGCTTCGGACCAGTGCCCACGCTCATTGAATGGGATACCGACGTGCCGCCGTTTGAAATATTGATGGAAGAAGCGGCTTTGGCCGAGGCCGCTCTCGAAAGATACCGCAATGACGAACCTGCCTGCCCCCACGCTGTCTGAACTGCAGAGCGCCGTCTGCCGGAGCCTGCTGCGCCGCACGGAAGCCGCCGCGGGCGAGCTTGTCGTCGCAGATGGACTGGATGGAAGCCAGCGGCTTGACATTTACCGAAACACCATGACGATGGCGCTGGTCAGGGCGCTGCGCCTTTCCTATCCTGCCATTCATTGCCTGGTCGGCGCCGACTTCTTCGAAGGAGCCGCCCGCATGTTCATCGATCGGTCTCCGCCGCGCAGCGCGTGGCTGGACGAATACGGAGCGGACTTCCCGGAATTTCTGGCGCGGTTCCCGCAAGCGGCATCGATCGGCTACCTTGCCGACGTCGCCCGCCTCGAGCGGCTGATCAACGGCGTGCTGCATGCGCCGGATGCGAAGCCGTTGCAGCCGGCGCGTCTTGCGCAATTAAATGAAGCGGAGCTCGGACGCCTGCGTTTGGCGGCACATCCGGCAATACGGCTGTGCCGCTCCGAGTATCCCGTGGATTCGATCTGGCGCGCGGTGCTGGAACGCGATGAAAGCGCCATGGCGGCAATCGATCTCGCGGACGGCCCGGTCTGGCTGCTCATTTGCCGATCTGAAAACAGCGTCGATGTGGACCGTTTGAGCGAAGGGCAATGGCGCCTTACGTCCTCGATATTTTCCGGGATGCCCTTGCAGCAGGCGCTCGATGAAACGCCGTGCAATGACGCCTACGACCTGCTCGCCGCGCACCTGGCACGCGGCTGCTTTGCCGATGCAGGCCTCTGACCAGGCTTTCCAATTTCCGCTTGGAGCTTTCATGATGACGCCCTCGACTCAATCCGCCGCCTTCAACTCGCCGCAAACCTCCCGTCTGGCGCAACTCGTTCTGTGGCTTGAACATGTGCCCTACTCGCTGCTCGCGATTCCATTGCGCTTCGCCATCGCTACCGTTTTCTGGAACTCGGCAATGGCCAAGCTCGCGAACCTGAATACGGCAGTCGAACTCTTTCGCGAAGAGTACAAGCTGCCGCTCCTGCCGCCGGAGCTGATGGCTTACATTTCGATTGCAATCGAATCGAGCGCGCCGGTCCTGCTCGTCCTCGGATTGGCGACGCGTCCAGTGGCATTTGTGCTGCTCGCGATGACGGCGGTCATCCAGATCTTCGTCTACCCGCAAGCATGGCCAACGCACATCCAGTGGGCTGCGATGCTCCTTGTGCTGCTGTGCCGAGGGCCGGGGAACTGGTCTATCGACGCTTTGATCTGGAAACGGTTGGGTGGTCCGCGTTAAGGACGCCGGCTGAAACGGCAGCAGCCGGCGTCGGCAGAGCCGCTCCCGATCAGTACAATACGAATCCCTCGCGTTTCAGTTCCCACTGCGGCCCGGCGCGTCGCTGCGCGCCACCCCGCCCCGCAGATTCTCCCGGCTTTGCGCCTGCAGGCGCAAAGCTTCGAGGCACCTGCCTGCATGCCGGTGCCGCTCAGCAGGCGCGGAGCAGTGCTCCGCGAACCCCCTGCTTCTCTCCCCCGCGCGCGCTTTGCGCGCTCGCCTCCCCTGAAATGAAAAAAGTCCCTTGCGGGACTTTTTTCAGTGTTACTGGAGGAGGCGGAGGGATTCGAACCCTCGATACGGGTTTAAGCCCATATGCTTCCTTAGCAGGGAAGTGCCTTCGACCACTCGGCCACGCCTCCAAACAAGAAACGGTCAACAAAATCCGTTTCTGTTAAGCCACGCATAATAACTTCTCAAGCGCGTCTGGTCAATACAACTCTGCAGCAGATCAGACTGCTTTTTCCAGGTCGAATGCCTTGTGCAAGGCACGCACTGCCAGTTCCATATACTTTTCATCGATCAGCACCGAAATCTTGATTTCGGAAGTCGAGATCAGCTGGATGTTGATGCCCTCTTCGGCCAGCGTACGGAACATTTGCGAAGCGATACCGACGTGGCTGCGCATGCCCACGCCCACCACGGAGACTTTCGATACCTTGGTGTCGCCGGTGATGCTGGTCGGGTTGATGTGGCCCTTGACGCTCTTTTCCAGCACGTCGATGGTTTTGGCGTACTCGCCGCGCGGCACGGTGAAGGAAAAATCGGTCCTGCCATCCACCGCCTGGTTCTGGATGATCATGTCGACTTCGATATTGGCGTCCGCGACCGGGCCGAGAATCTGGTAAGCGATGCCCGGCTTGTCCGGCACGCCCTGCACAGTGATCTTGGCTTCGTCGCGGCTGAAGGCGATGCCGGTAATTGTTGCTTGTTCCATTTTTGTATCTTCCTCAAACGAAATCAGGGTGCCGGATCTGGCTTCTTCTTCCAGCGAAATCATCGGATCAGTCAGCGACGACAGCACGCGCGTCGGCATGCGATAGTTGCCGGCAAATTCCACCGAACGGATCTGCAAGACCTTGGAGCCGAGCGAAGCCATTTCCAGCATTTCTTCGAAGGTGACCGTGTTCAGGCGGCGCGCTTCGGTCACCACGCGCGGGTCGGTCGTGTAGACGCCATCGACGTCGGTAAAGATCAGGCATTCCTGCGCCTTCAGCGCCGCCGCCACCGCCACCGCCGAGGTATCGGAACCGCCGCGACCCAGCGTCGTGATATTGCCGCCTTCGTCCACACCCTGGAAACCGGTGACGATGACGATCTTGCCAGCGTCGAGGTCTTTGCGGATTTTGGCATCGTCGATCGACTGGATGCGCGCCTTGGTGAAGGCGGAATTGGTCTTGATCGGCACTTGCCAGCCGGCGTAGGACACGGCCTGCTTGCCGAGCGACTGCAAGGCCATCGACAGCAGCGCCACCGAGACTTGCTCGCCGGTCGAGGCCAGCATGTCGAGCTCGCGCGGGTCGGGCTGCGGCATGATTTCCCTGGCCAGGCCGATCAGGCGGTTGGTCTCGCCCGACATCGCCGAAGGCACGACCACGATCTGGTTGCCGGCGTCGTGCCATTTGGCCACGCGCCTGGCGACATTGCGGATGCGCTCGGTCGAGCCCATCGAAGTACCGCCGTATTTGTGAACAATTAATGCCATAACGGAAAATAGTAAAAAACGAATAAAAATCAACCTTTTAGTCTACCTGTTGCGCCCCGGGAAGACAAGTGAAAAAGTCAGGACAACCGCGCAAATAGAGGCGCCGCCGGGCACAATCGCTAGGACTGCAGAACATGCTCCCAGCGCAGGCGGACATATTCGCCCTGCCCTGATCCGCTGCGATGGCAATCCATGCCGATGCCGGCCGCATACAACACCTCCTGGCCGGCCGTCACCAGCGGCAGGAAAGGCCGCTCCCAGGCCGGCACGTGCAAGGCCTGGAAATGCTGCTTCAGGCTGCGCGTGGGCCGGTTGGCAGCCAGCTTGACGTTCTCGCCTCCCTGACGGTAGCGGATCAGCAAGGGTTGCGCGCGCAGCCAGGCAGCATCAAGCCCTTCTGCCGCCGACTCGAAATGCAGCCTGCCCTGATAGGCGGAAAAATCCAGGCTGGCTTCGCCCTGCCAGCGAAACGGCTGCGGCGCCACGCTGGCCGCGTCCTCATCCCATTTCGGCGTCAGGTACACGCGATTGCGGTAGCGCCGAATGGCGCAGTCGGGGTGCGACACGCACAACTGCGCATCGGCTTTTGCATCCAGCATTTGCGCGCGCATTTCAGTCAGCCACGCAGTGGACGGCATGCGTACGCCATGCACGCCGAGCCAGTGGCGCAGGAGATTGTCGAGACGCTCGCTGCTCAGACCGCGCAAGCGTTCGAGATCGAGGCAAGCGCCGTCGGCGCAGGCGGCGAGATCATCCTGCGCCAGCTGCAGCAGCAAGCGCTGCGCCGCCTGCATGTGGCTGGCGCTGCGCGCCAGACGCTCCTGGAAGCCCGGAAAGCTCTGGCTCAGCTGCGGCATGACACCCTGTCGCAGGGCGTTACGCGCATAGCGGACATCGGCATTGGACTCATCTTCCACGTGCGCGATACCTGCGCGCGCAGCCCAGGCTTCCAGTTCGGCGCGGCTGATGTCCAGCAGCGGCCGTGCCATCAACAGGCGCGCATCGCCCAGCAGGTCCGGCGCGGCGTTGATGTCATCCATACCGGACAGGCCGGCCACGCCGGAGCCGCGCAAGAGTTGCAGCAGCACCGTCTCGGCCTGGTCATCCAGGTGGTGCGCGGTCAACAGCAACGCCACGCCATGCTTGCGACACAGCGCCCCCAGCGCGGCGTAACGCAGCACGCGCGCGGCTTCTTCCACGCCGCTGCGGTCGGTGTCGCCAATTTGCACGCGCTGCGCCGCGAAGGCCACGCCCAGCTGCCCCGCCTCGCGCTCGCAATGCGCCAGCCAGGCATCCGCATTGGGGCTGAGGCCATGATGGACATGGAAGGCGAACAGCTTGACTCCGCGCACGGCCGCCTGCTGCTGCGCCAGGCGCAGCAAGACCGACGAATCCAGGCCGCCGCTATAAGCCACGGCGACTGCAGCAGGCGCCACGGGCAATCCAGCGCAAACGGAAACGCGCGCCAGAATCGCTTCCAGCGCGCGTTCGAATCGGTCGCTTAATGTGGACAGACGGCCCACGTCTTAATCCTGCGGCGCGATTTCCTTGAATTTGCCGTAGCTCAGCAGCTTTTCATGGCGGGCTGCCAGCAAATCCTTCGGTTTCATGCCCTGGAACTGGCGCAGCGAATCGGCCAGGGCGCGCTTCAGCATCGCCGCCATCTGCTTGGGATCGCGGTGGGCGCCGCCCAGGGGTTCGGTGACGATCTTGTCGATCAGGTTGATCGCCTTCAGGCGGTGCGCAGTCAGGCCCAGCGCATCGGCCGCCTCGCTGGCGCGCTCCGAAGTCTTCCACAGGATCGAGGCGCAGCCTTCCGGCGAGATCACCGAGTAAGTCGCGTATTGCAGCATCAGCACGCAATCGCCCACGGCGATCGCCAGCGCGCCGCCGGAGCCGCCCTCGCCGATGATAGTGGCGATCAGCGGCACCTTCAGTTCAGCCATCACATAGATGTTGTGGCCGAGCGCTTCGGATTGGCCGCGCTCCTCGGCATCGATGCCGGGAAACGCGCCCGGCGTATCGACAAAAGTGAAGATCGGCAGGTTGAATTTTTCCGCCAGCTTCATCAGGCGCATGGCCTTGCGGTAGCCTTCCGGCTTGGGCATGCCGAAGTTGCGCATGGCGCGTTCCTTGGTGTCGCGCCCCTTCTGGTGGCCGATCACCATGCAGGCCTGGCCATTGAAGCGCGCCAGGCCGCCGACGATGGAGAGGTCGTCGGCGAAGGTGCGGTCGCCATGCAGTTCATGAAAGTCCGTGAAGATTTCATTCACGTAATCCATGGTGTAGGGGCGCTGCGGATGACGCGCGATCTGCGAGACTTGCCAGGGCGTGAGCTTGGCGTAGATATCCTTGGTCAGCTGGTCGCTTTTCTTCGCCAGGCGTTCGATCTCTTCCGAGATGTCGACGGCGGAATCGTCCTGCACGAAGCGCAGCTCCTCGATCTTGGAATCCAGTTCCGCGATCGGCTGCTCGAAATTGAGGAATGTCGTTTTACTCATTTTGTTCCCTTCTGTTCCACACGGGTGGATGATTCCGGATCAGTATTCCACCGGTACTGGCGCCAGGCTGCGCCAGAGATACCAGGTTGCCACCGTACACCAGGGTGCCCAATTGGCAGCCACTTCGCGCGCATCGCTGCGCGAAACTGGTTCTCCAGAAAAATAATTAACACTAATGCCTTTGAGCAACCCAAGGTCATCCAAAGGCAGAATATTCGGTCGCAGCAGATTAAATATCAAAAACATCTCTGCTGTCCAGCGTCCAATGCCACGAATTTGTATCAACTCAGCAATTACCGCCTCGTCTTCCATTTCCGTCCACTGGTCGGCATGGACCTTTTTTTCCTTGAAATGGCGCGCCAGATCGAGGATGTATTCGGTTTTCCGCTTGGACAAGCCGCAGCCGGCCAGGCCTTCCCCGGCTTTCAGGACCTGGGCCGGAGTGCATTTCGGGCACAGATCGGTAAAACGCTGCCAGATGGTATCCGCCGCCTTGACCGAGATTTGCTGGCCGACCACCGAACGCGCCAGGGTCGTGAACGGCTCGCCGCGCCCGATCAGGTGTAGGCCGTCGAATTGCGGGATCAGCCGGCGCATGATGCGGTCGCGCTTCATCAGCTCGGCCTTGGCATCTTCCCAATATTCCGGGATGAATACGCGGGCATCGCCCGGGGTCGGTTTGGCCATGCCGCTCACGCCCTCCGCCATTCAGTGGTGCCGCCCGGCTTGTCTTCCAGGACGATGCCCTCGGCCAGCAGTTCGGCGCGCAAGCGGTCGGCTTCGGCAAAATTCCTGGCTTTCTTGGCGGCCGCACGTGCTGCTATCCGTTCCTCTATCTGCGCCAGGATCGCCTCCTGAGCAGCGCCAGTAGCAGCATCGCCGCTGCCCGGCGCGCCGTGCAGGAATTGCTGCGGTTCGCGTTCCAGCAAGCCGATCACTCCGGCCAGCGCCTTCAGTTGCCGCGCCAGCATGGCCGATTTCGTCTTGTTGGCTTCATTGGCCAGTTCGAACAGCACGGAAATTGCCAGCGGCGTATTGAAATCATCGTTCAGCGCATCGGCAAAACGACGCGCATGCGCTTCCTCGCGGTCCAGCGCGGCGCCGTCGGGCGCGACTTCCTTCAGCGCCGTGTACAGGCGCGTCAGCGCACCCCTGGCATCGTCGAGGTGGGCATCCGAATAATTCAGCGGGCTGCGATAGTGGGCGCGCAGGATGAAAAAGCGCACCACTTCGGCATCGTATGTTTGCAGGACTTCGCGAATCGTGAAGAAATTGCCCAGCGACTTGGACATTTTTTCATTATCCACACGAATGAAGCCATTGTGCATCCAGTAATTGACGAAATGGCCGCCGTGCGCGCCTTCGGACTGGGCAATTTCATTCTCATGATGCGGGAATTGCAGATCGGCGCCGCCGCCGTGAATATCGAACTGTTCGCCGAGCAATTCGCATGACATGGCCGAGCATTCGATATGCCAGCCGGGACGGCCGCTGCCCCAGGGCGACGACCACTTCACTTCTTCAGGTTCGGTATCCTTGGCGGCTTTCCACAGCACGAAATCGAGCGGATCGCGCTTGCCGGTATTGACATCCACGCGCTCGCCGGCGCGCAAGTCGTCGAGCGACTTGCCGGACAACTTACCATAGCCGGGGAAGTCGCGCACCGAGTAATTGACATCGCCGTCGGCCGCCTTGTAGGCCAGACCGTTTTGTTCCAGCTGGCCGATCAGTCCCAGCATCTGCGGCACGTAGGCGGTCGCGCGCGGCTCATGGTCGGGCTTTTGCACCCCCAGCGCCGCCGCATCCTGATCCATGGCGGCGATGAAGCGTGTCGTCAGCTGCGAAATCGTCTCGCCATTCTCGACGGCGCGCTTGATGATCTTGTCATCGATATCGGTGATGTTGCGCACGTAGGTGACCTCGTAGCCCGAGGCGCGCAGCCAGCGCTGCACCATGTCGAACACTACCATCACGCGGGCATGCCCGAGATGGCAATAATCGTAGACAGTCATGCCGCAGACGTACATGCGCACCTTGCCAGGCTCGATCGGGGAAAAGGCCTGCTTGTCACGCGCCAGCGTGTTGTAAATCTTCAGTGCTGTCATGGGGGTAATCAGGGAGCCGGAAAATCAAGCCACCACTAGAATAAAGCTTATTTTGTTAAAATGTTCGGTTTCGCGGCAGTATAACATTGATGAAAAAGGATAGACCCATGCATGCATCCCGTCGCCGTCTGCTGAAATTTATCTCCGGCATCCTGCTGGCCTCTTCCGCGGTGCTGGCGCAAGCGGCCGACAAGGCCGACCCGGCCAGCCATCCGCGCGTGGCCCTGAAAACCAGCCAGGGTGAAATCGTGCTGGAACTCGATGCCGACAAGGCGCCGAAATCGGTGGAAAACTTCCTGCAATACGTCAAGAGCGGCCATTACTCCGGCACCATTTTTCATCGGGTCATGGAGAATTTCATGATCCAGGGCGGCGGCTTCGACAAGGACATGGCGCAAAAACCGACCCGTGCCCCGGTCGAGAATGAAGCCAAGAACGGCTTGAAAAACGACATCTACACTGTCGCCATGGCGCGCACCTCGGCGCCGCATTCTGCTTCGGCGCAATTTTTCATCAATACCAAGGATAACGATTTCCTCAACTATCCGGGCCAGGATGGCTGGGGTTATGCCGTGTTCGGCAAGGTCGTCAAGGGCAAGGAAGTGGTCGACAAGATCCGCGCCGTCCCGACCGGCAACAAGGGTTTCCACCAGAACGTGCCAGTCACGCCGGTGGTGATCGAATCGGCCAGCATCGTCAAGTAATCCACCTGCTGCAAATTTTTCAGATAACCACTCAACAAGGACCATCATGGCTGTCATCCTCACCACCAACCACGGCAAGATCACGCTCGAACTCGACGCCGAAAAAGCGCCGAAGACTGTCGAAAACTTCCTGTCCTATGTGCGCGACGGCCACTATGACGGCACCATTTTCCATCGCGTCATCGACGGCTTCATGATCCAGGGCGGCGGCTTCGAGCCGGGCATGAAACAAAAGCCGACCAAAGAGCCGATTGAAAACGAAGCCAAGAACGGCTTGAAGAACGACACCTACACCGTCGCCATGGCACGCACCTCGGCGCCGCACTCGGCTTCGGCGCAATTCTTCATCAACGTCAAGAACAACAGCTTCCTCGATTACCCGGGCCAGGATGGCTGGGGCTACTGCGTGTTCGGCAAGGTCACCGAAGGCACCGACGTGGTCGACAAGATCAAGGCCGTCAAGACCAGCCGCGGCGGCATGCATGCCGACGTGCCGGTCGAGAATGTCGTGATCGAAAAAGCCGAGATCGTCTGATCAAGCGTCCATGACTGCTTCGCACCAGGCAAGCAAAGCGCAACCGGAAACGGTTGCGCTTTTTGTTTCCGACGTCCATTTGCATGAATCGCTGCCGAAGACCACCCAGGCCTTCCTCGACTTCCTGCAACACCACGCACGCCATGCCGGCCAGCTCTACCTGCTGGGCGACCTGTTCGAATACTGGGCCGGCGACGACGATCTCGACAGCCCCTACATCGGCGCAATCATTGCGGCCTTGCGCGCACTGAGCGCGGCCGGCGTGCAGGTATTCTGGATCGCCGGCAACCGTGATTTCCTGGTCAGCGAAGCCTTTGCCGCAGCCACCGGCATCACCCTGCTGCCGGATCCCTACGTGACCAGCATCGCCGGCCGCCAGCTCGCGCTTGCGCATGGCGATGCGCTGTGCACGGACGATACCGGCTACATGGCATTCCGCGCGCAGGTGCGCCAGCCGCAATGGCAGCGCGAATTCCTCGCCATGCCACTGGAAAAGCGCAAGGCCATCATCGCCGGCATGCGCGACCAGAGCCGCGCCGCCCAGCGCGAAAAGTCCTATGAAATCATGGATGTCAATCCGGCGGCAGTAAGCGCCCTGTTCGACGCCACCGGGGCCGAGTTGCTGATCCACGGTCACACCCATCGGCCGGCACGCCACAGCCACCCCGCGCAGGGCGGCGAACGCCTGCGTTATGTATTGCCGGACTGGGATTGCGATACGGATACGCCACGCGGCGGCTGGATTGCGCTGAACGCCGATGGCGCGGTGCGGCGCCTCGGACTTGACGGCCAGGAACTGGCCTAGAACATCTTACTCCACCAGCTTGTTCAGGCGTTCCGGATCAAACTTTTCCAGTTCCGGCAAGAGTTCGCAGGGAATGCCCGAGCGCATCAGGGCTTCGACAATCTTCAACACCTGCAACTCCTGGGTCGCGGCATTGTCGATCAGGCCGTGCAAGGCCTTGGACAGCGGATCGTCTGCGGCGCTGGTCAAGCCATAGGCGGCGAACATGCGTGCCGCCGTCTCTTCGCGGATCGTCTGCGTGTCTTTCTGGATGATGCGCGCCGGGATGCCGACCGCAGTCGCCCCTGCCGGCACTTCCTTGACCACCACCGCGTTCGAGCCGATCTTGGCGCCCTCGCCGACCGTGAAGCCGCCCAGTACCTTGGCGCCGGCGCTGACGATGACGCCGCGCTCCAGGGTCGGGTGGCGCTTGGCGCCCTTGCTGAGCGAGGTGCCGCCCAGGGTCACGCCCTGGTAGATGGTGCAATCGTCACCGATATCGGCGGTCTCGCCGATCACCACGCCAAAGCCATGATCGATGAAGACGCGCCGGCCGATGGTCGCGCCGGGATGAATTTCAATGCCGGTAAAAATGCGCGCCAGGTGCGAAATGAAGCGCCCGAGCCACTTCAGGCCATGACGCCAGCACCAGTTGGCCCGGCGATGCATGATCAGCGCGTGCAGCCCCGGATAACAGGTCAGCACCTCCCATGCCGTGCGCGCGGCAGGGTCACGTTCGATAATGCTGGCGATGTCTTCACGCAGGCGGCTGAACATAAAAATCGGGAATGGTTATGCGGAAACGTAATGGTAGCGTTTTCGGGCAACATCTGCTGCCCGAAAACGCTTGCGCCTGGATACAGGACGGATACCGGCCTGGCTCAGGCGGCGGCGAGGCGCTGGCGGCGCGCCTCGTACAGGCAGACACCCGAGGCCACCGAGACGTTCAGGCTTTCGACCGAGCCGAACATCGGGATGCTGACCAGCACGTCGCAATTCTCGCGCGTCAGCCGGCGCATGCCCTCGCCTTCCGAGCCCATCACCAACGCCGCCGGGCCAGCCAGTTCGGCTTCGTACAGGGTTTTTTCGGCATCGTCGGAAAAGCCATACAGCCAGACCTCGCGCTCCTTCAGTTCGCGCATGGTGCGCGCGAGGTTGGTGACGGTAATGTAGGGCACGGTCTCGGCAGCGCCGCTGGCCACCTTGGCCGCCGTCGCATTCAGGCCGACTGCGCGGTCCTTGGGAGCGATCACCGCATGCGCGCCGGCGCCGTCGGCCACGCGCAGGCAGGCGCCGAGGTTATGCGGATCGGTGATGCCGTCGAGGATCAGCAGCAGCGGCGGGCCTTCGATCGCATCGAGCAATTCATCGAGGTTGCGCGCCAGCGAAAGTTCGCCGGCTTTCGCCACCACGCCCTGGTGACGGCGCGTGCCGACCATGCTGTCAAGACGCTGGTCGTCGGCATGAATGATGCGGACATTGGCTGCCTTGATGGCCTGGATCAGGTCCTGCATGCGCCGGTCGTGGCGCGACGCATCGATATAAATCTCTTCGACCGATGAAGCATCGTGGCGCAGCCGGGCGGTGACGGCATGGAAGCCGAAAATCATCTTGCTTTTCATTGTTTAACGCTTTTTCCTGGCAGGTTTACCGGCCGAGCGCGTCCCATCTGGTGCGGACGATCTCGACGATTTGGTGGCAGCGCCACCCTTGGCTGGCCGCGCGCGCGCGGCACCGGCGCCATTTTCGGCCTCTGCACCCTTGGCACCTTTGGCACCTTTGGCGCCCTTGGCACCTTTGCCACCTTTAGCGCCTTTGGCGCCTTGCGCATTGCTGGCTGAGTTGGCCAACTTGGCGCTGCCCGCCCCAGGCTTGCTTCCGGCCTTGCCGGACCTGCCCTGCGTGGCATCGGCGCGACGCGCCTCGTTTTTCAGCTGGGTATGGATGCCCGGTTCATGCACCAGGCGCAAGTCGATCTTGCGCGCATCGAGGTCAACCCGGCTGACCTGCACCGTCACGCGGTCGGTCAGCTGGTAGCGAATGCCGGTACGCTCGCCGCGCAATTCATGGCGGGTCTCATCGTACTGGAAATAATCGGCGCCGAGATCGGTGACATGCACCATGCCCTCGATGTAGAGCTGGTCGAGTTGCACGAAAATGCCAAAGCCCGCCACGCCGGAAATGGTGCCGGTGAATTCCTCACCCAGCTTGTCGCGGATGAAGTAGCACTTGAGCCAGGCTTCAACATCACGCGACGCCTCGTCGGCGCGGCGCTCGTTGGCCGAGCAATGGATGCCCAGCGCTTCCCATATCGCCAGGTCGCCCTCGCTTTTCTTCTTGCCGGCCGCCTTGCTCTGCGCCTGCATCTTGCGCGCCGCCGGCGACAGCATGGTGTTCAGCACCGTGGTATCGATCCCCTTGGGCGAATAGCGTTTACCGTGCAGGATGGCCTTGATGGCGCGATGCGTCAGCAGGTCCGGGTAACGCCGGATCGGGCTGGTGAAGTGCGCATAGGCTTCGTAGGACAAGCCGAAATGGCCGATATTGTCCGGGCTGTAGACCGCCTGCTGCATCGAGCGCAGCAACATGGTCTGCAGCAGCACGGCATCCGGGCGCAATTTAATCTTGGGCAGCAATTCGGCATAGTCGGAGGCCACGGGCTCCTCGCCGCCGCCCAAATGCAGGCCGACCTGCTTGAGGAAGTTGCGCACCTGCGTGAGCTTTTCCTTGGTCGGCCGGGCATGCACGCGATAGACACCCGGATGCTCATGCCGCTCCAGCAGATCGGCGGCACAGACGTTGGCCGCCAGCATGCATTCCTCGATCAGGCGATGCGCATCATTGCGCGTGCGCGGCAGGATCTTCTCGATCTTGCCGTTGGCATTGCAGACGATATAGGTCTCGGTGGTTTCAAAGTCGATCGCGCCGCGCGCATGGCGCGCGGTCAGCAGGCACTGGAAGACTTCGTAGAGATGCGTCAGGTGCGGCACCAGGGCGGCGTGCCGGGCCGCTTCCGGCCCCTTGGTGTTGCCAAGAACCGCAGCCACCTCGGTATAAGTCAGGCGCGCGGCCGAATGGATCACCGCCGGGTAGAACTGGTAAGCCTTGATCTCGCCCTTGTTGGTGATGACGGCGTCGCACACCAGCGTCAGGCGATCGACGGCCGGGTTCAGCGAGCACAGGCCATTGGATAGCTTTTCCGGCAACATCGGGATGACACGGCGCGGGAAATAGACCGAGGTGCTGCGCTCGATCGCATCATTGTCCAGGCCCTCACCGGGTTTGACGTAATGACTGACGTCGGCAATCGCCACGATCAGGCGGTAGCCGGGAGTGCGGCCGATCTTCACCGGCTCGCAATACACCGCGTCATCGAAGTCGCGCGCATCCTCGCCATCGATGGTTACCAGCGGCACGTCGCGCAAATCGACGCGCTCATCCAGGTCGGCCGCCACCACTTCATTCGGCAGCTTGGTCGCCTGTTTCAAGGCTGCATCAGAAAATTCGTGCGGCACGCCGAACTTGCGCACGGCGATTTCAATTTCCATGCCGGGGTCGTCGATGTCGCCCAGCACTTCAGCGATCTTGCCAGACGGCTTGGTAAAGCGCGCCGGTTGCTCGACCAGCTCGACACTCACCACCTGGCCGGCCTTGGCCTTGCCAGGCTTGCCAACCAGCAGAATATCCTGGCCGATGCGCTTGTCCTCGGGGGCGACGACCCAGGTGCCATTTTCATTCAGCAGGCGGCCGATCACATGGGTATTGGCGCGCGAGACGACTTCGACAATGCTGCCCTCGGGGCGGCCGCGGCGATCGACGCCAACGATGCGCGCTTTCACGCGATCGCCGTTCATAACCTTTTGCATCTCCCGCTCGGAAAGGAAGAGATCATCCCCGCCATCGTCCGGGATCAGGAAACCAAAGCCTTCGCGGTGTCCGCTGACACGCCCTTCGATGAAGCTGGCCTGGTTGGCGAGCTGATACTTGCCGTGCCGGTCAGGCTTGAGCTGGCCATCGCGCTCCATGGCGTTCAGGCGGCGCGTCAAGCCTTCCATTTCTTCGGGTTTGACACCGAGCGCGGCGGCGAGCTCCGCTGCATCATGGGCGCCCGTGGAAGTGCGCAGGATACCGAGGATTTCCTCTCGGCTAGGAATGGGATAAAGATATTGGCTCAAAAGAGGTATCGGCTATAGGTTTTTGTTGAATATCTTAGTGTACTGGAGTAGCAATAAATTTGCCTGAACAATCAGAAGTTTAATCAGGCTAAAAATATTAATGTGCTGCAGGGCTTTGACAAATTCCAACTTTCAGCTATAATTTTGTCTTCGTTAGCCCACGTGGCGGAATTGGTAGACGCGCATGGTTCAGGTCCATGTGCCGCAAGGTGTGGGGGTTCGAGTCCCTCCGTGGGCACCAAAATACAAAGGGATCGCTTCGGCGATCCCTTTTTATTTTGTGCGCCCACGAGCAAAGCGCCTGCGCGCTTTGCGGGAGGGACTCGAAAGGCTGGGCCTATCGGCCCGGCCGGGGCCGCGGAACGTGGCCGAGCTCCCGACGTGGGCCTTTGAAAACAAAAAAGCTTCGCCGCAGCGAAGCTTTTTTCATGATAGGCCGTCAGACTTTCAGTCGGAACAGGCGTCCGTCAACCCCCGCTTCAGCAAACCCTCAATCCCCAAGTGCTCGTACTCTTCAAACGGCTGTTTGATCCAGGGATTCGTTTCCAGATATTGCACAAAATAATCCGGGCGCATGCAAGAGCAGGCCTTGTACCAGATCACTGCCGAGCGCACCTCGGAAACCTCCGGAAAAGCTTCCCGCAAATGCTTCTGCACCTTGTCCAGCGTGACGCCGGAATCAACCAGGTCATCCACCAGCAATACCCGCCCTTTCAGCGTACCGCTGGACATGGTGACATGCCTGGCGATGGCCAGCTCACCTTGCGTGCTGCCGGCATCTTCGCGATAGGAGCTGGTGGCCAGGATCGCCACCGGCACGTTGAACAGCCGCGACAGCACATCCCCCGGCCGCAAGCCGCCGCGCGCCAGGCACAGGATGTGATCGAACTTCCAGCCTGAACGATGCACCAGCACCGCCAGCTCTTCGATATGACGGCGGTACTGACTCCAGGAAACCCTGAGTTCGCCATGCCCTGCATCGGCCATGAATCAGCTCCTCGATGCGGATGCGATTTACTTGAAAGGATGCCGCAGCACGATGGTTTCCTCACGGTCCGGACCGGTGGAGACCATGTCGATCGGCGTGCCGATCAACTCGCCGATGCGGGCGATATAGGCCCGCGCATTCGCCGGCAAGGCATCCATGCTCTTGGCGCCCACGGTGGACTCCGTCCACCCCGGCATTTCCTCGTACACCGGCACGCAGCGCGCGGCATCTTCCGCGCCCAGCGGGAAGATATCGACCGCCTTGCCATCGACCAGATAGCCGGTGCAAATCTTCAACTGCTCGATGCCATCCAGCACATCCAGCTTGGTCAGGCAGATGCCGGTCACGCCATTGATCTGGATCGAGCGGCGCAGCAGGGCTGCATCGAACCAGCCGCAGCGGCGCGCACGTCCCGTGACGGTGCCGAATTCATGGCCAACGCTGGCGAGATGCTGGCCGACGCCGGCATCCGTAGGCAACTCCGACGGGAAAGGGCCTGAGCCGACACGGGTCGTGTAAGCCTTGGTAATGCCGAGGATGTAATGCAGCATGCCCGGCCCCACCCCGGTGCCGGCGGCGGCATTGCCAGCCACGCAATTGCTCGAGGTGACGAAGGGATAGGTGCCGTGATCGACGTCCAGCAGGCTGCCCTGGGCGCCCTCGAACAAGAGGTTGGCGCCAGCCTTGTAGGCGGCATACAGGGCGCTCGACACATCGGTCACCATCGGCCGGATACGCGGCACGTTGGCCAACGCATCGTCCAGGGTCTTCTGATAGTCGACTGCCGGCGCCTTCAGATACTGGGTCAGGACGAAATTATGGTAATCGAGGTTTTCTGCCAGCTTTTCGGCGAAACGCTGCTCGTTCAACAAATCCATCACGCGGATCGCCCGGCGCGCCACCTTGTCTTCATAGGCCGGGCCGATGCCCTTGCCGGTGGTGCCGATCTTGGCGGCGCCGCGGGCGAATTCGCGCGCCGCATCCAGCGCAGCATGGTAAGGCAGGATCAGCGGGCATGCTTCCGATACCTTCAGGCGCGAAGCCACCTCGACGCCGCTGGCCTCGAGCTTGTCAATCTCGCGCAACAGATCCGGCACCGACAGCACCACGCCATTGCCGATATAGCAGGCCACGCCGGCGCGCATGATGCCCGAGGGGATCAGCTGCAGCGCCGTTTTCTGGCCGCCGATGACCAGCGTGTGGCCGGCATTGTGCCCACCTTGGAAGCGCGCCACGCCCTGCGCATGATCGGTCAGCCAATCGACGATCTTGCCTTTGCCCTCATCGCCCCATTGGGTACCGATCACCACTACGTTCTTTGCCATACGATTCTCTACAGTCAGTTAGCTCAAATTCTTCAATACCCAATTGCCGCCCTCGCACACCAGCTCGCGGTCGCAATCGAATTCACCTTGTTCCCTGCCATGGCCTGGAAAGCACTGGATCACGACTTCGCCGGCCCGACGCAGCGCCGTGATCTGTTCGCGCAATGCATTGTCGCGCCCCCACGGCGCCAGAATCGCACTGCTGCGCTCGACGGCCGGCAAAAGCCGCGCCAGTTCGCGCAAATCCATCGAAAATCCGGTCGCCGGGCGCGCCCGGCCAAAGGCCTCGCCGACATGATCGTAGCGGCCGCCACGCGCCACTGCGTTCGGCAAACCCGGCACGTAGGCGGCAAACATCGCGCCGCTTTCGTACTGGTAGCCACGCAAGTCAGCCAGGTCGATCGTCACGGTGGCGCTGCCTGCCACATCCAGCAAGGCCTGTAATTCATCCAGTGCCTGCACCACGCCAGGCAAGGCCGGCAAGGCGGCACGCGCCGCGGCCAGCACACTGCCATCGCCATACAGGGCGGGCAGCGCCAGCAAGGCGGCGCGCGTGGCGGGGGCATAATCGCCCGTCAGTTCGCGCAGGCCGGCGCCATCCTTGGTTTTCAACAAGCTGATCAAAGCTTCTTCATCGGATTGCGCGCGGACATCGCTTTGCAGGATCGCCCGCACCACGCCCACATGGCACAAATCCAGCCTGACCTCGGCAATGCCGGCCAGCGCCAGGCAAGCCAGCACCAGTTCCTGGATTTCGGCATCGGCTTCCAGGCCGGCGTGGCCATAGATTTCCGCGCCGATCTGCAGCGGTTCGCGCGTGGCGTGCAGGCCCGATGGCCGCGTGTGCAGCACACTGCCGGCATAGCACAGGCGCGTGACCGAACTGCGATTCAACAGGTGGGCATCGATGCGCGCCACCTGCGTGGTCATGTCGGCGCGCAGACCCAGGGTGCGTCCGGACAACTGGTCCACCAGCTTGAAGGTGCGCAAACCCATGTCCTGGCCGGCACCGGTCAGCAGCGACTCGAGATACTCGAGCATCGGCGGCATGACCAGCTCATAGCCATAGCGCCGGAAAGTGTCGAGCATGTTGCGGCGCAAGTCTTCAATCTTGCGCGCCTCGGCGGGCAGGACATCGGCAATGTTTTCAGGTAGGAGCCAGGTGCGCATTACAGTGAAATTGCTTCAGAAAAAAATAAACCGGACTGGCCATGGCCAGTCCAGCAAACCGGGCGATCCATCCACACATCGGTGCCGCCCATCGAAAAACCATGGAATCCGCTGCAAGCGGATTCCGCTTACTTGGCGCCGGCGCCCGCCGCGCCCGAGCTCCTGAAATAGCGGAAAAACTCGGAATTCGGATCCAGCACCATCACATCGTTCTGGCCCTTGAAGCTGGTCCGGTACGCCTGCAGGCTGCGATAGAACTTGTAAAACTCGGGATTCTGGCCAAACGCCTGGGCATAGATCTGCGACGCCTTGGCATCGCCCTCGCCGCGCATCTTCTCGGCTTCGCGATAGGCTTCGGCGAGGATCACGGTACGCTGCTTGTCGGCGTCGGCGCGAATCTTCTCGGATTCCGCCGCGCCGGTCGAGCGCAATTCGTTGGCCACGCGCAGACGTTCCGAGCGCATGCGGTCGAATACCGAATTGCTGATCTGCTCGACATAATCCACGCGTTTCAGGCGCACGTCGATGACCTGGATACCGATCTTCTTGGCCTCGTCCTCGACATTCTTCTGGATCGCATTCATCACCTTGGCGCGCTCGCCGGAGATCACTTCGCGCACCGTGCGCTTGGTGATTTCCAGGTTCAGCGCATCCTTGATGATCTGCGACATGCGGTCCAGCGCGCGCCGCTCGTCGCCGCTGAAGCTGACGAAATACAGGCGCGGATCGACGATACGCCACTTGACGAAGGAATCGATCAGGATGTTCTTCTTTTCGGCCGTGATGAAACGGTCGGCATCCGGCGAATCCAGCGTCAGGATGCGCTTATCGAGGAAAATCACATTCTGGAACGGCGGCGGCATCTTGAAATGCAGGCCAGGCTTGTCGATCACCTGCTTGACTTCACCGAGGGCGAAGACGATCGCATATTTGCGCTGGTCGACGATGAACACGGTGGACGACAGCAACCAGATCGCCAGGACGGCGGCGACGGCAATGGTAACAAGACGGTTCATTATCTGCCCTCCCGCTCACGTGAGCTGCGCGCATCCTGCGAGCGCAACGCGCGCTCGGCTTCGAGCGTCTGGGCGGCGGCTTCCGGGCTGCCGGCAGCGGCTGCTGCGGACGCCGCCGGGGCGCGCGCCGCGTTGGCCGCATCCTGGCCGGCGGTGTGCGCAATCAGCTTGTCGAGTGGTAGATACAGGAGATTATTGCCGCTTTTCGCGTCGATCATGACCTTGCCGGTGTTGGAGAAAATCTGCTGCATGGTATCGAGATACATACGGTCGCGCGTGACGGCCGGCGCCTTCTGGTATTCCGCCACCACTTGCTTGAAGCGCGAGGCATCGCCCTGCGCGGTTTCGCCGACGCGCGCACGGTAGGCTTCGGCTTCCTGCAACAGGCGCTCGGCGGCGCCGCGCGCCCTTGGAATCACGTCATTGGCGTAGGCCTGGCCTTCATTTTTCTGGCGCTCGCGGTCCTGCCCGGCCTTGACGGCGTCGTCGAAGGCCGCCTGCACCTGCTCGGGCGGTTGCACGCCCTGTGTGGCGACGTTGGTCACCAGTACGCCGGCATTGTAGCGGTCGAGGATGTCCTGCATCAGTTTCTTGGCGTCGAAGGCCACCTTGGCGCGATCTTCGTACAGCACGAAATCCATCTTGTTCCTGCCGACCACTTCACGAATTGCCGATTCAGCCACCTGCTTGACCATTTCTTCCTGTTCGCGATTACTGAAAATCCATTTTTCGGCATCGCTCAGGGTGTATTGCACCGCGAACTGGATGTCGATGATGTTCTCGTCGTCGGTCAGCATCAGCGATTCACTGGTCTGCTTGTTGCGGACACTGCCGCGATAGCCGACTTCGGCAGTGCGCACCTGCGACACGTTGACGATTTCATGGGTCTGGATCGGCGCCGGCCAGCGCCAGTTGAAACCGGCCGGCGTTTTATGCGTGTACTTGCCAAAAGTCAAAACCACACCGGTCTGGCCTTCCTGGACAATGAAAAATCCGCTGATCAGCCACAGGAAAGCCAGCACGACCGCGGCGATGCCGAAGATGCCGAAGCCGGCGCCGCGCATTTCCGGCTTGAAGCCGCCAGGGCCATTGCCGCCGCCCTTCTTGCCGCCAAACAGGCGGTTCAGGCGCTGGTTGAAATCGCGCCACAATTCATCGAGGTCGGGCGGGCCTTCCGGCCGCTTGCCATCCTGCGGATTCTGGTTCTGGTTCTGGTTGTCGTCTTGCGAACCACGACCCCAGCGGGGATCGTTGATCGAAAACTTGAGACCGATTTTTTTTAGTATTGGGGCAAGCATTCTAGGTCGCGATCAGCTGAAATAGTGTGGGAAAATGCCCATTGATTGTGTGGCGGAATGCCCATTGAATTACTAAATATGCGCGTCATTGATCACCTGCACGGATGCGCCCGCGAGCGGGGCCGCGCCACTCTCCCTGGCAAACTCCGCCATGGCCTGGCGCAAAAGATCCAGGCCGGCGCCGGTTTGGGCGCTGATGAAAACACGCCGGATTTTATCATACTCATTACGCTCCACCGCCGGCTCCAGGCCCGCCGCATCGATCTTGTTCCAGACCAGAATCTGCGGAATATCGTCGGCGCCAATTTCCTTGAGTACCAGGTTGACCTGCTCGATCTGCTCCATGCGCGCCGGGCTGGCCGCATCGACCACATGCAGCAACAGGTCGGCCTGGATGGTTTCCTCCAGGGTGGCGCGGAAAGCCGCCACCAGTTGATGCGGCAACTCGCGGATGAAACCGACCGTATCCGAAATCACGATGCTGCCCACTTCGTCCAGGTGCAGCCGCCGCGAAGTCGTATCCAGGGTGGCGAACAGCTGGTCGGCGGCATAAGCCCGCGCCTTCGTCAGCGAGTTGAACAGGGTCGACTTGCCGGCATTGGTATAGCCGACCAGCGACACTGAAAAAGTATTGCTGCGGGAGCGCGCACGGCGCTGCGTGGCGTGCTGGCGGCGCAGCTTGTCCAGTTTGGCGCGCAAGGCCTTGACCCGCTCGCCCAACAGGCGGCGATCGGTTTCCAGCTGCGTTTCACCGGGACCGCGCAAGCCGATACCACCCTTTTGCCGTTCCAGATGGGTCCAGCCGCGCACCAGGCGAGTTGCCAGATGCTGTAACTGGGCCAGCTCGACCTGCACCTTGCCCTCGTGGCTTTGCGCGCGTTGCGCGAAAATGTCGAGGATCAGGCTGGTACGGTCGACCACCCGCACCTTCAGGTGGCGTTCGAGGTTGCGCTGCTGGGCCGGCGACAGGGCATGATTGAAAATCACCAGCTCCAGGGTCTCGTCGCGTACCGCGTTGGCGATTTCGTCGGCCTTGCCGCTGCCGACAAACAATGCGGCATCCGGACTGGCGCGCCGGCCAATGATGGTGACTACCGGCTGCGCGCCGGCGGACTTGGCCAGCAGCGACAACTCTTCCAGGCTGGCGGCAAAGTCGCCCTTGCCGAAATCGACGCCGACTAGAGCCGTGCGCATATCGGTGTCAACATGAAATTACTGATTGGCAAATCTTATTCCGCTTCGGTATCGACGTTCAGGTTGACCGCACGCGCCGGGACCACCGTGGAGATCGCATGCTTGTAAACCATTTGCGTGACGGTATTGCGCAGCAGGACCACGTATTGATCGAAGGATTCGACATGTCCTTGCAGCTTGATGCCATTGACCAGGTAGATTGAAACCGGGACGTGCTCTTTGCGTAAGGCGTTCAGGAAGGGGTCTTGTAACAGTTGCCCTTTATTGCTCATAACAGCTCCATTGTGTAGTTGTGTTCTGGAGGTGGAGGCAACTTGATTGGTTTTCAAGTGCCTCCAGGGTGAAGAAATTCGACTGTAGCCGATTTTTCAATTTGTTGCCATGACCAATGTAACGAAAAAAGTCGTTACATCGGCCTATTTTTCCTACTTGGTGAAGGGGTTTTTTCCTGACCTGAATTCGATCCGCAATGGCGTACCAATCAGCGAAAAAGTTTCCCGGAAATGCTTTTCCAGGTAACGCTTGTAGTTGTCGTCGATGGCATCCAGTGCATTGCCGTGGATAACCACGATCGGCGGATTCTGCCCGCCCTGGTGCGCATAACGCATCTTCGGCCGGATCGACCCCTTGCGGCGCGGCTGCTGGTGCTCCACCGCCTCTTCCAGGGCGCGCGTCAGCTTCGGCGTAGAAAGATTGATCATGGCTGCGGCATAGGCCGAATTGACCGACTTCATCAGGGGACCGATGCCGGTGGACTTGAGCGCCGAAATGAAATGGAACTTGGCAAAGGACAGGAAACTGAGCTTGCGATCCAGGTCAATCTTGATTTCATCGCGGCGGTCGCTGGTCAGGCCATCCCACTTGTTGATGCCGACCACCAGCGCCCGGCCCGACTCCAGGATGAAGCCGGCAATATGGGCATCCTGTTCCGAGATGTCTTGCTGTGCATCGAGCAGGAGCAGGACCACATTGGCTTCCGAAATCGATTGCAGGGTCTTGACCACCGAGAATTTCTCGATCGCCTCGAAAACCTTGCCGCGCCGGCGGATACCGGCGGTGTCGATCAGGGTGTAATGCTTGCCCTCGCGCTCGAACGGGATTTCGATCGAGTCGCGCGTGGTGCCGGGCATATCGAAGGCGATCACGCGCTCTTCGCCGAGCAAGGCATTGACCAGGGTCGATTTGCCGACGTTGGGGCGGCCCACGATGGCCAGCTTGATGCCGGATTCCTGCTTCTCTTCAGGCTCTTCTTGCTCCGCCTGCCTGGCGCCGAACACCAGGTCGAGCGTCTCGTTGACGAGGTCATGCACGCCATCGCCATGGGCAGCGGAAATGACATAAGGATCGCCCAGGCCAAGTTCGTAGAAATCGGCGGTGACCGTGGTGTACTTCATGCCCTCGGACTTGTTGACGACCAACAGCACCTGACGGCCCGACTTGCGCAGGAAATCCGTGATGGTCTTGTCATGGGGCGTGAGGCCCTGGCGGCCATCGACCAGGAAGATGACGGCATCGGCTTCGGCCACGGCCTGTTTGGTCTGCTTAGCCATCTCATGCATGATGCCTTCCTTGGCGACCGGCTCGAAGCCACCGGTATCGATCACCAGGAAGGGACGTTCGCCGACGCGGCCCTCGCCGTAATGGCGGTCGCGCGTGAGGCCTGGAAGATCAGCCACCAGGGCATCACGCGACCGCGTCAGGCGGTTGAACAGCGTGGACTTGCCGACATTCGGCCTTCCGACTAATGCAATTACCGGTTTCATTAAATTCAGTTAACTCCAAAGGCGACCAGGGTACCGTCCCTGGTCTGGAAAACGGCATGCGAACCCGCCACCACCGGCGTGCCCATCACCGGGCTGCCATCGGTCGCTACGCGCGCCAGCATGGTGCCGTCTTCACGTGAAAGGAAATGGACATAGCCCTGGTAATCCGCCACCACCACGGCACGGCCGAAGGACAGCGGTGCCGACAGGCGGCGGTTGGCCAATTGCTTGTTGCGCCAGACGCTGGCGCCGCTCTCGCGGGTCAATGCGTGCAGCGAGCCGGCCTCATCGGCGGCGAACACGAAACGCTCGTCGCCGCCCAGGCCAACTTCGCTCGACAGGTTGCGCGCCCAGCGCGCTGTGCCGCCGATACCGTCAAAACAGGCCGCGCGCCCTTGATAGGCCACCGCGCAAACATCGCGCCCCAGCAGCAGCGGCGCGCCGGATGTATCGGCCATGCGTTCAAGTTCGGTGGCGCCACGCGCCTCGCCGACCGCCACCTCCCAGCGCGGACCGCCGTTATTCAGCGTCACCGCCAACAGGCGCCCGCCTGGCAGGGCCGCGTAGGCATTGCCATCGGCGATGACAATGCCAGGCGCGCTGCGCAAGGTCAGGGTAGGCAAGCTGCGCTGCAGGACCCAGCGGCGCTTGCCGGTTGCCGCATCAAAGCCGGCGATGCTGTTGTCGACACTGCGCACCACCACCAGGCCCAGGCCGACCGCCGGCGCCGACAGCACTTCGCTCGAGGCCTGCGCCTTCCAGACTTCCTTGCCATTTTCATCGAATGCCAGGATGCGGCCCTTCTCGCCAGCCACCACGACCAGGTTGCCGTCGCTGCCAACCCCTGCGGTCAGCGGCATGCCGGCATTGATGCGCCACAGGGCGCGGCCGCTGGCGGCCTCGATACGGGTCAGCGTGCCGTCGGCGGCGGCGGCGAACAGGCTGTTGCGGGCCGCGGCCGGCGAAAACACGTGCGCGCCGGCGCTGCCGACGCCAACCGTCCAGGCGGCGGTCGCCGCCAGGGTCGGCTTGAACTCGACCAGCGCTGCCGGCGGATTGCTCGGCGCCTTCTTGCTGGAAAAGGGATTCAGCGAAGACAGGGTGGAACATCCCGCGAGCGCGACAACGGTTCCCGCGACAGCCAGTTTCAAAACAATACGCATCTCATCTCCCCTGTCATCAAGCCGCGGTCTTGGCCGCTGCGCCGCCGATCGCATCCAGTTTCAGCTGCACCAGCTGGCGCCCCGGATTATTTTCATCCATTTTTTCCAGCGCGCTGCGATATGCCGTGCGTGCTTCTTCCAGCTTGTTCTGCGCTACCAGGATATCGCCCTTGCGGTCGGCCACGGCAGCCGCAAACGACGCCGGGAAATCGCCAGCCAGGAGCTTCAGGCCTTCGTCGTAAGCCTTTTCATCCAGCAGGATGCCGGCCAGGCGTACCTTCGCTACCGCCTTGTATTCGTCGTGCTGGCCGCTTTTCGCCACCCATTCGAGCTGCGCCTTGGCAGCCTTGAGGTCGCCGGCATCGAAGGCCGTTTTGGCGGCAGCCAGCGCGCCCATCTCGGCATACGCCGTGCGGCCGAACTTGTCCTGCAAATCAGCGGCAGCGCGCGCCACCTTGGCGGCGTCCTTGCCGCCAGCGGCTTTCTGCAATTCCTCATACAGCATGCCCGCCTGCGTCGCCTGGTTGCCCTGATAAGTCTTCCAGCCGGTCCAGGCGGCATAGCCGCCCAGCGCGATGATCAACACCCAGGTAATCAGGTTGCCATATTGCTTCCACCAAGCCTTGATGGAAGCCATTTGTTCTTGTTCTTCGAGATCGTATGCCATGATATTTTAATGTTAATGGTGGTAATGGATATGCTCGTGATTGTGATCGTGGTCATGTTCGTCGCCTGCCCCGACGATCTGGTCGACAACGTGCTCAACCGCTTTGTCGAAGGCGACCGTGACCTGCTTGTTCTGCTCTTCCTCGGCACGCATGGCCTTGACCGTAACATTGCCGGCCGCCACTTCGTCTTCGCCGATGATCAGGGCGAAGGCTGCACCGCTGGCGTCGGCGCGCTTCATCTGCGACTTGAAGCTGCCGGTGCCGGCGGTCGTCGCGCAATGCAGCACCACATCCAGGCCGGCATCGCGCAAGCGCTCAGACAGCACGAAAGCCTGCATCTGCGCCCCCTCGCCCTGGTGCACCAGGTAGACGTCGCAATGATTGCGGGCGAATTGCTCACCGCTGGCCTTCATCAGTTCCAGCAGGCGCTCGACGCCCATGGCGAAGCCGCAGGCCGGGGTTGCTTTACCGCCGAACATCTCGACCAGCGGATCGTAGCGGCCGCCGCCGCAGACCGTGCCTTGCGAACCAAGCTGGTCGGTCACCCATTCGAACACGGTGCGGTTGTAGTAATCCATGCCGCGCACCAGGCGCGGGTTGATGGTAAACGGAATGCTGTTGTGGCGCAGGATCTTCTGCACACCCTCGAAGTGGGCGCGCGATTCCTCGCCGAGGTAATCGATCAGCTTCGGTGCTTCATTGACCATCGCCTGCATCGCCGGATTCTTGGTATCCAGGATGCGCAGCGGGTTCGAATGCAGGCGCCGCCTGGCATCCTCGTCCAGCAAGTCGGCATGCTGCTCGAAATACGCGATCAGGTCGGCACGGTGACGATGGCGCTCTTCGGCATCGCCGATCGAATTGAGTTCGAGACGGATGTCCGACAGGCCAAGGTCATCCCACAGGCGCTGGCACAGCATGATCAGTTCGGCATCGATGTCCGGCCCGGAAAAACCGATCGCTTCGGCGCCGACCTGGTGAAACTGGCGATAGCGGCCGCGCTGCGGACGCTCGTGGCGGAACATCGGGCCGGCGTACCACAGGCGCTTGGGGCCATCGTAGGTCAGATTATGCTCGAGCGCCGCGCGCACCACGCCGGCAGTGCTTTCCGGGCGCAGCGTCAGGTTGTCGCCATTCATCGAATCGGTGAAGGAATACATTTCCTTCTCGACGATATCGGTGACCGCGCCCAGGCCGCGCGCAAACAGCGCGGTCGGCTCGACGATGGGCGTGCGGATCTGCTGGAAGCCGTAGCTCTTCAATACCGATTGCACGGTATTCTCGAACAACTCCCACAGGGGCGCATCTGCCGGCAGGATGTCATTCATCCCCTTCACGCCGACAATTTTCTCTGCTTTCTTGTTTTCAGACATCTTCTAATCATCATGACCGGACCAGCCGGATTGGGTAAATGTGAGGGCCGCAGCGCAGCTTACAGCGCGGCCTCTTTGGCGCCCTCATTGGCACCATAGCGGCTTTGCACGTAGTCCAGCACGATCGCCTGGAATTCCTCGGCGATGCGCTCGCCGCGCAGAGTGATTTTTTTCTGGCCATCGACGAACACCGGCGCCGCAGGCGATTCACCGGTGCCGGGCAGGCTGATGCCGATGTTGGCGTGCTTGGATTCGCCGGGGCCGTTGACGATGCAGCCCATCACCGCGACATTCATGCCTTCCACGCCCGGATACTGTTTTTTCCAGACCGGCATCTGCTCGCGCAGATAGCTCTGGATACGGTCGGCGAGTTCCTGGAACACCGTCGAAGTCGTGCGTCCGCAACCCGGGCAGGCGATCACCATCGGCGCGAACTTGCGCAAACCCATGGTCTGCAGGATTTCCTGCGCCACCACCACCTCTTTGGTGCGGTCACCGCCAGGCTCGGGCGTAAGCGAAATACGGATGGTGTCGCCAATGCCTTCCTGCAGCAGCACCGACAAGGCCGCGGTCGAGGCAACGATGCCCTTGCTGCCCATGCCGGCCTCGGTCAGGCCGAGGTGCAGCGGATAGTCGCAGCGCCTGGCCAGTTCGCGGTAGACCGCGATCAGGTCCTGCACACCGGAGACCTTGCACGACAGGATGATGCGATCGCCCGCCAGGCCAAGCTCTTCGGCGCGCTGGGCGTTTTCGATGGCCGACGTCACCAGCGCCTCGTACATCACCGCCTGCGCATCCCAGGGCTGGGTGCGTTGCGCATTCTCGTCCATGATACGCGCCAGCAGATTCTGATCCAGGCTGCCCCAGTTGACGCCGATGCGCACCGGCTTGTCGTACTTGCAGGCGGCCTCGATCATTTGCGCAAATTGCGTGTCGCGCTTGGCGCCCTGGCCGACGTTGCCGGGATTGATGCGGTACTTCGACAAGACGCGTGCGCAGTCGGGATAATCGTTCAACAGCGTATGGCCGTTGTAATGAAAATCGCCTACCAGCGGCACGTCGATGCCCATCTTGTCGAGCTGCTCGCGAATCGCCGGCACGGCCGCCGCCGCTTGCGGATTATTGACGGTGATGCGTACCACTTCCGAACCGGCGCGCGCCAGTTCCTTGACCTGGATTGCCGTGGCAATGACATCGGCCGTATCGGTATTGGTCATCGACTGCACCAGCACGGGTGCGCCGCCACCGACGCCGACTTCACGCGCGCCATAACGGATGACCACGCGCCTGCTTTGGCGTCTTGGGCTCGGGCCGGAGCCGATCGGAAGATTATTGCTTTCCATATTCATCGTTATTTCAGTGTCACACGCGCGACGTTGTTCTTGGTATCGGCATTCAGGTTCAGTGCCTGGCCGCGGTAGGTAACATCGACGCCTGCCGCATTACCGACCACCAGGCTGGCGCCCTGAGCAACGTCGAAGGATTCGGTCGTTCCGGCCGGCAGCAGGCGCGCTGCCAGGCTGACGCCATCAGCGCGCTTGAGTTCGATCCAGGATGCTGCACGCACGGTCAGCACCAGCTTGTCGGCCACCGCAGGTGTCGATTGTGCCGCAGGTGTTGATGGCGCCGCAGGCGTCGGCGGCAGCGCGTTCGTTGCCGCCGACGTTACCGGGGCCGTTGGCGCAGCCGGCGTGGCTGGCAACTGTGCCGGCGCTTCCGTCGTCGGCGCTGGCACATCCTCGGCGGCCTGCCCCAGCGGCACGCCGCTGGCAGCATCCGGCGCCAGCGGTTCTGGCTGCATGCCTGTCCGGGCCGGGGCCATCTGCCCGCCAGGCAATCCGGCGATCCAGCCATCCCGCACGGCCAGCCAGCCAAGCGCCGCCAGCACCAGCAACAACAGGATGGCCGCCAGCCACTTTGTCCCGCCACCGGGACGCTTGGTCGCCGGCAAATTCGATTCAGTAAACGTGGCCGACCGGGTGCGCCGCACGTCAAGCGATTCCGTGCCCGGCGCCGGCTTTTCTGCAATCAGGGCCAGCAGCGGCGCCGGCTCGAGCCTGAGCAGCTTCGCATAGGCACGCACAAAACCGCGCGCGATCACCATCCCGGGCAAGGCAGCGAAATTATCGTCTTCCATTGCCTGCACCTGGCGCGGCGCCAGGTTCAACTGGTTGGCCACCTGCTCCACCGTCCAGCCGAGCGCCTGGCGCTGTGCAGCCAACTGGGCGCCCGGACCCGGCATGGCGGCTTCCGGCGCCGGGCTCAATGGCGCCTCCTGGTCGCGGCCTTCCATACCCGCATCACTCATTGAAAGCCCCACGCTGGTAGGCGGCAAATTCGGCCGAATCGGGGAAGCGGCGGCTCAACTGGGTCACCAGGCTCAATTCAGCTGCGCGGTCGCCCAGCTTGCGCTCGACCTTGATGGCCTGCCACAAGGCATCCGCGCTCAAGGCATCGGAACGCGTGACGCGCGCAATGTAAAAGCGCGCCTTCTCATAGTCGCCGCGCTCGTAATGTATTTTCGCCAGGTTGACGTTGGTCGACACACTGCCGGGATCCAGACGGAAGGCCTCAGTGAGATAGCGCTCGGCCTCAGCGTTCTTCTTCATGCGCAGGCTGCACACGCCGGCATTCTGCAGGGCCTTGGCCGGCGACTGGTAACTGCGGTTCTTCAGGGCCGATTCGAAATAGGCGATCGACTGTTCCGGCCGGCCGTTCTGGCACAGGAACCAGCCGTAATTATTGTTGAAATCGGGGTTTTGCGGCGCCAGCCGCAGGGCTTGCTGGAAATTATCCTCTGCCAGCCGGGTCTCGCCCATATCCATGTAGATCAGGCCGCGCACGCTATAGGCATCGGCGAAATTCGGGTCGGCCTGCAGGGACTGCTTGATCTCGTCCAGCGCCACCGGCAACTGCTGCTGCTGGTAATAGCTCACCGCCAGCTGCAGGCGGATGCGCGCGCGCTTCTGATCATCGGTCTGGTCCGAACTGGTCAGCAACTCGCGATCGGCGCCAATGTGGGAATTGCTCGCGCAACCCGCCAGGAATGCCGCCGCCAGGATAAGCACGCTGCCCAGTTTCTTCATCTCGACACCTCCACGATACGGCCGAAATCCTGGCCAAATTTATTTTTATATTCCGCCATTTTCTGCATGCGTTCCTGCACCCGCGTACGGTCCTGCACTTCGCCGGCCAGCTGGCCGCAGGCGGCATCGATATCGTCGCCACGGGTCTTGCGGATCGTGGTCACGATACCAGCATCCATCAGGATCTGGGCAAATGCCTTGATGCGGGCATTATCCGAACGCAGCAGGCCCGACTCCGGGAACGGATTGAATGGGATCAGGTTGAACTTGCATGGCACTTCACGGCCCTTGCTGCGCACCAGCGCGATCAGCTCGCGGGCGTTGTCGTCAGTGTCGTTGACGCCAGCCAGCATGCAGTATTCAAACGTGATGAAATCGCGCGGCGCGTACTCGAGGTAGCGCTTGCAGGCCGCCATCAGCTCGACCAGCGGATATTTCTTATTGAGGGGAATCAGGCTGTCGCGCAAGGCATCGCTGGAGGCATGCAGCGACACCGCCAGCGCCACCGGGCACTCCTGCGCCAGCTTGTCGATCATCGGCACCACGCCGCTGGTCGACAGCGTCACGCGGCGGCGCGACAAGCCATAGGCATTATCGTCCAGCATCAGCTTCAGGGCGGTGACGGTCGGCTCGAAGTTGAGCAGCGGCTCGCCCATGCCCATCATGACCACATTGGTGATCTGACGCTCGCCCTTGGGGCCGGGCTCGACGCCCTTGGTCTTGCGCAATTCAAATTCGGCCATCCACAACTGGCCAATGATCTCGCCCACCGTCAGGTTGCGGCTGAAACCCTGCTTGCCGGTCGAGCAGAAGCGGCAATTGACCGCACAGCCGGCCTGCGTCGAAATACACAGGGTGCCGCGCGTCTCTTCGGGGATGAATACCGTTTCAACGGCATTGCCCTGGCCGACATCGAGCAGCCATTTGCGGGTGCCGTCGGTCGAGGTATGGTCGCTGATCACCGCCGGTGCAGCAACAAAGGCGCGCGTGGCCAGCTTGTCGCGCAGCGACTTGGCCAGATCGGTCATGGCGGTGAAATCGGCGACACCGAACTGGTGTATCCAGCGTTGCAATTGCTTGGCGCGGAACGGCTTCTCACCCAACTCGCCGCAGTAGGCCACGAGTTGCGCGGGATCGAGGTCCAGCAGGTTGGTGAGAGTCGTCATAGGTCCACTTCAACTTCATGTTGTTGTCCGCCCGCGCAGACTGCCGACTGGCAGGCGCGGGGAGGACAACGGGGGATTAACGCGAATAGACGTTCAGGGCCGGGAAATAATAGGCGATTTCGACGGCGGCGGTTTCTGCTGCGTCGGAGCCATGCACGGCGTTGGCATCGATCGAATCGGCGAAATCGGCGCGGATGGTGCCTTTTTCAGCTTTCTTCGGATCGGTAGCACCCATCAGGTCACGGTTCTTGGCGATCGCGCCTTCACCTTCCAGCACCTGGATCATGACTGGGCCGGACACCATGAAATCGACCAGATCCTTGAAGAAAGGACGCTCGCGGTGCACGGCGTAGAAGCCTTCGGCTTCGGCGCGCGACAGTTGCGCCATGCGGGCGGCGATGACCTTCAGGCCGGCGGATTCAAAACGGGTGTAGATCTGGCCGATCACGTTTTTTGCGACTGCGTCCGGTTTAATGATCGACAGGGTGCGTTCGATTGCCATCTAAAAACTCCAATAAAATGAAAGGGTTAAGGGTAAACGTTAAAAATTCAACTAACCTTCGATTTTAGCACGAAACGCCCTCCCCATGACTTGAACCCCATAGGAAACCGGGAGTAAATCCTCTGTATTTCCCAATTTATCATAAAGCATTGCTGCCGCAGTCATGCTATTCTTGGGATTGCAAACCTGATACCATTACTGGAGGCAATATATGAACCAACCCCTGCAACACGCTTACAGCACCGCCGCGCAACCGGCCGTCGCGCGCAACCGGGTGTTGCGCAATACCTACCTGCTGCTCGCGCTATCAATGGTGCCGACCGTGCTCGGCGCCTGGCTGGGCGTGCAATTCAAATTTTCCCTGTTCGCCGGCAGCCCGTTCATCGGCTTCATTGCCTTCATGGCAATCGCCTTCGGCT
The DNA here is from genome assembly GCF_003590835.1 of Noviherbaspirillum sedimenti. NCBI lineage: Bacteria > Pseudomonadati > Pseudomonadota > Betaproteobacteria > Burkholderiales > Oxalobacteraceae > Noviherbaspirillum > Noviherbaspirillum sedimenti. The sequence goes on along the minus strand of NZ_QYUQ01000002.1, from coordinate 379,682 downwards.
TCATCTGGGCGATCGAGAAAACCAAGCACTCCGCCATGGGCGTAGCCGTATTGCTGGGTTTTACCTTTGTCATGGGCCTGATGCTGTCGCGCCTGATCAGCCATACCCTGGGTTATTCCAACGGCGCTTCGCTAATCATGACCGCCTTCGGCGGCACGGCGGCGATCTTTACCGTAATGGCTACCATCGCCACGGTATCCAAGCGCGATTTCTCCGGCATGGGCAAATGGCTGTTCGTCGGCATGCTGGTGGCGCTGGTGGCCATGGTCGCCAACATCTTCCTGCAACTGCCGGCGCTGCAACTGGCCCTGTCGGTGATCCTGATCGGTATTTTCTCGGCGTACATCCTGTATGACGTCCAGCAAGTCATCAATGGCGGCGAAACCAATTACATCACCGCCACCTTGAGCATCTATCTGGATGTCTACAATATTTTCGCCAACCTGCTGTCGATTCTGGGGATTTTTGGCGGCGACGATTAAGCTTGAAGCCTCTCTACAAAAACCGGCCGGAAGGCCGTTTTTTTTCGTCCTCAGATATCGGCCAAACGGTCGGGATTACATAAATTCAACATTTCGTAGCGTTTCAATTTACAAATTATCGATAAAGCGGCGGCAAGCAACCCAAAGTAATGCCTTTCGGATATATTTCTCAAAATCAATCGCAAGATATGTATGGTATGCGGCTGCCCACCGCTTGTGGATGTTTGCATTCCATCCAGTTTACCCTCACGACAACGCTGTCGAATTGGCCATAAAACTCAGGGAAAAAGAATGAACCGTTTAGTCACACAAATCCTGCTCGCCGCCCAACTAGGCCTTGCCGCCTGCGGCGTCTACGCGCAATCCCAGTCCGCCCCGCGTGCCAAGGAAGTCGTGCTGGCATCCCTGGCACAAGCTGCCGCGGCGCCGGGTGCGGCGGCCAATACGGCCCGACCCGATGCCCTGGCCGTCTCCGTGCTGACTGAAGGACCGCTCAACATGCTGGTTACGCGCTCCGTCGAGGCCCCCTTCTCGACCGGCGACAAATTCCGCATCAAGCTCCTTTCGCCCCGTGACGGCGAGGTTGCGATCTTCAACACCCCCCCTGTCGGCGAAACCAGCAAGGCGCCAATCTGGCGAGCGCGCGTCAAGGCAGGCGTAGAATCCGTCAGTAACCTCATGCAATTGACCGGCAATCGCGGCGTGGATCAGTTGCACGTTGTTTTGCTGCCCTCGGGCCATAGCGGCGATCCTTTCCCTGCATTCCAGGGCATGATGGCCGCCAATGGCAGCGCCGGCAAGTCAGCCAAAGACATTCGGCTGGTGACGGAAAACACCAACCAGGGCACTTATTTCTACAACCCGAACGGCCAGGGCGGATTTGTCACGATTCATATCCGCCATCAATAAACCCGCAGCTCTCTGACCATCCAGGGAACGACACAATGAAAACCATCTCCGAATCGCGCGCTGGCCGGACATTCGCAAAACAGGCTGCCCGCACCGGTATCTGCCTGACGCTGGCTTGCATGACGCCGCTGACCGCGCACGCCCAATCGTCCACGCAGACGCTGCCGCCTGCCGAGAAGCAAACTGAAGCGACGCAGAAATTCGGCTTGCTCAACCTGGCCGGGTATGCTGGACTGACCATTTTCCAGGCGATCAACAATTGGGCGAACAACCGCATCGGCGGTGCCGCCATGCCGGCGCAGGCAGGTGCCGCACAGCCGTCCACCGCAGTCTCGCTGGCGGCGGCATTCGTCAACCAGATCGCCCCGCAGTTGCAAGGCAGCCTGGCGACCATGGCGCAAGGCTCGCAAAGCGCCTGGATTCCGTCACCGCAGCCCGCTTCTTACAATCTGCAACCTGGACAGCAGATTCCGTTTACACAGGCGCCGCACTTCAGCCCGGCGCCGCTGATCCTGGGGCAACCCGACGTGCCCTTCGCGACGCAGCAGGCCGCATTCGATCCCAATAAACCATGGGACGGCAGGGCAAATTATCAGGGCGTAACGGTATCGGCCATGATGCTCGATAGCCAGAACCGCGTGACCGAAACCCGTTCGCTGGTGGCAGCGTTCCGCACCGGCGAGCGCTTCAAATTACGGCTGGTCAGCACCTTCGATGCGATCGTGTCACTGGACGCGTTGCGCGCCCAGCCGGGCACGGTCAGCCCGGAGGGCGTGTTCAGCCATCCGCCAAGCTGGGCCGGCCAGCTTTATCCGGCCCGCGCCGACCAGGTCGTACGGATCAAGGCCGGCGAAGTGGCCATGCTGCCCCTGGGCGCCAGCGAATACTTTACTTTCGAAGGCAAGACCGGCCTCGAACTGCTATCGCTGAACGTCCGCCATCCGCAGGCTACCAACCAGGAACTGAACCGCCAGCCCGTGTATCGCCAGGACATGCCGGAAGCGACCGCCTATTCGCAACTGGCGCAAAACGGCGCCTATCTTGGACTGAGCCAGATCCTGGTCCTGCGGCACGGCAATTGAGCCGCCGCTTTTCCTCGACGACACGACTGGAACCGGAATGAAATTGACTTCACTGAAGCGACACATCGCCCCCTTCGGATTGGCTGCACTCGGTGCCCTCGCGGCAGCGCCGCTGCATGCCGAGAACTATGCCCTGATCTTGACAATCGGGAATTACAGTAATCCGAATGCATCGCTGCCGGGAATCGATCTGGATGCCCGCATGGCGCGCAAGATTGCGCAATCCATGGGCGTGCAGGAACCGAACATCCTCGACCACAAGGATAGCCAGCTGTCCCAGCACGGGTTGCAAGCGACGCTGGCGACGCTGACGACGCGCATTGCGCAGGGTGACAATGTCTTCATCTACTACTCCGGACACGGCTCGCAAAGGTCCTCGCGCGGGGCTGGCAAATGTTCCGAAGGCATGGTGACGCATGACATGAGCACCTTTGATGACATTGAACTAGAGACGACGCTCAAGCAACTCGCGGCAAAAGCGGGACAGGTCGTGATGCTGAATGACTCCTGTTTCTCGGGCGGACAGGCCACCAAGAGTCGCGACATCCATGCCGATCCCGATCGCAAGGCAAAAACCTGGAAGGATGTGACGAACACCGCGAATTACCAGTGCGGCAATGCGATCAATGCAAAGATGACGCGCAACCTGGTACCGACAGCCGCTAAGGCGGGTGCCAATTTCCTCTACATCGCCGCTGCCGCCGACAATGAGGTAGCGTTTGCAACCTCACGTGGCAGTTCCGCCACGGTCGCCTGGTCCAGTTGCCTGGATGCGCGCGCGGACGCCGACCGCAGCGGCATGCTGACCGGACGCGAACTGCAGCGTTGCGCACAGGAATGGATTCGCAACAATAACTACAACCAAACCATCACACTGGTCGGCAACGCCGACCTGCCGCTGGCCTTCGCCCATTCCGCCATGCCGGCGCAGGGCGGCACTGCCGGCGCCGCCGCGGCGTCCGCTGACGGCGCAGCCAATGCACTGGCTGCGCTGGAAAACCTGCGCCAGCAGGCCTCGCCAAACATGCGCGTGCAATTGCGCAGCGCCAAGCCCAGCATGAAGATCGGTCGGGATTACCTCGACCTCTCGGTGACCACGAACCAGAGTGGCTATCTCTACCTGCTGCATGTAGGCTCGGACGGCAAATCCTTCGACCTTCTGTTCCCCAACAGCCGCGACGCCAACAATCATGTCCAGGCGGGCACCACGCTGCTGCCGCGCCCATCCTGGGGCATCCAGGCTGCAGGCCCGGCCGGTACCAGTTATGTCATGGCGATCCTGTCGGAGACGCCGCGCGAATTCGGCGCCGGCATGACGGAAATCGCCAGTACGCCTTTCCGTTCAACTGCCGCCAGCACACGCGCAGTACGTAACCTGGCCGTAGTCGGAATGGGGCAAGGGGCCAGTGCGCCGGGACGCATCGGCGCCAGCGCCGTGCTGCCGATCATTGAAGTCAACTAGACGCGTGGAGAAGTTGATGCATTCGCCCTCCATGCCCCCCCGTGCGGGTTTTCGCTTTTTACCGCGCCGTATCGGCACTCTTGCCGCGATGATGGCGACGCTGGCATTGCCGTCGCTGCCTGCGCATGCGCAAAGCCGCCTGGATGCGCCGTCTGCGCAGGAACTGATCGAAGCACTGGCAAAGCCGATGCCGGATGGCCAGGCTCCTGCACGCCGCACCAGGGCCCTGATCCGCCCCGACGCAAAACTGCCGGATGCCACCACCGCGCTGTGCGACACACCGGGCAATGCACTCGCAGGCACGCGTGGCGCCGGGAAAACCCGGGCCTTGTATGTCACCGATGCGCCCAAGGTCGACCTGAACGTGCGTTTCGCGCTGGATTCATCGAAGCTGTCCGCGGATGCCGAGCAGATGCTCGATGCGCTGGGACAGGCGCTCAAGAGCCCTGAACTTCGCACCGAGACCTTCGTCATCGCCGGCCATACCGACAGGCAGGGAAATGGCGACTACAACAAGCGCCTGTCCTGCGAACGCGCGGCCGCGGTCGGCGACTATCTGGCGAAACGGCATGGCATCGCGCGCGAGCGCCTGGTGATACTCGGCTTCGGCTTCGACCGCCTGCTGAATCCGGATCAGGCGGATGACGAAATCAACCGGCGCGTCGAAGTGCGCCGCAATTGACCGGGCCATACTCATGAAACCGACAAGCGCTCTGGCAACCCTGATGCTTTCGCTGCTCGCTGGCTGGGCGTCGGCCCAAAGCCCGCAGAATCCAGCGAATGGCAAATCACAGACAGTCGAATTGAGCCACAGCGATCTCATGAAGATGGGCGAGCTGAAAGGCATGGGCCTCCACGCCGAAAACGTCGCGCATCTGGAATCGTTTGCGGCAAAAGGCGAACTGAAGACCGACATTCTTTTTCACCTCTGCACCGCCTATAGCGATGCGCGCCAGTTCGGCAAGATGACGGACTGCTTCGACAAACTGCGCACGCGCGCCGTCAACGGCGTCTTCATGTTCGATTACGGTTCCGGCATCCGGCAAGATTTCTCGGCCACGATCTATCAGGTCTTCGCGGAAGGCTATCGCCAGGTCGGCGACTACCGCAGGGCGATCGATGCCTTGCTGATGGCAATGAAAGACCCGAAGGACATCGATGTGCATTCACTTGGCAAGCTTGGCATCGTCTATGCAGCTTCAGGCGACATCGCAAATGCCCGCAATACGGCAAAGCGGCTTGCCGCTCATGTTCCCACGGCACAGGATGCCGCCGTGGCTGACATGAAGCATCACTGGCTTGCCGAAATTTATATGCTGACGAAAGACTACGCGCTAGCGCTGGAGGAAACCGAAAAATTTGCAGGCAGCCCGATGGTGCAGAATTTCTATGCGCAACCCGGGAAGTTCGGCGAGGATAGCGTGTCGTACATGCGCGCCGCCGAAGCCGCAAGCCGCGGCGCCGTGCTGCTGGAACTGGGACGCATCGATGATGCGCGCGCCAGTTACGATGCCGCCCTCACCCACCCGCGTTTCAGCACGCAAGGGGATACTTACTGGACCGGCCTGTTCAACCGCGGCCGCATCGCCGAAAAGGACGGCAAGCCGGCCGACGCCATCCGCTATTACCGGCAGGCGGTCGAAGTCATCGAACAGGAGCGCTCGACCATCCGCAGCGATGCCGGCAAGATCGGCTTCGTCGGCGACAAGCAGGCCATCTACAGCCATCTGATCGGCGCGCTGATCCGCGCCAGACGCGATGGCGAAGCCTTCGAACTCGCCGAACGCGCCAAGGCGCGCGCCCTGGTGGACATGCTCGCCTCGAAAGAAAATTTCGGCCAGTCCACGACTGCCGGCGCCTCGCTGGCGGAAATGACGCGGCTGAACGCGGCGCTGTCGGTCCCCGATCGCCTGAGCGCGACCGCACAGCAGCTTGAACGGCAGCAGCAAGTCCGCCGCAGCATGGCGGCCGCATCCGAGCGGCTGCGCAAGGCGGATCCGGAACTGGCTTCGCTGGTGACGGTCAGTGGCATCGGCGAAGCGGAACTGCGCGGCCTGCTGCAGCCCGATGAAACGCTGGTCGAATTCTATTACTTCGGCCGCGACCTGTACGCCTTCGTTGCGACGCAAGGCGCCTTGCGCGCGGTCCGCCTCGACGGTACCGGCCTGGCCGAACAGGCACGACGCATGCGCGCAGCAGTGCAAAACCCGCAGTCGCGCGACTTTCACGCGCTCGGCAGCCAGCTGTACGCGCGCCTGCTGGCGCCGCTCGGCCTGCCGAAGGAGGGCAAGCTTTTGATCGTCCCGCACGGCGTGCTGCATTACCTGCCCTTCAATGCACTCGCCGCTAGCAAGGAATTCCTGGTCGATCGCTACAGCATCCGCCTCTTGCCCAGCGCCAGCATGCTCAAGTTTCTGAACGGACGCAAAACCTCCGGCAAGGGCTTGCTGGTGCTGGGCAATCCGGACCTCGGCAATCCGCAACTGGACCTGCCGGGCGCACAAAAGGAGGCTGCCGAAATCGCCCGTCTGCATCCGGATGCCAAAGTCTTGCTGCGCGGCGCCGCTACCAAATCCGTCGTGAAGTCGGAAGGCGCCCAATACGCCTGGATTCATTTCGCCAGCCATGGCAAGTTCAATCCGGAGCAGCCGCTGCAGTCGGGACTGTTCCTCGCGCCGGAAAAAAAAGGCAGCGCCATGGAAACCGGCACGCTCACCGTCGACGAACTGTATTCGCTCGAATTAAATGCGGACCTGGTCACCCTGAGCGCCTGCGAAACCGGGCTCGGGAAAATCGACAACGGCGACGACGTCATTGGCCTGACCCGCGGGTTCTTCTATGCCGGCGCCGCCAGCATCATCGCCAGCCTGTGGGAAGTCGATGACCAGGCGACCTACGAGATGATGACCCGCTTCTACAAGGAAGTCGGCGTCTCCGCCAAGTCCGATGCCCTGCTGAAGGCGCAGCGGGCAGTCAAGGCGAAATACCCCCACCCCTATTACTGGGCGGCCTTCCAGCTGGCGGGCAAGCGCTGACGACGGCGGCAAGAAGCAGGAATGCCCTGCCGTTCAGAACACGCCGCTGATCTGAAACGCGGCCCAATAGTAAGGATGCGGATACTTGCCAATGATTTTCAGTTGCGCACGTCTGAGCGCGGCGGCCTTGCCGGACCCGGTCCGGTTTTGATAAAAACCGAGCATCAGATCGCGCGTCGCCTGGTCATCGACTTCCCACAGGGAAGAGACGATCGAACTGGCGCCGGCGTATAGAAAACCGCGGTTCAGGCCAACCACATCATCCCCGCGAGAGGCGTCGCCAAGCGCGGTTTCACATGCGGACAGGACCACCAGATCCACATTGAGCTGCAAATCGTAAAGCTCCCCTACCGTCAGCAAGCCATCGTTTTCCGCATCCGCCGACATGTACAAGCCGGATGATAGAGGATTGTCGGAGGCAAATTTCCCATGCATGGCGAAATGAATTTCCCGATGCTGCGGCCCGAGCTTTCTTAAGGCAGTTTCGGAAGCCTGCTTTCTTAACAGCAGTTTGGATCGCGCATTTAACCTGGAAAGCAGTTTTGCCTCTTCTTCGGCGCCGGGCAAATCAAGGCTGCGATCGCCAAGGTCGGGATTGCCCAGCACGAGCAGATCGCTGTTTTTGGGACTCGCGTTCTTGCCAAGGAAGGGAAGAACCGACGCGCTCGGCAATACCCGTAGTTCGGCATTATTGACCAGATAGGCCCGACCATCGTGGAGTGCGGCAAACGGTATGTAATGCAGGGCGCCATGAGGAATGATGGTCAGAGGCCCCTTGTCCGCGAACGACAATGCCGGTGCCATGATCGCGTCGAACAGTTTTTTGCCATTTGCCAGGTAGTCCTTGCTCTTGGGGTCGGTGATGCTTTTCCTGAAATTTTTCGCATGCGCCAGCGCCGGTTTCGCGTCCAGCTTCAGCGCCTTGATCGCCTTTTTCGTGACCACGAAGGCGAACAGCCTTTCCCCTTCGCCGAAGTACTCGATGACGGTTTCCCCGGCTTTCAGTTGACTTTGCACTTGTGCCGCCGGCAGCGACGCGACGGAAATCAGGGATCCCAGATGCGGATTGCCGCGGACGATGTTCTGCCGCAGATTCGCGGTCCGGCTGGCGCCGGCAGTCAGCGTCGGCCGCAAGAAATTTTCCGCGGCGTCGGACATTTGCAGCTCCTGCAGGGATTGCGAAAAAGCGCCCGGCTTGCCTTGGCCGGATGCCGACAGCTTGGTGCCGAGCATGTCCACCAGCGCCCTCGACTTGGCGCGTTCGGCGTATTCGAAGGCTTCGGCATCGCGCCCGCGCGCGACCAGCTCATCGATCAGCAGCGCATACATTTCGGATTTGCTGGTGACATAGCCCATGCGGCCCGCCTCGGAATCGATCGCAGCCCGCTCGGCTTCCAGGGCGGCAATTGCGGCCTTCCAGTACGCGATGGCCGATTCCTTGTCGCCCTTAGCGTAATCGATGCGCCCGAGATGGTAATTCGCCAGGCGCTGCAGGCCCATGAGGTATTTCGTGTCCTCCAACTGCAGCAGTTCCAGGTAAGTCTGCTTCGCCTCCTCCAGCTTGCCGCTCTCATAGGCGCACAAGGCTTGCAGGCGCAGGTAATACAAGTTCGCGACGCGCTCCATGGCGTCCGCCCCGCCTTCGTAAAGCTGGTTCAAGGGCGCGCTGAACAGCTTGATCAAGCCCACATCGAGGCCGACGGCCGAGCGCGGGATCGTCTGATAACAGGCTTCATATCGGCCAAGCAAAAATTCCGTCTCGGCTGCCACCACCGCGCCGCCGCGCGGATTCATGATGCGCGAGGGCAGGCGGATGAACGACACGTAGTCTTCCAGCGCTTGTTTGACAACCGGCTCGATGCCGCCCATGTTGCGCTGGGCTCTGGCGAGTATCGGCGCCGCGATTGCCCGGCTGATGAAATTCCGGTTTTTTTCCCCGCTAAAGGAGAACATGGTCGCTTCACGCTGGACGTAAGGCATGAGGTTGGCGACTACCTCCTTGTAGCGGCCCTGCTCCAGCAACAGCTGGTTGTACTGGATTTGCAGCTGCTCCAGGCTGTTGCTGAAACCGGCGGCGGCCATGGATTTGGTTTTATCGTTCGCCAATGCCTGCGTTTTTTGCTTGTACATGCCGATGCACTGTTCGGCGCGGATCTGGTCGCCCGCTTCGATGAAGCCGGAACAAAGGTAATAAGCGTAGATGCTTTTGTCGTCGCCGTCCGCCTTGCCCCGCACGTATTCTTCGACGGTTTTTCCCGAGGTATAAAACTTCCTCGCCTCCACCATCGCATTCAATGCCCATTCCTTCGGATCCTCATTGCGCTGGGTCACACCTGTTGCACAAGCCGACAGACCAAGAATCGCGCCACAAATGCTCAAAAGTTTGATGAACTTGCCGACGTGCATTTTATTCAACTTTCCCAAGCTTGAACCCACCGACATTGCTGGGCTAAACCGTCATGATATCCGGCAATTTTCCAATTGGAAATCCTTCACGCTTCCGGGAGTCGCCAATGCCGTTCCGGCAAATCAAACACCGCAATCGATTCCACATGCGCCGTATGCGGGAACATGTTGACCACCCCCGCCTTTTGCAGCACATAGCCTGCCTCATGCACCAGGATGCCGGCGTCGCGCGCCAGCGTGGCCGGATTGCAGGAAACATACACGATCCGTTTCGGCAGCATGTCCGGCTGCGTCCTGGCCAGTTCAGCCAGCGCCAGCGACAATGCGTGCGCGCCTTCGCGCGGCGGGTCGACCAGCATGCGGTCGAACTTGCCCAAGGCTGCCACATCTTCGGCACTGATTTCGAACAGGTTGCGGCACTGGAAAGTGGTTCTCGCCGCCAGACCGTTGAATTCGGCATTCTGCAAGGCGCGCTCGGTCAGCGCAGTGCTGCCTTCGATACCCATTACTTCGCGCGCCTGGGTCGCCAGCGGCAGGGTGAAGTTGCCGATGCCGCAGAACAGGTCGGCGACCCGGTCTTGCGGCTGCACGTCCAGCAGGCGCAGGGCGCGCGACACCAGCACGCGGTTGATCTGGTGGTTGACCTGGGTGAAATCGGTCGGCCTGAACGGCATGTGGATGCCGAATTCCGGCAGGACATACTCCAGTTGCGAATCGGCCGGATAAAAGGGATAGGCCGTGTCGGGCCCCTTGGGCTGCAGCCACCAGTGGATCGCGTGCTGGTCGGCAAAGGCTTTCAGCTTTGCCTCGTCATCGGCGGTGAGCGGCGCCATGTTGCGCATCACCAGCACCGTGACGTTTTCATGCTCGCCGGCGCCGACCGCCAGCTCAAGCTGGGGTATGCCCTCGGGAATCGACAACGACGCCACCAGGCCACGCAGCGGCACCAGCAGCGCCGAAACATTCGGCGGCAGGATGTCGCAGGTTTTCATGTCGGCAACGAAGCTGGAGCGCCGCTCATGGAAGCCGACCAGCACCCCGCCCTTCTTGACGACATTTTTTACCGAAATGCGGGCGCGGAAGCGGTAGCCCCAGGTCGGCCCGTAGATGGGGCGCAGCATCATCGACGCCTGCACCTTGCCCAGGTGTTTCAGGTTGTCTTCCAGCACGCGCTGCTTGATCGCTACTTGCGCCGCAGGTTCGAGATGCTGCATCGAGCAGCCGCCACAGATGCCAAAGTACTGGCATTTCGGCTTGACGCGCAGCGACGATTCGCGCAGCAGCTCGACCATGGTGGCGGCTTCCCACTTGGGCTTCTTGCGGAAGGTCTGGTAAGTGACGCGCTCGCCCGGCAAGGCGCCTTCGACGAAAATGACTTTCCCGGGAGTGCCGTCTTCGTTGGCCAGGTGGCCGACGCCGCGGCCTTCCATGTCGAGGGATTCGATTTCGATGATATTGGACTGCATAGGATAAAACCGGCAAAAACTGGATTAAGGGGCGCCGTCGTGAAGCCGTGACCTGGCGCAGAATGGCCCGACATGATAAAGCAATCCGCCCGCGCCGGCATCAGCGCCGGTGCGGACATGGCGGGGACAGAGAGGCTTATTCGCCTGGCCAGGCGTCCAGGTATTCGCGCCAGTGCGGGCTGTCGAGCCTGGACAGGGACGAGCGCACCAGTTCCATCTCGGCGGCGTAGCCATCGCGGCTCAATTCGCCGCGCATCAACTGAAAGCGGCAATACACCAGGTAGGTATTGACCACGTCGGTTTCGCAGTAGTCGCGGATTTCCTTCAGGCGCCCGTCCCGGCACAGGTTCCAGACCTGCGATCCGTCGACCCCCAGCTTGCCGGGAAAGCCGCACAGCTTGGCGAGGTCGTCCAGCGGCGCATTGGCGCGGCCGGTGTACATGGCCAGCAGGTCCATCAGGTCGAGGTGGCGGGTGTGGTAGCGGCTCAGGTAATTGTTCCACTTGAAATCGCGGTCCTCGTTGCCCATTTCCCAGTAGCGCGAAGCTGTCACGCCGTTGAGCATGGCGCGGTAGTGCAGCACCGGCAAGTCGAAGCCGCCGCCGTTCCAGGACACCAGCTGCGGCGTGTAACGGTCGATCACGCGGAAGAAATCGTTCACCAGCTTTGCTTCGCCGTCTTCCAGGCTGCCCAGCGAGCGCACCCGGAAGCCCTCGTCGTCGCGGAACACGCAGGAAATCGCCGCGACCCGATGCAGGTGGTGCTGCAGGAAATCCGCGCCGGTCTTTTCGCGGCGGGCGGCAAAGGCCAGTTCCGCCACTGCGGCGTCGCTCATTTCGGCCGCATGGCCATGCAGGCGGCGCAAGCCATCGACATCGGGAATGGTCTCGATGTCGAATACCATGATCGGGGTCACAACAGGGCATCCTTTCCAACCCCGTTGGAGGTCAGTGCGCGTTTCAGTTTGATCAGGGCTTCCTGCTGGATCTGGCGCACCCGCTCGCGGGTGACGCCCATTTCCTCGGCCAGTTCTTCCAGCGTGGCGGGATCGTCGTTGTCCAGGCCGAAGCGGCGCAGGATGACGATGCGCTGCTTGTCGGGCAGCTTGCCCAGCCAGTCGCGCACCTTGGCCACCATTTCACCCAGTTCGGCGCGCGAATCGGGGCCGTCGGCACTGTCGCCGGGCAGCATGTCCATCAGGCTGGCCTGCGGATCGCTGTCCAGCGGGGCGTCGAGCGAGGTGGCGTGCTCGGACAAGGCGAGGATGTCCTGCACGTCTTCCACGGGCCGGTCGACCAGGTGGGCGATGTCTTCGGCGCTGGCATCCTTGCCGTCGCGGTGCTGTGCTTCCAGATGATACTTGGCGCGCAGGATCTGGTTCAGCTCGCGCACCATGTGCACCGGCAGCCGCACCGTGCGCGCCTGGTTCATGATGGCGCGCTCGATGCTCTGGCGGATCCACCAGGTGGCATAGGTGGAAAAGCGAAAGCCCCGCTCCGGCTCGAACTTGTCGATGGCGCGCATCAGGCCGAGGTTGCCCTCCTCGATCAGGTCGAGCAGCACCACGCCGCGGTTGATGTAATGCTTGGCGATCGACACCACGAGGCGCAGGTTATGCTCGATCATTTTCTGACGCGCCTCGAAGTTGCCCTGCTTGGCCAGGGTCGCGTAATGCACTTCTTCGGCCACCGTCAGCAGCGGCCGCGCGCCGATCTGGTTCAGGTAATGCTGCGTGGTGTCGGTGGACAGCTCGGCAGCCAGCACCGTCTTGAGTTCATCGACGCTGTCGACTTCGGCCGTGCGAACGGCGGCAAGCTCCTCGTCGGGCCCCTCCCCTGTGCGCTGGTCTGCGAGCTCAATGGGCATGTCGGAGGCGTCATCCGTGAGCATTTCATCATCCAGCGGGGGGCGAGGGTTTCGTGTCATTTATCGGCTAGGGAGGAATTTTGCAGGATCGACCGGTTTTCCTTGCTGACGAATCTCAAAGTGAAGCTTGACCGCATCGGCATCAGTATTGCCCATTTCCGCGATCCTGTCGCCTTTGCCGACAGTTTGACCCTCCTTGACCAGGATGGTTTTGTTGTGGGCATAGGCCGAAAGCAGGTTATTGGTATGTTTAACGATGACAAGATTGCCATAACCACGAATGCCGCTGCCAGCATACATCACCTTGCCGCCGGCGGCAGCCACCACGGGCTGGCCGGACTTGCCGCCGATATCGATGCCCTTCTTGGTGCCGTCGAAGCTGCCGACGATCCTGCCGTCGGTCGGCCATATCCAGGAAATGCCGGCGTCTTCCTGATTCACGGCGGCGACGATGGGCTTGTCTGCGGCTTTTTCTACCGGCCTGGCTGCGCTCGGGGACGCCGCGGCCGGGGCCGGAGCCGGGGCCGGCGCGCTTGCCGGCGTGGCGCTGTCAGGCTTTTGCAGCTCGGCCAGGGCGGTTTCGGAATAAGCTTGTTTGTCGCCCCGCGGCGCGGTCTTGTTGGGTACGTTGGCTGCAGAGACCGGCGGCGCCGCAGACACCGACGGCGACGCGTTCAGCGGCCGGACCTCGATCGCCGGCACTGCTGCGGCGCCGGTGCTGGGCACCCCGGCGGACGGTGCGCCAACTGCACCAACTGCGCCTGCCGGCGCCACGCGCAAGAGCTGGCCGACCTGGATGTCATTGGCATTGGCCAGATTGTTCCAGCTCACCAGGTCGCGCACGTTCTGGCCGAAATCCTGGGATATCTGGAACAGGGTATCGCCTTTTCTTACCGCGTAATTGCCATGGCTGTCCATCTGCCGGGCGCCGGCGCTCGCCGTCGTGGCGGCACGGCTGTCAGGACGCGGGGTCCTGTCGACAATGGGGGCCGGCGGGCGCGGCGTGCTGCATGCCGCCAGCAGGACCGCCAGCGTAATTGGTAAAACCAGACGCATTTTTTCGTTTCTCTTCAGTTTCATTGTTTGCAAAAGCACTCCCTTCATACGGTGCCGGGACGCAGCGGCACGAAGTGGCAAGCCTCCAGCGTGGTACTGGCCCATTCCGCCGGGCCGGTGCGCTCGACCAGCTGCAGCACCTGGTGCCGCTCGCCGACCGGCGCGACCAGCCGGCCGCCGATTGTCAATTGTGCCAGCAGGGCTTGCGGCACTTCGAGTCCGGCCGCGGCCAGGATGATGCCGTCAAAAGGCCCCGCCTGCGGCAGGCCAAGCATACCATCGCCGTAATGCAGGCGGATATTGGCGATGCGCATCGGCCGCAGATTGGATTTCGCCAGCTCGTGCAGGGGCTTGATGCGCTCGATCGAAAACACATCCTTTGCCACCAGCGACAATACGGCAGCCTGATAGCCACAGCCGGTGCCGATCTCCAGCACCCGGCCCAAGGCGCCGCGATTGCGGTTGTCGCGCATGACTTCGATCATGCGCGCCACAATATAAGGCTGGGAAATGGTTTGATGATAGCCGATCGGCAGCGAGGCATCGATATAGGCCTGGCTGGCCAGCGCCGGCTCCATGAACAAATGTCGCGGCACTTCCAGCATGGCCGCCAGCACCATGGGGTCGCGCACGCCCTGTTTTGCCACGCGCTCGACCATCGCCTTGCGTACCCCTTCGGACACCAGCGGCACCGCGCGCGCACTGGCTGGCGCGGCAGCAGCCGTCGATTTTCCGGCGCCTGTCGAAACAGCGGGATTGGCCGGACCTGCGGACTTGGATGAAGGCGCCGCGGGTGCAAGCGCTCCTGCGGCCATCGTCCTGGGCGCCGCTGCAGCGAGTGCGTCCCGCATGCAATGCTGGGCGGCGTTACGGGTGGCGGTCTGGCGCGATACCGCCGCCCCTGGCCGGAGCGCCGCCGACCCCGGCTTTTCCACTAGTGCAGACAGGGACAGCGGAAAACGCTTGCCCTTGTCAGTCATGGCAAGCCCTGGCCAGCGCATCGAGTTGCGCGGCATGGGTAAGATCGATCTGCAGCGGCGTAATGGAGACATTGCCGGCTGCGGTCGCGTGGAAATCGGTGCCCTCGCCGGCATCGCGGGCGGCGCCGGCCGGGCCAATCCAGAAAATCTCGCGCCCATGCGGATCCTGCGTGCGGATCACGGCCTCGGATTGATGCCGCTTGCCGAGCCGCGTCGGCACGATCTTGCCAAGCTTGTCATAAGGCAGGTTGGGAATATTGACGTTCAGGAGATACGGCTTTTGCAGCGCATCGAAGCGCCGCTGCACGATTTCCCTGGCCTTGCGAGCGGCTGCATCGAGCTCTTTCCAGCCCTTTTCCACCTGTGAAAAGGCGATCGAAGGAATGCCGAACAGATAGCCTTCGGTGGCGGCGGCCACGGTACCCGAATACAACGTATCGTCACCCATGTTCTGGCCCTGGTTGATGCCGGAGACGACCAGGTCCGGCTTGTCGGCAATCAGCCCGGTCAGCGCCACGTGCACGCAATCCGAAGGGGTGCCGTTGACAAAATAAAAACCATTGGCAGCCCTGTATACCGATAGCGGCCGGTCCAGGGTCAGCGAATTCGAAGAGCCTGAACGGTTGCTGTCAGGCGCCACCACGGTGATTTCCGCGATCGACGCCAGGGCATCGGCCAGGGCAATGATGCCGGGGGCAAGGTAACCGTCGTCGTTACTGACAAGAATTTTCATAAGCGGATTTTACCTGAAGCAATCTCAGGCGCCGATTAACATGCGATGAAATTACGCCACCAGGCCCTGATGGACGAACGCCGACAGGATCAAGCGCTCATGCGCAGGCACGTCAACGAATTCCAATCCCTGCCGGAACCCTTCGCCCCCCTCATCCTGCACCACGGAACGCAAAATGAAGCGGATGTTGGGATAAGCGTCCGCTTCGGCGGCATGTACCTTGAACTTGATCGTGCCGGTTTCGCCCTTGACGCCCAGCGGCTCTTTCGAAATAACCGATGCACCGCCCGTGCTGAGGTCAGTAATGGTGCCGGCAGCCATTCTTTCCGGCCTGCCCAGCGCCACCGCAGCAATCAGCCTGACTTGCACGCGCGCGCTCTGGCGCACCACGGTACAGCGCACTTCACGCGGATAAGCAAGCAGGAGATAGGGATGCGGCGAATGCACCGACTTGAGAGCGGCTGCCGTGAAGGCATAAGCCTTTTTCCCGGAGAACGCCCGGGCCACGAAAGTCTGGCCCTCGCGGATCAGTTCGAACTTGCCATCCACCGTGGGCGCGCTGACGAACAGCATGCGATGCTTGATGAAACCGATCAGCTGGATTGGATAGCGCAGCGAAGGCTTGTCGTGTGCTTGCAAGGTCATGGCTTCGCCAACGGCCCAGTGCACGTCCTCCATGCGGACGATCGTTTCCTTCGCGGCAGCATCCGTGGCAGCTTCGGTCGCGCTGGAAGCCACCCGCACCTTGCTCCGGGGAGGCGCGGAAACGCCGGAAGGCGCGGCCGCCCCCCAATTCGATTCTTCCATAAAACCGGTTTGCAGGAGTTTATCGAGCTGTCCTTGCGACTCGATCACGGTGCCGGCCGCCAGCAACAATGTGCCGTGCCAATCGTACACTGGCCGCCCAAGCCGCAACCCTACCGACAGGTCGGCACGTCGTATCGGCAACAGGGAAATCGGTGTAGCCATGAAGCTCCTCAAAAAATTCAGTGCGTATGACCAATGCCTGCAGGCTCGTTGAAAAATGCCAGGACATCCGCGGCGACACGGGTGCGCTTGAACGGCGGCAGGCTTTGCCAGATGCGCCGGCCATACGGTTTGGAAATCAGCCTGGGGTCGCAGATCACCAGCACGCCGCGGTCGGTTTCATCGCGGATCAGGCGGCCGGCGCCCTGCTTCAGGGTGATCACCGCTTCCGGCAACTGGTGGTGGACAAAGCCGTTCAGGCCGCGCCGCTCCAGCGCCTCGATGCGCGCGGCCAGCACCGGGTCGTCCGGCGGCGCGAACGGCAGCTTGTCGATGATTACCAGCGACAAGGCGTCGCCGCGCACGTCCACCCCTTCCCAGAAACTCTGGCTGCCGATCAGCACGGCATTGCCGGCGCTGCGGAAACGCTCCAGCAATTCGGTGCGGCCGGCTTCGCCCTGCACCAGCAGCGGGAATGGCAGATTGCGCGCCTCGAATTCGGCGCGCAGGCGTTCGGCGGCGCGGTTGACCGCGCGGATGGTGGTGCACAACAGGAAGGTGCGGCCGCCGGCGGCTTCGATCAGCGGCAGCGCCATGTCGACCACCGCATCGGTGTAGCCGGGCGAGTTTGGCTGCGGCAGGCCGTCGGGCACGTACAGCAAGGCTTGTTTGCCGTAGTCGAACGGGCTCGGCCAGGTGCGGGCCGGGGCATCGTGCAAGCCCATTTGCGAGGTGTAATGCTGGAAATCATTTTTCACCGCCAGCGTCGCCGAGGTAAATATCCAGGCGCGCGGCGTGCCTTCGCGCTGCTTCGAGAATACCGGGGCGATCGATAGCGGCGTCTTGTGCAATTGCAGGGATGTCGAAAAGGCTTCCACCCACAGCACCGCCTGCTGTTCTTCCTCCACCTGGGCGGGCGCCGCGCCGCTGGCGCTTTTCCAGGCCATCAGTTTGGCCGACAGCTCGTGCGCACGCACGCGGCACTGCTCGATGGTTTCGGCGCGTTCGGACTGCGCCTGCAGCACCACGATCATGCCCTCGAGTTCCGACATGAGCTTGTCCAGCGCCGGGAAAAACGGGCTGGACGGCGCGATCTGGCCAACTGCCAGGCGCACGATATCCTGCGAAAAGGCCAGCCGCAAATCACGCGCGGCACGCTCGACCGGCGCCACCACTTGCGGCCATGCGGCGCCGTCGCGCGCATGCGCCAGGCCTTCGGCCAGCACATCGCGGCACAACTCCAGCACTTGCGCAGTCGAGACCGTCTCGCCAAAGAACAGCGATGCGGTTTCCGGCAACTGGTGCGCCTCGTCGAAAACGATGGTATTGGCCGAGGGCAGCAATTCGGCGATACCGGTATCCTTCAGCGCCACGTCGGCGAAGAACAAATGGTGGTTGACCACCACCACATCGGCCTGCTGCGCCTCGCGGCGTGCCTTCATGACGAAGCAATCCTGGTAATACTGGCATTCGGCACCCATGCAGGTATCGCGGGTAGAAGTCACCAGGTTCCACACCAGGGCGGTTTCCGGCACCCGCGCCAGCTCCGCCTTGTCGCCGGTGCTGGTGGTCTTGGCGAAGCGCGAAATCTCACGCAGGTAGCCGACATCTTCGCGCGCGGTCAGGCGACCGTTCTGCAAGGTGCGTTCAAGATGAAAGTGACAGAGGTAATTGGCGCGGCCCTTCAGCAGCGCCACCGAAACCGGGGTATTCAATGCCTTGCGCACGGTCGGGATATCGCGCAGGAACAGCTGGTCCTGCAAGTTCTTGGTGCCAGTGGAAACGATCACCTTGCCGCCCCACAGCAGCGCCGGCGCCAGGTAGGCGAAGGTCTTGCCGGTGCCGGTGCCGGCTTCGGCGATCAGGCTGCCCTGCTGCGCGATGGCCTCGGCGATCGCCTGGGCCATTTCGGTTTGCGACTGGCGCGGCCGGAACCCCGACACCGCCTGGCCCAAGGGGCCGCCGGCATCGAACAGTTGCTCGACTTCCTGGTCATGGACGCCGGCTTGGGCGGGTGCGGGATTTTCTTGAGTCAAGGTCGTTCTGTAGCGAAGGCGGTGCGCGGGAGGCGTCGCCGGGAGATTCGGATCAGGCGGCGCATCAGGCCGGGATATCAGGAATCAATTGCATTTTCAACAATGTGATATGGTCTTTTAACTGTAACTTGCGCTTTTTGAGGCGCCGCAATTGCAGCTCCTCCGGCCGCAAAGCACGCGACAACAGGTCGATCACCGCATCCAGATCGCGGTGCTCGACTTCCAGTTCAATGATACGGCGTTGAATATCTTCCACGGCGGCTTTGCTCATTCTGTTACTTTTAAGACAAAAAATTCACAATAATTCACATTTCCACCCGTCATCATTGGCGCATGGAAGAAATATTCCGTACTATATGCCCATTGCCAATGCGCAGTGTAATCCACCCCGACGTATGAGCCAATACAAGATTGAAGCAGGCACGGCCCAACACATAGGCGACCGGTCTGAACAACAGGATCGCGCCGCGCTCTTTTCCGCGCCCAAGGCACCCGGTTACATGATGGCGGTGCTGGCCGACGGCATGGGCGGCAGGAGCGGCGGCTCTATGGCTGCAGAGCAAGTAATCCGCACTGCCAGGCAGAATTTCGAACTCTTCTCGCCGCTGACCGAAACGGTTGAAGAGATGATGAAGATCATCGCCCATGAAGTCCACACCATCATCAAGCTGACCGGATTTTCGGCCGAAAAACAACCGCACAGCACCATGGTACTGCTGGTAATCACGCCCGACAAGTCCGCGATCTGGGCGCATGTCGGCGATTCACGCCTGTACCGATTCAGCGGCCCCAATTTCGCCGAACGCACCACCGACCATTCCTATGTCGAACAATTGATCAGCCAGGGCAAACTGGCGCGCGACGAAGCCAAAAACCACAAGCTGTCCAACATTTTGATCAACGTGCTGGGCAGCTCGAGCAATGAACCCTACATCACCATCGGGCGGCACGACGGCCTGAAAGCCGGCGACGCCTTCCTGCTGTGCTCCGACGGCCTCTGGCATTATTTCAGCGATGCCGAACTGGGTGCCGCGCTGGCAATGAATTCGCCGCGACAGGCTTCCGAAATGCTGATCAAGAAAGCCCGTGAACGCGCGGCCGGCACGGTAGCGGACAATTGCACTCTGGCCATCGTCAAGCTGGTGACGCTGCCAAAGGAACAACGCAACTACACTGTCGGAAAAATGGGGCGGGCAGTCTAGGGTTTGGCAGGGGTCACTGCCTGGCCGGCTGCGGTGGCAGCTGGACTGGCCGGATTGCCGCCCTGCTTCTGCTGCTTCTGCGCCTTTTTCTCGGCAACCTTCTTTTGCCGCTCGGCGGCTTCCTTCTGCTTTTCCTCGTAGGCAGCAATATTTCTGGCGCGCTCCTGCGCCTTGCCGGCATCTTCTTCGCGCAAGCGTTGCAGTTTTTCTTCGTGACGCCGCACGCGGTCGTCGACGATGCCGGCAGGGGCCGCCTGCCCGGCCTGTCGTTCCTGCTCCCGGCTTGCGCGCTCCTCAGCCTTGCGGGCGGCCTTTTTTTCATTCTCCGGCTGCAACTGCAAGCGTTCCTGCGCAACCGCTTCCGCCTTGATACGCTGTTCTGTCAGCGCACGATCACGCCGGTCTACCCGTGACTGGCGCAGATAAGCATTGGCTTCCAGTTCGACCGGCCGCAGTGCAGCGAGTCCGGCGCGCTGCGCCTCCTTCGCGCGGTCGATGCAGGCATTGGTGAAGAAGCGGCCATGGCAGGCATTCTGGGCGTTCGCGAATTGCGCCGCGAGCACGCTCCGTGCGTAGTTGACATCAGCTTGCGCCTGCACTGCCAGCGCGTCCGTATCAATTGCTCCCTGCGGATACCGCGCAACCATCGCATCGACGCTGTGCGCAGCGGCCGAAGGAGCCGGCGACGCCTGTGGTCGCGGCTGGTCTTGCGGCGCGTCCTCGAGTACCTTGTCTTGCTGCGCCTTGTCTTGCTGTGCAAGCGCCGGCTGGGCCAGAACCAGGCCCAGCAGCAAGGCGCTCAAGACACGTGAAAATCCGCTGACATCCATGGTCGATACAGTCCTAGTCTGGTTGTTCAGGCGATCGCATCGGCGATTTCGCGCCGGTTCGACTCCATGTATTCGCGCGACTGCATTTCGATGATGCGCGAAACGGTACGATGAAATTCGGTAGCCAGCGTGCCTTCAGTGTACAACTCCTCGGGCGGCACTTCGGCCGACATCAACAGCTTGACCTTACGGTCGTAAAACACGTCGATCAACCAGGTGAAACGGCGCGCTTCGGACGCCATCGCCGCCGTCATGCGCGGAATCCCCGACAGGATCACCGTATGGAAGCGGCTGGCGATATCCAGATAATCGTTTTGCGAGCGCGGCGAACCGCACATGGCGGCAAAATCGAACCAGATCACGCCGCCGGCACGGCGCAGCGTATGGATCTCGCGCGCTTCGACGATGATGTGCGGCTCCTCGTCGGCGCATTCGGCGATCGCCGTGAAGGCGTGGCGCAAGGCGCGGTCGGTCGCGGCGCCCAGCGGCGTCAGGTAGCTTTCCACCTGCTCCATCGAGCGCTTGCGGTAATCGTTGCCGGCATCGACATTCAGCACGTCGAGCTTTTCCTTGAGCAAGGCGATCGCCGGCAACATGCGATCGCGATGCAAACCGTCCGGGTACAGCGTGTCCGGCGCATAGTTGGAGGTCATGACGAAGCTCACGCCGTTCTCGAACAAGGCCTTGAGCAGGTTGTACAGGATCATGGCGTCGGCGATATCCGAGACGTGAAATTCGTCGAAGCAGATCAGGCGGTACTTGCGGGCGATGCGGCGCGCAACTTCATCAAGCGGGTCGGCGACCCCTCTCAGCGCATCGAGCTCGCGATGCACGCCATGCATGAATTCGTGAAAGTGCAGGCGCGTCTTGCGCACCACCGGCACCACAGAATAAAAGCTGTCCATCAAAAACGACTTGCCGCGGCCGACCCCGCCCCACATGTAAACGCCGCGCGGCACTTCGGGGCGTCGGATCATGCGCTTGAGCTTGCTGGAGCGGGTCGCCTTGTACGCCTTCCATTCATCGAAAGACTGCTGCAGGCGTGCTACCGCGCGCAGCTGCGCCGGATCGGACGCATAGCTGCGCTGCTTGAGCGCATGCTCATAAAATTCCTGGACGTTCATCGACTTTGCATTCATTACATGGGGCTCATTTCCACGGCAACCTGCGACGGGTAACTGCCGCCACCGCCATTGCCGCCGAGCGGCAGACTAAAACCGACGCCGCCACCGACCCGCCGGCCACCGCCGCCCACGCCAATGCCCAGGCTGGTGCCGGAAGAGGCATAGGCCGATGGCCGGAACAGGAATTCGGAGGTACGGTAACCCGACTTGTTGCAGACCACGCGCAAATCGCCATTGACGCCGCCCGTATCCACGGTCGCCGGCGTCACCACCTGCCAGGAGCCGTTGCCATTACTGACGACACAGCTGGCGCCGGCCACGACTTGCTGGCGACTGGTGGTTTCGATCGTGATGCCTTTTTTTTCACCGGCATCCATACTCGCGCAGGCGGCCAGCGCCAGCGGCAATGCAAGAATCAGATAACGCATATGGGCTCCTTTGCCCCCATTCCTGCCGAAATGGGGGAGCAAGCACACCTGCAGGCTTGCTTGCAAGCGTACTTAAAAGTTCAGCGCGCGCTTGTCAACTGCCAACGCTGCTTCCTTGGTCGCTTCCGACAGCGAAGGATGCGCATGGCAGATGCGGGCGATGTCTTCCGAAGATGCCCGGAATTCCATCGCCACCACCGATTCGGCAATCAGTTCCGAAGCCATCGGACCGACGATATGCACGCCGAGGATTTCATCGGTCTTCGCATCCGCCAGGAACTTCACCATGCCGGAAGTATCGCCCAGCGCGCGCGCACGGCCGTTGGCCAGGAAAGGGAAAGTGCCGGCCTTGTACGCCACGCCTTCCGCCTTCAGCTGCTGCTCGGTCTTGCCAACCCAGGCGATCTCTGGAGAAGTATAAATCACCCAGGGAATTGTGTTGAAATTGACGTGACCATGCTGGCCGGCAATACGTTCAGCAACTGCAACTCCCTCTTCTTCGGCCTTGTGTGCCAGCATCGGGCCGCGCACCACGTCACCCACCGCCCACACGTTCGGCAGGCTGGCCTTGCAATCGTCGTCGACGGCGACAAAACCACGCTCATCGAGTTTGAGGCCAACGCCTTCGGCATTCAGGCCCGTGGTGTTGGGCACGCGGCCGATCGAGACGATCAGCTTGTCGAACACCGCCTTGTGTTCCTTGCCGGCGGCATCCGCGTATTCCACGGTGACGTCTTTCTTGCCGGCGGTAATCGCACCGATCTTGACGCCCAGGCTGACTTCCAGGCCCTGCTTGGCCAGCAGCTTTTGCGCTTCCTTGGCGATCTGCTCGTCGACTGCGCCGAGGAAGGTCGGCATGGCTTCCAGCACCGTCACTGCGGCGCCGACGCGACGCCAGACGCTGCCCATTTCCAGGCCGATGACGCCGGCACCGATCACGCCCAGCTTTTTCGGCACGGCGTCGATCGCCAGCGCGCCGGCGTTCGAGAGGATCAGCTTTTCATCGAAGGCTGCGCCAGGCAAGGCACGCGGATTGGAGCCGGTGGCGATCACGACATGCTTGCCGGTGATGGTTTCTTCGGCAGCGCCGGCGACCTTGATGGTGTAGACGCCACCCTCGGCCTTCTCGAACGAACCGCGGCCGTGGAAAAAGGTAACCTTGTTTTTCTTGAACAGGTACAGGATGCCGTCGTTGTTTTGCTTGACGACGTTATCCTTGCGACCAAGCATCTGCTTGAGATTCAGGCTCAGGCCCTTGACCTCGATGCCATGCTCGGCGAAGCCGTGACCGGCATGTTCGTAATGCTCCGAAGATTGCAGCAAGGCCTTGGAGGGTATGCAGCCAACGTTGGTGCAGGTGCCGCCCGGTGCCGGGCCGCCCTTGTCGTTTTTCCACTCATCGATACAAGCGGTCTTGAAACCCAGCTGCGCAGCGCGGATGGCCGCGATATACCCGCCGGGACCGGCGCCGATCACCACTACATCAAATTCTTTGGACATTGTCTTATTCCTTATACGCAAAAAGAGGCACGCGGCGGCGGAGTTGCCGACAAGCCGCGTGCCTCCCATCGATTCCGATTCGATTACAGGTCCAGCAGCAGGCGTGCCGGATCTTCCATGGCTTCCTTCATTGCCACCAGGCCGAGCACTGCTTCGCGGCCGTCGATGATGCGATGGTCATACGACATCGCGAAGTAGTTCATTGGACGGATCACGATCTGGCCGTTCTCGACCACGGCACGGTCCTTGGTGGCATGAATGCCGAGGATCGCCGATTGCGGCGGGTTGATGATCGGGGTCGACAGCATGGAACCGAACACGCCGCCATTGGAAATCGAGAAGGTGCCGCCCGACAGGTCCTCCAGGGTCAGCTTGCCATCCTTGGCCTTGGCGCCGAATTCGCCGATTTTCTTTTCAATCTCGGCGATCGACATTTGATCGGCATTGCGCAGGACCGGCACGACCAGGCCGCGCGGCGAACCGACTGCGACACCGATGTCGAAATAGCCGTGATAGACGATGTCATTGCCATCGACCGAAGCGTTCAGGACCGGGTATTTTTTCAGGGCGGCGACGGCCGCCTTGACGAAGAAGGACATGAAGCCCAGCTTGACGCCGTGTTCCTTCTCGAACTTGTCCTTGTACTTGTTGCGCAGGTCCATGACCGGCTGCATGTTGACCTCGTTGAAGGTCGTCAGGATGGCATTGGTCGCTTGCGATTGCAGCAGGCGCTCGGCCACGCGGGCACGCAGGCGGCTCATCGGCACGCGCTCTTCCGGACGGTCGCCCAGATTCAGGCTGACCGGTGCGGCGACTTGCTGCAGGGCCGGCTTGGCGGCAGCGGCAGGCGCGGCCGGTGCGGCAGCGGGTTTCTTTTCCAGCGCGCCGATGACGTCACCCTTGGTGATGCGGCCATCCTTGCCGGTGCCGGCCACTTGCGAAGCCGACAGCTGGTTATCGGCCAGCATCTTGGCGGCGGCGGGCATGGCGATGCCGGCGGCCGACGGCGCCGCAGCGGCAGCAGCCGGTGCGACAGCAGCCGGTGCTGCCGCTGCAGGGGCGCCTGCCGATGCGGTGGCTTCGGTATCAATGACGGCGATCAATTCACCGGCGACGACGGTCGAACCATCGCCCCGGATGATCTGGGTGATGACACCGGCGGCGGGTGCCGGCAATTCCAGCACGACCTTGTCGGTTTCGATGTCGATCAGGTTTTCATCGCGGGCGACGGTTTCGCCGACCTTCTTGTGCCACTGCAGCAGGGTTGCCTCGGCAACCGATTCCGACAGTTGCGGAACTTTCACTTCAAAAATAGCCATGTAACTCTCCGTTTCGGGTTGTTCAGACGGCGCGCCAGCTTCTGGCGCGCCGCCGGGTGTTATTTAGTCAGGACGAAGCCCTTGAGCTTGGCAAACGCCATTTCCAGCAACGCCTTCTGCTGCGCATAGTGCTTGTCGTAGTAACCGACCGCCGGCGATGCGCTGGCGGGGCGGCCTGCGTAGGCAAGCTTCTGGCCATCATCGAGGTTCTCGAAGATATTGTGCTGGATCTGGAACCAGGCGCCCTGGTTTTGCGGCTCATCCTGCGCCCACACCAGTTCGGCCATGTTCGGGAATTTCTTCAATTCCGCGGCAAATGCCTTGTGCGGGAACGGGTACAGCTGCTCGATACGGATGATCGCCGTATCGCCCTGGCCGCGCTCCTTGCGGGCATTCACCAGGTCGTAATACACCTTGCCGGAGCAGGCGACCACGCGCTTGACTTTCTTGGCGTCGATTTTCTCGTCGACTTCGCCAATCACGGTCTGGAACGAACCATTGGCCAGCTCCGACAAAGGCGAGCCGGCATCCTTGTTGCGCAACAGCGATTTCGGCGTCAGGATCACCAGCGGCTTCCTGAACAGGCGAATCATCTGGCGGCGCAGCAGATGGAAAATCTGCGCCGAAGTGCTGGGCTGCACGACTTGCATGTTGTTGTCGGCGCACAGCTGCAGGAAGCGTTCCGGACGTGCCGACGAATGCTCCGGACCCTGGCCTTCATAACCGTGCGGCAGCATCATCACGAGACCGGAAGCGCGGCCCCATTTCACTTCGCCCGAGCTGATGAACTGGTCGATCACCACTTGCGCGCCGTTGACGAAGTCGCCGAACTGCGCCTCCCAGATGGTCAGGGTGTTCGGTTCGGCCGAGGAGTAACCGTACTCGAAGCCGAGCACCGCCTCTTCCGACAGCACCGAGTCGATCACCAGGAAACGTGCCTGGTTGTCCGAGACATTTTGCAGCGGGATATAGGTACCGGCATCCCATTTCTCACGCTTCTGATCGTGCAGAACAGCATGACGATGCGTAAAGGTGCCACGTCCGGCATCCTGCCCGGTCAGGCGGATCGCATAGCCGGAGGAGACCAGCGAGGCGAATGCCAGATGCTCGCCCATGCCCCAGTCGAGGTTAGTCTCGCCGCGACCCATCGCAGCGCGGTCGCCCAGCACTTTTTCCACCAGCGGGTGCAGCTTGAAGTCTTCCGGCACAGCGGTAATGCGGGTGGCAAGGCGCTGCAACTCCACCATCGGCACCGCCGTGTCGGCGGCATCGGTCCACTTGCGGTTCAGGAAGGGCATCCAGTCGACGGCAAACTGGCTCTTGTAGTTGGTGATGACCGGATCGACCGTGTGCTTGCCGGCATCCATCGCCGCGCGGTAGGCCGCGACCATGGCGTCGCCGCCATCGGCGGGAATGGCGCCCTGGGTGATCAGTTTGTCGGCATACACCTTGCGCGTGCCCGGATGCTTGCCGATTTTCTTGTACATCAGCGGCTGCGTCAGCGCAGGCGTATCCGATTCGTTGTGGCCCAGCTTGCGGAAGCAGACGATATCGACCACGATATCCTTCTGGAATTCCATGCGGTAGTCCAGCGCGATCTGGGTCGCCAGGATCACGGCTTCCGGGTCGTCGCCATTGACGTGCAATACCGGCGCCTCGATCATCTTGACGACGTCGGAGCAGTACAGCGTCGAGCGCGAGTCGCGCGGGTCGGACGTGGTAAAGCCAATCTGGTTGTTGATGACGATATGCAGCGTGCCGCCCGTGCCGTAGCCGCGGGTTTGCGCCAGGTTCAGGGTTTCCATGACCACGCCCTGGCCGGCGAATGCAGCATCGCCGTGCACCAGGATCGGCAGCACCTGCGCGCCCTTTTTGTCGCCACGGCGTACCATGCGCGCCTTGGCCGAACCTTCGACCACAGGATTGACGATTTCCAGGTGCGAGGGGTTGAATGCCAGCGACAGGTGAACCGGGCCGCCTGGCGTGGTAACGTCGGAGGAAAAGCCCTGATGGTACTTGACGTCACCTGCCGGCAAGTCTTCCGGCGCTGTGTGCTCGAATTCGGAAAACAGGTCCTTTGGTGCCTTGCCCAGGATATTGACCAGCACGTTCAAACGGCCGCGGTGCGCCATGCCGATGACGATTTCCTGCACGCCCTTTTGGCCGGCACGCTGAACGGCTTCATCGAGCGAGGCAATAAAGCTTTCGCCGCCTTCCACCGAGAAGCGCTTCTGCCCCACGTATTTGGTATGCAGGTAACGTTCCAGGCCTTCGGCCGCCGTCAGGCGCTCAAGGATATGCTGTTTCTTTTCCTTGGAAAAATTCGGTGCGGAACGGGTCGACTCCAGTCGTTCCTGCAACCAGCGCTTTTGCGCCGGGTCGCTGATGTACATGAATTCTGCACCGATCGAGCGGCAATAAGTATCCCGCAAGGCATTGAGCAGGTCACGCAGCGATGCGTTTTCCGTACCAAAATAGGTATTGCTGACATTGAACACCGTATCCATGTCGGCATCGGCAAAGCCATAAAAGCTCGGCTCCAGCTCGGGAATCGATGGCCGCTCCTGGCGTTGCAGCGGGTCCAGGTTGGCCCAGCGCGTGCCAAGGAAGCGATAAGCGGCGATCAGCTGGGTGGCGCCGACACGCTTGCGGCCCATTTCGACATCGGCCGAAGCGGTCACGGTACGGATCGGGCCCTGCTTGGCGCGTTCTGCAAACGAGGCAATGACCGGAGCGTGCGCAACGTCAGGCTTGTCCGAACCATCGACGGCCGGCACATGCTGCATCGCATCAAAATAGGCGCGCCAGTTGTCGGGCACGGCGCCGGGATTGAGAAGATAGGCCTCGTACAATTCTTCAATGTACGGCGCGTTACCTCCAAACAGATAGGAGTTGGAACGATACTGCTGCATCATACTGCTCACCTTTCTTCGCGCTTCGCGAGATTAGCGGGTTAATTTAACCTTCCGCGACACGGCCTGACCGGTTAGCGGATTGCACATCAAGTTGTGGGGAAGGACTTTTGACCTGATTACCAGAATTATGGATAGCGCAGAGCATATCATAAAGAAGCCGCCTTGTTGGCCCCGCTGCCGTCGGCAAACAGCCTAAAAAAAACGGGCCGAAGCCCGTTTCTTTACCTGACATGTCTGCCGTATCAGCCGCGCTTGGCCAGCGGCGGCACATCGCGGGTCGGGGAACCGACGAACAGCTGACGCGGACGGCCGATCTTTTGCTCCGGATCGGAAATCATTTCGTTCCACTGGGCGATCCAGCCAACCGTGCGGGCCATCGCAAAGATACCGGTGAACAGCGACACCGGGATACCCAGGGCCGATTGGACGATACCCGAGTAGAAGTCGACGTTCGGGTACAGCTTGCGCGACACGAAATATTCGTCTTCCAGCGCCACTTTTTCCAGCGCCATGGCCAGCTTGAACAGCGGATCGTTTTCCAGGCCCAGTTCGTTCAGGACTTCGTAGCAGGTTTCACGCATCAGCTTGGCGCGCGGGTCGAAGTTCTTGTAGACGCGGTGACCGAAGCCCATCAGCTTGACGCCGGAGGACTTGTCCTTCACCTGCGCAATGAACGCCGGGATATTGTCGACCGAGCCGATTTCCTTGAGCATGGTCAGTGCGGCTTCGTTGGCGCCGCCGTGTGCCGGGCCCCACAGGCAGGCGATACCGGCTGCGATACAGGCGAACGGATTGGCACCGGAAGAGCCGGCCAGACGCACGGTCGAGGTCGAAGCGTTCTGCTCGTGGTCGGCGTGCAGGATCAGGATACGATCCAGGGCGCGCACCAGCACGTCATTGACCTTGTAGTCCTCGCACGGATTGGAGAACATCATGCGCATGAAGTTGGCGCTGTACGACAGGTCGTTGCGCGGATAGACGAACGGCTGGCCGACCGAATACTTGTATGCCATGGCAACCAGGGTCGGCAGCTTGGCGATCAGGCGGATGGCCGACACTTCGCGGTGATGCGCGTCGGAGATATCCAGCGAGTCATGGTAGAACGACGACAGCGCGCCGACGGTACCGACCAGCACCGACATCGGGTGGGCGTCGCGACGGAAACCACGGAAGAAGAATTGCATCTGTTCGTGCACCATGGTGTGGCTGGTGACGGTGGAAACAAACTTATCTTTCTGCGCAGCGGTCGGCAGTTCGCCGTTCATCAGCAGGTAGCAGGTTTCCAGGAAGTCGCAATTGACGGCCAACTGCTCGATCGGATAGCCGCGATACAGCAACTCGCCCTTGTCGCCATCGATATAGGTGATCGAGGAATTGCAAGATGCCGTCGACATGAAGCCGGGGTCGTAGGTGAACTTGCCGGTGGCGCCATACAACTTGCGAATGTCGATGACATCCGGACCAACCGTGCCCTTGTAGATAGGCAGATCAAGCGAGGGGGTTCCGTCGGAAAACGACAGCGTGGCTTTATTATCAGAGTTGGTCATGGCTCTTCCTTCAATTCACCTGGGGGTGAGTCGGTTGTTAAAATAAAAAACGAGACTACAAACATTAGGCCGATCAGGCCGCCCTTAGCCTGACCAGCAATGCATGAACGTGCGGCAAGTCCACTTCGCCTTCCGGCTCCTTGCGCGCCAACAGCAATTCCATCAATGCATTGTCGGCCAATTCCATCAGACGGGAAAACGCATCCACCTCTTCATCGCTCAGGGTGGTTTCATGCGCATCCAGGAAACGCGTAATGATCAGGTCGTTTTCCAGCAAGCCGCGGCGCGCGCGCCAGCGCAGGCGCGCACGCTTGATCGGATCGGATTGATGTGTGGCTGACATTAGTGATATATCGATGAGCGCCTTAAGCGGCGCGGCGAACCATCAATTCCTTGATCTTGCCGATCGCCTTGGTCGGGTTCAGACCCTTCGGGCAGACATCGACGCAATTCATGATCGAATGGCAGCGGAACAGACGGTACGGATCTTCCAGGTTATCCAGGCGCGCGCCGGTGGCTTCGTCGCGGCTGTCGGCGATGAAGCGGTAGGCTTGCAACAGGCCGGCCGGGCCGACGAACTTGTCCGGGTTCCACCAGAACGACGGGCAGGACGTCGAGCAGCAGGCGCACAGGATGCATTCGTACAGACCGTCGAGCTCTTCGCGCTCGGCGGGCGATTGCAGGCGCTCCTTCTCCGGCGGAATCTGGTCATTCATCAGATACGGCTTGATCGAATGATACTGCTTGAAGAACTGCGTCATGTCAACGATCAGGTCGCGGATGACGGGCAGGCCCGGCAGCGGACGCAGCACGATCGGCTCGGACAGCTCATTCAGGTTGGTGGTGCAGGCCAGGCCGTTCTTGCCATTGATGTTCATGGCGTCGGAGCCGCACACGCCTTCGCGGCAGGAACGGCGCAGCGCCAGCGAATCGTCGACATCGGACTTGATGCGCTGCAGTGCATCCAGCAGCATCTTGTCGGTGTCCTTCAGCTCGACCGTCAGGTCTTGCATGTAAGGCTTGCTATCCTTGTCCGGATCGTAGCGGTAGATTTGAAATTTGAGTGTACGTGCCATAATTTTTCCTTTACGCCCGACGGATCAGAATGTACGAGGCTTCGGTGGGAAGGTATCCACCGTCAGCGGCTTGGTGACGACCGGTTTGTAGTCAAGGCGGTTGCCTTCCGAATACCACAGGGTGTGTTTCATCCAGTTTGCGTCGTCACGCGCTTCATAGTCGCGGTGCGCATGGGCGCCGCGCGATTCCTTGCGGGCGGCGGCCGAAACGATGGTGGCCTTGGCGGTCTCGATCAGGTTGTCGAGTTCCAGGGCTTCCATGCGCGCGGTGTTGAACACCTTCGACTTGTCCTTGAACGACACGTGCTTGCGGCGCTCGTCGAGCTTCATGATTTCCACCACGCCGGCCTGCAGCAGGTCGTCGGTACGGAACACGCCGCAATACTTCTGCATGGTCGAGCGGATATCGTTGGCGACATCCTGCACGCGCTCGCCGCCAGTGCTGGTTTCGAGTCGGTTCAGGCGCGACAGCGCGAGGTCGGCGGCGTCGGCCGGCAGCGGCTTGTGGCTCTTTTGCTTGAGGTTGCTGGCAACGATGTGGTTACCGGCAGCGCGGCCGAACACCACCAGATCGAGCAAGGAGTTGGTGCCCAGGCGGTTGGCGCCGTGCACCGACACGCAAGAGCACTCGCCGATGGCGTACATGCCGTTGACGATTTCATTCGGGTTGCCATTCTTCGGCGCGACCACTTGACCGTAGATATTGGTCGGAATACCGCCCATCTGGTAGTGAATGGTCGGCACGACAGGAATCGGTTCCTTGGTGGCGTCGACGTTGGCGAACTTGTGGCCGATTTCCAGAATCGACGGCAGGCGCTTCTGGATGGTATCGGCGCCGATATGGCGCAGGTCCAGCAGCACGTGGTCCTTGTTCGGACCGCAGCCGCGGCCTTCCTTGATCTCCTGGTCCATCGAGCGCGACACGAAGTCACGCGGCGCCAGGTCTTTCAGGGTTGGCGCGTAACGCTCCATGAAACGTTCGCCGTTGGAGTTCAGCAGGATACCGCCCTCGCCGCGCACGCCTTCGGTAATCAGCACGCCGGCGCCGGACACGCCGGTCGGGTGGAACTGCCAGAATTCCATGTCTTCCAGCGGCAGGCCGGCACGCGCTGCCATGCCGATGCCGTCACCGGTATTGATGAAGGCATTGGTGGAGGCGGCAAAAATACGGCCGGCGCCGCCAGTGGCGAAAATCGTGGTCTTGGCTTCGAGAATCATGACATCGCCGGTTTCCAGCTCCAGCGCCACTACGCCGACGATATCGCCTTCAGCGTCGCGGATCACGTCGATTGCCATCCATTCGACGAAGAAGTGGGTCTTGGCGCGCACGTTACGCTGATACAGCGTGTGCAGCAGCGCGTGACCGGTGCGGTCGGCGGCGGCACAGGCGCGCTGCACCGGCTTTTCACCGAAGTTGGCGGTGTGGCCGCCGAATGGACGCTGGTAAATGGTGCCGTCGGCGTTACGGTCGAACGGCATGCCGAAGTGTTCCAGCTCGTAGACGACCTTCGGTG
Source organism: Noviherbaspirillum sedimenti (assembly GCF_003590835.1). NCBI lineage: Bacteria > Pseudomonadati > Pseudomonadota > Betaproteobacteria > Burkholderiales > Oxalobacteraceae > Noviherbaspirillum > Noviherbaspirillum sedimenti. The sequence goes on along the minus strand of NZ_QYUQ01000002.1, from coordinate 347,748 downwards.
CCTCGCGGCACATGAATTCGATGGCGTCCTGGTCACCCAGGTAGTCGCCGCCCTTGACGGTGTCGAACATGTGCCAGAACCAGCTGTCCTCGGCCATGTTGCCCAGCGATGCGCCAATGCCGCCTTGTGCAGCAACGGTATGCGAGCGGGTCGGGAATACTTTCGACAGCACGGCGACGTTCAGGCCGGCTTCGGCCAGCTGCAGCGAAGCGCGCATGCCGGAACCGCCGGCGCCGATGATGACGGCGTCGAAACGGCGGGTTGGAATGGTGGATTTAGTTGCTGCCACGGTTAAGCTCTCCAGATAATCTGCGCCGCCCAACCGGCACAACCAATCAGCCACGCAATGGTGGCAACTTGTAATACGAGTCGCAGTACGACCGACTTGGTGCAATAGTCCATCCAGATATTGCGCATGCCGACCCACGCGTGATACGCCAGCGACAGGAAGGTCACGAAGGTGGCGATCTTGAACCACTGGTGGGCAAACAGGCCAGCCCAGCCTTCGTAGCTGAAGCGCGTGCCGCTCAGGAAGGCGACCAGGATGATGACAGTGTAGACCGCCATGACGATCGCGGTGATGCGTTGCGCCATCCAGTCCTGCAGGCCGTAATGAGCGCCGACGACCAAGCGCCTTGGTCCGATATTGTTATTTGCCATTTTCTAGAAAACTCCAAACAGTTTCAATGCAACCAGCAGGGTCAACGGCAGGCTGACCGCCAGCACGGTAGCGGCAGACTTACGACCGGCTTCCTTGTTGACGCCGACGTGGAAATCCATGAGCAGGTGGCGGATACCGGCGCAGAAGTGGTGCAGATAAGCCCACGACAAAGCCAGGATCAGCAGCTTGATGAACCAGTGCGATGCAAAGCCCTTCAGATAGTCGAAGGAAATCTCCGACGTCAGGCTTTGATCGAGCAGATACAGCACGAAGGGCAGCAGCAGGAACATCAATGCGCCGCTGCCGCGATGCAGGATCGACACCTTGGCGGCCAGCGGCAATCGATAGCTCAGCGCCTGGGCAAAGGTCATCGGACCAAATTGCCGCCGGTTGTTTTTTTCTGGTTCAGACATTTCAAGACCTCTCACTTGTAACAATTTCGTAATTTTCGCTTATTTTTGCGAAGCTCACCAACCCGATATTGTAGCTCGCTGGTAATAATTTTTCTTGTCTACCTAGCTCAATTCGTTCTGATAATGGTGCGTTTCCGTCAGATACAGGCAACGCCGCACTTCCACCGGCTTGTCGCCATAGGTAAAGGACACGCGTTCGACACTCAACAAAGGAGTGCCCGGGGCAACTTCCAGCAGTTGCGCGGCATGCTCATCAGCGCAAATCGCGCGCAATTGCTCGGTGGCGCGAATCATGCGCGTGCCGAATTCCGTCTCGAACAAGCCATACATCGGCCCCTTGTATTCGATCAAACGCTCCGCAGTCAGTCCCTTGAACAGCACGCCGGGCAGCCACAACTCTTCGAGGATGGTGGGCACGCCATCGAACGACTGCACGCGCTTGATGAATATCATGGGGTCGCCGGACTTCACTTCCAGCAGGCGCGCCACCTCGGCCGGCGCACGCAGGCGCTTAACTTCGATGACGCGGTTTTCCGCGCTGTGCGGCTCACCCACATCCGGCATCAGACGCAGAAAACGGAACTGCGCGCGCACCTCATGATGGGTCGCCACGAACGTGCCCTTGCCCTGCCGGCGCACCACCAGGTTTTCGGCAGCCAGTTCGTCGATCGCCTTGCGCACCGTGCCCTGGCTCACCTTGAAACGGGCAGCCAGCTCAACCTCACTGGGGATCAGCTCACCCGGCTTCCATTCGCCGGATTGCAGGCTCTGCGTGATCAGCGCCTTGATTTGCTGATAGAGCGGACTGAAGGTGGGAGAAGGACTGGAAACGGATGGCCCTGCCCCTGCGCCAGGCGCACCGCCATTGCTCAAATTGGAGAGGACAGAACTCATGCCCCCGATTTCACCACAATTCACCCTTTTCCGTCTAGCAAAAAATGCTAGTGATATGTCTTATATAAGATATAAGATAGTCATTGACAGCGTGTTACGCAGCGCCTACACTCGCGAGCAATATTTTCACCTGATGTAAATCCATCGAGGTCAAAACGGCTTTCCGGGGCTTTTCCCGCCCGGCGCGCCGGAACTGGCTGACTTGGCTTGCTTTCGGCAGTATCATTGCAAGGTTTTGGTTATAACATCGCACTTTTTTCATCACCCACTCTGGAGATTCAACATGGCTAAAGCCCCCATGCGTGTCGCCGTGACCGGCGCCGCCGGCCAAATCGGTTATTCCCTGCTGTTCCGCATCGCCAACGGCGACATGCTCGGCAAAGACCAGCCGGTCATCCTGCAATTGCTCGAAATCCCTGACGAAAAAGCGCAAAAGGCGCTCAAGGGCGTGATGATGGAAATCGACGATTGCGCATTCCCTTTGTTGGCTGGCATGACCGCGCACAGCGATCCGCTGACCGCATTCAAGGATATCGACGTCGCCCTGCTGGTTGGCGCCCGTCCGCGTGGCCCTGGCATGGAACGCAAGGACTTGCTGGAAGCCAACGCGCAGATCTTCACCGTGCAAGGCAAGGCGCTCGACGCTGTCGCTTCGCGCAATGTGAAAGTCCTGGTGGTCGGCAACCCGGCCAACACCAACGCCTATATCGCCATGAAGTCGGCGCCCAACCTGCCGGCCAAGAACTTCACCGCGATGCTGCGTCTGGACCACAACCGCGCACTGTCGCAAGTCGCCGCCAAGATCGGCAAGCCGGTTTCCGCCATCGAAAAGCTGTGCGTGTGGGGCAACCACTCGCCGACCATGTACGCCGACTACCGTTTCGCCACGGCTGATGGCCAATCGGTCAAGGACCTGATCAACGACCAGGTCTGGAACAAGGACGTGTTCCTGCCGACCGTCGGCAAGCGCGGCGCCGCCATCATTGAAGCGCGCGGCCTGTCGTCGGCTGCCTCGGCTGCCAACGCTGCCATCGATCACGTGCGCGACTGGGTGCTGGGCACCAACGGCAAGTGGACCACCATGGGCATCCCGTCGGACGGCTCCTACGGCATCCCCGAAGGCACCATCTTCGGCTTCCCGGTCACCACTGAAAACGGTGAATACAAGATTGTCCAGGGCCTGGAAATCGATGCATTCTCGCAAGAGCGCATCAACCTCACCCTGAACGAATTGTCGGAAGAGCGCGAAGGCGTCAAGCATCTGGTAGGCTAATCACGCTACCGACGGCCGGGCAGCGCACAGCAGCGCACCGCCCGGCCGCGCCACACTCCATTACCGATAACAACATCAAAAGCAACGCTGCACATGCATCCTTCCGAAGTCTTATTCCAGGACAAGACCAAGCCGGTGACCCTGCCGGTCTGTGACCACTACGCCGGCTCTGAAAAGCTGATGCGAAAATCGCTTGCCCTGCAACAAGAAATTGGCCCCCTGTTCGACATCACCTTCGATTGCGAGGACGGCGCCGCCGCCGGCAATGAAACAGCCCATGCGCAACTGGTCGGCGCGCTGATCGCCTCGGATGACAACCGCTTCGGCCGCATCGGCGCCCGCGTACACGACGTCAATAACAATTTTTTCGAGCAGGACGTCAGCCTCATCTGCGCCACCGCTGCCGCGCGCCTGGCCTACCTGATGCTGCCCAAGGCGGAAAACCTCAAGGACGTCAAGCGCGCCCTCGCCGTCATCGACAAGATCGCCCGTGCGCACGGGCGCAGCAAGCTGCCGGTGCATGTACTGATCGAGACGCACGGCGCGCTGGCTGACGTCCACGCCATTGCCGCCTTGCCGCAGGTCGAGTCGCTGTCCTTCGGCATCATGGATTTCGTCTCGGCCCATTATGGCGCGATCCCCGGCAACGCCATGCGCAGCCCCGGTCAGTTCACCCATCCGCTGGTGCTGCGCGCCAAACTCGAGATCGCCGCTGCCTGCCACGCGCACGGCAAGGTACCCTCGCACAATGTCACCACTGAAATCAAGGACAGCGCCGTAGTCGCCGGCGATGCTACCCGCGCCGTCGGCGAATGTGGCTACACCCGCATGTGGAGCATCCATCCGGACCAGATCAAGCCGATCATCAAGGCAATGACGCCGCGCAGTTCGGAAGTGCACGAAGCGGCGCAAATCCTGACTGAAGCACAAAATGCGCAATGGGGTCCGATCCAGCACCACGGCAGGCTGCACGACCGCGCCAGCTACCGGTATTACTGGACCATCCTGCAGCGCGCAAAACTCGGCGGCATGCCCTTGCCCGAAGCGGCAGCCGCATTACTATAAATCGGGCAAAACCACCTTATCGCAGCAGGGACACATACCACCGAACGCTCCAGGAGACCCAGGCATGAAGAAATTCCTATCCATATTGATGGCAGCAAGTATTGCGCTGGCGATGTCGCCAGCCTCGGCGGAAACCGCCGCCCCCGCGCCGAAAAAGGCTGATAACAAGGCTGAAAAGAAGGCGGAGAAGAAGCCCGCCAAGAAAACCACCAAAAAAGCGGCCAAAGAAGAGGAAGAGGCCGAAGCCGATGTCACGGGCTCTATCGTCACCGAATACGATTGCGCCGAAGGCCACAAAATCACGGTTTACCGCAATCCTGGCAATCCGCAAAATGTCGCCCTGCGCTGGGACAAGCGGATCATTCCCATGACCCGCGTTGAAACCGAAAGCGGCGCCGAACGCCTGGAACATAAAAAGCGCGGCCTGGTGTTTATCGGCATCCCGGTCAAGGCCATGCTGCTCGACGCCAAGCGCGGCCGCCAGCTTGCCAACGAATGCAAATCGGCGGAACAGGCAGCCGCAAGCTGAGCAATAATTTCTGGCCAAGTTGCCAATAAAAAATACAATGCAGTAAATTTTTTAATGTGAAGTAAAAACCCCGTTAGCTTTGTCTTGTTATATCTAAGGAGAGGTTATGTCCCGCAACACTCTGAACACGCTCAAGGAATTCCCGATTTCGGGTTCCAAGAAAGGTCAGTTCTATTCGCTCCCCGCGCTGGGTAAAAAACTCGGCGTGGATATTTCGCGTCTGCCGGTATCGATCCGTATCGTGCTGGAATCGGTGCTGCGCAACTGCGACGGCAAAAAAGTGACCGAAGAGCATGTTCGGCAGCTCGCAGGCTGGGCCCCGACCGCCGAGCGCACCGATGAAATCCCGTTCGTGGTTTCCCGCGTAGTACTGCAGGATTTCACCGGCGTGCCGCTGCTGGCCGATCTGGCCGCCATGCGTGGCGTCGCCTCCAAGAATGGCAAGAATCCGAAGAACATCGAGCCGCTGGTGCCGGTGGACCTGGTGGTTGACCACTCCGTGCAGATCGACCACTTCCGCGAAAAGAAAGCCCTCGACCTGAACATGAAACTGGAATTCTCGCGCAACAACGAGCGCTACCAGTTCATGAAGTGGGGCATGCAGGCATTCGACACCTTCGGCGTCGTGCCCCCGGGCTTCGGCATCGTCCACCAGGTCAACCTGGAATACCTGGCACGCGGCGTGCACAAGAAAGAAAAAGTCTACTACCCTGACACCCTGGTCGGTACCGACTCCCACACCACCATGATCAACGGTATCGGCGTGGTCGGCTGGGGCGTGGGCGGCATCGAAGCCGAAGCCGGCATGCTGGGCCAGCCGGTGTACTTCCTGACCCCGGACGTGGTCGGCGTGAACCTGACCGGCATCCTGCGTGAAGGCGTCACCGCTACCGATCTGGTGCTGACCATTACCGAAATGCTGCGTAAAGAGAAAGTCGTCGGCAAGTTCGTCGAATTCTTCGGCGAAGGCACCGAAACGCTGTCGCTGACCGACCGCGCCACCATCGCCAACATGGCGCCGGAATACGGCGCCACCATGGGCTTCTTCCCGGTTGACGAAGCGACCATCGACTACTTCAAGGGCACCGGCCGCAGCAAGGCTGAAATCGACGCTTTCGAAGCCTACTTCAAGGCACAAAAGCTGTTCGGCATTCCGAAATCCGGCGAAATCGATTACACCCACGTGGTCGCGCTCGACCTGGGTTCGGTTGCCCCTTCGCTGGCCGGTCCGAAGCGTCCGCAAGACCGTATCGAAATCGGCAACGTCAAATCGACCTTTGCCGACCTGTTCGCCAAGCCGACTTCGGAAAACGGTTTCAACAAGAAGGCAGAAGATCTCGATGCGCAGTACGAGACATCCAACGGCGTCAAGGTCAAGAATGGCGATGTGCTGATCGCCGCCATCACTTCCTGCACCAACACCTCCAACCCGAGCGTGCTGCTGGCAGCGGGCCTGCTGGCCAAGAAAGCGGTCGAAGCAGGCTTGAAGGTTTCGCCGCACATCAAGACTTCGCTGGCCCCTGGCTCGCGCGTGGTGACGGAATATCTGGCCGCCGCAGGCCTGTTGCCGTACCTGGAAAAACTGGGCTTCGGCGTCACTGCCTATGGCTGCACCACCTGTATCGGCAACGCCGGCGACCTGACTGCGGAAATGAACGAAGCGATCGTCAAGAACGACATCGTGGCTTCCGCCGTTTTGTCGGGCAACCGTAACTTTGAAGCGCGGATCCATCCGAACATCCGCTCCAACTTCCTGGCTTCGCCACCGCTGGTGGTTGCCTATGCAATCGCCGGCAACATGACCCGCGATCTGATGACCGAACCGGTTGGCCGCGTCAAGGGCAAGGACATCTTCCTGGGCGACATCTGGCCGACTTCGCATGAAATCGCCAAGCTGATGAAGCACGCGATGAATGCCAAGACCTTCAAGGAAAACTACGCCCAGGTCAAGACCAAGCCGGGCAAGCTGTGGGAAGGCATCAAGGGCGTCGCCAAGGGCGAAGTCTACAACTGGCCGACTTCGACCTACATCGCCGAGCCGCCGTTCTTCGACGACTTCACGATGGAACCGAAAGCCGCCGCCACCGGTATCCAGGGCGCGCGCGCACTGGGCGTGTTCGGCGACTCGATCACCACCGACCATATCTCCCCGGCCGGCTCGATCAAGGACACCAGCCCGGCAGGCAAATGGCTGCTGGCCAATGGCGTGCTGAAGGCCGACTTCAATTCCTACGGCTCGCGCCGGGGTAACCATGAAGTCATGATGCGCGGCACTTTCGCCAACGTCCGGATCAAGAACCTGATGATCCCGGCCAAGGCCGACGGTTCGCGCGTCGAAGGCGGCATCACGATTCACCAGCCAACTGGCCGCGAAATGTCGATCTACGACGCCGCCATGGAATATGTCAACGACGGCGTACCGACCATGGTCTTCGGTGGCGAAGAGTACGGCACCGGTTCCTCGCGCGACTGGGCTGCCAAGGGCACCCAGTTGCTGGGCGTGAAAGCCGTGATCGCCCGTTCGTTCGAGCGTATCCACCGTTCCAACCTGGTTGGCATGGGCGTGTTGCCGCTGCAATTCCTCGGCGACGACAGCGTGCAATCGCTGGGCATCACCGGCAATGAGACTTTCGACCTGAAAGGCATCGAGTCCGACATCAAGCCGCAGCAGCAAGTCACGCTGGTGATCAACCGTGCCGATGGCAAGAAGCAGGACGTCAAGGTCCTGCTGCGCATCGACACGCCGATCGAAGTGGACTACTACAAGCACGGCGGCATTCTTCCGTTCGTTCTGCGTCAGCTGCTGGCTGCCTAAGCAAGCCAGTACCGCGCCGGCATCATCGATGCCGGCGCATCAAAACGGGGTCGGCCTTGCCGACCCCGTTTTCTTTTGACATTGCGCCACATCTGCCAGCGAAAATCGCTACAATTAGGCCAACATTGGCGCTGCAAGGCAACGCCCTCGATTCACCGTTATTTCTCCATAAAAAGATTCCACCATGCGCCGCTCGTTAAAGGGACCTTCCGCCCGCCTCTCCGCCGATAGCCAACGCCTGATCGGGCTGTGCAAGGCGCTGATCCAGGCGTCCAGCCGGGTCGAGGAGCGCGCCTGGGAGCGCGACCTGGATGCGCTGCTGCACAAGGCACTGCGCCTGGGTCACCAGGCCGATATCGATGCCGCGCTCGAACAATTGTTCAAGACCCGCTCGGAAGCTTATGAAGTATTGATGGACGGTGTCGAAGCCGGCAGCGAATCCTGCATCGTCGAGCACGAAGGCAAGCAATACCAGGCGCTGCTGATCGCCGCGCCCATCCTCGCCTGGACCCGTTTCTCGATCGCCTCCGGGCCATTTGCCCAGGATTTGCTGCTGACCCTGTCGGCACAACTGCAGGCCCACGTGCTGGCCGCAGACACGCAGCTGGCGATGGCGCCGATGCTGTATTCGATTGACCAGCTGCCCAAGAACCACGCCGACACCTACGCCCTGATCCAGCGCATGGCGCAGGCCGCGCTCACCAGGACGCCGCTGCGCACCCCGGCCAGCGTGCCGGAAACCGTGCCTTTCCTGGCCGATACCCGCTATCTGCTGGCCACCGTGGTGGCGCCGCTCGGTGCGCCGCTGTTCCGCTGGCAGGAAGCGGTCAATCCGGCCGAACGTGCCACCGCGTTGGCGCAATGGCAGGCCCAGGGCCAGCCAAGCGTGGAACGGCTGCTGCCGGGCTGCGGCATCGAGCTACTGTTGCCGGACGCCTATTTCATGGCCTGCCGTACCGCCGACAAGGCGATCCGCCCGGCCTCGGTGAAGGCCGCGGTGCATTACCTGACCCATACCCTGAATATTGGACCGGAAGACTTGAGCGCGGTGATCGGCGGCTTTGCCGACCCGGCCGGCGACGGTCGCATCGACGAATACCGTGTCAGCTATGTGCTGCGCCCGGGCATGGAAGTCGTGTACGGCCTGGTGTGGCCGCTGTACGGCGAAGAAGAAGCGCTGGAAGAGATACCCGGCGTGGCCGATCCCGATGCACCGCAGACGCCGGCCCAGGAAATCACCGCGCTGCTGCGCGAGTCCGGCGTGGTGCATATCAAGCACCATGAGGAAATCTTCCCGATGGAATTCTGCGACGATTGCGGCGCACCGCTGTATTGCGACCTGGAAAGCGAACTGGTGCACGCCGAGATGCCGGAAGAAGCGGCGCAGACACCTTCGCATCTGCACTGAGATGGCGGCGGATCAAGTTCCGCCATTCCCCTCCACATGCCGCAAAATCGGCTGCAACATCGCCTGCCCCAGACGTGCGCTGCGCGCGCCATTCCAGCCGACTGCAGCATCCGGCAAGTCGGCATTGTCCTTGAATGGCATTTCCAGCGTTAGCGAGACGCACTTGAAGGCGTGGCCGATGTACTTGGAGGCCAGCTTCAGCATGTCGGCCTGGTACTTGCCGGGCTCATACCCTACCCTGGTCTGGAAATCCGGACTGGCGCGCCTGAATGCCTCGATGAAAGCTTGCTGCTCTGCCGCCTGGCGCGCACTGAAGTCTTCCAGCATTTCACAGCCGGCGACAAACACGTAAGGCAGGGCTTCGTCGCCGTGAATGTCGAGGAAGAGATCGCAGCCGCTTGCGTACATCCTGTGCTTCACCAGGAAGACTTCCGGGCTGCTTTCCATCGACGGCGCCATCCATTCGCGGTTGAGGTTGGCGCCGGCGGCGTTGGTGCGCAGGTTGCCGCGCACCGAACCGTCCGGGTTCATGTTCGGCACGATGTAGAACACGGCCTGCTGCAGCAGGCGGCGCGCCAGCGGATTGGCAGCATCGAGCAGCGCCTCGGCCAGGCCTTCGACCAGCCATTGTGCCATCGACTCGCCCGGATGCTGACGGGCGATGATCCAGACTTTTTTGGTCGCGGCAGGATCGCCGATCACCGCCAGGTTCAGGTCGCGGCCGTCGAGCGTGCTGCCAAGGTCTTCCACCCGCGCCAGCGGCGCGGCATCGATGCGGCCCAGCAGGCGCAAGTGGCGCTCCCACGAATACGGCTCGAAATAGGCGTAATACACGCTGTCGCGCTCGGGGACATGACAAATGGTGAGCACCTGGCCATCGTAGGCAGTCGGCACGCGGAACCAGTGCTCGCGGTCGTAGCTGGCCACTGCCTGGTAGCCTTCCCAACCCTGCGGATAAGTGGCCTGGCCGGCGTTCATGATGCGCAGGATGCAATCCTGCCCTGCCCCGCCTTGCAGGCGAAAGTAAAACCATTGCATGAAATCGGCATGACTGTCCTTGCGCAGATTCAGTTCGATGGCGTCGGCGCGCGCCGCGCTGACGATCTCAATGGCGCCGGCGTCGAATTGCTGGCTGATCTTGATGGGCATATGTCACTCCCTGTCTAAATGATGCCGGACCCGCCAGGCCCAGGCACGGTCTTGCGTGTCAGTGGATTGTCCGGCTTCTGCGAGACATCGGAATTTGCCTGATAATCGCTTCATCCAACGTATTCACTGGCCGTTTCGAAAATGAAGATTATAAAAGCCCCGCACTTTGCCTGCCGACTTGTGGCGTTACTCTGCCTGGGCATCACGGCGTCAAGCCTGCCGGTGCATGCCGCGACGCTGGCAGCCGCCACGCCCGGGCATCTGCGTCTCATCAATGACCTGGACCGGCCACAGGATGGCTACTGCCTGGACATCATGGGCTCAGGGAATCACATCCGCTTTGACCTGCCGATGACGGCGCACAATTGCAAGCCCGGCCTGTATCAGGACGAAGCCGTGGTAATCGATGGCCCGTACATCAAGTTTCCGGCATACGGCGCCTGCGCCACGGTGGCGGGGTTGAATTCGCGGGCCTTGCCCGGCGCAGCGGTGATGCCACGCGAATGTGGCGAGCGTTCACCTTTCATGGAAGCGGACAAGCTGCAGCGCTTCACTTTCCACAAGGATGGCCGAGTGGAACTTGCCGGCGCCAATCTCTGTTTGACGGCAGGCCCCGAGTCCGACTCAACCTTCGACAAGACGCATCGCTGGCGGCCGCTGTATGTGGAACGCTGCGAAAAGACTGATCCGGCCCGTTCGCGCTGGCGCTTCGTCGTGCCAAGGCAATAAGCCGGCGCCGATTCAGCCCTTCGGCATTGCCGCCATCCAGTGCACCAGCCGTTCGAATGGCGCCGCGGTGCGCATGCGCTCGATCCACCACTTGAGCGCGGCGCCTTCCTCGCCAGTGCGCCAGGCCATGTAAAACGTTTCATCGGGCTTCGGCTCTTCGACATTCTTTTCCACCAGCAATCCGTCAGCAATCGCCGCCCGCGCGTAGGGCGCGGGCAAAAAGCCGAAACCGAGGCCGGCGACATGGAATTGGTACTTGGTGCGCATATCGCCCACGGTCAGCGTATCCTGCCCGAACAGCAGGCCGACCGTGCGCACCGCCATGTGGCGCGCCGAATCGGCAACGGCAATCGCCCGGTGCTCGTGCAGATCGGCCTTGGCGAGCCGGCGAGAAATTCCGGCCAGCGGGTGGGATGGCGCCACCACGAATACGAACGGCAGCCTGCCGATCGCCTCGGCTGTGTAGCCGCCGCCCGACGGGCCTGCACCGGCGGCGCCGACCAGCAGATCGACGCGCCGGTCCAGCAAGGCTTCCCAGGAACCAGACAACACTTCCTGCGCGAGACGCAGGCGCGTCTGATCCGCGACCTGGCAAAAAGCGGCGATATCATCCTGCAGCGCGGCCGCCGAAAACATCGCATCCATGCCGATCGCCAGTTCGGTTTCCCAGCCCGAAGCGACCCGCCGCACGCGTGACTCGAGGTCGCTCGCGGCCTTGAGCAGATAACGTCCTTCCTTGAGCAATTCCTGCCCGGCCGGTGTCAGGCTGACCTTCGGCCCCATGCGCTCGAACAACTGCACGCCCAGCTCATCCTCGAGCTTGGAAACCGTATAGGAAATCGTCGACGGCACACGAAACAGTTCTTTTCCGGCGGCGGAAAACGAACCGCGGCGGTCGATCGTATCGATGATTTGCAGGGCATCCAGGCTGATTCTTAACATTCGATTTTTTCGATGATAGATTGGTAAATTTTCCGTTTTTCTTTTTGAGTTTGCCAGAGCATACTCTTTACATCGCTTGATTACACAGAAATTCAAGTACAGGAAAGAGGAAGAAAAGATAATTTCATCAATCGAAATTATTGCACATAAACCCGACCAACCACCTTCGATGGAGCACACCATGCTACAGATTCGCAAGAGCAACGCACGCGGCAGGGCCGATCATGGCTGGCTCAGGTCGCAACACTCATTTTCCTTCGCCGACTACTTCGATCTCGAGCATATGGGCTTTGGTCCGCTACGCGTGATCAATGAAGACCAGGTGCATGCCGGGCGCGGTTTTGGCACCCATAGCCACCGCGACATGGAAATCATTTCGTACGTGCTCGACGGCGCCCTGGAACACAAGGACAGCATGGGCAATGGCTCGGTGCTGCGCTATGGCGACGTGCAGCGCATGAGCGCCGGCACCGGCGTGGCGCACAGCGAGTACAACCACTCAAGCACCGAGCCGGTGCATTTCCTGCAGATCTGGATCGAGCCGAATGTCACAGGCATTGCCCCCAGCCATGAGGAAAAGCACGTTGATGCCGCTTCGAAGCAGGGCCGCCTGCGCCTGATCGCCTCGCCCGATGGCCGCGACGGCTCGGTGCTGATTCATCAGAATGCGTCGATCTATGCATCGATCATGCGCAGCGCCGACCAGCTCAACCATGCACTGGCGGCAGGACGCATCGCGTATGTCCATGTCGTGCGCGGACAAGTTACTGTCAACGGCACAGCGCTTTCGACGGGTGATGCGCTGAAGCTGAGCGATGAAAGCACGGTCACGCTTGCCCAGGCAGAAGATGCTGAAATCCTGCTGTTTGATTTGCCCAATTGACCATCGCTCCGCCTGAACCTGTTTCGCGATAAAGCGATAAAATGGCGCGTTCCCGCAAGGGGCGCGCCTTATTCATTTTTATAACCGATTGCAGGAAATTTGCCATGTCATCAAAACCAGAGTCCCCCTCCGATGCTTCCATCGATGCCGGAATCGAGTTTGTGGCGTCCTGCGAGCTGCCCACCCCCTGGGCCACGTTTACCCTGCATGGCTTCATCGAACATGACACAGGCAAGGAGCATCTGGCGCTGAGCCTTGGCACCTTTGACGACGGCGCGCCGGTACTGGCGCGCGTGCACTCCGAATGCCTGACCGGTGACGCCCTGTTCAGCCAGCGCTGCGATTGCGGCGCCCAGCTGGAAACGGCCTTGCAAAAGATCGCCGAAGAAGGACGCGGCGTGCTGCTGTATCTGCGCCAGGAAGGCCGCGGCATCGGCCTGCTCAACAAAATCCGCGCCTACCGGCTGCAGGAACAGGGTGCCGACACGGTCGAGGCCAACCATCAGCTGGGCTTTGGCGACGACCTGCGCGACTACACCCTGTGCAAGCCGATGCTGCAACATATGGGCATTGCCAGCCTGCGCCTGATGACCAACAATCCGCGCAAGGTGGCAGCGCTGGGCAAGGATGGCGTGCCAGTCGAATCGCGCATACCGCTGATCGTCAACCGCAACCGCTTCAATACCCGCTACCTCGATACCAAGGCCGAAAAACTGGGCCACCTGCTGGCGGCCGCGGACAGCGTCGGCTAAGCCTTTTCGATAGCATAGCCAGCCTCGCGCCAGGCCTCGATACCGCCAGCCTGGGCACAATCACTTCCCCCTCGGCGGGCGCATCGCGCACGAATGTCTCGATTTCATGATCGGCCACGGTCACGGCGCCGGGAATGCGGCCGTCCTGCTGCGCCAGTATTGCTTGCATCCGTGCCGAACGTCCCTGAAGATCCATGAAATATATCGACAGAAACATTCAATATTTTGATCTTTGTATTTGACACTTGTCGCCGTAGAATGGATTCTTGAAAGGAAGCGTGCGTGCCGCTGCCAGCGTCCGCATATAAAGCCGACAGGGGGAACGATGGACGTAAAAGTACACAAAGGCCAGGGCAAGCTGCAGCACTTCATCGACATCGGGCCGCACCGGCTGTTGACCGATGAGTCGCCGCAGGTCGGCGGCGAAGACACCGGCCCCTCGCCGCACGAGCTCCTCGCCGCATCCTTGGGCGCCTGCACCGCGCTGACACTGACCCTGTATGCGCGCCGCAAGGCGTGGCCGCTGGAAGACGTGCAGGTGCGCGTCGAACATGCGCACGAGGGCGACGCCTTTGTATTGAAGCGGCATATCCACTACGTCGGCGCACTCGATGCCGAACAGTGCGCACGGCTGACCGAAATCGCCAACAAGTGCCCGATCCACAAAGTGCTGTCGGGTGAAATCCGGATTTTCACGCAAGAGGAATAACCATGTCGGTCGAGTCTGATTTGCCGCCGGACAGTGCACTGGAAGTCGTGGTGGTACCGCGCACCCACGATCTGGGCGACCACTTCGAAGTGCGGCGCGCACTGCCATCGCGACAGAAGCGCATGGTCGGCCCCTTCGTCTTTCTCGACCAGATGGGCCCGCACATTTTCTCTCCGGGCCACGGACTGGATGTGCGTCCGCACCCGCACATCGGGCTGGCGACCGTCACGTATCTTTTTTCCGGCGAAATCCTGCACCGCGACAGCCTGGGCAGCGTGCAGGCAATCAGCCCCGGCGACGTCAACTGGATGACGGCCGGCAGCGGCATCGTTCATTCCGAACGCACCGCCCCCGCCGTGCGGCAGCATGAATCGTCGCTATCCGGCCTGCAGTGCTGGGTCGCGCTGCCGCGCGCGCAGGAAGAATGCGCACCCGACTTTCAACACACCGGCGTCGCCGAGCTGCCGGTGGAAGCAGCCGAAGGCGTGTCGGCGCGCATCATCGCCGGCAGCTTTTTCGGCCGGCGTTCGCCGGTGCCGACGCTTTCCGACCTGTTTTATGTCGACCTGCAATTGCAACCCGGCGCCCGCATCGAGGTTCCCGCCGATTATGCGGAACAGGCGGCCTACGTGGTGGCGGGCCGCCTCGATCTGGGCCGTGATGGCGTATTCGATGCCGGTCAATTGCTGGTATTCAAACCAGGCAAGCGCGTCGTGCTCGCCGCTGCCGGCCATGCAGGTGCCCGCGTGATGCTGCTGGGCGGTGAACCAATGGATGGGCCGCGCTATCTAACCTGGAATTTTGTTTCCAGTTCGGCAGAACGCATCGAACAGGCCAAGCAGGAATGGCGTGAGCAGCGTTTTCCGGCAGTACCGGGCGAGACCGAATTCATCCCCTTGCCCGACCTGCCAGGCAAGCCGGTGCGCTATCCTTGACGATAGCGCTTCATCGCTAAAGGAGAAGCAAGCGCAAGACCTTTGAGGCAACAGGAAGATTCCCGCAATCAATCAGGGAAACCTCATGACAAGAATAATCGGTATAGCCGGCAGCCTGCGCGTCGGCTCGTATAACGCGGCCCTGTTGCGTACTGCCGCTACGCTGATGCCACCCGGCTCCACGCTGGAGATTGCGTCCATTCGCGGCATTCCGCTATACGATGGTGATATCGAAGAGAAAGACGGCATTCCGCCGCTGGTCGAGCAATTGAAAAACCAGATTGCCGCTGCCGACGGCTTGCTGCTGATAACGCCCGAGTACAACAATTCGATACCTGGCGTATTGAAAAACGCAATCGACTGGCTGACGCGACCACCGGCCGACATTGCACGCATATTCCGCCAGCGCCCGGTGGCCGTCATCGGCGCCTCGCCCGGAGGCTTCGGCACCATCCTGGCACAAAATGCCTGGCTGCCGGTGCTGCGCACCCTCGGCATGCAGCCCTGGTTCGGCGGGCGACTGATGGTGTCACGTGCCGGCAACGTGTTCAACGAGAGCGGCGAAATGGCCGACGAAAAAATCAAGGCGCAACTGCAGCAGTTCCTGTCTGGTTTTGTGGAATCGGTGAGATCGTAGCGAAGCCTGTACCAAGCCTGTACCCCTTGTTTGAATAGTGCCGATCTGAACGGAGGCAGCGATGACGCTCAAAAGTCATGTATTGCTTGCGGGGACGATAGCAATAGCTGCCGGTATCTGTGCCGATGCCGGGGCGCAAACCAATGTGACGCTCTACGGCACCGTCGATGTGGCCCTGATGTATGTCAGCAATCAAAATGGCTCTTCAAAAACGAAATTGCGCAGCGGGAATCTTGCCGCCAGCAAGTTCGGCTTGAAGGGCAGCGAAGACCTGGGAAGCGACACACAGGCAATCTTCGTGCTGGAAAGCGGATTCGATGCGGTCGAATTCAATTCCACCGGCATTTTCAGTCGTCAGACGACCCTAGGACTGACCAATAAACACTATGGCACGCTGAACGTCGGCCGCCAATATTCGCCGTATTACCTGTTTGTCGGCCCGCTCGGCCCCACCTCCATTCTCACCGGGGCCACCGGCGCCCATCCGGGCGACATCGACGGACTCGACACCCTGATCCGCATCAGCAATTCCATCAGCTATGCGTCACCGCTATGGTCGGGCGCCCAGGTCAGCGTACTGGCTGGTTTTGGCGAACAACCCGGCAGCAACGCCAGTGGCAGCTCGGTGAGCGCGGCCTTCAAATACGACTATCGCGACTGGAATTTCGCGCTGGGCTACTTGCAGCTCAAAAACGGCAATGCTCCCGGCGTCTGGGATCCGACCGCCTCGGCCACCTTCGGCATGTCAGCGATCAACAACGGTTATGTTTCTGCCGATTCCATCCGCTATCTGGGCGCGGCGGCCCGCTATTCGATCGGCAAACTGATGCTCGGCGCGAATGCGACCAATGTCGCCTATCGGCCAGGCGGCGGCTCCCTGTTCACGGACAAGGCGACCTTCAATACCGCAGGGGTAATCGCAAGCTACCAGCTTTCTGCGCCCTGGTTTGTCAGCGCCGGCTACAGCCACACGCGCGAACGGGCCGCCAACGGCATCTCCGATCCGGCGAAATACCATCAACTCTCATTGGAACAAACATATTCGTTTTCCAAGCGCACTGCCTTTTACCTGCTGGAAGCTTACCAGCGGGCCGATGGTCAGACCCTGGCCAAGGCGGGAAGCGGCAATCCCGTCAATGCCGTGGCAGTGGTCGGCGATTCGCAAAACGGCACGCCGTCTTCCGGCCGCAGCCAGACAGTCTTGATGATGGGCCTGCGCCACAATTTTTAGGGAGCTGAACTTGAGCATGCAACGCGACGATACAGGACTCTCCCCCGCCGATCCGACGCGCCGGGTATTGCTGGCGGGATTGTTGAGCGCCTATACCGCCTCTCTGATTCCCTGGGCTCTGGCGCAGCCGGTAGTCGATGCCGACCGCGGCGCATTCCTGGCGGTCTCCGCCATCCTCGCCGGTCGCCAGTCGCTTGATGCTGAGCAGGCAAAGCGCCTGTACGACGCCCTCACCGCCGACGACGCCGCTTTTCCGGCGTCGACACGCTCGTTATTAGCACTGATCAACGAGCGCAAGATCGATCCGCTGCAACTGCAGCAGGTACTGGACGATGAAAAGTCGCCGCTGGCGCCGCTGCCGCGCAAGATCGTCACCGCCTGGTACCTGGGCATTGTCGGCAGCGGCGAGAAGGCGCGCGTGCTGGCGTTCGAGAATGCGCTCAACGCGCAGGTCGTCGGGGATATCCTGAAACCGCCCACCTACTGCTATGGCGTGTATGGCAGCTGGACAAAAAAACCAGGTTGAGGAGCACAGCATGGCAGACCAGCTAACCGCCGATTTCATCGTCATCGGCTCCGGCATCATCGGCTCGCTCGCCGCGCGCAAGCTGGCGCTGGCGGGCGCCTCGGTCATCATCCTGGAAGCCGGGCCACGCGTGACACGCGACGAACTGGTCGCGCGCTTCCGCAACTCTCCGCGCCGCAGCGACTGGATGTCGCCCTATCCATCCGTGCCGTGGGCGCCGCACCCGATCTACCTGCCGGCCGATAACGGTTACCTGGAACAGGCCGGCCCCTATCCCTATCTGGCCGAGTACATCCGCCAGGTCGGCGGCACTTCCTGGCACTGGGCGGCGCACGCCTGGCGCAACGTGCCGAATGATTTCAAGATCAAGAGCCTGTACGGCGTCGGCGTCGACTGGCCGCTCACCTACGAAGAACTCGAACCCTTCTACCAGGAAGCCGAAGAGCTCATGGGAGTATCGGGCGCCGACAATACCGGCTCGCCGCGCAGCAAGCCGTTTCCGATGGAACCGGTGGCCGAACCGTATGCGATGCGCCGCCTGCGCGAGCGGCTGGCGCCGGTCTACGAAGTGGTGGGCAATACCACCGCGCGCAACAGCCGCACTTACGATGGCCGGCCGCCCTGCTGCGGCAACAACAGTTGCCAGCCGATCTGCCCGATCGATGCGCAATACCATGGCGGCCTGTCGGCCGACGCCGCCGAAGCGGCCGGCGCCAGGCTGCTGCCAAATGCCAACGTCTACAAGCTGGAGCACGATGCGCAGGGCCGGATTACGGCTGCGCTGTACTTCGACCCCGACAAGAAGTCCCACCGCGTCACCGGAAAAAACTTCATCGTTGCCGCCAACGGCATCGAAAGCCCGCGGCTTTTGCTGCTGTCGGCCAGCGACAAGTTTCCCAAGGGCCTGGCCAACAGTTCCGACATGGTCGGCCGCAACCTGATGGACCATCCCAGCACCTCGCTGAGCTTCGATGCCGACGAAGACCTCTGGCTTGGACGCGGGCCGCAAAGCCCCAGTTCGATCAATGTCATGCGCGATGGCGCCTTCCGCTCCGAGCATTCGCCCTATCGCCTCGACTTCACCAACATTTCCCGGGTCGATGGCGCCACCCGGTCGCTGATCAGCCAGGGCGTCTATGGCGTCGAGCTGGAAAAACGGCTGCGCCACAGCGCCGCGCGCGAGCTCAGCGTCAAGAATGTGCTCGAAGTCCTGCCGGACCCGGAACGTCGCATCATGCTCGGCGCGGAAAAAGATGCGATGGGCATCCCCAAACCGCGCGCTCACTATTCCATCGACGACTACACGCGCAAGGGGCATGAACGTTCAAAGCAGGATTTCGCGCGCATTGCCGAGCTCATGGGCGGCACCAACCTGCGCTACAGCAAGGAAGGCGATTTCGCCAACAATCAGCATATCTGCGGCACGCTCAGCATGGGCAACGACCCGAAAACTTCAGCATGCGACAAATGGGGGCGCGCCCACGACCACGACAACCTGTTTTTTGCCAGCACCGGCGTGATGCCCACCTCCAGCACCTGCAATTCGACCGAAAACGGCCTGGCGCTGGCGCTGCGCACGGCCGATCACATCCTTGCGCAGCAAGCCAGGAGGTCCACTTGAAAACGCTGACCTGCCTGCGCCTCCTGGCCGGCGCGCTGCTGCCGGCGCTCGCCGTGCTCGCAACACTCGCCGCGCCCGATGCCAGCGCCGCCACCGCGATGGAAAACGCCGATGCCGGGCTGATCAAGCGCGGCGAATACCTGGCCCGCGCCGGCGATTGCGTGGCCTGCCACACTGTACCGGGCGGCAAACCCATGGCCGGCGGCCTGCCATTGCCGACGCCGATCGGCGACATCATCTCGACCAATATCACGCCGTCGAAAACCCATGGCATCGGCAACTATACGCTGGAACAATTCACCAACGCCGTGCGCAAGGGCATAGGGCCGGACGGCCGCCATTTCTATCCGGCGATGCCCTACACGGCCTATGCGATCGTCACCGACGAAGACGCGCAGGCGCTGTATGCCTACTTCATGCAGGGCGTGACGCCGGTCGATGCAGCCCCGGCCCGCAAAACCGAACTGCCCTTCCCTTTCAATATCCGGCAATCGATGGCGATGTGGAACCTGTTGTTCCTCGACAGCAAACCCTTCCTCGCCGATCCGGGCAAGAGCGAGGAATGGAACCGCGGCGCCTATCTTGCGCGCGGGCTGGCGCATTGCGGCACCTGCCACACGCCGCGCAACATGTTCATGGCCGAAGACCTGTCGCGCGAGCTCGGCGGCGGCGATATCGGTCCTTGGCACGCGCCCAACATCACCGCGGACGTCAACAGCGGCATCGGCGGCTGGAGCGAGCAGGAATTGATGGACTACATGCGCCTCGGCCGCATCGCCGGCAAGGGCCAGGCATCCGGCCCGATGGCCGAAGCGATCGATCACAGCCTGCAGCATTTGACGCTGGAGGATTTGCGCGCCATGGCCGTGTATCTGAAGGGCGTGCCGGCGCTGCGCGACCCTGGCGATACCCGCCCGGCCCATGCCTGGGGCGCGGCGGCCGATGACCTGAACAGCATCCGCGGCACGGCCTGGCCGAAAGATCCGAACCGGTTGACCGGAGCGCAGCTCTACGACGCGCACTGCGCCACCTGCCACCAGGCCCGCGGCCAGGGAAGTTTCGACGGCGGCCTGCCGCCGCTGTTCCACAACACGGCGCTGGGCAGGAGCAACAGCAACAACCTGGTGATGGTCATGCTCGAGGGCATACAGCGGCATGGCGCCAGCACAGAAATCCTGATGCCCGGCTTTAAAAACACGCTGTCGGACCAGCAGATTGCCACGCTGGCTTCGTATCTCACACAGCGTTATGGCAACCCGAAAGCGCAAGTCAGTGCAGAACAGGTCAAAAACCTGCGCGGCGGCGGTGCGCCCTCGCATTTGCTGCTGCTTGCGCGCGTGGGCATCGCCGTCGGCGTCGTTATGCTCATCGGTTTGTTCGCGATGTTAGTGCGGCGCCGAAAAAGGTGATCGCGCTTATGCTTATCAGGGCAAGCTTTTTACCAACCTGGCAAGCATTGCGTGGCAACATCATCCTGACCTCTGCTATAATCTTCAGTTCGTCGGGGCGTAGCGCAGCCTGGTAGCGTACTTGCATGGGGTGCAAGGGGTCGGAGGTTCGAATCCTCTCGCCCCGACCAATCGAATCAAACACTTAGGCCAATCTTCGGATTGGCCTTTTTGTTTTTCTGAGAATATACCTCCACAGTTTAATTTCCTGCATCAATTCGCAAATAGCGGAATCATTTTCGCCCGGCCGAACCACCTGCCCGTTTCTTAACAAAACCGACATAAACCAGTTCCAGCAATATCTCGCGCAGACTTCGCTGCCGAATTGCTCATGAAACAAGAGTGACTTACGTCATCGAGGCGCCCCATCTGGCTGCAACCAGTCAGGGGATTCATTAATTCCTTGAATAGTCCAACCGCCGTCGGCCACAATGGTTTGTCCAGTTATATAGGCAGCATCTTCACTGGAAAGAAATTTTACGACGCTCGCGATTTCCGCAGGCTCTGCCAATCGACGCAGCGGGACACGCTCCAGCATCCAGTCCTCCTGCAACGAACCGTTCGCAATTGCATCGTCAATGATGGCTGTGCGCGTAAATCCGGGTGCCACTGCATTCACACGTATTCTATATGGCGCGGCTTCGACCGCTAATGATCGGGTCAACCCGACAATGCCGGCTTTCGCTGCCGTATAGGGCCCCCGGCCGGGTAAGCCGACAAATGCCGCGGTTGATGCAATACTGATGATTGCACCACCGCGCGCCTGCTTAATCATTCTCGGCATGGCTTCTGACGCACATAGAAACAAGCCTGTGAGATGCGTTCCGATCACTGCGGACCAGTTGTCGAACGACATTTGTCCGATTAGACCGGAGCGCTGAATTCCGGCGCTATGCACGACTATGTCGAGGCCCTGCCCTACTGCGTCGATCTTGCTGAACACACCGGCCACCTGGTCTGGTTGAGATACATCCGCATCGAGATAAATGACACCGTCGCGGGGCTGCTTCGGTGCTGCGCGGTCTAGGGAAAACACTTTGACCCCATTTTCCGCCAGTGCCGATACGATGGCGTCTCCGATGCCGTTAGCGCCCCCGGTTACTAGCGCGATTCGTTGCTTGACATTGTTCATTGATGCCTCTGCGGTTAAGCAGTTGTAATACATTTTCGAAAAACATGGCAAGCGCGTTCGGCCCGCACTTGTCCATTTATTTTTTCAGGAGAGCGCATTTGGATTCAGAGACTTTGGTAAAAGCTTCTTCACCCGGGACGGTTGCAACAATTTTCAAGTAATCCCAAGGTTTTTTCGACTCGGCCGGTGTCTTTACCTGCATCAGGTACATGTCATGAATGTAGCGCCCGTCGCCGCGGATATAGCCTTTGCTATAGAAATCGTCGAGCTTCATCTTCTTTAATTCAGCCATGACCTTGTCGGCGTCATCGGTGCCGGCAGCCTTCACGGCCTTCAGGTAGGTGGCGGTGACCGAATAGTCTGCGGCTTGATGCGAGCTCGGCATCCTCTTCATTTTTACAAAGAACCGATTGGCGAATTTCCGCGACGCTTCGTCCTTGTCCCAATACCAGCTATCGGCCATCAGCAAGTTTTGTGCAACTGAGAGACCGAGTGCATGGATGTCGTTGATCACCATCAGCAAGCCGGCAACCTTCATCTTCTTGGTCAAGCCAAAGTCATGCGCAGCTTTGATCGAATTGATCGTGTCCTCACCGGCATTGGCTAGGCCCAATATCTGTGCTTTCGATGCCTGCGCTTGCAGAATGTAGGAAGACATATCGTTGGAGAGAAGAGGATGCTTGACCGAACCGACCACAGAGCCTCCCTTCGCTTTGATGACTGCGGAGGCTTCATTGGCCAATGAGTGACCGAACGAATAGTCGGACACAAGCATGAACCAGTCTTTCCCTCCTTGGGCAACCACTGCGGACCCGGTCACCCTTGCCAATGCGACAGTGTCGTACTCATAATGGATGGTATAAGGGGTGCACTCTTCATTGGTCAGTTTCGCCGAACCGGCAGCCACGCTGAAATACACGCGTTTTTTCTCAGCAATGACTTTATTTATTGCCAGACCTGCGCCTGAATTGGCGCCGCCGATCAGCATCTTGACGTCTTTTTGATCGATCCACTCACGTGCCTTCGATGCCGCGTTATCCGCCTTGTTAAGGTGGTCAGCAGTGAGCACTTCAATCTTTCGGCCCAGCACGGAGCCTCCAAAATCTTCAACTGCCATCTTGATTGCTTCCGCGCCGCCGGCGCCGTCGGTATCTTGATACGCGCCCGACATATCGGTGATAAAGCCAATGCGAAGGGGTTCCGTGGACTGAGCGTAAGCGTAAACTGAGTGCAAGCTCATGGTTAGGACTGCTATCCCGGAAAGAAACTGCTTGTTCATGATCATTTTCCTTTTTAGACCAATTAAATTTCTGGGTATCGATACCCGTGAATTGTCCATGCTCATAGCGCCATTAATGGACATTTATTTTTCTTTGCTTAAATGCTTATCTGCAACCAGCAACTTACTTTGGCCGCCGTTATCCCCTGAAAACTGTTTGAGTACCTTGTATTTCACAACATTGTCGTTAAAGCGCTGATATGGCATCAAGCAGTTCAGCTCGCCTTCATCAAAGCAATATTCCTTGAGCTTGGTCGCATCGCGGTCTTTGTAAAACGCTTCGCATACATGCTTGACAGCTTTGAACGCGGCGAAAATAGTTAACGGCCAATACACGGACATGTTTGAACCGGCGTCGGTCTCTTCCGCCAATGAATCCTGAAAATCCACGCTGGTTGTGATGAGAGGCCCATTGATCTTGGCTCGAAATTTTTTGAGTGATTTGATTGATCCCTTGAAGACAATGAAGCCCGCGTCTGCGCCTGCTTCCAGATAGGCATTGATGCGCCTGACCGCGTCTTCCTCATCATCGTTTAAGTACAGGGCATCGGTCCTGGCAATAATCATGAAGTTCTTGTCGACCCTGGCATCGCAGCAAGCACGAATCCGCTCAACCATTACCTCATGGTCCAGTAGTACCGCTTTGTGCGCTGTGTGCTTGCCAAACACGGTATCTTCAATATGGATAGCTGAGGCGCCAGCTGATTCGAACTCGTGCACGGTACGCCAGATATTAGCGGCGTGATACCACCCCGTATCCGCATCACAGACGATGGGAATATTGGTTTCCTTGGCAATTTCACGTGCCAGCTCAAGGAGATCATGCATCTGAACCAGCCCAACATCCGGCAATGCTCCTCTACTTGCGCCAGTGACAAAGCTGCCGGTGTATACAACGGGGAAGCCGGTCTGTTCGATAATTTTTGCGCTCAGCACATCGTATGCCCCCATCAAAGGCGTGCACTCTTTTTTCATTAGCAGCTCGCGCAACTTGAGCCGCTTTTCATACATATTCATTTTTGGTTTCCTCAATGGTGTCTCAATCAATCGTCATCGCTATTTCATGAACATGCCGCCGTTAACATCCATCGTCGTTCCGGTGACGTATTTGGCATCGTCGCTTGCCAGATAGAGTGCGGCGGCGGCGATATCGTCGACATCGCCGTAGCGCTGGAGAGGGATGCTTTGCTTGAGCCCGGGGGGATATTGCAAAATATCGGTCATCGCAGTTTGAATGGCACCCGGTGCAATTGCATTGACCGTAATGCCATACGGGCCAAGCTGCTTGGCAACCGCCTTGGTCAGACACAGCACTGCGGCCTTGCTGACCGAATAACTGATTTCAGAGCTAACGCCGCCTACCTCACCTGCAACCGATGCCATATAAATGATGCGGCCTTGTTGTCGTGCCTTGGCAGCCGGCACAAAAAACTGTGTGGCGTAAATACACCCCATAAGGTTTATATCGATGACTTCGCGCCATTGTTCTGGTGAGATGTCTTCAATCGGACGGGCCGGCCGCACGATCCCTGCATTGCAAACCAGCAGGTCGACGTGGCCGAAACGCTGGATCGCTTGCTCAATCAAGGTTTGGTTATCCGCTACCGACGCCACATCGGCTTTCAACGCCAGGGTGGGATTGCCATATGCTGCCGCAATGGCGCCGGCCGCATCCTGTGCGGCACTCTCATTAATGTCTGCCAAGACAACGCTTGCGCCTTCCCGCGCATAGGTTTCAGCGATCCCGCGTCCAATGCCGCGCGACGCGCCTGTAATCACTGCGACTTTCCCAATGAGCTTCATGGTTCAAGATTCCTTATTTATGTATGCAGGCGCTGGCTGCGCGAGTGCTTGAAGTGTTTTAAGTCTAGGCTCAAATACCGAACTTTTTTGGTACAGTTTGGAAGTTTTTTGCCCATACCGTACCAATAAACTTAGTGGTACACTTTCGACATGCCTCCATCCATCTCCAAGGTCGATCGCGTAGTTCAGAGCGTCTTAGCCCGTATCGAGTCGGGTGAATTGCTACCTGGACATAAACTGCGTTCTCTCAATGACGAAGCCATTGCCAATGGTGTTGCCAAGAACACTGTGGTGGAAGCCTATTTGCGGTTAGTTGCGCAAGGAGTCTTACAATCCAAGCACGGCTCGGGCTACTACGTTGCACGCGCCGTGCCGCGATCACGGCCAAGTGCGATATTGCCGTTTGAAGGCATTACCGATGGCGAAGCATTGCTCACCGAGCAACTTGAGCGGCGCTTGACTGTCAGGCCTGGCGATGGCAGGTTGCCGCCCGATTGGTTGGAAGAATCAAAGCTAAAGAATCATCTATCTTCTATTCGACTATTGTCTTCGGAGGCCTATAACTACAACAGCGCGTGGGGATACCTTCCGTTACGGGAACGCCTGTGCGGGGCATTGGCAGAGCGTGGGATTTCAGCTTCGCCCGATCGATTGCTGATGACTCAGGGTGCCAACCACGCAATGGATCTGGTGATCCGCGGTTATGTGAACCCAGGTGACGCAGTACTTGTCGACGAGCCAGGCTACTACCCATTGTTTTCCAAGCTAAAGCTGGCGCGCGCGCGTATCGTGGGCGTCAAGCGCGATCAGGACGGGCCGTGCCTGGATGACCTTAGCGAAAAGGCGCGATCAAGTGGTGCGCGGATTTTTTTCACGCAGTCGCTCGCCCACAATCCGACGGGCGGCTCGATAACATTAGGCAAAGCCTACGGCGTTTTGCGAATTGCAGAGGCGAACAACCTCATGATTGTGGAAGATGATCCTTTTGCGGACATCCTGCCATTCTCTCTTCCCAGACTCGCCTCGCTTGATCAATTGGAGCGCGTCATTTACATCGGTTCTTTTTCCAAGACCCTTGCAGGAAGTTTTCGTGTCGGTTATGTTGCTGCTTCAAAGTCGGTTACAAGCGAGCTTTGCAGGTTGCTTGTAGCAACAATCGTGTCAACGTCATCCTATAATGAGCGTCTAATTTTCGCCTTGATCGACCAAGGGCATTACCTTCGACATCTCCGGGTGCTGCGCGCCAGAGTGACTGAAGCCACTCAACAGTCAATCAATGCTTTGAAGTCTGTAGGCTTGGATGGATGCCGACCTTTTGGAGGCGGATTCTATCTATGGGTCTCTACACCGGAAAAATTGGTTGATGCCCGTGCAGTAGCGCACGCTGCGGCGAGAGGTATTCTAATCGCGCCGTCAATGGCGTTTGTCACTCAACCATCTGACATGGCAGCAATGCGAGTCAATGTCGCGCATGGACATAACCCTCAATTTATCAGTTGGCTCAGCGACTATCTGTCAAAGTGCGCCACGTAATAGTAGGGAGCACACCCCCGGTGTCAGCATAGTTGGTAAGTTGCCGAGTTTGGCATCTTACTCATACGCCGGCATGACCCGCAATCTGATATCAAGTTAAACTCTCATCATGACGCATACATTAGAAACGCCCAAGGGGGTCTCACCCGAGTCTTCATCATGGATCAAGTTTGCGCCGGCGACCTTTGTCGGTTTATGGGCGACCGGTTTTATTGGCGGGAAGCTGGGCTTGCCCTATGCAGAGCCGCTCACCTTCCTCTTGATACGATTTATCGCCGTATTACTTATCCTGGTACCCATTGCCTACTTCATGAAGGCGCCGTGGCCGGCCCGCAGGGTGGACTATGCCCATACGGCGGTCGCAGGCTTGTTGCTGCATGCGGGATATCTTGGCGGCGTTTTCAGCGCGATCCACCATGGCATGTCGGCTGGCGTAGTCTCCCTGATCGTCGGCTTGCAACCAGTGCTGACCGCAATTCTCGCTGCCGTCTGGTTCAAGGATAAGGTGACCCGCATTCAATGGATCGGGCTTACGCTTGGCTTCATCGGAGTGGCCCTGGTCGTGTCCGGCAAGAGCAGCCTGGGGAATGCTGATATCGCTTCCTATGCGCTGGCGCTCCTGGCGCTGCTTTCCATTACCTTTGGCACGCTGTACCAAAAGCGTTTTTGTCCCAACCTGAATCTCCTGAGTGGCACGGCGATTCAATTTGCCGCATGTGCCTTGCTGTATCTGCTGCTGGCGCCAAACCTGGAAACCATGCAGGTCCAGTGGACCGGGCAATTCATCTTTGCACTGTCATGGCTGGTGATCGTCTTGTCGATTGCTTCGATCATGCTGCTGTATATGCTGATCCGCCGCGGCGCAGCGACCCGCGTCACTTCATTGTTTTACATGGTGCCGCCCGCTACGGCGGTCATGGCCTGGCTGATATTCGGCGAATCAATGACTGGATGGGCGCTGATCGGCATGGCAATTTGCGGCCTGGGGGTGCTTTTGGTGGTGCGGCAGCCGAAAGGATAGTCAGTTGCCGAATCCCTGATACGATCGATTAGCCCCCCTCTTTTGGTGTCAGTAACAAGGCGCGCACTTTGCCGCCTATCACACCTTCACCCACGATTTTTCCGGCGTCATTCATGTCGTAGAACTTCACCGCCGTCCATCCGGCAGTCTTCAGCGCAGGGAGGTCGCTCAAGTTAATAAATTCCCCATCCCGATACACATAGTGGAAACGATGCCCCTCCTTCCATGCCTCGCCCAAGACGTGCCCGCGGTTATTCACCATAAAAGCGTAACTCTTGGCAAAGCCGCCTGCTTCGTTCAAGTCAGTCATGGCACCATTTTGATATAAAAATGCCCGCCATCCGGACGTTGGATTGATATCCGAACGCCTGGAAAATTCGATCGATTCGTCATTGGCGCTGACCCCGACAATCTCAGCCTTGTCATTGATTGAAATTGCCAGGCTATATTGATCCCCGGGCAAGGCCCCTAATCCCTGGACCTGACCATTGCGGTAAAAATAGCCCTTTTTATCTGGCATTTTTCCAACGATATCACCTTGATTATTGATATCGTACGCTGACAAAGCGCCAATCGCGGCAGTGAGATCGGTCATCGCGCCATTAAAGTATAAATAGGCGTTAAACCGTGTGATGAAAGGATTCGTACCGGCTGGTGCTGCTGGATTTAAGGTGCGGCTCACCAGGTTGCCGACAGCCTTCCCTGCATCATTCAGGCCGGAGGGCTCTTTGCCACCGCCCAGTCGCGCATATGTTCCCTGCGAATAAATAAACGGCCCACCACCATCTTGGGCGCGAGGTTCGTAGGTATAGCCAACCACCATGTCGCCGTCGTTGATGAGCGCAGGTTGAATCGAGTAATCCTGCACAGGTGACAGCATCGGCGCCATGATGCCGTTCGCATAAATAAATGGCCGGTGATAATACGCACCGACCTTGATCGCAAAGCCGACAATTTTTCCGGCGTTGTTTATCCCTGTTGCGACGCTGTTCTCTTCGTCATTAAACGCCCCCAAATTCGTCACAGACCAAGTGAGCGGCGTTGCGGATGTGGACGATGCCCGTGCCGTCGGGATTGACGTTGCATCAGCATCAGCTGCGTTCATTTGGGGAGCAGCGCTTGCACTAGCGAGCATTTCTTGCGGCGCAGATGCAGTGGCATTCGTTTGACTTGAATTGCTTGTGGGTGCGTGACTGCCGCCTTCCGCGCCGCCGCCACAGCTGGCAAATGTGAACGCCATTGTCATGGGAAGTATCAAGGTGCGTGGATGCATGGGTCACCGCCATAAATAGTTTGATGAAAACATTCAACTGTCTATGACCGTAAAGGATCCCTGTCGTTATTCGATTGTGACAGAACAAGCATTCCGCAATTTGACACATTCCCACGCATTTTTTGGGAATGAATCGCGCCGCGATCTCAAGACACGCAATTGCCGCCGGATGGCAAAACCCAAGGGACAATCTTCTCAACCAGAGAAAAAACCCCGTGCTTATTAGCTTATTTCAAAAAAGTGTCGCAAAAATAGCTAAAAAACGGGAAACTAATGCGCCTGCATTGGCTATTTATTACGCCGATTCAATACAATACGAGCGTCCACCCAAGGTGGCGACATGTTAATTATTTTTTAGGAGTGAGAATTGAGCAAAGCTGAAACCATCGCCGCAATTGCGGAACAACACGATATCCCAAAGAAAAAAGCCCAGGAAATCTACGAAGGCATTTTTGACGGCCTGACCGCTGAACTGAAAAAGACCGGCCGTGCATCCGTCGCCGGTTTCGGCACCTTCAACGTGTCCCAGCGCGCCGCGCGCACCGGCCGCAACCCGGCCACTGGCGAAGCCCTGAAAATCAAGGCTTCGAAATCGGTTCGCTTCAAGCAATCGACCGCACTGAAGGAAGTTGTTCAGAAGTTCAAGGCACCGAAGTAAGCGCGTCGACGAGACGATAGAAAATGGCCGGGAATCTGAACTGATTCCCGGCCATTTTCTATTCAAGCGAAAAATTACAAAGAAACAATTCGAAGTTTTGTACTTCGATCTGCGGCTTAATCAGTGCTTGTATCTTCCAGATCCGCCAACTTGATGTCGCGGGAAGGAACAACCGTTGAAATCGCATGTTTGTAGACCAGTTGGGTACTGGTACTGCTACGCAACATGACGACATACTGGTCAAATGAATCGATTTGACCAATCAGCTTGATGCCATTGACCAAAAACATCGACACAGGGACGTGTTCCTTGCGCAAGGTGTTTAATAGAAGGTCTTGTAAATTTTGCCTTGTGGTAGTCACGGCGATTCTCAAAAATGGTGGAAGTCATCAGTGTACAGCAATTGGGAATGCCAGATATGCCATCGCCTCGGGAGGAAGCGCACGGATTTACCAAAGTTTGACTAATGACAGGCTACCCGAGCTTATCGACTATGTGGTACACAAGCACCGCCATCATGCACATGATCCCGATCCAGAGAATAAACGGACTCGCTTTTTTGTCGCGGTTGATGAAGCCGATGGTCAGAAGGAACAAGCCGATGAAGACAAGGAGGACATCCAGTTCGAAGGTGGCCGTCATATTTCAGATTGCAAATGGCCTTCACCGTACAGGATCTTACTGCATCACCATGCGATACCCGACTGTCTGTGACAGCAACACCTGTTGATCGTGCGTCAACCCGAGCGCATCGGCAATCGCAGCACGGTCGATCCATGCCCGGATCACCGTCGACAGATTATTGCTGGACGCGAAAAGATAGACGTTCTGGGCAATGGCGCCAGCTGCAACATAAGCGAAGGATTCCCGCTGCGCTACCGGCACCTGGCCCAGGCGCGTATGGTCGGCCACATAGACCAGGTCCATCGGCGCCTCATCGACAAAGTCCTGGTAGCCCGCCACACGACGCAAGTCAGTGTTCGCCACCAGCTGCAATTCATTGGCCAAAGCATCGTAGCGGTAGGCTCCGGTGGGCAAGGCCACGTATACGCCAATCTCCTGGGCATTCAACGCGCTGGGTGCAGTACGGCCGCCATCGTCCCGATTGACCCCGTAAGCCGCCCAGAGCAAGCCGGAAAGCAAAGGCAAATCCAGGAGCTCCGGGGAAAATTCGCGTGACGAATGGCGTCTGGCCAAGGCATCCATCAATGGCAGGCCGCCCTGTTTCTCGGGCGCCGGCAAAGCGATCGAGGTCTCCGAATGCCCGAGGATGGGCCCGGACCGCAGCTTGCCCATCATGCCGAGTGCCACTCTGGTCAAGGTATTCATCGCAGTCCCTCCTACGCTTCAGAGCCATACGCTTGAAACTATCCCAGCGTGTCTCGGGCGCTTTGATCGCGATCAACACCTGGCAAGGAGCGCTGCGTGAATCGACTTCAGCTGCCTGGACGCTGCCAAGCCGCTTGCTGCCATTTACGACAAGCCCCGCCGGAGCGGGGCAATGGCTGGCGCGAAAACAGCGATCAGATTGACTGCTTGCGGCGGGAGAAAGCCAGACCGACGAGACTGATGGCGAGCAGCGCGAGGGGCGCTGGCTCAGGGACGGTCGTTTCGGTCGTGGCATTACCACTCACGATCAAACGCTTTTCCGATGAATCGTTGTTCGACTGAAAACTACCATACGGAAAAGAGCCGACCAGAAGTGCATTGACGCCACCAGACGTAAGAGCATCACTGAACGCGAATGCAAGTATGGGGAACGCGAACGGGGTGTCGTTCACGATAACAAAACTGTTTGGGCCGAAATAATTGTCGGCGTATTTAGAGTCACCCACCCCGTCGAAATGAAATCCAGGTGCGGCAGATCCCGAAGTCGTGACGATATCGTAGGACAAAAGCGAACCTGTCGTCGAGTCTGTTGAAAACGTTCCGCTAGCGGAGCCGCCATCATCGAACGTTACGCCAACAAGAGTCCAGAGCAGCGGAGAAGCCATTGCCGGTGCCGCCAGCAACAAGGCGAGTGGCAGGGCAAGAAGCAACGATTTGATAGTTTTCATGAGAACTCCTATTGATCCAGGTAAAAATGCCAAAGTATTTATATTGTTCAACCAATATTTGCAATAAGCAATTTTCACGCCAAAACATTAAATATCATTAAAAACAATGACTTGCGAGAAATTATCTGAGCTACACCACAGCCACTGTAAGATTTCTCGACAACTTCCAGCTTGATGGCGGGCGCATAGTTTCTCTGATCTGACATGCCTTCTTGCGCGTCCCCCTCTCGCGCAAAACATCTGACAACGAAGTCGTTTGGTGACAAACAAGTTACCCGGCCGCATCTTAAAATGCCAGAATAGGAATCCTGTTTCTGCCAAATTCAATGAACCTGCCGCGCCTCGCTCTCCTTGCCGCCATTGCATTAACGCTCGTCGCCTGCGCGCCCCTCCGGCCGCATACGACGCTGCCGGTGACGCTGGTGGCCTCGCCCAATTTCGACCAGCGCCGGCCGAATCTGGTGATCATTCACCACACCAGCAGCGACACCCTGGAGCGGGCGCTGGATGCGCTCACCTCCCCTGCGCGCAAGGTCAGCGCGCATTACCTGATCGGCCGCGACGGCAAGATCTTCCAGCTGGTCGAAGAAAGCGCCCGCGCCTGGCATGCCGGAAAATCCTGGTGGGGTGGCCAGACCGATCTCAATTCGGCGTCGCTCGGCATCGAGCTCGACAACAATGGCAGCGAGCCTTTTGCCGACGCGCAGATCGCGGCGCTACTGGCGCTGCTGGCCGATATCCGGCAACGCTACAATATCCCCGCCGCAAATTTCATCGGCCACGCGGACGTTGCGCCAACACGCAAGGCTGATCCGAGCGCCCTGTTTCCCTGGCAAATGCTGGCCCGGCAAGGTTTCGGCTTGTGGTGCAATGCTCCCCTGCCCCCAGCCCCGCCCGGCTTTGACCTGCCGCGCGCCCTCACGGCAATCGGCTATGACCCTGCCGCGCCGGAGGCGGCACGGCATGCCTTCCGCCTGCACTTCATCCGCAGCGACCTGGCGCCGTCGGAGGATGAAGAGAAGGCCCTGGCGCATTGCCTGTTGCAGGCAAAAGCATTGCCAAGTCAGTAATTCCACAGGACCTCGCCAGGCATTTCATCAGCTACACTGCAGCAGCGGCAATTAAAAATACATTTATCGTCCGCCACTCCAGGGAGCAATCCATGCAGCAAACTGCAATGCGTAACGACGGCTTCATGCCTGAATCACTCGTCACATCGGGCGTGGCCCGCGTCCGCATGGCCGTCGGCCTGCTGCAGGGGATGGTGCTGTATTTCCTGTATCACGCGGCAAAAACCAATGCCTGGCCGGCAAGCGCGGACCTGCTCTTTTCCCCGCTGCTGATGGTGAGCCTGCTGGCGCCGGTGATCCTGATTTCCAGCCTCGGGCATCTGGACAGGAAACAAGCTGCGATCTGGCTTGGCGCGGTCGTCGTCGTCATCGGCTTACTGGCGTTGCATGATGTGTGGCGCGGAGGCGCCAGCCAGGGCTGGGTCTGGGGCCGTCGCGGCAACGGCACGCATCCGCACTACCCTTCCGCACGACTGATCGTCTTTTCGATTGCCGGCCTGTATATCGCCCATGCGCTGGTCCTGGCCGGCGTCGCCGACCGCCGGCGCATCGCCGGCTACCCGACCTATTTCGAGGCGGCGTGGAAGCTGCTCATCCAGATCAAGTTTTCGGCACTCTTCGTCGGCGCGCTCTGGCTGGTGTTGTGGCTGGGTGCGGCGCTGTTCATGCTCGTCAAACTGAACTTCCTTCGGGAGTTGCTGCGGCAATCCTGGTTCGTCATTCCAGTCACCGCTTTTGCCTTTTCCTGCGCCATGCACATCACTGACGTGCGCCCGGCGATTGTGCGCGGCATCCGCGCGCTTTTGCTGGTGCTGCTGTCCTGGATACTGCCGATCACGACCTTGCTGGTCGTCGGTTTCCTGCTGAGCCTGCCCTGGACAGGACTGGCGCCGCTGTGGGCAACACGGCATGCCACAGGCGTGCTGCTCGGCGCCGCCGCCGTGCTGGTGGTATTGGTCAATGCCGCATTCCAGAATGGCGAAGTGGCTTCCGGCGTTGCCCGGATCGTGCGCGTCTGCGCGCGCGTCGCTGCGCTGGCACTGCTGCCGCTTGCAGCCATTGCGATCTATTCGCTTGGTTTGCGCGTTGCCGAATACGGCTGGACCACCGACCGCATCATTGCCGCAGCCTGCCTGCTGATTGCCAGCGTTTATGCCACGGGATACGCCTGGGCTGCGGCGCGATCTTCGCCATGGCTCGGGCCGGTGGCGCAGGTGAACGTGGCGAATGCGTTCGTGATACTCGCCGTGCTGCTGGCGATGTTCTCGCCGATCGCCGACCCGGCGCGCCTGTCGGTCAACAACCAGATCGCGCGCCTTGCGGCAGGCAAGATCAGCGTCGACAAGTTCGACTTCGACTACCTGCGGTTTGAAGGCGCCCGCTACGGCATGGCGGCGCTCGAACAGCTCAAGACGCGCGCGCAGGGGAGCGATGCCGCCCTGATCCGCCAAAAAGCCGAACTGTCCCTGAAAAAGAAGAGCCGCTGGCAGCAGGAAGAACCGCCCTTGCCGCGTGCTGATCTCGTCGCCAATCTCGCCGTCTGGCCCAAGGCGGCGCAACTGCCGCCGTCCTTCCTGCAGGAAGACTGGAAAAGCAACAAATTCAACTGGCAATTGCCGAAATGTCTGAAGCATGAAAACCAGACATGCGATGCCTACCTGATCGATTTCAGTGGCGACGGCAAGCCGGAACTTCTTGCCGTCGGTACGCAGGCACATGGCGGTGCCGTTCTGCTGATGGAAGACAAGGATGGCCATTGGGCGATTGCCGGCGTTTTACCCAACGATTTCGCCGGGTGCGAACCCTTGCGCCAAAAACTGCAGGCGGGCAGCTTTCAATTGCTTGCGCCACGCATCCCGGATCTGGACATCGCCGGCCAGCGCATCGAGATAAACAATGGCATGACATCGAACAGCGTCAGTTGCGCCGGACACAAGCGCGAGCGCGAGCGCAAGTGACCTGCAACGGCGCTGGCGTCAGAAAGACTGGTTGTCGACGATCCGTCCATCCACCAGCGTAATCGTCCGATCGCACGTGGCCGACAGGCGTGGATCGTGGGTCACCACCAGCACGGCGCAGCCATACTGGCGATTGAATTGACGGAATAGTTCAAACACGCTGGCAGCGGTTTTCGTATCCAGGTTGCCAGTGGGCTCGTCAGCCAGCAGCAAGGCCGGGCGCGTAATCAGTGCGCGGGCGATGGCGACGCGCTGCTGCTGGCCGCCCGACAGGTCGCCGGGCTTCTTGTCGGCGAACTGCTCCAGTCCCACCTCGGCCAGCAGGCTGCGCGCCCGCTCCCGTGTGTCGGCATCGGGTTTGCCGTGGGCCAGCATCAGCGGCATCATGACATTATCGATGGCGCTGAATGCCTGGATCAGGTGGTGAAACTGGAAGACGAAGCCGATACTGCTGCCGCGCAGTGCGGTGCGGGCGGCGTCATCCATGGCGCGCGTCGGCTGGTCCAGAAAATACAGTTCGCCTGAAGTCGGCTGGTCGAGCAAGCCAAGCAGGTTCAGCAAGGTGCTTTTGCCCGAGCCCGAGGGACCGACCAGCGCGGCAAAATCGCTGCGCCCGATCGACAGGTCAATGCCATGCAAGACTTCAGTCTCGGTCGGCTTGCCGACGTTGTACGACTTGCGCAGCTGTTCCAGGCGCAGTACGTTCGGTTCGGCACGAGCAGCCATAGCGTCAGACATAACGGATCGCCTCGACCGGATTCAGCCGCGACGCCCGCCATGCCGGCACCATCGCAGCCAGCACGCCAGTGATGGTGGCGGCGGCCATGGTGACCGGAATCAGGCCCAGCGGCAGCGGGATGTAAAACAATCCCGGCCCGAAGGTATTGAATACCCACACCAGCGCATAACCGGCCAGGGCGCCGGCGGTCGAGCCCACCAGTCCCAGCAGCGCGCCCTGCACCAGGAATACCTGCAGCATTTGCCGGCGCCGGATACCCATGGCGCGCAGGATGCCGATTTCGCGAGTGCGCTGGGTCACGCTGATGGCTAGCACACTGGCAATCCCGAATGCCACCGACAGCGCCACAAAAAATCTGATCATGGTGGTCGAGATGGTTTGCGACCTGAGCGCGTTCATCAATTGCGCATTGGTCTGCATCCAGCTTTCCGCCTTCAGGCCGGTCAGGCGGGTGATCCTGTTGGCGGCGACATCGGCGGCGAACAAATCCCGGACGGTGACGTCGATCAGCGTTACGCCACCGGCAAGATTCAGCAGCGATTGCGCCTGCTTCAGGTCGACATACACATAACGCAAGTCCAGGTCGCGCACGCCCAATTCGAAAATGCCGGCGATGGTGACGATGGCCGTGCTGCCGTCGCCGGACTCCAGGCGCAGCTTGCTACCCACCTGCATACCCAGTTCAGTGGCCAGAAGTTTGCCAATGACCGCATCACCCGCCCCGACGCGGAATTGGCCGGCAATGATGTCTTTGCTGACATGGATGATTTTTTCGTAGCGCGGCGGATCGATGCCCACCAGCGAGATGGCCTTACGGACGTCGCCCCGGCGCGCAAATGCCGGCCCGGCCGTGACCGGTGATACAGCCGTGATTTCCGCCAGGGTATCGAGCGTGTCGCGCACCTGGATCCAGTTATTGATGGAGCGCAGGCGCTGGGCGCGCTTGTCTTCCAGGCGCAGTGCCAGCGTCCCCGCAGGCGCGGCCGCCAGGCGGTTGATTTCGTCGGGCGGCTCGACCCGTATATGTGACTGCGTGCCCAGCGTGCGATCGATGATATTGCTCTGCAAGCCGGTAATCAGGGTCGTGATAAAAACGATGACAGCGACGCCGCCGGCAATACCGACCAGGATCAGCGCTGTCTGGATCAGGCCTTGCCGCAAAAACTTCAGCGCGATGGTCGATTCTATCCACATACAAGCTGTTTATCGCTCAATCGAGGTCCATTAAGATCAGTTGAATTTCAAGGGCGTTTCCTTGCTGGTTTCCCGCCTGGCGTCGGAAAGCGGCGCGACCTGTTCGGCGACGCGCACCCGCTGCCCGTCCCGTACGTTTGGTTCGGCCAATACCCAGTCGCCGGCCTCGAGGCCTTTGCTGACTTCGGTCATCGCCAGCCCGCGCAAGCCCAGGGCAAGCGTCGTGCGTCGCGCCTTGCCTTGTCGTACCACGAAGGCGCTGGCCTGCCGGCCGCGGATATCAAACAAGGCGTCGTTAGGCACAGCGAGCGCCCTTGCGCTGCGGCCGGTTTCGATATTCGCGGTGACGGTCAGGTCGTCGCGCAGATATGCTGGTGCAGGATCCACCCGCAAGCGAATATCGACGGTACCGCGCTGGCGGTCAATGGCCGGGGCGATAAAGCTGAGCACGGCCTTGAATTGCCGCTCGGGATAGGCTTCCGGCACGCACACCGCCGTCTGGCCCAAGGCAAGCACGCCGAGATTGCGCTCGTCCACTGACACCAGGATTTCGGTACTGTCGGCGCGTGCGATTTCAAGCAAGATGCGGCCCGGCTGCACCAGGTCGCCCGTTTCCACATTCCGGGTCAAGACGGTTCCGGCGAATTGCGCGCGCACGCGGGTTTTTGAAAGGGCCGCTTCCGCCGCTGCCAGGCGTTCCTGCAGGATGCTTTCTTCGGATTGACCGGCAGCCAGCGCCGCGGCATCCAGTCGTGCCTGCTCGGCCGCCGCCAAAGCGCTGACCAAAGCCTGGTCGGCTTGCTCTTTTTCTTCGCGTGAAATGGCATCGATTTTCAGGAGTGCCTGGCTGCGCGCTGCTTCGCGGCGCGCCTGCGCGAGCTGGGCTTCAGCCTGGCGTAGCCTGGCTTGCGCCTGCGGGCTGCGGGATTGCCGCAATTGCGCCAACGACGCACGCGCCTCGCGCGCGCGGGCGAGGAGGTCATCGGCGCGCAGGATCAGCAGCACATCACCGGGCACTACCTTGTCGCCTTCCTGTACCAGGCGTTCGGTCACTACCCCGGTAATCTCGCTGCCCACCTGGGCACGTGAAATCGAAAACACCCGGCCGGTCGCCACCACGTTCTGCACCAGGGTAGTTGCCGACACCCGATAACCGGGCAGCAACGGACCTTGCCACTGCCGGTAGAGCATGAAGGCGATCGCCAGCATCAACAATGCGGCAATCACCAGCATCCAGGGCTTTAACCGCCGAGTCGACATATCCGCTTTCCAATGCCCCATGAGGCAGCTTCCTGAGATGCATTATAAGGAGAAAGCAAGAAAGGAGAATGCGTCGTCCAAAGCGAAACGCCCCGGCTTCTTTCGAAGTCGGGGCGTTTCTGGGGTAAATAGCCTGACGATGACCTACTTTCACACTGGTTGCAGCACTATCATCGGCGCGAAGTCGTTTCACGGTCCTGTTCGGGATGGGAAGGGGTGGTACCAACTTGCTATGGTCATCAGGCATAACTTGTAGTGTCGCTTGTGGTGCCCGTTGACCTGGGCATCGCAAACAACGCAATCCGGGAAGAAGCAATAGTTCAGGGTACTACTTAATATTGGCGGTTGTGATTGCCAGAATCGATCATGGCATACACAGCTTACTCATCATCTATAACATCAAGGTTATAGGGACAAGCCGCACGGGCAATTAGTACTGGTTAGCTTAATGCATTACTGCACTTCCACACCCAGCCTATCAACGTCCTGGTCTCGAACGACCCTTTAGGGGAATCAAGTTCCCGGGAAGTCTCATCTTGAGGCAAGTTTCCCGCTTAGATGCTTTCAGCGGTTATCTCTTCCGAACTTAGCTACCCGGCAATGCCACTGGCGTGACAACCGGTACACCAGAGGTTCGTCCACTCCGGTCCTCTCGTACTAGGAGCAGCCCCCCTCAAACTTCCAACGCCCACGGCAGATAGGGACCAAACTGTCTCACGACGTTTTAAACCCAGCTCACGTACCACTTTAAATGGCGAACAGCCATACCCTTGGGACCGGCTACAGCCCCAGGATGTGATGAGCCGACATCGAGGTGCCAAACTCCCCCGTCGATATGAACTCTTGGGAGGAATCAGCCTGTTATCCCCAGAGTACCTTTTATCCGTTGAGCGATGGCCCTTCCATACAG
The DNA here is from genome assembly GCF_003590835.1 of Noviherbaspirillum sedimenti. Lineage (NCBI taxonomy): Bacteria > Pseudomonadati > Pseudomonadota > Betaproteobacteria > Burkholderiales > Oxalobacteraceae > Noviherbaspirillum > Noviherbaspirillum sedimenti. The sequence goes on along the minus strand of NZ_QYUQ01000002.1, from coordinate 309,241 downwards.
AACCACCGGATCACTATGTCCTACTTTCGTACCTGCTCGACTTGTCAGTCTCGCAGTTAAGCACGCTTATGCCATTGCACTATTAGCACGATGTCCGACCGTACCTAGCGTACCTTCGAACTCCTCCGTTACACTTTGGGAGGAGACCGCCCCAGTCAAACTGCCTACCATGCACTGTCCCCGACCCGGATAACGGGCCAAGGTTAGAACCTCAAACAAACCAGGGTGGTATTTCAAGGTTGGCTCCACGAGAACTGGCGTCCCCGCTTCAAAGCCTCCCACCTATCCTACACAGATTGGTTCAAAGTCCAATGCAAAGCTACAGTAAAGGTTCATGGGGTCTTTCCGTCTAGCCGCGGGTAGATTGCATCATCACAAACATTTCAACTTCGCTGAGTCTCGGGAGGAGACAGTGTGGCCATCGTTACGCCATTCGTGCAGGTCGGAACTTACCCGACAAGGAATTTCGCTACCTTAGGACCGTTATAGTTACGGCCGCCGTTTACTGGGACTTCAATCAAGAGCTTGCACCCCATCATTTAATCTTCCAGCACCGGGCAGGCGTCACACCCTATACGTCCACTTTCGTGTTTGCAGAGTGCTGTGTTTTTATTAAACAGTCGCAGCCACCATTTTATTGCAACCCTTTCACCCTCCTGGCGCAGGCCAGTCAAGCTACTAGGGCGTACCTTATCCCGAAGTTACGGTACCAATTTGCCGAGTTCCTTCTCCCGAGTTCTCTCAAGCGCCTTAGAATACTCATCTCGCCCACCTGTGTCGGTTTGCGGTACGGTCATCATGTGACTGAAGCTTAGAGGCTTTTCTTGGAACCACTTCCGATTGCTTCGCGGCACAAGGCCACTCGTCGCACACCCTTGAATTACGCCCCCGGATTTGCCTAAGGGCCTTCTCTGATGCACAAACCGACTATTCCAACAGTCGGACAACCTTCCGCGATCCGTCCCCCCATCGCATCACACGACGGTGCAGGAATATTAACCTGCTTCCCATCAGCTACGCATCTCTGCCTCGCCTTAGGGGCCGACTCACCCTGCTCCGATGAACGTTGAACAGGAAACCTTGGGCTTACGGCGTGGGAGCTTTTCACTCCCATTATCGCTACTCATGTCAGCATTCGCACTTCTGATACCTCCAGCATCCTTTACAAGACACCTTCGCAGGCTTACAGAACGCTCTCCTACCATATGTCCTAAGACATATCCGCAGCTTCGGTGACTGGCTTAGCCCCGTTACATCTTCCGCGCAGGACGACTCGATCAGTGAGCTATTACGCTTTCTTTAAAGGGTGGCTGCTTCTAAGCCAACCTCCTGACTGTTTTAGCCTTCCCACTTCGTTTTCCACTTAGCCAATCTTTGGGACCTTAGCTGGCGGTCTGGGTTGTTTCCCTCTTGACGCCGGACGTTAGCACCCGACGTCTGTCTCCCTTGCTCGCACTCATCGGTATTCGGAGTTTGCAATGGTTTGGTAAGTCGCGATGACCCCCTAGCCATAACAGTGCTCTACCCCCGATGGTGATACAAGAGGCACTACCTAAATAGTTTTCGGAGAGAACCAGCTATTTCCAAGTTTGTTTAGCCTTTCACCCCTACCCACAGCTCATCCCCTAATTTTTCAACATTAGTGGGTTCGGACCTCCAGTACCTGTTACGGCACCTTCATCCTGGCCATGAGTAGATCACTTGGTTTCGGGTCTACACCCAGCGACTGTCGCCCTGTTCGGACTCGATTTCTCTGCGCCTCCCCTATTCGGTTAAGCTCGCCACTGAATGTAAGTCGCTGACCCATTATACAAAAGGTACGCAGTCACCCCTTGCGAGGCTCCTACTGTTTGTATGCACACGGTTTCAGGATCTATTTCACTCCCCTTCCGGGGTTCTTTTCGCCTTTCCCTCACGGTACTGGTTCACTATCGGTCGATTACGAGTATTTAGCCTTGGAGGATGGTCCCCCCATGTTCAGACAGGATTTCACGTGTCCCGCCCTACTTGTCGCAAACTTAGTTCCACAACGCTGATTTCGTGTAAGGGGCTATCACCCTCTATGGCTGCACTTTCCAGAGCATTCCACTATCAACAATGCTAAATCTTGCAGGCTCTTCCCATTTCGCTCGCCACTACTTTGGGAATCTCGGTTGATTTCTTTTCCTGTAGCTACTTAGATGTTTCAGTTCGCCACGTTCGCCTCACACACCTATGTATTCAGTGAGTGATACCCTAAAAGGGTGGGTTTCCCCATTCGGAAATCTGCGGATCAAAGCTCGTTTGCTAGCTCCCCGCAGCTTATCGCAAGCTACTACGTCCTTCATCGCCTGTAATCGCCAAGGCATCCACCATGTGCACTTAGTCACTTGTCCCTATAACGTTGATCTCTCTTCCGAGAGACGTCATAGAGTTATTCTGAGTTTGTTGCGTTTGCCGTAATCCAGCCATTCTCGCTTGCGCGGGAACGCTTTCATACTTCGATGATTGATACAATCACAACCCACCAGTCTTTCCAATGCATTCCTGCATCAGGCCAACTGATAAATTTCTTTACTATTACTTCTTCCAGATTGTTAAAGAACAAAACAGCCAATGGTCTTCTAAAAACCAAACCAGAGTCTCGTCATACTGACTGACTGTGGTTTGACCTTTGTGAAACTGGTGGAGGTTGACGGGATCGAACCGACGACCCCCTGCTTGCAAAGCAGGTGCTCTCCCAGCTGAGCTAAACCCCCGTATTCCTGGTGGGTCTGGTTGGGCTCGAACCAACGACCCCCGCGTTATCAACACGGTGCTCTAACCAGCTGAGCTACAGACCCGCTTGATCAGACCTCAATTGCCCCGTGGTGCTGCGGGCACTGTTTTCTGTTCTCTTCAACTAACAGACCGATAAGTGTGAGCGCTCAACTTGCATGCATACTCTAGAAAGGAGGTGATCCAGCCGCACCTTCCGATACGGCTACCTTGTTACGACTTCACCCCAGTCACGAATCCTACCGTGGTAAGCGCCCTCCTTGCGGTTAAGCTACCTACTTCTGGTAAAACCCGCTCCCATGGTGTGACGGGCGGTGTGTACAAGACCCGGGAACGTATTCACCGCGACATGCTGATCCGCGATTACTAGCGATTCCAACTTCATGGAGTCGAGTTGCAGACTCCAATCCGGACTACGATACACTTTCTGGGATTAGCTCCCCCTCGCGGGTTGGCGGCCCTCTGTATGTACCATTGTATGACGTGTGAAGCCCTACCCATAAGGGCCATGAGGACTTGACGTCATCCCCACCTTCCTCCGGTTTGTCACCGGCAGTCTCATTAGAGTGCCCTTTCGTAGCAACTAATGACAAGGGTTGCGCTCGTTGCGGGACTTAACCCAACATCTCACGACACGAGCTGACGACAGCCATGCAGCACCTGTGTTACGGCTCTCTTTCGAGCACCCCCGCCTCTCAGCAGGGTTCCGTACATGTCAAGGGTAGGTAAGGTTTTTCGCGTTGCATCGAATTAATCCACATCATCCACCGCTTGTGCGGGTCCCCGTCAATTCCTTTGAGTTTTAATCTTGCGACCGTACTCCCCAGGCGGTCAACTTCACGCGTTAGCTGCGTTACCAAGTCAATTAAGACCCGACAACTAGTTGACATCGTTTAGGGCGTGGACTACCAGGGTATCTAATCCTGTTTGCTCCCCACGCTTTCGTGCATGAGCGTCAGTGTTATCCCAGGGGGCTGCCTTCGCCATCGGTGTTCCTCCACATATCTACGCATTTCACTGCTACACGTGGAATTCTACCCCCCTCTGACACACTCTAGCCGTGCAGTCTCCATCGCAATTCCCAGGTTGAGCCCGGGGATTTCACGACAGACTTACACAACCGCCTGCGCACGCTTTACGCCCAGTAATTCCGATTAACGCTTGCACCCTACGTATTACCGCGGCTGCTGGCACGTAGTTAGCCGGTGCTTATTCTTCAGGTACCGTCATTAGTCCCGGGTATTATCCAGAACCGTTTCTTCCCTGACAAAAGAGCTTTACAACCCGAAGGCCTTCTTCACTCACGCGGCATTGCTGGATCAGGGTTGCCCCCATTGTCCAAAATTCCCCACTGCTGCCTCCCGTAGGAGTCTGGGCCGTGTCTCAGTCCCAGTGTGGCTGGTCGTCCTCTCAGACCAGCTACTGATCGATGCCTTGGTAGGCTTTTACCCTACCAACTAGCTAATCAGATATCGGCCGCTCCAGGAGCATGAGGTTCTTGCGAATCCCCCACTTTCATCCGTAGATCGTATGCGGTATTAGCGCAACTTTCGCTGCGTTATCCCCCACTCCAGGGCACGTTCCGATATATTACTCACCCGTTCGCCACTCGCCGCCAGACCGAAGTCCGCGCTGCCGTTCGACTTGCATGTGTAAGGCATGCCGCCAGCGTTCAATCTGAGCCAGGATCAAACTCTTCAGTTTAATCTCTGTTTTGTGTCCTTGCGGACAGGTTCCGAAGAACCGTCGCTCACTCAAAATACTGACAGGATCAATCCTTGCGGACTGACCTATTTTCTTCTGTGCGAGCACTTGATATTTTAAGCTTGACGCTGGTTACCCAGCGCTGCACTCCATCAAGCACCCACACTTATCGGCTGTTAATTTTTAAAGAACTTTCTTTTCTGCTTTGCCAGGTGACCGGCAGGCTGCGAAGCGTTGTGTTCGTCAGCAGCAGAGAGGCAAGATTATGATGCGTTTCAAAGTTTTCGTCAACCGCGTTTTTGAAGAATTTTTCAACTCCCTGCAACGCCGCCTCTCCTTCACCCCACCCGGACTTGCCGGACGGAACACCAGACTATCCACCGGCACAGACACGCAGGCCTGAAAAACAAGGAACCGGGCCAAAGCGCCGGATCAATGCAACCAAGGGGATTTGCTGCCAGGGAGGACGTACTGCCTTGACCAACTTCCGCAATCAAACTTCTCTTCCTTCGCCGCTTCAACTCTCTTGCGAGTCGTCGGTGGCAATGAAGAAGCAGGATTATGGGGCTTGCAACGGAAACCGTCCACTTCTTTCGGCGACTTCGCCGTTTCAACAGCCACCCAGCCGTCACTTGTTCCTGCTGGCCCCACCACATGTCCCTGTTTACCCTACTAAATTGCCTTTCCGTATCAAACGCAGCAATTTCAACTGTAAATGCTGGACAAGCAAATTTCCTCGATGCAGACGCCGCATGCCGCCGCAAGCAAGTCGGCGACGTGAAGTCAGCTGGCCCGCAGAATTAGTCCCGCTGCAAAACTTGCCTGTCGTCCTGTCTGCCTGTTTTTTGTCGTTGTCGCGGGCCACATGCCTTGCCCGCTACTTACTCATATTTGAATGAGCAGTCAGACTGGCCTCACTCACAGGACAGTGCCTGGCAAATAAGGCAGTAATTATCAATTCCCTTCAAAACATAATATTGCCAATCCAGTTACTTTTTTGGCATCTTGTTACTATTTCCAGGGAATAATAGATATGATTATATGATGTTGAATTTCCAAAGCCTGAAATTTCAGATCGTGGCGCTCGGCGTGGTGGTGATCACGATCGGGATCCTGGTGCGCCAGTTCATTGCCCTCCCCCTGGTTCAAGAGCATGTACGCGAATTGGCCGCAACCCAACAATTGTCCATGGCGACTTATGTCGCCCGCGATGTCGACTATAGCATTGCGACACGGCGCGACTTGATTGAGCGGTTTGCCGCTGATCTGCCGCCGGAGTTGGCGAAGCAACCTGAAAAATTGCAGGCTTGGGTCAAAGACCGGCAGCGCATCAATCCAATGTTCAACAGCGGTTTGATGGCGGTTAGGCCGGATGGAAACGGCCTGCTTGCGGAATATCCGACCGTCACCGGTCGCAGCCAGCTCGGCTACGCGGCATCGGACTGGTTTCTTGGTGCTTTGCGCGGCAGCAAAGCGGTCATCGGCAAGCCTTTTCGAGGACGGGCGAATGGCGATCCCATCATCATTTTCGCGGCACCGGTACGCGATTCCGCCGGCAGCATCGTCACCGTGCTGGCCGGCGTGGCGCAACTCGATGCACCGGGCTTTCTCGATCGTCTGCAGGAAACGCCATTAGGTGTGACCGGCGGCTTTCTGCTGATCTCGCCGGCGGATCAACTATTTGTCGCATCAAGCAATCCAGACATGATTCTCAAGCCGACCCCGCGAACCGGCATGGATTTGCTGCACGATCGCGCCATGTCCGGTTACCGTGGTACCGGCGTCACCATCAATGCCAACGGCGTAGAGGAACTTTCGGCGATGGTGACGGTACCCAGCACCGGCTGGTTCGTGGTGGCGCGCATGCCAACCGAGGAAGCTTTCCGTCCGGTAACAGCACTGCGTGGCTTCGTTGCCACTGCAACGACAGTCTTGATGGTCCTGATAATCACGATATTGCTGATTGCATTGCCGCGCATCCTGCGCCCACTCACCGATACTGCCCGAGCGATCCTTGACATGGCCGAAGGAAAAAGCAAACTGGCACCCCTGCCGATTGTCCGCGATGACGAAGTCGGCAAGCTGGTGAGCGGTTTTAATTATCTTGTGGACAGACTAAGCCAGGAAGAGGCCGCGCGCGAAGCGAGCGAAACGCGGCTGAAGTACTTGGCGCATCATGACTCATTGACAGGGCTGTACAATCGCGCAATGCTGGAAGAGCGGCTGGCGCACGCGATGACGCGAACGGAGCGCGACGGCACCCAAATCGCTTTACTGTTTTGCGACCTGGATGGATTCAAGCCGGTTAACGACCAGTATGGCCACGATACAGGCGATGCGGTGCTGCGTCAGGTCGCCAGGCGACTGACTGATGGACGCCGCCGGATAGATACGGTGGCACGTTTGGGCGGCGACGAATTCGTCATCCTGCTCACCGCGCTCGACGATGCACGCGGCGGTGCGAATAGCGTCGCCCAGCAATGCCTGGCAGCGCTGCGCGAACCGTTCGAGATCGAGGGAAAATCGATCACGCTCGGCGTGTCGATCGGTATTGCGGTGCACGCGGGGCCTGCGGTGGCAGCGTCGTATCTGATCGCACAAGCCGACATTGCCATGTATCAAGTCAAGCGCAAAGGCAAGGGAAACTTTTTCTTTATGGACACGATCAGCGCCATCGACGCCGAACAGCACGTCGGTTGACGGCTACAACCGCAGGCTGGTACAGCTATAGCGGATATGGCGCAGGCAATGCCTGCCAATTTGTCAGCCGCCCTGCACTACTGCCTACTGCCGTTTTTTTTCTTCTTTTTTTACTTTTTTGTCGGCTTTCTTTTCTTTCATGGTCTTGGCAGGTTCTTTCTTGACTGCCTTTTTGGCATCCTGATTTTTACCCATGGCATAACTCCTTGATGAATTGTCTGGATTGCTGAATAAGGATCAGTGCCTGCGGCATCCTTGGCCAATTGACTTCAGACATCGCGGCCGGCTATCCCGCGTGGGGCCTGCGATGTGACATCATCACGGCTCGGTTCGTTTTGTGTTGCAAGCTTTTTTTGCTGCTTTTCTTGCTGCTTTTGTTTCTTTGCAAGCTCTTTCTGACGCTTTTCAAATGCATAATTCGGTTTTGCCATTTGACGTTCTCCTTTATTGAGGATGCCAGGTGCAGTACCAGGAAACCTGTCGTACGTGTTAATTGAGCTTAGGCGGCAATCCATCGGGCCAAAGTCGCGCGACGGCTCGTACAAATGCGTCATTGCCTTGGCTTTTTTGCACCCGAAGCAAATCATGCCATGCAGCAAGACCAATTTCATTCACCGCACGGTTGGCGAAATCACGCTCCTGAGGCGACCATTCGCCATTTTCGGAAAAATACGGCTTTTCTTTATCCACCATATGCACTCCCCCATGCCGGCCATCCCCGGCATCGGCAAGGACAGTCGTCTGTCCCTGAGCCTTTAATTAATTGATGGCACCGTTACGGTTGGCAGCGACTGCAGAAGGTCGGCCGCATTGCCTTCGGGATCTTTTTCTGCCATCAGGTGCACCCATCCAAGCACTTCATTAATGCTGGCCAGGCCGCTGTACAAGGCGGCGCGTGCAACGCAATAGACCTTCAACTCATCCATGCCGCCGTTGGAGTCAGCCCTGCCGGATTGCCCCAGATCATAGATCGAGTTCTCAATATCGTCGAGATCGTCGGTCAAGACCACACGCAAGGCCCGCAGGCTGGAAACCGCGTCGACTGCATTTCCGATATCCATTTTCGCCATGTTCATACCCTCTTCTCGTCAAGTATTGGTATTGTGCGGAACAGGACAAAACGCGCACATTACGCTTCTATCCAGCCCGCAACTGTTAGCCTGTTGCCAAGCATGAGGCCCGGCAGATCGACTGCGAGAAAGTCAATGCCCGGTAAAACTTTGATGCCCGAGCAGGATTTTGCGGTGAAACGCATTGATGAAATGGGTAGTCCGAAAACACTATTACTATTTCAGTATGCGCTATAAATGCATGGCTTGGGTAATTCGTTTTCACGCTTGAGGTGCTGCGCGACGCAACAACAGAGTAAACTAACCACCCTATTGTTTCGCCTACCTTGAATTGAACAACTCCGTGAGTGCCACCATGTCTGATACCCCCATCCCCTTATTTTCCGACCTGAACCTGAGCGAACCCCTGGTTCGGGTATTGAAGGAGTTGGGCTACGAAACGCCATCGCCGATCCAGGCGGCGACGATTCCCATCCTGCTGGACAATCGCGACGTGCTTGGTCAGGCGCAAACGGGTACGGGCAAGACGGCCGCCTTTGCATTGCCGATCCTGTCCCGCATCGATCTGCGGCAAACCACGCCGCAGGCGCTGGTGCTGGCGCCAACGCGCGAACTGGCGATCCAGGTGGCCGAAGCCTTTCAGCGTTATGCGACCCATATCCCCGGATTTCATGTGCTGCCGATTTATGGCGGCCAGAGCTACGGCCCGCAGTTGAGCGCCTTGCGCCGGGGCGTCCATGTGGTGGTCGGTACGCCTGGGCGGGTGATCGATCACCTGGAAAAGAATTCGCTGGACCTGTCGCAACTGAAAACCCTGGTGCTCGATGAAGCCGATGAAATGCTGCGCATGGGGTTCATCGATGATGTCGAAACGATCCTGCAAAAGACGCCCCAAACTCGCCAGACCACCCTGTTTTCCGCGACCATGCCGTCCGCGATCAAGCGCATTGCGCAAACCTACCTGCGCAATCCGGCGGAAGTCACGATTGCCGCCAAGACCGGGACAGCTGACAATATTCGCCAGCGCTACTGGCTGGTCAGCGGCATGCACAAGCTCGACGCGCTGACGCGCATCCTCGAGGCCGAGACCTTCGATGGCATGATTATCTTCGCGCGCACCAAGCTGGGCACCGAGGAACTGGCCGGCAAATTGCAGGCGCGCGGCTTTTCTGCGGCGGCGATCAACGGCGACATCCAGCAGCAACAACGCGAGCGCACCATCCAGCAACTCAAGGATGGCAAGATCGATATCCTGGTCGCCACGGATGTGGCCGCGCGCGGACTGGATGTCGAGCGCATCAGCCACGTCATCAATTACGATGTGCCGCACGATCCGGAAAGCTATACCCACCGCATCGGCCGCACCGGCCGCGCCGGACGCAGTGGCGAGGCAATCCTGTTCATCACGCCACGTGAGAGGAATTTGCTCAAGGCCATCGAACGCGCAACCCGGCAGCCGGTATCGGCACTGGAATTGCCGAGCATTCAGGCAGTCAACGATGTGCGGATCGCCAAGTTCAAGGATCAGATCAGCGAAACGCTGGCTGCCGGCGGACTGGAGACCTTCCAGTCGCTGATTGAGGATTTCGAGCGCGAAAACAATGTGCCAGCGTCTGAAATAGCTGCTGCACTGGCAAAACTGGCGCGCGGCGATGTGCCGCTATTGCTCGACAAGAACAAGCGTGAGCCGCAGGGAGAACGTTCCTGGGCGGATGAGCGGCCGGCCCAGATGGGCAGGTTTGAGCGGGGCGATCGACCGGAGCGGATGGAACGCCATGAGCGCCGGGATCAGGCCGAGCGCCCGGCCTTCCCGAAGAAGGAACGGGTAGTGCGCGCGCCCGATGCCGGCATGCAGACTTATCGCATCGAGGTGGGACATGCGCATGGCGTCAAGCCCGGCAATATCGTCGGCGCGATTGCCAACGAGGCGTCACTGGATGCCAAATATATCGGCCGCATCGAAATCTATGACGACTACAGCACGCTGGATATGCCTGACGATCTCCCGCCAGACATGCTCAATCACCTCAAGACGGTCTGGGTGGCTGGCCAACAACTACACATCAGCCGCGATGGCGCGCAGGCGGGAGGCGCTGCTGGCAAGCCGGCAGAAAAACCGGCACGCAAGGAGCGACCGGCACCAGCTGCCGTTTCAGCTGCAGTTTCAGCTGCAGTTTCAGCTGAAGTAACGGAACACCCGGCCCCGACGAAGAAAGAACGCATTGAGCGCAAGACTGATGTCGGCATGGTGACTTACCGGATTGAAGTCGGCCATGCACACAACGTCAAGCCTGCCAATATTGTCGGCGCGGTTGCCAATGAGGCCGGCCTGGATGCGAAATATATCGGCCGCATTGAAATATTCGATGACTATAGCGTGCTGGATTTACCGGAAGGCATGCCCAAGGAAATCCTTGAACATCTGAAAACAGTCACGGTGGCTGGAAAAGCGCTGGGCATCAGCCCGACGGGCGGACGGGCGCCGATGCCGGGCCCGGGCAAAGCAGCCGGCAAGAAAATCATGTTATCCACCCCGAAAAAAGGCGGCGACCGCAGGGTGAGCGAAAAGGCATTCGGCGACAAGACATCCTTCAAGCCCCATGGCGGCCCTGGGAGTCGCACTACTGAGGCGGCCAAACAAAAGTCCAAACCACCGCATCGTAAAGGTCCGAAGCCAGTGTAAGCCTGGAACAGGCATTTGTTGGGACAGGCATTTACTTATCTTTTTTGGAACAACGTATTTTGACGACGACTAAAAACAAACGCTGGAATGGCAAGATTGAAACCCTCAAGGGGGATTACCTGAAGGACGTGATACGCCAGATGGAAACCTATGGCGACCGGGTCCAGTTCACGCTGGGCGGAAGTGCACAGGGCCCGAATTATCAAGTCATTAACAGCGCCGGCAAAAAAATGGCGTTTGACAACAATCATCATTTGCTGCACCCGCAAGACAATGAATTTACCGGGAGCAACGCCACCGGCGTCATTACGCTGGATCAGGTCAAAACAGCACTGGCGGGTGGCGGTAAAGCAAGCGGTACGACACGCGTGGGTGGTGTCGGCAGTGGCAGCAGTCGAAGCAGTGCGGCGGCAGTCAAGGCCAAGGATTTGGTGGATACTGAAAAATACGCTTACTTCAAGAATAACCGGCAAATGCTGCCGCGCGGGATTGAAGCCCATTCCGACGAAATCACTGAACTGATGAAGAAGGGAATGTCAGCGGAAGAGGCCTTCAGCGAAATTGTGAAGCGCCATTTTTGAAGGCAGGGGACGTCTGTTTCAGATATTGATCAGCATCGCTCCGGGCGGCGGTGCAAAATCGGCAATCTCGTCAATCAGGCCAAATTTCAGCGCCTCGTCTGCCGTGATGAACAGATCGACAAACCGATGGACGTCCCATTTTTCTTCTGGCATCGCAATGTATTGCTTGAGGATGCTTTCGATCCTGCCATCATCCACCATCAAGGACTGCGTTGCCGCACTGAGCTGGAAAGAAGTGGTGGGCGAACCTGCATAGAATGTCGCCTTGTGCAGCATGAAAGTTGCCGTTCTGGAGGCTTTTCTTTTGCTTCCCGCCAAAAATACAATGACGGCGATGGACTGTACTGTGCCGGTGTTGTAAGTCGTAAGTTCGATGGGCAGGCACCTTAAATAATTATAGAGGGCAATGCCCTCACTGATAATGCCGCCCGTTGACTGGACCATCAGGTGCAGACTTTGCACACCGTTGGAAACGGCATTTGCCAGTTGCTTGAAGAATCGCTGCACCATATCGTCATCGACTCTGCCAGCCAACGTCGCATAGATTTCAGTCACTTCCCCGGCATTGTCGTCCATTTCCGATCCATGAATTACACCCGACCTCCTTCGGAAGCCGGGGAAATGTTCCAGGTGGATTAACGGTTCTTGTCCTGCTTGCTCTTGCTCTTATCCTGCTGGCTCTGATTTGACTGATTCAGGTTCTGCTGTTTCGGATTTTGTTGATTCGGATTTTGCTGGTTCAGATTCTGGTTTTGCTGCTTCGGGTTTTGCTGCCCTAGATTCTGTTGCCCCAGATTCTGGTTCTGTTGCTTCTTGTCCGGTGAAGTTGATGGGTTGATGTTCTGATTCTGCTGTTTTGGATTCTGCTGTTTTGGGTTCTGCTGCTTGGGATTTTGCTGGTCCTGGTTGGCCATGATTAATCTCCTGTATAGGATAAATCCGGTAAGCACCGGGAAAGGTAATAAACGCATTAGTCATGCCAGCAGCAGCCGCAAGCCAGATGTTGCGGCCAAGTAGGCAATTATTTGTTTTTTTTCCTCCAAATCCTGCATTTCCTGGCAGGACCTGGCAGAAGGACGGCGTGCATTGCGTGAAATGCAACGAGGGCTAATGTAAATCCTACTCTGGCATCGTAAGCCTTACACGGGCCATGCATCTTTCCAATGCCGCCTTGCGAGCAAAGTTCAGCCCAACGCCATGACGCCTCCGAAGCCGTTGCGGTTCACATTACTCGGCACTGCCTGCCCAATTTGAAGCTGGTGATGCTGCTGCCGGAGTGATCCCGGCTTTTCCAATATTTTCGACATTCCTGCCTTCCAAAAAAATTAATTCTTGTGTGATAAAGTTTCCCATTAGAAATCGCATTCCCACCCAATTCCGTCAACAATACACACTCTAAATAAAAGGAAACCTTGATGAAGCTGTATTACTCTCCCGGCGCCTGCTCCCTCGCCCCGCATATCGTCGCCTGCGAAGTCGGCATACCACTGGAACTGGTACGGGTCGATATCCCCACCAAAAAAACTGCGGCCGGCGACGATTACTGGAAAATCAATCCGAAAGGCTATGTCCCTGCAATGGAGCTGGACGATGGCCAGGTCATTACCGAAGTCGGCGTAATCTGCCAATACCTCGCCGACCTCAAACCGGAATCCGGCCTGGTGGCGAAAGCCGGGACCACCGAGCGCTACCAGCAAATGTCGGCGCTGAACTTTGTGGCGACCGAAGTCCACAAGCAGATCGGCGCCCTGTTCAATCCGCAGATGACGGCCGAAATGAAAGTCGTCCAGACCGCCACGATCGAACGGCGTCTGAAGGCGCTGGAAGCCTCGCTGGAAAAGCAGCCATACGTCGCGGGCGAGCGTTATACGGTCGCCGATGCCTATCTATTCACGGCCCTGAGCTGGGCTGGCCTCGTCAAGCTTGACCTGAGTAAATGGGTCAATATTCCGGCGTTCATGGCCCGCGTCGCCGATCGCTCTGGCGTACGCGCAGCGATGAAGACCGAAGGTCTGCTCAAGTAAGCGGCGGCATTTAAGCGGCGTTGCGCCCGGCCCGCCATCAGCCGCCGATATCCCTGAACGGGTCCAGCGCGAGGTCGATCAGGCGCCGCTCGCGCACGACGACCTCGGCCGCCGCCGTCATGCCATAGCGTAGCGGATATTTCTTGTCGCCGACCAGGTAATGGTCGCGCGCCAGGGTGATGCGTCCCTCGTAGACCGGCAGCTTGGTTTCCGGTGAGGGCTTGGTGGCCGGCGAGATGTATTCGAGCGTCCCCTTGATCAAGCCATAACGCTGGTAGGGAAAGGCGTTGAATTTCAGCTGGACCGGCAAGCCCTCCTTCAGGAACGCGCGGTCGTGTTCGGCAATCTCGACTTTCACGATGGGCTTGGCATCCTTGGGGGCAATGCCGCCCAGCGGGGTGTTGGCCTGGATCTTGTCGCCGGGCTGGGTAGACGTGACATCGGTGATGACGCCGTCCACCGGGGCGATAATCAGCAGAAAATTATCCTTGTCGATGTTCTCGAAGCGAATGCGGGCGGCAGCGTCAGCCACCAGGCGCGCGGTCTGGACCTGCAGGCGCAGCTTTTCCTCGACGTTGGCCACTTCCTTCTCGGCAGCTTCCTGCTGCAGGCGCAGGCTGGTCAACTGCTGGCCGCTGGTTTCCAGCTGCGAGCGGGCCTGGGTGGATTCCAGGCTCTGGCGCGCCCCCAGCTCGCTGACCCGCGACTGCGCCACGCGCAAGGCGTTTTCCGCCGCCAGCAGGGCATTCTTCTTGCCTTCGACCTGCAATTGCGAAACGCCGCCGCCGCCCGGCATGGCGAACAGGCGCTGGAATTTTTCCGCTTCCAGTTTTGCGGCATCGCGTGCGCGGCGCGCTTCATCGACATTGGTGCGGGCCTCCTGCAGCTGTGCCTGCTGGCCCTGGGCCAGGCTGCTGGTGCCCTCTGCCAGCCGCTGCTGGTGCTGGCGCTCTTCGACTGCGACCGCGTCCTTCAGGGCGTCGGCACGGCGCTGCAACAGCGCCTTTTTTTCGGGAAATTCGCGCCATTCGCGCTCGGCAGATTCCATTTTCAGCTGGGCGTCAAGCGCATTGGTGGCCGCTTCGATGGCGCCACGGGCATTGAGGCGGGCCATGACGTCGCCCTTGAGCACGGGCTGGCCTTCGGCAATGTAGATATTGGCCAGTTCGCCGTCGATCGGCGCATAGAATCGCCGCACTTCCGATTTCGGCCAGAGCGTGCCCGGGGCAGTAACGATGACGTCGGCGTGGCCGAAAAAGGACCAGAGCAGCGCCACCAGCACCAGCGCCGCGGTGGCCACCACAGCGGCATGGATGTAGCGCGAGGGTTCGGCGGAAAGGATCGCGATGCCTTCGGCGCTGTGGTCCTCGAGCGCCTCAGTGAGCGACTTCAGGCGGCTGACGCTGGTCGCCATTGTCCTGCCCTCCTTTCGTTTGCTGGCCGCTTAACAGCGCCAGCTTGCGCACATGGCTGAGCGCCTGCGCATACTGGTCGCGGAATTCCGGGACATACGATGAAATAATGGCAAAAGCCTGCTGATGGCCAAGCGTGTCGTCGTCCCATTGTCGCAGCAGGCGCTGGATGCCGGCGCTATCGGCGCCCACGCCACCATCCAGCACCGGCTGTTCAGCGCCGCCGCGCGCCACCACGAATTGCTCCAGCCGGCCGACCCATTCCAGTTCGGCCAGCAGCGGCTGGACGTCGGCATTGTTGCGCGCCAGTTGCTTCATCTCGGCCAGCGCCGCATCGGCGCGCTGAAACTGGCGCGCCCGCAATAGCGCCTGCCATTGCGGCACCTTAGCCTTGAGCAAGGCTTCCGTGCCGAGCGCTCTCAACTGCGCCTGCTCAGGTGCTTGTGCGAGGTACCCGGCCGCCGCCGTGGCGGCGCGCGCATATTCGCCATCGTCCAGCATGCCGCGCAATTCACGCTCGGGATCGTTGGCAAGATAGGCCAGCACGGCAGCGGTCAGCAGCGCACCGGCCAGGGCCGGCAGGCGCCACCATTTTTCGCCCAGACCGAGGCGGCGTTCGCCGCCGCCGAAGGCCTGCGCCAGTTCGGCGGCGAACACGGCGAGCTTGCCGCGCGCCCCGCCCTGCTGCCCGGGCAAGCGCTCGGCGCCTTGCCCGGCCGTGCCGCCTGCCTGCTGCGCGTCACGGTTGACTTCATCCTCCTGCGGCCTGCCGTGATCCACGCAAAAAATATCCAGGAACGATCCGGCTGCCGCCACGAAGGTCGTCTTGTCACTGTCCGCCGCGCTGCCGGCCGCTGCCGTGCCTGCCCCGCCTGCGCTACCGGCTGTGCTTGCCGGCGCCATTGCGGCGGCGCCGGCAAGCGGCACACTGGCAGCTACACCGGTGGCACTGGCGCGCGCCGCTGCATCCAGCCGGGTTACGGTTGGCTCCAGCGTCGTCGCCTCCTGCTGCAGGCTGAGCGTGTAGACGAAGTGATGGCCGCCGATGGCCAGCACATCCCCCTCGTGCAAGGGCACGGCATGTTCGTCCAGGCGCTTGCCGTTGACGAAAGTGCCATTGGTGCTGCCGAGATCTTCAATAAAGGGATCGCCGCCTTTGACGAAGATATGGGCATGGCGGCGCGACAGGTAATTCACCTGGTGCGGATGATCCTGCCTGTAGCGGGCAAAGCTATCGTCGCTCTTGCTGATTAAAAATGGGAAGCGGGAGATGACGATCGGCTGCAGGCCGAGGTCGTTGCGTTCCGGGATCAGGCTCAGGCTGGCCAGTTTCGCGCCGTGCGCTGGCGCCGCGTTCGCCTGGCGCAAGCTTACCCGGTAGGATAGCCGGCCGGCAAAGCAGATCTCGTCGCCGTTCGCCAGGCGGGTGATTTTCTGCTGCGCGCTGACGCCGTTGACCGTGGTGCCATTCTTGCTGTCGAGGTCGGCCAGGTACACCGTGCCGGATTCGGCAAAAATTCTGGCGTGGCGACGCGACAGGTCGGCGACGATTTCGGGCGGGTAGGCGACGAATGGCGCTTCGGTGCGGCCGATGGCAAACAGGCTGTCGTCGATGCGGATCTCGCCCAGTTCCGGGTGCGAGACCGGCTGCAGCAGGATGGCACAGGCTGGCAATGGCGGCATGCCGGTGCGCGGCGCGCTGTCGGGGACAATGGTCGGCTGTGCCATGCATGCGTCCGCTTACTGGTCCTTGACGGAACTGGCGACGTCGACGGTCGGCCAGCCGCCACCCATGGCCTTGTACAAGGTCACCGTATCCGACAGCAGTTGCTGGTGGTTGGCCAACAGGGCCAGTTGCGCACCCAGTAGTGAACGCTCCGTCTCGAACAGTTCCAGCTGAGACACCAGGCCTTCCTTCAATTGGGCCTGGACTTGCGCCGCCACGATGTTCAGGTTATCCACTGCCTGCTGCAGCTCGACCCGCTGCTTTTTGTGGGAATCGAGGTTCACCAGCGCGTTCTCGACTTCCTCGAAGGCGGCCATCACGGTGCGCCGGTATTCCTGTTCAAACACCTGGGTCTGCGCTTCGCTGGTCTTGATGCGGGCTTTCACGCTAGGGTCGAAGATGGGGAAATTTATACTGGGCAGAAAGCCGAGGGTGAAGGACTTGAGCAGGCTTCCCAGCGCAAAGCTGGCGCTGCCGCCACGCCCGGTCAGGCTGATCGAAGGCAGTTGCGCCAGCTTGGCCTGCCCCACCAGATCGTAGGCCGACAACACCCGATACTCGGCGGCGACAATATCAGGGCGACGCTTCAGAAGCTCGGACGGCAGGCCTGCCGGCACCGGCGGCAGCTGCACCGTTTTCTGCAGCTGGCCGGTAGGCAGGATGAAGTCGCCGGCCGGCACGCCCACCAGGGTCGACAGCGCATTGCCGGCCAGCTTGCGCAAACGGTCCAGTTCCAGCTGATCGTTGCTCAGGCGATTGATCTCGGCGCGTTGCTGCAGCACCCGTGTTTGCGGCACCAGGCCGTTTTGCAGCATGGCTTCGAAGGTGGCGAGAATCTGGCGGTTTTTTTCCAGGGTTTTGCGCTGCTGGTCGATCTGTTCGTCGAACTGCAGGATCTGGAAATAGGTCGTCGACACATCCGACACCAGCGTCAGGTAACCGGCGCGCCAGTCGGCTTCGGTGGCGCGGAACTCGGCGGTCTGGGCCTGCACGCCCTTGGCCACCTTGCCCCAGATGTCGATGTCCCAGTTGACCTGGGTGGCGAGGTTGAATTGCTTGGTGAATTTTTGTCCGGTGCTTTTTTCGAAGCTGGCGCCGGCGCCAGCATCCAGGGTCGGTAGCGCGCCGGCGCGGGCTTCGCCGATCTGCGCGCTGGCGACATTGATGCGCGCGGCCAGCACCTTGATGTCGAAGTTGCCGGATATCGCCTTGGCCACCAGATCGTCCAGAGTGGGGTCGTGGAATTCGCGCCACCAGTCCGGCGAGATGGCGGCTGGCGCAGTGACGGTGGCGCCGGCCTGCTGCGACTGCGACCAGCCGGCCTTGGTCGGGGTTTCGGGTTGCCGGTAGGCCGGCATGCTGACATCGGCGCAGGCGCTCAGGAGCGCTGCGCACAACCCCGCGGAAAGGAAAGTTTTCATGCGGCCGCCCATGCCCTGGATTCGACAAATACATTGAACAGACGGGAATCGAGATGTCCCGCCTTGCATTCAAGCCACATCAGATCCAGCGCCTGCTCCACCGGCACCGATTTCTTGTATGGGCGGTCGGGGGCGGTGAGCGCATCGTAGATGTCGCAGATGGTCAGCATGCGCGTCTGCACGCAGATCTGGTCGCCCTTCAAGCCCATCGGGTAGCCGGAGCCATCCAGTTTTTCATGGTGGCCGTGGGCGATCGACGGCACCCCGGCCAGGTCGCGGGTCCAGGGGATCAGGATCAGGAAGGAATAGGAATCGACCACATGCTCTTCGATCTGCTTGCGCTCGTCGGCGGTCAGGCAGCCCTTGGTGATGCTGAGCGCGAGGAATTCATCCTCGCCCAGCAGGGGGGCGGCAACGCCCGCTTCCTCCGGATAGGCGTAGCCCAGCACTTCGCGCAGTTCACCTGCAGCCTCGGTGACGGAAATGGCCGGTTCATTGGCACGCCGTATTGCGGCCAGGAAGCCGTCCAGGCGTGCAGATTCCTGCAACAATTCCTGCTCGACACGTTCCTTCTCGGCGCGGAAGGCCGCCATGCTGAGGCCGCGCTCCAGGTGCAGGTCGGCCAGCTGGCGCCAGGCCTTGCGCTCCAGGCAGGCGCGCGCATGCCGGAAGCGGTGCTCCAGCATGCGCATGTCGGCATGGTGCAGCTTCTTTTCCTTGCGCAATACATGCTCGCGCACGCCGACCTTGCCGAAGTCGTGCAGCAGCGCGGCGTAACGGATCTCGCGCAGCTGGTCCTTGGAAAACACCAGCTGGCGCAGCTCGGGGCTGTCGGCGCGGTCCACCGCCATCGCGAAATGCTCGGCGTAGGCGGACACCCGGAAAGAATGGCCGGCAGTGACCGGGTCGCGTTCCTCGATCGCCTGCACCGAGGCGCGAACGAAGCCGTCGAGCAGGCGCTCGATATCGGAATACAGCTGGAAATTCTTCAGGGCGACCGCCGCCTCGGCGCAGACCCCTGTCAGCATTTCCAGGTCCTGCTCCTTGAAGGCGTACGGGTCGGACGAGGTGTCGACCTGGATCAGGCCGAGACATTCGCCTTCCAGCAGCAGCGGCACGCACATGACGCTGCGGATAGCCTGGGCGATGATCGATTCCTGCGAACCGAAGTAGCGATCGGACAAGGTATCCACCGACAGGATGGCTTGCTTCTTGTTGACCACTTCATTGACGATGGTGTGCGAAATGCGTACTCGCTCCGGGTCTTCCACGGTGCCATCACGGCGGCGCGCCGCCACCGGCAGCAGCGCCTCGCCCTCGTTTTTTTTCAGGAGGATGAACGCGCGTTCAGCCAGCGGAAAAAGATCGAAGATGAAGATCATGATCTTTTCAGTCAGGGTGGCGCGGTCGGTCACGGCCCCCAGCGCGATTCCCACTTGCGCCATCGCATGCAGCTTGTGCACCAGCCGCTGCATGTCGGCTTGGCTGGTGTTCTGGCTGGGCTGCATGGTTTGCGCATATTGCGTGGCATCGACCACTTTGGTGATGACGCTTGGCATACTGTCCTGCGCCGGCACGATCAGGGAGTGGAACACCATGCGCGCCGACGGCACGGAGAGCTCGTCGCCTTCATGCAGCGGCTGCCAGGCGCCCGGCGCCAGGCGGTTACCCAGGACATAGGTGCCATTAAAGGAATGCAGGTCTTCGACAAAATAGGTGTCGCCGCGCCGCATGATACGCGCATGGCGCCGGCTGACGGTGTGTTCCGGAATGCAGAGAAAATGGTCCAGGGCCAGGGAATCCTGGGGATCGCGGCCAATCACGACTTCATCATGCAGGGGAAATACCGAGGATTTAACAGCGCCGGATCCGATGACTTCCAGGTAAGCCATGACCGCGCCCTGCGGCTCCCGTATCCGTGTGGTGGTATCCATCTGCGCACCCTTTACTGTCCCCGTCACGCCAGGACGGCTTGTTCGACGAGACTGTCGAGGATTCGACCTTGAGCCAAAACGCCAGTTCCAGCGCGGGCCTGCCACAAGACAATGCAACGAGCCTGTATCCGTAAAATGCCATGTCCTATTTGACGGTAATCGTAATTTTTTTGGAATAGACCGGGGGATTGTGCGGAATATGCTTGTCGTCGCCCATGAGCAATTGCAAGGTATGTTTTCCCGGTGGCAGTTCCACCATCGTCTCGGTTTCACCGGCGCCAAAATGCAGGTGATTGCGGTCCGAGGGAATGGGCTGGCCGAGCGCCGGCAATTCGGTGTCGATCAGAAGATGGTGGTGTCCGGTATTGGGAAATTCCACGCCTTTCGGCGCGACGCCCATGTTGCGTAAGCCGAACCAGACACGAAACGGTTTACCCGCGGCAAGCACTTCGCCATTATTGGGCCAGCCGATATACAACCAGACATTGGCGGGCGCCGGTGTATCGCCGGCGAAAGCGGTTGGGCTCAGCACGGCCGCAAGTGCGGCCGCAAGGAAAAATCTGGAAATGGATGACATGATTGGCTCCCGCTCGGTCTTGCGGTTCAGCGTACGGTAATCGTGATTTTTTTCGAAACCACGGGAGGGTCATGCGGCCTGTGGTCGCGGTCGCCCAGCAAGAGTTGCAGGGTATGCTTTCCTGGCGGTAGTTCAATGCGCGCCTCGGTTTCGCCGGCGCCGAAATGCAGGTGGTTGCGGTCCGACGGGATGGGCTGATCCATGGCTGGCAATTCGGCATCAATGATCAAATGGTGATGGCCGACATTAGGAAAATCGACGCCTTTGGGGGCCACCCCCATGTTGCGCAAGCCCATGCGCAACCAGAATTTTCCGCCTTGAATGACCGTGCCATCGCCAGGCCAGATGAAATACACTTGCGCGTTCTGCGGCGACGCTGTGCCGGCGGCGGTCGCGAACTGGGGCGCCAGCATCGCCATCGACAAGGCCAAAGACACGAGGGTTTTCAACAGTCCCGTCATACCGCGCCTCTTCCGAAAATGAGTGCAAAAAAATGCGCCCGCATCATGGGCAGGGATCATGGGGAAAATCGCCCGCCAGCAGGCTCTCGCAAAAAAAACATAGGCGCCATAGACACCCCCGGCAACGACAGGCATTGCGGCCGACGTCCCATGCGCTAGACTGAATTTATCAAATCAACACGCTGACACTTTGATATAAACAGAGTTGAACGTGATAGTTCAACGATAAATTGGCAGACGGATATTTCTTCTGTCAAAGGCTGGAACATGAGGCAAACATTCATGGTGGTCTGTCTTGTCGTCAGCCTGTGCGCACAAGACGCGGTCGCTGGCGAGGACGGACACGCCTTGCGCAGCACGCCCTCGATCCAGCTGGCGGGAGTGCTTCCCAAGGATAGCGCCGAGCAATACGAGCTGACGTTCTGGGAATCGATCAAGGACAGCAGCGATGCCAGCGATTACGAAGCCTACCTGCAAGCCTATCCGAAAGGCCGCTTTGCCGCACTGGCGCGCGCCCGCATCGCCCGCTTGCGGGCAACGAAGCCCAAGCTCGAGACGCCGGCAGCCCGGCCGGCACCAGCGGTGAAGCCTCCCGTTGCTGCGCCAATTGCACCGGCACGCCCCGCTTCCCCTGCCAGACCGCAAGCTGCTGTCCCGCCACAGCCCGCGCCCGCTGAAAAGCCACCGGCACCAGTTGCCGGTCTGAGCGAGGTCAAGGATTGCAAGGAATGTCCGAGCCTACTCGCCCTGCCGGCCGGCGCTTTCATCATGGGCAGCAACACCGACGACATTTCCGAACGGCCCGCGCACCAGGTGACGATCGGCAAGCCGTTTGCGATCGGCAAAATGGAAGTGACGGTGGAACAGTGGAATACCTGCGTCGCGGCCGGCGCCTGTGCCCGCATCGCCACCAACGGCAGTGCCGCCAATGCGCCAATGCGGGACGTCAGCTGGGACGATGCCCAGCAGTACGTAAAATGGCTGGCCAAGATCAGCGGCAAGCCCTACCGCCTGCCGACCGAGGCCGAATGGGAATACGCGGCCCGCGGCGGCACGGCCACGCGTTACTGGTGGGGTCAGCAAATGCGTGCCGGCAATGCCAACTGCAAGGATTGCGGCCCGCCCTGGAGCCTGGATGGGCCAGCGAAAGCCGGCTCCTTCGCCGCCAATCCCTACCGGCTGCACGACATGAATGGCAGCGTCTGGGAATGGGTGGCCGATTGCTGGCACAATTCCTACAAGGGTGCGCCATCCGACGGCCGCGCCTGGGACGATCCGCTGTGCCGGGTGCGCGTCATACGCGGCGGCTCCTGGCGCGATGGCGAGGCTTACATGATGTCGACCACCCGTTTCAAATATGATGCCAGCGTACGTCAGAACCAGAACGGCTTTCGGGTCGCCCGCGACCTAAAATAGCAAGAGGGAAAACGCCGCAATATTTCATCTATACCATCTATACGCCCTTGGAATTTTCAGGGCTTGCGCGGTTTGGTGGTGATCTGGACAAAGTCGGCGACGATGCGATCGGCGCCATACTTTGCGGTCAGTTGCGCCAATTGTCTCTCGGTCACCTTGAGGTATTCCGCGCGCGATTCAATTTCCGGGCGCACCTTGTCGAATAGCGGCGTCGGCGTCAATAGAAGGACGATCAGTTCGTTACCGAAAGGTGGTGAAATCACCCAGTTTCCCAGGCTGCCGATGGCGGCTTCATAATGGGCCGGCGCCTGGTGCGCGCGCATGCGTGGATTGGGCACCAGGTGCGCGACGTTACCATCGAGCACGAAGTAATCGACATAGACATACGTTTCATAAGCGGGTGTCTTGATGTCGACGATCAAGGACTCCCCTTCCGCCAGTTCGCCGTTGCGCGCACGGGCCTGGATAACGGCGCCGCCGCCGGCTTGGCGGTTGCGCTGCCAGTACGGCGCGAAGGTTTCGATGACGGCACAATCGTCATCGCCCACCTGGCGCGTATTGAGCTCGATGGCCTTGGCGCCCGGGATGGCGCCCAGCATTTCCTTCAGGCGCGGCATGCCCACCCGCTGCGCCAGGAACCCCTGGACCTGCAGTGTGCCATCGCGCAGTGTCGCCGCCAGCGCCGAACATGGCACTTGCGCCAGCACCGGCGTTACGGCGGCGAGGCTCAGGACCGGCGCCGGCGCTTGGGGTGGCGGCGCTTGCGTTGTCGGCGCCTGGGTCGCCATGGCTTCTTCTTGTGGCGGCACGCCGGCCGTCGTTGGCGCTGTTTCGCCCGGGCCAGTGTCGGGGCGCGAGGCCAGGTAATAGCTGAGGCCCGCCACCAGTAATACCCCCACGGTCAGGCCGGATGCCGCCAGCGCCACGTACACCGCCTTGCGGGATTCGCCGCTCATCTCGCGCAGGAATTCCATCACGGTCGGCGTGCGGCTGGCGCGTTCGAAGGAGAGTGCCGCCTTGAGCGCGCGCCATTGCCTGCTGCCCAGATTTTGCGGGCGCTGCGGACGCATGCCGGCGTTGCGCGCGAGGGTCGCGGCCGT
Source organism: Noviherbaspirillum sedimenti (assembly GCF_003590835.1). Classification (NCBI taxonomy): domain Bacteria; kingdom Pseudomonadati; phylum Pseudomonadota; class Betaproteobacteria; order Burkholderiales; family Oxalobacteraceae; genus Noviherbaspirillum; species Noviherbaspirillum sedimenti. Next base: position 285,675 of record NZ_QYUQ01000002.1, on the reverse strand, counting down.
GCGGTCAAACGGGTGCTTGCCGGTCAGGAGTTCATAAGTGATGCAGGCAAGCCCGTAGATATCGTCGCGCGGATCGGGATCGAGGTGTTCGATCATTTCCGGGCTGGCATAGGCTGGCGTGAGGCCGCCCAGGGTGCCGGCGTCGAACACGGTGGCTTCGGAATCTTCCTCGGTTTTGTGGAAGACGCGGGCAATGCCGAAATCGATCACCTTGACCTCGCCCTTGTCCAGCAAGAACACATTGCCAGGCTTGAGGTCGCAATGGACGAAACCGCGTTCATGGGCGTACGCCAGCGCCCTGGAAATGCCGGTGACGATGCGCAGGACTTCGGCATAGGGCAGGCCGGTGAATCCCGGCGCACGCAGGACCTGGCTGAGCGGTTTGCCCGACAGATATTCCATGGTCAGGTAGACCATCGAACCATCGCGGTCAAAGTCGTATACGGTCACGATATTCGGATGCGCCAGCATCTGCGCCTTGCGCGCCTCGCGCTGCAGGGCGATGAGCGACTTGGGATGACCGCGAAACTGTACGTTCAGAACCTTGATGGCGATGTAGGGCTTGCGGTCGGAGGCTTCCAGCTTGCGCAAGTCGAGCGCCTTGTACACGGTGCCCATGCCGCCAAAGCCGATGCATTCCTCCAGCACGAAGCGGCCGTTCAGGGTATCGCCGACACCTTTCATGCGTTCCAGGCCGGGATCGCTGCCGATGTCGTCGCTCGCCGGGGGCAGGCTTGATTGCGGCGTCCAGCGCTGCTCGCCGGGGCGGGTTTGAACGCGGGTTTCCTCGGCGCCGATGGCGCGCCCGGCTTCCACCTTGCGCTCAATGCGGCGCTGCAATTCGGCATAAATATCGGGCGGCAATGGCACCCTGGCGTTTTCCTCGCCCAGAATGTCCAGCAGGCGCGCCGCGCTGGCTGGCTCCGTGGCCAATGCACGCTCCACCTGGACGAAAAAATCCTGCTGCGACTGGCCGCTGCCATAGTAGCTACGAATCGCGTCCGCAAGATTAGCCATTGGTTTTCCGTGTCATCGCCCGCGGCCCGCACCTGGCATGCCTCCGGATCGGGAGAAGTGGGCACAGGCCATCATACCCATGTACTTGCATCCCCTCATTGAGCTAACTTGAAAAGCCTGCCGGTCCAATTGCCGGTACGCATTCCCGTCGCCCGCCTTAACTTCCCCCTCAATTGGATGCGCCTTGGCGTGCCTTCGTACCTGCAAAATTTCCTGATTCAGACAGAATTCACAAAGCTAAATTCAGTCCTTGTGCCGACTGCGCTGTTACACACTTTCTTGCCTTCCGTCCTGAAGCAGAATGGTGTCAGCCTTTGCCGAACAAAGGCTTTTTAATGTTGGATACGCGCCGACATCTGTCCTTGCCAAGCCTCGCTCGCAAACGCCGCCACGCCCGTCAGAATTTAAAATTTACGCTTATTTTTCAATCACTTGCATCATTTTTTAACACCACCAGCCTGACCTGGCACGCTCCCTGCAATATCCCCTGTGAGCGCAACAGATTGCCTCAAGCAGCAAAATCCACTCATTGAAACTTTAGGAGATTGACCATGAAAACCCTGACCATCAAAGACCTGTCCCGCACCGCTGAACTCGATCGCCAAGCCATGGCTGGCGTTTCCGGCGGCATGTACAAAGGCTGGATGCCCTTCTCAGTGACCTCGATCGACAAATCCTCGGACAGCTTCTCGTTCGACGCCAAGCAAAGCATCGACCAGGAACAGAACACCCTGGTCAACAACGGCAACAATGTCGCCTTCGCCCATGGCATCACTGCCACCGTGAAGCCGAAACAGACCGCCGACAACACCATCAACTTCGGTTGATTGACGGGCGAGACGAGGAGAATCAGCATGTCCATCATCAACGTACACGATCTGGCGCAGAGCCGGGACCTTGACCGGAAATCCATGGCAGCGGTAAGCGGTGGTAATTCCTTGCTGAAAAGCCTCGGGCCCGTCGCCAACGTAAATATCGGCATCAATCAGAACATTGCCCAGTTCCAGAATGTCGAGGTCAATGCCCTGAACAATGTCGGTGTGATCGGCGCCGGTTTCGGCCCGCTCAAGCTGGATGTCAGCCCCAGCCAGTTCGCCAGCGCCATCGCGGTGGTATAGCAAGAACCAACGCACAGGCAGCAACGCCTGTGCATGAATCGAATGCGGCAAGGATACGCAATCCTTGCCGCATTCGTACGTCAAATCGCGAACTTGACGCAGTTTGCTCCCTCTAAATTCAATTGCAAAATGCGCAAGCTGCGCGGATTGCCATCGAAACAGGGGAACTAGCCATGTCCACCATCACCATCAAGGATCTCACCGAAAGCATCGACCTCGATCGCAAGGCCATGCTGGCGATCGTCGGCGGCGCGCGCCGCAGCGGCTACCTGAGTCCGCTCGAAACGCGTGCGCTGCACAGCACCCGGCTGGTCGATTATCCGGCCGGCTTCGGCCGCACCCACCTGGCCATGACGCGGCCGCAGAAGTAATACGCCCCACTAATACGCCCCACACCCGCAGCCTGCACGCAATACTGGCGTTCAAACAGCGCCAGTCCAGCCGCGACACCACTACACATCGCAATGCCGGCACCGCTGGCACTTCCACCTTACCTGCCACCGGGACGCGGCGCATCCTGATCGATGCGCCGCGCGCATTGCGCCACGCCGATTCCATCACGATGCCGCGCCGGCTTGAGGCGGGACATCGGGGATTGCCGTCTGGCCAGCAATGGTGTCGGCGCGGCCCCGACAGTAAGGTGCGCAGCTGTTGGCCAAAGCCCGTCATTCGTCTGCAGCATGGCGCCTGATCAGCACATGAAACACGTCTTACATAAAATAATTATCCATAAATTTCAATGACTTACAAGAGAATCCAGGAACACCACCCAATGCTGGCACGCTCCCTGCAATATCCCCTGTGAGCGCAACAGATTGCCTCAAGCAGCAAAATCCACTCATCATGAAACTTTAGGAGATTGACCATGAAAACCCTGACCATCAAAGACCTGTCCCGCACCGCTGAACTCGATCGCCAAGCCATGGCTGGCGTTTCCGGCGGCATGTACAAAGGCTTCGCACCGTACTCGGTGTTCGCCCTCGATGCTTCCAAGCACAGCTTCTCGTTCGATGCCAAGCAAAGCATCGACCAGGAACAGAACACCTTGGTCAATAATGGCAACAATGCTGCCTTTGTGTCCGGCATCACTGCCACCGTGAATCCGAAACAGACTGCCGACAACACCATCAACTTCGGTTGATCGGGGCTTGGCAAGAAGGTGGCGGCGCCCGCCGCCACCGCTGATCCACCATCATCCGGAGAACAACATGTCCACCATCATGATCCACAACCTGCCACAAAACCGCGAACTCGACCGCCAGGCCCTGCTCGTCGTACGTGGCGGCAATTCCTGGCTGCGCGGGCTGGGGCCCGTCGCAAATGTCAATATCGGCATTAACCAGAACATTACCCAGTTCCAGAATGTCGAAGTCAATGCCTTGAACAACGTCGGTGTGATCGGCGCCGGCTTCGGGCCGCTCAGTTTTGAAGTCAATCCCGCGCAATTCGCCAGCGCCAAGGCAGCGGTCTGAAGCAAGCACATATTTTTGGAGATACATCATGGCTGCCATCACGATCAAGGATTTGCGCACCAGTCGCGAACTGGATCGCAAAGCGATGTCTTGTGTCCGGGGCGCCGGGGCGCCATGGGTCTATGGCTGGATCCGGCCGCACACTACCAGCTCCGGCAGCTTCGGCACCGTCATCAACTTCTTCCAGGTGAACAACTATGCCGAACAGATGGTCAACCAGTTCCAGACGGTCGAAATCAATAACACCGGAGCCAACAGCAACATCAACGTCGGCCTTGACCAGAGTGGCGGCAACCTCAAGCAGCAATAGACCGCGCAGAGCCTGGCATGATCTGTGAAACCCGGTTCCGCTGGACTTCGTCCGCGCTCTCGCATGTCGGTCTGGTGCGCCAGGTGAATGAAGACGCTTGCCTGGAGCAGACGGAACGCGGCTTGTGGGCGATCGCCGATGGCATGGGCGGACATGCGCGCGGCGATGTTGCCAGCCGCATGGTGGTCGACGCCCTGGACAAGATTTCCGCCGCCGATAGCCTGGCCGGCTTTACCATCGACGCCCGCGGTCAGCTGCAGGCGGTGAATAGCCACTTGCGCGCCGAGGCGGCCATGCGGGATGGGCAAATCATCGGCAGCACCGTGGTGGTCTTGCTCGCCTGTGGCCAGCATTGCAGTTTTCTTTGGGCCGGCGACAGCCGCATTTACCTGTACCGCAACGGCATGCTGCGCCAGCTGAGCCGCGACCATAGCCAGGTCGAGGAACTCCGCTCCAGCGGCCAACTCAGTGCGGAGGAAGCGCTGCACCATCCGGCGCGCAACCTGATCACGCGCGCGGTCGGCGCCGCCGACAACCTGGAGCTGGATGAAGGCATGATCGAAGCCATGGATGGCGACATGTTCCTCCTGTGCAGCGACGGCGTCAGCAACGAAGTCAGCGAGCAGGAAATGTGCAATGCCCTCGTCTGCGGCAACTGCCGGCAAGCCACGGAAGCCCTGATCGCCCTGGCGCTGCATGGGGGCGGGCGCGACAACATTTCGGCGGTGGTGGTGCGTGCCGAGGACTTGTATAGCCCGGAAAAAACCATCCTCAATCCGGCGCTGTGACAGCATGGCGCCGCACTCGCGCGAAGGCTTGTTGTATTCATACCGACAAGCACGAAAAATCCCGGAAATTGCGATGCAAATCAATCCCCTTGCGCGTGGCGCGACGATGATGAAACCAAGCTTGGGCGCGTTTAGGTACGAACGCGGGCCGGTTCTGGCATCGAAGATGCTTTGGATTGACTCGCCGCGCCCGCGGCAGCGCCGGTTGCATTTTCAGCGCCGAAACAGACAGGATGAACAGGCTTCATGATGAATCTCAAACACGATAGCGCACAGACGGCAATGCGCACCCGCAGATTGATGTTCAAGCCAACGCCGCAGGGCGATGCGGACTATGGCGCGAATGTCTTGCCAGTGGGGACGCATCTGGGCGAATTCGAAATACTCGACCTGATTGGCGAAGGCGGCTTCGGGATTGTCTACCTGGCTTATGACCACTCACTGGAGCGGCAGGTCGCGCTGAAGGAATACATGCCATCCGGCCTGGCCACGCGCACGACCAGGATGGCGGTGAGCGTGCGCTCGCAAAAAAAACTCGACACCTTCACCGCCGGCCTGAAAAGCTTCATCAACGAAGCGAAAATGCTGGCGCAGTTCGATTCACCGGCGCTGGTCAAGGTGCACAGCTTCTGGGAAGGCAATGGCACCGCCTACATGGTGATGCCCTACTACGAAGGAATGACGCTCAAGCAAGCCCTGCAGACGCACAAAATCAAACCCACCGAAGCCTGGCTGCGCATGCTGCTGGCCGACCTGTTTGACGCCATCGAGATCCTGCACCGCGCGCATTGCCTGCACCGCGACATCGCCCCCGACAATATCCTGCTGCTCAAGGATGGCCGGCCGCTCCTGCTCGATTTTGGCGCCGCGCGGCGTGTCATCGGCGACCTGACGCAATGCTTCACCGCCATACTCAAACCCGGCTTCGCGCCGATCGAACAATATGCCGACATCGCCGGCCTGCGCCAGGGCGCCTGGACCGATGTTTACGCGCTGGCGGCCGTCGTGTATTACCTGATCACCGGCAAGGCGCCGCCGCCCGCGGTGGCGCGCATGGTGCATGATGAACTGGTTCCCGCGCGCGAAGCTGGCAAGGGCCGCTACAGCGAAGCCTTCCTTTCAAGCATAGACAAGGCGCTGGCGGTCAAGCCGGAACAGCGCTTCCACTCGATCGACGAACTGCGCCGCGCACTCGGCATCAGTGAGCCAGAGCCTCGCACCGTGCCGCGCCCGGGCAGCGACTGGTCGACCACGGTGGCGCGCACGATTCCTGTGGCACAAGTCGATGGCAGCCAGCCAGACGTCCCGACGGCCGCCGATCCCGACATCACCCGGCATGTCGGATCGCCTGTCCGACCGCCGAAAGATGTCACGGCGAACGTCCCGCCCGCACCTGATATCGCATCCAGGCCTGCGCCAGCAGACAAGCCGCTACATGGCGGGCATGACGGTACGCAATACGGTAAGCAATACGCCCGCCCGGCCGACAATGTCGACGATAAGGGCGGCGGGAAGGCCGCCGCCCCGTTCGCGCCCCCGCCAGAGCCGCGCGCATCGTCCGAGCCGGAACTTTTGTCGGTGACGCAAATGGCCGGCGACTGGCACACTCCCCCCACGCCGCCACACCGCTTCGAGCAGGATGCCATTGTGTCGCCGCGGCGGGACAGGCAGGGTTGGCTGGTGTTTGCGCTGCTGTTTGCCGCCGGCATCGGTTCGGGCATCTACCTGGGAGCAAACCATAGCTGGGATGGCTTGAGCGAGCAGGCGCTCGTTGCCGATTCCGGCGTTGCGGAACCAGTGGCTGGCAGCCCCCCGCAGCCAGCCGGCGCCCTGCCCCCTTCGGCAGCCGCGTCGGCCTCCTCGGCTTCCTCGGGCGCCTCAGAACCGTCAGAGGCCGGCGGCGCGGCAGGCACCGCAGCGATGCCGCCGCAATCACCGTCGGCGGACCGCCCGGGCTCGGAAATCGACATGTGGCAAATAGCCAGCAAGCGCAACCAGGCCAGTGCCTATGAAAGCTATCTGCGGCAATACCCGCAAGGCCGCTACGCCGCCATCGCCAGGCTGCGGCTGGAACGCCTGCAAGCTGCAACGGCCGCGGCCGAACTCCCCCGCCAGGAAGCGCCGCATGCGGCCACGGCATCCCCGGTTCCTGTCCCTGCACCGGCATCCCCGCCGGGCGCAAGCGCTGCAGGCAAGCCGGAAGCAAAGGTAGCGCCAGCCGGCACCAAACCCGAAGAAGCCGCCTGGAGCAAGGCCAGCGCAAGCAACGACGTCGCTGCCTACCAGGATTACCTGCGCAAGTATCCCAAAGGCGGCTATGCCGCGCTTGCCAGGGACCGGCTGGCCAGCCTGAAACCAGCCGCACCGGCGAGCGCACCAACGATGATGGCCAAGGAACAGGCGCAGTCCACACCCGCGCCTGTAACATCGGCGTCCACCGCTGGCATGGTGCCGGCGCCAGCGTCACCACCGACATCGACGCCCACGGTCCCAGTCCCGTCTGCTGCGGCAAGCACCACGGCAGCGGCCTCGCCCGCCCCCGTTGCCGCAACGCCCATGCCGCCGCAAGCGGCGCTCAAACCGGAAGATGCCACAGACGCAGCGCCAGCGGAATCCGCTGGCCGTCCTGGCCGCAATGCCGTCAAGTTTGATGACCAGACCATGACCGGCGATTTTTCAGTCGATAAAAAATCCGGGCTGGTTTCCGGAAAAGTGAAAATTACCTGGAGTAATGGCAACCAGTTCGATGGCACTTTGGTGCAAGGAAGCAAGGAAGGCAAGGGCAAGTTCGTCTGGAGCAGTGGCCAGCGTTACACCGGCGATTGGGCAAACGACATGCCCAACGGCAAAGGCACTTTCATCTTTTCCGATGGCAGCCGTTATGATGGCGAAGTCAGGGAGGGCATGCCGCATGGCTACGGCAGCACCCGCTTCAAGAGTGGCATCGTGTATACCGGCGATTGGGTTCGCGGCAAGAGCCATGGGCGTGGGCGCTATATCTGGACCGATGGCAGTTATTGGGAAGGCGAATTCAGGGACGATAAAAAGACGGAGAACGGCAAGATGTATTTCCCGAATAAAGGCGCCGCCCCTGCGGCCAGCACGCCACCGGGTGAATACGCCAATCCGGGTGCCGCGAGTGCCGCGACTACCGACGCCGGCAGGAAAGCGGAAGCACGATGATCAATCAAGCGGCCGAAACCAGAGTTGCTGTTGCAGCAGCGGCGTTTCATCCGGTAGCAGAGGGTTTCTCAATCGAATGACTTTCCGCTGCCGAAGATCCGCCTTGCGCACGCATTCACCATAGTATTCATTGAATAATTGATCGAAGCTGCCATCGCGGATGGCCTGGCGCAGTCCTGCTTCGATCGCTTGCGCCAACTCCCGGTTCTCTTTGTTCACGAAGTAGTAGGCCGCCGCGGGATAAGACAGGAGGATGGTCGGCTCGATAGTGAAACCGCGGCCGGGATGGGCCTGGATTTCATCCCAGACTTCCGTAATCGAGCGCGGAAAATAATCGAAGCGCTCCGCCTCCAGCATGTTGAACAGGTTTTCATACACGGTGGCGCCATACACATTCAAGCCATTCGCCTGCAGGATCCTGGTATCCGGCCAGTGGCTACCCTGACCGGCCTCGAAGCGGCGCAAATGGTCGAGCGTATGGACTTGCGCAAATTTCTTCAGATGTTCGTGCTTGACCAAAAACACGCGATAACCGATCAAGCCCTTGTCGATCGGAATGCGTATCGGCCGCAATCGCTGCTCTCGTTCGCGCGAAGTCATCGACCAGACCACATCGATGTCCTGGCCCCTTTCCAGCTGCAACAAGGTGCGCCCCTGCTCCATTTTGATCTTGCTCGGCCGCATTTGATATGCAATGCCCGATTTTTCCAGCGCCAGTTTCAACAGCTTGATCTGGTAGTCATAGCGCGCATCGATTGCAGAAGGCCGATCCGGATGAATCACCGACAAGGGCTTGGACGCCAGGGTGGGCAAAGCAACAAATACCAGCAGGCTGACAAAGATGCGCAGGAGAAAAGTCATTCTGATCATGGCAGATTCGGATCGACTGATTATACCCATGGAGCAAACCAAGAAGACCGGTTCATCGGGATCTGTTGCAAACCGCCGTACAGCATGCGAAAAAGTGTTGGGTTCCACCCATCACGCCGGCGGCAGACCTTGCGTTGCGCACCCCTGCCCGCCCGTCAAAATAATTAAATTCCCCTTATTTTTCAATGACTTGAAATAAATTCCAGCACCACCAGCCTGACCTGGCACGCTCCCTGCACTATCCCCTGTGAGCGCAACAGATTGCCTCAAGCAGCAAAATCCAACTCAATGACACCTTAGGAGATTTACCATGAAAACCCTGACCATCAAAGACCTGTCCCGCACCACCGAACTCGACCGCCAAGCCATGGCCGGCGTCTCCGGCGGCATGTACAAAGGCTGGATGCCAGCCTACTCGTACACAGCAATCGATGCATCCAAGCACAGCTTCTCGTTCGATGCCGAGCAAAGCATCGACCAGGAACAGAATACCCTGGTCAACAACGGCAACAATGTCGCCTTCGCCTCCGGCATCACTGCCACCGTGAAGCCGAAACAGACCGCCGACAACACCATCAACTTCGGTTGATCGACGCGGACGTGGCGGTGGGGGTTTCCCTGCCGCCATGCCAATGAAGGAGAATTGCAATGAAAATCCTGATCATCAAGGACTTGTCTTCGTTTAGCGAAGACCTGGCGCAGGAGGCAATGGCGGCGGTGCATGGCGGCAGGATGAAGCTGCCCTTCCAGCGCGCGACCGCCGACAGCCTGCTGACTTCGCCGCAAGGCGATCCGGTAGCGGTGTATGTCGATGGCGTGCTGGTCAATTCGGTCAGCACGGGATATGCGCCACGCTGACCCGCACGCCCATGCGGATTGGGCGAAGTAAAAACGCAAAAAGCCCGCCGAAGCGGGCTTTCATTCGTCATCGGCGACAAATCACCGATGCTTCATTCAGGCAAAAACTTACAGCGGGCGAATGTTCGTCGCTTTTTCGCCTTTAGGACCAGTGCCGCGGTCGAACGACACGCGCTGGTTTTCAGCCAGGCTCTTGAAGCCGGTCGACTGAATGTCCTGAAAGTGGGCGAACAGGTCAGCGCCACCGCCATCAGGCGTGATGAAGCCGAAGCCCTTGGAATCGTTGAACCATTTGACAATACCAGTTTGAGTACTCATGTTATTTCCTTTAAACAAAATAGGGACAAGCCCGGGACACACGGGAGACCAAGAAATATAACCGAGGGATTCAAACAGACATGGCTCTTCGGAAGAGCAAGACAGAAATGAGACCAACAATAAAACGGCTTGATGTACGTGCAGAGGTCAATATACAGCATGCCCCCGCAATCACCTAGCTTTATTTTTGCTTGTACAAACAGCTAGAATAGGCGCCGCCGCCACTTTTTGAAAACGCCTTCATGACCCAACTGATCAATGCCCGCATCCTGGCCCAGGAAAACCTGCCGCCGCCCTCCGCCATCCAGACGGAAATCCCGCACACGAAGAAGTCCCTCGCGACCGTGCTGAATGGCCGCGCAACGCTGGAAGACATCCTGGACAGGAAAGACCAGCGGCGCTTCGTCGTAGTCGGCCCCTGCTCCATCCATGATCCCGCCGCGGCGCTCGATTACGCGCGCCGGCTCAAGCCGCTGGCCGATGAAGTCGCCGACGTGCTGGTGCTGGTGATGCGCGTCTATTTTGAAAAGCCGCGCACCACGGTCGGCTGGAAAGGCCTCATCAACGATCCGGACCGGGATGATTCGTTCAACATGACCAAGGGCATCCGGATCGCCCGTACGCTGCTGCGCGACATCAGCGAAATGGGCCTGGCCATCGGCACCGAAGCGCTGGACCCGTTGATGCCGCAATACCTGGGCGACCTCATCAGCTGGAACGCCATCGGCGCGCGCACCACGGAATCCCAGACCCACCGCGAAATGGCGAGCGGCCTGTCAACCCCGGTCGGCCTGAAAAACGGCACCGATGGCGGCCTCGCAGTGGCGATCAATGCCATGCAGTCGGCCCGCACGCCGCATGCCTTCCTGGGCATGGATGCAGATGGGCTGACCTCGGTCATCCGTACCGCCGGCAATCCGCACGGCCACCTGATCCTGCGCGGCGGCCAGGCGCCCAACTATGGCGCCGACGCCGTGGCGCAAGCCGAAGCCCTGCTGGACAAAGCCGGCCTGCCCGCCTCCATCGTGGTCGATTGCAGCCACGGCAACTCCAACAAGGATCACAAGCGCCAGGTGGGCGTGCTGCAGGACGTCGTGCGGCAAATCCGCGCAGGAAACCAGAGCCTGGTCGGCATGATGATCGAGTCCAACATCGTCGAGGGTGCGCAGAAAATCCAGGCGGACCTGTCGGCGCTGGTGTACGGTCAATCCGTGACGGACGCCTGCATCGGCTGGGACGACACCCTGAGCGCCATTCGCGAGGCGGCAGCAGCGCTGCGCGAGACTGCGCAGCACTAGCCCCGGGGCAGCAGCAGGCGGTTGACCACTGATGCGTCTCAACGCCTCCAGCCGTTGAGACGACTACCATGTTTGCTCTATGAACCCGAACATAGGGCACGCATGGCGGCATCGGTGCGGCACCCGATACCTCTGCCCCATCAAGACCTTCCTGGCAGTTGCCTTGGCCCTGCCCTGGTTATGCATGTCCGCGTGCGCGCTGGAGCCCCCGGCAAGCGCCGCCGCTGCGCTGCAAGCCAGACACATCGAGTTGCAAGCGCAGCTGCGCACCAATACCTTCGGAGAATCCCTGTACCTGAGCTCGCGCGAGGGCAGCAACCGGCTCGAGGGCGATGTCTATGCAGAAGTGACACATCCGGTCGCCGAGATAACGGCGACGTTCAGGTCTGCAAACAGGGTTTGCGAGCTGCTGTTCCTGCATCTGAATGTGCGCGGATGCCAGCCTGCGGGCACCAGCGACAATGCGGCGCTGACGCTATCGGTCGGCCCCAAGCGTGCGCTGGCGGCGGGCAAGATTTACCACATCACCTATGCGCTGCGCGTCGAGGCCGCCGACGCGGCATACTTCCGGGCGACGCTGAGTGCGGCGCAGGGGCCGCTGTCGACACGGGATTACCGCATCGTCTTCGAAGCGATGCCAATCGGCGGCAGCCGTTCCTTCGTGCATTTTAGCTATGCCTATGGCTACGGCACCATGGCAAAAATCGCGATGCGCATGTACCTGGCCACGGCAGGACGTTCGAAGATCGGCTTTACCGTGACAGGCCAGAGTCCCGACGGACGCCCCCTGTATGTCGGCGGCGAGCGCGGCTCGCTGGAGCGCAATGTCATGCGCTACTACCTGGCGCTGCTCGCCTACAGCAGTGTCAATACGGGATCGCCCCAGGAAAAAATGGAGAAGCGCATGCGCAAGTGGTTTGCCCTCACCGAGCGCTATCCGGCGCAACTGCATGAACTTGATCTCGACGAGTATCTCCAGGAGAAGCAGGCAGACCTGGCCCGGGCCGCCGCTGGCCATCAATGAGGCAGCCGGACTGGCAGACCGGGAATCTGGTGATCCGTCCCGCACCGCCGGCGAATTCAATCCGTATTTGATTTCTGTCAAGGCCGGCCGCAATGAATGGCCGAACATGAACCCAATAAAAGGCAGGCGCAACTGGCGCGTTTCCGGTTTTTTGGTGGCTCGACAAGGGCCCAACATATCGCTCCTTGAACGCCTGATTGCTTTGTTAGAGGGACAGCAACCGAGGACGCGCAATTGCCAATGCCCCGTGAGCCTTTACCCTGCGGCGAGGCGGTCGAAGCCGCGATCTCGAAGGTGCTTGCGGCGGAGGGTGAGGCGCGCGAGTCTGTCATCGCCTGTCGCCGGCAAGCTGAAGAGCGTCTCGAAATCGCCCGCCGGGAGGCACGTTTAATCAGCGAGCGCTGCGAGCGAAGAATGCAGGCGATTCGGCAGGGCCATGCACAGGTGCTTGCAGAAAGGCTTTCCGCATTTCAGAAGGAATCCAACCAGTTCAAGAAGTCCTATGTCCCTACGATAGAGGAGTTGGCCCGTTTGCGTCACGCGGTCGCAACACTGGCGGGAGAGTGTATCGGGGATACCCAATGATCCCTGGAAGCATCGAATATGCACAAGTGCGTATCCAGTCGCGCTACGCTGCCCGGGCCAATGCCGCGGCCTGGCGCGAAATGGAGCACGCGCGTGAATTGTCGGCGTTGCTCGAGATCGCACGCGCTGCAGGATTTGATCGTGTTGTCGCTCAGTTGCCGATGCCGCCAGGATTGCATGAACTTGATTGCGCGACGCGGAATCACTGGCGTGAGCGGGTCGATGAGGTGGCCGGCTGGATGCCGGTCGATTGGCAAGCGGCGCTGCGCTGGTGCGCACTGATCGTTGACCTGCCGTTTATTCAATATCTCGCAAACGGCGGCATGCCCTATCGATGGATGCAGTGCGACATGGCATTCGCGAATCCGGGCGCATCGCCGGGCAAGCGCCTCCCCGCCATGAAGGAGATGGCAGGACTCTTTGCCGGGCTGCATGAACCTTGGGTTGACCCGGACGCGGTCGCAAGCGGCTGGTGCCGGGAATGGCGAAGCCGCATGCCGCGCCTGTCAGAAGAGGAAGCTGCGCATTTCATGGTTTTGGTGCGCGCCATCGAGTCCCATCTTGCCGCCTTCGCCAAGGCAGCAGGCGACGAAGGCTGGCGCCATCGGCACCTGCTGGAAGAGAAGCTTGCTGCCTTGTTTCGGCGCTTCACGCTGGAACCGCCGGCGGCATTCGCGTTCCTTGCGCTGCAATGGCTCGATCTTGAGCGTTTGCGGGGCGAAATCGCCACGCGCATCGCATTTCCGTCGCGGAGCCTGGCGCCATGATGCGGCCGCGCCCGGCACGCTGGTTCGAGGCGCTGGTGGCACGTGCAGACTGCGCGATGCTGCTCGAGGCGCTGGCGGCAACCGGATCGATCGAACTTGAAACGCACTCGGTTGCTGCCTTGCCACCGTATTTCGAGGAAGTGCGCCCGCTGCTGCAGCAATTCTCCGATTTTGCGCGGCGTTACCGCCACTATTGGCCCACATCGGGCCTGCGGCCGTCGGCCGTCCATGACGCTCCGGGAAAGATATTGGCTGACGTGCTCGAACGCCTGCGGGCTTGGGCAAGCGAGGCCGAGCCCACCATTCAAAGGCTGCAGCTGCTTGAAGCCGAGCGCGCGGAACTTGCGCTATGGCGCACGCTTCTGGACGCCATCGCCGGCACGACGCTCGGATTTTCCCGGCTTGCAGCGGCGGGCCCGCTGCTGGGAACCGCCGTGCTGGAATTGCCAAAGGACGCGGAACCGCATTTCCTGCCATCGGCGCTGATGCTGCGGGTCGAACAGGCGCAGTCGGTGTTCTTCATTATCGTCGCCAGCGCTGCCGATCTCGAAGCGATCTCGGCGCAAGTCACCGCACTCAAAGGGAGGGTGCATTCGATTGCGCCATGGTTGAAGGATGACCCCGGACAGAACCAGACTTATATCCAGGCGCGCATGGATGAAATCGAGCGCGAAGCAAAGGCAGCCGCCAGCCGGATCGAGGAATCGCACCACACGCATGGCTTGCGCATTCTTTTCGGGGATGCAAAACGACTCGAATGGATGATTGACAATGTGCACGCGCTCGATGGCGGCGAGCATTTTGTCCGGGTGACCGGATGGACCAGCGACTTCGCGGGAACGGCGCTGGCAGCGGCCATCGATCATTGCGGCGCCAGGGCGCTGCTGTATTTTCCGGCCGCGCCGGACAATGCGCAGGCACCGCTTTTGTTCATGAACCCGGCCTGGTCCAGACCGTTCGAATTGTTCACACGCGCCCTGGGAATGCCGGCCGCAAGTGAAACGGACCCCACGCAAGTATTGGCCGTCGTTGTGCCGCTGATGTTCGGATACATGTTTGGCGACATCGGTCAGGGGCTGATCATCGCGACCATCGCCTGGTTCTTGCGCCGCCGCTACGCTGTTGCTCGCCTGCTGTTGAGCTGCGGCATCGCAGCCACTGGATTCGGCTGGATGTTCGGCTCCATCTTCAGCATGCACGGCTTCATCAAGCCGCTCTGGCTTGCTCCCCTTGATGATCCGATCACGATACTTTGGGTGCCGATCGCCGGGGGGGCGGCCTTCCTCACGCTGGGGCTCGCAATGAATGCGGTGGCAGCCTACTGGCGTGGCGAATCGATCCGCTGGCTGGCGCACGATTCCGGCATCCTGCCGGTGTATTTCGGCCTGCTCGGCGCGCTCGCATCGCCCGCCGCGATCTGGATCGCAGCGGCAGGCATTGCTGCCTGCCTGGCCGGCCCGGCAATTCAGACGCGCAGCGCAGCTGCCATTCTCCCTGCAGCGGGGCGCCTGATTGAACGCGTGCTGCAGTTGCTGATCAACACGCTCTCCTTTGCGCGGGTCGGTGCTTTCGCGCTGGCCCATGCGGGGCTGTCGTCAGCAATCGTTTCCCTGGTTGATGCAGCACCCAACCCCGCACTGAAGGCGCTACTGCTGGTATTGGGCAATGCGTTGGTGCTGACACTGGAGGTGATGGTGGTGTCGATCCAGACCACGCGGTTGGTATTGTTCGAATTCTTTACGCGATTCTTTACAGGCGAAGGCCGCGCTTTTCGCCCACTGCCGGCGCCTCCCCTCCTTTCCCAGGTGAAAATATGAACATGCGGCGTTTCGGTCTTGCGCTGTGGCTGGCCATCGCGGCCGCCGGCGCAGCAAGCTTGTTGCTGATCCTTTCCCCCGGTTCTGCCGCCGCCGCGCAGCCGCCGTTGGCAGAAGGCTTGATCAACACTTGGGGTCTGGTCGCGGCCGCGCTCGCGACGGCCGTGTCTTCTCTGAGCGCCGGGTTCGCCGTCGCCAAAGTCGGCACGGCGGCCATTGCGGCGCTGGCAGAGAAGCCCGAGCTTTTCGGCCGTCTGCTCATTTTCGTCGGTTTGGCCGAGGGGATTGCGATTTATGGCCTGATCGTTTCCATCCTGATCCTGAACCGCCTCTAGACCATGGTCGTGATCTACATTGGCGACGAACTGACGGCGGCGGGCTTTCGCCTTGCGGGTGCGCAGATTCTGCTGCCGGCAGCCGGAGAAGAAGCTGCCAGCCTGGCCCAGGCACGAGGGGACGGACAACTGGTCCTGGTTTCCGCGGACGTTGCCGCGCGGATTCCGCGCGAACTCCTGGGCGCGGCGCTGGCAGCGCTGGCGCCGCTCACGCTGGTCGTGCCGGATCTGCTCGGACGTCAGCCTTTGCCGGACCGGGCACAACGCTTGCGACGCCAGATGGGGATGGAATGAGTAATGTCGAACGCCAGATGCAAGCCATGCTCACGCTGCTTGAGGAAGACCGCAGGCGCCAATGCGACGCCTTGATCGCCGACGCACAGGCGCGCGCAAGGCGTGTGGTCCGGCAAGCGCAGCGCGACGCGCGGGCGCGCATGCGGGCTGCCTTCGCCGCGGAACGGCAGCGCCTGGACGAGCAGATCAAGGCAGCAGCAGCGCGCCTGCAGACCGAGCGCAGGCTCAGCGAGCAGCAGCGCCTCGCGCAATTATTGCAGCTCGCCTGGCAAATGCTGCCCGAAGCGCTGCTGGAACGATGGCAGGATCCGGGCCGGCGCAAGACATGGATGGCGCAGGCGATCGATAGCGCGCAGCGGCTGCTGCCCCACGAAATGTGGACCCTGCAGGTTGCGCCGGGATGGCCGGCAGAAGAGCGCGACCAGGCGCTGCAGTCCGTAGCCCGCTGCCTGGGCACCATGCCGGCCTGCAGCGAGCTTGCGGAGCTGCAGGCCGGACTCTTGATCATTGCCGGCGGCAACCGGCTTGACGCGACACTCGGCGGTCTGCTGGCCGACCGCGCCGCGATCGAAGCGCGCCTGCTGGATTATCTGGAGCGACAGCCATGAGCCGCGCCACGCTGCGCAGGATCAGCGGACCGGTGCTGCGCGCCACGGTGGCTGGCCCGTTCACATTGCGCGAGGCGGTGCGGGTGGGACCACAAGGCTTGCTGGGCGAAGTGGTCAGCCTCGACCACGACGAAATCATGGTGCAGGTATACGAAGATACGACCGGACTGCGGCCCGGCAGCGAGATACAGGGCGACGGGCTGCCGCTGTCAATCCCGCTTGGTCCTGGACTGCTGGGCAACATCTTCGATGGCCTGCTGCGGCCGCTTTCGGGACAAGACACTGCCTTTGTCAGGCCGGGCTTCCAGGGTGCCGCAGCGGTGCGCCTGGACTTTGCCCCGCAACTGGTGCCGGGCATGCAAATCCAGGGAGGCGAAGTGTTGGGCGAGGTGCGCGCTGCAAACGGGCAGATGCAGCGCTGCCTGGTGCCGCCAGAAACGCGGGGCGAAGTCATCAAGGCATGGCCGCAAGGCAGCTACAGCGAGACCGATTGCGTTTGTCTTGTGCAGTCCGCTCACGGCGCGGCGCAAGAACTGTCGATGCGCCATTCCTGGCCGGTGCGCGTGCCACGGCCGATCAGGCGGCGGCTGCCGGCGCTGGCGCCGCTGGTGACCGGCCAGCGCATCCTGGATGCACTTTTCCCGATCGCTCAGGGCGGCAAGGGGGCGATTCCCGGCGGCTTCGGCACCGGCAAGACGGTGTTGCTCGAAGCGCTGGCCAAAGGCTGCAATGCCGATGTCATCGTCTACCTGGGCTGCGGCGAGCGCGGCAATGAGATGGCCGGTGTGCTCGATGAATTTCCCAGGCTGACGCAGCCGCGCAGCGGGCGCCCGCTGATGGAGCGCACGGTCATCATCGCCAACACCTCGAACATGCCGGTCGCGGCCCGCGAAGCCAGCATCTACAGCGCCATCACGGTGGCCGAGTACTTCCGCGATCAGGGGCTGCATGTCGCGCTGATGGCCGACTCCACCAGCCGCTGGGCCGAGGCCCTGCGCGAGGTATCGGGCCGGTTCGGCGAGTTGCCGGGGGAAGGCGGTTACCCGGCCTACCTGTCGAGCCGGCTCGCCGAATTCTATGAACGCGCCGCCCTGGTGGAGACGCTCAACGGCGCCACCGGCTCGGTGACCGTCATGGGCGCCATCAGCCCACCCTCCGGCGATTTTTCCGAGCCGGTCACCAGCCACACGAAACGCTATGTCAGAAGCTTCTGGGCGCTCGACGCCAAGCGGGCACATGCGCGCTTCTATCCGGCCATCAATCCCTTGCAATCCTACGCCGAGGATGCGCGGCAGTTCGAACCCTGGTGGCAGCAGCAGGGAAACGCGCAGTGGCTTTCGCTGCGACGTCAATTCCTCACGCTGCTGGAAGAACAGTCGAAACTGGAGCGGATGGCGCGGATTATCGGCAAGGATGCGCTGCCAATACGCCAGCAGCTGACACTGATCTGCGCCGAGCTGGTCAACGAGGCGTTTTTGCGCCAATCGGCATTCTCCGAGGTGGACCGGGTCGCAACGCCGGCCCGCCAAAGCGCAATGATGCGGCTGATCGGCCGCTTCATCGACCTGGCCGAACAGGCCGTGGCAGCCGGCGCGAGCCCGGATCAGATCGTCCGGCTCGACTGCATGCGGGCGCTGCAGAGGATGGCCGAAGATATCGGCAATGACGAATTGCAGCGCTTCGTCGAACTTGAAGCGCGCGTGGAACGGGAGTTTGCCACGATCATCAGGAAAAAGGAGGCGGACCATGTTTCCTCGAATCCTGGTTGAAGGCGCCGCAACGCGCATCGAAGGGCCATTGCTGTTTCTGAAGCGTACCCTCGATGTCGGCCTCCACGATGCGGTTGAAGTGACGGGACGCGATGGCCGCCCCCGGATCGGCCGCGTGGCAGCCATCGACCAGGATCTGTTGACGATCGAGGTGCTGGAATCCACCAGCGGGCTCGGACTGGCGGACAGCGTGGTGCGCTTCCTGGGCGAACCGCTTTCCTTCGGCCTGGGCCCCGGCATTCTCGGGCGGGTCCTGAATGGCGTCGGCCAGGTCATCGACGGCGGACCGCCGATCGCCGTCCGCGGGAAATATGCGATCGATGGCCTTCCGCTCAACCCGGTCTGGCGGCGTCCGCCACGTGATTTCATCGAGACCGGCTTCACGACCGTGGACCTGTTGAACAGCCTGGTGCGCGGCCAGAAGCTGCCGATTTTCTCCGGCGGCGGGCTGCCGCATGAGCGCATCGCGGTCGAGATCGCCAGCAATGCGCGCCTCAGGCAAGGCGGCGCGAGCGACTTCGCCATCGTGTTTGCGGGTATTGGCGTCCCCTACGACAGCGCGGAGTTCTTTCGGCGCAGCCTGGAACAGAGCGGGGCGCTGGAGCGAACCGCGTTGTTCCTGAACCTGGCCAGCGATTCCAGCACCCAGCGCCTGCTGACACCGCGCTTTGCGCTGAGCGCTGCAGAGTATCTCGCTTTCGTCGAGGGCAAGCATGTCGTGGTCATCCTGACCGACATGACAAATTACTGCGAGGCACTGCGCGAAGTCTCCAGCAGCAAGGGTGAAATTCCCAGCCGCAAAGGTTTTCCCGGCTATATGTATTCGGATCTTGCAACGTTGTTCGAGCGTGCCGGTTGTCTGCAGGGTGCGCAGGGGACCCTGACCCAACTGTCGATCCTGACCATGCCCTCCGACGATATCACGCATCCGATTCCCGATCTGACCGGATACATCACCGAGGGTCAGATCGTGCTTTCACGCGACCTGGATCGGCGCGGCATTTACCCGCCGGTCAACGTGCTTCCCAGCCTTTCGCGCTTGATGAAAGACGGCATCGGCGCTGGATTTACCCATCCCGACCACCCGGCACTGGCCAGCCAGCTTTATGCCGCCTATGCCAGAGCGATACAGGCACGACTGCTGGCCAGCGTGGTCGGGGAAGAAGATCTGGCACCGACTGACAGGCAGTATCTGGCCTTTGGCACAGCCTTTGAAGAGCAGGCAATCGGCCAGTTGCGCGCGCGAACGCTCGAGGAAAGCATGGAGATCGGCTGGCGTCTGCTTGCCGCCTTGCCCCGCCTGGAGCTGACGCGGCTTTCCAATGCCCAGATCAGCGCGCATCTTGCGGGGCTGGCATGAGCGACGTCATACCTACCCGAAGTGCCCTGATCGAGTGCAAGGAAGAGCGCCATGCGCTGTATGAAGGCCACGTTTTTCTGGATGAAATGTGCCTGCTTCTGGCTGGCGAGATTGTTGCCGAGTTGCGCCGCAGCGCGGCGCTGGAGGCGGATTTTTTACCCGCCTGCAAGCGGGCCACTGCCGCGCTGGTTGCCGCAACCGGACGTCACGGCCTGGAAGAGCTGCTGGTCTATCCGGTTCCGGAGCGGGAGCCCGCCTCGGCGGAAATCATCCCGCGATCTCTGGTGGGAGTCCGCTTGCTGGAGGCGCATCTGCATCTCACGCAACCCGCACAGCCGCAGCAAGCGGTGAATGCGTCACCGGAGGCCAGGGACTGCCGTGCAGCCTTTGCCGACGTCATTGAAATGGCAGCGCCCCTGGCCGCGGTCAGCGGCAATCTCGAACGCTTGTACCTGGCGTATCGCCGCGCGTTGCGGCGCGCGCGCGCGCTGCAGGATGTTTTGCTTCCCGAGCTCGATCGGACAGTGTATGCGCTGGAAGCCGGACTGGAAGACCTGGAACGGGAAGACGCCATAGCGATGCGCTTGAAAACCGCCTCCGCGGGCATCCGGTAAGCGCTATCGAGGCGACGTCTGCCCGCTCAACTGCCTGCTCAAATCCGGGAAGGGCAATTCGCCGATTTCATCGAGGAAAGATCCCTCATTGCGCAGATTTCGAATCGCCATCAATAGGGAAAGCCTGGCCGGAGATGGTGCGAGCATGTTTACCCGAAAGAAACCTCACTAATTCCGCGATATCGGCGGGATCAACAAATTTTTTAATGGACTGGTTATTCAAGGCAAGATCAGCTTCTTCTTGCACAGTACGGCCGGAAGCTTTGGCACGTCCTTCGAACACACTGCCCAGGCGTGGACCGTCGACGGCGCCCGGATGAATCGTATTGCATGTGATGCCGCAGGGTCCGAGTTCCAGAGAAAGCGTCTTGGCTAAACCCACCAGGCCCCATTTGCTTGTAGAGTATGCGGCCCGATTGGGATACCCGAAGCGGCCGGCCAGCGAGGACATGATGATGATCGAAGCCTGGCTGGATTGCTTTAAAAGAGGAATCGCCTGCTGGGTTACATAGAAAGTGCCATTCAGATTCACGTTGATCACTGCGTGCCATGCGGCGGCATCATATTCCGAGACTGGCGCGGTGGGTCCGGCGAGGCCCGCATTGTTGACAAGGGTATCCAAGCCGCCGAGTTCCCGCATCACATCTTCGAAGAGACGCCGCACCGCATCGTGATCGCTGATATCCGTTACCGATCCGGTAATCCGGGTGTCAGCCTCGGTGACTTCCTTGACAGCCTGGGCATTGATATCCGCAATGTGAACGCGTGCACCATCGTCCGCCAATACCTTGGCGATCGCCAGGCCAATGCCGCTTGCGCCGGCCGTTATCAATGCCCGTTGTGTCATGATCATTCCTCCATAAATTCTTTGGACAAAATCATTTCCAAAGAGCGCATTTGGATTCGGCTTTGGTCGTATACACCTTCTCGCTCGGGATGGTTTCCACGATTTTGTAATAATCCCACGGATACTTTGATTCGGCAGGCGCCTTGACTTGCATGAGATACAAATTATTCATCATGCGGCCATCAGCGCGTATATAGCCATTCTTTACATAAAGATCATTGAGCTTGGCGCTTTTCAAGTAGGCAAGAACCTTGTCCGGGTTGTCCGTAGCCGTCGCCTTTACCGCTACAAGATATTGCGTCACCGCAGAATAATCTGCCGCTTGAAAGCTGGAAGGCATTTTCTTCATTTTGCCGAAATAACGCTGCGCCCATTTACGCGTCTCCGGGTTCATATCCCAATACCAGTGATCGGTTAAGTACATATCCTTGGCAATTGGCAGCGTCAGTGCGTGGATGTCATTGATGGTGAATATGAGCGCAGCGAGCTTCATCGACTTGTTAATGCCGAATTCGTAAGCGGACTTGACGGCATTGACGGTATCATCCCCGGCGTTGGCCAATCCCAGAACCTGCGCCTTGGAATTCTGTGCCTGTAACAGGAATGAGGAAAAATCGGATGTCGCGATCGGGTGCTTGATGGTGCCAGTAATCGTCCCGCCGGTTTCCTTGACGATTTTGGCGGCTTCGCTTTCCAGGGACTTGCCGAATGCATAGTCGGCGGTCAGGAAGTACCAGCTTTTCCCACCCTGTTTGAACAAGGCAGAACCGGTGCCCCGGGCCAGGGCGACAGTATCATACGCATAGTGCACGGTATAGGGCGAGCATTCTTCATTGGTAAGTCGCGCCGAGCCCGACCCGATGGCAATGAAGGGCTTTTTCTTTTCCGCCGCAATTTTTGCCATCGCCAGGCTTGCGGCGGAATTGGTCCCGCCGATCAGTACATCAATTCCTTGCTGATCAAACCATTCACGGGATTTGGAAGCCGCATTGTCGGCCTTGTTCTGGTGATCGAAAGTGAGCAATTCGATGCTCTTGCCATTCATCGTGCCACCGAAGTCGGCAATTGCCATTCTGATGGCGTGCGCCCCGCCCGGCCCGTCGGGATCGGCAAAGCCGCCAGACATATCGGTAATGAATCCGATCCTGACAACGTCACCGGAAATTTCCGCATGGGCGAACTGACTGAATGCCAGAAAAGCCGTTGCAGTAGCCGCAACAGACAGATTTTTTAATTTCGAATGCATTTTTGTCTCCTCGTATGTTTACTGTGTTAGTAAATCATTAAAACGAATGGATGAAGTGTGTGTTGTGGCTCAAGTCGATTGGGACTCAAGCGATTGCGAACTGCGGTCGGACACTCACGTCATTCCGTGGCAACCCCATCATTTCGCGCGCCTCCGCCGGGGTGGCCGGCTCCATGTCCATCTCGCGGATGATGCGGACGATGCGTTCGACCTGCGCGACATTGGTGGAAAGTTCGCCATGCCGATAATAGAGATTATCTTCCAGTCCTACGCGGACATGCCCTCCCAGCAACAATGCATGGACCGTTGCAGGCAACTGCTTTGCGCCGATCGCGCTGACACAGAACAGGGAATCCTTGGGCAGCAAATCCACCATCATCTGCAGAATTTGCGGTGTGTAGGGCAAGCCACCCTGGAAGCCCTTCTCCGCGCCGATCACGATATTGCAATAGTACGGCGCCTGGTCGTATCCGGCGGCGATCAGGGTCGCCATGTCCTGCAGGATGTGTGCGGGATTGAATACCTCCCATTCCGGCTTGATCCCCTTTTCCTTCATCAGTCGGGCAAGTTCGAGGCAGCGTGAAGGCGCCGTATTCAACAAGTGTTCCCTGCCGGCGAAACTGGCAATGATCGTATGCGAATCGAGCGTGCACATTTCGGCGCCCGCCTCCAGTCCTTTCAGGCGTTCCTCGAAGGCGATTTCCCAAAATCCATCATCAATCGG
The DNA here is from genome assembly GCF_003590835.1 of Noviherbaspirillum sedimenti. Lineage (NCBI taxonomy): Bacteria > Pseudomonadati > Pseudomonadota > Betaproteobacteria > Burkholderiales > Oxalobacteraceae > Noviherbaspirillum > Noviherbaspirillum sedimenti. Next base: position 262,453 of record NZ_QYUQ01000002.1, on the reverse strand, counting down.
CTTGATCATGTCGCCGTTGACGCCGCCACCGGTCGAATTGTTAATGATGATGTCGCACTGCGCACGGATTCCTTCATTTATCCTGCGATAGATCGCCGCATCACAGGTTGCGCCATCGTCCGGGCGACGCGCATGAACTGCCACCACGCTGGCACCAGCGTTATAGCAACGCACGACATCGGCAATAATCTCGTCCGGTTGCGTCGGAAGATGTGGATTCTGGCTTTTATTTGCCATGCCGCCGGTAGGGGCGACGGTGATGATGACTTTTCTCTTGGCCATGAAAGTATCCATATTAAGTGAGGTGGTTGAAACGAAGGCTGCCTTTGCAGCTTATGTGGATCGTGCGCAGGTTGATCTATGCTTGTTGCATCACGCTGTCGGCGAATGGAACTGAAGCATTAATTCACGCAACGCCGCCGGAATAGGCACGGCCTTCAATTCCGCCAGCGAGGTATGCACAAGCTTTAACGTCGCCCGGACACATTCTCGCCCGGCTATGCTCGCCCTCACCCCAAGGGTCACCGAGCTCGTGCCGAGATGTTTGACTTCGAGCTGCATTGCGAGAACATTACCCATGAAGCCGGGCGCAAGGAATTCACATTCCAGCTTGACAATGGGCAGCCCCATCCGGCGTTGCATGATGGACTCGGCATAATTCACGCCCAGACCTTCATTGAACCAGTCTTCCATCAGTTCATGAAAGAGGATGATGTACTGCGGATAAAACACGATGCCGGCGGGATCACAGTGCTGAAAACGAACCAGCTTTTCTTTGTTGAACATGACATGCCTCAAAAGTTGGGATGCGAAAAAATAAGGTGATCGCTCAACATCAGATTGCCGGGAGCTTCCAGAAAAAGATGATGGATGAAGAACGTGCTCGCCCAGAAACCAAATGCCGCATCGGAAAAATTTAATTGATTTAGTCTAGGGACTCAGGCAAGCCGCGTCCATAAAGCGCAATCAATACGCCTTATCGGAATCTTCTATGGGGCGCTCGGCATGAGGCGCCCGGGGAAATGCCAATTTGACAACCTCAAGGAAGCACAGCGGGAAACAGAAGGAAGGCGATGCGGGTTATTCGCTGCCTGAATGCTCGAGGAAAAGTTCAGTCAGCAGAGAACGCAGCCAGCGGTGGGCGGCATCACGATGACTGCGTTCGTGCCAGTGCTGCTTGATCTGGTAAAAGGAGACATCGAAAGGAAGCGGGAACTGGCGAATCGAGGCATCGGCGACGATCAGCTCGGCGAGACGCTGGGGCACGGTCGCCAGCAGATCCGTGCGTCGGATAATGCTGGTAAGGCCAAGATAGCTGGGCACCTCAAGTACGATGCGTCGCTCTCCATGAGAGCGCAACATTCGTTCGACCAATCCGTGGCCGGTGCCCAAGGTCGTCACGAGCACGTGGCCTTCAGCCAGGTAATCTTCAACAGAGGGCTGCACGGGCAAGCGCGGATGATCGAGCGCGGCAAGCCCCACGTAATGTTGGGTAATCAACTTTTGCTGATAAAACCCGGCATCAAGCTGAGGCATGAAGCCGACCGCCAGATCCGTATCGCCGGTCTCCAGCTGAGCAGCAGTATGTTCATCAATGGGGACGATACGAATCGTGACTCCGGGTGCGGCGCTGCGCAGCCTGTTCAACAAATCGGGAAGCAGCACAATCTGGCTGAGATCGGTCATGGCGATCTGAAAAGCCTGTTTCGTCAACGCGGGGTCGAAGGAATTGCGCTGTTTCGAGACCGCTTCGAAAGATGCAAGCAGGTCGACCGCGCTTTCGTACAGTTGGGTGGAAAAAGCGGTTGGCCCCATGCCGACCGAAGTGCGGACGAACAAGGGGTCCTGATAGTGCTCGCGCAGCTTCGCCAGACCAAAAGAAATGGTAGGCTGCGATAGGCCAAGGCTTACCGCCGCCTGGGAGACGCTACGAAATTTGTAGATCTCCACAAAAACCTGCATCATTTTAATATCGATTTCTTGCATCTATGTATTGTAACGCGGCGGCGGTCGGCGCAGCATTTGAGCGCGATGACAGCACGATGCGAGCGGTGCGGGCAACGCTAAGCCTCGGCGGCCATAGCCGTGCTGAACACAAAACGGTCACGCTGCCAGCGTCCTGCCTTCGTGCATTTGGGCTATGCCTATGGCTACGGTAGCATGGCCAAAATCGCGATGCGCCTGTACCTGGCCACGGCAGGACGGTCGAAGATCGGTTTTACCGTAACCTGACGCGGGCCGCTGCTGGTCGGCCGCACTAAGCTCAACGCTGTGGTCGCTGCTTCGACTCCGGCCGTCGTGGTCGCGGCAACTCCTCTGCCGACGCATCCAGGTTGTCCTCTTCCTCGGGATTGATCTGGTCGATGCGGTCGAAGTCGATATCGGCATTCAACTCGACATCGGCTTCGCGGCCAGCGGTAGACGCTTCACCGGTACCGGTGGAATCTTCGTTGCCATCGCTGGCCTCAATGCTGTGCGTATCTGAATCTTCCGAAGTGCCGCGGTCGAGACCAAGTCCTAGTTCCGGTTCATCAATTGGCCACAACCCGGCTTGTATATCGCTGCCGCTGTCGGAACTGCCGCTCGGGCCGAGCGACTTGTTGCCGTGCCCCTTGCCGAGCTGATTGTCCGGTTCCGGGGTGTTGTCCAGGTCCAGGGTGCTGGTTGCCATGATTGATCCTGTATTCAGTTTGAATTTACGGGGTGACATGAAATTGTGGAACGAGATGGTCTCTCAGACTCTTTTCTCCTCCTGCGGCGGCACTTCGTGATGACGGAAATCCTTGGAATGGATGCCGTGCTTCTTCAGCAGCATCTGCAAATGCGAACGGTTCATGTCGCAGCGCCGCGCCAGCTCGGTTACGGTGCCGCCGACTTCGCGCAAGCCGCGCTCAAGGAAAGCGCGCTCAGCCTCGTCGCTGGCGGCGCGCTTGGCATCGCTGAGCGACGCCGCACCACTGCCGGCGAGGCTGCTGGCCGCTGTGCCGGCGGCAAGCGCATCGGTCGCTGATTGCTGCTGCGGACGTATATCCACCGGCAAGTGCTCGACACCGGCAGTATCCCCGCCCAGGCAGGAAATCCGGTAAATCAGATTGCGCAATTCGCGGATATTGCCTGGATACGGGTAATTCACCAGAAAATCGCGCAGGCGCGGCGTCATCTTCACCGGGCGCCGCTTCAGGGCCTCGGCCGCCTCGTCGCAGAAATAGGCGAACAATAAGGGAATTTCATCCTTGCGCTCGCGCAGCGGCGGCAGGCTGACGTGGATCACGCTCAGGCGGTAAAACAGGTCTTCCCGAAAACTGCCCTCTTCGCACTGCTTGCGCAGGTTCCGGTTGGTGGCGGCGACGATGCGGGTATCCACCGAGATTGCCTCGTCGGCGCCGACGCGCTGGATTTCATGCGACTGCAGCACGCGCAACAGCTTCACCTGCCCGGCCAAGGGCAATTCGCCGATTTCGTCGAGGAAGATGGTGCCGCGGTGGGCGCTTTCGAACTTGCCCTTGCGGTCGTTGACGGCGCCGGTAAAGGCGCCTTTCCTGTGGCCGAACAGTTCCGACTCCAGCAGGTTTTCCGGAATCGCGCCGCAGTTGACCGAGATGTAGGGCTTGTCGGCGCGCGAGCCATTGGCGTGGATGACCTTCGCCATCAACTCCTTGCCGGTGCCGCTCTCACCATCGATCAACACCGGCAAATCGGTGGGCGCGGCCTTTTCCGCCACTTCCAGCGCATCCAGCAAGCGCGGGTTGTCGCCAAAGGTGCCCTCGAAGACGAAGCTGCGCGCCAGCAGCGCGCGCCGGCGCTCGCCCGGCGACTGCACCACGCGCACGCCCTCGCCGCTGGCCGCCTGCACGAAGCGCTCCTTGTGCGACAGTTGCATGACTTCGTCGCGCAGGGCATTGGCCTGCCGCAGCAGCTTTTCGATTTCCGGCCGCTCCAGGCGCGAGGCCCAGCGCAGGCGCGAGCGCAGGATCTCGATCTTTTCCAGCAAGCCGGCATAGGACAGGGCCGATCCGCCCTGCACGTCCTGATCGAGTATTTTCATCGCTAATCCTCAGCTTGATTACCCCGAGCCTGATTAACCGGTGCTCAATTGTTTCTGCACCAACTGGTAATACATGCCCTTCCTTTCCACCAGTTCTTCGTGCCGTCCCTGCTCGACGATGGCGCCTTCATACAGGACGACGATCTTGTCGGCGCGCATGATGGTAGAGAGGCGGTGCGCAATGATGACGGCGGTGCGTCCCTTGAGGATTTCACTCATGTTGCCGATGATATTACTTTCGGACTGAGTGTCCAGCGCCGAGGTCGCTTCATCAAAGATCAGCAGCTTCGGATCGTGGTAGAGCGCGCGGGCGATGCACAGGCGCTGGATCTGCCCGCCCGACAAGCCGACTCCACGCTCGCCCACCACCTGTTCGTAGCGCAATGGCAGCTTGCTGATGAAGGCATGCGCATCGGCCATCTTGGCAACTTCCTCGATGCGCCGGCGGTCCGGACTGTCTTCGCCGCTGGCGATGTTTTCGGCGACCGTGCCGGAAAACAGCAGGTTGCTCTGCATGACATAGCCGACCTGGGCGCGATAATAGCCCTTGTCGATCAGGCTCATTTCATAACCATCCACCATCATCTTGCCTTCGGTAGGCGGGTAAAAGCCCACCAGCAGCTTGGCCAGGGTCGTCTTGCCGGAACCGCTGCGCCCGACAATCGCCACCAGTTCACCCGGCTTGATATCCAGGTTGATGTTTTCCAGGACGTAGGCAGTCTCGTCGCCGCCGTAGCGAAAATAAATCCCTTCCAGCCGGATATCGCCCTGCAGGTCGGGCAGCAGCACGCGCGAGGGCAAGTCTTCCGGCCTTTGCTCGGGTTCCATGTCGAGCACGTCGCCCAGCCGCTCCATGGCCACGCCGGCATCGTTCAACTGACTCCACAAGCCGACCAGTCCCATCAACGGCGCCAGCACGCTGCCCATCAAGGCATTGAAGGCGATCAACTGGCCGATGGTCAGCTCGCGCGCCAGCACCAGGCTGGCGCCCATCCACAGGATGGCGATGGTAGTGGCGGAGTTGAGCAACTGGCCGGCCAGCGAGATCAGGATATGGAAGGTTTGCGCGCGGTACTGCACGTCGAGCGCCTTGGCATACTTGCGTTCCCACTTCAGCCGCACCGGGCGCTCGATGCCCATGCCCTTGATGGTTTCGACGCCGCCCAGCGCCTCCATCAAAAACGACTTGGCATCGGTGGAGACGTTGAACACTTCACGGGCGTAATTCTTCAGCCTGGGCGTGGCGAGCACGGTCAGCGCGATGATCGGCACGACGAAAGCGATCAGCAACAGCGTCATCCTCACATTGTAGAAAAACATGATGGTGAAATAGATGAACACCATCAACAGGTTCAGCACCGTGGTCACCGTCGATTCGGTAAGGAAGGCGCGGATGGTCTGGTTTTCCTGGAAGCGGGCGAAGATGTCGCCGGTCTTGCGCTTGGCGAAGAAAGAAAACGGCAGGGACATCGCATGCTTGAAGAAGTGCGACATCATGGCGAAATCCATGTTGCGCACCATGAAATTGGCGAGGAAGGCGCGGACCGTCGACATCAGCAGGGTAAACAGATTGGAGATCACCAGGCCCAGGATCAGCAGGTGCAAGAGGCTGACGTTCTGGTGCACGATCACGCCGTCCAGGATGTTCTGGATGATCACCGGCGGCACCAGGCCGAGCACCTGGATCACGAAGGTCGCCAGGAACAGGTGCCCGAGGATCTTGCGGTAAGGCTGCAGGTAGGCGACGAAGCGCACCCAGGGCGAGCGCGCCGCCGCCAGTTGCGCCATGTCCTGGCCCGGGGTAAACAGCAGGCAGGTGCCGCTCCAGCCTTTTTCGAAATCGGCCACGTTCAGCTTGCGAAAGCCCAGCGCCGGGTCGGCCAGCCACACCTGGTCTTTGGAAACGCCGTACACCACCACGTAGTGGTAGCCCTCCCAATGCACAATGAAAGGCAGCTCGAAGCCATGCAATGCCTCGAACGTGCACTGCACGCCGCGGGCGGTGAAACCAAGCGATTCAGCGGCACGCGCCAGGCTGTCCAGGGTAGCGCCAGCCGTGGTGACATTGGCCAGCTCGCGCAGCTTGCCCAGGGTCATGGGGATGCCGTAATGGCGGCAGACCATCGCCAGGCAGGCGGCACCGCAATCCATTTCCTCGGCCTGCTCGACCCAGGCGAAACGGCGGATCAAGCGTTCGCCGAATTCGGGTTTCGATTGGAGGTCGAGCACCACCGGGCGCTTGCGCCGTTCGGCCAGCTTCTTTTGCCGCTCCAGCTCGCGCTCGATGTGGCGCATGCGCTCTTCCAGCACCTCGCGCAGCTTGGGATTGCGCTCGAGGATCAGGTGCACGGTCTTTTCCGGGATCACCAGTAGCGTGGCATCGCTGACGGCGCTGACGGTAGCCATCTGCTCCTGCCGCATCAGGCAAGCCTTTTCGCCAAAGATATCGCCCGGTCCCAGGTTCGCCAGCAGATAATCGTCGCCGCCCTCGCTGCGCACGATCTTTACCTGGCCGTGGCGCACCACGTACAGGCGGCGGTCCTCGCGTGCATCCTGTTTGAGAATGTCCTTGCCGGCGGTGACCCGCTTGACGCCGACACTGCGCACGAACTCCTCCAGCTCGCCCTTGCTGACCTTGCCCTTGAGGTCGAACAGGCGCGCCACCACGCCGCCGGCCGAACTGATCGCCACATAACTGGCGATGAAATCCAGCGCCGGCGGATTTTGCGCCAGCAGCGGCGCGATAGCGTCGCGCGGGATCAACAGCAGCTCGGTCTTGCCGGAGGCGCGCACCGAATATTCATGCCGGTGCTCGCGCAACATCGCCAGCTCGGCGAACACCTCGCCCGCCTTGCGCACGCCCAGGCTGGTTTCCTTGCCGCGCTCTTCGGTAAACACCCGCACCGAGCCCGCCTTGACCACATACAAGCCATCGGCCGGGTCGCCGGCATTGCAGACGCTGTCGCCGAAGGCAAACAGACGCGACTGCGCCTGCGCGGCCAGGCGTTCCAGCGCAGTGCGCGAAAAAGGTGCCAGCAGCTCGACCGTACCGAGGAAATCGGCCAGGCTTTGCGCGCCGGCGGGCGGGGGTGGCGAAGCGTCCACTATCAATGCGTCTCGATGATGTGCTCCTGCGCGCGCGCCTGCAGCCATTCCTCGCGCAGCAGGCGGCGCACCTCTGTCGAGGTATCCTCGTCCAGCGTGGCCGGGTATTTGGCATTCACCGCGAAGATTTCATGAAATTCGCCGTCGGGCGAAGGAAACGGACCGAGCAGGTCGCCCACCGCTGCATTGAACACCTTGGCCTCGACATCGGTCTTGAGCGAACCGCGCAAGACCTTGCCGATCAGACCGCCATGCTCGCGCGTGTCGGCGATCGAATGCTCGCGCGCCATCTCGGCGAAACTGTCCGGATCTTCCCGCAGGAAAGAGATCATTTCCTTCGCCTTGCCTTCGGTATCCAGGACGATGTGGCTGACCTCGATGCTGTCGAACTTCGGCGAGTGCAGCTTGAAGTACCCTTCCACTGCGCGTTCGCTGCAGACTTGCTCCATCATCTTTTCCTGGTACAGGCTGTCGGTGATGAATGCCTCGAAATCATCCAGGCTGATGCCCAGCGCGTCGAAATAATGGTTGGTCTCGGCGGCGCGGTGCAAGCCCTGGATGCGACGGAACTGGTCGGCGCGCTCCTGGATCTCCTCGGCCGAAACGCTGATGCCCTGCCTTTTCGCCGCGCGTACGGTCAGCTTGTCGCGCACCAGTTGCTCGATCAGGCCCTGGAACTGGTTGGTCAGTTTCAATATCTTGATGAAATCCTCGACGCCCACGACTTCATCGTCGATCCGCACTATCGCCGTCATGTCCTGTGCTCCTTGCCCTGAATGCCTGTCTCGCGAACGGGACACTCCCGTATTTTTCCTGAACGAAAATCAGGCTTGCGTGATGCAATATTTTGAATTTCCGCAACGAGGTTTAGACGGCATGGCGACGCCCCCGGTTCAGGCCGCCGCAAGGAAATTGGAGAATCCGCAACAGCGCGCGCCCTTTCCCTCGCGCGACCTGGCGATCTTCCTGGCCACAGCAGTGATTCTGGTGACGATGGTTACGGCCAGTATCGCTCTGCGCCGCTTGCTGCGGGGGCTGGAACTGCCGGAAGAAACCGCCGAACTGCAGGAAGAGGATCTGGCGCGCCGGCATGCTGCCAGCGCGGCCATTGCTGCCATTGAGCGGGCGCAGCAGCGATTGCCGCACGATGCCGCCAGCGCCGACATCCACACCCAGGCCGCAGCCCGCGTGATCGGCCTGTATCAGCGCCGGGTGGCCGGTAGCGGCGGCGAGCGCGAGGCCGCACAATTGCACAAGGCCGACCAGGCCGAACGCGCCCTCCGCCTGGCCGGTCTGGGCGCCGAACGCGAAGAAATTTTCAACCTGGCGCGGCAATCGCGCATTTCCGACGCCACCTCACGCAAGCTGGTACGCGAAATCGACCTGGTCGAATCGCGCTACCGCTGATCCGCTACTTTTGCATGTATTCGGAAAATCGTCTGGCGACAAAGATGGCGAGCGTTTCGACGTGGCGAAAAAGATGCGCGATGACAAAACAGACCAGCAGGCTCGCCGCCACGTTCATCTGCACATTGGTTTCCGTATAGCCTTGCGCCGTGCCTCTCAGATACAAGAGAAAACCACTGGAAAAAGTGCAAATCACGATGAAGTGCGTGAGATAGATCGGGAATGAAATGCTGCCGAGGTAGCGCGACACCGGGTTTTCAAGAAAACGGCGGAAGGGCCGATAAAATGCTGCGGCGAATACCATGGCGCTGGCGGCAAGGATCGAGAGGAAATCGGCGCGCACTATTTGCGGCACCGCCAGTCCGCGCCCGCGCAGGCTGATGCTCGAGTAATACACCGCCCCGATCAGCAGCAGCGGCAAGGCAAAATGGATTTTCCTGAATACCGCTTTTTCGCGATGGTGGTAACACAGCGCGATGCACATGCCGGCGACAAACGAAAGGTAATAGTTATTTTTGCTCAGGACAAAATAGAGCAGAATTGCCGCAATGAAAAACAGGCGCTTTTTCAAATACAGGAAGAGCGCGCAAATCGCAAACACGATGAATGAGCCAAACAGTTCGATGGGCATGGTCCACAGAATCGGGTTGTACGAGCGCGCCGCATCACCCGACATGAACACGTCATACAAGCCGAACTTGAGGCTTTCATACAAATCCGGCGCAAAACCGTAAAAATTGGTCAACCAGTTGTTGCCGATCGCTTTGCCGGCATCGATGTTGTAAAACAGCCTGGCCGCGAGCAACAGGTAGGCAAACAGCGACGCGCACAGGATGGGAATGGCCAGCCGCAGGTAGCGCCGCGCGCACAGTGCGGTGAGGAGGCTCATGCGACTGGTCTGGATATAACCTATCGACAGGGCAAAACCGGAAAGAACGAAAAAGATGAACACCGCCAGGTTGCCATCGGTGGGAAAAGCCCAGTACCAGCCCTGGTAAGTCAATGAGGTGTGCGACACGAAAAACACCAGCAAGTGACTTAACACCACCATCAGTGCCGCCCATCCACGCAATCCATCCAGAAAAAACAGTCGATCCTGCGCCGCAGGTGTTTCGACGACGACATTTACATTATTTACTTGCGTCATGATGACGGCGCGCTCGCGCCCTGTTGAAAAGTGAATGCCGCAGTACCCAGGCGCATAGATGCAGCGACAAAAATCTTGCCGCGGTGAAGTTCGCGCAGCATACAAGAGACCCGCTCCAAGCGTCAATCAATGCAAATTGCAGCGCCTTCGATAATCCATGAATGTTGTTTTTTTGACCTCAAAAAGACGCCATACGCCAGTTCGCCCAAGAAATTGAAGGAATCACTACCAACCGACTGGTCCTCCTGAACATTCCCCTCCCCTCGTGTTTTCGCTGCGGGCAGCCCTTTTTTTGCCCCTGAAAATCATGTTAGTTATGCAACATTTGCATATCTGATATCACCATGAAAGCATACCAAAGTTGCCTAAAAGGCTATATTTGCATTGCAATTAATGCAACGCAAGATAATCATGGACAAATTGCAGTGCAATAAAAATTCCAATTTCCAGGGAGTATGGCAATGAAATTATCACGTGCATTCAAGTTGCTGGGGCTATTGCTGGGCACCAGCCTTTGCCTCCATAGTGGCACCGCTGCTGCCCAAAGCACCCCAAAATCCCATAATCTCTCCTTACCCTATCTGGGATGGAGTTATCCGGGCGCTCCCACAACACTGGAAACCGACCTGAAATTCCTCGCCGATCCAGGCTCAACCACCGGCTGGTTCCTGTCGCACCAGTTCGGGCTGGAAGACGCCAACGGTGGCTACAAGAGCGGTGGCTACATCGGCCTGCAAACCAATACCCTCACCCTGAACAATAAAGGCGTCATGTTCTCGATCTGGAACGCCACCGCCGCCACGGCTGCGCCGGGTGCAAGCTGCCAGCCTTTCGGCGACGAAGGTGTCGGGATGCAATGTTTCAAGGCCTACCCCTGGGTGGTTGGCAAGACCTACCGTCTGCGCGTGGTCAACGAGCGCGGCACCGCCTACAGCGGCTACGTGATCGACATGAGCACCGTCACGCCTACCGTCACGTATATCGGCCAGATCCAGGCACCGGATGGCGCGGTCGCACTTGGTCGCCACAGCGTCCAGTGGGCCGAATATTACGCCCTGACACCGGCCAATTGCGCCGATTTTCCTTACATCAAGGCCCAGTGGACACGCCCGAAAGGCGATGGCGGCGCCATCCTTGGCGAAAAGCCGACCATGCAGTATGCCGAGGCTGCCTATTGCAGGAATGCCGCGATCATTCCCAGCGGCGCCGATTACGTGATGGAAGGCGGCAATCCCGCCACCGGCAGCAAGCAACACATGACGAATTCGACTGGCAAGTATCTTGACCAGGACCCGACCAATGGTGCCTGCGGCGGCGCCAGCCTGAAGGCGGATACCGCGACGATCGCGGCCTGCACAGGCCTCACCCGCATTCCTTTGGCCAACGGCAAAGTCGCCCTGCAGGCGGAAAACGGCAATTACCTGAGCTGCGCCAACGGTGGCGGCAGCACTGTCGGTGCCACTGCCAGGACAATCTCGACTTTTGAAACCTTCACCGAGACCCTCGCGTCTGGCAAGGTCTCCTACAAGAGCAGCAGCGGCCGCTACCTTACAGTTGCCAGCTATGGCATGCTCGACCTGAAATGCAGCGCCTATTTCGCTGGCACCACGGAGAAATTCACGCCATTCGCCAACAAGGCGCGGGCGTCGACCGTGACCGTTTCCAGTGAGAATCCCGCCACCGGCCAGCTCGGCATCAAGGCCGTCGATGGCTGGGCGACCGGCTATCCGGGCGACTATTCCCGCGAATGGACCACCAATGGCGAAAATGTCGGCGCCTGGATCCAGCTCAAGTGGAGTGTCGCGACGGCGGTCAAGCAAGTGATTTTGTATGACCGTCCCAACCTGAACGACCAGATCCTCGGCGGCACCCTGCTATTTAGCGACGGCTCCAGCATCCAGGTCGGCGCCCTGCCCAACGATGGCAGCCCGCTCAGCGTGAATTTCAGTGCCAAAAATGTCAGCTGGGTCAAATTTCGTGTCGACCAGGCAAGCGGCTGGATCGGCCTGTCGGAGTTCGAAGTTTTCTAATATCATGCCCCGGCTCGCTGCGGCCTATCTGCGGCCTATCTGCGAAAGCGCATGCTGGCCCGGGTACTTTGCACTGCCAGGAAAATTTCACGCAGCATGGCCGCCAGGCCACCGATGAAAGCGACCATTGCCAGTACGAAAAGAGCAGCGATAAAGGTAGCGAGTTTGATCGCCAGGAAGGCATCAATGAATGCGCTGGCGATGATCATGCCGACAATCAGGCCGCATGAAACCTTGCAGGTGAGTGCAATATATATGAGTAGCAGGCGACGGCCGAGCAAGCTCAGTTCAACATCCTTGAACGCAGCTTCTTCCAGCGCCAGCTCCTCTTGCTTTATTTCGAGGATACGGATGCGGTCGACGATGCGCGCCAGTCGGCTGGTCAGCACGCTGATGAAGGTGCCCACGGCGGTCAGCAGGAATACCGGCGCGACGGCGAGCTGGATGACGTGAGTTACGTCATCGACTTTAATCAGGGGAAACAGGGGAAACTCCTTCTTTAAGAACGAACAAGCCTGAACACTGTCTAGTGTAGCAATTTTGGCCTGTTTGCAATACCGGCTCCTGTTGAAAATCGGAAGCCGGCAGAAGGAGGGATGCAGGCGTCAGTGACGGCGACGCTGCTGCGGACGTGGGCCACCGGGTCCACGGGTCTCGAGATGACGGAAAGTAATACGGCCCTTGCTCAGGTCATAGGGTGACAGTTCCAAGGTAACCCGGTCACCAGCCAGAATACGGATGTGATGCTGACGCATTTTTCCGGAGGTATAAGCGATCAATTGATGACCGTTTTCCAGATCAACACGATAACGGGAATCGGGCAGTACTTCGGCAACCTTGCCATTCATTTCAAGAAGTTCTTCTTTAGCCATTCGGGCTCCTATAAAAATTGCAGCAACCAGGACTGGCGGCATGCGTTACACGCAGTCATTTGTCTGGCCGACAATATCAGTGTCGTCCTGGAGCAGCTCGCGACGATGCGCGCTGGTCGCACTCCCGACTGCAGGGAGAAAATGCAAACGCTTTGAAAAATACGATGAAACTGTCGCTCTTGTGCGAACGACAAAAAATGAAAGTGCATGGCGCGCTGCAGTTGATTCAATCTGCGCGTCACCTCAGGCTTCAGAAAGTCCAGGGTAGCAGCCAAGTCCTTATCCGAAGTAACACTCCATTATACCCCAATTTTCACCATGCCTTGGGCGGCTTTTCTCACCGACATAAGGACCGCACACAAGCTGCCAGTGCAAGGCCCCAATTTGTAAGGGAAAGTAATAAGGCCAAACCCGCGACCAATTCCGTTATCCAATATGCAGGAATTGATCCTCTTGGTGCCAACATGAAACGTCTTCTCGCCCTCCTTTGCCCACCCATTTTTCTGGCCGGATGCGTGGCGGTGCCTTATGACGCCGAGACTGTCTATTATCCGGCACCGACAGTGAGCGCCCATATTTCCAGCGGCAATTACTATCCTTACAGCCGCCCCTATCCGTATTACCAGCCGCCGGTGTATGTCGCCCCTGCGCCGGTGATCGTGCCGCCGCCAGTCCGCTTCAACTACAGCAGGAATGTCCGGCCCGGCACGCACCATCATTCTCATCCACGCCAGGAGTGGCAGCGGCGCGATGGTGGACGTCCGCAATGGCAGGGGCGGGATGGCGGCAGGGGCCACTGGCAGCGCGATGGTCAGTCTGATGGCCAGCGCGACGGGCACCGCGGCGATTTTCGCGGCAGATGAATAAAGGGGAATCAGGCGAACACTAAATCAAGCCCTCAAACAGCAACACATCGACTGGATCACCGGCTTGTACGCTGCCATGGTCATGCGGCAGGATGACCATGCAATTGGCTTCCGACATTGAGCGCAAAATGCCGGATCCTTGCGCGCCGGTGATGCGCACCTGTGGCCTGCCCTCGCTGTCATGCGAGAGAATGCCGCGCTGGTATTCCGTGCGGTCCGGCTTTTTGCGGATGGGCGATTGCGCTGCTACCCGCAGCAGCGGCAGCGGCGCATCGCTGGCGCCCATCATGCTCAGCAAAGCCGGGCGCGCAAAAAAATAAAAACTCACCATGACGGCGACCGGATTGCCCGGCAAACCGAACAACCAGGCGCTTCTGCCGTTCGAGGCGATCCTGCCGAATGCCATCGGCCGGCCCGGGCGCATGGCGATCTTCCAGAATTGCACGTCGCCCAGTTGTGCCATGATTTCTTTGGTGTAATCGGCTTCGCCGACCGAGACGCCGCCGGAGGTGATGATGACATCGGCATTTTCGCAAGCCGAGCGCAAGGCCGCCTCCAGTGCGGCCGGATCGTCGCGGACCACGCCCATGTCGAGGATTTCGCATCCCAGGCGCACGAGCATGCCATACAAGGTATAGCGGTTACTGTCATACACGCAGCCCGGTGCCAGCGGTTCGCCGAGCGAGCGCAATTCGTCGCCGGCGGAAAAAAATGCCACCCGCAGCCGCCGCCGCACTGGCACTTCGGCCATCCCGAGTGATGCCAGCAAACCCAGGTCGGCCGGACGCAAGGTCCTTCCAGCCAACAACGCAGGACTGCCAGCACGCAAGTCTTCGCCCTGCAGGCGACGATTGTCGCCCATCTTGACGATCCCGGCCGGCAACGTGACGGCAGCATCGGTGGCCGCTTGTACGCATTCCTGTGGCACCACCGTGTCGCAACCATCCGGCATCGGCGCACCGGTCATGATGCGCACGCAAGCGCCCGCCTCAACCCGCCCGGCAAATCCGGCGCCAGCAAACGCCTTGCCGACGATGCGCAAGTGCGCCGGCTGTCCAGCGGACAGATCGGCGCCACGCAGCGCATAGCCATCCATGGCGGAATTGTCGTGTGCCGGCACATTAATCGGCGACACAATATCCTCGGCCAGCACCCGGCCCAATGCGCTGCGCAAGGCCAGCCTTTCCATGCCAGTGACCGGGGCGACGCACTGCCGGATGATTTGCTGTGCCTGTTCAACCGGCAAGGCTTCCGGATCATAGCCGGACAGGCAGCTGACAACTTCGGCAAGGGAGGAAGGAGACATGTTCAGGAGAAAAGTGTTATTCGGACTGGGGCGGCGCCGTTATCGGTAAGCGCTATTGTGCCTGATAGCGCTGCAATTCTTCCAGCGTATTAATGTTGCGAAATGCCATTTCATTCGGAAATTCGACCTCGACGACATGCAGCGAGCGATACCATGCATCGAACTTGCGCCCGCCTTCCTGCAGGTAGGCGTTCAAATGCGGCAACAGGGCTGTCTGTAATAGGCAAAATACTGGATGCGGCTGCCGGCAGTCGCCGCTGCCGGTGACGGCGACTGCCAAATCCGCAGCGGCCGCGACCACTGCATCGCCCAGACGCCCGACCAGATCGGCCGGCAAAAAAGGCGAATCGCACGGTGCCGTAACCAGCCAGGGCGTGGCGCAATGCGAAAGCCCCTCCTGCAAGCCGGCCAGCGGGCCGGCAAATCCAGCCAGGCTATCCGGCCAGACCGGATAGCCAAAGCTTTGATAGGCCTCCGGGTTCTGGTTGGCAACAATCATCATCCCCTGCACCTGCGGCGCCAGGCGCTCGATCACATGGGCCACCATCGGCTTGCCATTTAATATCTGCAAGCCTTTGTCCACGCCGCCCATGCGCGAACCCCGTCCGCCGGCAAGGATCAATCCAGTAATCGATGCGGTATCCATTTTCATTCGCGCAGTATAAATTGAATGTCAGTATGCAGCCCCGGGCGCGATTATAGGTAAATAGCAGGGCAATTAATATGGCAAGTGGCTATGCCAGGTGCTTGATTGAAGGTGAACGCGATGAATGGAACCCCGATGAACCGCAGTCCCTGTTTGTATTACTTGACCGCATTTTTCATCGGGCTAATCATGCAACCCGCAATGGCGGATGCGGATATTTCAAGCTACGCATTCGTTCGCGAGGATGGCGCATTGCAGATCGACGGTCGACTTGTCTACCTGTACGGCATTTATATTCCGCCGACCGATCAGACCTGTTATACCTTCATCCGCCCGGTGCGCTGCAGTAGTCGCGCCGCGCTTGCCCTGGATTTCAAGATCAGCGGCGACTTCGTGAGATGCCAGACCAGGTTCACCAACCCTGACGGCAGCCTGATCGCCAGCTGCACATCGGGCGATGACGATTTGAGTGAATGGATGCTGCAGAAAGGCTGGGCCGTCGCGCTTCCGGATGCGCCATTTTCGTATAGTGCAATGGAAAAAATTGCCCAGGCGCGCGGACTGGGCATCTGGGGGATTCCGCTTGAACTCCACAAAAGAAGGGCACGCTAGCATTTTCCACAATCGCAACCCAGCAGAAAATCGGGCAGGAATTACAGCTTGAGTGCAGTCTGCAATCCCTGTCGCATCACTTGACTGGATTGGCGGCCCAGCAATCCAAATAACAGATGCGCACTTATCCCGCGTAGGTCGTCGTTGTTTCCCCTGTTGTCGCCGTTGTGGTGGTCGTGACGCCCGTTGTGGTGGACGTTACCGCAGGTGCCGTCGTGGTCGTACCGCCCACAGCCGTGGTAGTGGTCGTCCCCCCTGCCGTCGTGGTTGTCGTACTGCCGCTAGCCGGTTGATCAGCTACGATCTGGCCGCGGATCTCGCCACCGGGAAAAGCATCTGAATGCACATTGAAATAATAATTGCCAGCCCGAAGTGTTGCGAGTTGCGCATCAGTGATCGTTACGCCGGCGACCCAGACACCACTACCGGTGGCAGTTTGCGTTAACGGGAAAATCACCGGCCCGTTCTGGCCGCGGGCACCTTCATGAATATGCGCAACCGTGCCGGTAATGCCAGCCGTATTCACTGTAGCCGTCAATAAACGGTTCTCCGGGTTAACCGTTACAACCCCGGTACCGGTGGCGAGACTGCCGGAAGGCGGAACTTCCTGTTCGCCTGTCAGGCTGGCAGAAAATCTGGTTGCTTCTGCGTCAAGTGCACCACCGCATGCGGAAAGCAGAAGCAAAGATACACACGACAGCCACCATGCGGCGAGCCAATGTCTAAAATTTCTCATGGGAATATCTCCTAAGGAAGGTCAGCAAGGTGAGATTTCCCGCGCGCTTCGGCAAGCGCCATACGATCATTGCAATTCTTGTGTTTTTCACTGCAGGCTTCCACACCAGCGGTGTTCGTTCCAGTTCCCCCGTTTGAACGTCAATGCGTCCTGTCTGCAAGTGAAGTGACTGCGTGCTGATGCATGTCGTTTCGAATTGCGAGAGTCATCTCGCGAATGAACAATGCATAGGACATGCCGACTTATCCAAATATCGGCAACTTGAAATTTTTAAATTTTTTGTATTTTTTTGTTCATCAGATGCAAATAAATTACTTCCAAAAAATAAAATTTTGCCAGTTCGATGAGGCGGATTTTAATTGCAGAATTCTTTTGCAAACCATCATTTCTCATCCATAAGTTAATACCAGCGTTTAATACTTTTATTCCCGGAATAACGTAAGAAATACCGAGACATTGTAAAAAACTCTGCGATCGTAAGGCTTCTTTGCTTAAATTCCTATTTTTCAACAATAAAAAGAGCGTCAAGCGCTCTTTTTATTGTTTGTCCTTATACAGTGGCAAGAATGGAATCAATACGCTTTAGTGATGCCCCTTCGTGGTTGCTTTGCGTACCGCTTCCTTGGCTTTGCCATAGGTTTCCTGGATTTTTCCTGCCGCCTGCTTGGTCAAGCCTTTTGCTTGCTGTACTTCATCATCCATCTCCTTACCCGCCTGTTGCTGGGTTTTCCCCGCCACGGTTTTTGCCCTGCCTTTAATCTGGTCCTTGTTCATGATCATCACCACCCATGGAAAATAAAAAATTAAACATCCATCAAGCATTTTCAATATAGGGTGGTAAGCAGCCGCTATCTGTGCGCTCTACCACATAGCGCCAGGAAAAAGCGATGCCGGGTTCTGGTTCTTCCACTTATATGAAATCGACAGCACGCCGGGATCCGGCACCCGCATCAGGATCCGCTTGCCGAAGGTCCTGCAAGCCGATGACGGCGCGACGGCCGCGCTCGAGATATCCGGGTATGCTGCCTGAGCGTACTCCAGCAGTTCACAAGCAGCAGCAATCACACCGGGGCTGACGATCCCGCCCCCCGACCGGGCAACAGCCGCGCATATTCTCGCTTGACGTCGGCGTAGCACTCGCACACCCGGCTTTCCAGGCCGCTGCGGTCAAGTACGATGATGTGACCACGGCTATAATGGATCAGCGCTTCGTCCTGCAAGCGCCCTGCCGCTTCCGCCACGCTTTCGCGACGCACACCCAGCATATTGGCAATCAATTCCTGCGTCATGCTCAGTTCATTCGATGGCAGCCGATCCAGCCGCAGCAACAGCCAATGGCACAATTGCTGCGCCACGCTATGATGCCGGTTGCACACTGCGGTTTGGGACATTTGCGTCAGCAAGGCTTGCGTAAATCGCAGCAAATGCTTTTGCAATGCATCGCCGCGGTCGAACTCTTCCTGCAGCAGCGCTGCGCCGAGACGAAAGCCATAGCCGGCACTGGTGACAACTGCCCGACTGGACATGGCGCCGCCCCCCATCCATTGCGCGACACCGACCAGACCTTCATTGCCGATCAAGGCGGTTTCTGCGGAAGCGCCATCGCGGGTGTCATGCAGGATCGATACGATACTGCTGGTGGGGAAATAGACATGCTGCATGCTTGCCCCCGCTTCTGTCACGACCATGCCTAACGACATGGAAACCAGTTCCAGGTGTGGCGCGAGTCTTTCATATCCTGCTTCGGGCAGCGCCGCCAGTATCTGGTTTTGTTGTGGATTGTGACCATACAGTCCGGCAATCCGTACCGGCTTGTCGACAGGCAAATGCTGGGATTGCCTTTGCAAAGCGAACTTGTGAAACGCAGTGATGCAATGCGAATTGACAGGCCGCATATGCGAAGACCGCGTGCAGGTACTGATATTTTGCCCCATGAGATGCTCCTGATCGCTAAAATCTTGCCTTACATACATCATCGCGTAATGCGCTTGATTTCTGCATCCGTGCTTCTCCGATAATATGGTGCACGCCTGCGCGCACCACGGCATGGTCATCGACGACGAGGATGTTCATCATGCGCAATTTACCCTGGAGGGGGGCGGCACGCCGGAATGGCTGGCCCCGCCCGGGCGGGACTCATATTCCTTCAGGCGGTTGTACAAGGTCTTCAGGCTCACCCCCAGCACGGCGGCGGCCAGGGTCTTGTTACCGTGGTAGTGCCCGAGCGTGGCGCAAATCAGGCGGCGCTGCGCATCTTCCAGGGTGCTGCCCACCTGCAGCGTGACACAATTTTCATGCTCTCCCCGATCGTCCGGCTGCTGCACCGGTGCAACAGCCGTCATGGCAAAGGTCAGGTCCAGTTCGTGGTCGGCCAGGATGAAGGCGCGCTGCACGGCATTCTTCAATTCCCGTACATTGCCCGGCCAGGAATATTCCTGCATGAACTCTCTTGAAGCCTGCGAAAACACCTTGGCCGTGCGCTCTTCCTGGTTCAGGCGCTCGAGAAAGACATTCGCCATCAAGCCGACATCCTCGGTGCGCTCGCGCAGTGGCGGCACCTGCAGGGGGAACACCGACAGCCGGTAATACAGGTCGCTGCGCAGGATGCCATCGCGCACCGCTTGTAGAGGACAACGGTTGGTGGCGGCGATCACGCGCACCTTTACTTGCGTCTCGGTATCTGCACCGACCCGGCAAAAGCGGCCGGTTTCCAGTATACGCAGCAACTTGATCTGCATGTCCATCGACATTTCGGTGACTTCATCGAGGAACAGAATGCCGCCATTGGCCCGCTCGAAGCAGCCCGCGCGGCTTTTTACCGCGCCGGTGAAGCTGCCGCGTTCGTGACCGAACAATTCAGCCTCCATCAATTGCGGTGATATGGCACCGCAATTGATGGCCACCAGCGGTTGACCGGCGCGCCCGCTCATCAGGTAAAGGGTATGGGCGACCAGTTCCTTGCCGGTGCCGCTTTCGCCTTCGATCAAGACATTGGCATGGGTCGGTGCGACCCTGGCGATCAAGCGAAACAACTGGCGCATCTGCCGCGATGTGCCAACCAGGTCGCCGAACCTGGCCGGCGCCTGCAGCGGCGGCTTGGGGAATTCGTCGGGAATCGCGGCAATCGGCGGCACTGGCGGATCGTAGGCTAGATAGCGCATGGCCGCCTGAGTTGTGTCAGCAATCCGGCAATCGTTTAGCACAGCTCGCTCCTTGTTCCATTGCATAATTTTCTTAATAATATTTACATAACTGGAAAATCTACCGCATCCGTGTTCCTCTGATTTTGATGTAGGAATGCGCCGACTTGTGCTGTGATTTTTTTGTGCGCGTAATGAACAATTGATTTGTCTCAAATGTCTTAGATAACAGGAAACCAGACATTGGAAAAAAATTCTTACCCCTATGTTCGTTGCCCGTAAACCCCGGCAAAAATCCGGTGTGACATTTCTCCAAAAAACGTGAATACATAGAGAAAGAATTGACACGGCAAGGGGAATATGGGCGTATGATTAAATCGTTGCCATCTGCAAACTCATGCTGGCAACAGCTGCTCTAGTCATGGCTGCAAAGGATATTTTCTGCTCAAAGGATCACCCATGAAAATCTTCGAGAATTATGCTTCGCGTTATGAACGTACCAGAGAAGAAGAATATTCCCTGAAGGAATACCTGGAGATTTGCAAACGCGAGCACCTGGCTTACGCCTCCGCCGCCGAACGCATGCTGCATGCGATCGGCGAACCAGAACTGCTCGACACCCGCCACGACCAGCGGCTGTCGCGCATCTTCGCCAACAAAGTGGTCAAGATCTATCCGGCGTTCCGGGAGTTCTACGGCACCGAGGAAGTCATTGAGCAAGTCGTTGCCTATTTCCGCCATGCCGCGCAGGGCCTGGAAGAACGCAAGCAGATCCTGTATCTGCTGGGTCCGGTCGGCGGCGGCAAGTCTTCCATTGCGGAAAAGCTGAAAGAACTGATGCAGCGTGTGCCCTTGTACGCCATCAAGGGTTCGCCGGTGAATGAATCGCCACTCGGCCTGTTCAGCGAAGCCGAGGATGGCGCGATCCTGGAAGAAGATTTCGGCATCCCGCGGCGCTACTTGCGCACCATTCCCAGCCCGTGGGCCGTCAAGCGCCTGGCCGAATTCAATGGCGACATCAACCAGTTTCGCGTGGTCAAGCGCTATCCATCGATCCTCAAGCAGATCGCCATTTCCAAGACCGAACCGGGCGATGAAAACAACCAGGATATCTCTTCGCTGGTCGGCAAGGTCGATATCCGCAAGCTCGAGGAATATTCCCAGGACGACCCGGACGCCTACAGCTATTCCGGCGGCCTGTGCCTGGCCAACCAGGGCTTGATGGAATTCGTCGAAATGTTCAAGGCGCCGATCAAGGTGCTGCACCCCTTGCTGACCGCTACCCAGGAAGGTAACTTCAAGGGGACCGAAGGTTTCGGTGCAATACCGTTTGACGGCGTGATACTGGCCCACTCCAACGAATCGGAATGGAAAGCTTTCCGCAACAACAAGAACAATGAAGCCTTCCTTGACCGCATCTATATCGTCAAGGTACCGTATTGCCTGCGCGTATCTGAAGAAGTCAAGATTTACGACAAACTGCTGCGCAATTCCTCGCTGTCGCAGGCGCCCTGCGCGCCCGGCACGCTGAAGATGATGGCGCAGTTTGCGGTCCTGTCGCGCCTGAGGGAGCCGGAAAATTCCAGCATCTATTCCAAGATGCTGGTCTACGATGGCGAAAACCTCAAGGATACCGACCCCAAGGCCAAGTCGATCCATGAATACATCGACTATGCCGGCGTCGATGAAGGCATGGATGGCTTGTCCACCCGCTTCGCCTTCAAGATCCTGTCGAAAGTGTTTAATTTTGACACCACCGAGGTGGCGGCCAACCCGGTGCACCTGCTGTACGTACTGGAGCAGCAGGTGGCGCGCGAACAGTTTCCGCCCGAGACCGAGCAGAAATATCTTACCTATATCAAGGAGCACCTGGCGCAGCGCTATGTCGATTTCATCGGCAAGGAAATCCAGACCGCTTACCTGGAAAGCTATTCCGAGTATGGCCAGAACATCTTCGACCGCTACGTGCTGTTCGCCGATTTCTGGATCCAGGACCAGGAATTCCGCGATCCCGATACCGGCGAAAGCTTCGACCGCAATGCGCTGAACAATGAACTGGAAAAGATCGAGAAGCCGGCCGGCATCTCCAACCCGAAGGATTTCCGCAACGAAATCGTCAACTTCGTCTTGCGCGCCCGTGCGCACAATGCCGGCAAGAACCCGCTCTGGACCAGTTATGAAAAGCTGCGCACGGTCATCGAGAAGAAAATGTTCTCGAATACCGAAGACTTGCTGCCGGTGATTTCCTTTAATGCCAAGGCCAGCGCCGACGATGCCCACAAGCATGAGGAATTCGTCAAGCGCATGGTGGACAAAGGCTATACTGCAAAGCAGGTGCGCCTCTTGTGCGAATGGTATCTGCGTGTCAGGAAGTCGTCGTAATCTGCTGCCCTCCCCGCCATGGGGAGGGCAGCTCATCAAGCAGGAGAAGGTTTTGGTTCACCTCATCGACCGTCGTCTGCAAGGCAAGAACAAGTCCGCGATCAACCGCGAGCGCTTCATGCGTCGTTACAAGGGGCAGATCAAGGAAGCTGTGGCGCGTGCGGTCAAGGGCCGTTCGATCACCGATATCGAAAACGGCGAGAAAATTTCCATACCGGTCAAGGATATCAACGAACCGGTATTCGGCCATGCCCATGGCGGCATCTGGGAAAACGTCCATCCAGGCAATAAGGAATACGCCAAAGGCGACCAGATCGAGCGGCCCCAGGGTGGCCGTGGCGGCGCCGGCAAAGGCAAGGCAGGTAATAGCGAAGAAACCGGCGAAGACGATTTCGCTTTCGAATTGTCGCGCGAGGAATTCCTGAATGTCTTCTTCGATGACCTCGAATTGCCCAATCTGGTCAAGACCCAGCTCACCGCCGTTCCCGAATTCAAGAACCAGCGTGCCGGTTACAATGTCTCCGGCACGCCATCCAATATCCATGTGCTGCGCTCGCTGCGCGGCGCGCTCGGGCGCCGCATCGCCGTCGGCGGCACTCCGCGCAAGCGCCTGAAAGAAGCCGAAGACGAATTGCTGGTATTGCTGCAGGAAACCGGCGAAGACGATCCGCGCGTCATCGAATTACGCCTGGAAATTCATCACCTGCGCGCGCGCATCCTGGCAATTCCCTTTATCGATCCGTTCGACCTGCGCTACAGCAACCGCATCAAGGTGCCCAAGCCGGCCAGCCAGGCCGTGATGTTTTGCATCATGGATGTCTCGGGATCGATGGACGAATCCCGCAAAGACATGGCCAAGCGTTTTTTCATCCTGCTCTACCTGTTCCTGACGCGTGCCTATGAAAAAATCGAAGTCGTCTTCATTCGCCACCACACCTCGGCGACCGAAGTCGATGAACAGGATTTCTTCCATTCGCGCGAATCGGGCGGCACCGTGGTGTCCTCGGCGCTACACCTCCTGAAGAAAATCATCCAGGAACGCTACCCGAGTAACGACTGGAATGCCTATGTCGCGCAAGCCTCCGACGGCGACAACTGGGATAGCGATTCGACTACCTGCCATGACCTGCTGGTCAACAGCATCATGCCGCTGGTGCAGTATTACGCCTACATTGAAATTACCGATGGCCCGCCGCAGAACCTGTGGGAAGAGTATGCGCAAATTCCGGCGGCGCACCCGAATTTCGCCATGCAAAAAATCGAATCGCCGGCCGACATTTATCCGGTGTTCCGCGAACTGTTCAAAAAACAGCTGAAATAAGCAGCCGAAATGAGCCAGCCCATGAAAACCTTGCCAGCCTTGCCGGAACCGGACAATCCGCACCGCCTGCCGGAACAGTCGGAATGGACCTTCGAACTGATCGAACAGGCGCACGAGGAAGTGCGCCGGGTGGCGCAGAAATTCGGCCTGGATACCTACCCGAACCAGCTGGAAATCATCAGCGCCGAGCAGATGATGGATGCCTACGCCTCGGTCGGCATGCCGGTGTCTTACCACCACTGGTCCTTCGGCAAGCATTTCATGGCGACCGAGAAGAGTTACAAGCGCGGCCAGATGGGACTGGCTTACGAGATCGTCATCAATTCCAGTCCCTGCATCGCCTATCTGATGGAAGAAAACAGCCTGATGATGCAGACGCTGGTGATCGCGCATGCCGCCTATGGCCATAATTCCTTCTTCAAGGGAAATTACCTGTTCCGCACATGGACCGACGCCGAAGCGATCGTCGACTACATGGTTTTTGCCAGGAAATACATCGGCCAATGCGAGCAACGCTACGGCATCGAGGAAGTCGAATTGCTGCTCGACTCCTGCCACGCCCTGCAGCATTATGGCGTGGACCGCTACAAGCGCCCGGCGAAACTGTCGCTGGAAAAAGAATACGCGCGTCAGAAGGAACGCGAGCAATACCTGCAATCGCAAGTCAACGATCTCTGGCGCACCCTGCCGCGCCGCGAGGAAGAAGCGCACGAAGAAGCCAGCCACCGTTTTCCGGAAGAGCCCCAGGAAAACCTGCTGTATTTCATCGAGAAATACGCGCCGCTGCTGGAACCCTGGCAACGCGAAATCGTGCGCATCGTGCGCAAGATTTCCCAGTATTTCTATCCGCAGCGCCAGACCCAGGTGATGAACGAAGGCTGGGCCACTTTCTGGCATTACACCATCCTCAACCAGCTGTACGAGGAAGGCATCGTCGGCAACGGCTTCATGATGGAATTCCTGCAAAGCCATACCAATGTGGTGTACCAGCCGCCCGTCACCAGCCCCTATTACAATGGCATCAACCCATATGCGCTGGGCTTTGCCATGATGCGCGACATCCGCCGCATCTGCGAGGAGCCGACGGCGGAAGACCGCGCCTGGTTCCCCGACATCGCCGGCAGCGACTGGCTCAAGACGCTGGATTTTGCCATGCGCAACTTCAAGGATGAAAGCTTCATCGCGCAATTCCTCTCGCCCAAGCTGATCCGCGACTTCCATTTCTTTTCAGTGCTGGATGACGACCGCAACGACAACCTGCATGTCTCGGCGATCCACGATGACAGCGGCTACCAGCACGTCCGCGAACAACTGGCCGCGCAATACAATCTCGGCAACCGTGAACCGAATATCCAGGTCTGGTCGGTCAACACGCACGGCGACCGCACCCTTACCCTGCGCCACACCCAGTTCCAGCGGCGGCCGCTGAACCAGAATACCGAAGAGGTCCTGAAACATGTCGCACGCCTGTGGAGCTTCGACGTCCACATGGAAACGGTCAACTCGGAAGGGACCGTGTTGCATACGATGGAATGCAAGGCAGAAAAGCGGCGCCACGCCAAGAAATGAGCAAGAAATGAGCAGGAGGCGTGCAGCTGCCGGGCAGGGGAACCTGACGGCCCGCCCCCGATCATAGAATCACATGGGAAGCGGGAGTATTGCAGCCGTGCCTGTGGCGGGGCGCCGTCCGCGTCAATTGAATCGAGGTAATGCCATGTCGTTCACTGAAACGCCGTATCCGCCGGCCAGACCTGACATGTCGCCTTGGGCATCGCATCCCGAGGCCGCACTACGACTGCATCGCGCACCAATCCCGGAAGAGGAACCCCTGCCAGGCGAAGAACCCGGCCCGGATGAGGAAGAGCCGCCACCGCACCCGGATCCCACCGTGGAACACCGCCGCCCCGCCGCCGAGGCGGCAGGCATCCTCGCGCAGGACAGACGCTTTCAGCGGGGAGACCAGCGGCAATGACACAGGATGAGTATGCCAGCGAACTGGCGCGCCGCTTCGAGGAATTCACCCACTGGGCGATTGCCAGCTGGCCGCAAAAGAATTATCCGCTCATGCAATCGGACTTCGCCGAAGCACGGCGCGAAATCAGCGTAATCCTGGGACGCAAGCTGCAGGAAGGACAAACTTCGATAGCGGCCCCATCGGCGCAGGAAAGCGCCCAATACATCGACGTCAATCCAGCGCCCTGGCCTTGAGACTGCGCGCCATTCCCTGCGCGTCAGCCCCTCCCTTCCTTGCAAATAAGAACCACGGCGCACACGGCGGGCGCGACGGAAGGCATGGCGCTTTCTTCTTCAGCGAAAGCAACGTGGCATTTCGCTTCATGCAGGCTAGGCCAAAGGCCATGGTTTTCCCGCTAAGGGGTTTTTCCGGCGCGCCCGCCGTGTGCGTCGTGGTTCATGACAAAATATTTAATCATATTTCCCGCATCCGTGCAGCAGCATGCCGCGCATGCGATGAAGACATATAAGTATCTTCCCCGGGAAAGTGTTCATCGGCGATTTCCTCGATGGGCATGCCGAGCCGGGCACGCATACCATTTTTAGCTTCCAGCAATTCCCTGCCCAGTACAACCAGATCGATATCCGACACCAGCACCTTGGGGAACATGACCGCTTCCTCATCCTGGATATGGTGCTCGACCTGTTCCGCCAGTGCGCGCACCTTGGCATCGAACATAGGCTCGTCCGGCGGGATCTTGCCGAGCAAAATGATCAGGCTCTTGGCCGAATCATGTTGATCCCAGGCTTCATCCATCAATGCGCCATCATGGATTTGCTGGCGCACTGCCGGATAAAAAATGCCTTCTTCGACAGCGAAATGGACCAGCAGTTCTGCGCACACTTTCCGCACCAGTTCGAATTTTTCATGGATGCGTAGTCGCCCTCTTTTTGCCTGAAATTCGGCAAACAAGACTTGCACCTTGCGATGGTCAATCGTCAGCAAGCCCAGGACATCAGGATATACAACCGTGGGCAAGACAAGCTGGGGGCGTTTGACCATGCAACACCTTTCAGGCCGAGAATTTATCAAATGGATGCGACACCATTCAAATTACTCACTTGGATCGTCTGCCCTTTGCGCTAGAACAAAGGGCAAGCTAGCGACGAACCAAGGCCATGCGCAGGTATCTTATACAGATGGTGGGCATGAAAACCAACATGCCAGGCCCAGTCGGATCGATCAATCGGGAGAATGCGATGGCTCCAAAATTCGGACATTTTATTGAGGAAGCGGATATTGGCTCCGGTGAGAAAACACCCGCTGAACTGGAAGACCTGGAGAAAACCGCGCATCTGCGCGAACAGCAGGAACAAGCCAGGCAGCAGGCACGGCCGATGGACGGGGCTCTGTTACAGCAAGTGATCGAGGAACAGCTATACATCAACCAACAGGAAAGCCATACCCCGCATGGCGCACTGGATGGACTATCGTCCGGCGCTGCGCCGTCGGCAGATCCGGCGACACCCTTGCCATCCGCACCGCCGCCCAAGACAATGCGGCGAACCAAGAAATCGGCCCGCTCCCCGACACATCACGGTCGTTAGGATCACTTCGCAAAAACACGACATTCCGGCCACTAGGCGGGGGGAATCGTATTGCCATTCTACCTAGCGGTATTTCTACGATGCAAAAAATAGCTTGGCAAGACGGGCTTATCATGCCTGCCCTTTCGTCCAGCTGGAAGGCAGATATGTATCGAAAACGCGGCCAAGGAAATTCACAAGTCATTGATTAATATAATTTTTATTCATTGATCAGGCAATTTCATCCTATTTTTCCAGAGTAATATTGCTGTTTTCCAGATTGCATTTTCTGCACTAAGCCACCCTTGTTATATTTATTGTGAATACCTAGCATCAAGAATTGAAATTTGATTTATGGCGTAGAGCAGCCATAATGAAACCATCAAATTTCACAGGAGAACATCATGTTCAGATCCAACCTTGCAACCTACCCGTATATCAATCCGATTAGTTCCTATGGTGAAAATCTGGGACGTGCTGCGCGTAGCTTCATTGCCGCCCTATTGGCGATCGATCCGGCCAAGGTTAACGCGAGCCCGGCCAAGGTTAAGGCAGTCCAGGAAGACAAGGCAGTCACGGCAGCCGAATTGAGCCGCCTGGCCCGTGAATTCGACGCCTTCATGCCAAACCAGGCTGCCGAACTGCGC
This sequence comes from Noviherbaspirillum sedimenti, assembly GCF_003590835.1. Taxonomy (NCBI): domain Bacteria; kingdom Pseudomonadati; phylum Pseudomonadota; class Betaproteobacteria; order Burkholderiales; family Oxalobacteraceae; genus Noviherbaspirillum; species Noviherbaspirillum sedimenti. The sequence goes on along the minus strand of NZ_QYUQ01000002.1, from coordinate 234,651 downwards.
TACCTTGCAGGCCGCGACTAATCGTTAGCTTCGCCTTGGACTACCGGATCCGACGGATCCTGGTCCTGCCTTACGGGAAACTTCATTGCAAAGTTTCCCGTTTTATTTTCCCCTTTGACTTCATTCCGTTTGCCCTGCCGCACCAAGCTCCGTCAAGAAGCCGGCGTTTTTGGCGCTGTGGCGACTATCCAGCCGCACGCGCTCATGGCTTTCCGCACTTGTCGCGAAGCTGATTCACCAATTCAACATTCCTTTTAGAAAATTGATTTAACTCAAAGTTGTCAAAATTCAACGAGGAATAATACTCACAGAAAATAAATAACAGGGAGAAAACAATGAATACTCTGACAACCCAAGAAATGGTCCAATCTCTGGTCAATGCCTATTCAATGGAAAACGCCAATTTGCGCCAAAAACACATTTTTGAGCAAACCTTGCATGCCCTGGTACGGTTGGCCAAATCAGAACAGATGATGGAGATAAAAGCCAACGTCAGGAAACTGACGGGAACGGTGCCGGTGGCCAAGACCAGGTCTGCTGCCAGCAAGGCCGGTCTGGCTGCCCTGGCACAGATGGCCTTGCCTGGACTGGACGAGAAAATGAATGCACAGGGTGTTGCGGTACGTCGGCGCCGTTGAGCGAGCGGCATTGAGTTGCCGGCTGCAAGATTTGCCCAAACTCGCCTGATTCCCGCAATACGCCAGGCCATGCTCCCCTACAAACAGGACTAATTGCATGGCCAACTTGCCTCCAACTGGCCAGGAGCGCCCAGTGGCCTGGTTTATGTTATCTGGCTTGTGCTACAAGCACTTGGTCAGCAAGGAATTCTGAGTATCCTGCAGTATCGAAATTGAATCGTTCTCCGGGACGTTCGCGTGGATAGTCAGGAAATCAAGGCATTCAATATCTCTGCGTCCATGTTTTTCTGAAGGTGGTCCGCCAATCCCTCAAACACTGTGTCCAATGTGCGCACATGCACGCCAAACAAGGCCTGTAGCACCCCGGGATCTTCGAAAATGCCGTGCACATAGAGCCCCAGCACCCGTCCATCCGCACTTTGCCAAGCCAAGTCCTTGATGACTTCCTGCGCGACGTCAGCGGCATCGGAGCTACGCTGGGCAGCTTGCGTTTGTCCGTGATGAATTTCATAGCCATGCACGGCGATGCCGGAAAGTGATGTCCAAGGGCCAGACAATTCTGCAAACTGCGTGGTACTGCGACGCACAGTTTTTTCCACTGCAAACGTCGTTTCCAAGGGTAGCAGCCCCAGCCCGGCATCGTTACCGTCGATACCGTGTGGATCGAGCAAGGCATCCCCCAACATTTGCATGCCGCCACAAATCCCCAGGACGGCGCCACCCAGGCGCGCGTGCCGGATCACGGCAAGGTCCAGGCCCTGCGTTCGCAGCCAGGCCAAGTCGCTGCTGGTATGTTTGGAGCCGGGCAAGATGATCCAGTCGCTGGCATTCAAACCCGCCAAATCGGCCGAACTGCGCGCCCAAAGCAAGCGCACGCCAGGGATGTTTTTGAGCGCTTGAAATTCATCCAGGTTGCTGATGCGCGGATATGCCACCACAGCAATCGTGCGCGAAACCGCACCTGTGCTTCGACTGCGGTCGTCAAACACGCCATCTTCTTCGGGCAGGCCATGTTGCCACCACATAGGCAAGGTGGCCACGGTCGGTATGCCGGTCAGCGCTTGCAATTGTTCGGGTGCGGGCGCCAGCAGCGCCGGGTCGCCGCGAAACTTGTTGAGGACAAAACCATGAATGAGCGCCTGGTCTTCCCTGGCCAGCAAGGCCCAGGTGCCGTACAGGTGCGCAAATGCGCCACCGCGGTCGATGTCTGTCACCAGCAAACAGCGTGCCTCGCAGTATCGGGCCACTCGGAGATTGACGATGTCATTCGCCATCAAATTGATTTCGGCTGGCGAGCCTGCGCCCTCGATGACCACCACGTCATTCTCGGCGCGCAAGGCATCCAGCGATGCGGCGATTGTCGGCCACACTTTTTCGCTGCGGCCACGCCAGGGCAGATTCGTCAAGTCTGCACTAACCTCACCCAGCAACACCACTTGGCTGTGGGTGTCGGCCTCGGGTTTGAGCAGCAAGGGATTCATGCGCACATCCGGTTCTGCGCAAGCGGCCAGCGCCTGAAAATACTGGGCAGAGCCAATTTCACCCATGCCGTTGTGCGAAGCGACCACGCGCGCATTGTTGCTCATGTTTTGGGCCTTGAAGGGCGCCACCTTCAAGCCCTGGCGGGCGTATAAACGGCACAGTGCCGTCGTGACCCAACTCTTGCCGGCACCGCTGGAGGTACCCAGCACCATGACGCAACGCGCTTTCCTGCTTGTTTTCCTGCCTGTCATACCGCACCCTCACTTTCAAGCGCAGACTGCAATGCCGCCTGTGCTGCGGGCGTCTGCACACTCAAACGCCAATGACCAGGCAAGCCAAAAGAAGCAGTGTCCCGCAGCTTGACCCCTTGCGCGCGCAGCGCAACCGGATTGAACGCTGCCTTCACACAGAAAAAATTCGCATCGCTGGGAAGGCAAGTCCAGCGCTGCAACATGGCCAGTTGCGCAGCCTTCCAGAAACGGAGCGTTTCCAGGCTTTGCGCCAGCCAATGCTGGGTATCCCTGTGCGTCCAGCAGCGCAGCATGGTCACCGCATGCGCGCCCAGGGGCCATGATGCAGCTTGTTGTTCCAAAGACTGCGCCAGGCGCCGGCCATTTAAGGGGGCAATGGCGTATGCCCCCCGAATGCCTGTCAAGCCCAAGGCTTTGTTCGGCGACCAAAGCTGCCAGACATCATCAAGTGCGGCCTCCTGCAGGCTGCATTGCCCTGACAGACGTAGCGGCTCATAAGCCCGATCCAGCACGACCACGCCCTGTTGCTGCCGCACACCCGCCACCATGGCATCGGCAGCACCCAGTGGACTGCTCGGCTCGCACAACCAAAGCAAGTCCGCTTGAGCCGGTTCCAGCACGCGCTCAAGCCCCCAAACCTTTGCAGCATGGGGATATTCACCGTAACACATGGCTGGGTACCAGACACGCTGCAGACCTGAACGCGCCAGACACGCGGTCATGCGAAAAATGAATTCGCTGGCACTGCTGGCCAGGACGATGCGATCGACATCGACCGAATGGAATTCCGCCAATGCGCTGCGCAAGTCGCTATAAGCAGGATCCGGGTAGTGTCGGGCGTCAGCCCGTTGAACAGCATCAAGAACCTGCGGGCAGGGGCCGCAGGCATTGGCATTGCTTGAGAAATCCCAGACCGGCACGCCTTGCGCATCGGGACCGCCATGTTCGCGTTTCATGTAACGATTCTCCAGACTCCTGACAGCACGATTCCAAGAACGGTCACGGCAATCACTACGCGCCTTGAAACCAGCACAGCATTTTTTGTATCTTCCGATTGCGGCCTGCGACCCTGCGGATGCAGGCTATAAACGCCAGGCTTGCCCAATCGGATATCCAGGGCCAGGGCCATGGCTGCCATCGGCCAGCCGCCGTTGGGCGACGGCGTGCGCAAGGCTTCCACACGCAAAATTGAAAACGACAGGCCACCCGTCGTCACGGCCAACAGCAATGCCGTCAGCCGAGCCGGAATCCACGACAAAATGTCGTCGGCATGTGCCGCCCATTTGCCGGCCCAAGTCCAGTCACGGCCAGAACGTGGCCCGATATAACCCCACATCGCATCTGCCGTATTGGCAAAACGATATAGTGCAGCCCCTGGCAGGCCAAGCAGCATGAACCAGAACAGCGGCGCCACCACCGAATCGTTGAGATTTTCCGCCAATGACTCGATCGCGGACTCGCGCACCTCGGTGGCGCTTAATTGGCGCACATCCCGGCTGCAAAGCCATGAAAGCCGTTCGCGGCCGGCAGCCAACGATTCACCCAATGCATCCTCAACTGCACTCACCTCGCGTTGCAACATGTTCCATGCCATCAGGGGTTTAAGCAAAATGCCCAATCCCAGGCAGGTAATCCACCAGGGGAATTGCGCCAATGTCCATTGCAGAAAACATGCCGCGGCAATGACGACCAGCGCCCCGGCAATCCAGGCCCATGCGCCCCACCAAAAAACCTGCTTGCTGCGCTCGGTATACGGCGTGTTCGCGGCTGGCGCAATGCGCTTGCCAGCCCAGTCAAGGTAGCGTCCCATCCACACCACCGGATGCAAGCGCGCGCGCGGCTCGCCAAAAAAAACATCGATGACAATTGCCAGAAATACTGCAATGCCTGCAATCGACACCTGCGGCAAGAACAGGTCCAGCCACGGCGTCATTCCGACACATCCTTGGTGAACAGATGACTGGCATTGCCCCAGCCGTTATCGAAAACCAGTTCGGATAATCTTTCACGCTGTGCCCACCCCATCTGTTGCAGCATCGGCTCGGCATAGTAGCTTTTTACCGGGCCAAGACAGAGCAAGGCAATGGGTTCGGCCTCCGCGGGCAATCTCAGCAGGCCGGCTACCGCCTTGGGCTCGAATAACGACACCCAGCCCATACCCAGCCCCTCGGCACGGGCAGCCAGCCAAAGGTTTTGAATGGCACAACTGGCTGATGCCAGATCCATGTGCGGCATGGTGCGACGGCCAAATACATGCTTGTCGCGCCCGTCGGCCAGCACCACCGCCAACAGTTCCGCCGCCTCGAGCAGCCCCTCGACCTTCAGGCGCATGAATTCATCCTCGCGCTCCCCCAGCGCATGCGCGGTCAGCACGCGCTCCGACTCGACCACGTCGTGCAACTGCTGGCGCAGTGTGCGATCGCTGATTCGAATGAAACGCCAGGGCTGCATGAAGCCGACACTGGGCGCATGGTGCGCAGCCCGGATCAGGCGGCACAATGTCTCGGGCGCGACTTCGCCGCCGGCAAAATGACGCATGTCACGACGTTCGTAAATGGCGCGGTAAACAGCGGCCGCTTCATCTGCCGAGAAGGGCGTGGCCGCTATCAAATCTTTGGCATTCGAATTCATGCAGCCGCGCCCTTCAGTCTTCGATGCCACGCTGCGCTGGCACACCAGCATTGAAGGCATGCTTTATCTTGGTCATCTCGGTCACCGTGTCTGCCAGCGCGATGATTTCAGGGGGGCAGCGGCGGCCGGTCAATACCACATGGGTATCTTTGGGGCGATTTCGCAAGGTCTGCAACACATCCTCAAGCGGCAGCCAGCCGTAAATCAGCGGGTAGGTCACTTCGTCGAGCGTCACCATGAAGTATTCGCCCCCCAGAATGCTGGCTTTGGCGCGTTCCCAGCCGTCCCGCGCGAGTTGGGCCGAGTGCTCCAGGTCCTGGCTCTTCCAGCTGAAGCCGTCGCCCAAACCTTCGATCGGAAGGCCGAGTTGCTCGAACATGCGGTGCTCGCCGAAACGTGCCGTCGGCACTTTCATGAACTGGTAGATCTTGACGGCCTTGCCACGGCCATGGGCACGCAAGGCCAGGCCAAACGCCGCCGTGCTCTTGCCTTTGCCATCGCCGGTATTGACGATAACCAGGCCGCGACGTTCGCCTTCGGGCTTTTCGTAAGGCTTTTTGCTGGGTGGGGTTTCAATCTGCATTGACGTCTTCAGTATTGGATTTTGGGAAGCGATATCCACTGCTCGCCGGCACGCTGGATATGGATGCGGTTTTCAAAAACTTGCTCGATTGCCTGGTGCGTGGCGGGATCGTTGCATGGACCATGGTGCATGACCCGCCCAGCTGCCATGACGACCATTTCGTCGGCATGCAGCGCCAGCGAAATTTCATGCAACACACTGACCACGGACTTGCCCTGCTTGACCAGATCGCGCACGAGCAACAGCCAATCCACTTGATGAGGCGGGTCAAGATTGGCCAAGGGCTCATCCATCAACAGTACCTCCGCCTGCACTGCCAGGGCACGGGCGAGCAGCACGCGTTGACGCTCGCCGCCTGAAAGCTGGCCCAGCGTCCGGTCACGCCAGTCCCAGGCCTGGGTAGCGCGCAGCGCCTCGATAACCGCAGCATGGTCGGCTTCACCTGGCGGCGCCAGCCAGGGCTGGTGTGGCAGGCGGCCCAGCATGGTGACGTCGTAGGCCGTCAGGTCATCCGCCCCGCTTTCATTCTGCCCAAGCCAGGACAGATGCTGGGCTTTTTTACGCGCGCTCATCTGTCCCGGCGGGTGGCCGGGCAACACAAGCTGCCCTGCATGCGGCATCAGACCCGCCAGTACCTTGAGCAGGGTCGACTTGCCGGCGCCATTGGGGCCGATGATGCTGGTCCAGCGGCCAGCGGGGAGCATCAGGTCAATGCCATGCAAGACCTCCTGATTGCCGAGGCGGGCGCGGATCGCCCGCGCGCTGATCGCTATCGTTTCCATACTGTACTGTTACTCCGGTTCTGGGCATGCATCAACCACAGCAGATAACCACCGCCGAGCACCGCCGTCAGGACGCCCACCGGCAGTTCCATCGGCGCGATCAGCCAGCGCGCCAGCAAATCTGCCGCCATCAGCAACACCGCCCCCATGAGACTTGAGAGCAAGATCAATCGATTGTGCGTAGTCTTGACCAGTGACCGCACCAGATGCGGCGCGGCCAATCCCACAAAGGCAATGAGCCCGGTCTGCGCGACGGCCGTGCCGATCGCCAGGGCGAGCACGGCAATCAATGTCGCCCGCAGTGGCGCCAGTCTCAGGCCGAGACTGGCCGCAGTCGCCTCGCCAAGCGTCAGGCCATCGAGGACCCGGCTGAGGCTCCATGACAACAACATGCAGACCGCCCAAATGCCTGCCATCAGGAATGTCGCACTCCAGCCCACGTAGCCGGTACTGCCCAGCAAAAAGGCTTGCATGGCCTGCAGCACTTCGGGCACCAGCAACATCGTGAGTGAACTCAGGGCCCCCAGAACCACGCCGACGATCACACCGGCCAGCAGCAGTCGCAAGGTATGCTGGACGCCGCGCGCCAGCAGCAAGGTCAGCAGCACGGCCCCCGCGGCACCGATAAAAGCCGCACCGGTCAACCCCAGCCGGATCAGCCAGTGCGTCGCCAGCGGAGAAACGCCGAACAGGGCCAGCGCCACCGCCACGCCCAGCGATGCACCGGAAGCACTGCCGAGAAGATAGGGGTCGGCAAGCGGATTGCGAAACAGTCCTTGCGCCAGGGCACCGGATAGGCCAAGCAAAGCGCCAGCAAGCCAGGCGCCCAGCGTTCGCGGCAAGCGGATATCCCAGACGATCTGCCAGGCGACGGGATCATGCCGGGCATTGAATACATTCTCGAAACCTGTGCTGCCAACCCCTGCCCCCACCAGGACGCCAGCGGCTGCCAGCGCCATCAAAATCATGATCCACAGCTTGGCGAGACGCTGTTGTTCAAAAACGGTGACACTCATTGGGAAAGGCCCTTGCTGGCAATGCACTGGGCCATGAGGCGTGCGCCCTCGGCCATGCGCGGGCCCGGCCGGATCACGATATCGGCCAATTCGGCTGGAAAAACACAGATGCGGTTCTCCCGCACGGCACGGATGCCAGCCCAGCCCGGTCGCTGCAACATGCCGGCAAAATTGCGCTCGCTGATCAGGATCAGGTCCGGGTCGGCTTTCACCACATACTCAGGATTAAGCTTGGGGAATGGTCCAAGTTCGGGAGACACGATGTTCTGGACGCCCAGGCGCTGCAATGATTCACCGATGAAAGACTTTGCACCGGCTGCATATGGGGCACGGTTGACTTCAAAGTAGACACGCAAGTTCTTTGCCTTGGGCGGCAAAGACTGTGCCGCTGCGGACACCCCGGCATCGATGACGCGCCAGACACGTTGAGCGTCGTCCACACCGAGTAAAGTCCCTACCCTGTCCAGCACACGCCGGACATCGGTATGGCTCTTGGTTTCCAGCGCCACGACCGTCAAACCCAGGGCTTCGAGTCGCTCGCTGGCGCGCGAGGCAATCGACATCAACACGACGTCCGGCTTGAGTGCGACGATGGCCTCGATATTGGGATCCATCCCCCCACCGACTTGTGGCAGCGCGCGCAGGGAGGCCGGATGGTTGGAATAGCGATCGACGCCAACCAGACGCGCACAATGATTGAGTTCACAGACAGTTTCGGACAACGACGGCAGCAGGCTGACGATGCGCTGTGGCGGTTTTGCAAGCGTCACCTTGACGCCACGGTCATCGATGATCTGCAGGGCATGCGACGGCAGCCAGAAAATCAGCAGCATCAGCGCAAGGAAGAGGCGATTCATGCGGTACCTTTCAGGGTCAGCGGCAGGCCCGCCGCCATCAGCGTGACGCGCACGCAAAGTTCAGCGACATCCTGATTGAGCCGCCCCAGCGTGTCGACAAAGACGCGCACCTCACGTCCGAGCGGAATCACGCCCAAGCCGATTTCGTTACCGACCAAAACCACCGGGCCGGGCGCAGTCGTGATTGCCACGGCAAGCCTGGCCGTTTGCGTGGTGAAGTCAGCGTGGGCGTGATTTCCCTGGGATGACGCGACTGGCATTAAGCAATTGGTCAGCCACAGGGTCAGGCAGTCAACCACCAGCAAGGTATCGGGCTGGCTATGGAGAGAAATGGCCTCAGCCAGGTGCAAGGGCTCTTCCACGGTCAGCATGCCTGGTACACGCACGGATCGGTCGTGCCGGTGGCGCGCGATGCGCTCGCGCATTTCTTCGTCATAAGCCTGGCCGGTAGCAAGCAGTACTGCCTTGTGGTCCGCAGATTTTTCCAGCCAGGCGCGCGCAATCAGCTCTGCCCTGCGCGATTTTCCGCTTTTCTGGCCACCAAGGATGAATTCGCTACGGGCAATGGCGAAGTCACTTGATTTCACGTCACTTGATTTCATGTCAGCGCCTCGTTCAGGAATAGCCTGGATGCGGCTACTGGATTCGATGCGAACCAGGGATGAAAATAACTCGCCCTGACCGAACCCGATTGATAAAAAGCCTCGCCGGCTTCAGGCGAAGGCGACATTCCAGGCCGCGCGGTTCTGGCGACTGCCTGCAATGGCGTTTCAGCGCTTGAATAGTGAAAGGTATGTCCTCTGAGCGTCTCTTTTCCAAGCGTCAATTGCTGCGGCCCGAGTGCGGCGAGCCGCTCCTGCATGCGGACCTTGCCGGGCAATAGCCCCCACATCGGATAGCCTTGACCATTCTTGCAAATCAATTCTTCGAAAAGCGCCATCATGCCGCCACATTCCGCCCATATGGGCCGGTCAGCGTGCCAGTGTTTTTTGATGCTCTCGCGCATACTCGCATTACTGCCAAGCGCTTCCGCATGCAGCTCGGGATAGCCGCCAGGCAGCCATACGGCATCACACGCGGGCAGTGCACAATCGGCGATGGGAGAAAAATATTCCAGCCTGGCCCCAAGACTTTTCAGCACATCCAGATTGGCCTGGTAAATGAAACAAAATGCTGCATCCCGCGCAACTGCCAGCGTTTTGCCCGCCAATAGCTCGGCAACAGGTATGGCTTGTGATGCCGGCTCAAATTCAACGGCCCATCTTTGCAGGTCTTCACCCGTCATTTTCCCCAGCGGCGTATCCGCGAGCGCATCGGCTGCCGCGTCAAGCCGTTGCAGTGCATCCGGAATTTCACTTGCCACGGTCAGTCCGAGATGGCGCTCCGGCAGCGTTAGCGCTGGATTTCGCATCACTGCGCCCAGCCAGCTTCCGGGTTCAGCAATGCCCGCTTCCAGCATTTGTGCGTGACGGGCACTCGCCACGCGATTGGCCAATACGCCAGCCCACGGAAGTTGCGGCCGGTAATGCCGCAATCCGTATGCAAGCGCCGCAAATGTTCCAGCCATGGCGGATGCATCAATCACGCCCAGGACAGGGATGTTGAATTTCTCGGCCAGGTCTGCGGCGCTGGGTTCGCCATCGAACAGCCCCATGACGCCCTCAATCAGAATGAGGTCTGATTGCATTGCTGCCGCATGGAGCCGGCGCCGGATGTCGTCCTCGCCGGTCATCCACAGATCCATTTGATACACAGGCCGGCCACTTGCCAGCTTGTGCCAATGCGGGTCCAGAAAATCCGGACCGCATTTGAAGACGCTGACCCGGCGACCTTGCCGTGCATGCAGGCGTGCAATCGCTGACGTGATCGTTGTCTTGCCTTGCCCCGATGCAGGGGCCGATATCAGGATCGCGGGACAAATGACCTTACTGGACATGATAGGGACAATGCATTTATTTCGGCGACCAACGCAAGCCGACAAATACCGTGCGCCCCGCAGTGTTGTAGGTATTGGCCAGTTGATAGGTGTGATCGGCCAGGTTATCAACCCTGAAAAGGACTGAATAATCCTTGCCCAGCTTGTGCGAGGCATACAGATTGACGAGGCTATAGCCGCCTAGCCGGAGCGTATTTGCCGCATTGTCATACCGCTGGCTAAAAAGCTGGAGTTCGCTGCCCACCTGCCAGCCAGCCAGCGGGGTTTCGGCAGTGAACGTGGCATGACGTCTTGCGCGGCGTATCAGGTCTTTTCCGGTATCCAGATCCACCGGCTTCAACCAATCCAGTGAAGCACCGAAGCGGATTGCATTGATCGTGGTCGCCCCGGAGATCGTTACCCCCTCCAACTGCACATGTTTGGTATTGGTGTAGCAGCCCGTGGCGGATGCACACGCGCCCGCACCGGAAATGAAAGTGACAAGATTATCAACCTTGTTCTTGTAAGCGACAACGCCGAACGTGCTTCCCTGCTTTGCATACTTCAAACCGATCTCACGATTGATTGAGGTCTCGGGAACCAGTGAGGATGATCCAAATACGCTGAATCGTTGAAATAGCGTCGGTACTCTGAACGCAGTACCTATGGAAGCAGTCGCTCTCCAGCCCGGCAAGAAACTGTAGGCATAAGCCGCGCTCCCCGTACTTTTTCCGCCAAACTCACTATCGAGATCATGCCTTGCATTCAATTGGAGTGAATGAATCGGGTTGCCAAGCACATAGCCCAATGCCAAGGCATTTTGAAATCTTTTTGTCAGTGCCGGTATTGTTGTTGAATTTTGCAATTCATCTTCACGCCGTTCCAGTGCAGCCGTGATCAGATGAACGCCATGTCGCAACTCGTTCTGCCACAGATAATTCCGAACTTGCGTTTCGGTCGCATAAGCGACAGGGTAAGTTTCATAATAATCTTTCCCTTCAGAAATGCTCGCACGCGTGCCAAAAACATCGCTCCATTTTGCGTTCCAGCTCAGTCCAAGCGTTTTCAGACGGCGAATACTGTGATCATCCAGTCTCGGCGAAGTGTCGTATTGCGAATCCATGTAACTATTCAGGATGGTCGCTTCAATACGATGCGCCGAATTGATCTTGAATCCCAGGCGGGCATTGGCCGCGTGACTCGCATAGCCGTCTTTATCGGGGTTCGCGCGTTGCCTGGCATTGAATCCATCGCTTCGCTCTTTTGACAGGCCGAGCGAGTAATCAAAGGCGCCCGCCGAACCAGAGAACCCGGCGTCAATTTTTTTGGTGTCATGCGTGCCCAGCCCGGCACCTATGTATGGCGCGAATGCACCCTCGCCTTGCCGCGTGAATACCTGTATTACCCCGGCAATGGCGTCTGAACCATAAATTGCCGCAGCCGGACCCCGCAGAATTTCAATACGGTCGATTTGACTCAGGGGTATCGCCTCCCAGGTGGCGCCCCCGGTTGACTGGGAATCGACCCTGACGCCATCGATATAGACTGCGGTAAAGCGCGTATCGGCGCCACGCATCATTAAGGTGGTCGTCGATCCGGGCCCGCCATTTCTGTAGAACTGGATACCTGGCGATCGAGAAAGAATATCCGCTATCGCGCTTGCACCGCTTCGTTCGATTTCTGCACGATCGATCACGGTCAGATCGGCAACAACATCGCCAATAGCTTGCTCAGTACGGTTTGCCGTAACAACCACCTCATTGAGCAATGGCACCTGAGCGAAGGCGGGACTGGAAAATGCGACAAGCAGGCCGACGAAGCCCAACGTCGGAGCGTCTGATGAAATAAACATGATTTGGAAAGTAACAAGAGGCTATCACCGGCATCCCCGCCAGCATGTAAGCAAATGATCCGACCTTGAAGTCGGATCTCTTGTTGGCCGGTATCCGGGCTGGCGGAGGCTACCTCTGTCGCCTTCCCAATTGCTTATTCAAGGCAACCAGTGGCATGGATGACAAAGATGGAACGTTAGACGTTCGTCCGCTTTACCGTTGCGGGGACAGCGCAAGTTGAGCCTTGCATTAATGCAGTGACTTTCCTGCTTCCCGTTGAACTTCAACATGTGAATCATGTTGCGAGCACCAACCCTACAATTGTACCTTGAAGTCGCCAAAAGTTGTAGAGTTGAAATAATCCAGCAAAAAATTCAGCTAGCTTAATGGCGCAGGCAAACGCGCAATCAAGCCATTTTGCAAGCGCTCGGGGCGTTTATCACGCGGCAGCAAACCATCCCCGCTCGTTGCATGCAATTGAGCACAGTCAAGTATCTGTTTGATGGAGTCCTTGTCAGCAACCAGGTCGCCGAACAAATAGCTGTGCTTGCCTGGTGCTTGAAAGGCAACAGTGCATGAGCGCGAGCAACCACTCATGCATTCAATTGGGCGTACGGTGAGTGGCAGCTCATCACAAAAGGCTTTTTCTTGTATGGCCTCAAATAAAAGACGACCTGCCCTGGGGGCCTCTCGTGACGCTTCCGCCGCTCTACACGTCACACAAACGAGTACTTCTGTTGTCATTTTTTCTCCAGCGATCAGGTGCATTGATGTGTGGACGAAATATTCGTCGGCAAAAATGACAACGGCCCCGCTTGGGGCCGTTCTTGCATCTGGCGGAGGCTGTGTCCGCCCGGAACGGCTTTCCCAATCCGTTTCAAACAATACCAATTTATTTTATTTTTCTTTAAAATCATAAGCTTATAAATAAATTTCCTGTTTCCTATCGTTTCACTTACCACCCTTTCTTTTCAACAAAAAGGGGGGTATAAAGGGGGGTATATACTTAGGCGGACAACTATGCGAACCACCCAACAACTTAGCGCCCTGGCGATCGGCAGATTAAAAGAACCTGGCTATTATAGCGACGGGGGAAACCTTTTTCTCCAGGTAACCACGAGCGGCGCAAAGTCTTGGATTTTCCGTTACGGGAAGAATGGCAAAAAGCACGAAATGGGGCTAGGACCACTGCACACAGTATCCCTTGCCATGGCCCGAGAAAAAGCGCTGCAGTGTAGGCTGCAAATCCTCGAAGGGCTGGACCCGCTCGCGAAGCGCAAAGAAATACACGAAGCGATTAGCGCAGCAAATGCACGCCGCATCACCTTCAAAGAATGTGCCGAAAAGCTAATTGATAGCAAGCGCGCGGGCTGGAAAAACGCCAAGCATGCGCAGCAGTGGGAAAACACACTCAACACCTACGCATACCCGTTCATCGGCACCACGCAAGTGTCTGACGTTGACACGGCCGCCGTGCGCAAGTGCCTGGACCCAATCTGGACGACCAAAACCGAAACGGCAAACCGCGTACGCCAGCGCATCGAAATGATCATTGATTGGGCGAAGGCGCACGGTCACCGCACGGGAGACAATCCGGCGGCATGGCGTGGCCACCTTGAGGCAGTAATGGCCGCGCCTGACAACATCCGAAAACGCGACCACCACGCAGCCCTTGATGTTGACGCCATGCCGGCATTTATCGCCACCTTGCGCGCGCACCCAGGCACCAGCGCCCGCGCGCTGGACTTCCTTATTTTGACAGCCAGCCGGACGAATGAAGTTATCGGCGCCACCTGGCCAGAGATCGATTTCGACAAAGCCACATGGACGATACCGGCCGAACGCATGAAGGCCAAGATCGCGCACACTGTCCCACTCAGCGCCCCCGCCCTTGCAGTGCTCAAGCAAGCCGAGACCGAATCAAAAGGAACCGCATTTATATTCCCTGGCCGCCGTGAAGGACGGCCGCTGTCGAATATGGCGATGTTAGAACTGTTGCGGGGAATGGGCACCAAAGACGCTAACGGCGAGCCGGCGACCGTTCACGGGTTCAGGTCGACTTTCCGTCAGTGGGCGGCAGAGCGTACAACACACCCGCGAGAGGTGGCGGAACATGCCCTAGCCCACCGGCTGCCGGACAAGGTCGAGGCGGCCTATCAGCGTTCTACCCTGTTCGTTAAAAGGCGTTCTTTAATGAACGATTGGGCTACCTTTTTGGTGAACAACTAAAGCGAAATTGTCCCGCAGGGGTCGCGCGCACCGCAGGCATCAGCACCGCGCGCGACAGACCCACCGGCACCAACACCGCGAGTGCCAGCACGGCGAGCGCCATATGCGCCCGCACCACCTGCACTAGCCCCGCGAACACTGGGGCCAGCAGCATCAGCACATCAGGCGAAATTGTACCGCAGCGGCTTTTGTACTCTTACCCCTAATAATCTGTTTCAAGCGCACTCAATTCGTCGCGTATTGAAAAGGATTGTTCATGTCTACACCCACCCATAAAGCCCCGCCGGGGTCGGCACACGCGACTTTGGAAAACTTCCATCGTCTACCAGATAGCGCCCGTGTTAAAACCGAGACTATCTGCATGCTTTTAGCTTGCAGCCGCACCACGCTATGGCGCCGAGTCAGCGCCGGACGGTTCCCTTCCCCGATTCGTGAATCGGCAAATGTTATTCGCTGGCGCGCTGGCGACGTGCGCAAGTATCTGGCAGGAGGCGCCGCAGCATGACCCACCAAAAAGAAAGCCCCCGGATGGCGGCCGGGGGCGGAGAGAATTTTGCGGCAACTTTTGACGAAAGCCACAAGCCGGATACTTTCAGAAGTTCGGACAAATTGCAAGTCATTACTCTGGATATTCGGCGTGCCATTGCCGACAACAACCTGTTTGCACTCAACCACACCTTACGTGAATTGACGTTAAGTGGCGCCGACAATATCCCGGCGAAACTCAGAGAATTTAAAGCCTGGGTGTTATGGAGAGCTACTGCCATTAATCCATCAACAGGCAAATTTACGAAAGTTCCAGCCTACCCCGGCACGAAAGCAAACCGCACGGGCGAGCAGGGATCACCCAAGGATTTAGCCAATCTAGGGGCGTTTGATGAAGTGCGCGCGGCACTGGTGGCTGATCCCTCATTTGCTGGATGGGGGCTTGCGATGCTGCCGCAACTAGGCTTAGTTGCGCTTGATGTTGACGGCTGCATAAATGACGGCGCTATGCCGCATGATGTGGGCCTCATTACGGATAATACTTATTGCGAAATCAGCCCTA
The DNA here is from genome assembly GCF_003590835.1 of Noviherbaspirillum sedimenti. Taxonomy (NCBI): domain Bacteria; kingdom Pseudomonadati; phylum Pseudomonadota; class Betaproteobacteria; order Burkholderiales; family Oxalobacteraceae; genus Noviherbaspirillum; species Noviherbaspirillum sedimenti. The sequence goes on along the minus strand of NZ_QYUQ01000002.1, from coordinate 219,387 downwards.
GCGGCACAGGTATCCGGGCGTTTTGGACAGGAGAAGCCACCAACCGCAAAAATGCCAATGGGGAGCTATACGCCCAAAAACAATTTGTCACCATTACTGGAAACAGGGTGGACAATACGCATTGCCTGTTTGGAGAAGACTCCCCAGCGACTCTCGACGCGCCCACGCGTCAAGAATTAGAGCGGCGATGTGCATCAACCACTGGCAAGAAGAGTACCAGCGCGCGCTTGAAAGAAAAGGCTGAGAACGACCCGTATTTGCAAGCCATCAAACGCGCGGGACTGTACGAACGCGCCATGAGCGGCGGTGCGCACTCTATACGCTGCCCTTTTGAAGAAAAGCACGGCGATTTCGGACGGCCAGGCGGCGACGGAGACACCGTTTATTTCCAGCCGCATACCAACGGCGAACCGGAGCCGCGTATCTTCTGCCAGCACACACACGGCAACGACCAGGACGCATACTGGCAGGCGATTGGATTCGACAACCGGGCCGAAGGGCTAATAGATGCCGACGACGACACAGCGGCACAATCAGACGTCAAGAACGCCAGATTGCTGGCATCTGCACTACTCAAAAAACGCTTTGTGTTTGAGCATGGCGGCCGAGGCTGGATGCAGTTTAAATCCGGCGTGTATGTCATATGCGCACTTGGTGAAGCGATGGAAGCCGCCAAGGGGTTAGGCGTCGACATAATAAAAAACGCCCCCTCAGACCCTGAAAAATTCAAACGTACCATGGCACTGGCGCAGCGTGCGATGAGTGCCGCCGGCATTAAGGCCGCGTTGCAGCTGGCGGAATCTGATCCGCGCATCGCCGTCAAGCCGGCTGACTTTGATACAGACCCGGACTTGTTGAATGTCCTAAACGGGGTGGTGCACCTACCGACGGGGGAACTACGCCCCCACGATCCGGCGCAGTTCATGAGCAAGCAATGCCCTGTGATTTATGACCCGGCAGCGGCGGCGCCCATCTGGGAAAAAACCATTTATTCAATCAGCAATGAAGACCGGGACTGGGTGGACTTCTTTCAGCGGGCTGTGGGTTACTCACTCAGCGGCTATGTAAATGAAGAAGTTATGTTTTTCCTTCTCGGGGTTGGTGCAAATGGAAAAAGCCTTGTTTGTAACGTCATGCGCCGCGTATCTGGCAACTATGCGAGCGTCGCACCAACAAATTTTTTAATGACATCAAAGCGCGACGGGGAAAGCGCCACGCCAGCGCTTGCCTCTTTACAGTCAGTGCGGATAGTGCAGGCAAACGAAGTCGAAGCCGGGGCGCAACTAAGTGCGCAAATGGCAAAAGTCGCCACGTCAACAGACGCCATATCTGCGCGTCATTTGTACGGCCGCCAATTTGCGTTTATCCCTACGCATACCCTTTGGGTCCGAGGGAATCACAAGCCAATCATTACCGACAATGACGAGGGAATCTGGCGCCGGGTTGTGTTGATCCCATTCGATCGACACTTCAGCCCCGAAGAAAAAGACGTCATGTTAGAAGAAAAAATCATGCGGGAGGCGTCGGGCGTTCTCGCCTGGATGGTGCGCGGACATCTCGCTTACAAACAGCACGGATTGCGACGCGCGCGGCGGGTGGAGGCAGCATCGTTGGCCTATCGGGCGGAATCTGATTTGGTCAGCCAGTGGATCGACGAGCGCGCAATCCGTGAAGCGGGAGCAACCTGCGCGCAAGCGGACGCATATTTTAACTATCGCACTTGGTGCGTTGAACAAGGCTTGCGCCCCATGGCGAAGAAGTCTCTAACATCTGCACTAATTGAACGCGGCTTTTCGTGCGGCCAAGAGTCCACCGGGGGGCGGCGGCGGACTTACCGAGGGTTGAAATCTGCTGTTTCTTACGGATTTGAAGACGAAATTTCTAATCCGTTCGCACAGGACGCACAGGATTAGCAGCCTTTTTAGGTAAATCTTCATATAAGCAGTCTTATAGAGAAAGTTACCCTAAAACAGCACCCCGTCCTGTGCGTCCTGTGCGGATGGCGCTGTGATACTACGGAGCAGAAAATGCAGATACCTACACCACAGGTCTACCCCACCGGCGACACATGGGCGGTACGCTATACCTTGGCCGAATTCGAATGCTTCCACACCCTGCCACCTGCCGACCAGGCACGAATACGCCGGAAAGTGCAAAGAGCCTACCCACGCCGCCACCCCCCACCGGCGCAGCAAGCCTTGATTGAAAGGAATAAATGAACATGAACGAAAAAATTGCTATTCACAAAATCACTGCGGGCGCTGCCCCACTGCCCACCGCATCCCGCTCTTATCTGCTGGCGCTGGTATTGGCAGAGCAAGGCATGCAGCCCCCTGGTATCGGGCCAGCACCTGGCGCTAGTTGCTGCGCACACGCACGAGCAACACGGCAAACCTGACAAAGCTGCGCGACAGTGGGCAATGATCGACTACGCAGCGACAGCAGACGCAGCGGGCGCCGGCACTACGAGCACCGGCACCGAGGCACCGACACCAGGCACCGCGGCACCCCCGCCAGCACCAGCGCCAGCGCCAACCTATGTAAATGGACGGGGACCCTGGCATATCGCCTTGGAACGTACCGGTGCGCAGAAGCGCAGTGGACGCCTAGCCTAAAACTTCCAAACTTGAATACTTATCAGGCGCTTATTTATGCCGGCGGCAAAGTCACTAAAAGACTGAATGATGCTTAAAGGCGAAATATAACCGCAGCGGGAAATGGTACCCCTGCCCATATTATCGGGACAGTCTCAATCAACCGGACACCCATGAACATGGACACCCAGAAAGAATATCTTCCACCCTTGCGCCCGCTCTACTCGTTGGAGTCGGCTGCAAAGGTCGCCGGCGTTTCGGCAAAACTGCTTGCTTCAGCAATTGAAAATGGCGACATACCCGGCGTCCGCATCCTGCACTTAGGGCCCCGCCGTTTGCGCTATGTGTACAGCCGGCCCGTCCTTGCCTGGCTGGAAGGTCAAGAGCCACCACCCGACAAAGGAGTCGAAGCCGACCGCGCAGCCGAGGCAGCAGTGGCTGACAACTTCGACCCCGTCGAATACGACGACGATCTGTTTAACTGACCCTGGAGCGCAACATGGCAAACAATACCCTGCAAAACCTTTTCGGCGACGAAGTCGAACTGACGGCATCAATTCAAAAAGCGCCGTTCACCCCCGGCCATATCGCCTCTGACAAGCTATTCAACGAAGCCGGCATCGCTACTACGTCAATGTTTATCGATTTTGACGGTCAAGTGATTAGCCTGATCCCGGCTGCAGCGCGTGGTGGCGTAGGTCAGCCGTACCGATCTGGCAGCCGTTCCGGCATCCATGTGGAGGCTGTGCACCTGCCACACACAGGCTCTGTCCTAGCCGATGAAGTGCAAGACCGCCGCGCCTTTGGCGGCGTGAGCCTGGAGACACCTGAACAACTGAAAACCCGCAAGCTGTCCGGCATGCGCGCGAACATCGAAGCCACCATCGAATACCGCCGACTAGGCGCCATCAAGGGTCAAATTCTGGACGCTGACGGCGTAACTGTGCTTGTTGATCTCTATTCGGAGTTTGGCATTTCTCAGGCCGTGAAATCCCTGGCGCTGGCTACCGTCGGGTCTCAGTTGCTGAATAAAGTTATCGACGCCGAACGCGCTGCCGAAGACGCCCTGGGCGGTACCAACCCCACCGGCTTTCTCGCATATGCCGCACCTGATTTCATGGATGCCCTGCGCGCGCATTCTGATTACAAGACGTTCTTGCAGCATGCGAGCCCGTCCGACCTGAACACCGATTACCGCAGCGGCATCCTGGTGGGTAATACGCTTTTCAAAGAGTACCGCGAAGCTTTCGGCGTGCCGCAGATTGCCCCCGGCACCGCGTACATGATGCCCCTGGGCGTGCCGGACCTGTTCTTGACCAGGTTCGCCCCGGCCGATTGGGTGGAGACCGTCAACACGCCAGGCCTGCCGATTTACGCTAAGGCACAGCCCATGCCAATGGATCGGGGCTACTTCCTGGAGGCGCAAAGCAACCCCGTCGACGTGTGCACGCGCCCGGCATCTGTCATCAAACTGACGGCGGCATAGCATGCACCCCTACATTGAAGCCTGCCGAGATCAAGCAGAGGCCGCCGGCTGGTCCGGTGAAGCCCTGCAAAGGATTGTCATTGATCCGAAAAGCGCCACGCCGGCGGGCTTTCGCGCCCGGCTGGCCGAAGCAAACGAAATCCGGGCATTGGTAAAATTTGCAGCCAAGGATGTGACCGACGCCGGCTTTGCCCCCGAAGGGGCTGCAGAATTCTTTGTCTCGCATGGTCATTCACTTGAGACAGTCCGCGCCCACACCTTGCGCGTACTTGCGGAACACAGCGACGCAACGGCGATTGACACCACCCAGCGCACCGGTGGCGCTGCAAACCCCTATGCTGCGCGCGCGGCTGAAATCGACGCGTACAAGGGCAAGGCGCCATGAAGCCGACCGCCGCGCAATCCTTCGACCTGGAACGTCTGGCGGAACTTCGGGACCGCCACCGGGGCATGCTTGAAGATTACAGGCGTGCAAGCGCAGCCGTGCAGGAGGCGTCTAAAAGTCTTGCACGGCTGCGCGCCGAAGCTGCGACACACCCGACAGCGGCCGAAGTGCTGCGCAAGCCAAGTGACCTACTGCAGAAATTCACCGTCGAGCAACTGACAGAACTGCAGATATCACCGCGCACCGTGCAGCAAATTCAGGCCGCCGAAAGCCGACTTACCCGTCTTACTGCTGCCCGCGATGCAATGCAATCCACAGTGGCACGATCCACAAAATTCAGCGAGCGCCTGGAAGCATTCGCAAAGGCGCGAAACTTATGAAGACACAAGAAAAAATCTCAGCCCTGCGCGACCGTATCGCAGCGATACAAGCCGAACGCGAAAACATCGAAGCGCAGCGACGAAGCCGCAAGGAAGTAGGCGCCCATATTGACGTCGCCGCGGCGCACTGGTCCGCCGAGGCTGACGCGATCATAAAGACGAACATGGCGCGCGCTGCAGCCGGCTATCCGTCGGAGTTTCTAACAGTACACGTTCGCGGCATGCCGGTAGACCTGGGGCCGCTTTTCGTGCTGCTACTGGGCGCCGATGCCGTCCGAAAGGCCATTACCAAACACTTGCCGAGCGTTCCGGAAGGTCTCGGACCGCTGGTGCGAACCCGCCGCCTGGCCGAACTGTCCGACGAACTGCACCAAGTGCAAATCGAGGAAGAAACTTTAATCCGCGAAGCCGAGGCAGCCGGCGAAGTTATCCCTTACCGCCCCGACGCCGACCCGGCTTACACACTGACCTGGAGGCCATCGGAATGAACGCGGCAGAGATCAAGGAAAAGATTCTCACCAATCTTGAGATTGAGCACCAGGCGAAGGAGCGTATTTTTGCGCTTGTTGATGTCTCAAAAGAATTGGTGCGAGAAATTGGAAATTCAAGCGACGCGTTAGACCATGCATTTCTCGGAAAAAGCATGGGGAAAAATGACACCGAAGAAAAATTAATGTCTCTTACCGCGGAACGCAAAGAACTGACCGCCACCCTCAACAAAACCCGGCGAGAGATCACCCATTTACGCGAAATGCTGACATTGACATGATGACGACGGCGCACGAGGTACGAAACGTCTTTACGCAACACCCCGACCTGGGGCTGTTCGGATTCGGCACGCAGCCCCCCGCCCCGGACTCTGATTTTCTGGACCAGGTGGCCACCGCGCGCAAATGGCTAACCGGCGCCCCTGAGTGCTCGCGCATCTTGGCCCACCGTAGCAGCTACGCAGTCAAACACATGATCGAGAAAGCCGCCGGCCGCTATATCTCGAACGGCGCCGCGATTGCTGGCGCCCTGCTGGAAGGCTTCGCGCCAGTCCGCAAGAATCCCGGACCTAACTGCTATTTTCACCGACAAGAGCAACACCATGGCAACGACCAATAACCGGGACGTCCGCCTACGACTAGGCGTAGACGTTGAAGGCACCGAAGACATCGGGAAACTGACCGGCGAACTTGACGCCCTGGCCGGCGAAGGGAACGCCACAGCCGGCGCATTTGGCGCGAGTGGAGCCGCCGCAGACCGGATGCAGGCGGCCCTGGCCGAACTGACCACGACCACCAAGCAGCAGCGCGCCGTGGAAGCATCTGCACAGACTGACGCAAAGACCGCGCGCCGCACCCTGGACGATCAACGGGAAGCGCTGGCACGCCTGCGACTGGAATATGCCACGGCCGGCGGCAATGCTGAGAAATACAAAGCGGACGTCCTGCAGCTGCGCACCGCCATTCTCGATTCACGCGCCGCACTGCGCCAGAAACAAGACACATTAGAAGCCGCCGCCACCGCCGCACGCGTGGCCGCAGCAGCCGAACAGAAAATGGCCGCGGAAGTCAAAGCCGCAGCGGCCGCCGTGCTGGCACAAGCGCCCGCGTTCCGGCAAGCGGCCGCAGCATCGGGCAGCGCGACACAGCAGCAAATTGCACAGCAAAAAGAATTGCGCGACAGCGTGGCGTCTGTTGGCAAGCAACTGCAGAGCATCCAGCAGCTTGCCGGCCTTGCCCTGGGCGGAACTTTCGCCGGCGGACTGATTAAAGACCTGGGCGAAACCGCCGACGAATTCCAAAATCTTTCCGCGCGTATTAAACTGGCGACCGGCGAGGGGCAGCAATTTGACCGCGCCCTGACCGGCGTGGCCGATACCGCGCTGCGCACGCATAGCACGCTGGAAGACACGGCCAATCTCTTTGCACGTCTGACGAAAGCCGGCACCGATGCAGGACTTTCTGCACAGGTGGCACAGGTGCAAGCGCTTGGATTGACCGACACCATAAACAAGGCCGTGCAGCTGTCGGGCAGTTCGGCCGAAGCATCCGGCGCTGCCCTTACGCAACTGATTCAAGGGCTGCAATCGGGCGTGCTCAGGGGCGAAGAATTCAACAGCGTCATGGAACAAGCCCCACGCCTGGCGCAAGCGCTGGCGCAGGGCTTGAACGTCACTACCGGCGAATTACGCAAGATGGCCGAACAAGGCCAATTGACCACCGCGACTGTGATTAATGCCCTGCAGAACCAGGCGGACACCGTCAATTCTGAATTTGAAAAGCTCCCCCTAACCATCGGCCGCGCGCTGCAAGACCTTAAAACGCAGTGGACGCTGTACGTCGGCGCCAGCGATAACGGCATGGTGAGCTCGCAGAATGCGGCAAAGGTCATCCAGGCACTATCCAACAACCTAGTGTCATGAGTTTGAAATTCGCAGACAAAATCGTTCAATACTGGCCATGATGTCATCAGCGGACTTGGTCCAGACAAACGGCTTGGGGGCGGCGTTATTGAGTTTGAGGTAATCGCGAATGGCGTCTTCCAATTGACGGGTCGAACGATGGGTTCCGCGGCGAATTTGTTTTTCGGTCAGCGTGGCGAACCAGCGCTCGACCTGGTTGAGCCACGAAGCAGAGGTCGGCGTGAAATGTACGTGGAAGCGCGGATGACGGGCGAACCAATTGCGGATGGTTGGTGTCTTGTGCGTACCATAGTTATCCATCACCAAATGAATGTCCAAATCGCTCGGAACGGAGGCTTCGATCGTGCGTAAGAATTTCAGAAATTCACTGCTGCGATGCCGCCGGTGCAACTGCCCGATGACTTCGCCCGTGGCAATGTCGAGCGCGGCAAACAAGGTCGTCGTGCCATGACGTTGGTAGTCATGGGTGCGCCGTTCTGCAACGCCAGGAGCCAGCGGCAAGATTGGCTGGGTCCGATCCAACGCCTGAATCTGGCTCTTCTCATCGACGCACAGCACCATCGCCTTGACCGGCGGATCGATGTACAGCCCCACGATGTCGCGGGTCTTCTCGACAAACAGCGGATCGGTGGATAGCTTGAAGGTTTCCTGACGATGCGGTTGCAAGCCAAATGCGCGCCAGATACGGCTGACCGCCGTTTGCGACAGCTTAGCTTCGCGTGCCATGGTGCGCGTACTCCAGTGCGTGGCGTTCGACGGTTTCTCTTCCAGCGTCTTGGCGATCACGGCATCGACGCGCGCATCATCGATCGTGCGCGGCGCGCCCGAGCGGGGGGCGTCCAGCAAACCATCCAATCTCATTTGCACAAAGCGCCCGCGCCATTTCGATACCGTCTGCCCCGTCACTGCAAGTTTGGCGGCGACCGCCTTGTTCTCCGCTCCGTCGGCACATTCCAGCACGATGCGCGAACGCAGAGCCAATGCTTGCGCCGTCTTGCGTCGGCGTGCCCAAGCATGCAATTGTTCTTGTTCTTCTGCGCTCAACACCAACGCCGCTTTCGGTCTGCCTGCCATATCATCCTCACTGTCGAAAACAATAAAACTGGGACAGCGAACAGGCAAAATAATTCAACGAATTTCAAACTCAGGACACTAGATACGCTTGTATCCGTGCTGTTTGCCGGCGGCAAAGCCTGGGCAGCTTTCAAGATTGCCGGCCTGGCCGGCGACCTGCTCACGTGGGCAACGAATACCGGCCGCGCAACAGTCGCCACGGAAGCGCACACCGTAGCGAGCGCAGCGAACACGGCCGGGCAGCGGGTCAACACTGCAGCGCAAAACGAAAATACAGCGGCGATTGCGCGCAATGCGGCCGCTCGAGCGACGGCGACAACAGCAGGCACCGCAGGCGCTGCTGCACAGGCAGCACTAGGCGCACAAACCGCAGCGACCGCCGGCCAAGTAGCAAAAGCCGGGATTGTCTGGCGGGGCTTCACTGGCCTTTTTGGCCCGTGGGGCATTGTCCTGGCTACCCTGCTGCCCGAAATCAAAAGTATAGGCGTGGCGATTGGAGAAACTGCCGCCAAGTGGATGGGCTGGGAAAAAGTGCTGAAGGATTCCGAAGAAAAAATCCGGGCACAGGAAGACGCCACGAAGCGCATGATTGAAGCGCAGGTTCGGCAAAACCAGGTATTGCAAGAAGCCCGGGACCGGCAATTCGAATTATCGAAAGCATCCCGCGGACTGATCGCCAATTTTGACGAACTGCGGGGCAAAGGCGACAGCGCGGCCGAAGCCGTCGGCAAAATCGGGAAAGACTTTGATTTGTCCACCATGCCGGGCATTCGTGACGCCACCGCCGTACTCGACAAACTCTTATCTGATGGCAAACTGACCGCCGACCAGTTCCGCGCCGCCTGGGAAAAAGCACTAGACGGCAAAGACCTGGCAGTTTTCGAGGTAGAAGCACGCGCAGCCCTGACCGGCACAGCACGCGAAGTCGAACGCCTGGCGCAAATTATGGACGCCAGCTTACGGGCTGCAGTCAAAAGAACCGGCGTGGAGTTCGAAGTATTGCGGGGTGGCGTGGGCGCAGCATCGCGCAGCGCGGCAAATGACATTGACGTCATCATAAACGGCCTGGACAAGCTGAAAGCCGAGGGCGTGGACACTGCCCGCGTGCTGGCGCTGCAGTTCGGCAAGGCAATCAGCACCGCCGACAGCGAGCAAGCACTAGAAGACCTACGCCTAAAAATTGAGGCTGTACGGCGCACACTTGGCGACAAGATCGCGGACGGCTTATTGGACCAGGCCAAGCAGAAATCCGACGCGCTGCGGGATTCACTGGACAACGTGTTGCCCGGGATTCAGGGCGTACGCGAAGCCATGCGCGCGCTCGGTGTGACCAGTGACGAAACATTCAAGAATACCGCGGCGCAGTCGGAAAAAGCATATCGCACCCTGCGCGAATCCGGCACCGCCAGCGCGCGGGAATTGGCGGAAGGATTTAAACGATATGCAGCCGATGCGATCGCGGCAAATAACGGTATTGCATCTAGCACGCTACAAACAGAGGCCGCCATGCGGGGGCTTGTCATTAGCACCGACGGCACCGGCCGGGCTGTCATCCAAACTGCAGCGGAAGCCGAAAAGGCAATCGGCCGACTGGCGGGCGCTTATGACAAAGCCGGCGCAGCGGCCGAGAGGTCCGGCGCTCGCGCAGTGGCCGCAATCGAACGCCAAGCGGCCGCAGTGGAAAATTTGACGTCCGACGGCTTCAAGGCAAACGCGGACGGTTCAGCGGCAGGGCAATTTAACAACACTCTCCCAGTAAATCAGGCATATGCAATTGTCGAAAAATTGCGCAACGGGGAATTAAGCGCCGCTGACCTTGGCGCAGCACAGGCCGCCGTGAGACAGGCGAAGAATGCACAGCAGTGGATTGATAACGCCAGCAGTGTAAATGCTGGTGCCGTGTCCGTCGATGCGCGGACCAGTACAGAAGCACTATTGCGCGAGGTGCAGCGCGCACTGGCGACAGTACAGGCGATGACCAACCCCAAAGACAGCGCCGGGATTAATTCCACGCAACCAGGTGCAGCGCCAGCGCCGCGCGAGAGCGTCCGAACGGTCAACATCAATCTGCCCAACCGGCGCGCGTCTGTCCGTGTTGCATCGCAAGCGGATTCCGATACGTTGGCGTCAGTGCTTCGGGGCTTGGAAACCGCTGCGGGGTCCTCATCATGAGCGCCCACGAAATCGACGGCGACGCACTGGCAAGGGCACCACTTGCCGAAGTGACCGCCCTACTTTTCAAGACGACGTACGGTACACCCTTACGGCAAAATTTCGAAGCCGTGTTGCGAGTGGTCGCAGTGCAGTTAATCGCGGGGCTGACCCCCGAAGACATGGCGCCGGATGATGCATTCCGTCGGGGCCGTGACCTGCTGGCGCTGCTACGATCATCTGCCTAATAAACGCACAACTTTGCGCAAAAATTGCGCGCCTACAAAATAGCTTAAGCGTATGCGCAAGCCTATTTCGCACAAGGTTTATAGGGGCTTAGTGGAAATATTTCTTTACAGCATGTATTGTTTGACCAACATCAAAAACAAAGGGGGGTCAAACAATGCCAACGCAATTTATTGAAGCAGCCAAACAAGCCGCATTAACCGCCGCACACACACAGGCCGATGTGCCGGAAGTCCACATCATGGCGGCATCGCTCACAAAGAAGCACGGCGCCGACGCCATGCACCTAGCGGGTTTGGTACTGCTTACCAGCAGCATGTTGGAGCACCACGGCGCGCAAAGCGGCGTCGACGTGGGGGCGCTGGTGAGCCTACAGTGGGATTGCGTGCGAGCCTGGGCGGATGAGCAAGGCATACCGCTGGAAGCGGTCACGGGCGCACTAGCGAGCCTGGCGCGCGCCGGACAGACTGCCCAATATTTGCGCCATGTGCCAAACTGACAAAAGCGCTATTTCCCGGCCTTTAAGGAGTCCAACTCTGCGCGTAAAACTTTCTGCTTATCCTGAATTATTTTTACTTTTGAATCATGAACACCATTCAGGGCTTGCATTTCGGTGTTTATGCTTTGCTCTAAAGTGGCGCCGGCAAGATTGTTATTTGCGCGCGAGCGTCTTTCATATAGACGCTGCATATCTAAGTCCCGGTCATTTCCTAACCGTACTATTTGTCCGTCCAGTAACTCAAGCTCATACGTGATTTCTTTCGTGCGCCTAGACGTTTGCATAGATTTAAGCAGCTTGACGTCCATATCTGCCGGCATCCTGTCCGCAGCGGCCGGCGGGGGTGTTGCGGCATTTACGCGAAGCTCTGTTTTCTTAGTCGCATGGGGGCACGGCGCATCTGTGTAGACCACTTTACCGTCTGGCGTTGCGCATTTATTGATTGCTTGCGAAGTGGGACAAAACGAGACCGCCACGACCGAAAGCCCTACGGAAAGAATACACTTTTGCATTTTTTCTGGCCCAGAAATTAGTATTTTATTTCTTTATATTAACTTGAAATTACAAGTTAATAACATTCCAGGATAAGAAAAATTAGGACGTGCGGGGGAATCAGGAGGTGGGTATAAAGGGGGGTAGAAATGAAAAAGCGCCCTGAAAGGCGCTAATTCATTGGCACTCTGGCGGAGGCTGTGAGATTCGAACTCACGGACGGGTCACCCCGTCGGCAGTTTTCAAGACTGCTGGTTTAAACCACTCACCCAAACCTCCTGATTCGTTGCAAGTTGCGGAGATGGCTCCAAAACTTGCAAGGGACATATTATACCGAAGCCCATCCGCGGCGCGACAAGATTTTTCTAGTCACCCAGGAACATTTCCTGCAAATCATTCAGGAAGCGCTGTCCCAGCGCGGTTGGCTTGATCACCTGATGGTCGCGGTACAGCAAGCCTTTGGCCTCGGCCGCATTCAGGTCGGCTTCGATGGCATTCAGGGTCAGGCCGGTGCGCTCGGCAAACAGGTTGACGGCAAAGCCGTCGCGCAGGCGCAGGGTGTTCAGCATGAACTCGAAGCCGAGTTCGCCGCGACCGATTTCCCTTTCTTCCTGTACCGGATTGCCGGCGGCGACATGCTGCAGATACGCCTTGGGCTGCTTGTAGCGCGCCTGGCGCACGATGCGGTGCGGGAACGACAACTTGGAATGGGCGCCGGCGCCGATGCCGAGGTAATCGCCAAACTCCCAGTAATTCAGGTTGTGACGCGCCTGCCGCCCGGCTTGCGCATAGGCCGACACTTCATAATGGCGGTACCCGGCCGCTGCGGTGGCTTCCTCGATCATGTCCTGCATTTCGGCGCTGGCGTCGTCGTCCGGCAGCGCCGGCGGGTATTTGGCGAACAGGGTGTTCGGTTCCAGCGTCAGGTGGTACAGGGAAAGATGCGGTGCCGCGCTGGCGATCGCAGTGGCAAGGTCGGCGCGCGCTTCATCCATGGTTTGTTGTGGCAGCGCATACATCAGGTCGAAATTGAAATTATCGAAACTGGCATGGGCGATCTCGATTGCGCGGCGGGCCTGGTCGCCGTCATGGATGCGGCCCAGGGCTGCGAGATGCCGCGAATTGAAACTCTGGATGCCGATCGACAGGCGGTTGATGCCGCTGCCGCGATACGCCTTGAACTTCTCTGCCTCGAAAGTACCCGGATTGGCTTCCATGGTGATCTCCGCGCGGCCATCGAGCGGCAACAGGGTACGGATATCCGACAACAGGCGGTCGATCCCCGCCGCCGACAGCAGGCTGGGGGTGCCGCCGCCGATGAAGACCGTGTGGATGCGGCGCCCCCAGATCAGCGGCAAGGCGCCTTCCAGGTCGGCGCGCAAGGCATCCAGGTAATCCTGCTCGGGAAAGCTGCCCTGCACTTCATGCGAATTGAAATCGCAATACGGGCATTTGCGCACGCACCACGGAAAATGCACGTACAGCGCCAGCGGCGGCAGGCTGGTCAGGTTGAGAATGCCGGGCTTCAGGTAGGCATTGGCGGCTTGCGCTGCGGCCGATGGGCTTGACGCCGGCGCCGAGGGTACGGCAGGCGCACCAACGAGTTTGATTGGAATCATCAGATTTGCTCCGAGAAACCTCGGCCTTCAGGCCGGGGAGTGAAAGGAGCCGACTGCGAAGCAGTCGTTGCCTTTCGTTGAGATACCGCAGGCGCTGCGGGACTAAACCGCCTACATTTGTTGGCATGATCCTCGTCTACCGCTACCGGGTGAAATCGCTGAACGGCTTGCTGAACAGGCAAAGCCGTGCGGTCAATTTCGTCTGGAACTATTGCAACGACCGGCAAAAGGATGCGTTGCGGTTCGGCCGTCGCTGGCATACCGGATTCGACCTGAACAAACTGACGCAGGGCGCTAGCCGCGAACTCGGCCTCCACTCCGGAACGGTCAACGCGGTGTGCGAACAGTATGCCAAATCGAGATCGCAAAAGAAGCGCCCGTACTTGCGCTATCGCGGCAAGAAGAACCTTGGATGGGTGCCGTTGAAAGGGCGCGAGTTGAAGCGCGAAGGTGATGCGTTTCGCTTCGCCGGCAACACCTTCCGCGTGTTCAATAGTCGCGCTCTGCCGGAAGGCAAGATCAAGGATGGCACCAACTTTTCCCAAGATTCGCGGGGCAATTGGTTCCTGAACATCGTGATCGACGTTGCAGTAGATGCCGTCGCCGCACGTCAACCTGTGCGCGGCGTTGGCATTGACCTTGGACTGAAAGAATTCGCCACGCTTTCCACAGGCGAAAAGATTGAAACGCAGCGCATTTACCGCAATGCCGAGTATGCGTTGGCCGTGGCGCAACGCGCCCATAAAAAGCGCCGCGTGAAGGCGATCCATGCGCAGATCGTCAATCGCAGAAATGATTTTCACCATAAGCTCTCGCACCGCATCGTTTGCGAGTTCGATTACATTGCGGTAGGCAACGTTAATGCCGCCGGACTCGCCAAGACCAGCATGGCGAAGTCCATACTGGATGCTGGCTGGTCGTCCTTCCGACATCAACTGGCGTACAAGGCTGTTAAGCATGGCGCGTGGTTTGAGGAAGTGAACGAAAGTTTTACCTCCCAAGTCTGCTCGAATTGCGGCGCTTTGCCCGATTCGCGGCCGAAAGGTATCGCAGACCTTGGAATAAGAGAATGGAAATGCAGTGATTGCGGTTGTGTGCATGATCGTGACAAAAACGCTGCGTTAAATATTCTCCGTCGCGGACGTGCGACGCTAACTGTAGGAATCCCCGTCCTTTAGGGCGGGGAGGACGTCAACGCAGTTTTTCCACCAGCAGGCGCAGCGCCTGGCCGCGGTGCGACAGGCGGTTCTTTTCTTCGGCGGACAGTTCCGCTGCAGTCTTGCCCAGTGCCGGCAACCAGAAATGCGGATCGTAGCCGAAGCCGCCGGCGCCGTGCGGCGCGGCAATCACTTCGCCCCCCCAGCGCCCTTCGGCGATCAGCGGCTGCGGGTCGTCGGCATGCTGCACCAGCACCAGCACGCAATAATAATAAGCACGCTTGTCGGCTTGCGCGGCAAGATCTGCCACCAGCTTGTCATTGTTGCGCGCATCCGATTTCGGTTCGCCGGCGAAGCGCGCCGACCAGACGCCGGGGGCGCCTTGCAGGGCAATGGCGCAAATGCCGGAATCGTCGGCCAGCGCCGGCAAGCCGGTCAGGCGCGATGCGTGGCGCGCCTTGGCCAGGGCGTTTTCGACGAAGGTCTGGTGCGGCTCGTCGGCTTCCGGCACCTGGAATTCGCCTTGCGGCTTCAGGTCGAAGCCGAGCGGTGCCAGCAGTTGGGCGAATTCTTTCAGCTTGCCGGCATTGTTGGAGGCGAGAACGAGGGTTTGAGTCATGAATTTTTCGAGCTTGCAAGAATGTACAGGATGAACTGGCCTTACCAGGCGGCTGTCAGCCTGGCGATCGTGTTCGCCGTGATGATACCTGAATAGGCTACCCGCTCGCCGCGTGCATTGAACCAGTAGCTGCGCGGCATTTCGCCACGCCATTGGGGATCGATCGCATAATGCAGCTGTTCGGCAGGCGCTGCGCCGAACGCCCATAGTTCCGCTTTCAGGCCCGCGCGCTTCAGCTTTTCCCGAATCAGGCGGCGCGCCTCGGGATCGTCGGCCCGGTCAGCGGCGATCGTTACTATCTGGAACCGCGCCGGGCGACCGGCCGCCGCCAAGGCCTTGAAACTGGCCTCGCAATACACGCAATCCAGCGACCATACCATGATCATGAACGGCTTGCCGGCATGATCAGCCAGGATCCTTTCGAAGCTCTCCGATGCGAATGCATGAATTTTCTCCTCGGCCTGGACGCCCATCGCATTGAACAACAAAGTCAACAACAGCAAGCCTGCAGCCAAGCGGTTTTTCATGGCTGCTCCGCGCCGATGGGCATGGCGCGAATTCCCTCATTCCGGGTGCGCCACACCAGCACGATGCCCGCCCGATCGGCGACCAGGTAAGGCTTATCCGAATCTCCCGCGGTGCGGGCGAATTCATTCTCGACCCAGGACTTGCCGCCATCCCTGGAAAATTTTCCGACGACCGCGGTCGACTGGCCATCGAACTGTTTCCATACCAGCGCAACCTGCTTGCCAAGCGTGGCGACATCGGCATTCGACGCCTGCGCGGAGCCCAGTGCAACTGCCCTGCCGCCCTCACCCGTCGCCGTAGTGGATGTGTACAAGACGCCGCCACCGTCGCCCTCCTTGCCGTTGAACCAGACCTGGTGGCGCGTGCCGTCGGCGGTGTAGGCAAGCGATGGCCCGTGGTGCGGACAGGCGTCGATACGCCAATCATCGAAGGTCGCACGGGTGACGGCGCCGGTCTTGCCGGCCGGGGTCAGCTCTGCCAGGGCATGGTCGCGTATATTGGGTGAGAATATATGGCGCCAGAAGGCGACCGGCTTGCCTGTGGGCGTCAGCGACAAGCTGATCCGGCAACATTCGCACGTGTTGTCCGCCACCTTGTAGTCGCCCTGGAATGTCGCGCCGGCGTCGCTCGATACCGCATAGTAGATGGCCGAGCCGGAATAAGCCTGCTGTCGGGCCTTGGCCTTTTCACGATCGCGGCCATCGATCCAGGCGACATAAATCCTGCCCGTCCTGTCGACGATCATCGAGCCAAAGGCATGCGTGATCACATCGCGGTTGGCGTGCACGGTCAGCGGCCGGGAAAATGTCCGGCCGCCGTCCAGCGAGCGGATGAAACGGATCTCGCCGACATGGGGGCGGGCCACCGGCATCGTATAGGCGATATAGATTTCGCCGTTCGGGCCGAAAGCAATTTTCGGACGTTCTTCACCTCTGGCGGCGACAGGCTCCGCTTCCTGCCGGACTCGCCTGGGCGGCGACCAGGTCTTGCCCCTGTCTGCGGAATTCTGCAGCAAGAGGAATTGACTGCCATCGACCACGTCCTTTGTCACGGCCCACAAGCGGCCTTCCCGGTCCAGCGCGGCGCCAGTGCCGAGTTCCGGCACGGCCTGGCCGCCCTGGGCACCATGTCCGCCGCCCGGACCATGCGCATGCGCCGGCATAACGCCGGCAACAAACGTCAACAGGCAAAAAACTGCCGCCCGCAGTGCATTTTCTGTGCATGAGAATCGATTCAAGCTTCGCCCCTTCACTTATCGTATTAATATTTCAGTTCGATGCCGGCATAGAGCGACCTGCCGTCCCCTGGATAAAACTGGCGACCATCCAGGCCTTTGGCATCGGCGACGACTTTGGTCGTCGCCGCGTAGACCTTGTCCGTCAAATTCCTGGCATCGACAAACCATGAGACGTTCTTGCTCATGCGCTGTCCGAGCTTGAATCCGATGGCACCATAGCCCGCCGCCTGCAGCGTATTGGCATGATCGACATAAGTCGCCGAGGCGATGCGAACATTCGGCCCCATGTAAAGACCATTATCCATTTTATACAACACCTCTGCTGTAGCCAGCTGCCGTGGCGCGCCGGCCAGCCGCTTGTTACCGTAGGTTCGGTCGCCATCGAAACGGAAATCGTTGAACAGGTAGCTTGCGCGCATGGTCCATGTTTTCCCGATGTTGGTTTCCAGGCCGGCTTCGATCCCCTGATGCACGGTCTGGTCGGCATTGATCGTGCCGAGCGGATTGCCAGCAGGATCATTCAATGCCAGCAACTCTTTCCTGACCTGCGCGCGGTAGAGCGCAACATCCCATTGCATCGTTCCCCATGGCTGGCTGGATAATCCGCGCGTGCCAAGCTCCAGTGTCCGTGCACGCTGGGCGTCGACAGGCGTCACGTTCGGCCCGCCTGCCAGCTCGCCGAAGCTTGGCGGTTCGTAGCTGCCGCTGATATTGCCATACACTTGCATGCCCGCTGCCAGTTCATGGCGCATGCCGATTTTGGGAGACACGCGCCGGTAGGTTTTGTCGACGCTATTGTCGCCGTTGGACAGGAACCGGTCGTCGAGACGGCGTTGCGCCTCGACCACCTGGGCGCCGAGAATCAATGCGGTCGCGGGCAGGAAGTAATGCTGGTTCTCGGCAAAGATCGTGTAGTTTGCCGAACGCTGCTCCGCCTGCGCCGTGCGGGCGCCAGCCTGGCCGCCGACGTTGGCGAAGCGGTCGTCACGCAACTTCCCGCCGGCCAATGAGGTGCCGACGATCAGCTGGTTTTTCTTCCCGAACAATTGCTGGTCACTGATGTAACGTACGCTGATACCGTAGTCGTCGGAATTCTGTTTCAGCACCTGGAATATCGGATGAAACAGGGATTTATGGGAGTAAAAGGCCCCTGCTTCAATCTGCTGTTCCGGACTGATCCGGAATGTTGTCTTGTTCGACAAGCGCAACAGATCAAAGTCGCGATGCTGATCACCGTTGATGGTGGCGGGATCGGCCTTCCTGGAATCGGCATGCATCTCCGCTTTGGTCAGGGCGCCCGGCAATTCGGAATCGGTTTTGACGGCGTTGATGAAGAAACGCGTTTCCACCGCATCGGTCAGCGCAAGTCCGAGGTTGCCCGAGATACGCTGCGTATCCTGGCGGGAATGGTTACGGAATCCGTTCTGATGAAACTGCGATCCCGCAATGAACCAGTCTGCCGAGGCGGTCTTGCCGGCTGCGGCGACTTGCGCGCGCTTGTAGCCAAAGCTGCCAGCTTCGACCCGGGCTGCCGCGGCGGGCGCACTCATGCCGGAAGGACTGACGAAATTGACCGCTCCGCCCAGTGTCGTCGCGCCGAACTGCAGGGCATTGGCGCCGCGATAGACTTCGACATAGCGCGCCGAGAGCGGCTCGACCGCCTGAAAGTCGGCGCTGCCGTCGGCCAGGTTGAGCGGCACGCCATCCTGCAGCAACTGGATGCCACGCATGTGAAATGTCCGCTGCAGACCCGAGCCGCGAATCGACAGGCGCGCCTCCTCCGCACCAAAACGCGATGCGATAAACACCCCGGGCGAGAATTGCAGCGCATCGTTGAGCGTCGATACGCGGCCTGTCTTGTATTGCTCCGCATCGACAATGTTGGCGCCTCCTGGAACTGTATCGATGCGCCGCTTGGCTTCCACGATGGAAGGAAGCGTCTGACTGGCAACAGGCTGAGCTGTCACCGTCACGGCTGGCAGCGTGTGCTCCTGCGCGTTTGCCTGCGATAGTTGAAGCGACCAGAGCGCCGGCGCGACCCAGCCGGATAGTTTGATAAATTGGCGAAATTGAATTCGGCTACACCATTCAAACCGGATTTTCATGTTATTCCTTTAAATGCATACGACAAGGGCAACGCCGCTGCATGCACAGATAGTGGCGGGTTGACGCCAGCGCCACCTTGATTTTTTTGAAAGCGGGAAGGACTGCGCCATGCAGGGCCGGCAGCGACGATGGCATGCGTCGTCAGCCATGCACCCGAGACAGGCAGACTTCCGGTTCGGACAAGTACCGGCGGCCACGCCCGTTCAGGAGCAGGACCGACAGTACTCAGCGAGGATCAGGAATGAAAGGGTGGTGCGCGCGATTGCGGGCTGGCCCACACGAACAGCGGGCGCGTCGCCTGGTAAAACAGCGAGGGGAAAGGCAAGCCGCCCTGGTAGGCGGGCAAGGTCAAGGAGACGGATGGCGGCAAGGCCAGCATGCCATCATGGACCTGGCAGAACGGGCAATGCTCAAAGGCGTTGGCCGGCTCGCTGTGCGCAGGTAACTCGGAGCCGAGGTCCAGCTTGACCAGCTTCAGACCGGCCGTAGAACAGATCTCGGCCCACAGCGAACGCGACTTGCCGGCATCGGATAGCGCATGCGAAATCGACGGCGCAAGCGTGGCCATCAGGATCGCCATGCAGGCAATCGCCGCAGTGATGTATCTGATTGGCCGAGAATGAATCATGGCGAAATTCTATCACGCTCCGCGACCATCAGCCCTGAAGGCGCTGCATTTTCCGCTCCACCGCTACCCGCTCAGGCGGCCAGCCCCAGCACCTGCTTCTGCAGGCGGTTCAGTTCGACGATGCCGGCCTGCGCCAGGTCCAGCATGCGCGTCATGGTGGCGCGGTCGAAGGCTTCGCCCTCGGCGGTGCCCTGCACTTCGATGAAGTGGCCGGCGTCGGTCATCACCACGTTCATGTCGGTGTCGCATGCCGAATCTTCGAGGTAATCCAGGTCCAGCACCGGCACGCCGCGATACACTCCGACCGAGATCGCCGCGACGAAATGCTTCAGCGGGATGGCCGCAATCGCCTGGCGCGCAAGCAGATGCGCGAAGGCGTCGTAGGCGGCGACCATGGCGCCGGTGATGGAGGCGGTGCGGGTGCCGCCGTCGGCCTGGATGACGTCGCAATCCAGGTGCAGGGTGCGTTCGCCAAAACCGTTCAGGTCGAAAGCGGCGCGCAGCGAGCGGCCGATCAGACGCTGGATTTCCTGCGTGCGGCCGGATTGCTTGCCCTTGGCGGCTTCGCGGTCCATGCGGCTATGGGTCGAGCGCGGCAGCATGCCGTATTCGGCGGTCAGCCAGCCCTGCCCCTTGCCCTTCAAAAAGCCCGGCACCTTGTCCTCGATGCTGGCGGTACAGATCACCTTGGTGTCACCGAATTCGACCAGCACCGAACCCTCGGCATGCTTGGTGTATTGACGGCTCAGGCGCACGTCGCGCAAGACATCGGCGGCGCGGCCGCTGGGGCGGATTTCTGTTGGCATAATTTCAATGGGGTCAGAGTCAATTTAAACACACCGCAGGATTTTATCCCTTGCCCGTGACCTTCGAGGATTTTTCGATGGCATTGCGGATTTCCTCGATCGCCCTTTCGATGTCATTGTCGTCGTAGAGATCGGCGCTTTCGAGGTCGGCGTGGCGCGGCGCCTCGATGGTGGTGGTCACAGCGCCGAGCGGCAGCACATTGGTGGTGATTGAATTGGGATCGTCGACGCCATCGCCGCCTTCCCACATCATCGCCAGCGCGGTGACGTTGTCGCTGGTCTTGCCGGCAATGCTGGCGGCGGAGTTCACCAGTTGCGGCACCGCGCGCACGATCGTATTGTTTTGCAGGACATGCGCCAACTGGTGGTCGCCCAGGATCGACCACAGGCCGTCGGAACACAGCAGCATGACGTCACCCGCCTGCAGGCTGGCGTTACGCGAAATCTCGACGATCGGCATGCTGGGCGCGCCCAGGCAATTGAACAGCTTGTTGCGCTCGGGATGGGTATCGCGCTCGGAGGCGTCGACCTTGCCCTGCGCAATCAGGGTTTCGATGCGCGAATGGTCGCGCGTGCGCATCAGGATCTGGCCGTTGCGCATCCAGTACAGGCGCGAATCACCGCAGTGCGCCCAGAACGCGGTGTTATGCTGGATCAGGCAGGCGACAATGGTGGTGCGCGGTGTTTCCGGCAGGTTGTTGATGGCACGGTAACGGTGGATTTCGCGATGCGCGGCAAAGAAGCTCTCTTCCAGGAAACGCTCCGGCTTTTTCACATAGGGGTCGGCATTGCGCTGAAACAGCGAGGCGATGGTTTGCAATGCGATCGTCGCCGCCGCGTCGCCCTGGATATGCCCACCCATGCCATCGGCGAGCAGCAGCAGCAAGGCATCGCGGGTGAAGCTGTAACCCATCCGGTCCTGGTTGACCTTGCGGCCGCCGATATGGCTTTCTTGGTAGACGGAAAATCGCATGGTTTATTGGTATTGCGTAGTATCCTGGATGGTATTGAGCGCATCCTTGTCCCTGCCGAAGCGGCTGAACAAGCCGCGCACCTTGCGCGAAAAAATCTGCAGGGTTTCATTGCCCTTCTTTTCCGGCACCGGTTCACGCAAGGCCTTTTGCAGCGCAAACACGCTTTGCGGCCGCTCCAGCGGATCCAGCTTGAGACTCCAGCGAATCACGTCCAGCAAGTCGCTCGAATAGATCCCTTCCAGCTTGCGCAAGTGGCCTTCCATCTTGTCGGATACCTTGCGCTGGTCTGCCGGCTGCGGCGGCGCACCGACCATGCAGGCGAACATCGAGGCGCCAATACTGTAGATATCGGTCCAGGGGCCGAGGTTGCCGCCCTTGCCATACAACTCGGGCGGCGCGAAGCCCGGCGTGTACATCGGATAAAGCTTGGGCAGATCGGTCCTCAGGGTCTGGCGGGCGGCGCCGAAATCCAGCAGGATCGGCGTGCCATCGACGCGCAGGTAAATATTGGCCGGCTTCAGGTCGAGGTGCAGCAGCTTGTTGGTGTGCACTTCGCGCAAACCCATCATTACGTGGGAAAACATCTTGCGGATGAAACGTTCGGAGACGATCGGGCGCTCGCCCTTGTCGCGCCGACGCAGGATGTGTTCCTGCAGCGAGCGGCCGGATTCGTACGCCATCACCATGTAGACGGTGTCATTGGCGCGGAAGAAATTGAGCACGCTGACGACGTTCGGATGGGCGATGCGCGCCAGCGCCCGCCCTTCCTCGAAAAAGCATTTCAGGCCGATGCGGAAGATCGGCAGGTTTTCCGGCGCGATGATCGGCACCAGTTCGCCGGGCTCGCGCAGCGCCAGCGAACTGGGCAGGTACTCCTTGATGGCGACGGCGTTGCCGTCTTCATCGTATGCAAGATAGACAATACTGAAGCCGCCGGACGCAATCTTCTTTACAATGCGGTATCCGGCAATTTCCAGGCCGTCCGGCAAGGGAGCATTATTCTGGGCCGCCAAGTAGTGTCTCCAATGTGAAACGATAAAATGATCAGGAACAGACCGATGTTGGCATGTGATGGCATTCAGTTGCACGCAGTGACAAGCTCATGCCCGCCGATTTCCTGGTCTTAACACAATCCCTTCGATTGTGTGGATAAATCAATACTTTGTAAAGATAAACCGAGGTTTCCATTTTGACTATCCATAGCATGACCGGTTATGCGGTCACCGCCCGCGAAACCGCCGCCGGCACCGTCACTGTCGAACTCAAGAGCGTCAATTCGCGCTTTCTCGATTTGCAGTTCAAGCTCAACGACGACTTGCGCGCGGTCGAACCGGCCCTGCGCGAAGCCATCATGGCCCGGGTCGCCCGCGGCAAGCTCGAATGCCGCCTGAGTTTCGGCCGCCGTCACGCGGAAGGCGGCGTGCAGGCGCTGAACCAGGCGCTATTGAACTCGCTGACGCAATTGCAGGACAGCGTACTGTTGCAATTCCCGGGAGCGGCGCCCCTGAGCGTCAATGAACTGCTGCGCTGGCCGGGCGTGATCGAGGAAGCGCAAATTTCCCAGGAAGCCCTGCAAGCCGATATCCTCGCCACCCTGGCGACGGCGCTGGACGCCTTTATCGAAACGCGCGCGCGCGAAGGCGCCGCCATGCAGAACGTCATCCTGGCCCGCGTCGATGCCACGCAAGACATCGTGCAGCGCATCACGCCCCTGGTGCCCCAGGTCATCGCCCAGTTCCAGCAGAAGGCCATCGAGCGCATGCAGGAAGCGCTGGGTTTCGCGCTGCAGGACGAAGCCGGCGCGGCTGCCTCCCCCGCCGCCACTCGCGAGGAGGCGCTCGATCGCATTCGCCAGGAAGTCACCGTGTACGGCATCCGCATCGACGTCGCCGAAGAACTGGCGCGGCTGGCGGCGCACCTGGAAGAAACCCGCCACATCCTGAAAAAAGGCGGCCCGGTCGGCAAGCGCCTGGACTTCATGATGCAGGAATTGAACCGCGAAGCCAATACGCTCGGCTCCAAGGCGGCGCTGAAAGAACTGGCCGACGCCTCGATGGAATTGAAACTCCTGATCGACCAGATGCGCGAACAAGTGCAAAATTTGGAATAATCGCGCCCAGGGATTATTCTGGAAAAACATTACTCAAGGAATTTCATGCCCCACGCCCCCGCAACCGCCGGCAGCCTGTTCATGGTCGTCGCCCCCTCCGGCGCCGGCAAATCCAGCCTGGTCAATGCCCTGCTGGCACAAGACAAGGCAATCAAGCTGTCGATTTCATACACCACCCGGCAACCGCGCCCGGGCGAGCAACACGGCCGCGAATATTTCTTCACTTCCGCGGAAGACTTCCTTGTCAAGCGCAACGCCGGCGAATTCCTGGAATCGGCCGAAGTCCATGGCAATTACTATGGCACTTCGCGCATCCAGATCGCCGAACAGATGCAGGCCGGCACCGATATCCTGCTGGAGATCGACTGGCAAGGCGCGCAACAGGTGAAAAAGCAGTTCCCGAACGCGACCGGCATCTTCATCCTGCCACCCTCGATCCAGGCGCTGGAAGAGCGCCTGCACAAGCGCGGCCAGGATGAGCCGCACGTGATTACGCGCCGCATTCTGGCCGCCGGCGGGGAAATCGCTCACGCCCCCGAGTCTGAATATGTTATTATTAATCAAGACTTTGCAACTGCTTTGTCAGAGTTGACCGCAATTATCAAGGCGGCACGTTGCCGCTTCGCGCAACAGGCAGCACGCAACGCTTCCCTGTTCACCCAGCTGGGCATCCATACCGCTTTGAGCTAACCCGATTTAGGAGTAAACATGGCCCGTATCACCATCGAAGATTGCCTGAAACAGATCCCCAACCGTTTTCAGCTGACCCTGTGCGCGACTTACCGCGCACGCCAGTTACTGCAAGGCCACACCCCGAAAGTCGACGCCAAGGACAAGCCGACCGTAGTGGCCCTGCGCGAAATCGCCGCCGGCAAGGTCGGCATCGAAATGCTGAAAAAGGTACCGAGCTGAGGAACTGACAGCCCTATGCTGTTTTCTGCCATGGGCTGACGCCCTGCCATGAACCTGACGCCTGCAGATTCAACGCCGACAACTGCTGCCAAGCGCGCAGCAGCCAGACGCTCGGCCGCGCATCCTGCAGGCGCGGCCGAGCCTGCCCCCGCCGCCAGCGGCGTGGCCTCGATCACTGAACTTTCCGCCAAGCTCTCCGCCTACCTGAACCCGTCCGACCTGAAAAAGGTCAAGGAAGCCTACCGCTTCTCCGACGAGATGCACCTGGGGCAGATGCGCAAGTCCGGCGAACCCTACATTTCGCACCCGATCGCGGTGGCCGAGATCTGCGCCGACTGGAAACTGGATGCGCAGGCGATCATGGCCGCACTCCTGCACGACGTCATGGAAGACCAGGACGTCAAGAAGGAAGAACTGATCGAACGCTTCGGCGCCCCGGTCGCCGCGCTGGTCGATGGCCTGTCCAAGCTCGACAAGATCGAATTCCAGAGCCAGGTCGAGATCCAGGCCGAAAATTTCCGCAAGATGCTGCTGGCCATGGCGCGCGATGTGCGCGTGATCCTGGTCAAGCTGGCCGACCGCCTGCACAACATGCGCACGCTGGGCGTGATGGCGCCGGAAAAGAAGCGCCGCATCGCCCGCGAGACCATGGAAGTGTACGTGCCGATCGCGCACCGGCTGGGCTTGAACAACATCTATCGCGAACTGCAGGAACTGGCGTTCGCGCACCTGCATCCGCTGCGCTACCGCACCCTGTCCAAGGCCGTCAAAGCCGCGCGCGGCAACCGCCGCGAAGTGGTCGGCAAGATTCTCGAAGCGGTGAAGAACACGCTGGCCGCGGCCGGCCTGCAGGTGCAGGTGTACGGCCGCGAAAAAACCCTGTACGGCATCTATCGCAAGATGCACAGCAAGCACCTGTCGTTTTCGCAGGTGCTGGACGTCTATGGCTTTCGCATCGTGGTCGACAGCTTTGCCAACTGCTACGTCGCGCTGGGCACCCTGCACGCACTGTACAAGCCGATGCCCGGCAAGTTCAAGGATTACATCGCAATCCCCAAGCTCAACGGCTACCAGTCGCTGCACACCACCCTGATCGGCCCCTATGGCACCCCGGTGGAATTCCAGATCCGCACCCAGGAAATGCACCGCGTGGCCGAATCCGGGGTCGCCGCCCACTGGCTCTACAAGAGCGAGGAAGAGAGCCTGACCGACCTGCAGCAGCGCACCCACGCCTGGCTGCAATCTCTGCTGGATATCCAGAAGCAGACCGGCGACTCGGCAGAGTTCCTGGAACACGTCAAGGTCGACCTGTTCCCGGATTCCGTCTATGTGTTTACGCCGAAATCGAAGATCATCGCGCTGCCGCGCGGCGCCACCGCGCTCGACTTCGCCTACACTATCCACACCCACGTCGGCGACCAGGCCATTGCGGTCAAGATCAACCACGAACAGGCACCACTGCGCTCGGAATTGCACAACGGCGACATTGTCGAAATCATCACCTCGCCGACTTCGCGCCCGAGCCCGAACTGGCTGACCTTCGTGCGCACCGGCAAGGCTCGCTCGGCGATCCGCCACCACCTGCGCACCATCAACCTGACCGAATCGACTGAACTCGGCCGGCGCCTGCTGAACCAGGCCCTGATCATCCTGAAGCTCGACCCCGAGCTGCCGCCTGCGCTGGTGGAACGGATCCTGAACGAATCCAGCGCCAAGTCGATGGAAGAATTGCACGCCGATATCGGCGTGGGCAAGCGCATGGCGGCGCTGGTGGCGCGCCACATCCTCGGGCTGGTGGAAAGCGAGTCGCCAGCCGTGGTGGCGCTCAATGCCCAGGGCGAAGCGATCCAGAACAAGCCAGCCCCCGTGGTTATCTACGGCAATGAAGGAGCCTCCGTGCAGCTTGCGCCCTGCTGCATGCCGATTCCCGGCGACGGCCTGCAGGGCCAGTTGCGGCGCGACCAGGGCCTGATCGTGCATGCGCTTGATTGCGACCAGGGCAAACGCAGCCGTGCCAAGGAACCGGAGCGCTGGATCGATGTGGCCTGGGGACCGGAACTGAACCGCCGCTTCGATTGCCGCATCATGGTGCTGGTCAAGAACGAACGCGGCATGTTGGCGCGGATTGCCGCCGAAATTGGCGAATCCGATGCCAACATCACCTATGTTGCCATGGATGGCGACAAGGACCAGCTGATGATCCAGCTGAAATTCACCATCCAGGTGGAAGACCGGGTGCACCTGGCGCGCCTGCTGCGCAATATCCGCCGCATTCCCCACGTCGCCCGCATCATGCGCGAGCGCGGTTGAGCCTGGCTCTGACTAGCTCCTGGCCGGGTAGCTGACTTCCAATATTTCCAGTTCTTCCACCCCGCCCGGGGTTTTCAGCGTCACCAGCTCGCCCTCGCGCGCCTTGGTCAGGGCGCGCGCCACCGGGGAGATCCAGCTGATCCTGCCATTCAGGGGATCGAGTTCGTCAATGCCGACGATGGTCACGGTATGTTCGGCGCCGGCCTGGTTCTGGTAAGTGACGGTGGCGCCGAAGAATATTTGGTCCGAACCATGGTGGACGCCAGGATCGACCACCTCCGCCAGGTCCATGCGTTTGGTCAGGAAGCGGATGCGGCGGTCGATCTCGCGCAGGCGCCGCTTGCCGTAGATGTAGTCACCATTCTCCGAGCGGTCGCCGTTGGAAGCCGCCCAGTGCACGATGCGCACCACTTCCGGCCGCTCGACATCGATCAGCTGCAACAGCTCGTCCTTGATGCGGCGGTAGCCGGCAGGCGTAATGTAATTTTTCGCGCCGGCGGGAATCGGCGGCATGGCGGCGTCGAGTTCGTCGTCGTCGCCATCGGTTTCTTTGACAAATGCCTTGTTCATGGCAGTCATTATAGTGCCCGCGGGCCGCGCCAGCTCACTGCTTGGCGTCGGCAATGCTGTTGGCCCAGCGGAAGGCGTGCACCTGCAGTTCGGCAAGGTCCTGGGGCGACAAGCCCAGCTTGCGCATGAGCGGGGGCAACAGTGGCCAGGCCTGTTCGATGCGCTCGATATATTCGGCCAGCTTGAGCATGTCGCCTAATTCCCCGCGCCGGTACAGCAAGGCTTCGCGAACTTCCGACGCCACGGCCAGTTGCTCGAGCACCTGCTCCATGGACAAGCCGAACAGGGCATCCATGAGTGAGATGATGCCGACCGTAAAAGATTTCTCGCTCAGCGCCCGCTTGCCTGGAAAGCGCTTTTGCGTCATTAATTCCAGCAGCCTGCCGCGCGTGGTGGCCAGCACCAGCAAGGGCGATTTCAGGCTCTCGCCATGTCCGGCCCCGGCATACAGCAGGATTTGCAGCCAGCGCTGCAATTGCACGCGACCAAGCACCATCAAGGCCTGCCCTACCGACTCGATATGCCGGCCAGCACCAACGCCTGCAGTATTCACCAGCCGCAGCAAATTCAGCGAAAGCGGGACATCATGCTTGATGGTGTGTTCCAGCGCCATGCTGTCTTCATCCGCAGCAATCTGGCTCATCAATTGGACAATTGCCAGTTGCGAGGGCGAGAGCTTTTTTCCACTCAGGATCAGCGGTCTGGCGAAGTAATATCCCTGAAAATAATCGAAGCCAAGATCCAGGCAAACCTGGAATTCCGCGGGGGTCTCGACTTTTTCCGCCAGCAGCTTTTTACCACTCTGCTTGAGCTCAGTGGCAAGACTGCGCAGCGTGTCGGGCTGCAGGCCGGCGATATCGATTTTGATGAACTGCACCAACGGCAATAACTGGCGAACATCCTCAGATTGCACCACTACATCGTCCAGCGCAAACTGGTAGCCAGCCTGTCCCAGTTCCTTGATCCGTTCGATGATCGCCGGCGTGACCTGGACGGTTTCGAGAATTTCCAGAACCACCTTGTCAGCGGGCAAAAAACCAATGAAATCGCTCATCAATACATCCGCATCGATGTTGACGAAACCGAGCGAATCCCCGACGACGTTTTCCAGGCCCAGCTCGGCGACGTGCGCCATCACCATCGCCGTGGCGGCGACATGGTCGACGACATTGGCAGGCCCGACAGCGGCCGCGCGGAACAGCAATTCGTAAGCCACCAGATGCTGGTTCCGGTCCAGAATGGGTTGGCGTGCCAAAAAGAATTCCCTGGCATGCTGTGCCACCGCCGCGCTCATATTGGACGCATCCGGGATCATCGGGAGGCTGCCTTTGCTTGAGAGTGTCAGATAAACAATTCAGAATGGAATTACATTTCCATCTAGAATTTTCTTTATTGTACTTCCAAATCAGTCGGCATATACCGCAGTTGCTTAAAAGAAGTTACCGCCAGTATCAAATCCCGGGACGACAGCAGCGCCCGCAAGGGGCACGTCTCAGTTGCGCCGAGCGCCACCGCCTTTGGGCGCTGCCGGCGCATCCCCGGTTTCCAGGGTGAAGCGGGCGCCGCTGTCCTCTCCCAAGGCCTCGACCAGCCACGGCATCAATTGCCGCAACAGGGGCGCCAGGGTCCAGGGCGGGTTCAGTACGAACATGCCGCTGCTGCGCAAGCCGAAGCCGTCGGGCGCCGGGGCGCCGATCGACAGGGTCACGTCCAGCCAGCCGCTGGCGGGCAGGCGTTTCAATTTCTCCGGCAACTGGCGCGATTCCGGCCTTTGCAGTACCGGATACCACACCGCATAGGTGCCCGTGGAAAAACGCGTCAGGGCATCAGCCACGGTATCGGCCACGCGCCGGTAATCCTGCTTGACTTCATAGGGGGGATCAATCAGCACCAGGCCGCGCCGCGATGGCGGCGGCAACAGGGCCTTCAGGCCATCGAAGCCATCGGCCTTTTGCACGATGACGCGCTTGCCGCGCACCGTTGGCCGCTGCCCCTGGGCCGCCGCGTGCGCCTCCAGCTTGTGGAAATTCTCGTGCAGGATTTTCACCTCGTTCGAATGCAGCTCGAACAGGCGCAGGCGATCCTGCTCGCGCATGGTCTTTTCGGCGCAGTACGGCGAGCCGGGGTAATAGCGCATCTTGCCGCTCGGGTTCATGGCCTTGACCAGGCCGACATAGTCGGCCACCGCTTCCGGCAAATCGGTGCGCTCCCACAGGCGGCCGATGCCGGTATCGAACTCGGCATTCTTTGCAGCCTGCGTGCTGTCGAGCGCATACACGCCGGCGCCGGCGTGGGTGTCGATCACCATGTAGGGCGTGTCCTTCTGGTTCAGGTATTTCAGCAACTGGATCAACACCATGTGTTTGAGCACATCGGCGTGATTACCAGCATGGAAGGCGTGGCGGTAACTCAGCATGGGGAATCAGGCAATACGAAAAAAGGATGGGAAAGTATGACACCGGACGACGTATTGCGCCGTCCCGGCATCAGGACTGGTAAGGGTAAGATATACCTTGAAACGGCGGCCGGCGACCGACCAGGTTTTCCAGCATGGTCAGTTCGGCATCGGTATGGTTGATCACCGGCGCTTTCGCCATCATGGCCGGCCCCCGCTGGTCACCGATAAGCATGGGCCGCTCGTGATGCCGGGTACGGACGATTTCACGGGCCGACGGATCGGCCAGCGGCGCCACAGCCAGCTGCCGCAGGACCGCGCGGCGCCGGACGCGAATTCCCTGGTCACTGCCGACTGTTGTTTTCATGGCTCCCCGCCTGACGGTCCGGTAAATGGCTGCATTTGCAGATACTGCCCGCATTATACGGGGCGCAGAAACAAAAAGGCCGCACGGAAATCCCGTGCGGCCTTTTCACCGTCCTGCCGGGCGCCTGATGGCGCCCGCGGACAGATTAGTGGAACTGCTCTTCTTCGGTCGATCCGGTCAGGGCTTTCACGGAAGACGTACCGCCCTGGATCACGGTGGTCACGTCGTCGAAGTAGCCAGCGCCAACTTCCTGCTGGTGCGACACGAAGGTGTAGCCTTTTTCGCGGGCAGCGAATTCCGGCTCCTGCACCATGTTGGTGTAGTGCTTCATGCCTTCGCCCTGGGCGTAAGCGTGGGCGAACTGGAAGGTGTTGAACCAGTTGATGTGGATACCAGCCAGGGTGATGAACTGGTACTTGTAGCCGAGTGCCGACAGTTCTTCCTGGAACGAAGCGATCTGGCTGTCGTTGAGGTTCTTCTTCCAGTTGAAGGAAGGCGAGCAGTTGTACGACAGCAGCTTGCCTGGCACAGCAGCGTGCACGGCTTGGGCGAATTCGCGGGCGAAGCCGATGTCAGGCACGCCGGTTTCGCACCAGACCAGGTCAGCGAACGGCGCGTAAGCAACGCCGCGGCTGATGGCTTGTTCCAGACCGTTCTTGACGCGGTAGAAACCTTCCTGGGTGCGCTCGCCGGTCAGGAAAGGCTTGTCGTTGGCATCGTGATCGGAAGTGATCAGGTTGGCCGCTTCAGCATCGGTACGGGCCAGCACGATGGTCGACACGCCCATGACGTCGGCGGCGAAACGCGCAGCGGTCAGTTTCTCGATGGCTTCCTGGGTTGGCACCAGCACCTTGCCGCCCATGTGGCCGCACTTCTTCACGGCAGCCAGCTGATCTTCGAAGTGCACGCCGGCAGCGCCGGAAGCAATCATGTTCTTCATCAGTTCGAAAGCGTTCAGCACGCCGCCGAAACCGGCTTCCGCGTCAGCGACGATCGGCAGGAAGTAGTCGACGTAATTGGCGTCGCCCGGGTTGATGTTGCGCGACCACTGGATTTCGTCAGCGCGCTTGAAGGTATTGTTGATGCGGCGAACCATGGTCGGCACCGAATCGTAGGCGTACAGTGATTGATCCGGGTACATGGTTTCGGAAGTATTGCCGTCGGCGGCGACTTGCCAGCCAGACAGGTACACGGCTTCCAGGCCAGCCTTGGCTTGTTGCATGGCTTGACCGGCAGTGATCGCGCCGAACGCGTTCACATAGCCTTTCTTCGCACCGCCGTTGACCTTGGCCCACAGTTTTTCGGCACCGTTCTTGGCCAGCGTGTACTCAGGCTGGATGCTGCCGCGCAGACGGACGACGTCTTCTGCGGTGTAGTTACGCTTGACGCTTTTCCAGCGTGGGTTTTCTGCCCAGTCTTTTTTCAGTGCCGCGATTTGCTGTTCACGAGTTGCCATTGTCATTCTCCTGAGTTAAACGGTGTTACGAGTAAAGTGAAACCTGCTGAGAAAAATCATATTCCTTTTCTTGCGGGGCAACAAGGTCTTATATAAGACATATAACTAAATTTAAATCATTTAAATTCAAAGACTTAAATATTGTTTTTCGGATTGCGGAATAAAATCCTTGAAAATATCCGCCCACTCACCAATTTTTACCGGTCTGCTTTTCACAATACAGGAAGGTGATTTCGGATTGTGAAAAGTGCTAAGAATTGCATAGCCCTGCCGTCCCGATCAGGAATTCAGACACCAGGCAATAGCGCTGCGGACAAGACCCGCCACAAGCAATTACAATACGGAGTGACGCAGGCATATCCCGGCCAGCCTGTGACAAATCCTGGCAATATCCATGAAAAACCCATCCCCCCCGAAAATCTGGCGTGGCCGCTCCGATTGCAACAATTGCGGGGGCGATTGTGCGCTGTTCGGCGACCTGCCGGCCGCAGAGCTGAACCGGATTCACGCGCCGTTTGACGACCTGCGCTATCCCGCCGGCACTTCCCTGTTTTTACAGGGGGATGACGTCAATGGCCTCTATTCCATCCGCAGCGGCATGGTCAAGCTCAACCGCATCAATCCCGATGGCACCCAGCGCATCGTGCGCGTGCTCCGGCCCGGCAACACCGTCGGCCTGGAAGCCATGGTGCATTCGCAGTACGGGCACGACGCCATCGCCATTACCCCTGTGGTGGCTTGCCGCATCCCGCTGGACGTGATGGCTAGGCTCGACCGCGAATCGCCCATTCTGCACCGCCGCGTCCTGGAACAATGGCATGCAGCGCTATCCGACGCTGACCACTGGTTCGCCGAACTGGCAAACGGCTCGGCGCGGGTGCGCATCGCGCGTCTGCTCCTGAAGATGCGCGACACCGTCAATCCGGAAAATTCAGTCTTGTTTACGCTGGAAGATATCGGCTCGATGCTGGGCATGACGGTGGAAACCGCCAGCCGCATCATCAATGCCTTCCTCAGGGAAGGCAAGATCAGGCGACTGGAAGCCCATGGCCGCGATTACCAGATCGACGTTGCGGCGCTGGAAGCCGAAGCCCAGTCCGACGCCGTCTGAGTTTCAGGAAAAACCTTCCAGCCGTTCAGGCCAGCTTGGCCGCCGATACCAGCACGCCGTCGGCATCGGCGTAGATCCAGTCGCCCGGTTTGACAGTCACGCCGGCGATCGATACCTGCAAGTCCTTCTCGCCCACACCCTTGCGAATGCTGCGCTGCGGATGCGTGGCCAGCGCGCGCACGCCGATATCGCAGCCATTGATTTCTTCGGAGTCGCGGATGCAGCCGTTGACGAGAATGCCGGCCCAGCCGTTTTTCTCGGCCAGCATGCCGAGGTTGCCGCCCACCAGGGCGCAGCGCAGGCTGCCGCCGCCATCGACCACCAGCACGTGCCCCTCGCCCGGGGTTTCCAGGGCGGCGCGCACCAGCACGTTATCCTCGAAGACCTTCAGCGTCCTTGACGGGCCGGCAAAGGCCGGCCGTTTGCCGAAGGATTTGAAGACCGGCGGCAGCACCGCCAGGGTGCCGGCGGCCAGCTTGTCTTCATTGGCGTCGCAAATATCGCAGGTGGCAAAACTCATTGATTTCTCCCGTTGAAAAAATGATCATGCGGGAATTGTAAGCCAGTTCATGCGGCCTGGGCAGCGGCGGCGCGCCTTGCGGTATTGCTGCCGACATTCACCGCAGTCAGGATCGCCAGGATCTGGAACACGCCGATCAGCACGAATACCAGTGCAGGATGGTGCGCATCCATCAGCGCGCCGAACAGCAGAGGTCCTGCGGCCAAGCCGATATCCAGGCCGGAATAGACGACGCCATACACACGCCCGGTGGCATTCTTGGGCGCTGCCGCGCGGATCAGCAAGTCGCGCGAGGGGCCGGCGACGCCAGCGCCAAAACCTACCGCCCCCATCAGCAGCACGGCCATCCAGCCCGGCGCCAGCGCAGCAGCGATCAACAGCGAAAACACCCCCGACGCGGCAAAGGCAATCGCAATGGTACGGTCATGGCGCGCCGCCTTCGACGCCAGGAAACCGCCCCACACCATGCCGGCGGCGGACGCCAGCATATAGGCAGTCTGGCCGACAGTGGCCGAGGCCAGCGACATGTCGTACAGATCGCGCAGGCCGGCGGCGGAAAAACTCTGGATGCCGCCCAGCGCCATGGCGGTAATGAAGAAAAAGGCAAAGCACATCCAGACTGCCGGCAGGCGGATGAAGCCCAGCGCCCCGCCCTCCTGCTGCGGCGCGCCGGCATGCTTGCCGGCAGCCGCGGTCAGGCCATGCTCCGTTGCGAGAATGCCGCGGTAGGCGAACAGCACCGCCAGCCAGGCAAACGGTACCAAGGCAGCAGCCACCAGGGCGGTGCGCCAGCCGGCAATACCGGCAATACCAGCCAGGAAAACCGGCGCAGCCGCCCACCCCAGATTGCCGGAAATGCCGTGCACCGAGAATGCATGGCCGAGACGGCCGGCAGAAACCCGCTTGTTCAGCAGCGTAAAGTCGGCAGGATGGAACACGCTGTTGCCCAGCCCGGCGAGCATCGAGCCGGCCAGCAGCATCGGGTAGTTTTGTGCGGTCGCCAGCGCCAGCGCCGACAAGCCCAGCAATGCCATGCCGGAAAACAGGACGGCGCGGGCACCCACCCGGTCGACCACGAAACCGGCAAGCGCCTGGCCGATGCCCGACACCACAAAAAAAACTGTCATGAGCAGCCCGAGCTCGGCATACGACAGGCTGAAGGCCCGCTTCAGCCATGGAAACAGCGGTGCCAGGATCAAGTGGAAGAAATGCGATACGCCGTGGGCGACGCCCACCAGGGCAATCACCTGGGCGTCCTGGCGCAGGGAGGGAGCGGCAATGGCTGTCATGTTCAGGTATTGAAGTGAAGATGGGGCAAGTGTAGGCAAAATTTGCGCGTCTGTTTTAAGATAACATGACATTTTTTATCGATTTTAAGACACCCCTTCATCAATGCCCATCCAACCTGTCAACCATACCCGACTGCACCTGCCGGGCATGACGCCGACCGCCAGACGTCCGGTCAGAATGGTCGCACGCAACCTGGCGGCCTCGGAAACGCTGGCCGCACATCGCCACGGCTGGGGCCAGGTCACGTATGCACTGGAAGGCGTGATCCGGGTCACCGTCGCCGACAGCAGCTGGATCGTGCCGCCCTTGCGGGCGATCTGGATTCCGCCTGACGTCATCCATGAAGTCGTCACCCTGGAAATGGCAAAGCTGCGCGCCATCTATGTGCATGCCGGCGCTGCGCCATTGACGGAAGATGAATGCCAGGTGATCGATGTATCGGCACTGTTGCGGGAATTGATCGTCGCGCTGGAACAGGCCGACGGCGACTCGCAACGCGAATCGCTGCTGTCGGCGTTGCTCCTGGATGAACTGGGCAATGCCACGACATTGCCGATGCGCATAGCGCTGCCGAACGACAAGCGATTGCGCGCGTTGTGCAGCCTGCTGATCGATGCACCTTCTGCATTTGCCACGCTGGAAGAAGGGGCGCGCCAGGTCGGTGCGTCCGAGCGGACCCTGGCCAGGCTTTTCGAGCAGGAATTGAAAATGAGTTTCGGGCAATGGCGCCGGCAAATGCGCCTGGCACATGCCGCCGCGATGATTACGCGCGGCGTGCCGATGTCGCGGGTGGCAGCCGAACTCGGCTATGCCAGCCAGTCCGCATTTTCGGCGATGTTCAAGAAAACTTTTGGGCATGCACCTTCAAAATTCTTTGCCAAAAAACAGCGCTAAAAATCTTTGGTTCACAGCCCGTTAACAGTGCGAAACTGCGCACCATTGCGCTATTATGAAGCAGTGCCACATTATTAAATTGTCTGTAAATGACACTTCATTCTCCTGGGAATGATGAGAGGCTGAAAATGAGACAAGTTTCCAAAGGCGGCTCCGAACTAGCCGCCGCTTCATCCACCGTAGCAAATGCGCTTGTCGGGCACGCAACGGCTTCTTCCAGCGTTCTGTTTCCACCAAACAGCTATGACAAGATCATCGAAGATTCACATCAGCGCTCGGCGGGATTTGGATTAAGCGAAAACATTCATTCCGACTTTAGTCCGGTAAGTCGTGCAGATTTTTCGATAATCAACGAAAAAAACCGGGTTTTGTGTACGCATGCGTTGCCCGTCATGGAAACCTTGTACGAGCAAATCATCAATACCCATAACATGGTTATCCTGACAGATGCCAATGGGGTGATCGTGCGCACGCTGGGCGACGCCGATTTTCTGGAAAAAGCCAACCGGGTCGCGCTGCAGCAGGGCGTCCCCTGGTCGGAGGAAAGCAAGGGCACCAATGCCATCGGCACCGCCATCGCCGAACAGGCGGCGGTATTGGTACACGCGAATCAGCATTTCTTGTCTGCCCATAATTTTCTTACTTGCTCCGCAGCACCAATCTTCGATCCAATCGGTAATGTCATCGGTGTACTGGACGTGTCTGGCGAGCAGCATAGTTACCATAAGCACACCATGGCGCTGGTACGCATGTCAGCGCAAATGATTGAAAATCAGGTGTTTTCAACTTCCTATCAGGATGCCATCACGCTGCATTTTCACAGCCGGCCGGAATTCATCGGCACCTTGATGGAAGGCATCGCTTCCTTTACGCCTGGCGGGCGCTTTTTAGCTGCCAATCGCTGCGGTCTGTTTCAACTCGGTCTGTCACTGAATGCGTTAAAGACACATACCTTCAGCTCGCTTTTTGGTTTGCCGGTGTCAGCCCTGTTCGATCATTACCGCACCGCCACACCTGGCGTGCTCAATCTGTGCCTGCACAGTGGCGTACGCGTGTATGCAAAGGCAGAAATGCATGTATCGAACCCGGTGTTCCAACACGTTACCAGTAATGAACGCGCACCGCAGCAATTGCCCGTGGTGCAGTCATTGGCCCGGAATGTCCGGCATCGGGCCGGCCTGGACGACCTGAACACTGGCGATCCGCAAATTGCGGCGCTGATCGCCAAGCTCCAGAAAGTGATTGGACGCGATATCGCGATACTGGTGACTGGCGAAACCGGCACCGGCAAGGAATTGCTGGCGCAAGCCATCCACAATGATTCGCCGCGCGCAAACGGCCCCTTCGTTGCCGTCAATTGCGCCTCGATTCCCGAAACCCTGATTGAATCCGAATTGTTCGGCTATGAAGACGGTGCCTTCACCGGCGCCCGCAAGAAAGGCAGCGTCGGCAAGATCCTGCAGGCAAACGGCGGCACGCTGTTCCTGGATGAAATCGGCGACATGCCCCTGAGCCTGCAGGCGCGCCTGTTGCGCGTGCTGCAGGAGCGCATGGTGACGCCCCTGGGCAGCAGCAAATCCATCCCGGTGAACGTGGCGCTGATCTGTGCCACGCACCGTAATTTGCGCGACCTGATTGCCAAAAACGCATTTCGCGAAGATCTGTATTATCGTCTGAACGGTCTTGTGGTAAAGCTGCCGCCGCTGCGCGAACGTACTGACCTTGGCGTAGTGATTGAAAAACTGCTTTCCCATGAGGATGACGGAGTCTGCTATACGGTATCGCCTGCCATCATGCAGTTATTCAAGCAGCACAAGTGGCCCGGCAATCTCCGCCAGTTAATCAATTTGTTGCGCACGGCAATGCTGATGACTGACGATGATCATGAAATCCGCTACGAGCATTTGCCGGACGATTTTCTGGACGATATCGCCATGGCACAGACGCAGAACAAGGCCGCCGCGCCATTGAATGGCGCAGCAGGGGTCAAGCTGGAAGATGTTGAATTGTCGCTAATCCAGAAAACCCTCGCAACGCATGGCGGCAATGTATCGGCCACCGCCCGGGCATTGGGTGTATCGCGCAACACCATCTATCGCAGGAGCGCTACCCTCGGCAATATTGAAGATCAGTGAAACCAGCCATTTCAGGAGATGCAGTCGCATTCAGGTAATCCTGCAAATCCGGATACGTCATCGGACTGCCCAGATAAAATCCCTGTCCCTGACTGCAGCCCAATGCCTGAACAAATTCCAGCTCGCCTCTTGTTTCAATGCCCTCTGCCACGGTGCGCATATGCAATCGATCGGCCAGTTGCACAACAAATTCCAGAATGGCTTGCGATTTTTGATTATTGCTTATGCCGCCCACAAACATGCGGTCAATCTTGATTTCCGTAAACGGCATGCGATTCAGTTCCTGCAAGGAGGAATAGCCAACGCCAAAATCATCAGCAGAAATGCCAAAGCCTTGCGTGCGCAGACGATCCAGTGAGGCAAGCAGGCTGGCAAAGTCTTTGGAACAGGCGGTTTCTGTCACTTCAATCGTAATGCGCTCACAAGCAACACCATAGGATTTCACCAGCGAGCAGATATGATTTGCCATATGCGCTTTTCCCAAGGTGAGGGGCGAGATATTGATCGCAAATCCAATCTCCGCGCAGCATTCATTGCTGTCCTGTACGTACTCCAACAATTGATGCAGCAAGCTATCAGTCAATTGATCGATCAGATCCATCCGCTCCATCAACTCGATAAACTGGCTGGGCGGCAGAATACCCCGATCGGGATGTATCCAGCGTGCCAATGTTTCACTGCATACGGGAAGGCCGGAAACAAGGTCGATTTTCGGCTGAAAATAAGGCACGAACTGCTTGTCTTGAATTGCCGACAGCAGTTCATACCTTGACCATTGATAATTTGAAAAATTTTCCACGCTGAATGTCGCCTCAATGTTTGTTACGTAATGACATGCCACGACACCACTGCAGTACTTCACCTTGCATGCTCGCGGGAGTTTCGGCAAATCCGCTCTTCCATCAAGAGCTCAACTGTCTATTCGCAATCGGCATGCCAGCCAATAAAGTCGTCGAATAGTTTGCGTGTGCCGCGTATAGGGAAAATATGATGAGAATCGCTTATTTTTCGCAGCATCAGCTTCGGTGCCGTATTATTTTTTTAGAATTGCACAAAGCATCTGTTCCAATTTGGAGCGACTGTCACATGCAGGAACACTTTTACCCGGGGGCTATCAATTACGATAAAAGCCGCAAGAAATAACCAGCTCATCCACAATTTCCAGATAAACCGATTTGGACTGGATTTCTTTGGTCAAAGGATGCGGCCATTTGTAGTCTACCCAGCCGCTGCCGCCGCTCTTGGCCATATTGACGATCTCGACGACAAATAGCTTGCCGTCGCTGTCCCTGAGGTTCTTGCCGTCGACCCCGACCAGACGCGGATTGGCGCCATTGGCGACAAATATGTAATTGAGGTCGTATACGCTCAAGTACAGATCGCGATCAATGAATTGGCTCTTTTCCTGCTTACAAACATCGGCGACGAAGGCATTACTGCCATGGGTGCGTACGAAATCCACGCCAGCTTCGACCATTTCCCTGGCCTCGTCGGCGTTGGCGTATTCGCGCTCCCCCAGCTTATAAATCGATACCGACTGCGACAGCGACACTGCCTGCTCATGCAAACTGGCAGCAGTACGTGTCGCCACATCGACCAGGACCGCATTTTGCCGGGCCATGCCGCCGATCTGCACCACGGCGCGGCTGAGTTCGGCAATGCCGGCGCTTTGCTCGGCGCTGGCCGCGCTGATCTCGCTCATCAGGCCTGCGACCCGATTCACACTGGCGGCGATTTCGCGCATGGTCCGGCCAGCCTCTTCCACCAATTTTTCTCCGGATTCGACCTTTTCGACCGAATCGCTAATCAGCAATGCAATTTCGCGCGCTGCGGCAGCCGAGCGTTGCGCCAGGGAACGCACCTCGCTGGCCACGACGGCGAAACCCCGCCCCCGTTCGCCGGCACGGGCCGCTTCCACTGCCGCATTCAATGCCAGGATATTGGTCTGGAAGGCGATGCTGTCGATCACGCCAATAATGGTGGCGATTGTTTTCGCGCTTTCGCTGATCGCTCCCATGGTATGGATCACGTCACCCACGACCTGCTCGCCCCTGCCCGCAGAATCTTCCGCAGTTGCCACCAGAGCGTCCGCTTTGAGGGCATTATCGGCATTCTGTCTGACAGTCAATGTCATCCGTTCAAGCGATGACACGGTCTGCTGCAGCGCACTCGCCTGTAATTCGGAACGTGCCGACAAGGCGCTATTGTCGCTGGTGATCAAGTTGGAGGTGCCGCCAACGGCAATCGTGCCATTGCGAATTCTCGCCGTGATCTTGAACATGCGCTCATTAATCTCTTGCAGGGAAGCTTGCAACTCTCCCAGCTCACTGCCGGATCCGGCGACAAATGGCAAGCTCAAGTCGCCGGTCGCCATGCGCTTGGCGAGCGCTGTAACGTCCCTCAATGGCTGCACAATGCCGCGGCAACACCACCATGCAGTGGCAACACCCGCCAACAACATCGCAAATCCCAGGCCAAGCATGGATAGGGCGGCCACGTCACCGTATTCGACGGCGACGTTTTTCACTGCAACGATCAATAATCCCGCAAGGCCCGACAGTATGACGCCAAAACTGATGACGAGACGGGCGCTGACGCCCGGATTTGCGAAATTCATTCTATTCAAAGTCCCAAGTCACGTTCCATGCAATTTTCTGCGCATCCGGCAGAGCCCAAGCCAGACGCCTGCGGCGATTGCCGGTACCAGGAACCCGGTCGCGAGGTCGGGGGTGATCGGCCAGCCTGCGGTCTTGGCTGCCTTGCCAAGGTAGTTCAACAAGCCTGCCAGGTAGTAGGTAATTGCCACCACTGACAGTCCTTCTACTGCCTGTTGCAGACGCAATTGCTGTTCGGCGCGCCGGTTAAGCGATTGCAGTATCTTCCGGTTCTGCTGCTCCTGGACGATGCCGACGCGCGTGCGCAACAAGTCATTGGTGTGAGCGATCCGCGCAGCCAAGGCCTCCTGTCGCTGCGCAGTCGATGCACAGGTATTCATTGCCGGCGCCAGGCGCCGATCCATGAATTCCGCCACCGTGGGCACCCCGTCGATGCGTGCTTCACGCATTTCCTCGATGCGGGCATGCACCAGTCGCACATACGCCTGCGAGGCAGAAAAACGATAACTGTTATTGAGCGACAATTTTTCCATGCGTGCAGCTAGCCCGGTAATTTGGCGCAACAAGGATTGCTCAACATCAGCACTGTCGGGTAGCGAACAGGCGATTGCATCAGCAATCGCCGCATCCGTGTCCACCATGGCGGCAGTCAATTGCGCCAATTCCCCCTCGATCGCGTTCAAGGCAGGAATGGCGCGCTGCGCATGGGGCAGTCCCAGCAGGGCCATCATGCGGTAGGTTTCAATTTCCAGCACACGCTGCACCAGCAGCCCTGCCTCCTGTTCGCGCAAGCCAAAGTCCTGCACGACAAAACGGGAAAAGCCGTCTGACTGAATCAGGAAATCAGTCCAGACCTGGGCGCCTTGCACGACTTGGCTACCGACCAGCAGCATGCCTTCAAATACGTCCGGCGTCTCGAAAACGGCAACATTCTGCGAAGAAGCCATTGAAGCCAGCACCATATGGGCCGCCACCATGGTTTTTCCCTGGAGGCTAGCCAGCCATTTTTTCGGCACATAAGCTATCGGCATCTGCTGAAATGCCGCGACCATCGGCAAACTGTGGTCAATTTTTTTCGCGAAAGTGTAAGTCGCGAATTCGGTATGACATTCCCACTTGAGCCGAAAGTGACCGAAGTCGTGAAAAAAATGCCTGGCATTGGCAGCCGGCCCTGCCACGCCAAAATGCCCGCATAGCGATACCAGCAATGCATGCTGAGCAGCAGCGTTTCTGCCGCTGGTGCCGGCATCTTCGCCGGCATACACCGCCAGGTGCGTCAGGCTTTCCGGCGCCTGCAGACGCATGGATGGCCGTGAATGCGCTTCAGCCGCAAGTGGTTCACGCAATGCATGGTTGAGGCCTGAATATCCCGTCGACATGAATGGTTCCTGAAAATGTGGGCTCGTTATCAGTCTGCACAATTTTCAGCAAACCGCCATGGCTGCATCAGCGGCGTTTTAGCGCCAAGCTTTTCTGCCATTTTCCAGCCAAGATCGCGCCGGATCTGTTCCAGCGACGGCAGAGGCGAGGGCCGCGCCAAGCGCTCCACCATCCAGCTTCTTACCTGTTCTTTGGTCGGCCTTTCTATTTCACAGCTTGACCGACGACCCGCTTTTGGGGACTGAGACATACTTGCCTCCAATATGATTGATGACTACAACACGCAGGACGATTGCCTACAGCGACTACTTCAACTGTTCCAGGATCGCCGGATTTTGGCTTCGGCCGCCGCTTCGCGGCTTAACTTGCGCCAGGCGCAAGTTAGCCTGCACCGGAACCCCGCCGCCCCTTCGGGGCGCCTCGATCAATTGGTCTGCGCCAATTGCTCGAGGATCGCGGGGTTCTCCAGGGTCGAGATATCCTGGGTAATTTCTTCGCCCTTGGCCAAGACGCGCAACAGCCGCCGCATGATCTTGCCGGAACGGGTCTTGGGCAGGTTGTCGCCGAAGCGCAGCTCCTTCGGCTTGGCGATCGGACCGATCTCCTTGGCCACCCAGTCCCGCAATTCCTTGGCGATCTGCCTGGCTTCCTCGCCGCTCGGACGCGAACGCTTCAGCACCACGAAAGCGCAGATCGCCTCACCCGTCGTCTCGTCAGGCTTGCCGACCACGGCCGCTTCCGCCACCAGCGGATGGGCCACCAGCGCCGACTCGATTTCCATGGTCCCCATGCGGTGACCTGAGACGTTCAGCACATCGTCGATGCGCCCGGTAATGGTGAAGTAACCGGACTCCTTGTTGCGGATGGCGCCATCGCCCGCCAGATAAAGCTTGCCGCCAAATTCTTCCGGGAAGTAACTCTTCTTGAAGCGCTCGGGGTCGTTCCAGATGGTGCGGATCATCGCCGGCCAAGGACGCTTGACCACCAGGATGCCGCCCTGTCCGTTGGGCAAGTCGTTGCCGGTCTCGTCGACGATGGCGGCCATGATGCCCGGCAAAGGCAGTGTGCACGAACCCGGCACCATGGGGGTGGCCCCCGGCAGCGGCGAAATCATGTGGCCGCCGGTTTCGGTTTGCCAGAAGGTATCGACGATCGGGCATTGCTCGTGGCCGATATTCTTGTAGTACCACATCCAGGCTTCCGGATTGATGGGTTCACCCACCGATCCCAGGATGCGCAGGCTGGACAGGTCGTATTTCGATGGATGCACGTTGGCGTCGGCATCGGCTGCCTTGATCAGCGAGCGGATCGCCGTCGGTGCGGTATAGAAGATGCTGACCTTGTGGCGGGCAATCATGTCCCAGAAACGCCCGGCGTTCGGGTAGGTCGGGATGCCTTCGAAGACGACTTGCGTCGCGCCCACCGCCAGCGGGCCGTAGGCAATGTAGGTGTGGCCGGTGACCCAACCGATGTCGGCGGTGCACCAGAAGATATCGGCTGGCTTGATGTCGAAGGTCCACTTCATGGACAGGGCCGCCCACAGCAGGTAGCCGCCGGAAGCATGCTGCACCCCCTTGGGCTTGCCGGTGGAACCCGACGTGTAGAGGATGAAGAGTGGATGCTCGGCATTCACCCATTCCGGTTCGCAGGTGTCGGCCTGGCTGGCCACCAGTTCGTGCAGCCAGAGGTCACGGCCTGCGGCGACAGCGATATTGCCGCCGGTGCGGCGATAGATGACGACATTCCTGATGGTGTCGCAACCGCCCAGCGCCAGCGCTTCATCGACAATGGCTTTCAGGGGCAGGTGCTTGCCGCCGCGCAGTTGCTCGTCGGCAGTGATCACCGCCACGGCGCCGGCGTCGATGATGCGCTCCTGCAGCGACTTGGCGGAAAAACCGCCAAACACCACCGAGTGGGTGGCGCCGATGCGCGCGCATGCCTGCATGGCGGCGATGCCTTCGACCGACATCGGCATGTAAATGACCACACGATCGCCCTTCTGGATGCCAAGGGATTTGAGGCCATTGGCCAGCTGGCATACCCGCCGGTGCAATTCGCGGTAGCTCACCTGGCTCACTTCGCCGCCATCGGCTTCGAAAATCACGGCGGTCTTGTCGGCATTGCCATTGGCGAGGTTGCGGTCGAGGCAATTCCAGGAAACATTCAGTTCGCCATCGCCAAACCATTTGTAGAACGGCGCCTGCGATTCATCCAGGGTTTGCGTGAAAGGCTTGTGCCAGTCGAGGTTTTCCCGGGCCAGCCTGGCCCAGAAACCTGCGTAATCGCGCTCCGCCTCGGCGCAGAGCGCCCGGTAGGCATCCATTCCGGAAATCGCCGCATCTTTTACCAGATCGGCGGGCGGGTTGAATACCCGGTTCTCTTGCTTGGCGTTTTCAGTCTCGGCCATCGTCATCTCCTGCACTACTTATGTTGTTATATGTAAAAATAAAAACGTTTTCTGTATCCACGTTTTTCATTCAGGAAAACCAGGGTGATCAAATTTCCTCGGCTAATCATCCGATCATTATTAGTTTCGCCGCTTCCGCCAGCAGCCGATTTTCTTCATCGGAAAACAATCGGGAGCGCGTCAGGAAGCGCTTGCCGGTGCCGTTATCGAGCGCGAACATGCCGCCATTGCCATCGACGACGTCAATGATGAGCTGGGTGTGCTTCCAGTATTCGAACTGGTCCGATCCGATGTAAAACCGGGCGCCATCCAGGTCCCCGAGATAGACATCGGTCGTGCTGACATTGAATTCGCCAACCGAATAACATTGCGGCGCACTGCCGTCGCAACATCCGCCCGATTGAAAGAACATCAAGGGCCCGTGCATTTGCCGCAGCATGGAAATGAAATCGAGCGCAGCCTGCGTTGCAATTACGCGTGGAATGTGTGTGCTTGACATGATATTTTTAACAACATAGATGAAAAAGGCTATCCCGGCGCGCCGCAACGGGCGCCCCATGCGAGGGAGTAGCGGCGCGCCCTGCTTGTGACAAGGCGCACCCTACCGTTTCACACCATTTCAGTGTCTAGAAGAAGCCCAGTGCCTTCGGGCTATAGCTGACCAGCAGATTTTTCGTTTGCTGATAATGTTCCAGCATCATCTTGTGCGTCTCACGGCCAATGCCCGACTGCTTGTAGCCGCCGAAAGCCGCATGGGCCGGATACAGGTGGTAGCAGTTGGTCCACACACGCCCCGCCTGGATGGCGCGGCCAACCCGGAACGCGCGCGAGCCATCGCGGGTCCACAAGCCGGCGCCCAGGCCATACAGCGTATCGTTGGCAATCGCCAGCGCCTCGGCTTCATCCTTGAAGGTGGTCACCGATACCACCGGCCCGAAGATCTCTTCCTGGAAAATGCGCATCTTGTTGTTGCCGGCAAAAACCGTCGGCTTGACGTAGTAGCCGCCGG
Source organism: Noviherbaspirillum sedimenti (assembly GCF_003590835.1). NCBI lineage: Bacteria > Pseudomonadati > Pseudomonadota > Betaproteobacteria > Burkholderiales > Oxalobacteraceae > Noviherbaspirillum > Noviherbaspirillum sedimenti. The sequence goes on along the minus strand of NZ_QYUQ01000002.1, from coordinate 174,515 downwards.
CCAGATCGCCGGACAGGCGGTTCTGTTCGCCGCCGATCAGGACTTCGGCGCCTTCCTGGCGGCCGATATCCATGTACGACAGGATTTTTTCCATCTGTTCATTGGATGCCTGGGCGCCGATCATGGTGCTGCTATCCAGCGGATTGCCCTGCTTGATGGCGGCCACGCGCGCAATGGCACGCTCCATGAACTTCTCGTAGATCGATTCCTGCACCAGCACGCGCGACGGGCAGGTGCAGACTTCCCCCTGGTTCAGCGCAAACATCGCAAAACCTTCCAGGCACTTGTCGAAGTAATCGTCATCGGCATCCATGACGTCGGCAAAGAAGATGTTGGGCGATTTACCGCCCAGCTCCAGCGTCACCGGGATGATGTTTTGCGCAGCGTATTGCATGATCAGGCGGCCGGTGCCGGTCTCGCCCGTAAAGGCGATCTTGGCGATGCGCTTGCTGGTGGCCAGCGGCTTGCCGGCTTCCAGGCCAAAGCCGTTGACGATGTTGAGCACGCCCGGCGGCAGCAAGTCGCCGATCAGTTCGATCAGCACCAGGATCGATGCCGGCGTTTGCTCGGCCGGCTTCAGGACCACGCAGTTGCCTGCGGCAAGCGCGGGCGCCAGCTTCCAGACCGCCATCAGGATGGGAAAATTCCAGGGGATGATCTGGCCGACCACGCCGAGGGGCTCGTGAAAGTGGTAAGCGTAGGTTTCGGCATCGATTTGCGCAACGCTGCCTTCCTGGGCGCGGATGCAGCCAGCGAAGTAGCGGAAATGGTCGATCGCCAGCGGGATATCGGCCGCCATGGTTTCGCGGATCGGCTTGCCGTTGTCGATGGTCTCGGCGGTGGCGATCAATTCCAGATTCGCTTCCATGCGGTCAGCCATCTTGTTGAGGATGTTGGCGCGCTCGGTCAGCGAAGTCTTGCCCCAGGCAGCGCGGGCGGCGTGGGCGGCATCCAGCGCCAGTTCGATATCTTCTGCGGTGGAGCGGGCGATTTCGCAAAACGGCTGGCCGGTGATCGGCGTGATGTTCTGGAAGTACTCGCCCTTCACCGGCGCCACGAAGGTGCCGCCGATATAGTTGTCGTAGCGTTGCTTGAACGGGTTCTTGATACCGAGTTTGCTGATGTCTGCCAAATTCATTTCTGTCTCCTAAGATTTATTGGAACCACACGTTTATTGGAACAAGTACTGCCAACACCCTTCCTCTTTCGCAATCGGCGTGCCAGCTTGCCAAAACCCTGATAATTCCCCGCAAACCCGCGCCACTCCAAGGCCATGCAGGCCTTGCCTGATCGATTGCGGCAGCGGCGGATCGTGCCGTACTGTTTTTTTATGAACAGCAGGATCGACCAGGTGTACCAATTTGTAGCAAAGCCACACCACCTCGGCCACGTTCAGGCCGAGGGAGGCCGCGACCACGCCAGCAATTGCATGCAGGTAACTGGAAGACCCTGCGACGCACGTCGCAGAGTGCCTGCCTTTGCGGAAGAGAAGCGGGATGTCACGGCTTGATCGCGGCCACGCCGTGCCTGGAAAATATCTTCGCCAGTTCGCCAGAAGCCGTCAGTTCATCGCTGGCTGCTTGCAGCAGCCTGGCCAGCTCGATCTGGTCTTTTTTCACCGCCATGCCAACCACCCAGCCCTGCCGCGGCAGGCGCGGGAAGCTCACATCGTGAACTTGATAATTCGGGTCGCGGCCGACAGCCGATTCGATTTCCGAACGATTGGCCAGTACTGCATCGATGGCGCCAGCCTGGAGCTGCGCCAGCGCCTCGACGGCGGTCGGATAAATCCTGACTTGCTCGCGATATTTGCCGCCTTCCTCTCCCAGCAGGACGACGGCGGCGATCGAAATTTTTTCGACGCCGATTTTTTTCCCGGCGAGTGACGCCAGGCCGTCGTAGTTGGGCACCGTCGCCACGCGACGCACCAGTTGCACCGCGTCGCGGTAATACGGCGCGAAGATTTCCACCTTCGGGTTGTTCGCGATCAGGTGGCGGTCGACCGGCACATGCAGCAGTACGTCGGCCGGACCGTAGCCGAGGTAATGCCCCTTCCACACCATGTTGCGCAAGTCGTCACCGAGATTTTCGCCGGCCGGAAACGACAGCAGCGCCAGCTTTAACCCCAGCTTTTTCGCCAGGGCCTCAGCGAGCTCGATATCGATGCCGCGGCCACCGGCCGAAAATGGCGCCAGGTCGTCATAGACCGCCACTTTCAAGGCGCCCGACTGGCGGATTTTTTCCATGTCGGCATGCGCCGGCAATGCCAGTGACCATGCCAGAAAAATCACCATCAACGCAGCGATGCTGCGAAAAAAAAACTTGGGCATGCTTGTCTCCAATGCGTTGAATGCCCGTCTGCGGCGGGCACATTGCGGGGACGGGAAGCCCCCCGTCTTGCCGGCTTACTTGGTTGCGCGACGGGTTTCCAGATACGCCTTCATCGCCCACACCGCTTCCTGACTCAACATGCCCTCGAAGGGGGGCATGTACACGGCGCCATTGCGCACCTTGCCCTGGCGGACCGAGGTGGCGTAATAGCCATCATTTTCCTTAAAGCAAGCCTGCTTTTTGGCCTCGTTCTTTTGCCCCATGCAGTCGCGGTCGAGCAAGCGCAAGTCGGGGGCGATACCGCCGGAAATCGCATCCAGGCCGTGGCAACGCGCGCAGTTCTGGGTGTACGCCGAGGTGCCGACCTTGACCGCATCGACATTGCCCCGGTAGGGATTTTCGGTGGCCCACTTGTCGCCCAGTTTCGGTAGTGACTTGGTGTCGACCGCCTGTGGCGTAACGTCGCCATGCGCGGCGGCAGGCAGCGTGACCGCGCAAAGGGCGGCAAAGACAGAACTGATGGCGATGAAGCGTTTTGCGAATTTCATGATGACTCCTCCTATTGGTTTTGAAATGAGTGGAGCGCTATCTGCAATTGCCATGCCAAGCATTTCTGGCACGTTCGCGCCCCATGCATTGATTCGTTTTGGAACAGGTGTTGCATTTGCGAGCACAACAATCGCAAAAAGTGAAACAGTCACCGGCGCCACCGACCGCGCCGCAGGGCGATAAAGGGAGGCCGGGCGAAAAATCGCGCCAAGATAGAGGTTTCATCGCATTTTTACCAATTGGCACGGTTTGTGCGAATTAGTGCATGTTATGAACTGTAGTAGGGGCAGGCGCCATGATAAAAGAATCCCGCGAACGTTCCGTCGCTTACGGCCTGACTGAGAGCGCGATTCCCGACTTCAGCTCGGTGAGCCGCACCGACCTGACGCTGGCCATCGAGCAAAATCGGGTCTTGCACACGCATGCGCTGCCGGTGATGGAAACGCTGTACGAACAAATCATCAATACCCATAACATGGTCATCCTGACCGATGCTCATGGCTTGATCGTGCATACATTGGGCGACGACGACTTCCTGGAAAAAGCCAACCGGGTCGCGCTGCAGCCGGGTGTGGCCTGGTCGGAACAGAGCAAGGGCACCAATGCGATCGGCACCGCCATCGCCGAACAGGCGCCGGCCCAGGTCCACGCCAATGAACATTACCTGATTGCCAATCATTTCCTGACCTGTTCGGCGGCGCCAATCTTCGATTCGGAAGGCAGCGTGATCGGCGTTCTGGACGTCACCGGCGACCAGAACAGTTTTCACAAGCACACCATGGGGCTGGTGCGCATGTCGGCGCAAATGATCGAAAACCAGGTGTTTTCCGCCGCCTATCAGGATGCAATCACGCTGCATTTCCACAGCCGGCCGGAATTCATCGGCACCCTGATGGAAGGCATTGCCGCCTTCACCCAGGGCGGGCGCTTCCTGTCGGCCAACCGCAGTGGCCTGTTCCAGCTCGGCTTGCCACTCACCGCGCTGAAAATGCATACCTTCAGTTCGCTGTTCGGCTTGCCGGTGTCAGCCCTGTTCGACCATTACCGCACCGCCGCGCCGGTTTTTTTGAACCTGTGCATGCACAGCGGAGTGCGGGTCTATGCGCGCGCGCAACTGCACCGGGCAAACATGTTTTTTCAGGCTGACCAGTTACATCCTGGCGCATCCGAGCGCAGCGTGCCGCTGCAAGCGCAAGCTGCGCAAAGAGTCGAGCAGCAGGCCACACGCCGCTTGTCGAGCCTGCATTACCTGAATACCGGCGATGTCCAGATCGCCGCCCTGATCGACAAGGTGAACAAGGTGCTCGGGCGCGACATCGCCATCCTGGTGACCGGCGAAACCGGCACTGGCAAGGAATTGCTGGCGCAAGCCATCCACAATGATTCGCCGCGCGCAAACGGCCCCTTCGTTGCCGTCAATTGCGCCTCGATTCCCGAAACCCTGATTGAATCCGAATTGTTCGGCTATGAAGACGGTGCCTTCACCGGCGCCCGCAAGAAAGGCAGCGTCGGCAAGATCCTGCAAGCCAATGGCGGCACGCTGTTCCTGGATGAAATCGGCGACATGCCCCTGAGCCTGCAGGCGCGCCTGTTGCGCGTGCTGCAGGAGCGCATGGTGACGCCCCTGGGCAGCAGTCGCTCGATCCCCGTAAACGTGGCGCTGATCTGCGCCACGCACCGCAACCTGCGCGAACTGATTGCGGCCGGCGTGTTTCGCGAAGACTTGTACTACCGCTTGAACGGCCTGGTAGTGAAACTGCCGCCCTTGCGTGAGCGTAGCGACCTGGAAGTGGTTATCGAACGGTTGATCGCAACGGAGGCCGACGGCACGCAGTGCACCGTATCGGCCGCGGTGATGGAGTTATTCAAGCGGCACAACTGGCCCGGCAACTGCCGGCAGCTGACCAATTTGCTGCGTACCGCCATCGTCATGGTCGGCGACGACCGCGAAATCCGCCGCGAGCATTTGCCCGACGATTTTTTAGACGATATCGAGGCGGTGCAGCGAGGCGAGAGCGGGCGAAGCGGCCCGATCAGTACACAGGTGGCGGTATCGATGCCGACATCGGCCACGCTCGACGATGTCGAAATATCGTTAATCCAGAATGCGCTGGCGGCGCATGGCGGCAATATCTCGGCCACCGCGCGCGCCCTGGGTGTTTCCCGCAACAAGATTTACCGCAAGATCCCGCAGCAATAAACGTCAATACCAATTCCTATAATTTCCGGAGACATCTAATGCCCCACTCTACCCTGCCGCAATTACACCGCCGGCACGCCGCATCCCGCACGCCCCCCCTCCTTGCCGCTGCCTTCTGCGTTCCTGTACTAGCGCAGGCAGGCGAGTTAGCGGCGCGCCCTGAAGCCACCCTGACGCCGATTCAAGTGGTGGCAAAGACGCCCGTGCCGGGACTCGGGATCGAGCGCGACCTGCTGCCGTATCCGGTGCAGACCGCGTCCGCGGACGCGCTGCGCCAGGCGCAGGCGGGCAACCTGATCGACTTCCTGGCGACCAACCTGACTGGCGTCAACGTCAACGAAGTCCAGGGCAGTCCGTTCCAGAACGACATCACCTTCCGCGGCTTTCGCGCTTCGCCGATCCTCGGTTCGGCGCAGGGATTGTCGGCGTATCTCGACGGCGTGCGCGTCAACGAACCGTTCGGCGACGTGGTCAACTGGGACATGCTGCCGGAGGCGGCGATCGCCGACCTGACGCTTGTGCCGGGGTCGAACCCGCTGTATGGCTTTAATACGCTGGGCGGCGCGCTGGCATTCACCACCAAGTCGGGCCGGAGCCATCCCGGCATGGACGCCGAGATCTCCTACGGCAGCAATGCCAGAAAGCGCATCGACGCCGGCTACGGCGCCCGCTTCGACAATGGATTGCACGCCTTCGTCGCCACCACCCTGTTCGACGAAAATGGCTGGCGCGAGCATTCCGCCGGACGCATGGGCAACCTGTTTGCCAAGGTCGGCCGCGATTCGGGCCAGACCCAATGGCATGTCTCGGCCCTGCATGGCGACAGCAAGCTGATCGGCAACGGCCTTTTGCCGAGCTACCGCTGGGCCGATGGCACGCTGGCGAACGGCTTGTACGAAAACGACCGGCGCGCGGCCTACACCCACCCGGATCAAACCAGCAATCGACTGCAGCAGGCAGCCTTCAATCTGCGTCACTGGATCAATGATGACACCGAGCTGTCGACGCTGGCCTATGTGCGCCGCAGCCGGCGCGACACGCTCAATGGCGACGTCAACGGCGATTACGAAGAGTATGTGGAAGATTGCGAAGACGGCTTCAATCCCGACGGCAGCGCGGTAGAGCCCGACGACTGCGGCTTTACCGCGGCGCAAGGGGCGGCGCAACACAACGCGGTATTGAACCGCACCCATACCCGCCAGACCAGCGCCGGCCTGGCCCTGAACCTGTCGCGCCAGACCGAGCACCATCAATTCGCCGTCGGCGCCAGCTTCGACCAGAGTCGCGTCAGTTTCGCGCAAACCCGGCAAGACGCCTGGTTCGACGCCGGGCGCGGCGTGCAGCCGGACGTGCTGGCCGCGGAAGTGGCGTCGTCGTCGGTCACCGGCAACTCGCAGGCATTCGGGCTGTACGCCACCGATACCTGGAAGCTGGCGACGGCGACCCACCTGACGGCATCGGCGCGCTGGAACCACGCGCGCGTGTCCAATACGCTGACGGGCCAGAACGGCGTGCAGCCGAAGGAAACTTTCAATTACAGCAAGCTCAATCCAGCCATCGGCCTGACCCACAAGCTGGCGCCCGGCCTGACGGTGTTTGGCGGCGTGGCGCAAAGCAACCGGGTGCCGACCGTGATCGAACTCGGCTGCGCCGACCCGCTGCAAGCCTGCGTGCTGCCGACGGGCTTGCAGTCCGACCCTTACCTGAAGCAGGTGGTGTCACGCACGGTCGAGGCTGGCATGCGCTGGCAAGCCGGCGGTGCGGCGCTGTCGGCCTCGCTATACCGCGCAATCAACCGCGACGACATCCTGTTCCTGCGTGCCGGCTCGAGCCAGCTGGGGTACTTTGCCAACTTCGATCGCACCCGCCATCAGGGGCTGGATCTTGCGGCGAGCAAAGAGTGGAAGACGCTCGCGCTGCGAATGAATTACAGCCTGCTCGACGCCACCTACGATGCGAGCGGCCGCCTGTTTGCGGGCGAGCGCACGATCAATGTATTGCCCGGTATGCCAATCGCCGGCTTGCCGCGCCATACACTGAAACTCGCGCTGGACTGGAAGCCGGCGCCGGCGTGGCTATTGGGCGGCGAAATGGTAGCGGTTTCGTCTTTGACGACGCAAGGTAACGAAGATGGCTTGCGCGCCGACCCGGCACCAGGCGTGACACCGCAAACCGCCGACTGGCGCATCCGTGGACATGCCGTTTTCAACCTGCGCGGCAGTTACCGCAGCGGCAAGCAACTTGAACTCTTTGCCCGCGTCCAGAATGTGTTCAACCGCAGGTATGAAACCTATGGTGCGATCGGCGCAGACCTGTTCCCCAATGGTCAACTTCTGCAGCCTCATGTTGCAGCGCAAGACGCCGGCGATGCCCGCTTCGTCGCCCCCGGTGCGCCTCGCTCTTTCACGGTCGGGATGCGTTACCGTTTTTAGGCACAGCACTTACCAACTGCCTTTTACATCAAATCCCTGATCGCCAGACACAGCGCCGCCCGGATCGTCGGATCGGCAGGCGTGTGCGTGCCGTTTTGCACCCAGCGCAAGTCGGCATGCGGCATGAAGCGTTTCAAGCGTTGCGCATTTTCAGGCGGACATACCAGATCGTGCGTGCCGTGGATCAGGATGGTCGGAATGTGCGCGGCGCGCCGCGCACAGCGAAACAGCGCGCGTTCGCTGGTGAAACAAGCCTGCGACAGGTAATGCGCCTGCAAGCGATATTTCGCCACCTGCTGCGCCGAAGCACTCTCTGGCGACGTCGGCCTTGAGCAACCAGAAGTCGGACGCGAAATCGCAAGCTGCCCCGGCTGCACAGTCGAAGCAGTCATCCGGCGCATGATCGCTTCTTCATAATCGTGCCAGCGGCGGGTTGCATCGCTGCGCTGTTCATGTGTTCCGTTTTGTAACAGCTGTGTCAGGAATTGGAGCACATCGCGCTGTTGCGCCGCGGACCAACCGGCAGTGAGGCGAGCCCAGGCATCAGGCACGTCAGCTTGCAGCGAATGAAAAAAACGGTCGACCTCGCGTGCGCTTGCCAGAAATACACCGCGCAGCACCAGGCCTTGCACAGCCGCCGGATAGCGCCCGGCATAACACAGGGCAAGCGTCGCGCCCCACGATCCGCCGACCACCAGCCAGCGCGGAATGCGCAAGCGGATGCGCAGGCGTTCGATATCCTCGACCAGATGCGCGGTTTGATTGTGCGCGGTTTCGCCTTGCGGCACACTGTTGCCGGCGCCGCGCTGATCGAACAGCACCACGCGCTGGCGCGAAAGATCGAACCATTCCAGCATCGCCGGCTTGCAGCCGCTGCCGGGACCGCCGTGCAGCACTACCGCCGCCGGCGCGGACGGTTCGCCATATTGGGCGCAATGCAGGCGATGGCCACCGCCGACCGTGATATGGCTTTCGCAAAAGGGCACCCTGGTTTGCTCCGGCATGGATATTGCGTTGATAGGCATGGTTGCAAGCAGTTGAGGTTATGAAGTAATTCAACCGCAAGCAATCAAGAAATGTACCTACACCGACCAATCAAAGGAGACCACCATGCAATGGACCAAACCCGAATTCACCGACTGGCGCTTCGGCTTTGAAATCACGATGTACATCGCCAACCGTTAAGCCGCAGGCGGCGGCGCGGGCCGGCCAGCCGCCAGCCCGCGCCGGCAGCATCATGGATTGTTTAGGGGTAGCAAAAAGTCCATGATGCTGTCTTGACGCTGTCCAATGAATACTGTCCCGACTGGCGCATCATGAAAATCATCGTACTGGGATCGTCCGCCGGCGGTGGCTTCCCGCAGTGGAATTGCAATTGTCGCAATTGCGCGGGCGTGCGCACCGGCGCCATCCGGGCGCAAGCGCGCACGCAATCATCTATCGCGGTGTCGAACAATGGCAGCGACTGGCTCTTGATCAATGCCTCACCCGACATCCTGACGCAAATCAGGGCCACACCGGCATTACAGCCGCAGCGCCACGCGCGCGACACCGGCATCAAGGCAGTGCTGCTGATGGATGCGCAGATCGACCATGTCACGGGTCTGTTGATGCTGCGCGAAGGCGCGCCGATCCCGCTGTACTGCACGCCTTCGGTGTGGGACGACCTGACCGACGGTTTGCCGCTGGTGCCGGTGCTGTCGCATTACTGCGGCGTGCACTGGCATCCGGTATCGGCGACCAGCGGTGACGGTGACGGCGACGCCTTCCAGGTGCCGGCGCTTGACGGCATCCGCTTTACCCCGCTGGCTTTGCTGAGCAAGGCGCCGCCGTATTCGCCGCACCGCGAACAGCCGCTACCGGGTGACAATCTTGGCCTCTTGATCGAAGACACCGCGACCGGCAAGCGCCTGTTCTATGCGCCGGGGCTGGGCCAGATCGAGCCGCATGTGCAAGCTGCGATGCAAGAGGCCGACTGCGTGCTGGTCGACGGCACTTTGTGGACCGCCGACGAAATGATCCGCCAGGGATTTTCGAAAAAAATGGCGGCTGACATGGGCCACCTGCCCCTGTCCGGTGCCGGCGGCATGATCGAGCTGCTCGACGCCATCGGCAGGCAGCGCAAGATTCTCATCCATATCAACAATACCAACCCGATCCTCGACGAGGATTCCGCCGAGCGCGCGCACCTTGCGCAGCGCGGCATCGAGGTCGCCTTCGACGGCATGGAGATCACCTTATGAACACCGCCATCCAGGACGACGCCGGCGCCGAACAACCGTGGAGCCGCGCCGAATTCGAGCGCCGTCTGCGCGCCAGGGGCGAGGCCTATCACATTCACCACCCCTTCAATGTCAGCATGCGCGAAGGGCGCCTCAGCACCGAGCAGATCCGCGGCTGGGTTGCCAACCGCTTTTACTATCAGGTCAAGATCCCGCAAAAGGATGGCGCCATCATCGCCAATTGCCCGGACCGCGAAACGCGCAGGAAATGGGTGCTGCGCATCCTCGACCACGACGGCTGGGAAGACAACCCGGGCGGCATCGAAGCCTGGACCCGGCTGGGCGAGGCAGTCGGCATCAAGCGCGACTTGTTGTGGTCGCAAAAGCTGGTGGCGCCGGGCGTGCGATTCGCGGTCGACGCCTACGTCAATTTCGCCCGCAGCGCGCCGTGGCAGGAAGCAGTGTGCTCGTCGCTGACCGAGATGTTCGCGCCGAAAATCCACCAGGACCGGCTCGCCACCTGGCCGCAGCATTACCCGTGGATCGAGCCGACAGGATTGCAATACTTCCGCAGCCGCATTTCGCTGGCCGAGCGCGACGTGGTACACGGCTTGCAAGTCACGCTGGATCATTTCACGACGCGCACCCAACAGGAGCGCGCGCTGGACATCCTGCAATTCAAGCTCGACGTGCTGTGGTCGATCTCGGACGCGATTGCGCTGGCATATCCGTGAAAATGAGATCTAGCTTACCTGCATTACCGACCATGTCTGAGAGGTGAATGATGAATGCCCTGCCCGCCACGCCAAAGCTCTCCCGGCTGTTTCGCCTGCAATGGGAACCGTCGCAAAACAATTATGTCTTGCTGTACCCGGAAGGCATGGTCAAACTGAACCAGAGCGCCGCCGAAATCCTGAAACGCTGTGACGGCGCGCGCGACATCCCAATGATCGTCGGCGACCTGGAACAGACGTTTTCCACCACCGGCTTGTCCGGGCAAGTCAACGATTTCCTGCAATCCGCCCACCAGCGAGGCTGGCTTGTCTAGCGCCGGCGCAGTCGAACCCGGCGCCGCCGGACAGAGCGCAGCCGCCAGGCCGCCCTTGTGGCTGCTGGCCGAGCTGACCTACCGTTGCCCGCTGCATTGCGTGTTTTGCTACAACCCGTTGAACTATGCCGAAAACCGCAATGAATTGACCACCGCGCAGTGGATCGACGTCATGCGCCAGGCGCGCGCGCTCGGCGCCGCCCAGCTCGGCTTTTCCGGCGGCGAGCCATTGTTGCGCGACGACCTGGAAGAATTGATCGCCGAAGGGCGCCGGCTAGGCTACTACACCAACCTGATCACGTCCGGCATCGGCCTGACCGAGGCGCGCATTGCGCGCATGAAGGAGCTCGGCCTGGACCACATCCAGTTGTCGTTCCAGGACTCGACCCGCGAAATGAACGATTTCCTGACCAGCACCAAGACCTTCGACTTGAAGTCGCGCGTGGCGAAATTGATCAAGCAATATGACTACCCGATGGTCTTGAACGTGGTGCTGCACCGCTACAACCTCGACCATGTCGGCCGCATCATCGACATGGCGCTGGAAATGGGCGTCGAATACCTGGAACTGGCCAATACCCAGTACTACGGCTGGGCGCTGGCCAACCGCGCGCAGCTGCTGCCTACGCGCGAACAGCTGGTGCGCGCGGAAAGCGTGGTCAACGACTATCGCGCCAGAATCGGCAAGCAAATGCGCATTCTGTTCGTGGTCCCGGATTATTTCGAAGAACGCCCAAAGGCATGCATGAACGGCTGGGGCTCGGTGTTTCTGGCGATCGCCGCCGATGGCGCGGCGCTGCCCTGTCACGCGGCCAGATCGCTGCCCGGCTTCGATTTTCCGAACGTGACGCAACAGGACTTGCGCGCCATCTGGTACGACAGCGACGCCTTCAACCGCTACCGCGGCGATTCGTGGATGAAGGAACCGTGCCGCACCTGCCCCGAAAAAGAAAAGGATTTCGGCGGCTGCCGCTGCCAGGCACTGGCTCTGACCGGTGCCGCCGACAATGCCGACCCTGTGTGCGCCAAATCGCCCTACCATGATCAGGTCAAAAACATCGTCCTGCAGGCGCAGCAGTCGAAAACTGCGACGGCGAACCCGCAGCCTCTGCTGTTTCGCAGCGATGCAAACTCCCTGAGAAACAGTCACGGCGACCGGCAAAATCCCACGCCACCCGTGCTTCCGCCGCATTCACGCGGGCCTGCCCATCGGTGAATGCAATGCATCCGTCGTGGCATCTTCTGGCACGGCGTTTGCATTTGTCATATTTCCATAACCATAGGAGACAGACATGACATCCTCCCCCACATTGCCGCGCCTGGCCGCCGCCCTGCAACTGGCCTGGCCGCTGTTGTGCGCGCCGGCGCTGGCCGCGCCGTTCGCCTACGTGCCGAATGAAAAATCCGGCACGGTGAGCATCATCGATACCGCAAGCGACTCGGTGATCGGCGAGATTGCTGCCGGCAGCCGGCCGCGCGGCATCGCGATCGACCCTGCCCGGGGTGCCCTGTTCATCACCGATGCCACCGCCCGCACGCTGCTGGTGATCGATACAGCCGAACGGCGGGTGCTGCGGCAGGCGCCGCTGGGCGCGTCGCCCGAAGGTGTGAGTCTCTCGCCAGATCGCAAACTGGTAGCCGCCGCCGTCGAGGAAGGCAATAGCGTGGCGCTGCGGAATGCAGTTAACGGCGCGCACATCGCCGACATCAAGGTCGAAGGACACAACCCGGAACATGCGGTATTTTCCCCCGATGGCCGCGAGCTCTACGTCAGCGCCGAAGATGCCGAGCAGATCGACGTCATCGACGTCGCCAAGCAGCGCCAGGTGGCGTCGATCGCGGTCGGCCGGCGCCCGCGCGGCATCGGCTTTCTGCCCGACGGCAGTCGCGCCTATGTCGCCTGCGAACTGGCCGACACGGTGTATGCGATCGACGTCGCCAGCCGCAAGGTAGTCGCCACGATTGCCGCCGGCAAGAGCGCCAACGGCATTGTGGTCCACCCCGACGGCAAACGGGTATATGTCTCCAACGGCCGCGACGCCACGGTCATGGTGATCGATACCGCCAGCAACATGGTGGTCAACACCATCGCTGTCGGCAAGCGCCCGTGGAACATGGCGCTCACACCCGACGGCAACAAACTGTATGTCGCCAACGGCCGCTCCAACAGTGTGTCGGTGATCGATACCAGGACCGGGCGCGTCATCTCCGAGATCATGGTCGGCGAATTGCCCTGGGGAGTGGCGATCCGGTAAATCACGTGGCGCGGTGGCCGTCGTGATGACACACAAAAAAAAAGGGCCGGTGAGGAGAACCACCGGCCCAAACTGTCTAAAGAGACAGGGAGAACTGTCAAAGAGACATGGAGACGAATTCATTACGGATTAGCCGGAACTCCTTTCCTTGCAAGGAAAGAAGTTCCAATTTTTTCTTGCGACCTTGCGATCACTTGCCGGCCAGCTTGAACACCCAGACCGAGCCGCCCTGTTCCAGGAAGTTCACCTTTTTGGCGACTTCACCACCCCACAGCGGCACGGCGCCGCCCCAACCGGAAACCACCGCGACGTATTGCGTGTCGCCTTCTTTCCAGGTAACCGGCGGCGCGACCACGCCGGAGCCGGTCTGGAACTTCCACATTTCCTTGCCGGACTTGGCGTCGACCGCTTTCAGGAAGCCTTCCGGCGTGCCGTAGAACACCAGGTCGCCGGCGGTGGCCATCGCACCACCCCACAGCGGCGCATTGTTCTTGACTTCCCAGGCGATCTTGCCGCTCTTCGGATCGACCGCACGCATGACGCCGATATAGTCGTCATACAAGGGCTTGATGGTGAAGCCTGCGCCCAGATAGGCGGCGCCCTTCTTGTAGGCGACCGGCTCGTTCCAGATATCCATGCCCCACTCGTTGGCCGGCACATAGAACAGCTTGGTCTTCGGGCTGTATGCCATCGGCATCTGGTTTTTTCCGCCCAGGAAAGACGGTGCGGAAAACACGGTCTTGCCCTTCTTGCCATCCTGCCCCTTGGTCGGGTCGCCCGGGCGGCCTTCCGGAGTGAAGTTCGGCCGGCCGGTCTTCAAGTCGATGCTGGAAGCCCAGGTGATCTTGTTGACGAACGGGAAGGCGTTCTGCAATTTGCCATTCTTGGCATCGATCACGTAGAAAAAACCGTTGCGGTCGGCCTTGCCGCCCATGCGTTTGCCGTTCATGTCGAAGGTGACGAATTCATTGACACCGTCGAAATCCCAGCCGTCATTGGGCGTGGTCTGGTAATGCCACTTGATCTGGCCGGTGGCGATATCGATGGCGACCGTCGAGGCCGAATACAGGTTGTCGCCGGGACGCAGATGACTGTTCCATGGCGCCGGATTGCCGGTGCCGAAATAGGCCAGGCCGGTGGAAGCATCATATGTTCCGCCGAGCCAGGTGGCGGCACCGCCGGATTTCCACAGGTCGCCCGGCCAGGTGGCATTGGTAGTGCCGGAAATGCCGTTCTCGATTGCTTTGCCATCCTTGTCGTACTTGTAGCCCATGTGGCCTTCGACCATTGGCCGCACCCAGACCAGTTCACCGGTGCGCGGATTGCGCGCCTCGACCCGGCCGATCACGCCGAATTCACCGCCGGAGACGCCGGTCAAGAGCAAGCCCTTGGCAATCAGCGGCGCCGCCGAAGCCGAATAGCCAGCCTGGTAGTCATCGATCTTTTCCTTCCAGACGACTTCGCCGGTGTCCTGGTTCAGGGCCACCAGTTGCGCATCGAGCGTGGCGAAGATCACCAGGTTGTCGTACAGCGCTGCGCCGCGGTTGATAACGTCGCAGCAAGGCATGATGCCGTCCGGCAGGCGGTGCTCGTACTTCCACAGTTTGGCGCCGGTCTTTACATCCAGCGCATAAATGCGCGAGTAAGATGCAGTGACGAACATCTTGCCGTTATAGATGACCGGCTGCGCTTCCTGGCCGCGCTGTTTTTCGCCGCCGAACGAAAACGACCATGCCGGCACCAGTTGCGAGACGGTCCTGGTATTGATCTGGGTGAGCGGAGAATAACGCTGGCCCTGCTGACCCATCCCCCACGACAGCACATTGTTCGGCGCCTTGGCATCGTTTTCAATCATCGCATCGGTCACGCCTGCGGCATGTACTGCGGCTGACGCGAACGATACCGCCAGTGCGGCGCCGATCACGGAAATTTTGAATTGCTTCTGCATACATTCTCCTTTGACTACTATGAATGAGTTATTTTTTTATTTGACTCGATCGATGCAAGCATCTGCACAGCTATACGCAAGCGACATGCCACCGGCCTTTTCCCGAACCGCCCCCATCTTCGCTTCATCCCTTTGCTACTTAGCGGGATTGCCAAGGGCATGAGCCATATCCAGGGGCTTTTTTCACTGCCTGGAAGTACGTCCGAAGTGGCTGAAAACGGACCACATCTGTTGCGTCAAAAAACAGCAATTGTTACGAAACACAACAGCCCCATGTGATGGAGTAGCAGCGCACCCTGCTTGTGACAAGGCGCGCCCTACCGTTTCACACCATTTCAGTGTCTAGAAGAAGCCCAGTGCCTTCGGGCTATAGCTGACCAGCAGATTTTTCGTTTGCTGATAGTGCTCCAGCATCATCTTGTGCGTTTCACGGCCAATGCCCGACTGCTTGTAGCCACCGAAAGCCGCATGGGCCGGGTACAGGTGATAGCAGTTGGTCCAGACGCGGCCAGCCTGGATGGCGCGGCCGACGCGGAACGCGCGCGAACCGTCGCGTGTCCACAAGCCCGCGCCCAGTCCGTACAGCGTGTCATTGGCGATCGCCAGCGCATCGGCTTCATCCTTGAAGGTGGTCACCGACACCACCGGTCCGAAGATCTCTTCCTGGAAAATGCGCATCTTGTTGTTGCCGGCAAAAACAGTCGGCTTGACATAGTAGCCACCGGCCAGATCGCCGGAGAGGCGGTGCTGTTCGCCGCCGATCAGGACCTCGGCGCCTTCCTGGCGGCCGATATCCATGTAGGACAGGATTTTTTCCATCTGTTCATTGGAAGCCTGGGCACCGATCATGGTGCTGCTGTCCAGCGGATTGCCCTGCTTGATGGCGGCCACGCGCGCAATGGCGCGCTCCATGAACTTTTCGTAGATGGATTCCTGCACCAGCACGCGCGACGGGCACGTGCAGACTTCCCCCTGGTTCAGCGCAAACATGGCAAAGCCTTCCAGGCACTTGTCGAAGTAATCGTCATCGGCGTCCATGACGTCGGCAAAGAAGATGTTGGGCGATTTACCGCCCAGCTCCAGCGTCACCGGAATGAGGTTTTGCGCAGCGTATTGCATGATCAGTCGGCCGGTGCCGGTCTCGCCCGTAAAGGCAATCTTGGCGATACGCTTGCTGGTGGCCAGCGGCTTGCCGGCTTCCAGGCCAAAGCCGTTGACAATATTGAGCACGCCCGGCGGCAGCAAGTCGCCGATCAGTTCGATCAGCACCATGATCGATGCGGGCGTCTGCTCGGCAGGCTTCAGGACCACGCAGTTGCCGGCGGCAAGCGCAGGCGCCAGCTTCCAGACAGCCATCAGAATCGGGAAATTCCACGGGATGATCTGCCCAACGACGCCAAGCGGCTCATGGAAGTGATAGGCGTAGGTTTCAGAATCGATTTGCGCGACGCTGCCTTCCTGGGCGCGGATACAGCCGGCGAAATAGCGGAAATGATCGATCGCCAGCGGGATATCGGCAGCCATGGTTTCGCGGATCGGCTTGCCATTGTCGATGGTCTCGGCTGTGGCGATCAATTCCAGATTCGCTTCCATGCGATCGGCGATCTTGTTGAGGATGTTGGCGCGCTCGGTCAGCGAAGTCTTGCCCCATGCAGCGCGGGCGGCGTGGGCGGCGTCCAGCGCCAGTTCGATATCTTCGGCGGTGGAACGGGCGATTTCGCAGAAGGGCTGACCGGTGATCGGGGTGATGTTCTGGAAGTATTCGCCCTTCACCGGCACAATGAATTTGCCGCCAATGTAATTGTCGTAGCGTTGCTTGAACGGGCTCTTGATGCCGAGTTTGCTGATGTCTGCCAAATTCATTTCTGTCTCCTAAAAAATATGAGATGCGTCTGATTTTTTTAAATTAAGTGCGGCGAGCGCGTAGTGGTAATGGCAAATGCCGTGCCAGCCTGGGAACTTCGCAAGAAAATCGAAAAAATTGCGGCTACGCCGCAGCTGCCTGTAGTGCTGCACGCATTTTTTAATGAAGAGACTGAGACTGGAGGGAAAAGGTCAGCGAACTGAATTGTTCACTTTTGGAACAGGCGGATAAACAGATGTATCAAATCAATTCAATCCCGCTGTTCAGGGATGGCACAACGGATTTTCATCGAGCGTCTGTTGATGAGATTGGAGGCAGATATTCGCAAAGGGCAAGCAGTACTACCCGGATGCCTGGGAAGCGTATGCAGCAGCAGCGTGAAGCAGTTGTAGTGTGAAGCAGCAGTAAAAGCAGCAGACAGACCGAAGCGTAGATAGGAACAGGTTAGACCGACACGCCATGAACCTGGCTAACTCGTTGGCACATCATGGCCGATGAACGAATGAGGGTGGCGTGTGCGGCTTTTATCTTGGCCCGGCAAAAATGACTGCCAACAAGGCCGTTTGTAGATGTGCAGTCTTATTCTGTTTCGAAAAAACGTGCCGGCTATGCGGATGGAGAGAACTCGTATGCAAAAAAATTGAAAAGCTCTTGCTAACTAGGGGAAGTCCTTATAAACGAGTTATATTTCTGGCATGCCATCATGTTTGACTGAGAGGTCTGAAATATGTACAATATTACGTACATGTACGGAGGAGCCCATGGACGCCATTTCATATACCGCCGCTCGGCAAAACCTAGCCAAAACAATGGATAAGGTTTGCCTTGATCACGAGCCTATCATTATTACCAGAAACAACGAACAATCTGTTGTCATGATGTCACTTGAGGACTTCAAAGCCCTTGAAGAGACAGCCTATCTCTTGCGTAGTCCCAAGAACGCACGCCGCCTGTTGGAATCAATAGCACAACTCGAAAGCGGCAAAGGAACTCAGCAGGAGCTGCTCGATTGAAACTTATCTTTTCCGAAACCGCCTGGGAAGATTACGTCTACTGGCAGAAAACTGACAAAAAAGTGCTCAATCGAACAAATGAACTAATTAAGGCGATTATGCGCACACCGTTTGAAGGAATCGGAAAACCTGAACCTCTCAAACATGGCTTTGCAGGATATTGGTCAAGAAGAATCAATGACGAACATCGAATCATTTACAAAGTACAAGACGACTCTTTGTTAATCGCTCAATGCAGGTACCATTACTGAAAATATAACGTAAAGCTAACAGGCACGTAACAGTTGTCGCGAAGCGGCAAGCCTTCTGTTGCGTGTCCGGGTTGAATGATGGGATGGACTCCTCCCGCTTTTTTGCGCGATAGTAGGCGCACTGGTCGACGTGGGGATGGAGATCAGTCGTCAACGAAAGGAGTCCACCATGTATGCTACTACCGTGGCCGTTGATCTGGCCAAATCCGTCTTTCAACTTGCCGTGGCCGATGCCCACTGGCGTGTCACCGAGCAACTTCGGCTTACCCGCAGTCAATTCGAAAAATGGTTCATCAACCGCGCGGTATCCCTGGTCGTCATGGAAGCCTGCGGCTCGGCCCATCATTGGGGACGTTGGCTCAACAGCCTGGGCATCGAAGTCAAGCTGCTGCCGGCGGCTTACATCCGCGCCTACGTCAAGCGCAACAAGACCGATGCCGCCGATGCCTGCGCCCTGCTGGAAGCTGCCCGCTGCGCCGACATCATCCCCGTCAAGGTCAAATCCATCGAACAGCAAGCCTTGCAAGGCCTGCACCGGACCCGTTCGCTCTGGATGGGCACCTGCACCGCGCGCATCAATGCCTTGCGCGGTTTCTGTCGGGAGTTCGGCATTTCCGTTGCGGCTGGAAGCCGCAACGGCCTGGAACAAATCAGTCGCGTCCTGGCCGATCCCTATTCCGCCGTGCCTGGCTTGATCCGTGGCACGATGACGCTGCTGGTGGAGGAAATCCGCCTGCTCGAAGTCCGCATTGCCCAGCTCGAACGTGAACTCACCGAACTGGCCAAACAGTCGCCTGCGTGCACCACGCTCCTGTCGATTCCCGGCATCGGCTTGCTCACCGCGACCGCCATGGTGGCGGCCACCAGCGGCCAGGTCAGCCACTTCAAGGATGCGCGCCATTTCGCCAGCTGGTTTGGCCTCACGCCCAAGGAACACTCGTCCGGCAGCACGCGGCATCTCGGGCGCATTTCCAAGCGCGGTGATCGTTACCTGCGCATGCTGCTCACCCATGGGGCGCGGTCGGTATTGAGAGCGGCCAGTGTGGCGCATGCGGCCGGACGACAGATCGACGGCTTGCGGCACTGGGCGTTGACGGTCCAGGGCCGCACCAACCACAACAAGGCAGCCTGCGCCCTGGCCAACAAGCTGGCGCGCATTTGCTATGCCGCGCTCAGGGATGGCGAACCTTATACCGGCATGGTGACGCGCATGAACAAGAAAATCGAACGCACCGCGTATGCGATGCCGGCATGACCCGATTGCATGACCCTTGACCCACCCGCCTTTGCGTAGAGATTGATCGCCCATCATGGCACACCGGGAAACACCCACACCGTTTGACGCCGATAACTTTTCCGGCAGCTTGCCTGCCGCTTGCAACGATTGGCGCAATGGTGACGCAGATTCCATGTCGGCACGGACCACAGCAGAGTCCACATCAGATGCCGGATATACGACTGCAGGCTTATCCCTCATGCCAGACCTATCGATCAGTTTCTTGATTTATGGGAGGAGTCCATATACAACGAGTTAGGTTTCTCCTATATCGCTATTCGGGTTGGTTGCGTTAATTGGTGCCCAGGCAATACCATTTTCATTGCTCACCAATTTATAGTATATGGATGTTTGGTCGGAGTCGGATATGCTCATTGGCGCACTGCATTGGATATGTATAGTTACGCCATCACGACCAACGGCGTCATCGGGTTTGTCCGCAAGGTTAATCTCTCGTTTTGGCGATGACTCGCACATCATGAATTTGGCGGGTGTACTTGGTGGCGAGGCGCTCAAAGGCGTGACGGCATTCTCTATGACGTTTTCTAGAATCATTGGGTACTGCCTGCCCCTGTCTATTTCAAACTCGCTCTCACTTTTTATGTATTGCATCGTGAAATCAATTTCATTGACTGATACAACAATGCGATTGGGAAAAAATATTGCGGTAGGTTTTTCAAATCGTATCTTTTGAGCAAAGCTAGATGGCTGTTTGTTCCAAAAATTAGAATTTTGCGTTCGCCAAGTTTCTAAAATTAGCTTTGCTAGGTTGTTGACGTAATTTCCTCTGGTGTACGAAGTTATGCCATCAGGCGTTGTCTCAACGGTGTACCGATATAGATTAATTGTGGAATCCAAGTCCGCGTCTTTTTCCGACAACACTATGTTTGATAGCTTGGATTGAACATACGCTGATGCGTCGGCTTCATGCCCTTGTTCAGCAATAATGCTGGCGTTAAATTTGATGCATATAGGCCTGGATCCCTGCATATACATTTTGAATTTTATTATTCGACCTGTATAGCCAAAATCATCGTCTTCCGATGGTCGTATGATGAATAGGTCAATGCCTTTGCTTTTTGCATAAAGCTCCGCCCCAGCTTCAAAACCTACAGTTGTTATTACGGCATACTTGTCAAGCTTAAGGTCTTCCTTCTTCGCATATGCAACATCGATGATGTCACCGTCTACCTTTTGCGACCAATATTTGCATTCAATCCCAAGAGCGATAATGTGCGGATTAAATCCAAACTTCACTATCACATCAACTTCTCTGTTTCTTCCGGATGCTCCCTTGGCTTTGTAATTGCGCTCAACGTGAATGGTGCCGTCATTTTGAGCATAGAGATCTTTTACAAATTCTTCAAATTCGCTCCAATTTTCAATGCCGGCAATCTGCGAAATAATTTCTTTGTTCTGATTCATTGGCATCTCTTTTGGCAGATTTTGAAACCTAACGTTGGAGCTGACCGGAACGCAACACTTGCGGCGAAGCTGCCTCCTGCAGTTGCGTTTCCGTGTCGAGCGACCAGTTAAGGTGCATGCTAGTCCAATAGCGCATATGGGGCCAGCTTCCACAGCCGCTCCGGAACTGGTTTGAACTCTGGCAAGGAAAGGACGCCGGCGGGCCCGATGAGCGTGCCTCCTTCGGGCCACTCGTGAACATAGAACGCCACTCGGAAGGAACTAGCCGCGGGCATGCTCTCCTCCCCAATGTGCTCTTCTCCGTCCACTGATAGATATGTCGGCTCCCATGCTACTGCCGTTGTCTCTTTCTCCGAGATTGAGTAAGGATCGAACTCGCCACCATGATCTTGCACCAAGACTTCAAAAAGCGCGACGGAGTTCAGTGAAGATTGGAGCTCCTCGGGAAGTTCCGCCGCGCGCGCCATGAGTTCTTCTTCGGACCAAGACTTCGCCAGGCCGCGTTGCTGCAGCTCACGTATCCCGTCAACGAACGCTTTCACGTCTTCTGTTACCCAGGACGCGAGCCGCTCAGGCGTGAGCCGAGGGAGGTATGAGCCGAGGACAGTGAGCCGCATCGCTGCACCTTAATCGGGATAGGAAGAAGCCTCGCGGCCCCTCCACCGGGTCACCGGAGGCAGTCACCCGCCTCCGGTTCCCACAGAACGTAGCGTGCGGATTTCCCGCACTACGCTCTTCAGCAGTTGATTTACAGTACAGCGATAGCTTGCAAGGCCCGGTAGGGCAAATGCAGCTTTGGTCGCATCAACGGAAACCGCGTCGTAATTTGATGAAACGCTTCCCACGTAACACCGCCTGAGCGGCTACGGCTACTCAGCATTTTGCGCCAGTAACGCTCGACACCCCTGTGCACTTGCAGCAGTGCCCGGAAATTTCCGGCAATGCCGTAGTACGCATAGTGGCCGCGCAATACCCGGTTGAGCTTTTCAGCCTGCTCCCGAATCGACAAGTGCCTTACCTGCCGCATCAAGTCTTGCAGGTTTGCCAGACTACGTCGCAATCGCGATTTCTCTGTTTGCATCCCTACCTTAAATCTGCCCTTCAGGTTTTGCGTGCAATACAGGGTAAAGCCCAGGAAGTAGATCGTCTCCGGTCTCTTCCGCCCATGATTGCCCGCATCCCGTTGCGCAAATCGACCAAATGCAATGAGCTTGGTCTTGCTTGGTTCAAGGGTCAAACCAAACTTCTCCAACCGTTTGCGCAGAGCGTCCTGAACCCGTCGTGCATCTGACTCGTATTGGAAACACATCACAAAGTCGTCGATGTAGCGCACCAAGTAAGCCTTGCCTTGCAGGTGCCGTTTGACCACGCGTTCAAACCACAGGTCCAGCACGTAATGCAAATACACGTTACTCAATAGCACACTGATCGAACCGCCTTGCGGCGTTCCCTCCTCGCTTTGATGCACCTTGCCGTCTTCCAGTACGCCTGCCTTGAGCCACCGCCGGATCAAACTGATCATGCGTGGGTCTCCTACCCGGTGCTCCACAAATCGAAGCAGCCAATCGTGGTTCAGGCTCCCAAAGAAGTTCTTCAAGTCCGCTTCCAGCACCCAACTGACTTTGCGACCAGCGACTACCTCATTGAGTGTCGCCAGTGCTTGGTGGGCATTGCGCTCAGGTCTACCACCAAACGAACATGGCATAAAGTCCTGTTCGTAAATGGCGGATAGAACTTGGGCGGCACTGCGCTGCAAGGCCCGATCAGCCACAGTCGGTACGCCCAGCGGGCGCATCTCCTGTTTGCCGGGCTTCGGGATATACACGCGCCGGATGTCTGGCGCTTGATACCCTCGGCGGTGGACGGATTGAAGCATCGGCCCAATCCATTCTTCAAAGCGCTCCTTCGCCTCTGGCACCTTCTGGCCATCCACACCAGCCGCCGAGCGGCTTGGAACCTGCCACAGATTCGTCCACACCCGATCCTGCGTAATGTAGTGGGCCAGCGAAGTAAACCGGAGTGCCGGTTCACACCGAGCTTTCACTGCTATTCGTTCGAGTCCCGTTTCCATGGCGGGTGATTCTTCTCTTTGCATAAAAGACCTTGCCTCCCTTTGTATGGAGTCCATGTTGCCCAAGAACGATTCAACTGCTGCTGGCCGCTTCCCCATGTGATCGGCTCTCCCGATCTCGGAGTACTATCAGCCAGTCTGACTTCCGTCAGGTCATCAAGCCATTCTGCCTTCTCGGCTCGTCTGGCCTTACAAGCTGCGCTTGAACCTGACGGATCTCCCTTGTTCACATGAAATTCTTTGGTTACATGCTGGCGGTACGAACCCCGGAAGCACTCCAGCACACTCGCCGTGGCGCATGCTGGAATTCCGCCTTCCCCTTTGAGAGATAGGGTCGGCTACTTCGACCAGTGTGATTTCGGGGCTATCTTTCCGTTCACTGATATTCCGGCCTGCAACCTCCCTGTCTACGCTTCGCAGTGGCCGTTACCGGACACCACGCAAGACTCGGTACGCGACTGCTGGCTAGGCTTTGCCGCGGCAGCCATTTCAGGCCGCTGAATTTCATGCGCTTGCAAGGCGCAACTCCCACACCACCGGACATACGGGTCACGTATCCGGCGGTTCAATAAATACGGTTGATCTCATGCTGCCAGTGACGGCAGCCCCATTTGGCGAAACAATCGGTTCGGCATCGCCAGCAATAGCGCCGGTGCCATGCTGATGCGCCAGGGACCGTGCGCCGATTTGCTGCAGTTCCATGCTTCACGCACAGTCACGCCGCGCTTTCTCAGTTCACGGTAGCCCGCGCGCCCCCATTGTTTCCATTGATAGCAGCGTAACCGCCTTCTTATCCATTTGTCCAGATCCCGCAGAGGACTCAGTACCTCGGCGATGCCAAAGTACGCTTTCCAGCCAAGCAGGGATTTTCTCAGCTCTGCGATGATGTCGGCCAAACGGTGGCCTCTGGTTCGGCGGGTCAGCTCGCGCACCTTGACCTTGAGCTTGAAGATGGCTTGATCCGCCACCTTCACGCGGGCCTTGGTGCCGCTGACGGTAAAGCCCAGAAACTTGCGGTTTCCGGGCTTGTCCACGGCGCTCTTTTGCTGATTGACTGTGAGTCGCAGCCGGTTGCGAATGAAGCGCCCTACGCTTGCCATCACCCGTAATCCTGCCCGTTTGCTTTTGACGAAGATATTGCAGTCATCCGCATAGCGGGCAAAGCGGTGGCCGCGCCTTTCAAGTTCCCAGTCCAGTTCATCCAGGACCACATTGGCCAGCACCGGCGACAGCGGGCCGCCTTGCGGCACGCCCTCGGTCGTCGCCTGTTTGTTCTTGCCAATTTGCACGCCGGCCTTCAGGTAGCGGTTGATGAGCCGCAGTACCTGTTGGTCGGGCACATGGCGCTTGAGCCGTTGCATCAGGCGGTCATGGTGGACGCGGTCGAAGAAGGCTTCCAGGTCCATATCGACGACCCAGTTATACCCTTCCTTCACATTGCCTTGCGCCTGCCAGATGGCTTGATGCGCATTCCGGTTGGGCCGAAAGCCGTAGCTGTCGGGGTGGAATGCCGGCT
Organism: Noviherbaspirillum sedimenti; assembly: GCF_003590835.1. Classification (NCBI taxonomy): domain Bacteria; kingdom Pseudomonadati; phylum Pseudomonadota; class Betaproteobacteria; order Burkholderiales; family Oxalobacteraceae; genus Noviherbaspirillum; species Noviherbaspirillum sedimenti. The sequence continues at coordinate 150,114 of NZ_QYUQ01000002.1, read as the reverse complement.
CCCATTGCGCTTGTACGACTTGCGCAATGGCTTGCTGGATGAACCGGTCGAGCACGGTCGGTATCCCCAGGGGCCGCATCTTGCCGTCGGGCTTGGGGATTTCCACACGCTTGACCGGACTCGGGCGGTATCGCCCCGTTTCCAGTTGGGTGCGTATGACCGGCCAGTGCGCCTTGAGGTATGCCGGCAGTTCATCGACGGTCATGCCGTCGATGCCGGGCGCCCCCTTGTTCTGGCGAACCTGTTTCAGGGCGCGTTTCAGGTTCTCGCGGGCGAGTACCTGCGCCAATAGGGTAAGTTCTTCCGGTGATGCGGACAAATCCTCTTCTCCAGCCACGGGTTCACCTGCCGGATCAGTGTCCGGCAACAGGCTCAGCTGCTGGTCAGGTGCCATCCCGTTGCTCTTCATAGGATTGTGCATCGTTTATTGTTCGGGCCTTCGGTGCGGGCCTTGCACCTACTATGCCCTTTGCTGACTTCTCTACGGTATTCAGTGCCGATTGCTCGGTACCCAGCTTCGATTTTCTGAAGCACCGCAGAGATCTCCCAGGGTAAGACACGTATCTTTCGCTGCGTAGACGCCGGATTTACAAAATGCATCCCAATCGTAGATGGAGGGCTTCACGGTCACGTGCCCGCTGGCCCCGGATGCATCACGCCTCATATCCGGTTTCTGTTCGTCGCCCCGCAGCTTTGGGTTCAGCTTCCTTCAGACCCCGCCTCGCGACGACGCCCTTGCCGTTTCCCTAGGAGTCTGCGCGGCAAACAGAATTTGAGCGAGCGAAACGGGCGCAACGCCAGCCGGGCTGATATTGGCCCGGCATTGAATTCTGAAATTGCTGACTGATAGGCGTTTTTGAGCTGCGGCGCGACACCGGAATGTGCGTTTTCCCCATTTTTAAACTACGCACACATCATATTTGCCATTCTTCGCAGGTTAAGCGCAGCGCAGACGAGTTTCCACTCTGCCTGGGCCTTGGCGATGCCGCGCATGCTAAATTGTCGGAAGCCCAGTACGTGCTTGATCCAACCATTTGGCGGTTCGGATAACCACTTGCGCCGCCGGTAGGCATCTTGGGTGGCGGTGGATTTGAATCGTTCTGCCATGGCCGCCGAGAGTGGGCGTTTGTTCGGATCAATCCCAAGCGCTTGTCTACCTTCGCGCCCAAGGGCAACGATGATCTCGGCGGGATGATCACGCAGCGTTTCAAACACGGCCTCGGATCGATAGCCTGCATCGGCGACGACCTGGTGCGGATCGTCGCCCGTATTCGCCTTGACCGCCGCCAGCACCGCGGGCAATTGACGGCTATCGGCGCCGCTATTGGTCAGTTCGGCAGCGACGATGATGTGCGCCGTATCATCGACTGCGGCTTGCGCGTTGTAGCTGTAATCGAAGCCGCCACCGGCGCGCTTCATGATCCGGCTTTCCGGGTCGGTAAAGTTGTCCTGGGCCTTGGGCTTGGGCTCACCGAACTTGTACTTGTATTTCGACTTCTTGAGCGCCTTACCATCGCCGTCTGGCGGCGTATTGTCGTCGTCAGCGCTGCGGCCACGCTCGGTATCTGCCTGACGCTGGCGTTCCTCCAGCCGTGCGCGCGCCGCGCCAATGGCTGCAAGCCGGTCCTCGCGTCGGCTTATCTCAGCTGGAATGTCCAGTGCCGGCTCGTTCTTCTCGGCCAGGTCGGCTGCCTTGGCCTTGGCCAGTAGCGCGTCGATCTGCGCCTTCAATTCCAGCTCCGATTTCTTCATGCGCTCATAACTCATGGCCTTGTGGCGCGATGCGTTGGCCTTAATCTTGGTCCCATCCACAGCGATGGTTCCCAACTTGACCAGGCCGCACTCGCGCGCCAACTTCACCACTTGCACGAACAAGTCGGACAACTCTTTCAGATGGAAAGCACGGAAGTCGCAGATCGTGCGGTGCGCGGGATAATTGCCAGCAGCAAGTACCCGGAAGGCAACGTCTTCATGCAGCTTCTTTGCCAGCTTGCGCGACGAGAACACCCCGGTCGCATAGCCATAAACCAGCACTTTGACCATCATCGCCGGATGAAAGGGCTGATTGCGCGGCCCGCCACCTGCATATCGCGCATGGAAGGTGCTCAGATCAAGCGCATCGATCGTATCGCTGATGTAGTACGCAAGATGGCCATCTGGTAGCCACTCTTGCAATGCAGGGGGAAGCAGCATTTGCTGCTGCGGATCGTAGGGAAGATAGCTCGATGTCATCACGAATCAACGTTTACGAATCTATTCGGATGACATCAGCGTTCTGCCGCGCAGACTCCTAGCCTTCGGCTCTACGAAAACCTGGCAGTCGGACTTCCACCGACCTAGTTACGTGCCATGCCTGGCACACACGCCGAACTAACCAGCGCGCAGCATATGCCGCGAAGCGGCAAATTCTTTGCTGCGTGTCTGGGTTGAGTGACGAGTTATGGCTCACCAGCTTACTTGCTTTCATATTCTTTTTCCCTCCGCTTGGCAGCAGAAACGGCTTCCATGCCTTCATGAACCAACAATTTCCCCAACACTTCTTTTGCGCGGGAGTCTGCTTGTGCCGCATATTTGTTTGGCTTTCGTGCTGCTACTTGACACCATGCGTAGGCCTCTACGAGATTCGTAATCTCGGGCTCTGCGCTCAGCGCCACACACAGCCCAAAGGGAGCTAAGTGGTACTTGAGAGAGGCAGACTCAAGTAGCAACTGCAAACCCTTCGCAGCGTCCCTCGGCCCATCGATTGCGCGAAACCGATTAGTTCCTTCCACGAAAATCCGCTCACCAAGCTCCGGCTCAGATGGCTGTCCAAGGACAGCAGGCGGCCAGAGTGCCGTGATGAAAACTAAGGCTGATCCCATCAGCGATGCAATTCTATTAGCCATAACGCTTCATTGAGCGGCCGGCGATGACGGCGATACCGATACTGACTCTGTTCGCATTCACGCTGACCTCGTTAATATAATCGTCGCCGGTCCGGCTCCAATGGAATGTTATGCCTTGGACGGAATTCAGCGCCCCACGCGCCAAGCTGCCTGCCAAGCCCTTTCCCGTCGCACTGCCACTGGCCAAGGAGCGCCGCAACGCGCACACTCGATCACCGACCCAAAACCGATAGCCCCGTTTCTCTGCCAAGACCGCAGGTCAGCTAAGCCACCGCAGGATGGAGCTCGTCAAGCCCTCAGGACGACAATCCCACTGCAGGGCCTTGCTCGTTAAGCCACTTGCACGCCGCACTCCGACCGGGCCGCAGCAACGCGCTCAAAACCCAACACTTACCCCAACTTCAAACCGAACGACCGCACAGTGAACCAACGAACGTAGACTGGTTCTCATTCGGCATAACGAATAGAGTTTATCTGCCGCTCCCACAGCGCAAGCCAAGGGCGACTGCCGTGCAACGGCAGATAAACGCTGTTGGACTGAACCGCCACACCGGCGGTGGTTATGGGGATTGTAAGCCGGGGAATGGCTGTTTTGGCAAGAATGTGGCGGTGGTGTTGCATCTTGACGGCAGTTCTGCAACAGCGCGGCGCCAGCAGCAATCGTCCATGCCCCCTGAAGCCCCTTTGCGGAAGGGGAATTTTGCCGCTGGCGGCGAACGCCGGCCTGGCCAGGGGATTCGCCATGCCTTGACTGCGTCGCCTCTCATGCCGCACCCCTGGCTCCTGGCGGGCCGGTCGCCAGGCAGCGCAGAAATGGCAGGCGCACCGGCGCAATCACCTCGATCACCCGCAGTCGCCCTTGCGCACAATGCCGGCAACAGCCAATGTCGATGTGCGCCACCCGCAGCATGAAGGCATCCACGCTCTCGATGACCTGCGCATCCGGCGGCGGCACAGCCAGTGCGGCACGACAGGCTGCCAGCTTTGCTTCTTTGTGACGGTTGGCCAGGATGCCGTAGTGCCGGATGCGCTTGAATCCCGACGGCAGCACATGCAACAGGAAGCGGCCAATGAAGGCCTCCGCCGGCAAGCGCAGGGTGCGCTTCTTGCCCGGATTGGCATTGTCGCGCACCCGGAATGTCACTTCCCCGTCGTCCAGGGCGGCCAGCCGGTCATTGGAAATGCCCACCCGGTGCGTATAGCGCGCCAGGTAATCCAGCACCTGGGCAGGCCCGCCCAGCGGCTGTTTCGCGTACACCACCCAGTCATGCCGGCGCAGGGCCAGCAGCAGCGTGCGCCAGCCGTGGGCGCTGTCCGTTTCCGCATCCCGCAGTCGCCCGTCGCCACGTGCCGCCTTGAGGGCATCGATGAACTTCTCGCGAAACACCTGCGACAGCGCCTTGACCGGAAACAGGAAGCCGCGGCGGCTAGCAATCCACTGACCCTCGCTGGTCAGCGCGCCGCTGGCCACCAGCGCATGCACATGCAAATGCCGCATCAGGTTCTGCGACCACGTATGCAGCACCTGCGAGAAGGCCAGGCTGCCGCCCAGCCAGCGCGGGTTGGCCCCGAACGCGACCAGCGTGCCGGATGCCGCCTCGAACAGCATGTCGCTGATCAGCCGGAAGTGGCTGCCGGCCATGCCATTCAACGCATGCGGCAGGGTAAAAACCAGGTGGGTGTACGGCACCGGCAGCAATTCGCGCTGCCTTGCGGCGATCCATTGCTCCCTGGCCCGGCTCTGGCATGTCGGACAGTGACGGTTGCGACACGAGTGATACACATGCCGGGTGGCGCCGCAATCGGCACATTGCAGGACATGGCCGCCCAGCGCAGCGGTGCGGCACGACACGATGGCGCGCCAGGCTTTGGCCTGCGAAGGCGCAAGCGCGGCAAGATAGGCGTTGCCGTGTTGACGAAAGATGTCGGCCAGCGCGATGCGGCCGCGATGGGCCACGCCCTAACGTTTGGACAAAAGCGACGACAGCAGGTCCAGCGGCGAATCGGTCCTGGCCACTTGTCCCTGCAGATGCAGGTAGCGGGCGGTGGTGGTGATCTTGTCGTGTCCCATCAGCCGGCCGATGGTATGGATATCCACGCCGGCTTCGAGCAAGTGCGTCGCAAAGGCGTGGCGCAGGCCGTGGATGCCGCCGGCCTTGGTGACGCCGGCGCGGCGCTTGGCCGCATAGTACATCTTCTGCACTTGCGAGATGCCAATCGGCTGGCTGCCGTCCGTGCGGGGGAACAGCCAGTCCTGCGAAGGCCGGGTGCGCCAATACTGCCGCAAGGTGTCCAGTAGCAGGGGCGACAGCAGCGTATAGCGATCCTTGCCGCCCTTGCCGTTGGCCACACGCAGCATCATGCGCTCGCTGTCGATGTCGCCAACCTTCAGCCGGCAGGTTTCCGTCACGCGCAAGCCGGCCGCATAGGTCGTCATCAGCAAGGCCCGATGCCGCAGGTTGCTGCAGCCGTCCAGGATGCGATGGACTTCGTCGCGCGAGAGGATCTCGGGCAGCCTGGCCGGCGCCTTGCGGTTAGGGATCGTGAATTCAGCGGCCGGCTGCTTGAGCGTGATGTGAAACAGGAAGCGCAGCGCGCAGGCCGCCTGGTTGGTCGTCGACCAGCTCAGCTTGTGCTCCTCGATCAAGTGCAGCAGATATTGCTGGACATCTTCCTGCGACAGTTGTTCGGGAGAACGGTTGTAATAGCCGGCAAGGCCGGCAACCGCGGCAATGTAGGCTTCCTGGGTACGTGCCGCCAGGCCACGCAGCACCATGTCGGCCTGCATCTGTTTGCGCAGTGGGCTCATGATCGTTTCCTTCTCTGTGCCGGGGAAATCCCCCGTTACAGCGTAGGAAACGAATTGCTTCAATACCTGCTGCTCGTCGCGCTTCTTTCCACCGCGCAGCGGTTTAGTTCAACTGCATAAAAATACAGTACTAATTAAACAGAAAAAACTGACATCCATTACTTGTTGTTGAAACTCGGCGTCCGCCTAATCTGGCTGCGCGCCACCTAACCCCGTAGAACAGATTCGCGGAAACGCAGTAGCCACCAGTGTTTCGACGCTTCACTGTGTAAATTTACAGTACTAATTAAAGATGAAAAACATCAGCGTTTCCGGAAAAGTGTCGCTGGTGAGAAAACCCTTGCCAAACAATTACACCGTAAAAAACCCCACTGAAAATTAACCTTTAAACAACAACAAAGTATGTTCCAAATCGCAATTTATGTCTATGTTCAAGATACTATCTTGACTGCCTGCCCGTCGCCATCCCATGAATATGGGAGTCTGGAGCGTTCCGGCGTTTGTGCAGCAAAAGCCGAAAAAAAAGCCCGGTCGTCGGACCGGGCGGCATGGCTGAACTGCGCTGCAGTGAAGATCAGCCTTGCTGGCTCTCCTGCTTCTCGAACGCCAGTGCACCATTCCTGACATCGACGTGGATCACGTCCTTCGGCCCGAAGCGCCCTTCCAGGAGCATCTTCGACAGCGGATTTTCGATCTCCTGCTGGATCGCCCGTTTCAGCGGCCGCGCGCCATACACCGGATCGAAACCGGCCTCGGCGATCTTCTGCAGCGCAGCCTCCGTCAACTCCAGTCCCATCTCCATCTTCGCCAGGCGTTTTTCCAGGATCGCCAGCTGGATCTTGGCGATGGCGCCAATGTTCTTCTCGTCGAGCGCGTGGAACACCACGATCTCGTCGATGCGGTTGATGAACTCCGGCCTGAAATGCCCCTTCACTTCAGCCAGCACCGCCAGCTTGATGAGTTGTGGGTCGCTGCCTTCCATCGACTGGATCTTGTGCGAACCGAGGTTGGAGGTCATCACCACCACCGTGTTCTTGAAGTCCACCGTGCGGCCCTGGCCATCCGTCATGCGGCCGTCGTCAAGCACCTGCAGCAGCACATTGAAGACATCCGGATGCGCCTTCTCGATTTCGTCGAGCAGGATCACGCTGTAGGGCTTGCGTCGCACCGCTTCCGTCAGATAGCCGCCCTCTTCGTAGCCGACGTAGCCGGGCGGCGCGCCGATCAGGCGCGCAACCGAATGCTTTTCCATGAATTCGCTCATGTCGATGCGGATCAGCGACTCTTCCGTGTCGAACAGGAAGGAGGCCAGTGCCTTGCACAACTCGGTCTTGCCCACGCCGGTGGGGCCCAGGAACATGAAGGAGCCGTAGGGACGGTTGGGGTCGCCGAGGCCCGCGCGCGAACGGCGAATGGCATCGGACACAACGACGATGGCTTCGTGCTGGCCGACCACGCGCTTGTGCAATTCATCTTCCATGTGCACCAGCTTGTCGCGCTCGCCCTGCATCATCTTCGCGACCGGAATGCCGGTGGCGCGCGACACCACTTCGGCGATTTCCTCGGCGCCGACCTGGGTGCGCAAGAGCCGGTTGGCCTGCGGCTTGACTTCGCCGCTGTCGGCCTGCTTCAACTGCGCTTCCAGTTCAGGCAGCTTGCCGTACTGTAGCTCGGACATCTTTTGCCAGTCGCCGCGGCGCTTGGCTTCTTCCATCTGCAGGCGCACCTTCTCGATTTCTTCCTTGATGTGGGTACTGCCCTGCACCGCCGATTTTTCCGCCTTCCAAATCTCTTCCAGGTCGGCGTATTCGCGCTCGAGCTTGACGATCTCTTCCTCGATCAGCGCCAGGCGCTTTTGCGAGGCCTCGTCCTTTTCCTTCTTGACCGCCTCACGCTCGATCTTCAGCTGGATCAGGCGGCGGTCAAGCTTGTCCATCACTTCGGGCTTGGAATCGATCTCGATCTTGATCTTGGAAGCGGCTTCGTCGATCAGGTCGATCGCCTTGTCCGGCAGGAAGCGGTCGGTGATGTAGCGATGCGACAGCTCCGCGGCGGCAACGATGGCCGGATCGGTGATGTCGACGCCATGGTGCACCTCGTATTTTTCCTGCAAGCCGCGCAGGATGGCAATCGTTGCTTCCACGCTCGGCTCGTCCACCAGGATTTTCTGGAAGCGGCGCTCCAGCGCGGCATCCTTCTCGATATATTTGCGGTATTCGTCCAGGGTGGTGGCGCCGACGCAATGCAGCTCGCCGCGCGCCAATGCGGGCTTCAACATGTTGCCGGCGTCCATCGCACCTTCGGCCTTGCCGGCGCCGACCATGGTGTGAAGTTCGTCGATAAAGACGATGGTCTGGCCCTCGTCATGAGCGAGTTCCTTCAGCACCGATTTCAAGCGTTCCTCGAATTCGCCGCGGTACTTGGCGCCAGCCAGCAGCGCCGCCATGTCCAGCGACAATACCCGCTTGGATTTCAGGCTGTCGGGCACTTCGCCATTGACGATGCGCTGCGCCAGGCCCTCGACGATGGCGGTCTTGCCCACGCCCGGCTCGCCGATCAACACCGGATTGTTCTTGGTGCGGCGCTGCAAAACCTGGATGGCGCGGCGGATTTCATCGTCGCGGCCGATCACCGGGTCGAGCTTGCCCTGGCGGGCGCGTTCGGTCAGGTCGAGGGTGTATTTCTTCAGCGATTCGCGCTGGCCTTCGCTTTCCTGCGAATTAACGTTGCCGCCGCCGCGCACGGCGTCGATCGCCGCTTCCAGCGCCTTGCGGGTCAGGCCGTTCTCGCGCGCCAGCTTGCCGGCATCGGACTTGTCTTCGGTCAAGCCTAGCAGGATCATTTCGCTGGCGATGAACTGGTCGCCGCGCTTTTGCGCTTCCTTGTCGGCCAGGTTCAGCAGCGAAGCCAGTTCGCGGCCAACCTGCACTTCGCCGCCGGTGCCGGAAACTTTCGCCAGACGCGCCAGGGCGCCCTTCAGGGCATTCGACAATCCACCGACATTGACGCCGGCACGCTGCAGAAGCGAACGCGCGCTGCTGTCGTCCTGGTTCAGCAAGGCCACCAGCAGGTGCACCGGCTCGATGTACTGGTTGTCGTTGCCCACCGCCTGGCTTTGGGCATCGGCCAGGGCTTCCTGCAGTTTGGTTGTCAGTTTATCTAGGCGCATCGCTACACTCCCGGAATATTAGTTGCTTGTTAATTGGGGGTACAAAACCACTTTTCAAGCAAGGAAGTGCCCCGAAAGTTTGTCATGCCTGGCGGTCATGCCCGCAAACCATCACCGGAATGGCCGCATTAATGTCCTGTGGAATCGCCGCGGCGGCCAGCCTCGAACAGGAACCAGGCACGCTGCTCGGATTCATCGATCCAGGTTTCGATCAGGCTGGCGCTGGCGATATCCCCTCCCTCGTCGCAGACATTATGAGCCTCGCGCAGACGGGACACCAGTTGCCGGTTGTCGTCCCCCAGCTCGGCCAGCATGTCGCCCGGCTCGACATACGCGGCGTCATTGTCGAGCACGCGCTGGGTGCGGGCGATATGGCCAATCGATTTCAGCGTCGCCTGGCCCAGCTTGCGGATGCGCTCGGCGATGGGGTCGGTCATGGCGAACAGTTCGACGGCCTGTTCGTCCAGCAGCAAATGGTAATCGCGAAAATGCGGCCCGCTCATGTGCCAGTGAAAATTCTTGGTTTTCAGGTAAAGCGCATATACGTCGGCCAGGATGCCGTTCATCGCCGCGGCAATATCACGGGTCGTCTCCGCCTTCAGGTCGGTGGGCGTGGCAAGCGGGGGGCGCATGCGGCGTTCGCCCCCGGCAGTTGCGGCATCGTTTTTTTTCATGGCACGGCTCCTCGGTTGTGGGGACTGAGGATTGGATGCGCAAGCAGGCGACGCGTTCGCGGATCAGCCTATGGTGACGCGAATCAATATTCCAGCTCAGGCGAGGAGTGCCCGGTAACTGGCGTAGCCAGCGATGCAAAGGAGCAGCGACCCGCCGACGTGCAAGGCGGTATGCACCAGTGCCCACAGGTAATCGCCATTCTGCAGCAGCATCATGGATTCGGCGGAAAAGCTCGAGAACGTCGTCAGGCCGCCCAGGAAACCGGTCACGACCAGCAGGCGCCACTCGGGCGAAAGCAGCGGGTGCGTCTGGAAAAACGCCAGGGAAATGCCGATCACGTAGGCGCCGCCAAGATTGGCTGCCACCGTGCCTAAGGGCAATTGGTTATGCCAGCCGTGCAGCAGCAGTGCCAGCCCCCAGCGCAACCAGGCGCCCAACGCGGCGCCGATACCGACCGCCAGCCAGCTCATGGCTGCGGCTCCCCCGGCGCCGGCGCTGCGGCGGGGCCTGGCAGTGCCGCCAACGGCCCCCACTTCGCCAGCGCCTCGTCATCCGCCACGCGCGCATCGACCCAGCGTGCGCCTTGCGGGGTCTGTTCCTTTTTCCAGAACGGCGCCTGGGTCTTGAGGTAATCCATGATGAATTCGCAGGCGGCAAACGCCTCGCCGCGATGCTTCGAGGTGACTGCCACCAGCACGATCTGCTCCAGCGGCTGCAAGAGGCCAACGCGGTGGATCACCAGGGCATCGACCAGTTCCCAGCGCGCGCGCGCCTGGCCGACGATGGCCTGCAGCGCCTTTTCCGTCATGCCGGGGTAATGTTCCAGTTCCATGGTGGCGACGCTGGCGCCCTCGTTCATGTCGCGCACGGTGCCGACAAACACCACCACGGCGCCGACCTGCGGCTGGCTGGCGCGCAGGCGGGCGACTTCCGCGCCCAGGTCGAAATCTTCGGTCTGGATGCGGATGGGCATGGCTAGCCTCCCGTCACAGGCGGGAAGAAGGCGACTTCGCAACCTTCGGAGATGGCCGTCCCGGCGCCCGTCATCTGGTGGTTGCAGGCCATGCGCAAGGCCCTGCCTTCGGCCAGCGCTTCCGCCCACACGCCGCCACGCTGGCGCAGGAAATCGCGCACGTCGCCGACGGTACGCACATGGGCGGGCAGGACGAGGTTTTCCTCGGCAGTGCCAAGGGCTTCGCGCACGCTGGCGAAAAAGCGGAGCTGGATATGCATGGCAAGGAGTTTAATACAGCAATTCGGCAAAGGGAATGAAGCGCACGGTATCGCCCGGCGCAATGGTCTGCCCCGGCGGATTGTCCACCAGGCCATCGCCCCACACCGTCGACGTCAATACGGCCGAACCCTGGTTGGGGAAAAGATCGAGGCCGCCGGCGGCATTGCGCTTGACGCGCAGGAATTCGTTGCGGCGGTCGGCCTTGCTCCAGGCAAAGTCGGCGCGCATGGCGCAAGCCTTCGGTGCAACGTCGGCGATACCCTGCAGGCGCAGCACGAAAGGCCGCACGAACAACAGGAAGGTGACGAAGCTCGATACCGGGTTGCCGGGCAAGCCGAGGAAAAAGGCCGCGTCAGTATTGTCACCCGCTGCGCTGCCGCCAGCAGAGCCGGTGCGGAAGACTTCACCGAAGGCCAGCGGCTTGCCGGGTTTCATGGCAATCTGCCACAGGTCCAGGCGCCCTTCCGCTTCCACCGCCGGCTTCACATGATCTTCCTCGCCAACCGAGACGCCGCCGGAGGTAATGATCAGGTCGTGGCCGGCGGCCGCGGCGCGCAAGGTATCGCGCGTGGCTTGCAGGGAATCCGGCACGATGCCGTAGTCGGTGATGTCGCAGCCGAGGTTTTCCAGCAGCCCGCGCAACAGAAAACGGTTGGAATTGTAGATGGCGCCTGGCTTCAGGGCTTCGCCCGGCATTGCCAGTTCGTCGCCGGTGAAAAAGACCGCCACCCGCAGGCGGCGCACTACCGGCAGACTCGCCAAGCCGACCGAGGCCGCCAGCCCCAGGTCCTGCGCACGCAGACGGGTGCCGGCGGCCAGGATGGTGCTGCCAGCTTGAATGTCCTCGCCGCGCCGGCGGATCCACTCGCCGTCGGCAGGCGCATGGCGTACCGTGACCCAGTCGCCGTCGCCCTGCTGCTCTGTCTCGCACATTTCCTGCATGACCACTGCATCGGCGCCCTCAGGAATCATGGCGCCGGTAAAGATGCGCGCCGCCGTGCCGGGTTCCAGCGGCTGCCCGACATGACCTGCCGCAATGCGCTGCGCCACTTTCAGGCGTGCAGCAGCACCGGCTGCCGCGCCGGCACAGTCGGCCGCGCACACCGCGTAGCCATCCATCTGGCTATTGTCCATCGGCGGCACATCCAGGCCCGAGGTTTGTGCAGCAGCCAGAATGCGGCCATTGGCATGCAGGGTCGGCAGGATTTCGCTCTCGCCGAGCGGGCGAGCGGCGGCGAGCATGCGCGCGAGCGCTTCCGCCACGCCCAGCATCGGTGCTTTTCCACTCATCGGTGCCGCCGCAGCCATCGCTTACAGCCCCGTGTGTGCGGCGATGTACTGCTTGACTTGCGCCACATCCGCCTTCATCACGTGGAAGCGCTGCGGCAAGGCTTCGATGTTCTCGAAACCGGCCGGACGCTCGGCATCGCGGCCCAGCGCTTCGCGGATGGTTTCATTGAACTTGGCCGGCAAGGCGGTTTCCAGCACGATCATGGTCACGCCCGGGGTCAGGTGCTCGCGCGCGACCTTGACGCCGTCTGCGGTATGGGTGTCGATGGCGATGCCATGTTTTTCATGGACGTCGCGAATGGTTGCCACGCGGTCCGCATGCACCGATTTACCCGACTGGAAACCATACTGCGCGACCTTGGCGAACTCGTCGCCATCGCTGCCGGGCTTGCCGGACAGGTCGAAGCCGCCATCGGTCTCGACCTTTTTGAACAGCGCCGCCAGGCGCGCGCTGTCGCGGCCGAGCAAATCGAACACGAAACGCTCGAAATTCGAGGCCTTGCTGATATCCATGCTCGGGCTGGACGTGTGGTAAGTCTCGGCCGACTTGCGCACACGGTAGACACCGGTGCGGAAGAATTCGTCGAGCACGTCGTTTTCATTGGTGGCGGCCACCAGCTTATCGATCGGCAAGCCCATCATGCGGGCGATATGGCCGGCACAGATATTGCCGAAGTTACCGGACGGGACCGTAAATGACACTTTCTGCTCGTTGCTCGTGGTCGCCGCCAGGTAGCCGCGGAAGTAATACACCACCTGCGCCACCACGCGCGCCCAGTTGATCGAGTTGACCGTGCCGATCTTCTGGCGATTCTTGAATTCCAGGTCATTCGAAACGGCCTTGACCATGTCCTGGCAATCGTCGAACACGCCTTCGACGGCGATATTGAAGATGTTCGGGTCTTGCAGGCTGAACATCTGCGCAGTCTGGAACGCGCTCATCTTCTTGTGCGGCGACAGCATGAAAACGCGGATGCCACGCTTGCCGCGCATGGCGTATTCTGCTGCGCTGCCGGTGTCACCGGAAGTGGCGCCAAAGATGTTCAGTTCGGCATGTTGCTTGTCCAGCGCGTATTCGAACAGGTTGCCCAGCAATTGCATGGCCATGTCCTTGAAGGCCAGCGTCGGGCCGTTCGACAGGGCCTGTAGTACCAGCTTATTGCCATCGCTTTGCTCCAGCACATGCAGCGGCGTGATCTGCGCGGCATCGTCGCCCGGGCGGGCGTTGCGGTACACCTCGGCCGTATAGGTCTTGTGCACCAGCGCCTTGAGGTCGGCTTCCGGTATATCGGTGGCGAACTTCTTCAGGACCTCGAAGGCCAGGTCGGCGTAAGACAGCTTGCGCCAGGCGTCGAGCTCGGCGCCCGACACTTGCGGGTATTCCGTCGGCAGGTACAGGCCACCATCCGGCGCCAGGCCGCCCAGCAGGATGTGGGAAAAGGATTGTGCCGGGGCCTGGCCGCGGGTGGATATGTATTGCATGGGCTATGAATAATCTGGTTATCGAATGGCGTGAAGCAAAGCCGCGCTCAGCTCAGTTCAGTTCCTCGAGCCGGATTCGGGTGATGCCGCCGGTCACCGTCTGCAGCCCCTCGATGCGGGCAATCGCTGCATCGATATTCTTTTCCTGGGTCTGATGCGTCAGCAGGATGATGTCGGTGCGGGTCTCGCCTTCTGCCGGTTCCTTTTGCAGCATGGCGTCGATGGAAATGCCGGCATCGGCCAGGATGCGCGTCACGTCGGCCAGCACGCCGGGGCGGTCGGCCACGTTCAGACGCAGGTAGTAGCTGCTGGTGACTTCCGCAATCGGCAGGATCGGCAGGTCGGACATGGCATCCGGCTGGAAGGCCAGGTGCGGCACCCGGTGCTCCGGGTCGGCCGTCGCCAGGCGGGTGATGTCGACCAGGTCGGCAATCACGGCCGAGGCGGTCGGCTCTGCACCGGCGCCCTTGCCGTAGTACAGCGTGGCGCCAACGGCGTCACCGTGCACGACCACCGCATTCATGGCGCCTTCGACGTTGGCGATCAGGCGCTTGGCGGGAATCAGGGTCGGGTGCACGCGCAGTTCGATGCCCATGGAGGTGCGGCGGGCGATGCCCAGCAGCTTGATGCGGTAGCCGAGCTGCTCGGCATACTGGATGTCGATGCCCTGCAGCTTGGTGATGCCTTCGACATACGCCTTGTCGAACTGCACCGGGATACCGAAGGCGATCGAAGCCATCAGCGTGACCTTGTGGGCGGCGTCGATGCCTTCGATGTCGAAGGTCGGGTCGGCTTCGGCGTAGCCGAGGGCTTGCGCTTCCTTCAGCGCGACGTCGAAGTCCAGGCCCTTGTCGCGCATCTCGGAGAGGATGAAGTTGGTGGTGCCGTTGATGATGCCGGCAATCCACTGGATGCGGTTGGCGGTCAGGCCTTCGCGCAATGCCTTGATGATGGGGATGCCGCCGGCAACCGCTGCTTCAAACGCAACCATCACGTTCTTTTCCTGCGCCGCCTTGAAAATCTCGGTGCCGTGTATGGCCAGCAACGCCTTGTTGGCGGTGACTACATGCTTGCCGTTGGCAATGGCTTTCAAGACCAGGTCCTTGGCGATGCCGTAGCCGCCGATCAGTTCGACGACGATGTCGATCTCGGGGTTGTTCACCACCAGGTTGGCGTCGCTAACCACTTCCACTTCACCATGGGTGAGTTCGCGCGCGCGCTCGGTATTGAGGTCGGCCACCATGGCGATTTCAATGCCGCGGCCGGCGCGGCGGGTGATTTCTTCCTGGTTGCGTTTGAGGACGTTGAAAGTGCCCGAGCCAACGGTACCGATGCCGAGCAAGCCTACTTTGATTGGTTTCATGGATATGGTTCAAATATTGAAAATGGGTGAAATCAGGACTTGCCGTGGCGCCGGCGGTAGCCGTCGAGGAAACGGCCGATGCGATTCATCGCATCGCCGAGGTCGTCGATATTGGGCAGGAACACCACGCGAAAGTGATCCGGCGTCGGGCAATTGAAGCCGGTGCCCTGCACGATCAGCACCCGCTCCTCGGCCAGCAGCTCATAAGCGAATTGCTGGTCGTCGGCGATCGGGTACATTTTTGCATCCAGCTTCGGGAACATATACAGCGCCGATTTCGGCTTGACGCAGGTAACGCCGGGGATATCGGTCAGCAGCTTGTGCGCGAGGTCGCGCTGGCGCGCCAGGCGTCCGCCCGGCGCCACCAGGTCATCGATGCTCTGGTAGCCGCCCAGCGCGGTCTGGATGGCATACTGGCCCGGCACGTTGGCGCACAGGCGCATCGACGACAGCATGTTGAGGCCCTCGATATAGTCGCGCGCATGCTTCTTCTCGCCCGAGACCACCATCCAGCCGGAACGAAAGCCGCAGGAACGGTAATTCTTCGACAGGCCATTGAAGGTAATGCACAGCACATCGTCGGCCAGCGAGGCCAGCGAGGTATGCGTATTGCCGTCGTATAGCACCTTGTCATAGATTTCGTCGGCAAACACGATCAGCTGGTGCTGGCGCGCCACTTCGATGATCTGTTCCAGCACCTCGACCGGATACAGCGCGCCGGTGGGGTTGTTGGGGTTGATGACGACAATGGCCTTGGTATTGCTGTTGATCTTTTTCTTGATGTCGTCGATATCCGGCGTCCAGTCAGCCTGCTCGTCGCAGACATAGTGCACCGGGGTGCCGCCGGACAGGCTGACCGCCGCCGTCCACAACGGATAATCCGGCGCCGGCACCAGTACCTGGTCGCCGCTGTTCAGCAGCGCATTGACTGCCATGACGATCAGTTCGGAGGCGCCATTGCCCAGGTAGATGTCATCGATGGAGACACCGGCAATCTTCTTTTCCTGGGTGTAGTGCATCACCGACTTGCGCGGCGCGAACAGGCCCTTCGAATCCGTATAACCGGACGAATTGGCCATGTTGCGGATCATGTCCTGGACGATCTCGTCGGGCGCATCGAAGCCGAAGGCGGCGAGATTGCCGATGTTGAGTTTGATGATCCTCTGCCCTTCATCTTCCATTTTCCGGGCTTTTTCCAGCACCGGGCCGCGGATGTCGTAACAGACTTCATCCAGTTTTTTCGATTTCCGAATCGGTTGCACAGCTGCCATTCCTTGTGAATTCTGAAGCATGAAAGTACGATGCAGTCCTTTTTTTGGCGCGGCTGGCATCGGCGCGCATGTTGCGGCGCGAAAAGCATCCATTGTGCCGAAATTACCCGTATTTATCAATGAAAAGCGCGTAACAGGCAGCATGGGAAGCGCTGCCATACCGGCGTGCGAAGACGCGGTAAAATAATGGCATGAAACTCCATTCCACCGACACCCGCCAATACCAGACCATCACCGCCTATGATGACAGCGGCGTGGAAATCAATGCCACGTATTTCCGCCACAGCCTGGTCGTGATGCCCGAAACCACGCCACAAGCCTGGCCTGTGACATCTTTCGAGGCGCTCGCCACCGATCATTTCGAAATAATTAACGCGGCCGCCCCGGATGTCGTGATCCTCGGCACCGGCCGCCGCCAGCGCTTCGTCCATCCCCGCTTGACCGCCGCCCTGACCGGGCGCCGGGTTGGCGTGGAATCGATGGATAACCAGGCGGCATGTCGTACCTACAATATCCTGATGGCGGAAGGCCGTCGGGTGGCGTTGGCCCTGATTTTCGAGGATGCGCCGGATGCCAGCCAGGCTTGAGTGCCGATTTTTCAATTGAAAGACTTGAAACGCGGAAATCCGACCCCATTTTTCTACGGATAAAAGCATTCCCTCGCCCTCACCCCCTTGTGGGCCACAGACGACCACCATCAGGAGATCCCCCGTGGCAGAAAGCCTATCCGCACTCAATCTGACCGTCCCCGAGTTTTCCGCGCCGATGACCGGCGAACAGACATTTACCCTGGCCGATTACCGCGGCAAGACGCTGGTGCTGTTTTTCTACCCAAAAGACAACACCCCCGGCTGCACCACCGAAAGCATGCGCTTTCGCGACCTGTACCCGGAATTCCAGGCTGCCAATACGGAAATTTTCGGCCTCAGCCGCGACAGCCTGCGCTCCCATGAAAACTTCAAGGGCAAGCTGGAAATGCCGTTCGACCTGATTTCCGATGCGGATGAAGCGGTTTGCGGCCAGTTTAACGTCATGAAACAGAAAATGATGTATGGCAAACAGGTCCGCGGCATCGAGCGCAGTACATTTGTGATTGACGGCGCCGGCAAATTGGTGAAAGAATGGCGTGGAGTGAAAGTCCCCGGACACGTTGACGAAGTGCTGGAATATGTCAAGACGCTTGCCTGATCCGTATGCTGATTCGCTAAGTCTTTGAAACCAAAAAATCTTACTTACAGAAAGCCGTTCCTGGAGCTGGCACATGCCCTCCAAAACGGCTTTTTTTATTTCATCTTCTGCACTATCCGCTGTTCTTCCGCATGGCTTGCGCCACGCCATTCCCGAAGTGGTCATTTTCCAACGTTTAAAGTGAGGTCTTGATGCCCCTGCCAAAATTGCCGGCCAAACCCGCAAGCCTGCTCTCCCCGAAAGACTATCCGAAACTGGAAAAAGGCAAACCCGCCAAGCCCCTGACCCTGGCAGCCGTGCCACAGGCAAAAGCGCCGCAGGCAAAAGCTGCACCGTTAAAAGCTGCGCTGGTCCAGGCAGCGCCAGCACCGGCACCGGCAACACCGCCCGCAGTAAGCCCGAGCGCTCGCGGCAAGATAACGCCGCCGGCAGAAAAGCCTCGCGCCGTAACGCAACAGAAGTCCGTCGATACCCGCATCAAATCGGCTGCCAGCCGCGTCGGCGACAAGCTGGGCGTGACCAAGCTGTTCGTACTCGACACCAACGTCCTGATGCACGACCCGACCGCGCTGTTCCGCTTCGAGGAGCATGACGTCTACCTGCCGATGGTCACCCTGGAAGAGCTCGACAACCACAAGAAAGGCATGTCGGAAGTCGCCCGCAATGCGCGCCAGGTATCGCGCTACCTGGATGGCCTGGTCAGCGGCACCAGCGAGCACGAAATCGAGAACGGCATTCCGCTCGCCAAGCTGGGCAACAAGGATGCCAAAGGCTGCCTGTTCTTCCAGACCAAGCTGCAGGGCGGCGAATTGCCGGAAGGCCTACCAATCGGCAAGGGCGACAACCAGATCCTCGCGGTGATCCGTGCCCTCGAAGTTGAATACCCGGGCCGTCCGATCGTGCTGGTGTCGAAAGACATCAACATGCGCATCAAGGCGCGCGCATTGGGCTTGCCGGCAGAAGAGTACTTCAACGACCATGTGCTGGAAGACACCGACCTGCTGTATTCCGGCGTCATGCAATTGCAGGACGACTTCTGGAACAAGCATGGCAAGGGCATGGAATCCTGGCAGGAAAACAAGCAGGGCGCCAGCGCCACGTTCTACCGCCTGACCGGGCCGCAGGTGCCGTCCATGCTGGTCAACCAGCTCGTCTATCTCGAACCGAAGAATGGCGAAGCATCCTTCTACGGCCAGGTCCGGCAAATCAATGGCAAGACCGCGGTCATCCAGACCTTGCGCGACTACGGCCACACCAAGAACAATGTGTGGGGCATCACCGCGCGCAACCGCGAGCAGAATTTCGCCCTCAACATCCTGATGAACCCGGAGTGCGACTTTGTCACCCTGCTCGGCCAGGCCGGCACCGGCAAGACCCTGCTGGCGCTGGCGGCGGGCCTGGCGCAAGTACTGGAAACCAAGCTCTACAACGAGATCATCGTCACCCGCGTGACGGTGCCGGTGGGCGAAGACATCGGCTTCCTGCCCGGCACCGAGGAAGAAAAGATGTCGCCATGGATGGGCGCCTTCGACGACAACCTCGAAGTGCTCAACAAGTCGGATTCCGACGCCGGCGAATGGGGGCGCGCGGCCACGCAAGACCTGATCCGCTCGCGCATCAAGATCAAGTCGCTCAACTTCATGCGCGGACGCACCTTCGTCAACAAGTTCCTGATCATCGATGAAGCGCAGAACCTGACGCCCAAGCAGATGAAGACCCTGGTCACGCGGGCCGGTCCCGGCACCAAGATCGTTTGCCTGGGCAATATCGCGCAGATCGACACGCCCTACCTGACCGAGGGGTCGAGCGGCCTGACCTATGTGGTGGACCGCTTCAAGGGCTGGCAGCACGGCGGCCACATCACCCTGGCGCGCGGCGAACGCTCGCGCCTGGCTGATTACGCCAGCGACGTGCTGTAAATGTAAGGTAATGTAAGGCCCGCCCCGAGCGGGCACAAAAAAGCCTGCTCCGCGAACGTGGAGCAGGCTTTTTTTATGACGCTGGCTGGCTTGCGTAGCCTTCGCGGCGTTACAGGAACAAGGTGCCGACCCACCAGGCGATCGCTGCCATGAAGGCCGATGCCGGGATGGTGAAAATCCAGGCCCAGACGATGTTGCCGGCGACGCCCCAGCGCACCGCCGACGTCTTTTTGGCCGAGCCGACACCGACGATGGCGCCAGTGATCGTGTGGGTGGTGGACACCGGAATGCCCAGCGCAGTGGCCAGAAACAGCGTGATGGCGCCGCCGGTCTCGGCGCAGAAGCCGCCCACCGGTTTGAGCTTGGTGATCTTCTGCCCCATGGTCTTGACAATGCGCCAGCCGCCGAACAGCGTGCCAAGGCCGATGGCTGCGTAACAACTGACGATCACCCATAGCGGCGGCATGGGATCGTCGGCGGCAGTAACGCCGGCGGCGATCAGCAGCATCCAGATGATGCCCATGGTCTTTTGCGCATCATTGCCGCCATGCCCCAGGCTGTACATCGAGGCCGATACCAGTTGCAGGCGGCGGAACCATTTGTCCACCTTGCCCGGCGTGCTGCGCACGAACAGCCAGGACACCAGCACCATCATGAGTGTGCCGAACAAGAATCCCAGCAACGGCGACAGCACGATGAAGGCGATGATCTTGATCAGACCGGCCGACACCAGCGAGCCGGTGCCCGCCTTGGCCACGGCGGCACCCACCAGGCCGCCGATCAGGGCATGCGACGATGATGAAGGAATGCCGTAGTACCAGGTCAGCGCATTCCAGGCGATGGCCCCGACCAGCGCGCCGAAAATCACATAGTGGTCGACCACCGACGGATCGATGGTGCCCTTGCCGACCGTCGCCGCCACACTCAAATGGAACACGAAAATGGCGATGAAGTTGAAGAAGGCCGCCATCATGACGGCGTTCTGCGGCTTGAGCACGCCGGTCGAGACCACCGTGGCGATGGCATTCGCGGCATCGTGGAAGCCGTTCATGAAATCGAACAGCAGCGCCAGCAGGACCAGGAATCCCAGTACATAAATACTGATTTGGAGGGTTTGCATGAACTCGGAACCCTCAGGCGTTTTCGACGATGATGGCCTGGAGGATGTTGGCGACGTCTTCGCAACGGTCGGTGACCGTTTCGAGGATTTCGTAGATCGCCTTGTACTTGATCAGGTTGCGCACATCAGGCTCTTCGCGGAACAGCTTGGACATGGCCGCGCGGAAGACATGATCGGCATCGGCCTCGAGGCGATCGATCTCGGTGCAGATCTCGAGGATCTTGTGCGAATTTTCCATGTTGTGGAGCATGCCGACCGCCAGCTTGACTTTTTCCGTCGAGGCCAGGCACAGCTCGGCCAGTCGCTTGGCTTCCGGCGTGGTGTCCTTGATGTCATACAGCGACACGGTTTGCGCAGCGTCTTCCAGCAGATCGAGAATATCGTCCATGCGCACGATCAGGCTATGGATGTCATCGCGGTCGAGCGGCGTGATGAAGGTCTTGTGCAGCATCTCGATGGTGACATGGGTCACCTTGTCAGCCTGCTTTTCGATGCTTTCAATCGCGTGCACGCGGTTTTCAAGATCATCGAAATTGGTCATCATCGCCACCATCTCGGCGGCGCCTTTGACGCAAAGCTCCGCGTGCTGGTTGAAATAATCAAAGAATTTGCCTTCAGTGGGCATCAATCGTCCGAACATGCTTACTCTCTCTTCCGAAATAACTGCTTTGTAAATTATTGGTTAATTATTATTCTTTGTTTTTTATTATTCGTTGTCCATGAACGCCGAGCCGCCGCCGGCGTAATTGTCGAACTTGGTGTACTGGCCGAGGAAGGTCAGGCGCACCGTGCCGATCGGGCCGTTACGCTGCTTGCCGATGATGATCTCGGCGGCATCCTGGTCGGGCGTGTCCGGGTTGTAGACCTTGTCGCGATAGACGAACAGGATCACGTCGGCATCCTGTTCGATGGCGCCCGATTCGCGCAGATCGGACATGATCGGACGCTTGTTGGGGCGCTGCTCCAGCGAGCGGTTCAGCTGCGACAGTGCGATCACCGGGCAATTCAGCTCCTTGGCCAGGCCTTTCAGGCTGCGCGAGATTTCCGAGATTTCGGTGGCGCGGTTCTCGCCCTGGGAATTGCCTGACATCAGCTGTATGTAGTCGATGATGATCAGGCCGAGCTTGCCGCACTGGCGCGACAGGCGGCGCGCGCGCGCGCGCAACTCGATCGGATTCAGGGCCGGGGTCTCGTCGATGAAGATCTGCGCATCGTTCAGCTTCTGGATGGCATGCGTCAGGCGCGGCCAGTCCTCGTCGATCAGGCGGCCGGTGCGCAGGCGGTGCTGGTCCAGCTTGCCGACCGACCCAAGCATACGCATGGCCAGCTGGGCGCCGCCCATTTCCATCGAAAAGATCGCCACCGGCAAACCGCTTTCGATGGCGACGTTCTCGCCGATATTCACCGAAAATGCCGTCTTGCCCATCGACGGACGGCCGGCGACGATGATCAGATCGCCCGGCTGCAGGCCGGAAGTCATCTTGTCGAGATCAATCAGGCCGGTCGGCACGCCGGTGACGTCGCTGGTATTGTCGCGGTTGTACAGTTCGTCAATGCGCTCCACCACCTGGGTCAGCAGCGGCTGGATTTCCAGAAAGCCCTGGGCACCGCGCGCGCCATCTTCTGCAATAGCGAAGATCTTGGACTCGGCCTCGTCCAGCATCTGCTTGACTTCCTTGCCTTGCGGGTTGAAAGCACTGCTGGCGATCTCGTCGGACACGGTAATCAGCTTGCGCAGCACGCCGCGGTCGCGAACGATCTCGGAATAGCGGCGGATGTTCGCCGCCGAAGGCGTATTTTGCGCCAGCGCGTTCAGGTACGACAGACCACCGACTTCCTCGGCCTTGCCGGTGACGCTCAGCGCTTCATAGACAGTGATGACGTCGGCAGGCCTGGAGGCGGCGATCAGCTTGATAATATGCTGGTAGATGACGCGGTGGTCGTAGCGGTAAAAATCTTCGGCGCTGACGAGGTCGGCGATGCGGTCATAGGCTGCGTTATCAAGCAGCAAACCACCTAAAACAGATTGCTCCGCCTCGATCGAATGGGGCGGGACACGAAGGGCTTCTAATTGCGGATCAGCACGGTTATTCATGGCGCGCATTATACCGCGCTCGCCTGTCGCCACGATCCGCAGGCCCAACGAAAAATGACACCCATGTGACAGAATTATTTCAAAGACAACTTATTGGCAGGGGCGTTCCCGCAAAAGCGTGCAAGAATCCTGTCGCGACGCAAACAATTGCGATTGCAATAATTTTCCATCCGCCCTGGCGACCGCTGACGACGTCCTTGCGGCACGTGCTCATGTGTCGATGAAATGCCTCAATGCCGATCCGGCTTGCCCGATCGCCTGCAAGCCATCGAAATGACCGCCAACGCCTTGCAATTCGACGTAGTCCACCTGCTTGCCGCAAGCACGCAGCAGTTCTGCCGCCTTCCTTGCATAATCCGGCAACATCAGCAAATCGGATACCGCTGGCATCAGCAAGACCTTGCCCTTGATGCCGCGTGCCGCATCCTGCAACGTGCCCTGGTGAGCGATCGAAAACAGCTGGCATGCCTTGGCCGTATACAACAGTGAATTGGCATCCAGCATATCCGCGCGCATCAGCCCAACCTGCTCGAGTGTTGTCTCGATCAGAAATCGGCCGCCAAAATCCCGCAGCATGTCGTCGGCTGCCAACGCCGGCTTGCGGCCGCAGGCGGCATTGGCCCAGCCGGGATGCAGGCCATTCAGCATAATGTTCTTCAAGGTCGCGGCCAGTCCCTTGACCGGCGCCTGGGCACCGTAATAATCGCCCTGGTTCCAGTCGGGATCGAGCATGATCGGCGCCATCCAGATATTCAGGGTGGCGACCAGGTAGGGATCGGCCTCCAACCCGGCGGGGATGACGGCGGCGACGCGCTCCACCATGTCGGGAAACGCGACCGCCCATTCGATTGCCTGCATCGATCCCATCGAAGGGCCGGCCACTGCATGCAGTTTGCGGATCCCGAGCGCATCGACCAGGGCCTTTTGCACATTGACAAAATCGCGAATGGTCACGATCGGAAAGCGCATGCCGTAAGGCTTGCCGGTGTCGGGATCAATGCTGGCGGGCCCGGTCGTGACCGCGTTCCTGTCGCCGGCATTGACATTGGCCAGCGTGTCGGCGCTGACCACGAAATAGCGGTCGGTGTCGATCGCCTTGCCCGGCCCGATGATCGCATCCCAGTAACCGGTCTCCGTATCAGTGGTCGCATAGCGGCCGGCCGCATGGGATGTCCCGGAAAAGTAGTGGGCGATCAGGATGGCGTTGTCGCCGCGGGCATTCAGCGTGCCATAGGTTTCATAGCCGATGCGCACGTCCCGGATGGTTTTGCCGCCGATGGTGGTATAGGACGGCATCGTAAACACCTGCTTTTCCACCAGCCCCACACCGTCCTGCGCCTGCAGAACTTCGAAGATATTGTCTTTTCCGCCCATGCATTCTCCCTGTCGACGATGGCGGCCGGTACTGCGCCCGGCCTGCCTGATTATTTTTTCAGCAGCGGGCATTCGCTCTTGCCCAGCGGCGCGAAGGCCTCATCAGCGGGGATCACGCGGCGAACGTTGTAGTAATCCCAGGGATACTTCGATTCGGCCGGCGCCTTCACCTGCATCAGGTACATGTCATGCACCATGCGGCCATCGGCGCGCAGCTTGCCGTTCTTCGCGAAAAAGTCCTTCACCGGCAGTTCGCGCATCTTGGCCATCACTGCCGGCGCCTCGTCGGTCCCCGCTGCCTTGATCGCCTTGAAGTAATGCATCATCGATGAATACACGCCCGCCTGCACCATGGTCGGCATTTTCTTGTGGCGCAGGAAGAAGCGCTTGGACCACGCCCGTGTCTCGTCATCCAGGTCCCAGTAGAACCCTTCGGTCAGGTACAGCCCCTGCGCCATATCCAGCCCGAGGCTGTGCACATCGGTGACAAACATCAGCAGGGAAGCCAGTTTCTGCTTCTTGTTGATGCCGAATTCGCGCGCCTGCTTGATCGCATTGGTCAGGTCGGTGCCGGCATTGGCCAGGCCGATCGCCTTGGCGCCCGAGCTTTGCGCCGAGATCAGGAAGGAAGAAAAGTCGGACGCCGCCAGCGGATGCCGCACCGCGCCCAGCACCTTGCCGCCGCCCGCCTTGACGACGCTCGACACATCGCCTTCGAGCGCATGACCGAAGGCATAATCGGCGGTGACGAAGTACCAGGTATCGTTGCCTTCCTTGACCATCGCATTGCCGGTGCCGTTGGCCAGTGCGAACGTGTCATACACCCAGTGCACGCCAGTCGGCGAACAGTTCTTGTTGGTCAGGGCGGCGCTGGCCGCGCCGGAATTCATGGTGATGCGGTTCTTGTCCTTCGCCACCTGCTGCACCGCCAGGCCGACCGACGAAGTGACCAGGTCGGCGATCATGTCGACCTTGTCGCTGTCGAACCATTCGCGCGCCTTGCTGGCCGCCACATCCGGCTTGTTCAAATGGTCGGTGTAGATCAGCTCGACCGGCTTGCCGAGCAGTTTGCCGCCGATGTCCTCGATCGCCATCCTGGCGGCCAGCACGCTGCCCTGCCCCGCCAGCGCCGAGTACGGCCCGGACATGTCGGTCATCACGCCGACCTTGACGACGCCGTCGGAAATCGCCTCGGCGGCGCCGGCCGTTTGCATGGCGAGCGCGCCAAGTGCGGCGCACAGCGCCGATGCCAGTGTTTTCATTTTCATGTCATGTCTCCTCGTTTAAGTAATGGAAGTGCGTGCTGTTATTTCTTCAGGTCTTTTGCGCGTTCACGCAGCAGGAATTTCTGCACCTTGCCGGTGGAAGTCTTCGGCAAGGCGCCGAACACCACCGCCTTGGGCGCCTTGAAGTGCGCGAGGTGTTGCCGGCAAAAGGCAATCAACTGCGCCTCGCTGGCGTCAGTGCCCGCCCGCAGCATCACGAAGGCGCACGGCGTCTCGCCCCATTTTTCATCGGGGCGCGCCACCACTGCCGCTTCCAGCACCGCCGGGTGCCGGTACAGCACATCCTCGACTTCGATCGTGGAAATATTCTCGCCGCCGGAAATCACGATATCCTTGGAGCGGTCCTTGATCTGCAGGTAACCGTTCGGATGCAGCACGCCCAGGTCGCCGGTGTGGAACCAGCCGCCGGCGAACGCTTCGGCGGTCGCCTCGGCGTTTTTCAGATAGCCCTTCATTACCGCGTTGCCGCGCATGAACACTTCGCCGATGGTCTGGCCATCCATCGGGCAAGGCGTCAGGGTATCGGGATTGGCCACCATCAGGTCTTCCTGGATGTGATAGCAGACGCCCTGCTGCGCCTTGATCTGCGCCCGCCCGACTGCCGGCAGCGCATCCCATTCGCGGTTCCAGGCGCAACTGACTGTCGGGCCGTACACTTCGGTCAGGCCATACACCTGGGTAACATTCATCCCCAGCGACTCCAGCCCCTCGATCACAGTCGGCGGCGGCGCAGCGCCGCCGGTGGTGCACTCGACGATACGGTCGGTCACCTGCACCTTGATGTCGTCCGGCGCGTTGATCATGGCGTTCAACACGATCGGTGCGCCGGAAAAATGGCTGACGCCATGGTCCCGGATTGCCGCAAAGATCGCCTTCGCCTCGACCCGGCGCAGGCAGACATGGGTGCCGGCGACCGCCGCAATCGTCCACGGAAAGCACCAGCCATTGCAATGAAACATCGGCAATGTCCACAGATACACCGGATGCGCCGCCATGTTCCAGGCCAGCACATTGCCGAGCGCATTCAGGTAGGCGCCGCGATGGTGGTACACCACCCCTTTCGGGTTGCCGGTGGTGCCGGAGGTATAGCTCAGGGTGATTGCCTGCCATTCGTCGGCCGGCAATTCCCAGGCGCATTGCGCATCGCCTGTGGCGAGCAGCGCTTCATAATCCATCTGTCCCAGCAATTCGCCGCCCTGGCATTCCGGGTCGTCGATATCGATGACAACCGGCTTGTGATCCAGCAGCGCCAGCGCCCTGGATATCACGGGAGAAAATTCGCGGTCAGTGATCAGCACCCTGGCTTCGCCATGGCGCAGCATGAAGGCCAGAGTCTCGGCATCCAGCCGCACGTTCAGCGTATTCAGCACGGCCCCGGTCATCGGCACGCCGAAATGCGCCTCCATCATCGCCGTGACGTTCGGCGCCATGATCGCCACCGTGTCGCCCTGGCCAACGCCGAGCTGCCGCAGCGCCGAAGCCAGTCGGCGGCAGCGCGCATAGGTCTGGCGCCAGGTAAAACGGCGCGCGCCGTCGATGACGGACGGATATTCCGGATAGACCTGCGCGGCGCGGCGCAGGAAGGACAATGGCGACAAGGCCACGTGATTGGCTGGATTGCGCTCCAGGCCGAGTTCGAACGGGTTGATGTCTTCGCGCTGCATGGCGGTCTCCTTGGTATTGTCATGGCACCTGGACTGGTGCGGATGAACGGCAGAATACGGGAGACCGGTTCGGGAAAATATCGGAACTGTCTAAAGATCCTGTAGGAAGGCCGCAGCAGGATTTGCAGGATTTTTCCTACACAACAGGCGTTCGATGGCGGCAAGCTATCGGAATTCACCTAGATGTCACAAAACATTCATGGTGAGGTAACAATTTCGACCTACCATGTAAAGATCACGTTACATCCTGACGGGTGAACGCTTCATCATTTACTTCAATTCTGGGCAAGCAATGGACTCCGGCATCATCATCGTTCGCGAAGACTGTAATTATCGCGTACTGTATGGGCACCTGCGCCTGGCGGGTGCCTTGAGCAGTGCGGATGAAGTCTGCATCGACGTCAAGGGCGAAGGCAAGATCAAGATACTGAAAACCCGCGGCGGCCTGTTCGTCAAAGGAAAAAACCACAGGCTTCCGGTGCTTTGAAGTATCTTCGCACTGGGCACAAGCCTGCCCTGCGGTTCTCAGTCGCTCAAACCCTGCTGGATTGCATAATGGATCAATTCGGCATTGTTCTCCATATGCATTTTCTCCAGCACACGGCT
Organism: Noviherbaspirillum sedimenti; assembly: GCF_003590835.1. Classification (NCBI taxonomy): domain Bacteria; kingdom Pseudomonadati; phylum Pseudomonadota; class Betaproteobacteria; order Burkholderiales; family Oxalobacteraceae; genus Noviherbaspirillum; species Noviherbaspirillum sedimenti. The sequence goes on along the minus strand of NZ_QYUQ01000002.1, from coordinate 122,684 downwards.
GCGGTAGGTGCTGACCGTCTTGACGGAAATCGCCATCGCCTCGGCGATCTCCGTCAATGACTTGCCCTGGATGATTTGCTCAAAAATCTGGTGCTCGCGGGCGGACAAGGCGTGATGTTTCGGCGCATCGCGTTCGCCATCGAGTTCGAACAGCAGTTTTTCCAGCAGGGAGGGGGTCGCATAACGGCCGCCCTTGACCACCTTGTGGATCGCCGCGATCAATTCGTCCGATTCGCAATCCTTGGTGAGATAGCCAGCCGCGCCCGCCTTCAGCGCACGCACAGCATACTGCTCTTCCGGGTACATCGACAGGATCAGGATCGGCAGCCGAGGCTTTTCCTGTTTCATCTGCCGCACGATATCCAGCCCGCTCTTGTTGGGCATGTTGATATCCAGCAGTACCACATCCCAGTCCTGCTGGCGCAGCTTGGCCATCGCATCGAAGCCGTCGCAAGCCTCGCCGGCGACCTCGATATCCGGACTTTCCTCGATCAGCCGCTTGACCCCGGCGCGGAAAATCTTGTGGTCGTCAGCAATCAGCACCTTGATCATTGCCCTTCCCCTCTTTGCCTTTCCGCCGTTGCCGGCAACGGATAACGCAACAGCACGCGCGTGCCGCCGCCAGGCGCACCGGAAATCTCCAGATTGGCGCCGAATTGCCGCGCCCGTTCTGCCATGCCGGTCAAGCCGTACGACTTGCGGTTGCTGACCGCTTGCAGGTCAATGCCCTTGCCATTGTCTTGCACCGTTACCAGCAACACGCCATCAACCTGGCCGGCATCGATCTCGACCCGGGTAGCTTCTGCATGACGGGCGATATTGGTCAGTGCTTCCTGGAATATCCGGAAAATGGCAATGGCCGCCGCCTCTTCAATTTCCACCGGCGCCGCCCGCAGCGTGAGCTTGCAGTCGATGCCCATGCGCTCGCGGAATCGACCGGTTTCCCATTCGATAGCATCCAGCAAGCCGAGATTGTCGAGCACGCCCGGACGCAACTCGGCCGATATCTTGCGCACCGTGTCGATGGCGTCGCGCACCAGTTCCATCATGGTATCGGCGCGCGCGGCCAGCCTGGCCTCGGTAGTGTGCTTCTTCAGCCAGCCGATATCCATCTTCAGCGCTGTCAAGGTGCCGCCCAGCACGTCATGCAGCTCGCGTGCGATCTTGCCGCGCTGCTCTTCCCGCACCGTCAGCAGATGCTGCGACAGCTCGCGCAGGCGCGCCTGCGAGCGCTCGATTTGTTCCTCGCGCAGCCGGGCTTCGGTAACATCGAGCCCCACGCCGATCACCGCCGGCCGGCCCCGATACTGGAAACGCGTGCCCTGCACCTCGATGTCAACCAGGCGGCCATCCTTGTGCAAACCCTTGAAGGGATAGAAGATGCTGGTGATTTCGCCGGAAATGCGCCTGTCGAGGTTGCCCACGACAGTAGCGCGGTCTTGCGGCGCAATAAAGTCGGCCACCAGCCTCGGCGCCATTTCCTGCTGCGTATAGCCGAACATCGCGGCCCATCGCGGATTTACGTACTGAAACATGCCATCCTGGATGATGTACAGGCCAACCAGGGATTGTTCGACCAGGCCACGAAAGGGGATTTCCGGCGCCGTGCAGTCGTCAATGTCGTCATAGACGCCGACCATGCCGATGATGTTGTTGGTGATGTCGCGCAGCGGCGAAGTCGACAGGCTGACCCGCACCTCATGGCCAGCCTTGGTCATGCGTTCGAGCTCGATGTCGCGCACAGAATCGCCGGCGACCGCACGCCGGTACAGTTCATGGCTGCTCTGTTCGCTTGCCGCCGGCACGTGCGGCAGCGGCTTACCGATCACTTCCTCTTCGCGCCAGCCAAAAATGCGCTCGGCGGCATGGTTCCACAGCTGGACGCGGCGCTGCAGGTCGAGGGCGACGAAGGCCACCGGCGCATCGCGCACCAGTGACCTGAGCATATCGTTTTCCTCGCGCAGACGCTGCAGTTCGGCTTGCACTTCGGATGGCGGCGAATTGGTCGGCGGCGGCATGGCGAACAAGGAAATTGGCAGATGCAATCAAGATAACCAAAAGCCGCCGCGCCGTCCATGCCGGCGTTGTACGGGCGTAAAAAAAGCCGGGCGAACCCGGCTTCCTGCTTCAGACCAGCTGAACTGCGCGATCAGGCGTGCTCACCAATCACGGCAACCGTGATATCGACGACGACGTCGGTATGCAGGGCCACTGCAACAGCGTGCTCGCCAGCGATTTTCAGCGGACCTTGCGGCAGGCGGACTTGCGACTTCTCGACCGCGAAACCTTGCTTGGTCAGGGCTTCAGCGATGTCGTGGTTGGTGACGGAACCGAACAGACGGCCATCAACACCGGACTTTTGCGAAACCTGGATGGTCTGGCCGTTCAGCTTCTCGCCCTGGGCTTGCGCTGCTGCCAGTTTTTCGGCGGCGACTTTTTCCAGTTCGGCGCGCTTGGCTTCGAATTCGGCGATCGCGGTCTGGGTGGCGCGACGGGCCTTGCGTTGCGGGATCAGGAAGTTACGGGCGTAACCATCCTTGACCTTGACGACTTCACCGAGGTTGCCGAGATTGACGACTTTTTCCAACAGAATGACTTGCATGTTTTTCTCCTAGTTCTCGGTCGTCGATTACGCGTTGTGCAGATCGGTGTACGGCAGCAAGGCGAGGTAGCGCGCGCGCTTGATGGCGGTATCCACCTGGCGCTGGTAGTGTGCCTTGGTGCCGGTCAGGCGTGCCGGCATGATCTTGCCGTTTTCCTGGACGAAGTCCTTCAGGGTGTCGACGTCCTTGTAATCCACCTGTTCAACGTGTGCTGCGGTGAAGCGGCAGAATTTCTTGCGCTTGAACAGCGGGTTTTGCTGCTTGCGTTTTTCCTTGAGCTTGTTCTTGTCGAATTTTTTACCGAATGCCATTTTTGGCTCCTAAATCTGTATTTGTCATGTTGGGAAAGAGTACCGCTTTCACCTTAATCAGTTGAGGACAGAGTACCACTTCGTTTAACTCTGTCCCCAATCTCAAGGATTCTTTCCCGCAATAATTTCAATAATATGAAACACGAGGCTTTTACTGTTGCGGTTCTTGCGAGCCAGGAAGCCGTTGAACTGGTAACTTGTACCCAATTCCGCCTGGCTGAATCGCCCCGAAATCTCGCCCGCGGCAAGCGCGGCAATTTCGAATTCGACCAGCCTTTCCACTCCTGCTTCCACCTGCTTCGATGTGTGCAGCAATCTGCCATTCACAATCGGGATGCCTGCCGGTGTGTAGCGCAAGACGTCGCGCTCGGCAATGCAGGCCTGCAGTTCGAACCGGTTCACGCCCCTTGTTTCGTCAATTATGCGGCAGGCGCTTCGCTGCGATGGCTCTTGGCGGCGTCTTCCTTCTGCACAGCCTTCATCATCGGCGACGGCGTGGTTTCAGCCTTCTTCAGACGAACGGTCAGGTGACGCAGCACAGCATCGTTGAATTTGAAGCCGGTTTCGATTTCAGCCAGGGTCTCGGCGTCGCACTCGATGTTCAGGCAGACGTAGTGCGCCTTGGCCAGTTTGTCGATCTGGTAAGCCATCTGACGGCGGCCCCAGTCTTCCACGCGGTGGATCTGGCCGCCGCGGGTGGTGACGATGGCTTTGTAGCGCTCGATCATTGCGGGCACTTGCTCGCTTTGATCCGGATGCACGATAAATACGATTTCATAATGACGCATGTAATCTCCTTTTGGACAGATTAAGAAATTGCCCACCCCGGCGTCAAGACGAGTGTGGGAAGAGGAAAACCCAAGATTTTGCCTTGTATTTCAATAAAACTCAAGGCTTTCAAACGCTTACCGCTATTTCACGGCAGAATCTTCGGGAAATAGCGCTTGCAATCACATCAATACTGTATAAAATTACAGACTGTTTATCCAGACAGCGTAACGCTGCCTCTTACTCACGGATCGCCCATGCTGAAACTTACCGCCCGCCAGGAACAAATCCTCAATCTGATCCGCGAAGCCATTGAAAATACGGGCTTTCCGCCAACCCGCGCTGAAATCGCCGCCGAACTGGGTTTTCGTTCGGCCAACGCCGCCGAAGAACACCTGCAGGCGCTGGCGCGCAAGGGCGCCATCGAACTCTCGCCCGGCACCTCACGCGGCATTCGCCTGATTGAAAGCACGACGGGCGCGCCGGGCCGCGGGCGCAATACGCAAATGGCGCTGCCGCACCCGGCGCTGATGCAACTCGCCCTGCCACTGGTGGGACGCGTGGCAGCGGGCTCGCCGATCCTGGCACAGGAACACATCGAAAGCACCTATAACGTCGATCCCGCACTGTTTTCCGCCAAGCCGGATTTCCTGCTGAAGGTGCGCGGCATGTCAATGCGCGATGCCGGCATTCTCGATGGTGATCTGCTGGCCGTGAAAAAAACCGATACTGCCCGCAATGGCCAGATCATCGTGGCCCGCCTGGGCGACGATGTGACGGTCAAGCGCTACCAGAAGTCGGGGTCCGTGATCGAACTATTGCCGGAAAACCCGGATTTCAAACCGATCCGGGTCAATCCGGACCAGGAGGATTTTGCCCTGGAAGGCCTGGCGGTCGGCTTGCTGCGCAGCTGGAATTGATATCCCGGCCAGCCAGGAACTATTGATTAAATTCAACTGTCCAAGGTGTATTGATCGAGGATCGTTTTCAGTGCCGTTCCGGTGATGCAAGCATTTCGCGCTTCCCCTCTCACTTAACGCGGGGTGTTTGCGGGCGCTTCGGGCGTCCAAACCGGAACGGCATATTTTTATTCCAGGTTATTTCTCTTTCCTGTCGGATTTTGCCATTGCCAGCATCTGGCGCGCCATGCCACGCAGAATATTGACTTCCTCCGTCTCCAGCGCGGTACGTGAAAACAGCCGCTTGATGCGCGGCATGAGCTTTTTCGGACTGTCCGGATTGAGGAAATCGATCGCCACCAGTGCCTGTTCCAGATGCGCATACATGCCTTCGACCTGCTCGACGCTGGCGGCCTCGCCCTTGAAGCCAATGCCGCTGTCACCCAGCTTGCCCGCGGTTGCGGCCATGCGGCCTTCATAGGCCAGCACCTGCACCGCCTGCGCCAGGTTCAGCGAGCTGTAATCCGGATTGGCAGGAATATTGATCAGGACATTACATTTTTCTACCGCCTCATTGGGCAAACCGAAGCGCTCGTTGCCGAACATGAGTGCCGCCTGCAAACCGGCGTCGCCCGCCAGTTGCTCGGCAAGCGTGCGCGGCGTCACCACCGGCGGCGAATATTCGCGCAGACGCGCACTCACCGCCGCAGCGAAATTGCAACCGGAAAGCGCCTCGTCGATCGAGCCGACGATGCGGGCGCCTTCCAGCACATCCTGGGCGCCGCTGGCGAACGCCACTGCTTCCTCGTCGCGCGCAGGTTCCGGGCAACGCGGATTGACCAGCACCAGTTCGGAAAAACCCATGGTTTTCATGGCGCGCGCCGCTGCGCCGATGTTGCCAGCTCGACTAGTTTCAACAAGGATAAAACGCAGGCGTTTGAAGAGGGTGGTGTCGGTTTGGGGCAGGTTCATTTAAAATAGCGCCATTACGCGGCAAGGGACAGACAACGCATCGTCCATTTGCCGCATCGCTCATTCTTTCAATTTACAAGGTTCCCTCATTGCGGTTTGCAAGGGAACCGCCATTCTAACGGAACCTGTATGCATCCCATGCTCAATACGGCGATCAAGGCCGCCCGCCGCGGCGCCGCAGTCATCAGCCGCGCCTCTTTCGACATCGATCGCATCAAAGTCACCGAAAAACAGCAAAACGATTTCGTTACCGAAGTCGACCGTGCCGCCGAGCAGGCGATCATCGAGGTGCTGCAAACCGCCTATCCGGATCACGCGATCCTGGCGGAAGAATCCGGCCCCTCGGCCAACCTGCACGATGAAAACGAGAATGTCTGGATCATCGATCCACTGGACGGCACCACCAACTTCATCCACGGCTTCCCGCAGTATTGCGTCTCGATCGCCCTGCAGCATCGCGGCCTGATCACCCAGGCCGTGGTGTACGATCCGGTCCGCAACGACTTGTTCACCGCGACCAAGGGCGCCGGCGCCTACCTGAATGAAAAACGCATCCGCGTGGGCAAGCGCGACAAGATCGCCGACGCCCTGATCGGTACGGGATTCCCCTATCGTGGCAACATGGAAGGACTGGAAGAGTACATCAACATGTTCCGCGTCATGTCGCAGAAATGCGCTGGCCTGCGCCGCCCGGGCGCCGCCGCGCTCGACCTGGCGTATGTCGCCTGCGGCTACCTCGACGGCTTTTTTGAAAAGGGCTTGCAGCCCTGGGACATCGCCGCAGGTTCGCTGCTGATCACCGAAGCCGGCGGCATCGTCGGCAATTTCAGCGGCGAATCCGAGTACATCTATCAGGGCGACGTGCTGGCCGGCTCGCCCAAGGTTTTCGGGCAACTGGTGTCATCGCTCTCGCCCTACGCCTGATCCCCTCTCATCGCCCCCTGCCGGCCGCCATCGCGGAAAACCCGGCAGGCTCAGGCGGCCCGCGCCGGCATCATGCGATTCAGGATGCCGCGTTTCTGCGGTTTCTGCGGCTTGGGCAATGCCCGCTCGACCACCCCGCTCCACTGCTCGGATAACTGACAGCAGGTTGCACGCAACACGGGGGCAAGCTCCGGCAAGTTTGCCAGGGCTTGCAAATGCCTTTCAATCACCGAGGCCAGTTTCAGACAAGCGCCATTTTCAGGCGGTTGCGCGGTGTAGTGGGACATCAGGTGCAGCACGGCCGCCACCAGTAATTCCGGCTGGCAGGGGGATGGATTCGAATCGAGCAGAATTTCGTTTTCTTGAACCAGGGCCATCGTATGCTCCTCGGGAAATGCACTGGCTGGCTTCGCGGAATCAGGCCGATTGCGGATAGCTGGCTGGCAGGGTGTTGATCAACCCGGTGCAGGCGGCCGCCGGGATTCACATCTTCGCAAAATCAAATGCGAATGATTCTCATTTGATTTTGCATCGATCCTGCGGGAATTGCAAGTGACTTTTTGATTTGCTCACTCTCGTGAAACGATTCAATGGCCATACAAACGATAATAAGTCTCATTTAATTTTGATGTTATGATAGAACTTTTAAAGCTGAGCTGATCGCAATATCGAAGCATATTGCAGGCAAGAATTGACTATGAAACAGACGGATATCATCTTGACGCTGGAACACATGCCGCTGCGTCAGTCATGTCTAGTACAAACGGTGCAGGCACCGGACCATGCGCCAGAATGGTTGCGCTGGCTGGAGGAAATCGGCTTCATTGCCGGTGAACAAGTGATGCTGATGGCGCGCGGCGTGCCGGGCAGCGATCCGCTGGTGGTACGGGTAGGCACGTCCACTTTTGCACTGCGCCGGGCCGAAGCGGCCTGTGTGCGCGTACTGGTAGCAAGCCAGGGAACGCCGCAATGAAAGAGGCGCTCATCCATTTCCATGCGGCCGGCCCCTTGCTGGCTTTGGTAGGCAACCCCAACTGCGGCAAGACCGCCCTCTTCAACCGCCTCACCGGCAGCCGCCAGAAAGTGGCCAACTATGCCGGCGTCACCGTCGAACGCAAGGAAGGCCGGCTGCAAACCCCGAGCGGCAAGACTTTGCGCGTCCTCGACCTGCCGGGCGCCTACAGCCTGCACCCCCGGTCCCCCGATGAACGCGTGACGTGCGACGTCCTGTACGGCCGCGCCATCGGCGAAAAACGGCCCGACCTGGTGGTGTGCGTGGTGGACGCCACCAATTTGCGACGCAACCTGCGCCTGGTGCTGGCAGTCAAGCGTCTGGGCCTGCCCTGCGTGGTCGCCCTGAACATGGCCGACCTGGCGCAAAAGTCCGGCATCCCGGTCGATGCCGATGCGCTGGCACGCGAACTCGGCGTGCCGGTGGTGGCCACCGTCGGTGTCGCAGCCGGCGGCGAGCAGGCCTTGCGCGCGCTGCTGGATGATGCGGAACTGTGGCAGCGCGGCACATCGGCAGCGGTACCGGCAGCTGCATCGGTGCAGGATGAATCGATCAGCACTGCCGGCGACCACGAAGAAGTGCGCCGGATCCTGCAGCGCCTCGGACTGGACCTGGTCATCCCCCACACTGCCAGCGACCGCATCGACCGTGTGGTGCTGCACCCGGTCGCCGGTCCCGTGCTGCTGGGACTGGTGCTGTTCTTGATCTTCCAGGCCGTGTTCGCCTGGGCCGAAGCGCCGATGGGCTGGATCGAGGAATTGACCGCATGGGCCGGCACCGCGGTCGGCGCGCTCTTGCCCGATGGCTGGATCAAAAGCTTGCTAGTGGATGGCGTGATCGCCGGTGCAGGCGGCGTGATCGTGTTCCTGCCGCAGATCGTGATCCTGTTTTTCTTCATCCTGCTGCTGGAGGAATCCGGCTACCTGCCGCGCGCCGCCTTCCTGCTCGATCGCCTGATGGGCAGCGTCGGCCTGTCGGGGCGCTCCTTCATCCCGCTCCTGTCAAGCTTCGCCTGCGCCATTCCCGGCATCATGGCGACCCGCTCCATCGCCAATCCGCGCGACCGCCTGGTGACCATCATGATCGCGCCGCTGATGACATGCTCCGCCCGGCTACCCGTGTATGCCTTGCTGATCAGCGCCTTCATCCCGCAGCGCCAGGTAGGGGGCGTGCTGGAATTACAGGGTCTGGTACTGTTCGGACTGTATGCTGCCGGCATTTTCGGCGCCCTTGCCGTGGCCTGGATACTGAAGCGTTTCACCAGTAGCGGCCGCATGGTGCGTCCGCTGATGATGGAGCTGCCCACCTACCACTGGCCAAGTCCGGCCAACATCCTCCTCGGCCTGTGGCAGCGGGTGAGCATCTTCATGAAGCGGGTCGGCGGCATCATCCTCGGGCTGACGATCCTGATGTGGTTCCTGGCCAGCTTTCCCACGCCGCCCGTCGGCGCCACCGGGCCGGCCATCGAATACAGCCTGGCCGGCATGCTCGGCGGTCTGCTGGCGGTGGTGTTCGAGCCGATCGGCTTCAACTGGCAGATCAGCATCGCCCTGGTGCCCGGCCTGGCTGCGCGCGAGGTGCTGGTCAGCTCGCTCGGTACCGTGTATGCCTTGTCGGCCACCGGCGACGCTGCCACCGCCGCCCTGACCGACGTGATAAGCCAGAGCTGGAGCATGGCGACAGCCTTGTCCCTGCTTGCCTGGTTCGTCTTCGCACCGCAATGCCTGTCCACCCTGGCCACGATCAAGCGCGAGACTGGCGGCTGGAAGATGCCCGTGATCATTGCCACGTACATGTTCGGCCTGGCTTACCTGGCGTCCTTCCTGACTTACCGGATTGCGCTCGCGCTGACGTAGGCAGATCGAAGAATGCGGCCCCAATGCGGCGGCCCGATAAAAAAACCCGGCGTAACAGCCATCGCCGTTACGCCGGGTTCGCATTTCAAATGCCCTGTCCGCGCCTGCGGGAAGTTTTGGTTCGTCGCTAAATCGACCACATGAACCAGAGGCCCGCGCACATGGCCCCGACACTGGTCAGCACGGCCAGCGTGCGTACCGTGTGCAGCTGGGTCCACAAGAGCAATCCCGTAATCGACAGCAGGATCAGCGAACCGGCAATCGTATCGGTCAGCAGCACCCAGAATGCGCTCACACCGGTTGACATGTGCAGACGCGTCAGGGTGCCGATGGGCGTGGCATCGATCTGATCCAGCTTCACAAATCGGTTGCCCACAAAGTATTCCGCGTTGATCGCCCCACCGGGCCGGTGCAGATTGACGGTCCAGCGCTCCGGCTGGGTGGTCTCGAGTTCGCCCCAGATCACTTTTTGCGCCGGCTGCGATTTCATCACGGGCGGCGCCACCGGCTTGAACTGCAATACCTGCTGCAGCCACGCCGACAATTGCGCCGGCGACGAAAACGCCGTCGCGGAAGGCAAGGCCATTTGCACGGTCCTCTGCACCGTTTTCTGGACGGGGATTTTCATGATCGCGCGGTGGTTGAGCAAAATGCCGGTCGCACCGAACAGCAGCCCGAACACCGCGCCCCACAAGCCCACGTACAAATGAATCTTGCGCAGCCAGGTCAGAAAGACCGCCCGGCTGCTGCGGGAGCGGCGCGCGGGGATCGATGCTACCTGTACCTCGGCCACGCCGTCTTGCATGTTCATCGCCGGACTCCTCAGAAGTTATAGCGCGCGGTCAGCTGCACGGAACGCGGCGCGCCCGGCAGGTTCAGGTTGGCCGATGAGCCGTGGCCCGAAACGATGTACTCGCGATCGAACAGGTTCATGAAGTTCAACTGCAGGTCCAGACCCTGCCACTTGTAGCCGACCATCGCATCCACGGTCGTATAGGCAGGCAAGGTCACGGTGTTGGCCGGATCGGCCTTGCGGTCGCCAACGTAATTGACGCCCGCGCCTGTCCGCCAGCCATTGCCGAGCGCCTTGGTCAACCACAGGTTGGCGCTGTGTTTCGGCGTCAGGGTGGCACGCCTGCCTTGCAATCCCGGCGTCGGCGACGAGGTCACCTTGGCATCGAGATAGGCGTAACCGGACCAGATCTGCCATCCCTGCGGCAGCTCGCCGGTGAAGGTCAGTTCCAGGCCGTCGGTACGTTGCACGCCGACCGGCACCAGCACGCCGGGCGTTGCCGGATTGGTCGATTTGATATTGGTGCGTTCCAGCTGGAACAGCGCGGCGCTTGCGGAAGCGCGGCCATCGAGGAAATCGAACTTGGCGCCGATTTCCTTGTTGGTGGTTTCTTCCGGCTCGATCTGCGCATTGTTCGCCGCCAGCGGGAAGCTTTCGGCGGAAGGCTGAAAGGACTTGCTGAAGGATACGTAATACGACTGGTTCTGGGTCGGCTGGAACACCAGGCCGGCACGGGGACTCCAGGCCGTATCGGTGCGGTCCAGGTTGGACTGGCCGACGCGCCGCTCCCTGGTTTCCTGCTGATACTTGTCGTAGCGCACGCCGGCCAATGCTTTCCACTGGTCGCTCAGGCTCACCAGATCCTGCACATAGGCGCTGGCCACCGTCAGGATGCCCAGGTTATCGGTAGTGGGCGCCGCGGTGACGGCAAACGGCAGCACGGGCGCCACCGGATTGAACAAAGAGACCGTGGCGATATTATTTTGCGTGCGGAACACCTGATCCTTGTTTTGCTTGCCGAATTCCACGCCATACAACACTTGATGCGGCATGCCTGCCAGCGTGGTTTTCTGCACCAGTTCGGTCTGGTTGAAATAGCCATCTTCCTCGCGCCGCACGTTGCTGCGGTTGAGCGATGCCGTCAGCGCCGCCGGATTGACGGAGCCGACCAGGGTATTATTGCGGTCGAGCGTATAGTCGTAACGGCGGAAGGCGTTGCGCACCGACCATTCGCTGTTGAAGCGGTGCGTCAGGGTGAAGCCGAGCGCCGACACACGCGATTCCGTGTAGTCGAAATTCCTGGCATTCGCGGCGCCATAATACGTACTGGGCGGAACGTTGACCGGCAAGCCGTTCAGTGCTGGGACGCCGAAATCGGTCACGCGGCGGTCTTCCAGGTATTCGCCTTGAATCAGCAGGTTGGTGTCGGTGCCCAGCTTGATCGACAAGGAAGGCGACAGTGCCTGGCGGTCCAGGAATTGCTGGTCGCGATAACTGTCGGCGCGTTCCAGCGCGCCGGTCACGCGGAAGGCTACGCCGGCATCGCTGTAATTGCGGCCGAGATCGAACTCGCCGCGGCGCTGCTTCCAGCTGCCGACCGTCAGTGCGACCTCGTTTTTATCGATGCCGGGCTTTTTGGTAATACGGTTGATCAGGCCGCCCGACGATCCTCTGCCATACAGCACGGATGCAGGCCCTTTGATGACTTCCACCTGTTCGATATTCGACAGGTCACGGAAATACAGCGCATCGTCACGCAAGCCATCGATGAACTGGTCGGCAATCGCCGAAAAGCCACGGATCGTGACCTGATCGCGCTGGCCGTCGCCATGCGATAAGCCGATGCCCGGCACCGATTTCATCACGGCTTCCATCGAACGCGCGCCCTGGTCGCGGATCAGGCTTTGCGGCACGACATTGACGGTTTGCGGAATGTCGCGCAGGGGTGCCTCGATCTTGGTGGCGCTGACCGCTGTCGACGCGTTGTAAGTCGGCGGCAATTCGCGGCCGCCCGTCACTTTAACTTCAGGCAAGCTTGCTTCTGGCGCAGCCGCAGGATTAGCCTGGGCATAGGCCGAACTCGTGAGTTGTTGCAAGGAAAGCGCGACAAGCAGCGCCAGTTTGTTCTTTTTCATTGGAGTGGTATTCCCTAAAGGTAGAAAAGCGGCGACTCGCTGTTCAGTTCTTGATGTAATCGGCTGGCGAGCGACGCGACTCGAACCTACCCCCTGAGTATCCCAAGGAAGACCAGTGGGGTAGTGCCCTAGATTCGCGCCGGCATGATTCCTGACAGCAAAATAAGTACTTTTCAAATAATAATACGAACGAGAATTATTCTCAACAAATAAAATCACGTCCGGCCAGGATGCCTGACCTCGCCACCCCGCCGACGATCAGCGCCCGGCAGGCCAGGCAATCCCTTCATTGACCAAAAACGACAGGGTGCTCACGTGGCGGAGGCGGTTATATTTTTCGCCAGCGGCTTCACCTGGCGTAGGGTCGATATGAATGGCTTCAATTACATAACGTCCGGCCCAGGGTGTAGCGATCATGACCTGGCCTTGATCATCAGTCTTGAAAGACTTTTCCCACTTAGGCGGCCCATATACCTTGATTTCCGTATTGGCGAGCGGCGCGCCACGCAGCATCAAAGTGAACTGGTTAGCGTTGGCTGCAGCAGGCACGAGATCCAGATCAAGCTTCGCCTGGGTGCTGCTGCGGCCGTTCTTGGCATGAAATACCGTTTTGGTTTTGCCGCCGGCCTGCTTGTCTTCGCGCGGCGCAAGGCCGCTTTCAACCAGCGTCACATCTTCGGCGCTGCTGGTCTGGATTTCCAGATGATCGGCCCGTCGATCGATTTTCAGCGCTTGCCTGGCATCGCCGGCAAATGCGAGCGGCGAAGCAATCCGGTCGAGCGCAGCACCGGATTTTTCAATTTTGTCATTTTCCCATTCGCCGAAATAAGCACGGACAGGGCCGGTCGCATCGCGCTCGATCCAGACGTAATGCGCATGAGCCGCAGCGGAGGCGGCAAGCATCATCAATACAAACAGAGGTTTTTTCATGGATTGCACCTTTTTTAAATGAAGTTGTTTTACCGGGCTGCCCATCAAGGCTCTGCCCACATGCGTAGCAGGTTGTGGTAGCTTCCCGTCAGCTGCACCAGCGCGTGTTCATCGGCGCCGCTGCGGCTAAGCCGCTGGATCGCGCTGTCCAGATCGAATAGCAGCGTGCGTTGGGCATCGTCCCGGATCATGCTCTGTATCCAGAAAAACGATGCCAGCCGCATCCCGCGCGTGACCGGGTTGACCCGGTGCAGGCTGGTCGATGGGTAGAGAATCATGTGCCCGGCCGGCAGCTTGGCCGAATGCACGCCATAGGTATCTTCGATCAGCAGCTCGCCACCCTCATACTCGTCCGGCCCGGTGAAAAACAGCGTGGCCGAAACGTCGGTGCGCAGCTTGCGTCCGCTGCCCGGCAGCAGGCGCACCGCATTGTCGATATGGTCGCCGAAATGCCCGCCACCTTCGTAGCGGTTGAACAGCGGCGGATACACCACGGAAGGCAATGCCGCACTGATGAAAAGCGGATTGCGTTCCAGCGCCGCCAGGACGAGATTACCCAGTTGCAGCGCGACCGGCGAGCCCTCGGGCAGTTGCCGGTTATCCTTGACCCTACTGCCCTGGTAGCCGGCCGTGACGCGCCCATCGACCCAGTCGGCGGTCTCCAGCACGTCGCGGCATTGCCGGACCTGGTCCGGAGTCAGCACGTCGGGAATCGTTAGCAGCATCGCAGTTCATCCTTGCATCAGAAGCGGTAGGCCAGCGTGACGATTGCAGTGCGACCTTTCACCGGCGTGGCGCGGCCGCCGGATGCCGACTCGAAGTACTTCTTGTCCGTCAGGTTTTGCAGGCTCAGGCGCACGTCGTATTTTTTCTGCCTGTATGCCAGCGTAGCATCGACGCGCGTATACCCATCAATCATCGCCGTTTCAAAATTGTTGACGAAGCGGTCGGACGAATACACCAGGCCGCCGCCCGCTTCCCAGTTGCCCGCAAAGCTGTAGGTGGACCAGATCGAAGCGCTGTGGCGCGGCGTATTTTGCAGCGTCTTGCCTTGGGAGCGGATGCCGGCATCGGCGCCGGTGCCGGTATCGAGCGACTCGACGATTTTACCGTCGAGGAAGGTATAGCCGGCCATGACTTGCCATGCCGGTGTAATGCGCCCGACCACGCCCAGCTCTATGCCCTGGACCCGCACATTGCCATTCAGGGAAACCAATGCGGTCAATGGATCGGTGGTGCGCGCATTGGTCTTTTCGACGCGAAACACGGCGGTATTGACCGACAGATTACCGTTGAGGAAATCGAGCTTCGCGCCTGCTTCGATCGAGCGGTTCTTTTCCGGATCGAGCCCGGCAGTCGTGGCCGACTGGGTGACGGCTTCGGCAGACGGATTCGACGACGTGCCGTATGACAGATAATACGATTGCGCATCAGTCGGCTGGTAGATGACGCCGGCACGGACATTGAACATAGAGTCGGAATTCGGCACCGCCGCTGCCGTCGTATCCGCGGGGAATCCTGCAGGCAGCGCGAATTTCTGCAGGGTGGAACTGGCCTTGAAACGCTCCCAGCGCGCGCCGCCGACCAGCTTCCATTGCTTGTTCAGATCGATCTGGTCATTGACATAGACAGCCAGCGTGTCGGCTGTCGTATTGACGGTCCGGCTCAATGCGCGCGCGCCCTGGCGCGTGCCGTTGACCGGATTGCCGAGGTTGATGTTGCGGTTGGCATTCGCCGTATTCCAGACATAACGATTTTCGCGGTACTCGTCGCGGCCGAACTCGATGCCGGTGGTCACCGTATGCAGCATCGAACCGGCCTGGATCCTGGCGACCAGGTCGGTCTGGTTGGAAAACGACTTCTGCCGCACGGTGCGGTCGCGGTCCTGGCGCGGCGCCACCAGCAGGTTGAGCGGGTCGTTCAGCGACGGCGTGCCGCCGCCGATGCGCGTGACGGCGCCCAGCGGCGAGGGTGAGGCTTCAGTGGTGTAGTCGGCGACCTGGGTCTGGTTGCGCAAGGTCAGCGTCGGGCTGATCTTGTGTCGAATCGTCGCGTTCAAGACGTTGACTTCCTGTTCGAAACGGTCATCGGTATACCCGTAAAAGCGGTTCGCGGGCGCATTGACCGGCTTGCGCACCGTGCCGGCGCCATTCGTCGTCACCAGCGGGAAGCCGAAATCCGGCGTATCGTCATTGCGCTGGAACAGGCCCGACAAGGTGACTTCGGTGGGCGTGCCGATACCAAATCTCAAGGATGGCGCAATGCCCCAATCCTTGTTTTCCACCACGTCGCGGGTGGAATGCAGGCTCTGGCCGAATGCATTGACGCGAAATGCCGAAGTGTCCGAGAGAGCGCGGTTCAAGTCAACTGTCGTGCGATAGTAATCGTCCGTTCCCACGCCCACCGTCACTTCGCTGACCGGCTTCAGGCCCGGCTTCTTGCTGACTTGATTGATCACGCCGCCGGTCGAGCCACGCCCGAACAGCATCGACGATGGCCCCTTGAGGACTTCCACCGCCTCGACGTTGAAAGTATCGCGGGTGTATTGGCCGAGATCGCGGAAGCCATCCATGAAGATGTCGGTGCGCGCCGAAAAGCCGCGCAGATTGATGTTGTCGCCGATGTTGCCGCCTTCGCCGGCGGAAATCGTAATGCCGGGCACGTTGCGCAGCGCTTCCGTCATCGTCGACGCCGCCTGCGCCTCCAGCACGGCGCGATTGATCACCGTGACCGATTGCGGAATGTCGCGGATCAGGGCGGGCGTCGCGCCGCCGATCGAGCTGCGCGCCGGCGCGTAATCCTCGCCAGCGGCGTTGTCGCGCACGACCACTTCCGGCAGGGAGTTCGTTTGTTGTGCCGCTTGGGCAAAAGCTGGTTGCTGAAACAATACAGGGGTTGCAAACGCAGCCATCATCGCAGCTGCGACCGGGGTGAAACGTCGGTTCATGGTTATCCTTGTTAATCAGTGATCAATGCCCGCATCACAGTGAGCAGGCAATGAGGTGGCTGGCTAGTCGGATAAAAATGACAAAACCCGGTTGGCTGGCTTGGAAATGGCGGAATAAAATCAGTTAAAAGCAGGCTAATTATAAATGATAATTATTATCATTTGCAATACCCGATTAGTACCGTCCTTGCCGGCTTCGAAAGACTTGATTACCAGCAACAAGAAGCGAGCAAGCGTCACCGGACAATGACTGTTATACTGATTTTTGCGGCTGTATTCCAGTCAACCTGCCGCTGTCCCTAGACTCTCCGTAGTCCAACCCGTTTGCCTGCGACTGGCGCCTTCATATCAGGCGACAGGCCGATAAAACTCAAGAATCCACATGTCATTTTCCCAGCTCGGCTTGTCCGAGGCGATCGTTCGTGCCGTTACCGAATACGGCTACACCACGCCCACCCCGATCCAGCAGCAAGCCATCCCCGCGGTACTCGCCGGCGGCGATCTGCTGGCGGGCGCCCAGACCGGCACCGGCAAGACCGCCGGCTTTACCCTGCCGATCCTGCATCGCCTGTCTGCCGTGAGCCGGGCGGAAGGCGCCAGGCGCCCGATCCGCGCACTGGTGCTCACGCCGACGCGCGAACTCGCAGCGCAGATTGGCGACAGCGTCAAAACCTACGGCAAATATGTGAAGCTGAATTCGGCGGTCATCTTTGGCGGCGTCAACATCAACCCGCAAGTAACCCTGTTGAAGCAAGGCGTCGATATCCTGGTCGCCACCCCCGGCCGCCTGCTCGACCATCTTCAGCAAGGCACCATGAAGCTCGACCAGGTGGAAATCCTGGTGCTGGACGAAGCCGACCGCATGCTCGACATGGGCTTCATCCATGACATCAAGCGCGTGCTCGCATTGCTGCCGAAGAAGCGCCAGAACCTGCTGTTCTCCGCCACCTTCTCCGACGAGATCAAGGCGCTGACCGATCGCCTGCTGGATAACCCGGCAATGATCGAAGTGGCGCGCCGCAACGCCACCGCCGATATCGTTACGCAAAAGATCCATCCGGTCGACCGCAACCGCAAGCATGCGCTGCTGGCCCACCTGATCAAGGAAAAAAACTGGTTCCAGGTGCTGGTGTTTACCCGCACCAAGCATGGCGCCAACAAACTGGTGGAACAGCTGGGCAAGGAAGACATCAGTGCCATGGCGATTCACGGCAACAAGAGCCAGGCAGCGCGCACGCGTGCCCTGGCCGAATTCAAGAGCGCCAAGCTGCAGGTGCTGGTGGCGACCGATATCGCTGCGCGCGGCATCGACATCGACCAGTTGCCGCAAGTGGTCAACTATGACTTGCCGAATGTGCCGGAAGACTACGTCCACCGCATTGGCCGCACCGGCCGCGCCGGCGCTTCCGGCGAAGCAGTCTCGCTGGTGTGCGTGGATGAACACGACATGCTGAAAGGCATTGAAAAGCTCATCAAGCAAAACCTGGCGCGTGAAGTGGTCGCCGGCTTCGAGCCGGATCCGAACGCCAGGCCACAGCCGATCCAGCTGCGCAGCGAAGATCACCAGCGTGGCGGCGGCGGTCGTAACGGCGGCCGTAACGGTGGTGGTGGTGGCGGCGGACGCCAGGGCGCCGGCGGCAAGCCGCGCTCTGCCCAGCCGGGACAACCGGGCCAGTCGCAAGGCCAGCGCAAACCCGCCGGCCCGCGCCCGGACCAGGGCGCTGCACCACGGCCGGCGTCGCCGCACCGCAGCGGCGGCCGAGGCCGCTAAGCCGTAGCGTCAAAAGCAAAAAAGCTCCTGCGCATCATCGCCCAGGAGCTTTTTTTATATCGCAATCCAGTAGTGTCCGGTTAAATCTAGCTTGAAGCCCGTAAAAGCCAATGTTGGTGTGGCTTTGCCGTCGATTTTATTTGGTGCCGATTTGAATCTTGTTTTCTCAATAATGGGGGTAGGGGAATTGCGTCCGCAGTGCCGCCATTCCCCCTGTTTCACGATTGCACAAGCGTCCAGACCGCGTTCACGCACCTTGCATGGGAATCAAGCTCGCACTTCAGCAGGTTCATGAAATATCCGGGCCAGCCCTTCAGCCAGCGAGTATTTGATCCAGGGCATGAACGCCTTGCCGACGATGAGCTACAGTAGTTTCCGACGGGACAACGGACCGGGAAGGAGGCCGACCCGCCGCTGCGCTTCCGGACCTGAGGCGATTCATCACCGCCTTGGGCTTTTCGGCATGATGTGTCAATGGAGAGTATCTTGACAAAGCAAAGACGTGGCAAGACCCAGCCCCAACCGCAGCAAATGACCGCCATCGCCGCCAATTACCTGGCCGAACGGCGCGGTCTCTTCCCGGGCCAGAAACTGGCGGACTGGTTGCGCGCCGAAAGGGAGATCGAGTCGCACCTGCAGTCAGGCCTGCCGTCAAGCAGCGGCTGAGCCCGGCGTGAGACCCGCCCTGCGCGCCGAGGCGCGCCCGCGCGACGTGTGGGCCTGGGCGATGTATGACTTCGCCAACTCCGGCTACACCACGGTGGTCATCACTGCGCTGTTCAACGCCTATTTCGTCGCCGTGGTGGCGGATGGCCAGCCCTGGGCGACGCTGGCCTGGACGGCGGCGCTGGCGGTGTCCTATCTGGCCGTCCTCGCCACCGCGCCGGTCGTCGGCGCCTTCGCCGACCTCAGGGCCGCCAAGAAACGGCTGCTGGCGCTTTCGACGGCGGGCTGCGTGCTGTTCACGGCGCTCCTGTATTTCGCGCAGCCCGGCGCGCTGTGGCTGGCCGTGGCCTGCCTCGTTCTGTCCAATTTCTTCTTCGGCACGGGCGAGAACCTGATCGCCGCCTTCCTGCCGGAACTGGCGCGCGGACGCGGCATGGGCCGGGTGTCCGGCTGGGGCTGGGGCCTGGGTTATCTGGGCGGCCTGTTCACCCTCGGCCTGTGCCTCGCCTGGATCGCCTGGGCGGAAAAGCGGGGGCAAGGTGCAGCGGATTACGTGCCGGTCGCCATGCTGATCACCGCGGCCGTGTTCGCGCTCGCCAGCCTGCCGACCTTGCTGCTGCTGCCCGAGCGCGCCGTCCCCCGCGAGGGCCGCGCGCTCGACGCCTGGCGGGAAGTGGCGCGCACATTGCGCTCCGCAGCGGGCTTTCCCGACCTGCGCCGTTTTCTCACCGCCGCGCTGTGCTACCAGGCCGGGGTGCATACCGTGATCGCCCTGGCGGCCATCTATGCCAATCAGGCCATGGGCTTCACGACGCAGCAGACGCTGCTGCTGGTTTTGGCGGTCAATGTCGCGGCGGCGGCGGGCGCTTTCCTGTTCGGCCACGTGCAGGATCGCCTCGGGCCGGTGCGCGCCATCGCCTGGGTGCTGGTCGGCTGGCTGTTCACCATCGTCCTGGCGGCGCTTGCGCGAACGCCCGGCACGTTCTGGGCGGCGGCGCATCTGGCCGGCCTGTGCCTGGGCGCCTCGCAGTCCGGCGGCCGCGCGCTCGTCGGGCTGCTGTCGCCGCCGTCGCGACGCGCCGAGTTCTTCGGCTTCTGGGGACTTGCCACGAAGCTCTCCGCCATCCTCGGCCCCTTGAGCTACGGCCTCGTCACCTGGGCGAGCGATGGCGACCACCGCCGGGCACTGTGGGCGACGGGCCTGTTCTTCGTGGTCGGGCTGGCGCTGCTCACCGGCGTGCACGCCGGTCGCGGACGACGCGCCGCGCTGCGCGCAGAGCGCGCTCTTGCGAAAGCCCCCCCATGAATCACGGCGACCGCCTGTTGGCTCTCGTGCGCGCCCTGGCGGCAGAGCTCAAGCCCGGCGCGGGCGACTTCTCCGCGCTTGGCCTTGATCATCGTCTGGAGCGCGACTTCGGTCTCGACAGCCTGGCCCGAGTGGAACTGCTGGCACGCATCGAGCGCGAGATGGGCGCACGGCTGGGCGAGGCGGCGCTTGCCGCCGAAACGCCCGCCGACCTGCTGCGACTGATCGGCGACGCGCCGTGGCCGAATGTTCCGCTCACAAGCGCCGTCGCGCCAGCGCCGACCCCTGGTAACTTCGTTGCGCCGCCGGCCGAGTTCGCCACGCTGACGGCGGTGCTCGACTGGCATGTCCGGCATCAGGGTGAGCGCATCCACATCATCCTGCTCGGTGAGGACGGGCGGGAGGATGCGATCAGCTACGCACGGCTGGCCGCCGCAGCACGGGCGGTTGCGGCCGGCCTGCTGGCGCGCGGCGCGCCGCCGGGCAGCCGCGTCGCCCTGATGCTGCCCACGGGCCTGGATTTCTTCGCCGCGTTTTATGGCGTGCTCCAGGCCGGCTGCGTGCCGGTGCCGCTCTATCCCCCGGCACGGCCGGCGCAACTGGAAGAGCACCTGCGCCGCATCGCCGGCATCCTCGCCAACGCCGGCGCCCGCTGGTTCGTCGCCGATCCCCGCGCGCGCGCCTTCGCCGAGGCGCTGTCCGGCAAGTGTCCGACGCTGGCCGGCATCGTCACCGTCGCCGAGCTGGCCGCTCCCGTCGCGATGGCGCCGATGCCCACCCTCGCCGCCGGCGACCTCGCCTTCATCCAGTACACCTCCGGCAGCACCGGCGATCCGAAGGGCGTCGCGCTCACCCACGCCAACCTGCTCGCCAACATCCGCGCCATGCGGCAGGCGGCGCGGGCGACGCCCGCCGACGTGTTCGTCTCCTGGCTGCCGCTCTACCACGACATGGGGCTGATCGGCGCCGGCATGGGCAGCATGGTGGTCGGCTTCCCGCTGGTGCTGCTGTCGCCGCTCGCCTTCCTCTCCCGGCCCGTGCGCTGGCTGGAAGCGATTTCCCGCCATCGCGGCACGCTCTCGGCGGCGCCCAATTTCGCCTACGAGATCTGCGCCAACAAGCTCACGGACAGCGAGCTCACTGGCCTGGACCTGTCCTGCTGGCGCATGGCCTGCAACGGCGCCGAGGCCGTCAGCCCGGTCACGCTGGAACGCTTCGCCGCACGCCTGGCGCCGTATGGGCTGCGGCGCGAGGCGCTGGCGCCCGTCTATGGCCTGGCCGAATGTTCGGTGGGACTGGCCTTCCCGCCGCCGGGGCGCGGCCCGCGCATCGACCGGGTGGCGCGCCGGGCGCTTGCGGACGAGGGACTGGCGCAGCCGGTCGGGGACGACCTGCCCGGCGCCCAGGCCGTGCCCGGCTGCGGCCACGCCCTGCCCGGCCATGCGATCCGCATCGTCGATGCGGCGGGGCGCGAACTCCCCGAGCGGCGCGTCGGCCGCATCCAGTTCCGCGGACCGTCGGCCACCGCCGGCTACTTCGAGAATCCCGCCGCGACGGCGAAGCTGTTCGACGGCGACTGGCTCAATTCAGGCGACCTGGGCTATCTCGCCGGCGGCGAACTGTTCGTCACCGGCCGCGAGAAGGATCTGATCATCCGCGGCGGTCACAACATCCATCCGCAGGAGCTGGAAGAGGCTGTCGGTCGCATCGCCGGCGTGCGTGCCGGCAATGTCGTGGCGTTTCCCGCCACCGATCCGCGCGCCGGCACCGAGCGCCTGGTGGTGCTCGCCGAAACGCGCGCGGCGGCGGCAGCGCACGCGCGCATCCGCGCGGAGGTCGAGCGGCTCGCCGTCGAGCTCACCGGCCTGCCGGCGGACGAGGTCGTGCTCGCACCGCCCGGAACGGTGTTGAAAACCTCCAGCGGCAAGCTGCGCCGCGCCGCCTGCCGGACCGCCTACGAGCGCGGCGAGCTGTTGCGCCGCCCGCGCTCCCCCCGGCTGCAGGTGCTCAGGCTTCTGCGCGACGCCGCGATCGTCCGCCTGCGCACCGCGCTGCGAAGGGCTGCCGGCGGCCTCTGGGGGTTCTGGGCCTGGACCGTCTTCGCACTGCTGGCGCCGCCGTTCTGGCTGCTGATCGCCCTGGCGCCGACGCTGGCGTTGCGCCGCGCGGCAGCCCGCGCCGGGGCGCGCCTGGCGCTGGCGGCAGGCGGCATCCTGCCGCGCGTGACGGGTCTGGAAAATCTGCCGGACGGCGGCCCCGCGATCGTCGTGGCCAACCACGCCAGCTATCTGGACGGCATGGCGCTGACCGCCGCGCTGCCCGCCCGCTTCGCCTATGCCGCCAAGCAGGAACTGCTCGGCCATCCGCTGTCGGCGACGCCGCTCAAGCGTCTTGACGCGGCTTTCGTCGAACGATTCGATACCGCCCGCGGCGTCGAAGACACTGCGGCCCTGGAGGCGCGCGCGCGCGCGGGCGATTCCCTCATCTTCTTTGCCGAGGGAACCTTCCACGAGGCGCCGGGGCTGTTGCCCTTCCGCATGGGCGCCTTCCTGGCGGCCGCCCGCGCCGGCGTTCCCATTGTCCCCGTCACCCTCAGCGGAACCCGTGCCCTGCTCCCCGGCCGGCGGCGCTGGCCGCGCCACAGCCCGCTCGCGGTAACGATCCATGCGCCGCTCATCCCCGCCGGGACGGACTGGCACGCCGCGCTCGCCCTGCGCGACGCCGCACGGGCCGTCATTCTCGCCCGACTGGGCGAACCGGATGCCGGCTATGATGACTATCTCATTTAATCGACAGGGGAAATCCGCAAGTTGTTGCTGCCCACGATTGTTATTTGCAAATGCAATTCATTTGTCTTTCCTCACAGAAATTTCTCCGCCTAAATTCATCGGCATGCACATTCTTTCGTGCTTACTCCAGATCATTTCTTTACAATTTTAATGCGAATGATTATCATTAACATCAATTGAGTCGCCAGCCACCAGCTCGCCCGATCCTTACCGCCTGGAGATTCACGATGCAAATCCAGCTGCGCCGCGGCCGGCAACAGGAGCCCCATGATGTGTGATCACGATGCAAAGCAAGCATTCTCCCTGCACTTCCACGCGCCCGGCCCAGGCCATGATGCCGCGGCGACGACGGGATCGAGACGGCGTCGTTTGTGGGATCTCCCGCAGCAATGCCACTGCCCCGTGGTGGGGGTCTGCCTGCCGCTCGAAACCTTGAGCAGGCTGGCCAGCAAGGCCTTGGGCGGAAAAGCCATCGCGAGCGACTATGAAGTGCATGTCGGCGCCGTGGCGGAATGTGTGCAGCGAAATCGCCTGTCCGAGCTGATGCAAAATGAACTGGACAGGCGCTATGCCCGCAAAATTCGGGATTTCAGGTCAGCAAAAAACACGCAAGCCTTGCAGGACATGTGGGTCGAGGCGGTTCGGCAGAGCGATGTATCCGGCGCATTCTGGGCTGCCTTGACGCACCCTCGCTGCGATGCGGTTTTGCAGGAAACGCTGTGCCGCGACATGCACATGATCCAGCATCAGGCTGGTGCAAGCCTCCGCACTGACATCACCAGATTCAATGCGCTGCAGCATGAAAACGGCATCCTGACGCGTGAACTTGCCAAGGCACAGGAGCGTGCTACCCGCATCATCGCGGAAAAATCCACCGAGATTGCGCATCTCACTACCCAGGTTTTTCGCGTCCGCGCAGAGAGCATTGCAAAAGACAGCCGCATCGCCTTTCTGACCGAAGACATGGCAGTCCTGAAAGCATCGCTTCCAGACCTTGAGACCATCACTCGCTTGCAGAAAAAAATCGAACAGATGGCGCTTCGGCAATCGACCGTGGATGAACAGAATGCCAGGCTGAGGCAAGAACTGGCTTCCGCCAGAAAATTGCTCGCTGCCCTGCCCAACGATACTTCCGAGGCGGCCAAGGCAGTGATCGCCGGGCACGCGGAACCATGCATCGTGCCCGTGCATTTGCATCACAAGACCGTACTTTGCGTCGGCGGACGCAACGGCAGCATTGCATCCTACCGCGACATCATCGAACGGGTCGGCGGCCGGTTTGCCCATCACGATGGCGGCCTGGAAGACAGTCCCAACGTCCTGGACGCCAATCTTGCAGCAGCTGACCTGGTGATATGCCAGACTGGCTGCATCAGCCACAATGCCTACTGGAAGGTGAAAGATTTCTGCAAACGTAACGGCAAGCGCTGCGTATTTGTTGAAAATCCAAGTGCAACATCGCTGATGCGCGGCCTGCAACAGATATCTGCCACCGATTCTGACATTCCCGCAACAAATGATCGGTCGGCGCCACTCATGACAACGACCTAATCGACGGAATTTTGAATGACTTGAACGGCGGCCAACGCCCCTGGAAAGACCCGCCGCACCCGCCCTGCCCGGCCAAAACGAAAAACCCCCGCCCCGTGAAATTATCGCGGGGCGGGGGTTTACGCACGAGGTATTATTGACTAAAGGATCAGGCGCCCAATGCACGCTCAACGCGGCTCAAGTGCTTGCTCTCATCGGCTTGAACTGCATTTTGCAGCACGAAGTCGAAGGGGATACGGGTGAACGGACCGGAAATGCCCAGCGATTCATAGCCTGCAGGCGATGCCACTTTTTCCAGCGTCACGACCAGGCCGTCGCGGGTAGCGAAAGCGAAGTCATCGTCGAGGAAGCTATCGCCAGGAATATTCACCTGCGTGGTCAGGGTGCGCTTGCCTTCAGCCGACACCAGGAAGTGGATGTGCGCCGGACGGTTGCCATGGCGGCCGAGGGCGGCGAACAGCTCAGCGACCGGGCCGGTCGGCGGAATTGCATAGCCCGGCGGGATCACGCTGCGGAAGCGGTAACGGCCCTGCTCATCGGTCGTGATGTTGCGGCGCAGGTTGTACTCTGCCTGGCTCGGGTCGAAGTGCGAATACATGCCGTGCTCGTTGGCATGCCAGGCATCCAGCGACGCATTGGCCAGCGGCTGACCATCGAGACCGCGCACAACACCTTCCATGACGTAGGTTTCGCCTGCCATCTTGCCATCGTCCAGGCGCGCTTCGTACTTGCTGCTCGGTGCACCAGCAACGTACAGCGGACCTTCGATGGCGCGCGGGGTGCCGCCGACGAGGCCGGCTTTCTGGTCTGCTTCGTCAGCCAGGATATCCAGCAGGCGGTCGAAACCCAGGCCGGCGGTAATCAGGCCGGTCTGGCCGAGTTGACCAAGCTGGTTGAGCCAGTTGATCGCGGACCAGAACTCGTCCGGGGTGACCTTGAATTCGTCGATGGTCTTGAACAGGTCGGTGATGATGCGCTGCGACAGTGCACGGACTCGCTCGTTACCTTCGGCAACCTTCACCGTATTCACGCGGTTCAACAGTTCGTCAAACGTGAATTCATTTTTCATTACAGTCTCCAAACACAAAAAATTTCCTAATGGAAAATAAGGCGGCATCATGCACCCGCACGCGGCCGCAACTAGGGCAACCTGTTAGCGGTCGCGCCGGTAAAATGCCAGCTTGTCTTCATCAATAGACACACCCAAGCCAGGCAAATTCGGTACTGCAAGTTCAAAATTATTGACGGTGGCGCGTTCGACCACGATGTCATCCTTCACCAGCAAGGGGCCGAACAATTCGGTGCCCCATTCCAGGTTTTCGCAGGCGGCAAAGACATGCGCCGAGGCGATGCTGCCAATGGTGCCTTCCAGCAGCGTGCCGCCGTAGCAGCCGATGCCGGCGGCGTGCGCCACGGTCGCGGTGCGCATGGTCGCCAGCGGACCACCGGATTTGGCGATCTTCAGCGCAATGACACTGCACGCGCCATCTGCGGCATAGTCGAAGGCATCGACGGCGTTCTGCACGCCTTCATCCGCCATCATGGGAACTTCAAAACGTTGCGTCAGGCGCGCCATGCCGCGGCGATTGCTGCGGATGATCGGTTGCTCGATCAGCATCACGCCGGCATCCACCAGATCGGGGATATGGCGGGTGGCGATCGCCTCGCTCCATGCCTGGTTGATATCGACGGTCAGCTGGGCGCGGTCGCCCAGGGCCGCCTTGATCGCGGCGACGTGGGCGACATCTTCCAGCGGAGCGCGCTTGCCGATCTTGAGCTTGAAGACATTGTGGCGCCTGACTTCCAGCATTTCTTTGGCTTCGGCGATGTCGCGGGCGCTGTCGCCGCTGGCCAGTGTCCACAGCACCGGCAGCGCGTTACGCACGGCGCCGCCCAGCAAGGCATGCACCGGCACGCCGAGACGCTTGCCCTGCGCATCCAGCAAGGCAGTTTCCAGCGCCGACTTGGCCAGCGCATTGCCCTGCACCGACTTGCCCACATGCGCCATGACGGCGTTCACGCTGCGCGCATCCATGCCGGTCACCAGCGGGGCGATGTAGTGGTCCAGGGCCAGCTTGATCGTTTCCGGGCTCTGGTCGCCATAGGCCAGGCCGCCGATCGTGGTGGCTTCGCCCAGGCCTTCGATACCGTCTTCGCAACGCAGGCGCAGTATCACCAGGGTCTGCCGCTGCATGGTGGTCATCGCCAGCTTGTGTTCGCGGATCGTCGGCAAATCGACGATCACCGCCTCAAGTGAAGTGATCGATACTTTTTCAGTTGCCAGTTTTGTGCTCATAAGTATGCGGATTCGGTGATCAATAGTTGAATAGAATAGTAGTTGCCGCAGGAGGATGCGTCTAATATCATTTCAATACAGAACGATACCCAGGAGGTATAGATGGAAATCCGTCACCTGCGTTATTTCGAAGCTTTGGGGAATACCCTGAACTTCACGCGCGCCGCCGAACAGCTGCACATCGCCCAGCCGCCCCTGTCACGCCAGATTCGCCAGCTCGAGGAAGAACTCGGCGCGACGCTCATCGACCGCAATGCCCGGCCGCTGGCACTGACGAAGGCCGGCACATTCTTTCTTGAACAGTGCTCCCAGCTTCTATCGAGAATCAATGAAGCGCAGGAGGCAACGCGCCGGATCAGCCAGGGCCAACGCCGCTGGTTGGGCATCGGCTTCGTGCCATCGGCGCTCTACGGCGTGCTGCCCGAGATCATTCGGCAATATCGCCTTGCCAACCAGGAAGTGGAGGTGGTTCTCTCGGAAATGACTTCGATCCAGCAGGCAGAAGCGCTGAAAGCCGGGCGCATCGATGTCGGCTTCGGCAGGCTGCCGCTCGATGATCCCCAACTGCACTGCGAGGTCATCGTCGAAGAGCCGCTGGTTGCCGCGCTGTCGGCCAGGCATCCGCTGCTGAAATTCAAACGGCTGCGCCTGTCGCAGCTGGCCGCCGAGCCCTTCATCCTGTATCCGGCGCGGCCGCGGCCGAGTTACGCGGACCATGTCCTGCAACAGTTCCGTACGCACGATCTGAGCCTGGGCAGCGTCATCGACGTCAATGAAATGCAGACCGCGATCGGGCTGGTCGCGGCCGGCGTCGGCGTCACACTGGTCCCCAGTTCGGTACAGCGGCTGCAACGCGACGACGTGGTCTATCGCGGGCTGGTGGAAAAGGATGTGAGCTCGCCGGTCATCATGAACGTTCGCGCCGATAATGACTCCACCGACTTGCTGCAACTGCGTAAACTGATCGAGGGGCTGCGGCAAAAATCCTGAGATTTTTGCCGCGCCCCTCGATCATGTCCCTCCATCATGCCGCTAGCGCGGCAAAGCTGCCATCAATGCGCGGCTGCAAGCGCATTCTTGTCGACCGCGCCAACCGGCTTGATCAGCGCAAGCCCGGCTGCGGCAACCGCCAGCGGCAGAACCAGCGCCATGTAGAAGCCCGAAGGGCCACCATGCTCGAGGAACCAGCCGCCGCTGGCCGAACCGACGATGGCGCCGACACGGCCCAGGGCAATCGCCCAGCCCGTCGCCGTGGCACGCAAGGCGGTCGGATAAGCCTCGGCCACCATGTAGTTGAGAACAATCTGCTGACCACCGATACCCAGGCCGGCGGCAGCCGCGAGAACGAACACCAGGGTCCAGTTGGTGCCGCTGTAGGACAGGCCAACGCTCAAGGCGATACCGAAGACAAACATCGCCAGCAGCAACAGGCGGGTATTCATTTTTGGCAAAATGATCGACAGCGGAATAGCACAGGCAACGAACACGGCGTTGACGGCAACCGTCCCCATGGGCGCTTGCGTCGCCGGCAAACCGGTGGCTTTCAGCACCGTCGGCAACCAGGACAGGAACATGAACCATGCCACCCAGTTGAACAGGTAGATCGTCCAGATCGCGACGGTGTTGCGTGCCAGCCCATCGGCAAACAGCGACGCAATACCGGTTTTCACTTCCAGTTCAGGGACAGTGAATTTGGCATTCGCAGCAATTGGCTGCGGCACGATTTTGGCGATGATGCGCTGGATCTTTTCGGTGCCGGCGGCGCTTGGATGACGCGCCAGGAAATGCAGCGACTCCGGCAATGCAAAGAAAAGCACCACCAGCAACAACAGCGGCACCACCCCGCCGACGGCAAAAATGCCCTGCCAGCCAATCACCGGCAGCATCTTCGCCGCCAGCAAGCCACCGAGGATGGCGCCGGCAGGCAAGCCCAGCAAGACCGTGGTCATGATGGTGCCGCGCTTCTTGGCAGGACCATATTCACCGGCAAGCGACAGCAGCACTGGCGTTGCACCGCCCATGCCGAGACCGGCGAGAAAGCGGAAGACCAGGATCTGCTCCGTGGTAGCGGCAAATGCCGTCGCCAGCGTGGCGGTACCGAACAGCGCGACGGCGCCGAGAATGACCGGACGGCGGCCGATCTTGTCGCCCAGCAGGCCCAGCGTCATGGCGCCCAGCACCATGCCGACCGTTCCCGCAGTCATGACCGGCGCCAGTGCGCCCGGGCCGAGGCCGAAAGCCTGGATCAGCGCCGGCGCGGTAAAGGCAATGGCTTGCGTATCGAAGCCATCGAAAATGGCGACCAAAAAGCAAAGGGTGAAAACACGCCACTGAAACGGCGTCAACTTGGCCCGGTCGATGAGATCCGGGATTGCATACTGCATGCTCATGTCTGCTCCTTTTAGGATTTTTTGATTGCTGATCTTGTGCTGAAGTCAATGATCGCGGGAGCATCTTAGTGACGAACTGTTCATGCGTCTAATATCATTGCCGTACTGCGCCATACTCGCCGGGTATGGCCCGACCCCAGCCTGCAGCGCCATGCGCGCGGGCACGGCGCGGAATTTCACGTGCTGCTGGCTGGCGACGCAGAGTAAAATGGCAGGTTTTGTCGCGCCGATCCATGTTGGATCAAATTTCACAAATCATGGCTGAGCTAGATAAACACACACCAATGATGCAGCAGTTCCTGCGCATCAAGGCGGACCACCCCACCACCCTGCTGTTCTACCGCATGGGCGATTTCTACGAGCTGTTTTTCGACGATGCCGAAAAAGCATCGCGCCTGCTCGGCATCACGCTGACCCAGCGCGGCTCTTCCAACGGCATCCCGGTCAAGATGGCCGGCGTGCCCTTCCATTCGGCGGAACAATACCTGGCGCGCCTGATCAGGCTGGGCGAGTCGGTCGCCATCTGCGAACAGATCGGCGACCCCGCCACCAGCAAGGGGCCGGTCGAGCGCAAGGTAATCCGGGTAATCACGCCCGGCACCCTGACCGATGCCGACCTGCTGCCGGAAAAGGCCGAGCGCCCGCTGCTGGCGCTGTGCCAGCTCAGCCAGCGCAAGACCTTCACGGTCGGCCTGGCCTGGCTGTCGCTGGCCAGCGGCGCCCTCAAGATGATGGAATTCTCCTGCGAGCAAAAAGCGCTCGATGCGCGCCTGCGCCAGGAACTCGAACGCATCGGCCCGGCCGAGGTGCTGGTGGCCGAAGACGCCCAGGATGAACTGTTCTCCGCCCCCGGCAATACCCTGGCGGCGCGGCGCACCGGCGTGCCGGCCTGGCACTTCGATCTCGCCAATGGCAGGAAAGCCCTGCTCGAGCAGCTCGAAGTCGGCACGCTGGCCGGCTTCGACGCCGAGCACCTGGGCGCGGCCATTGGCGCCGCCGGCGCCCTGCTGCGCTATGCCCAGTCGACCCAGGGCCGCGGCCTGCGGCACGTACGCAGCCTGACGGTCGAATCGGAAACGGAATTCATCGGCCTGGATGCGGCGACCCGGCGCAACCTGGAGCTGACCGAAACCCTGCGCGGCCAGGATAGCGCGGGCGCCGCGCCGACCCTGTTTTCCACGCTCGACCACTGTCGCACCGCGATGGGCTCGCGCCTGCTGCGCCACTGGACCCACCATGCCCGGCGCGACCAGCAGGTCGCACGCGCGCGCCATGCCGCCATCAATGCCCTGATGCGCAACGATGCCTGCTCGGGCCTGGCCTCGACACTGGCGGCGGTGCCCGACATCGAACGCATCACCACCCGCGTGGCGCTGCTGTCGGCACGCCCGCGCGACCTTGCCGGCCTGCGCGCCGGCCTGCAGCACCTGCCCTCGTTGCGCGCCTATGTCGGCATGTGCACGCGCGACGCCGAAGCGCCGCTCCTGCATGCGATCCAGGCCGACCTGGCCGACCCGACCGAATGCCTCGACCTGCTGGAGCGCGCCATCGCGCTGGAACCGGCGGCGCTGGTGCGCGATGGCGGCGTGATCGCGCGCGGCTTCGATGCCGATCTCGACGAATTGCGCGGCCTGTCGGAAAACGCCGGGCAGTTCCTGGTGGACCTGGAAACCCGCGAACGCGCCCGCACCGGCATTGCCAACCTGCGCGTCGAATACAACAAGGTGCACGGCTTCTACATCGAAGTCACGCACGGCCAGACCGACAAGGTGCCGGAAGACTACCGCCGCCGCCAGACCCTGAAGAATGCCGAACGCTACATCACGCCGGAACTGAAGGCGTTCGAGGACAAGGCGCTGTCGGCGCAGGAACGCGCGCTGGCACGCGAAAAATTCCTCTACGAGCAAGTGCTCACCGCCCTCGCCCCGCACATCGGCATCATGCAGGCGATCTCCCACGCCACCGCGCAGCTCGATGCGCTGGCAGCGCTGGCCACGCATGCGCTGGCGCACAACTGGTGCGCGCCGCAGTTGGTGGACGAACCGGTGATCTCGATCGGCCAGGGCCGCCACCCGGTAGTGGAAAACCAGATCGAGCGCTTCATCGCCAACGACTGCGCACTGTCGGACGAATGCAAGCTGCTGCTGATCACTGGCCCCAACATGGGCGGCAAATCGACCTACATGCGCCAGGTGGCGCTGATCACGCTGCTGGCCTACATGGGCAGCTTCGTGCCGGCCAGCCACGCCACCATCGGCCCGATCGACCGTATCTTCACCCGCATCGGCGCCGCCGACGACCTCGCCGGCGGCCGTTCCACCTTCATGGTCGAGATGACCGAATCGGCCGCCATCCTCAACGGCGCAACAGAACATTCGCTGGTGCTGATGGATGAAGTCGGCCGCGGCACCTCCACCTTCGATGGCCTGGCGCTGGCGTGGGCGATCGCGCGCCACCTGATCGATGCCACCAGGAGCTTCACGCTGTTCGCCACCCATTACTTCGAACTGACCCAGCTGCCGGAAACCCATTCGACCTGCGCCAACGTGCACCTGTCGGCCATCGAGCACAAGGACAGCATCGTCTTCCTGCACGCAGTGCAGGCCGGCCCGGCCTCGCAAAGCTACGGCCTGCAGGTGGCGCAACTGGCCGGCGTGCCGGCGCCCGTCATCCGCGCCGCGCGCAAGCATCTGGCGGCACTGGAGTCCAGTTCGCTGCAAGCCACGCCGCAGTTCGACCTGTTCAGCGGCAACATGCCAGAAGCTGCAGCGCCCGATGTGCCGGCGGACGCCGCGGCAGAACTGGCCAATGAGCAGGCGGCCGCCCTGCGCGCCGCCCTGGCCGGGCTCGATCCCGATGCCATGTCGCCGCGCGAAGCGCTGGACGCCCTGTACAAGCTGAAGCAACTGGAAGGCGGGCGCACATGAAAGGCGGGCGCCTCGCATGCCTGCTGGCAGCCTGCCTTGCGCTGACCGGCCCGGCCGCAGGCGCCGAGGAAAAATTCGCCTTCGGCTACGTCGCCCATCCTTTCGGCGACGCCCTGGCCGACGAAACGGGATTGCGTGAGGCACTGGCGGAAACGGACCGGGAAAACCTGGCCTTCGTGGTGGTCGGCGGCATCAAGTCCGCCATCGAGCCCTGCGACGATGAACTCTACGCGCAGCGCCGCACGCTGCTGAACCAGGCCAGGCATGGGCTGGTGGTCTCGGTGGCGGAGAGCGACTGGAGCGATTGCCGCTACCGCGACGGCAGGCCGGCCGCGCTGGAGCGACTGCATCGCCTGCGGGAACTGTTTTTCGCCGACGATCTGTCGTTCGGCGCCACGCGCATTCCGCTGATCCGCCAGTCGGCCAATCCGAAATTCCGCGATTACGTGGAAAACGCCCGCTGGGAAATCGGCAACATCATGTTTGCCACGCTCAATCTACCGGCCAACAACAATCGTTTTCTCAACGCCGCCGGCCGCAACAGCGAATTCGAAGACAGGCTGGTGGCCAACCGCGACTGGCTGCAGCGCGTCGTGATGTATGCCAAACGCAAACAATACCCGGGCATCGTGATTTTCTGCGACGGCAATCCGCTCTTCCCGCAGGAGGAAGACAACGTCCGGCGCGACGGCTTCCGCGAAACGCGGCGGCAACTTGCCAGCCTTGCCGCCGGCTACCCGGGAAAGATACTGCTGGTGCATAACCAGCAATCACGGGCCGGCAAGCAGCGCGCGCCGGCTATCCGCTGGAAAGGCAATCTGGGCGACCTGGCGGTGGCATCCGACTGGCTCAGCGTCCAGGTGACGCCGGCCCAGCCGGTCTTGTTCAGCGTCGCCGCCGGCAAGTCAGCCAATCCGGCGCGCGATTAAAAATCAGTGCACCGGGATGCTGCGAAACTCGCCGTCATCGCCTTCTTCATCGTCGTCGTGACCATGATGATGGCCATGCGCGCCGTGCACATGACCGTGCGCCACTTCCTCGTCGCTGGCAGCGCGCACTTCGACCACATCCAGGCTGAAGCGTAGCGCGATGCCGGCGAGCGGATGATTGCCGTCCAGGACTACCTTGTCATCGGCAATCTCGGTCACGGTGAAAATCAGCGACTCCTGCTGCTCGTCGTCGGCCTCGGGCGAACCTTCGAACTGCATGCCCAGTTCCAGCGGCGTCGGCAGAAGCTTGCGGTCTTCGATCTTGACCAGCTCGGGATCGTATTCGCCAAAAGCGTCTTCCGGCTCGACCTGGATGGTGACCTTGTAGCCGGCTTGCTGGCCTTCCAGCGCTTCCTCGATTTTCGGCAAGGTGTTGTTGTAGCCGCCATGCAGGTACACCATCGGTTCACGGCTTTCTTCGATCAGATTGTTTTGCGCATCTGACAGGGTGTAGTTCAGGGTGACTACGGCATTCTGGGCAATCTTCATGGCCACATTTCCTTTCATTGGACGATGGCCGGAATTATACCAATCTGCCGCTCCACCCTCAGAAAAAGCCGCGAATACAGCGCGGGCGCCGCTATATAATGAGCGCCATGAAAAACCTCACACTCCTGGGCGACATCACGCCCGCGCGCTTTTTGCGCGAATACTGGCACAAGAAGCCCTTGCTGGTGCGCCAGGCAATCCCCGGCTTCAAGCCCCTGCTCAAGCGCGAGGCGCTGTTGAAGCTGGCGCAGCAGGAAGATGTCGAGTCGCGCCTGATCACGCATTTCGACCAGCACTGGGAAATGGCG
Source organism: Noviherbaspirillum sedimenti (assembly GCF_003590835.1). NCBI lineage: Bacteria > Pseudomonadati > Pseudomonadota > Betaproteobacteria > Burkholderiales > Oxalobacteraceae > Noviherbaspirillum > Noviherbaspirillum sedimenti. The sequence continues at coordinate 89,052 of NZ_QYUQ01000002.1, read as the reverse complement.
CACGGCCCGGTGAGCCAGCCGCCCGCCTTCAGCAAAAAGGACTGGACCCTGCTGGTGCAAGGCGTCAACCTGCACCTGGACGCCGCCGAGCGGCTGCTGCGCCAATTCAACTTCATCCCCGATGCCCGGCTTGACGACCTGATGATCAGCTACGCCACCGATGGCGGCGGCGTCGGCCCGCACTTCGATTCCTACGACGTCTTCCTGCTGCAGGCACAGGGCCAGCGGCGCTGGCGCATCGGCGCCCAACAAGACCTGTCCGTGGTGGAAGGCATGCCGCTGAAGATCCTGAAGAATTTCACGCCGGAGCAGGAATTCGTGCTGGAACCCGGCGACATGCTGTACCTGCCGCCACACTATGCGCATGACGGTGTGGCGATCGGCGAGTGCATGACGTATTCGATCGGCTTCCGTGCCCCCGCCTGGCAGGAACTCGGCGAAGCCTTCCTGCAATTCATGACGGACACCATCGAACTGCCAGGCCGCTATGCCGACCCCGACCTGACGCCGGCACGCGCGCCGGCCGAGATCGGCACGGCCATGCTGCAGCGGGTACAGCAGGAATTGCACAAGATTACCTTCGAAGAAGAGGATATCGCCATCTTCCTCGGCGAATACCTGTCCGAACCCAAGGCCAGCGTTTATTTCAAGCCGCTGGCACGGCCCCTGAGCCTGGCGCGTTTCATCGAAGCAGCCGGCAAGCGCGGCATCAAGCTGTCGCGCAAGACCCAGATGCTTTACCGCGGCAAGCACATTTTCATCAACGGCGAATCCTTCATGGCCGGCCGCGCCGAAAAGACGCCCTTGCTGGCACTGGCCAACGACCGCCAGCTGGAAGGCGCCGTGCTGGCCGCAGCATCAACGGATGTACTGGAAACCCTGCACCAGTGGTATGTCGATGGTTGGCTGGAATTGGCGTAATGATTGGCATCAGGCACTCACTGTTGTTTGCCTACAAAAATAACTTACCAGTAGGAATCGTTTTTATCATTCCATAGCAAAACCCGTTATAATGTCGAGTTAGGAAGGTTTCGCTGTGTCGCACTGCACCATCGGTCAGTAAGCTTGCGAAAACGCCCTAAAGTAAGAGCGATAATTACCGGTAATTATTCATCGCAAATATTCATCGCAAACCTGTTTAAATTTCGAAGGAAAAATCCATGAAAAAGAATCTGCTGATCGCCTCCCTGTTCGCCCTGACTCTGGTCGCTTGCGGCAAAAAAGAAGAAGCACCTGCTGTTGCTCCGGTTGAAACCACCACCGCTGCTGAAACGACTACTACTGCTGCAGAAACCACCACTACTGCTGCTGAAGCTACCACTACTGCTGCTGAAACCACCACCACCGTGGCTAAGTAATCAGTACAGTACAGCATCATGAAAAAGCCGACCTTCGGGTCGGCTTTTTTTTGTCCTGATTTTCATCCCCATCCCATCACACAATCCGCCTGGCCAATCCGCCCCACCTGACCCACCCGGCAAAATCCAGGCGCACCAAGTGAAAATGCCGCCCGCAAAGCGGGCGGCATTCATGCAGAAGACTGCAGCGATGCTTATTTCAGCTGGTCGTTCAGCAGCGTGAGAATCCTGCCGGCAGTCGCCGAAGTGTCAGGACGACCTTCGCCATCGAGTACCTGGATGCGGCTGACGCCAGCGGTTTCCTTGACCGAGATGCGATAGCGTTGCGCCGACTTCGGATCGTCCTTGTCGCCGAACGACAACAGCTTGGAGAAGAAGCCCTTCTCACCCGCCGCCTTGTCCTTCGCATCCTTGTCCTGGTCGACGTAGCGCACGAAATACAGGCCCTGCGAGCGGTCACGGTCTTCCACAGTAAAGCCGACGCGGTCGAGCGCCAGGCCGACGCGGCGCCAAGCGCGGTCGAAGCCTTCATTATCCTCGACATATGAGCCGCCCTCACCCTTGAGCAAACGGGAACGCAACTGGATCGGCGAAGCATTGGCGACCACGGCCTTGGCGCGGACCTCCTCCGCACCCAGGCGGGTCATCATCTGGCCCAGCATTTGCGCTTCCAGTTCCGGATCGGAAGCACGGCTAACCCAGGACGTCGTCGCCGGACCACTGTTGGAGGTACCGGCAAAGACTTCCTCGGCGCCGCGATGGCTGATGTAGATTTCCGTGCTGCCGTCAGGGGCACGCTCCAGACGGGTACGGAATTTGTCGCGCACGCCGGCATCATAGGCAGTATCCAGCGCCTTGGCGAGGAAACCGCGCACCGTACCCTGCGGCACGTTCAGGCGCTTCTCCGCCCAGTCGGTTTCCATCACGCCGACTTCAGGCATTTCGACATTGATCAGGAAACCGCCCTCCTGCCAGAAATCCTTGATTTGCGGCCACAAGACTTCCGGCGACTTCTTGGTCACCAGCCAGCGCTGGTTGCCGGCGCGCTCAACGCGCATGTCGGCCGCCACCGCGGGAGCGATGACCTGGGCGCTCGCGCCAGTGCCGGCACCGGCAGTATTCGCCTGCTGCAGGCTGTAGCCGGAAGCGGTTGCGATGCCGCGGTTGTCACCAACCGCATAACGATTATCGCGCTGCAATTGCGTCAGGTTTGGCGGAATTTCCAGCGACTTGGTCGGCGCCTTGCTCGCGCTCTTGTAATCGACCCGCTCCGGTTCCAGCACCGAGCTCAGCGAACCGCTGCAGCCAACCATGCCGGTGAGGATCGCCGCGCCCAACAGGGTGCGAGTGAAATTAGTAGCGTGCAATGAAAGTAGGTTCTTGCGAATAATCATATGGATACGGGTTAAAAACCGGACAAGATCAGGATGCAAAGCATCACCAGGCGCTTCTTATTGTAATACAGACGCTTCGCGCAGTGCCTTGCGGACAGTTTCATGATATTCCGGCGCCAGCGCAACCAGCGGCAGGCGGATGCCGGACGGGATCTTGCCCATCTCGACCATGGCCCATTTGAGCGGCACCGGATTGGGTTCGACAAACAGCTTGTTATGCAAGGGCAGCATGCGGTTGTTGATCTCGATGGCCTTGGCGATTTCGCCCTGCATGGCGGCCACGCACAATTCATGCATGGCGCGCGGCGCGATATTCGCCGTGACGGAAATATTGCCCTTGGCGCCGCAGAACATCAGCGCCATCGCGGTCGCATCGTCGCCGGAATACACGGCAAAGGATTTCGGCGCCAGCCGCAGCAGGTCGGTGCCGCGGGCGAGGTTGCCGGTCGCATCCTTGACGCCGATAACGCCCGGCACCTGGGCCAGGCGCACGATGGTGTCGTTGCTCATGTCGGCCACGGTACGGCCCGGCACGTTATACAGGATCACCGGCAAGTTCACCGCCTCGGCGATCTTGCGGAAATGCTGGTACATGCCTTCCTGGGTGGGGCGATTGTAGTAAGGCACCACCTGCAGCGAGGCATCGGCGCCGACTTCCTTCGCGTAGCGGGTCAGCTCGATCGCTTCGGCAGTCGAGTTGCCGCCGGTACCGGCGATCACGGGAATGCGTTTGGCGACATGTTCAACTGCCACCTTGATCAGTTCGCAATGTTCCTCGACCGAAACGGTCGGCGATTCGCCGGTGGTGCCGACGATGACGATGCCGTCGGTGCCTTCGGCGATATGCCAGTCGATCAGATTGCGCAAGCCTGGCAAATCCAGGCTGCCATCCGCATGCATGGGGGTGACGATCGCTACTATGCTGCCCTGAATCATGATGATTTGAAAACGAAAAGGTGGAAAGCTACGATTGTAGCGGATCGCCTGCCCGTATGGGGGGCTTCGGGCAGGCAAATCCGATGAAAAAAGTCCGGCGGCAGTGCACCCGGAATGGTCAAGACCACCACCCCTGGCGGCGATCAGCTGCGATAGCCGAGGCCCATCGCCTCGCGCACGTCGCGCATGGTTTCCTCGGCCAGCGCGCGCGCCTTGCCGCAACCGTCGGCAACGATGTCGCGCACCAGTTTCGGCTCGTCCAGGTAGCGTTGGGCGCGTTCGCGCATCGGCTCCTGTTCCTTCAGCACGCCATCGATCACCGGCTGCTTGCATTCGATGCAGCCGATGCCGGCGGAGGTGCAGCCCTTCACCACCCACTCCTTGGTGGCTGCATCGGAATACACCTGGTGCAACTGCCACACCGGGCACTTTTCCGGGTTGCCCGGATCGGTGCGACGGATGCGCGCCGGGTCGGTCGGCATGGTGCGCAGCTTCTTGCTCACGGTCTCGCGATCCTCGCGCAGGGCGATGGCGTTGCCATAGCTTTTGGACATCTTCTGGCCATCCAGCCCCGGCAGGCGCGAAGATTCCGTCAGGCGCACCTGCGGCTCGGGCAGAATGATCCTGCGGCTGCCGGCAAGGTAGCCGAACAGGCGCTCGCGGTCGGCGCCACTGATGCTTTGCGCGGCGTCGAGCAAGGCGTGCGCCTCGTCCAGCGCCTCGTGCTTGCCCTGCTCCTGGTAGGCGGTGCGCAGGGCATCGTATTGCTTGCCCTGCTTGCCGCCCAGTTTCTTGATCGCCTCCTGCACCTTCTCGGCAAAGCCGGCTTCCTTGCCGTACATGTGGTTGAAGCGGCGGGCGATTTCGCGGGTGATCTCGACGTGCGGAATCTGGTCTTCGCCGACCGGCACCATGCTGGCGCGGTACAGCAGCACGTCGGCCGACATCAAGAGCGGATAGCCAAGGAAGCCGTAGGTCGAGAGGTCGCGGTCGGCCAGCTTTTGCTGCTGGTCCTTGTAGGTCGGCACGCGCTCGAGCCAGCCCAGCGGCGTCATCATCGACAGCAGCAGGTGCAGCTCGGCGTGCTGCGGCACCTGCGACTGGATGAAGATGGTCGCTTTGGCCGGATCAACGCCGGCGGCCAGCCAGTCGATCACCATGTCCCAGGTGCTGGCCTCGATCTGCGCCGGGTCTTCGTAATGTGTGGTCAGGGCGTGCCAGTCGGCGACGAAAAACAGGCAAGGCACTTCAGCCTGCATCTTCACCCAGTTTTTCAAGGCGCCATGGTAATGGCCCAGATGGAGGGCGCCCGTGGGGCGCATGCCGGAAACGACACGATCGGGAAACATGGTGATGGATTAACTCAGCAAAAAGGTCAAGGGGGATACCAGTAGTTGCAACACGGTCTGGGCGGCGATCATGACCGGTATCATCCAGAATTTCAATACCTGTAAAAACAGCAGCCCCAGCACGATGAAGAACCCGTAGGGTTCGAGGCGGCCGTATTTGTAGGCGAGGCGGTTGGGCAGGATGCTGAACATGACGCGGCCGCCATCCAGCGGCGGCACCGGAAACAGGTTAAAGGCAAAGATCACCAGGTTGACCACGACACCGGCCTGCGCCATCTTCAGGAAAAATACTTCATTGACCTGAAACGCCACCAGTGCGATGGAAAACAGCATCCACAGCAGCGCCATCAGCAGGTTGGCGGCAGGGCCGGCCAGCGCCACCCAGGCCATGTCGCGCTTGGGATTGCGCAGCTTGCCCCACTCCACCGGCACCGGCTTGGCATAGCCGAACAGAAAGGGGCTGCCGACGAAATACAGCACGATGGGAATCAGCAGCGTGCCCACCGGATCGATGTGGCGCACCGGATTCAGGCTCATGCGCCCCTGCAGGTAGGCGGTGGCGTCGCCAAAATATCTGGCGGCGTAGGCATGCGCAGCTTCGTGCAGGGTAATGGCAAAAAGAATGGGCAGTACGTAGACGGCGAAGTTCTGGATAGTTTCGTTCATCAGCGGATTTTAGCAGACGGCTGCCACAGGAGCCCAACTTCCGGCCAATTCGCCGGACGACCTACAAGCCGAACATGGCGGCGTCACCCCTGCCCTGGCGCAGCAGCACCGGCGCCGGGCCGGAAAGGTCGATCACGGTGGTCATTTCCAGGCCACAGGCGCCGCCGTCGATCACCAGCTCGATCTGGCGCTCCAGCTTTTCGCGCACCAGGTCGGGGTCGGTCAGCGGCAGGGCGTCGTCCGGCAGGATCAGGGTCGCCCCCAGCAGCGGCTCGCCCAATTCTTCCAGCAGCGCCAGGGCGACCGGGTTTTCCGGCACGCGCAGGCCGATGGTCTTGCGCGAAGGATGGCTGACCCGGCGCGGCACTTCCCTGGTGGCTTCCAGGATGAAAGTGTAAGGCCCAGGCGTGGCCGCCTTCAGCAGGCGGTACTGGCTGTTGTCCACCTTCGCATACTCGGCGATCTGGCTCAGGTCGCGGCACAGTAAGGCCAGGTGGTGCTTGTCGTCGATGCCGCGGATGCGGCGCAGTTTGGTCACCGCATCCTTGTCATCCAGGTGGCAGCACAGGGCGTAGCAGGAATCGGTGGGCAAGGCGACGATGCCGCCGGCGCGCACGATCTGCGCCGCCTGCTTGATCAGGCGCAGTTGTGGATTGTCGGGATGAATCTGGAAAAACTGGCTCATGAAAAAATCTTAGCGTCCGCCCCGCAAGGCGGCGATGCGCTGCTCGATCGGCGGGTGGCTGGAAAACAGCGCCATGAAGCCCGGCTTTTCAGTGGCGATGCCCATCGCCGCCATCGATTGCGGCAGGTTGCTTGGCTCCAGGCCGCCCAGGCGCGCCAGTGCATGGATCATCGGCTTCGGACCACCCAGCAGTTGCGCGGCGCCGGCGTCGGCGCGGAATTCACGCTGGCGCGAGAACCAGGCGACAATCATCGAAGCGGCGATACCGAAGACGATCTGGCACACCACCACAGTCACCATGTAGCCGATGCCCGGGCTGTCACTCTCGCCCTTCGACAACGCGCGATCCACGGCATAGCCGACCACGCGCGAGAGGAACACCACGAAGGTATTCACCACGCCCTGGATCAGGGCCATGGTCACCATGTCGCCGTTGGCGACGTGGGCGACTTCGTGGCCGAGCACCGCTTCGACTTCTTCGCGCGTCATCGATTCGAGCAAGCCGGTGGATACCGCCACCAGCGCCGAATTCTTGAAGGCGCCGGTGGCAAAAGCGTTCGGCTCACCCTGATAGATCGCCACTTCCGGCATGGCGATGCCAGCCTTTTGCGCCAGTTTGCCGACGGTATCGACCAGCCAGAATTCGGTCGAATTGGACGGCGCCTCGATCACTTGCGCGCCGGTGGACCATTTCGCCATCGGCTTGCTGATCAAGAGCGAAATGATCGAACCGGTGAAACCGACCACCAGCGAAAACACCATCAGCATCGGCAGGTTCAGGCCCTGCGCGGTCAGGAACTTGTCCACGCCGAGCACAGAGAGCACCACCGTCATGACCGCGATGACGGCGACGTTGGTGGCAATGAACAGAAAAATTCGTTTCATGGTGTAATCCCCTTTAAAAATCCATGTGACTAAGCTATGGATTTTTTCACAAAATCCAAGGCGCCGGAGTGATTTATCCTCAGGTTTTTCAGAATAATATCTGCGTTTTACTCAGAGATTCCAGTCATGCCAGACCGGCGTGACCGAGCGCGGCAGCGGCGGCAAGGCGCCCAGCTCGATGTGCGATTCGCCCGGCCCGTGAAAATCGGAGCCGCGCGAAGCCAGCAAGCCGTAATTGCCGGCCACCTTCGCATAGACATCGTACTGGTCGGCGGTGTGGCTGCCGGTGACGACTTCGATGCCGGCGCCGCCGGCCTGTTTGAATTCGGTCAGCATGGCATGCTGCTGCAAGTCGCCGAAGTTGTAGCGGCCAGGATGGGCGACGATGGCGATGCCGCCGGCGCCGCGGATCCAGCGCACCGCGTCCGGCAACTTCGCCCAGCGGTGCGGCACGAAGCCGGGCTTGCCTTCGGTGAGGTAATTGCGGAACACGTCCTTGACATCCGCGCAGATGCCGATCTCGACCAGGTAGCGGGCAAAATGGGTGCGCGAAATCAGGTCCGGGTTGCCGACGAATTTCAGCGCCCCTTCGAACGCGTGCGGAATGCCGGCCGCCGCCAGTTGCGCGGCCATCTCTTGTGCGCGCTGGGCGCGGCCGCCGCGGGTCGCCGCCAGTCCGCGCTGCAGGTCGGGATTGGTTTCATCGATTTGCAAGCCGACAATGTGTACCGTCTCGCCCCCCCAGGTGACAGAGATTTCCACCCCGGGAACATAACGCAGGCCGAGCGCGAGCGCCGCCTCCCTGGCTTCGGCGATGCCATCCAGTTCATCATGATCGGTCAGGGCCCAGACATCCACCCCCTGCGCTTTCGCGCGCGCCGCCACCGCCGCCGGCGTCAGCACACCATCGGACACATTGGAATGGCAATGAAGATCGATGTTCAGCACGGCTTGTTCAAAAAAATAGGCATGCCGTCATTGTACGCGGCTTGCGATGCGACCGCTGACGCCATGCATTACATTAAAACAATCAATGCGGCAACAGGAACGCCTCGATGCACTCGGCCAGCAATTGCGGCTGGTCGTGATGCAGCATGTGGCTGGCATCAGGAATCGACGCGGTCGTGACATGCGCAATCGTGGCGATGCGGCGGTCGATTTCGGGACGCGCGCGCTCCTTCGAGCCGAGCCAGCGCCAGATATCGGTATCGGCGGCTTCCACCCACAACACCGGGGCGACGATCTCCTCCCAGCAGGCCTGCGCCTCGTCCACATGGTACAGCACCGGGCTGATCAACTTGTGCGCCGGGTCGCCAAGGATCTCCCAGCGCCCTGCCGCATTCGGCGCAGCCCAGTGCTGCGCCAGGAACGCCGCGCGCTCCTCCGTGAGGCGCGGGTTGGTTTTCTGCAGGCGCGCCATGACTTCCGCCGGCCCCGCATAGGAACGCATTGCCGGCGGCTGGCGCAATCCGTCCAGCCACTGGGCATAGCGTCCCGGCGCCTGCTGCGGCTTGGTCGGCGGCATGCCGAAGCCTTCCAGGTTGATCAGCCGGGCGATTCTTTCCGGCCGCACGCCGGCGTACATGCAGGCGACGTTGCCGCCCATGCTGTGGCCGAGCAGGTTGACCGGCGCGCCGGGAGCGTAGTGGTCGAGGATGGCATCGAGGTCGCCGAGGTAATCGGCGAACCAGTAACTGTCGCTGCCGGAGCGCTGGGACAGTCCATAGCCGCGCCAGTCCGGCGCGATCACATGCCAGTCCTGTTGCAGGCAATCGACCACGAACTGGAAGGACGCCGCGACATCCATCCAGCCGTGCAGCATGAACAGTTTGGGCGCATCTTCGCGGCCCCAGTGGCGAACGTGGTAGCGCAAGCCGCGCACTGGCAGGTATTCCGACCGGGATGGTTTCATGGGAGTCCTAATAGAACGATCGTACTATTGTAATACAGGAAACGCCCCATCGCGCGTCCTGGCGCAATTCAGCGCAGGATTCACCGCAGAAAGCGTGCCAGGCTGAAGGAGGAACGTGCGCCGATGTGCTTGAAATTTTCATCGAGCCAGCGGCTGGTTTGCTGGCGGCCCTCGCTGCGCAGCGCCTGCAGGAATAGCGCATCGGTATTCAGGCGGCTCAGCGTGGTCAGCTGGCCCATGAAATCCCTGGAGGCGATGGAATGGATATGCAGATGGCGCAGGCGTCGCTCCAGATGGCCGAAGGCGAACAGGCCGCGCCTGGCTTCGCGCTGGGCCAGGGCAATCGCCTGCAGTTCGGTGGAGATGGCGGCATTGAAGCCGATCTCGGTCAGGCGAGTGTGGATGTCATTGACCGACTGCGGCACGCCCGCATGCCTGGCCGAATGCAGCAACACCACCATGATGTCACGCGCCTGGCATTGATGCAGCAAGGGGAACAGCGGCGGATTGGCAGTGAAGCCGCCATCCCAGTAAGCTTCGCCGTTGATTTCCACCGCATGGTGCAGGGATGGCAGGCAAGCCGAAGCCAGCAACATGTCCAGCGTCAGCTGGCGGGTGCGGAACAGCTTGAGGGTGCCGCTGCCGACATGGGTGGCGGCGATGAACAGTTTCAGGGGACATTCGGCGCGCAGGCGCTCGAAGTCGATTTGCGCGGCCAGCATGTCGCGCAAGGGGTTGATGTCGAAAGGGTTCCACTGATAAGGCGAAAAGAACCGCGTCAGCGACAGCAGCGCATTGATGCCGGGTGAAGGCTGCGCATGCGTGGCGATGTTCTCCGCCGTGTAGGCGTCTTCCGACTGCAGGCTGAAGGGTTTTTTGACGGCGACGCTCTCCCAGAAATCCTGCAGTGCCTGGCGCGCGCCTTCGCGCCCGCCGATTGTCCAGCCATGGGCGAGCGCCACCGCGTTCATGGCGCCGGCACTGGCGCCGCTGATGCCTTCGATCTCGATGCGCTCGTCTTCCAGCAAGCGCTCCAGCACGCCCCAGGTAAAGGCGCCGTGGGAACCGCCCCCCTGCAAGGCCAGCGTCAGCGTTTTCTTTTGCATGCCAATCCTTTCCAAAATCCATTAATCCGGCAAGGACGATCCCTCCCAGTTTTCCTCCATGCTATAGAACGAATGAGCAGCCGCGTTTAAGTGTATCAAGTTTAAAAAGGGAACTAATTTTTAAGCAAGCTACGCTGCCGCATCGACAGTATGGCGCCGGCAAACAGCGCCAGCGCCGAAAACACCAGGCCCTGCTCCAGTCCGCCGGCGCGATCGGCGATCCAGCCGACCGTGCTGGGGCCGACGATCTGGCCGAAGGCAAACACCGTGGTGAAGGCGCTGATGCCGGCCGACCAGGATTGCGGCGGCAGGTTGTGCCGCACCAGCGCGGTGGTCGAGGCCACTACCGAGAGGAACACGGCGCCAAACAGCAGGCCCGAGAGGAACACCAGCGGCGCCGCCGCGCTCAGCGCCGGCAGGATAGTGGCGATGCCCAGCAAGGCGTTCAGGATCGCCAGCGACTCGCCGCCCTTGAAACGATCCAGCATGCCGGCCCAGATGCGCGAGGAGGCCACCACCGCCAGCCCGAGCAAGGCGTAGAACACAGTGATCAGCGGCGCGGCCATGCCTTGCTGGCGCAACAGCGCGACCACGAAGGTCATGTAGCCGATGTAGCCCACGCCGAACATGAAGTAGCCGAGCAAGCCGAACGCGAACGCGCGCAACTGGAACGGCCGCTGCACGCCCGCCTGTTGCGGCGCCTCGGGAATCGCCCGCAGCGGTGCCGCCATGAGCGCCGTGGCCAGCAGGCAGACGCCGCCCAGCACCAGCCAGGGCCATTGCCAGCCATGCGCGGCGCCGTGCGAAGCCGCCTGCGCCAGGCTAGCCGGCACCAGCAGCGCCGAGGCGGCGATGCCGATACCGGTGCCGCCGTAATACAGGCCGAGCAGCAGGCCGGAACGGCCGGAATGCAAAGCGCCCAGGCGCGCCGCCAGGATGCCGCCGGCGATAAAAACGAAGGCACTGGAAACCCCGGCGAGGATGCGTTGCGACAGCAGCACGCCGGTGGCGGTCACCATGCCGGACACCAGCATGAACAGTCCGGTCAACATGGCGCCGGCGACCAGCAGGCGCTGCGGCGAAACACGCCGCAGCAGCCAGGGCGTGACCAGCGCACCCAGCAGGTAACCGAAGGCGTTGGCGGTATTCATGGCGCCGGCCAGGAAGTAGCTCCAGCCGAGGTCGGCGCGCATCGGCGGCAACAGCAGGCCGTAGGCAAAGCGCGCAATGCCGAGCGCGACGGCGGCGCCCAGCGACAGCGCCAGCGCGGTCAACAAGGGACGCCGATGGGGCCAATCATCGAAGGGAGCGCGCGCCATCATTGCGGCAGCTGCGCCAGTTCGGCTTCGGTAAAGCCGGCCTGGCGGCGCGCTGCCAGGTTGAATGGCCCGCGCAGCGGCGGCGCCTTGTGGATGGCGGCCAGTTGCGCATACGCGGCCAGCGGGTCGAGCCCGCGCTGGCCGCACAGCCAGCCATACCAGCGGTTGCCGATGGCGACATGGCCGATCTCGTCGCGCAGGATGATGTCGAGGATCGCCGCCGCCGCATGGTCGCCGGCCTGTGCCAGCTTGGCGCGCACCGCCGGTGTCGCATCCAGTCCGCGCGCTTCCAGCGTGCGCGGCACCAGCGCCATGCGGGCGAGGATATCGCCCTCGGTCTTTTGCGCCATTTCCCACAGGCTGTCATGCGCCGGAAAGTCGCCATAGGCAAAGCCGAGCGTCTGCAGGTGTGCCGCCAGCAGGGAAAAATGCAGCGCTTCCTCCGCCGCCACCTGCAGCCAGTCGGCGTAATAGTCCGCCGGCATGCCGGCGTAACGCCAGAGCGCGTCCAGCGCCAGGTTGATGGCGTTGAATTCGATGTGCGCCAGGGCATGGATCAAGGCAGCACGCCCTTCCACCGATGTCATCGAACGGTGTTTCAGGGCGCGCGGCGCAATCAGCTGCGGTTGCGCCGGGCGCCCTGGAATACGCTGCGTCGGCTGCAGTTGCACAGCCGCCGCCAGCGCCACGGTGCCCTCCTGCCAGGCCGTCCGCAGGGCTGCCACGCCGGCGGCTTTTTGCGCGGGATCCGTCGTGCCCAGCCAGTGCAAGGCGGCCAGGCGCAATTCCGGCAATGCTCGCGGCAATGTCGGCAATTTCGTTAAATATTCGGCAAGTTGGCCGGAATTCGGTGCAGTCATGCGAGGAACGGTAAAATGTCGGTGTTTATTGGTGTCTATCAATCCAACCATTCTACGGAAATCCATGGCTATCTACCAATTGGGCGAGCACATCCCGCAGATCGATTCTTCCGCCTACGTCACCGAATCGGCCAACGTCATCGGCAAGGCCAGGATCGAGGCCAATGCCAGCATCTGGTTCGAGGTCACCATCCGCGGCGACAACGAATTGATCGTGGTCGGCGAAAACAGCAACGTCCAGGAAGGCTGCGTCTTGCATACCGACCCCGGCCAGCCGCTGACCATCGGCAAGAATGTCACGGTCGGCCACCAGGCCATGCTGCATGGCTGCAGCATCGGCGAAGGCAGCCTGGTGGGCATCCAGGCGGTGATCCTGAATGGCGCAAAGATCGGCAAGAATTGCCTGGTCGGCGCCGGTGCGCTGGTCACCGAAGGCAAGGAATTCCCCGACAATAGCCTCATCATCGGCTCGCCCGCCAAGGCGGTGCGCACCCTCTCCGAGGAAGACATCGCCCGCATGCACCGCAACACCAGCAACTACGTCGAGCGCGGCCAGCATTTCAAGAACAACCTCAAGCGCATCGGCTAAGCCGGCGCCAATAGAAACCCAGTATGGACACGCTGCAAAAATTCATATTCGAGCAAGCCGCGGTGCGCGGCGAGCTGGTCGAACTCTCCGAAACCTGGCGTCATGTGCAGTTGCACCGCACGTATCCGCCTGCGGTACGCAACGTGCTGGGCGAAATGATGGCCGCCGCCGCGCTGCTGTCGGCCAATCTGAAATTCAACGGCGCCGTCGTCATGCAGATCCATGGCGACGGCCCGCTGCGCCTGCTGGTGGTCGAGTGCGACGCCGAGCTGCGCATGCGCGCCACCGCCAAGCTGGCGCCGGACGCCATCATCGACGATGGCGCCCTGCTGCAGCAACTGGTGAACGCGCACGGCAACGGCCGCTTCGCCATCACGCTCGATCCGAAGGACAAGCTGCCCGGCCAGCAACCCTACCAGGGTATCGTGCCGCTCGACGGCGACTCGGTTGCCACCGTCATCGAGAACTACATGCTGCGCTCCGAGCAGCTCGACACCAAACTATGGCTGGCGGCCGACGGCGAGATCGCGCGCGGCATGCTGCTGCAAAAACTGCCGGTCCTGGGCGGTGCGGAAATCTCCGAGGAAGGCGCGCTGGAAACCTGGAACCGCACCGTGGCGCTGGGCTCGACCCTGGGCAGCGAGGAATTGCTGCGCACTGACGCCGCCACGCTGATGCACCGGCTGTTCTGGGAAGAGTCGATCCGCGTATTCGATCCGCAGCAGCCGGCCTTTCATTGCAACTGCAGCCGCGACAAGGTCGGCAACATGCTGAAGATGCTCGGACAGGAAGAAATCGACTTGGCCGTGGCGGAACTGGGCAAGCTGGCGATCGACTGCGATTTCTGCGGCCAGCACTATGAATTCGACAGCATCGATTGTGCCCGGCTGTTCGTCGCCGATGCCAGCGCGGATGCAACGCAAGCGCCAAGTCCGACGCGGCACTAAAAGGCAAACGCAGGGCGGATCGTCATGCGCCCCTGCCCCTACGCTGCCGATTTTTTCGCGATCTCCGGGTCGTTGGCGCCGCTGGCGAAGACCTGGTCCAGCGCGCGGTCTACCAGGCGGTCGAGCGAGACCGTCTGCACGCTGCCTTCGCGCAGGCGTTGCGCCAGCGCGGCATCGGTCAGCTGGAAAGTCTGTTCTTTCCTGTGCGTGGTAAAGATGAACAGGCTCTTCATCGGGCTACTCCATGACAGCTTGGCTTTCATGGCGCCGCCGTGCGCATCGGTGAAATTAAGCCAGATACCGCGCTCAAGATTTTTCACCTGTTCGTCGTAATCGTCCGGCTGCGGTTCCGGCGCGGCGCTGGCCTGTTTTTCCAGGCGGCGCTCGGCTGCCTCCTTCGCCACCGCCACCGCCAGTTCCAGCTGGCGCTCCGGTGTCAGCGGCAGCGGCGCACGCACGATCGAGGCGTGCGTCTCCGCCAGATCGGCAAAAAATCGCGTGCGGTCGGCCTCTTCCCATTTGACGACGGTGAGCCACTTGTTCAGGCGCGCCAGGATGGATGGCAGCTTGGCCAGCAATTCCTTGCGCTGCGCCATGGTGATCTTCGGCTTGACGCTCCAGATCAGGTCGTCCATGGTGCTGACCGCATTTTGCACCGCCGTCGGCTTTTCTTCCTGCAGCGTATAAGCCACGGTCAGCACCGGTACCCATTTATTTTCCAGGAAGGTCTCGACAAAAGCGACCACTTCGCCGGTGCCGACGCGCAGGGCCACTTCGTTTTTTGCGACTTTCGTGGCCTGGCCAATTTTTTCCTTGCGCAAGGCCTTGCTGATCGGCGCCTGCAGCGTCTCGGTGGCGGCGTACTCTTCCTGCTGGATGAAACCCTGCAGCTCCGACAGCACTTCGGAAAACACCGACATCTGCTTGTCGAAATCCTGCTGCACCCGCTCGACGATGCGCTTCATGGTCTGGTACACGGGCGCCTGCTGGCCGCTGGCCCCGTCCCACTCCATGCTCGATTGCGCCAGGGATTCAACCAGGCGCCGCGCCGGGTGCTCTTGCTTGAAAAAGAAATCCTTGTCGATCAGGGCCGCCTTCAGCACCGGCACCTGGAGAAAGCCGATCAGCGACTTCATCTCGGTGGCGATGTTCTGGTCGCGGAACACCAGGTCGAACACGCTGGTGAGCAAGTCGATGGTGTTTTCATCGACCTGGCTCAAGGCGCCTGCCGGCGCCTGGCGCTTGATATCGGCCAGCACCGCAGTGCTGCCGTGGTCGCCGCTGCCGACGCCAGCCAGCTGCCGATCCAGCATGGTTTTTTGCATGCCCGCCAAAAATCCCATCAACTGGTTGCTGACCGCCGTCACTTGCAGCAGCTGGCTTTGCAGATTGCCCGCCACACCCGCACCGCCAGGAATACCGGCCGCACCGGCACCTGGCAAGCCACCGCCCATTCCACCAATCCCACCCATTCCACCTGCAATGTCCGCAATGCCCGTCATGCCGCCACCGGCCGGAGCGCCTCCCTCGCCTGTCAACATGCGCCGCAAGCCTTCGGCGATCTGCGCTTCGCGCTTTTGATCAGCAACGTAATTGGTCGATTTGCGAATGCGATAGGAGTCACCCAGCGCCGGCAGGATGCCATGGCCAACCAGGGCGTCATTGAGCGCCTGCAGGATCGGCGCCATATCCAGAAAAACTTCCGGCTGCAGCAGGGGGAGCAACAATGGATGCGATTCGGCTTCCGGATTGAAATCGGCCCAGGCTGCGTTCAGTGCCCCCAGGAAGACTTCGGGCCGAAACGGATTTTGCGCCAACTGAAAATCGTCGCGCCCCAGCAAAGCGGCAAAACGCAGATTCAAGGCCTCAAGCAACTCGACATGCCTGGTCACGATCGGACGCGCAATATGCCCCAGCCGGACCTTGTTATCCATGTCCTCGTAGGAGACCAACGCCAGCTCGGCATTCACGGCCTCGGCCGGCGCCTGCTGCCTGAGCTGTTGCGGAATTTGTTGCAGTACGGCCTGCATTTCCAGGCGCAGCGCGTCGGCAATCGCGGACGTGGCCAGATGGTAGTACGCGTAGGTATTTTTTCTCAGCAGACCAGCGCCGGTAAAACAGAGATTGGCTTGTTTGGACTCAAGGCTTTGTTCGGAAAACGCCATCAGGGCATCCGCTAGGCGCAGGGCAAAAGCATCGAGTTGGGCATTGGCAGCGCCGGCGGCGACGGGAACCAGGCTCGACAGGATTTCCACAGGCCCGGCCGAGGCGGGCGAATGCAAGTTGCGCGGGTTGCGCATCGTGTCTATGTGATTGGAAACCATGGTCTTGCCTCCCAGGGGGATACGTCCTGCTATCCAGCGTTCATGCCATCGTCAATTAAGCATCCATGTACGTGCACCGGATAATCCGGCAACTTTCTGTATTTTCCCAGAAAATTACTCCAGAGCAATATCCATTGAGCAATAAATGTAAAAAAATATTAAATATTGCTCAACTAGCAATTTCGAGAAAGGTGGGACTCAATCAACGTGAGGCGTAACGTGAGGCATCTCGTGCCGCGCCCTGCGGCAAAGCGGGATCAGCGCAGTGGCGGCACTGCGGAGGTAGTCTGGCGGGCGAGCGTTTTGTCGGCAGGTTCGAGCACCTGGATGAAGATTTCGTTATCCTTGATCATGCCCAGTTCGTAGCGGGCACGCTCCTCGACGGCGCCGGTGCCGGTTTTCAAATCGCGCACTTCGGATTCCAGCTTGTCGTTGCGCGCCTTGAGCTCGAGGTTTTTTTGACGGGCCTCGGCGACCTGCTGGTCAAAATCCCAGACGCGCAGCCAGCCGCCCCTGCCCAGCCACAAAGGGTACTGGACCAGGACCAGCAAGGCAGCAAGGCAAATCGTGATCAGGCGCATACGGGAAGTCGCGAGCCATTAGGCGAATGTCGAAGGCCACATGTTCGCATATGCCGATGAAGATTGACAACCATTGTACAAACGGCCGGAAAATTCCGGCCGTCTGATGTGGTTTTAACGCAGGTTTCAGCGCAAGTTGTAGAACGCGCTGCGGCCCGGATAGCTGGCGATGTCGCCCAGGTCTTCCTCGATGCGCAGGAGCTGGTTGTACTTGGCCATGCGGTCCGAACGCGACATCGAGCCGGTCTTGATCTGCAGGGCATTGCAACCGACCGCGATATCGGCAATGGTCGAATCCTCGGTTTCACCGGAGCGGTGCGAAATCACCGCGGTGTAGCCGGCGCGCTTGGCCATTTCGATGGCGGCGAAGGTTTCGGTCAGGGTGCCGATCTGGTTGATCTTGATGAGGATCGAGTTGGCGATGTTCTTCTGGATGCCTTCGCGCAGGATCTTGGTGTTGGTGACGAACAGGTCGTCGCCCACCAGCTGCACCTTCTTGCCCAGCACATTGGTCAGGGTCGCCCAGCCTTCCCAGTCGTTTTCCGCCATCGCATCCTCGATCGAGATGATCGGGTACTTGTCGCACCAGGTTGCCAGCAGGTTGGTGAAATCGGTCGAGGACAGGCTCAGGCCTTCGCCGGACAGGTGGTACTTGCCATCCTTGTAGAATTCGGAAGCGGCGCAATCCAGGCCCAGCGCGATTTGCGTGCCTGGCTCATAGCCTGCCTGCTCGATGGCCTGGATGATCAGCTTGATCGCTTCTTCATGGTTGGCCACCGATGGCGCAAAACCACCTTCGTCGCCGACCGCGGTGGTCAGGCCCTTGTCGTGCAGGATCTTCTTCAGCGTATGGAACACTTCGGCGCCGTAGCGGATCGCTTCGCGAAAGCTCGGAGCGCCCACCGGAATGATCATGAATTCCTGCAGGTCGAGGTTGTTGTCGGCATGTGCGCCGCCGTTGATGACGTTCATCATCGGCACCGGCATCTGCATTGCGCCCGAACCGCCGAAGTAACGGTACAGCGGCAGGCCGGATTCCTCGGCAGCCGCCTTGGCAACGGCCATCGACACGGCCAGCATGGCGTTGGCGCCCAGGCGGCCCTTGTTCTCGGTACCGTCGAGATCGATCAGGGTGCGGTCGAGGAACGCCTGCTCATTGGCATCCAGGCCCATGATGGCTTCGGAAATTTCGGTATTGATGTTCTCGCAGGCTTGGAGGACGCCCTTGCCGAAATAGCGGCTCTTGTCGCCATCGCGCAATTCGATCGCTTCGCGCGAACCGGTGGAAGCGCCCGAGGGCACGGCGGCGCGGCCCATCACGCCGGATTCCAGCAGGACGTCGCATTCGACGGTCGGATTGCCGCGCGAATCGATTACTTCGCGGCCGATGATGTCAACGATTGCACTCATTCAGTTCTCCCAAATCAAATCAAATTAAATTCTTGTGTTTGCGTGTGCTTATTTGCGTGTACTTATTTGCGTATACTTAATCACGCAAAATTGTTTTCCAGGAAGCCGCCCTGCTTGACGACCCGGTCAAGTTGCACCAGCGTTGCCAGCAGCTCCTTGATGCGGTTCAAAGGCACTGCATTCGGGCCATCGGACATCGCCTGGGCCGGGTTCGGGTGGGTTTCCATGAACAGGCCGGAAATGCCGACGGCGACGGCGGCGCGCGCCAGCACCGGCACGAATTCGCGCTGGCCGCCGGAGGTCGTGCCCTGCCCGCCAGGCAACTGCACCGAGTGGGTGGCATCGAACACCACCGGGCAACCGGTCTCGCGCATGATCGCCAGCGAGCGCATGTCGGACACCAGGTTGTTGTAGCCAAAGGAAACGCCACGCTCGCAGGCCATGAAGACGTCGTCCGCCAGGTTCGCCTCGCGGGCGGCGGCGCGCGCCTTGTCGATCACGTTCGTCATGTCGTGCGGCGCAAGGAACTGGCCCTTCTTGATGTTGACCGGCTTGCCGCTTTGCGCGCAGGCGCGGATGAAATCGGTCTGGCGGCACAGGAAGGCCGGGGTCTGCAGCACATCGACCACGGCGGCGACCGGCTTGACCTCGTCGATTTCATGAATGTCGGTCAGCACCGGCACGCCGATCTGCTGCTTGACGTCGGCGAGGATCTCCAGGCCCTTTTCCATGCCCAGGCCGCGAAACGACGCGCCGGAAGAGCGGTTGGCCTTGTCGAACGAGGACTTGTAGATGAAGGGAATGCCGAGTGCGGCGGTAATTTCCTTCAACTGGCCCGCAGTATCGAGCGCCATCTCGCGCGACTCGATCACGCAGGGACCGGCGATCAGGAAGAACGGCTTGTCGAGGCCGACGTCGAATCCGCAGAGTTTCATGCCGTTTCCTTTTTGGCTGCAGCCTGCTTGTGCGCCAGCGCTGCCTTGATGAACGAGGTGAACAGTGGATGACCGTTGCGCGGCGTCGAGTTGAATTCCGGATGGAACTGCACACCCAGGTACCACGGATGCGCATGCGCGCCTGCGCGCGGCAACTCCATGATTTCGCACAGGTGCTCGGTGGGCGTGCGGGCCGAAACGATCAGGCCAGCCTCTTCCACGCGCGGCAGGTAATGGTTGTTGGCTTCGTAGCGGTGACGATGGCGCTCGGTGACCTGCTTGCCATAGATTTCAGCCGCCAGCGTGCCCGGCTTGACTTCGCAAGTCTGGGCGCCCAGGCGCATGGTGCCGCCCAGATCCGAATTGGCATCGCGGGTCTCGACCTTGCCGTCCTGGTTTTGCCACTCGTCGATCAACGCCACCACCGGTTGCTCGGTGTCGCCATCGAATTCGGTGGAATTGGCCTTGGCCAGGCCAGCCTCGTGGCGGGCGTACTCGATCAGCGCAACCTGCATGCCCAGGCAAATGCCGAGGTAAGGAATCTTGCTCTCGCGGGCATAGCGGGCAGCGGCAATCTTGCCTTCGACGCCGCGCTTGCCGAAGCCGCCCGGCACCAGGATGGCGTCGTACTTGGCCAGCGAAGCGGTGCCCTTTCCTTCGATTTCCTCGGAATCGATGTACTCGATATTCACGCGGCTTTCGGTATGGATGCCGGCATGGCGCAGCGCCTCGGTCAGCGACTTGTAGGATTCGGTCAGGTCGACGTACTTGCCCACCATGCCGATGGTGACTTCGGCCTTGGGATGCTCCAGCGCATACACCAGGCGCGTCCAGACCGACAGGTCGGCGGGCTGCGGCGACAGGCCGAGCTTGTCGCAGACGATGGCGTCGAGGCCCTGGTCGTGCAGCATCTGCGGAATCTTGTAGATGGTGTCGGCGTCCCATACCGAGATCACGGCGTCTTCCTGGATATTGGAGAACAGCGAAATCTTGGCGCGCTCGTCGTCCGGAATCGGACGGTCGGCGCGGCACAGCAGCGCATCCGGCGAAATGCCGATCTCGCGCAGCTTTTGCACGCTGTGCTGGGTCGGCTTGGTCTTCAGCTCGCCGGCCGAGGCGATGAAGGGTACCAGGGTCAGATGCACGTAGGCAGTGTTGTTGCGGCCCGAACGCAGGCCGAGCTGGCGTGCTGCCTCAAGGAACGGCAGCGATTCGATGTCGCCGACGGTGCCGCCGATCTCGACGAGCGCCACGTCATAGCCTTCGGCGCCGCGCTTGATGTATTCCTGGATTTCGTTGGTGATGTGCGGGATCACCTGCACGGTCTTGCCGAGATACTCGCCGCGGCGTTCCTTGCGGATCACCGATTCATAGATCTGGCCGGTGGTGAAGTTATTCGACTTCTTCATCCGGGTCGAGATGAAACGCTCATAGTGCCCGAGATCCAGGTCGGTCTCGGCGCCGTCGTCGGTGACGAACACCTCGCCATGCTGGAATGGACTCATGGTGCCCGGATCGACGTTGATGTACGGATCGAGCTTCAAAAGGGTGACTTTGAGGCCGCGCGATTCAAGAATAGCGGCCAGAGAGGCGGCGGCGATCCCTTTGCCAAGGGAAGAAACCACGCCGCCAGTAACGAATACAAACTTGGTCATTGCTGATGGTGCCGAACGGCACGTGCGGGAAATTGAAATTATACCGCAAAAGCCGGCGGCAAAACCGCCAGCCCGGCGCCAGAAAGTTTCATTTTAACCAACAATCCTGCCAAAATCGGACAGGCAAACTCCTGGCTCAGGGCGTGTAGACCAACATCAGACGCACGAAGGTCTGGGCGCCGCGCGCATTCGACAAGGCGTCGATCTCGGTACTGCGGCGCACCACCGCGCCGGTGACGCCATACTGGCCGCCACTCCACGCCAGGCCCAACTCCGCCTCCCCGACCGCGCGTTTCGGCTTGACCGTGTGCGGGTTGTCCGAAGAAAAATAACCGCCCTGCAGGGTCGCGTTGTAAGCGACCGCCCTGGCATCGAGGCGCAGGTAGCCATGCAGGCCAGCTGCCTCGCCAAAGGCCGGCAATTGCCCCGCCCTGACCGTGACACCGGCGCCGACGTCGGTATGGATATTGCCGAAGCGGCCGTGGATCACCGGCGTGGCATCCAGCCAGGATGCCGGCTGCCAGCGCAACGGCGCCATTTCGCCATACAGGATCACCCCGATCTCGTTGCGCACCTGGCGGCTCCAGCCTTGCGGCAGGGGCTGGTTCAGCAAGCGGTGCAGACTGGTCTGGGTCCAGCGGCCGCCGGCGCAGGGGCCGAGGCAGCCGAGATCGACGCCATAGCGCAGATGGCTGCCATCCTTGCGCTGCGTTTCCTTGAAAACGCCGCCATACAGCCAGCCGGCATAGGGATGGTCGGTCGCGCCGATCTGTTGCGGCGCCAGCTTGATGTCGGAGGCCGTATAAAACTGCTGGCCAAGGCGCCAGCCAAACACGGTGACCTGGCCGCCCTCGCGCAACGCATGCTCGCGCGAGTAGCGCAAGCCACTCGAATAAAAGCCGTCATCGCGGTTGAGCAGGAGCGAATCGTTGTCGATGTCGAGGCGGTTGGTCGCCCTGCCCTGCGCCGTCACGCGGCGGTAATCGTCCAGCAGGCTGGCCGCGCTATCGGCGGCGGCAAGTGCGGAAGCGGTCAGGAGGACGAGGACGAGGGCGGTTTGTCGATGTAGGGGTTGCATGACGGCATTCTACCCAATCCGGCACGCCAACAAAACTGGCGTGTAGACAAGCATCAGCGACCGTACCAATACCGCGCATGCGTGCCGCGATATTCATCCACCTCCAGCGCAGCGCCGAAGCGCAACGTCACCGCGCCGGATTCGTCGCTGCGCAGGCGGCGGATGCCGAGCTCGCCATAACGCTCATAAACTTCGCGCTTGGGATGCTTGTAGCGGTTGCGGTAGCCGACCTGGAACAGCGCCAGTTGCGGATCGACCGCCTGTAAAAAGCTCAGCGTCGACGAGGTGCCGCTGCCATGATGCGGCGCCAGCAGCACGGTAGCGCGCAGGCGCTCGCCCTGGACATCCAGCAGCTCGGCCTCATCGATCCGCTCGACATCTCCCGGCAGCAAAATCGCCTGCGCGCCATGCGTGATTTTGAGCGCGCAGCTGCGTGAATTCGGCTTCAGGTGCGGATTGTCGTAGCTGGCCGGCGACGGATGCAGCATCTCGAAGCGCATACCGTCCCAGTCCCATGCCTGGCCCGCCTGGCAGCGCCGGTGTTCGGCGGCGGCGCGCACGATCGGGTTATCCTCCGCCATCGAGGACGATACCCAGTCAACTGCGACCTCGTCCAGCAGTGACAGCGCGCCGCCGGCATGGTCGGTATCGCTGTGCGACACGATCATGCCATCCAGGCGGTCGATGCCGCGCGCCTTCAGGTAAGGCACGATGACGCGACTGCCGCCGTCGGAATCCGGCGAATATACCGGGCCGGTGTCGTACAGCAGGCGCCGGCCCGGGGTTTCGATCAGCAGCGCCGTACCCTGGCCGACGTCGAATGCGGTCACCCACAATTCCCCGGCGGGAGGCGACGCCGGGGCGTTGAGCAGCAGCGGCAGCCAGCCGGCCAGGCCAAGCCAGCGCAGCGGCCAGCCGCGCGGCGCCAGCAGCCAGACGGTGCCCACCAGCGCGGCGGCAAAGATCCACCAATGCGGCAACGGCGCGCTCCACACTGCGGCCGGCAATGCCGCCAGCCACGCCATCGCCTGCGCCAGCCAGACCACGCATGCGTGCGCGAAGCCAAGGATCCAGTCCGACAGCGGCGCCGGCAGGACGCTGCCGGCCAGCGCCAGCGGCGTGACGATAAAACTCACCAGCGGAATCGCCAGCGCATTGGCGAGCGGACTGACCAGCGACACCTGGCCGAACAGCAGCATGGTCAGCGGCACCAGCCCGAGCGTGACGGCGTACTGGGTGCGGCCGGCCTGGCGCAGGCTTTCCCGCCAGGTCTGCCAGCGCTGCCGCAGTGGCGCGAGCGCGCCGGCGGCCTTGCGCATGCCGCTGCCACTACCAGCGCCGGTGATCGCGGCGGGCGTCGCCAGCGCTGACAATGCCGGCGGCATCATGGCCCGGGGCATCGCCACCCGGCCGACGCTGACGTACAGGATCGCCGCCACCGCGCCGAACGACAGCCAGAAACCCGGCCACAGCACCGCCCATGGATCGAGCAGGATCACCACGCCCAGCGCCAGGCACAACACGTGCGAGACGCTGGTCAGGCGGTCGCACCACAGGGCGACCGCCACCACCGTCAACATGTACAGGGTGCGCTGCGCCGGCACGCCGAAGCCGGCCAGCAAGACATACACCAGCGCCATGGCCACGCCGGCCAGGGCGGCTGCCTTTTGCGCCGGCAGCAGCAAGGGCAGTTGCGCGCGGGTGAAAAACGAGCGGCGCCAGAGGAACTGGAACAGGCCGGCGAACAGGCCGGCAACCATGGTGATGTGTAAACCTGAAATCGAGATCAGATGACCGATGCCGGTACGGTTGAACACCTGCCAGTCGGACTGGGCGATGGCGCGCTGGTCGCCCACCACCAGCGCCACGATCACACCGGCGTATTCCTTGCCCGGCAAGGCGGCGACGATGCGCTCGCGCAGCCAGTTGCGGCTGCGCTCGACCGCATTCGAAAAGCCCGGCACGAAGTCATCGCGCTTTTCATTCTTGTTATCGAGGCGGCGGTCGGGTCGCACAGTGCCGGTGGCGCGCAAGCCCTGCTCCAGCAGCCAGACTTCATAATCAAAGCCGTGCGGATTGGCGTTGCCGTGCGGCCGCCGCAGGCGCACCGTCAGTTGCCAGCGCTCGCCCGGCAACAGGCCAGGCACGGTCTGGGTAGCTTCGCCGCGAAAGCCGCCATACCAGGATAATGCGAGCCGGGACGGCACGACAGGGATCGCTGCCGCCAGCGGAACCGCAGCATCCGTCGAAACCGTAGCAACCGTCGCGGCCTGCGCAGCGTCGGCGGCAAGCTCCGCCGTTTCCCTGGCAGCGGAAGCACCGGCATCGGCATCCCCACCACCTTCCGGCAACACCCGTTCGACCGCGAAATTGAAACGGATGCCACGCTCGAAGCGATGCGGCAGGCTGTCGATGGTGCCAATGACGGTAATGTCCCGCCCTTCCCATTCCTCCGGCAATTCTTCGCGCAAGGAGTAATGCGCGAACAGCGCCGCCCAGACAAATCCGGCCAGCACG
This sequence comes from Noviherbaspirillum sedimenti, assembly GCF_003590835.1. Lineage (NCBI taxonomy): Bacteria > Pseudomonadati > Pseudomonadota > Betaproteobacteria > Burkholderiales > Oxalobacteraceae > Noviherbaspirillum > Noviherbaspirillum sedimenti. The sequence goes on along the minus strand of NZ_QYUQ01000002.1, from coordinate 64,546 downwards.
CCGCCGGCAGCAAGAGCGACCACGCGCCAGGATGGCCATGTCAGCCACGCAGGCCAGGACGACCGGGCGATCCAGTGCGGCAGCTTTTTTATCGCCAGCGCCCACAGGAGCACAGCGGCCACCAGCGCCAGCATCAGCCACATCCCGGGCAAATCCGGCTGCGTCTGCAACCAGGCGGCGCCAACCACGAAACCGAGGATGGCGCTGCGCATTTATGCGGTACGTGGTGCTGACTGCGATGGTTGCGACGATGGCGACAATTGCACCATTTGCCCCAGCCGCGGCAATGCTGCCATCGCATTGGCGGAGGTGATGCGCGCCAGTTCGTCGACGCCGATGCCCCGCAGGGACGCCAGCACGGCGCCGATACGCGGCAATTCCTCCGGGCTGTTGCGCCCGGGATGGACCCACGCCGGGGCGATATCCGGGGCGTCGGTTTCCAGCACGATCGCCTCCGGCGGCAGTTCCGTCGCCAGCCGGCGCAACTGCAGCGCACGGGTAAACGTCATGGCGCCGCCGAAGCCCAGCTTGAAGCCCAGGCGGATCAAGGCCTCGGCTTGCTGGAAGCTGCCGTTATAGGCATGGGCGAAACCGCCCGGCACGGTGATGCGGCGCAGGTATTTCAAGATGATGTCGACCGAATGGCGCACGTGCAGCAAGACTGGCAAGCCGAAGTCGCGGGCGATCTTCAATTGTTCGCTGTAAAAGTATTCCTGCTTGTCGCGCAGCGGGCCGTCTTTCAGTTCCGGCACGAAGAAATCCAGGCCGATCTCGCCGATGCCGACAAAGCGGCCGTCATCCATGGCGGCGGCTACCGTCTCGCGCAGCACGCGCAGATCGTTTTCATTCGCCTGCGGCACATACATCGGATGAATACCCAGCGCATAGGCGCAATTCGGCAAGCGCCGCGCCAGTTGTGCCACCGCAGCAAAATTGTCGCGCGCCACCGCCGGGATCACGATCCAGTCGAGTCCCTGCTGCGCGGCGCGCATTGCTATCTGATCCGCCTCGCCGGCGAATTCACTGGCATCCAGATGGCAATGGGTATCAATCCACATGCGGCTGCAAGCCGTTTTCCGACAGGCGCAGGATGCGGTCGCAATGCCGCGCCAGTTCGACGTCGTGGGTAACGATGACAAAGGCCGTACCAAGCGTCTTCGACAGTTCCAGCATCAGGTCGAAGGTCTTGTGCGCGGTGGGCCGGTCGAGGTTGCCGGTGGGCTCATCGGCCAGCACGCAGGCCGGCTGCGTCACCAGCGCGCGCGCCAGGGCCACGCGCTGGCGTTCGCCGCCGGACAGCTCGCCCGGCACGTGCGACACACGCTTGGCCAGTCCGACCCGTTCGAGGATGCCGGCGGCGACCTGCTGCGCATCGGCGCGCTTGACGCGGCGGATCATCAGCGGCATGGCGACGTTGTCGAGCGCGGAAAACTCCGGCAGCAGGTGGTGGAACTGGTAAACAAAGCCAAGCGAGGTATTGCGCAAGTCGCCGCGCGCGGCCTCGTTGAGGCTGTACAAATCCTTGCCCAGTAAATTCACGCTGCCGGTGCTGGGCACGTCCAGCCCGCCCAGCAGATGCAGCAGGGTCGACTTGCCGGAGCCGGAAGCGCCGACGATGGCCACGCGCTCGCCGCGCGACACGGAAAAGTCGATATGCTGGAAGACCTCGACCGCATATTTTCCCTGGGTAAAAGTCTTGCCCAGGTTGCGGCAGGACAGCACAGTGCCACTCAAATTCGCACTCACATTCGCATTCTCATTCGGACGCACATTACTCATAGCGCAAAGCCTCCGCCGGTTTGACGCGCGCCGCCCACCAGCTCGGATACAGCGTCGCCACGAAGGCCAGCACCACGGCGACGCCGCCGATGGTCCACACATCCGACCAGCGCAAGTCGGACGGCAAGGCACTGATCAGGTAAATATCCTTGGGCAGGAATTGCACGCCCAGCATGCCCTCGATGAAGGGTACGATCACATCCACGTTCAGCGCCACCAGCACGCCCAGACCGACGCCGATGGCCGTGCCGATCAGGCCGACCACCGCACCCTGGATCATGAAGATTTTCATGATCGAACGCGGCGAGGCGCCGATGGTGCGCAGGATGGCGATATCGGCCTGCTTGTCGGTGACTGTCATCACCAGGGTCGAGACCAGGTTGAAGGCGGCCACCGCGATGATGAGCGTAAGAATGATGAACATCATGCGCTTTTCGGTCTGCACGGCGGCGAACCAGTTGCGGTTCTGGCTCGACCAGTCGCGGATCAGCACATTGCCGGTCAGGGTGGTGGACAGCTCCGCCGCCACCTCGGGCGCCTTTTGCATGTCGGCGATCTTCAGGCGCAGGCCGGAAGGCGCGTCCAGCTTGAACATCTTCTCGGCATCGTCGAGATGGATGAAGGCCAGCGAGGAATCGAATTCGTAATGGCCGGCCTCGAAAATGCCCACCACATTGAATTGCTTCAGGCGCGGGATCACCCCGGCCGGCGTTACCTGCCCCTGCGGCGCGATCAGGGTGACGCGGTCACCGAGCCCGACGCCGATCGAGCGCGCCAGCTCGCCGCCCAGCACGATATTGAATTCGCCCGCCCGCAAATCATCAAACGAGCCTTGGCGCACCTGCGCCGCCACGTCGGACACCTTCGGCTCTTCCTGCGGCAGCACGCCGCGCACCAGCACGCCGCGCACGATGTCGTCACGGGTGATCATGGCTTGGCCGGCAACATACGGCGCGGCGCCCCTGACGGCCTTGTTGGTGAACGCTTCGCGCGCGGTTTCCTGCCAGTTCGGCAAGGCGCCGGAGGCATCCATGACCTCGATGTGCGACAGCACCGACAGCATGCGGTCGCGCACTTCTTTCTGAAAACCGTTCATCACCGACAACACGACGATCAAGGCCGCCACGCCGAGGGCAATGCCCGCCATGGAAATGAGGGAAATGAATGAAATGAAACTGTTGCGGCCGCTGCGGCGACCGGCGCGGGTATAGCGCAAGCCCACCAGCCATTCGAATGGTAAGTTTTTTATGATACTCAAAAGAAATACTCCAGAAAGGGCGTACCAGGCCCGAGGCAGCCCGCAGTTTGCCATACATTCTATAATCATGGCATGAGTCAACTCGATATCCTGCTGCCGTTCGGCTTGCCGCCGCCCGATCTAGCCAAAGATTTATTGCGACAATGCAAAACTCCAGCGCTGGCAATGCTGCTGGCCCGCGCCAAAGCCCCGCAAACCGAATGCTTCGACCCGTTCGCGCGCGCCCTGCCGCATGAAACCTGGCTGGCACGCAAGCTGCTGCCCGGCAACCTGTTACCAGAAAGCAGTCCGCCGCTGGCCGATGCCCTGATGCGCCTGCACGGCCTGCAAGCCGAATCCGGCACCTGGTTCGTGCTGCAACCGGTGCATTTCCACATCGCCCGCGACCACCTGGTGCTGACCGACCTGCGGCAACTGGCGCTGGACGAGACCGAGTCGCGCGCCCTGTTCGACGCCGCGCAACCGCTGCTCGAGGAAAGCGGCAAGACCCTGGTGTATGGCGACGCCAGCACCTGGTTCCTGCAAGCCGACGACTGGCAGGACCTGCATACCGCCACCCCGGACGCCGCCTGCGGCCGCAATATCGATATCTGGCTGCCGCAAGGTGCGCAGGAGCGCGCCTGGCGCAAGCTGCAAAACGAAGTGCAGATGCACTGGCACATGCATGAAGTCAATGCGGCCCGCGAAGCGCGCGGCGCCCGGCCGGTCAATTCGCTATGGCTGTGGGGCGGCGCCAGCCTGCCGCAGGCGGCGGCGAATGGCGCGCTGCCGGCGCCCTACACCGACGTCTTCAAACTCAGCGGCTGGATCGAAGCGCTTGGCGCCGCTGCCGGCGCCACCAACGCCACCAACAAAAGGCAGGACGATTGCCATGCCATCGACGTGGTCCTGGCCGCGCCGCAGCGCGGCCTGCTGCTGCTCGACGCCTTGCTGGCGCCCGCGCTCGCCACCGACTGGGGCAGCTGGCTGCAGGAATTGCAAATGCTAGAAGCCGCCTGGTTCGCGCCGCTGTTGTCCGCGCTGCAAGGCGGCCGGCTGCAGCAAATGAACCTCATCCTCTCTCACAACACCGGCCTGGCCGAATTCAGCGTGCGCAAGGCTTCGCTGCGCAAATTCTGGACCAAACCCGGCCTGAACCGACTGCTGCCATGACCCGCATCGCCATCCGTCCCTGCAATTTCCGCACCGCTGAAATGCTGCGCCAGAGCGGCATCCACCCGGTGCTGGCGCGTCTGTTCGCATCGCGCGGCCTGACCGACGCCCGCGAACTGGCGAGCGAACTGAGCTCCCTGATCCCGCCGGCCAGCCTGACCCACGTGGAAGCGGCCGCCGTCTATCTTGCCGACGCCATCGGCGCCGGCAAGAAGCTGGTGATCGTCGCCGACTACGACTGCGACGGCGCCACCGCCTGCGCCGTCGCCCTGCGCGGCCTGCGCATGCTGGGCGCAAAAGTCGACTATATCGTCCCCAACCGCTTCGAATACGGCTATGGCCTGACGCCGGAAATCGTCGCACTGACCGTGCGCGAAAAGTCGCCCGACGTCATCGTCACGGTGGATAACGGCATCGCCAGCATCGATGGCGTGGCCGAGGCCAATCGCCGCGGCATCGACGTGGTCGTCACCGACCACCACCTGCCGGGCGACAAGTTGCCGGACGCGCGCGTGATCGTCAACCCCAACCAGCCAAACTGCGGCTTCACCAGCAAGAACCTGGCCGGCGTGGGCGTGATGTTTTATGTATTGCTGGCGCTGCGCGCCGAGATGCGCAAACGCGGCGCCTTCGATGCCGCCAGCCAGCCGCGCCTGGACGCCCTGCTCGACCTGGTGGCGCTGGGAACCGTCGCCGACGTCGTCAAGCTCGACGCCAACAACCGCATCCTGGTGGCGCAAGGCCTGAAGCGCATGCGCGCCGGCCGCATGCAGCCCGGCATTGCCGCGCTGTTCCGCGCCGCCGGCCGCGAAGCGCGGCGCGCCTCGCCCTTCGACCTCGGCTTTGGCCTCGGTCCACGCCTGAACGCTGCCGGCCGTCTGGCCGACATGTCGCTCGGCATCGAATGCCTGACCACCGACGACGAAGGCCGCGCCTGGGCCATCGCCCACGAACTCGACACCATCAATCGCGACCGCCGCGAAATCGAGTCCGGCATGCAGGATACCGCCATGGCGCTGCTGGACGACTTCGACCCGGCCAGCCGCGCCACCATCACCGTGTTCGACGAAAGCTGGCACCAGGGCGTGATCGGCATCGTCGCCTCGCGCCTGAAAGACAAGTTCTACCGCCCCACCATCACCTTCGCGCCGGCCGGCGACGGCGTCAACATCAAGGGCTCGGGCCGCTCGATCGCCGGCTTCCATTTGCGCGACGCGCTCGACCTGGTGTCCAAGCGCGCCCCCAGCCTGATCGAGAAATTCGGCGGCCACGCCATGGCCGCCGGACTCACCATCCGCGCCGACAGCCTCGATGCGTTTACGCACGCCTTCGAGGATGTCGGCCGCGAATGGCTCAGCGGCAGCGCACTCGAGCGCGTAATCGACACCGATGGCGCACTGGAAGACGCCTACTTCACGCCGCACTTCGTCAGCCTGCTGGATGAACAGGTGTGGGGCCAGGGCTTCGGTGCGCCGGTGTTTTGCGACAGCTTCCGGGTAGTCAACCAGCGCGTGCTGAAGGAAAAGCACCTGAAGCTGTTGCTGGAAAAGGATGGCCGGCGTTACGACGCCATCTGGTTCGGGCATGCGGATGCCTTGCCGGAGAAGGCGGTGGTGGCATTCCGGCTGGATAACAATGAATATAATGGGGTGACCAAGGTGCAGTTGCTGGTGGAGCATGCACAGGGGGAGTGAAACATTGGGGGCGGGCGCAGTACGGCTTATGAATTGGCGGACTGAGAAAGCGGCGAGGGTGAATTTTCCTTCAAAGATCGCGACTCAGCCAGCAGCCGATCCCATTCATCCGGCGGATGGCCGCTTTCCAGCATCCTGCGAAACACCCGGTAAGCGTCATCGCTGCTCTCGTAGGCACGCTTCGTATCCTCGTCATTGACCCAGGCGAAGACAATTACCTTGCTTGATGCGTGGTAGCGGAAGAAGAGACGGTACTGCTGAAAAAATTTAGCACGGAACCAATGCTTGTGTTCCTCGCCAAGGGCGTTTCCCTGCCGGTATTCCGGCCGCGCCGGATCCTGCGGAATCACCTCGAACGCCAACCTGGAAATCGCGGCAAGCCGCTTGCTGACATTTTTCTTCATATATCCGGCCGGGTCTTTTTGCTTGAGCGCCTCAACTTGCCGTGTCAGCGCACCAAGTTGCGCGAGAAACAGGGGATGGGCAAAGATCGCCCAGCCATTGACGACCAAAGGCGCGGGCTTGCCGCCCCTCATTCATCGTCTGCCGACAGGGGGGCATCGAAATCGACCTCGATATCGCCAACCAGCGACTGAAGGCGCAGCACCAGGCTGGCATCAACTGCCTGCACGCGCTCCGGATGGCTGACGATGTCACGGGCAAGGAAGCCCAGGAATTGTCCAAGCACAGGGTCGTCTGCCTCGAATGCGGCGGCTCGCGTCAGCACGACTTCGCCACCGGAGCGAATGGAGTAATGAATCCTGTCCCGTTTGCCCAACCGGAGGGCGCGGCGCACAGTCTCCGGCACCGTGGTCTGGTAACGGTCGGTCAGGGTAGATTCAACTTCGAGAGTGGTAACCATGGGGGGCTCCGGACAAATGGGAGAGAATACCCGACATGGTAATGCGATCGCATTACCATGTCAATGCAATTGCATTACCAAGGCCGCGTTGCGCCTGCGGCGAATACGGCACAATTCTCCGCATTAAATGCGGAGAATGCCCGCATGGCTACTATTGCCCTCCACGCGCCTCCGCCAGCGCAATGGTCAAGTGCTGCACCTTCTTTTTCAACTGATCGCGCTCTTCGGCAAGTTCCGCCACCTGCAGCTTCAGGCGATGAATTTCAAGTTGTTCTGGCGTAGCATCGCTGGGTGGGGCTTCGACTTCCGGCTTGGGCGGCAACCTGCTCTCGCGCACCTGCCGCGCCACCTGGCGCAGTTCCTTCTTGCCGCCGGCAACCGCCGCCACCTGCTTCTCGCTCGGCAGGGAAGCGACGACAGCGGCAGCATTGATCGAAATATCGCCTGATTTGACTGCGTTGACCAGTTCGGGCGTCGCCGTTTTCTGGATTTTTTCGATCTGTCCCAGCGTCGCGCTGCTCACCCGGGCTGCGCGCGCAATGCCCTCGCGTGTCAACGGTGGCGCAACTGGCGGCTTCGCGGCAGTATCTGCACCGTCTGGCCTGGCGGGTGGCTGCTGGGCTTGTGCCTCTGCCAGGCGCGCCGAGACGATTTCTTTCTTGCGCAACGCCAGCACGCCGCGTTGAAAATCCGACACGCTGCGCCGCCCGAGATGATTGTCGATCATCCACAGGTGCACATCGTCGATGGACTTGAATGTTTCGTTCTGCATGGTATTGAAAGGGATGCCGTGCTTCTGGCAGATGCCGTAGCGGTTGTGGCCGTCCACCAGCAGGTCGCCCCATAGCACCAGGGCATCGCGGCAGCCTTCCGCCAGCAGGCTGCGCTCCAGCGAAGCATATTCGTCTTCGGTCAGCGGGTCGATATAGGCACGGAGGTCTTCGTTGATGGTGATGGTCATGGTTCAGGCAAATAAAAACGATAGGCCGGAAGTGTACACACCACTGCGATTCTACGCATTACTGTAATCCTTGCCCAACCTCGATGACGCCAAATGCGCGCACCGCGAGCTTACTGTCGAAAATATCTGCCGCATGCAGGCGATGCTGACCGAGCGCCATGCACAGGCCTGGACAACTTGCCTGGACGCGAATCAGCCCTTGCCGGATGTTGGAATGGTCGAAATCAGGGAGGCACCACAGGACGTTTTGTGGCCATGGAAGGCCACCGGTATGCCGTCGATCGTCACGGTTGGATCGCCTTCCGCGACAACACATCCCGAGTGGCCTTTTCGGGGGCAGGTGCAGGCATCGCCGACACGCGCCACCGGGATGCCGTTGACGGTTTTTGTCGGCGCGCCGGCGACGACCGTGCCGCCATGGCTGGTGGGATCGCCGACGCGAATGACACCTTTCATGCTCAGACCGCTCCTGGCCGCGGGCGGATCGTGCTAGTGACTGCATCCCACAGCAGCAGAGCTTCGGCCTCGGTCATCTTTACAGGTTCTCTCTTGTTTCCCACTTGACTCCCTGTCAAACGCATGCCAACAGAAATGCGCGATTCCGAAATGGAATTCGGCTTACCTACAATGTCGAGTTCAAAAGAGTATTCATGGGTATCGCCGGGTGGCAGACGGGTAAGCCATTCCTGAGCTTCCATGCCATTGATCATCCGGCGACCTTTTCTAATGGTTTTAATTTGGGTAATAAATCCGCCAAGGTCTTTGATGATATTTGCTTCACGGTCAATAATTCCTGGGTCAACCTTGTCACCATTAACGTTGGTGCTGAATCCGAAATAAAGTTCAGGAAATTCCGGCAGCGTGAATCCACTAGAATAGTACTCGCCCTTCTTGTGCTGCGTTGTAATGATGGCGCCATCCATACAAAATCCTGGGCCAGTAGGAATCTCGTTATTGGCACGCGGCTTCAGGTGGGGAATGAGATTCTGCAGGTTCTGAGAGAACGCCTCAAGCTCGGGCTTCTCCGATCCATGAGCCTCCACCTTAAAAAGGATATTCTCTTTCTTTACTAGACCGAGCGTTTTGAATACGATGCCGAAGTCATCATCATAGTAGGCAATGAATCTAGCATCGTCCGATATAGTTTCGGCATGCACCAGTCTGGGCGCGTTTTCCAAGGTACGTTGCGCTGCATAGCTTTCCTTGATACTGGTAGCGTACGCCTGAAAATGTGGCATGGTTTTTTCGTGCCGCCCTACAGAAATATTAGCAAATCCAAATTCGTAAGTCCCCTTTCCGCCCTCCTTACTCTGCTGCGGGATGTCGACCAAAAACCGGCCGTAACATTGCTTCTTCATGTTTTGGGTATACGGTTCCATATTTTTTTTCTCTTGGGCGTTTGCGGTGGCTGAAAAAGTATTAATGCGAAATAGTACTGTCGTAACAACGGCGAGTACGCCGAAGATAATCAACACATTCCTTGAAATTTTCGTCATGCAAGAACCCTAACTCTACGAGCGATTTTTAAAATGGAGTGCAGTGTAGCCAGCTGAAAATGGCTGTTTCGGTAGGCGGGCTCATGTTCAATTCCGGTCAACGCATAAGACTTCAAACTACCGGCATTAGCCGCCGATCCTGAACATGTAGGGACTGTGCCATCTCCACCGCTATCCTTACCGGATAATTCAAAATTCCACATCATCTTACCTTGCACCATGCTTATTCCACCATTTCCATCGTCGTTCGTAACACGCAATTCATTCAGCATCTTTGCTTTGGATAAATCGGTTGGTACCTTGTTCGAAAACGGATTGTCCATGCGGTAAGCATGATCTATACGATAAGCGCCTTCGCACTCCCATCGCACATTACCCCAAGTCCTCTCGTCACTATCGTCGTCACCACAACCATACAGCGAATAGGTAACAGGGTGATACTTTCCCTTTAAAAGTTCAGGCGGCGCCAGTTTATTATGGAACTTTCTGGCTGTTTCAACGTTGCCTGCATAATCAGCCCAACCGCGGTGCGTACTGACGCCAGCCGGATTAATCAGCTCCTCGCGCATCAGCGACCACCATTCGCCTCGCTTGAGGTAAATCTCGTCATAGGGGTTTTTGTCAGCTGCCGGTACTGCATGCAGCTTTTTGAAGTTCTTGCCAGTATTGACGCCTAGCTGAAGCCACTCTGACGGATAAGTGTGACTGGGTAATAACTGCAATGCTCCAGGCGCATTGGCAAACACTGCACTGACTGCTTCTGCATTCCTGCCCAGCACCAACTGCGCGGTTCCTTCGCTGCCGGCTCGAACACGTTTATATGCAACGCCAGCGCCAGTAGCGGGCATGACACCATGCACAATGCCAGCAATCTTGTCCTGCATGCCTAGCAATTCAGAACAAGCCCGGGCTACCAATCCGCCCATTGAGTGGGTGACCAAAATCACCTTTTCACATTTTCTTGAAGGACCATTATTTACCTTGATGACATGAGCGATGCGCTTTTGTAAGATTTTTGCAGATTCAAAATTGGACTGTAGCCAGTTATAACCACATGCATAAACAGGGAAACTGATTTTTGTAGCGTGATCGACATCGTCCTTCTCTGTTTTGATAAAACCGCCACTTACAGGTCCCCAATCTTTCGTGAAATTTTTATCAATCAATGGCTTTTGCGTAAAAAGGATGCCTCGCTTGGTGTTCAGTGCGTCTGAAAGCCAGACCAAAAACTCTTCGTAACTTCCGGCGCCGACCTCGCCCCAGAATCGATTGTTGCGAATGGCACTTGCATCTCCAATGGCATCCATGCTGTCTGGCACATCGCCGCCTGCATAAACTCGGGTATTGGCTGGATCAAGGAGCCTCTGACGCTCGGCCGGATTGAGGGAAGTCCAGTCCCACGCCATACCGCCACCACTATTGAATACCCACACAGGTGCGCCAGCGCTTTTTTTACCCACAGCATTAATCAATGCGAGGTTGGAGCCCATGATGCCTGGGACAAAAATAATGGGAAGGACTGTGGTCGGCCTGACCGTAATGACAACCGGATCATTTAAATTCCGGTTCGTCAAAGACCATCGAACGACATCGCTTCCGGTTCCTTCATCCTTGACTTCAACAAGACGCAACGGGTCTGATCTCTCATCTTTATAAGGAATGTGATCGCTCATAATTATCCCAAAATCCTGATTTCAATCTGTTCATTCAATAAGCTCTGTTGCTGCTCAATCTGCCCCTGCTCATTGGTCACGCCGCGAATAATTGAGCCATCACCGCGCTTGATTTCATACTTGCGGTTGGCCACCGGATCGCCCAGCATGTCAGCCAGCACGAACCGATCATTGAACTCAAGCGCCCCTTCCGAGAACTTCTGCATCTCCCGCGAGGCACTGGAAGGCCCCGCCCAGGCATGCTGGCTGGCCTTGACAGTAAAGGTCCCCGGGCAGCCAAGCTCGATGTTGCCGCCTTCGATCTTGATGTACCCGCCACCGCAAACCAGCATGATGCGCTTGTCAGCGGCAATGGTGACCTCGCCACTGCTGGCGCTTACCCGGACATCCTTTTGCGCAGCCAGGTTGATGCTGTCCCGATGAGACTGGATATCGACATCTTCGCGATGCGCAATCAGCTTGACGCCCTGGCGATGCGCAAAAAGGGAAATTCCTTTGCCGGCATTGACGTTGAAGTTTTCACCGGCCGTCAGCTGGACGTTTTGCTGCGCCACCAGGTCTTGGTGCTTGCCACTGTAGGTAACGGAGGAATACGGCGTCGCAAATGCAAAGCCGCCTGACGCATACAGCGCCATGAGAGGATCACCGCCAGTCCCGCCTTGCGGATCGGTATTGTTGCCCTGCTCGGCTTTTTCCAGACGCTGGTTGATCTTGCCGTGCGCTTCCACGTCGAACGGCAATGCATGGTGTTCTGCCGCATACTTGCCCAGCTCTTCAAGCAATCCATGCGAGCTTTCCAGCGCGGTAAGCATCACCTGACGTTCCAGCTGCCTGCCCTGCGCTTCCTGCATGGCTTGTGTGGACAACAGCATCAGTTTGGCGGAGCGCAGCGCCAGCGCCCCATCCGTGCGCAACTCTGCGCCCTCCCCTCTCGGCGCGCCCGCGCCATCGACGCGCGGCTGTGTCAGATAGCCAAGGTTCAGTTGCGTATGGCCATGCTCGGAAGCGAGCTGGGCACTGATCTGGCCGGGCGTATCGTCCAGCCGCAACTGGTTGTAGCGGCGACCGCGCACCTCTTTGCTCTTGATGCCCGAGACATACCGATTCTCCGGCAAGGTTCCGGTATGCGTAAAGTTTGGCGGGGGCGCTTTGCCGTTATAGACCTGGCCGACGATGATGGGTTTGTCTGGATCGCCGCCCAGAAAATCCACCAGCACCTCGTCACCGATCCTTGGCAGGGTGAAGCTGCCCCATTGACTGCTTGCCCAGGTACTGGCCACCCGCACCCATGCCGAGTCGCGGCCGGAATTGCTGGCACCGGCACCTTGGGCGTGCTCATGGTTGGATGCGCGCGTGCCGGGAAACCGGATCTTGACCCGGCCATACTCGTCGCAGTGCACCTCTTCGTCTGCGGGTCCCACCACAATGGCGCTCTGGATTCGCGTCCGCGGCAAATCGATGGCAGGATCGAATGCCGGCACAATCGGTATGCCCCGGCGCACACAGGAAAAACGGTTGGTGTAGCGCGCACCCCGCTCGGCGCTGGCCTTGCCCAGCGCACCGGGAAAGTCCTGCAGCCACCCCGCTTCACGCGAGAACAGGCGCTGCGCATGGTCAGCAATCTCCTTGGGCAGATTGTTATCGGCATCCACCTCGATACTGGTAATGACGAACTCTCGCTCATGTGGCGCATGACCATCAATGTCCGGATGACCAGCCAGTCCTATCCATTGCCCCACGCACAGGTCACGCACGCTGCCTTCGCCATGAAAACACTTGGATTCAAGCTCATGGCGGAGCATGCGCAATTCGCCCAGACGATCATAATCATCGCTGTTTTCAGCGACGTGGGGAACATCGATCGCATAGTCTTCCAGACTGGCCGCCATCTGGTCGCCGGCGCTGCCCTGATGCATCCGGGACGGCGCTGAAGTCTCCATCAATCCAGCTTTGGCATAATCCCAGCTATGGCGGGTAACGACGCCAGGGCGCAGGGAACGCATGGCATTCCAGCTGGTGACCGTATCGCGCTGTTCCGTGCTGCTATCCTGATGGTAGCGAACGGTGCCGGCGGCATTCTGCTGATAGGCCTCCGTATTGTCAGCCAGCACAAGGGTATGCGATGGAAAATCGCTGGACCCAGGTTCTGCGGATTTGCCAGGCCGGATAAACCATGCAATGCCCTGTCGCTTCCAGAGCCGCCGCAGAAACTGGCTGTCAGATTCATTATGCTGCATCGTGAATTCACGGGCAGGATAAGTTCCGGAAAGGCAGTTCCAGTCAATATCAAATGCATTGGCCAGGATCGGACTGGTTTGCTTCCACTCGTCCAGAATAACTTTGGAAATATCCAGTTCATTCAGGTTGCGAAACACGCGGGTATTGACGCGCTGTTCCATCAAAGCCAGGGCGTCGCGAATGACCAGTTGATACGATGCCAGCCCGCCATCATGGTGTCCGGCAAAAGCCTGGCTGATCAAGCCGCACACGGAGCGCAAGGCGCCCCTATCCGTGACGAACTGGATTTCCACCGGGATTGCCATGAAGTCCTTGAGCGGCAGGTCGCCGCGAGCAGACACGCACAACAAGCGATACTCAAGTCCGCCATTGATGGTTTCCGTGCCGGACACGTGCTTGATCAGAAGCATGTCCTCCAGGACACCATCTGCATGAGATAGACGCAATCGAATGGGACGATTGGTTTCGGTCAATCCTGACCTGGCCAGCATGATGTCTTTGAGATCCATGGCATCCTTTAGCGACGCGTTCGTTTTAATGTCGAGAGTTAAGAGCAAATGTTGATCAATTTGCAACAAGGCATGCTACGCCAAAATTGCATATTAGACAACCAAAATTGCTATAGGAAAGTTACGCGCGCTCAAGAACGAGCATTTGAAGGTGTTGCTGGTGGAGCACGCACAAGGGAACAGGTAGTTTGAAACCCAGCGCCGACATCACCTTGAAATGGCCGAGGTCGTGAAATCCAAGGTTGCAGCCGGCGAGTACCCCACTGAAAGCAGACCCATCAAGAGCCGTTACCGTCGATCAGGTGCGCTCCAGACTCGCCGCCGAACACAAGAAAGCCACTGCTGGCAAAAAAACCCCTGCCAAAGCGTAATGACTTATGCCCTCATTTTCACGCTGGAAGCAGAAGAACTTGCTGAAAAAGGATGGACGCCGCTACGACGGCAATTTGGCGCAGTTCAAGGAAATCAGCCTAAATCGCGCCAAAATTTTGGCGCGATTTAGAAAATCAGGCCATAATCGCGCCATTATCGATAAAATCGCGCCACCCTCTCCATGTCAGCCATCGACAAACTCCTGCAAAATATTCAGGCAGCGCCTGCCGGGCTATCGCTCGCCGAGTTGCTGCCGCTGCATCCCGGCTTGGCCCGCAGAACGGCACAGCGCCTGATCAGTCGTTTGCTTGCTGAAGGAAAAATAAGGCCTGGCGGCGCGGGTCGTGCCCGCCGCTATTTTGCAACGCACACATCGCCTGAAATTACGTCGGGCTCCGGGGGCGATGCTTTCCCGAATTTCATTCCCCTTTCCGCCGACAGCCGGGACATTCTTGCCTACATCGATCAGCCGCACGAGGCGCGCACGCCGGTTGGCTACCAGCGCGAATTTCTCGACGCCTATCAACCCAACGACACCTGGTATCTGTCCGCGCCACTGCGACGGCAACTGCATAAAATCGGGAAAACGCCGCAGACCGAGGCGCCGGCAGGCACATACAGCCGCGCCATCCTGAACCGGTTGCTGATCGATCTGTCCTGGGCGTCGAGTCACCTGGAGGGAAATACCTATTCCCGGATCGATACCCGCGAACTCATCGAACACGGCAAGGCGGCGCAAGGCAAGGCGACCATCGAAACGCAGATGATCCTGAACCACAAGACAGCAATCGAACTGCTGGTCGGCAACATCGACACCGCCGAATTCAACCGCTACACGGTGATGAACCTGCACAGCGCGCTGGCGGAAAACCTGCTGCCCAATCCGGCCGACGAAGGCCGGATCCGCCAGCATGCCGTGGATATCGGCAAGAGCGTCTATCGGCCGCTGTCGACGCCCCAGCAACTCGACGACCTGTTGGATATACTGCTTGAAAAGGCCAACCGAATCGTCGACCCGTTCGAACAATCCTTCTTCATGATGGTGCATCTGCCGTATTTGCAGCCTTTTGCCGACATCAACAAACGTACTTCGCGGCTCGCCGCCAATCTGCCGCTTTTTCGCGCCAACCTGTGCCCGCTGACCTTCCTCGATGTGCCGGAGCAGGCCTACAGCCGCGCCATCCTCGGCGTGTATGAATTGACCAGGGTGGAACTATTGCGCGACCTGTACGTCTGGGCCTATGAACGCTCGGCGCAGGAATATCGGGCCATCAGGCAGGAGTTGGCGGAACCCGATCCGCTTCGCCTTGCCTGGCGGGATCTCATCAAGCAAACGATCCGGGAAGTGGTGACGCAACCGGGAGGCGATGCGCTCGCCATCATCCGGCGCGCCGTGGACACCACTGTGCCCGAGGCCGAGCGTGGCAGCATGCAGGCATTGATCGTGGAAGAGTTGCGGCGATTGCACGAGGGCGTGCTGGCGCGTTACGGGCTGAGACCGTCCGAGTTTGCGGCATGGAAGGAGAATCAATTCAAGTGAGCGCGGCACGCATGCGTCGTGCGCAGCAGCGAGATTCCGCCGGCTATGAAAACGGCGGGATTCTGCATCCAGGAAGTGGCCGTGCATTTGCTCGGCAAAGCGGCTCAACCGGCTGCTGGACGGCTTCGAAGGCAAGCTCACCAGCAGCAAATGGGGCGCCATCGCCAAGTGTTCGCCGGATACGGCGCTGCGCGACATCAATGAGATGATAGGATTTGGTGTGCTGCGCAAGGCGCCGGGGGGCGGGCGTAGTACGGCTTACGAATTGGCGGACTGAGATCTTTCGACATGGCAGAAAAACACCAAGGCTGGACACGCAATCAACTTTTAGTCGCGTTTTATCTCTACTGCCAGATGCCATTCGGCAAAATGCATTCGAAGAATGGCGACATTATTAAGTTCGCGGCGCTAATCGGACGCACTCCTTCTGCATTAGCGATGAAGCTCACCAATATTGCGAGTCTTGATCCTGCAATTACATCCACCGGCCGAAAGGGACTCACGAGCGCCTCCGCATCCGACAAAAAAATGTGGGAGGAAATGCAACACGGTTGGGAAGACTTCGCGTTGGAAAGCCAAGCCGAGGTAGATGCACTTTTGCCGACGGCTGATGAAATGGAAAACGATTTGACATCGCAACCGCTGGGCACCGCCGATGGCGAATCGCCTGAAAACTATGTGGGCACCGAAAAAATCACCCAAGCGAAAATACGTATCGGGCAGAATTTCTTTAGACGCTCAGTGATGAGTGCTTACCAAAACCGATGTTGCATCACAGGGTTGTCACACTCTCGCTTGCTCGTTGCGAGTCATATTGTCCCATGGCGTTGGGACGCCAACAATCGCCTGAACCCCCGCAACGGATTGTGTTTATCAGCATTGCACGACCGAGCCTTTGATCAAGGATTGATCACCTTAACCACTGAATTCAGGGTGAAGGTATCCAAAGAAATTAAAACTGGCGAAAGCAATCTTTTTTCTTCCGAATGGCTATCAGGAATCGAAGGGAAACTGATTGCATTACCTGAAAAATTTCAGCCAGATAAAGAGTTCATCGAATGGCACCATGCGCATGTCTTTTTAAGCGAGTGACGCGTTCGGACAGCACAATTTCGTAGACTGGATATTCAATTCATTCATATCAGCATCGAGACTCTCTATATTGCCGACGCAACCGCATTAGGTCTGACTGCACGTCCGACAGCATTGCCTTGGTAACGCTGCGTTCGGCCTGCTCGGCTAATGCGATTTCTTGATCCAACCGACTGCACTGAGTACGCGCCTCGGGCTTGAGTGCCGCACGGCGATGGCGCTTGGCACGTTGCTCTGGCGTTTCTGCAAAAATCGGTTCCCATGCCTTGGCCATTTGTTCATCACTGCGTTCTTGGCGCACATCCTTACCAATACGCTCATTTCCCGTCGACTTATCGACTCCACGGGTAGGCTGAATATCCAGTCGCTGTGCCCCGAGACACGGGGAATCGGAATAGACGACTTTACCATTGATCTCGCACTTGAATACGGTGCGCGAAGGAACGGGGAGGCTCTGGGCATACGCAGGTACCAGCAGCTGAATAGTTAAAAAAAGTGGGCTTAGAAGGAATGCTAATGACTTCATAAACATGGTGCCGGTATTGTTGGTGTTATTGGAGGCATCACAAGCAGCGCCAAGCGTTGGAATATCAAAAATTTACGAGTTCAAAAATCACGCTCATCGGACTGCTTCCCGTATGACTGCCATACCGGACCGGTCCATAATAAACGAATGGTGCGGCCTTGCCATTTCCCAGTTTGCCTTCTCGTACAAACAGGTGAATGGCGATCCCCAACTTCTCATGCTCGATAATTTCCTGTCCGCGCTTGCTGGCCGGCGTCGTGGAATTTTGGCTTTGCCAATGAAAATGGGTGTCATCGATCCAGTGATCCAGATAGCGATGATCTTCCGACTTACCCTGCTTGTTCAGCGTGACAAGCAATACATGCGCTTTCTTGTCGCTCAAATTGACGTGGCCGACATTCCAATTACCAGGGTTGAAGCTTTCCCCGAAAAGCGCAGGAATCTCTTCGCGCATGAAGGATTGACCAAGGGCGATGTCCAGCGGGTCAATGACGGCCTTGAAACGCGCCAGCGTACGCATCTCGTCAGTCGCTGGCATATCTTCATAATCCGGATTATGCGCATGAAGAATATAGCTACCATCGGCAGACTTCAATACTTCACGCAAGAGGTACTGGCTGTCTCCGCTTCCGCCATCATCACGCTCGATGGCCACGACAGCCCCCGTAATCGAACCGGCCTTCGTCGGCGACAAATGTTCCAGCAAGAGATAATCGTCGTCATGAATCGGGCTTTTCCCGCCATTCATTGAATTTCCTGAAGCACGCGCAATGAAGTGGCGTTGCGGGTCCAAGCGTCCAAATCCGCCTCCCAGCCCGCGATACTCCTCGACATCAGCAGAGCCGGTCTTGAAATGACCGCAAGCAATTTTTAAATTCGGGAAATAGGGTAACTCGGTGCGATTCCGACTTGCTGCATTTTCAGTACGCTGGAATGGCAAGACATTGCTCTGTTCGACCGAACTTGTTCGACGGATTTCATAGGCAGCAAGACGGTAATCTACAAGCTCCTGCAACATCGGCTCAAACACATCTCGATGCTCTGGCATTACAGCAAACACAGGTTGAAAGTAATCGCCAGCCACTTCAAAAAACGGACTCCCTTTAACTATGTCTTTTCTCTTAATCCAAGCAACAATTGGATTATTTGACCAATATTTTTTCCATGTTTGGTTATAACCATCTGGCAAACTTCTTTCATCGCCGTCCAAATCCGTAAGCAAGTCTCGGCGGCGCTGCAACACATCCCATGAACGAGCGGCCAAATCATCTATCGTCGGTGCTTTCTGCCATCCATCGATTTCTTGAAAAGCCTCCAGCAAAACCATTTTGAAGCTTTTGGTCATCGCAGTGACTTCGACTTCCTTCAAGAAGTCGCGATATTTCTCAACAATAGCGGCCTCTGACGAAGTCAAGTCACTCATGGCGCCAACCAACTCAAACCAGCCACCGTACTGCTTGCGCATCGTCTGCAAACTCGCGCCAGCACGATAAAACTCGGCAAGCGAAGGCCTGCGTCCAAGCCCTTCCCGCAGCGCCTCGTATTCTTTTTGAATACCATCGCCATCGAGCGACTTTAGAAAGTCAATCAATTGCAAGTCATAATTCACATAGCAACCATCCGGCAATTCCAATCGGCCATGTTCGGCTTTACGCGCGAATTCAGCCAATTTCTTGTAGCCACTGCCGACATCGAATAGTGCCTGTGGCTTATGCAAAAAGCTCTTGTGATTGCCGATGAAATCGAGCACTACCAATTTTTCCTTGACATCGCTCTTGCGTAAGCCGCGACCAAGCTGCTGAAGGAAGAGAATCTTGGATTCCGTCGGTCGCAGCATCATGACCGTGTCGATGGCCGGCAAGTCAACACCTTCGTTGAACAAGTCAACAGAAAAAATCACAGCAAGCCGGCCATCCCGTAGCCGCTCCAGAGCATCCGCACGGCTCAGGCTCGAACCAGCATAGACTGCCGCACAAGCAATACCCTCTTTACTAAACTGGCTCGCCATGAATTCGGCGTGCGCGATCGAAACGCAAAACGCCAGAGTTCGCTGCTGCTTGCGCTTCCGCCACTCCCTGAGCGCGTGTCTTGAGCGTCCCAAGGTTGCTAGCTTATTGGACAGTTTTTCTGGATCAAACCTCCCGTTACGCCAGGGTATTTCCGAGTAGTCCACCGTATCGTCATAAATGCCGAAATAGTGGAATGGCACGAGCAGGCCAGAGTGAATGCCGTCAAACAAGCCACGAGTGAATACCAGATTGTCATCACACAGCGACAAGATATCCGAGTGATCGGAGCGGTCCGGCGTGGCGGTCAACCCGAGCAAAAATCGCGGCGCAAAATAACTGAGCAAACGTCGATAGGTGGGAGCCGCCGCATGGTGAAACTCGTCAATGACGATGTAATCGAAATGCTGAGGCGAAAAGCGCTCCAGGTGACAATCGCGCCCGAGCGTTTGCACTGAAGCGCACAGGACATCAACTTCAACATCCCGAGTTTTTCCCATGTAGAAACCAACCCGGCAACGAGGCCGGATGCGCAAGAATGTTTGCGCAGCTTGATTTAATATCTCTTCACGATGGGCTACAAACAAAACCCGACGCGCCCCTACCTGTTCAGCATCGAATGCTGCGAGCCAAGTCTTGCCAAGGCCAGTAGCCAATACAACCAAGCCCCGACGAAAACCCTCATGGCGTGTATCAGCCAATGCCTGCAATGCATCGAATTGCACGACAGTCGGCTCGGGCGGCGGTTCTTGTTCCTGACTACCCGCCTCCACTGCGCGCGGTAGCGGCACACGGCGTGCCTCATACCGATCAATCCAGGCATCGGTCAGGGACAGGCTGCGCGGATGAGAAAATAGCTCATCGAATCTGGCGCGAACTTCTAAAAACCCTGAATCTCCCGGATAATCGACACGGTAATTCCATTCGAGGCCGTTTTGTAGGGCTTGCCTGCTGATATTGCTTGAGCCGACGAAGGCGGTGCCCTGCAATCCGCCTTCGCCGTGAATGCTCGCGAACAAATAGGCTTTCAGATGGAAGCTGCTGCCCGCTGATTCATACACACGTACTTGCGCCCCCTGCTCCTGCAGCAGCATCAACAAACGCAGCGCCTCCGGATCGGTAACATCGAGGTAATCGCTGGTCAATATTCTGACGCGCACTCGCGCAGAATTCCCGTTTTCTTTTTTCACAAGCGCGCTTTGCAAATCCGGCAGCAGCAAGCGAAGCCCGGTCGTTTTGATGAAGGCGACCGCCAAATCGACTTCCGAAGCCTTGTTCATAGCCTCGCACAGATGCGGCAAGAACGGATCGTCGCCACCAGTCACAAGCCGACTTTTCCCCGGCATGGCGCGCATGATGATCGCATTGAGCCATTGCTCCGAACGCCCCGGACGCTGGTCGGCTGTTTCCCAGCATTCAATACTCAAGAGGTCCGGCAGTATGCCCAACCATTCGCGAAGTTGGGGTTCACTGATATCCGTGAAATGGCGGCCGCCTTGCGTCCGCTCGCCTACACCGATTTTAAAGCTGAGATAAAAAGCCCCGCCCGGCTTTAATGCCGCCCACAGCGACTGCAAGGCCGAAGAAATTTCCGTTGCCGGCAAATGGAGCAGGCTTGCACAAGCCCATATGCCGTCGTAACAAGAAACCTCACCCACGTCAGCGAAACTGCGCACGGCGACTTCGATTCCGGCATGCGCAGTTGCCATACGCGCCAACTCAGCCGAACCATCAAAAGCGGCGACACGAAAGCCGCGTTGCATGAATGCTTTGGCATCGCGACCAGAGCCGCAGCCAGCGTCGAGGATCAGACTGCCGGGACTCAGCACCGAAAGGAATCGGTCATACAGGACCGACATATCAACGGAAACAGTATTCGAAAAAAAGTCTGCAGCGTTGTTGTTGTAGTAAGCGAGCGTGTCGATCATGCGTAGGCTAATTGACGGCAGCGTAACGGTGCGGCCTGATTTAGTTAACAAAATGCATTGTACAGACTGCCTCATGATTTGTTGCTTTCTTGTAGTACAGCCACGACCACCAAGCGTCAAAATTAGTCGGGAATGCAATTTTCAGCGATCGACAAGAGGCCAATAATTGCAATTAAGTCAATTTTTCATTTTTAATATATCAGCCACCTAACAGGCAGACGAAGCGTCACGCGCCAAGCCCACTTCCCCGCTCAGGTATAATGTCCGGTTTTACCGCACACACTAAAATCCACCATGGAAGCAGAACGCCTCAACGCCCTTTCCGCCCTGCTGGCGGACCTCACCACCCGTGAGGTTGAACTTCGGGGGTATCTTTGACTTCGCTGCCAAGTCAGAGAAACTAGAACAAGTCAACGCCGAACTGGAAGACCCGAACGTCTGGAATGACCAGAAGCGGGCCCAGGACCTCGGCCGTGAAAAGAAATCCCTCGAAGCCATCGTCACCTCGCTGACCGAGATCGAATCCGGCCTGCGCGACGCCGCCGACCTGTTCGAGATGGCGCGCGAAGAAGGCGATGAAGACACCCTCATCGCCATCGAAGCCGATGCCGAAGAACTGCGCAAACGCGTCGAAGGCATGGAATTCCGCCGGATGTTCAACAATCCGATGGACCCCAACAACTGCTTCATCGATATCACGGCCGGCGCCGGCGGCACCGAGGCGCAGGACTGGGCTTCGATGATCATGCGGCAATACCTGCGCTATTGCGAACGCAAGGGCTTCAAGACCGAAATCCTGGAACAGTCCGACGGCGAAATCGCCGGCGTCAAGACCGCCTCGATCAAGGTCGAGGGCGACTACGCCTACGGCTTCTTGCGCACCGAGACCGGTGTGCACCGCCTCGTGCGCAAATCGCCGTTCGACTCGGCCAACGGCCGCCACACCTCGTTCTGCAGCCTGTTCGTCTATCCGGAAGTGGATGACTCGATCGACATCGACATCAACCCGGCCGACGTGCGGGTGGATACCTACCGCGCTTCCGGCGCGGGCGGCCAGCACATCAACAAAACCGATTCCGCCGTGCGCCTGACGCACGCGCCGTCCGGCATTGTGGTGCAGTGCCAGAACGACCGCAGCCAGCACCGCAACCGCGCCGAAGCCTGGGACATGCTGAAGTCGAAGCTGTACGAACTGGAACTGCGCAACCGCATGAGCGAGCAGCAGAAGCTGGAAGACTCCAAGACCGATGTCGGCTGGGGCCACCAGATCCGCTCCTACGTGCTGGACCAGTCGCGCATCAAGGATTTGCGCACCGGTCACGAAGTCGGCAATACCAAGGCCGTGCTGGACGGCGACCTCGACGACTTCATCGGCGCTTCGCTCAAGCAGGGCGTTTAAGCCACCGGCGCCATGCGGCGCCGGCCTTCAATCATAAGAACACGCATTCCCAACATGACTCAGCAAACTGCTCAACAACCCGATAATGCGGCGCAGCCGCTAGACGAGGGCTCCATCATCGGCGAGCGCCGCGCCAAGCTGGCGGCGATCCGCGAGAAAGGCGTCGCATTCCCCAACGACTTCCGCCCGCAGCACAAGGCGGCCGACCTGCAGGCGCAGTACGGCGAATCAGCTGCCGAAGCGCTGGAGGAGCAGGCCATCAAGGTATCGGTGGCCGGCCGCATGATGTTGAAGCGCGTGATGGGCAAGGCGTCGTTCGCTACGCTGCAGGATGCTTCCGGCGTCAGGGCCGATGGCCGTATCCAGCTCTTCATCACGAAGGATTTGCTTGGCGAAGAAGACTACGCCGCCTTCAAGCACTATGACCTGGGCGACATCCTCGGCGCCGAAGGCACGCTGTTCAAGACCAAGACCGGCGAACTGTCGGTGAAGGTGACCAAGCTGCGCCTCTTGACCAAGTCGCTGCGCCCGCTGCCGGACAAGTTCCATGGTCTCGCCGACCAGGAAACCAAGTATCGTCAGCGCTATGTCGACCTGATCATGAACGAGGACACGCGCCGCACCTTCAAGGCGCGCACCGCCGCGCTGTCGTCGATCCGCCGCTTCATGGAAAAGAACGACTTCATGGAAGTCGAGACACCGATGCTGCACGTGATCCCGGGCGGCGCCGCGGCCAAGCCTTTCATCACCCACCACAATGCGCTCGACATGGAAATGTTCATGCGCATTGCGCCCGAGCTGTACCTGAAGCGCCTGGTGGTGGGCGGCTTCGAGCGCGTCTTCGAAGTCAACCGCAACTTCCGCAACGAGGGTGTGTCGCCGCGCCACAATCCTGAATTCACCATGATGGAATTCTATGCGGCGTATGTCGATTACCAGTGGCTGATGGAATTCACCGAGCAGGTGATCCGCCAGGCCGCCATCGATGCGCACGGCACCGCCAGCCTGACCTACCAGGGCCGCGAACTCGATTTGAGCAAGCCCTTCGAGCGCCTGACCATCGTCGGCGCCATCAACAAGTACGCGCCGCAATACACCCACGAGCAATTGCACGATACGGACTTCCTGCGGGCGGAACTGAAGAAGTTTGGCGTCAAGCCGCACGTCATTTCCGGCCTGGGCGCGCTGCAATTGTCGCTGTTCGAGGAAACCGCCGAGGCGCAGCTGTGGAACCCGACCTACATCATCGACTATCCGGTGGAAGTCTCGCCGCTGGCGCGCGCTTCCGACACCGTGCCCGGCATTACCGAGCGCTTCGAGCTGTTCATCACCGGCCGCGAGATCGCCAACGGCTTTTCCGAGCTGAATGACGCCGAAGACCAGGCTGCGCGCTTCCAGGCGCAAGTCGCCGCCAAGAACGCCGGCGACGAGGAAGCCATGTATTACGACGCCGATTACATCCGCGCGCTCGAATATGGCCTGCCGCCGACCGGCGGCTGCGGCATCGGCATCGACCGCCTGATGATGCTGATCACCGATTCGCCGAATATCCGCGACGTCATCCTGTTCCCGCACCTGCGCCGGGAAGACTGATCGGGTTTTTTTACCATGCAAAAGAGGGGCCGCTTTCGCGGCCCTTTTTGTTTGCGCCCGCCGGCATTCGTTACATACGCTTACACCTGTCACAGTTTGGCCTCTAGGTTTGATGAAACTTTCCTTTGATAATCAGTTCATAGGAAGACAACATTCAATTCATCAAGTATGGGAGCCCGCATGGAAGCCAATCACAAGCCGAACCGCATTCATCCTCTGGTGGCGACTGCCGCCGTTGCCGTCACAGTATTGAGCCTGACCGGCGTGGCCGCCATTACCGGCCTGCTGCCGACCTCGCACGGCGAAAGCGGCCCTGGCAGTGCGGCGGCGGTCGCCAGCCTGATGGCGCCGGCGGCAACAGGCGCTGCTGCACAGGTCGGTGGCGGATCATCCGCGGATCCCGCGCAGGCCAATGCAGCCGCTTCCGCCACCGCTGCGCCAAAGGCCCAGCTGGCAGCCGAGGAAGCCGAAAAGCCGGCACCCAAAGCCGCCCCGAAACAAACCTCACAGCAGCATAGCCCGCGCCCGGCCTCGACCAATTATTCGCAAAAGACTTCACAAGCGCGCCCCATCTGCTACGATTGCGGCAAGGTGGAATCGGTCCAGGCGATCCAGGAACAGGGTCAGGCCAGCGGCGTCGGCGTGGTCGCCGGTGCGCTATTGGGTGGCGTGCTGGGCAACCAGGTCGGCGGCGGCAGCGGCCGCAAGCTGGCGACCGTGGCCGGCGCAGTGGGCGGCGGCTTTGCCGGCAATGAAGTCGAGAAACGCAGCCGCGCCACCAGCAGCTACCAGGTACAGGTGCGCATGGAAGACGGCGCGGTGCGCAGCTTCAAGCAGACTACCGACAACTGGCGTGTCGGCGACCGCGTACGCATCGTCAACGGCGAGCTGAGCTTGCGGGGTTGAGCCAAGGGGCCGCAGTGCGGTCCCTTTTTTGTTCTGGAAGAATGCAGGATTCGCCGCAAACATTGGTATAAAATCACAAACTCGACAGTACGGATATTGTCACCCATGACGGACGCTGCTTCAAGGTACGCACCATCCCCTACTGCAGCCACGACAATCTCATCAATGGCGTGGTGATCACGTTTAGCGGCATCACCGTCGCCAAGATGCTTGAAGAACCGTTGCGCCAGGAAATTGAAACTTCCACCATGCGCAAAATGCCATTGATTGGATAGCCCACGGTCGCCATGAAACCTAAAAATGAAATTTCAGGCAGTCCGAAAAATCTGCGCCAGCCCGCCCGGGATCACCTGGATGAGCAAGCGGCCAGGGCACAGTGCGCCCCGATAGAATCGGACGCCCAGAAACAGTTGCAAGAACTGCACGTCCACCAGATTGAACTGGAAATGCAGAACGCCGAGCTGCAACAGGCCCGCACCAACAGCGATGTGAATCTGGCACGCTATACCGATCTCTATGATTTTGCGCCGATCGGCTATTTCACCCTCGATTGCGATGGCAGCATCCTGGAGGTCAATCTTACCGGTGCGACCCTGCTGCGCACCGAGCGTAGCAGGCTGTCCGGGCAGCCCCTGAGCAATTTCATTGCGCCAGAGAGGCAGCCGGAATTTCGGAATTTCATGCGGAAAGTCATGCTGGGACAGGGTAAGGAAATCCATGAAATGGGATTTCTGAATGCGGAGAACGAGCCGCTGATTGCGCACATCGAAGCCACGATGGATGCCAGCGGAAAAGCCTGCCGTCTGGTGATGCTGGACATTACCGAGCGAAAACAAACCGAAGAAGCCCTGCGCTACTCGCGCGAGATGCTGCGGCACATGGTGTCACACCAGGAGCATGTCAAGGAAGACGAACGCAAGCGCATTGCCCGCGAAATCCATGACGACCTGGGGCAGAACCTGCTGGCCCTGCGCCTGGACATCGCCATGCTGCATGAACGCACCAGCCAGCACCATCCGCGCCTGCACCGGAAAACGGCTGCCGCACTGGAGCAAATCGATACCACGTTGAAAGCCGTGCGCACCGCCATCAACAACCTGCGACCGACCGTGCTGGACTTGGGCCTGAATGCGGCAATCGAGTGGCTGGTGAAGGATTTTCAGCAGCGCAACGGCATCCGCTGCACACTGATCATGGATGAAACGGAGTTCGCGCTGGATGACGAGCGCGCCACTGCGCTATTTCGCATCCTGCAGGAATCGTTCAACAACGTGCTGCGCCATGCCAATGCGGATCATGTCCGCGTCGAGGTACGCAGCGACGGCGCCAGCATCTTCATGACCATTGGCGACAATGGCGTCGGCTTTTTCCCGGGCTGCCGGCGCAAGGCGAATTCGTTTGGCTTGCTGGGCATTACCGAACGCGTCAATGCGCTGCACGGCAGGCTGGACATCGACAGCTGCCAGGACAAAGGCACCTGCCTGAGCATTTCACTGCCGCTGAAAAGCTCCGGGGCAGACTGAAAAAACCAGGCGCGCGGCCTGCCTACTTCGCTTCCTCGATCCAGGCGGCCTGGATCGCTTCGAGGATCTTTTCGCCGGAACGCTGGTGGTCGTCATCGAAGCCGTCCAGCGCGCAGACCCAGTTAAACAGGTCGGTAAAACGCACCGTCAGCGGGTCGATGTCCGGATACTTGTCGTGCAAGTCTTCGGCGATCTGGGTAATGTCGGTCCATTTCATGACTATTGTCCTCAGTGGTTTTCGCTGACCTGGTTGATGGTGTACTTGGGGATCTCGATCACCAGGTCTTCATCGCCGACCACCGCCTGGCAGGACAGGCGCGATTGCGCTTCCAGGCCCCAGGCCATGTCGAGCAGGTCTTCTTCCTTTTCCTGCGCCTCGTTGAGCGAATTGAACCCTTCGCGCACCACCACGTGACAGGTGGTGCAGGCGCAGGATTTTTCGCAGGCATGTTCGATCTCGATATCATGCGCGAGCAGGGTGTCGCACACGGTCTTGCCCTTTTGCGCGTCGATGACGGCGCCTTCCGGGCAGAGGGTGGCATGGGGCAGGACAACGATCTGTGGCACGGCTTACCTCGGGTTCAAATGGTTTAATTTATTCTGTCGCCGCTTCAGGCGATCTCGTCGAGCTTCTTGCCGGACAGGGCCTGACGGACGCTGCGGTCCATCCTTCTGGCAGCGAAGTCTTCGGTGCCGTTGGCGAGTGCCTGCACCGCCGCCTTGATGGCGTCGTGGTCGCTGCCCTGCGCGAGCTGGCGCAGATTATCGATCAGGGCAAGTATCGCCGCGCGTTCCTCGTCATCCAGCAGGCTTTCATCGACTGCCAGCGCCGCTTCGGTCGCCAGCAGGATGCGCTCGGCCTCGACCTGCTCTTCGCGCAGCGCGCGCGACTGCATGTCGCTCTCGGCCGAAGTGAAGGAGTCCTGCAGCATCCTGGCGATCTCGTCGTCGGACAGGCCATAGGATGGCTTGACGGTGATCGAGGATTCGACACCCGAGCGCAGTTCGCGCGCCGACACCGACAGCAAGCCATCGGCATCGACCTGGTAGGTGATGCGGATGCGGGCGGCGCCGGCCGCCATCGGCGGAATGCCATGCAGCTCGAACTTCGCCAGCGAGCGGCAGTCGCTCACCAGTTCGCGTTCGCCCTGCACCACGTGGATCGCCAGCGCGGTCTGGCCATCCTTGAAGGTGGTGAATTCCTGCGCGCGCGCGCAGGGAATCGTGGAATTGCGCGGGATGACTTTCTCGACCAGGCCGCCCATGGTTTCGATGCCGAGCGACAGCGGGATCACGTCCAGCAGCAGCCAGTCGTCGCCCGGCGCGCGGTTGCCGGCCAAAAGATTGGCCTGGATCGCCGCGCCAAGGGCGACCACCTTGTCGGGGTCGATGTTGGCCAGCGGCGTAGTCTTGAAGAATTCACCGACCGCCTTGCGGATGTTCGGCATGCGGGTGGCGCCGCCGACCAGCACCACGCCATCGACATCTTCTTCCGAGAGACCGGCGTCGCGCATGGCCTTCTTGCACGGCACCATGGTTTTTTTCACCAGGTGCTGGGTGATCTCGGCGAAGGTCGCCGCGGAAAGCGTCAGGTGCACCTGTTCGCCGCTTTGCAGCACGGCGTCGATCTGGGTTTCGGACTTGGTGGAGAGCAGTTCCTTGGCTTCGCGCGACTTCACCATCAAGAGGCGCGTGTCCTGGTCCGACAGCGGCGCCAGCTTTTCCTGCTCGGTGATCCAGCACAGCAGGCGATGGTCGAAGTCGTCGCCGCCCAGCGCCGAATCGCCGCCGGTGGCCAGCACTTCGAAGACGCCCTTGGTCAGTTTCAGGATCGAGATGTCGAAGGTGCCGCCGCCGAGGTCATAGACGGCATAGATGCCCTGCGGGTCGTGGTCGAGGCCATAGGCGATGGCCGCCGCGGTCGGCTCGTTCAGCAGGCGCAGCACATTCAGGCCGGCCAGTTTTGCCGCATCCTTGGTGGCCTGGCGCTGGGCATCGTCGAAATAGGCCGGCACCGTGATCACCGCGCCGACCAGTTCGTCGCCGAGCGCATCTTCCGCATGCTGGCGCAGGGTGGCAAGGATTTCCGCCGACACTTCGACCGGGCTTTTCACGCCGGCCACCGTCTTCAACTGCACCATGCCCGGCGTGTCGAGGAAGTCATAGGGCATGTTCTCGGCGTGGGCGATATCCTTCAGGCCGCGGCCCATGAAACGCTTGACCGAGACGATGGTGTTTTTCGGGTCGGTCACTTGCGCCGCCTGCGCCTTGTAGCCGATGTGAGCATGGCCGTTGGCCAGGTAGCGCACCACTGACGGCAGCAACGTCCTGCCCTCGTCGTCGGCCAGCACTTCCGGGATGCTGCTGCGCACGGTGGCGACCAGCGAATTGGTGGTACCGAGGTCGATCCCGACCGCCAGCCGGTGCTGGTGCGGCGCGGTGGACATGCCCGGCTCGGAGATTTGCAGAAGCGCCATAAACTATGTATTCCTAATCGCTGACCAGGTCGAACACCCTGGCCACTTCATCTTCGAATTTTTCGACAAACATCATGCGCCGCACACCAAGCGCCGCCGCATGGAAATCGCCGGTATCAAGCTGCGCCGCAAGACCTGCGACTTCCGCCTTGCGCGCCGCCAGTAACTCGCCTTCCAGGCTTTCCAGCGCGCCGATGTCCTTGGCCGCATGGGCGTCTTCCAGCGCTTCGCGCCATTCCATCTGCTGCATCAGGAAGGCCGGCGGCATGGCGGTGTTGGATTCGACCTGCAGGTCGACGCCATTGAGTTCGCACAGGTATTTTGCGCGCGCCAGCGGATTTTTCAGGGTCTGATAGGCTTCGTTGGCGCGGGTTGCCCATTGCATGGCCACACGCTTTTCAGCGCTGCTGGCACTGGCGAAGCGGTCCGGGTGCGCCTGGTTCTGCACTTCGTGGTAGGCACGGTCCAGCGCTGCGAGGTCGATCTCGAAGCGCTGCGGCAGTTGAAAAAGGTCGAAGTGAGTCTTCATGATTGTGGGAAAGAGTTTGAAGCGAGCCAGGGTTTCAAGCCGCAAGCGGCTTGCTGGTGTAGCGGCACAAGCATACAAGCTTGTGCCTACGCGCCCCTCGCCGAATTACTCTGTCCCCAACTGACTTTCAGGTTTTTGATTTGGTGGCTTTAAATGCGGAAGCTCTCGCCGCAGCCGCATTCATCCTTCATATTGGGATTGCGGAACTTGAAGCCTTCATTCAAGCCTTCGCGCGCAAAATCCAGCTCGGTGCCGTCGATGTACGGCAGGCTCTTGGGATCGACGAAGACTTTCACGCCATGCGACTCGTACACCTCGTCATCGGCGCTGCTCTCGTCGACATACTCCAGCTTGTAAGCCATGCCGGAGCAGCCGGTGGTGCGCACGCCGAAGCGCAGGCCGATGCCCTTGCCGCGCCGCTCGATGTAACGGCTGATATGCTTCGCCGCTTTTTCCGTCAATGTGATTGCCATCTTGCTTTCCTCAACGCCTCGCCTTTCCGGACGAGGATATCCTGCACCTGCTTATTTGCTGGCTAACTTGCTAGTTTACTTTCTGCCTGCGCTTGCGACTTACGCGGCTTCCTTGGCCGCGCCGTGCTTGGCCTGGTAATCCTGCACCGCCGCCTTGATGGCGTCTTCCGCCAGGATCGAGCAGTGGATCTTCACCGGCGGCAGCGCCAGCTCTTCGGCGATCTGGGTATTCTTGATCGACAAAGCCTGGTCGAGGGTCTTGCCCTTGACCCATTCGGTCACCAGCGAGCTTGATGCGATCGCCGAGCCGCAGCCGTAGGTCTTGAATTTCGCGTCCTGGATCACGCCGTCTTCACCGACCTTGATCTGCAGCTTCATGACGTCGCCGCAAGCCGGCGCACCGACCATGCCGGTGCCGACCGTGTCGTCGCCCTTTTCGAAGGCGCCGACGTTGCGCGGGTTTTCATAGTGGTCGAGGACCTTTTCCGAATATGCCATTTCAAATCTCCTAGTTAGTTGGGGACAGAGTAACTCGTCGCACGGCGGCGCCTCGCAAACTCTTTCCCCAATTTAATCAATGTGCTGCCCACTGGATCGAGCTGATGTCGATCCCTTCCTTGTGCATGTCCCACAGCGGCGAGAGTTCGCGCAGCTTGCCGACCTTGGACTTGAGCAGCTTGATCGTGAAATCGACGTCTTCCTCGGTGGTGAAACGGCCGATGGTGAAGCGGATCGAGCTGTGCGCCAGTTCGTCGCTGCGGCCCAGCGCGCGCAGCACGTAGGACGGCTCCAGGCTGGCCGAGGTGCAGGCCGAACCGCTTGATACGGCGATATCCTTGATCGCCATGATCAGCGACTCGCCTTCGACGTAGTTGAAGCTGACGTTGAGGTTGTGCGGCACGCGGTGCTCCATGTCGCCGTTGACATAGACTTCCTCGATTTCCATCAGGCCCTTGGCCAGGCGGTCGCGCAAGGCGCGGATACGTGTCAGTTCCTCATCCATTTCCTCGCGGGCGATGCGGAAGGCTTCGCCCATGCCGACGATCTGGTGCGGCGCCAGGGTGCCCGAACGCAGGCCGCGCTCATGGCCGCCGCCGTGCATCTGCGCTTCAATCCGCACGCGCGGCTTGCGGCGCACGTACAGGGCGCCAATGCCCTTGGGGCCGTAAGTCTTGTGGGCGGAGAAGGACATCAGGTCGACCTTGGTCTTTTCCAGGTCGATCTTGACCTTGCCGGTCGCCTGCGCGGCGTCGCTGTGGAAAATGATGCCCTTGCTGCGGCACAGCTCGCCGATTTCGTCGATCGGCTGGATCACGCCGATTTCGTTGTTGACCAGCATGACCGAAACCAGGATGGTGTCCGGGCGGATCGCTGCTTCCAGCTGGGCGATGGTGATCAGGCCATTGTCCTGCGGCTGCAGGTAAGTCGCCTCGTAACCCTCGCGCTCGAGTTCGCGCACGGTGTCCAGCACCGCCTTGTGCTCGGTCTTGACCGTGATGATGTGCTTGCCCTTGGTCTTGTAGAAGTGCGCGGCGCCCTTGATGGCCAGGTTATTGCTCTCGGTGGCGCCGGAAGTCCAGATGATCTCGCGCGAATCGGCGTTCACCAGGGCGGCGACCTGCTCGCGCGCCTCTTCGACGGCCTTTTCGGCGGTCCAGCCATACATGTGGCTGCGCGAGGCGGGGTTGCCGAACTGCTCGCGCAGGAACGGGATCATCTTGTCGGCTACGCGCGGGTCGATCGGCGTGGTCGCCGAATAATCCATGTAGATCGGGAAGTGCGGCGCCTTGAGGGTATCCAGCAGGCTCTTTTCCAGGGGGGCGTTCATTCTAATTAACTCCAAATTAAACCACTACGTGGGGGCGCACGACGGAAACCACGCGCTGTTCAGCGGCCTTATGCCTTTGCTGATCCACCAAATCTTTCAGGGAAACCGAATCCAGGTATTCAACCATCTTGGCATTCAGGGTCGACCACAGGTCATGCGTCATGCACTGCAGGCCGGCCTCATGGTCGGCGCCCTGGCAATTGCCCTTGCCGCCGCATTGGGTTGCATCCAGCGGCTCGTCGACGGCAATGATGATATCGGCCACCGTGACATCTTCTGGACGCCGGGCAAGATTATAGCCGCCTCCGGGACCGCGCACAGACTCGACGATCTCGTGGCGACGCAGCTTGCCAAACAGCTGTTCCAGGTAAGACAAGGAAATCTCCTGGCGCCGGCTGATGCCGGCCAGCGTGACTGGCCCCTTATCCTGCCGCATGGCCAGGTCGATCATCGCGGTCACGGCAAAGCGGCCTTTGGTCGTCAATCTCATTTGTCGTCCACCTTCGATGCGTAATAAATGCCCTGTAAATGCCTGTAAATACCCTGCAATATCGGTTGCCGGGATTTTATTGCCTTCCGGCAGCAACCTTGCAGAAAATTTCCTGAATTCCCTGATTAGTTGAGTATTTAATTCAAGTATATCAAAGTTGACTAAAACCGTCAGGAATACGTCGCAGGCGGAAATGTCCGGCGGCGGCCGCAGCAAGCTCAGCGGAAAAACATTCCGCTTCCGGAACGACGGGCAAGGATAGTCCGGCCCGCAAGCCGGGCCCTGGCGCCGGCCGGAAAGCCGGCAGGAAGGTCGACAGGAAAGCGATTTAAGGCAGCTTGACCACCATCGATTCGATCACCTGGCGGCAACTTTCGGCACAGCGCCGGCAGGATTGAGCAGCGTCGGCCATGCCGCCCGCCTGCTCGCACCCCTGGGCGCAAACATCGCAGATGGCTGCGCACAGCTGGCAGGTCTGATCGAGAAAGTGCGAGCCGCGCAGCATGAAATCGGCGCAAAACTGGCTAATTGCGGCGCAATCGATCATGAGGCGGAAATGTCCCGCCTCCAGATGCGGGCCGCCGCTCTCCTGGCTATGGCTCATCGCCATCTGCAGGCAACTGTTATGGCATTTTTGACATGCCTCAATGCATTTTTTCATTTCTGCACTGACTGGATGATGCATGGCGCCGTCCTTTAATTGAACTTCATCTGCAGCCTTAAAAACACGGTGTAAGCAGTGTTTTTGTCACCGTAATACGGCAAGAGTTCAGCCGGGAATGTGCGCCGGCTGACGAGCGCGCCGACCCCCAGCGTGGCCGGACCGCGCGTCTTTGGCTCATACAGATAGCCCACGCTCATCTTGTTGG
The DNA here is from genome assembly GCF_003590835.1 of Noviherbaspirillum sedimenti. Lineage (NCBI taxonomy): Bacteria > Pseudomonadati > Pseudomonadota > Betaproteobacteria > Burkholderiales > Oxalobacteraceae > Noviherbaspirillum > Noviherbaspirillum sedimenti. Next base: position 31,373 of record NZ_QYUQ01000002.1, on the reverse strand, counting down.
TCTGGTAGCTTTGATTGTTGGGACCATCTTCGTAGCGGAACAACTCTTCATGACCGGCGCGTTCGATGCGGCCGAACAGGGAGTGCTCCTGGCCGAGGCGCAACGCGGTATCCAGCAAATAGGCGCCACCCTCGCTGCCGGACGATCCTTTGCCGCGTCCGTACGCCAGCGTGGCGTGCCAGGGATTGCCATTAAAACCGCCGCGATACGTGACCGACGCGGTCTTACGGCGGCTTTTCTGGTCCTGGCGGAACTGGTCCGGGCTGCGGAGGAAGCCACGGCTGAACTGCAGCGCCCAGTGCGGGCCGAATTTGTAGGCAAGGCGCCTGGAGGCCGAATGGATCCGCAGCCATTCGGTATTGCGGTACTGGTCGGATTCACGTTCCCTGAACAGCGCACCTTCGAGCTTGAGGTTGCGCCAGGTGTAACCCAGCGCCGCCATGCTGGTGCCGCGGTTGCGGGAATTGAGCCAGTGCACGCTGGGCCAGAAACCGACGATCCGATTCACATTTTCAATGGTGCCGGAATCGAACTGGACGCGCAGTCCGGTCGGCACGGGAACCGCCGCCTCGCCGGAGAGGGACGGCTCGTCTGCGTCTGCGCTTGCCTGCGCCAGCTCGTCCGCACCGTGACTTGACGGCACATCTTCCGTTACGGCAGCCTGGCCGTAGTCTTCGCTGTAGGAAGCTGCTTGCGCTGCCTGGGCCGCCGCCTGAGCTGCCCACGCACACACACAACCACAAGACAATGCCGCCACTCGCGTCGCGTTCATCGCTGCCTCCCTCATTGGAATTTGCCGGCAATGCTTAGAGGCGGGTAGCATAAGAATTGTTACCGCAAACGAACGCCGTTCCTTGATACCTCACAAAGTTCCAGCCCCGGCTTGACGGCGGTCAGTCCTGCCGGGCGCGGGCGCCTTGCAGCAGATGCATGGGGGCGAACAGGGCCTGCATCGTCGGGTTGAGGATGAAGCTGAGGTTGTACGGATGTTCCGAGACCGCCTGCGGGAACTGCGCCAGCGCAGGCACCGACTGCAACTGTTCCGCGATTTTTCCCCACAACACCAGGGTCGGCGCCGCCGCGCCGGCCTGTCGCGCGTGGTCGGCCAGGGCGGCCAGCACGCATTGCAGGAAAGGCTGCCATGCCTTGGCTTCCTTGAGCGGCGGCACATGCGGACGATAGACCAGCGCCGCGTTCAACAACAGAAAGCCATGCGCGCCCAGATTTTGCTGCAATTGCGCCAGGGTCTGGACCAGCCCCGAAGCAGGCGCGTTGGCCTCGGCAGCGACATGTGCCAAAGCGTCGCCGGAGGTATGCCCGGGCGCAAGGCGGCCATCGGCGACCAGCAGCATCTTCATGAAGTTGCGCAGCGAAGTCGCGCGATTGACCTGTTTGGACAAGCCACCCGCCGACCACAGCGATTGCACCGCGCCATCCATGAAGCAAAAGCCGGTGGCACTTTCCGGACGTGGATAAGGCCCCTCGCCGACCAGCACGTAACGCACTACGGGCAATGGCTGGGCGAAGGCGGCGAACAGCCGGCCTTCGGTCGGCAGGTAACTGTCGGCAAGCAGTTCGCCCAGATAGGCGGGATGAGCGGCGGCCAGCGCTTCCAGTCCGGCGCGCAAGGCAGGCCGCCACGACGGCTCGGCCAGGGACAGCATCTCGAGGATGACGGGAGGAATGGTAACGGACATGGCGAACGCCTCAATCGAAAAACAGCGATTGTAGCGGCAGTGCGCCGCCGCCGGCACCTGGCTATTTGCCGGTCAGCGACACCACATTGTCGGCGCCGGCCGCACCGAACAGGCTTTCCTTCAAGGCGTGCAACTGGTCGCGCACCTGCGCCGCCTGTTCGAATTCCAGGTTCCTGGCATGCTCGACCATCAGCTTTTCGAGGCGCTTGATCTCCTTGCTGACCTGCTTTTCGCTCATCGCCTCGTAATCCTTGCGCTCCTGCGCCACCTGCAACTCCAGGCGTGCCTCATGCGGATTGTAGACGCCGTCGATCAGCTCGCGGATCTGCTTGGAGACGCCGCGCGGGGTGATGCCGTTGGCCAGATTGAAGGCCACCTGCTTGGCGCGGCGGCGCTCGGTCTCGTCGATGGCGCGCCGCATCGAATCGGTGATGCGGTCGCCGTACAGGATCGCGGTGCCGTTGAGGTTGCGGGCGGCGCGGCCGATGGTCTGGATCAGGCTGCGCTCCGAGCGCAAAAAGCCTTCCTTGTCGGCGTCGAGGATCGCCACCAGCGACACTTCGGGGATATCCAGTCCTTCGCGCAGCAGGTTGATGCCGACCAGCACATCGAAGGTACCCAGGCGCAGGTCGCGGATGATCTCGACCCGCTCGACGGTATCGATATCGCTGTGCAGGTAGCGCACCTTGATGCCGTTCTCACCCAAAAATTCGGTCAATTGCTCGGACATCCGCTTGGTCAGCGTGGTCACCAGCACACGTTCGCTCTTTTTGATGCGCTCGGTGATTTCCGACATCAGGTCGTCGACCTGGGTGCTGGCCGGACGCACGATGATCTGCGGATCGACCAGGCCGGTGGGCCGCACCACCTGCTCGACCACCTGGCCGGAATGGGTCTTTTCATAGTCGGCCGGCGTCGCCGAGACAAACACGGTCTGGCGCAGCTTGCCTTCGAATTCGTCGAAGCGCAGCGGCCGGTTGTCCAGCGCCGACGGCAGGCGGAAGCCGTAATCGACCAGGTTGGTCTTGCGCGCGCGGTCGCCGTTGTACATGCCGTTCAGCTGCCCCAGCAGCACGTGCGACTCGTCGAGGAACATCAGCGCATCCTGCGGCAGGTAATCGACCAGCGTCGGCGGCGGATCGCCCGGCTTGGCGCCGGACAGATGGCGCGAATAGTTCTCGATGCCCTTGGTGAAGCCGATTTCCGTCATCATCTCGAGGTCGAAGCGGGTGCGCTGCTCGAGGCGCTGCTCTTCCACCAGCTTGTGCTCCTTGCGGAAAAACTCCAGCCGTTCGCGCAATTCTTCCTTGATGGTTTCGATGGCACGCAAGACGGTCGCGCGCGGCGTGACATAGTGCGAGCCCGGATAGACGGTGAAACGCGGGATCTTCTGCCGCACGCGGCCGGTGAGCGGGTCGAACAGCTGCAGGCTGTCGATCTCGTCGTCGAAGGTTTCGATGCGCAGCGCCAGCTCGGCATGCTCTGCCGGGAAGACGTCGATGGTGTCGCCACGCACACGGAAGGTGCCGCGGGAAAAATCGACCTCGTTGCGGCTGTACTGCATCTGGATCAGGCGGGCGATGACGTCGCGCTGGCTCACCTTGTCCTTCGAACGCAGGGTCAGGATCATCTGGTGGTATTCGTTGGGGTTACCGATACCGTAGATGGCCGAGACGGTGGCGACGATCACCACGTCGCGCCGCTCCATCAGCGACTTGGTGCACGACAGGCGCATCTGCTCGATATGCTCGTTGATCGAGGAATCCTTCTCGATGAACAGGTCGCGCTGCGGCACGTAGGCTTCCGGCTGGTAGTAATCGTAATAGCTGACGAAATACTCGACGGCGTTACGCGGGAAAAATTCGCGGAATTCGCTGTACAGCTGCGCCGCCAGGGTCTTGTTGGGGGCGAAGATGATGGCCGGGCGCCCCATGCGGGCGATGACGTTGGCCATGGTGTAGGTCTTGCCGGAGCCGGTTACGCCCAGCAGTGTCTGGAACGACAAGCCATCATTGATGCCTTCCACCAGCAGGTCGATTGCCGCCGGCTGGTCGCCGGCCGGCGGGAACGGCTGGTACAGCTGGTAGGGAGAATCTTCGAAAGTAACGATGCGCGACTCGTCGATGCCGGCAGGCACCTGGGTTAATTCAGCCATGAATGTTCGACCTTTGATAGAATATTAGGTTGCAATCCAGTGCAAAACCCGTTCAAGACCCGTGGCTTTGTCGATTGGACAACCCTGCTGCACCATCACCAACGCAGCCAACTTTTCATGTTATCACGATGACCGCACCTCTTTCCGCCTCCCTTTTCGGCGCCATTGAAATGGCCCCGCGCGACCCCATCCTCGGCATTACCGAGGCATTCAATGCTGACAAGAACCCGGGCAAGACCAACCTGGGTGTCGGCGTCTATTACGACGACAACGGCAAGGTGCCGTTGCTGGAATGCGTGAAAAAGGCCGAAGCGCAGTTGATGGAAAAGCTGGCGCCGCGCACCTACCTGCCGATCGAAGGCCTGGCAGCGTACGACAAGGCAGTGCAGGAACTGGTGTTCGGCGCCGACAGCGCCGTCATCACGGAAAAACGCGCGGTGACCGCGCAAGCCATCGGCGGCACCGGCGCATTGAAACTGGGCGCCGACTTCCTCAAGCGCTTTTCGCCGGATTCGCAAATCTGGATCAGCGACCCGTCCTGGGAAAACCACCGCGCCCTGTTCGAATCGGCCGGCTTCGTCGTCAATAACTACCCGTACTACGATGCCGCCACCCGTGGCGTGAACTTTGGCGGCATGCTGGCCGCCCTGAAGGACATGCCAGCCGGCGCCATCGTCGTGCTGCACGCCTGCTGCCACAACCCGACCGGCGCCGACCTCACCGAAGAGCAGTGGACCCAGGTCATTGAAGTGGTTGCCCAGCGCGGCCTGATCCCCTTCCTCGACATGGCTTACCAGGGCTTTGGCGACGGCATCGATGCCGACGGCAAGGTGGTGCGCCGCTTCGCCGACGCCGGCGGCCCGCTGTTCGTCTCGAATTCGTTCTCGAAGTCGTTCTCGCTGTACGGCGAGCGCGTCGGCGCCCTGTCCATCGTCGCCGCCAGCGCCGAGGAAGCCGCCCGCGTGCTGTCGCAACTGAAGCGCGTGGTGCGCACCAACTATTCCAACCCGCCGATCCATGGCGGCCAGGTGGTTGCCACCGTGCTGTCGACACCGGAACTGCGCAAGCTGTGGGAAGAGGAGCTGGCCGGCATGCGCGTGCGCATCAAGGAAATGCGTGGCGAGCTGGTGAAAAAACTGAAAGCCAAGGCTCCTGGCCAGGATTTCGACTTCGTCATCCAGCAGCGCGGCATGTTCTCGTATTCCGGCCTGACCAAGGACCAGGTCGGCCGCCTGCGCGAGGAATTTGCGATCTATGCAGTCGACACCGGCCGTATCTGCGTGGCAGCCTTGAACTCGCGCAACATCGACAATGTGGTCGATGCCATCGCCAAGGTGCTGTAATCAACAAAATTGCCGCAAGGCTTTGACAAGATCGTAGATAGCCCCTATAATCTTGTCTCCTTTCCCTGATAGCTCAGTTGGTAGAGCGACGGACTGTTAATCCGCAGGTCCCTGGTTCGAGTCCAGGTCGGGGAGCCAAGCTTCATTAAGGGGCCACGTGAAAACGTGGCCCCTTTCTCATTTCCGACGCAAAACAATACCATTTCACGTTTTCGTGCAATATTCCAGTCGCGGCTCATGCCGCCGGGCGCTAGCGCTTTTCCGCAGGACCGATGTTATGTGCTGCCGAGAATACGCGCATGTCGATGGCATGGGAAATACCCACGCCCCTGACGCGCGCACATTTTTATCCAGGGAATTTTAAAATTCCTTACGCCCCAGGCGCCCTTACAAAACCTTACATATGAAACACATTGCCGGCTAGCACCTCCAAAGCAAAAGCCGTAATCTGCTTGCATGTAACGCCAAGGCGTCCTTTCTGATTTGCCATGAAACCATCCCAATTTGCCATGAAAACAGGTCACTTGTCGCACCTCATCCCGTCTTTGCTGACACGCGCCACAGCTGCCGTGCTGCTCGTCGGCACACTCAGCGTCGGGACACCGATTGCCGCACAGGCAGCGCCACCAAATCCTCATGCCCAGTCAGCTTGCCGCAATTGCGGGACGGTGATCTCAACCCATACCCATCAAAAGCCGGCTGAAAAAGGCAGTGGAGTGGGTATTGCTTCAGGCGCCGTGATCGGCGGCCTGCTCGGCAACCAGGTTGGTGGCGGCAGCGGCCGCGCACTGGCGACCGTGGCCGGCGCCGTCGGCGGCGGCTATGCCGGCAATGTGGTGGAGAAAAAAATGAATTCGACTACGGTCACCCAGGTACGCGTCAGAATGACGAACGGCTCGGTGCGCTCATTTTCCGAAGCCGGGAACAGCCGCTGGCACTCCGGGCAACGCGTGAAGGTGAGCAATGGCACGTTGACCCCAAGGAGATAATTCCATGTCGGAGAAACGCACCGACCTGGCAGAGTCGATCGAAGCATTTCACTTGTTTTCCCTTTAAGGAGTTTGCATGACAGCATTGGCTCATGCCACAGTACCCATTGAAATGCCAACTTCCTGTGGCACCCTCATTCTCAATCAGCGCGGACAGCTACTTGTCTGCCACGTCACTGGCACCCGTCACTGGGATATTCCCAAGGGAATGCGAGAATCCGGCGAGTCCACGCTGGAAGCGGCAAAGCGGGAATTAATGGAAGAAACCGGCCTCGATTTTGCCCATTCCGCATTTGAAGAAATCGGTGGCTTCGCCTATCAAAAGCACAAAAGACTGCATCTGTACAAGGTGCGTGCGCCGGAAAATCTGGAATGCCTTGGCCACCTTGTCTGTACCAGCCATTTTTCCCATCGCGAGACGGGTGCGCCGACACCGGAGATGGATGGCTATACCTGGGCGACGCGTGAGGATATTCCATCGTTGTGCCTGCTGCCGATGGCGCAGCAATTGCTCTCCCTGGATTGGTAGAGATAGCCCGTCCTGGCAGAAGAAAACCGGCTTGCGCCGGCTTTCTTCTTTGTCTTGCGTAATTATTTTCCGGCGTCTGCTTCACACTTTTTCATGAACGACGTCTTCGCCGCGCCGGCCAAATGCTTGCCATGCTTGTCGACTGCTTTCGTTTCGCAACTCGCAGCCACTGCGCCTTTATCGCCTGCTTCGCATTTCTTCATAAAAGACGCTTTTGCAGCACCGGCCAGTGGCTTGCCGTTCTTGTCCACTGCTTTGCTTGCGCAACTGGCCATGGGCGGCGTTGCGGCCTTATCGGGAGATGAAGGTGCTGGTGTTTGAGCACAAGCAATGCCTGCAGTAAAGAAAAGGCTGACGGCAGCCAGGATAAGTTTTTTCATTGCGATATTCCTCCAGAATAAGGCGGTATGCCTGCTTGAAAAACGCCGCCTGCCCAGATAACGTTGACAACAAATCCGAATGTAGCCCATTTAAATTATTGGTCTAAAAATGGGCACAATGTTCTCTAAGACCTTGGTAATACGGGTAATGCCATCCAGGGCACCCAGAGAAATGGCGATGTCTCGCACCAGTCCCACCTGATATTCGGTTGGATTGATGCGGATCAGCGGACATCCCGCCTCCTCGCCAAAGTAGCGTACGGTTGGTATGGCCGTGCCTGCGCCGATTTCGATTACGATCGGCCTTTCCGTCCGTGCCATCCAGGCATCGAATCTGGTTTTTTGACGCTCGGCATTTTTCCCATTCCAATCCCAATCGCCGAACATCATGATGTTGGGGCGCGCAAGGCCACCGCAGGCAGGGCAGGTCGGCAAAGCAGACTGCAATTTGCAATGCGCGATATCAATGACAGGCACAAAGTCATCCGCCGGCCAGGTCGATTGGCCGCACGCGTTGAAGCATTGAAGATGGTGGATCGAACCATGACACTCAATGATGCGATCCGGATCGAAACCCGCCTTCTGGAATTGGCCATCGACGTTGCTGGTGAAGACGAAAGCGCCGTTGGGCATTTTCCGGGACAGGTTCAACAGCCGGGCAAATCCCGCATGCGGAACAGCGTCCCGATACAGATTGAGACGGTGGCCATAGAAGCCCCAGGCAATGGCAGGCATCGATTCGAAGGCCTTGGGATTGGCCACTTCGTAGAACCGCATACCGAGATCGCCCAGCGCCGGGTAGGCTTTCCAGAAGCCGTTGTCGCCCCTGAAATCGGGCAAACCGGAGTCGATGCCGATGCCGGCGCCGGCAGTAATAAGAGCAGACTATCCGCCTGGGAAATCAGTTCGGCTGCCTCGAAGCAGGCGGCGTCGATTGAAGACGCATCCGTCATTTGGATTTTTGTCAGATTAGGATTCCCGCGAACGGTGACATGCCAGTTTCGATTCAGGCAGCCTCGCCGTCATCAGCTAATGTTCGATTCCAGGAGCGATATTCCAAGGCACAACCCTTACCGTCGTTATTGGCTGTGAACTTTCGGCATTAAGGCGCCACCGATTTTCGGCGTAATCGCGCCACTTTTACCTGCCATTTCAGGGGATCAAACTGGGCGCAAGGATGCGCGATTTTGGATGTTTTTGCAATAGCGCTTTTTGCTGTAATTACGTGCATTTCGCGAGCGCGCTTTCTAGCGCGTATGGCGGGATCAGCGCCATGTTGCCGGGCCAAGGCGGTAATGCAGCTGCGGAGGATCAGAGCGCCATGAAGCGGGCTTCGCCGGCCGTATGGCGAAGTTCGGCGGTGGGTGCCGGGGTGGTAGCCCTTGCCGGACAGTTTTTTGTCCGGCAACTCCGTAGCCTGCGGAAAGCATGGCGCGTACTGCGGGCGGTGGCGTTTCGGCAGTTGCCCGAAATCGGTCACGATGGACCGGAATGCCCGGTCACGTTCGCCCGGATTCGCCGGTCACGGTGCCCCGGCCTTACTTCCTTTCGCGGCCGGTGGCGTGAATTTCTCTGGCGTCGGTTTCAGGCTGCGGTAACTCTCGCCGTCCAGTACAACCCGATAACAAACCTTACACATCCAGTCGTATATCGACGCCATCAAAAAAGCCACCCGAAGGCGGCTCTCATTACGTTTATCTCACTATGCCTACGACTACGACTTCGGCAGCAGCGCACACTTGCTTTGCGCGGCCGGCAGCGTCACACTACTTGCAGGAATCACGGCCTTGAGCTTGTAGTAGTCCCAAGGATATTTCGATTCAGCCGGTGTCTTGACCTGCATCAGGTAAAGATCGTGAACCATCTTACCGTCTTCGCGGATGCGACCGTTTTTAGCGAAAAAGTCGTTGATCGGCATTTCGCGCATTTTGGCCATCACGGTCTGTGCGTCATCGGTGCCTGCAGCCTTAACGGCGTTCAGATAATGCATCGTCGACGAATAATTTCCGGCATGAATCATATTGGGCATTTTCTTCATGCGCTCAAAATACCGCTTGGAAAATTTGCGCGTTTGCTCATCGGCATCCCAGTAGAAGGCCGTGGTTAGCGTAAGTCCCTGCGCAGTTTTCAGTCCCATGCCATGGATGTCGGTGATCACCGTCGCCAAGCCGATTAGCGTCTGCTTGCCAGATTGCGGAATACCGAATTCATTGGCGGTTTTCATCGTATTGACCAGATCGACGCCTCCATTGGCAAGGCCGATGACTTTCGCACCTGAATTCTGCGCCTGCAGCAGGAACGACGAGAAATCGGGTGTGCTCAGCGGATGCTTGAGCGCCCCCACTACCTTGCCACCGCTGGCAGTGACCACTTGAGTCAGTTGCTCTTGCATTAGCGCGCCGAAAGCATAATCGGCCGCGAGCAGGTACCAGGTATTGCCACCCTCTGCGACCACTGCTTCCCCGGTGCCTTTTGCCAGACCATAGGTATCGGCTACGTAATGGATGCTGTTGGGCGTGCAATCTTCATTGGTGATTCTGGCGGTCAGTGCACCGTTGACGATGGCAATGCGGTTTTTTTCTTTGGCCAGCTTGACCACAGCCAGCGCAACCGACGAATTCGTCAATTCGGTGATCACATCGACTTTTTGCGTATCGAACCATTCGCGCGCTTTCGCAGCACCTATGTCAGCCTTGTTCAGATGGTCGGCGACGATCAGTTCGATCGGCTTGCCCAGCACCTTGCCACCAAAGTCTTCAATCGCCATCTTTACGGCCGTCACCGCGCCTTGGCCAGCGAAATCAGAATAATTACCGGACATATCGGTGATGACACCGATTTTGACGACTTCATCAGAAATCTTGGATTGCTGTGCGTATGCCGCTGTAGACAGCGCGGCGATAGCGATGGTCAGACATGAATGTTGCCAGCGTTGTGTTTTCATTGTGTCTCCTTTGTGTTAACTCGGTTGGTTAGCTTGCTGCGTTAAAATTGACCATTACGGAACTGCTCCTGGCTTCATTGAATGATTGATGAACTCAGGGCTAAAAAACTAAGGGTGCAAAACAACTGCCTGCAAATCATCAGTAGCAGGCGGCCGGCAGACGTATTTTCTAAGGCTGTAAAATCAGTTTTCCGAAATGGCAATTACTTGCCATGTCTGCCTGCGCCTGCTCGGCTTGTGCCAGCGGATATACGCGCTCGATGTGCGGGCGTAACAGGCCGGCATCGAACAATGGAAAGATATCTTCGCGAAAGCGCGCAAACAGTGCGGCTTTCTCTTCCACCGAACGCATGCGGAAAGAAACACCGATCAGCGACAGGCGTTTCAGCGCCAACAAGTCGAGATCGATACTGTCCTTGGTACCACCCATACGCCCCACCGAAACGAGATACCCGCCCAGTGCCATGCAGGCCAGATTAGCAGCCAACACGCCACTGCCCACCATGTCCACCACGACATCCACGCCCTTGCCCGAGGTCAGCCGCATGATTTCAGAGGTGAGATCGCCACTGTCCAGATCGACAAAATGTTCCAGCCCAAAACCCGCGAGCATCGCGGCCTTTCCGGTCGATCGGGCAGTACCGATGACGATGCCGGCACCTAATGCTTTGGCTATCTGCACCGTCGCGAGGCCGACGGCCGAGGACACGCCATGGATTAGCACGCTCTTGCCTGCAGCGAACCGGCCATTGACGACCAGCGCGTCGTGTGCAGTCGGATAGACCGTGGCAATGGCAGCCCCTTCATCATAAGAAAATGAGGTCGGCAATTTCATGGCGACGCGATAATCGACCGCCGCCAATTCCGCGTAGCCGGAGCGCGTCATCGCCATGATGCGATCCCCAATGACGAATCCATGCACGTCAGCACCCACAGCGATGACTTCGCCCGCCACCTCAAGACCGGCGATCTGCGGCTCTCCGGCAGACGCAGTCCCATGTGAGGTCGAGCGCATCAAATCGATCCGGTTGATACCGGCAGCCTTGACCGACACCAGCAACTCAGTCGGTTGCAGCACCGGATCGGCTACGGTTTGGTATTCCAGTGAGGAAGGCTGCCCGGCTTTCTGCACGATGACAATGGCTTTCATGACATTCCCCCATTGAATGTGGTTGGCGTCAAACTTTGCCGTAAATAGCGCGCAATTCGTTCTTGAGCACTTTACCCATGGCGTTGCGCGGGAATTCTGCGACAAAAAATATTTTCTTCGGTAACTTGTAATTGGCCAGCTGTCCCTTTAGCGAGGCCATGATGTCGTCCGCACTTGGCACCGGTTCACTGCATACCAGCACAGCAGTAACTGCCTCGCCGAAATCGCGATGTGCCACGCCGACTACAGCCGATTCGACCACGCCCGGGATGGCATTGAGTATCGACTCCACCTCTTTCGGATATATGTTGTAGCCGCCGGAGATGATCAGGTCCTTGGAACGCCCGACGATGGTCAGATAGCCGTCTTCGCTCAGCACGCCCAGATCGCCGGTTTTGAACCAGCCATCGCTGGTCAGCTCTTCGGCGGTTTTTTCTGGATTACGCCAGTAGCCTTTCATGATAGCCGGGCCACGAATCTGGATTGCACCGACGGTGCCAGCCGGTAGCGGCCGATTGTCGTTCACGGCTTCGTCTGCCAGGCGCAGTTCTGTACCTTCTATTGGCAGGCCGACGGATCCGATGCGTCGTTCGCCGTGTAAGGGATTGGATGTGATAACCAGCGATTCCGTCATACCGTAGCGTTCCAGCACTGTATGGCCCGTGCGTTGCTGCATGTACAATGCAGTCTCCGGCAACAGCGGTGCTGAACCGCTGACGAACAAGCGCACGTTATGACATGCGACCAAGTCAAATTGGGGCGTATCGAGCAAGCGCGTGTAAAATGTTGGGACTCCCATCATCACCGTGGCACGCGGCAACATTTCAACCACTTTGGCAGCGACAAATTTCTTTAAAAAAATCATGCTACTACCGCTTAGCAATGCACAGTGAGTGGAGAGAAAAAGTCCATGCGCATGAAACAGAGGTAATGCGTGCAGTTGGATATCCGCGCCGGTAAAACCCCATAGTTTGACTAGAGCCTCGCCATTGGCCAATAGATTTTCATGACTGATCATCACCCCCTTGGGGCGACCAGTCGTGCCGGATGTGTAAAGAATGGCAGCGACCTCACCATTGCTCGTATCCACTGTTGCAAAGCTGGCGGACTGCGCCCTGCATTGATCGCTCAGAGAACCTAAGCCGGCCCCATCCAGCGTAAGGCAATGCGGAATCCCGCACGCCATCGCCAGTTCTTGCTTTGCAGTCGCATTGGCGGGGTCATGCACGAACACAGTTGGCTGGGCATCCTTGAAGAAATACTCCATCTCCGGTAACTGGTACGCCGTGTTCATAGGTAGATAGATCGCGCCCATGCGTATCACAGCCAGGTAAAGAAAAAGGGCTTCCGGTGATTTTTCGACCTGCGCCGCGACGCGGTCGCCCTTGACTACGCCAAGCGAAGCCAGCAGGTTTGCGTAACGCGCGGTCAGCGCCAGCATGTCTCCATAGCTGATCGTGGTACCATCTTCGGTGTAGAGCAAAGGTGCGTCGTGACGGCAGCGCGCTTCGACTACTGAAAAAATATTAGTGCTCATAGGCTCGATGAAAAAATTGGGAAATGGCAGAAGCACATCGTTTGTTAGGATGTCCGTCAATCGGGCAACGAAAATTTCGGCGCTCGTTTTTCCTCATGGGCCGCCAGGCCTTCGGCCAAATCCGCCGAGAGTAGACTGCGTTCGAAGCCGCTGCGATTCATTTCCTGGGCATCGAAGCGGCCGCGTGCGATCAGATTAAGGTCTCTCTTCATGCCTTGCACGGCATTCGGTGCGAGGTGTTCATAAGTGCGCAGCATGTCGTCGATACGGGCGGCCAGTTCAGCGCGCTCCACGGCTGCGTCGAGAAATCCGATGCGCAGCATTTCATCGCTGTCGATCTTTTCTGCGCTCATGAATAGCCGCTTGGCCGTCGTCAAACCGAGTCGCTCAACATAGCGGCGCATGCCTTGCGCGTAATAGTGAATGCCGATCTTCGCCGCCGGCATCACCATGCTTATGCCGCGAACGCCGATGCGGAAGTCGCAAGCCAGTGCGAAATCGGTTGCCGCGCCGTAGATGCTGCCGTTCATCGCACACACGGTCGGCTGGGGCAGATCTTCGAGTTTGTCGATAACCGTTTCTAGCGATATCGCCGGTCTACCCACCGATCCCGGCGCATTCGCATCGAGCGCGTTGAGGGAGTAGCCGGAACTGAAGGTTTTCTCACCAGTGCCGGTCAGTACGACCAGCCGCAGTGACTTGTCCTGAGCCAGTCGGTCGAGATAGCCGTCGATGACGGCGAGGTCGCACGGCTCGATGCGATTGTGTTGGCGCGGCCGGTTGAGGCGGATCTCGGCGCGTGCGCCTGCGATGCTCAGTACCGGCAACGAGCCGGCAGTTGGATCCTGCTGGTCGACATTGCTCATGGCGCGCTCATCGAAACGGTGCGGTGAAAACTGGCCACGGCGCTCACTCCAGATTGACGATGACCGTCTTCTTGTGGGTAAAGTGTTCCAGCATCGACTCCAGCGACAATTCTTTGCCGACACCCGATAGCTTGACGCCGCCGTAGGAAATATTCGGACCTGCGACCTGATTTTGATTGATTTGCACCAGCCCTGCTTCCAGCGTATTGGCCGCATTGAGTGCAATCTTGAGATCCTTAGTCCATACCGTTGCGGCCAGTCCGAAATCGCTGTCGTTGGCAATACGGATGGCTTCTTCGACGTCGGAAAATGGAATCACGCAAGTGACCGGTCCGAAAATTTCTTCGCGAATCAGACGGCTGGTCGTCGGCACGCCCGTGAAGATGACGGGCTGGATAAACAGACCTTCAGCCAGTTTCGAATCAGTTGGCATTGCCGCGCAGATGTGCGCGACCGCGCCTTTTTCAGCCTTGCCAGAAGCGATGTAGGACAGAATTTTTGCATATTGTGGACGCGAAATCACGGTTCCGATGTCAGTCTTTTCATCTAGCGGATCGCCCATCTTCAGCGCATTGACCCTGGCCTTGAGTTTTTCGACGAAAACGTCGTGCAGGCTGGCATGCACCAACATGCGGCTGGCCGCCGTGCAACTCTGACCTTGACGCGTGAAGCGCATGCCGGACACGGCACCTTCGACAGCCTGTTCGAGATCGGCGTCGGCCATGACAATCATGGCGCTCTTGCCGCCCAGTTCGAGCGTGACGTTGATGATTTTTTCAGCTGCGGCACGATAGATGATCTTGCCGGTTTCGACTGAACCCGTGAAGGTCACTTTACGTACTGCCGGATGCGCCACCAGCGGACCGCCGCATCCAGGGCCATCGCCGGAGACAATGCTGAGCAGGCCGGGAGGCAGAAATGCATTGAGGATCTGAATCACGCGCAGTACGGCCAGCGGTGTTTCCTCCGCCGACTTGACCACCACGGCATTGCCGGCCACCAGCGCAGGGGCGATCTTGAAAGCCATCAGCAGCATCGGTGCATTCCACGGAATGATTGCCGCCACGACTCCGACCGGCTCGCGCACCGTATAGGTCAGGGCTGTGCTCTTGAGCGGCACGGTCTCTCCTTTGAGTTCGGAGGCCAAACCTGCGAAAAAATTGAAAACGTCGGCAGTGGCATTACCTTCTGGACGAGATTCTGTGCGCAGTGCCTTGCCTGATTCCAGTGCGACCAGCAGCGCCAGTTCCTCGGCGTGATCGCTCAGTTTGCGCGCAGCATCGCTAAGGATTTTTCCTCGATCACGGGCATTGACCTTGCCCCAAGCGCGTTGCGCAGTTACCGCGGCCTTGACTGCGCGGTCGACGTCTTCCACGTTACCGTCAGCGGCTTCGCCAATTTTCTTGCCGGTAGCAGGATTGACGACATCGAAGTTACGACCGCTCGCAGCGGCGCAGAATACGCCGTCGATTAGGTGCTTACCGGACAATTCCAAGGCCAGTTTGGCCGGATCGAGATTGGGGTGGAGTTCCATCATGTTCATTGCTTACTCTTTCGACAGGTGCGTTCGGTCGGACCGGAACGGCAATAGTTAACAATCTCAAACAGGGGATACGGGAATCCTGGATTTACCGAACAACCGAATTAGCCGGATCAGCTTTTCACTTCAACGCCGGCCCAGCCTTCGGTGAATTTGATGATGGCGGTCATGTCTTCCTTGCCGGCGTTCTGACTGGTAGCAAAACCCCATACCTGTTTGACGGTGCCGGCAATCCACATTGGCACGCCCAGCGCTTCGGCTTCTTCGACGCACAAACGAACGTCCTTGTACATGAGCTCGGTTTTGAAACCGAAATCGAAACGGCGCGTCAGCACCGCAGCAGGGAAATATTTTTCTGTCGCCATGTTGCGGCCGCTGCTGACATTAATCACGTTCAGCATGGTTTCGGCGCTCAGTCCTGCCTTGGCGCCCATGACCAAAGCTTCACTGGATGCGGCGACGGCGGTGGCTGCCAAAAGGTTGTTGATCAGCTTCATGGTTTGCGCCTGGCCGATGTCTCTGCCAACGTGGAACAGGTTTTTTCCGATCACTTCGAATACAGGTCGCAGCGACTCAAACAACGCTTCCTCACCGGAGATCATGATGGCCAGCGTGCCGTTTTTTGCACCTTCGGTACCACCGCTGACGGGCGCATCGAGAGATGCGATACCGCGCGCGGCGAGGCGTTCTGCCATATCTTTCGCTGTCTGACCGCCGGTGGTGGAAAGGTCGATGTAGTGCCGGATGCGTGTACCGTCGATCAGACCACCGGTGGCGGTAACGACATTCCGCACTATTGCTGGAGTTGGTAGGCTGACAAATACCGTCTCGACCAATGAAGCGACTTCCAGCGGCGATGCGGCTGCAATTGCGCCTTGCGCCACGGCGGTGGCGACGGCGTCGCGATTCAGGTCGAAAACTACGACGGAATGCTTTGCTGCCAGCAATCGCTGCACCATTGGCAGCCCCATAGCTCCCAAACCGACGAATCCAAGCTCCATGTCTCTATCCTTTATGAATTTATCCTGCAGTGTTTGTCGAAGTACAATCAAGTAATGCACATCAGATTATCAAACAGATATAATTGATGTCAACAAAATTATTTTATATGTCAAGGATTGAATAATAAATCGCTCTTCCACCGGACGTTTCGAATCAATGATGGTTAAAATACGCAGCATGGAAAAATCAAACATCAAAAGCGTCGTCGCCGAATCGTCCAAGCCGAATGCCACTGAGCTGGTACGAAAAAACATCGAAAACGAAATTATCTCCGGTGCACTATTACCAGGAGATTCCTTGAACGAGGCGGAAATCGCGCGCCGTTTCAACGTGTCGCGCACACCGGCGCGCGAAGCTCTGCTGCAACTGGCCGCACAGGGCATGGTGGCAATCATTCCGCGATCGGGAATTTACGTGGCGCGCATGTCGGTGCGCGAGTTGCTAGCGATGTTTGAAGTGCTGGCCGAACTCGAAGGTATCTGCGCCAAGCTGGCGGCGCGCCGCATGACCGAACAGGAGCGTGCCGATCTCAAACAGGCTCATGCCGCCGGCGCCGAGTGTTTGAAAAATGGTGACCACAACGGCTATGCCCGCCTGAATGCGGACTTTCATAATGTTTTATATCTAGGCGCTCACAATCCATTTCTCATGGATCAGATTCTGTATATCAGGCGTCGCACCCAGGCATATCGGCAGAATCCATTTCAGGCGCCATGGCGCGTCTCTAAATCGGTGGAAGAGCATAGACTTATTCTCGAAGCCATACTGCAAGGCGATGCTTCGGCGGCGTATGAGCGTGCGATTGAACATATCTCTGTCGGCGGCAAGGAATTTGCGGAATTCGTCTCCGCCATCCCATCCAATCTGCTCGAAAGCCATGACAAGGCTTATCCGAATGTAATGAGGTCCGACGACTGAATCAGTCGCGCTGCAATTTAAATTGGAAAGAGCCCCCTACCCTACATATCGTTTTTCAGGGCGGCGCAATGGTGCGACCGAGTTTTTGCCGGCCGGACAACATTGGCCGTTTCCTGGCATCTGCTGTGGACGGTTCGGTAAAGCTTGCGCAGGACATGCGTTACCTGCCCGTGAAGTCTTTGTACCAGCTACGCAAGGAATGAGTCGACCCGGGCCTCAACCAGGAAGTTGCCCTGACGCTGGCATTCGACCGCGGCATGTACCGCCTCTATCGTATGACGGTGATGTTCAAGCGGGGAAGCCGGCTTCTCGCTGTCGAACGCATTGACGGTATCGAGAAGGATCCGTCGATGCTGATTTGAGGCTGACCACACTGGATGAAATCAAGCGCCTTGTACCTGTACCGGCCCGCTCGTAATTGCTCTGCCACATAACCTCACTTCCATCCTTCGGGATTAGTGAGGTTTTTCTTTTTGTGTCCGCATCGCCCAGGGATTTCATCGCCTGCAATGCCGAAAGGAGACATATCAGGACTCGGCTTTGAGCATACTGGATAGCTCGCCACTTGCAATAAGCCGTTGCAAATCACTTGCCCCGCCGATCAATACTCCCTTAACAAATATCATCGGGAAGGTCGACCATCCGGTCCACATCTTGAGTGCAGCGCGACGCCGCCAGCCACTGAGATAGCTGCCATACTCCAGATAGGTGTAGGGAAGCTTGGCAGCTGAAAGAGCAGTCCGGGCCTTTTTGGGAAAGGGGTTTTGAGCCATCCCCACGACGACGACCGGATTGGATGCAATTGCCGCTTTTACCTCAGCAATAATATCCGCATTTTCATTGGAAATAGTTGTACGAATGGCTGGATGGATATGGGCCTCATCGAGGATATTTCGGCTCATCATGGTTCCTGGCAGTTTGAATTGCTTAGGATATCGTGATTTTCAATTGCCGTAACAATTCGATTTCGCCTCAGTGCAAGCTCTTGTTCCGCGACCGCTCAATCATTGCGAACAACCTGACCAGGTTAATGGCCGTGGTGGCCAATTCAATCCCGCCGTATACTTGGGCGACTCGCGATGATATTCCGTCGCTTTTCATGCGTGCAGACGGCTTCACTGGCCACGCCTATACCTACATATTCAAGCCAAATTAAAGGAATTACCAGTAATGACACTTTTCGCCACCCCGGTTTTTGACGCGACGGTCATCTTCGAAGGCAACGAACTCTTCAAAGGGCAAGGCTCGGCAACGCAATGGGCGCAACGGTTGGCAGCTGAAATCGGCAGCCCGGTGGTCGCCAAGAAGATCGGCACCGGCTGGGCGCTCTGCGGCACAGTGGATGGCGTTGATTGCGTCTGGGGCATTTACGGTCAACGACTCAAGCGCATCAGTATCGGTTGAAAAAAATACCCTGTTTAAAAACAGCGCGATTTCATCCGAATGGCATGGTTCGCGAGTACACAAGCGCTCGTCTAGAGAAAATTTCCGCTTTCCTCAAGATACCGAACAAAATCGTAGGCAGAAACGGGTTTGCTGTAGAAGTAGCCTTGAATACTGTCGCAGCCCACATTTTTTAAAAAGCGGAAGGTGTCTTCAGTTTCCGCACCTTCCGCAATGACTGTCAGCTTCAAGACTTTCGCCAAACTGATAATTGCTTTTATGATCTCACGGCTATCGGAATCAGTACTGCTATCCTGTATAAAGGACTGATCGATTTTCAGCTTCTCAATCGGCAAACGTTTGAGATAACTTAAGCTGGAATACCCTGTTCCAAAATCGTCAACAGATAATGCGACGCCGAGTTCTCTCAACTGCCTCAATAATGTATCGACATCTTTTAAGAGCATTCCTTCCGTAAGCTCTAGCTCCAGATATTCTGGAAGTAATCTACTGTCTTCTAAAGCCTTTCTTACAACACTTAAGAAATCAACTTGTTGAAGCTGAGTCGCCGAAACATTAACTGATACACGGAGGGGGCGCATGCCGGCTTCTTGCCATGCTTGATTTTGAAAACAAGCGGTCCTCAGGACCCATTCCCCAATCGGTACAATAAGTCCGGCTTCTTCTGCTAAGCACCTTGCCAAAAGTTTTTTGACATAGACTGAGTTCATGGGCTCGGATGAGATGCGGGGAAGCTGCCATGAACGAGATGAAGCTGGCCGCTGGCAAGCGGCGGCGGTTGCGCAATCAACTCCGACACACAAGCGACGCACGCCAGTTTCGGCGACTGCTTGCGGTGCTGGAATATGATCGTGGCGAGCCGGTAAGCAGTATTGCAGAATTGCTTGGCGTAAGTCGGCAGAGTGTCTACAACTGGATTGAGCGAGCATGCCGGCATGGCGATCCTGGCGATTTGCTTGATGCGCCGCGCACCGGTCGACCGGCAAAGGCAGGAGAAGCGTTCGACACCGTCTTGCGCGTGTTGTTGATCTTGCCGCCTCAGCGGTTCGGCTACCATGCCCATTGCTGGACCGTTCCGTTATTGCGGGACCAGTTGAAGCGGAATTTTGGCGAGGAATATTCCGCCTCCACGGTGCGCCGCGGCCTGCAACGGTTGGATTACGTTTGGAAGAGACCACGCTACGTGTTGGTTCCGGATCCGGAGCGAGAGAAAAAAACGCGAAATTCTGCACGCTCTGAGAAGAATGCCAAAGCGTGGCGTCTTGCTGGTTGAGGATGAGACGGATTTGCAGCTGTTTCCGCCGTTGCGGGCAATGTGGTGGCAAAAAGGCGAGCCGGCCAGAGTGCTGCTCTCCGGACGCAATGAGCGCCGCGTGGTATTTGGCTGCATGAATCCAGTGAGCGGCCATCGACTGTTTTTGGCGCGAACCCGCCAGCGAGCGGAAGACTTCCAGGCATTTTTGCGGGAAGTGCATGGGCATTATCGCGGCCGGGATGTGACAATGTTGGTGGATGGCGACACCAGTCATACCGCCAAAAGTTCGCAAGATTTGGCGCGCCGACTGGGCATTCGGTTGCTTTGGCTGCCCAAGCGGTCGCCGGAGCTCAACCCGATGGAGTCGCTGTGGGGGCAAGCCAAGGACGCCATTTGCGTCAACTGGCAATACGCCACGATGACTGAACAAGTCAAAGCATTTGTCGCGCAATTGAGTGGCCTGTCGAATCGGGAAGCATTGCAAACATCGGGCGTCTTGTCGGAGAATTTTTGGTTGAAACCAGTTTTGTCAAAAAACTTTTGATAACGTGCTTAGCTGAATAAACGCAGCGGGACCAATTATTCCTTTGGTCGGATGATGCCAGCGAATGAGCGCCTCTGCCCCACTGACGCGATTGTCTTTTAAACGAACTTGCGGCTGATAAAAAAGTGCCAGCTCTCCTTGCTCCAGGGCGCGCCGCAGCTCATTTTCCAATGCAAGCCTTTGTACTGCTTCGGTATTCATCTCTTTAGAGAAGAATTGATACTTGGAATGCGATTCCTTTACACGCCGCATCGCAACTTCGGCATATTTAATCAGCGTGGCGGAGTCAGTGCTATCAGTCGGGTAAATGCTTATGCCGACACTTGCACTGGTATTGATCCGTTCGGTTTGAATAACATAGGGTTCGGAAAGGCATGTGACTGCGACCTTCGCCAATCTCGATGCTTCGGTGCTTGTTTTAAGTCCGGGGAGAACAGCCACATACTCGTCTCCTCCAAACCGCGCGACCACGTCATTCTGCCTTAAACACTTGACCAGCCTCTCGGCCGCCGCAATCAATAACTGATCGCCAAAGAAGTGGCCTAACGAGTCGTTAATTACCCTAAAGCGGTCAAGGTCGAAAAATAGAACCGCAACTTGAGTGCCAGTATTCTTGGCTTCATCAAGATATCCACTTAACTTTTTCCCAAGAGCTCGTCTGTTCGGTAAGCGCGTCAACTCGTCATGAAGGGCCAAATACTCTGCACGTTGATAGGCCGCCTCGAATTCTTGCTCTCGTTGTTCCAAAGCAGTCGTCATTTCATCGAATTGACGGGCAAGTTGCCCTATCTCGCCGGTGCCATAGTCTATGTTTGTCCGTGTCTTCAGATTTCCTCCGCCGACTTGTTGCGCCGCACGGATAAGTTGGGAGGCTGGCGTAATCACGAGCTTTTTACTGAGCAGCCAGGTTCCTAAAAATACCAGGCCGATAATGGAAAGGACGGCAGTGAGATTGAAAACGAGAGACTTCTTTGCTTCTGAAATAAGTCTGTCCTTGTCTAGTCCAATGATCACATGAAATATCGGATGTCCTTCATAGAGAACAGGCGCTATTGAGTACAAGCGCTCTACGCCGTCATCTCCTGTGCTTTCAATCAACCTTGGTATGGCGCCATTCAAGCTTTTGGCAATTATGTCCCGCGATATCGGCTTACCAAGGATGTCAGGGTTATAGGGCTGTCGCACTAGCACGATTCCCTGTTGATCAATAATGCTAAAGTCCGCTCCAACGGGAAGCTTGATTTCACTTGCCATTGAAGTAAGCGTCTCCAGTGTTGCGGTGGACGTCACTATGCCAGTGACCTGTTCGTCACGGATGATCGGAAGGACAAAAGCGATCGTCGACGATCCTGTTAGTTTGCTGATCAAGAAACCTGAGACTACAAAGCGCCTTTCAGCAAGCGCTGTTTGGAAATAAGGGCGGTCTTGAATGGAAATGCGCCCGGAAGCAAAGGGTAATGCCCCACATTCGCGAATCCCGGCAGAATTGTAAACAGAGAAAGATTCAAATTGGTATTGCACATAACCAGGAAGAAGGCTTGCGAGGTAAGCGTCGCATGCCGACGATTCAAATTTATATACAACAGGAATTTTACTGATCGCAATTAACAAGTTGTGGATACCATGAAGAATCTTGCTTTGACTGGTAGCTGCAAGTTCAGAAAGACTGAGCAAATTATCGCTCGCGTGTTGCCAGCGATTCTCATACTCATTGATGCTTGAATAAATAAGCAAGCCGACAGCAGGTATTGCCGCTAAAAATATAATGAGTATCAAACGCAGCCTTAAGGTTAAAGGCCGATGCCAAGATTTCATTAAATTTCTTTCCTGCTTGCCTTTAAATAAGGTTTATTTTTAGAGAGTCGTTAGCGCTAAAGAAAGTGCAGCAATGCACGTATCGCCCGCTTCAAAGTATGGCTGCGTTGAAAATGGCACACAGACTATAAATCCACAGGCCCTGGTTCGAGTCCAGGTCGAGGAGCAGAAACACACAAGGGACCAGCTTCGTGCTGCCCCCTTTTCATTGACCAGTCTCAGTGGAATACCAATACCGGAATCGTCGCGTGCAGTAGCACTTGCTGCGTTTCGCTATCCAGAAACAAGCCGGTCCAGCCTTTTTTTCCGTATGGCGCCATGAAGATAAGATCGCAATTGTATTTCCCTGCGGTCTTCAGAATTTCTTCGTGAGGGTTGTGGGAGTGCACGAAAACGGTTTCACAGGGCACGCCTTCAGCGGCGGCGGCATCGGCGACCTTTTGAACATGTTCCAATGCCAGATCGTGCGGATTTTTATCCACGCTGTGAGTCGTCCCAAAAAACTCGCTATCGGAAAGTAATGGGGATGGATGGGGTTCGGCAATCGATACTCCGATAATTTTTCCGTTGATTTCCTTTGCGAATCTCACCGCTGCGTTGACCGCTTTTTCCGAGCGGGGGGATCCATCCGTCGGCACCAGAATCGTCTTGAACATGATAGGCCTCTATGGCGATATGTATGGAGACTCAGTCCAGCCATTATCCAACTGCCTGCCGCCAGGCGCACACCAATCGTCTAAATCACGCAAACTCCATTGATCAATATCAAATTTGGAAGATGCCATTCTTTTATCTTGAACGAAGCAAATCCGAAATATTCCGAATTCCGCTTTGCTACGATCCATGATGATTGTTGATCGCTTACCCAGCCTCTTTGAGAGGATCCATGCGCCATTTCAAACAGCATATCGCCTGGATTGCACTTGCCATAGTGGGTGCTTTTTCGTTCGGCACGATTGCTCTGCAGCGCGGTGAAGCGATCAGTGCAGTCTGGATCGTGATCGCTGCAGTCTGCACCTATCTGATTGCTTATCGTTATTACAGTCTCTTCATTGCAAAACATGCAATGGGGCTCGATTCCAAACGCATGACGCCGGCATACCGATTCAATGACGGACTGGATTATGTGCCGACCAATAAATATGTTTTATTCGGTCATCATTTCGCGGCCATTGCCGGTGCCGGCCCGCTGGTCGGACCGGTGCTGGCCGCGCAAATGGGCTATCTTCCCGGCATGCTGTGGCTTCTGGTGGGCGTTGTCTTTGCCGGCGCAGTGCAAGACGCGATGGTGCTGTTCATTTCGATGCGCCGCAATGGCCGCTCGCTCGGTGACCTGATCAAATCCGAGCTGGGCCCGGTGGCCGGCGTCATCACACTGATTGGCGCCTTTCTGATCATGGTCATCATCTTGGCGGTGCTGGCCCTGATCGTGGTGAAAGCGCTGGCGGAATCCCCCTGGGGCACCTTTACCGTGATGGCGACCATACCGATTGCGTTGCTGATGGGCGTGTATATGCGCTACATCAGGGTCGGGCGCATCGGCGAAATCTCCGTGATCGGATTCGTGCTGTTGATGCTGTCGATCGTATTCGGCCAGTATGTGCAGGAGCATCCCACTTTTGGGCCGATGTTCACCTTCACCGGCACGCAACTGACATGGCTGCTGATCGGCTATGGCTTCGTTGCCTCGGTGCTGCCGATCTGGCTGCTGCTGGCACCGCGCGACTATCTGTCCACCTTTTTGAAAATCGGTACCATCGTCGGGCTGGCAATTGGCATTCTGGTGGTGATGCCAGAGCTCAAGATGCCTTCTACCACGCGTTTCATCGATGGCACGGGGCCGGTATGGTCCGGCGATCTGTTCCCATTCCTGTTCATCACGATTGCCTGCGGCGCGGTCTCGGGTTTCCATGCGTTGATTTCATCCGGCACCACCCCCAAGCTGCTTGAGAACGAGACGCATGTCCGGCTCATCGGCTATGGCGCAATGCTGATGGAATCGTTTGTCGCGATCATGGCACTGGTGGCGGCGGCCTGTATAGAACCGGGCGTGTATTTCGCGATGAACAGTCCGCCTGCAATCATCGGCAGCACCGTCGAGGGCGCGGCCAAGGTCATCTCGGAATGGGGCTTTCAGCTGACGCCGGAGATGCTGACCCAGACGGCCAAGGATGTCGGCGAACACACGATTCTTTCGCGTGCCGGGGGGGCGCCCACACTCGCGGTCGGCATGGCGCAAATCCTCTCGGGCGTCGTCGGCGGAAAAGCAATGATGGCCTTCTGGTATCACTTCGCCATCCTCTTCGAAGCCCTGTTTATCCTGACGGCGGTCGATGCGGGCACACGCGCCGGTCGTTTCATGCTGCAGGATTTGCTTGGCACGATCGTACCGTCAATGAGAAAAACAGAGTCGGTGGTGGCGAGTTTTGTGGCGACCGCCATCTGCGTCGCGGGATGGGGTTATTTCCTGTACCAGGGGGTGGTGGATCCGCTGGGCGGCATCAATACCTTGTGGCCCTTGTTCGGCATTTCCAACCAGATGCTCGCAGGCATCGCACTCATCCTCGCGACCGCTGTCCTGTTCAAGATGAAGCGCGACCGCTATGCATGGATCACCATCGTACCGGCGATCTGGCTGCTGATATGCACGCTCACCGCAGGCTGGCAAAAAGTATTCTCTACCAATCCGAAGGTCGGCTTCCTGGCGCATGCCGACCGGTATCAGACCTCCCTTGAGCAAGGAAAGCTGCTGGCGCCGGCGAAGTCGTTCGATCAGATGCGGCAAATCATATTCAATGATTACGTCGATGCATCGCTGGCATTTTTATTCATGTTCGTCGTCGTGAGCGTCCTGTTTTTCGGCATTCGCACGATATTGTCCGCCAGACGAAAAGATCGACCGAGCGTGGATGAGGCACCCGCCGAGTCCTTCCCGCCGGGCACGCTTCCTCAGGCTTGAGCCATGCTGGATAACTTATCTGAAGCAGGACGCTATCTCGGGCAGGCGATGCGGCTCATGGTCGGCGTGCCTGAATACAGCACCTATGTCACCCACATGGAAACGACGCACCCTGATCAACCCGTCATGAGTTATGAAGAGTTTTTCAGGGAGCGTCAGGACGCGCGTTACGGCAGCGGCAACGGGAAAGTTGGTGGCTGTTGTTGAGTGAAATTAATTGAGTGAAATTAAGTTACTTGCGCGAACTCGTGCTACGCTTTCCCCAGAACGAAAATTCCTCCGCATAGCAGGAAATCTCCATCTCAGTCACCTTTTCCTGCATGTATGCCTGCGCGTCAACAATCGCCTGGTTATAAACGCTCGGGCCAATCTCTTCCAAAATGAACTTCAAGAACATCTGAGCACGAAGTTCGCCCAATTCTTCGCCTTCTTCCTGTTTCCAGTAACGGCGAAGCGAACCGGTCAACTGTTCCTCGGCCTCTTTTTTAAGTTTGATTGCCATTTTTCCTCCATTGCTTAGGCGCCTGCTGGCCGAAATTGTACCGTGTCACACGGCGATGCCAGACCATTTGGCTGCTGGCGCAGTGGGCTTTTAAAAATAATTTCAAGCTGTGCGAGCCCAGGTCGAGGGAATTATCGTGATGACATCCCCGCTGAAAGACCCAAACGATGCACTATGGAATGTAAAATAAAGACGCACGCGTCATTTTCTCTTGTTAATGATTGTTTTTGCCGCCCGTTTTTTATGCACTTTAGTCCTCCGACAGAAATGTATAACTCTCATCGACACAAACCTATAACTTTCGCCTCTAAAGTAATACTAGTCCGAAAAGTTATAGATTTGCGTCGCATAAAAACCTGAGACATGCTTAGTTATAGAATTTTGTCGCGCTTTACCCTGACGCAAGCTACCGCCATCTAAAAAGTCTAGCTACAAGGCTTTAAGCAATGCCCAAAGTCAGCTCCACATCGGCACAAGATCGGCAATACCATGTACGATTTCTTCATCGGACATCAGGCGACGATCACGACAATATTCCAAAGTCGTACCCGCGATAGTCTTTCGCGCCCCCAACAAATACCAAGGAAGATCGCCGCCGATATTGGCCGCTCTACAGTGAAGTTCGAAGCTGTGAGTAACCCAACCCAACGTGGCTTGACCTAGTCGTTGTGCGGAAATGAAATTCTTTTCATGTCTCGCGATCTCAGCGGCCTGCCTCAGCTGCGCCTTTGAGATTCTATTCAACTCGCTAAGGCTTAAAAATCCCTTTGGAACGCGCTTGTATATATAGCGGAAAAGAGGTTGACCACCTTCTTCAAAGGCAAGACATTTATTTTTTTCACTATGAACGAGATAGCGTTCAAGTGCTGCGAGGACTGGAGGGAGCACAACGACGGAGGCGCGGATAGGTTTGCGATTGGCTATGTGGAGCCTGCAGATTGGTGATTCGCCGTAAATGGACGGCCCGATTCGAAACGACTCACGCTGTAGCTTCAAAATCTCACCTGGTTTCAGATCGGCATAGTAAGCCAGGTAAATTGCTAAAGTTACACGGGCGCCCTGCTCATCATTGCTGACGCTAACCAGTGAGCGATTGATGTATTTCCACTCAGGCAGCGTCAAAACGCATTTCTGAAACTGATCCGCGGCCATAAGCGCCATTTCACGCTGGCGAATAGTACGTCTAGAACGAGCTGTTCCGTACCAAGGATTCCAGGGAACATATCTATGGCTAACTAACCAATCGAAAAGCAACGACACAATTTCAACGATCTGGCATGCCCTGGCAGGTGAAGGTAATCCACGAAAGGGGCGCCAATCAGGACTGTCTCGGCGGACCGTCGCATTGCTAATCCATTGGCGATAAGGCTGCGGATCTAAAAGAAAAGCTTCGAATGCACCGGCATCTTCTTCGTCTATGGAAGACAATGCCTTGCCGCGAGTGATTGTCGCCCACAATAGACATTTCTCCACTTGGTGTCGATAGAGTCGAAAGGTGTTTTCATCCTTTGCCGTAAATGCAAGCCATGCATCGATTGCCTCAAGATCATTGACGGCGCCAAGTACGCATTGACTGGAACGCAGAGCCACATGACTGCGACTGCCATCCAGCTCAGCGGGCAATTCCAGCCAATCAATCGGAGCTACGGAGAATGTTTTCTCTATCCTTACGGAAGGATGGTCTGACATAGGCATCGAATTTTGATGGGCTAAATTATGAGTAGACCGCTGTACGGCAATGGTGGTTGACATGGAGCTCGCAGTGCGGACAAGGCTCCAGGTCATCAAATCGCGGCCCAGGGCCAACGACGACCATGGCCTCCCCCTTTTGATGTACTCCTACGTTGAGCAACATCGTTATTTGAGGCAGTACCGGCGTCTTAATAGGGCTCAGAAAGGGCGCAAACTCCAGGTAAAGGGTGAGAGCATGGGCTCTATCGCGCCCATAAATATCTTCATCTTGAAGCTGCTTCGCCCTCTCCCACCAATTCGCCACCACTTCAAAGCTCGCGTGAGCGCTGGTCAAGGCAAAACCAGCCCAGGCCGTCTGGTTTGCCGTGGCCTGCCAAGGCCAATTCAAGGCTGATTCGCGTAAATGAAGTCTTGGAGCTTGGCGACGTGGCGACTGCTGAAATTGGTCGATATCTTCAAACCGAAGACGCCATAACAGCATCGCTTGTTTTCGCGGGCACAACTTACGTGACAGGTTCAGAATTTGATCTTTCCAAAAGATATCTTCATTAGTCATTCCATCGTCAATACGCGCACATGGTCCAAGTCGCCTCCGAAGGTAACGCCGTATTGATTTATAAATGCTTATTAGCCCCCGATTATCTGGAGGCGTTTCGATCAGTCGACTTTCGAGCAATATGTCTGGTACGGAACTACCAACGGTGATGGCCATCGAGCGGTCTGGCTTTGCGAGGAACGAATCTGGCAGGTCAATAGGTTCAAGGGTACGTAATACTGAAAACGTCATAATGCGTTTCATGTGTCCCAATGGTTCAGCCAGCCATCTACCGTGCCATTCCCTCTGCCCCGACCATTCAAGCGATGCGTGCTCAAGATTTCGTAGCCAGTGGTCGATAGGTTCAAATGCGTCGTAAATGCACGCCTTTTCGGAAGGCGTCGTAACCCATTCGCTTGGCTGAAACACGCCACCAAATGGATGCAAGCAGGAAGGACAACGCCAAGGCGCATCCATCGTTTCTGGCACCAATGCAAAACGCGGTGTCGCTGCAGTACAGTTTGTACAGTGAGCAAGCAGAGGTTCCGCATGGATCAGGCATTGCTGCAAACCATCGAGCTGCGCAAAAATAGTTTGATATCCGCGCTGCATGCATTTGGGGCAATAGCGAATCGCAGCATCCGAAGCCAATGCAGTAGCCCAGTACCTCGTATACTCCTCCAGGCCTCCATTGGCCACTGCAGTAGCGACTGGTCCGCTGTACGGATACTCGTGGCGAATCCAAGTCGGCGTCAGCAACGTTCTGCCATGCACCGCCATTCCAAGGCTTGAAGTCAGGTTGCGGCCGAATAACGCTTTGCAAATTTCGCCTGCGGTGAGGCAGTTTGCCCATGCAAACTTCCATAGCAAGGACAAAGGGCTTTCAAACGGATTGCGCCATTCGTCACGCCAAGCGGCATCGTTAGGTTGACCTGTAATCATTTGGGCGCGCCTCACGAAAGATCGATGCATTTACGGGCAGCTGTAGGTCCGCGTCATAGGTCACTCCCAGGGATAAGGCAAAACAGGACGCCGCGACAGCCTGGCGCCAATCCGCATCAGTGCCTGTCAATCCAGTATGGTCGACACCGATATGGGTAACAAAGAAGCTGCGAATACAAGCCGCGACCCAGTGCATGCCTACTTGTTTTAGCCCTCCGTGTTCACGCGCGGCGTGCTCGAATTGCGCCCATAAGCGCCCTGCTTCCTTGGAAAGCCGCCAGCCGCCTTGAAAAGCGGCCGGCAAAAAATATTCGGAATAACAAATACCGCTTCCTTCCGGATATTCCGACATCTCGACATCGTCATAACACTCCATCGTTTCAACAAGGTCAGAAAGCGAGGTCAGGCCTTTAAATTCGAACTGCTGCATCATGAAACGTCCGATTAGATCGGTCCGCTTCGATTGCAAAAGCACGGTGCGGATCGACGCAAGCTCTGTTTGTCCGAAAAGCAGTGCAATCACGCGGACGTCGTTGAGCGCAAGGTCATTTGATAGATCGCGCAGGCAAGAAAATTCTGCTTCTGCCCAGTTTTGTGCTTCATCGATAAACAGGACGATTCTGTCGCTATTACGGGCCTGGCTCAGCGTCCAAAGATAATTAATCAAGCGAGAACGTCGTGCAGAGACCTTCCCCACGCCAGAAAAGGAATGCTTACAGTTTTCCAAGATTTCGGTATAGAAGGCGACTTCAGAGAAGCGAGCGTGTCCTTTGGCACTGATGATGATCACAGGAACTTGGGGGAATGTGGCGCAAACCTGTTTGGTGAGCACCTGAATTGCAAAAGTCTTTCCAAATCTTGGATGGGCAATGAAAGAGGAACCGGGGTCACGCTGGTAGATGGTTCGTTCGATTACATCGAACACGGCCTTGACTGGCGGCGTCGGTAGACGCGCTCTATCGCGAATGACTGGATGCTCATCAAAAACTCGGCTCAGCACGGGCTTTGCCTCTGACCTATTCGTACTTCCCTGCGTTTTTGCCATTTGCGTCGGAGTCTCCATTCTTGGGCCTTAAGATTCATTTTTAAGCCTAAGAGTTAATGGCTTTCCAGCGGGGGCGTTGGATCAACGGTGCAGGGAGTTTTTCTGGGGCGCTGACCATATCGATTGCCCTCGCCGGCTCCATCGCTTTGACTTCCTCTAGCGATTTCCCTGTGCTGTGGGCGGTATGGGCAAGTTTTGTCCCAGCACGGGATACTTTGAGTCGATTCTTTTCCGTTTGTTTGAGAGCGGCTCCCGCGTAGTACGCCAGCATTTTTTGAACGGGATCGGAGCCAGGTAAATTGAGGAGTTCACCGGCATCGTCCAATGCATTAAACTGCTTGCGCAGCTCGCGTGAATGCTTGCAACGTCCCCACACGCCTTGGGCGCGTAGCGTGCCCAGGGATTCGCCGGTCACAAGGTAGACGTCGATCGTACTCAAGTCGCTTTCACGAATATGAAGCCGGATCTGCTTGCCAATCATGCTCATTGCATTGGCCAACACGGGACTGGTATAGCGCACCCGGTCGACCTCGATATAAGGCCGGCGCCCCGCTGCTTTATTGCCTCTTACAAACCGCGTTTCAATTGCGATCCCAAGTTCGGGTTGGGCTGCACTAGGCGGTGGTAGTGAGCGTGGTAGAAATTGAGATGCGGCTTCATGGTATTTATCCCGCAATACGCTAAGCGGACTGCGATTTCCGAGGGCCGCATGCGGTGTAACGTTGTAATTCGCAAGCGTAATATCGATCAAGTCGAGAAGGTGCTCCCAGTCGATTCCCAGATCGATTGCCTTTCTTACAGGGTCGTCACGTTTCGGATCTGCGGGGGATGAGCCTGTCGATGATGGCAGGCGGCTAAAACCGTATGCTTCTAAGGTTGCCATCAGTCGTTCCAATGCCCCCCGGTGTTCCCAGTGGCCAACTGGCCCGAAATTCAGGAAGCATCCGATACGCCGACGGGCACGTTCTGCCACCGCCTTGGCATAGTGTGGTGCCGCATTATCAACCATCAGGGTTGCCCATCCGCGCCCGGCGAGTTCTGGAAACACTCCGGACGGCAGCCCCGCCCCAGGCAGATACTCCATCCCAGGAATGCTCGGTTTTCTCGCACTCCATTTGGACATGGCCGAAATCAGTGCATTCTCAATGACGGCCGCATTGCATTCAGTTCGGATACCAACGCTGTAGCCGAGAATTGCTGCGCAATCCCCTTCCAACACTGGCACGATCCAAAGTCGCTCGATGGCGACCCTCTTCGAACCGGCAGGGCCATTCACTTGCACGGTGCCAAAACAATGGAGCTTGTGAGCATCAAGTCCCACAAGATCGTATGGCGCCATAGAGTAGATATGCTTGCTGTATCCAGTGCCAGTAGCCAGGCGCTTAATTGCATCTTTTCCATAACGCGACGCAGTACTCTCAACCAAATTCTGGCTTGCTACTTTGTGCATGAATCGCTCCAATGAGCGACGTCCAAGTGACTTTGAATTGAACGGATAGTTGCTGCTGGAAATGCCGGCAGACTCGCAAAGTGTAATGAATACCTTATGCAGTGACTTGGCTGAAATCCTTGCTTCATGCACTTCTCCCCTACGCTTGAGAATCATCGCCTCTAGCCTAGCTCGAATCTC